>OZ244881.1:0-4429198 GCA_965221305.1 Vicinamibacterales bacterium | reverse complement strand
GCCAGCACGCGCAGGACGGGAAACAGATCGGGGCGGTGCTGCACCTCGTCGATGACGACGGTGCCGGTGAGGTCGCGAAGCGCGACGAGCCGCTGGTCCAGCCGGGCTAGGCTGACGGGGTCTTCGAGGTCGAAGTAGTTGGGCGAGTCGGCCGAGACCAGTTGCCGGGCCAGCGTGGTCTTGCCGCACTGGCGCGGCCCGACGATGGCGACGACGGGCGACCGTAGGAGCGCTTGCTTGACCCAATTCAGCGCCGCGCGCGTAACCAATTGGCTGGCCATCTATCCACGATAATACTCACATGAAGTAGCATTTTTCATGGATCGAGTCCGACAACGGGTTGCAGCGCTCGGCCCCCTGGGCCGAACGGCAGGACGCGAGTCGGGCCCAGCGCGTCAGGAGCAACGACGCCGGGGTCGCGCAACCCGCACGACGGTCGGTGTCTTCACGGACCCGCGACACTCCCCGCCGCTTGGCGCGCGATGCTGCGCAGAAGCCCCCGGAACAGGAGAACGTGAACCGGGTACAGGGCGTGCCAGTAGGCGCGGCCCGCGAGGCCGGCGGCGTCGAACACCGCGGTCTGGCGCACCGTCGCCCCGCCCCCATCGCGCGGCGTGACGTCGAACTGGAGCCAGGCGCGGCCCGGCAGCTTCATCTCGGCCGCGAGGCGCAGCCGGACGTCGGGCTCGCAGGCGTCCACCCGCCAGCAATCGACGACCTCGCCGACAGCGAGGCGCTCGGGGTCGCGCCGGCCGCGGCCCATGCCAACCCCGCCGAACAGCCGGTCGACGAGGCCGCGCAGCCGCCATAGCCAGTCGCCGTAGTACCAGCCGTTGTCGCCGCCGATGCGACGGATGGGCGCGAAGGCGGCGGACGGCCCCTGGGGAACGTCGACGGCGCAGGAGTGGATCAGCCGGGTGCCGACGCGGACGCCGCCCCACGACAGCCGGGCGCCCGCCGACAGCGCCGCCGCCGACCAACGGGTCACCGCGAACGCCTCGTCCTCCTCCTCCAGCGCTCGCGCAATCGCCGGCCGCAATCCGAGGGGACGAACGGGGAACGTCGTCCGCGCGGTGTCGTCACGCGCAACGGTCGCCGTCCGCAGGCCATCGACGAGCTCTCGGCCCACGCGGGCGTAGACCGGCGTGGTCAGCCCCAGCCACAGGCTCGACAGGCGCGGCGTCAACAGCGGCACCGGAATCAGCCACCGGCGGAGCCCCCGCTGCCGGGCGTACTCGCGCATGATGTCGGCGTACGACACCACGTCGGCCCCGCCGACCTCGAAGATGCGGCTATCGCCGGGGGGCAGGTCGAGCGCGGCCACGAGATACGCGACGAGGTCGGCGAGCGCGATCGGCTGGGTGGGAGTGCGGACCCACGACGGGCAGAACATGACCGTCAGTCGCTCGACGAGGGCGCGGATCAGCTCGAACGAGAGGCTGCCGGCCCCGAGCACGATGCCGCTCCGCAGCTCGACGACGGGTACCCCCGCCTCGCGCAGCACCTCGCCCGTCTCGTGCCGGCTGCGCAGGTGCCGCGAGAGCCCGGCCTCGGCCCCGAGGCCGCCGACGTAGACGATGCGACCCACCCCGGCCGCCCGCGCCGCCGCGCCGAAGTTCTTCGCCGCGGCGCGGTCCTGCGCCTCGAAGTCGTCGGCGCCCCCCATCGAGTGGACGAGGTAATAGGCGGTGTCGATGCCGGCCAGCGGCGCCGGCAAAGAGGCCGCGTCGAGGCAGTCGCCGTAGACGGCCTCGCGGGCGGGCCCCCGCCGGCCCGCGAGGGCGGCCGGCCGGCGCGTCATGCAGCGCACGGCGTGACCGCGCGATTCGAGCGCTGCGAGCAGCCGTCCGCCGATGCACCCGGTGGCGCCGGTCAGCAATATCACGGGCTTGGGAAGGCGGATGCCTCTGGGATTCCCGATGTCGAGCAGCTTCAGCTCGCGGCCGGCGGTCACCGTCCGCATCGCTCCGGCCCCCTTCAGGCATCATAACCGCAATTACCGTAGTCACATCGCGCCGACGCGGACTCCCGGCCTTACAGCACCCGCGCCTTCCACCGCCCACGCCGGAACGCGAGCACGCCCACCAGGGCCATCAGCGTCTGGCAGACCGCCACCGTCGCGAACACCCCCGAGGGGCCGACCCCGGCCGGCCCCGCCAGCGTCCAGGCCAGCGGCAACTGCACCACCCAGTAGACGAAGAAGTTGATCCAGGTCGGCGTGGTCGTGTCGCCGGCCCCGTTGAACGCGACGACGGTGACGAGGCCGAAGCCCCAGAACACGTAGCTCGCGGCAACGATGCGCAGGCAGGCGGCGGCGACCTCCGCAACTTCGGCGTCGGCCGCCAGCAGTCCCACGATGGGCCTGGCGAAGACGACGAAGACCAGGCCGACGATGCCCAGGAACACCGTGTTCACCCGCGCCGTGAACCAGACCGCGCGCGCGGCCCGGTCCGGCCGGCCCGCGCCGAGGTTCTGCCCCACCAGCGTCGCCGCCGCGTTGCCGACGCCCCACGCCGGCAGCAGAACGAAGATGATGATGCGGACGGCCACCGTGTAGCCGGCCAGCACCGTGTCGCCGAACGGGGCGAGGATGCGGATGAGACCGACGAAGCTCGCGGTGCCGACCAGGTACTGCACGACGCCGATGCCGCTGACCCTTAGCAGCCGCAGCAGAGTCTGCAGCTCGAAGCGCGCCCGCCGCCAGTCGACCGCCACCCGCCCGTTCCCGCTGCTGAGGACGCAAAGCTGGTAGACGACGCCGAGGCCGCGCCCCGCGGTGGTGGCGATGGCCGCTCCTTCGAGGCCGAACGCGGGCACGGGTCCCAGACCGAAGATGAGGATCGGGTCGAGCACGATGTTCACGACGTTGGCCAGCCACAGCGCCCGCATCGCCAGCACCGGGTCGCCGGCGCCGCGGAAGATGCCGTTGATCATGAAGAGCAGGGTCACGGTGACACACCCGCCGAGCATGATGGCGGTGAACGTCCGGCCGTTCGCGGCGACCTCGGGGGCGGCGCCGAGCAGCTCCAGGAGGTCCGATGCCCAGATGACCCCGCTCACGCCCAGCACCGCCGACACCGCACAACCGCAGGCGACGGCCTGCACCGCCGCGGCCGACGCAAGCTCGGGCTTCCCCTCCCCGATGCGCCGCGCCACCATCGCCGCCGCGCCCATGGCGAGGCCGATCGAGACCGCGAACACGAGCGCGAGCAGCGAGTCCGACAGGCCCAGAATGGCCACCGCCTCGGGACCGAGGCGGCCGACGAAGTAGACGTCGACGACGGAGAACACCGACTGCATCCCCATCTCGAGGACCATCGGGACGGCCAGCAGCAGCACGGCGCGGCCGAGGCTGCCGCTGGTGTAGTCGCGGGGCGCGGAGCGGACGGCGTCGCGCACGTCGCGCCACAGGCTCGCGCCGGACGCCGCCGGCGTCGGCCGACCGTTGGACCGGGCGTTGGAGTGCGACATCGGAACACCACGGGAGATCACGGGAGCGCCGCGCCGACCGGCGGCGGCAACCACGAACCGAAGGAGCGGGAAGCGAATCAGCTACGCCGCCGGGCGAGACGACCGCCCGAGCGGCCGGGCGCGCGACTGCTACGCGCTGCACTGGACGCGCTACGCCGTCGGCGAGCGGCTCGCCGCCGCGATCAATGCGGGGGCCGAGCATCCCGACACCGCGCCTGTGGCCTCGGTCCCGAGATCCGAGCGAACGACGGCGCTGTCGAGGAAGAGCGGAGGTCAGCCGCGCAGCCGCGGCATCAAGAAGGTAATGCGCATCGGCTGGATTCCCGTCTGCCGACCAGTATAGCGCACTCGGCGGATGCCGTGCGGCCGGGGGATGACGGAAGCGGACGCCGCCGCTCGACGGGGAGCGCCCGCGTTCAACCTGCCGGAACCGCACGCCCGGAACATGACGGAACGGGCCGCCCCCGCAGGCGGGTCAGTCCTGCAGAATCTCGATCACCGACAAGGGGTCGACTCGCGCGCCGCTCATGCGCACCGTCCAGTGCAGGTGGGGACCGGTGACCCGCCCGGTGGCGCCCGAACGGGCGACCACGTCGCCCTGCTCCGCCAGGTCGCCCTCTTCGACGAGAATGCGGGAGAGATGAGCCAGGTAGGAGTAGAGCCCCCAGCCGTGGTCGAGGACGACCGACCCACCCGAGAAATAGGTGTCGCCGGCGAGGACGACGCGACCGCGGGCGGGGGCGGCGACCGGGGTGCCCACGCCGGCCAGGAAATCGGCGCCGCTGTGCGGGCTCCGGGGCTGGCCGTTGAAGACGCTGCGAGCGCCGAAGCGGCTGTTCGCGGGCCCCGGCACGGGGCGGATCCACGGCCCGCGCCAGAGCCGCTCCGGCGTATCGGTGGCGAAGATCGCGGTCTGCCGCAGGAACTCGCGCTCGATGCGGGCCGCGATCTCGGGCGGCGGCTCGACGTAGCGCGGCTCCACCCTGAGATGGCGGGTGGGATAGGCCTTGTCGGTCACGGGCAGCCGGTGCACGCGGGTGAGAGCCGCCCCCCCGGGCGCGGTGATGCGCAGCACGAGGTCGTGGTCGCCGGGCTCGACCATCAGGTCGATGCCGACGAGCCCCCGCCACGAACCGTCCTCTCCCTGATGGAAGTGGACGGTACGGTCGAAAATCGTCCCCTCGACCGAGACGAGCCGCGCCGGCGACGCGACCGACACGAGGACCGCTTCGCCGGGTTGCACGCCGCGGGCGCGATGGGTCACGTCGACCTCGAACGGCTGGCCGGCCGCGGACGCCGAAAGCGCGAACCACCAACACGCGGCCGCCGCTGCCGCCCTTCGAATAGCCGATAGTGGTTGCATGTTCCGCTCCGGCCTCGGTCTCCGGCCGTCGCCCCGGCCGATCCGCAGGAGAATCCCGCCGCAGCCTCGGCGCTCGACTGCCACGAACCCCTGCAGAACATTCTACCGTATGTGGAACATGGACGTATGGTCGACCACTACATCTTGTATCCGACGCGCTCGAACCCGTTCCACACCGCAGACGTTCGTGTCTGCGACGCGGAACGTCGCGGACTCCCGGAGGGTTCGGTCGGGCGCCAAGCGGAGGCCGCGGCGCGACCGTGCGGTCGCGTGCAACGACGATTGGCGAGTCGGCCCCGAGAGCGTCGCCTGCGGCGGCCCGCGCCGCCCCCAAGCCGTCCCGTAACGCCCTGCGGCGCAGTCTCTCGGTGCGGTGCGACAGCCAACGTTCGCATGCGCGGTGCTGGAAGGCCGTCGACGATGGGACCCAGGACCAAGTCCGTACCCGAAGACCATGGCGTGACGAAACCACTAGCGACTAGCCGCCGAACAGGGTCACCCCGAATACCCGGGCGAGGATGATGACGAAGGTCAGCGCGGTGAACACCGCGAGGCTGAGCCAACTGAACCAGATGACCGGCTGCGACGGGTAGAACCCCTTCTCGTGCTTCGGGATGACGGTCACGCAGTAGTAGATGTTGAGAAAGAAGATGACCGGCGCGATGAAGAACGCGAGGGCCGAGGACACCAGCACGAGGAAGACCGGCCGCGGCAGGCCGGCGATGATGAGCACGGCCGCGATGAGCGAATAGAACATCGTGACCCGATAGATGTTGTACTCCGACCACCACGATCGCCGGTGGGCCTCGGTCACCCCCTCGGCCGCGACCCCGGACAGCTCCGCCGTCTCCCGGAACAGGTTCCGGCAGCACGCGGCGACCACCCGCGGCCAGCCATCGAAGTAGTTGAAGGCGGTCGAGAACGTGGCCGCGAAGGCGCCGGCGAGGAACACCAGCATCATCGCCGGCCCCGCGCTGTCGGTGAAGATGCGGGCGATCTCGCCGATCACCGCGTTGCCCGCCACCTCGCTGGGATAGAGCCAGACCGCGGCGAGCAGCAGGAAGATGGTCGCAAGGATGAACGACACGACGTGGCCCATCGTGAAGTCCCAGATGCCGATGCGGAACCAGCGCCGGCAGTACTCCTGGGCGTGGGCCGGCAGCTTCGAGATCTCGACCCGCAGGTCGTCCGCGGTCGACGAGAACGCGTCGAACGGCCGGGCGTAGCCCTCCCGCTCGAGCTGCTCGCGGATGCGCCCCATGCCCACCCGCTTCGCCTTGCCCCACTCCGAGGCCTGCAGCGAGACGTCGATGCCGGTCGGCAGGAGCCCGAGGAACGCCGCGATGATGAGCCACGATCCGCCGGGGATCTCGACCGTGAAGAACCGCCCCATCGCCGAGACCGGGGCCGGCTCGAAGAGGTAGACCCCCACCGTCGACACGAACAGGATCCCGGCCAGCACCTTTGTGGCGAACTCGACGGCAGCGTAGCGCCCGTAGAGGATGATGCCCACCGAGAGCACGCCGAGACCCAGCCCGTACAACCAGCTCGGCAGTCCGAGCCCGAGATACTCCGAGAACACGAAGAACAGCACGGCGGCGGCCGCCGCGAGCCGGCCCGCCTGCCCCAGCGCGCACTGGACCAGGGTGGTGACCAGCACGTACCAGACCGGCCACTTCCCTGGGGCGGTGGTGTAGGCGTCGAGCATGCTGCGCCCGGTGGCGTTCGTGAACCGGAACGCCATCTCGAAGCCGTAGTACTTGAAGACGTAGGCGACGGGGATGCACCAGAGCAGCGCGTACTCGAACCGGCCCCCCGCCGCCGGCGCGGTCACGAGGTGGCTCGTGCCGATGCCCGTCATCATCAGGATGAGGCCGGGGCCGAAGTGCCGCATCAACCCGCGGGGGTTGGTCTCGGGCAGGGGCAGCTTGTCGAACGCGTCAGGTTTGTCGGCCATAGCGCGCCATCCTACCAGAGACGCCCGGCGCGACGGCCGGCGCGCCCGCGCCCGCCGGCACGGCCCTTCGCGGGGACGCTTTCCGTCGGACGCAAATCAACCGTCCCCGAAGGCGTAGCCCCTTCGACGCCCCGCGACGTCTTCCCTCGTCGCGCCCTTGTCAGGCGGGCGCCTCGCCGCTCTCCGTGCGACGCGGGGCTTCCACACGGGCTGGTAGAATCGAAGTGATCGGACCCATTTCGGGAGGACGCCATGACCGCACACCGCACCTGTCATCGCCCCCGGCGGCCAGCCGCGGCGGTCCTCGCCGCGATTGTCGTCGTCGCGACCGCGAACTGCTCCTCCCCGCTCTCCCGCGACGCCGAGCCCGGGCGCGACGCCCTCGGCACCGAGGCCGCGGTCACTGCCGGCCACCCCCTCGCAGCGGAGGCGGGCCTGCAAGTACTGCGGAACGGCGGGCTCGCCATGGACGCCGCGATCACCGCGGCGGCGATGCTCGCCGTCGCGCGCCCCCACATGAACGGCGTCGGCGGCGACACGTTCCTGCTCTACTGGGACTCGGCGACCCAGCTCACTTACGCCCTGAACGGTTCGGGCCGCTCGGGCAGCGCGAAGACGCTGGAGGAGCTGAAGGCGGAGGGTCACGAGCGCATGCCGCGCACCGGCCCGCTCAGCGTCTCCGTCCCCGGCGCCGTGGGGGCCTGGGCGGAGGGCCTGCGGCGCTTCGGAACGATCCCCCTCGCGCAGGCGTTGCAGCCGGCCGTCGACCTCGCCACGGCGGGGCTGCCGGTCTCGGAGACCCTCGCCGCTGACATCGCCGAGGCCGCCGACAAGCTGCGGCGGGACCCCGAGGCGGCCCGCATCTTCCTCCCCGGCGGCGCCCCCCCGCAGGCCGGCGACGTCCTGCCGCGGCCCGACCTCGCGGCCACTCTCCGGACGCTGCAGGAGATGGGCTGGGAGGAGTTCTACACCGGGGCCCTCGGCCGGCGCATCGTCGGCTACGTGCAGGAGCAGGGCGGACTGCTCATGCCCAACGACCTCGCCGACTACCTGGCCGAGTGGACCCTGCCGATCACCACCCGATACCAGAACCTCGAGGTGCACGCCTTCCCGCCGAACACCCAGGGAGTGACGCTGCTCCAGGAGCTCGCCCTGCTGCAGGAGGTCGACGCCGATCTCGCCGACCTCGGCCACAACTCGGCCGACTACCTGCACACGGTGTCCGAGGCGATCCGGCTCGCGTTCGACGATCGCGACCGCGAACTCGCCGACCCCGCCGCCATGCGCGTCTCCGTCGACGATCTGCTCGACCCCGCCCGGATCCGGAAGATGGCGGCCGCCATCGACCCCGCCGGACCGGCGCCGGCCGTGCGCGTCGAGCCCGCCGAGGACCATCCGAACACCGTCTACGTGATCGCGGTCGACCAGTACGGCAACGTGGTTTCGCTGATACAGAGCCTGTTCGCCAGCTTCGGGTCGGGGCTCGTGGTGCCCGGCACCGGCATCGTGTTGCACAACCGCGGGTCGCTGTTTCGGTTCGACGAGGGCCATCCCAACGCCTTCGCGCCGCGGCGACGGCCTCTCCACACGCTGTGCCCAGTCATCATCCTCGACAACGACCTACCGTGGCTCGCCGTCGGCACCCCCGGCGGCGACGGCCAGACGCACACGCTGGTGCAGGTCATCAACAACATGCAGCTCTTCGGCATGAACCCGCAGGAGGCCATCGACGCGCCGCGGCTGCGGCGGCGTGGGGACGGGTCGCTCGCCATCGAGGACGGGGTGCCGCAGGAAGTCCGCGACGCCCTCGCCGAACGCGGCTACACCGTGTACGCGCGCAGCGGCTGGACGGCCGAGTTCGGCGGCGCCCAGGCGGTGCTGGTCGACCAGATCGCGGGCCGGCGTCACGCCGGCGCCGACCGCCGCCGTGAGGGGTGGGCGGTGGCGTACTGACCGGCGGCGGCGCCCGGGGCCCTGGGGAGATCCGAGGGGACGCAGCCCGCCGTTTTCTCCGTCTCGGCATCGGTGCACTCCTCTCGGTCCTTCCTGACGGCAATCTCGACTCTCTTGTCGTGCACCCGCCCCGCCGGTGCATTGATGCGGGGTGCCGAATCGTAGTACGCTCGCGATTCTGGTGCAGCGTCGAAGCATGACGCGGAGATCGCCCGTCCAGAACGTGGGGACCCGGCTGAAGACCGCGTTCGGCGGGCGTTTTGGCTGGCAGGACCGGCTGGCAGTACACCGACGGTTCGTGTAAGTGCTTGATTCTAAAGGACGCGCCCGTAGCTCAGCTGGATAGAGCGTCGGCCTCCGGAGCCGAAGGCCACAGGTTCGAATCCTGTCGGGCGCGCCAACTCTCCAGGCCCTTTCCCCAACCAAAAGGGCCTGTTCTGTTGGATTTTTGGGCCCGTTGCGCCCCTCGGGCCGCCGCCGCCCGTCGGGGCCGAAACCGTCAGAGACCGCCGCAAAAACGCCCGTTCGGCCAAAGCGCTCGCCCGAGCCGGCACGCGGAACGCCGGCTGGTGTGCCGATGGCTCTGACGGCGGCGACCGCCGGCGCCCTCGTCAACCTCGAGCTTGCCTCCGACGCCTTCGGCCCGCCCTTGCGGACCCCTGCAGCGCCTCCAGGCCCGATTCGCCCGCCTGAAGTGCTATGTCGTCGATCAGCTTGATGTTCTCCCGCTCGAGTTCCCCGATGCGCTCGCCCCCCGGATCCTGCTCTCGCCGTGGTGGCTTCGAGCCGCCGCCGCCGATCCGTCCGACCATGCCCTGCGTATCGGCACATGCGCCCCAAATAAGCTGCACGCCACTTCGCGGACTTTCTCGCCTCTACCCGGAAAAACGAAGACGCCGCTTGACGGCGCAACTCGACTTCCATCAAGATCGGATTTGAGTAGAACTAGCGAGGACGCGCCTCAGACCGACGAGCATGAGGGCTGAGGGTCTGCCCGGCGGTGGAAGCGGACCCCGGCCGCTGCGCCAGCTGCGGCCCGAAAGCCGCGGCTAGCAGAACGGGTGGGGCAAAGAACAGTCTGTGCCATCGTGGGGGTCACAAGACGAACCTCCCCCGTGCCCGAAACACCTGTTCCAACAGCCCGTTTAGGCACACGGAGGCTCTCGTGTCTGTGCCAACCCCAACGCCGTCGTGAATTTCCGGGCTAGGTCGGGCTTTTCCGGAAGCCCTTTCGGCGAAGGCGATACCGGTAACCTATGCCGTGCGCGGGCAAGGTGTAGGGCTGTTCCGGGTCGAGTGGTCGGAGCGGTCGGCGATGAACGCTCCGAACCGTGGAACCGGACGGGACAGCAGCGGTTGGCCTGCGCGGGCGTGACGGCATCTTCTCCCGTAGACGCGGAGGCTCGAACTGGGCCGCCCAAGCGAGCTGGAGAAATGCCTGATGACGATGCTGATACCGGCTCCGGCACCCGCAGCGGCGGCGCTGCTCGATGAGTGGTCGCGCTCGTCGGCCCGCGTTCTTCTGACGCCTTCGTCCGGCTCACGCGGGCGCTCCCCCACGCACACCGCGGGCATGCTCGGCTACCTGGGCACGCGACTGACCACCGGCCGGTCGAGGACATCGACAACCCGCTGCGCGTCATCACCGCGACGCGCGTACGATCCCCCTCGTTGTTGCGCAGCTGACGAACCGGGCTGCCATTGAGACGAGCATACACGACATGAACTTGACGACCGGCCGTCGACCTCTCCTGTTCCTCCTGGTGATTCCGATGCTGGGCCTGGCGGCATCGGCGCAGGCCCAGCCTCCCGGCCCGACCATCGACAGCATCGGGCAGGGCTCGAACCTGGCGGAAGTCCACCTGACCTGGAGCTGGAGCCTTGGCAACTCGGCCTGTAACCCGGTGGATCGCTGGTTCGTCGACTACAGGAAGATCGGCCAGCCGTGGCGGACCTTCGTCGCGGACGATCCGAACAATGCCACCAGCGGATCCTATGAAATCAGGGAAGACCTAGGGACCTCGGTTTCATCCAAGTCCTTCACCATCGGTCCATCCGCTACCGGCCATAACGCGGGCGAGATCGGCGTAACGCTCGACGACGTCGCGTACGAAGTCCGCGTGGCTGTCTATTCCCCTACATGCGAGGACTCGAATCCGTACGGCGATAGCCTTACGGCGCGCACCAAAAACACTCTGCCGGGGGTGACCAACCCGGTCCCGGACCAGAGCGTGGTCGAGGGCGAGACGGTGGACGTGGACGTGTCGTCGGTGTTCACCGACGTCGACGGTGACCCGCTGACGCTGACGGCTGCGTCCGATGCCGCGGCGGTCGCGACGGTGACGGTGTCCGGGACGACGCTGACCGTCGCGGGGGTCACCGCGGGCACGGCGACCGCGACGCTGACCGCGGACGACGGTCAGGGCGGCACGGTGGACGATACGTTCACGGTCACGGTCGAGGCCGACGAGTCGCCGAGTTTCGGGAGCGAGACGATAACCGCACAGGTGTACACGGAGGGCGTGGCCATCACGGCGCTGACGTTGCCGGAGGCGACGGGCGGCAACGGGACGCTGACCTACAGCATCGCCGAGACGCTGCCCGCCGGGCTGACGTTCACCGGGTCGAGCCGGGAGTTGTCCGGAACGCCGACGACGATCCAGACCGCGACGGACTACACCTACACGGTGACCGACGGCGACGGGGACACGGCCACGCTCACCCTGTCGATCACGGTCGAGGACGACGTGTCGCCCAGCTTCGGGTCGAGCACGATACCGGCGCAGGTGTACACGGAGGGCGTGGCCATCACGGCGCTGACGCTGCCGGAGGCGACGGGCGGCAACGGGACGCTGACCTACACCATCGCCGAGGCGCTGCCGGCCGGGCTGTCGTTCACCGGGTCGAGCCGGGAGTTGTCCGGGACGCCCACGACGGTCCAGACCGCCACGGACTACACCTACACCGTGACCGACGCCGAGGGGGACACGGCGACGCTGATCCTGTCGATCACCGTCGAGGACGACGTGTCGCCGAGCTTCGGGTCGAGCACGATACCGGCGCAGGTCTACACGGAGGGCGTGGCCATCACGGCGCTGACGCTGCCGGAGGCGACGGGCGGCAACGGGACGCTGACCTACACCATCGCCGAGACGCTGCCCGTCGGACTCACGTTCACCGGGTCGAGCCGGGAGTTGTCCGGAACGCCCACGACGGTCCAGACCGCCACGGACTACACCTACACCGTGACCGACGCCGACGGGGACGCGGCCACGCTGACCCTGTCCATCACCGTCGAGGACGACCTGTCGCCGAGCTTCGGGTCGAACACGATAGCCGCGCAAATCTACACGAAGGACGTGGCGATTACGGCACTCACGCTGCCGGAGGCGACGGGCGGCAACGGGACGCTGACCTACACCATCGCCGAGACGCTGCCGGTCGGACTCACGTTCACCGGGTCGAGCCGGGAGTTGTCCGGAACGCCCACGACGGTCCAGCCCGCCACGGACTACACCTACACCGTGACCGACGCCGACGGGGATGCGGCCACGCTGACCCTGTCGATCACGGTCGAGGCGGATGCGACGCCAACCTTCGGGTCGAACACGATACCGGCGCAGGTCTACACGAAGGACGTCGCCATCACGGCGCTGACGCTGCCGGAGGCGACGGGCGGCAACGGGACGCTGACCTACACCATCGCCGAGGCGCTGCCGGCCGGGCTGACGTTCACCGGGTCGAGCCGGGAGTTGTCCGGAACGCCCACGACGGTCCAGACCGCCACGGACTACACCTACACGGTGACCGACGCCGACGGAGATACGGCGACGCTGACCTTGTCGATCACCGTCGAGGACGACGTGTCGCCGAGCTTCGGGAGCGCGACGATACCGGCGCAGATCTACACGGAGGGCGTGGCGATCACGGCGCTGACGCTGCCGGAGGCGACGGGCGGCAACGGGACGCTGACCTACACCATCGCCGAGACGCTGCCCGCCGGGCTGACGTTCACCGGGTCGAGCCGGGAGTTGTCCGGAACGCCCACGACGGTCCAGACCGCCACGGACTACACCTACACGGTGACCGACGCCGACGGGGACACAGCGACGCTGACCCTGTCGATCACGGTCGAGGCGGATGCGACGCCAACCTTCGGGTCGAACACGATACCGGCGCAGGTCTACACGAAGGACGTGGCCATCACGGCGCTCACGCTGCCGGAGGCGACGGGCGGCAACGGGACGCTGACCTACACCATCGCCGAGACGCTGCCGGCCGGACTCACGTTCACCGGGTCGAGCCGGGAGTTGTCCGGAACGCCCACGACGGTCCAGACCGCCACGGACTACACCTACACCGTGACCGACGCCGACGGGGATTCGGCGACGCTGAATTTGTCGATCACCGTCGAGGATGACGTATCGCCGAGCTTCGGAAGCGCGACGATACCGGCGCAGGTCTACACGAAGGACGTGGCCATCACGGCGCTGACGCTGCCCGAAGCGACGGGCGGCAACGGAACGCTGACCTACACCATCGCCGAGACGCTGCCGGTTGGCCTGACGTTCACCGGGGCGAGCCGGCAGTTGTCCGGAACGCCGACCACGGTCCAGACCGCCACGGACTACACCTACACGGTGACCGACGCCGACGGGGATACAGCGACGCTGACCCTGTCGATCACGGTCGAGGACGACGTGTCGCCGAGCTTCGGGTCGAGCACGATACCGGCGCAGGTCTACACGGAGGGCGTGGCCATCACGGCGCTGACGCTGCCCGAAGCGACGGGTGGCAACGGGACGCTGACCTACAGCATCGCCGAGACGCTGCCGGCCGGGCTGACGTTCACCGGGGCGAGCCGGGAGTTGTCTGGAACGCCCACGACGGTCCAGACCGCCACGGACTACACCTACACCGTGACCGACGCCGAGGGGGACACGGCGACGCTGATCCTGTCGATCACCGTCGAGGCGGATGCGACGCCGAGCTTCGGGTCGAGCACGATACCGGCGCAGGTCTACACGGAGGGCGTGGCCATCACGGCGCTGACGCTGCCGGAAGCGACGGGCGGCAACGGGACGCTGACCTACACCATCGCCGAGACGCTGCCCGCCGGGCTGACGTTCACCGGGTCGAGCCGGGAGTTGTCCGGGACGCCCACGACGGTCCAGACCGCCACGGACTACACCTACACCGTGACCGACGCCGACGGGGACGCGGCCACGCTGACCCTGTCGATCACCGTCGAGGCGGATGCGACGCCGAGCTTCGGGACCGCGACGATACCGGCGCAGGTGTACACGTATGACGTGGCGATCACGGCACTGACGTTGCCGGAGGCGACGGGCGGCAACGGGACGCTGACCTACAGCTTCGCCGGGAAACTGCCTCCCGGGCTGACGTTCACGGGTTCGAACCGGCAGTTGTCGGGAACGCCGACGGCGGTGGTGGGGGCGGCGGACTACACCTACATGGTGACCGACGCCGACGGGGACACGGCGACGCTGACCCTGTCGATCACCGTCGAGGACAACGTGTCGCCGAGCTTCGTGTCGAGCACGATACCGGCGCAGGTGTACACGCAGGGCGTGGCGATTACGGCGCTGACGCTTCCTGAAGCGAAAGGCGGCAACGGGACGCTGACCTACACCATCGCCGAGGCGCTGCCCGCCGGGCTCACGTTCACCGGGTCGAGCCGCCAGCTGGCGGGAACGCCTACGACGGTCCAGACCGCCACGGACTACACCTACACCGTGACCGACGCCGACGGGGATGCGGCGACGCTGACTTTGTCGATCACCGTCGAGGCCGACGCGTCGCCAAGCTTCGGGTCGAGCACGATACCGGCGCAGGTGTACACGGAGGGCGTGGCCATTACGGCCCTGACGTTGCCGGAGGCGACGGGCGGCAACGGGACGCTGACCTACACCATCGCCGAGGCGCTGCCCGCCGGGCTCACGTTCACCGGGTCGAACCGGCAGCTGACAGGGACGCCCACGACGGTCCAGACCGCCACGGACTACACCTACACCGTGACGGACGCCGACGGGGACGCGGAGACGCTGACCCTCTCGATCACGGTCGAGGCGGATGCTTCGCCGAGCTTCGGGAGCGCGACGATACCGGCGCAGGTCTACACGCATCGCGTGACCATTACGGCGCTGACGCTGCCTGAAGCGACGGGGGGTAACGGGACGCTGACCTACACCATCGCCGAGGCACTCCCCGGCGGTCTGACGTTCACGGGTTCGAGCCGGCAGTTGTCGGGGCAGCCGAGGGCCGTGCAGACGGCTACGGACTACACCTACACGGTGACCGACGCCGACGGGGACACAGCGACGCTGACCCTGTCTATCACCGTCGAGGCGGATGCGACGCCGAGCTTCGGGTCGAGCACGATAGCCCCGCAGGTCTACACGAAGGACGTGGCCATCACGACGTTGACGCTTCCTGAGGCGACGGGGGGCAACGGGGCGCTGACCTACACCATCGCCGAGGCGCTGCCCGCCGGGCTGTCGTTCACCGGGTCGAGCCGCCAGCTGACGGGGACGCCCACGACGGTCCAGACCGCCACGGACTACACCTACACCGTGACCGACGCCGACGGGGATTCGGCGACGCTGAATTTGTCGATCACCGTCGAGGATAACGTATCGCCGAGCTTCGGGAGCGCGACGATAGCGGCGCAGGTGTACACGAAGGACGTCGCCATCACGGCGCTGACGCTGCCCGAAGCGACGGGCGGCAACGGGACGCTGACCTACACCATCGCCGAGACGCTGCCGGTCGGACTCACGTTCACCGGGGCGAGCCGGCAGTTGTCCGGAACGCCGACCACGGTCCAGACCGCCACGGACTACACCTACACCGTGACCGACGCCGACGGGGATACAGCGACGCTGATCCTGTCGATCACGGTCGAGGCGGATGCGACGCCAACCTTCGGGTCGAGCACGATAGCCGCCCAGGTCTACACGAAGGACGTGGCCATCACGGCGCTGACGTTGCCGGAGGCGACGGGCGGCAACGGGACGCTGACCTACACCATCGCCGAGGCACTGCCCGCCGGGCTGACGTTCACCGGGGCGAGCCGGGAGTTGTCCGGAACGCCCACGACGGTCCAGACCGCCACGGACTACACCTACACCGTGACCGACGCCGAGGGGGACACGGCGACGCTGATCCTGTCGATCACCGTCGAGGACGACGTGTCGCCGAGCTTCGGGTCGAGCACGATACCGGCGCAGGTCTACACGAAGGACGTGCCCATCACGGCGCTCACGCTGCCGGAGGCGACGGGCGGCAACGGGACGCTGACCTACAGCATCGCCGAGGCGCTGCCCGCCGGTTTGACGTTCACCGGGTCGAGCCGGGAGTTGTCCGGGACGCCCACGACGGTCCAGACCGCCACGGACTACACCTACACGGTGACCGACGCCGACGGGGATACGGAGACGCTGACCCTGTCGATCACCGTCGAGGCGGATGCGACGCCGAGCTTCGGAAGCGCGACGATACCGGCACAGGTGTACACGTATGACGTGGCGATTACGGCACTGACGTTGCCGGAGGCGACGGGCGGCAACGGCACGCTGACCTACACCATCGCCGAGACGCTGCCGGTCGGCCTGACGTTCACCGGGTCGAGCCGGGAGTTGTCCGGAACACCCTCGACGGTCCAGACCGCGACGGACTACACCTACACGGTGACCGACGCCGACGGGGATACGGCCACGCTGACCCTGTCGATCACCGTCGAGGCGGATGCGACGCCGAGCTTCGGGAGCGCGACGATACCGGCGCAGGTGTACACGTATGACGTGGCGATTACGGCACTGACGTTGCCGGAGGCGACGGGCGGCAACGGGACGCTGACCTACAGCTTCGCCGGGAAGCTGCCTCCCGGGCTGACGTTCACGGGTTCGAACCGGCAGTTGTCGGGAACGCCGACGGCGGTGGTGGGGGCGGCGGACTACACCTACATGGTGACCGACGCCGACGGGGACACGGCGACGCTGACCCTGTCGATCACCGTCGAGGACAACGTGTCGCCGAGCTTCGTGTCGAGCACGATACCGGCGCAGGTGTACACGCAGGGCGTGGCGATTACGGCGCTGACGCTTCCTGAGGCGAAAGGCGGCAACGGGACGCTGACCTACAGCTTCGCGGAGGCGCTGCCGGCCGGGCTCACGTTCACCGGGTCGAGCCGCCAGCTGGCGGGAACGCCTACGACGGTCCAGACCGCCACGGACTACACCTACACGGTGACCGACGCCGACGGGGATGCGGCGACGCTGACTTTGTCGATCACCGTCGAGGCGGACGCGTCGCCCAGCTTCGGGTCGAGCACGATACCGGCGCAGGTGTACACGGAGGGCGTGGCCATTACGGCCCTGACGCTGCCGGAGGCGACGGGCGGCAACGGGACGCTGACCTACAGCTTCGCCGAGGCACTGCCCGCCGGGCTCACGTTCACCGGGTCGAGCCGGGAGTTGTCCGGGACGCCGACGACGGTCCAGACCGCGACGGACTACACCTACACGGTGACCGACGCCGACGGGGATACGGCCACGCTGACCCTGTCGATCACCGTCGAGGCGGATGCGACGCCGAGCTTCGGGAGCGCGACGATACCGGCGCAGGTGTACACGTATGACGTGGCGATTACGGCACTGACGTTGCCGGAGGCGACGGGCGGCAACGGGACGCTGACCTACAGCTTCGCCGGGAAGCTGCCTCCCGGGCTGACGTTCACGGGTTCGAACCGGCAGTTGTCGGGAACGCCGACGGCGGTGGTGGGGGCGGCGGACTACACCTACATGGTGACCGACGCCGACGGGGACACGGCAACGCTGACCCTGTCGATCACGGTCGAGGACAACGTGTCGCCGAGCTTCGGGTCGAGCACGATACCGGCGCAGGTGTACACGCAGGGCGTGGCCATTACTGCGCTGACGCTTCCTGAGGCGAAAGGCGGCAACGGGACGCTGACCTACAGCATCGTCGAGACGCTGCCTGCGGGGCTGACGTTCACGGGTTCGAGCCGCCAGCTGGCGGGAACGCCTACGGCGGTCCAGACCGCCACGGACTACACCTACACGGTGACCGACGCCGACGGGGATGCGGCGACGCTGACTTTGTCGATCACCGTCGAGGCCGACGCGTCGCCCAGCTTCGGGTCGAGCACGATACCGGCGCAGGTGTACACGGAGGGCGTGGCCATTACGGCGCTGACGTTGCCGGAGGCGACGGGCGGCAACGGGGCGCTGACCTACACCATCGCCGAGGCGCTGCCCGCCGGGCTGACGTTCACCGGGTCGAGCCGGGAGTTGTCCGGAACACCCTCGACGGTCCAGACCGCCACGGACTACACCTACACGGTGACCGACGCCGACGGGGACACGGAGACGCTGACCCTGTCGATCACCGTCGAGGCGGATGCGACGCCCAGCTTCGGGAGCGCGACGATACCGGCGCAGGTCTACACGCATCGCGTGACCATTACGACGCTGACGCTGCCTGAAGCGACGGGGGGTAACGGGACGCTGACCTACACCATCGCCGAGGCACTCCCCGGCGGTCTGGCGTTCACGGGGGCGAGCCGGCAGTTGTCGGGGCAGCCGAGGGCCGTGCAGGCGGCTACGGACTACACCTACACGGTGACCGACGCCGACGGGGACACAGCGACGCTGACCCTGTCGATCACGGTCGAGGCGGATGCGACGCCCAGCTTCGGGAGCGCGACGATACCGGCACAGGTCTTCACGAAGGACGTGGCCATCACGGCGCTGACGCTGCCTGAGGCGACGGGCGGCAACGGGACGCTGACCTACACCATCGCCGAGGCGCTGCCGGCCGGGCTCACGTTCACCAGGTCGAGCCGCCAGCTGACGGGGACGCCGACGACGGTCCAGACCGCCACGGACTACACCTACACCGTGACCGACGCCGACGGGGACGCGGCCACGCTCACCCTGTCGATCACCGTCGAGGACGACGTGTCGCCGAGCTTCGGGAGCGCGACGATACCGGCGCAGGTGTACACGAAGGACGTGGCCATCACGGCGCTGACGTTGCCCGAAGCGACGGGCGGCAACGGGACGCTGACCTACAGCATCGCCGAGGCACTGCCCGCCGGGCTGTCGTTCACCGGGGCGAGCCGGCAGTTGTCCGGAACGCCGACCACGGTCCAGACCGCCACGGACTACACCTACACCGTGACCGACGCCGACGGGGATACAGCGACGCTCACCCTGTCGATCACCGTCGAGGATGACGTGTCGCCGAGCTTCGGGTCGAGCACGATAGCCGCGCAGGTCTACACGAAGGACGTGGCGATCACGGCGCTGACTTTGCCGGAGGCGACGGGCGGCAACGGGACGCTGACCTACACCATCGCCGAGACGCTGCCGGTCGGCCTGACGTTCACCGGGGCGAGCCGGCAGTTGTCCGGAACGCCGACGACGGTCCAGACCGCCACGGACTACACCTACACCGTGACCGACGCCGACGGGGACGCGGCCACGCTCACCCTGTCGATCACCGTCGAGGACAACGTGTCGCCGAGCTTCGAGAGCGCGACGATAGCCGCGCAGGTGTACACGAAGGACGTGGCCATTGCGGCGCTGACGTTACCGGAAGCGACGGGTGGCAACGGGACGCTGACCTACAGCTTCGCCGAGGCACTGCCCGCCGGGCTCACGTTCACCGGGTCGAGCCGGGAGTTGTCCGGGACGCCGACGACGGTCCAGACCGCGACGGACTACACCTACACGGTGACCGACGCCGACGGGGATACCGCCACGCTGACTTTGTCGATCACCGTCGAGGCCGACGCGTCGCCCAGCTTCGGGTCGAGCACCATAACGGCGCAGGTGTACACGCAGGAAGTGGCCATCACGGCGCTGACGTTGCCGGAGGCGACGGGCGGCAACGGGACGCTGAGCTACAGCATCACGGAGGCGCTGCCGGCCGGGCTCACGTTTACCGCGTCGAACCGGCAACTGGCGGGGACGCCGACGGCCGTCCAGACCGCCACGGACTACACCTACACGGTGACCGACGCCGACGGGGATACCGCCACGCTGACTTTGTCGATCACCGTCGAGGCCGACGCGTCACCCAGCTTCGGGTCGAGCACCATAACGGCGCAGGTGTACACGCAGGACGTGGCCATCACCGCGCTGACGCTGCCCGAAGCGACGGGCGGCAACGGGACGCTGGCCTACAGCATCGCCGAGGCGCTGCCGGCCGGGCTCACGTTTAACGCGTCGAGCCGGGAGTTGTCCGGAACGCCGACGACGGTCCAGACCGCCGCGGACTACACCTACACGGTGACCGACGCCGACGGGGATGCGGCGACGCTGACTTTGTCGATCACCGTCGAGGCCGACGCGTCACCCAGCTTCGGGTCGAGCACCATAACGGCGCAGGTGTACACGCAGGACGTGGCCATCACGGCGCTGACGCTGCCGGAGGCGACGGGCGGCAACGGGACGCTGAGCTACAGCATCGCGGAAGCGCTGCCGGCCGGGCTCACGTTCACCGGGTCGAACCGGCAACTGGCGGGCACGCCGACCGCGGTACAGGGGGCGACCAACTACACCTACACCGTGACCGACGCCGACGGAGACACGGCGACGCTGACCCTCTCGATCACCGTCGAGGCCGACGCGTCGCCCAGCTTCGGGTCGAGCACCATAACGGCGCAGGTCTACACGCAGGACGTGGCCATCACGGCGCTGACGTTGCCGGAGGCGACGGGCGGCAACGGGACGCTGAGCTACAGCATCGCGGAAGCGCTGCCGGCCGGGCTCACGTTTACCGCGTCGAATCGGCAACTGGCGGGGACGCCGACGGCCGTCCAGACCGCCACGGACTACACCTACACGGTGACCGACGCCGACGGGGACACCGCCACGCTGACCTTGTCGATCACCGTCGAGGCAGACGCGTCGCCCAGCTTCGGGTCGAGCACGATACCGGTACAGGTGTACACGCAGGGCGTGGCCATCACGGCGCTGACGCTCCCTGAGGCGACGGGCGGCAACGGGACGCTGAGCTACAGCATCACGGAGGCGCTGCCGGCCGGGCTCACGTTTACCGCGTCGAACCGGCAACTGGCGGGGACGCCGACGGCCGTCCAGACCGCCACGGACTACACCTACACGGTGACCGACGACGACGGGGATACCGCCACGCTGACTTTGTCGATCACCGTCGAGGCCGACGCGACGCCCAGCTTCGGGTCGAGCACCATAACGGCGCAGGTGTACACGCAGGACGTGGCCATCCCGGCGCTGACGTTGCCGGAGGCGACGGGCGGCAACGGGACGCTGAGCTACAGCATCACGGAGGCGCTGCCGGCCGGGCTCACGTTTACCGCGTCGAATCGGCAACTGGCGGGGACGCCGACGGCCGTCCAGACCGCCACGGACTACACCTACACGGTGACCGACGACGACGGGGATACCGCCACGCTGACTTTGTCGATCACCGTCGAGGCCGACGCGTCACCCAGCTTCGGGTCGAGCACCATAACGGCGCAGGTGTACACGCAGGACGTGGCCATCCCGGCGCTGACGTTGCCGGAGGCGACGGGCGGCAACGGGACGCTGACCTACAGCATCGCGGAAGCGCTGCCGGCCGGGCTCACGTTTACCGCGTCGAACCGGCAACTGGCGGGGACGCCGACGGCCGTCCAGACCGCCACGGACTACACCTACACGGTGACCGACGACGACGGGGATACGGCCACGCTGACTTTGTCGATCACCGTCGAGGCCGACGCCTCGCCCAGCTTCGGGTCGAGCACGATACCGGCACAGGTGTACACGCAGGGCGTGGCCATCACGGCGCTGACGCTCCCTGAGGCGACGGGCGGCAACGGGACGCTGACCTACAGCATCACGGAGGCGCTGCCTGCGGGGCTGACGTTCACCGAGTCGAACCGGCAGCTGGCGGGGACGCCGACCGCGGTACAGGGGGCGACCAACTACACCTACACCGTGACCGACGCCGACGGAGACACGGCGACGCTGACCCTCTCGATCACCGTCGAGGCCGACGCGTCGCCCAGCTTCGGGTCGAGCACCATAACGGCGCAGGTCTACACGCAGGACGTGGCCATCACGGCGCTGACGTTGCCGGAGGCGACGGGCGGCAACGGGACGCTGAGCTACAGCATCGCGGAAGCGCTGCCGGCCGGGCTCACGTTTACCGCGTCGAACCGGCAACTGGCCGGGACGCCGACGGCCGTCCAGACCGCCACGGACTACACCTACACGGTGACCGACGCCGACGGGGATACCGCCACGCTGACTTTGTCGATCACCGTCGAGGCCGACGCGTCACCCAGCTTCGGGTCGAGCACCATAACGGCGCAGGTGTACACGCAGGACGTGGCCATTACGGCGCTGACGCTGCCGGAGGCGACGGGCGGCAACGGGACGCTGAGCTACAGCATCGCGGAAGCGCTGCCGGCCGGGCTCACGTTTACCGCGTCGAACCGGCAACTGGCGGGGACGCCGACGGCCGTCCAGACCGCCACGGACTACACCTACACGGTGACCGACGCCGACGGGGATACCGCCACGCTGACTTTGTCGATCACCGTCGAGGCCGACGCGTCACCCAGCTTCGGGTCGAGCACCATAACGGCGCAGGTGTACACGCAGGACGTGGGCATCACGGCGCTGACGTTGCCGGAGGCGACGGGCGGCAACGGGACGCTGAGCTACAGCATCGCGGAAGCGCTGCCGGCCGGGCTCACGTTTACCGCGTCGAATCGGCAACTGGCGGGGACGCCGACGGCCGTCCAGACCGCCACGGACTACACCTACACGGTGACCGACGACGACGGGGATACGGCCACGCTGACTTTGTCGATCACCGTCGAGGCCGACGCCTCGCCCAGCTTCGGGTCGAGCACGATACCGGCACAGGTGTACACGCAGGGCGTGGCCATCACGGCGCTGACGCTCCCTGAGGCGACGGGCGGCAACGGGACGCTGACCTACAGCATCACGGAGGCGCTGCCTGCGGGGCTGACGTTCACCGAGTCGAACCGGCAGCTGGCGGGGACGCCGACCGCGGTACAGGGAGCGACCAACTACACCTACACGGTGACCGACGACGACGGGGATACGGCGACGCTGACCCTCTCGATCACCGTCGAGGCAGACGCGTCGCCCAGCTTCGGGTCGAGCACGATACCGGCACAGGTGTACACGCAGGGCGTGGCCATCACGGCGCTGACGCTCCCTGAGGCGACGGGCGGCAACGGGACGCTGACCTACAGCATCACGGAGGCGCTGCCGGCCGGGCTCACGTTTACCGCGTCGAGCCGGGAGTTGGCGGGCACGCCGACCGCGGTACAGGGAGCGACCAACTACACCTACACCGTGACCGACGCCGACGGGGATACGGCGACGCTGACCCTCTCGATCACCGTCGAGGCAGACGCGTCGCCCAGCTTCGGGTCGAGCACGATACCGGCGCAGGTGTACACGCAGGGCGTGGCCATTACGGCGTTGACGCTGCCCGAAGCGACGGGCGGCAACGGGAACCTGAGCTACAGCTTCGAGGAGGCGCTGCCGGCCGGGCTCACGTTCACCGAGTCGAGCCGGGAGTTGGCGGGCACGCCGACCGCGGTACAGGGAGCGACCAACTACACCTACACCGTGACCGACGCCGACGGGGATACGGCGACGCTGACCCTCTCGATCACCGTCGAGGCAGACGCGTCGCCCAGCTTCGGGTCGAGCACGATACCGGCGCAGGTGTACACGCAGGGCGTGGCCATTACGGCGTTGACGCTGCCCGAAGCGACGGGCGGCAACGGGAACCTGAGCTACAGCTTCGAGGAGGCGCTGCCGGCCGGGCTCACGTTCACCGAGTCGAGCCGGGAGTTGGCGGGCACGCCGACCGCGGTACAGGGAGCGACCAACTACACCTACACCGTGACCGACGCCGACGGGGATACGGCGACGCTGACCCTCTCGATCACCGTCGAGGCAGACGCGTCGCCCAGCTTCGGGTCGAGCACGATACCGGCGCAGGTGTACACGCAGGGCGTGGCCATTACGGCGTTGACGCTGCCCGAAGCGACGGGCGGCAACGGGAACCTGAGCTACAGCTTCGAGGAGGCGCTGCCGGCCGGGCTCACGTTCACCGAGTCGAGCCGGCAGCTGGCGGGCACGCCGACCGCGGTACAGGGGGCGACCAACTACACCTACACCGTGACCGACGCCGACGGAGACACCGCGACGCTGACCCTCTCGATCACCGTCGAGGCCGACGCGTCGCCCAGCTTCGGGTCGAGCACGATACCGGCGCAGGTGTACACGCAGGGCGTGGCCATCACGGCGTTGACGCTGCCCGAAGCGACGGGCGGCAACGGGAACCTGAGCTACAGCTTCGAGGAGGCGTTGCCGGCCGGGCTCACGTTCACCGAATCGAGCCGGCAGCTGGCGGGCACGCCGACCGCGGTACAGGGGGCGACCAACTACACCTACACCGTGACCGACGCCGACGGGGACACCGCCACGCTGACCTTGTCGATCACCGTCGAGGCCGACGCGTCGCCCAGCTTCGGGAGCGCGACGATAGCCGCGCAGGTGTACACGCAGGGCGTGGCCATTACGGCGCTGACGCTCCCTGAGGCGACGGGCGGCAACGGGAACCTGACCTACAGCTTCGAGGAGGCGCTGCCGGCCGGGCTCACGTTCACCGAGTCGAACCGGCAGCTGGCGGGGACGCCGACCGCGGTACAGGGAGCGACCAACTACACCTACACGGTGACCGACGCCGACGGAGACACAGCGACGCTGACCCTCTCGATCACCGTCGAGGCCGACGCGTCGCCCAGCTTCGGGTCGAGCACGATACCGGCACAGGTGTACACGCAGGGCGTGGCCATCACGGCGTTGACGCTGCCCGAAGCGACGGGCGGCAACGGGAACCTGACCTACAGCTTCGAGGAGGCGTTGCCGGCCGGGCTCACGTTCACCGAGTCGAGCCGGCAGCTGGCGGGCACGCCGACCGCGGTACAGGGGGCGACCAACTACACCTACACGGTGACCGACGCCGACGGGGATACCGCCACGCTGACTTTGTCGATCACCGTCGAGGCCGACGCGTCGCCCAGCTTCGGGTCGAGCACGATACCGGCGCAGGTGTACACGCAGGGCGTGGCCATTACGGCGTTGACGCTGCCCGAAGCGACGGGCGGCAACGGGAACCTGAGCTACAGCTTCGAGGAGGCGTTGCCGGCCGGGCTGACCTTCACCGAGTCGAGCCGGCAGCTGGCGGGCACGCCGACCGCGGTACAGGGAGCGACCAACTACACCTACACCGTGACCGACGCCGACGGGGATACGGCGACGCTGACTTTGTCGATCACGGTCGAGGCCGACGCGTCGCCCAGCTTCGGGTCGAGCACGATACCGGCGCAGGTGTACACGCAGGGCGTGGCCATTACGGCGCTGACGCTCCCTGAGGCGACGGGCGGCAACGGGAACCTGAGCTACAGCTTCGAGGAGGCGTTGCCGGCCGGGCTGACCTTCACCGAGTCGAGCCGGCAGCTGGCGGGCACGCCGACCGCGGTACAGGGAGCGACCAACTACACCTACACCGTGACCGACGCCGACGGGGATACGGCGACGCTGACTTTGTCGATCACGGTCGAGGCCGACGCGTCGCCCAGCTTCGGGTCGAGCACGGTACCGGCGCAGGTGTACACGCAGGGCGTGGCCATTACGGCGCTGACGCTCCCTGAGGCGACGGGCGGCAACGGGAACCTGAGCTACAGCTTCGAGGAGGCGTTGCCGGCCGGGCTGACCTTCACCGAGTCGAGCCGGCAGCTGGCGGGCACGCCGACCGCGGTACAGGGGGCGACCAACTACACCTACACCGTGACCGACGCCGACGGGGACACCGCCACGCTGACCTTGTCGATCACCGTCGAGGCCGACGCGTCGCCGAACTTCGGGAGCGCGACAATAGTCGCGCAGGTGTACACGCAAGATGTAGCGATCACGGCGCTGACGCTGCCCGAAGCGACGGGCGGCAACGGGAACCTGACCTACAGCTTCGAGGAGGCGCTGCCCGCGGGTCTGACGTTCACGCCTTCGAGCCGGCAACTGGCAGGGACGCCCACGTCGGTGCAGACCGCCACGGACTACACCTACACGGTGACCGACGACGACGGGGACACCGCCACGCTCACCCTCTCGATCACCGTCGAGGCCGACGCGTCGCCGAACTTCGGGAGCGCGACGATAGCCGCGCAGGTGTACACGCAGGATGTAGCGATCACGGCGCTGACGCTGCCCGAAGCGACGGGCGGCAACGGGAACCTGACCTACAGCTTCGAGGAGGCGCTGCCCGCGGGTCTGACGTTCACGCCTTCGAGCCGGCAACTGGCAGGGACGCCCACGTCGGTGCAGACCGCCACGGACTACACCTACACGGTGACCGACGACGACGGGGACACCGCCACGCTCACCCTCTCGATCACCGTCGAGGCCGACGCGTCGCCGAACTTCGGGAGCGCGACGATAGCCGCGCAGGTGTACACGCAGGATGTAGCGATCACGGCGTTGACGCTGCCCGAAGCGACGGGCGGCAACGGGAACCTGACCTACAGCTTCGAGGAGGCGCTGCCCGCGGGTCTGACGTTCACGCCTTCGAGCCGGCAACTGGCGGGGACGCCGACGGCGGTGCAGACCGCCACGGACTACACCTACACGGTGACCGACGACGACGGGGACACCGCCACGCTGACCCTCTCGATCACCGTCGAGGCCGACGCGTCGCCGAACTTCGGGAGCGCGACGATAGCCGCGCAGGTGTACACGCAGGATGTAGCGATCACGGCGCTGACGCTGCCCGAAGCGACGGGCGGCAACGGGAACCTGACCTACAGCTTCGAAGAGGCGCTGCCTGCGGGTCTGACGTTCACGCCTTCGAGCCGGCAACTGGCGGGGACGCCGACGGCGGTGCAGACCGCCACGGACTACACCTACACGGTGACCGACGACGACGGGGACACCGCCACGCTGACTTTGTCGATCACCGTCGAGGCCGACGCGTCGCCCAGCTTCGGGAGCGCGACGATAGCCGCGCAGGTGTACACGCAGGATGTGGCGATCACGGCGCTGACGCTCCCTGAAGCGACGGGCGGCAACGGGAACCTGACCTACAGCTTCGAGGAGGCGTTGCCGGCCGGGCTGACCTTCACCGAGTCGAGCCGGCAGCTGGCGGGCACGCCCACGTCGGTGCAGACCGCCACGGACTACACCTACACGGTGACCGACGACGACGGGGACACCGCCACGCTCACCCTCTCGATCACCGTCGAGGCCGACGCGTCGCCGAACTTCGGGAGCGCGACGATAGCCGCGCAGGTGTACACGCAGGATGTAGCGATCACGGCGCTGACGCTGCCCGAAGCGACGGGCGGCAACGGGAACCTGACCTACAGCTTCGAGGAGGCGTTGCCGGCCGGGCTCACGTTCACCGAGTCGAGCCGGCAGCTGGCGGGGACCCCAACCGCGGTACAGGGGGCGACCAACTACACCTACACCGTGACCGACGCCGACGGGGACACGGCCACGCTCACCCTGTCGATCACCGTCGAGGCCGACGCGTCGCCGAACTTCGGGAGCGCGACGATAGCCGCGCAGGTGTACACGGAGCGCGTGGCCATCACGGCGCTGACGCTGCCTGAAGCGACGGGCGGCAACGGGAACCTGACCTACAGCTTCGAGGAGGCGCTGCCCGCGGGTCTGACGTTCACGCCTTCGAGCCGGCAACTGGCGGGGACGCCGACGGCGGTCCAGACCGCCACGGACTACACCTACACGGTGACCGACGACGACGGGGACACCGCCACGTTGACTTTGTCGATCACGGTCGAGGCCGACGCGTCGCCGAGCTTCGGGAGCGCGACGATAGCCGCGCAGGTGTACGCGAAGGACGTGGGCATCACGGCGCTGACGCTGCCGGAAGCGACGGGTGGCAACGGGGCGCTGACCTACAGCATCGCCGAGACGCTGCCCGCCGGGCTCACGTTCACGGGTTCGAGCCGGCAGTTGTCGGGGACGCCGACGACGGTCCAGACGGCCACGAACTACACCTACACGGTGACGGACGGCGACGGGGACACGGCCACGCTCACCCTGTCGATCACCGTCGAGGACGACCTGTCGCCCAGCTTCGGGAGCGCGACGATAGCGGCGCAGGTGTACACGAAGGACGTCGCCATCACGACGCTGACGCTGCCGGAGGCGACGGGCGGCAACGGGACGCTGACCTACGGCTTCGCCGAGACGCTGCCGGTCGGTCTGACGTTCACCGGGTCGAACCGCCAGTTGGCGGGGACGCCGACGGCGGTGCAGACAGCCACGAACTACACCTACACGGTGACGGACGGCGACGGGGACACGGCCACGCTGACCCTGTCGATCACCGTCCAGGGCGACATAGCGCCGAGCTTCGGGAGCGCGACGATACCGGCGCAGGTGTACACGAAGGACGCAGCCATCACGGCGCTGACGCTTCCTGCAGCGACGGGCGGCAACGGGAACCTGACCTACAGCATCGCCGAGACGCTGCCCGACGGGCTCACGTTCACGGCGTCGAACCGCCAGTTGTCGGGGGCGCCGACGACGGTCCAGACGGCCACGAACTACACCTACACGGTGACGGACGGCGACGGGGACACGGCCACGCTCACCCTGTCGATCACCGTCGAGGACGACCTGTCGCCCAGTTTCGGGAACGCGACGATACCGGCGCAGGTGTACACGAAGGACGTATCCATCGCGGCGCTGACGCTGCCGGAAGCGACGGGCGGCAACGGGACGCTGACCTACAGCATCGCCGAGACGCTGCCCGACGGGCTCACGTTCACGCGGTCGAGCCGGCAGCTAGCGGGAACACCGACGACGGTGCAGACGGCCACGGACTACACCTACACCGTGACGGACGACGACGGAGACACGGCGACGCTGACTCTGTCGATCACGGTCGAGGCCGTTGCGACGCCCAGCTTTGGTTCGAGGACGATACCGGCGCAGGTGTACACGAAGGACATCGCGATCACGACGCTGACGCTGCCGGAAGCGACCGGCGGCAACGGGACGCTGACCTACAGCATCGCCGAGGCGCTGCCCGCCGGGCTCACCTTCACGGCGTCGAACCGCCAGTTGTCCGGGACGCCCACAGTGGTCCAGACGGCCACGGACTACACCTACACCGTGACCGACCGCGACGGGGACACGGCTACACTCACCCTGTCGATCACCGTCGAGGACGACGCGACGCCCAGCTTCGGGTCGACCACGACGATACTGGCCCAGGTGTACACGAAGGACATGGCGATCACGGCGCTGTCGCTGCCGGAAGCGACGGGCGGCAACGGGACGCTGACCTACAGCATCGCCGAGGCGCTGCCCGCCGGGCTCACCTTCACGGCGTCGAACCGCCAGTTGTCCGGGACGCCCACAGTGGTCCAGACGGCCACGGACTACACCTACACCGTGACCGACCGCGACGGGGACACGGCCACACTCACCCTGTCGATCACCGTCGAGGACGACGCGACGCCCAGCTTCGGGTCGACCACGACGATACTGGCCCAGGCGTACACGAAGGACGTGGCTATCACGGCGCTGACGCTGCCGGAGGCGACGGGCGGCAACGGGACGCTGAGCTACAGCATCGCCGAGGCGCTGCCCGCCGGGCTCACCTTCACAGCGTCGAACCGCCAGTTGTCCGGGACACCCACAGCGGTCCAGACGGCCACGGACTATACGTACACCGTGACCGACCGCGACGGGGACACGGCCACACTCACCCTGTCGATCACCGTCGAGGACGACGCGACGCCCAGCTTCGGGTCGACCACGATACCGGCGCAGGTGTACACGAAGGACGCGGCCATCACGACGCTGACGCTACCTGAAGCGACCGGTGGCAACGGGGGGCTGAGCTACAGCATCGCCGAGGCGCTGCCCGCGGGTCTGACGTTCACGCCTTCGAGCCGGCAGTTGTCCGGGACGCCCGCAGCGGTCCAGACGGCCACGGACTATACGTACACCGTGACCGACCGCGACGGGGATACAGCGACGCTGACCTTGTCGATCACGGTCGAGGCGGACGCGACGCCCAGCTTCGGGTCGAGCACGATACCGGCGCAGGTGTACACCGAGGGCGAGGCCATCACGGCACTGACGCTTCCTGCAGCGACCGGTGGCAACGGAACGCTGAGCTACAGCATCGCCGAGGCGCTGCCCGCGGGTCTGACGTTCACGCCTTCGAGCCGGCAGTTGTCGGGGACACCGACGGCGGTGCAGGGGGCGACGAACTACACCTACACGGTGACGGACGGCGACGGGGACACGGCGACGCTGCCCCTGTCGATCACGGTGGGCGTGGCGAGCGGCGTGCAACGCGCGGTGCTGACGGACACGCTGGCCGGCATCGCGCGTTCTCATCTTGCGAGCGTGCGGATGACGCTGGGGCGGCGGGCCACGGCTAGCGCGGCGGACGACCGGTCACGGCTGACCGTGATGGGGCGCACGGTGCCGCTGGGCGGGGCGGGTGCGAGCACGGCGCTCGGGCAGACGGCGTCCGGCTGGCTCGTGGGGCTGGCGGGCCACGGCTCGGTCGGCGCCGATCCGTACGGCCTGGGGATTGCCGGTCCCGGGATTATCGGCCCGGGGGCGATCGGCCGGGGGGCTGTCGGCCCAGGGACTATCGGCCCAGGGACCATCGGTCCGGGGATTGCCGGCCTGAGTCCGGCCGCGGGCGGGCTGGGCGGCCCGGGCCTGGGGTCGCCAGCGGCCGGCAGCCGGCAGCCGGGCACGGCGGGCCTGCTGGGATTCGGCGGCGGGTCGCAGGCACTGTGGAACGGGACGGAGCTGCTGCTGGGACTCGGCGGGGACGAGGGCGAGAAATCGGGACGCCGCCGGTGGCAGCTGTGGGGCCAGGGCGACCTTCAGACGTTCGCCGGCGCCCCGGGGGCGGCCGGTTATGACGGCTCCACGACGACGGTCTGGGCGGGTGTGGACACGCGGCTGTCCGAGCGCTGGCTGGCGGGCGTGGGGCTGGCGCGCAGCAGCGGCAGCGCCAACTGGCATGTGGGCGGGTCTGGCGGGCACTTGGCGACCACGTTGACGGCAGCCCATCCCTACGTGCGTTGGTCGGATGGAACTACGTCGATATGGACGATGGCCGGCGCCGGCTGGGGTCGGGCGGTCAACGCCAAGTCGGCCGGTGGCGTGGAAACGAGCAACCTGGGGTTGGGTCTAGGACTGGTGGAAGTGCGCCGGGCGCTGGGCACGATAGGCGGCAGCGGTGCGCAGTTCGGGTTGCGCGCCGACGCCGCGTGGGCGCGCCTAGAGACCGAAGCGGGCGCACAGACGCTCAACGGCCTGACGGCAGCCGTCAACCAGCAGCGGATCGGGGCGGAAGTATCACGCGCGTTGCAGCTCGGCGGACTCTCACTCTCGCCGTTCGGGGAGGCGAGCCTGCGGCGCGACGGCGGCGCGGGCCAGCCCGGGACGGGCCTGGAGCTGGCGTTCGGTGTGCGTGCGGTGGGGGGCAGCGTGCGGCTGGACGCGCAGGGCAGGGTGCTGGCGGTGCACTCGGCGACGGGCTACCGGGAGCGGGGTCTGGGAGTGAGCCTCAGTGTGGGTGACCAGGGCGGCGAGGGGCTGTCGCTGTCGCTGTCGCCGCGCTGGGGCGATGCGGCGACGGGGACCGAGTCGCTGTGGCAGGACCAGGTCTACGGCCGGTATGCATCCGACGAGGCGCGCAACGCATGGGGGCTCGACTCGCGGGCGGAGTACGGGATGCGGCTGCGGAACGGCGGGCGGCTGACTTGGTTCGGCAGCCTCAGTCGGTCGTACGGCGACCGCCGCTTGCTGGTCGGCGGACGAGTCGGGTTCGGCGGGGCGCGGCGCGGCCGGGCGTCAGGGGCGGCTGCGCCAGCGCCGAGCCGTTCAGGTGGAGACGGGACGTCCGACTTTCGCATTCGACGTGACTGAGCCGGCCGGGGGGTCGGTCGGCGTCGCTCGAAGGCGTCGCTCGACTTCCAGGAAGATCGGGTTCGAGTAGAACCAGACGTCGTGCCGGGGGCTCTCCGCGGGCGTGCCCATTGCAGGCTCCAGATCGTCGCCGCTCGTACCGCGCACCCGCCGGCCCTGGGAAACGAGGTCACCGGTCCGACGGGCGGCACGGGGAGGGTGGTCTGATTGGATCTCGATGACGGCGGCCGTATCGAAGTCACACCGGACGAGCCTTGAAGGCCTGCCCCTGAACACCGCCGCCCCCGACTACCTGCCACCCCCGATCCGGACCCTTGACGTCCAGCCGAAGGCGCACCGGGGCGCCGACCCCGAAGAGCCCCGGGGCGCGATCCGAGGAGCGCGGCCGGGGACCCGAGAGTCGCCTGGCCTCAATCCGGTTATGATGGCGGTGTCGAGGAGGTGCAGCATGAGGTACGTCATCGCGATTCTGTCCGCCGTCGCCCTGCTTCCGGGATCGGCGGATGCCCAGGCCCCGGGGCGCACGCCGTGGGGCCACCCCGACCTGCAGGGCATCTGGACCAACCGGACCACGACGCCGCTCGAGCGGCCGATCGAGCTCGGAGAGCGGACGCTGCTCTCCGACGAGGAACGCGCGGCCCTCGATGCCGAGGCCGACGCCCGCCGGGACGCACCGCCCCCGCCGGGACGCACCGGCGGCTACAACGACTTCTGGCTCGACCGCGGCGTGCGGACCAGCCAGACGTCGCTCATCGTCGACCCGCCAGACGGGCGTTACCCGGCGAAGACCGAGCGCGTGCGCGAGAGCGACGAGGCGTTCGCGGCGTTGCGCGACGGCACGAAGTTCGACACGTGGGAGGACCTGAACCTCTACGACCGGTGCATCACGCGGGGCATGCCGGGCGCCATGATCCCCGGCTTCTACAACCACAACTACCAGATCATGCAGACGCCCGACTACGTGGTGATCTTCGTCGAGATGATCCACGACGCCCGCATCATCCCGCTCGACGGGCGTCCCCACCTGCCGGCGCGGATCGGCCAGTGGATGGGCGACTCGCGCGCCCGCTGGGAAGGCGACACGCTAGTGGTCGAGACGACCAACCTGACGCCGAGGGGCGACGAGCGCGTGCGCTACCTGGTGCACGCGGGCAGCGACGAGGCGACGGTCGTCGAACGGTTCACACGGGTCGCCGCCGACCGCATAGACTACAGCTTCACCGTCACCGACCCCGCGACCTATGCACGCTCGTGGACGGCAGAGATTCCGATGGTCACGCTCCCGGGCGGTCTCTTCGAGTACGCGTGCCACGAGGGCAACTACGGGCTCGAGAACATCCTCGCCGGCGCCCGGGCGGCCGAGCAAACGCCGGATTCGGGCCAGTAGCCGCGGCCGCGCGCGCTTTGACAGGCCGCGGCGCCGGGCGTATATTTCGAGCCGATTCCGGGAGCTTCGACGACAGCGGCGAATCGCTTGCCCGCGGCTGCGCTTCCGGACGCGAGCCGTACTGGTACAGGAGGTACGGAGATGAGGCGACGACTGTTCGAGTCGCTCGGGGTGGCGACGGCCATCGCCGCCGTCATGGTGGTTCTGCTGCAACCCGCCGCCGGGGGTCAGAGCCCGGGCGAGACCCCGTGGGGGCATCCCGACCTCGAGGGCATCTGGCTCGACGTGTACGCCACGCCCTTCGAGCGGCCCGCCGAGCTCGGCGACCGCGAGCTCTTCACCGCGGCCGAGCGCGAGGCGCGCGACCAGGCCCGCATGGTCAACCCGGGGCGCGACCGACGCGGCTCGGACGGACGGACCGACGTCGCGGGCGCCTACAACGCCGTCTACACGTCGGCGAGGCCGGCCGGACCGCGCACGTCCCTCGTCGTCGACCCGCTGGACGGGCGCATCCCCGCCCTCACGCCGGAGGCGCAGCGGCTGCGCGACGTCCAGCGCGACTGGCGGCTGATGCTGCTGCGCAGCACCGACACCTGCCGCCTCGGGGGCAGCGGCTGCGCCGGCGGCGAGTACGGGGCCGCGTCGCCGCGCCGCTTCGACGTCGTGCCCTTCTATAACACCGGCCGCATGAACCGCCACTTCGGACCCGAGGACCAGAGCCTCGGCGATCGGTGCATGTCGGGGCGCACGCCCGACTTCAACGGGTTCCGCCGCATCGTGCAGGGCGAGAACTCCATCGCCATCGGCTACGACACCGGCCAGGGCCAGGGGTACCACCGCATCGTCAACCTGGGCGGAAACCATCCGCCGAGCCACGTCCGCCTGCGGCACGGCGACTCGCGCGGGCGCTGGGAGGGCCGGACGTTGATCGTCGAGACCACCAACTTCTCCCCCAAGTTCACCTACCGCGAGTCGGGCGCGAACCGGCGCCTTGTCGAGCGGTACACGCGCATCGACGAGGACACCCTCGGGTACGAGGTGACGATAGAGGACCCGACGGTGTGGACGGCGCCGTGGACCGTCCGCCAGGAGCTGAAGCGCCAGAACGACGAGCAGAACCGCATCTACTACGAGCCCCGCTGCCACGAGGGCAACTACGGGCTGCCGGCGCTGCTCATCGGCGCCCGCGTGGACGAGCAGGCGTTCGCGGAGGGGCGCGGCCCCGACCCGTTCTCGCGCGACACGGCCACGTGCGTGACGGGCCTGCAGGACTGAAGGAAGTCGGCCAGGCGCCGGCGGGGCCCAAGGGTCGCCTCCGGCCGTGCGGCAACGAAGCCCGCTTTCGCCCGGCGACCGCCGGTCGGAGCCTCGCCTCGCCGCCAGGAGCATCGATGATGGGTAGCCGTTTCAGCGTATCGACCGTCGTCACCGTCCTCGCCGCCTTCAGCATCGGCGCCGTCGTCGCCGTCGGGGTGACGGGCTCGGCCAGCCAGGCCCCGGACCCGTCTGCGCGGCCCGCGCAGACCCCCGACGGGCGCCCGAACTTCAACGGCGTGTGGCAGGCCCTCAACGAGGCGCATTGGGACCTGGAGGCGCACGAGGCGCTGCCGGGCATGGTGATGCAGGAGGGCGTGTATCCCTACGAGTACGCCCGGGTGCCGGCGGCGCCGGTGGTGGCGCTGGGCGCGGCGGCCGGCGTGCCCGGGTCGATGGGGGTCGTGCAGGGCGACGGCACCATCCCATACACCCCGGAGGCGCTCCTGGTCAAAGAGGAGAACGCCGCAAACTGGATCGACCGCGACCCCGAGCTGAAGTGCTACCTGCCGGGCACGCCGCGAGCGATGTACATGCCCTATCCGTTCCAGATCGTGCAGGGCGAAGACAAGCTCCACATGAACTTCGCGTTCTCGAACGCTGCCCGCGTCATCCACCTCGACGAGGTCGATCTGCCGCCCGACTGGACCTACATGGGGCACTCGCTCGGCCGGTGGGAAGGCGACACGCTGGTGGTCGAGGTGACCGAGTTCAACGGCAAGAACTGGCTGGACCGGGCCGGCAACTTCCACAGCGAGGCGCTGCAGATCACCGAGCGCTACACGCCGATGACCCCCGACGCCATCTGGTACGAGGCGACGCTCACCGATCCGCAGACCTTCACCGAGCCGTGGACGATCGCCATGCCGCTCTACCGGCGCCTCGAGCCGAACGCGACGGTGCTCGATTATCCGTGCATCGAGTTCGCCGAGGAGTTCATGTACGGAAACCTGCGGCGCGAGCAGCTCGTCCGACGCTGGGAGGGCGAGACGATCATCGTCGAGATCACGCGCAAGATTCCGGAGGGCGATGCGCTGCACGAGTGGTATCGGCGGTAGAACCCGTTCGCGGGCCGGGGACGAGCCCCCGGGGACCCGCCGGCTGCGGACCCGTTTGTGGGAACATCAGGGGCAAGGAGGCCGAAGGCCATGAGGACGAAGCTGTCGATCGGGCTGTTGAGCGCGGCGGTCGGGATCGGTCCGGGGCTGGCGGGGACGGTTGAGCCCGTGGCGGCGCATCATGCGTTCGCGGCGGAGTTCGACGCGGACCGGCCGGTCGAGTTCAGCGGCAAGGTGACCCGGGTCGAGTGGGTGAACCCCCACGTCTGGATCCACATCGACGTCGAGCTGGACGACGGCTCGACCGAAGAGTGGGCGTTCGAGGGGGGGACCCCGAACGTGCTGTTCCGGCGCGGCTTCACGCGACGGTCGCTCATGCCGGGGACCGATGTCCGCGTCGACGGCTACCAGGCGAAGGACGGCACGAACCGGGCCAACGGCCGCGACATCACGTTCCCCGACGGGACGAGGCTGTTCCTCGGGTCTTCCGGCACCGGCGCCCCCTACGAGCTGGCGCGCCCCGGCGTCGACACCGTGGCGGCGCCTCCCAGGTAGCGTCCGGACGTCTTCGACGGCGAGCGGAAATGCCGGGTCCGGCCCCGCGGTTGCGGGGCCGGACTGCTTGCGCGCAACCAGGGGCTCAGCGCTGGAGGCGGTCGGCGTCGTAGATGGAGAAGGAGGCCGGATCCGGACCGCGCCCCTCCGCGAACGCCCGGTCGTCCAGACGATAGCCGAGGAGCAACGCCGGCAGGCCGTAGTTGCCTTCGTGGCACCGCGGCTCGTAGTAGATGCGATTCTGTTCGTCGCTCTGCCGCTTCAGCTCCTGCCGGATCGTCCACGGCGCCACCCACACCGTCGGATCCTCGATCGTCATCTCGTAATCGAGCGTGTCCTCGTCGACCCGCGTATACCGTTCGACGAGCCGGCGGTTCTCGGCCGAACCCTGGTAGGGGAACTTGTGCGAGAAGTTCGTCGTCTCGATGACCAGCGTCCGGCCCTCCCAGCGACCGCGCGAGTCGCCGTGGCGCAAGCGGATGTGGCCCGGCGGATGGTTTCCGCCGAGGTTGACGAGGCGCTGGAACCCCTGGCCCTGGCCGGTGTCGTAGGCGATGGAGACGGCGTTCTCGCCCTGCACGATGCGGCGGAACCCGTTCAGGTCGGGGGTACGCCCCGACATGCAGCGGTCGCCGAGGCTCTGGTCCTCGGGACCGTCGTGCCGGTTCATGCGGCCGCGCGTGTTGTAATAGGGCGTGGTCTCGTAGCGGCGCGGCGACGGCGGCCCGTACTCGCCCCCGGCGCACTGCGGCGCCTGGGTCCGGCACGTCTCGGTGTTGCGCAGAAGCATCAAGCGCCACTCCTGCTCGATCTCGTTCCGCCTGACCTGCTCCGGCGTCAGGGCGGGAATGCGTCCGTCCGGCGGGTCGACGACGAGGGACGTGCGTGGACCGGCCGGCCTCGCCGACGTGTAGACGGTGTTGTAGGCCCCGCTGGGAAGAATCGGTGGGCGAGCGAGCGCGGCCTGGTCCCGGGCGGCCCGCTCTTCCTCGGTGGCGAACTCGCGCTCGCCGATTCCCGGCGCCCGCTCCAGCGGCGTCGAGTACACGTCGAGCCAAATGCCTTCGAGGTCAGGATGCCCCCACGGGGTCGTGGCCGGCTCCTGGCCTTCGACGGAAACCGGTGTCAGCTGCAGCAGCACCGCGACCGCCACGGTAGCCGCCGCCACGCCGAGCAGCTCGAGCAACCGTCGCTTCATTGCCCTACTCCCTGAAATCGGACCGCCCACTCTCCAAAGCCGATCCTTGCGCGCCGACTGGCCGGCGTCAACTGTTTTCGTCGGCTTAAGATGGCCCCGCCATACGCGTACCCCGTTCGCGCGGATCCGTGCAGCTGGGCCGCGCAAACGCGCCTCAGGTTGTTTGCCGGGTAAAGTGCGAATTTCGATGAAAGTGGAACACCGATTTCGGTGAAGTGGAACACGATTTCGGCGAAGCGGAACGCTCGTCGGAGCGCAGCGACGCTGAGCGTCGATTCCTCCCATTCGGTTCGCGATGGTCACCTCAACTTCACGCCACGAGAACCTCGTCGCGCACGAAGTGCAGCCGGATCAACTTCGGTCGCGGCATGTCGTCGTCGAAGTAACAGTCGACGGCCTCCCGGACATTGGTGCGGATCTCTTCGAGCGAGTCGCCCTCGGTGTGAATGCCGTATCCGAAGGCGCTCGCCGAGTACCCGCCGTCCACCTCGTCCTCGGTGACTTCGAAGATGATCTCGGTCATGGAGCCGTCTCCTCACGGCCGCGGGCCGTCGACCCGCTCGGTCTCCTCCTCCATCCGTAGGGTGTCGGCGCGAATCTCCGCTGGGTTCCGCATCGCGTCGGATCTCCGAACCGCATCGGCGCACGAAGCTGCGAGCTGCGGGAGAGACGATCACGACGGTTGCGCCCTCACACCCACAGGCGTCCAATGGTCCAGACAGTGTAACCGAGTGCAACCCTCGGCCACGCGGGACGATGGCTCGGCCGCATGTCCGGCGAAGCCGGTGCCGGTCCGCATCGGCCCGCACGGGGGTTTATCGGTACTTGAACATGGTCAGGTACAGGATCTACTATGCCGTCATGCTCAAGATCAACATCGCCGAGGCGAAGGCTCGTCTCTCGTCGGTGCTGGAGAGCGTCGAGCGGGGCGAGACGGTCGTGCTGTGCCGGCGCAACGTGCCGATCGCCGAGCTCCGAGCCCTGCCCGGAGCCCCGGCGGAGGAGCGACCGGTCGGCCTCGATCGCGGCATGAAGATACCCGACGGCTTCTTCGAGCCGCTTCCCGACGAGTTGCTGCGCGCGTTCGGCACTCGGGGCGGACCCTCGTGAAGCTGCTCGTCGACACCTGCACGTTCCTCTGGCTGGCGGCCGATGACCCCGAGCTGTCGCACCCGGCGCGGGCGGCCTGCCGGGCCCCGGAGAACGCCGTGTTCCTCAGCGCGCTCTCGGCGTGGGAGATCGCCATCAAGCATCGGCTCGGGCGACTGCCGCTGCCGGAACCGCCCGGACGCTACGTGGTCAGCCGTCGCGAGTGGCTGCAGCTTCAACCGCTGGCCTTCGACGAGGGCTGCGCGGCCCACGACGCGCTGCTACCCCCTCATCATGCCGATCCGTTCGATCGGGGGCTGGTGTCGCAGGCGATCCTGCACGGGATGACGATCGTGACGCCTGACGCAGACATCGCCCGATATCCTGCGCCGGTACTCTGGTGACATCTGACGCTTGCGGCCACCCGCCCCCAAGCCGGAATGGAGGTAGCGCATGCCAACCACGGGGTTCCTCGGAACACGGGCCGACGCCTTCATCGACGCGGCCGTCGTCCTCCTCGTCGTCGCGCCGTTCCTGATGGCCTACGCGCTACGGCTGGCCGCGCGGCGCCGCCACCGCGAGCACCGCAACCTGCAGGCGGGCCTCCTGGCTGCCGCCGTCGTCGCCGTCCTCATGCTGGAGACCAGCATCCGGTTCGGCAACGCCGGCGAGGCCTACCGCGCGAGCTCGCTCTACGGGCCGGCGATGGTCGGCCTCTTCGCCGTTCACCTCGCGGTCGCGGTACCGACGTTCGTCGCCTGGTGCTGGCTGGCCGCGCTCTCGTGGCGGCGCTTCACTCATACCCTGCCGGGCCCCTTCGGCCGCCGCCACCGACTCTGGGGCAAGCTCGCGTTCGTGGGCCTGTGCCTCTCGTCGGCCACCGGCACCGCCATGTACGTCATGGGGTTCGCGTTCTGACCCGGGTGACGGGCCCGACCGCGGGCGCGATCCGTTCAGCCGGCGTCCCGCGCGTTTTCCGGTACAATTGCGCCTTGGCGTCGAGATTCCGTGTCTGGACCGACGTCCCGAATCGCCATCGAGACAGGTGAACGAATGAACCCAACGCACTCCGTGTGCCTCGCGGCCCTGCTTGCGGGGGCCGTCTCCGCCGACGGCGCGGGCGCGCAGTCGTTCGAGGCGGACGTGGCGCCGCTCGTCGAGGCGTCGTGCCTGACCTGCCATGGCGCGCGGACCGCGACGCCACTCGACATCTCCGGCCTCGGCCACGACCTGAGCGACCGAGCCACGTTCCTCGCGTGGGAGCGCATCCACGACCGGGTCGCGCGGGGCGAGATGCCCCCCGGCGGCGTCACGCGGCCGAACCCGGCGGTGGTCGAGACCGCCCTCGGGTCGCTGAAACGGGCGCTGGTCGACGCCAACCTCGCGGCCCGGAACGGCCCCCGCACCCCGCTGCGGCGGCTCACGCGCCTCGAGTACGCCTATACCATCCAGGACCTGCTCGGGGTCGACGAAGCGGTCGGCCTCGACCTGTCGCAGACCCTGCCGGCCGAGGCCGACTCGGGCGGCTTCGACACGGTGGCGGCCAACCAGAGCATGTCGCCGCTGCACGTGCGGTCGTACCTGGCGGCGGCGGACCTCGCCCTCGACGCGGCGATCCGGACGGGGCCGCGCCCCGAACCGGTCCGGCACAAGATCGAGTACGTCGACTCGCAGTACCTGCCGATCATCGAGAACGCCCAGGCTCTCGGCCTCGGCATCGTCAAGAGGCTCGACGACGCGTTCGCGGCGTTCTTCGACTTCGGCTCGACGTACACGTTCCACAGCGCCAGCGAGGGCTACCTGACGGCGGCGCCGGGCCGCTACCGCGTGACCGTCGACGCCTATCCCTACCAGGCGGAAACGCCGGTGACGATGATGGTGTACCGCGGGAAGATGGCGGGGGTGGCGGCGTCGCTCGACGAGCTGATCGGCGCGTTCGACCTGACGGGGCCGCGGACGGTGGAGCTGACGCCGTACATGCGGCCCGGCGACCTCATCGGGCTCTCGGTGGCGGACCTCGACGGGCCGCCCGAGGGTGCGCCCCTCCTGCAGCCCGGCGATCCCTCCAAGGGCTACGGCGGCATGAAGGACTACCCGGGCGAGGGCATCGCGTTCCGGTCGCTGAGCTTCGACGGGCCGCTCTTCGCGGACGACGCGTGGCCGCCGGCGAGCACCCGCGAGCTGCTGGCCGGGGTCGAGTTCGACGAGGAGGGCGAGATTCGGCTCACGAAGGACCCCTACGAGCATGTCGTCGACGTGGTCATGCGGTTCGCGCCACGCGCCTTCCGACGGCCGCTGGAGGAAGGCGAGCTCGAAGCCTACGCGAGCCTCGCCGAGCCCCTGCTCGCCGACGGGCGACCGTTCCTCGAGGCGGTCCGCGTGCCGCTGCGGGCGATCCTGAGCGCCCCGGCGTTCCTCTACCAGATGGGCGACGCGGGCGCCCTCGACGACTTCGCGCTGGCGTCACGGCTGTCCTACTTCCTGTGGCGCAGCATGCCCGACGAGCGGTTGTTCGACGCGGCGCGGGCGGGCCGGCTGACGGACCCCGCGGTGCTCGCCGGGCACGTGGACCGGATGCTCGACGACGCGAAGGCCGAGCGTTTCGTCGAGGACTTCGCGGGACAGGCGTTCCGGCTCTACGAGCTGCGGGCGACCACCCCCGACGCCGGGCTCTACCCCGAGTGGGACGACCGGCTGGGGCAGGCGCTGGCCCGCGAGTCCGAGCTGTTCCTGGGCGAGCTGGTCGACGAGAACCACGGGGTCGACCACCTCATCGCGGCCGACTTCACGTTCGTCAACCGTCGCCTCGCCGAACACTACGGCCTGCCCGGCGTCGCCGGTCAGCACATGCGGCGGGTGACCCTGCCCGCGGACAGCCCGCGCGGCGGGCTGATGACCCACGCGAGCGTCCTCAAGGTGACCGCGAACGGCACCACGACGTCGCCGGTGCCGCGCGGCAACTTCGTGCTCGCGAACCTGCTGGGGCAGCCGCCGGCCCCGCCGCCGCCCGGCATCGAGGGGCTGGAGCCCGACACGCGCGGCACGACGACGATTCGCGAGCAGCTCACCGCGCACCGCGAGAATCCCGTCTGCGCGAGCTGCCACCGCGTCATCGACCCGCCGGGCTTCGCCCTCGAGTCGTTCGACCCGATCGGCGGCTTCCGGAAGAACTATCGGGCGACGGGGGGCCAGGCGGAGTTCGGCGGCTTCACGGTGAACCTGCCGTTCACCGACGGCCCGCCCGTCGACCCCAGCGGCGTCACCCCGGCCGGCGACGCCTTCGCGGGCATCGAGGACTACAAGGCGCTGATGCTCCGGGACGACCTCGAGCAGGTGGCCCGCCACCTCGCCTCGCAGCTGCTGGTCTACTCGACCGGGGCTGAGATCGAGTTCGCCGACCGCGATGCGGTGGAGACCGTCGTGGCCCGGCTCGGCGACCGCGGCTACCCCGTCCGGAGCATGATTCACGAGGTCGTGCAGAGCGATCTCTTCAGGAGCCGATAGCCATGACGTCGACCCGCCCCCTCGACCGCCGCACCTTCCTGCGCGCCTCCGGCGTGGCCGTGGCCCTGCCGCTGCTCGAGTCGATGGCCCCGCCCCTGGCCCGCGCCGCCGCGACGGCGAGCCCGAAGCGGCTCGTGACGGTATGCAGCACGCTCGGGCTCTACTCGGCGTCGTGGTTCCCGAAGTCGGCCGGGACCGGCTACGAAGCATCGGAGTACCTGTCGCTGCTCGACGACCACCGGTCGCGCTACACGGTGTTCTCGGGCTTCTCGCACGAGGAGCAGAGCGGCCGCCAGCCCCACAACTCGGAGATCACTTGGCTGACGGCGGCGCGCCGCCCCGGCCTCGACGGGTTCCGCAACACCATCTCGCTCGACCAAGTCGCTGCGAACCACCTCGGCTACGTCACCCGGTTTCCTTCCGTGGTCCTCGGCACGCTGTCGGCGCAGAGCCAGTCGTTCACCTCGAGCGGGGCGATGGTGCCGGCCGAGACGAGCCCGGCCGGCCTGTTCGGCAAGCTGTTCCTTCAGGGCACGCCCGAGGAGGTCGCCCGCGAGGCGCAGCGCCTGAACGACGGCGGCAGCATCCTCGACCGCCTGAAGTCGCAGGCGTCGTCCCTGCGGGGCCGGGTCAGCGCCGCCGACGGCCGCAAGCTCGACGCCTACTTCGACGCGGTGCGAGCGGCCGAGCAGGAGCTGACCGAGGTGCAGGCGTGGCTCGACCGGCCCAAGCCGGTGGTCGACGCGGAGCCGCCCACCGACATCCCGAACCCCGCCGACCTCATCGGCCGCATCCGCCTCATGCTGCGCATGATCCCGCTGATTGTCGAGACCGACTCGTCGCGGGTGGTCAGCCTGATGATCCACGACCACGGCGTCGTGCCCCAGGTTCAGGGCGTGAACGGCGACCAGCACAGCTTGTCGCACCACGGGCAGGACGAGGCCAAGATCGAGCAGCTCAGGCGGGTGGAGACCGAGATCGTCCAGGCCTTCCGCGGCCTGCTCGACGACCTCGCGGGGCGCGGCGCCGCGGACGGCTCGCTGCTCGACCACACCTCGGTCCTGTTCGGCAGCAACCTCGGCAACGCCAACGCCCACACCCCGGTCGACCTGCCGATTCTGGTCGCCGGCGGCGACTTCGCGCACGGCAAACACGTGGTGCACGAGGGCGAGCACAACGGGCCGTTGTGCAACCTGTTCGTGACCCTGCTGCAGAAGATGGGGGTCGAGACGGACGCATTCGGCCAGAGCACCGGCACGCTGACCTGGTCGTGACCGCGGCGCGGGGCGCAAGCCGACGCCAGCCGACGGCAGGGCGGCCCGTGGGTAGAGCGTGTTCGGAGCCGGCTGCGGTGTCCGGACGCAGTGTCCGCTCGCGACGACTCGGAATCGGAACCCGACCTCGCGGTCGTCCCGGAACGCGCGCTCGGCTACCTCGACGCCCATCCGACGACCGCCCTGCTCGTCGTCGAGGTCTGCGGCGACTCGCTGCGCCGGGATGGTCAAGAGCGCATCTACGCCCGTCACGGCATCCCGAGTAGTGGATTCTCGCCCTCCCCGGCGCCCACCTCGAGGTGTACCGCGACCCGCCGACCCGGCTGCCGCGGCGTGACCGTCCTGCGCGGCGGCGAAACGGTTGGACGGCTGGCCCGCCCGGCGGCCGCGATCGCGGTCGGGAGCCTGCTTCCGTGGTCGGTCCGGTCAGACATCGCCGTCGAACGGCGCAGCCCGACTTCCCGAACCGGCCGAAGTCCGACACCTGGGCGGAGCCCGTCGAGAGCTCGGCGTGCAACAAGGGGGCACAAGATTGGCGCACATCGTTGCCGTGCTGACGGCGGCCCTGTTGACCACCGCGGCCGTGTGGTTCTGGAACCGGTGCATCGCGGGTCCGGATCGCCCCGAGGCTCGGCCGCCCCTCGATGACGCGACCGAGCCTCGAGGGCAATCGGCCGCTCCCCCCGCGGCGTCGACAATGCGCCCGGAGGCCCGGCCGCCCCTCGATGACGCGACCGAGCCTCGAGAGCGACCGGCCGCTCCCCCCGCGCCCCCGGGCCTGCGCTGGAGCTGGCGCAGCCACCGTCGGTCCGGGCTGGAGTTCCTCCGTGTCACCGTCACCAACCCGGGGCCGAGTCCCGTGACGGTGACCGGCGTACGCCTCAGGACGAGCGACGAGCTCGCCCGCCACGGCGTCCCGCCCGCCGGGCTCCTGGACGCGTCCGAAGAGGCCGTCGAGCTGTTCGAACCGGATTCTGGAGCCGCCCGGCTACCGCGCACCCTGGAAGCGGGAGACAACGCCGACGCCTACTTCCCGTGCCGCGACGTCGCAGACTGGCTCTACGGGGTCGCGGAGAGCTGCAACATCGACCGCAACGAATGCCATCTGACCCCCGAGTGCGTCGACGATGCCGGAAACCGCCACCGCGCGAGGCGGACGGTCGACTACGAGAGGTGGTTGAGGCACGGGCACGGACCGTCGCTGCGGGAGCACCTGGAGGGCGAGGACCTCGACGCGGGGCGGGTCGAGTGACTCGCGACCCGCCTGCAACGAACGCACCCGCTTGCGCTACCATCCTCATATGGCCTTACGAACCTCTCGTCGACGGCTCGTCGGCTCGTTGGTCGCGGTCATCCTCGTCGGCGGCGCGTCCTGGGGCGCGGGGGTGGCGTCGGCGCAGGATCAGTCGCTCTACATCGCCTTCACCGACTTCGAGGGCGCGCCCGTCACCGACATGACGCTCGACGACGTCGTCATCCAGTGGGACGGCACAGCGTGCGAGATCGTCGACCTCGAGCCGGTCAACTGGCCGGCGCGGGTGACCGTGTACGTCGACAACGCGACGGAGAGCCAGGCGGCCCTGCCGGACATTCGCGAGGGACTGAGGCTCTTCCTCGACGCGCTCCCGCAGGACATCGAGGTGGCGATCGCGACCCTCTCGGGACGCCCGCAGTTCCGGACGCCGCACACGACGGACCGGCAGGACCTCGCGGACGCCATCGGCGTGCTCGCCGGCGAGGGCGGCGCCGCGAGCTTCTTCGACGCGCTCTTCGAAGAAGGCGAGAGACTCGAGGACGACCGGGAGCGGCAGTACGTCTCCGCTGTCGTGATGGTCTCGACGGCCGGATCGGAAGGGAGCCGCCGGGCTCGGGGCGACGCCGTGCAGCGAACGATGGACCGCCTGTACGACAACGCGGCGACCGTCTATACGCTGTTGTTCACCTCTCCCTACGGCGTCGGCCGCAACCTGGGCCGGGCCCAGGCGCAGTGGGGCGCCGACATCGCCGCCGCCACCCGAGCCCGGTACGAGGAGATGGTCGTGTCCACCCGATTCCGCACGCTGTTGCCGGAGGTCGCCGCCGACATCGCCCGAAGGCACCGGCTGACCAGCCACCAGTACCGGGTGACGTACCGGCCGCCGGAGGACGCCTCCGACCAGCCGCGCATTCAGGTCGGGTCGGCGCGTACGGGCACCGCGGCCATACCGACCGACAACGGGAACATCCCCTGAGACCGTGGTAGCGGGCCGGACGCAAGTGGCTGCGGCAAGACCGTCATCGCCCTGCAGTCGGCGCGACATGGGCGGCCCGACGTACCTGACGAAACGTGCGACAAGACCTCGCCCACGCCGACGACCGCCGTTCGCCGGCCGGCGGCAATCCAGTCGACGCCAGGGTCACCGACCGGCCTGGCGGGTATGAGCGGGGTCACCGGGGACCGTCGGGCAGCGCAACTCTCTCACTACCGGGCGGCGGATCGAGGAGGCCCGGCTCCACGACGGGGCCGGGCCGGTGCTCCGGGTCGTCGTCGCGCCAGGGCGTGCGGCAGGGCCGGCCGAGCCGGTAGAGCGCCAAGTTGGCGGCCATGCGCTGCGAGGCCCCGGCCCGCTCCCCCGCCGCACCCGACATCGCCGCCCGCTGCCACTCGACCGCCTCGTCGAACCGGCCCAGCTCGGCGAGGGCCATGGCCATCGTCTCGGCCACGGCCGTGGTCTTGTGCGTCTCCTCCACCCCCCGCGCCAGCGCCAGGGCCTCCGAGCCGTCGCGCAGCCCCGCGTCAGGGGCGGCGGCCAGGAGGCGGGCGGCGGCGAGGGCGAACGCGGGCTCGCCGTCATGCCGCGCCATCGCCGCCCGGAACCGCTGCAGGGCCTCGGAATGGCGGCCCAGCCGCACGAGGGCCATCGCCTCGCCGAACCGCGCCTCCCGCGAATCAGGTTCGAGCTCGATCACCCGCCGGTAGGGCGCGAGCGACGCTTCGAGTCGGCCGATCCGGCGGAGCGAGTCGGCCAGTCTGAGTTGCGCCTCGACGTGGTTGGCGTCGTGGGTCACGGCAAGGGTGTAACGCTCGACCGCCTCCCGGTCCCGCCCGCTTCGCTCGTAGAGCGTGCCCAGGGCGAAGTGGGCGGCGGCCAGCCCGGGATCGAGGCGCACCGCCTCCTCGAGCTGCTCCAGCGCGGCGCGCGCCGCGCCCGTGCGGTTCAGGGCGAGGCCGAGGTTCAACCGCAGGACGGGAAGGTCGGGCGCGAGCCGGGTCGCCTCTCGGAACTGGCGCACCGCTTCGGGCCAATCGTCCCTCGCACCGGCGTACAGCCCGAGATCCCAATGGACCTGCGGGCTCCGCAGGGCGGTGTCGACCGCCGCCATCAACGGATCCGGCAGGGTGACGCCACGCCCTTCGCCGGCGAGCCGCTCGCTCCGATCCAGGTAGGCCTGCGCACGCTCGATGTCCCCGAGGCCGCGGTACGCCATGGCGAGGGGATAGTGGAGCGCCGTGGCGGCCGGCTCCAGCCGCAAAGCATCCTCCAGGAGCGCCGCCGCGCCCGCGTGGTCCCGCCCCGCCGAGGCGGCGCGGGCGAGCTGGAACAGCACCGCCGGGGCGTCGGGATCGAGGGCGCGCGCCCGGGCGAGGTGCGGCGCGGCCGCGTCCGGCCGGCCCGCATCGATATGCACCTGACCCAGCCACGTGAGCGCCGCCAGATCGTCAGGACGCAGGCGCAGCGCCTGTTCGAAGTAATCGACCGACTCCGTCAGCCGCCCCGTCTTCCTGTAGAGATGTCCGAGGTAGTAGGACCAGCGGAAGTCGTCGGGGGCGAGCACCTGCGCGTTCAGGAAGAAGCGCTCCGCCTCGTCGAGGTAGGCGCCGGCCATCAGGAGCTTCCCCAACTCGCCGTAGGCCTCGCTGCGCCCTCCGGGATCGGCCGCGTTCAGCGTCTCGTACGCCTCCCGAAGCTGCGCTTGGACCGAGGCGTGAGCGCGGCCGAGGTCGGGCAGAGCCACCGGCCGGAGGGCCGCCTCCTTCAGGACCGACTGCGACGGCGCCCCCGTCACGCCCATCGGCCCACCCGCGGCGTGGCCACCCGCCGCTCCCAATGGCAGGCACGCCGCCACGAGCCGGATCGAGAGCTCCCGCTGCCACCTCATTCCCGGCTCTCGCCCGTTCCCTCTTCGAGGGTCACCCACCGGTCCACCGGCAGGTCCGTCCAGTCCTCCTCGCGGCCGCTCGGCCAGACCACGCGGACCCGCGGCGCCGCAGCGGCGTCGCCAAGCCCGACCAGTACTCTCGGGTCGCTGGCCGAGGCGTAGCTGCCGTCGGTCCTGGCGCGGCGCCACAGCGGGGGGCCGACGTCGCGGAAGACGCCGACTCTCGCGCCGAGCATGTCCCGGCGGCCGGAGCCGCCGACCAGGCGGAGGCCGAGCCACCGGTTGCGGTTGCCGACCTCGTTGATGAGCAACCGCGCCCGACCGCCGTTGTTGGTCACGAGGACATCCAAGTCGCCGTCGTTGTCGACGTCGCCGAAGGCGGCGCCGCGACTCACCTCCGACAGTCCGAACACGGGGCCGGCCTGCCGCGTGACCTCGTCGAACCGCCCGTTCCCCAGGTTACGGAACAACTGATTGGGTTGGTCGAGCAGGGGCGGCTCCCCGGCCCGCGCGGACCCCGCCGCGGCGCGCCCGGCGAATCGCTGATGACTGGCCTGGACCGCCCCGTTCACGGTCAGCAGGTCCAGCCAGCCGTCGTTGTCGAAGTCGAACCACGCGGTTCCGAAGCCGGTGTAGGCGAAGCTCGGCGCCCCCAGGCCGACGGTCGCGGTCCGGTCTTCGAAGAGCCCGAGGCCGTCGTTGACGTAGAGTGTGTTGGTCTCGCGCGTCAGGTGGGTCATGAAGAGGTCGTCGTCGCCGTCCCCGTCGAAGTCGCCGGCGTCGACCCCCATGCTGCCCTCGGTCCGGCCGCGGTCGTTGAGGGCCGCCCCCGCGAGCAGCGCGCCGTTCGCGAGGGTCCCGTCCCGCCGGTTGAGCCAGAGCAGGTTCGGCTCGCCGTCGTTGGCGACGTAGACGTCCGTCCACCCGTCGTCGTCGGCGTCGAAGGCGGCGACCCCGAGGGCGGCGCCGTACTCGCGCGCCGCTCCCGACGCTGCCGTGACGTCGGCGAAGGTCCCATCCCCCCGGTTGCGGTAGAGCCGGTCGGGAACGGAGGCGAAGGCGCTCGGCCCGCAGTAGTCCCGCTCCCCGGTGCGGGTGAAGCACGCCGGCTGCGGCGCGTCGACGCGGTAGTCGAGGTAGTTCCCGACGTACAGATCGAGCCAGCCGTCGCGGTCGAGGTCGGCGAACGAGGCCGACACGCTCCACCGGGGGTCTCCGACGCCCGCCTCCCCGGTGACGTCGGTGAAGGTGCCGTCGCCGTTGTTGCGGAAGAGCCGGTTTGGCCCCAGGGCGGTGCGGTACAGGTCGACCCAACCGTCGTTGTCGACGTCGCCCGCCGCGACGCCCATGCCGTACGCGCCGCCGTCGAGGCCGCTACCCGCGGTGACGTCGGTGAAGCGCAGGGTGCGGGTCCCGTCGACATGCGCCACTAGGTCGTTGCGGTACAGGCGGTCCCCCGGCGCATTTCCCTCGGGCGGGACGGTCGCCGGGTCGACGGCCGCGCCCGGGTGGAGCATCCGACCCTGCACGATGTAGACGTCGAGATCGCCGTCGTCGTCGAAGTCGAACAGGGCCGCGCCCGGGCCGAGAATCTCGCCCATGAAGAGCTGGCCCGACGCGCCGTTGAAGTGCACGAAGTCGATGCCCGCCGCCTCGGCCCGGTCGGCGAACCACGCCTCGCCCGCTCGGGGCGCCGCCGACTGCGCTGCCCCGCGGACGGCCCCCGGGCCGCCTGCAAGGACCAGCATCGCGAGGGGCGCCCCGACGGCGCCGACGATGGAGGGGCGGGTCATCCGACGCACGCGGCGATTATCCCACGTCGAAGCGGGCGGCCCGCCGGGGGCGGTGCCGGCGGGCATCACGCCCCGCGCCGCCGCCTACCCAGTGGACTGTTCCCCGAGCTTCCCTTGCCGTCGTGCCGCTGGGTCTTCGCTGGCAGACGCTGCGAAGACGCCCCGCGACATGGGCAACTTCTCGCAGGGACGGTCAACTACGGTATCTTGCCGTCGCGCGTCGGCGTCATCCGGACGCCGGGCCGCGTGGTCAGCAACCGGACGACCGACTGCTCGGTCGCGTTCGCCGGCGGCGTGTACGTCAGGAGGTACTGGTTACTCATCAGCCGGTGCTTGCGGCCGAGATCCTCGGCGAGCGCCGGAAGCTGGGTGCGGAACCCGATGGCCGAGCTCAGCCCGTCGTAGCTGCCCGCGGTCACCCGGCCGATGTCCATGGCCCACCGCATCTGGTCGCCGCCCTGCTTGACCCCGGTGACCGACGTGAAGGTGTACATGCGGGTGTGGAGGGCGGCGCGGTTGGCGATCAGGCGCTCCATCATCTCTCGGAACGGCCGCTCGCGCACCCGAGTGCTCCCCTCGGGGCCGTTGGTCGCGACCATGACGATGACGGGGAAATACTCGCCCGCCTCGTCCTCGTGCAGCCGCTCCGCTTCCTCGTAGAGCGCGTCGAGGAAGCTGGCCGCGCCGTCCATCTCCGGCGCAATCACGCCGATGGCGTCCTCGAGCGTCCGCCGGTCGGTGGTGTGCCGGGCCATGAACTGCGGCCGTCCCCCGATGGTGCCGATCGCCACCTCGATGTCCGCGGGAATCGCGTCCACGAAGCGCCTCAACCCCTCCCGGATGTGGTCCAGCAGGGGCGGACTCGCGAGCCCGTTGTCGACGAACACCGTCACCCGCAGCGGCCAGCGGACCGGCTCGAGGCCGAGGGCCTCGCTGCGCTCGCCGTCCGTCTCGACGAACACCTCCGTGCGGTTCATGTCGGTGACGGGCGCGCCCTCGGCGTCGGTGAAGCTGACGAAGAACGACTGCGTCTGCGCCCGGGCGACTAGGCTCGTCCCGGGCACGCCGGACGCGACGAGGGCGAGGGCGGCGAGAATGCCGACGACGGAGCGACGCGTGGTTCGGGCCGTCATGTCGAGAACCTCCGGTTGTAGAAACTCCGTCGCTGCCGGCGACCAGCTCGATCCGACTCGGGGTGACGCGCCGGCGCCACCCGACATGCCCGGGGGCTGTCGCCAAGCGCGCACCGGCTGCGAGACCGCGCAGACCGGGGTCGCGGTGGGACGTCGATGTCACGGACCCGGGTCGCGATGCTCGCGCCGACCTCGACAGACCCCCGTCAAGGCAGCGCCGATATCATTCCCTGGGCCTGCGCCGCCTCCTCCGAGTCGGGATCGAGGTCGACGACCTGCCGGAACAGGGCCTTGGCGCCTTCGATGTCGCCCCGGTTCAGGGCCACCATGCCGAGCTTGAAGACGGGGGGCGCCCACGCGGGGTCGGCGGCGGCGGACTTCTCGTACCAATCGGCGGCGGCGGCGACGTCGCCCTCGCTGAACGCGACCTCCCCGAGGTTGTAGAGGTCCTCGGGCGACGCATCGCCCCCGGCGGCGGCGAGATCCCGGGCCGCGGCGAGGTCGCCCAACAGGAGCTGCGCCCGCGCGATCTTCCTCTCGATGGCCCTGTCGTCCGGCGCCGCCGCCCGATAGCGCTCGTAGGCCGCGATGGCCTCCTCGTACCGGGCCAGGGCCCGGTGGGCGTCGCCGATGTCCTGGTGCAGCGTAACCATCTGCGGCCACCTCGCGAGCAGCCGCGAGTAGCCGTCGATGGCGGTCCCGTAGTCCTGGCGGTTGTAGGCGTCATCGGCCGCGCCCAGCTCGGCCACGGTCCGGTCCAGCTCCGTCTCCTCGACGTCGAGCCCGGCCAGGAACGACCCGACCTGGTCTTCCGCGTCCGCCTTCAGCGGGACCATGTAGTACTCGATGGGCTGCACGCAGTTCTGCAGCCTGGTCGGCGTGCACGCGTTCGACCGGTTCTGCATCACCTCGATGCGCAGCATGGCGTCCTCGTAGCCCTCGGCCATGACCATCGTGTTCCAGATGCCGCTGCGCATCCACGTCAGCGCGAAGCGGCCGTCGTCGTCGGTCAGGGTCTCCAGGGCCTCGGCCATCTGCAGCCGGTCGCCGTTGGGCGAGAAGAGTGGAGGGTCGGCCCGGACGAAGGCGCCGACGACGGGGTCGCGGGTGCCCTCGATGAACACCCGGCCCTGAATGCGGCCCTCTTCGTTCTGCGCAAGGCCCTCGGGCGGGCCGATCAGCAGGATCGCGGCGGCGGACACGCCGTGGAGAAACCGGTGGGAGCAATGCATCGCAACCTCGGCAAGAGACGCTCGGAGCACTGACGCCCCCGGCCGGTCGACCCTTAGAAGTACATCTGCATGCCGAACGACAACCTTCGGCCCGGCTCGATGCTGTTGATCCGGAGGAAGTCCGGATTCCTGACGCCCCCGCCGCCGTACGCCCGGTTCCGGGCCGTGACCCGAGCCCGGTTGGTGATGTTCGTCGCGTCCATGTAGAACCGCGTGCGGACATCGTTGATGGTGACCACCTTCGAGAACCGCAACTGCATCTCGGTGGTGTAGTCCTCGAACACCGTGCCCGGCTCGATCAGGTTGACCTCGAGGTTCGGGTTGGCCTGGTCGGGGTCCCCGAGGTTCACGAGAGCGGGGAAATCGACCGCGTTGATCTCATAGGTCGCGCGGATGGGCGCGCCCGGAAACACCTGGACGAGCCCCGAGATCATGGTGTCGAACGGCAGCGGCAACGCCCCCGACAGCTTGGCCATGGGCCGGTACGGCATCCGCGTCTCGCAGAACCGGAGGGCGTTGGGGTTCTCGACGTTGCCCGCGTTGCAGAAGTGGTTCTTGTTGGTGCCGGCGGTCACGCTCGCGGTCATGAAGCCGCCGCGGGGAAGCTCCCCGTCGAGAATCACCTCGAACCCGTTCCAGATCCGGTAGTCCCCGGACGCCAGGGTATGGAGGTCATTCCCGGTCTGGATGTCGAGGCTGGGGTCGGTGACGTAGATGGGCACCTGCACGCCGCGGGCGGCGGCGGGAAGGGCGGGGTCGTCCGGCCCGGTCCACGTACCCGCAAGGAACCAGTCGTCGGCCGACGTGTTCAGGTTGTCGAACCAGTCGAAGTTCGTGTAAGTGCGCCGGTGCCACATCCCGCTCAGCGCCCAGCCGGCCCCGAGCTGGCGCTCGACGCCGCCCGAGAACTCCCAGTTGCTGGCCCGCGGCAGGTTGGGGTCATACGTGGTCGTGATGGTCGACAACCCGTAGTTCGGGTTGTTCGAGGGTCCGATCTCGTCGAGCTGCGGCGTCCCGTCGGGGTTGAGCACGGTCCCGTCCCCGTTGAGGTCCGTCCACGGTCGATAGTCGAACAGGTTGTAGGGATAGATGGGATTGTACCCCTGAGTGACCCCGGTCCCTTCGTTCGCGATGTACCGCCCCCCCGAGAACTTCACGGCCGTCGAGCCGTCGCCGAACAGGTCGAACGCGACGCCGAACCGGGCGTTGACGTCCTGCCAATTCGGGATGTTCTCGACGACGGGGTCGGGCAAGGTCAGCGCCGGCGCGAACCAGCCGGCGTCACGCGTTCCCCCCGGCACGGAGCTCTGGAACCAGTCGTACCGGATGCCGGCGTTGACGGTCAGACGGTCCATCGTCCACGCGTCCTGTACGTAGACGCCGCAGTCGCAGTCCTGGGTGATCCCCTGTCGCTGGTTTCCGTTTCCGGTCACCGTCACGCCGACCGGGAACCCGTTGAAGAAGTAGCCCGTGTACAGGTCACCCGGCCCCGTGAAGGCCAGGGCCGTCCTGTTGTTCGCGAAGTTCAGGCCGGCCTTGAAGTTGTGCGAGCCCGTCACGTAGGACAGCGACGCGTTCAGGCGGCGGTGGAAGTCGTGGTTGTGGTGGTTCTGGAAGGAGCTGGCCGAGATGGTGCCCAGCGCCCAGTCGATTCTCGGCATCCGCGGCGCCCCGCCGTGGTCCACCGGGTAGGTGTTGACGTCGGCCTGCATGAACGAGCCGTGCGCCTCGAGGAGCAGCCGGTTCGTCACCGGCGCCGTCCATCGGCCCGTCAGCATGCGCGTCGGGTTCCCGTCGAACGTGTACCAGGCCTCCGGGTTCGCGCGGCCGGCCCAGGCGAATTCCTGACTGGAAAGCGACGACTTCGGCTCCTGGAAGTAGCTCCACGTGAACTTGTGGCGCTGGGTGGCCTGGTGCGTGAGGCGGATGTTGTAGTTGCCGTTCTTGCTCCACGTGTACGCCCGCAGGTCGTCGGCGGTGACGCCGTCGGGGGTCGACGGTTCGTCGAGGTCCCAGAACCGGTCGAGGACGTACTGCCGGCTGCGGTTCTCGATCATCGAGGCGAAGAACCACAGCTTGTCCTCGACGATGGGCCCGCCCACCGCGGGGTTGAAGCTGTAGCGATAGTCGATGGGCGCGAACTCGAAGCCCAGGTCCTTCAGCTCCTGGCTCAGGTTGTCCGACTGGAAGCCGCCGCTCGTGCCGCTCATGAACAAGTTGTACGAGAACTCGTTGCCGCCGGCCTTGGGCACCACGTTCGTCCGCACGCCGCTCTGGGCGTACTCGGCCGACTGCGACGAGGTGTCGAAGACGACCTCGGTGACCATCGCCTCGTTGGTGACGCCGCCGACGCCGGCGCCCCACTCGTTCCGCCCCTGGAGCTGTCCTCCGGTCTTGATGCCGTCGATGGCGGGCTGGCCGTCGAGGGGGTCGGAGCCGTGCAGGCTGGGCAGGTTGTTGTAGTTGTCGTCGTTCGGGACGAGGGTCTCGCCGAGGGTCGTCCCCGGCACGTAGGCGGCGGCGCTGGTGATGCCCGCCGCACCCGGCAGCACGTTGACGCGCTCGGCCGGCATGACCGTCTGCTGCCGCGTGGTTCTGACGTCCACCAGGGGCACGACGCCTTCGACCATCACCGTCTCCTCGAGACCGCCGACGGCCATCGCGGCGTCGATGTCGGCCACGAACGCGCCCTGCAGCAGGATGCCCTCGCGAACCACGCTGGCGAACCCCGGCAGCGTGAACCGCACCGAGTAGGTCCCCGACGGCAGGTTCGTGATCTGGTAGTTCCCGGCGCCGTCCGAGAACACCGTGCGCACCTGCTCGATCAGAGCCGGGCTGCTGGCCTCGACGGTCACGCCAGGCAGCACGCCCCCGACGTCGTCCACCACCGTGCCCGCGATGCCCGCCTCACCCTGGGCGAGGGCCGGGGCGGGCGCGAACACGGCCGGCAAGAGACCGGCCAGGCAAAGAAGAACGAGAACATACCGAGACTCCGACGGCTGCATGGTCAACTCCCACTCCGGCGACGTGAAGCCACCACCGGCGGCCTCACAAATACAGGCCCGCAACTATAACACCAGCTCGGCGCGGCTCGCCGGCGCGGGACCGCGCGAGCTGAGCGGGAATTTAGATGCGCGGCGAGGTGGCTCGGCGCTAACGCGAGTCTCGCTCCACCTGGGCGGCCATCTCGCGCATCATCTCGGCCGGGGAGATGCCGGTCCAGCAGTGGCCGCGGCGGGGGCCGTAGACGATGCGGGCCTCGATGGACGGCCGGTCCCGCAGGAAGGCGTCGAGGCGGCGCACCGCGCCCTCCAGGAAGTAGTCGTCCATGTCGCCGACCCAGATGTTCAACCGGCCGCGCAGCTTCGGCGCCAGCGTGTCCCACCTCCGCTCGAGCACGAGGCGCAGGTCGTAGCCCTCCCAATGCGCGGCAGCCTCGGTGTCGATCTCGCCCGACGCGGGGTCCCAGAGGGGGACGGGGAGGCCGTCGGCGCCGCGCGGGCCGTAGACCGCGTTCCACGCCCCCCACTGGCCGCCCGACCGGCTCCAGTCGTCGCCGGCCCCGAGCACGTTCTCCATCCGCAGCTCGTGGCGCATGCTGAACCGCGTGCTCCCGTCGGGGTTCCGGGCGCTGGGCCGCTCGCGCCCGTCGGCGTCCACGTAGGCGTTGCCGCCGCGGTAGACGTCGACGAGCTGGAAGGCGCGGAAGTCGACGCTGTCGGGGCATGAGGCCCAGGCCCCGCCGAAGAAGTCGGGGTAGAAGACCTGCAGAGCGAGGGCCGCCCATCCCCCCGTCGACGCGCCGTCGAGGACGCGGGCGCCCGCGGAGCCGCCGACCCGGAACCGCTCCTCGACGTGGGGAATCAGCTCGTCGGTGACGGCGGCGCCGTAGGGACCGTTGTTGGCGGAGTCGACCTGGTAGGGGTCGCCCCAGGGCCCCGACCCGTCGAGGTGCAGGAGGACGAAGCGTGGGGCATCGGGGTCGAGCCACGCCGTCCTGAACGGCGACCCGGGGCGCATCATCCGCCGCACCCCCGTGTAGCGTGCGCCATAGCCGCCGATGCGGACCCGCAGCGGATAGCGCCGACCCGAGGCCTCGTCGTACCCCGGCGGCAGGATCACGCCGGCGCGCAGGTGAATGGGCCGGCCGTGGAACGCGGTCAGGTGCTCCGAGCGGATCCGGACGAAGCGCAGGAGTCCGGTGTCGTCGGGCAGTCGCTCGTCGGGGATGCGTTGCGTCAGCCGAAGCTGGACCGCGTCGGGCCGCCCCGGGTCGAGGTCTACCCGCCGGACGTCCCCGAAGAGATTGCCGGGCGCGCCGGGGTGGCGGAGGTCGGGGTTCGTGACCAGCACCGCCTGCGCCCGGTACTCGCCGGCGGGCAGATGCCGCAGGGACTCGAGAGGAAACGCCGCCGCGGAAGCCTCGACGGTGACGGTGTCGCCCGACGCGAGGGGCGGAGCGTCGACGCCGAACGTGGGCACGGCGCGGGACCCGGCCCGGCCGATGAGGGACCGCGGCTCCGCCGCCGGCCGGCCGGCGGGAACCAGGACCACGAGCAGCCGTCCCGGCGGCTGGGGGGGCAGCGACGGGTCGAGGGTGACCACGAACCGCAGGCCCGAATCGCCCTGGCCGACCGCTGACGGGGAGGCGCAGGCGGCGGCCACCCCCGCCAGCGCCGCGAGCATGCAGCGAACGGCGCGGGAACGCATCACGGACTCCATGGGTCGTCGCGCGCAGCCTCCCCGGCGCCCCGGACCCGGCGCCGACCTCGGCCGCGCTCCGACTATCATAGGATGTCGGGGGTCCGACGGCGAGCCCCGATCGTACGACTCGCGGGAGCATGCCGGCCATGCCGGATCGGCTCGTCTCCGACTCGGCGCGCCTCGGCGGCGAGTTGGGCGACGGAAGGGCTGCCGGCGGAGAAAGGGCCCGCGACCGCATCGGCGGCCGGTTCATGCCGGTTCCCGCGACCGCTGAGGCCGGCACGATCCTAGTCTCGGCGTTCGCGGCGCCGCCGCTGCCTTCGGCCTACTCGACCCGCATGGACAGCACGGCGTGCGGGTCGTCGACCCGTTCAAGGGCGGTGAGACGCCGCTCTTCGAAGCCGACCGGCTGGGCTGCGACGTCTTCGGTCGGGACGTCAACCCGATGGCCCTCCGGGTCGTCCGCCTAGTCACGACGCACCGCGCCGGCCTGCTAGAATAGGGGCTCCGTAGCGGCCGCCGAGAGTGCGCGCCGCGAACGGCGCGGACGCCCGCAGGTGGGTTGGGCGGCATTCGGGGTCCGCAGCGCGACGCTGCGGTCGCGTTCGGCGACGGCTTCCAGGTTGGGGGTGCCACTGTGATGAAGAACCGCTCGACGACCGTGTCCCGCTCCGTCATGCGCGTGCTCGCCGCGCCGGCCGTGGCCGCCGGTGTCGCGATGGTCGCCTGCAACCCGCAGGGCGCCGGGGGCCTCACCGAACGGCTGTCCGTCGCCACCGGCGGCACCGGGGGCGTCTACTACCCGTATGGCGGCGGCGTCGCCAAGGTCATCAGCGACCACCTCGAGGGCGTCGAGGCGACCGCCGAGGTCACGGCGGGGACCGTCGACAACTTGAAATTCATCTCGACCCGCGGCGCCGACCTGGCGTTCGTCCTCGCCGACTCGCTGGACGACGCGGCGCAGGGGCGCGGCGCGTTCGCCGACTTCGGCACGGTGCCGGCACGGGCCCTCGCGGTGCTCTACGACAACCTGAACCAGCTCGTGACCCTCGAAGGGAAGGGCATCGAGACCGTGGCCGACCTCCGCGACCGCGTCGTGTCGACGGGGGCGCCGGGAAGCGGCACCGAGATCACCGCCCTGCGCGTGCTCGAGGCGGTCGGCCTCGACCCGGACGCCGACATCCGCAAGCAGAGCCTGGGGGCCGCGCAGTCGGTCGACGCCCTCAAGGACGACAAGATCGACGCGTTCTTCTGGAGCGGCGGCATCCCCACCGGCTCCGTCCTCGACCTCGCCTCGACCCCCGGCCGGACCGTCAAGCTCGTGTCCAACACCGACACCCTGCCGTTCCTCCACGAGCACTACGGCGACGCGGTGTACCACGGCGTCACCATTCCCGCCACCACCTACCCCGGCATGAGCGGGGACGTCGAGGCGGTCGGGGTGGCCAACGTGCTGGTCGTGCACGAGGAGATGTCCGAGGACCTCGCCTACCGGATCACCCAGGCCCTGTTCGACCACCAGGACGAGCTGGCCGCCATCCACCCCGAGGCCGAGAAGCTGTCCGTCGAGGGCGCCGTGACCGGGTCGACGGTGCCGTTCCACGCCGGCGCCGTCCGGTACTACGAGGAGCAGGGGGCCTGGCCCGGATCGTAGGACCGAAGCCGGCGGAATGCCGCGCGGCGGCCCCCTGGCGCCCAGCCCGCCGAAGCCGCGCGAATCGCATCAGGATCGACGCCAACTATCCCTTTCCACGGACCGCCTTAGCGAGTACCCTTGCCCGTCGGCCCGCTCCCGCGGACCCGCGTAGCGGGTTCGCGTGTCGCCGGGTCACGTCGCCGACGATACGAACCGGGAGATCCCCCTGGCCGATCCAGCCGCCCCGCCGCCGGCCGCCCTGCGCGACGACCCCGACGCCGAGGTCCCGACCCGGCGGTTGAGCGGGTTTCCGGCCCGCCTGGTGACGGTGCTGGCGGCGGGCCTATCCCTCTACGCGCTCTACTGGGTCGTCGGCATCGTTCAGCCGCAGATCTACCGGGTCAGCTTCCTCCTCGTCACGCTGGTCCTCACGTTCGTGCTCTACCCCGCGATCCCCGCTTGGCGCGGCCGGGTGGCGGCCGTCGACTGGACCCTCGCCGCGGCTTCCGTCCTCGTACTGGCATGGCCCGTCGTCGACTTCGACCAGTTCGTCTACCGGGCCGCGACCCCCAGCGGACCCGACATCGTGTTCGGCACGATCACGACGCTGCTGGTGCTCGAGGCGACCCGGCGCACGGTGGGCTGGATTCTGCCCGCCACCGCCATCGCCTTCCTGCTCTACGGCTACTACGGACCCTTGCTCGAGCTCATGGGGCTCGAGATCTTCGCGCACCGCGGGTACTCGATCGAACGGCTGGTGGGCACCCTCTACATGACCCTGGAGGGCATCTTCGGGGTGCCCCTGAACGTCGCTTCGAGCTACATCGTGCTGTTCACCATCTTCGGGGCGATGCTGCAGCACTCGGGGGCCGGTCAGTTCTTCATCACCTGGACGATGTCGGCATTCGGCCGCTCGTCGAGCGGGGCGGGGCCGGGGCGCACCGTCACCATGTCCGGCTTCCTCCTCGGCACCGTGTCGGGCAGCGGCGTCGCGACCACCGTGACCCTGGGGGCGGTGGCATGGCCGATGCTGCGGCGGGCCGGGTTCTCGCCCGAGATCGGCGGCGGCATCCTGTCGGCGAGCGGCATCGGCGCCATCCTCGCCCCCCCGACGATGGGGGCGGCGGCGTTCCTCATCGCCGAGTTCCTGCAGATCACCTACCTGCAGGTCATCGCGATGGCCATCGTGCCTGCGGTGCTCTACTACCTATCGATCGTCCTCATGATCGAGGCCGACGCGCGGCGGCTGGGGACGAAGGCGGTCGACGTGGACCTGCCGTCGGTGGGGACGCTGACCCGGCAGTCGGGTTACCAGTTCCTGCCCCTCATCGCCATCGTGGTGTTCCTGGTGTCGGGCATGACCCCGTTCCGGGCGGTTTTCCTGGCCACGATGCTGGCCATCGTGCTGAGCTTCGTCCGCCGCGAGACGGCACTGCGGCCGTCACGCCTGACCACCGCGCTGGAAGCAGGGGGCCGGGCGGTGCTCGCGGTCGCCGCCACCACCGCGACGGCGGGCATCATCGTCGGCGTGGTGACCCTGACCGGGCTCGGGCTGAAGATCTCGAGCATCATCGTCGATCTGGCCGGCGGCAACCTGTTCTTCACCGTCGTTTACGCGGCGGTGGCGGTGTGGATGCTCGGCCTCGCAGTCCCGGTGACCGCGTCCTACATCATCGCCGCGGTCATGATCGCACCGGCCCTGTCGCTGGTCGGGGTGCCGGACGTCGCCGCCCACATGTTCATCTTCTACTATGCGGTGCTCTCCGAGGTCAGCCCCCCGACGGCGCTGTCGCCCTTCGCGGCGGCCGCCATAACCGGCGGCAACCCGTTCAAGACGATGATGCTGACCTGGAAGTACACGCTGCCCGCGTTCCTCGTGCCGTTCGCGTTCACCCTCAGCCCCGAGGGGCTGGGCGTCCTGCTGCAGGCCCCGCTGGCCGATATCGCCCGCACCACCCTCACCGCCGCGATCGGCATCCTCGCCCTCGCCATGGGTCTCGGCGGCTGGCTGCGGCAAGCGGCGACGACGGCCGAGCGCACCCTCGCCGTCGCGGGCGGCCTGTTCCTGTTCTACGCCACCACCGCCACCGACCTCGTCGGGGCCGCCTGCTTCGTCGCCGCTATCGTTCTCCACCTGGTCCGCACTCGCGACTGACCTCGTCCCGGCCGTGTCGTCGCGACGTGCTGGCGGCAAGCACAAGCGCGGGTTGAATCGAGGCTCGCGACTGACCTCGTCCCGGCCGTGTCGTCGCGACCCTGCCCGCGAGACGAGCCGGCTCGCCGGATCCACATCCCGCCGACCGCCGAGCCTCCGCGGCGGCAATACGGCGGGCGGCGCCCGACACCGACTCACGCCCGCACGAGGCGGCGGTACTTGATGCGGTGCGGCTGGGCGGCGGCCGAGCCGAGCCGGCGGCGGCGGTCGGCCTCGTAGTCCTGGTAGTTGCCCTGGAACCAGACGACTTGGCTGTCGCCCTCGAACGCGAGGATGTGGGTGGCGATGCGGTCGAGGAACCACCGGTCGTGGCTGATGACGGCGACGCACCCGGCGAACGCGACGAGCGCGTCCTCGAGGGCGCGGAGGGTGTCGACGTCGAGGTCGTTGGTGGGCTCGTCGAGCAGCAGCAGGTTGGCCCCGCCGCGCAGCAGGCGGGCGAGATGCACGCGGTTGCGCTCGCCCCCCGAGAGGGTGCCGACGGTGCGCTGCTGGTCGCGGCCCCTGAAGTTGAACCACGAACAGTACGCGCGCGAGGCCACCCGCCGCGACCCGAGCTGGATGTCGTCGTCGCCGTCCGAGACGGTCTCCCAGACCGTCCGGTCGGGGTCGAGCTCTCGGCCCTGGTCGACGTAGCCGAGCTCGACGGTCTCGCCGAGGGTCAGGGCGCCGGCGTCGGGCGCCTCCTCACCGGTAATCATCCGGAACAGGGTGGTCTTGCCGGCCCCGTTGGCCCCGATCACGCCGACGATGCCGGCCGGGGGCAGGGAGAAGCTCAGGTCCTGGATGAGGCACGTGTCGCCGTAGCTCTTGCGCAGGTTCCGCGCCTCGACCACCACGTCCCCGAGCCGGGGGCCGGGCGGGATGTAGATTTCGGCCGACTCGATGCGCTCCGCCGCGTCCTGGTTCAGCAGATCCTCGTAGGCGTTCAACCGCGCCTTGCCCTTGGCCTGCCGGGCCCGCGGCGACATGCGGATCCACTCCAGCTCGCGGGCCAGCGTGCGGCGGCGGCGGGTCTCGTGCTTCTGTTCGATCTCGAGCCGCCGCTCCTTCTGCTCGAGCCACGACGAGTAGTTGCCCTCCCACGGGATGCCGGCGCCGCGGTCGAGCTCGAGAATCCAGCCGGCCACGTTGTCGAGGAAGTAGCGGTCGTGGGTGATCGCGACCACCGTGCCCTTGTACTGCTGCAGGTGCCGCTCGAGCCACGCCACCGTCTCGGCGTCGAGATGGTTCGTGGGCTCGTCGAGCAGCAGGAGGTCGGGCGCCTGCAGCATCAGCCGGCACAGCGCGACGCGGCGCCGCTCGCCGCCCGAGAGGTGGGTGACGGCGGAACGCGGCGGCGGCAGACGCAGCGCGTCCATCGCCTGCTCGACCCGCGAGTCGAGGTCCCACGCCCCGGCCGCCTCGATCTCGTCCTGCAGGCGCCCCTGCTCGTCCATGGCGTCCTGCAGCTCGTCGCCGGTCAGGCCCTCGTTGAAGCTCGCGGTCACCGCGTCGTAGCGCTTGAGCAGGCCCTTGTGCTCGGCCACGCCCTCTTCCACGTTGCCCTTGACGGTCTTGTCCGGGTTCAATCGCGGCTCCTGCGGCAGGTAGCCGACGCTGACCCCCTCGGAGGCGACCGCGGCGCCGCTGAAGTCGCTCACTTCCCCCGCCATGATCCGCAGCAGCGTGCTCTTGCCCGCCCCGTTCAGCCCGAGCACGCCGATCTTGGCGCCGGGCAGGAACGCCAGCGAGATGTCCTTCAGCACCTCCTGCCCGGGGCCGTAGGCCTTGCCGAGCCGGTGCATCGTGTAGACGTATTGGTGGGCCATGCTTCCATTCCGTCGAGGGTGGTCCGACTTCCGGGCGGGTGACCCGGGGCCGCCCTATTGCGGCCCGAGGACGATGGCGATCTCGGTGGTCTCGCCGCCGCGGACGGTCACCGTCCGGGGCGCCGCGCCGAGCTGCTCGTGCCAGACCGTCAGTTCGTGGTCGCCGGCCGGCACGTCCTCGAGCACGAAGACGCCGTCGAGGCCGCTCACGGCGCCGCGGTCGTTGCTGACGACGATCCAGGCCCGCATCCAGCCGTGCGAGTCGCACTCGACGCGCACCACGCCGGGGCGGCGCAGTGGCCGGTTGACCTCGAGGCCGGGGAACGGCATGGCGATGTTGAAGCCGGTGCGGTTCCGGTCGTCGTAGGTGTGGGTCGAGTGCAGGGTGTCGTCCTGGCTCGTCACCAGCACTTGGCTGCGGGTGGGGGCGACCTGCACGCGCGGCACGAAGAGGCAGCCCGCGTTGTCGATGCGGGGCGACGGCCGCCCGGCCGGCCACGCCACGCCGGTCAGCCGCACGACGGCGTTCGCCACGTGGCCATCCGCGTCGGCGACGATGGCCTCGTCGGGGACGCTGTCGCCGCAGACGGCCTGGTCGGCGTTCACCTCGAGGGTGGCTGGCGGCGGCGGGTCGGCCATCGTAACGACCCCGAGGATAGTCCCCGTCCCCTGCGCCCGGCCGGACGTCTGGACCGCCGCGGCCAGCCCCAGCGCGACGCCGCAGGCGATGCTCCCGGCCAGCAGTCGTGTCGTCATGGCTCTACTGTAACCCACCGGCTGTAACCCACCGGCGATCCACCCCATCACGCGCGGCCGCCCGTCGCCCCACCCGACCCGTGCCCGCCCGACGCGGCCACCAGCTCGGGCTCGGGGGTGAAGTCCTCGCCGGGGTTGATGAAGCGATCCTGCTCGATGTTGTACTGCGTGTCGTGAAGCTCGCGGTAGCGGCCGCCCGCCGCATACAGCTCGGCGTGGGTCCCCCGCTCGACGACCTCGCCCGCCTCGAGCACGAGAATCTGGTCGGCGCTGCGGATGGTCGACAGCCGGTGAGCGATGACGAACGTCGTGCGGCCCTGCCGGAGCGCCCGCAGCCCGTCCTGGATCAGCGCCTCGCTCTCGCTGTCGAGGCTGGAGGTCGCCTCGTCGAGGATGAGGATGCGGGGGTCGGCGAGTATCGCGCGGGCGATGGCCACCCGCTGACGCTGCCCGCCTGACAATTTGATGCCGCGCTCGCCCACGATGGTGTCGTAGCCGTCGGGGAAGCCGCGGATGAACTCGTCGCAGTGGGCGATGCGGCTCACCGCCTCGATCTCGGCCCGCGTGGCGTGGCGCCGCACGAAGCTGATGTTGGAGGCCACGGACCCGTCGAAGAGGAAGTTCTCCTGCAGCACCACCCCGAGCTGCCGCCGGTACTCGGCCAGCCGCACGTCGGCGAGATCGCGCCCGTCGACGAGCACGCGCCCCGCCTGCGGGCGGTTGAAGGCGATGATCAGGCTGACCAGGGTGCTCTTCCCCGACCCGCTCGACCCCACGAGGGCGGTGGTGCTGCCGGCCGGCGCCTCCAGCGAGACGTCCTTCAGCACCGGCGTCCCTTCGGTGTAGGAGAACGTGACCCGGTCGAGGGCGACGCGGCCTTCAATCCGGCCCACCGGCTGTCGCGACGCATCCTCGTCGACCTCGGTCGGGGTGCCGAGAATCTCGCGAATGCGGTCGAGCCCCGCGAACGCCTCGGTGATCTGGGTGCCGATCGACGCGATCTGCATGACCGGGGCCACCACCACCCCCGTGAACAGCAGGTACCGCAGCAGGTCGCCGACCGTCCAGTCGCCGGCGATGATCGCCTGCCCCCCCATGACGATCATCAGCGCCCCGATGACGCCGATGGCGAGGGAGGCGGCCGACGTGGTGGCGGAGACCCCGGTCACGGTCTTCGCCACGTTCCGCAGCAGACGGTGGACGCCGGCGGCGAACACGCGCTGCTCGCGCTTCTCGACGTTGTAGGCCTTGACGATGCGCACTCCCCCGAGGGTCTCGGCGAGCCTCCCCGTCACCTCGGCGTTGATCTTCCCGCGCTCGCGGAACAGCGGCCGCAGCCGGGAGAACGCCATCGCCATCGCCGCCCCGAGGATCACGAGAATGAACAGGGTCACCGCGGTCAGGCGCCAGTTCAGATAGAACAGCACGCCGATGCCGACGGTCGCGGTCATGAACCCGCCGGCGAGCTGGGTCAGCCCCGTCCCCACGAGGTTGCGGATTCCCTCGGCGTCGGTCATCACCCGCGAGATGAGGACACCGGTCTGCGTCGAATCGAAGTAGCCGATGGGCAACCGGGTCACGTGCCGCTGCACGCGCTTGCGCATCTCGGTGATGGCCCGCTGCGCCGCCACCCCCAGCACCTGCGACAGCGCGAAACCGGCGCCCGACTGGACCAGGGTGGCCCCGGCCGCGGCCAGGGCCAGCGGCACGAGGAGGTCGGCCCGGCCGCGGGCGATGACGTCGTCGACCACGTAGCCGGACATCCACGGCAGCACGAGGCCGGCCGTCCGGCTGATGATCATCAGCGCCAAGCCGAGCGCGAGCCGGTAGCGGTGGGCGTACACGAGGGACCGCGCCTCCTGCCAGGCGCCGGACGAGGCGAGCGGTCGCGTTCGGGTATTCTGCGGTTTATCGTCGGCCATGATGGAGAGATCAAGTATAGACTTTCGCCGTGGCTTCTCCCGTGCGCCGCATCCTGCACCTCGACATGGATGCGTTCTACGCGTCGGTGGAACAGCGCGACGACCCGTCGCTGCGCGGTCGCCCGGTCGCGGTCGGGGGGCGGCCGGACCGGCGCGGGGTGGTCGCGGCCGCCAGCTACGAGGCGCGGGCGTTCGGGGTGCGCTCGGCGATGTCGATGGCGCGGGCGATGCGCCGGTGCCCGGAGCTGGTCGTCGTGTCCCCCGACTTCGCCCGCTACCGGTCGATCTCGGACCGCATCTTCGACGTGTACCGCTCGGTCACCCCCCTCGTCGAGCCCCTCGCCCTCGACGAGGCGTACCTCGACGTGACCCGCAACGCCTGGAACGAGCCTCTGGCCACGACGGTGGCGCGGCGACTGAAGCGGCGGATCCGCGACGAGACCGCCCTGACCGTCTCGGCCGGGGCCGCGCCCAACAAGTTCCTCGCGAAGATCGCCTCCGACTGGGACAAGCCGGACGGCCTGACCGTCATCCCCGTCGAACGGGTCGACGCCTTCCTGCGTCAGCTCCCGGTCGAGGCGCTCTGGGGCGTGGGCCCCGTCACCGCCAAGCGGCTCCGGGCGGCGGGGGTGGTCAAGCTCGTCGACGTGCGCACCGCCGACCCCCAGGTGCTCCGGCGCGCGGTCGGCCGCCGCATCGACTGGCTGCGCCGGCTCGCCGAGGGAAGGGACGACCGTCCCGTCACCCCCGACCGCGTCGTCAAGTCGTCCAGCGCCGAGCACACCTACCCGACCGATCTCACCGACCCGGACGAGATCCGCCGCGAGCTCGACGGGCTGGCGCGGCGCGGGGCGGCGTGGCTCGATCGCAAGGGGCTCGCCGCCCGCACCGTCACCATCAAGGTGCGCTACTCGGACTTCACCACCGTCACCCGCAGCCACAGCGCGGACCCCGCCACCCGCGACGCCGAGCAGATCGTGCTGCGGGCGCGGCGGCTGCTGGACCGCACCGAGGCCGGCGACCGGCCCGTCCGCCTGCTCGGGGTGACCATGCACAAGCTGTCGGCGGAGGAAGACGCCCCGTCCGACCCCCGGCATCCGACCCTGCCGCTCTCCGAGCGCTCCCCCTGACCGGTCGCGGAAATTCCCCCGGAGAACCGGCCCCGCCCGGAAGCACTCGGAGCCCGAGCCAAGGTAAGATCGGACCATGTTGAAGGGAACACGTCCCGGCATCCTCCGGAAGATCCAGCCCATCAGCATGCACGGCCAAGTGTCGTGGGACGTCTTCTTCAACGACGCCGACGATCCGGACGGTCAGGTGCTGATGGCGCGGGTGGGGCCCGAGGCTGTCGATCAGACCCTGGAGCCGGGCGACCGCATCGTCCTGGAGTACCTCCTGGGCGGCGTGACCCAGGTCACTCGGAACACCGGAAGCGAGTAGCCCGTACCTCCAACGGGCCTGCACCCGCGTCGGGCCGGAACCAGGCCCGACGGTAGCGTCGGGAGGGCGCCGCCGAAGCGCGTGGCGGGGCCGTCACGGCCCGCCGGAATTCCAGACGGCCGGAACCGTTCCGGTCGCGGGAACGCATCGATGTGCTGACGCTCGAGACCCTGGGGTGGGACGACCGGTTCGCGACCGCCTTCCAGGCGTGCGCAGACGGGGGCCTGCGGCCGGCCCGCGTCGCGGTCGCGCACAACGCCCTCTATCAGCTCCGCACCACCGACGGGGAGGTGATGGCCGAGGTCGCGGGCAGGCTGCGGCACCGCGCGGCCGGCCCCGACGGCCGGCCGGTGGTCGGCGACTGGGTCGCCATCCGTCCCGGCGCGAACGGCGGCTCGGCGACCATCGAGGCGGTGCTGCCCCGGCGCCGCTGCTTCACGCGCAAGGCGGCGGGAGAGCCGACGCGCCGGCAGCTCGTCGCCGCCAACGTCGATACCGTGCTGCTGGTGAGCGACCTTGACGACGACTTCAACCTTCGGCGGATCGAGCGGTATCTGGTCGCCATCCGGAACAGCGGCGCCGCTCCCGTCCTCGTCCTCAACAAGGCGGACCTGTGCCAAGACCCCGAGGCCCGCCGCGCCGCCGCCGCGGTCCTCGCCCCCGGGGCTCCCCTGCACGTGATGGAGGCGTTGCGCCCAGGCGCGGTCGAGCCCCTGCGGCAGCATCTCCCGCCTGGCCGGACCGGCGCCCTCGTCGGCTCGTCCGGCGTCGGGAAGTCGACCATCATCAACCGCCTGCTGGGCCGCGAACGGCAGCGGACCGCCGAGGTGCGGCGCCGGGACGGCCGGGGCCGGCACACCACGACCCAGCGCGAGCTGATCCTCCTGCCGGGCGGCGGTCTCCTCATCGACACGCCGGGCATGCGCGAGCTGCAGCTGTGGGAAGACACGGAGGCCCTCGACGACGCGTTCGACGACATCCGGGCGCTGGCCGAGACCTGCCGGTTCCGGGACTGCGGCCACGAGGGCGAGCCTCGGTGCGCGGTGCGGCGCGCGGTCGAGACGGGCCGCCTGAGCGCCGCCCGCCTCGACAGCTTCCGCCGGCTGCGCCAAGAGCGTGAGACCGTCCAACGACGCCGCGACGAGCTGGCGCGGCTCGAGGAACGGCGGCGCGTGAAGACGACGCACCGCGCCATGCGAGCGTTTCGCTCGAACCGGCTGACGGACGAGGGGTAGCGGTCGTGACCGCCCCGCGTCGGAAGTGACACCCAGAGGAGATCCCATGAGAACGGCACTGGCGGCAATCGGCGTGTTGCTGGCGGCGGTCACCGCCCAAGCGCAGGAGGACACGATCACGATCCGGGCCGGCCGGCTCCTGGACGGGCTCGGCAACGTGCGCGAGAACGTCACCGTGGGCGTCACCGGATCACGCATCACGGCGGTGGACGAAACGCCCGGCGCCGTCACCTACGACCTGTCCGGGCTCACCCTGATGCCGGGGCTCATCGACACCCACGTGCACCTGACCTCGCACTTCAACGCCGACGGGCGCGCCGACCCCGACCCGGACGAGACGCCGGCCCAGGCCATCCTCTACGCGGCCGAGAACGCCTGGGCGACCCTGATGGCCGGCTTCACCACCGTGCAGAGCCTCGGCAGCCCCGCCGACCGTGATCTCCGCGACGCCATCGCCCGCGGGGTCCTGCCCGGCCCCCGCGTGCTCACCTCGCTGCGCGCGGTGAGGGCCGGCACGGGATCGCCGGACGAGATCCGCGCCTTCGTGCGCCGCCTGAAGGAGGACGGGGCGGACGTCGTGAAGGTGTTCGCCTCGGCAAGCATCCGCGAGGGGGGCGGGCTGGTGATGACCCCCGAGCAGCTCGACGCGGTATGCACGGAGTCGCAGGCGGTCGGGCTGCGCTCCGTCGTCCACGCCTACGGCACCGACGGACTGACCGCGACGATCGAGGCGGGCTGCGGCGGCATCGAGCACGGCAACCGCTACGACGACGCGGTCATCGAACTCATGGCCGAGCGCGGCACCTGGCTGGATCCCCACGTCGGATCGCTGTGGGCCAACTACTTCGAGCACCGCGACCGGTTCATCGGCCGCGGCAACTACACCGAGGAGGGCTTCGCGCTGATGGAAGAGGCCCGGACCACCGGCTACGAGACGTTCCGCCGCACCCTCGCCCACGGCGGCGTGAAGGTGGTCTACGGCACCGACGCGGTGGCCGGCGCCCACGGCCGCAACGCCGACGAACTCGTCTACCGCGTCCGCGACGGCGGTCAGGATCCCATGGACGCCATCGTCTCCGCGACGTCCCTCGCGGCCGAATCGCTGGGGCTCGCCGACGCCATCGGGCGAATCGCACCGGGCTACGAGGCCGACTTCGTGGCGGTGTCGGGCAATCCCCTCGCCGACATCACCGCCGTTCGCAACGTTCGGTTCGTGATGAAGGGCGGCGTCGTCTACCGGAACACGATGCGCTGAGCACGGCGCGGCCGATCGGGGAGCCCGGGCCGAAGTCGCAGAGAGAGATCCGGCCGCGCCCGCCTCGCGGCGCCCGGAGGCCATCGCCCGGACCGGGATGACGAGGCGAAGCAGGGATGCTCAAGGCATGGTAGTCGCGCGGCGCCCGGAGGCCATCGCCCGGACCCGAAGGTCGGCGCGGGGGAACGGCGCCGCCGGTCGCCGGAGACGCTGTAGTCGCGCGGCGCCCGGAGGCCATCGCCCGGACCCGAAGGTCGGCGCGGGGGAACGGCGCCGCCGGTCGCCGGAGACGCTGACCACGGTTCGGGCGGCGGCGGCGCCGAGGGTAGGGCGGACCGGGGGCGGCGCCGGCTACCGCCAGAGGCCCAGCACCACCGACATCACCCCGATGGACGCCACCTGATACCCGCCGTCGATGGCCCACAGGCTGAGCGGCTTGTCCGAGAAGCGATTGTTCGTCAGGCCGACGGTGGCCGAGAACCCGAGCCAGAGGTGCAGGCCGACATGGAACGTCGGACCGACGCCCTCGCCGAAGTGACTGGCGACCACGGCCAGGATGGTGGCCATCACGAACCAGCAGACCAACGAGAGGGCGTAGGTCGGCCCCATGCCGGACTGCATGCCCTCGAGGTCGGCCTCGGTATAGCCCTGGCCCGCCATCCAGGCCTTGCCGAACAGCAGGGGCGAGTACCACAGCATGCCGAGCACGAACGACAGCACCGCGGACAGGCCGACGGCGAGATAGTTGACCTCTGCGAATCCCATCCAGTCCTCCCTCGTCGCCGGAACCCCGCTACCCGGGCCGCCGCGCGGAGTCTCCCCTGATTCATCCCACGAGCCACCGGCTTGGCGCCCTCGCCCGCGGTTCACGCCTCCGCTCGCAATGTCGATGTTCGGGGCGCACGCTCCGGCGAGCTGACGCCTGGCGGCTGAGCTAGTGGACTATCCCAGAGCTTCCTTGACCGTCCTGTCGCTGGCCTTTGCTGGCAAACGCTCCGAAGACGCCCCGCGACACGGGCAGCTTCTCTCAAGGACGGTCAACTAGTTTGGCTGGTGGAGCGCGGAATCGTCAACGCGCGGGCGGGCGGCTCGGAGCCGACGATCGGCGCCCCCTGCACGACCGGCTCCGGGGCGCTGACGGTTGCACGACAGGCACGACAGGAGAGTCGGGCGCGGCGCCGCCCCCCACCGGTGACGCGGGGCGCTGACGCCCGCGACGCCGATTCCCCCCGAGGGGGGAGTGATGGGCCGAGCCCGCGTGCATTCCAACCATGATGTCGTGCTCGGGACGTTGACGGCGCTCGTGCAACGGCCGTAGCATGCGGACTTACGATTGGGAACGCCACGGCGCCGACCTCGCTGGATGCCGGCGGCCGATCGCGGTTCGCTGGTCAACCCGCGGCCATCGCCGTGGCCCGACGGACGGGTCATCGGATTCACTGAAAGCAGGTCCTCCATGCGGCTCACCGTGCCCACGACGTTCACTGCGGCGTTGCTGACCACCGCCGCCGCCTCGGCGCAATCGGACCGCTTCCCGGCCGAGGGCGGCGATGTCATCATCACCCCCATCCTCCACTCGAGCGTGCAGATCGAGCACGCCGGCACGGTGGTGCACATCGACCCGTGGACGGCCGCCGACCTGTCCGGGGCCAGGCCCGCCGACCTGATCCTCGTGACCGACGACCCGGCCCACCACCTCGATCCGGCCGCCATCGAGCTGCTTCGCAAGCCCGGCGCCCCCGTCGTGCTGACCGCGGGCGCCCACGCCCGTCTCGGCGACGGCACGGTGCTCGCGAACGGTGAGCAGGGGGTGTTCGCCGGCGTGCCGGTGGAGGCGGTCCCCGCCTACGACATGACGCCCGGTCAGCCGTGGCACCCGAAGGGCGAGGCGAACGGCTATGTCGTCACCCTGGGAGGGAAGCGGATCTTCTTCTCGGGCGTGGGCGAGTGCGTCCCCGAGATCCAGGCCCTCGAGGACATCGACGTGGCGTTCATGCCCATGAACCTCCCCGTCGACCGCATGCGGCCGATACCGGTGGCGGAGTGCGTCAAGACCTTCGGGCCGCAGGTCGTCTACCTCATCCACTACGACAACGCGACGGCGCGCTGGTTCGGCGCCCCCGACCAGCCGCGCCCCGACAACGCGGACCAGATCGCGGCTACGATCCAGGCCCTGCGGGATGCCCTCGACGGCGAGCCCATCGAGGTCCGCGACGGCGACTGGTATCCGGCCTTGCCCCGGCAATAGGAACAGGTGCGGGTCGCGGCGTGCGGTCGTGTCCGCCGTTGTCGCCAGCGATCGTTCCGCCTCGCGAACCGCCGTTGACGATCCGCCTCGATACCGATGTGCTGGAATGGCTGAAGAGCCGGGGCACCGGGTAACGGAGCCGGATCGACGCGATCCTGCACGCCTTGCCATGATGCACACCGGGAACGCGACTGGATCACGCCACGGTCATCGGGAATAGAGGCGTCGTCGCGCCGGCCAAGCTGGACGTTCACGTTCACAGGCCGGACACACGCCACGGTGGCGGGGCACCTAACCTAACGAGGCTGCGCCTCGGACCGACGAGGCATGCAAGCCCGGCGTAGTCGTCGGCGGTGAGGGTAATCGGCGGCTGGCACGAGTTCTGCGGCCAGCGAAAGAGAACGCGACCGAGACTCGACTCAATCGTGAGGATACCGGCCGTTCACGGCGTCTAGGCAGGCCCCGGTCAGTGTACGCCGCTGCCCATCTGCAGCATGGTGGGGTCGGCGCCGAGGCGGCGGATCGCCGTCTCCCACATCTGCGCGGCCTGAACGTCGAAGATCAGGTCGAGCTGGACGTCGGCGATCAGCCAGGCGGAGGCGGACAGCTCGGCATCGAGCTGGCCGGCCGCCCATCCGGCGTACCCGGTCAAGAGGCGGGTGCGGTCAGGCGGGCGATCCTCGAGGAGCCGCCGCAGGAGGTTCGGCGACGTGGACAGGTAGAGCCCGTCGCAGACCTCGACGGACTCGGCGTCGGCCGGTTCGTGGCCCATCAGAATCCAGCCCCGCTCGGGCTCGACGGGCCCGCCGATCCAGAGCTGCAGGCCGTTGTCGACCGCGACCGGGGGGGTCAGCCGAACGACCGACGACACCGGCGTGTCCGTCTTCCGGTTGAGCACGAGGCCGAAGGCGCCCTCCTCGCCGTGCTCGCAGAGCAGCACCACCGTCCGCCGGAAGTTCGGATCGTGGAGCTGGGGCATCGAGAGCAACAGCCTCGGCGCCAGCGACTTGTCCTTGCCGTTCGTCACGCGTTGATCATAGTGCACGCGAGGACGCGCGCGGGAGCCCGACTCCTGCCCTGACGAGGCTGCGCCTCGGACCGACGACACATGCCGGCCCGGGTAATCGGCGGCTGGGACCGGTTCCGGAGCCGGTGGAGAGAACACGATCGAGACTCGACTCGACGGCAAGGATGCCGACCGTTCAGGGAGTCCGGGGCCGGGGCTCCCGGCCCCGCCGCCCCAGCTCCGCCCGCGCCCACTCGACGTGCTCCGCCACCAGCGGGTCGCGGATCGAGTCGGCGTCGGCCCGGCTCGCGCACCGCTCGGGGGCGAGCGCGTCGCGGGCGGCGGGGGCGCCGCTGTTCCCCATCGCCACCGCCACGTTCCGGCGCAGCCGCTTCACCCGGGCCCGGGTCATCGGCCCCTTGCGGATGGCCTGTCGCAGCCCCGAATCGGACCGCGACCACAGATCGACGAGGGATGGCCGGTCGAGGGCGGGTCGGGCCTGCCACGCCGGGTCGTCGCTGACGGGCGCCGCCGCGTTGTAGGGGCAGACCTCCTGGCAGATGTCGCACCCGTAGACGTGCGCTCCCAGGTCGGCGCGCCGCCCCGAGGGAATGGCCCCCTTCGTCTCTATCGTCAGGTAAGACAGGCAGCGGGTGGCGTCGAGCACCCCCGGCTCGGGGAAGGCGCCGGTGGGACACGCCTCGAGACAGAGCGTGCAGGCGCCGCACTGGTCGAGGGCCGGCGGGTCGGGATCGAGGGCGACGCTGCACAGAACCTCGGAAAGGAACAGCCAAGATCCGATGTCGGGGTTGATGAGGCAGGTGTTCTTGCCGATCCACCCGAGGCCGGCGTACTGCGCGTACACGCGCTCCTGCACCGGACCGGTATCGACGTAGACGCGCGTCTCGCAGGGCCCGCCGTGCGCCTCGCGCATCCACGCGCCGAGGGCCCGAGTGCGCTGGCCGAGGACGTCGTGATAGTCGTCGCCCCACGCATAGCGGGAGATCAGCGCCGTGCCGGGCTCGCCGATCTCGGTCGAGCCGGGCCGGTCGGTGTTGTACACGGTTCCCAGCGCCACGACCGAGCGCGCCGAGGGCATCACGGCGCGGACGTCGGCGCGGCGGTCGGCGGTACGCGCCATGTACGCCATGTCGCCGGCGTAGCCCCGTTCCAGCCATCCACGCAGCGCGGCCAGCTCGGGGAACCCGGCGGCCGGCGCGATCCCGCACAGATCGAAGCCGAGGTCGCGGGCCTTCGCCTTGACGGCATCCGACGTCGGGTTGTCGCGCACTGTGCACGCATCATGTCACAACGACTGCGCGCCGTGCCGCCGATGCTCGGCCTGCCGCTCCTTGCGCGCGAGCGGACGGAAGACACGGAGGTCGCGGGCGCGGGCGCGACCGCCGCCGGGCGCCCGACCGACCGCCAGGAGTCCGCGCGCGCGTAGCGCTCCGCAGTCCTCGACGGAACGGGCGGGGCAGCGGGCGCAGGAGTCCGCGCGCGCCTAGCGCTCCGACCCGGCCCGCACCGATCCTCCGCGTGTCGGGCTTCCGGCTGGACGTGTACCATCGGACGGTCATGCAGGCGGCGGCCCGACTCCCCCGATCGGACGATTCCCGGCGCCGCGGCCGGCTCGCCGGCCTCGTCTTCCTGTCCGGCGCGGCCAGCCTCGTCTACGAGGTGCTCTGGCTCAAGGAGCTGAGCCTTCTGTTCGGGAGCACCGCGTACGCGGCCTCGACGACGCTCGCCGTCTTCTTTCTCGGCCTCGCCGTCGGCAGTGCGGTGTTCGGACGCTGGTCGCCGCGACTGCGCTCGCCCCTGCGGGCCTATGCCTGGATCGAGCTGGGCATCGCGACCTCGGCGGCGCTGTACTTCGTGCTCCTCGATGTCTACCTCCAGCTCTACGGTCCGCTCTACGATGCGCTCGTCGACCGCCCCGTCGCCTTCAACGCGTTCAGGGTCGCCCTGGCGACGCTCGTGCTGCTGCCGCCGGCCGCCTTGATGGGCGGCACGCTGCCGGTCCTGGGCCAGCACCTGGTGCGACGACCGGACGAACTCGGCCGCCATGGCGCGCTGCTGTACGCGGTCAACACCATCGGTGCGGCCGCCGGCGCGTTCCTCTCGGGGTTCGTGCTGCCGCTCGCGCTCGGCTTCGACCGGGCGTACCTGCTGGCCATGGCCGTCAACGTGGCCGTCGCCGGCCTCGCCTGGCGGCTGTCGCAGGCCGACGAGCGTCGAGCCGCAGCCGATCCGGATGCCCCGGCCGAGCGCCGACAACGGCGCCGGCGCCCCGGCGACTCGAGAGACCGGCCGCCGCTCGCGGCCGGGGCCGGAGCGGGGGGATCCTGGCGGCTCCTCCCCATGGTCGCCGGCCTCGCCGGCGCGTTCGCCCTCGGACTCGAGGTGCTCTGGACACGGATGTTCGCCCAGGTCCTGCAGAACTCGGTGTACACCTTCTCGACCGTCCTCGTGGTGTTCCTGGCCGCGCTGGCGGCCGGCTCGGTCATCGCGAACCGCCTCTGTCGCGTGCGGGCGGCGCCAGCGCGAGTGCTGTGGATGCTACTCACGCTGTCGGGGCTCGGCGTCGCGGCGACGCCCTTCGCCTTTCACCACCTGACGGCCGGGCTCAGCACGCTGAGCACGGGTGACGGCTGGCTCCCCTATGTCGTCTCGATCTTCGCGAACACGATGCTGCTGCTGTTCGTCCCCACGGCCGTGCTGGGCGCCGTCTTCCCTTACCTGCTACGCACGGCGGAAGGGTCGCCGGCCGCGCCGGGCGCCATCATCGGGCGCCTCGGCGCCCTCAACACCGCGGGCGGGGTCGTCGGCGCCCTCGCGGCGGGGTTCGTGCTGCTCGGGTCGATCGGGCTCTGGAACAGCGTGCGGCTCATCGCCGCCGGCTACCTCGCCCTGGCGCTGGCGTCCGCTTGGCGCGGCTGGCCCACGCCTCGCGAGCGACTGGCGCCGGCGACGGCCGCCCTCGGCGCCCTCGCCCTGCTCGGGACCGTGCTCGACGCCTCGCGCCTCGCCATTGTCGACATCGACGCGGATCGCGGCGAGGCGCTGCTCGCTACCTGGGAGGGCCCCGACGGCGTCGTCGCGGTCATCGAGCGCGCCGGCAGCCGTCGCATCGAGATGAACAACTTCTACACGCTGGGCGGGACCGGCGCCATCGAGCAGGAGCAGAACCAGGCCCTGCTGCCCCTGATGACGCACCCGGACCCGCGCCGGGTCTTCCTCCTCGGCCTGGGAACCGGCATCACCGCGGGGACGGTCCTGAGGCACCCGGTCGAGCGGCTCCTCGTCTGCGAGATCGCGTCCGACGTCATCGCGGCCGCCGCGACGTACTTCGACCGGCCGAGCGGCGGGCTCTTCACCGACCCCCGGGCGTCGGTCCGCGCCTGCGACGCCCGCAATCACCTGATGGGCACGGCGGAGCGCTACGACGTGATCATCGCCGACCTGTTCGTCCCCTGGCGGGCCGGCGTCGGCAGCCTGTACAGCCGAGAGCACTTCGAAGCGGCTCGCGACCGGCTCACGGCCGGGGGGCTCTTCGTGCAGTGGCTGCCGCTGTTCCAGGTGTCCCGCCGCGAGTTCGACCTAGTGACGCGCACGATGCTGGCCGTCTTCGAGCAGGTGACGCTGTGGCGCGGCAGCTTCAGCCCGGCGACCCCGTTCGTGGCGCTCGTCGGCGCGGCGGAGCCCACCCGGCTCGACCCCGCCGTGATCGAGCGCAACGGCCGGCGCCTGAGCGGCGGGGCGCCGCTGCCCGACGCCACCGCCCTCGCGGTCACGCTTCCGTTCTACGCGGGAAACCTGTCGGCGGCCGACGGTCTGATTCCGCCCGGGCCCGTCAACACCGACGACCGGCCCCTCGTCGAGTACCTGGCGCCGGTGACCCAGCGCGAGGAGCGCGCAGGGACGACCGGGTGGTTCGACTCCACCGAGCTCGCGGCCTTCCTCCGGCGCCTGGCGGCGTCGGCGCCGCCGGCGCGCGACCCGCACCTGGGACTGCTGACCGCCGCGCAACGGGAGTTCGTGACGGCCGGCCTGAGCTACTACCAGGGAGCCGTCGCCAGCCGGCTCGGGCGCGACGCCGAGGCCGACCGGCACTTCAGCGACTTCGCGAGGCGCATCCCCATCGAGTTCCGCCCGCCGATCGACGAGGGCGACAGGGACGCCGACGTCGTCCCGTAGATGGAGCCCTTGGGGGAGCGGCGCCCGGCCCATTCACTCGACGGCGTCGAGGAGGGCGGCGGTGTCTTCGGCGTCGTTGTAGAGGTAGGGCGCGACGCGGATGGCGTCGCCGCGGAACGACACCGCGACCTGCCGCTCGTGAAGGCGCTCGGCGAGCCGCGTCCGGTCGACGGACTCGCGCACCCGCACCCCGAAGAGATGCCCGCCGCGCCAGCGCGGCGCCTCGACCCAGTGCCCGCGCTCGCGCAGGGTCCGAGCCAGGGGTCCGGTCAGCGCGCGGCTGTAGTCCTGGATGGCGGGGACCGTCCACTCGAGGATGAGCTCGAGGGCCGCGACGAGCATGGGCAGGAGCACGAAGTTCGAGCGTTCGCCGACGTCGTAGCGGAGGGCCGCGGGCTGGTACTCGTCTCGGTAGCGGACGAGCCCGGCGAACGCCTCGCTGCCGCGGCGGGTGATCCAGTTCTCCTCGTTCGGCGTCCCCTGATCGAAGGCGGGGCCGTAGTAGGCCAGCCCCGTCGAGTAGGGGCCGAGCAGCCACTTGTAGCCGGCGCAGACGAGGGCGTCGGGGCGGATGCGCTGCACGTCGAACGGCATCGCCCCCACCGACTGGGTCCCGTCGACGGCCAGCAGGGCGCCGCAGTCGCGGGCGCGTTCGCCGACCCGTTCGAGGTCGAACAGGGTGCCGTCGGCCCAGTGCACGTGGGGGACGGCGACCAGCGCGGTGCGGCGATCGATGCTCGAGAGCAGCCGACCGTTCCACTCGAGGGCCCGGCCGCGGGTGTCCCGCGCCGGCGCCTCGACGGTGCGAAGATCGAGGCCGCGCTCGGCGCACAGCCGCCGCCAGACGTAGACGTTGCTGGGAAACTGCTCCTCGAGGACGACGACGTTGTCGCCGCGCGAGGCCGGGACATTGCGGGCGACGGCGGCCAGCCCGTACGACACCGACGGGACGATGGCCACGCGGTTCGGATCGGGGACGTTGACGACCCGCGAGAACAGGCAGCGCAGGTGGTCGCTCTCGTCGAAGAAGGCTTCGGGGCGGATGAGGTGCGGAGCCGTCCGCCGGTCGATGCCCCGGATGCCGGCGGCGCGCACGGCGGCGGCGAGCGGGGCCATGTACGCGCAATTCAGGTAGTGCACGCCGTCAGGCAGGATGAACGCGGAGCGCTGGCAGGAGAGCATGGCGTCGACGCGGCGGGCACGACAGGGTATCGTCGTCAGAGCCCTGTTCCGAGTATAGACAGGGCCGGCGAACCCCCACAAGGGCGGGGCCGGACCGAGGGGAGAGGAGGCGTCCATGACAACGCTCGCGGCAAGGCTGGTTCGGGGAGGGGGCGGCATGCGGTGCGCCCGGGCGATGCTGGTGGGTCTGATGCTGCTCGGCGCCGGGGCGGCGGTTCCGCCCGCGGCCGCCGCCACGGCCCAGGAGACGGAAGCGGCGCTCGTCGCACGGGCGCGCGCGATCCACGAGCGGGTGCTGACCATCGACACCCACGACGACATTCCCCTCGACTTCGCCACCGAAGCGGTCGACCCGGGCGTGCGCGGGCGTCGCCAGGTCGACCTGCCGAAGATGGAGGAGGGCGGGCTCGACGCCGGGTTCTTCGTCGTCTACGTGGGGCAGACGGCGCGGACGCCGGAGAACGAGGCGCAGGCCAAGGTCGACGCGATGACCAAGTTCGAGGCCATCCACCGCATGGCCGAGGAGATGTACCCGGACCGCATCGCCATCGCCTACACCGCCGACGACTTCGGGAGCATCGCCGCGAGCGGCAGGTCCGTCGCGGCCATCGGCATCGAGAACGGCTGGGTCATCGGGCGCGACCTGTCCCTCATGCAGACCTACTACGACCTCGGCGCCCGCTACTTCGGCCTCGTCCACAACGGGCACAACGACATCGCCGACTCCGCCAACCCGCGGCCGAACCTCGGCGACGCCCCGGCCGAGCACGGCGGCCTCAGCGCCTTCGGGGCCGAGGTCGTGGCCGAGGCGAACCGGCTGGGCATGATGCTGGACGTCTCCCACGCCTCGAGGGCGGCGATGCTCGACACGGTGCGGCTGTCGCGGGCGCCGGTCATCGCCTCGCACTCCAGCGTCCGGGCCCTCGCCGACAACCCGCGCAACCTCGATGACGAGCAGCTCCTCGCTCTGCGCGACAACGGCGGCGTCATGCAGACCGTCGCCCTCGGCGCCTTCGTCAGCGACGCCGCGGCGACCCGCGACGACGCCGTCCGGAGCCTGCGGGCGGACGTCGGGCTGCCGCGGTTCGGCCCGGCGGACTTGGCCCGCCTCGACGAGGCGGCCCGCGCCGAGTACGACCGCCGCATGGCCGAGATCGAACGGCGGTGGCCGGCCGCCGACGTCGCCGCGTTCGTCGACCACATCGACTACGCGGTCGAGCTGATCGGCCTCGACCACGTCGGCATCAGCTCCGACTTCGACGGGGGCGGCGGCGTCGTGGGGTGGAACCACGCCGGCGAGACCTTCAACGTCACCCTCGAGCTCGTGCGGCGGGGCTACACCGAGGCCGAGATCGCCCAGCTCTGGGGGGGAAACCTGCTGCGGGTGCTGCGCGCGGTCGAGGGAGTGGCGGCGGCCAGCCCATGAGCGAGACTTCCGACCCGGCCGCGGCGGCGCTGAAGGCGAGAGACCGGCGGCTGCTGACGCTCGTCGACGCCGCGCTGGACCGCGCGCGCGCGGCGGCAGGCGCCCATCTCGTTTGTCAGTCCGGGTGCACGCCCTGCTGCTTCGGCCCGTTCGCCATCACCCAGCTCGACGCCTGGCGGCTCCGGGAGGGGCTGCGCGCCCTCGCCGAGACCGAACCCGGGCGGGCCGCCGGCGTTCGCCGCCGGGCGAGGGCGGCGGTGGCGCGGCAGGCGCCCGCGTTCGGCGCCGGCCGGGCGGGCGTCTTCGCCACGGAAGCGGAAGAGGCACGCTTCTACGAGACCTTCGCGTCGGACCCGTGCCCGGCCCTCGATCCCGACTCGGGCGCCTGCGCCGTCTACGCGTGGCGCCCCGTCGCCTGCCGCACCTACGGCCCCCCGGTGCGGATCGGCGGCGACGACCTGCCCCCCTGTCCGCTTTGCTTCAAGGGGGCGACCCGCGAAGAGGTCGACGCGGCGCGACAGACCATCGACACCGGGCACGTGGAGGACCCGCTGACCGCTCACGTGGAGCACGAGACCGGGCGCTACGGAATGACGACCATCACCTTCGCCATCGCCGGCCGCCCACCCGCCAGGGGGCAACCCAGCGAATCCGCCGAAGAGGGGGGCGGCGCCCGCTGCCGGCGCCCCTGAGCCCACCGCTCCGGGCGAGCCGCTTGCCCGGTAGTGCAGTTGTCGGGAGCCGCCGAGGACCGTGTCCGTTACGGTCTCTTCGTCTTCGAGGCGATTGGCGAGCTGAAGCGCCTTGTCGAGGTCGTAGGACCCGCCGACCGGGCCCAGGGCGACCGGCTTGAGACGGGTACGTTGCGACGACACGACAGCGACGCCTCGATCAAGACACCGGGAGGGAACATCCACGTCCGACCCCGATGGAGGCCTGACCCGAGGATCTCCGGGGGTCAGCGCGGCCGGCGCCCCACGAACATCTCGTGCCGCCCCGGCTCCACGCCGGAGACCACGAGCGGCACGCAGCGGGGCTCGAACCCGACCTCGGTCAGTAGGTCCAGCCAGCGGCTGCGCGCGAACAGGCCCTCGACGTGCCGCTCGTGCACGCAGCGGACCGACCCGTCGCGCTCGCGCAGCAGGAACGCGAAGTCGGCGAAGTACTGCGTATCGGCGGGATCGGGGTCCCAGACCCACTCCAGGTAGCGCAGCCCGCGCGCGCCCCCGCCGGCGGATCCGGAGGGCGGCGGCTCGTCGCAGCCGCCCTGGGACGCCGCGGCGCGGAAGCTCTCGCGCACGTAGTCCGGCTGGAACAGCACGGCGCCGCCGGGGAGGCAGTGCGACCAAGCCGTCTCCATGGCGCGCCGCAGGTCGACCTCGGTCGTCATGTAGCAGACGGCGTCGTGGACGAAGACGGCGTCGAACGATCGGCCAAGCCGCAGCGTGCGCATGTCGCCGATCCGGTGCTCGCACTCGGGGTTGAGGGAGCGGCTGACCGCCAGCATCTCGGGCGACAGGTCAGTGAGCGTCAGGCGGGGAAACCGGCGCTTCAGATGCAGCGCGGTGTTCCCGCCGCCGCAGCCCAGCTCCAGCATCGACTCGATCCGTCCGTCGCACGCCTCCTGCAGCCGGTCGGCGTAGACGCCGGCCTCCTCGGCGTAGTCCGCCGGGTCGTCGACGAGCGGCCACCACTCCGCGAGCTCGCTGTAGAGGCGCATCGTACCGCGTCAATCGGCGCCGAAGCCGGCAGCACGTCGCCGGCCGGCCGTCGAGGACGAGAAGTAGAGTCGCGTCGGGAGATTATGGCCCGATTCGCTCTCCCGCCGGCGCTGGACCGCCGGACGGCTCGCAATTCCGGCGCTCCCCGGGGTCTCTCCGCGCGGGCTGCTAGAATGGCGGCGCGGGGACCGCCGTTCCGCGGCCGCGCGATTCCGGCCCCGAAGAGAGACCCGACCCATGCGCGACTTTCTCGCCCAGACCCTCGCCGAGAGCCCGACCCGCGAGTGGATGGTGTACCTGCTCGGCAACGTGCCGGGCCTGCCCCCGATCGCCCAGTCGTTCCACATCATGGGCATCGCGACGGTGGTCGGCTCGATCGTCATGGTCGACCTGCGGTTCCTGGGCCTCGCGCTGCGGGGCCACGACGCCAGCGAGATGATACGGCGGCTGCTGCCGTGGACTTGGTGCGCCCTCGGCGTCAACTTCGTCACCGGCATGCTCTTCGTCCTCGCGCGGCCCGTCCGCTACTTCTACAACCCCGTCGCCACCTTCAAGTTCTCTTTGCTGCTGCTGGCCGTGGGGCTGGCGTTCCTCGTCTACTGGAAGAACCGGAAGGAGCACGGCTACTGGGAGGAGACGGCGGACCGCCTGCTCGTGGCGCGGCTGATCGCCGGCGCCTCGCTCCTGCTCTGGATCGGCGTCATGATGGCGGGACGCTGGATCGCGTACTCCGAGTACATCACCGATCCCTTCCCGGTCCCGTTCCCCTGGGAGAGCCTCGAGGCGTACCCCTCCATCTGGCAGTGGCTGCAGGACCACCCTCTCTCGCAGCACATCGGCTTCACTTGGTGGTTCCCGATGCTGGAGTCGATCCACGTAATCGGGATCGGCCTCGTCGTCGGCACCATCCTGACCGTCGACCTGCGGCTGCTCGGCCTTGCCGCTGTCCGCTACCCGGTCAGCCGGATCACCGGCAAGTTGCTCCCCTGGACCTGGGCGGCTTTCGTGGTCACGGCACTCACCGGCTTCGGCATGTTCGTGACCCGCGCGCCGGGCTACGTGGAGAACACCGCCTTCCAGATCAAGTTCCTGCTGCTGCCGCTGGCCTTCGTCAACATGGCCGTCTTCCACTTCCGCACGTTCCGCGGCATCGCCTCGTGGGATACGGCCGAGGAGCCGCCCCCGGCCGCACGCCTCGCCGGCGGCGCGTCCCTGCTGCTCTGGGCCGGCATCGTGCTCGCGGGCCGCTGGACCGGCCACCTCATCTGAACGTTCGCAACCGTCCTCGGCTAGCGGCGGCTTCGATCGGAGTCGGCAGGACGCCGCCCGTTGCGGGGGGTTCGAACTTCCGCCGGTAGTACCGGGTCCAGACGACGATGGCGGGAATGCCGAGGGCCGTGGGCAGAAGCCACGGCACGACGGCGAGTGGTCCCGCCAGGTCGTAGGCCCACAGCCGCTGCGCCCCGAAGACGGCGAACGCGGTGTGGAAGGCGATGCCGCCCCCCAGCATGGACCCCAGGTGGCTGTAGAACCAGCCCATGCGCCGCGCGCCGGGGCGGCGCATCAGCCGCAGCATGCCCGCCCCGATGACGAGGCCGACGGGGCTCAGGCCCAGCAGGATCGGCGAGGCGTCGGACCGAACCGCCAGCGCGAAAACGACGACGGTGACGCTGCCGGCGATCGAGGCCCACGCGAGGGCCTCGTGGAACGGCGTCCGCAGCCCCTCCGGCGACCTCCTCGTCTCGACCGCGCGTATCGCGTGCCGCACCGTGGCGAAGGTCGCCACCCCGAGATAGCCGAGGAAGAGCGCAGAGCCGTAGGTCTCGGGCCGGTCCGCGGGGCCGAGGCCCTGCGCCTGGAGGGCGGCGATGCGTCCCGCCGCCGCGATGATTGCCGACAGCGTCACGACGTAGGCGCAGTAAGCGAAGACACGGCCCGCCCGTACGTGCACGCGGCCGCCCTTCCTGGCGAACAGCGGGATCCAGAACGCCGCGAGGCCGACGAACCCCGTCGCGACGTGGGCCAGCACCAGGGCGTCCATCGCCAAGCTCGCGATGCTCGTCATAGCAGATGCTCCATCTCTTCCCAGGCCTCGTCGCGCGCCGCAGCCCCCGTATCGCGGGCGGGCGCCAAGCGCCGGTCGATCGCGGCCAACGTCTCGTCGCACCAGGCCACCTTCGACCCGATCGAGTGAATGCCCATCCGGAGCGCCGCGAAGTGGTGGAAGCCCGCGTCTCCGTACCGCGCGGGATCTCCGCCGTGGGCGGCGACGACCTCCTGTTCGACTGCCCGGAGCTGCGCCAGCCAGCCGGCCAGATGTCCCCGGAGCCCGGTCATGAAGGCCCGCGTCTCCTGCAGATCGCCCAGCGCGTCCATGAAGTAGAGCTGCGCCAGGTACGCGAACCGTTCCGTGCCCACGGCGGGGCCGCCGCGCAGCCAGCGCAGCAGCTCGAACCGGCCCTCCTCCGTCAGCGCGTAGACCCGGCGGTTCGGCCCCTTCGGCGACGGCTCGACCCGGCTGCGAAGCATCCCGCGCTGCTCGAGGCGCTTGAGCGTCGGGTAGATCTGACTGAGCTCGGCCGACCAGAAATGGCGGACGTTCTCGCTGAACGCGTTCCCGAGGTCGTAACCGGTGGCCGGTTCGCGGAGCAGACCGAGGAGGATGTGATCGAGGCTCATGTGACTACATCAATAATGATATAGTTAGTATATAAAAACTTATATAGATGTCAACCGCGCCGACTCCGCGCCCTGATCCGCCGCGTTTTCTCCGCGGGTGGGCGACGTGCTCCGGTAGGTCCTTCTGCAGCCCGCAGTCGAACGCGTGCGGCGGCAGGCCCTTCGCGTTCTACCGCGAGGACTTCGCCGCGGACCGGCCGGCGCTTCGCGACTGGTGCGAGCGGATGCGGGCTCGGTGACCGTCCCGCGGTTGCCGCGGGCCGCGCTACGCGCGCGACCGCCGTCACGGGCTATCATGGGGGCCAGGAATCCGCGTTCCGCAACTCACCAGTCGAGATCGACGAAGGGACAGAGGTAACGCCATGAGATCACGCATTCGCCTGACGGCGCTCGCCATCGTGTTCGCGCTGCTGTTCGTGCCCCGGACCGGAGCCGCCCAGGGGCTGGAGCGGGTCGAGCCGGAAGAGGTGGGGATGTCGTCGGAGCGGCTCGACCGCCTGAGCCTCGCCCTCGAGAGCCTCGTCGACGAGGGGCGGCTCGCCGGCGCCGTCACCATCGTCGTCCGGCGCGGCAAGATCGCGTACCGCGAGGGCATCGGCTACCGCGACGTCGAGGCCGAGGCGCCGATGCCGTCGGACGGCATCTTCCGCATCGCGTCGCAGACGAAGGCGCTCGCCAGCGTCGGGGTCATGCTGCTTCAGGAGGAAGGCAGGCTGCTGATCACCGACCCCGTCGGCAAGTACCTACCCGCGTTCGCGGAGACGACCGTGGCCGAGCCTAACGACGAGGGCGGCTACGACGTGGCGCCGGCCCGCCGGCCCGTCACCATCCGCGACCTCCTCACCCACACCGCCGGCATCAGCTACGGCATGGGCCTGCTCGCCAACCGCGGGGCCGCCGCCGACGCATGGGAAGAGGCGGGCATCACCGGCTGGTACTTCGCCGACCGCGACGAGACGGTGGGCGAGACGATGGCGCGCCTCGCCGAGCTGCCGATGGACGCCCACCCCGGCGAGCGGTGGGTCTACGGCTACAACACCGACATCCTCGGCGCGATGATCGAGAAGATCAGCGGCCAGACCCTCGGCGAGTTCCTGACCGAGCGCGTGTTCGAGCCGCTCGGGATGAACGACACCCACTTCTTCCTGCCCGACGGCAAGCTGGGCCGGCTCGCCACCGTCTACTCGTCGGTCGACGGCGGCAGCCGCATCGAGCGGGCCCCCGACCCCGGCCACATGGTCGGCCAGGGGCACTACGTGAACGGCCCCCGCAAGGCGTTCTCGGCCGGCGCCGGCCTGCTGTCGACGGCCACCGACTACGCCACGTTCCTGCAGATGATGCTGAACGGCGGCGAGCTCGACGGCACCCGCATCCTCTCGCGCAAGACCGTCGAGTCGATGCTGAGCGACCACCTCGGCGGCATTCCGTTCCGCCCTGGCCAAGGCTTCGGCCTCGGCTTCTCGATCACCCACGACCCCGCCGCCGCCGGCCTGCCCGGGTCGGTCGGCGAGTTCGGCTGGGGCGGCGCCTACCACTCCACCTACTGGGCCGACCCGAAGGAGGAGATGGTGGTGGTCTACCTGACGCAGATCATCCCGGCCATCGGCCTCGACGATCAGCAGAAGGTGCGGTCCCTCGTCTACCAGGCGATCGTCGACTGACGCCGTGGGCGCCCGGCCATCGCCGCCGTTTTCGCCGCGGGCTCATTCGTGGACGTCGAACGCGCTCGAGCCGCATGCTCCTGCGCCGCCGACGTCCTGGTGTTTCCGCCGCATGTGACTGGGAGGGCGTCGGGCAGGCGGGCGCACCGCAATACCGGGTCGACCCGCCCGTCCCGGCGACTCGGGTCGGGCAGACGGGCGCAACGCAATACCGGGTCGACCCGCCCGTCCCGGCCGACTCGGGGTCGGGCAGGCGGACGCACCGCCATGGGTCACAGCCGCCACATCAGCCAGAACTGGGCGACGTTGTCGCCGTCGTCCACGCCGAGCTTGTTCCGCCAGTACTGGTACTCCACCCCGAGGAAGAGCTGGCCGGCGTGGCCGGTCGTTGCCTTGCCGACGTCCCAGCCGAGCTGCGGCTGCGCGAGGAGCGAGGCCTTGACCGGGTGGCCCAGCTCGTTGGTCCTGGCGCCTTCGTACTTCGCGTGCCCAGCGAACAGAAACGACTGTGAGCCGACGTCGAACGCGGCGCCCCAGTTGACGTCCATGACGAAGCTGACGCCGGCCCGCGGGGCCCCGCCACTCTCGACCCCCGAGCTCTTGTCGAAGGCGGCGCCGAAATCGGTGTTGACGAAGAAGAACCCCGGCACGTCCCACGAGAGCCGCCCGCCGGGCACGACCTTGAAGATGTCGGCGTCGTTGCCGAAGTTCAACCCGCCGATGAGAGCCACGTCCCGGAGGGGTCCCGCCCCGATCGTGCGGTTCGCGACCCGGCCCAGACTCAGGGTCGGGTACCACTCGCCGTACATGCCCTTCTCGTTGAACCCGTCCCCACCGCCGTCGTCGGTCCAGTCCAGGAAGAAGAAGCTGTCGCCGAGCGACCAGCTCGATGCCTGCTGAAAGGTGAGCACCCGCGCGTAGTGTCGCTCTCCCGAGAACGGGTTGACGAACCTCCCGTACTGGAAGTGGAACTCCGTCTGCGCCACCGCCCCGGCCGGCGCGGCGAGCAGTAACGCGGCCGCGGCCGCCGACCGGCGCGAACCCATGCGGACGACGTCCATGAAGCGAATGATACCCGCGCCGGGCGCCGCGACGGGATCAGCGTGGGAATCGGGCGATCCCGTAGCTCCCCCTGATCCCGCCAATCCAGATCTCGTCATTCACCTCGATGGCCACGGTGCCGAGCTGGAAGAACTCGTTTCCCTTGTAGTCCACCAGCTGCCGAACCTCGAACGTCGTCGGGTCGACGTCCGCCACGCGGGCGGCCGACAGCTCACAGGGATCGACGTCTTCACACCGGGTCACGTGACCGGCGGCGATGACTTTGCCATCGGGCCCCCAGCGCACGTTGTCGACGTTGAAGCCAACCGGAATCCGGTCGACGCGCACCGGACTCCGGCCGCGCGACAGCCGCACCAGGGCCCGATCGCTCCAGCCCCCGATGTAGAACCACTGCCCGTCATCCGAGGACACGAGACCGTTGGGACCGGGCATCCGGCTGCCGGGCACTTCGACCCAGCCCGTCGCGGGATGCCATTCCCAGAGCTCCCCGCCTTCGCGGTCGAAGTTCGTTGCGCCGAGATGGCCGTCCGGCAGCGCCGTGATGGAGTTGATGCGGGCGGTGCCCTCCGGTGCCGGAATGCACCCGATCCACTTCATTGTGGGCACGGCGCCGCCGACATCCAGTGCAAAGACCTCGATGGCCTCGCGCGCGCCATGGCCGACCACGTAGAGTGTGTGCACATCGCCGCCACCCTCCCGCAGGGTCAGTCCGTGCGGCTGGAAAACGGCGTTCGGACCGGGGCAGGCGCCATAGGTATCGCGGTCGTGCTCCGGCGGCAACGCTCCCGCGGGAAAGATCTCCCGGGCGCTGTGATCACGAAGGTCCACCGCGTAGACGGGCCCCTCCGAAGCGGAGTATCGTCCCGATGCGATTACCCACGGGGCGCCCGGAACCGCGTAGAGATCCTCTGGATTGGTCGTCCCGCAGACGAACTTCACGTCTCCGGCGGGATCGCAGGTGGGGGCGGTCTGGGCGCCGAGAGGGTGCCCGCTGACAAGACCCAACACCGACGCGAGGAACACGAGCACTCGCCACATCTCGCACCTCCACGAGGATCGGCGCCCCATTCTCGCGGGCGTTATGCCGTCGCCCGGTGCGGCCCCGGCGCGGACGCCGGTCGACGGAGCCAGCTCGGCGCCTGGTACATGCTGTTCTGGTCGACTCGCTCGACGACTTGTCGGGGATGGCTCCTCAGGTTGGACTCGAACCAACAACCCTCCGGTTAACAGCCGGATGCTCTGCCAATTGAGCTACTGAGGAACACGCGGCAGCGCGCTCGGCCCGGCGCCCCGGTGCGGGTGATCGGGCGCGCCGAACCAAGTGATGATTTTAGAGCACGGCGGCCCGCAGCGTCAAACGTCTCCGTCCGCCGGCGACGGCTTCGCCGCCCGTGCTCCCAGAAGCTGCCACAGCGCGGCCAGCAGCCCCAGGCTCAACCACCCGACGGCGAACGGCACTTGGCCCCGCGCCGGGGCGAGCGGATACATCTGCCACAGGTCACCGTCGGTCACGGCCTGCGCGCCGGGGTGTCCCACGAGGGCGAGGGCGCCGACGAGGGCCGTCCACGCGCCCCCGAAGGAGGTCCCCACGATGATGACGTAGCGTTGCAGCACGACGGCGAGGCTCGCGCCGACGAGGCATGCGAGAATCACCATCCAGGCCTCGGGGTCGCCGCCGGCCGGGGCCGACGAGAGATTGAGAACCAACACCCCGACCGCGGCGCCCGCCACCGCCACCGCGGCGAGATAGAGCACCAGCAATACCGCGGCGCCGGCCAGCCCCCCCAGAACGACTACCCCGGCCGAGGCCCACGGGGACAACGTGCCGACGAACAGCGACGTGGCGTAGGCCCCCCCCGCGAACCCGTACAAGACGAGCAGCCAACGAAACAACCGGTAGCCGAGGAAACAAGCCGCCAGCCCGCCGGCGAGTAGAATGACCGCCGCCACGACCTGCGGCGACAGGAAGGCCATTCACGCATTATGACGGGGCATGTCGAGACGCCGCAACACACGGCGCGCGACCTTGCCGCACCGGCCGGCCGGCCGGGGCTCTGGTCGCTGCCGGCCCTGGCCGCGGCGACGGCGGGCGGGGTCCTGTTCGTCTACTTCGTACAGCGCGCCGGGATCGCGGAGATCGCGGCGGGCGTCGGCCGCCTCGGCTGGATCTTCGTTGCCGTCGCGGGCCTCGGCGGCCTGCGGCTCGCGGCGCGCGCCCTCGCCTGGCGCGGTTGCCTCGACCACCCGCACCGCCTGACCCGGCAGCACGCGTTCCGGGCCACGGTCGCGGGCGATACCGCGGGGAATCTGACCCCCCTGGGCCCCCTCGTCGGGGAGCCGGCGAAGGCGCTGTTCGTGGACGACCGCGAGCCCGTGTCTCGCACCCTGCCCGCCCTCGCCGTCGAGAACCTCTTCTTCACCCTGTCGGCGGCGCTCGTCGTCGCCGGCGGGGCGGTCGCCGTGGCCCTGCGGTTCGGCCCGGCCGAGAGTTGGCCGACGCCCGGCGCGGTACTGGCGACGACGCTCGTCCTGCTCGTCGCCGTCGTGCACGGGATCATCTGGCGGCGCCTGCGCCCCGTCAGCCGTCTCCTCGGCGCCGCCGCGCAACGAGCCGGGGCTGCCAGCCGGATCGAGGGCTGGGCCACACGGGCGCGCGGGATCGAAGACCGAGTGCACGAGCTGTACCCGCGGGCGCCCCGCCGGCTCGCCGTCTTGGCGGGCTGGGAGCTGAGCTTCCACGGCCTCGCCGTCGTCGAGACCTACCTCGTCCTCGCCGCCATCGGCGACGTGTCGCCGACCCTGATCGACGCGTTCGTCTTCGAGTCGGCGAACCGCCTCCTCGCCGCCGCATTCAAGATCGTCCCCCTGCGCATCGGGGTGGACGAGGCGGGCACCGCCGCGGTGGCCGAGCTGCTGGGGTACGGCGGCGCCGCCGGGGTCACCCTCGCCATCGTGCGGAAGGCGCGGATGCTGGTCTGGATGACGGCCGGCGTCGGGCTGCTGGCCCGCCGGGGCCTCCGGGCCCTGCGAGACGGCGCCGGCGCCGTCGTCGGGCCGCGCGGCGCGGCGGTGGTGGTGATGGCGCGCTCTCCCCGCGGGGGGCGGCCGCCGAAGACGCGGTTGGCCGGCGTGCTCCCGGACGAGCAGGAGCGGCGGCGGCTGTACGAGGCGTTCGTGACGGACGTCGTCTCGGCATGCCGCCGTGTGGAAGGGGCCGCCCTCCGGGTCGCCTACACCCCGGACGGCGGACCGCACGGGTTCGCCGGGGCCGGGGTCGCCGACGGCGAGCTGATGCCGCAGCGGGGCGCCGACCTCGGCGAGCGAGAGCGCGGGGTCTTCGAGGACCTGTTCCGGGAGGGGTTCTCGCCGGTGGTGGCGACCGGCTCCGATCTGCCGGGGTTGCCGCCGGACCGCGTGGACGAGGCGCTGGCCCGGCTCGCCGCGGAGCCCGACACGGTCGTGCTGGGCCCCGCCGCCGACGGCGGCTACTACCTGATCGGCCTCGCCCGGCCCCGGCCCGGAGACGCGGTGCCGGACCTGTTCACCGGCATCCGGTGGAGCGGCCCGTGGACCCGCGCCGACACCGTGGCCGCGGCGCAGCGGTGCGGACTCCGGGTCGAGCTCCTCGAGCCGTGGCGCGACGTCGACGACGCGGCGGACCTCGCCGAGCTGCGAACGGCTCTGGCCGGTGGCGGCGCGGATCGGGCGCCCGCCACCGCGGCCCTGCTCGAGGAGCTCGCCGCCCGAGCGCCCGGGCCTACATCTCGCGACGGCCCTCGATCGCCTTGAGCATGGTGACCTCGTCGGCGTACTCGAGGTCGCTCCCCACCGGCACCCCCATAGCGATGCGGCTGACCCGGACCCCGAGCGGCTTGAGCAGCCTCGCCAAGTAGATGGCCGTCGCCTCGCCCTCGACGTTGGGATTGGTGGCGAGAATCACCTCGGCGACCCCTCCGCCGCCGACCCGATCGAGCAGCCCCGCGATCTGCAGGTCGTCGGGACCGATGCCCTTCAGGGGCGACAACGCCCCCATCAGCACGTGGTAGGCGCCCTTGAAGTCGCCGGTCTTCTCGATGGCGTCGACGTTGTGAGGATCTTCCACTACGCACAGCACACGCCGGTCGCGCCCTGCGTCGGTGCAGTAGAAGCACGGGTTGCAGTCGGTGATGTTCGAGCACACCGAGCAGTGGACGATCCGCTCCTTGACGTCACGAATGGCGTCGCAGAGCTGGTCGGCCTCCTCGCGCGACCGGCCCAGGAGATGGAAGGCGATCCGCTGGGCGCTCTTGGCCCCGATGCCCGGCAGCTTCCGGAGCTCGCCGGTCAACCGCACGAGGGGCTCGATTCGCATCATGGCGCTTCCGGCCGGATCACGAGAGCCCCGGAATCTTGAGCCCGCCGGTCATGCCCCCCATCATGCCGCCCATGCGCTCGGAGGCGAGCTCGTCGGCGCGACGCTGGGCGTCGCTCACCGCCGCCACGATGAGGTCCTGCAGCATCTCCACGTCGTCGGGCGACACCACCTCGGGATCGATGCGCAGGCGCTGTATCTCCTTGACGCCGTTCATGACGACGGTCACCATGCCGCCGCCCGCCGTCGCCTCGACCGTCGCCTCCCGGAGCTGCTTCTGCAGGTTCTCCTGCATCTGCTGCGCCTGCTGCATCATTTTCTGGATGTTCATGGCGGTCACATCTCTTCGATCTTCTTGATCTCGGCCGGAAACACCTCGAGCATGGTCTGTACCGCGGGGTCGTCCATCGCCTGCGCGAGCAGGTCGCCCGTCTTCCCCGGCTCCTGCGACGGGGCGGAGGAGCCGGACGGCGCCTGCGAAGCCGGACGCGCGGGGGCGGGCCGCGCCGGCGACCGGGCCGGCGGCGGGGATCCCGACTGCACCGGCGACCCGAGCGGCGAACCGGGGTCCGCCACCGGCTCCGGTGAGGGCAGGAAGGCGGACTGCGCCCCGAACGGCGGCGAGTCGGGGTCGCCCGGCGGTGCGAGACCGGGCGACGACCCCGAATCGGCCGGAGCCTCGAGGCCGGCCGGCGGCGCCGGTCGATCGGGCGGCGACGCCGGAGGGGCGGGCCGCACCGGCGACCCGAGCAGCGAGGACTCGAGACCCGACGTCGGCCCCGGCTCCACCGGTGACTCGGAGGACGAGGAGTCGAGATCGCCCGGAGACCCGGTCGGGGGCTGCGGCTCCGTCAGGACCGGCTGCTGCAGACCGCTTCTTGTCTCGGCCTCCCCCGGCTCGCCCGGAGAGGCCGGCCCATCGACCTGCCGGACGACCACCGTCATCTCCCGTCCCGCCACCTGGCCGGCCAACGGCTCGAGCCACGAACGGCCCTTCTCGGCCTGCTGTGCCAGGGTGCGTTGCCCGCCGTCGAAGACGAAGGTAATCCGCCCCTCGCCCACCTCGATGGCACGGGCCTGGGCGGCCACAATCCCGTGGAAGGTCCTCTTCCTGCGCTGCAGCTCGGCGAGGAAACGCTCCTTCAGGCCGCCGGCCGACCCGGCGGCCGGCGCGGTTGCGGAAGCGGCGGCGGCGTCCCCCCCGGCGCCCGTCGGCGCGGTTGCGGCCGGGATCGGCGTCGGGCTCGCGGCAGCGCCGGGCGAGGCCTGGGGCGGCGGCGCGCCTGGGGGCGCCGGCCTCGCCGCCGCCGGCCGGGCGCGCCGCGGCGGCGACCCGCCCTGTTCCGGGCGGACGCTGGTTCGCGCGGAACCCGGCCGCGCCGGCTCGATCCCGCCGGCCCCGCCGAGCAGCTCCGTCAGCGGCACGAGCCCGCGCAGATGGATCCAGCGCAGCATCGCCATCTCGAAGTGGTAGCGCGGCTGCGTCGCGCTGCGGATGTCGAGCTCGGCCCGAGACAGCACGTCGAACCCGCGCAGCAGATCCTCCGGCGAGAACCGACCCGCCAAGGCCTGCAGCCGGTCGCGTTCGGCATCGGCGGCGATCTCCTGATCGCCGATGCGGCGCGGGTCCACCTTCAGCACCATCAGGTCGCGCACGAGCCGGGCGAGCTCGCGGCAGACCGAGCGCAGGTCGTACCCCGCCTCGACGAAGCGGCCGGCCAGGTCGAAGACCCGGTCAGCCGTCTCCGCCGCCACCGTCTCGGCCAAGTCGAGGACCGCATCGCGACCCACAAGCCCGAGCACTGCCGACACGTCCTCGGCGCCGACCGACTCTCCGGCGAAGGCGATGACCTGGTCGAGCGCGCTCTCGGCATCGCGCATGCTCCCGTTGGCGGTGCGGGCGACGAGGGCGAGCCCCGCGTCGTCGATGGCGACCCCCTCCGCCTCGACGATCCGCCGGAGCTGCTCGACGATGGCGGCGACGCCGATGGTGCGGAACTCGAAGACCTGCGAGCGCGAGAGGATCGTGTCGGGAATCTTGTCGAGCAGGGTCGTCGCCATGATGAAGACCACGTGCGGCGGCGGCTCCTCGACCGACTTCAGCAGGGCGTTGAACGAGCTGGACGAGAGCTGGTGCACCTCGTCGATGATGAACACCTTGTGGCGGTCGCGCACGGGGGCGATGGACAGCCCCGAGATGATCACCTCGCGGACGTTGTCGACCTGGGTGTGGGTGGCGGCGTCGATCTCCAGTACGTCGATGTCGCGCCCCTCGGCCACCTCGCGGCAGACGTCGCATTCCCCGCACGGGTCCGCCGTCGGCCCCTCGACGCAGTTCAGGGCACGGGCGAGAATGCGCGCCGTCGTGGTCTTGCCGACGCCGCGCGGCCCCGCGAACACGAACGCCTGGGCCACCCGCTCGCGGGCGATGGCGTTGCACAGGGTCTGGGTGACCCCGCGCTGGCCGATGACGTCGTCGAACCGTTGGGGCCGCCACTTGCGGGCGAGAACCTGATAGGCCATGCGGTGCGGGGGCGACGAGTCCCAGCCGCGACCCGGAAAGCCTGCGGCACATGTCAGTGACTACTTAGCGCTGCTGCCTTCCGGCCCTGACGCGGTTCGTAGGCTGAGATTGCACAGGGTCCGAGCCGCGCCGCGACCCGCCGCCGTCCTGGACGGTAGCCGCCCCCTCGATCGGCCAGCGGCAGGCTCAGTGTACCGTCAGCCCCAGGGCCGATCAAGCAGCCGGCCCCGCCCCGGGCCCGCCCGGCCGACGACGCCGCCGTCGGCTCCCCTGCGACAAGGGACCCGGCCGCCTGCCGGCCGCCGACCCTCGGCGCATCGCGCCCCCCCGGGACCGCCCGCGCCTCGGACCGGCGACGAAGGGTCCGGTTCCCCGGCCGCCGGCCGAGACCCCGTACCGATCGACCGCCCCGCCCCGCCGGAGTCGGCCCCGAGACGCGCGAGCACCCATGCTAGACTGGACGTGGCGGTGCAAGCCCCGCTACTGGAGAGATGTCCGAGCGGTTTAAGGAGCACGCTTGGAAAGCGTGTGTAGGGGAAACCCTACCGTGGGTTCGAATCCCACTCTCTCCGCCACTCACTTCCTGTAAGTGATTCAAAAAAAACAGGTTATTGAATCAAAGAAAAGCGCACCCTGCATTACGCCCCCCATTATTCGTGCGCGATGCCAAGCTATATCCGGAGCCGTCCGTGGACAGAATCGGACTCTTGACCGCGGCTTGATCGCTCGGTCGTGATCACGTCCCGGCCGCGGCTGAACGCGCCGTCCTCCAGGTAGCCCTTCATGATGTCGAGGCCGCTGCGGTCCGTGAAGCGGACCCCGGCCGCCTCGTCGAACGCTACGACGTCCCACAGGCAGACCAGCCCCCGCTGGCCCGACGCGAGGTTGACGAACATCTGGGCGGTGGTGGTCTGTCCGCCGGACACGAGATGGCAGTACGGGCTGAGCGGCTGGTAGACGAAGCTCTTTCCGGTGCCGCGTTGGCCGAGCTCCACGGCGTTGAAGTTCTTCTCGACGAACGGCACGAGGCGCAGCATGTAGTGCAGCTTGCGCCGGGACACGTACCCGTTGCGCTCCATTTCCCCGGTGCCGACGGCGTCGGGTTGGACGCGTCAATCGGATTCCGATAACTTTCCAGGTTCACGGAGCCGTCGCGCACCCGGATGGGACGCCACCCCGGAGACACGACCGCAGATCGAGGAGGACCAGCGCATGACATCGGAGTTCGGGACGACGCGGTTGGAGGCGCAGCCCATGGTGGGCATCCGGACCAAGACCACCATGGACAAGATGGCGGAGACCATGGGGATGCTCTTCGGCGAGCTGCACGCGTACGTGCAGCAGAGCGGGCAGGCCCCGGCGGGGATGCCCTTCGCCATCTACCACGAGATGCACGGCGGCGCCGTCGATCTCGAGTGCGGCATGCCCGTCGCCTCCCCGATGGCCGGCACGGACCGCATCCGGGCCGGCGAGCTGCCCTGCGGCAAGGCGGCGACCGTCACCCACACCGGCCACTACGAGCAGCTTCGGCACACGTGGGAGGCGCTGACGGCGTGGATGAAGTCGGAGGGACTCGAGCCCGCCGGGGCCCCGTGGGAGGTCTACGTCACCGACCCCGGCCGGGAGCCGGACCCCGAGAAGTGGCGCACCGACATCTTCTTTCCCGTCCGCTGACCGCAGCCGCGAACGGCCCGACCTTCGCCGGCGACGCGGCCGCACGTTCCGCGCCGCGGCGGGACATGGTGCCGTGCCCCGCAGGCCCCGACCCTCGTCGGCGACGCGGCCGGGCGTTGCCGCGGATGCGTCGCCGGCCGTTCCCCACGTCCGAATCGTCCGACGGAACGGCGGCACGCGGGGCGCGGCCGGGGCGGCGTTCGCCGGTTGCCTCGCAAGACCGGCGGCGCGTCGCCGGCGACCGGGGGTCGGAGGCGATTCCGGGCGATTCCGCCCGCGGACTGGGGACCGGCCGCCGGGTTTCCTACAATAGAGGGTCGATCGGAGAACGCGCCCGACGACACCACCATGCATCACGACATCGAAGCCATACAGCAACGCATCCACGCCGAGAGCACCTTCGTCGAGCGGCTGCTCGACGCGGTGGGCCGGGTCATCGTCGGCCAGCGGACGATGATCGAGCGGCTCCTCGTCGGGTTGCTCGCCGACGGCCACGTGCTGATGGAGGGGGTGCCCGGCCTCGCCAAGACGATGACCGTCCGCACGCTCGCCGACGCCGTCGCCACGACCTTCCGGCGCATCCAGTTCACCCCGGACCTGCTGCCCGCCGACCTCATCGGCACCCTCGTCTACGACCCGCAGCACTCGGAGTTCAAGACTCGCAAGGGTCCCATTTTCGCGAACATCGTCCTCGCCGACGAGATCAACCGATCGCCGGCCAAGGTGCAGTCGGCCCTGCTCGAGGCGATGCAGGAGCGGACCGTCACCATCGGCGACGCCAGCTACCCCCTCGACTCGCCGTTCCTCGTCCTCGCCACCCAGAACCCCATCGAGCAGGAAGGCACCTATCCCCTTCCCGAGGCGCAGGTCGACCGGTTCATGCTGAAGCTGGCCGTCACCTACCCCGATAAGGACGAGGAGCTGGAGATCCTGCGGCGGATGGCCGCAGGTCCGGCCCCGGCGGTCGAGGCGGTGGTCGAACCCGACGAGATCCTCCGGGCCCGGAAGGCCGTCGACCTGATCTACATGGACCCGCAGGTCGAGCGCTACATCGTCGATCTCGTCTTCGCGACGCGGACGCCGAAGGACTATGACCTCGCCGACCTGTCCGACCTCATCGCGTTCGGCGCCTCGCCCCGCGCCACCATCAACCTCGCGAGGGCGGCGCGCGCGCACGCCTTCCTGCGCCGGCGCGGCTACGTGACCCCCGAGGACGTGCGCTCCATCGGCCCCGACGTCCTGCGGCACCGGGTGCTGTTGACCTACGAAGCCGAGGCGGAGGAGGTGACGGCGGAGGCGGTGGTCGACCGGGTGTTGAACAGCATCGAAGTGCCGTGATAGCACGAGATATCCTCCGCCAGGTCCGCCGGGTCGAAATCGCCACCCGGGGCCTCGTCAACGAGGTCTTCTCGGGCGAGTACCACTCGGTGTTCAAGGGCCGCGGCATGAACTTCGCCGAGGTGCGCGAGTACCACTACGGCGACGACATCCGCAACATCGACTGGAACGTCACCGCGCGGACCGGCGCCCCTTTCGTCAAGGTGTTCGACGAGGAGCGCGAGCTGACGGTGATGCTCGTCGTCGACGTGAGCGCCTCGGGCGACTTCGGCTCGTCCGGACGCATGAAGGGCGAGGTCGCGGTCGAGATATGCGCGGTGCTCGCGTTCTCGGCCATCACCAACAACGACAAAGTGGGGCTGATCATCTTCAGCGACCGCATCGAGAAGTTCGTGCCGCCCCGCAAGGGGCGCCGCCACGTCCTGCGCGTGCTGCGCGAGCTGCTCTACTTCGAGCCGGCGGGGCGGGGCACCGACATCGCCGGGGCGCTGGAGTACCTCGTCCGGGTGGTGCGGCGCCGCGCGGTGACGTTCGTGGTCTCCGACTTCCTCGCGGGCGGCTACCGGCGGGCCCTGGCGGTGGCCGGCCGCCGGCACGATACCGTCGTCATACGTATCAGCGACCCCCGCGAGCACGCGCTGCCGCCGGTGGGCTACCTCGACCTGGAGGACGCCGAGACCGGTGATCGGCTCACGGTGAACGTGTCGGACCCGGCGTTCCGCCGGGCGTTCGACCGCGAGGTGGCGGAGGCGCGGGAGGCCAGGGAGCGGGAGTTCCGACAGACCGGGGTGGACGTGGTGGAGATCACGACGGACCGGCCCTACGTCGATCGGCTCATGCGGTTCTTTCGGGAGCGGGCGAAACGGTTCCGATGAGCAACCGGGGGCCGGCGGCGTTCAGGACGTGCCTTGCCGCGGTGTCCCTGCCGTGCCTGGCGGCGTTCGCGCCGTGCTTGGCGGCGTCCGCCGTCGCTCGGGAGGCGGCGACCGCCACGCAGGCCGTGACGCCCGCCCTACAGGCGATCGAGCCCACCGTCGAGGCGTCGGCGCCCGCCGTCGGATCGGCGCCCGCCGTCGGAGTAGCGCCCACCGTCGGAGCAGCGCCCGCCGTCCGTGCGACCGCACCGGTCGTCAGTGTGGCGCCGGCCGTCCGCGCAGAGGCGATCGAGGTCCAGCCGGCGGCGCCCGCCCAGGCCATCGGGCCGGTCGTCGAGACCACCGTCTCGGCCGCAACCGCGGCCGTGGGCGACCCGATCACCGTCGTGGTGACGGTGCGCCACGCCGGGGACACCGAGGTGCGGTGGCCCGACCCCGTCGACCCCGGACCGTTCGAGCTCCTCGACCCGCCGGTCGCGCAGTCGGCGGCGGTCGACGGGGGCGTCGAGTCGCGCCTCGAGCTGCGGGTCGCCGCGTTCGACCTCGGCGAGCTGTCGTTTCCCCCCTTGGAATTGGAAGTGGTGGACGCCGAGGGCGGCGCGACGGTCGTTGCGACGGAGGCGATGGCCGTCGCCATCGAGAGCGTCGGGCGGGACGAGGGCGGCGACATCCGCGACATCAAGGGGCCGCTGGCGATTCCGTTCGCGGTCGTCACCCTGTTGCCCTGGATCGCGGCCACGCTCGCCGTCGCGGCCGCTGCGGCCTGGATCTACCGGCGCTACCGGCGGCGGTCGCAGCCGGAGGCGATGGCGCCGGCCCTGCCGCCGCGGCCGGCCCACGAGGTGGCCCGCGAGGCCCTCGACGCCCTGGAGGCGGCGGGGATGCTGGAGCGGGGCGAGATCAAGACGTATCACATCCGGCTCTCGGACATCGTGCGCGTCTACATCGAGGGCCGGTTCGGCGTCGACGCGATGGAGATGACCACCGGCGCGGTCCTCAACGGCCTCCACCGGACCGACGCGGACCGCGGAGCCGTCGCCGACGTGCGGCGCCTCCTCGACCGCTGCGACCTCGTGAAGTTCGCGAAGCTGCGGCCCGCCATCCCCGAGTGCCGCGAGCTGTTCCCCGTCGCCCGCCGCGTGGTGGACGTCACCGCCCCCGTCGAGCCGGTCCCCGCCGGGCCGGCCGCGGTCCCCGCGGAGCAGACGGCATGACCCTCAGGCTCGCCGACCCCGCGCGCGCCTCGGGGTCCTGCAACGCCATTGGGGCGATGGAGCGGGCGGCATGATCCTGAGGTTCGCGGACCCGACCGGTCTCCTGCTCATGCTCGGGGTGCCGTTGCTCGCGTGGTGGTACGTGGTGCGCGGCCGGAGGCGGACAGGTTCGCTGCGCTACTCGTCACTCGCCGCCGTCACCCGCGCCGACCGGCGGGGCACCGGGCGCTGGCGCCACGCCCTCTTCGTGCTGCGCAGCATCGGCCTCGCCGCCCTCGTCGTCGCCTTCGCCCGGCCCCAGACCGGAGTCACGGCCGAGAACGTCACCACCGAGGGCATCGACATCGTGCTCGCCCTCGACCTGTCGACCTCGATGCTCGCCGAAGATCTCGAGCCGAACCGCATCGAGGCGGCCAAGGCGGTGGCCGCCGACTTCGTCGAGGGCCGCCGCAACGACCGCATCGGCCTCGTGGTGTTCGCCGGCGACGCGTTCACGCAGGTCCCCCTGACCCTCGACTACGACATCGTGACCACCGTGCTCGGCGAGCTCGAGACGGGCATTCTCGATGACGGCACCGCCATCGGCATGGGGCTGGCCACCGGCGTCAAGCGGCTGCAAGGCTCGTCGGCCGAATCGAAGGTGATCGTGCTGTTGACCGACGGCCAGAACAACCGGGGCGAGATCGACCCGGTCACCGCGGCCCAGATGGCGGCGGCCCTCGACATCCGCATCTACGCCGTCGGGGCCGGCACGCGCGGGGTGGCGCGGGTGCCCGTCGACGATCCCCTGTTCGGCCGCCGCTACGCGCAGATGCGGGTAGACATCGACGAGCCGACCCTGCAGGAGACGGCGGACATCACCGACGGCCGCTATTTCCGGGCGACGGACCGGGAGAGTTTGGAGGCGATATACGCGGAGATCGACGCGCTGGAGACGACCGAGATCGAGGTGGAGCAGTTCACTCGCTACGGGGAACTGTTCCATGTGCCCCTCGCCGCGGGCTTGTTCCTCCTCCTGCTGGAGATGACGCTGGCCCGGACGGTGCTGCGAAAGATACCCTGATGTTCCGGTTCGCCGCCGCCGACGTGCTGCTCGCGTACCTCGTGGTACCGGCCCTCGCGGGGCTCGCGTGGTGGGCCCGCGCGCGCACGCGTCGGGCGCTGGCTCTCGTCGGCGACCGCCATCTCCTCGACCGGTTGACGGCTACCGTCGACCGCCGGGGCCGGGCCGCGAAGCACGCGGCCCTCTTCGCCGCGGTGGTCCTACTCGTCACCGCGCTCGCGCGGCCGCAGTTCGGGAGCCGGATCGAGACGGTGCGGCGCGAGGGGCAGGACATCGTGGTGGCCCTCGACCTGTCGGCCTCGATGATGGCCGAGGACATCGCGCCGAACCGGCTCGACCGGGCCAAGCTCGCCGTCGCCGACCTCATCGGCCGGCTGGAGGGCGACCGGGTCGGGCTGGTCGCGTTCGCGGGCGAGGCGTTCGTGCAGAGCCCCTTGACGAGCGACTACGGGGCGGCGACCCTGTTCCTGAACGCGATGGACCCGAACATGATCTCGGTGCAGGGCACGAACCTCGGCCAGGCCGTCCGGGTGGCCCTCGACGCGTTCGCGGAGACCGAGCGCCGCCACCGGGTGCTCGTGCTGATCACCGACGGCGAGGACCACGAGGGAGAGGTCGCGGAAGCCGTCGACCGGGCGGTCGAGGCGGGGGTCCGCATCTACGCCGTGGGCATCGGGTCGACCGACGGCGTGCCGATTCCCGAGTTCGACGAGGCCGGGCGCCCCCGGGGGTTCCGTCGGGACGAGGACGGCACGGTAGTGACGACGCAGCTCGACGAGGCCGTCCTGCAGACGATGGCCGAGCGCACCGGCGGCCTCTACTACCGCGTGGCGCCGGGGGGAGGCGAGCTCGAAGCGCTGGCCGCCGAGGTGACGGGGGGCGAGGGCCAGGTCTTCGAGGCCGAGCAGGTGACCCTGTTCGACGAGCAGTACCAAGTCTTCCTGGGTCTCGCGCTCGCGCTGCTGGTCGCGGAAGTGCTGATACCGGAGCGCCGACGAGTGCGTACCGAATGGTCGGGGAGGTTCAAGTGAGACGCGGTTACAGCCCGGGGTGGAGCCGCGCGTTGCGCCGCGCCCCGAGGGCGGCGGCGGGCCGCCGAGTGCGCGGCGCCGGGCAGGCGGTGGCGGGCCGCCGAGTGCGCCGGTGGGCCGAGGGTCGCTCGTGCCCGACGAGGGCCGTGCACGTCGTGGCCGGGCTCGCCGGTTTGGTAGGCCTTCTGCTGCCGGTCGTCGCGCCCGCGCAGCCCGGTCGGAGCGCGGTCGAGGCCGGCAACCGGCTGTACGAGGAGGGTCGGTTCGAGGAGGCCCACGAGCAGTATCTCGAGGCTCTGCGGGCGGCCCCCGACTCGTCGATCGTGCCGTTCAACAACGGGAACGCGCTGTACCGGACCGAGGAGTTCCAGCGCGCGATGGAGGCGTACCAGGAGGCGGCCGAGAGCGGCGACCCCGTCGTCGAGGCGCAGGCCTGGTACAACCTCGGCAACGCCCTCTACCGGCAGCAGCAGCTTCGGCCGGCTCTCGAAGCCTACAAGCAGGCGCTGCGCCGCGACCCCGCGGACATCGACGCCAAGCACAACCTCGAGCTGACCCTCGATCAGCTGCAACAGCAGCAACAGGAGTCCTCGGACCAGCAGGACGAGAACGACGGCGAGAATCAGGAGAATCGGGAGGGCCGGGAGAATCAGCCGCAGGAGCAGCCGCCCGACGAGCAGCAGGAGCCGCAGGAGCAGGAACAACCGCAGAATCAGCCGGAGCAGGACGAGCGGCAACAGAGTCAGCAGCAGGAACAGAACCAGCAGGAACAGCAGGAACAGGAACAGCAGGAACAGGGGCAGAACCAGCAGCAGAACCAGCAGGAGAACCAGCAGGAACAGGAACCGGAACCGTCGACCGGGGAGCCGCAACCCGGCGAGCTGAGCCGCGAGGACGCTGAGCGCCTGCTCGAAGCCATCGACGAGGATCCCGACCGGATTCAGCGGCGCCGGCGGACCACCGCTCCGGCGCGACCGCCGAGGAGGCCCTGGTGATGGTGGCTTCCGGGCTCGAGACGGCGGCGCTTCGAAGACCGGATCGCTGCGAACTCGCAGGCGAACTCGTTACGCCGGCACGCGAGCCCGCGTCGGCGCTGAGCCCGGCCGTGCCCCCGGCCGGCAACGGTGGCGGCCACGCCGGCCCGCGGCGACGGCTCGGACCGCTGGTGCTGGCGGCCGCCGTGGTCGGCCTGACGCTTCCGGCCGGCGCCCGGGCCCAATCCGTGCGGGCGTTCCTCAGCCAGAACCCGGTGCCCGTGAACGGGCAGTTCGTCCTGCACGTGGAGGTGTCCGGCAGCCGGAGCGTGGACGGGAACCCCGCCCCGCCGGACCTGTCGGCGTTCGCCGACTACCTCGGCTCGGGCACGTCGACCTCGATGCAGCTCGTCAACGGCCGCATGTCTGCGTCGCATACGATCCAGTATCGGTTCCTGGCGACCCGGGAGGGCACGTTCGAGGTCGGCCCGGTGATGGTGCAGGTCGATGGACAGGAGCTGCGCACCGAGCCCGTGACCATCGAGGTCTCCCGCGCCCCGGCGGCGGGCGTCGGCGGGCGCGGCGGCGCGAGTGCGCGAGGGGACTCCGGCGCCGGCGTCTCTTCCGACGATCTCTTCCTCACCGCCACGCTCAGCGAGGAGCAGGTCTACGTCAACCAGCCGGTCGTGGTGGAGTACCGCATCTTCACGCGAGTCGATGTCGAGGGTGTCAGCGTCGTCCGGCAGCCGGGCGCCGCCGGCTTCTGGGTCGAGGAGCTACCCACCCCGCAACAGCAGGAACGGGTAGTCCGCGACGGCGTGCAGTACGCCAGCCAAGTCATCCGCCGCGCCGCCCTGTCTCCGACCAGCGCCGGCCCCAAGCGCGTCGACCCCCTCGTGCTCGAAGCGCAGGTGCGCGTGCAGCGGCGGTCCCCCTTCGGGAACGACCCCTTCGGCGACCTCTTCGGCGACAGCCTGTTCGGCCGCCGCGTGCCGGTCTCGGTCGTGTCGAACGCTCTCGACTTCGACGTGCTGCCGGCCCCGCCCGGCGCCCCGGCGTCGTACTCCGGCTTCGTCGGCTCGCTCGCGGTCTCGACCAGCGTGGACCAAACCACCGCCGAGACCAACGACGCCCTGACCCTGCGGCTCGAAGTCAGCGGCAGCGGCAACATCCGGACCTTGCCCGAGCCGAGACTGAACATCCCCGCCGCCCTCGAGGTCTACCCCCCGGAGATGAGCGAGGAGGTGGAACCGGCGGCGGCCGGCGTCCGCGGCCGGCGGGTCTACGAGTACGTCATCGTGCCGCGCGAGCCCGGCGACGTAACGATTCCCCCCGTGGAGTTCGCGTACCTCGACCCCGACGGCGGCGCCTACGCGGTAGCGTCCTCCGACCCGATCGAGCTGACCGTCACCGGAGACCCGGGCCCCGCCCCCGCCCTGCCCGGCGGGCGCGCCCGCACCGGGGTGGACTTGCAGCGCGCGGACATCCGCTTCATCCGCCTCGCCGCCCCGACGTTCCGGGCGCGGGGAGGTTCGCTCTTTCGCTCGGCCGGGTTCTGGACGGTCGCAGTGCTGCCCCTCGTCGCCCTCGCCGGCGCGGTGGCCGTGCGCCGCCACCGCGATCGGCTCGCCGGCGACGTCGCCTGGGCTCGCAGCCGGCGCGCCTCGAAGGTGGCCCGCCGCCGGCTCGCCGGCGCCGAGTCGCTGTGCTCGCCCGACCGGCGCCGCGAGTTCCACGCCGAGGTCGGCCGCGCCATGCAGGGGTTCCTCGGCGACAAGCTGAACGTCGCCGAAGCCGGCCTGATCCATGACGAGATGCGCACCGCCCTCGCCGCCCGGGGGGTGGAGGCGGCCGTCATCGACGCGTACCTCGACTGTCTGGAACGCTGCGACCGCGAGCGCTTCGCCCCCACCGATCCGGACGTCGTCTCGATGCAGGCGATGCTCGCGGAGGCGGGGCGGGCGATGACCGATCTCGACGCTGCGCTGACCGGCTTATGACCGAGAACCCGACATCGTTCCCGGCGGCCCGCGCCCCGGCCGACGTGCGGGACCCGTCGAAGATCTGGGAATCCGGCTTCCGGCCGCCGCCGGCCGTCGCTCCCGGGCGCCCGGCCCGGCCGCCCGGCGGCAAGAGGCATCCACCCTGGTCTGCCGCGGCGGCCCTCGGCGCCGCGTGCCTGCTGCTGCTCCCGGCGGCGCCGGCGGAGGCTCAGAGCGCTTTCTTCGACGAGGGGAACCGGCTCTACCAGACCGGCGATTTCCAAGGCGCCCTCGACCGCTACCAGCGCATTCTCGACGAGGGGATCGAGAGCGGCGAGCTCTTCTACAACATCGGCAACGCCCACTTCCGGCTCGGCGAGCTCGCCCCCGCCATCCTCAACTACGAGCGCGCCCGGCGCCTCATGCCCGGCGACGACGACCTCCTCGCCAACCTCGCCCTCGCCCGGTCGATGACCGTCGACGACATCGACCCGAGGCCCGAGTTCTGGCTCTTCCGCGTCATCGGCTGGTGGGTCGGGCTGCTGCCGCGCGCCGCCTTGATCCGGCTCGTCGCCCTGGCCTGGGTGACGGCGGTCGCGGGCGCCGCCGTCGTCGTGCTCCGACCGGGGCCCGGCCTCGCGGCCTGGGCGCGGCGCACCGCCCTCGCCGCCGCCGCCGTGACCCTCGTCTTCGGCGTCAACCTCGTCGCCCGCGAACTCGACCTCGGCGCCGACGAGGAGGCGATCGTGATGGCCGACAAGGTGCAGGTGCAGAGCGCGCCCTCGGACGATCCCGCCTTGCAGATCTTCGCGGTGCACGCCGGCGCCAAGGTCATCGTGGACCGGCGCGCGGACGACTGGGTGGAGATCGTGCTCGAGAACGGCGCCGTGGGTTGGATGCGGGCCGAGCACGTGGAGCTGGTGCGCCGTTAGCGGAGCCGGCCGCCCGTCGCTTCTCGCGCCATGCCGGAGTCGTTGTCTCCGGGTTGCGCGACGCACTCACGCCATATCTTCTCTCGAGCCGCTCACCCCCTCACCGGCGCGTCGATCGGGTAGGGCGCGGCGAGCCGGTGGTCAGGGTGGGCGTCGAGGTACGCGGTGATGCGGTCGCGGCGGGTCACCGCCTCGGCGATGAACGACACCGCCTCGACGAGCCGGTCGTCGGGCTGCGCGCAGCTCAGCCGCAGGAAGCCGCCCCCGGCCTCCCCGAAGCACTCGCCGCCCAGGCACGCGACGCCGACCGCGTCGTCGGCTCCTTCGAGCAGGTACAACGCCAGTCCGTGCGACGTGATGCCGGCGCGGTTGCAGATCTCGGCCACCGATGGGAACGCATAGAACGTGCCGCCGGGCATGAGGCAGCTCACGCCGTCGACGGTGTTCAGGCCGGCTACGAGCAGCTCGACCTTGCGGTGGAAGTCGCGCATCCGTTCGTCGCGGTACTGCCGACCGCGCTCGAGGGCGGCCGCCCCGGCGAGCTGCGTGAACGGGGGCACGCACGAGAGCGCCACGTTCGTCAGCAGGTCGAAGACCTCGATGGTCTCCGGGCTCGACACCGCGTAGCCGAGGCGCCAGCCGCTCATGCTGAACGACTTGCTGAACGTGTAGGCGGCCACCGTCTGATCGAGCATGCCGGGCTGGGCGAGCAGCGACTGGTGCCGGCCCTCCCACACCATGCAGTCGTAGGGCTCGTCGGCGAACACCGCCACGTTGCGGCCCCGGATCAGGTCGGCGAACTCGCGGAGGTCGTCCTCGGTCGCGACCCCGCCGGTGGGGTTGTGGGGGCTGTTCAGGAAGATGGCCTTGGGCCGCGCGTCCTCGTCGAGGAACCGGCGCACGTCGTCGAGGTTGGGCCGAAACGCCCGCGACGCCCGCAGGTTCGACAGCACCATGCGCGCGCCGCGGCGGGTGATGTTCGCGGCATAGGTCGGGAAGTACGGGCTGAACACGAGGACGCCGTCGTCGGGCTCGACGAAGGCGTCGCAGAAGATCTGCTCGAAGGTCTTGGCGCCGGGGCCCGCGATGACGTGGTCGGCGGTCACCGACAGGCCGTGCTCCCGGTTGACGTAGGCGGCGGCGGCGGCGCGAAGCTCGGGCAGCCCGCCCGACGGACCGTAGGTAGTGCGGCCGGCGCGAATCGCCTCGATACCGGCGTCGACGGCGGCCTCCGGGGACGGGAACGGGCTGTCACCGATCTCGAGCTCGATGACGTCCTTGCCCGCGGCGGCGAGGCGCCGGGCGGCGGCGAGCACCGTGAACGCCCCCTCCGGCTTCACGGTGGAAGAGAATCGCGTGAGGGACGGCGGCATGCGACGAGGCTCCTTTCGAGGTCGTGGCCGCCCGCGGCGGCGGCCGGCGGCCGGCGGCCAGCGGATAGGGAGCGACGAACGCCCGGCCGTCAGCCTCTTCTGAGTGTCGCACACTTTGGGTTGCGAAACCCGCCCGGGAACACTAGGATGCACCGGTATTCCGCGGGTCGGCGTCGGTCCCGCGCCGCCCTGCCGGCGGCGCGGGGAGCGCCCGGCCGGCGGGTCGTCATCTTCCACCAGTCATCAAGGAGCAGGTGTTTGAACATGAAGGAACGGAAGACGAGAGTGCTCGGAGCGACGGTGCTGGCCGTCACGGCGGTGCTGGCGGCGTGGTCAATGACCGGCCAGGCCCAGGAGGGACCGCGCGTGTTCTTCGTGTCGCCGGCCGACGGCGCCACCGTGTCGAGCCCGGTTCAGTTCGAGTTCGGCAGCGAGGGCTTCTCCCTGTTGCCGGTCCCCGAGGAGGTCGAGACCCCGCGATGGGGGGTCGGTCACTACCACATCGGCATCGACACCGAGTGCCTGCCGGCCGGCGAGATCATTCCCCAGTCGGCTCCGTGGGTCCACTTCGGCGACGGCTCCTCCGTCTTCGAGAGCCTGATGCCCGAGGGCGAGCACACCTTCGCAGTGCAGCTCGGCGACGACGAGCACCGCACGATCGAGGGGCTCTGCGCCACGATTACCGTCACCGTCGAGTGAAGGACGAGCCGGGGCGGCGCTGCGAGCAGCGGCGCGGCCCCCGGCATCACTCCCCTCACCCTCCCGGCGCCACCGGCGGCGGCGGCGCGTCCTGCCCCCTTTCCTCTCCGCGCGACGTGTCCGCGGACACGATGAACTCGGCCACCACCGCGAAAGGCCCCTTGGCGTTCGCCCGTCCCATGAAGTACGCCTCGCCCTCGGTCAGGCCTTCGCTGTCGAGAAAGCCCCTCAACGTCCGCTCCCAGCCCGCCCCGAAGTCCAGTCCGAAGTCAAAGCCCTCCGCCGTGTACTCGAGGGTCCTCCTCACCGCCTTCCCGCGGGCCAACCGCACGAAACGCTCCGCGTAGAGGTCCACCACCAGCCTGCTGCCCGGCGCCGACCGTTCGCGGGCTCCCCGCAGCGTCCTCCGCACGTCGTCCTCGCTGAGATACAGGGTCACCCCCTCCCAGAGGAAGACCGTCTTCCGGCCGGGGTCGTAACCGCTCGCGGCAAGCTCCTCGAAGGCGTCGTCTCGGCTGAAGTCCACTGGAACGAAGGTGACGCCCCGCGTCTCGATGCCCGCCTCGTCCAACTTGGACCGCTTGAGCGACTGGACCCGCGGATGGTCCACCTCGAAGCAGGCCACGCCGTCGGGCACGAGAGGGCCGAAGGCCCGGGTGTCGTAGCCGGCCCCCAGCAGCACGAACTGCTCGACCCCGGGGAGGACCCGCTCGAGGATTCGGTCGAAGTAGAGGGTCCGGGCGATGACGAGATCCGCCATGGTCTCAGCCCCGTCCGGCGGGGGCAGGCGGGGATAGGCGAAGTAGTCGCCGCTCAGCTTGCGCTTGACCCACAGCGGGAACAGGACCAGCTGCAGCCCCAGGATCGAGCTGTTGGGCAGGACCCGGAGCAGCCGCGCCGTCGCCGGGTCCGGCCGCATGCCGAACCAGTCCATGGTCCAGCGCCCGTTGATGACTTCGATGGCGGTCCCCGAGCTGCCCAGCCGCCGGCTGACGAAGAGCTGCCGGTAGGAGACCATCAGCGTCCCCAGCACCGCCAGCGGCAGGAAGACGACCTGGAGGACGACGAAGACGACCCACGCGATCAGGCGCATGAACATCGCCGGAGCATATCGCACGCGCGGGCGAGTTGCGGGGTCCCTTGGCAGGCGCAACAAGGGCGCCGGGAGGGTGGCAGCCGATCGCCTCACCAGGGGTCCCAGCCTTCTGCGCACCGCCAGGTTCCCACGCCCCGCGACACCGGCACGCGTGGAAGGGTGGGCGGCGGAAACCGGGCCCAGGCCGGCTCGCCCGGACGGGGCTCCAGCCCGCGGCGCGCGAGCCTCGACAGAACCTCGCCGACGCTGACGCGCTCGTCGTCGGCGATGCACCGCGCCGCCTCCAGAACGTCATCGTCGATCTGCAGGGTGGTGCGCAGGGGCCGCGCGTAGCGGCGATCCGATGCGCGGCGATGGCGTGAGGTCATGGCGTCCTCCGACCACGCCACCCCTGCATCGCGCGTGCCATCGCCGCGCCCGCCGCCTACTACAGCGCACGAGCGGTCCGGCGAGATTCAGGCCGGCGGTTGCTGCGAGCGGCGATGGGCCGATGGCACGCAGTTCCTGCCAGCCTCGGCGGGTCACCCCCTCCGCGGCCCATGCGGCCGAGGAATCAGTCGCCGACCACAGCCTGATAGACGAGGCTGCGCGACAGCCGATGCACCTCGCCGATCGCCCCACCGTCGTTCTGGATCATCCCCACGAACGTCAGGTCCTCTGCCGGGTCGACCCAGAACCAAGTGCCCGCGATGCCGATCCAGTAGTAGGAGCCGGTGGACCACGACTCGCCCGACATGGGGCCGTCCGTCACCACCGAGAAGTTCAGCCCCCACCCCTGCCCGGGCCGCCGATAGGTCGCCTGCTGGGCGTCGGTGAGGTGGTTGGCGGCCATCAGCTCGACGGACCGTGGGGCGAGCAGCCGCACCCCGTCGAGCTCGCCGCCGTTCAGCAGCATCTGCGCGAACCGCAGGTAGTCGGGCGCCGTCCCGTACAGCCCGCCGCCCCCCGACGGCCCCGCGAGCGGCGCGTTCGGCGCCTGCGCCCCGCCCGGCGCGGCCATCAGCTTGCCGTCGGGGCCGGGCGTGTGCCGCGCTGCCAGCCGGTGCATCTTTTCCGGAGGCACGTGGAACGCGGTGTCGACCATGCCCAGCGGCCCGAAGATGCGCTCCTGGAGGAAGGCGTCCAGCGGCTGGCCGGAGATCACTTCGACCAGGTACCCCTGCACGTCGACGGAGATGCTGTACGCCCACTCGGTGCCCGGCTGCGACAGCAGGGGAATGCGCACCAGCTTGTCGATCATCGTCTCGAGCGGGGCCCCGGTATCGAGGACGCGGCCGTCGATGATGGCCCGGTTCACGGGATGGCGCGGGTTGAGGACATAGCCGAGCCCCGCCGTGTGCCGCATGAGGTCGCGCATGGTGATGCGCCGCCCGCGCTCGATCGGCTCGACCTGCATGATGCCGTCGTCGCCGACGCTGGTGTAGACCTGCAGATCGGCGAACTGGGGAATGAACCGCGACACGGGGTCGTCGAGCTGCCACCGGCCCTCCTCGTGCAGCATCATGAGGGCGGCGCCGACGACCGGCTTGGTCATCGAGAAGATGCGGAAGATGGAGTCGAGCTCGACCGGGTCGTCCTTGCCGGCGTCGAGCTTGCCCACCGTGTCGGTGAAGACGACCTTGCCGCGCCGCGCCAGCATCGTGACGATGCCCGCGAGCTTCCCGTCGTCGACCATCCCCTGCATGCCCGCGTCGAGCCGCTCGAGGCGCTCGGCGGAGACCCCGACCGACGCCGGGTCGGCGACCGCGAGATCGCGCGCCGCCTCGGCCTTCGCCGCCGCTTGCAGCGACGGGTAGCCGACGACGAGGACCGCCAGCGCGGCGACCCCCAACAGAAACGACCGCCACCGATTCAACCCATCATTCACCGTCAATGCTCCTCCCCGTGCTGAATCCCGGCCCGCACGAATGGACGGTGCGCCCGCACATCCGGGCGGCCCCGGCCGGATCCGTGCGAGCGGACGGCGGACCGTCCTTCGCGCGCATCGGGAACCGGCGCCCGGATTTCGACGCGAACCGCCGATTGTGAACGTCAGTAGACGATCACGAACGAGCCGTCCGCCCGAGCGACCGCGGTGGGCACACTCCGGGCCGGAATCGGCGCCTCGGCGCGGCCGGTCTCACCGAGGGGGCGGCCGCGGGGGTCGAACGCCTGCCAGTGCAGGTTCCCCCCCGACTGCCAGCCGGGGCCGTCCCCCCACGCGAGCAGGACGTCCCCGCGGTGGTTGACGGCCACCGTCGCGTTCTTGCGCCGGAACTGCGCCTCGCCCGGCGGGGACCACGGCTCGTCGAGCCGCTCGGTGTTCGCGACGAAGACCTGCCCCTCGGTTTCCCAGGCCACCAGGGCGCCGTGGGGGCCCGGGGCGAGGGTGGTGGTGGCGACCGGGCACGCCCCGATGTTCCAGGGCTGGATCAACCGGTCGTCGAAGGTGCGGCCGCCGTCCGTGCTCGTGAGCAGCCGCATGCCGCGGTGCACGTTGTCGCCGGCGCCGCGGTACGACACGTGTACCGCGCCCGCCCCGTCGGCCGCCGCGCGCAGCCCGCAGCAGCCGCACGCCCCCTCGGCGGCGGAACCGACGGGCCGGGGCAGGTCGAAGTGCTTCCCGTTGTCGCGAGACACCGCGAGGTAGACGCGGCGGTCGGCGTCCTGGACCGGGTCGGCGTGCCAGAAGACGTAGACGTCGCCGCCGTCCACCGCGACCGTGGACCCGGTCTCCACCCCGCCCTCCTGCTTCGCCGAGAGCGTCTGTTGGGGCTCGAACGCGCCGGCGTCGTCGGTACGCGTGTAGTGGAACCACGTCGGGTCGCGGTGGAACCACGTGACGTGCAGGCGGCCGTCAGGCCCGACCGCGAGTTGCCCGCCGTCGACAGGGCCGAGGCCGGTGACCGAGTACGGCTGGCTGTTCACGCGCCGCCGCGCCGACCAGTCCGCCGCCCCCGCCGCCCGGGTGACGTGCCACAGGTCGCCGCTGCTCATCGACCCGGTGTAGTAGACGAGGTGCAGCCGCCCGTCGGGGTCGATCACCGCCTGGGGCAGGCTGGCCCCTTCGGGGGCGCGCAGCACCTCGACGGCCGGCGCCGCGCCGCCGCAGGTCGCGCCCAGGGCCCCGGCGAGCGCGAGCACGAGGAGCCCGTCGCGCGCCCTCGCATTGACGTCGTAGGTCATGAGCCTCCCCGCGCTGACCACGCCCCGCCATGCGCGGCCCGCCGACGCCAAGGTACGCGCCTCGCCGGACTGCCGTGCAGGCCGGCGCGCCGCCGCCGGACGCGAACGCGCCGCATGCTCACCATAGCCGCCTCGACCCGCCCGCGCAAGGGTCCCTTCATCCCGCGGCCTGCGGCGGCCGGCGCTTCCGGACCCACTTCACCGCGAGATACACGATGACCGCCAGCGCCAACGCCGCGCCGATGGCGGGATAGTGCTCCTGCAGCGTCTCGACCGCGCGGTCGCCGAGACGCACCGCCAGGTACGCCTCGCCGGTGAACCGGATCATGCGTCCGACGAAGATCGCGCCGGCGAACCGGGTCCAGGACATGCCGACGACGCCCGCGGCGAGCATGAACACCTTGGCCGGGAACGGCGGGGGCGCGAGGACCGCGACGAGCATGGCGGCGATGTCGTTGTCGCGGACCCTCCGGGTGACCCACTCGCGTTTGTCGGGGTCGAGACGGCGGATGGCGCGGTCTCCGCCGGCGCGCCCGATTCGGTAGAGGACCAGGCATCCCAGCGTCGACCCCGCCGACGCCGCCAGCGCGATCCAGATGAACAGCAAGGGCTGCTGCCAGGCGAGCAGCAGCACCACTGCGTCGACGCCGCCGGGCAGAGGCACACCGGCCGAGTCGAGAAACGCAATGAGAAAGAGCCCCGGGATGCCCAAGGCCAGGAGGGTGTCGCAGAGTCCGTCCATGACTGGCGGGATGGGTCGCGGATGCCCGGCGGGACGCGATCGAGTCGCCGGAACCGGGATTATAGTCCGCTGTCGCCGGGTTCGCGCGCCCGCGGCGGCTTTGCCTTCGACCCCAGCGCCTGTTAAGCTGTAGGGACAGATTAGATGGTCAGATCGGCCCGTGGTGGGCATCCCCATCCGTCGAGCCGGCAGGTTTCCAAACCGCTCTACCCTCAGCGCGTCACTCTCGACAGACCTGCCGTCTGCTCAGGCCGATCCGCACCCCGCCCAAGGAGGTGACGATTGGCGACTCGTGGACGACCGACACAGCAGAAGCGGCAGCGTGAACGCGCCCGTCAGGAGCAGCGCAAGCTGAAGGACGCGCGCCGGCAGGAAGCGAAGGAACGCCGCGCACAGACGGCGTCTCAGCCGCGCGCCGACGGCGATCCGGATCTCGCGGGTATCATCGCAGGCCCCCAGCCGCTGGCCGAGTGGCAGGTGGAAGGCCTAGCCACTTTCGAGGAGACCGAGGAGTCCGCTGAAGAGCCGGGGCCCAACGGTTGACGGGCCGTGGACGGGTCGCGGGCAGTAGGGACGGCGCGCCCGGCGTGGCGTCGTCCCCAAGATCGGACGGAAGGCGCGGGCGACGGCGACCGGGTAAGGCAGCGTCGAAGCGAAGTATACTGACAGGTTGATCTCGGACGCGAACCGCGGCTGGGTTCGGCCGACGGCGAGCGCGGCCCGGAACGGACACGGAGGAAGACACCAACGATGGCCTCGGAACACACGAAGACCCTGACCGACGGCGATTTCGAGCGGGCGGTGCTGCAGTCGGACAAACCGGTGCTGGTGGACTTCTGGGCGGAATGGTGCGGCCCGTGCCGCATGATCGCCCCCGCCGTCGACGCGCTCGCCGACGAGTACAACGGCCGCGTCGTCGTGGGCAAGCTGGACATCGACGCCAACCCGGACACGCCCATGAAGTACAGCGTCCGTTCGATTCCCACCCTGCTGCTCTTCAAGGGCGGCGAGGTGGTGGAAGCGACGGTCGGGGTGGCCGGCAAGGACCAGTTGGCCGAGCTGCTCGACCGGCACGTCGAGTCGAAGGTCGCCCAGGAGTCCGCGTCGTAGAACGGCGCGGACTCCTGCAGGGTTGGTTGGGCGCCCAGCGAAGCCGAAGGCGACGATGGGCGGGCTAGGAGTCCGCGCCGTAGGAACGGCGCGGATTCGTGCAGGGTTGGTTGGGCGCTCAGCGAAGCCGAAGGCGACGATGGGCGGGCGACGAGTCCGCGCCGTAGAACCGCGCGGATTCGTGCAGGGTTGGTTGGGCGCCCAGCGGAGCCGAAGGCGACGATGGGCGGGCGACGAGTCCGCGCCGTAGAACCGCGCGGACTCGTGCAGGGTTGGTTGGGCGCCCAGCGGAGCCGAAGGCGACGATGGGCGGGCCGACCGCCGCCGCCCGAAGGCGCCGGCTCCCTGCAGGGTCGGCGGTGGGACGGATGGGGCCGGCAGGCGACACTCTTTCCGGGGCAGGATCGGCCCATCTCCGCGTACGACGCGAGCGAGGGCCGGTCCGGCAGCAGGTCCGGACTCAGCAGGACGTCGTCATGTCACACAAGCTCGAACGGCGCGGCCATCATCCGGCCGCGCGCCGCCTTGCCACGACCGCCCTGCTCGCGATCGCGGCGGCCGGCTGCACCTTCGAGCTGGTCCCGGCCGACGCCGCCGGGGCGGCCGGCGGGGCCCGGCCGGAATTAGCGGCGCAGCGCGGGCCGGCCCCCGAGCCCTACATGGACCTGCGGCCGGACGAGCAGGCCATCGTCGATCTCTTCGAGAACACCAGCCCGTCGGTCGTCTACATCAGCACCGTCACGCGCCGCCGGGACTTCTTCGGCCGCGTCACCGGCGAGGTGCCGCTGGGCACGGGGACCGGCTTCGTCTGGGACCGGGACGGCCACATCGTCACGAATGCCCACGTGCTGCAGGGAGCGTCGAACGCACGCGTAGTCATGCACGACCAGACCAGCTACATGGCGGAGTACGTCGGACGCTCGGACCGACACGATCTGGCGGTGCTGCGGATCGACGCTTCCGAGCAGTCGCTCCGCCAGGTCCGACTGGGCGACAGCGACCGCGTGCGCGTCGGGCAGAGCGTCTACGCCATCGGGAACCCCTTCGGCTACAGCGCCACCCTGACTACCGGGATCATCTCGGCCCTCAGCCGCCGCATCGAGGGTCTGACGCGCGACATCATCGAGGACGTCATCCAGATCGACGCCGCCATCAACACCGGCAACTCCGGCGGCCCCCTGCTCGACAGCCGAGGGCGGGTGATCGGCATCAACAGCCAGATCGCGAGCCCGTCGGGCGCCTCCGCCGGCATCGGCTTCGCCATTCCCATCAACACGGTGACCCGGGTCGTGCCGCAACTGATCGCCAACGGCGAGTACACCCCGGCCCGACTCGGCATCTCGACGGACCAGCAGTGGAACCGGCTCGTCACCGCGCGGCTCGGGGTGAACGGGGTCGTCGTCGCCGAGGTCAACCCGGGCTCGGGCGCGGCTCTGGCCGGTCTGCGCGGCACCCAGCCGAACACCAACCAGCTCGGTGACATCATCGTCCGTGTCGACGGCGAGCCGGTGCGGTCGTGGCGCGAGCTGCGCCTCGTGCTCGACCGCTACCAGCCCGGCGACGAGGTCGAGGTGACCGTTTCGCGTGACGGCGACATGATCGATGTCGTCGTCCCGCTGATGTAGCGCGGCGCGGCTCTCCCCCGCCACCGGCCTGCCCATGTCCGAGTTCGTCCCCATCCCCCCGGGCTGGTTCCTGATGGGGAGCGACGAGGGCCAGCCGTCGGAGCGTCCCGTCCACCGCGTTTGGGTGGACGGATTCCGGATGGCCGTTCATCCCACGACCCGGGCCGAGTACGCCGGGTTCCTCGACGCGACCGGCCACGACCCGCCGCGCGAATGGGACAACCCCGCGTTCCGCCGGGACGACCTGCCGGTGGTCGGGGTGAGCTGGCACGACGCCGTCGCGTACTGCACCTGGCGCTCGCGTCCCGGCGCCGCGGTGCGGCTGCCGACCGAGGCGGAGTGGGAGCGAGCGGCCCGCGGCGGACCCGACGGCCGGCGGTACCCCTGGGGCGACGAGATTCCCGGCTGGGTGCCGAAGCGGGGCCGCGGCCCCCTCGCCGGCCCTTGGCCGGTCACCCTCGGGACGCCCAACGGGTTCGGGCTCTACGGCATCGCGGCCAACATCCACGAGTGGTGCTCGAACTGGCACGACCGCGACTTCTACCAGCGAGCGCCCGCCGTCAACCCGGTGGGACCCGAAGAGGGCCGGCGGCGCGCCTCGCGGGGCGGCGCGTGGCGGCACGCGTCGACCCTGAACCGGACCGCCGCCCGCAGCAGCCTCGACCCGTCGCTGCGCTACACCGACTACGGGTTCCGGCTCGCGCAATCGCTGTGAACGCAGCCCGCGCCCCGCTCGTGCCGTGGCCCGCGGAGTGAGACCCATGGACACTGAACCAACCACCGCTCCGTACGGCGCGTGGGAGTCGCCGGTCACGACGGAGATGCTGACCGCGGGGGCGCTGCGGTTCGAAGGCATCGCCGTCGACGGCGGCGACGTGTACTGGGTCGAGTCGCGCCCGGACGAAGGGGGCCGGTGCGCGGCGATGCGGCTGGCCGCCGACGGCGTGATATCGGAGGTGACGACGCCCGCCCACAACGCGCGGACCCGGGTCCACGAGTACGGCGGCGGGGCGCTGACGGTGTCGAACGGGGTGGCGTACTTCTCCAACTTCTCCGACCAGCGGCTGTACCGCCGGCCGGTGGACGGGTCCGAGGCGCCGGCGGCGATCACGCCGGAGATCGCCGTCCGCTACGCGGACGCGACGGTGGACCGCGCACGGGGCCGGCTGATCTGCGTGGCCGAGGACCACCGCCGCGCGGGAACCGAGGCGGAGAACCTGCTCGTCGCGGTCCCCACCACCGGGGGCGAGCCGGCGCCGGTGCACCGGGGCTTCGACTTCTACGCGTCGCCCCGCCTCAGCCCCGACGGGAACCGGCTCGCGTGGGTCTGCTGGAACCACCCGAACATGCCGTGGGACGCCACGGAGCTGTGGGTCGCCGACGTCGCCGCCGACGGCGCCCCGGCGTCACCGCGCCGGATCGCCGGCGCCGCAGGCAGCGAGGTCTCCGTGCTGCATCCCGCGTGGGGTCCGGACGGCGCCCTGTACTGCGTGTCGGACGCCTCGGGCTGGTGGAATCTCCACCGATGGGACGGGGAACGGCTGGACCCCGTGCTACCGATGGAGGCCGAGTTCGGGTTGCCCCCCTGGCTGTTCGGCATGGGACGGTACGCCGTGCTGGATGCGGACCGCCTCGTCGCGCACTACGGGAACGCGGCCGGAACCCGGCTGGGGGTGATCGACGCGGCGGCGGGGCGGCTGCGCGAGATCGACACGCCGTTCACGACGTTCGGCTTGTTCGCCGCTGCGTCGCGGGGCCGTCTGCTGTGCGTGGCCGCCAGCACGGAGACCGGCCCGGCGCTGGTCGCCATCGACGTCGACGGCGGCGAGGTCGAGACGCTGCGCCGGGGCGCGGAGCCGAAGCTCGACCCGTCGTACGTGTCCCGCGCCGAGCCGATCACCTACCCGAGCGCGGGAGGACGCACCACGCACGCCTTCTACTACGCGCCGCGCAACCCCGCGTTCCGCGCCCCCGACGGCGAACGGCCGCCGCTGCTCACGTTCATCCACGGCGGGCCCACCGGCGGCGCCGAGCCCGGCTTCCGGCTCGCCGTCCAGTACTGGACGACACGCGGGTTCGCGGTCGTCGACGTGGACTACAGCGGGTCGACGGGATACGGCACCGCCTACCGCCGCCTCCTGCGCGGCAGCTGGGGCATCGTCGACCGCGAGGACTGCGAGGCGGCGGCGCGGCACCTGGTCGCGCGGGGAGACGTCGACCCCGCCCGGCTCGCGATCCGCGGCGGCTCGGCCGGCGGCTACACCACCCTGTGCGCGCTGGCGTTCGGCAGCGTGTTCACGGCCGGCGCGTCCTACTACGGCGTCTCGGACGCCGCCGCCCTGGCCCGCGACACCCACAAGTTCGAGTCGCGCTACCTCGACGCCCTGATCGGCCCGTGGCCCGAACGCGCCGACCTCTACGAGCAGCGCTCGCCCCTCCACGCCGTAGACCGTCTCTCCAGCCCCGTCATCTTCCTGCAGGGCCTCGAGGACGCGGTCGTGCCCCCCGACCAGACCGCGCGCATGGCCGACGCCCTGCGCCGAAAGGGGCTCCCCGTCGCCTGCCTGATGTTCGAGGGCGAGCAGCACGGGTTCCGTCAGGCCGCCAACATCCGGCGGGCGGCGGAAGCCGAGCTCTACTTCTACGGTCGTATCTTCGGCTTCCGTCCGGCCGGCGTGATCGAGCCGGTCGAGATGGAGAACCTCAACCCGTGAGCGACCCGCAGATTGCGGAGGCCGTCGCCGAGCGAGTGCGGCGGGCCGGCGGCCACGCCCTCTACGTCGGCGGCTGGGTGCGCGACCGCCTGCTCGGTCTCGAGTCGAAGGACATCGACATCGAGGTGTACGGCATCGAGGCCGACCGACTCCACGCCCTGCTGGGCGAGATCCGCCCCGTCAACACCGTCGGCCAGAGCTTCACCGTCTACAAGGTGGGAGGGGTCGACGTCTCCCTGCCCCGCACTGAATCGAAGCAGGGTCGCGGCCACCGCGGCTTCGTCGTCACCGGCGACCCCTGGATGTCCGAGAAGGAGGCAGCGCGGCGACGCGACTTCACCATCAACGCCATCGCCTGGGACCCCCGGGACGACGAGTACATCGATCCCTTCGACGGCCGCCGCGACCTCGAGCGCCGACGGCTGCGCGTCGTCGACCCCGCCACCTTCGGGGACGACAGCCTGCGGGTGCTGCGCGGCATGCAGCTCGCCGCCCGCTTCGAGCTCACCCCCGACGACGCCACCGCCGACATCTGCCGCGACATCGCCCTCGACGACCTCCCCGCCGAACGTATCCGGGGCGAGTTGGAGAAGCTGCTGCTGCAGGCCCGGCGGCCGTCGCTCGGCTTCGAGCTGGCCCTCGACCTGAAGATCGTCGAGCGCCTCTTCCCCGAGCTCGAGGCCCTGGTCGGCTGCGAGCAGGAGCCCGAGTGGCACCCCGAGGGCGACGTCTGGGTGCACACCCTGATGGTCATCGACGAGGCCCGCGCCCGCATCGACGACCTCGACCGCCCCCGGCAGCTGACCCTCATGCTCGCCGCCGTCTGCCACGACCTCGGCAAGCCCGCCACCACGGCGCTCATCGACGGCCGCATCCGCTCGCGTGGCCACGAGGAGGCCGGCGTGCCCCCGACCCGTGCCCTCCTCGACCGCCTCGGCGTCCACACCCTCGCCGGCTACGACGTTCGCCACCAGGTGCTGGGCCTCGTCGCCCACCACCTCAAGCCGGGCACGTGGCGCCGCGGCGCCGACCCCGTCGGCGACGGCGCCTTTCGCCGCCTCGCTCGCAAGGTCGACCTGGAGATGCTGGCCCGGCTGTCGGCGGCCGACTGCCTCGGCCGCACCGGCGACTTCGACTGCGCCGCGACGCTGGACTGGTTCCTCGACCGCGCCCGGGCCCTCGGCGTGGAGCACGAAGCCCCCGCGCCGCTCCTGCTCGGGCGCCACCTGCTGCAGATGGGGTTGTCACCGGGGCCGCAGATCGGCCGGATCGTGAAGGCCGTCTACGAACGGCAGCTCGACGGCGAGATCACGTCGCTGCAGGAGGCGCGGGACGCTGCGCGGCGGCTTCTTGCCGATCTCGGGTGACAGCCCGGCACGACCCGAAACGACGCGGGGAGCGCGCTCCGCCTCGACGGGCCACGCTCGTCGCGGGCGGCCGTGACCGAGTCCACCCGGGTCGGATACAGTACCATTCGATGGCCGACGACGCGCCGCCGCGGAGACCGACCCGCCCGCCCCGCGTCGACGCCGCCCGGCTCGGGGTGGTGGCCGCGGTCGGCGTCGCAGTGTGGCTCGTCCCGACCCCGGAGGGGGTGGAGCCGCGCGCGTGGCAGCTCCTCGCGGTGTTCGTCGCCACCATCCTGGGCATCATCCTGCGCCCGCTGCCGATGGGGGCGATGGCGTTCGTGGGGGTGGCCTTCGCGGTGATGTCCGGCACGCTGACCATCGCGGAGGCGACGGCCGGCTTCGGCAACACCGTGGTGTGGCTGGTGGTGGCGGCGTTCTTCATCGCCACCGCGTTCGTCAAGACCGGGCTCGGAGCCCGCATCGCCTATCACTTCCTGCGGGCCCTCGGGAGGCGAAGCCTGGGGCTCGGCTATGGCATCGTGGCCACCGACCTCTTCCTTTCGCCCTTCATTCCCAGCAACACGGCGCGCGGCGGCGGCGTCATCTACCCGATCCTCAAGTCGCTGTGCGTCTCGCTCGGCAGCGACGCCGCCGACGGCACGCAGGGCCGGGTCGCCGGCTTCCTGACGCTCACCGCCTACCAGGGGGTGGTGGTCACCAGCGCGATGTTCCTCACCGCCATGGCCGCGAACCCCCTCGCGGCGGAGCTGGCCGCGCAACAGGGCGTCACCATCACCTGGGCGGGCTGGGCGGCGGCGGCGATCGTCCCGGGCCTGCTGAGCCTGCTGCTCGTGCCCCTGCTCATCTACCGCCTGTATCCCCCCGAGGTCACCCACACGCCCGAGGCGCCGGCGTTCGCGCGGGAGCGGCTGCGCGAGATGGGTCCCATGACACGGGACGAGCGGGTTCTGGTGGCGGTCTTCGTCTTCCTCCTGGGCTTCTGGATCGTGGGCGGCGAGCTCGGCGTCAACGCCACCGCGACCGCGATGGCCGGGGTGGCCGCGATGCTCGCCACCGGGGCTCTCGCCTGGCAGGACATCCTCGAGGAACGCAAGGGGTGGGACACGCTGATCTGGTTCGCGGTGCTCGTCATGATGGCGAGCCAGCTCGGCGAGCTGGGCCTCGTCGGCTGGTTCAGCGACCGCGTGTCGGGCGTGCTCGGCGAGGGTCACTGGCTTCCCGCGTTCCTCGCCCTGAGCCTGATCTACTTCTACGTGCACTATTTCTTCGCATCCAACACCGCCCACGTCAGCGCGATGTACGCCCCCTTCCTCGCCGTCGCCCTCGCGGTGGGGACCCCGCCGGTCCTCGCCGCCCTCGTGCTGGCGTTCTTCAGCAACCTGTTCGCGTCGCTGACCCACTACGGCACCGCCGCCGCGCCCATTCTGTTCGGATCGGGGAACGTCGACATCGGCGCCTGGTGGAGGCTCGGGGCGCTTGTCAGCGTGGTGAACATCACCATCTGGCTCGGCGCCGGCAGCCTCTGGTGGCGCCTGCTCGGGCTGTGGTGACGGCCGGGCGTCGCTTCTCCCGGCCAGCTTCGCGGACATGTGGAGCGCCGCCCGATCCGAGTATTCAATATGCGATACTAGTCCGCATGAGCCTCGTCTACCACGACTTCGCTACCCCCATCGGGACCCTGCGCATCGTCGGTGACGAAAGCGGCCTCGAGCGGATCGACCTGCCCAACGCGGCGGCCAACGCTCCCGATCCCGCGTGGGAGGAGCGACGCAGATCCCTGCCCCGACCCTTGCGCGAGGCGAAGCGGCAATTGCTGGCTTACTTCGAGGGCAGGCGCCGCGACTTCGACCTGCCGCTCGCCCCCGCCGGCACCGCGTTCCAGCGTCGAGTTTGGGACGAGCTGCGCCGAATTCCCTACGGCGACACCATTTCCTACGGCGAGCTCGCGCGGCGCATCGGACAGCCGACCGCCTCGCGGGCCGTCGGCGCCGCCAACGGCAGGAACCCGCTCGCCATCGTCGTGCCCTGCCACCGCGTCATCGGGGCCGACGGCACGCTCACCGGCTACGGGGGAGGGCTGCCGGTGAAGGAGACCCTGCTCGCGCACGAGCGGGGTCTCGCCAGCCCGGCCTCCTGAACTACCGCACGGCCTCTTCCAAGCGCGCGCCGCCGAGGGCGTTCGGCACCGAGTAGTTGCCCTCGTGGCAGGCGTACTCGAACTGCAGGTACTCGTTGTCGCGGTTGAACGGGAACGAGGCGGTCCAGGGCGCGGTGTAGGTTTCCGCGTCGTCCATGGTGACGGAGTAGCGCAGCTCGTCGGGACCGACGAGGGTGAACCGCTCGACGATCCTCTGCGCCTCGGACTGGCGCGACCGCAGGCCCGCCGACGGCCCCCGCATGTTCTTGACGGCCCGGAAGTTCGTCGACTCGACGATCAGGGTGTTGCCCTCCCAGCGTCCGCGGGGGTCCCCCTCCCACTGGCGCACCTTGGCGTCGGCGTGCGGCTTGTCGATCGGAATGATGCGGGCGTTGTGGATCATCTCGCTGTGGATGACGACGTAGCCCGGCGACTGCAGGATGAGGGTGCCGTTGTTGTACTCGGTCGGCATCATCATGCCGAGCACGCCGCGCGAGATGCAGCGGTCTCCCGACTCCATGTTCCCGGCCGCGGCGTGCAGCTCCGCCATGTTCATCGCGATCGACTCGCGGGCGTTCGCGGTGTAATCGGGCACACGGCCGGTGGGCGGGTCCACGATGATCGAGGCCTGACCGATGTCGACCGGGTTTTCCCAATACCAGTCGAACCAGTAGGTGCCGTAGCCGCCGACCCCCCGCGAGTTCTCGTGGCCGCGCCACTCCGACCGTTCCTTGCGGCCGCTCGCGCGCGCCTCGGCCCGGGCCTGCAGCTCGTCGGCCGACAGCTCCAGGCCGACCAGCTCCTCCGGCAGCTCGAGGGGCGTGAACATCGCGTTCGAGTTGTTCCACATGCCGCTGATGTTCGGCTGCCCGTCGGCCAGGGTCTCCGGCGTCCAGCCGTCCGGCGCGTCCTGAGCAAACGCCGGCATCCCCGAGAGAGCGACCATGGCGTACGCCGTCCCGACGACGATTCCGATGTACGATCCTCTCGAGTCGTTCATGGCCCCTTCCTCCCCGGCTATCCTCGTTTCCCTGTTCCCAGCGCGCTCCGGGCCGGTCCGACTCACCGGCTCGGGCACGCCATCCGGAGCATAGCACGCATGGCGACGGGCATCACCCGCACCCGAACGACCCGATGCGCATCATCATGATCCCGGTCGGGAGCAGCGGCGACGTGCACCCCTACGTCGGCGTCGCACGTGCGCTGCAGCGACGCGGCCACGACGTCTCGATGATCGTCAACCCGTACTTCGGGCCCCTGCTCGACAAGGTCGGCGTGCCCTTCGTCCCCAACGGCGACGTCGAGGACTACTACGCGGTCCTCGGCGATCCCGACCTCTGGCACGACCGGCGCGGCCTGCGGGTGCTCGGCAACGCCCTGCGGCGCTGGGGCCGCGAGGGCTTCGAGCGGATACGGGACGAGGCGGACGGCGGCGCGCCGCTCCTCGTCGCCCCGGGCCTCGCGTTCAGCGCCCGCATCGCCCACGAAGCGCTCGGCCTGCCGCTGGTCACGATGCACCTGCAACCGAGCTGCCTCGTCAGCGTCCACGAGACGCCGGTGCTGCACGCCCACCTGCGTTCGATTGACCGCTGGCCGACGCCGCTCAAGCGGCTGACCCTCGCCGTGAGCGACCGCCTCGCCGACCGCGCGCTCGCGCCCGCCGCCAACACCCTTCGGGCCGAGCTCGGCCTGCCCCCGGTGCGGCGCATCGTCACCGAGTGGTGGCACTCGCCGCAACGCGTCATCGGGCTGTTCCCCGACTGGTACGCCCCGGTGCAGCCCGACTGGCCGCCGCAGACGGCCCTGACCGGCTTCCCCCTGTACGACGCGGGCGACGCCGCGCCCCTGGACCCGACCCTCGACGACTGGCTGTCGGAGGCCGACGCGGCCGGCCGACGACCGGTGATCTTCGTCGCCGGCACCGGCAACCGGCAGGGGGCGCGGTTCTTTCGGGCCGGCGCCGACGCGTGCCGCCGTCTCGGCCGGCCGGGGCTCCTCCTCACCCGGTTCCCCGAGCAGCTTCCCGACCCGCTCCCCGACGAGGTCCGCCACGCCGACTACGCCCCCCTCAGTCAGGTGCTGCCGCGGGCCGCGGCCATCGCCCACCACGGCGGCATCGGCACCGCGGCCGAGGCGCTACGGGCCGGCTGCCCTCAGCTCGTGATGCCCATGACGTTCGACCAGCCCGACAACGCCGTCCGGCTGCAGCGCCTGGGAGTGGCCCGCACCCTGTGGCCGCGCGCCGTCGACGGCCGTGCCGCCGCGCGCGACCTCGACGCCCTCCTCGGCTCGGAGGACACCGCCGGCGCCTGCGGCGCCGCCGCGAGCCGCTTCGAAGGGATCGATCCGGTAGCGCGAACCTGCGAGCTGATCGAGGCCGCCGGCTGACGCCCCGACGCTCGCCGAGCGGGGTCGGTGGGGTCTGATAAACTGACCTTCGCAACTCCGGCGGTGGGGGTGAACCTCAGGCCCCGCGCGAGGATGAAACCGAGATGCGACAGAGCGCCCGATTCGTGCTCGCCGTCTGCGTGATGCTCGCCGTCGCGGCGTCGGCCCGCGGCCAGTCGCAGGCTCCCGCGGCGGGCGGCGAGGAGCCGGCGTCAATCCAGATTACCGCCCCCGGCGCGGGCATGAGCGCTCCCATCGCCGGCAAGTGGGCGGTGGCGCAGCGGCGCGAGCAGGCGCCGAACCTCGACGGCAACGTGCTCGACGACCCCGCCTGGGCCGACGTGCAGCCGGTCAGCGGGTTCAGCCAGAGCGCCCCCGACGAGGGGCAGCCGGCGACGGAGCGCACCGAGGTGCGGGTGGTGTTCACCGACGACACCGTCTACTTCGGCGTCGTCTGCTACGACCGGGACCCCGCCGCCATCATCATGAGCGACAGCCGGCGCGACTCGTCGATGAACGACGCCGACAGCTTCCAGATGGTGCTCGACACCTTCCGCGACCGGCAGAACGGCTTCGTCTTCGGCACCACGCCGGCCGGCCAGGAGTACGACGGCCAGGTCACCGACGAGGGCGGCGGCCGCCGCGGCAGCGGCTCGGGAGGCGGGGGCGGTTTCTCGCGGGGCAGCGGCAACGGGTTCAACCTCAATTGGGACGGCGCCTGGCAGGTGCAGACGCAGATTTCCGACCTCGGGTGGAGCGCCGAGTTCGCCATCCCCTTCCGGACCATCCGCTACCCCGACCGCGAGGACCAGGTGTGGGGGATGAACTTCCAGCGGAACATCCGGCGCCGGAACGAGACCGCGTACTGGGCGCCCCTGCCCCGTCAGTACAACCTCTATCGGGTCTCACTGGCGGGGCAGTTGACGGGGGTGCGGGCGCCCGCCGGCTTCACCGGGAACCTGCAGGTCACCCCCTACGTGGTCGGCGAAATGGCCACCCGCGACATCGAGCCGAACGTCGGCGCGCAGGGGTTCGGCGACTACGGCGCCGACCTCAAGTACAGCGTGACGCCGGGCTTGACCCTCGACGGTACCTGGAGAACCGACTTCGCGCAGGTCGAGGTGGACGATCAGCAGATCAACCTCGACCGTTTCAACCTCTTCTTCCCGGAGAAGCGGCCGTTCTTCCTCGAGAACGCCGGCGCCTTCTCGGTCGCGAACCAGTCCAGCGGCCGGAACCTCGGACAGACCGAGCTGTTCTTCAGCCGGCGCATCGGCATCCAGGACGGGGCCCAGATCCCGATCCTGGGCGGGGCCCGGATGTCGGGCAAGGTGACCGACTCGATGACGGTCGGGTTCCTCAACATGCAGACCGAGCAGGTCGGCGCCGCGGCGAACACCGCCAACAACTTCTCGGTCGCCCGCCTGCGCCGCGACCTGCCCAACCGTTCGAGCATCGGCGGGCTCTTCGTCAACCGCCAGGGCACCGGCAGCCTCGCCCTGAACGACGACTACAACCGCACGTACGCCTTCGACGGCCGGTGGGGCATCGGCGAGAACGGCATCGTACAGGGCTACCTGGCCCGCACCGAGACCCCCGGCCGCGACGGACGCGACCACGCCTTGAGCGTGACGAGCCAGTACAGCTCCGAAGCGTGGCGCCTGGGGGCCGGCTACCAGGAGAACGGGGAAGACTTCAACCCCGAGGTCGGCTACCTGCGCCGCTGGGGAGGGTTCCGGAAGGTCGACTTCTCGGTCTACAACACCACCCGGCCCGACGACAACCCCCTGAAGTACCAGGAGCTGACGCCGCATATGAGCTATACGCGGTTCTGGAACCTCGACGGCGTCATGGAGACGACCTACGTCCATCTCCATTACGACGGCGAGTTCGAGGACAGCTCGTCGGCCGGCGTGGCCTACGACATTCGCCAGGAGTACGTCTTCGAGGACTTCGAGGTGTCGGGCCTCACGGTGCCGGCCGGCCGATGGGACTTCAACGAGCTCACCTACTCGTACAACTCGAACCGGTCGGCCCCCGTCAGCGCTGGCATCCGGGCCACCACGGCCGGGTTCTTCAACGGCCACATCGTCACCATCCGCCCCTCGATAAACGCGCGCTACGGCGAGACCTTCAACCTGTCGCTGAGCTACAGCCGGAACGACATCGACCTCCCCAGCGGCAGCACCGTCACCAACCTGAGCAGCATCGACATCGGCTACAACTTCTCGCCGCGGCTCTACGCCCAGACCCTACTGCAGCACAACGACAGCGCCGACCTGTGGGCGGTGAACTTCCGGGTCGGCTGGCTGCAGGACGCCAACACCGGGCTGTTCTTCGTCTACAACGAGACCGACGGCCTCGGCGACTTCATCCCTTCCTACGCCGGCCGCAGCGTCATCCTGAAATACAGCTATCTGTTCGACGTGCTCGACTGACGGCGTTCCGGGCCGTGCGGGCGCTCGAGGGCAGTCAGAGGTCCAATCCATGGCGAAGGAACAATCCGACCTGCCGCGGACGCCGGCGGCCGGGCAGGGCAGTCTCGTCGACCGCGCCCTGAACGGCATCGAGACGCTCGGCAACCGGCTGCCGGATCCCGCGATCCTCTTCCTCCTGCTGTTGGTGCTGACATGGATCGCCTCGGCGATCCTGGCCCCCGTCGAGTTCGCCGAGATCGACCCGCGGACCGGCGATCCCATGCGCATCGCCAACCAGTTGACGGGCGCCGCCATCGCCACCTTCCTCGTGCAGCTCGTGCCCACCTTCACCGGTTTCGCGCCGCTGGGCGTCGTGCTGGTGGCGCTGCTCGGAGTCGGGGTGGCCGAGAAGACCGGCTTCATCAACGCCGGCCTCAAGCTGATTCTCGGCCGCACGTCGCCTAGCCTTCTGACTCCGATGCTGATCCTGGCCGCCATCGTCAGCCACACCGCGGCCGACGCCGGCTACGTGCTCGTCATTCCCTTGGGCGGCGTGATCTTCTACGCGGCGGGCCGGCACCCCCTGGCCGGCATCTCGGCCGCCTTCGCGGGCGTCTCGGGCGGGTTCTCGGCCAACTTCATCCCGTCGGGCATCGACCCCCTGCTGCAGGGCTTCACCCAACAGGCGGCGCAGATCCTCGACCCCGAGCGGATGGTCAACCCGCTGAGCAACCTGGGTTTCACGGCGCTCTCGTCGCTCCTCGTGATCGGCGTCGGCTGGTACCTGACCGACCGCGTCGTCGAGCCGCGCCTGCAGGACACGCCCGTCGACGGCGACCCCGAGCAGATGCCGAAGATGGAGGAGCTGACCGACGACGATCGGCGCGGTTTCCTCGCGGGGGCCGGGACCCTGGTCGCCGGGCTCCTCGTCCTGACCGTGTGGGCGCTGCCGCCCGGATCGTCCCTTCGCAGCCCCGAAGGCGAGCTCACTAGCTTCGCAGCCCCCCTGATGGGCATGATGGTGCCCCTCATCTTTCTCCTGTTCCTGATTCCCGGCGTGGTGCACGGCTATGTCGCGGGCACCGTGAAGACGCACCGCGACATCGTCGCAGGCATGACGGCGGCGATGGGAACGATGGCCTACTACCTGGTGATGGCGTTCTTCGCCGCCCAGTTCATCGCCGCGTTCAACGACTCGAACGTCGGCCTGCTCATCGCCCTCAAGGGCGCCAACTTCCTGCGCGACCTCGCCCTGCCGCCGCAGGTGACCATCGTCGGCATCATCCTGCTGACCTCGGTCGTCAACCTGTTCGTGGGCTCGGCCTCCGCCAAGTGGGCGCTCCTCTCCAGCATCTTCGTGCCGATGCTGATGAGCCTAGGCATCGCCCCCGAGCTGACCCAGGCCGCCTACCGCGTCGGCGACAGCGTGACCAACATCGTCACACCCCTCATGCCGTACTTCCCGCTGGTCGTCGTCTTCTGCCAGCGCTACGTCAAGTCGACCGGCATCGGCACGGTGGCGTCGCTCATGCTGCCCTATTCCGCCGTGCTGCTCGTGACATGGACCCTGTTCCTGGTCGCCTACTGGATAATCGGGCTGCCGCTGGGCATCCAAGGCGCCTACACGTATCCTTGAACCCCCGCCGGTTGGGAACGGCCCGGGCGTGTCGTGCCATGGTTGTCTCGCCGTGGGAATGCCGGCGAGACTCCTGAGAGACGTGAACGCCGCCGACGTCGGCGCGCCTGCTCGCTGCCGTCCGGATCGTCGTTCGGCTGGAGTCGCTCCGCTCCGAGAGCGCTGGCGCCGCCGACGCCATCACCAAGAAGATCGAGGGTTTCAGGGGGGATCTCCGCCGACCGGCGAAGACCCAGGCGACTGACCTGATACTGGAACGCCGCCGGTTGCCGCCTCTGCGTCAGCTCAGGCGTCGGGCAGCGTCCCCTGCTCCAGCAGCCGGCCGCGCTCGTGGACAGGGCTAGCTCCGCTCAGCCGTGCGGCTCGTCCAACTCCGCGTGCCGCATCCCCGGCTTCCACGTCGTGTCGAAGAAACGGAGGAGGGACCGGCTCGCATCGCTGGCCTACACGACAACGCCGATGACGGCGGACAGCCCGTCATCGGCGAGGCATTGCGCAGCCATGCGGTTGACGACTACACGCCGGCGAGGGGCTCGAGCGGCTCGAGCGGGAGCGAACCGGTGGCGTCGCCGAACTTCTCGGCCGGCACGCCGGCGCGCTGGAGCATCGCGACGAGGAGGTTGTTCATCGGGGTGTCCTTCGCGTGGCGCAGGACGCGACCGCCCTTCACCCCGCCGGCGCCGCCGATCATGACCAGGGGGAGGTCGATGTGCGAGTGCTCGTTGGCGTCGCTGATGCCGCCGCCGTGCAGGACCAGCGAGTGGTCGAGCAGGTTGCCGTCGCCGTCCGGCGTCGACTTCAGCTTGTCGAGGAAGTGCGCGGTAAGGCCGATGTGGTACTGGTTGACCTTGGCGCCCTGCTCGAACTTGAGGGGGTCGTGCTGGTGGTGCGACACCGCGTGGTGCGCAGCGTTCACGCCCAGCTCGGGATAGGCGCGGTTGGTCTGCTCCTTGCCGAGGGTGAACACGAAGACGCGGGTGATGTCGGCCTTGAACGCGACAGCGAGCAGGTCGAACATCAGCTTGGCGTGCGCGTCGTAGTCCTCGGGCACGCCGATAGGCCGGTCGGGCAGCTCGAGGGCCGACTCGCCGTGCTGGCGCTCGGCGACCTGGATACGGCGCTCGATCTCGCGCACCGAGTCGAGGTACTCGCCCACGCTGTTGCGGTCGGCCGCCCCCAGCTTCTGCCGGAGGTGCGAGATGTCCTTCGTCACCCAGTCGAGAATGCTGCGGTCCTCCTGGAGCTGCGCGAGGCGCTGCTCCGGCGTGGCGCCATCGCCGAACATCCGCTGGAAGACGATGCGCGGGTTCGTCTCGTGGGGGTTCGGGGTGGTGGCGGTGCGCCACGAGATGCTGTTGGTGTAGACGCAGCTGTAGCCGTTGTCGCAGTTACCGATCAGGTAGGTCTGCTCCATCGCCAGCTCTAGTGACGTCAACGGCGTGTCGCCGCCGATGTGCTGCGCGGCGATCTGGTCCGCGGTGATGCCGTTCCGGACGTCGGCCCCCTCGGTCTCCTTCGGGTGCACGCCGCTCAGCCAGACGGTGCCGGCCCGCGAATGCTCGCCGTTGCCGTCGCCGAGCGCCTCGGCCTGCTTCTGGCTGAGGCCGATGGGGACGATGACCTGGTCCTGGAACGGGGCGAGAGGACTGAGCGTCCGCGACAGCTCGGTGAGCTTCCCGTCGCCGGCCGGCTGCCACGACTCCATCACCGCCCCGTTGGGGATGTAGACGAAGCCGAGACGGCGCACCGGCTTCGCCGCGGTGCTGGCGAGCGCGGTCGCGGCAGGCACCATCGCGTCGAGCAGCGGCAGCGCGAGGCTGACCCCCATGCCGCGGAGGAACGTCCGACGGGGCAACGCCATCTTGCTGATGAACATGACAGTCAGTCTCCTCGAACCGAACTCGACGTCCGGGGCCGGAACGCGCCTCGCAACCCCGCTTCGCGCCTACCGAATCCTACACTATTCCGCTTCCGCCACGACGCCGGCGAGCCGCATCCGGAACGGCGTGCTCTGCACGACGCCGACGACCAGCGAGGCGAGGCGGTAGTCGCCTGCGGCCGAGCCGCGGACGATCCGCCGCACCGCCGGCGCGTCGTAGTACTCGATGCCGCGGCCGAGGGCATAGATGAGCAGCTTCTCGGTCACCACGGTGGCGAACTGCTCCTCGTCGCGCACGAGGAGATCGCGCAGCTCGGCCGGACCATCGAAGGCGGTCCCGTCGGGCATGACGCCCGAGGCGTCGATAACGCCGCCCCCGGGCATGTGCCCGCGCCACCGTCCGATGGCGTCGAAGTTCTCGAGAGCCAGCCCCAGCGGGTCCATCACGCGGTGGCAGCTCGCGCACACTGGGTTCTCGCGGTGCTGCTCCATCCGTTCGCGCATCGCCAGCACCCTGCCCGTGTCCTCGGCCGGCTCGAGCTCGGGGACGTTCGGGGGCGGCGGCGGCGGCGGCGTGCCCAGCACGTTCTCGAGCACCCACTTGCCGCGGCCCACCGGCGAGGTGCGGTCCGGATAGGACGTAACGGTGAGGATGCTGCCCTGGCCGAGCAACCCCCGGCGGTTGCCGTCGGCCAGGGATACCCGCCGGAAGTCGCTGCCGTAGACGCCGGGAATGCCGTAGTGCCGGGCGAGGCGCTCGTTCAGGAACGTGTGGTCGGCCGTCAGCAGGTCGGTCACGCCGCGCCCCTCGCGGAGGATGCTGTCGAAGAACATCTCCGTTTCGCGCACGAAGTCCTGCCGCAGGCTCTCGCCGAAGTCGGGGAAGAGCACGTCCGAGGGCAGGGACCCCGAGATGTTGCGCAGGCGCAGCCACTGCCCCGCGAAGTTCTTCGCGAGGGCCTCGGAGCGGGGGTCGGCGAGCATCCGCCGCACCTGCGCCTCGAGGGCGGCGGGCTCGTCTAGGTCGCCCGCCTCGGCGGCGGCCAGCAGCTCGTCGTCGGGCAGGCTGCTCCACAGGAAGAACGAGATGCGCGACGCCAGCTCGAGGCCGCTCAGGCGATAGGGGGTGCCCGGCTCCGCCCCGGGCGGGTCGGAGACGACCCGGAACAAGAAGTCGGGGCTGACGAGGAGGGCCCGGAGGGCGCGCTCGATGCCCGCCTCGAAGCCGCCGGCCCGGCGGCCCTCCTCGTAGAAGGCCACAAGGGGGGCGATGTCTCGCCCGGTGACGGGGCGGCGGTAGGCGCGGTGGGCCAGGGCCGACAGGATCCGGCGGGCGCAGGGCGCCTCCTCGGCCGCGTTCCCAGGCCGGCAGACGAAGATGCGCCGCCGGGTCGGGGTGTCCTCGATGCCGGTCTCGTCGAACGGTCCGGTGATGGTGACGGTGCCCAGGTGCGGCGCGTACAGCAGGTAGTCGCCCTCGCCGTGCGGGCGATCGAACGGCTGCCGGAGGCTCTCGGCCAGGGCGCCGGTCTTCCTGATGAAAGTGGCGGTGACCGTGCGTGGCCCGGCCGCGACGCGGACGCGCACGCGCAGGTCCTCGGGCCCGGTGTTGTAGGCGGCGCCCTGGTCCCGGTCGGGGTCGATGGGCGCGAGCGGGAACAGGGCGACCCGCTCGCCGTCCACGGCGACTTCGAGCTGGTGCGGCTCGCGGATCGGGGCGCCCGCGAACAGGTCCAGCATCGCGAGTTCGATATCGTACTCGCCGTCCCGCGGGAAGTTGTACGAGACCGACAGACCGCCCCGGGTGCCGAACGGCAGGCCGTCCTGGTGCGAGTACTGCGACAGGTCGGAGACGATGCGGAACGTCTCGCCGGTCGGGGCCATCGGCGACGCCCCCACCGCAAGGCGACTGATGAAGCGCGCCGCGCTCATGTAGCGCTCGAGCAGGGTCGGCGACACCTTGAGCACGCCGGCGATGTTGTCGAACCCGTAGCTCTGGTCGTCGGCGGGCACCAGAGCCGCCGCGTCCACCTCGAGGTCGAGCAGATCCCGGATGGCGTTCTGGTACTCGGTGCGGTTCAGCCGGTGCAGGGGCACGGTGCGGCCGGGGTTGGGGCTCGCCGCCGCGGCCCGGTCGATCTCGGTCTCGAGCCAGGCCGCGAGACGGTCGGCCGCCGCCGCGTCGGGGCGCGGGCGCCCGAGGGGCGGCATGGTGCCGGTGCGGACCTTCCGGATGACCTTCTCCCAAATCTCGGCCTGGGCCGGCACGTTGTCGAGGTCCGCGCTCTCGAGCTCGACGGGGACGGTGCCGCGCGCCATCATACGCGGGGTGTGGCAGGTCAGACAGTAGCGCTGGAGCAACGCGGCATAGCCGGCGATCTCGCTCGCGCGAGCGTCACTCACGCGCTCTGGCGCTGCCGCCGGCTCCTGGGGCTGGCCGGCCTGGGCGAGCCCGCCCGCGACGAACACCGCGACCACCGCGATGCCGGCGAGCCGCCACGAACGCCGTTCGGACGCGTGCTCCATCGCCATCATGCTGCTGTGCCTTCCAGGTATGCCGGACCGATCCTGCAATCGTACAGCTTCCGCCCAGGGTGTCAACCCGGCAGCGGAGACGAAGTTCGCCTACTCTCCGTCACCGGTTGCGGATCGATCGTGCGGAACGGTAGCATACAGGTCTTCATTGCGAGCCGGGCCCATGCTCGACCGTGACACTTGGAGACACGGATGCGCACGAAATCCGAATCGGCGTCGCCGCCTGCGGCAATCTGGACCTTGTCCCTCGTCGGCGCGGGACTGCTGACAGCCGCCTCGGCGGGCGCCGCGGCCCGTGCGGCGCCGATCGTCGAGGCCGCGAAGGCGGAGGACGCCGCCGCCGTCCGAACCCTGATCGAGCGGCAGGTCGACGTGAACGCGACCGAAGTGGACGGCACCAGCGCCCTGCACTGGGCGGCCTTCCGGGGCGATTTCGAGACGGCGCGGCTGCTGCTCGCGGCGGGAGCCCGTACCGGCGTCACGAACCGCTACGGCGTAACCCCGCTCGCGCTGGCTGCGGAGCGGGGCGAAGCCCGAATCGTCGGGGCGCTGCTCGAAGCCGGCGCCGACCCCAACGCCACCCTGCCCGAGGGGGAGACGGTGCTGATGGCCGCCGCCCGCGCCGGCGCCGTCGACGCGCTGCGGCTGCTGCTCGCCCACGGCGCCGACGCGGCGGCGCGCGAGAGCTGGCGGGGCCAGACCGCGCTGATGTGGGCCGCCGCCCAGAACCACGCACGGGCCGTGCTCACCCTGATCGAGCTCGGAGCCCGCGTCGACGAGCGCTCGGACGCCGGCTGGTCGGCGCTGCTCTTCGCGGTGCGGGCCGGCCAGGTCGGGGCGGTCGACGCGCTGCTCGCGGCCGGGGCCGACGTCAACGACACCATCCGCCCCTTGTCCGCGGAAGCGGCGCCGGGACGCGGCGTGGGCGGCCCCGCGGGCACCAGCGCGCTGGTCATCGCGGTCGCCAACGGGCACTTCTCGCTCGCGAAGCACCTCGTCGAGCGCGGGGCCGACCCCAATGCGGCCGAGCAGGGCTGGACCGCCCTGCACCAGCTCTCCTATACGCGGCGGCCCAACTCGGGCAAGGGCATGCCCCCGGTGCGGCTGCTCGACAGCCTCGACACCCTCGAGTTCGCGCGCTTCCTCCTGGAGAACGGGGCCGACCCGAACCTGCGCCAGACCCGGCGGTTCAACAACCGCGAGCGGAACAACTTGAACCGGGTGGGCGCCACCCCCTACCTGCTCGCGGCCAAACACGCCGACGTGCCGCTGATGCAGCTCCTCGCCGACCACGGCGCCGACACCCGCGTGCCGACCGAAGGCAACGCCTCGCCGCTGATGGTCGCGGCCGGCGTCGGCATCTTCAACGTGGGCGAGAGCGCCGGCACCAACGAGGAGGCGTTCGACGCGGTGCAGCTCGCCTGGGAGCTCGGCGACCGCGGCGTGCTGCAGGCCGACGACCGGGGGTACACGGCGCTGCACGGCGCCGCCCTGCGGGGGGCGAACCCCATCGTCGAGTTCCTCGTCGACCGCGGGGCGGACCTCTTGGCCGAGAGCCGCGAGGGCTGGACGCCCCTGCGCATCGCCGACGGCGTGCACTACACCGGCACCGTCAAGCGCGCCGACCACACGGCCGAGCTGCTGCGCCGGTACATGCGCGAGCAGGGCGTCTACCGCGCCGAGCACGAGCGTGACGTCAACAGCGTGGCGGTGGTGAGGCCCGCGGGCGGACAGTAGCGCAGCGCGAGCACGTGTTTCACAACGTCGGTGGTCTCCGTCGTGTCCGACGGGATGCGCTGACGCGCCGTCAAGGACCGCACGCCTCCGCGACCATCCCGAGGGTGCTGACGTTGACGCGGTCTCCATCCGGGGACCGGATGAGGAACCCTTTCGCCTCCATGCGGTGGCCGGCGTGGGCGACCGGGTCCGGATAGACGGCCATCAGCTCGAACGTCCGGGTCCCGAGAGGCTGACCCGCGAGGGCGGCCAGCGCCTCGGCGCTCGATTCGGCAGGATCGACGGTGCGGACCGCGCGGTTGGCCCGAATCAGCATCCAGTCGGCGCCGTCCCGGCGCTCCAGGCAACCGACCACGCTCACGAGGGCGAAGCTCGGGACGTCGCCGGGGCCATCCTCGGCCTCGATCCGCACGTCATACCCTCCCGTGGCGGTAAGCTCGCTGGAGCCGGCGGGAAAGCCGTTGACCTGAAGGAGATAGGCGACGCTGTCGAGGTAGGCGTCGTCGCTCAGGCTGGCCGGGTCGTCGAACGGCATCAGGTTGCGGACGCGGGTGTAGAGGTTGCCGACGGTGTCCTCGCGCCACGACTCCATGAACGGCTCGCCGGCCAGGGCGCTGGCCTCCTCGGTGCCGCTGAAATCAGCCTGGTGGCAGCTCAGGCAGTAGCTCTTGTACACCGCTTCCCCGCGCTCCGCCTGCTCGGCCGTGTAGACCCCGTCCCACACCGTGGCGCCATTCTCCTGGGCCCTTCCCGCCTCGGCGCGCGCCGGGCCGGCGGGGCCGGTGATGAACACCACCAAGACGAGCAACCTCAATCTCATGCACACGGTCTCCGGCCCGGCTACTTCGGCGCGCCCTTGATGCGCACGCCCTCGTCCTGAATCGTCCGGTTCAGCAGACTGACGCAGGCGTGGAGGGCGCGAAGGGTCGGCACCTCGACTCCGGTCATCTCGGCGAGCTCGACGACGACGCCGAGCATGCCGTCCACCTCGAGAGGCTTGCCCGCCTCCACGTCCTGCAGCATCGACGTCTTGTGCTTCCCGACGCTCTCCGCCCCGGCGATGCGGCGCTCCATCGACACCCGGAAGTGGGCGCCGAGCCGCTCCGCAACCTGCCGCGCCTCGGTCATCATGGCCGCGGCGAGGCCGCGCGTCAGCGGGAACCGGCAGATGTCGACCAGCGTCGAGTGCGTCAGCGCGCTGATGGGGTTGAAGGTCAGGTTGCCCCACAGCTTCAGCCAGATCTCCGAGCGGATGTCGTCGAGGACCCGCGACTTGAAGCCGGCCTTCTCGAACAGGCCCGAGACCATGCGCACCCGGTCCGAGTCGCGGCCGTCGAGCTCGCCCACCGGGAAGCGGTTGCCCTCGATGTGCCGGATCACCCCCGGCTCGGCGATCTCGGCCGCCGGATAGGCGATGCAGCCGATGACCCGTCCGGGGTCGATGGCCCGGAACAGCACGCCGCCAGGGTCGACCGTCTCGACGACGCGGCCCGCGTAGGCGTGGTCGACCTGCTGGAAGTACCACCAGGGAATGCCGTTCTGCAGGGTGACGATCACCGTTTCGGGACCGAAGAGGGCCGGCAGGTCGTCGACGACGGGGACGATCTGATGCGCCTTCAGGGCCAGGAGCACGACGTCCTGCGGCCCCGGCTCGCCGACGTCGTCGGTGGCGGTCAGGTCCGTCGCCACGAGCTCCTGGTCGCCCTCGATCAGCTTCAGCCCGTTCGCCCGGATGGCGGCGAGATGGGGACCGCGCGCGATCGCCGACACCGTGTGACCCGCGTGGGCCAGCCGCACCGCCATGTAGCCGCCGATCGCGCCCGCTCCGACTACGCAGACCTTCATTTCGCTCCTTGTATCGACGCCGTCGCGGACGACCGCGGCCAGCTACACGGCCCGGTCGGCCCGGGCCTGAGCGATCGCCTCGTCGTCCATCCCGAGCACCTCGCGCAGCACCTCGTCGGTGTGCTCACCCAGCAGCGGCGACCGCTTGACGTGGGCCGGTGAGTCCGACAGCTTGATGGGGTTGCCCACGGTCAGGTACGGCCCGCGCTCCGGGTGATCGACCTCGACCACCGTTCCCGTCGCCCGCAGCGACGGCTCCTCCGACAGCTCCTTCATCGACAGCACCGGCCCGCACGGCACGTTCAGCGGATTCAGCACCTCCATGACCTCGAACTTGGTCAGGGTCTGCGTCCACTTCTCGATCTCGTCGAACATCTCGTCGATCTTCGGCAGCCGGACCTCCGGCGTGCTCCATGCCGGATCGGTCAGCCAGTCCTCGTGACCGATGACCCGGGCGAGGCCGTCGAAAGCCGCAGCCTGGGCGATGACGTAGATGTAGGCATCGGGGTCGGTCTCCCACCCCTTGCACTTGACGATCCAGCCGGGCTGGCCGCCGCCGGAGGCGTTGCCGGCCCGCGGGGTCGCCTTTCCGAACGTGCCGTGGGGATACTGCGGGTACTCCTTCAGTGGCCCGTGCGTCAGGCGCTGCTGGTCGCGCAGCTTGACCCGGCAGAGGTTGAGCACGCCGTCCTGCATCGCGCACTCGACCCGCTGGCCGCGGCCCGTCTTCTCGCGCTGGAAGAGGGCGGTCACGATGCCGAGGGCGAGGTGCAGGCCGGTGCCCGAGTCGCCGATCTGCGCCCCCGCGACGACCGGCGGCCCCTCGGGGAACCCCGTCGTGCTGGCCCCGCCCCCCGCGCACTGCGCGACGTTCTCGTACACCTTGCAGTCCTCGTAGGGCCCGGGCCCGAAGCCCTTGACCGAGGCGTAGATGATGCGGGGGTTGATTTCCTGGATGCGCTCCCACGAGAACCCCATCCGGTCGAGCGCGCCGGGGGCGAAGTTCTCGGCGAGGACGTCGCAACTCCGCAACAGGCGCGTGAAGAGGGCCTTCCCGCTCTCGCTCTTGGTATTCAGGGTGACGCTGCGCTTGTTGTGGTTCAGCATCGTGAAGTACAGGCTGTCGACATCGGGAATGTCGCGCAACTGACCTCGCGTCGCGTCCCCCTTGCCCGGGCGCTCGACCTTGATGACGTCGGCGCCGAACCAGGCCAGCAACTGGGTGCAGGTCGGTCCCGACTGGACATGCGTCATGTCCAGAACACGTACTCCCTCGAGGGCTTTCATGGACTCTCCGTGGACTCTACGGCCGGCGCCGGGCACCGGCGGCGCGCTGACTCGACGTTCTCACATCGGCAAGCGTCGGCCTCCACCCGCCGAGTGCGCCGGCGGAGGCGCCGCCTGCCGTCCGAAACTGTACATTATCGCACCTGCGGGGTGTTCGAGCCCACGCCCGCGACGAGCCGAGCGCAAGAACACCACTGAGGCACCGCCGGGCACGACACCGTGAATCGCCAACCTGACCAGCGTCAAGGCGGTCATCTCTCGAATCTGTCGGGGCCGCCGCGGGCCGGAGGGCGAACTCGCGATGGGCCGCCGACGGCGGGGGGGCGAGGGGCCCGCCGAACGCTCAGCTTGCCGGCCGAAAGGCCAGCCACCGCCGCGGGTTGTCGACGAGGATCTTCCGGATCGTCTCGTCCGGTACCCCTCGGTAGCGCAACTTCGGGACGAACTGCACCAGCACCGTCGAAAACCCGTTCCCCCAGTTGGTCTTGAGCTGGGTGGTGTCGGCGAAGTCGGACGACAGCAGGACGCGGTCCTCGAACCCCGCGTCGATCGCGCTCAGCACCATGTCGACCTTCTCGCTCTCGGGGATGAACGACGCGCTCATGCGGTGGCCGACGGTGTCGAACCCGATGAACGCGCCCCGGCGGGCGATCTCACGGTGCGTCTCCCATCCGGGGTCGTCCGAGCGCTTGATCGTCGACTGGTGCCCGATGCACAGGTGGGCGAGGTCGACCCCCTGCGCCTCGTAGATGTCGAGCTGATCGATGGCGCACGAAGGGCAGCTCTCATGCGGCACGTGCGTGAAGATGGGCAGCCCCGTCTCGCGGTGGGCCCGGCTGACCGCGCGCAGCATCTTCCGCTCCTCGTCGTGCATCTCGGGAAACGACGTGCCGACCTCGCCCAGCGCGCCCCAGCCCTCGCGGCGCGCCTGCTCGACGAGCCGCGCCGCGATCGCCTCCTCGGGCAGCCCGACGATCTCTTCCGGATAGGACCGCAGCAGGAAGTAGCTGCCGCCGAGCACGACGTGCACACCCGACCGCTGCGCCATCGCGGTGAGGTTCGCGAGCTGCCGTTCCGAGCGGGGACCGATGGACGAGTCGACGATGCAGCTCACCCCGTCGAACGCGGCCATCTGCAGCTCTTCCACCACGAGGTCGACCATCTCGTCGTTGGTGGGCGCCGGCGGCGGCGGCGTGCCGGGCGCCCGCGGCTCGGGCGGCGGGCTGCTGTACGCGAACGAGAGATGCTCGTGGAAGAGGGTCGCGCCGCCCCCGAGGTCTTCGGGCGACACGTCGCCCAGCCGCGTGCGCACGACCGCCCCGTCGGGAAAGCCCAATCCGGAGGCAGGCTGCAGCCCGGCGCCGGCCGGGCCGCGGGCGCTCGCCGGGGCGCCGACGCCGCCGAATCCCAGTCCGACCGCCCCGGCTCCCAACGCCCGCATCGCCTCTCGGCGGCCGATCGCGCTCGCTCGCTTCGTCATCACGCTGTCTCCAGGCTGATCCCGAGCCCGCGCACCCTCGTAGTATGTCAGGTTCGCGGGGCGTATCGTCGCACCGCCCGAATATAATCATCCCCATGTTTCCACGACTTCAGACCCTGCATCTGCGGCCGGCCCGTCACGCCGGCATGACCCTCCCGGCGGCGCTGCTCGCAGCGGCGCTGGCCGCGACCACCACCCTGGCCGCGGAGAACGAGAACTGGCCCGCTTTCCGCGGCGCCGACGCCCTCGCCACCGCCGAGGACGATCCGCGCCTGCCCCTCACCTGGAGCACGACCGAGAACGTCGTCTGGAAGACGCCCATCAACGGGCTCGGCTGGTCGTCGCCGGTCATCTGGGGCGACCGCATCTTCCTGACCACGGTGGTCAGCGACGGCGAGACCCAGGAGCCGCGCATGGGGCTCTACTTCCCGTACGGCTCGCCCCAGGAGATGCCCGGAGGCCCGTTTCCCCCCGCCCGGCCCGGCGACCTGATGGAGCGTGAACGGGACGTGCACCGCTGGCTCGTCCTGGCCCTCGACTTCGAGAGCGGCGACATCCTCTGGACCACCGAGGTCAACGCCGGCCCGCCGCAGTTCGACCGCCACCTCAAGAACAGCTTCGCCTCGTCGACCCCGGTCATCGACGGCGAGCGCGTCTACGCCTACTTCGGGAACGTCGGCGTCTTCGCCCTCGACATGAGCGGCGCCCTCGTCTGGGAGCGGCGCTTCGACTCCGCCGAAACCCGCCTGGGCTGGGGCCCGGCCGCCTCGCCGGCGCTACATGACGACACCCTCTTCGTCGTCAACGACAACGACGAGCAGTCGTTCGTGGTCGCCCTCGACGCCGCCACCGGGGCCGAGCGCTGGCGGGTGGACCGGGACGAGGGCACGAACTGGTCGACACCCTTCGTCTGGGAGCACGAGGCGCGCACCGAGCTGATCACGACCGGCAGCGACCTGGTGCGGGCCTACGACCTCGACGGCAACGAGCTCTGGTCGTTCCGCGGGATGAACTCCATCTCCATCCCGCAGCCGTTCAGCGCCCACGGGCTGCTCTACGTCATGTCGGGTTACGTCGGCGACGCGGTGCGGCCGGTCTACGCCATCCGGCCCGGCGCCGAAGGCGACATCACCCTCGACGCCGGCGAGACCTCCAACGACTACGTCGCCTGGTACGCCGAGACCGCCGGGCCCTATCACCCGACCCCGCTCGTCTACGGCGAGCACTACTTCACGCTGCTCGACCGCGGCTTCTACAGCGTGCACGACGCCCGGACCGGGGAGGAGCTCTACTACACCGAGCGCCAGGTCCTCGACCGCGAGGTGCGGCGGCGCGTCGCCCGCGGCACCGGCGGCTTCACCTCGTCGCCGTGGGCCTACAACGGCAAGGTCTTCGTGCTGAGCGAGGAGGGGGTCACGTACGTCATCGACACCGAGAACGACTTCAACGTCATCGGCGCCAACGAGCTGGAGGAGGTGGCGATGTCGACCCCGGCCATCTCCCGCGGCAACCTGTTCATCCGCACGCGGTCGCACCTGTGGCGGCTGACGGATCTCGGCGCGGGCGAGGGGCGTTAGTTGGCGGGGTCCGCGTTCCCGGCGTGACGAAGACGGCCGCCACGATTCAAAGATGGCGGTGTCGAGCCTCAGTGCCTGTACGCGAGCGGGCGGGCGGCGCAAGCCGCCCGCCCGCAAGAGCCGCCGCGAACCCTACTGACCGCCCTCCGCCGCGCGCTCCTCGGCGCGGGCGCCGGCGAGGATGCCCGGCATGGCGTAGTTGCCCTCGTGGCAGGCGTACTCGAAGATCGGGTCCCGCGTGCCCTCGAGCAGCAGCTCCACCGTCCACGGCCGCGTCCAGGTATCCGGGTCGTTCAACGTGATCTCGTGCCGGAGCACGTCGGGGGCGATGCGCTCGAACCGCTCGACAAGGAGCAGCCCCGCCGAGGCGCCGCTGTAGCGCGTGCGCGGGTCGTAGTTGCGCGTCTCGACCACGAGGACGTCTCCCTCCCAGCGCCCGCGCGAGTTACCGGCCCACTGCGCGATGTTCTCGTGGAGGTGCGGGCGGCCGTCGAGCGGGATCGTCCGCGTATGGTGCCCCATCTCCTGGATCATCACGACCTGATCCTCCGTCTGGAAGATCTGCGTGTAGCTGTTGTAGCCGGACCCCATGTTGGGCACGCCGAAGAACAGGCAGCGGTCGCCCAGGGTGCGGTTCTCGGGCCCATCCGAGCCGGTCGCCCCGAGGCCGCCGGCCTGCGCCGCCCGCCGGCGGGCCTGGGCCGCCTCGGTCAGCGGCGGGCGCCGCCCGTTCGGCGGATCGATGATGAGCGACGTGCGGTTGTCCAGCGTCCGCTCGACCAGCCAGAACGCGTTGTAGTTGCCGGTGACGACGTCGAAGTCCTGGAACTCGGCGTTGCCCAGGGCCTGCTGGATCAGCCGGTCGCCGAGCAGGTCGCCGGCCTGCTCGGCGTCGCGGAACGCCTGAATGCGGGCGGTCAGGTCGGCGAGTTCCTCGTCGGTCAGCCGCGCCTTGTCGCCGAGCTGCTCGGGCCGCTCCATCGGGGTGGCGCTGTTGTTGGTCCAGATGCCCTGCAGATCGGGACGCCCGTCCGCGGTCCGCGGGACCGTCCAGCCCTCTGGAGCTTGCCCCGCCGCTGCGAGCGGGAGCAACCCCAAGCCCACCACCGCCATCACGATCACCCGTGCCAACCTCTGCTTCAACATGGTCGTGCTCCTTGCCGTTTCCTGCTTCGTTCGATTCCTGCTTCGTTCGAGCCTCGATCGCAGGCGCTCGCGCGGCGACGGGCCCGCACTCGACCGACGTCTCGGTGCGACGCGAGGCTTCGTCACGGACTCTCGATGCCAATCCCCACGAGGAGCCGCGTCCGTCACGGTACCTCATCGCGCCGGGGCGCGTCATCTCACCGCGTCACGACGGGCGCGGCGGGGCGGTCCCGCCCCCGCGGAGTCAGCCTGCGGTATGTCCCCGGGCGGCTCGCTCGGAAACCGTCGCCGCAGGGTTCGCACCCGCGAACTCGCAAGGGGCATACAGGTCGCGCCGCGGCTCGGTTCCCGACACCGAGCCGGCCCCAACCATGAGCCTGCACCACGAAGCGGCGCAGACGCCTACTGTTCCGCGGTGCGCGGCACGTCCCGCAGGCGCTCCTGCACGGTGCCGGGAATGCCGAGCCTCGTGTTCGCCCCCAGGCGCGCGAGGAGGGCGGCGGTCTCGGGCCAGCTCTGGAACTGGAACGACTGCTTCGAGCCCTCGGCCATCCGGTACGCGGTGCGGCCGCGGAAATCGCGCGCGTCGATGTCGGCGCCGTTGGCCACGAGGTACTCGACGACCTCGTTCAACCCGCGGAACGCGGCCCCGTGCAGGGCCGTGAAGTCGGCCTCGTTGACGGCGTCGATGTCGGCCCCCGCCTCGAGAAGGATGCGGACCGCCGCCTCCGCGCCGGGCGACCGGACGCCTCGCGGCTCGCGCGGCGTGTAGGTCGAGCGGCCGAGCCCGGCCGCGGCCATGAACGGCGTCGTCCCGTCGACGGTGGTCAGGTGCTGGTCGGCCCCGGCCGCCAGCAGCACCTCGAGAATGGCGCCGCCGCTAGGCGTGTAGCTGCGTGCGCCGGAGTACCGGGGGGCGGGGCGGTTCAGCTCGAACGCCGCCACCCACAGCGGCGTGGCCCCGCGGAGATCGCCGGTGCCGCAGGCGAACGGCTCGAACGCACCCTTTCGGGGATAGCCGATGTAGTTCATGATCATCGCCGAGGTCGTGATGCGCCCGTTCGGGTCGGCGCCGGCTGCGAGGAGCGCCTTGACGAGCCGCAGCCGGCGGTCCGAGTCGAGGCCGCTCCGGCCGAATCGGGCGTAGCGGTCGATGTCGTCGTGCCGGCGGTTCCAGTCGGTCATCCACGTGAAGATGCTGCCGGCGGCGGCGTGCAGGGCCGGCACGCCCGCTATCGCCCCGTTGGGGTCGGCCCCGCGCCCGATCAGGAAGTGCGCGAACGCGTCGTGGCCGGAGACGATGGCGTAAGGCAGGGCGTGGGTGTCGTCGGTCCCCGTCTCGTCGGGATGCACGCCGGCCTCGAGCAACAGCCCGGCCATCGCCACATCGCCGTTCCGGGCCGCGTAGAGCAGCGGCGTGAACCCCTTGACGGTCGACGGGTGGGGATCGGCGCCGGCGTCGAGGAGCGCGCGCACCACCGCGGGATGCGCTCCCGCCACCCCCCACATCAGGGCGGTGCTCCGGGTCTCGCGGGTCGCGGCGTTTGCGTCGGCCCCGTGCGCGAGCAACGCCTCGACGACGGCCACGCTGCCGGTCCGCGCCGCCGTCATCAGCGGCGTCAGCCCGCTGGTGCGGGCGACGTCGGCGCGGGCGCCGGCGGCCAGCAGGCGCGCGACCATGGGCAGGCTGGCGTTCTCGGCCGCCCGCTCGAGGGGGGTCACGCCGTGGTCGTCGGCCGCGTTCACGTCGGCGCCGGCCTGGATCAGCCGGCCCGCAAGGTCCGCATCGTCCCAGTGGGCCGCCCACAGCAGCGCCGTCGCGCCGTCGGCGCGCGACGCGTTCACGTCGGCGCCGGCGTCGAGCAGGGCCCGCACCGACTGCGCGTCCCGGGCCGCGACCGCGTCGACGAGCCGGACGTCCTGGCCGGAGGCCGCAGCGGCCGCCAGCATAATCCCCGCAACGACGACGGTGACGGACACTCGCTTCATGGTCTCTCTCCCCCGCAACGACCGCTCCGCAACGGCGGTTCCCCGGTTCGAGTCGTTATCGGTGAATCACGGGCAGTATAGGGCAGGGCAGCGGCGAAGTCATCACGGCCGAGCCGACGAAGATGACGCTCCGCCACGATTCACCGAGCCGCGGTCATTCGAAGATCCCATCTATCGGAACTCTCGCCTCGCACGGCATAATGGAGTGCGCCGTTGCCGCGGAACCGCACGGCGAGAAGGAGAGCGAAATGCGAGCCATCGTCGTCTGCCTCGTGTCCCTGGCCGTCGCCGCCGGGGCCGCGCCCGACGCGGCCGCGCAGGACCCGCGTCTGGTCGATGCGGTAGCCGCGCAGGAGACCGCCGCGGTCGAGACGCTGCTCGCGGGCGGCGCAGACGTGAACGCGCGGCGCCCCGACGGGGCCACCGCCCTGATGTGGGCCGCGCACTGGGACGACCTCGCCCTCGCGGCGCGGCTCCTCGAGGCGGGGGCGGACGCCAATGCGGCCGACGACCACGGGGTCACGCCGCTGGAGCGAGCGGCCGAGAACGCCAGTCTCGGGATGGTCGAGCTGCTGCTCGACGGCGGCGCCGACGCCGGGGCGGCCAGAACGAGCGGCCTCACGCCCCTGATGACGGCGGCGCGCACCGGCGACACCGCCATCGTCGAAGCACTGCTCGACCGCGGGGCGGACGGGAACGCGGTCACCGCCGAGACCCGGAGCACTGCGCTCATGTGGGCGCTCGCGGCGCCGCACCACGACGTCGCGCGCCTCCTGCTTGCGCGCGGGGCGGACCCGAGGCGGGAGACCTCCGCCGGGTTCACGACGCTCATGTTCGCGGCGCGCAACGGCGACGTCGCGATGGGCCGCGCCCTCGTCGAAGCCGGCGTCGACGTCAACGCGCCGGGGGCGGACGGGACCCACGCCCTGCCGTTCGCGATCATCGCGGGCCAGGCCGGGTTCGCCCGGTTCCTGCTCGACGAGGGCGCCGACCCCAATCACCGGGCGGGCGGAGTCGCCGCCCTGCACGCCGCCGCCGGCGGCGTCGGCGCCTGGCTGGGCGACTGGTACCGCCGCCACGGCCGCATCGGCGGCCGCCTTGGGACCCGCGAGAGGCTTGCGCTAGTCGACGCCCTGCTCGCCGCCGGGGCCGACCCCAACGCGCGCATCACGTCGTGGGCGATGCTGATGTCCTACATCGGCTACCCGCGGAAGGGCGCGTTCGAGCCGTTCGCCCCCGGCACCGGCGACCTGCAGGGCGCCACGCCGCTGTGGGTGGCCGCGTTCGACCTGAACGGGGCGCCAAGCCAGGTGTTCAGCGTCATCCCCAGCTTCACCGGCAGCAGCGCCGAGATCCTGACGCGGCTGCTCGAGGCCGGGGCCGACCCGACCCTGACCACCGTCGACGGGACCACGCCGCTGATGGCGGCCGCCGGCCTGGGCCGGGCCACCTACACGCCCCGCCAGCCCCGCGGCGTGCGGTCGGCGACGGCGGAAGCGGCGGTGCGCCTGCTCGTGGAGGCCGGGGCCGACGTCAACGCGACCAACGAGGCCGACTTCACCGCCCTGCACGGCGCGACCTTCCGGGGCCTGAACGAAGTCATCGAGTACCTGGTCGCCCAGGGCGCCGACATCGACGCGCGGGACTTCCGGGGCCGCACCCCTTACCGCATGGCGGAGGGGGCCAAGCAGTCGTTCCAGTTCCAGAGCTGGCCCGAGACGGCCGAGCTCCTCGCCCGCCTCGGCGCTGACACCGACCTCGGCATTCCCGGCGCCGTACAGGAGCGCCTGCGCGACGTGCCGGTCGACGCCGTTCCCTGACCCCGGTCACTTCTCGAGGTCGGCCGGAATCTTGTCGACGAGCTGCGGGACGTGGCTCCGCTACTGCCGCCGCATGCGGCCGGCGGCTACTTCCCGGTGATGGTCGGGGTCAGGCAGTGTCCAGGAAGATCGAAACCGGATTGCGGACTTGCGACACCGTCCGTGCGCGGCCGCTGGGCGAACCGTGACGGAAGCGCTGGACCCGTCACATCGGCCGACATCACGGAACGTCGTTGGCCGGCGTCCCCCGCGCGACGAGGCGAGCGCAAGGCCGCTCGCGCCAAGAGGGCGCACGAATCGAGACCGTCGCTGACCGCCTGGAGGAACCGTCGTGGGCTTTGTCGAGACCGCCGCCGACCCGTGGGGACGCGAAGTGCTGACGCATGTCGCGTGGAGCGTCCTGTGGGTATCGATCTTCGTCTTCATCACGTTTCTCGTCGCGCACGCGTCCTATGTCATCCTGTCGGCCCACCGGGTCCGCGGCAAGCCGGAGACCGACGCCCTCGAGGCGAAGCACGCCGGCCTGCCGAAGCGCGTCAAGCGGCACTCGTTCATGGCCCGGCTGTTCCACTGGGTGATGGCGGGGTCCATCTTCACGCTGCTGGGCACCGCGTTCTTCCCGATCATGGGGTGGCGGTTCGATTGGGTGGGCATCCACTACACGGCGGGCCTGGTGCTGACCGGGGCCATCGTCTTCCACATCTTCCACACCGTGTTCTTCCTCGACTTCTGGTCGATCTGGGTGGGCCCGAAGGACATCCCCGAATTCAAGGCCGAGGTCATGCGCGAGGCGGGCCACGAGGTGCCGGGGCCCCACCCGGCCAAGTACCCGATTGGCAACCGCCTATATCACCTCGTGCTGACGTTCGTGGGGTGCACGGTGGCCCTGACCGGGATGGTGATGCTGTGGCGCATGGGCACGCCGTTCATCACCCCCAACCCCTACATCCTCCCCGAAGGCGCGTGGGGATGGATCTACGTCTTCCACGGCATGACCGGCCTGTCCCTCGCCGGGCTGAGCGTCGCCCACATCATCTTCGGCGCCCGGCCGAAGAACTGGTGGCTGACGAAGTCGATGATCGTAGGCTCGATCTCGCGGCGCGAGTACCTGGAGCACCACGAGCCGTCGCGCTGGCCGGTCGGGGCGAAGCCGGCCCGCGCGACGAGCGCGCCGAAGAGTCCATCCCCGGAGACCGGCGAGGCGTGACGCGGGCGTTCGAGATCAGGAAGCCGGCGGGTGATGCCGGAATGGAGGGTTGACCCGACGCACGCCATGGCGGAGGACACGAAGCGGATGAGTTCGACCGGACCGCCGTCCCCCGCGGACGGCCGAATCGTCGCTTGGTCGCGGCGGACGACCCGCGCCGCATGGTTCCGGCACGGCGTCACCGCCGTCATCGTCACCAACGCCGTCGTCATCGGCCTCGACACGTCGGTCGCCCTCGCCGCACGCTTGGGCGGGGCCTTCGCGCTGGCCAGCCAAGCGTTTCTCGCCATCTTCGTCATCGAGGCCCTGATCAAGATGGCGGCGGTGTGGCCCCGGCTCCGGGACTACTTCGCGGACGGCTGGAACCTCTTCGACTTCACGGTCATCGCGGTCAGCCTGCTGCCGGCCACCGGCGAGCTGGCGACCCTCGCCCGGCTCGCCCGCCTGTTCCGCGTGCTGCGGCTCGTGTCGGCGCTGCCCGAGCTGCGGCTCATCGTCGCCACCCTGATCCGCTCCGTGCCCGGCATGTTCAACGTGCTCGCGTTGATGTCGATCATCTTCTACGTCTACGGCGTGGCCGGCTACCACCTGTTCCGCGACATCGACCCGACGCACTGGCGCACCCTCGGGGTCTCGCTCCTGTCGCTCTTCCGCATCGTCACCCTGGAGGACTGGACCGACATCATGTACGCCGCGCTGGAGCACCACTGGTGGGCGTGGGCGTACTTCGTGAGCTTCGTCGTGGTGGGGACGTTCGTCGTCATCAACCTGTTCATCGCGGTGGTGATCAACAGCCTCGACGAAGCGAAGCAGGACCGGCTGCGGGACCTCGCGGCGCCCCCGACGCACAAGGAGCTGATGGCGGAGCTGTCGCGGACGCGGGACACGCTGGCCCGGCTGCAGGAGCGCCTGGAGCGCGGATGACGCGGCGGGGAAGGGCTACTCCCGCGCCGGATAGTCCCGGCTGAACCCGTTGCGGCTGTTGGTCACCGTGAACGAACCGTCCCGCCGCGCCGAGATCCGGATCCAGCTCGCGGCCCCCATGTGGACGGTCCGGCCGTCCGGCATCTCCACGCCCTCGTCCAGGTTCGCGATGAACGCCTCGGGCGCGTTGAGGTCGCCGGCGGGGATGGAGTAGTGGTTCTGCCAGATGTCCGGCGGCGCCTCGGCCGCCCGCAGGATCTCGAACGTCTGGGCGGCGCCCCCCTTGCGGGGGCCGTTGTTCATCACCGCGGCCCGCGGCGCGATGGCGTGGGCCAGGGCCTCCGAACCGGACGTCTCCGAGCCATGGTGCGACACCAGGTAGAGATCGACGGCGCCGATGCGGTCTTCGGGGCACATCAGGTCGTGCTCGCGGTTCCAGTTCAGGTCGCCCATGATGACGCTTCGGAACCGGCCGAAGCCGACGAAGGTGCTGATCGACTGGTCGTCCTCCGCGTTGCCGTAGCGGCTCGTGATGTCCTCGCCGTGGAAGGTGAAGCCCTCGCAGAACGGGTTGGCGCGCCCCGCCCCCGGCAGCGGCGCGTCGAGCACGGCCCCGCCCGAGGCGAGGATGCGGACGTCGAGGCCCTCGATCGGCACGCGGTCGCCCGGCGCGGCCACGACGTGCCGGGCCGTCTCGCGCAGGTCCACGTACCGGGCGAAGGCGTCCAGCCGGCGCTCGCCCTCGTCGACGGTGGTCCCGTGGTCGATGAAGCTCCCGACGGGCAGCCGCTCCGCGAGCTGGTGGGCCCCGCCCATGTGGTCGCCGTGGAAGTGGGTGACGATCAGGTGGTCGATGGCGGTCGCGCCCCCATCAGCCGCCGCCGCGGCGATGCGGTCGGCGTCGCGCCCGTCGAAGCCCGGCCACCCCGTGTCGACGAGCATCGACTCGCCGGACGGGGCGACGAAGAGCGTCGCCTCGCCCCCCTCGACGTCGACGACGTAGATCTCCAGCGTCTCGTCCGCTCCGTCCTGGGCCGCCGCGGGGGCCGCCGCGAGAGCGAGACCGAGCGCAAGACTCGACAGCGTGAGAAGAAGTCGCATGGCGTCGCTCCTCAATCGAGTGCGTCGAGCGGCGCTGAAACCGCCCTGGCGCCCGACCCCGAGAGGTGGGGCCGCCGGGCCGAACCGCGCGTTCGGAGTCCGATTATCCTCCATCTCCCGTGCGGCCGCCGATGCGCGGCCCATGTCAGAACGGGGAACGTCGGGAAGCTTGCGGTGAAGTGCCCCGCGTTCGGCCCGGCAAGGCAACGCGGCGCCCGGCCACGGCATCACGGCGGATGCGCGGCCTATGTCAGAACGGGGAACGTCGGGAAGCTTGCGGTGAAATGCCCCGCGTTCGGCCCGGCAAGGCAACGCGGCGCCCACCACGGCATCACGGCGGATGCGCGGCCCATGTCAGAACGGGGAACGTCGGGGGCTTGCGGTGAAGTGCCCCGCGTTCGGCCCGGCAAGGCAACGCGGCGCCCACCACGGCATCGAGGCCGCCCGCCACTGCGGCGAAGCGGTCTGTCGCCAAGGCGTGCGCAACCCGTCTCCATCCGGCAGGGCCGGACCCCGCGCCGCGTGCGCTGCAAGCGGCCTGTCGCGAAGGCGTGCGCAACCGGGCTACCGCCGGCGGCGGCCAACGACGAAGAGAACGACCCTCGCCAGGCAGCGCCAGACGAAGAGGACGCTGGTCGAGACCAGGAACAGAATGGACGTGGTGAGGGCGTCGACGGTCACGAGCCAGCGGCTGAACCCCGACCAGAGCGGGACCACCGTCAACCCCCCGATGACGAACGCCGCCCACTCGACGCGGGTCAGGGCCATCGGCGCGACATCGGCGGCCGTGCTCAAGCCGAACATCGCGGCGAACATGACGCCGGCGTCCGTCAGCGTCTCGGCCCGGAACACGACCCACAGGCACAGCACGGCCAGCAGCGCGTAGCCGTGCCGGAGAGCGCGCGGCCAGCAGGCGAGGTGGGCGCCCAGACCAACGTGCTCCAGCGCCACCAACGCGCCGTGAAGCAGCCCCCAAGTCAGGACGTTCCAACCGGGGCCGTGCCAGAGGCCGACGCCCAGGAACAACAACAGGATGCGCCCGGCCCGGACGAGCGGCAGACCGTCGGCGGGATCGAGCGGCAGGCCGAGATGGTCGCGGAACCAGTCGACGAGCGTGACGAACCAGCGGCGCCAGAACTCCGTCACCGAGTCGGCCCCGTACGGCCATCGGAAGTTCTCGGCGAGCCGGAACCCGAACATCCGCGCGAACCCGATGGCCATGTCGGCGTAACCGGACAGGCTGAAGTAGGCCTGCAGCCCGAAGCACGCCGCGCCGAGCCACGCGTGCGCCGCGCCGAGCGCCCCGGACGGCAAGGCGAAGGCGGCGTCCGCCGGCCCGGCGAGAGCGCTGGCCAGGAACGCCGCCTTCCAGAACCCCACTAGCCAGCGCCGCACCCCGTAGGCGAACGCGGCCATCGTCGCGCGCCGCTCGACGAGCTGCGCCGCGACTTCGCGGTACCGCACCAGCGGCCCCGCGCACAGCAAGGGGAAGCAAAGCAGGTAGGACGCGGCGGCGGCGGGATCGGCCTGGGCCGGCGCCTCGCCGCGGTAGACGTCGACCACGTAGGAGACGGCATGGCAGACGACGAACGACAACCCCAGGGGGACCAGCAACTGGGGAACCGCGAACGCCGGATCCTCCGGCGCCGGCGGCAGCGGCATCGCGTACTTGAAGATCCCGAACCACACCGCCCCGCCGATCGCAGCGATCGCGAGCAGGGTCTCGGGGAGCAGGCGGAACCGCCCCGACGTCTCTCCGGCCCGCCGTGACCACGCCATCGCCAGTCCCGTCAGCCAAGCGGTCAGCGCCAAGCCCGCGAGCCACCGCGCGAAGGGCCCGGCCCCGCAGTAGATGAACGCCAAGCTCCCGGTCGCCAAGACGGGGTTGGCGAGCACGAAACGCCGCCCCCCTTCCTTCCAGCGCCGTGGCGTGACGGCCAACGCGAGGAAGAAGAGCGCCAGCAACGACGGGAGGAAGCGGAGCAGGAAGATCGAGTCGGTGAACAGCACGGAACGGCAGCCGATGATGCCGATCGCCGGCCGCCCGCGAGACCGCGTGCCGCCGGACGCCGGTGGAACGCCGCATCCTATCAGGTCGCCGCCGGCGGGCCGCACCGCAGCGAGGAGCCTGCCCGTTCGACGACGATGCCAATGCGGCCTGACGGCGCGGCTCGCGCGTTGCATGCGGGCCGGCGGCGACCGAGACCGAGTGGAGACCCCGGCTAGGACGCTGCAGGTCGTCGGGCTTGGCCGCACCGCAGCTGGGAGCCTGCCTTGTTCGACGACGATGCCAATGCGGCCTGACGGCGCGGCTCGCGCGTTGCATGCGGGCCGGCGGCGACCGAGACCGAGTGGGGACCCCGGCTAGGACCCTCACGCCCGCGCGCCGGCCGCTGTCGCCGTCACCCGATCTCGGTGCAGGCCGGCATCTCTCCGCGAGCCCTCCGCTACGTGCGCGAGCCGCCCGGTCGTGGTAGTGTCCGTTCACGCACCACGACGGAGGGAGACACCATGACACGACGGTACCGTTCGCGGGGACCCGCGCACTGGCTGTTCATCGCATTCCTCATCGCCACCGGTCCGGCCGCCGACAGCGCGGCCCAGGACGGCCGCGAGGCGATGCTCGCCCGCGCGGCGGCGGCCGAGCTCGACACCGAGTACCAAGCCCCGCCCGGCGACCCCCTGTGGCACCACACCGCCGGCTTCGCCAAGACCCTGTGCTCGGCCGTGTTCGTGACCGGCCTCGACCCCGCGTTCGCGGCCGAGAACGTCGGCTTCTTCAGCGGCCCCTACGAACAGCGCCGCCATGTAACGGGCATCGAGATCGACGAGGACGAGCGCCGGGTGCGCCTGACCCTGCCCGACGGCGTGGTGCGGACCGCGAAGTTCAACGGCGACCACGGCTGCGTCGCGCTGCCCATCGACGCCGAGGACGTGTTCTTCCAGCCGGTGAACATCCCCAGCGCCCTGCCCGACCCCTGGACGCAGATGTGGCCGATGGGCGACGCGGTGCCCGACGCACCTCTCGCCGAGGGCGTCGACGCCGCCAAGGTCGCCGAGGCCGTGGACGCCGCGTTCAATCCACCGGAGGGACTGACCGCGGCGTTCGTGGTGACCCACCGCGGGCGCATCATCGGCGAGCGCTACGGCGACGGCATCGACCTGCACACGCCCCTGGAGAGCTGGTCGATGGGCAAGAGCCTGACCGCGACCCTGATGGGGGTCCTGATACAGCAGGGCGTCTACGACCTGTGGCAGCCGGCGCCGGTGCCCGAGTGGCAGACCGCGGGCGACCCGCGCCAGGAAATCCGCATCGCCGACATCCTGCGCATGTCGAGCGGCGTGCGCTTCCGTGGCGTCGCCGACCCCGACCTCGACCTCGACCTCGGCTATCCCGACCACCTCTACGTCTACACCGGCACCGTCAATTCGTTCGAGTGGGCGGCGACCCGCCCGCAGCAGTGGCCGCCCAACACGATCGGCCGCTACCGCAACTCGGACCCGGTGCTGACCAACTACCTGGTGCGCCTGGGCGTCGAGAGCCGCGGCGACGACTACCTCTCGTTCCCGCAGCGGGAGCTGTTCGACAAGATCGGCATCCGCGGCATGGTGCTCGAGACCGACCCCTACGGCAACTACCTTCTGCAGGGCTACGAGCTCGCCCCCGCCCGCGACTGGGCCCGGCTCGGCAACCTCTACCTGCAGGACGGCGTCTGGAACGGCGAGCGCATCCTGCCCGAGCACTACGCCGAGTTCGTCAGCACGATCGCCCCGGCGTGGGAAGCCGACGGCCGGCCCATCTACGGCGGCTTCTTCTGGATCAACACCACCGGCACGTTCCCCGTGCCGCGCGACGCCTACTACATGTCGGGGGCCGGGGGCCAGACGACGCTCATCGTCCCCTCGCACGACCTCGTCGTCGTGCGCCAGGGCCACTACGCCGGCGCCGGGCCCGGGGGCCGGGCCCTGCGCAACGCCCTGGCCCTGCTGATGGAGGCGATACCGGCGAGCGAGTAGGAGCGTCGAACTATGGTAGACGGTGGCCTGCCCTGGAGCCCCATCGGCGACTACGATGTCGATCCGAGGCGGCTGCAGCAGGATGAGCTGGCGGCGTTGGCCAACGTCTGGCGCGAAGAGCGCGAACGCCTCGACGACTCCGACGCACTGCCGCGATTCAATAGGAAACTGCAGCGGGAATGGGCCATCGAGACGGGCTTGATCGAACGCCTGTACGACTTCGATCGCGGCGTCACGGAAGTACTGATCGAGCGCGGCATCGACGCGGCGCTGATTCCTCATGGAGCCGGCCCATCTCCCGAAGTGGTCGCCTCCATGATTCGCGATCACGAGAGTGCGATCGAGCACGTGTTCTCGTTCGTGCGCAACGAGCGGCCCTTGTCCACCAGCTACGTCAACGAGCTTCATGCTCTCTTGACGCAGAACCAGGAGACCGCCGAAGGCCGGGATCAGTTCGGTAGACGGGTGCAGATCCCGCTCCGGCGCGGCGCCTGGAAGTTGCATCCGAACAATCCGACTGGACGCAACGGTCTGGTTCACGAATACTGCCCGCCGGAGCAGGTCGCGTCCGAGATGGACCGCCTGATCGAGCTGCACCTCGGCCACGCCGATGTCGCGCCCGAAGTCGAGGCGGCATGGCTGCACCACCGGTTCACGCAGATCCACCCTTTCCAAGACGGCAACGGACGCGTGGCGCGAACGCTCTCGACCCTCGTTCTCGTCAAAGCCCACCGATTCCCGCTTGTTGTGCGGAACGCCGACAAGGGTGACTACCTGGATGCGCTGGAGGCTGCGGACCTTGGTGACTTGGCGCCCCTCGTGACATTCTTCTCCCGCATTCAGAGACGGGAGTTCGTGCGGGCCCTCGGGCTGGCCCGAGACGCCGGCCGGTCCGTCCGCGCCGAGGACCTGATCCGATCCACGCGCCGGGAACTCGAGCACCGGCGCGACGCCCTGTTGGCGGAATGGAAAACGGCGAAGGACCGGGCGGAAGCCCTCAGAAGCGACGGAGAGGCGCGGTTGAACGCGGTGAAGGCCTCCCTCGAAACGGAGATAGGGCCCGTGCTCGACCACGTCCAGGTATTCGTGGACGGGGCGTCCGACCATTCCGAACGCAGCCACTACTTCCGCCAGCAGATCGTGACGGCGGCCAAGTCGCTCGAGTACTTCGCCAACCTGGAGTCGCACCGGGCCTGGATCCGACTGGTGATCCAGAACGCCAACCAGAGCCAGCTACTGTTCGCGTTCCACGGTATCGGCCATGATTTCCGCGGCGTGCTCGCCTGTTCCGCGGTCTTTTTTCAGCGCGTGCAGACCGACCATCAAGACCGGGAAACGGGCCCCGCCACGACCTTGACGCGGAGCGTGTTTCAGATCAACTACCAGGAACCGCGAGCGTCCATCGAAGCGCGCTTCCGCACTTGGTTCGAGGAATGCTTGGTCGCCGGGCTCGAGCAATGGCGCACCATCGATATCTGACCGGGACGAACGTGTGCCTTGCGCCCACCTCGGTGGGTGCCGCGTCCGCTACCAGGAGGTCCGCACGGGGTACTGCGCAATCAGGCGGTCGGGCGTGAGCAGAGTCATGCCGTGCTCTATCGCCTGGCCCACCAGCAAGCGGTCGAACGGGTCCTTGTGGAGCCGCGGCAACCGGTGCAACTGAAGCACGCTCGCTTCGTCGATGGGCAAGCTCAGGAAACCGTGGCGCTCCCTCTGCTCCGGCAGAAACCGCTCGGGCGGCTCCGGCAGGGGCAGTCGGCCGAGATCGTGCTTGACTGAAATCTCCCAGATCGAGGCCGTGCTCACGTAGACCTCGTGCGTCGGGTCGGACACCATGGACCGAATCCGCTCAGGAAGCCGGAGAGATCCCTCCGTCCACCAAAGGAAGGCGCAGGTGTCGAGGAGCAGCTTCATTTCCCGGACGGATCGCCCCGGCCCTCGAACGACTCGATGACGTCGTCGGGCAGCGGCTCGAAGAACGAGTCGGGGACCGTGAACCGGCTGCGGGCCAGCCCGATCGGCCGCGGCTCGCTGCGCCCCCCGGGCAGGGCCCGGATCTCCGCGATTGGCTCGTTGCGTCGGCAGAGCACGATCGTCTCGCCCTCCCGAAGCCGAGCGACGTAGCGCGAGAGGTGGGTCTTCGCTTCGTGCATGTTGAGTCGAATCATGAGTCGGATGCTAGTTTACTCGCGAACTCCACTCAAGTGCTCGTCGATCAGTTGGTGGCGCGCATCGATCATGAGGAGATCGGCCTCGCGCCAGACTTCCAGCGCATGCGCGGCATCTGGGACAATCAACGCAAGAGCCGCCTGATCCGGACACTGCCGGGTGGACGGTCATGACATCCGGGGCCGGGCGGCGCCGGACCCTTTCGCGGAGACACGAGATGACACGAGACCTGACGCTGCCGAGTCGACGACGCTTCCTGCGGACGGCCGGCGGGTTCGCGGCCGCGGCGGCGGCCCTGGGAGGGCGCCCGGCCCGGGCAACCCGCGCGCAGGGGCCCGCCCTGCGGATACGCGCCGTCGACGCCTATCCCATCTACATCAACCAGCGCTCGGACGGCCTGCTCGACCCGCCGACGTTCTCGGGCGACGACGACCCCCGGCGCTGGCGCTGGGGGGGACCGTTCGAGCAGTTGCCGTCGGCCATCATCGCGATCGTCAAGACCGACCAGGGGCTGACCGGCTTCGGCATGGGGGCCGGGGGCAGCGCCGCCGTCGAGATCATCGACGGGCACCTGAAGCACCTGCTCATGGACACCGACCCCCTCGACGTGGAGCAGCTCTGGGACCAGATGTACCAGTCGGCCATCTTCTACGGGCGGCGCGGGGTGTTCGCGATGGCCCTCAGCGCGGTGGACAACGCGCTATGGGACATCGCGGGGAAGCACGCCGGCCAGCCCGTGCACGAGCTGCTCGGCGGCGCCTCGCGCGACCGCATTCCCCTCTACCAGACCGGGGGCGACGTCGCGGCGGGCAGCGCCGCGGGCGTGCGCAACTTCAAGCGCAGCCTGCCCGTGAGCCCCCTGACCCCGCCCGACGCGCTCGACCGGGCCATCGCCTCGGTGCTCGAGGCCCGCGACGTCCTGGGGCCGGATGGCAACCTGATGACCGACTGCGTCTCGCGCAACGGCACCGTCGAGTGGGCGGTCGGCGTGGCGGAGCGGCTGCGCCCGGCCGGGCTGTACTTCATGGAAGAGATGCTGTCACCGGACGACGTGTTCGGCTACGCCGAGTTGGTGCGCCGCATCGGGGGCGGGGGTCCGGGGTGGACCCGCGTCGCGTGCGGCGAGCACGAGTACACCGAGCACGGCTTCGAGGTGCTGGTGCGCCTCGGGTCGGCCGAGATCCTGCAGCCGGACATCACGTGGTGCGGCGGCGTCACCGCGGGGGTGCGCATCTCGCGGCTCGTCGAGGCGGCGGGGCTCGAGATCATCCCCCACCGGGGCGCCAGCTCGTGGGGCCTCCCCATCGCGCTCATCTCGCCGAGCTGCACCATGGCCGAGAGCTTCCCCGCGGGGTCGGCGATCCTCGACGCGATGTCGCCGCCGGTGGAGAACGGCGAGGTCGTGGCGCCCGCCGAACCCGGCTTCGGGACGACCCTGACTGAAGAGATGGTGCTCGACCACCGGCTCGCCGGGCGGACCGTTGTATAGTGAGGCGTCGCTATCGGAATGTGTGACGGAGGTATTACATGAGACGAATCACGCTACTCGTCGCGGTCATCGCGGTCGGCCTCGCGGTGGCCGCCAGCCGCCCCGTTGCGCAGGGCAACGTGGCCGAGATCGAGCAGGTCAAGGACAACCTCTACATGATCACCGGCGGGGGCGGAAACACCGCGGCCCTCGTCACCGGCGAAGGCGTCGTGCTGGTCGACACGAAGAACCCCGGGTGGGGCGAGGCCATCCTCGACAAGGTCCGGACGGTGACCGACGAACCGGTCACGATGATCATCAACACTCACACCCACGGCGACCATGTGGGAAGCAACATCGACTTCGCGCAGCCGGTCGAGGTGGTGGCCCACGTCAACACGCGGACGAACATGGAGCGCATGGCGGCGTTCCAGACCGCCGGCGGACAGGAGTACCTGCCGGGCACGACCTACGAGGACCGGCTGACCCTGCTCGACGGGGTCAATCAAATCGACCTCTACCACTTCGGCCCCGGCCACACGAGCGGCGACTCCGTCGTGGTGTTCACCGGCCTCGGGGTCGCCCACACCGGCGACCTCTTCGCCTGGAAGGGCACGCCGTACATCGACGTCAACAACGGCGGCAGCGGGCTCAATTACGGCAGGACCGTGCTCGCCGCGGCCGACGGCATCCCGGGCGTCGACACCGTGATTCCAGGGCACAGCCCGGTGATGACGTGGGCGGACTTCCGCGAGTTCGGCGAATTCAACCGCGACTTCCTCGCAGCCGTCGAGGCCGGCAGGGCGGAAGGCAAGTCGGCGGCGGAGACCGCGGCCTCGCTCGACCTGCCCGAGCGCTATGCGAACTACGCCATGAGCCGGGGCACTCTGACGAGCGCCGAGGACAACGCCGAGAAGATCTACGCCGAGCTCGAGTGACCCGGTCCAGAGGGGGTCGGCCGGGCTCGCCGCCGGAGTCCGGCGGCCCTCCTGGACGGGCGGCGGCGAGCGTGCACGGACATCGTCGGTCCCATGGGCAATCAGGTCGCCGTCAGCCACCGCACCCACTACGAATACGACCGGCCCGTAACCCTGTCGCCGCACGTCATCCGGCTGCGGCCGGCGCCGCACTGCCGCACTCCCGTCACCCGCTACTCGCTCCGCATCGACCCGCTCGACCATTTCCTCAACTGGCAGCAGGATCCCCACGGTAACCACCTTGCCCGCGCCGTCTTCCGAACGCCGGCGCGCCGGCTCTGCATCGAGGTGGATCTCGTCGCCGAGTTGACGACGATGAACCCCTTCGACTTCTTCCTGGAGCCGTCGGCCGAGCGCTTCCCCTTCGAGTACGAGCCCCGGCCGGCGAGAGACCTGTTCCCATACCTCGAGACGGAGCCGCCAGGCCCCGAGCTGCGCCGGTTCCTGGCCGACGTCGACACGCGACCGCGCTCCACCGTGGACGTCCTGGTGACGTTGAACCGGGACATCGAGCGGCGCATCCGCTACGAGAGGCGGATGGAGCCGGGCATCCGGAGCTGCGACGACACGCTGGCGCGGGGCCGTGGCTCGTGCCGGGACACGGCCTGGCTGCTCGTCCAGATCCTGCGGCGCCTCGGGCTGGCGGCGCGGTTCGTATCGGGCTACCTGATAGAGCTCGCCCCCGACGTCAGGCCCCTCGACGGACCGGCGGGACCGTCCCGCGACGCCGCCGAACTCCACGCCTGGGTCGAGACGTACCTGCCGGGCGCGGGCTGGGTAGGGCTCGACCCGACCTCGGGCCTGCTCGCGGCCGAGGGGCACTTGCCGGTGGCGGCGACGGCGGAGCCGGCGACGGCCGCGCCGATCAGCGGCACCGTGTCGCCGGCACAGGTCGAGTTCGACCATGCGGTGACGGTGACCCGCCTGAGCGACGCCGCCGGCGCCGGGAAGGGCGGACCCCGGTGAACCGGACCCCGGGCGACTCGCGCCGCGAGCGACGGGGCGACTCCCGGCCGCCCCGACCGCGGCATACGCTCATGAACCGGCCCTCGGGCGACTCGCGCCGCGAGCGACGCTCGAGCCGCCAGCGAGCTGGACGGGATCGACCTGCGCGGTGTGTGTCAAGCGACCTGCGCGTCGAGCGCCCCCGAGACTGCCGAGAGCCGTGGCGTGCGCCCGAGGCCGGCCTCTGGCGGCCCGCCGATCGCATGCCGTCGCGCACCGCCCCCACGGCCGGGGCGTCGTCGGAGGCGGAACCTTGACGCGGCCGGCCGCCTACGCGCCCCTCGCCGGCCACTACGACGAGATGGTGGAACCGGACGGCGCCCGCCGGCCGCACTGGGAGACGGTGACCAACGCCCTCGCCGCGGCCGGCCGGCACGAGCTGAACCGCCGTACGCAGGAGGCCCGCCGCCTCATCCGCGACAACGGCATGACGTTCCACGTCCACCGGCGGGGCGGCACCCGGGAGCGCTCCTGGCCCCTCGACCTCATCCCGTGCGTCATCGACGGGGCCGAATGGGCCCAGCTCGAAAGGGCGGTGGTCCAGCGCGCCCGGCTCTACGAGGCCATCCTCGGCGACCTCTACGGCCCGCGGCGGCTCGTGCGCGCGGGCGCGCTGCCCACGGAGTGGCTCCACGCAAACCCCGCCTTCCTGCGGGGATGCGACGGACTGCAGCCGCCGGGAGGACGATGGCTCCCTCTCTACGCCGCCGACCTCGTGCGGGCGCCGGACGGGGGCTGGTGGGTGCTCGGCGACCGCACCGAGGCGCCGGACGGCCTCGCCTTCGCGCTCGAAAACCGCATCGTCGTGAACGCGGTGCTGCCGGACGTGCTAGTGGCCTCGAAGGTGCGGCGCCTCGCCGGGACGTTCGAGACCCGCCGGATATCGCTCGCGGCGATCTCACCGGGGCGCCGGGAGAACCCCCGCATCGTCGTCCTGACGCCGGGGCCGGCCTCGGAGAGCTACTTCGAGCACGCGTTCCTCGCCCGCTACATGGGCTACACCCTCGTCGAAGGCGCCGACCTGACCGTCCGCGACTACCGCGTGTACATCAAGACGCTGGGCGGTCTCCAGCCCGTCGACCTGATCCTGCGCAGTCAGCCGTCGGAGGCCTGCGACCCGCTGGAGTTCGGGGGACCGTCGCAGAGCGGCGTGCCCGGGCTCGTGGAAGCGGTGCGGCGCGGCAACGTCGCCGTCGTCAACCCGCTCGGCGCCGGGGTCGCCCAGTCGCCGGCCCTGATGGCGTTCCTGCCCGGCCTGTGCCGCCGCCTCCTCGACGCCGACCTGCTGCTGCCGTCGGTGGCCACGTGGTGGTGCGGGGACGAGGCGGCCCGCGCGCACGTGCTCGACCACCTCGACGAGCTCGTCATCAAGCCGGCCTATCCCAGCGTGCGACGGGAACGCACGTTCGGCCGGCGCCTTCCCGAGGCCCAGCGCGCCCGGCTCGCCCATCACATCGCGCGCCAGCCCCACCGCTTCGTGGCCCAGGAGCAGGTCGCCTTGTCGACGACTCCGGTCCGGGTGTCGGGCGGCCTCTCGCCGCGCTTCCTCGTCATCCGCGTCTACGCCCTGTCCCACGGCGACGGCTACGACGTGTTGCCGGGGGGACTGGGTCGCGTGTCGTCATCGACCGGCTCCCTCGACGTGACCCTGCTCGGCGGCGGCAGTAGCAAGGACGTCTGGGTCGTGGGCGAGACAGCCGAGCCCCACCGCTCGCTGATTCCGGCCAGCATGTCCCCCATCGGCGTCAGCCGGGCCACGTTCGATCTGCCGAGCCGGGTCGCCGACGACCTGTTCTGGCTGGGCCGGTACTCCGAACGGGTGGGGGCCGCGGTGCGGCTGCTGCGCGCGGCGCTGCCCCTGCTCTCGGAGGAGTCGTCGCGCCGGTCGACGGCGGCGCTCACCGGGGCCTTGAGCTTCCTCGCCGAACTCGACTACGTGCCGCGCGCGGCGGACGTCGCGCAACTGCCGCCCGCCCGCGCGCTGCAGGCCGCGGTCTCCTCGATGCTGTCGGAGCCGGACCGCCGTGGCAGCCTCGCGTGGCAGGTGGGCCACCTCCGGAACTCCGCCTGGCTCCTGCGCGACCGCCTGTCGGCGGACTCGTGGCGCATCATCAGCCGCCTGGAATCGGACCTGCGCTCGGGCCGGTCGGGGCGCCGGGAACGCAGCGACATGCGGCGCATCCTGGACCAGATGGTCATGGTCCTCGCGAGCTTCAGCGGCGCCGTCAGCGAGGGCATGACCCGGGGTCACGGGTGGCGCTTCCTCGACATCGGGCGCCGACTCGAGCGCGCGCTCCAGGTGCTCCTGCTCCTGCGGCACGGGCTGACGACGGTGGCCGAGGACGAACGGGCCCGCATCGAGCTCCTGCTCGACGCCACGGACAGCGCCATCACCTACCGGTCGCGCTATCTCACCTCGCTGCGAGCCCATCTCGTCGTCGACCTCCTACTGCTCGACGACGCGAACCCGCGGAGCGTCGCGTTCCAGCTCGATCTCCTGAAGCAGCACGTGGCGGAGCTGCCCGACCCGCCGACGCCGGGGGGCGCGTCGCCGGAATCGAAGCTCGTCACCGCGGCGGTGGCGGCCGTCGAGTTCGTCGACCTCGACGATCTCTGCGAGGTGCGCGAAGGCCGGCGCCACGCGCTGACGGCGCTGCTCGACCGGGTCCGGGACGATCTGGCCGGCCTCTCGGACGCGTTGACCCGCGACTACTTCACCCACGCCGCCCCGGTCCGGCGCCTCGCCCGCCCATGGTCGCCAGACGGCCCCGCCGGGCGCCCGATCGACCCGCCGGGAATCCGCACCGGGCTACGACGCGGGCGCGTCGCCCGCCCGTCGTCGCCGGACGGCCCGGCCGGGCGCCCAATCGACCCGCCAGGAATCCGCACCGCGCTACGGGACTGACACCCGGCGATCCGATGAGCACTGCACCGCCGCCCGGGCGAGAGTACCGTGTGAGGCACACCAGCCACTACGCGTACGCCGAGACGGTGTCGCTGTCCATGCACCAGGTGCGGCTGACCCCGCGGGCGAGGGGAACGCAGGCCGTTCGGGACACCCGTCTCGTGATCGATCCGCCGGCGAGCGGCTCGATCACGCGCGACGACTACTTCGGCAACGCAACCACGACCTTCACGATTCAGGACACGCACCGCCACCTGCGGGTGACGGCGGAGAGCCTGGTGTCGGTGTCGCCCCCCGCCCCGACGGGCGACTCACCGTCGCTGGCCGAGACCGTCGCCCGGCTGCGGGCGCGCGAGACGGCGGACGAGCTCACCGCCGTCGAATTCCAGGTGGAATCGCCGCTCGCCCCGCGCGGCAGCCTCTATGCCCGCTACGCGGCCCCGCTGCTCGATCGCGGCCGGCCGCTGCTCGAGGGCGTCGATGCGCTGATGAGGACCATCCACCGGGAGTTCCGTTACGACCCCGTCGCGACCACCGTGTCGACGCCGGTCTCCGAGGTCCTCGCGGGCCGCCGCGGCGTCTGCCAGGACTTCGCGCACCTGATGATCGCCTGCCTGCGGTCCCACGGCGTGCCCGCCCGCTACGTCAGCGGGTACCTGGCGCCGAAGCCCGGCGTGGTCGGGGCGCAGGCGTCGCATGCCTGGGTGTCGGTCTACTGCCCGGGCATCGGGTGGGTGGACTTCGACCCGACGAACGAAGTCCGGCCGGCCGGGGGGCACATCACCCTGGGCTGGGGGCGCGACTTCGAGGACGTCAGCCCCCTGAAGGGGGTGACGGTCGGCGGGGGCAGCCACAGCGTGGCGGTGGAGGTGCTGGTCACGCCGGCGGGGTGAGTCGAGCAGCCGGCCGGGAGGGCCGGCGCTCCGCCTCCCGCGAGGAAGCGCCGCTCGCGCTGGATGGATGGGGTGGCAGGAGGAGCCGCGGGAGAGCGATTCTCGAGTCACCACCGTGCACTCGGCGGCGCCTCGCGCGCTTCGCGCGGGACGCCGCCCGGCGGGGAAGCGCCGCGCCGGGCGAGGGCGTCCGCGCCGGGGAGGGCCGGACACCCACCCGTCGGCAAGGCGGTTGGGGCAGCTGGGCAGCCGCCCCAAGCGGTTCCCGCGCTACTGCTCCTGCTCGGCCGCGTCGAGCTCCTCGACCCTAGCGCCGGCCAGAATGTTGAGCAGCCCGTAGTTCCCCTCGTGACACGCGTACTCGTACATGCCGTTGCCGCGCTTCATGGGCAGGGCGGCGGTGAACGGCGCGGTGAACGAAGCGGGATCGTCCACGGTGTACTCGTAGAGCAGGGTGTCGTCGGCCACCCGGCTGAAGCGCTCGGTCAGGTGCAGGGTCGACCCCGTCCCGACCGCGGTCGCCACCGACGGATTGAAGCTGGCCGTCTTGTCGCTGAAGTTCGTCGTCTCGACGACCAGGGTGTCCCCGTCCCAGTAGCCGCGCGAGTCACCCATCCACTGGGTGAGGCCCTCGGGCAGGTGCTCGCGCCCGTCGAGGGGCACGATGCGGGCGTCGTGCACCATCTCGTTCAGAATCACCGCGTAGTCCCGGGTCTGGAACACCTGGATGTTCTGGTTGTAGCCGGCGGGCACGATGGGCGGGCCCGAGTTGAACCCGAGGATGCACCGCTCGGCGAGGCCACGGTCCTCGTAGCTGTCGGCCCCGATGCCCGCCGCCCGCGCCCGCACGGGGCGCGTGCCGGGCCGGTCCTCGCCCAGCGACAGCTCGATCAGCTCCACGCCGGGCTGCAGCGCCGGCAGGCGGCCCGTCGGCGGATCGACGATGAGCGACGTGCGCCCGTCGTCGACGACCGAGGCGTCCTGGTCGACCCAGTAGCGGTTGTAGCCGCCGACATTGCCGCCGACCGGCAGCGGCTCGTCGCGCACCTCGCTGGGGGCGTTGGCCTCGGCGTTGCGATCGGCCGCGGCGGCCTCGATCTCGGCGATCTCCTCCGCCGACAGCAGCGCCCGGTCCTGGTCGGCGGGCCGCTGCAGCGGCGTCAGCGACTGGAAGTCCCAGACCCCCTGCAGGTCGGGCCTGCCGTCAGGCAGCCGGGGCGGCTCGTAGGTCTGGGCGCCGGCCGAGGCCGCCGCCACCAGCAGCGCACCGACGATCGCAAGGCTTCGTACTCTCATCTCGACCATCCCTCCATCTCGCGGTTCCGTATTCGCCGTCCCGGGAACCGCCGGCGCACGGCGGCGCCGATTCCGGCCCCGGGGATCCTTCCGCGCCGCCGCAGGACGCGCCCGGCCCGCCCTCCGGCGGCCGCGACTGCCGTCTGCGACGATCGTCAGTCCTCCTTCGGGCCGACGAACCTCTGCACGCGGCCCCCGAGCTGCGCCACGAACACCTCGCCGTCCTCCGTGACGGTCATCCCGTGCCCGCCGTTGCCGCCGGGCAGGGTCGCCACCGCCGTGCCGTCGAGGTCGCGCAACGTGCCCCCCGTCCACAGGCGCTGGTCCTCGGTCATGAACAGGGCCGAGTTACCGCCGATATCCGGCCACTCGGCGAGGAACCCGCCGTCGGCGTCGAAGACCTGCACGCGCCGGTTGTCGCGATCGGTGACGTAGACGCGCCCCTCGGCATCGACCTGCAGGTTGTGGGGCAGGCCGAACTCGCCGGGACCGGTCCCCCGGCCACCCCACTCGAGCAGGTACTCGCCGTCGGCCGAGTACTTCACGACCCGGGCATTGCCGTAGCCGTCGCTGACGTAGATCGACCCGTCGGGACCGAAGGCGACGTCGGTCGGCAGGTTGAAGGTGTTGCGGCTGCGGCCCGCGACCCCCTTCGCCCCCAGCTCCATGAGCACGCGGCCCTGGAAGTCCATCTTGTAGACGACGTGACCGGGCGCGTCGACGACCCAGATATCGCCGTCAGGATCGACCCGCACCGCGTGGGCGCCGCAGTTGTGGCAGCCCGCCGGCCCGTAGACGGCGGTGTAGCCCGACTCCCCGGGCCGCCGGTCGGCGGGGGCGATGCCCGCGACCTTGCCGTTCTCGAAGAGGCCGTCGCCCCACGCCCGCACGAAGCGCCCGCCGGGGTCGAACAGCATCAGCGGCTGGGCCCCGCGGTGCAGCATCAGGATGTACCCGTTGGCGGTGGTCGCGACCCCCGACACCTGCCCGAAGTTCCAGGCGGCCGGGGTGCCGGCGGCCGAGACCGGCGCGTCGGGCCATGCCTCGACCTCGGCATAACCTGCGGTCTGGCCGTGCGCACCCTGACCGATCACCAGCATCAGCAGACCGCAAGCCAGCGCCGTCGGTCGCCTGACAGTCATCGAACCACTCCAGTGATTGAGGTTCATGGAATCAGCTTCACCAACGCGACCCGTCCCGCCGACGTCACCGTTGGCCATTGACTCACGAGTGCTTGTACAGCGGTCCGGCTGCCCCTCAGACTACCACGGGGCGGCATCGCCAGCTGCGGAACCGCGCTTGGCGCCCGCCGTCGACGAGCCGGGCGGACCCGGTCGGAATCTCCCCGCCGCGCCCTGTCGCGTCAGACGACCCCGTCGGCGCGGAAGGCCTGGATTTCTTCTCGCGAATAGCCGGCCGCGCTCAGCACCTCGTCGGTGTGCTCGCCGAGCAGCGGCGGGGCGCGGTCGATACGGCCGGGGGTGTCGCTCAGCTCGATGGGCTGGCCGATCATCCGCACTTGGCCCGCCGTGGGATGCGGGTGGACGACGACCCGGCCGCGGGTGGTGAGCTGGGGGTTGGTGCAGACCTCGGCCACGTTGCGGATCCGGCCGCACGGCACGCCGGCCCGGCCGAGCAGGTCCATCCACTCGACGACGGTGCGCGCGGCAGTGAGCTCGACGATGATCGGCACCAGCACGTCGCGGTGCTTCACTCGGTCGGGGGCGGCGGCGAAGCGCGGGTCGTCGCGCAGGTCGGGCCGCCCGACGGCGTCGCAGTAGCGCACCCAGAGCGAGTCGTTGGCGATGCCCAGGTTGATCCAGCCGTCCTTGGCCCGCAACGTCTGGTAGGGCACCACCGACGGATGGTCGTTGCCGCGGCGGGTGGGGCTCTCGCCCGAGGCGAAGTAGTTGCCGGCGTTGTAGGTCAGCAGCGACGCCACCGCGTCGAGCATCGCGATGTGCACGTGCTGCCCCCGGCCCGTCGACTGCCGGGCGTAGAGGGCGAGAAGAATGCCCTGCGCGGCCATCATTCCCGCCGTGAGGTCGGCGATGGAGGTGCCGACGCGCGAGGGGGGCCCGTCGGCCTCGCCGGTCAGGTCCATCAGGCCCGACTCGCCCTGCACGATCAGGTCGTAGCCGGGCCGGCTCGCGTCGGGGCCGCCCTCGCCGAAGCCCGAGATCGAACAGTAGACCACCCGGGGATGCCGCGACGCCACCGCCTCGTAGTCGAGGCCGAGCCGGGCGACGGCGCCCGGCCGGAAGTTCTGGACGACGACGTCGGCGCCGGCGACGAGCCGCCACACGATGGCCCGCCCCGCCTCGTGCTTCAGGTTGACGGTGCAGCTCCGCTTGTTGCGGTTGACGGAGAGGAAGTAGGGGGCCTCGCCCCCGAGGAACGGCGGGCCGAACGCGCGCGACTCGTCGCCGCGCCCCGGCTCCTCGATCTTGATGACGTCGGCCCCCATGTCGCCCAGGGTCATCGTGCACCAAGGGCCGGACACGACCCGGCTGAGATCGATGACCCGGATGCCGTCGAGCGGCGCCGGGCGGTCCGCACTATCCGACATCCGGCCCTCCCGCCCCGGCTGCGGCGGTTGCTCTTCGTGAGGTGTCGTTGCGACCATCCGCGGTTCTGGAGCGGGTGGTGCCGGCATGCCCCGCTGCACGGTCGATCATGCCGATCGACGGGTCGGGCAATACTCGATAGCGCACATTGCCGCGCCGGAGCAAGATGACGGGCAGTCGGCCGGCGCCGAAGATGATACCCTCGATGCGCAGGGGGCGGTCCAGTGCCCCGCGGACAGCGGAGGTACCTCATGAGCGCGGAGCGACTGGCGGTGGCCCGGGGCGTGTGGCTCAGGACGATTCTGGCGGCGGTGGCGGCCAATCTCGTCGTGCGGGCGGCGGCGCTCCTGGTCTTCGACATTCCGCCCGAGTTCGAGTCTCTCGCGCTGCCGATTCCGACCGTGTTCTTGACCGTCGTCGGCGTCGCCGCCGGGCTGGGAGTCGCCGTGGCCGTCAACCGCCGGTCCGAGCGTCCCGTCCCCGTGTTCCAGCGCATCGTCCTCGTCGCCCTGCTGGTCTCGCTGCTCCCCGACCTCTGGATGTTGACCGAGAGCGGCGGCGCGGCGTTTCCGGGCGCCACGGTGGCGGCCGTCACGACCCTCATGGTGCAGCACGTGGTGGCCGCGGGCATTGTGCTCTGCGGCGTGGCGGGGCGGTTCGGCGGGACGGCCTGAGGGCTACCGCCGCCTGATTCACGACGTTGTCGAATCGCCCGCTCCGGGGGGCGACGTGGGCACCGAGCTATCGACATCGACGCAGTCCACGGGCGGCGGCTCGGGCTCGGAGCGACCGCCGCGAGGCTGCTAACTTTTCTGCTGACTTTGGTGCTTCGAACGGGCGTTTTGCGGCGGTTTCTAACGGTTTCGGACCGACGGGAGGCGGCGACCCGAGGAGCGCACCAGGCCGAAAAACGCAACAAGAAGGCCCCTTTTCGTTGGGAAAGGGCCTGGAAGAGCTAGCACGCCCGGCAGGATTCGAACCTGCGACCCTCGGCTTAGAAGGCCGATGCTCTATCCAGCTGAGCTACGGGCGCACAACCGTACAAGGGTACCCAGGGAAGTGTAGCAGAGATCCCGGCCCGGCCTCCGCCGTCTTGACTCGTCTTGACTCACCCTGCCCTGGGAGGTACGCTCCGGCTCTCGCTCGGAATCCGGTCATGCACGCCGCACCGCAGGGCGCTCGGGCGCAGCGGTGGGCGGCGCAAGGGGGTAAGGAAGGTCATGGCTCGCACCATCTTCAACGTCGTCTGCCTCGTCGTGCTGCTCGGCACGATCACGCTCTCTCAACAGCCCGCCGACCCGGCGGCGGCGATGGCCGAGAGCGCGGCGCGGTTCCTCGACACCCTGAACGACGAGCAGGAGGCCGCGGTGCGGTTCCCGTTCGACGGCGAGGACCGCTTCGACTGGCACTTCATCCCACGCGAGCGCAAGGGCGTCTCCCTGGGGATGATGACCGGCTCGCAACGCGCCGCCGCCCTCGACCTGGTGCGGACGGGGCTGAGCGAGGAAGGCTTCACGAAGTCCGAGATCATCCGCCAGCTCGAGCAGATCCTGTACGAGCAGGAGGGCCGCGACATCCGCGACCCCGACCTCTACTTCTTCATGATCTTCGGCGAGCCGGGCGACGGGAACACGTGGGGCTGGCGCTACGAGGGGCACCACATCTCGCAGAACTGGACCATCGTCAACGGCGACGCCATTGCCGCCACCCCGCAGTTCTTCGGGTCGAACCCGGCCGAGGTGCAGGGCGGGCCGCGACAGGGCCTGCGGGTCCTCGGCAGCGAGGAAGACCAGGCCCGCGATCTGCTCGCGTCGCTGAACGACGAGCAGCGCAAGGCGGCCAAGCTCTCGGGCGAGGCGCCCAGCGACATCCTCACCCGCGCCCAGCGCCGGGTCACCCTTCTCGAGGACTTCGGCGTCGCGCACAAGGACCTCGACGCCGACCAGCAGGCGGCCCTGTGGTCCATCATCGAGGAGTACGCCACCGTCCAGCCCGGCCCCGTCGCCGACAAGCGGCTGGCCAAGATTCGGGACGCCGGGCTCGACGGCATCCGGTTCGTGTGGATGGGCGGCGAAGCCCAGCGCGAGCCGCACTACTACCGCATCCAGGGGCCGACGTTCCTCATCGAGTACGACAACACCCAGGGCAACGCGAACCACGTGCACAGCGTGTGGCGCGACTTCGCCGGCGACTTCGGCCGCGACCTGCTGGCCGAGCACTACCGGCAGTACGACCACGGCACGCGGAACGCGGACTAGTGGACGGTCCCAGAGCTTCCTTTGCCGTCCTGTCGCTGGTCTTCGCTGGCAGACACTGAGAAGACGCCCCGCAGCGCCCTCAGGTGGACTTCAGTACGAGCAGCGTCCGGTCGTCGGGGCTGCCGAACGAGAACCGGTGCACGTCGTCCATGACGCGCCGGCAGATCGACTCGGCGCTCTCTCCTCTCGCCCCGTGCAGCGTCGCGGTGAGCCGTTCGTGGCCGTACTCCTCGTCGTGGGCGTCCGCCGACTCGACGATGCCGTCGGTATAGAGGGCCAGGAGGTCCCCGGGGCGCAGCCGGGCGCCGCCCTCGAAGTAGCGCGGCGACTCGAACATGCCGATGGGAACCCCGCCGCTCCACAGCTTGTCGACCGACCCGTCCGGGCGCACGAGGAGCGGCGGCTGGTGGCCGGCGTTGACGTAGATGATCTGACGGGTCGGCGCGTCGAGGACGGCGTAGAAGAGGGTGACGTAGCGGCCGGCGTCGACCGAGTCGTGAAAGAACCGGTTGGCGTGGCGCATGACCGCGCGGATAGCCAGCTCGCGCCCTACCAGCGCGTAGATCGAGGCCCGGATCGCCGCGACCTGAAGGGCGGCGGCGATGCCCTTGCCGGCCACGTCGGCGATGATGATGAGCCAGCGGTCCTCCGGCAGCGGGATGAACTCGTAGTAGTCGCCGCCCACCTCGAACGACGCCTCGTTGACGCCGGCGATGTCGAACCCCTCGAGGGCGGGTATCGCGCGCGGGACGAGGTCCTCCATCACCTGCCTGGCCACGAGCATCTCGGCGTCGATGCGCCGCTTCGCCCGCACCTCCTCCTGCATGCGCGACCGCTCGATGGTGCCGGCGATGAGGGCGCCCAGCAGCCGCAGCATCTCGACCGCGCGGGCATCGTAGGCCCCCGCGCGCTTGGAATGGAGCTCGATGGCGCCCATCACCCCGTGGAGCCCCACCAGGGGGACGACGAGGCCGGAGCGATGGCACGGCCCGCCCTCCGCCGGAGCCATGCTCTCGTCGAGGGCCACGGGCTCGCCGGTGTCGATGGCCCGCGCGACGGGCCGCCCCTCGTCGAGGGCGCCGTCGTGGCAAGGCACCGCCCCCGAATCGTCCCGCCACCAGAAATGGCGAACGTGCCGGCCGGAGCTGCCCAGCACGTAGAGGGCGGCCGAGTCGTAGTCGACGAGCCGGGCGACGCAGTCGAGGATGCCGTTCAGAATCCGATCGACGTCGCGCGAATCGGCGGTGAGGCGGTAGGCGTCGACGAGCACGCGGACTGCGCGCAGCGCCTCGTCGGTGCAGGTGGTCTCCGGAACCGGCAACGGATGGGTCATCGGCAGCCCAGGGTCGAGGTTCACGTGAACATCTTACCTGGTACCGGTTGCTTCCCGGGCAGCGATCCCGACGGGCGCCCGAGCCCGGAGCGAAGCCCCCCGGCCGCTCTCGACCGTGAGACGCAAACCGCGGGGCTCACCCCGAAGCCCGGCCGTCGACGGGCTCGCTCGGCTTCGGCGGGGCGCGGATCGAAACCCGCACCGCGCCGGTGGACGGATCGCGCCCGGGCGCATTAGAATGGGCGAATGGCGCTTCCGCGCCGGCGCGTCAGGGCTTCACGAGTCCGGCGGCGCCTCCCGCGCCGAACGCGTTCCGCGTACCGAATGGTGAGTGTAGCTCAGTGGTAGAGCGCCGGACTGTGGCTCCGGATGTCGCGGGTTCAAACCCCGTCACTCACCCCAATCCCGACCCGGGCCGCGTGCAGCGGATTCTCGACGAGCGGGGGACGTTCGTGTTCCCAGGCGTCTACGACACGCTGTCGGCGAAGATCGCCGAGCGGGCGGGGTTCCCGCTCGCCTTCGTCTCCGGTTACGCCGTCTCCGCGACGTTCATTGGCCAGCCCGACCTCGGCCTCCTCACCCAGACCGAGATCGTCGACCGGGCCCGCCACATCTGCGGCGCGGTGGACATCCCCGTCCTCGTCGATGCCGACACCGGCTACGGCAACGCCCTGAACGTGGTCCGCACCGTGCGCGCGCTCATCGACGCCGGGGCGGCCGGCTGCTTCCTCGAGGACCAGGTATGGCCCAAGCGGTGCGGGCACATGCCCGGCAAGCAGGTGGTCGAGCGGGAGACCTACCTGCAGAAGATCCGCGCCGCGGTCGAGGCGCGGCGGGGGCGCGACTTCTTCATCGTCGCGCGCACCGACGCGCTGGCCGCGGCGGGGCTGGACGAGGCCCTGGCGCGCGTCGAGGCGGCGCGCGAGGCCGGCGCCGACGCGACCTTCGTCGAGGCCCCGGGGTCGCTCGACGAGCTGCGGGAGATCGGCCGCCGGGCGCCCCGGCCGACCGTCGCCAACATGGTCGAGCAGGGGCGGACACCGGTGCTCGGGCGGGCGGAGCTCGCCGCCCTCGGGTTCGACCTGATCCTGTACCCGGTGGCGGGTCTCTTCGCGTCGGCGCAGGCCCTGTCCGACGTCTACCGCCACCTGCACGAGACCGGCGCCAGCCGCGGCGCCGACGACCGGCTCATGGCCTTCGAGCAGTTCAACGCGCTGATCGGCGTGGACGAAGCCCGGGCCGTCGCCACGCAGTTCCAGGAACCACTCGGGTAGGCGCCCGGCAACGGGTCGTTTCCCCGCCACCGGTCGACTGCCCGGCCGCGCAGGCCAGCGAAGGGCCGACCGCCGGCGCCAGCCCGCGCCGAATGAGCTAGTTGACCGTCTCTGAGAGAAGCTGCCCATGTCGCGGGGCGTTTTCGCAGCGTCTGCCAGCGAACACCAGCGACAGGACGGCAAAGGAAGCTCTGGGACAGTCCACTAGTAAGGCCGACCGCGGGCGCCAGCCCGCGCCGGATGAGCTAGTCTTGGTGAGTGCGACTCGAGACCCCGCTCACGGCGGAGGACGCCGGGTCGAGCAGGATCCGCCCGCGGAGTCTCCCCCGCGGCCGCCTCGCGCGACTCGGCTGCCTTCTGCTGGCAGCGACCGCGAGTGCGACGGCCCCGCCGGCGGCCGGCCAGGTTCCCCCGGACGAAGCGTGGCGGACCCTGGAGACGGCCCACTTCCGCATCACCTTCCCGGAGCACCTCGCGGGGTTGGCGACGAGGGCCGCGGACGTGGCGGAACGGTCGCACGAAGCCCTGTCGGCGGGTTTCCGCGCGGGTCCGGGAGGAACCATCGACATCGTCCTGACCGACCACATCGACGTCTCGAACGGCTCTGCCCGCGTGTCGCCCTCGAACCGCATCGTCCTCTACGCCCGACCCCCGCCCGACGACCTCGCGCTAGGCTATTTCGACGACTGGCTGGAGCAGCTCGTCGTACACGAATTGGCCCACGTCTTCCACCTCGACTACACGGGATGGTTCGGCAGGTTCTTCCGCGCCCTGTTCGGCCGGACCCCGACCTCTCTGACCTTCCCGGGCACGAACGTTCCGGGGTGGGTGATCGAGGGGCTGGCGACGTGGTACGAGTCGGCGCTGACCCCCGGCGGCCGCGTCCACGGCACCTATCACGAGATGGTGCTGCGGACGGCGGCACTGGAGGGCCGCTTCGAGTCGCTCGGAACGGCCGGGGGCTACTCTCCCCAGTGGCCCGGCGGCGCCCGCCGCTACGTGTACGGGTCACTGTTCTTCGAGTACCTGCTCGACAAGCACGGGCGCGACGCCATGCCCCGGCTCGTCGAGCACGTCGCGCGCAACGGGGCGCTGCCCCGCCGGGTCCTCGACGACGTCTCGTTGACGGGCGAGTGGAACACCTGGCGCGATGAAATGCGCGCCCGCGTCGAGCGGCTGGACGACGAGCTCGCCGCGTTGGGCCCCGTCACGGAGCCGGAGGCGCTGACCCGCGGCGCCCGCGAGGCGCTGCATCCCGCGATCTCGCCCGACGGCGGCCGGCTGGTCTACCTCCGGTCGGACGGGCGCTCCGATCCAAGGCTCGTGGCCCTGCCACCCGACGGGGGAGACGGGTGGACGCTGGCGCGGACGAACCACGTCACGCGGTTCGACTTCCTGCCGGACGGCGGGATCGTCTTCTCGCAGCGCGAGTTCACGGATCGCTACCGTCGTTACAGCGACCTCTACGTGCTGGCTGGCGGGGGAACGGCGCGACGCGTCACCGAAGGCGCCCGCGTCAGCGCTCCGTCGGCCGGGCCCGACGGCGGCTGGGCCGTCGCCGTGATGGACGGCGGGGGGACCAACGGCCTGGTGCGGGTCGACCTCCTGAACGGCGCCATCGAGGAGATCGTCGCGCCGGCCGCAGACACTTACTGGGCCTGGCCCGCGGTGTCGCCCGACGGCCGCTGGATCGCGGCGAACCGGTGGGCCGAGGGCCGTCACGATGTCGTGATCCTCGACGGAGACGGGCGGCTCGCCCAAGCGGTCACGCGGGACCGAGCCCTCGACATGGCCCCGGCGTGGACCGCGGATGGGCGCCATCTCGTCTGGTCGTCCGACCGCACCGGCATCCCCAACGTCCTCGCGGTCGAGGTCGACCCCGTCACCGGCGACGCCGGCGCGCCACGCCTCCTGACCAACGTGCGGACGGGGGCGGCGTTTCCGAGCGTGGACCCCGCCGGCGAGTGGCTCTACTTCTCGGGCTACCACGCCGACGGCTGGGAGGTCGAGCGCGTCCCGTTCGCGCCCGACGTCGCCCCGCCTGCGCCCCCGCCGGCCGCACGCTTCGACGACCGCGCCCATGCCCCCGAGGCCGCAGCGCCCTCGGCCGCGGACGACGCGTCGGCGAACCCGCGCCCGCACGACGCGACCGCGACGACGGCGTCGACGCCCCGGAACGACACGCCGACGGACTTGACCACCTCCGGCGCGCGCCTGAACGACGCACCGACGGCGACACCGGCTCCGCCGGACGACGGGCCGGCGGTCCCGGCCGCGGCGGCTCCGGCGACGGCCGCCGGCCCCGGCGAGGAACGCGGGCGGCGCCGCGCCGCGGACGCCGAGCACGGCTACTCGCCGCTTCCGACGCTGCGCCCGACGTACTGGCTGCCCGACGTGAGCGGGCCGGTGGCGGTCGCGAAGACGACCGGCGCGGGCGTCGAAACGCCCCGCACCGAGGTCCTCGGCTACGCGTTCGGCGGCCGTACCGCGATGTTCGACGTGGTGGGCAGGCACGCGTACGCCGGCGGGGCCCGCTTCTTCACGTCGGGGCGGCGCGCGGGAGACGTGTCGTACGAATACCGTGGGCTGGGCAACCCCACCATCGGACTCGCGGCATCGCAGAGGTGGGGGCACAACGGGGTCAGGGTGAGAAACGGGGCGGGAGCGGAGGGCGGGCCGGAGACGTTCTTCGTGCTCGCTCGGGAGCGGCGCGTGGCGGCGGCGGTCGGCGTCCAACGGCGGGGGTACCGCACGTCCGTCGGGCTGACGTTCTCGGCCGGGCTGGTGCGCAGCGACCGCGAGGTGATCGACGCCGATCTGCAGGCGAGCGACGGTTATCGGCTGGCGCGGCCGGGGGCGACTTCGAGCGAGTTCGCCCTCGCGCTCCATGCCTCCACCGCGCGGTCTCACGCGTTCCAGATGGGAAACGCGCGGGGCGCCGCCATCGACCTGCGCGCCCGGACCCGCCGCGATGTCGACGTGCCGGCGGGGCTCGCCGGCCTGACCGCCGTCGACCGCTCGGCCGACGACCTCGTCGGCTGGTTCAGGGCCTACGTACCGCTGCCGGGACCGGGATTCGCGGCTCCCGTGCTCGCGGTCCGCGCCAGCGCGGGCGCGGCGCGCGGCCCCGCGACCCGGACGGGGTACTACTCGGTGGGCGGCGACGCCAGCGCATTCGCGGTCCGCGGCCACGACATCGCGACCCGGGCCGGGGGCCGCGCGTGGTCGGCCTCGGTCGAGCTCAGGGCGCCGTTGGCGCTGGTCAACCGCGGCGCCGGCACGTGGGGCATGCACCTCGACCGCCTGTTCGCCTCGGCCTTCGTCGACGCCGGTGACGCGTGGGACGCCGGCGCGGCCCGCTCCTCGAGGGCGGAGCCGAGTCGGCGCCCGCTCTCGTCGTTCGGGATCGAGCTCACCACGGATCTGATGTCCTTCTACGCGCCGATGCGGCTTCGCGTCGGGCTGGCCGCGGTCCCCGACCCGGACGCCGCGGCCGGCGTTCCCACCGCGGCTCCCCGATGGCGCCGGGTCCTCTACGTCGGGGCCGGCGTCCCGTTCTGACGTCGACGGCAGGGCCCGACACGGGGTCGCCACCCACACCCGCACCAGGCCAACGAGGCTGCGCCTCGGACCGACGAGGCATGCAGGCCCGGGTAGTCGTCGACTGTGAGGGTAATCGTCGGTTGGCACCGGTTCTGCGGCCAGCGAACGAGAACGCGACCGAGACTTGACTCAATCGTGAGGATGCCGGGCGTTCGAGGCGTCTAGCTCTAACTCTAGCTAGGCTGGGGCTGGAGACACTTGGCGAGAGCGCCGCGTCGACCGCGTCCGGAGGGCGCCCGGGGGGCGGCCGCTACCGCCGCCTGTCGAGGCGCGGCGCAGGAGACGACGGCCGCGCGGCCGGCCGCGAACGCCGCACGCGCGCCGCGACCAGGAACACGGGCGGAGCGCCCGCCCGGGTGCCGAACCGCGGCAACGGCGCTATAATCCGGCCATTCGTGAACAGCGGGCGTCTCCGACGCCAAGGAGGTGCGGGTTGACTGTCCCCGTCTCGATCACCGTCAACGGACAGCGGTACGACCGGGAGGTCGAGCCGAGGCTGCTCCTGGTGCACTTTCTGCGCGAGGTCATCGGGTCGACGGGCACCAAGGTCGGCTGCGACACGAGCCAGTGCGGGGCTTGCACGGTGCTGCTGGACGGCGCCTCCCTGAAGTCGTGCACGGCGCTCGCGGTCCAGGCCGACGGGGCCGAGGTGACGACCATCGAGGGGCTTGCCGACGGCGACGCCCTGCACCCGCTGCAGGACGCGTTCTGGGAGAAGCACGGGCTGCAGTGCGGCTTCTGCACGCCGGGCATGATCATGGCGTCGCACGAGCTGCTGCGGGTCACGCCGAACCCGAGCGACGCGCAGGTCCGCCACGGTCTCGAGGGCAACATGTGCCGGTGCACCGGCTATCAGAACATCGTGCGGGCGGTCCGCCAGGCCGCCGGAACCACGGCAGGTCAGCCATGAGCACACGCATCTTCGGTTCCGGCATCCGCCGGCGGGAAGACCCGCGCCTCATCACCGGCAGCGCCACCTACACCGACGACCTGACGCTGCCGCGCATGGTGCACGCGGCGATGCTGCGGAGCCCCCACGCGCACGCGCGCGTCACGTCGATCGACACGAGCCGGGCGGCGGCCGCCCCGGGGGTGATTGCGGTCTACACCCACGCCGACACCGAGGGCGGGCTGCAACCGACGCCGTGCGCCTGGCTCCTGCCCGACTCGGACCTCAAGATCGCCGACTACCACTGCCTCGCCAAGGACGTGGTGCGCTTCGTCGGGGACATCGTCGCGGTGGTCGTGGCCGAGAGCCGCTATCAGGCCGAGGACGCCCTCGAGCGGGTGGATGTCGGCTACGAGCCGCTGCCCGCGGTGACCGACCCCGAGGCGGCGGCGGCCGAGGGCGCCCCGCAGCTCCACGGCGAGATCGCCGGCAACCAGGCGTTCCACTGGAAGGTGGCGGGCGGCGACGTCGACGCCGCGTTCGCCGAGGCCGACGTCGTGGTGAAGGACCGCATCGTCCAGCAGCGACTCATCCCCAACGCGATGGAGCCGCGCGCGGCCCTGGCCAGCTACGTCGGGGCGACGGGCGAGCTGACGGTGTGGAACACCACCCAGAACCCGCACATCGTGCGATACCTCACGTCGCTGGTGCTCGGGCTGTCCGAGGACAAGATACGGGTCATCGCGCCCGAGGTGGGGGGCGGCTTCGGCAGCAAGATCGCAGCCTATCCCGCCGACTTCCTCACGATGTTCTGCAGCCGGAAGCTCGGGCGCCCCGTCAAGTGGACGGAGACCCGCAGCGAGAACTACCAGTCGACCACCCATGGGCGCGACCACGTGCAGCACGTGGAGCTGGCCGCGAAGAACGACGGCACGGTCCTCGGCCTCCGCTGCACCGTGCACGCGGGCATGGGCGCGTACCTGTCGACGGCGGCGCCGGGCATCCCCACCATCCTGCACGGGCTCATGCTGTCTGGCGTGTACACGCTGCCGGCGGTGCACGAAGACGTCTACGGCGTCTATACGAACGGGGTGCCGGTCGAGGCGTACCGGGGGGCGGGGCGCCCCGAGGCGACGTTCATGCTCGAGCGCATGATGGACGTGCTGGCCGCGAAGCTCGAGAGGGACCCCGCCGACGTCCGCAGGAAGAACCTCATCCCGAAGTTCGACGACGGCCACGAGGTCGTCACGACCCTGAACTACGACAGCGGCGACTATCCCGGCGCCCTCGACAAGGTGCTGGCCCACGCCGACTACGCGGGGCTCCGCGCGAAGCAGAAGGCGGGCCCGACGAACGGGACGTACACCGGCCTGGGCCTCGCCACCTACGTGGAGATCTGCGGCCTCGGCCCGTCGCAGGTGGCCGGGGCCATCGGGTTCCAGGGCGGACTGTGGGAGAGCGCCATCGTCCGCTTCCACCCCAGCGGCAAGGTGCACGTGTTCATCGGGGCGTCGCCGCACGGCCAGGGCGAGGAGACGACCTTCGCCCAGATCGTGGGCAGCGAGCTGGGGGTCGACCCTCAGGACGTGAAGGTCTTCCACGGCGACACGGACAACACGCCGATGGGCTGGGGCACTTACGGCAGCCGCACGACCGCCGTCGGCGGGGCGGCGCTGGCCCTGACCGCGCGCAAGATCCGCGACAAGGCCAAGGTCATCGCCGCGCACCTGCTCGAGGCCGCGGTGGAGGACATGGACTACGAGGACGGCAAGTTCTTCGTCAAGGGGGCCCCCGACCAGAGCAAGACGATCGGCGACATCGCCCTGATGGCCAACGTGGCGTGGAACATGCCCGAGGGAGTCGAGGCGGGGCTCGAGGCCTCGACGTTCTACGACCCGCCCAACTTCACGTTCCCGTTCGGGGCCCATCTCGCGGTGGTCGAGGTCGATGCCGAGACCGGCGCCGTCGCCCTGAAGCGCTACGTCGCGCTCGACGACTGCGGCCCCCAGATCAACCCCGTGATCGTCGAGGGCCAGGTGCACGGCGGCGTCGTGCAGGGGGTCGGCCAGGCGCTGTGGGAAGAGGCGGTCTACGACGAGGGCGGCCAGCTCGTGACCGGCAGCATGCTCGACTACGCGCTGCCCCGCGCCGACCTGCTTCCCGACATCGAAGTGCTCTCGACGGTGACCCCGTCGCCGCACCACCCCCTCGGGGTGAAGGGCATCGGCGAGGCGGGCACCATCGCGTCGACCGCGGCCGTCTACAACGCGGTGATGGACGCGCTGCGGCCGCTCGGGGTCTCCTCGGTCCGGATGCCGCTGACGCCGGAGCGAGTGTGGCAGGCCATTCAGGACGCCAGGCAGGCGAAAGGATAGGGCGATGTACGCACCAGACTTCGCATACTACCGGGCGGACTCGGTGGCTGAGATCGGCCGACTGCTGCGCGCGCACCCCGGCGCCAAGCTCCTGGCCGGCGGGCACAGCCTGATCCCGCTGCTGAAGCTCCGACTGGCCGCGCCTCCGGCCCTCATCGACATCGGCCGCGTGGCCGAGCTCAAGGGCATCTCCGTCGGCGACGGCCGAGTGCGCATCGGCGCCTTGACCACCCACGCCGAGATCGCGGCGTCGGCCGACGTGGCGGCGCACGCCCCGGCCCTGGCCGCCGCGGCCGGGGTCATCGGCGACCCCGCCGTCCGCAACCGCGGCACCATCGGCGGCAACGTGGCCCACGCCGACCCCGCGTCGGACCTGCCGACGGTGCTCGTGGCCCTCGGGGCCTCGCTCGCGGTGGCCGGCGACGACGGCGAGCGCACCATCGCGGCCGGCGACTTCTTCCGGGGCATGATGGCCACCGCCCTGGATGAGCACGACATCGTGACCGCGATCGACCTGCCGGCGAGGCCCGGCGGCCAGGGGCAGGCCTACGAGAAGTTCTCGCACCCCGCCTCGCGCTACGCGGTGATCGGGGTGGCGGCCGCCGTCGATCGGCAGGGCGAGACCGTCGGCAACGTCGCGGTGGCGCTGGGCGGCCTCGTACCGGCGGCGGTGCGCGCGGGCTCGGTCGAGCAGGCCCTGTCCGGTCAGCCGCCGACCGCCGAGGCCATCTCCACCGCCGCGGCCGCGGTCTCGAACGACCTCGGCGCCGATCTCATCGGCGACATCTACGCGTCGGCCGAGTACCGGCGGGCCATGGCCCCGGTCTGCGTGAAGCGTGCTCTCGCGGCGGCGCTCCGCCCGGCTTCGGCCCCGTCCTCGTCCTCCTCTTCGTCCGAGGGGTCGGGGTCCGGGTCCGGCGGCTCGTGGTGGCCGCCCTGGGGGTCGTAGTCCAGGCCGCCGAACGGCCCAGACCCCTCCAGCCGCAGCGCCAGGCTCCAGGTCGCGCCAGGCTCCGGGTCGCGTTCAGGCTCCAGGTCGCGCCAGGCTCCGGGTCGCGTTCAGGCTCCGGGTCCCGCCGCTCGCGGTGGCTGACCGGGGGTCGGCAGCGCAGGCCGACGAACGGCCAGCCCAGCCTTCCGCAGAGTCCGCCAGAGCAGTGGATCCGGATTGGCGGCGACCCTAGACAGGCGGCCCGAAGGCTCGAGCAGCGTTGCCGAAGGGGCGCGGGCGCAACCGCGTGGCCGGGTTCGCCGCCGTCGCTTCGGACGATCCGCGGGGGGTAGCGGCGGCGCCGCGGCGGTGCTGCGCGGGCCCCACCGATCGACGACCGCTGATCGAGGAAACCTGCGCGCCGGACACTCCGCCAAGATGACCCACACCTCCCCCGCCACGACCCTGCCCGCGTCCATCGACGAGCTGCAGGCGCTGCTGTCCCGCGAGGCCTACGTCGCGGACCGCGGGCTCGCGACTTCGGTGTATCTCGCCCTGCGCCTCGGCCGCCCCCTGCTCCTCGAGGGCGAAGCCGGGGTCGGCAAGACCGAGGTCGCGAAGGTCCTCGCGAAGGGGCTCGGGGCCGAGCTGATCCGGCTGCAGTGCTACGAGGGGCTCGACGTCACCCACGCCGTCTACGAATGGAACTACGCGCGCCAGCTCCTCGAGATCCGGCTCCGCGAAGCGGCGGGGCCGGTCGACCGCGAGGCGGCGGCCCGCGACCTCTTCGGTCCCGACTTCCTCATCAAGCGCCCGCTGTTGCGCGCCCTCGAGTCGACCGGCACGCAGGCCCCGGTGCTGCTGATCGACGAACTCGACCGCGCCGACGAGGAGTTCGAGGGCTATCTGCTCGAGCTGCTCTCCGACTTCCAGGTGACGATTCCCGAGCTCGGCACGGTGCGCGCGTCGACCCCGCCCGTCGTCGTCATCACCTCGAACCGGACCCGCGAGCTGCACAACGCGCTGAAGCGTCGCTGCCTCTACTGGTGGATCGACTATCCGGACTTCGAGAAGGAGTACCGCATCATCACCGGCAAGGTGCCGGAGGCGCCGGCCCGCCTCGCCGAGCAGGTGGCCCGCTTCGTGCAGGAACTGCGCACGGCCGAGCTCTACAAGGTGTCCGGCGTCTCCGAGACGCTGGACTGGATTGCCGCCCTCGTCGCCCTCGACCGGCGGGAGCTCGACGGCGCGACCATCGACGAGACCCTGGGCCTCGTGCTGAAGACCCAGGAGGACCTGGAGGCGATACGCGGCGAACGGGCGCAGGCGCTGTTCGAACGCAGCCTCCTGCCGGCCGGCGTGGCCGGGGGCTCATGAGCGGCGAGGGCGGGGGCCGCCTGGCCGGCTCGTCATCGTCGCCGCCGCTGGATCCCGGCTTCGACCGCGACGGGGGTCTGGGCGCCGGAGGCCTGGACGGGGAGGGCGGAGACCGCGCGGCCGGCGACTGGCGGGGAACCGGGAACGGGGACCCGCGGGACGGCGTGACCGCCGACGGTCGGGACCGCCCCGCGCCCCCCGGGAACGCGCCGCCCGACGTGCCCCCGGAGACCGGCGCCGCCGCGACCGAAACGCCGGGGCCGGGCGCCCCCGATGCCGGCCGACCACGCGAGCCGCGCCCCGACGAGCCGCGCGCGGCGGGTCACCTGTTCGGCAACCTCCTACGGTTCGGCCGCCTGCTGCACGCGCTCGGCCTCGACGTGCAGGCCGGCGGCATGCTCGACGTGGCGGAGGCGCTCGGCCACGTCGACGTCGGCCGGCGCGCCGACTTCCGCCACACGCTGCAGACCCTGCTCGTCCGCCGGGCGCAGGATCTGCCCGTCTTCGACGAGGCCTTCCGCCTGTTCTGGCGCCCCCCGCGGGGCGAGCGCACCGCCCGCGACCTGCGGGCGATGGGCGAGCGCCGCCGCTTCGCACCCCCCGAGGTCGACGTACCCCCCGACGCGCCGGCGGCCGGCGCCCCCGACGCGGGCGAGGACGCGCTGCTGCGGCTCGAGCAAGTCGCGGCCATGACCTACAGCGCGCGGCAGGTCTCGCGCACCAAGGACTTCGCCACGTTCACCGACACCGAGATCGCCGACGCCCGCGCCCTCATGGCGTCCCTGGAGTGGGCCCCCGCCACCCGGATCACCCGCCGGTGGCGGCCCGGCGCCGGCCCCACCATCGACATCCGGCGGGCCGTCCGGCAGAACCTCCGCTTCGGCGGCGAGCTCCTCGTCCTCCCCCGCCGCGCCCGCCGCACGCGGCCGCGGCCCCTCGTGCTGCTCTGCGACGTCAGCGGCTCGATGGAGCGTTACAGCCGCATGCTGCTCCACTTCGTCCACACCCTGGCCCGGGGCTTCGACGCGGTCGAGACGTTCCTCTTCTCGACGACCCTGACCCGAGTGACGAAGCGGCTCGCGCGGCGCGGCGTGGACGACGTGGTGCCGACCCTGCCCCGCCACGTCCCGGACTGGTCCGGCGGCACCCGTATCGGCGAAGCCCTGGGCCGGTTCAACCTCGACTGGGCGCGCCGGGTGATGGGCCACGCCCCCATCGTCCTCCTCATCTCGGACGGCTGGGACCGCGGCGAGCCCGAGCGCCTGGGTCGCGAGATGGCGCGGCTGCAGCGGAGCTGCCACCGCCTCGTCTGGCTCAACCCGCTGCTCGGGTCGCCCCGCTACCGCCCCCTGACCCGCGGCATGCAGGCGGCCCTGCCCTGGATCGACGACTTCCTCCCGGTGCACAATCTCGCCAGCCTCGGGTCGCTGGCCGCGCACCTGAACCGGCTCGTCGACCGGCGGCCCGCCCGCCGCCAGCTCGCGCCGCCGGGGGCCGGGGGCCGAGCCACCGCCGTCACGACCTCACCGAACCGAGCCGGCAGGTTCACGGAGCCGGGGGGCGGGGTCGCCGCCGTCACGACGTCCGGGAATCGAACCGACGCCGCCATCACGAAGTCAGCGGGCGTGTCCGGCGCCGTCACCGAACGCGGGGAGCGGGCCGACGCCCTCCCCGAGTCGGCGGCCCGGATTGACGCCGTCGCGCCGCGCGGGCGGGCTTCGTCTCCAACCGCAACCGAATCGCCATGAACATCAACGCCACCTACACCTTCGACGCACCCCCCCAGACCGTCTGGGACCTCCTCGTCGACGTCGATGCCGTCGCCGCCTGCCTGCCCGGCCTCGAGTCGTTCGAGCCGGCCGGCGAGAACAAGTACCGGGCGGTGCTCACCATGGGCATCGCCGCCGTCACCGGCCGCTACGAAGGCACCGTCGAGATGCAGGACCTCGACCCCCCGAACGCCTACCGCCTCGCCGTCGAGGGCCGCGGCAAGCCCGGCTTCGTCAACGGCGGCGCCGCCATCGCCCTCCGCGACACCGGCGGCGCGACCGAGGTGACGGTGGAGGGCACCGTCCAGGTCGGGGGCACCATCGCCCGCGTCGGCCAGCGCCTGCTCGGCAGCGTCTCGAAGATGATGATGGACCGCTTCTTCGCCTGCCTGCAGAAGCGGCTGGAGTGAGCCCACGGTGAACGCCCGCTGCGGGTCGGCCGTCGGCCAGCGCCTGCTCGGCAGCGCCTCGAAGATGATGATGGACCGCTTCTTCGCCTGCCTGCAGAAGCGGCTGGAGTGAGCCCACGGTGAACGCCCGCTGCGGGTCGGCCGTCGGCCAGCGCCTGCTCGGCAGCGTCTCGAAGATGATGATGGACCGCTTCTTCGCCTGCCTGCAGAAGCGGCTGGAGTGAGCCCGCAAGCACGAACCGCTGGCGCACGCGATGCCGCGCGTTCAGTGAGTGCGACAGGCGGCGGCGTGCGAAGCCGCGAAGTGCCTCGCGGTTGCAGGCAGTGCCGGAGGGTCGCGATGAGTGGAACGCGGGCAGACCGCACGGCGATCCGTCGCACCTCGCTGTCGCGGCCCGTCGCCCTCGCGCTCCAGGACGACCTCATCCAGCCCGAACGCACGTTCTTCGACTACGGCTGCGGCCGCGGAGGCGATCTGCTGCGGTTGCAGAAGATGGGCATCGCCGTGTCCGGCTGGGACCCGGCCTTCTTTCCAGACGAGGAACGAACGCCGGCCGACGTCGTGAACCTCGGCTACGTCGTCAACGTGATCGAGGACGCCGACGACCGCCTGGTCGTCCTCGCCGCCGCCTGGGCGCTCACCCGGCAGATCCTCATCGTGTCCGCCCGCCTCGACTGGGAGGCGACCGACGCCGCCGTCGACTTCCAGGGCGACGGCATCGTCACGGGCCGGCGCACCTTCCAGAAGTTCTTCACGCAGGAAGAGCTCCGCACGTGGATCGAACGCGTGCTCCGCCGGCGCCCCGTCGCCGCCGCGCCCGGCGTCTTCTACGTGTTCCGCGACGAGGCCGAGGAGCAGGCGTTCGCCATCCGCCGCGTCTCGCGCCGCCGCCGCGCCCCCGGCATCGACGAATGTCGCGACCTCGTCGCCGACCACGAGGACCTGCTCGCCCCCCTCATCGCGTTCTTCACCGAGCGCGGACGCATCCCCACCCCCGGAGAGCTCCCCACCGTTCCGCAGCTCCACCACGCGTTCGGCAGCGTCGCCCGAGCGTTCTCCCTGCTCCGCCGGGCCACCGGTGGCGAACACTGGGACGCGCTGCGCGACCACCGTCGCGCCGACCTCCTCGTGTACCTCGCCCTCGCCGCGTTCCCGAAGCGCCCCCGTTTCGGCGCGCTCCCCGAAGCGCTGCGGCTCGACATCCGCGCCTTCTTCGGGTCCTACAAGGCCGGCTGCGCCGCCGCCGACGCCTTGCTGTTCTCGGCCGGCGACCAGGACGCGGTGGACCGCGCGTGCCGCCAGGCGCCGGTCGGCAAGCTCCTGCCCGACGCCCTCTACGTCCACCACACCGCCGTCGCCCAGCTTCCCCCGGTACTGCGGGTCTACGAAGGCTGCGCCCGTCAGCTCGCCGGCGCCGTCGACGGACTGACCCTCGTCAAGCTCTCCCGCCGCCGTCCCCGCGTGTCGTACCTCGTCTACCAGTCGTTCGACCGGGTGGCCCACCCCGCCCTGCGGACCAGCATCGTCGCCGACCTCCAACGCCTCCGCCTCCACTTCCGCGACTACACCCGCTCCCCCAATCCCCCCGTGCTCCACCGCAAGGAGCGCTTCGTCGCCGACGACTACCCCGCCCGCCCCCGCTTCGCCCGACTCACCGCCCGCGAAGAGCGACTGGGGCTGCTCGACGCCGCCAGCACCATCGGCACCCGCGACGGCTGGCGCGCGGCGCTCGCCGCCCATGGCGTAACCGTGCGCGGTCACCGCGTCGTCAGGCTTCCGGTTCCCGGTGACGGCAACCGGCTGCCGGCTGCCGCCGACACTCGGGGCAGGGCCGGCGGGCGCGTCGGTCCGGGCGGGCGGGCAGCCGACGACGCCGGTCAGTCGCTGGTCGGCGTCGATGCCGTAGAGATGGACACATGAGACGCGAGCCGGACACGCCAACCGCACCCGTTCTCGCGATCGGCGTTGACGGATGCCGAGCGGGCTGGTTCTTCGTCGAGCTGCAGCCGTCCGGAATCACGCGTTGCGGAGTCGTACAGACCCTTCAAGAGTTGGTTCGCAGCGTCCGCGAACCGGCCCGCCTCTGCGTCGATATCCCGATCGGTCTGCCGGACCGACCAGGCGGGCGCGAGTGCGATCACCTTGCCCGTCGCAAGCTGGAGCGTCGCGGCAGAAGCGTGTTCCCCGCGCCGGCGCGAGCGGTTCTCGACGCCGACGACTACGAGAGCGCCAAGCGACACAGCCTGAGGACGACGGGCAAGAGTCTCAGCAAGCAGGCGTGGGCCATCGTTCCCAAGTGCAGGGAGGTCGATCGCCTGCTCCGCGCCGAGGCGAAGGCCCGCGGCCTCGTCCGCGAGGTCCATCCGGAGCTCTGTTTCTGGGCGCTGGCCGGAGGCAGGCCGATGCAGCACAGCAAGAAACGCGAACTGGGCATCCAGGAGCGCATCGCCGTGTTGCGGCGGGACCATCCCTCGGCCGCGGAAGAAGCTGCAGCGATGCTGGAACGGCGGCCCCGGCGCGTCGCTCCGGATGACGTCTTGGACGCGATGGCCGCCGCCGTGACGGCGGCGGCTAGCGACGCCGAGCTCCGGACCCTGCCGCCCTCTCCACCGAGAGACAAGTGCGGGCTCCCGATGGAAATGCTCTACATCGACACGGGCTCGGCCGGCAACGTGCGACCCACGTAGCTCCTCGTTTCCCTGGACCCCGCACGGGGTGACCGTCTTCGTCGGGCGTCTGTGGCGTCGGATTCGCAGGGCCGGCAAAGCGCGTCGTTCGAGTACGACCCGGGCATCGGCACCACAGCGCTGATGTACGTGTGCGTTTCAGCAATGCTCAACGCACAATGACTGTGACGATCACCCAGCTGCGGCGCCACCTGTTCGAGCTGGTCGAGCGAGCCAGTCGAGGAGAGCCGATCGTCATCGTCAGGAACGGCACGGAGGTGGCGCGGCTCCTGCCGGCGGGGCGCCCGGACTGGCGCGGCCGCATGTCGACGACCCCGCGGCTGCGGGTGGCGGACGACGAGGCGTTTCAGCCGCTGGATGACTGGGCTCCGCACACGACATGATCGCGTCCGTCGCCCTGCCGCTACACCATCGCGACCCCTTTGACCGCCTCTTCGTCGCTCAGGCGCGTTCTCTGCGCGCGGTGTTGGTGAGCCGCGACGCGGTCTTCGACGCCTATGACGTCGCGACCCGCTGGGCCTGAGCGGTTCCGGCAGATTGCGGAACCGCCTGGGGTGACGATGCCTCTGGGAAGACCGGCGCTGCACTGATGGTATATTGATGACATCATGGTGCGTACTCAAGTACAGCTTACCGAAGATCAGCACCGGCGATTGACTCGTTACGCCGGCCGGCTCGGCATTTCGCTGGCGGAGACGGTGCGACGCTGTGTCGACGCACAGCTCGATCGCGACATGAAGGCGCCGTCGCGCGATGATCGCGTGCGGGCGGCGCTCGCCGTCTGCGGCAAGTACCGCGACCCGCAAGGGGATGCCGACGTAGCCCGGAATCACGATCGGCACCTCGGCGAGGCGTACGGGTCGTGAGCGTCTTCGTCGACACTTCCGGGTTGTATGCCCTCCTCGTCGGTTCCGAGGCCAGTCACGTCCAAGTGGTCGGGGCGTTCCGCGAACTCGTCGCGCGGGAACGGGCGCTCCGGACGACCTCGTACGTCGTGGCGGAGACGGTGGCATTGCTGCAGCATCGCATCGGGATCGAGCCGGTGCGGGACTTCGACGAGCATGTGTACCCGCTACTCTCGATAGAGTGGGTGAAAGAAGATCTGCACCGGCGCGGAATGCGGCGCCTCTCACGCGAGGACCGCCGCCGGCTCAGCCTCGTCGACTGCGTGAGTCTCGAGTTCATGCGGCAGCAACGAATCGACGCCGTGCTTGGGCTCGATCGGCACTTCGAGGAAGCGGGTTACGCATTGATTGCCGTTGGCGGATGACGGTGTGCGATCGGAATCACCGTAGAACCGCGCGAGCGTCCGCACTGCCTCGGCCGCCGCCATCCCCTCGCGGGCCTGCGATCGGAATCACCGTAGAACCGCGCGAACGTCCGCACGGCCCGCCGGCGGCCGGGGCCTCGGCGACGATTGGGGATGCGTTCGATCGGCATCACCGAACGGCGTGGCCCTGCGGCCGCTCGCATCGAGTCGGTGTATGGTGGCGTCGGACGAAGGCATCAAGCGGCTTGGCGGGCGGGCCGACGATTCCGCGGGTGATCGGCGGCCGGACAGAGATGATCGAGCTTCGAAGACTGACCAAGCGTTACGGCGACCAGGCCGTCGTCGACGATGTGTCCCTGTCGGTGGCCGAGGGCGAGCTGCTGGCGGTGCTCGGGGGCTCGGGCAGCGGCAAGACGACGACCCTCAAGATGATCAACCGCCTGATCGAGCCGTCGAGCGGCAGCGTGCAGGTGAACGGAGCCGACGTGACCGGGTTGCCACCGCACGAGCTGCGCCGGCGGATCGGCTACGCCTTCCAGCAGGTGGGCCTGTTCCCCCACATGAGCGTCGCCCGGAACGTGGCCGTCACCCCGACCCTCCTCGGATGGAGCGAGGCAGACATCCGACGCCGCGTCGACGAGCTGCTCGAGCTGGTCGAGCTCGACCCCGCGGCCGTCCGCGACCGGCGTCCCGACCAGCTCTCGGGCGGCCAGCAGCAGCGCGTGGGGGTGGCCCGGGCCCTTGCCGCCCGGCCCCGCGTCATGCTCCTCGACGAGCCGTTCGGCGCCCTCGACCCGCTGACCCGGCAGCGGCTGCAGGAGTCGTTCGTCCGCATCCGGCGCCGGCTCGGGGTGACCGCGGTGTTCGTCACCCACGACATGGTCGAGGCGCTGGTGCTCGGCGACCGCATCGCGGTCATGCGCGACGGCCGACTCGTGCAGGTCGGCGCCCCAGCCGAGCTGATGCGGTCGCCGGCCGACGACTACGTGCGGCAACTGGTCGACACCCCGTGCCGCGACGCCCGGGTCGTCGACGCCCTGCTCGCCTCCGGAGCCGACGGCTCATGACGGAACCGCTCGCGGCCGGTCGTCACGCCACACCATGCCGCGACACCCGTGTCGCGTGTTCACGCCGCGCGTCGGGAGGCGGCGACTCATGACCGAACGGCTCGCGCCGTCGGCAGGGTTGACGGACCGCGACGCCGGGCTCGCCAACCCGGCGCTCGCCCCGGGGGGGCCGCACGCATGAGCGAACAGCTCGCGCTGCTGCCGGACTACCTCACGGCCCACCTGCAGCTCACCCTTCTGGCCCTGCTCTGCAGCACCGCGTTGAGCCTGCCGGCCGGGGTGGCGGTCACCCGCGTGCGTTGGCTGGAACGGCCGGTGCTGGGGACGGCGGCGGTCATCCAGACCGTGCCCAGCCTCGCGCTGCTCGCGGTCATGGTGCCGCTGCTGGCGGCGCTCCAACTGCAGGCCATCGGCTTCCTCCCCGCGTTCATCGGCCTGACGCTGTACGGCGTGCTGCCCATCCTGCGCAACACCGTCACCGGCATCGCCGGCGTCGACCCCGCCCTGACCGAGGCGGCGCGGGCCGTCGGCATGACCTCGTGGCAGCAGTTGCGCCGCGTCGAGCTGCCCCTCGCCATGCCCGTCATCGTGGCCGGACTGCGCACCGCCACGGTGTGGACTGTGGGGGTGGCGACCCTCTCGACCCCCGTGGGGGCGACGAGCCTCGGCAACTACATCTTCAGCGGCCTGCAGACGCGGAACTACACGTCGGTGCTCGTGGGGTGCGTCGCCGCCGCCGCGCTCGCCCTCGTCCTCGACGGGCTGGTGCGCGGGCTCTCGGCCGGCGGCCACGGGGGCCGGAAGCGGCAGGCGGCGGCCGCGGCGGCCGTCGCCGCCCTGTACCTCTACGCCGGCCTCACCCTCGCCGCCACCCTCGCGCCCCGCGGCGAGCGGCCGGTGGCCATCGGCGCCAAGACGTTCACCGAGCAGTACATCCTGGCCCACCTCATCGGCGGGCTGATCGAAGAGGAGACCGGGCGCGAGACGACCCAGCTGCAGTCGCTCGGGTCGATGGTGGTCTTCGACGCCCTCGCGGCGGGAGACGTCGACGTCTACGTGGACTACTCGGGAACCCTCTGGGCCAACGAGCTGGGCCGCGACACCGCGGACGCCGACCGGGCCGCGGTGCTCGCGGGCGTCGCCGACCATCTGCGGGACGCCTACGGCATCGTAGTCGCGGCGACCCTCGGGTTCGAGAACGCCTACGCGGTGGCGATGCGCGCCGACGACGCGGAGACGCGCGGCCTGACCCGCCTGAGCGAACTGACGCCGGTCGCGCCGCAACTGTCGATGGGCGGCGACTACGAGTTCTTCTCGCGGCCCGAGTGGACCGCCATTCGCGACGCCTACGGGCTGCGGCTGCGCGAGCGGCGCCCGATGGACCCGGCCCTGATGTACCAGGCGGCGGCCGAGGGTGCGGTCGACCTGATCAGCGCCTTCACCACCGACGGCCGCATCACCGCGTACAATCTGACGCTGCTCGAGGACGACCGGGGGGCGATTCCGCCCTACGACGCCATGGTCCTGGTCAGCGCGCGGCTCGCCCGCGAGGCGCCGGACGTGCTGGCCGCTCTCGCCCGTCTCGACGGCGCCATCGATGCCGGTGCGATGCGGGGGATGAACCTGGCCGTCGACGAGCGAGGCGCCGACCCCGCGGTGGTCGCCGCCGACTTCCTGCAGCGTCTGCCGTAGGAGCCCGTGGCAGCCCTTCGCGTCGCCGCATCCGGAGCGTAACTGCCCGCGGTGCGGCCCTGGGAGAGCGCGGCACGACGACTGGCCTCGATTGCAGTGCGGGCCGGTCGCCCCTCGCGTGCGGCGGGCGGCGTCGCCCGACGACCCCCCGCCCCCGGGGCGAATCGCGGCCGGGGTCGGCCGCCGAACCCGGCGCCCATCCGTACGGCCGAGCGCCGTTGCCGGCGACTGGCCGTAGAATGACGCCATGTGCAGCTTGCGCCGTCTCGCCCCGCTGACCGCGCTGACCGTCGTCCTGATCGCCGCGCCGCTCGCCGCCCAGAACGGGGCGGGCCCCGTCCCCAAGGTCGCGCCGAGCGGGCGGGTGACGACGAGCGCCACCTTCGACGGGCGCGTGCTTCGCGACGGCGGGTGGTTCACCTACACGCCGTCCCACTCGGGCCCGTCGCGCATCACCATCGACTACGGCCAGCCGCACGCGCGCGGCCGCGCGATCTTCGGGGAACTGGTGCCGTACGGCGAGGTCTGGCGCCTGGGCGCGAACTGGGCCACCCGGCTGACCCTCGACTTCGACGTCCGCTTCGGCGACCTCGACGTGCCGCGGGGCGAGTACACGCTGTTCATGCTCCCGCGCGAGGACGGGGGCGAGCTGATCGTGAGCCGCCAGACCCGGCAGTGGGGCACCGACTACGACCCGTCGTTCGACTTCGGCCGAACGCCGGTCCATCGGCGGGCGCTGACGGAGACGGTCGGCAGCCTCGCGGTCACGCTCGAGCCGGACCTGCCGGCCGAGGAGGGAGCCGTCCCTTCCGGTACGCTCCGGGTCACCTGGGGAGAGGCGGAGTACTTCACCGAGTGGCGAATGCTCTGGCCGTAGGAGAAGGTCACCGCGATTCGCGTGACGCGGGCGCCGTCCTGACCGCCGCGGGCGACGCGGACGCCGGCGTGCCCACCGCGGCCCGCGAACGGGCCGGATTGGCATCGAGCAGCACCGCGATCCACCGCAGGTCGTCGGTGTTCTCGAACGCGATCTTGAAGGTCATGGTGATGGGCACCGCGAGCAGCAGGCCCATCGGCCCCCACACCCATCCCCAGAACACCAGCGACAGGAACACCACCAGCACCGACATCCCGAGCTTGCGGCCCAGCAGGGTCGGCTCGAGGATGTTGCCGAAAGCGATGTTGAGCGCCACGTAGCCGGCGGCGACGGCCAGCGCCCGGCCCAGGTCGACCTGCACCAGCGCCAACACCGAGGGGCCGACGGCGGCGACGATGGACCCGATGTTGGGGATGTAGTTGAAGAGGAACGCGACGAGCCCCCACATCAGGGGGAAGTCGATGCCGAGGGTCCACACCCAGGCGAACGCGAGGAACCCGGTGCAGAGGCTGACCACGGTCTTGACGGCCAGGTACTTCTGGACCTGCTGGGCCATCTCGCCGAGCCGCTCCAGGTTGGCTCCCCGATGGCCGAACGCCACGCGCAGCTTCGACCGGAACCCCGCCGCCTCGACGAGGATGAAGATGACCGCGAGGAGGACGAGAAAGGCATCCTGAAGCAGCCCCGCCAGCGCGCCCAGCGTGCCGCCGAGCAGGTTCACCACCGCCTCGGGATTGACGAGTTCGAACGGCGTCCGGTCGGCGAAGGGGAGGTTGGCCTCGTCGGCCCACGCGCCGAGCCGGCCGGCGAGCTCCTCGAACCGCTGGTTGTACTGCGAGTCGGCGACGACCTGCGCGAACTCGCCCACCGACTGCCCCACCACGACGCCCAGGACGCTGACTACCCCGGCCGCGGCGAGCACGGTGAGCATGACCGCGAGCCACGTCGGCACCCGGTTGCGCTGGAGCCACGCCATGACCGGCAGGCTGACGACGGCGATGAACAGCGCGCTGAGGAACGGCAGCAGGATCTCGCTCGCCTCGCGCAGCCCCGCCACCACGACGATGGCGCTGGCGGCCACCACCAGGAAGCGCATGGCCCGGCGCGGCAACAGCTCCTCGCGGCTCATCGATGTCCCCCGCTCACCGCGGCTCGAACGCAGTGAGCGCGAAGCGGTCGCGTTCGTCCACCCACTGCCCGCACACCGACAGTCCGGCCGCGCCCCCGAGTTCGCGCGCACCGTCGGTCTCGTACTTATACGAGCTCTCCGTCCAGATCGACTCGCCTTCCGCGAAGCGGACGGAGCAGCCGGCGCCGGGAATCTCGACGGTCTGCGCCCGCAGGCTCTCGAGGTGCATCTCCATGCGCGATTCCGCCGCGTTCCAGACAGCGCGGTGCGCGAATGCGTCGAGATCGAAGTCCGCCCCGAGCTCCCGGTTGAGGCGCGCGAGCACGTTCAGGTTGAACGCCGCCGTCACCCCCAGCGGGTCGTCGTAGGCGAGCACCAGCTCCGCCTCGGGCTTGACGAGATCGGCGCCGAGGAGGAAACGGTCGCCCCGCCGCAACCCCGACCGCACCGCGCCGACGAACGCCAGGCTCTCGGCGGGGTCGAGGTTGCCGATGTTCGATCCCAGGAACGCGGCCAGCGTGGCGCCCTCGCCCCGTCGGCGCGCCGCCACCCGCTCGATCCCGTCCTCGTAGGTCGTTCGGTGGCCGGTGACCGGCAGGTCCGGCCACCGGGACAGCGTTCGGGCGGCCAGATCGAGCGCCGTCGCCGACACGTCGACGAGCTCGACCCTCACCGGGACGCCGGCCTGCATGAGGGGCTCGAGGAGCTGCGCGAGCTTCTCGCCGCTACCCGCCCCCAGCTCGACGATCGTAACCGGCGGGGCGAGGCCGGCGCCGATCTCGCCGGCGTGCGCGGCCAGCAGACGCTGCTCGGCCCGGGTGATCCGGTACTCGGGCAAGGCGCAGATCGCCTCGAAGAGCCGGGACCCCAGCGCGTCGTAGAGATACCGGGGCTGGAGCTGCTTCCGGGGGCGGCCCAGGTCCCGCCGTACGTCGGCCGCGAAGCGGTCGCGGACCGCCACCGTCATGAGGTCGCCGGCATCCATGGCGAATCACGACCGGGAGCCCCCGGCGGCACCCGGGTCGGCGCCGAAGCGAGCCCCGGGAGTCTGCGCCCCAGAACGGCGCCGACTCCCGGCAGGGGCGGTTGGGTGGTGAGGGGAGGAACCGCGGGCGACGCCCTCCGGACTGGCCCCGGATTCTCGGCCCCCAGGAGGCAGGGCGAGCCGAGGAAGAGCGCTGTGCGCCCGGTCACCGCGGCAGTTCCTCCACGCAGCGGAACCCGGCGTAGACGAACGGATAGTGGGGCCGGAACCAGTTGCGCAGGCTGCGCCGGATCAGCCCGGTCGCAGTGACCGGGGACGCCCCCTTGATGACGTAGTGCAGCCCGTCGAAGAAGTCGGCGGAGTACTCCGGATACGAGGCCATCGGCGCGAACCCGGGGAACCCGTCGAACACGGTGGAGGTCCACTCCCAACCGTTGCCGACGAGGTCGTGCACGCCCCACGCGCTCGCCCCGGCCGGGAACGAGCCGACCGGCATCGGATCCCATCCCCGGAAGCCGAAGTGGCCGCGGGTCGCGTCGGGCGGGCCGTCCCCCCAGGGATGCGCACGCTCCGCGCCGTCCGGCGTCCCGTAGGCGGCGCGGTGGAACTCGGCCTCGGTCGGCAGGCGCGCTCCCTTCCAGCGCGCGTAGGCGGCGGCCTCGGCATGGGTGACCCAGACCGGCCAGGCGGGCGGCAGCGGCGCCGCCTCGAACATCCCCCGCCACCACCAGGCGTCGCCCTCGCGGACCCAGAACGGCGGATGCCGGACCCCGGCCGCCTCGCGCCACTCCCAGTCCGCCTCCGACCACCAACGCCGGTCCGCATAGCCGCCCGCCTGGACGAACTCGAGGAACGCGTGGTTCGTCACGTTGTGCCGATCGATGGCGAACGCCGGAACGTCCACCACCAGGGTCGGGAACTCGTTGTCCCAGCCGAACGGAATCCCGTCCCGCTCGCCCCCCAGCGTCGCCCGGCCGGCCGGCACGGGAACCCGGTCGACGGCCGGGGCCGCGCCCCCCGCGACCACGCCGGCGTCCGCGGGGCGCCGCTTCAGGGCCGGCGGCAACCGATGCCACATGTACGCCAGAGTCTCCTGGTGGAGCTCCTCGTGCTCGAGGACGGTGAACACCGCCTGACCGCGGTGCAGGACGGGATGCCCCTCGCGCTCGACGGCGGCGTGCTCGAGCGCGTCGAGAATCATCCGGTCGGCCTCGGCGGCGTATCCGCGCACCGCCTCCCGGCTCGGCCAGGACGCGACGGAGGCTCCGTCCGCCGCAGCTTGATCCTCGGGATCGATGCCGCGCGCGAACAGTACCTCGAGCCGGGCGTCGACCCCCGTTCGCCCGAGCCCGCGCTTGATGAGGGTGTTCACGCTGAACGCGGGAATGTGGCCCTCGTAAAACACCACCGGATGCCGGAGCGGTATCGGCTGCTCGTAGTAGGCGTCCGGGCTCAACAAGTCGAAGAGCCCGGCGGTACGTTCACGGGTCTCCCGGAACCGGGTGATGCTGGCTGCCCTGTCGACCACCGGTTGACGCGCCCGATCCATGCGTAGATCCCTCCCGCCGTCGGCATCCGAGAAGCCCGTGGGGAGGCCCACCGCACTCGACCGGTGCATCGGACCGGCGCGATCGCGCCGTTCACGACGGGCTCCTCGGGACCGGCGCGCGGTCTCGAAACGCAAACACTACCACAGCCGGCGGGAACCCCGGCGGGCGGTCGAGAAGCACGCCGACACGTCGGGGCGCCCTGGCACGCACCCGCCCGGCGCGGCCGCCGCGCCCCCCGCGGGTGGACCGAGAACGCCGTGTGGTAGCCTGAGAAACAAGGAGTCCACGGTGAGGGTCCGGGCTGCATTTCCGCCCGTGCAACGGGGGATTCGCCGCCGGCTCCCGGAACGAGACGCCCGGAATCGCCCTGACGCGGGCGCGAGACCGCGCCGGCGCGGGTGGCTCGGGTTTCCGCGAAAGTGGCGGAATCGGCAGACGCGCCGGATTTAGGATCCGGTGGCCGGAAGGCCGTGGGGGTTCGAGTCCCCCCTTTCGCACCACGCCGGATGAACCGCACATGAAGTCGGGAATCACCGAACTCAGCGAGACGCGGCGCCGCCTCGACGTCGAGATCCCCGCCGCCGACGTGGACGCCGCCATCGACCGGCTGACCCGGCGACACCGGGGGCGCGCCCGCGTACCCGGCTTCCGCCCCGGCAAGGCGCCGCTGCACATCGTGCGGCAGCGGTTCAAGGAAGACATCCTGCACGACGCGGCGAGCGACCTCGTCCCCGCCGCGGTCGAGGCGGCGTTGCACGAGCACGAGGTGAGCACCGTCGACACCCCCGACGTGCGCGAGGTCTCCATCGATGAGGGCGAGCCGCTCACCTTCCACGCCCTGTTCGAGGTGATGCCCACCGTGTCCGGGCTCGACTACGACGCCCTGACCCTGCGGCGCCGCCCGGTGACTCCCGACGCGGCGGCCGAGGAGCGCGCCCTCGAGCAGCTCCGGCTGCGGGCGAGCCCGGCCGTGCCGGTGACGGACGGTCCCCTCGAGCCCGGCGACGTTGCGACTCTCGACCTGACCCGCCGCGCGGAGGCCGGCGACGGCGGAAGGGACCGGTTCGAGGAGCCCCGGCAGCGCGCGACGGTCGTGCTGGGGTCCGAGGGCAACCCGCCGGGGTTCGACGACGAGCTCGTCGGCCTGGCCGTCGGCGACTCGAAGACGTTCGAGCTGACCTATCCCGAGGGCTCGGCCCCGGTCGAACTCGCGGGCCGGCGGGTGACCCACGAGGTGACGGTGCGCGAGCACCACCGGCGGGAGATACCCGACCTCGACGACGCGTTCGCGAAGTCCGTCGGCGACTTCGAGTCGCTCGAGGCCCTCAAGAGCCGCATCGCGGACGACCTGCGGCGCGAGGCCGAGATCGAGATGCGACGCGGCGTACGGCGCGACCTCCTGCGGCAGCTCGCCTCCCGGTTGACGGCGGAGGTTCCCGAGGCCCTCGTCGAGCGCGAGATCGCCCGGCGGCTCGAGCAGATCGCGGCCGCGATGGCCGGGCAGGGGATGGACCCGCGGACCGCCGACGTCGACTGGAACGCCCTGCGGGAGGAGCAGCGGCCGACGGCCCTCGAGGCGGTGCGGGCCTCGCTGGTGCTCGACGAGGTGGCGCGGCGCGAGGACGTGAACGTCAGCGACGACGACGTCGATCAAGAGGTCGCGCGGCACGCCGAGCGGCTCGGCCAGACACCCGACGCGGTGCGGGCCCGGCTCGACCGCGACGGCGGCGCGGACCGGCTGGCGGAGAGCCTGCGGCGCGAGAAGGCGATTGACTTGCTCTTGTCGCGTGCTACCATCGTGACCGCCTGAGCGGGCGCTCCCGGCCGCCATTCCCCGACCACGACGCGACCATCGATGAGACGAACCCGCGGGCGCCGTATCGAGGCGCCGCCGCGGCCTCGACCCGCGGGGCCGGAGGCGCCGACGACAGAGGCGCAACCGACATGTCCGACGTCCACAACCAGTTGATCCCCGTCGTCGTCGAGCAGACCAACCGGGGCGAGCGCGCCTACGACATCTACTCGCGCCTGCTGAAGGACAGCATCATCTTCATCGGCACGCCCATCGAGGACGCCATCGCGAACGTCGTCATCGCCCAGATGCTGTTCCTCGAGGCGGAGGACCCGGACCGCGACATCGTCCTCTACATCAACAGCCCCGGCGGGTCGATCTCGGCCGGGCTCGCGGTCTACGACACGATGCAGTTCATCAAGCCCGACGTCCAGACCTACTGCATCGGGCAGGCGGCGTCGATGGCCGCGGTGCTGCTGGCGGCCGGCGCCCACGGCAAGCGCTACAGCCTGCCCAACTCCCGCATCATCATCCATCAACCCCTCATGTCGGGGCTGGCCGGGCAGGCGAGCGACATCGACATCCACGCCAAGGAGATCATCCGGATGCGGACGCGCCTGAACGAGATGCTAGTGGAGCACACCGGCCAGGACCTGGCGCGGATCGAAGAGGACACCGAGCGCGACTACATCATGACGGCTGACCAGAGCCGTGAATACGGTATCATTGACGAAGTGGTCAGACAGCGCGCCTAGCTGCTGCGCGGTGCGCGGCGCGACCGCGCGGCGCCGGGACGGCGGGACGCCCCGCCTGACAGGGCGTGACGAGGGTCCATAATCGGCTGCGTGCGACCGGGGGAACCACTACCGTCGGGGGGGACATCGGGTCGCCCGCAAGGGCGGCGGAGCTTCCCCGAAGGGCGCCCGCCGGCGGTGGACCCGCCTCGCTCGGCCGGGCGTTGGGTGACACATGGCCAAGAAAACCGGTGAGCCCGAGATTCTGCGCTGCTCGTTCTGCAACAAGGACCAGAACGACGTCCGCAAGCTGATCGCCGGTCCGGCCGTCTTCATCTGCGACGAGTGCGTCGAGGTCTGCAACGACATCATCGCCGACGACAGCCGGTTCGAAACCCGCGGCGGTCGGTCGTCGCTCCCGGTGCCGCAGGAGATCAAGAAGTTCCTCGACGAGTACGTCGTCGGCCAGGAGCAGACCAAGAAGAAGCTCTCGGTCGCCGTCTACAACCACTACAAGCGGGTCGAGATCCAGAAGAAGTCGCGCAACCGGAACGACATCGAGCTCACCAAGTCGAACATCCTGCTCATCGGCCCCACCGGCACCGGCAAGACCCTGCTCGCCCAGACCCTCGCCAAGCTGCTGTCGGTCCCCTTCACCATCGTCGACGCGACGACCCTGACCGAGGCCGGCTACGTCGGCGAGGACGTCGAGAACATCGTCCTCAAGCTGCTGCAGGCGGCGGGCGGCGACATCGAGAAGTGCCAGCAGGGCATCATCTACATCGACGAGATCGACAAGATCTGCCGCAAGGACGAGAACCCCTCGATCACCCGCGACGTCTCCGGCGAGGGCGTGCAGCAGGCGTTGCTGAAGATCCTCGAGGGCACGGTCGCCAACGTGCCTCCCCAGGGCGGCCGCAAGCACCCGCACCAGGAGTTCTTCCAGATCGACACCGGCAACGTCCTCTTCATCTGCGGGGGCGCCTTCGTCGGACTCGACCAGACCATCCAGCGCCGCGTGGGCCGCAAGATGCTCGGCTTCGGCGCCGACATCAAGACGTCGCGCGAGCGCGACGTCGGCACGACCCTCGAGATGGTCGAGCCCGAGGACCTCATCCGCTACGGGCTCATCCCCGAGTTCGTGGGTCGGCTGCCGGTCATCGGAGCCCTGCACGAGCTCGACAAGCCGGCTCTGATGCAGATTCTCACCCGGCCTCGCAACGCGATCACCCGCCAGTACGAGCGGCTGTTCGAGTACGAGAACGTCAAGCTCCAGTTCACCGAGGACGCCCTGGAGGCCATCGCCGAATCGGCCCTCGACCGCAAGATCGGCGCGCGCGGGCTGCGCATGATCATCGAGGACCTCATGCTCGACATCATGTACACCCTCCCGGGCCGGAAGAAGGTCCGCGAGTGCGTGATCAACCGGGAGGTCGTGCAGGCCAAGGGCGACCCGATCACCGTCATCGAAAAGGCTGGTTGATGGAAGTCTACGAAACGCTGCCGATCGTGCCGCTGCGCGACGTCGTCGTCTTTCCCCACATGATGATCCCGTTCGTCATCGGGCGGCCGTCGTCGACGCAGGCTCTCGAGCACGCCCTGATGAAGGACAAGCGGATCTTCCTCGCCGCACAGCAGCTCGCGGTGGTCGACGACCCCAAGCCGACGGACATCTACACGATGGGCTGTATCGCCAACATCGTGCAGAGCCTGAAGCTGCCCGACGGCAACATCAAGGTCCTCGTCGAGGGCCTCGAGCGGGCGCGCGCGGTGGAGTGGAAGGAAGACAAGGGGTTCTACCGCGTCGTCGCCAAGCTCGTCCCCCGGCCGGAGGACACGAACGAGGAGATCGAGGGCGCGATGAGCCGCGTCGTCTCGCTGTTCGAGCAGTACGTGAAGCTGTCGAACAACCTGCACTACGACGCCATGATCGCCGCCGTCCGCGTCGACGACGCCGGCAAGCTCGCCGACACCATCGCCGCCCATCTTGCGGTGGGGGTGGAGGAGAAACAGAATCTGCTCGAGATCGTGCAGCCCCTGGGGCGGCTAACGCGCATCGCCAGCCTGCTCGAGGCGGAGGTGGACAAGCTGCAGGTCGACCGCCGCATCCAGTCCCGCGTCAAGAAGCAGATGGAGAAGGCGCAGAAGGAGTACTACCTCAACGAGAAGATGAAGGCGATCCAGAAGGAGCTGGGCCGCAAGGAGGACAAGGGCAGCGAGCTCGACGAGCTGAAGAAGAAGATCGACGACGCGCGCATGCCCAAGGAGGTCGAGGAGAAGGCGGTCCAGGAGCTCAAGCGGCTCGAGGGCATGCCGCCGATGTCGGCCGAGGCGACGGTCTCGCGCAACTACCTCGACTGGCTCATCGCGGTGCCCTGGCACAAGAAGTCGCGGGAGAGCCGCGACCTCAAGAAGGCCGAGGCCATCCTCAACGCCGACCACTACGGCCTCGAGAAGATCAAGGACCGGATTCTCGAGTTTCTCGCCGTCCGCACGCTCGTCCGAAAGCCGAAGAGCACCATCCTCACGTTCACCGGCCCCCCCGGGGTCGGCAAGACGTCGCTCGCGAAGTCCATCGCCCGCGCCACCAATCGGAAGTTCGTCCGACTGTCCGTCGGCGGGGTGCGCGACGAGGCGGAGATCCGCGGCCATCGCCGGACCTACATCGGGGCCTTCCCCGGCCAGATCATCCAGATGATCAAGAAAGCCGGCACCATGAACCCGGTGTTCCTCCTCGACGAAGTCGACAAGATGTCGATGGACTTCCGGGGGGACCCTTCGGCCGCCCTCCTCGAGGTCCTCGACCCCGAGCAGAACCACACGTTCCTCGACCACTACCTCGACGTCGAGTACGACCTGTCGAACATCATGTTCGTCTGCACGGCGAACGTGCTGCACACCGTCCCCCAGGCCCTCCGCGACCGCATGGAGGTCCTGCAGCTCGCCGGCTACACGGAGCTCGAGAAGATCGAGATCGCCCGGACGTTCCTCGCGCCCAAGGCGGTCAAGGCGACGGGGCTCACCGACAAGAACATCCAGTTCAAGGACGAGGCGTTCGAGACCATCATCCGGCGCTACACGCGCGAGGCGGGGGTCCGCAGCCTCGAGCGCGAGGTCAACACCATCTGCCGCAAGGTCGCGCGCAAGGTGGTCGTCGAGGGGAAGAAGTTCTCGGAAGAGATCGCGGGCGAGCAGATCACCGGCTACCTGGGCGTCCCCCGCTACCGGCCGACCTCGGCGGAGGAGAGCAACGAGGTCGGCATCGCGACGGGACTGGCGTGGACCGAGGCGGGCGGCGAGCTACTGCTGACCGAATCGACCCTGATGCCCGGCAAGGGGCGGCTGACCCTGACCGGCAAGCTCGGCGACGTCATGCAGGAGTCGGCCCAGGCCGCCATGAGCTACGTGCGGTCGAAAGCCGAGGAGTTCGGCATCCGGAAGGACTTCCACCGACGGACGGACGTGCACGTTCACGTCCCCGAGGGGTCGATACCCAAGGACGGCCCCTCGGCCGGCATCACCCTGGCGACGGCGCTCGTGTCCAACCTCGCCAGCGTGCCCACGCGCCGCGACGTGGCGATGACGGGCGAGATCACCCTGCGGGGCAAGGTGCTGGCGATCGGCGGGGTCAAGGAGAAGGTGCTCGCCGCCCACCGGGCCGGCGTCAAGACCATCATCCTCCCCAAGGACAACGAGAAGGACCTGGCGGACATCCCGAAGACGGTGCTCGACGTTCTCGAGCTGCACCTCGTCGAGTCGATGGACGAGGTGCTGAAGATCGCCCTCGCCGAGCCGCTCGTCTCCGTGCTCGCGGCCCGGGAGGAGGCCGACGCGGCGGGCGCCGGGGACGGTGGCATGATGCACTGACCGATGGACCGCCCCAGATCCGACCTCGCCGTCCTGTCGCCGGTCTTCCGTCGGCGACTGCCGCGGAAGCGCCCCGCGCCGCGGGCGCCTTTCCCGAGGACGGCCCACTAGCCAGCCAAGCTGGCGCCCCGGGAAGCCGCCACCTCGCGGTCGCGCTTCCCGCCCGACCGACCCTGCAGGGCGCCGCGCCGCGTTCGCGACGCCGCCTGCACGGTGCAGCCGTCCGCTCTTCGGGGCGGCCGGCGCCGGCGGATGAAGATTCAGACCGCGGAGTTCGTCAGGAGCGTCGGCGCCGACAGCCCCCTTCCCGACCCGGAGCTTCCCCAGGTCAGCCTCATCGGCCGGTCCAACGTCGGGAAGTCGACCCTGATCAACGCCCTCGCGCGCCGCCGCATCGCGCGGGCCGGCGGCGCCCCCGGCACCACCCGCCTGCTCAACATCTATCGCATCGTGCTCGCGCAGCGACGCGGCGAGCTGCTGCTGATTGACCTGCCGGGCTACGGCTACGCCCGCGGCGGGGCCGAGAGCACGCGGGTCTTCGACCGGCTCACCGAGCGCTACTTCCGCCAGGAGCCGGCGACCGGTGAAGGGCCTCGACGGCCCGGGGAAGGAGGGTCGCCGCCGCGGGGGCCGACGGGCGCGATCCTGCTCGTCGACGCGCGGCACCCGGGACTCGAGAACGACAGGAGCGCCCTCGCCTGGCTGACCGGCCTCGATCTGCCGATCGTCGTCGCCGCGACCAAGATCGACCGCCTCGCCCGGTCCGCCCGTCACGCCAGGCTGCGAGCCCACGAGAAGGCGCTGGCCCACCCGGTGCTGCCAGTCTCGGCGAAGCGCGGCGACGGCCTGCCGGAGCTGTGGAGGGCACTGCTCGCCCTGGCGACGGGCTCGCCGCCCCCGGACCCGATGGCTCGTCAGTCGGCGGGCGGATGAGTGGCGTCGCGCCGCCGAAACGGAGCTGACGAAACGCGAAACCTTCACCCGGCCGGCGACAGCAGGCCGACCGCGACCAGGGCTTGCCCGATGGCCTCGTGGGTGGCGCTGCCGGCCCCGAACAAGTCGACCGCCGACTGCAGGATCGCGTTCGCCGCCATGAACACGTTCGGCGTGCTCGGCATCAAGTCGGTCATCGCGCGAAAGAACGCAGCCTCGACATCGTGGCGGTTGGCGCCGCCGACGCCTTCGACGGTCAGACCGGTCGTCCGATTCCTCCCGCCTTCGACGGCCAGGTAGAACGCATGGCTCAGGATGGTCGAGTTCCAGTGGACTCCGCTGTAGCCCCAGGTCGGGAGCCAAGTGAGCGTCCGGCCGCCGTCCACGGTGCCGATTCTCGAGTAGGCCCCAACCGTGCGGTCGTTGTATTCGAAGATCTCGAGGAGAAACCAGATCATCCCGTCATAGGCGGCCGGGTAACGAAGGTCGACCGGAACCCGCCTGCTCAACCGGACCGAACCCGGATCGTCGATCCGCCTGATCCACCCTCCCGTGTCCTCGCCCAACACGTAGTCCGCGCCGAGCGGACCCTGGGCCGGCTCGTGCAGCATGAACTCGACGCTCGTGCCGACGATGTCCGAGTATGCCTCGTTGATCGCACCCCCGTGGGCCGCGTACAGGAAGAGCCGACCCTCTCCGTCGCAGGCGAAGCTGAACGAGAGGCCGGTCAGGGCCGGGTCGGGCCACCCTTCGGGATACGTGTAGCTGTCGCCGCAACGGGGCGTGAAACCTCCCGGGAGGGTGAACGCCGACGGCCCCGGCGTACGCCAAGTCCCGCCGAGCCCCTCGCCGGTTCGCTCCCTCACCGAGAAGTAGGTGACGCCGTGCATGATCTCGTGGGCGACGACGTCGGCCGACACGATCGGCGTCCCGTCCGACCAGTGACCGAAGGCGACGATCCCGGTGCCCTCCGGCCCGAACGGCGGAGAGATGAAGAACGCGTTGCTGAAGTCGAGACCGATGTTCACCATGCTCATGAGACGGCCGTTCTCGCCGTCCATGCCGTCCCAGCCCTGCCGCTGCGCCAGGTAGTCGTAGGTGAAGCCCGCGTAGGCGTGCGCGTCGACCACGGCGGGGTCGGTCCAGTCGTTGTCGGGGTCGCTCGCCACGTCGCTCGGGCGCCACACGCCCTCCGGTTCCTGGATGAGGAAGGCCACGCGCCCTTCGTCGTGACGCATGTCGAGGGTGACGGTCTCGGCGGGGCGCAGCCGGTCGTGGGCCCGGTACTGCCCGCCGCCCTCGGACGTGCCGAGCTTCTTGCGCTGACCCTGAATGCCCTTCCCGACGCCCACCGACGCGCTCTGCTCGAACACGTTGCTTTCCTCGTGCACGATTCTCCCGCTGTGAGCGTCTAGAAAGTACGTCCGCAAGTCAGTCATCGGCATCCGCCAGGCGAGGACGTAGTCGCCGAGCAGGGTCTGAACGACCACGAGCGAGGGCGGCTCGCGGGAGGCCGGCCGCGCGCCCGTTTGCCGCGCGATCAGGGCCTGCGCCTCGTCGACCGGCACGAGCGGTGTCGTGTCGACGTCGATCCCTTCGTGGAGCGTGCCGAAGACCGAGACGGTCACCCCGCCGGCGAGCTGCCTGGACACCCCCCCGCCCACCACGGGAACGCCCTCGTGGTACTGCCTGAAGCTCTCGTGGACACGCTCCGGCAGAAGCCGGTCGGGCATTCGGGACGCCAGGACCAGGGCGTCGGTCCGCGTCAGCGCGTCGACCAGCGCGTCGGTCCTGCGCAGCTCCGACAGCCGGGCTTCGGTCACCGTGATCTCGAAGCGGCCGGCCGGTTCCTGCCCCGCCGGGGCGGCAACGGGAACCGCCAGCGCCGCGGCCACAAGTGGTCGGATGACGTTCCGTCGAATCTGCATGGCTATAGGCTCCGCAACCGCGACGGCCAACGCGTCGGCAAGAAGGTGAGAGAACGCTACCCGAGACGGCCCGCGCCGCGCCGCCGCGACCGAAACGAAGCTGCGGTTCCTGCGCGCGAACGGGGGCGGTTGCCGGTCGGAGTCCATCGCACGCGGGGCCGTCAGCCGGCGGGCGCGGGCGACAGACCGACGGCGACCAGCGCGTCCTCGATCGCCCGCTGGACGTCGGCGCCGGGGGCCAAGTCCGCCGCCGCCTGACGGATGACCTCGGCGGCGAGCGGGAACGACGTCGCCTGGGGCATCAATTCCGTCAGGGCGCGGAAGAAGATCCGCTCGACCTGCGCGCGGTTCGACGCGCCGGCGCCCTCGACGGTGAGCCCGGTGAACAGGTTCGTCCCCCCTTCGATGGCGAGATGGAACGCGTGGCTCAGGATCGTCGAGTTCCAGTGCTGGGCGCCGTAGCAGCAGAAATCCGGGTCGAAGCCGACCAACCTCCCCCCCAGGAACAGGGCCCCGGAGTACGTGTAGTACCGGTCGTCGACGATCACGACCGCGAACTCGAAGCTGAAGGGATAGGCCGGCGCGTTGAAGGTCGACCACGGATCCGACAGCGATCGCAGCGTCCCGGCCGCGTACTCGCCGCCGTAATCGTAGGTGCCGGTGGCGCCGACCCCTTCGTGGAAGAACCCGGTCGAGACGCCGAAGATGTCGGAGTAGGCCTCGTTGACGCCGCTCGCCTGGCTGGACGCCAGCACGAACCGCCCGTCCGCGCTGCACAGGGCCGGAATCGGCTCCCACACGTCGAAGTCCACTTCGATGCGGAAGGTGGTCTCGGGGCAGTTGTACGTCTCGCCCTCCCACTCGAAGCTCGGCGGGCTGAGACGACCGACGACGCCCAGGTTGTCGATGAGGCCCCCACCCGTCCGCGTGGCGACCGAGAAGTACGTAAGCCCGTGCATCAGCTCGTGCGCCACGGTGTGCAGCGCGACCCGCGGCTGCGTCGCCTCGGAACCCGGTATGCCGCGCTGGCCGAAGACGTAGACGCCGGCGCCATCCGGACCGAACGGAGGCCGATACGCGTAGGCGTTGAAGAAGCCGTTGTTGACGATCCCGACGATGCGTCCGTTCACACCGTCGAGCCCCTCCCATCCGTGCCGCTGCGCGAAGTAATCGTAGGTCCAGCCCATGTGGACGTGAGCATCGACCACCGCGGGGTCGTCCCAGTCGTTGTCGGGGTCGACCGCGATGTCGCCGGATGCCCAGCGCGGGACACGAGGCGGCCCCGATTGGAGCAAACGCACCAGCCCCTCGACATCGAAGCCCGCGTCGAGGGTGACGACCTCGCCCGGCCTCAGGCGGTCCCGGGCCTCGTACCGGCCGCTCTCCCGCGTGGTGCTGATCTTCTTGGTGTCGCCGAGGAACCCGGCGCCGGTACCGACCGCGGACTGCGTGTCGAACGCCGCCTCCCTCTGCACGACGGCGCCGTCGGCGGCGGAGACGAAGTAGGTGTGGGCGTCCTCCAGGGTCAGGGGATAGGCCAGCTCGTACAAGCCGCCGAGCAGGGGCAGGACGACCGCCTCCGGCAGGCGGCCCGCCGGGGCCGCCCCGGTCCGCTGTAGGAGGAGGCTCGCGGCGTCGCCGGCGGTCAGCGCCGGCGCGGTCTCGACGTCGATGCCGGTGTAGAGGGTGCCGAACAACGAGACCGTCGCCCCCCGGTCGAGCTGCCGCGACACGCCGCCGCCGCGCACGCGCACGCCTTCGAAGACCTGCGCGAGATACTCGTGGGTCCGCCCCGGCAGGCTGCGGTCGGCCTGGCGGGACACGACGACGAGCTCGCCGGTCCGCGTCATGCCGTCGACCGTCGCGTCCCACCGTCGCAGGTCGTCGACGTCGGCGCCGTAGCCGACCGCGACCGACAGTTCATTTGGCGAGAGCTGCGCCGCCTCATTTGGCGAGAGCTGCGCCGCCGCGGGCCGCCCGGCGGCCGGAAACACGAGCCCTGCGAGGGCCATCGTCACGACGAAGCGGGAAACGCTGGGCATGGTCTCGGTGTCCTCGATGCCGCGAACGTACGCCGACCCGGACCGTCCGACGCCTCGCGCGCTCGCCGCGGGCCGCTCCCTTCCTGGCCAGCCATCGTCCCTGGCCAGCTCATCGTCGCCCTCGGCGCCGCCGGGCGCCCGACCAGGCCGCCAGAAGCGCCGTCCACCGCGCAGGCTCCTAGTCTACCAGCCCGCGGCGAGACGCGGGGGCGGCAACCGCCCGGCGGCCGGGGGGCGGCATCGCGCGCCCCGTCGACAGGTGGGCGGCGTTCGCCGTGGAGGGCGGAGTAGGAGTAATCGGTATACTGGGGAGTCTGGACCCGCCACCGGGTCGCGGCCGGGCCGGTTCCCGGGCAGGAGAACGTCACCATGCACTGGACACGTCAGGGTCTCGCCGTCGCTGCTCTCGTGCTCGCCGCCGCGACCGCGGCGGCGGGACAGGACGGCCGCGAGGTCTTTCCGTTCCCCGTCACCACGTTCGAGCTCGACAACGGCCTCACGGTGATCGGCGTCGATTACGACAGCCCCGGCATCGTCGCCTACTACACGGTGGTGCGCACGGGCTCGCGCAACGAGGTCGAGCCCGGCTTCTCGGGCTACGCGCACTTCTTCGAGCACATGATGTTCCGGGGCACCGAGAAGTACCCGACCGAGGCCTACAACGCAGTGGTGAAGCGCATCGGCGCCGACTCGAACGCGTTCACCACCACGGACTGGACCGCCTACTACATCGTGGCGAGCTCGGACGCGCTGGAGACCATCATCGATCTCGAGTCCGACCGCTTCCGCAACCTGCGCTATTCCGAGGAGGACTTCCGCACCGAGGCCGGCGCCATCCTCGGCGAGTACAACCTGAACTTCTCGAACCCGGTGTCCCTGCTGCGCGAGACCCTGCACGACCTCGCCTACACGACGCATCCCTACAAGCACACGACGATCGGGCTCCTGGAGGACATCCAGGACATGCCGGACCACTACGACTACAGCCTGCAGTTCTACGACCGCTACTACCGGCCGGAGAACTGCATCGTCGTAGTGGTCGGCGATTTCGACCAGGGCGCGCTCGAGCGGCTCGCCCGCGAGTACTACGGCGACTGGGCGCGCGGCGGCTTCGAGCCGCAGATCCCGGCCGAGCCGCCCCAGACCGGAGCCCGCGCCACCCGCATCACGTGGCCGAACCCGACCCTGCCGTTCCTGATGATGGGCTACCACGCGCCGGCATTTTCGGACGAGCGCATCGACATGCCGGCCCTCGATGTCCTCTCGCAGCTCCTGTTCTCGGAGACGTCGCCCCTCTTCCGCCGACTCTATCTGGAAGAGCAGGTCGTCGACGCGCTGCAGGGAGGCGCCCTCGACAGCCGGGACCCACCGCTGTTCACGATCATCGCGCGCATCACCGACCCTGGGCGAATCGACTACGTCCGCGACGCCGTCGTCGCCGAGATCGAGCGGTTGAAGACCGAACCGGTCGACGAGGCGGTGCTCGCCGCCACCAAGTCGCACATGCGCTACGCCTTCGCGATGGGGCTCGACAACCCCGGCGCCATCGCCCGGACGCTAGGACACTACCTACAGCTCACGCGGGACCCGGAGACCGTGAACCGAGTCTACGCGTTGTACGACGCGGTCTCGCCGGAAGACATACGGATGGCGGCCAACCGGTACTTCGCCGACACCAACCGGACCGAGGTGGTCCTGACCCAGGAGGAAGCCCGATGACCGCGGCAGCCCGTTCTCGGCATCGCGGGACGATCGTCGCCGCGCCGCTCTCCCGGTCGGCGCAACCTTCTCCGCACGCGCCCGCACGCCGACGCTGCGGGGATGCCCGACCCGGGACCCGCGGCCGCGAGCGTTCCCGCCGCCTGCCGCCGGCGGCGCTCGCCGCCGCCGCCCTCGTGCTCGCCACGGCGGTCGCCGGACTCGGCCCCGCGACCGCGGGCCAGCCCGGCTCCGCCGTCGTCACGCTCCCCGCCCCCGACTCGCCGCTGGTGACCCTGCGCATCGGGTTTCGCACCGGATCGGTCGACGATCCGACGGGCAAGAACGGGCTCAACGCGCTGACGGCGCTGACGATGGGGCGCGGCGGCACCGAAGCGATGACCTACGAGGCGATCACCGAGGCGCTCTATCCCTGGTCCGCGTCGATCCGGGCGCAGTTCGACAAGGAGATGACGGTGATCGTGGGCGAGGTGCACCGCGACCACCTCGACCCGTTCTTCGACATCGTGCGCGACCTCGTGGTCGAACCGCGGTTCGACCCGGCCGACTTCGAACGGAACCGCGACTTCCTGACCAACACCGTCGTGTCGACGCTGCGCGGCAGCAACGACGAGGAGCTCGGCAAGGAGGCCCTGAGCGCCCTGCTCTACGCGGGTCACCCCTACGCCGCCCCCGCCGTCGGCACCGAGCAGGGCTTGGCGGGGCTGACCCTGGACGACGTGCGGGCGTTCCACCGCGACCGCTACACGCGGGCGCGGGCCCTCGCGGGCATCGCCGGCGGCTACCCCGCGGGCTTCGCGGAGCGGGTCGAGCGGGAGCTGCTCGACCGCCTGCCGGCGGGAGGCGACGATCCGGTCGAGCTGCCGGCCCCGCGAGCCCTCGACGGCATCGAGGTCTTGCTAGTCGACAAGGACGCCATCGCCACCGCGATCTCCATCGGCTTTCCCATCGACGTGACGCGCGCCGACGACGACTTCTACGCCTTGATGGTGGCCAACTCCTACTTCGGCGAGCACCGCACGTTCAATGGCCTGCTGATGAACAAGATGCGGGGACAGCGGGGCCTCAACTACGGCGACTACTCGTACATCGAGCACTTCGTGCAGGACGGCGGCTCGCGCCTGCCGATCCCGAACATCCCGCGCCGCCAACAGTTCTTCAGCATCTGGATCCGGCCCGTGCCGCACCACAACGCCCACTTCGCGCTGCGGCAGGCCCTGCGGGAGCTCCGGGTCCTCGTCGACGACGGACTCAGCGCGGCCGACTTCGAAGCCACCCGCGAGTTCCTCATCAACTACTCGAAGCTCTACGTGCAGACGAGCAGCCGCCGCCTCGGCTACCACATGGACTCGGCGGCCTACGGGGCCGGCTACTTCGTCGACGAGATCCAGCGCCGGCTGCCCGCGCTGACCGTCGACGACGTCAACGCCGCGATCCGGCGCCACCTGCAGGCGGACGACCTCGCGGTCGCCGTGGTCACGCGCGACGCCGCCGCGTTCCGCGACCGCCTGCTCGCGAACGAGCCGTCGCCGCCCACCTACAACGCCGCGGTGACCGAGGCGATCCGCGCCGAGGACGCGCTGATCGAGGCGTTCGAACTCGCCATCGACCCGGACCGGGCGCGCGTGGTCCCGGTCGAGGAGATGTTCCGCGAGGCCGCACCGTCGCCCCGGACCGACCAGTGACGGGAATCAGCCGCCCGAGGCCGAGCTCTCCGCCACGCCAACGCAGACGAGGGGTCGCCCGCGCGTCCGGGCGGCGGCCCCGCCCACAATCACCGCGCGGATCCGAGACCGGCCGCCGCTCTTCGACAGCCGCCGGCGCCGCGCCACGGGGCGGCGGCGCGTCGCGCCGCGCCACGCCGCCGACCGTAGCGGCTCTCTGCATGCCACGATGCCCGACCCTGCCCAGACCACGACCGTGCTGCTCGGAACCGCCGCCTCGCTGGCGATCGTCCACACCCTGATCGGCATCGACCACTCGCTGCCGCTCGCCGCGCTCGGCCGCGCCCGAGGATGGGCGCTCGGCCGGACGCTGCTCGTGACCGGCGTGTGCGGCGCCGGCCACGTCGCCTCGTCGGTCGTGATCGGCGCGGCGGGCGTCGGCCTCGGCGTCGCGACCGACTCGCTGCTCCGGGTCGAGTCGGCCCGCGGGGAGCTGGCCGCGGCCCTGCTGCTCGCCTTCGGTATCTCCTACACGGCCTGGGCCCTGTGGCCGCGGCGCCGCCGCGACGCTCCTCCGGCCGACGGCGACATCCGCGGCGTGACCGCGTGGGCGCTCTTCGTCGTCTTCGTGCTCGGCCCCTGCGAGCCGCTCATCCCGCTGATGGTCGTCCCGGGGCTGGCCGGCGACTGGCTGGCGGTGGCGGCGGTGGCCGCGGTCTTCGGGCTGCTGACGGTCGGGGTGATGATGGCCGCGGTGACCGCCGCTTGGCACGGCATCGGGTGGCTCGGCGGATCCGCTCGCTACCGCGGCGCAAAGCTCGCCCATGCCGCCGCCGGACTCGTCGTCACCGCGAGCGGCGCCGCCGTGCTCTGGTTGGGGCTGTAGGGGAGCCCGTCGGACAGCGCGCCGCCTGCGCCCACCCAAAGCAGCCCGCCTGCTCGCTCGTCGCGCCTCGTCGCACGAGCAGCTTCGAACCATGGCGCGGCGCCGACGCCGCCTCGGGTTGCCCCTGGTCTCGGCGATCAGGCTCAGTCGCCGACAATCTCGGCGAGATCGTGATTCTGAATCTGGTGACGAATCAACTCGGTGGAAACGCGGAATTCACGCCCGAGATCATCGAGCTGGTCGCCGTCTACCCGGCCGGTTGCCATTCGCTCGCGCAACGAGGCGGCGGGCGCCAGAAACTCCGCGGCAAACGCCCGGGCCTGCGCCTGCCGATCGGTCGCGAGAGAACTGAGCAGGCCGGGGCCGGCCGTGGTCCGACCCAAGTAGTCGCCTAGCGCGCGGGCCTGAAGAAAGCGGGCGCCCGAGTCGCTGCGCGGCGCCGTCACGCATGCCGGTGTCTCCAGACCGACGAGTCCGTGAATGCGCGTCGACGGCGGATGAGTGTCTCCGCGGGGAACCGCCAACGGCCCCGTTCGCTGGAAATCATACGGGTCACCGTTGACGCCGATCTGTCCACGCGTCCGGCGAGCCAACTCATAGCCCCGAACCCACGGCTCGACTTCAGAGGCCGGCGTTGGCAACTCGCGACGGAAATCCTGCCAAGCGTTGCTCCCGCGTCTCCTGTTGACGGAGCCCAGGGCATCCTTCAACCAGCCGGCGATGGAGGACAGGTCGCCGCCGTTGGCGAGCGCCAAGGCATCCGCGCGGACGGATGCGTCCGTGCCTTCCCAGAAAGCCACGATGCCGGCCGCCACGTCATCCCGCACGTCGAAGGGATCGACGCCGAGGAGCGCGGCGGCGCGACTGAACTCGATTTCGTCATCGTCGAGCGTGTTGACCGCGTGCCAGGCGCGGCCGAGGTTCTCCGCCGCAGCAACAGTCTCGGGATGGGCGTGAAGCCGGTCGAGCACGGCGTCGATGAGATTCCGGAACTCCGTCTCCAGCGCCTCCCGTTCGACACTCTGCTGTCCCGCGTCAAGAAACTCGATCCGGGCGTGCCGCGGCTTGTACCGGGTCCACCTGAGGTGCATTCGGTCTGCCGAGGCTGGGGTGATCGTCAGTTGCGGCAGCACGAACCCGTCCCCGACCCAAGCCAGATTGTGTCGCGACTCGAATCCGGGCGGCTGTTCGTTCGTGTCCGCGACCTCGTACCAGATATGCCACCAGTTGGCGACCAGCCACTCCGCCACGCTGAACAGCGGGACGACAATCTCCGTGCTGTAGATGCCGCTTTGGCGGTCCACGGTGGCGCTGACGGTCCCGCCGTCGACGTCAACGCGGAGCGCAGCCATCGTGGATTGGGCGAGCTTGTCCGGTGACGGCCCCGAATCGACCCATCCGAACTGAAATCGGACACTCATTCGAGGCCAGCGCTTCGCCGGGCCGGGTGGAACGCGAGGTCTGGCCTGAACACCTACGGCGTGACCGTGACGGTGACGTCCTGGTAGGTCTGAAGGCCGCCGTCGTGGGCGAGGGCGCGCAGCACGTAGCGGCCGGGCCGGCTGAAGGTGACTCGGGTTTCCCAGCGGCCGTCCTCCGGCGCCTCGGGGGTCGACCAGCCCGGCGACCAGGGCGAGTCGCGGCCGACCCGCGTGTCCTCCCAGGTCACGATCTGGGGTGGATCGAAGGCGGCGTCGCCGGCGCCCCGGTAGACGAACCACGACAGCCGCAGGCCCGTCGCGGTGTCGGTGGTGATGCGGCCCGGCCGCCGGGGATCGGCGGGCGCGAGGGGCCGCGCCCGCGGGATGCCGTCGTCGGCGACCGACGCGACGAGCGCCAGCGGCTCGCCCACCCGCGCGGTGCGGGCCGAGTCGCCTTCGACGGTCAGCACGGGAGCGGCGTTGTCGGCGAGTTCGGGGGTCGAGCCGGCGGCGCCGGCCGCCCCGAAGTTCGCCTGGATGACCAGGTCGTCGATGAAGTAGTCGCGCTTGAGCGTCGCGTAGGCGCGATGGGTCTCGCCGTTGGCGGTGAGGGTCCACACCAGCTCGCGTTCGCCGAAGTCGGCGGGCACGCGAACGCTGAACACGAAGCGGTTGCGCCGCGGCTGGAAGCGCGTCGGCTGGCCCTGGTCGGGAGCGCCGGGTTCGATGGCGTTCTCCGGTCCGACCGGGACGTCCACGACCTGCTCCCAGTTCCGGTTCATGTAGCCGAAGACGAGGTCGAAGGACCCGTCCTCGTTCTGCACCCACCCCTCGTAGGCGGGCGAGATGCTCTGCCCGGCGGCGAACGACTGCTGGGCGCGCGTGTCCCGCCCCGCCGCCAGCACCGCGAGGAGAGCCAGGAACGCCACCCCGCGGGATGACGGTCTGCCGCCGACTGCTCTCGAAGTCATGCTCACCAGTCCGTCGAAGAAGTCGCCGCCGCACTCGAGCGCCGATGCGCCCGAGCGCCGATGCGCCGCCGGCATCCGGCCAGCACCGCCTCCGGCGCCGATTGGCCACCCCGCCGCGCCGACCGGGATCCCGGCCGGGCCGTAACCCGCCCCGAATGCCGGCGTCGGCGCCCCCGGACGCCGCCGGCCTACTGGGCGCCGCCGTCGACGTCGACCGGCGTCTCGAAATAGTCGCTCCCGCACACCATGCAGCCGACGTCCGACCGCCCGTCCGCCGCCCGCAGACGCTCTCGCCCGGCGACCTCGGCCGCGAACTCTTCGTCGTCCATGTAGATCGCCTGCATCAGGTTGATGAACATGTTGTCGACGGACCGGTGGCCCGATCCCGACCAGTTGCGCGGGTCGACGACGTTCGGGTTCGTGGCCGTGTTGTTGAAGTAGCCGCTCAGGTGAAGGATGGTGCCCTTGGGCAACAGCGGCGCCGCATCGTCCTCGTACTTGTAGACGCGCACCCAGTTGTGGTCGTAGCCCGAGCAATTCAGGGTCTCGACCGTGTCGCCCCAAACCGCCTCGAGGCACATCCTGACCCCGGGGGCGTGCATGTGCGGCTCGTAGACGCTGATCTTCGTGTTCTCCGGCAGGGTGAAGTAGGCGTCCATCCGCTGGTTGTCCTGCATGGGCAGGATGTCGATGTCGGGGCCGTTCCCGAAGAAGAGCAGCTCCATCTTCTTGGTGGGCTCGTAGCCGCGGGGATGGAACTTGAAGCCGACCTCGAGCCGGGCGGTGGTGTCGACGCCGTTCGAGTGGAGGTGCGTCGACGGGAAGATCAGCATCGAGTCCGCCGGCAGGAGCGGGCCCGCATCCTCGTCGAAGACGTCGGCGTTGCGGCCGACCTCGTGCACCGGCCACGTGTAGGCGTCGGCGGGATCGCCATCCGGCAGCATGGTCGTCAGGGCCGAGTGGTGCACGACGAAGAGACCGCCCACGGTGTCGGACCGAACGCCGCGCGGCAGGTCGTTGCGCTCCTTGTACTCGATGGCGGCGACGTAGCGGTCCTCGGTCAGCCCCGACGCGACCTGACCGAGCACGCCCCACCAGTCCGGCGCTTCGGCCGCCACGTCGAAGGTCGGTGACGACACGAGGAGGTCCGGCTCGCCGATCTCCCACTCGTCGATGTCGATGAACGGCGGCGGCTCGGGCATGTCCGCAGGCTCGCCCCGCGGGGCCCCGCCGTCGACCCACGCCGCGATGGTCCGGATTTCGGCGTCGCTCAGCGACCAGTCGTCCTTGAAGCGCTGAATGCCGATGTCCTTCTCGATGTACCAGGGCGGCATGACGCCCATGCGGTTGCGCAGCCCCGTCCGCTGCTTGATCGACCGCGCCCAGGGGCGGACGTCCTCGTAAGTGATGAGCGACATCGGGGCCAGCGAGTTGGGCCGATGGCACTTCTGGCAGCTCCGCTGCAGGATCGGCGCGATGTCCCGCGTGAACGTGGGGGACTCCGCCGACTGCGCGGCGGCGGGCGCCGCCGCGAGACCGACCGCGGTCGCCAACATGGCAACCAGCGGGCGGAAGAGAACGTGCGCTCCGTGATGTGGCCTTGCGTTCATGATTGCTCCCTGTCAGCGACGAAACTCGGTCTATTATCTCCCGGAACGGGCCGATCCCGTCAACGTCGCTCGGTCGGCCCCGGGCCGGCGGCCTCCGCCCCGGCGGCCTCCGCCCCGGCGTTCGGCCGTCTCTCCCGGGCGGGAGACGGCCTGCCGTCGGATTCCCGCGCCGCGGTCGACGTGCTACGCGGTCGACGTGCTATAAGGTGCCCGTGATGGACTACGCCCGACCCTCGCGAGACGCCGCCCTGGCCCTGGTGCGGGAGACGGACCTGCCGGCGCTGCTGGCGCGGGCCTCGGCCCTGCGCGACGCCGGTTTCGGCGGGGCCGTCAGCTACTCGCGGAAGGTGTTCATCCCCCTCACCAAGCTGTGCCGCGACGTCTGCCACTACTGCACGTTCGCCCGGCCGCCGCGGCCCGGCGAGCGCGCCTACATGACCCTCGACGAGGTCCGCGACATCGCGCGGCAGGGCGCCCGCGCCGGTTGCCGCGAGGCGCTGTTCACGCTGGGCGACAAGCCGGAGCTGCGCTATCCGCAGGCCCGCGACGAGCTGGCGGCGCTCGGCCACCCCACCACCATCGCGTACCTCGCGGCGGCGGCCCGCGCCGTCCTCGACGAGACCGGCCTGCTGCCGCACGCCAACCCCGGCGTCGTCACCCGCGACGAGCTGAGCGCGCTCCGCGAGGTGTGTCCGTCGCAGGGCCTCATGCTGGAGAGCGCCTCCCGACGCCTGCTCGATCGCGGCGAGGTCCACCACGGCTCGCCCGACAAGGACCCCCGGGCCCGTCTGGAGACCATTCGGGCGGCGGGCGAGCTGGCCATCCCCTTCACGTCGGGCATCCTCATCGGCATCGGCGAGACCCGCGAGGAACGCATCGAGGCGCTGCTCGCCCTGCGCGACCTCCACGACGAGTACGGGCACATCCAGGAGATCATCGTCCAGAACTTCCGGGCCAAACCGAACACGCGCATGGCGGGGGCGCCCGAGCCGACCCTCGCGGACCTGCAGTGGACCATCGCCTGCGCGCGGCTCGTCTTCGGCCCGGACATGGCGTTACAGGCGCCGCCCAACCTGACGCCGGCGGGCTACCGCGCCCTCGTCCGGGCCGGCATCAACGACTGGGGCGGGGTGTCGCCGGTGACGCCCGACCACGTCAACCCCGAAGCGCCGTGGCCGCACCTCGAGCAACTCGGGCGCGAGACGGCGCGCGAGGGGAAGGCGCTGACGGAGCGGCTCACGGTCTACCCCGCCTACGTGCGGCGCCTCGACGCGTGGGTCGCGGAGCCGCTGCGTCCGGCCGTCGTCCGCGCCTCCGACGCGGAGGGGTTCGCACGCGGGAGCGCGTGGTCGCCCGGCGACGCCGACGCGGTGCTGCCCGGCGCGCTGCTGAACCGCCTCTCGCAACCGGCCGCGCCCACCCCGACCTCGACCACGCGCGCCCTGTGCGCGAAGGCGACGCGCGGCGACGGTCTCGACGAGGCGGAGATCGCCGCGCTGTTCTCCGCGCGCGGCGACGACCTCGTGGCGGTGGTGCGCGCAGCCGACGCGCTGCGCCGCGAGGTCAACGGCGACGACGTCACCTACGTCGTCAACCGCAACATCAACTACACGAACGTCTGCTACTTCAAGTGCCGGTTCTGCGCCTTCTCCAAGGGCAAGCTCAGCGAGAACCTGCGGGGCGCGCCCTACGACCTCGACCTCGACGAGATCGCCCGCCGCAGCGCCGAGGCGTGGGAGCGCGGCGCCACCGAAGTGTGCATGCAGGGCGGCATCCACCCCGAGTACACCGGCGCCACGTATCTGGACATCTGTCGCACCGTCAAGGCCGCCGTCCCCGCCCTGCACGTGCACGCGTTCTCGCCGCTCGAGGTGTGGCAGGGGGCGGCCACCCTCGGCGTGTCGCTCCCGTCGTTCCTCGAACAGCTCCAGGCGGCGGGGCTCGGCACGCTGCCGGGAACCGCGGCCGAGGTGCTCGACGACGACGTGCGCCGTGACCTGTGCCCCGACAAGCTCACCGCCGGCCAGTGGCTCGAGGTGATGGAGACCGCGCACCGGGTCGGGTTCCGGACCACCGCGACCATCATGTACGGCCACATCGACCGCCCCCGGCACTGGGCCCGGCACCTCGCGCGCATCCGGGCGCTGCACGCGCGCACCGGCGGGTTCACCGAGTTCGTGCCCCTCCCCTTCGTGCACATGGAGGCGCCGATCTACCTCAAGGGGCGGGCGCGGCGCGGCCCCACCTTCCGCGAGACCCTGCTCATGCATGCCGTCGCCCGCCTCGCCCTGCACCCGCTGGTCACCAACATCCAGGCCTCGTGGGTGAAGCTGGGGCCGCGCGGCGTGGGCGCCTGCCTCGCGGCGGGGGTGAACGACCTCGGCGGCACCCTCATGAACGAGAGCATCACCCGCGCGGCCGGCGCGGGCTTCGGCCAGGAGCTGTCGCCGGAGCGCATGGAGGCGGTGATCGCCGCTTCCGGCCGCACCCCGAGGCAGCGGTCCACGACCTACGGCGAGCCGCCGGCGGGGCAGGTGGCGCGGTCGTTCCGGGCCGCCGACCTGCGCCCGGTGGTGCAGACGCCGAGCCCGGCCTGGGCGCGGTCGGGCGCGCGCGAGGCCCTGGTCCGGCCCGGGATCGAGGCTTCGAGCGGCGCGACCGCGGGCCGCGACGGATGACTCTCGGCCGGCGACGTTCCGAAGCCGCCGAGTCGAGGCCGGGACCCGAGTTCACGCGACATCGTCGGACTCGGAGAGGCGACACGAACCGCGACGCACCGAACCCGATACCCGGTCGACGGACCGTACCGCGAGTCCGACCGGGGAAGGAGAAGGAAACCGATGACTGACGAGCGCACAATCGGAGGACGGCTCTTGAAGGCCTTGAAGCGACCCGCCATCGGCGGGCCGGCGGCCCTGGTGGTACTGCTGGTAATCGCGTTCTACGGGTGGTCGTTCACCTGCCCCTGCGAACGCACCCCGGGCGCCGTCCTCTTCGGCTACGAGCAGCCGTTCCCCGTCGACGACTGGGCCTTCGCCAACGACGTGACGTTGTGCCAGATCCAGATCAACGCCGGGTTCCGGCCGCACGCCATCAACCTGAACTGCTTCGCGAACGACGACGGCAACCTCTACCTGAGCTGCTCGAGCTGCGACGGCAAGCTCTGGTCCGGCTTCGCCATCCGCGACAGCCGGGCGTGGCTGCGCCTCGACCGCAACGTCTACGCGGTCCACCTCACCCGGATCGTCGACCCCGCCGAGCTCGACATGGCGTGGTCCGCGAGGCTCGACAAGCTGCATGCCCTCGAGGCCCCGGCCAACCCGCCGGTCCCGCTGGGCTCCCCGCGGCCGGAAGGCTGGTGGACGTTCCGCGTCCGGTCGCGGACCTGAAACAGGGGGCGGACCCGACGCCTTCAGGTCGCTTCCGTCACTCGGGCGCGCCGTAGTCGGCGCCGGTGAGGCTGGTCAGCGCGGCGTGCTGCCACTCGCGCAGCCGGCTCGCCAAGTCCGCCGCGACGGCGGGCTCGCTCGCAGACAGGTTGCGGCTCTCCGCCCGGTCTTCGCGCAGGTCGAACAGCTCGACGCCGGCGCCGCGCGAGCCGTCGACGACGAGCTTGTAGTCGCCATCCATGATGACGCGCGCGCCTGCGAAGTCGCGCTCGTCGACGGCCGGATAGCGGATGTTGCGGAAGTTCCGGGTGGGGATGCCGTCCATCAGCTTGACGAGGGGCGTCGTCCCCGACTGCAGGGCGGGATCGAGGTAGGGGGCGTGGTCGCGGCCCGCGAGGCCGCCGACGTCGAAGCTCCAGAAGAAGACGGGGGCCGGCCGCGAGGTCATGCGGCCGTCGATGAGAGGCGCGAGGTCGATGCCGTCGAGGGGCCGGTCGGGGACCGGTCGGCCGGCGAGGGCGGCCAGGGTGGGCAGGATGTCGCTGGTCACCGCGGCCACGTCCGTCGCCCGCGGCGCGGGCATGCGCGCGGGCCACTCGATGACTCCGGGGACGCGGATGCCGCCCTCGTACATCGTGCCCTTCAGGCCGCGCAGCGGCGTCTCCGCGAGGCCGCTCGGCGGTGTGCCGTTGTCACCGTTGTACCAGAGCAGGGTGTTCTCGCGCAGCCCTGCCGCCTCGAGGTGGTCGCGCAGCGTGCCGATGGCCCGGTCCATCGCGGTGATCTCCGCGTAGCGCTCGCGCAGGACATCGCCCAGCGGACGCTCGATCGGGAGACCCGTCTCGTTCGAGGTCAACGGGACCATCCGGTCGGCGTACCGGGCGGGCAGCTCGTCGTAGAGGGCGAGGTCCTCGGCCAGCCCCTGGTAAGGCTCGTGGGGCGAGCCGAACCAGACGACGGCGAGGAACGGTTTGCCGGCGGCGACGGCGCGGTCGATGAACCGGACCGCCTCGTCGACGACGACGGCCGAACTCTCGCCCTCGAACCGCTCGGGCGCCCCCCCGTTGCGCGACAGGGTCGGGTTCAGTTCGAAGAAGTTGTCGTGCGACAGCCACTCGTCGAAGCCCATCGCGCCCGGGTTGAGGGGCGAGCCGGCCTTGACGGTCCCGACGTGCCACTTGCCGAAGTGTCCGGTGGCGTAGCCGGCCTCGCGCAGCACGTGAGCGATGGTGATCTCCTCCGGGCGCATCGACCAGTTCGGCGCGAACGCGCCGTAGCGCACGGGATGGCGCCCCGTCAGCACGCTCCCGCGCGTGGGCGAGCACGACGGGTGCCCCGCGTAGAACCGGTCCAGCCGCAGGCCCGAGGCGGCCATGGTGTCGAGGACCGGCGTCTGCAAGTAGGCGTGGCCGTTGTAGCCGGTCTCCTCCCACCCGTGGTCGTCGCCCATGAGGAGAACGACGTTCGGGCGCTCGGTGGCCCTGGCCTGAACCCACGCCGCCGCCAGCGCGGTGAGGCACGACAAGCCGAGCCCCACGATTCCCCAGGCAAGTCGCTTCTTGTGCATACGGCGATCCTGCCACCAACCGCCTGGGACGACAACTGCGCCGGATGCGGTTGGTGCGCGCCGGCAACCGGTGTAGGCTGTGGCTTCCCGCACACCCTGGGAGGGCTCTCATGCGCATGGTCGTCGTGTCCGTCGCACTCGCCATCGTGATCCTGCCGATCGCGCCGACCGCGCAGGAACGCCAAGCTCAGCCGTTCGCGGCCGAGGGCATTCCCGCCGTGCCCCTGCCCGACGCCCCCGTCGTCTACGACACCGCGGCAGGGCAGCGCATTCGCGTTTCCGTCGTCACGGACGGGCTGACCTACCCCTGGGGCTTCGCGTTCCTGGCCGACGACCACGTGCTCGTCACCGAACGGCTGGGCACGCTGCGGCAGATCCGCGACGGCGCCCTCGACCCGGCCCCAATCGCCGGCGTCCCCGAGGTCTTCACCGGAGGCCCGCTCGCGGGGCTGATGGACGTGGCGGCGCATCCGGAGTTCGCCGAGAACCGCTTCGTGTACCTGACCTACTCCAAGCCCACCGCGGACGGCTCGACCGTCGCCCTGGCGCGGGGCCGCTTCGAGGGCGCGGCGCTCTCCGAGGTCCGCGACGTCTTCGTGGCCGACGCCGAGCTGAACGGCGGCGCGTCGCGGCTCGCGTTCGCGCCGGACGGCTCGCTCTACATGTCCGTCGGCGGGGCGTTCGGCGGCGCCCGGCCCCTCGCCCAGGACCCCGCGAGCCACGTCGGCAAGGTGCTGCGGCTGCGCGACGACGGCAGCGCGCCCGACGACAACCCCTTCGCGGGGCGGGAGGGTCACGCCCCCGAGGTGTTCTCGCTCGGCCACCGCAACCCCATGGGCCTCGCCGTCCACCCCGAGACGGGCGAGGTGTGGGCGAGCGAGCACGCCCCGATGGGGGGCGACGAGGTCAACCGCATCCTGCCGGGCCGGAACTACGGCTGGCCCGAGGTCTCCTACTCGCGCGAGTACACCGGGCTGCGCGTAGCGGAACAGCCGTGGCGGGAGGACCTGGAGCGGCCGGAGATCGTCTGGATCCCGTCCATCGCCCCGTCCGGACTCCTGTTCTATAGCGGCGACCGGTTCCCCGCGTGGCGGGGAGACCTCTTCACGGGCTCGCTCATGACCGGACGGGTCGCCCGCACCGGCCACCTCGAGCGCATCGAGCTCAACCGGCGGGGCCTGGAGCAACGCCGGGAATGGCTGCTCGCCGATATTCGCCGGCGCATCCGCGACGTCGAGCAGGGCCCCGACGGCCTGCTCTACGTGCTGACCGGCGGCGCCTTCCTCGGCCGCGACCCCGCCCTGGGCGAAGCCGCCCTGCTCCGCATCGAGCCGGTCGACTGACGGGGCGCGGCCGAAGCGCCGGCGACCGACACGCGGCGGCGACCGGCAGCGCCCGGAGCGCGCCGCCGCCCGGCAGCGCCCGGCCGACGAACCCCGAAATCGGCGTGACCACGGGAGGATGTAGATGGAGCCCGCCGACGCCGTCGAACGCGCCCGCGGCCTGATGGTCGGCATCGCGGCCGGCAATCTCCTGGGCATCGTCCAGGAGGGTTGGTCGAGAGGCCAAGTGGCCGAGGCATTCCCGGACGGCGTCCGCGAGATCGCGGCCGACGCCGGCTACCCCGACGACGACGACCTGGCCCAGGCGATCATGATCGCCGAGGCAGCCCTGCGAGGCGCACTCGATCCGGATGATCTGGGGCGCCGGTTCTGGGCATGGGCGGAAACGAACGGTCTCGGCATCGGCATCCTGACCCGTCGGGTCCTCGAGCTGTACGGTGGAGACGCGCCTCATTGCTTCGGCGCGCGAGGGCGGGGCGGCCGGAGCCGCGAACCGGCCGGCATCCCGATCATCGAGGCGTCACGCATCGCGTGGGACGGGTCCCGGGCCGGCAACGGCGCCGCGATGCGATGCGCCCCGATCGCGATCCGCTGGCGCGACGATCCGGCGGCGTTGGTTCGCAACAGCATCGTCAGCGCGACGCCCACGCATTGGGACGAGCGCTGCGGCTGGTCGTGCGCCGTGCTGAATGTCGCGGCGGCCGCGACCCTGCGGGGAGAGTCGATCAGCCCCGACGAGCTGCTTGACGCGAGCCTCGAGGGCGTCCGGGCCTCCCTGTCCGACCTGGCGCGGTACGACTACGAAGCGGACGTACCCGCCTCGGTCCGCGAGGCGGTGCGGGAGGCGGCCGACGCCGAGATCGCCGACCTGCAACTCGACGGTGGCTCGATGGGGTACACGCTGCTGGCTCTCCAGGTCGGCCTGATCGCGCTCTGGCGCGCCAGGGGCTTCGAGGAGGCTCTGAGCGACATCATCGCAGCCGGCGGCGACACGGACACGAACGGCGCCGTCGCCGGCGCCCTGCTCGGCGCCCGGTTCGGCCTCCAGGCGATTCCGCAACGCTGGCGGAACCGCATCGCGGAAGTCCGCGCGGGTCGGACCCCGTTGGAGTCGCTCGCCGACCGGTTGCTGGCCGCGAACCCAGCCGCGGGCCCGCCCGGGAACGGAGCCTCCAGCCCCGACACGCCGGCTTCAATGCCGCCCGCGCCGAGCCCTGCCGCCGGCCACGCGGAAACCGAACCCGAAGCGGGGCTCGGTGCTCCGCCGCGCCCGCGCCGGGCTTCAGGCCCCGGCCCCCCCGGAAAGCGAGGACGGCTGGGGGGCGTGCTCCGCCGCGCCCGCCCCAGACCCCCGACGCACCCGGAGAGCGAGGACGGCTGGGGCGCCGTGCTCTGCCGCGCCCGCCCCAGGCCCCCGACGCACCGGGAGAGCGAGGACGACTGATGCCGCAGACGTGGACGCGCGCGCTCGACGAGTACCGCTATCCGGTTGACCTTCGGAAATTCTCGGAAGCTGGGCAACGCCCGGGTTGGTTCGAACTGAACATCTGTCCCGGCGATCCGCTGCAGACCGCGGGCTTCGAGACCCGATTCCGACGGCAGGCTCGCCATCACCTGGAGGCCTGGGCGGAAGTGGTGTTCTGGAAGAACTACTCCCGCAATTCCGGCACCGCCTCAAAGCGCGCTCAGGCGTTGCTCAACCAGAAGCCGCCCGTGTGTGAACTCTGGTCGTCCTGCATGACCTACGTCGAGCAACCCGACCTGACGACCTTCAGGGCCTTCCGGAAAAAGCTGTTCACGGCAAGGGTGGTCGCGACGGCGGCCACCTTCCCCGCGTTCATCTGCCCCGAGCGGTTCCCGATGGTGGATACGCAAGTCGCAAGCTGGGTGCGAGAGCACGGCGAACAGCACGGGTACCCCGGTGACATCGCGGAGGTTCCGAGCGACGGAATCATCGAGGGTGACTGGTCCTTCGTGACCTCGTGGATGGCGTGGTGCCGGACCATGGCCGCCGAACTCAGTCGACGTACGGGCTTCGCCTGGCGCGCCCGAGACGTCGAGATGGCCGTCTTCACCGCACAGCGATGCGGACTCGAGCTGAAGCCACTGAAGTAGTCGGCGGGACTGCGTCGCTCGCGCAATTCCGTCGCTCGAAGGTCGCCTACCGGTCAATTCCCCGGGCGTCTCCTGGCACGCGCAATTCCGTCGCTCGAAGACCGCCTACCGGTCAATTCCCCGGGCGTCTCCTAGCACGCACATGCCGAAGCGCGGCCAGCACGTGCAGCTCCAGCAGGTTCTCGAACGACAGGAGATGCTGCGATGGCTCGGCCATGCTCACCAGCGGGCGCTGACGCTCGCCGCCGGAGCTGCGCTTGCCGGAAACCCAGTCGTGGAGCGTTCGGTGGGGAATCCTGAGGTACCTCGACGCTTCCGCCTTGGTGTAGGCCGGCATCGCGCGAGGCTCGCGAGAGCGGGCACGCTGTCCGTACCGTGTCGCTGTTGCCAGTGGCCTTTCCCTCTCGCGCGGGAATCCTGTCCGCGTGACCAGATTACGACAGTCCCCGAGGCCCTAAGGAACCACGAGCCCTTCGAATCGCCCGGGCCTCCTGTCCGCGTGACCAGACTACTAGAGACGCGCATCGTGGTTCCGTAGGACGCCTTGGCGGACTGTCATCTGCTCGGGGACGACAGTCTCCGCGAAGGCGGTGCTACGGAACCACGAGTCCCTCGAACTGGATGCGGACCTGCGGCCGCACCCTGAGGAGACCGAGCATGACGACGGGGGGCTCCACGCCGTAGGCCGTCATGTCGAGGCTCACCTCGCCCGCGATCTCGACGCCGTCCGCGGACGGCGAGAGCGAGACGGGGAAGCTCACCGGGCTGGTGACGGCGTGGATGGTGAGGGCGCCGCTGACCCGGGCGCCCCCGCCCGATGCCTCGTAGCCCTCGAGCTGGAACGTGATCTCGGGGAACTCGGCCGGCTTCATCGCCTCGAGCAGATGCTCGGTCATCGTCTCGTCGGGACACTCGAAGTCGGCCACGGGCACGGTGAGGGCGGCCGTCCGGACGCCGTCCGCGAAGCCGGGGGCCGGCGCCGACGAGCCGGGCGAGACCTCGGCCGCCGCGGTCACCGTGCACGTCCAACCCCGGATGGTCGACGTGCCGGAGACGGTGAACTCGACCGTCGACTGCGCCGCCGCCGGGGAGCCGGCCAGCAGCGCGAGACCGACGGCGACGGCGAGGGCGGTCGGGAGCACAGCCCGGCCATCGTCGCCGGACGGCTCCGCATGGCGCCCGACCCATCCGGCGGGAGTCCGCGCGTTCCGGCCGCGCAGACTTCCGGGCGAGAGACCTAGTCGACGTTCGACGAGCATCCTGTCGTCCTCCCCAGTTGACGGGCCCCAACGAGCCGGCCGGCGGGCGGAACCCGCATGCGTCCCGGATCCGGAGCGGAAGCCGTCGCCGGTCCTCCGCCCTCCGGCCCCGGTGACCCTCGCGGTTCAGGCGCCCGGCGGGCGGGCGGGGCCGGGCGCGAGGCGGGCCCCGCCGAATCGGATCAGAGCCCGAAGCCGAAGCGGTTGTCGCGCATCATGATGGGGTTCTTCGCCTCCATGACGAAGCGCGGCGTGATCTGCTCGATGGAGGTCGTCCGAGTCTGCCGCATGGCGATCCGGAGCTCCGCGAGCATCAGGTCGATGACCTTGGCGACGCCGTCCTCGCCGAAGGCGCCGAGCCCCCACACGTAGGGGCGCCCGATGCCGACCGCGTCGGCGCCGAGGGCCAGGGCCTTGAAGATGTCGGTGCCGCGGCGGACGCCGCTGTCGATGAACACCGGCACCCGCCCCCGGACCGCGCCGACGACCTCGGGCAGCGAATCGATCGACGACCACATGCTGTTGACGGCCCGGCCGCCGTGGTTCGACACGAAGATGCCGTCGGCGCCGTGCTCGATGGCCTCCTCGGCCCCCTCGGCGGTCATGATGCCCTTCAGGATCACCTTCATGTCGCTGGCGTCCTTGAGGCGCTTGACGTAGTCCCAGGTGTAGGGATAACGGGGGCCTTCCGGACCTTCGAGCCCGGCCCGCATCGGCCGCAGGTAGTCCGGATGGTGCTGGTGGCAGCTCTGGCAGAGCACCGATGCGTAGCCCTCGCCGGCGAGCGTGCGCCGCTGCAGCTCGCGGTTGCTGCCGCCGAGGAGGTCGATGGTCCACACGAGGGCGGGGCAGCCCGCGCTCGCGACGCGGTCGATGACCCGCTTGTTCACGTTCCAGTCGGGCACGGTGTAGATCTGGAACCAGTGCGGCTCGCCGCGGGCCTCGGCGATGTCGGCGTAGGACTGCGAGCTCTGATGCGACTGCAGCTGCAGGATGTCCCGCGACCGGGCGGCCCGCGCGGCGCCGCTCTCGCCCTGGGTGTGATAGGCCTCGAGGCTCGCGACCGGGCACAGGAAGAGGGGCGAGGGCCACCGGCGGCCGTAGAACTCGACCGACGTGTCGAGTTCGCCCAACGGCGCGCCGCCGAGCCGCCGGGGGCGGACCATCAGGCGCTGGAACCCTTCCCGGTTGGCCCGCCGCGTCTCGTAGTCGTCGACCCCCATGTGGAGGTAGTCCCAGTGCTGGGGGAGGTTCGTGGCGTGGGCGGCGCGCTCGAGGTCCCAGACGTTGATCGCCTCTTCGGGCGACTCGACGACCTGCCCCGTCAACTGGTCCTCGATTGCGTTCTGCGGCGGCAGCGCGGGCTCCTGCAGGGCGTTGAAGCGGGGCTGCACCAGCGACCGGGGCATCTGCAAACCGCACTCCGGACAGTTCGGCCCCACGGGCGCGGCGGCCCGGCGCTCCGCCTCATGCGCGAGGGCGCGCTGCCAGCTCACGGGCAGGCCCGACGCGGCCGCCCCCAGCAACGGGCTCGCGGCCAGCAGCTTGAAGAACTCGCGCCGGCTCGCGACGCGGTCGGGGGAGCTTGCATCCGGTCTGGGTCCAGTCATCTCAACTCTCCTCGCGGCCCGCGATGCGGCATCGAGCCGGTGCGCGGCCGCCGGCCGTCGGTCCGCACGCGGCATCGAACCGGTGCACGGCCGCGGGCCGTCGGTCCGCAAAGTGTAGCCGAACCTCGACCGAATGCAACCCGGCGGCCGCGGTCAGGGCAGCCGGAAGACGAGGCGCCTGTTGCTGCAGGTCTGAGCGCGGACGGGGGCGACCCGATGAGGACCGCCCCCCTCGCCATTACTACGCGGGTACGCCGCCGGCTCAGTGCCCGTCGCCGACGTCGTCGCCCTCGACCGGCAGGGCCATCGCGGCGAGACCGTCGCGGAGCTGGATGATGACGTACTGCCGGCCCTCGTGCGACCAGCTCGACATGCCGTAGCGGGTCAGGCCGGGGATCTCCACCGCCCCGAGCCGCTCGCCGGTCCGCTTGTCGATGGCGAAGAGGTGGGGCGTGTCGTCGGCGGTCTGGCCCCCGGCGAGGAGCATGGTGGGCGTGACCACCATCGCCGAGTTGCCGCCGCGGCCGCGGTTGACCTCGACGCCGTCGAGCCCCTGCACGAGGGGGTGATTCCGGATGCGGTCCTGCGTCGCCTGCGGCGAATCCCCGTTCGGGGCCACCCACAGGTGCTCGCCGGTGTTCACGTCGATGGCGGTGATGCGCCCGATGGGCCCCTTCCAGATGGGAAGCCCGTCGAGGGTGAACGCCTCGATGCTGCCGCGCACCGTCGTCGCGACGGCGGCGAAGGCGGTGTGGGTCGTGCCCGACTGCGGAAGCTCTTCGAGGGGCGAGTCCACGCCCGGCATGACCTGCAGGCGGAAGCAGCCGCTCTGCGAGCTGACGAAAACGACGCCGGTCACCGGGTCGCCGACGGCGGGACCCGTGATGTTGGTGCCGCCCCCGCCGCCCGGACAGTTCCACGCCGGACCCGCCGGGTCGTCGGTATGGGTCGGCGGGTCGAACAGGCCGTTGAAAAGGCCGTTCTCCACCGCGACTTGGCGCGCCATCTCCTTGATCTCGGGGGTGTAGTCGATCAGGTGGTCCTCGGTCCGCCCCTGCAGGTCGTAGGGCGCGGGCCGGGTCGGGAAAGGCTGGGTCTCGGAGAGCACTTCGCCGGGGATGCGGGACGGCGGGACGGGGCGCTCCTCGATGGGCCAGATGGGCTCGCCGGTCTCGCGGTCGAGGGCGTAGAGGAAGGCCTGCTTCGTGGCCTGGAAGAGCCCCTTGACCTCCCGCCCGTCGACGGTCACGTCCATCAGGACCGGCGCCGTCGGGGTGTCGTAGTTCCAGATGTCGTGGTGGACCATCTGGTAGTGCCAGCGCCGCTCTCCCGTCTCCGCGTCGAGAGCGATGACGCTCGTGCTGAACAGGTTGTCGCCGGGGTGGTGCCCGCCGTAGTAGTCGATGGTGGCGCCGTTGGTGACGATGTAGACGAGCCCGAGCTCCGGGTCGGCCGACATCGGCGCCCACGACGACACGTCGCCGGTCCACTGCCAGGCGTCGTTCTCCCAGGTCTCGTGGCCGAACTCGCCGGGCCGGGGAATCACGTGGAACTTCCACTTGAAATCGCCGGTGCGCACGTCGTAGGCGAGGATGTCGCCGGGCACGTTCTCCACCCGGGTCTGCAGGTAGCCCTGCTCGGCCGAGTTGCCGACCACCACGGTGTCGTTGACGACGATGGGCGGCGACGACGCGGTGATGTAGCCGATCTCCCGCGGGATGCCGATGTAGGGGTCGTAGGGCCGGTCCATGCTCGTCCACGGGCCCCAGTCCGCGATCAGGTCCTCCACGAGGTCCACGGCCCCGGTGTCGCCGAAGCCGTCGAGGGGCACGGGACGCCCCCAGCCCTCGAGGGGCAGACCGGTGTCGGCGTCGAGGGCGTGCAGGAAGAAGCCCGGCGAGGTGATGAACACCACCCCGCGGCCGTCGATCTCGGCGTAGGCGACGCCCTTCCCGTAGCCCTTGCGCATCGAGTATTCGTAGCGATAGGTGTTGGGCTCGCGGAAGCTCCACAGCAGCTCGCCGGTGGCGGGGTCGAGGGCGACCACGTGGCGCCGGTTGCCGGCCACGGTGATGAGCTTGCCGCCGACCAGAGAGGGCGTGGCCCGCGCCGTGGCCGGGCCGAAGCTCGTCGCGTTCCACTGCCAGATGACCTCGAGCTGCTCGAAGTTCGACGGATCGAGCTGGTCGGCCGTGGTGTACCGGGTGTGCCAGGCGTCGCCGCCGAGATAGGTCCACCCGCCGTCTTCCGTCCCCGGCCCCTGGGCCGCCGCGCCCCCCGGCGCGAGGAAACTCAACGCCGCCGCCAATACCGGCCCCGACACCAGGAACGATGTCCGGCCTGCCCCCCGTCGTTCTTCGACTCTCATTCCTGTCACTCCCGTCATCTCGTCCAAACCGCCCGAGCCCGCCAATCGCGCTTGACGGCTCCAATGCCGCCCAGCCGAGCCTGCCGGCCGTCTGCCCCGTTCCGGCGCAGATGGGCCGGCGCCCCACCCACCGGGCGGGACAGCCTATGTTAGCAGCCGCCACGGCGTTGTGCGACCGCGCGGCCGGCCCCGGGCCCGCGGCGAGCGTCCCCGGCCGCTCTCGGACCGGCGGCGCATCCCGCCGGGCGTCGCACCCCCCCGACGTCGCCGGCGGCGCTCCGCCGACTGCCTGCCGTCGGCGGCCGCCTGCGGCCGGGAGGTGCTCCGTCCCCTCCTTGCCCAGCCGCCCGGCACAGCCTCACGAAGGAAGCCCGCGGCAGCGCGGGAGCCGCCCCCCGGGGCGCGGACACGGGTCGCCCCGGGGTTCACGAGAATGTAGTGGCGCCGTGATTCCGACGACGGAAATGTCATTCTCGGCCCGCTTCCCACCATGACCGACGGCCACCCCATCACCCAAGAAAGTAGCGCGTTTCCGGGGCGAAACGCGAGAGCGGACGCGGTTTCGGGCACCTGCGTCGAAAAGACGGCACGAACATTGCTTGGAACGCGACCGTTGCCAAAGGCGCGCCGGCATCCCGGCGCCGCGAGACAAGAACGGAGGAGTAGCGTTGGTGCCCAGTCACAGACACACACATCGCGGCGCCCGCGTCGAGCGCCGGCGGCCCGGCCATCCCGCGGCCGCGCTCCTGCTGGCGCTGGCCGGCTCGCTCGCCGCGGCGGGTCCGCTGCACGCCCAGGACGCCGACGCCGAGGACCCGCCCCCGCCCCCGCCGGTCACGATCGGCGGCGGCCTGCAGACCAGCTTCCTGCACCGCACCTCGGACGACGCCGAGGCCTCGCAGCACTTCCGGGTCAACAGCCTGCGCATGTACCTGAACGGGGCGGCCACCAGCAACATCAAGTTCATGGTGAACACGGACATCGCCTACGGCGGCTCGCTCGGCGCACCGGGACCCCAGGACACCTCGTTCCAGATCCTCGACGCCGTCGCCCAGTTCGAGATGTCGGACACGTTCAACGTCTGGGTGGGCCGGTTCCTGCCCCCGAGCGACCGGGCCAACCTCTACGGCCCGTTCTACGCCCACCACTGGGCGGTCTACTCGGACGGCGTGCAGGACGGCTATCCCTTCGTCTTCCAGGGGCGCGACAACGGCGCCGCGTGGTGGGGGCAGTTCGACAAGGTCAAGCTGTCGGCGGGCGCGTTCGACGGCCTGTCGTCGACCGGCAACTCGTCGCTCATCGGGGCGGGCCGCATCCAGGTCGACTTCTGGGACGCGGAGCCGGGCTACTACCTGAACAGCACCTACTACGGCGAGCGGAACATCCTCGCCCTCGGCCTCGCCGGCCAGACCCAGGCCGACGCGGGGTCCGCGTACTCCGTCGACCTCCTCGTCGAGCGCATGGTCGGCGACGGCGGCGCGGCGACCCTCGAGGCCGAGTGGGCCCGCTACGACGGGCTCGGGGGCTACGACCCGCGGTACCTCACCAACGACGGCGGCTACCTCCTCGCCGCCTACCTGTTCCCGCAGCGCGTCGGCGACGGCCAGTTCGAGCTGCTCGGCAAGTTCGCCCGCGCCCGGTTCCGGGAGGGCCTGAGCCCCGACTACGACCAGACCACCACCGAGTTCAACCTCAACTACGTCATCCGGCAGTTCAACGCGCGCGTGATGATCTTCGTCAAGGACACCGCCTTCACCGCCGTCAACCCCGACGACTTCCAAGTCGGGCTCGGGTTGCAGTTGCAGATGTAGCGTTCCACCCACTCACAGGAGCAAGAGATGAAGCTGAAGCAAGCACTTCTCGCCGCCGGCCTCACCGTCGCCCTCGCCGCTTGCGGCGGCGGGTCCGGGGACGAGTCCGCGTCGGGAGCCGCCGGCGATCCCATCAAGGTCGGCGTCCTCCACTCGCTGTCGGGCACCATGGCCATCAGCGAGACGACGCTGAAGGACACCATCCTGATGATGGTCGACGAGCAGAACGCCAGGGGCGGGCTGCTCGGCCGTCCCGTCGAGGCGGTGGTCGTCGACCCCGCGTCCGACTGGCCGCTCTTCGCGGAGCGGGCCCGCGAGCTGCTCGAGTCGGAGCAGGTCGACGTGGTGTTCGGCTGCTGGACCTCGGTGTCGCGGAAGTCGGTGCTGCCGGTGTTCGAGGAAAACAACGGCCTGCTCTTCTACCCCGTCCAGTACGAAGGCGAGGAATCGTCGAAGAACGTCATCTACACGGGCGCGGCCCCCAACCAGCAGGCGATTCCCGCCGTCGACTACTTGATGAACGAGGTCGGCATCGAGCGCTGGGTGCTCGAGGGCACCGACTACGTCTATCCCCGCACCACCAACCGCATCCTCGAGGCGTACTTGAAGCAGCAGGGCGTGGCCGACGAGGACATCGACATCAACTACACCCCCTTCGGGCACTCCGACTGGCAGACCCGGGTGGCCGCCATCCGCCGGTTCGGCGAGGCCGGCAAGCCCACCGCCGTGGTCTCGACCATCAACGGCGACGCCAACGTCCCGTTCTATCTGGAGCTCGCGAACCAGGAGGTCTCGGCCGACGACATCCCCGTCGTGGCGTTCTCGGTGGGCGAGGAGGAGCTCTCGGGCCTCGACACCGCCCCCCTCGTCGGGCACCTCGCGGCCTGGAACTACTTCCAGAGCGTGGAGTCGCCCGCGAACAACGAGTTCATCGCCAAGTGGAAGCAGTTCGTCGACAATCAGGACCGGACGACCAACGACCCCATGGAGGCGCACTACATCGGGTTCAACCTGTGGGCGCAGGCGGTGGAGAAGGCCGGCACCACCGATGTCGACGCGGTGCTGGCGGCGCTGCCCGGCACCGAGACCCCCAACCTGACCGGGGGCATCGCGCGGGTGCTGCCCAATCACCACATCACCAAGCCGGTGTACATCGGCGAAGTGCAGGCGAACGGCCAGTTCGACGTGGTGTGGGAGACGGACGGGACGGTGCCGGGCGACGCCTGGTCCGACTACCTGCCGGTCAGCGAAGTCACCGAGGCCGACTGGGTCGATCTGAACTGCGGGAACTACAACACCGAGACGCAGGTGTGCTCGGGGCAGAACTACGAATAGTCCAAGACGTGGAACGGCGCCGCCTCCGTCGGGGGGGGCGCCGATTCCTGGTAGAGTCGGCCGGACGGCAACGGGAGCCGCGAGGCGACGGTTCCCGAGCGGGCAGCCCCGCGCCGTGCGGCGGGCGGATGTCCGGCGGGTCGGTCGGGCGGCGAATCCGAGCCGCAAGGCGACGATGGCCGGGCGAGACGCCCCGGGAACCGGCGCCGAATCATCGGAGGGACGGATGGGCGGCTTTCGGAGCCGAGGGGCGACGGTTGCCGGGGGAGCCGCGCGGGTTCCCGGTTGGCGGCGGCTCGCGTGGCTGCTCCTCGCCGCGAGCCTGGCCGCCCAGCCCGCCGCGGCGCAGACCGACGACGACGCGTTCCGCGCGCTCGTCGGCGAGTTCGCCGGCGCCAGCCTCCGGCAGAAGGAGGAGATCGCCGGACGACTACTCGCGACCGGGCACGGCGGCGTCCGCGACGTACTCACGGCCCTGCTCGAAGACCGCCTGTTCGAGCGCGAGGACGATGGACGCGTGTTCGTCGTCGAATCGAATGCGGAGGGGCTCACCACTTTCCAACTGCTCGATCCCGCCACCCTGGCCGACGCAGGAACCCTCTCTTCCGACCGGCTGGACCGCATCATCACCAACAACCGACTCCGCCGCTTCCTGCGCACGGGCATCGCGCGATTCGACTCGTCGAGCCCCGACCCCGACGTGCGCCTCGAGGCGGTGCGAGAGCTGCTGCGCAGCCTCGACGACGCCACCCTCGACCTGCTGCGCGGGCGGGCGGCGGTCGAGACCGACCCCGACGTGGCCTTCGAGATCGAGACGGCCCTCTCCATCGAGGCGCTCGACGACCCCGACCCGGGGGTCCGCCTCGGCGCCGTCGAGCGGCTATCGGGCCGCCTGAACCCCGTCGTCCACAACCGACTGTCGGCGCTGGTCAGGACCACGGACGACGGCGGGTTCGCCGAGCCCGACGAGGCGGTGCGCGCCGCCGCGACCGACGCCCTCTGGCAGATCGACTCGCGGCGCAACGCCTACTCGGTGCTCGAGACCGCGGCCTTCGGACTGAGCCTCGGGTCGGTGCTGGTGCTGGTCGCCATCGGCCTCGCCATCACCTTCGGAGTGATGGGCGTCATCAACATGGCCCACGGCGAGCTGATGATGCTCGGGGCGTACACCACGTATGTCGTCCAGCAGTGGATGCCGGACCATATCGGCATGTCGCTCCCGGTGGCGGTGCCCGCGGCCTTCCTCGTCGCGGGGTCGGCGGGCGTGCTCATCGAGCGGACGGTCATCCGGTTCCTCTACGGTCGGCCCCTGGAGACCCTGCTCGCGACGTTCGGCGTGAGCCTCGTGCTGCAGCAGCTCGTGCGGACCGTGTTCTCGGCCAACAACCGCGCCGTCACCACGCCGGCGTGGATGAGCGGGGCGCTGCGGTTCAACGAGGCGTTCTCGCTCACCTATAACCGGCTCTACATCGTCCTCTTCGCCCTCATCGTGTTCGCGCTGGTCCTGGCCGTCATGCGCTACACGCGTCTCGGACTCGACATCCGCGCCGTGTCCCAGAACCGCACGATGGCGCGCGCGATGGGGGTCCGCACCGAGTGGGTCGACGCGATGACGTTCGGCCTCGGCGCGGGCATCGCGGGGGTCGCGGGGGTGGCCCTGACCCAGCTCACGAACGTGGGACCCAACCTCGGCCAGTCCTACATCGTCGACTCGTTCATGGTCGTGGTGTTCGGCGGGGTCGGCAACCTCTGGGGCACCCTCATCGGCGGCATGTCGCTGGGCATCGTCAACAAGCTGCTCGAGCCGTTCGCGGGGGCGGTGCTCGGCAAGATCCTGGTCCTCGTGGTGCTGATCCTGTTCATCCAGCGCCGCCCCCGCGGGCTGTTCCCCCAGACCGGGCGGGCGGCGGAGGGCGCGTGATGGAGCCGACGCCGTGGCCGTATCCGCGAGACGTTCGTCCGGGCGGGACGGGCGGCGGCGAGCAGCCCGGGAACACGCCGACTCCGACGCGGGCCCCGACGGCGGTCCCCCCGGGCGGGACGGGCGGCGGCGAACGTGGGCCGAACGCGCCGGCTGCCGCACCGTCCCTTCCGGCCGTTCCCTCGACGAGACGGGCGGCGGAGGGCGCACCATGAAGACCCCGGCCCTGATCCGCGGCCACGGACACCGCTCCCCCCTCCCGGAGGCGGAGGGCGCGCCATGAAGACGCCGGCCCTGCGCCTGCCGGCGGTGATCGCCGACCGCGCCAGCGTCGCGTTCCTCGCGTCGCTGGCCGCGGTGGCCCTCGTCGCGCCCCTCCTCAACCTGGCCGTGCCCGAGTCGTCGCCGCTCCACCTGTCGAGCTACGCCGTCGGCCTCATCGGCAAGTACCTCTCCTATGCGATGCTCGCCCTCGCCGTCGACTTCATCTGGGGCTACTGCGGCATCCTCAGCCTGGGGCACGCGGCGTTCTTCGCCCTCGGGGGCTACGCGATGGGCATGTACCTCATGCGCCAGATCGGGGCCCGGGGCGTGTACGGGCACCCCGTCCTGCCCGACTTCATGGTGTTCCTCAACTGGGAGGAGCTGCCGTGGTTCTGGTACGGCTTCGACCAGTTCTGGTTCGCCGTCGTCATGGTGGCCCTGGTCCCCGGCGCGCTGGCGTTCGTGTTCGGGTGGCTGGCGTTCCGGTCGCGGGTCACCGGCGTCTATCTCTCCATCATCACCCAGGCCCTGACCTATGCGCTGATGCTCGCGTTCTTTCGCAACGACATGGGCTTCGGCGGCAACAACGGCTTCACCGACTTCAAGGACCTGCTCGGGTTCGACCTCCAGAGCGACGCCACCCGCTCGGCCCTCCTCGCGGCGACCGCGGTCGCCCTCGGGGGCAGCTACTGGGCCTGCCGGGCCGTCCTCGCGTCGCGGGCGGGCCGGGTGCTGCGTGCGATCCGCGACGCCGAGAGCCGCACCCGGTTCCTCGGCTACCGCGTGCAGGACTACAAGCTGTGGGTGTTCGTGCTCTCGGCCGTGCTCGCGGGGGTGGCGGGAGCGCTCTACGTGCCCCAGGTCGGCATCATCAACCCCAGCGAGTTCGAACCCATCAACTCCATCGAGGTGGTGATCTGGGTGGCGGTCGGGGGACGCGGGACGCTGTACGGTGCGGCGGCGGGGGCGGTGCTCGTGAACTACGCGAAGACCTGGTTCACGGGGGCCCTGCCCGACGTGTGGCTGTACGCGCTCGGGGCGATGTTCGTGGGGGTCACCCTCTTCCTGCCCCGCGGGCTCGCCGGCCTCCTGCCCGCCCGGAGCCGGGACGCATGACCGACGGCCACCGTCACGGCGGCCCCCGTCGCGGCTCACCCCCACGACACTATCCCGGCGGCGACGACCGCCAACCCGCCGAGCCGCATCTCGGCGACCCCGGGGCCGGTGCCCCTCGTCTCCGGTCACACGCGCCGCAGAGGGGTGACAGCGGCGAACCCCGCCCCGGCGACGCCGGCCCCGCCGACGCCGCGGGCCGGCCCGACGACGGGCGCGAATCCGGGGTCCCCGAAGCCGAGCCCGGTGGACCGGAAGCCGAAGCCGCCGGTCGGCGCGACACCTGGCGCGAGAAGCGCGAGGCGGCGGCGCGGCGGCAGCCGTCGGTGCTGACCGGCGACGTGCTCTACCTGCAGCAGGTGACGGTGAGCTTCGACGGCTTCAAGGCCCTCGACGACCTCACCCTGCACGTCGACCCCGGCGAGCTGCTCTGCGTCATCGGTCCGAACGGCGCCGGCAAGACGACGATGATGGACGTCGTGACCGGCAAGACCCGGCCCGACGCCGGCAGGGTGTTCTTCGGCAACATGACCAACCTGCTCACGATGAGCGAGCCGGAGATCGCCCAGGCCGGCATCTGCCGCAAGTTCCAGAAGCCCACGGTCTTCGACTTCCTCACCGTCTTCGAGAACCTCGAGCTCGCCCTCGCCGGCGAGAAATCGTTCTGGCGCACCTTCCTCGCCCGCCTGACCGGCCGGGAGCGCGAGCGCATCGACGAAGTACTGGAGACCACCGGGCTGGCGTCGAAGCGCCGGTCCCTCGCCGGCACTCTCGCCCACGGCCAGAAGCAGTGGCTCGAGATCGGCATGCTGCTGATGCAGGAGCCCAAGCTGCTGCTCGTCGACGAGCCGGTCGCGGGCATGACCCCCCAGGAGACCGAGCGCACCGGCGAGCTGCTGCTCTCGCTCGCGGGGCGGCACTCGGTGGTCGTGGTGGAGCACGACATGGCCTTCGTGCGGTCGATCGCCCGGCGAGTGGCGGTGCTCCACGAGGGGCGCGTGCTGGCCGAGGGCAACATGGACGCGGTGCAGTCGGACCCCCGCGTCATCGAGGTGTACCTGGGGTCATGAGCCTAATCGAAATGCGCGGCCTCCACCGCCGGAACACACCGACCGCCCTCGTGCGGGTCGCGGAGGGGGCGTGAACCTGCTCGAGATCCGCGGCCTCGACCAGTCCTACGGGGGCAGCCGCACCCTGTGGGACATCGACCTCGACGTGGCGGCGGGGACCCGCCTGTGCCTGATGGGGCGGAACGGCATGGGCAAGACGACCCTGCTGAAGTGCATCATGGGGCTGATTCCGGTGGACTCGGGCGCGATCGGGTTCGACGGCACCGACCTGCTCGCCCTGCCCCCCGAGAGCCGGGCGCGGCTCGGCATCGGCTACGTGCCGCAGGGGCGCGAGATCTTCCCGCAGCTCACCGTCGAGGAGAACCTGCGGATCGGCCTCGGGTCGCGGCGCGCGGGGCGCCGCGGGGGCATCCCCGGCCGCATCTTCGAGCTGTTCCCGGTGCTGAACCAGATGCGCCAGCGGCGCGGGGGCGACCTCTCCGGCGGCCAGCAGCAGCAGCTCGCGATCGGGCGCGCGCTCGTGCTCGAGCCGCGGCTGCTCATCCTCGACGAGCCCACCGAGGGCATCCAGCCGAACATCGTCCACGAGATCGGCGATATCATCGTCCGGCTCAACCGGGAGACCGGGGTGACGGTGCTCCTTGTCGAACAGAAGCTGCCGTTCGCCCGCCGCGTGGCCAGCGAGTTCCACATCCTGGACAAGGGGCGCTCCGTGGCCGGCGGCCCGATCGAGGCGCTGAGCGAGGATGACATCCGCCGGCACCTCACGGTATGACGCCACCCCTCTGCGCCGCCCGGTTGACCGGGTCCAGCCCCGGTGCCAGCATGTAGCCGTGCGCCGAATCGCCTCCACTTCATCGTCGCCGGTCCGGGCCGGCGGACCCGTCTACGTCGTGTACGCGGGCCCGAAGCTGACGAGGCGTTGACGCGATGCCGGCGAACGCGAAGGCCCCCGACATCGCCCGCGAGCGCCGCGCCGCCATCGCCGGGCCCGACGGACGACCCTCGGCGCGTGGGGCGGCGCTTCCCGGCCGCGGGCGGGTCGCGGTGGAGCGCGGCGTAGGCGGTCGGAGCGTCGTTCGCCAAGCCTACGCGACGAGCCCGCTGCGCTTGTTGACGCCGAGGAACCACGGACACGCCGCCTGGGTCTACACGTCGAGCCACGGGGGCGGGCTCGTGGATGGGGACGACGTCTCGATTGAGGCGTCGGTCGCCGGCGGCGCGGCCGCGTTCCTGGCGACGCAGTCCGCGACCAAGGTCTACCGGTCGCCGCGGGGGACCCGGACCGCGCTCGACGCCGATGTCGCCGAGGACGCCCTGCTCGTCGCCGCCCCGGACGCGGTGGTGTGCTTCGCGGGCTCGCGCTACCGGCAGACGCAGCGGGTCGCCCTCGCCGCGGGAGGCCGGCTCGTGCTCGTCGACCGGGTCACGTCCGGCCGGCGGGAGTCGGGCGAACGGTGGCGCTTCGACGAGTACGTCAGCCGCACCACCGTCCATCTCGACGGCCGGCTCCTGGTGCACGACGCGACGGCCCTGCGCGCGTCGGACGGCCCGCTCGAGGACCGGTTCGGCCGCTACGACGTGCTGGCGGTGGCGATGGTGATCGGTCGCGGCCTCGCGGACGAGATCGCGCGCATCGAGGCGCGGGTCCAGGACGAACCGGTCCGGCGTCGGGCGGACCGGCTCGTCGCGGTTGCGCGGCTGGGCGACGCGGGGTGTATCCTGCGCCTCGCGGGGCGGACGGTGGAGGACGTCGACGACGCGCTCGAAGACCTGCTCGGCTTCGTGCCCGGACTCCTCGGCGACAGCCCGTGGGCCCGGAAATGGTGACGACATGACGCTCGAGGACTGTTCCGGCTTCGTGCCCGGACTCCCCGGGCGGCAGACCCCGGAGCCGCACGTGGTGACGACGACGGCACCCGGAGCTCCTCGGCTTCGTGCCCGGACTCCTCGGCGACAGCCCCGAGTCCGGAAGTGATGACGACATGCATCCGGCGCCGCTTCGGCGAGAACCGGGGCGACCTGCAGAACATGGTCGCGAAGACGGTGACGACATGACGCCGCTTCGACCGGCAAGACCCGGACGCTCTGGAGGCATGGGGCCGGAAATGGTGACGACATGCATCTGACGCCGCGCGAGGTGGACAAGCTGATCCTGCACCAGGCCGGATTCCTCGCCCAGAAGCGGCTGGCCCGCGGGGTCAGGCTGAACTACGTGGAGGCGGTCGCGCTCATCGCGACGCAGCTGCTGGAATTCATCCGAGACGGCCGGTCGGTGGCCGACCTGATGGATCTCGGCCGCCGCTTCCTCGGCGCCCGCGACGTCCTCGACGGCGTTCCCGAGATGCTGGACGAGGTGCAGGTCGAAGGCACGTTCCCCGACGGCACCAAGCTCGTGACGGTGCACAACCCCATCGTCGCCGAGCGCGGCGACCACGCCCTCGCCCTCTACGGCAGCTTCCTCGCGCCGGAGGCGCCCGAAGCGGCGGTGGGGCGGCCGGCGTCGCCGCTCGCCGGCGCCCCCGGCGAGGTCCTGGCCCAAGGCGGAGAGATCACCCTGAACGACGACCGCGACGCCGTCGCGGTGACCGTCGCGAACACCGGCGACCGGCCGATCCAAGTCGGCAGCCACTACCACTTCTACGAGACCAACCGCGCGCTGGCGTTCGACCGGCGGGCGGCCTACGGGCGGCGCCTCGACATCCCCGCGGGGACCGCGGTCCGGTTCGAGCCGGGCGAGGGGAAGACGGTGAGCCTGGTGCCCATCGCGGGCGCCCGCGTCGTCCGCGGCGGGAACGCGTGGGCGAGCGGACCCGTCGACGAGTCCCGCGACCTGGAGATGCCGGAGTAGCCATGCCCCGCCCCACCGACCCGCCGCCGGACTACCCGCGGTCTCGACGGAACCCGAGACATCGAGAACGCGCGCTACCCCTGCCCCGCCGCATCGACCGGCCCCCCCGCGCGGACCGCCGGGTCGGCGACACCGGCCGCATCGAGAACCCGGAGTAGCCATAGCCATGCCCCACCGCATCGACCGGCGTCACTACGCGGACCTCTACGGACCCACCACCGGCGATCGGCTGCGCCTCGGCGACACCGGCCTGCTGGCCGAGGTCGAGGCGGACGCCACCGTCTACGGCGACGAGTGCAAGTTCGGGGGCGGCAAGGTCCTGCGCGACGGCATGGGCCAGGCCGCCGGCGTGTCCGACGAGCGCGCTCTGGACTGCGTCATCACCAACGCCCTGATCGTCGACTGGACCGGCATCCGGAAGGCGGACGTCGGCATCAAGGGCGGGCGCATCGCGGGCATCGGCAAGGCCGGCAACCCCGACGTCATGGCCGGCGTGAGCGACGACCTCGTGGTGGGGGTGACCACCGAGGCGATCGCCGGCGAGGGGATGATCTTGACCGCGGGGGCGATCGACGCCCATGTGCACTTCATCTCGCCCCAGCAGGTGTTCGAGGCAGTGGCGAGCGGGGTGACGACGTTCATCGGGGGCGGGACGGGACCCGCCACCGGCACCAAGGCGACGACGTGCACGCCGGGCAGCCGGCACGTCGAACTCATGCTCCAGGCGAACGATCCCCTCCCCATGAACTTCGGCTTCCTCGGCAAGGGCAACACGTCGATGCCGGAGGGCATCGAGGAACAGATCCGGAGCGGCGCAGTAGGGCTGAAGCTGCACGAGGACTGGGGCTCCACGCCGGCCGCCATCGACTGCTGCCTGACCGAGGCGGAGCGCTTCGACGTGCAGGTCGCCATCCACACCGACACGCTGAACGAGTCGGGGTTCGTGGACGTCTCGATCGCCGCGTTCCGGGGCCGGACCATCCACACCTACCACACCGAGGGGGCCGGCGGAGGGCACGCGCCCGACATCATCCGCGTCTGCGGCGAGCCGAACGTGCTGCCGAGCTCGACCAACCCGACGCGGCCCTACACCGTCAACACCCTCGACGAGCACCTCGACATGCTCATGGTGTGCCACCACCTCGACAAGAACGCGCCCGAGGACGTCGCGTTCGCCGAGAGCCGCATCCGCGGACAGACCATCGCGGCCGAGGACGTGCTGCACGACCTCGGGGCCATCAGCATCATGGCGAGCGACAGCCAGGCGATGGGGCGGGTCGGCGAGGTCGTCACCCGCACGTGGCAGACCGCCGACAAGATGCGGCGAGAGCGCGGGCGGCTCGACGGCGAGCAGGGCGACAACGACAACCTGCGCATCCGGCGCTACGTGGCCAAGTACACCGTCAACCCCGCCATCGCCCACGGCATCGCCCACGAGGTGGGCTCGGTCGAAGTGGGCAAGCTCGCCGACCTCGTGCTCTGGAAGCCGGCGTTCTTCGGCGTCAAGCCCGAGCTGGTCCTGAAGGGCGGGTTCATCGCGTGGTCGCAGATGGGCGACGCCAACGCCTCGATCCCCACCCCGCAGCCCCAGCTCATGCGCCCGATGTTCGGCGCCTTCGGGCGGGCCACCGGTGCGACATCGCTGGCGTTCGTGTCGGCGCTGTCGCTCGACACGGGAACGGCGGCCGGCTACGGGCTGACCAAGCAGCTCTCGGCGGTGCGCGGCTGCCGCACCGTCGGCAAGCGGGACATGAAGCTGAACGACGCGCTGCCCCACATCGAGGTCGACCCCGAGACCTACGTCGTCAAGGCCGACGGCGAGACCCTGACGGCCGAGGCGGCGCCGGTGCTGCCCCTCGCGCAGCGGTACTGCCTGTTCTAGCCGGAGCCGCCGACATGTCCGACTGGCTGGCGTGGCAGGTCGTGGACTCGGCGTTCCCGGTCGGGACGTTCGCGCACTCGTGGGGGCTCGAGGCGGCGTGGCAGGCTGGGCACGTGGACGACGACGCGGCGCTGCGCCGGTTCCTGACGCAGACCATCCAGCAGACGGGATGGAGTGCGCTGCCCCTCGTCGGCGCCGCATACCGGCAACCCGAGCGGCTGGAGGAGCTCGACGCGCTGAACCACGCGTTCCTCACCAACACCGTGGCCAACCGCGCGAGCCGCGTACAAGGGCGCACCATCGCCGCCACCGCGGCCCGGGTGTGGCCCTCGGCGGCGACGGCCGCCCTCGAGACCCGAGTGCGACGGGGACCGGCACACGTCGCGCCGGTCTCGGGGGTCGTCTTCCGCACCATCGGGCTGACTCTGGACACGGCCGGCCGGATCGTCCTCTTCGGCGCCGCCCGCGGCGTCCTGGCCGCCGCGGTCCGGCTCGGCATCGTCGGCAGCTACCGCGCCCAGCGGATGCAGCACGAGGCGGAGGCCTGCCTCGACGCGACGCTCGCAACGTGCGCGCGGCTCGCGCCCGAAGAGATCTGCCAGACCACGCCCATCGTCGACCTGCTTCAGGGCGCCCACGATCGCCTGTACTCGCGCCTGTTCCAGTCGTAGACACGCCGGTTCCGGTCGTAGACGTAGAATAGCCATTCACCTGCAGGAAGGACGCCACGCCATGCACTTCACACCTGACCACCCGCATGATCATGGCCCCGGCGCCTTCGCGGACCGCGACGAGCCGCACGCGCGCGACTACCGCCAACGCGCGTTCACGGTCGGCATCGGCGGGCCCGTGGGCAGCGGCAAGACGGCCCTGCTCCTCGCCCTGTGCCGGCGCCTCCGCGACCGCTACAGCCTCGGCGTCGTCACCAACGACATCTTCACGAAGGAGGACGGCGAGTTCCTCGTACGCCACGAGGCCCTAGAGACCCGCCGCATCACCGCGGTCGAGACCGGCGGCTGCCCGCACACGGCGGTCCGCGACGACGTCAGCCGCAACCTCGACGCGCTCGGCGAACTCATGGCCCGGGTCGAGCCCGAGCTGCTGTTCGTCGAGAGCGGCGGGGACAACCTGGCGGCCCAGTTCAGCCGCGAGCTCGCCGACTTCACGATCTACGTCATCGACGTGTCCGGCGGCGACAAGATCCCCCGCAAGGGGGGGCCGGGCATCACCCAGTCGGACCTGCTCGTGATCAACAAGACGGACCTCGCGCCCCTCATCGGCGCCGACCTCGACGTCATGGCCCGCGACTCGCGCCACATGCGCGGCAACGGTCCGTTCGTGTTCGCCCAGATCACCAACGGCGTGGGCCTCGACACCGTCACCGGCGCGGTGGTCGAGGGCCTGGAGGCGACCCGCGCGCGGCCGGCGTGAGGAGCTCTTCTCCACCCCGGGGTCGCCACCGGCGACCGACGCTTCGCGTACCGGCCGCGTTGACACGTCACCCGAAGGCGCACACCATGTCGGCACATCCACCGGGAGACCAGAGATGCTGATGAACCGACGCCAGTTCGTCCGGGCCGCGGCCGGGGCCGCCGTCGGCGCCCGCGCCACCGGCCTGCTCGCGCAGTCCTACGACCTGGTCGTCAAGGGCGGACGCGTCCTCGACCCCTCCCTGCACGTCGACGCGGCCCTCGACGTGGCGGTCGCGGACGGGCGCATCGCGGCGGTCGGGGCGAACATCCCCGCCGGCGCGGCCGAGGTCGTCGACGCCCGCGGCCGCTTCGTCGTCCCCGGCCTGATCGACGTGCACACCCACTACGCGCGCGATCTCGAAGGGCCGGCGATCTGCCTGGAGGACGGGGTTACGGCGTGGGTCGACGCGGGGTCGGCGGGCGCCGACGCCATCGACGGCCAGGTCGCGGTCGCGCGGGCGGCGCCGCAGCAGGGCCGCATCCTCGTCAACATCGGCCGGGCCGGCATCCTGCCCGGCGGCGACACCATGGACCTCGACCTCGCCGACGTCGACGCCGCGAGGAGCGCCATCGAGCGGCATCGCGACATCGTCGTCGGGGTCAAGGCGCGGCTGACCGAGGGCGTCGCGGCCGACGATGTCGAGGTCCTGCGCCGGGCCCAGGCCGCCGCCTCGGCCTTTGGCGTGCCGGTGATGATCCACATGGGCCAGACCGCGTCGCCGCTGTCCACCCTGCTGCCACTGCTGAAGCCGGGCGACGTCGTCACCCACATGCTGGCCCCGCCCCCGAACGCCATCGTCGACGATGCCGGCCGCATCGACCCCGCGGTGCTCGAGGCGCGGCGCCGCGGCGTGTGGTTCGACGTCGCCAACGGGCGGGTCGGACACGTGCGGTGGGACATCGTCGACCAGGTCATCGCGGCGGGCTTCTGGCCCGACACCATCTCGACCGACGGCAACACCACGAGCCGGTCGGTGGCGGGCGTCGTCGACCTGCCCAACGTCATGTCGAAGTTCCTGAACGCGGGGATGCCGCTCGACGAGGTGGTGGCGTGCGCGACCGTGAACGCCTCGCGGGTCTTCCCGCACCTGAGCGAACGCGGCACCCTCCACGTCGGGGCGCGGGCCGACATGACGCTTCTCGACCTGCGGATTGGCGTGTTCGACTTCGTCGACAACTACGAGAACGTGCGGACCGACCGCCAGCGCCTGTTCCCGGCCGGGACCGTGCTCGGGGGGCGGTGGATTCCGCGCGCGTAGCCGTCGCCGGCGGCGTTGCCGCGCCGCGTGGTCCCGCCAAGTCATCGACGCGGCGACAGGTCGCCCTCGGCCTGCGTGGCCGAGGACCTCCGACGGCGAGGGACGGATCGACCTCGTCTCACCTCGTCTGCATGGGCGCGCCCCCGCGAACCTCAAATGGTACGAGAACGCCTCACCGTGAGCCGCGCGGCGTCGTCATCCAGGGACGAACGACCTCTCGAACGGCGAAGCGCACCCATGCAGAACCCTTGGCGGCAACTGCCGAACAACCCTCCCTACGTTCTGGAACAGGACCGCTCGATCGTCCAGGAGCTCAACTCGCGCTACGCGCACGACCCCGACATCAGTATCCGGCCACAGCTGCTGCCGGAGCCCTTCATCGGGGATCCGAGCGCGCGCGTGTACCTGCTCAATCTCAACCCCGGCTACTCGCCGGAGGACGACGCCTGGCACGACAAGCCCGCGTATCGGACCGCCATCATCGACAATCTCAGTCACAGGGCGGCCGAGTTTCCGTTCTATTTCCTCGATCCATGCCTGAGAGACGCTCCAGGCTCGACCTGGTGGAGACGGCGTTCGAGGTGGTGGATCCACGACGTGGGGATCGAGACCCTCGCCTCCAACCTGTTCTGCGCGGAGTTGTTTCCCTACCATTCGCGCCGGTACCGACGCGTGCCCAGGGCCTTGTCGCCCGACGGACTCGTCCCCTCGTCAGGGTATGTCGTTCGCCTCGTCCGGGAAGCGATGCGGACCCATCGCCCCATCGTCGCCATGCGGGCGTTTCGTGCCTGGTGTGAACTGATCCCGGAGCTCGAGAAGTACCCCCAGCTGTTTCGTATCGGCAATCCCCAGAACGTCTCGCTCTCACCGAACAACCTCGACGGCTACGAACGGCTGGTCGACGAGCTCCGCGCGGGTCCATGACAGGCCCGCCGGCGACCCGGAATTTCGCCACCGGAACTTCGCCACGTCGGCTCGTGCCCCCGAGCAGAGAAGGTCACGCGAAGACGGCTCACGCGGGCGTTCCCTCGTCGCCGTCACCGCGGCGAGGCGAATCGGACGGGCGCAGGCGTGGCGACTTCGCTGAAGAGCTCCACCCGAGCTGGATTCGGGATTGTCAACTTTAGCGCCCCAAGTTGACAACTTTAGTTCCCTGCATTGTCAATATCAGCATTCGCAATTGACAATGACTGACGGTTGGCCCTCGAGCACGGGGTGCCGCGGAGACGAACCGATTCAGCCTCGCTCGCCGGCGCCGACGGCTTGCGGGCAGGACCGCCCCCGAACAGATGCCGGCGGCGCCGCGTAGCGGCCGGCTCACCCTCGACGCGACGTACGGACGGCGGTCGCACGGTCGACGATCGACACGACGGTCGAGGCCATCAGCGCGTACGCGGTCAGGCGGGCGGCCAGGAGCAACGGCGCCGTCAGGCTCGGCACGGCCTCCAGGCGCGCCGCCGCGATCACGACGAGCGGGACGAAGTAGCCGATGCCGTTCCACCGCCCGAGGGTGCTCATGCGCAGCCGTTTCCGTCGGTGCACGAAGTAGGAGTCGAAGACGTACTGGCCGAAAGCGACCGCGACCAGGAGCGGCAGGGCCGGCGGCGTCAGGCCGGCCAGCGCCGCGCCGGTGAGCCCGGCGGTCACGAAGAAGCAGTCCGTGGCGTGGTCGAAGAGCTGGCCGGCGGCCGATGCCGTGCCCAGGCGCCGGGCGACGATGCCGTCGGCGTAGTCGGTGACGAGGGCCGCGGCCAAGAGCACCGCGACGAGGCCGGCGGGCAGGAAGTCGGGCCGGGCGAAGGCGACGGCGAGCGGCACGGCCAGACCCAGCCGGATGCCGGTCAACAGGTGGGCCATGCCGGCTCTCGGTCAGCCGAACAGCTCGCGCTGGGCCCGCGGCCAGAAGGCGGCGCCGATGAGGGCGTTGAACAGGATGAAGAAGTTGTGTTGCACGAAGCCGAAAGCCGCCATCTGCCCCTCGTTCTCGGGGAACAGCACCACCCAGAAGGTGATGGCGGCGGCCCGCATCGGCGTCGGCACGGCGGCGGCGAAGAAGACGACGGGCAGGTAGCCGAGGAGGGCCGCGAACGAGGCGTCGACGCCGAACAGGTTGAGCGCCGTCGTGTACACGGCCACCGCGGCCAGCAGAGCCGGGGAACGCAGGACCAGGAACAGGGCGTAGTGCCGGAGCTCGGCGGTCCTGAACGCGTGGAAGATGCGCTGGTCGCGCAGGCGGTTGCCGGGCAGGACGGCGCCGCGGAAGTACAGGACCCACACCGCGAACACCGGCACCGCGGCCGCCGCGAGCCAGGGCACCAGGCCGAAGGCCGGCGGCAGCTCCGGTCCCGCCAGGTAGCCCACCGTCGCCCAGAACAGCAGGTAGAACACCTCGCAGAACATGATGAACAGCATCGCCGAGCCCACTTCCCAGCCCGGCACGCGGTGACGCCGGTTGAGGTAGTAGGCCATCGCGCCCTTGCCGATCTGCTCGTTGAAGACCGAGATGATGTAGGCGCTGGCCCGGACGGGCAGGATGTCGCGGTAGCGGATGGGGGTGACGAACCAGCTGATGGCGCGGGTCACCACGAGGGTGTCGATGCAGAAGTAGAAGCCCGAGTAGGCGACCATCAGCGCGATCCAGGCGCCCCACCGGACGTTCTGGAAGACCTGCGCCATGTAGGCGGCGAGCGACAGCCCCTCGCGCGCGGCGGCGCCGTCGAGCCGGGTGTACAGGTAGGCGAAGCAGGCGATGCCGAGAAGGAGAAAGGCGGCGCGGCCGGCCCGGCGGCGGCTCGGGGGCGCGCCGGACGCAGACGTCATCTCGGACGTGTCTGACATAGCTGGACCAGAGTATCGGACAATGGGGTGAGGGTGATGCTCAGCTCGCGGTCGGCATTCCCGTCGACTGCCTCGTCAGAGGTGATGACGTCGATCACGGCCTGGGTCAGGCCGCCCTTGCGGACGAGGCCGGCCAGCCCGGCGGCGAGTCGGGCCAGCCAGATGGGGGTCGAGCGAACCGAGAGCTCGCGACCCAGACAGCTCGCGGTGCGCTCCAGCAGCTCGCGGTGGGTGAGGGTCTCGGGTCCCACCAACTCGCAGGTCCGCACCCCGGCGACCGGCCGTTCGCAGCACCCCAGGATGGCGCGGCACAGGTCGTCGACGTCGAGCGGGCGCAGCCGGTGGACCCCGCCGCCGAGGACGCGGGCCGTCGGGCCGGTCGCGGCGGAGACCAGCGAGCGCCCCCCCGCGGTGCCGGGACCGAGCAGCAGCGGAGTCCGGATGATGGTGGCGTCGAGGCCCGAGTCAGCGACGATGCGCTCCGCCTCGCCCTTGGACCGGAAGTAGCCGTTCCGAGACCGCGGGTCGGCGCCCAGCGAACTGACGAAGACGACGTGGCCCACCGACGCGGCCTGCGCCGCCTCGACCACCGAGCGGGTGACGTCCACGTTGCCCGAGCGGTAGTCGGACGTCCGGCTCTCGAAGAGGATGCCCGCGAGGTGCACGACGCCGCCAGCTCCCGCGAACGCCTCGGCGAGGCGGTCGGAACGGCGGTAGTCGACGACCCTGGGCGCGATCCGGGGAGATTGCGGAAGCCCGTCCACCACCTCCGGGCGCCGGACGACGGCGACGGCGTCGAGCGCGTCGCGGTCCGCGACCCGCGCCAGCAACGACTCGCCGACGGCGCTATTGGCCCCGACGATCGCGATGCGCCCGCTATCCACGTGCTCCCACCGAGGAATCCGGGCGAACCGCCCACCGGCGACGCACCTGCACGTCTCCGCCCAATCTCACCCCCGCGCGCCCTGACCCGGCGGCTCGAACCCGCCCGGCGCATCCCGCACGATAGCACGCGGTCCACCGGCGCATCGCGTCTCCGACCTCAGCCGTCCTCGCCCGCCGGCGACGCCCGCCCCGCCACGGCCGCGATGGCGTCCAGCTTCTCGTGAATCTCGGGATCGATCTCAGCCTCCGGAACGTAGACCGCCAGCTCGTGGAAGCTCTTCTTGGCCATCAGGTTCGGCAAGTCCAGTCTCGCGAAGTACGAACGGAAGAGCGGATCCAGGAACTCTTCGCTCGCCTTGACGTCGGCGCCCCACGGCGACCCCTTGCCCAAGGCCCGCAACGCCGACTCGATCTCGTCGATGGCGTCACGCATCGCTTGCAGGCGCCGGTCTGCCTCGGCCGCCGTGAACAGCGGCCCGAGCCAGGAGTCGGGCGGCGCCGCGGCATAGGCTTCCAGCGCGCCCCGCGTGCAGACGTAGCTCTCGATCTCCCGACGCCTCCACATCAAGGTCTCGACCGGCGCGAGGTCGGGGAGCGCCCTCTCCAGCCGATCGAAGAGAGCGGCGCCGCGAAGCGCCGGGAGCGCCTCGCGCAGACCATGGAAATGGCTCTGTACGGCTCGTGGCTGATTCCCCACGTAGCATACGAACGGCCGTGCCAGCGTTCGAAACGCACCCTCATGCCCCAGCCGGGCGGCGAAGGCCCGCAGCATCGTCAAGTCCGTCGAGCCCTCCACGTAGAGCACCCACCCGGTCTGCTCGGCCTGGTAGTACTGGTCGAACCCGATCTCTTTCAGCGCCTTCAGGACCTGGCTGCCCCGATCGTCGATGCGGTGGGGGCGGCCGACGAACGCCACCACCAGGTCCTGGCCCGCCGCCTCGTTCAGCAGCACTTCGGAGTGGCTCGCCGCGATGATCTGGCTGCCGGTCTCGCGCGCCACGTCGCCGAGCAGCCGGTAGATCTGCCGCTGGCGGAGAATCTCCAGGTGCGCGTCGGGCTCGTCGAGGAGCAGGACCGCGCCCGGATTCCCGTACATGTACGCGAGAAGGAGCAGCGTCTGCTGAAGGCCCCGGCCGGACGACGACAGATCGAGCCTGGCGCCCCGTTCCCGGTACATCATCGCGATCTCGCCACGCTCCGAGACATAGCGTGGCGGGTCCAGCTCGGCGCCGAACAGGCTCTCGATGTGGACTACCAGCTCGTCCCACCGTGACGGCTCTTCTTCGTGAATCCGGAAGCAGAGGTTGCGCAACACCTCGGCCGTGCGGCCCTCGCCGATGCGGACGTTGACGGCGCCCTGATCCAGGCGCGTCTCGGTGGCGGCCAGCCCCGACATCGGGGGCAGGAAGGCGATCCGGGTGTCTCCGGCGTCCTCCGGCACCGGCAGGCGGCCCGCCATCCCGTCCTCGGACCGACGAAGCGGGCGGCAGTAGAAGGACTCCTCGTTCGCGTAGTCGAACTCCAGTCCGCAGGTCCAGCGCCGGTCACGCGTCACGCCTTCGACAACGAGATCGATGCGGATGTTGCTGGTCCGTTGCCGGCCCTCGACGCGCCGCACGTCTCGTACATGCAGGTCCCGCCAGAGCAGGTTGGCGTCGGGGATGGGGACCGCCACGAGATCGCGGCGGTTCACGGTAACCCCCGGCCGCTTCTCCGGAGTGCTCTTTCCGGCCCGCTTCTCGTTCCAGCGCTTGAGCCCGACATCCCAGAGCGCCAGCGCCTGCATGGCCGAGGTCTTTCCCGAATTGTTGGGCCCGACGAAGACGACGGGGCTGCCGAGATCGATCTCGACTTCACCGAATCGCTTGAAGTTCCGGATGACGAGTCTGGTTAGCATCCGATTCCACTACGGTTCGGCTCGAAGAACGGGTGGACCGGCCGGAACCGATCTGCGTGAAGCGCGCCGCCGGGCGCCGGAATGACCTCGACGCCCCCGTCGAGTCGGACGTGCTCATCGAGGAGCGCGGCGACCACTCGAACCGGTAGCCCGAGCGGGCTACGGTTGCGCCGGAGTCGGTACGATCTTCCGGTACTTGCGAATCGTCCGCCCGCCGCTCGTCTTCAGCACGAACGTCCGCCCCGGTACGTCGTACTCCCAGCGCAGCCTCTCGCCATCGAGGACGAGCATGTCGCCGTCGCGGCTGATGAGGAACGTGCTCATTCGGATCGGGTCGGACCCCGTCACGGTCAACCGGACATCGTCGGGCGAGGGCCCGCGCAGATCCTCGGACCGCTCGTAGCCGTACGTCCAGGTCATCGGACCCCAGCGATACTCGCCGTAGCCGGCCGTCGACTCGAAGTCGTCCGGCCCGTTGCGGTGACGCGTGGCCATGACGAGGCCGTCGTGCACCATCCAACGCCCTTCCATCTCGGGCGGCCGCAGCACCTGGTCGCCCACGTGCCACTCGACGAGTTCCCACGTCCCCTCGATCACGGCCCGGACCTCGGCCGGCGGCGCGAGATCCTGCGCTCCGGCTCCGCCCGCACCGGCCGCGAGACCGACCGCGACCAGCGCCATGATCCTGCGTACGACTGCACTACCGGCATTCGACATGCGTCCATCCTCCCGAGCGCGCCTAACGGCCGGCTCACGGCACGGCGAACACGACCAGCGTGTCGGTGGCCGCCACCGCCACGTACTGCCGGCCATCGGCGCCGAGATAGGTCATCGGGTTGGCGTTCCCCGGCGCCGGCAGGCGCGTCTCCCACAGGCCGCGGCCCGAGGCCGCCTCGAAGGCGCGCAGGCGAGCGTCGTCGGTGCCCGCCACGAACGTAAGGCCGCTGCCCGTGGTGATGGCGCCGGCGCGGATGGGCCGGCCGGTGGCCCGTCGCCCCTCGGGCAGGCCGTCGGTGACCCCCAGGACCTCCTGCCACGCCACGTCGCCGGTCGCCGCGTCGACCGCGGTCAGCCGGCCCCACGGCGGCCGGTGGCACGGCAGCGTGGCGCCGCCCACCTGCACCGCGAAGCTGGCGGGGCGCTGCGCGCCCTTCCGGTAGGGCACGGGATGGTCCGGGGGCGCGGCCTCGACGTAGCCGAGGGCGCCGAGGTCCTGGGTGACGACGAGGAGATAGCCGGTCGCGGGGTCGACCGCCACCCCGCCCCAGTTGGCGCCGCCGACCCCGCCGGGAAACGAGAGCGTCGTCCGCAGGGGGGCGCCGGGCTCGCGGTAGACCCACGGCGTGAACGGCCCGGCGTTGACGATCTCGCCGAGGCTGTCGACGAGGTCTCGGCACGCGGCGGCATGCTCGGGCGAGGTGTCCTCGCCGGTCACGAGGTCGTCGGGGTTCCAGGTGAGCTTCGACAGGCCCGCCGGCTTCACGGGTATCGGCTGGGTCGGCGAGGTCGCCTCGCCGGGGACGCCGCTCGCCGCCACCGGCCGCTCCTCGACCCCGTACACGGGCTCGCCGGTCTCGCGGTCGAGGATGTAGAGGTAGCCGGACTTCGTGGTCACGCCGAGGGCCGGGATTGCCCCGCCGTCGCGGGGGATGTCGAAGAGGGCGGGCGGCGCCGGCGGGTCCGCGTCCCAGAGGTCGTGGTGGATGGTCTGGAAGTGCCATCGGTACTCGCCGGTGGCGACGTCGACCGCGACCACGGCGTTGCCGTACAGGTTGTCGCCGGGCCGGTCGCCGCCGTAGTCGCCGGGGATCGGGGACGCGAGGGGCAGGTACACGTGCCCGCGCTCGACGTCCATGGAGAAGTAGAACGGCCACGCGTTGGCCCCGAGGCGGCCGCGCCAGCTGTCGCCTTCCCAGGTGTCGTGCCCGGGCTGGCCGGGCTGCGCGACCGAGCTGAACTCCCATACCGGCGCGCCGGTGCGGGCGTCGAAGGCGCGGGCGTTCCCGATGCCGCCGATGGCGCCGGCGGGGGTGTTGGCGCCGACCACGACCACGTCGCCGTGCACGAGGGGCACCGAGTTGTAGGGCACGACCAAGTCGACGGCGCCGCCGTCGCCGAAGCTGTCGACGGGGGTCCCGGTCGCGGCGTCGAGGGCGCGCAGGTGCTGCCCGGTGGTGAAGATGATGCGGGGCTCCAGGCCGTCCCCGCCCGCCCACCAGGCCACGCCGCGGCGCGACGGGCGCGCGCCGTCGAGCGCGTGCCGCCAGATCTCGCGTCCCGTGGCGGCGTCGAGGGCGACGACGCGGTCGGCGGCCGGCAGGTACATCACCCCGCCGACGACGATGGGGGTGGCCTGGGAATTCGGTCCGCGCGCGCCCTCGTCCACCGGCGCCAGCGGGTAGGTCCACGCCTCGGCGAGGTCGGCGACGTTGGCGGCGGTAATCCGGTCCAGGGGCGAGAACCCCGTCCCGGCGTGGTCGCCCCGGTACATGGGCCAGTCGCCGGCGTCGAAAGCGGCGGCCGCCTGCTCTCCGCTGCCCTGGGCGGACACGCCCACCCCGCCGGCGCCGGCGAGCAACCCGACGGCGCCCGCGACGCCGAGAACGACCGCCGACCGCATGGTGCGCTTCACGATGACCACCTCCTCGCGGGCAGGTCGCGGCCCGCGGCGCGGGCTCGCGCCGGCAGACGCCGACCCGCAGACTTCACAGCGACAGGAGCCGCATTGTATCCCGCCGGGGAGAGGGTTCCGCGGTATTCGGGTGTCGTAGTGGTACCCTGTGACGGTGCCCTGCCGCGCCCGCACGGGGCGGCGGTCGACCACGCCGCGCAGCTACCGCGTGACCGCGGACACGGGGTGACGGTATCCGGCGGCGCCCACGCAGGCCGGCGGTCGACCACGCCGCGCAGCTACCGCGTGACCGCGGACACGGGGTGACGGTATCCTGCGGCGCCCGCGCGGGGCGGCGGGAGACGCGACTGACTGACGGCGCCGGCGCCGGCTATGCCCAGCCGGGCGGCGCGCCCAGCGGTTACGGAGAACACCATGACCGACCCGAAGCACCCGAACCGTGGCGACCACTCTCGGCGCGACGCGCTGCGCCTGCTCGGCGCCGCCGGCGTCGGCCTCGCCGCCGCGGCCGGCGGCGTTCCCGCGCGCGCCCAGCAGACCTTCTCGAGCGTGACCGCGCCCGACTTCCCGGAGGGCGCGATCATCCGGACCTTGCAGGGCGACATGGCCCCCGAGGCGCTGGCCGAAGGCGCCACCTTGTTCCACGAACACGTCGGCCGGGCCGACATCGACCTCGCGGTGGAGGAGCTGCGCGCCTGCGCCTTCGACGGGCTCGGCTGCATCGTCGACGCCGCCACCGGCCGCCGGACGGCCGAGCAGGTGGAGCACCTGAACGCCATCGCCGCCCGGAGCGACGTCCGCATCGTGATGGCCGGCGGCTACTTCGAGGACATCGGATTCGCCATCTACCCGGTGCGCGTGGCCGAGATGTCGGAGGACGAGCTGGTCGAGGAGCTGGTGGCCGACGCCGCCGCCCAGCGCTGGGGCGCCTTCGGCGAGATCGCCTCGTCGCTCGAAATGCGCCCCGACGAGCGCAAGGTGCACCGCGCCGTCGCCCGCGCCCACCTGCGGACGGGTATCCCCATCTTCACCCACACCCCGCACGAGAGCTGCCCGAGCTGCGCGATGGAGCAGCTCGACGTCATCGAGGGCGTGGGCGTCGACCTCGCCCGCGTGGTCATCGGGCACATGGCCACCATACGGCCCGAGCACGACCCGCTCGCGACCCACCGCGAGGTGGCGCGCCGCGGCGCGTTCATCGGGCTCGACACCCTCGGGCACGAGATGACCCGCTCCGATATCCCCGCCGCCGACAAGGTGCGGATGGTGCAGGACCTGTTGGAGGCGGGGCTGATCGACCACGTCCTGCTCTCGTCCGACCAGGGCAACGTCCGCCAGTTCAAGCGATACTACGGCCACGGCTGGTCGTCGGTGCTGATGCAGTTCGTGCCGAAGCTGCGCTACGCGGGAGTGCCCGAAGAGGCCATCCACCAGATGCTCGTGGACAACCCGCGGCGCTTCCTCGCCTTCGTCCCTCGGGAAGGCTAGCTGGCCCATCGCCGGCGGCTCCGCTGGGCGGCCGACCAACCCTCCAGGAGTACGCGCCGTGCTACGGCGCGGACGCCTGGCCCGCCCATCGTCGCCGGCGGCTCCGCTGGGCGGCCGACCAACCCTGCAGGTGTCCGTGCCGTGCTACGGCGCAGACACCTGACCTAGCCCTTGCCGCCGCCCAGACGCGCGCGCCCTCCACCCGCGGAAGACGGAGGGCGCGCCGCGGCCGGATACGCGGTCAGAACATGGCGATGGGGTTGGCCGGGCTGCCGGTCCCTCGCGCGACCTTCAGGGGCAGGGCCATGAACATGAAGGCGTAGCGCCCCTCCTCGGCGCACGCCGCGGCCAGGGGCTCGAGCAGCGCGTTGTCGAGCAGGGCCACGCCGTAGTTGAACAGGACGCCGTGGACGGGGAACGTGAGGCCGTAGGGGTCGGGCCGCGCGTCCATCATGTCCCAGCCGAGCAGGGCGACATCGTGGTCGCGGATGAACTTGGCGCAGGTCACGCCGAGTCCCGGCCGGTCGCCGCCCCCGTACTCGCCCCCCGCCCGCACGAACGAGTCCTTGCCGCTGTAGACGAGGAGGGCGTCGCCCGGCTCGACCTCGACCCCCTGGGCACGGGCGATCTCTTCGAGCTCCCAGCCTTGCACGGGGTTGCCGGGAGTCACGTGGGGCTCGCCGCGGTGCCGCGGCACGTCGAGCAGCACGCCCTTCGTGATGATGCCGTCCGACCACGCGTCGATGGCGCCGAAGAACGCCCCCTGGGTGGTCACCTCCACGTCGGGGTCGCGGCCCTGCCACATGCCGTCGCTCTCCCACATGTGGCACAGGGCATCGATGTGGGTCACGGTCTGACCGTGGTAGATGAACCCGTAGTAATCGGACACCGCGCCCCCGCCGCCCTCCCGCGGGCTCTTGCGGATGAACTGCTGCGAGGGCTCGAAGACGCGGCTCGCCGAGACCTTCCGACCCGTCCGCACGAGCCGGGCCGCGGCCGCGCTCTTCTCGTCGGTAATGAGGTTGATGGCGCCCTTCTCGTCGTCGTCGCCCCAGCGGCCCCAGTTGCGGCGGTCGGTGTACCACGACGGGACTTCCTCGGGGGTCGGCATCCGGGGATCGGTCTGGGGCGCGCCGGAGGCGCCGGCGGGGGCGGCGGAGGACTGGAGCATCTGCCGCTCCAGCAGCTCCGCCGGCGAGAGGCCGGCGGGGGCGACCGGCTGGACCGCGGGTCCCACCCACGCGGCCGAGCGCCCTCCGAGGGCCGCGCTGCCGGCCGCAGCCGTCGTCAACGTCGTCAGGAACCGTCGTCTCGAAGAAGCCATGGGTCTTCCTTTCTGCGGCTGCGACAGGTCTCGTTGCCCCGTTGGCGGAGCCGGTCCATCATAGCAGCCGGTCTCCGACCCGCTCACCGATTGGGGAACGCCGACCCAGCCCGTACTCGAACCACTCGCTGACGAACAGACCGCCCCGGCACGGGTCGCCGCTGTAGCGCTGGCGTGGTTGCGCTCGTACTTCCGCGCTTCGTGGAAGTCCGTGATGGTGGATGGCTTCGTCGGGCACGGCCGCCCCGCGGCCCTGCTGCGGCAGCACGACGGCATCCGGGTCAGCTCGATGGACAGGCTCCCCTCGTCCTCCATCAAGGCGCGCCCAGGTCCACCGACATCCCCAGCGAGACGAAGCGGTGCTTCTTCGAAGCGCCGGTCCGGTGGTAGAAGAGGGGCTCCAAGGCCGCCTCGGGCGGGAGGGCGTCGGCGACCACCGGCGGTCCCATGTTCTTGTAGTAGTCGAACTTGACGAACAGCTTCGTCCGCCCCGCGAGGGTGTCGTCCCGGCGCGGCCGCCAGTCGATGCGCACGAACCAGTCCATGCGGTAGGCGAGGACCCCGTCCGAGAAGCGGTGCGGGCGGCTGATGGGCAGTTTGAACGAGGGGATGAACTCGATCGAGAGGCTCGTCAGCGGCCGCATCGCGATGGTCGGCCAGAGCAGGAACCGGTAGCGGTGCCGGCCCGGCACCCGGAGGTAGCGTGGAGGCAGGAGGACGGCGGAAGCGGCGGGGCCGCCGGTCGAGGCGTCGAGGGGGGAGACCGGGGTCTCGATCAGCGCGTTCTCGAACTCGGAGAAGACGCCTGTTCCCAGCGACAGCGACACCATGGCCTGCCGGCCGGCGAGACCCCGCTCGAGCGGATCGACGACGTCGAGGAGCCCGTCGAAGACGTCGGCGGCTGGCCGGGGGTCCCCGGGCGCCAGGCGGAACGCGGGAATGGCCGGGGGCGCCGCGGGCACGCAGTCCGGCGACGGCGCGGCGGCCGGAGCGGGATCGAAGCCGGCCCGGAGCCGCTCGACCCCGCAGCGGAAGCCGCCGGCGTCGGTCGAGCGGAGGTGGGAAAGGGCGCGGGCTCCTGCCTCGTCACCCCGCCGCGGCCACAGGTCGACCCCCATGCTCACCCCGCCCCCGATCTCGTAGCGCGAGGCGATGCTCATGGCGTCGTCCGAGTAGCGTTCGATGAACGCGAAGGCCCCGAGATGGTCGGTCCGCCGGTGGTCGAAGCCGAGCCGCACGCGGCTGAAGTCCTGCTCGAAGACGTTGTCGTGGACGAGCGCCCGCATGTCGCCGAGCAGTCCGATCCGCGAGCGGTAGCCGCCCCCGCCGAGCCGGGCGGCGGCCCGGAGGCCGAACAGCGTCTCGTTGCCGGGGCCGCCGCCGAAGTCCCCGGTCTCGTCGGCGCCGAAGCTGAAGTCGAGGTCGCCGACGAGCCCGCGCTGCCGCGCCTCCTGGGCGGCGAGGGCGTCGAGGGTGGCGCGGACCCGCTCCCAGTCGCCGCCGAGGATGCGCCGGGCCTGCTCGGTGAACGGCGCCAGCTGCTCGCGGAACACCAGCGCCCGCGCGCCGTCGCGCCCCGGTGCGGACTCATGATCCTGCGCCTGGGCCACGCCGGCCACCGCCACCAGCGCAAAGATCCAGAGCAGTCCCCTCGCTCCACTCGACACGTTCATGCGACTCCTTGTCTCGGACGGACGCGCACGGCCCCAGCGCGGCTCCAGCGTCGTCGGTCGACGCCGGCGCCGCGCGAGGCCGCCCCCGCGCTCCGGCCGCCCCGGCGGCGGAAGCGGGGCGATCTTGCCACGGGTTGGTCGCTTCGTTGATGAGGAAGGGAGAGCGGGGCGAATCTTGCCACGGGTTGGTCGCTTCGTTGATGAGGAAGGGAGGGCCGGCCCTATAATCCTCGAAGCGATTCGGCCGCGCCGCCGCGGGACGGAGGCCGGCGTTGCACCGCGCCCGGAGGGCGCCGGCCGACACCGAGGGCGCTGGGCTGGCCGAGGGACACCGCTCAGCCCCTCGCCGGCCACGACGTACACGACCGGCCGACACCGTCGGCGCCGAGCTGGCCGTGAGGCGCCGTGCCTGACAGGGCGTGGCGACGGACCGGACCACGGACGCTTCAGACATGGAAGGTGGACCCATGGAGTTCAATCCGCCGATGGGCGGCGACCTCGACACGAAGTCACCGGCCGGCGGCGCCGCTGTCCGGCCGGCCGCCCCGACGCGCGCAGGCGCCGCCTTGCACCGCGGAGCCCTGACCGGCGCCGTTCTCTTCGCGCTTACCGCCGTCGCCGCGGCTCAGCCGGACCCGGCGCCGGTGCCCGAGCTGCTCGAGGACTTCGTGCCCGTCACCGACGCCATGCTGCGCGAGCCCCCGCCCGAGAACTGGATCGGCTTCCGCAACGGCTACGCCCTGTGGGGCTACAGCCCTCTCGACCAGATCGACGCCGGCAACGTCGGCGAACTGCGGCTCGTCTGGTCGCGGGCCATGCAGGCGGGCTACCAGGAGGTCGAGCCCATCGTCCACGACGGGGTGATGTTCCTCGCCAACGTCGAGGACATCGTGCAGGCCCTCGACGCCACCACCGGCGACCTCCTGTGGCAGTACCGGCGCAACCTGCCCGAGAACATCGCCAACGTCACCGGCACCCGCTACCGCTACCGCAACGTCTCGATCTACGGCGACAAGATCTTCCTCGCCACCAACGACGCCTACATCGTCGCCCTCGACGCCCGCACCGGCGAGCTCGTCTGGGAGACCGAGCGGGCGGACTACCGCGAGCGGGTGGCGCAGACGGCGGGGCCGACCATCGTCAACGGCAAGGTCATCAACGGCTCGCGCTGCAACCCGTCGAGCCCGCGCCCCGGCGGCTGCTTCATCACCGCCCACGACGTCGACACCGGCGAGGAGCTGTGGCGCGTCAACACCGCGGCGACCCCGGACCAGTTCGGCGGCGACACCTGGGGCGGTCTGCCCCGCTCGGCGCGCCGGCACGCGTCGGCGTGGATGGTGGGCAGTTACGACCCCGAGCTTCACCTCGTCTACTGGGGCACGGGCCCGCCGGCGCCGCTGCCCGAGTCGCTGCGGGGAGCGGGCAAGGCGGACCTGCTCTTCACCAACTCGACCCTCGCCCTCGACCCCGACACCGGCGAGATGGCCTGGTACTTCCAGCACCTGCCCCGCGACAACTGGGACCTCGACCATGTCTACGAGCGCATGATCGTCGAGACCGAGGTGTCGCCGAACCCCGCCTCGGTGCCGTGGATCAACCCCGCGGTGACCCCGGGCGAGCGGCGCAAGGTCATCACCGGCATCCCCGGCAAGACCGGCCTCATCTGGACGCTGGACGCCGCCACCGGCGAGTTCCTGTGGGCGCGGCCCACCGTCTACCAGAACATCATGACCGGCCTCGACCTCGCCACCGGACGCCCGGCGTTCGACGAGTCGACGGCGCCGGTCTCGGTCCGGGACCCCGCGTTCGCGTGCCCCCACTTGCTCGGCGGCAAGAACCAGCCGTCCGGCGCCTACAGCCCCGACACCGGGGCCCTCTACATGCCGCTGAACAACGCCTGCATGGACATCGCGATGTCGGTCGAGGTGGCGGGGCCGAGCGACGGCTACGACGTGCGCGTCCAAGTGCGCCACCTCCCGGACGTCGACCCCGACACCGCGCCGGTGGGCCGCCTCGAAGCCATGTCGGCGTCGACCGGCGACACCCTCTGGCTCTACGAGCAGCGCGCCCCCATCTACGGGTCGGTGCTCGCGACGGGCGGCAACCTGCTCTTCTCGGGCGACGTCGTGCGCCGCTTCCGGGCCTTCGACGCCGAGACCGGCGAAATATTGTGGCGGACGATCCTGAACGGGCCGGTCAGCGGCCGGCCGATGACCTTCAGCGTCGGCGGCCGCCAGTATCTCGCGGTGGGCTCGGGCGGCCTGACCCAGGGCACCGGTTTCCTTCAGCTCACCCCCGAGCTGACCACCCCGAGCGGAAGCAACACGCTCTTCGTGTTCGCGCTACCTTGACACGGGCGCTCGTCCGTATCGGTTTACATCCGACCAATATGCTGATTTTAAGGCGTAATCATTGAAGCTGAAATTGGAGGCGCGGCTGGCCGGGGTGGTCATTGATGCGAATGGGGACCCCGTGGCTGGCGCCGTCTTGATCCGTCTTCGAGCGGCGGACGGTGACCCGGCCGGACCCGTCCGCATCGGCGGACACGTCGGCCGCATCGATGGCGGCGATCTCGCTCACGCGCAACATGGCGTCTGAGGGGACGGCGAGAAGCGCCGCATCCCGCAGGCCAGCGACCGAAGCGCCCCTGATCAACGACAATTATTTTTGCCGGATCGCCGAGGCGGTGATCGGCCGGCTGGTGGGGCGGCTGCGGAGCGTGTGACACTGCCCGTTTTCCTTGCGGAGGACGGGTGGTAGCGGCAACATGAAAAGGGACCCCGTGGCCACCTGAAAAGGGGCCCCCTGAGCACTCGAAAAGCGGCGCTCTCCTGGCGATGATCTCGGCGTGGTGGGTGAGGCGGTCGATCAGGACGGCGCAGGAGGCGTTCGGGAAGACGGTGTCCAATCGCTTCGCCGGGCGTTCCAGGGTTTCGGCGCCGTGGTCCCGGTGAGCGGCCGGTAGGCGCCGGGGCTAGGCGTCCGGCTTGGACTTCTGTAGGCTTATGGCGCAGATTGGCCACGACAAAGCGCGGGTTGTCGCGCGGCGGACGGCCGCTGAGGTGGGCGAGCAGGGTACACATGCGCAGGTGGTGGCCCACAGTTGCGTCACGACCGCGTTGGTCGACCGGCCCGCGACATCGGGAGGGCCAGTCGCCCAAGTTAGAAACTCTTCGGGACAGCAGTATCACCGGGAGTGCTATAGACGATGGAATTGAAGCCTATCGATGTGGATGAGTTGACCGCAAAGCAGAAGGAGATCTACAACTTCCAGAAGTTAGCTGCACTGCTTGCGGACTATGGATTCAACTGCATCAAACTGGACGACGACTGGCAGGGAGCCGACTTCCTGGCATACCACAAGGACGGGTCCACGACTCTCAGAGTGCAACTAAAGGGCCGTATAACTATCTGCAAGAAGTACCTCGGAAAGGACTTGTACGTCGCTTTCCCTGCCTTCGACTGCTGGTACCTGGTCGAACACGACAAACTGGTTGAGATCGCAAGAGAGACAACTCCATGGCTTGACTCCCGATCATGGACTAATGGCGGTCAGTACAGTAACGCCAACCCATCGAAGCGAATGCTCAGCCGGCTCGCGGATTATGCGCTCCAACCCACTGAGAGTAGCGGCGGCTAGTGGACTGTCGCTGAAGAAGACTCCCCATGAGTGATGCGCTGCGCGGGGTTGGCGTACTTCCAGCGGAAGGGCCTCGCACGCTTCGAGTAGGCGTCGATGTAGCGCCGGAGCTTCCGCGCCAAGTCCGCCTTCGACGTGAAGATGCCGCGCGCCAGCACGTCCCGCTGAACCTTCGAGAACCGCAGCTCCACCTGATTCAGCCACGACGAATACGCCGGCGTGAAGTGGAGCGTCATGTTCGGATGCTCGTCAAGGAACGCTTCCACCAGCTTCGTCTTGTGGGCCGACAAGTTGTCGAGGATCACCTGGATCTCCTCGTCGGGGCGCGGGTGGCCACCACGTCATCCAGGAAGCCCACGAAGTCCAGGCTCGTGTGCCGGGCTGTCGTCTTGCCCTGCACCTCGCCGGTCCGCACGTTCAGCGCCGCGTAGAGCGACAGCGTGCCGTGCCGCTTGTACTCGAATCCGTGGCGCTCGACCCGGCCCGGCGAGGGCGGCGACACCCGGTCCCGCCGGTCGAGCGCCTGAATAGCGGTCTTCTCGTCGATGCAGAACACCGCCCATGCCGGGGCGGGTCGAGGTAGAGGCCGATGATGTCGGCGGCTTTCGTCTCGAAGTCGGGGTCGCTCTTCGTGGGATATCGTTGCAACCGTCCGCCGTTCCCGTCGATGCCGGACTCGGGGCTCGCGGGCCTGCGGCCGCTTCCAGTGGCGCGCCTGCCGCTCCACGTTCGTCGACGCCACCCGTGTCATCTGGTAGCGGCAACATGAAAAGGGACCCCGTGGCCACTTGAAAAGGGACCCCCCTGAGCACTCGAAAACGGCGCTCTCCTGGCGATGATCGACGGGGCGAGATGCGGTCGTCTCGTCGACCGAGCCAGGAGGACGCGTAGGTGATCAGGATGACTCAGTGGGCCGAGATCCGCCACCTGCATCTGGTGGACGGCGTGCCGAAGAAGGAGATCGCCCGGCGATTGAAGCTGGACGTCAAGACGGTGCGGCGAGCCATCGGCCGGTCGACGCCGCCGGTGCGGGTGTCGCCGCCGCGGCCCAGCGCCCTGGACCCGTGGCGGGAGCGGGTCACGCAGTGGCTGCGGGAGGAGCCCAAGGTGACCGCGAAGCGGATTCGACGGCTGCTGCTGCCGTTGGCGAGGCCGGTCCCCGCGCGCACGGTGCGGCGCTGCGTCGCGGAGCTGCGGGCGGTCGTGTCGCCGAAGGAGGCCTTCGTGCACCGCAGCGTACAGCCGGGAACGACGATGGAGGTTGATTTCGGCGAGTCGTGGGTCGACATCGCCGGCGTGTTTTGCAAGGTCAAGTACCTGGTGGCCGAGGCGACGGCGCTCCTCGACTGGCGGCTGGCCCCGGTGTGGCAGCAGGCGCGGGTCTAGCTCGCCAAGCACACGCGCAAGCCCGACCGGGAATGGGTCCGGATGCTGCGGCTGATGGAGACGCACCCGGCCGCGGTGGTCGAGCGCGCGGTGAGGGCCGCCCTCGAACGTCATTCCCCGCGCCTGGAGACCGTGCGGCTCATTCTCCGGCAGCAGGCGGCCGGCCCGCCGCCGGTGTGTCCGCCGGTCAGGGACGTGAGACCGGAGCTGGCCCGGATCGCGGTGCCGACCCCGACGCTGTCGGCGTATGACGCGTTGGTGGAGGGTGTTCGCTGATGGCGACCACGATTGCCGAGCCCCCGCACTTGGCCGCGGACTTGAAGGCGCTTCGTCCGTCGACGGTCGCGGCGCAGTGGCAGCCTCTGGCCGAGCAGGCCGTCCGCCAGCGTCAGACGCCGGCCGACTACTTGGCGCAACTGGCGCACCTGGAAGTGACCGCTCGCCGCGAGCGCCGCATCCAGGACGCCCGCTTCCCGATGCTGAAGACCCTGGACGCCTTCTCGTTCGAGGCGCAGCCGGACCTGGACCGCGACGCCGTTCTGCAGGTCTTCGACTGCCGCTTCGTCGCCGAGGGCGCCAACGTGGTGTTCGTCGGCGGGGTCGGGACGGGGAAGACTCATCTGTCGATCGCCTTGGGGATGGCCTGCTGCCAGCACGATTATCGGGTGCGGTTCGTGACCGCGGCCGAGCTGGTCACCCTGCTCGTGGAGGCACAGCAGCAGGGCCGTCTCGCCCGCAAGCTCGCCCAGCTCGCCCGCTATGACGTCGTCCACGTCGACGAGCTGGGTTACGTCCCGCTGGACAAGGCCGGGGCCGAGCTGCTGTTCGGGTTCATCAGCCAGCGCTACGAGCGCCGGAGCTTGGTGGTGACGACGAACCTGCCGTTCGCGCGGTGGTCCGGAGGTCTTCCTCGACCCGACGGCGGCCGCCGCGGTCATCGGCTGGGTCGTGCACCATGCGACGGTGCTGCAGACCACCGGCGACAGCTTCAGGCTGCAGGCGGCCAAGCGGAAACGGGCGCCGGCCAGGGTGCCGAGCGCCCGGCGCGGGTCCGTTGCTCGGAGAGCCGTTCCAGGAGCTTCCTGGATGGCCGCGTCAGGACTGCGGCCAATCGTTCCGGAGTGGTACACGACGCGGCGGCAAGCGGATATACTCGCGCCCCGACGCTTTCTGCTGGGCTTGGATGTCGCGGAAGATCTCCTCGACATCGTGGTTGAACCGGGCGGCGTGCTCGTCGCGCACCGCTCGGAGTTCATCGATGATCGGATCGGTCTGCTTTTCTCGCATGGCGTGTCTCCACCAGTTCGCTGGGGGTGCAGATGACCGGCGGCCCGTAGCCCGATCGCCGACACACGTCTTCGATTCGAGAACGCATCGTCGCATTGGCGATGTGCCGGAAGTTCCAGGTGACGAGGTAGTCGACGCCGTTTGCAGCAGCAATGGCGATGTGCGCGGCGTCTTCGGCCGCCGTGCGCGGTACGGCGCCCTCGTCCAGCAGCTTTTCAGTCAGCTCGACAGCCGGCCCGGTCGCGTCAAGCAGCGGTAGCGTCCCCAGGACTTCCAAGCGACCCCGCGCGGCTTCCGAGTCCCCGCTGCGGGCCTCGGAAATCACAAGCGCTGAGGCGTAGAGCATAAACCGATTCGGAGCAGTGTGCCACCAGTCGCGCGTCACCTCCTGGTAGGCCGCGACCACCACGTCGCGGGAGGGCCGGGCGGTGAGATAGCTGACGACGGAGGTCTCGACGTATACCGTCGGCTTCATCGTCGCCTCATGCCGGTCGTCGGTCGGTCGGCGAGCCCCGCACGATGCCGGGCTGCCATGCCAAGTGCGTATTTCGGTGAAGTGGAACGCCGATTTCGGGGATGTGGAACACGAATTTCGGCGAAGTGGAACGCTCGTCGGAGCGCAGCGACGTTGAACGGTCGATTCCTCGCATTCGGTTCGCGATGGTCACCTCAGATTCTACCCGTGCTGCGGTTCGCGGAGACGACGCGCTCTTCGTCGTCGTAGCAGCCAAACTGACCATGCGGGTGACGAGCTGGGCGGTCGCGGGTCCGACCTTCTCGGCCCAGCCGATGAGCCTCGAGGGCGTCCACTCGGCGTGGGCGCGATGCGCGCTGGGCATGTGCTCGGCGACGGTGGACACGCGGCGGTCGTGGCGTCGCGGGTGGGAGGCCACGCGCCGGCCCTTGAAGATGACCTCGACCGTGGCGACGGTGTAGCGGACCTCGACCTGCTCATGGACCAGTTGGTAGGGCCGCGACCAGATGGCCACGGCCGCGGCGATCGACCGCCTCGTACACCACGCGGTCGTGATCGAATTCGACGTCCCGAGCTACCGCACAGACCGGTCCCGCCGGAAATCGACACCGGCGCCTGTCCCCCGCGGCCGTGCTCCCGGTCCGCTGTTGCCCCGAGCCCACCGACGCTCGACGGGGCTCGGGCGTGACGGGTAGACCACCGACGACAGCTTCCCGTTGGCGGCCACCAGGCAGAGCCAAGGCGCCGGCGGGAGGGCGTTGATGTCTGCGGGGTTCGTGTCCCTCGGTACGGACCCAACCTCCAGCACGCACGACCGCGGTCGCGGGGTCGATGCCGCATAGCTGCGGGACGGCCGGCGTGTCAACGTGCTGCGCACGTCCTTCGCTACGCTACGGCCCTTGCGGGTGACACCCCGTCCGCCTCGCGGCTCCGATGGCAGTTATGGGCCTTGCGGCCCGGCCTGGACGCGGCGTCCCGGCCGTCCACGGCGCTCACGAAACGCAGTGGACCGCCGGACATCGATCTACATACGCCGTTTCTTCGGGGGTCAGTTTTCGATGTCGCCAGGGGGTCAGTTTTGAGTGTCGCTTGACAGTGCGGGCCGGCGACGGCCGCAGCCCACGACCCAACAGCTGAACACGTCCAGGGCAACGGCCAGATACAGGAACCCCGCCAGCGTCGGGGAGACAGGTTGATGGGTCGGGACCAAGGGTCGGGCTCGGGTTTTCGGCAGCCGCGGGACGGCGGGATCGGCGCGACGCGGGCGGCGGTCGCGCGTGGGTGGAATCGTGGGCGTACCCGGTATGTTCAGACATAAACATCAATAAATCAGGGGGTTTTGGCTGTATTTTCGCGCTATCGCTACCCGAATGAACAATGGATGGAGCGACCACGGAACCGCCATCCTTGGCGATGCGCAGTCGGACCGACCGGGCGCGGAACGTTGAGCGGTTGACATGCAAGCACGCGCTTGCATAACATCGGCGTAGGCAGGCTGACCTTTTCCCGGAGACTGGCCTCGTGGACGTGTATCGCGCGATCGCCGACCCGACTAGGCGAGCCATCCTGGACGAGCTCGTCGAGCGGTCAGGTCAGACGGTCTTCGAGCTCTGCGCACGCCTGATCATGAAGCACGGCATCGAGTCGTCACGGCAGGCGATTACACAACACCTGGACGTCCTGGAGGCCGCCGGCCTGATTCGCACGAAGCGAGAGGGACGGTCGAAGCTTCATTGGTTCGAGGGCGGCCCGCTGAAGGCCGTCGCCGGACGTTGGCCGATCTCGACGGATGAGGCACTTGAGAGATGAGAATCCATCTGACCAGTGTGTTCGTGGACGACCAACAGAAGGCGCTTCGCTTCTACACGGAGACGCTGGGCTTCCGGTTGAAGCACAACATCCCCCTGGGAGAGCATGCGTGGATCACGGTCGTGTCCGAGGAAGCGCCGGAGGGGACGGAGTTGGTGCTCGAGCCTGCCGCCCATCCCGCGGTCCGGCCGTACAGAACGGCGCTGGTGGAGGACGGTATCCCCAGCACCTCCTTCGCGGTCGACGACGTCGCCGCCGAACACGATCGTCTCGTGGCGAAGGGTGTGCGATTCGTGCAGCCGCCGACTGACCTCGGGACCGTCATCACCGCGGTATTCGACGATTCGTGCGGCAACTTGATCCAGATCACGGAGGAAAAACGCCAACCGTGACGATCCAGGGGGGGCTGCGTTACGCGGAACCGTGTGCCGTTCCCGTTCCAGCCAGGGCGAGGGGCGTTCGTCGGGGACCCATGCAACCGAAGCACAGAGCAGCGGCCACGACGGCCTGTCTCGTGGCGGTGATCGCCTTCTGCGGCCCGGCACGGCCTGCGGCCCAACCTCCCGACGGCGCTGCGCCCTCGGTCGCGGCCATTGACCAGCGTCTGCTCGAGACGGCGCAGGATCAGAGCCTCGACGACGACGCCAGGGCGACCATCCGCAGCCTGTACCAAGAGGCGCTGTCCGAGCTCGAGGCAGCCGCCCGGTGGCGCGTGACGTCCCTGGATTTCTCGCGCCGGACCACCGAGGCGCCGACGGCTCTGGAAGAGCTGGAGGCGGCGGTAGCTGCGCCGCCGGCCGAAGCCCCGCCCATCTCCGCGTCCGACGGCCTGGAAGCGCTCGAACAGCAGCGCGCCGATGTCGAACTCCAGCTCGAGGAAGCCGCGTCGCGTCTGACGGAGGCGGACGCGGAGCCCCTCAGGCGAGCGTCGCGCCGGGGCGAGATACGCGAGGGCTTGGCGGAACTTGCCGAGCAAGTCGCCGAGATCGTGGCCGAGCTGGCCGTTCCGGTGGTCGCGGATGCGAACGCGATGGAGGCCGACGCACGGCGGTCCCTGCTCCGAGCCCGCCGCTTGCACGCCGAAAACCGCACGGTCTCGCTCGAACGGGAGTTGGTCGCCTACGACGCGGAGCGGCCGCTCCTGCCCCACCGGCGAGAGCTGGCCGCGCGTGACGTGGCCCGCCTGCAGGAGCAGTTGAACCAGCTCGACGCCGCGGCCGCCGCCCTGCGCCGCCTCGACGCGTCCCAACAGGCGAACGAAGCGCACGTGCAGGCGACCCAGCTCGGCCTCGCCGCGGACGGCGAATCGGCCCGAACACGCCAGCTACTGCTGACGCTCGCCGCCACCAACAACGCGCTGACGGCGCGGCGTCAGGATCTGGTGAATCAGCTGGACCTTGCGGAGCGGCGGCTAGACGAGAACCAAGCGGCGCTGGTGGACCTCGACGAGCGGTTCACGCGGACGCAAGAACGCGTGTCGGCCCTTGGCCGGACCGGCGCGGTGGGTCTGCTGCTGCAACGGCACCGCGCCGGCCTGCCGGACGATGTCGACCGCTACCGGGAGGAACGCCGCGCGGTCGATCGACAGACGCGGCTCGTGCAGGAGGAGATGTTCGACCTCGACGAGCAGCGTCTGACCTTGGTCGATATCGAAGGGCGAGCGGCGGCCCTGCTCGCGCCGGACGCGGCCGGCGACCCGCCCCGCGACGAGCTGGGCCGGCGGCTCGACCCGGAGCCCAGCGAGGAAGTGGTGGCGGCGGTGCGGAACATGCTGGAGACCCAGCGCACCTACCTCGGACTGCTCTTCGACGACCAGGCCCGGTACTTCGACGTCCTCGTCCGGATGGGGACGACCTACCGCGAGCTCCAGGGTACGGGCGAGGCCTTCCTGCGCTTCGTCGACGAGCGCGTGCTCTGGACGCGAAACGCCGAACCGATCGGGTGGTCCGATGCGGCGCAGACGCGGGACGCCGCCTCGTGGCTGCTTCATCCGACTCGGTGGACGGCGCTGGCGCGGACGCTCGCGGACGATGCCCGGCGAAGGCCGTGGCAGTACGCCCCCGCGGTCGCGCTGCTGTTGGCGACGCCGCTCGTTTGGCGGCGCTTCCGGCCCGCCCTGACGGTGTGCGGCCAGCGGGCGGCGGCGGGTGCCGCCACGCGGTACGCGCTCACGGCCCGCGGCTTCCTGCTCACCGTGGGGATTGCCGCGCCGGCCCCGGCCTTCGCGTGGCTGCTCGCGGGCCGCGTGACGGCGGCCTCGGATGGGTCTGAATTCATGCAAGCGGTCGGCGCGGGGCTCGCCGCGGTCGCGATCACGTTCTTCCCTCTCGAGCTCCTCCGGCAGTCGGGTCGGCCGCACGGGCTGATGGCCGCCCACTTCGGGTGGTCGGCGCAGGCCGTGGGGATTCTTCGGCGGCATCTGCGCTGGTTCACGGCAGCCGCCCTGCCATGCGCGTTCGTGCTGGCGGCCCTGCCTGCTCAGGAGAACCAGGCCCATCACCATGCGCTCGGCCGACTCGCACTGGTATGCCTGCAGGTCGCGGGCGCGGTCTTCCTGGCCCGCGTGCTTCACCCCGCGCACGGTGTGTTCGGCCAGTTCTTCGCGACGCAGCGCGGGAGCTGGCCGGAACGGTTGCGCAACGTCTGGTACGGCGCCGCCCCCTGCATCCCGATCGGTCTCGCCGGCGTCGCGCTGGCCGGCTACATGTACGCCGCCAGCGAGCTCGTGGCCAAGTCCCTGGAGACCGTCTGGCTGGCCACTGCGGTCGTCGTCACCTACGGCTTGGTGTCGCGGTGGGTGCTCGTCAGTCGGCGCAAGCTCGCGTTCCGCCAGCGCCGCGAGCGCGCGCAGGCCGGGGCCGGGGTCGGGGAAGCGGTGGAGCCTCTGCCCGACCTGGGGCAGATCGATGCCGACACGCGCCGCCTCATCCGGACCCTGACCACATGGGCGGCGCTCGCCGGCGCCTGGATGGTGTGGTCGGACATGGTGCCGGCGCTCAGGGTCCTCGACCGGGTGACGCTGTGGCCTCTCGGGGCCGAACCCGGAACGGAGGGCGTGTTCACGCTCGAGCACCTGGGTCTGGTCGCCCTCGTCGCGGTGCTGACGGGGGCTCTGGCCCGCAACGTGCCAGGGCTGATCGAGATGCTGCTCCTCCAACTGCCCATCCAACCGGGCGCCCGCTACGCGCTGACGAGCCTGAGCCGCTACGCGCTCCTGTTCAGCGGCGGGCTGGCCATCTTCGGCGTGCTGGGCGTCAGTTGGTCCGGCGTACAGTGGCTCGTCGCGGCCTTCGGCGTCGGCCTCGGCTTCGGCCTGCAGGAGATCTTCGCGAACTTCGTATCGGGGTTGCTGCTGCTCGTGGAGCGGCCGGTCCGGGTCGGCGACACCATCACGGTCGGGGACGTGACCGGAACCGTGACCCGGATCCGGATTCGCGCGACGACCATCCAGGACTGGGACCTGAGGGAGCTCGTGGTCCCGAACAAGGACCTCGTCACTGGCCGGCTCCTCAACTGGACGCTGTCGGACGCGGCGAACCGAGTGACGGTCTTCGTGGGGGTCGCCTACGAGTCCGACGTCGACCAAGTGACGCGCGTGCTGCGGGAGATCGTGACCGGCGCGCCGCTGGTGCTGGAGACCCCCGAGCCCCTGGTCACGTTCGAAGAGTTCGGCGACAGCGCCTTGAAGTTCTCCATCCGCGCCTACGTACGGGAGGTCGAGGAGCGGCTTCCCGCCATCCATGCGCTCCATACCGCCATCGCCGACCGGTTCCGCCGGGAGGGCATCGAGATCGCCTTCCCGCAGATGGACATCCACGTCCGCCCCGGCGCCCCGGAGCAGCGCCGCGAAGACGCGTCGCGGCCGCTGCGCGTCGCCGGCACCTCGGGCGCCTGACGGGAGCCCGTCCCCCACCGCCCAGGCCTCGGCCAAGCGGAACGCCTGCGTCGCGGCGCTGGCGGATCGGCTGCTGGTCGCGCACGCGGCGCCGGGCGCAACGCGGAACGGTTACGCCGCGACGCCCTGGCCGGCGGCAGGCGTTTGTTCACCCTGGAGTCGCCGGACGATGGCGACCTAGTGGCACGGGGGCCGGTTGCGGTTGCGGCGCACGATCCGGCGCCGTGCGGGGACGATGGGCCGAAGCGGGGCGGGGAGACGGGGGAGGCGGTGCGTTAGGATAGCTTGTGCGCCAAGCCATGGAGATTGCCTTCGACCCACAGCTCTCGCCGTCGCTGGACAGGCCAGGTCCCGGCGATTCGCAACGTGTGCTGAAGTCGGCGCGGAACGGTGAACCGGACGGCGGCCCGGGGAATCGAGTGTGACGAACCCGCCCTACGTGCGTGCGGCCGTCGCCCTGCCCGTCGGTCTCTTCGTGTGGTTCTGCACGATGATTCCCGCCGTCTCCGGCGGCGAGGTCCTCGCGTGGGAGATGGCGTGGCTGCCGCAACTGGGCATCGACCTCGACTTCGTGGTCGACGGCCTGGGTCTGCTGTTCGCCCTGCTGATCACGGGGATCGGCGCGTTCATCTTCCTTTTCGCCGGCGAGTACATGAAGGGCTACCGGCAGCGCGGCCGGTTCACGCTCTTTCTAGTCGGCTTCATGCTGGCGATGCTCGGCCTGGTGCTGGCCGACAACCTCGTCGCGCTGTTCGTCTTCTGGGAACTCACCACGCTCACGTCATTCCTGCTCATCGGCTACTCGCACGAGGACGCCACGGCCAGGCGCTCCGCGCTTCAGGGGCTGCTCGTCACCGGCGCGGGCGCCCTGGCGATGCTGGCCGGCTTCGTGGTCCTGGGCCAGGCCGTCGGCACTTTCAGCCTGCGGGAGATGCTGGCCGGCCAGGAGAGCTTCGCAGACCACCCGCACTATACGGCGGTCGTCGTCCTGGTTCTGCTCGGCGCCTTCACCAAGTCGGCGCAATTCCCGTTTCACTTCTGGCTGCCGAACGCGATGGCGGCCCCGACGCCGGTCTCGGCCTACCTGCACTCGGCGACGATGGTCAAGGCCGGCGTGTTCCTGCTGGCCCGCCTGACTCCGCTCCTGGGGGGGACCGAGCTCTGGATGGGGACGCTGACCGCCGTGGGCGCGGTGACGGCGGTGTACTCGGCGCTCGTGTCGCTGGGCAAGTCCGACCTGAAGCAGGTGCTGGCCTACACCACGGTCATGGCGCTCGGGGTATGCGTCATGTTCCTCGGGTCGCCGCCCGTCGCGGGGCAGGGCGAACCGTCGCGGGGAGTCCTGGCCGCGCTCGCATTCCTGGTCGCGCACGCGCTCTACAAGGCGGCCCTGTTCATGGTCGCCGGAACCATCGAGAAGGCGACCGGCACCCGCGACCTGTCCGGGCTCGGGGGGCTGAGGAGAGCCATGCCGGTCACGTTCGCCGCCGCGGTGGCCGCGTCCGTCTCGATGGCCGGCGTGCCGCCCTCGGTCGGGTTCATCGGCAAGGAGCTCCTGTACACCGTCGGCTTCGCGCCCGGCGCCGCCGCCGGGCTGCCGTGGGCGGTATTCTTCGCCGCCGCGCCGGTCGCGACGGTTGCGATGGTCCTTGCGATCAAGCCGTTCTTCGGTCCGCGCCCCGACTACCGCAAGCCGGGCCGGGAAGGCCATTGGGCGCTCTGGTGCGGGCCGGTCGTGCTCGGTGCGGTCGGCCTCTACTGGGGGCTGTCGCCGGAGCTCCCGTTCATGAGTCTGCTCGTGCCCGCCGCAACGGCGGCGACCGGGCAGTCTCTGCCCGTCGACCCCGCTCCCTGGCACAGCACGGGCGAGGCCCTTGCGCTGACCCTCGTGACACTGGCCGCGGCCGTTCTCGGATTCTGGAAGCGGACCGCGGTCACGCGAGGGTTCGCCGCCGGCAGGAGACTGGTTCCATTCAGCGGTGACCGCGCGTACGACGCGGCCATGAACGGCATCGCCGCCGCCGCGGCCTGGCAGACCCGCCGGCTGCAGTCCGGCGTGCAGCGGCACTATCTGCTGATAGTGTTCGCCACGCTCGGGCTGAGCCTGGCCGTGACCCTCTGGATCAAGGGCGTGCTGCCCCGGCCCCCGCGGCCGGAAGCGACGTTTCTCGACTGGTCGCTCGCGGCCCTGGTCGCCACCGCGTCGGTCGTGATCATCCGCTCCAGGTCGCGTCTGCTCGGCATTACCGCGCTCGGCGTGGTGGGGGTCGCCACGGCCCTGATCTTCCTCTCCTTCGGGGCCCCGGACGTCGCGATGACGCAGTTCATCGTCGAGACGCTCGTGACGGTGATCGTCGCCATCGTGCTGCTCAAGCTTCCCGACTTCAGAAACGAGGTCTGGCCCTCGAAACCCGCGCGATTGTGCAACGGCATCGTCGCCGTCACCGTCGGGGTCGGCGTCGCCCTGACCCTGCTCGCCGTCACCAGTTCCCCTCCCCAGCCGGATCTCAGGGAGTACTTCGAGCGTACGGCGGTGCCCGGCGGTCAGGGCAGGAACATCGTCAACGTGATCCTGGTCGATTTCCGCGCTCTCGACACGCTGGGAGAGATCTCGGTGCTCGCAATCGCCGGCGCGGCGGTCTTCGCTCTCCTGCTGCCGAGTCCCCGGCGGCGGGAGGGTGCGCCGCGGCGGGGCACGGCGACAGCGGCGGCGCGCGGCGCGGGGGACGGCGACATCCTGAACACCATGATCCTGCGGGAAACCACTCGCCGACTGGTCCCGTTGATTCTCGTGTTCTCCGTGTTCCTGCTGCTGCGGGGCCACGAGCACCCCGGCGGCGGCTTCGTCGGCGGGCTGGTCGCGGCGATCGCGTTCAGCCTGCACGCGTTCGTCTTCGGCCCGCAGGCGGCCCGCGGGATACTGCGCGTAGACCCCCGCGCGGTCGGCGCCGTCGGCCTGGCGGTGGCCATCGCGTCAGGCTTCGTCGGATCGATCCGGGATGCCGCGCCGTTCCTGACCGGCCAATGGGGAGTCCCGGCGGGGATAAAGCTCGGCACGCCGGTGATGTTCGACGTCGGTGTCTACCTCGTCGTCATCGGCGTCGTGCTGACGTTCGTCATCGGCCTCAAGGAGCGGTAGTAGGCGGGCGGCGGGGCAAAATCACTGATGGAACCAATCATCGCGATCCTGGTCGGCGTCCTGATGGCGGCGACCGTCTATCTGATGCTCAGCCGCAACTTCGTGCGGTTCATCTTCGGGCTGGCCCTGCTCTCCCATGCCGCCAACCTGGTGATCTTCGCCAGCGGCGGCATGACGCGCGCCCGGCCGCCGCTGATTGCACTGGGAGAGTCGCTTCCCCCTCCCGGCATCTCGAACGCGGTGCCGCAGGCGTTGATGCTGACCGCGATCGTGATCTCCTTCAGTCTGCTCACGTTCGCGCTGGTGCTCGCCTTCCGGACCTATCAGGAGCTGGAAACCGTGGACACCGACGACATGCGAGCCGCGGAGCCCTTGTCGGCGGACGCGGGAACGGATGCGGGGCAGGGGTCGGTCGATTGAATTGGCTGCTGGTCTTTCCCATCGTCATCCCGTTGGCCACGGCCGTCATCGGCTTCGCCGGCCGCGGCCGCGAGAGGGCGCAACGCGCCGTGAGCCTCGCCGGCGTCGTCGGCCTGTCGGCCGCGGCCGCGGGCCTGCTGTCGACGGTGTGGCGGGACGGCATCGCGTCGGTCCAGATCGGCCGGTGGCCGGCGCCCTACGGCATCACCCTGGTGGCGGACCACCTGAGCGCGGCGATGGTCGCGGTCACGGCCCTGATCGGTATGGCCACCGTGGTCTACGCCTTCGGAGACACCCGGCCCGGCCAGCTCTCCCGTGCCCTGCATCCGTTGCTGCACGCACTGCTGGCCGGCGTGTGCGGCGCGTTCCTGGCGGGAGACGTCTTCAATCTCTACGTCTGGTTCGAGGTCATGCTGATCGCCTCGCTGGCCCTGCTGGTACTGGGAGGAAGACCCGCCCAACTGGACGGAGCCGTGCGCTACGCCGCCCTCAGCCTCATCGCGACGACGCTGCTGCTGAGCGGCATCGGACTGCTGTACGGACTGACGGGCACGCTCAACATGGCGGACCTGCACCTGCGGGTGCGGGAGGTCGAGGACCAGGGACTGCTCACCCTGGTCGCCATGGTGTTCATCATCGCGTTCGGCCTGAAGTCGGCGGTGTTCCCGCTCTTCTTCTGGCTTCCGGCCAGCTACCACACGCCGCAGACCGCGGTCTCGGCCGTCTTCTCCGGCCTCCTGACGAAGGTCGGCGTCTACGCGCTGATGCGTTTCTTCACGCTGATCTTCCGGCACGACGTCGGGTACACGCACGAGCTGCTGCTTTGGGTGGCGGGCCTGACGATGGTCACCGGCGTGCTCGGCGCCGCGTCGCGCAACGAGCTGAGGCGCATCCTGTCGTTCCACATCATCAGCCAGATCGGCTACATGATCCTGGGCCTCGCGCTCTTCACGACGGCGGGGCTGCTGGGCGGCATCTTCTACGTCATCCACCACATCATCGTGAAGGCGAACCTCTTCTTCGTTTCCGGCGCCGTGAATCGGCTGGCCGGCTCGACCGACCTCGACAGGCTCGGCGGGCTCTACCGCGACCGGCCGCTGCTCGCGGCCCTGTTCTTCGTACCGGCGTTCTCGCTGGCCGGCTTCCCGCCGCTGTCCGGCTTCTGGGCCAAGCTGCTGCTGATCCAGGCCTCGATCGAGCGTGACGAGTTCGTCATGGCGGGCGTCGCCTTGACCGTGGGTCTGCTGACCGCGTATTCGATGACCAAGATCTGGCTCAACGCCTTCTGGAAGGCGCGGCCGGACGAGGCCGAGCCGCCGCCCCCGCTCACGCCGCGGCGGCGGTGGCTGCTGCTGGCTCCCATTGCGACGCTGGCGATCGTCACGCTGGCGATCGGTCTCTACGCCCGGCCTCTCTACGTGCTGGCGGAACGAGCCGCCGCCGAGCTGATGACCCCCTCGAACTACGTGGAAGCCGTGCTCGGTGGGGGCGGCGCCGCGGTCACCGCGCCCGGCTACGGAGACGACGCGGAATGAAGCTCTTCCAGATGAACCTGCTGCTCGCCGGCGGCTGGTGCGCGCTGGTCGGAACCTTCGACGCGGCGACTTTCCTCCAGGGCTTCGTTCTCGCGTTCGCGGCCCTGAGCCTGTCGAGCTCCCTGTTCGGGCAGACCCCCTACTTCAAACGGGTGCTGCTGGCGGCCCGTCTGGGAGCCTACTTCCTGTACGAGCTGACGGTCTCGAGCCTGCAGGTCGCCTGGGACGTGATCACGCCCGCACAGGGGTCCCGCCCGGGCATCGTGGCGGTGCCGCTGGACATCGAGGATCCGTTACAGATCACGGTGCTGGCGAATCTCATCTCGTTGACGCCCGGCTCGCTGAGCCTCGACGTCAGCCCGGACGGAACGACGCTCTACGTGCACGAGATGTTCGTCGACGACCCGGACGAGACGCGAAGGCGGATCAAGGGGGGCTTCGAACGCCTGGTCCGGGAGGCCATGCAGTGACGGATCCGGCGGGGCATTCGCAGGTCGTCGTGTGGGCGATGAACATCACCCTGGTCCTGACCGTGCTGGGGCTGGCCTGTTCGTTCGTACGCCTCATCAAGGGGCCGAGCCTGCCGGATCGCGTCGTGTCGGTCGACCTCATCACGGTACTGGCGGTCGCCATCGCGGGCCTCCTGGCCATCACGCACACCGAGCCCGACTTTCTCGACATCGCGGTGGCGCTGGCGCTAGTGGCCTTTCTGGCGACGGTCGCCTTCGCCTGGTACGTCGAGCGCACGACCGAGCCGCCGGATCGCAGGGGGGCCGCCGAAGGAACGGAAGATACCGATGGCAGCTGACACGCCGTGGTTGGATCTGATCGTTGCCGCGTGCCTTCTGGCCGGAGGCTTCTTCCTGTTCGTCGCCGGGCTCGGCATCCTGCGCCTGCCGGACGTGCTCATTCGCATGCACGCCTCCACCAAGGCGGGCACGCTGGGCGTCGGCCTGGTGTTCGGGGCAGCCGCCTTGTACTTCAGGAGTACGGCCGAGACCGCCATCGCGGTCCTCACGGTCGTCTTCCTGCTGGTGACGGCTCCGGTCGCCGCCCACGCGATCGCGCGCGCGGCGTACCGGACGAACGTCCCGCTGTCCGACAGGACGCATATCGACGAGTGGCAGGGGAAGTACGGCAGGAACGGGAAGGCCCCCGACTGACGGCCCCGCCACGTCCTTGTCCGCCTCCCCGACCGGCACCCGGCCTGGCGCCTCGCCCCGGCTGCGAGCCTACGCGCCGGCGCCCCGCCGAGGGCCACCGGTTCCGCCGCGAGGGCATCGAGACCGCCTTCCCGCAGAGGGGCGAACACCTCCGCCCCGGCGCCCTGGAGCAGCGTCGCGAAGACTCGTCGCGGCCGCTGCGCGTCGCCGGCACCTCGGGCACCTGACGAGAGCCCGCCCCCCCCCCCCCCCGCCCCGCCCAGGCCTCGCGAAATCGGGCACACGTTTTTCTTGCACCGCAGGGGAACCATTTCGGCCTAACCTACGTCCTACCCACTGTAAGCGCAATGGAGCAGTCATATAATCTGCTCACAACCAACTCACCTGTGCCGACAATGGGCGGCGCGCAGATGACGCCGAACAGGCACGCTCAGGAAGGAGGACCCGAATGCTGAACATGACCCGTTGGAACCCGTTCGAGGAACTGAACGGCCTGCACCGCCAGATGGACCAGGTGTTCGGTCGCTACCTGGGCGACGAACGACCCGACACGCGGAACGCGGCCTGGGTTCCCGCCACCGAGATCCACTCGAGCGACGACGGCTGGCGGCTCCGGGTGGCGCTGCCGGGCATCGATCCCCAGGACGTGCACGTCGACCTGCAGGGCGACACGCTGACCATCTCCGGCGTGCGCACGCGCTCCGAGGAGAACGGCCAGGGACACCTCTCGGAGTTCCACTACGGCCGCTTCGAACGGACCTTCACGCTGCCGGCCAAGGTCGACGCCGACCGCGTCGCCGCCCACTACGACCGGGGCGTGCTCGAGCTGTCCCTGCCGGTGGCCGAAGCCTCCAAGCCGCGGCGCATCGCCGTCGGCGCCGGCAGCAGCGACGGCGTGCCGCGCGCTGCGTGAGGCGCGGCCAACCACCCGCTTCGGAGTGACCCTTCTCCATTCGGGGTCGCTCCGGGCGGGCACATCCCGGGGAGCGCGGCGTCGCCCGTCGCGCCCACTGGAAGGGCTGGACTGAACACCGAGCGCGGAGTGGCCATGCCGCGTGTAGCGGGCATGCGCCCCACAGGAGGAAAAGACGATGTCGAGATCGAGAACCACCTTCGTTTCCGCCGTGGTCGTCGCGGCCACGATCGCCTTGGCCCCGACTCTGACCGCGAACAACCTCGAACGGTCGGCGTCGACCGCCGCCCTCGTCGACGGCAACCTCACCACGACCACCTTCCGCGACATCGCCGAGGCTCAGACCGACATGGTCGTGACCGTCTGGACCGAGCAGTCGCGAGCGCAAGTCGGGATCGACGACTTCTCGCGCGGCGAACGGTTCTTCCGTCGCGGTGACGAGTTCTTCGGCGGCGACGAGTTCTTCCGGCGCTTCTTCGGCGGCCCGCCGGGCCTCAACCGGGATCGGTCGGGCGAGGGCGACGGCGACCGGGGCGAGCGAGGAAGCACACCACTCACCGCGACCGGCACAGGCTTCGTCATCGACGACGACGGCCTCATCCTCACCAACAACCACGTCGTCGAGAACGCGACGGCCATCGAGGTCCAGTTCTTCGGCGACGACGAGCGCTTCGAGGCGCGCGTGCTCGGCCGCGACGCGCTGACCGACAGCGCCCTGATCGAGCTCGTCGAGCGCCCGGAACGTCCGCTCTCCGCCGCCCGGTTCGGCGACTCCAGCCGGATGGAGCCCGGCGACTGGGTGGTCGCCATCGGCGCTCCCTTCGGCCTCCACCACACCGTGACGGTCGGGGTCGTGTCCGCCCTCGCCCGACCGATGCAGTCGGCCCCGGGCCGCACCAACGAGATGCTGCAGACCGACGCGGCCATCAACCCCGGCAACTCCGGGGGGCCCCTGCTGAACATCCAGGGTGAGGTCATCGGCATGAACACCGCCATCATGAGCAACCAGGCCTCGAACGCGGGGGTCGGCTTCGCGGTGCCGAGCAACACCCTGCTCGACCTGCTCGACGAGCTTCGCGGCGGAGACGTGACGCGGGGCGTCATGGGCGTGCGGATCACGGACGTGCCGGCGGACGCCTACCAGGTGCTGGGGCTCGACGCGCCCCGCGGCGTCATCGTCTCGACCGTCGCTCCCGACGGCCCCGCCGAGACCGCGGGCCTGGAGCCCGGCGACGTCATCGTGGGCTACGCGGGCGAACCGGTGTCGGACGCGCGCGACCTGCAGGGCCGCGTGGTCACCACGAGACCCGGCACCCGCGTGGACGTCGACATCGTCCGAGACGGGCGTCGGTCGGCCCTCGACGTCACCATCGGCCGGCTGGACCTCGACGCCGAGGGCCGCAGCGCGGCGGCGGCGGTGACGGCGGAACCGACCGTGGGCTTCGGCATCACCCTGCAGGACCTGACCCCGCAGTCCATGCGCGACCTGCGCGTGCCAGCCGACACGGCCGGCGCGGTGGTGGCCCAGGTCGAACCGGGGAGCACCGCGGAGGCGGGAGGCCTGCAGGCGGGCGACGTCATCCTCACCGTCAATCGGGTCGAAGTCACCTCGGCCGGGGAGACCGCCGCCGCCCTCGATGCCGTCGAGGCTGGCGCGACGGCGTTCATCCTCGTGCAGCGGCGCGACACACGCCTGTTCCTCCAAGTGAGGAAGGCGCGGTAACGGGACTTCGGCGACGGGCCGACCCGACCCCCGAGGGCGGCCTGGCGGGTCTGCGGCCGGGCGTGCAACACCACCCCGGCCGCGACCGCCAGGCCGCACGACCATCTCCGGCGCTCGTCCGAGCGCGCATCTCCGGGAGCAGACATGAGAGACTCAAGCCGCCGTCCCGGCGCACCGCGGTTCCGCCCATGCGGCGCGTCGCTCGCGGCCGTCCTGGCGATTCTCGCCGTTGCCTGCGCCCGCGACGAGCCGCCACACACGCACGAACTCTCCGCGGCGCCACCGTCGCCCACGCGCTCCGAACGGCCAGGGTCGCCGGCGCCGACGCCGCGGTTGCACGAACAGGTCGCGGTGGAGCTGTTCGAACGAACCAGCCCTTCCGTGGTCTACATCACCACCCTGACGCGCCGCAGCGACTGGTTCGGACGCACCGTGGGCGAGATCCCGCAGGGGACCGGCACGGGCTTCGTCTGGGACGGGGACGGGCACGTCATCACCAACGCCCACGTCGTCCGCGGCGGCAACGCAGTCGAGGTCGTCATGGCCGACCAGTCCACCTACGACGCGGAGCTTGTGGGATGGTCCGCGTCACACGACCTCGCGGTGCTCCGCATCGATGCCCCGTCGTCGACGCTGCGGCCCGTCACCATCGGCGACAGCGACGCGCTGCGGGTCGGGCAGGGCGCCTACGCCATCGGCAATCCCTTCGGTCTCAGCGCAACGCTCACCACCGGAATCGTCTCGGCCCTCGGCCGGCGGATCGAGGGGCTCGACGGCACGCCGATCGAGGACGTGATCCAGACCGACGCGGCCATCAACACCGGGAACTCCGGCGGGCCGCTGCTCGACAGCGATGGCCGCCTGATCGGGGTCAACACCTCGATCGCCAGCCCCTCGGGGGCGTCGGCCGGCGTCGGGTTCGCGGTGCCCGTGAACACGGTGAGCCGGGTCGTGCCGCAGATTATCGAGGACGGCGAGTACACCCCGCCCCGCCTGGGTATCCGGATGGACGGACGCGGCCAACTCAGCCGGTTCGTGCTCGGCCGGCTGCGTACGTCGGGCGTGCTCGTGGTGGACGTCGAGCGCGGCACCGGCGCCGCCGAAGCCGGGCTGCGCGGCACCGTCATCTCCCGCGACGGACGGCGGGTCACCCAAGTGGGAGACATCGTCCAGGCGATCGACGGCGAGCCCATCGCCTCGCGGGCGGAGCTGCGGGCGGTGCTCGACCGCTACCGGCCAGGCGACGACGTGACGGTGACCATGCTGCGCGACGGCCGCACGCGAGAGGCGGTCGTGAGATTGTCCTGACGGGCTCGCACCCCGAGGGACTCGACCAGCCCGGTTCGACGGGCTCACCGGTCGCCGGGCGACGAGTTGCCGTGACGATTCTGCGTTGGCGGCCGGACGCGAGAAGAGGCGGTTCGTGCCGTCTTCACGATGCCACTCAGCCGGAACGTCGTTCCGCGTGGCTGGCGATCGGAGCGCGGACCAGCGCCGGCGGGCCTTCCGGCACGCCCTCGATGAGCCGCTTGACGAACAGGATGAAGACCCCCGTCAGAGCCAGATTGAGGGCCAGCGACAGCATGGCCACGGTGACGATGGGCCCGCCGATGCCGTAGCTCACGCTGAGCACGAGCACTCCGGCGCCGACCTCGCCGCGCGGCCACATGCCGATGGCCACCGCCAGACGGTGTCTCCAGTGCGCCTCTCGACGATAGCAGAAAGCCGGAAACATCTTCCCCAGGTTGCTCAGGACCGTCAGGACGAGCACGTGCATCGCGATCGCGCGCCACCCGAGGCTCGGCTGGCTCCCGGTGATGGTCTCCGTGTAGCGCCCGTCTTCCTCCCCCCCGAGAAGAGTCGGATCGTCCACGACGCTGGCCGGTGCGGCGGCGTGAAGCGAAGCGGGCGCCGGCGCCGGGTGCTCCGCGTCCGGACCGCCGAAGATCGGGGGGAGGCTCATTCCCACCAGCACCATGAAGGCGCCGGAAACGAACGTGGCCACCCGTCGTTCCTGCGGCTGCCCGAGGACGTCGTGCAGCGCGTACTCGACCGCCTCGGCCTCGGCGTCGGGGCGTGCGGTCGCGGGGCGGGCCATGCAGCCGAGGACGAACGCCGGGAGCAGCACTTCGATGTGAATGGGCACCGAGGGATCGACGATGGTGCTCCAGGCATAGAGCATCTCGCTGGCGGCCACAATCACCACGGCGTAGAGCATTACCCAGCGCCACGTGACCGGCATCGTCGCCCGGTGCAGCCACCGATAGGCCAGAGCCAGCAGCAGCGCCATCAGCACGACGATCAGGCCGAGCTGCCAGGCGATCCCGACCATCAGCATCTTCAGCGGGATCATCAGCAGCACCGTGTCCAGGTCGTCGAAGATGGCCAGGACGCGCGCTTTGCGGAAGAGCCAAGTCGCGCCCAGGCCGGCCGCGGCCAGCATGCTGAAGAGGACGCCGGCGGACGTGGGTGCGGCGAAGCGGCCGGCCAGCAGGGTCTCCTTCCAGGCCTCCGCGTCGGTCCAGGCCTCCGGTGGCAGCATCGCGAGCATGAAGTAGCCGGTCACGAGAATCCACGGGAACGACGCGGCGGTGAACGCCACCACGTAGTCCCAGCCGTACTGTCTCAAGTTGGACTTGTCGATGTGGAACTCGAAACCCACGTGGATCATGATGAAGGCGAGGCCGATCATCGTGAGCACGCGTACGGCGGTGGCGACGGCGTCGTGAGCGTCACCGGCTAGTGCGGGCAGCGCCTGGGAGAGTGCGAGGCCGACGACGAGGAGGATTGAATAGGTAACGACCTTTTGCATCACAGTTCGGCCTGTAGCGCCGGGGAGGGAGGGCGTTCGGGGTCCGGCGCTCCCGGAGGCGCCAGCGGGATCAATCAGTGCTCCCCGCTGATGCCTCCAGGCAGCGCTCCTGCCACTACTATACGACGGCTTCGGGCAGGCGCCCTAGCCGAGGTCGTTGAAGCCGCGGATGTCGAGGACCACGTCCGACCGGTCCCGCCAGTGTCTCCGCAGACTCCCGCTACCGGGCTACGCGGCCCGCCGCCAGAGCCGGCGCACGAGTCGGCGGTAGCCGGCATGGGGCTGCCGGAGCCCGGCGTTGCGGCTCTCGCGCTGCAGCGCCTCGTAAGGGTTCCGAGTCGGCGGAACGAGACGGAGGCGCGGATGTGCGTTTCGTACCGGAGCGTTGGTGCTGCGTCGCATCGGAGTCAAGGTTGTCCTCCCTTCCGAATGTGCCATCGATGTAAGTAGCTTACCACAGAGATATCCCATGTCAAGACTTTTGGGTGATTTTTTTGATAGTGTATAATGCGCTTGCCATGAAAAAGGGAGCCATCGACCTCATGATGGAGCACTGGTCGCGGGAGCGCCCCGACCTCGATGTCTCGTCGCTGGCGGTGCTGGCGCGCGTCAGCCGACTCTCGCGGGTCGCCGAGGAGAACGCCGAGGCGGTCCTGAGCCGTTTCGGCCTGAGCGAGGTCGAGTTTCTGCTACTGGCCGCCGTCCGCACTTCGCCCGACCAGCATCCGTCGCCGCGCGAGCTGCTCGACTCGCTGATGGTGACTTCGAGCGGGCTGACGAACCGTATCGACCGGCTCGAGAGGGCGGGTCTGGTCGAGCGCACCGCGCACCCCACGGACCGGCGGGGCATCCGCATCGAGCTGACGCAGCGGGGACGGGAGCTCGTCGACCGGGTGACGACGGCCTATGTGGACAACCAGAACCAAGTGCTGGACGAGGCGCTTCGGCCGGAGGAGCGGCAAGCACTGGCGGGGCTGCTGCGCAAGCTGCTGACGTCGCTTGCCGGCGGGCCGGCGGAAGCGTCGGCGGCGCCGATGACCGGCCCCGGCGTGGGGCGGGCCCGCGCCAGCCGGGCGCCGAGCGACTGGGGGCCCACGAGCCGGCAGGCCCCGCCCTCACCCACGGCGGGGGCGACGGGACACCCGGCCGCCGGGTCGACACTCTGACGAGAACGCGGTGAGCGACCTGCTCGCGGGAGGCGGACCAGGAAGGTCGACTCGAGGCGTTCGTCGCATGAGTCTTGTGCGTGCACGGGTCCCCAGGGCGCGAGGCGCTGCGGGACCGGGCGCGGTGGTGACGTGGGAAGTGGCGACCGCGGCGAGCGACCGCGTGATCACCACTGCAGACCCCGTGTCGGTGCCCCACTCCGACGCGTTCGCGCGACAGCTCAAGGAAGGCCGCCGGCAGACTTGCAGACCGTTGGCGCGCCGTCAATCCCCCAGCTGCCGATCGTCGATCGGTCGTGGCCGCGGCTGAACCCGCGGACGGAGGCCGGGAGGCAAGGCGGCATGGAGCGCCGCCCCGCCCGGTCCCGGGGTGGACAGCCCGAGGAAGGCTGCCGGCAGGCTGCAGCCTACCGCCGCTGCTCGGTGGGATCGCGCCCGTCGAGCGGCGCGCCGGTGCCCGACGACCCCGCGAACAGCCGGCGGCCGTCGGGGAACGTCACGTCACGGCCGTTGGCCCGCAGGGCGCCGTCGAGAGCCTGGTAGCCCTCCACCAACACCTCGGTGCCGGGCAGCACCGAGTCCTTCCGCCACCCGCGGCGCACGAGGGCTCCCGGGGGGCCCGCCTCGATCATCCAGTTGTCGACCGTCCCGTCCTCGTTGGTCACCTCGAGGTGCATCCACGAGTGCGGGTTGATCCACTCCATCCGGGTGATCTTGCCCTGCAGCCGGACCGGCCGGTTGGCGTCGAACTCGGCCGCGAACGCGTGGTGCGCCACGACCTGGGCGGTCGCCGCGAGCAGGCCGACCCCGACCACCGCGGCCAGCACGAACATGTTCTTTCTCATTGCCCCTACCTCGCTCCTGAAGATGCGCCGCCTGCCGTTCCGGCGGCCGCCGTCCAACTCCGATCGTCCGATCCGGGCTGGCGTCGAGCCATCCTCGCGACGATCTGCCGCCAGCACCGGCATCCACCGCTCGCGCCCGACCGATCGATCGCGCCCGAACTCCGCTCGCGCCCGGTTCATCGGTTGCCGTCCGATTCTCCCGATCGCGTCCGATCCGGTGGTCGCTCCATTGGAGCGACCACGCCCGAGCCGCTCTACCGGCCGTCGCCCGCCGCCTCCGCGTCACGCGCTCGGGCGCCGCTCAGGATGTTGGTCATCCCGTAGTTGCCCTCGTGGCACGCGTACTCGACGAGCTCGTACTGCGAGTCGTCCCTGACGAACGTGAACATGCCCGTCCACGGCCGGGTCCACACGACGGGGTCGTCGATCGTGAACTGGTACTCGAGGGTGTCGGGACCGGTCCGCGTGTAGCGCTCGGTCATCGTCAGCGCGTCGCTCGACCCCTGGTACGGCGCCTTGCCGTTGAAGTTGCGGATCTCGACGACCAGCGTGTCACCCTCCCAGCGCCCCCGCGCGTCGCCCAGCCAGGACGTGATGTCGTCACCCACGTGCGGACTGTCGTCCGTGGGGACGACACGGGTCTCGTGAATCATCTCGCGCTGGAGGGCGACATGGTTGGGCCCCTGCACGATCTGGAGCCCGTTGTTGTAGACGCCGGGCGTCGGGACGAGGCTCCGGGTGATGCAGCGCACCCAAGAGCTGAGGTCCTCGGGGCCCGCCGCGATGGGCCGGCGAGCGGCCCGCGCCTCGGCGAGCAGCCGCTCGCCCTCGGGAGTGCGGGCGGGCAGCCGGCCGTCGGGCGGGTCGACGACCATCGCCACCTGCCGCGACGGCGCCGACCGCACGTAGCCGAGGGTCGTGTCGCGCCACTCCGACTCGTAGCCCCAGATGCTGCCGAGGGTCCCCCGCTCGCGACGCGCCGCCGCCTGCTCGGCCGTCAGCACCTCGGTCTCGGTGAGATCCTCGGGCCGTTCGAGGGGAATGCCGTGGGCGGCGTCGCCGGTCCAGACGCCCTGGAAGTCGGGCACGCCCCACGGCGTCCGGGGCACGGTGTACTCCCGCAGCTCGGTGGTGATGTCGACCGGCGCGTCGAAAGCAACGTCGACCCCCGCGAAGCCCTCCTCGACGACGGCGAGGCGGACGTTGTCGGGGCCGCTGATGAACGCTTGCCGGGCGGCGGTGCGGCCGCCCTCGGGCACGGCCGGCTCGCTCAGGAAGGCGACGCCGTCCGCCCGGAGCTCGGCCGCCGCCGCGTCCATCTCGGGCACCGCGAACGCGATGTGGTCGATGGAGCGGCCCGCCGTCGGGGCCGGCGGCGCCGAGGCCTCCATCGCGAAGAGCCAGATGTCGCCCATGCGCACGCCGTCCAGTTGGTCATGCAGACGGGCGCTCTCTCCCCCGAAACGCTCCCGGTACCACGCGAGGGTGGCGGCCGGATCGGTGGCGCTCAGGTGAATGTGGTGGAACCCGACGGTGTCGGCGTCCTCGACGAGCTCGATGCGGGTGCCCCACGGATCGAAGATGTAGCCGTGCTGGTACAACCCCGGCACCTCGCGCAGGGGCGACCCGTCGTCGAAGCGCTGCAGCCGCACCCCCGAGCCGCGCACGCCGACCGCTTCGAGCTCGGCCATCTTCGCGGTCAGGTCGCGGTAAGAGAACGAGATGTGGTCGATGCCCGTCCGCTGGCTGCTGCCGAGGGTCGGACGCGAGTCGAACACCAGCTCCGCCCCGCCGCACAGAACCGCGTCGTCGCGGTCGGCGACAGGCTCGCAGTCGAGGTAGCGCGTGTACCAGCCCACGGCCTCGGTGGCGTTCGAGGTCGTCAGCTGCACGTGGTGGTAGTCGGCGGCGAGGGCCGGGGCCGGGGCGAGGAGCGCCGCGGCGAGCAAGACGTTTCTGGTCCGGTTCATCGTGCGTTGCCTCTCTTCAATTCAACTCGAACAGCTCGAAGCCGCGGCAGGAGCCACTGCGGCCTCGCGACGGGACTCTCGGGGGACATCCCGACGCATCAGCGAGTGGGCACGCGGCGGAGATGCCCGTAGATCAGGTCTTCCGAGTACTCCACGCACTTGTACTCCAATACCTGCGCGTTCGGCTCGAGACGCCGGTACAGGGGCATCTCCATCGTCCAGGGGCGGGTGAAGACGTTGGGGTCCTCGATGGTCGCCTCGTACCAGATGGCGTTCGCCCCCATCGGGGTGTAGCGCTCGGTGACGCGCAGACCGTTGCTGGCGTAGTTGCCGGCGCGGTCGAACCACTGCTCGCCGTTGAAGCCCTCGGCCTCGACGACCAGGGTGTCGCCGTCCCAGCGTCCGTGCGACCGGCCCATCCATGTGTCGAGAGGCGGGGGCTCGGGGTTCTCCTTGTCCATGTGGACGGTGCGGTTCGCATCGGCGAACCCGTACACGAACATGATCGCGCGGTCACCCTGGATGATGCGGAACGGGTACGGCAGGTACGTGGCCCGTGGCACGCCCGGCATGAAGCACCTCACCTCGGGGTCGTCCGTCCACCGGTTCTCGAAGTTCCGCTGCTTCTGCTCCAGGGCGTCCGGACGGTAGGGGATCTCGTTGCCCACGACCACGCCCTGGCCGGGGGGAATCGCCCCGATGGCCCCCATGTCGGGCGGTCCCGCGCTCGCCGGGTGGTCCTGGATGTCCCAGTGCGCGGTGCCGATGGCCTGCCAGACCCCGTTCAGGTCGGGGTTTCCGTCGAAGGCGCGCGGCACGTCCTGCGCCGCCGCCCCGCCGGCGCCCAGCGCCAGCACCGCCAGCAACGCACCGGCCCGCGCGCTCTGCCACTTCGTCATCGTCGTCAGTCTCCTTCTTCCGCCGCCTTCGCCGCCACCGCTACGACCGGTTCTCAAGGCCCGGCACGTGGTTGCCCGCGGCGTCACCCATCAGTCTTCCAACCGCCTTCCGTCCCGGATCCGGCAAAGCCGCCGGCGGCCTGCGCCCCGGCCATCCCTGCAGGCCGCGTCCACCGCACCGACGCGTGGCCGGGCGCACCCATCGACGTCACCGCGTCAAGGGTAACGTAGTCGTCACATTCTCCCGCCGTGGCCGCCGCCCCGCTCACGGGGTAACGGTGATCGTCACGTTCTCGCTCGTCGTCAGCGCACTGTCGCCGGCCATCGCCCGCAGCACATAGGTGCCGGGCTCGTCGAACGTCGCCTGCACCTCCCACCGCCCGTCCTCGGGCACGTCGGGCAGGATGTAGGGCGGCGACCACGGCGAGTACGAGTAGACCCGCGTGTCCTGCCAGGTCTTGAGCTGACGGGGGTTGAAGCTCACCTTCGACGCGTCGCCCCGGTACACGATCCACGAGAACCGCAGTCCCGGCGGGTTGCCCGGCACGATCTGCTGGGGAGGCCGGTAGGCGGGATGCGGCTGGCCGGGCTCGGGCTCGGGCGGCGTGTAGCTGCCCGACGGTATCCCGTCGTCGCTCGTGAACGCGACCAGAGTCAGCGGCTGCCCGACCCGCACCGTCCGCGGCTGGTCGACCCCGAGGGCGAGCTCGGGCGGCCGATTCTCCCGCCACTCGTCGCGGATGCGGCCGAAGTTGGCTCCCATCTCAGTCCCGATGGTCTGCGCGTCGAGCAGGTAGTCGGTGCGCAGCGATCCGTACGCGCGCTCGGTCCGGCCGTTCGTGGTCAGGGTCCAGACCACCTCCCGGTCGCCGAAGTCGGCGGGCACGTCGATGGTGAAGAGGAACAGGTTCCGCCGGGGATAGAAGTGGGTGGGCTGCCCCCGGTCCGGCCCTCCGGGCTCGATGTGGTTCTCGGGCCCGACCGGCACGTCCAGCTCCTCCTCCCAGTTCGAGTTCATGTAGCCGAAGTACATCCGGAAGGTGCCGTCCTCGTTCGGCCACCACCCCTCGTAGGCGGGGTACACGCTCTGCCCCCGCGAGTAGGTGAACCGCGTCTGGGCCCCCGCCGCCGCGGCCACGGCCACGAGCGCGGCGACGGCGACCGACGCCCGGACGAACCGCTTCGCGTTCACCCTCACTGATCGTTGCCCTCGTCCACCTGCACCTGCTGCGACGGGAACTCGGCCATGCACAGCGGGCAGCCGATCAGGTGATCCCCGGGCTGGAGGCCGAGCCGCTCGCGACGCTCGGCCATCTCGCGCTCGAACTGCTCGTCGCTCAGCTCTAGGGCCTCGCCGAGGTCGATGAACATGTTGGCGACCGAGCGGCGCCCGCCGCCCGACCAGTTCCGCGGGTCGGCGACGTTGCGGTTGGCCGCGGTGGTGTCGAGCCAGCCGATGATGTGGACGACCGTGCCCTTCGGCAACAGCGGCGCGTAGTCGTGTTCGAAGATGTACTGCTTGACCCAGTTGTGGTCGTAGCCGACGCACGCCAGGGTCTCGATGTTGTGCCCCCAGATCGCCTCGAGACACATGCGGGTGCCCGGCGCGTGCTGGTGGGGCTCGAACGAGACGATCCGCGTGTGCTCGTCGAGTACGCGGTAGGCGTGCAGCTCCTGAGAGGTCTCGTTCGGCCTGATGTCGATGTCGACGCCGTTGCCGACGAGGGTCCGGGCGTGCCGGATCTCGGGCTCGTAGCCCTTCGGGTGCAGCTTGAACGCGAACTTGAGGTGCGCCTGCGTCTCCCGTCCGTTCGAGTGCAGGTGCGCCGTCTCGAGCTCGAGCGACGAGCCCGCCTTGAGCAGCCGTCCCGCGTTCTCAGGAAAGATGTCGGCGTTCCGCCCCACTTCGTGCACCGGGAACCGAGTGGCGTCGGCGGGGTCCGCCCCCTCGGGGACCACCGCCCCGTAGGTCATGTGGTGGAACACGTAGCGCCCGCCCACGGTGTCGCCGGTCCCGTCCGGCGGGATGTCGTTGAACTCCTTCACCTCGACCGCGGCCACGTAGCGGTCCTCGGTGAGCCCGATGGGGATGGTGCCGAGGTTGGTCCACTTGTCGGGGGCGGCGGCGGGCACGGTAACCACCGGCGACTCCACGATCAGGTCGGGCTCGCCGATCTCCCACTCGCTCTCGTCGCCGAAGTCGAGGGGGGGCGGCATGTCCGCGGGGTTGCCGAGGGGCGCGCCGGCGTCGACCCAGCGGCCGATCAGCCCGATCTCCTCCTCGCTCAACGAGATGTCGTTCTTGTAGTGCTGGATGCCGATGTCGCGCTCGACGAACCACGGCGGCATCGCTCCGCGGTTGCTGCGCAGAGCGGTCCGGGCCTTGATGGCCCGCGCGTAGGGGCGCGCGTCGGCGTAAGTGAGCAGCGACATCGGGGCCACCGACGCGGGCCGATGGCACTGCTGGCAGCTCCGCTGGAGAATCGGCGCGATGTCCCGCGCGAAGGTGACCTCGGCGTCCGACGCCGTCGCGACGGCCGACTGCGCGGTCGCGGTGGACGGGGCCGTGGAACCGAGAACGACGACACCGGCGACCAGAAGTCCCGAAACACGCGTGGCGCTCATCGCAGACTCTCCTTCGAAGACACGGTCGACTGCGCTTGGATCCGGCCTGCTATTCTAGCAGACTCGATAGCGTCGGCCGACCGTGGCGGAACCGCCTCGGGGCCCGGCCGGACTCTCGACGACGCCGGCAGCCTGCGCCGCGGAAAGGGCGCCGGCTCCGGCCGGGTCGGACGGGCGCCGATTGGAGCCGCCACGCGGCGATTGTCGAGCTGACCGCCCTGCCGGGGCGAACCGGCGCCGTCCCGGCGGCTGACCCCGACGCTGCGGATACCGCGGCCCCGCGAGCGGCATCGCTGTGCCTGTGCATCCCCCACCGTCCGGCCCCCCGCTGGTCGCCCTGCTCGGCCCGACCAACACCGGCAAGACCCACCGCGCGGTCGAGCGCCTGCTCGAGCACCGCACCGGCATGATCGGGCTCCCCCTGCGGCTGCTCGCCCGGGAGGTCTACGACACCCTGACGGTGCGGGCCGGCGAGCAGGCGGTGGCCCTGGTCACCGGTGAAGAGAAGCGGGCTCCCGCCTCGCCGCGCTACTGGGTCTGCACGGTCGAGGCGATGCCCCTGGACCGGCGCGTCGACTTCCTCGCCGTCGACGAGATCCAGCTCGCCGTCCACCCCGAGCGCGGGCACGTCTTCACGGATCGGCTGCTGCACGCCCGCGGCCGGCGCGAGACTTGGTTCCTGGGCTCGAACACGGTGCGGGGGATGGTGACGGCCCTCGTCCCCGACATCACCGTCCGAGCCCATACGCGGCTGTCCACCCTGCGCCATCGAGGCCGCCTGAAGGTCGGCGCGCTGCCGCCGCGCTCCGCCGTCGTCGCCTTCTCGATGGCGCGGGTCTACGAGCTCGCGGAACGGCTGCGGGCGCGGCGCGGGGGCGCCGCCGTGGTGCTCGGGGCCCTGTCCCCCCGCGCGCGCAATGCGCAGGTCGCCCTCTACCAGAGCGGCGAGGTCGACTATCTGGTAGCCACCGACGCCATCGGCATGGGGCTGAACCTCGACGTCGACCACGTGGCGTTCGCCGAGCTCACCAAGTTCGACGGACGCACGAGCCGCAATCTCGACCTGGTCGAGTTGGGCCAGATCGCGGGCCGCGCCGGCCGCCACCTGAACGACGGCACGTTCGGCGCCCTCGCGCCGGCCGAGGACCTCGCCCCCCGCGTGGTCCGGGCCATCGAGAGCCACCGCTTCCCCGCCGCCCGGAGCGTGATGTGGCGCAACCGTGAGCTCGACTTCTCGAGCCTCGACGCCCTCGTCGCGTCGCTGCACCGGCGGCCGCCCGGCCGCGGGTTGCGCCTCGCGACCCGCGGCGCCGACCGCGACGCCCTGTGCGGCCTCGCCCTCGACCCCGCGGTCCGCGACCGCGCCGGGGACGAGGCCGGCGTCCGGCTGTTGTGGGACGTCTGCCAGATTCCCGATTACCGCCAGCTCGTGCTGGAGGACCACGCGCAGCTCCTCGGCGACGTCTTCCGCCAGTTGACGGGCCCGTCGGGCCGGCTCTCGGCGGACTGGCTGGCGGAACGGCTCGATCGCCTCGATCGGACCGGCGGCGACATCGACGACCTGCTGGCGCGGCTGGCGTTCATCCGCACCTGGACGTACATCGCCCATCGCCCGGCCTGGGTCGCCGACGCCGGCCACTGGCAGGCGCGCGCGCGGGCCATCGAGGACCGCCTGAGCGACACGTTGCACGAGCGACTGGTGGAACGATTCGTCGATCCGCGGCGGAACGCCCCCCGAGCGGCGCGCCCGCGCGACGATGCGGAACTCGGCGACGCGAGTCCGTTCGCCGTCCTCGCCCGACTCGTGCCCGACCCGTCCCCGGCGTCTGCGCGGTCCGAGGGCTGGCTCGAGCAGCTCATCGACGCGCCGCACGAGGACATCGCGATCGAGGCGGGGGCGCGCATCGGGTTCGCGGGGCGGCCGGTCGGGCGGCTCGTGCGGGGGGCCGATCTCCTCCGCCCGAACGTCGTGCTGTCCGACGGCGTCACCACCTCGCGCGGCCTGCGCCGCCGGGTCGAACGTCGCCTGGTCGCGGCGGCCCGCGACCTCGCGGGCGAGATCCTCGCGCCGCTGCGGACCGACCGCCTCGGGGACCTGGGGCCGGCCGGGCGCGGCATCGTCTACCAGATCGAGCAGGGCCTGGGCACCGTCCTCGCCCGCGACGCGCGCACCCAGCTTCAGGCCCTGACCCCGACGGAGCGGCGGCTCCTCGAGCAGGCCGGCACCTGTCTAGGGCTGCACGTGGTCTATCTGCGGGGGGCGTTGAAGGCGGAGTCGGTCGAGCGCCGTGCCGCGCTGGCGGCGGCGTTCTGGGGCGCGGCGGCCGAGGCCACCCACCCGCCGCCCTCGGCCGTGTCGATGCCGGCGGAGCCGGAGCGGCCGGCCGCCCTCTACGCCGCCATCGGCTTCCCGGTGGCCGGCGTCCGGGCCGTTCGCGCCGACGTCCTCGAACGGCTCGTCCGCGAACTCCGGCGCCTCGCCCGGCGCGGCCGGTTCGACCCCGCCGAGCCGGTGAGCCGGCGGCTGTCCTGTCCCCGCGCCGACGTCCGGCCGGTGGTCGAGGCCCTCGGCTACCGGGACGCCGGCGACGGGCGCGTGGTGCGCCCGCGTCCCCGGCGGCGACGCTCCCCGGCGGCGTCAGGCGCCGCGGTGTGAAAGGTCCGCGCCGTTCCATGGCGCCGACGCCTAGCCGCCCAGCGTCGCCTAACGGCTCCGCTCGGCGCCCAACCAATCCTCCAGGAGTCCGCACCGTGTTACGGCGCCGACTCCTCGCCCGCCCAGCGTCGCCTGCCGGCTCCGCTCGGCGCCCAACCAACCCTACAGGAGTCCGCGCCGTGTTACGGCGCGGACTCCTCGCCCGCCCAGCGTCGCCTAACGGCTCCGCTCGGCGCCCAACCAACCCTACAGTAGTCCACGCCGTGTTACGGCGTGGACTACTGCATCCGCACGCGGACGGCGCCGCGGTCGGCTTCGATGCGCAGCACCGGACCGCCACCGTTGACGTCCGCGCGGAAGCCGCCCCCGCTCGACTCGAGGGTCCCCGGGAGGTCGCTCGAGAAACCGGTCCGGCGGGTGGTGGCGGCGTCGATGGTCACCGCACCGTCGGCGGCGAGCTCGACGTCGAGGTCGCCCCGGTCCATCACCACCGCGGAGTCGCCCTCGACGTCGAGAGCGCGCAGCATCACGTCCGTCCGGTCCGCGTCCAGCCGCAGGTCGCCCCGCACCCCGTCGAGCACGACCTCGCGGGCGCGGTCGAGGGCGATTGCGATGGACCCGCGGAGATCGCTCGCCTGGAACCGGCCCCGGTCGAACCGGAGCGTCACGGAACCCCCGAGGTCGCCGGCGTCGAGGTCGCTCCGGTCGAGGTCGAGCAGCAACCGCCCCTCGAACCCCTCGAGCGTCGTCGCCGCCCGATCGATCTCGAGGTCCAGATCGAGTTGCCGCGGAGCGCGGATCTCATAGTGCACGCGCGGCAACGGGCCCCGCCGCCGAGGCACGCCGCGATAGTCGGTTCGGATGCGCGTCGAACGGCGGTTGCCCCGCACCTCGATGGCGGTGCCGTCCACCGCCTGCCTCGCGTAGTCCTCGTCGACGCCCTCGGGGGGCTCGATGCGCGCGACGATCTCCGCCGACGGGCGATCCCACGACGTCAGTCGCACGCTCCCCCGGTCGGCCTCCAGCGCGAGGCGGCTCCCCGGCTGGAACTCCATCGTCTGCCGGAACGTCCGTTCCTGGGCCGCGGCGGACGCGGCGGACGCCACGGCCAGCGCCGCCGTCACGAGCACTCGATACGCATGCGGCATGGTCTCTCCCTCCGACTGCCTCCGCTCGGAATCGTCGCCTGCGGCTCCGGTTGCGGCCCGACCGGCCCTCCACGGGCCGCGCCGATCCCATCGCAGACTCCCGGCCCATCACGCGTCGCGGGCGGCTCCGCGTGGCGCCCAACCGAACTTCCCAAGGGTCCGCACCCGATCTACGGTGCAGGCTCCTGCCGCGGAATCCCGGTCTCCGGGAGATTATATGAAGCGATGATGTCCACTGCACCGCGCGCCGCCTCGTTCCCGACCCGACGGCAGGCCGCCCGCTCGAGGCGGCCGCGATGCGGGCCGGCGGGCCGGCTGGCCCTCGCCGCGGCCCTGCTGGCCGGCGTCAGCCCCGGCGCGGCCGGCGCGGCCCCTGCCGGCGCGCAGGACCAGGGGGCGGCGGGCCCGGACGCGAGCGTCCCGTCCGGGCCGGGCGCGCGCGGCAACGAGCTGCGCGTCTGGCTGGTGACGGCCGGCCCGGGCGACGCCGTGTGGGAGCACTACGGCCACAACGCCCTCCGGGTGCTGGACACCCGCACCGGACGCGACGTCTCCTACAACTGGGGCTTCTTCGACTTCCGGCAGGCGGACTTCATCGCGCGCTTCCTGCAGGGCCGCATGCTCTACATGGTGGCGGAGCTGCCCACGCGCGTCATGATCGACCAGTTCCGGGAGGCCGACCGCGAGGTGGTCCTCCAGGAGCTGGACCTCACGCCGGCCGAGCGGGTGACGCTGCGTGACGCGGCGCGCGAGAACGCCCTTCCCCGCAACCGCGACTTCATCTATCAGTACTTCCTCGACAACTGCTCGACGCGGGTGCGCGACCTGCTCGACCAAGTGCTCGGCGGGGCGCTGCGGCAGGCGTTCGAGGGGCGGGCGACAGGGCTCAGCTACCGGGAACATACGCGGCGCCTCACCCGGGTCGCTCCCCTCGTCCACACCGGGACGGACCTGGCCCTCGGCGCCCCGGCCGACCGGGAGATCTCGGCCTGGGAGGAGCTGTTCCTGCCCATGGCGCTGCGTGACGGCATCCGGAGCGTCCGCATCACGCGGGGCGCGGAGACGCGGCCGCTCGTGCGGGCCGAGGAGATTCTCCACTCGTCCCGCCGCCCCCCGGCGCCCGAGGAACCGCCGGCGTGGCTCGGCCGCCACCTGACCCTGGGCGTGCTGCTCGGGGCGCTGTTCGCGGCGCCGGGCGCCCGCCGCGTCCGAGCCTCGGCGGCAATGCGGCGCGGTGTCCTCGCGGTCGCCGCCGCCTGGTGTTTCCTGGCCGGCGGCGTCGGGACCATCCTCGTCCTGCTGCTGGCGACGGACCACGCCTTCTCGTGGTGGAATGAGAACCTGTTCCTCTTCAATCCGCTGTCGCTGGGCCTCGGCGTGCTGCTGCCGCTGTCGACCCGCGCGGAGGCTTGGCGGGGCCGCGCCCTCGCCCTCGCCGCGGCGGTCTCCGGCGTGGGTCTGGCCGGCCTCGTCTGGCAGGTCTCGCCGGCCTCGATCCAGCCCAACGCGACGTTCCTCGCGCTGGCCCTCCCGCCGCACCTGGGCATCGCCTGGAGCCTGCTCCCGCGGCGGGCCAACGGCGCCGGGGACGCCTGACCGCCCCTTCGCCCGACTTTCAGGCTTCAGCGCCCGTCAGCCGTGAGAGGCCGCTCCGCTTCACCCGGCCGCCGGGGGGGCTCCAGGACGCGCGTCGCGGCGGGGACGCGGCGCGGCAAGCCCGCGGTCGACGCGACGTCGACGGAACTCGGGCGGCGCGGCCGGGAGGGCGCGCCAAGGCCGGACGGGCTCCTCTCGCGTACCGCAGGTCCAAGAGGATGGTGCCGTGCTCCCGGATCAAGCCGGATCGAGCCGCGTCCTGACGTCGTTGCGCGGCCGTCATCCTCGGCGGGCGGCGCCGAAGAAGCGGCGCCAGCTCAACGCGAGGCCCGTGCAGACCATGAACGCGGCGCCCAGGGACACGGCGCCGGCGACCGACTGCCCGATCACGCCGTACACCTCCCCGGTATGCGCATAACGCAGCCACCTGCGGATCTTGAAGCCGCGGCTGAAGGTCGGATAGCCGGCGCGCTCGACCAGCGCGCCGTTCGCCCGGTCGAACACGAGATCCTCGGCCTTCGACGGCTGTCGCCCCGTCCCGCGGTCGACAGCGACCACGACGAGACCGTGAGTCGACTCGGGCAGGAAGACCGTGATGGTCCGCCATCCGGGCGTCTCGGCCCCGGCCCTTGCAGCCAGCGCCTGCAGCTCGACCGGCGCCGCCGAATCCCCGGCAGCGGACGGGTCGCCAGGCGCTGCCGGCGGCAGCGTTCGCGGCGCCGACTGGAACGGCGGCGTGTCGCCGGCCAGCCGATGCACGAGGTCGGCGACCCACTGATACGAGATCGCGGCCCCGCTGAAGACGATGACGGCGAGCGGAACCGCCGACCAGAAGCCGATCACGTTGTGCCAGTTGAGGTCGCGGGCCCGCCCCCTGAGGCCACGTCGAAACCACAGCGCGCGTCTCCAGGCGGCGGGGCCGGCGGCCTGCGGCCACCAGAGGTAGACCCCGCTGACGAGCAGGAAGAGGAACCCGAGATTGGCGGTCGCCATGATCGTGCGACCGACGATGCGGTACTCGCCGTCGAGGGCGAACCACCGGTGCCAGTAAGTGACGCTGCGAAGGAAGCGCCGCGTTCGCGTCTCGCCGTCGCCCAGCCGCTCGCCGGTGAAGCGGTCGACATAGACGGTGGCTCCGCCGTCGAACTCGACGACCGCCGGCGCGCGCGGGTCCCTTTCCACGGCCACGGACGCGACGAGACCGGCCGGCGGGCCGCCGGCGGCGCGCGCGATCAGCTCGTCGAGCCCCAGCGGCGCCGTGTCCGGGACCGGATCGGCCCGATAGCCGCCGAGCGCCCATCGGTCGAGCTGCGCCTCGTAGGTGAGGATGACGCCGGTCACCGCCATGATGAGGATCATGACGGCGGCGGCCACGCCGACCGCCAGATGGACCCAGAAGATCGCGTTGCGCAGGGACATGGCTGGCCGTACCCCGGGGCGGAAGCCGTCGACGCCGGGGGGGCAGCGGCGGCCCGCCCAGAGGGGACCGGGCGATGCGGCTCGCGGGTTCAAGGGCGCCCGACTCGGTGCCGGAGACGGCAGGCGGGTGTCGCGAGCGCTCCCTACTGGGCGCCGTCGGAATCGGTCGCCTGATCGGAGTCGGTCGCCTGATCGGAGTCGGTCGCCTGATCGGAGTCGGTCGCCGGGGAACCGGCGTCGCCCCCGCCGTCGGAATCGGTCCCGCCGGGGCAGGCCGCGGTCAGGGCGGCGCCCGCCGCGACCGACCCGGCCGCGACCGCACGCCACAGGAACGAGCGGCGATCGACCCGGACGGTGGTGATGTCCTCGTCCGTCAGCGACGTCGGCGCGCCTTCAGGATTCGCGCCGGGCTCCCCGTTCTCCAGTCTGTTCATTGGATTTCCTGGACCTTGAAGATGCGAATGAGTCTCAATATCGTAGTAGCATGTGTCATGCCTGTCAAGCCGACGCGCAACCGCCGGGACCACCACCCGGCAACCCCGTACGATCAACCGCGATTGCACGGAGTACGTGCAAGATGACGGACCACGCCCGGCCGGGGCCCGCGAACGACCGCGACTGGTATGCCTGGCTCATCGATCCTCTGCCGACCGAAGAGTTCGAACGCGAGTACTACGAGCAACGGCTCGTTCACGTCCGGCGCGAGGCGTCCCCCTACTACGCCGAGCTCCTCTCGGCGGCCGACCTCGACGTCGTGCTCGGGACCCACTCGGCCGGCCATCGCGACATCGGCCTCGTCCGCGGCGACGGCAGCGTCCCCACCGGCGAGTACACCAACGACACCGGCCGGGTCCATCCCCTCGAGGTCGCGAGGCTCTTCGACGACGGCGCCACCGTCGTCTTCAACCAGCTCCACAAGCGGGTGCCGGCGCTGGCGCGGCTGTGCGTCGCGCTGGGGCGGCACTTCTCGGCGCGGGTCCAGACCAACGTGTACCTCACGCCGCCCGAGGCGCAGGGGTTCGCTCCGCACTGGGACACCCATGACGTCTTCGTGCTGCAGGTCAGCGGCACGAAGCGTTGGTCGATCTACGACACCCCGGTGAAGCTGCCGCTCCGGCGCCAGCGCTTCGAGCCCGGCACGCCCCCCGGCGAGGTCAGCGACGAGTTCGAGCTCGGCCCGGGCAGCGTCATCTACCTGCCGCGCGGCATCATGCATTCGGCCCGTTCGACCGGCGAGGCGTCGCTGCACGTCACACTCGGGCTCACGGCGTTCACTTGGGCCGAGTTCCTCGTCGAGAGCGTCGCCGCGGCGGCGCTCGAGGAGGAGTCGCTGCGCCGGAACCTCCCCGGCGGGTTCGCTCGCGAAAGACTCTCCGCCGCCGAGCGCGAGCGCCTGTTCGCCGAGAAGCTGGCGCTCGTGCAGTCGCGGTTCGACCCCGAGGTCGTCTGGCGGCGCTTCGCCGACGAGGTCCTCGCCACCGACGTGCCGCTGTTCACCGATCTGTTGAGCCAGCGGCTACGCACGGACCGGCTCACGCCCGGCTCGCGGGTCAGGCGCCGGGCCGGGCTGCTCACCGAGGCGACACGGGACGGCGAATCGTGCCTCCTCCGGTTCTGCGGCCGCGAGCTCCGGCTGCCCGCCGGCGCCTGGCCGGCCCTGCACTTCGCGACGACCGCCCAAGACGACTTCGCCGTCCAGGACCTGCCCGACTGCCTGGACGCCGATGGGAAGCTGACCCTCGTGACTCGACTCGTGAGCGAGGGCGTTCTCCAGCTCGGCTCGACCTGACCCAGCGTCCTCGACACGCTGCCGCCCGCCTCCGGCGCGGGCCCGTGGTGCGCCAATCACCTACAGGCGAGGGGCCGCCCGACGCCCGCCCGACGCCCTTCGAGCGGATCGCGCCGAAGAGGTCTTCCGCCGCTACGGGCGCGTCCGGAGGCCTCGGCCCGTCAGGCGGTCGGATCGTCGCGCGATCCGCTCCCGCGTAGGCCGTCGGCATGTGGACGGCTCCGCCGGCGGCGAGCCGGACGTAGAGGGCGCCAGTTGGGGATTGGAATGCGGGGCTGATGCCCCATCAAACGGATGATTCTTCTTGACCCGAGACCTCAATGAAGAAGGGGTGGTGGACCAGACGTCCCCCATATTCGTGCCGTACAGACGCGTCGCCACGCGTCCACATGTGTCCATAAACCTTTACAAATCAGCATCTTGACTTCCTGTCACCGTCCGCTGAACCGAGTCCGGAACGGTCCGTCGAAATGTCAGCATACCCCCCATTAAATGGGGGGTATAATGGCCAGTGATGCCATACCCGAAGAGACAGCGAAGAACCAAGCCCCGTGGTCGCCACCCCGAGAACGCGCTCTCGGCCGCCTTCGTCCGCGCCGTCGCCGAGGCCGGCCGCTACTGTGATGGGCAGGGGCTGTACCTGCAGGTCGACCCGTCCGGCAACAGACGCTGGATCCAGCGTCTCCTGATCGGTGGTCGGCGGTCCGAGCTCGGTCTCGGCGGGTTCCCGCTGGTCTCGTTGAAGGAGGCTCGGACCCAGGCGTTAGCCAACCGGAGGATCGCACGTGCCGGCGGCGATCCGCTCGCCGACAAGCGGCGCGCCAGGGGGGGCCCCACGTTCGCCGAGGCGGCCGCAGCCGTGGTGGACCAGAAGCGCTCCGGTTGGCGCAATCCGAAACACGCACGGGACTGGCCCGCAAGCCTAGAGCGGTTCGTGTTCCCTCGGTTCGGGAACCGCCCGGTCTCGGCGGTCACGAGCGCTGACATCCTCGCGGTTCTGGCCCCGATCTGGCACGAGAAGCCGGAAACGGCGCGACGGGTCCGCCACCGTATCCGCGCCGTGATGCAGTGGGCCGTGGCCATGGAGTACCGGCCCGACAACCCGTGCGAACGGGTCGCCGCTACCCTCGGGCGCCAGCGACGCGTGGTCCGACACATGCGTGCCCTGCCTCACGCGGAAGTCGCCGACGCCGTGGCGACAGTCCGGGCGTCGCGAGCCACCACCGCCGCCAAGCTGGCGTTCGAGTTCCTGGTGCTAACGGCGGCGCGGTCGGGCGAGGTGCGCCTTGCGCGGTGGCACGAGATCGACCTCGATGTCGAAGTGTGGACCGTCCCGGCCGAGCGCATGAAGGCGAACCGCGAGCACCGGGTGCCGCTGTCGTGCCGCGCCACAGAAATCCTCCGGACGGCCCTCACGGTGCGGAACGGCAGCGAGCTCGTGTTCCCGAGTCCCCGTGGCAAGCCTCTCTCCGACATGACCCTCTCCAAACTACTCAAGGAGCAGGGCGTGCAGGCCGTACCGCACGGCTTCCGATCCAGCTTCCGCGACTGGGCGTCCGAAGCGACGAACCATCCGCGGGAGGTCGTCGAGGCGGCCCTCGCCCATCAGCTCACGAACAAGGTAGAAGCCGCGTACGCCCGGTCGACGCTCTTCAAGCGCCGCCGGCGCCTGATGGCTGACTGGGGGGCGTACCTCGCTGGCACACCAGGACCTAGCTTGACATGAAGTTGACCCGGTTTCGCGGACACCTATTCTCTTGGAGGAGGAGGTGCCACGATGCCGAGTGCCGAGGTCGAAGCCGCCATATCCGGCGGCGTTCCGGCAGCAGATGGTCGAGCTGGTTCGGTCTGGACGTACGCCCGGAGAGCTGGCTCGGGAGTTTGAGCCGTCGGCCGAGGCGATACGAAACTGGGTGGCTCAGGCTGAGCGCGACGCTGGTGAGCGCGCCTATGGTTTGCGTACCGAAGAGCGTGATGAGATTCGTCGGCTGCGCCGTGCGAACCGGCGCCTGCGCGAAGAACGAGACATCTTGGCAAGAGCAACGGCCTGGTTCGCGCGGGAGACCCGACCCAGGAGCTCTACCGGTTCATGAGCGCGAATCAGGCTCGTTTTCGCGTCGCCACGATGGCCCGCGTGCTCGGTGTCTCCACGAGCGGGTACTACGCGTGGCGCCGGCGCCCCCTTCGGCTCGAGCTCAGGCCGATGCCGACCTGGCCGCCCGCGTGGAGGAGATTCACGCGCGTAGTCGTGGTACCTACGGCGCGCCTCGGAGCTGCAGCATCGCCTCCACCTCGTCCGACTTCATCATCTGTGCCCGTGGCCTCCTCGCCCACGGGCCGACATCCTTGCATCCCTTCATCGACTGACTCCTCCCTCAACAGGGAGGTCAGTTTTCCGTGTCGCCAGGGGGTCAGTTTTCCATGTCGCCTGACACCTGTGAACAGGTCGTCGCAACGCTCGGGCGGCAGCGAGACGTGGTCCGACACATGCCTGCGCTGGCTCATGCGGAGGTCGCCGAGTCTCTGGCGACGGTTCGGGCGTCGGGAGCGACCACTGCGGCCAAGCTAGCCTTCGAGTTCCTGGTCCTGACGGCGGCGCGCTCAGGCAAGGTACGGCTGGCGCGGTGGGACGAGATCGACCTCGACGACCACGTCTGGACCGTCCCCGCCGAGCGCATGAAGGCGAACCGCGACCACCGGGTGCCGCTGTCGTGCCGCGCCACGGAGATCCTCCAGGCGGCCCGCGCGCTCGGGAACGGCAGCATGCTCGTGTTCCCCAGTCCCCGTGGCAAGCCTCTGTCCGACGCGACGCTGTCCAAGCTGCTCAGGGAGCAAGGCGTGCAGGCCCTGCCGCACGGCTTCCGATCGAGCTTCCGCCACTGGGCGGCCGAAGAGACAAACCATCCCCGCGAGGTCGTCGAGGCCGCCCTCGCCCATCAGGTCAAGGACACGGTCGAAGCCGCGTACGCGCGGTCGACGCTCTTCGAGCGCCGCCGCTGCCTGATGACCGACTGGGACGCGTATCTCACTGGAGCGACATCTTCCGCGAACAGCTCTGGACCGTCGCGACGCTTGCGCGCGAGCGGAGACATCGTCCGACACATCCGCGCGCTACCTCATGCGTGAGGTTGCCAAGGCCGTGACGACGGTCCGGCCATCGGGAGCGACCACACCGACCAAGCTGCCCGGTCCTGACGGCGGCGCGGTCGGGCGAGGGGCGGGTGCCACGGTGGGACGAGATTGATCCCTGCGACTACGCCGCCGTTCAGACCGCTGTTCGTCCGCCGGCACCCACCATCCCCGTGGTCATCTTGCTACGAACTGGGCTGCGTCCAGAGGAATCCCGACGACGCCGAGGGCTGTTCACGCCTCTGGCCGATCCCCACGAGCGCCGTGATGGTGACCGGAGGGCGCGGCCACAGCAGCGGGACGACGCCGTGCGGGCACTCCTGGCGCATTGCCGCCATCCCTCGCCGGATCCGCGACCGCGGAGTTGCTCGATCAGGTCTGCGAGCTGGACCTGTCGGTACTGGAGGCTGTCGAACTGCCCAGGGCGTTGACGGCTCGCGGATTCGTGTTCCTCGGTACTGGACCCAACCTCCAGCGCGCACGACCGCGGTCGCGAGGTCATACCGCGTAGCCGCGGGACAGCTGACGTGTCAACGTGCTGCGCACGTCCTCCGCTACGCTACGGCCCCACGGGTAACACTCCGTCCGTGCCGCGGCTCACATACAGTTACGGGTCTGCGGCCCAACCTGGACAAGGCGTCCCAGCCGTCCACGACGACCAATGGGATGTCCCGGGTCGCCCGGCAGCCGAGCAGCCCTTTGGCCCGCGCTGCGGCACATCGGTAAAACGGCCGTCGTCAAGCGGCAAGGGTAGTTGACGCCGACCACTCACTACTCGATGTGCGCCGATCCTCTCGTCCAATTCACTTCCGCCAACTCTCGTGTCAACCAACGAATCGCATGGTTCGTGGCCGGACTCGATCCGAAAACACGCACCCCCTCGGCATACGTGCTAACCGGTCCCTGCGGCCACGCACTCGTTGCTCTCTCCCAAAGGTCATTGTGGTCAATGCTCTCCAGCCGCACTTCCGCACAGGAGGTCTGACCCTCCTCAAGAGGTTCCAAATAGTACGCATACATCGGCCCTCGGTCTCCCCTGTCCACGACCAAGTAGGCCACCAAACGCACCGGCATGAGCGCAAATCTTTGGCAGCTCCTCTCCATCGCCGGAAACCACACTCTCACCAACTCACTGTATATCGCGAGCGCCGCGTTCAAAACGCAGCTCAATCTGCTCTGCAACCTTACACTCGAGTAAAAGTCCCAAAGGTAAACCCCTCCTTCCGGCGCAGCGCGATCTGGGCCAGGCCAAGGTGGCTCAAGAGGCTGACCTTGCCTCACCAACCTGCGTAACCACGACAAGACCGTCGGCAAGGTCTCCCGATCGATGTATCCTCGGTACCCCATCCCCCGTCTCCAATTCCCATCGACCACATCACTCAAGTCATCAATGGATATCGCCGATTCGAATGGTGTGCTCCGATCCAAAACACATCTCGCCAGCTTCCACCCCAATTCGTGCAAGAACACTGGATGTTCTATTGGCAACCCGAACGTCTCGAGCCGTCGCTCTAATTCCTCACTCAGTTCGGCCTTCGCCTCTAGCCACGCCCATCCGGAAGCCAATCCTCCGCGCCGCCAGCGTGCAACTGGCCACTCATCCTGCTGTTCACCCGACCGCTCAGGCAACTCCACTACATCTGCAATTGCACGGTCACCCTCGTACCATGCTCTCAAGTACCCGCCTCCGGTTCGCTTCACGCCCAACGCCCTCACATCCCCTCGCTCTGTCACGGGTCCGAGCGCCCCACCTAGCCGACCTAGTCCGGAAACAAATGCCGCCATTGACCGACGTAGCTGCCCACCGAACTCTCGCGCACTCAGTGCCCCGTCAACCTGTTCTGCTTGCTGCCGCTCAACGGCCACAGCGACTATCGCCGACGCGACTCCCGGGCTCCGTCGAGCAATCGGTTCCAGTAACTCGTCAACGTCCTCTTGGTCCAATTCCACCGCTGTAGCCAATACATCAGTCCATCTGTCAAGCCGTACCGGGTCCTCCACCAACTCCTCGACCGACACGTCCCTCTCTCTCAGTGCCGCGTATGCAAACCACTGTCTTAACACTGGCAAGCCAAAGTCTACATCATCCCCGTCCACGTTCACCAAGCGTGTGGCCAACAGACGTTCAACAGCGCCGATGTCGGATGAAACGTCGCGCACCCGAACGCTGGTCCGCGCGTCCGTAAGCTGTACCGCAAGCGTTCTTAACAGAGCCTCCACCGACTCCGACAGCTCCGATCCGATGTCCGTCAAGGCCCTGCGCACCATCCACTCGATCAGGCGTCCTACCGACACCGCCCTATTTGCTGGTTGCTCCATTATGTAACGAGCAAGCAGAATCGAAATCAACGGTCGCTGCGCTGACCTTTGAACCACCTCCGGCAAGCTCCAATAGCAGTCGGCCGTACTTCCTCCCGACACCACACCCATTAGATGGTCAGTCTCATTCCAGGTCATTTCTCGCATGTGCACAACCGTATCACCGGTTGGTTTCCACCTCCACCACCGTGCTACAAGTACGGCTCCCGTGTTCGGCCAAGAACGTACAAGGCTCACTGCGTCTTCGTACACGCGTTTCGCCTCTTGCACGGGCAGTTCGTCTACCTGGTCGACAATTATGGTCGCCCCGACCACCGTTGCGTCCGCCAGTTGTTCCGTCATATGCTCCACGCACAATCTCAGGCTCGCGCCCACCTTACGTGCGTTCACGTAAACCGGCACTCGGGCACCGGCCTTGCGTGCCTGCTTAACCGCCAGCCGAAATAATTTTTCGGCAGCAAATGACTTGCCGGACCCCAGCGGCCCGGTTAGAACAACCACTTTCCCGCATGGTGGAATCGTCGCCCCTTCCGCTAAATCTGGTAGCTCGTCGAAACGGGAGACAAGAGCGTCAACAACAGACTTCGACGCCATACTTGGCACCAGCCTCGCGGCGCACCTCCCTATCGACTCCTGTGCGAGTTGGTCAAGTAGTGCTGGTCGTCGCCAACCACTACGCGAACGCTGCGCGCGCCACTCTTCTCTTCCAACCCAGATCGCGAAAAACATACCGCTTATGATCAACGCCAACCCGTACCATGTAGGCACCTCGGTGAACGAGATTGGTTCGTCAAACAAAAATTGCCAGCCGTGGCTGACGAATGGCTCAATCCAACCCGGTGTCAGAATGGCCACCCCGCACACCACAGTGACCGTAGCGATTCGCGCTCGCCACCCCCCGCGCAGAACGGACACTAGTGCAAGGATGAACTCTTTAGTTGACACTGCTATAGGCTCTCCACTTAGTTGAAAGTGTGTTTCGGCGGAGAATCGGCCGCGCGGACCCCGGCCTGCAGCCTGAAGCTGTTGCCGGTGGTCTGCAGCACCGTCGCATGGTGCACGACCCGGTCGATGACCGCGGCGGCCGCCGTCGGGTCGAGGAAGACCTCGGACCACCGCGCGAACGGCAGGTTCGTCGTCACCACCAGGCTCCGGCGCTCGTAGCGCTGGCTGATGAACCCGAACAGCAGCTCGGCCCCGGCCTTGTCCAGCGGGACGTAACCCAGCTCGTCGACGTGGACGACGTCATAGCGGGCGAGCTGGGCGAACTTGCGGGCGAGACCGCCCTGCTGCTGCGTCTCCACGAGCGGGGTGACCAGCTCGGCCGCGGTCACGAACCGCACCCGGTAGTCGTGCTGGCAGCAGGCCATCCCCAAGGCGATCGACAGATGCGTCTTCCCCGTGCCGACCCCGCCGACGAAAACCACGTTGGCGCCCTCGGCGACGAAGCGGCAGTCGAAGACCTGCAGAACGGCGTCGCGGTCCAGATCCGGCTGCGCCTCGAACGAGAAGCCGTCCAGGGTCTTCAGCATCGGGAAGCGGGCGTCCTGGATGTGGCGCTCGCGGCGAGCGGTCACTTCCAGGTGCGCCAGTTGCGCCAAGTAGTCGGCCGGCGTCTGACGCTGGCGGACGGCCTGCTCGGCCAGAGGCTGCCACTGCGCCGCGACCGTCGACAGACGAAGCGCCTTCAAGTCCGCGGCCAAGTGCGGGGGCTCGGCAATCGTGGTCGCCATCAGCGAACACCCTCCACCAGCGCGTCATACGCCGACAGCGCCGGGGTCGGCACCGCGATCCGGGCCAGCTCCGGTCTCATGTCCCTGACCGGCGGACACACCGGCGGCGGGCCGGCCGCCCGCTGCCGGAGAATGAGCCGCACCGTCTCCAGGCGCGGGGAATAACGCTCGAGGGCGGCCCTCCACCGCGCGCTCGACCACCGCGGCCGGGTGCGTCTCCATCAGCCGCAGCATCCGGACCCATTCCCGGTCGGGCTTGCGCGTGTGCTTGGCGAGCTCGACCCGCGCCTGCTGCCACACCGGGGCCAGCCGCCAGTCGAGGAGCGCCGTCGCCTCGGGCACCGCCCGGTGCTTCCGCTCCAGCAGCGGCAATACGTGAAGCGCTTCGAGGACCTTCGCCCCCCGGCGGAACGCACGGCGATGCTCGGCCACCACCTCGGCCCCCACCGCGACCGCCACCCGGTCGTGATACAGCTTCACCCACACCGGGCGGTAGGCGTGGCGGATCGGCACCGAGTAGGTGACGGTGTCCACCCGCACGTGCCCGAACTTGTCGGCGACCCGCGGGACGACGCGGCAGGTCGCCGGCCGGTCAGCGGGCATCGCCCGCAGATGACGCCGCTCCTGCGCCAGCGCTTCCGCGACCGAGCGCCTGTCGTCGAGGTGGCGGGTCGGCAGGTCCGCCTCCAGCTCCGCGATGAGCGCCGCGTTGAGCGCCGCCCAGCTCTCCACCGCCAGCCGCGGCCGGAACACGAGGTTCCTGACGTATTTCACACCCGTCTCGACAGAACCCTGCTCCCAGCCCTTGGCCGGCGCGCAGAACTCGGCCCGGAACGGATACCCGCCCCGGAACGCCTCGAACGCCTCGGTCTCGACCCGGTCCCGGCCCGCCAACACGGCCTTGACAGCCAGCGACGTGTTGTCGAACACGACGCGGTCGACGAGACCCCCGAAGTACAGAAACGCCGACTCGATGCCGTCGAGCAGCGACTCGAGCCGCTCCACCGCGTACGCCTTCGCGAAGTACGCATTGGAGAACGGCAGCGTCGCCACCAGATACTTGACCTTGCAAGACACGCCCGCGATGTCGACCCACGACTCGCCGAAATCAACCTCCATCGTCGTTCCCGGCTGTACGCTGCGGTGCACGAAGGCCTCCTTCGGCACCACGACCGCCCGCAGCTCCGCGACGCAGCGCCGCACCGTGCGCGCGGGGACCGGCCTCGCCAACGGCAGCAGCAGCCGTCGAATCCGCTTCGCGGTCACCTTGGGCTCCTCCCGCAGCCACTGCGTGACCCGCTCCCGCCACGGGTCCAGGGCGCTGGGCCGCGGCGGCGACACCCGCACCGGCGGCGTCGACCGGCCGATGGCTCGCCGCACCGTCTTGACGTCCAGCTTCAATCGCCGGGCGATCTCCTTCTTCGGCACGCCGTCCACCAGATGCAGGTGGCGGATCTCGGCCCACTGAGTCATCCTGATCACCTACGCGTCCTCCTGGCTCGGTCGACGAGACGACCGCATCTCGCCCCGTCGATCATCGCCAGGAGAGCGCCGTTCTCGAGTGCTCAGGGGGTCCCTTTTCAAGTGGCCACGGGGTCCCTCTTCATGTTGCCGCTCCCACACGGCGTATAACGCAACCACACCGGCATCCGGCCCCACGGCAGGTGACGCCACCCCGCACCGGCTGACGGTCGTACCGCGGCGCCTTCCAGCCGCAGCGCCCGCACCGCGACCGGCGCCACGACGGCGCCACCGACACCATCAGCGCCCCGGTGACCGACAGCTCCACCTGCCTGACGAACATCTGCGTGACACTCAGAACGCGCCGTAGTACTGTCGTGATCCGCATGGGGCTCTCCTGCTCGTCAGTGTGGTCAAACACACCAATGAGACCAGGAAGCTCCTGCGGTCTGCAACCGCGACCGCCGGGCCAACGGGCCCGGCCGAAATCCACCGTCATCTTGTCGTCGTCTCCGCCGCTGCACCCGGCTGGCGGCGGGGGGTTCCGGCTCCCGGTCGAAATCCAACCGTAACCCACAACGCCCGACGGCCGCATCCTCGCGAGTGTGTTGGGAATGACCGTGGTTGGGCTATTGCGCTCAGACTGACGCCGAGGGCGGACGACCGAACCGGCGCCCCCCTTTCCTCGGAGCCTTGGCCTCGCTCATCCCTGACGACCTTCAGTGGACTGACGTTTGAGGCAGGTCAAGAACTCTGGTTCATCGACAACCTCCGGAGAATCGGCCCATAGGGGAGCACAGGGGGGGGCTCGGTGGCTGGTACCATCGATCCATCATGTGACCCGACCCCTCGCCCCGTCGCTCCCTGTCTGCCCGACCGCCATCCCCAGGCGGCCGGCAAGGGGAAAATCGCGCGCGCTATGCGCGCTTTTTTTTGCCGCGCTGTGCGCGGCAAAGGGACGGACGGCACGACGGGCGGGAGACCCCACGACCCCAGGGAAGGAGCGGAACGATGAACGATGTGCGGCTGGACCCCCAGCAGGTCCCGGCCCGGGCGGAGCTGCTGATCGAGGCCGCGTTCGGCGAAGACGCGCCGGGACGGCCGATCTACACGAGGCCGGAGCCCGACGGCGACGGCGAGCCGACGGTTCCGGTCAAGGTCGGCGCGATGCTGACGCGTCGCCTCTCCACGGCCGAGGCGACCGAGACGCCCTCCGGGGCGGCGTACGGCAACCCGCTGCGGGGCCGGCCCGAGCGGGCCCAGGGCGTGCCGATCGGGTCTGCGGTCCTCGCCCGGACCGATGCGGCGGACGCGCACGGCTGGCGCGTCTACCGCGTGACCCCCGCCGGGACCGTGATCTACGACGAGTGGATCGACCACGACCCGGCGCACGGCGAACTCGCGGTGACGCAGCTGCGGGCCGCGGCGAGACGGAACCCGGAGGCGGCGCTGCGCCGCGTGCTCGCGGGATGCGGCGACCACTCCGCGGCGCGCGGCGTGGCCGAGTGGCTCGCGGACGAGCTGGCCGGGCGCCCCGGCTCGAAGAAGCCCCGATCGCGGGCCGCACGACGCCGGTGGCGCCGGAGCCTCGCACGCTCGCGGAGCCGCGCATGACCGGACCCAGGACGAACGCGTTCCGGACGGGCCGCAGCCTGATGGCCCGCGAACGGCTCGAGCTGCACGGCGCGGGCGTGCTCGCCGACGAGGAGCTCGTCGCGATCCTCGTGGGCGTAAACGGCCTCGAGGCGGCCGGCGCCCTCCTCGAGGCGTGCGGGAACGTGCAGCAGCTCGCGCACGAGAGCGCGGGCGACCTCGCGCGAATCAAGGGCATGACGCCTGCGCGGGCCGCCATGGTGGTCGCCGGCGTCGAGCTGGGCCGCCGGACTCTCACGCGGCCGCGGCCGGACCGCATGCGCCTCGGCACGCCGCGCGAGGTCGCCCACTTTCTGCTGCCGCAGTACGGGGCCAGCCCCGTCGAGCGCTTCGGCGTCGTGAGCCTCTGCACGAAGCACCGCCTGCTCCGCACCGAGATCGTGACGACCGGCACCCTCGACACGAGCCTCGTCCATCCCCGAGAGGTCTTCCGGGCGGCCGCGAGGAACCGCGCCGCCGCCATCGTGCTCTTCCACAACCACCCCTCCGGCGACCCCACCCCGAGCGGCGACGATGTCGCCCTGACGGCAAGGCTGCAAGAGGCCGGAATCCTGATGGGCATCGAGGTCGTCGACCACGTGGTCCTCGCCGACACGCGCTACTGCAGCTTCAAGGAGATGGGGCGCCTTTGAGCGAACACCCAGATGCACCAACCGGCTCGTGGCGCTCCACGAGCGCGTCGAGCGACTGCCCCGCGGTACCGTGACGATGTGCGCCTGGCTGCGGCCGGCACACACTGCCAGACCAGTGCACGTGCTGCCCGGGGCCGATGCATCCCGTTGGCACCCGCTGCGTGTCGCCACGATGTCCCGAAGCAGTGAGATGAACGACCTAACCAAGGAAGGACCGATGACTTGGTTCCGGCCCACACCGCACCCGCCGTTCTACGCCGCCGTCGAACACGGCCGGCCGCGGCGCACCCTCGAGATATCGAGCCGCAGCTCCGACCGCCTCGGCCGCGACCTCAGCGCCATGAACCTGCCTGCCGCGGACGACGTGCACGGACGCCCGGTCGAGGCGGTCTACCAAGCCGCGAAGTGCTACGGGGACGGCGGACCGGACACACACGTATCGCGGTCCGGGTACGAGGCGAAGCGCCGCGACCGGGAGCGGTGCCGGCTGGGCCCGCTGACGGGGTTCCGGCACGAGGGCAGGCTGTGGCCGCCCGAGACCGGGTCGGCCTTCTACGACTGGCTGTGGACGCGCAGCGCGCTGCAGCACTGCGGCCAGAGCGTCGTCGAGCGCCTGCAGCGGTACGACGGGTTCACGGACCAGTTCCACCGGCCGGAGGCCATCGCCTGCCAGGCCAAGGCCGCGGCGATCGTCGCCGGGATGGGCCTGGCGAGGGTGCGGGCCGCGATCGAGACGCCCGAGGCGTGGCTGACGCACTTGAGCGGCGGGGCCGCCCCCGACCCGCTGGCGCCGGAGCCGGCGGCCCCACCGAGCCGCGTCTACGCCGGGATCGGCTCGCGGCAGACGCCGCAGGCGGTCATCGAGACGATGGAGCGCATCGGACGGGCGATGGCCAGCCATGGCTGGACCCTCCGCTCGGGAGCGGCCGACGGCGCCGACACGGCGTTCGAGGCCGGCGCGGAGCGCGGAGGTGGTCCCCGCGAGATATGGCTGCCCTGGCCCGGGTTCAACGGTCGCACGGCCGACGGCGCCGCCACCCGCGTCGGCATCAACAGTCAGGCGAACCGCGACTTGGCGAGACAGTCCCACCCGGCTTGGCACGTCCTCGCCGACGCGGTGCAGAAACTCATGGTGAGGAACGTGCACCAGGTCCTCGGGCCCGAACCCGGAAGCTCCCCGCCGAGCGACATGGTTATCTGCTGGACGCCCGGCGGAGAAGGCGGCGGCGGCACCGGGATGGCGATCCGGCTGGCCGAGCGCCACGGGATCCCCGTCGTCGACCTGGGGACCCGGGAGCTGCCCCGCCTCAAGCGCAGTCTCGCCGCGGCCCGCCGGCGCGGGCTGCCGCCCAATGTCGCCGCCATCGTGCTCGAGGACACACGCGCCCGGGCGCCGGCACCGGAGCCGGACGCCGGGAGCCACCGCCTCCTGGTGACCGGGAGCCTGAGAGCCGCCGAGACACCGACCCTGGAAGCCCATCTCGACGCGGTCGCCGCGAAGCGAGGTCCCGTCGCGCTGATCGCCGGTAGCGGAAGCGCATCCAGGGCGGCGCTGGCCTGGGCGGACCGTCGCGGCCACCCGACGGTCGCCTCGCCGCCACGCCCCGCCGGCGAAGGCCGCGGAGAGAGGCCGCTCGAGTACGCCTCGAGAATGCTGCAGGCGAAGCCTGGCACCGTCGTCGAGTGCGGCGGAGACTGGAACGCGTACGACCAAGCCGTGCGCGATGGCGCGGCGATGGCCCGCATCCGCATGGAGCGTTGCCGCGACCTGGAACGCACGCTGACCGGTGTCGAGCACGGCCTGCGTCGGGACGAGAAGGAGCGGACCCGCAAGCCGGCCGAACAGACCGCCAGCGACGAGCCGCCGCCCGAGCGCCGGCCGCGAAGCCGCTACGACGCCGTCGACCGGCTCGTGTCCGGCAGGCTGCGGCTGACCGAGGCGAGCGGCCGCATCGTGCGCGCCGCGGCCCGAAGGCACCAGGTCGTCGACCCCCGGACGATAGAGCGCGCGCTCTTCGTGGCCAGCAGCCCGGAGCGCGACCAGCTCCTCGGCGCCGCCGGGTGGACGACGAACGACCGGCTGCGCCACGACCCGCTGGGCGTGCTCACCGGCGGCGCGAGAACCCCGGATCTGGACCTGACCCTGCGCCTGGCCCGGACTATCGTCAACGCCCTCGCCCGCGCCGGACTGCCGGCCATCACGGTCCGCGGCACCGAGCCCTCCCCGGCAGGCGGGCGCCCGCGCGACGTCGCTGCACCGCAGCCCCCGCGCTAGCAGGCTCGAGCCCGCCCGGCGGGGAACCTCGGCGAACCGGAACCGCCGGACCCTGGCAGCGGGCGAGGCCATATGTGGCTATACTCTGCGTGCGAGGTTCCGTTGCGGACCGACGGGGATATGGGTCGGACGTGACCGTTGGCTGTCGAGGATCCGCATGGCGAAACAACACCGATCAAGACCTGAACTCGACGAGACGATGGAGCTCCCGGCCGTTCAGGCAGGTCCCGCGGCCTCCGTGGGCATCCGCGAACTCAAGGACAACCTGAGCCGCTATATCCGCCGCGTCGAGGCCGGCGAGCGTATCGAGGTCACGGCTCATGGCCGCGTGGTCGCCGAGCTCGTCCAGCCGGGCGTGACAGCGAAGGGCACGCACCGGCGCTTCGACAAGCTCGTCGCCTCCGGCGTGATCCGCCCGCCGGTCGAAGCCGGTGACGCGACGGAAGGATGGCCGGACATCGGGCTTCCAGTCGGGACTGCCGCCGAGTTGATCAACGCCGAACGCGGCGAAACGTAACGCGAAGAAACGTATAGCCGAAGTGCCTCCTTCGACCGCGGAAGCCGCCGATGTGCGGTACATCGAGTCCAGCGCGCTGGTCGCCGCGCTCATCGAGCATGACTCGAACGCCTTGGATTCGGTCCGTGCGCCAGGGCGGAAAGTCACTTCCGCACTGACGATGGCCGAGACCGCTCGGGCGATCCTTCGAGCGCGCGCGACCGCACGGCTGACGGCCGACGAAGAGCGGGCGGCAGTGGGCGCGCTCCGCCGTTTCGAGCTTCGCAGTTACGTGGTCGCTGTCACGGAGGCGGTTCTGGCTCGCGTCCGCAGACCGTTCCCGATCGAGCCGATCCGCACGCTCGACGCCGTGCATCTGGCGACAATTGAGATGATCGACGAGCCGCCCCCGCTGGTCGTGGTCGTGACGCGGGACACCCGGGTTCGCGAGAACGCCAGAGCACTCGGGTATGCGGTCGATTGAGCCGGGAGGGAGCGCACGTCACCCCTGGCCTACATGCCGGTCGACCGTTCCTCTCGCTGACGCCGGTTCTTCCCAGTCGCTACTCGCCGTCCGGCCGATAGATCAAGCCGGACCAGGCTCCGTGCGCGGCCCGGACGATCATCGACGACTGCGCCGGACTGCCGACCATCACCATCCGTAGCATCGGGCCCTCCGCCCAAGGCGTCCGTCCGTCCGGCATCGCCGTAGAACAACGGCTCCGCCCGGCACCGCGACCCCCACTCTGGCGGACCCGAGCCCACCTCCCCGGCGAAGACCTCGGCGAACCCGAACCACCGGAAGCCCCGGCACATCTGCATCGAAAGGAAAGGAGTAGCGAACCATGTTCGGACTACGTCCCAGTGCGCCCACGCGTCCCGAGGACTACGCGATCCACCGCGCCGGACGGTCGCTCAGGAACGCCCGGGTGAGGCCCCGCGGGCTCACGCCCAGGCGGCTCGCGCAGCTGGCGGGCGGCGACCGCCGCGGCGTGCAGCACGCGACGCCCGACCCGTGGGTGCCCGAGCCCGCCCTCGTGTTGAGTGACGTGGTCGCCGGCCCGCAGCCCTGGATGGGCATGCTCCTCGACCCGGCCCGGCCGCAGCCGGTGCCGATCGGGAGCCTGGTCCGCAGTGCAGGACCGGCGACGCCGCGGCACTGGCTGGTATGGCCCGACGCGCGGCTGCGGCCGGCGCGAGCGCTCGCGGGGACGGACCCGCGGTCAGTGGCCGCCTACCTCGACGAGCCGGCCATCGCCCACTTCGCCCGGGAGCTCGACGAGGCGGCCGTGACCGCCGCCGTGGCCGAACAGGGCGACGGCCCCCTCGACATCCACCTCATCGAACGCGCCGTCGCGGGGGGCTACGGCGCCGACGCCGCGGCCGCCGACGCCGTGACGGCGTGGATCGCCGAAACGATCCGCCGCGGGGTCCCGAAGGGCAGCCGTCGCGCCGGCGTCGCGCGCGCGCCCGGTCGCCGCGCCCACCCGCGCCGGCACGCCGAGCGTCGGCTGGTGTGCCGATGGCTCTGACGGCGGCGACCCGCGTAGCCGTGATCACCCGCCGCGGCCACGTGAGGACAGGCCTCGCTCAGTTGCGTGACGAGGCCGGCCGCTGGATGGAGGACTCGATCCGCTACCGCGCCGCCGGCGCGACGGACCGCGCGATCGTCTCGATCGTCGCGCCGCCCGAGCCCGGGCGCCCGGCTGTCGGCATACGCAGGGGAACGCCGTACGAGCGCCTGCGCGACTGGCTCGCCGACCCGGCGTCGCCCAGCGACCCGCGGAACCCGCGGCGCGAGTCCTTGATCGGGAGGCTGCCGGCGGGAAGCTGCGCGAAAACCCTGATCGCGCTCCGCACCGGACTGGTCGTGACCCTCACCGGGCCCGTCGACGAGGCCGGCCGGCCCCTCGACCGGTTCCTCCGCGTCCAGGCCGCCCGGTCGAACGCCTCCCTCGGCGACGTCGTGCTCGTCATGCACGTTGCCGACCGCCTCGGCCCGTGGATCGCCGTGAGCCCTCCCAACTTGAACGTCGAGCGTTTCTGAGCCGACTCGCCAGCCGCACCCCGCCGGCATCCCAAGCCGGCCCGAAAGGAGAAACGACACGTGCTGAGAAACCTGTCGAGGCTGCAATGCGCCCTCGCATCGAGTCTGCTCGCCCGCAGGCTCGCGGAGCCGCCCGCGTATTGGAGCGCTCGGGCGGAGCGCCGGTGCGCGCAGCCCCGGGCCGCCTACCGGACCAACCGTCGCGGCGTAACCCGCCGCACGCGCCCGAGAGCCCGACGATGATCCTGAACCGCCGCACAGACCGCCCGAGACCGCGCCAGGTCTACATCGGCCGGCCCTCGAAGTGGGGGAACCCTTTCCGGTTGCGCCACGAGGAAGAACGAATCCGCGTCATCGCCCAGTACCGCACGGACCTCGTCCACCGGCTTCGCACCGGCAGCGTAACGCGCGCCGAGCTCGCGGAGCTCGACGGCCGCCCGCTCGTGTGCTGGTGCACGCCGCTGGCGTGCCACGGCCACCTCCTGCTGGCGGCCGCCGCGTGGGCCGCGACCGAGCCCGACATCAGCCTGGAAACCGCCAGGTGGACGACCGAGTCCATCGAGCGCCTCGTTCGGCGCATCGCGCGACCCTGAGCATCAGCGGCATGACGCCGGTCGCGGCCGGGTTGTACTTCTTGCGCCCATCAAGGCGTCAGGGGACGCCGGGCCGGCGGCGCCGTGACTGGGCGACGTACTAGACCCAACGCGCTTTGGCCGTCGGAGCTGGCACGGTCAGACCCCTTACAGCGGATGTGGAGCTGCGCGCCCTCATGCCGGGGAGCGCAGGGGCGGTCGCGGCTTGATCACCAACTTCAGGTCCGAGTCCAGCACGTCCGCCACGCGCACCATCGTCTTCAACTCAATGTTCTCGACGTGACCGGAGAACAGCCGGGAAATCGTCGGTTGAGTCACGCCCAACTGCCGTGCGATGGCCGATTTGGAAAGGCCGAGTTCGGCCCGCCTAGTCTCGAGCGTATGGACGAACTCGAGAAGATGACGTCTCGTCGCGATGCGCGCGGCCTGTTCCGGGCTGCGCCGCTGCTGCAGGCGCGGCAGGACACGTCCGCTGATGGTCGTTGGCTGAGCGGCTGGCTGCTCTGGGCTGGTCGCGCTGTTCTGGGTACGCTGCATTGTTCTGCTAGCCGGTTCCGTTTGTTCTTGCCTTACTCGTTGCGCAGCGCCTCTTCAGCACTTGCCTGGAGCCTTCGAATTCTGGCCATGATTCTGGCGGGGATGCTCGTGCGCTTCTTGACGTATCCGTCGAGCACGACGATCCGACGCCCTGGCGCGAACACGAAGAACAGCCGAACCCCGGTCGTCAATCCCCGCGCCTCGAAGAGTCCATGGCCGAGAGATTTCGAGATCGGCGGCCGAAGCGTGTTGCCGTGTGCCTCCAGCATCTCCACCAAGGCCTCGGCTTCCGCGACGGTATCGTCGGCTACTCCATCCAAAAACTCTTCAAGTGTCGTCTTCCCCCTCGGGGTGTCGAGCGAGTGAACAGCCCACCGCACTACCGAAGCATACCTTATGAGGTATACCTGTCAAGGGACCCGCGGTCTCTGGTGTGGCCCCAAAGCAACGGACTACACGCACGCCACCACCGAGCGGGCCCCGGGCCTGCCGATCGGGTCCGCGGTCCTCGCCCGGACCGCCGCGGCGGACGACCACGGCTGGCGCGTCTACCGCGTGACCTCCGCCGAAAGTCCGAGAAGATCTCAACCAGAGCACGGCTGATGATGAGGTCCTGTTCGACGTGGCGCGCATCCGTCCAGGGAACGAGATGGCCCCACGCGACGCTGTTCTGCGCGGGGATCATTCGTCGGGTTCCGGCACACGTCGGACAACGACGCGCCACCGCGGATCGCGCTGGCGCGGTTCAGGCTCGAAGTCGGGGTCCTGTACCTCCTGCCGGTCGAGCTCGGTCCACGGCAACGGTCCTCGCGCCCGCAACGACTCCAACAGGGGTTCCGTCAGAGCGTCGTGCCCGAGATGTTCGAGCAGGTGTCCCAGGCGTTGCGCGACCGGCCGTTCGACCAACGTCGAAAGCACGGTGAGTTGCTCGGGATCGATCTTCCGGCCGAGATCGGACAGGACCGTGACGACACTGTCGATGCCGCCGGACGCCTGCGGATAGCGCAGCAGATCGAGGGCCGTCAGCGCGGCCGAAGAGATCCTCATCGTGCCGGTATCGGTGTTGCGGCCCTCTGTTCCTACCCTCACGACTTCCATGTCCTTGCGGAAGTAGAAGACGATCAGATTGCGGCCTGCGCGGATCTTCGGCAGGCGCTTGTTCGAGACGACCTGGAACTCCATGACGGCCTGATGGGTCGCACCATGGAACTCCGCGGCTTTCAGCAGCCCAACGTAGTAGGCGTGGCCCTCATGCCGCATCAGCGCGTCGATGTACCAGGCCGGTGGCGGTCCTCCCCAGGATCCGTATTGCGGCGGCACGACCACGTAGAATCCTCGCCGCGGATTCAGCAGGGCTTCGCGGCGTTGCAGGCGCTCGGCGGCATCAAGAAACGCGCCTCGTCCGACGCCGAGCACCTGTTCGGCCTCCTCGGCGGTGAACACCGTCCGACCCTCGGAGAGCAGCCCACTGACATAGCTTGACAACGCGGACCGCCGGTCGTGAACCATGCTCTATTGTCCGCTCCACGTGCGGATTGAGCAACATGATTCATGCCATCCCACAGAGAGCCCGCGACTCAAGCCCCGGTGCATCCTCACCGCCAACCTGAACCAGTTCCCTGAGGCGCGTTGCCGCGGCCCTCAAGACGCCCCTCGCCCATCAGGTCAAGGACAAGGTACACCCGGTCGCCCTTCTTCGAACGCCGCCGGCGGCTCATGGCTGACTGGGCGGCGTATCTCGCAGGAATCCCCGCCTGATTGCAGCGCCCGCCGACAACCTCTACCGGCTCACAAACGGAAAGTCGGACCTCCATCTCCACTGCTGGCGGAAGGCCTCCGCCACTCCGCCGACAACCTGCCCGCCCGACTCCAGCCTCACCTCGCCCCCACCGCCGCGCATCGACCAGCGACGACCAGAACATCCGATCCGAATCGGAGGAACCCGAAGCATGACGAACCGGACCCGAACCGCGCACGAGCTCGCGCCCTGGCTGCACGACGCCCTGGTTCAGCGAGCCGATGCGTTCCACCACGTGTGCCGGTACATCGCCCGCGACCTCGAAACGGGCGCCCGCGACCCCGCCGACGCGGCGAGGCTGCTGAACGCGGTTTCTCGACGCCTTCCCGGCGGCCGGCACGACACAGCCGCCGCCCTCCGAACTCGCAGAGCTCGCCAGCCACATGCGCGGCCTCGAACGCGCCCTCGCCCGAACCGCCCTCCCCGGGGACCTCGTGATGATGAGCGCCACCGCCCACGCCCACCGCTGCCTGGACATCGGGATCCGTCGTGCCCAGGCGCATGGAAGGAACTGACATGCCACAGAACACGGAAATCCGGTGGATACCCCTCCGGAACCTGGAGCCGTCCGAGCGCAACGCACGCACGACGGCGGCGCCGGCGGAGGCCATGCGCGAGCTCGAAGCGTCCCTCGAAGCGCACGGGCTCCTCGAGAACCTCGTGGTGCGTGCCCACGACGACGGCAAGACCTTCCACGTCGTCGGAGGCGGCCGGCGGCTCAAGGCCCTCCGGGCGCTGGCCCAGAAGCGCCGGGGCCGGTTCCGGACCACGACGCCGATACCGTGCCGGGTGATCCCGGACGATGCGATCGACGAGGAGATCAGCGCGGCCGAGAACCTGGTGCGCGTGAACATGCACCCCGTCGACCAGTTCACGGCCTTCCACAAGCTGCTCGATCGCGGTCTGACCGCCCGCCAGATCGCCAACCGCTTCGGCGTGTCCGCGCGGGCGGTGCAGCGGCGGCTGCGCCTCGGCGACATCGCCCCGGAGGTCCTCTCGCACGCGCGCGATGGGCACCTGACGCTGGACCAGCTCGAAGCCTTCGCGGCCACGGCGGACCGCGCCCGCCAGCTCGACGTGTGGAACAAGATGCGCAGCCACAACGGGTACACGGCGACCGCCGGCTGGATCCGCCACGAGCTGCAGCGGGGACTCGTGTCCGCGGCATCGGCCCGGGCGCGGTTCGTCGGCCTGAAGGCGTACAAGGCCGCCGGCGGCAAGGTCGAGGAAGACCTGTTCGCGGCCGAGGACGACCGGAGCGTGCTGATCTGCGACGCCAAGCTCCTCGACGAGCTCGCCTCCAGGAAGCTGCAGAAAGCGAGCCGCGAGCTGGGCACCGGCTGGCGCTGGATCGACACGGTCCTCGAGGCGCCGTGGGACGTGACCCGTGGTTTCGGACGCGTCAAGGGCAAGCCCGAGCCGCCCACGGACGCCGAGAACGCCCGCCTCGCAGAGCTGACGGCCGAGATCGACCGTCTCAAGCAGGCGGCCTATGCCCTCAGCCTCAACGACACGGTGGAGCGTGGCCGCCTGACCGTCGAGATCGCGAAGGTCCAGGCCGAAGCCGACGCCCTGGACGACGAGATGCACTCGCACGAGTCGTACAGCGCCGAGCTGATGGCCTGCTCGGGATGCATCGTGACGATCGACGGCGAGGGCGCCCTGCTCATTAACAAGGGCCTGGTTCGCCGGCAGGACGAGCACCTCGTGCCCGCACCGCCGGCGCCGGACCCGGCCAACGGCACGCTCGGTCCCACGAACGAGGCCGAGGCCCCGCTTGATACCGCGGCCGGCGCAGAAGCGGACCCGACCCCGCCGTCTGCGTCGGCGCCCCCCGACCCCGCCACCGCAGGTACGCGCGCCAACGAGCAGGAACACCCGCCGGCCGCCCGGGGCCCCGGCGGCGGCACGGCGGCGCCCACCCCCGACACCGGCTACCGCCCGCCGCAATACGACCCTGCCGAGCAGGACGACCGCGCCGCGGCGACCCAGGACGCCGGCCTCCGGTTGGGATTGGCCGACGACCTGCGTCTGATCCGCACGGGCATCATCAAGGCGTACCTGGAATGCGACCCGGAGCTCGCCTGCGACCTCGCCGCCTACCAGCTGGTCTCGGCCGTTTTCGGCGGGAAGCCGGGCGGGCCCCTGGCGATCGAGATCACCGTCACGCGTGACGTGCCCGAAGGCGTCGACCCCGATGACCGGGAGGCCGTCGCGCAGCGGAGCCCCGGGGCGCGGATGCTGGCCGCGGAGGCGACCTGCCTGCAGCTCGACTGGCTGCAGGCCTCGACCCCGCGGGAACGGTTCCTCCAGTTCCGCGCGCTCAAGCCCAAGGAACGGCGACGGCAGTTCGCGGCGGCCGTCGCGCGGGCACTCAAGCCGCAGCTCGCCTTCGACCCCGGTGCCCGCGTCGAGACCGAGGCCGTCGTCGAGGCGCTTGACATCCCGTTCCACGAGCTGTACCGCCCCGACCTCGAGCACTTCTGGCGCCGCATGGGGCGGCGGGAGATGCTCGCGGTCGCGGCCGAGACGCTCGGCGAGCAGTGGGCCGCGGCCCACGAGGCCGACCGCAAGGAGACCCTCGCGCAGGCCCTGGCCGCGGCCTTCGGGGCGGACCCGCCGCCGGCGTCGCTCAAGCTCGCCGCCGACGCCCGCCAACGGGCGCTCCGCTGGGCGCCGCCCGGGTTCGAGCCTGCCCGACCGGCCGCCGCCGAGCCCGGCCCCGCCGACACCGCACCCGCCACCGAGCTTCCCGCCTGGATGAACGGCTGACGCTGTCCGCCAACCCAACGCAACCGCCCCGCCCAGCCGCTGGCCCCCGACACGCCCGCGGCCCGGGCGGAGCCCCAGGAGGACCGACCTGTGCACGGACCGCTACGACCACCGGACGCCACCGCGTCCGACGCCGCGCCGCGCATCTTCAGCGCCGGCACTTCGCTACTGCGCCACTTGGAGGAAGGCCGCGCCCTCGACGCCCGGGCGCTCAGGGACGCCATGACCGCCGCCTTCGGCGGCACGGACGCCGACGGGGCCTGGCTGTGGAAGCAGGCGTACGAGGCGAGCGAGGTGGCGACCACGCTGCTGCTGCGCCGGTTCGGGCCCGCCATGATCGCCCGGGCCGCCGACCCGGCCGGCGTCCTTGCCCTCATCGCGCGTATCGCCCGCCTCGAGCCGCCCCAGACGCGCCGGGACGACGTGCAGCAGCGCTTCCAGCAGTTCTCGACGCCGCTCGAGCTCGCCTGGTGCGTCGCCGCCTGTGCCGGTGTGACCCCCCGCGACGTCGTCCTCGAGCCCTCGGCCGGCACCGGCACGCTCGCCGCCGCGGCCGCGCTGGGCCTCGACGCCGCCGCAGGCGAGCGCCTGGCGCTCAACGAGCTCACGGGCACCCGCGCCGGCCTCCTGCACCTGGCGTTCCCCAACGCCGACGTGAGCCGCCACGACGCCGAGCACATCGCCGACCTGTTGCCGGACCTCCGGCCCAGCGTCGTCGTCATGAACCCGCCGTTCTCCCGTTCGGCCGGCTCCTCGAAGCTCGCGAGCGGCACCGACCTGCGTCACGTGGCGGCCGCCTACCGGGCGCTCCGCCCCGGCGGACGCCTCGTCGCCCTCACCGCGGCCAACCGCGACCCCGCCACCAGCGGCTGGCGGCAGGTGTTCCCGGACCGCCAGCCCGCGCCGGACGTGCTCTTCACATGCCCCATCGCAGGGCGGCTGTACCGCAGCCGGGGGACCACCTACGAGACCCGCCTCACCGTCCTCGAGAAGCCCGCCGGGAAGACCCGGGGGACGGTCGCCGTCGCGGAGCCGGCCGCGAGCGCCGCAGAGTTGCTCGCCACGGCGCTCAACGCCTTGCCGGCCCGTCTGCCGCTCGGCGACGCCGACACCGCTCGGCCAACGGCTCAGGGCGCGGCCCGGGTGCGCCGGAAGCCCCGCAAGGCCCGACCGAGCCCGGCCGCCGACGAGCCCGCCTCCTGGCAGGACGCCCAGCCGATCGCCTACACCAGCCGGCGCACCAGCGACGCCGCCGTCATCGACGACGACCGGCCCTACCACCCGTGGACGCCCTCGGTCGTGATCGTCGACGGCGCCAAGCGCCACCCCACGACACTGGTGCAGTCGGCGGCGATGAGCGCCGTCGACCACCGGCGGCCCACGGCGCGGCCCGTCCTGCCGGCCCGGGTCGTCACCGAGGGGATGCTGTCCGACGCCCAGCTCGAGAGCGTCGTGCTCGCGGCCGAGGCGCACGCGGCCGACCTGCCCGGGCGGTACGCCATCGACAGCGACTACGACAGCGTGCGCTACCTCGGCCCCGACGGCCCGCAGGCGACGGACGTCTCACGCCGGGACCCGGCCGCCGAGGGCAACGTCACCTGGAGCAATCCGACCCCGCTGCGCCGCGGCTGGATGCTCGGCGACGGGACCGGGACCGGGAAGGGGCGGCAAGTCGCCGGGATCATCCTCGACCGCTGGCTGCGGGGGAGCCGCCGGGCGCTCTGGCTGTCGGCCTCAGACAAGCTCATCGAGGACGCGCGACGCGACTGGACGGCCCTGGGCGGACGGGCCGGCGACGTCGCGCCCGTCAACAAGTGGCGGCAGAAGGATCCCATCGACCGGGCCACGGGGGTCCTGTTCGCGACCTACGCGACGCTGCGGTCCGCCGGCCGCGGTGGCAACCCGTCGCGGCTCGAGCAGGTCATCGAGTGGCTTGCCGGCAGCCTCGACGAGGAAGCGCGGCACGCCTGGGATGGCGTGATCGTCTTCGACGAGTCGCACGCCATGTCCAACGCCGCCGGCGGCAAGGGCGCGCGCGGCGCCATCGCGCCCAGCCAGCAGGGGCGCGCCGGCGTGCGGCTGCAGAACGCCCTCCCGCAGGCGCGGGTCGTGTACGTGTCGGCCACCGGGGCCAGCACCATCGACGGCCTCTGTTACGCGAGTCGGCTCGGCCTCTGGGGCACGCCGGAGACGCCCTTCCCGGCCCGCGCCGACTTCGTGCAGGCGATGGACGCTGGCGGGGTGGCCGCGCTCGAGGTGGTCGCCCGCGACAGCCAGGCGCTCGGCCGCTACCAGGCGCGAGCGCTGTCCTACACCGGCGTCGAGGTCGACATCCTCGAGCACGTGCTCACCCCCGAGCAGACGGCCGTCTACAACGAGTACGCGAGGGCCTTCCAGATCGTCCACCACAACCTCGGGGCCGCACTCGAAGCCACGGGCATCGACACCGGCGAGACCTGCAACGCCCGCGCCAAGGCCGCCGCGCGCTCCGCCTTCGAGCTCGCCAAGCAGCGCTTCTTCTCCCACCTGCTGACCTCCATGAAGTGCCCGACCCTGATCGCGTCCATCGAGGACGACCTGCGCAACGACCTCGCCCCCGTCGTCCAGATCGTCTCGACCGGGGAGGCCCTCACCGAGCGGCGGCTCTCCCAGGTTCCGACCAGCGAGTGGGACGACCTCAGCATCGACCTCACGCCGAGAGAGTACGTGCTCGACTACCTGATGCACGCGTTCCCGGTCGGGCTCCACGAGGAGTACGAGGACGACGAAGGCAACGTCCACACGCGCCCGGTGCAGGGCACGGACGGCAACCCGGTGCTGTCGCAGGAGGCCGTCGAACTGCGCGACGCCCTCGTCGAGAAGCTCGCCAGCATGCCCCCGATCGGGGCCGCCCTCGACCAGCTCCTCCACCACTTCGGGCACGACGAGGTCGCCGAGGTCACCGGGCGCTCCCGCCGCGTGCTCCGGATCTCGGACGACGGCCGCGGCGACCGGCTCGCCGTGCGCAACCGGCCCGCCAGCGCGAACCTCCACGAGACCCAGGCGTTCATGGACGGCAAGAAGCGCGTGCTCGTCTTCTCGGGGGCGGGCAACACGGGGCGCTCCTACCACGCCGACCTCGCATGCGCCAACACGAAGCGTCGGCGCCACTACCTGCTCGAGGCCGGCTGGCAGGCGAACCAGGCCATCCAGGGTCTCGGCCGCACGCACCGCACGCGGCAGAAGAGCGCGCCGCTGTTCTCGCCCGTCACCACCAACGTCAAGGGCGAACGCCGGTTCACGTCGACCATCGCGAGGCGCATCCACAGCCTCGGGGCGATCACGCGCGGGCAGAAGGACTCGCAGAGCGGCATGGGCGACGATAACGCCGCGCTCTTCCGCGAAGCCGACAACTTCGAGTCCGAGTACGCCAAGGCGGCCCTGCGCGCCTTCTACCGCGACCTGTACGCCGGGCGTATCGAGGACTGGTCAGCCGACTCGTTCGCGGAGCAGACCGGGCTGTCGATCACCGACAGCGAGGGCCAGCTCCTGACCGACCTCCCGCCCATGCACACCTTCCTCAACCGCCTGCTGGCCCTCGAGATCCACGAGCAGAACCACCTGTTCGAACACCTCGAGCGGCTCGTCGACGCCAACATCGAAGGGGCCATACAGGCCGGCACGTACCACCGCGGCGTCGAACGCATCACCGCCGCCGGCCTGGAGCTGGTGGCCACCGAGACGGCCGAGACCCCCGGCGGGGCCCCCGTCCACCTTGTGGAGATACGCCGGCGCGACCGGCTGCGGCCGACCACAATCGGGGCAGCGCTGGAGATCTACGCGGCGGCAAAAGCCTCCCCGGGCGCCGGGGCGGTCCTGCTGCGCAACACCCGGTCCGGCAACGTCGCCCTCTGCACCGGCGCGCCCTCGCAGACGCTCGAGGACGGCACGGTCCAGAAGCGCCGGCGCATCATCCAGCCCGCCAGCCGCCGGACCGAACCCTTGGAGAGCCTCAAGACCGGATGGCAGCCGATCGAGATCGACGAGTGGCGCACGGCGTGGGCCGAGCAGTGCGCGGCGCTGCCGGAGTTCCGCGAGTCCCGTTTCTGGCTCGTCACCGGCGTGCTGCTGCCGGTCTGGCAGAAGCTCCCGGGGACCGACGTCCGCGTCTACCGCCTCACGACCGACTGCGGGACGAGCCTGATCGGCAGGGTCCTGACGGCCGGCCAGATGGACGCCGTGCGCATGAAGCTCGGCCTCGGGGCCTCCGACATCCCGAAGATGACCCCGGGCGAGCGGATGGCGGAGCTCACCGCCCGCCGGTGCAAGTACCTGCTCGACGGTGACCTGGTGCTCTCCGGCCGTCGCCACATGGGAGCCGTGCGCGCCGAGATCGAGCACCGCAACCCGGAGATCGTGGCGCGGCTGAAGACGCTCGGGTGCGTGACGGAGATCGTCCAGTACCGGGCGCGCGTGTTCGTCCCCGACGCGGCCACGCTCGGCCGGGTCCTCGACGCCTACCCCGTCCTCGTCCGCCACGAGACCCACTGACCGGAGAGTGCCAAGGATGCCCCAAGCGATCGGAATAGACCGCCGCCACTGGCGGAACGCCCAGCGTGCGGCACGGCGAGCCCAGCGGCGGCGTGACGAGCTCGAGGTCGAGGCCCTGCTGGACGCGGCCGGCGTGGAAGACGAGGACGAGCGCGCGGCCGTCAGCGGCGAGCGCTGCGCCCAGTGCGGAACCATGGTCCTCGTCGACGCCGACTACGTCCCGTACGCCCCTGCCGGTGTCCTCGTCTGCGCCGGATGCATCGAGGAAGCCGGCGGCAGCCCGGACGGGCCCGGCGCGATAGTGCGCGATTGGGCCGGCCGATGAACGACCCCACGAACGGATACGAGCTGCTCGTGCAGCACCCGGAGCCCCCGCCCGAGACCGTCCCCCTCCTGAAGCGGGTATGGGACGCCCACCGGACCGAAGACTGGCTGCTCAACGGGACGTGGCCGGAAGGCTGCAGCACCCCGGGCGAACACCTAACCGCGGCCGGGGCCGACGGCACGGGACGCTGGACCGTCCACGACGGCGAACGCCTGCGCGCCACCGACTGCGAGTGGCTGCGCCACGTCACCGAGGTCCAGACCATCCGGGGAGCGTGGTGGCGCACGCACTGGCAGAGCTGGCCGCCGCGCGCCGGGCAGACCCGGGAACCCAGGGAGCTGCGGATCGAGCTCTACTGCGACCTGCAGAGCCCCGTGCAGATGTTCCAGCTCTACGTGCCGCTCGGCGACGACGAGAAGCCGGTCGGCCCGCCCGAGCTCCACACCTTCGACCCGGACGCCGACACGGATATGCCCGCCGATGCCGCCGTCGTCATCGAGACCAACCGCGTCGTGGCCGACCTGCTCGAGTGGATCGTGTGGCTCATGTTCGATGGCCGCCGCAGCCAGCCGCGCTGACGCCACAGCCAAAGAAAACGACTACCGCAAGCGTCACGACCAAGTGCACGCGGCTTACGATCCGCGATCGAAAGGAGGACAGGGATGTCCGAAGAAGCAAGCCCGCAAACGGGCACGGAGGCGAAGCCCCGCCACTTCACGCCCAACGTCCAGCTCTCGGCGTACGGGCGGCTGACGCGCGACCCGGAGGCGAAGACCTCCGAACGGGGACACCCGTACACACGCGCCCGCATCGCCTGCAATGTGACGCCGGCCAAACGCGAGGGCGACCAGACCTGGTTCGTGGACGTGGTCGCGTTCCGCAACCAGGCCGCGGCGCTCGCACGGTGCAGGAAGGGCGAGAGCGTGAACGTCATGGGCACCCTCAACATGGAGGAGCGGACCAGCAACGGTCGCACCTACCAGAACTTCACCGTGACGGCCGACGGAGTGATGGGCGCGGCCACGACGAGACGAGCCGAATGACGCAGGCCCTTGAACCCGGGGTCGCCTCGACCACCATGATCTGCGTGATACCGACCGCCCCGGCCTTCGCTGACGACCTGTCGCTGCAGCGGATCTACGACGACCAGCCGCAATACCTGGGCACCGTCCGCCGTCGGCCCACCCACACCGACCTCACCCAGATGGCGGTGCTCCGCGGATTCCGACCCGCGCTGCAAGGTGTCCGCGTTCCAGTGGACGAACCGGTACGCGCAACGCGTCGTCCTGATCGTCGCTAGCCGCGCGGAGCCTCAGTTCCACAACTGCGACGACGGCCGGAGCAAGCTCGTCGGCAGGCGGCCGTTTCGAGGTCCGCTGCGGGCGCCGCCGTGGCCGCCGCACACCAGCACTACACGGAGCAGCGGCGGCGCCGGCACTGCAACGGCGTCCGGACGGTCAACGTTGGCGGCCACGGGAGCCCGCGAAGCGTCTCCGAGGACCTGTGCCTCGGACCCCGCCAAACCGTATTCACGACGCCATGCGCCGCCACCCGGTAGCGCACCGAATCACGATGGCCCTCGAGCGAACCGAGGGCTGACGGCCGGGAATCTTGCCGGGCAGCACGGTAGTTCGACGCCCGCGACCGCTGCCGTCGGACCCGGCCGGAAGCCGAGAGCCCATATCGACAGCCCCGATGCGCACTCGGCCGGCGACGTGCGCGGCAAGATCTCGGCATGAGCGCCTGGTACAATCGGCGTGTCGGCGACGACGATCGCTCGCAGGGCACCCGCAGCCCGGGGCAAGGCGCCATCCCCGGACTCCCGGTCCGCGCCACGGGGCTACAGCCGGCCCGCCGTGCCGCCAGGCAATCTGATCGACCGACATCGCTGAGATCCGCCACGCTCTCGAATCGCGCCGGTCCTCGAGAGAACGGCGCTCGCGGCAAGGACAAGGCAATGGCCGCATCGACAATCGAGTGGACCGATGCAACTTGGAATCCCGTTGCCGGCTGTACGGTCGTCTCGCCCGGTTGCGCGAACTGCTACGCCATCCGCATGGCCGCCCGCCTCGCCGCCATGGGCCAAGCCAAGTACTGCGGTCTGACGCATCCGGCCGCCGATGGCCCCGCCTGGACGAGCAAGGTCGTCTGCGACGAAGCCAGTCTCGACATCCCGCTGCGCTGGCGGAAGCCACGGTTCGTATTCGTGAACTCAATGAGCGATCTATTCCACGCCGAGGTGCCCGAACCCTTCATCAAGCGCGTTTGGGCCACGATGGCCGCTGCTCCACAACACACTTTCCAAATACTCACAAAACGGCCCCGACGCATGCGGGCCATCGCCGAACGGCTCCACCGCCTGCCCAACGTGTGGCTCGGAACGAGCGTCGAGACATCCGACCACCTTTGGCGGGTCCGCGAGCTCCGGGCGACCCCGGCGGCCGTGCGGTTCATCTCCTTCGAACCGCTGCTCGGCCCCGTGACCGACGCCCAACTTGCCGGCATTCACTGGGCGATCGTCGGCGGCGAGAGTGGCCCCGGTGCCCGCCCGATGGCGTCCGACTGGGTCCGCACCATCCGCGACCGATGCGCTGAACAGAACGTCGCCTTCTTCTTCAAGCAATGGGGCGGCAAGCGCAAGAAGAAGACCGGCCGCACGCTGGATGGCAGGACGTGGAATGCCCGGCCGCTTCCACACGCTTCCCGCACCGCCCACCCGCCGTCCAGCGCGACACAGACGCCGTAGATAGCGATGTCTTTTCGCTGGTGCCCCCACGAACCTCCACCGCCCATCGAGGGACACAGTCGGGCGAAGCTCAAGGTCCTCCGCAGCTATCTTCGCGCCTACTTCGACCGGCTGGCAGCCCATCTCCCCCGCGAAGAATTCAAGCTCGACCTGGTCGACGGGTTCGCGGGCGGCGGCACGTTCCTCGACGGAAAAGAAACCGTGTCCGGCACTCCGCTCATCATGCTCGAGGAATCGAAGTGCGCGCACGAGAGGCTAAATCGGGATCGTACCAAGCCGCTGCGTCTCGACGTGAAGTACTATTTCGTTGACAAAGCACAAGCACATACAGATCATCTGAAGACGGTGCTGAGCGAGCGCGGCTATAGTATCGACAACCAGCGCATCGTCATCCAGAACAAGCCCTTCCAAGACGTCGCGGACGCGATCATCGCCGAGATTCGCCGCCGCCAGCCCAGAGCCGGCCGCTCGCTCTTTCTTCTCGACCAATGCGGCTTTCGGCAAGTCGAGCTGTCGCTCGTGGCCCGCATCCTCCAGACTCTGCCCAAGGCCGAGATCATTCTGACGTTTGCTGCGGAAGCCCTCGTGAACTTTCTCGATAGAAGGCCGCAGATGGTTCAGGCTGTCTCGCCGCTCGACATGACCGAGAGTGACGTGCACGAATTGGTCCATGCTAAGGAAGGCGATGGCGGACGAGCGCTGGTGCAACGCGTACTCCGGCAGAAGATCCGTGCGGTGACCGGCGCCACGTACGACACGCCCTTCTTCATCAGACCGGCGCAGTCGCGCAGGGCCTTGTGGTTCCTTCACCTCTCGCGACATCCTACGGCGCGAGACGTCATGATTCACTGTCACTGGGACAACCTCAACACCTTCGAGCACTACGGTTCCGGTGATCTCGACATGCTTGGCTGGGATTCGTTGAGGCCCGAGGAGACCCTGAGGCTCTTTCGCTTCAATGACATGGAGGCCGAAGATCTGAGAATGCGGCTCTTCAAGAAGTTACCTGACGAGCTACTGGCGCTGACATCGGAGGAACCCATCACGGTGGACGCGGTGCGTCGTACACTTGCTAACGCGACCGCCGCCCGTTTCTCCGATCTGGATTCAGTCATGGTGGAACTCTATCGGGCGAAAGAGATCGAAATAATAGGTGCCAATAACAGGGCTCGCTCGCCCAGACTGCGGAACCTCAACCCTCACGATCGAATCGCGATACCCAGGCAACCGCGACTGTTCCTGACGGGTCCGGGCAGAAATCACCGCTGACGGAGAGGCCGTGATGTCAGCAGTGGAATCGCCACAGTGCGGCGGGGCGTTGCTGGTGCGGCGACTCGCCTCGGACCTCGCCGGACGTATTGACGACGCCATGCGCCACCGCCAGCCGTCGGCGAACGAATCACCGTGACCGTGGAGCGAGCGGCGCGCCGAAGACCACTCGTATGCAAGCCATCGATCGGGCCGTCGAGGTAGAGGCCATCCCCGGCAGTCGCCCCGTCGGAGCTAACCCACGGCATTGGACACAGGGTCATGGCCACGTGCAGGCGCACGCCCGCTGGTTCTAGACTGCCGCCGCGCTCGCGCCAACTCGTAGGCTGCCTGCATACGCATCCAGTGGTCGGCAGTGCCCCAGCCCATGCCCTCCAGCGCCAAGGCCATCTTCGCAGACACTCCCGCCTTGCCATTCAGCACACGCGACAGGGTCCCGCGCTCGCAGTTCAGGCGAGCGGCCGTCTCGCCCACCGTCCAGCCGACCTCTTCCATGCTCTCTCGGATCAGTTCGCCCAAGTGCGGGGGATTCAGCATGGGGCGAACGCGCTCGTCATCGGTGCTGGTCATGAGCCTCTCATGCTCCCATCATCAGTGATAGTCGATCAGATCGACATCCACGACCTCGGCGTGCTTGAAGCGGAACACCACTCGCCAGTTGCCGGACACATCCACGCTCCACCAGCCCGCCCTATCGCCCTTCAGCGGATGGAGCCGGAAGCCGGGGGCGGCGGCGCTACCTGGATTCGTTGCCTCTTGCAGCCGGAACAGAATGCGTCGGATCCGGGGCACCAGGGCCGCCGGCAGACGTGAACGATCATCCCGTTCGTGCAATGCCCGCAGTCCCTTGTGCCTGATCTTCACTGGACCTCACTGTAGCGTATAGCGCCTCACCCCGCAACGAGTCAATTCGGCTCGCGATCACGAGGGCACCGACACGTCAAGCGGGCAACGCTGGCGGTGCGGGGCATCGACCCGTGGAACGACGCCCTCGCCCGGCACCTCGCCGACGTCGGCGCCGGCCGCCTGATGCACCCCGGCCGGAGGCCGACGCGACAGCCCCGTCCATGAGGTCAGATGTTGACGTCGGACACCACGGATTACGCCCAACGGAACGTACTGCGCATCGACGGCCGGTGAACCCGGCCGGGGCGGAACCCTTGACCAGGAGACACCGAATGGGATTGACGAGACCGCAAGCGATCCGACGCCGGATGGACGCCGCCGCACAGGGACTTCGAGGCGCAATGGCGAGCCTCGCCCGGATGCTGGCGATCGTCGACTTCGAGCACGAAGAGGACATGCGTGTGTTCGGCTACAGCCGCAACCCGCCGCCGCACTACGTCAACCTCCGAGAGGCGGCGAGAGGCGCCGTAGCAGAGGCGGGCGCGCCGGTGGCGCGGACCGGAGAGGACCAGCCGAAGCCCCCGGCCGGAACACCCTTGGCCGCAAGGTGGCCAACGCCTGAAGCCGAGACCGCACCGGCGGTGGTCATCGCGTTCAAGAGCTTCGGCGGCGAACCGACGGCGACGTTCCCGAACCGGGCCTGCGCCGGCCGCGTCCCTTGCTTCTCGGGCCGGGACGGACACTTCGATGCCGCGGTGGCCGACGTCGCTCGGTGGCCGAACGCCGAACCCACCCGGCAGCTCCTGACCGAGCTGGCCAACGACTTCTGGCCCGACTGAAAAACCGTCGGCCCCCGAGACGCTCGGCGCGGCCGGTGGGTCGGCCGGGAACGAGCTCTACTGCGCCACCTCACCTTTCTATGACATGCAGGCGGACCCGGTATCGCGGGTCCGGCCAGCGTGTTCTCCCGCACCACCCGACTCGGCCGCGCCGCGGCCGTCCAGCCAGCCGGGCCACCTTGGTCCACACGCGGGTTGCCCGCTGTGCAGCTCGCCACGTCGCGGCGCTGCGCCCCCTCGCAGGTCCACCGACGGGCCGTCTGACAGCGCCCGCCGCCACGCCCAAGGCCCTTCTCACAACAACGGCATGTCACGCCGCCGACACCGGTCGGCACCCCAGAGGAACCGAGATGCAGATCTACGGCGCGTACACACGCGGCATCCAGGGGCACCTGTTCACGGTGTCCGCCACCCCGAACGCCGTCGGACGACTCCACGTCGCCGGCGTCAGCGACCCCCTGGCGCAGCAAACGGCCACGACCGTTACCCATGCCCTGAAGCGGCTCGACATGTGCACCGTCGGCGCCGACGTGCGCCTCGAACCGGCCAGTCCGCAGGATCCGTCCCTGGCCACCGGCCGGTACGCCGGCACGCTTGATCTGCCCATCGCGCTGGCCATGCTCGCCGCGGCCGGCAAGCTTCCGGCGGACCCACTCACCGGTATCGTGGCCGTCGGCGGCCTCGACCCCTTCGCCGCGGACGAGAGCGCCGGCGTGCGGTGCATCGGCGTCGGCGGCACGTCCGCCATCGCCCACGCCGTGCAGACGCGCGGTCTCCGGTTGATCGTCGCCGAGGACCAGGCCGCGGCCGCCTGCATCGAGTGCGGCGAGACGATCGGCGCCGCGACGCTCGACGAGCTCGTGGCCGTGCTCGCCGGCGACCGGGGCGCCGACCCGCTCCCGCCCCGGGCGACTGCCGTGAAGCGACGCGAACCGGCAACGTGGCGCATCGGCGAGGGCGACCTGCGCGCGATCGAGATCGCGTGCGCAGGTTGGCACAACATCCACGTCATCGGCCCTCACGGGCACTCCCTCCCGCAGTACGGCCGCGTCGCGCAGGCGCTCCTGCCCACCCTAGACGACGAGGCCGCGCGCGCGACGACCAAGATCCACGGCGTCGCGGGCCTCATGGCGCCGTGGGCCGCACGGATCACGGAGCCCCCGCTCCGGATCCCGCACCACACCGCCTCGCGTGGAGCCGTAGTCGGCAGCCGGGGCCGGCCCGGCGAGGTCAACCTCGCGCACAACGGCGTCCTCGTCATCGACCAGCCGACGGAGTTCGAGCGCGACGCGGCCGACGCCCTCGTCGCCGTCGTTGAGAACGGTCAGACCGTCATCTATCTGTACTACCCCGTCGAACACACGATCCGCATGCCGGCCCGTTGCCGCCTCATGGTGACGACCCGGCCCGACGAGCTCGACACCCGGCGCCACCGCGCCGCGGACCTGCTCGACCTCTGCGACATCGAGATCACTGGCGGCATGCCCACCGACAGCACGATGCCCCCCGAACGGCTGCAGGCCGGCCGGGAGCGCATCGCCCGGGCGGCGGCGATTCTCGAAAGCGTGCCCCCTCACGTGCTCGCGAGCCGGGCGTCGTACGACACGACGAGCCGCCGCATCCGGGCCATTGCGCAGACCGTCGCGGCGCTCGACGGGCGCCGGCAACTCGAGGGCGAGGACCTCGCCGAAGCCGAACGCCTCCTCTACCGCGGCCATCGTAGATGACCACCCACTGCGAATCGCCGCCCCCGATACGCCAGAACCCCGCGCCGACACACCAGCCGAGGCGGACGCTCGCACGAGCACGACGCGGCCGAACGCCACGCCTGGGGCGCGCTCGCCCGCTGCAAGTTCGTGATGTTCGGCTACTGGTGCGGGACCTGGGTCCACCTCAACCTCCTCGGCATAACCCGAAACCCAAACTCTGCAAGGACCTCGTGACCGCTGCACAGCAGCACCGGAGAACACATGGTGACGATTGCACGACCCAGCCCGGCCGACCTTGAGCGGTGGGCACGGGCGGCAGCCCGCCAGCGGCGGCGAGACGAGAAAGTCGCCACCGGCGCCCTTCGACGAGCCAAGGGCTCCGCCGTGGCCGCGGCCGCCGCGCTCCGCGACGAAGCCGGCGCGTACCGGGTGGAGGCCGACAGGCTCTCCTCCTACCGCTTCGACGGCAGCGACGGCGCGTGGCGCGCGGCCGAGCGCCGCGACCGGGCCGCGGACCTGCTCGACCCCGGGGGCGACTCGTGAAGGTCAAGCGCGGCGCCCGCGCGGTCGAGGCCGCCGCCCTCAAGGCCATCGAGCGGGCGCGGCAGAGCGGCCCACCACGCGACGATTACAACGAGCTGCAAGGCGCGCTCAAGCGAGGGCGTGCGGCAGCCTCCCGCCTCGGCCACACCCTCACGCGATGGAAGCGCCGGGCGTACGCCCCGCACACCGCCGCAACCGCGTTCTGCAGGGTTTGCCGGGCCACCGCCCTCGTCAACCTCGAGCACGCCTCCGACGCCTACGGTCCCGCCATCACGAACCCCTGCAGCGCCTCCAGGATTGACCCACCCGCCTGAAGTCCACGCGCCCACAAGCAGCGCGTACCGGCAATCGCAACATCGTCCCAACCGGAGAACAGGCCGTAAAGGCCGACCCCGCAAGACATGACGAGCATGAGACGACAGGAGGACCGGACCCCGGCGCCCGGGATCCCGGCCTTCCGCATCACCGTGGAGCTGCCCGCCGCGTGGCAGAGCTACATCGCGAACAACGTGACCGATGTCTTCGACGACATGGAGCCCGACGATCCGTGGAACCGAGCCGCCGCCGACCACGAGGCCGCCAGGCTCAAGAAGGAGGGCTACGTGATCCTCGGCCCGGTGATCGGGGCGGAGGCCGAGTTCGGCCGGCACGAAGAGACGTTCGGCGCCATCGCGACCTACGAGGCCGTGAACCACTACGTCCTCGCCGGCGACGAGGCCGCGGGCATGTGGCGCTTCAGGCCCGAGGGAAGCGAGACCGAGTACCTCATCCTCCACCGCACGGAAGGCGTCGTCTGGCTGCCCGAGCACTGGCGGCGCAAGCTGGCCGACCCCGGCTACGAGATCGACGAATGCGACATCGAGTGGCCCGAGGCGGCCGGCGACGACCCTGCCCACCCGTCCAGCACGGACCTCGGCGAGATGCCGGAAGACTGGGACCCGCGCGACCGCACCCCGCCACCCCAGGACCTCGAGGCCTGGGACGACGACGCCTACGACCGCACGGTCCGGGCTCTCGCGGGGCGCGGGTGGACGCTCGACCAAGCCCTCGACGGCTCCCGCCTCGGCTGGTTCAACGGCCAGTGGGGGCCGCTCCGTCCCTACGTCCTGACGACCACGCGCGACCAGGAAGCAGACAACGGGACCCGGCCGTGGGTCCAGACCGGCAGGAGGCGACTGTGACCACGGCCCTGCGGCCGGCCGACAGCCGGCGCGTGCTCCGCCAAGCCCGGCGCGCCGCCGCGATCCTCCGGTGGCGGCAGGCCGGTGCCTCCACCGCGGTCATCGCCCGTGGGCTCGGCGTCGACATCCGGACCATCCATCGAACCCTCGCCGGCCTGAGAAAGCAAGCCGACAGGAAGGAAGAGAAGCCATGACGAGCAGGAAGCAGCAGACCATCCACGCCAGGATCGCTGACGAGGCCATCAAGAAGGTGATGCAGTTCTTCGACGGCACCCTGGCGCAGACGCTCCAGGAGATCCTCCAGAACGCCCGCCGGTCGGGCGCGACATCGGTCGCCATCAGCACGACCGGGCCGGCGAGCGGATCACGGTGAGCGACGACGGCGGGGGCATCGGCGACCCGAGGGCCCTGCTGGCGTTCGGCGAGAACGGCTGGCCGAAGGACTGCACGGCGCCGAGCATCCCGCCGGCATGGGCGTCTTCTCGCTCGCGCGGCGGTCGCCCCGGATTCGCTCGCGGGTCGCCGGGGGCGCCGCCTGGACGTACACATGAGGAAGGGAGCTCAGACGCGCACGAGCACACGCAAGACCCGCCGGGGCGGCGAGCCGCCCTTCCGCCGGGCCGTCGACGAGATCGAGCTCGAACTCAGGTTGAGGCGGGCGCGATGCGACACGCCCATCGAGGTGTGCATACCGACCAGCACCACGCTGCTCACCCCGGAGGAAGGCGCGACCAGCCAGCCCGAACCGGTCGTCGTCGCCGCGGAGCGCCGATCGACCGGGACGCCCTCGGGAACGCGCTGGCGGAGGCGTACTTTCAGCCGTCGTTCGACGCCGACGCCGACAGCGTCGACAAGCAGTTGCGCGAGTACCGCCGGCGGATCGCCTACCTCGTAACGGCGCCCCTCGAGTCTCGCGAGGCCGCGGCCGACGCGAACCTCCGCGACCTCGTGACGACCTGCATCCTGCCGTCGATCAACGCCGACTCGAATGTCGACATTGAGATCCGCAACGGCGCGCTCGCGGCAATCCACCGGATCTGACGGGCGTCCATCCCCCGAAGGACCGCGGACTTCGAACGCGAGGCGACACTGCCAGACCTGCGCAAGACGGCCCCGGTCCACTTCATCGCCCGGCCGTCTCGGCTGCATGGTCGCCAAGGCCCGCACGGCTCTCACGGACCGAGAACCTGCTTCGCAGACGCAGAGTTGATCCACGAACTGCACGTTGACGGTCCGGTGCATGCTCGGCAGCGCCAACGACGCCCATCACCGAACCCAGGCCGAGGCCGTGCGACTGTACGATGTCAGGATCGCGCGGGTGGCCGCCCTCTGTCGACGATTCGAGCCCCACGGGACAGCCAACAATGCCGACCACCTACAGAGTCATTCTCGAAACCGAGACGCGACCGCGTGAAGCCGCGGTCGCTCTCGACCACCTGCCCGCCATTCAGGTCGACGCGCCGAACGTCGATGTCGCCGCCCGGCTCGCGCTGGCGCAACACATCGACAGCCGGCCGACCCCGCCTCCCGCGGGGACCTCGTTCGGGCTCGTCGTGATCACGCCGCCGACCTACGACCCGAATGTGCCCCACCACGACCTCGACGACGAGGCTGAGATGTGTCGCCTCGACGTCGAGTACTGGCCCACCGCGACCACCCTCCACTGACCGCCCGGGCGGCCGGAGCAAGCAGTCTCCCCCGAAGGCGACGCCACCCAACGACCGCCTGACGCACGCTTTCGTCGGGCCCGGCGGAGAGCTTGTCTTTCGGAGAGACCCGCGATACAGATTCTCGTTCTCGCTCGCAACACATCAACCACCGTGGTGGCCTGAACACTGCGAGCGAGATTGCCAAGCGGCTGTTCGATTGACTGCTTTGGCCCATGCGCAAGGCCATCGAAACAGGTCCGTGCGCGGATGCGTGACCCTGGTGGCCGAGCTATGGCAGCATCGACGTGATACCTTGCTCCGCGACACGCCGCGCTCGGCCGGCCCACCGAGACCCGTTCAGTCCCTCGCGGTGGACGATTGGGGCCGAGACGGCGACGGCGACGGAGACGGACGCGCAGCCGGCTCGTTGAGCAAGTCGGGCCGGAACAGGAGGACGCATCGGGCGTGGCTGAGCACCCCTTCTCGGCGCGGATCGGCAGCCGCGTGATCCTCTCCGGGCACTTCGACGTGCCCGTCGTCCTGGACGACGTGCGGCCACTGGGCGCGGACGGATCCGGCGGGTTCGAGTGCCGCGTGCGCCTGCCCGACGGCACGATCGAGGAGGCGGTGATCTCGCCCGACGAGGCGGCGACCCTCGGGGCGGAATCGGCGGCGGCGAAGGACGCGCAGCCGCCCGCGGACGCGAACCGGCTGCGACTACTCGTGGAGTCCGCCCGCATCCGCCTCGCGTACGCCTATGACCGGCAGTTCGCGGTCAGCCTGTCCGGCATCCGCACCCTGCCGCACCAGATCGAAGCGGTCTACCTGAAGATGCTGCCGCAGCCGCGGCTGCGGTTCCTGCTCGCCGACGACCCTGGCGCCGGCAAGACAATCATGGCCGGCCTGCTGATCAAGGAGCTCAAGCTGCGGGAGGCCATCGAACGCTGCCTCATCCTGGTCCCCGCACCCCTGACCATCCAGTGGCAGGACGAGCTGCTGCGCTTCTTCAACGAGCCATTCCAGATCATCCACTCGGCCAACGACCAGCAGCAGCTCTTGAACCTCTGGGAGCGGGAGCGCCAAGTCGTCTCCTCCATCGACTACGCCAAGCAGGACGACGTGCGCGAGCGCGTCTGGCAGCAACGCTGGGATCTGATCATCATCGACGAAGCCCACAAGTGCAGCGCCTACACGAAGCGCTCGTCGGGCCGCGACGACGAAGTCGAACGCACGAAGCGATATCAGCTCGCCGAGCGCCTGTCCGAGCAGTGCGACGGCTTGCTGCTTCTCACGGCTACGCCGCATCACGGAGACGACGACCGCTTCGCGCACTTCATCCGCCTGCTCGACCGCGACCTGTTCCCCGAGCCGCACCGCTTCCGAGAGACCGCGGGCCGCATGCGCCGGGACATCCTCAAGCTCGGAGACGACTGCCCCTGGTCGCTCCGGCGGCTCAAGGAAGACCTGAAGGACATGCACGGCCGCCGCCTGTTTCCGGACCGGCATGTTCAGACGGTCCGCTTCACCCTGGGGCCGGACGAGTATGCCATCTACAAGGCGGTGACGGGCTACATCAACGAGTTCCTGCCGCAGGCGACGGGGCGGCGCAAGAACAGCGTCGCGCTGGCACGCACCGTGTTCCAGCGCCGTCTCGCAAGCTCGACGCACGCGATCTACGAGTCGCTCCGCCGCCGCCGGAAGAAGCTCGACGACCTGCTCCGCGAACTGGAGGATCTTTCTCCCGCCCAGCGGGCGCGCCGCCTTGCGCAACTGCAGGGCCAACTCGCGGACACCGAGCAGGACGAAGACGACCTGGATGAAGCTGACCGCGACGTGCTCATCGACGAGGCCACCACGGCGGCCGAGCTGGACCAGCTCCGCGCCGAGATCACCGAGCTCGCTGATCTGCTGGCCCGGGTCGGGCAGGTACGCGAGAGCGGGCGCGATTCCAAGCTCGTCGCCCTGCGCGAGTGCCTGCAGAGGTCGGAGTTCGAGGAGCTGCGGGACGGGCGCGGTAAGCTCCTGCTCTTCACCGAACACCGGGACACGCTCGACTACCTGCGCGAGCACCTTGAGGCGTGGAACTACTCGACCTGCCGGATTCACGGCGGAATGAACCCGCGCGAGCGCCGGCAGGCTCAGGAGGACTTCCGGACGAGCCGGCAGATCTGCGTAGCCACCGAAGCAGCCGGCGAGGGCATCAACCTCCAGTTCTGCCACCTGATGATCAATTACGACCTGCCCTGGAACCCGACCCGCCTCGAACAGCGTCTGGGCCGCATCCACCGCATCGGGCAGACACGCAACGTGTACGCGTTCAACTTCGTGGCGTCGTCCTCGGAGGATGGCCAGCCCGTCATTGAGGGGCTCATTCTCGAACGGCTCCTCGGTAAGCTGGACATCATGCGCGAGGCGCTCGGAGACCGCGTGTTCGATGTCGTCGGTGAAGTGCTCGCGCTGAACCAAGTCAACCTGCCCGATATGCTCCGCGATGTGGCCTACGAGCCGAGACGACTGGACGACTGTCTCGACGCGATCGACCGCATCGACCCCGACCTGCTCAGCCGCTACGAGGAGGCCACCGGCATTGCGTTGGCGCGCGGGCACGTCGACTTCTCGGCTTTCGCCCAGGCCAACCTCGAGGCCGAAGAACGTCGACTGATGCCGCGCTACGTGGAATCCCACTTCGTGAGCGCCGCCAAGGCCGTGGGCCTCCGCACGGAGGCGAGGGCCGACGGGCTCTGGCGCATCGAGCACGTGCTTGCCGATCTCCGCTCCGACCGCCTCGCCGTCGTGGGGCGCCTGGGCGCCCCGGAGGCGGCCTACCGCAAGCTGACCTTCTACAAGGAGCACTTGGAACAGGACCAGCACCTGGACGCCGTGCTGCTTGGCCCCGGCCATGCCCTCTACGCCGCGGTCGACGAAAAGCTGAACGAACTGCTTCTCGATGTCGCAGGACGCACCGCCGTCTACGTGGACTCGATGACCGCGGAACCGTACCGGCTGCACTTCTACGAGATCACCGTTCGCGGCCAGACGACCCGGGGTGACGCGACGACCATCCATGCCGAGCTCGCGGCCGTGCGCGAGGATGGCGCTGAGGACGCGGCGGGTGCCGAGCGATTCGAGCTGGTTCCCGCCGACGTCCTGATCGACCTTCCCGAACATCCGAAGCCACCCCGGACGCTGCCCGAGATCGACCACGGACCCGTCAGCGACTACGTCAAGACCACGGTCCAGATGGAACGCCGCTGCGCCGCACGCGACGAGCGCGGCCGCTACGCCGACGTCGCGCGGGACTACTTGCAGAGGTCCTTCAACGCGCGAAAGCGGACCGCGCAGGACCGCGTGATGCACTTGAGGAGCCGGGAGGCGGATGAGCCGGCAGTGGCCATTGCCCGCCAGCGCGCGGAACAGGATTTGGCCGACCTTGACCGCACCCACCGCGAACGCATGGCCGGCGTCGATCGACTCCGCGTGGCCCGCCACGGCCCCGCGCGCCATGTGGCTAGTTGCCTCGTACTGCCACCGGACACGGCAATCAGCGACCGCCGGGAGCTGGCCGAGGAGCAGGACCCCGCGCTGAAGCGCCGTGTCGAGCTGGCCGCCGAGGACATCGTCGTCGCCTACGAAGAGGCCCGAGGCCGTGAGTGCCAGCGAGTGGGACACCTCAAGATCGGTTTCGATATCCGCAGCCTCGCGACTCCGGACCCTCAGACGGGCTACCGCGACCTGGTGACCGGGGTGCGGCGCATCGAGGTCAAAGGCCGCAGGGCGGGCCGTCCGATCAGGCTCACCACGAACGAGTGGTACACGGCGCAGCAGCTCGGCGACAAGTACTGGCTCTACGTGGTGTGGGACCCGCTGGAGAACCCGGACGCCGTCCCGGTCATGGTCCGGAACCCAGCCCGGCGCCTGGAGTACGCGAAGCAGGAAGTCATCGCGGCCCGCTACTACGACGTCCCGGCGAACGCGGTCGAGCAAGCGGCAGAAGACCAACGCGAGGGCGGCGCATGACCGGCGCGATCACCCATCCGAAGGGGTTTCGTCCATGCGCATAACCCGACTGGAGATCGAGAACTTCCGCTCGATCCGGCGGCTTGTCGTCGAGCTCGGCGACACGACGGTCTTCGTGGGTCCGAACAACGCGGGCAAGACGGCGATTCTCGATGCACTCCGGATCGCATTGACGCGCCGTTGGGGTCAGCGCGGCACCGGCTTCAGCGAGTACGACATCCACCTCGCCGGCGACACCGCCGATCCGAAGGCCTCGAGCGGCGTCTGTATCGAGCTCCGCTCGGAGGAGAGTGAACCCGGCGAGTGGCCCGACACGATCGCGGCCGATCTCGGCGACATCGTGCAACTGGACCCCTTGACGGCACGCCGCTCCGTCGCCCTGAGAACGCGGTGCGCCTGGAGCGAGGAGACCGGCGCCTTCGAGCCGAGCTGGGAGTTCCTCGACGCAAAGCGTGAGCCGCTGGCCGGCCGCAGCGCGCGCCGGGTCAACCTCGAGCGCTTCTGGCGCTACCTGCCCGTGTTCTACCTCGGCGCGTTGCGCGACGTGGGCGACGAGTTCTCCCCGCGCTCGTCTCAGTTCTGGGGCCGGTTGCTCAGAGCCTTGGAGATCCCGCCCGGCCTGGAATCCCGCGCCTTGCGGGTCCTCGATCTGCTCAACCGTCGTCTGCTCGAAGCCGATCCGCGCCTAGCCGAGATCGCTGAGACGTTGTCCGGCGCCACCCGCATCGCCGCGCGCGACCGCGACGGCGGCCTCGACCTGCGGATGGTGCCGCTCAAGACCTGGGATCTCATCTCCAGGGCCGAGATCATCCTCCGCAACGAGCCGGACCTGCCTTGGCTCCCGCTGGGGCGCCAGGGGCAGGGCGTCCAGAGCCTGTCGGTGATCTTCCTGTTCCGGGCGTTCGTCGACCACCTGCTGCGCGAGTTGTACGAGCCGGGCAGCGAACCCGTGCTGGCCCTGGAGGAACCGGAGACCCACCTCCATCCCCAGGCCGTCCGCACCCTCTGGCGCCACGTCACCGCGCTACCTGGACAGAAGATCGTCACCACGCATTCGCCGTACTTCGTCCAGCACGTGCCTTTTCGGGATCTCCGCCTCGTACGCCTCAACGCGAACGGAACCGAAGTGCGTTCGCTGCCGGCGAGCTTCTCCGCCTCGATCCCGCTCCTCGATGGCCTCGACAAGGTCGTAGCCGACTCGGCCGGACTACTGGCCTACGAACGAGTCTCGGAGACACTTACGGTCCACGGCGCTCTCGACGAGAAGACTTACCGAGCCCTCCTCGCGTGCTGCGGAGCAGACGAGCGCCGCCCCGAGCTCGGATCGCTGCTGCGCGACTTGCGGGAACGCTCCACCCTGTACGTCGATGACGACGAACTGCAGGCTCTCGAGACCTACGCCCGGCGCATGCGCGGCGAGATCTTCTTCGCAGAACGCTGGCTGATCGTCGAAGGGCAGGCCGACTACCTGATCGTCCACGCGATTGCGCACGCATTGGACTACGACCTCGACCAGCACGGCGTCTCGGTGGTGGACGCCCAGAACAACGGTAACCCGGCTACTTTCGCAGCGTTGGCGCGGGCAGTGGACATTCCGTGGCTGGCGGTGTTCGACGGCGATGACGCCGGACGGCAGTTCGTCGACGCAATCACCAAGCGCGGGTTCAGTGTCGAGGAGTTGAGCCAACGCTGTCGAACCCACGCTGCCGGCGATTTGGAGGCGCAACTTGTCGCCGACGGGCTCGGGCCGGAATTGCGGGAGGTACTGAGTATCCGAGAGGGGCACGCGCTGACCGACGAAGGCCTCGTCAGCCACTTGCGCGCCGACAAGACCGGCTATGCGGCGGAGTTCGCCGCCCGTCTTCGTCGAGACAGAGGTCTGGCGCAACGCGGTCCGAAAGCGTTTCGGACCTCCATTGAGCAACTGCGGGGTCTGACCTGATGGCTACACGGCTCGACACGACTCTGCAGGAACTGTCGGAGATCCAGCGCAAGGCGGTCGACTGGGGCGACGGCTCGTTGCTCGTGCTGGCCGGTCCCGGCTCGGGCAAGACCCGCGTACTGACCTGCCGGATCGCGCGCCTTCTCGACCGATCACGGGACGAGCGCTTCCGCGTCCTCGCGCTGACGTTCACGAACAAGGCCGCCCACGAGATGTCGAGCCGGCTGACGAACCTTGTTGCGCCGGGGCTTGAGGAACGCGCCGACATCCACACGTTCCACGGCTTCTGCGCACAGGTGCTGCGCCAGCACGGCGTGCATCTGGGCATCAAGCCCGACTTTGCGATCTACTCCCGGACATCCGACCGGCAGGCCGTGCTGGAAGACGCGCTCGGGCGCGATTGCCAGCACGTCAACAGCGAAGACGGCCGTCTCCTGCCCAGGATCGATGCCCTGAAGGCCCGGCTGGTCCGGCCGGAACAGGCTGAAGAGTGGCTTGCCGGGGAGGACATCGCGCCGCTCGACGCAGCCCGCCGGCTAGCGCGCGCCTACCGCCTCTACGAAGAGGAGCTGCGCCGGGCCAACGCCCTCGACTTCAACTCGCTCATCTTCGAAGCGCACCGGCTCTTCGGCTATCCGGCGCTGGCGCGACACTATCAGACCGTCTACCGCTACTGGCTGGTCGACGAGTTCCAGGACACCAACTGCGGCCAGTACTCGCTTCTTCGACGCATGGCGGGCGAGGATTTCCGCCGAATCTTCGCCGTCGCCGATGACGACCAGACCATCTACGAGTGGAACGGCGCCAACGTCCGCCGGATCGGCGCGCTGGTCGCGGACTTCGATTGCGAGGTCATGCAGCTCCCGACCAACTTCCGCTGCCCGCCGCGCATCGTCGAGGCCGCGAATCGTCTCGTCGTCTACAACGTCCGGCGCGCCGAGTCGAAGCGGCTTGCCGAGCCGGCGCAGCGCAGGCATCCCCTCGACGACCCGCCGATTCGGCGGCGCGTGTTCGACACCGACAAGGACGAGGCAGCCGGGATTGCGGCCGAGATCGCCGGTCTGGACAGCGCCGAGCGCGGCCAGACCCTGGTGCTGGCCAGGACCCGTGCGTTGCTCGAGCGCGTGCGCGATGCTCTGGAGGCGGAGGGTGTGAACGTGACCCTGCTGAGTCGCCGCGACGACTTCGCATCGCCGGAGATGCGCTGGCTGGTTGCCTGCCTGAAGCAGATCGACCGGCCGCTCGACCGGCGCAACTTGGCTACGCTGGTCGAAGCGTTCGGCGACTTCGTGCCCGGCTGCGCCGGGTCGGGCGCCGGCGCGCCCTCGCCGCTGGACGTCGACAACCTGCTGCCCCTTTCGGCGACGGAGGGCGTCACGGCCCTCTCGGTCTGGTTGCGTGCGGCGCAGGCGGCTGAGCTGCCGTCGCCCATTGCGGAAGTCGTGGACCTGATGGCAAGCCTCGCCGCCGGAGAGCTGAAGCCGGCTCCCGCAGTTGACCAGGTGCTCGGTCACTTTGGAAGTGGGGAGCCCGACGCGGACCTCAAGGACGACTTGAGCGCCTGGCGGCGATTGTCGAGCGAGATCAGAACGGCGGTGGGGCCGACATCGCTGGCCCGCTTCCTCCAGGAGCTGGAACTGCGCTCCAAGGAACCCGCGCCCGCGCCCGGCGCGGTATCTCTGGCGACAATTCACGGTGCCAAGGGCATGGAGTTCGACACCGTCTATCTCATCGGCTTGGCTGAGGAGATCCTGCCGTCCTGGCGCAGCGTCACGCGGCAGAACGGCAGCCCGGCGCTGGAGGAGGAACGGCGCAGCTGCTTCGTCGCCATCACCCGCACTAGGGAACGCCTGATCCTGTCGCGGGCGCAGGTGTACAGGGGATGGCGGAAAGAGCCGTCCCGGTTCCTCGCGGAGATGGGCTTCGCCGACGACAATGCCAACGCCGGGCCGGCAGGAGGAACCCCTTCGTGACCACCGACGACCGGCGCCTGATCGAGGACTACCTGCCCGTCCCGTGGCTGAGCGCCGAGGCTTCAGGAGAACCGCGGACGAAGGGGCACATTTCGACCCTGCACTTGTGGCGAGCGAGACGCCCCCTCGTGGCCTGCCGCGCAGCGGTCTATGCGGCTCTGGTCGGCGCACCCGCCTCGGAAGGCGAACGAGAAGGCGAGGAACGGTTCCTGAAGGCGTTGTGCCGCTGGGGCGCACCGCAGGAGACCGTCAGGCAGGCTCGGGAGCGCATCCTCGCACGCCACGCAGCGGCGCCTCCGCGTGTGCTCGACTGCTTCGCAGGCGGTGGGGCCATCCCTCTCGAAGCCCTGCGCCTCGGCTGCGACGCCTACGCGCTCGATCTGAACCCGGTCGCTTGGCTCATCCTCAAGGCGACCTGCGAGTACCCGCAGCGCTACGGGGCTTCCCTCGCTGGCGACGTGCGGCAGTGGGCTGAACGGGTCGCGGAGCGAGTCCGCGTTGCGACGGCCGACTTCTACCCGAGCATCCCGATTCCCGAGAGGTTTCTCCACGGCGTCGCCAGCCAGGGGACGCTTGCGGGAACCGCCGATCCGGGACCGCGAACGTTGACGCCCTTCGTGTTCCTCTGGGCCAGGACGGTCGCGTGTCCGAATCCACAATGCGGCGCCGTCGTGCCCCTGTACCGGCAGACGTGGCTGCGGAAGAAGGCGTCCGGCTACGTGGCCCTGCGCCCGGTCCCGCAACGCGAGCGAAGGCGGGTCGGGTTCTCGGTGGTCGAGGCGTCTGAACCACATGGCCTTGGCTTCGATCCCTCCGAGGGAATGCGCGGGACCGCTACCAAGTGTCTGTGCTGCGGCTCCGCTGTTTCCGCGAAGTATGTCCGCGCCTACGGCAGCGACGACAGTTTCGGCCAGCAGCTCCTCTGCGTCATCTGCGTGAACCCGTTCGGATCGGGCAAGCTCTACTTCATCGACGACTCCTGGGTCGACGACGAAGGACGGCGCCAGCGCGCCGCCGAAGACCGGGCCGCGGCCCTCGAACGTGAGCTCCGGGTGGTCACGATGGACGCGGTGATCCCGCCAACGGGCAACGCAGGCCTCGCGACCGGCAGAAGCTATCTCTACGGCATCGAACGGTTCCGTGACGCGTACACGCCGCGGCAGCGCGCCGTGCTGCTGGAGTGGGTCCGGCAAATCCAGCTCGCTCACCAGGAGATGCTGGACGGCGGCATCCAGAACGGCCGCGCGGAGGCGATCACGGTCTGCCTCGCGCTGTGGATGAGCCGGTTGACGGACCGGTTCAACGCCCTCGCCCGCTGGGACAACGCACGTGAGGCGGTCCAGAGCCTGACGTCCATGAAGCGCATCGCGATGACCTGGGACTACCCCGAGGTCAACGTGTTCGCGAGCAGCTCGGGGAGCTGGCAGTCTGCGCTCGACTACATGACGGCCGTCATCGACCGCGAAGCAAGTGCCGGCGATCCGGCGACCGTGCTGCGGGGAAGCGCCACCCGGCTCGCCACGGCCGGGCTCGCCGAGTCGAGCTTCGATGCGGTCATCACCGACCCGCCGTACTACGACAACGAATCCTACGCGGAGCTATCGGACACCTTCTACGTGTGGCTGCAGCCGGCGCTGCAGCACCTCTTTCCCGAGCATTTCGCCTCACCGCTGACGCCGAAGCGTCAGGAGTGCGTCGCCGCCGCCTACCGTCAGGGGGGAACGAAGGAGGACGCCTACCGGCACTTCGAAACTCGCTTGGCCGAAGTCCTCGGTGAAGTGCGGCGCATTCTCAAGCCGGAAGGCTTGCTGACACTCGTCTACGCCCACCGGACCACAGCCGGCTGGGCCACGTTGGTCAACGCACTCCGCAACGCCGGATTCGAAGTGACCGAGGCGTGGCCGGTGGAGACCGAGACCAAGTCGAGAGCCGCCCATCAGGGCGACGCGGCGCTTCGCTCGTCCATCTTCATCGTGGCGCGACCGCGCCAGGCGACGCAGACCGGACGCTACGAGCACGACGTCGTACCGGTGCTGAGCCGGATCGTAACCGAGCGTGTGCGGACGCTCTGGAACGGCGGCAAGGGGCTGGGCGGCGCCGATTTGCTGATGGCCTCGGTGGGGGCCGGCCTTCGCGCGTACACGCGTTATCGTCGCGTCGAGTACGCCAATGGCGACGAAATGACGCCCGAGTCTTTCATGCGCGAGGTCGAAGGCGCCGTTCTGGAGACGATGCTCAAGGAGATATTCGACCTCCCGAGCGCGGGTGTCGCTGCGGTCGATCCCGTGACCCGCTTCTATGTCCTGTGGCGTTTCACCTACCGGGCGGCGGCGCTCGATGCGGGCGAAGCATTCGTCTTCTGCTATCCGCAGAACGTCGAGCTGGACGAGGCCTCGGGCATGGTGGGCGATTCGCCCGCGCTCGTCGAGAAGCAGGGTGCGGACGTTCGTGTCCGCACGTTCGCCGAGCGCGGCGGACACGACGAGTTGGGAGTCCCCGCTGACGGCCGGCCGGCACCGATCATCGATGCACTGCACCGGACGCTTTGGCTAATGGACAACGACCCTGCGGAGTTGCCCGGCTGGTTCCGGCGTGTGCGACCCAATAAGGAGCATCTCCGGCTCGTCGCGCAGGCGTTGTCGGGTCCCGTACTGACCGCCGGGGCGTCGACAGAAGACGGGTTGTCCGACGAGATGTCGTCGCTCCGCAGGCTCAACGCCAATTGGCGAGTCATCACCGACGATCACGGTCTGCCCCGTCCCTCCACACGGGAGCACGAAGCGACCCTGCCGCTTCTGGGAGACGATTCTCGATGAGTGCCCATTGCCGCCCTTGGCTGCAGCACGTCGAGCTGCATCCCGACGTGCTTGCCGACGACTTCTCCGAGGACATCTTCGCGCTCGACCTCGGCATCCTGTCCGACTACCTGATAGGCAGCGAGCAAGGGCGGCCGGCCGCCGAGCTCGGGCGCGTCCCGGCGGTGTACCGCGACGCCGACCGCTTTTTTGCCGCGTCCTACCTGACCCGCGGCCTCAAGTCGCTGCTCGAGGACGTGCTCGGGCGCCTGGACGGCGGCGCGGGCAACCGGGTGGTCAGACTGCAGACGCCCTTCGGCGGCGGCAAGTCACATACGCTGGCCGCCCTACTCCACGCGGCCCGCTCGCGCGCATCGCTCGACTCGCTGCCCGAAGCGGCCGGCCTGCCGAGACCAGAAAAGGTACGCGTCGCGGTGGTGGACGGGCAGTTCTTCGACCCGACGAACGGGAAGCGGGCTGCGGGCGCGGACATCACCGCGAGGACCCTGTGGGGCTGGATCGCGTGGGGGCTCGGCGGCCGGGAGGGCTACAACCTGGTGCGCGCCCAGGACGAGGCTCGGGTCGCGCCGGGCGCCGACGCCCTGGTCGACCTGCTCAGGGCCGGGCCGAGCCTGATCCTGATCGACGAGCTGCTGCAGTACCTTATCAGCACCGGCGGGATCCGCGTCGAGAAGACGACGCTCCGCGACGAGACCGTATCGTTTCTGCAGCGGCTGACGGCGGCGGTCGGGAGCGTGGACGACGCGGTGCTCGTGTACTCGTTGCAGTCGAGCAAACGCGAGTCCCTCGAGTACACCAGCCTGCTGCAGATCGTCGAGCATCTGGCCGCCCGCAAGGACCAGCGCCGCGAGCCGGTGGAGGGCAACGAGATCCTCAACGTCATTCAGCGCCGGCTGCTTGCCCGGACACCCGAGGCGAACGCGGCGGCGGCCGCCGCGGATGCCCACGGCCGGTTGTTCACGCAGATGCGGCGCGCCTACGCGCAGGGCGAGGCGGAGCGTCTGCAGGCCGAAGAGGAAGGCTCGACGCTCCGCGAGCGCATCAAGGCGTCCTATCCGTTCCACCCCGCCCTGATCGACCTGATGCGCGAGCGGTGGGCGGCCGTCCCGGACTTCCAGCGCACGCGCGGCTCGCTGCGCTTCCTCGCCGCGTGCCTCCGCGCCGCCCACCGCTCCGGCGCCTCCCGCACGCTGCTCGGCCCCGGCGACGTGCCCCTCCAGGAGAACGACGTGCGGCTCGCCTTCTTCAAGGAAGTCGGCCAGCGCGAGGACTTCCAGGCCTGCCTGGAACACGACTTCGTCGGCGCCAACGCGCGTGCCCGCCGCATCGACGACCGCCGCGCCCGCGAAGTAACCACTGAAGCCGGCAAGCGGCCGGCCACCCGCCTCGCCACCACAATGCTGCTCAACTCCTTCGGCGGGCTGCGCCGGGGAGAGGGCGACCAACGCGACCTGCTGCCGCCCGGAATCGGCGAGCCCGACCTGCTCGCGGTGAGCATCGCGCCGGACCTGGACACCACCACGGTGCAAGCCTGTCTGAAGGAACTCCGGGAGCAGTGCCTGTACCTGCACTTCGACGGCGTGCACTACTGCTTCAAGAGGGACCCCAACGTCACGCTGCTGGTCGAACAGGAAGCCGAAGCCGTCGCCCTGGACGAGAGCCGCGTTCACGCCCGCATCCGACAGATGCTCGATGAGCGGCTTGCCGGCCACCCCGCCATCGTCTGGCCGGGGAAACCGGGCGACGTGCCGGACCGCGAGCCGCAGTTCCTCATTGCCTACCTGCCGCTTGAGTTTGCGGCGCAATCGGCGGCGGAGCAGCGCCGAGCCGCGCTCGCGCTCTGTGAGCAGTTCGCCAACCGGCAGCGGGAGTTCCGCAACGGCCTGGGGCTCGCTGTACCGACCGCCGATCAGGTCGAGATCCTGCGGCGCAGCGTGCGCTATCTGCTCGCCGTCGAGCGCGTCCAGGAGAAGTGGCGCGAGCACAACGTCACGACTGCCCAGAAAAGCCAACTCAAAGAACGCGGCGCCACGGAGAAGGCGGCCGCCGAATCGGCCTTGCTCAGGCTCTATGCCGAGGTGTGGCTGCCCGCACCCGGCGAAGGGACGCTGACGTTCGACACGATCAGCCTGGGAGGCCGTCCGCTTCAGACGACGCTCGACGACAAGAAGCACGTGCTCGTTCACCAGCGCCTGATGGAGCTTCTGACCACAGTCCAGCGCCGCATCTTCGGCACGCTGGCGCCGGGCAGGATTGTCGAGCTGTACAGGCTCGGCGAGCCGGGCGCGAGCCCTGTAGGCATGGCCACCGACAAAGTGTTAGCGGGTTTCTACGAGTTTCTCGGCTTCCCGCGCCTCCTCTCGGCCGATGCCGTGCGCAAGGCCGTCGCCCGGGGCGTGGAGACCGGCCTCTTCGGCTACGTCACCGCGCGCCCGCCGCTCGGCAGCGACGGCCGCTACCAGATCGACCGGAGCCGCCTCGCATTCGAGCGCGACGTCGCCGACGACGAGATCGACCTGGAGTCGGGTTTCCTAATCGCCCCGGCGGCGCTTCCCGAGAAAACGCCGGGCCAGGGCACGCCGACATCGGCCGGGAACACCGGCGGACGAGACGCCGAGCAGACCGGAGACGCCGGAAAGTCCGGCGGGCAGTCGGATGACGGCGAATCAACCGACCCGCAGCCCACGGGTGGTCGCGACGTCGCCATCTCGTTCGTGGCGGAGCAGCCCCAGCTCTACGGCGCGTGGAACGCGCTGGCCAATCTCGCCGACGTGGCGGGCAGGGTCTCGATCAGCGCGACCGCGAGAGCCCCCGACGGTTACGACAAGGCCAAACTGGAGAACGGCGTGTTCGAACCCCTGCGTGAACTGGGACTCATGGAGGACGAGCAGGGCAAGGACTGAAGCCCGCGGGGCTTCGATGGCCGGTGTCGTCCTGCACTGCTCGACAAGGTGGCCGAGAAGCAGTTGACGCTCCGCGTGTCGTTGGCGATACTCGTTGAGCCGGAGGTCCTTGCGCAAAGACAAGCGGCGCATCAAGATAGCCCCAACAATCGCGCGCTTCCCGGATGGTGCGCTAACCCGCGGTCTTCGCCTTTAGCGCGCAGCCGAGTGTCGACCACCACGTGCGCGAGTTGGCGACGTCGCGGTCAGTAACGCAGCAAATGGCCGCTGGTTGTTCAGCCCATCAGCCGATTCAAGCAGACGAACCAGGGTGAGAAGTGCACATGGACATTCTCGGACTGAAGCAGGAAGTTCCGCAGGACCCGGTCGGACAGGTGCACACGCGCGATGGCTATCCGAACATCGCCATGGTCGATCTCGGAAGGGAAGTGAGCGAGGCAGTCCGTGCAACGTGGCCTGCAGCCCATCCGTTCCACTCCGGCGGCGCGATCGACAGCGCCTGGCTGCTACCGTTCATCGGCGCGGGCAGCACGGCCGCCTCATCCCTGTTCGCGGGGAACGTCTTCCTGGCGACCGCCAATCCCGCGACGCTCATGACGATCGGCGCCGGCGTGGGGTCCGCGGTCATGGGGCCGACCGGGATCATCGCCCACGCGCCCTTCGTCGCCGCCAGTACCGCCCTCATGCCGGTCATGGCCCCGGTCATGCTCTTCATGACCGTCTCGTCGATGATGACCGGCGCCCGGCTCGGCCGCGTGCAACGGGCTTTGGGGGCGCTCTCCGAAGGCCTGGAGCGGGTGCGCCGGCTGATGGAAGCCGAGGACTACGCCCGCCTCGTCAGCGCGGCCGACCAGCTCGACGGGATCGGCTCGCAGTTCGAACACGGCCAGCGGTTCACCGACGACATGAAGATCGCCCTCATGCTCGCCAAACGTGACGTCAACCAGCTGCATCACAAATTCGGACACCTCCTCATGCGACAGGTTCGGTCCGAGGAGAATGCCAGGCTGTCCGTGGCCGACATCAATCGGTTTGTGCTGTCTAGTCTCGCGGACCTCTGGGCCGATGCACTCCACCTTCAGTTGACTCTCCAGGACGACCCGCCCTCCGCGGAGCGCCGCGAGACCGTGCTGCGCAAGAAGGTCACACAATGCGCAGACACCTTCAGAGAGCTGCTCGACCACAATCCAGTGGAGGCATTCCGGGACCGGCTGCGGCAGGAACTGTATGAGACGGGCAGGTTGGAGTTCCTCCCGTGGGGTCTGACCGACACCGCTGCGCGCGCGGCCCGAACCCTCGGACGCGGCCGCAGCGTGAAAAACACAATCCGGACGGTGGAGACCATCCTTTCCCAGGACTTCGCTCCCGTAGGGTCGCGCATGGAGCGGTGGATCAGCGAGTATGAATCATCGGCCACCGTAGCACGCGAAGAGTCGATGGTGATCTACCGGGAACGCGAGGGCAGGCGGGACTTGAAGGTCCACCACACTCGTGACGTGCGGCTTGTGCAGACGGCTGCCTGAGGAACCCATGAGGAGTTGTCAAAATGGTCTTCGATAGCGGTCAGCGCACGTGGGTACCGTGTATCGCTAACCTTTGGCGAAGCCGAAGTTTCAGAGCCTATTTTCGGCTCAACTCAAGGAATCCGTGGAGGTTAGCTAGTGGACTGTAATTGAGCTAACTTTGCCACGGTGGCGCCGGTACGCGCCGACAAGTGCCGACGACACGTTCCAAGACGTGGGCAACCTTGCTCAAAGACAGGTCCACTAGTGGACGGTCGCGAATAAATGTTTTCCGGTCGGCTGTCGTCTTCTACGGGTATGCCTTTTGAAGGACAACCGATTCATCTGACCGACGCACAGCGCGATGACCTCGAGGAGATCACCCGCTCGAACGCCTTGCCCGCGGGACTCGTCCGGCGCGCCGGGATCGTGCTGCTCCTCGCCGCCGGCGTTTCCGCGCGGGCGGTGGAGACGAAGCTCGACGTCTCTCGACCGACCATCGCCAAGTGGCGCCGCCGGTTTCTTGGAGCACGGCGTGGAGGGCTTGACCAACCGCCACCGGGGCCGGCCGCGGTGGAAGTTGACGGTGCGGCTGCGCGCCCGCGTGCTGGCCGCCACGCGGGGCCGGCCGCCAGACGGGTCGACACACTGGTCTTGCCGGCGCCTGGCTGTCCACCTCGGCGTGACCAAGGACATCGTACAGCGCATCTGGCGGGAGGCCGACCTGCGGCCGCACCGGTTGGCGCGCTACATGGCGTCGAACGACCCCGACTTCGAGACGAAAGCCGCCGACATCATCGGCCTCTACCTCGACCCGCCCCGCCATGGGGCGGTGTTCTGCATCGACGAGAAGACCGCCATTCAGGCGCTCGACCGGCGGGACCGGGTGTTGCCGCTCTCGCCGGGCCGGGTCGAGCGCCACGGATTCGAGTACAAGCGGCACGGCACGCTGTCGCTCTACGCGGCGCTGAACGTGCGGACCGGCGAGGTTCAGGGCAAGACGACAGCCCGGCACACGAGCCTGGACTTCGTGGGCTTCCTTGATGACGTGGTGGCCACCCGCGCCCCCGACGAGGAGATCCACGTGATCCTCGACAACTTGTCGGCCCACAAGACGAAGCTGGTGGCAGCGTTCCTGGAGGAGCATTCGAACGTGACGCTCTACTTCACGCCGACGTATTCGTCGTGGCTGAATCAGATGGAGCTGTGGTTCTCGAAGGTTCAGCGGGACGTGCTGGCGCGCGGCATCTTCACGTCGAAGGCGGACTTGGCGCGGAAGCTCCGGCGCTACATCGACGCCTACTCGAAGCGTGCGAGGCCCTTCCGCTGGAAGTACGCCAACCTCGCGCAGCGCATCACTCATGGGAAACCTTATTCAGCGACAGTCCACTAGTTCGAGGAGACACTCATGACGGAGCTCAAACTGAGTATTAGGGCTATCGACAAGTTGTTGGAGTATACAGCAAGTGGCATAGGCAGTGTTGCCGGTGCAATGATCGCTCGCTGGAAGGCCAGCCAACACGCCAAGGCTAAAGTAATAACTGCCCACGGAGATGCCGAAGCAATAAAAATTATTGCTCTCGCTCAGACTGAAGCATCTCAGTTGTTCTCTAATAGTTATAATGTACAGGGCCAAGTGGATTTTTCTCGCGAAATCACACAGAGGATTCACTTTCAAGAGGAGAAGCGTCAAAGCAACATAGCAGCGGTCGTGCACCACACCGCGTCGGCCATGGCAGACAAAAATGTAGAAGACCATGAACCCGACCATGATTGGACGGCTCGATTCTTCAGCGATATTCAAGATGTGTCCAACCACGAGGCGCAACTGCTTTATGCGCGGATTCTTGCTGGCGAAGTTGAGAGGCCGGGTAGTACCTCCATGAGAACGCTGACCATCCTCAAGAATCTCGACATGCCAACAGCACAACTCTTCGGAGTCCTACGCTCGGGCTGCATGTCGGTGTACTTCGACTACCACCACTCCCGAGCGGCGGACGCTAGAGTTTTGGCACTGGGTTTTGATGCAACGCAGAATGCCCTCCGCAAGTTTGGTCTATCTTTTGAAAATCTCAATGTTCTCAACGAACATGGTTTAATTATACCAGACTACCGATCTTGGTATGATGTTAGAATGTGCATCGGAACAATCGCGACGAACGACAAACAAGAGCAACAAATGGTTCGTGTCCCATTTGAATTTGAGGACCGTCATTGGATCTTGGAACCCGCGTCGTCATGGAAAATGGGCTCGGAATACCGAGTATCCGGCGTTGCGTTAACCGGCGCAGGCCGAGAGTTATTGCGGGTCGTGGAATGCCGACCAATCCCCGGATACCGGGATGCACTAACTGACTTCTTTGCCTCTCAAGAAATGACCATGACTGAGACGGACGGCGGGGTACAAATTGCACAGATTTCGGACGAACTGGTATGGCGCTCTACCTAAATCCAGCGCCCGCCAACCCAGATTTCATGAAGATGGCGATTTTGAAGGCGACACCGATTCCCCGCGTGGCGTAAAGCTAAAGCGAGGCTGGCAGCAACCGCCAACGCGACCACCGCCGCGAACCGAATCTCGTGCCCCATCACCACGCGCCACTGGATGCGGACTCTGAATCTGCCAATTTCCTTCACGCGGAACGCCGCCCTCGAAGCCGTGCAGTAGCTGGCTGGGGCACTCGAACATGACCGCGTAGCTCAGCGGCCGGGGGTTGGCCCGCAACACGTGGAGATCATCGAGCAACTCCCCGACCGAGGATCATCAGCGAGACGGCTGCACGGTGCGGTGCTGACTCCGGTCACGTTCCCCCGGCGTTTCCGGCTCGGCGCGGCTTCGCCACCGAGCGCGGGCGAGTTCCAGATCCCTCCAGGGAATCGCCGATCGCGAGTGTTCGATGTCGGCCACCCGATCCGAACGCCGAGCGCGGGTGGGATCCAGGATGAACTCCGTCACAGCTGCGGCGCGCTCGAGAACGACCTCGAGAGCCGTCGCGTCGTCGCGTTCTCCGGCCACCGCGGAACCCGGCGCCACCTTAACGAACACCGCGTTGGCCGGCTTGGCCGCGGCGGCGAGCCGGCCGAGAGCCTCGCGGACACCCGGGTTGTGGCGCTGATCGAGGTCCATTTTCAGCCCCACTGCACCAACGTTGGACACGAGTCGATCCGCAACGACGTCCGCCACCGGGCGCTCGACGGCGTTGGGCTGTGGAACCGCGCCTGCGGCACGCTCGACACGGGGATCGAGAACCCGCTCGCAGCCGCGGATTACCAGTGGAACGTCCGCCGGCGCCGCACGGCGGACTTTCTCCAGCGCGACGTGGTCGTGACTTGCGGCGCCGATGGCCGCGTCCGCCCGTCGGCGCGACACGCCCTCCTGCTCGCACGCGTCCCCGAATGCGGTCCAGAACGTCCGCCGGGCAACCTCGAACCGCGCGGCGGGCACGCCGGTCCGGTCCTCCATCTCGTCCAGCGCGGTGACGCCCACGCGGTCGCCGGCCGGCTTCGCCTCGAACGCCCGGGCGCGTGCGACGACGCCGGACCAATCGAGGCTATAGCAGCGGCACAGCACGCTCGTCGCGTCGTCGAACATCCTCGCGCCCTCGGCCGGGTTCCTGCCGAACAGCCGGTCGAGACACGCATGGTCGTAGAGCCGCGGGTGAGTCTGGACCGCGAGCGCGACCGCCGAGAGAAGCGAGCGGCCCCAGTCCTCCGTGCCCCCGAAACGCTCCGGAATCGGATGGACGACATGGGCGGCGAGGCCCCCGCCGGACGCCGCCGGCGCATGGAACGAACGGACCCGGTCCGAGTCGTGGAGCTTCACGGCAACCCCGGACTGCGCACACAGACCGAGGATGCGGTCCTCGAGAACGACGGCGTCTTCCGGGCGCCGGGAGTCCAGCTCGCGGAAGGCTGCCGGCTCGACATCGACGACGGGTTCGAGCTGCGGCCGCGGCCTGTGCAGGGGGTGCCGGTTCCAACCGGCCGCCTGATCACTCACGAGCATGCCGTACGCGGCGGGAGCGTCGGGCGGGATCGGCAAGGCGTCCAGTGCGTCCCGGACCTTCTCGGACGAGACCCGCGCCGCCACGCCGTCGACGACGTCCCGAAGGTTCGCCTTGTCCAGGAGATCCTCGGCCGCCCGGGCGGCGAGCCACTCATTGCAGTCGGCCGCGAGCTCCGCCGGGTCGAACTTCCGGAAGCTGGGCCGCGTCTCGGCCAGGTGCCAGGCGAACCAGCCGCCCAGCGTGTCGCCGTACGGTGCCGGCGACAGCGGCTGCAGCTCGGAGCGCGCGTCATCGAAGGCAACCGGCGAACCCACCCGCTTCGTATGCGCACGCGTCAGCACACGTGCGCACGCATAGGCCGACTCCGGCGGCCCCCACACGTCGGGGGCCAGGGCGACTTGTTCGAGGAGCGCCGCGCGGAGCGCGCGGTGATCATCCTTCGCGGCGCCGGCAAGTACCCACGGTCTCCCCGTGCGGGCGGCAGGCACCTTCGACTCGCCCTGCAGGTAGTCCAGCCCCTGCGCCAGCGCCCCCGCATAGTCGGCCGACGTGCTCCTGGTGAGGCCGTAGAACAGCAGCGACTCGACAGCCCGTGGGCCTTCCTCGGCGTCGGCGAGATAGTGACGGGCCACCCGCTTCATCAGGTCGGCCGCCCAGTCACCATTCGACCGGAACGCCCGCGGCGGCGGCTGGTTGACGACGACGGCGCCCTGCGGCAGGCCGGGAGGGGTCTCGGCCGGCGGGACAACGACCTGGACGCCCATCTCCGCCGCGAAGCGCAACGCAGCCCTCACTACGCGACGCCGGCCCTCTTCGGTCCGTTCCGACCAGCCGAAACGCTCGAGGTTCCCATGGTCGATAGGCACGCACGCCCGGCCCACGCGCGCTTCGGGGCCAGACGCATCCACGACCCGCGTCGTCCATCCGTCACCGGAATGCGGCTGGGATGCGCGTTTCGGCCGACCCATCCACACCCTCCTCACTCACCGGCGGCGGCGGCGCCGCCGGGCGCGCGGAGCGCCGGCGCCCGCCACGAGATACAGGGCGAGCAGCAGCCCCGAGACGACGAACCACAGCAACAACGCACCCGCGACCTCCAGCGCCTGCTCATCCATCCGCGGCCTCCCGCCTGCCGCAGCCGACGGCGATCGCGCGCACCACCGCGCGGACGTGAAGCGCGTCGAAGGCGAGCGCCGCCTCGAACTCCGAGCCCCGCGTCACGCTGAACGCCAGGACCGGATCGACATCGAGAGCCGCCAGGGCGAGCTCTCCCGGGAGGGGCACCGGCCCGAGCGCCGCATCGACGAACGCGCCCGGGTCCAAACTCGACAGGAACCCGTCCGAAGCCGACCAGCTTGCCGCGAGCGAAGGGGGCGACGGGATGACGAACGAGTCCCAGCCGACCTTGTACCGTCCCGGCGGAAGAGACCCCCCGAACGCAATGCCCACGTCCCACACCGAGCCCACGCACGACACCGACAGGTCCGCGGAGAGAGAGTCGCCCCGATCGCCCGACGCCGCGAAACTCGCGTGGTGAACGAGCCCGGACGGCGTCGACGCGCACGCGACGTCATCGAGCGCGCACGTGTCTATCCCACGCACGGACTCCAGGTCCGTCCGGTAGCGCACGAGCAACGCCCACATCACCACGCCGACGATGCAGCCCACGACCACCACCGTGCCCACGAACCCCTTCATGACTCGGCTCCCCGAGAACCTCTCCGCCCACACATGCGGCCCAACGGACCGGCCCAACGCTGCACGGTCCGGCACTTGGCGGGCGACTCGACGACGACGAGCGTGGCCACTACGTTCCTCCGTGCACGCCGCGGACGTACGCATCGGCCGCGGGGAAGCGATAGAGATAGACGGGCCAGGTACGGCCGTCGGCGCCCTGGACCAGCACGGCGCGGAGCGGACGCCAGCCGCGGACCGGCCACGTGTGCGACACGACGCGCGTGCCCGGCTCGAGTACGGATTCCAGCCACGGCACGAGCACCTCAAGCCCTTCCGGGGTGAGGAACATCGTGACGACGGTCGCCCGCGAAACGACCCCCGGTAGCGTCATCGCATCGGCGTGCACGAACGTCGCGCGCGAGCCGACCCCGGCCATCCTCGCGATGTCGCGGGCACGCGCGACCAGATTTCCCTGGCGCTCGATGCCGACCGCGGTGGCGCCAGCCCGGGCCGCGGCGACGACGAAGCGACCGTCGCCGGACCCGATGTCGACCAGCGTGTCCGGCTGGCCGAGAGCGAGCAGGTCCATGACCGCGTCGACCACCTCCATCCGGCTCGGCTCGAACACCGACAGGGACCGACCGACGCCCCGCCACGAATCGAGCATCGGGTCCAGGGAACGTGACGCGCGGGCGCAGGACGGAGACGAGAGCGCGAGCGCCACGGCCGCCACCGCCAGCATCGGGAGCAGCGCCCTCGCGAAACGGGCCGCACGCGCTACGAGGAGCCGGCGCCGCATTCCCGGCACCCCTAGCACCGCGGCACCCGGACGAGCGTGTCGCGGCCCCGCTCGAAACGCACACCCTCGACGACGGCCGGGGCGCACCCCGAGCGCTCCACGCGGAGCGTATGCCCGGCGCCGCGCCTCGCCGTGAACAAGGAGAAGCGGCCTGCGCCGTCGGTCCAGCCCGTGACCTTCATCCATGCCCGCGGGGTCACGACCTCGACGAGCCGAGGCCGGCCTCCCGCCGGCGCGGGCACCACGCGGCCGGTGACCTGCTCCCACCGCGGACGCGCCCCGACGGCGGCGAGGATGACGAGGCCGCCGACGAGGAGCGCCGCGAGCCGCCGGAAGCCGTCCCGCGGCCGCATCACGAGCCACCGCCCCATGCGGCGGGCTGCGAGGCCTCTGACCACCGGGCGGGGCCCCAGGCCTCCGGCCGCAGCAACGCGACGCATCATCACGCTCCTCTCCCCGGTCTCAACCCGCGGCGGTCCGAACGCCATTGCAGCGAGTGCTGGCGCTTGAGGACCACGACGCCGCGCCGAATCGCATCCCGGAGGACCTCCGAGCGCGAAACGCACAGATCCGTGGCGAGCTTGTCGATGTGGTCGTACAGACCACGCGACACCCGGACCCGAAGCGCCTTGGCGAACCGCCTCTCGCCCTGCTCCATCGCCACGAACCGAGTCGCCTACCGGCCGGGCGGCGACACCCGATCCCCTATCCCGCACACACGATCAGGCTCAGCCTCCGTATCGGCGCCCAGCCGGTGCGCCTCCTCACCGATCGCCCGCTGGCGGTCCGGCCACGGCGGCCGCGGTCGAGCCCGTTGGCGGGCAGCTCCTGGGGCGTGGTCCACCACCGGCCACTGTTCGGCAGCGGCAAGGCGCCGGCGCACACCGCGCAACCGAAGGACCACACATGCATGCCACCTACCCCCTTCCTCGACCGAGATCCACCGCCGCCTCTCCGGGCTCCGGCGCCGCGCCCCGCTCCCGGACCAAGCCCGCGTGCCGCACCTCGCGCCGGGGCCTCTCTCCGAAGCTGTGCCGGGCGATGAAGTCCACCTCGTGGTCGACCTCTTTGTGCCTCTCGAGCTGCTCGCGCCCGAGCGTGGTCTCCAGGCACTGCTGCATCCGGGCGCCTACCTCCTGGACGAGCGCGTTCCCGCGGCGGAGCAGCTGGTCGCTCACGCGGCTGGGGTCCACGCCGCAGGCCTCCTCCGGCGGCTGGTACGTCGCGTCGAGGCGCTCGGCCATCGACGACGCGAGCATGCCGGAGAGGACGACGGCCTCGCGATTGCCCGGCGCCATCGTGGGGTTGCGCCCCATGACGATCGCCTTCGCGGCGCCGTAGATGAGGACCGACTGCCGCTGCTCGTCGTCGAGACCCTCGGGGACCTCCACCGCGAGGTCCTTCCCGACCCGCAGACGGGCGCCGGGGCCGTGCCGGACCCGGCCGCCCGAGATGAGCAGCATCGCCTTCACGCCGTCGGCCGGGCCGACTGGCTGCGGCGCCCCGTCCGGGTGCGTCCGCGACCCGTCGAACGACTGCGTGCCCGTGCCCTGCCACCCCTGCGCCCACACCCGGACGCCGCCCTCGCACACCCGCTCGCGGAGGAGATCGAAGTCCCTGTCGTCCGACCGCCGGGCCTCCGCCGCGCGGTCCCTCTCCCGCGAGCACGCCACGGTGATCGCCTGGTGCCGGTCGGCATGAAGGGCCTTGAGCATCTCGGGGACCGCACCCTTCCGACCGCGGCAGTCGGCCCACCGATCGAGCCGGGCCGCCCGCGCCGCCGCCCATGTCCCCGCCGTCAGCTCGGCGCCGCGCTGGCGCCGGTCGAGCTCCTCGGCGACCTGCACCAGGCGCCAGTGACCGGACGGCTGCGCCCCGTCGGCCAGCGCCCCCGGGGCACCGGCGGCGATCGCCCGCGCCGCGGCCCACGACGAAACGGCGGCCACCGCGATCGAATCGGCCCCGGCCCGCACGAGCCCGGCCATCAGATGCCGACTGCCGGCGAGAACGAGGCCTGCCGCCTTCAGGCGGCCGGGGCCGCCGGACGTGCCCCAGGCGAGGAAGCGCGATGAGACGGCAGCCGCCACTTTGCCGCGGCGGGTCCGCGCGAGTTGCAGCACGCGGCCGAGACCCTGCGCGCGACGCCGCGGCAGGCTCCTTACGGCCGGCCGCGGCGTGCCCCGGAGGACGGCCCGATCCGGACCCGCCTCCGCGACCACGGAACGCCCGCGTATCCGGTCCGGCCACGGGCTGTCCTCCAGGCTGAGCTCCTGGCCGCCGAGGTCCCGACCGCTCGGGCGCGCCGGCTGCACCCGGCCGAGCCGCGCGTCGATCTCGACGCGGCAGGCGGCCCCGTACGGTCGCGCGAGCGCCTCCGCCTCCTCTCCGCACGGGCCGGACCGGAGCGCCGCCCGCCCCGGCGCGAACGCCCGCTCGTCGCCGTCGGCACGGCGCGCGTCCTCGCGGCACCGGGTGAGGTGGCGCGCCAGCAGGTCGCCCGCGAGCGTCCGGAGGGGAGAGTCCGCGGGGACCGCGGCGCCGCGCGTCCGGCAATCGGCGTCTCGCAGGTCGGCGCACAGGCCCACGAGCACCGGGTCGCACCGCACGGTCTCGAGCGCCGCCTGCCGCAACGGCGACTGATCTATCGAATGCGCCATCTCGACCATCGGCCCGGGGCCGCGCGCCGCGGCCACCATCAACGACGCTTGCGTGACGTGCCCGAGAGCGACGGCGCGGGGCGTGCCGACGACGTCGGCCCGGGCGTCCCGCGCGGCCGACGCCGGGACCGCATCGCGGCTGGCCGCAGGACCCCGGGGAACCGACGGGACCACGACCCTGGACGAGAGGCCGGCGAACTCCGGAGCGCCCCCGAGCGCGCCGTGAACCTCGCGGGCCACTGCCTTCCGGGCGGCTTCGAGCTCCGCGCCGAACTGCTCGCGGGCGGCAGCGAGCGCGCTCTTCGGCGGCTCGGCCGGCGCCACCTCGCCGTGCACGGAACGCGAGGCAGCCTCCATCCGGTAGCCGTCCCCGAGGGTCTCCCGGACATCCTTCAGCACGCTGTCCCGGACGCCTTCGATCTCCTCGCGGAATGCGCGTCGACCGCCCTCCAGCTCCTCGCCGAGGCGCCGGCCGAGGACGGCCGGGTTTCGCTCGCCCACGAGCCCGTCGAGGCGCTCGTCGAACGCCTGGACGGCCTTCCGGACCGCGGCGTCGAAGCAATCGACGATGTACTTGCAGACCGCCTTGTCCGGCTGATCGCCGGCGCCCGCCAGACGCTTGGCGAGGCTGTCCTCCTCGTGGTCACGGGACCGGCGCCGGGAATCGGGATCGGCGTCCGACTTGGGGGACTCCGCAGGCAGCTCCCGGTGAGCGGCGCCCGCCGGCCGCGTCCGCGGGACGGGGTCGTTCTCCTCACCGCGAGAGCGCCGAGTAGGGGAGAGGTCGCCATCGAAGTCCGGCGACTGCGACCGAGTGGGCGCGCGCTCCTCGCCAGTGGCGACGGGCGCCGCCACGCCCTTCTCCGCTCGTCGGCGACCGTCGCGCTCACGATCCAGGTCCGTGTCCACAAGGTCCATGCGCTCTACCGCCCCGCCCACGCGAACAGCACCGACACGAAGACACCGAGCACGCCGCCGACGAAGCCGCCCACGAGAGACCACCACCACAGGCCGCGGCCCACCGTGGCGGCATCGGCCACCCACTTGCCCGCGGCCTTCTCCGCCGCGAGGACCTCGGCGTGGGCGCCGCCCACCGCGTGCAGGAACTCGTCGGCGGCCCGGACGATGTCCTGCAGCCGCGTGCCGATCCGGCCGCCCGACCGCTCGGCGAGCTCCAGGCACGCCTGCGCCGCCAGCGCGGTCTGGATGAGCACGTAGGCGAGGCCCTCCATCTCCTTGAGCCGGACCTCGACGGCCGCGCCCGACGCGCCGGCCGTTCGCTGAACCTGCTCGATCACCCCCCGCAACTGGCCCGCGAGCGCCTCCGCGGCTACCGAGACGCGGTCGCGGTCCTGCGCGGCCTCGATGTCCGCCACGAGCCGGGGGACGTCCACGCCGGCGACGCCGAGCTGCGCCACGATGAGATCGGCCACGGCCTTGTCGCCGACGCCGCGCAGCGCGAGCAGTTCCGCGACGACCGCGGCGGCCCGCCCGGCGTCGACGGCCGGCGCGCGCGCCGCCCCGTCCCGGTCCCCGCCGGCGGCGGCTGGTGTCGCCTCGTGGGTCTTCGGCGGCTTGGCGGGTCGCGTGCCGCCCTGGTTCGGATCGGCGGCTTCGGGAACACGCCGCCCGTCGTCCTCCCGGCGGCGCCGCGCGGCCTCTTCCTCCGCCGCGGCGAGCGCCGACGCGGCGTCGACCTCGCGGGCCGGCTCGCTCTCGAACGGGCTCATGCCGCCTCCCGGGAAGCCGGACGCCGGCGGGGACGGCGGCTGCGCCACAGCCGCCGGGTGGCCGGACTCCGCCGCGTGTCCCCGAGCGAACGGAGCAGGCCCGCGACCGTGACCGTCTCGGCCGGGCCCACCAGCAGGCCCGGGACGCCAGCCACGCGGCGCCACTCGGGCGAGGTGGCCCCGCCGTCACTCGCCGCTCCGGCCACCGCCTGCGCCTCGTCCCACAGCGTCCGCGTGCGCCAGCCGCCGGTCCGCGGCTCGTATCCGAGGATCGCGACGGCCTCGCGGACCGCGCGCACCCCGTCGACCCTCGCCTGGCGCACCACGAGCTGGAAGGCCGCCGCCACCGAGCGGCAGACGACGTCCCACGGGAGCGCGTCGCCGGCCTGGAGCGCGCAGGTCGCCAGCCGGTCGAGCGCCCCCTCGCAGGTCGATGCGTGGATCGTGCTGAGGGAGCCGCCGTGGCCCGTCACCAGGGCCTGGATCACGTCCGCCGCCTCGCCGCCGCGCACCTCGCCGAGAACGATGCGGTCCGGCCGGTGCCGCAGGGTGTGGCGGACGAGGTCGCGGATGCTCACGCGCGCGTTCGAGCCCGCCCCGCAGGCGCGCCCTTCGAGCCGGAGCGAGTTGGCGTGCGTCAGCCTGATCTCGATCGTGTCCTCGATCACGACGATGCGGTCGGACTCGGGGAGCAGGCCCACACACGCGTTCAGGAGCGTGGTCTTGCCGCTGCCCGTACCCCCGGCGATCAGGACGTTCCCGTCGCCGAGCAGCGTGTCACGGACGGCACGAAGGACCGGGCGGGGCAGCGAGCCGCTGCCGACGAGGTCCGCCGCCGAGAGCATGCAGCGTCCGAACCGCCGGATCGTGATCGCCAGCTCCGTCGACGCCGGCGGGGCCGCGATCGCGACACGGGAGCCGTCGCTGAGCCGCACGTCGACGATGGGCTCGGTCCGCAGGTCGAAGCCCGAGCCCCGGGTGATCATCGCGGCCGCCGCCTCGAGATCGCGCCGGGTGAGGCTGCCCGCCGGCACCGGCACCCGCGCGAGGCGTCCCTCGCGTTCCACGTACAGCCGGCCGGGGCCGTTGACGACGATCTCCGACACCGAGTCGTCGCCGATGAACTGCCGCAGATCGGCCAGATGCTCCCCGACCTCGGCCAGACTCGCCTGCGTCTCGATCATCAGAACAGCCCTTCCTCCTTCGCCCGCCACCACGGGATCCGCCTGCCGAGCTTCTTCACCAGGTAGTCGGGGAACAGGTAGCAGCGCACGGCGTCCGCGACGGCCTTCCCATCGAAGACCTGCGCGATCGCCTGGTAGTTGCCCAGGACGGTGAAGTCGCGCGGCGTGAAGAGGGCCTCGCGGCGAGACTGGTAGCTCTTCGACAGGCCCGCCGACGTCGAGCCGCCGCCGGCCCGCCCCGAGAGGAAGCTCACCCCGGCCCGGGCCGTGTTCTCGGAGACCGAGTAGGACGCGACCATCCGCGAGACCTGGCCGCAGAGCTCCGACGCGGTCTTAGCGGAGGCGTCGTCGCCGAGCGCCAAGTAGATGCGGGAGCGAATCGTCTGCAGCAGCGCGCGCCACGACTCGCCCGCGCCCAGCGCCGAGCGCAGCGACGAGAGCGACTGCGTCGCCAGCAGCGGAATGCACTTGCTCTGGCGCGTCAGCGCGAAGGCCTTCTCGTCGCCGCTCGGGTCGCTCTCCCCGACCGTGGCGAACTGCTGGTACTCGTCGACGACGAACAGCACCGGCCGCCAGTAGCGGTCCCGGTTCCACTCCTCCTGCATCCGCGCCGGCCGCAGCAGCAGCGTGGAGAGCCACGCCTGCTTGAGCATCACGCCCAGGGTCCGGGCCAGGTTGGGGTTCTCGCCCGCCGGCATGTTCAACGCGAGCACCTTTCCCGACTCCATCAGGTCGTAGAGCGGCGGGAGGCAGGGGGGCAGCCCCACCGCCACCCCGGAGTCGTCGTCCGGGCACGGCGGCGCGAACTTGCGCCCGATCTCCGGGAGGTCGAACATCCCGAGGAACACCGCAAGCCCCGTCACGACGTTGGTCCGCGTCTGCTCGGCGAGCCCGAGCCACTGCTGGTGGTACCAGCGCGAGACCGCCTCGTGCGTCGCGAACTGGTCCACCTTGAGGTGCTTCTGCGCCTCGCGGTCGAGCCCCCAGGGGATCCCGCGGTAGCTCTCCTCTACCTGGAACCCGGCGTCGGCCTCCCGCAGCGCGGCGACCAGCGGCTCGATGTCGGCGCGCGTCTCCTGCCGGGTGCACATCCGGCCGCCGCCCGCGTCGCGCCACTGCCACGGGCCGAGCTTGTCGGCGTGCGTGCGATGGTCGCGCCAGCCGATCACGACCTCCCACACGTCGCGGCAGTTCCAGCGCGCCTTGAGCGCGTCCTTCATGGCCTTGATGTCCTCGCCCAGGGCCTCCTGGTCCACCGAGTAGCGGTAGACGTCGCGCAGGGTCACCCACGGCGGGCAGTCGAGCCGCTTGAGGACGATGATCCAGCGCGCCAGGTCGCTGTACGCCTGCTGCCAGAAGGGCTCCTTCCCCCGCCCGTGGAGCTGGTTGAGGAGGGAGGCGATCGTGTAGGCGAGGCTCGACGAGTCCATCCACGGGGCGTCGAGCGGGTTCCAGGCAAAGCCCTCGCGATTGAGGTTGAGCTCGACGTAGTCGTCTTCGCGACCGCACTCCGCGAGCATCGCCTTGACGTCGTTGCAGAAGTCGCCCTTAACCTCTAGGCAAAGTCCTGATATGCAGCACTGCTCGTCGTGGGCGCGCCAGCTCAGGAGCTGCTGGACGAAGGGGCGCATGCAGGCGGAGGTCTTGCCGGTGCCGACCGCGCCGAAGACGATGGTGCCGGTGTAGAGCGCCTTGTCGCGCATCACGAGCCACGCGGGCTCGCGGGCCTCCTGGATCCGGTTCGGGTGATGGACCTCGCCGATGACGATCGCGGGCTCGGGGTCGTCGGGCGAGAGCGGCCACGGCGGCAGCCGGCTCGCGCCCGCGCCGCGCGGCCGGTAGCGCTCGAACCACACCCGCCAGACGGACTCGGCCACCGACCCGAGCACGAGGACGAGGACGCCGGGCGAGACCGCCGACCACACCACCACCGGCCAGTACCAGGCCGGCGTCTGCTGCCGGATGAACAGCAGGAAGCGGTCGTCGAGCGGGAGCGGATGGGCCCACATCCACCACGCGGTGACCGCGCCCGCCACGAGCAGCCTGGCTACCATGACGCCGGCAGCCCTTCCGCCTGCCAGACCTCGGCGTCCGCGGCGCGCGCCGCGACGGCGGCCCGGCGCTCGGCCAGACGGTCCTCGAGCTCGCGGAGGCGCGCCGCGACCCGCTCGGGACCGCCGTACGCCGCCACCACCGGCGGGTGGGCTCCCTCGAGGCGGCGCCCCTCCTGGCGCGTGAACCAGATGTCGCGCACCGCTTCCACCGCGGCGCCGTCCGCCTCCCACAGCGCGAGGAGCTGATCCACCGCCGGGTCGGCGGGCCGCGCCGCCGAACGGACCAGCTTGAGCGAGACCGAGACCCCGGCGGCGCCGACCGCCTCGATGAACCGGCGGTAGTGCCGCCACCACGTGCGCAGCGCCGCGGCGGGGTCCGCCAGGTCGTCGTCGACGTGCGGCCGCGCGAGCACCAGCCGGTCGCCCGCGCAGGCGATGAGCGGGCGGTCCGGGAAGTAGACGTCCTGCTTCTGCCCGACGCCGTACGAGCGCCGGGGGAGCGCCGAGCGGGGCACCCCCAGCGAGTCGGCCAGCGCGACCTGCGCCTCGATCGAGAACAGCCACGGCCACTGCGGCGACGCGAGGGCGGCCCACGCCTTGAGGAGCCGCTCGACGATCCGCGGCCGGTCCGCCGGGTCGAGGGGGCGGCGGTAGCGGCTGTTCTCGGCCCCGAGGGCGCGGTAGAGCGCCTTGCCGCTGCAGTGGTAGACGACCCCGGCGCGCATGCGGTGGACGGCGAGGCCCTTGTCGCGGCCGAACGCGCCGCGCCACGCGGCGGACACGTCGCCGTCGATGAAGCGCTCCGTGCGAGCGCGCCGGCCGTCTGTGTCCCCGATCCACCGCGAGGCGAACTCCCGCACGAACACCCCGCCGGAGAGGACCACCAGCGCCACGAAGCGCGCCGCCTGCGCGCTGAAGCCGACCTGCTGGAGGGCGCGCTCGGCCCCCGTGAGCTCCACCCTCTACCTCCCTTCCCGGAGGGTCGTCCGCACGACGGTGTCCTCCAGGAACGTGATCACGAGCCCGATGGGGTTGCTGAACACGAGGTCAGGGGTGACCTCGGTGAAGGCGAACTGCAGGTTCACCGACCACGGCTCGCTCCCGATCACTCGACCCGCGGCCGTCCGCACGCGGTCGAAGGCGATCTCGGCGTCGTGCGGCGGCGCGGGGTTCGGGAGAACGCGGATGCGGACGTTCTCGACGACGATGTCGCCCTCACCGCGCGCGCCGGCGATGAACTCGGCGACCTCCTCGCCGTACTCCGCCGAGAGCTGCGCGCTCACGTCGGCGCTCGTGAACCAGAGGCTCTCCTGCCAGCGCGCCTCCACCACCGCGCGCTGGCGCGCGTACTGGGCCGCGACGAACTCGTGCAGGAAGTAGCTGACCTCAGGCCCCGCCGGCTCGATGGCCTCGGGCAGGTAGTCGACGGCCTCGGCGCGGCCGACCTCGTCGACGCGCACGACCACCGGCGACGGATGCGGCCGCCGGGCGACGCCCCAGAGCGCGAGGAGCGTCAGGGCCATGCACACCCCCATGACGAGCAGCAGCGCCCGGTAGTGCCGCGCGCGCGTGATGTGCTCGGCCCACACCTCGACGATCTCGTCGGTCTCGATCTCCACGCCTACTCGTCCTCCCCGCGCCGGCGGCCTTTCCGTCCGCGCGCCTGCGACGACACCCAGTCGGCGGCCCGCGCCCCCCGCGAGAGCGCCGTCGCCGTGCCCTTCATGCCGTGGGCGGCGGCGCCCCGGGCGAGACCCGAGAGCCCGGCCGAGGCGAGCGCCCCGCCGGCCGCGGCGCCGCCCGTGGCCAGCGTCGCCGCCGCGCCCGCCGCCACCGCGGTCAACCCGGAGCTGAGGTTCTGCGAGCCGCCGAGCATGACCTGGGTCAGTTCGCCGACCTTGAAGCTCAGGAGCAGCGCGGCGAGGATCACCGGGACCCAGGACCCGAACCGCCGGATGACGTCCAGGTACGAGACCATCACCGGATCGCCGGCATCCGACCCGATCGCCGCCAGGCTGGTGACGAACGCGCTCATCCCCTCCAGGGGATGGATGGCGAGCACCGCGATCATCCGCAGCAGGAGCGCCGCGACCACGACCTGGAAGCTGTACTGGATGAGCCCCTTCAGCCAGCTCCAGAACAGGAACGACATCTGCTCGACGAGCAGGAACGGCACGAAGATGGGGCCGAGCAGCGTCAGGACGCCCAGCGCGACGTTCGCCCAGACCACCTGCGTGTAGACGAGCAGGCTGGCGATGAGGAGCAGCACGATCCCCAGGATCAGCACCCCGGCCGCGGCGCTCAACGAGATCAACGTCGCCATGAGCGCGTCGAGCCCCTGCAGGAGACCGCCGAGGGACCACGGCGCGTTCGACAGCGCGATCCCGAAGTGCCGGAACGTCTCGGAGAGCGTGCCGTAGATGCGGTCGTGGAGCTGCGCGAAGGCCCCGCCGCCCTCGTTGAGGGCCGAGGCGAGCGCCTGCCCCTGGCCCGTCACCATCTGGATGAAGGTCTGGTTCCCGAACGCCGCGTACGGCGTGTAGAACCCCTCGAGGACCATCAGTGGAAACGCGATCCAGAGGAGGAAGCTCACCAGCCCCCACAGGTCGAGGCGGCCGCCCATCGACACCTTGAGGCCCTGAACGACGACCATGATCAAGGCGATCGCCGCCCACAGGCGGACGCCCATGTCGTAGAAGTACTGGCGAACCGTCACGCCGCCGTAAGCCGCCGGCAGCGGGTCGCTGACCAGGTCGTCCACCGCGGCCTGGACGTAGTCGAACGACCAGCGGGTGGCCGACCCCTCGGGATCGACGGGAGGCTGGGCCGACGCGGCCGACGCGAGGGGTCCCAGGGCGCCCAGCCCGCCCAGGACCGCAGCGACGACGAACACGCGCCGGCCCGAGGCCATCACCGGACCCAAGCCTCCATGAACTCGCCCGATCCGAGGACGCCCATCGGGTCGCGGCCGATGGACTGCTCCATCGCCGGCGCGGCGGCGGACGTCAGGTGCGCCAGGCGGTCCAGCCGCCGCTCGGCGCGCGCCGCGTCCGCATGGGCCTTCAGCCGGACGTCCCGCGCGGCCGCGGAGAGCCGCGCCGCCCGGAGAGACAGGGCGCCGGCGGACTGGCTAGCGCCGAGCGAGGCGAGCTGCGACGCGGCGCTGTCAGCCTCGGCCTGGCTCAACGCGGGGTCCGGATCCGACTGCCCGCCCATCACGCGGCGCGTGGCATCGAGGACCCCCGCGGCGTCTTCCAGCAAGCCCCGCCCGACGTACTCGTCGGCGACGTGGCGGCCGAGGACGGCCGCCGTGGCGAGGCGGGTGTCCATCGCTGCCGCGTAACGCAGATCGACCACGCGCCGGCGCAGCCGGTCGGCGTCGCGCACCTCGTCGCGCAGCTCGGCCGGCAGGCCGAGATCATCGACGAGCACCCGCCACGCGGACTCTTTGCCCGCCGTCCACCCCAGCGGCTGCGCGTCGAGGAAGTCCACGAAGCCCGCCACCGATCCGAAGTCGTACGCGCCGAGACCGCGCACGGCCTGGTAGTCGCCGAGGGCGTCGTCGACGAGCGCCCGCGTCTCGGGGAACGGCTGCCACACCGGACCGATGTCGGTGAGACCCGACAGCAGGCCCCGCCAGTCCGCCAGCGGCCGCACCCCCGAGACGAGGCCCCCCGGGTCGAGCAGTCCCCGGACCTCGGCGCCGGCCTGGGCGACGTACGCCTCAGCCGTCTGCACGTAGCCCCGAATCTGCGACAACATGGCCGTGACCTGCACCAGCATCCCGGCCCAGCTCGCGTCGACCGCCGCGGGGCGGGCAAGCACGAGCACGACAACCACCGCCGCCACCACCGCCTGCCTGATCCGCATGACGCACACCCCCTCAGTCGACCGCGACGAACAACCGCTCCCCGAACGGACTCGCCGCCGCGTTCCGCGCATGGAGCTCGGCCGCCAGCACGTTCCGGCGCCCCGCGGCGGAATCGAGAGACAGATCGAGCTCGGCGAGCCCCTGCAGTCGGTCAAGCCGGCGCTGCGCCTGCCGGCCCTCCTCGACCAGCTCGCGCTCCAGAGCGCGGCGCTCGCGGTCCGCGTCCTCGGCATCGAGCTTCAGCAGCACCGCGTCCAGGTTGGCGCGGGCCTGCGTCGCCGTGAGAAGCAGCGACCGGTGCTGGGCGCGGGACGGGCAGACCCCCTGGCCCAGGCCGCCCGCGCCCCGCGCCGGGCAATCGGCGGTGCCGAGGGCGGCGACCGAGTCCGCGAGCTGTTGGCGCAACCCCTCGCGCTCGACCGCGGTCCACGCGCGGGACGTCGGGCAGACGATCACGCCCCGGCGGTCCGCATCGGCCCGCGCGGGTTCGCACCCGTGGTACAGCCCGATGGCGACCATCGCCTCCTCGACGAGCCGGTCGCGGTGGTCGGCCTCGGCGAGCTGCAGCTCGAAGTCGGTCGCGCGGACCTCGTGCGACGCCTCGAGCGACGCGACCAGGTCGGGGTCCATCCCGGGCAGGTCCGCGTACGCGCGGCCGGCCGCGGGGAAGGCGTCCGGCGCGCACGGCGCGGTGCGGCGGTCGTCGGGCAGAAGCGCCGCGCAGTCCGCGAGCTCGAACTCCCGCGGGTCGGCGCCCCCGAGCGCGCTCAGATCGATGGACGCGCCCTCGCCCAGAGCGAGCCGCATCCGGCCAGCGAAGTCGTCGATGGGCTGGACAAGGCCGCGGTAGGAGCCCAGGGCCTCGTCCCGGATGCGCGTCATCGTGTCCCGCATCGCCATGAGGTTGCTCACGACCGACGCCATCTGGCCGACGACGATCCAGGCGGCGGGGTCCAGGCCGAAGAACGCCCGCGTCCTCTCCGCGCCGGCGGACGCGAGCACGACGACCACCAGCAGCAACGCGACGTACGCCCGAGCAGCACGACTCATCACGCCCTCCTTTCTCTATGCCCGCGGTACGAGCAGGTCCTGCGTGAGGTAGATCCGAATAGGATGGCCCGCGCGGATGCGGATCTCCGGCAGGCGGTTCATGTAGCGGTCGAGGAACCTGATCGCGGCGACGGAGAACTGCTGACGGGTCGGATCGAAGTACCCCTGCGAGCCGCCGGCCGCCGACAGGCCCGCCAGCAGGCCGACCGCGCCGACCGCGCCGAACGTCGACAGGTAATGCCGGTTGACTTCGTCGGCCAGGCCGGCCTCGCCCAGCGCCGAGAGGCCCTGGAAGCGCATCCGGACCGAGCGCCCGTCGGGGAACAGGAGCCGCGAGAAGCTGACCGCGAGCCGCGCCTGGAAGCCGCTCTCGACCGGCTGGGCCTCGCCGATCGCGGTCGTGCCGCGCGGAATCACGACCCGCGTGCGGTCCCGGGTGCGGACGGGAACGGTGATCCGGGCCCGCGCCTCGCCGGTGAAGTCGCCCACGAGCTCGGTCTCGAGGACCGCCTGCATCATGCGCCCCTCGTAGACGAGATCGAGCCCCACCGGCACGTCGGCACGACGCACGAGGGCAGCCGAGCCGCGGCCGGAGGTGTCCGACACCTCGATGTCGGGCCCGGCCACGTAGCGTTCGGTCAGCGAGACCGTTGGCGCGCCTGCCGCCGGCGAGCCGCCGCCATCGGAAGCAGCCGGCGCGACCACGGCGGGACCCGCCCGCTGCTCCGGAGCCGGCGGCCCCGGCCTCTCGGCCGCGGCCACCTCCCGCAGCATCGCCAGCAACTGCTGGTCGAGTGTCGCGTCCCCGGTGACGGCCGGCGGCGGCGGCGCCGTCCGGGCGACGGCCGGCGGGCCGGGATCGCCGACGAGGGCGGGCGCGCGCATCGAGAGCGCGAAGCGCTGCAGCTCGTCGAGCCGCAGGGCCTCCCGCATCTCACGCTCCTCGACCGTCTCGAGACTGGCCCGGATGTCCCCGGCGACGTCGGCCGCCGGCACGCCCGCGCGGTCCGCCTCATCCCGGATGCGCCGGGTCTCGACGAGCGCGGACCGGGCGTCCTCGAGCTCCCGCCGGGCGTCCCGCAGGTTCTCCTCGTGCTGCCGCGCCTCGCCGAGGCGCCGCTCCTCCTCCCGCGCCTCGCGTTCGGCCTCCAGCCGCGCGAGGTCCTCCCGGAGCTGCTCCCCCTGGCGGATCACCGGTGCGACGACGCCGCGGACGTCCGCGACCGCCGCCTCGATGGCGGCCTCGTCGGCGCCCGGCGGGTCCTCGGGGGGGCGGCCCGACCCGGTGAGGAACATCACGAGGATCAAGACCGCGGCGAAGCCGAGGCCCACGTAGACGGGCAGGTTCTTGGGGATGACGCCGGAAGGGACCTTCATCTGCCAGTCTGCCACGGCTCCGCCTCCCTCCGCATCCGCCACGGCACGCCCGCCCCGAGGTCCCCGACCCCGAGAATGCCGGCCTCGACCACCCCGTCGACGCGGATCACGAGACCGCCGCCGATCACTTCGTGCGGCAGCACCCGCGCCGTCCCGTCGGGGAGCAACCCCGCGACGACGATCTCCTCGTCGAGCACGCGGCGGAAGCGGATGAACGTCGACTGCGTGTCGTGCCACATCCCCTCCACCCAGCCGGTCACGTCCACTTCCACCGCGGGGTTGAACTCGAAGACGAAGTGCAGCCGCGTGGGGTACTCGGCCACGAACGCCTCGACCACCGCGTCGGCGGCGGCGACGGCGTCCTCGACGCGGTCACGCACCTCCGCCTCGGCGCCGCGGAGCGCCTCTAGCGCACGTTCCTCCTCCTCCCGGATCGCCTCCACGTCGGCCGCCGAGAGGAAGACCGCGACCTCGGCCTCCGTCCCCGCCACGACGTCCTCGACCACTCCCGCGTCGGCCCCGACGGTCGCTGCCCCGCCTTCTTGGCCGGGCGACGCGTCTTCCGCCTCCGGCGCGGGGCCGCCGAGATGGACCACCGTGTGCACGGGCAGCAGATCGCTCTCCCTGAGGCCGATCGAGAGCACGGACCCGTCCGACAGCACGAGACTCAGGTTCGTCTCAACAGCGCGCGCGAGCGGCCGCACCATCGTGAGGTGGCCGCCGCCGGCCGCGACCCACCGGTCCGGATCGCCGAGCCGGCGCTCCACGACGGTCCAGCCGGGCGGCAGGACGATGGTCGTCTCGAACCCGACGCGCGTGACGACCTCGACGAGGGCCACGCCGCCCCGGACGCCGGCCTCGACGGACCCCTGCGGAACCTGCGCCGCGACAGGCCACGCCCAAGCGATCAACGCCGCCGCCGCCGCCAGACGCGCACCCATCGCGCTCACCTCCCGGCGGCGAACGCCGCGAGGACGCCGACGCCGACCGCCCACCAAGCGGCGTACATCCGCGGCGGCGTCGCGAACGTCCGCTTGAAGAAACCGGGGCGCCGTTGCGGCATCGCCCCGCCCTCGGCCGCCAGCCCGAACCACGCCTCGCGCCCGCCGAGGCTCAGCGTGCCGTGTCGGATCACCTGCTCGACGACCAGCAGCCCGCCGGGCTCCACGTCGGTGTGCACCGCCTCGAGAGAGTCCCCGCGGAACGCGTAGACGGCAGGGATCTCCTGCCCCTCGGTCCTGAGGTAGGTGAACGTCCCGTCCGTCCACAGGTCGCGCAGCAGAAACGGGACCTCGTAGGCCTCCTCCGTGACCCGGTAGGGCAGCCGGACGCGGGCCGCGAAGTCGCGGACGAACGCCTCCCGACGCGCCTCCGCCGCCGCCCACAGCCGCTCGACCTCCCGGCGCCCCTCGGCGAGCACGCGCCCGCGCTGCGCGTGGTGGTCGGCCGCTCGCTCGCGCAGGCCCGCCGCCAGCGACGCCGGCTGGTATCGAACTGCCACGGCGGCCCGGTCCGCCGCGCTCACGGCGGGCTCCTCCTCCTGGGCCTCGACCGTCACGACGTAGTCCGTCACCGCGTCCGCGTCCTCGACGACGGTGAACGTGAAGACCTCGCCGGAGGCGCACGAGACCGTCACGTTCGAGACGAGGTCGGCGGCGTACGGCTTGATGGCCAGCTCGCGGCCCTGCGCGACGAGGTCCCAGTTCTCCGCGTCACCCGCGACGGTGCGGACGATCTCCTCGCCCTCGGGCAGCCGCACCGTCGTGACCGTCCGCACCCGCGTGAAGATCACCACCGGCTGCGTCGGCGACGCGACGACGGCCCGGATCGGCGTCCGTTCCGCCTCCTGCCCGAAACCCGGCGCGGCAAGCGCCAGCGACGCCACGACGCAACACCCGACGACACGCATGACCACCTCCCGTTTGAGTTCCCCGGCTTACCCTGGCGGCTGCCTTCCACGAGGCCCGCGGGCAATGGAGTGCACGCTACGCAACCGCCTCGGTCCGCCCGCGCGCGCCGCCGACGTCCCCGTCGACCCCCGCCGCGAGCCGCATGAGCGCCTCCGGCAGGCCCCAGCGCTCCACGGCCGCCCGGCGTCGGACGGCGTCGGACGGGTCGGACGTGTACAGCCAGTACGACTCGGGATCGACGTCCAGCCGCACCACCGCCGAGTGCCGGGGCCGATGGATGTAGAGCTCCCGCTTCTGCTCGAGCTCGCGCACCGTGTCCGCCTCGGCCGGGGTCAGGCCCAGCACCCGGGCGGCGTCGTCGGGAAACGACGGGTTGGCGAGAAGCACACGCGTCGGCATCGACTCGAGAAGCTCGGGCGCGGCGTCGAGCACGTCGCCGGCCGACTGCGTGGCGACGATGAGGACGCCGTTCCTCTTCCTCCACGTCTTCGCGGCCTCCGCGAGCTTCCCGACGACGACCGGGTCCCGCAGGTACCGCCACGCCTCGTCGACGACGAGAACCTTGAGCCGCCCCCGCTCGGACTCGTCGTCCATCACCAGTCGCATCCGCTCGAGGAAGAACCACAGCGCGGCCTCGCACCAGTCGGCGTGCTGCGACGCGCCGGCGAGGTCCACGACCTGCCAGCGGCCGAACGCCTCGAGCCCCGCCGGCGGGCCGTCGAACCAGGGCGCCCAAATCCCGTCGTCCACCCAGCGGGTCATCGCCGGCCACATCCGCCGCGGCAGCAGGTGGGCGAGGGCGCTGAGCGTGCGCCTCTCCGGCGCGCGGCGGAACACCTCGCCGACCCGCTTGTCGAGATCGGCGAGGTCGTCCGCCTCGCAGGCGTGCTGCCCGATCGCGAGCAGCCGCTGCACCCACGCGACGAGGAACTGCCGGGTGCGCACGGACGGCGGCAGCCCGAAAGGCTGGAGCCCCATCTCGGCCGCCGACGACGGATCGAGCTCGTCCCCCTCCGCCAGGGCGAGATAGCGCCCGCCGACGAACTCGGTCAGGTAGCGGTAGCTGCGGCCGAGATCGAGCACGAGCACCTGCGGGTCGTACTTGAGCGCCTGCACGAGCAGGAAGTTGAGCAGGAAGCTCTTGCCCGAGCCGGTGGCGCCGAGCACGAGCGTGTGGCCCACATCGCCGCCGCCGAACAGGTCGTAGCCGTACGGCGTGCCCCAGGGGGTCTCGAACGTCGTGAGCGGCTCCGCGTCCAGGTGCGCGCAGCGCGCGTGGCCGCGCGGCGGACCGACGATCGGCGCCAGCGCGGAGGCGAGTTTCGAGTTGACGAAGAAGCGCCGGGGCGGAGTGACCGCGGTCTGCCCGGGCAGCCGCCCGAACCACACCGGCGGGAGCCCGTGGGTCTCGCGGACTAGCTTGCCGTCGATGCCGCCCACGACGCGCTCGAGCGCGGCGTTGACGTCGGCGAACTCGGTCTCGCTGGACGCCCTGACCGCCACCGACAGGTGCATCTCGCCGAAACACACGTCACCGGACTGCAGGTCGACGAGCGCCTGGCCGAGGACCTGGACCTCGGACGCCGCGCCGAAGTCCTCTAGCCCCGTCGCCTCGCCGCCCTCGCCCATCGCGGACATGAGCGAGTGGCGCGCCTGGTGGTAGTGGTGCTGCGCGCTGCTGATGCGCCGGCGGGCGCGCTGCCGGTCGGCGGAGCGCCAGCCGAGGACGACCGACAGGTCCGCGTTCAACCCGTACAGGCCCTCGAGGCAGTTGCCGACGACCTGGCCGGGCGCGGACGCCAGCGACCACACCCGGACGAGCTGGTCGCCGACCGTGACGCCCTGGCGCGTGATCGACACATCCGCCGAGGCCAGACGCCAGTTGAGGCCGTAGCGCATGGCGAGCCCGTCGACCCACTCACCCTGCCCGGCGTTGCAAAGCCGGTGCAGCACCCGAACGGCTTCCGGGGCCTTGGCGGCGACGACGCTCGTCCCGGCCGACAGCCGCGCCTCGAAGCCGGCGAGCTCGTTGCGCACATCCCGCGCGACGTCCGCCAGGACCGACCGCAGGACCCTCGTGACATGCGGATTGCGCTGCGAGTCCCACCAGTGGCGCAGGTAGCCGAGGAGCCACGGCCGGCCGCCCTCCGCGGCCGCGACGCGACGCGCGAGACCCCGATCGAACTCCCACACGAGGTACGTGGCGTACTCGCGGACGCGTTCGGCGACATGCGCGCGGCGCCGGTTGGCCGCCATCCGGCCGAGGTCCCCGGCCCCGCCCGAGGCGGGCGCCGGCGCCCGCCAGCGGTCGACCACCCACCAGAGCCGGACGTCGGGGCCGAGGGCCATGAGGACGCGGGACCACGCGGCCACGAGCTGGTCGACGTCGGCGCCCGCCAGCCCGTCCGCGGGGAGCGGCACGAGCCGCGAGAACCCCAGCAGCCGGCCCGACCGCGTAATGCAGAGGCGGTCGTCCACGAAGCCCCACCACGGGAGCTGGTTGGAGAGCGAGCGGCCGACCGTCCTCGATACGCGCGCCATCATCCACCGCTCCCGGCAGGACCATCGGCGCCCCCGCCTTCGATGAGCACCACCCACGGCGGCGACCCGTAGTCGGCGGCGTCGTACCAGCCGCCGGGGTTTCGCATCGTCTCCCGGACCACCGCCACGAACCGGTCGTCGTAGGCCGTCGTCGCGCAGCCCGCGAGCCAGAACAACGCGAACCCCACGCACGCGAGCAGGAGCGCATCCATGGCTATGAACAGGACCAACGCGAAGACCAGGCTGAGAAAGAACAGGCTGCGCTCCACACCGAGAATCCTGAGCGGCTCGTTGAGCGCGCCGTACTCGTTGCAGATGCCCTCACCGCGAACCATGCGCATGGCGGCCTCCAGCACCGATCAGCAGGTAATGGCGGTCCCGCCGAAGAAGAAGACGAGGAACTGCGGCGCGAGCAGGACCATGCCGACGCCGAACACGAGCCCCGCGATGGCGGACTTGGATCCGCCCTCGCCGAACGCGTACGTCAACCCGCCGACGATGACCGCGACCACGGCGAGCCCACGGCCCACGATGCCCGTGAACAACGTGCAGAGCTGGCTGGCGGCCATCGACCACGGGTCGTCGGCCGCCCCGAGCCCCTGCTCGGCGAGCGTGAGCAGCAGGCAGACGAGGAGGATCCGGAGCACGAGCACGCCGCGGCGCGACCACCAGATGGACGCGCCGCGGACGACCCGGCGTGCGAACGACATGGCTTCCTCCTTCCGGCTCAACCCGGGTACTGACCGGTCTCCTCCCGGTCGAGAGCGTCGCGCAGCTCGGGATCGCCCCCCTGGCCGCGCCGCATCGCACGCTCGAGAAGGCCTACCCTCTGGCCCACCTCCCCGAGAACGAGCACGCGGGCCAACTGGTAGGTGCCGGCCGTCACCGCCACCAGCCACGTCAGCGCCATCACCGAGAGGCGCGCGGCGTGGTCCGCCCACAGGACGATCCAGAACTCCGCCAGATAGTCGAACTGCGCCATGACCAGCACGCACGTCAGCGCCATCGCCACCAGGGTCATGCCCACGCAGAAGCGGCCCGGGTCCATTGCGCACCGTCACCTCATCACGTCGAACAGCCGCTCCTCGAGCTCCGTGCCCGGGCGCCAGGCCCGGCGCACGCGGCCGCCGAAGTCGCCAGACAGGACCGAGCGCACGAGCCGGGCGAGCCGCATGCCGTGGGACGCGAGGACCATCCCCATTTGCATCTTGCGCTCGACCTGCCGGCGGGAATAGCTGCCGGTCACGAGCTCGAGGGCGAGGGTCGACACTTCGCCGGCCTCGTCGCGCACCTCGACAAGGGCGTCGGGGAAGCAGCAGGCGCCCGCCTCGTCGACCGGCATCCCGAGCGCGCGCGCCGCACGCCGTCGGGCCGCCGCCGGGTCCTGGCCCCGCTTCACGGCGGCCGACACCGACCGCGCGACCTCCCCCTTGAGCTCCGCCTCGAGACGGACGGAGACGACGGTCCCGCCCAGCGACTTGACGCGGTCGACGGTCTCGAGGACCAGCTCCGACACACCCGCGTCGTGCTCGAGCTCGCGCCGTTTGACGAGGCCCTGCCAGACCCGCCGGTTGCACCCCCGGGCGCGCCGCCGCTGGCGGACGCGCGCGGCGCCCGTCCGCGTGAGCGCCAGCACCTTGAATCCGTGGCCCCGCGAACCGCGGCGCGCGCGCCGGGGCTGCACGGTATGGACCTCGACGAGGCCCTCGGACAACAGGTCGCGGACACCGCGGCCGGCCGTGAACGCGTGGCCGTCGAAGCACTCCTGCTGGACGTCGCGGTACGACACGACCCGGAAGTCCCCGAGCAGTTCCAGCGCGTCCCACATCCGGTCGGCCTGCGACCGGCGCGGCAACCGTCGGCGGTCCCGGTCCCGGTCCCGGCGTCCCGAGTGCGCGCGTTCGCGGCGGGCGCCGAGCTCCCCGACGTCCAGGAACCGGCCGACCCAGCGCGCACCGCCTCCACGCTCGCGGCCGTCCGGCGGCGCGAGCTCGACCACCCGGCGTCCGAGGCGGTCCGCCGACCGCGCCACCGCGGGGACCCTGTCCATGTCCATCACCGCGAGCGCTCCTGCCACCGCCCGGAGTCCGGCCACCGGAACCACGCCCCGGAGCCGCCGAGCCACGCCGCGCGGGCCGCCTCGACCGCGGCGACGCCGCCGCGAACCGCCTGATCGAGCCGATCCGAGGCCGCCGACAACGGCAGGCCGCCGCCCGGGTCCGCGAGGACCTCCGTGCCGTCCGGCAGCCGCGCGGGAACCGGGCTGCCGGCGAGGGGCGCAGCGCCGCGACCGCGAGACTCCCGCTCGGCGGGAGCGTCGGCACCATCCCCCTCCCTGCGGGTCTCGTCCCGGGGTGCCCCGCTGGGCTCCCGCCCGGTCTCGTCCCCGCCGCCCGCCGCCGCTTCCAGCGGCTCGAGCCCTGCCTCGAAGCCTCCCGCCGCCGGGGCGGCGACCACGGCCGGGGCGTCGACGAGGCCCTCGCGGAAGAAGCGGCTCGTCACCGTGTCGACCGCCCGCGCCGGGTCCACCGCCGCGTCGCCGCGCCAGCGCGCCTGGAGGACCACCCACTCGCGGCGCAGCCGGCGGTACTCAGACGGGAACCAGCCGCCCCACAGCGCGTAGAACGCATCTAGGGTCCCCCGCACCGCCGCGGCGGCCGCGGCCGGGACCACGCGGGCGCCGAGCGCGGGATCGAGCCGCCGCTCGATCGCGGCCCGCAGCCACCCGTCGAGGCCCGCCTGCTCGAAGTCAGCCCGAACCAACTCCACCTCCCGCTCGCCGCCCTCGGCGGCCCGCATGAGCGTCTCCAGCGGCAACAAGGCCACTACTCCAGGGCCGCCGGCCACGGCGCGCGGCCCCGGCCCGAATCCACCAGCCACCCGGCCAGGTTGCCCGCCTCGACGGCCAGCGACCGCCACCCCTCGGCTTCCAGAACGCGGAGCGCCGCCGCCGTGAAGCCCGGCGAGAACGCGCCCGCCGCGTACGGGAGGCCTAGACGGTCCGCCACCCGCTTGGCGGCGATCGCGGCCACGAGCGCCGCCCGGCCGTCCCGGTCGCGCGGTTCGACCCGGTCCGGGCGCGACACGGGTCCGCCCACCCCGGACGCCCGCAGAAGCGCCACCACGTCCCGCCGGGCCGCCGCCGCCGCTGCGGGCCGGTGGCCCGACGCTTCCGCGACGTGGAACAGCGCCGCGAGAGACCGCCGCACGCCGAGCGCCCCGCCCGCGGCGACCAGCGTGCGCGTGCGAGGCTCGTACAGGAGCCGCTCCCCGCAGCCCGGGGCCAGCGTCACCGAGTGCGCGCGGGCGAGGCTCTCCGCGACCGACCAGTACGCCGCCGCCAGGACGCCGTCGGGTCGCCCCTCGCGCGGGCGTATCGCGCGCACGATGAAGCGCTCGAACGCGAAGAGCTGCACGACCTGGTTCACGACCCGCGACCGCGCCAGCGTCTCCACCACCGCGCGCAGCACGCGAGACGACCACTCGACGCCGTCGCACGACGATGCCGCCGGGCACGGGACGACGCACCGAACGCCCCGGCCCGACACCGAAGGCGCCACCGACACCGACCCGCCCTCGGCCAGCTCGACGCCGACCGAACGGGCCACCGCCCGCACGATGCGGACCGCCATCTCGGGGCGGCCGACGCCCGGCGGAGGGGGCAGCGGGGCGAGACCCGCCGAGCTGACGTGCCACACCCGCCGGCTCGGCGGCTCGGCCGGAACCGCGCCCAACGCCGCGATGGCCGAGTGCCGCGGCACCTCCACGCCCTCAGCGCCGTCGGCCGGCGGGCGCCGGGCCACGAACTGCGGGGCCGACCAGCCCCGGTCGGCCATCGCCTGGCGGAGGACGAGATCCTGGTCGCAGGAGAAGGCCGCCGGGCGGGCGCGGTCCACGACCGCCGTGACTCCCCACCCGTCCCCGTCGCGCTGGAACGCCGCGACGCCGCGGCGGACCTCCGACGCGAACCGTTCACCGACACCCGACGCGGCGCAAGGCACGGCGCTCACCACGACAGCTCCTGCTGGACGCCGGGCGACGGGCGTGCCGGGTCACGGGCTTCCGGCAGCGCCGCCGCCGGCTCCGGATCGACCGGGCGTTCCCGCACGCGGGCCGGGCGGAGGACCCACGTCCCGATGTTGGACGCGTCCGCGCAGACGCTCCGCAGGCCCTCCGCCCGGAGAGCCGCGGCCTGATTCGCGTCGGCCTCCTCGCTCGAGGGGGGTGGCACATACGGCACGCCCGACGCCTCGACCACGCGCCGCGCTGTCAGCGCGCCGACGAACGCGGCGCGGGCCGCGGCCTCGTCGCGCCCGAGCGGCACGCGGCGGTCGAGCCCCGGCAGCTCGCCGGCGACCGCCTCGACGACGCGCAGGCCGGCCGCGGGGTCGACGGCGCCGGCGGCGCCGGCAGCACGGCGCTCCTCGGGAGTGCCGACGGCCAGGCACAGGCCGACGAGCGCCGCCTGCTGGAACGCCTCCCACTGCCGAGGGCCGTGGCCCTTGAACAGCCGCGGGGCCTTCGGCCGCAGCGAGCGCCGCCCCGCGTCGAACGACGGCTCGCCGGCGGGATGCTCCCAGTCCACATGCACGCCCTCCCGCCGGGCGAGGCCGGCCGTCGCGCGCGCATAGAGCGACGCCAGGGCGGCGGCGCACACCTTGCCGGCATCCTCCGTGCCCGCCTCGACTTGGGTCCCCGACTTCGCGCGGCGCGCCTTGGCGTTGTGCTGGCGCAAGGCGCCCGCGCCGAAGCGCTCCACGCGCACGGCGTCGTGGAGCGCCGAGTCCTCGGACACCGCGGTCGCGACCGACGCCACGACGGACGTGGCCCATGCGCCGGGTGAACGCATCGCCGACTGGCCGGGGTGACACACGACGAGGCCCTCCCCGTCGCGCCCCCATTCGACCGCGTCGCCCGGCTCCAGCCGGGCGCCGGCGCCGGCCAGCACTTGCCGGACCACCTCGCGAGCCGCGATCTCGCGATCCCGGCCCCCGAGCACGCGGGGATCAGGGACCGGCGCGAGCGTCGTCTGGGTCTCGGAATGGAGCACGCGGTAGGCTCCGGGCCGCAGGGCGACGGCCGGCGTGCCGGCGATCCCGACCGCGATCCCGCGCCGGTCGCCGCTCTCAAGCAGGAAGCGCTCCTCGTACGGCGAGGCGGCCGGCAGCACGTTGCCGCCGAGCTTCTGGCACTGGTGCTCGGTAACGAACTCCCCCGAGCCCGCCGGCAGCCCGCGCTCGACGAGTTGCGCGTGCAGGACCACGGCGTTGTACGGTTCGTAGGCTCGGACGGTGTCCGGACCGCCCGCAGGCGACGCGGAGCGCGCGCGAAGCGCCTCCCCGCGGGACTGGTGATAGGACACGCCCGCCTCCACATCCAACGCGACGCGATCGAGAACCGCCTGGAGATCTGTCTCCATCCTCACGGACGGCAACGGGACCGACGCCGCGCGGGAACCGGCCCCCCAATCCTCAACGAGCAGCCGTCTAGCGGGCCGGCTGCACGGCCTTGTCGCTGCCGGCGGCCTCCGGCCCCGCCGGCGGGCTGTCCGGCGCCGCCTGTTCCTGGCCGACACGCGTCTGCGCCTTCGCGCCGCGGGCACGCACCGACGACTCGAAGCTCGAGGCGGCCGAATGTTCGAGCATCTCCGGCGTCCGCTCGTGTTCCCAGTCCCGCGAGACCAGGTGCGCCCGTACCGACGCCGCCTCGCGCCACGCCTGGTCCAACGCGCCGGGCTTCCGGGCGTACGCCGCCTGCTCCTGACGCGCCTGCTCGCTCGGCGGCGCCGGGGCGTACTCGATGCCCAGCCGCTCGAGAGTCGCGCGCGCGGCGAGGTCGCCGACCATCGCCGTCCGCGCCTTCTCCTGAGTCGCGCTGAGGCCTTCGGGCGCCGGATTGAGGCCCGGCACCTGGACCCCGGCGAGCCTTGCCACCTCCACGGCGCGGCCGGACTCGGCCGCCTTACGCTCGGCCGGCGTCCCGACCGCGGCGGCGAGGTCCATCAGCATCCTCTCGTTGAACTGCTGGTCCCGCGTGTCGGGCCGGCCCGGCTCCCGGGCCGGCTTCCTCGCCGGATACAGCGTGCGCGTCTCCGCGTCGAAGTGCGGCTCGTCCCGCGGCTGATCGGTCGCCAGGTACACGTTCTCCCTGGCGGCGATGGCCTTGACCCCCCGGTTCGCCACCTGCGCCGCCGCCTCGGCCTGCACCTCGGCGTAGCGGGGACTGCCGGCGGGAATCTGCCGGCGCTCCCGGCGACGCGTGGTAGCGACCGCGCGGCGCCCCATCTCTTCGTCCTGGACGCGCCGGCTGAGCTCGGGAGAGCGCGCGGCCGCGGTCGACACGGCGCGCATCACCGACGTCGCGTACTCCGCCATGCTCCCGAAGCGCTCTCGCGACGGATGCGCGACCTGAGGGCCGCTCGATCCCATCGTGACCGCGATCCGCTCGCCCGCGTGGGTCTTGAGCTGCACGCCGGACCGCGCCACCAGCGTCTCGACGGTGCTGCCGATCACGGCGCGCTCCTCCGCGTTGCGCCCGTCCATGAGCCGCTTGGGGATCGGCCTGAGGCTCGTCTGGGAAGCGACGTGCAGGAGGTCGTAAGAGGACGACGGCCGGACGACGACCCCGGACACAACCGCGGGCTCGGTGGCCAGGCCGAGCGAGCCCGCCCGGACCGCGACCAGCGGCGCGTCCATGCGCTTCTCGTCGAGCTTGTGGTGCCCCATCGCGCTCAGCTCCTGCGGGTGCACCAGCTCGGCTCCGGCCATGCCCCGCGCCAGCATCTGCGAGTGGAGGATCGTGGCGACGCGCGGACCGAAGGCGTTGCCGTCGTTGTTCCACAGCGGGCCTTCGCTCACCGGCGCCTTGGAGCTGCGCGTCCGGATCGGGCCGCTGTCGAGCGATGCGACTTGGTGGTACGACTGCCCGGCCGCGATGTCGTCGGGAATCTGCTGCAGCGCGTCCGCGAGGCGCGCCTCGGACCTCTCTTGTCGCTCCTCGCGGAACTGCTCTGTCCTGCCTACGGCCATGTCGAGTCTCCTTCCTCACAAGTCCCGCTTGGGTCACGACCGAGGTCCCGCGCCCGGGCGGGACCGACGACGACGCTCCTCGCGGTTCGGGGCGCGACGCCCCGCTTCGCGTGGGCCGCTAACGCGACCGTTCCGGAGCGGGCGGCGACAGCGGCGTCACCCGCACGACCGGGACCACCGGCGGCCCGGGGTCCACGCCGACCTCGGGCCAGGCCGAGCGGTAGCCGGCCTCCAGCTCGACTCCCCGGCCGCGGGCGATCACCATCGACGACATGCGGTCCGCGTCCCGGCAGAGGTCCGCGCCATGGCGCACGAACACTTGGCGCGCCTCGGCCGGAAGCGCCGGCTCTCGGGGCGGCTCGTAGGCCAGCCCGAGGGCGCCGGCGATCCTCGCGGCCGCGAGATCACAGCGGAGCTGCTCCCGGACCCACCCCAGCGACCCGCGCGGGGCGCCCGCGTCCCGGCGGCCCTCGCGCGACGGATGCCCCGTTGCGGCGGCCAGGGCGAGCGCGACGGCGGACGCGTAGGCCGCCGGCGCCGATCGGTCCTCGGGGACCGCGAGCAGGTCCTCCGAGAGCCGGTAGACGGCCGCGTTCGACGGATGGACCGCCACGCGCACGCCCAGCCCGACAACGGCCTGGTCGACCGACTTCAGGCCGGTGTCCCCGCGCGCCGCCGCGACCCCGACCGCCTCCGCCGGATAGAGCGCGCGCGCTTCGCCGCCGCGACGGGCAGGAACCGCGACGCCGCGGACCCCCGGCCCGACGGCGCCACCGAGGTGCACGGCCTCCGCCTCGTCGAGCACGAGGTCGGCATCGACCCCCGCCCGCCGGCGCCACGCGTGCACGGCGAGGGCCTCCGCGGCCGGGAGCGGCAGCCGGCGCGGCCCGCCGGCCGGCCAGCGGGCGCCCGCAAGCGGACGACCGCCGGTGTACAGGTCCGCCGCCGGGGGCGGCAACTCCGCGACCGGCGCGGACGGGCGCGCGGGCGCCTTGGCCGGTGTCTCCGCGAGCGGGTACCGCTCGAGCACCGCGCCGCGGTCCGCGACCGGCCACGACGAGCCGGCGCGCGCCAAGATGGGCGCCATCACCCCCGCCACCGTCCGGGGGTCGGCCGTCATCCACGAGTCCAGCCGCCGGACGGCGGAGAACCCCGCCTGCACGGCGCGCGCGACGCGGTGGCAGTCGCACCCGGCGCCGCCCACCGCGCGGACCCCGTCCGGCAGGGGGCCGCCGCAGGCGAGGACCGCCTCGACCGCGGCCTTCGGCAACGGCTCGCGGACCGGGTCGAGACCGACCGCGTAGTGGACCTCCGCCACCGCGCGGGTGCGTCCGAACCACGCGCCGAAGTTCGCGCCGCCGGGATCGAGGGACTCGAGACCCAGGCCCTCGCGCTCGGCCGCCCACCGCCGCTCGACCGCCGCGGCGCGGTAGGGGTCGCGCACGCACAGATCGACGTGCCGCAGGGCAACCGCCTGCGCGGCCCGGTCGAGGTGCTCGGTCACGCGCGAGCCCGACGAAACTTGGCGCACGAGCGCCCCCGCGGCGCTGAGCAGGACCGGGTCCGTCCCGGACGCCCGGAAGACCACGTCCAGCGGAGGCCCGTAGCGGACGCGGCCCACCGCCTGCGCCTCGGCCACCGTCAACCCGCCGATGTCGCTGAGGTCCCTGCGGTCGCATACGTCGTCGGCGATCCGCGCGAACGCGTCCAGGCCGATGGAGGCCAGGTCCCGCAGGCCGTCCCGGAGCCGATGCGTCCGGAGGGCGCCGTCAACCTCGATGGCCCGCGCCCGGCGTTCCGGCAGCGGGTCCCGGAAGCCGAACAGGCGGCTGTCCGCGACCCAGAGCGAGGGGTGAGACCGCCGCAGCAGGCCCGCCCGCCCTTCCAGCTTTCGGGCGATCTCGATCGACAACGCGACCTCGTAAACGAGATCGCCGTGCGTCCTCAGGCGGCGCCGTTGCGGCAGCGCCTCGTCGTCGGGATCGATCCGGGCATCCACCTGATCGCAGGCATCGAGCCAGTCCGAGTCCGCGGTCCGCCGCGCCTCCAGGCGGTCGGTGGTCTCGCCGCGGTCCTCCGGCGCGAACTCCGGGTACCGCTGGGTCCGGAGCCCACTGGGGCCGACCGCCTGACGAAACCGCCCGCGCTTGGCCATGAGATCTAGCTCGCCGCGGCGGTCTCGCCCACCGGTTCCACCGCCCCGCCGGCCGGCGCCTCGCCGCCGAGCTCGAGCTGGTCCTCCGGCGGGCTCTCGCCCGCGTCCTCCTCGAGCACGGTCTCGTAGAAGTCGCGGTCGGTCCCGAAGATGGCTTGCGCGGCACTGGCTTCCGACATGACCACGACGTCGACCGAGAGGTTCCACTCCCGGATGCGGTCCACCGTGAGCACGACGGTCCGCGCCCGCGACTGCATCGCCGCCTCGTACTCCTCGCGCGTTTCCGGCACGAGCGCGAGCTCGACCACACCGTGGCGCTTCAGCCTCTGCTGCTTCATCGATCTGCCCTCCCGCGCGCCGCGCCGGCTAGCGGCCCGGCGACACCGGCCGCGCCGGGTGACGGCGGCCGTACTCGGTATCCGGTTCCCGCACCCCCAGCAAGCGGCACGCGCGGACCACGGTGCGCTCGGCGTAGTCCCGCGGGTTGGCCTTGTCGTCCCGGAACTCGGCGAGCTGCTGGATGAGGAGTCCCGGCGACTCCCCCGAGCGCAACGAGTCGACCACGCCGTGCCAGTCCGCCTCGGACTGCGATGCCGGCTGGCGCCGGCCCCCGATGTAGCGCGCGGTCGAACGGGGCGGCGCGACCTTCGGGACCCGGGCCGCCAGCGGCGCGGAGCGCACGGGCTCCAAACCCCGGAAGGCCCCGGGCTCCCACCACTGCGAACCAGCGTCCCGTGGGTCGTACGCGGAGCGGGGGACCCGGGCGACGCGCACGCCGCCGCGGCCCGGCTTGCAGTTGATGAAGCCCGGCACCCGCATGACGCGCGTGACGTCCACGACCGCCGGGTCGCCCTCGTACGCCGCAGCGAGCCGCCGGTTGGCCTCCTCGGCCCCGGCCACCGTCCACGCCGCCGGGTCGACATGCCACAGGACCTGCCACCGGCCGACCGACGAGCGCACGACCACGGCCGGCATCGGCACGCGCCCCGAACGCACGTCCCGTATCAGCCGGCCGACGCGCCCGTCGCCGTCCGTATCGAAGTCGACCTGCAGGCGCCGGACCTCCGCCACCTTGCGGCCCGATCCGGGCGCCGTCGGGTTGACGCCGCAGAACACGTCGCTGCCCGCCTCGTTCGCGGCGCGGAGCAGCCGCTGGCCGGAGGGATGGCACCAGTGGCCGGCGAGCCGCGAGAGCTGCCTCACCCCGGGCCCCGGACGCTGGCGCAGGATGACCGTGGCGTGCTCCCCGGGGCTGAACAGCTCCGAGAACCACTCCACGGCCGCGCGGTGCCAGGCCGAAGGGCCCGACAGGGCGGGAGAGCGGCTCACCGCCCCCTCCCGGCCGGCGCGCCGCGCGCGACGCGATCGACGACGGCGAAGGCAGCGGGGCCGGCGGCGGAGCGGTCCGGTTGCAGCACACGGACCGGTTATACGGCGAGGGGAGACGGGAACGGGGCGGTTGTACCCCAAGCGGTAGTCACTACCAGCCCGGGCCGCGGATGCCTGCACCAGGCGCGCGGATCACATACACTTGCAGCGCCACACACGTCTGCGCGCTTCGCCCGACGGTTGGGGCGCCAAGCCTGTGACCGCGGAGCGAGGTGCTCCGCATCACCGCCGGCATCCCGACGACGGTCGTGCCGACGGGAGCTTCCTGACGAGCCCACTTGTCCCGGGTTCGCCCCAGCCCGGCCCACATCGAGAAACGGCGCGAGCGCTCAGGGCTCTCGCCCTCCTGTGACCCCGGGGGCCAACCCCCAGGCAGGAACACCACGAGAATCGAGATCCGCTGGATCTCGGAGCTCCTAGCCCTGGGGAGCCACGAGAAACAAGTCCCTTTCCGACAGGCGCTTACCGCGAAACACGAGATCCCCGGGGGCCAACCCCGAGACTGGTCTGAGTGACCCTGAGCGACCCCGGTCCGGGCCGTAAGGCTCCCGGCCCGCAGACTGCGCGGGCCGATGAGCCTCACTCCCGAACCGACCGGGGTCGCTCAGGGGCCATTCTTCCTTGCAGGAAGGCTCGACGCGCCGCAGCGCGAGAGAGAACCCTGCCACCGGGTGACCGCCCGGCGGGAAGGATCCCCACGGCCCGCCAGCAGCCGCTTCAGGCCCCGCGACCCGCAAGGGCCCCGTGACGCCGGGACCGGCGGCGATGACCTTGGCGCGTCGAATCGACGCTCGCTTGATGTACGCACACAGCCATCGCAGCTCCGGAGACCGGATACTGACGCATGCGCGCAACGCGGCGACACCCTCGACCGCGGGAACACCCGCATCGCGGCAAGGCGCGCACGCGTCAAGTGACGCCTACGTGAAGGGACGCGCACGTGAATCCGCGCGAGCGTCAAACGACGCGCACGTCAGATCACGCACACCCGCAGGAGCACCCGATGACGGACATCGACACCGCAACGCGAACTGAGCGTCCGGACGCCCCGCGGCCCCGGGTCGTGAGTGTGCTCTCCCAGAAGGGAGGCACGGGGAAGACGACGCTGTCGTGCGCCCTCGCGGCCCTGGCCGCCCGGGCCGGGACGGCGACCGCCATCCTCGACGTCGACCCCCAGGCCTCGGCGGCGAAGTGGCACGACCTCCGGCGGGCCAACGGCGAGGAGGACCCGCCCGTCTTCGCCACGCCGAGCAGCCGGATGCAGGCCCTCGTCGACGCCCTCGGGCAGGACGGGGCCGAGCTGATCGTGACCGACACGGCGCCCCACAGCGGAGCCGACGCCGTGACCGTCGCGAGGCTGAGCGACCACATCCTCATACCGCTCCAGCCCAGCTTCCCGGACCTCGCCGCCATCACGACGACAATAGACATCGCGGAGGTCGCGAGGACTCCGGCGACCATCGTGCTCAACCTCGCGCTCGTCAACCACCCCAGCACGGGAGACGCGCGGACCGTCATCGCAACCGCTGCGGCGGCGGTCGCGCCGGTGGTGCTGCACCGGCGCGTGGCCCACGTCAACAGCTTCAACTTGGGGCGCTGCGCGGCCGAGTACGAGCCCGCCGGGAAGGCGGCCCACGAGCTCCGCGCCCTCTTCGGATGGCTGCGGGGCGCCGGCATCGTTCCGGCCGCCAGCAAGGGGAAGGCGGCATGACGCCCACGCCGCGACAACGCACCGGGCTCGCCAGCGCCTGGTCGAAGACGCACACCCGCGTGGTCGGTGGGCAGCGCCCGGCGCCGCCCGGCCCGCCCGGCAGCGCCGAGGCGGCCGAAACGCCGGCCGTATCGGCCGCGGCCAATGGCCGGAACTGGAAGTACCTGAGCGCGCGGCTGCCGGCCGACGTCCACAAGACCCTCCGACGCCTCAGCGTCGAGAAGGACGTCAGCCTGCAGGACATGGTGGTCGAGGCCTTGCGCGCCTACGTCCGACAGCAGAAGGAGACCTGAGAGATGCCGCAGTGGAACACCCCGAAGCTGACGCAAGGCACCGTGGTTGCGACTCTCGTCGCCGCGACCTGCGCGGCCCTGACGTGGCTCGCGCAGGTCCCCGTCCCGGAACGACCAGCGGGGGGACCCGACCTTCCGGCGCCGCCGGTGATCGTCACCCCGGCCCTCGACGTACCGCCCGCCCCGCCGCCGCTGCTCGGAGACACCACCGATACAGCCGCGCACGGCCCGGGCTCCGCAGACGCCGAGCCGCCGGGGCCTGCGCCGCCGACACGATCTGCGCCCTGGCGCGTGATCGACCCGGACGTGTACTCCCTGACTCTGGAGACGGTCTCGCTGTACGCGCACCTCCCGGGCGCCTACGACTGGCCCCTGCCCGACATCGACCGGCTCGAGCTCATCTGCTTCCATGCGCCGGACGGGCCGGCCCACCTCTCCGTCATGCAGGCGACGGACGGGCGGCTGTACCACTGGGACGAGGAACGCGGGTTCCTCCAGGCGCACCTCGACGCCGGCCGCATCGACTCACGCGAGATCCGCAGCGTCGCCGACCCGGGAGCCTTCATGGAGCCGCTGCGCGCTGCCGCCCACGCGGCGTGCGAACGGAGCCTGCGGCGCGCGGACACACCGGACGGCCCCGCGTAGCCCGCGCCTGAAGGTCGCCTCCTGCCTGCCCCAGGAGCTCGGGCCTCGGTCCGTGCGTCGCCGCGGCTCTGACCGCCCGTGGTTCGCGCCTGCCGCACGCTTCGAACTCGAGAATCTCGCCCTTCCCGCGCCCCGGTCCTACGCGGAGCGCCCACCGCATGACCGTGCTGAAGCCGTTGTGCGGCAGCATGCTGGAGCCCGTCGACGCAACGCCCGCGCAACTGGACAACGCCCCGCTGCGAGCCACGTACTTCGAGCGAAGTGCCGACGTGGTCAGCCCTTGAAGTCCGCGCCGCGTCGCGCCGCCGCTGATCCCCGTCGGCACGGCAGGCAGCCCCCCCTGTGCATCGCCCGCACACCGCGCCGACGCGGCTCCCAACCGTCGCGATGAACCTCATCCACAACGCGGAACGCCAACTACTTGTACGGTCTCTGACTACTTGAGCTCCAAGCTACTTGTACGTACGGGGGGCGTTTATGCGGGCGCGAGAGCGCCTTAGGGGGGCGTTTATGCGGGCGCCGGCCGCGATGGCGGGGGGGCGTTCATGCGGGGAAAACGCCGGGATTCACATGGCTTCTGTGGAAACCACCGGAGAGACGCGCGGTGGCGACGGGTACAGGACGAGACACCCCTTCGGCGTCGAGTACGAGAACTGGGGCCAGGCGATCGCGATCTTCCCGAGCTCGCGCAGCACGTCCTTGCGGAAGTCCTTGACCGACTCCCGCCGTTCCAGCTCCGGGCGGAGCGCGAACTGCCGGTACACCTGTCGCCACGTCAGCCTGAGGGGGCGATCGAGGCGAAACAGTCGGTAGGTCAGCCAGAGATACAGGTCGAGGCCGAGGGAGCTGCGCTTCAGCTCCCGGACGACGTGCAGATCGATCGGGACGGGCGCGGCCAGGATCTCGTTGAAGAAGTCGTGGCCGAGCACGACCGTGCCGTCCCACGAGACCGTATCGTCGAAACGCCGCGGGCTCCACCACAGTCTCATGTCGGTGGTGATGCGGTCCCCGACGGTGTGCACGCCATCCGGCAGGTCCTGCGTCAGCTCGACCGACGCACGGAACAGCCGCATCATCTGTTCACGGAGGCGTGTGCGGATCCCGTTGCGCCCCGCGCTGTCGCTCGACTGCACGCCGAGCCGCCGCATGAACTCCGCCACCGAGCGGCCCAGCGCGAGACGCCTCGAGCGCGTCCTCACCGCCTCCGTGCAGACCCACGCGAGCACCAGCCTCGGCAACGCGCCGAACGGCAACCGCGGCTCCGGGCCGCCCGCGACAACCACGAGCGCGTACCGGCCGTTCCGCCGCACGTAGTGGGTGAGCGTGCCGGGATCGGTCCGGGGCAGCGTGCAGAGCGCCAGCAGGCGCACCATGAACCCGACGTCGGGCGGCCGGTCGGCCACCCGCATCAGGCCGTCGATCTGATCGTCGCGGGTCCAGTGGCCGCCCCGCGGCGCGGGGAGCGCCGCGCTGCGTCGAGCCTGTGGGTCGCCGAGGCCTGACTCCGGCGGCGGGTCGGCGAGGACACCGGACGCCCCGGGCGGTGTCTCGCCGGACCTCGCCGAGAAGCCCGGACGCACGGACCGTTGCAGGGAGGGGCCGGTCAATCTCGAAGGCATGGCCCACGCGCCACACTGCGCGACTCGACTGTCGAAACCGGGACCTCGGACACCACTCGCCGCCGGCCGCCCGAGGACGAGAGCCGCCGCGCCCGCGACCTCGCCGGTCCCTCAACCCTTCAGCCGTGCGGTTCCGCCCGCGGACCGGGTCGCACCATCGTCCACAGGCCGCTCTCGGCTCCGGGCTGCGACGAACCGTATGCCGCGTCGCCGCCCGCGAGCGGCGACACCGGGGCAGTTGCCTGAGTGAGGCGAGACGGCCAGCTGGCGTCCCCGCCCCGCTACGGGCTCTCTTTACCCTCCGGCCGCGACCGCTCCTCGAGCTGGACCAGGCCCAGCTTGATGGCGTTGCGCAGGATCACCCCCGGCCTGAGGTTGGAGCTGTTCGCGACCTGCCGTACCCGGTCGTACCAATAGGCCGACAAGGCGACAGAGCGTCTGACCGTGTAGCACTTCCGCTTGTCAGCCGCGGGGTCAGGGTCGTACAGCGCGTCGTTCGGGTCTTCCATGCGTCACTCCTTCGCAGTCAGGGACGCTCTGCGACGAGCGCCGGCGCCGGGAGCCCGGGCTGGAGCGCCGGACCGCGTGTCCTTTGCCGCGGCAGTCACGCTCGGCAGGCAAGTGGTCGACCGATCCCGTCTCTCCGGGAGCCGCGGGAACACGCCCCTGTAGAACATGTTTCGGACGTTGGCCGGGAGACCGACCCCGGACCGCTACCTCCCCGACGCTCGGGAGCTGGGCCACGGGTCCCTCTCTCTGGCCGTCAGGACACCGCGGTGTCCGCGATGCTCACCGTCGCATCGGTGTGCTTCGACCCACTCGTCGACCACGTCCTGCGGCCAACGGGGGCTGCCGTTGGGCAGCCGGACCGGCGCTTGCGGGAACACGCCGCGATCGAGCATCTTGTAGACACTCGACCGCGAGACTCCGAGCTGGGTCGCGACCGACCGGACCGTCAAGAGCTGCGCCATCGTCAGGTTCCTCCTTCGTCACGGCATGCCGGCGCCCGGCTCGGCGGGCTGCCGAACCAGGCAATCACGGGCGTTGTAGCAGGTTCCCCAACGAGCCTCCCGGTTTGTGGTACAAGCGGTAGTCACTTTCTGCGCGGTGTGCAGATGCGTGCAGATGGAGCGGCGGTCGGCCCGATGCTCGCGCCGACCAGGTTCAGGCTCACCGGTACCGGTCCGCAGCACGTCGCCGTGATCTCTCCCTCCCCGCCATTTCGACGGCAGCCGAAAACTGCACACTCTCAGGGGACGACGTCTCGGGCGGATCCGCACGTGTTCCTGTCAAGTTCCCTGGCGACATCGAAAACTGACCCCGAAGAAACGGCGTATGTAGACTCGCTGCTGCAACCCGAGACGGCGGTTTCGGTCCGACGCGGCGCGAACCCGGCGGTTCACCGCGCCCCGTGAGCATCAGTGGACGGCGCGGACGCCCCGTCCAGGCCGGGCCGCAAGTCCCCGAGCATCCGAGGGAAGGTCCTCTCGGACATGACCCTCTCCAAGCCGGTCGAGGATCAGGACATCGCGGCGGTCCCGCACGGGTTCCGGTCGAGCTACCGCCGCCACGCCGCAGAACCGGACGAGCCACCCGCGCGAGGTCATAGAGGCGGCGCTGGGCGCCGTGGCGGCAACCAGACGGAAGCTGCCTACGCGCGGTCCGACGTCTTCGAGCGCCGCCGCCGATTCATGAGCGACTGGGCGGCGTACCTGGACGGCGAGCGCAGCCGGGTGATCCCGATACGGCGGTGACGGCGCTGGCCGCAACGGCCGCTCCACGCCAGCACCCATCCGGTCTTCGAGGACACCGACAGCGACTACGTCCTCCTCCCGTACGCCGTGGCTGGCGAGAGCGGGAGCGCGATCGCGGAGGTCTATTTGGACGAGTAGAGCCGAGACCGATGAGCGTTACGCCTCTTCGGGCGAGGCGATTGGCGGCGCCGCACGGGCGACGGCGAATCGACTGCCGCGCTGAACCCGGCTACCGCCTCGCGCGCGATCGAGATCCCCACCAGCCGCTCGATGGCGGCCAGTTGCCCATTCTCCTCCGGCGCCGCCAGCGAGACGGCGTGTCCACTCGATCCGGCCCGCGCAGTGCGGCCGATGCGGTGCACGTAGTCTTCGGGCACGTGCGGCTGGTCGAAGTTGATGACGTGGCTGATCCCTTCGACATCGATGCCGCGGGCGGCGATGTCGGTGGCGATCAGCGTGTCGATCCGGCCGTCGCGAAAACCGGCGAGCGCGCGAGTCCGTGCACTCTGGCTCTTGTTGCCGTGGATGGCGGCCACATGCCGGCCGGACTTCTCCAGCCGCCGGACCAGTTGATTGGCGCGGGCCTTCGTCCGTGTGAAGACGAGGGTAGGTCCCATCTCCGCGCGGTCGAGCAGTCTGCTCAGCAGGTCCTTCTTGTCGGTCATCTCTACCGGGTGGACGACCTGCCTGATGGTGCTGACCGGCGTTCCGCGGCGGGTCACTTCGATCATGGTGGGATTCCGGGCCGTCCGCCGGATGAGAGCTTCGGCTTCGTTCGGCATAGTCGCCGAGAAGAACAGGTTCTGGCGGTTCGCCGGGAGCTTCTCGATGATGCGACGCACAGCGGGCAGGAAGCCCATATCGAGCATGCGATCTGCTTCGTCGAGGACCAGCGTCTCGATCCGGTTGAGCCGCACATGCGCCCGCCCGAGATGATCGAGCAGCCGTCCCGGGGTAGCGACGAGCAAGTCCAGACCGGCGCGCAGCCGGCGCTCCTGTGGCTCCATGCCGACCCCGCCGAAGACGGCGGCGCTGCGCAGGTGCAAATGGCGGCCGTACTCGCGAGCTGCGTCGACGATCTGGGCGGCCAGTTCGCGCGTCGGGGTGACCACCAGCGCACGCGGAGCGGGCGACGGCCGACCGGCGGCCAAGCGCTGCAGGATGGGCAGCAGGAAGGCCGCCGTCTTGCCGCTGCCGGTCTGTGCGCAGGCAATCAGATCCAGCCCGTCGAGGGCAGCAGGAATGGCCCGAGCCTGGATCGGCGTGGCGGTTTCGTAGCCGGCGCGCTCGACTGCGCGCAGCAGTTCCGGGCGCAGGCCCAGTTCAGCGAATTTCATGTACGTTCATGCTCCAGTTCCCGCGCTCATCCGGACGCGGGCGGTTACCAGTGTCGTCCGCTGGCACGACGGGCGATGGCCCGTCGAAGTGACGGGTGGCAGCCCGCCGACCGGCGGCGTTCGAGACAGAATCGAAGAGATAGGGAAGAGGCCGGGGTCGTACCCGGCAGCGCCCGCTGCTCGGAGCGAGGCTTCCGAGTGGAAGAAGACTGCTCGCGATTCAGAATTTTCTGAATGGTACCACGTATGCCGTCGCGGTACTTGTCGTCGGCATTCGCAGGGGCATCTCCGGCAGCTTCTTCCGTCCTGGTCGTCTGCCGTGCGATCCCGTATAGGTCCGTTTCCGGCCGCCCCTGGGGGCGGAAACGGAAACACAGTGGCCGCTAAGGGCCTCGGCGTGGCTGCGTCCCGCGGGAGTCAGCGCATAGCCGCGATCCCGCCGGAGTGCCGCGCCCCGCCCGCAGCGCGTGGTCGATGTGCCCGGCGTCGAGCGCCGCTCGGAGGTCCTGGTAGCGCCGCCCGGTGCAATCGAGCGCTGGCCCAGCATTCCGGCCTGCGGTCGGGCGTCGGGGGCGCAGCGGAGCAGGTGCGGCAGCACGCGCTCGGCGAGGGGCCGGGCCGGCGGGTGCGTTTCCTGGCCGTCCGGCTCGTCATCCTCAGGATCCGCGGCCAGCGCGTAGTCGGCGCCAGGCGCGAGGACGACGGTCAGCGGGTCTTCGGTCCAACGCCCCGACGGGGTAGCTGCCGCGGCCGCGGCGGCCGCGAGTGGGCTGACCGACACGACTGTCTCCACAACCGCGCCGATGGCCGTCGAATCCCGGTACTCACCTGCGGCGTCGCCGGACTCGGCTGCGGCTCGCGACGACGCCTCCAACCAGCAGTCTCCTGCTCGCCCGGCCCCGCCGTGTCCTTGACGCGATGTCAGTGTTCGACTCGCCCTCCATGACCAGAGTATGCGACGCGGAGATCAGCCCTCTCAGCTCCCGCAACGACCGACGAGCCATGCCGCACCGTGGCCCGGCTCAAGCGTCCCGCGACATGCCGTGAAGCGACTGCGAGTCCGTCTCCGCCCTCGATCGTGTCGCGGGCGAGAGTCCGGTTCGGTCCGCGCGCGGCTCCGGAAGTACGCTGGCATGGCGCGAAAAAATGGGGGCTGGAATACGGGGCTGATGCCCCACGACACGGATAACTCTTGTAGATACAAGAACTTAAAGAGAAGGGGTGGTGGACCAGACGGGGGTCGAACCCGTGACCTCGTGAATGCCATTCACGCGCGCTCCCAACTGCGCCACTGGCCCAAGCCGGATACAATTCTATCCCGAGGGCGGCCTGCAATCAACCGGCCGGCGGCGGCGGATCCTCGGGGCCGAGGCCCGGCGGGGGCGCGCCGAAGCACCGCCGGTAGTCACCGGGAGTATCCACGTCGGTGAAGGCCCCGTCGTCGTCGACCGCGACCACGCACTCGTCCGTCGCGTGGGCGCGCACCACCTGCCGGGCGCCGCGGGTCGGGTCGGCCTGCCGCAGCTCCCGGAAGAGCGCGCGATCGAACACCACCGGGTGGCCGTGCCTCCCGCCCCGTCCGGGACGAACGAGGGGGGCGCCGGTGCGCCGGTAGGCGTCGAGCACCGCCCGGACCGTCGCGGACGAGACCAGCGGGACGTCGATCAGCGTCACGAGCATGGCTCGCACCCCCGGATGGTCCACGACCTGGAGCGCGGCCAGAAGCGAGGACAACTGGCCCCGTTCCGGGCGCGGATTGTGCGTCACCCGCACCCTCGGCCGCAAGATGGCGGCCTGGTCGACGACGGGCGCATGGTGATGACCGGTGACGACCACCACGTCGCCGACCCCCCCGGCCCGAAGCGTCGTCACGATCCGCTCCAGAAAGGTCACTCCGCCCGGCCCGGTCGGCAGCAGCGCCTTCGGCCGGCCCTGCATGCGCGACGAGGCGCCGCCCGCCAGCACCACGCCGGGAATCATGATCCGGGCCTCCCGATGTCGGCGTATTGCAACCCGCCCGGTCTCGACACTACAATTCCGCCCATGGACCACCCTGACGTCTCGGTTCGCTGCCAGCGCTGCGGCGTCCCGATGGAATTGAAGGACCCCGGCCCCGAGGATCCGTGGCAGCCCCAGCAGTTCTGGGAGTGCCCGGTCTGCAATCGGCACTTCTGGACCACCTACCCGCCCGCGAAGCCGGCGAAACCGACCCCCAAGCCGCCCCCGGCGGCAGTCGCCAAGGCGACCGGACCCGCGGCCGGCACGGCGTCGGCGCCTGCCGAATAGTATCGCCCGGCGAGGCCCGCGGAGACCGGCGTCGGGTCCGCACGCGCCGGCCGATGCCGCGCGTTGCCGCCGAGCCGGCGAGGCGCCGAAACCTCGCCGAAGCCGCCGTCCCTTGACTTCTGCCGGCAAACGTCACTAGACTGCCCCCTTTCGGTGTGCATCCACTTGAATATCGGACGCACCGAACGCGTGGTTCCGTCGGACATGAGGAACCTCGCAACCCGCCCCCATCGGGGGCAGCGGGTGGTTCTGGCGGTCACTCTGGCCTGTGAGAGGAAGAGTCCGTCCGTCAGGTCCCGACTGGTGGACGAGCCGTCTGGGCACCGTCGCGGCGGTTGGGATTCGGCATCGAAGGAGTTCGTATGCCCAGCGGTACCATTGCGCGTCTCTTGATCGACAAGGGTTTCGGGTTCATTCGCGACGAAGGGGGAATCGAGCACTTCTTCCATCGCAGCGCGGTGCGCGGCGCAGTCTTCGAGTTGCTCCGGGAAGGGCAACGGGTCGAGTTCCAGACGGAGGAATCGACCAAGGGCCCCCGGGCCGGAGAAGTGCGTCTGATCGAGGGCTAGCGCTTCGCGTGCGCCGTCCCGCGCGACGACGGGACGATTTCGCGCAACCCACCGGTTTCGCGACGGGGCCGCAGTTTTCGCATCGCAACCCACGGTTGGTCGCCGTGTCATTGCGTTGTGTGGATTGCGGTCCGGGTATCGGTTTGTACCGTTGCCCCTTCCCGTACCGGCCATCGCCGTCAGCCTGTCGGTCGCGGTCGACGCCTAGGGGCCGGCGATTGCAGAACCGCCTTCCGCGTCACCACCGGCGCAGGCCCGGTGAGGAAGCGAACGGGGCCCGGTGGCCCTCCCGGTCTTCAAAATCGGTCGCCCCCCGCCAACGCGGGGGGGCTGGGTTCGACTCCCAGGCGCTTCCGCCAACTTCGGAGCCTCCTGGCCCCGGCGCCGCGCCGGCGCGCGTTTATTCGCGCCGGCGAAGCCTGCGTCGCCATCGGCGCGCGCCTGCGTCCGGAAGTCTGCGCCGCAACGGCGCGGACTCCCCCCGGGTCAGCCGAACGCCGAACGGAGCCGAAAGGCGACGATGGGCATCAACGACTTCCGGCACCGCACATCGGGAATTGGCGGTGGCGCCGCCCTGACTCAATCCTCCAGGAGGATCTCGACGACCGACTCCGTATCGGCGAAGTCGGGGAGCACCGCGTGGGCCCCGGCCGTGCGCAGGGCGGCCTCGTCGTAGGAGCCGGTAGCGACGGCTACACACCGGGCCCCCGCGGCCGCCGCGCACTGCACGTCGAGGGGGGTGTCGCCGATCACGACGACGTCGCCCGGTCTCCGCACCTCGACCCGGACCCGGCGGGCCCGCTCGACGGCAATCGGCACCAGGGCGTCCCGCACCGGCGCATCGTCGCCGTAGGCCCCGAAGCCGAAGTACCGCCACAGGTCGAAGTGCAGCAGCTTGATGCGAGCCGGGTGCGCGAAGTTCCCGGTGACGAGACCGCACCGCACCGCGTCGTTCCGGTCGAGGACGTCGAGCAGCCGGGATACGCCGGGCATCAACCCCTTCCGCGGCCCCGGAAAGTGGATCTCCTCGGCGAACAGCTCACAGTAACGGCGGTGGAAGCGAGCCCGCGCCGCAGCGTCGATGGCCACCCCCGCCCGGTCGGCCGCGGCGGTCAGGATGAGCTCGTCGGTACTGCCCGCCACCGGAATGTCGTCGAAGCCGCGCGGCACGCCGAACAGCTCCTCGAACGTCCGCGTGAGCGCGCGGTAGCCGGCTCGCCCCGACAACAGCAGCGTGCCGTCGATGTCGAAGAGGAGGATCTTCGAGAACACCGGCGCGCTCAGGCTCCGAGGTCGCGGTTGACCTCGTCGACGATGCGGGAGGACTCGTTCAGGGCGTGCACGATCGCCCGCAGGGCGACGGCGCTGGCGGCTATCGTCAGCGCCGCCAGCAGGGTGTGCACGGCGGCGGGGATGACGCCGGTGTCGACGCCGCCGCCCAGGATGGCGGTGAGCATGGTCGAGCCCATGGCCAGCGTCGCGAACTTGAACACCGGCCCCCGCAAAGCCGACACCCGCGCGACGGCATCCGTGACCAGTCCCCCCTCGGTGACGGCGTCGCGAATGGCGCGGCCCTTGCCGATGAGGTAGAACATGGTCATCGAGTGCGCCAGCAGGGTCATGAGGGTCACGAAAATCGCCAGCGTCGCATGACGCAGGACATCGTCCGGCGAGGCCGCCGCGTATCCCAGGGCGAAGCTGGCGAGAAGGCCGGCGAGCGACAGCACCGAGGCGGTGATCAACGCGGCGGACATCGGCCGATAATGATATCAACGTCCAGCGACGGGGGATCCGGCCGGTGAGCGCCGCGTCGGCCTTCGTCGTCGGCTGGCTGCCTCGAATCCGCGCCGCCCTCGGCGCCCGAAGCGAAGTCCTGGACCTGGCGACGGGTGCGGGCCGGCATGCCCGGGCGGCTGCGGCGGCGGGGTTCCGGGTCTACGGCGTCGACCGCGATCTCGATCGGCTGCGCCAGGCCCGCGCCGGCGGGTCGACGGCGCGGCTGTGGGTCGCGGACCTCGAGGTATCGCCCCTGCCCCGCGACCGGTTCGACCTGATCATCTGCACCAACTACCTGCAGCGTTCGCTCTGGCCGGGTCTTCGCGGCGCCGTGCGGCGCGGCGGCTTCGTGATCTACGAGACGTTCACCGTCGCCCAGCTCGCCCACGGCATCGGCCCCCGGTCCCCGGACCACCTGCTGCGCCCCGGCGAACTGCGGAGGGTCTTCGCGGACTGGCGGATCCGGCACGACGAGGAACACCGCGATCCGGCCGCGGTGGCGCAGGTGGTGGCGAGGAAGCCCTGACGAGAGGAACCGTCACCCGACGGGGCGGGCGCGGCGCGGCCGGCCCTGGCCGACCAGCTCCCGGTACTCTCTGATGAGCAATTGCAGGTGCTCGCGCTCCTCGTCCGCGAACTCCAGGAAGATGCGCTTGCCCTCGGAGTCCTCGAAGCGCTCGCCGTAGCGCTTGAAGAACCGGTGGGACGCGCGCTCGCAACGGATGCCGATCATCAGCGCCTCGCGGTCGTCGACGACCTGTCGCAGCCGTTCGGCCCCCTCCGCGAACAGCCCGTCCGACGCGCCCTTGAAGTACAGGAAGGTGGGATACGACTCGAGGTCCGGATCCTCGGACCGCAGCTGCTCGTAGCGGGCCTCGAGCGTCGACAGGTGCTCCTTCTCCTCGGCCGCCAGGCTCTCGAAGACCTTGCGGGCGCGGGCGTTGCGGACGAGACCGGCCCCCCGGGCGTAGAACTCGAGCCCGCTGCGCTCGGTGGCGATGGCGATGCGCAGCGCGTCGCGGGCGAAGACCGTCTCGGTAGCTGCGGGGGGGCGGGCCGAGCGCTGCCCGGTCCGGCAGTCGTCGCAGGTGCCGTAGATCTGCACCACGCTCTGGCGAGCCACGAAGCCGCGGGCCTCGGCGATCTCGGCCAGCAGCACCTCGACGTCGGAGCTGAGGAACTCGGACGACCGATTGCAGGACTTGCAGATGAGATGGAAGTGCCGGGGGTGGCGGTACGAGTGCTCGAACCGGAAGCGGCCCTCGCCGAAGTCGACCTTGCGGGCGATGCCCGCGTCCACCATCCACTGCAACGTGCGATAGACGGTGGCCCGGCTGATGCGCTTGTCCTCTTCGCGCATCAGGTCGACGAGGTCGTCTGCGCTCAGGTGGCCTTCCTGGCGCAGGAAAACGCTGACCACGAGGTCGCGCTTGCCGGAGCGCTTGCCGCCGGCCGGTCGCAGCCGTTCGATGTACTCTGCTTGCGAGTCCATGGCCACCTGGGCACGAGGGCGCCGCCCTCGAGACGGCACGCGGCGGGCGGCGGTCACCCGCGGTTCTTCGCTGGCAAACGCTGCGAAGACGCCCCGCGACATGGGCAGCTTTTCTCAGGGACGGTCAACTGGTGGACTGTCCCAGAGCTTCCTTTGCCCTTTGCCGTCCTGTCGCCGTCTTCGCTGGCAACGCTGCGAAGACGCCCCGCGACATGGGCAGCTTCTCTCAGGGACGGTCAACTAGACGTTGAACGACGAGCCGCACCCACAGGTCGACTTGGCGTTCGGATTCCTGATCGTGAATCCCCCGCCGGTCAGGTTGTCGACGAAGTCGACCTCGGCGCCCGACAGGTACCGGACGCTGATGGGGTCCACGTAGAGGTTTATGCCGTTCGACTCGAAGACCTTGTCGGCCGAGACGTCCCCGTTGCCCTCTTCGATCATCAGGCCGTACTGAAAGCCGGAGCATCCGCCGCCCTGCACGAACACCCGGAGCCCCGCGTTCTCCTTGTTCTCTTCCGCCATCAGCGCGGCGATCTTCGACGCCGCAGTCTCGGTCACCGTAATCAGCTGTGCCATCCCGAATTCTCCCTGAGACTCTCGTACACTGGAGTCGGTATTCGAGTATAAGCGGGACGCTGGCGGCACTTCAACCACGCCCCCGGCGGCGGGTGCACGACATCATTGTCGGATGGCGGCCCGGCGCCGTCGGATGCTCGATTCACTGGGACGGCTCGGGCCAAGACCCCGCGACAGGCCGATCCATGGACTTCCGCGCCCGTACACGAGGCGGCGCGCGGTTCGCCCGGCGGATGCGGCAGGCCGCCGAATGGACTTCCGCTACATGAGGCGGCGCGCGGTTCGCCCGACGGATGCGGCAGACCCGCCGAATGGACTTCCGCGCCCGTACAAGAGGCGGCGCCCCGCCTTGCGTGGCGGCGCACACCCCCATGTCGTGCACCCCCGGCGGCGGTCCGGCGGCGACCGGGTCTTCCCGGACCGGGCGGCGCCGCGCTGCCGCCCACCGCGGGCCGCATCGGCGACACCCATGGCGTACAATGAACACAGGATCGTTTCTCCTACCCCTGACGACGTCCCGTGAACGCGACCATTCCCGACCCGGAAGCGCTTGTCCGCCGCGCCGAGGCCCGATGGGCGGACATCGCGGCCGCGCAGCCCGACCTGGCGCCCGCCATCGCGGTCCAGCGGCCGTTGGTCCTTCGCACGATTCGCGCCGTCGACCGGCTGCGGCTCGAACCGCCGGCCCTCGACCTCGCGCCGCAACGGGTGGCCGACAAGCTCGATGCCGGCGAACCGCTGATCCGGGGCGAGGCGGCGGCCCTGCCGGTGCCGCTGCTGGCCCCGCTCGTGCTCGAGGCGTGCGACGACCTCGCGGCGGGCGGCGCCGGCGACGTCGCGCGCCGGGTGCGCGGCTGCATCGACGCGGGGCGGGTCGACGTGGGCTCGCTGCTGACCGCCTCACTCGACCGGAACCAGCACGCGATCCGGGTGAAGGCGCTGCACGAAGGGATCGCCCCGGACGTCCTCTGGCTGGCCGCCGAGCTCGCAGCCGGCCCCGCCGCCCACGTCGCGGCCCGGACGCTGCTGGCGGCCGAGACGACGGCGGGCGGCGTCGCCGGCGCGCGGGACCGATGGCCGCACGGCTACTGCCCCGCCTGCGGATCGTGGCCGGCGTTCGCCGAGGCGTGCGGCGGGAGGTGCGCGCTGCGCTGCTCGTTCTGCGGACTCGCCTGGCCCGCGCGCCCGGAGCGGTGCACCTATTGCCAGGCGGCCGACCCCGGCCCGGCGTGGGCGAAGACCTCGCCGGGCGCCGCGGAACGGGCGGCGCTGTGCAGCGGATGCGGAGGCTATCTCAAGTGGCTGGAGCCGGCCGCCCCGACGCCGTTCGAGCTGCTCGCGATCGAGGACCTCGCATCCTCGCCGGTCGACGCCCTGGCCGCCGGCCGCGGGTTCGGCCGGCCGCCGCTGCCGGATCTCGGCGGACCGAACCGACTGCCGTGCGAGGCCGCCGCGCCGCAGGAGTCGACGCCGTAGCACGGCGCGGACTCCCGCAGGGTCGGTTGGCCGGCCAGCGGAGCCGACGGCGACGAGGGGCGGGCCGGGGGGCCGCCCCCTCGGCGGCGCGGGCCATGCAGGATCGGCGGGGGCGGCCCGGCCAGCCGGCGACGGTGTCGGGGCCGGAAGACGGCGCCGGCAGCCGCGTTGCGAGACGTGACGAAACCGGGCGAGACCGCGCCCAAGGCGCCGCCGCCCTGGAGCGGACCATGACCCACCGAATGCGCCTGGCCGCGGTCGCGTCGATGCTCGCCGCGCTTTGCCCGGCGGTCGCCGGCGCGCAGAACCTCCCCCACGCCCGGCTCTTTCCCCCCGAGGACCTGGGTCTTCTCGAGGCGCCCGACCGCGCCATCTGGCAGAAGCCGGACGAGATCATGGATGCCCTGAACATCGCCGACGGCGCCGCCGTCGCCGACGTCGGGGCGGGGGCCGGCTGGTTCACGGTGCGCCTGGCGCGACGGGTCGGCCCCAACGGCCGCGTCTACGCCGAGGACATCCAGCGGCCGATGCTCGAGGCCATCGACTACCGCGTCGACCGCGAGGGCCTGACCAACGTCCGGACCGTTCTGGGCACCCCGGAGGATCCGAAGCTGCCGGACGGGCTGGACGCCGTGCTCGTCGTCGACGTCTACGCCGAAGTCGCGAACCCCGTCTCGCTGCTGAGCGACGTGGCACGGGCCCTGAAGCCGCACGGCCGGGTGGGCATCGTCGACTTCACCCGGGAGGGCCACGGCCCGGGCCCGCCGATGGATCAGCGGGTCGAGGTCGCCGCCGTCGTCCGCGACGCCCGCGCCGCCGGCCTCGAGCTGCTGTCGCACGAGACCTTCCTCCCCTACCAGTTCCTGCTGGTCTTCGGACTCGGGCCGCAGCTGGCCGACTTGGCCCGCCAATCGTCGCCCGCGGCTCCGCCGCGCGCCCAACCCACCCTCCGAGAGCCCGCACCACGGCACGGACTCCCGGCCCGGGAATCGGACCGCCGGGGGCGGTGACCGAGGGACCTCTGCGACCGGAACCTCTGCTTCGCGAGCGGCCCACCGTCCTCGCCATCGCGGGCAGCGACTCGAGCGGCGGCGCCGGCCTGCAGGCCGACCTGAAGACGCTCGAGGCGCTCGGCGTTCACGGGGCCACCGCGGTCACCGCGGTCACCGCCCAGAACACGCTTGCCGTCACCGCGGTCGACCCGGTCTCCCCCCGGATGGTCGCCGCCCAGATCCGCGCGGTGTTCGACGACTTCGACATAGCCGCCATCAAGACCGGGATGCTCGCCACCGCCGCCATCGTCGAGGCGGTCTGCGAGGCGCTCGAAGCACTCCCCGAGCCGCCGCTCGTCGTCGATCCGGTCATCACCGCCACCAGCGGCCGGCGGCTCCTCGACGAGGACGCGGTGGCTCTCGTGCGCGGCCGGCTGCTCAAGCGCGCGCAGGTGGTCACCCCCAACCGCTTCGAGGCCGAGGTCTTGGCCGGGCAGCGGATCGCCTCGCGGGACGACGCGCGGCGCGCCGCCGCCCGCATCCGGGCCCTCGGCGCGGCGGCGGCCCTCGTCACCGGCGGCCACTTCGACACCGAGGAATCGGTCGACCTGCTCGACGACGGGTCCGCCGTCATCGAGCTGCGCGGCCCGCGGCTCGACAGCCGGCAGACCCACGGGACCGGATGCGCCTTCTCGTCCGCCATCGCGGCGGGGCTGGCCGCCGGCCTGCCCCTGGCCGACGCCGCCGGCGCCGCGAAGCGCTACGTCGAGGGGGCCATCCGCAACGCCGCCCCGCTCGGGCACGGGCCGGGGCCGCTCCATCATTTCTGGCGAAATGAGCGACAATAGAGGGTCGATGCCGAACCCCCCGTACGCGGTGACGACCGAGCCGCTCGACCTCGACGCCTTGGTGCGCGCAGTCGGCGGCGAGGCTGCCTCGGGGGCGATCGGCCCCGGCGCCGTCATCACCTTCGTGGGCGTCGTCCGCAACGAGAACGCGGGACGCCGGGTGCTGCGGCTGGAGTACGAGGGCTACGAGCCGCTGGCGGTGCGCGCCTTCGAGCGCATCGGCGGCGAAGTCGCCGACCGCTGGTCGGTACGGCTGGCCGTGCATCACCGGCTGGGCACGCTCGATATCGGCGAGGCCAGCGTGATCATCGCGGTCGCCTCGCCGCACCGCGCCGACGCCTTCGCGGCCTGCCGCTACGTCATCGAGCGCATCAAGCAGATCGCGCCGATCTGGAAGCACGAGTTCTTCGAGGGCGGCGACGTCTGGATCGAGGGGGCGAGCGCGGACGCGGACGACGAAGGGGCGCGCGACGCCGCCTTCCGGCTCGCGACGGGCGAGAGCCGTGCGCCCGCGGTGGCGGCGGGGTGACCGGCGGCCGCGCATCGCGACCACGCATCGCGGCGCCGTGATCGGCGGCGGTGGGCACAGTGCCATGCGCATCAACGTCCGGTTGTTCGCCCGGCTCCGCGACATCGTCGGGGCGGGAGAGATCGCGAAGGAGGTTTCCGACGGCGCCACCGTGCGCACGGTCTGGGACGAGCTGACGGGCGAGTTTCCGGACCTGCGCGCCTATCAGGAGACGATCTCCGCCGCGGTCAACGCCGAGTACTCGCGGATGGACGCTCCCGTCGGCGACGGCGACGAAGTGGCGTTCCTCCCGCCGGTCTCCGGGGGCTGATCGCGCGAGGTTGCGGCGCGACCAGGCAGGCCGCGCGGAAATCTCGCCGACGCGCGAAGCTCCTGCGGCGCAGGCGACGCGACCCGTTCCGGTTGCGCGGGAGTCCGGCCAGGCGAGACCTCGGCGGCGCCGACGCCGGGGGGAGCCGCCGGCCCACGTCGTCTGGTCGGCGATTCCAGGGAGCATACGTCCGTCATGTTCGACAAGCTGCAGACCATCGAGACCCGCTACGACGAGCTGATGGGCCTGCTCAGCGACGGCGGCGTGCAGTCCGACCCCGGTCAGTACCGCACGCACTCGAAGGCGCTGTCCGAGATTCAGCCGCTCGTCGAGAAGTTCCGCGACTACAAGACCGTGGTGTCGGAGATCGCCGACACCCGCGAACTCGCCGAGGGCGCCGACGCCGAGCTCCGGGAGCTGGCCGAGCAGGAGCTGACCGCGCTGGAGAACCGCCGCGACGAGCTCCTGGCCGAGATTCGGGTGCTGATGGCGCCCAAGGACCCCAACGACGACAAGAACGTCGTGCTGGAGATACGGGCCGGCACCGGCGGCGACGAGGCCGGCCTGTTCGCGAGCGACCTGTTCCGGATGTACACCCGCTTCGCCGAACGGCGGCACTGGAAGGTCGACGTCTTGTCGACCAACGAGAGCGGGGTGGGGGCCATCAAGGAGGTCATCGCCCTCATCGAGGGCGGGCAGGTCTACAGCCAGCTCAAGTACGAGAGCGGCGTCCACCGCGTGCAGCGGGTGCCGGCGACGGAGGCGAGCGGCCGCATCCACACCTCGACCGCGACCGTCGCGGTGCTCCCCGAGGCCGAGGAAGTGGACATCGCCATCGACCCCAAGGACCTCCGCATCGACACGTTCTGCTCGAGCGGCCCCGGCGGCCAAAGCGTCAACACCACCTACTCGGCGGTGCGCATCACCCACCTGCCGACCGGCCTCGTCGTCTCGCAGCAGGACGAGAAGTCGCAGATCAAGAACAAGGCGAAGGCCATGATGGTGCTGCGCTCGCGGCTCTACGAGCTGGAGCAGCAGCGCCGGCACGACGAGATCGCCCAGGACCGCAAGAGCCAGGTCGGCACCGGCGAGCGGTCGGAGAAGATCCGCACCTACAACTTCCCGCAGAACCGGGTAACCGACCACCGCATCGGCTTCACCACCCACCGGCTGGCCGAGATGCTCAACGGCGACCTCGCCGAGATGAGCGAGACCCTCACCACCCACTACCGGACCGAGGCCCTGGAGGAGGCGGCGCCGGGCACGGCCTGAGCGTCGCGCCAGCGCTCCCGACGCCGAGGCGCACCCGGCTGGGGAGAGGCTGTTCGACTCGGGGCGGCGTCACGCCTCGCACCTGCGCTCCCGACGCCGAAGCGCACCCAGCCGGTGACGGCACGCTGCGGAGAGACACCGACAGTGGCGGGTGAAGCGCCTCGATCGACGCCACCAGGGGCGCGCAACCGACCGGTGACAGCACGCTGCGGGGAGACCGACGGTGACGGGTGAATCGCTCGATCGGCGCGCAACCAGGGTCGGCGCCGCCGGGATTCCAGGCGCCGAGGTCACTCGCCGGTGACATAATCGGCCCGAAATGGAGATTCCGGGGTCCCGCCGCCGAGGCGCGACGCTGCTGGCGAAGTGGACGAGGACCGCCCGGAAGCGTTCCGACATGCGGGGCTTCCGGGCCGGGAAGGGTCGGCCGGAGAAGCGGTTCCGTCATGCGGAATACCCGGCCCGAGGAGGCAACATGCTCGTATCAGGCTGTTCGTCGTTCCGGTTCGTCGCGGTCACCGTGCTCGTCGCCGCCACGGTGGTCGCCGCCGCTCCCCCGATCCTCGCGCAGGAGGACCGCATCCGACCCGTCACCGACGCCGAGCTCGAGAGCCCGAGCCCCGACGAGTGGCTCATGTGGCGGCGGACGCTCGACGGCTGGGGCTACAGCCCCCTCGACCAGATCGACCGCGACAACGTCGGCGACCTACGCATGGTGTGGTCGCGCGCCCTCGCACCGGGACGCCAGCAGGGTACGCCGCTCGTCCGCGACGGGGTCATGTTCATGCCCAACCCCCAGGACATCATCCAGGCCCTCGACGCGGTGACCGGCGACCTCGTCTGGGAGTACCGCCGCGACCGGCCCGACGACCTCGCGGAGTACATGATCGGCACCCTCATCGAGACCAACCGCAACGTCGCCATCCACGGCGAGCTGATCTTCGACACCACCATGGACGACCACATCGTCGCCCTCCACGCCGAGACCGGCGACGTGGTGTGGGACACCGAGATCCTCGACTACAGGGTGAACCCCGCCAACCAGACCTCGGGGCCGATCACGGCCGGCGGCAAAGTGTTCTCGGGCCGGAGCTGCGACCCCCGGGGCGGACCCGAGGGCTGCGTCATCACCGCCCACGACGCCGCGACCGGCGAGGAACTGTGGCGGCGGCGCCTCATCCCCGCCCCCGGCGAGCCCGGCGACGAGACGTGGGGCGACGTGCCGTTCGAGGAGCGCCGGCACGTGGGCTCGTGGATGGTGCCGAGCGTCGACCCCGAGCTGAACCTCGTCTACGTGGGCACGTCGGTGACGTCGCCGGCGCCCAAGTTCCTGCTCGGCGGGACCGACCTGACCCATCTGTACCACAACTCGACGCTCGCCCTCGATGCGGACACCGGCGAGATCGTCTGGTACTACCAGCACATGAACGACCACTGGGACCTCGACCACCCGTTCGAGCGGCTGCTCGTCGACACCGCGGTGCGGCCCGACCCGTCCGCCGTGCCCTGGATAAACCCGCGCCTCCAGCCCGGGGAAGAGCGGCGCGTCGTCACCGGCATCCCCGGCAAGACGGGCATCGTCTATACCCTCGACCGCGAGACCGGCGAGTTCCTGTGGGCCACCCCGACCATCGTCCAGAACGTCGTCAGCGGCATCGACGGCGCGACCGGCGCGGTGACCGAGAACGCCGAGCTCATCTTCACCGCGGCGGGGCAGCAGGTGCTCGCCTGCCCCCACGCGAGCGGCGGCAAGGACTGGGAGGCGGGGGCCTATTCGCCCCGGACCAACACCATGTACATGCCCCTCCGCAACGTCTGCTCGCGCATGATGGCGATGGCCGAACCCGACGAGCAGGACGAAGCGCGCCGGCTCTACGCCATCGCCTGGCGCGCTGAGCTAGCCCCCGGCTACGACGACGTGGGGAGCGTGCAGGCGATCTCGGCCGAGACCGGTCAAGTCGTCTGGAACTACCAGCAGCGGGCCGCGACCATGGCCCTCGCCGCCACCGGCGGCGGCCTGGTCTTCGGCGGCGACGTCAACGGCCGTTTCCGCGCCTTCGACGACGAGTCCGGAGAGATCCTCTGGGAGATCAACCTCGGCTCACCGGTGTCGGGCTTCCCCATCACCTACGCGGTCGACGGCCGCCAGTACGTGGCGGTCAGCACCGGTTTCGGGCGTTTTCTGGAGCTGACGCCCGAGCTGCGCCCGAGCGCCAACAACAACCTGTTCGTGTTCGCTCTGCCTTGACGGGAGCGGCCCGCCGTGCTCTGTCATTTCGAAGACGACCACGCGCCGCGCGTAATCCGACTGCACCTCGTCCGGGAGGAGGCCATCGCGGTATGAGACTGCCGCGCGACCTCTCGGGCATCGACGTCGCCGGGGAGCTTCCGAAAGGAGCTGTTGAACGACGACCATGGGCTTGCTTCGCTCGCCTTCGCTCACCGGTCCGGGCTGGCGCGATTATCGGCAGGCCTGCGTACGTCCGTATTGGCCTACCGCAGTTACCCCAGTTCGGCGGGTGTGCGCTCCGAAGTGGCGCGAAGCCGCCGGCTTCGATTCTCCGTACGGCTGATGCCGGAGTCGACGATGAACGTGATTTGGCACTACGCGGCCGGCCCCGGCCTGACGCGGCGGCTCACGGCCCTCGACGACCAGGGACTGTCGGTCTCCGTCTGCGAGCCGACGGACCGGGGCCGGTTTCGGGAAGTGCTGCCCCGCACCGAGGCGATCTGGCACCTGCTGGAGCCGTTGACGGCGGAGATCATCGCGTCGGCTCCGCGGCTCCGGATCATCCAGAAGATCGGCGTCGGCGTGAACACCATCGACCTCGAGGCGTCGCGGCGGGCCGGCGTCGCCGTCTGCAACATGCCGGGAACGAACACCCAGGCGGTGGCGGAGATGACGCTGCTGCTCATGCTGAACGCCCTTCGACGGGCCAACCGGCTCGACGCGGCCGCGCGCGCCGGTTGGCGCCTGCCGCCGGCATTCCAGGACGACGCCGGCGAAGTGCGGGGACGCACGGTCGGGCTAGTGGGCTACGGTGCGGTCCCGCGCCGTCTCGCCCCGATGCTGCAGGCCATGGGGGCCCGCGTGCTGTACGCGAGTCGCAGCCCGAAGCGGGACGCGGTGGGCGAGCGGGTGACGCTCGACGCCCTGCTCGCGACCAGCGACATCGTGTCGCTGCACGTGCCCCTCGCACCGGACACCGAGCGGCTCGTCGACGCCGGCGCGATCGCCGGCATGAAGCGGGGCGCGGTCCTCGTCAACACCGCGCGCGGGGCACTGGTCGACGAGGCGGCGCTCGTCGAGGCGCTGCGGTCGGGCCACCTCGCCGCGGCGGGACTGGATGTCCTCGAGACGGAGCCGCCCGCCGCCGGCCACCCCCTCTTCGACCTCGACAACGTCGTGTGCAGCCCGCACGCGGCTTGGCTGACGCGGGAGACGCTGGCGCGGAGCCTCGCCGTCGCGGTGGAGAACTGCCGGCGGCTCGAAGCCGGGGAAGAGCTGCTGCACCGGGTCGCGTAGCGGGAGGCCCGCCGCGCGGCCGGTGCAGTATCATCGCGCGGTGGCGGCGACGAACCGAGCCCCGCCCACCGGATGCCGACGACTTCGGTGACCTTCTCCCCCACGACGACGATGCGAACCGTTGGCGGCCGGTGGATTCGTTCGACCGCGGTCCTCGTCGCGAACGCTTGCCGGGCCGCACCGGTGGCGAGGCGTCGGGTCCGACCCCGCCGAGTCTCGCCGCTGCTCCTGGCCGCGACCCTCGGCCTCGCGCCCTCCGTCGCGGCCCAGCCCGTGCCCACGCCCCCCGCCGCGGCCCAGCCCGTGCCCGGCGAGCCGGCCGCGATCGTCGCGGTCGACCCCGGCGTCGTCATCGACGACCCGCCCCCGCCGGCGCCGCCCGCGATGATCACCCGCGAGGGCGGAAGGGCGACGATGCGCGCCATCCCCCTGCTGGCGCCGCTGCGCGTCGACGGGCGGCTCGACGAGCCGGTCTACGAGACCGTGCCCCCGGTGTCCGACTTCATCCAGCAGCTGCCCGACGAGGGGGCGCCCGCCACCGAACGCACCGAGGCCTGGGTGATGTTCGACGACGAGAACTTCTACGTCGCGGGGCGTTGCTGGGACACCGCGCCGCCGAGCGAGTGGGTGGCGACGGAGATGCGCCGCGACGCGTTCAACATGCTGAACAACGACCTGTTCGGCTTCCTCATCGACACGTTCTACGACCGGCGCAACGCGTTGCTCTTCTACGCCAACCCCGCCGGCGGGTTCGTCGACCAGGCGATCACCAACGAGGGCAACCCGAACCGCGACTGGAACCCGGTGTGGGACGTGCGGACGGGGCGCTTCGACGGCGGCTGGACCATCGAGATGGTGGTGCCGTTCAAGTCGCTGCGCTACCGTCCGGAGCGCGATCAAGTGTGGGGCATCCAGATTCGCCGCACCGTGATCCGCAAGAACGAGTGGGCGTACCTGACCCTGATCCCCATCTCGGCGGCGGGGTTCGGGGGACGGGGCGGCGTCTTCCGGGTGTCGGCGGCGGGGACGCTGGTCGGGCTGGAGGCCCCGCCCGCCGGCGCCCACCTGGAGATCAAGCCGTACGTCATCGGCGGCGCCACCACCGACGTGAACGCGCCCGCCGGCGAGGTGACCCGCCGCGGCGATCTCGGCGTCGACCTGAAGTACGGCGTCACCCAGAACCTGACCGCCGACTTCACCGTCAACACCGACTTCGCGCAGGTCGAGGTGGACGAGCAGCAGGTGAACCTGACCCGGTTCAACCTGTTCTTCCCCGAGAAGCGCGAATTCTTCCTGGAGGGGCGCGGCATCTTCGACTTCGCGCGCGGGAGCTTCCGGACCGCCCGCAGCCTACGGCGGGGCAGCGTGCTCGGCGGGGGCGACGCGCCGACCCTGTTCTACAGCCGCCGCATCGGGCTGGAGGGGGGCGAGGTGGTACCCATCGTCGGCGGCGGACGCCTCACCGGCAAGATCGGCGCGTTCGACGTGGGGGCCCTGAACATCCGGACCGGCGACCTGGAGACGCGGACCGGGGGCGAGACGGTCTCCGGCGCCACCGCCACCAACTTCACGGTGCTGCGCGTCAAGCGCGATCTGCTGCGGCGCAGCAGTGTCGGGGCCCTCCTGACGAACCGGTCGGTGTCGCGCGACGGGGCCGGCTCGAACCAGGCCTTCGGGGCCGACGCCAGCTTCTCGTTCTTCGACAACGTCAACCTCCTCGGCTACTACGCGCGGACCCGCACCACCGGGGTGACGGGTCGCGACGCCAGCTACCAGGCGCGGTTCGACTACGGCGCCGACCGCTATGGCTTCGAGCTCGACCACCTGGTGGTCGAGGACGACTTCCGCCCCGAGGTCGGCTTCCTGCGGCGCGACAACTTCCGCCGCACGTCGGTCTCGGGCCGCTTCAGCCCGCGGCCGCGGTCCATCGAGTCGGTGCGCCAGCTCGTCCTCGAGGCCAGCCTCGACTATTTCCTGACCGCCGATACCGGGCTGATCGAGACCCGACAGCAACAGGTCGCGGTGCAGACCGAGCTCGAGAACAGCGACCAGTTCGGCGTGCGGCTGAGCGACAGCTACGAGCTGCTGCAGAGACCGTTCAGGCCGAGCGGGGGCCGCGTGACGATCCCCGTCGGGGGCTACGACTTCACCGACGTGCGCCTGACCTATGCGCTCGGCCCGCAGCGGCTGCTGGCCGGTCGCGTCGAGGTGGCGACCGGCGGCTACTTCGGCGGGAAGCTCACGTCGGTCGACCTCAGCCGCGGCCGTGTCGACCTGTCGCCGCGCCTGTCCGTCGAGCCCGGCGTCTCGCTCAACTGGTTGGACCTGCCCGGCGGATCGTTCCGCACCGACCTCCTGCTCGGACGCCTCAACTACACCTTCTCGCCCCGCATGTTCGTCAGCGGCCTGTTCCAGTACAACTCGACGAACCATACGCTCGGCGCCAATCTCCGGCTGCGTTGGGAGTACACGCCGGGGAGCGAGCTGTTCGTCGTCTACACCGAGGAGCAGGACGTGGACCCGCTGCGGCCCGACCGCTACGCCGAGCTTCGCAACCGGGGGTTCGTCGTCAAGGTCACGAGGTTGTTCCGGTAGGAGCCGGGAGTCGGCGGCGGGCCCTCGCCATGCACCCCGCGGAAGGCGCCGGCCGACGTCGAGAGCGGGGGCCGCAGCCGCCCACGTCCGGCGAGCCCGCGAGGACGGAGGTTACCCCACGGCCTGGGCGTCGACCATTCGGACCTCCGCCACGAGCGGCGTGTTGGGCGGCGCCGAGGCGAACGCGGCCCCCCCCGCGTTCACGTACGCGGCCGGCACGACGAGTCGGCGCAACCCACCGACCCGCATGCCCACCAGACCCTCGTCGAACGCGGGGTTGACCTGGTTGGCCCCGAGGAAGAACGTGTAGCCGCTGCGAGACGCGACCTCCGCCCCCTTGTTGTCGGCCTGCTCCGCATCGTAGGCCCACATCACGTAGTCGATCACGACCCGGTCGCCCACCGCCACCTCTCGCCCGGCGCCGACATCGAGCTCGACCACCTGCAGAAAGAGGACATCGGTGGGAAGGAAGGGGTTCGAGGTGCAACCGTTCACACCCAGCACCGGCAACGCCAGCGCGCCCACCACGGCCGCGCCCCATCGAATCGTCGTGCCCATTCGCTCTGGTCCCCCTCGACCGAGACGCGCCATGCAGGTCTCGTCACCCCGATTGTTTCACGCCCGGCGAGATCGGTGCGAGCCCGGTCGACCCCGATGGTAAGCTGAGCCGATGCCGACCACGTTCCCGGACCCCGCGGCGCTGTCGCGCGTGGCCCTCGTCGCCTTCGGGATGGCGGCGGCCGCCGCGCAGGCAGGCGCCGCGCAGAACGACCCGGACGACGAGGAGCCCATCGTCCCGCCGCTCTATCAGGAGCTGCGGGAGGCGGAGGTCTCCTACGCCGGAGAGATCCGCGGCGGCCGCTTCCGGGTGGACCGCTTCGAGCTGGAGCTGGAGGAAGGACGCCTGTACCTGGCCCCGGAGATCGGCGGCCGGATTCCGGCCGCGGTCTTCGTCGGCGACGGCCGGCTGCTCGGCTATCCCCCCGACGCGGTCGAGCACCACCAGCTCGAGCGGTTCTCGGACGAGCATCGGGTCGACGAGGCCTTCGACCGTCTCGTCCTGTGGAGCGGCGACGACACCGCCGAGCGGCTTCGCACGCACGCCGCCCCCCGCCGCGAGCGCCGCCGCGACACCGAGCGCGCCAACCGGCTGCTGAGAGACCGGCGGCGCCGGTTGCTGGAAGAGCGGAACTTCAACCCCGAGAGCCGGATTCTCCACGACCTGTGGCGGCGGGAGACCGGCACGCTGCCGGCCGACCGCACCTACCGGCTCGTCGAGCTCGACAGCAAGGACCACGGCTGGCTGACCCTCGTGGTCGAGCCCCACGATCCGGAAGAAGTGGTCCTGTACCGCCACGAGGACCGGCGCGGGGTGTCCGACACCTGGATGCGCTTCGACGCCCTGACCGACTACCGGCCCGGATACGCGGACCGCGCCCTGGAACCGTTCCCGGTCGCTCCGGACACCCTCGATGACGACGAGGCGACCGGCGCGGACCTGGGGCTGCCCCCGCGGCCCGTCGACCCCGACCGCGAGGGCTGGACGCCGCGGGCGCGGGTGCCGCGAACCGAGGTCGACATCGCCCTCGACGAGGACGGCGACGCCCGCGCGACCGCGGCCCTCCTGATCGAGCCGCTGGAGCCGACGCGGGGGCTCCGGCTGCGGATCAGCATGATGCTCGAGGTCACCGACGTCCGCTGGCGACCCGACCCGACCGACGGGCCGTCCGGCGCGGACCTCCTCGGGGTCGGCGCCGACCCCGGCGCCGGCGCGGACCCCGCGGACCCGACCCGACCGACCGGCGAGCCGCTGCCCTTCGCGCAGGAGCACGAGGAACGGACCTTCGAGGACGACCACTTCGAGCCCTGGGTGACGGTGGCGCTGCCCCGCGAGGTCGCGGCCGGCGAGCCGTTCATCCTCGAGCTCGCCTACGAGGGACCGCTCGTCGACCGCCTCCAGCACACCCGCGATTTCGTGCTCCTCGACACCCTGGACTGGTGGCCGCAGCACGCCGACAGCCGCACTACCCGCCTCGCGACCACTTTCCGGATGCCCGAGCGGTACCGCGTCGCCAGCGGCGGGACCCTGCTCGCTGAACGCGTCGAGGACGACACCCGCATCCAGCATTGGGCGACGGACGAGCCGGTCGGCGGCATGGCCTTCCACTACGGCGAGTTCGAGGTGACCGAAGTCGAGGACTCGGACGCCCCCGCCATCTCCATCTACGCCGACCCCAACCACCGGGGGTTCGCGCCGGACAGCCGGGAGAGGACCATCGCCAACGTCACCGGCGCCATCGATCTCCTCGCCGAGTACTTCGGGCCGTTCCCGTACCCGTCGCTGCTCGTCACCGAGATCGAGACCACGAGCGGGCAGGCGTTCCCCGGACTGCTGTTCCTGTCGTATCGGGCCTTCGGCGACATGCACACGGGCGAGGCGGAGGGCTTCCGGGCCCACGAGGTGGCGCACCAGTGGTGGGGGGCCGGGGTCGACTGGTGGCGCGACTACCGCGACCAGTGGATGGCGGAGGGCTTCGCCAACTACGCGGCCGCCCTCTACGCCCTGCACGGCCTCGACGACCCCGACGAGTTCGCGGAGATGATCGATGCGTGGCGCCTCGACGTGCTGGGGGAGGGACAGGTCGGCCAGGGCCTCGGGCTCCGGCACTACGGCTACAGCCCCGAGGCGCTGCGGTGGGCCGAGGGGCACGAGGCGGGCCCGCTCGTCGTCGGCTATCGGCTCGTCTCCACCAAGCCGCGCGTCGGCGCGGGCATCGACCACCGCATCCTGATCTACGAGAAGGGCGCCTACATCCTCCACATGCTGCGATCGATGCTGCTCGACTGGGAGACCGGCGACGACACGCGGTTCCGGGAGTTGATGCGCGGCTACGCCGCCGCTCGCATGGGACGCGAGATGTCCACGCGCTCGTTCGAGGAAGCCGTCTCCGACGCATTCGGCGAGCCGATGGGCTGGTTCTTCGACCAGTGGGTGTACGGCGTCGACGCGCCCACCTACCGGTTGGACCTCGACGTCAGCCGCGTGATGGACCAACCGGCCCCGTTCGTCCTCCACGGTCGCATCCGCCAGGAGGACGTGCCGGAGGGGTTCCGGATGCCGGTGCCGATCCGGCTGACGTTCGACGACCGTCCGCCGATCGTCCGCCACGTGCTCGTCGACGCCCCCGAGGTCTCGGTCGAGCTGCCGCTGCCGGCCCACCCCGACGACATCGAGTTCAACGCCGGGCACGCCGTGCTGGCCCGGGTGCGCTGACCGCCGCGAGGTCGGCGACGCCCCCTGCCCCGCATCCGGTCGTACCGGCGTCGCAGCGATTCCGATTCGGGCGTCGGACGCAGGAGGAGACCCGGACGACGGAGAGGGTCCCGATGAAGCCGGACCTGGCAGAGGCGGATGTCCCTCGCCGGCATCGCACCCGCGGCGGAAATGCGGCCCGGTGTTGACAACCGAAAGCGGCCGGCCGACAATCGCTGGAATCGTGCGTGACGTGCAGGCGGCCAGGGCGTTCGTCGAAAAGCACCGAAAGCGGCGCCAGAGCAACAAGGTGCTGCACGGCCATCCGTCGCCCTTGCACTGGACCGAGCAGGACGTTCCCATGGACGCCGTGCTTCAGGCCCGGGAGCGCACGAACCGCGAGACATCCAAGCGCGTCAACCTCTACGTCGGCACCCCGTACTGCCTGCCCACCGACCCCGACCGGTGCGGCTTCTGTCTCTTTCCGACCGAGATCTACACCGGCCAGGAGCAGCTCGAAGAGTACCTGGGGTACCTCGAGCGCGAGGGCGACCTGTTCCGCGACCACTTCGCGGGGGCCGAGCTGGCCAGCATCTACTTCGGCGGCGGGACGTCGAACCTCTACAAGCCTCACCAATACGCCCGGCTGATGGAGATCGTGGGTGGGGTGTTCGACATTCCTTCCGACATCGAGATCACCCTCGAGGGCATTCCCCAGACCTTCAGCCACGACAAGCTGGTCGCCATGAAGCAGTGCGGCATGAACCGCATCAGCATGGGGGTGCAGCAGTTGGACGAGGAGCTGATCAAGGCCAGCGGCCGCCGCCAGCGCGCCGACCAGGTGTTCCGGACCCTGGAGTCGTGCCGGGCCCTCGATTTGCCCATCAGCGTCGACCTCATCTTCGGCTGGCCCAACCAGACCACGGAGCAGATGGTACGCGACCTGGAGACCGTCGCGGCCACCGGGGTCGGCCACATCACCCACTACGAGCTGAACGTCGCCGGCCGCACCGACTTCGCCCGCAACCGCCGCGGCGAGCTGCCCTCGCAGGAAGAGAACCTGGAGATGTACCGGGCCGGCAAGGCCGTGCTCGAGGCCCGCGGCTACACCCAGGTGACCCCCTACGACTTCGAACGCCGCGACTCGGCGATGCCGACCGCGTACCTGTACGAAGAGCTGTTCCGAAAGCCGTTCGCGACGAACGGGAACGGCCCCATCGGGTTCGACGCCTGGGGCTGGGGCTACGCCGGCATCTCGTTCTTCTTCGGCACCCCGCAGTCGCCGGGGTGGGCGTTCATGAACCAAGTGCGCGTGGACGAGTACTTCCGTTGCATCCGCGAGCAGCGCTATCCCGTGATGCGGGGCTACCACTACACGCCCGCCGACCTGCGGCTGCACCTGCTCTTCCAGGAGATGCAGGGGCTCGCGGTCGACCGCGCCGCCTATCGGGATCTCCTCGGTCGCGACGTCGTCGAGGAGCACGCGGTGGTGTGGCGGGCGCTCGACGAGATCGGGTGGGTCGCCGTCTCCGACGACGCGGTGCGGGTCCAGGGCGACGGCGTCTTCTATCTGCCGCTCATCCAGAACATGCTGGCCCACGACCGGATCGAGGAAATGCGCCGGCAGCGGCCCGAGCCCGCCGCCGACCCTTCCGCCGTCGAAACGCCGGCGGACGCCGCGACGCACGCCTGATTCGCCGTCGCCACGACCGGCCGGCATCGCCCCGCCTTCCGCCGGTTCTCGCCGACACGCTCGACCGACGCGCTACGGCGTCAGGCTCTCCAGCCGCAGCATCCGGATGACCGGCTCGGCGGCGGCGCGCGAGGCGGCCAGGTCGACCTCGATCGCCGCCATCCAGTCGTTGTGACCCTCCACGTCCACTAGCATCTGTTCCACGCGAAGCGTCGCGCCGTCGTCCGACGGGCGGGTGACGGTATGCCGCCGGTTGCGGCCCTCGGGGTCGAGGCGCAAGCCGCCATGCTCCGCTGCGAACGCCTCGCGCGCCACCGCCAGCCGCTCAACCGTCCACGCCTCTCCGGCCCCGTCGAGCGCGCTGTCGAGGACCTCGAGCGCGGCCTCGTCGTCGCCGGTCGACCACGCGCGCAGCAGCGCGAACACGCGCGCGCGGATGGCGGCGGTGAACGCCCGCGCGTCGCGCGTCACGTCGGCCGGCTCGTCGCGGCCGGACGCGGCCGGCTCCGCCTCGTCCGCGCGCGCAGGTTGGAAGTCGGGATCGCGCATGCGCTCCCACTCCTCGAGCAGGCTCGAGTCGACCCGGCGCACGAGATCCCGGAGATAGAGCTCCATCTCCACCACCTCCTCGGTCTTCGCGCCGTCGGGCACCGTCTGCCGCAGCACCTTGTAGACGCTCGCGAGGTGCCGCAGCAGCAGGCCCTCCATGCGTTCGAGGCCGTACTCCCGGACGTAGTCGGAGAACGAGAGCCACGTCTCGAACATCTCGCGCGCGATCGACTTGGGCCGGATGTTCTCCTCGCCCACCCACGGGTGCCGGCCGGCGAAGTCGTTGAAGGTCGCGTAGACGAAGTCGGCCAGCGGCTTGGGGTGCTCGAGCTTCTCGAGTTCCGCCATGCGCTCGTCGTAGTCCAGGCCAGCCGCCTTCATCTCCGCCACCGCCTCCGCCTTCAGCTTGGCGAGCTGCCGGTGCAGGATCGCGGCCGGGTTCTCGAGGATGCTCTCCACGAGCGTGAGCAGATCGAGGGCGTGGCTCTCGGCGTCGGGGTCGAGCAGCGGGATGGTCTCGATGAGGTAGAGCGACAGCGCCTGGTCCATCGAGAAGTCGTCCTGGAGATCGACGTTCACCCGCACCCGCGATCCCTCCGGGGTGCGCGGCACGATCTCGACGACCTTGCGCGCGACGAGCGATCGGAAGAGCTGCCAGCCGCGGCGCCGGTGCGCGCGCGTCGCGGCGTCCGTCTCGTGGCTGTCGCGCACGAGCCGACGCATCGCCGCGCAGCCGTCGCCGCGGCGCGCCAGCACGTTGAGCAGCATGCCGTGCGAGACCGCGAAGCGCGACCTGAGCCGCTCCGGACGCGAGCGTACGAGCCGCTCGAACGTCGCCCCGTCCCAGGGCGCGAAGTTGCCGCGCGGCGGTTGGCGTCGGACCACCTTCTTGCCGGCCTTCGCCTTCTCGGCGAGCCGCCGGTTCTCGATGACGTGCTCGGGGGCCTGGGCCACGACCCAGCCGCGCTCGTCGAAGCCCTTGCGCCCGGCGCGCCCCGCGATTTGGTGGAAGTCGCGGGCCGAGAGCACCGCCGTCTTCTCGCCGTCGTACTTCGAGAGGCGGCTGAAGAGCACGGTGCGGATGGGCACGTTGACGCCGACCCCCAAGGTGTCGGTGCCGCAGACGACCTTGAGCAGGCCCTGCTGCGCGAGCCGCTCGGCAAGGACGCGGTAGCGGGGCAGCAGGCCCGCGTGGTGGATGCCGATGCCGTGCTTCAGCCAGGTGCGGACGCGGGGGCCGTAGGGCGTCGAGAAGCGCACGTCCTCGACGGCCGCGGCCAGCGCCTGCTTCTCGGTCCGGGTCGCGATCTGCAGGCTCGTGAAGCTCTGGGCGCTCGCGGCGGCGTCCTTCTGGGTGAAGTGGACCACGTAGACGGGGACCCGATCGGCCTCGACCAGCCGCTCCACCGCCTTCGCGAGCGGCTCCTCGGAGTAGGCGTACTCCAGCGGCACCGGCCGCTCGCTCGAGGTGACGGTCGTGGTCTCCCGGCCGGTGCGCCGCGTGAGCTCCTGCTCGAAGAACGACACGTCGCCGAGCGTCGCCGACATCAGGAGGAAGCGCGTCCGCTGCAGGGTCAGCAGCGGCGCCTGCCAGGCGACGCCGCGGTCACGATCCGCGTACCAGTGGAACTCGTCCATCACCACGTCGTCGACCGCCGCGTCCTCCCCTTCGCGGAGGGCGATGTTGGCGAGGATCTCGGCGGTGCAGCACAGCAGTGGGGCATCGCGGTTGACGGTGGCGTCGCCGGTCGCCAGCCCGACGTTCTCGGGTCCGAACTCGCGGCACAGATCCATCCACTTCTCGTTGACCAGCGCCTTGATGGGACACGTGTAGACCGAGCGCCGGCCGCGGGCGAGCGACGCGAAGTGCAGCGCGAACGCGGCCAGCGACTTGCCCGAACCGGTGGGCGTGTTCAGGATGACGTGCCGGTCCTCGAACAAGGCCAGAATCGCCTCCTCCTGGGCGGGATAGAGGGTCAGGCCCAGCCGATCGACGTAGTCGATGAAGCGGTCGAGCAGGTCGTCGCTCGTTGCTGCGCCGAGCGACAGCAGGTCGAACAGGGGCGCGGTCATGCCGGTGATTGTCGCCTCACCGCGCCGCTTGCGCCAGCGGACCGTTCACCGACGTGCATCGTCCGCGGGGGAATCGGCATCGTCTGGGTGCTGACGCGGTCGCCGAGCGCATGCGCCTCGACCTGCTCGCGCACCGGATCGACGATCCAGTACTTCCCGGAGGGTGGCTGGCATGCCAAGACGAACATGTTGCACAGATTGAAAGTTGAACTTCAATCCGACACGTGTCCCGGATCGTCCCGACCTCCCTTCGACCGATCATCGCCGCCGGTACGTGTCACGCCTGTGCCCGACACGCACGACGAGCACGATGAGCATATCGTCCAGCACTTCGTACACGATGCGGTAGTCGCCGACGCGCACCCGCCGCAAGCCCCGGAGATCCCCCTTCAGGGCGCTTCCCGCCAGCGGCTGCTCCGCGAGTCGGTCGATCGCGTGGAGGATCCGCTGCCGGTCAATCTTCGGAACCCGATCCAGCTCCCTGGCTGCGCTCCGCTTGATCCGGATCGAGTAGTGCATGCCTGACCTCATCCCAATCCAGCACAGGATCGGTTGGATCACGCAACCGCTGGAGGGCGACCGCCAGATCGTCGAAGTCCTCCAGATAGCGATCCACCGCCTGTCTGACGATCTCGGCCCGGCTTCGGTTCAGCGCCTTCGCCGCCGCGTCCAGAGCCTCGACGGTCGCATCGGCCAGGCGTGCCGTTATCTGACTCATGCTGGATCCCTCGAAATCAAGTGATGTCTATGACATCACCATACTCCCAGGCACATCCGTAGGCAAGTCTGCGGACTGCCACGGCCGCGCCTGGTGAAGAATCGTGGTTCGCCAACCCGCGGCGGTTCCGACCGCGGCACCGTCGGAGCGCCGGATCGAAGGCGAGCAAGTCAGGCATCGTCCCGCGCGCGGTCGACGGCCCCTGCGGCGTCGAGAATGCGCTGGGCGGAGGCGATGACGGGGCGCTCGATGAGCTTGCCGTCGACGAGGAGCACGCCCCCCTCGTTGGCCTCGTAGGCGGCGACGATACGCCGGGCCCAGGCCACCGCGTCGGGCGGCGGCGAGAACGCGGCCTGGATGATCGGCACCTGGGTGGGATGGATGGCGGCCTTGCCGGTGAAGCCCAGGCGGCGGGTGGCGCGGGCCTCCTCGTCGAGCTGCAAGGGCGCCCCCACGTCCATGAACGGGGTGTCCATGGCGTCGACCTCCGCCGCGGCCGCCGCGGCCACCACCCGGGACCTCGCGTAGAGCAGGGCGTCCCATTCGATGACGCAGCCCAGCTCGGCCGACAGGTCGACGGCGCCGAAGAAGAGGACGGCGATGCGAGGCGACGCGACGGCGATGACGTCGACGGCCGCGAGCCCTCTCGCGGTCTCGATCTGCACGATCAGCGGCAGATCGGCGAGCGCGGGGGCGAGCCGCCGATCGAGAGCCTGCAGGGTATCGGGGCCGCCGACCTTGGGCACCATCAGGGCGTCGGGCCGGACCCCGGAGGCGAGGAGGGCGGCGAGATCCCGCTCGCCGAGATCGGACTCGGGCTCGTTGATGCGCAGCACGACCTCGGCGCGCACCGCGGGGCGGTCGGCGAGCAGGGCCAGCGCCTTGTCGCGCCCCTCGTCCTTCTGCGCGAACGAGACCCCGTCTTCGAGATCGAGACAGACGGCGTCGGCCCCGGTGGCGACGGCCTTCGCGAACCGGTCCGGCCGCACCGCGGGAACGAAGAGGACGGAGCGGCGGACGCGACGCCGCGGGGAGCCATCGATGGTGGTTGGCATGGGCTCGGGCATTCCTCTCGACGGGAGCGCACCGGCCCATCCGAACCGGCGGCGTTACGGGCCGACGCGCGGCGGACCCGGACCGGCGGCGGGCCGCCGCGGGCTCGCGCCGGCCCATCCGAACCGGCGGCGTTACGGGCCGACCCGCGGCGGACCCGGACCGACGGCGGGCCGCCGCGGGCTCGCGAGCGGGAACTCCCTGCGCCGACAACGAGGGCGCCGCGACCTCCCGCCGCCGGCGCGCCTCGGGCGCCGCCGTCAGGCCGGCACGGGCTCGCGGACCAGCTCGGGCAGCACCGACACCGCGGGCTGCCGCTCCGCATCGCGCAGCCACGCGAGCGCCGCCTCGGCGGCCGCCGGCGACACCGCGCGGGCCGCGCACGCCAGGAACTTCGCGTCGAGCTCGGCCGCCGAGGGCGGCTGCCTCGGATAGCCGCGCGCGCCGCGCACCCGCCGCGCGCAGCGCCGGCCGTCGGCGAGATGGACGGTGACCGCCGCCTCCGTCAACGGCGGCTGGTCGACGCCCACCGAGGGATCGACGCGCATCGTCACCCGGGGCAGCAGCCTCCGGGTGCCGGAATCGGCGACCCCCGCCGGCTCGAACGTCCGGAGGTCGACGCGGCCGTGGGCGACGGCCGAGGCGGCGCAGAAGTGCATGCTGAACTTGCCCTCGAGGCCGGTCCGCGGCTGGTCGTGGATGAGCACGGTCGGGGTGACCGCGTCCACGCCGATCTCCACCGCCTCGACGTCGTCGCCCGTGAACCGGTGCTCGGCCCGCAGGTCGAGGAGGGTGTCGATGGTGGGGTGAGTGGCCGCGCACGACGGATAGAGCTTCACGGTGATGCCGCCGTCGACGATCTCCCAGGCGCGCCCCAACCCGTCGGCGGCGTCCCCGAGGTCGCGCGCGCGCGACTGCATGGCGACGAGCAGGCCCTGCGCGCCGTCCACCGCACGGTCGGGGGCGGTGAACCCGGCGCGGGCGAGCATCGCCGCGAGCACGCCGTTGCGCCCCGCCAGCCCTGCCTGGAGGGGCTTGACCATGGTGCCGAAGCTCTCCTTCAAGCCGGACGCCTCGGACGCGGCGATGGCGAGCGACCGCACGGTGGTGGCGGGGTCCTGCCCGAGCAGGCGGGCCGCGACGGCGGCCGCCCCGAGAGTGCCGATGGTCGAAGTGGCGTGCCACCCCCGCTCGTAGTGGGTGGGGTTCATCGCCCGCCCCAGCACCGCCTCGACTTCGAAGCCGACGCAGTAGGCGTCGAGCAGGGCCGCTCCGCCGGCGTCGGCGAGCTCAGCCGCGGCGAGGCCCGCCGCCACGAGGGGCGCGCTGGGGTGCGCCATCGACACGAAGCACATGTCGTCGAAGTCGAGGGCGTGCGCGGCCGTCCCGTTGGCCAGGGCCGCCCACCCCGCGCTGGTGCGCGCGGGCGCGCCGAGGATGCCGCATCGCTGGGCGCCGCCCTCCTCGTCGGCGAGGCTGCGCACCATCCGGGCCGCGGGCTCGACCGACCCCGCGAGAGCGACCCCGACGGTGTCGAGCACCGCGTCGCGGGCGGCGCGGCGTGCCGCCGGGGGCACCGCGCAGTTGGCCACGAACTCGCCGAACCGAGTCAACGCGGGCAAGGTCTCGTCAGTCATGCTCGTCTCCGCCGCGACGGTCCTTCAGTTTCCGTAGAACTGTGCGATGCCTGCCAGCCGCTCCTGAATCCGTTCCTCCGACCACCAGGTGCCGTTCACCATCACCCCCCCGCGCCGGGCGACGTTGGCGACGTCCTCGATGGGGTTGGCGGTCAGCAGCAGGAGGTCGGCGCGGCTGCCGACCTCGATGGTACCGAAATCGTCGAGGGCGTCGAAGTACTCCGCGACGCGCCGGGTCCCCGCCTCCAGCACCTCGTAGGGGGTCATGCCGACCTCGACCCACAGCCCCATCTCGTGATGCACGGAGAAGCCGGGCACGCTGAAGATCTGCGGCGAGTCGGTCCCCATCACGATGGGGACGCCGCCCTCGTGCAGGGCCCGGAGGACCTGCCGGCGAAGCGCCGCGACCCGACGGTTGGCCTCGAGGTCGGCGCCGGCGGCCCGCTCGTCGACCACCCGCGCCCACTGCTCGACCGTCTCCGGCGGCATGTAGCGCACCTCGGGCCGCGCGGCGCGAAGCTCGGCCGCCGACTGGTCGCCGAAGAAGACCGTCTCCCACAACACCATGGTCGGCACCGCCCACGCCCCCGCCGCGCGGGTGTCCTCGACCAGCTGGGGCAGCAGAGTCATGTCGACGCGGTCGAGCAGATCGCCGACCCCGAAGAGCCCGGCCCCGCCGGCAGGAAGCTGGTCGTCCGGGGTCAGCGCCTCGATGTAATTGTCCAGGTGGTCGATCGAGACCTGGCCCGACGCGAGGGCGTGCCGCAGCCCCACGGCGTCGGGCACGTGGCCGCCGAACGGGAGACCGACCTCGTTGGCGGTCGCCGCCACCGCGTCGAAGACGTCGGGGGTCAGCCCCTCGTGCATCTTCACGAGGTCGTAGCCCCGTTCGTTGTACTCGCGCACCAACTGCTCGCCCTGCGAGGGCGTCGTGACACGCCCGCCGCTCATCGACGGGCTGCCGACGAAAAGCCGCGGACCCAGGGACTGGCCGCGGGCGATGCGGGCCCGCAGCCCGAGCTGCGACCGCTCGCCCTGCATGCCCCGCACGGTGGTGACGCCGTTGGCGATGTAGAGGAAGAGCAGGTTCCGGGCGTCGGACTGCACCGTGCGCGGCCCCGGTAGGTGCCCGTGCATCTCGGCCAGCCCCGGCATGAGGTACATGCCTTCGGCCTCGACCGCCTCGACGCCCTCTGCAACCTCCACCTCGTCCGCCGGGTGCATCGACGCGATGCGGCGGTCGGTCACCACCACCGTCCGGTTCTCGACGACCACGGGCACGCCGGGCTCGGTCATGGGAATGACGTTCACGCCGACGAACGCGAGGTCTCCCTGCACCTGCGGCAGCGGATCGCGGCAACCGGCGAGCACCGCCAGGACGGCGGCGACCGCGGCGACCGCGGGGCGGCGGAAGCTCGGGCCCACCCGGGGGGCCGCGCCGGAACCGCCGGCGCGGCGCGACGGCAGGACGGCGCCTGCCCGATCGATGCCCGTTCTCACCTGGATGTCCTCATTCTCGCGGCCGGCGGGGCGCCGAGCCGCCCCGGCGACGCCCGTTCCCGCTGACGCTCGCCCGCCGGCCCTCCCCGCCCGCACGACCGCCGGCGGCCGATCGACGTCTCGCCGCGACCCCGAAACGCGATCACGCGGCGGGCGCGGCAGGCCGGAACCGCTTCGGCGCGTGCCCGCGCTTGTAGACCATGAACGTCCGCTTGAACTCGATCACGACCTTGCCGTCCTGGTTGAAACCGGTCGACTTCACGGTAACGATGCCGACGGAGGGCCGCGACTTCGACTCGCGCTTCGAGAGCACCTCGCTGCGCGAGTAGATGGTATCGCCGTCGAAGACCGGGTTCGGCAGCCGCACCTCGTCCCATCCGAGGTTCGCCATGACGTTCTGCGACAGGTCGATGACCGACTGCCCGGTCACCACCGCGAGGGTGAACGTCGAGTCGACCAGGGTCCGCCCGTACGGGGTGTTGGCGGCGAACGCGTGGTCGAAGTGGATGGGGTTGGTGTTCATGGACAGCAGCGTCGCCCACGTGTTGTCGGCCGCGAGCACCGTCCGGCCGAGGGGATGCTCGTAGATGTCGCCGACCTCGAAGTCCTCGTAGACCCGGCCCGTCCATCCTTCCTTCACTGGCATTCGTGACTCCCTTCAGGCCCCAATCATAGTCCCGACCACCTCCGTCCGCGCGACCTGACGGTCGCGTCCTGGAAGTTCCGAGCGCGCTCGACTGCGAGCCGCCGCACCTTCGTGCACGAGGATCGCCCGCGGGACGACTGCCCCGACCGCTAGAGCTAGAGCTAGACCATCCCCGCCGCCCGCCAGCCCGCGATGGTGGCGGGGTCGAAGCCCAAGCCGCCGAGAATCGCGTCGGTGTGCGCCCCCAGCTCGGGGATCGGCCCCATGACCGGCTCGACGTTCTCGATGGTGGCCGGGGGCAGGGCCGCCGGCAGCGGCCCGACCGACGACGCCACGTCGCGCCAGCGGCCGCGCGCGGCGAGCTGGGGATGCTCGGCGAACTGCTGCACCGTCCGCATGCGCGCGTTCGCGATGCGCGCCGTCTCGAGGCGCTCCACGATCTCGGGCGTGTCGAGCCCGCCGAAGACCGCTTCGATCTCCGCGTCGAGGGCCGGGCGATTGGCCAGCCGCAGCGCGTTGGCCGAGAACCGCCGGTCCGCCGCTAGCTCCGGCCGGCGCAGCACCTGCTCGCAGAACGCCCGCCACTCGCGCTCGTTCTGGATGCCGAGGTACACCACGTCGCCGTCCCCGCCCGCGAACGGCCCATAGGGGGCGATGACCGCGTGCCGAGCCCCCGAGCGGGCCGGCGGGGCGCCAGCGGAGGCATAGTAGACGGGATAGCTCATCCACTCCCCGAGCGCCTCGAGCATCGACACCTCGACCACCGTGCCCTCGCCGGTGCGCTCCCGCATCAGGAGCGCGGTGAGGACCCCGGAGTACGCGTACATGCCGGCCGCGATGTCGGCGACGGAGATGCCCACCTTGGCGGGCTCGTCCGGCGTGCCGGTGATCGACAGCACCCCCGCCTCGGCCTGCACGAGCAGGTCGTAGGCCTTGCGGTCGCGGTAGGGGCCGGTCGAGCCGTACCCCGAGATCTCGCACACGACGAGCCGCGGATGCGCCGACCGCAGCTCGGCCGCCGACAGCCCCAGTCGCCCCGTGGCGCCGGGGGCGAGGTTCTCGACGAAGACGTCGGCCTCGTCGAGCAGCCGGCGCAGCACCGTCCCCGCCTCGGGGTGCTTCACGTCGAGGGTCAGCGACTCCTTCGACCGGTTCAGCCACACGAAGTGCGACGAGAGCCCCCCCGCCGTCGCGTCGTAGCTGCGCGCGAAGTCGCCGACGCCGGGGCGCTCGATCTTGATCACCCGGGCCCCGAGGTCGGCGAGCTGCCGGGTCGCGAAGGGCGCGGCCACCGCCTGCTCGAGCGACAGGACCGTGACCCCGTCGAGCGGTCTCATCGGAGTGACCGGGGCGGGCACGGCGCGTGGCCAGGGCGGAGCGGCGCGCCGGAAGGACTCCGGGGTCGCATCAGAATGACCGCGGCAGGTCCAGCACGTGCTGGCCGATGTAGGACAGGATGAGGTTGGTCGAGATCGGCGCGGTCTGGTAGAGCCGCGTCTCGCGGAACTTGCGCTCGACGTCGTACTCCTCGGCGAACCCGAAGCCGCCGTAGGTCTGCATGGTGACGTTGGCCGCCTCCCACGAGGCGTCGGCCGCGAGCAGCTTGGCCATGTTCGCCTCGGCTCCGCACGGCTTGCCGGCGTCGAACAGCTCGGCCGCCCGCACCCGCATCAGGTCGGCCGCCTCGACGTTGACGTGGGCGCGCGCGATGGGAAACTGTATGCCCTGGTTCTGGCCGATGGGGCGGCCGAACACGACCCGGTCGCGCGCGTAGCGGCAGGCCCGCTCGACGAACCAGCGCCCATCGCCGACGCACTCGGCCGCGATGAGGATGCGTTCGGCGTTGAGGCCGTCGAGCAGATAGCGGAATCCCTTGCCCTCCTCTCCCACGCGGTTCTCGACCGGCACCTCGAGGTTGTCGAAGAAGACCTCGGTCGTCGCGTGGTTGATCATGGCGCGGATCGGGCGCACGGTCATACCGTTGCCGACCGCCGCCTTCAGGTCGACGAGTAGCACCGAGAGTCCGTCGGTGCGCTTCTTCACGTCTTCGAGGGGGGTGGTGCGGGCCACTAGCAGCATCAGGTCGGAGTGTTCTACCCGCGAGATCCACACCTTCTGCCCGTTCACGACGTAGCGGTCGCCCTGGCGCACCGCCATCGTCTTCATCTGCGTGGTGTCGGTTCCGGTGGTCGGCTCGGTCACCCCGAACGCCTGCAGCCGCAGCTCGCCGGCGGCGATCTTGGGCAGGTAGTGGCGGCGCTGCTCCTCGGACCCGTGCCGCAGCAGGGTGCCCATGATGTACATCTGGGCGTGGCAGGCGGCGGAGTTGCCGCCCGACCGGTTGACCTCCTCGAGGATGATCGACGCCTCGGCGATGCCGAGCCCCGAGCCGCCCAGCTCCTCGGGTATCAGGGCGGCGAGGTAGCCGGCCTCGGTCAGCGTGCGGACGAACTCTTCCGGGTACGCCTCGCGGACATCCAGCTCGCGCCAGTAGGAATCGGGAAAGCGCGCGCAGAGCTCGCGCACCGCGGTCCTCAGATCGGCATGCAGCTCGGCGTTGGCCACGACGGCTCCATCCTCCATGCCGGGGGCAGACCCCGGGAAATCGCCGGCCCGGGGGGCACGTCGGCGTCCTGGTCTTGAGAGCGGCGGCCCGGTGGGAGCCAGCGGGCACTCGGAGCCCGAACTGCAGCCCCGCGGGCGCTCGCCACCGGCGCCCGAGTGCGCGAATCATAGCATGGCGGCAGGAGCGCCCCGTGCGCCGCGCCGCCCCGTATAATCGTTACATGCCGGTCACCACCGGTTCGGCGCGGCTGCCCGCGCACCTCGGCGCGCGGGCGGGGGCGCGGCGAATCGGTCTCGTCGCGAACCCCGCCTCGGTGGACGCCGAGCGCCGCCACGTCGTCGACGTCGCGGCGGCGGCGCCCGGCGGCGCCCTGACCGCCATCTTCGGCCCCCAGCACGGTTTCCGCTCGGACGTGCAGGACAACATGATCGAGACGGACCACGCGCGGCATCCACGCCTCGACGTGCCGGTGTACTCGCTGTACGGCGAGACTCGCACCCCCACCCGGGCGATGCTCTCCGACATCGACCTGCTCGTCATCGACCTGCAGGACGTCGGCGCCCGCGTCTACACCTACGTCCACACGATGACCAACTGCCTGCAGGCGTGCGCCGTCGCGGGCGTCCCCGTGGTCATCTGCGACCGGCCGAACCCCATCGGCGGGGCCGCCGTCGAGGGCCCGATGCTGCGACCGGGCTACGAATCGTTCGTGGGGCAGTTCCCGATACCCCTGCGCCACGGCCTGACCATCGGCGAGCTGGCCCGCCTGTGCAACGAGACCTTCGATCTGGGGGCGTCGGTCGAGGTGCTGCCCGTCGCCGGCTGGCGCCGCGACCTGTACCACGACGGGACGGGCCTGCCGTGGGTGCTGCCGTCGCCGAACCTGCCCACGCTCGACAGCGCCGTCGTCTATCCCGGCATGGTGCTGCTCGAGGGCACGAACCTGTCGGAGGGCCGCGGCACCACCCGCCCGTTCGAGATCGCGGGCGCCCCGTGGCTCGACGCGCACCGGCTCGCGGCCGCGTTGAACGACCTCGGGCTGCCGGGAGCGTGGTTTCGCCCCGCCGAGTTCCAACCCACGTTCCAGAAACATGCCGGCGAGACCTGCGGCGGCTGCCAGATCCACGTGACGGACCGCGCCGCGTTCCGGCCCGTCCTCACCGCGGTGGCGTTCCTGCAGGTCTGCCGCCGCCTCGACCCGGAGCGGTTCGCGTGGCGCGAGCCGCCCTACGAGTACGAGACGGTGATTCCGCCCATCGACATCCTGTCCGGTTCGGACAGGCTGCGGCGGTCCCTGGACGACGACGTGCCCCATGCCGAGATCGCCGAGGAATGGCAGGCGGATCTGGACGGGTTCCGCGGTCTGCGCGAGCGGTATCTGTCGTACTGACCTGCCGACCTGTCGATCGAGCGCCGACCGGACCCCGCCCACCTCCTGACCGACATGGCCTCCCCCCCTTCCCCGCTCGAGTTCGAGCGCACGATCCTCATCACCGCGCGGCCCGAGGCCGTCGTGAGCGCGTTCTTCGACCCGACGGCGCTGCCGGTCTGGTGGGATACCGTCCGCTCCGTCACGATGCCCCGCCCCCTGGGGGTCTATGCCGTCGAATGGGACGCCACTCCGTTCCGCGACGAGTTGCTCGGCACCCTAGGCGGCGTGTTCTACGGCACGGTGATGGACTACCGCCCGGGGCGGGCCTTCTCGCTCGCCGGCGCCTACTGGCTGCCGCCCGACGCCCTCGCCTTCGGTCCGATGGCCCTCGATGTGCATTGCCGGACGAAAGGCACGTCGACCCGCCTGCAGGTCCGGCAGAGCGGTTCCGACGAGGGACCGCGCTGGGAGCGCTACTACCGCATCATCAGCACCGGCTGGGAGACCTCGCTCCTCGCCCTCAAGCACTACCTGGAGGGCGGGCGGGCGCCCCGGGGCGCCGACGGCCCGGCCGCGGGCGGCCGCGCGCGTTCGGGGGGGCGACGGTGACCGCGACATCGGGACCCGTCGTGATCGTGGGCGGCGGCGTGATCGGATCGAGCATCGCGTATCACCTCCTGCGCGACGGGCATCCGGGGCCGGTGACGGTCGTCGAGCGCGACGCCACCTACGCGCGCGCCTCGTCGTTCCTCGCCATGGGGGGCATCCGCCAGCAGTTCAGCTCGGCCGTCAACATCCGGCTCGCGCAGTACGGCACGCGGTTCTACGCCGCGTTCGACCGGACGATGCGGGCGCCCGACCACACCCCCCGCGCCGACTTCCGCCAGCGCGGCTACCTCTTCCTCGTCGACGACGCGGGGTCGGACCGCTTCGCGGCCCGCCTCGAGCGGCAGCGGCGGCTCGGGGCGCGCGTGCGCCGGCTCGAGCGCGACGACATCCGGGCGATGGTCCCCGACCTGCGGCTCGACGATGTCCGCTTCGGGGTCTTCGGCCCCGACGACGGCTACGGCGAGCCGCGCGAGGTGCTCGCGGGGTTCCGCGCGGCAGCGTCCGCGGCCGGCGCCCGCTACGTCGCGGCCGAGGTCGTCGACCTGACGCGGCGGGCGGGCCGCGTGGCCGGGGTCGTCCTCGACGACGGCGAGCGGATGGCGGCCGACGTCGTCGTCAACGCGGCGGGGCCGTTCGCCCGCCGGCTCGCGGCGATGGCCGGTCTCGACTTGCCGGTCGAGCCGGTGCGCCAGCACCTGTTCAGATGTGCGCTGCCGACGCGGCTGCCCTACCGTCTCCCGATGATCGTCGACCCCACCGGCGTGCACTGGCGTCACGACGACGCCGAGAACCCCCCGGGGCCCGACCGGCTCGTCGTCGCCCGGACGAGCCTCGAAGAGCCGCCCGGCGAGAACTTCGCCTGCGATTACCCCCGCTGGGAGTCCGACTTCCAGCCCCCCCTCCAGGCGCGGATGCCCGGGCTCGCCCCGATCGAGCTGATCGAGGGGTGGGCGGGGCTCTATGCCATGACCCCGGATCACAATCCCCTCCTCGGCGAGCACCCCGCCGCCCCGGGGCTCGTTCTCGCCAACGGGTACAGCGGTCACGGCCTGATGATCGCGCCGGCGATCGGCAAGGTGCTGTCCGAGCTGATCCGGCTGGGCCGGACCGAGACCGCCGACGTGAGCTGCTTCGCGCCCGACCGGTTCGAGCGCGGCGAGGCGGTGCACGACGAGGCGATGCTCTGAAGCCCGCGCGGCGGCGGGCCGTCGGCGCCCGGCCGGCCCGTTCAGGCCGCGGCGAGCCCGGTCCGGCCGGCGAACCCGTCCGTATAATGGCGTCAGCCGATGATTACCGCGCAGCAGATTGACGATTACCTGACGTCGCTGACGCCGGAAGATCCGTTGCTGGAACAGGCAGCGGCGGAAGCGCACGCCGACCATCTCCCGATCGCCGGCCGCGTCGCCGGACGGCTCCTCGAGGCGATGGTCCTCGCCGCCGGCGCCCGCCGGGTGCTCGAGATCGGCGCCGCCAACGGCTATTCCGCCCTGTGGCTTGCCCGGTCCCTTCCCGAGGACGGCGGACTTCTCTCGATCGAGATCGATCCCCGCCGCGCCGCGATGGCACGTACGCACTTCGAGGCGGCGGGGCTCGCCGACCGGGCGCACGTGATCGTCGGCGATGCCGCCCGCATGGTGCACAAGGTGGCGGGCCCCTTCGACGTGATCTACAACGCCGGCGACGAGCAGCAGTACGGGCCGTTGCTCGACCGGTTGGCGGCCCTGCTGCGACCGGGCGGGGTGCTGATGACGGGCAGGGTTCTCCGGACCGACGACGTCGTTCCCGGGCTCACGGGCGCCGTCGCCGTCTATAACCGGCGGCTCGCGGCTGACGCCCGTTTCGTGACCAGCTTTCTCCCGGTGGGCGGCGGCCTGGCGGTGTCGGTCAAACGCCGATGAACTGGGGACGCCGAGCGGCGACAGCTCCCGGACCCGGCGCGGGCGTCGCGGCCCCGGCCCGGACGCGACCCGCCGCCGGCTACGGCTCCCGGGCCGGGCCGCCCCCCGCGGCCGCCTGCCGGCGGAGGGCCTCGTAGCCCCGGTCGGCGGAGGCGCCGGTCTCGACAGGCAGGCCGGCGGGAGCCCACCCCTCGGCCATCACCTGCCCGGTGGCGGGGTCCCGGCGCCCCCCGAAGCCCCCGTCGACGTTGACCGCCGTCTCGTAGCCGGCGCCCGCCAGGAGCTGCGCGGCGCGGGCCGAGCGGCCGCCCATCTGGCAGCCGACGAGCAGCTTCGCGTCGGCGGGGAAGCGCGCCTGCACGACCGCGAGAAAGTCGGGGTTGGGCTGCATCTGCCGCGTCTCGACGTTCAGGTGCAGGAGCGGCACGCTGCAGGCCCCCTCGGGATGGCCGTTCTCGTACTCGGGAACCGACCGCACGTCGATGTAGGTGTACCCTTCCTCGGTCTGGAGGCGCCGGGCCTCCTGCACGCCGACGGTCGTCATGCCCATCGCGACTCCTTGGTTCAACCGTTCGTGGTGAGACTACACGGGTGATCGAGCGATTCTTTCACGCCTGGGAACGCCGGCTCGCCGCCGCCACCACCAACCGCGTCGTGCGCCCCTTCGACTGGGGGCTCGACTGGCTGGACGACCCCGGCGATCCGTCCTGCGACCCGGCGCGGCGGATGGAGCAAATGGCGGCGGCCGCCCTGTCCGACCCGCACTGGTTCGCCGCCGCGCCGTGCCCGGGCTACACCTTCGGCGACGGCCGGCTTGCGTTTCCGAGCCAGGTCGAAACGCCGCACCCGGCCAACAACACGGTGCACGCCCGCTACTTCCCGGCCGAATCGGGCGACCGGCGCCGGGCAGTGCTGGTCCTGCCGCAGTGGAACGCGGACGCGGAGGCGCACATCGGCCTGTGCCGCTTCCTGGCCCGGGTGGGCATCAGCGCCCTGCGGCTGACCCTGCCCTACCACGACGCCCGCATGCCGCCCGAGCTCGAACGGGCTGACTACATCGTCAGCGCCAACGTCGGTCGCACCCTGCAGGTGAACCGCCAAGCCGTCCTCGACGCCCGGCGGGCCGTCGCGTGGCTCGACGCGCAGGGCCACGACCGCATCGGCATCCTGGGCACCAGCCTCGGGTCGTGCCTCGCCTCGCTGACCGCCGCCCACGAGCCGCGAATCACGGCCGCGGCCCTCAACCACGTCTCGCCGTACTTCGCCGACGTGGTCTGGGACGGCCTGTCCACCGCGCACGTGCGCGCCGGCCTCGACGGGGCCATCGACCTCGACCGACTCCGGCGCCTGTGGCTGCCGATCAGCCCCTGGCCCTACATCGACCGGCTGCGCGGCACTCGCGTGCTCCTCGTCTACGCGCGCTACGACCTGTCGTTCCCGGTGCACCTGTCCCGGCGGTTCGTCGCGGAACTCCGCCGCCGCGGCCTGACGCCTCGCGTGTTCGCGCTGCCGTGCGGACACTACACGACCGGCGAGGCGCCGTTCAAGTGGCTCGACGGGTACGTCCTGATCCAGTTTCTGCGGCGCAACCTGTAAACCCGCGCGGAAACGAGGATGCGGAGAGCCCGCGACGGCCGACGACCGTCAACCCGGTTCCTGGACCTGGAGATACCCGATGAGGCGCTGAATGGCCTCGTAGAGGATGGCGGCCAGCTCGCGGACCAGGGGGGTCACGTCCTGCTCGCTCACGGCGTCGGCCACCGAGACCGGATCGGTCAGCAGCAGCCAGATCGTGGCGCCGGCCACCGTGACCGCCAGCACGCCCACGACGCCTACGATGCTGACGCTGATCCGGGCGAGACTCCGCATGGCCGAACTCCCCGACACCGCTCTCCTATAGGACGCGCAATCGCGGGGAACGGTCGCTTCGCGACCCCTCGCTCAGGGCAGCAGGACGACCTTTCCGAACTGGGCGTGGTCCTCGAGCCGTCGGTGGGCCTCGGCCGCCTCATCGAGAGGGTACGTCCTGTCGACGACCGGCGCGAACCGGCCGTCGAAGAACAACTCGGCCGCCCGCAGCAGCTCTCCCTTCGACCCGACGTAGCAGCCCATCAGCGAGATCTGCCGGGTGAACAGGCGCCGGATGTCGAGCGACCCGACGGGGCCGGTGGTGGCGCCGCAGGTGACGAGCCGTCCCCCCCGCCGCAGGCTCTTCGTCGACTGCTCCCACGTCGCCTGCCCGACGTGCTCGAAGACCACGTCCACGCCCCGCCGGTCGGTGAACCGCCGCACCTCCCGCGAGATGTCCTCCTGGTAGTGATCGATGACCTCATGCGCTCCCAGCCCCTTCGCCCGCTCCAGCTTCTCGGGCGAGCCGGCGGTCGCGATGATGCGGGCGCCCTGGGCCCGCGCCACCTGAATCGCGGCCTGCCCGACGCCGCTGCCGCCGGCGAGGATGAGAACGGTTTCTCCCGGCCGCAGTTGCGCCCGCGTCACCAGCATGTGCCACGCGCTCAGAAACGTGAGGGGAAACGCCGCCGCCTCCACGAACCCGATCGCGTCCGGGATCGGCACCACGTTCTCGACCGGGACCGTGACGAGCTCGGCGTAGCCGCCCTCCGACTGGTGTCCGATGAGACCGAAGCTGCGGCACAGGTTGTCCTGGCCGTTGAGACAGGCGACGCATCGGCCGCAGCTCACCCCCGGCTGCAGCAGGACCCGCACCCCCTCGCCGACCCCGGGGGCATCGCCGCCCACGACCTCGCCGGCGATGTCGGTGCCAGGGCAGTGGGGCAGGGGCACGCCGGGAATGCCGCGGCGCTGCCACAGGTCGAGGTGGTTCAGGGCGCACGCGCGGACCCGGACCAGCACTTCGCCCGGCGCCGGCTTCGGATCCGGCACCTCCTCGCACCGGAGGACCTCGAGCCCGCCGTGTTCGTGGAAGCGGACAGCCTTCATCCTGGCATTCTCCTCGCCCGGTAAACCGTCGCCGGCGCGGCCGCTGCGCCGCCGGGAGCACCGCCGAGCCGGCGGCTCTCCGCCGTCACCGCGGCGCAGACCGCCGGCCGGGGCGTCGAGGCCGGGAAACGCCGCCGGACCGCCGGCCCACCGGACGCCCGCACCTCTAGGGGACTGCCCCCGAGCTTCCTTTGCCGTCCTGTCGCTGGTTTTTCGCTGGCATACGCTGCGAAACGCCCCGCGACATGGGCAGCTTCTCTCAGGGACGGTCAACTAGGGCGCGAGGTCCGGCCCGTCCACGCGCCGGGGCTCCCCCAGCGACAACGTGCCGAGGCCGCGCTCGATTTGCGCCGCGGGGCCCACGACGACCACCACCGCGCGCTCGGCCCGCAGCCAGCGCGCGGCGGCGGCGGTCACCGCCGGCGCGTCGACCGCGGTCACCGCGGGCACGAACCGATCGTGCTCGTCGGCAGGCAGATCGTACTGCACGAGCTGGGCGACGCCGCGGGCGACCTGCCCCGCCGTCTCGAACCCCCGGGCGAACCCCCGGGTCAGAGCCGACCGCGCCAGATCGAGCTCCGGCGGCGTGACCGGCCGCGGCCCTCCCAGCCCGTCCATCTCGCGCAGCACCTCGCGGACCGCCTCGGCGGTGGCGTCCGCCTGCACGCTGCCCTGCATCGCGAACGGACCGGGCGCCCGCCGGTACTGGAAAGCCGTCCGCACGCCGTAGGTGTACCCCTTCTCTTCGCGCAGGCTCTGGTTGAGGCGGCTGACGAACTGGCCGCCCAGCACCATGTTCAGCACCTGCATCGCATGATACGCGGAGGTCCGACGGGGCGCCGCCACGTGGCCGATCCGCAGCTCCGACTGTACCGCCCCGGGGCGGTCGACGAGCACCAGCCGGGCCGGCGGCGGCCCCGGCGCGCCCGGCTCGGGCGGGGCCTCCGGCGCCGGGGCGCCCGCCCCGGGCGCCGGCAGGTCCGCCACCGCCCGCTCCGCCATTTCCGCGAAGGCGGCGTGGGAGAACGGTCCGGTGGCGATCAGCACGGCGGCGGCGAGCGGATAGCGCTCGCGGTGGAAACGCCGGACGTCGTCGACGGTCATACGCGACAGCGCCGCTTCGGTGCCGATGCCGAGATGCCCGTACGGGTGCCCGGGGTACAAGGTCTCGAGGTACACCCGCTCGGCGACCGCGGCGGGAACCGATCGCATCTGACGCACGCGGTTGCGCCGCAGCTCGCGCACCCGCTCGAAGTCCGCGGCTGCGAAACGGGGCCGCGTCACGATCTCGAACAGCAGCGCCAACCCCTCGTCGGCATGACGATCGAGGGTGGTGAGGGACACCATCGTCGCGTCCGCGCCGACCTGCACCCCGAGCCGAGCGCCGATGCGATCGAGGGCGGCGTGCAGCTCCAGGTCGGACCGCGTCTCGGTGCCCTCGTCGAAGAGGTCCGCGGTGAGGGCGGCGAGGCCGGGCCGCGCGGCCGGGTCCGTGGCGGCGCCGGCGCGCCACAGCAGCAGCCAGTGGACGACGGGCGGGCCCGGATGCGGGCCGGTGCGCAGAACCAGCCCCGGGGCGAGGCGGTGGAGCGCGACAGGAGGGAACCGCGCCGCGGGAGGCGGGCCGGCCGTGGGCAACCGCGTCCGATCGACCGACGCCATCAGGACACCCCCGCCGGGGCCGATCCGGCCAGCGCGCGCGCCGCGTCGCCCGCCGGCACGATGCTCAACGCCACCCGGTGGGCGGGCGCGAGCCGGCTCGCGAGCTCCCGCACCTCGTCGGCGCCGCTCTCGCGATAGCGCGCGAGGTCCCGGTCGAGGAACCCGGGGTCGCCGGTGTAGACGTTGTAGGCGTTGAGCTGGTCCGAGCGGCCGTGGAACCCGCCCAGCGTCTGCAGGCCGTACACGAACTGCGCCTCGACCTGGGCGAGACCGCGCTCGATCTCCTCCGGCGCGGGGCCGCCGTCGGCGAGCGCCGCGAGCTCGGCGCCGATCGCCTCGTCGAGCTCGGCCAAGCCGCGGCCGGGAGCGGCGGTGGCGGTGATGCAGAACCAGCCGGCGAGCTCGCGCGAGTTCTGGGAGGCGCTGACGTCGGTGGCGATGCGGCGGTCGTGCACCAGGGCCCGATAGAGCCGCGAGGTCTTCCCACCGGCGAGGACGTGGGCCAGCAGGTCCATCCCCGCGTCGCCCTCGTCGAACAGCGCCGGGGTGCGCCAGGCGAGGTACAGCCGCGGCAGCTCCACGCGGTCCTCCAGCAGCAGCCGGCGTTCCTCTCCCGACTCGCCCGCCGGGACCATCGCGGGGCGGACCCCCGCCGCGCGCGGCGACGGCCCGGCGGGAATCTCCTCGAAGTGGCGCCGCACCGCGTCCATCGCCGCCCCCGTCTCTACGTCGCCGGCCACCGTCAACGACGCGTTGTCCGGGTGGTACCAGTCGCGAAAGAACGCGCGGGCGTCGTCGAGGGTAGCGGCTCGCAGGTCCGCGACCTCCCCGATGGTGGTCCAGTGATACGGGTGGCGCGGCGGGAACAGGGCGGACATCAGGGCCATCAGCGCCAGCCCGTAGGGCCGGTTCTCGTACTGCTGGCGGCGCTCGTTCAGGACCACGTCGCGCTGGTTGTCGAACTTCTCCCCGGTGAGGGCGGGCAGCAGGTACCCCATGCGGTCGGACTCCAGCCACAGCGCGAGATCGAGGGCGTTCGCGGGTACGACCTCCCAGTAGTTGGTGCGGTCGCAACTCGTCGAGCCGTTGACGGCGGCCCCGGCCTGCTGCAGCGGCGTGAAGTAGTTGCGGTCGTGGTGGAGCGAACCTTCGAACATCAAGTGCTCGAACAGGTGGGCGAGGCCGGTCCGCCCCGGCGACTCGTTCCGCGAGCCAACGTGGTACCAGAGGTTGACGGCCACGATGGGACAGCGGTGGTCCTCGTGCACGATCACGTCGAGGCCGTTGTCGAGGGTCTGCCGGGTCCAGTCGAGGGTCATGTCGACATCGGGGGGAGGCGGCGCGGGCCGCCGGACGGTCATTCGCCCATGAGCTGGACGACGAACGGTCGCCGCCTCGGGCGGGTGTCGCATTCGAGCAGCACGATCTGCTGCCAAGCGCCCAGAATGAGCTCCCGGCGCTCGAACGGGATGGTCAGGGAGGGCCCCATCAGCGCGGCCCGCACGTGGCTCGAGCCGTTGTCGTCTCCCCAGCGCGCATGGTGGGCGTACTGGCCGTCCCGCGGCGCGAGGCGGTCGAGCAGACGGTCGAGATCGGCGACCGCCCCCGGCTCGAACTCGATGGTGGTCACCACCGCCGTCGAGCCGACCACGCTGGTCGTCGCCAGGCCGCTCGACAAGTCGGACTCGGTCACCGCGCGGGCCACGAGGGCGGTGATGTCGTGCGCATCGCCCTGGCCCGCGGTCTGCACGTGGTGCCGGGTCGTCGTGACCATCGAACCGATCATACTGCGGTCGCGCCGCGTGGTACGATCGCGCCCATGCCCAGCACCCTGTCGGTTCGCATCGTGACCATCGCCGCCCTCGCCGCGACCCTCGCAACGCCGGGGGCGGCCCAGCCGACGCTGCACTACGAGCCGCCGGTGGGCTGGATCGAGGAGCCGACGGCGTCGCCGATGCGGGTCGCCCAGTTCCGGCTGCCGAGGGTCCCCGGCGACTCCGAGGACGGCGAGCTGGTGGTCTTCTACTTCGGCGGGAGCGGCGGCACGGTCGAGGCCAACCTCCAGCGCTGGGTCGGCCAGATGGAGCAGCCGGACGGGCGCTCGTCCTTCGCGGTCGCGTCGACCACCGCCTTCGACGCCAACGGGCTCGACGTCACTCTGCTGGACGTGCCGGGCACGTACGTGGCGGCGGTCCGCCCGGGAGCGGCGGAACGCCTCGACAAGCGGGACTTCCGGCTGCTCGCCGCCGTCGTCGAGACCCCGGTCGGACCCTGGTTCTTCAAGCTGACGGGACCGGCCCGCACGATCGCGCGCTGGGATGCGGCGTTCGGCGAGTTCCTGCGCTCGGCGCGGGTGGAAGCGCCCGCCGAACCGCGCCGCTGACGCGTGCCCGCGGCGCGTGGTCAGTTCGGATTCGCGACCGGGGGCAGGGGCGTCGCCGGCCCGGGATGCCCGGCCGGCCCCGGAATCGGCGGCGGCGGTCCTCCGGCCGCGGCAGGGGCCCTGTCGAGCCAGTTGAGGAGTACGGCGCCCGAGCCGGCGGTCCACGCCAGGTACTCGACGACGAACCCGGTCACCCCCAGCATCAGCGCGAACAGGCGGAACGGTCCGCCGACGAGGTCCAGCGCGTTGCCGAAGAGCGCGGGGGTCATCAGCAGCACGAGGCCGACCCAGAACAGCACCAGGTCCGAACGCCGGCCCCGGGCCAGCAGCCGGCTGACGAGCTGGACGACGCCGGTGAACCCGAGGATGAGGACCACGAGGGCCGCGACGAGAACCACCGGCATCAGCGCCAGCAGCGGAATCCCGACGATCGTGATGACGAGCGCCACCGAACCCAGGACGAGGAGCGGGAAGAACAGGAGCTGGGCGAGGAACCCGACCACGCCGGCCTTGACCGGTTCTCGGGTCACCCGGTCCGCCACGCGGTGCGCGCTGCCGGCCGCCACCAGCAGCACCACCGACCCGAGGAGGCCGAGGAACGCGAAGCGAATGAGCGTCTCCATCAGGTCGCTGGAGCGGTAGAAAGGCGCCGGGCGAGGCCAGTCGAACCCCCGGCCGAGGCCGCCCAGGTCGAGGTCGAGGCCGCCGAAACCGATTTCGTTCAGCTCGCGCCGGAAACGGGCGTCGGGATGCCGCGTCACCCGCCCCGCGACGACGGTGACGTCGCGCCGGACCACCGCCTCGGGTCCGAAATGGGCCGACCCGCCGATCACGAGGATGGCCCGGGTGACCTCTCCGTCCACCCTCAGGCGGCCCCCGATCAGCACCACGTCGCCGTCGAGCCGCTCGTCGGCGGGGACGTGCACCTCGCCGCCGAAACGCAGGATGGCGCCGCGCACGGTACGGCGCTGCCGATCCACCTCGGGCGCCTCGGGCGGAGCCGGAGGCGCGGGTGGAGCCGGGGGCGCGGGCGGCGCAGTCGCGGGAGCCGGAGGCACGGGTGGAGCCGGAGGCGCGGGTGGAGCCGGAGGCGCGGGTGGAGCCGGAGGCGCACGTGGGGCCGCCGGAGCAGCCCCGGGGGCGGCCGCGACGCTGGCTTCGACGGCCGGGAGCTCGGCATCGTCGGCCGCAACCGCCTCGCCGGCGTCGGCCGTGGGCACGGCCGCGTCGTCGGCGTCATCGGCGGCGCCGAACTCGGTGTCATCAGCGGCGGCGGCCGCGACCGCCTCGTCCTCGGCGGCGTCAGCAGCGGCGCCGTCCTCGGCCGCGGTTGCCGGCAGCCCGAGCACGGACCGCTGCAGGTCCCCGTCGAGGCGCCGCAACCGCAGCAGCGGGGCGGCGGCGGCGGCGGCGAGGGCATCGGTCACCCCCTGCACCGTCAGCGGCCCGGCGCCGTCGACGTAGATCGCCTCGCCCCGCAGCTCGATCAACGCGATGGCCCGGTCGTCGTCGAGCGGCAGCAGACCGATTCCGCCGCTGGTCGCGATCACCCGGAACTGGGCCTCGATCTCCTCCCGCAACCCCTCCGTCCCGGACGGCTGCGCGAGCAGCGGCCCGCCCACCGCGAGCACGCCGACGAGCCCGAGCCAGGCGCTCCGCCGCGTTCGACCGGTCCACGAGGCGAACGGCCCTGCGCTCCGTCCGACGGCACCCCTGATCATCGCCCCGCCCCTTTGTCGTTCGACAGCAGCCGATGCAGCGCGTATAGCGCCGCAACTCCGACGATCTCGATGAGGACGATCCCCGCGGCGACCTCCGGCGTGGTGAGGCCCGCGCCGATCGCCCGGGCGACCTCGCCGGCCAGGCTCCAGGCATCGAGACCCTGTTCCAGCCCGCCAACGATCCAGACGAAACCCTGCACCGAGAAGTTCAGCAGCCGGATGACCTGCCTGACGAGAAGGGGCCCGAGCAACACGACCGCCACACCCAGCCCGAGCGTCGCGGCCGTGATCAGGAGGACCAGCCGCATCCCACGCGTCACGCGCGCGGGCGCCCGCGGCAACGGCCGGGCTTCCGCCGCCTCCTGGTGTTGCATCTTCATGACCCATACGCAGCCGACGGGGCCACTATTCGCGAATGACGCCCACCGACGCCCCTGCACGAGCGGACCGTGCCGGACCCAAGCCGCGCGGACGTCAGCGCAGGCCCAGGCTGAACTCGGCGATCAGCTTGCGATGAAGCTCGCTGGTCCCCTCGCCGACCTCGAGGGTCTTGGCCTCGAGCAGCAGCCGGCCGACCTCGTACTCGGCCGAGAACCCGTAGCCGCCGAAGATCTGGATGGCGTCGAGGGTGTTCTGCGTGGCCGCCTCGCTCGCGGTGAGCTTGGCCATCGACGCCTCCATCGAGCACCGCTCCACCCCGGCGTCCTTCATCCGGCCGAGCCGGTAGACCAGGGCGCGGGCCGACTCGGTCCGGCAGATCATGTCGGCTATCTTCTGCTGCACCATCTGGAACTCGCCGATCGCCTGCCCGAACGCCCGCCGCTCCCGGGCGTAGGGCAGGGTGAGATCGATGGCGCGCTGCGCCTGCCCGACGCACCGGGCGGCCACCGAGAACCGCCCCGTGTCGAGGGCCGAGCCGAGAACGGGGAACCCCCGGCCCACCTCGCCGAGCAGGGCGTCGCCGCCGACCCGGACCTCGGAGAAGTGGACCTCGGCGATGTTGTCGCGTTGCAGGGTGCGCATCGGCAGCGGGGCGATGGCGATGCCCGGGGCCGACGGCTCGACGAGGAACATGGTGACCCCGCGATGCCCCTGCTCGGGATCGACGGTGGCGGGCACGAGGAAGACCCCCGCCTCGGCCGCGTGGGAGATGAAGACCTTGCTGCCGTCGAGCACCCACCCGCCGTCGACGGCGCGGGCGCGGGTGCGCAGGGAGGCCAGATCGGTGCCCCCGCCGGGCTCGGTGAGGCACGCCGACGCCAGGATCTCGCCGGCCGCGAGCGACGGGAGCCACCGCTGCCGCTGCGCCGAGGTCCCGAACTTGAGAATCACGCTGCCGACCAGCGAGTTGGCCACCGAGACGGCCGAGGCGACCACCCAGTCGACGCGGGCCAGCTCTTCGCAGACGATTCCGTAGGTCACCACGTCGCTGAACGAGCCGCCGTACTCCTCGGGGATCAGGGGCGCGAGGTAGCCCAGCGGGGCCAGTCGGGCGATGAGCTCGCGCGGATAGCGCCGGTCGCGCTCGTTCTGTTCGACGGTGGGCAGGATCTCGCGCTCGGCGAACTCGCGCACCGCCGCCCGCACCTGCCGCTGGGTGTCGGTCAGGTCGAAGTCGGCCATGCGCCTGAGGAGAGTGGTCTCGGTCATGGTCGGGGCCGGCGCCCGGCGCCGGCGAGTTCGCGTTCGCGAGACGCGCCGCTCGCGTCCCATCGCGCGACGCCCGGGAAATGCGCAACCGCCCGTCGCGGTGTCATCCTGGGCGGCAACCACGGCCGGCGGATCCCGACGCGTCGACGCCGGGGGCTCACCTCGAGCCGCAGGGTGTCGATTCTAACGCGGGACCGGGGACCGGCGCGTGGAGGCCGACACGAACGAAGGACGGTCGGCCTCGCCGGGGCAAGGGCCATGCACCAGCGCCGAGGCGCCTCGTCGGGCGGTGTGCACCTGCGGGACTGCGCGCCCAACGGCAGGCACCTCGCCGTCCTGGGGGCGCGCCGGCCGGCCGGCGGCGCAACGTCAGGGCACGCCGAGCAGGCAACCTCACCGAGGGTGCCCGCATGAGCGCGCCGGCCGGCGGCGGCGCAACGTGAGAGCACGCCGAGCAGGCCACCTCACCGAGGGTGCCCGCATGGGCGCGCCGGCCGGCGGCGGCGCAACGTCAGAGCACGACCGCAACTTCGATCCTGCATGACCCGCTCGTTCACTCTCGCTCCACCGCCTCCCCGAAGAACGCGGCGTGCAGGGCGCGCACCGCGGCGGGCACGTCCCGTTCGTCGATGACGAGGCCGAAGTTGGTGCGGGCGCTGCCCTGCGACACCATGCGGACGTTGATCGAACGCAAGGCGGTGAAGGCGGTCGCGCCGACCCCGGGGGTGTCGCGGATCGCCTCGCCCACGAGGCAGACGATGGCCTGCCCGCCAGTGTGCTCCACCTCGGCGATGCGCCGCAGCTCGGCCACGAGCTCCGCCAGCCGGTCGGTGCGGTCGATGGTCAGCGACACCGCGACCTCGGACGTCGACACGACGTCGACGGCGGTCTCGAGGCGGTCGAAGACCTCGAAGATGGCGGCGAGAAACCCGTGGGCCATGAGCATCCGGGTCGACCGGACGTCGATCACGGTGATGCCTTCCTTGTAGACGATCGACTTGACGGTGAGGTGCGACGGCGGGCAGGCGGCGACGATGAGAGTGCCTTCGACCTCGGGCTTGCGCGAGTTCAGCACCCGCACCGGGATGTCCCGCTCGACGGCCGGCAGCACCGTGCGGGGATGCAGCACACGGCCGCCGAAGTAGGCCAGCTCGGACGCCTCGGCGAACGAGAGCCGCGGCAGGAGCCGCGCATCGGGGACCACCGAGGGATCCGCGGTCATGACGCCGTCGACGTCGGTCCAGATCTGGATCTCGCCGGCCCCGATCCCGGCGCCGACGATGGAGGCGCTGAAGTCGGAGCCGCCGCGGCCCAGCGTCGACGGGCGCCCGTCCGCCGTGCGCGCGATGAAGCCGCCCATCACCGCCACCCGCCCCGCCGCCGCGTGCGGCCGGACGAGGCGCGCGAGGCGCTCGTTCGTCGGTGCGGGCCGCGGCGCCGCCTCGTTGAACCGGTCGTCGGTCACGAGCACGTCGCGCGCGTCGACATGCGCGACCTCGAGGCCGCGCTGGGCAAGGAGACGCGCCATCACGAGGCTCGAGACGCGCTCTCCGTGGGAGAGCGCCGCGTCCGTCAGCGGGGCGCGCTCGCGCTCGTCTCTCGCGGCCAGATCCGCCAGCGTGCGGTCCAGCTCGTCGCAGTGCGCGTCGACGAGGCGCTCGAGGCCCGCCACGTCGGCGAGGACCGGCGCCGCGGCGGCCAGCAGATCGCCGCGAATGGCCGCGACCTGCCGCCGCGCGCCGGCCAGCTCGCCCTGCGCGGCGAGATCGACGGCGGCCACGAGCCCGTCCGTGGTCCGTCCCATCGCCGACACCACCACCACCGGTGCGCGGGGCGCCCGGTCCGCGATCAACCCCGCGACCCGGGTCAGGGCGTCACTGGTCGCGAGCGAGCTGCCGCCGAACTTCATCACGATCATCGATGCGCTTCGGTCTCCGTCACGCCCGCGCCGCGGCCCCGCCGGGCGCACGCGCGCGGTCGCACCAACGTACCGCGTCGGCCTGCCACGGGGCGAGCCCGCTCCCGCGCGCCCCGAGCCTGGCGACCACCCCGCTCCCGCGGGTCCCGAACCTGGCGACCACGGGGCGCGTCGCCCACCGGCGGAGTCCGTTCGGGCGACAGGGCTCCGCTCTCCGGCACGCTCGATTCGCGGCCCCCGCCGGGCGCATCGACTGATATAGGATCGGGCGACGGTTCACGGTCGAGCGACCCCGCCCGCCTCGACCGCCGGTGGTCGTCGGCCGGGAGCGGAGCCGCACGGCCGGTTCTCGGGGCGGGGCCGACCATCATGATTACCGAAAGCGCGCTTGCCGCCATCGCCGGCCTCGTCGCCGTGGTCGCGCTGCTCTTCCTGCTGATCACCCGCTACAACTGGCACGTCTTCATCGCCCTGCTCGTGCCCATCGCATTGTTCGCCCTGATTCCCGGCATGGACGTCCAGGCGTTCATCGACGCCTTCGAGCAGGGCTTCGGCCGGACCATCCAAGGCATCGCGGTGGTCATCGTGCTCGGCTCGATCCTGGCCGAGGCCCTCAAGCATACCGGGGGCATCGAACGGATCACCGAGTCGATGATCCGATGGGTCGGCGAGAAGCGGATGCCGCTGGCCCTCACCCTGAGCGGCTTCGTCATCGGCCTCGCCATCTTCTCCGACGTCGGCTACCTCATCCTCAACCCGCTCGTGCACTCGGCGGCCCTCAACAGCGGCCTGAACATGAGCGTGATGGCGACGGGCCTCGTGGGGGCGATGCAGCTCACCCACGCCATGGTCCCGCCGACGCCGGGACCGCTGGCCGCGGTCGCCCTCGTCGGCGCCGACATCGGCCGCGTCATCCTCTACGGGGGCATCGTCACCCTCGTCGCCTCGCTCGCGGGTTGGGTCTTCGCCCGCCTCGCAGGACCGCACATCGAGTCGCCGCCGTCGCGGGAGTTCGTGGGGAAGTCGTTCATCGAGCAGGGACGCGCGTCGGAGCTGCCGTCGACGTGGCGCGCCTACGCGCCGATCCTGATTCCCCTCGGCCTCATCGCCGGCCAGAGCGTGACCGCGTTCGCGCTGCCCGAGGACCACCTCGTCAACGCGGCCATGCGTTATCTCGGCTGGCCGGTCGTCGCCCTCGGCATCGGGGTGCTGCTAGCGTATCGCAACACGACGGCCGACCAGGCGGCGCCCCGCACCGGCCAGTGGATCGAGGACGCCCTGCGCGCGTCGGCGATGATCATCATGGTGACCGGTCTCGGCGGCGCCCTCAGCCGGATCCTGCGGGAGACCCCGGCCGTCGACGCCATCGCCGGGGCCGTCGCCGCGACTGGACTGCCCGCCATCTTCCTGCCGTTCGTGCTCGGGGTGGCCGGCAACATGATCACCGGGTCGACGACGGTCGGGGTCATCACCGCCGCCTCGGTCGCCGCCCCGATGATGGACACGCTCGGGCTGAGCCCCGAGGCGACGATGCTCGCGGGGGCGGCCGGCTCGATGATCATCAAGTACGTGAACTCGAGCTACTTCTGGGTCTGTGCGTCGCTGTCCCGCATGCCCCTCAAGTCGGCCCTGCTGTCGTACGGAGGCGTGACCTTCGTCAACGGCGTCACTGCGATGGCCGTCGTCTACGCGCTCTGGACCGTCGGGCTCATCTGACGCGGCCGGCGGCCAGGAGCCTGCGCGGTGCCTGCACGGTAACTGCGCGGCAAGAACGGCGCGGACCTCCGGAAGTCCGACGGGCGCCGGGCGGAGTCCGCAGGCGACGAATGGGGGGGCAGCCGTGCGTCTCCCTTGGCTCGCCGCCGCCATCTCGTATAGATTCACCGGGAAGACCCGTTCCTGCGCAACCGCCGAGGCGATGCAACGATGACAGTCGACCGACGGGAATCCCTGCGGCAGCTCGGCCAGTTCCTCGGCGGCTCGCCCCTCGTGGGCGCCCCGCGCCAGCCGGGGGGCGGCGCCCCCCCGAACGACCGGCTGGCCCCGGTGCTCGAGCTAGTCAACGTGCCGGAGTTCGAGGCGATGGCCCGGCTCGTGCTGCCGCCGCGGCGCTTCGACACCATCAGCGGCGGGCGCCGGGGCTCGTTCGACAAGATGACTCTGCGGCAGCGGCTGATGGTCTACGCCATGGACCTCGACCTGACCACCCCGCTGTACGGGTACGACATGTTCGCCCCCATCATCGTCGGGCCGGTCGGTGGCCAGGACCAGTTGCACCCCGACGGCGAGGTCGCGACCGCGCGCGGCGCCTCGGCCGGCAAGGCGGTCATGGTCGCCACCGGACGCGGCCGCCATGCCATCGACGAAGTCGTGGCGGCGAGCGAGGAGCCGGTCTGGTATCAGCAGTACTCCGACGCGGCGACGCTGCCGGACGACGCCGTGCGGGCGGTGGAGGCTGGCTGTCGGGCGGTCTGCGTGACGGTGGGCGTCTCCGAGAGCGGGGTCCCCGCGCCGCCCGACTGGGCCGCCGTCGAGCGGGTCGGCGGGGCGGTGGACGCGCCGGTGATCGTGAAGGGCATCATGGACGTGGCCGGCGCGGAGACCGCGCTCGACCGGGGCGCCGAGGGGCTGGTCGTCTCCAACCACGGCCTCGGGGGGGCTCTACCCGTCGACGTGCTGGCGACGGTGGCCGACGCGGTGGCCGGCCGGGCCCCGGTCCTCGTCGACGGCAGCTTCCGGCGCGGCACCGACGTCCTCAAGGGTCTCGCCCTCGGCGCCGCCGCGGTGATGGTGGCCCGCCCCCCCATGTGGGGCCTCGCCGCCTACGGAGCCGAAGGCGTACAGACGGTGGTGGAGATTCTGCAGACCGAGCTGGCGAGAAACATGGCGGCGGCGGGCCGCCCGCGCATCGACATGATCGACCGCGAGCTGGTCCGGTTCGACCGGTGGTAGGACGCCGGGCTCCCGGTCGAGACGCCGGCTCGATGGAAGCGCCAGCTCAGCCGAGCAGATAGTCGGATGTACCGGAAGACGAGCGTGGCCGTCTCTTCCGGTTCACCCTGCCCATTCCGGCCGCCACGACCGGCGCGGACGACGGGCGCGCCCCGCAGGACACGCCCGTCACCGGTTCGTCGCGCCCAGGCCACGCTAGCGGCTACTGGTCGTTCGTCTGCTGCAGGTACCGGCTGGCCTCGTCGTGGCCCGGCAGCTCGTCGCGGCCCTGCCACGTGGACAGCAACAGGTTGTACTGCTCGGCCGCGGTGACGCTGTCGCCGCTCCGGGCGGCGGCGCGGGCGAGGCCGAGCACCGACCGCACGCGGCCCGGCATGCGCTCGAGCGAGGTCTCGAACTTCGCGACCGCGTCGGCCGGACGGTCGAGCTCGAGCAGGATCTCGCCGTAGAGCTCGTAGGGCGGCTTGACGGGGCTGGCCGCCCCGTTGGGCAGCCGCATGCGGCCGGTCAGCTCGATCGCCTCGTCCATCAGGGCCGTCGCCGCGTCGGCCTCGCCCTTCGCGACGTGCACGAGGGCCGCGACCTCACGGTACATGATCTGATTCACGGAGCCGCCGTCCTCGGCGAGGTCCTTCAGGCGTGCCGCCGCCGCCTCGGCCGCTGCGAGGTCGCCGGTCTTCACGGCGCTGATGCCGGTGGCGAGCAGCTCGGCGGCGGGCGAGTCGTCCGTCACCGGCAGCACGTTCCACTCCTCGGTCTCCACCACGTAGCGAGCCTTCAGAAGCGGCAGGGTGTTGACGCTGCGGGCCTGTCCCTCGCTCTCCTCGATGACCATCTCCAGCCGCTCGATCCACGTGCGCGCCTTGGCGTAGTCGCCGAGCTGAAGGTCGCCGTACTGACCCCAGTCGAGGGGGTGCACGGTGTCGCCGACGCTGTCGCCCGGCACCCACAGGTCGCGGGCGGCGTCGTAGGCGCTCTGGTTGTGACCCGACACGAGGTCCCACATGCCATGCTGGATGAAGATGTGGGTCGGCATGTGGCGGGCGTGGGCGACGGCCGGCGCGATCTCCGCGTAGCGGAGCGCCGCGGGCAGCGCGAGGGGCGCGTGGATCGGGTCGTCGAACGCGTGGATCACGTAGTGGGGGGCGCCGGGGTGGTCCCGGTTCCGCTCGAAGACGGGCAGGGCGAGGGAGCCCGCCTGCATCTCGTAGCGGTATGTGCGGTCGTCGAGGGCGCGAGCCCCGCTGAGGGTGGCCACCGCGGCGAAGGCCGCGACCTCGTCGTCGTCGGGATACTGCTCGACGAGCCGCTGCATCGCCTCCATGTACGCCACCCGCCGGTCGTCGTAGTCGCCCTCGCTCCACAGGATCTCGACCGCGTTGAGGAAGCCCTTCTCGCGCTCGGTGGGGGCCTTGGCCAGGCGCTCCTCCCGCGTCGCGCCGAGCCGCTCCAGCACCGCGCGGGGATTGTCGTTGTCGACCGGCGAGCCGAACAGCGGGTGGTTGTAGCAGAGCGTCTCGCCCCAGTACGCCATGGCGAAGTCGGGATCGAGCCGCTGCGCCTCCTGGAACTCCGCGATCGCCTGCTTCCAGCCGAAGCTGTGGAGAATCGCGACCCCGCGCAGGAAGTGCTGCTGCGCCTCGGGGGAGCCGGACGTCGGGAAGTCGAGCGAGCCGACGCTGTCGAACTGCGCCTCGGCGGGCGGTCCCGCGGCCAGCAGGGTCAACGCCGCCGCCACGATGAACAATCGCTTCATGAGATGCTCCTGGGGAATGTCATGGGTTTCCTAGACGGAAAGATCGCAGCCTGACCGCTCCCTCTCCGCCCACCGACCTTCATGAACCAGCGATCCTCCCGCTTGGGAGGCGGCGCCCCCGGGCGCGGGCTTCCCGCCTGTACGGGAGATGAACGCCCCCATTATAGCGCCACCCGACCGGCCAGCGCGGTTTCCCGCCCTTTTCGACGCGGCGGTACACGATCCCGCCGCATCGAACGTCCGGTCTCCTGGCGGACCTCCTTGACGCCCGTCGCCGATGTTCGCGCAGCTTCCGCAACCTGCTCGACACCAGCCGAATTCGCGGCTAGAGCGGCGGCTGTCGTCTCCGCTGTCGACCGGCCCACCGGCTATTGAGCGGCCGGACGGTGAGGCTGTCGGTGGAGGTCGACTTCCGACATCGGACGTGCCCTGACCGCGGCAGCGGACAGGCCTGTCACCGCCGGGGGACAGGCGGGAAGCCGGTGGCGATGACACGCTGCCGGCCAGGCCAACGTGTTTCTCACGACGGACCCGGCTGCAGCCGGCTGCTACAATGGTCCGCGGGCGTCCGGGCGAGCGCCCCCGCCGCAGTCGGCCCGCGGTGCTCCCTCGGCGGTTGCGCTAACGGCGCCTCGGCGGTGGTACGATCGATGCATACACTGGCTCGTGCATTCACCGATCGTCGCCGTCAACGATGGACCAGCCGATGTGGAACAAGATGATCGCGCCGATGCCCGCCGTCCGCCTGATGCTTGCGGCCTGCCTTGCGGTCGCGGTCCCGATGACGAGCGGCGGGACCGCGTTCGCCGCCGACGGGCCGGAGACGGAGGCGTCCGCCGCCGCACAGCCCCCGTCGGGCCGAAGCCAGCCCGACTTCCTGTTCGGCCAGCCGCGCGGCTTCGTGGGGGTTTCCGCCGGCTGGCTTCGGGCCTCCAGCGGCGGTGTCTTCGACTGGTTCCGCGGCTTCCTGATCCGCGGGTTCGATACCCAGGGGGAGGTCGTCCCCATCTCGGAGCGGGCCTACGACACGGGGCTCTTCCGTGTCGCCGCGGGCTACTCGATCACCCCGCGGGTCGACCTCTTGTTCGACGTCACACCGTCAGACACCGTCACGCGCTCGGAGTACGAGAAATGGACGAACAATGGCCGACCTATCTCGCAGTCGACCCAGGTGTGGCAGGTACCACTGAACGCCGGCGTGCGGTACTGGGTGGCGCCCCGGGGACGTCGCATCGGGCAACTGGCGTGGGTGCCGAGCACCGTGGCCTTCCACGTCGGCGGCGGCCTCGGCTTGAGGTGGTATAGGCTCGAGCAGTTCGGTGACTTCGTCGACTTACGCAATCTGACGATTTGGAACGAACGGCTGCGGTCGGAGGGTAAGGCGCTCACCCGCCACGTCGCGGCGGGGATCAGCGTGAAGATCAGCCGACGGGTCTTCGCGGTCGCCGAGGCGCGCAGGGTCTGGTCCCAGCCGGTGGCGGACCACTCCTTCGACTTCGCCGACATCGACCTCGGCGGACTGCACATGACCGGCGGCGTCGAGTTCGTGTTCTAGGAGTCGGCGCCACGGGACGCGCCGACTTCCAGAAGGTTGGTTGGGCGCCAAGCGGAGCCGCAGACGGCGTTTGGCGAGCCAGCCGGCGAATCCACTCGTCGAGGTGACACATGACCATCCGAATCGAGACCCCGGATCGCGCTTCACGGCTTCGCGCCGCCCTTCCGCGCCGCCGAATCCGGTGGTTTGCGGCGATCGTCGCGGCCATCGCGGCGCTGGCGCTGCCGGCCGCTCCGCTCGCCCAACCGGCGCCACAGGACGGACCGCCGGCGTCCGCGGTGGATCAGCGCTGGTTGCCGTGGATCGGCTGCTGGCAGCTCCTCGAGGAGGCCGGCGCCGCGCCGGAGGCGTCGACCGACCTCGCCGCGTTCGCGGACAGCGTGCTCGTCTGCGTGACCCCAGCCGCCGCCCCCGCCCCCGCCACCGACGTCGTCGTGACGACGCTAGCCGACGGCGAGCAGGTGCTAGTGGAGACCCTCTCCGCCGACGGGTTGGAGCACGCCGTGGACCAGACCGAATGCCGCGGCCGGCGGCGCATCACCTGGTCGGATGACGGCGCGCGCCTGTACACGCGGGCGGAGCTGACGTGCAGCGCCCGAGACGACGCCCGCCGGCTGTCCGGGGTCGGACTGATGGCGGACGGCAGGACCTGGCTCGCGCTCGAGATGGTGGAGGCCGGAGAACGGGCCGCGGTCACCGTCAGACGCTACCGCCGCACCGGCGACGTCACGACCCTCAGCGCGGCCGGCCCGACCCTCACCGCCGACCTGCTGGCGCGGGCGCGGACGGCGGCGAGCCGGACGGGCGACGCCGACCTGTCCGTCAACGCGGTCATCGAGGCCGCCGCCGCCCTCGAGGCCCCGGTGCTCAAAGAGCTGCTGGTCCAGACCGAGACGTGGTTCGACCTCGACGGACACACCCTGATCCGGCTCGACGAAGGGGGCGTGCCGGGGAACATCATCGACATTCTGGTGGCGCTCTCGTTTCCGGATGACTTCGAGGTGCGCCGCTCGGCGCGGGGCGGCGGCAGCGGTGGGTTCCCGGGCAGTTGGGGCGGCTACGGCTACAACACCTGGTATCCGTACTACGCGGCGCCGTTCGGCTACTACTACGGGTGGTCCCCCTACAACTCGCTGTACGGTTGGGGCGACTACTACTACCTGAACCCGGGCTACTACGGCCTGCCGGGATCTTCCATCACGGACGCGCCCGACGTGAGCGAGGGACGGATCTACGAGGGATACGGCTACACTCGGGTCGCCACGGGGGGGGACAGCGGGGGTCGCCGCGCGCAGCCGCGGGGAACGAGCGGGGGAGGCGGGTTCTTCGGCGGCGGCGGGTCGAGTGGAGGCAGCTCGTCGGGCAGCGGCGGCGGGTCGAGCGGGGGCGGAAGCGTCAGCGCGGGCGGCTACACGTCGTCGGGCGGCGGCAGACCCGTCGGCACCGCCACGCCGCGCTAACGGTGAGGGCCAGGACTCTGTAGCTACACGACCCGGGCGGCGCGAAGGGCCGTGGTCTCCGCCACACCGTACCCGAGCTCGCCGAGAATCTCGTCGGTGTGCTCGCCGAGGGCCGGCGCCCGCTTGCGGATGCCTGCCGCGCCTTCGGACAGCGAGAACGGCGTGTCGGCGACCGGGGAGGGAGCCGGCGCTCCCGGAAACGCCAACGCCCTGAGGAGCCCGGCCGCCGCCACGTGCGGATCGTCGAGCGTCTGCTGCGGCGAGAGCACGGGGCCGGCGGGGATGCGCGCCGCCTCGAGCGCGGCGAGCGCCTCCGCCGTGGTGCGCTCGGCGCACCACGCGGCCATCCGCTCGCTGATGACCTCGCCGTGGTCGCCGCGCGCCATGTCGTCGCGGAACCGGGGATCGTCCACCCACTCCGGCACGCCGACCAGCGTCGCCCACTTCTCGAACAGGGGCTGGCCGATGGTCTGAACGAGGATCCACCCGTCGCGCGTGCGATGGGTGTCGGACGGCGCCGACACTTGGCTCCGGTTCAGCGTGGCGACCCGATCCGGCGCGAGCACCGCCTGCTCGATCAGCGCCGCGTTGGCGACGGTCAGGGCCGCCCCGAGCAACGAGCCCCGCACCTCCTGGCCGCGGCCGGTCCGCTCGCGCGCCATCAGGGCGGCCAGGGTGCCGGCCGTCGCCGACAGGGCGGTGGCGAAGTCGACCCACGGCACGTAGCTCTTGGTGGGCTGGCCCGGCTGCCCCGAGAGGTGCATCGACCCCGACATCGCCTGGCCGACACCGTCGAAGCCGACCCTCTCGGAGTACGGCCCCCCCGCCCCGAACGCCGACACGCTGGTCAGGACGATGCGGGGGTTGACGGCCGCGAGCGACGCGTAGTCGAGCCCCAGCGCCCGGAGGGCGGGGTCGGGCAGGTTGGCGACAACGACGTCCGCCCCCGCCGCCAGCCGCCGCAGCACATCACGCCCTGCCGGCTTCATCGGGTTGAGGGTCATCCCCCGCTTGTTCCGGTTGACCTGCATGAAGAGCGCGCCGTCGCCGGCGGGCGTCAGCGGCACGAGGAAGCGGTCCTCCCCGCCGCGGACCTTCTCGACCCGCACCACGTCGGCCCCGAGATCCGCGAGCAGGGCCGCGCAGAACGGCCCCGCGATGTAGCGGCCGAAGTCGAGCACCCGGACCTCGTCGAGAACTCCGGTCATCGGCCGCCGCTACTCCCGCCGGCACGACCCATGGGACACCACCCCTCGACTCTCCAGCATCGTACAGAACGTCCGGCCTCCACTACCGGCGCGTCGCCGGCGGGCACGAGGTGGTGGGCTACTCCGCTTCCTCGACGTCGCGGCCGGTGTCGCGCACCGTCAGGACGGGGCAGGGTGCGCGCCGGACCACGTCGGCCGCGACGCTTCCGAGCAGCAACTGCTGGACGGCGCCACGCCCGCGGGTCCCCATGACGATCAGGTCGATGGGATGCTCGCCGGCGTACCGCAGTATGCCGTCCGCCGGCAGCCCGATCTCGACGGTCGTATGGACCGGCAACGCCGTCCCCTCGTCGGCCGGGCAAAGGTCCGCAAGCTTCGCCTTCGCCTCGTCGACCCAGCGGTGCTGGACCTCGGTCTCGGAGAACCCCCACAACGCCTCGGTCCCCGGACTGACGTCGGCGTCGGTCACCACATGCAGCAGGTGGAGGGCCGAGCCGCAGCGTCGGGCCAGGTCCCTGGCGTAGGCCAGGGCCAGTCCGGAGGCGTCGCTGAAGTCGGTCGCAACGAGAATGGTCCTGGGCGGAATCATGGTCGGGAACGAAAGGCGTTTCGCGCGGCGAGCAGGCTCTCGACCGCGGGCCGGTCGGCCGGTCCGAGGCCGACATGGTGGAACCGGACCAGCCCGCCGGGATCGATCAGGACGTTGCCGCCCTGCTGCCGGGTGTCGGCACGCGGCAGACGGGGAAACCGCCGGAGGCGGGCCTCGCGCCAGTAGGCGCGCAAGGTCGCCGCCCCCCACAGATGCCCGAGCCGCGCCCTCCCCATCGCGTAGGCGCGATAGAGGCGGCGTTCGGTGTCGACCAGCAACGGCCAACGCAACCCGGTCTCGGCCACGTAGGCGCGGGCCGCGGCCGCATCCTCGAACGTCGCGGCCAGCGGCTCGATCCCGAGCCGCGCCAGATCGCTCGCCGCCTGCTGCAACTGCAGCAGATGCCGCCGGCACGGCAGTCAGAACAGGTGCCGGTGCAACACCAGCAGCAGCCACCGGCCGCGGTACTCGTCGAGTCGGTGGACCCGACCCTCGGCGTCGGGCAGCGCGAAGGCAACCGCAGGGCGACCAACCAGCGGCGAAGTCATCCCGACCGTTCTTCTCGAGCCGCTCCGGACCCCTCGACCGGCGGCCCCGATCACGCTCGACCCTGCATGCTCGTCGGTTCGAGGCGCAGCCTCGCTAGTGGACTGTCCCAGAGCTTCCTTTGCCGTCCTGTCTTTGGCTTTCGCTGGCAGACGCTGCGAAAACGCTCCGCGACATGGGCAGCTTTCTCAGGGACGGTCAACTAGTTCTTCACGTACTTGTGCAGCTCCGGCTTCACGGTATCGGCCACGAAGATGTCCCCGTTCGGGGCCATCGTCATGTAGTGCGCCTCGCCGAACTCTCCCAGCCCCTTGCCCGGCTGTCCGTTGGCGCCCACTGCCTTGCCGTTCTCGTCGAGCTTGAGAATCTCGCCTGCGAACCCGCTGACCATGTACATCGTCCCATCGCTGTGGATGTGCAGGCCGCATGGCAGGCCCTTGTAGGCCCACTCGTCGATGTAGGTCCCGTCGGCGTCGAAGATCTGCACCCGCCGGTTCTGCCGGTCGGCCACGTAGAGCAGCCCCGCCTCGTCGACCACGATCGAGTGCGGCGTGTCGAACTCGCCCGGCGCCGCGCCCTGCCCGCCCCACGCCTTGATGAACGAGCCGTCGGGGGCGAACTTGACTAGCCGCGGGATGCCACGCCCGTGCCCGACCAGGACGAAGATCTCGCCGGCCGCATTGATGGTCAGGTCCGTCGGCTCGGTCAGCAGCCCGTCCTCGGGCTCGCCAGCCTGGCCGTGGGCGCCGATGGTCATCAGCACCTTGCCGTCCCGGTCCATCTTCCGCACCGTGTTCCCGTTGACGTCGGTCGTCCAGATGTTGCCGTCGGGGTCGAGCCTCATACCGTGGGGCCGGATGTACTCGCCCTGCCCCCACGACCGTACGAAGCTGCCGTCGGGGTTGAACTCCATCAGCGGGTTGGGCCCGCGGTTGAAGACGAGCAGGGTGTTCTTGGTGGTCCACACGACGCTCGACGGCGCCCCCATCTCCTGGTCGGCGGGAATCTCGAGGCCGTGCGGCACCGGATGATACCCGAGGTCCGGCGCGTCCTCCATCTGGGCCGGGTCCGGCGCGTCGAGAACCTGGGCCCCGGCGACGGCGGCGACGCCCAGCGTGGCGACCAAAAGGGGCGCGAGCGTCCGGATAAGGCGGACTGGCAGCATGGCGGCTCCTCGGAAAGTGGTCCTGAATCGTCCGCATTGTAGCACCGTCGACCGAGGCTGGCCGACCGACCGGCGCACGCGTTGCCGCCGCGTCGTCTCGGGCGCGCCGGCAGCCTCCTCACCCGGTCGCGGCTCCGCCGCCGGCGGCGCCGCGGGAGGCTGTCGAGAACGAGAAGCAGGCCGGCCGCGGCGCGGGGGGGGCGTCCTACCCGGTCGCCTCGTCGCTCGTGCCGAACTCGGCCGGCCTCGTCGCGCAGGGCGGCCTCGCGCCCCTGGGGGCGCAGGCCGGGCGCGGCGCTGGTCCGCACTCGTCGTCTCGTCGCTCGTGCCGAACTCGGCCGGCCTCGTCGCGCGGGGCGGCGTCGCGCCCCTGGGGGCGCAGGCCGGCGCGGCGCTGGTCCGCACTCGTCGCGCGGTCCTCGGCCTTGCTGACGATACTGCCCGCCATCCGCCCGCAGGCCGGCCGCGGCGCGCGGGGGCGTCGCGCCCCTGCGGGCGCAGGCCGCGCGCCGCTGGTCCGCGCTCATCGCGCGGGGGGGCGTCCGAGACAGACCCGGCGACTCAGTACGTGATCCCGTCCGCTCTCATCGCGCGGGGGCGTCCAAGGGGTCCTCCCGTCGACGGCGGTGTACCATGGAATCCGGCCTCGGGTCGCTCGGCGGCACGAGCAAACGACCGTGGGTTCGCCGCATGCAGATGAACAGCAAGGCCCACCGTCTCCGGCTTCTCCGTGAGCGCGGGCGGCTCGGCCGCGGCATACGGTACGGCGGCGTCCAGTACTGGATCGGCCACCACCGCCGCATGGGACTCCTGATATTCGACCCGCACGCACAACGAGAGGTCGAGACCGGGAGGGTCCGGCTGTTCAACGTGACCGATCGCGAGAGCCGTCTCTTCATGCTGGACATGGCCAGGACCCGTTCGCTCTGGTCATCGCCCGTCGACCACCTCGACGAGATGCGGAGGGCCGTCGCCGAGTACGGTCGAGCCCGGGAGCGCCAACGAGAGACGCACTGCTATTGGTGCCGGCGAGACATCAACTCCGTCGACTTCTCCCTCTGCACGCGATGCGGCTGGATCAGGTGCGCATGCGGGCACTGCGGCTGCCGCTACCGGAGCGAGTCGGCCGCCGGCGCTGACCGGACTCGACATCGACCCTCCAGCCGCCCAGGGCAAACCGCGGAAGGACGCACGCTGCCATGACCGCCGAGCGCCCGCTGACGCTCGACGTGACCGACTTCGGACCCATCGCCCGGGCGCGCGTCGAGTTGCGCCCGTTGACGGTGTTCGTCGGGCCCAGCAACACGGGAAAGTCCTGGCTGGCGACGCTGGTGTACGCGTTGCATCGGCACTTCGGATCTCCTCCGTGGGCCTGGCAACCCCGGTTCCCGATGTGGCTCAAGGCGCCGACGCTGCCCGACCGCGCGAGCACCGATCTGGTCCGAATCGCGGAGCAGTTGGGAGCGTCGAGTTCCCGCTTACGGGAGCTGCCGGAGAGCATTCCGCTGACACCTCCCGTCGAGGCGGCCATCCGGTCGCTTCTCGAGTCACAGGGCGAAACACTAGGCAAGGAGATCCAGCGTTGTTTCGGCGTCGAGGCGGGCAGCGATCTAGTCCGCCAGACCCGCAATAGGGCGCAAATCTTACTTCGAAACGCCGTTGAGGGAGTCTCCGAGCCGGCGGCGCACGAGTTAACCGTCGGTGACGGCGGATGGAACTTTCTGTCGACAATCCCCCAGGGCTTCCGGATTCGAGTTGATGTTGATCGATATCCGTCGCTGTTGCCGTATTGGTGGACTAACGCACCATTAGCCGGCCCGGAACCAGTTGAAGCGTGGCGCGTCATCGGCCTTCTGGCCCGAGGCGTGCTGCCGATCCGAAATCGCACATTCTATCTTCCCGCGGACAGAACCGGTCTGATGAACGCTCACCGCACCGTCGTCAGCGCCCTGATCCAGAGCGCGACGATGGCCGGTATTCGTCCCGCCGACCCGGTGCCGCCGCTGTCCGGCGTACGGGGCGACTTCCTGGAACAACTTGTGGAGATGGTGTCGGACCGGGAGCGACGGCAGCGAGGGCCGCGCGACCGAGAGGACCTTCGGAGATTAGGAAGGCGCATTGAAGAGAAAATCCTGAGCGGCGCGGTCAAGGTCGGGGGACTCCCTGGGGTCGCATATCCGCACTTTACCTATCGTCCGAGTGGATGGAGTGCCGATCTGCCCCTGACCAACGCATCCTCCATGGTGTCGGAACTCGCGCCGGTGGTGCTGTATCTGCGTCACCTGGTTAAGACGGGGGACCTGCTGATAATCGATGAGCCGGAATCGCACCTGCACCCCGCGATGCAGGTGGCGTTCACCCGACAGATCGCCGCGGTAGTGAAGGCGGGCGTGCGGGTAATCGTGACCACGCACAGCGAGTGGGTGCTCGAAGAGCTCGGCAACGTCGTCGGACGATCCCGGCTGACCGAAGGAGGCAACGGTGACTCCGGCTCCGGATCCCTGGCCGCCGATGATGTCGGGGTGTGGCTGTTCGAACCGGCTGGATCACGGCCTTCCGAAGACGCCGGCGGCTCGGAGGTGAGGGAGGCCGGTGGCTCGGAGGTGAGGGAGATAGCCCTGGATGCCGAGACCGGCCTCTATCCGTCCGGATTCGCCGCCGTCGCGGCGACTCTGCACAACGACTGGGCCGATATCGCCGGAACGCGTGGAGACACGGAATGAGCCTCGGCGATACGGTTCGTTCCAAGCTGGATTCACGCTGCCTCGTCGACGGCGTCGACGGCGTCGACGGCATCGAAAAAGGGAGCTGCGGTACGTCGCTCGTGGGCGCACCTCACCCCAGGGTCATCGTCGACCTCGACAAGCCCGGAGCCCCATTGGGACAGGCGAGAGCCAAGTGCGACTTCCTGTTCTTCGCGGATCCGAACTTCGTCACACCGATCGAGGTGAAGGACCACGGCTCCCCCAAGATCACCAAGGCCGTCAAGCAGCTTCAGGCGGGCGCCGGCGCCGCCGACCAGTTGGCTCCCCGAGGCTCGGTTGTTCGCTTCCGACCCGTCCTGGTGTCCAGGGCAATGCGACGCGACACACAGTATGAGCTGAGAAATGCGAAGGTTCAATTTCGCAAGCGCCCGGAGATAGTTCGGCTGGTTCTCTGCGGGGAGCCGCTGGCTGCGGTACTCGACCTCTAACCCTAACTGAGGCATGCTCCGCGAGGCGCCGTCTCCCGTCAACGCTCCGGAGCGACTGGCTCTCGGGACGCGTGGAAGAGTGCGACGATGACGACGGCGTGGGGCTCCACGGTGTAGACGACGACGTAGGGGAACGTCCTCATCGACGCGTGACGGCGTCCATTGGATCGAACGCGAAACGCTTCCGGGAAGGCCGCAATGTGGTCGATAAGCTGCTCAAGACGGTCCAGGAACGAGCGTCCAAGGCCGGGCTGCCGTTCTTCAATACCAGCGGAAGGCCTCGCGCCTTTCGTCGAGAGCCTCCGGCGCGTAGAACAACCTCATCGGCCGGTGCGGGCCTTCAATCTGGCGCGCGCCTCGTCCCCCGAAACCAGGATGCTCGGATTCCGCCGATAGGCGGCAATGCGCCTGTCCGCTTCCCGCTCCTGCCGGGGCGTCAGAGCGGGAGCTGCGCTCTCGAGAAGCGCGTAGGCCAATTCGACCTTATCCTCCTCGGGCAGCGCCCTGGCGTGCTTCTCAAGCTCCACCCTGGTCATCGATCTCATTCTAACACGCGGCTCCGACACGCGGCGGCGTGCACCGTGAGGGTCCGGGCACCTTGACAGATCCGCACGTCGGGTGTTCTGCTAGGGTTCGACGTAGAGCTTCAGTGGGAGAACCGACGATGAAAAAGAAATGGGCCGTGCTGGCAGGCGCGGGGTTGTGCGCCTTCGTGCTGACGACCGCGGTGATGACCGCCGACGAGACGATAACCGGCCAGCTCGTCGAGGCCGGGTGCGCAGCGATGGCCGGGGCCAATCCGAACCCTGAGCACGTCGCGTGCATGGTGCGCTGCGCACAGAACGGTGAGGCGATCGGGATAATGACCGCCGACGGGATGTACAAGGTCACCGGCGACTGGGCCGCCAACCATCCCGATGAGCTGGCGGCACTGATGGCGAAGCAAGTGCACGCCACCGGCGAGACCAGCGAAGCGGGCGGCGAGCGGCTACTGGCGGTGACGAAGATCGTCGCGGCCGACTGAGCGGACTCGGCCCCTCATGCGCCGGGAACCGGCGTAGCACCGCTGCGGCCGCGCCGGAATCCGGGCTCCCTGACCCTGCCTCCGGATCCGAGCGTCCTGTTGCCGCTGCTGGTCAGAAAGCCGCTGCTGGTCAGAAGCCGCGCTGGTCAGAGAGCCGCTGCTGGTCAGAAGCCGCTACTGGTCAGAAAACCGCCGGGAGGGCCGGGCACCGAGCTCGAGGAGCAGCCGCTCCATCTCGGGCCAGCGCTTGCCGGTGTTCGAGTAGAACACGCCCTCGGCCATGATCAGGGGGGTCCAGCCCTTCTCGTTGACCGCCTCCAGGTCGGCCCCCTGATCGAGCAGGAACCGCACGAGCGGCTCGTACCCGCGGATGATCGCCCCGTGCAGGGCGGTGTCGCCGTTGGCATCGACGGTGGTCACGGCATCGCCCAGCTCGAGCATCAGCTCGACCGCGGCCAGCGCCTCGGCATTCGTGCCGGGGCTCTCTCCCACCGCCCAGATGCCGACCCCCGCCGCCACCATCAGGGGCGTGGTGCCGTCCTCGTTCGGCACGAGGGGGTCGGCGCCCAGCGCCACCAGCAGCCGCATCAGCTCGGCGTCGGCGGCCTTCGCGGCCAACAGGAACGGGGTGGCGCCCACCCGGTTCAGGACGTTGCGGTAGCCGCCGGGAGTACCCGACCCGTCGCCGCCCCGCGGCTCCTTCGCCTGCCGCGCGTCGAGCTCGGCGCCGTGGGCGGCGAGCGCCCGGACGAAGTCGAGGTCGGTGACGAGACCGGTGGGAATGGGGGCCGGGTTGTTGAAGCCGAGGTTCGGGCGGCGAGCCCACACGAGCTGGTGCAGCGCCGTCCACCCCTGCCCGGCCGCGTTGGGGTCGGCGCCCTGTTCCAGCAGCCAGACTCCGGTGTCGTAGTGGGCGTTGAGGGTCGCGAGGCACAGGGCGCTCATGCCGTCGGGCAGGGTGTCGTTCACGTCGGCGCCGGCCGCGGCGAGCACCCGTAGCACGTCCCGGTGGTCGTGGCGGACCGCGAACAGCAGAGGGGTGAAGCCCCCGGCCGAGCGCGCGCGCACGTCGGCGCCGGCCGCCACCAGCTCCAGGACCGACTCGGTGTTGCCCTCGATGGCCGCCCACATCAGCGCCGTCTGCCCGCGCCAACGTTCGGCCGCGTCGACCTCCGCCCCGTGTCGCAGCAGCGCCCGCACCGCGCCGGCCCGGCCGGCCCGCGCCGCCCGCATCAGCGGGGTCTCGCCCTCGGGAAGGCCGACGTTCGGATCGGCGCCCGCCGCCAGCAGCCTATCGAGCATCTCGGCGCCACCGTGGGTGGCCGCCACCAGCAGCGGCGTCGCGCCGTACCGGTTGACGGCGCCGACGTGGGCGCCGGCCTCGAGCAGCAGCCGCGCCGAGTCGAGGTCGTCGCGGTCGGCCGCCCAGTGCAGCGGCGTCGTGCCGTCGAGGGACGGCTGATCCGGATCGGCGCCCCCCGCGAGCAGCGCGCGCACCTCCGCGGCGTCGCCGGCGCGCACGGCGTCGATCAGCGGCGCTTCGACCCCCGCCGAGGCGGACGCCGCCAGACAGGCCGCCGCCACCAGACACGCCGCCACCGCCGATTGACGCATGCGCACGTTCATCAGATGTCCGCCAGCTCCTTGATGCGCCCCGTCGCGTCGCCGAAGTTCTCGGCCGACACCCCGACCTTGTCGAGCATGCTGACGAGCAGGTTGTTCACCGGCGTGTCCTTCGGGTAGCGCAGGTGCCGCCCGCCCTTCAGGCGCCCGGAGCCGCCGCCCACCACGACCTCCGGCAGGTCGAAGTGCGCGTGGTCGTTGCTGTCGCCGAGGCCGCCCCCATACATCACCATCGAGTGGTCGAGCACCGAGCCCGCCCCGTCCGGCGCCTTCCGCAGGCTCTCGAGCAGGTGGGTGAACAGGCCCACGTGGTAGGTGTTGATGCGCGCGAGCTTGTCGAGCTTCTCGGGGTCGTTCCGGTGGTGCGACAGCCCGTGATGGGGGTCGGGCACGCCGAGGTGCGGATAGGTCCGCCCCCCCAGCTCGCGGCCGAGCATGAACGTGAAGACGCGGGTGATGTCGGCCTGCCACGCGAGGGAAACCAAGTCGTACATCAGCCTGACGTGGTCCTCGAAGTCGTCGGGAATGCCGACGGGGCGGGCCAGGGCCGGCAGCTCGGCGTCGGCGCTCTGCGCCTCCGACAGGGTGATGCGCCGCTCCAGCGCCCGGATCGAGTCGAGGTACTGGTCGAGCCGGGCGCGGTCGCCCTTCCCGATGGACCGCTCGAGGTTCGCGAGGTCGTCGGTCACCGAGTCGAGGATGCTGCGGTCGCGCCGCATCTCGGCCACCCGTTGCTCGGTCGTGCCGCCGTCCCCGAAGAGGCGCTCGAAGACCACCCGGGGGTTGTTCTCCATCGGCAGCGGCGTCGTCGGCGAGCGCCACGCGACGGTGTTCAGGTAGACGCAGCTGTAGCCGTTCTCGCAGTTGCCGACGAGCCCGTCGAGGTCGATGGCGAGCTCGAGCGACGGCAGCGGCGTGTCCCGCCCGATGTGCTGCGCCGCGAGCTGGTCGGCGGTAATCCCGGCCCGCACGTCCGACCCCTCGGTCTGCTTCGGGTGCACGCCGTTCAGCCACGTCGAGCTCGCCCGCGAGTGCTCGCCGTTCCCGTCGCCCAGCGGCTCGGCCTGCCCGTGGGCGAGGCCGCTCACCACCGTGAGCTGCTCGCGGTACGGCGCCAAGGGCTGCAGGATGCGGGACAGGGCGAATCCGGGCCCGGTTTCGGCCGGCGTCCACTCCTGCATCACCGCCCCGTTCGGGATGTAGATGAACCCGAGCCGGCGGACGGGTCGCGCCGCCGTCCGGGCCTCCGCCGTGAGGGCCGGCACCATGGCGTCGAGCAGGGGCAGGGCGACGGTCGCGCCGAGGCCGCGCAGGAACGTCCGGCGGGGCAGCGACAGCTTTCGGATCATCATGACCGGGTTCTCCTCATCTGGAACGGCGGGCTCTTGACGACACCCAGGATGAGCGACGAGAAACGGTGACCGCCGGCGGCGGCCTCGCGGGTGATGGCGCGGATGGCCGGCGCGTCGTGGTGCTCGACCCCCCGGCCGAGGGCATAGATCAGCAGCTTCTCGGTCAGGGTGGTGACGAAGAGGTCGGGGCGGCCGAGCAGCGCGTCGCGCAGTCCCGCCGCCCCCTCGAAGACGGTGCCGTCGGGCAACACGCCGGAGGCGTCGATCGGCGCGTTGGCCTCGTTACGGGTGCGGTAGCGCCCCACCGCGTCGAACTGCTCGAGGGCGAAGCCCGGCGGGTCCATCAGGCGGTGGCAGCTCGCACACACCGGGTTGGACCGGTGCTGCTCCATCGCCTCGCGCATCGACACGGCGGCGCCGTCGCTGGTGGTCTCCTCGAGCGACGGGACGTCGGGCGGAGGAAGCGGCGGCGGGGTGCCGAGCAGGTTCTCGAGCACCCACTTGCCGCGGAGCACCGGCGATGTCCGGGTCGGGTAGGCGGTGGCGGCGAGGATGCTGCCGTGGCCCAGGAGCCCCCGGCGCGACGAGTCGGGCAGGCTGACGCGCCGGAAACGGCTGCCGTACACGTTGGGCATGCCGTAGTGCCGCGCGAGCCGCTCGTTGACGAAGGTGTAGTCGGCGGTCAGGAAGTCGAGGACGCTGCGGTCCTCGCGCAGCACGCTCGCGAAGAACAGCTCGGTCTCGCGCTGGAACGAAAGCCGCAGGGCCTCGCCGAAGTCGGGGAAGAGGTCCTCGTCGGGGGTCAGGGCCCGGACGTTGCGTAGGTACAGCCACTGCCCCGCGAAGTTATCGACGAGGGCGTCGGCCCGCGGGTCGGCGAGCATGCGGTGGACCTGCGCCTCCAGCACCTCGGGCCGGTGCAACGTCCCCGCCTCGGCCAAGTCGAGCAGCTCGTCGTCGGGGATGCTGCTCCACAGGAAAAAGGAGAGCCGCGACGCGAGCTCGAGGTCGGGAACGCGGTACGCCGTGCCCGGGGCCGCACCGTCCGGCTCGCGCGCCACCCGGAACAGGAAGTCGGGGCTCGCGAGCAGCCGCCGCAGCCCCAGCTCGACGCCCGCCTCGAAGCCGCCCTCGGCCCATCCCTGCTCGTAGAAGTCGAGCAGCACCGCGAGGTCGCGCTCCGTGACGGGCCGGCGGTAGGCGCGGCGGGCGAGGGTCGAGAGGATCTCGCGTGCACAGGCGGCCTCGTCCCCGGCGTCGCGGGAGGCGGGACGGCAGACGAAGATGCGGTCGCGGCTGGGGGTGCCCCCGACCGGCCGCGCCCCGCTCGCCTCGAACGGACCGGCGACGGTGACACTGCCGACGTAGGGCTGATACCGGGTATCGCCACCGGTGATGCTGGTGTAGGGGCGCAGGAACGGCTGGCGCAGGGTCTCGGCGTAGGCCGACGTCTTCTGGTGGAACGTCACCTGCACCGTGCGCGGCCCCGCCCGCACCGGCGCGCGCACCTCCCAGCCGTCGTCGCCGGCCCGCTGGCGGGTCAGCCACGCCTGGTACTCGGGGTCGCTGCGCGAGGCCCCCGGCGGCGGGGGCTCGCCGACCGTGAACGTCTCGAGGATCTCGCCGTCGAGGCTCACCTCGAGCCGGTGCGGGGTGTCGAACGGCTTGAGGGTGCCGCTGGCGTCGCGCGAGAGCTGGACGCGGATGCCGTACACCGCGTCCTCGGGGAACGTGAAGTCGAAGCGGGCGCCGCCGCGGGTGCCGAACGGCAGCCCGTCCACCCGGGCGTCCTGTGTCAGATCGGTGACGAGGCGGAACGTCTCGGCCGTCGCCGACGGGGCCGGCCGCCCGATGGCGAGGCGGCTGATCTTCTTCGCGGCCGACAGGTAGCGCTCGAGCAGGGTCGGCGAGATGCCGAGCACGCCGGCGATGTTGTCGAACCCGTAGCTGCCGTCGTCGGCCGGCAACAGCGCCGCGACGTCGACGTCGAGGGCCAGGAGGTCCCGGACGACGTTGTGGTACTCGCTGCGGTTCAATCGATGGAAGGTGTCGGTGCGCCCCGGATCCGGGTTCCGCGCCGCCGCCGCGTCGAGCTCGGTCTCGAGCCAGGCGGTGAACGCCTCGTAGGTCGCCGCGTCGGGGCGCGGGCGGGGGGCGGGGGGCATGGCCCCGGCCCGCAGCTTCCGCACCACCCTCTCCCAGACCTCGGGGTGGGCGCCCACGTCGCCGACATCGACGTTGTCGAGGGTCAGGTCCGCGACCCGCATCCGCTCGTTGTGGCAGGCGACGCAGTAGCGGTCGAGCAGGGCCCGCTCGGCCGACGCGTCACCGCCGGGGGCTGGCTGCGCGGTCGCGGCCGCCGCCCCGCCGAGCACGATGGCGCCGACCGTCAGCGCCGCCGCCGTCCGTGCCAGGAGCCCCTGCATCGATCCGCTCACCCGCCATCTCCTCGATTCGGCCGGAACACGCAAAGCGATCCTATAACAGTTCAGCCGCCTGCGGCGGCCATCCACGGTAATGGGCAATCGCCTGCTGAACGGAGGCACCTCAGCCTCCCGGGGGGTCGACGAACCACGTCAGCACTCGAACAATCAAGGCCAGCAAGCTGAACGCGGCGGATGCCAGCCCAACGACGACCCATCTCTTCGCCTTCTCGAGGTCGGTGGTGGAAGCAAGCGACAGGAGCTTGGCCTCGAGCGTCGCCAGTCTCTCTCCAGGGGCGGAAGACCCCATCTCGCCTCTGAGCCTAGCGAGCTCCAATTCTACGGATCGAAGGCGGTCTTCCGAGGAAACACGAGGGGGAGGAGCTGGAGCTGGAGGCTCGGGTGCTTCACCGGTCTCCGCCGAGGTCCCTCGATTCTCTGACCCGTCGGTTTCCGACGGTCGGTCGCGAGCCATCGGGCGGGCGGACCGGATCCGTCGTTTTCGGTATGATGGGTGTCGTCTGATTCAGCCGACACATCCGTCACCGCCCACGAGGAAGAACACCATGAAGACCAGGACACCCGCGCGGCTCGCCGTCTCGCTCGCCTTCTCCGCCGTGGCCGCGCTCACCGTGGCCGCCGGGCTCGGCGCGCAGCCCGACTTCTCCGAGGTCGAGATCTCGACCCACCACGTCGCCGGCACCGTGCACTACCTGGAGGGGCGCGGGGGCAACATCGGCCTGTCCATCGGCGACGAGGGGGTGGTCATGATCGACGACCAGTTCGCGCCCCTCAGCGAGCGCATCTACGCCGCCGTCCAGGGCATTTCGAACGGCGACATCCGCTTCCTCATCAACACCCACGTCCACGGCGACCACACCGGGGGCAACGCGAACTTCGCGGCGATGGGCGTGCCGATCATCGCCCAGGACCGGGTGCGCAGCCGCCTCGCCTTGAACCGGCCGCCCGAGGCCCTGCCGGTCTTGACCTACAGCGAGGACGTCACCATCCACCTCAACGGCGAGGAGGTGCACGTCATCCCGATGCCGCCGGGGCACACCGACGGCGACAGCATCATCCACTTCGTCGACTCCGACGTCATCCACACCGGCGACATGTTCCGCACCGTGGCGTTCCCGGTCATCGACCGCGGCAACGGCGGCACGCTGTCGGGCACCATCGACTCGCTCGGCATCCTCGCCGGCATGGCGGGGCCCGACACGAAGATCCTCCCCGGCCACGGGGTGATCTCGGGGCGCGAGGACGTCATCGAGTTCCGCGACATGGTCATCGCCGTCGCCGGCCGCGTCGAGGAACTGGTGAAGGGAGGCGCCGGCAGCTACGACGAGGTCCTGGCCGCCGACCCCACGGCGGAGTTCAACGACAAGTGGGGTGACCCGAACCGCTTCCTCACCGCCGTCTACGAGGAGATCGCCGGCGACTGAGCCTGCAGCCGGAAGCCGGCTCCGTCGACGCTCGGGTCGGCGGCCGGTGATGGAGAGCGCCCGCCGCGCCGGGATCGGCCGCCGGGCCTCGGCGGGGCTCGCAGGCGTCCGCGCCCCGTGAAGGCTCGGCCGACCGCGGGCCGAGCGCGTGACGCGGCTCACCGCCCACGCAGGTTGCGTTGCCGTACGCCGCGAGCACGCCGTCCGCGTCCGGTGATGCTGGCTCCGGCGGTAGCGCGCGGCCGGCCGGGGCTCCAAGGGAGGGTGACATGCAGGGTCAGCGATGGCGGACGGTCGTAACCGGCGCGGGGGCGGCGCTCGTCCTTGCCGCCACCCCCGGCCTCGGCCCGGCCCAGGACGCGGCGCCTCAGCGAGTCCTCTCGGCCCGCGACACCCTGCGCATCGACCAGGTGGGCGGACCCGCCTTGTCGCCCGACGGCGTGTGGGTCGCCTACACCGTGCGGTCGCGCGACATGGACGACCCCGATCTCGATGCCGTCACCCACGTCTGGCGCGTGCGCGTCGACGGTACCGGCAACCGCCAGCTCACGCGCGGACGGCGGAGCGCCACCGCCCCCGCATGGTCGCCCGACGGCGAGATGGTCGCGTTCCTTGCCGCGCGGGGCGACGAAGAGGACGCGAAGACGCAGGTGTACTTCCTGTACGCCGACGGCGGCGAGGCGTGGCAGGTCACCGAGCACGAAGAATCGGTGGAGTCGTTCGAGTTCGCACCGGACGGCTCGTCTCTCCTGTTCACGGCGCGCGATCCGCTCCCCGAGGAGGAAGAGAAGCGCCGCGAGGAAGAGGGCGACGCCGAGGTCGTGGACGCCCTGCACCGCATGACCCACCTCTGGCTGCACGACCTCGAGGCGTCGGAGACGCGGCGGCTGACGGAGGGCGACTACACGGTCCGCAACCCCGACTGGTCGCCCGACTCGAAGCGGGTCGCCTTCGAGACCCGGCCGAACCCCACCGCCAACGACAACTGGCGGAGCGACGTGTGGGTCGTCGACGTGGCGTCGGGCGATCGGCGCCTCCTCCACGAGAACGGCGGCAGCGACACGTCGCCGCGCTGGTCGCCCGACGGCAGGACCATCGCGTTCGCCTCGAACGCGACCGCCTCGAGCAACACGCACCACAACAAGCTCTACCTGGCCGACATGAACGGGGGGCCCACGCGCATCCTCCTGGAAGACGTCGACCGGCAGTTCACTACCCCCATCTGGTCGGCGAACGGACGGTTCGTCTACTGGTCCACCGGCGAGGGCACGTCCACCGGCCTGTTCCGGGTCAGCATCGAGTCGGGCGCGGTGATCACCGCGTCGGCCCCGGGCGGGCGCAATGGCGCGTGGACGCTTTCGGACGACGGCACGCGGTGGGCGTGGGTCCGCACCGGCCCCGACCGGCCCGGCGAGATCTACACCGCGACCGCCGACGGCGAGCCGGTCCGGCTCACCGACGCGAACAAGTGGCTCCGTGACGAAGGCGTGCGCCTCGGCGCGGTCGAGACGGTGCGCTGGACCAACAGCGACGGCGAGACCATCGAGGGCGTGCTGACGAAGCCCGTCGGCTACGAGGAGGGCCGCGCGTATCCGTTCATCGTCAACCCCCACGGCGGCCCCACCGGGGCGTCGCTCGAGGCCTTCAACGCCGCCGCCCAGTTCTTCGCGGGCAACGGCTACGTCGTCCTCCAGCCGAACTTCCGGGGCAGCACCAACTACGGCCAGGCGTTCGTGAACGCCAACATCGACGCCTGGGGCGTCACCGACTACGACGACGTGATGACGGGCGTGGACCACGCCGTCGCCATGGGGTGGGCCGATCCCGACCGCCTCGTGTGCTACGGGTGGAGCTACGGCGGGTACCTGTCGGCGTGGATCGTGACCCAGACCGACCGGTTCAAGGCGGTGTCGCCGGGGGCGGGCCTCACCAACCTGTTCAGCATGTACAGCACCAACGACCTCCAGGACTACCTGGCGTCGTTCTTCGGCGGGACGCCATGGACTGCTACCGAGAACTATCGTGAGCACTCGCCCATCACCTACGCGGCCGACGTGACGAGCCCGGTGCTGCTGATGCACGGCGGCAGCGATACCCGCGTGCCGCCCGAGCAGTCGGTCGAGTTCTACCGGGCGCTGAGAGACCTCGGCAAGGACGTCACCTTGGTCCGGTTCCCACGCGAGGGCCACGGCATCGTCGAGCCGCTCCACCAGGTGGACCGGCTACGGCGCTGGGCCGCGTTCTTCGGCGAGCACGTCGACAACCCACCTGTCAGCGAGAGCCAGCCCCACGAGGCGAAGACCACCGAGGAGACCGAGGACAGCGAGGAACAGTGACGATGACGTTCAAGAAGCTCAGGAAAAGCGCGCCGACGCTCGTCGCGACGATTCTCGGCGCCCTCGCCGGATTCGTGTCACTCGACTGGACGACGGGCGCCGCCGCGCTGGCGCCTCAGACCACCCGGACGAGCCAACCGGGTCTGTACCTCGACCTCGACGAGATCCGGGCCATCGCCAACCGCGTCCGGGCCGGCCGCAGCCTCCAGCCCGATTCCTGGCCGAACGGCGCCCGCGTCGCGGTGATGATCTCGTTCGACGTCGACAACGACACCATCCAGATCGCACGCAACGCCGAGCCGTCCATCGGGGCGATGTCGCAGGGCGAGTACGGCGCGCGGGTCGGCCTGCAGCGCGTCGTCGACCTGATGGACCGCCACGAGATCCCCGCCTCGTTCTTCATTCCCGCCGTCAGCCTCGTGCTGCGGCCCGAGATGGTCGACGTCATCGCCGCCTCGGGGCGGCACGAATTCGCGGTCCACGGCTGGATCCACGAGCTGAACAGCGAGCTCGACGCCGAGACCGAGCGCGACCTCGTCATCCGCGCCACCGACTACCTGGAACAGGTGACGGGCAGCCGCCCCGTCGGCTACCGCGCCCCGTCGTGGAACTTCAGCCCCAACACCCTCGACATCATCCGGGGGCAGGGCTTCCTCTACGACAGCTCGCTGATGGCCGACGACCGGCCCTACGAGCTGATGCAGAACGGCGAGCCGACGGGCATCGTCGAGCTGCCGGTCGAGTGGATTCTCGACGACGCGCCGCTGCTGAACCCGCGGGGCGCCAGCTACTCGCCGCCACGCGAGCTGCTGCAGGTCTACATCGACGAGTTCGACAAGGCCTGGGAGGAAGGCACGATGTTCCTCCTGACCACGCACCCGCACATCATCGGCCACCGCTCGCGCATGGTCATCCTCGAGGCGCTCATCGACCACATCGTGGCGAAGGGCGGCGCGTGGTTCGCGACCCACGAGCAGGTCGCGCGCTACGTCAAGGAACAGGCGGGGCTCTGACGCCAAGTCCGGAGTCAGCCCACGGAAACGACCGCCCGGCGACCCCGCCCGAGCAGCGGCGCAACCGGCCCGGGAAGCAGCAATCCGGAGTCAGCCCACGGAAACGACCGCCCGGCGACCCCGCCCGAGCAGTGGCGCAACCGGCCCGAGAAGCAGCAATCCGGAATCAGCCCACGGAAACGACCGCCCGGCGACCCCGCCCGAGCAGTGGCGCAACCGGCCCGGGAAGCAGCGACGCTGGGCGGCGCTCGGGATTCCGGGGGCTTGGATTCACCTCGCCCTGACCTCGCCCCCTCGCCGCCGGCGGCGCGCCGCGCAAAATGCGCTAGTTCGCCGGCGGCGCGCCGCGCAAAATGCGCTAGACTGTGCGATTGACCCGGGTCCGATGTCAGGGAGGATGCTCATGTTCCGATCGTGCGCGCAGATTCTGCTCCTCGGAATGGCCGCGGGCCTCTGGGCGGGGACCGCGGCGGCGCAGACCGACCCGATGGAGATCATCGACCGGGTCGACCGTCTGATGCGCGGGGACTCGAGCCGCGGCGTGGCCACGATGGAGGTGGTGACCGAGCATTGGGAGCGCGAGATGACCATGGAGGTGTGGTCGCTCGGCACCGACTACTCACTCGTCCGCCTGCGCGCCCCGCGGCGCGACGCGGGCACGGCCACCCTGATGGCCGGCGACGACATCTGGAACTACCTTCCCAAGGTCGACCGCACGATCAAGATCCCCGCGTCGATGATGGGCGGCTCGTGGATGGGGTCGCACTTCACCAACGACGACCTCGTGAAGGAGAGCCGGCTCGTCGACGACTACGACATCGAGATGGCCTTCGAGGGCGAACGCGACGGCGTCGACGTGTGGGAGCTCCGCCTGACTCCGAAGCCGGAGGCGGCGGTGGTCTGGGGCCACATGGCGTTCCTGATCCGGCAGCGGGACTCGATGCCGCTCTGGGCGCGGTACTACGACGAGGACGGCGAGCTCGCCCGCACCATGGAGTACAGCGCGTTCACCGAGATGGGCGGCCGCCTCGTCCCCGGCGTCATGGACATGGTCCCGGCCGACAAGCCGGACGAGCGGACCTCGTTCCGCTACGAGGAGCTGGAGTTCGACGTCGACCTCGACACTTCCTTCTTCTCCCTCCGCACCCTGCAGCGCGGACGGTAGCCGCCGATGCGCGAACGGCCCTGGCCGCGCATCGGCTGGCGCAACATCGGCCGGAACCCCCGCCGGACGGTGCTGACCGCCCTCGGCCTCGCCGTGGGCTTCTTCGCCGTCGTGTTCATGATCGGCTGGATGCGGGGCATCATGGCCGAGCTGGTCGAGAACGCCACCTCGCTGGTCAGCGGCCAGATCGAGATCCACGACGCCGAGTACCGGCCCGACCGCAGCATGTACGACACCCTCGGCGGGCGCGAAGGGGTCGACGTCGAGGCGATGATCGAGGCCATCGACGCCGACGAGGGGGTGACGGCGGCGGCGCCCCGGGTGTACGCGGGAGGGCTCGTCAGCTCGGGCGAGGCGACCTCGGCCGGCATGTTCCTGGGGGTCGATCCCGAGCGCGAGGTGGCGCTGACCCGCTTCCTCGACGAGCTGGTCGACGGAAGGCTGCCCGAGCCCGGCGCCTTCGAGATGCTCATCGGCGAAGAGATGGCCCGACAGCTCGCGGCCGGCGTGGGCGACGAGCTGGTGCTGGTGGGGTCGGCCGCCGACGGATCGATGGCCAATGACCTCTACACCGTGGCGGGTGTGTTCCGGACCGGGCTCGTCGAGTTCGACGCCCGCACCGCGGTGCTCCCCATCGGCGATCTCCAGGCGCTGATCTACCTCGACCCCGCCCGCATCCACGAGATCGCGGTCGCCACCGCGGACCCGGCCGAGGCCGACGCGGTCGCCGCCCGCCTCGCCGTGGCGATAGACGCGGGCAACCGGGAGATCGAGGTGGCGTCCTGGACGGTGCTCAACCCGGTGCTGGTGGACTACGTCGGCCTCGCCGAATCGACGTACTGGATCTTCATCATCATCATCTTCGCCATCGCCAGCTTCGGCATCGCCAACACCATGCTGATGGCGACGTTCGAGCGCCGGCGCGAGTTCGCGGTCATGCTCGCCCTCGGGGCGACCCCGCGGGCCATCATGGGCACGGTGCTGTCCGAGGCCGCGGCCGTCGGCCTCCTCAGCCTCGCCATCGGCTCGGCCGTCACGTTCCCCCTGATGGTGTGGTGGGCCACCGCGCCCCCCAGCTTGGCGTGGCTCTTCGGCAGCGTCACCCTGCAGGGCGCGCTGCTCGAGCCCAGCCTGCGCGTCGGCTACGACCCTGCAGGCTGGACGTGGGCGGCGTTGGGACTCGTCCTGACCGCCCTCCTCGCGGCCCTCTACCCCGCCGCCAAGGCGGCGCGAGTGCCGCCGGCCGACACCCTGTCGGGATTGTGACGATGCCATCGACCCCTGCCCCGCGCCCCCCGATGCACGCTCGCGTGCTGGTGTTGCTGGCCATGCGCAACCTGCGCCGCCACGTGCGGCGGACGGTGCTGACGGCGTCGGCGATGATCGTCGGGGGCGCCCTGATGGTCTTCACCTTCTCGCTCGGCGACGGCTCTCACGAGCAGTGGATCGACTCGGGGGTCCGGCTCGGCGAAGGGCACGTCACCATCGAGCGCCCCGAGTTCCGCGTCAGCCGGCGCATCGAGGACCGCCTGCCGGCCGAGGTACGCCGCGCGGCCGAGGAGGCGTTCGCGTCGCCCGAGGTCGCCCTCCGCGTGGTGGCGACGACCGCGAAGCTCGCCGTCACCGGGCTCGCGAGCTCGGCCGCGGGCTCGCGGCCGGCTCAGATCGTCGCCGTCGATCCGGCGGCGGAGGCCGCGTTCAGCCCCATCGACGACCGACTGATCGAGGGACGGTATCTCGAGCCGGACGACAGGCTGGCCGCCTACGTCGGGGTGGAGCTGGTCGACCGCCTCGATCTGCGGCTCGGCTCGCGCTTCGTGGTGCAGGCGCAGGACGCCGATCGCGAGATCGCGGGACAGCTCCTGCGGGTGGTCGGCATCTTCCGGACCGGCGTCCCGGAGGTGGATCAGCTTCTGGTGCACATTCCGCTGGCCACCGCCGACGAGTGGCTGGGGTCGTCGGGCGACGTCACCAACGTGGGGGCGGTGCTGGACGACAGCGCCGCGACGGCCGGGGTGGCCGCGCGGGTCGAGCGCGCCCTGGAGGGGCCCATCGCCCGCGGGGACGCCCGGGTGATGGGATGGCGCGAGGCGAACCCGGCCCTGGCGGCGGCGGTGGCCATCGACGACTTCGGCGGCTACCTGACCCACGGGTTCATCTTCACGATCATCGCTTTCGGCATCGTCAACACGGTGCTGATGTCCGTGCTGCACCGCCGCCGCGAGTTCGCGGTGCTGCGGGCGCTCGGGCTGACGCCGGGGCAGACCGGCACGATCGTGCTCATCGAGGGCCTGACCCTGACCGCGGCGAGCGGCTTCGTCGGCGTCGGCCTCGGGCTCGCCGTCACCTGGGGCTTCTTCAGCGGCGGCCTGGACTTCTCGGCCCTGATGGACGAGATGACCTTCTCGGGCGTCGTCATCGAGCCGATCATCTTCCCGCTGCTGCGGACCCAACGCCTCGTGCAGGTGCTGCTGTTCATCCTGTTCGTCGGCGCAGCGGCGTCGGTCTATCCGGCCCTGCGGGCGGCGCGGCTCGACGTGACCGAGGCGATGAAATTCGACCGATGACACCTGCGTCGGACGCGCCGTCGTCGCCCCGGTGCGGCCGGCCCGGCGCGACGACGGCGACGCAGCTCGAATGATGAAGCTCGACCGGTGACTCCGGCGATCGCGAGCGACTCCATGAGCGACACCGATACCGCGGCGGTCCGGACCGAGGGCGTCTGGAAGGTCTTCCACCAGGAAGCCGAGGAGGTGCAGGCGGTCCGCGACGTCAGCCTGACCGTGGGGCGGGGCGAGTTCACGGCGCTGGCGGGGCCGTCGGGGTCGGGCAAGACGACGCTTCTCAACCTGATCGGCGGCCTCACGCGCCCCAGCGAGGGCCGGGTCGAAGTGGCGGGCCGGGACGTGACCGCGATGTCGAACCGCGACCTGTCCCGGCTCCGACTCGACCAGGTCGGCTTCGTCTTCCAGGCCTACAACCTGCTGCCGGTGCTGACGGCGCTCGAGAACGCCGAGTTCCCCATGCTGCTCCAGGGCGTCGCCGCCGACGAGCGCCGGGCGAGGGTGCACGAGCTGTTCGAGCGGACCGGCATGACCGGCCTCGAAGACCGCCGACCGGGGAAGCTCTCGGGGGGTCAGCAGCAGCGAGTGGCGGTAGTGCGAGCGGTGGCGAGCCGGCCCTCCCTCGTGCTCGCCGACGAGCCGACCGCGAACCTCGACTCGACGGCAAGCGCGGCCCTGCTCGACGTCATGGCCGACCTGAACCGGGAGCTGGGGGTGACGTTCGTCTTCGCCACCCACGACGCAAGGGTCATGGAGCGGTCCCGGCGGCTCGTCCGGATGATCGACGGCCGCATCGATTCGGACGAGACCCGGGCATGACCCGTCGAATCGACGCGGACGAGACCCCGGACATGATCCCCGGCGCACGCGGCCTGCTCCATCGGTCGATGGGACGGATGACGGGAGCCTCGACATGAGCCCCCGCGTGCGCGGGGTGCTCGTGGCCGCCGCGGCGCTCGTCGCGGTCGCGCTGGGCCCGGGCCCCGCCCGCGCCCAGTCGAGCTGGCTGACCGGCTATCTCCAGACCGTGCCCCTGTTCACCGGCCCGACGAGCCTCGGCGACGCCAGCGCCAGCGTCTTCAACCGACTGAGGCTGACGACCGAACCGGTGTTGGGTCCCTTCGCGGTGGAGGTCGCCTACGACCACGCCCTCACCGTGCGCCAGGACGACACCGACTTCGGCCTCCTGGGCGGACTGGGTGCGGTCCCCGCCGGGGGCGAGTGGTTCGACCTCCAGTGGGCCGCCGTCGACCGGGACCATGTCCAGTGGCTGCACCGGCTCGACCGGCTCAACGTCGCGTGGCAGCCGAACGACACGGTCGAGGTGAGCGTCGGCCGGCAGGCGGTGTCGTGGGGCACGACCCTGTTCCTCACTCCCGCCGACCCGTTCATCCCGTTCAGCCCCGCCGACCCGTTCCGCGTCTACCGGGGCGGCGTCGACGCCGCGCGCGCCCGCATCTACCCCGGTCCCCTGAGCGAGATCGACGTCGTGTTCAGGCCCAGCCGCACCCTCGTCGGCGAGGAAAGGACGATGCTGGCGCGCGGCCTCACCACTTGGCGGAACTGGGAGGTCTCGGGGTGGGGCGGTACCCTCTATGGCGACGCGGCTGGCGCGCTCGGCGCCGCAGGTGGGCTGGGGGCCTGGGCGATCCGTTTCGAGGCAGTGGTACGGGAGTTCCAGGGCACGGTGTCCGGGCGGGGCGCCATCGGCCTCGACCGACGGCTGTCGGTCTACGGCCGCGACATGGGCCTCGTCGTCGAGTACCAGCATGACGGCCGCGGCGCCGCCGCGCCCGAGGACTTTCTTCGGATCTTCCAGTCGCCCGAGTTCCTGCGGGCCGAGTACCAGGTGTTCGGCCGCGACGAGGCGGCCGTGCAGGCGTCTTACCAGATCCACCCGCTGCTGAACGTGGCCGGCCTCTGGCTCTGGAACCTCAACGACCGGAGCGCCATCGTGGCGCCGAGCTTCTCGTACTCGGCCGGCGACGAGACATCCATTGCCGGCGGCGTCTTCTTCGGCGTCGGCGCCGACACGCCGGCCGCCGGCCAGCTCCTGGCTTCCGCCTACGGCCTGCTGAGCGCCGTCGGTTATGTGTCCCTCACGTGGTTCTTCTGACACCGCCGCCGCGGGCGGCGCCGTGAGGACACACTCGGGGTCGGCGACACGGTGGGGTGCGCCGCCCATTGACCGGCGGTCGCGCCCAGCGTTCTCCTCGACGTCTCCACACCGCCGCACCAGCAGCTCGTAGAGATCGCCGGTAAAGACCTCGAGGGCGCCCCGCTTCGTCGAGAAAAGCGGCGGATCGGAGCGATCAGCAGCCGCCGCCGAACACGCGGTGGGCGATGCGGCCCTCGTCCCCGTCGATCTCCACCACCAGCCAGCTCGCGCCCTCGTCGCGTCGGTCGTTCACGACGCCGATGATGCCGACGCCGTCCAGCCGATAGAAGCCCAGCCAGACGAGACGTCTCGATTGCATCGGGTCGTCGACACCGGCGACGTCGACCAACCCAAGTTCGGCGCGTATCCGGTCGAGCCCGGGAATCTCCTCCTGGGCCGACACGACCTCGAGAGGATGGTTGAACGCCACGCCGGCGACGTCACGCGTCCCCTCGACGCGGGGCAGCTCGCGGTCGCCGAAACCCAATACCCAACTCATCATGCAGTGAGCTTCGGCCAGCAGCAGCCTCTCCACCGCGAGCGCGGAGCCCTGCTCCGTCTGCGAGTAGAAGCGCCACTGCATCGGCGCGGCGATTCTGCCGCCTTGGGAGTCCTGCTCGACGGGGGGCATCGGCAGTGACCGTGCTTCGCGGTCAGCCCGGGACGGAGGGACCAGCTCTCCCCCGTCATCGGGACCGCCGGTTTCGGCGTCGAACGGCGCGGGCCAGGGAGGGTCCCACCCGTCGTCGCCGTGACGGGCAAAGGGAATCAGGGCGCCGCCCGTCTGCACGACCGCGATCCAAAGAGGCTCGCGCTCCACCGCGGGTGCGGACGGTCCGGGTCCGCACGCCAGGCACGTGGCTGCCAAGCCAATCGCCAAGCCGCGCAGCGTTTCCGGCATCGGTGCATCCACAGCGGCGCGTCTCGGAGCGGACCAGACGCGTGAGGGCATCCGGCCGACCCGCCCCCGCCCGGCGCTGGAATCCATGACTGTGGATCCATCCGGGAGCGGCCGCGGATCAGTAGACGATGAACTCCAGCAGGTTGTCGTCAGGGTCGCGGATGTAGCGGCTGATGCCCTCCGCCGCGCCGCCGTCGCGACCGCCGGTGCGTGGCGCGGGCCCCGTGATGACCTCCGCCCCCGCGCCCGCCAGCAAGTTCTCGAGCGCCGCCTCGGTCCCGTCCCAGACGAAGCAGAAGTCGCCGCAGGGGGGGACGGCGGCGGGAGCGCGGAGCGTGAAGCTCGCGTCCTGCCACGCCACCGGACGGTGGAAGTTGATCTTGCTGTCGCCGAAGTGCACCGAGCAGATGCGCTCGCCCTCCATCACCCCGAAACCGAGAGATCGGTAGAACTGCACCATGGCCTCGGTGTTCCGCATCGGCGCCGCGACGTGGTCGAACGATCGGATGGGACCGCCGACCTGCGCGGCGGGGCGGGTCGCGCCCGTGGCCACTCCCACCACCGACGCCCCGAGCCCGCCGCCGAGGGCGCGGCGAATGAACCGCCGCCGTGACTGTCCGCGGACCGCTCCCTTGCCCTGAGTTCCCATCGCCCAACCTCCGTTCCGGTGCGAGCTTGTAGTCTATCGTATCCGGGGCGGTCCGACGGCAGGTCGTATCGTCCCTCGGCCGACCGGTCACCATTCCCGCGCGCGACCCTCGACCCTGACCGAGACCGGACATGAGCGCGCAGGCCGGCTGCGGCGACCGCGGCGCCGCCGTACAAAGCGAAGGGCCGAGCCCATCGGGGCCCGGCCCTTCAGTCGTTCCCGATCGAAGCGCTGCGTTACACCTCGTTCATGGGTTCGTCGCGGATGGACCGCCGCACCAGGTTCCGCATCAGGTTGACCTTGAACCCGTTGTGGGTCAGCGGCGCCGTCCCCTGGATGGAGATGTCGCCGGCCCGGTTCGCGGTCTGCTCGTTGCGGGCCTGCCCGCGGATGGCGTTCTCGACTGCGGTCAGCCGGACCGGAGTCGGAGCCACGCCGTTGACGACGACGCGGGCGTCCTGGATGACGCCACCGCTCTCGCGCAGGGCGGTCGCCACGTTGACCAGGGCGAAATCCCACGTGTCGCGGTCACGGACCTTCTCGAAGTAGACCCGCGTCCCCGCCCAGGTCGATGGCACCCGAATCGACATCAGCAGGTCGCCTGCCTCGAGCGCGGTCATCCGCTCGATGTCGATCTCCGGCCCCACGAAGAACTCCCGGGCCGGAACCACCCGTTCCGCGCGGCCCCGGCGGATGACCATCTCGGCGTCGAGGGCCACGAGCACCGGCGCGGTGTCGGAGGGGTTGACGGCGACGCACCGGCTCGCACCGAGAATGCAGTGCTCGCGGTTCATCGCGGTCGGCGGGCTGGCGTAGCAGATGTTGCCGCCGGCCCGGTAGCAGGTCCAGCCGTCCCGGTAGTACCAGCAACGGGTGTCCTGCGCCACGTTGCCGCCGATGGTGCCCTGGTTCCGGATCTGCGGTGACGCGGCGGTCTTGGCCGACAACGCCAGGGCCGGGAACCGTTCCTGGATGTCGGGGTGATTGACCACGTCGATCAGCCGCGCCATCGCCCCGATCTCGATCCCGTCGGCGGTCGACCGGATCTCGCGCATCGACTCGATGCCGCCGAGGTCCACGACCACCCGCGGCCGCTTCACCCGATCCTTGAACCAGTCGAGCGTGTCGAGCCCGCCGGCATACACCCAGGCATCGGACCCGTGCTCGGCCAGCAGCGCCAGCGCGTCGTCGGCGCTGGCCGGCTGAAACAGCTCGAGTTGAGGTATTACGTCGCGAATAACGCCCTTCATGGTGATCGCCTCCCCTTCCTCAGACGTGAGCCGTCAGCCGATCGTGACCCGTCGGGGCCTGCTCGAGCTTGGTCAGAATCATGTCGCGTGTGACCGGCGAGCGGTGGAAGTCGCCGTTGCCCTCGCCCAACGACTCGAGCGCGTCGGCGATGGCGTTGGCGACCGCACCGGAACCGGCCCCCTGCGCCGCCTCGCCGATGCCCTTCGCGCCGAGCGGGTTGAAGGGATCGGGCAGGTCGGCGTTGCCCCACCTCATGGGCGCCTCGTGTGGTACGTCGAGGATCCCCGGGGGCCGGTTGCTGTAGAACCGCTTCGCCACCATCAGACCCCAGCGCCGGTCATAGACCCACTTCTGGCTGAGGGCGACCGAGAAGCCCTGGATCGCGCCCCCCAAGACCTGCCCTTCGTAGGTCTTGGGATGCAGGATGGTGCCCGCGTCGGACCCCGCCGCGTAGTCGACGATCTTGATGTTGCCGGTCTCGATGTCGACCTCGACCTCGGCGAACCCGGCCACGAACGACATGCGCCGGCCGCCTTCCTCGTAGTTGTCCTTGGCGACGCCCATGAGCCCCTGCCCCGCCAGCGCCGTCGCCGACGCGGTGGTCATCCCGTTGATGTCCTCGGGAAGCTCGTGCCCGTCGTACTTGCCGCCGAGGTCGATGGCCCGCTGCGCGACTCTCGCGAAGCTCAGGCCCTGCGACCGGTTGCCCCGGCGGTAGACGCGCTCGTCGCCGATCTCGTAGTCCTCGGGAGCGCCCCCGAGATCCTGCGCGGCGATCTCCTGCATCTTGAGCTTGGCGTCCGCCACGGCGGCCCAGTTCGCCCGCGTGTGGGCGTGGGTCGTCGAGCTGCCGCCCTGCGAGCAACTCCAGGGCAGATGCCGGCCCGTGTCACCCCAGGCGACCTCGCACTTCTCCCAGGGCATGTCCAGCCCCTCGGCCGCGGCCCGCATGGTGTCGAAGGTCGACCCCGTGCCGAGGTTGCCCACGCCGGACTGGATGTAGAGGCGGCCGTCGGGCCTGAGCACGAACAGGCCGTCGACGCCGGAGGCGCCGGCCGAGTACGCGCTCAGGGTCATGCCGACGCCGGTGACCTTCGAGCCGTTGCGCTGGCCGCTGCGCTGCTTGCGCTCCTCCCAGTTGAAGAGCTCGGCGCCGATGTCGATCGCCTCCCTGGCGAACGCGCTCGACACGTTGCCCTGCTCGCCGTTGAGTCCCGGCGGGCCGAACCGCGCCTGTCCCTCGGGCGCGTTGATCTTGTGCACCTCGACCTGGTCGAGCCCGAGCAGCTTCGCTGCCTTCTGGATGATGGGCTCGAGCATCGTCATCGACTGCACGCCGCCCGGCGCCCGCTGCGGACCGCGCGGCGGGGTGTTGGTGTAGACGTTGGTGCCGCGCATGCGGCACGCCAGCGGCTGATAGCAGAGCGACCCGATGCCCGCCACGTTCATGGCGTCGCCGGAACGCCCGTACGGCCCCTGGTCGCCGACGCCATGGATGTCGAGGGCGGTGATGCGGCCGTCGGCGCGCATCCCGAGCCGGATGCGGGCCTGGACGCCGGGCCGCCCGCGGCCGATCATGTTCTCCTCGCGCCGCGTGATGCGCATCATGACCGGCCTGCCGATCTTCTTCGACAGCAGGATGGGAATCTGCGCGTGCACGTAGCCGCTGATCTTTCCGCCGAACCCGCCTCCGGTGAACTCGTTGATCAGGATGACGTTGGACGGCTCGACGCCCGCCCACCGCGCCATCGGGCCCACGCTGCGCGCGGTGCTCTGCACGGAGGGATAGATGTAGAGCTTGCCGTCCTCCCAGTACGCCATCGTCGTCCGGCTCTCGAGCGGCTGGTGCGACGTCGACTGGTTGTAGGAGTGCTCCTCGACGATGACGTCGGCTTCGGCGAACCCGGCCTCGAGGTCACCGAACGACCACTCTTGGGCGGCCTCCGCGTCCATCGGGATCTCGCCCGGCGCCAAGCCGGCCAGATCCGCCGCAGTCCACTTGATCTCGCCGAGCTCGCGGCCGATGGTGGTGTTGCCCTCGCTGCGGGCGTTCGGGCCGCCCGGCTTGAGGCTGTCGAGGGGATCGAGCACGAAATCGAGCGGCTCGAGGTCGATGTCGATCAGCTCGATCGCGTCCGACGCGATCTGCTCGCTGACCGCGGCGACGGCGAGAATCGGCTCGCCCTCGTAGCGCGGCTCCATGGTGAGCGCCGCCTCGTTCGGGGCGTCGACCTCGTCCGGCAGGTCGTCGGGGGTCAGGATGCCCACGACGCCGGGAAGGGCCAGGGCCGCGTCGGCGTCGATGGACCGCACCCGGGCATGCGGCATGGGGCTGGAGAGCAGCTTCGCGAAGACCATGCCCTCGGCGCGGTGATCCTCGGCGTACTTCGACCGCCCGGTGACCTTCGCGTAGAGGTCGGGCGTCTGATAGTTCTTTCCGAGCAGTTTGTAGTCAGCCACGTCAGGCCCCCCGCGTGATTTCCGCCGCCCGCTGGACGGACGTCAGGATCTTGTCGTAGTCGGCGCACCGACACAGGTTCCCCGACAGCCACTCCGCCGCCTGCTTCCGCGTCGGGCTCGGGTTCTCGTTCAGCAAGGCAACCGAGTTCATGATGAACCCGGACATGCAGAACGCACACTGGAAACCCTGCTCCTCGAGCACCGCCTGCTGCATGGGGTGCAGCGTGCCGTCCTCGGCCTCGAGGCCTTCGATGGTCGTGACCGCGCGCCCGCGCACGGAGTGCGTCAGCAGCGAGCAGCCGTAGTGGGGCGTCCCGTCGACGAGGACGGTGCACGCGCCGCACTCGGCACGGTCGCAGCCGATCTTCGTCCCGGTCAGGCCCAGCTTGTAGCGCAGCGTCGTGGCCAGTGTCTCCATCGGAGGCACTTCGACGCGCCGGCTCCGCCCGTTGACGGTCACGGTGATGAGCCGGTCGACGGCTCCGGCCGCCGGCGCCTGGGCCAGCACCGCCCCGCCGTTGCTGCGGAACAGGTAGTTGGTCGACGACACGGCCGCGCTCGCGGCGATGGCGCCCTTGATGAAACTCCGTCTGGACACGCCCGGCTGGGTCGTCTCCTCTGTCACCTCGATGATCTCCTGGCTCATGGGACGATCACCTCCCTTGGTCTCTACCGAAGTCCTCGAAGGCCGCGACACCGGATCGGCCTCGCTGTGCGCCTCGCAGAGACGCCATGCCGCGTCGACATGGGTCTACAACGGCGAATTGTCGATCACTTCGACCCGCGGTTGCAAGCGGAAATTACATTTTTTTGCCGCGAACCCAATCGGCCCCGCCGCAGGCCCGGCCGGCCGCTCTCGAAGCCTCGCGGTCGGCGAGCGGGCGCCGGCCAACGTACCGCCTCCCGCGTATCGCCCGAAACCGGCCCCCGGGCAGGTCCAATCGCCCTTCACCACGATTCCTCGCAATACCCTGCGGTCGCGCGACCAGCCGGACATCACGACCGCGACCGCGGCCCGCCTCCAGGGTTCTCCGCAAGCCCCGCGCGGTCGTGCGACAGACCTCGCCGCCCCTGACCGGAGGCCCGCTGCTCCCCGTGAACCACGACGACCGCCGGCGGCTAGGCGTTGCGCCCCGTCGGGTTTTCCGGCGTGCCGCACTCGTTGCCGAGATAGCCGTTCCCGCCGCAGTACCGCGCGTCCTGGAGCTGGAGCAGAATGCCGTCCGGGTCCGTGAAGTACAGCTCCGGGGTGCCGCCGGGGGCGCCGCCGCGGTCCGGCATGCGCATCGTGACGTACGACTGCAGCGGGCCCGCCGGGCCCGACGCCTCGCCCCGCGGCGTGACGCCGTAGCCCTCGAGCACGCCGATGATGCGGTCGACGTCGAAGTCGTCCACCGTGAGGCAGGCGTGGTGGATGGTCGGGCCGGTCGGGCCGGCGCCGCCACCGCCGAGGGCGAGAAACTGGTTGCCCGACCCCACTCGGAGCACCGGCAGTGCGCCCTGGTAGGTGTCGATGGGCAGCCCGAAGAGCCGCTGGTACAGTGAGATCGAGCGCGCCTGGTCGGTCACGAAGACCGTGAAGTGGTTGTAGTCGCGCAGCCGCAGCAGGCCCTCGGTCGGGGCCGGCTCCGGGGTCTCGAGGCACACCTCCCCGAGCACCCCCTCACCGCCGCAATAGGTGACGTCCTGCAGTTGCACGACGATGCCGTCGGGGTCGCCGAAGTACAGCTCCGGAGTCCCCTCGGGAGCCCCGCCGAACTCCGCCCCGCGCATGCGGACGCGGGACTCCATCGGGGCCGACGTCCCGGACGACGCGATGCCGTGCTCGCCGAGGATTCCCACGAGGCGGTCGGCGTCGAAGCCGTCGACGGAGAGGCAGAAGTGGCCGATGCCGGGGCTAGCGCTCGCACCGCCCCCGATGGCCAGGAACTGGGGCCCATCGCCCACCCGCAGGATGACGGTGTCGGCCTGCCGGGCCGCGATGGGCATGCCGAACAACCCCTGGTACCACTCGAGCGACCGCGCCGGGTCGGAGACGCTGATGGTCACGTGGTTCAGGGCGGTGACGGGAATCGGCGGTGTGCCTTGGGCGAACGTCCGCGGGGTCAGCGCCGCCGCCCCGAGGACACCGAGAAACGCGCGGCGGGACACGCCGCCGGGTTCCCACGAGGCCATCGGTCGAAGGTCGTCCGGCCGGTTGTCGATGTCTGGGTGCATCGGTCTCGATCTCCAATTCTCGAACGGCAAGCGCCGGTTCTCGGATCCGGCGGCCAAGACGCCTACCGCAACGGCCGGAAGAACTCGCGCAGGTCGTTCACGAGCACGTCCGGCTGCTCCATCGCCGCGAAGTGGCCGCCGCGCTCGACCTCGGTCCAGTGGGTGATGTTGTACGACGCCTCTGCCCATCGGCGCGGGGTAATGAACAGCTCGTAGGGGAAGATGATGGCGCCGGTCGGCGTCTCGATCCGCCCCGGAGCCCGAGAGGTCGGGGCGTTCCGGCTCTCGTAGTAGAGCCGCGCGGAAGAGGTCGCGGTCTGCGTGACCCAGTAGATGGTGATGTTGGTCAGCAGCTCGTCCCGCGTGAACACCGACTCGGGGTCGCCGTCGCAGTCGCACCACGCGCGGAATTTCTCGACGATCCACGCCGCCTGCCCCGCTGGCGAGTCGTTCAGGGCGTAGCCGAGGGTCTGCGGCTTGGTGCCCTGAATCTGCGCGTAGCCGTTCTCGGCGGTGTTGTAGAACGACTGCCGCGCCCGCGACCGCTCGAGCTCTTCCGGCGGCACGCCGTCGGTCGGGTCGGCGCCCGGCGGCGGCCCCCCGACCAGCATGTTGAGGTGCACGCCGACCGCGTGGTCGGGATGGTTGAACGCGTGCCAACGGCTGACGATCGACCCCCAGTCGCCGCCCTGGATGCCGTAGCGCTCGTAGCCGAGCCGCTCCATCAGCAGCGCGTTCACCTCGGCGATCTGCTCGGGGCCGAAGCCCGGCGCTCGCGGCTTGTCCGAGAACCCGTAGCCGGGCATGGACGGGGCCACCACGTGGAACGCGTCGTCGGCCCGCCCGCCGTGGGCCACGGGGTCCGTCAGCGGGGCGATGATCTTCGCGAACTCGGCGATCGAGCCGGGCCAGCCGTGGGTGATGACGAGCGGCAGCGCGTCCGGATGGGGCGACCGCTGGTGGATGAAGTGGATGTCGAGGTCGCCGATGACCGTCTTGAAGTGGTCGAACGCGTTGAGCCGCCGTTCCTGCTCGCGCCAGTCGAACTCGTCCCGCCAGTAGGTGATGAGCTCCGTCACGTAGTCGAGCTCGGCCCCGTAGTCCCAGCCCGCGCCGTCGAGCTGATCGGGCAGGCGGGTCATCTCGAGCCGCCGCCGCAGGTCGTCGAGCACCTCGTCGGGCACCGCGATCTCGAAGGGCCGGATCTCCGCGTCGTCGCCGGTCCCGCCTGCCTGCGCCATTACCGCGAGGGGCGTCAGGGCCGCGACGGCGGCCAACCCCGCAATCCGAATCAGCATCTTCTCGTCCCTCTCGTCAAGCGCGTCGGGGTTCGCTCGGCGACACCGGCGCGGGCAAGTCTCATCGGGAACCCGCTGCGCGACTCTCCTCGCTCCCACGAGAACAGGCGCAAGGCGACCGCGCGCCGGGCACCGCGAAGAGGTCACCGGTGGCCATGAGACGCGGAGGCTCGATCTACGGCAAAGCGCTCGTCTTCAGCCGGTAGCCCCCGTCGCCGTTCTCCTCGCGGTACACCGCGTGGCAGGCGTTGCAGGCCTCTGCGATCTCGTCTCCGATCGCGACGGCCGCCGGCGCGTCCACCGACTCGGCCGAGAGCGCGGTGTCGAGTGCGTCGAGTCGATTCAGCGCCGTCCGCAGCCAGCCCACCGCGTCCTCCCGCTCGCGGTCGCGCCAGAACGTGATGGTAGTGGCGAGCTGCTCGCGCGACCGGATGGCCCGCTCCTTGGCGGTTGAGTGATCGCCCGCGGCGAGCGCGGCGCGCACGCCGGCCACGTTGGGGCCGAGCGTGGTCATGGTGGCGTCGAGATGCGCTTCGGTAAAGATTGGGTAGGGCCCCTGCTGGCCGGACGACGCCGCCGGCAGCAGCAGCGCGGCCGCCGCCAGGGCGGGCGCAGCCGCCGAGAGGATCGACATCGGGAGCGGGCGGCGGAGGCCCCGCCGCGTTCGGCTCTCGGGATGGCCCGCCGGCCGGCCGCGCGCCCCCGGCGATCGTGGCCGCGTAGCGCGATTCCAGCCGTCGGGCGCCTCGATCGGCGAGGGCCGCCTGCGACCCCCATTGCCGCCCAACCACCCCCCCGGGACTCTGCGCCGTTCCACGTCGCAGTGTCCTAAGCCGTCAACCGGCCAAGCTTGCCGTTGCTGTCGCCGAACGCCTCGACCGGCGTGCCGAGCCACTCGAGAATCGTGACGTGCAGGTTGGCGAGCGGCGTGTCCTGGGGATAGCGGACGTAGCGGCCGCCGGAGATGCCCGCGTTCTGCCCCCCGACGAGGGCGACGGGCAGATCGTCGTGGAAGTGCGTGTTGCTGTCGCTGATGCCGGTGCCGTAGAGAAACAGCGTCGAGTCGAGCATCGAGCCGTCGCCCTCGGGAATGGCGTCGAGCTTGGCCACGAGATACGCGAACTGCTGGAAGTGGTACTCGTTGATGAGGTGCAGCCGGTTCAGCTTCGCCGGCTCATCCTGGTGGTGCGACAGCGGGTGGTGCGAGTCCGGCACCCCGATCTCGGGATAGGCGCGGCCGCTCACCTCGCGCGCCAGCATGAACGTGCTGATGCGGGTCAGGTCCGTCTGATAGGCGAGGGCCAGCAGGTCCATCATCAGCTTGGCGTGCTCGGCGTAGTCGCTCGGCACCCCGACGGGCTGGTCGACCACCGGCAGCTCGCGGGCGCTCTGCTCCTCGGCCATCGTGATGCGCCGCTCGATGTCCCGGACCGCCTCCACGTACTCGTCGAGCCTCGCCCGGTCGCCCGGCCCCAGAACGGTTCCGAGCCCACGCAGCTCCTCGTTCACGATGTCGAGGATGCTCCGGTCGCGCCGCATGCGGGCCATGCGCGCCTCGGGGTCGGTGCTTCCGCTGGTGCCGAAGAGCCGCTCGAACACCGCCCGCGGGTCGTTCTCGATGGGCAGCGGGGTGGTCGGCGTGCGCCACGCGATGGTGTTGGTGTAGGCGCAGCTCGCGCCGCCGTCGCAGTTGCCGACCATCGCGTTCGATTCGATGCCGAGCTCGAGCGACGCGAGCTGGGTCTCGTTCTGCAGCTCGCGGGCCGCGATCTGGTCGACCGACACGGCGTTGGAGACGTCGGCCCCGTTCGTCATCTTGTAGGGCACGCAGGTCAGGAACGTGCCGGCGGACCGGGCGTGGTCGCCGCCGCCCTTGACGAGGTTGGCCGGCTCGTCGTCGAGGCCGCCGCAGATCGTCACGCGGTCGCGGAACGGCTCGAGCGACCGCAGGGTCGGCGGCAGGCTGTCCAGCCGGCCCGGCTCGTGCCGCGGGTACCAGTACGGCATCGACATCCCGTTGGGCACGTAGAACACGCCGAAGCGCTTGATCGGCGCGGCGGCGGTCCGGCTCTGCGCGGTCGCGGCCGGAACCATGGCGTCCAGCAGCGGGAGCGCCACGGTGGCGCCGAGGCCGCGCAGCACGACGCGGCGGGGTAGATGGGTGCGGGTGATGAACATGGCCACTCTCCAGGAAGTACCGAGTCTATCGCGAGCAGAGGCTCCGCGTCGGCCTGATCGTCAGCTTGGGTTCTTCGACATCGCACGTCCCATCAGGCGGTGCGCCCCCCCGGTTGGGCCGGCCGGTCAATCTCGGCCGCCGTGCAGGCTCGGCGCGTTGACGTGCGCGAGCACCGCGCCGGTCGTGGTCTCCAACTGCCCCCGTACCGCCGCCAAGTCCTCACGGACCGCCGCCAAGTCGGCGGCGAAGTCCTCACGGAACGCCGCCAAGTCCCGGCCCGTCGTCCACGATTGGAACGCCGCGAACAGGGCCGCCAAGGCCGCTACCGCAAGCGTGAAATCCCGAATCGACTCTCGCATACGCCCTCCGCTCACGCTCCGCACCGGCGGCGCCCCGACCTACGGCGCGGCGTCCGCCAAGTCAACCGCCTCGGGCGCACGCCGCATCAGGAACTGGTCGCTCGAGACGACGCCGAGGACCAGCGACGACCAGCGGTAGTCGTCGTGCTCCAGATCCCGCACGATGCGCCGCAGGGTCGGGGCGTCGTAGTAGTCGAGGCCACGGCCCAGGGCGTAGATCATCATCTTCTCCACGACGGTGTGCACGAAGTCGTGCCCCGTCGCGAGCAGCGCCTCGCGGAACGCGCGGGGGCTGTCGATGGTGGCGCCGTTCCACTCGATGGTCGCGTCGATCTCGGCCCCGCCATCGCGCTCGCGCCAGCGTCCGACCGCGTCGAAGTGCTCCATCGCGAAGCCCAGCGGGTCCATGCGGGCGTGGCAGCTCGAGCAGACGGGGCTGCTGCGGTGCTGCTCCATCCGCTCGCGCAGCGACGTGGGGCGGGCGCGGTCGCTCTCGGGGAGCGGCGGCACGTTGGGGGGCGGGGGCGGCGGGGGCGCCCCGAGCAGCGTCTCGAGCACCCACAGGCCCCGCAGCACCACCGACGTCCGGTTCGCGTAGGAAGTGACGGTCAGCAGGCTCCCGTGCCCGAGCAGCCCGTGCCGGCGGTCGTCCTCCCACTCGTGCCGCCGGAAGTGGGTGCCGTAGAGGTCGTCGACGCCGTAGTGGCGCGCGAGCTGCTCGTTCAGGAACGTGTAGTCGGCCCGCAGCAGGTCCTGCAGGGGGAGGTCGGCCCGGACCTGGCTCTGGAAGAACAACTGCGTCTCGCGGACCATCGCCTTGCGCAGCGAGTCGTCGAACCCGGCGAAGAGCGCCCCGTCGGGGTCCTGCGAGAAGATGTTCCGCATCTGCAGCCACTGGCCCGCGAAGTCGTTCATGAACCGCGTGGCCCGCCGGTCGGCGAGCATCCGGCGCACCTGCGCGGCCAGCGTGTCGGGCTCGCTCAGCACGCCCCCCTCGGCCAGGTCGAGCAGCTCGTCGTCCGGGACGCTCTTCCACAGGAAGAACGACAGCCGGGTCGCGAGCTCGAGGTCACTCAGCCGGTAGATCGCGCCGGCCGGGGTGTCGACGGGCTGCCGCTCGACCCGCATCAGGAACTGCGGCATCGACAGCAGGCCCTCCAGGGCCCGTTCTATCCCCGCGTCGAAGTCGCGCTCGCGCCGGCCCTCGCGGTAGAGGCCCAGCAGGGGGTCGACGTCCTCGGGGCCGACGGGTCGGCGGTAGGCTCGGCGGGCGAGACGGCCGATGATCTCGCGCGCGCAGGGCTCCTCGTCCTCCACGCCCGCCGGGTGGCACGTGAAGATCCGCCGGCGGCTCGGGGTGTCCTCCGGCACCGTGCCGTCGAACGGCCCGGAGACGAAGACCTGGTGGATGCCCGGCAGCAGCCCCGGCGGATGCGGAGACGGAGCCGAGTCGGTGAACGCGACCGACAGCAGTCGGGTGCCCGCATCGACCCGCGCCCGCACCTCGAGGGCGTGGTCGGCGGTCATCCGATACTCGTGCAGCCGCTGACCCTCCACGTCGTCCTCCGGCACCGCGATGAGCGAGCCGGGGTCGGGGCCGGGATACCTGCCCCCGATGGCGAACTGCTCGACGAGGGCGTGGTCGATGCGGATCTCGATCTGGTGCTCGTTCTCGGCGATGCCGTCGATGGTCTCGATGGTCTCGTTGCGCTTGAGGCGGATGGCGAAGAGGTACTCGCCGTCCAGCGGGAAATGGTGGCGCACCGCGAGCCCGCCGTGCGTCGCGAACGGCAGGTCCTCGCCGGCCCGCACGTCGCGCTGCTCGTACCCCACCTCGTAGAGCTGCATGACGGGGCGGATGTCGGGACTGCCTACCGCGGCCCGGCTGATCTTGGTCGCGGCCGCGATGTAACGGGACATCAGCCCCGGCGTGATCGACAGCACTTCGGCGTTGTTGTCGAAGCCGAAACCGGCCATGTCCGACGGCAGCAGCTCCTCACCGTTGACCTCGAGACCGAGCAGGTCCTCGATGACGTTGACGTACTCGACGCGGTTGAGCCGCCGGGATGACACGCGGCCCGGGTTCGGGTCGGCCGCCGCCACGCGGTCGAGCTCATGCTCCAGGCCGGTCACGAAGGCTTCGATCTCGGCCCGGGCCGGGCGAGGCCGCCCCTCGGGGGGCATCTGCCCGGTGCGCAGCTTGTGGGCGACCCTCTCCAGGACGGGGGCATGGGCCGCGGCCTGCCCCGGGTCGACGTCGCCGAGGTCGAGCCCGCCGGTCAGCAGACGCTGGTTGTGGCACGTGACGCAGTAGCGGTCGAAGATCTCGCGCGACGGCGGCCCGGCCTCGGCCTGCCCCCCCGCCGCAACGGACGGCCACACCGCGAGCACCAATCCAACAACCTGGGTCGCACCGATGCTCCGCTTCAGCATGGCCACCACCTCTCTCTTGGCTCTCAGAGCCCGGGAACTCCCAGTATAGCGCCGGGCCGCCCCGGCAGAGCCCACCCCGAGCACCGCCCGAACACCCTCAGGAGCCTCGCGACGGCGAAACCCCACCAACCCGGTCGACCCTCGGGCCTAAGCCGGGCGCCGGAGTTCGGCGGGTGCGAAGCTCCCGACGCGACCACGGGGTCCGCCGCGAGTCCGCGGCGCGAACGAACCGGCCCAGGGAGCCGAGAAGGGCCGGCGCCCCCGGGGCGAACGCAGGTCGCGCGGTCGCGGCGAGCACCGAGTCAGGCGATCATCACCGTCCTCGGGAACTGCGAGTTGTCCTCGAGGCCGGTCTGCTTGATGGCCGACAGTTCGTCGCTCGTCGGCTGCACGTTGCCGGCGACGTCGGTGACCCGCGACACCAGGGTGTGCTCGCCCGGGGTGGCGCCGTTCCACGCGAACCGGAACAGCTTCCACGAGTACTGGCCGCCCGTCGACGGGTCGAGCGTCGCCGCCTGCCACGCGCCGTCGTCCACCTTGACCTGAACCCCGCGCAGCGGCGTGCCGTCGTGGAGGACCCAGCCGAGCACCTCGTGGCGGTCGCCGACCCGGGTCACCCGCGCGATGACCGATTTGACGCGCAGCCGCGACACCTCGGTCTCGTGCCACACCGTCTCGCCGCCGATCTCCTCCGACCACAGGGTGCGGTACCACCGCGCCTGCCACTTGCCGAGGAACCGTTCCGACTGCAGGCGGATGTGGGAGAGCCACTTCACGTTGCTCACGCCGTACCAGCCCGGCACGACGAGCCGCAGGGGCGCGCCCTGCTCGACCGTCAGTGGCGCCCCGTTCAGCGCGTAGGCGAGCAGCGGGCCGGTGGTCATCCCGTCGTCGAGGGAGAGGCTGCGGGCGAAGGGCTGGTCGATCTCGTAGGGGGTCCCGCGAAAGTCGACGGTCTCGGGCCCCTTGTCGGCGCCGAAGAAGACGACCTCGCGCGCCGACGGCTGCGCCCCGACGAGGTCGAGCACCGCGCGTAGGGGCACCCCCGTCCAGCGGCCGTTGCTCGCCAGCCCCTGGATGAGCCGGCGCGAGTTGCCCGAACACTCGTAGCCGGCGTCGATCTCGATGCTGTCCATGCCCCGCAGGTCGTCGAGGCTCAGCGTCGACGGCCGGTCCACGAGGCCGGACACCCCCAGGCTGAACCCGTTGGCGTCGATGACCGGTTTGCCGAAGTGCTGGATGGTGTAGAACGAGTCGGCCGGCGTATAGGGGCCGTCGATGTTCCGGATGTCGTAGATCCGGATGGCGGACGCCGGGTTCGGCTGGCCGAAGTTCTCGGGCACGTCGGTGAACGGCACCGGCGTCTCGTCTTGGGCCAGGGCCGGGAGGGTCCACCCCGGCACTCCGAGCACGCCCGCCCCCGCCAATGCCAGACTCTGCTTCATCATCTCCCTGCGGGTCGTCTCGCGGGAGCTCGTTCCACTCGTCGTCATCACGCACTCCTCTCGCCGGCGTCGCCGGCGGATAGGGTCGGTTCCCCTCGCCTTCCCGGGCGGTGTCCGACGATTGCCGGACGACTCGCTACTGCTCCGCTCCCGCCACGGCGGCGCCGGCAAGGATGTTGTAGAGGCCGTAGTTGCCCTCGTGGCAGGCGTACTCGTACAACGGCTGCGGGTTCAACTGCATCGGCACCGAGTAGGTCCACGGCTGCGTCCAGACCGTCGGATCGTCCACTGTCACGTCGTAGCGCAGCGTGTCGGCGTCCACGCGGGTGAGCCGCTCGATCAGGGTCAGGTCGGAGGTGGTCGCACCCCGCTGGAAGTTGGTCTCGCGCAGGAAGTTCCTGGTCTCGACGACCAGGGTGTCGCCGTCCCAGCGGCCCCGCGAGTCGCCGGTCCACTGACGGACCGAGTCGGCAAGATGGGCGCGCCCGTCGAGCGGCACGACGCGGGCCTCGTGATTCATCTCGGCGAAGAGGACGACGGTGTCCTCGGTCTGGAACACCTGCACGTTGTTGTTGTAGGCGCTCGGGGCCATCGGCGGGCCGGAGTTGAAGCCGAGAATGCACCGTACCTGCAGGCCGCCGGGACCGAGGTCCTCGACGAAGCCGCCGGGCGTCGGCTCGTGGCTGGACACGGCCCTGCGCGCCTCGGCCAAGGCCGCCTGCCGCTGGCGGGCTGCCTCGGTCAGGTCGGGAATCCGCCCGTCGGGGGGATCCACGATCAGCGACGTGCGCTCGGTCGTCACGGCGGTTCCCTCGTCGAACCAGAAGTCGTTGTAGGGCACCACGCGGTCCGAGGTGTCGGCGTCGCGGCTCCGCTGCCGAATCGTCTCGGCTGCGAAGTCCGCCGCCTGCTCCGGCGAGAAGCTATCGTCGTCCGCCAGCTCTTCCGGGCGCTCCATCGGGGTCAGGCTGCGAAAATCCCAGACCCCCTGCAGGTCAGGGGCGCCCCACGCGGTCCGGGGGGCGGCCGAGGCCTCGGTCTGGGCGGCGGCGCCGGCCGGCGCCAGCATCACGAGGGCCACCGCGGTCAGCGAGCATGCAATCGACCGGCTAGACATCTTCCACCTCCAGAACAGTCTCGGGAACGCCAGCGCTCGAAGCGGCGGCGTCTCCGGCTCGAGGGCGCAACCCCCACTCGGGAGACCGACCCGCAGCCAACGACATGAACACCGGAACGCTAATATGTATACCCCATGTCCGCCGCGGGCGGCACCCTCCAGCCGCCGGTCCCCACTTCCCGGCCCGGCCGCGGAGCCGCCGCGACGGCACTCGACGCGCGACGCCACCGTGTCCCCCTCCGTGTTCGAGCATCGACGGCCGCGGGCAAGACTCGCTCCAGGTCGACCGGATACGGCCGACAGGTCGGTCCTTCGACGACGGCGGCAGGATGTCTGCCCCGGCGGCGGGTCGCAGGCTTCAGCGGACCGGCCACGTGCGCTCCACCACCCGGTCGAACGGGCGCGGCGACCGCTGTACGCGGTAGGCCTGCCGCCGCCTGAGGTCGTACCGGTCCCCCGCCGCCAGGAAGTAGAACCGGCCTCCCGAGTCCAGCAACCGCTGGTAGTCGTAGATGACCACGTAGCTCTGTCCGATCACCTCGAACTCGTCGCCCTCGACGACGATGGCGGTGTCCTCGTCGATGCCGATGCCCAGCAGGTGGGGATGGGCCTCGATGACCTCGATGAGGTCGAACTGCCGGTTGCGCCGCAGCAGGTGCTGGTCGATGGCGGTGTCGCGGAGGAAGCCGAAACCCTCCTCGTGGTCACCCATCATGATGGTGTTGGTGGCGGTGTCGCCGCGCACGAGGTACGAGCCGAGGATGGTCGCGCCCGCCGAGGAGCCTCCGACCACCCCGCCGCGCTGCAGCACCCCGGCGAGATCCTCCTGCACGCGCGTGCCCAGGTAGGCGTCGGCGAGGCGCCACTGTCGCCCGCCGGGAAACCACACCCCCCGTGCCCGCCGCAACGGCGCGCTGAACGCGGGGTCGTCGGCCACGGCCCGGTCCGTGGTGTGGAGCACCGTCAGGTCGGTGACCCCGGCCGCGCGGAACGGGCGAAGCCCCGGGTAGTAGCGGTCGTAGGTCTCACCGCCGCCGGCCGTCGGAATGACCACGATCGGCGCCTCGGGCCCGCCCGCGAGCTGGACGAACCGCTCGACGATCGCGGGGTCCTGCATCGCCCCGCCGACGACCACCAGCGCCCCGCGCGCCGGCCCCACCCCCTGTGCGGCGGCGCCGACCGGGGTCAGCCCGCCGAGGGCCCACACTGCGACGACGCCCACGACGATCCACGTTCTGCTTCGCATCACCGGTCCTTCCCCATTGAGAGGCGATTGAAGCGGAATTGTACGATCCCGCCCGCTCCCGCCCCGCGCCCGGCGCAGGCCTCGGCCGTCCCGCCGAGACACGGGTTCGACGGCGCCCTGGAGGCGACCGTTCGTTCTCAGGTCACGAGTGCGAAGTGGCGGCCGCGGGCCGCTCGCCGATCGAACGTGTAGGTGCTGGGGCAGCCGCGCGTGTGATTGCGATGGGCAATCAGGTAGTCCGCGAAGTCGGCGCCGCCGGATTCGAACTCGCGCAGCGCCGCCAGAACGATGTCGCGATCCTCGACCGTGAGCTCGGCCGTTCGCAGGATTTGGCGCACCACCGCGGCGACGAGGACCCTTCCGTGACGGTAGGCGGTCGTCAGGACCCACGCCAGCTCCACCAGCACGAGCACGCTGACGTAGCCGGGCGACTGCGCCGTGCATCCCCCCTCGATGAGGCGCACCGCAGCGGCGGCCTGTCGGGGTTCGTCCTGCACGATGTAGCGCACCAGGACGTTGGTGTCGAGACCGATCATCGGCCCGACGAACGGCGCGCGACCGCATCCGCGATGGCTGCGTCCATCTCCCGTAGGCTGACCGGAGCCGCCGGCTTCGGCGCCATGCCCTTCAATTGCGTCACCGACGCAGTGACCGGCTCGACTCGCAAGACACCGCCTTCCAGAAGGAAGTCGATCTTGTCGCCCGCTCTGAGGTGGAGCTTGTCCCGAATCGGTTTGGGCAGGGTCACCTGCCCCTTGCTGGTAATCGTCGCCTGCATTACCTTACCCCCAATCCTTACTTGACCGTAAGGCATCGAGCGGGGCGTGTCAAGCCGCAAGTTGCTCCGCGGAGACCGACGGAACCGCGCATCGCCGCTGATGAGGCCCATCTCGGCACGCCGCTCCGCCATCGTCCTCACGTCCTTCAGCACCGCGCGCGGGTTCACCTCCGTCAACACACGGCGCAAGAACGGCAGCGCCAGCCACGGGTCGCCCGCGGTACGGACGGCGACGAACATTTCGTCGGGCCACCCGTAGTCGACTTGCGATCCAGACAGGAAGATCTCGGCGGTGGTGGACGCGCCGGATTCGCTGCCGCACACCGGCAGCCCGCAGGACGACGGGCGGCGAACACAGCGGGTCGGTTCGTCGATTCCGCGGCAGCCCCCGCCTCCAGTAACCGCCGCGATAGCTCAGATCGAGGTTCCGCTGGGGGCGGCCCTGCTCCTATACTGAGAACCGTGGAATCCGTAGACGATTGGGCGAGGCCAGGGAATCAGTGAACGACTGAAGCCCCTGACAGCAGAGGGAGAGTGGGTGATGAGACGGTGGACAGCCGCGGGCGCGGCAGCCTTGATGGGCGTCGTTCTGGGCCAGCCGGCCGCGGGCCAGACCACCGACCTCGCCGGGGTCATCGACTTCCACGTTCATTCCGGCCCCGACTCCAGGCCCCGCTCGGTCGGCGATCTGGAGATCGCGCGCATCGCGAAGCGGGCCGGCATGCGCGGACTCGTCCTGAAGAACCACTTCACGATGACCGCGGACCGGGCGTGGCTGGCCATGCAGGAGGTGCCTGGCCTCGAGATCTTCGGCGGCGTCGCCCTCAACCACTCCGTCGGCGGCATCAACGCCGAAGTGGTGCGGCAGATGGTGGCGTTCTCCGGCGGGCGGGGCAAGGTGGTGTGGCTGCCGACCTTCGACGCCGAGTTCTGGATGACCCGTGCCGGCGACCCCGGAGAGTTCGTGCCGGTCATGCGCGGCGGCGAGATGGACCCCGCCCTGGGTGAGATCTTCGATCTCATCGCCGAGCACGACCTCGTACTCGCGATGGGGCACTCGTCGCCGGAGGAAGTGCTGGCCCTGATTCCCGAGGCTCGCGCCCGCGGCGTCGAGCAGATTCTCGTCACCCATGGGCTCGGCCAGTCGCCGACGCCGGAGCAGCTCCAGGCGATGGCCGATCACGACGTGGTCATCGAGCTCGTGTGGCTGGCCGTCATGAACGGCCAGTTCTCGTACGCGGACTACGCCGACGCCATTCGGACCTACGGCGCCCGCCACTTCCTGCTGGCGTCCGACCTCGGGCAGGCGGGGAACCCGCTGCACCCCGACGGCCTGAACGCACTCATCGACGGGCTGCGCGCCGAGGGCGTCAGCGACGCGGACATCGACGTGATGATCCGCGACAACCCGGCCCGGCTCCTCGGGCTGGAGCCGTAGGGGAGCGGCCGCTGCCTCTCGGCGAGAGTCGGACCGAAGTCGCAGCCGCCGCGCGACGGGTCGAAAGCGGGGGTCGAGTGACGACGGTCCCCGACCGGGGCCGACCGGCCGAACCGTGGCGCCCGCACGCCACACGGCGGTCGGGCCGGTGCTTCGTCGAGAACCTGCTGCGCGGACCGCGCGTGCAGGAGGCAGCCGAAGGGCCTTAGCCGTTCGCCCCCGAGTTCTCAATGTTCGTCGTAGGCGCTGCCCGGCGCGCGGGGGTCCGCCTCGCGCAGGCGCTGCCGCAGCAGGTCCTCGGCCAGCTCGTGCTCTTCCTCCTCCTGCCAGCGGCGCCGCTGCTCGGCGCGGCGGCGGCGGCGAGCGTAGATGGCGCAGAGGGCGAGCGCGGTGATGACCATCCACTGGTACAGCGGCCGGCCCGCGAACGCGACCCACCGCATCCACACCGGACGGCGCCAGAAGCGCTCGACGGCGACGGCGAGCGGCTCTCCGGTCGCCGCCTCGAAGGCGCGGGGGAAGGGCAGGTCGCGCCCGAGCCCCGCGAGTATCCGCCCCGCGCCGGCCTCGCCGTGTCGGTCGAGCAGATCGCGGACGAGGGCGCTGGCGACGGCGTAGGCCCGGCGGGTCGCCGCCGGTCCCCCGGTGAAGAGGCGCTCGAGGTCGGACAGCGGCATCTCGCCGTGTCGGACGCGGGTCCAAGCCACCTGGGACCGGTCCTCGAAGCCGACCGGCCGTTCCGCCGCTACCGCCAGTCCCTCGTTGAACCACCGGGGAATGGGACGCCCTCGGGCGGCGCGGGAGAACAGGACGTGGGCGACCTCGTGCTGCAGCAGGGCCTCGAGCGAGTCGGTCGGATAGAGGCGCGCGCGCTCGGGGAACAGGACGACGAGGCTGCGGTCGGGGTCGGCGAAGCCGGAGATCCAGGACGGGGTGCGGCGCGCCAGCTCGGAGCCCTCGGCGATGAGAAGGACGTCGATGGGGGGGCCGGGGTCGCTCAGCCCCGCGAGGGTCACGGCGTCGGCGAGCCGGCTCGGCGGGAACCGCGCGACCCTTTCGGCGACGGTCCGGAGCGAGGCGGGAGCGTCGATCTCGAGCTCGGGCGGGCGGGGCTGGGCGGTCACGCCGGCGGCGCCCGCAACGAGGGTCGCCAGGACCAGGAAGAAGGCGGCGGGGGGCCGCGTGACCAGCTCGTCGCGAAGACGGGTCGCCCGCGCGGACATCTCGCGGTCGTCGACGGGCGGTCGGGGCGGCGCCGGCACGCGTCCGGGCGGGACCGGGTCAGGCGCTCGGCTCATCGGCTTCGCCGGACCCGGGGCCGGACTGCGTCTCGCCGGCCGCGCGCAGGCGGGCGACGGTGGCGCCCAGGCGGGACTCGGGGGCATCCCACAGCTCGACGACGAGGGGATGCCTCTCGAGGACGGTGTGCACGGCGCGGCGCTGCACCCCGATGCCTCGGCCGTGGAGGAAGCGCACCTCGACCAGCCCGTGCCGGCGCGCCTCGTTGACGTACTCCTCGACGACGGACGGCACGTCCCGCGGGGCGAACGCATGCAGGTCCAGTGTGTCGCCGACGGCCACGCGATGGGGCGGTGTCTCCACGGATGCCTCCGACCGCCGGTTTCCCCGTCCCGGCCCGAGAGCGCGGGCCGCGGACGAGATTCTTGCGCGATCCGCGGGCCACTTCGTACGCGATCCGCGGACCCCTGCGTGCACGATCCGCGGGCACGATCCGCGGACCCACTTCGTGCGCGATCCGCGGACCCGCTTCGTGCGCGATCCGCGGACCACTGCGTGCACGATCCGCGGCCCGCCGCCAGGCCCGCGACGCGAGGGCGCCGCGACCGGCCCCGGCGGCCATCGCCCCGGGCGGCTGAAGATCCGCCGCTCCGAACTCACCCCTCCGGGTTCGAAGCTCCCAACCCACGCCGCCCTACGGCGCGGACACCTGATCGGTCGGGGGATCCGACCCCGGCTGCCGATAGCGGGCGGTGACGGTAGTGGTGATGCCGCCGCGCACCGAGAAGTCGCCGACGACGACCATGCGCCGCGGCGCGCACGCGGCCACGAGGTCGTCGAGAATCCGGTTGGTCAGGCGCTCGTAGAAGACCCCGCGGTCGCGGAAGCCGACCAGGTAGTACTTCAACGCCTTCAGCTCGATGCACCGGGCGTCAGGCACGTAGCTGATGCGGATCTCGCCGAAGTCGGGAAGCCCGGTCTTCGGGCACAGCGACGTGAACTCGGGGCACCGGATGACGATTTCGTAGTCCCGAGACGGCTCGGGGTTCGGGAACGTCTCGATCGGCTCCACCATGAAGGGGAGATTCTATCAGCCCGCAACGAAGGCTCCGGCCGCTCGATGCGGCTGTTGCGGGAAGCGGCGAGCCCGTGCCCCGCCGCAAGATCCCCTCTCCGGGACGCCCGAAAGTCGCCTGCGGCCGGCGCGGAGCGCCTGGCGAAAGAGAGCACGCGAGCGGCGGGCGCGAGGGCGGGCACGGCGACCCGAATTCCCCTATAATCGATTGCGGTCGCCACCGGCGCACCGGGCGCCGAACGGCAGACCATGCGCACGCAGCGGCCGCTCGCGGTCGACATCCCGCGTCGAATTGCGGACCCCGCCGGGTCGAAGCCGACAGGCCGACCACCCGTGAACGGGGGCGACGGCCTGCGCGGGCCGCCGCCCTGTGGACAACCAGACGACCGGCGCGATCCTGGCGGGACGCTGCGCCGGTCCCAGAATGCAGCGACGGCCGTCGTGGTCGGCGCCGCCAGGGAGACTGCCGTGGCAGACGCTCGACGAATGGTCAAGACCGAGCTTTTCGCGCACTTCGGTGATCGGTTCGGGATGAAGCGCACCGAGGTGCGCGATTTCTTCGAGGAATTGCAGCAACTGTCCGAGGCCGAACTCAAGCGGACGGGCGAGTTCACCCTGCCGGGCATCGCCAAGCTGGTGCGGCAGGAGCGACCGGCCCGGGTGGGCCGCAACCCGGCCACCGGCGAGCAGATTCAGATTTCCGCCAAGACCGTCGTCAAGGCGCGCATCGCGGCCCGCCTCAAGGATGCGGTGATCGACGCCTAGCCCGGAGAGCGTCGCCTGGGGGCTCCGCTTTCCGCCCGAGTCCTGCCGGAAGTCGGCGCCGAGGCACGGCCCCGGCCACCAGCCCATCGTCCGGCCTTCGCCGGATCGCTCTGGAACGCGCTGAATGCCTACCGACGTCCTGATGCCGCAGATGGGCGAGTCGATCGCCGAGGGCACGATCGTCCGCTGGATCAAGAGCGTCGGCGAACAGGTCGAACGCGACGAGCCCCTGTTCGAGATCTCCACCGACAAGGTCGACGCCGAAGTACCGTCTCCCGTCCCCGGGGTCCTGGTCCGGATCCGCGCCGCGGCCGGGGAGACGGTGCCGGTGCACTCGGTGGTCGCGGTCATCGGGGGCGCCGAAGAGGTCGGGGCGCCCGGCGAAACGTCGACCGCCCCGGCGGGAGCGGCCGCTCCCGCCGGGGCGGCTGCGGTGGAGCCGCCCGGGGTGGGAACGACGGCGTCACCGCCGGCCCCGCCCGTCAGCACCGTCTCCCGCGCCCGGTTGTCGCCGGTGGTGCGTCGGCTCGCGGCCGAGCACGGCGTGAATCTGGCGGCGGTCACGGGAACGGGCGACGGCGGCCGGATCTCCAAGGCCGACGTGCTGGCGTACGTGGCGGCTCGGCAGGGCGGAGGCGCCGCCGACGCCGTCGCCGCTCGCGGGCCAACGCCCGGCCGGAACGGCGGGCGCGTCGAGCCGATGAGCGTGATGCGCCGGCGCATCGCCGAGCACATGGTCGAGAGCCGGCGCACGTCGGCCCACGTCCACACGCTGTTCGAGGTCGACTTCTCGGCCGTCGCGGCCGCCCGGGCCGCGGTCCCGGACGGCGCCGGCCCCGGCTACCTAGCCTATATCGCCAAGGCGGTGTCGGACGCGCTGGCCGCGACCCCGGAGGTCAACGCGTCGGTCGACGGCGCGAACGTCGTCTACCACGAGCGGATCGACATCGGCATCGCCGTCGCCCTCGACCGGGGTCTCATCGTGCCGGTCGTCAAGGCGGCGGACCGGCTCGACGTCGGCGCCGTCGACGCGGCCATCAAGGATCTCGCGGCGCGGGCGCGGGCGAAGCAGCTCGCACCGGAGGACGTCGAGGGGGGCACCTTCACCATCACCAATCCCGGCAGCTTCGGATCCCTGCTCGGGATGCCGATCATCAACCAGCCCCAGGTCGCGATTCTGGGAGTCGGGGCGATCGAGCCGCGGCCCGCCGTCGTGGACGGCGCCGTCGTCGCGCGGCTCCGCGCGTTCCTGACCCTGGGCTTCGACCACCGGCTGATAGACGGGGCGGTCGCCGACCGGTTCCTGGCGCAGGTCAAGACGGCGCTGGAGGATCCGCAGTGGCTCGAGGCGGCGCGCCGACCCTGACCGCCCGTGGCGAGTCCCCGCTGCATCGGGCGGCGATGCATTCCGCCTGAGCCCGGTAAACGTCCGCCGTCGGCTCCGATCGCCGCCCAACCGTCTCTGCCGGGCGACTGCGCCTTGACCGGTGCGGCTCCCGGTTGCGTTGTCTCACGGTCGAATATGGCCAGTATCCTCCCTCGTCGGGCCTCGTCAGCAGGCGGGCGCCTCGCCGCCCTCGAAGCAGCGCGGGGCTCTCGCCACGGGCTGCCGAGCGCGGCGCCGGCAGCCTCGGACGGGGCCGGCCCGGCGGCCGATCCGCCGGCCCTGGAGGTCCGCCGCTGGGGGACGGTCCCCTACCGGACCGCCCTGGGGCGGCAGCAGGACCTCGTGCGGTCCCGGCAGGCCGGGGACATCGCCGACCAGCTCGTGCTGCTCGAGCATCCCCCGGTCATCACCGTCGGCGTCAGCGGACGCGGCCGGCCGGGCCACGTGCTCGCCCCATCGCACCGGTTGCACGAGCTCGGCATCGAGGTGATCGACGTCCCCCGGGGGGGCGACGTCACGTACCACGGCCCCGGCCAGCTCGTGGGCTATCCCATCCTCAGCCTGAAGCCGGACCGGTGCGACGTGCACCGCTACGTCCGGGACCTCGAAGAGGTGCTCATCCGCACCGCGGCCCGCTTCGGAGTGGAGGCGGGCCGCATCGAAGGGCTGACGGGAATCTGGGTGGGCCGCGAGAAGTTGGCCGCCATCGGCGTGCGCCTCTCCCGCTGGGTGACGAGCCACGGCTTCGCCCTCAACGTCGCCACCGACCTCGACCACTTCCGGTTCATCGTGCCGTGCGGCCTCGCGGGCTACGGCGTCACCTCGCTCGCCCGCCGCCTGGGAACCGCACCGCCGTGGACCGAGGTCGAAGCGACCGTGGCCACCGAGTTCGCTCGCAGGTTCGACCGCCGCCTCGCGGAATGACGCGCCGCCCCCACGGTCACGCGCATGCCGCGCCGGGCTCCCCGGAGCCGCGCGAAGAGGACGGCGTGCTCTCTCCACCTCACGGCGCCCCCAGCGCGCTGTCGAGCTGCACGCGCTCGGACGGGCTCAGGGCCGGCGCCACTAGCTCGCCCACTCCATTCGCGTTCAGCAACGCGGGAACGACCGGCGCCGACGGCGACCGCCGCGACTCGTCGGCCACGAAGCAGGTGAACACGCGGCGCGATCCCCCCGCCGCGAGCGCCTCGACCGCCCGCGCCGCGGCCGACGCCAGCGCATAGGGTCCGGGCGGCCACAGCCGGGCGACCCGGCGACGCACACGGGCCAGGGCCGGCGGCGACAGACGGTCTTCCAGAGGACCGCCGCCGGCCGAAGCGCCGCTCCACGCCACGACAGGGTGTCCCGGCGGCCTCCCCAGCACCTGCACCGCCACCTGCGCGGGCGAGAGGTTCGCCTCGAGGGCTATCAGGGCCCTGACGCCGGCGGCCAGGGCCTCGGGGGCGGAACCGACGATGCGAGTGCGCGCGATCCCCAGGTCACGCACCGCGCGGGCGATCAGCTCGCCGCCGTCGGCGCCTGCGCAAAGGATGGGCGCGTCGCCGGCAAGACCCGCGACGCGCTCCATCAGCGCCGGTCCCGAATCGCTTCGCCCGCCGACCTCCTGCGGCCCGGCGGCGTCGGCCACGACCACGACCCTCGATCCGACCACGGCGTCGATGGCCCCCGCCGTGAGCATCGTCCCGGACCGCTCGATCGGTCCCGACTGCCGGATGTCGAGGGCCTTGCCGGCCGCCACCCCCGGCGCGGCGTCGATCAGGCACACCGAGCGAACCCGGTCGCGGGCGGCCAGCTTGTGCGCCAGCGCGCCGCCGAGCTCGCCGGCCCCGACAATCGCGACCCTGGCCATGCCCCGCGTATTGTAGTGGTCTCCCGGGCGCGGCCCCGCCGAACCCGACGAGAGAAGCCCGTCACCGACGTCGCGCCTCGCCGCCCCGCCCGACCCGGTGCGAGCGGCGGGCGACTCGAGGCCGGGCCCGTCTCCACCGGCCCCGGCGGGCCGCGGTGCCGCCGTTGTGACCCGCGCAACGACCCCCCCGGCAGAACTGCCCTACACCGGCCCCGGCGAGCCGCGGGACGCCGTGGTGACGGCCCGCGACGGGGCGGCGTCTCGCGGCGCGCGGGCTGCTAGAATCGCACGCCATGACGGACACGAACTCGGGATTCCTGGCCGGCCGCGCCGCCATCGTGACCGGCGGTTCGCGGGGGATCGGTCTGGCGACGGCGATGGCGTTGCGAGCGGAGGGCGCCCACGTGCTCGTGTGCGGGCGTTCCCGTCCCGCCCTCGACGACGCGCGCTCGCACATCGAGCGGACGCCCGGCCCCGGACGCGTGGCGGCGGTCGCCGCCGACGTCCGCCGCCACGACGAGGCGGAGCGGCTGGTGGAGGCCGCGATCGAGCGGCTCGGAGCACTCGACATCCTGATCAACAACGCGGGCGTCGGCCAGTTCGCGCCGATAGCCGAGCTCGACGTCGACGCCTGGCGGGAGACGATCGAGACGAACTTGTCCGGCGTGTTCTACTGCTGCCGCGCCGCCGTCCCGGTGATGAAGCGCCGCGGCGGGGGCTGGATCGTCAACGTCAGCAGCCTCGCCGGCAAGCACCCGTTCGCCGGCGGCGTGGCGTACTGCACGTCCAAGGCGGGTCTGAACGCGTTGACCGAGTCGCTGATGCAGGACGTCCGCCGGGACGGCATCCGGGTGAGCTGCGTGCTGCCGGGCTCGGTGAACACCGAGTTCGGCGGCAGCCGGCCCTCGCCGGACATGGACTGGAAGCTCGCGGCGTCGGACGTCGCGCGGGCCGTCATCGACCTGTTGCGCCACCCGGCCCGCAGCCTCCCCAGCCGGGTCGAGCTGCGTCCGTCGACCCCGCGGAAGTGACCCGCCCGGGCGCTCCGTCGCCGACGGACGGGCATCCCGATTCGCGCCGGGCCTGGGCCCGCCGCCCCGCGGCTAGTGGACTCTCCCAGGCCATTTTGCCGTCCTGTCGCTGGTTCTTCGCTGGCAAGACGCTGCGAAGACGCCCCGCGACAGGGGCAGCTCGTCTCCGGGAAGGTCAACTGGTGGACTTTGCCAGAGCTTCCTTTGCCGTCCCGTCGCTGGTTTTTCGCTGGCAATCGCTGCGAAGACGCTCCGCGACAGGCGCGACTTTCTTCAAGGACAGTTCGCTAGTCCGCCGGGGTGGGATCCGACGAGTCACCGGTCGACACGACGAGTTCGATGCGGCCCACGCGCAGGCGATCGCCTTCCTTCAGCACGGCGCTGTCGATCCGGCGCTCGTTGACGAAGGTCCCGTTCGAGCGGCTCAGGTTCTCGACCGCGAGTTCACCGTCGGCGACGGACAACGAGCAGTGGAAGCGCGAGACCAGCACCGCATCGAGCACGAAATCGGCATTCGTGGAGCGGCCCAGGGTCCGCGCCCGCTCCGCCGTGACCCGGAAGCGGTAGGGGCCGCCCTCGGCGGCGCTGTCGGACTGCAGGACCCAACCGGCGCGGCGCGGCTCGGGCGGTCTCAGCGGTCGTTGCGTCTCTGGTTCAGCCATCTGGTCAGCGTGTCGACGGCGGCGGAGCTGATCTGGGGCGCCGTCAGCGCCGTGCCCGCCGCGGTTGCCTCCGGTCCGGCCGTGACCAACCGGTGGTCCAAGCCTTCGAGAATGGTCTGCTGCGGCGGCGGGGCGCCGCGCCGGCGACGGCCCGCGAGCTCAGCGAGCCGCTGCGCGTGATGGGCGCCGACGTGCGTGTCCCGCGAACCGTGCAGAATCAGCAGGGGTTGCCGCGTCCTTCGCAGCGCGTCGGCAACGTCGAAGTCGAGGAAGCTGCGGAACCAGTAGGTGTCCGCCTGCCGGCGCATCGCGTCGGGGACGCCGTCCCAGGACCCCTCGCCCCGGACCGCATCGACGATGCGCCGCTGCAGGTCGATCATCTCGGTCCGCTCACGTTCCGAGGCGTCGAGCCGATCCAGCATCGCGCCCTGCTGCTCGAGGACCAGCTCTGCCCCGCTCGCCCCCGGCGCACCGATCAGCACCAGGTTGTCGGCCCGCCGCTCCCGGGCGGCGGCGAGCATCGCCGGCCAGCCGCCCTCGGCGTGCCCGACGACGGTGATGCGATCCCTGTCCACATCGTCCCGGTCGTCCAGGTAGCGCACCATCCGGCGGGCGTCCTCGCCGTACTCCTCGACCCCCGCCGACTCCGGTCGCCCGCCGCTGCGCCCGATGCCGCGGCGGTCGTAGCGCGCCACCAGGAACCCCGCGTCGGCCAGGCCCACGGCCAGCTGCCCGAGCACCGGCACGCCCGAGAAGGTGCCGTCGCGGTCGGGGGCGCCCGGCCCCGAGACGAGCAGGACGGCCGGCCAGCCTTCCCGCGGCCGCGGGAGATCGACGGGCGTGGTGACGGTCGCGGCGAGCCCGAAGCCCTCCGACCGAACGCTGACCGCCTCGTCGCCGGCATGGGCGAGGGCGCGGACGCGGGCGCCGACGCCGGCGATGTCGTCTCGCACGAGGTCGAGGGCCGCCTGCGGGATGTACACCCGCAGCAGCCGGTGGCGGGCGTCGGTCCACACCTCCACTTCCACCACTCCGTCGTCGTGCAGGAACGAGATGCCGTGGATGCGGGCCTCGATCACCCCCGCCGCGCGCGTCTCGATATGCTGCCGACCGACGCGGTCGACGCGGGCCCGGGTGAGGGTGCGCGGCGCCACGTAGACCGGGATCTCGGCGCCGGGAACGGAGGCGCCCAACCGCCACGCCAGGGCCTCGTAGCCCCCGAAGAAGAAGTCGAAGAGCACGACAGGGTCGGGGGGCGGCGCGAGATCGAACGTCGAGCGCTGCCCGTTCTCGTCCAGCTCGGCGACGGCGGCGGCCGCTGCGAAGGTGGTGACGAGCGAGAACGGGAGGCTCCGCCGAACGCCGGCGACCCGCAAGGCCACGGGGCGCAGCCAGAAGTCGTACTCCACGTGGAAGGCCTGGTTCCGGATGTCGAGCGGTTGGGAAAGGTCGCCGCGCGACTCGATGATCCAGCCGGTCTCGCTGCGCCGCACGTCGGTGCGCTGGAAGCCGACCGGGCTCGACCGCAGGAACACGCTGAAGGACGCCTCCCCGGGGGCCAGCTCGAGGGCGACCTGCGCCGGCGCGATCGCCGGCAAGAGGCCGAGAACGGCGGCGAACACGAGCCGGAGGCCCCGTCGCCGCGCGACGCGGAACTTCGCCGCGCCTACCGGTCGCGTAGGGGTAGAATACCGGCCGAAACCCATCGACATGAGCATACCACCCAACGCTGAGTCCCGATGAGTGGCCTCGAACCCTACGACGCGGCCCGGCACGGGGCGGCCTTCGTCGATCTCTCGGCGCGTGGCCGGATTGTGCTCGAAGGCGCGGATCGGGCGTCCTATCTGCAGGGGCTGCTGACGAACGACGTCGCGGCGCTCGCCCCCGGGGAGGGCTGCTACTCGGCTTGGTTGACCCCGCAGGGCCGGCTGAGCGCGGACATGGCCGTCGTCAACCTAGGTGACGAGCTGCTTCTCGACGTCGGCGCCGGCGTGACCCGGATGTTGATCGAACGTCTCCGCGAGTTCGTGTTCACCGAGGACGTGACGGTGCAGGACCGGACCGCGACTCGGGCCGCGCTGGCCGTGCACGGCCCCGAAGCGGCGCGCATCGTCGCCGGCATCGTCCGGCCCGCCGAGGACGGCGCCCCCCTGGGGGCCGAGGCCCTCCGCCAGCTGCCCGAGTACCACCAGCGCCCAGGACGATTCGAGGGCACCCCGGTGGCGGCGGTGCGGAGCGACGAGATCGGCGAGGTCGGCTTCGTGCTTTACGCCGAGGCCGAGGCCGCCCGCCCCCTCGCCGGGGCCCTGGCCGAGGCCGGGGCGGCGGAGCTCGACGCGGAGACGTTCGCCCTGCTCCGGCTCGAGGCGGGCCGCCCCGCGTTCCCCGCCGACATGAACGAGAGCACCATCCCTCTCGAGGCGGGCATCGAGTCACGCGCCATCAGCCTGACCAAGGGGTGCTATGTCGGCCAGGAGGTCATCGTCCGCATCCTCCACCGCGGGCAGGGGCGGGTCGCCCGGCGCCTCGTCGGCCTGCGGCTCGGCCCCGGCGATCCCCCGCCCGATGCCGGCGCAGCCCTGCACGCGGCGGACCGCCCGAACGCGGAGCCGGTCGGCGCGGTGACCACCGCACGACCGTCGCCCGCCCTCGGCCGGCCCATCGCGCTCGCCTACGTCAAGCGCGAGCTGGCCGCGCCGGGGACCGAGCTCGCGGCGGCGCACGCCGACCGCCGGCTCGCCGCCGTCGTCTCCGCCCGGCCCTTCCTCCCGTTGCCGACCGCGGCCGGTAACGACCCGCCCCTCTGACTCGGCGCCAGGCATGCGCTTCCGCGCACGGGAGCATCCAAGACGGGAGCTCCGCCGGGGGGCGTCATCTCGCCGCTGCCTGGAGGCTCCCCACACGCTTGAGCCCCGTGACGTTTCGTTCTCGTGCTAGTTGACCGTCCCTGAGAGAGGCTGCCCATGTCGCGGGGTGTCTTCGCAGCGTTTGCCAGCGAAACCAGCGACAGGACGGCAAAAGGAAGCTCCGGGACAGTCCACTAGTCCTAGTCCCCCGGCGTCATCTCGCCGCGGCCTGGAGGCTCCGCACACTGCAGCCGTCGAGCAGGCCGCCCCCGGGAAGCCCGCAACGCCGGCGACCCGGCCCGCTCGACGGACTGCGGGCAGCGGTACGGTCGCGGCGGTCAGCGCGAGACGGCAGGGGCGACGGCGTTCGCGGCCTCCCGTCGCTCCATGTCCCCCTTGACGGCGTCGAAGACCGCACGGGCCAGCTCCTGCGACACGCGCTCCCGGACGCTCCCGCACTCCACGAGGACCTCCTCGCCGCCGGCGGTCCCGATGAGAACGTCCCAACGGTCGTGCGCGATTCCCTTCGGGTAGTCGGCGGCGGCCGGGTCGATGTCTCCGGGGTCGTCCGACTCGTGTCCGGGCGCAGCGTGGGTGGCGAGGGGCGCGCCGTTGATGAGAACCCTGACGAGTCGGACGTCGCGCTTCGCGATGGGCCGATCGTCCCAGTAGAAGTGGGCGTCGTCGGCCGCGAACAGGGCCAGCCCGTCGGCCGTCGGCACCTCCGCCAGCACGCGCCGGCCGGCCGCGCGCAGGGCGCGGCGCTCCCGCTCACGGGCGCGGTGATGGTGGCGCAGGGTCGAGATGAGCCCCAGGGCGAACAGGAAGAGACCGAGAGCCACGACGCCGGCGACGAAATCGCGCATCGGGAACATGCTACCGCGACGGCTCGTCACGTGGAGGAACGAGTTACGGAAGCGCGTCGGCGCCGCCCATGGCGGGCTCCTGCCGGCGGCGCCGGCAGGCCGCGCGCGAGGACGCCGAACAGCAGGCCGAGGACCGCGTTCCGTCTCGCCGCCAGACTCCCCCACGTGGTGACCGCGCGAACGCTGCGCCGCGAGATCTTCACCTCCCGTCCGCTCCTGAAGCTCGGTGTCGCGTGAATGCGCCGCAGGGTCAGGACCGCCATGCCGAGGGCCCAGACGCAGTGGCGCCGGATGCCCGTCTCCCGCGCCGGGATGAGCTGGATGAACCGCAGGGCGTTCGCCAGGTGCCCGCGTGCGATGCCCACCAGCTCGTCCAGGCCCCGGCCGAACGCGGGGTCGTTCCGCCCCCCCGGCAACTCCCGCAGGTCGAAGCCCTCTCGCAGGAAGACGTCCCGCGGCAGCCAGCACGCCCCGCGACGCAGGTCCTCCCACACGTCCTTGAGGATGTTCGTCATCTGGAGGCCCTGGCCGAACGAGACCGCCAGCGCCATGAGCTCGTCGCGCCGCACCCCGATCTCCTCGGAGTAGTCGCAGAAGAGCTCGGTCAGCATCTCGCCGACCACGCCTGCGACCACGTAGCAGTACCGATCAAGCGCCGGCAGGTCCCTCAGGCCCCGGGAAGTGTCGAGCTGCTGAAAGGCAGACATGCCCTCCGCCATGATGCGGACGCACTTGACGAGGGTTCGCCGCTGACCCTCGTCGAACCCCTTCGTGATGCGGACGACCGTCGGCGTGTTGAAGACGAGCTCCCGCTCGCCGGCGCTGGTGGACGGCGACAACAGGGCGCCGAGGTCGCGCCCGAAGTCCTCCGCATCCGCCCGACCCTCGACGACGTCGACGAAACGGCTCGCGAACCGGCGCTTCTGCGGGGGAGTCAGCCCCGGCTCGTCTTCGATGCTGTCCGTGATCCGACACAGCAGGTACGCGTTGCCGACGACGTCGCGCAGCGGCCCGGGAAGCTGGGGAATCGTCAGGGCGAACGTGCGCGACACCCCTCGCAGGGCCTCCGACTGGTAGGCGAGGTCGGCGTTCGTCACTCTCTCCTCGGGGCCCTCGGTCCAACCGGCCGGCTCGGCCGGCGTCCTGACCCTGACGCGGCCGAACGCCGCGGAGCCGGAACCGCGCCCAACGACTCCGCGTCCACGACCGCCGCGCCGCCGGGACGGCCTCCGCGCGCGTCGCAGGGGACCGGAGTCGGTAGGATACCTCCAGCCCATTCGGTAAGATCGGCGAATCGGCCAGCGTCGGCGGCTCGCGCCCGCCGCCACCGGGAGCTGACCACTCTCTCATCGTCGAGCCCGGTCGCAACCGTCTCGGATTTCACCCATGCCCTCGGTCATCGTCCACTACCAGGAGATAGCCCTCAAGGGGCGCAACCGCCCTTGGTTCGTCGAACGGCTCGTCACGAACATCCGCGCCACGATGGCCGGCGTGGACGGCGTGAAGGTGCGCGCCCTGATGGGCCGCATCGAGCTGCAGCACGCCTCGGACGTCGACTGGCCCGACGTGCGCGAGCGCCTCTCCCGCGTGCCCGGCGTCGCCAACTTCCTGCGGGCGGCGCCCGCCGCGTGCGACCTCGACGCCATCTCCGATACCGTGCTCGCGGAGCTGGACGGGGTCGAGGCGGACAGCTTCCGGGTGACGGCGCGGCGCGCCGACAAGCGGTTCCCCCTGACCTCCCCGCAGATCGAGCGGGACCTGGGCGGCCGCATCAAGGCGGCCAAGGGCTGGCGGGTCGATTTGGACGACCCGGCGCTGACGGTGCGGGTGGAATTGCTCGGCGACCGCGCGTTCTGCTGCCTGCGAAAGGAGCCGGGGGCCGGCGGCCTGCCCAGCGGGGCGAGCGGCCGGGTCGCCTGCCTGCTGTCCGGGGGCATCGACTCGCCGGTCGCGGCGTGGCGGATGATTCGGCGCGGCTGCCGCGTCCGCTTCGTCCATTTCCACAGCTATCCCATCCTGTCCCGCACGTCCCAGGACAAGGTGGCGGAGGTCGCGGCCCTGCTGACCCGCTATCAGCTCGAGTCGCGGCTGTACGTCGTGGCGTTCGGCGAGATCCAGCGCCAGGTCGTGCTCGCGGTGCCCCCGCCCCTTCGGGTCGTCATCTACCGGCGCCTCATGCTGCGCATCGCCGAGCGCATCGCGCGGGCCAGCGGCTCCAGCGCCCTCGTCACCGGCGAGGCGGTCGGCCAAGTCGCCTCGCAGACCCTGGACAACATGGCGGTCATCGACGCCGCGACGTCCCTGCCGGTGCTCCGGCCCCTGGTGGGCATGGACAAGGACGAGATCGTCTACGAGGCGCGGCGGCTCGGCACCTACGAGGTGTCGATCATCCCCGACGAGGACTGCTGCACCCTGTTCACGCCGAAGCACCCGGCGACCCGGGCCACCGGGCGACAGGTGGAGGAGGCGGAGGCGGCCCTGCCCGTCGAGGCGCTGGCCGAGGACGCGGTCGCCGCCGCCGAGCGCCGCGACCTGCGGTTCCCGCCGGCGGTCGCGCCGGCCGCCGCCGCCCGCGCCTGACGTGGCGCGCCCCGCGGCGTCGTCGAGTCGCTCCGTTCTTGCGTCCGTCCCGGCGCCGGTGCAGGCCCGAGGTCGCCGACCTTCCGCGGCTCTCGCCCCGCGGCGTTCCTTGAACGCGCCGGCCCGAGCACCGCCCCCGCGTCAGCGGCAGTGGCGGTGCAGCACGCCGGCGTAGTAGTCGCGCAGCGCCTCGCGGGTGCTGCGGAACGCCAGCTCGTCCCAGGGAATCTCCGCCTCGGCGAAGGTGCGGATCTCCAGGCTCTCTTCGTCGTGCTGCAGCGCCCCGCCGGTCACGGTGGCCGCGTACACGATGATGACGGGCGGCCGCTCGGGATAGGAATAGATGCTGACGAGACCCTCCAGCCGGATATCGAGCCCCGATTCCTCGCGGGCCTCGCGGATCGCGGCGGCCGCGACCACCTCGCCGCGGTCGACGTAGCCGCCGGGAAACACCCATCGCCCGTACCCCGGCTCGATGGCCCGCCGCACCAGCACGATCCGGCCGTCCTCGGCGGCGATGATCGTGCCGGTCGCGACCTTCGGGTCCAGGTAGAGGACGCCGCCGCACCCCGAGCACACCAGGCGCTCGGGCTCGCCCGGCTTGAGCAATTTCGGCGCGAGCCGGTCTCCGCAGGCGTGACAGAAGCGGTAGACGCCGGCGATGGGGTCCACGTGCATGATGTTTCCTGCCGCCGGGAGACTCCCAAGGTGCGGCGCGGACTCCCGGCGGGCGGTCAGGCGCCGAGCGGAGCCCGCAGGCGACGATTGCCGGGCTTGTCTACCGCCGGCCGCCGGTGGTCGTCGGCGCCGGACCGCTGACCCGCGGCGGAGACTCCTGCCGCCTTCGACCTGCCATCCCACCGCGGGGGCCTGACGTATAATCGCCGGCGATGGCCATCCTGAAGGTCGCGCGCATGGGCCACCCCGTGCTCCGGCAACGCGCGCAGCCGCTCGACCCGCGCGAGATCGCGACCCCGAGAATCCAGCGGCTCATCGACGACCTGTTCGAGACCATGAACGACAACCGGGGCATCGGCCTCGCCGGCCCCCAGGTGCACGAGAGCATTCGCGTCTTCGTGGCCGGGGCGGACGACGCCGACGCGGGCATGCCCCCGGTCGTCGTCATCAACCCCGAGGTCACCCCCATCGGCTCGGCGGTGGAAGAAGACTGGGAAGGCTGCCTCAGCATCCCCGACATCCGCGGCCGGGTGCCGCGGGCGGCGAAGATCCGGCTCCGCGCCCTCGACCGCCGCGGGCAGCCCCTCGCCCTGACCGCGGACGGGTACCCCGCCCGGGTCATCCAGCACGAGACCGACCACCTCGACGGCGTGCTCTTCTTCGACCGGATGACCTCGTTCGAGAGCATCACGTTCCTCGAAGAGTACGGCCGCTACTGGGCCCGGAAGGACGACGACTGATCCTTGCGTCCAGCCGGATCGGCCCTCGACCGGCGGTACGACGGAGCCCCGCCGCAACGCCGAGCAACTCGCGCACCCGATCGCGCCAGGGGAACCCGGAGCCGACAAGTGACGCTCGGGCCGCAACGCCGAGCACTACGACGGAGCCCCGCCGCAACGCCGAGCAACTCGCGCACCCGATCGCGCCAGGGGAACCCGGAGCCGACAAGTGACGCTCGGGCCGCAACGCCGAGCACTCGCGCACCCGATCGCGTTCCGCGAGCAAGGACGCGCGCGCAGACGAGCACGACCGAGGTCCGGAACAGCCTGTGCCACCGTGGCCGACGAGCCACTAGCACTAGCACTAGACTAGCCTAGCGGTCCGCCAGCTGCAGCCTGCCCTGGGTGAACTCGTTCGCCCGTTCGGCCTCCAGCCTCTCCAGCGCGACCTCGGAACGATTGACGAAGGTCATTGCGTCCGCGATAGCCGTGTGTCCCGCCGTGTTCCTGATGAGCTCCCACATCTCAAGACAGATGCGACGGTACGCGGGGTGTCCCTGCGGCGACGTTCTCAGCTCGATGACGTGCATGGCCTCTCTAGCGTTCATCCGCATGTAGAAGCGGATGCGGTAAGCCATCGAAACGGCGTACTGCGCCACGTCCGGGGAGCAGGTGCGCGCCAGTCGTACATTCAGCTCGGCCGACTCGTCCATCACGCGCTGCCAATCGCCGAGGGCGCCGACCTCGTCGACCGCCTCGGGAGGCGGTTCGTACCCGTGGCGCGTCGTCAGGCCCTGCCAGTCCAGCGTCAGCATCCGGTGCCGCTGCAGGTCGCGGAACGCCCCGTAGTCGGCTACGACGTCGAACGCATAGCTGGCGTGCTCGAACGCCCGCCCGGGGCGATGCCGGCGGTTCCGCCGCTCCCCGACGTAGGCATGCAGCACGCGTAACCGTTCGTCCGGCGCCATGGAGCCCACGTCAGCCACGAGCCGGTCGAGGGGAAGGTCCGACACCGAGTAGAGCGCCGCAGCGACGACCTTGATCTCGCCGTCCCCATCGAAGTCGCTCAAGGTCACGCCGGAGCGCGATTCGGCCTCCGGTTCGGCCTCGCGAGGCTGCCCCGCACGGCCTTCACGAGCCATCGTGGCGTCGACCAGCGCGCGCGTCCCCTGCTCGCAGTCGCGCAGGTAGTCGCTCCAGACCCCGCCTCGATCCGGCAGGGCAACTCGCTGCACGAACTCCGGTATCACCTCTTCGAGCTCCGAGAGCATCAGGCCGGCGACGTCGCGCGCCTCCGCCAGCGGGTGCGCCCGCATCCGGAGCAGCAGCATCTCGTAGGCCTGGCCGGAGCCATGGATCCCCACGTTGGATCGGGTCGCCGCCGGCAGCAGACCGCGCAGCGTGTCGAGGGCCTTGGCGCGAATCACGGCGTTGTACACCGCTTCCGAGTCCCTCGCGGTCCGCGGGTGTCGCCCGCGGTAGTGCTGCTGCATCGGCTCCAGCCAGCGCGTGTACGTCTCGAACGCGCGGTCGAGCGTCTCCTCGTAGGCTCGGCGGTCCGACTCGTCCTCGATCTCGCGGGGAACGACGTACTTCCAGCGGCCGCCCGGCCGTTCGGTGTACGGCACGTAGCGCGTCGACTGCTCGAGGTACGACATCAGCCGACCGCGTTCGAGGACCTTCGTCAACAGGTTCGAGACGCCCTCGCAGGCGATGTGCGCCCCGCCGAGTTGCGCCACCGAGTCGTCGCCGTAACCCTTGAACACGCGATCGTAGAGGCGCCCGGCGCGCTCCCGGCCCGTCCCGAGGCCGGTCACTTGGGCGACGTCCTGAACGTCGTCCAGGAATTCGTCGAGAAACAGCCGGCGGGCGGACTTGGCGGATCGCGAATAGCGCGCGAACAGGGCCCCCTTCACTACCTCGGGCAGGTTCCGCAGGGCGAAGACATCGGCGTCGAGGTTCGTGAAGTAGGGGGAGAGGGCGCGCCGTTCGTCCGCGGTGAACCGATCGGCCGCTCCTCGGGCATCCGACACGCCGGTCATTGTCGCCGGTTTCGTGGCCGCGGGAAAGCGAATCGATCCAGCTACGGGTTGAGGAGCCCACTCGCCGGGCGAGAGCTGAACAGGTCGAGCAGTCGTTCCGAACCGCCCGACGACGCGGCGGAAGCTGGCGTCAGTCACCGTACCGATTCGCGCGGGCTCCGGCAGGACCTCCGAAGCCGACGCAGACAGCATTACCGATTCGCGTGGGCTCCGGCAGGACGTCCGAAACCGACGCAGACCGCATTTCCCGCCTGTTTCCATTCGACCATCGTGGCTTCGGTCTCCCGCCCTGCCGCAAGTGAAGCGCGACCGCCGACCGCCCTTCGGCGACGGCAAGCGAGTAGAATCGAACGAGGCGGGAGAAGCGGACCTGCGAGTCGCCCGCCGACCTCTGGCCTCACCGTGCAGATCATCCGCATTCCCGGCTTCAACCCCGGCCCGATGACCGGCGCCGGCAACAACACCTACCTGTTGCCGGGGAGGACGCCGACGCTGCTCGACGCCGCCACCGGCGAGGCCGCCCACCTGTCGGCGCTGAAGGAGGGGCTGGGATCGGACCGGCTGGCCCAGGTGCTCGTCACGCACGCGCATCAGGACCATGCAGACGGGAGCGAACCGATCGCCGCGCGCTGGCCCGACGCGGTCTTCCGGAAGATGCCGTGGCCGGAACGCGACCGCGCGCACGCCGTGGCATGGACGCCCATCGCGGACGGCGAGGTGATTCCCGCCGGCGACGGCGCCCTGCGCGCCGTCCACACCCCCGGTCACGCCCCCGACCACCTCTGCTTCTTCGACGAAGCCGGCGGCACGCTGTTCTCGGCCGACCTTGTCGTGCCCGGCGCCACCGTGGTCATCCCCGCCTCGCACGGCGGCAGCCTCTCGCAGTACCTGGCGTCGCTCCAGCGCGTCCAGGCGCTGGCCCCCGCCCGAATGCTGCCGGCCCACGGCGAGGCCATCGACGACCCGCAGGCCATCCTCCGGGAGTACCTCGATCACCGGCAGCGCCGCGAGGAACAGATCGTGGCGGCGCTCCGGACCGGGGTCAGCCGGCCCGAGGACATCGTCGACCGCCTTTACGACGGACTCGCGCCGGGGCTGCGGAGCATGGCGCGCGAGAGTGTGGTTGCGCACTTGATCAAGCTCGCGGAAGAAGGCCGGGCCCGTTCCGACGGGCCGGAGTGGGAGATCGCGTGAACATGGATTTCGATGTCGAAGGCAACCTCGGCGCGGCCACGCGAACGGTGTCGTCGCTGGAGCGCGACGGGCAGCCCGCCCGCGGAGTGACACTCTCCCGCGGCTACCGGACGACGGTCGGCGACCTGTGGGAAGCGGTGACGAGCCGCAAGCGCATCCCGCGCTGGTTCCTGCCGGTCAGCGGCGACCTCGAGCTCGGCGGCCGGTATCAGTTGGCGGGCAACGCCGGCGGCGTGATCACGGCCTGCGAGCGACCGTCCCGTTTCGCCCTGACCTGGGAGTTCGGCGGCGACGTGAGCTGGGTGGACGTTCGCGTCTCGACCGACGGGGCCGGCCGCGGCCGACTCACCGTCACCCACACCGCGCGCCTGTCGCCGCACTGGGACGAATACGGGCCGGGGGCGACCGGCATCGGCTGGGAGATGGGCCTCCTGGGGCTCGCGTTCCATCTCGAGGAGCCGACGGCGCCGAAGCTGGACGAAGAGGCCTTCGCGGCCTCGCAGGACGGCAGGACGTTCCTCGCCGGCAGCAGCGACGGGTGGGGAGAAGCGGCGGTGGCGGCCGGAGAAGATCCCGACGCCGCACGGGCCGCGGCGGACCGCGTGAAGGCCTTCTACACCGGTGAACCGACCCAATCGGCCTGACGCCGCGTGCTCTCCGACGGGAAGACGCGCCGCCATCCCGAGGCCCGTCGGGTCTCCTAGCGGCGCGGGACCGTAGCGGATGGCGCGATTTCGCCACGAACCGATAATGTCGGACGACGACGGAGGATGGCCGGTGAGCGACAACCCCAAGGGCTACGCCAACCCGCAGCTTCTCATCACCCCGGCCGAGCTGGACGACCGCCGGGCGGCGGAGGCCGACGACCCGCTGCTGCTCGACCTCCGGCCGGCCGAGAGTTTCGCGGTGGGACACATCCCCGGCGCGGTGCACCTCGATCTGTTCGGCATCAGCCTGATCGACACCGACCCCGCCCCGTTGGCCGCGTTCCTCTGGATGATCGGCCACCTCCTCTCGTCGCGGGGCGTCGACCCCGGGCGCGCGGTGGTCGTCTACGACGAGCAGTCGGGCATCCGGGCGGCCCGCGCGTTCTGGTTCCTCGAGTACTTCGGCCACCCCGACGGCCGGCTGCTCGACGGCGGGTTCGGGGCGTGGGAGCGCGAGGGGCGCGCGGTGACCCGCGGCGCGGCGGCCCCGACCCCCAGCGGCTGGATGGTCGGGCGGTCGGACGACCGGCTGGCGACGTGGCGGCGGCTCCGCGACCGCCTGGGGGCGGCCGACCTCGCGGTGCTCGACACCCGCACCGACGGCGAGTATCGCGGCGCGACGGTCCGCGCGAAGCGGGGGGGCGCGGTGCCGGGGGCGGCGCACGTCGAGTGGACCCGAAACCTCGGCGACGACGGGGCGTTCAAGCCCGCGGCCGAGCTGCGGGCGATGTACGAAGCGGCCGGCGTGACCCCGGACAAGGAAGTGATCAGCTACTGCCAGGGCGGCTACCGGGCCGCCCACGGCTACCTCGCTCTGCGCCTGCTCGGCTATCCGCGGGTGCGGAACTACCTCGGTTCGTGGAAGGAGTGGGGCGATCGGGAGGATCTGCCCATCGCCGTTCCCGGACAGCCCTAGACCCCTGGCCGCCCGGTCGGCGCCGCCCTCGCGCCGGGTCCAGTCCAGTTCAGTTCAGGCTCGCCATCCGCCGGCGCAGCGCCTTCACGTGCCCCCAGATCTCCTTGCGCTCCTCGCGACGCTCCTCGTCGTTTTCGGCGCCGTGCGACGAGTACCGCAGGTACGCCTCGAGATCGCGCAGGGCGGCGGCGTAGTCGTTGACGTGGTACGAGAGCAGCCCGCGGTCGCGCAGCTCGTGAAGGGCCGAAGGGTCGATCGCGAGCAGAAGGTCGGTGATGGCTCGGCCCTGGGGGAACGACCGCATGCGCACGTAGAGCCGCTTCAGGTTGCCGAGCATGCGCACGAGGATCTGCTGCTTGGTGGCCGGCGCGAGGAACCGGGGATCGAACTCGACGCTGCCGCCGGCGTGACGCCGCAGCAGCGAGCGGCAGTCCGTTTCCGAGAGGATGGAGCCCCCGTGGAACGGGTCCACGAAGACCGCGCTTCTAGGGTCGTCCTGCGACGCCATGGGGAACCGCAGCAGGAAGTGGCCCGGAAAGTTCACGCCGTCCACGCGGATGCCGGCCCGGCGCGCGACCTCGATGTAGACGACGGCCAGGGTGATGGGGATGCCCGTCCTGCGGTCGAGCACCTGGTTCAGAAAGCTGTTCCGCGGATCGTCGTAGTCGCCGGTGTTTCCCGAGAAGCCCTGGTCCTCGAACAGGAACTGATTGAGGGTGTCGAGCGCCCCTCGCGAACCTGCTCCCGAGGCCGCGGCCAACCGGTCCGCGGCGGCGCCGCCCATCGACTCCAGGCGATCCAGATAGGGGTTGGGGTCCAGACGGGGGTATCCGAGACGCGCGATGAGCAGGGCCGGCGCGGCCAGATCCGGATCGGGACTCGCGGCGGCGTCGGTGAACCGCCGCACCACATCGGCCGGCAATACGCTCATGGACGGTCACTCGGCGGGCATCGGCCGAAACTCCTCGTCGCGGTGCCTGGCGGTCTTGCGACGATGCCGTTCCTGTGGGCTCCCGGCTCGATCCCGAGATCGTTCACGACCTCGGAACTCGCCAGGCGTGGGGACCTGAACAAGCGGACTCCGGAACCGGCTTGGCGACGATCCTCGCCGGGGAAGCGTCTCCGGACGTCCGCGTGGAGAGACTCCCTTCGGTGGCGATGATGACGTGGATTGACATGTGTCTCGTGGGTTCAGGATAACCGATTCCGCCCTTCCTCCACGGTCTCAGGCGTCTCGGGCGTCCCGGACTTCGCGTCGCCGGTCGCCGCGTGCGGCTCCGCACGTCGCGCGGAGGGTGTCCGGGGTGACATCGGCGATGGTCGGGACCACTGCGTGGGCGGCCCCGAGCCGGCTCGCCGGATAGGTCTGCGCGACCCCCAAGCAACGTAGTCCGGCCGCGAGGGCCGACTCGATGCCCCACATCGAGTCCTCGACGGCGACGACGCAGCCCGCGGGGTCGAGACCAGCCGCCGCGATGTGCGGGCGCAGCAGCTCGACCGCCCGCAGGTAGGGGTCGGGCTCGGGCTTCGAACGCGGCGTGTCGCCCGACGCGACGACGGCCCGGAAGTGACGGCGCAGCCCGGCGGCGTCGAGGACCGTCTCTATCTCGGGGGCGAGGGCGCCCGACGCGATGGCGACCGGCGCCCCGGCCGCGATCCGTCGGATGCAGTCGGCGGCGCCAGGGAAGAGGGCCTTGCCCTGCCCGGCCAGCGCCTCGAACCGCTCGCCCTTCACCCGAATCAACTCGGCCAGGGTCTCCTCGTCGATGGCCAGCCCCTGGTCGCTCCACACGGTGCGGAAGACGCCGTCGTCGTCGAACCCGAGATACCGATCGTAGTAGTCGGCGGCCCCGAGGGCCATGCCGCGCGCCGAGAGCACCTCCTGATAGGCACGCAGGTGCAGCGGCTCGCTGTCGGCCAGCACGCCGTCGAAATCGAAGATGACGCCGGCCAGCGTCAAGGGGCGGCTTCCTCGGGCGGCGGCGGGATCACGCCGATGCCGAACCCGGTGTAGCCGGGCGCGAGCCGTTCGCCGGCCGGCACCGACACCGTGAGCCAGTTCTCGCGAGGCGGGTACGGACAGTCGTACTCTTCGTTGTAGTAGCAGTACGGGTTGTAGGCCCGGTTGAAGTCGAGGTCGTAGAGGCCGCTGGCGGTGCGGGGCAGGTCCATGTAGCGGCCGCCCGCATAGGTGTCGGTCTCGTTGGTCGGGTCCTTGAACATGATGAACAGCGCATCGATGGACCGGACCGGGGCCTCGGCGAGGGCGGAGAGCCGCATCGGCTCGCCGTCGAGGGCGAACTCGAGCACCCCGACGCGCTGCATGGGGCGGATGACCCCGGTCGAGGTCGGGATCTCGTAGATCGGCTGCTCGGGCGCCACCTCGAGGGCGGCGGGAACGCGGTAGACGGGATCCGGGTCGTAGTAGTGCAGCGGCAGAAGCTGCCCGCGGCGCTCGATGCGGATCGGCGAGTCGGGCGCCTCGCGGAAGAAGCGGTCCTTCAGCTCACGCGACTCCACGAGCTCGGCGAGCCAGAGCGACTCGTCGGGGGGCGGCGCGGAGCAGGTGGCGAGAACGGCGACCGTGACTGCGACGAGGGCGGGGCGTAGGGTAACTCTTGCCATCATGCGGGTACCATCACGCAGGTATAACCTTGCCAACTACCTTTCAGACCGTCCGGCTCGCCTGCGGATCCTGTGCGCGCGGCACGGCAGGCAATTCTCGTCACGGTCCTGACTGCCATGCCGGCCCACATGCCGCGTTGCGAGTACACGGTCACGCGAGTCCTGCCGTCAGGCGGGCGCCGCCGCATGAATGACCGCGGTGACCCGACGGCCATCATCCCCCGAAGACCGGCCCTCACGCGAACACATATCCTGCCCGGTCGACGAGGGCGTCCGCAAGCCGCCGCCGCATCGCGACGGTATTGACCGGCGTGACCCGGAGCAACCGCCGCAGGCCCGCGAGCTGGGTGCGCAGGGTGTCGCCCTCGGCCATCGCCGCGAGCGCGGTGCGGGCCGCGGCGCCGATGCGTTCCGCCGCCCCGTCGACCTGAACGCATGCGGCGTCGGCCTGCAGGGCGGCGTCGCGGGGTGCTTCATCCGCCGCCTGGAGCGCCCGCACCACCGCGCTCTCGGCCGCGTAGGTGTCGATGACCACGTCGGCCGCGCACGACAGCACCTCCTGCTCGTCGGTCAGCTTCTGCCCGTAGCGCTGCATGGCGAGGCCGAGCAGCATCACCGCGGTCTTCTTGAACGCCGCGACCGCCGCGAGCTGCTCGCCCAGCGGCGCGTCGGAAGGCGCCGACAGCGCCGGCGGACTCATCAGCTCGTCCTGCAGTCCCCTGGCGGCGGCGACGAGGGGAATGCCGCTCCCCTTGACGGCGCGGCGGATCAGGGTGCCGGGAATCAGCAGGCGGTTGATCTCGTTGGTGCCCTCGAAGATGCGGTTCACCCGCGAGTCGCGGTAGTGGCGCTCGGCCGGGTAGTCCTTGACGAACCCGTTCCCGCCGTGGATCTGCACGTTCTCGTCGAGAACGTAGTGCAGCATCTCGCTGCCCGCGACCTTGAGGATCGACGACTCGACGGCCAGCTCTTCGAGCGTCTCGCGCAACGGGTCGGGATCGGCGGGATCGTGCTCGCCGAGGGCCGCGTCGAGGAGACCGGTGGTGCGGTAGATCATGGCGTCGACCGCGTAGGCCCGGGCCGCCATCTCCCCCAGCTTGTGCCTGATGGCCCCGAAGCTCGCGATGGGGACCCCGAACTGGCGCCGCTCGGCCGCGTAGCGCGCCGCCTCGCCGATCGCGAGGTGGGCGCTCCCGGCAGCCGACACCGCGAGCTTGAAACGCCCGTAGTTCAGGGTGTTGAACGCGACCTTGTGCCCCTGGCCGACCTCGCCGAGCACGTTCCCGGCCGGTACGCGGACGTCCTGCAGGATCACCGGCGTGGTCGACGAGCCGTGCAGGCCCATCTTGTGCTCTTCCTTGCCGGTCGACACCCCGGGCCACGACCGCTCCACCAGGAACGCGGTGAACTGCTCGCCATCCACCTTGGCGAAGACGACGTAGAGGTCCGCGAACCCGCCGTTGGTGATCCACATCTTCTCGCCGGTCAGCGAGAAGCTGCCGTCGGCGTTGCGGGCCGCCCGAGCCTTGGCCCCGAGCGCATCCGACCCCGAGCCCGACTCGCTGAGGCAGTAGGCGCCGACCCACTCGCCGCTGACGAGCCGGCCCAGGTACGCCTCCTTCTGGGCGGGGGTGCCGAAGCAGTGCAGCGGCAGGACGGCGAGGCCGGTATGGGCCCCGAACGTCGACCCGAACGACCCGCTGTGGCCGATGCGGGCGCCGACGACGACGGTCGACGCCTTGTCGAGGGCGAGACCGCCCCAAGCCTCGGGCACGTCGGTCCCCAGCAGCCCGAGATCGCCGGCGCGGCGGACGAGGCGCCGGGCGAGCGCCCAGTCCTTGGTCTCGAGCCGGTCGTGGTTCGGCACGATCTCGTTGTCGATGAACTCGGCCGCGGTCCGGTCGATGAGCCGGTGCTCGTCACTCAGGCGCTCGGGGGTGAACGCCGACCCCGTCGCGGTCTCCTCCAGCAGCCACGCGCCGCCGGTGACGCGGGAAGCGGTGCTCGCGAGTGTCGTCATCGGCATTCCTCCTGGGCGGGAGCGCCCGCCCGAGCGGCCGGCTACGCCGCGCGCTCGAAGATGCCCGCGGCGCCCATGCCGCCGCCCACGCACATGGTGACGAGCCCGTAGCGGCCCCGCCGGCGCTTCAACTCGTGGAGGAGCGACGTCGTCAGCTTGGCGCCGGTGCAGCCCAGCGGGTGACCGAGGGAGATCGCCCCCCCGTTGACGTTGAGCTTCTCCGGGTCTATCGGCAGCTCTCGCAGGCAGGCCAGCACCTGGGCCGCGAACGCTTCGTTCAGCTCGACGAGATCGATGTCGTCGATGGTGAGCCCGGCGCGCTTCAGCACCTTGCGGATCGCGGGCACCGGCCCGACCCCGAAGCGCTCCGGCTCGACCCCGGCGGTGGCGTAGGCCACGAACCGGGCGAGGGGCTCGAGGCCCGCCCTCTCCGCCCGCTCGCGAGAGGTGAGCACGACGGCGGCGGCGCCGTCACTCATCTGCGACGAGTTCCCGGCGGTCACCGATCCCTCGGCGTGGAACGCCGGCCGCAGGCCGCCGAGAACCTCCAGCGAGGTGTCGCGGCGCGGCCCCTCGTCGGCGGTGAACGCGACCGTGCGCACCGTGGGGCGGTCGTCGCCGTTGCCGTCAGCCGCCTCCGCGACCCGCACCTCGACCGGGACGATCTCCTCCTCGAACCGTCCGGCGTCGAGCGCGGCCACCGCCCGCTGGTGGCTGCGGAGCGCGAACGCGTCCTGCTCCTCGCGCGAGACCTGCGCCTCGCGGGCGTGATTCTCGGCGACCAGCCCGGTCGAGAGATAGACGTCCGGATAGTCCTTCATGAGGCGGGGGTTCGGCGCGACCTTGTGCCCACCCATGGGGATGAGGCTCATCGACTCGGCGCCGCCCGCGACGACGGCGTCGGCCCCGCCCACCATGATACGCTCGGCCCCGTAGGCGATGGCCTGCAGGCCGGACGAGCAGAACCGGTTGACGGTGATCGCCGACGCCTCGATGGGGACGCCGGCGCGGAGGCTCGCGATGCGGGCGACGTTCATGCCCTGCTCGGCCTCGGGCATGGCGCAGCCGAGAATCACGTCCTCGACCTCGCGCGGATCGATGCCGGGGGCGCGGTTCAGCGCCTCGGCGACGACCGTCGCCCCCAGCTCGTCGGGCCGCGTGGTGCGCAGAGTGCCCCGGGGCGCCTTGCCGACCGGGGTGCGAACCGCCGACACGATCACTGCATCGGTCACGGGTCTCTCCTTCGCGTCGCTTCGCGCCTCATCAATCCGGGCCGGGAACGGGCCTCGCTAGTTTCTGAGCGTCTTCCCGGTCTTGAGCGTGTGGCGAATCCGATCGAGGGTCTTCGCCTCGCCGCACAGACTCAGGAACGCCTCGCGCTCCAGGTCCAGCAGGACCTGCTCGGACACCGTCGTGGCGTGAGGCAGGTCGCCGCCGGTCATGATGCGGGCCAGCGCCCGGCCGATCCGCGCGTCGTGATCGCTGATGGCGCCACCGCGCCACGCGAGGTGGATACCCAGCTCGAGGGCGGCCCGGGCGTCGTCGCCGCCGACGGGAATCGCGGTCCGCGGATCGGGGGCCCGGTAGCCCTCGCGGACCCGATCGAGCACGGTCGCCTTGGCGTCGGCCATCAACCGCTCCCGGTCCATGGTAACCCCGTCGACGTCGCGCAGCAGCCCGAGCCGCCGGGCATGGGCGGCGCTCGTCGACACCCTGCCGAACCCGATGGTCTCGAACGCCCGCCGCAGGCGCGGGAGAGCGTCGGTCCCGGGCAGGGTGGCGTCGACGGCCCGGACCGTCAGCTCCTTCGTGCCGCAGCCGGCGGGAATCAGCCCGACCCCGGCCTCCACCTGGCCCATGTAGGTCTCGGCCGCCGCTTGCACGCGGTCGCCGTGGAGCGCGATCTCGCAACCGCCGCCGAGGGTGAGGCCGGCCGGCGCCACCACCACCGGGGCCGGCGAGTACCGCAGCCCGAGGACCGCGCTCTGGAAGCTGCGGACCATGAGGTCGATCTCGTCCCAGTTGCCCTCCTGCGCCTCGAGGAGCACGAGCATGAGATTGGCCCCGGCGCAGAAGTTCACCGCGTCGTTGCCGACCACCAGCCCCGCGAACCGTTCGGACGCCTCGACCACCCCGCCCGTCAGCATCTGCACGGTGTCGCCGCCGATGGTGTTCATCTTCGAGTGGAACTCCACGGCGAGCACGCCGTCGCCGAGATCCACGAGGCTCGCCCCCGCGTTGGCCTTCAACACCCCGCCGCGCCGCCGCGCGACGGTCAGGATCTGCAGGTCCGGCGCGGCCGGCGGCAGGGGTTCGGTGCGGAGCCGCCGCGGCTTGTCCGACCGGGCCGAGAGCCCGGCCCACTCGCGCGAGGCAGGAGACAGATCCGTCGTCCCCTCCCGCGCGCAGGCGTCCAGCACCGCGTCGACCCCGATGGCGTCGAGGAGCTCGAAGGGACCGAGCTCCCAGCCGAACCCCCACCGGAGGGCGCGGTCGACGTCGTCCGGCGAGTGCGCGACCTCGGGCGCGATCTCCGCCGCGTACAGCAGCGTGCGTCCGAGGGTCGCCCGCAGGAACTCGCCCACCCGGTCGCGGCCGAGGAACAGCGCGCGGATGCGCTCGCCGGCGTCCTCGATCGCGCGGGCCGCCTCGAGGGCGCCGAGTCTGGCCGACTGCCGAGGCCGATAGGCCATGGTGGCGGGGTCCAAGGTGAGGATGGCGCCGCCGGCGGCGCGCTCCTTCCGGTAGAATCCCTGCCCCGCCTTCTCGCCGATCCACCCGCGCCGGACGAGGTCGCCGACGAGCGGCGGCAGCTCGAACGCCCGCCGTTCCTCGGGCCGATCGAGCCGAGCGACGAGGTCGGCGCCGACCTGGGCGAGGATGTCGATGCCCGCGATGTCCATCGTGCGGAACGTCGCGCTCTTCGGCCGCCCGATGGCGGGACCGGTGATGGCGTCGATCTCCTCGATGGTGCAGCCCCCTTCCGAGAGCTGGGCGAGGGCCGACGCGACGCCGTGCAGGCCGATGCGGTTGGCGATGAAGCCGGGCGCGTCGCGGGCGACGACCACCCCCCGGCCGAGCTGACCGTTGACGAACGACGAGACCGCGGCGACCGCCGCGGGGTCGGTGTCGGGAGTCGGGATGACCTCGACGAGACGCAGGTAGCGGGGGGGGTTGAAGAAGTGGGTGCCCAGCCACCGCCGACGGAGCTCGAGGCCGCGTCCCTCGGCGATGGCCGCGATCGGGATGCCGGAGGTGTTCGAGCTGACCACGGCGTCGGGCCCGAGGCAGGCCTCCACCCGATCGAGCAACGCCTGCTTGGCGTCGATCCGCTCGACGACCGCCTCGACGACCCAGTCACACTCCCCGATGGCCGGCAGATCGGTGTCGAACCCGCCGATCCGGATGCGCGCCCGGACGTCCTTCGTGAAGAACGGGTCCGGCTTCAGGGCGGCGGCGTGCCTCAGTCCCCGGGCCGCGGCGGCCGCGTCGAGATCGAGCAGCAGCACCGGCCACCCCGCGTTGGCGACCTGGGCCGCGATCTGGGCGCCCATGGTGCCGGCCCCCAGCACCGCGACCGAGCGGATGGTGTGCATCACGGTTTCCATCCCGTCCGGCGAAGAGCGACCGGCCGGCGCCGGCGAATCGAGGAGAGGGCGGTTGGAGGATGATCCCGCCGGGCGGTGAGCGCCCGCCCGGACTGCGCACGGCAGCCGGGGCGGGCAGGCGACGTCCGGACCTCGCGATGACCGCGAACGGCTACGGCAGTTGGCTGAGCACGGCCTGGGCCTGCGCGCCCTCCGGCGAGCTCGGATCGAGCTCGACCGCCCGCGCGAAATGGGCCTTGGCACCCTCGATGTCGCCCTGGTTCAACCTCACCAGGCCCAGCTGAAACACCGGCAGCACCCAATTCGGGTCGGCCGCCGCCGCGCGCTCGAACCACTCTGCGGCCTGGTCCGTATCGCCGCCGGCGAACGCGGCCGTACCCTGGTTGTAGTAGTCCTCACGCGCGGCGTCGCCGCTGTCGATCAGGGCCTGGACGGCGTCGGGATCGCCCATCTGCGCGCGCAGTCGGGCGACCTGGGTGTCGATCTGCGAACGCATCTGGGGAGCCGCGGTCGCGGCCGCCTCGTAGGATGCGATGGCCTCCTCGTACCGCCCGAGCTGCGCCTGGGCCGTGCCGATGTCCAGGTACAGTCCCGCTATCGTCGGAAACCGCTGCTGTAACGACTGCGCACCGCTGAGGGCGGTCTCCCAGTCCCCGCGGCCGCGCGCCTCGTCGAGCGCGTCCAGCTCGGCCTGGATGCCGTCGAGGAACGCGGTCCGCTCGGTCCGGCTCATCCCGTCGAGCAGCGACTGGTCCATCTCCGCCATCAGGGGATGGGGAATGGCCTCCAGCTCGATGTTGACCGGCGCGTTGCGGCCGAACCGGACGGTCACGGTGCCGGGCGCGGCCTGAAAGCCCTCGGCCTCGACGGTCATGTTCCAGGTTCCGCTCGGGAGGCCGAGCAGCGTGTACTCGCCGCTCTCGCTGCTCGTTTCCGAGCGCGGATCGTCCGGCGCGGCGTTGCCCAACGGGGCGTGGCCGTCGAGTCGGACGACGGCGCCCGCCACGGGCTCGCCGGTCTCGGCGTCGGTGACCCGGCCGAACAGGATGCCGCCCTGGGCGAAGGCGGTGGGAACGAACAGGACCATGCCCAGAATGACGGCCATGGACGAGAAGATCTTGTTACGCATCTGAAAAGGCTCCTGACTCCCGTGCGTGACTCCGCGACAGCCGGCGCGACCGACAGCACCGACCCATCGGGCGCCTCGCCCCCTATACATCCGATACATCATTGCCCGAGGGCCGGTTGCAACGACGGGCCGAGGGATGCAGCGCAGCCCGCGCGCAACGCGGGATCAGCCCTCGGGCACCCACATGGACGAACCGCTCGGGGCGGGTGTTCACTGCCCCCCGTCGAGTGCGCTGATGGCGGCCAGCGCTTCCCGATTCGCCGGATCCGCGGCCAGCGCGCTCCGATAGGCCGCCAGCGCCCGCTCCGGCTCCTGCTTCGCCCGCCACGCGTGGCCGATGGACAGATGCACGGTGGTCAGGGCCGGCGCCACCTCGAGGAGGTCCTCGTAAGCGTCGATGGCGCCGTCGTAGTCGCCGCCGTCGAAGAGACGCTCCGCGCCTCGAAGGCGCGCGAAGACATCGACGGACTTCACCCCGGCGAGCACGCCGAACTCGGGCGCGACCGGGTTGAACGGATCGCGCTCCAGGCTGAACTGCACGCGGGCCGGCTCGCCGGAGCGCCGCACCGCCGAGTAGCCCTGCTCTTCGCGGAACCCGTCGGCCTGCACGACGAAGAGCCAGTCGCCGCGCGCGATACCGATGAACGCGAAGCGGCCGGAGTCGTTGGTCGTCGTGGTCCGGGTCTGCGAGGTCTCCAGGCTCTCGGCGATGATCCTCGCGCCGGGAACTCCCTCCCCGCCCATGTCCCTGACCACGCCGCGCACGCCACCCTGCGCCGCCGCGCTCGAGGCCATGCCTCCGAGCAGCACGAGGACCGGAAGCGCGCGCAATGGGAACGACTGTCGGTCAACGGTCATGCGAGACTCCTCGTCTTCCGTTCCGGCGTTCGGGCCAATCAGTATAATCCAAAACCCGTGCCCGGCCATTCCCTCCGCTCGCCCGTGGTCCGAGGCCGTTTCCGCCTGTGCGGCGCGGCGTGTCTGTTCCTCACTCTGCACGCCGGGCCGGCTGCCGCCGCCGTCGATCCGGCCCGCCTCGCGCTCGTCGACGTCCTGATCGAGCAGGCGGTGCGGGAGGGGCGTCTCCCCGGCGCGGTGGTCCTCGTGGGGCACGAGGGCGAGATCGTGTACGAGCGGGCCATCGGCGCGCGGTCGCTCACCGCGGACCCGCCCGAGCCGATGACCGTCGACACCATCTTCGACCTCGCGTCCCTGACGAAGGTCGTCGCCACGACCACCAGCGTGATGATGCTCGTCGAGGAGGGGCGCCTTCGGCTGCGCGACCGCGTCGCCGACCACGTGCCGGGGTTCGGCAGCCAGGGGCGGGAGACGGTGACCATCGCCCAGCTGCTGACGCACACCTCGGGCCTGGCGCCCGACCTGCCGCTGGAAGAGGTCTTCGAAGGGGCGGAGACGGCGATTGCCCGCACCATCGCCCTGCCGCCGGCGGCGACGCCCGGCGAGCGGTTCATCTACAGCGATCTGAACTTCATGGTGCTCGGCGACATCGTCAGGCGACTCACCGGGCTGCGTGTCGACCAGTTCGCGCGGGACCGCATCTTCGCGCCGCTGGGGATGACCGACACCGCCTTCAATCCGCCGGCGGCGCTCGCGCCCCGCATCGCCCCGACCGAGGCGTGCGCACCGCTGGCGTGGCCCTGCGGGGGTCCCGGCGCGACCATGCTGCGGGGGCGGGTGCACGATCCGACGGCGCGGCGCATGGGCGGGGTGGCGGGCCACGCGGGGCTGTTCAGCACCGCCCGCGACCTCGCGCGGTTCTGCGCGATGCTGCTCGGCGGCGGCGCCCACGACGGCGTCCGCCTGCTCGCCCCCCTGACGGTGAACCGGATGACCCAGGTCTCCACCGCGCCGCACCTCGCAGACCGGCGCGGCCTGGGGTGGGACGTCGACTCGCGGTTCTCGTCCAACCGCGGCGACCTCTTCCCGGTCGGCTCCTACGGTCATACCGGCTTCACCGGCACCTCGCTCTGGATCGACCCGGCGTCGGAGACGTTCGTCGTCTTCCTGTCGAGCCGCGTGCACCCCGCGGGCGGCGGCAACGTGACGGCCCTGCGCGGCCAGGTCGCGACGGTGGTCGCCTCGGCCCTGCGCGATGCGCCGGCGCCGCCCCGGGGCCCGGTGTGGACGGGGATCGACGTGCTGCGGGAGGAGGGCTTCCGGCGGCTGTCCGGCCGGCGGGTGGGCCTGCTCACGAACCGGACCGGACGCGCCCGGGACGGCGCGCCGACCATCGACCTCCTGGCGGAGGCGCCCGGAGTCGATCTCGTGGCGTTGTTCAGCCCCGAGCACGGCATCCGCGGCGAGCTGGACGGACCCGTCCCGTCGGGTCGGGACGTCCGCAGCGGGCTCCCCATCCACTCCCTCTACGGGGAGACGCGCCGCCCGACGGAAGCGATGCTGCGGGGCCTCGACACGGTGGTGGTCGACCTGCAGGACGCCGGCGCCCGCTTCTATACCTATGCCACCACCATGGCCTACGTCCTCGAAGCGGCGGCGCGGCGCGGGCTGCGCGTGGTCGTGCTCGACCGGCCCAACCCGATCGGCGGCGTCACCGTCGAGGGACCGCGCCTCGACCGGGAATCGCTCGGTTTCACGGGCTACTTCCCGTCCCCGGTACGGCACGGCCTGACCCTGGGCGAGCTGGCGCGGCTGTTCAACGGAGAGCGAGAGATCGGGGCGGACCTGGAAGTGGTCCCCATGCGGGGCTGGACCCGCGCCCACTGGTTCGACGAGACCGGTCTGACGTGGGTCGATCCGTCGCCGAATCTGCGCAACCTCCACCAGGCCGCGCTCTACCCCGGCATCGGCGCCGTCGAGGGCGCCAACCTGTCGGTGGGGCGCGGCACCGACACGCCGTTCGAGCAGATCGGCGCCCCGTGGATCGACGGCCCCGCCCTCGCCCGCGAGCTGAACCGCGCCGGCCTCCCCGGCCTGCGCGCCTACCCGGTCGCATTCACCCCCGACGGCAGCCGGTTCGCCGGGGAGCTCTGCCACGGGGTCTTCTTCATCGTCACCGACCGCGATGCGCTGCGGCCGGTACGCCTCGGCCTCGAGGTGGCGGCGGCCCTCCACCGGCTGCACGGCGACGCGTTCGAGCTCGACGCGGTGGCGCGACTGTTCGGGTCGCGGGCCATGACCGCCCGCATCCGCGCCGGCGACCCCACGTGGGAGATCGCCGCCGCCTGGGACGACGGCGCCGCGGCGTGGCGGAGTCTCTCGGCGCCCTACCGGCTCTACGAATGACGGTCGCCGCCCAGGCTGCACGGACGCCCGGTTCGTGCGTCCGGCTACTCCGTACTGACGTCGATTACGGTGCTCACGCCGCGCGTGGTAGCCGCGGCGCTGCTCCGGCGGGGCGGCGTACGGATGTTGCGCGACGGGCTGGGCGACGGCCGCACAGGGCTCTCGCTGAAGTACATCATTCGGCCGCCGCGGCACGATTCCTGCTCACCCACGTGCATGCCGCGAGCGTCATGCCGGGTAGAGGCGATAGAGCATCCAGTACACCGCGACGCCGGTCACCGAGACGTAGAGCCAGATCGGCAGGGTCCATCGGGCGATAGCCGTGTGGCGGGCGTCGTCCCGGCGCAGGCCCCGGCGCAGGGTGACGACGGCCAGGGGCAGGATGGCGGCCGCGAGGACGATGTGGGAGACGAGGATCGTGAAGTACACGACGCGAACCGGGCCCTCGCCGGTGAACGGCCGCGAGCCGACCTGCGCGTGATAGACGAGGTACGAGACCAGGAACAGCGCCGAGGTCGCGAAAGCGGCCAGCATGCAGCGCCGGTGAAGGTCGATGCGGCCGCGCCGGATGCACGCATAGCCCGCCGCGAGGAGGACGGCCGCGATGCTGTTCAGGGTGGCGTTGACGGCGGGAAGCTGAGTGACCTCGAACATCGGCTTGGGCTCGGAGTGCCTCGAGACGGCGACGCGGCTCAGGCCGGGTCGGCGAGCAGCAGCACCCAGACCAGCGGCAGATAGACGAGCGTGGCCCGGAACAGCAGCCGCGCCTCCACGGTCGTCCGGCGGGCCGCGAACCGGCACGCGAGGGCGAGCAGGCCGGCCCCCAGCAGGCCCGCCCCGGCCGCGTAGCCCGCTCCCGCGACGCCCAACCAGGCGGGCACGAGGCTGACCGGCAGCAGCAGGGCGCTGTAGACGACGAGATGCCGCGCCGTGCGGCGCCCGGTGGCGTCGATGACCGCGAGCAGCGGCAGGCCGGCCCTCCCGAAGTCGTCGCGATACAGCCACGCCAGCGCGAGGAAGTGCGGAAGCTGCCAGACGAAGAGCAAGGCGAACAGCGACCACGCCCCGGCCGACACGGGCCGGGCCGCCGCCCAGCCGATCAGGACCGGAAGGGCGCCGGGGACGGCCCCCACGAGGACCGCCCAGTGGGTCTTGCGCTTCAGCGGCGTGTACACCGCCGCATAGCTGACGAGGGTGACGAACGCGAGGGCGGCGGCGAGGAGGTTGGCCCCGGCCGCGATCTGCAAGAGGCCGGCCAGCGCCAGCGCCAGGGCGAACCCCGCCGCCTCCCCGCGCTGCAACCGCCCCGCGGCCAGCGGACGATCCCGGGTCCGCGGCATCCGCTCGTCGAGGTCACGCTCGGCGATCTGATTGAGCGCGGCGGCCGCGCCCGCCACGAGGGCGGCGCCGACCGTGGTGTGGGCGAGCACCGACAGATCCACGCCGGTACCGCCCGCGAGGTAGCCGACCCCGGTCGTCACCACGACCAGCGAGTTCAGCCGCGGCTTGGTGAGGGCGACGAAGTCGGCCAACGGATTGGCCGATGCCGGGGCGGCGCCCGTGCTCGCCGCCTGCCTCCCGCGCGTCATGCGGTCGCTCTCGTGGTGGCCGCGCGGAGCCCTCTTCGGAAGGATGGGAGAGACTACCCGCGAAGGGCCGGCCGGGCGCCCCCGTCGGGGACGGCACCCGGCCGGCCGGTATATCAGGAGGGGTGCACCGATCTACGGCGCGGACTCCTGCGACACGGAGAACGTGAACGACACCTCGGCCGTCCCGCCGGTGGTGACGGTCACGTTCTGGGTCTGGGTGCCGAGCGCCTCGTGCCACGCCTCGAGGACGTAGTCGCCCGGTGGCAGCGTGCTGATGTCGAACATGCCGTCCTCGCCGGTGACCGCGAAGAACGGATGGTCCACCACGCCGATGTAGGAGTTCATCCAACCGTGGACGTCGCACCGCATCGGCACCATGATCTCGGGCGTGTCGAACGTCCGCTCGAACTGCATGCCCTGGATGGGCTGCCCCATGTTGAACTCTTCGTTCGCCTCGGGGATCGCGTGGATGTTGTGCAGGGTCGGATCGCTGTTGACGATGTTGAGGGTCTGGCCGACCTGGATGCCCAGGACGTGCGGGATGTAGCGGCACCCCTCCTGGTTCAGGGTCACGACTTCGCTCGAGGTCGGAAAGGTCATGTCGCCAAGGCCCTCCCTCACGTAAACGAAGACGTTGCCGAGATGGCCGTCGCTGCCGACGTAGGTGCTCGACATCGTGTTGGTCGCGGCCGTCACGCAGTTCGGATCCGAGTTCATCATGAGCTCTTCCGGCGCGGGGAGCTCGCCGTCCACCATCACCATGCCGGAGATGTTGCCCGCGGTCGACGGATCGAAGACCGGCGCCGCCGGCTCCGCGACCGCCGCCGGCGCGTCCTCGCCGCCGCCGCCGCATGCCGCCGCGGCCGCGACGGCGAGAATGGACAGAATCGACCACAGTTTTCGCTGCTGCATTGCTCTGACTCCTGCGAACCCCTCGTGTGATTTGCGGATCGAAGCGGGCCGCTCCGCATGCGCCCGATCCGAGGAAACAAACGGGAAGAATGCTCCGTGCCGAGGCGCTCGGCAACCGCACTCCGGGCGCCTCCGAAGCGCCTATTTTGTATCACAGGCGACCGGGCGGCGCAAACCGCCGGCGGCGCGATCGACCCGGCCGCGGCCCGGTCAGGACGCGTCGCGCAGCTTGCGGGTCACTCGATCCTCGATCCAGTGCGGGTCCCACCATTCGACGGAGTCGATGGGCTCGCCGTGCAGAAGCATCGTGAGCGGCGCGATCGACCCGGCCGCGGCCCGGTCAGGACGCGTCGCGCAGCTTGCGGGTCACTCGATCCTCGATCCAGTGCGGGTCCCACCATTCGACGGAGTCGATGGGCTCGCCGTGCAGGAGCATCGTGAAGTGGAGGTGGTCGCCGCCGGCGAGCCCGGTCATGCCGCTCCGCCCCAGTTCGTCGCCGAGGGCCACGGTGTCGCCCGAACCGACGCCGATCGACGACAGGTGCGCATAGAGCGACTGCAGCCCCAGGCCGTGGTCCACGATGATGCAGTTGCCGTAGATGCCCAGATAGTCGGCCCAGATCACTCGGCCGGCGTTGGCGGCGAGCACAGGCGCGTTGGCGGTGACCGACAGGTCGAACCCGAGGTGCACCTGCCGGTCCACCTCGCGCCCCTCGTACAGGTAGGTGCGGTGGTCGCCGAAGCCCGACTCGACCTGCGAGTTGGCGAGCTGCCGGAACGGCTCCGACCAGAGCCGCTCGTCGGCGGTTTCCGCCGCCAGCTCCCGGATGCGTTCCGCGTTCAGACGGCGGAGCGGGCCGTTGACGGCCAGGTACTGCGCCAGCAGCCCGGCGTCGGGGGGGAGGGGAATGGACGCGAACTCCTCGCTCCTCGCGATGATGTTCGGCACCACCCGGGCCATGAAACCGTCGCCGACGGTGAGCCGCGCGCGCCGGAACCGGCGCGGGAACACGCGGTGGTCGAAGTCGGCCTCGGTCTCGTTGCCGGCCCCGTCCCGGGCGTACAGGCGGATCGGCGCATCGAGTTCCTGCTCGTGCAGCAGCGCGAACAGGGCCACCCGCAGGGTGTCATCGGGGCTGTCCACGCCCGCCGCCGAAGCGGGGTAGCCGCGATAGGAACGGTCCCCGACCCGGACCCCGGACTCGGCGTCGGGCGGATTGACTCGATAGACCGCCAGCTCGGCCCCGCCGTGGTTCACGAAGTGGAACGTGGACGCGATGGAGAGCCGGGGCGGCGTGAACCGGGCCTCGACGTCGCGGCGGGCGGCGGCGCCGCGCTCCCGCAGGCCGAACAGCCGCGCATGGGTCGCCTCGACCAGAATCGACGCCGGGCCCTCCACGAGCTGCCGATAGGCCTCCCGTGTCAGGCTGCGGCTGATGCGGATGCGGGTGCCCGCCTCCTGCGTGATCCGGGAGTCGTCGGGCGCCGACAGGGAGAAGATCGGCACCGTGACCCCGCCCTGCTCGATGGCCGCGGTGACCGCGGTGAGCTCGGCGTCGCCGGGATCGACCGTCGCGGAGAACTCGACCTGCCGGCCGATGAAGCGGGCGGGCTCGTGAATCTCGATGGCCGGCCCGGGACCGCGCCCCGCTCCGACGTAGAGGCCGGCGGCGAGGCCGGCGGCGGCGAGGAGCAGGAGCGCGGCGCCCAGACGAATCACGACCGCATTATAGGGCAGCAGTGTGCATCACCGTGCAGAAGCGTGCGGCCGCCCGGCTCGGAGCCGCCGCCGCTGCCCGGCGCAAGCGCGCCGGTCCCGGATTGCCGGTGCTCCCGCTGAAGGGTTGCACGACATCTTTGTCGGATGTCGGATGTCGGATGTCGGATGGCGGCCCGCCGGCGACGTCGGATGCTCGATTCACGGGGAACTTGCGCCAGCACCCCAGGGCGCGCCGGGAGCAGGCCCCCCAGCAGGCGTTTGACCCGCCGGGAGCAGGCCCTCCAGCAGGCGTTGACCCGCCGGGAGCAGACCCTCCAGCAGGCGTTTGACCCGCCGGGAGCCGCGCTGTTAGGATAGAAGGCAGCCTCACCAAGGCGCCCTCCAACGTGTGTGGCGGTATCGTCTAGGGGTTAGGATACGTGGTTCTCAGCCACGGGACCGGGGTTCGAATCCCCGTACCGCTACCAATCTTCAGCCTTCCCCGCACCCTCGCGGCCTGAGCGCGGTCGCGCGGCATGGCGATCCACCGGATCCGCACCATCGACGCCCATGCCGCCGGAGAGCCTCTGCGCCTGGTGACCGACGGGTTCCCGGCGCCGGCCGGCGCGTCGATGCTCGACAAGCGGGCGTGGGTCCGCGAGCACTGCGACTGGCTCCGCACCGCGCTGCTGCACGAGCCGCGCGGGCACGCCGACATGTACGGCGCGGTCCTGACCGAACCGTGCAGCGCGGCGGCGCACGCCGGGGTGCTGTTCATGCACAACGAGGGGTACAGCACGATGTGCGGCCACGGCGTGGTCGCGGTCTGCACCATGGCCCTCGAGCGCGGGCTCATCAGCGTAGCCGACACGCCGCCGGTCATCGTGCTGGAGTCGCCGGCCGGCCTCGTGCACGCCCGCGCGGTCCTCGCCCTCCCGACCCGCGAAGACACGGCGCCGTCCCGCGTGTCCGCGGTCGCGTTCGAGAACGTGCCGTCGTTCGTCTACCGGGCCGGGCTCCCGGTGGAGGCGAACGACCGAACGGTTCCGGTGGACGTGGCGTTCGGCGGCGCCTTCTACGCCATCGTCGACAGCGAGGCGGTCGGGGTTCCCCTGCGACCCGATTCGCTCCCGGCGCTGCGCCGGACCGGGATGGACATCGCGCGGGGGGTCGAGCGCGTGCTTCGGGTCGCCCATCCCCTCGACCCTGGTCTCGAGGGCATCTACGGGACGATCTTCACGGGGATGGCCGAAGCGGGCGGGGCGGATCTGCGGAACGTCACCGTATTCGCCGACCGGCAGGTCGACCGCTCCCCGTGCGGGACGGGCACCGCGGCGGTCATGGCGGTGCTCGACGCGATGGGTCTCCTCGACGCAGAGCGTCCGTTCGCGCACGAGAGCCTCGCCGGCACGCTGTTCCACGGGCGTCTGCTGCGCCGCACCGCGGTCGGCGACTTCGACGCCATCGTCCCGGAGATCGAAGGCTCGGCCTGGATCACCGGCGAGCACACCTTCCTGATCGACGACGCCGATCCTCTCCGTCACGGGTTCCTGCTCCAGGCCTAGGCCTAACCCTTCTGGATTCCATGAGTTGGGCCGAAACGGGCTCCGAAGCTTCGGCCTAGGCCAAGGCGTCCGGGCCGTGGAACGGTGCGGGCTGCCGCGAGGGTGGGTTGGGCGGCCAGCGGCGCCGAAGGCGTCGACGGGCGGGTCAGCCCCCTGGCGACCGCGCCAGCCCGCGGGCGACCGAGAGAAAGCGCTTCAGCCGCCGGCGGTGTTCCTTCAGGATCGGGTGCGACCAAGTGTCGGTGAGCATTCGGTGCACGGACTGCTGGTACCAGACCATCTCGTCGATGCCGGTGGTGAAGGCGTCGATGAACGCGGGACCGCGGGTCTCGACCCCGGCGGCCAGGCTCGACAGGTTGTGGATCTTGTCGGCCGAGGCCACGGCGCGCGCGGCGTCGCGCGGGCTCTCCCGCAGGCGCTCGATGTACGCCTCCTTCCGGACGCGCCACGGCCGGGTCCGGGGCGGCTCGGTGACGTCCTCGACGACCGACAGCACGTGATCGCCGAAGCGGCGGCGGATGACGTCCCGCGCGAGGGCCGTGTCCTCGAGGGTATCGTGCAGGATGGCGGCGATGACGGTGTCCTCGTCGAACCCGAAGTCCTGCACGATCAGGGCGACCGAGAGCACGTGGGTCGCCTCGAACCCGCGTCCCGCCTTGCGAAGTCCGAGGCGGTGCGCCTCGAGCATCGTGGTGATGGCCGCCTCGACGCGTGGTGTGTACATGCGGATGTTGCGGCCGGAGCCGAGCGCGAATCGCGACCGGATACCGTGCGGACCGGCGCGGCTAGCGCAGCGCCACAGCCAAGAACTCGGGCTTGCGGTGCTGGAAAGTCGCCGACGAGGTGATCGACCGGGCCAAGTCTGTACCAGAAGCTGATGGCGTGACGAACCCCTAGTCGCTGGGCGCGATGTAGCTCCTCCGCGCGCGGGCGGTGGTGCCGCGGCGCTTGACCCGAACGTCGAGCTCGTGCACGCGCCCGTCGCGAGTCGGCGGCACGAACCCGAGGACGTACTGGCTGTGCAGCTCCTGGGCGACCCGCGTGAACGTCGGCCCCAGGTCGTCCGTGTCCTGCAGCTCGAAGTACCCCCCGCCGGTCTCCTCCGCGAACGTCCGCAAGCGGCGGTCGGGCCGGCTGCGCACCCGCCGCACCCCGTTGAAATAGTCGCTCTCGAGGCCGATGGTGTAGATCATCACCTCTTCGAGCTGGGCCATCTCGAGCACCTCGCGCCAGCCGATCTCGTTCTGGGTGTCCTCGCCGTCGGTGAAGACCAGCACCACCTTGCGGCCCTCGATGCCGCTGAGGGCCTGGATGCTCGCCCCGATCGCGTCGTAGAGGCGGGTCGGATTGCCGAACTGCAACCGGTCGAGCTCGCGGATCAGGGCGTCGCGGTCTCCGATGAAGTCCGACTCTGGCAGGATCTGGATCTTGTCGTTGAACGCCCCGACCCTGGCTCGGTCGTCGGGGAGCATCCGGATGATGAACTGCTCGGCCCCGGCCATGAGCAGGTCGAGGCTCGGCGTCATGCTGGCGCTCGTGTCCAGCATGACGACGACGGTGATCGGCCGTACCTCGTTCTCGAAGAGGACGATCTCCTGCTCTTCCCCCTCGTCGATGACCAGGAAGTCGTCCTGAAGCAGATCGGGCACGAGACGCCCGTTCCGATCCGTCGCGGTGACGTAGAGGTCGACCAGCTCGGCCCCCGAACGGAAGACGGGCACGTCGTCCTGCTGCGCGACGGCGGGCGCCGCGCCGAGGAGGGCCGCGAGAGTCAACGCCAGCGAGGCTCGTGCAACCATAGGAGCGAGCTTACAACCTATCCCGCAATCGCACAAACCGCGACGGCCGTCCGCGGGCGCGAGGCCGTCGCTGAGCCCCGGGGCTATTCGGCGACGGCGACCTCTTGGGCCAGCCTGTTCAGGGGCGCTTCGCGACCCACCCCCAACACCGCTCCGAGAGCGGCAAGGACCGACGTCGCCATCACGATGAGGATCACGGTCGCGTACACCGCAGGGTCACGGGGGTCGACCTCGAGCAGATGCGGTTCCGCCAGCGCGCTGAACGCGGTCGCCGCGGCGACGCCGGCGACGAGGCCGAGCCCCACGTACCTCAACGTGTTGGAGAGAACCGTCGTGACGACGGCCGCTCGCCCGGCCCCGAGTGCGATTCTGATGCCGAGTTCCCGCCTCCTGCTCGCCATGGCCTGCGCAACCGATCCGTACACGCCTGCGACCGTGATCAGCAACGCGAAGCCGCCAAGCCCGCTCAAGAAAACAGCGCCGAGCCGCTGAGGCCTCACCAAGGCGCCCAGCCGATCCCTGAACGTCCCCGCTTCCACGATCGGCAGATCCCGGTCGAGCCCTCGGATCTCCTGCCGCATCGCGGCCGCCAGTGCGCCCGCGTCCCCGTTCGTCCGCGCCACGATCGTCCCCCACCGGTATCCGAGCCGACGATTCTGGGCCCAGGGCAGGAACACGGCGAACCGGTCCAGGTCGTCGAAGCGGCGGCCATAGCGACCATCACCCAACACCCCCACCACGCCCACGTCATGGTCGAGAGGCAGGAAGGTGAACCGTTCGCCCACCGCCTCCCGGTCTCCCCAGAGGTGGCGCGCGAGAGACTGTGTGACGACCGCCACGGGCGGGGCCCCCTCGCCGTCACGACTACCGAAATCCCGCCCCGCCACCAGCCCCAGCCCGAGCGTGCGCACGTATTCCGGGCCACCGAAGTACACCTCCACGCCGGCGGGAATCGGCCGAATCTCACCACCGATCTCGACGTTGGGGATAGCGAGAACGTGGCTCAACAGCGGCACGTTCCCGAAGGTCACCGCTCCCACTCCTGGTCTGGCTTCCAGACGCTCGACCAAATCGCGATAGAAGCCCCGAACTCGATGCTCATCGTACCCCCGACCCCCGAAGTACACCCGCGCGTACGAGAGTCCACCGCTGTCCAGACCGAGATCCGCGCCAGCGACCGCCCACAGGCTCCGCAGGAACAGCCCGGCTCCCGTAGTCAGAACGACCAAGACCGCCACCTGCCCCGCCAGCGCGAGCCCCCGCCAACGACCAGACCTCGGCGGGTGCGGATCCGTCGACCGCAGGGTCGCCGGCAAGCCGCACAGTACGCCGGTCACCAACGCCGCCGACACCGCCAGCGCCACCAAGCGCCCGCCCGCCGACCACGTGACCTCCACCCCGCCGGGAAGCGTCACGAAGCTGCCCGCCAACGCGCCCAGCCACGCCGCCAACCCCAACCCCACCGCCGCCCCCAAGCTCGCCAGAAGCACGGCCTCCGCAACCAAGAGGCGCATGACGCGCACGACGCCCGCCCCCAACCACGACCGAATCGCCATCTCCGAACGCCGCAACTGCTGCCGAGCCAACATCATTCCCGCGACATTGGCACATCCCGCGGCCAGGATCAGGCCGGCCGCCATGGCCAGCATGCCGACGAACCCCGGGACCTCCGCCCGCAGGCGCGGCGGAAACGCCGCTCGAGCCGCCGGCATCAGCTCGATGGACCCGCCCCGTGAATCCACCGCCAGCACGGCGCGCACTGCCGCCTCCGCCTGCTCCGCGTTCACCCCCGAACTCAACCGGCTCGTGATCGAAATCCATCTGTTGGGCGAATAACCCGCATCCCCCATGAAGGCCGTCTCGTCACTGAAGAAGTTCATGGGCGCCGCCACCAACGGCGCCGCCATCAGCGGCATGAACAGGTCCACCGGAGCCTCCGCCTCCAGCCCACGGAACCCCCTCGGCATGACCCCCACGATCACCGCATCCCGCCCACCCGTCCTGATGGTGCGGCCGACCACGGCCGCATCACCGCCAAGGCGCGTCCGCCAGAACGCTTCCGTCGCCACGACCACGGGATCGGCGCCGACCCCGTGTTCGGCCGCCGCGAACCCGCGGCCCAATGCCGGCCGAAGCCCGACGGCATCGAAGTACCCCCTCGTCACGAAGGCCACGCGGCCAAGGCGCGCCTCCGTCTCCGTCGCCACCGGCACGCCAAGGCTGCCGGCGCCGGCCAGAGCCTCGAACACATCGGTCAGCGGCAGAACTCTCTCCAGTTCAGGGTACAGAAACCCCGGTTCCGGAATTCCCTCGTAGCTCCGGAGCCACGTGAAGACGCGATCCGGCGCCGTCAACGGGACCGGCCTCAACAGCGCTGCATCCCCCAGCGCGAACGCAGCCAACGCAATACCCGTGGCCAACCCGAGCGTCGTCACGCAGAAGGCCGAGTAGCCCCGACGTCGCAACAGCGCCCGAACGATGAAGCGCAACTCCGTCCGCATCGCGACTCCAATCCTACGGCCGCTCCATCACCGGAATCCACTGCCCTTCACGACACAGGGACAGGGTACGCTGTACGCGAGCCACTGCCCCTTCCCTGGTCATCACTCAGGGAGTCACCACGGCGGCCAGAGTGTCACTACGCGCAAGCGCGGCAGGCAGGTGGGAGCGCTCGGTCGCGGGGGCGCTGACGGTGGCGGCGGCGGTGGCGCCGGTACGGTGCGGGCGCTGCGGCGGGAAGGCTCCGCGGTAGAACCGTCACCCGAGGGGTGGCTTCAACTTCCGTGGGGCGGAGGCCGGCGTGGTTGCGCATGCGACGTGGCGGAACTCGTGCCCGCGGTGCGGCGCGCGGGTCGAACAGGTATCGTGGGCGGCGGTTTCGAACGCGTTCAGGTTCTGCAGGCGATGCCGGAGTCTCGACATCTCTCCGACAACGACGCCGGAGCGGGTACGACGATTGGGGCACCCGCTGGTGACGGTTCGACCGTCGCCGGGGGCCGGAGACGGCGAATGAGCGACGGAACGACGGTACACAGGCCGGCGGAGCGGCCGGTCGGGACGAAGGGGGGGCCAGCCGGCGATGTCCGCGCCCGGCTTGAGAGGCTGCTCGACGAGCGCATCCTCATCATGGACGGGGCGATGGGCACCATGATCCAGCGCCACGGCCTCGACGAGGCGGCCTTCCGCGGCGATCGGTTCGCCGGGCACGGCCACGACCTGAACGGGAACAACGACCTGCTCGTGTTGACCCGGCCCGACGTCATCCGTGGCATCCACCACGCGTACTTCGAGGCGGGCAGCGACATCGTCGAGACCAATACGTTCAGCAGCACCGCCATCGCCCAGTCCGACTACGGGCTCGAAGGGCTGGCCTACGAGCTGAACCTCGAGGCGGCGCGCCTCGCGAGGGCGGCGGCCGACGACTGGACCCGGCGTACCCCGGACCGGCCGCGGTTCGTGGCCGGCGCCATCGGGCCGACCAACCGCACCCTCTCGATCTCGCCCGACGTGAACGACCCGGGCCTGCGCGCCAGCACCTTCGACGCCATGCGCGACGCCTACGCCGAGCAGACGCGCGGCCTCCTCGACGGGGGCTGCGATCTGCTGCTCGTCGAGACCATCTTCGACACCCTGAACGCGAAGGCGGCCCTCGTCGCCATCCAGGACGTGTTCGACGCGCGCGGGGCCGCCGCCCCCCTGATGATCTCGGTGACCGTCACGGACCGCAGCGGGCGGACGCTGTCGGGGCAGACCATCGACGCGTTCTACGTCTCGATCCGGCACGCGAACCCCCTGAGCGTGGGCATCAACTGCGCCCTCGGAGCCCGCGACATGCGGCCGTACCTGGCCGAGCTGGCGACCATCGCCGAGTGCCGGGTGAGCTGCTACCCGAACGCCGGCCTGCCCAACGCCTTCGGCGAGTACGACGAGACCCCGGAGGAGACGGCAGGACTGCTGAGCGAGTTCGCGGCGAGCGGGTTCGTGAACATTCTCGGCGGCTGTTGCGGCACGACCCCGGAGCACATCGCGGCCATCGCCCGCGCCGTCGACGGGACGCGGCCGCGCCCCGTCCCCGTCGGCGCGCCCGGGAGCAGCCGGTTCAGCGGGCTCGAGACCCTCACCGTCCGGAACGACGGCTCGTTCCTGATGGTGGGCGAGCGCACCAACGTCACCGGCTCGGCCCGCTTCGCCCGCCTCGTCAAGTCGGGCGACCTCGGCGCCGCCACCGAGGTGGCGCTCGACCAGGTGCGGGGCGGAGCCAACTTCATCGACGTCAACATGGACGAGGCCCTGCTCGACGCCGAGGAGACGATGACGCGCTTCCTCAACCTCGTCGCGACCGAGCCCGAGATCGCTCGCGTGCCGGTCATGATCGACAGCTCGAAGTGGTCGGTCATCGAGGCGGGGCTGAAGTGCGTGCAGGGCAAGCCGGTCGTCAACTCGATCAGCCTCAAGGAGGGCGAGGCCGACTTCCTCGACAAGGCCCGCACCCTCCGGCGCTACGGTGCGGCGGCGGTGGTGATGGCCTTCGACGAGAACGGACAGGCCGCCACCACCGAGCGCAAGGTCGAGATCTGCCGGCGCGCGTACCGGCTGCTCACCCAACGGGCCGGGTTCGACCCCGGCGACATCGTCTTCGACCCCAACATCCTCGCGGTGGCGACCGGGCTCGAGGAGCACGACGACTACGCCGTCAACTTCATCGAGGCGACGCGCGCCATCAAGGAGACCTGCCCCGGCGCCCTCGTCAGCGGCGGCGTCAGCAACCTCTCGTTCTCGTTCCGCGGCAACAACGCCGTGCGCGAGGCGATGCACTCCGCGTTCCTGTACCACGCCATCGCGGCGGGCATGGACATGGGCATCGTCAACGCCGGACAGCTCGTGGTCTACGAGGACATCGAGCCGGAGCTGCTGGCCCGCGTCGAGGACATCATCTTCAACCGCCGCCCCGACGCCACCGAGCGGCTGGTGCGTTTCGCGGAGACCGTCGAGGGGACCGGGACGACCCGCACCGAAGACTTGGCTTGGCGGCAGGGAACGGCGAACGAGCGACTCTCTCACGCCCTCGTGCACGGCATCGCCGACCACGTCGAGGCCGACGCGGAGGAGGCGCGCCAAGCCCTGGCCCGGCCCCTCGACGTCATCGAAGGGCCGCTGATGGACGGCATGAAGGTGGTCGGCGACCTCTTCGGCGCCGGCAAGATGTTCCTGCCGCAGGTGGTCAAGAGCGCGCGGGTCATGAAGAAGGCGGTGGCGTACCTCGAGCCGTTCATGGAGGGCGAGCGTCTGGCCGCCGGCGCCCGCCCCGCCTCGAAGGGCAGGGTCGTGCTGGCCACCGTCAAGGGAGACGTGCACGACATCGGCAAGAACATCGTGGCGGTCGTGCTGCGCTGCAACGGCTACGAGGTGGTCGACCTCGGGGTGATGGTGCACTGCGACACCATCCTGCAGCGGGCGGCCGACGAGGACGCCGACATCGTGGGCCTGAGCGGCCTCATCACCCCGTCGCTCGACGAGATGGTGTTCGTGGCGAAGGAAATGCAGCGGCGGGGACTGGAGCGTCCGCTGCTGATCGGCGGGGCGACGACCAGCCGGCAGCACACCGCGGTGAAGATCGCCCCCGCCTACGACCGGAGCACCGTGCACGTGGCCGACGCCTCGCGGGTCATCGACGTCGTGTCCGGCCTCCTCAACCCCGCGCGGCGGGACGAGCTGGACCGCGCCAACCGGGCGGATCAGGCCACCCTGCGGGAGCAGTACGCGGCGCGGCGGGAGAAGCCGCTGCGGCCTTACGCCGAAGCTCGGGCGAACCGCTTTCGGGACGACTGGCCGGCGGCGGACCTGCCGCCGCCGGCGTTCTTGGGCCCGCGGCGTCTCGACTCGATTCCCCTCGCCGACGTGACGCCGTTCATCGACTGGACGTTCTTCTTCGCGGCGTGGGAGATCAAGGGGCGCTTCCCCGACGTGCTGGACCACCCCGCCTACGGCGAGCAGGCACGGGCGCTGCACGCTGACGGGACCGCTCTGCTCGATCGCATCGTCGACGAAGCGCGCCTGACCGTCCGCGCCGTGTACGGGTTCTGGCCGGCGGTGAGCGACGGCGACGACATCGTCGTCCTCGAGCCGGGCGCGACGGCCGACGGGGGCGACGAGCGGCTGCGTCTGCCCATGCTGCGCCAACAGGAGCCGCAGCCCGAGGGCCGGGCCCACCGCTCGCTCGCCGATTTCGTGGCCCCGCGCGGCAGCGGGCGGCTCGACCACGTCGGGGCGTTCGCGGTCACCGCCGGCGTGGGCGCCGACGGCCTCGCGGCCGAGTTCGAGCGGGACCACGACGACTACCGCGCCATCATGGTCCAGGCCCTCGCCGACCGCCTCGCGGAGGCGGCGGCCGAGTACCTGCACGCCGAGGCCCGGAGGGCGTGGGGCTACGGCGCGGGCGAGGAGCTCACCCACGAGGATCTCCTGCGCGAGCGCTTTCGCGGCATCCGCCCCGCCTTCGGGTATCCGGCGTGCCCGGACCACAGCGGCAAGCTCGCGCTGTGGGACCTCCTCGAGCCCGGCGCCATCGGCATGGGCCTGACCGAGAGCGCGGCGATGACCCCGCCGGCCAGCGTCAGCGGGCTCTACTTCGCCCACCCCGAGGCGCACTACTTCTCGGTCGGCCGCATCGGCGCCGACCAGGTAGAGGACTACGCCCGCCGCAAGGGGATGACCGTGCCCGAAGCCGAGCGCTGGCTGCGGCCTCTCCTGGCGTAGCTGGGCGCGGGGGAAGCCGGCGAGCCGCCCACGGCCGGCCGCGCAACCGATTCAGCGGGCGCCCGCCCCCCGCGGCCGCCGCGACGCCGTCAGCGCATCCAGCTCGTCGAGCGAGCGGGGCCAGTCGCTCCCGAGAAGCCGCGACAGCGACCGGTCGGCGAGGAGCCGTCCCCCGGTCTGGCAGCGCGGGCAGTAATTGGCCTCGCTGTCGGCGTACACGATGCGCTGGACCGGCGCCCCGCACGCGGGGCAGGGCCGGCCGTAGCGGCCGTGCACGGCCATGCCCTCGTGGAACGCGGTGACCTTCTCGGGAAAGCGATTGCCACTCTCGCGCCGCAGCCGCTCCGTCCACCCCGCGAGGGTCTCGCGCGCCGCCTCGAACAGCCGCTCGATCTCCGCGTCGCGGAGCCTGCGGGTCCACTTCAGGGGCGACAGCCGGGCTGCGTGCAGAATCTCGTCGGAGTAGGCGTTGCCGATGCCGGAGAACAGCCTGGGATCGGTCAGAGCCCGCTTGACGGTGTGGTTCTCGCCGGTCAGCCTCGCCCGAAAGGCCGCGGCGTCGGCCTCGAGCACCTCCAGCCCGCCGGGGTCGTGCCGGCGCAGGGCTTCGGCGCCGCCGACCACGTGGAGCGACGCGCGCCGGGTGCCGCCCTCCTCGGTGAACAGTACCGTGCCGCCCGGGAAGTCGAACGCGGCGAGGCCCCGGCGCCGCGGGATGGGCGCGCCGGGCGGCCGCCAACGCAACCGGCCCGCGATCATCAGGTGGATGACCAGCGACAGGTCTCCGTCGAAGGCCATCACGATGCGCTTGCCGAGCCGGTCCACCGCCCGCACGGAACGCGACTCGGCGGCTTCGAGGGGTGGGTCCACCGAGCGCAGCACGAACGGACTGCCGAGCCGCGCGCGGCGCAGGGGCTCGCCGACGATGCGGGTCCGCAGGCGCTCCACGTACACCGTGACGTCGGGCAGCTCGGGCATCGGTCGGGTGGCCGCCGGGAGCCGACGATGACAGTCCCCGCCGCATTCCACCGGCGATGCAGCCACCCCGATAGCGGCCGCGCCGGGCGAATCCAGCGGGTGACAGCCCCGCCGCATTCTACCGGCGATGCAGCCCGCCGGCGATGCAGCCCGCGCCTCGGCGCCCGCCGCGCGCGTCGGGGCTCGCGGCAACGCGGGGTCTCGCCCAGGTCCTGCTCCCACTCCGCGCCGTCGGCGAGCGGCGGGCGCGTCGGGCTCGCGGCAACGCGGGGTCTCGCCCGAGGCTCCGGCTGGAGAGGATATGATCGCGGATTCGCCGCCGATGGAATATCACATCAGACAGTACGGGCTGCAGCAGGGCGCCTTGGAGATTCAGTACATCGAGGAGTTCTTCGGGGAGTTCCCGCGCCGCAAGACTTCATCCGAGGTCGTGGCGAGGCTCGGCGACCGCGACCACCAGATCGTCATGGCGGAGGCGGCGCTGCCCCACGACCCCGGCACGGTGGCGCCGGTGGCGTTCAAGGTGTCGCACGAGCTGCGCCGCCACGAGACCGACGCCAAGCTCGTCGACCTCGTGGCCCGGCTCGCCGACTGCGTCCGCTTCGACGACCGCCGGATCCTCTACAGTTGGATCGGGGGCACCCGCCGCGACTGGCGCGGCCAGGGGTTCTTCCGGGCCCTGACCGAGCAGCAGGAGTCGTGGGCCCTCGACAACGGCTTCGACGAGGTCGTCGTCAAGACCAAGAACCGCTTCTACGCCATGCGCAGCACCCTCGACCACCTGGAGTTCGACGTCATCAAGCTCGAAGGCCATCCCGACGACCCCGGCGAGTCGAAGGTGTACCTGAGCAAGCGCCTCGGCCGCGAGGTCGTCGACCGCCACCGCAGCACCCGCGCCGTCGTCAACGTGGGGTAGCGGCTCGTGGCGAGCGTCTCCGGACCTATGAGCCGCCCCTCCCGCGTCGCCCTCGTCGCCGCGTTCGCCGCCGTCTACGTCATCTGGGGCTCGACGTACCTCGCGATCCGCTGGGGCGTGGCCGAGATTCCCCCGTTCCTCATGGCGGGCGTGCGCTTCGTCGCGGCGGGACTCGTGTTCGCGGCGTGGGGCCTGCGACAGGGAGCGGCGCCGCCGACCGCCCGCGATTGGGCGATGACCGGCCTCGTCGGCGTGCTGATGGCGGCGGGCGGGAACGGCGGCCTCAGTTGGGCGCTGCAGCGCGTGCCCTCGGGCCTCGGCGCCCTCCTCGTCTCCATGGTGCCGTTCTGGGTGGCCCTGGCCGACTGGCTGAGGCCCGGCGGCGAGCGCCCCCGCGGCCGGGTCGTCCTGGGACTCCTCCTGGGTTTCACGGGGGTCGCGCTGCTCGTCAATCCGGCCGAGGCGACGGAGGCGCGCGATCTCGACCCCGTCGGCGCCGGCGCCATCGTTCTCGCCAGCCTGCTCTGGGCGGCGGGCTCGGTCTGCTCCCGCCACGTCCCCCAGCCGCACTCTCAGGCGCTCTCGTCCGGCATGCAGATGCTCGGCGGCGGCGCGGTGCTGCTGGCCGTGTCGGCGGCGGCCGGCGAGCCGCGGGGGCTGGACTGGGGCGCGATCTCCGCGGGCGCCTTCGGGGCCTGGGCCTACGTCGCGGCCTTCGGCTCGGTGGCCTACGGCTGCTACCTCTGGCTGCTGAAGGCGTCGGCGCCCGCCAAGGCCGCGACCTACGCGTACGTGAACCCGGTCATCGCGCTGGTGCTGGGGTACTTCCTCGCCGGCGAGGCCCTGTCCGCCTGGTCGCTGGGGTGCTCCGCCGTCGTGGTCGTCGGCGTGCTGCTAGTGGTGTCGAAGTAGCGGGGCGGGCGGCGCCGTTGGTAGAAGAACGTCGGGGCGACGAGAGGCGACGGCCGAGGCCTGACGCCGGAACCCCGTCGGTTCGAACCGGGAGAGCACCGTCGGGCGGCGCGGGGGTGGCGGCCCAGCCCGGGCAAATGCCGGGGCCCGACGAGCCGGGCGACCGTCGACGAGGACGCGCGGAGGGCCGGGCGACGGTCAGCGCGCCAGCTCCTCCCGGCGGAAGCAGTCGACCAGGTGGTCGTTCACCAGCCCCGTCGCCTGCATGAACGCGTAACAGATGGTGGGGCCGACGAAGCGGAACCCCCGGCGCTTCAGGTCCCGGCTCATCGCCCGAGACTCCGGCGTCTCGGCCGGGACTTCCGCCAGGCCGCGCCACCGGTTCTGCCGAGGGCGCCCGTCGACGAAGCGCCAGACGTAGCGGTCGAAGGCGCCGTGCTCGTCCTGCACCCGCAGGAAGGCGCGGGCGTTCGCGACGGCCGACTCGACCTTGAGCCGGTTGCGGACGATGGCGGGGTTCCCGAGCAGGCCCTCGACCCGCCGCTCGTCATAACGGGCCACCACCGCGGGGTCGAAGCCGTCGAACGCGTCCCGGTAGCCCTCCCGCTTGCGCAGGATGGTTATCCAGGCGAGGCCGGCCTGGGCCCCTTCCAGCACCAGCATCTCGAAGAAGTGCCGGTCGTCGTGGACCGGGACGCCCCACTCCTCGTCGTGATAGCGCAGGTAAAGGGAGTCGGACCCGGCCCAGGGGCAGCGCGTGGTCACTGCGCGTCCGCGAGGCGGGCGCGGGCCCGCTCGACGTCGCGGTGGAAGACGAAGAGGGCGTCGGCCGTCTCCTCCTCGTCACTGAAGTTGTACGTGCGCCCGCCGCGCCGCTTCACGGTCAGCGTGTGCTCGAGATAGTCGACGGCATGTTCCTCGAGCTCGGCGAACGGGATGGAGAACGCGTCGTCGCCGTCGGTCTCGTAGTGCAGGCCGGCGAGGTCGGCGCGCAGGAAACCACTGCACGATCCGAACCGGTGGCGATGGACGACCGCGACCCGGGCGTCGAGCCGGACCCCCCGGAACCGCACGTCGACCGACACCGGCTCGTCGCCGACCTCGATGTCTTGGGCGAAACCCTCGTAGCCCTCCGCCGACACGTTGAGCCGGTGGCGCCCCGGCTCGAGCTCGACCGCCTCGAACGGCGTCGTTCCGAGGAAACGGCGGTTCAGGAAGACCGACGCGCCGGGCACATCGCTCGACACCACGAGCAACGGCTCGATCCGCGAAGGGGGCGGCGGAGCCGGGGCCGGGGCCGGCTCGGGCTCGGGTTCCGGGGCCGGCTCGGGCGCCTCCGCGACGAGGGTCGGCTCGGGTTCCGGGGCCGGCTCGGGGGCGGCCCGCCGCGGGGATGGGTCGGCCGCGCGCTCGGCGGGGGCGCCCTCCCCGAAGAACGATGGGAGCTCGGGCAGCCAGTCGGGGGGCGAGGTCCGCAGGTAGTAGCCGCCGGCGGCGAGCGCGAGCAGCACGACGAGCAGAAACCGCCCCTTTCGGGACGGGGCCTCGGTCTCGGGTTCCTGCAGCAGCGACATCCGGCCGATCGTACCCGAGATGACCCGAATTCGGTACATTGCCGCCGCGCGACGGACGCGAAGCCAAGCGCCCCGCCCCGCGCCACCCTCGGCGTTCGGGCGCGTCGGCCGGGCAAGCGAGGGCCGGACGCGGCGCGGTCGGCCCTCGGCGGCCCGCGTCCCGTCGACCCCGCGACACGCTCGAGCGGCGTGGCCTCGTGCGGAACGCCATTCCCGAAGATCCGAGCGTGTGGGGTGTTCGGGATGCGGCTCCACCGGACCCGCCCCCTATCGCCAGGCACGGAAGGCTCTACAATTCGAGAGCGACATAACCTTGCCAACTGCCTTCAGAACTGTCCGACTTGCCTGCGGTTCCTGTGCGCGCGGCACGGCAAGGCAATTCTCGTCACGGTCCTAAGGGGAGGAAACGTGAAACGACCAATCCTGGCGGTGGGGCGACTCGTGCTGGCGGGAGCCACGCTGTTCGCGGGCGCCGCGGTGGCGCAGCCGGCCGACGAGCTGTTCGTGACCCCGCTCGGCCTCGACGAGATGCGGGACAAGCAGGCGGTGGTGGAGACGACGGCGGGGACCTTCGTCATCGACCTGCTGCCCGAGGCCGCTCCCAACCACGTCGGGCTGTTCCTGCGGACGGTCGAGGAGGGCACGTACAACGGCACCGCCTTCCACGCGATGGTGGCGCGCGGCATCGTCCAGGGCGGCGACCCGATCTCCGCGGACCCCGCCCGCGGCGGCGAGTACGGCCGCGGCGGGCTCGGCCTCGTGGCGTCCGAGCCGAGCGACGAGCGGCACACGCCGGGCACGGTGTCGTCGGTGGGGGTGCCGGGCAACCCCGCCAGCGAGGGACTCCAGTTCCTGATCTGCGTGGTCGCCCAGCCCGGCCTCGACGGTCATCACACCATCTGGGGCCGCGTGGCCGAGGGGCTCCCGGTGGTGACGCGCATCTCCGAGACGCCGGTCGACGCTCAGGGCAAGGCGACCGAGCGGATCGAGATCGTGTCGGTGTCCGTCCGCGACCGGCAACCGCCGCCACCGCCGCCGTTCACGACCGAGACCGTCGACGAACTCGCCGCGTATCGCGCGGTGATCGAGACGAGCGCGGGGCCCATCACCCTCGAGCTCTTCCCGGACCGGGCGCCCGGCCACGTCCGCAACTTCCTGCGCCTGTCGCAGGCGGGCGTCTACGACGGCATGGCGTTCCACCGCGTCGCCCGCGGGTTCGTCATCCAGACCGGCTTCGTGCCGAGCCGCAGCACGCCGCTGACGGAGGAGCAACGAAGCCTGATCGCGAACCTCGCGCCCGAGTTCAACGACACGCCGCACGTGAAGGGCATCGTGTCGATGGCGCGCGGCGACGACCCCGCGAGCGCCGACACGTCGTTCTTCATCGTGACCGGGCGGGCGGCCGAACTCGACGGGGTATACACGGCGTTCGGGCGGGTCGTCGACGGCATCGACGCGGTCGACCGCATCGAGGCGACGCCGGTCGACGGGGAGACCCCGCTCCAGCGCGTCGACCTGACGCGCGTGCGGATCGAGCGGGTGGATCAGCCCTGATCCACCCGCGGGTCCCGGCCGGGCCCCACGGCGCGGGAGCGGCCGCCGGCGCGGGAGCGGCCGCCGGCGCGGGAGCGGCCGCCGGGGCGGCGCGCGGCGACAGGACGGCCAGACCGGCCGCGGCCACGCTCGGCCATGCGACACCGGGCCGAAACAGGCTCCTGGAGCCGGGAACCGGCCAGCCTGGCGGCCGCGGCCACGCTCGGTGATGCGACGGCCGCCGGCGGCAGCCGTCAGCCGCCCGACTCGTCGTCGACGCGCTCCAGCAGGGCCGTTGCGATGCGCACATAGCCGTCGACGGCGGCCCGCAGCTCGTCGATCTCCACGTACTCGTCGGCGGTGTGGGCCAGCCGCACCGAACCCGGACCGAAGAGGAGCGGTTGGCCCCAGGCGGACAGGAACGGGATGTCGGTGGTGAAGCGGAAGGCCGCGCTGTCGAAACCCGGCACCGTGACCAGCTCCACCGGCGGCACCTCGGCTACGTCCGCCAGCTCGACCCAGCGCTTCAGCGGTTGGAGGGCCGAACGCACTTCGGCGGCGGGGCCCACGGTGCGGAAGTTGACCTCCGCCCTCGCCACCGGCGGCACGACGTTCGGCGCAATCCCGCCCTCGAGCAGGGTCACCGTGTAGCTCGTGTCGCCGAGCTTCGGGCTGGCCGGCAGGGCCAGCGTGCGCAGCGCCACGAGGGCGTCGACGAGCTTCTCTATCGCCGACACTCCCTCCTCCGGATGCGAGGAATGGGCGGTCTTCCCGGCGGCGGACAGCCGCACGCGACAGACCCCGCGAGTCGCGATGCCGAGGCGGCTGTCGGTGGGCTCGCCGTTGAGGAGGTAGCGCGAGCCCCGCGGGGTGCGGTTGGCGGCATGGGCGCCGTGGCTGCCGCGTTCCTCCCCCACGACCAGCAGCAGCCCGACCCGAGTCTCCCCCGCCGCCCGCAGTCGTTCCAGCGCCCCGATCTGCGCCGCCGCGATGCCCTTGGCGTCGCAGGCCCCCCGCCCGTGGAGCCGCCCGTTCTCCTCGCGGCTCGGAAAGTGGGGCGGCACGCAGTCGAGATGGGTCGACAGCACCACGTCGGGCGACCCAAGGGCGACCCAGAGGTTGATGCGGTCACCCTCGACCGGCTGCTCCTCGACGTCGTACCCACGCTCCCGCAACCACCCCGCCAGCCACCGGGCCACCGGGCCCTCCCGGCCCGTCGTCGAGTCGACGTCGATGAGCGACCGGGCCAGTCCGACCACGTCGAAGGGGGGCGCCGCGACGGCGCCTTCGCTGGGCGTCATCCATCTGCTCCGGGCAGGTCCGATGACCGGGATCCCGGTTCCGTTGCCGGCCTGCGAGAGCGAGGGTACCATGGCGGCATGGCGCAGTGGCGGCGGAGCGCAGGACAAAGGCTACACTGCCTTACAGTTGACGTGGGCGACGACCCGGAGCAGGCGGATGCGGCCCGGGCGCTGCTGCAGCGCGCCACCGTCATCGCCATACCGACCCCGGCGTTGTGCGAGTTTGCCTGAGTGCTGAAGCGAGCGTACGCTCGCGGGGCCGACGACGTGGCCGCAGCCATCGAGGCCCTCACCGAAATCGACGTGGTCGTCACCGACCTGCCGGCGGTCGAGGCTGGCCTGGTATTCGATCACTGCCCGTCTTCCATCGAACCGCCGAGCGGCGCGCCGCGCAGGAACGCCGTCAGGGACTGATGCCGAACACCGTCCAGGTCGGCCGGTTGGTGCGGGTCGAGCGAGAGCAGGACCCGGGGGTAGGCGTCGCGGATCGCAGCGAAGGCCGCGCGCTCGCGCTCGATGGTGGCCGTCGACTCGAGCAGGTAGGCGACCTGCACGTAGCGGCGCCCGGACCGCCGCTCGGCGACGAAGTCGATCTCTCGCGATCCCGCCACGCCGACCGTCACCGCGTAGCCGCGGCGGCGCAGCTCCAGGAACACTAGGTTCTCCAGGACGCCGCCGATGTCGCTCTCGCGATAGCCGATGATGCCGTTGCGGAGGCCGATGTCGCCCAGGTAGTGCTTGCGGTTCACCTGCAACAGCCTTCTGCCCTGCAAATCGAACCGCGGAACGGGCGTCAGCAGGAACGCGTCGCCCAGGTGCGCGAGATAGTTGAGCACGGTATCGACTGCCGTCGCGCGGCGCTGGCTTTTCAGGAAGTCGGCGATGCGTTTCGCGGACACGAGGCTGCCGACGCTGTCGACCGCGAACCGCAGGATGGCCTCGAACAGGGCCACGTCGCGGATCCGGTGACGGCGGACCACGTCGCGGATGACGATGGTACTGACCAGGTCCGCCAGCATCTGGTCGACGACCGGGTCGCTCAGATCGGTGTGGAGCAGTCCGGGCAGCCCCCCGATGCGCAGGTAGAGCCGGAACAACTCGTCGTCGTCGACCGCCACGCCGGGGCGCTGTCGGTACAGCTCGCCGAACTCGGCGAGCGTCAGCGGAAACACCTGCAGCGTGACGTAGCGGCCGGCAATCAGCGTCGCGAGCTCGGCCGACAACAGCGTCGCGTTGGAGCCGGCGACGACGACCTCGGTGCAGTCCTCGCCGTTCAGCGAGGCGGCTGCGCGTTCCCAGTCGGCGATCTGCTGCACCTCGTCGACGATGACGACCCGCGGCTCCCCCCGGCGGGTCGTGGACTCGACGTGCTCGATCAGATCGCGCGCGGTCCGCAGCGATTCGAACGCGAACGACTCCTTGTCGACGTAGACCACCTGCCGCTCGTCGCGCAGCGAGGCCGCGAACTGCCGCAGCAGGACGCTCTTGCCGGCCCTCCGAATGCCGGTCACCGCGGTGATGGCGGGGGCGTCCAGGAACTGCCGGAGACGGTCCAGGTAGTGCCGGCGCAGGAGCTCCATTATCGATCACGGACGAACGAACGACCACAATGGCGATAATTTTCGATTATAAACGAAATATGCACGGCAGAGGTCAGCGAAGAAGGTCGTGGACACGACCGCGAGGCGGGTCAGGGAGACGCGCCGCGGACGGCCGTGGGCTGCAAGGGAAGCAGGTCGGGGGCTCTCGAGCCGGCAGTCTGGGGGATCCGGATCGCGGCGAAGCGTAGTCCGCGCCCCGAGCCAAGGGCGCCGGCGCCGTTACTGCAGCCAGGCCTCCAGCTCGGCCCCGGCGTCGGTCTTCTCGTCGTGGTACTGGACGATGAAACGCCGGCGGCGCTACCGCAGCCAAGCCTCCAGCTCGGCGCCGGCGTCGGTCTTCTCGTCGCGGTACTTGACGATGACCGGCGTCGCCAGGGCGAGGCCCCATTCGCGGCCGGCCTCGGCGGTGACGGCGCGGGCGCCGGGCACGACGACCGCACCCTCGGGGATGACCACCGGTGCGCCGTCGCCGGGGCGGATCACGCGGCGGCGGGGGAGGTCGTAGACGGGGGTCGACCCGGTGAGGACGGCGCCCGCCCCGATGACCGCGCGCGACTTCACCACCGTCCCCTCGTACACGCCCGTGCTGCCGCCGACGAGGACATCGTCCTCGATGACGACGGGCATGGCCCCGACGGGCTCCAGAACGCCGCCGATCTGGGCGCCGGCGCTGATGTGCACGCGTTCGCCGACCTGGGCGCACGACCCCACGAGGGCGTGCGAGTCGACGAGGGTCCCGGCCCCGACGTAAGCCCCGATATTGATGAACATCGGCGGCATGCAGATGACCCCGGCCCCGACGAAGGCCCCGTCGCGGATGGACGATCCGCCCGGCACGAGCCGAACCCTCGACGCGGCGTCCAGCCGCTTCAGGGGCAGGGTGTCCTTGTCGAGGAACGGGACGTCGGGATCGGATGCGGGAAACGCGGCGATCCCCCCGCAGCGGAAGCCGACCAGGATGCCCTGCTTGACCCAGCCGTGCACACGCCAGCCGGCCGGCGCGTCGGGGTCGGGAGTGGCGGCGCGGACCCTGCCGGCGGACAGCTCCGCCCGCAGGCTCGCGAATGCGGCTCGCGCCTCGTCCCGGTCGGCGTCGGCGCCGGCTGCGTGCAGCCGTTCGATGTTGGCCTGGAGCGAATCGGTGTCCGTGGTCACTGTCGGGGGTCTCCGCGTCCGGCCGCGCCGCCGGGCGGTCCGGGTCCGGTGGATGAACGCGAACGGCGCTGCCGCCGGAGGGAGATGGCGGCGCCCTCGGCTGCCGTCGGTGCGACCGGGGCCTCGCCGCTCACGCGGACGCTCCGCCGGTCTCGGCGCGTCGGGTGACCGCGGCTCGCAGGCCGAGATCATCGAGCACCCGCACGATCCTCTCGAGCGAAGCCGGCCGCGGGGGCGTCATGGGCAGCCGATAGTGCAGGTCGAGCAGCCCGAGATGGGCCATCGCCGCCTTGACCGGGATGGGGTTGGACTCGACGAAATTGACCTGCATCAGCGGGAACAGCCGCGAGTGAAGCCGGCGGGCGGCCGCGAAGTCGCCGGCTCGCGCCGCAGACGCGAGCCGCGCCATCTCTTCCGGGACCTCGTTCGACGCCACGGAGACGACGCCGGCGCCCCCCACCGCCATCAGGGGCACCGTGAACAGGTCGTCGCCCGACAGCACGCTGAAGCCGTCGGGGACGGCACGGCAGACCTCGCACATCTGCGCCATGTTCGCCGAAGCTTCTTTCACCCCGACGACGTTGGGCAACTCGGCGAGGCGGCGGAGAGTGGCGGCGTCGACGTTGCAGCCGGTGCGCCCGGGCACGTTGTAGACGACGATGGGCAGGGACACGGCGTCGGCGATGGCGCCGTAGTGCCGGTAGAGCCCCTCGGGGGTCGGCCGATTGTAGTACGGCGTGACCGACAGAATGCCGTCCGCCCCCGCGCGCTCCATCTCCCGCGCCTGCCCGACGACCTCGCGGGTGTCGTAGCCGCCGGCTCCGGCCAGCACCGGCAACCGACCGGCCGCCGTCTCGACCACCAGCTCCACCACGCGCCGGTGCTCGGCGGCCGAGAGCGTCGGACTCTCTCCGGTCGTGCCGCACGGGCACAGGAAGTCGACGCCGGCCTCGATCTGACGGGCCGCGAGCGCGCGCACGCGGGGCTCGTCGACGGCGCCGCTCGCGGTGAACGGCGTCACGAGGGCGGTGCCGCAGCCCGACCACTGGCGTTTCATCTACGCAGTCCCATCGCGTCGCCGCCCAGCAGGAGCCGACCCCGCCGACCCTGCACGCGGCGCCAGGCCGCGGCCCGACCACCCGGCGCCCCGCGAGGGATCGGGAGCGGGCTCCGGCGGCGCCTCCGACTCCGCCGACCCTGCACGCGGCGCCAGGCCGCGGCCCGACCACCCGGCGCCCCGCGAGGAATCGGGAGCGGGCTCCGGCGCCGCTTCCGACGAGCCGCGGGTGGCGGCGCCCCGCCCCGCCTCATCCCCCGAGCCCCAGCACGTCGCGCATCGAGAACCAGCCCCGCCGACCCTGCACCCAACGCGCGGCTTCGAGGGCCCCGCGGGCGAACGTATCGCGGTCGCGCGTCGTGTGCGTCAACGCGATCGACTCCACCGGACCATCGAACGCCACCGTGTGCATGCCCGGCGCCGACCCGGCCCGGCTCGAGGCCATGTCGATCGGCGCGCGGTATCCGCGACCGGTCATCGCGTTCCGCATCGCCAGCGCGGTGCCCGACGGGGCGTCCAGCTTGGCCGCATGGTGCAGCTCGTGGATATACGCGCCAAACTCCCGCCGGTCCGCGAACAACTCGGCCGCGCGCTCCGTGAGGGCCAGGAAGAGGTTGACCCCGAGCGAAAAGTTGGCGGCGGCGACGACCCCGATGCCGGCGTCCTCCGCGACCCGACGCATCGCCGGCTCGTGCGCCTCCCAGCCGGTGGTGCCCACGACCAGGTTAACGCCGTGATGCGCGAGGCGCGGCAGGTTCTCGGCCACCGCGTCGGGGACCGAGAAGTCGACGGCCACGTCGACGCCGTCCAACGCGGCGGCGGTGATGCCGCTGCCCCCGGCGTTGTCGTCGATGTCGAGCCGCCCCGCCACCGCGCACCCGTACGATTCGCTCAGCCGGTCGACGGCCTTGCCCATCCGACCGTACCCGATCAGCAACAAGCGCATGGGTCGGCCGCTACCCCTCGGCGGCGACGCCGTCCGCCCCGCGGATGACCTTGCGGATAATCGCCACCGCCTTCCTGGCGTCCGACTCGCTCTCGAACGTGAGGGTCGACGAGAATCGCCGATCGACGACCCCGGCCTCGTAGTCGCGCACGCCGATGCCCGCCCACGCCACCGCGTTCGCCACCTCGTAGGCGAAGCCGGGCCGGTTGTCTCCCTGCAGCAGCACCGCGGTGGCCGGCGTCTGGCTGAACCCGGCGGCGCGGGCCACCATGGCGGCCCGCCGGCCGTCGCCGGCATAGACCTCGATGATGTTGCGCTTCGTCCGGCCCGACGCGGCCCGGACCCGTATCACCTTGAGGTCCGCCCCGTGCTGGGCCAGCGGTTCGAGCGCGGCGGCCAGCGCGCCGGACCGTCGAGAAACCTCGGTGCGCCAGAGCTTGACCTTCCTGACCTTGATATCCATATTCCTGCAGTGCGCATCAAGCGGGCCCGGGCGCTCGCCGGAACCCGACGCAATTATAATCCCGGGGCTTCGGGGCGGCCGGGCACGGCGCGGGATCCAGATCCGCCCATTCCGCCGGGCGGGCCGCGACGTATCGCCGTCCCAGGGTTCGACCGTTGGTTCCGCTCTGGGCTCCGCCACGGAATGCGAAACATGACCGAGTTGCCGGAACGGATGCGCGCGATCGAGATAACGGCGCCGGGCGGGCCCGACGTGCTGGCCGTCGGCGAGCGGCCGGTCCCGGCCGTGGCGGCCGAGGACCTGCTCATTCGGGTGGCGGCGGCCGGGGTGAACCGGGCCGACACCATGCAGCGCCGCGGAAGCTATCCCCCGCCCCCCGGCGCCTCGGACGTGCTGGGGCTGGAGGTGTCCGGCACGGTGGCCGCGGTCGGCGAAGCGGTGTCGGGCTGGGCCGTCGGCGATCCGGTCTGCGCCCTGCTGGCGGGCGGGGGCTACGCCGAGTACTGCGCGGCGCCGGCGCCGCAGTGCCTGCCGGTGCCGGCCGGCGTCGAGCTAGTCGATGCGGCGGCCCTGCCCGAGGTCGCGATGACGGTCTGGACCAACGTCTTCGACCGCGCCGGCCTCCGACCGGGCGAGACGCTGCTGGTGCACGGCGGCTCGAGCGGCATCGGCACCATGGCCATCCAGCTCGCGACCGCGCTCGGGTCCCGGGTGTTCGTGACCGCGGGGTCGGCGGAGAAGTGCGCCGCATGCACCGCCCTCGGGGCCGAGGCGGCGCTGAACTACCGCGAGACCGACTTCGTCGAGGCAGTCCGCGCGAAGACCGGCGGACGGGGCGTCGACGTCATCCTCGACATGGTCGGGCAGGCGTACCTGCCGCGGAACCTCGCGGCCCTGGCGACGGAGGGGCGCCTGGTCATCATCGCGTTCATGAGCGGGCCGGCGGCCGAAATCGACCTCGCGACGCTGATGACCCGCCGCCTGACGGTCACCGGCTCGACGCTGCGAGCCCGCAGCGTCGAGCAGAAGGGCGCGGTGGCGTCGGCGGTCCACGAGCGGGTGTGGCCGCTCGTCGAAGCGGGGCGCGTGCGTCCCGTCGTGCACCGCCGGTTCCCGCTGTCGCAGGCCGCCGAGGCGCACCGGTTGATGGAATCCAGCACCCACATCGGCAAGCTGCTGCTGGTGCCTCGCCGGGAACCTGCGCCGTAGAACCGCGCGGGGTCCTGGAGGGTCGATCGGGCGCCTGCAGTTGGCCGCCGCCTCGCGGCGCCGCCGCCGCGACCGACCCTGCCGGCGAGCCACCGCCGTCGGCCGCGCACGCGCCCGGGCAGGCGACGGGTGCGGTATACTCACCCCGTCACTGCGGCACCGCGACGAGGGGACTGACGATGGCGCGTGTTTCCAGGGTCGGCCGAAATCAGCCCTGCCCCTGTGGCAGCGGCAGGAAGTACAAGCAGTGTTGCGAGCGCAAGGAGCGCCGGCTGAGCCCGACCGCGTGGCTCGCCATCGTGGGCGTCGGCGCCGCGGTGCTGGCCGTGCTCGTCTTCAGCTTCTCCTCCGCCAACCGCGCCGCGAGCGGCATCTGTCCCCCCGGGCAGGTCTGGTCGGTCGACCACGGGCACTGTCACTAGGTTTCCTCGCGGGAGACCGCACCCCCGTGCTCGGGCATTCTTGACGCATCCGGGATCGGCGCCGAGCCCAGGGCGCCGGCTCGCGAGCCCGGGCGATCGCGGAGGAAGCCATGCCGACAGCGACTCGCCGGATCGGAATCCTGACCGGGGGCGGCGACTGCCCGGGGTTGAACGCGGTCATCCGCGGCGCCGTCAAGTCCGCCGCGCGGCTCGGGTCCGAGGTGGTCGGCTTCCGGCGGGGCTTCGAAGGGCTGGTCGACCCGGTGACCTACCTGCCCCTCGACACCCGGAACACGTCGGGGATCATCAACCGGGGCGGCACCATTCTGGGATCCACCAACACCGGCCGGTTCTCGGCGCGGGTCGGCATCGACGATCGACGGGAGCTGGACCCCGATCTCTTCCCCCAGGTCGAGCGCACCATGCACCAACTTGGCCTCGACGGGCTGATCTGCATCGGCGGCGACGGGTCGCTGGCCGTCGCCCAGCAGTTCCACGAGTACGGCATTCCCGTCGTGGGCGTGCCCAAGTCGATAGACAACGACCTCTCGGCCACCGCCTTCACGTTCGGCTTCGACAGCGCCGTCGCGTGCGCCACCGACGCGATGGACCGCCTGCACACCACCGCGGCCAGCCACGACCGCATCATGGTGCTCGAGGTGATGGGGCGTCACACCGGGTGGATCGCGCTGCACGGGGGCATCGCCGGGGCCGCCTCGGTGATCCTGATCCCCGAGATCCCGTGGACCTGGGAGAACGTCTGCCAGAAGATCCTGGAGCGGGACACCCAGGGCAAGCGCTTCTCGCTCGTCGTCGTGGCCGAGGGGGCCGAGCTGCCGGGCGGGGGCCTCGTGACGCGCGAGGCGCCCACTCCCGGCCAGCAGGTCCGTCTGGGCGGCATCGGCCAGATCGTCGCGCAGGAGCTGGAGGAGCGGCTGAAGCGGGAGACGCGGGTGGTCATCCTCGGGCACCTGCAGCGGGGCGGCCCCCCGACCAACTTCGACCGCGCCCTCGCCACCCAGTTCGGCGCCCACGCCGTCCGCCTCGTCTTCGAGCGGCGGTTCGGGGAAATGGTGGCCTATCATCCACCGGCGGTGAAGGCGGTGCCGATCCAGGACGCCGTGCACGGGATCTCGCGCGTGTCGCCGGACAGCGCGGGGGTCGTGGCGGCGCGGGCGCTCGGGGTCAGCTTCGGCGAGTATCCGCCGAACACGTCGCCCGTGGTCAAGTCGCTGCGCCAAACGGAGGAAGGACCGGCCCGCCGCTCCGACTCGCCGGCGTCCCTCCGCTCGGCTTGACAACGGGAAATCCAGCCGGGCGCTGCCCCGCGCGCCCCCGGGCTCACGCGTACGCCGGGCCGTCGCCCGTGTGCCGGGCCTCCCTGCCCCGCGCGCCCCCGGGCTCACGCGGGTCCTCGACGTGGCGGCGCGGGCTGCGCAGCCCTGCCCCGCGCGCCCCCGGGCTCACGACCGCAGGTACGACGCGCCGTTGACGTCGATGATGGCCCCGGTGGTGAACTCGGCCCCCTCCGACGCCAGAAAGACGACCGCGTAGGCCACCTCGTCCGGAGTCGCCACGCGCCCCAGCGGGCTCTGCCGGCGGACCGCGTCGCCTTCCGGGCCGTCGAGGAACGCGGCGGTCCGCTCGGTGGTGACGAACCCCGGCGCGACCGCGCCCACGAACACGCCGTGCGGAGCCAGCGCCCTGGCGAGCGACTGGCTCATCGCGTTCATCCCCGCCTTGCTGGCCCCGTAGGCAGGCGCGGCCGGCTCGCCCCGGAACGCGCCGCGAGACGAGACGTTGACGATGCGCCCGCCCCCCTGCCGCATCATGTGCCGCGCCGCGCAGTACGCGGCGTTGGCGGCCCCGAGCAGGTTCGTATCGAGGGTCCGGCGCCAGCCCGCCTGCCAGTCGGCGTACGACACCTCGGCGATCGGATGCGGCTCGTGAATGCCCGCGTTGTTGACCAATACGTCGAGCCGGCCCAGCTCGGCCGCGGCGGCGTCGACCATCCGCTCGACCGCCCCCGCGTCGCCGATGTCGGCCTCGACGACAGGGTGCGGCCCTCCGGGGAGTCCCGCCCGCGTCCGCTCCGCCATCGCCCGGTTCCGGTGGCAGTGCACCGCCACCCGCGCCCCGCGGCCGGCGAACTGCCGGGCGATGGCGCGTCCGATACCCTGCGACGCCCCGGTCACGAGCACCGTCTTCCCGGTGAAGTCCATGCTGCGCCTCTCCTTTCTCGCGCCCCCGGCCCCCCGGACCGACCGGCCGCCGCGATTGACAACCACACCCCGCGTCGGTACGGTAGGCGAGTCTCGCGATGGCGCGCGCGCGCCGACCGGTCCGGTGAGCGATCGGCGCCGGCCGCACTCGGTCCGCGGGTCCATCGGCGGACCGCGGCGCGCGGCGCACGCCGGATGGTGGATGTCCGAGCTTCCTGCACCGCCCGACCCTATCGACGTTGAGCGGATCATGGAGCAGATCCGCACCCGCGTCGAGGAGCGAAGCCGGCGCGAGACGGCGGCCGCCGCCCAGCCGGAACGCGAACCGGGGGCGGCCGAGGAACCCGCGCGCGCGGCCGGGCAGGCCGGCAAGCCCCAACGACCGCGCGGCACGAATTCGGCGCCCGGGCGCGGCGCGGCGGCGCTGCCTCCCTCCGCGGCGTTCGCCTTCCACGGCAACAGCATCTACTGGTCGTCGCGCGACCGCGGAGTCGGGCGGTTGCTGCTCGCGAGCCGGCGGCTGCTCGCGCCGCTCCTGAAGTTCGTGTTCAACATCGATCCGATGGTGGACGCACTCGCCATTCAGGCGAAGCGTAACGCCCAGCAGGCGGCGTTCGACGACGACGTGGCCCGGCGGCTGGCGGCCCGGGAGGAGCACGACGCGCTGAGCCGCCGCACCGTCGAGAGCCTGACGGCGGAGGTGAAGCGCCTCGCCGACGAACTGAAGAACCAACGAACGCTCGCCGAATCGGTGGTCGAGCGCCTGGACGCGCTCGAGCGGGCCGGGACCGGCGGGCGCGCGACGAGGCCGCACCGCGACGGGCGGGACGACGAGCCCCCGGACGACGCCCACGCCACGCCGCCCACCGCCGCCACGCCGCCGCCGAACCGATGAGGCTGGCCGTCATCGTCCAGCGTTACGGGCTCGAGATCAACGGCGGAGCCGAGCTGCACGCCCGCTACGTCGCCGAGCGGCTGGCCCGGCACGCCGAGGTCGAGGTCCTGACCACCTGCGCCCGCGACTACATTACTTGGCGGAACGAGTACCCGGCCGGCGCGGAGATGATCGCGGACGTGCCGGTGCGCCGGTTCCCCGTCGCCCACGAGCGCGACCCGCAGGACTTCGGCCTGCGCTCCCGTCGGGTGTTCGAGCAGCCGCACTCTCTCGCCGACGAGCTGGGGTGGCTGTCGAGCCAGGGTCCCACCAGCCCCGCCCTCCTGTCGTACCTGACCCGGCGCGAGGCGCGGTACGACTACTGCATCTTCTTCAGCTACCGGTACTACCACGCCTACCACGGCATCCGGGCCCTCGCGCGCCGGGCCCTGCTCGTGCCGACGGCCGAGCGCGACACCACCATCGGGTTGTCCCTCTTCGGTCCGACGTTCCGCGGCGTGCGCGGCATCCTCTACAACTCGTTCGAGGAACGGGCGCTGATTCAGCACGTCTCGGGGAACCAGGGGGTGCCGAGCGTGGTGGTGGGCGTCGGCTCGGAGGTGCCGGACGAGGCCGACGCGGCGCGGTTCCGGGCGCGGACCGGCATCACCGGCCCGTTCGCCCTGTACGTCGGGCGCATCGACCCGAACAAGGGGTGCGCCGACCTGTTCAGCCACTTCCGGGTCTACGCGGCCCAAGGGGGACAGCTCGATCTGGTGCTCGCGGGGTCGACGGCCATGCCGGTGCCGGACGATCCGCGCATCCGGCCGCTCGGGTTCGTGTCCGAGGAGGAGAAGTACGACGCCCTCGCCGCCGCCGACGTGCTGATCATGCCGTCGCCGTACGAGAGCCTGTCGATGGTGACGCTGGAGGCCTGGGCGATGGGGCGGCCCGTGCTCGTCAACGGCGACTGCGACGTGCTCCGCGGTCAGGCGATCCGGAGCAACGCGGGGCTCTACTACTCGAGCCCCGCGGAGTTCACCGAGACCCTGCGGCTCCTGGAGAACGAGCCCCGCCTGCGCGCCGGGCTCGGCGCCAACGGTCGCCGGTACTTCCAGCGGCACTACACCTGGCCGGAGATCGACCGGAAGTACCTGGCTCTGCTCGACCGGCTTCAGCAGGAGGATCGGGCCTCGGGCGGGCGCACGATGGAGCCGATGCCGGGATGGCTGGCCCGCCGCCGCCGCAACCTGCCGCCGGCCGCCGAGGTGGTCGAGCGCGCGCCGCGGGGGCCGGTCGTGCCGGCCGAGGACCCAGATCGCTGACGCCGGCCCCGTGAGGCCCGCACCCGCGCGGGATCCGCACGGGCCCGCGCCGGTGACTCGATCGACCACCCCCGGCGACGCGGCGCCGTCCGCGGCCCTCCTCACCGCCGACAAGCCCGCCCCCAGGACGGGTAGAGACGGGATAGAATCCCCGCATGAAGCAAGCGGTTCGCGTTCTGCTGGCGATCGGCGTCGCCGCGGGGCTGGCGGTTGCGCCCCTGGCGGCCCAGCCGCCGCAGCCGGGGGCGACCCAGGGCGGGCCGACGACCGGCGACGAGATGATGCCGCCGTTCGACCTGCGTTACTTCCTCGGCGACTGGGAGATCGAGTGGTCCCCCCTCGACACGCCGTTGCTGCCGGGCGGGAGGTACACGGGGGTCGAGCGGGTCCGGCACATCGCGGACGGCCGGTATCTCGAGGTCATCGTCGAACTCGAAGGACAGGACCGGTCTCTGCGCGGCCGGGGCATCCTGTTCCTGGAGACGGGACCCTTCGGCGCCCACCTCACCAAGTACGTCGTGTACGACGCGGGCTTCGCACTGCTGCAGCCGGGACCGATGGGCGGAGACCTCGGGGGCTACTACAGCCAGTTCTGGGAGACGCCGGCCCCGATCCGGCACGGCGACGCCGAGATGCTCGTCAGGGGCCGGAGCTATTTCGTCTCGCCGTACGCGTACCGGGTCAACCAGGAGATCTCGGTGGACGGCGAGCCGTTCGTCAACTTCGGGGTCATGTGGTACACGAAGGTCCTGGAGGAAACGGGGCAGGAGCGATGATGTCGAGACTGAGAGTGATGGCGTCCCTCGCGGCGATCGTCGTCGGCCCGGCGGGCCTGACGGCGGCAGGCGCCCAGGCCGACCTGACCGGCGACTGGGAGATCCGGCTGACGACGCAGACCGGCGTGACGACGTGGCAGGCGCGGTTCGAGCAGGACGGCGATCGGCTCGGCGGCGAGATCGACCTCGGCGACAACGAGATCCTCGACGTGGACGGCGCCGTCGATGGCACGAAGCTGGCGTTCGTCATCGTCGTGCCCGACCTCGACGGCGACCAGCCGATCGAATTCGAGGGCGAGGTGGCGGGCGACACCATCCGGGGCGCACGGGGCAGCTTCAGTTGGTACGGAACCGGCGACTGGGAGGCGTCCCGCAAGTAGGAGAATGGCAGCCATGAGAAACCGCTTTGCAGGTGCGTTGGCCGTCGCGCTGATCGTGTCGACGGCGCTCGTCTCGTTCGCCGCGTTCGTGCGGGCCGCCGAGGACGACATCGGCGGCGTCGTGACGAGCGCGAACGGCCCCGAGGAAGGGGTCTGGGTGATCGCCGAGACCACCGGGTTGCCCACGAAGTTCGTGAAGAGCGTCGTGACCGGCGACGGTGGCCGCTATCTCATCCCGGACCTGCCGGACGCTGCCTACGACGTCTGGGTCCGCGGCTACGGTCTCGTCGACTCCGCCCCGGTGCAGGCGTCGCCGGGCGACACCGTCGACATCGCGGCGACGGTCGCGGCGACCCCCGCCGAGGCCGCGGCGGTCTACCCCGCCAACTACTGGTACTCGCTGATCCGGCCGCCCGCGCAGGACGAGTTTCCCGGCACGGGGGACGACGGCAACGGCATCAGCACCAACCTGCAGCACCAGGACCAGTGGCTCGACGTGCAGAAGCAGGGGTGCATGCTGTGCCACCAGCTCGGGAACCGCATCATCCGCGAGATCGACAACCTAGAGCAGTTCGACTCGAGCCTCGAGGCGTGGAACCACCGCGTGCAGATGGGCCAGCGCGGCGGCCAGATGACCAACGTCATGAACCGCTTCGGCCGGACGCGGGGGCTGCAGATGTTCTCCGACTGGAGCGATCGCATCGCGGCCGGCGCGGTGCCCGAGGCGCCGCCGCGGCCCCAGGGCATCGAGCGGAACGTCGTCGTCTCGATGTGGGAGTGGGGCACCGAAATCGACTACATCCACGACGAGATCGCCACCGACAAGCGCAACCCCGAGATCAACGCGAACGGCCCCGTCTACGGCGTCAACATCTCGAACGACGCCCTGACCATCCTCGACCCGGTCGCCAACGTGGCGACGAGCCTCGACGTGCCGTTGCGGGTCGATCCGGCCACGGTGCCGGGCATGATCGCGATGTCGATGCCGGCCCCGTCGCGGTTCTTCGGCGACGAGCTGATCTGGAACGACCCCGCCAACCCCCACAACCCGATGATGGACCAGAAGGGGCGGGTGTGGATGACCTCGGCCATCCGCAACCGGGCCAACCCCGACTACTGCCGCGAGGGGTCCGACAACCGGTTCGCCCGCTACTTCCCGCTCGACAGCGGGTTCCGCTCGGCCGTCTACTACGAGCCGGACACCGGCGAGTTCGTGATGGTCGACACCTGCTTCGGCACCCACCACCTGCAGTTCGCCGAGGACGAGAACGACACGCTGTACTTCAGCGGCGGCGGGCAGGTCATCGGCTGGATCGACACGAAGCTGTGGGACGAGACGGGGGACGAAATCGCCGCGCAGGGCTGGTGCCCCACCGTGCTCGACACCAACGGCGACGGGACCGTCACCAAGCCGTGGAACGAGCCGCCGCGCGGCCGGCAGGCGGCCGAGGTCGACCCCGCCCTCGACACCCGCGTCGTGGTCGGGAGCTACGGGGTCATCGGCGATCCGACCGACGACAAGGTGGTGTGGATCAGCTCCAACCGGTTCCCGGGGAGGCTCGCCCGGCTGCATGTGGGCGACGACCCGCCGGAGACGTGCGTCACCGAGCTGTACGAGGTGCCGTCGGTGCTCGACCCCGACGTGCCGCGGGACAAGATCGGATTCGGCTCGCGCGGCCTCGACATCGACCGCGACGGGGTCATTTGGACCGCCCTGTCGGGGTCGAGCCACCTCGCGAGCTTCGACCGCACGAAGTGCGCGGTCCACAACGGCCCGGAGACGGCCGACGGCCGCCACTGCGTCGACGGCTGGACGCTGTACCCGACCCCCGGCCCCGTGATCGCCGGCACCGACCCGCCGGTGCGGTCCGACTACCACTACTACAACTGGGTCGACCAGTGGAACACGCTGGGGCTCGGCCGCGACGTGCCCATCGCCACCGGGTCGAACTCGGACTCGCTGCTCGCCCTCGACCCGGAGACCGGCGAGTGGACGGTCCTGCGGGTGCCGTATCCGCAGGGCTTCTTCACCCGCGGGCTGGACGGCCGCATCGACGACCCGGACGCCGGTTGGAAGGGACGCGGCGTGTGGGCCACCTACGGCGCCGCCGCCACCTGGCACATCGAGGGCGGCCGCGGCGTGAAGCCGGGCATGCTGAAGTTCCAGGTGCGCCCCGACCCGCTGGCGGAGTAGCCCGCGAGCCCTCACCTTCGGCTCCGCTCGCCGCCCACCCAACCCCGCCGGGCGTCTGCGCCGCTTTCATCGACGCAGACGCCCGGCGTACGGGCACCCGCTCGGATGGACGCAGTACCCGGCGCCGCGAGGCGTGGCCGCGGCCGGGTGGCCGGCCAGGCCCGCTGCGGTCGGCTGCAGTGCGTTGTTCGTCCGCGCGGCGGATTGCTATCATGGCGATCAGGGCGACTGCTGACCACGATACCGCGTGGCGGACCGACCTGCGCCCGCGAATCGTCGTTGCCTTGTGCCCCACCGAGCGGAGACACGATGTCCATGAACAAGCGGAGAAAGCTAGGCTGGCGGCGGGTCGAACACCTCGCCGCCGTGTTGATGCTCCTGACCGTCGGGGTCTCGACGAGCCGGGCGGGGCAGGACTCGGGCGCCATCGCCGGCGTGATCGTCGACGAGAGCGGCGGCGTGCTGCCGGGGGTGGCGGTGACCGCCGTTCCCGAAGGAGGCGGCCCCGTCGGCGCCGCGGTCAGCGACGGGTTCGGCGAGTACGAGATCCCGGACCTCCAGGCCGGCTTGTACGAGGTGCGGGGGGTGCTGCCGGGCTTCGCGAGCGAGATCGCATCCGTGGCCGTCGAGGCGGGGGCGGTGGCCAACGCGAACCTGCGGCTCGGGCTCGCGCCGCTGACCGAGACCGTCACCGTGACCCGGGCCGAGCAGGACCTGGCCGCCGTCCCGCAGTCCGTGGCGGTGGTCGGGCGCGAGCAGATCGAGTTCGCGCAGCGCCGCTCGTCGCTCGACGAGGCGCTGCGCGGCATTCCCGGGCTCTTCGTCCAGAACCGCCGCAACTACGGCCTGTCGGGCGGCATCGGCCTGAGCATCCGCGCTCCCGAGCCCCGCTTCGGACTGCGCGGGCTCGCCCTCATCCAGGACGGCATCCCCATCACCACCGCCGACGGCACCACCGAACCGGGCAACGTCGACCTCGGCTCGGTCGGCCGCATCGACGTCATCCGAGGACCGAGTTCGGTGCTGTACGGGAACTCCGCCGGCGGAGTCATCAACCTGACCACTACGTTCGACACCTCCCGGCCCCTCGTCATCCGGCCCGACGTCCAGTTCGGCAGCTACGGCTACAACCGGCAGCAGGTCCGCCTCGACGCGGGAGGCGACGGGCCCACCCAGTTCATGACGAGCGTGAGCCGCTTCGAGACCGACGGGTTCCGCGACAACAGCCACGCCGAGATCACCCAGGCCAACTTCGTGGTGCGGCGCGAGCTGGGCGACGCCACCGAGATCCGGGGCGTGTTCAACTATTACGACAGCCCGTTCGCCGAGAGCGCGAGCTTTCTCAACGAGCAGGACGCCCGCGACCCGGTATCGCGGCGGATGGCGCGGGGCGTCGCCGCCGCCCGCAACTGGGGCGAGGGTGCGAACCAGGGCCAGGGGGGCGTCACCCTGGAGCACCGCTTCACCGAGACCCAGATGTTCCGGGTGACGGGCTGGGGCATGTGGCGCGACCTCGACGCGGTGGGCGCGTTCCGGAACGTGGAGCTGCGGCGGAATGGACGCGGCTTGCGGTCGGAATACGTCGGCGGCGCGGCCGCGGGGACCGCGGGCATCGACTGGGCGGCGGGGGTGGACGTGGCGTCGCAGAACGACGACCGTCGGGAGTACGGGCAGGTGGCGCCGGCGGTGAGCGGCGAGCGCGCGACGAACGGCGCCCTGCAGATCGACCAGACCGAGGACGTGCGGTCGGCCGGCCCCTTTGCCCAGATCGGCGTCTCGCCGACCGACCGCGTGCGGTTCACGGCCGGGGTGCGATGGGACTACTACGACTTTCGGGCCGGCGACCGGAAGCTCGACGACGGCGACCAGTCCGGCGACCGCACGATGGACGCGTTCAGCCCCTCGGTCGGCCTGACCGTCGCCGCCGCCTCCAACGTCAACTTCTTCACGAGCCTCGCCACCGCCTACGAGACCCCGACCACCGTCGAGCTGTCGAACACCCCGACCGGGGAGGGCGGGTTCAACCAGGAGCTCGGGCCGCAGGACCTGCGCAGCTTCGAGGTCGGCGTCCGGGGGCTCGCCGAGGCGGCGCGCCTGCGCTACGAGGCGGCGGTGTACGTGTCCACCGTCGACAACGCCCTCGTCTCGTTCCAGAGCCCGACCGAGGAGGTCTTCTTCCGCAACGCCGGCGAATCGTCGCGGGACGGCGTCGAGCTGCTGATCGAGTGGCTCCCGGACCCCGCCTTCAGCACGCGGCTCGCCTACACGTACCAGAACTTCGAGTTCGTGCAGTTCGCGCCGGGCGGCAACGACTTCTCCGGCAACGTCGAGCCGGGGTCGCCGCCGCACCGCATCTTCGCCGGCTTCAACCACACCGCGCCGTTCGGCCTGCGCTCGGGGATGACGGTCCGGTGGGTCGACGACTACACCCTCGACAACGCCAACACCGTGTTCAACTGGGCGTACACGGTGGTCGACCTGCGCTTCGGGTTCGATGCGACCTTGGGCGGCGTCGACGTCCGGCCGTTCTGGGGCATCGACAACCTGTTCAACGAGATCTACAACTCGTCCACCATCACCAACGCGTTCGGCGGCCGCTACTTCGAACCGTCCCCGGACCGCGAGTTCTACGTGGGGCTGACGATCGGCGGGGGGCCGCGGTAGCGAACGGCGCGGCCGGCCCCGGCGCCACCCGCGCCGACCCCTCGCCGCACCGTCGCCGCCCCCCTGCGCCTTGACGCGGGGCGGCCGTGCGGACACACTAGGCGCTTGCTTCACGACATCGGTGTGAAGCAGGCGCCTTCCGACGGCGCCGAAGACCGGCGGACGGGGCGCGCCGGGGCCTGCGCCGTAGAACCGGGCGGACGCCCGGGTCGGGCCCAGACGGAGCCGAAGGCGACGGATGACGGGCCGGGCGCGGCGGAGTCCCGATGCCCGGCGACGGGCCCGCGCCGCACCATCGAAGGGAGACCAGGACAGACCCATGGCCGTGCAACCGACGCGCGAAATCGACTTCGACCGGGCCAACGAGGTGGTCCAGCGGTTCCAAAAGGAGTCGACGAAGTGGCTCTACGGCCTCGACGAGGCTGCCCGCATCCTGTCCTGGGCGTTCTTCACGCTGCTGCCGTACACCGACAAGCTGAGCCAGAGCAAGCTGCTGCGGCAGCCCCACGTGATGTTCCGGGGGCCGACGGGCACCGGCAAGACCGACCTCGTCAGCGCCTGCGCGATGGCCATCGACGCCAAGTTCGAGCGCATCCAGGGCCTGCCGACGTACATGCCCGAGGACATCCTCGGCTACGAGACCATCGTCGAGGAGACCGACGGCTCGCGGAAGCTGGTGTTCAAGCCGGGCAAGCTGATGGCCCATATCGTCCTCATCGACGAGGACAACCGGCTGTCGGGCAAGACGAAGGCGGCGGTGCTCGAGGGCATGGAGGAGAGTTCGGCGACCCTCAGCTCGGACTACGGCAACCTCGCCGAGGGGAAGATGCTGCCCCTGTTCCCGCTGTCGGGCGACTTCAACGACATCGAGGGGCCCCGCTTCTTCATGGTCATCTGCACCGAGAACATCTTCGGCGAGGAAGAGGGCACGTTCGCCAACCCGGTGGCCCAGCTCGACCGCACCACCCTGTCGATCAACATGCTCGACCCCGAGGACGAGGAGGACGAGCTGAACATCAGCGCCCGCAACGTGGTCGGGCGCAAGGTCGAGAAGCTGACCGACCTGCACGAGGTCCTCGACATCGCCCGCTACATCTTCGACAACGTCTCGATGTCGGACTACGGGCAGCAGTACAAGGTGCGGCTCATCCGGAACACGCGTCCGCATCGGGTGCTGGGGCGGGCGGCCCGGACCGTCAAGGAGTACATCCGCGTGGGCATCTCCCCGCGCGTGCACTTCCACCTCGAGGCGGTGGCCCGCACGTTCGCCTTCTTCAACGGGGACATGACGATCACGCCGGACCACATCAAGGCGGTCGCCGGCCCCGTGCTCGCCCACCGCATCGTGCTGCGCGAGGGCATGGAGTTCTCGGTCGACAAGGACGACCTCCTCCAGCAGATCCTGAGGGACATGGAGGTTCCGCCGTGGAAGTAGAGGAGGTCTACGCCCGGTTCCGCGACATCAAGCACGGTATCCGGGCCCGCAAGACCTCCAACAGCATCCACTTCGGCGAGCACAAGAGTGGGTTCAAGGGGACCGGCTACGACATCGTCGGCGTCGACCAGTGGCGGCCCGGCCAGCCGCTGAAGGACGTGGCGTGGAGCCTCAGCCTCCGCACCTACCCGGAGAAGCTGTACCGCATCGAGCGAATGGAGCCCAAGGAGCTCCGCACGCTGATCGTCTGCGACCTGTCGTACTCGACGCTGTTCCAGGTGTCGCAGGAGACCAACAAGGCGCTGCTGATGCTCGACCTCCTCGGCAACATCGGGCTGACCCGCGCCAACCTGCGCGACCCGGTGGGGCTGCTCGGCTACTCGGACCGCATCGAGCTCTACCTGCGCCCGAAGCTGGGGACCTCGCAGGTCTTCTACATGGCGTACAAGATCTTCGAGAAGCTGAATCTGGAGCGGGAGCACCCGACCCGGCGGAAGGCCCACCTGAAGGTCGCCGTCGACTTCATGCTGGCGCGGCTGAAGATGCGCCACTCGATCATCCTGCTGACCGATCTGGTGGACCTCGTCAACGACCCCGACGCGGTCGACTTCAAGCAACTGAGCACGCTGGCCGCGAAGCACGATATGATCGTGCTCGTCCTCGACGACCCCGACGAGTTCCGAGTCAGGAGCCGGCTCGGCTACATCCGGATCTCGGACATGGAGACGCGCAAGCAGACCGTGATCTCGGCGCGGAAGGCGGGGGCGATTCGGCGGCGCATCGAGGAGTCGCGAGCGGCGCTGCAGTACAAGTTGAAACACCAGGCGGGCATCGACTCGACGGTGCTGACGGAGCAGAACCACGTCGAGGAGCTGCCCAGGTTCCTGATGTCGCGGTTCGCGCGGTAGGAGTCCGGGCCGTGGAACGGCGGAGACTCCCGTAGGGTTGGTTGGGCGCCAAGCAGAGGCCGCGGCGCGACCTTGCAGTCGCGTCCGGCGACGGTTGGCGGGCCGGGACGGGCGAGACCCTCGCAGCCTGGCAGGGAAGATCGAGTGACCATGACACGCCTATTCGCCGCCACCGCCGCTGGCCTCTTCTTGCTCGCACCGCAGACCTCCGCCGCCCAGCCGCCCGAAGTCGGCCTGCCTGGGGCGGGGCTCGTGCGGGTCGAAACGCTGGAGCTCGAGCCCACCGTCGTCAAGACCGGCGACCGCATCACGCAGCGCTACCGGCTGCGGTTCCCCGACCTGATCCCGAGCGGCCGGGAGATCATCGTTCTCGAGGACCGCATGACCCCCGAGGCGCTCCCGGTCCACCCGTTCGAGGCGACGGCGCTGGTGGTCGAGAAGGACCGCATCGACGACACGCACATCTGGGACTTCGTGTACGAGTTCCGCCTCGTCGACCCCAACAAGATGACCTACGCCCTGCCGAGCTTCAGCTTCTACTACCTGGTGCGGGACCTCGGCGAGGACATCGAGGACGCCGAGGTCCAGCAGGTCGACGGGGGGCAGGGGCTGGTGCGCTACGTGACGTCGATCACGGACGAGCCGCTGCTCGACATACGCGACACCGTCGAACTCGGCACGTTCTCGGGCCTCGCGACGTTCTTCCGCGCCCTGGCCTGGGTCGTCGCGCCCCTCCCGCTGCTGATCTGGCTCGTGATGCTGGTGCGGTTCGCCCGGAAGCCGAAGGCGGTCTCGATCGAGAAGCAGCAGGAAGAGGACGAGCTGGCCCGCATCGAGGCGCAGATCCCCGCGCTCCCGTCGATCTGGGAGGCGCGGCGGGGGTTGGGCCGCGAGCTCGCGGCGCTGCGGCAACTGCCCCGGGAGGCCGCCGCCGACCAGCTCGCCGACCGCCAGCGGGCGCTCGTACTGGCCCTGCGCGACTACCTGCAGGCGGATCTGCCGGGCCTCCATCCCGGCGACACCGCCCTCGACATCCAGCGCCACGTCGACGGGCTGAAGGACAGCTACCGGAAGGCCGCGCTCGGCGTGCTCGCAGGCCGACTCGTGGCCTATCAGCGGGGCCTCGAGACGGGAGCGCCGGCGTCGGTCGAGCACCCGGCCGGCGAGGCGCGCATGCTCGAAGAGGCGCTGCACCGGCTGCGCCCGTACGTGCGGATGCTGAACAACCTGAAGGTGCTGGTGGGCGCCGCCTCTCCGCGTCCGGCCAAGGGTCAACGACACGCGGGGTGAACAATCATGCTGATGCCCTGGTCCGAGTTCGTCACGTTCGTCGACGGCGGCGTCCGCGAGCTGATCGCGACCGACTTCGCGGCAATCCGGTACGGCGATGTCGGCATCGCGATGGGGATTGCGATCGTGCTCGGGGTGGTGCTCGCCCTGACCGTGGTGCGGCTGGCCGCGGTCAGCAAGCGCCACGTCCGCGAGCACTCCGGGCACGACATCGAGGCGGGGCACCGCAAGCGCCTCTGGATCCGCGTCCTCCACACCGCGCCCAAGGCCCTGGCCGCCGGCGCCCTCGCGCTGCTCGTGTTCTCGGTCGCCGACCCGTTCCTCACCGCCACCGAGGAGGTCAGCGGCTACGTCGAGTCACGGGTCCGCGTCGATCTGGTCGACACGTCGGGGTCGATGGCGTGGGAGTTCCCCGATACCAACAAGTCGAAGGCCGAGGTCGCCCGCGACGCGCACCTCGAGTTCCTCGAGATGCGGCGTGACAAGAACGACCGCGTGTCGCTGTGGCTTTTCTCCACCTATCCCTACAAGGTGGACGACTTCGTCATGGACGACGAGCTGTACTACTACCAGGTGTGGGACGCGCCCTACGTCATGACGCAGCGCCTCGACAAGGCGATGGTCGTGCCGCGCGACAAGGTCCGCATCGTTCCCGCCGAGGGCGACACCAACATCATCCGGCCGCTGCAGGACATCGTGAAGTACTTCGACCAGGACGAGGCGGCGGTGGGCCGCGGCGCGAACCAGAACCGCGCCGTGCTCATCATCACCGACGCCGCCGTCGACGAGTTCCCGGACGCGGAGTTCGCCGAGCTGAACAAGCGGAACATCGTCCCCTACATCATCTACATCAACACCAGCGACGCCCGCACCGCGAGCTTCCTGCACCCCACCGTGCCGCAGCTCGTGGGGCAGATTCAGGAGTACGGCGGCGACTACTTCGACGTGACCGACGAGGACAGCCTGATGCGCGCCTACCAGGCCATCGACGAGCGCGAGGCGGTGCGCATGGAGCTGAAGCACCGGGCCCTGAAGGTGCCCATCTACTCGCGGTTCCTGCTCGTGGCGATGGGGCTGCTGATCGTCGGCATCCCCGTCGGGTTCGTGTCGGAGCTGCTGTGGGGAACGTCCCCGTAGCGGGCGGCGTCCACGGAACGGAGGCGGGCGGGCGTCCGCGGGACGGCCCGCCGCAACGAGACACGCGGCGATCGAGAGAGAAGTGACATGCGACTGACAGACCTGCTCGACAAGGAGCACTCCTTCCGGTACCTCGTCGGCTTCGTGCTCGCCCTGCTCTTCTTCGCCCTCGTGTCGATACCGGCCCGCAGCCTGACCGCGTTCTACACGAACCTGGAGGGGCTGAGCGCCAGCGTCGAGCGCGGCGACTTCGAGACGGCCGAGACGCAGCTCGCGGAGGTGTCCGCGTTCTACGAGGGCAGCCGGGCGTGGGGCATGCAGTGGTTCGCCGACTCCTACCTGTTCCGCGACTCGTTCCTCCAGCAGGCGTCCTACAACTATCTGACGGGCGACTACCGGACGGTGGTGGCGGACCTCGCCGACGAGATCGACGACCCGAGAGCGTCGCACCTACTCGCGAGCGCCAAGTTCATGCTGGCGCGGCAGCGGTACCGGGCCATCGACCCCGAGGCCCCCGACGCCGCGACCCAGCGCGAGGCGATCATCCTCGAGGTGATGGAGACGGTGAACGCCGACTACGAGCGGGCCCTGCGCGGCGACCCCGGCGACCGCTTCGACTTCAAGTGGAACTATGACCTGACCAGCAATGCGGAGGCGGTCCGGCGCGCTCTCGAGGCGCCCCGCGAAATCGAACCGCCCGAGCTCGAGCAGATGAAGGGCGAGGGCACCCCGGTGCGCCGCCGTCGCGGGTAGGCCTCTGCGCGTGGAGCGACACGGACTGCTGTAGGATTGGTTGGGCGGCAATCGCAGCCGCGGGCGCGATTGCCGAGCGAGCACGTTCCCGCGAAGGTTCCCGCCGACGGCGGGCCCCTCCCAGGGCATCGGGGGGGGTCGCCCCGGGTTCTGCGCCCGTGAGGGGCGCCGCTCACGCACCACATGGACACCATCAACCGCCTGCTCCGGGAGAGCGTCGAGTTCGCCAACCCCGAGTACCTGGCGATCGTCCCGCTGGCGGGTCTGCTCCTCCTCTTCGGGCTCATCGTCTTCGCGTTGCGGCTGCAACTGCGCCCGGCCCGCACCGAGGGTTCGAAGTACCCCTTCCTCGGCCACATCAAGTTCTGGTTCCTCGCCATCGTCGCTCTCGCGCTGGTGGCGGTCGCCGCCGCCCGGCCGTTCTGGGTCTACGGCGGCCAGACGTTCCGGCGGGGCGACGTCGACGTCGTCGTCGCCATCGACGCCTCCGCGTCGATGTGGGTCAAGGACCTCGGGCCCTCGCGCCTCGAGCTCGCGGTGCGCGAGGCGCTAGGCCTCTACACGCAGGACATCCTCACCCCCGGCGACCGAACCGCGGTGTATGTCTGGGGCACCACCACCCTGCGCCGCGCCCACATGGCGTCGAACGCCGAGCGGTTCATCGAGGAGGTGGGGCGCATCGCCCCGCCCGCGAGCCTCACCGGCGACGCGTTCCCGTGGGACAGCGACATCGCCACCGCATTCGAATCGATCTATCTGTCGCTCGACAACCAGGACCGCTTCGAGTCGGGCGACGACGACTGGCTGCCCGAAGAGCGCAGCGACCGCGTGCTGCTGCTGTTCACCGACGGCGACTTCCTCATCGACGCCGAGCAGATGAGCCGGCTCGACACCGCCCTCGCCGAGTTCCGGCGCCGAGGCCTCGTCATCTACACGATCGGTATCGGCAGCCGCACCGGGAGCAACGTCGACTCGGTCCTCATCGACTACGTGCGCGGCATCGACTACGACGAGACCCTCGAGCAGGACCTCGCGGGACTGCGCACCCAGCTCGGCTTCGAGGGCATCAACATGGTCGAGCAGCGCACCGGCGGCCGCTCCGTCATCATCGACAGCCCCCAGGTCGACGCCGCCACCTTCCTCCGCAACGTCATCGACTCGCACCGCAGCATCTCCTTCGAACTCGTCCCCTCGGACGACCAGCAGGAGATCTGGCAGTGGTTCGTCATGCTCGCCATCGTCGTCTTCGTGCTTGCGATCGTCTTCTACTGACGCGCCGCGGGCCGAACGGCCATTCGTCACTGCCCTGCATTCCCCCGGAAACCCGAACCGGGCCGCGAACACAGGTTACCGGACGGTCGCCCGGCGGGAGCCGGTCGACGCCCTCGACTCTCGCCTCGATGCTGGGCTCGCCGAACTCCGCGCCGATCCAACTTGGCGCATGCTGGCCGTCGGTGGCCTGGTCATCGCGGCCATTCGGTTGTTCTGACGCATGGCCGCCCCTCTGCGCCAGCACCGGGTCTGGCCCGCCTGGGTCACACATGCGGTACGCCGGCGAACCGTCGCCCCTGCACCCCGGCTCAGAACCGCGACGCTTTGATCCAGGTGTCCGACCGCGCCCAGCTCGCTTCGAGGTCGGCGTCGACCGCCGCGTCGGTGCGGCCCTGCGCCTCGACGGCGGTCTTCAGGCCGAACAGCGACCAGCCGTTGTGCGGGTGGTCGACGATCTCGTCGCGGTACACCTGCTCGGCCTCCTCGTAGCGCCCGAGCTCCAGCAGGAGGGCGCCGAGCCAGTGCCGGGCCGCGAACGGGAGCGGCTCGGGCTCGTCGTAGACCAGCGCATCGTCCAGCTCGACCGCACGCTCGAAGGCGGCGACCGCGCCGTCCAGGTCTCCCTGCTCCCGGAGCAGCTCGCCCTCCAGGATACCGGCGACGACGCCGAGCAGCCTCTCGGCCGGATGGAACCGCATCTGGGCTTCGGAGGTCGCCGCCAAGTGCTGCACGCGCTTCAGGTAGACCTCGGCGAAATCGGCGGCGCCCTCGCGCAGGTGGGCATAGCCCTGGGCGAAGTCCCACAGCCCGGCGGAGACCTCGTTCTCGGGCCGGTCGGTCACCGCCAGCACCTCGGCGAAGCGCCCGAAGCGCAGGAGCGTCAGCACGTGGTGCACGCTGTCGCCGGTCAGCCGTTGGTAGTCCTTGCCGGCCTGGATGGCAACCGCGCCCTGGCCGTCCATCGCGGCCGCGAAGAGCAGCATGTGCAGGTTGTGCGTCGGGTAGATGGCGATCCCCTCGCCCCCGCCGTCCGCCGCCTTCAGGTCCGAGTGCCAGGCCCTGAGGTTGGCCCGCACGCCGTCCGCCCACCGCCCGACCTCGTTCCAGGTGTGCGACGGCATGTGGTTGATGTGGCTCGCCCCGGGGATGGCGGTCCCGAGGTGCTCGGCGCAGGCCTCCGCCTTCCCCGGGTCGACCGTCGACTCGGTGGCGTGGATGTAGAGGTGGCACGCGCCGGGGTGCTCGATGTCGCGCGCGAGCACGCCCTCGAGCACGCCGTGCAGCCGCTGGACGTCGGGGTCGTTCAGGTCGCGCGTGCCCCGGCGCGGCTCGAGGAGGAACAGGGCGTCGCCGTAGAGGGTCGCGGCGTCGAGGTCGTCGGGGTAGCGCTCGGAGAGCGCCTTCATCGCCTCGGCGTAGGCCTCGTCCTGCTCGCGCCGCTTCGCCACGTCGAAGTTCTCGACGTAGCGCACCGACAGCGCCTCGATGTAGTCGCGCTCGCGGGCGGTGCCGTGGCCCTCGGCGGCGAGGGCCAGCGCCTTCCGGAGGGCGGCGTAGGCGTGGGGGGCCTCCGGCGGCCGCATCGGGCCGTTGAGGTAGGAGCCCCAGGCCCAGGCCTCGCCCCAGTAGCAGATGGCGCAGTCCGGGTCGTTCGCCCACGACTGGCGGAACGACCGGACCGCGTCGACCTTGGCGAAGGCGTACATCAGCTGCATGCCTTGATCGAAGAACTGCCGGGCCTCGGTGTTGTCCGACGAGATCGGGAAGGAGTAAGGTCCGAGCACGGCGGGCTGGTAGGGTATCGGCTCGCGGTACTGCTCGGGCAGCTCCGGGCCCTCCTGGGCGGCCATCGGCGTCGCCGCCAGCGCCCCCGCCATCAACGCCACGGCCGCGACACGCGGGACACGGGCGCCGCGCCAAGTCGATTTCGTCATGCTCTTCGAGCCTCCTCCGAATCGGTTGTGCGTCCCGGGATCATACGGGACGGGGCCGGCCGCCGTGAAATCGGGCGGCGACACGAACGGGAAGCGGTATGACGAGGCGGCCGGCCGCGTCATCGTCACGCGGCAACTTCGGGCACATCGCCGTCGACCAGCAGCTCGGGCTCGGTCGCGGCGCGGATCTCGTCGACGGACACGCCGGGAGCTCGCTCGAGCAGGCGCAGCCCGCCCGGGGTCACCTCGATGACCGCGAGCGACGTGACGAGCCGGTCGACGACTCCCTTGCCGGTCAAGGGCAGGCTGCACGCGTTCAGGATCTTCAGATCGCCCCGCCTCGACACGTGGTCCATGACGATGAGGACCCGCTTCGCGCCGCTTACGAGGTCCATGGCCCCGCCCGGCCCCTTGACCATCGCCCCGGGAATCATCCAGTTGGCGAGGTCGCCGGTCCGGGAGACCTGCATGGCCCCGAGGATCGCGAGGTCGATGTGGCCGCCTCGGATCATCGCGAAGCTCTGGGCGCTGCTGAAATAGCTGGCCCCGGGCACCGCGGTCACCGTCTCCTTGCCCGCGTTGATCAGGTCGGCGTCGATCTCGTCGTCGGTCGGATACGGCCCGATGCCCAGCAGACCGTTCTCGCTCTGCAGCTTGACGTCGACGCCGGCCGGGATGTAGCTCGCGCACAGGGTCGGCATCCCGATGCCCAAGTTGACGTAGTAGCCGTCCTCGATCTCGCGGGCGGCGCGCGCCGCCATCTCCTCGCGGGTCAGTGCCATCGTTTCGACTCTCCCGGACTCGACAGCCTAGCAACCGGGCTTCCGGGCCGTCAACCAGCGCGTAGCAACCGGGCGTCCGGGCCGTCAACCAGCGCGTAGGCGCGTAGGCGCTTGCGGCCGCGCGGGGCGCCCTCGAACCCCGACGGCGCAGGGCTGCCGGCCGTGACGCGGCACGCCCGAGCGGAGGCTCACCCGCACCCGGCGCTTGGTCCGCAATCGGGCCCGTCGCTACCCGCGCTCCCGGCTTGAATCCGCCCGCACGGCGATCTCTCGGCGGCACGGGCCCGTCGCTACCCGCGCTCCCGGCTTGAATCCGCCCGCACGGCGATCTCTCGGCGGCACGGGCCCGTCGCTACCCGCGCTCCCGGCTTGAATCCCCCGCACCGCGATCTCGCGGCGGCAGGCGGACCCGTCGCCGCGCCGCGATCCGCGCTCCCGGCTTGATCCGCGCCGTCCCCGAGCCCGCCGCTACCCGGCAAGATCGACGAGGGCGGCAGTGTACATCCGCAGGTTCAGCCGCAGGCGGTCGACGGTCATGAACTCGTGGTCGCTGTGGCCGGTGTAGGGCTCGTCGGGCATCGCAGGGCCGAAGTTGACCCCGTTGGGCAGCAATCGGGCCTGGGTGCCACCCCCCACCGAGATGGGCCCCGACGCAGACCGGCCGGTGTAGTGGCGGAACACGTCGAGCAGCACGGGGACGTGCGGGGCCGACCCGACGTAGTAGGGGTCGCCGATGTCGGTGGCGCACTCGAGCGACAGGCCGGTCTGCCGCCGCCAGGCGTCGAGCGCGGCGCGGACGGTCTTCTCCACCGCCGGCCCGGTCCTGCCGGCGGGGCGGCGGACGTTGAGGCCGGCGACGAGGCCGCCGCCCTCGGCCGGGGTCATGGTCGCGAGGGTGAGCGTGAGCCGGCCCATCACCTCGTGGGCGTAGGCGAGATCACCGAAGCGCTCGGCGTGGTGCCCCGGTCCGACGAGCTCGTTGACGAAGCGCACCATCGACCCCGCCGCCGTCGGCGGCCACGGGTGACGGCCGAGGAGGGCCGCGAGCTGGGTGATGGCGTTGCGCCCCGTCCATGGGGCGGACGAGTGGGCGGCGACGCCGTGAGACCGGATGCGGACGGCGCCGTCGTCGCGATCGACCTCGAACCATCCGACCTCGGCCCCGGCCGCGTCCCGCTCGAGGGCGGCGGCCAGGGGCCCGTCGGCGCCGGCGACGACCGCTTCGGCCCGGCCCGGCACCTGCGACAGATAACCGCCGCCGGTGAACGACGCCAGCGTCGGCGCTCCCGGGTGGAGGGCCGGTGCGTCGTCCCGCAGGGTGACGCGAATCGCGCCGGCGCCGAACTCGCCGGTGACCACCGGGTAGAGGGCGTCGAGCGCGATGTTGAGCGGCGGCGGCGTCCAGCCGGCGAGGAACTCGCGGAACGGCGTCCAGTCGGATTCCTCGTGCAACGAGACGATCAGCTCGACGCGGCGGCGCGCCGGCAGGCCCTCGTCGCCGAGCGCCTTCAGGCTGTAGAGCGCGGCGGCGACCGCCCCCTTGTCGTCCTCGACTCCGCGGCCGAGCAGGCGCCCCGGCTCGGCGTCGCGGTCGAGGGTGAACGGGTCGGTCCGCCAGGCCGCCGTGTCGGCGGGCCGCACGTCGGCGTGGGTCAGGAGGCCGAGACGGTCCGGTGACGACCCGAGCCCCAGCACGAGGGCCGCCCCGTGGTCCTCGAAGTCGAGCCCCAGTCGGGCCGCGGTGTCGGCCAGGTACGCCTTGAGCCGGACGAACTCGGGGTTCCGGGGATTGGGCAGCTCGCTGTCGACGACGGTGCGGAAGGCGACGAGGTCGGCGAGGGTGTCGACCACGGCATCGAAGTACTCGGCGACCGCGCGGTCCGCCGCTGCGCGCGCCTGCGCGGACGGCGGGGAGTCGGTGGACGGAGGCGGCGGCTTGGCGTCGGTCATGGGCAGCAGCATCGAGATTATGCGCCGAACCGGGTGGGGTAGGATCTGCCGTTCGCCGTCAACGCCCGATGCCAAGCCTCAACGAGTCCGCGATGTACCGTCGCATCTGGGCCCTCGCATGGCCGACGCTCCTCTACAACGTGCTCGAGCTGAGCCTCGGGGTGGCCGACCTCCTGATGGTGCGGGGACTCGGGTACGAGGCGACGGCGGCGATCGGGCTGACTCGTCAGATCGCGTTCCTCGTCGAGGCGTCGGCGCTGGCCGTCGCCACCGGGGTGATCGCGCTGGTCAGCCAGGGCGCCGGGGCCGGCGACCGCCGGCAGGTCGAGGGCGTGATGCACCAGGGCACGCGGCTGGTGCTGCTGCTCAGCCCGCCCATCACCCTCGCGGGCTACCTGCTGAGCCGGCCCCTCCTCGTCGCGATGCAGGCCGACGAGGCGGCCCTGGGCCACGCCGTCCCCTACCTGCACACGTACTTCCTGGGGACGGTGTTCCTGTGGGGCACCGTCATCCCGGCCGCGATCTTCCGCGGGAGCGGCGACGCGAAGACGCCCCTCAAGCTCGCCACCGCCGTCGCGGTGCTGAACGTCCCCCTGAACTACACGTTCATCTTCGGGGTCGGGCCGTGGGCTCCGATGGGGGTCGCGGGAGCGGCGGTGGGGACGGTGGTGGCCCGGGCCATCGGCGCAGGCCTGTACCTGGTTCTCCTGACCCGCGGCACGCGGCACGGCCGGGTCCGCTTCCGACCGCTCCTGGGACTGGACTGGCCCCTGATACGGCGCATGCTGAGCATCGGGATGCCCCCGGCCCTCGCCGGCGTCGCCCGCAACGGCGCCCGGGTGGTCTACCTGGGCCTGCTGGGAGCCGGCGCCCTCGGCGCGTCGATGCACGCGGCGGCCGGCGTCGGGCTGCAGGTGCGACTGGTCAGCGTGCTGCCGGCGCTGGCCTTCCAGATCGCCACCGCCACCCTCGTGGGCCAAGCGATCGGCGCCGGGCGGCTCGACCAGGCCGAGGCGCTGGGGCGCCGCAGCGTTCAGCTCCTCTCCCTGATCATGGTCGGGGTGGTGGCCCTGACGTTCGCGTTCGCGCAGCCGCTGGCGGCCCTCTTCATCGCCGACGCCGCGGTGACGCCGCTGGCCGCGACGGTGCTGCGTTGGTTCGCCGTGGCGCAGTTCTTCAGCTCGGTGAGCATCTGCGTGCAGGGCGCGCTGACGGGGGCCGGGGACACGAAGCCGATCCTGACCTACACGATGATCACGCAGTGGGGGCTGCTGTTGGCGCTGACGTACGCCGCGGTGGTGGGGTTCGGCTGGGAGCCGGAGGGGCCGCTGCTGGCGTGGGCGGCGGCGCCCCTCGTGCAGCTCGTGCTGATGCAGCGCCTGTTCCGGTCAGGGCGCTGGAAGCGGCGGCGCCGCACCTGACGCCGTCATCCTCACGGATGCCGGACGCGGTAGTCCCAGGCTTCGGGATCGCCCGTCCACTGATCGAGCCCGTGCTCGCACCGGACCCGGCCGGCGGCGATGGTCTCGCGAAGGATGCGCTCGTTCTCGCCGAGCCGGCCGCGGTCCCCCTCGCCGTGGTGGAGATGACAGGCCAGGGCCACACCGCGCAGGTTGCGGCGCAGACACCCGTGGTGGCCCAGCCGCACCGCCAGCTCGTTGTCCTCGCGCCCCCAGCCCCACATCGCCTCGTTGAAGCCGTTCACGGCCAGCAGGTCGCGGCGCCAGAATCCCTGGTGGCAGCCACGCACCGTCATCGGGTCGGCGTGCGGGCGGTTGAGCAGCCGCGCCGCCGCTATCGGCAGCCGCGCGAGCCTCGCCCGCCGCCGGACGCCGGGGCTGAACACCGAAGGCCACCAGCCCCGTCGCCCGGTCATCAGCGCCGTCGCGGCGGGGCCCAACGGAATGCGTGACCCCTGGCAAAAGCAGCCCGGATCGCGAAGCCGGCCGTGGTCCTCGATGCACCGCGGGTGGCACACCATGTCGCCGTCGAGGCTCACGATGTAGTCGCCGGCGGCCCGGGCCATGGCCTTGTTGCGGATGCCCCCCAGCCGGAACCCCTCGTCGGGGTGCCAGACGTGGTGCAGCGGGCAGGGGCCGGCCGCCTGGTGGCGCTCGACGACGGCGCGGGTGTCGGGCCCGCTGCCATCGTCGGCCACGATGATCTCCAGCGGGACCTCGCTCTGCCGCCGCAAGGCGCGGAGGCAAGCGTCGAGGGCGGCCGGCCAGTTGTAGGTGGCGACGACGACGGAGACCGTGGTCATGAGCGCCCGGCGCCCCGATTCGGCTCGTGCGGCGGCGGTCCGGCTCTCCCCGCCGGCAGGCGAGGAACGATCATGAACGGCCGCCCCCGGAAGCGCCCGCTCGCGGGTCCGCGTCCCGCTCCCGCATGCCCCCGGAGCGCGGACGCGTCCCGCCGCGCCGACTCCCGGCGTCCCGGTGGAGCTCGTAGAGCCGCAGCCGCTTCATCACCGTGCTGTGGACGGTGATCCAGGCCGCGATGACCCCAGGCCAGCCGTCGAGGGCGCCCCGGCGGAGCACGAGGTCGCGGACCAGGTAGCCGGGCAGCGACAGGAACGTCCCCAGCAGCCTCGGCTTCCTCCCCCGCTCGAACGCCTGCCGGGCCCACAGGTCGACGTAGCGGCAGGCCTTCTCCTGGTGATGGACCACGCTGGCGTAGCTGTCGTGAATGAGGGGCGCGGTGAGGCGGTGCGTGCGGCAGCCGGGCCCCGGCCGCAGGCGCTCGTGCACCTGGTCGGGGGTCCACGCCGCGCGGCCCTTCCGGTAGCAGCGCCAGATGTGGTCGCGCGCAAACGGGCGGTAGTGGTTCATCGTCCGGCCGCAGTAGCGGGTGCGGCGCGAGAGCTGCACGGCGTCGGCCCGATCGAGCAGTTCCGGCAGCTCGTCGCGGCACTGCCGCTGAAGCTCGTCGCTCATCCATTCGTCGGCGTCGAGCATCAGGATCCACTCGTGGGCGGCGTCCTCTTCGGCCCGCCGCCGCATCGGCCCGAAGCCCAGCCACTCGCGGTCGATGACGGTCGCGCCGTGCGCCGCCGCCACCGCCGCGGTGCCGTCGGTGCTGCCCGAGTCGATGACGATCTTCTCGGCCGCGAAGGGGACGCTGTCGAGGCAGCGGCCGATGGCCGCCTCCTCGTTCCTGGCGAGGACGATCAGCGAGAGCGGCAGGACGCCGTCGGCACGTTCATCCATGGCGGCAGGCGCCGCGACCTCACCGGCGGGTGCTCTTCCGGCGACGGGCCGCGCTGTGTCGGCAAGTTCATCCATGGCGGCAGGCGCCGCGACCTCACCCAACCATGGCGTCAATCGACGTTGTGGTAGGGCGGCCGCTGCTCGACGTAGGCCATCCACATGCAGTCGAGCATGGTCCACAGCACGTCGAGCTTGAACTGCAGCACGTCGAGCATCGCCTCCTGCTGCTCGCGGGTCCGGCAGTAGTCGAGGGTGATGTTCAGCCCGTGCACGACGTCGCGGCGGGCCTCGGAGAGCCGCTTGCGGAAGTAGTTGTAGCCCTGCTCGGAGATCCACGGGTAGTGCTGCGGCCAGTTGTCGAGCCGTCGCTGGTGGATCTTCGGCGCGAAGAGCTCGGTCAGCGACGACCCCGCCGCGACCTGCCACGGCTGCCGCCGCGCGAAGTCCACATAGGCGTCGATGGCGAACTTGACACCTGGCAGCAAGTGCTTCTGGGCCCACAGGTCGTCGCGCGACAGGCCGACCGCCTCGCCCAACTCCAGCCACGCCTCGATGCCGCCCTCCGCCCCGCCGCTGCCGTCGTGGTCGACGATGCGCTTGACCCACTCGCGCCGGACCTCGCGGTCCGGGCAGTTCGACATCAGCGCCGCGTCCTTGACGGGGATCGAGACCTGGTAGTAGAAGCGGTTCGCCACCCACCCCCGGATGGCCGGCCGGTCGAGTTCGCCGGCGTGCATCCGGACGTGGAACTCGTGGTTCACGTGGTAGTACTTCTCCTTGGCGCGCAGCCTCCGCTCGAACTCCTCGCGCGACCACGGCGCTCGCTCGACGTCGCTCACGTGCTCGGCCTCCCTGGGTTTCTCCGATTCGAGGCGTCAGGCTAGCACGATCCGGCGGGGGCTGTCTCCGCGACGGCGGGGGCCGTCCGGCGTCAGCCCGGCGGGCGTGGCGGCAGGCCGCCTCGAAGCCCTGCCGCCTCGAAGCCCTGCCGCCTCGAAGCCCTGCCGCCTCGAAGGCCTGTCGCCGCGGCGCGGCCGGAGCCGCCCGCCCCGGAGCCGAGACCGCCGGGAGCGGACCTGGCGGACGATTCCGGCCGGCGCATTTTTTTCTTGCACGGCCCCGTCCGGCTGTGTATAGTCTTGTTCTTCGGTTGACCTTTTCTGACAGAAGGAGCGAGAAATGACCTGGACGAAGCCCGAGATCAGAGAGATCGCCCTCAACATGGAAGTGACTCTCTACGTCACCGCTCGCTAGACCCGGTCGGGGCGCCGTAACGGCGTCCCGTTCGTGTCTTGGGGTATACGGGCTCTGGGTTCGATCCAGGGATGTCGTGTTCCCCGGCTTTTCGCGCGTGTGCGGCTCTGCCGTGCACGCGCGATTTTCTTGTACCCGACCGATTCTTCCGGCACGGAACCGGTTCGCCAGCTCCGTCGTGCGGCAACGCTGCACCTACGACCGGCACATGCTCGAAATCGCGCCGCGTCGTCGGTCTGGCGCGGTCAATGAAGACCCCGGTCGAGCTGCGGCGCCCCGCCGGCACCCGAGCTGCGGCGTCCCGACACCGGCGAATCCCCCCCGCATCCCAAGGGGGCCGCCCATGCTCCCGCACGGCCCTCGCCGAAGTCTCCCGGCGATGGCGAGCGAAGCTCTACAGCGTGATGTCCATGCCGTCGTACGCGATCTCGATGCCCGCCTCGACCAGGGCCGCGTGCTCGTCCGACGCCTCGTCGAGGATCGGGTTGGTATTGTTGATGTGGATGACGATCTTCCGCGGGCAGTCGAGCGACACCAGGGTCTCGACCATGCCTCCGGCCCCCGACTGGTTCAGGTGGCCCATGTCCTGCGCCCGCTTGTCGCTGATGCCCTCGCGCGCGAGCTCGTTGTCGGTCCACACCGTGCCGTCCACGAGCAGGCAGTCGGCCTCCTGCATGTAGCGCCGGACGTGCGGCTCGATCTCGCCGAGACCCGGCGCGTAGAACAGGTTCCGACCCGTGCCGGTGTCGGCCACCCGGACCCCGATGTTGTTGCCGGGAATGGGGTTGTGCCGGTGGGGCGAGTACGGCGGCGCCTCGCTCTTCAGCGGCACCGCGGTGAACAGCAGCCCGTCCGCCTTCGGGATCGAGAACGGGACCTCGTCGAGCCCCACCTCGTGCCAGCTCACGCCCTTGAAGTGGGACAGGATGTTCAGAAGCGGGTAGCCGGTGGTGAGGTCGTCGTAGACCACCCGCGTGCAGTAGATGTCCCACCGCTCAGTGTGCTCGCGCAGCACGACGAGGCCGGTCGTGTGATCGATCTGCGAGTCGACGACGAGGATGGCGCAGATGCCGGTGTCGCGCACCGCGCGCCCCGGCTGCAGGGGCGGGAACGAGGCGAGCTGCTGCCGGATGTCCGGCGACGCGTTGAAGAGCACCCAGTCGACCCCGTTGCCGCTGACGGTGATCGAAGACTGGGTGCGGGCCTGCCCCCGGAGCGTGCCCTCGCGGAGCCGCCGGCAATTGCTGCAGTTGCAGTTCCACTGGGGGAACCCTCCCCCCGCGGCCGATCCCAGCACGTGTATCTGCATCGACTACTCCGGTCACCGTGAGTCCGGCAATCTGCTGCTTCGAGCCGTGAGCCTCGGGCCCGCGCGTTCGCGACCCGCCGTCGTCGACGGGACGCGCGAACCGCGTCGCCTCGTCTCCGCGCCCCGACCCCGTCGCGCGTCCACCCTGGCCGGGTGAGCTTGTCGCGCGGCTTCTTCATCGAGCGGTCCGTCTTCGGTCCGACCTTGGCTTCGCCGGCGCCCGGTCCGTCGCCGACGCCGCCAAGGTGGCGCTGCCCACCCGATCGACTCTCCCCGCCGTCCGCGTCGCGCCCCGCCGCAGACTTCGGACCGGGCATCGGACGGTCTCGCGCAACCGCGACGGCGGCGGGCGGGGCCCCCGCAGCGTTCCGTTGTATCATCACTGCGGCGTTCGTCGCCACACCGAGTCGATGACGCAGCCTATCACCGCCCCCGTCCTCGCCCCCGGCGCCCGGTACCGCTGGGACAAGGTGCGCAGCCAGCACCAGCTCGTGTTCCCGGAAGGGATGATAATCCTGGACGAGCCGGGGAAGGCGATCGTGCAGCTTTGCGACGGGCGGACCACCGACGAGCTCATCGCCGCCCTGAAGGAGCGGTTCCCCGGCGCCGAACCCGCCGGAGACGTCCACGAGTTCCTCGGCCACTTGGCGCAGCGGGGGCTGGTGCGCGAGGGAGCGCAGCGTGACTGACACCCCCCTTCCCCGGCCGCTCGCCCTCCTCGCGGAGGTCACCTACCGGTGCCCGCTGCAGTGCCCGTACTGCAGCAACCCCCTCGAGTTGAACAAGTACCGCGGTGAACTCGACACCCAGACCTGGGTCCGGGTGTTCGAGGAGGCGGCCGAACTCGGCGTCGTGCAGCTCCACCTGTCGGGGGGCGAGCCGCTGGTGCGCCGCGACATCCTCGAGCTCGTCCGCGGGGCCGCCGACGCGGGGCTCTACTCGAACATGAGCACCGGGGCCACGGTGGTCGACGGCAAGCGCCTCGAGCAGTTGCGCGAGGCCGGGCTCGACCACTTCCAGGTCAGCGTGCTCGACACCCTGCCCGAGTCGAACGATCGGCTGGCCGGCGCGCCGTCGTTCGACCGCAAGCGCGAGGCGGTGCTCGGGGCCAAGCGGCTGGGGTTCCCGGTGACCCTCAACGTCGTGCTGCACCGGCAGAACCTCGACCGTATCGCCGAGGTCATCGCCCTGGCGCAGGAATGGCGGGTCGACCGGCTCGAGCTCGCCCACACCCAGTACACCGGGTGGGCGTTCAAGAATCGGGCGGCCCTCATGCCGACCCGCGAGCAGCTCGACCGCGCCCACGCCGAGGTCGAGCGAGTGCGTGCGGCCGGGACCGACGGGCTCGACATCCAGCACGTCCTCCCCGACTACTACTTCGAGCGCTACCCGAAGGCCTGCCTCCAGGGCTGGGGCATGGTGTCGATGAGCGTGGCCCCCGACGGCTACGTCCTGCCATGCCAGACCGCCCGAGAGATCCCGGGACTGGAGTTCCCCAACGTGCGCGACAACTCGCTCGAAGAGATCTGGGAGCGCGCCCCCGTCTTCCAGCGCTTCCGCGGCACCGACTGGATGCCCGAGCCTTGCCGGAGCTGCGACCGTCGCGAGATCGACTTCGGCGGCTGCCGCTGCCAGGCGTTCCTGATGACCGGCGACGTCACCGCCACCGACCCCATCTGCGAGCTCTCGCCACACCACCACCTCGTGGCCGCCGCCCTCGACGAGGCGTCCAAGAGCGACCCGCCACTCGTCTACCGCGTCATGCCGCGCGACGCCGGCGCCGCCTGACGACCGAGAGACGTTCGCGGTCCTCGACCAAGAACGGCACGGAGGTTGACCCCCGCCAAGTCGCCCATGGCGCACCGAAATCAACCCTGCGGATCAGTACTGCAGCCGTTTTCTCGTGACCACTTCGGAGTCTTCCTGCCCTGCCTCCCGGTCGTACGTCGCGGCGATGCGTTCGAGGATTCTCGCCACGTAGGGATAGTCGAACGTCAGCCGTTCGGCGTACCCCGGCCATTCGGTCCTTGGTGACGTTGCCCTCCATTGACACCGGTACGGCGACGACACCGTGGTCGCTTAGCGGCCCCACCATGACCCGCTTGACGAATTCCACTTCCGTCATCCCTTCCACGAGCACCCCGAGGCGGGTCACGGGCCGCCTCCCAACAGATTCCTGGTCCACAATCGCCCGGGCGAGTAGTCCTGCTCGATCCAGTGCGCATACTGCGCGGCGTCGAGCTGCCGCAGCACCGTCGCACCCTCGTCCAGGTCCACCACGATCACTTGGTCCAGACCGAACGCATCCACGAACAACGGCGACTGCGTGGCCACGATCACCTGCCGGCTCCGGCCGACTGCCGTCACCATCTCGGCCACGAGGTCGACGGCCATGGGATGCAGCCCGAGTTCGGGCTCGTCGAGCAAGATGACGTCCGGGAGCATCTCCGGCGGGAGGTTGAGCAGCGTCACGAGAGCGAAGAACCGTAGCGAGCCGTCAGACGTCAGATGGGCGCCGAACGTCTTGTCTGACTGCGTTGTAGCCCACCGCAGCGACACCTTCCCGTACCGCTCGTCAAGGACAAAGCGGTCGAAGCCGGGCAGAATGCGACGGACCTGCCGGCAAATCAACCGGAACCGGTCGCTCTCCTCGGCTTCCAGGCGGTGCAGCACAGCGGCCAGGTTGCCCCCGTGGCTCCGCAGGAAACCGTTGTCGGTGATGTCCCACGACTGCTTGAAGCGCGATTCGTCGGACGTGTCATGGAACTGGTAGGTCACGCAATTGCGCAGCAGGTTGACGACGACCGAGGCGGTCTTCCGCTGTGGCGACGCCGACGCCCGCGCGGCGGAGACGATACCGGCCTCGGCATGTCCGCTGCCGAGATGGCGCCAATCGGCCAGCGTCTCCCACGACCGATCGCTGAAGCGGTATGCCTCCTCCAGAAAGATGAGCCGGTCCGGGTGGGCGTAAGCCAGTACGAACCGATAGTCGTTGTGGCCCCGTTGGGTGGCGAGACGCAGCTCCGCCTCCATCTGCGCCGTTCTGCGCCGCCCGTGGAAGAGTTGATCGTCGGCCCCGCCCTGCATCTGGACGTAATCGGCCAGCCTCGACGAGCGGAGCATCCACCCCAGCATCTCGAAGAAGCGCATGACGTTGGACTTGCCCGACCCGTTGGCCCCGATCAGGATCGCTACGGCCGGCAGCTCCGTCACCCTCACGTCGGCCAGCGACCGGAAACCGCGGATCCGGATGCTCTCGATCCGCGCGTGCAGTCCGTCGTCCCCGGTCGGATCGAAGTTGGTTCGGATGCTCACCACGCCCTCGGACTCGGCGCGAACAGGCTGCGCCCTCACCGTGTGGGTCCTTCCCTGCGTCGTCGGCGGGGGCCGGTACCCGCCTTCGACGGCAACGAGCGCAATCCCCCTACCGCACCGACGGGCTGGCGCCCTCGACCGCCGCACGGTGCGCCGTGACCCTCACCCCGCCGGGCGCGTCTTGCGCCGCTCGATGACCTTCTCGCGGTGCTCGCCGACCACGACCCGGTCGACGTAGATGCCCGGCGTGTGGACCATGTGGGGGTCGATGGCGCCGGCCGGGACGATCTCTTCGACCTCGGCCACCGTGACCTTCCCCGCCTCGGCCATGGGGGGGTTGAAGTTGCGGGCGGTCATCCGGTAGACGAGGTTGCCCTCTTCGTCGGCCTTCCACGCCTTCACGAGGGAGACGTCGGCGTGGAGCGCGGTCTCGAGAACGTACCAGCGGCCGTCGAACCGGCGGGTCTCCTTGCCCTCGGTCAGGGGGGTGCCGTAGCCGGTGGGCGTGAAGAAAGCGGCGATGCCGGCGCCGCCGGCCCGCATGCGCTCGGCCATCGTGCCCTGGGGACTCAGCTCGACCTCGATGATGCCGTCGAGGAACTGCCGCTCGAAGAGCTTGTTCTCGCCCACGTAGCTGGCGATCATCTTGTCGATCTGGCGGGTCTCCAGCAGCAGGCCGAGCCCCGCCCCGTCGACGCCGGCGTTGTTGCTGATGCAGGTCAGGCGCTTGACGCCCGAGTCGCGCAGGGCCAGGACCAGGCTCTGGGGAACCCCGCAGAGGCCGAACCCGCCCACCATCAGGGTCATGTCGTCGCGGAGCAGCCCGTCGAGGGCCTCCTGGGAACTGGAATAGACCTTTCTGCTCATGCGAGTCCGCCCATCGTCGTCGCGGGCGCCGCCGCCTCGACGGCGCCGCCGGCCAGCCTGACCTGCCAGCGCGCGGCAGTAGCCCGCGCCAGTCCTACCCCTTCATGGGTCCGTCGGGGACGCCCGCCCCCTTGCGCACGCAGCGTGCGAGGTTCGACATGTCTTCGTCGCCATAGCCCTGGGCGATGAGGCCGTCCTCGAGGGTGGCGACGAGGCTGGCGACATGCACCGGCACCTCGAAGGTGCGGGCGGTGTCGAGGGCGATGCCGAGGTCCTTGCGGTGCAGGCGGGTCCGGAAGCCGAGGGGATAGGTGTCGTTCAGCATGTTTCCCGACCGGTTCTGGAGGATCCAGGAGCCGGCGACGCCGCCGCCGATGGCCTCGACGACCTTCTCGGGGTCGGCCCCGGCGCGGTGGGCGAGGGTCAGGGCCTCGCCGAGGGCGAGGAAGGTGCCGGCGATGACGACCTGGTTGGCGACCTTGGCGATCTGTCCCGCCCCGACATCGCCGATGCGGGTGATCTTGGCCCCGAGCACTTCGAGCACGGGCTTCGCGCGCTCGAAGTCGGCCTCGGCGCCGCCGCACATGATGGCGAGGGTGCCCTTGATGGCGCCCTCCGAGCCGCCGGAGACCGGCGCGTCGACGTAGCCGATGCCCTTCTGACGGAACCGCGCGGCGATGTCGCGGGTGGCGGCGGGCGCGATCGAAGAGCAGTCGATGACCAGCCCGCCGGAGCGCAGGCCGTTGATGGCGCCGATCTCGGGGTCGAGCAGCACCCGCTCGACGTCCGGGGTGTCCGAGACGCAGGTCAGCACGATGTCGGCGGCGCCGGCGGCCTCGGCGGGGCTCGCGGCGCGGCTCGCGCCCTCGGCCGCGAGCGGCTCCTCGCGCTCGCGCGTCCGATTGTGCACCACCACGCGGTGGCCGGCCTTCAGCAGGTTCCTCGCCATCGGGGCGCCCATGGTCCCCATTCCGATGACCGCGATGCTCATGGCTGACTGTCTCCTTCAGACGGTGAACGGTGTGTGGGTCGAGATCGTGGATGGTGATTCGGTCGGCCCCGGCCTCGCGTGCACGATGCCGCGACCCGACTGCGGGCGGGTCGTCACGAGGGCCAGCAGCTTCTTCCAGTAGCGGAACGACGGCCGGTAGACGACTTCCGCCGAGCCGAAACCGGCGGACCGCAGCATCTCGGTCAGCGCGGTCATCGTGGGGATGCCGCACAGGTCATGGGTCTGCTCGTCGGTCCGGTCGTCCCCCGGGAAGAACGGCACCAGCGGGTAACGCTCGTGGATGAACGGCAGCAGGACGTGCGTCTCGCAGATCAGCAGCCGCCGGGTCACGCGGGCGATGCGCTCCAACGCCGCCAACGGGTTGCGCAAATGGTAGAACACGCCGAGCAGCAGAACCAGATCGAACTGCCCGACGCGGGCGGCGTCGAGGTCGTGGACGTCGAGGCGCTCGTACTCGACCCGCGACCCGAGACGCTCGCGGGCCGCGAGGAACTCGTCCATGCCGTAGCGGTCCCACGCGAACCGGTCGACCGCGAGCACCCGGTCGGCCCCCCGCCGCTCGCACTCGAACGAGAAGTACCCGTGCCACGCCCCGATGTCGAGCACGCTCCAGCCGGTGAGATCGGCGGGGATGCCGAGCAGCTTCAGGCGGCGCCGGAACCGCCGCCGCACGCGCCACTCCTCCGACAGCGGCGCCGCCCCCGGGTCCGGTTCGGCGATGTACTGGTGGGGCTGCCTGGCCATCGGCGGATGCGCGCGCAGTCAAGGTGCGTCGCCTGGAACCGTGCCCGACTCACGGTCGGTCTCCCGACCTCACGACGACGATTCGGCCTGTCTTCGCCACCGGTCCCACGCAGGACGCGCCGGGGCTGCCGCCGTCACCCGGCCCCGCCGCCCGGCGCCAGGGGCGCCGGCAATGCACCCGCCCACCGCGAGTCTGCCGCCATCACCGCTCTCGACCTGCGGACCCCAACCTCACTCTCCATGGAGGTCGTGGGCGTGGGGATGGGCCGACGCCGGCTCCAGTCTGGGGTCGGCGAGCGGCAGCACCGGGAACGTCTCCAGGAACGCGGTGTACGAGCGGAAGAACAACCCCGCCACCCCGGCCCCGACGAGCAGCTCGACGAGGCCCAGGGGCACGCCCTCGCCGCGCCACAGCGACGGCGAGACGAGCAGGAAGCGCTCGAGGCACATGCCCGCGAACGCTACCGCCGCGATGGCGGTCAGCCCCCGCGGGCTCGTCTTGACGGCCCGGCTCAGGAGCACCACGAACGGGACGACGAACGCCATCGCGAACACCGTCCACGCCACCGGCGCCCATGCGCCGTGCATGCGGTGGTAGATGAACTCGGTCTCCTCGGCGAGGTCTCCGTACCAGATCACGAGGTACTGCGACCAGAACATGTAGGCCCAAAGGATGCAGAAACCGAACAGCAGCTTGCCGATGTCGTGAAGCTGGTGGGACCCGATGTACTCCGTCAGGTTCAGCCGCTTCCGCGCCCACACCGCGACCACGGACAGGAACGCCAGCCCCAGGAACAGGTTGCCGATGAAGTAATAGCCGCCCGCCAGGGTCGAGAACCAGTGCGGGTCGAGCGACATGAAGAAGTCGAACCCCACGAGGGTGAACACCCAGCCGTAGGCGATGAGCACGGCGGGGGCAAGACGGCTCTGCGCCCGCTGCGCGGCGTCCCGCTCGTGGTGGATGCCGCGCCACCCCCCGATGAGGCGGCGCGTGAACCCGGTGGCGGGATGCTGGCCGGACTGGTGGAGCAGCCCGATGTCGGCCCGCAGGGACCGGTAGACGTAGTAGAGGCTGAGGCCGGTCAGCAGCAGGGACGCGCCGATCTGCCGGCTCACGAAGAAGGGGACGTTGAGCCACGCCGCCTTGGCCTCGACCGGCTCGTGCACCCAGGGCGCCCAGCCCTCGACCCCGACGAGGAGGATGAGGAGCAGCCCGAACGCGACGGGCAGGAACGCGGCGGTGGCCTCGGCCATCCGTTTGAGGGCCCGGCCCCAGCGCGACGAGGTCACCTGCATGATGGCGGAGACCACCACTCCCGCCTGGGCGAGGCCGCCGAAGACGAGGAAGCTGACGAGCAGCGACTGCCACGCCCGCACGGGGTCGCCCAGGAAGAGCGCCTGGAGGAACGCCAAGGCGCCGAGCACCGACGCGATCGCGCAGAGCCGGCGGGCGCCGTCCGTGACGAGGGGAGTTCCGACCGCGATCATGGTTATGGGACGTCGTCCGGCAGGATGAACGCCTTGACGTGATTCATCGTCCTGGTTCAGCGTCCGGCGGGGTGAACGTCTTGACGTAGCGCACCAGGGCCCAGCGCTCGTCGGCGCTCATGGAATGGGCGAACGGGGGCATGCGGAACCCGCCGTCGCCGATGATGCTGAAGATCCAGCCGTCGGTGTAGTTGTTCTGCACGTGGCGCGCCGCGAGGCTCGGCATGCGCGGGTAGTGCCCCGCGATCCGTCCATCGCCCAACCCGTCCGGGCCGTGGCACATCGCGCAGTACACGTCGAAGAGCCACTCGCCCTCGGCGAGGACGGCGGGGGTGTCGGGCACGGGGTTGGGGAGATCGCGTGACTCGAGGCGGTCGCGCTGGCGTTCGCCGTCCACCGCGATGGTGTCCTCGACCGGCACGCGGGGATCGACGTGGGGTAGCACCACCGGGCCGGTGTGCATGTTGCGCATGAACGCCGGCTGCGCCAGGACGACGGCGCCCCCGGCGGCGACGAGACCGGCCGCCAAGGCGCCGCGCGCGCCCCGGAGCCGGGTCCGGAATCGACTGACGGGAAACGTGGTCATCCTCGGATCTCCACGGCCTCGTGGCGTTCGAGACAGGCGCGGACCGCAGCCGCGCGGTCGCCGGCGCAGGTCACCGCGATGCCGGTCATGTCGTTGGTGAAGCGGGGGTCGGGGGCGGCGCGGCCGAAGACGCGCGGCAGGCCCGACAGGACCATGAAGCCGATCATGCCGCCGATCGCGCCCAGCAGGATAGTCAGCTCGAACGCGATGACCACGAACGGGGGAATCGAGATGAGCGGCTTGCCCCCGGTGATCATCGGCCAGTCGAGCACGGTGTAGATCGGGAACGCGAAGCCGAGGAAGCAGCCGAGGAGCCCCCCCACGAGGACGAACACCCGCACCGGGCTCACCGAGACGTGCAGGGCTTGGTCGAGGGCGTGGTCGGGCACCGGCGAGTAGGAGACGACCTCGCCGAGCTCGCCCTCGAGGATCTCGCGCGTCGCCGCCGCCGCCGTCTTGCCTCGATCGAAGATGCCCAGTATCTCCATACCCGTCGCCACCCGCGTTCAGCGGCCCGAATCGTCGCCGGCGGCGCCGCCGCCCGGCGGCGCCATGACCCCCGACCGACCTCCGGCTGTCAGCGTACTACCCTGACTTCCGCGCGTTCCACTCGCTCGCCGCGCGCCCGCCGCACGAGACGGCGCCGTTCCGCGGCGCCGACGCCTAAACCGGCTCGGGCCAGGCGCTGGCCGGGTCAGCCTCGGCCGACCGGTCCATCGTCTCCTTCATCTCGGTGATCGACACCGCCGGGAAGTTCTTCACGAAGAGCAGGAACAGGGTGAAGAAGAGCCCGAACGACCCCACCGTGATCGCCGCCTCGACCCACGTCGGTTGGTAGACCCCGGCCCAGTTGGCGGGGTCGAAGTCGTGCGAGAGCGACGTGACGATGATGACGTAGCGCTCGAGCCACATGCCGATGTTGACGAAGATCGAGATCACGAAGAGCACCGCGAGGTTCGTCCTCACCGCCTTCCAGAAGAGGGCCAGCGGAATGATGACGTTGCACGCGAACATCGTCCAACTGTAGGCGCGGTACTGGCCGAACATGCGGTCGAAGAAGGTGCCCTGCTCGAACGGGCTGCCGCTGTACCAGGCGATGAAGAACTCGGTCAGGTACGCGTAGCCGACGATGAGCGACGTGGCCAGCATGAGCTTCGCGAGATTCTCGAAGTGGTGCACGGTGACGTAGTGCTCCAGCCGGAAGATGCGCCGCATCGGCACGAGCAGGGTGATGACCATCGCGAGGCCCGAGAAGATGGCCCCGGCCACGAAGTAGGGCGCGAAGATGGTGCTGTGCCACCCGGGCAGGATGGACACCGCGAAGTCCCATGACACCACGCTGTGGACCGAGATGACGAGCGGCGTCGCGAGCGCCGCGAAGAAGCCGTAGAGGGCGGTGTAATGCCGCCACTGCCGGTCGGTGCCCAGCCAGCCGAGCGAGAGGAAGCGGTAGATCGGGCGCCGCCAGTCCTTCACCTTGTCCCGCGCGGCGGCGATGTCCGGCATCAGCCCCAGATAGAGGAACATGGCGCTGACGGTGAGATAGGTCGTGATGGCGAACACGTCCCAGATCAGCGGTGAGCGGAAGTTGACCCACAGCTCGCGTTCGTTGGGATACGGGATTAGCCAGTAGAAGAACCACGGTCGGCCGATGTGGATGATCGGAAACAACCCCGCCGTCATCACCGCGAACACCGTCATCGCCTCGGACGCCCGCGCCACCGCCGTCCGCCACTTCGCCCGGAAGAGGAACAGCACGGCCGAGATGAGGGTCCCGGAGTGGGCGATGCCGACCCAGAACACGAAGTCGGTGATGTAGATGCCCCAGAAGATGGGATGCTCGTAACCGGCGACCCCGAGACCGGTCTGCGCCTGATGAAGAAACGCCGCGGCCCCGGTGGCGAGGGCCGAGAGGGCCAGCGCCAGCCCCGCGTAGTACAGCGCCCCGGGGGGCCGGAGCGTGCGCAGGATGTCGTCGTGGATCTTCGCGAAGCTCATGGCGGGGGCGTCACGCGTCGCGGCTCACCTTCTTCAGGTAGGTGACGGCGGGGCGGGTGTTGAACACGCTCAGGGCGTGGTAGGCGCGGGCGTCGGCGGACAGCTGCGTGACGCGGCTCGCCGGGTCGTTCAGGTCGCCGAAGACGATGGCCTGGGCCGGGCAGCTCTGGGCGCAGGCGGGCGAGACGTCGCCGTCGCGCACCGGGCGGTCCTCGTCGCGCGCCCGCTCCTTGCCGTCCTGTATCCGCTGGATGCAGAACGTGCACTTCTCCATGACCCCGTCGCTGCGCGCGGTGACGTCGGGGTTGAGCTGAAGCTGGAGCGGGGCCTCGAACTCGGGCATGAACCAGTTGAAGCGCCGCACCTTGTAGGGGCAGTTGTTCGAGCAGTAGCGGGTGCCCACGCAGCGGTTGTAGATCTGCGCGTTCAGCCCCTCCTCGGTGTGGTACGTGGCGTACACCGGGCAGACCGACTCGCACGGCGCGTGGTCGCAGTGCTGGCAAAGCATCGGGAGGAACCGGACGTCGGCCCCGCCTCCACCGGGCCGCGGCTCGTCGAAGCGCTCGATGCGCAGCCACGACATGGTGCGGCCGCGGCGCATGCGGTCGGCCCCCATCACCGGGACGTTGTTCTCGGCGTAGCAGGCGGCCACGCACGCGTTGCAGCCGTTGCAGGCGTCGAGGTCGATGGCCATGCCCCAGCGGTGGACGGGGTGATCGTGCTCGGGGTAGAGGCTGAAATGGTGCTCCTCGGGGTGGACGTCGCCGGCCGCCAGCGCCGCGAGCGACACCGCCTGGGCGAGGTCCCGCCCCTCCTGGTCGAATTGCCGCTGCAGCCGCGGGATGGGGCGCGACAGGTCGCGCGGAGTGACGACGACGCCGGTCCCGACCCACCGGACGCCGCCCGACGGCGCCTCCGGGGCGGGGTCGAGCAGCACCATCGGGCTGACCCCGCGGCCCGTCGCGTAGCGCCCGAAGTCGGTATGCCCCTGACCGATGGCGATGGCGACGACGCCCTCGGCGAGATGCGGGTTGACGATGACGCTCGCGTCGACCTGCCCATGGTCCGAGGCGACGGTGACGAGCTGGCCCTCCTCGGCCCCCAGGGACGCGGCGGTGTCCGGAGTCATCTCGACCCCGGCGCCCCACGTGGTCTTCAGCAGGGGGTCGGGGATCTCCTGCAGCCAGGGGCGGTTGGCGCCGCGGCCGTCGAAGAAGTGCAGCGACGGATAGGCGACCAGGCTCAGCCGCCCCCGGCGCGCGGGGGCGCCGAGCTCGGCCGCCAAGTCCGCGTCGAGGACGCCAGGGCGCAACGACACCTCCACGGAGGCGGCCGGAAGCGTGACGCCGCCGCGGCGAAGGGCGTCAGCCCACCACGTCTCGAAGTCGGGTGGTTCGGGGGGCGGGGCTTCGGCGGCGGGGGGCTCCTGCGGCTCGGCCGGTGCGTCCGGAGCGGCGGCAGACGCCGCGGCGTCGCCGGAGACCTGCGCCTCCGCACCGGCAGCCCGCGCCGCGTCCTGGTCGGCGGCGGGCGCTTCCGGGGCGGTGGGCGTGCCCGGTTCGGCCGCCGACCCCTGCGCCTCGGGCTCGGGAGCCGGCTGCATCGCCTCCCACGCGTCGCGCAGATAGCGGTAGAAGTCGCCGCGCCGGGGCAGAAAGGCGGTCATGTCGCCGCCCAGCGCCCGCGCCGCCTCGATGAGCACGTCGCCGACGTGGCGGGTGTCGAACACGGGCCGCATCGTCGGCTGCATCAGGCCCCAGACCCCGCGGCGGGGGTTGCTGTCACCCCAAGACTCGAGCGGCGTGTGCACGGGCAGAAGGAGGTCGGCTTCCGCGGTGGTCTCGTCCGGCAGGCTCGACAGGGCGGCCACGAACGTCGCCCCGGCCAGCGCCCCTCGGAAATCGGCCGCGGCCGGCATCGCGAACACCGGGTTGACGTCGTGGACGACGGCGAGCTCGATCTCGCCCCCCCGCATCGCGTCCGCCAGCGCCTGCATCTCGGCGTAGGTCGCCGGATGGGAAGTGGTCGCGGCGTCGAAGTCGACCGTCGATCCGACGTTGCCGGCGACGTGGTTCAGAAGCGCGACGGCGACCTGGGCGGCCGTGGCGTTGGCGCCCGACACCCCCACCCCGCCGCCCACCGCCAGCGTTCGCCCGGGACCGAGGGCGGGGTCCGAGAACGCGCGCGCGAGCTCGCGGATGCGGTCGGCGGAGAGGCCCGCGACGCCGCTCACCGCTTCGGGCGACGCTCCCGCGACGAGCTCGCCGATGCGGGCGACCACTTCCGGCGACACGCCCTGCGCCCGCTGCTCGCTCACGATGACCTGCACCATGGCCGCCGCCACCAGCCCCTCGGTCTGGGGCGCGACGGCGTGCCAGGCGTCGGCGCCGGCCCCCGTCATCGAGAGCCGGGGCTCGATCTGCACGAACCGCGTGGTGCGGCCGTCGCGGACCCGGCGCTGCCCCGCGTGGTCGCGGGCGAACCCGACGGGAGACCCGAAGGTCTCCAGGAAGTCGGCTCCGAACGAGACCACCATCTCGGCCCGGGCGAAGTCGTAGTGAGGCACCTCCCGGCGCCCGAAGACCCGCTCGTTGGCGACGCGGATCGCCTCGTAGCCGAACGGCTCGTAGCGGACCCAGCGCGCCCCGAAGGCGGCCGACCAGCTCGAGACCAGCTCGCCGAGCGTGCCCGTCAACGGCGGCGTGATCAGCGCGACACGGTCGCCCCGGCCCGCCTCGTAGAGGGTCTGCAGCCGATCGACCAAGTCCTGCTGCGCCTCTTCCCACGAGATCGGTTCGAGCACGCTGCGGCCCGCCGCCGCGTCGGTGACGCGGCGGCGATGCGGCCCGGTGATGCGATCGGGGTTGTAGAGCCCCTGCAGCGAGGCTTGGCCGCGAACGCAGAGCCCGCCGCGGTTGACGGGGTGCTCGGGATTGCCCTCGACCTTGACGGCCCGGCCCTCCCGGGTGCGAACGCGGATGCCGCAGCCGGCCGGGCACTCCCCGCAGACGCTGGCGTACCAGGTGGCGACGCCGGGAACGACGTCGTCGGGAGGCACCACGAAGGGAATGATCCGCTCCGGCGGCACCGGCGAGCAGGCGGCGGCCGCGGCCGCGGGTCCGGCGCTCCCGAGCACCCTCAAGAACGTCCGGCGGCCGACGTGATCGACGAGCGGAGACGACGGCTCGGTCACAGCACTCTCTCTCCGGCGGCCCGCGCGCCCCATGACGTGGAACGTCCGGTTGGATGGAATCCGCCCCTCGGGTCGGCCCCCGGCCACGCGTCCCGCCGCACCCGACCCGTGGCGCTCTCTGCGCGTCGCGGGCGTCGCCGCGGCGCGGCGTTCCGCCGCGGGCGACCGGTCGCGGCGGCCGGCCCGGCGCAGCGCCGCATCAGTAGTGACATGCCAGGCAGTCCCGGGTCGCGCCGCGGTCCTCGTGACAGCTCACGCACCAACCCATGCCGAGGCTCTCGACCTGCACCGCCGCCTCCATCGCCGCCACGTCGCCGTGGCAGGTCTCGCACCCGACCCCGGCCCGCAGGTGAGCCTTGTGGGTGAAGCGCACGTGGTCGGGCAGGTCGTGCACCCGGACCCACGGGATGGGCTCCTCGTTCTCCCAGTACTCGAGGACCTTCAGAATCTCGGGCTGCTCGCTCAGGACCACCTGATGGCACCCCGCGCAGCGCTGCACCGACGGAATCCCCGCCACCGGACCCCGCCGCGCGTAGGCGTGGCAGAACTGGCAGTCGATGCCGATCTCGGTGACGTGATGCGAGTGGCTGAACGCGATCGGCTGCGCCGCCGGGTCCGACCCCGCCGTCGTGTCGCCGGTCCCGCCCACGGCGGACGGCGCGAGGGCGAGCTCGGCCTCGGCCGGCGCCGGCTGCTGCGCCATGAAGACGGTCAGGGCGCCGGTCCCCAGGAACATCGCGAAGGCAATTCCGAGCGCGACGGGCGCTGGACGGATGTTGAACGAGTACAGAGTCATCTCCAGTCGGGACACGGAGTCGGCGCGTGAATCTGTCTGAGCAGGGTGGGCACCGGTGTGCGGGTAACCCGGTATTCTAACCGCAAGCGCGCGTCATCCCGCAAGCGGGGCCGCGCGCAGGGTGCACGACGTCATTTGTTGGACGGCGTCAGGCGGCCTTCGCGGCTCGTCGCTCCCGCAAGTCGTCGAAGCGGCCGCTGAGGATGCGGCAGCGCAGGGCGAGCACGGCGTCGGCGCCGGCGACGGTCCGCGCATGCCGGTGCGCCTGAGCCGTCCGCTCGCGGGCGGCCTGCTCGCGGGCGGTGCCCTCGCCCCGGCGATTCCGCCACCGAGCGCGTCGGCGCGCCGCTCGCCGGCAGCATCGCCGTTCCGCCGACCAAGCGCAGGCTCGCGCCGGCCGCGGGCGCGACCACGACGAGGCGTTGACCCTTCCGCGGACCTCGGGGTAGAGTGGTGGGCTCACTTTGCATTCGTGCGCTTGATTCAGGCCACGGCAGGGAGGTAGAGAGAATGCGCATCGATATCCGCAGGCCCGCGTCGCTTGCGCTCGGCGGGCTGCTGGTGGCTGGAATCGCCACCTGGAGCGTCACCACCGGGGCGCGCCAGACCGGCATGGCCGACGGCGTCATCGCCGGCAGCGTGGCGAGCGCCGACGGCGCCGAGGCCGGGGTCTGGGTCATCGCCGAGACCGACGAGCTCGAGACCAAGTTCGCCAAGATCGTCGTGACCGACGACGAGGGCAACTTCGTGCTGCCGCAGCTTCCGGACGCCACCTACGACGTCTGGGTGCGCGGCTACGGCCTCGTCGACTCCGAGAAGGTGCGGCTCTCGACGGGCGAGGAGGACGTGCAGCTCGCCGCCGTCGTCGCGCCGACCCCGCGAGACGCCGCGCAGTACTACCCCGGCAACTACTGGTACTCGCTGATCGAGCCGCCCGCCCCCAGCGAGTTTCCGGGCACCGGGAACAGCGGCAACGGCATCAACCCCGCCATGCGCACCCAGTCGCACTGGGTCGACAACATGAAGCAGGGCTGCCAGCTCTGCCACCAGCTCGGCAACACCGCGACCCGCGTCGTGCAGGAGCGGGACGAGTTCGACTCGACGGTCGCGGCGTGGGACCACCGCGTCACCACCGGCCAACGCGGCAACCAGATGAGCAACGCCATGAACCGGTTCGGCCGCGAGCCGGCGCTGCAGATGTTCGCCGACTGGACCGACCGCATCGCCAACGGCGCCGTCCCCGAGGCCCCGCCGCGACCGGACGGCCTGGAGCAGAACGTCGTCGTGACCCTGTGGGACTGGGGCGTCGACACCTCGTTCATCCACGACGAGATCGCCACCGACAAGCGGAACCCGCTGATCAACGGCAACGGCCCGGTGTACGGCGTCTCGGCCGGGCACGGCACCATCACCTTCGTCGACCCGGTCGCCAACACCGCGACCGAGCTGACGATTCCCGTCCGCCCCGACCCCGAGACCATGCCGACCCGATTCCCAGACGTCCAGGTCCCGTCGTACTACTGGGGCGACGCGGAGCTCTGGGGCGTCGGCGCCCACGAGCGGTCGGATCCCCACAACCCGATGCTCGACCACAAGGGCCGGGTGTGGATGACGTCGACGATTCGCCCGTTCCAGAACCCCGACTGGTGCCGTGACGGCTCGGACAACCGGTACGCGCAGTACCACTCGATCGGCCGGGCCGGCCGGCATGCGTCGTACTACGATCCGTCGGCGGAGGGCGACGAGCAGTTCGTCCTCGTGGACACCTGCTTCGGCACCCACCATCTGCAGTTCGGCGAGGACGAGGACGACACCCTCTGGTTCAGCGGCGACGGCAACGTCATCGGCTGGCTGAACACCCGCCTCTACGACGAGACCGGCGACGAGCAGGGCTCGCAGGGCTGGTGCCCGACGGTGCTCGACACCAACGGCGACGGCGTCATCACCAAGCCTTGGAACGAGCCGCGGGACGACGACCCCGACCCCGCCCTCGACACGCGGGTGGCCGGGTTCGGCTACGGCATCATCGCGAGCCCGATCGACCACGCGGTCTGGATCACTCGGACCGGGCCGTTCCCCGGCTCGATCGTGCGTCTCGACCGCGGGGACAACCCGCCCGAGACGTGCATCGCCGAGATGTACCAGCCGCCGTCCATCGAGAACTCCGCCATCGACCCGATGGAGACCGGGTTCGCCCCCCGCGGCATCGACGTCGACCGCAACGGCGTCATCTGGGCCGCCCTCTCGGGCAGCAGCCACATGGCGAGCTTCGACCGCAGCAAGTGCGCGGTGACCAGCGGCCCGGACGCCACCGGCCAGCACTGCCCCGAGGGGTGGACGCTGTACCCGGTGCCGGGCCCGCAGATGCAGGGCGTGGAGGGCCGCGTCGGCGCCGACTTCCACTACTACAGCTGGGTCGACCAGTTCAACACGCTGGGCATGGGCGAGAACATCCCGATCGCCAACGGCTCGACGTCCGACTCCCTCCTCGCGCTCGATCCCGAGACCGGCGAGTGGGTGGTCCTGCGGGTCCCGTATCCGATGGCCTTCTACTCGCGCGGCCTCGACGGCCGGATCGACGATCCCGACGCCGGCTGGAAGGGACGCGGGCTGTGGGCCAACTACGGCTCGAACTACATCTGGCACACCGAGGGTGGCCAGGGGACCAAGAGCAAGATCGTGCACTTCCAGTTGCGCCCCGAGCCGCTCGCGCGGTAGCGGAGCAGCCGGAGACACCCATGACCGCCGCCGGCACCCGCCGGCGGCGGCGCGGGATCGAAGCCCGGGGCGTCGGGAGCTACGCGATCCCGGCGCCCGTTCTTGTTCCGTCCGGCGTTGTTCCTTCCCGGTGCCGCTTCCCCCTGTCGCGCTTCGCCGGCCGGCGGCAACACCGCCTCGTCACCAGACCAGCCGCAGCATGACCGTGTCCGCCGGATGTCCTGCGGGCTCAGCCCCGCGGCCGAGGCTCGCGACCGATATCGACGCGCCGACATCAACCCGGCGGCGCCCCGGTTCGTCCTTCGCGAAACGCCGTGCCGCACGGCAGACCGAGTCTGCGACGACTGCACCCACGGCCGCGCGGCGGCAAGCCCGCCCGACCGATACTCCGAGTAGGATGGAACTCTTCTGACCGGATCAACGCCTTCAAACGTCTTCATAACCGAATGAACGTCTTCCTGGTGCCCGTCGACCGGAACCGCCACGAGCTCTACTGCGAGCCGAACGACGCCGACCATCCCCCCGGCGCCTTCACCGGCCGACTGCTGCGGCGCGCCCGCGAGGTGCTCGCAGCCGAGCAGGAGGCGCGCCGCGACCGGCGCACGGCGCAGACCGCCGACCCCGACGAGGCGGGCTGGACGGCGCGGCTGCGCGCCGCACTCACGCGCGGCCTCGCCGTGTGGATCTCCGAGCACCGGCTGCTGTGGCACATGCGCCACGCGCGCGAGGGCGTGCTCGTCCACGCCGGCGATCTGGACGCGGAGCAGGCGCTGGCGACCGCCCGGGGTCGTTTGCAGCGGCAGAGCGACCACCACCGGTTCTGGATGGTCATCGACGCCATCGCCACCGCCATCTTCGGACCGCTGTTCTTCTTCGTCCCCGGACCGAACCTCATCTCCTGGTACTTCGCCGCGAAGATGGCCGGACACTGGCTGTCCTTCCGCGGCGCGCGCCACGGCGTGTCCGGGGTCGACTGGTCGACGCGCGTGAGCCCGGCCCTCGACGAGGTGCGCGAGGCCCTGGCCCTGCCCGCCGGTCGACGCCGTCCCCGCCTTCGGGAGCTCTCGCGCGAGCTGCACCTCGAGCACCTGGCGACGTTCGTCGAGCGCCGCACGCAGGCCTGACCCGCATCGACCGGGCGGGCCGCCGACTTGTTGTAACCTGTTCGCGTGGGAGAGCGTATGCTCGACTCGAGCGAGTCAGCGTTCAGGCGCGAACGCTCACGCCGGCCTCCGATGCTGTTCTCGAACCCTCATCGGAGCGACGCCGAATTGCCGCGACTCGGGCAAGCCGAACAGGACTCCCTGAAGGCTGTCGAGGATGCCCGGCGAAGTCGCAGGCGCCCGCCGTTCGATGGCCCGGCGCCGCGACAGCCTGCGTGATACGCTTGCCTGCCTTGAAGCTTCGTGACTTGGCGGAGCGTCTCGACTGCCGGCTCGAGGGCGACGGCGACGTCAGAATCCGCCGCGTCGCGGGCATCGAGACCGCCGAAGCGGACGATCTCACCTTCTTCGCAAATCCCCGTTATACGACGGCGTTGCGGTCGACCCGGGCGGCCGCGGTGATCCTCGCCGACGACGCGCCGGCCGCCCCATGCCCAATGCTGCGCACGGCCGAGCCGTACCTCGCCTTCGCCCGGGCCGTCGAGCTGTTCGCCGACGCCCCCGCCCCGACCGCCGGCATCGACTCGGCGAGCCATGTCGCGGCAGACGCGAAGCTCGGAGACGGCGTGTCCGTCGGCCCCTTCGTGTCCATCGGGTCCGGCGCCGTCATCGGTCCCCGGACCGTCGTCCACCCGAACGTGACCATCGGCGCCAGCGTCACCATCGGCGCCGACTGCGTGATTCACGCTCAGGCGGCGCTGCGCGAGGGCGTGGTGCTCGGCGACCGGGTGGTGGTGCAGAACGGGGCGGTGCTGGGCAGCGACGGCTTCGGTTTCGCCCGACGTCCCGACGGGACCCACCGGAAGATCCCCCAGCACGGCGGACTCGTCATCGAGGACGACGTGGAGATCGGGGCGCTGGTGGCCGTCGACCGGCCCGCCATCGGCGAGACCCGCGTCGCGGCGGGGGCGAAGATCGACAACCTCGTCCAGGTCGGGCACGGCGTCAGGATCGGCCGTAACGCCCTGCTGGCCGCCCAGGTGGGCATTGCCGGCAGCACCATCGTCGAGGACGACGTGGTGCTGGCCGGTCAGGTCGGCGTGAACGGCCACATCACCATCGGGAAGGGCGCCCGCGCCACGGGCCAGACCGGCATCACCAACGACGTGCCCCCGGGATCGTTCGTCTCCGGGCTGCCGGCGGTCGAGAACCGCGCCTGGCGGAAGGCGGCGAGTTCGTTCGTGCAGCTCCCCGCCCTGCGCAAGCGGATCGCGGCCCTCGAACGCCGTTGCGCCGAACTGGAGCGCGGGTGGCGGCCGGATTCGGAGGACGCGGGCCCGGCGAGCGGGCCGGGACCGGGAAAGGCGGAGAAGTGATGGCGTCGAGGATGGTTCGAATCGATCACCGGCCCCCGGCGGGTCCGTCGACGGACGAGGCGACCTCGCCGGCGGCGGTGTCCGAGGGGGGCCGCACGACGCCGGGATGGATCGTGATGGAGGGCATCGCCTCGGAGCCACCGATCGACCGTCCCGGCTGTGCCATAATTCGGCCCATGCTCCAGAAGACTCTCCCCGCGGTCCGGCGGCGGCGCGGCGGCTCCGGCGCGAGCCCCCCGGCCGCCGGCGCGATGCTCGTCGCGGTGCTGACCGGCCTCCTCGCCGTATCGTCCACCCTGGACGGGGCGGTCCGACCGACCCCGCTCGACTACGAGATGCACACGCTGGACAACGGCCTGCGGGTGATCCTCTCCGAGGACCACTCCACGCCCATCGTCCACCTGCAGATGGTCTACCACGTCGGGTCGAAGAACGAGCCCCCCGGCCGCACCGGGTTCGCGCACCTGTTCGAGCACATGATGTTCAAGGGCTCGAAGAACGTGCTGCCCGACTCGCACCTGACGATGGTCTCCCGGGTGGGAGGCGACGGGAACGCCTACACGACCGAGGACGCCACGACGTTCCTGCAGACGGTGCCGTCGCAATACCTGCCGCTGGTCCTCTGGCTGGAGGCGGACCGGATGGCCACGCTGCGCATCGACGAGCGGACGTTCGAGGCCGAGCGCGAGGTGGTGAAGGAGGAACGCCGCTGGCGCTACGAGGACGCCCCGTTCGGTCTGCTGTCGGAGATCCTGTACGACCACGCCTACACGATGCACCCGTACAAGCACTCGGTCATCGGCAGCATGGCGGACCTCGAGGCCGCCTCGGTCGACGACGTGCGGGAGTTCTTCGACACCTACTACGTGCCCGAGAACGCGACCCTGGTGCTGGTCGGCGACTTCGATCCCGTGCAGGCCCTGGCCCACATCAGGCTGTATTTCGGCCGGGTGCCGAAGGCGAAGCGCCCGGTGCCCCGCGACATCCCGCGCGAGCCGCCCTCCACCGGCGAGCGCCGGGTGACCCTGACGCAGTCCGAGAACTGGCCCCTGCCCGCGGTCATCGTGGCCCATCACATTACCTACGACGGGCACCCCGACGCGTACCCGCTGCACATCGCGACCAAGGTGCTCTCGGACGGCGAGAGCTCGCGCATCTACCGCCGGCTGGTCTACGAGGACCAGCTCGCGGTGTCCGCGGCCGGCGACGGCCTGCTCATCGAGGACCCGAACCTGTTCTACGCCGTGTCCATCGTCCAGCCGGGACGCACCCCGGCCGAGTCGGAGGCGGCGCTGATCGAGGAACTGGACCGCCTGAAGACCGACTTCATCACCGAACGGGAGCTGCAGCGGGCCAAGAATCAGTTCGCCCGCGACTACGTGTTCGGCCGCCTCACCATCGAGCAGAAGGCCTCGCACCTGGTCCACGCGGCGGTGATGCACGACGACATCACCACCGTCGACGCCGAGTTCGACGTCTTCATGAACGTCACCCGGGAGGACGTGCAGCGGGTGGCCCGGACCTACTTCACCGAGGAGAACCGGCTGGTGCTGACGATTCTGCCCGCCCCGCCGCCCGGGCGCTCCTTCCTCCGGCCCGGAGACGACCAATGAGACGCCGGTCTGCCACGAAGCCGCGCGGGGCGACCCCCGGCTTGGTTCTCTGTCTGTCGACGATCGCCTTGTCGATGATCGCCGCGACCGCGACCGGCCAGCCGCCGGTGGACTGGCCGCGGGAGAGCCCCCCGCCCCCGCTGCCGTGGCGCCAGGCGACGTTCCCGCCCTACGAGGTCCGGACCCTCGACAACGGCCTGCAGGTGGTCGTCGTGATGCACCACGAGCAGCCCGCCGTCAACCTGCGGCTGCTCATCGGGGCCGGATCGGCGTACGACCCGGCCGGCAAGCCGGGGGTCGCGACGTTCACGGGCGCGCTCCTCGACCAGGGCACGACGAGCCGGAGCGCCACCGAGGTCGCGGACGCCATCGACTCGATCGGCGGCATTCTCGGCGCCGGGGCGGGCACGGACCTGACCTTCGTCAACGTCCTCGTCATGACCGACAGCTTCGAGTTCGGGCTGGACCTGGTCGCCGACACCGCCCGGGACCCGGCGTTCGCGCCGGCCGAGATCGAGCGCGAGCGCCAGCAGGTGCTGTCGGGGTTCCAGGTCAGCTACGACGACCCGGAGTACCTGTCGGGGGTCGTGCTCTCGCGGCTGATCTACGGCTCGCACCCCTACGGGCAGCCGTCGAACGGCACGCCGCAGTCGGTGCAGCGAATCACGCGCGACGACCTCGTCGACTTCCACGCCGCGCACTACGCGCCGAACAACGCGCTGCTCGCGATCGTCGGCGACATCGACGCCGAGGCGGCGTTCGCGGCGGTGGAACGGAGGTTCGGCGACTGGACGCCCCGGACCGAGGCGGCGGCGCCCCCGGCCGGCGAGATACCCGAACCCGCCCGCCGGATAGTCGTCATCGACAAGCCGGGCTCCCTGCAGACGGCCATCCGGATGGGGCACGCGGCCCTGCCGCGCGCCAGTCCCGACCACCTGCCGTTCGACGTCGCCATCAAGATCCTCGGCGGCGAAGGGGGGAACCGGCTCGGGAGCGTGTTGAGGACCGAACGCTCCCTCACCTACTCGGCCTCGGCCGAGATCGGCAGCCGCCGCTACGGCGGCGACTTCATCGGCAAGACCGACACCCGGACCGAGGCGACGGTCGAGGCGCTGCGGCTGATGGTCGGCGAGGTGGGCCGCCTGCGACGCGAGCGGGTGAGCCGACGCGAGCTTGAGAACGCCCAGGCGTACCTGGCCGGGAACTTCCCCCTGACCATCGAGACTCCCAACGCCATCGCCTCGCAGGTGCTGGAAGCGCTGGTGTACGGCCTCGACCTCGACGACCTTCCGAACTACCCGAACCGGATCAACGCGGTCACGGTGGAGGACATCAGGCGGGTGTCGCGCACCTACCTGCAACCCGACCGCCTCGCGATCGTGCTGGTGGGCGAGGCCCGCGCGTTCGTGAACGACCTCCGGCGGGCCGGGTTCGGCAACGTCGAGGTCCTCTCGGTGGCCGACCTGGACCTGAGCCGCCCCGACTTCCGGCGTTGACCGGACGGGGGAAGGCGAACCGCCAGGCGAACTTCGGCGCCGCGAGGAGTCGAACGCCACGACGGCGCTCGCGGCGGTGACCCGGCGCGACCGCGCGCTCTCGGAGCACCCGAACACCCACCATGCCGGCGCCCAGGGTGATGCTCTGTTGCGGCGAGCCGTCGGGCGATCTGTACGCGGGCGCGCTGGTCCGCGAGATTCGCCGGTCGAGCCCCGGCGCAGAGGTCTTCGGGCTGGGAGGAGGGCAGCTCGCGTCGGCGGGAGGGCGCCTGACCGCCGACTACGCGGGGCTCGCGGCAACCGGACTGACCGAGGCGCTGTCGGTGCTGCCGCGCACTTGGCGGACCTACCGCCGCCTCGTGCAGGCGGCGCGGGCGGAACGCCCCGATGTCTTCGTGGCCGTCGACTTCCCGGAGGTCAACTTCCGGATCGGCGCGGCCGTCGCGGCCCTCGGCATCCCCGTCGTCTACTACATCGGCCCGCAGGCGTGGGCGTGGCGGAGCGGCCGGTTCCGGACGATGCGGCGCTTCGTGACCCGGGCCCTCGTCATCTTCCCTTTCGAGACGCGACTGTACCGCGAGGCGGGGATTCCCGTCTCGTTCGTCGGGCACCCCCTGCTCGACCTGGCGCCGGCCGCCGCGGACCGGGAGGCGTTCCGCCGGCAGCACGGGCTCGACGCCAAGGCGCCGGTAGTGGCGCTGCTCCCGGGCAGCCGCCCCAACGAGCTGCGCCGCATCCTGCCGGACATGGCCGCCGCGGCCCGGCGCATCCGCGAACGCGTCCCCCCGGCGCAGTTCGTCGTCGCGCGGGCCCCCGGCCTGCCGGAGCCCCTGTTCGAGCCGCTCGAGGCGCTACGGGGCGCGGGGGCGCCGCCGCGGGTCATCGAGTCGCAGACCGATACCGTGCTCGCGGCGGCCGACGTCGTGATCACCGCGTCGGGCACCGCCACCATCCAGACCGCGATTCACGAGCGGCCGATGGTGGTCGTGTACCGGCTCTCGCCGCTGACCTACTGGATGGCGCGGCGGTTCATCAAGGTGAGCGCGTTCGGCATGGTCAACCTAGTGGCGGGACGGACCATCGTGCCGGAGTACGCCCAGACCGCGTTCACGCCGGCGGTGGTGGCGGACGACGCGGTGCGCTTCCTCTCGGACGAGGCGCACGCCGCCCGCACCCGGCAGGCCCTGCGCAAGGTGCGCGAGAAACTGGGAGGACCGGGGGCCAGCCGCCGCGCCGCCGAGCACGTCCTGAAGGTCGCGGCGGGCGGGTGACGGCCTCGGTGGGCGGCCGACCGGCGCAACCGGAGAACCGGGGGCAGCCGCCGCGCCGACGAGCACGTCCTGAGGGTCGCGGCCGGCTCCGCCGTCCGGGTGGTGGTAGAGCGCGAGCGCCGACGAGCACGTCCTGGCGGTGGCGGCCGGCCGATACGCTCCGCGGTTGGAAGCGGCCGGCCGGCTGCATCCTATAATGGACGCATGCACGAATACGGCTTCAGAGCGCCGGCGCGCTCGCGCGGTGACGTCGGCAGAGCAATCGGTAAAGGCGTCGGGAGCGGCCGGAATATCGACGAAGGCCGGGCCCGAACGTGGGGAGCGGTCCTGCTCGTGCTGCTCGCGGCCGGCGCCACCGCCGCCGCCCAGACCAATACCGCGGAGGTGCTCGGCGTCGTGGCCGACGAGAGCGGCGCGGTCCTGCCGGGCACCGTCGTCGTGGCCACGCATCCGGCGAGCGGGACCGTCATCGAGCGGGTCACCGACGGCGAGGGGCGGTTCTTCTTCCCTGGCCTCGCCACCGGCGACTGGACGGTCACGGCGGAGCTGCCCGGCTTCCAACGCTCCACCCAGACCGGCATCCGGCTCGAAGTCGGCCGGACCTTGCAGCTCGAGTTCACCTTGGCCCTCGGCGCGGTCAGCGAGGAGGTGACGGTCGAAATCAGCGCCCCCCTGCTCCAGACCACGACGGCCGAGATCAGCGACGTCATCGAGACCCGCGAGGTCGAGACGATCCCCCTGAACGGCCGGCAGTTCCTGCAGCTCGCCCAGCTCAGCGACGCAGTGGTCATCCCCCCCGGCGGCACTCGGGGCGGCGCCCTCCAGCAGGCCGGCCCCCTGCCCAACGTCGGCGGGCAGCGGGCCGGGCACAACATCTACATGCTCGACGGCTTCAAGGTGACCGACGAGCTCTTCAACAACCTCGTCATCAACCCATCGGTCGACTCCATTCAGGAGTTCAAGATCCAGAAGTCGATGTATCCGCCCGAGTTCGGGGGCAAGGCGTCGGCCCTAATCAACGTGGCCACCCGGTCCGGCGCCAACCTGTTCCACGGGAGCGTGTTCGAGTTCATGCGCGACGAGCGCTTCGACGCCCACAACTACTTCGACGACCGCAGCCTGCCGGTGCCTCCGCTCGACCAGGACCAGTACGGGGGCACGCTCGGCGGCCCCATCGTCCGCGACCGCACGTTCTTCTTCGCGAGCTACGAGCGGCAGGACACGCGGCGGTCGATCACCAAGACCTTCTCGGTGCCCGACGCGGCGGTCCGGGCCGGCGACTTCTCGGGATGGGGCCAAATCTGCGATCCCCTCACCATCGATCCGGCGAGCGGCGCGTGCCAGCCGTTCCCCGGCAACCGGATCCCGGCGGACCGGATCGATCCCATCGCCGGCGCCTTCCTCTCGAACGTGCCGCTGCCGACGGCCGACGGCCGCTTCCAGAACCTGACCTCGGTCGAACCGCAGGACAAGGACGTGCACCAGTTCAGCGTGCGCGTCGACCACCGGCCGGCCGAGGCCGACCACCTCTTTCTGCGGGTCAGCACATTCGACGCCGACGAGATCCAGCCGTTCGGCACCGGGGTCCAGCAGGAGGCTCTCGTGCCGGGGTTCGGCCGCACCCTCGACACCACGACCCGCAACGTCGGGGTGAGCTACACCAAGGCGATCGGCCGGAACAAGCTGAACGAGCTCCGCTTCGGGTACATGTCGGTGGACGGCGGGCAGCACAGCCTCAATGCCGGGGTCGACTTCGCCGACCGGGTCGGCCTGCTCGGGGTCAGCCGAAACCCGCGCGACATCGGGTACCCCCAGATCTCGACGGCGGGGCTGTTCAGCACCATGGGCGACCCCACGACGTTCGTGTCGCGCAACAACGAGCACTTCGAGGTCTACGACAATTTCCTCATCGACCGGGGCGACCACCGCTACAAGTTCGGCGGCTACCTGTTCCACCTGCGGTTCCGCCCCGTCAACGCCGACACCGCTCGTGGCGCCTTCACCTATACCGGGCAGTGGAGCGGCAACGCCATGGCCGACTTCCTGCTCGGTTACCCGACCTCGGCGACGGCGGGCATCGGCGGCGGCGACCAGGACTCGCGGACCACGTGGCTGCACCTCTACGCCCAGGACGACTGGCGGGCGAGCGACAACCTGACCATCAACTACGGGCTGCGCTACGAGTACAACGCCCACATGAAGGACGTCGACAACCGCCTGTCATCCATCGACCTGTCGGTGCCCGGCGGGCGCTTCGTGGTCGCCAGCGACGAGGCCGGCAACATTTCGCCCGCGGCCGAGGCGCTGATGCCCCTGATGCCGATTCCCTGGGTGACCTCGGCCGAGATCGGGTGGGACCGCAGCCTCCTGCGCCCGAGCCGGGTGCGCCTCGCCCCCCGGGCCGGGTTCGCGCTGCTGCTCGGCGACCAGCGCTCGGTGGTGCTGCGCGGCGGCTACGGTGTCTTCCTGAACCAGTGGGCCTACAGCGTGCAGACCGCGTTCACGCGGAACCTGCCGTTCTTCTTCCTCAAGCAGATCGACACCCCGTCGGACCAGCTCGTGCCGACCCGGCAGACCCGCGACATCCTGACCAGCGACGCCACCGGCAGCATCGGCGGCTCGATCATGGACAACGACTACCGGGTCGAGTACACGCAGACGTGGAGCGGCGGCGTACAGATGGAGGCGACGCGGCGGACGATGGTCGAGGTCTCCTACATGGGCTCGTACACCATCGGAGCCGACAACACCACCATCCGCAACGTGCCCTTGCCCGGCCCCGGCCCCATCGACGCGCGCCGCCCCGTGCCCGAGCTGAGCGGCATCCGCGCCATCCGGTTCGACGGCGAGTCGATCTACCACGCGGTCACGTTCAAGGCCGAGCGGCGCTTCGACGGCCGACACTCGTTCAACGCCGCCTACACGCTGTCGCAGTCCAAGGACGACGCCTCGAGCCCCGGCGCCACCGCGTTCGAGTCGAACGTCCCGCAGAACGTCAACGACATCTTTCCCGGCGAAGTCGCGCTGTCGAGCTTCGACCACCGCCACCAGCTCGTGGCCAGCGGCACCCTGCAGCTCCCGGGCTTCGAAGGCGACGGCGGCGCCGCGGCGCTCTTCTCGGGGTGGCGGGCCAACGGCATCGTCACCGTGCAGTCGGGCGCCCCGTTCACCGTGAACCTCGGTATGGACCGCGCCAACATCGGGTCGGGCCCCGCGCAGCGGCCGGACCAGATCGGCGACCCCAACCTCCCGGCCGGCCAGCGCACCCCCGACCGATGGTTCAACACCGACGCGTTCGCCTTGCAGTCCCCCTTCACCTTCGGCAGCGCCCTGCGCAACAGCGTCTTCGCGCCGGGCCTCTTCAACATCGACGTCTCGCTGCAGAAGGACTGGTTCGTCGGCGACACCGGCCGCCTGGAGTTCCGCTGGGAGATCTTCAACGTGTTGAACCGGGCCAACTTCGACGTGCCCAACCGCATCTTCGGCACGCCGAACTTCGGCCGCATCTTCAGCGCGCTCAACGCGCGGGAGATGCAGTTCGGGCTGCGCTACAGCTTCTGAGGCGCGTTCCGGCGCACAATGAGACAGTCACGCGCGTTCGTCTTCGTTTAGCGGCGGCTTTGCGCTCATGCGGGGGGCTACCGCGACGGGATCTCGCAGGCGAAGCTGGCCTCGTCGTTCGGGTCGCCGCTGCCGTCGTAGACGGCGACCTGCGGGTACGGACAGACGGGGCGGGTCATCGCGACTTCGCCGTCCTCGTCCAGCTTGCTCGCGAGCAGGCGCTCGGGCGCCCGCCCATCCTCGACCCAGGCGCGGATGGCCTCGACCCAGTCGACGCGGTCGGGGCCGGGGCCGCCGGCGCAGTGGAGCACGCCGGGCAGCATGTAGAGGCGCGCATAGTCGCGGGCCGCGGCGTCGTCGGCCGCGAGCCGCACGTAGTAGTCGATGGTGCCGAGCGGCGTGAGGGCGAGGTCGGACCAGCCGGTCCAGTAGATGATGCGGCCGCCGCCGTCCCGGAACCGGCCGAGGTCGGTGTCGGTCGCGTTGAGAATGGCCGCGGTCGGAGCGACGTCCTCCTGCCAGGTGGAGAAGTCGTACCGCGTGTAGTCCCAGTCGGGGTCGCCGAAGACGAAGTACTTGAAGAGCTGGGTGCCGAAGCCGTATTGCGCGCTCGGGGTTCCCGGCGGACCGACCACCCACCCCGGCCAGCCGCCGGTGGCGGACTCGCCGCCGTAGTTGAACCCGGGGTAGAGCGGCTCACCGTTCGACTCGGGGCCGTCGTAGACGGTCTGGATGGCGGCGAGCTGGGCCCCGGTGACGCAGCCGTCGGCGGGGCGGTCGCCGGCGCAGCGCGGCAGGTCGGCGGGGTCGAAGCCGCAGTGCCGGGGGTCGGTCATCATGCCGTCCTCGACTCCGTCGTCGGCGTCGCACGCGGCGAGAATGCTCGACTCCAGGAGCTCGAGCACGGGCGCGGTCAACACCGGGGCGGCGAGGTCGCCGTCGGGGTAGATGGCCTGCTGGTTCTGCACGAACCCGGCGGTAATGCCCGTCCAGTCGTAGGCCGGGGCGGCGGCCACGATGCCGTCGAAGTCGTCGGGGTAGCGCTGCGACGCCATCATCGCCTGGCCGCCTCCCCGCGAGCAGCCGACGAAATAGTCGTATTCGGACGGCCGCGCGTAGTAGTGGGAGATGATCGACTTCGCGGTCTCCGCCGTCAGGTGGACGGCTCGGTGGCCGAAGTTCTCCTGCCGCTCGGGATGGTCGAGGGCCCAGGCGGCCGAGCCACCGGGCCCCGTGTGCCCGGTGTCGGTCCCCACCGTCGCGTAGCCGCGCTCGAGGGGACCGCCCCCATGCGCGTAGAGCGAGCGCGCTTGGTTCTGCACGCTACCCACGAAGCCGCCCCCGCCGCCCATCAGGAACCGGCCGTTCCAGTCGTCGGGCAGCAGCAGCTCGAAGTTGATCTCGGTCTCGATGACCCCCGTTACCTTGCAGTGCGCCGGGGTCTCGCCCTCGGCGACGTGCTCGGCCGCGCCGATGCGCAGGTCGATGAGCTCCAGCGCCGTCAGGTCGGCGCAGGCGCCGGGGAAGTCCGCGGCCGGAGCCGCGCACGCGACCGCGGCGGCCAAGGCGGCCGCGACCGCGCCGTTCACTAAGCAACGCTGGATGCGGGACATCGTGTTCTCCTCGTCTCGTTCAAGGGTCCTCGGGCGGGTCAGGCGCTTCGGCCTCGTGCGAGGCCGGCGCGAGCACGGCGTGGCCGGAGAAGCGGGCCCGTTGGGCCTCCTCGAGGCTCCGAAACTTGAACACACCGCGCGGGCGGGGAAGGGAAGCCGCCCGGCGGAACCGCGCGCAGTGACGAATGAACCGCTCGAACCCATCGGGCGAGCCCCGGCGCACCGGCGCCGCGTTCATCTCCTCGATGGACCGGAACCGCTGGACCACCATGCTATTCGTCGCCCTCGTCCGGCAGGTCGAAACGCTGCCGGAGCGCCGCCGCGTCCTGACGGTCTATTGCCCGCACCGTACCCTTCTTCAGCCGGTGCAAGGCCGCCGGGGTGGCGACCCGCACGCGGACGCCATCGACCTCCTTCGTCACCGCCTCCACCGATTCGTAGCTCGCGACCTCACCGAGCCGCGTCATCACGTCGAGGTACAGACCGCCGGTGGGCGGATAGTACCGCACCGCGGGATAGTCGCCCAACAGGTCGTCCGTCCGGATCTCTTCAATCTCGGGGTCTCCCGCGAACACGACCCGCAAGGCGGCGCGGAGCCGCTCGATGTTGTCGGGGGCGGCCCGCACGAACACGTCCACGTCCTCGGTGGCACGCACGACACCGTGAAACCCCATCGCCGTGGCCCCGATCAGAACGTAGTCGACGGCGGCCTCCTCGAGGGCGCGCAACAGGCCCAGGAACTCGTCACGATCCACCCGACAAGCCTACCAGTACGGTGAACCCGCGCCGCGACCGGCGTTCCCCCTTGCGCGCCCGCCAACCCCGGCGGCCGCACTCGGTAGGAGGGCGACACGGTATGATCGGGCTCGCGCCAGCCGGCGGAGGGAATGATGAGAAGACTACTGATCACGGCGTGGCTCCTGGGCGTGCCGGGCGCCGCCCCGGCGCAGGCCCAGGAGCCGGTGGACCTGCTGCTGCACGACGGCAAGGTCTTCACGGCCGACCAATTGCTTTCCACGTACTCGGCGATCGCGGTGCGCGACGGCCGCATCGTGGCCCTCGGCTGGGACGAGCTGACCGACCGCTACCGCGCCGCGCGGACCATCGACCTCGGGGGCCGCCTCGTGCTGCCCGGGTTCATCGACACCCACATCCACATCCGCGGCAACCCGCAGCACTGGGTCGATCTGGCGGGACTGGAGAACCTGGCCGAGCTGAAGGGGCGGGTCACCCGGAAGGCGGAGCAGCTCGGGGCCGGCGAGTGGATCACCGGGTACGGCTGGTCGGAGGACGAGCTGGCCGAGCAGCGCCGGCCCCTGCGGTGGGACCTGGACGACGCCGCCCCCGCCAACCCGGTGGTGCTGACCCGGGCCGGCGGCCACAGCTCGGTGGCGAGCTCGCTGGCCCTGGACGCGGCGGGGCTGGCCCCCGACTCCGAGACCCCGCCCGGCGGCATCATCGAGGTCGACGACGCGGGCCGCATGAACGGCATCCTCCGCGAGGGGGCCCAGGGGCTGGTCAGCCGCCTCGTACCCGACCCGACCCCGGACGAGCTGCGGGCGAGCTTCATCGAGAACCTGCGGGGCCTGCTCCGGCTCGGCATCACGAGCATCATCCAGGCCGGGGTCGACATCGAGGGTTTCGGGCAGTGGGAGGCGGCTTACGCGGCCCATCGCGGCGAGCTGCCGCGGGCGGCGGTGCAGCTTCGGCTACCGCCGGACCCGGCGCGGGCCGTCGCCATGCTCGACCGGTTCGGCCGGCAGACCGGCGACGGCGACGAGTGGCTGCGGGTCGGGCCCGTCAAGTTCTTCGTCGACGGCGGCTACACCGGCGCCGCCGCCTGGACCCTCGAGCCCTACCGGGGGCAGCCCGGCTACCACGGCAGCGGCCCGCTCATCGACGAGACGGGGCTCTTCGCCATCTCCAGCGCCGCCCACGAGCGCGGCTGGCAGCTCGGGTACCACACCATCGGCGACGCCGCCATCGCGATGACCGTCGACGTGTGGGCGCGCATGCTCGAGGCGTCGCCCCGCGCCGACCACCGTCACTTCCTGAACCACTTCACGGTGCGGCCGCCGGCCGAGACGATGCGGAAGATGGCGGACTGGAACATTCACGTCGCGCAGCAGCCCAACTTCACGTACACCCTCGACGGGCGCTACGCCGAGCACCTCGAGGGCGAGCGCTACCAGACGAACAACCCCCTGCGCTCGCCGATGCGGCACGGCGTCGTGGTCGCCTTGGGTAGCGATATCCTGCCCATCGGGCCGATGGTCGGTCTGCAGGCGGCGGTGACCCGCCGGGGCATGGCAGGCGACGTCGTCGGGCACGGCGAGGCGCTGACGATGCCTGAGGCCATCGTCGGCTACACGCGCATCGCCGCGCACCTGACCTTCGAGGAGAACGAGAAGGGCACCCTCGAAGTCGGCAAGCTCGCCGACCTGGTGGTGCTGTCGCAGGACCTGCTGGCCATCGATCCGGAGCGGACCGTGGACACCGAGGTCGACCTGACGGTGCTCGGCGGGCGGGTGGTCTACGAGCGCTGACGGTCGGACCGGACTCCGCCATCCGGAGTGGCCGGGGTCGAGCAGCGGATTGACTGCCCGGACCGTGCCGTGCATGCGGCCGTGCCGATTCTCGGACCACAGCTCGCTCAACCCAGAGTGCTCGGCGTACGCCCAAGGATGCGGGTCGAACCACGACGGTCGACACGCCGCCGCCCCGCGGGGGGCGAGCCGCACGACGGCTTCGTTCGGGTCGACGACGGGAGACTGGGTCACCATCTCCTCCGCTTCGTAGAGCGCGTCGGACATGGACGGCAGCGGACCGCCCGAGTGGCGGGGACCAGTCACGGCCGCAACGAACTCGACGATGGCCTGATGCGGAACGCGTACGATTCCGCGCAACGCAGCTCCGGTCATGACTGACCCTCCCGTCCACCTCCGCCGGTTCCTCGGCCGTGGCGACGTGCTCGCGGTGGCGTTCGGGGCGATGGTCGGCTGGAGCTGGGTGGTGCTGGCCGGCGAGATGATCGTGCGGGCCGGCGCGGTAGGCTCGATCCTCGCGTTCGGCGCAGGCGCGGTCATGGTGTGGCTGGTGGGTCTGACCTACGCCGAGCTGTCGGCCGCCCTGTCCCGCGCCGGGGGCGAGCTGAGCTTCACGTTCGTCGCGATGGGGCCCGTCGGGGCGTTCGTCTGCGGCTGGACGCTGGTGCTCGCCTACGTGGCGGTCTGCGCCTTCGAAGCGGTGGCCCTGCCCACCGTCCTCGGCTATCTGGCGCCGGCGTTCGGGACGGGAGATCCGCTCTACACGGTCGCGGGATGGGGCGTGCAGCCGGCCTGGGTGGCGGCAGGCGTGGCGGGCGCCCTCGTCATCGGCGCCGTCAACTACCGCGGCATCCGGTTCTCGGCGTTTCTGCAACGAATCGCCGTCGCCACCCTCCTGCTGGTCGGCCTGGCCTTCTTCCTGCCCGGTACGCCGCGAGGCGACTTCGACAACCTCGCGCCCGCCGTCACCGGCTGGGAGGGCGTGCTGCGGGTCATGATCATGACCCCGTTCCTCTACGTCGGCTTCGATGTCATCCCCCAGCTCGCGGAAGAGATCGCCCTGCCGTTCCGGACCATCGGCCGCATCATCCTGCTGTCCATCGTGATGGCTTTCGTCTGGTACAGCCTCGTGCAGTGGACGGTGGGCCTGTCCCTGCCACCCGACACGCTCGCCGACCGCGCACTCCCCACTGCCGACGCCATGAGCGCGATCTGGGACAGCCCCTGGGGCGGACGCGTACTCGTGCTCGGCGGCGCCGTCGGCATCCTGACGAGCTGGAACGCGTTCTTCCTCGGCGCGTCGCGCCTGCTCTTCGCGATGGCCCGGGGCGGGATGCTGCCGGCCGCGTTCGCGCGCCTCCATCCGCGCTACGGCTCACCGTCGGCGGTCGTCGTCGCCCTGACCGCGGTCACCGCCGTCGCCCCTTTCTTCGGGCGGCCGGCCCTGGTGTGGCTCGTCGACGCCGGGTCGCTGGCCACGGTCGTCGCCTACCTGCTGGTGGCGGCCGCGTTCCTCGTCATCCGGCGCAGGCATCCCGGTCTGCCTCGCCCATATCGGGTCCCGGCTCCCGGCGTGGTCGGCTGGCTCGCCGTCGCGGCCACGGTGTTCTTCGTCCTGCTGTACCTGCCGGGCAGCCCGTCCGCCCTGCTGTGGCCGGAGGAGTGGGCCATCGTCCTCCTGTGGGCGGCCGCCGGGGCGGCGCTCGGCTCCGGCCTGCGCCAGCGTGCGGCGGCGCTCGGCCCCGGTCGGCAGGCGCGGCTGATTCTCGGTGATCAAGCGGGCTTGGTCGAATCGGACCCCCAACGCGTGCGGGACGAGAGCACACGACGATGATCGTGCCCGCGGTACGTGAGCGGCGGCAAACGCCTGAACCGCAATCTGCTTCCTGTCAACAACTTACAGCGACACTCGTCTACTTGACGGGGTACTTGATGGAACGCCCATGACGACTGACGACAGACGGAAGAACGCCGAGGACGGGTGCACGGCCGCGACGCCGGTGCTGCCGAAGCTGGTCGGCCAGCGCGTGAAGCGGCGCGAGGACCCGCGGCTCCTCCGCGGGCGGGGCACCTTCGTCGACGACGTGAAGATCCACGGCCTGCGGCATCTCGCGTTCAAGCGGAGCGACGTCGCGCACGGCCGCATCCGGACCGTCGACACCCGCGCCGCCGCAGCGATGGACGGGGTCGAGGCAGTGTTCACGGGGGCCGAGATCGCCGCGTTCCTCGATCCGATGCCCATCGGGACGCCGTTCCCCTCGCCCGAGCACCGGGCGGTGGCGGCGGACACCGTGCGCTTCGTCGGCGAACCCGTCGCAGTGGTGGTGGCGCGCGACCGCTATATCGCGCGGGACGCGGCCGACGCGGTGGTCGTCGACTACGAGCCCCTGCCCGCGGTGGTCGACCCGGAGGAGGCGATGACCGGGCGGCCGGCGGTGCTGCACGCCGATTATCCGGACAACGTGGCCCTCGGCCCCCTGTCGCGGGGCACCGGCGTCCGGCGCCGCGAGCCGGTGGACGACACCGCCGTCGACGAGGCGTTCGCGTCCGCCGACGTGGTGATCTCACAGCGGATGGTCAACCAGCGCCTCGCGCCCAACTCGATCGAGGCGCGCGGGGTGGTGGCCCACTACGAGGCGGGCAAGGACGAGATGACGATATGGTCGTCGACCCAGAACCCGCACATCCTCCGGACGTTCGTGGCGCGGATGGTGGGCCTTGGCCAGGACCGGGTGCGGGCCATCGCCCCCGAGGTCGGCGGCGGGTTCGGGGCGAAGATCAACATCTACGGCGAAGAGTACGTGGCGGCGGCGCTGTCGAAGCGCCTCGACATGCCCGTCAAGTGGATCGAGGACCGCTCCGAGGCGTTCCTCGCCACCGTGCACGGCCGCGACCTCATCGGCTACGTCGACCTCGCGGCGCGGCGCGACGGGGCGGTCCTCGGCCTGAAGCTGCGCCTCGTCGCCGACATCGGCGCCTACAACATGCTGCTGACGGCGGGCATCCCCACCAACACGATGACGATGGCCAGCGCCACCTACGCGTTCCCCGCCGTCCGCGTCACCCTCACCGAGGTGTTCACCAACAAGACCCCGACCGACGCCTACCGCGGCGCCGGCCGCCCCGAGGCGATCTACTTCGTCGAGCGGGCGATGGACATGCTGGCGCGCGAGCTCGCCGTCGACCCGGCGGAGCTGCGGCGGAGGAACTTCATCCCGCCCGACCGGTTCCCTTACCGGACCCCGATGGGCGCGATCTACGACTCGGGCGACTACGAGAAGACCCTCGACCGCGCGCTGACGGCAGCCGGTTGGCACCGGCTCAAGCGCGAGCGCGACGCCGCGCGGGCCGAAGGGCGAGTCGTCGGGCTCGGGCTCTCGATGTACGTCGAGATCTGCGGCATGGGACCGTCCGCCTCGGTGTCGCCCGGCGGCTGGGAGCACGCCCAGGTCACGGTCGAGCGCGACGGGCGCATCAGCGCCGCCACCGGGGCGTCGCCCCACGGCCAGGGCAACGAAACGACCTTCGCGCAGATGCTCGCCGACCAGTTCGGCGTGCCGATCGACCACGTGACCATCCGCCACGGCGACACCGCCGTCGTCAAGCAGGGCATCGGCACCTTCGGCAGCCGCTCGCAGGCGGTCGGCGGGGCGGCCCTGCACAAGGCGGGGCGGCAGGTGAAGGCGAAGATGGCCCGCTTCGCCGCCTTCTTGCTCGAGGCGCACGAGGACGACCTCGTGTTCGAGAACGGGACCATCGCCGTCAAGGGCGCGCCGGCATCGGCCAAGCCGTTCGCCGAGGTCGCCGCCTACGCCTACAAGCCGAGGAAGCTGCCGGCGGAGCTCGATCCCGGCCTGAGCGACGAGGCGTTCTTCGAACCGTCGAACAACACCTACCCGTTCGGGTGCCACATCGCAATGCTCGAAGTGGACCGCGAGACCGGCGAGCCGCGGCTGCTGAAGATGGTTGCGGTCGACGACGCCGGCCACTTGATCAACCCGCTCATCGTCGAAGGGCAGATCCACGGCGGCCTCGCACAGGGCATCGGGCAGGCCCTCATCGAGGAGGTCGTCTACGACCGTGACGGCCAACCGCTGACGGGGTCGTTCATGGACTACGCCCTCCCCCGCGCGGCCGATTTCCCGCGCTTCGAACTCGACAACACCGTCACCCCGACCCCCGTCAACCCGCTCGGCGCGAAGGGGGTCGGCGAGGCGGGGACGATCGGCTCGACGCCGTGCGTCGCGGCCGCCGCCGTCGACGCCCTCAGCCCGTTCGGCGTGCGGCACCTCGACATGATGATGCGGCCCGAGAAGCTCTGGCGGCTCATGCGCGGAGAATCGTCGTGAGTTCGTCGGGCATCCTGACTGCCTGATGGGAACGAGCCGACTTGCACAGGAGTTTGTCCGGCGAGTTGAACAGGTTGCCGGCCTCGAGCCGTTGCGGACACCAACCTGTCCGTCTACCTGATCGAGGGGACGGGCGCGCGGGCCGAGTCGGTGGCGGCGCGCAAGCGCGCTCAGCCGCCTGCGGATCAAGCCCCACGACCATCCTGGCGCGGACGCCTACCGGGATCCGTCGTTGATGCTCGTGGCGCCGAGGCGGCGCAGCAGCCGCTCGGTGTCGGGGTGCAGCGGGCGGGACACGGTGCCGACGTCCAGCGGGGTGAGGCCGCGGCCGTCGGCGATGTCCACGCGCGCGCCGTTCTCGGCGAGCACCTCGACGATGGCGTTCTTGGCGAGACGGGCGGCGCCGTGCATGGCGGTACGGCCGCGACGGTCGACCGCGTCGAGGTCGATGTCCATGCCCACGAGCAGGGTCACCAGATCGAGCGACTGCTCGTGGGTGGGCTGCCGCGCCTCGTTCAGCACGACGCCGACGGCGGCCATCAGGGGGGTGGTGCCGTCGTCCGCGGGCAGGCCGGGGTCGCCGCCGGCCGCGGCCAGCGCCCGCAGGATCTCGGGGTCGGGCGTCCGCGCCGCCGCAGCCAGCCAGAGGGGGGTCGCTCCGACGTAGCGGCCGTACGAGATGAAGTCGCCCTTGAAGACGAACGGGGCCCGGGTGAGCCGGGCATTGGGGTCGGCGCCGTGTTCGAGGAGCGCCTTCACCAGTTCGGCCTTGCCGGTCTCGACGGCGGCGTGCAGGGCCGTCCTGCCGATGCTGTCGGGCACGTTGGGGTCGGCGCCGCGCTCGAGGAGGAACAGGGCGAGGGCCTCGTGCGTGCTCGGCTCGACATCGAGCTCGTACTCCCAGCCGCTGGTGGCCACTAGGCTGGCGCTTGCGACCACCAACGGCGTCCGGCCGGAGGTCTGCGATTCCTCGACGTCGACCCGCGCATCGAAGGCCAGGTAGGGCTCGCCCGCGTTCACGTCGGCGCCACCGTCGAGCAGCACCCGCGCCGTCTCGACGTCGCCGTTGCGGGCGGCGAGGAGCAAGGCGGTGGTGCCGTGCACGGACCGCGCGCGCACGTCGGCGCCGGCCTCGACGAGGAAGCGCGCGACGCCCGCGTGCCCTTCCGACGCCGCCCACATCAGCGGGGTCTGGGCCCGGAAGTGCGCGGTCTCGCGGACATCGGCGCCGGCCGCGACCAGCGCCCGCACGAGGTCGGGGTTGCCGGTGCGGGCGGCGGTCATCAGGACGGTCTCGCCCCCGGGACGCGCCGCGCCCGGATCCGCGCCGCCGTGCAGCAGGACGTCCGCCATCTCGGCGCTGGCGTTGAGCGCGGCCAGGGCGAGGGGGGTCACGCCGAGGTCGTTCGCGGCGTTGACGTCGGCCCCGCTCGCGACGAGCAGCCGTGCGGTCTCGACGTCGTTCCAATGGGCGGCCCAGTGCAGGGCGGTCGCCCCGTCGGGCTGACGGGCGTCGACAGCGGCCGACTCCGCCAGGAGCGCGCGCACCGCGGCGGCATCCCGGCGTTCCGCCGCGTCGGCGAGCGTCGCGTCCTCGGCCGCCGCGGCGACCGGCAAGACCGCGAGGGCCATGATCAGCCCGGCGGCCAAGGCCTGCCGACGGCGCTGCCGCTGCGCCGGCCCGCGAACGGATTCCGCTGACTGTCGTCCCTGCATTCCCGTCACCCCCTGGCGAACCGTCACACCGAGAGCACGTCCGCGCGGCCGGTGCTGTCGCCCATCGCCTCGATGGGCACGCCCAGCTTGTCGAGCATGGCCAGGAACAGATTGGTGTTCGGCGTGTCCTCGGCTACCTGCACGTGGCGGCCGCCGGTGAGCCGGCCGCCGGCGCCGCCCACGAGCAGGGTGGGCAGGTCGTGGTGGTTGTGCCGGTTGCCGTCGCTGAGGCCGCTGCCGTACATCACCATCGCCGAGTCGAGGAGAGTACCGTCGCCGTCCTCGGTCGACGCCAGCCGGTCGACGTAGTAGGCGAACATCTCGGTGAGGTGGTGGTCCACCTTCTTCAGCCGTTCGATGAGCACGCGGTCGCCGCCGTGGTGCGACAAGGCGTGGTGCGCGTCGGGCACCCCGATCTCGGGGTAGGCGCGGTTGCTCGTCTCGTGCCCCAGCATGAACGTGGTGACCCGGGTGAGGTCGGCCTGCCAGGCGAGGACCTGCAGGTCGAACATCAGCTTGGCGTGGTCCACGAAACGGTCGGGCACGCCGGCCGGCTGGTCCATCGCAGGCAACTCGCGCGCCGACTGCCGCTCCGCCATCTGGATGCGCCGCTCGACGTCACGCACCGCGCCGAGGTACTCGTCCAGCTTGACCCTGTCGCGCGGGCCCAGGTCCTTGCGGAGCCGCGCCACCTTGGCCGTCACCATGTCGAGCAGGCTGCGGTCGTGCCGGCGGGCGGCGAGCCACGCCACGGGGTCGGTGGTTCCCCCCGTGCCGAACAGCCGCTCGAAGACGGCGCGGGGGTCGCTGGCCATCGGGAGCGGGGTGGTGGGGCTGCTCCAGCACAGGGTGTTGGCGTACGCGCAACTGTAGCCGGGGTCGCACGACCCCGCCCGGTCCGCCGACTCGAGCGACAGCTCGAGCGACGCGAGCTGGGTCTCCTGGCCGAGCACGCGGGCCGCAATCTGGTCCATCGAGACGCCGGCCCGGATGTCGTGCCCTTCGGTCTTCTTCGGGTGCACGCCGGTCAGGAACGCGCCGGCCGCGCGGGCGTGGTCGCCGGCCCCCTCGCCGGGGCGGGCGATGCCCTCGTGGCTGCACAGCCCGCTGATCATGACCATGCGCTCGCGGTGCGCGGCGAGCGGCCGCAGCGTCTCGGTGATGTCGAGGGACCCGGCGCCGGAGGGCGTCCAGCTCTGCATGTACATGCCGTTGGGCACGTACACGACCCCGAGGCGGCGCACGGTTCCCGCCGCGCCGGCGCGCAGGCCGAACGCGGGCGCCATGCCGTCGAGCATCGGCAGCGCCAGGGTCACGCCGAGACCGCGGAGGAACGTACGACGCGGGAGGTGCTTCCTGGTGACAATCATGGCTCTCGCGATCTCCTCATCTGAAACGGAGTGCTCTCGACGACGCCGAGAATCATCGACGACCAACGGTAGTCGTCGGCCTTCGCGCCGCGCGCGATGCCGCGGACGGCGGGGCCGTCGTAGTACTCGACCCCCCGGCCCAGCGCATAGGTCAGGAGCTTCTCGGTCACCGTCTCGACGAAACGCTCCTCGGCGCCGAGCAGGATGTCGCGCAGCCCGGCGGCGCCCGCGAACCGCGAGCCGTCGGGCAGGGTGCTCGACACGTCGATGGGGGCGCCCTCCTCCGTCGTCCGCCACGCCCCGATGCCGTCGTAGTTCTCGAGCGAGAAGCCCAGCGGGTCCATCAGCACGTGACAGCTCGCGCAGACGGGGCTGATGCGGTGGACCTCCATGCGCTCGCGCATCGACAGCCGGCGGGCCTCCTCGGGATGGTTCGCGTCGGGCAACCCCGGCACCTCGGGCGGCGGCGGCGGGGGCGGCGTGCCGAGGAGGCTCTCCAGCACCCACAGTCCGCGCTTGGTCGGCGACGTGCGGTTCGGGTACGAGGTGGCGGTCAGGATGCTGCCCTGACCGAGCAACCCGCCCCGCCCGTGGGCGGCGACGGGCACCCGCCGGAAGTGGTTGCCGTAGACGTTGGGCACGCCGTAGTGCCGGGCGAGGCGCTCGTTCAGGTAGGTGTAGTCGGCCCGCAGCAGGTCGAGGACGCTGCGGTCACCCCGCACCTGGCTCTCGACGAAGTGGGCCGTCTCCTCCTCCATCGCCTCGCGGAGGTTCTCGTCGAAGTCGAGGAACGCGTCGGGATCGGGGGCCACCGTTCGCATGTTGCGCAGCAGCAGCCACTGGCCGAAGAAGTTGTCGACGAACGCGTCCGAGCGCGGATCCTCGAGCATGCGCGCGACCACGGCCTCGATCACCCCCGGCGCGCGCAGCCGCCCGGCCGCGGCGACGTCGATCAGCTCGTCGTCGGGCAGGCTGCTCCACAGGAAGAACGACAGACGCGACGCCAGCTCGAGGTCGCTGACCGGATGGGCGGCGCCGGGCGACGCCCCGGCCGGGTCGCGCTCGATGCGGAACAGGAACTCGGGGTCGATGAGGACGCCGCGCACCGCGAACTGGATGCCCTGCTCGAAACCGCCCTCGCGCCGGCCCTCCTCGTAGAGCGCGAGAAGCGGCCCGACGTCGGCGTCGTCGACGGGGCGCCGGAACGCCCGCCGGGCGAGGCCGGACAGGATCTCGGCCGCGCAGGCGGCCTCCTCGGCCGCCGCCTCGGGGTAGCACGAGAACACCCGCCGCCGGCTCGGCGTGTCCTCGGGCGTCGCCCCGCCGTAGGGGCCGCTGATCTCGATGCTGTCGAGGGCCATCGCCGCGTTGCGGTCCCGCGAGTAGGCGAGGCTAGACACCCCCGGCACCGGCTCGAGGACGCCCTCGACCACGGCCGCTCGGTCGGGGAAAGCGGCGCTGACGAGCCGCGTCCCCGCCTTCACCTGCAGCCGCACCGCCAGCCCCTCGTCGGCCGTCTGCTCGTAGAGCGAGGGTCGGGACACCGTGTTCCAGGGGGCCCGCACCCCGTCGCCGCCGACGGTGAACTCGCCGATGCGGGCGCGGTCGAGGCGCAGCTCGATGTCGTTCGGCTCCTGCAGCCCGCGGATGTGGTTGCCGTAGGCGCGCTGCAGCTCGAGGCGGATGACGTACTCGCCGTCGAGGGGGAAATGGTGCCGTACCGCCAAGCCGCCGCGCGAGCCGAACGGCAGCTCCTCGCTCATGCGGCCTTCCTGCCACTTCGTGTAGGGGACGGTGTAGGTCTCGACGGCGGGCCGGATCGAGGCGTCGCCGAGGGCGAGCCGGCTTATCTTCTCGGCCGCGACCATGTAGCGGTCAAGGAGGACCGGGGAGATCGCCAGCACGTCGGCGATGTTGTCGAAGCCGTAGCCCGACTCGTCGGGGGGCAGCAGCTCGCGCTCGTCGACCTCCAGGGCGAGCAGATCGCGGATGGCGTTGCGGTACTCGACGCGGTTCAGGCGGTGGATGGGCGGGCGGCCGGGATTGGGGTCGGCCGCCGCGGCGGCGTCGAGGGCGGCCTCGAGGACGTGGGCGGCCGCGTCGTAGGCCTCGGGCTCGGGCCGCGGGCGGCCCGGCGGCGGCATCGCCCGCCCCCGCAGCTTGCGCACGACCTTCTCCCACGCCTCGACCTCGTCGGCGACGTGGCCGACCCGCTCGGTGTCGATGGACTGGAGGGTCAGGCCGGCTTGGCGAGTGCGGTCGTTGTGGCACGCCACGCAGTAACGGTCGATCAACACCCGTGGCGTGGCGGCTTCCGGCGCCGACGCGGTCTCCGGCGCCTGTGCCCAGGCATGACCGGCCCCGCCGGCCGCGAGCACCAGACCGAGCCACCCCACCAAGCCTTTGGCCGTCATCGCGTCAACCTTCCTGCACGCGCCGACCGTACGGTCGGAACACACCCACGGTACGCTCACATCCAGTTGCGCATGGTAACTCAAGTGCCCCGGCACACCAACCCGGCGAGGGTGCGGGGCACGACAGGGTGCGCGTCAGGATTGGGAGAAGCCGAACGGCCCTCGTGGTCGGCGGGCTCCCGATTCACCAGCGGCGTGCATCACGATGTCACCCCGCGGGTCGGCGGCGTTGACGTCGGTCCCGTGCTCGACGGCGGTCCGGATCGCGGCCATTACGCTGCGCTCGCGGGACCGAGCCGGGGCCCCCATGAACGAGGGTCCATGGGCCTCGGCGCCCTCACAGGAGACCGCCCCCCGACTCGCGCAGCGCCGCCACAACTCTTGCTGGACGTGCTCCGCCCGGCCGACCGCCGCCCCGCAGCGCGAGGAGGGCGCACGGACGGCCCGGCCGGCGGCGGAAGCCAGCCGTCCGCCCGCCGCGGCGCGGGAAATGACGCGTCAACGCCGGCGGGCGGCGCGAGTCAACCCGTGGCCGGCGGGGAACCCGTCGCCGAGGGTAATGGGAAGACGCCCGCCGATGGGCGCCTCGCCCAGTATCGCGCGGGCCGCGGTGGCCTCGGCCAGATCGTACAGGTCGTAGGTCAGCAGCATCGCGGGCAGCTCGGGCAGGGCCGTCGCGACGTAGGGGTTCCCGAAGAACACGGTGACGAACGGCTGGTCCCGCCGCGCGGCGCCCCGGGCGACATCACCCAGAAGCCGGACGACGCCGGGGGCCAGACCCATGCGCCCGCGCGACGAGGCGGCGCGGACGAAGACCGAGGCGACGACCGCGTCGTAGCGGCCGGCGCTCGCCTCCACGAGGTCGAGCTCGGCCTGCGAAGTGTGGTCCGACACCTCGACCGCGGTCACGTTTCGCCACCGGGCGCTCAGCTCGGGCAGGAACGTCCGGCTCGGGGCGCCGTTGCCCCAGCCCGAGGGATAGTCCAGCACCGACAGGTAGAGGACCGCCGCGGACGGCGGCAGCGCCAGCGGCACGTCGCCGCGCTCGTCGCGGATCAGGGTCAGGCCGCGTCGGCTCACCTCGGCCGCCACCGCCAGATGGCGCCGGGCGCCGACCACCAACGGCAGGTCGTCGAGGCTGACCGTCCGGGTCCGGTGCAGGCCGAGCGCCGCCTTGGCGGTCAGGATGCGGCGCACCGAGGCGTCGACGCGGGCCTCGGTGATGTCGCCCCGATCGACCGCCCGCCGGAGACCGGCGAACGCCGCCGCGTCGTCGGGGGAATGCACCACGACGTCGTGCCCCGCCGCCACCGCCGCCACCGCCGCACGCCCCGCCGACAGCTCGTCGGTGATGCCGCGCATACTCATCGAGTCCGTGTACACCAGCCCGTCGAAACCGAGATCGTCGCGCAGGAGGCCCGTCACTATCGGCGGGCTCACGGTGGCGGGCCGAGTCGAGCCCATGTCGAAAACGGGCAGGCCGACGTGGGAGGTCATGACCGCCCCCGCCCCGGCCGCGATGCCAGCCCGGAACGGCGGCAGCTCGACTTGGTCGAGGCGTGCCCGCGGATGCGCGATCAGCGGCAGCCCGCGGTGCGAGTCGATGTCGGTGTCGCCGTGACCCGGAAAGTGCTTGAGCGTGGCGACCACGCCCCCCGCCTGGAGGCCGCGCACCCAGGCCGAGGCGAGGCGCGACACCACCGCCGGGTCTTCGCCGAACGACCGCGTGTTGATGACCGGGTTGCGGGGGTTGTTGTTGACGTCGGCGACCGGCGCGAAGTTGACGTGCACACCGAGGGCCCGCGCCTCGACTGCGGTGATGCGCCCCGCCTCGAACGCCAGCCCCTCGTCGCCCGCCGCCCCGAACGCCATCGCGCGGGGGAACGTGGTGCCGCCCCGAATCCGGAACCCGACGCCGGTCTCGAAGTCGGCCGCGTTCAGCAAGGGCAGGGCCGAGAGCGCCTGCAGCCGGTTGAAGATCGACGCCCCGGCCAGCGGCTGCCCCAGGGTGAAGCGCGCGTAGCTCGGGTTGAGGAGCACGTCGGGGGCGGGGTCGCGTCCGCCGAACACCAGGAAGCCGCCCGGGTGCTGCTCGCGCACCAGGGCCGCGAGCCGGTCGAACTCGGCGCTGTCGGTGCTGAGGTACGTGGACCGGAACGACGGCATGACGAGGTGGCCGACCTTCTCGTCGAGGGTCATCCCGGCCAGGGTCGCCTCGACCCACCCCGCCGCCTCGGGTTCGAGCTGCGCCGCCGGGGTGGCGGCAAGGAGCGCCGCCGCCAGGAGGCCGGCGGTCGCGGCGAGCAGGACCGCCGCGGGACCGGCCGCCGCCGGGGAACGTCGGGCAGGAATGCGCATACCGGGATGGTAACAGGTATCATCACCGCCATGAGCCATGAGGAGCACCGCGCCGCCTCCCCCGACGCCGTGGGCTGCCACGTCATCACCGTCAGCGACACGCGGACGGAGGAGACCGACACCGGGGGGCGGCTACTGCGGACGCTGCTGGCCGAGGCCGGCCACGAGGTGCTGGGGCGGGAGATCGTGCCCGACGAGCCCACCGCGCTCCGGGCCGCGCTCGAGCGCCAGATCGAGGCGGAGGCGACGCAGGCCGTCATGACCACCGGGGGCACCGGCATCAGTCGCCGCGACGGCAGCTACGAGGTGATTGTCGACCTGATCGAGAAGCGCCTCGACGGCTTCGGCGAGCTCTTCCGGGCGCTGAGTTTCGAGGAGATCGGCCCCGCCGCGATGATGTCGCGCGCCGTCGCGGGCGCGGTGCGGGGCAAGGTCGTCATCGCCCTCCCCGGATCGTGGGCCGCGGTGCGGCTTGGCATGACCCGGCTCGTGCTGCCCGAGCTGGGGCACATGGTGCGCGAGGTGTCGCGGTAGGGCCGGCGACGGAAACCACGTGTTCACGCGCCGAACTCGGTGTCTGAAGCGGGTCGGGTCCGAGTGCGGTCGGCAAGCTCGCGTCGGATCACCGCCCTGAAGCGCTGACGCCGTCGTATCGCCCGGAATGCCGGACGACCGGGCGCCGGAGCCTGCGCTCCGCGAGTGGACCGGGCGTGACGACTTCGTCGGATACGGGGGCGAAGCGAGCAGGGGCCTCGGACAGGGACGGGCGGACTGGAACCATGACCGGAACGAAGATGCGGCCCATTCGCAAGACCGTCCCCGTCGAGGAGGCGCTGCGGCTGGCCGACGAGGCCGCCCGGCCCCTCGACCGGACGGAGCGGGTCGAGCTGGACGCGGGCGTGGGTCGCGTGCTCGCCGCCCCAGTGGCGGCGGGCCAGGACGTGCCGCCGTTCGACCGCGCCGCCATGGACGGCTACGCCGTGGTCGCCGAGAGCACGTTCGGGGCCAGCCGGACGGACCCGCGGCTCCTCGACTGCATCGAGACGGTGCACACCGGCGACGTCCCGACGCGGACCCTCGAGCCGGGGCAGTGTACGCAGATCGCCACCGGGGCGCCGATGCCCGACGGCGCCGACGCGGTGGTCATGGTCGAGGAGACCGACCGCCGCGCCCCCCGCGAGGTCGCGGTGTTCACCCCCGTCTATCCCCGGCAGCACATCGGGCGCCGGGGCGCCGACATCACCGCCGGCGCCGAGCTCCTGCGGCCGGGCGACCTGCTGACCCCGAGCCGGCTCGGGTCGATCGCGGCCCTCGGCATCGCCGAGGTCGAGGTGTACGCCCGGCCGCGCGTCGCCCTCCTGTCGACGGGCGGCGAGATCGCGCCCCCGGGGCAGCCGCTCGGCCCCGGCCAGATCTACGACATCAACCGGTTCACCCTCGGCGCCGTCGTCCGCGAGCACGGCGGGGTGCCGACGCCGCTGCCCACCGCCCCCGACAGCCTCGACGAGCTGGGCCGCACCGTCGACGCCTGCCTCGACCACGACCTCCTCGTCTTCTCCGGCGGCAGCTCCGTCGGCGAGCGCGACCTCACCCTGGACGTCATCCGGGAGAAGGGCGACCTGCTGTTCCACGGCATCGCCGTCAAGCCCGGCAAGCCGACGGCGTGCGGCGTCATCGCCGGCACCCTGGTCCTCGGCATGCCGGGCTACCCCACCTCGTGCCTGTCGAACGCCTACATGCTGCTGGTGCCCGTGCTGCGGAAGGTGGCCCGCCTCCCCCCCTACCGGTTCCGCACGACCTCGGCGGCGGCCGCGCGGCGCATCGTCTCGACCCCCGGCCGGCACCAGTTCTACACCGTTCGCGTCGTCGACGGCCGGGCCGTCCCCGCCTTCAAGGCCTCGGGCGACATCACGAGCATGTCGCAGGCCGACGGCTACATCGAGATTCCCGCCCGCACCGACATCGTCGAGGAGGGCGAGACGGTCGAGGTCAAGCTGTTCTGAACAGGCGCGCGCCGCAACCGAAGCCTGGTCGGAACCCGAACCTCCCGCTCGCCGTCGACCGCCGGTAGGAGGGACTTCACATGGCGCTCAGTCCGGACCTCGTCGAGTTCGTCAAGGAAAGCCTCGGGCGGGGAATCGCGCGTCCCGACATCGAGGACATCCTGATGCGGGCCGGGTGGCCGCGCGATCAGGTTCGGACGGCGCTGCTCCGCTTCGCGGACGCGGAGTTCCCGATCCCCGTGCCCCGCCCCACGATCTCCGTCAAGCCGCGCGAGGCGTTCCTCTACGCGGTGCTGTTCGCGGCCCTCTTCGTGAGCGCCTACAACCTGGGAGCGCTGCTGTTCGGCTTCATCGACCTGGCGTTTCCGCATCCCGAGGACATCCCCGCCGAGCGCACGCGCGACGGCATCCGGTGGGCGGTGTCGCTGCTAGTGGTGGGGGCGCCGGTGTTCCTGTACGTGGCCCGGGTCGTGCGCGGGATGGTGCGGTCGAACCCGAGCGCGCGGGCGTCGAGAGTCCGCCAGCAGTTGACCTACATCACGCTGTTCATCGCCTCCGCCGTCCTCATCGGCGACGTCGCGGCGGTCGTGTACAACCTCCTGGACGGCGCGGTGACGGCGCGGTTCCTGCTGAAGGTGCTGACCGTCGCCGCGATCGCCGGCGGCACGTTCACCCATTATCTGCGCGACATTCGCGCGGCGGAGGCCGATCCCGAGACGTGAGCCGTTCCCCCCCCGAGGCCGACGCCATCAGCGCCCGTGCTCGCGCGGCGCGCCGTCCGGGCCACCGGCTTCCCGAACCAGCTCGCGGCTCATCCGCGCCAGCCCCTCGACGGCCTGGCATCCACGCGAGGCGGTAACCCGGAGAACGGATGCACCTGGAAGCGCCTCTTCGTCGTTGTCCGGCGGATCGCCTTGGACTACGATGGGAGCGTCCGTGTCTGTCACGGGGGACTCCGGAGTGCTCTTCGAGCGCCGGAAGACGTCTGGCAGGCATGGACGCTTTCTGGGCGTCGACTGCCATCCGCCATGAGCACCCGCTACGAAGAGCTCGTCGCCAGCCTGGACGGGGAGGACTTCCATGCCCACGTCCTGGAGCTGGCGCGCAGCGGCGTCGACGCGCTCCCCGCCGTCCACGCGGCGATGAGCCACTCCGACTGGCGCATCCGCCGTGGGTGCGCGGCGGCGCTCGGCTACACCGGCGACGTCGAGTCGTTGCACCGGCTGGCGCTCCTGACCCGCGACCCCAAGAAGAAGGTGCGCAAGATGGCCGTCCTCTCGCTCGGCCTCGGGCGGATGCTTCGCAAGGACGACCGGGACCCCATCGATCCCGTGCCCCATCTCGCCCACAGCGCCCTGCACGACCCGTCGGTGCGGGTCCGCCGCGTCGCCGTCCTCACCCTCCTGCTCCGCCCGCCGGCGCGCCGGGTCGCGAGGCTCCTGCGAAAGGTACTCGCGACCGAGCAGGACGCGAAGGCGCGGCGGGTCGCGGAATGGGGTCTTCGGCAGCAGGAGCAGCGCGTTAGTTAGCCCGTGAATCGCCGCCGGGCGGCTTCGCCCGGCGCCAGCCAGCCCTCCAAGTGCAGCGCGACCCCTGATTTCGCGAGCGCACGCGCGCCGTCGGGGCTGGCGCCGACTCGACGACCTCGGGCGCGACATGCGGCCCGCCCTGCGCGGCCTGCCCCGCAACGCCCCCTTCACCGCAACCCCGGGCCCGCCAGGGCGCCGCGATGTGAAGAGATCGGCCACCGCCCGAGCCCCGACCACGCCGCCGGCAGCCGGTCGCAGCGGCTACCACCACCACGAGATGCCGACGGCGAGACGGACCGAAGTGGCGTCGAGGTCGAGCACGGCGTCCGGCCTCCCGCGCGTCCGGTGCGGCAGGGCGTCGCGCGCGGGGCCGTCCTGGACCGCACCCTGCTCCCACTTGACGTTCACATCGAGGGCCCGCGCCTCGGACAGGTAGACGAGGAACCCGCCGCCGACGCCGAGAGCCGCCACGCCCATGAAGTCGGCACGCCGTTCGCCGTTCTCGATCACGTCGGTCACCGGCCGGAACGTCAGGGCGAGATCGCCGTAGGGGACCCACCGGCGGGGACCACGGTCCAGGTGCAGCCTCACACCGAGGTCGACATAGCCGAACGTCACGCTGTCGAACGACTCGAGACCGCGGCTCTCGATGGCCGCGTAGGCCACACCCACGTAGGGGGCGACGACGGGGTTGACGCCTCGGCCGATCCGGGCGCCCACGAGCGCCGCCCCGTCGGCCGGATCGCTCCCGAAGGAGACGAACGCCGCTCCCGAATGCGCGCCCGCGACCCACCCTTGCGTTCTCGGCGGCTGGGCGCCGCCCTCGACGACGCACGCGAGGCAGAACAGCGCCGGCAATACGATGCGGCCGGGTCGCGAGCGGGCGTACGGCAACATGCTCACCTCCGTCCGGCGGCCGTCGCGCCAACCCACGAGCAGACATGCCGAGACGGCATTGGACAACCTGAACCGGCGCCGAGCAACGCCCGGCGGATCGTTACCGGCGACATCAGGCTCGAGCAGACGCTCGCCGATCGTCGCCGGCGATTCCGAACGGTGCATGGACGATGCCAGCCGGTGGACGCGGCCACGGGCGCCCGCCTGCAGGGCCGGGACCACGCGAGGGCGGTTGTCCCCACGCCGCACCCGCCGGCGGGAAGGAGCATTTCATGTCAATCCATGTGCACGGCATGTATAGCGCACGAGCCTCGCTGGACGCCGACGGGCGCGCAGCCGGACAGGATGGTGGACAACCTGCCCCTCCGGCGGGGAATCCGTCGACCGACGCGCATCCGGACGCGACGCCGGCGGGCAGCGCGGCCGAAACGTCCCAAAGCGTCGACCGACGCGCATCCGGACGCGACCCTGACCCGGGATTCCTTCCGCGAGCCCCGGGGCCCACGACGGTCGGCGACGGGTCGGGGCGGCCGGCCCGTTGGCATACCCGTTGCACGATTCTCATCAGCCGGGAGCGCCGCGGATCGTCCGCAGGCGCGCCTTCCACCGGTGAAGGAGGATCAGGATGCAGATTGGCCACATCGTTCGGCGCGCCGCCGACCTAGTGGCGGTGGCAGGGGTCCTGGGCGGGTCCGCGACCCTCGCGCAGCCGTTGCCCGCCGGCGAACCGGAGGGGGTCGCGGGCGGTCCCACGGCCTTCGCGCAGTCGCTGCCGGCCGGCGGACATCAGCCGGCGGGCGTGCGCTCACCGCGCCCCGGTCGCACCCCGGTCGGACCGCGGGGAGGACGCACGGAACGAGGCGCGCAGGGCGACCAACCACCGCCGGCGACGTACTTCGACGGCGGGGGCCTCCATCTCGCCCTCGGCGCCGCGTCGTTCTGGCAGCGGCCCACGGCCCAGCCGGAAGCGGCGACGTTCCTGTCGGCGGGCCTGCACCTCGGCCGGTCCCTGGCTGTCGTCGCCGAGATGGGGAGGGGATGGTGGGCGGACGGCCGCCTGGAAGCCCCGGGCGGAGCCGGGCCGGCGGCGGCGTGCTCCAACATCCAGGCGGGGTTCCACACCTTCATGGGCGGCGTGCAGTACCGGCTGTCGCGCGTCCGGCGCAGCACGCGGTTCGTCCGAGTCCTCGCCGGCCGCGCGTCGTTCGCCGGCACCGCGAGGGAGTACCGCGACGGGGCGCACGCGGGCTGCTTCGACGCCTTCTCTTCGGGATGGGCCCTGGCCGCCGGCGCAGGCGTGGACTTTCACCTCACCGATCGACTCGCGCTCCGCGTCGCCGCGGACTACCGGCGGGTCGGCATCCCTTCGCTCGAAGGGACGGAGCGCGTGTTCATGAAGGACGACGCCGACCGCCATCTCGGCATGATGCGGGTGGCGGTGGGGTTCGCCCTCGGCATCTGAGCGGTTCGGCGGCACGGAGTCTCGATGCGACCGTCGGGCGGCGTGCCCGCCGGCAGCCACGGCGGCTCGGATTGGGAGCGCGTGACAGCGGCCGGAGGAGGCAGCCCGAGCCGGGCTGCCCCTGCGGGTACCGCTACTTGAGCGCCGAGAAGTCGCTCGCGCTCATCCAGAAGACCTCGATGCCCTCGAGCGGGGCCGGGTACTTTCCGAGGAGCTCATCCCAATCGGGGTCCTCGCGGAACGCGGCCCACACCTCGTCCCGGTGCGCGCGGTCGCGGTAGGCGAGCATCCAGACCAGGGTGTTCGGGTTGTCGAGCCGCTGCCAGACCGCAACCACCTCGGCCCCATGCTTCTCGAAGATCGCGACCTCGCCGTCGCGAAACCGCTGGTGCAGCTCGTCGATGCCGCCGCTGCCGTCTTCGGCCTGCGGCCGCGCGGTGTACATGCGGACCTCGAAGCAGCGCGAGTCGGCCGCCACGTTGTTCGACAGATCGGCCGACAGGTCGCCCTTCGGGCCGCAGGCGTCCGGCGGCCCCTGGGCCGCAGCCAAGCCACTGACGCCGAAACCGATGACGACGGCGAGCACAACTGTTCGAATCACTGTTCTCCTCCTGGTTCGCTTCCGCCGAACGTTGCTCTGGTCGCACAACCGCGACCGGCTCACGGTACACCGTCCGTTCCCGTTTCGTCCACCGTTGCGAGCGCGCGGCTTCATCTGATGCGCGGCGCGCCGGTACGCACCGGTCCGAGGCCGCAGGCGTTCCGGGCGGGCGAAGCGTCCGTTCCCGTTTCGTCCACCGTTGCGAGCGGGCGGCTTCATCCGATGCGCGGCGACGCGCCGGTACGCACCGGTCCGAGGCCGCCGGCGTTCCGGGCGGGCGGGCAGTCTGCGCTACGGGCGCCCGTGCCGGACTACCGCTTGCCGACTTGGCGCTCGTACTCCGGCTCCAGAACGTCGGCGGTGTGGAGGTCGAAAGCGCCCGCGGTGGGCTCATAAACGCCGCGAAACTCGGCGTGGCACCGGTAGCAGACGGTGAGGTCGCTCAACCGGCTGTAGATCGCGAGGTCGATGAGGGTGGCGGCGGCGAGGATGCCGTAGGCCACGAGGTCGAGGCCGAAGTAGTAGAAGCCGGCGCTGATCAGCGCGCCGATGACCACGATGGTCACGCCGAGCTTGGGGTCGAAGTCCTTCCGTAGGTAGAAGTCCCCCCCCTGGCAGACCGGGCACCGGTCGACTTCGCGGTCCGCGCGGACCGCGTCGGAGAACGACAGCAGGAAGGCTTGGCCGCACCGGCCGCAGTCGATCTGCGCCGATTCCGCTTCCGGCCGTACCGGGAGGGCGCTGTCGCACTGGTGGCAACGAACGGTGACTTCCATGGTGATCAGACGGGCACCGAAGTGGCCACGAGCAGGTACTTCGCGAGCACCTCGCCCACGATGACGGTGAAGAAGTCGACGTAGAGAATGCCGGTGGCCGACTGGGTGGACCGGATCTTGGCGGTCTCCCACGTCAGGTACGCCAGGACCACCGGCCCCAGCAGCCCGAAGAGCACCCGCTGCCAGAAGAACACCCCTTCGATCGACAGGATGTAGCGATCGAAAGGAACCCCCGGCGCCTCGGACAAGGCGATTCCCCACCACACCGCGGCGGCCACGACGAGGATGCGCAGCGCCGTCGAACCGATGTGGAACCGCACCACCGACTGGAGCAGCGAAACGTCCATCGACGGCAGCACCAGGTACCAGTGGCCCAGGATCATCGCGGTGGAAGTGCCCCCCAGCAGGGCGGCCGAGGTCACGAAGCTCGCGGCCGTCAGAGCCGCCGGCAGGCCCCCGCCGCCGGCTGCGGCCAATCCCTGGACCACGAGGGCGGCGCCCCCGGAGAGCACCGCCGTCCACGCCCATAGCGGCCGCAACCGCGCGAGGACGCGTCCGATGGTCGCCCAGTAGACGAGCACCGCGGCCGTCGCGGTCAGCAGCAGGGCCAGGGCCACGCCCTGCGCGTCCGTTCCCAGCCGCACCGGCTCGGGGCGCATGGCGAGGGCCACGAGCAGCAGCACCGCCGCGAAGCCGGCGTTGAACCGAAAGAACTTGACGCCGGCCTCCTTCCCCACCAGGACCAGGGTGAAGACGATGCCGATCCCGAGGTGGGCGAGGAACAGGAAAAAAACGAAGGACAGGGTCATCTTGACGCGCCGCGCACCATGGTGAAGCCAGGCGGACCGCCAGCCCGGCGGCGCCCGCAACTACGCCAGCCGGCGGTTGACCTCGTCCCAGTTCACGACGCTCCACCACGCCGCGATGTAGTCGGGACGCCGGTTCTGGTAGTTCAGGTAGTAGGCGTGCTCCCACACGTCGAGTCCGAGCACCGGGATCCGGCCGCTCATCAGCGGGGTGTCCTGGTTCGGCGTGCTCTCGATGGAGACGCTTCCGCCGTCCCGGACGAGCCACGCCCAGCCGCTGCCGAAGCGGCTCACGGCGGCCGCCGCGAACCGCTCCTTGAAGGCGTCGAAGCTGCCGAAGGCCCCGGCGATGGCGTCGGCGGCGGCGCCGGTGGGCGCGCCGCCCGCGTTCGGGGCCATGACCTGCCAGAACAGGGTGTGGTTGGCGTGCCCGCCGCCGTTGTTGCGCACCGCGGTTCGGATAGCCTCGGGCACCGCGTCGAGATCGCCGACGAGATCCTCCACGCTCCGGCCCTGGAGGTCGGGATGGCCCTCGAGGGCGCCGTTCAGCTTGGCGACGTACGTCGCGTGGTGCTTGCCATGGTGAATGCGCATCGTCTGCTCGTCGATGTGCGGGGCGAGCGCGTCGAAACCATAGGGCAAACCGGGAAGCTCGTGCGCCATGCGGGATTCTCTCCTTCGTGAGTTCGTCCGGTCCTCGGGACCGGACAGCTTGGGGATGGGCCGCCGGAAGTGCGTGTCTCCGAACAGGCGTCGCCGGGCGGCGTCCCGCCGAACCGCGACGCCCCGCCGGGTGCGAGCCCGGCGCGGAATCAAGCCGAGACGACGTTGTAGAGCGTATCGCGCTCGACGGGGTCGCGGCCAGCGAGCCGGATGAGCCGGCTGATGTCGTCGGTGGTCATCGCTTCCGGCGTCCGGGCGCCGGCCATGTGGTAGATCTGCTCCTCCTGGACCGTTCCGTCGAGGTCGTCGACCCCGAACCACAGAGCCGTCTGCGCCGTCTCGACTCCCGTCGCGATCCAGAACGCCTTGATGTGGGGAACGTTGTCGAGCACGAGCCGCGCCACCGCGTGCACCCGCAGCGTGTCGGCCGCGGTCGGGGCCGGCAGCTTTCGCATCTGGTTGTTGTCGGGGTGGAACGCCAGGGGGATGAACGCCTGGAACCCGCCCGTCTCGTCCTGCAGGGCGCGGGCCCGCAGCATGTGGTCGACCCGCTCTTCGTCGGTTTCGATGTGCCCGTAGAGCATCGTCACGTTCGAGCGCATGCCGAGCCGGTGCGCGGTGCGGTGGATGTCGAGATACCGCTCGGCCCCGCACTTGTCGTGACAAATCTTGCGACGGACGCGCTCGGCGAAGACCTCGGCCCCGCCCCCGGGCAGCGAGTCGAGCCCTGCCGCCATCAGCTCGCGCAGCACTTGCTCGTCGGTCTTCCCGTAGAGGTCCGCGAAGAACGCGATCTCCACCGCCGTGAAGCACTTGAGGTGCACGTGGGAGCGGATGCGCTTGAACCCCCGCAGCAGTTCCAGGTAGTAGTCGAACGGCAGGTCGGGGTGCAGGCCGTTGACCACGTGCACCTCGGTCAGGGCCTGGTCCTGCCGCGACCGCAGCTTGTCCCACACCTGCTCGAGGGTCAGGGTGTAGGCGCCGTCGTCGCCGGGCTGCAACCGCGCGAACGCGCAGAACAGGCAGCTCGCCACGCAAACGTTGGTCGCCTCGATGCGAATGTTGTGGTTGAAATACGTCCGCCCCGCGTGACGGCGCTCGCGCTCGCGGTTGGCGAACCAACCCAGGGCCAGGAGGTCGGGGCAGGCGAACAGCCGCACGCCGTCCTCCTGATCCAACCTGACCCCGGCGTCGAGCTTCTCGGCGATGTCGAGGAGCCCGGTCCGCGCGAGCCGCGCCGGCGACGGTGGAGCGATGGCGGCGTCCGACACGCGACTATCGTACGCCGGAGCGCCCGCTCCAGGCAACCGCGCGCCGGTACCCGGAAACCGGCCCCGCGCCGGTCGCGAACGCCGTTCTCCGCGCCGACCCGACGCGGCCGACGGGCCGTGAACCGGCGCGTCGATCCACGTCTCCAACCGAGGTGAATCGACCTGGCCTCCGCGGCACCGAGCGGAGTTGCCCGAGGCCGAGCGCAACCCGTCTCCGCCGCTTTGCGCGCCCGACCTCGCGGCGACGAGGCTCCGTCACGAGCCGCGAAGGCGGTCACGCCCATGCGCGTCCGGCGACGCCGGCTCTTCCACCGGCGGCCCCGGCGCCGGCGGAAGGGTGATCCGGAACCGGCTGCCGCGGCCGTCGATGCGCTCGTAGGCGAGCTGGCCGTGACTGGCTTCGACCGCCCATTTGGCGATGGAGAGCCCCAGGCCGCTGCCCCCCGAAGCCCCCCCCTGCGCGCCGCGGTAGAACCGCTCGAACAGCCGGGATCGGTCGCGGGCGGGAATGCCGGGCCCCGTGTCGCTGACCTCGAGCACGGCGTTGCCGGACGAGACGGCCACGCGGAGCCGGATCTCGCCCTCGGCCGGCGTGTAGCGAATCGCGTTGTCGACGAGGTTGATGACCGCCTGCCGCAACGCGATCTGGTCGCCGAGGCATCGCACCCGGGCCTCGTGCTCGACCGTCATCGACTGTCTCTTCTCCTCCGCCAGCACCCCGAGGTGGGAGGCCACGTCCTCGGCAAGAGCGCCGAGCTCGACCGGGCGGTGCGCCAGCGCGAGATCGCCGCGGTCGGCGCGCGACACGAGCAGCAAACGGTCGACGAGGCGCGTCAGCCGGTCGGTCTCCTCGAGCATGCTCTGGATGACCTGCTCGTAGGCGTTCGCGTCGCGGTGCTCGCGAAGGCCGACCTCGCCGACGCTGCGGATGGCCGTCAGGGGCGTCCGCAGCTCGTGCGAAACGTCGGACGTGAACTGCCGCATCTGCTTGAACGACGACTCGAGCCGGCCGAGGGTCTCGTTGAACACCTCCGCGAGCCGGCCGAGCTCGTCGCGCGGACCGTCGATGGGCAGCCGCTCATCGAGATTCGCGGCGGTGATGGCGCGGGCCCGCTCGGCCATGCGGTGCAGCGGGGACAGCGCCCCCCGCGCCAGGACGTAACCGCCGGCGCCGGCCACCGCCACCGTCAGGGGCAGCCCCAGCAGCAGGAGGATCGCGAGCTCGCGCACCTCGAGCCGCGTGAACGCCTCGGAACGGCCGACCTGAATCACCACCGGCCGGCCGGCCACGGTGGCCCGGTCGCCCAGGATCCGGAACGGCGCCGGATCGTCCGGCAGCGAGCGGATCCGGCCGTCCGCCGCGTCCACGAGCGACTCGCTCGCCGGCACCGGCAGCCGTGCCGCCACCGAAGTCCGGTAGATGAGCTCGCCCCCGGGGGTCCACACCTGGAGCCAGGGGCCGTCCGTCCACGGCTCCCCCTCGAACCAGGAAAGGGACCCGTCGGGGCCCTGCTCGGCCATCTCCGCCGCCCAGCGGAAGTCGCTGCGCAGCCGCGCGTCGAGGGCGGCCGACAGGTTGCGGGCCACCAGGGCCAGCACGACCGAGACGTAGACCCCCAGCACCGCCACCATGACCGCCATGTACCAGAACGTCAGCCGCGCCCGCAGCGTGTGCGGCCCCCAGCGCCAGGTCATGGCTCACCTGCCCGCAGCATGAAGCCGACCCCGCGGACGGTGTGGATCAGCCTGACGGGATGGTCGAGGTCGATCTTGCGACGCAGCCGGGAGATGTGCACGTCGATGACGTTGTCGAGGGTGGTGCTGCGGGCCGTCTCGCGCCAGACCTCGCGCGCCAGGGTGTCGCGCGAGACGACCTGGCGGGCGTTGCGGGTCAGGTAGTGCAACAGGTCGAACTCCTTGGCGGTCAGCTCGATGGCCTGCCCGTCGCGCGCGACCCGGCGGGTCGCCCTGTCGATCTCGAGCGTGTCGATGGCCAGGCGGTCGGCGTCGCTCACCCGGCCGCGGCGGGCGACGGCGCGGAGACGGGCGAGCAGCTCGGCGAACGCGAACGGCTTCACCAGGTAGTCGTCGGCCCCCGCGTCGAGCCCGCTGACCCGATCCTCCAGCGTGTCCCGCGCGGTCAGCACGACCACCGGCGTGTCGAGCCCCTGCTTGCGCAGGGTCGAGAGAATCTCGAGGCCGTCGCGCCCCGGCAGCATCAGGTCGAGCAGGATGACCTCGAACCGGTCCCGCGCGAGGCGGAAGAAGGCGCCCTCGCCGGTGGTCTCGACCACGACGTCGTACCCCTCGCCTTCGAGACCCTCGCGCAGGGCCAGGGCGACCTTCTCCTCGTCCTCGACGACGAGCAGGCGCCCGGCCGGGGCCGGACGCGGCCCCTCGGCGGCGCCGCTCTCCGGCGAACCCGTGGTGGTCGGCGGCATCTCCTTCTCACGGCCTCCGAACGCGTTCCGGCGGTCCCGAACCGCCTGACGGTTCCCGAACGCGCCGACGATTCTCCCGAACCGGGGGCCGGGAGGCGGCGACTCGACATCGCCGCCGAAGCCCGTCTCTCGAACCGGACGCGGGGAGGCGGCGACTGGACATCGCCGCCGAAGCCCGCCCCGTCATGCGGCAATCCACACGCTTCCAGCGGCGCGAACTCCTGCCCCGTTCGTCGCCGCTTCAGGACACCGCCGGCCGTCCGAACCAAGCCTACAGCAGTCCGCGCCGATCCCTCGCGCCGGGGCCGACCCCAGGCCCGCCCGGCGACGTCCCTTCAGACAAATTTCAGGAATGAACCGAAGGCGGTCCCGCAGTATGATAGCGATCCGTCGCCGGCCCCGCGGGCCCGCGGGGGCTCCGAGGGGAGGGAACGATGACGCGCTGTCTGGCCGTGCTGACCGTCGCGGGCGCCAGTCTCGTGAGCCTGCCGCTCGACGCCCATCACCCCACCTCCGATGTCTACGACGAGGAACGCACCATCGTCCTCGAAGGCGACGTGACGTCCTTCCTGTTCGGCAACCCGCACTCGATGGTGCACCTCCGGGTGGCCGACGGCGACGGCGACCTCCACACCTGGGCCGTCGAATGGCGTGCCGCGAGTCGGCTCCGGCGCCTCGGCTGGACGGCGGCCGACCTCAACGTCGGCGACCGCGTGAAGATGTGCGGCAACCCGGGGAGAGACCCGGGCGCCTACCGGCTGTACCTGCTGAACATCACCCGGGTTCGCCCCGGCGCGCGGGAGACGGACGCCGACCACCCCTCGTGCGAGCCGGCGGCGCCGGCCATGCGAAGCACCGGTTCCAATGTCCGACTCGGGCCGCCCCGCACCCCCGCACGCTGATCGCCGGCCTCCGGAGACGCCCGCGGACGGCGCAGCTGTGTTCTCGTCGGTGGCGGACGTCGCGAGGGCGGTCGTCGCCGGCGGCCGGTCACCGATACTGCTGCTGAGCGACTTCGACGGGACCCTGTGCGAGTTCCGGAACGACCCGGAGTCCGTGCAGCTCGCCGAATCCCGTCGCGACGCCTTGTCCACCCTCGCCCGCCGGCCGGCGTTATGCGCCGGCATCGTCAGCGGGCGGCGGGCCGCCGACATCCGGGGCCGCGCCGCCCTCGACGGGCCGGTCTACTACGCGGGCCTCCACGGCATGGAGATCCTCGGCCCCGACGGCGGCTTCACCGTCGACCAGCTCGCCGCCTACCGCGACCGGCTGCAGGAGCTGCGGGCATCGCTGGCCGACGCCGTCCGCCACCTCGACGGGGTCTTCCTGGAGGACAAGGACCTGTCGGTCGCCCTGCACGTCCGCGCCGCCGCCCCGGAGGACCGGGCCCGGGCGGAGGAGACCTTCTGGGCGCTCGTCTCCCCTGCCCTCCGCGCGGGGCGCGCCCGCGTCCAGCGCGGGCACCACGTACTAGAGCTACTCCCGGACATCGCCTGGAACAAGGGGAACGCGGTCCGCTGGATAGAGGCCGACGCGACCCGCCGGCTCGGGTCCACGGTGCGGCCCGTGTACCTGGGGGACGACCGCACCGATGAGCACGCGTTCGAGGCCGTCGGCGACCGCGGCGTGACCGTCATCGTCGGGCGCGCTCGGTCGGCCGCCGCGCACCGCCTGCCCGACCCCGCCGCCGTCGAGCGGCTCCTCGACCGCCTCGTCGCCCTGACCGCGGATCGCTGACCGCGCGAGCTCACGGTCCCGTTGGGAGCCCCGTCGCTCATGGCTCGTGGCGCATGTTCAGGACGGTTCTCCCAGAAAGCGGGAACATCTTGGGGCAGGGCGGTTCTCCCAGCAAGCGGGAACATCTTGGGGCCATGACTCAACCCCCCTATCTTCGTTGAGGGAACACCAGCACGAAACTCCCGCTACGCGAGCGCCCCGGCTCCGCGGCGGCCGGAGCGTGACGGTCGAATCGGGGCGCGGCCATCCGTCCCGCGCGGTGGCGACGGGTGCTACACTGGCCGGCATGACCCCAGGCGATCTCGTGCGGCACCCGATGCGCGCCTACTACTTTCCCATCGGGGCCGGCCTGCTGCTCGGCGCGAGCGCGTTCATGCCCTGGATCGAAGTCGGCGAGCAGCGCTTCGGCGGGGCGCCGGACCTCGCCGGCCTGTGGATCCTGGCCCTGGCCGCGGTGGCCATCGGCCTCGCGACGGCGAGCATCGTCACGCGGAAGAACTCGCGGCATCCGCTGCTCCTCGTGGGGCTGCTCGCGTTCGGGATCCTGTTCCTCTCGGAACGGCTCATGGAGCGGGCGGCCAGCCGGCAGGGCTGGGTCGCCTCCCAGGCCCGCGCCATCGTCGAAGGGGGAAGCGCGGCCCCGGTCGTCGCCCCCACCATGGGGCGGGGCGCCCGCCTGGGACTGGGCGCGTCGACCCTCATCGTGCTCTTCGGCCTGACCGTGGTGGTGAAGCGGGCGCCCCAGGTGTACGCGGAGGCGGAGGACGACGACGCGTAGCGGTCAGCGACGGCCGGGCAGCCGCCCGGGGGCGGGGGGCAGCGAGCGGGTATCGAGGTTCTCGAGCTCCTCCAGGATCTCGGTGGCCCACCGGAAGACGTCGCGGCCCGCCACCACCCGCCGCAGGGCGCGCATGCGCCGCTCGCGCTCGTCCTGCTGCATGTCGAGCGCGAGCTGGAGCCCATCGGCGAACCCCTCCACGTCGTAGGGATTGATGATGACGGCCTCCGTCAGTTCCTGCGCGGCCCCCGCGAGCTCGCTCAGCACGAGCACCCCGCCGAGGTCCTCCCGCGCCGCCACGAACTCCTTCGCCACTAGGTTCATCCCGTCGTGGAGCGAGCTGACGATGCAGAAGTCGGCGAGCCGGTACAACGCCGTCAGCCGCCGCATGCGCAGGGCCGACTTGCGGTAGCGGATCGGGCCGACGCCGTCCGCCCGCGCGTGCTTGGCATTGATTTCGGCCACGCGCCGGTCGATGTCCGCCTCGACCGCGGCATAGCTGTCGAGGGTCGACCGGGACGGCACCGCGATCTGGACGAACGTCAACTGGCGGTTGAGCCCAGGCCACCGGGTGAACAGCGCGTCGAGGGCGCTGAGACGCTCGGGTATCCCCTTCGTGTAGTCGAGGCGGTCGACGCCCACCCCGACGAGCGCGGTGTCGATGCGCAGCTCGCGGCGCAGCCGGGTCTGCTCGACCTCGAAGGCCGGCGCCCGGGTCACCGCCTGGATGCGGTCGTAGTCCACGCCGATGGGCACCGCGCAGACCGCCATGGTGCGTCCCCCGACCTCGAGCCGGCTGCCGCTCGCCCGTGCCCCGAGCTCGGCCCGCGCCGCGGCCAGGAAGTTGCGCCGGTCGCGCTCGAGCTGGAACGCGAGGAGGTCGCAGTCGGCCAGACCCTCGAGGATCTCGCGACGGTAGGGACAGATGCGCAACTGGTCCGGGTGGGGAAACGGGATGTGCCAGAACAGGGCGACCCGCGCGTCCGGCCTAAGCCGGCGCAGGAACCCCGGAACCAGGGTGAGGTGGTAGTCCTGCACGAAGATCGGAGCGGCGAGGTCCGGCAGCTCGGCGTGAACGGTGTAGGCGAAGCGGCGGTTGACGCTCTGGTAGATCCGCCAGTCCTCGGTCCGGAACACCGGTTTGACGTGAGCGACGTGGCACAACGGCCACAGCCCCTCGTTGGCGAACCCCTCGTAGTAGTGGTGCTCTTCGGTCTCGGTCAGCCAGATACGCCGGAGGTCGTAGGCCGGCGCATCGGGGGGGACGCGCACGCGGTCGTCGTCGTCGACGGCCAGCCGATCGGCGTCGCCGGCCCCGTGCGCGACCCAGACCCCCCCGCGCTCGCGCATCAGGGCGTCCAGGGCCACGGAGACCCCGCCGGTGGTCGGCGACCAGGTGACGCTGCCGTCGGCCGAGCGCGAATGAATGTACGGCTCGCGGTTGGACACCACGACCAACGGGCGCGTGAGAGCCGGCTCGCCGCCGCGTCGGTCGGGCTGCACCATCAGGGCTGATTGTGGGGCGGACTCCTAGACGCCGAACGAGAGACCGCAGCCGCACTCGGCCTTGGCGTTGGGGTTGCGCAGGACCAGCGACTGCCCGAGCATGTTGGGGTCGCAGTCCAGCACGGTGCCGTCGAGATACTTGAAGCTCTTGGGATCGACGTAGACCTTCGCGCCGCCGGCGCTCTCGAAGACCTCGTCCCTGGCGCTCGGCGACCGCTCCCACTTGAAGACGTAGCTCAGACCCGAGCAGCCGCCCGCCTTCACGCCGACGCGGAGGCCGCCGTCGGTGATCCCCTCCTGCTGCATCGCGCTGTGGATCCGCTTCGCCGCCGCCTCGGTGATCTCGATCATGGCGCCTTTCAGTGTACCTCACTCCACCAGCGCGCCCGCTCCCGCCCCGGGTCGACCACGGCTCGACCCGGCTCGACCCACAAGCGATGGACAGGCTGAGCCCGGGGGTAGCGGAGCCGAGGGCGACGGCCCGGCGGGCCGGGAGCCTGCGCCGTGGAACGGCGCGGGCTCCTGGAGGGTGAGTCGGGCGCCCAGCAGAGCCCGAAAGTGACGATGGGCGGGCTGGCGCCAAATAGCGGACTGTCCCAGAGCTTCCCTTGCCGTCGTGTCCCTGGTTTGCGCTGGCAGACGCTGCGAAAACGCCCCGCGAAATGGGCAGCTTCTCTCAGGGACCGTCAACTGGTGGACTGTCCCAGAGCTCCCTTGCCGTCGTGTCGCTGGTTTGCGCTGGCAGACGCTGCGAAAACGCCCCGCGAAATGGGCAGCTCCTCTCAGGAACAGTCCACTAGCGCCACTCCGCCGGCAGATCGTCGTCGTCGACCTCGAAGACGGGCGCCGGGGCGCGCAGCCGTTCGACGAGCGCGCAGAGGACGTCGGCCACGCGGTCGACCTCGGCCTCGGTGTTGAAGCGGCCGAGCCCGAAGCGGATCGAGGCTCGGGCGAGGGCGTCGTCGACGCCGAGCGCACGCAGCACGTGCGACGACTCCTCGCGGAGCGACGTGCACGCGGCCCCCGACGAGACCGCGACGTCGGCCAGCCCCGTCAGCAACTGCTCGCCGTTCACGCCCTCGACGCTGACGTTGAGGTTGTGGGGCAGCCGCGACGCCATCGACCCGTTCACCGTCACCCCGCCCAGCGACCGCTGCAGCCTCGCCCACAGCCGATCCCGCAGGCTCCGCAAACGGACCGCCTCGCCCGCGATCTCCTCCCGGCAGAGGTCGGCGGCGCGACCGAACCCCACGATCGCGGGCACGTTCAGGGTCCCGGACCGGCGGCCCGCCTCGTGCCCACCGCCGTCCATCAGCGGCGCCACCGCCACCCCGCGGCGCACGAACAGAGCGCCGACGCCCTTCGGACCGTAGAGCTTATGCGCGGTCAGCGACAGGAGGTCGACGCCCGCGACCCCGACGTCGATGGGCACGAAGCCGGCCGCCTGCGCCGCGTCGGTGTGCATCGGCACCCCGTGCGAGCGGGCGGCTTGCGCCAAGTCGGCGATTGGCTGCACCACGCCGATCTCGTTGTTGGCGAGCATGACCGACACCAGCACCGTCTCGGGGGAGAGCGCCGCTTCGAGCGCGGCCGGGGTCACGAGGCCGTCCGCCCGCACCGGGAGGTACGACACGCGCAGCCCCTGCTGCTCGAGCCTCGCGCAGGGGTCGAGGACCGCCCGGTGCTCGGTCTCGACGGTGACGACGTGGTTCCCGCGGTCTCTCGACGCCTCGGCAACGCCCTTCAGGGCCAGGTTGTTCGACTCGGTCGCGCCGCTCGTGAAGATGAGCTCGCGCGCCGACGCCCCGATCAGCTTCGCCACCGACGCGCGAGCCGCGGCCACCGCATCGCGGGCCTGCCAGCCGAACCGGTGATGCCGGCTCGCGGCGTTGCCGTAGTGCTCGCCGAAGAAGGGCAGCATCGCCTCGACGACCCGCGGGTCGACCCGGGTCGTCGAGTGGCCGTCCATGTAGATGGGCAGGTTCATCGTTTCCGGCGGCGCGGCTGCCGGCGGCGCGGCTGGCGGCGGCGCGACCCGCCACACGGCGCCGCACGGCGCACCCGCGCCGCCGTCCACCCGCGCCGCCGTCCACCCGCGCCTCGTCGCGACCGGACCGTCGCGTCGAGACTTCACTGGCGCGAATTCCTGCGGCACGAGCGGTTCGTCCGCCAATCGCCGCCTTCGGCTCCGCCTGGGGCCCAACCTCCAGGAATCCGCGCCGCTCTGCGGTGCAGACGGCCTAGCGGCCCTGGACCAGGGCCATCTCGCGGGCGGGCGGTCGCCGCGCCACCGATATCGGCACGAGGGGCGGCTCGTCGGCGGCCAACGCCTGCAGGCTGTAGGAGGTCAGCGCATGGACGATCTGGTCCTTGATGCGCCACAGGGGGTCACGGATGTTGCAGGTAGCGTACTGCTCGCAGTCGTCGTCGGCGCTGGTGCACGCGGTGACCATCACCGGACCATCGATCGCCTCGATGACGTCGGCGACGGAGATGAGGCGGGCCGATCGGGAGAGCTGGTAGCCGCCGCGCGTCCCGTGGTGGGAGGCCAGCAGATCCTGCCGCACCAGGCGCTGCAGCACCTTTGCCATCAACTCGATGGGGATGCCGTATCGTTCGGCGATCTCGCGCGCGCTCGCCGCCTCGGCCTCGGGGCGCGAGGCGAGGTCCTTGAGCGCCATCAGCGCGTACTCGGCCTTCTTGGAGAGTCGCAGCATGGCCGTCCCCCCGCGGCGTCCCGGCCCCCGATCCATCCGCGTCAGGTCACGGAGCACGACGGCGCGGCGTCGCCTGCCCGCAATTGTACCGGACCGTCCGACCTCGAACCACCCCACCGGTCCCCGGTGGGCCGCGGGTCGACGAGCATGCAATGAGGGCCGCCCCCTTGCCGCAGCCCGCCGACACGGACCGACCGGCATCGCCGACGACCCGGGGCCGGGCCATGTTCAGCGCCGTCAGCACCCGCCGCAAGAGCGCCCGACGCCTGCCCGGGGCGCATGGCGATCGGAGCCGCTTCCCGGTCGCCCGGATCCCCAGACCGATCCGCCGGCGCGGGCGGATGTCCGACCGCAGGCGAATCGAGCCCGGATTCAGGACGTCGGACCCGCGGGCCCGCAGCCTGTTACGGAGCGGGCTCCTCCTCCGGCATCAGCGCGAACGTCCACATCGATCCGCCGGTCGGCACGAGACCGCGGGCGTAGCGGTTGGCGAGGCCGCCCCCGAGCCCGGACGCCACCGTGATCTGCTGCCGGCCGTTCAGGGTGTAGGTGACCGCGGTCGCGTTGACGCTCGACCCGGTCTGGAACTCCCACAGGGTCTCGCCGGTCTCTTCGTCGAGGGCGATGAACTCGCCGGTGATCTTCCCGGTGAACAGCAACCCCCCGCCGGTGGCCAGCACCCCGGCCGAGCTGGGGAAGTCGTGCATCGGGGTCTCCCACTTCTTTTCGCCGGTCAGGGGATCGATGGCGACGATGTGCCCGAGCAGGTCCCCCGGCTCGACCACGGGGAAACGGTTGGTGACCCCGGTGGAGCTCGCCCCGAGGACGAACTCCGGCGGCTCGGGGAGGAGCCGCTGGATGCGGGGCACGTGCCACGTCGTCGAGTAGATGAGGCCCGTGTCGGGGTTGAAGGCGATGGGGACCGCGTTGGTGCCGCGCGACGGCCAGATGTAGACCTCCTCGCCGGCGAGGAAGTCGCGGTACAGGTCGGTCAGCACCGGCCGGCCCGTCTCGAGGTCGATGTGGGTGGCCCAGTTGACGAAGACGTAGGGGTGGGCGGCGATGAGCGAGCAGTCGGTGCGGTCGACGGTGTAGAGGAAGCCGTTCTTGTTGGCCTGGATCATGACCTTGCGTATCTCGCCGTCGACCTCGAGATCGGCCAGCACCTGCTCGTCGACGCCGTCCACGTCGTACACGTCGTTGGGGGTGTACTGGTAGTAGCAATGGATCTCGCCCGTCCGGGGGCGGAGGGCGAGTACCGTCGACGCGTAGAGGCTGTCGAGTCCGCCGCGCGTCGCCGGGTCGTAGGGCTCGGCGTTGCCGGTCCCCCAGTAGACGAGGTCGAGCTCGGGGTCGTACGAGCCGGTGCGCCACGTCGGCGCCCCGCCGTACAGGTACGCGTCGGTGCCGGCGGGCCACGTCTCGTGGCCGGGCTCGCCGGGGCCGGGGATGGTGTAGCGGCGCCACAGCTTCTCGCCGGTGGCGGGGTCCCAGCCGTCGAGGAAGCCGCGGGTGGTCGACTCGCCGCCGGACATCCCCGAGATGAGTACGCCGTTGGCGATCATCGGCGCGCCCGTCGCATAGTAGCCCTCGGCCCCGTCAGCGAACTTCTGGTTCCAGAGCTCTTCGCCGGTCTCCATGTCGAGGGCGAGGACATGGTTGTCGACGGTGACCCGGAAGAGCCGGCCCTCGTAGATGACCGGGCCGCCCCTATTGAAGCTGCTGCGCCGCCGCGCCCCCTCCTCGAGGACCACCGGCGTGCGCCAGATCTGCCGGCCCGTCTCCAGATCGATGGCGAAGGTCCAGCTCCCGTTGATGGCGTAGAGGACTCCGTCGTGGATGGCGGGCGCGGCCAGCTCGCCCGACTGGTTCATCAGGCTCGTGCTCCAGATGGGCACCAGCCGGTGGATGTTGGAACCGTCGATCTGGTCGAGAGGGCTGTAGCTCTTGCGGTCGTACCCCATGCTGTGAAGGAGCACGTCCTCGGGGGTCCGCGCGTCATTGATCAGATCGCCCGCGGTCTGGGCGAGTCCGGGGCCCGACCCCGGGGCCAGGAGTAGCGCCAGCAGTCCAGCCGTCTTCTTCATGATCGACCTCCATCGAGTCGCGACCGGCAGGGCGGCGGCCGCCGAACTCCCGTCGCGGCCCGCGTCGACGCCGCCGGCCGCGCGTGTCGGCCATCATACGGGGTCGCGACGGGACGGTCCAGAGCCGGCCCGAGGGCGCCGGCCTCGCGACGTCGTGCCCACGGCGGACCGCCGTGACGGCTTGGATGGGCGGGCGGCGGCTCTGCCAGGCGACAGCAGCGCGCGGGCCCGACCGCCGGTCGCCAGGCATCGCACCCGCGGCGTGCGGCTCGCGCCTGCGGCCGGCCTTGACTACCGCATTCTTGCGTGAATAGACTCCCTGGGCGGTCGCATCTTCAGATGGGTCCAGTCTTGATCGTGTTTTCTTCGCCGCCGACAGAACCCACTCCCAGGCCGAGGATTACCCGGACCTGCGTGCCTCGTCGGTCCGAGGCGGAGCCTCGTTAGCATCGGGAACCGCGTCGAACCACAGAGGAGTTGGCCTTGCCGAAGCGGCGAGCGGTCGCCACGTTCCTGGTCCGCGGACTCCTCCTCGCGGCGATCGCCACGCCGGCATTCAGCGCGCCGGCCCTGGCGCAGCCGTTCCGCCTCACCCGGGGCGACTTCCCCAACGTCCGCTTCCCCGACCCCCGCGCCGGTGAGCCCCACCTCGTGGTCTACGACGACGGGGTCGTGCTCGCAAGTGCCTCGTACCGCTACTCGCAGCGCCACCACGACTCGCCTTGGCTGGTCATCACGCTCGGTCTCGCCGCGTCCGAGGCCCTGACGATCCGGCGGGAAGACATCGTGCTGGTGCGGCCGGACGGCATCGCGGCGCCGCCCGCGACGGAGCGCGAGCGCGACCTGGACATCGAAGGCGTGCGGCGACTCCTCGACGAGCGGTCGAGCTGGCCCGACCGGCTGAGCTTCGCCTTTCCCCGGAGCCGGATCGACAGGGGCTTCCACCGCTTCGACTTCGGGGTGGAGGACTCCGACCGGATTCCGGACCGGATCCTCCGCATCGAGGCGCGGGGCGGGGTCCGCGGCGATGCGTTCTTCGTCTCGCCCGACGGGAGCTGGCAGACCGGCGTGCACGCCCTCGTCGTCACCGTCGACGATGACCGGATCATCAGGCTGCCGGTGCTGCTCCGGTAACGGCCCCTACGGCGAACCTGCCCCGTCCGTCAATCGACAACGGGGGCGCCGGCGACCCGGTGCGCCGACCGCGAGGAGCGGCTGGCGCCGGTTGCGCTTTGCGACCGAACCGATCTAGAGTCTGTGCGCCTTGGCGTCTGCGCGCCGGGGCCCGCGGACCCATGGACACCGTCCGGCCCGCAAGCCCCGCGGGGCGCGGCGCCGGAATCCCAGGAGGACAAATGGAAAGCAAGGCATCGGCCGTCTGGAAGGGCAACCTGAAGGGCGGGAGCGGCGCGATCTCAAGCGCCAGCGGCGAGCTGTCGGACACCGCGTACACGTTCGCCACGCGTTTCGAGGGCAGCGCGGGCACGAACCCGGAGGAGCTGATCGCGGCCTCCCACGCGGGCTGTTTCTCGATGGCCCTCTCGGCCCAGCTCGGCGAGGCCGGACTGACCCCGGACCACGTCACCACCACCGCGACGGTGACCCTGGAAATGCTCGACAGCGGCCCGACGGTGACGAAGATCCACCTCGAGACGACGGCGCGGGTCCCCGGCGCCAGCCAGGAAGCGTTCGACACCGCCGCCAATAACGCGAAGACCGGCTGCCCGATCTCCAAACTGATGAACGCCGCCATCTCGCTGAACGCCGTCCTCGAAGCCTGAGTCGGGCTCCCCGAATCCCCTGCGGTCGGTCCGGAGCGTATCCGCGCCCGGGCCGGCCGTCGCCTCTTACACCGACACCGGGTCCGTCAGGCCGGCCTCGGCGAAGCCGCGGGCGCGCAGCTGGCAGCTGTCGCAGCGGCCGCAGGGGCGGCCGTCCGGCTCGGGGGCGTAGCAGCTGTGGGTGAGGCCGTAGTCGAGCCCGAGCGACGCGCCCCGGGCGATGATCTGCGCCTTGGTCCAATCGATCAGGGGCGCGTGAACGCGGAAGCGCGCGCCCTCGACGCCGGCCCGGGTGGCGAGCCGGGCCGTTCGTTCGAACGCCGCCAGGTACTCGGGGCGGCAATCGGGGTAGCCGGAGTAGTCGAGAGCGTTGACCCCGATGACGAGGTCGGCGGCCCCGATCACCTCGGCCCAGCCGAGGGCGAGTGACAGGAGCACGGTATTGCGGGCGGGCACGTAGGTCGAGGGGATGCCTGGGCGCTCGGGCGACCGGTCCCGCTCGACGGCGCCGTGGCCGGTCAGCGACGAGCCCCCGAACGCGGCGAGGTCGACCTCGATCTCCAAGTGACGCGCGACACCGAGGGCCCCCGCGACGCGCCGGGCCGCCTCGATCTCGCAGGCGTGGACCTGGCCGTAGCGCACGGTCAGCGCGAACAGCGAGAACCCGTCGGCGCGGGCGATGGCGGCGGCGGTGTACGAGTCGAGTCCGCCGCTGAGCAGCACGACGGCGGGGCGTCGCGGCGCATCAGTCATGGTTGCAGGGTCACTTCTGCGGGCTGCCGGCTGCGGGCCGGCGGGCGCGGCGCCCGGGCATCGGCGCCGCAGGACGGAACGAGCCGCCGCAGGGTCGGGTGGAAAACCGGCCCGCAGGCAACCGTGTCCAGGCGGCCGGAATCGCCGGCGCGATGGCTTGACGACTGCGTTGCGACCCTCGCCTCCCTACACACCGCGTGCCTCCGCCCCCCACAGGTACTTGTGCAGCTGCACCTGCAGACGCACCCCCAGCCGATCCGCGAGCACCCAACCGGCGAGCCGCTCGGGCGGCAGGACCCCGTGCACCGGTGAGAACAGGACCGCAGCGGGGCGGGCGTCGAGCGCGTACCGACGCACCACGTCGCGGGCGTACTCGTAGTCGGCGCGGTCGGCGATGACGAACTTCACTTGGTCGCGGCCGGCGAGGCGGGCCAGGTTGCCCCAGTCATTGCGGTGCGACTCGCCGCTGCCGGGGCACTTGACGTCCACGACCTTGACGACGTCGGCCGGCACCCGTTCGAGGCTGACGTGCCCACCGGTCTCGATCAGCACGGTGGCGCCGGCCGCGAGCAGGCGGTCCATCAGAGGATAGACGTCGGGCTGCAGCAAGGGCTCGCCGCCCGTGATCTCCACGAGCGGGCACCCGTAGCCCTCGACCTCGGCCACGACCTCGTCGACCTCGCGCTTGCGACCCTCGTGGAACGCGTAGGGGGTGTCGCACCAGACGCAGCGGAGGTCGCAGGCGGTCAGGCGCACGAAGACGCAGGGGCGGCCCGCGTAGTCGGACTCGCCCTGGATCGAGTAGAAGATCTCGTTGACGGTCAACATGTTCCCCGGTCCCAGCAACGCCGTTAGACCCGTATCGAACGGCCCTGCCGCATGCGACCGGCGAACGGTCGGGCCGGCGCTCCTCGGGCCGGTCGTGGGCCCGGGAGCGCTCATCGCTTGCGCCCGAGCCTGCTGCTTGCCCTGATAGTGGCCCACGCTCCGGGATCGGTCGCGGGCCGGGCTCGCGGGCATGGACCCCGACCTGACGGCTTCGGGGCCGTCACGGTGTTTCGACCGGGGTCACCGCCGGCCGGCCTCCCAGCACCTCGATCACGTTGTGCACCGCGAGTCGGGCCATCGCGGTGCGGGTCTCCCGGGTGGCGCTGCCCAGGTGGGGGGTCAGGCAGACGTTCTCCCGCCCCACCAGCTCCGGGTGCACGCGCGGCTCGCCCTCGAAGACGTCGAGGCCGGCGCCGGCGATGAGCCGCTCGTCGAGGGCCCAGGCCAGGGCCTCGTCGTCGACGACGCCGCCCCGCGACGTGTTCACCAGCACCGCCGAGCGCTTCATGCGCACCAGCTTCCGCCGGTCGACGAGGTGCCGGGTCTCGGCCGTCAGCGGCACATGCAGAGACACTACGTCGGACGTCAGCAGCAGCTCGTCGAGCGACAACACCGGCACATCGCCGTCCGCCGCGGGGGCCGGCGCCCGGCCCGGGCGCGCCGCGAAGACCGGCCGCATGCCGAACGCCGGGGCGATGGCCGCCACCGCGCGGCCGATGCGCCCCGCCCCCACGACGCCGAGCTGTTTGCCGCGCAGCTCGGACCCCAGCAGGAACTCGAACGTCCAGCCCCGCCACCCGCCGCCGCGGATGGTGCGGTCGCCCTCGCCGAGGCGGCGGGTCACCGAGAGAATCAGCGCCCAGGTGAGCTCGGCCGTCGCTCCCGTGACGAGGTCCGGCGTGTTGGTGACCACGATACCGCGGGCAGCGGCGGCCGCGACGTCGATGTTGTCGAAGCCGACGGCGACGGTGGCCACCACCTTCAGCCGGTCGCCGGCCGCGAGCACGGCGTCGTCGATGCGGTCGTCGAACATGCAGACAAGACCCTGCCTGCCGGCGACGCGCTCGCACAGCGCGGCCTTCGGCAGCGGGTCGGTGGAGTCGTGCCGGTCGACGACGCACGCCGCCTCGAGCGGGGCCAGCACCGACGAGGGCATGCGGCGCGTCACGAAGACGCGGGGTGCGTTCTCGTTCATCGAGGGGACGACGGCACGGAGCCCGTTTCTCCGGAGATGGTGAGAATCAGGACGCGGCGGCGTCGCGCGGGTCGACGATGCCGACGATCGCGGCGTCGACCGGGGCGCCGGGCCGGCCGAGCGCGGCCCCCGCCGCGCGGCCCTCCAACACCAGCAGCACCACCTCGCCGGGACCCGCGCCCACCGCGTCGACGGCCAGTTGAGTGTCCCCGACAGGACCGCCGTCGGCGTCGATCGGCTCGACGAGCAGCAGCCGGGCGCCGATCAGGGCGGGCTGCTTGCGGGTCGCGACCACCGAACCGACCACGCGAGCGAGCCGCACCGTCTACTCCTGCGGCGTCGGTCCCGGCGGCGACGCGGCCGGCCGGTCCCCGCCGCCGCTCCAGTGGTCGCAGATGCCGGTGACGCAGGCATCGGTCGGCACCCGCCGCGGCAGGAACGGCAGGGACGCCTCGCGGCCGCGCACGAAGAACACCTCCTCGGTCACCCCCGCGCCGACCGAATCGACGGCGACGAGCGGCGGCCCCGCCGGCTCGCGCCCCGGCGACAACGGCTGCAGCACCAGCAGCGTCGCCGCGGCGAGCCCGGGGTCCTTCCGGGTAGCGACCACGTTGCCGATGACCCGCGCGAGCTGCATCTACTCCTCGCCGCCGGCGCTCACCGTCTCCACCGGCGCAACCCTCGTTCTCTCCGGCGTCGGGCCTCCAGAGCGACCGGAGATGCGCATTGGCGGGGCGAACGGAAAGACCCGCGCCGGTGGAGGCAGCCGGCCGGGCTGCAACCGGACGGGCTGTCATTCACAGGGTCGAAGTGCAGCTCGAACGTCGCCACCTCAGGATCCTCGCTCAGTCGGCGTCGACGCTGTCGACTATCCCCACGATGGCCGCGTCGACCGGGCGATCCGTCATTCCCGCCGCCATCCGGGCGGAGCTGCCGCTGACGACCAGCACCTGCTCTCCGGCCCCCGCGTCCACGGTGTCGACGGCCACGAGGGGAGCGCCCCGCGGCGTCCCGCCCGGTTGCACCGGCTGCACGAGCAGCAGCTTGCTCCCGACGAGACGATCGTCCTTGCGGGTCGCGACGACGGTCCCCACCACCTTCGCGAGAATCATGGCGACGGAGTGCTACGAGGCGGTGCTCTTGCCGATGGGCAGGGCGTCTTCCAGGTTGGCGTGGGGCCGCGGGATGACGTGGACGGAGACGAGCTCGCCGACCCGGCGGGCCGCCGCAGCGCCGGCGTCGGTCGCCGCCTTCACCGCGGCGACGTCACCGCGGACGATCGCGGTCACGAAGCCGGCGCCGATCTTCTCCCAGCCGACCAGGGTGACGTTGGCGGCCTTCACCATGGCATCGGACGCCTCGATCATCGCGACGAGCCCCTTCGTTTCCACCATGCCGAGCGCCTCACCCATCGCACGCCTCCCGCGCTCTCGGAGCCCGGCGGGGCCCGCGCTGCATCCGACCGGTGCAGAGCGGGTTTCCGCCGCGGGCGCCTAACGCAACTGCGTGACGGCGTCCGCAATCAGCGCCGTCAGCTCGCGGTATGTTAGTCGAACTTCGTCGTCGTCTCCAGGAACCCCGCCGGCGCGGGACCGCGGCCCGTCGGCGGCGGCGGGCGGGACGTCCGGGGACGCCGGCGCCGGCGCCGGCGCCTCGGGGTCGACGAGCCTCCGGCCGGGGCTCGACGGCGCCTCCAGCACTTGGCACTCCCCGTCCTCGCCGTCCTCCCCGCCGTCCGGGGGACAGAGCGGGGCCGGCGCGGCAATGCCGTAGCGGTCCCGAAGTCCCTGCAGGCGGTTCACCTCTTCCCGCGAGAGCAGATGCTCGCGCCCGAGCTGCCGGGCCACGAGGCTGATGCGCGCGAAATGCTCCACCGTCTCCATCTTGTAATAGGCGGGGTAGAGCGCGTCGGCGACGGTCAAGGCGCCGTGGTTCGCCAGCAGCAGCCCGTCGTGGGCGCGGATATACCGCCGTACCGCGTCGGCGAGCTCGCTCGTCGACGGCGTGCCGTAGTCGGCGATGGGAATGCTGCCGAGGGTGCAGACGACCTCGGCGAGGACCGCGCGGTCGAGGGGGATGCCGGCCACCGCGAAGCCGGTCGCGGTGGGGGGATGCGCATGCACCACGGCCCGAACCTCGGGCCGGTGCTCGTACACGGCGAGATGCATGAGGAGCTCGGACGACGGCTCGCGGTCGCCGGCCAGCTTGCGGCCGGCGAGGTCCGTCGTCACCATCATGTCGGGGGTCATGAACCCCTTCGACACGCCGGTCGGGGTGGTCACGAGCCGGTCGTCGCCCATCCGGACGCTGATGTTGCCGTCGTTCGACGCCACGAACCCGCGGTCGTGCAGCCGCCGCCCGACCTCGACGATGTCCGCCCGCACCCGCTCGTCGTTCCCCATGGTCGTCCTGCCGCTTGCCGGAGCCGGTGGCGAAGGTCGGCTCGGTCGAGCCGCGCCGATCCCGCGCCTCGGCGGCAACGCCGGCCTTCCCGGGCACGGCGCGACGCGCGATCTCGCCACGGGCGTCGGTCGTCACGCGCGGGCGGCGGACCTTCGCCGGCCCTGCCGGTACGCGGTGCGGCAGTCCTCGGAGCAGAAATAGCGGACCTCCCCGCCGCCCCGCGCGCTGACGGCCCGGGTCCGATCGACATAGGTGCCGCAGACGGGGTCGCGCACCAGCATCACGCCCTGCCGGGGCGCCACCCTGGGGCGCTGGGCGGCGCCCTCCAACAGCCCGCTGAAAAACTTCCAGGCCATCCGCACCGCGACCGCCGCCACGAGAAACCGGATGAGCCAGGCAAACGCCATGTCTTCACCAAGCCCGTGAAACCGTCGCCGCGCGGCCTGTGGCCGCGCTGGGAAGTCCCGCTGACGCGAGACGCCTGCGGCCCTGACGACGCCACCCACCCTCCCAGCCGGGAGAGCGTCGCCTGCAGCTCTCGATTGCCGTCCGACCGAGCCCTGCCGGAGTCCGCGCCGTTCCATGGCGCACGCCCTTCGCGGGCGGGCGGTCCCGCGGCGCAGACGTCCGGGGTCGGGCGATGCCGCAACGGACTACGGGTGCGCCGCGCGAAAGCGCTCGACGGCGTCGGCCGCCGCGAATGCCTCGAGACTGTCCGGGGCCACGCGCTGCAGATCTTCCCAGGCCTCGAGGGCGCCGGCGAGATCCTGCTTGCCGAAGTACCGCACGATGCCGAGGTTCAGCAGCGTCCCGGCATGGGCGGGGTCGATCTCCAGCGAGCGGTCGAACTGGGCCAGGGCGCGATCGACCGAGCCTAGGTAGTAGTACGCCACGCCGAGATCGGTGCTCACGTCGACGAGGTCCGGGCTGAGGGCGAGCGCCGCCTCGAACCACGGGGCCGCCTCCTCGAAACGGCGCGCCTCGTGGTACAGATTGCCCAGATCGACGCGGCTCCGGACGTCGTCTGGCGCCGCGTCGGCGGCCGCCCGCAGGGCGGCGGCGCGATCCTCGTCGATCGGCAGCGGCTCCGGCACGTCGGGGTCGGACCGGGCTTCCGCCGCGGCGGGGGCGGGAGCGGCGGGAGCGACCTCGACCGGCGGCTCGGGGCGCTGGCTCCAGACGATCCAGCCCATGAGGCCGACCGCGAGCACGAGCGACACGGCGAGAGGAAGCGGCTCGATTCGATTCATGGGACCTAGCCCGCCAATCGCCGCCCGCGGCGGCGCCTGGCGCCCAACCCGACCATCCAGGAGTCCCCGCCGTTCGAGGGCGAAGACGCCTTGCGCCGGAACCCATCGATCATAACAACGCACCCGAGCGCCGTCCACAGACGGCGTTGCCGTCGGGCGCCGCCGCGCCCAGTGGCGGGCGGAGGCCCCTCCGAATCACTCGCGCACACCTCCCTGGGCGCCGATCTCCGCCCGCACGCGGTCCGCAATCGCCTCGGCGAGCGTGCGAATCCGGGCCTCGTCGGGTCCCTCGATCATGATCCGGAGCAGCGGCTCCGTGCCCGAGTAGCGCACCAGCACGCGGCCGTCGCGGCCGAGCTGCCGGGCCGCCGCCTCGATGAGCGACGGCACGCCCGGCAGCTCCTCCAGCCGTGCGCGATGGCGTACCTCGACGTTCAGCAGCACCTGGGGTCGGAGCGTCAGGTCCCCGGCGAGGTCGGCCAGCGTCCGTCCGGTATCGAACATCGCCCGCAGGATCATCAGGGTCGTGGCGAGCCCGTCTCCCGTCGGCAGGTGGTCGGCGAAGATGACGTGGCCCGACTGCTCTCCCCCGAGAGCGAGCCCGCGACGCCGCATCTCGGCTCGCACGAGGCGATCGCCCACCGCGCAACGATGCAGCGCGATGCCTTCGGCGGCTAGGGTCTGATCGAGAGCGATGTTGCTCATCACCGTGGCCGCGACCCCTCGATGCGGGAGACGACCTTGCGCCGCGAGCCACCGGGCGGCGGTCAGCAGTACCGCGTCGCCCGGGACCGGCCTGCCCCGGTGATCGACCAGCACCACGCGGTCGCCATCGCCGTCGAAGGCGGCGCCGAGGTCGCAGGCCCGCTCGACGACGGCGCGTCCGAGGGAGCCGGGATGGGTCGAGCCGCATCCGAGGTTGATGTTCCGCCCGTCCGGCCGATCGTGGAGGACCACGGGAACCAGCCCGAGCCGGCGGAGCACGGCGGGCGCAAGGCGGCTCGTGGCGCCGTTGGCGCAGTCGACCGCGATCCGGAACCCGGCCGGAACCGAGACCGCCCGGAGAATGCCGGCGGTGTGATCGAGGTAGGCTTCGGCGATGGACACCCGATCGACGGGAGCGACCGCCGCGGCCGGCGGACCGGCGGCGCGGGCGGCGACCGACGCGGTGATGCGGGCCTCGAGATCCGCGTCCGCCTTTTCGCCGGAGGCGGTGAACACCTTGACCCCGTTGTCCTGGTAGGGGTTGTGCGAGGCGGAGACGACGAGGCCTGCGTCGTAGCCACCGTCCCGGGTCAGGAACGACACCGCGGGCGTGGACAGCACTCCCGCGTCCACGGGGCGGCCCGACGCACCGGTCACGCCCTCGGCCAGCGCGCCGGCCATCCACTCGCCCGATTCTCGGGTGTCCCGGCCGATGAGCACGCGACCGGGTCCGGAACCGGTGCGGGAGGCCGCCGCGATCGCCGCTCCCAGGCGAATCAGCGTCGGCCGGTCCAGCGGCGGCTCTCCGGGAGCGCCCCTCACCCCGTCGGTCCCGAACAGACTGCCGGCCATCGGTGTCGAGCCGTCCGGTGACGAACCCCTCAATCCCGGGCGCCCCACCCGGTCGGAACGTCGTCCGTCCCCGTGCCGTTGCCCCCTCCGCGGCCCGGGGGCCGGACGATCGAGATCGTCACCCGGGCGGCCCCCGGGGTGGCCAGCCGCAGATACGGATCGTCGACTCCGACCGTCACCATCCGCCGCAGCGGCGCCGACAGGCCGGTCACGTCGATCGGCTCGGTCATCGCCTCGACCAGGTCGTGGAGCCGGCTCTCCGGCCCCTCGACCTCGACGCGGGCCGGCTCGACCTCGACCGCGCCCACGACGAAGCCGGCGGCGGGCGCCCCCCGAACCTCCGGGACGATGGGCACGACCCGGCTGGCCGAGACGTCGAGGGTCAACGAGATGGTCGACGGAATGACCTGGGTCACCTCGATGCCGAGGGGAGTCCGCACCCGATCGGAGGTCATGTCGAAGATCCGCGCCCCGGCGTGCTCCGACTCCAGATCGATGATGGCGGCCATGTCGCGCGCGTCGAGCCGCCGCAGGGTCCCCGAGGAACCCCGCAGTCGCACGTCGACGCTCTGCGGGGGATCGCCGAGAATCTCCATGGACTCGGGCAGGTTCTCGAAGGCGAGAGGGATCCGCACGCCGCGCTCGGCGATCGGCTCGCCCGAGACGACGAGCCACAACGCCACCGCCAGCGCAATCGAGAACAGCTTGAGCCCCAGCTTCCGTAGGGTCCTCATGACTCCGCTCCCGCCGCCGCCCGGCGCCCCCGCCCGAACGGCCAATGCTGCATGAGGGCCTCGATGCGATACCTCAGCCGCTCCGGCTCGAGGTCCGACTCCATCTGGCCGTCCACCACCAGGGACACGAGCCCGGTCTCTTCCGACACCACCAGCAAGATGGCGTCGGTCTCCTCGCTCAGCCCGATGGCCGCCCGGTGACGGGTCCCGAACTTGCGGGCAACCGGGGTATCGACGCTCAGGGGAAGAAAGCAGGCGGCGGCCGCGATCCGATCCTGCTGGATCACGACCGCCCCGTCGTGGAGCGGCGAACCGGGCTGGAACACCGTCACCAACAGGTCGTAGCTGACCCTGGCGTCGACGGGAATGCCGCTCTCGACGTAGTTGCGCAGGCCGATCGCCCTCTCGATGGCCACGATCGCGCCGACCCTCCGCTCGGCGAGCATGCGCAGAGCGACCACCACCTCCTCGATGGTCTGGTCGATCGCGGCCGGCCGGTTCACGTAGCGGAAGAACGGCGCGCGCCCGAGACGGGCGAGGGCGCGGCGAATGTCGCCCTGGAACAGCACGATCACCGCGAACACCGCATAGCCGAACATATCGCCGATGAGCCAGTTGAGGGTCTGGAGGGGCGTGAACTGGGCGGCGTAGTAGAGCAGCACGATCAAGCCGCCGCCGATGAGAATCTGGACGGCGTGCGTGCGCCGAAGCAGCTTCAGGAGCTCGTAGATCAGCACGGACACGATCGCGATGTCCAGCAGATCCCACCACCCGATCCGACTCGGCTGCAACAGCCCCGCGAGGCCCTCCATCACACCGACCTCGGCAGCTCGACGGGCGCGCCGGCCGGCGCGGCGGCCGCCCCCCGGGGCTGGGCCTGACGGCGGGGCTCGTGGGCGGCGCGGCACCGGTCCGCAACGTCGGCCACCTGCCGCATCTCCCGGACGCGGTGCACCCGGACGACGTGCGCGCCCTCGAGGACCGCCACCGTCACCGCGGCGGCGGTCGCCCAGTCGCGATCCGCGGGGCCGCCGTCTCCGCGGCCGGCGAGAAACGACTTCCTCGACGGCCCGACGAGAATGGGCCGGTCGAGCACGGCGAGCCGGCCGAGGGCGGCGAGGGCAGCGTAGGTCTGGCCCGCCCGCTTGGCGAAGCCGAGACCGGGATCGACGAGAACTCTCGACCGTTCCATCCCGCCCGCGACCGCCGCCGCGACCGACGCTTGCAGCTCGCGCGCCAACTCGGCCGCGACGTCGCCGTAGCAGGCGTCGCGGTACATGTCCCGCGAGCACCCGCGACTGTGCATGACGACAAGGGCGGCGCGGCTCGCCGCCACCACCCCGACGAGAGCCGGATCACGCCTCAGGCCGGACACGTCGTTGACCATCGCGGCTCCGGCATCGACGGCGGCTCGCGCGACCGACGCCTTGGACGTGTCGACCGACAACGGGGCCCGGGCCTGCCCGGCCAGCCGCTCCAGCACCGGAACGACGCGGCGGCGCTCCTCGGCGGCCGGCACCGGATCGGCGCCGGGCCGCGTCGACTCGCCTCCGACATCGATCAGATCCGCGCCAGCCGCTTCCAGGGCCAGGGCATGGTCGGCCGCCCGCCCCGGATCCTGCCACCGGCCGCCATCGGAAAAGGAGTCGGGGGTCACGTTGACCACGCCCATCACCAGCGTCCGCTCACCGAGGACGAGCGGCGGGGCGTCGGGCAGCGGCAACGTGTAGCGGCGGCGAGCCTGCATCGCGAGCTATCCCTCGACGGCGCGGACAGGCCTCCCGCGGGGTCGAGGCGGGAACCTGTCTCGATGGACGGAGCAGCGGACCCCTGCCCGATGCGGCAGGGTGCTGGCGGCCCGTGGTGGCGAGACGGGCCGCCGGATGCGTCATTCCTGCGGCAGCGGCTTGCCGAGCGGCGGCACCACCGGCGGTCGCGCCGCCTCGGGGCTGGCGGGCTTGTCCGAGACGAACGGCGCGGCGGGAGGCACCGGCTCCTCGAGCGACTGGCCGGCGACGATGCGCCGGACCTGATCGCCTGACAGCACTTCGCGCGCCAACAGCTCTTCGGCGATGCGCAGCAGCTCGCTCTTCTTGTTCTCGAGAATCGACCGCGCCCTCTCGTAGTTCTCGGTGACGATGCGCTTGATCTCCTGGTCGATGCGGATCGCGGTCTCTTCGCTGTAGTCCTTGTGCTGCGCGAAGTCGCGGCCCAGGAAGATCTCCTCGTCCTTGCGGCCGAACGTGAGGGGCCCGACCGTCTCGCTCATGCCCCACTCGCAGACCATCCGGCGGGCCAAGTCCGTGACCCGATCCAGATCGTTGCCGGCCCCGGTGGTCACCGTGGTGTTGGTGATCTCCTCGGCGATCCGCCCGCCCAGGAGCACCGCGACCTGGTCGTGCAGGTACACCGCCGAGTAGTTGTGCTTGTCGTCCAGGGGCAACTGCTGCGTGACGCCGAGGGCCATGCCGCGAGGAATGATGGTCACCTTGTGCACGGGGTCGGCGTTCTCGAGCTCGACGCCGAGGAGGGCGTGGCCCGCCTCGTGCACCGCCGTCACGTGCTTCTCCTCGTCGCTGATGATGAGAGAGCGCCGCTCGGACCCCATCATCACCTTGTCCTTGGCGAACTCGAAGTCCTGCATCGCCACCGTTTTCTGGTTGTAACGGGCGGCGTTGAGGGCGGCCTCGTTGACGAGATTGGCGAGATCGGCCCCGCAGAAGCCGGAGGTCCCCCGCGCGAGCACGTGCACGTCGACGTCGTCGGCGAGCGGGATCTTGCGGGTGTGAACGCCGAGAATGCCCTCGCGCCCCTTGACGTCGGGGCGGTTCACGACGATGCGGCGGTCGAACCGGCCGGGCCGGAGCAGCGCCGGGTCGAGGACGTCGGGCCGGTTGGTGGCGGAGACGAGGATGACACCCTCGTTCGACTCGAACCCGTCCATTTCGACGAGCAACTGGTTGAGCGTCTGCTCCCGCTCGTCGTGCCCCCCGCCGAGGCCGGCGCCGCGGTGCCGCCCGACCGCGTCGATCTCGTCGATGAACACGATACAGGGCGCGTTCTTCTTGCCCTGCTCGAAGAGGTCCCGGACCCGCGACGCGCCGACGCCGACGAACATCTCGACGAAGTCGGACCCGCTGATGGAGAAGAACGGCACGTTGGCCTCGCCGGCCACCGCCCGCGCGAGGAGGGTCTTTCCGGTTCCCGGCGGCCCCATCAGGAGGACGCCCTTGGGAATGCGGCCGCCGAGCTTCTGGAACTTCTGGGGCTCGCGCAGGAACTCGATGATCTCCTGCAGCTCTTCCTTGGGCTCGTCGACGCCCGCGACATCCTTGAAAGTGACCTTCTTCTGCGCGCTCGACGACAGCTTCGCCCGGCTCTTGCCGAAGGAGAGCGCCTTGTTGCCGCCGCTCTGCACTTGGCGCATGAAGAAGACCCAGAATCCGATGACGAGGAGGATGGGGGCCCACGAGTACAGCAGCGTCGCCCACGGGCTCCCCGCCGCCTCCCGCGCCTCGATGACCACGTCGCGCTCGATGAGCAGGTTGACCAGCCCCTCGTACTGCGGCGGTGCGTAGGTGCGGAACGGCTGGCCGCTCGAGTCGGTTCCGGCGACTTCGTTACCCGACAGCTCGACGCGGTCGACCTGGCCGGTCTCGACCCAACGGACGAACTCGCTGAACGCGACGTCGTTCTCGCCGGTCCGGAACTGGGACGACAAGTTCCAGATCGCCAGGACCACGACCACGAGAAGCATCCAGAACAGCAGGCTGCGTGTCGTCGAGTTCACAGAGTCTCCCCCAGATAGCTGACCTTCAAGAATAGCACGCTTTCGCCCCCCTCGCCGGGGCAAGCGCCGTGGCCGATGCCGAAGCCCACGACCCAGACGACACGCCCCGCGGCGTCGAGCACGAGCGGAATCCGCGTGCGTTCGGCCCGGGGGACCTTGCGGTCCACGAACAGGTCCTGGAGCTTCCGGCTGCGTCCCCCCAGGCCCGCCGGCCGATACCGGTCCCCGGGCCGCCAGCTCCTCACGACGAGCGGCGCCGCGGCGGGCCACGCGACGACCGCGGTCCGTTCGCCTCGACCGCTCGCCGCCCCGCGGCCGGGACCGGAGGCGCCGGCCCCGCCCGCCTCGACGACCTCGGCCCGGACCAGCACGCCGGCCTCGGGCACCAAGACCTCGCCGGGCACTTCCAGCCGATAGGCGAAACCGCGGCAGGGCGCCGGCGCGCCGCGGCCCCGGCGGGGAACGAGACGCACGCGGCCGCCCACCCGCTCGACCCGGCAACCCGGCACGTCCGCCCGTGAAGGGGCCTCGGCCGCCATCCGCCGCACCCGTTCTATGGGGTCGAACCCGACCTCACGATTCGGGGCGACCCGGGCGAGGGCGTCCCGCACCACGCGGCGGGCGAGGGCCGGCGGGAGCGCGGCGAGTCCGGCCGCGTCCAGCTCGACGGAGCCCCCATCCTGTAAGACGAGATCGGCGGCCGCTTCGTTTGCCCGGCGACTCAGCCACGCCTCGTCGGCCCGCGCGATGTCCGCGTGGCGCGCGAGCGCCTCGACGATCCCCGGCGAGTAGGTCCGCAGATGCGGCAGCAGCTCGTGCCGCACCCGGTTCCGGGGCACGCGTCGGTCGGCATTCGACGCGTCTTCGCGGAACGGGATTCCCCGGTCCCGGAGATAGCGGCGCAACTCGGCCCGCGTGATCGCCAGCAGCGGCCGCACCAGCAGGCGGTTCCGCGGCCGCATCCCCGACAGCCCCGCCGTGCCGGCCCCTCTGATGAGCCGAAGCAGCACCGTCTCCGCCTGGTCGTCGATCGTGTGGCCCAGCGCCACCCGACCGGCGCCCAGCTCCGCCGCCGCCCGCCCGAAGAACGCGTGGCGAACCTGATGCCCGGCCCGCTCGACCGAGACGCGCCGCGACCGCGCGATGTCGGCCACGGCCACCGACTCGACCAGGCAAGGCAACCCGAGCCGGCGCGCGAGGTCGCGGCAGAAGCGCTCGTCCTCGTCGGAGGCCGCCCCTCGCAACCGGTGGTTGACATGGGCCACGCCGGCCAGGGTCAAGAGGGAGCGCTCGGCCAGCTCCGCGAGGAGATGAAGGAGCGCGACCGAGTCGCCGCCGCCCGACACGGCGACGACGACCCCGGCCCCGCGCGGGATCGACGCCTGCCCCTCGACCGCCGCGGCTACGCGGTCGGCGAGCGGCACGGGCGGATTCCGGAGGCCAGCCTGGGAACGGTCAGGTTCGGGCTCCCCGATACCTCGGCCGAAAGGGCCGGGAGAGATGGTGCCGGTGCAGGGACTTGAACCCCGGACGCCGCGGATATGAGCCGCGTGCTCTAACCAACTGAGCTACACCGGCGTAACTCGCGCGTTCCATTGTATCAGGACCGGCGCGGAGCGCGCCGGCGGGGCCGGTTCGGGGGCGATGCGGGCGGGACCGGCGCGGGCGCGCCGGCGGGGCCGGTGCGGGGGCGATGCGGGCGGGACCGGCGCGGAGCGCGCCGGCGGGGCCGGTGCGGGGGCGATGCGGGGCCGGTTCCGGGGGTTCAGGGCAGTGGGGTCCGATCGCCACGGGCGCCCGGGCGTCTGCGCCGTGGAAAGGCGCATTCCCCGGTGGGCTGGTCGGCCGCCGAGCGAAGCCGAAGGCGACGGTTGGGGGCCTACAGAATGAGCATGGCGTCGCCGTAGCTGTAGAAGCGGTACCCCGCCCCGAGAGCCTCGGCGTAGGCCTCGCGGATACGGTCCCAGCCGGCGAAGGCGCTGACGAGCATCAGCAGTGACGACCGGGGCAGGTGGAAGTTCGTCAGCAGCCCCCCGACGACGTGGAACGCAACGCCCGGATACAGGTACAGGTCGCTGACGCCGCCCCCGGTCCGCAGCTCGCCGCCGCCGGCCCGCCACGCCGTCTCGAGGGTCCGCGTCGTCGTCGTGCCGACCGCGACCACCCGCCCGCCGGCCTCGCGGGCCCGTCGGACCGCTTCCGCGGTCTCCCGCGGGACATGGTACGGCTCGGGCTCGACCCGATGCGCCTCGACCCGCTCCACCCGGATGGGGGCGAAGGTGCCGTAGCCCACGTGCAGGGTCAACTTGGCCACACCGACCCCCCGCTGCCGAAGCTCCCGCAGCAGCCCGGCGGTCAGATGAAGCCCCGCCGTCGGGGCCGCCACCGACCCGCGCACCGCGGCGTAGACCGTCTGGTAGCGCTCGGCATCGTCGGGCGTGTCGCCGCGCCGGATGTACGGCGGCAGGGGAACGTGCCCCACTCGGTCGATCACCTCGTCGACGGCGGAGCCGTCGTCGGTCCACAGGCGGACCGTGCGGCGGCCGTGAAACCGGCGGGCGAGGACCTCCCCGCAGAGCCGTCGGCCGCCCCGCTCGAAGACGACGCGAGCGCCGGAGCGGAGCCGCTGCCCCGGATGCACGAGGGCGTCCCAACAGTCATCGTCGTGGCGGGATAGAAGCAGGCACTCGACTGCTCCCCCGCTCGGCACGCGCCTGCCCAGCAGTCGCGCGGGAACGACGCGAGTGTCATTGACCACTAGGAGGTCGCCGGGGGCCAGCAGGGCCGGAAGCGCCCCGACGGTATGGTGACCGAGGCGGCCGGTGGTGCGATCGAGGACGAGGAGGCGAGCCGCGTCCCGTTCGCCCGTCGGCGTCTGGGCGATGCGGTCGGCGGGAAGGTCGAAGTCGAAGTCGGAGACGCGCATGGCGCGTGCGCGACCTCACGGTCGCGTCGGAGGCTCCGCCGGCGCGAGACTTCCGAGGCGCAGAATCAGCAGGCCCACCGCAGCAGCACCGCGCCGACGGTGAACCCGGCCCCCACCGACGCGAGCAGCACGAGGTCCCCCTTCTTCAGCCGTCCCTCGGCGAGCCCGTCCGCGAGGGCGAGAGGAATCGTGGCGGCCGTCGTGTTGCCGTACCGGTCGATGTTGATCATGACCTTCTCCTCCGGCAGACCGAGCTGCTGGGCCGCGGCCGTGATGATGCGGCGGTTGGCCTGGTGCGACACGAAGAGGTCGACGTCGCCGGGTTCGAGCCCGTTGCGTTCGAGCACCCGCCGGCTGATGTCGCGGGTCTTGCGCACCGCGAACTTGTAGACGGCGGCGCCGTCCTGATGCACGTAGTGCAGCCGCTGCTCGACGGTCTCCCGCGTCGCCGGCATCCGGCTGCCCCCGGCCGGCATGCGCAGGGCCGGCGCCCCGCTGCCGTCCACCTCGTGGGCGAAGTCGATGACCCGGAGTTCGGGGTCCGCCGCGGCCGACACCACCACCGCCCCCGCACCGTCGCCGAAGAGGACGCAGGTGGCGCGGTCCCGGTAGTCGATGATGCGGGACATGACGTCGGCCCCGATGGCGAGCGCGTGGTCGTGGGCCCCGCCGGCCACCATCTGCACCGCGGTGGTGACTGCGTAGGTGAAGCCCGAGCACGCCGCCCCGAGGTCGAACCCCCAGGCGCCGTCGGCGCCGATCCGGTGCTGGACGAGACAGGCGGTGCTCGGAAAGAACATGTCCGGGGTGGTGGTGCCGACCACCAGGAAGCCGATGTCGCGCGGCGTGAGCCCCGCCTGGTCGATGGCCCGGCTGGCCGCCTCGACCGCGAGATCGGACGTCGCCGCGTCGGGGTCGGCGATGTGCCGGGTGCGGATGCCGGTCCGCTTGAGAATCCACTCGTCGGTCGTGTCGACGATCTTCTCCAGATCCTGGTTGGTCATCACGCGGGGCGGCACGCAGGTGCCGAGCGAGGCGATGCGGACCGGCCGCAGGGCGGCGAGCGGACGGCTGGTGGTGGGGTCGCTCATGTGGATTCTCGTCGGGGAGCCCGTAGCGAAGGTTCTGCTGCACGGGATGCCGCGCGCGGCCGCGTCGCGCGTCTCCGCGGATGCGCGAGGATGATTCCCGTCATTCCCGGCGTCGCCGCTACCACAACCGTGCCCCACGGCCCGGGGCCGGGACCCCGAAATAGTCGTAGGCGCGGGCGGTCGCCACGCGCCCTCGCGGCGTCCGGTCGAGGAACCCGATCTGAATCAGAAAGGGCTCGTAGATGTCCTCGATCGCCTCTTTCTCCTCGCTGATCGCGGCCGCGATGCTGTTCAGCCCCACCGGCCCGCCGCCGAACTTGTCGATGATGGCGTGCAGCAGCCGGCGATCGGCCTCGTCGAACCCGTTGGCGTCGACGTCGAGCATCTTCAAGGCGCCGAGGGCCACGTCGCGGGTGATACGGCCGTCCGCGCGCACCTGCGCGAAGTCGCGAACGCGGCGGAGCAGCCGGTTGGCCACCCGCGGCGTGCCTCGTGACCGGCCCGCGATCTCGACCGTCGCCGCGTCCTCGATGGGCACGTCGAAGATACCTGCCGACCGGCGGACGATCTCCTGCAGATCCTCGTCGCGGTAGAAATCGAGCCGGTGCACGATGCCGAACCGCGTTCGCAGTGGAGAGGTCAGCAGCCCGGCGCGGGTCGTGGCCCCGATCAGCGTGAAGGGCTTCAGCGGCACTTTCACGGACCGCGCGCCGGGCCCCTGCCCGATGACGATGTCGAGCTCGTAGTCCTCCATCGCCGGATACAGGATCTCCTCGACGACCGGGCTCATCCGGTGAATCTCGTCGATGAAGAGCACGTCGTGCTGCGCGAGGTTGGTGAGAACGCCGGCCAAGTCACCGGGTTTCTCGATCACCGGCCCCGCCGTAGTCCGGACCGCGACCCCCAGCTCGTGGCCGATGACATGGGCCAGCGTCGTCTTGCCGAGTCCGGGCGGACCGTACAGGAGGACATGGTCGAGGGCCTCGCCGCGCTTACGAGCCGCGGTGATGGCGACCTCGAGATTCTCGCGCAACCGCTCCTGTCCGATGTACGCGTCGAGGCTGCGCGGACGCAGCCCCGCCTCGAACTGGTCGTCGTCGCCCAGCCGGGCCGAGCTGACCACCCGCGGTGGAGGATCGGCCGCGGTCACCGCGCGATCTCCTTCAGGGCCCGCTTGAGCGCCGGCTCGAACGAACCGTCGCCGTCGCCGGCGCCGAGCACCGCGTCCACCGCCCGTTCCGCCGACGGCCGGCCGTAGCCCAGGTTCATCAACGCCGACACGAGATCGCCGCGGGCCGCCCCCGGCGCGTCGCCCGCCGGCTCCGGTCCCGCCTCCAGGACCGCCGGCAGCCGATCCCGCAGCTCCAGCCCCATGCGCTCCGCCGTCTTCTTGCCGATGCCGGGGATGCCCGTCAGCCGGCGCACGTCGCCCCGACCCACCGCCCGCACGAGTTCCGCCGGCTCGATGCCCGAGAGGATCGCCAGGGCCAGCCGCGGGCCGATGCCCGAGATGCCAATCAGCTGCTCGAAGACCCGCAGCTCCAGCGCGGTCGCGAACCCGAACAGCGCCAGGGCATCCTCGCGCACGTGCGTGTGCACCCGGAACACCGCCTCCGACCCCGGTTCGCCGAGGCCGTAGAAGGTCGAGAGGGGGATGTGCAGGTCGTAGCCGACACCGTGCACGTCGACGGTCACGCGGTGGGGCCGCTTCTCGGCGATACGACCCTGAAGGCGCGCAATCATCCGTCACCCCGGCACCCGGTACCGCCGCCAGGATCCGATCCCGGCGTTGGCCGCGCCGGCCGGCCCGACGGGCGCCGCCGGCGTCCCGGCGTAGGCGTGACAGACAGCGACGGCCAGCGCATCCGCCGCGTCGTGAGGCGAGGGCGGCTCGTCCATGCCGAGCAGAAGCGCCACCATCCGCTGCACTTGGCGCTTGTCCGCACGCCCGTAGCCCACCACCGCCTGCTTGACCGCGGCCGGCGCGTACTCCGTCACCGGTACTCCCGCCCGGGCGGCCGCGAGCAGGGCGACCCCGCGGACCTGCCCGAGCTTCAGCGCGCTGCGGGCGTTACGCCCCTGGAACACCTCCTCGACGGCGACGCAGGCCGGGCGATGCGCGGCCAGCATCGCCTCCAGCGCGTCGAAGATCCGGGCGAGCCTGTCGGGAAACGCACTGCCGGAAAGCGCCGAGATCGCTCCATGCGCAACCAGCTCGCACCGACTGCCGTCCGAATCGATGCAACCGTATCCGGTGCGCCCGGAGCCGGGGTCAATCCCGAAGATCCTCACGCCAATGAGGCCTCGATCTCCTTCTCGCTGACGTCGAAGTTCGACCAGACGTGGCGGATGTCGTCGAGATCCTCGAGCGCCCCCATCAGCTTCATCATCTGCTGCGCCGGCTTCCCCTCGAGGACCACCGAGTTCTGCGGCAGCATCGCGACCTGCGCCGACGTCGGCTCGACCCCCAGGGCGCGGACCGCCGCGGCGACGGCGTCGAACGACTCCGGCGAGCTGATGATCTCCCAGTGGCCGCCGTCGTCACGGAGATCGTCGGCGCCGGCGTCGAGGGCCGCGGTCATCAGCGTCTCCTCGTCGACCGCCTCCCGGTCCACGAGCACGTAGCCCCGCTTGTCGAACAGCCACGCCACGCTGTTGGACGAGCCGAGATTGCCGCCGTGCTTCGTCAGCAGGTGTCGGACCTCGCCGACGGCGCGGTTCTTGTTGTCGGTGAGCACCTCGACCATCAGGGCCACGCCGCCCGGGCCGTAGCCCTCGTAGGTCACCTCCTCGTAGTGAACCCCCGGCTCCTCGCCGGTCCCCCGCCGTATGGCCCGCTTGATGTTGTCGGCGGGCATGTTGGCGGCCTTGGCGTCGGCGATGACCGTGCGCAGGCGCGGGTTGCTGTCGGGGTCGCCGCCGCCGTCGCGCGCGGCGACCGTCAACTCCTTGATGATGCGGGTGAAGAGCTTGCCGCGCTTGGCGTCGGCCGCGCCCTTCTTGTGCTTGATCGAATGCCACTTGGAATGGCCGGACATCGGCGAGACTCCGTAAAATCGCCCTATCGGCAGTGACGCAGAGTCTATCACGAGGCGGACGATCGAGCAGGCCGGTAGGCCTCCGGGACGGATGTCCTCTAGGGCTGGCGGCGGCCGAGGTGTAACATGGGGTGCCGTTGCCAGCGCAAGCCTCATGCCGGACTGGGCGCCCAACCCGCACCCGTTTCTCGTCCACCTCCCGATCGCGCTTTTGGCCGCGGCCGCGGCCGCTGACCTGCTGAGCCTGCGGCGACCCGCCCACGGGACGACCCGAGACGCGGCCACCTCGCTCTACTGCGCGGGGGCCGTCACCGCGCTGGCGGCGTACTTCAGCGGGCTGAGCGCGGCCGCGGCCGTCCGGGTCACTCCGGACGCCGCTCTGGCGGTCACCGCCCACTTCGCCTGGGCCGACCGCACGACCTGGTTCTTCGTGTTCTTCGCCTCGCTGCGACTCGCGATGTCCTGCATCTGGCGCACGACGGCCCGATGGGCCGTCGCCTCCTCCTGCACGCTCTCCCTCGTCGGGCTCGCGCTCCTGACCGCGACCGCCCTGCACGGCGGCCGGCTCGTGTTCCGGTACGGGCTCGGCGTGCAGTCCGTCCCCCCCACCGGGGCGCCCTGGACCGTGCCCGGCCGGGCGCCGGCGGCGTCCGGCGATCCCGCGGCGGCCACGGGCGCGGCAGACGCCGAACGCGGGCCGTGACCTCGACCGGCCCTGCTTTCGCCGTCCTGCGCGCCGTCGTGCGGTTACGACCGGACCGGCGCCACCCCCCGCGCGCGAGTTCGCGTTTCTCAGGACGACTCGGCCTCGAGATGGTGGGCCATGGGAATGAAGACGATGCCGTTCACGGTGCGCTCGGGTCCGGTCTGCCGGAAACCCAGGCGCTCGTAGACGGGGACGCTGAAGCGGGAGGAATTGACGGTCACCCGGTCGAGTCCGGGCTTGGCGGGGCGGGCGGCGGCCACCGCGCGGGCCAGCAGTTCGCGCGCGATGCCGTGCCGCTGATAGCGGGCGTCGACGAAGAGCAGCGACACGTGGTCGTTGTCGCGGATATCGACGACTCCCGCCGGCTCGTCGCCCGCCATCGCCACCAGCACGACATGGTTCTTCCGCGTGCGCTCGATCAGCGCGGCCGGCTCGACGTGGCGCAGGAACTCGGCCCGGCCCTCCTCGGTGTACTCCGGCCCGATGAACTCGCTGAACGACCGGGCCATCAACTGCGACACCGCCTCGGCGTCGGCGGGCTCCATCGGACGATAGACGATGGGATTCGGCATCGTGTCTCTCGCGCGGCGCACCACGCTGACGCGCCCGCGCCGCCGACTCCCCCGACGGGGGGGCGTGATGGCCCCAACCTGCGGGCATCCGACAATGATGTCGTGCACCCTCGTCAGTGGGAGCACTCGACCAATTCCACGGAACAGCCGCCGTGTTCCTTGGACAGTGCGGCTCTCAAGGCCCAGATGGAGATGCACGACCCTCCGACCAAGCCAGCGGAATCGCCCAGAGAATGGCCCGCGGGGCCCGAGCCGGGGTCCGCGGGACTACTGGGCGGCCGCGGCCGCTCCCGCGGCGCGCGCGCACCGGAACCCGACGTTGCTGGTCTGCCCGGTCTGTGCGAAGGGCAGGCGCACCGACGTCCGGAGGGCGGCCGGGAAGTTCAACCACGACCCGCCGCGAGCGATGCGCGCATAGCCGGTCGCCGCCCCCGGCGGGTCGACGAGGGGCGACGTCGCATAGTAGTCGTCGTCGAGCCAGCCGTCCACCCACTCCCAGACATTGCCGGCCATGTCGAACACGCCGAACTCGTTGGGCGGGAACGACCCCACCGGCGCCGTGTTCTCCCAGACGTCCGCCCCGCCGGTGGCGCCCGCGCAGCACTGATCGGCGCCGTAGTTCGCGTGGTCGCGCGTGATCTCGTCGCCCTGCCCGTAGATCAGACCCGGCCGGCCCGCCCGCGCCGCGTACTCCCACTCGGCCTCGGTGGGCAGCCGGGCCCCGGCCCAAGTACAGAAAGCGGCCGCGTCGTCCCAGCTCACCAAGACCACCGGATGGTTCCCCGTCTGCGCGAAGCCCGGCGCGGCCGGGGCGCGATGCCCGACGTCGCGCACGAACCGGGAGTACTGTGCGACCGTCACCTCGGTCGCCATCATCTCGAAGGGCACGGGGAACCGGACCGAATGCCGGGGCCGCTCCATGTCCAGGCAGTCGGGATCGGACTCGACGCAGCCCATCTCGAAGCCGCCGGCGGGAATGCGCACCCATCCGAGACCCGGCCCGGCCTGTCCTCCGGCCTCCACCGGCGGCCCGGCCGCCGTCAGGACGAGCAGGGCCGCGGCGAGCCCCGGGAGCCCGAACGCCGAACCGCGATCGGCGGCCCCCATCCCCTCAGCTTCGCACCGCGATGCCCATCACCTCGAACCGGGCACCCCGAAGCAGGGCGCCGCTGCCGAGGAACGCTCGCGCGGGCGGATCACCGGTGAAGTAGGTGCGGTAGACGGCGTTGAACTCGTCGTATAGGGCCACGTCCGAGCAGAACACCTGCACGCTGACGAGATCGTCCATCGTCATGCCGGCCTCGCCGAGGACCGCGGCGATCTGGTCGAGCACGATGCGGGCCTCGTCGCCAGCATCGGCGGGGGGCGCACCGGTCTCCGGATCGAGACCGAGGCGACCGGCCAGGTACAGGGTGTCCCCGACCTGGATGGCGTCGCTGAACAACGGGTTCTGGGTCGTGCGGCCGGGCAGGTTGACCGATCTCCGCCCGTCGTCCGGCTGGGCCGTCACCGTAACGAGCGCCCCCGCCCCGAGGCCGCCGACCACGAGACCCGCCGCAAAGATGCGCAGTGCTTTCGTCATCACTCTCCCTCCATGACCAGGACCGTCGACCCGGTCGTCTCGCGCGCCTCCAGTCGGCGGTGCGCCTCGGCCGCATCCTCGAGCGGCAAGGCGAGGCTCACGTCGACCTTGACGGCGCCGCTGCCGACCACCTCGAACAGCTCGCGGGTGGTCGCCTCCAGCTCCGCTCTCGTCCCGATGTAGCTGGCCAGCGTCGGCCGGGTCAGGAACAGCGACCCCTTGGCGGCCAGCAACCCCGGGCTGAACGGCTCCACCGCCCCCGATGCGTTGCCGTAGCTGACCAGGAGACCCCGCGGCCGCAGGCAGTCGAGAGAGGCGGCGAAGGTGTCCTTCCCGACCGAGTCGAAGACGACGGGCACGCCGTCGCCGCCGGTCAGTTCCCGGACCCGCTCGACGACGTTCTCGCGGGTGTATACGATGGCGTGGTCGCAGCCGTGGGCCCGCGCCAGCTCCGCCTTGGCGTCGCTGCCGACGGTGCCGATGACCGTCGCCCCCAGGTGCTTCGCCCACTGGCAGGCGATGAGCCCGACCCCGCCGGCCGCCGCGTGAAGCAGGATCGAGTCGCCCGGCTTCACGGCATGGATGCGCCGCACCAGGTACTGCACGGTGCACCCCTTCAGCATCATCGCCGCCGCCTGCCGGTCGCCGATGGCGTCGGGCAGGCGAACGAGCTTCGCGGCGTCGATGACCCGGCGCTCGGTGTAGGCGCCCAGGCTCATGCAGTACGCGACCCGGTCGCCGACCGCGACCTCAGTCACTCCGTCGCCGACCGCCTCCACCACGCCCGCCGCCTCGTTGCCGATGATCGCCGGCCACCCCGGGACCGGGTACAGGCCGGTCCGGTGATAGACGTCGATGAAGTTCAACCCGGCCGCCGTCTGGCGGATCAGGGCCTGACCGGGCGCCGGATAACCGGGGTCGGTCTCTTCCCACCGCAGCACGTCGGGACCGCCGTGCTCGTGAATGCGAATCGCTCTCGTCATCGTCTGCTCTCGTGTGCCCTCGCCCGCCGGTCGTCGCCTGCGGCTCCGTCGGGCGCCCAACCAGCCTACAGGAATCGGCGCCGTCCTACGGCGCAGGCTCCCGGCTCGGGACGCGGCTCGGGAATCATACAGCGGACGGGCCGCTTCCGAACCCGTGCGGCGCCCGCGGCCGCACGGTCGACGCCAGCGGCGACCCGCCGCGAGGGGGACCCGGGCTGGCCTTGGCGACGCAGGCCGGGGTACGATGCGGCTGTCCGTACCGCGCCGGCGACGCTCGCCGGCCCGCAACACGAAGAGAGCCTCGACTGGTGACCACTGCGCCGGCGTTCGAAACCGCCGCCTCGACCCGACCTCCATCCGCCTTCGACGCCCAGGCCCCGCCCGACCCGGCCCTGGTCGCCGACTGCGTGCACTGCGGGTTCTGCCTGCCGACCTGCCCCACCTACGTACTCTGGGGCCGCGAGACCGATTCGCCGCGGGGCCGCATCGTCCTCATCAAGGGGGGCCTCGAGGGCGGGGCCGCGGTCAACGACCGATTCGCCCGCCACTTCGACACCTGCCTGGGGTGCATGGCCTGCCTCACCGCCTGCCCCTCGGGCGTCCAGTACGACAAGCTGCTGGAGGCGACGCGCCCGCAGATCGAACGCAAGGTCGCGCGGTCATGGGCGGACCGGCTGTTCAGGCGTCTGATCTTCGCGCTGTTCCCCTACCCGAGGCGAATGCGCCTGGGCATCGGCAAGCTGTGGGCCTATCAGCGGTCGGGGCTGCAGCGGCTGGTCCGGGCGAGCGGCCTGCTGAACCTGCTGCCGGCCCGCCTGCGCGCGATGGAGGCACTGCTGCCGCGGGTCTCCTTGAGCAACGGGTGGACGCAGCCGCCGGCCCGGGTGCCGGCGGTGGGGACGCCACGGCGGCGGGTGGGCCTGCTGCTCGGGTGCGTGCCGCGGGTCTTCTTCGACGAGGTCAACCAAGCGACGATCCGGGTGCTGGCGGCGGAGGGCTGCGAGGTGGTCATCCCCCGCGAACAGGGCTGCTGCGGAGCGCTGATGCTCCACGCGGGCCTCGACGGGGAGGCCGCGGACATGGCGCGCCGGTTCATCGACGCCTTCGAGGCCGAGGCGGCCGACGTCGACACCCTGGTCATCAACGCCGCCGGGTGCGGGTCGACGCTGAAGGAGTACGGCCACCTGCTGCGCGACGACCCCGTCTATGCGGAGCGCGCCCGCGCGCTGGCGGGCAAGTGCAAGGACATTTCCGAGCTGCTCGACGAGCTCGAGCCCCGCGCGGCGCGCCACCCGCTGCCCCTGCGGGTCGCGTACCACGACGCGTGCCACCTGCAGCATGCGCAGGGGGTGAGCCGGGAGCCGAGGCGCGTGCTCGGCGCGATTCCCGAACTCGACGTGTGCGAGGTCCCCGAGGCCGGCATCTGCTGCGGCTCGGCCGGCATCTACAACCTGGTCGAGCCCGAGGCGGCGGGCGAGCTGGGAGACCGCAAGGCGCGGAACATCCGGAGCACGGGGGCGGAGGCCGTGGTGTCGAGCAACCCCGGCTGCCTGCTTCAGATCGCGGGGCGCCTCGAGTCGTCCGGACCCCGACCGGCCACCTTTCACTTGGTCGAGCTCGTGGACGCCTCGATCCGCGGTGTTTCGCTGCCGTCGTAGAGCCGCAGCGGCGTCGACCCTCCTGGCGGTCGAGCTTCGGGGCGCCTCGTTTCACCTCCGCGACCCGGGTATCGTCCCTTCACAAGCCACCGGGGCCGCGGCCCCGATTGAGGAGGTCGAGCTTCGGGGCGCCTCGTTTCACCTCCGCGACCCGGGTATCGTCCCTTCACAAGCCACCGGGGCCGCGGCCCCGATTGAGGATGCCGCGGGGGTCGAACCCACGCTTGACCTGCTGCATCAGGGGAAAGCCGTCGCCGAGGGGTCCCCACGCGTCCACCGAGTTCCGCAACTCCGCCCCGGCCTGCCGAATGACGGCGCTGCCGCGGCCGGGATCGATGCGACCGCGCAGCTCGCGCACGAGCGTCGCCTGGGCGGCTAGCGGGCCGGCGAGCCGGAGGTACAGCACCCCCAGGGCGGCCCTGCCGATGACCTCGCAGTCGAGCGAGTGCCGGCGCGCCGCGTCGCGGAGCCATGCGAGGGTGGTCGACAGATCGATCGGCAGGACCACGACCTTGACGATGGTCCCCTCGCGGCCGAACACGCGGGCCTCGTGACGGCGCCAGGCTTCGGCCTCGGCCGCCTCGGCCAGCACTTCAGCCGTACCGCCGATGTCGCGCACCAGGGTTGCCGCCTGCTCCGCCTGCTCGGCCGCCACCGGCGCGACCGACTCGAACCGGACCAGCATCGTGGCCGGCGGCCACGCGAGTTCCACCGCGGTCGGGGTTGCCCCCCGGTCGAGCAGACCGGCAGCGATGCGGTCGACCTGTCCGGCTTCGGAGAGCGTCGCGGCCACGGTGCGGGACGCCTCGGCCGCCGGGGCGAGCTTGAACGTGGCGGTCAGGACGACCCCGAGGCAACCGAACGACCCCGTCAGCAGCCGGGCGAGGTCGTACCCCGCGACGTTCTTGACCACGATGCCGCCGCTCTTCGCGATGGTCCCGTCGACGCGGGCGAAGGTCATGCCGATGATCAGGTCCCTCGGGGCGCCATGGCGCTGCCGCCGCGGCCCGCTGTCGTTTGCGGCGACGATGCCCCCGATGGTCGCCCCGTCGGCGTGCGGCGGGTCCAGGGGCAGCCACTGCCGGTGCGCGGCCAGCGCGGCGTTGACGTCGGCGAGCACCGCGCCGGCCTGCACGGTGGCGGTGAGGTCGCCGTGACGATGCGCCTCGACCGCGTCGAGGCCGCGGGTCGACAGCAGCACGTCGATGGCGCCGGCGGGGGCGCCCCAACCGAGCTTCGTCCCGCCGCCCCGGACCACGACCGAACGCCCGTGGTCCGAGGCCCACCGAAGCACGGCGGCCGCCGCGTCCGGCGACCCGGGCTCGGCGACGACCGCCGGCACGACGCCGTCGACGGCGTCGCCGTCGGTCCCGGGCCGGGCCACCGCCCCGCCCGCGCACTCGTCGATCCGGCCGACGAGCGCGTCACGCAACCCCACGACCTCGGTCATGACACCTCTGTAAGCCCGGTGGCGAGAGCGCCTCCCGGCTCTCGCAAGGACCCCTTTCCGCCCGCCAATCGTCGCGTCCGGCGCCGGCCGGCCCCCAACCGCCCCTTACCGGAGCCTGCACCGTTCCTGCGCCTGCCTGCGGCCCGGATCTGCGCCTTCTGCGGCGCGGACTCCTACAACCGCTGCGCCAGCCCCGCCGCCTCCGCCGGATGGGCGCGGTAGGGCCCCGGCACCTCCCCGCACAGTCGCGGGGTCGGCAGCAGCTTGTCAGGGTTGCAGATGTCCGCCGGGTCGAACGCCCGGCGCAGAAGCCGCATCGTCGCGAGGTCCGCTTCGTCGAACATTCGGGGCATGTGGCACGCCTTGTCGGCGCCGATGCCGTGCTCGCCGGTCAGCGACCCTCCGGCGTCGAGACAGTAGGAGAGGATCTCGGTGGCGACTTCCTCGGCGAGCTCCGCCTGCCCCTCGACCGCGTCGTCGTAGCAGACCAGCGGGTGCAGGTTGCCGTCGCCGGCGTGGAACACGTTGCCGATGGTGAGCCCCGACCGCTTCTCCAGGTCGCGGATGCGGCGGAGGACTTCGGGGAGGGTGCTGCGGGGAATCACTCCGTCCTGCACGTAGTAGCTGGGGGCGACGCGCCCCATCGCCGCGAACGCCGCCTTCCGGCCCCGCCAGATGCGGCCCCGCTGCGCCTCGTCGCGCGCGACCTGCACCCCCCAGGCCTGGTTGCGGTCGCAGATCGCCTCGATCTGCTCGAACTGCGCCGCCACCTCGGGCCGCGGTCCGTCGAGTTCGACGATGAGCACCGCCTCCGCGTCGGGGAACCCGGGGCTCACCGCCGCCTCTGCCGCGCGGATCGTCGTGCGGTCCATCATCTCGATGGCGGCGGGGATGATGCCGGCGGCAATGACGTCGGAAACCGCGTTCCCCGCCGCGTCGGTGGAATCGAACGCGGCGAGCAGCGTGCGGACCGATTCGGGGCGGCGCAGCAGCCGCAGGGTCACCTTGGTCACGACCGCCAGCGTCCCCTCGGAACCCACGAGCACCCCGAGGAGATCGAGGCCGGGGCTGTCCACCGCCGGTCCCCCGAGGTGGATCATCTCGCCGTCGGCCAGAACCGCCTCGACCCCGACCACATGGTGGACGGTGAAGCCGTACTTCAGGCAGTGCGCCCCCCCCGAGTTCTCGGCCACGTTGCCGCCAATCGAGCAGATGACCTGGCTGGAGGGGTCGGGTGCGTAGTAGTAGCCGTCGGGGGCCACCCGGCGGGTAACCTCGAGGTTCATGATGCCGGGCTCGACCGTGATCCGCTGGTTCGGGATGTCGACGTCGAGCACTCGATTCATGCGGGTCATGACGATGAGCACGCCGTCCGGATGCGGCAGGGCCCCGGCTGAGAGTCCGGTTCCCTGGCCCCGCGCCACGAACGGGACGCGGCTGCGGTGGCAGAGCCGCACCACCGCCTGGACCTGCTCGGCCGTCTCCGGCAGCACCGCCGCCCGGGGCCGCGAGCGGTGCGACACGAGCCCGTCCGATTCGTAGGTCGACAGCTCGCCTTCGTCGCGGACGACGCCGTCGGGTCCGACGACGCGCTCGAGCTCGACGAGGAACTGCGCGTCCACAGGCATGGGATCCGCCTCCTCCGCGACCCGCCGCCCGGTCACGGCCGGGCGTACTGATCGATGACGTTCTCGATGGCGCGGCTGCAGACCCGGCAGAAACCGACCGGGTTGCGGGTGAACATGATGCAATCGACCTCGGAGCGGTACAGCCCCGTCGGTTCGTAGGACGCCCCCTCGAACGCCCCGACCCGACCGGCGTACCGCATGCCCGCGAGCAGCGCCGTTTCCCGCTCCATCTGCTCGGCGAAAAGCCGGTCCATCACCGTCTCGGCTGCGCCTTCGGCGCGCAGCGCGCCGCGGCGCCGCTGGGCGTCGACGCTGCCCGCCTCGAATGCCGCCTTGTCCCACGGCGTCGGCAGCGGAGTGTCCGGCTCGATGAGGTCACCCCACTTGACCCGCTCGGGATCGTGCAGGGCGGTGACGTTGGGCTCCCAGGGCTCGGGATGGAACGCGGCGCCGGTCTCGTAGGCGACGTCCGACGTGTAGTACTCGTCTGCGAGCCCTGCGAAGTGATGCCCGAACTCGTGGATGAACACGTACTCGGCGAAGCCGGTGTCGGCCGCCGCCGTCGCCTGGAAGTTGAAGATGCCGCCCCCGCCGTACTGCTCGTCATTGACGAGAATCTCGATGAACTCGTACGGTGCGGCGGAGGCGGCGTCCCGCAGCGCCCGGTTGTCGTAGGTGAGCACGTAGCGCTCGGAGTCGAAGATGTTGTACTGCGCCGACAACGGGGTGCGGCGGAACTCGCCGGCGCGCGGCCGGGTCACCCCGGACTCCGCCGACGGCAGGTCGAGGCCCCACACGTTGAAGTCGCTCTTCCGGCTCCGGAACGGCTCCTCCTCGAACAGGGCGTTCACCAGGCGCGTCGCGTCGGCGCGGAACTTGGGAATCTCCGCCGCGGTGTACCCCTCGCCGATCACGAGCAGATCGACCTTCTCCGAGGGCGGGCCGTTCTCGAACAGCGGCCAGACCTCCCCGGCAGGCGCGCGATCCGCGGGATTGACGAACCGGGAGGCGGGGTCGACGACGGTGGACCACCTCTCTCGGAAGCTGTTGTCCGCCTCGCGGACCTTGAGCACGACCTGCACGGGGACCCTCGGCCACGGGAACCGCAGCGACTCGTGGAAGCTGCGGTGCACCTCGCGGTACTCCGGGGTCGTCTCCCATTCGCCGTAGATGGACGCGAAGCCCCTGGAGTACAGGATCCGGTTCGTGCGCCGCTCGATGACCTCGAACCGGTACTTCCCCAGATTCAGGTCGTCGAGGAGCCGCGTGCGGCTCCCCGCCCATGGGCCGTCGGACACCACCTGGTCGAGGGCGAAGATCTCCTGCCCCAACCCGCCCGAGTGGACGTAGTCGACCCGCATGGTCTTGTCCAGGAAGTACGTGTCGAACGCCGGCTGCTGCCCGCCCACCACGTCGCCGCGGACCGCCGCCGCCGCCACGACGACCGCCGCCAACAGCCAGCTACGCATGCGCATCATGCCGCCAATTCTAAACGGAATCCCCACGGTCGCGCCGCCCCTCCCCGCGAAACGCGCTACAATCGCCTTGGCCCGCCGGCCCCGCCGAGCATGACCACATCCTCCCCCCCGGCCGACGGCGATCCCGTCGCCGGCAAGCACACCGCGATAGGGATCTGTCTGAACCTGCTGCTGCTCACCCTGATCGGCTACGGGTATTCGCAATCCGAGGACTACGGGTGGGCGTGGGCGCTGGTCGGTCTCCCCATCGTCATCGTGACCCTGCGCTACGCCCGCCACTTGCTGAAGTCCCGCTCCTGAGCCCGCCACCCTCCCGCCGTCCGGTTGCCCGCCACCCCGTTCAATCCCGAACCGCCACCCCGCGACATGCGAGGGGTTACCGCCCGCACCTAGCTCCAAGTACCGTTTGCCCACCCCGGCCCGACCCAGGCCGCGCCAGCTTCCCCCGTCCGCTTCCCGCCCGCGAGGGCGGGGGCGGTGTCGAGGGAGCCGTCAGGTCGCGGCCGCGCCAGCTTCACCCACGCCGCGCCAGCTTCCGCCGTCCCGCTTCCCGCCCGCGAGGGCGGGGGCGGTGTCGAGGGGGCCGTCAGGTCGCGGCCGCGCCAGCTTCAGCCAGGCCGCGCCAGCTTCCGCCGTCCCGCTTCCCGCCCGCCAGGGCGGGGGCGGTGTCGAGGGAGCGGTCAGGTCGCGGCCGCGCCAGCTTCACCCACGCCGCGCCAGCTTCCGCCGTCCCGCTTCCCGCCCGCGAGGGCGCGGGCGGTGTCGAGGGGGCCGTCAGGTCGCGGCCGCGCCAGCTTCCGTCGTCCGCTTCCCCCCGCCCGCGACGTTCAATCCGACACCGCCAGCTCGCCCGGCACGATGGGCCGCGTGCGCGGCAGCTTGCCCCGGTACGCCAGCCACCCCACCACCGCCAGTACGCCTACGAACGCGCAGAGCTTGACCACGTCCCCCCCCCGGCCCTCCGGCAGCCCTCGCCACAGTCCCCAGAGAACCGGCTGCGCGATGCACATCGCCCACACCGAGCCGTAGAAGTACCGTCGCTCGTGCCCCTCGCCCTTCGTCGAGGACTTGACCCGCGGGAGCCGCCCCAACGCCCCCAGCACCCACACTCCGCACGCCAGCGGGAAATAGCCGACCTCGTACATCTCCCGCGCACTCCAGACCCCCGTGGCGACCGCCGTCCCCAGACCCGCGAGATTCAGCGCGCCGAACGTCAACACCGCGCTCCACGCGCACGTATAGCAGACCCGCCGATAGAGCGGATTCGGCCGATCCTCAGTGAACCGAATGATGTACGGCCGCGCCTCGCACCCCGGAAGACGGCCCCGCAGCCCCGCGATCCCGGTACCCAGCACCACGACCCCGAGCCAGATCGCCATCCGCCGATCGAACCCCCGGTCGAACAAATCCAGCGTGAGCGGTCCCGGCAGGATGAAGAAGACGAAGATCCAAATCGGCCAGTGGCTGACCCGATAGTGGACCTTGTTCCGCAGCCGGATCTTCCGATCGCCGGCCAGCTCGACCCTTACGCCTGTCGCGCCCGACGCTCCGCTGCCTTCCCTCGTCACGCGCGCCCCGTCGCTTTCCCCGCCCGCCACTGCGCGTTCCGGAAACCCCCGCCCGCGAGACGCGCCGTCACGTTCACCCTCGCGACTCCCCGTCGCCATGCGCCGACTCCCCACTCGCCGTCCGCCCACGCCTTCGCCCCCCGCCGGATCGCCCCCGCTCCATCCCGCCACGCTCGTCCGTACAAGCCAACGCCCGGAACCTCAGCGAGGCTCCGGGCGTCGATGAAAAATCCCGGCAGTGACCTACTCTCCCACACGGTTTCCCGTGCAGTACCATCGGCGGAAGAGGGCTTAACGGCCGTGTTCGGCATGGGAACGGGTGTGGCCCCTCTCCTATCGCCACCGGGAAAGGTAGGGGTCGAAGAACTGCCGACCCCATCTGTCAAAGACCGAAAAATGACCGGACCCCGAACATGCGCCGGGCGTCCAGCCGGCAACTGAATATCCTGCAAACGGTAGCTCCTCCCGCCCCCACGCGCGACGTGAATGAAGGATAAAGGTCAAGCCTCACGGCTGATTAGTACCAGTCAGCTCAAGCCCTCGCGGACCTTACACACCTGGCCTATCACCTGGTCATCTTCCAGGAGCCTTCAGGAGCCGAAGCTCAGGGAGATCTCATCTTGGGGAGGGTTTCACGCTTAGATGCTTTCAGCATTTCTCCCTTCCGAACGTAGCTACCCAGCGCTGCCGCTGGCGCGACAACTGGTACACCAGAGGTCCGTCCATCCCGGTCCTCTCGTACTAGGGACAGCCCCCCTCAAATCTCCTGCGCCCGTGGCAGATAGGGACCGAACTGTCTCGCGACGTTCTAAACCCAGCTCACGTACCGCTTTAATCGGCGAACAGCCGAACCCTTGGAACCTGCTACAGCTCCAGGATGCGATGAGCCGACATCGAGGTGCCAAACCTTGGCGTCGATGTGAACTCTTGGCCAAGATAAGCCTGTTATCCCCGGCGTACCTTTTATCCGTTGAGCGATGGCCCTTCCATGCGGAACCACCGGATCACTAAGGCCTGGTTTCCCACCTGCTCGACTTGTAGGTCTCGCAGTCAAGCTCGCTTATGCCTTTGCACTCTCCGGCTGATTTCCAAACAGCCTGAGCGAACCTTCGCGCGCCTCCGTTACATTTTGGGAGGCGACCGCCCCAGTCAAACTACCCGCCTAGCAATGTCCCTGCCCTGGATAACAGAGCGAGGTTAGGGCGCCAGAGTGCTAAGGGTGGTATCTCACCGTTGACTCCCCGGACCCCAAAAGGCCCGGTTCGACGTCTCCCACCTATCCTGCGCATAACACGCCAGCACTCACTACTAAGTTGTAGTAAAGGTGCACGGGGTCTTTCCGTCTAGCCACGGGCAACCGGCGTCTTCACCGGTACCACAAATTCGCAGTGCCCCTCGTAGAGACAGCGCCCAGATCGTTGCGCCATTCGTGCAGGTCGGAACTTACCCGACAAGGAATTTCGCTACCTTAGGACCGTTATAGTTACGGCCGCCGTTTACCGGGGCTTCAGTTCAGAGCTTCACCTTGCGGCTAACCCCTCCCTTTAACCTTCCGGCACCGGGCAGGCGTCAGACCCTATACGTCGTTTTCGACTTGGCAGAGTCCTGTGTTTTTAGTAAACAGTCGCCTGGGCCTCTTAACTGCAACTCCCTCACGCTCAGCGGGCACGCCGCATCACGCTAATGGAGCACCCCTTCTTCCGAAGTTACGGGGCGAGTTTGCCGAGTTCCTTTACGAGGGTTCACACTCGCGCCTGAGGATTTTCTCCTCGCCTACCTGTGTCGGTTTGCGGTACGGGTACCCGAAAGACTCCTTAGAGGCTTTTCTTGGCAGCGTGGCGTCACCCACTTTGCGGCCTTACGGCCTCGCCATGGCACCTCAGGGTGTCGCGACCCGCCGGATTTGCCTGGCGGATCCCCCTACATGCCTGAACCTACACATCCAATCGTAGGCTGGGCTAGCCTCCTGCGTCCCCCCATCGTGATAACGTCTTTCAGGTAGTTCAGGAATGTTGACCTGATGTCCATCCGCTACGCCTTTCGGCCTCACGTTAGGACCCGACTAACCCTGAGCGGACGAACCTTCCTCAGGAAACCTTAGGCTTTCGGCGGAGAGGATTCTCACCTCTCTTATCGCTACTTATGCCGGCAGGGTCACTTCTCTGCGCTCCACCAGTCCTTTCGGTCTGACTTCCCTGCCCAGAGAACGCTCCTCTACCAGAGCCATCCCCCGCAGGGGACGGCAATCTACGGCTTCGGTACTGTGCTTGAGCCCCGTTACATTGTCGGCCCGGAGCCGCTTGACCAGTGAGCTATTACGCTTTCTTTCAAGGATGGCTGCTTCTAAGCCAACCTCCTGGTTGTCTCGGCGTCCCCAGATCCTTTCCCACTTAGCACAGATTTCGGGACCTTAGCCGGTAGTCTGGGCTGTTTCCCTCTCGACAATGAAGCTTAGCCCCCACTGTCTGACTCCCGGGATATGAGTCGCTGGCATTCGAAGTTTGGTTGGATTCAGTAAGCTTGTGGGCCCCCTAGTCCATCCAGTGCCCTACCACCAGCGCCAACCTCCCGAGGCTAGCCCTAAAGCTATTTCGAGGAGAACGGGCCATCACGAGGTTTGATTAGCCTTTCACCCCTACCCTCAGCTCATCCAAACCGTTTTCAACCGATATTGGTTCGGGCCTCCACGCGGTGTTACCCGCGCTTCACCCTGGCCAAGGGTAGATCACCTCGTTTCGCGTCTACTCCCAGCGACTGAACGCCCTGTTCAGACTCGCTTTCGCTGCGGCTCGCTCGATGCTTAACCTCGCCACTGAGAGTAACTAGCCGGCTCATTATGCAAAAGGCACGCGGTCAGGCGTCCCGGGGTCGAAACCCCAGCATAGCCCTCCCACTGCTTGTAGGCATACGGTTTCAGGTACTCTTTCACTCCCCTAGCAGGGGTTCTTTTCACCTTTCCCTCACGGTACTGGTTCACTATCGGTCGCCAGGGAGTATTTAGCCTTGCGAGATGGTCCTCGCAGATTCTCACGGGATTCCACGTGTCCCGCGATACTCAGGAACCTACCCAGCGAGCCAGCGCGTTTTCGTCTACCGGGCTCTCACCGTCCATGGCCGGTCGTTCCAGACCGTTCGACTAACGCACTGGTTTGTGACTCGCCGACCCGAAGGTCCGGCAGGCCCTACAACCCCGCCGTGCATGCACGACGGTTTGGGCTGGTCCGCGTTCGCTCGCCGCTACTGACGGAATCACTGTTGTTTTCTGTTCCTGCAGGTACTGAGATGGTTCACTTCCCTGCGTTGTCCTCCATGACCTATGTATTCAGTCATGGATACCTCGGTATTAACCGAGGTGGGTTTCCCCATTCGGAAATCTCCGGGTCAACGCCCGTTTGCGGCTCACCGAAGCTTATCGCAGCTTGCCACGTCCTTCATCGACTCCTGGCGCCAAGGCATCCACCGTACGCCCTTAGTAGCTTGACCTCAAAACCCTCGGAACCGATGCCGACGGCGCTTCGAATCGGGATGAACCCGACGGAAAGCTCCGACGCCACCGGAACACTTGGACACACTGCGTGTGTGGTCGGAAAAAACTACCGTTTGCAGGATATTCAGTTGTCAAAGAGCCGCCGGCTAACCCGGCCCGCATCCAGCGCGCCGTCCGCCAGCGAAAATCCCGAAGAGCCCGACGGCCGCGAATCCGATTCCAGTCGGCCCGACCGGCGGGCGCCGCTCTTGGTGGAGAATACCGGGCTCGAACCGGTGACCTCCTGGTTGCAAACCAGGCGCTCTCCCAGCTGAGCTAATTCCCCACGGCCCTTTCAACGGTCGGCGTTCCGGCCTCGACTTCTTCCCGGCCCCACCGACACGACTCAGCAAGAGCTGGTGGGCCTGGGTAGATTCGAACTACCGACCCCACGCTTATCAAGCGTGTGCTCTAACCAGCTGAGCTACAGGCCCTCTCATCGAAAGATGGCGCGTGCCGTCCGGGCCAACCGCGACCCGAAGGCCGGTCTCCGGGAACCCGGAGAGGCCGGCGACGCGAGCCATCGAACATGCCGATTCTCTCAAAACTGAACAGGACAACGAGCACTCCACGGCGCCGGACCCGACTTTCCGGCGCCGCGACGTCTCTTCCCCGCCCGAGAGCGGGGCCGAGCCGCGAACGAGCATCAGATCGATCTGAGGATGCCCCCGCCGCGCGAGGCGGCGGCGGATTCTCTAGAAAGGAGGTGATCCAGCCGCAGGTTCTCCTACAGCTACCTTGTTACGACTTCACCCCAATCACTAACCATACCTTAGGCGCTTGCCTCCCTTGCGGGTTGGCTCGGCGACTTCTAGTACAGCCAGCTTTCGTGATGTGACGGGCGGTGTGTACAAGGCCCGGGAACGTATTCACCGCGGCATGCTGATCCGCGATTACTAGCGATTCCAGCTTCATGCAGGCGGGTTGCAGCCTGCAATCCGAACTGAGACCGGCTTTTTGCGATTAGCTCCCCCTCGCGGGTTTGCAACGCTCTGTACCGGCCATTGTAGCACGTGTGTAGCCCCGGACATAAAGGCCATGCTGACTTGACGTCATCCCCACCTTCCTCCGGTTTGTCACCGGCAGTCTTCGCAGAGTGCCCAGCCGAACTGATGGCAACAGCGAACAAGGGTTGCGCTCGTTGCGGGACTTAACCCAACATCTCACGACACGAGCTGACGACAGCCATGCAGCACCTCTACGAGTGTCCTTGCGGAAGTCGGCTTTCGCCGATTGTCACTCGCACTTCAAGCCCGGGTAAGGTTCTTCGCGTTGCGTCGAATTAAACCACATGCTCCACCGCTTGTGCGGGCCCCCGTCAATTCCTTTGAGTTTCAGCCTTGCGACCGTACTCCCCAGGCGGAATGCTTAATGCGTTAGCTCCGGCACGGCAGGGATCGATACCCGCCACACCAAGCATTCATCGTTTAGGGCCAGGACTACCGGGGTATCTAATCCCGTTTGCTCCCCTGGCTTTCGCTCCTCAGCGTCAAGACCGGTCCAGGATGCCGCCTTCGCCACCGGTGTTCCTCCAGATATCTACGCATTTCACCGCTACACCTGGAATTCCGCATCCCTCTCCCGGCTTCAAGCCAACCAGTATCGGATGCAATTCCCCGGTTGAGCCGAGGGATTTCACGTCCGACTTGGCTGGCCGCCTACGAGCCCTTTACGCCCAGTAATTCCGAACAACGCTTGCCCCCCCCGTATTACCGCGGCTGCTGGCACGGAGTTAGCCGGGGCTTCCTCCAGCGGTACCGTCAGGCGCACGGGGTATTAACCCGCGCACTGTTCTTCCCGCTTGACAGGAGTTTACAACCCGAAGATCTTCGTCCTCCACGCGGCGTTGCGTCGTCAGGCTTGCGCCCATTGCGAACAATTCCTTACTGCTGCCTCCCGTAGAAGTCTGGGCCGTGTCTCAGTCCCAGTGTGGCCGTCCGCCCTCTCAGGCCGGCTACCGATCGTCGCCTTGGTAGGCCGCTACCCCACCAACAAGCTAATCGGACGCGGGTCCCTCTTCAAGCGCCAGGTCCGAAGATCCCCGACTTTGATCACCGCCAATCCAAGGGCGGGATGTTATGCGGTATTAGCCCCCCTTTCGGAAGGTTATCCCCCACTCGAAGGCAGGTCACCCACGCGATACTCACCCGTTTGCCACTCTACTCGCGGCCCGAAGGCCGCTTTCGCGTACGACTTGCATGTATAAGGCACGCCGCCAGCGTTGATTCTGAGCCAGGATCAAACTCTCAAGTTAAAGGCGTGGCCTCGGGCCGCCCTCCCGGGCAGCCGTCGGACAACTTCAACGCGAGAGCCACGATGGCTCTGTCGTTTCGTACTGAGTGTCAGGCTGATACTCGACGAGTGTGCTTCTCGTCGTCCTGTTCAGTTTTCAAAGAACCGGCGCCGGCCCGAATCGCCTGGGCCGGCTGCTCCCCGGCGGGGTCAGTCCGCAGGGGAACCGTGCTAGATTACCACACGGCGTTCACCTGTCAACAGTTTTTTTCACGTCGGCCGGCGGGGACCACCCGCACGACGCGGCGCTTGCCGACCTGCAGCACGAAGGGGCGGGCGGCGGGCGGAAACCGGGCGCTCCGGTCGAGGATGCGCTCGCCGTCGACCCGAACGCTGCCCTGCTCGATCAGGCGGGTGGCGGCGCTGTTCGAATCGGCGAAGCCGACCTCGACGATCACCGCCGGCAGCCGAGCCCCCTCCGGGGACAGCGCCACCGCCCGCTCGTCCAACTCGGACGGGAGGGCGCCGGCGCTGAACCTGCGCTCGAACTCGCGCTCGGCCGCGGATGCCGCCTCGGCGGAATGGAAGTCGCCGACGATGCGGCGGCCCAGGGCCTGCTTCGCCCGCTTGGGATGCAGCTCGCCGGTCGCGACCTGCCCGCGCAACCGGTCGATCTCGGCCGTCGAGAGGTCCGTCAGCAGCTCGTACCAGCTCCACATCAGGGTGTCGGAGATCGACATCACCTTGCCGAACATCTCGTCGGGAGACTCGGTGATGCCGACGGTGTTGCCGGCCGACTTCGACATCTTCTCCACGCCGTCCGTCCCCACCAGCAGGGGCACCGTCATCACCACCTGCGGGGGGAGGTCGAACGTGGGCATCACGTCCCGGCCCACGTTCAGGTTGAACAGTTGGTCGGTCCCCCCGAGCTCGACGTCCGCGGCCAGTTGCACGGAGTCGTAGGCCTGCGCGAGGGGGTACAGAAACTCGTGGATCGCGATCGGCGCCCCCCGCTCGTACCGCTGCCGGAAGTCCCGGCGCTCGAGCATCTGGGCGACGCTGTACCGGGCCGCGAGCCGTACCCAGTCCTCACTGGCCAGCGCGCCGAGCCACCGGCTGTTGAACTCGACGACGGTCCGGTCCGGGTCGAGCAGCTTGAAGACCTGCGCCCGGTAGGTGTCGGCGTTCTCCTCGATCTCGTTCCGCGTCAGGGGCGGGCGTGTCTTCGACCGGCCCGTCGGGTCGCCGATCAGCCCGGTGAAGTCGCCGATGAGGAAGACGACGGTGTGCCCCAGATCCTGGAAGTGCTTCATCTTCCGGATCAGGACCGTGTGTCCGAGATGCAGGTCCGGCGCCGTCGGGTCGAAGCCGACCTTGACCACCAGCGGCCGTTCTCGCTGCGCCAGCTCGACCTTCGAGCGAAGCTCGGACTCGCGCACGACGTCGACCGCCCCCTTGGTCAGGTAGGCCATCTGCTCGGAGACGGTCCCAGCGACGGCAGGCATCCAGACAGTTTACCCCGAACCGGCCCAAGCACGTCGCCCGCGGCTCCGTTCACCGTCCGGTCGCCTCCGTTCAACGCCCCACGAGCACGCGGGGGCCCGCGCATCTCCGCCGCGCGGGCCGGCCGGAAGAACCGGCGCGGGGTCAACCGCCGCCCCCGGCGGGCGAGCGGCCGCCGCGCACGAACCGGCGGCCCTCGACGCGCCAGCCGCCGTCCAGCACCGCGCCGATCGCCTCGGGGTAGATGCGGTGCTCCTCGACCAGGATGCGGGCCGACAACGTCTCTGCCGTGTCGTCGTCGTGCACCGGCACCGCGGCCTGCCGGACGATGGGCCCGGCGTCGAGCTCGGCGGTGACGATGTGCACGGTGGCGCCCGCGACCCTGACGCCGTGGCGCCACGCCTGCTCCTGGCCGTGCAGCCCAGGGAACGCCGGCAGGAGCGAGGGGTGGACGTTCAGGATGCGGTCGCGAAAGGCGGCGACGAACGCCGGACCGAGGAGACGCATGAACCCGGCGAGACACACGAGCGCGACGTCGTAGCGGCGCAGGGCGGCCGCGAGGTCCCGGTCGTAGGCCTCCCGCGAGCCGTACCGGGTGTGATCCAGCACCGCCGTCTCGATGCCGGCGCGGCGGGCGCGCTCGAGGCCGTGGGCGTTCGGCCGATTCGAGATGACGACGGCGATCTCGGCGGCCAACCGTCCCGCGGCGATCGCATCGATGATCGCCTGCAGATTGCTCCCCCGCCCCGAGATGAGGACGCCGAGACGTCGGTTCGGGGCCCCGCCGCCGGGGCTAGGACCCGAATCGGCGCCGGGCGCGCGGGTCATGCGTACCGCACCGCGCCTTCGCCGGCCGTGACCCGGCCGATCACGGCTGCGCCCGGCTCTCCCCCCTCGCGCAGACGCGCCAGCAGGGCGTCGCTCTCCTCGGAGGCGCACACGACGACGAAGCCGACGCCCATGTTGAACGTGCGGAACGCCTCGGCGTCGCTGAGGCCGCCGTGACGCTGCAGGAAAGTGAACACCGGCGGCGGAGCCCAGGCGCGCCGGTCGATGTCGACGGCGGCGCCGGGAGGCAGCACGCGGGGAAGATTGTCGGTCAGGCCGCCTCCGGTGACGTGGGCCATGGCCTTGACGGCCCCCGCCCCCTCGCCGAGCAGCGGGGACACCAGCCGGAGATAGGAACGGTGCGGCCGCAGCAGCACCTCGCCGACCGGCCCGTCGAGCCCCTCGGGAACCGACTCCACCGTCAGGCCCAGGGTGTCGAACACGATGCGGCGGGCCAGCGAGTACCCGTTGGTGTGGAGGCCGCTCGACGGCAGGCCGATGACCCGGTCGCCCGGGCGGACGCCGCGGCCGTCGACGAGGCGGCCCCGGTCGGCGATGCCGACGACGAAGCCGGCCAAGTCGTACTCGCCGTCCGCGTAGAACCCCGGCATCTCCGCCGTCTCGCCGCCGAGCAGTGCGCATCCGTTCTCGCGGCACGCGGCCGCGATGCCGCGGACCACCGCCTCGGCGACGTCCGGCGAGAGCCGCCCCGTCGCGAGATAGTCGAGGAAGAAGAGCGGCCTTGCGCCCTGCACGAGGATGTCGTTCACGCAGTGGTTGACGAGATCGCATCCGACGGTGTCGTGCCGGCCGGCGAGGAACGCGACCTTCAGCTTCGTTCCGACCCCGTCTGCGCTGGACACCAGCACGGGGTCGGCCAGGCCCGTCAGGTCGGGGCGGAACAGGCCCCCGAAGCTGCCGATCTCCGACAGCACGCCGGGGGTGAAGGTCCCCTGCGCAAGGGTTCGGATGCGTCGCACCGCCTCCGCCCCGGCGTCGATGTCGACGCCGGCGGACCGGTAGTCGAGCGCGTCCGGGGTCGTCATGACACGTCCGGCAGCTTCAGGGCCATCTGCATGTAGGCTTCGGTGTCTTTGGGACCGCCGACCGGATACGTGCCGGTGTAGCACGACGTGCAGTAGTCCCCGCTCCGCGCCCCGACCGCCTCGCGCAGCCCGTCCAGGCTGAGGTAGGCGAGCGTGTCCGACTTGACGTACCGGCAGATGTCCTCGACGGTGTGATTCGCCGCGATGAGCTCCGACTGTCTGGGGGTGTCGATGCCGTAGTAGCAGGGAGAGACGGTCGGCGGGCAACTGATCCGCATGTGAATCTCGCGGGCGCCGGCGGCGCGGATCATGCCGACGATCTTCCGGCTGGTCGTCCCCCGCACGATGGAGTCGTCCACGAGCACGACGCGCTTGCCCTGGAGAACGCTTCGGACCGGATTCAGCTTCACGCGGACGCGGAAGCCGCGGATCTCCTGCTGCGGGGCGATGAACGTCCGGCCCACGTAGTGGTTCCGGATGAGTCCCATCCGCATCGGCAACCCTGCCGCTTCGGCGTAGCCCATGGCCGCGCAGATGCCGGAGTCGGGTATCGGCACGACGACGTCGGCCTCCACCGGCATCTCGCGCGCGAGCAGCCGTCCGAAGTTCGTCCGCACGTCGTGGACGCTCTGGCCGAAGACGACGCTGTCCGGCCGAGCGAAGTACACGTGCTCGAACACGCAATGCGCGGGCGAGGCGGGCGTCAACGGCCGGAACGAACGTGGGCCCTCGGGCCCGATGACCAGCAGCTCGCCCGGCTCGACGTCCCGCACGTACTGCGCGCCAATCAGATCGAGGGCGCAGGTCTCCGAGCACACCACGGTCGCGTCGCCGAGGGCGCCGAGCACGAGGGGGCGAAAACCGTAGGGATCGCGCACCGCCATCAGGTAGTCCCGGGTAAGGACCACGAGCGAGAACGCCCCCCGCACGTACCGGACCGACTCGACGATGGCGTCGGGGGGCGACTCGGCGGCCGACCGGGCGTAGAGATGCAGCACGACCTCGGTGTCGCTACCGGTCTGGAAGATGTGTCCCCGCCGAACCAGGTCGTCACGCAGCTCGGCCGCGTTGATGAGGTTGCCGTTGTGGCAGAGGGCGATCTCGCCGTGCACGCAGTCGATGAGCAGCGGCTGCGCGTTGACGATCTGGCTGTCGCCGGCCGTCGAGTACCGCACGTGGCCGATCGCGGTGTCGCCGCTCAGCGACGCGAGAATGTTCTCGTCGATGGCCTCCGACACGTGCCCCATGGCCCGGGTCAGGTGCAGGCGCTTGCCGTCGCTGGTGGCGATGCCGGCGCTCTCCTGGCCTCGGTGCTGCAGCGCGTACAGCCCGAGACGGGTCAGGGCGGGCGCCTCCGGATGCCCGTAGATGCCGAAGACGCCGCATTCGTCGTGGAACTTGTCGTCGTCCATGACCCGCCCGCCAATCGCCGGCGGCTGCGCTCGGCGCCCAATCAATCCCCGGCAGTCCGCACCGTCCACGATGCACACTGCCCGCCCGCCAATCGTCGCCCCTGGCTCCGTCCCGCGTCAGCCGACCTGCCGGCAGTCCGCGCCGCTCTACGGCGCGACCCGCTGCCCCGCTGCCGGTTCGAGATGACGGGTCAGCCCGGTCGCCCAGGCGTGCTCGGCCGCCTCCAGCGCGAGGTCGGCGACCATCTCGCCGGCCACCGACGCCGTCAGCCGGTCGCCTCCCGTCCGGCCGATCGCCGTCGCCGACACGCCCGCCTCGCGCGCCCGCGCGAGCAACTCGGCCCGCCGCGCCGGAGTCACCGAGACGAGAATCCGGGACGGCGATTCCCCGAACAGGACCCGTACCAGATCGAATCCGTCGTTCGAGCGGGTCGGCCTCGGCAGGTCGACGCACGCGCCCACGCCGCCGCTCTCCATGCAGCACTCGGCGAGCGTCACCGCGAGGCCGCCCTCCGCGCAGTCGTGGGCCGAACATACCATCCCGCAGCCGGCCGCATCCACCACCAGGCGCTGAAGCGCTTTCTCGCGGTCGAAGTCGACGGGGGCGGGACGTCCCCGCACCTGCCCGTGCACCCGCTTCAGGTACTCGCTGCCGCCGAGCCCGCCGGCCCCGGCCGGGTCAGAAACCGCTTCTCCTAGCAAGACGACGTCGAGCCCCGCGGCCGGGAACACGCGGGTGAGCACCCGCCGGCTGTCCTCGAGAACCCCCACCACCCCGAGCACCGGCGTGGGATGGATGGCTTGGCCATCGGTCTCGTTGTACAAGCTGACGTTGCCGCCGGTGATGGGAATGCCGAGGGCGCGGCACCCCTCGGCGATGCCGTCCACCGCCTCGACGAACTGCCACATGATGTCGGGACGCTCGGGATTGCCGAAGTTCAGGCAGTTGGTCGCGCCGATCGGCTCGGCCCCGGCGCAGGCGACGTTCCGCGCCGCCTCGGCCACCGCGAGGCGGCCGCCCTCGCGCGGGTCCAGCCAGGCATGGCGGCCGTTGCCGTCCACCGACATGGCGAGGGCGCGGCCGGTCCCCTTGATGCGCACGACCCCGGCCCCGAGGCCGGGCAGAGCCACGGTATTGGTGCGCACCATGTGATCGTACTGGCGGTAGATCCAGCGCTTGCTCGCGATGACCGGCGCCGCCAGCAGGTCGAGCCACGTCCGGGACAGGTCGGCGGGAGCGGACAGCGCGGACAAATCGAGGCGCCGCGCCTCGTCCAGATAATCGGGGTACCGCGTCGGGCGGTCGTACAGTGGCGCGGCGTCGGCCAGCTCCCGGTTCGGAATCTCGGCCACCACCCCGCCGCGGTCGCGCACGCGCAGCAGGCCGTCGCCGGTGACCTCGCCGATGCGCACGGCGTGCAGGTCCCACTTGTCGAAGGCCCGCTCCACCTCCGCCTCGCGCCCCCGCTTGACCACGAGCAGCATCCGTTCCTGCGATTCCGACAGCATGATCTCGTAGGGCGTCATGCCGGTCTCGCGCTGGGGCACGCGCGAGACGTCGATGTCGATGCCGGTCCCGCCCCGGGCCGCCATCTCGCAGGTCGAGCAGGTCAGCCCCGCCGCCCCCATGTCCTGGATGCCGACCAGCGCATCGGTCTCCATGACCTCGAGACAGGCTTCGAGCAGCAGCTTCTCCATGAACGGGTCGCCGACCTGCACCGCCGGCCGATTGTCGGCCGACCGGTCGTCGAACTCGGCCGACGCCATCGTGGCCCCGTGGATGCCGTCGCGGCCGGTTTTCGAACCGACGTAGTAGACGGGGTTGCCGGCGCCCGAGGCAACCCCCTTGGCGAGCCGCTCGGCCTTCGCCACCCCCAGGCAGAACACGTTCACCAGCGGGTTGCCGGCGTATCCGGGCTCGAACGCGACCTCGCCGCCCACCGTGGGGATGCCGATGCTGTTGCCGTATCCCGCGATGCCCGCGACCACCCCGTCGACGAGGCGCACGGTGTCCGGCGCGGGCCGACCGCGCTCGTCCTCGAGGGCGCCGAACCGCAGCGAGTCGAGCAGGGCGATGGGCCGCGCCCCCATCGTGAAGATGTCGCGGATGATGCCGCCGACGCCGGTGGCGGCCCCCTGGTAGGGATCGATGAAGGAGGGATGGTTGTGGGACTCGATCTTGAACACGGCGGCGAGGCCGTCGCCGATGTCGACCGCGCCCGCGTTCTCCCCCGGCCCCTGCAGCACCCGCGGGCCGTCGGTGGGGAAGCGCCGCAGATGCCGGCGCGAGCTCTTGTAGCTGCAGTGCTCGGACCACATCACCGAGAAGATCCCGAGCTCGGTGAGCGTCGGCTCGCGGCCGAGAATCTCCACCAGCCGGCGATATTCCTCCGCGCTCAGCCCATGCGCGTCTATCGTCGCCTGCTCCATCACGCGGCACCCGCCGCGGCCATCGCCGCCACCACGGACTCGAGCACCACCCGGCCGTCCTCGCTCCCGAGGGCCGACTCGCAGGCCCGCTCGGGATGGGGCATGAGCCCGACGACGTTGCGGCGTCGGTTGCAGACGCCGGCGATTCCGCGCAGCGACCCGTTGGGGTTGGCGGCGTCGGTCGCCGCGCCCGCGGCGTCGCAGTAGCGGAACACGACCTGCCGGTTCGCCTCGAGGGCGTCCGCCGTTTCCGGCGGCGCGTGGTAGCTGCCCTCGCCGTGCGCGATGGGCAGCCTCAGCACCTGCCCCGCCGCCGCCCCGCGACTGAACGTCGTGTCGGTCTCCTCGACCCGGACGTGGACATGCTGGCACAGGAACTTCAACCGGCGGTTCCGCAGCAGGGCGCCCTCGAGGAACCCGGCCTCGAGCAGCACCTGGAACCCGTTGCAGATACCGAGGACCGGCCCGCCGGCGTCCGCGAACTCGCGGACCCGCCGCATCACCGGCGAGAACCGCGCGATCGCGCCCGTCCGCAGGTAGTCCCCGTAGGAGAATCCCCCCGGCAGCACGACGGCGTCGGCGCCGCGCAGGTCCGAGTCCTTGTGCCAGACGAACTCCGCCTGCTGCCCGAGCACGTGCCTGACCGCGTGGTAGGCGTCGTGATCGCAGTTCGAGCCGGGAAACTCGATGATGGCGAACTTCAACCGTCGACCTCCACCCGATAGCTCTCGATCACCGGATTGGCCAGCAGCCGGTCCGCGACCTCGGTCACGAGGGTGCGCGCCGCCGCCGGCGTCTCCGCGTCGACGTCCAGCTCGAAGTACTTCCCCTGCCGCACGTCCCGCACCGCCCCGTACCCCATCGACCCCAGCGCCTCCACGATGGTCCGACCCTGCGGGTCGAACACCGAGGGCTTCAGGGTCACGAATACTCTCGTTCTCACGCCGGGGATCTCCCCGGGTCCGCTGACGTCGTCCCCGCCACGCCGGCTCCCCCCTTCGAAGTCTCCGTATCCGGGTCCCGCGCACCACCGCCCTCGTCCGAGTCCCCGTCCGTCAGCACGCGGTCGACGATGGGGCCGGCGTGGCGAAGCTGCCGGCCGAGGTCGAACGCCGCGTCGAGGTCGGTGCGCGTCAACACCGCCATCACCTCCCGGTCATCGGCCAGGAGGGCCTTGAAGTCGAGCCGTTCGTCGTGCGATCGCATCGCCGCCCTCTGGACCCACGCGTAGGCCTGCTCGCGCGACACCCCGCGCTGCGCGAGCTCGAGCAGGACCGTGCCCGAGAAGACGACGCCGCGCGACCGCTCCAGATTCTCGCGCATCCGCTCGGGATGCACCACCAGCCCCCGCACGATGCGGGCGAACCGCCGCAGCATGTGGTCGAGCAGAATGAAACTGTCGGGAACGACCACGCGTTCCACCGACGAGTGCGAGATGTCGCGCTCGTGCCACAGGGCCACGTTCTCGAGGGCGGCCATCGCGTTGGCGCGCAGGACCCGGGCCAGCCCCGTCAACTGCTCGCACCCGATCGGGTTGCGCTTGTGGGGCATGGCCGACGAGCCCTTCTGGCCCTTCGCGAAGCCCTCCTCGACCTCGCCGATCTCGGTCTTCTGCAGGCCCCGCACCTCGACCGCGAACTTCTCGATGGACGCGCCGGTGATGGCGAGCGCACCCAGCAGCTCCGCGTGTCGGTCGCGCTGCACGACCTGCGACGCCACCGGGGCCGGGGTCAGCCCGAAGGCGGCGCAGACCCGCCGCTCGATCTCCGGCTCGAGGTGGGCGTAGGTGCCGACCGCTCCCGAGATCTTGCCGATGCTCACGACCTCGCGGGCCCGCTCCACCCGGGTCCGGGCCCGCCCGAGCTCCGCGTGCCACAGGGCGAGCTTCAGCCCGAAGGTCATCGGCTCGGCGTGCACGCCGTGGGTGCGGCCGATCATCGGGGTGTCGCGATGCTCCCGCGCGCGCTCGCCGATCGCCGCGATCGCCTCGTCGAGGCCGGTCAGAATCAGCCCGCACGCCTCGCGCATCTGCAGGGCGAGCGCGGTATCGAGCACGTCGGAAGACGTCAGCCCGAAGTGCAGCCAGCGGGCCGAGGGCCCGACCTGCTCGGCCACCGCAGTGGTGAACGCGATGACGTCGTGCTGCGTGGTTCGCTCGATCTCGTCGACGCGCTCGGCCCGCACGCCCGGGCACGCGGCGATGTCGCGCGCCGCCGCCTCGGGCACGAGCCCGGTGGCGGCCATCGCCTCGGCCGCCGCGACCTCGACCCGCAGCCAAGTCTCGTACTTGCGCTGGTCGCTCCAGATGCGACCCATCTCGGGGTTCGTGTAGCGTGGAATCATGACGTTGCGGATGCCTGGAAGGGCAGGGCGATCTGCCGCCGCGGGAGCGAGTCGGAGCCGGGGCGCGCGCGCCGGGCGTCGAGGCGCACCGTCTCCGTCACCCGGTCCTGGCGGGTCACGACGATGCGGACGTCTGACCGGCCCGACGCCCCCAGGGCCTCGCGACAGGTCATCGCAGCGAGCTCCGACAGGTTGTTGACCCGGCTGAGGTGCGCGAGCACGAGGCACTCGACCGAGGGCCCGAGGTCCTCGCGGACGAACCGGGCGAGCGCCTCGTTCGACAGGTGGCCGCGCTCGCCGGCGATGCGCGCCTTGGTGGATGCCGAGTACGGGCCGATCTGCAGCAGGTCCGTCGCGTGGTTCGACTCCATGACCAGCAGGCGGCAACGGCGGAACCGCGCGCGAAGGGCGGCGGTCGCCGCGCCGACATCGGTCGCGAAGCCGATGCCCCCCGCCGCCGTCTCGATGTGGAACGCCACCGTCTCGTCGGCGTCGTGGGGCACCTCGAACGGCGTGATGCGAAAGGCGCCGATGTCGGCCGGCGCGTCGCACTCGAGGCCGCCCCACGACCAGACGTCGGGGCCGGGCCAGACGGCCCGCGTGGCCTCGGTCGCGTGCACCGGCACCTCGTAGCGGCGCGAGAACAGGGCCGCTCCGCGGGTATGGTCGCCGTGGGCGTGGGTGATGACGACGGCGGTCACGGTCTCCGGCGCCACCCCGATCGCGCCGAGCCGGCGGGCCGTCTCGCGGCAGCTCAGCCCGACATCGATGAGCACCCGCGACTCGCCGTGCTGCAACAGCGTCGCGTTCCCCCCGCTCCCGCTGCCGAGAACCGTCAGCAGGACAGGCATCAGGCGGCGGTCCCGGCCCCGCCCCCGGGGGCGCGGGCTTGCCGCCCGGCCGGGCCGCCGGCCGTCCGCGACGCGCCGCAACGCCGGCCGTCACGCCAGGGCAAGCTGATCGTCACCGAGCGCCATCCCGTTCACCGGCCCGAGCACCGTTCCCGACAGCGAACCGGGCGGCAACAGGTCGCGCGCCACGCGCCGGACGTCCTCCCGGGTCACCGCCTCGACCCCGCGCAGCGTGTCCTCCAGCGTGAGCTGCCGCCCGAAGTACATCTGCTGCCGCGCCATGTGCGACATCCGGCTCGACGAGCTCTCGAGACTGAGCACGAGGCTGCCCTTCAGATGGTCCTGCGCCCGCCGCAGCTCCTGCTCCGAGACGAGGTTGTCGCGGAGGTCCCTCAGCTCGGCGACGACGAGATCGATGACCTCGCGCAACGCGTCGGCGTCGCAACCGGCGTAGATGGTCAGCGCGCCGCCGTCGCGGTAGGCCACCAGGCCGCTGTTGACGGCGTAGGCGAGCCCGCGGCGCTCGCGGATGTTCTGGAAGAGCCGCGAGCTCATGGACCCGCCGAGCACGATGTTCAGCAGGTAGCAGACGTACCGATCGTCGTGTTGCTGGGGGTAGCCGTCCACCCCCAGGCAGACGTGGCACTGCTCGATCGCCTTGTCGCGCACGGCCAGCCCGGGCACCGCCGTCGGCGGGGCGACGGGGACCGCCTCGCCGTTCGCGGGGACGTCCGCGAACGCCTCGGCCACCAGGTCCCGGACCGCCTCGTGCTCGACGTTGCCGGCCGCCGCGATGACCAGGTTCCCGGCCGTGTAAACGCGCTTGAAATAGTCGCGCAGGGTGGCGCTGTCGATGGGGCCGACGGTGGCGGGTACTCCGAGAATCGGCCGGCCCAGGGGGTGTCCCGACCAGAAGCGCTGGGTGAAGAGCTCGTGCACGAGATCGTCGGGGGTGTCCTCCACCATCTTGATCTCTTCGAGCACGACCTTCTTCTCGCGCGTCACCTCCTCGGGGTCGAACGCGGGACGCAACAGCAGATCGGCCAGCACGTCGACGGCGCGGGGCAGATGCTCGTCCAGCACCTTCACGTAGTAGCTCGCGCACTCCTTCGCCGTGAACGCGTCGAGCTGGCCGCCGATCGAGTCGATCTCCTGCGCGATGTCCTGCGCCGACCGGGTCGTCGTGCCCTTGAAGAGCATGTGCTCGACGAGGTGCGCGATGCCCGAGTGCGCGGCGCGCTCGTGCCGCGACCCGCGGGTCAGCCAGACCCCGAAGCTGACCGACCGCGCGCCGGGCATGGGCTCGGTCAGGAGACGCAATCCGTTGTCGAACTGCTCGCAGACAACCATGGGTGATACGGTCCGTCCGCCGCCGAAGGCCACGGGCGGGCGTTGTGAGCCCCGCGTGCGAAGCCCCGCCCCGCCGCCCCTGCTCCTTGCCGTAAGTAGTTTGGATAGAGCTACTTAGATGCCGCCCATGGGATGGAAGTGTATCACGGACGGCCGCGCGCGGCAACCGGCGGCGGCGCGCACGGGCCGGCATGGTAGCGTTGATGCATGGCCGACGCGCCCCCGGATCTCGCAGAGCTCGACCCGGACGAGCTCGAGCAGGCGCTGTCGCGCCTCGGCGTCGCGCCCTACCATGGCCGGCAGGTCTACCGCTGGGTCTACCGTCGCGGGCTGGAGGGGTTCGACGGCATGACCGACCTCTCGCGGCCGCTCCGCGAGACCCTCGGCCGCACCCTGTCCTTCTCGACCCCTCGCATCGCCGGCCGCGAGCTCTCCGGCGACGGCACCCGGAAGTTCCTGTTCACCCTCGCCGATGGGCGCGGCATCGAGTCGGTGTTCATTCCCGATACACCGGCGATGACCTTCTGCGTGTCCACCCAGGTCGGATGTGCGATGGGCTGCCGGTTCTGCCTGACGGGGAAGATGGGGCTTGCCCGGCACCTCACGGCGGGCGAGATCGCGGGGCAGGTGCGGGTGCTGGCCCGCGAGCTGGACCTGCAGGACCGCCGCTTCAACATCGTGCTCATGGGCATGGGCGAGCCGCTGCACAACTACGACGCGACGATGAAGGCGCTGCGAATGCTCGCCGCCCCGAGCGGACTCGCCCTGACCCCGCGACGGGTGACCCTGTCGACGATCGGCCTGCCGGCGGGGCTGGCGCGCTTGGCGGAAGAGCCGTGGATCCCGAACCTCGCGGTGTCCCTGCACGCCACGACCGACGAGACGCGCCACGCCCTCATCCCGACGAGTCGGCGCCAGCGCCTGGCCGACCTCGTCGCCGCTTGCCGCCGCTTCCCTCTGAAGCACCGCGACCGGATCACCTTCGAGTACGTGTTGCTCGACGGCGTCAACGACACCGCGGCCGACGCCGCGCGGCTCGGGGTGCTGCTGCGCGGGCTGCGCGCCAAGGTGAACCTGATCCCGCTCAACGCCGCGCCGGGCATACCGTTCACACGGCCGCCCGACGGGCAGGTGAACCGTTTCGCGCGCAGCCTCGCCGCCCGCGGGATGACCGTCTCGGTCCGCAAGAGCCGAGGGAGGGACATTCGCGCCGCCTGCGGCCAGCTCCTTCTCGAGGGCGGGCCCGGACGCTCGACCGCCCAGCAGGCGGCCGCCCTGCTCGGCGGCTGACCCGAAGCGCGTCGCCTACTGCTCCGCTCGCCGCCCAACCGGCCCTCCGCGAGTCCGCGCCGTTCCACGGCGCAGACGCCGACCCGCTCAGGGCAGGCGGAACGCGATCAGCTCCGGCACCTCGCCGCCCACCGTCAGGGCGATGTGCTGCGCCCCTTCGTGCATGTAGGTCATGGGCGTGCCGATGGCGCCGGCGGGCAGGTCGAGCGAGCCGAGTATCTCGCCCGTCGCCTTGTCGCGCGCCACGAGCCGCGGCCCGCCGTCGGAGCCACCGGCGGACAGTGCGCTGATCAGCAGCGTCCGCGTGAGCAGCGGTCCGCCGTGGCCCTCGCCGCCGAGGGGCGGGAGATCGAGGTCGCGCAGCCGCGGGTGATTGCGCAGCCGATCGCCGTCGCCGTTGGGCTGCATCCAGGCGTGCTCGCCGGCGTTCAGGTCGATGGCGGTCATGCGCGAGTACGGCGGCTTGAGCAGCGGCAGGCCCTGGGGCATGGCGGGCTGGGTGCCGCTGTCGAAGTCGGCCTGCGTATAGCGCAGGTTGCCGCCTTCGGCGGGGTCGGGGGTGTAGTACTTGATGACCGAGAAGCGGTTCTCCGAAGGAACGTACAGCAGACCCGTCTCGGGGTCGGCGGCGGCCCCGCTCCAGCTCGCCCCACCCGCGATATGCGGCCGCTGAATCGTGCCCTGCAGGCCGCCCTCGACGCTGAGCATCGGCGGCGTGAAGAGCGGCCCGAGCCGGAAGTTCCGGACCGCCTCGACGGCGAGGGCCCGGATCTCAGGGGTGAAGTCGACGAGGTCGTCGATGCCGATGCCCTGGTATTCGAACGGGGGCGGCTTCGTCGGGAACGGCTGCGTCGGCGAGAGCACCTCGCCCTCGAGGTCGGTGTCGGTCTCGACCGGACGCTCCTCGATGGGCCACACCGGGTCGCCCGTCACCCGGTCGAAGACGTAGGTGAAGCCCTGCTTGCTCACCTGGGCGAGGGCCTTGACGGGACGTCCGTCGACGGTGATGTCGACGAGGGTCGGCGCGGCCGGAAAGTCATAGTCCCAGACCCCGTGGTGCACCGCCTGGAAGTGCCACATGCGCTGGCCGGTCTCGATGTCGACGGCGACTATGCTCTCCGCGAACAGGTTGTCGCCCGGCCGGTGCCCGCCGTAGTAGTCGCTGGTGGGGGTGCCCGTCGGAAGGAAGACGTAGCCGGTCTCCTCGTCGCCGCTCATCGGCGGCCAGATATTGGCGTTCCCCGAGTAGCGCCACGACTCGTTCAGCCAGGTGTCGGCCCCGAAGTCGTCCCCCTGCGGCACGGTGCGGAAGACCCAACGAGTGTCGCCGGTGCGGGCGTCGATGCCCTTCACCCAACCCGGCGGCGCCTCCCGGCGAATGACGAAGTCGGAGATGATCGTGGGGGTGACGACGACGTCGCGCATGACCACCGGCGGCGACTTGACCCCGAGCAGGTTGCGTCCCTGGTAGTTCACGTCACGCCGGTCCGCGCGGGGAATGCCCTCGGTCAGGTCCACGCGACCGCCGGCGCCGAACCCGGCGACCGGCCGCCCCGTCCTCGCGTCGACGGCATGCAGCCAGCCTTCGCTCGTGCCCCAGAAGATGCGTTCGTCGCCGCCCTCCTCGTCGGCCCAGTACGCGATGCCGCGCGAGCCGTAGCCGTGAGTCGGCAGGCCCTCCTGGTACACCTGCGGGTCGTAGACCCAACGGGTCTCGCCGGTGCCGGCATCGATGGCCGCGACCTGGTAGAGGGCCGTCGACAGGTACAGGGTGCCGTCGATCATGAGCGGCGTCACCTGGAACCCCCGGATCGAGAACTCGCCCAGCCGCTCGCGCAACGTATCGAGATCGAGGGCGCCGTCGGCCGACTGCCATCGCCACGCGATGCGCAGCTCCTCGAAGTTCGCCGCGTCTATCTCGTCGAGCGGCGAGTACTTGGTGCTGCCCTGGTCGCCGGCGTAGGTGCGCCACTCCCCACCGGTGGCGCCGTACTGGGCCGACACCGGAGCGGGACCGGCCAGCAGCAGCCCACCGGCCACGCCCACGACCGACAGCGTCGTTTTTCTCATGGTGTGCTCCCTGCGGATCTTGCGAGCCGGGCAGGCGTGACGAACTCGGCGCTCACGATGTCGCCCCCCCTGCGCTCAGCGGTCGCCAGTATCGCACACCTCCCGCGACGACATTCCGCCCCGTTGCAGCGCCACCGGGGGCCGCGCGCATGAGCCATCGGTGACGGAAGCATGCCGGGAGTCTGCGCGGTGGAGCGGCGCGAACGCCCGGCGGGTTCGCCGGGCGCCAAGCGTAGCCGACGACGACGACGTTCGGCGGGCCGGGAACGGCCCCGCCGACCGTGTCACACCAGGGCGCCGACGAGGGGGTCGGCCCCGGTGATGCGCACGCGGACGCGCCGGTTGGCGGCGCCGGCGGGCGGCACGCGGACCTTCAGGTAGTTGTCGGTGGCGACCACCGCCCCGCCGTCGAGGGTGAGGCCGGGCCGCACGGCGCCGACCTGACGCCGGCGAAACCGACGGGCCAGCTCGGCGCCGGCGTCCCGCAGGTCGCGCGCCCGATCCCGAACCACCGGACCCGGCACGCGGTCGGGCAGTCCGCACGCCTCGGTCCCCTCGCGGGGCGAGTACGGGAAGACATGCAGATAGGTCAGAGGGCTGGACGCCACATAGTCCAGCGTCCGACGCGCGTCCTCGCCCTCCTCGCCCGGGAACCCCGCGATGAGGTCGGCGCCGATGCCCGCGTCGGGCATCCGCTCGCGCACCCGGTCGACGACGCGCCGGTAACCGTCCAGCGTGTAGGGGCGCCGCATGCGAGCGAGCACGCGGTCGCTCGCGTGCTGCAGCGGCAGGTGGAAGTGCGGTGCGAAGCGCCCGCTCGCGGCGACCAGGTCCACCAGCTCCGGCGGGCAGTCCATCGGCTCGAGCGAGCTGATGCGGCAGGTCACGTCCGACGGATGGCCGTCGATGGCCCGCAGCAGGGCGGTCAGGCTGGACGGCGGGTCCAGGTCGCGCCCATAGGAGCCCAAGTGGACCCCGGTCAGCACCACCTCGTGGAAGCCGCTCTCCGCCGCGTGGCCGACGGCGGCCAGCACGCGGCGGTGGTCGAGGCTGCGCCCGCGGCCCCTCGTCGTGGGAATGATGCAATAGGAGCAGGCCTCGTCGCAGCCGGTCTGCACGCGCAGCATGAACGCCACGCGGCCGATGCTCGACGGCGAGACGAGGGCGCCGCACGGCCCCGCACCGTCCCCGAAGCGGTCGGCGGTGGTCTCTGCGCCCGGCAGCAGCCGCTCGACGAGGGTCTCCTTCTCGTCGTTGGGCACCACCTCGGGCGCGCCCGGCAGCGCCGCGATCTCGTGACCCGCGCGGGTCGCGTAGCAGCCGGTGGCGACCACCCGCGCGCCGGGGTTCTCGCGCGCCGCCCGGCGCAGCGCCTGCCGGACTCCCTGGTCGGCCGCCGCCGTCACCGAGCAACTGTTGACGACCACCACGTCGGCCTCGGCGACCGGCGCCGGGGTGGCGCCGCGGGCGCGGAGCTGCTGTTCCAGCTTCAACGAATCAGCCTGGTTGACGCGGCAACCGAAGGTGGTGAGCGCGTAGCGCGGGGCGGCTCCGGCGTGTCGCAAGACGGCTCCTCTCTGCCGGTCCATTTTCGCACGGAACCCCCGGACCGCCCGGCCCGTGGCGGATTCGCGGCGGCTCCGAGACCGGCGAGGGTCGCGCAGCCAGCGGCGGAAGTGCAAGCCGCCCGGCGCGGCAAGGCGTGACGAGGGAGCACGCCGGGGGGCGTCGCGAGCCGCCGGGCTCCGCAGGGCGGCCGGTGCGGGGCCGGTGCGGATGCCTGGTGGATCCCTGGTGCGGAACCGGGCGAAAATGCCATAGGATTGCGTATTCGACGCTTCAACGGCAGGCGTCGACCGGCCGTCGAACCGGGATCGCCACTTTCGGGAGAACATCATGCGCCTTGCACCTCTCACCTGGGCCACCGCCGCCGCAACCGGCGCCCTCGTCCTGCTCTCCCTGCCGCAGCCGGGGCCGACGACGACCGCGGCCGCGTCGCGGCAGGCGTCCTCGCAACTCGCCGACCTGAAGGCCGAGGTCGTCGTCGACGTCGACAGCCGCCGCGACTTCACCCAGCAGATGGTCGACATGATCTTCAGCTTCGGCGAGCTGGGCTTCCAGGAGTTCGAGACGCAGCGCTACGTCACCGGCATCCTCGAGGACCACGGGTTCACGGTGGAGCACGGCGTGGCGGACATCCCCAGCGCATGGTGGGCGACCTGGGGCTCCGGCTCCCCCGTCATCGCCCTGGGCACCGACGTCGACGGCATCCCCCAGTCGTCGCAGAAGCCCGGGGTCGCCTATCGCGACCCCCTCGTCCCCGGCGCCCCCGGCCACGGCGAGGGGCACAACTCGGGCCAGGCCCTCAACATCACCGCCGCCCTCGCGGTCCAGAAGGTCATGCAGCGCGAGAACCTGCCCGGCACCCTCGTCATCTGGCCGGGCATCGCCGAGGAGCAGCTCGGGGCCAAGGCCTACTACGTCCGGGCGGGCCTGTTCGACGACGTCGACATCGTCCTCTACTCGCACGTCAGCAGCGACATGACGACGAGCTGGGGCGAGAGCGCGGGCAACGGCATGGTGTCGGTCGAGTACCTGTTCGAGGGCGAGAGCGCCCACGGCGCCGGCTCGCCGTGGGACGGGCGCAGCGCCCTCGACGCGGTCGAGCTGATGAACATCGGCTGGAACTTCCGCCGCGAGCACCTCCGCATCCAGCAGCGCTCGCACTACGTCATCACCGACGGCGGCGACCAGCCCAACGTGGTGCCCCCGACCGCCGCCGTCTGGTACTTCTTCCGCGAGACCGATTACCCGAGCATCATGCGCATGTGGGAACTCGGCGACCGCATGGCCGAGGGCGCCGCCCTGATGACGAGCACCACCGTGGATTCGCGCGTGCTCGGGGCGGCGTGGCCGCAGCACATGAACCGGCCGCTGGCGGAGGCGGTGCACGCCAACATGCTCGACGTCGGCATGCCCGGGTGGAGCGAGAAGGACCAACGGCTGGCCCGGGCGCTGCAGAAGGAGCTCGGGGTCGAGGAGCGCGGGCTCCCGACGGAGATCGGCGAGGCGCTGCGGGGCCGCGAGGACATTCCCGACTCGCAGCGGCGGGGCGGCGGGTCGGACGACATCGGGGACATTTCGTGGGTCACGCCCACCGTCGTGCTCCGCTTCCCGTCGAACATCCCCGGCGGACAGAACCACAACTGGAACAAGACCATCGCCATGGCCACCCCCATCGCCCACAAGGGGGCCACCGCCGGCGCCAAGGTCTTCGCCCGGACCCTGCTGGACATCCTGCTGACCCCGTCGCTGGTCGACGACGCGCGCGACTACTTCGAGACGGTCCAGAAGGCGGACACCGAGTACACCTCGTTCCTGCGGCCCGAGGACGAGCCCGCGATCTGGCTGAACGCCGAGATCATGCAGACGTTCAAGCCGCAGCTCGAGCGCTACTATTACGACCCGTCGCGCTACGACACCTACCTGGAGCAGCTCGGGATCGAGTACCCGACCATCCGCGAGAGCGAGTAGAGGGCGCGCTTGACGCCGCCGGGGGCGCCGGTGCGCGGTGGCCGTCGGAGACCCGGCGCGCCGGGTCGCCCGCCATGGCGCGCCGGGTCGTCCGCGATGACGACGCCGGTCCCCGAGACGCGAGCCGCCGTCGACGGTGAGTGGCTGACGCTCGGGCGCGAGGAGAACCGCGCCACGCCCGTATTCTTCCCATGACTACCGCGGACCCCGAGACGCGCGCCGCCGTCGACGGCAAGTGCCTGGCCCTCGGGCGTGATCGGTTTCTCGTGAAGGGCGTCTCCTACGGCACGTTCGCACCCGACGCCTCGGGCGACCAGTTTCCCGCGCCCGACGTGGTCTCGGCGGACTTCGCGCGGATGCGGGAGGCGGGCTTCAACACCGTCCGCACCTACACGGTGCCCGCGCCCCGGGTGCTCGACGAGGCGGCGCGTCACGGGCTGCGCATGATGATCGGCCTGCCCTGGCCGCAGCACGTCGCGTTCCTCGACGACCCCGACCTCTGCCGCGGCATCCGCGAGGACATCATCGCGCGCGTGCGCGAGCTGTCCGACCATCCCGCCGCGCTCGTCTTCGCGCTCGGCAACGAGATTCCCGCCCCCATCGTCCGCTGGCACGGGCAGGCCCGGGTCGAGCGCTTCATTCGCGAGCTGTACCACGACGTCAAGGCGGCGGCGCCGGAGGCATTGCTGACCTACGTGAACTACCCGCCGACCGAGTACCTGTCGCTGCCGTTCCTGGACGTCTGCGCATTCAACGTCTACCTGCACGCGGAGTCGGACCTGCGGCGCTACCTCGCCCGACTGCAGCATCTCGCGGGGCACCGCCCCCTCCTGCTGGCCGAGGCGGGGGCGGACAGTCGGCGGGAGGGCGAGGACGGCCAGGCCGCGATCGCAGCCATGCACGTCCGCACCGCGTTCTCCGAGGGCGCGTGCGGGGCCGTCGTGTTCGCGTGGACCGACGAGTGGTGGCGGGGGGGACGGCCGGTCGACGACTGGGCGTTCGGCCTCGTCGACGCGGCGCGCAGGCCGAAGCCGGCGCTCGGCGACGTCGCCCGCGCGTTCGCGGAGGCGCCGTTCCCCGAGGCCGAGCGGCGGACGTGGCCGAAGATCTCGGTGGTGGTGTGCGCCTACAACGAAGCCGCCACCATCGACGAGTGCCTCACGTCCATCGGGAACCTGAGCTATCCCGACTACGAGATCATCCTCGTCAACGACGGCTCGAGCGACGCCACCGGCGACATCGCCCGCCGACACGCGTCGGTCGAGGTCATCGACATCCCCAACGGCGGCCTGAGCGCGGCCCGCAACGTCGGGCTCGAGCACGCCGCCGGCGAGATCGTCGCCTATACCGACGGCGACGTACGCGTCGACCCCGACTGGCTGACGCACCTCGTCCGGCCGTTCCTGACCTCGGACGTGGTCGGCGCCGGCGGCCCCAACCTCGTCCCCGGCGACGACCCCCCGATGGCCCAGTGCATCGCGCGCGCGCCCGGCAGCCCCACCCAGGTGATGCTCGACGACCGCATCGCCGAGCACGTGCCCGGCTGCAACATGGCGTTCCGCCGCGAGGCATTGCTCGCGGTGGGCGGGTTCAACCCCATCTACCTGCGCGCCGGCGACGACGTCGACATCTGCTGGCGCCTGCAGGCGCGCGGCTGGAAGATCGGGTTCGCGCCGTCCGCGCTCGTCTGGCACCGCCACCGCGCGTCGCTGCGCGCGTACTGGCGCCAGCAGGTCGGCTACGGGGAAGGCGAGTCGTGGCTCAAGCCCCACCATCCCGACCAGTTCCAGGGGCTGCACATCGGCTGGCGCGGGCGCATCTACGGACCGCTGCCCTTTCACCGCTCGCTCACCCGGGCACGGGTCAACAGCGGGACTTGGGGGACCGCACCGTTCCCGTCCGTCTACGCCATCGACACCTACCCGTTCGCGTTCATGCCGCACTCCGCCCGCTGGCAGGTCGCTGCGGCGGGCCTGATGGGATTCGGCGCCCTCACCCTGCTGACGAACCAGATCGGACTGGCCCTCGCGCTGCTGGCGGTGGGCGCGGGCGCCCTCGGGACGACCGTAGCCCGCTGCGTTCGCTACGCCCTCGTGACCGACATCGAGGGCCTGCCGCCGCTGGTTCGACGCCCGCGCCGCCTGAGCCGCATCCTCTATCGATCGCGCATCGCCGGGCTGTACTTCATCCAGCCTCTCGCGCGCGCGTGGGGTCGCCTGCGGGGATCGATGTCCCCGCCCGAGGTCCTGCGCGCTCCCGCGAACGGCCGGCGCGCCCCGACCGCGGCGACCGGCGCCGACCGGGGCTTGTGGGCCGACCTGTCGCGCCACACGCCGCCCCGCCGTTACTGGAGCGAGACCTGGATCGCGGGAGAGGCGCTGCTCGCGCACCTGACGGCCCGGCTCGAACGAACGCGCGAGGTTCGGACGGTGGAGACGGACGACGGGTGGCAGGCGGACCGCGACATCAGCATCGGCCTGAACCCCTGGGCCCGGCTGCACCTGCGGGTGCTCGTCGAGGAGCATCAGGAGGGTCGATGCCTGGTCCGGCTCGCGCGGAGCCTGCGGCCCACGCCCAAGCTGTGGCTCCTCGCCGCATCCGTCGCGCTGGGCGCGCTCAGCGCCGCCGCCGGCGCGGCCCCGTACTGGCCGTGGATCGCCGGCGCCGCGGCGCTGCTCGCGGCTTGGGCGACGCGCACCCTGCGGCAATCGGCGCGCGCCGGCGCGGCCGTCGACGCGGCCATCGCGGACACCGCGGAGGCATTCGGACTGATGCCGCTGCCGGAGGCGACGGCGCAGGGAGAGCGACGGAAGCACGCCCCGTCGGCGCCGCAGACGCGTTCCGTCCCCGCTCCGACACCGAGTGCGAGCCCGGCCGCGGCCCCTGCACGCGCGGCGCCGCCACCGGCGGGCACGGTGGCGCGCCCCGACGAGACGCCTGCGACACCGCCGTCTCGCACAGGCGACGTTCTGACGACCGACGGCGAGAGCGCGCATCGCGCCGAGACCGGCGACCGCGACGGCGGGCTGCAAGGCGCCCGGGCCTGACCCGCCGTGACGGGGCCTTCGGCTGATGCCAGAAAGCGCAGCGCCCTACTCGTTCCTCAGTCGTGGACGAAGACCGCGACGTCCGACCGAACCCGTCGCAATAGCCGTCCCGCCATCTCGCACATCGATTCCGAACCACGGTAGCAGTCGATGACGACGACGCGGGCCGCCGGAAGCTCCACGATCGCCCGTAACGGCAGCTCGTCAACCGGGATGTTGATCGTACCGTCCCGGTGGCCGAGCGCGTAGAACTCGCGTTCGCGTGGATCGATGACGACCGCGTCACCCGACTCCAGCAACGCGTCGAACTCGGCTTCGCCGATGCGACGGAGCTTGCCGGCCGACGAGTGATCAGCGCCGCGCGCCTCCGCCATAGCCGGGCCGCTCATCACCCGGGCCTCCCCGGCTTCGATCAGGAAATAGAACACCATCGTGGCAGAGACCTTGAACGGACCGCGCGGGTGATCCGTGTTGAGGTGCGGTGGCAGCGCCCAGCGCCCGAGGGCGTCCAGCATGGCCTTGCCGATGTCCGCATCCGGCGCCTCGAGGACATCGACCCGCTCCATCCGTCCGTCGGCACCGATCAGGATCGAAGCCACGGCGACGCCCGCCGAGCCGTTCTCGACGGACCGAGCCGGGTAATCCGGAAACGGCTTGTGCGACGCCAAGGCTTCGATCGCGGCCTGGCTGGTGGTAGTCAACGGAGGCTCGCTATCGCGCGGATCGACCTCGACCAGGTCACATGCACCGCACAGCAGCAAGACGACCAGGAGATTCCGGAAGCTCATTCGCTTAGACATCGGTACACTCCCTTGCCGGATCCAGGCGCGCCGCCCTGACCGCCGGCTCCACCGTCGCAGCGACGCCCGCACCGAAGACAACGACACTAGCGATCCCGAAGGAGACGGGATCGGCCGCCGTCAACCCGACGAGCAGACTGTCCATCAGACGATACGTCGCGGCCGAGGCGACCACGCCGATGACGAGTCCGGCGAAGACGATCCCCATACCGCGCCGCACCACCGCGCCGACGACATCGCGCCGACCGGCGCCGAGCGCCATTCGAATGCCGAACTCCCGCGTTCGGGTCCGCACCGACAGGTTCAGCGCGGCGAAGCTCCCGACCGCGCCGAGCAACAAGGCAAGACTGCCCAACAAGCCGAAGACGGTCGCCCCGAGCCGCCAGGACCGCGTCTGATCGTCGACGAGATCCGCCAGCAACCGCACATCCACGAAGGGCAAGTCCTCATCGAACCCCCTGAGCTCCGCCGCCACGGCGCCAACGGCCGCGCGCCCGGAGCCGCGCGCACGCACCAGCAACGTACGAGGCGCCACGTCGTCGCCGATGTACAAGGCCGCTTGGCTCAATGGAACGAACAACTCGCCGTGCACCCCGGTAACCGACACGTGACGCCGATCCTCGTTCACGCCGACTACCTCCACGCAAGGCACTCCACCGACGACGACGCATCGGCCGATCGCATCCGACGCGCCCCACAACTGCTCGGCCAAGCCGACGTTCACGACCGCCACGGGTCCGCCTCCGGCATCACCGTCCTCGAACCCGCGCCCGCGCAGAATCCGCGTGCCGACGGTGCGAAAGTAGCCCGGCGACACGGCGTTGAACATCGGCACGCTCGCCGGAGCGACGCCGCGCGCCGTTCGCATCGGAAACGCCCTCGTCACCCCTCCTGACCCCATGAGCGGCGCCAGACTGACGGTGGACGAAGCAACTTGGGGCAACCGTTCGACGCGCTGCCGGAAGGTCTCGAAGACAGCCCGGATCCGCTGCGCTCCGTAGCCGACCCTGACCAGATCGACGGTCGCGACGACGACGCGGTCTGCGTCCAAACCCGGGGTCCGGCCGAGATGACGGACCGTACCGACGAAGAGTCCGGTCCCCACCACGAGCACGACCGCCAGCGCGAATTGAGCCGTCACGAAAACGCTGCGGAGCCCTTCGCCGGACGGCGCCGAGAGCGCCCCGCCAGGCCGGCCCGCCGTCGCCGCCACCCGCGAAACCCAGAGGGCGGGACCGATCCCGCTCGCCACGCACGCCAGAAGCGCCAACGTCCCAACGAGCAGGAAGAACTCACCACCGGCGAACGCCTCCATGCCCGCCAGAGGCAGCCAGCCGACCAGCAGTCGGCCGACCCCGACACCGACCCCCGCCGCAGCCAACCCGCAGACGCCCGTCGCCGCAAGGTGCTCCAGCATGAACTCCAGGAAGACCCGCATCCGCGTCGCGCCGAGCTGCGCGCGCACGACGAACTCCCGCACGCGATCGAATGCCTGGATCGACAGCAGAACACCGACGTTCAGACACGCTGCGACCAGCATCAGACCGGCTGCCCCCACCAGCCACAGCGCTACCTGTCCATCGAGCATTCGGCTGCGCCAGGAGCCGTACGCCGCCACCACCACCCTGCGACCCGGCCCCGCCGCGTCCGACCCCGTCCCGTCGAGCCGCGCGCCTGCGGTCAGCGACGAGATCTCCGCCGCCGCCGCGCTGATCGTGAAGCCATCCCGAACGCGTCCCGCGGTCCGCAGCCATGCACCACCCACCGTCTCCCGCAAGTCCGTTCCCGTGAAGGAGCACAGGTCCGCCGACGCCTCGAGCGACAGCCACACGTCGGTCTCCGCCTGCTCGATGCCCTTGAACCCCGGCGGCGCAACTCCGACCACGACATGACCGCGATTCCCGAGCATGACCGTACGCCCCAACACCGCCGGGTCCTTGCCGAACTGACGCACCCACAAGCCGTGCCCCAGCACCAACGGCGTCGCACCCCGAACCTCCTCCGATCCCCCGAATCCCCGGCCCAGCACCGGACGGACCGGAAAGATGTCGAAGTACCCCCGCGTCGCGCACTCGACGTTGACGGTCTCGGCCGCCGGGCCCAGACCAAGACTCAGATCGACCCGCGTAAACGCCGCCACATCCAGGGTCCTCGCGCGTGCGCGGACGTTCCTGTACTCCTGGTAGGTCGAGACGGCCGGGACCAGCACGACCCGTTCCGGGTTCCGCACATAGTCGGGCGCTGTCGCCAGCAGCGACGCCGCCAGCATCACCGTGGCGCTGTTCGCCCCGACCCCCAGCCCCAGCGCCACCAACGTACCCGGGAAAGACCCCCGGCGCCAGAACCGGGACACCCGAAATCGTCCACCCTCCAATCGAACGACCTCCATTCATCTACGGCATGAGCAATGACGGTTTCTCCACGCCGACCTCATCGAGAATCCGTCCCGCTTGCCGACATAGCACCCAATCTATCGCGGTGCAGTCCACCCACTTTCTCCCGCGCCGTCGGCCCCGTCAACTCCACCCTCCCCGACTCGCCAGTTCATCGACGGGAATACTGGTCGCCGTAACCGTGTGGTGCCGCGGCGGCTGCTCGCCGTCGAGGTACACGACGCTTCGCGGACGGGAACGGGCCGGTCACTGCCGCCGTGATCCGGGGCGGCCACCACCGCACCGGAGCATCCGACATGGCGCCGGCGCGGATCGGCCTCGAAGCGAAGTGAGCCTGAACCGCCTCTCCCGAACCGGCGCGGGCCGGCGTGCTAGCATGAGCGCCCCGACTGGACCCGCATGGCCGACCCCGCCGCCGTCACGACACGCCCGACCACCGCCCTGCAGGCGCTGGGGCCGCTGGGCCTGCTCGTCGCCCTGCTCGCCGGCTCGGTCTACCTGTTCGGGGACGGGTCGTCGAGCGGGCCGAACCAGATCGCGTTGATGCTCGCCGCCGCAACGGCGGCCCTGGTGGGGCTGCGGAACGGGCACCCTTGGCCGGCCATCGAGCAGGGCATCCGCCGCAGCATCTCGGTGTCGGCGGGGGCCATCCTCATCCTCCTCGTCGTGGGCGCCCTCATCGGGACGTGGATTCTCGCCGGGATCGTCCCGACGATGATCTACTACGGGCTGCTGGTGCTGTCGCCGGCGGTGTTCTACGCCACCGCTTGCGTCATCTGCGCCCTCGTGTCGGTCGCCACCGGCAGCTCGTGGACCACCGCGGGCACCATCGGCATCGCTCTCGTCGGCATCGCCACCGCGCAGGGGTTGAACCTCGGCCTCGCCGCCGGCGCGATCATCTCGGGCGCCTACTTCGGCGACAAGATGTCCGTCCTGTCCGACACCACCAACCTCGCGCCGGCCGTCGCCGGCACCGACCTGTTCACCCACATCCGGCACATGGCGTGGACCACGGGGCCGAGCATCGCGGCGGCGCTCGTCCTGTTCGCGGCGGCCGGCCTCGTCGCGCCGGCCCCCGCCACCACCGCCGAGCTCGAAGTCGTGCTGGAAGCGCTCGAGAGCCAGTACGCGCTCGGGCCCCATCTCCTGATTCCGGCAGTCGTGGTGTTGGCCCTGGTCGTGCGGCGCGTCCCCGCGCTTCCGGTGCTGCTCGCCGGCGCGCTGGCCGGCGCGCTCTTCGCGGCGCTGTTCCAGGCCGACACGGTGGTCGCGCTCGTGGCCGAGCCCGACCTGCCCCGGCCCCTCGCGGTCCTCAAGGGCTGCTGGGTCGCCCTCTTCGACGGGTTCACCCTCGATTCGGGGAACGCCGCTCTCGACGACCTCCTCAGCCGGGGCGGCATGAGCAGCATGCTGAGCACGGTCTGGCTAGTCATGTCGGCGATGATGTTCGGGGGGGTCATGGAGTCCACCGGCCAACTCGAGGTCCTTGCGCGGCGCATCCTGCGCGTGGTCCGCGGCGCGGGGAGCCTGGTCTGGGCGACCCTCCTCACCGCGTTCGGCACCAACGTGGTCACCTCCGACCAGTACATCTCCATCGTGCTCCCGGGGCGGATGTTCCGCGCCGAGTTCGAGCGGCGCGGGCTCGACCCCTGCAACCTGTCGCGCACCCTGGAGGACGGCGGCACCCTCACATCGGTGCTGATCCCCTGGAACACGTGCGGCGCGTACATGGCCGGCACCCTCGGGGTCGCCACCCTGACCTACGCCCCGTTCTGCTTCTTCAACCTCATCAACCCCCTGATCGCCGCGCTCTACGGGTGGGCGAACATCTCGATCTCGAGGCTGGAGCCGCGCACCGTGCCCCGGGGACGCGAGCCCGCGCCCGTGCGAGACTGAGCGTTTCCACCTGCTTGCCGCCGGGCGGGAGAACGCACCCCACGACAACGCGGACGCCCAGCATGGAGGCGACCGCCGTCCCCGCGGACGGCGCCTGAGCCCTCCGCAGTCCTTGCATCTCCCGCACCGGGCTGCCACGATGGACCGATGCGCGCCAGCGAGTGGATCGTCTGCGGCTACTTCGCCTACCTCATCGTCCTCGCCCGCGTCCACCCGCTGTCAGCGACCCGCCGCAACCGCGTGCTCGCGGTGGGGCTGGCGTGCGTCGGTCTGGTGATCGTGCTCTCCCAACTGCGGCTGCAGCTCCCCATGCGGATCGCGCGCGACTGGGTGCCGTGCATCTACCTGCTGCAGGGCTACTGGATGAGCGGGCTCTTCTTCCGGCGCCCCATGGAGGCGGTCGAGGACCGGCTTCTGCGCCTCGACGGGCGGCTGCTCGGGGCGCTGCGGATGGACGCGGTGGTGGGGCGGATGCCGGCTCCGGTGCTCGAGCTGCTGGAGCTGGCCTACCTGTTCGCGTATCCGTTCGTGCCGATCACGCTGGGTCTGCTCTACGGCGGCGGCCTGCGCGGAGAAGCGGACCAGTACTGGACGGCGGTGCTGCTCGCCGCGTTCGCGTGCTACGGCCTGCTGCCGTGGATTCAGACCCGCCCCCCGCGCGCCATCGAGCCGCCGGGCTCGATGGATCGACGCCGCCTCGCCCTGCGTCGGCTGAACCGCGCCGTGCTCGATCGGGCGTCCGTGCAGGTCAACACCTTCCCGAGCGGCCACGCCGCCACCGCCATCGCCGCCGCTCTCGCCACCGGCGAGCTGATGCCCGCCCTGGTCCTGCCCCTCCACGCGGTGGCGGGCGCGATCGCCGTCTCGACGGTGGTGGGGCGCTATCACTACGCCGCCGACACCGTCGTCGGGCTCTCGGTCGGCGCCGCCGCGTGGTGGATCACGACGTGATCGACTTCTTGAGGCGCACCGGCGCGACGTGGCGGACGCGCTGGTCGATCAGCGCGACGAAGACCGAGAACACCATCGCGAGTAGAGATAGCCCTTGGGAATCTCCTGGTGGGACCCTTCCGCCACCAGCGAGAACCCCACCAGCAGCAGGAAGCTCAACGCCGGGAATCCAGATTCTCGGCGTTGAACGACCATTCCATGACGGTTCTCCGCCTCAGTGCACATGCACGGCGTAGTCGGGCCAGCACCACTCGACGCCGCCCACGAGCGGATTCGAGGGATCGAATACGTCGTGGAGCGGCCCGAGAGGGTCATCCGTGAACGCCGGCCGCGCGCGCGCGGCCCCGGCCGGACCGGCCGAGGGATCCAGCGTCCGCGCGATCCGGTGCCGCACGTCCTCGAGGTGCAGCCGGGTCGCGCGGTCCGACGTCCGGTCCAACGCGAGCCGGGCGGACGCGTCGAGCGCGCGCAGCTCGCCGCGCAGGAACGGCCCCGCGTCGCCGTTGGCCTGGGAGGAGCCGCCGAGCCGTCCCTCCAGCAGATCGAGGTACGCGCGCTGGATGTTCCGGCGATAGGCGTCGATGCGGGTCTCCGGCTCGTCGAGCTCGCGCCACACGCCGGCGCGCACGTCGGCCAGGAACTCGGTGGCGGGATAGGCGACGTCGCCGTCTATCACCTCCTGCTCGACGAGCCGGGCCAATCGGGCGGCGGACAGCAGCGTCCCGAGCACCCGGGTCTGGCTGATCCGAATCCGGTTCAGCACCCCCACCGGCTCGATGCGGCGCAGGATCTCGGGGTCGGTCAGGAACGCCGGCGGCATGAACGCGTGGTCGTTCAGGAACGCCACCGCCTTCGCCTGCACGTCGCGCGGGAGGGTCGAGAACCGCACCCCGTCCTGGCCGTGGTGCTTCTGCTGCGACGAAACCCCGCCCACCACCGCGGCGACGTGGTTCATCTCGAGCGTCCACTGGCCGACGAGCCGGGCGTAGAGCTCGTCGAGGTCGTCGTAGGGCTCGCCCGGCGCGGCGGTGGCGTCGAGGAGCATCGCGGCCACCCGCTCGAGGTTCTTCAGCCCCAGCGCCGTCGACGCCACCGCGTCGGCATCGCCCACCGCCTCGGTGAGCTGGCCGGGGTCGGCGCCGACCGCGCCGGGGGTTGAGAAGCGGAGCCACGCCGTCTCGTCCTGCTCACGCGCCCACGCGTCGAGGGTCGCCCGCTCGTCGTCCGGGGTCTCCGCCCCCGCGATCGGCGCATAGCCCCACCGCGTGGCCCACTTGTCATAGGGGCCGATCTTGGGAATCAGGTCCTCGGGGGCGATGCCGTCCTCGGGCTGCGCGACGTAGTTGAAGCGCGCGTAGTCCATCAGGGTCGGGGTGTGGCTCATCGTCCGCACCCAGTCGGGGTCGCGCACCCGCTCCGGCGGGTAGAGCGAGCTCGCCTTCATGTTGTGCTGGAAGCCGAGAGTGTGCCCCACCTCGTGGGCGACCACGTAGGCGAGCAGGTCGCCCATCAAGTCGTCGGGCAGCGGCAGCGTCCGCGCGCGCGGGTCGAGCGGCCCCACCTGCACGAAGTACCAGTCGCGCAGCAGGTTCATGACGTTGTGGTGGAACTGAATGTCCGCCTCGAGGATCTCCCCCGTGCGCGGGTCGTTCACGTGGGGGCCGGAGGCGTTCTCGACCGTCGACGGCAGCCAGCGGATGACGGAATAGCGGGCGTCCTCGGGGCTCCAGTCGGGATCCTCGTCGGCGGAGGGCGCCTCGCGCGCGACGATCGCGTTGCTGAACCCGGCCTCCTCGAACGCCGGCTGCCACGCCTCGATGCCCTGCTTCATGTACGGCACCCACTTGGCGGGGGTCGCCGGATCGATCCAGAAGGTGATCGGCGTGACGGGATCGGACAGCGCCCGGTCCGGCTGTTGCTTCTCCAGCCGCCAGCGGGTGATGTAGCGCCGGCGCGGCGAGCGGTGCTCGTCGCGGCCGTAGTCGATCTGCCGCACCGAGAAGTAGCCGACCCGCTCATCGAAGAGGCGCGGCATCATCGGCTCGTCGGGCAGCCTCACCATGCTGTGGTGCAGCAGCACCGTCGCGCTGCCGGGCCGCATGCCCCGGCGGAACACCACCCTCGGCCGGTTGCCCGAGGTGGACGGCGGCGGCGCCGTATAGGTGTGGGTGGCCCTGACCTCGATGTTCCGCGGGTACGACACCACCGACTCGACGAACGACCGGTCCCGCGCGAACCCGCGCGCCTGCAGCCGCGACCGGGCGCTGAACTCCGGCACCTCGGTGTTGAACAGCGCGGTGACGTCGATGACCGGCGCCTCCGCGTCCGACAGCGCTTCGATGTCGAACGCCCGCAGGATGGTGTCGTTGTTGGCGGCCTCGACCGCCCGCGCGATGGGCCGCGACTCGTCGGCGACGATGGCGTAGGACACGCTCTTCAGCAGCACCCGGTCGCCGCGGCGCTCCCACTTGACGACGCGGCTCCCGAGCGCCTGTCCGCCGTAGCCGACGCCCTCGCTGGTGCGCTCGATTTGGCTGACCCAAAGAAACTCGCGGCCCAGCTCGTCGACCGGGATCTCGTAGAACACCTTGTCGTCGAGCCGGTGCACCCGGAAGACGCCCTCGTCGGTCTCCGCCTCGTCGGTGATCACCTCGTCGTAGGGCTGGATGCCGTCGTCGCGATTGCGGCCCCGGCGCGGCCCCTCGTCTTCGGCCTCCTCGTTCTCTTCGGCGTCCTCGGCCGTCCTCTCCTGCTCTTCTTCTTCCTCCGGTGGCGGCTCCGGCGGCTGATCCTGGGCCGCCACCGCCCCCGGGGCCGCCAGACCTGCCGCCAGCCAGAATACGACGGCGCGTACCGTAGCGAGTCGCGTCACGGACATGAACATGCTCCCCTCTGAGAGATCGACCGGAGCCGACACGATATCACCGCATGCCGATCCTGGCTGGCGCCCGAGCCCTCCCGCGACGACGTCCGAGGGTGGCTCGAATGCGGCCCCGGCGCAGCAGCGGGGCGGAAAGTGGGCTCGCGAGGCCGCGAGCGATCCGACGGGCGCCGCTGCGGGCAGCCCGGGCCCTCGCGGCGAACGGGATGATCGAGGCGCGACGGACGCAACGATCCGACGGGCGCCGCCGCGGGCGGCCCGCCCCACCGGCTCGGCGCACTCCCGACGGAGGCGGAGGATGGAACACGGCGGGGCGCGCCGATGCGGGCCGGTTGATATCTTCGCGGCGGACGCGGATGATCGGGGGCAATGGCCAATCCCACCGCCACACCTCGGTCCGGCCCGGCCTCCGGCCGGCGCGGCTTCCCCGCGTGGATCTGGCCCGTCTACCTCGCCCTCTTCGGCGCATCCGTCCCGTGGTACCTGCCCGCCGACGGGCCGCTGCGCATCTGGCTCGGGCTGCCCCACTGGGTCGTCCTCTCGCTCGCCGCGACGGCGGGGGTCGCCGTCTTCACCGCCTTCGTGGTGCACCGCCTCTGGCCCGAGGAATGACCGAGTCCCTGGGCGGCGGCGCGGTCGTGGCCGTCGGGCTCTACCTGACCGCCATCCTCGGCGTCGGCTACGCCGCGCGCCGGCAGCGCACCGGCGATTCGCTGGCCGACTTCTACCTCGCGGGCCGACAGCTCACGGGGCCGGTGCTGCTGCTCACGCTGTACGCCACTCAGTACAGCGGAAACACCCTGATCGGCTACCCCGGCGAGGCGTACCGCCTCGGCTTCTCGTGGGTCATGAGCGTCGGTTTCATGATGGCCATCATCGTGGCCTACCTGCTCTATGCGCCGCGGCTCCATCGGCTGGCCCGGCGGCACCGCTTCGTCACCCCCGGCGACTGGCTCGCCCACCGCTTCCGCTCGCCGGCCCTCACCCTCCTCGCCAACCTGCTCCTCGTCGCCGCCATCTCCAACTACCTGCTCGCCCAGCTCATGGCGATGGGCCACATCACCGCCGGTCTCTCCGGCGGGGCCGTCCCCTATTGGGCCGGGGTCGTCCTGCTGACCCTGGTGGTGCTCGTCTACGAAACGGTCGGGGGCATGCGGGCGGTCGCATGGACCGACCTCGTGCAGGGGCTCATGCTGGTGACGGGGCTGACGGGGCTGCTTCTCGCGGCGGCGCCGGGCCCGTCGCACGTGGCCGACGTGACGGCGTGGCTCGCGGCCGAGGCCCCCGAGAAGGTCGCCGTCCCCGGTTGGGACACGTGCCGCAACTGGTTCAGCACCCTCGCCCTGATCGGCTTCTCGGGCGCCGTCTATCCGCAGGCGATCCAGCGCATCTACGCGGCGCGCGACAGCGCCGCCCTGCGCCGCTCGTTCGGCATCATGGTATTCCTGCCGATGGTCACCACCGGACCCGTCTTCCTCGTCGGGGTGCTCGCCATCGAGCGGCTCGCGGGGGCGGGCCCCGTCGAGGGCGACCAGGTGCTGCCGCTCCTCCTCACCGAGTGGGGCGCGAGTTCGCCGCTGCTCTACGCCTTCAGCCTGATCGTCATCGTGGCGGTGGTCAGCGCCATCATGTCGACGGCCGATTCGGTGCTCCTGAGCCTCTCTTCGATGCTCGCCAAGGACGTGCTGGGCACCACGATGCTGCGCGGCGCCGACGAGGCGCGCCTGACGCGAGCCGGAAAGCTCGTGTCCTGGGTCCTCGTCGCCGGCCTCGTCGGCATCGCCCTCAACCCGCGGATCACGCTGTGGGGCCTCACGGAACTCAAGATGGAGATCCTCGCCCAGGTCGCTCCCCTCTTCATCCTCGGCGTGAGCTGGGACCGGCTCACCACCCGCGCCGCGCTGGCCGGCATGGTCACCGGCGCCGTCGTCTACGGCGGCCTCCTCGCAACGGGGCATCCGGAGCCGTGGAACGTCCACGCCGGGGTCGTCGCGCTGCTCGCCAACGTCGCCGTGTGCGTGGCCGTGACCCGTCTCGCCCCCGACCCCGCGCGGATCGGATGAGGAACGCGACAGGCTCGCGCTGCGGCGCGAGCGTCACGGCGGTGGTCCACGCGGGCGACGGTGTCGACCAACGTGCGCGACCAACGTGCGGCGTCCGACGGCCCCGACCGGGTGCTTGACGCCGGCCGGCGCCGCAACCGCCCGGGCGAATCCGTGACCGGCAGCCGGCGGGTTCTCGATCGGGCGCGGAATTACGGCGGACCAGGATGCGTCGGCCGGCGCCGACCGTGTCCGCGGTCCGGTGCAAGCGGCCGATGCCCGACCGCCCTCCCGGTCGCCGAACCGCGCGCCCCCATGCCGCGGGCCCGCCCCCTACGACCTGAACATCCGAAGCAGCTTCGTGATCGGGTCGTACATCTTGTCGACGACGCGCTCCTTCAGGGGAATGATCGCGTTGTCGGTGATGGTGATCTCCTCGGGGCAGACCTTGGTGCAACACTTGGTGATGTTGCAGTAGCCGACGCCGTGGTCGTTGGCGAGCTCGGTGGTTCGGTCGGCGGTGTCGAGGGGATGCATCTCGAGGGCGGCGGCGTGGACGAAGAAGCGGGGGCCGATGAACTCGCCGTGGAGCCGGTGGTCGCGCAGCACGTGGCAGACGTCCTGGCACAGGAAGCACTCGATGCACTTGCGGAACTCCTGCACCCGCTCGACGTCGTACTGCTCCATTCGCCACGTGCCGTCCGCCGCGTCCGGCTCGCGCGGGGCGAAGGGCTTGATGGCCTTCTTGACCTGATAGTTCCACGACACGTCGGTGACGAGGTCGCGCACGGTGGGGAACGCCTGCATGGGCTCGATGGTGACGGGGCGCTCCAGGGGCAGCGAGTTGAGCCGCGTCATGCACATCAGCTTCGGGCTGCCGTTGACCTCGGCCGAGCACGAGCCGCACTTGCCGGCCTTGCAGTTCCAGCGCACGGCGAGGTCGTTGGCCTGCTCCGCCTGGATCTGGTGCACCGCGTCGAGGACGACCATGCCCTCGGACACCTCGGTGGAGTAGTCCTGGAACTCGCCGCCCTCCGAGGTCCCCCGCCAGATCCGGAATGTCGCGCTGCTCATCACGCTGTCTCCGCCCGACGCGCGCGGGAACGCCCGCGCCGCGCCGTCACTTGTTGTCTTCGATGATCTGCTGCAGGTCGGCCCGGATCTCGGAAATCGGCTCCTGCGTCACCTGCATCTCGCCCTCGTCGCCGCGCCGGATGACGGTGTTCAGCCGGCCCTGCCCGGGGTCCTTGTCGAGGTGGTCCTCGCGGAAGTGGGCGCCGCGGCTCTCCTTGCGGAGGATCGCCGACCGTGCCACCGCCTCCGACACCATCAGCAGGTTGCGCAAGTCGAGAGCGGTGTGCCAGCCCGCGTTGTACTCGCGGTTGCCCTGCACCGCGACCCGGTCGGCGCGCGCGCGCAACCCCTCGAAGGCGTCGATGGCCTTCTGCATCTCTTCCTCGTTGCGGACGATGCCGACCTGCGACTGCATCATGTCCTGCAGGTCGTACTGCACCTGGTACGGCCCCGCCGCGTCGCCGCCGGCGCGCTCGAACGGCGCGAGGGCCTCGCGCTCGACCGCGTCCAACTGGTATTGCGCGGGCTTCGTCACGGTCTGCTCCCTCGCGAACTCGGCCGCGTACTTGCCCGCACGCTGGCCGAAGACGAGGAGGTCGGACAACGAGTTGCCGCCGAGCCGGTTCGCGCCGTGCAGCCCCGCCGCGCACTCGCCGGCCGCGAAGAGCCCGGGCACGCTCGACATCTGGGTGTCGGGGTCGACGCGCACGCCGCCCATCACGTAGTGGGTGGTGGGGCCGACCTCCATCGGCTCCTCGGTGATGTCGATGGCCGCGAGCTGCTTGAACTGGTGATACATGCTCGGCAGCTTCTTGCGGATGTGCTCGGCGCCGTTCGGCAGCCGCTTCTTGATCCAGGCGATGTCGAGGAAGACGCCGCCGTGGGGGCTGCCGCGGCCCTCCTTGACCTCGCGCACGATGCAGCGCGCCACATGGTCGCGGGTCAGGAGCTCCGGCGGGCGGCGCGACTGCTTGTCACCCTGGGTGTAGCGCCACCCTTCTTCCTCGTCGGTGGCGGTGGAACTCCGGTACAGCTCGGGGATGTCCTCGAACATGAACCGCTTCCCCTCGCGGTTGCGCAGCACCCCGCCCTCGCCGCGCACCCCCTCGGTGACGAGGATGCCGCGGACGCTCGGCGGCCACACCATGCCGGTGGGATGGAACTGCACGAACTCCATGTCCATCAGCTCGGCCCCGGCCCGGTACGCCAGGGCGTGCCCGTCGCCGGTGTACTCCCAGCTGTTGCTCGTCACCTTGTAGGCGCGCCCGATGCCACCGGTGGCCAGCACCACCGCGCGGGCCATGTACACCTGGAAGCGGCCACGCTCGCGGTCGTAGCCGAAGGCCCCGACGACGCGGTCGCCGTCCTTCAGCAGCTCGACGACGGTGCACTCCATGTGCACGTCGATGCCCTGGTGAACGCCGTGGTCCTGCAGGGTCCGAATCATCTCGAGGCCGGTCCGGTCCCCGACGTGGGCGAGCCGGGGATACTTGTGCCCCCCGAAGTTGCGCTGCAGGATGCGCCCGTCCTTGGTACGGTCGAACACCGCTCCCCAGGCCTCGAGCTCGCGCGCCCGCGCCGGCGCCTCCTTGGCGTGCAGCTCGGCCATGCGCCAACTGTTCAGGTACTGACCGCCGCGCATGGTGTCGGCGAAGTGCACCGTCCAGTCGTCGCGGTCGTCCACGTTGGCGAGAGACGCGGCGAGGCCGCCCTCGGCCATGACGGTGTGCGCCTTCCCGAGGAGGGACTTGCAGATCAGCCCGACCGAGGCCCCGGACGCCGATGCCTCGATCGCGGCCCGCAGCCCCGCGCCGCCGGCCCCGATCACCAGCACGTCGTGTTCGAAGGATTGGTATTCGTTGTCCATTGACGGCAATCTTCATCTAATGGCGACCCGGCAGCGCCGCGGTCGGCCAGTGGTCCATCGCCCGACGGCGCCGCGGTCGGCCGCGCCCGCCCTTCTCGCGGAGAAACAGACGGGCGCGGCGGTCGCGCCCCGGCCGCCCGTGGGGAAGTCTCGGCGGCATCCGGGCGGTGACGCATCCCGCCTCGCCGATCCGCTGGCGCCCTGCGGGCGCCATGCAACGCACGGATTCGCCACTGGGCTGCTACAGGAGTCACCGGGCTGCTACAGGAGTCGGAGATCCGTAACGATGCCCATCGCGCACAGTCGGACGTAGATGTCGGAGAACCCGACCCAGACCAGGCTCATCCAGGCGAAGAGCATGTGCCGGCGGTTCAGGCAGCTCACGCAGTCGTAGGTCGGCCGGCGGATCGGCAGCCCGGCGATGAGGTCGCGCCCGCCCCCGACGAGATGGCGCAACGAGTGGCAGCCCAGCGTGTAACCGCCCAGCAGGACGACGTTGATCGCGAGGACGAGCGTCCCGACCCCGACGCCGAACGAAACGGCGCCGGTCGCCGGATCCTCGAACCACAGCGCGTTCCAGACGTCGATGCTCAGGAACACCAGGAGCGCCAGCGCGAAGATGAGGAAGTAGCGGTGCAGGTTCTGCACGATCAGCGGGAACGAGTTCTCGCCCCAGTAGCTCGAGCGCGGCTCGCCCACCCCGCACGCCGGCGGGTCGTGCCAGAACGCCTTGTAGTAGGCGCCGCGATAGTAGTAGCAGGTCAGCCGGAAGCCGACCGGCGCCCACAGGATCAGGAACGCGGGCGAGAACGGCACCGGGCTCGGCCACCAGCCGGGTCGCGGGCCCAGGAGGCTGTGCGGCGAGTCTCCGAAGATTTCGGGCGAATAGAACGGCGAGAGATACGGCCCCGAGTGATAGTACTCGCCCTGGAACGCCGCCCAAGTGGAATACACGATGAACGTCGTGAACACGAAGAAGACGCCGAGGGGCTGCGTCAACCAGGCATCCGGCCGGAGGGTCTCCGCCCACCGGCGGGACGGGGTGACGAAGTGAACCTGTTCCATCCTGTCTCGCTCCGAAACGAATAGGGCGCCCGGCCACGGGTCGGGCCTACTGCCGCGGGCACGCTCCGGGCCGAGCGACCGGGCGTCCTGTCCCGCGCCGCCGAGAGAATATCACTTTCTGGCGCGCGGTCCGAAACCGCGGGCGACCGTCGACGCCGCCGGCCGGCGCTTCGGGCGCCCCGTCTCACGCTGCGTCGAAACGGGCGGGGGCAACGGCGGCGAGCAACGGGTCCTCCCGGCCGGCGAGCAACAGGTCGGCGACGAGGCGGGCGGTCAGGGGCGCCAGCAGCACCCCGTTCCGGTAGTGGCCGGTCGCGTACACGAGCCCGGGCGCCGCGGCCGAGCGCCCCACCACCGGGAGGTCGTCCGGCGTGCCGGGGCGCAGGCCGACGCGCACCGCCTCGAAGCCGGCGCGCCGGGCGGCCGGAAGCACGTCGGCGACCGCCTCGATCAGGGCCGCCACCCCCGCGACGGTGGCGCGTTCGTCGAACCCCACGTCCTCGACCGTCGCCCCCACCAGCAGCGATCCGTCGGGCCAGGGCACCACGTAGCAGCGCGGGCACCAGACGACCCGGGCCGGCGGCGCCGCGGGCCACGCGAGCTGCAGCAGCTGCCCGCGCACCGGCCGCACCGGCAGCGACGCCTCGCCCGCGATTGCGACCGCGCCCGACCAGCACCCCGCCGCGAGCACGACGGCGTCGCCGACCAGCGTGCCCGCCGCCGTCTCGACCGCCATCCCGCCGCCCGGACGCACGCGTACGTGCTGCGCGGGACGGCCGGTCAGGAACGAGACCCCGTACCGGGCGGCGCCCGCCTCCCGCAGCGCCCCAATGAGCGACGCCACCCCGACGAAGCCGTGAGACGGAATCAGCAGGCCCCCGGCCAGCGTCCCCGCCAGGGAGGGCTCGACCGCGCGGGCCTCGCGCGCCGTCAGCAGGCGGCACTCGACCCCCGCCGCGGCAAGGGCGGAGCCGGTCTGCGCCAGCCGGCGCAGCGGCGCCTCGCCGTCGACGACCTCGAGGGTTCCCGTCCGCTCGTACAGCACGTCGAGGCCGCTGTCGGCGGCCGCGCGCCCCACGAACTCGTCCCACAGGCCCAGGCTCTCCGCGCACAGCGCCCGCAGGGCGCCCGGCCGGTCCGCTTCGATGTACGGGGCCAGGATGCCGGCCGATGCCCCGGTCGCCCCGCCTCCGACGCCGCGGCTCTCGATCACCCGCACCGCCGCCCCGCGCCGGCCCAGCTCGCAGGCGACGGCGCAGCCGATGATGCCGGCCCCGATCACGATCACGTCCTGTCGGTCACCCCCGGGCATGCCTCCAGTCTCCCACACTGTCTCCTCCGCGCCGCCTACTGTCCGTCACCCGGCCCTGCCCGCCGTGCCGAACACGCCGCCGGCGAACCCCACACTGTCCCCTTCGCGCCGCCGACTGTCACCCCCCGATGACGGCCACCGCCACGAGCCCGTGGCGAAGCCCCGCGTTGCACCGCGCCCGATGGGCGCCGGCGCACGCCGGGAGCACAGGCGGGCGGTTGGAAAAACGGCCGACCGGCCGATAACGACACCGGGCCGGGATCGCCGGCGGGGCCTCGGGCCGCGAATACACGCGGCCGGGCATGACAATTGCTTTATCATGCGCGAGAGGAAAGGACGACCCCGATGTCGAAGCAGATAGCCGCCGCTGCAGGTATCGCGATCGCCGCCGTCGCCGCGGCCGGTGTCGGTTCCTATCTCGCCGTGCGGCACGCCATCCAGCTCGCTCCCGAGTCCGCCCCGGCCGCGGCGGCCGAGCCGGTCGCGTCCGCCGAGCCGGTCGCGTCCACCGACCCGATCGGGTCCGCCGAACCGCCTCCCGCTGCAGAGGCGCCGCCCGAGAACTCGCGGGCCGCGATCGGGACGGAGGTCGAGGTCGAACCGGCCGCAGCCAAGCCCCCGACCGAGCCGCGGGAGCCGCGGCGGCGTGAGCCGCCGCCCCCGGCGCCTCGGCGCGAGGCCTCCGCCCCCCCGGCCTCCGAGCCGACGGCCTCCACGACCCGCGACGGCGCGGCAGCGCCGGCGGAGAGGATCATCGAGGCGGAGCCGCACCGAAGGCCCCGGCCCGTCGCCGCCCCGTTCACGCCGCCCGCGAGGCCCGAACCGGAACCGGAGCGGGCGCCCGACACCGCGCCGGAAACGAGCCCCCCGGTCGACCCCCGACTGGCGGCCGCCGAGCCGCGCCCGACCCGCGGCGATCTTCCCGTCGTGGATGGATGGGTACGGGCGGACGGGCCCGCGAGGACGGCGGACTCGAGGGCCGCGGGGTCGGTCGGGGCGACGGCGGCCGCGGCGCCGCCCCGGGTCGAGCCGCACCCTCGGCCGCCGACCGGCGCCGGCCTCCTCGATGCGCGAACCGTCGGCCCCGGCGTCGCAACGCCCTCGTGGCCCGCGTTCGACGAGCTGGAGATCGCCGCCGACTCGGTGATCGGCATCCAGATCGACACCGCCGTGTCCACCGGCACGGCGAGGGTCGAGGACCCTGTCGAGGCCCGGGTGATCCGCGACGTGCTTGTCGCCTCGCGAGTAGCCATTCCCTCGGGTACGCGGATGCGGGGATCGGTGGTCCTCGTCGAGACGGGCGGCCGGCTCCGCTCCGCCTCCCGGCTCGGGGTCCGCTTCCATACGCTGCTGATGGACGACGGGACCGAGATGACGCTGTCCACCGAGACGATCTACCGGGAGGGCGAGTCCCCAGGCGGCGACAGCGTCGCGAAGATCGGCGGCGCGGCGGTGGCCGGTTCCATCCTGGGGGCCATCTTCGGCGGTGAGCGCGGCGCCGCCATCGGCGGCTCGATCGGGGCCGCGGGCGGAACCGCGGCGGCCCTGAACGGGCAGGCCAACCCGGCCACGCTGCCGCCCGGATCGAGGCTGACGGTGCGCCTGACCCGTCCGGCGATCGTCACGGCGCCACGCTAGTTGACCGTCCCTGAGAAAAGCTGCCCATGTCGGGTCGCTTCCGGAGCGGGAGTCTGCGCCGCAGAACGGCGCGAACTCCGGGAGGCCGGTTGGGCGCCAGGCGGCGTCGCAGGCAGCGGATTGGCGGGCCTGCGCGGCCGGCGACCCGACGGGCCGGTGGTATAGTTTCGAGAGTGGACGAGATCACCCAGGCCGTGCTGTCCCGGGCGGAGGTGGCGCGGTATCTCCGCGGCAGCACGAGGCTGAGTCCCCATGAGGCGCAGGAACGAATCGCCGCCTACCTCAAGGAGCTCAGGACGACCCAGCGATACCAGGTGTATCGCGCCCTGAAGCACCCTCTCTACCCGATACTGCGCAAGATACAGCGGCACGCGGAGCACGTCGAGCGGGCGCAGGACGCCGCCCGATCTCACCGCGTCGTCTACGCCTCGAACCACAAGAGCCACATGGACTACCTCGTCGAGCTCGTGGTGCTCGACGACCACGAGATCCGGCCCCCCGTCATCACCGCCGGCATCAACCTGTTCAACGGCGCCATGGGGCTGTTGAACCGCTATGTCACCGGCGCCATCCCGATTCGCCGGAACTCCCGCGACCCCGCGTACCTGGCGACCCTGCGGGCGTACGTGGCCGAGCTGGTGCACCGCCACGACTTGTTCCTCTACCCGGAGGGCGGGCGCAGCTACAGCGGCGAGTTCAAGAAGCTGAAAACCGGGCTGCTGCAGGCGGTCCTGCAGGCCCGGCGGCCGGACGCGGCGATCGTGCCGGTGGGAATCGCCTACGACCTCGTGCTAGAGGACCAGACTCTCTCCCGCCAGCGGGTCAAGCGGCGCCAGCGTCTCTTCACGACGGAAGTGGCCGAGATGGTGAACTTCGCGGTGGGCTACCGGACGCGCGCGTTCGTCACCTTCGGGCAACCGATACCGCTGACGACCATCGACCCCGACTCGCGCCGCGATCTCGTGGCCTTGACCCGCCGCACCCGCGAGGCCATCGGCCGGCTCTACAAGGTGCTGCCCACCGCCCTAGTGGCCGCCGCCCTCCGGCCGTCCACGCGGCGGCGAGATCTCGAAGGACGCATCGACGAGCTGCTCGACGCCCTCCGCCTCGTTCCCGCCAATCTCGCCGTCGAGTGCGGGCGCGACGCCCTCGACCAGGCCACCGAGCCCCTCGTCACTCGGGGCGTCATCGCCGTCGACGGCGACCGCTACCGCGTCCGGAACCGCCACATCCTCCGCTACTACGCCCGCACCCTCGACCACCTGCTGCAGGACCGCGGCGGCTCCCGGCTGACGCATTAGATTGGATTGGACGTCATCGCCGTCGGACGGCGACCGCTGCCGCGTCCGGAACCGCCACGTCCTCCGCCTACCACGCCCGCACCCTCGACCACCCGCAGCAGGACCGCGGCGGCTCCCGGCTGACGCATCGGACGTCATCGCCGGCGGACGGCGACCGCTGCCGCGTGCGGAACCGCCACATCCTCCCGACCACGCCCGCACCTGCAGCAGGACCGCGGCGGCTCCCGGCTGACGCATCGGGCGTCATCGCCGTCGGACGGCCCGCAGCGCATGCCGGCAACGGCGCGCGGCGGCGCCGGTGTCACCGCCGGGAGCGACGCGCGAACCCGGCGGAATCGCCCCCGACGCCGTCAGCAGAAGTCGCGGGCGAGGTCGACCAGGACGTCGCGACACGTGAGCACGGAGTCGATCTCGACGTGCTCCTCGCGGCTGTGCAGGCCGGCGCCGCGGGGTCCGAACAGCACCGCCGGGGTCCCAGCCCGGGCCAGGATCGCGGCATCGGTCCAGAACGACATGCCGGTGGGCTCGGGCGACTCGCCCCGCCGTTCCAGCACCCGGGCCAGCGCCCGGCACAGGGGGTGGTCGGCGGGCAGCTCGTGCGGGGGACGCGTGAACATCGGCCGGGCGAAGCCCTCGAACTCGGAGTCGTCCCGCGCCAGCGCGTCCAGGATGGCCCGCGCCTCGGCGAGGCCGGCGTCGGGCGGCTCTCCGAGCAGGGTCCGGCGCTCGAACGACAGGCGGCACCGGTCGGGGTAGACGCTGAGCTCGCGCCCCCCTTCGATGGTCGAGGCGTGGAGCGAGGCCGGCCCCAGCAGGGGGTGCGGCCTCGCCGCCAAGCGGGCATCGGCGTCTTCGAGGCGGGCGAGAAACCGGCCCATGCGAAGAATCGCGTCCCGTCCGTCGGCGGGGCGGCTGCCGTGGGCGGCCCGGCCGCGCGTCTCGACCTCGACCCACTCGAACCCCTTGTGGCACGTCGCCATGCAGAGGTCCGTCGGCTCCGTCACCACCGCCCCGTCGGCGGCGTGGTCGCGCACGAGGGCGTCGGCGCCCAGACTCGCGTGCTCCTCGTCGGCGACCGCGGCAATCACCAGCCGGCCCGACGGCAGCCCTCCGCGGAAGGCGATCCGAGCCGCCGCGTCGATCATCGCCGCGACGCCGCTCTTCATGTCCTGCGCGCCGCGGCCGTAGAGACGCCCGTCGCGCACGACCGGCGTGAACGGATCGCGCATCCCCTCGACGCCGACGGTGTCGAGGTGCCCGCAGAGCATCAACGTGCGCCCCGGCGACCGGCCCTCCACCACCCCGACGACGTTCGGCCGGCCGGGCGCGGCCTCGGCCACCGCCACGTCGAGCCCGGCCCGCCGCATCACCGCGGCCGCGAACTCGGCGATGGCCGCCTCGCCGGCGCCGCCCGGCGCCAGCGTCGGGTTGACCGAGTCGATGGCCACCAGGTCGCGCAACAGCGCCAGGACCGGGTCGTTCACCGCGTCCTGCCGGAATCGGCGGCGTCGACCGCCGGGAGCCCGCGCCGCGGGATGGGGCGGGCGGCGGGAGCACGGCCGGACCCCCGGTGCGTTCGACCCACGCGACGCACGTTGTCGCCGCGGGCTCCCGGCCGGCCAACCGTCTCCTGTGACCCCGCTTGGCGCCTCGCCGACCCCGACCCGCCAGCGGCCCGCACCGCTTCTACGGCGGAGACTCCCGGTGCCGTGCCACCGCCGATAGCGCGGGCGAGCGGCGCCGGAAGATCATTGACGCTGTGACCGATGGGGCCAAGTCCGCGCCCGATGCTCACGGCGAGACACGCCGCTAGCGCAGCCATTCGACGAGCCCCAGGGTCAGCCACGGCATGTAGGTGATGATGAGCACCCCCAACCCCAGGATGGCGAGCAGCGGCAGCGAGGCGCGGTAGACCTCGAGCAGGGGGCGGTCGAACCGGTACGAGGCCAGGAACAGGTTCAGCCCCACCGGCGGCGTGAGGAACCCCAGCTCGAGGTTCGCGATGAAGATGATGCCCAGGTGCAGCAGGTCGACGTCGAACTGCTCGGCCACCGGCACCACCAGCGGCACCACCACGAAGATGGCCGAGAAGATGTCCATCAGGCATCCCACGAGCAGCAGGAACACGTTCAGCGCGAGAAGGAACACGAGCCGCGATCCGATGTGTTCGTCGGCCCACTCGACGATGAGGTACGGCACCTCGGCGTCGTTCAGGTAGGCGGTGAAGCCGACCGCGACCCCCAGGATGATCAGCACCCCGCCCACGAGCACCACGCACTCGCTGAACGCGGTGTAGAGCCCGCGCCCGAGGGGGAAATCGCGGTGGATCACCCCCTGGATGACGGCGGCGTAGAGGGCGGTGAACGCGGCGGTCTCGACGAGGGTGGCGAAGCCGCTGAAGAGCACCCCGAGGACCACGAAGGGAACGGACAGTTCCCACTTCGCGTTCCACAGCGCGGCGCGCAGCTCCGGCCAACCGAAGTCGTGCCGACCCGCTCCGGTGACGATGCCCTCGCGCATGCCCCAGGCCGCGGTCAGCCCGACGAGCAGCAGCCCGGGCAGAATGCCGGCCACGAACAGGTCGTCGGGCGCGACCTGCGCGACGATCGCGTAGAGGATGAGGGGCATCGCCGGCGGGAACAGCAGACCCAGCGAACCCGACGCGGTCAGGAGGCCCAGCGAGAACCGGTCCCGGTAGCCGTCCTTGAGGAGGGCCGGGAAGAGCAGACCGCCGAGGGCGAGGATGGTGACCCCCGACCCTCCCGTGAACACCGTGAAGAACGCGCACAGGAGGACGCAGACGATCGCGGTGCCGCCGGGAATCCACCCGACCCCCGCCCGGAACACCCGGAGCAGCCGCTCGGAGGCCTTCCCCGCGGCGAGGATGAACCCGGCCAGGGTGAACAGCGGAATCGCCGGCAGGTGCGGCTGTACGGCGAGGGAGTAGGTCTCGATGGTGACCAGCACCGGGAGGTTGCCGTCGGCCAGGTAGAGCAGCACCGCGGCCCCGCCCAGCACCGTGAAGATCGGCGCCCCGAGCACGGCCGCGGCGAGCACGAGCGAGATGAACGGCCAGCGCGGCGCCTCGGCGAGCAGGCCCTCCGACAGGCCGAACCAAAGCCCGACGACGATGCCGAGCCCCGCCGCCGCCCGCCCCGTCCACGCCGGCGACGCCCGCCACGCGAGCCGCGCCGCGATGACCGCGAAGGAGACGGGCAGGACGAGCTGCGCGACCCACACCGGGACCCCCGCCGCGATGACGGTGCCGTCCTCGCGGTCCAGCATCATCAGGTCCCACGCCCCCGCCGCGAGCATCATCGACACCGCGGCGCCGACGGCGGCCGCGAACACCCGGGTGGCGTCGCGGACCCGGCCATCGGGAACGAACGAGGCGGTCGCGAGGGCGATGAGCTTGCCGTCACGCGCGGCGAGGGCGGCGCCGAGAAAGCCGACCCAGAGCGTGAAGTGCTGGACGAAAGGGATCGAGCCGGGTATGCCGCCCGCCACCAGCGGCCGGACCACGATCTCGGCCAGCGGCAGCACCACCATCGCGGCCAGCGCGAGGTTGGCGACCGCCTGCTCGGCCCCGCCGAGGGCGCGGACCAAGGGAGCCCGGAGCGTGGCGGCGGAGGCGCTCTCAGTCATGAGGCTCGGCGTCGGCGGCGTCGCCGGGAACGCTGACGACCATCACCCCTGCCCTGCGCCGGGCGCGACGAGCCGCGGGAAACGGCGGCGCCGGCGTGCGGTCGTGGACAATCCATCTTCAGCGGCCGGCCCCATGCATCAGCGGCCGGCCCGGAAGCTGTCCCGCGCCTCGACCGCCATGTCGTAGACGTCGGCGGGAATCAGCGTCCCCCGCCACGACGCGGTCATCTCGGCCGCGACGGCCCGGAACGCCGTCTTCCCGGCGTCGTCGATCTCGACCACGGTGAGGCCGCGCTGCCTCATCTCCTCGATGGAGTCGCGCTCCTGCGCGGCGACGTCGCGCAGGAGTTCCTGCTCGAGCCGCTTGGCCGACGCCAGCAGCACCTGCCGGTCTTCGGCATCGATGCGGTTCCAGGTGCGCTCCGCCATCACCGTGATCCCGAGCACGGGGGCGAGAGGCACGTCGAGCATGAACGGGGTCTGGTCGAACCACTGGAACAGCAGGGCCACATAGGGCGGGCTCGGATGGGCGTTGATGAGCCCGGTGTTCAGGCCGAGGAGGACGTCGGTCACGGCCAGCGGCTGGGGGTCGAACCCGTTCTCCTTGTACCATTGCAGCATCCGGTCGTCGCCGGCCGCCGTGAACACCTTCATCCGCCGCAGGTCGTCGAGGGTCTCCACCCGGCTCTCGGTGAAGAAGTGCGCCCAACCCGCGTGGCCCCAGTTCAGCAGCACCATCCCCTCGTCGGCGAGGATGCGCTCGAAGGTCGGGGTGATCGCCTCGACCACGTGGAACACCTCTTCGTCCGACTCGAAGAAGAACGGGATGTTCAGGACGCTGAACGCTTCGTGGATGTCCCCGGGCAGCCCGAAGACGGCCGCCTGCGGGCGGCCCCGCCTCAGGCGGCGGGCCAGCGCCGCCTCGTCGCGGAACGCCCCGCTCTGCACGCGAAGCTGCACTCGGCCGTCGGTCTCCTCGCGCCACTCGACCGCCATCTCCTTCAGGGACCGGTCCCAGATGGAGTTGGCGGGCAGGATCGACCCGAGCTGGATGCGGGTCGCGCGCTGGGCCAGCAGCGCCGCCGGCGCCAGCAGCGCCGCCAGGACCACGGTGACCACGAGGGATCGCGATGTCATCGAACGGTTCTCCTTGCTACTCGAAAAACAGGTCGTCGACGCGGTCGAGCAACCGCCGCGCCCGCCTCTGGTTCACCACGTTCAGCAGCCGCAGGCTGGTGTCCTCGTCCGGGTCGATGGCGAGGGCCCGGTTCAGCAGGTCCTCGAACCCGGCCCGGTCCTCCTCCGGCACCGAGACGCCGAGGGCGAGGGTCAAGTAGGGCCCCGCGTCGAGCCCGTCCGACAGATCGACCGCCCGCTCGAAGTGCTCGCGCGCCCGCTCCGGCGAGCCGCCGAGCTGCGGCGGCAGCGACTCGATGGTGATGAGGGCGGCGTGAACCGAGCCCCGTCCGTAACCTTCGTCGAGCTCGAGGGCCCGGTCGAGAAGCGCCCGCACCACCGGCAGGTCCGCGACGAGATCGGGCTGGTCGAGGGCGTTCGAGATGGCCAGCCCCCACGCCGCGCTCAGGTAGAACAGGACCTCGACGTCCTCGGCCTCGACGACGTCCAGGGCCGCGGCGGGATCCTCCCGCAGCCCGTCCCCGATGTCCGCGTACTTGAGCTCGAGGCTGCGCAGGCAGTAGTCGCGGGCGCGCACGTAGAGCCTCCACGTGCGGTCGCGCAGCTCGATCTCGCGGTCGTACTCGCCGTCCCAGCTCGCGATGTCGGCGTCGACCTGCAGGAACGCGTTGCCGTAGAGGGTGAACCCCGAGCAGGCGGACACGAGCGCCTCGTTCTGCTCCGGCTCCGCCAGGATGATCGACTCGAGGGTCTTGAGCAGGAACGGGAGCGACTCGCGAACCAGCTCCGGATCCTCCTCGGACAGGTAAACGGCGGGGTCGGCAAGCACCGGCACCACCGCGTTGACCGCCATCGTCCGCAGCGAACAACCCGACGACGCGAGCACCGTCGCCGCAAGGAGAACGGAAACGGCGAGGGCGCCACGTCGCGGCTGCGCCGGTTCGCGGCGTGGGTTCGCTAAGCGATGCATGCGTAGGATGGCGCGCCCGCCGTTCCGGCCCGGGCCAAGCGTGCAACCGGTAATGTTATCAGTATGGAGAACATCCGGTTTCTTCGAAACCCGCCGGGACCGCCATAGACCTCCCGGGCCCGCCCCACCGGTCGAGCACCGCCCGCCCGCGGCGGCGTCGTCATGGCCCCTCACCTCCGTTCTCTCGGGAATGCGCGAACCGGCCCGCGACGGCTCGGAGCGTCGACGCCCGGGCCCGGGGGCGTCAGCTTCCGAGCGCGCCGGCGGCGGCCGGCGTGTATCATTGGCGCCATGGTGGCGGAGCGCCCCGCCACGACCCGCGGAGGCGAACGATGGCGACGGCGACGCGCAATCCCCCTCGATCGGTCGAATCCACCGGAATCGCGACGGCGCCATTGACGCTGGCCGCCGCGTTGCTCGCCTCGTCCCTGACGACCATCGGGACGGGCGCGCAGTCACCGGACATGCCGGGCATGGTGCAGGTGACCGTCGAGGTCGAGTTGACGTGCCCCTCCTGCGCCTTGGGACTGGAACGCAGGCTCGGACGTGTGGAACATGTCGCGGGCGTCGAGGTCCGACCTGAGGACGGTCGCATCCTCCTCGGCATCGAGCCCGGCCGCCACGTCGATCTGGACGCGGTACGGGACACCGTGCGCAACGCCGGCTTCATTCCCGACGGCGTGCTGGTCGTCGCGGTCGGGCGCCTCACCGACGTGAGCGGCGCGCCAGCCCTGGCCCTGTCGCCCGACTTCGCCCTCCCGCTCGCCGCGGGGGAGCCGACCACAGCCCTCCTGAGCGAGCAGAGCGACCGGCGGTTGGCGGTGAGCGGACGCTGGGAGGCTTCACCTGAAGGCCCCAGCCGGCTACGGGTCGAGTCGTTCGAGATCCCCTGAGGCTCGGCTCCGAGGCCCGCCGCGCCCGGGCTGGAACCGCCGGTTGCTGAACGAGGCGCGATCCTCCGCGCGGTCCCCGCCAGTCTCGTCGTGTGCGCGGCGGGGCGCGCGGTCTTCGACATACCGCCCGAGTTCCAGCCGCGATGGCCGGGCCGACGCCATCACCCGGCTTGACCGGGGAACATCGGCGCGCTCGGAGCCGGCGCCATCGCCCCGCTGACCGGGGAGCGTCGACGACGTGCGACCCCCGTCCATGGCGATCTGCTCGGGGCGCCATCGCCCCGCCGACCAGGGAGCGTCAACGACCGAGGTCCGAGGAACGCCGTGCTGCTGCGGACCGCCGCCCTCGAGCTCATCGTGCGGGGAGAGGTTTCCCTGGTGTTCCGCCGTTGGCGAAGGCCGACGGTCCGCACCGGCGGCAGACTGCGCACCGCCCTCGGCGTGCTCCACATCGTCGAGGTCGCCGCCGTCGAGGAATCGGACGTCTCCGCCGCGGACGCGGCGGCGGCCGGGTACGCCTCGCGGTCCGCGCTGCTGGAGGACGTCGGCTCGCGCGCGGGGCAGCTCTACCGCATCGCGGTCGAGTACGCAGGCGCCGATCCGCGCATCGCGCTCCGGAGGCAGGACGAGCTCTCCGAAGCGGACGCCGACGATCTCCTACGCCGGCTGGGGCGGCTGGACGCGCGGTCACCGTCAGGTCCGTGGACGCTGCGTGTGCTGGCCGAGATCGAGACCGGCCCCGGCGTCGCCGCGCGAAGCCTCGCCCGGCGGCTGAGTTGCGAGAAGGACTGGCTGAAGCCACAGGTCCGCAAGCTCAAGAACCTCGGGCTCACCGTCAGCCTGCCCGTCGGCTACGAGCTGTCGCCGCGGGGCCGGGTCGCGCTGCGGCGGCTGCGCGCCGGCGAGCGCACCGGTCAGTCGCCCGATCGCGATGGCCGGTGACTCCATGCCGGCGCGCCTGCGCCCTATTCGAGCGCCACCACGGCGGCACGCAGCTCCATCACATGCACGGCCCTGATCGGGGTCGTGCCCACCCCCGGAGATGCGTCCGTCCACCGCGGGACGGACCTGTCCGCCGCCGCGTACACCTCGGCCAGCGCCGACCGCAGCTCCGTCAGGTGCACGAGCCTGACCCGCGTCACCCCCGCCAGCAGGACCGGGTCCGTCCACGCGAACCGACCCAGCCCCGCCCCCGCCCGCAGGCCGTCGATACGGGTTCGCAGCTCCGAGATGTGAGCCGCCCTGATCGGCGTCTCGCCGGGCACGATGGGGTCATCGGTGAACCGTTGAAGCACGGCCACGCTGAACGACTGGATCGCCGTCCGGTTCGAGCCGCCGGTGTCGGTCGCCGTCGCCGTGACCGTCGTCGACCCCGGCGCCCGCGGCGTCACCGTCACGCGGCTCCCGGACACCGACACCACGGCCGCGGCCGGCCGTGACGAGCTCGCCCCGTAGGTCAGCCGGTCGCCGTCGGGGTCGCGAAACGCGCCTGCGACGTCCACCGTCACCGCTGCGTCACCCGCCTCGATCGTCAGCGGCGGCAGCGTGCCCACCGGCTCGGGCGCCGAGTTCCCGGCGCTCACGTCCCGCCAAGCCGCAACCGCGGGGCCCGTGGTGTTGAGAACGGCGACGGCGTCGGCGGGGCCGTCCGCGCCCCACCCCCCCGCGCCGTAGGCGACGCCCACCGGATCGCCCTCCGGAGTTCGCAGGCGCGGGCTCGAGAAGGCGGGCAACCACTCGCAGGAGACGTCGGCGTCCCCGCACTGGGTGCGATAGCTCATGATGGTAACCCACCGGCTCGACGCCGGGGCGCCGGCGTCGAATGCCCGCTGGTTCACGTAGCCGTATGCCGGATGCGCTTGCGTGCCACCTTCGTTCTCGTGGACCTGATAGCGGTCGTGCTGGAGCCCCATGTTGTGCCCCAGCTCGTGCGCGAAGACAAGGCCGCCACAACCCTGCACGGTGAGGCCGAAGACCCCCGGCCGGTAAGCCACGCCGCAGACGTCCTCGGCCTCGCCGACGATCAGGTGGACGAGGTCCGCCCCGACCCGGTCGCGCAAGGCGTGCACGTCGTCCATGTGACCATCCGACGGATCAAGGAGGCGGTCGAGATCCTGGTGACCGTCCCCGGTCTCCGCATACGGCACCTCGGACCGGTCTACGAGCATCACGCGGTGGTTCACCCCGCTCGTCTCGTAGGCCTGGTTCGTCTCCGCGACCATGAGGTCGATCTCCGCCTCGATCTCGGCGGCCCCGCCCGCCGCGTCACGCGCAGCGCGGGTATAAACGACGGCCACGTCGATCTCGACGTCCGTTTCCGTGCCGCACAGCCGCCCCATGAAATCCAACGTCGACAACCAGTCCCGCCACGCGCGCGGTGCGCACGCCCGGGTGACGAGAATGTCCAGCTCATCGAGACCGGCGCGCCGCAGGCCGGGCGGAAGCGAGCCCGATACGCCCCAGTTATAGGCCAGGCTCAGATGCTCGAGGTTCCCGAGCCTCCCCAGCGCACCCGGAATCGGCCCCGTCAGGTCGTTCCCCGACAGGTACAGCGCCTCGAGGTTCACCAAGTCCCCCATCCAAGTCGGGATGCCGCCGGTCACCTCGCTCCCCGACAAGTACAGCCACCGGAGGTTGGTGTGGCTCCTCAACCACGCGGGGACGGGGCCGACGGTCAAGTCGTTCCACGAGAGACCCAGCCCCCAGAGGTTCAGGTTTCTCAGCTCGTCCGGGATCCCGCCGGTCAGCTCGTTCCCCGACAGGTACAGCGCCAGGAGGTCGGGCATGTCCCCCAACCACGCGGGCACGGAACCGTCCAAACCGTTCCCCGAGAGGTTCAGGAAGAAGAGGCTCCCCAGGTCCTCGATGGCGCTCGGGATCGAGCCGCTCAAGTCGTTCGAGCTCAAGTCCAGCCACTGAAGCGCCCCCAGGCTTCCCAACGCGGCGGGAATCGAACCGGTCAGGCCGTTCTCGCCGAGCCTCAGCTCGGTGACCCGGCCCGAGGCATCCGTCGTCACGCCGTGCCAGTCGCCGAGCGGCGCCGACGACTGCCAGTTCGTGCCGTTCGTCCAGCCCGCGCCGCCGGTCGCGTCGTAGAGGGCCTCGAGGGCCGCTCGATCCGACGCTGCGCTTCCCTGCGCAGCCGCATCACCGGCGACCGCCACGGCCGCCCAGAGCGACAACATCCAACCGCAACGATGGCCGCCGGTCAGCGGCCGCATGCGTCGTCCGGAACGGGCGGCCACTTCGACGTCGAGCCGCCTCGGGTCGCCGCGGCGAAGACGCCCCAGCCGGCCTCGGCGGCTCTTCATCTCGTCCGTTGCGGCGCCAAGTGGCCGATCTCGGGGAGCTCTTGCGGGCGAGGTGATTCCGTCGGACATGGCTCTCTCCCGGTTGTCGGCCGCCCTCGCCCGTCGACCTACGGCGGTCCGGTGCAAGCGGATCTCCGGTATCCTAACGCGCGTGCCGGCCGACGACGTCATCATCCGCCCGCTCGGCAGCCGCGACGACTGCGAGGCGTGCGTGGCGCTGCAGCGGGACATCTGGGGGCGCGACTTCGTGGACGTCGTACCGGCCACCATCCTCCAGGTGAGCCAGCGGGTGGGGGCGGTGGCGGCCGGAGCCTTCGCGGCGGACGGGCGCCTCGTCGGGTTCGTGTTCGGCATCAGCGGGGTGCGCGGCGGCGCTCCCGCCCACTGGTCCGACATGCTGGCGGTGCGCCCCGAGGCGCGGGGGCGCGGCCTGGGAAGGCGGCTCAAGCTACATCAGCGCCGGCAGCTGCTCGCCGTCGGCGTGGAGCACGCCTACTGGTCGTTCGATCCCCTGGTGGCGCGCAACGCCCGCCTCAACCTCGTGGAGCTCGGCGCGATGCCCGTCGAGTACGTGCCGGACATGTACAGCGACACCGGCAGCGTGCTTCACCGCGGGCTCGCCACCGACCGCCTGATCGTCGAGTGGCGGCTGCGCGACCCCGCGGTGGAGCGCATCCTGAACGGCGAGCCCGACGAGGCGTCCGACGAGGCGCGGGCCGCCCCCATCGTCACCGCGCCGGCGGCCGGCGTCGAGCCGGCGCGCGTGCCCCGCGCCCCGTGGCTCCGCGTGGAGCTGCCGGCCGACATCGAGGGCCTGAAGGCGGCCGCGCCGGACGAGGCCCGGCGCTGGCAGCAACACCTGCGCCGCGTATTCGGCAACCGCCTCGACGATCCGGGGATCGTCGGGCTCGACCGGGACGCGGCGGGGCGGTGGTTCTATCTGGTGAGCGCGACGGAGCCGGTGTGAGCCGCCGCCGCGGTCGATGCCGGTCTGTCGGCGTGTTCGCCGCGCTCGACCGGAACGGCGTGGGGCCGCGGCGCCATCCGGTGAACACGGCGGCGCGCGGGTGAGCCGCCGCCACAGTCGCTGCCGGCGGGCGGGACGGTGACAGTCGACGGGGTAAACCACGCGTGAGCATCCGACTGAAGTCCATCACCCTGCGCGAGATCCGGATGGCCCTCGTCGAGCCCTTCCGCATCTCGTCAGGCGCCGCGCATCTCCGACGCATCCTCCTCCTGGAGACCCGCGACGTCGACGGGACCGTCGCGTGGTCGGAGTGCGTGGCCGGCGAGCGCCCCTACTTCTCGCCCGAGACCATCGACACCGCGTGGCTGGCCATCCGCGAGTGGGTCGCCCCGCTGGCCTTCGGCGCGCCGATCGACGGCCCCGAGGCCCTGCATCCGCGGCTCGAGGCGGCGGTGCGCGGCCACTACATGGCGAAGGCGGCGGTCGAGATGGGAGTGTGGGTTCTGGCCGCCGAGCGCGCGCGAGTGAGCCTGGCCGCCCTCCTCGGCGGCACCCGGCCGCAGATCGCGACGGGCATCTCCATCGGCATCCAGGATTCTCCCCGGCGGCTCGTCGACGCCGTGCGCGGCGCCCTCGCCCGGGGCTACCGGAAGGCGAAGATCAAGGTCCAGCCCGGCGCCGACGTCGATTATCTCGCCGCGGTGCGCGAGGCGGTGGGCGGCGGGGCGCCGCTGATGGCGGACGCCAACAGCGCCTACACGACGGCCGACTTCGATCACCTCGCCGGGTTCGACCGCTTCGGGCTGATGATGATCGAGCAGCCCCTGGGCCGCGACGACCTCCTGCGCCACGCCGCCCTGCAGCGGCGGCTGTCCACCCCGGTGTGCCTCGACGAGTCGATCACGAGCCTCGACCGCGTCGACGACATGATCGAGCTGGGCAGCGGGCGCATCGTCAACATCAAGCCGGGCCGGGTCGGCGGGTTGGCCGCGGCCCGCGCCATCCACGACCGGTGCGCCGCCGCCGGCGTCCCCGTGTGGTGCGGCGGCATGCTCGAGAGCGGCGTCGGCCGCGCCTGCAACGTCGCCCTCGCCTCGCTGCCCAACTTCGTGCTGCCGGGCGACCTCAGCCCCAGCGCGCGCTACTGGCAGTCGGACATCGTGAGCCCCGAATGGACGATGGACGCGGCGGGCCTGGTGACGGTGCCGCGCGACCGGCCCGGCCTCGGCGTCGCCGTGAACCGCGACCGGGTGGAGGAGCTGACGGTACGAGTCGAGACGCTCACGGCGCCCTGAAGAACTGGCGCCGACTGCTCGTCGTAACCATCCGCGCCGTCAGCGCGTCTTGATTCGATACCAGACGTTCAGCCCCTGATCGCGGAGCGGGCCGAACACGCGCTCGCGGTCGGCCCAGATGCGGCGCGACCGGACGTCGATGCCCGCGAGGTCGCAGTAGACGAGGGCGAACGCGACGGCGTACTGCGCCGGCATCCGCGCGTCCCGGAGGGCGGAGGCGATGTCGTCGTAGCGGGGGTCGGCCTCGGCTATCCACACCGCGGCCTGCTCGATGCCGTGGGTGCGGGGAATGTAGAGCAGCGGCGAGTTCGACACGCGATAAACGCCGACCTGCATCGCGTACATCAGATCCTCGACGACGCCCAGGCTCTCGGGGGCCTCGATGCCGAGGCCGTCGCCGGGTCCCGCCGCGGGACGGTCCGGCTGGCGCCCCACCGACCGCACCGCCCAGTCGTGCCACTCGCGGTCGAACAGCCGGACGGCGGCGTCACGCCGCGAGACCATGTCGCGCCGGCCGTTCCCGGCCGGGAACGACACCCCGACCGGCATCGTCACGACGAGCCTCTCGCCGGAGAGGTTCCGGATGCGGACGGTGACGCCGGTCTCGCCCGCCCCCCGCGCCTCGGCCTCGACGAGGCCCAGCTCGACCGCCTCCTCGAGGTCGAAGTTCCGGACGGGGTCGCCGGGCACGGCGTCGTCCCCCGCCGCCTTCAGGATGAACAAGTGCTGCCCGGGCAGGAACTCGTGGAGGTCGACGAGGGCGAAGCCGGCCGGCAGCCACTCGGCGAGGACCTGCCGGACGGACATCGCGTGGTCGGACTTCAGGTTGTCGCCGGTGCCGTCCTCTATCCGGTACTCGAGCAGGGCGACCTGCCCGCCGGGGGCCAGGGCCGTGCGCATGTCCGCGAGCATCACCTCCGGGTCCGACATCTCGTGGTAGACGTCGGCCAGCACGATCCAGTCCAACGAGCCCGCCGGCAGTTTCAGGTCGTCGGGCTCGCTGAGCACCGGGACGATGCCCGTCACCCCGTCGCGGTCGGCGAGGTCCCGCATGATGTCGAGCATCTCGGGCTGGATGTCGACGCAGTAGACGCGCCCGCCCGGAGCGACCCGGCCGGCGACGCGGCGGGCGTAGTAGCCCGATCCGCACCCGATGTCGGCGACCACGTCGCCGGGCTCGAGTCCCATGACGTCGAGCACCGCTTCCGGCTGCTCCTCCGCCTCGCGCTCGGCCCGCTCGAGCCACCCGGCGCCCTGGTAGCTCATGAAGTCGGCCGGCGTCCGGTGCCGCTCGGCCCGGTCCGACGGCGGCGTCTGGGCCGGTGCGCCGACGGCGGCCGCGAGCATGAGCACGAGCGCCGGAGCGATCCCCCGCACGGCGAACGACGCCCGGACGAGCCTGTCGATGTGCATGTTGTCCTCCCCGCGCCCGCAGCATACCAGCCGGTGGTACGCTGGCCTCATTCCAGCGCCATCACCGTCGCGACCCGCGGTCGAACGAACCGTCGCGGCGGCCGTGCCTGCCGCGGCCGGAGCCAGACGCGCGGCGGAGGCGAGCGCCGTCACCCTTCGATTCATCCCGACCCGTCCCGGCTCGTCCGGCGGCGCCCTCGGCGCCTCGGAACATGATAATCTGCCGGTTTCGAGATCGCCCGACGGGCGGTTCGAGCGGCGCCGACGGGCACGCGGTCCCTGCGACGGGATCCCCAAGCAAATACCATGCGACACATCAGAACCGCCGTCTGGATCGTCGTGCTGTCGGTCGCCTCGACCACTGCCGCACGCGCGCAAGCCCCCGGCATCCCGCATCCGACCGACTTCTTCGGCTTCGAGATCGGGACCGACGGCGAGCTCGCGCGCTACCCGCGCATCCTCGAGTACCTGCGGCTCCTCGCGGAGCGCTCGGACCGCGTCACCTACGAACAGCGGGGCACGAGCACCCTGGGCCACCCCTACGTGATGGCCACCATCAGCGCCCCGCGCAACCTCGCGCGCCTCGACCGCCTCGTCGAGATCAACCAGCGCCTCAACGACCCGCGCGGCCTGTCGGAGGCCGACGCGAAGGCCCTGGCCCGCGAGGGCGTTCCGTTCTACTTCCTCTACGCGACGATCCACGCGACGGAGGTGGGCACCACCCAGACCCTGATAGAAGTGGCCCACCGGCTGGCCGCCGAGCAGTCGCCCGAGGTCGCCGAGATCCTCGACAACGTCGTGCTGCTCGTCGTGCCGTCGCAGAACCCCGACGGCCAGCACCTCGTCATCGACCACTGGTACCAGACGCGCGGCACCGGCTACACCCGCACGTATCCCGACCTCTACCATCACTACACGGGGCACGACGACAACCGCGACTGGTTCATGTTCACGCAGAAGGAGACCCGACTCGCCCTCGACATCCACCGCGAGTTGAAGCCGCAGGTCACCCACGACATGCACCAGATGGGGCCTAACGGCGCGCGCATGTTCGTGCCCCCGTTCCAGGATCCCCACGACCCCAACATCCACCCCCTCCTGCTGCAGGGCCAGGCCCGCGTCGGGATGGCGATGGCCGCCGCCCTCGCGGCCGAGAACAAGACCGGCGTGGTCTACGGCCAGCAGTACGACCTGTGGGCGCCGGCGCGGCAGTACATGCTCTACCACGGCCAGCCCCGCATCCTCACCGAGATAGCGAGCGCGAGGCTCGCCGACCCCTACGTGAACCCGGCCGGACCGGACGTCCCCCTCGGCCCCCAGGAGGCCCGCATCAACTTCCCGGCGCCCTACGACCGGGGGGTGTGGCGGCTCGGCGACATCGTCGACTACGGGCTCACCGCCGCCTACGCGGGACTCACCGAGGTGGCGAGAAACCGGGTCACCTGGATGGAGAACTACTACCGGGTGCACCGCGACTGGACGAGCCGCGACGAGGCGCCCTACGCGTTCGTGGTCTCCGCCGAGCAGCGGGACCCCTACGCGACCTGGGAGCTGCTCGAACTGCTGCACACCGGCGAGGTGGAGATCCACCGCGCCCGAGCACGGTTCACCGCGGGTGGTCGGCGCTTTCCCGCCGGCTCGTGGGTGATACAGCTCGCCCAGCCGGCGGGGGCGTTCGCGAAGACCATGCTGGAGCGGCAGGTCTACCCCGACCTGCGCTACTACCCCGGCGGCCCCCCCATCCCCCCCTACGACGTCACCGCGCAGACCCTGGGGCTGCTGATGGGCGTCGACGTCGAGCAGATCGACCACCCGGTCAGGGCCGACCTCGTCCGGTGGGAGGAGATTCGGCCCGACGCGCCCCCGATGCCCCCGGTCCCGGACTGGGCCTACGTGGTCGGCCCGGGATCGAACGCCGGGTTCCTCGCCGCGGCGCGGCTGCAGCGGGCCGGCGTGCCCGTGTACCGGGCGGCCGACGGGTTCGCGGACGGGGGCCTCGAGCATGCCCCGGGCGCTTGGCTCGTGCCCCCGTCGCCCGAGACGGCCGAGATACTGGCCGCGGTGTCCCGCGAGACCGGGCTGCGGGTCCACGGCGCCGATGCCCCGCCGGCGGTTCCCGGGTTCAGGCTGCGTTCTCCGACGCGGATCGGGCTGTGGAGGGTCGCCAACAACATGCCGGGCGGCTGGATGCGCTGGCTCTTCGAGCAGTACGAGCTGGGACACGCGGAGGTCTCGTCGCTCGACTTCGAAGGCGACCTCGCCGACCGCTACGACGTCATCGTCCTGCCGTCGGGCACCACTCGCCGCAGCATCGTGGCCGGGCTCGACCCCGACCGGCACGACGAATCGTGGCGCTGGGCCTTCGGCGTCGGCAACGCGGGATGGCGGAAGCTCGCGCAGTGGGTGCGAGACGGCGGCGCCCTGGTGGCCCTGGGCAGCGCCGTCGGCGCCGTCCGCGCCCTGCTGGACCTGCCGATCGAGCCGGTGCTGCCGACTGGCCCGCGGCCGGCCGCGAGGGCCGAGGACGCGGATGCGCGCCAGGTCCTGCGCGACGCCTTCCGGAGCCCCGCCCAGCTGCTCGGGACGTTGCGCGACCGGGTCGTCGAGCCGACCGCGCTCTTCTATTCGCCGGGGACGCTGCTGAAGCAGGAGTTCGACCCGCAACACCCCGTCGCGTTCGGCATGCCCGGGCGCTGGCCGGTGTTCTTCCGCTTCGACCAGGCCTATCGGCTCACCCCGAGCTTCGACATCCGGGCCGAGACGGTCTCGCGCTATCCCGACGAAACGGAGATGGTGGCGAGCGGCTGGCTGCTCGGGGACGAGCTGCTCCGGAACCGGGCCAACGTCGTGGCGTTCGACGTCGGGGCGGGGAAGGTGGTGACGATGGGCAGCCAGATCGCCTTCCGCACGCAAACCCGGGGCACCTTCAAGCTGCTGTTCAACGCCATCTACCACGGTCCCGCCGAGCCCGTCGGCCCGGCGGAGCTCGCCGAGCTGGATTAGGGAGCTCGCCGAGCTGGATTAGAAGGACACGGAAGGACCGCCCGCGCTCGGCCGGTGTCGACGCCGGCCCGGAGGGATCACGCATGCCCGGTTCGATCGCGTTGGAGCGTCGCGGCGACGTCGCGCTGCTGCGTCTGACCAACCCCCCCGTCAACGGCCTCAGCTTCGCGATGCGCGCCGCCCTCGGCGACCGGATGGCGGAGGCGCAGGCCGACGACACCGTCGCCGCCGTCGTCGTCTGCGGCGCGGGCCGGATGTTCTGCGGGGGGGCGGACATCCGCGAGTTCAGCGCGCCGCCGCCCCCCGGAGCTGCGCATTTGCCAGCGATCCTGGACCAGATCGAGGCATCGCCGAAGCCGGTGGTCGCGGCCATCCACGGCGTCGCGGCCGGCGGCGGCCTGGAGCTGGCCCTCGCCTGCCACCTGCGGCTCGCGGCGCCGGGGACCCGGCTCGGGCTGCCGGAGGTGACGCTGGGCATCCTGCCCGGCGCAGGCGGCACCCAGCGCATGCCCCGGCTCATCGGGGTCGAGGCGGCGCTGGACGTGATCGTCGGCGGCAAGCTCCATCCCGTGGAGAAGGCGGTGGCCCTCGGGTTCGCCGACGAGCGCGTCGAGGGCGACCTGGAGGAGACCGCAGTGGCGCGCGCGCGCGAGCTGGCGGCCACCGGCGCGCCGCTCAGGCGCGCATCTCGACTGAAGGAGCACCTGGAGGCGGCGCGCGGCCGGCCGGAGATCTTCGACCAGTTCCGGGCCAGGATCGCGAAGCGCGCGCGCGGCTTCGAGGCGCCCCGCGCGTGCGTCGACTGCGTGGAGACGGCGCTGACCCTGCCCTACCCCGAGGCCTTGAAGAACGAGCGCGCGGTCTTCCAGCGCCTGCGCGCATCGGACCAGTCGGCGGCGCAGCGCCACGCCTTCTTCGCGGATCGCGAGGTCGCCAAGATTCCCGACGTGCCGAAGGACACCCCCGCGCGGCCCATCGCGTCGGCCGCGGTCGTCGGCTGCGGCACCATGGGCGGCGGCATCGCCATGAGCCTCGCCAACGCGGGCCTGCCCGTCACCGTGCTCGAATCCTCGCAGGACGCCCTCGACCGGGGCCTCGCGACCGTCCGCAAGAACTACGCCGCCACCGTGTCCAAGGGCCGGCTGTCCGAGGCCGAGAGGGACGCGCGCCTGGCCCGCATCACCCCGACCCTCGACTACGGCGACCTCGCCGAGGCGGACATCGTCGTCGAAGCCGTGTTCGAGGAGATGCCTCTCAAGAAGGAGGTCTTCGCGAAGCTCGACGGCGTGTGCAAGCCCGACGCGATTCTCGCCACCAACACGTCGACCCTCGACGTCGACGCCATCGCCGACGCGACGTCGCGGCCCGAACAGGTCATCGGCACGCACTTCTTCAGCCCCGCCAATGTCATGCGCCTGATGGAGAACGTGCGCGGCGCCCGGACATCGCGCGAGACCCTCGCCACCGTCATGAAGCTGTCGAAGACCCTCGGCAAGATCGGCGTGCTCGTCGGCGTGTGCGACGGCTTCGTCGGCAACCGCATGCTCTACGCGTACCGCCGCCAAGCCGATTTCCTCCTCGAGGAAGGCGCGCTGCCCCCGCAGATCGACCGCGTCGTCTACGACTTCGGCATGCCGATGGGACCGTACCGGATGGGCGACCTCACCGGGCTCGACGTGAGCTGGCGCGTCCGCAAGGCGCAGGCGGCGACCCGGCCCGCCCACTTGCGCTACTCGCCGATCGCCGACCGCATCTGCGAGATGGGGCGCTACGGGCAGAAGACCGGGGCCGGCTGGTACCGCTACGAGCCGGGCAGCCGCGTGCCGATTCCCGACCCGGTCATCGACGACCTCATCGTCGGCGTCTCGACCGAACTCGGCATCGAGCGCCGCGCCATCCCGGACGACGAGATCATTCCGCGGCTCTTCTACCCCCTCGTCAACGAGGGGGCAAAGATACTCGACGAGGGCCTCGCGCTGCGGGCCAGCGACATCGACGTCATCTGGATGCACGGATACGGCTTCCCCCGCTACCGCGGCGGCCCGATGTTCTGGGCCGACCTTGTCGGCGTCGGGACCGTCTACGACACCCTGAGCCGGCTTCACGACGAGCACGGCGAGTGGCTCGCCCCGGCGCCGCTGCTCAAGCGTCTCGCCGAGCAGGGCAAGGGTTTCGCGGACTGGCGGAAGTAGCGAACGCGGAAGCGGGCGTCGGGCCGAATGGGGCGGCGCGGCGGCGCGGAGCCCCCCGGGCCTGCGGACCCGGCACTATAATCCCACTGGTGGGCTTGAGCACCAGGATGGACCGGACACCGGATCCGCGGATCGGACGCGGCGGCGTCGAACGTCGCCGGCCGGCGATTCGGGCCGCGCTGCTGACGGCCGCGATGGGCATCGCCCTGCACGCGACGCCGGCCGCGGCCCAGGACGGCGACGGGCTCGACGAGGTCATCGGACGGGCCGCGGCCTTCGTGGCGGCGTACGTGGGCGAGCTCTCGAACGTGCTGATGGAGGAGGACTATCAGCAGACCTACTATCAGGACTACAGCGACGCGCCCGCCCACTCGCAGCTCGTGTCCGAGTTCCTGCTGACGCGGCTGAACGACGACGGCCAGTGGGTCGGCTTCCGCGACATCGTCGAGCTCAACGGCCGGAAGCTGGAGAACCGCGGCAACCGGCTGGCGGCGCTGTTCACCGACGGCGGGGCGAGCGCGATGGCCCAGGTCCGCCGCATCACCGAAGAGAGCGTCCGCTACAACCTGGGCGAGACTCGCCGCACGTTCAACGTGCCCACCTACTCCCTGTTCTTCCTCCACCCGACCAACGTCGATCGGTTCCGCTTCGAGCGGATGATCACGGGACGCGCAGGCTGCGCCGGCGTGGAGACGGCCTGGGAAGTCAGCTTCCAGGAGGTCGGGTTTCCCACGATCGCGCGCGGCTTCCAGAACATCAGCCTCCCGGCCAGCGGCCGATTCTGCCTCGACCCGGAGTCGGGCCGCGTGCTGGAGACCGAGTTCGGGCTGCGTCACCCCGGGATCGGTCCCGTGGAAGCCACCGACACCACCGCCCGCGTGACGTTCGGGTTCGAGCCGCGGCTGAACCTCTGGGTTCCCCTGGAGATGCGCGACAGCGTGTCGGAAGAAGACGGCGGGCGCATGGTCGGCGTCGCCCGATACCGGAACCACCGACAGTTCGGCGTGACGGTGTCGGAGAACCCGGACCCGTCGCCCGACGGAACCGACGGCCCGCGGTGACGACGCCGCACGCCTCGGCGGAAGCCCCATGACCACGGACGGGAACGGCGCCATCGAGCTCAGCCAGCGCATGTCGCGCCTGCCTCCCTACATGTTCGGGAGCATCAACGCGCTGCTCGCGAGCAAGCGCCGCGCCGGCATCGACGTCATCGACATGGCGATGGGCAACCCCACCGACGCCACCCCGCGGCCCATCGTCGACAAGCTCTGCGAGGTGGTCAACGACCCGCGCAACCACCGCTACTCGGCCGCGGCGGGGCTCTACAACCTGCGCCGCGAGGTGTCGAAGTACTACGCCAAGCACTGGGGCGTGGGCCTCGACCCCGAGAAGGAGGTCATCGCCACCATCGGCTCGAAGGAGGGCTTCAGCCACCTCTGCCTCGCGCTGCTCGGGCCGGGCGACACCGCGCTCGTGCCCGCCCCGTCCTTCCCCATCCACGCCTACGCGGTGGTGCTCGCGGGCGGCAGCTGCCTCGGGGTCCCCGTCGCCGACGACGAGGTGTTCCTGAAGCGCGTCAGCGAGATATCGGGCCAGCTCTCGCCGCGGCCCAAGGTCCTCTTCCTCAACTATCCGCACAACCCCACCGCGCACTGCGTGACGCCCGAGTTCTTCAAGGAAGTGGTGGCCATCGCGCGCCGGCACGAACTCATCGTCGTGCACGACTTCGCCTACGGGCAGGTGTGCTTCGACGACTACCGGGCCCCGAGCTTCCTCGCCACCCCCGGCGCGATGGAGGTCGGGGTCGAGTTCACCACCATGTCGAAGACGTTCAACATGGCGGGATGGCGCATCGGCTACTGCGCCGGCAACCCGACGATCATCGGCGCGCTGGGCCAGATCAAGGGGTACTACGACTACGGCATCTTCCAGGCCATCCAGATCGCCTCGATCATCGGGCTCCGCGAATGCGACGAATTCGCGCACGAGCAGGCCACCAAGTACCAGGAGCGCCGCGACACCTTGGTGGACGGGCTGCGGCGCATCGGGTGGGCCGGCATCGAGGCCCCGCGCGCCGGCATGTTCTTGTGGGCGCCGCTGCCCGACCGCTTCCGCGCCATGGGCTCGATGGCATTCGCGCGCCGCCTCATGGACGACGCAGAGGTCGCGGTGTCGCCGGGGCGGGGCTTCGGCCCCGAGGGCGAAGGCCATGTGCGGCTCGCGCTCATCGAGAACCGCCAGCGGCTGCTGCAGGCAGTGCGGCAGATGAGGCGCGCGTTCCAGAAGTGGGCCGACTCGTCATCCCCGGCCCCCGCGGCGGCGAGCCGCACGGGCTGAGCCGGCGGCGCGAAGCAGGGCCGGACCCGCCGCGACCAGCACCGTCAGGGCGAGGATGGCGGCGGCGACCGGCCGGGTCAGGAACACCGTCGGGTCGCCGACCGAGATCGCCATCGCCCGCCTGAACTCCTGCTCCAGCAGCGGCCCCAGCACCACCGCCAGCACGATCGGCGCGAGGGGGACGGCGCAGCGACGCAGGACGACGGCCAGCACCCCCAGCCCGTAGGCGACGGCCACGTCGAAGAGGTTGTTGTTCAGGGTGTAGACCCCGAGGGTCGAGAACGCGAGCACCGCCGCGAAGAGGAGCGGCCGCGGCACCCGCAGCAGCCGCACCCACAGCCCGATCAGGGGCAGATTCAAGACCAGCAGCAGCGCGTTCGAGACGTACAGGCTCGCGATGAGCCCCCAAACGAGGGTGGCGTCCTGCGTGAAGAGCAGCGGCCCCGGCTGCAGTCCGTAGAGCTGGAACGCCGCGAGCATGACCGCGGTCGTGCCCGACCCCGGCACCCCGAGGGCGAGCAGCGGCACGAGACTGCCGCCGGCGCTGGCGTTGTTGGCCGCCTCGGGCCCCGCCACCCCCTCGATGGCCCCGCGGCCGAACCGCCCGGGGCGGCGCGCGGCCCGGCGCTCGGCCGCGTAGGACAGAAAGCTCGCCACCGTCGCGCCGGCCCCGGGGAGGACGCCGGTGAAGAACCCGATCAGCGTGCCGCGGATCCAGGCCGGCCACGACCGCCGCCACTCCTCCCGGGTCATCCGTATCGGCCCCGCAACCGTCGCCCGCGTCTCGACCGCGGCCCGACGCGCCGCCGCGTACCAGAACACTTCGCCGACCGCGAAGAGCCCGACCGTCACCACCACGACATTCATCCCCCCCAGTAGCCCCGCCACCCCGAAGGTGAAGCGCGGCTGCCCCGTCTGCCCGTCGATGCCGACGGTCCCGAGGGCGAGGCCGAGGCAGATGGCGAACGCCCCCTTGGCCCGCGAGTCGCCCGAGAGCCCCCCGAGCGCGGTCAGGGCGAACAGCATCAGCGCGCAGTACTCGGCGGGGCCGAACCCCAGCGCGACCTCGACGAGGGCCGGGGCCACGAGCATCAGCATGGCGGTGGCGCACGTGCCGGCGATGAACGAGCCGACGGCGGCGGTCGCGAGCGCCGCGCCCGCCCTTCCCTGCCGGGTCATCTCGAACCCGTCGAGGGCGGTCATCACGCTCGACGCCTCGCCCGGCATCCGCACCAGGATCGACGTCGTCGACCCGCCGTACATCGCGCCGTAGTAGATGCCGCCGAACAGGATGAACGCGCCGACCGGCGGCAGGCCGAACGTCAGCGGCAGCAGCATCGAGATGGTGAGAGCGGGTCCGAGGCCGGGGAGGACGCCGATGGCGGTGCCGAGGGTGACCCCGACGAGCCCCAGCAGCAGGTTCGCCGGCGCGAGGGCGGCGCCGAACCCGACCGCGAGCTGATCGAGGAGGAACACCCGAACGTCCACCTCAGCCGAAGGGCCCCGCCGGCAGGCGGATGCCGAGCAGCAGCCGGAACGCCAGGAACGCGGCGGCGGCGATGAACGCGCCGGCCGCGAGGTCGCGGCGCCAGGCACGGCTGCCGAGGGCCCGCGACTCGGCCACGATGAACGCAGTGGTGGCCAGGGGGTAGCCGAGGAAGCCGAGGCACGCCAGGTAGGCGAGGAAGACGAGGGCTGCGACTGCCGCCGCGCGCCAGTCGATCACGGCCGGGTCGGACGGGGATCCGGAGCCGCACGCGATCCGGACCGCGCTCGAGGCGAGGCCCACGCCTATCGCGAGCGGGAACGTGCGGGGGCCGACGAGGTCGTAGCCGCCGGCCGGCGCGGCGATGGAGAGGCCGGCCGCGAGATAGCCGCCACTCGCGGCGAGGGCCGCCGCCGCGAACGCCCGGTCCCGGCTCATGCGCGGCACCGCCGGCTACTCCGCCGGCCCCAGGAGGCCGATCGAGCGCAGGATCTCGTCGGCGGCCGCTATCTCCGCCTCGAGAAAGCGCTCGAAGTCGGCGCCGGGGAGAAAGCTGTCCTCCCAGTCGTTCCGGCGAAGGATGTCCCGCCAAGCGTCGGAAGCCCGCAGGCGGGCGAGCGCCTCGATGAGCCACGCGCGGGTCTCGTCGTCGGTGCCGGGCGGCGCGAGAACCCCCCGCCAGTTGGCGATCACGACGTCGAGCCCGCTCTCGCGGATGGTCGGGACGTCACTCCCCGGGATGCGCTCCGCCGACGACACCGCGAGCACCCGCATGCGGCCGCCCTCGGCGTGGGCCTTCCACTCGCCGAAGCCGGAGATGCCCGCGGTGACGTGCCCCCCCATCACCGCCACCGCCGCCTCGCCGCCGCCCGAGTGGGCCACGTAGTTCACGCGGGTGGGATCGACCCCGGCGGCGAGGGCGAGCAGGCCGGCCAGCATGTGGTCGATGCCCCCGGCCGATCCCCCGGCCCAGCTCACCCGCTCGGGCTCGGCGCGGAAGTCCTCCATGAGGTCGGCGAGGGTCTCGTGAGGCGATCCGACGGGCACTGCGATCACCTCGTACTCGTCCAGCAGCCGCGCGAGGGGCACCGTGTCATCGAGCGAGACGGGCGAGCGGTTGGTGCGGATGGACCCCAGCATGACCTGCCCGAAGACCATCACGGTGTGCGGGTCCCCGCGCCGGCGGGTAACGACGTCCGCGAGCCCGATGGTGCCGCCGGCCCCGCCGCGGTTGACCACCTCGACCGGCACCCCGAGGATGCCCGCCTCGGTCCACACCTGCTGGACCTGGCGGGCGGTCTGGTCCCAACCGCCGCCGGGATTGGCGGGGGCGAGCAGGGTCAGCGGCCCCCGCGGGAACCCGGCCGCCGTCGGCGCCAGCGCGTCCGCGGGCCGTTCCGGGCCCGCTCCGCCGGCGCAGGCGGCGAGCAACGCCGCCGCGAGGCAGAAGCCGGGCAGCCGTCCCGGCCGGGCCGGTCTTCGTTCTCGCGCGGTCGCGGGACGCCGTCGCACGAACGCACTGTATCAGGAAACGCCGGGCCCAAGGCTGGACGAAACACCCCTTGTGTCAGGAAACGCCGGACCCAAGGGCGGACGAAACGCCCCTTCACACGAAACGCCCATGATGAACGGAACCTCGCGCGTATCCGTCCATCTCGAAGGGAGAGCCGAAGCGAGTCGGTCAGACTTGGAATCCGAGCGCGGCCGCGATCCGGCCCTGCCGCTGGTCACACGTGATGAACCCCATGTCCCCCGGTGCGCCGGCCGCGTAGAGGGCCGTCGCGAGGTGCCACAGGTCGGCGCCCCGCACGTAGCCGGCTTCGAGAACGGTCGAGATCTCGGCGGACAACCGACGGTCGGGCAGGATCCACTCGATGTCGGCCACGACATCCTGCGAGAAGCGGCATCGCTCTCGCGCGAACACCGCTCGCAGCTCAGCCTCGACGAGGTTCGACGCCACCAGGCGCGAAAACTCGCTCAGCCGGGTAGCCAGGACCGTCGAGTTCTTCTCGTTGAACGAAACGGCGACGAGCACGGACGTATCCACGTACGCGGCGGTCACTCGCTACGCTCGTCGAGAAACCGTTTCAGGGCGCCGGGCCGGTTCGCCACCGGCGCGAGCGGCTTCCGCGCCCGGCCGGAGCCGCGCACCAGCACGCCGCGGCGCTCGAGGTCGTCCAGCCGTTGGTCGATCGTCTTCGGGCCCGGTTGGATGGCACGGATCTCGGCCACCGGCTCTCCCCGGTGAGACACCGTCACCGTCCGCCCGGCGCGGACGTGCCGCAATACCTCGGAGAATCTCGCCTTGGCGTCATAGGTCGAGTACACCAAGCTCATGGGCGCGATGGTAACTGGTCACACTAGTCAGATCAAGCCCACCATTGCGCCATCGCTAGTGGACTGTCGCAGTCCCCGGCGGGTGGCGCCCCCGCACGCGCCGGCGGCGGCGGGATCGGCGGGTTCTCGGTCGGCGCGCCGAGAGCTTCCTTTGCCGTCCTTTCGCTGGTTTTCGCTGGCAAACGCTGCGGAGGCGCCCCGCGACACGGGCAGCTTCTCTCTGGGGCGGTCAACTAGCCGCGGACCTCGTCCTTCTCGATGCGACCGTCGACGAGACGGATGAGGCGCCGCGCCCGCGCCATCACGCGGGGGTCGTGGGTCGAGAAGAGGAACGTGACCTGCTGCTCCCGGTTCAGGCTCTCCATCATCTCGAGCAGCGCGTCGGCGGTGGTCGAGTCGACGTTGGCGGTCGGCTCGTCGGCCAGTACCACGGCCGGCCCCGCTGCGATGGCCCGCGCGATCGCCACCCGCTGCTGCTGCCCGCCCGAGAGCTCGGAAGGGCGCCGATCCTCCATCCCTTCGAGCCCCACGCGAGCGAGCAGCTCCATGACCCGCGGCCGGCGCTCGGCCTCGGCCACTCCCTGCACCGCCATGACGATCTCGGCGTTCTCGTAGGCGCTGAGGATCGGCAGCAGGTTGTAGGCCTGGAACACGAAGCCGATGCGGTCGCGGCGCAGATGGCTCAGCGCCTGGCGGGAGAGCGTGCCGAGATCGGCCCCCTCCAGGCGCACGGTGCCGGAGGTCGGCGTGTCCAGCGCGCCGATGAGGTTGAGGGCGGTCGTCTTGCCCGATCCGGAGGGGCCGCAGATGGCGGTGAACTCGCCGCTCCGCACCGCCATCGTGAGCCCGCGCAGCGCCTCGACCTGCTGATCGCCCTGCTGGTAGACCTTGGCGACCTCCGTCAGCTCCACGACGGGATCGGTACCGTTCTCGCTGCTCATCACGAACCACCACCCCCGTGTTCCGAAGCCGGACCGCCGGCATCGGGGGCCGAACTCCGTCGAAAATCGGCCGCCCCGACGGGCCGCACTCGCCATCGACGGGCCGCACCCGCCCTCGACGGTTCGCCGCACCGGCGGTCCGCCGCGGTCCCCGGGCCGCCCCGCACATCGTCGCCGGCCGCTCCGATTGCCCCTTCCCCCGGCGGTCCGCTCCAGCGGCCCGGGGCAGAGGCCTAGACCAGCCGAATCGTCTCCACCGGGTCGGCGTGCCCCGCCCCGGCGGTCCGCTCCAGCGGCCCGTAGCAGAGGCCTAGACCAGCCGAATCGTCTCCACCGGGTCGGCGTGCCCCGCCCCGGCGGTCCGCTCCAGCGGCCCGGGGCAGAGGCCTAGACCAGCCGAATCGTCTCCACCGGGTCGGCGTGCCCCGCCCGCCACGCCGGATAGACCCCTGACAGCATGTTCCCCCTGCGGTCCGCTCCAGCGGCCCTGGGGCAGAGGCCTGGACCTAGACCAGCCGAATCGTCTCCACCGGGTCGGCGTGCCCCGCCCGCCACGCCGGATAGACCCCCGACAGCATGATGGCGGCGAGGGCCGAGAAACCGATGAGGGCCACGCTCTCGCCGTAGATGCCGACCTGCATGACGGTCGACATGCCGACACCGGCGACCTCCATCTGCTCGGCCGGGATCAGGCCCGACACGTCGATGCCGGTCGAGGCGAGATAGAGGTACGGCCCGAGGCTGACGAGAGCGGCTCCGGCGAGACCGACGACGGCCAGCCACGCGCTCTCCATCATCACGAGCCGGAAGAGCTGCGATGGGCTGAAGCCGACCGCGAGCATGATGCCGAACTCGCGCAGGCGCTCCATCACGCTGACGAAGAGGGTGTTGAAGATGCCGGCGGCCACGAGCACTGCGAGCAACAGCATCATGACCTTCGCGCCGCCGACCTTCATGGCGATGAACACCGCCAGATCCGGCTGTAGCTCGTGCCACGGCAGCACCGCGACGCCGGCGGGGGCCCCCGCCGCGAGGTCGGCGACGACGCCGTCGGTGACCCGCTGATCGTCGACGAACACCGCGACCTGGATGGCCTCGTCGGGCGCGAAGCCGATGGTCTCGCGCAGGGCGCCGATGGGCAGCAGGCAGATGCTCCCGTCGACGCTCGGGGAGCCGGTGCGGATGATGCCGCTGACCCGGGCGAGGTCGCTCACGATCTCGCCCTCCCTGTCGGTGAGGGTGTAGACCACCCTCGACCCGAGCTCGACGTCCAGGTTCGAGGCGAGCCTCTCGCCGAGGATGATGCCGCGGTCATGGGAAGATGCGAAGAACTCGCCCTCGACCACCGCCTCGAGGAGCGACAGGGTCTCCTCGTCCTCGTCCTCGGGCGAGACGGCGATGAAGCCGGCGCCGACGTTCTCGCGCGCCGTCGACAGCATGTTGAACCCGGTGATGCGCTCGACGACCCGGATGACCCGCGGGTTGCCCTCGGCGAGGCGCTTCAGCTCGTCGGTCCCCTCGACGGGGCGCGACAGGGTCGGGCTGTCGAGGTACTCCGGGTGCTGGTACGTCACGTGACCCGCACCGAGCCGGGCCGCGAGCCGGATCATGTCGGCCCAGTTCCGGTCCTGCATCGCCATCATCAAGACGGCGAGGAAGACGCCGAAGACGATGGCCGAGAGGGTGATGACGGTGCGGCGGCGGTTCCGCCACAGGTTGCGCCAAGCCATCTTCGCGAGACTGCTGCCCTTCATCGCGCCCAGCCTTCCTTCGTTTCCAAGCCCCGGGAGACCTCGCCCACCCGCCGCCGAACGCCGCCACAACGAACACGGCGGAGACCGCGCCTTCCCGACCCCGCCGTCCTCCGGCCCCGGCCCGCGGAGGCGCCGGCGTGCTACGCGCAATGGCTGTGTGCGCCATCGGCTCCGGCCCCTGCTCGCGGGGGCGCCGGCCCACGTCGCCGCATCGCCTCCACCGGAACCACCGGCCACGCCGGCCGCGCCGGGCTCACTGATGCCGCATCGCCTCCACCGGGCTGATCCGGGCCGCCTTCAGGGCGGGATAGACCACCGCCAGGAGGACCAGCACGACCAGGGTCATCGTCGGGATGACGAAGGCGGCCGACGACGCCGACGCGCGCCAGACCGTCGCGAACGTCGATCCCATGACCGTGACCCCGCCGAGCGCCCCGGTGTCGATGCCGAACTCGCTCAGGTACCAGAGCATCGGGACCGTGAGGCTCATGCCCGCCGCCAAGGCGAGACCGGTCTGCAGCGCGCTCTCGACGAAGATGAGGGCCACGACCTGGCGCGGCTCGACCCCCAGCGCCTTCAGGACCCCGAACTCGCGGATGCGCTCGAACACCGCCATCAGCATCGCGTTGAGGATGAGGATGGCGATGACGATGTAGACGACGGCGGAGACGAAGCCCATCGCCGCGCGGGCCGAGTCGAGGTAGGTCGCGATGGTCGGCACCAGCGACCGCCACGACCGCGTGTCGAGGCCGGGGGCCAAGCCCTGCGCCGCTTCCAGCGCCGCGTCCAGATCGAGCTCGTCCGGCTTGCGCACCACGATCTCGTGCGCGCCCGACGGCATGAAGAAGAGCTCGCGGAAAGCCCCTTCCGTGAGGAAGACGGCGGCGCGGTCGACGCCGTCGCTCACCGTGCCGAGGATGCCGCGCACCGTGTAGAGATCGTTCGCGATGCCGCCGTCGGTGGCCTGGCTCAGCACCACCAGCTCGTCGCCGAGGGCGAGACCGAGCGAGCGGGCGAGCCGACGTCCCACCACGACGCCGGACGGATCGCCCTCGTCGAGCCACTCCCCCTCGGCGAGCCGGGACGAGATGACGCTGACGCGCGCGTCGGCCTCGACGTCGACCCCGCGCAGCGACGCCCCGGCGGCCGAGTCGTGGGCGGCCGCGAGCCCCGCCCCGACGAGGCGGGCGCTCGCCCGGAACCCCGCCGCCTCGAGCTCGCCGAGCAGCCGGTCGACGTCGTCGACGACCGTGTAGAGCGACGGGTCGTCGAGCCAGGTCGGCGCATGGATCTGCAGGTCGCCGAGGTCGACCTCGACGATGGTCTCCTCCATGTCGTTCAGCATCCCCTCCAGCATCGCCATGTAGACCACCATGGCGAAGAGCCCGAGAGTCATCGCGCCCACCGTGACCGCCGTCCGCCGGCGGTTGCGGCCGATGTTGCGCCAAGCCATCTTCAGGATGCCCATGTTCCGTCTCGCGCCGGAAGCGACGATGAACGGCTCAGGTCCACGTCCGGGACCCCGACGGCCACGTCTTCCGCATCGGACGCGGAACCGACCCGGAGTGGACGGCCGCCGCGTCTCCGCGAGCTGCCGAGCGACGGAGAGATCCTGAAGCGGCCGTCCGGCCGAGGCCGGTCACGGCCGGACGAAGGCGGCCGGCTTTCTCTCCATCAGTTCGGCGTAGAAGTCGTTCCCCTTGTCGTCGATGACGATGAAGGCGGGGAAGTCCTCGATCTCGATCCGCCAGATCGCTTCCATGCCCAGCTCGGGGTACTCGTGCACGTCGACCTTCCTGATGCTGTGGTCGGCGAGGCGGGCGGCGGGGCCGCCGATCGAGCCCAGATAGAAGCCACCGTGCCGGCCGCACGCCTCGCGCACTTGGCGCGAGCGGTTGCCCTTGGCGAGCATGACCATGCTGCCGCCATGGCTCTGGAAGAGGTCGACGTAGGAGTCCATGCGGCCCGCGGTGGTGGGGCCGAACGACCCCGACGGGCGCCCCTCGGGCCGCTTGGCGGGGCCCGCGTAGTAGATCATGTGGTCGCGGAAGTACCGCGGCAGGCCCTCGCCCCGGTCGATGCGTTCCTTGAGCTTGGCGTGGGCGATGTCGCGGGCCACGATCATCGGCCCGCTCAGCGACAGCCGGGTCGCCACCGGGTACTGCCGCAGCTCGGCGAGTATCTCCGGCATCGGCCGGTTCAGGTCGACGCGCACGACGTCGCCCCCGAGGTCGTCGGGGGTCACGTCGGGGAGGAACCGGGCCGGGTTCTCCTCGAGCTGCTCGAGGAAGACCCCCTCGCGGGTGATCTTGGCCAGCGCCTGCCGGTCGGCCGAGCAGGACACGCCGAGGCCGACCGGGCACGAGGCGCCGTGCCGCGGCAGCCGGACGACCCGCACGTCGTGGGCGAAGTACTTGCCGCCGAACTGGGCGCCGATGCCGATGTTGCGGCAGATGTCGAAGAGCTGCCGCTCCATCTCGCGGTCGCGGAACGCGCGGCCGTGCTCGTTACCTGACGTCGGCAGGTTGTCGAGGTAGTGGGTGCTGGCGAGCTTGACGGTCTTCAGGGTGAACTCGGCCGACGGGCCGCCGACGACGAGCGCGATGTGGTAGGGCGGGCAGGCCGACGTGCCGATGGACCGCATGTTCTCTTCCGCGAACGCCAAGAAGGTCTCGGGGTTGAGCAGCGCCTTGGTCTCTTGGTACAGGAAGGTCTTGTTGGCCGACCCACCCCCCTTGGCGATGAACAGCAGCTCGTACTCGTCGCCGGGCTCGGCGTAGAGCTCGATCTGCGCCGGCAGGTTCGAGCCGGTGTTCTTCTCGCTGAACATGTCGAGGGGGGCCATCTGCGAGTAGCGCAGGTTGCGCTCGGCGTAGGCGTCGTGAACGCCGCGGGACAGGGCCTCGGCGTCGTCGGCCCCGGTCACCACGTTCTCGCCCTTGTGGCCGATGACGATCGCGGTGCCGGTGTCCTGGCACCCGGGCAGCACCCGCCCGGACGCGATGTTGGCGTTGCGCAGCAGCTCGAGGGCGACGAAGCGGTCGTTCTGCGACGCCTCGGGGTCGTCGAGAATCGAGCGGAGCTGCGCGAGGTGGGACGGCCGCAGCAGGTGCGCAACGTCGTCGAACGCGGTGCGGGACACCAGTCGGAGCACGTCGGGCTCGACCGTGAGCAGCTCGCGGCCGTTGACCCTGACGGTTGAGACGCCGTCGGCGGTGAGCTTGCGGTACGGCGTGTCGTCGGCGCCCCGCTCGAAGAGCGGCTGGTACTGGAAATCGGCCATGGTCGTGGGTACGGATCTCCTGATGTGCGAGGCCCGCAAGGGCTGCGGGTCCCCGCGAGACGCGCATCGTGAAGCGCAATCCTGGATTCTAGCGCAGCCGAACGCGAATCAGGGCGCAACCGCCGCCGCGGCCGCGACGCGGGCCGTCCGGGACCGTGTCGCCGGCGTTCCCGGAACTGCCGCGGCCGCCGCGAGCACGCGGGCCGGCCGTCTGACGATGGAGACTCCGAAGAAATGCGGCGGACGCGGGGCCGCCCCGCCCCGAACATCGCGACATCGCCGGTTCGGAACCGACCGCCGTTTGGCGTACACTGTGCGCATGTTCGGACGCCTGCTGCCCGGTTTGCTCGCCGTCGGACTCGCCGCCGCCGTCGTGGACGCCCCCGTCCACGCCCACCCGATGGAGGGCGCCAACGCGGGGTTCGTGCAGTCGGTGGACGGGCCCGCCCCGGGGCCGTTCGTGTACCTGGGCGCCAAGCACATGGTGACCGGCTACGACCACCTGCTGTTCCTGGTCGGGGTCATCTTCTTCCTGCGCCGGCTGCGGGACGTCATCCTGTACGTCAGCCTGTTCACGCTGGGGCACAGCCTGACCCTGCTCTACGGCGTGCTCGCCGACGTCGACGTCAACGCCTACGTCATCGACGCCATCATCGGGCTGTCGGTCGTCTACAAGGGGTTCGAGAACGTCGGCGGGTTCAAGCGCGTGTTCGGCATCGCCCCCGACACGCGCATCGCCGTCCTCGTGTTCGGGCTCTTCCACGGGCTGGGGCTCGCCACCAAGCTGCAGGAGTTCATGGTGTCGGACAACGGCCTCCTGGCCAACATCCTGAGCTTCAACGTCGGGGTCGAGATGGGCCAGATCCTCGCGCTGTTCGGGGTCGTGGCGGTGCTCGGCTACTGGCGCCACCGGCCCAGCTTCTCGCGCTGGAGCTTCGCCACCAACACCGCCCTGATGGTGGGCGGGTTCCTCTTCGCGGGCGTCCAGATGGTGGGATTCGTGCTGTTCTCGTGATCGGGCCATCCATCGCCGCACGGGTGCCGACATGACCGACGCTTCTCCGCCGCCGCCCTCGCGCCGCAAGATCCTGGTGACCACCGGCAGCGCCCTGCTCACCGCCGCCTTGGTGCTCTTCGGCGCGATCCTGCCGGCCGAGTACGCGGTCGACCCCCTCGGCACCGGCCGGCTGTTCGGCCTCCTGGCCCTCGGCCAAGCCCAACCCATCAGCCTCGAGGACGACGAGTACCGCGTCGACCAAGTCGAGCTGAGCCTCTATCCAGCCGAGTGGGTGGAGTACTTCTATCGGCTCGAGGAGGGCAGCACCATGCTCTTCGCCTGGGACGCGAGCGGGCCGGTGGAGTACAACTTCCACGCCTCGCCCGACGGCGCCCCCGCCGGCTACGCCGAGAGCTTCGACGCCCGCGACCTCCCAGACGGCCACGGCGCCTACGTCGCCCCCTTCACCGGCATCCACGGCTGGTACTGGGAGAACACCGGCACCGAAGAGATCACCATCACCCTGCACACCGCGGGGTTCTACACCAACGCCCACGAGGGGCGCTCCCGCGCCTCTGGCTACCACGACCTGACCGATCTGCGGGGCAACTCGGTGCCCAGCGTGCCCTGACGCGCAGGGACACTTGGATCTTTCTCGTCGACATGCGCGCGAATCGTTCTCACCGCGTCAAAAAGACAGACATCCGGTGTTCGCCTTCAGGAAGTCAAGTGGCCGAGCCTCAGGATCGGAGTCTTGTCGGCTGGTTGCGCCACTCCACAACATTCTGCTACCCCTCGTCGGCCATGGTACCATGTGGACCGTTCGACCATGGGTCAGGCGCGCAACGGGACTCACCGGAGGGCGGGGCCGACAGGCTCCGTGGCGATTCATGATTCAGTCACTTGAGGGGATGGACTTGGCCGACCGCATCCGTGAGGTGTCCGGCCGAATTGTGAAGCGACTCGACAGCGTCAAAACGGAAGAGGCGACGAAGACTGCCCTGGTCTTGCCCTTCATCTCACACGTGCTCGGGTTCAACGTGTTCGACCCGGACGAGGTCGTGCCGGAGTTCACGGCCGACGTGGGCACGAAGAAGGGCGAGAAAGTCGACTACGCGATCTTCGCGAACGGCTCGCCAATCATGTTGTTCGAATGCAAGCACTACGGCGTCGACTTGTCGAAGGAGCCAGCCTCGCAACTCTACCGGTATTTCAGCGTGACCACCTCTCGCCTCGGGGTACTCACCGACGGCGTGACCTACCGGTTCTTCTCGGACATCGACGAACCCAACAAGATGGACCAGAGGCCGTTCTTGGAACTGAACATGCGCGACGCCGAGTCCATCGACGCCGAGGAGCTCAAGCGGTTCACGAAGCCCGCGTTCGATCTGGATAGGATCGTCGACACCTCGAAGGATCTGAAGTACACGCGAGAAGTCCTGCGACTGTTGGCGGCCGAGTGGGCGAATCCTTCCGAGGCGCTCGTACGCCACTTCGCAAGCCGGGTCTACGACGGAGTGAAGACCAAGGCTGTGGTCGAACAGTTCGAGCGGGCGACCCGAAAAGCCATGCACCAGTTCCTGGCGCAGAGGATCAGCGACCGGCTGAAGTCGGCGCTGAAAACCGACCCGGACCCCCGACCGCCCGTGGAGCCCATAGAGCCCGACATCGTAACGACCGAGGAGGAGCTGCGTGGCTTCTACGCGGTGACCGCCATGCTAGCGCCAGACGTGGAAGCCGACCGCGTGATCCTCCGCGACTCGAAGTCCCGGTGTTCGATAGTGTTGGACCACTCGAAGCAGACCATCTGCCGGCTGTACTTCAACTCACCACAGAAGAAGCTCGGTCTGCTCGGACCCGAGGGCAAGGAAGAGAAGGTAATCATCGAGGAGGTGAACGACCTCTTCGAGCACGCCGCTCGTATCCGGGGGACAGCACGGAGGTACCTGGAAAAAGCTGCGCAGGCCGGTACCACAGAAGAGGGGGCCAGTGACTGAGGTTACGGATCCGAGTGACGGAGCGGAGGTCGGGGTCCTGGGTGAGGGCGACCTCCATCTCGGCCGAGTCCATCGACGGCGGCTCCGGGCGTCGATCAGCAGCCGCGTCGTTTCGAGGTCATCGAGGTAGGCGGCCCAGTGCACGGCCGTCGCTCCGTCGGGTTGTGCGGCGTCGACGTCGACCCCTTCTCAGCCCCCGCACTGCGGGGCGGTCGGTCTCGCGGACCGCGTTCAGAAGCCGGAGATCGGGTGATTCCGCGAGGGCGAACGCCGACGCGGACGGATCCCCCGCACACGGCTACCCTTCACGAGCTACTACGTCAGTCGGTAGTCGGCGCGGATTGCGCGCACGCCGCGACGGGCTACCACGTCAGACTGTAGGCGGCGCGGATACCGCGCACGCCGGATGGAGCCGTCGACTGCGCGCGCAGCAGATCGCGGTGGCCTTGATTCTCCATTCCAAGGCCCACTACCGCGATGGCTCCAAGCGCGGCGCTCGACGGCGCCCGTTACTCCCCGGGTCGCTGCTCCTCGCGGATCGCGCGGAACTCGCTCGTGGCGCTCCACGCGGGCCATTCGTCGGAGGCGGCGAGCCGGGCGCCCATGCGGTACATGAACGTCAGGTCATCGAGAGCGCCGGACAGGTCCCAATCGGGCTTTATTTCGTCGGACACGGCGTGGTAGTCGTTGGCGTTGTACTCGTTCCGCTTCTCGATGCCGTAGCCGGGCGACCTGTCGATGTAGTCGATCCCGGGATCGCCGTAGAACGCGGGGATGCCGACCCGCGCGAACGAGAAGTGGTCAGAACGGTAATAGAAACCCTTCTCGGGCTCGGGGTCGGGGTTCAGCACCCGGCCGAGCTCGGCCGCGACCTCCGCCGCGACATCGTCGAGCTCGGACTGCCCCATGCCCACGATGGTCAGGTCTCGCGTGCGCCCCCACTGGTTCAGCACGTCCATGTTCAGGGCGGCGACGGTCTGGGCGGTGGGATACAGCGGCTGCTCGCCGTAGTAGCGCGACCCGAGCAGCCCCTGCTCCTCGGCGGTGACGGCGAGGAAGACCACGGACCGGCGCGGCGGTTCTCCTTCCATGAAGGCGCGGGCGATCTCGACGAGCCCAACGGTGCCGGTTGCGTTGTCGGCGGCGCCGTTGTAGATCTGGTCGCCTTCGAGGCTCTCGTCCGTGCCTAGGTGGTCCCAGTGCGCGACGTACATCACCACCTCGTCGGGCGCCTCGGTTCCCGGAATCCGCGCCACCACGTTCTGCGAGTCGATGGTGCGCAGGGCGTTCCGGATCTCGATGCTGCCGGTCACCCCCAGGGAAATCGGCTCGAACTCGCGGGTCGCCGCGCGCTGCTTCGCGGCCTCGAAGTCGAGCCCGGCCCGCTCGAAGAGCATCTCGGCGGTGGCCCGCTGGACCCAGCCCTCGAAGGTGGCGCGGCCCAGGTTGTCGTCGGCCGCGATGAGGTCGAACGACTCGCCCCAGGGGGCGCTGCCCACCACCTCCCACGGGTACCCGGCGGGGCCGGTCTCGTGGATGACGAGCGATCCGGCCGCCCCGAGTTCGGCCGCGATCTCGTGCTTGTAGGTCCACCGGCCGTAGTAGGTCATGGCCGGCCCGCCGAAGGCGTCGTCGAGGGGCGGGTCGTTGACGAGGAAGAGCAGGATCTTGCCGCTGACGTCGGTGTCGCCGAAGTCGTCCCAGTCGTACTCGGGCGCCCGCGCCCCGTAGCCGACGAAGACGAACTCCGCGTCGGACACGCTGACGACGTCGACGACATGCTTGGTCGCCGCGACGTAGTCGGCGCCCGGCTCCAGGGTGCGGGTCGGGCCGCCTCCGGAGACGACGAGGCCGTCTCCCGGCTGCGGGGTGATGCCGACCAACGGGACGTCCTGCACCCAGGTGCCGTCGGGATTGCCCGGCTCGAGCCCGAGGGTCTCGAACTGCTCCGTCAGGTAGTCGACGGTGAGGGTCTCCCCTGCCGACCCCGGCGACCGCCCCCCGAACTCGTCCGAGGCCAGCCGCTCGATACCGGCCATGAGCGTGTCGGCGCCGATGCCGGCCGCGACCCCCGCAGCCCCGCTCCCCGGCTCGTCCGCCGCGTCACCGCACCCGATGCACGCGAACACTCCCGCCACCGCTGCCAGCCTGCGCACGGTCTACCTCCCGACCCGCGACCGGTGCGAGTCTGCAAAAGTCCGAGATTCAGGTAAGGCCGCCTCCGCCGCCCGTCGGCCACCTTGGCGCGAGACCCCGACGGGTCGCCGCCCGGCGGCCACCTGAGGGACGAAGCCTCGGCGGGTGTCCGCCGCCGGTCGATGCCAATCGGGCCCGCCGGGCCCCGGCCAAACGCTCCTGGGAGCCGACAACCCGCGAGGCTCCGACCACCTCGCCCAACATCCCTGCGGAATCGGCCGCCCCACAAGCCGCCGAATGCCGTCAGCCGCCCGTTACGAGGCGCCGTCATGCGCCGCCATGTGCGCCTGTAGCGCGGCAAGCCGCCGGCCGCCGTCAGCCGTCCCCTTGCGGCAAGCCGCCGGCCGCCGTCAGCCGTCCCCTTGCAAAGGCAGCCGCCCGGCGAGCCATCGCCCGATGTCCTGCAGCTCTTCCAGGCACACCTGGTGCGCCATCGTGTACTCGCGCCAGTCCACGCGATACCCGGCCGCCCGCAGCCGCTCGGCGCTGCCGTGCCCCATCGCGTGGGGGACGACCTCGTCGTGCCGGCCATGGGCCAGGAAGATCTCGGTCTCCCGGTTCGCGGGAGCCGCCTCGTCGGCCAGCGCGTCATGGAGAGGCAGGTACCCCGACAACGCGACGATGCCGGCCAGACGGCGAGGATACCGCAGCCCCGTGAAGAGGGCCATCGCCGCCCCTTGGGAGAAGCCGGCCAGCACGATGCGCGCGGGCGGGACGCCCCGCTCGATCTCGCGGGCGATCAACCCGTCGACGGCGGCGGCGGAGCGCCGGATGCCGGCCTCGTCCTGTCCCCGCGACGCGAGGCTGACGATGTCGTACCACGCCCGCATGCGCATGCCCATGTTCAGGGTGACGGGCATCTCCGGCGCGTGGGGAAAGACGTAGCGGATCGCCGACCCGGGCGGCATGCCCAACTGCAGCGGCAGCCCCGCGAAGTCGTGCCCGTCGGCGCCGAGCCCGTGCAGCCAGATCACGGCGGCGTCAGCCGTGCGCTCCGGCTGCTGCTCGACCGTCTCGAGTAGGGGTTGCCGTGTCGTGGTCACGGAATCATCGCGTGCAGGAGGAAGTCGATGCCGGAGACGGCGGCCCCGCGGAGACGGCGGCCCCGCGGAGACGGCGGCCCCGCGAGTCAATGCGTCATCGCGTGCAGGAGGAAGTTGATGCCGATGGCGTACGACGTCACCGAGAAACGGTAGAAGAACTCGTAGTCCTCGCCCTCGCGCTCCCAGCCGTCGGCGATGTCGGTGTTGTGGGTCATCAGCACCATCAGCCGGCCGTGGTCGTCGTAGATGCCCCGCACGTTGACCTCGGCGCTCAGCGAGCCGCGCTCCGAAGTGGTCATGCCCCCGACGCGCCGGAAGTGCTGAATCGACGGCACCTGCGGCACCTCGTCGATGTCGAACATGCCATGATGAATCGGGTCGGAGATCGGGATGTCGACGATGGGATACTCGCCGGGCGGCAGGACCTTCCCGATCTCCGCCGCCCACTGCTCCCAGGCGGACGGCCCCCAGAAATCGTCGACCCACAGAAAGCCGCCCTTCCGCAGATAAACGCCGAGGCGCTCCGCCTCCTCGGCGCTGAGCCAGATGGTGCCGACGTCCGACATGAAGAGAAACGGGTAGTCGAACAGCGCCGGGTCCGTCAGCCGCACCACGACGTGGTCCGGCTCGTTGCGACGGTCGACGCCGACGGGGGCGTGGGTCAGCTCCGAGAGCCGGATCGAGAAGTTGATGTCGGCGTCGGGGTAGTCGGTGTGCCAGCCCTGGCCGCCCCGCTCGCGGTGGGTGCTCTGGTAGAACCCACGCGCGAACGTGAACAGCCGGTGCGTGGGCTCGGCGGACGGATAGCGGGGGGGCATGCGCCGCCAGCCCCACTGCGCGACCGCGATGGTCGATCCGCCGAGCAGCACCGCCGCGACGACGGCGGCAGCAATGCGCCTCACGCGAGGGTCTACTCCTCGGCCAGCGCCCGGAAGTACTCTTCGATCAGCTCGCGGAACCCGTCGGGGACCTCGTCGCTGCTGGCCAGGAACAGGTCCTCGCGGTCGCCGGCGACCTCGCGGCGCAGCCGGTACTCGAACCGCTTCAGCTCCTCGATGACGAACGACTGCATCCGCGCAATGGCGTCGGCGCTCTGATAGATGCGCGGGTCGTCGAGCTCGCGCATGGCCTGGATGACCTCGGCGAGGTCGCCGGCGTCGCCGAAGTTCTCGGCCCGCAGCAGCCGCTGCAGCTCCTGCGCGTCGGCCCCGCGCTCGCGGAACTCGCGCTGCCACTGGCGCACGTCGCGTGGGTCGAACGCCCAGTCGCCGGGCCGTGCATCGCCGGGGCCGCCCCAGCCGAACGGGCTCCCGAAGCGGTTGCCGCCGGCGCCGTCGGTCGCGCCGCCCGGCTGGCCGCCCGCCTGCGCGTTCTGCCCTGCCTGACCCTCCTGCCCTGCCTGACCTTCCTGCCCCGGCTGACCCTCCTGGCCGGGCTGACCTTCCTGCCCCGGCTCGCCGGCCTGACCCTCCTGCCCCGGTTCGCCGGCCGGCTGCTCGCCGTTCTCCGCGCGGGCCTGACCCTGCCGTATCCGCTGCTCGAGCGACTCGAGCCCCCGCATCAGGTCGCGGGTGCGGTCGAGGGCCTGCTCGAGCCCGGTCGCCCCCGCGGTGCCGACGGCCTCGGCCGCCTCGCCGAGCTGCTGCTCGAGGTCGTTGATGTCGTTGCCGATCTCCGTCTCGAACTGCGTCGCGTAGGCCGGCGACCGGGCGCGGATGAGTCCGCGCGAGTAGCGGATCTTCTCCTTGAGCTTGCTCTCGCGAATGCCGTTCGCGGCCTCCTGCAGCTCGGTCGACGCCGCCCGCTCCTCGCGGCGGAACTCGGCCGAGGTCGAGTCGATGTCGCGCTCGAGGTCGGCGATCCGCGATTCCATCTCGTTCTTGCGCTCGGTCAGGCGGCCGATGCGCTCGACCCGTTCCTGGTCGCCGAGGTCACCGAGCCCGGTCACCTGCTCGGCGACGTCCGCCTCTTCCGTCGACAGCTCCGCCGCCCGTCGCTGGAAGTCCTCGATGTCGCGGGACAGACGCTCGCTCTGCTCCCCCTGCAACTGACGCTGGACCTCGCGCAGACGGTCGAGGGCCGCCGCCGCCTCCGTGAAGCCCTCGTTGTCGGCGTTCGCGGCGGCCTGCCGCATGGCGTCGGCCGCCTCCTGCAGCCGCCGCGCCGCCTGCATCATCTGAGGCGACTGCTGCTCGCGGGCGAGCCGCTCGAGCCGCCGCGCCGCCTCCTCCGCCTCGTCGGCGAGCACGCGCTGCGACGCGCCGCCGCCGGCCCGCGCGGTCTGCCCGCCCCGAGCCCGCCGCCGCTGCCGCTCCGCCTCCTGCTCCTGCCGGCGGGCGAGCTCGCGCAGCCGCTCCATGAGGGCGTCGACCTCGTCATCCGAGGCCTGCTGCTGACCGCGCTGCACCGTCTCGTACTGGTTCTGCAGCTTGTCGAGCTCAAGCTCGAACAGGTCCGCGAGGTCCTCGGCTGCGGTCTGCCCGCCGCGCCCCCCGCCGCCGCCCCCGCCGCCTTGTTGCACGCGGATCTCGTCGTAGGCCTCCTCCGCCCGCTGCAACTGCTGCAGGGCGCGCTGCTCGGCCGGCAGCGCACCGTCGATGTCCTGCTCCTGGAGCGCCGCCTCGGCCGCCCGCATCTCCTCCGCCGCCCGCGGCAACACCGCGAGGATCGAGCGAAACGCGGGGTCGGCGGGCATGACGCGGCTGTTCATCCGCCGCACCAGGGTCTCGACCTGCTCGCGCAGCCGGCCCTGAGCCAGGGTGAGGAAGACGGTGTTCTCACGGAACTCGTCATCGGTGAACGTGTCCCGATCGCGGATCACGTTGAACGTGGCCGATATGACCTGACGCTGCGCCTCGGACAGGGCGCGTGCGTCACCGCCCCCCCCGCCGCCTCCACCACCCCCGCCGCCGCCCTGCGACTGGGCCGCACGGAAATCGCGCCGGAATGCCCGGATCTGGACGAAGTAGAGGTCACTCTTGACGACCCGGCCGGTCTCGCCCTGGTTGTCCCCGGCGCTGCCGTAGTACGAGACGAAGTCGCCGGGCTCGAGGTCGAACTCTTCGAGGAAGAGGGTGTGCCCGGCCGAGACCTCACGCAGCCCGCCCTCCTCCGAGTCGAACAGCTCGACCGTCTCCTCGGGGCCGCCGTTGACCGAGTACGTCAGGCTGAGCGATCGCACCCCGAAGTCGTCGTCGGCCCGGGCCTCGAGGAACACTTCTTCGATGGCGTTGGCGGTGGTGTCGCGCCCCGGCTTGACGAACATGACCGACGGCGCCTGGTCGGTGAGCACGTCTATGGTGTAGCGTGGCGACGCCTCCACGAGCTCGCCGCTCGGTCCCTCCAGCTCGACCTGGTAGAAGCCGTCCTCCTCGATCATGAACGAGGCGGTCAGCACGCCGTCCTCGCGGAGGCTCAGGTCGGCCGCGGAGTCCTCGTCGAACACGAGCCGGCCGGCCGGCGTGCCCATGGTCGGAAACACGGCCATCCGGACCTCGGTCCCCCGCAGGACCGCGATGTCCCCGCCGTCCTGGATCAGACGCGGCTCGAGCCCGGTGTAGGCGGGGAAGTGATACTCGAGCTCCAGGTGGTCGACGTACGGCAGGTCGATGACGTCGACCGTGAACGTCTCCGAGCGCACCCCGGTCGCGTCGATGTAGTAGTCGGTCTCCTCGCGGATGTCGAACAGCACGGTCTCGAACGCGCCAAGGGGCGGCGGCGCGCCGTCGAGGGCGTCCAGGGGAATCAGCGGGACAACGTCCCAGGGCGCGTCGGGGGTCGACCGCATGAACAAGTTGACGTCGTTCGTCTCGAACCCGACGAGCTGGGCCGTCACCGTGAGGTCCGCCCCGCGGGCGATGGTGACGTCGCCCGGCTCGACGGAGATGCTGTAGGGGCTGGCCTCGTCGAGGCTCCCCGCGGGGGCCATCAGGGCCGCCGCGCCGTGCTGGAGCTGGGACGGCGCGAGGATGAACGCGAGGAGGGCGGCGGCCGACGCGAGGGCGAGCCAGCTCGACGACTGCCGCATCTTCTGCCGCTCGACCGCCGACCCCAGGTCGAGGTCGTGGCAGCGCTCGACGGCGTGGCGGACCAGCCGTTCGACGAGAGCCGGGGAGTAGTCGGGGCTCCCGGTCCGGGCTCCCCGCTTGGTCTCCTCCAGCGCGCTCAGCACGCTCGCATCGAGCGAGGGCTCGTGCTCCTCCAGGTACAACGCGACCCGCTCGTCCGAGACCCGCCGGACCAGGGGCCGGACCAGGTACCAGAAGGCGAGCCCCGCGACCGTCAGCCACGTCAGGAGGCGGAAGGCGACGACCGACCCCGACGAGAAGCGGAAGAGCTCGAGGCCGTACGACGAGACGAGGAACGCGCCGAGCCCCGCGGCGAGGACCACCGCGACACCGCGCAGGGCAATCCGCACGCGCCACCGGTTTCGTACGCGCCGAATGACGTCGACGAGGTCTTCCGAACCGCCTGACGACCACAGGTTGCTGAGCATGGATGCCCTCTCCATCAACGGACGGAACCGGTTGCCCATCTTATCCCAAACTCGATCCGATTCTTCAATCTTCTGACGAGGGGCGGCGAGGGGTGAACGAACGACCCGGCGGCATCGGCGGGATGTCGGCCCGCTCGCCGGCCCCGAGGACTGGCGCCCCCGGACCGGCGTCGACCCGGCCGGTCCCCGTCAGCACCCCGGCGGACTCGCGATGTCGTCGGTGCCCCGCGGGGACCGGCGTCGACCCGGCCGGAGAGGCTCGGGGGCGGCAGCCCGGTGCGAGGCGGTCGGCCCGACCGGCGGGACGGGCCGGGTTGGGCGGTGAAACGGCAGGTAGAATGGACCCACAGCGCACCGTTGCTCCCCGGCTTCCGTCTCCCGGTCGCCGACCTCATCGCGTGATGAAGGCCGCCGGAGCCGCCGGCGACGGTCCATGGACCGCCACCGGCGTCCACCGGACCGTCCATCTCGTCCGATGCCCTTCGAGTCCGCCGAATTCCTGCTGTTCCTGCTGCTGACGCTCACCGTCTTCTGGGCGCTCCAACCGTCGCGCACCGCGCAGAAACTGCTGCTGATCGCGGCGAGCGCGTGGTTCTACGGCAGCCACGGCTGGGACTTCGCCGGGCTGCTGGCCGTCTCCATCGTCGGCAACCACCTGCTGGCCGGCGTCGTGTGCCGGGCGGCGGGACCCGCGCGTCGCCGCTGGCTCGCCGTCGCGGTGGGGGCGAACCTCGCGGCGCTGGCCTGGTTCAAGTACTCCGTCTTCTTCGCTGAAACGGTCAACGACGCGGTCTTCGCCCTCGGGCTGGGGGGCGGCCTGACGATTCCGCAGGTGGTCCTGCCCGTCGGCATCTCGTTCTACACCTTCCAGGCCATCGCCTACCTCATCGAGCTTCACCGCGGGTCGGGGCCCAGGGCGAAGAGCCTCGTCGACTTCGCGTTGTTCATGGCGTTCTTCCCCCAGCTGTTGATCGGCCCCATCTGCCGGGGCCGCGACCTGCTGCCGCAGATCGAGGCGAGGGGGCCGGCTCGCCTCGAGAAGCTGCCGCTCGCCGTCTCCCTCATCCTGTCGGGCCTGTTCAAGCGGATGGTCATCGCGTCGCTGCTGTTCGAGTTCGGCGTCAGCGACGTCTTCCAGTCGCCGGAGAACTACACGGCGGCGGCGCTGTGGGTGGCGCTCGTCGGGTACACCGCGCAGATCTACTGCGACTTCTCCGGCTACGTGGACCTCATGCGCGGCTGCGCCCTGCTGTTCGGCATCGAGATCCCCGACAACTTCAACAACCCCTACTCGGCGGCCAGCGTCGGCGACTTCTGGCGGCGCTGGCACATGACCTTCAGCCGGTGGCTGCGCGATTTCATCTACTACCCGCTCGGGGGATCCCGCCGCCGGCCGCCCCGCGTCCTCCTCAACCTGTTCACGACCATGGTCTTCTGCGGGCTCTGGCACGGCGCGACGTGGGGCTACATCCTTTGGGGCGCCGTCCACGGGGCCGCCCTGGCCCTCTACAAGTTCCTGCTCGACCGGCGCCGCGCGCGTGGCGAGGACCCGGCGCGGCGGCCGACCGCGCTGGAGTGGCTGCGGGGCTGGACGTGGACGATGCTCGTGGTGTGCGCGTCGCGGGTGTTCTTCGTGTGCTCGGACTTGGCCACGGCCTGGACGTTCCTCGCCCGCATGTGCACCCCGGGACTCCGGGGCGGCGGCTTTTCGATGCTCCTGCTGCCGCTGACGCTCGTCGGCTTCTCCCTCAATTTCCTGGGCGACGCCGTCCGCGCCCGCTTCGTGCGCGGGAGCGAGGCGCTGCCGTTCGCACTGCGCTGGGCGTTCTGGCTGGCGATGTTCTTCCTGCTGCTGGCGGTGCGGCCGGTCGGCGTGCTGCCGAACGCCTACTTCCGCTTCTGATCCGGCCAGCCGTGGCGCGCGGCCCGGCGTGTCCGTTCCGGACGGTCTGCTATCATGGTGACGCCTGCCGCCTGGGCAGGCGCCGCCCCCCGGGAGACCCGCCGAATGGCATCAGCTCCCCTTCCCCGCGACCCCCGTTGCGTGACGTCGCTCGCCCCCTGGGCGATGCTGGCCCTCGGCTGGGGCTTGGCTCTCGGCATGGGCGCTCTCGTCGGCCGCGAGCTGCATGCCGAGGCGGAAAGGAACTTCGCACTCGGGGAGGGGCCGAGGTGGCAGGTCGCGGCCACCGCCGGGCTGGACCGCATCGGCGCGGTGACGGGGCTGGCGCGTTTGCGGGAAGCGCTGGAAGAACGCAAGCGCGTCTTCTACGGGACCGCGTTCACCGTGGGCGGCCGGCAGGCTCCGCCGCCCGCCCCCGTCCCGACCGCCGCTTCGGACGAAGCCGAGTCCATCGCCCCCGCCCCGGACGAGGCTTCGGACGACGCCGAGCGCGTCGTCCCCGCCCCGGACGAGGCCGAGCCCAGCGCCCCCGCCCCGGCCCCGCGGCGGGTACTGCTCGTGGGCGCCTCCTCCATTCAGACCGACCTCGGCCGCGCCCTGGAGCGACAGCTCGAGAGCGACCTGGGGGTGGAGGTGCAGCGCCACGGGCGTCATTCGACCGGCATGGCCCGCCCCGACTACTTCGACTGGAACGCGAGGGCGCGGGAGTTGCACGCGGACTTCCGGTCCGACCTCGTGATCGCGCAGTTCGGGGGGAACGACGGTCAGGGGTTGACGGATCGGGACACCGGCCGGGCCGTCGCCCCCTTCTTCACCGACGACTGGGACGCGGTGTACGGCGCCCGGCTGGAGGCGTTCGTGGACCTCTTCTCCGACGACGGGGTGCCGGTGGTGATTCTGGGCATGCCGGCCATGAGGAACGCCTACCACCAGAGCAAGATGGCCCGCATCAACACGGTGACCCGGGCCGCGAGCGAGCGCGCGGGCGCGTACTTCGTCGACACCTTCGCGATGACCGCCGACGCGGCGGGCAACCCCCTCTCGCGGACCGAGGTGGACGGCCGTACGCGCCTTCTCCACGCCGCCGACGGGATGCACCTGAGCCTCCACGGGTCGGACATGGTCGCGGCCGGCATCGTCGAGGCGCTCGCCGGCTGGTTCACGTTCACTCGCCCGGGCGCGGCGATGGCCGGCGATGTCGCGACCACCGCGATACCCGGAACCGCGGCGACGACGGGGGCCGGCGGTGCACCCGCCGCAGAGGCGGCGCCCCCGGTCGCGAGACGGCCGGCGGGGGTCGAACCGCCATCGCAGGCGCGGCCCGGGCGGCTGGCATCAGAGAGGGCGCTGGGGCTGGACCGGGAGGCGCAGCGGCTGATCCAGCATGGGCTGCGGGAGCAGGGCTTCGACCCCGGCCCCGTCGACGGCATCATCGGACCCCGCACGCGGGCCGCCATCCGCCGCTGGCAGACGGCGCAGGGTCTGCCCCCCACCGGCTATCTCGACGAATCCGCCGCGCGGGCGCTACCGCACGTCGAAACGTCAATCCGACAGGCTCAGCCGGAACGCTAGCCCGAAGCTTCAGAGCCCGTTTCGGCTCAACTCATAGAATCCAGGAGGGTTAGGGTTAGGTTCGCCTAGCGCTAGCGCCCGGTTCAGGTGCGGATCTCCCGGGCGTCCAATCGTCCGATCCGGGCCTTGACCCGCTCGCGTCGAACCGCCAGCGGCCTGTCGGCCATGATCCGAGACAACCGCGGCCAGGCCGTTGACCCTGGAGGACTCGTCTCGCGTTCAGCTCGCCGGCGGCGGCGGGTACCCAGGCTCCGCAACCCGCTCGGCGGGGGTACCGGCGCGCCTCTCCGTCGTTCGCCCAATGCGGGAGACGGTAACGCGTTACGCCGAGGCCGCAAGCTCGGGACGCTGACCGCTCACTCTCCGACCGGCCAGTGCTCGACCACGATCCCGGTCATCGGAAAGTGCCGCGGATTGCCGGTGGCGAGCACCGCCGCCGTCGAGCACGCGGCCGCCGCAATCAGGCAGTCGGCCTGCGACAGCGTCGCCCCCCGACCCGCGAACCGGTGGCGCCACTCGCCGGCGCGGAGCCCCTCTTCGCGCCCGATGGACAGGACCCGGAGACCGTCGAAGAGTGCGCCCACGGCCGGGATCTCCTCCGGCCGCAGCCCGCGGACCACCTCCTCCACGTTGATCGGCGTGGTGCACAGCGGGTCGCCGCGATCCAGCAGCGCGTTGACGCGGCCGACGGCGGGTCGCCCGCGCAGGTAGTCGATCAGGACGGTCGTATCGAGGAGTACGAGCACCGCGTCATCCAACCCGCTTCGGGTCGCCGGAACGCTGGCGCCGCACCCAGTCCGCCGGGTTCGCGTCCCACTCGTGTCCGCCGTCCCTGACCACGCCGGCCGACTGGCGAATCCGATACGCGCGGCGCCGCCGATCGACCGCTTCCTGCACCGCCTCGCGCACGAACGCGCTCCGGCCCCTCGGGCCGGCGAGCGCATCGACCTCGGCGACGAGCGCGTCATCCATCTCCAGGTGCATTCTCATGTGCATATCCATGGCACAGACGTTATCACATACGTCGCCGACGCCGCTGCCCGGCGCCCGGCCAGCCCGGCGAACCGCCGCGCGATGGGTGGCGCAGCCCCGGGGGGCCACGATGAGACACGGGGCGGCGTCCCGCGTCGTCGGCCCGAGGAGAACACGCAGGGCAGGACCAACGCGTCCGGATCGAGCGCCCGGCGGCGCCCCTCCCGGTCTCACGGCAGCGGGGTCGTGGCGCCCCGGGGGGTCAACCCCGGACGGCGCAACGTGCGCCGGGGCCGGCCGTCGACGTCGACGCCAGCACCCGCAGCCCTTGCGCGGCGCGCATGCGCCGCATGGCGTCGGCGCGGAGGCGGCGAGCCCCGCCGTTGAGGGCGGCCATCCGCGGCGAGACGCAGCGCTCGTGCAGACCGCAACGGACGAAGCGGACGAGGCCGGTGGCGCCCAGCAGGTGTGCGCCGGCCACCAGGGCGGCCTGGTCGAGGGCGACGCCGCCGACAGTCCTGCCCATCAGGTCGCGCACGCAGGGCTCGAGCACTTGCCAGTTCTTCGCCGTGTACCGCAGCATCGCCGCGTCCTGCGCGCCGCGGTCTCTCTGGAACGCGCCGTCGGAGTCGATGCCCCACGGGTTGTCGAGCCAGGCGCCGGCGGCGTCGTTGAGCCCCGCGTCCACCAGGGCGGCGCGGGTCATCTGGTAGCAGCCGAGCGCCGAACCGCCGGCGGGCCTGGCGAGGCAGTCACCGCCGGTCTCCACCTCCTCCACCTGCGCCAGGTAGCGGCGGAAGTCGGGACCGCTCCAACGCGCCGTCGAGCTCGAGACCGGTCGTGCCGGGTTGCCGGCCCGGTCCGTCACCGCCCCGGCCGGCGAGGGGAACGGCCGCGGCACGGGCGTCCCGACGCGGGCCGGCGCGCACGCCGCGAAGGCGGCGGCAATCGCCACCGGGACCGCGGCCGCGCCCCGCCGCCACGGCGGCCACGTGCTGCACATGTGTTGCGTATCGGCCGGGGGGCGCGACCGGTCCAGCCCCGGCCGCTCCCGCATTGGGAGCGGCTGACGGTTCGAGGGCCCGCGCGTGCGGCTACGCGTCCGGGTCGAGGGCCCGGCGCGACAGGCGGTTGGAGAGGACGGTCTCGGTGGCGAGGAACCCCATCGCCCCGATCAGCAGATACCACCACATCGTCTGGCGGCGCTCCAGGTCCTCGGGCTGCAGTTGGCGCTGGCCGGCCACCGTGCGGTCGCCGCCGGCGCGGCCGGTGACCGCCGCCACCAGCTCCTGGGGGTCGGCCACCGCGAGGTTCGATTCGGCGAGGTCGACGTTGACGGCCACCCGGACCACCGAGACGTCCTCCGCGTCGAGGTCGCGAATCTCGTAGAAGCCGGGCTCGACGAGGTCGATGAAGCCGGATCGGCCGTCGCGCCCCCCGGACCCCACCGGCACGCGGTCGTCGGTCGGATCGCGCACGACGAGGTTGCCATCCAGGTCGAGGCCGTCCGCGCCCGGGTACTGGGCGAGGTCGAGCACCTGGCCCGCGGTCAGCCACGACGTCGGCGGCCGGTACGAAGCGAGGTACTCGACGGCCCGGTGGACGAGCGGCAAGTAGATCGGCTTCAACGCGAGGTCGTTCCAGAAGCTGTCGAGGGTCGACGTCCACACCAGCACCCGGCCCTCACCGAGGAGGCGCTCGGCGAGGGCGACGTCGCCGTTGTCGTAACGCGCGAGCACCGCCGCGTCCGCCTGCACGGCGAGCGGCCGGTAGCGGAAGAACCGCGGCGTCGTGAGGTCGCCGCTGCGGGGGGTGCCGAACAGCTCGAACACCGGGTGCGTGTAGTCGACGAAGCCCAGCACGCCGCCGCGGCCGTCGCGGTCGACCGGCGGGTCGGCGGCGCCCGGCAGCACCTCGAAGTCGCCGCCCGGCCACCGCGCCTGCTCGCCGAGCACGATCAGGAGCCCCCCGCCGGCCTCGACGACCCGCGTGATCGCGGCCCCGAGCTCGCCCGCCGGCAGAGCCACGTCGTTGAGCACCACCACCGACGCCGCCGCGACGTCCTCGACCGTCAGCTCGTCCACCGGCCGCACCACCGGCGCGAACGACGGGCTCGTCCCGATGGCCAGCGCCCGCTCCAGGTACAGGCTCGACTCCGGCGCCCCGGGGCTCACGACGACGAGCACCGACACCACGTCGCCCGGCGAGACGAGGAAGTGGAAGACGTCGTCGTGGGGCAGAGCGTCGGCCTGGACGCGCACCGAGACCGGCATCGCCGCATCGTCGATGGTGAACGGGTCGAAGGTGACGCTGGCCACGCTCGCGGGCTCGACCGTCGCCGGCAGCGCCTCGAGCTCGAAGTCGTTCAGCTCCAGGCCCACCCGCATCCGCTCGACCGGCTCCGACCCGCGGTTGGCGAGCCGCGCCGTCACCGTGGCGCGCTCCGCCCCCGCGAAGGTGTCCCGCTGCACCGAGACACCGACCACGCTGACGTTCTGCGTCGCTTCCTCGTCGGCCACCGCCACCGGCGTCAGCACCGTGCCGGGAGGCAGCAGCGTGTTCGCGGCGCTGTCGATACCGGAACGCTGGAAGTCGCTGACGAGCACGACCTCGAGCCGGGGCAGGTCCGAGTCCTCCAGAATCCCTTGGGCGAGCTGCAAGGGCGGGCCGAAGCGGGTCGTGCCGGCCCCGATCTCGGCCTCGTTGACGGCTGCGAGGAGGCTGGCCCGGTCGTTCGTCGACCGCGCCCCCGCTTCCGCGCCGCTGTCGAACCGGACGACGGTGGCCCGGTCCTCGGGCCCCAGGTCCTGGACGACGCCGCGGGCGGCGGCGCGGGCGCGATCCCACCGGTCGCCGTAGGCCATGCTCCACGAGCGGTCGAGGAGGACGACGACCTCGCGACCGCCGCCGGCCACCGCGAGGGCCGTCGACCGGAGGAACGGCCTCGCGAAGGCCGCGACGAGCAAGGCGAGGGCCGCGCACCGCATGAGCAGCAGCAGCCAGTGCCGAATGCGCTGCCGGCGCAACGAGCGGAACGGGATCTTCCGCACGAACATCAGCGACGGGAACTCGACGACCTCGGTGCGCTGGCGCTGGATCATGTGCAGCAGCACCGGGGCCCCGATCGCGGCGAGGGCGGCAAGGAACAGGGGAGCGAGGAAAGCCATCAGCGCACCTCGGGTCAGCTGGTGGCGCCTGAACACCACGCGGTCGGAGCGGCCGAGGAACGAACGAGCGGGAAAGCCATCAGCGCCCCTTGGTCAGCTTGTGCCGCATCGCCAGGTACCGGAACAGCGCGTGGTCGAGCGGGACCCGCGTGTTCATGAAGTGGTAGTCGATGCGGTTCTGGTTGGCGAGCCTCGTGAGGGCCTCGATGTGGTCCCGCACGAGCTGGCGGTACTGCTCGCGCAGCTTGTCGGGCACCACCGGGACCTTCCGGCCGGTCTCGAGGTCCTGGAAGCTGACCGAGTCGTCGTAGGGGAAGTCGACCTCGGCGGGGTCCAGGACGTGGAACATGATGACGTCGTTGCCCGCGAAGCGCAGGGGCTTGACCGCGTCGAACACCGCCTCCGGCTCCTCGTAGAAGTCCGAGATGATGGCGACGATGCTCGGCCGCTTGAAGAACTCCGTCGCCTTGTAGAGCGGCGGCCCCAGCGCGCCGGGCCGGCCCGCCGTCATCCGGTCCAGGGTGTGCAGCGAGACATCGAAGTGCTTGGCGGACGGCGGCACCCGTTCCACGATGTCGTCGTCGAAGGTCACGATGCCCACCCGGTCGCGCTGCTTCGAGCTGAGATAGCTGAGGCAGGCGGCGAGGAAGCGGCCGTAGTCGAGCTTGGTCAGCGCGTGGCTGCCGAAGCTCATCGACTTCGAGACGTCGAAGAGCACCGAGAAGTTGGTGTTGGTGTCGGCCTCGAACTGCTTGACGTAGAACCGGTCGGTCCGGGCGAAGAGCCGCCAGTCGACGCGCCGGATGTCGTCGCCCGGCATGTAGCCCCGGTGCTCGGCGAAGTCGATGGAGACCCCCAGGTACGGCGCCTTGTGCAGGCCGTTGATGAACCCTTCGACCACGAAGCGCGCGGCCAGCTCGAGGCTGCCGACGCGAGCCAGCACCTTCGGATCGATGAACCGGGCGCCGGGCGACGCAGGGGGAGCGTGGGTCGCCATGCCTACATCTGCGAAACGGGCGTAGGCACCACCTCGATCAACTGGTCGATGATCTGGTCGGTGGTGATGCCCTCCGACTCGGCGTGGAAGTTGAGAAGCACGCGGTGCCGCAACACGGGATGGGCGAGGGCGCGGATGTCCTCGAAGCTCACGTGGTAGCGGCCCTGGGTGAGGGCGCGGGCCTTGCCGCCCAGCGTCAGGTACTGCGCGGCGCGGACGCTCGCCCCGTAGGCGATCCACTTGCTGAACTCGGGGGCGTCCTCGCCCTTCAGCCGGCTCGTCCGGGCCAGGCCCAGCGCATAACGCATGACCGGCTCGGACACCGGCACCTTCCGCACCAGCCTCTGGAACTCGACGAGGTCGGCGCCGGTGACCGCGTGCTTGTACTCGGGTTCGGCGAGCCCGGTGGTGGTGCGGACCACCTCGATCTCCTCGTCCTCGGGCGGATGCTCGATGACGATGTGGAACATGAACCGGTCGAGCTGAGCCTCGGGCAGCGGATAGGTGCCCTCGAGCTCGATGGGGTTCTGGGTCGCGAAGACGAAGAACGGCTCTTCCAGGGTGTAGGTGCGGCCCTGCACCGTGACCCGGTGCTCCTGCATCGCCTCTAGCAGGGCCGACTGGGTCTTGGGCGGGGTCCGGTTGATCTCGTCGGCGAGGAGCACGTTGGTGAACACCGGGCCGGGGGCGAACACCATCTTGCGCCCGCCGGTCTCGGCGTCCTCCTGGATGATGTCGGTGCCGGTGATGTCCGACGGCATCAGGTCGGGGGTGAACTGGATGCGCGCGAACTTCAGGTCCAAGACCTGCGCCATGGTCTGGATGAGCAGGGTCTTGGCGAGACCCGGCACCCCGATGATGAGGCTGTTGCCGCCGACGAACAGCGTCAGCAGGGTCTCCTCGATGACCCGCTGCTGGCCGATGATCTTCTTGCGGATCTCGGTCAGGATCTGCTCGCGCCCCGCCTTCATGCGGTCGGCTAGCGCGATGTCGTCGGGATCTTCGAGGTCGGTGGGTTGATCGGCGAATTCGTTCACGCGGACATTCTCCTCGGCCCTCACGGGCTTCGTTCACGGCAGCCCGCGGCGAGATCCCCGCTGCCTTCGAGCAGCGATGCAATCCGCCTGACTGCCTTGCTCCTCAGTCGAATCGGCCCGGTATTACCCATCGTCTCGCCTGATCAGGCGGGCGCTCTGCGATCCGCCGACGCCCTCCGGGCGCGGTGCGACGCCGAGTTGCGCCACGGGCTGCCCGTCGGCGACCGCGCCGCCCGTGGCGGCGAGGCCCCGCGGCGGCGACCGGCGGTTCAGTGGGTCAACGCGTACATGATGTAGTTCACGCCGAGCTTGAACGCCTCGTTCGAGAGGTCGATGGGCAGCCAGCCGGTCATCGAGTACTCCCAGTACTCGCCGATGTCGTTGTTGTGGTTGGCCACCGCCATCAGCCGCCCGTTCGGGTCGTTGTTTTCGAACAGACCGAAGAAGATCGGGTCGTAGCCGGGGTAGGCCTGCTCGTACTCGTCGAGCGTGTCGATGTCGAAGAACGCGTGGTACACAGGGTGGGTGGCGTCGAGGGGCAGCCACCGCAGCTCGGGCACCACCCGCCGCATCTGCGCCTCCAGGTTGGCCCAGTGCCCGTCGCCCCGGAAGTCGTCGAAGATGAGGAAGCCGCCCTTGAGCAGGTAGTTCCGCAGGCCGCGCGCCTCCTCATCGGAGACGATGCTCCAATACCCCGGCTCGGACATGTACGCGAAAGGGTACTTGAACAGGTTCGGGTCGTCGAGGGTGAGGATGGTCCCGCCGTCGCGCCCAAGGTACGGGTTGACGAACGAGATGGCCTCCAGAATCCGCATCAGGTTGGCTTCGGCCCGCGGATAGTCGTGGGCCCACGGCAGATCCTGACGGAAGGCGAACCCGCCCCCGACGTAGCCGTCGGCGTAGCGGATGCGCGCGAACACGAACCGTCCGTCGAAGGTCTCCGGGCCGGACACCGGTGGCTGCGGCGGATCGTCCCCGGCCTCGACGGCCATGCCGCTCATCAGCACGGCCAGCACCGACCACACTCGTACCGCTCTCGTGCGCATCATCCGTCCATCGGCTCCGCGCGCCGGCGGTCTCCCGCCGCGCAGCCACCCGCCCCCGGGTAGCCCGCACCCGAGGAGCTCCCGCGAGAAACCGAACGATCGAACCGGCATGGCACGAATCCACGCCGGCGGTAGTCGAATCGGCGTCCTGCGCCGCAGTGGTTCCGCGACGCGAAAACGCCAGCCGCCACCACACGTTCCCGCTGCCGCAGGATCGGCCGCTATCGCGGCGCCTCGGCCTCCGCCGCCGCCTCTGCTTCCCTGATCTCGCGGCCCTTCATGGCGATGGCGATCAGCAACTTCTCCAGCTCGGCCTCGTAGATCGCCGCGTCGGCGCCGCCGCGGGTCGCCTGCAGCGCTTCGATCTGCTCCTGAATCTCCAGCCGCTCCTGGTAGAGGGCGCGCAGGGCAGGCTCCTCCGGCCAGCCGGGAATGCCCGCGCCCTCGCCGGCGGTGATGAACAGGGTGCGGGCGAGCGCTCCGTCCGAGCTCACGGGGTCCGGCTCGCGAGTGCCCTCGCGGTCTCCGTTGTCGTCGAGCAGGGCGTGCTCGGTCTGCAGCAGCCCGTCCGCCTCGTAGAACCGGTTCACCTGGGCGACGGCGTACTCGAACGCCTCGAGCACCGAGACGCGGCCGTCCCGGTTCTGGTCCGACTCCTCCGACCCGTCCGCGAATGCGGCGACGAAGTGGCCCCCGAAGACCGCCTCGTTCCACTGCCCCCCGCTGCGGGTCGCGGTGACGACCGTCCGCCCCTCGCCCGAGAGGGCCTGGATGAAGCCGCCGCTCGACGTGGCGGTGTTGACGAAGGTGACCCGCTGCGCCTGAAGCTGCCCGATCAGCAAGGCATAGTCCTCGGCGGTCAGGTCGCGCCGCGGCAGGTTGAACCGCGACTCGCCGTTCTGGTAGCTGCCGTGTCCGATCAACACGATGAGGACGTGGTCGTTGGGCTCTGCCCGCTCCGCGATGGCGGCTACGGCGGCCTGGACGTTCTCGCTCGTCGAGCGCCCGTCGACGCGGTCGGGGTCGACGTCGGCTCGCTCGGCCAGCCACGTGACGTTCTCGGGAGGCAGCTCGTAGCGCTCGGACGCGGCGTCGAGGAGGGTCGTCGCCCACCCGTGGAACTGCTCGGCGTAGGCGGGGTCGCCGCTCAGGCCGGTGACGACGAGAATGTGGGTCTGCTGCGCGGCGGCCTGACCCGTGAGGGCCAGCAAGGCCAGGGCGGCCCGCAGGCAGCCCGTGGCGGGACGCGACGCTGCACGCAGAGCGGCGAGGGCGCCGCCCCGGATTGTCGAGGCGATATGAAGCCCGGTCTGCTCCGGGCCCGCTGACTCCCCTGAGCGACGGCGTATCACGCCAGCCCCCGCGCCCGCCGGTACCCCCACTCCCCGACCACGAGCACGAGGAACGCCAGCAGCACCGCGGGCATGTCCCAAAGGTCGCGCTCCTCGATGACGGTGACCCCGCCGCCCACCGTCTGGATGTCGTCGGCGAGCCCGTCGATCGAGTCGGCGGTGTAGAACCGCCCCCCCGTCTCGCCGGCGATACGCTCGAGGAACGCGGTGCGCCGCGTCGAGTCGTAGTACTCGGCGTCGCTCGGGGCCACCCGCACGTAGGTCGTGTCGGCGCCGAGGAGCTCTCCGTCCTGGGTGGCCTCGACCCGCACCTCGTAGAGGCCCTCCTTGCGAGGGGTCAGGCTGGCCCGGTACTCACCGTCGCGGTCGGCCGTCCAGTCCATCGGCACTTCGAAGAGCTCGTCGTCCGGGTCCGTGATCCAGGCCGAAACCTGGCTGGTGTTGATCTCCTCGTAGTTGGCGTCGTCGACCTCCGCCCCCAGCGTCAGCGGCTCGTCGAGTTCGACCCGCTCGACGGGGACGTCGGCGACCACCTGGTCGGGCACCCCATCGACCATCCACCGCAGGAGGCGGCGCCACAGGGTCTCGTGGGTCTGGTCCTCGACGTCGATGTCGACGTGCATCTGCCACATCCACGAGTCCTGGATGGGAAACGCGAGGGCCTTGCCCGCCCCGTAGCGCTGGAACGCCAGCACCACGAGCGACTCGTCCGCGCTCGTCAGCAGCGTCGTCGCCCCCGGCTTGACGTCGCGGACGGCGTTCACGAGGGTGATGGGCGGCAGCTCGAGCCAGCGGGCGCTCGACGCCTGCTCGGTCTCGGCGATCTGCGTCGCGGGATGGGTCTGTCCGGCGCGGGTCGGCCGTACCGCGGTCTCGACGAAGAAACGGGACTCCTCGTCGGCCGGTTGCTCGGGGATCACGACGGGGAGGACGTCGGCCACCGGGGTACCGGCGTAGCCCCCCTCGGCGAACGACCGGCGGCTCCCGAGCATCAGCAGCCCCCCGCCGCGCTCGCCTACGAAATCGGCGATCATGCGCAGCTGATCGGGCGTGAAGTGGTTGGCCTCGATGCCCCCGAGGATGAGGGCGCGGTACTCGAACAGCTCGGCCCGGGTGCGGGGAAAGCCGCCGACGAGGTCCTCGGCCGACTCGACCCCCATGCGCATGAACTTGTTCTCGGCCGTGCGCTGCAGGACCGCGAGCTGCAGGTTCTCGTCGTCGGCGACGGCGCGGCGCAGGAACTTCACTTCCCACCGGGGCTCGCCCTCGAAGTAGAGGACCTTCTCGGCGGTGTCCTCGACCACGACGAGCACGTTCTGCTCGTTGTTCTGCGTCACCATCTCGTCGGGCTGGGGGGCGATGCGGAAGCTGAAGAGCCTCGGCCCGGCGTCGGCCGCGGTGAAGCGGACGCGCACCGTGGTGGGCTCCCCGTCGGCGGGCAGGGTGACGGTCTCGTCGGCGACGATGCGCCCCTCGTCCTCGACGACGAGGCTGACCCGTTCGCCGCGATAGCCGGTCTGGGCAACGACGACGTCGACCACGAGGGCCGCCCCCCGCAACACCGATCGCGGCGTGTCGACGCGACTGATCTGGATGTCCCGCGAGTACGCCTCGCGCCCGAGCCCCACCGTGAACACCGGCACGCCCGCCGCCTGCAAAGGCAGCAGCGTCTCCTCGATGGCGCCGTCGGCGTTGTCGGCGCCGTCGGTGACGAGCACGAGGCCGGACAGCGGCACGCCCGACAGCTCCTCCCAGGCCCGGGTCAGAGCTTGGCCGACGTCGGTCCGCGTGCCTTCGTGGGCCAGCTCGCCCATCGAGTCGACGCGATCGGTGTTCGACGAGAAGCCGAAGAGCCGCACCGCGAACCGGTCCCGCAGGGCGGTCAGGAGAGCGCTCTCGTCGCCGAGCTCGCGGCGGATGACGTCGGCGCGCGACTCGCCCTCGCTGTCGGCGATCTGCATGCTGCGCGAGTCGTCGACGAGGATGCCGAGGAAGTTCTGCTGCGGCTCGACCTGCGACAGCACCAGCACCGGCCGCCACAGGCAGACCACGAGCAGGGCGAGGATGGCGAACCGGATGGCGGTGAGGATGCCGCGGTCGACGGGGCGGCTGTTCGCCCGCACCTGCCGGTAGGTGCGCAGCGTGACCACCGCGGCGGCGACGACCAGGAGCGTCGCGACGTACGTCGCCGCGGTCGGGCGGAACGCGAACACGCCCTCCTCGAAGGCCAGGGGTCGATACTTGAACAGGAACTCGAACATCAGTGACTCATCGCATAAACGATGATGTTGATGGTGATCTCGATGGCGTAGGTCGAGTAGCGCAGGGGGTAGTAGGGGCTCTCTGCCCACTCCCACGCATCGCCGATGTCGGTGTTCCAGTTGATGATGACCATCAACCGGCCGTCGTCATCGAAGATCCCCTTGACCTGGGGCTCGTAGCCGTCGCGCTCCCACGTCGGGCCGCCCTGCGCGTTGCCGATCGAGGGAACCTGCACGATCTCCTCGATGTTGTAGACGGTGTTGAAGATGGGGTGGTCGAGGGGAATGTCGACGATCGGATGCTCCGGCAGCACCCGCCGGATCTCGGACTCGAAGTTCGCCCACTCCCAGGTCCCCCAGAAGTCGTCGATCATGAGGAACCCGCCCGCGAGCAGGTAGTCGCGAAGCCCCTCGGCCTCGGCCTCGCTCATGTACATGTCCCCGACCTCTAGAGCGTACAGGAACGGGAACCGGCGCACGTTGGGGTCGTCGAGCCGCACCGCGTTCTCCGCCTCGTAGGCGTCGAGGTCGATCAGCCGCTCGAGGATGATCAGGAACTGACGGTCGGCCTTGGGGTAGTCGGTGGCCCACGAACTCCAGCGATAGCCGCTGTTGTAGACGGCCCGCGTGAAGAAGAACTCCCGGGCGTCGGCACTGACGTTCCCGCGGGACGACCGCTGGATGTCGCTCCGCCGGAAGATCGGTTGGCGCTGCGCGGCCGGCGCCGCCGCGGCACGGCGGGCCACGCCCGCGAGGCGGGGCGGCGAGGGCACTGCCGCCGCCGCCGACACCTGAGTATCGGAAACGCCGGCCGCCACGCGGGGCGGCTCGGGGGCGGCCACCGGCGCGAGGCGCTCGGCCGCCCACAGGGTTGCCCACCCGACGGCGACCACGGTCGCCGCCGTCACTCCGGCGCGCGCGAATACCGGTAGCCGCACTCGAATGCTCCAGGTTCGAAAGGGCCCGTCGCGACCCGCGCAGCCCGTCGGCGGTGGAAGCCTCCTCCGACGTGGCGGAGGCTTCGCGACTCGAAGGGCAGCATAGCACAGCCCGGAGTCGATCGAATCCCAGGCCCCCGCAGCGAGCAGCCTGCCGCGTAACGAGCGGCGACGCCTGCCGCCTGACCGGCGTGGATCGGTCGCCGCCCGGTCGCGAAGGCGCCCCGACGTCCCTCCCGCCGGTCTCGGTGCGAGAGGGGCTCACCGCGCAGGTCCCGGCCGCCCGGCGCTACCCCTCCTCGACGAAGCGCACCTCGAACATCTTCGGCCACCACTTGCCGGTGATGTAGAAGGTGTCCGCCTCGGGGTCGTAGGCGATGCCGTTCAGCACCTCGGCTCCGAGGCGGTCAGCGCCTTGCAAGAGCCCCGCCGCGTCGATGTAGTCGGTGACGCGGCCGGTCGCGGGGTCGATGCGCACGATGAAATCGGTCTGCCAGACGTTGGCGTAGACCGCCCCGTCGACGCACTCCAGCTCGTTCAGCTCGTAGAGCGGCTGTCCCCGCAGCCGGACCCGCTGCTCGCCGATCGGCTCGAAGGTGACGGGGTCGCGGAACGTCAGCCGGTCGCTGCCGTCGCTCATGACCAGCCGGTCGCCGTCGTAACAGAGGCCCCAGCCCTCGCCCCGATAGCGGTAGGTGTCGAGCAGTTCGAACGAGTCGCGGTCGTAGCTGAACGCGCGCTGCGCCCGCCACGTCAGCATGATCAGCCGCCGGTCGACGAGGCTCAGCCCCTCGCCGAAGTACTGCGGGGGGATGTCGATGCGCTGCTCCACCCGCCCCGTCCGGGGATCGACGCGCCGCAGGGTCGACTCGCCCTCCCGGCCGGTGCTCTCGAAGAGCACGCCGTCCCACCACACCAGCCCCTGGGTATAAGCGTCCCGCTCGTGCGACAGCTCGCGCAGCACTTCGACGCGCCGCCGGCGGACATCCGGCTCGGGCGCGGCGGCGGCGGTGACCGGCGACGACGCCGAGACAGCGGGCTCGCCGGGGGACGCCTGCGACGCCGAGGGCGAGCGCCACAGCAGGACGCTGCCGCCGCCGAGCGCCAGCAGCACTGCCGCCGCGACCCAGGCTCGGGATGACCCCGCGGGGGCGGGCGCTTCGGCGGCGCGACCCGCCGCCGGTCCGTGCTTGCTGCGTCGTTTCCTGCCCACGTTCGACTCCGATTCGCGAGAACCCCTCCGGCTCGATTATATGCTGCGCATCGGCCGCGCGAGCAGCCGCGCCGGGACGACGGCGCGGCATCACACGCGCATCAGCACGCCCCGCGCCGGGGCGCCCGTCGCCCGCGCCACCATGTCGGCGTAGATCTGCACTTGGCGGCGATAGACGTCGAGGCCCGCCTCCAGCTCCTGGTCGGTCTTGAAGTCCACCACGACCCAGGCGTCGCCGTCACGGAACGCAAGGTCGACGACGCCCTCGACCAGCTCGCCGGCGTCGTCCCGCATCGTCACCGGCGCCTCGCGCCGGCACGCGCCCGCCGCCGCCGCCCGCCGGACGCGATCGAAGAGAGGATGGGCGAGGCCCGCCGCCGCCGCGTCCGCCGCCGCCGCCACCTCGCTCTCCGACGCTCCCAGCAGCCGGCCCTGCAGCCGGGCGACCTGCCCGGTCGCGTTCCGGTCCGCGTCCAGGGGAACCGCCGCCAGAACCGCGTGCACGAGGGCCCCGAAGCGGGGGCCGGCGGGGCGCCGGGCGCTCCGGTCCAACTCCAGCAGCTCGGGCTCGGCCGCCGGCGGGGGCACGCCATCGGCGATTTGACGGCGCGCGCGCTCGGTCACGGTGACCACGACGATGCTCGGGTCCGCGGCCGCCAGCACGGTCTCGTCGCGCCGCCGCCGCCAGGCGCGGTAGCGGTCGAGGTCCCGTTCGACGACCTCCGGGCGATCGCCCTTCGACAGCAGCTCCGCCTGTCGGATGCCGAACCGCGCCAAGGCGTCGAGGTCCAGCACGTGGGGGTCCCACCACACGACCGAGTAGCCCGCCACGGATCGGCCGGCGGCGCCTCCGCGCGACGCGCCCGCGGGAGACGCGGACTCCCCTGACTCCGGCGCCGCGACCGCCCCGGACTCGGGCGACGCGGGCTCCCCGGGCCCCGGGGGCGGCGAGCCGGGCCGGGGGAAGGACACCACCGTGGCCCCGCCGCCGCCGCCGCCGCCGTCGCCGTCGAAACGGTAGCCGCCCGGCGCGACGTTGTCGGGGCCGGGAGGACCCTCGTCCGCCCGCTCCAGCACGCTGTCTCGGCCGAACGGCGGGCAGGCGGGAGCCGGGCCGGGGTCGCGGCGCTCGGCCGGCGGAGGATAGACGGCGGGGTTGAGCGGATCGAGCCATCCCCCCTCGTAGGGCCCGTCGCCGACGGCCGGCACCACCAGCAGGTCGCGGGCCCGGGTCGCCGCGACATAGGCGAGCCGGATGCCCTCCTGCCGATCGCGTTCCACCTCCTCGTCCTCGTGGTCGAGGAGGTCCAGGGGCGCCCAGCCGGCGAGCCGCACCGCGCACAGCCCGCGGGATGCGTCGATGAACCGGCCCGCCGACTTGCGGTGGAGGCGACAGGTCGGATCGGCGAGGACCACCACCGGGAACTCGAGCCCCTTGGCTCGGTGCACGGTCATGATGCGGACGCCGTCGCTCCCTTCCTCCAGGATCGACGCCTCCCCCGCCTGCCCGGCCAAGGCCTCGTTCTCGAGCTGCTCGACGAACCCGCGGAACGAGAGCCCGCCGCCCGCCTCGTAGCGCCGGGCCAGCTCCGCGACGAGGAGCACGTTGGCGAGGACCTGCTCCCCCCCCGGCCGCATGACGAATCCGGCGTGGGCGCGGGTCGCCTCGAGCAACCGGCCGACGGTCTCCGCCACCGGCACGACGTTGCGCCGTCGGTGGGCGTCGCGCAGCACCTTCAGCGCCTCGGCGATCGGCCCGAGTCGCTCGCGCAGGCCGTCGTCGCCGCCTTCGTCGCCCGAGAGATCGGCCGGGATGCGAAAGGGATGCAGCCGGCCGAACCGCTGGTGGTACTCGATCAGGGCCGCGTCCTCGACCGCGAACAGCGACCCCCGCAGGGTCGCGAACACCGAGAGCTCGTCGTCCGGGTGCTCGACGGCGGCGAGGGCGGCGCGCATCGTCGTCACTTCCTCCCGGTCGTGGAAGCCGCGGCCGCCCACGAGGAGATGCGGAAGATCCCGCGCCTCGAGAGCCTCGACGTAAGGGCGGGTCATGTCCCGGCCGAAACTCTCGAAGCGCCGGAACAGGATGCACACGTGCCGCGCCGCCACCGAGACCCCCTCCGGGTCGGCGCCGCCGCCCGACGCGTCCGCCCCGGACGACCGCCGCTCCGTCACCCGCCAGCCGCTCTTGGCCACGAGCCAGTGCACGAACGCGCCGACCGCGTCCGGCAACGAACCCTCGATGGCGGAGGCGGCGACCCGCCACCGGCCGTAGGGGCGCGGGACCGGCAGCACGACGACGCCGGGCCGCCGCTCGGGGTCGTCCCGATGCGGCGACAGGGGCACGTAGTCGGCCTGGTGCGGATCCGTACCGTCGGGCGAGCGGGCGGAGCGGGTCGCCGCGACGCCGTCCGCAGCGTCGGGGAACGAGCCCGCGGCGCCGGCGGCGGACGACCGGCCGGAGCCGGACATCACCGGCGCGAAGGCCCGGTTCACGAGACGCTGGATGCCGGGCACGGCGCGGAAGCTCGTGGTCAGGGTCAGGGCGGGCACCCCGGCCGCCTCCAACTGGCGCTTGACCTCCCAGTAGATCCCGACGTCGGCCCGCCGGAACCGGTAGATCGACTGCTTGGGATCGCCGACGATGAACAGCTTGCCCGGCGCCGGCCGGACCCGGCGCCAGTCTCGCTCGGCCGGATCGCCGGCGGCGAGCAACAGGAGGATCTCGGCCTGCAGGGGGTCGGTGTCCTGGAACTCGTCGACGAAGATGCGGACGAACCGACGTTGGAAGTCGGCGCGAACCGCATCGTGATCGCGCACGAGGTTCCGCGCCTCGATGAGAAGGTCGACGAAGTCGAGGCGGCCGCCCTCCCGCTTGAGGTCGCCGAAGGCGGCGATCGGGGCCTGCAGCTCGTCACGAAGGAGCGCCGCGAGGTCCGCGTCGGCCACCCGCCGGAAGTCCCTCAGCACGGCCACGATCCGGCTGTGGCGTTCGAGCACCGTCTCGCGCGGGACATCCTCTCCGTAGCGGGCCCCCGATCCCTTCCCGGGGTCGGTGAACGTGCGGTTCCCGGCCAGCTCGACCAGATCCGCCTCGAGGGCGTCGTAGTCGCGGCCGGCGGGCCGCAACGCGTCCTGCTTGCCGATCTCACGCGCCAGCAGCAGGGCCGGGCGCACGTCCCGGTACAAGCGATCGCCACGGTTCGTCACGCGTTCGGCGAGCGCCGCGAAATCGACGAGGTGGCCGACGATCCGATCGATGATGGCGGGCCGATCGAAGCGCTCGCGGCGCCATGGGGTCTGGAAGTCGCGCCACTCGGCGAGGGCGAACGTCGCCCTGAGCAGCCGCTCGGTGGGGCGCTCGTTCCCCCCCGGTTCGCCGAATCCACCCGCCGACCGACGGCTCAACGCCCGCCGCAGCCCCTCCGGAGGGTCGGTCAGGGTCTGTTGGAGCCAGGCGTCGAACGCCTGCCGGAGAACCGGCGCGGGGTCCGCCAGCACCTCGAACCGCGGGTCGACCCCCGCCTCCACCGGCCGCTCGCGCAGCAGGTCGGCGCAGAACCCGTGGATGGTGCTGACCTGGGCCTCCTCGAGATGGGCGATGGCGTGCTCGACGTTCTCGGGGCGGGCCGCGCGCGTCGCCGCCTCCCCGCCGGGCGACGCCGCGCGACGCGCGCGCTCCAACCCCTCCCGGAGGCGCAGCTTCAGCTCGCCGGCCGCCTTCTCGGTGAACGTCACGGCGAGGATCTGGCCGACCTCGGCCGCGCCGCTCGCCAGCACGTTGACGATGCGGGTCACCAGCTCCGACGTCTTTCCGGTCCCGGCCGCCGCCTCGACAAGGAGGCTCTCGTCGAGCGACGACCGGATGCGCTCACGCGTTGCAGCGTCGACGAGCTCGCGCCCCTGCACTACGGCAGCCTCCGCAATGCCTGCAGATCGGCCAGCTTCGCGTCATCCTTGCGCCGAGCGCGGGTCTCCTCCCAGGGCCCGCACACCACCCGGTAGTCGCACCAGGTACAGGCGCCCCGGCGCGGGGCGGGCAGGACTATCCCATCCTCGATGGCCCGGTCGACGATGGAGAGCACTTCGGCGCCGTAACGCCGCGCCGTGTCGTCCAGGGGAACCGATCGGACCCCGTAGGCTCCCGACAGGGTCGAAAAGAAGAGCCGCGACTCCGTGACGGGGCGCCCCAGCACCTGTTCGACGGCCAGCCCGTACAAGACCGGCTGCAGCATCTCGCCGTGCCCGACCACCATCCGGTCGGCGGTGCGGTTCTTCCCCGTCTTGTGGTCCGTCACCCGCAGGTCGCCGGCCGCCGTCGGCCGGGCCCGCGCCTCGACGAGGTCGACGACACCGTGCAGCATCCAGCCGCCGTCGAGCCGCACCGGCTGGGCGTCGCTCCGGGGATCGCGCCCCGAGCCGGGCGCGAAGCCGAAACCCAGCTCGGCCCGAATCGGCACCCACTCGCCGTCCTCGTCCGCCACCTGCTGGAGCCAGCCCTTCAGGTCGAGGCGCAGCTTCTCGATCTCGTCGTTCCACACGCGGTCGATGGCGGGCGCCAGATCGTCGCGGTAGCGGCCGGCGAGGCGGTCGAGAGTCTCGTCGAGGCAGGCCCAGGCCTCGGCGAGGCGTTCCCGGGTGACCGGCAGCCGACCGCGGGCTTCGAGCAGGCGCACCAGCTCGGCCTGCACCTCGTGGAACATCCGTCCCCGCGTCAGGGGGTCGAGCCGTTCCAGCGGCCCGACTTCCTCGCGCGGCTGCAGGCGATGAACGGCCGCCAACAGGAACTGGTAGGGGCACACCGCAAAACGCTGGAGCGCCGTCACCGAGTAGGGCCTAGCCGTGAGCCGCTGCGCGTCGAGGGCGGCCCGCGCCCCCGCCTCCGGCCGGTGGACGCCGTCGAAGCGGCTCCAGGCCCTCGTCCAGCGCGCCCAGCGGGCCAGCAGCGACCGCCGCAAGGCCGGCTCCAGGTCCAGGAGATAACGCGCCCGGCCCTTGAGCTTAGGCGCGTCCCGCTGTCGCAGCAGCGGCCCCAGGACCGCGAGATCATGCTCGATGTCGTCGATGGCGTCGCCGGGGTCCTTCGGGGCCGGCCAAGCCAGCCGCGACTCGACCCGCTCGTACGCCTCGCGTTCCGTGATCGCGAAGTCGGGTACGCGCCCGGTGCGGGCGCGTTCCAGGTCGAGGGCGTAGAAGGACGGCACCCGCGGGCGCGACTCGCCGAGCTCGAGGCGCGAGAACGACAAGTGGAGCCGCCGGGCGGCGGCGCCGACGGCCAGGCGCAGCAGCAGCCGTTCCTGCGCGGCGCGATCGTCGAGGACCGGCAGGCCGAGAGGATCGGAGTCTGCGCCGTGGGCCGGCGCGGTCGCCGGCGGGGCGGGCGGGGCGGACGGCGGAGCCGCGGGGCGACGACCTCCGCGCTCCCGCGTCGCCCCGTTCGGCGCGTTCAGACGTCGGCGCACGTCGTCGAGAAGGATGGGATCCTGACGCGGCTTCTGGGGGAACATGCGCTCGGCCAGCCCCGGCACGAACACGACGTCGAAGACACGGCCCCGCACGTGCTCCGGCCCACCCACGAAGATCCGGCCGTAGCGCCGGGCGGGCGGCTCCGCCTGGAGCTCCGTGAGCCGCTCCGCCAGCACGTCGTGCACCTCGGTCAGCGTGACGGGACCGACGCCGGCCATCGGACGCAGCTCGCCGAGGGTGGCCAGTACCCGGTCGGGTCGGCGCAGAACCATCGGCGTCAGGACCTCGAGCCGGTCGAGCCAGTCTCCCCACGGGGCCTCGCGCGGAAACGCGTCGAGCCGGTCCATCACCGGCAGCGCGAACCGGCGCAAATGCCCGAGATCGCCGAGGTCGCGCTCGATCCGCCGAGCCCGCGGCGACCGGGGATCGTCGCCGGAGCATTCCTCCAGGCGCAGGCGCAGCTCCCGCTCGAGCCCCGTCAGGCGGCGGGCCCAGCGATCGCGGCCACCGATGACGGCCGACTCGACGAGCAGGCGGTCCCAGTGCCAAGGGGCGCGCAGCGTCCCCCCGACGACCGGCCGGTCGTCGGCGTCCGGGGCCGGATCGTCGTGGTCCGGATCGAGGTCGGCGACGTCGAACAACGAGCCTTGCACGGGCAGAGCGGCTTCCGGAAGGACTTGGTCGGCCTCGGCGGGGATCGTCCACCGCGCGCGATCCACCGGCGGCGCCCCTTCCGGATCGGGCTCCGGCACCTGCCCCAACGACAGGTATTCCGAGAACCGCCGCGCGGACAGTTGCTCAGCCGCGCACGCCAACAGGGCGAGAAACGCCCGGCCGGCCGGGTCCGGAGCCCGCGTGCCCCGGACGAACCAAGCCTCGACGCCGGCCCGCCGCAGGGCGGTCTCGAGCAGCCCGCCGTAGACCCGCGGTGACCGCAGCACGACCGCCATCCGGTCGAGGGGCACTCCGCGCGCGGCCTCCTTCTGCACGAGCCGGGCGATTTCAACACACTCGCGCAGCTCTCCCGGAGCCGAGAAGAGCGACACTTCGCCGCCGGTGGAGCCGGGGTCCTCGGCATCCGGCGTCGCGATGGGCTCGAAGAGCCGGGCGCGCACGCGGGCCAGCGGGGTGGCGGGGACCGCCGCTTCCGCCGGCGGCGACACGTCGGCGTGCGGCAGATGGGAGAGCGCCGCCCACGTCCGGTCGTCTCCCCGGGGAACCGTCGCGAGAAGGCGGGAGGACCGGCCGGCGAGGGCCGCGACGAACCTCCGCGCGGCGCGGTCGTGCACCGGCACGTCGAGCAGCACCACGGGCGCCCCGAGAGGCACATCGACCGGCTCCCCGGCCGCGACCACCGCCTCGGCCAGCCGGTACAGCTCGGGGAGGTCGACGAGACGGGCCTCCTCGAGCTGCCGCGCATACGCCCGCGACAGCGCGCCGAGGTCGGTCCCGACCGCGCCGCTGGCCGACAGCGCGTCCGCCTCGATACCGCCCCCGCGGACCTCCTCGAGGGTCGACGCCAGCGTCCGGCCGAAGCTCCGCAACCCGGCAATCGGCGCGAGGTAATCGAGGTCGTCAAGCGCCTCGAAGGCCGCCCGGGCGGCGACCGCCTCGGCCCCCAGCCGGGTAGCGGGCGCGAACCCGCGCGCGGCGAGACGCGGCGAGGCGATCCGCATCGCGAGGCGCCGCAGGCTGAAGCGGTGGAGGCCGAACGCGGCCCCGCGCCGGGTCGCGTTCTCCCGAACGAAGTCGTCGACGGCGTCTCGCGCGGCGCCGATGACGAGGGCCTCGGACGCCGGCGGCAGGCCCTCGACGAAGCGGTGCGCGGCGGCCAGCCGCTCCGCCGCGCTCGCGGAACGATGAAGCGTGACCGCACCCACCGCGAGCGCCCTCCCCGCGACGTTCACTCGCCGTCGTCCACGCGGCAGGCGCCGCGCACGTTGACGCCGCCGGCGTAGCTGTCGCACTCGAGGCCGGCCGCCTCGCGGAACCGGTCGGCCATGCAGGCGGCCAGCATCCGGGCCTGCTCGTCGGACCCGGCGAACGCGAAGACCGACGGTCCCGACCCGGACAAGGAACAGCCGAGGGCGCCCGCCTCCAGGGCGGTCCGCTTGACTTCGGCGAACCCCGGCACGAGGGGCGCGCGAACGGGCTCGACGAGGACATCGCTGATCGACCGCCCCAGCAACTCCAGGTCCGACCGGTGGAGGGCGGTGATCATCGCGGCGAGTTGGCCGAGGTTGGCCACCGCGTCTCCGATCGCGAACCGGCGCTCCGCCACGAGGCGCCGCGCCTCGGCCGTCGAGACCTCGGTGTGGGGGTGCACGACGGCGACGCGCAACGCCTCGGGCACCGGCAGCGACAAGAGCTCCATCGGGTCGTAGCTGCGAATCAGGACGCACCCGCCGGTCACGCAGGGCGCGACGTTGTCGGCATGGACGCCGCCCGAGACCGCGCGCTCGCCTTCGAGCGCGCAGGCGATGAGCTGGTCCCGATCGAGGGCGCCCCCGAGCAGCTCGTTGACCGCGAGGGCCCCCGCAACGCTGCTCGCGGCCGAGCTGCCGAGCCCGCTCGCCAGCGGCATGCGCTTGTCCAGCCAGAGCCGGACGCCGGGCGGCCGCGGCCCGGCGGCGGCGAGGCGGAGGGCGGCCCCGGCGGCGATGCCCACGACGTTGCGGGTCGGATCGGTCGTCAGGCGGTCCGCGTTTCCCCGGATGCCGGCGATCTCGACCCCCGGCCGGTCGGACCACTCGGCGTCCACCACGTCGCCCGGCTCCTCGATGGCGAGCCCGAGCACGTCGAAGCCGGGGCCGAGGTTGGACAGGGTGGCGGGAGCGAAGACGCGTACGCGTTCCCGTATGGGCGTGGACATGACATCCGCGGGCGCAGGACGACGGGATGCGGTGGCGTGACGGAACGGGCGGGGCCGGCTCCCGACGAGGCAGGAGCCGGCACGGATCCCGATACCCGGCAAGTCGCGGGAATCGCCTAGTGGACTGTCCCAGAGCTTCCCTCGCCGCCCTGTCGCTGGTCTTCGCTGGCAGGAGCTGCGAAGACGACCCGCGACATGGGCAGCTTCTCTCTGGGACGGTCGACTAGCCCGCCGATCGCCGCCGTCGGCCCCGCTGGGCGCAACCGATTCTACAGGGTTCTTCACCGGGCCACGGCGCAGAAACCCAGCCCGCCCATCGGCGCCGGCGGCTCCGCTGGGCGCCCAACCGACCCGCCAAGGAACCGCGCGGTTCTGCGGCGCAGGCTCGAGTGGGCTGTCCCAGAGCTTCCCTTGCCGTCCTGTCGCTGGTTTTCCGCTGGCCAACGCTGCGAAAACGTCCCGCGACATGGGCAACTTCTTCAAGGACGGTCCTCTAGCGTCGTTCCTCCTGCTCGACGGCCTCCTCGAGATCTTCGAGGGTTGCGGTGCCGGGACCGTGCAGCGGAACGATGGTGTCGATGCGCAGGTTCTTCTCCTGGATGTTCTCGAGCAGCGCTGCCGCAAAGGGCGCCGCCGCCGCCCCCGGCGAGAACGCATCCACTTCGAACAGGATCCGCTCGCGCGCCGCGGGCAGGTACGCCATCACGATGCCGTCACTGTGCTGGTCGCCCACGATGCGGGAGATCTGCAGGGTGCGGCGCCCGCTGCTCAGCTCGTAGACGTCGTCGCCTTCGACCGTCTCGATGTTGAGCGGCTGCGGGTTCCGGGCCAGGGCGTCCTGCTCGATGGTGTGCTGCCGGGCCACGATGTCCTCGAAGAACGGCGCGTTGATCTCGTGGGTGATCACCGTCAGCCCCTCGGACACGGCGGCGCGGATGCCCATGGCATGGTCGAAGTGGTGATGGGTGTTGACTACGTACTGCAGCGGCGTGTCCGGCGCCAGCCCGCGGGCGTGCTCGATGACGGCCAGCGTGCGGGCCTCGCTCTGGGGCGCCTCGATGAGGGCCAGGAAGTCGTCGAACTCGACGAGGGCGCTGTGGTGCGAGCCCCCCCTCAGGTGCCAGACCCCGTTCGCGACCTCCTCCGACTCGACCACGACCTCGTCCGCCGGGGCCGGGCCGGCCGACACCGACAGGTCGCCGACCGCCGTCTGGGTATCGCTGGTCACCCGGTACTCGGCGATCGTGTACTCGTCGAGATTGATCGTGTACTGGCGGGGCAGATTCAGCCGCGCCTGGAACCCGCCCAGTCCGCCGCTCTCGGCATAGTCCTCGAAGACCGTCTCGTAGGTGACGTCACCCAGCATGGGGTGGTACCGAGCGGAGACGACCCGGCTCGGCTGCAGGGTATCGGCGTCGACGTAGAGGGTGAATTGGCCGCCGTCGGCCGCCGCGACGTCGACCACGTGCTCCCCGCCCTCGTCGCGCAGGTTGCTCACCGTCGACGTCTCGTCGAGCCCGAGGAGAATGATGCCGAGGGGGTTGTGGTACAGCTCGGCCCGGCGCTCGGCCGCTACCCGGTCCGACGCCTGCACGAACCCGTCGTCCCCCTCGTCGTACGCGACATCGCCGTCGAGGCCGAAGGTCTGGCGCACTCCGAAGAGGGGGTTACCGGTGAAGAACGTGGTGGTGCGGTCCTGCCGCAACTGCCATTGCCGGTTGGCGAAGTCGACGGCTAGGCGGTAGTTCTCGATCTCGTAGTACGGCAGATCGGCCCGCGGGGTCTGGTTCTGGCCGAGGCGGTAGGTCCGCCCCGCCCCTTCGAGAATCACGCCGGTCGTCTCGCTGACGGCGCGGAGGCTCCCCATCGCCTCCGCCGCTTCCTCGAGGAGCCCCAACTCGGGCGTTGCCGGCCCGCAGCCGACGAACAGGGCGCACGACACGATCGGAAGGTACTTCCATATCTTCATGAGTCCGCACTCCTTTCGCCCACGAACGAGAAGAACACGAGCGGCCCGACCAGAGGCGCACGGACCCGCAACGGACTTCGGCGCAACGGGGTCGACTACGCCTGCCGCAGGGAACACGACCGAACAGGGGGGCATTCTGTCGCAAACCCGGCAGGGGAGCAACCGGATTGCCACCGCAAGGCTCCGCAACGCCGGAGCGTTGGACACGACGAGACGACTCGCGAACGGACAGAGACCTCGCGGTGGCCCGCCGCGCCGAGGCCGTACGACCGGGCCGCGAAGCGATCGGTGGAGACGCCGATGCCGGAACCGAGCCGGCTACAGGAGGCCGAGCTGGAGCTTGGCCGCGTCGGACATCTTGTTCATGTCCCACTGGGGCTCCCAGACCACGTCGACCCACGCGTCGCTGACCCCCGGCACCGCCTTCGCCTTCGCCTTCACCTCGCCGGGCAGGCTCTGGGCGGCGGGGCACGCCGGCGAGGTCAGGGTCATGCGGATGCCGACGAGCCCGTCGGCGTTCACGTCGACGTCGTAGATGAGCCCCAGCTCGTAGATGTTGACCGGGATCTCGGGGTCGTAGACGGTCGACAGCGCCTCGATGAGCTTGGGCTTGAGCTCGAGCGTCTTCAGGGGGTCCGGCTCGATGGGGTCGTGGGTGACGGCCGGCGGCGGGGCCGGCGGCTCGCTCGGCAGGATCGGCCGGGGCGGCTCGGGCTGCGGCGCCCCGGCCGCGGCCGGGGCCTCCGGGGACGTCGACGGCGTCGGCGCGGCGCCGGCCGCCGGCTCGTCGCCCGGAGGCGACGTCTTGAGGTTGAAGATTCCCACTGGCGCTGTCTCCCTGGCAGAATGCGAATCGTCACCGGCCGCGGATCGCGGCTACTCCGTCGAGACGACCTCGTGGCGGTCGTCCACCGCCGCCCGCAGGGTGTGCCACGCCAGGATCGCGCACTTGACGCGGGCGGGATAGTCGCGGACCCCGGCGAAGACGGCCAGCTTCCCGAGGTCGGCGTCGGCCGCCGCCGCCCCCGGGTCGGTCACCAGCCGGTGGAACCGCTCGAAGAGCCCGCGCAGCTCGTCGAGGGTGCGGCCCTTGACGCTCTCCGTCATGAGGGACGCCGACGCCTTCGAGATGGCGCAGCCGGACCCTTCGAAGCGCAGGTCCGCCACCCGGTCCCCGGCGAGCTTCAATGAGATCGAGAGCTTGTCCCCGCACAGGGGATTGTGACCGTCGGCGTGGAGGTCGGCGTCCTCGAGGCGCCCGAAGTTGCGCGGGCTGCGGTTGTGGTCGAGGATGACCTCCTGATACAGATCCCGCAGATCGGACATGTCGTTTCCGTCTCTCCAGCCGCACCGAGCCGCGCCCGTGGGGCCGTGGCGTGCCCGCCGCGGCCCGCAGCGGCTTCGCGTCGTCTCTACCCGAACAGCTCCCTGACCCGGGCCAACGCGGCCACGAGCTGATCGATCTCGTCGGTCGTGTTGTACATGGCGAGCGAGGCTCGGGCGGTGGCAGGCACTCCGAGCCGGTCCATCACCGGCTGGGTGCAGTGGTGGCCGGTGCGAATCGCGACCCCTTCGGCGTCCACGATGGTCCCGATATCGTGCGGGTGCACGCCCTCGATCACGAACGACAGGATGCTCGCCTTATCGGCGGCGGTCCCGATGAGCCGCAGCCCGGGCACCGCGGACAGCGCCTCGGTCGCGTAGGCGAGGAGGCGCCGCTCGTAGGCGACGATGGCGTCGAACCCGACCCCGTCGATGAAATCCACCGCCGCCCCGAGCCCGATCGCCCCCGCGATGTGGGGCGTGCCTGCCTCGAACTTGTGCGGAAGCTCGTTGTAGGTCGTCCGCTCGAAGGTCACCGAGGCGATCATGTCGCCGCCGCCCTGGTACGGCGGCATCGCCTCGAGCAGGGCGCGACGGCCGTAGAGGGCGCCGATGCCGGTCGGGCCGTACAGCTTGTGACCGGTCACGACGTAGAAGTCGCAGCCCATCGCCTGCACGTCGACCGGCATGTGGTACGCAGCCTGGGCCCCGTCGACGAGGACGGGAATGCCCCGCCGGTGGGCCAGCTCGACCACCCGCTCGACGGGATTGACGGTGCCCAGCGAGTTCGACATGTGCACGATGGACACCAGCCGGGTCCTCGGCCCCAGCAGGGCCTCGAGCTCGTCGACGATCAGCTCCCCCGCGTGAGAGAACGGAGCCACCCGCAGCCGGGCGCCCTTCTCCTCGCAAACGAGCTGCCACGGCACGATGTTCGAGTGGTGCTCCATGCCCGAGATCACCACCTCGTCGCCGGCCCCGATGCGGCTGCGGCCGAACGTCTGCGCGACGAGGTTGATGCCCTCGGTGGCGTTGCGAGTGAAGACGATCTCGGCCGGCTCGGCCGCGTTCAGGAAGGCCGCCACCTTGCCGCGGGCGCCTTCGTAGGCCTCGGTCGCGTCCTGGCTCAAGGCATAGACGCCGCGGTGGATGTTGGCGTTTCCGGCCGCGTAGTACCGAGCCAGCGTGTCGAGCACCGGTTGCGGCTTCTGGGTGGTCGCGGCGTTGTCGAGATACGCGAGGGGCTTGCCGCCGACGGTCTGCGCGAGCAGCGGGAACTGCCCGCGGATCCGGGCCACGTCGAGCACGGCAGGCTCCGATGCGGTCAGGCTGCTCGTCGACACCATCGAACCTCGCGCGGATAACGCCGGCGGCGGCTCCGACTGCCGACTTGCGGCGCCGCCGCCCCGACCGACTCCCCGCCGATGCGGGCGTTCCAACGACGCCGGCGGCGCCCACCGCGTCGACCGGACTCGTGCCCACCGTCGTTTCACGAGGCCGGCGGCGCCTGCGCGTCGACCGAACTCGTCTCCGCCCGCCGGCCGCCGTCACCCGCTGCCGTTCACCGGGAGCCGCTCCAGCAGCAGCGCGTCGAGCTGGCGGCGGATCGCCTCCACCTTGATGTGGTCGAGCAGGTCGGCCGCGAACGCGTGGATCAGGAGCTGCCGCGCCTGCGCCTCCGACAGGGCCCGCGACCGCAGGTAGAACAGCGCGTCCGCGTCGAGCTGGCCGACGGTGGCCCCGTGGGTGCACTTCACGTCGTCGGCGAAGATCTCGAGCTGCGGCTTGGTGGTGATCTGCGCGTCCTCGGACAGCAGCAGCGCCTTGTTCGACTGCTTGGCGTCGGTCTTCTGGGCGTCGAGCCGGACGATGATCTTGCCGTTGAAGACGGCGCGGCTCCGCCCGTCGAGAATCCCCTTGTACAGCTCGTGGCTGTCGCAGTGGGGCATGGCGTGGTCGATGGTCGTCTGGTTGTCGACGAGCTGGCGACCGTTCGCCAGGTACAGCCCGTTCAACGTGCACTCGCCGCCTTCGCCCCCGAGGACGACGCCCGCCTCGTGCCGCACGATGGCCCCGCCCGCGGTGATGGCGTGGGACGAGAAGTTGCCGGCCCGGCCGACCCGGACCGCGAGGCTGCCCACGTGGAACGCCGCGTCCGCCTCGCGCACCACCGTGTAATGGTCCACGACCGCGTTCTCGGCGACCGAGACTTCGGTCACCGAGTTGCTGAGGTACGGGGTGTCCCCCACCCCGGCGTGGCTCTCCACCACCCGGACCTCGCTGCTCGCCCCCGCCACGAGCAGCACCCGCGGCTGGCCGAGCACCGGCGCCGCCGGGCTCGACGACGCGAACAGCAGGTGGATGGGACGCTCCATCACCACCCCGCCGGCCACCTCGATGACGGCGCCGTCGGCGAGGAAGGCGGTGTTGAGGGCGGTGAACGCGTGCCTCTCGAATCGCGCGAGGCGCCCCAGGTACGGAGCGAGGGCGTCTAGGCCTCCCGCCCCGGAATCGGCCATCGCGGCGAGGCTGCGCACCCGCACCCCGGAGGGCAGGCCGGACGCGTCTGACAGGTCCGGGGCGAAGCGTCCGTTGACGAACACCAGCTCGGGGGCGCCCGGCCTCGGCAGATGCAGCGCGTCGAGGACGTCGCGGCCGAGCCCGGCTGCGGCGCCCACCGCCTGGAACGGCGTATCGACGATGGGAGCGATGTTGGTGAAGCGCCACTCCTCGAGCTGGGTCGTGGGGAACCCGAGCCGGTCGAAGCAGCGGAACGCGTCGTCGCGCAACGACCCCAGCGGGCCGGCGGCGGGGGCCGTCCCCTTCAGGGCCGCGAACTGGGCGGCGAAGCTGTCGGCGCCGATGGCGATCTGCGGCATGAGACGTTTCGACGCGACCCTCCGGTCGCGGCGCGACCTTCCGGTCGCATGGGAAGCCTCACCGATGCGAGGCTGTCCAAGAGGCGATCTAGACGGTGGCGGCCGCCGGCTCGGCGTCGAGCCAGCCGTAGCCCTTCTCCTCGAGCTCGAGCGCGAGCTCCTTGCCGCCCGATTTCACTATCCGCCCCCGGGCCAGCACGTGCACGAAGTCGGGGACGATGTAGTGGAGCAGCCGCTGGTAGTGGGTCACCACGACCATCGACCGCTCGGGGCTCCGCATGGCGTTGACCCCGCCGGCGACGGTCTTGAGGGCGTCGATGTCGAGCCCCGAATCGGTCTCGTCGAGAATGGCGAGGGTCGGCTCGAGCACCGCGAGCTGGAAGATCTCGTTCCGCTTCTTCTCGCCTCCGGAGAAACCGTCGTTGACGGGTCGGTTCAGCAGGGCCTGGTCCATGTCCAGCAGCGACATCCGCTTGCGGACCAGGGTCATGAAGTCCATCGCGTCGAGCTCGGGCTGCCCGCGGTGCTTCCGCACCTCGTTCAGGGCCGCCTTGAGGAGGTATGCGTTGTTGACGCCGGGAATCTCCACCGGATACTGGAACGCCAGGAAGAGCCCCTCCCGCGCCCGCTCCTCGGGCTCGAGCGCCAGCAGATCCTCCCCCCTGAACGTCGCCGACCCGCCGGTGACCTCTATCCCGTCCCGGCCGGCCAGCGCCCCCGCCAGGGTGCTCTTGCCGGAGCCGTTCGGCCCCATGATGGCGTGAACCTCGCCGGGGTTCACCACCAAGTCGACCCCGTTCAGGATCTGGCGGTCTCCGGCCTTCGCCTGCAGATCGCGAATCTCGAGCATCGGTTTCCCGTCCCCGTCCCTCTCCGGCCTTGCCGAGCCGGCCCGCCCGACGGCAATCGCCGCGCCCCGACGACGACGCCGGCCCGCCAATCCTCGCCTTGCGGCTCCGCCATGGCCCCCGCCGATTCCCCGGCAGCCCGCCGCTCCGCGGCGCGGGCGGCTAGCCGACGCTGCCTTCGAGGCTGACGCTCAGCAGCTTCTGGGCCTCGACCGCGAACTCCATCGGCAGCTCGCGGAAGACCTCCTTGCAGAACCCGTTGACGATCAAGTTGACGGCGTCCTCGGTCGACAGCCCGCGCTGCCGGCAGTAGAAGATCTGGTCCTCGCCGATCTTCGACGTCGACGCCTCGTGCTCGACCTGCGACGACGTGTTCTTCACCTCCAGATAGGGGAAGGTGTGGGCGCCGCAGCGGTCGCCGATGAGCAGCGAATCGCACTGCGAGAAGTTGCGGGCGCCGCGCGCCTTCTTGCCGATGCGGACGAGGCCCCGGTAGGTGTTCTGGCCGTGCCCGGCCGAGATGCCCTTCGACACGATGGTGCTGCGCGTGTTCCGGCCCAGGTGCACCATCTTCGTCCCGGTGTCCGCCTGCTGGCGGTTGTTGGTCACCGCGACCGAGTAGAACTCGCCCACGGAGTTGTCGCCCTGCAGGATGCAGCTCGGGTACTTCCAGGTGATGGCGGAGCCGGTCTCGACCTGGGTCCACGTGACCTTGGCGTTGGCGAGCGCCTTGCCCCGCTTGGTCACGAAGTTGTAGATGCCGCCCTTGCCGTCCTTGTCGCCGGGGTACCAGTTCTGCACCGTCGAGTACTTGATGGTGGCGTCGTCGAGGGCCACCAGCTCGACGACGGCCGCGTGGAGCTGGTTCTCGTCGCGCTGGGGGGCGGTGCAGCCCTCGAGGTAGCTCACCTCCGCCCCCTCGTCGGCGACCAGCAGCGTCCGCTCGAACTGGCCGGTGTTGGCGGCGTTGATGCGGAAGTACGTCGACAGCTCCATCGGGCACTTCACGCCCCTGGGGATGTAGGCGAACGACCCGTCGCTGAACACCGCCGAGTTGAGGGCGGCGAAGAAGTTGTCGGTGTGGGGCACGACGGTGCCCAGGTACTTCCGAACCAGCTCGGGATGGTCGCGCACCGCCTCGGAGAACGAGCAGAAGATGATGCCGAGGTCGGCCAGCGTGTCCTTGAACGTGGTCGCGACCGACACGCTGTCGAAGACGGCGTCGACGGCGACGCCGGACAGGCGCTTCTGCTCGTCGAGCGAGATCCCGAGCTTGTCGAAGGTGGCCCGGATCTCCGGGTCGACCTCGTCCAGGCTCTTGAGCTGCGGCTTCTTCTTGGGGGCGGCGTAGTAGCTGATGGCCTGGTAGTCGACGGGCGGATAGCGCACGTTGTGCCAGGTCGGCTCCGTCATCTTCGACCAGACCCGGAACGCGTCGAGCCGCCAGTCGAGCAGCCACCTCGGCTCGCCCTTCTTGGCCGAGATCATCTCGATGACCTCTTCATTCAGGCCGACCGGGATCGAGTCCGTCTCGACGTCGGTGACGAACCCGTACTTGTACTCCTGCTTCGCGAGCTCTTCGACGGTCCGGATCGCGGTGCTCATGACGCTCCCTTGACGGAAATCGCCGGCGAACGGATTGCCGACCAAAACGGTCGCATATCAACATATCACGGCGTGCGGCCGGCCGACAACGGCGGCGCGCGCCTCACGCCGCGGGCCGGAGCCGACTCACGGCGAGACCGACCACGACGACCGCGACGGTGCCGATGACGTTGTTCCAGAGGAAGGACACGTCGGCCGCGCTCTCGACCACGGCCACCGACGCCATGCCCGCGAAGAGGCCGACGAAGGCCCCGTCGGCGGTGGCCCGGCGGAACCCGACGGCCAGCACGAAAACGCCGAGGAGCGACCCGTAGAAGTAGGACCCGACCTGGTTGACGACCTCGATCAGCGAGCCCAGGTTGGCCGCGAACACCGCGAAGACGGTGGCGACCACCCCCCAGAGGGCGGTCGCGAGCTTCGACACCCGCAGGTAGTGGCGGTCGTCGGCCCCGGTGTTCAGGTACCGCCGGTAGAAGTCGATGACGCTGGTGGTGGACAGCGCGGCCAGCTCGGCCGCCGCGCTCGACATCGCGGCCGCGAAGATCGCCGCGATGAGCAGGCCCACGAGCCCCACCGGCAGGTGGGTGACGATGAAGGTGGGGAACACGTAGTTGACATCGGCGTAGGCCTCGCCGGTGGCCTCCTCCACCAGCCCCGCCGCGCGGTCCCGCACCGCCGCGACCCGCTGCTGGCTCGCCGTGAACGCCGCCCGGGCCTCGGCGGCGGCCGACGCGCCGCCGCCCCGCCGCGCCGCGAGCACCCCGTCCGCGGCGGCGCGGCGGTCCGCGAACGCTTGGGCGAACTCCGTCTCCAGCCCCGAGTACTCCGCCGCCCGGTCGCCGGCCCCGACCTCCGCGACCTGAACCGCGTCGAAGAGCATCGGCGGCGCGTTGAACAGGTGGAACACGAACACGAGCACGCCGGTCAGCAGGATCAGCGCCTGCAGTGGGATCTTCCAGTACGCGCTCATCAGCAGCGACCGGCGGGCGGCGTCGACGGAGTCGGCGGTCAGGTGCCGCTGCACCTGGCTCTGGTCGCAACCGAAGTACCCGAGCATGAGGAAGAGCCCGCCCAGCATGCCCGACCAGAACGTGTAGGTCTCGCTCGGGTCGAAGGAGAAGTCGACGGCGGTCAGCCGGCCGGTCGCCCCGGCCAGGTGCATCGCGTCGCCGAGGCCGACCCCGCCCGGCAGCCCGAAGACGAGGGCCGCGACCACCGCGAGCAGGCCGCCCACGATGATGACCATCTGCTTGACGTCGGCCCACGCCACCGCCTGTACCCCCCCCAGCATCGTGTAGAGGGTCGTCGGCACGCCGATGGCGAGGGCGGTGAGGGTGAGGTTCCACCCGAGCACGACGGAGAGGACGACGGCCGGGGCGGAGATGATCACCCCCACCGCGAGGCCCCGCGACACCAGGAAGATGAGGCTCGTCAGGGCCCGCGTCTTCCGGTCGAAGCGGCGCTCCAGGTACTCGTAGGCGGTGAACACGCGGGCCCGGTAGAGGAACGGGACGAGGGTCACCGACAGGACGATCATCGCGAGGGGCAGGCCGAAGTACATCTGCACGAGCCGCAGGCCGTCGGCGTAGCCCTGACCGGTGGTGCCGACCAGCGTGATCGCGCTCATCTGGGTGGCCATGACCGACAGCCCGACCGCCCACCACGGCAGCGACCGGCCCGCGAGGAAGTACCCCTCGACCTCGTCGGTCCCCCGGGACCGCTTCACCCCGTCGTAGAGGACCCACGCGAGGTAGCCGCCGATGATGATCCAGTCGAGGGGGTGCATGGGGAAGGCGCTGGCTCCGACAGCGCGGACTCCTGGTCGCTCCAACCCGGCTAGGCTGGGGCGAAATCACCTGTGTGGCGCAGACGTCTAGCCCGAATAGTGCCGGGAGAACAGCCACAACGCCGCGAGCACGAGGGCCTCGACGACGACCACCGCGATGTAGGTGGCGGCGAAGGGCTCGTCCCCCCGAGTGTCGAGCGCGCGCGGCACGTCCTCGGGCTGCGGAGTCATGGGCGTCGGCCTCCCAGAGTATACCTGCCAACCCGGCGGGGGCGCCGAGACCCGGCCGCAGGGGCGCGGCCGGGCCGCACGCCGGCCGCGCCGGGCAGGGTTGCACGGGTGAAGCCGCACCGATAGAATTGCACCGGCGACAGGTGCTTGTGAACGGAAGCACGTGGGCCGGCCCCGCCGGCCCGGCACCGTCACCGCCGTCGCCGAGAGCCGAATCACGACGGGAATCGCGAGGCCGCCGCGTACCCCTGAGAGGTCCGCGGGCGTCACGCCGGTCACGTCACTGCCTCACGCCCGACCCGCGCCGTCGCCGCGACGGCGACCGGGTCGCAGGCAGGCCCAGAAAGGAGTCACGACGTTGGAGAACGTGACCACCGCCGAACACGTCGCGCACGCCGAGCACGCCCACGACGAGCACGAGCTGAGCTTCCTGCGGGCGTACGTCTTCTCGCTCGACCACAAGGTGATCGGCATCCAGTACGCGATCACCGCCATGCTCTTCCTGCTGTTCGGCTTCTCCCTGATGATGATCATGCGGTGGCAGCTCGCCTACCCGGGCGCGCCGATCCCGCTCATCGGCAACTTCCTCGGGCAGGCGAACGCGCCGGGCGGCATCATGCTGCCCGAGTTCTACAACCAGCTCGGGGCGATGCACGGCACCATCATGGTGTTCATGGGGGTCGTCCCCCTCGCCGTCGGCGGCTTCGGCAACTACGTGCTGCCGCTGCAGATCGGCGCCCCCGACATGGCGTTCCCGCGGCTGAACATGGCCAGCTACTGGGCGTTCTTCCTCGGCGGCGTGGTCATGCTCGCCAGCTTCTTCGTGCCCGGCGGCGCCGCGAACTCGGGCTGGACCTCCTACGCCCCGCTGTCGGTCATCGCCCTCGAGGGACAGACGTGGTGGCTCATCGGGATGATCTTCCTGATCACCTCGTCGCTGCTGGGCTCGATCAACTTCATCGTCACCACGTTCCAGCTCCGGGCCCCCGGACTGAGCTTCATGCGCCTGCCGTTCTTCGTGTGGGCGCAGCTGGTCACCTCGTTCCTGCTCCTGCTGGCGTTCCCGCCCCTCGAGGTCGCGGGCATCCTCCAGCTCATGGACCGCGTGGCCGAGACCAGCTTCTTCATGCCGAGCGGGCTCGTCACGACGGAAGGCCCCCTCGACATCAGCGGCGGCGGCAGCCCCCTGCTGTGGCAGCACCTTTTCTGGTTCCTGGCCCACCCCGAGGTCTACGTCCTGATCTTGCCGGCGATGGGCATCGTGGCGGAGATCCTCGCCAACAACACACGGAAGCCGCTCTGGGGCTACCGCGTCCTGGTGGCGTCGGTCATCTTCCTGGGGTTCATGTCGTTCGTCGTGTGGGCGCACCACATGTTCCTGACCGGCATGGGCACCACGATGAGCGCCTTCTTCCAGACCACCACGATGATCATCTCGGTGCCGTCGGTGGTCATCCTGTCGGCGTTCTTCATCACGCTCTACGGCGGGTCCATCCGCTACAACGTGCCGATGCTGTTCGCACTGGCGTTCCTGCCGATGTTCGGCATCGGCGGGCTCACGGGGCTGCCGCTCGGCCTCTCGGCGCCCGACCTGCATCTGCACGACACCTACTACGTGATCGGCCACTTCCACTACGTGGTCGCCCCCGGCACCATCTTCGCCCTGTTCGCCGGCCTCTACTACTGGTACCCGAAGGCGACGGGCCGCGTGATGAACGAGACGCTCGGCCGGATCCACTTCTGGGGCTCGTTCATCGCGATCAACTTCGTGTTCATGCCGATGTTCTACACGGGGCTCGTCGGGGTGAACCGGCGGCTCTACGACGGCGGCATGCAGTACGCCCACTTCCAGGAGGTCATGGAGTGGAACGCCGTGATGTCCTTCGGCGCCTGGACGCTCGGGTTGTTCCAGATCTTCTTCATCTTCAACTTCTTCTGGAGCATCCGGCACGGGAAGCAGGTCGACGACAACCCGTGGAAGGCGACCACCATCGAGTGGCAGGCGCCCTCGCCGCCGCCGCACGGCAACTTCACCGCGCCGCCCGAGGCGCACCGGGGACCCTACGAGTACAGCGTGCCCGGCGACCCGGACGACTTCACCATGCAGGGGCAGGCGGCCGACGCCGCACCCGCAGCCGCGAAGGTGTAAAAGGTAACCAGGATGGAGATTCCGTATACCGTAGCCGTACGGCCGGACACCGGCTTGAACAACGTCAAGCTCGGCATCTGGCTCTTCCTGGCCTCCGAGGTGATGCTGTTCGGCGGGCTCTTCTCGACCTACGTCATCCTGCGGGTGGGCGGCGTCGACTGGCCGCTCGGCGCCGAGTACCTGAACATCCCGATCGGGGCCTTCAACACCGCGGTCCTCATCGGCTCGAGCGTCACGATGGTCATGTGCTTCGCATCGCTGAAGCTCGGCGACTTCGCCAAGTACAAGACGTACATGGGCGCGACCATCCTGCTCTCCCTCACCTTCCTCGTCGTGAAGTTCTTCGAGTACTACGAGAAGGTGTCGCACGACCACCTGCCCGCGCACAACACCTTCCTCGCCATCTACTGGACGATGACGGCGCTGCACGGGCTGCACATCGTGGGCGGCGTCGTCGTGAACAGCTACTTCTGGGGCCCCGGCAGCCGGATGTGGCACGATAAGCGGGAGATGTTCGAGAACCGGGTGGAGGCGGCCGGCCTCTACTGGCACTTCGTCGACCTCGTCTGGATCTTCCTGTTCCCGGTGCTGTACCTGCTGTAGGAATCGGCGCCGTGGAACGGCGCGGATGCCTGGAGGGTGGGTTGGACCGCCGAGCGGAGCCGGAGGCGGCGGTCGGCGGGCGAGGAGGATGGCCGGAGGAAACGGCCCCGGGCGGGCACGCCGGCCGATCGCCGGCCGGACCCAGGACACTGCGGAGGCGTCATGAGCGGAAGCCCTGAGGAAACCAAGAAGCATATCGACATCTACATGAAGGTCGCCGGCGCGCTGGCGGTCCTCACGGTGGTGACGGTCCTCGCCTCGTACATCGAGGTGGCGGTGCCGCTGGCGATCGTCATCGCCCTCATCATCGCGACCGCGAAGGGCTCGCTCGTGGCGGGCTACTTCATGCACCTGGTCGACGAGAAGAGCCGGACCCTCGCGATCGCGCTGGCCCTGACCGTGTTCTTCTGGCTGGTCCTCATGCTCATCCCGATCATGACGATCTCGGACACCTACGGGGTCCACAAGCCGCTGCCGAACGCCGACGCGGCGCACGCCGAGGACGAGGCGCACTGATGTCGTTGCGCGGCTTCCACATCCTCTTCATCGCGGCGTCGATCGCGCTGGCGCTGATGATGGCCGTGTGGGGCGGCGTGACCTACGGGACGGTCCGCGGCACCGGCTGGCACCTCGTCGCCGCCGCCGGGTCGCTGCTGACGGCGGGGCTGCTAGTCGTCTACGCGGTGAAGTTCGTGCGGAAGACGCGCGAGATCGGGCTGAGGTGAACGGGCGTCTGCGCGGACGAACGGCGCGGGCGACTGCAGGACCGGCGGGGCGGGCAGCGGGGCCGCAAGGCGCCGCCGGCCGGGCTCGGCCCGGATCGAGGAGAGGGGTTGATGAGATGCTGAGATCATCGCGACGGGCACTGCGGACGGCGATGGTGCTGGCAGGTTTCGTGCTGGCCGCGCCTCAGACCGGATGGGCGTGCCCGGTCTGCTTCGGCGACCCGAACTCGGCCATGTCGATCGGCGCGAGCTGGGGCATTCTCGTGATGATCGGCATCACCGGCGGCGTGCTGGCCTGTTTCGCCAGCTTCTTTCTCTATCTGTTGAAGCGATCGAGGATGGCGATCGGCGAGCGCGTCGACCTGTCCCCGTCGTCGTCGCAGGCCAGTAGCCACTCGTAGCCCCGGAGCTCTTCGCCGGCGCCGGGGTTCGTCACGGGCAAGGGAGTGCATCGATGCAGGAATTTCTCGGACTGCCGCTGCAGGCTTCGGTCCACGCCGCGGAGATCGACCGGATCATCGTCATCGTCCACTGGCTGATGGCGGTGCTGTTCGTGGGCTGGGGGATCTTCTTCGTCTACACCCTGATCCGCTTCCGCGCGTCCCGGAACCCGAAGGCGGACTATGCCGGCGTCAAGAGCCACACCTCGAGCTACCTCGAGGTCGGCGTCGCCGTGGTCGAGGCCATCATCCTCCTGTTCTTCGCGATCCCCGCGTGGACGGTGCGGGTCAACGCGTTCCCGCCCGAGGAGGGGGCGACGGTGGTGCACGTCGTCGCCAAACAGTTCGAGTGGCACTCGATCTATCCCGGCTCCGACGGCATGTTCGGACGACGCGACGCGAGCCTGATCACGCCGACCAACGCGACGGGCCTGGACCGGAGCGACCCCGCCGGGGCCGACGACGTCGCCACCATCAACCAGCTCAACCTGCCCGTCGACGAGCCCGTCATCGTGTACCTGTCGAGCCTTGACGTCATCCACAGCTTCGCGATTCCCCAGATGCGGGTGAAGCAGGACGCGATACCGGGCATGGAGATCCCGGTGTGGTGGGTGCCGACGGTGGAAGGCGACTACGAGATCAACTGCTCGCAGCTCTGCGGCCTCGGCCACTACCGGATGCGCGGCTTCGTCACGATCCAGAGCCGCGGCGAATTCGACGACTTCCTCGCCACCGAGGGCGCCCGCATCGCGGCGGCGAACTGATTGCGCTTCGCGGGGGCCGACGGACCGGGCGCCGGTCCGGCCCCCGCCGGATCGGTCGTCCAGCGTCCGGGGCTACGGTGACGACATGAGCGTCATCGCGGGGGTTTACGATGCCCTGATGGAGGCAGGGGCGTCCGAGCCGAAGGTAAAGCGACCGCTACGGCAATCCCCGTCGGCGCGGATCTCCGGCACGCAGCACGATCACTCCTGCATCAGCTCGGCAAGCTGGTGTTCGTCCCTGAGCCCCCGAGCAGCCGCCACCCCGTTCCGACCCCGCCCTAACGAGCCCGCTCCAGCTCGTCCCGGACGATCTCGTCGAATGCCTCGTACGGCGCCGCGCCCATCACCGCGCGGCCGTTGATGAAGATGGTCGGCGTCGACTGCACGCCGAGCGACTCGCCGTAGCGGAGGTCGGCGCTGACCTGCTCGGCGAAGCGACCGCTGTCGAGGCACGCGTCGAACGCGGCCTGATCCAGGCCGAGCTCGCCCGCGTGGCGCTTCAGGTCGTCCACCTCCAGATCGTCCTGTTCCGAGAACATCGTGTCGTGCAGCTCCCAGAACTTGCCCTGCACGTTGGCGCAGAGGCCGGCCTCGGCCGCCTTGAACGCCTGCGCGTGGTTGGGCAGAGGGAAGTCCTTGAAGACGAGTCGGATATCGTCGCCGTACGCCGCCTTCAGGCGGTCGAGGGTGACGGTCAGCCGCTGGCAGAACGGGCATTGGAAGTCGGAGAACTCCACGATCTGGACCGGCGCGTCGGCGGGGCCGAGGACGGGGTCGCCCTCGACCACGTCGACCGGGGTGCGTGGCGGCTCGAGCGCCACCCGGATGTCGTCGGCGCCCGCCCGCAGCTCGGCCATGTACGCGTGCAGGGCCTGCATGGGCCGTTGCTGAGCGAGGAAGGCCCGGATCTGCGGCGCCATCTGCTCCTCGGTCATGTTGGGAAAGGCGCGCCGGTTCTGCTCGTAGACGCGGGTGACGTCCTCGTCGGTGACGGGCAGGGTCCTCGCCGGCAGCTCCTCGGCGAGCAGCTCGTCGCGGGACGTACCCCGGGCAACGGCCTCCCGCTCGATGAGGATCTCGCCGATGACGACATCGAGGGTGCGCTTGCGGGTCTCGTAGAGCTCCTGCAGCATGCGCATCCGCGAGGCCGCGTCGTTGCTGCGCCACGCCTCGTCGAGCTCGGCCATGGTGACGGCCCGGTCGCCGACGCGCCCCACCACCTGGTCGTCGGACTGCGCGAGCGTGGGAGCGCCGCAGGCCGCGGACAGCGCGAGGGCGCCGCCGAGAACGCAAAGCCGCTGGAACATGAGAGGATGCCTTTCCGGGTCGAGGCGTCAGGCCGCGTACCCAGGATGTGTGTTCGGGACGAGCGAGCACTTTATCATGATCCTGCGGCGGCCGCCGGGCCGGCGACCGGGGTTTCCGCGACGGTGGCGAGGCTTCGCGTGGCGCCGGGACCGGGGGCGCGGCCGGGCGGCGGCTCTCCCGGCAACCCACGACGAGAGGGGCCGCCGGGACGGGCAACCACAGGCACGGAACCGTCCGCGGAACGCGGCACGAAGCCGCCGTCGACCGCATGCGGCCCGCCTTGAGGATGTCGAGCCGCAGCCTGACCTTGATGCGGAACGCGGCACGAAGCCGCCGTCGGCCGCATGCGGCAGGACCGGTGCGGCGCAGAAGCCGCGGTCGGATGCCCGCCGACGAGGGTTCGAACTTCTGATTCGCATGGCGAGCAATCGCATCCGCGCCCGTTCCCCGCGCCCCGGTCGGCCGGGCCCAAGCCGCCCGGTCCTCGTCACCGACGACGTCACCGGCTTCATCGAGGACGCGGCGCACTTCCCCGGCGGCCACGCGTCGGCGGTGGCGTTCCCCCGCGACGAGGCGGAGGTCGCCGCCCTCGTCCGCGGCGCCGACCGCGTCCTGCCGGTCGGCGCACAGTCGTCCCTGACCGGCGGGGCGACCCCGAGGGGTGAGCTGGTGCTGAGTTCGTCGAGGATGAACGCGGTCGAGGAACCGGCGCACGACCGCATCACCGTGCAGCCGGGAGTCGCGCTGACCGTCCTGCGCGAAGCCCTGCACGCGGCCGGCAAGGCATACCCGCCGGTCCCCACGTTCGAGGGGGCGACGGTCGGCGGGGTGGTGTCGACGAACGCGGCGGGGGCCGCCACGTTCAAGTACGGCACGACGCGGGACTGGATTCGCGGCCTTACCGTGGTCCTCGCCTCGGGCGACGCGCTGGACCTCGAACGCGGTCAGGTGCGCGCATCGGACGGCCGTTTCGTCATCGAGACCGCGCAGGGCGAGAGAGTGGTCACCGCCCCGACCTACCGTCTGCCGCGTGTACCCAAGCACTCCGCCGGGTACCACGCCGGCCCCGATCTCGACCTCGTCGACCTGTTCGTGGGCTCGGAGGGCACCCTCGGCGTCGTCACCTCCGTCACCTTCGACGTCCTGCCCCGGCGGCCCGAGGTCTGCGTGGTGCTGATCGCGCTCGACGACGAGGAAGGAGCGACGGCGCTCACGGCCCGGCTCCGCGACGTCTCGATGGAGACCCGGCGGCGGGCGGATCCGGCCGGACTCGACGTGGCGGCCATCGAGTACCTCGATCGGCGGTCCCTCGATCTGGCCCGCGCCGCGACGGTCGGCCGCGGTGGCCGGGTGTCGATTCCGAAAATGGCGGGCGCGGTGCTCCTGCTCCAGGTCGAGCTGCCCCCGGGCACGACCGCCGGCGCCGTCCAAGAGCAGATCGGCCTCGCAGCCGACGAGGCGCCGCCCGCGGGCCCCATCGTCGCCCTCTGCCGCCTCCTCGACGCCGAGGGCCTCCTCGACCGCGCCGAGCTCGCGCCCCCCGGCGAGAGCGCCCGGGCCGCCGAGCTGCTCGCGCTCCGCGAGGCGGCGCCCGAGGCGGTCAACCGGCGGGTGGCGGTCGCCAAACGCGCCGGCGATGGCACAATCGAGAAGACCGCAGCCGACATGATCGTGCCCTTCCCGAAGCTCGCCGACTGCCTGCGCCTCTTCCGCGCCGCCTTCGAGTCACGCGGCCTCGACCACGCGGTGTGGGGGCACCTGTCCGACGCCAACCTGCACCCCAACGTCATCCCTCGCTCGGCCGACGACGTCCGGGCGGGGAAGGAAGCGATCCTCGAGTGCGGCCGCGAAGTCATCCGGCTCGGGGGATGCCCCCTTGCCGAGCACGGCGTGGGCCGCAACCCCGTCAAGCAGGCCCTGCTGCGGCTGCTTCACGGCGATGCGGGCATCGCGCAGATGCGGGCCGTCAAACGCGCCCTCGACCCCGAGCACAAGCTAGCCCCCGGTGTGCTCTTCCCGGCCGCGGCCAACCGGAAGGCGCCGTCATGAGCACTTTCTTCCTCGCGCATTGGCTGACGACCGCCGTCGCTCTCGCGGTGACCGCCTGGGTCCTCCCCGGCGTCCGGGTCGACGGAATCTTCTCCCTCGGCCTCGCCGGGCTCGTCCTCGGCTTCGTCAACGCCGTCGTGCGCCCGCTGCTACTCCTCGTGACCCTGCCGTTCACCGTGCTCACGCTCGGGCTGTTCTACTTCGTCGTCAACGGCCTCGCCTTCGGCCTCGCCGCGTTCCTCGTGCCCGGCTTCCGTGTCGCGTCGTTCTTCTCGGCCGTACTCGGAGCGTTCGCGGTGGGGCTGGTGTCGTGGCTCATCGCGTCCTTCACCCGCGCCCGGCCACCGACTGGCGGTCCGATGGTGGTCGATGTCCGCCGCCGCCCCAACGGGCGGTGGGGCGCCTGATCGGGCTCAAGTCGAGGCTTCCAGCCCGTCGGCCGCCACGCGGCGCTTCGATGAGCCCGAGCCGCACGATGCGTACCTGCGAGCGCCACGCGGCGGTCGCCTACAGATCCGCGCGGCGGAGCCGCAGGGCGTTCGCGATGACCGACAGCGAGCTCAGGGTCATGGCGGCGCTGGCCCAGATCGGGCTGATGAGGAGGCCGAGGAACGGATAGAGCAGCCCGGCCGCGACGGGGATGCCGACGATGTTGTAGACGAAGGCGAGGAACAGGTTCTGCCGGATGTTGCGCATGGTGGCCCGGCTGAGCCGGCGCGCCTGGGCGATGGCCCTCAAGTCGCCGCGTACCAGGGTGACGCCGGCGCTCTCCATCGCCACGTCGGTCCCCGTGCCCATGGCGATGCCGACCGCCGCCTCGGCCAGGGCCGGGGCGTCGTTGATGCCGTCGCCGGCCATCGCCACGACCCGGCCCGCCGCCTGGCGCTCGGCGACGATGCGCCGCTTGTCGGCGGGGAGCACGCCGGCGACGACGTCGCGGATGCCGAGCCGGGCCGCCACCGCCTCGGCCGTCACCGGGTTGTCGCCGGTGACCATGACGAGGTCGAGCCCCTCCGCCCTCAACTGCCGCACGGCTTCGGGGGTCGTCGCCTTGACCGGGTCGGCGACCCCGATGAGCCCCACGAGCGCGTTCCCGACCGCCACGAACACCACCGTCTGACCGTCGCGGCGCAGCTCGTCGGCGCGGGCGGCGAGCGGGGCGGCGTCGGCGCCAGCGCCGGCGAGCAGTACCGGGGTGCCGAGCGACACGTCCTGCCCCTCGACCTGCCCCAGAACCCCGCGTCCGACCTCGGCCCGAAAGCCGGCGACCGGCGGCACGCTCAAACCCCGGGCGTCGGCAGCGCGGACGATCGCGTCGGCGAGTGGGTGCTCGCTGCCTCGCTCGAGGGCCGCCGCGAGCCGGAGCAGTCCGTCCTCGCCGGCGCGGCCGTCGGAAAGCTCCGTCGTGGCCCCGTGACCACCCGCGACCCTTGCGGATTCCCCGCGAGACCCCTTCGCCACCCCGGAGTCGTCCGCGCCCGCGCCAGCCGCGGCCAGTCCGGAGTCGGCAGGGAGGCCTGTCGCCGGCGCGGGGACGGCCGCACCCCCGGCGGCCGCGCCGGCGAGCGCGCCGGGGTCGACCGGGAGAACGGTGGCCACCTCGGGACGGCCCTCGGTCAGGGTGCCGGTCTTGTCGACGATGAGGGTATCCACTCGCTCCAAGGTCTCGAGCGCCTCGGCGTTCCTGATGAGGACGCCGGCCCCCGCCCCCCGGCCCGTGCCCACCATGATCGACATCGGCGTCGCGAGCCCGAGGGCGCACGGGCACGCGATGACGAGCACCGCGACGCTGCTGACGAGGGCGAGGGCGAGACGCGGCTCCGGCCCCCAGACCGCCCAGGCGGCGAAGGCCAGTCCCGCCACCACTACTACCGCGGGCACGAAGACCGCCGCGATCCGGTCGGCCAGGCGCTGGATCGGGGCCCGGCTGCGCTGCGCCTCACCGACCATCGCGACGATGCGGGCAAGCAGCGTGTCGGTCCCCACGCGCTCGGCCCGCATGAGCAGGGCGCCGGTCCCGTTCAGGGTCCCCCCGACGATCCGCGCGTCCGGCCCCTTCTCGACCGGCAGCGGCTCGCCGGTCAGCATCGACTCGTCGACGGCGCTGGCCCCCTCGACGACGACCCCGTCGACCGGCACCCGCTCGCCGGGGCGCACGCGCAGGAGGTCGCCGACCGCGACCGCGGCGAGGGGCACGTCCTCCTCCCGGCTCTCCGCCTCCCCGGGCTCGCCGGTAACGCGGCGCGCGATGGCCGGGGCCAAGCCAAGCAGAGCCCGCAGGGCCGCCCCCGTCCGGCCGCGCGCCCGCTGCTCGAGGACCTGCCCCAGGAGCACGAGGGCGACGATGACCACCGCGGTGTCGAAGTACGGCTCGACCCCGTCCCCCATCCGGAACCCGGCGGGGAACAGGCCGGGCGCGACGGTGGCGGCGACGCTGTAGACGTAGGCCGCCCCCACCCCGAGGGCGATGAGGGTGAACATGTTGGGGCTGCGGTTGACGACCGACGCCCAGGCGCGGGCGAAGAAGGGCCACCCCGCCCACCACACCACCGGGGTCGCGCACGCAAGTTGCACCCAGTTCGACGCCGTGCGGCCGATCGCAGCCGGCAGCCGCTCGCCGAGCAGCATCTCCCCCATGGCGAGGCCGAAGACCGGGAAGCCGACGAGGGCCGCCCATCGGAACCGCCGGGTCATGTCGTCGAGCTCGGGGTTGGCGGCGTCGGGCACGACCGTCCGCGGCTCGAGGGCCATGCCGCACTCGGGGCAGCTCCCCGGTCCGTCGCGGACCACCTCGGGGTGCATGGGACAGGTGTACTCGACCGTGGGCTGCAACGAGTCCGCCCCCAGCTCGGGATCGAGGGCCATGCCGCACTTCGGGCACACGCCCGGACCGAGCTGACGCACGCCGGGGCACATCGGGCAGGAGAACCACGTCTCCGCCGCCGCGTCGGCCGGCAGCCCGGCCGCCGCCGCCGCAACGCCGTGACCGGATTCGGCCTCACGGCCGGCGTCGGGCGTCGGATAGCGTTCCGGGTCCGCTTCGAACTTCGTCCGGCAACCGGCGCAGCAGAAGTAGTACGTCCGCCCGCCGTGCTCGAGGGAATGCGCGGCGCGGGCGGGGTCCACCGACATCCCGCACACCGGGTCTATCGCCGGCTCGGGAGCGTCCCCTGCCGCGACCGGCGCCGGGGCTGCGGCCGCGTCGGCCGGCTCGCGGGCGGCGGCGACGGCCAAGAACGGGGTCGGATCGGCCTGGAACGCGGCGTGACACCCGCCGCAACAGAAGTAGTACCGTTGCCCGCCGTGCTCGTGGCTGAACCGGCTCTTCGCCGGGTCGACGCGCATACCGCAGACGGGGTCCCGAACGTCGCTCTCCATCGGCACTCCAGCACCAGAATCGTCGCGCAGCCCGGCAACTCCGCCGGTAGCTCCGAACGGCGGAAGGGGCCCCGACGAGACGGCCGCCCTGCTTGGCGTTCTAGTTGACCGTCCCTGAGAGAAGCTGCCCATGTCGCGGGGCGTTTTCGCAGCGTCGGCCAGCGAAAACCAGCGACACGACGGCAAAGGAAGTTCTGGGACCGTTCACTAGAACCCCGCCTTCGAGTCGAGCCACGCGGCCCGGAACCGGCTCTGGGCCGCGGTCGGACGCCGCCCCAGCTGCTCCAGCGACACCAGCTCGCGGGCAGGATCGGGAGCCGTCTCCACGGTGGCCGTCATCGGCGCCCCGCGCCGCTCGTAGCGGACCGTCACCTGCCTCCGGGCATCGAGGTCGCGAAGCAGGCGGTCGAGTCCGGCCGGCGACGAAAGGCTACGACCGTCCACGGACACGATAAGGTCGTCCCGAGCCAGGCCCGCGTCGTGGAGCGGCGTCCCGAACCGTAGCGGAGCCGTCACCCGCGCCCCACCGCGCTCGAAGCGCAGCACCGGACGGCCCAGCCAGGCGCGGCCGGGGACCCGGGGCCGCAGCACCAGCCCCGCACGCGCGAAGAGCGGGACGAAGTCGACGACCTCGTGCCCGTCGACGTAGCGGTCGAAGAACTCGCGGGCGAACGCCTCGTCCCCGGTGACGTCGGCGAGGGCGGCGCGGGCGTCGGCCGCGGTGTAGGGCCGGTCCACCACCCCGGGGGTCGTGCCCCCGCCCCGCCCGAACCGCTCCCAGAGCAGCCGCATGTAGTCGTCGAGAGTCGCGGCGCGGCCGACGCCGTCGGCGGCGCGGGCCCGCAGCAGGAGGTCGAGCCCCAGCCCCAGCACCTCGCCCCACGTGTAGTAGGAGATGAAGAAGCTGTCCCAGTTGGTGGGGTCGATCGAGGTCGCGGCGTCGGTGAACGGGGCGAGACGGCTCATCTCCGTCGCCGTCCGGAAGCGTCGGCCGGGGCCGCGCTCGACGGTCTCGACCGCCGACGCGAACCGGGCGAGGGTCTCCGGCAGCGTGGCCAGCCCCGCCCGCTGCAGGATGAGAACCCCGTAGTAGTTGGTGAAGCCCTCGGCCAGCCACAGCTCGCCCGACGGGTTGACGTCCTCGAAGTCGAACGGCTCGAGCGAGCGGGGACGGATGCGCTCCACGTTCCAGACGTGAAAGAACTCGTGAGACACCGAGCCGAGGAGCCGCCGGCGCTGCCCGGCGAGCGTCGCCGGCGCGCTCAGCACGGTGCTGTTCCGATGCTCCATGGCATCGCCCGACGCCGTCGGCAAATAGTCGGCGATGAACGTGTAGCGGCCCGTCTCGAACCGCGGGAACTCTCCGAACACGGTGGCCATCTCGCGCACGATGCGCTCGACGTCCCCGGCGAAGAGGTCGAGCTCGCGTTCGCTGCCGGCGTGATGCAAGGCGATGCGGAACGCGGGTCGGTAGCCGGGATCGGCGGGGTCGGCGACCGTGAACGTCCGCTCAGCGAACGCGCTCACCTCCGCCGGGCTGTCGAGCAAGTACGGCAGGTTGGGCGCGGTGAAGACGAGCGGGTCGTCGGTCGGATAGAGCTGCGTGGCCACCCGCCAGCCGCTGTCGGGCGGCGGCTCGAACCGGACGACGGCCCGACGGTCCTCGAGCCCGTCCGCCCACATGAGGCTGGCCGGCATGTTCAGGTGCGCGTGGGTGTCGTCGACTGCGAGATACGTGCCGTCGACGCGGTCGCCGTAGACGCGGTAGGTGAAACGGACGGCTCCGTCGTGACCGGCCACGTCCCAGCGCGCCATGGCCGACCGGACGGGGTCGAGGGCGTTGCCGGCGCCGTCGACGGCCCGTACCTCGAACACGTTCTTCGCGAAGTCGTGCCGCGCGTAGCGCCCCGGGGAGGCCGTGCTCATCCGCATGCTCAGCGGCCCGGGCGGCAGGTCGGTCACCGTGACCGCGACCTCCATCCAGCGCTGCTGCGGCCGGGGGAAGCGCAACTCGTAGGCGACGGCGGGCCCCGCGACCATGGCCCCGCCGGTCTGCCCGCCGGTGCGCGGCATGAACCACGCGGCGGCGAGGCCGAGCACGATCAGCCCCGCCGCCCGCAGCGCGAAGATCCGGCCGCCCCCCGCCGCTCTCATCCGAGCGCCCCCACCACTTGGCTGACGAACTCGGCCTCCGGCACCGCGCCGAGAATCTCGGTACGCTCGTTGACGACCGTCTTCGGCACGCCGGTCACATGGTACCGGTGCACGAGGTCGGGGTACTCGGCCGCCGCGACCGCCGCCGCGGTGACGTGGGGGCTCGCGAGGGCCATGCGATGGGCCAGGCTGACCGCCTGGGGACAATGCGGTCAGGTGGGGGTGACGAAGACCTGGATGTCGATCGGCTCCTCGACCTCGGCGAGACGGGCCCGGCTCTCGTCGCTGAGGCCGGAATCGCGGGAGGCGACGAGGAGAACGGCGTCGACGAGCGAGATGAGCTCGTGGCCCTCGGGCACGCCGTAGAACCGGATGCCGGTGTCGGCCTCGCCGACCACCGCGATCGCCGGCGCTCGCCGGATGCCGTAGGTCCGGACCGCGTCCTTGTCGAGCACGAGGTTGAACTCTTCGACGGTGACGCGGTCCGACAGCGACGCGATACGGTCTACGATCCGCCGCGCGGGCAAGCAGGAATCGCAGCCGAAGGTCTGCGTGAAGAACAGCAGCCTGACCGGGGCCGCGAGGTCGGCCAGCGCCGCCTCGAGATCGACGGGAGTGCGGGCGTTCATTCCTGGATTATCGCAGGGTTCCCACCCGGATCGAAAAGCCGCTCACTTGAAGAGATCGTCGAAGGCCTGTCGGGCGCTGCGCGGGCCGGCGGCGGTCTCCGAGCGGGTCTGGCGCTCGACCGTCACCTGCGGAGAGAAGTACCGGCAGTCGTTGCGCGCGTCCTTGGGGAACACCCGGGCCGGGATCGGCTGCACGCACTCGAAGCGGCTGCCGCTGTCGAACGAGGCGCACTGCGCGCAGCAGTGGAGCGGCGACCCGCACGCGGGACAGTCGGTGGCGGGGCCGATCGCGGTCCGGAGAGTCCGGCGGCATCGCGCGCACCGCATGACCTCGTGGAAGCCGGGCATGTTCGGCGGCCGGTGCTGTCGGTTGATGACGCTGCGCGGGGCGCCGTCGTGGCGCGGTTGACGGGGCCGCTCCGGCGGCTCGCGGTCCACGTGGTCGTCCTGGTAGCCTCGCTGCCGGTACTTGCGATCGCTCATGCTCTGGCCCGTTTCCGTGAATGGGCGCCGGGGTCCGTCGAGCCGAGGCGGAACCCGGGCCTCGTCCAGATCCCGACCGGCGCCATGCCGACCACCCCGGCATGGTACAGTTACTTGATCGCACACTTCGGCCGAAGTTCCAAACGAAATTCAGACCCGTGGCTGCTGCACCCCCTTCGCTCGACGGCCTGAGAATCGAACGCCGGGACGACGCGGGCGCCCGGCCGTGGCGGTGGCTGGCCCCGTTCGTCCTGCTGTTCGCGGTCGCCGGCGGCGGCTGGTGGTGGTGGACCGGATCGGACCGGACCGCGGCGGTGCGCACCGCGGTGGCGCGCGAGACGACGGTCACCCCCGCCGAAGCCGCCGTCCTCAACGCCTCCGGCTACGTCACCGCGCGTCGCCGCGCGACGGTCTCGTCGAAGGTCACCGGGAAGCTCGTCGCGGTGCCCGTCGAGGAGGGCATGGCGGTACGCCGGGGACAGGTCCTCGCGCGGCTCGACGACTCGACGGTGCGCTCGCAGCTCGCCCTCGCCGAGGCCCGGCTCGGCGCCGCGCGGCGGGCCATCGCCGAGCAGGAGGTGCGGTTGAACGAGGCGCAGCTCAACCTCGTCCGCACGCGGCGACTGGTCGAGGAAGGGGTGGTCGGCGCCGCCGACCTCGACACCGACACCGCCGAGGTCGACTCGCTCGCCGCGCGCATCGCGCTGTCGCGAGAGCAGGTCGTGGTGGCCGAGCGCGAGATCGACGTGTTCCGAACTCAGCTCGACGACATGGTGATCCGCGCACCGTTCGACGGCGTGGCGATCTCGAAGGACGCCGAGGAGGGCGAGATGATCTCGCCGGTGTCGGCCGGGGGCGGCTTCACCCGGACCGGGGTGAGCACCCTCGTCGACATGGCCTCGCTCGAGATCGAGGTCGACGTCAACGAGAGCTACATCAACCGGGTGAGCGACGGCCAGCGGGTCGTGGCCAACCTCGACGCCTACCCCGACTGGGACATCCCCGGCGCCGTCATCACCACCGTGCCCGCCGCGGACCGCCAACGGGCGACGGTGCTGGTGCGCATCGCCTTCGACGAGCTCGATCCCCGCATCCTTCCCGACATGGGGGTCAACGTCGCGTTTCTCGAAGACGATCCCCCCGAGCCTCGGGCCGGCGCGACGAGCCTGCTGATCCCGGCCGGCGCGGTCCGCAGCGAGGACGGCCGCGACGTCCTGTACGTGGTGCGCGGCGATAGGGTCGAACGCCGCGCGGTGCGGCTCGGGGCGACCGTCGGCAGTCAGGCCGACGTCGTCTCCGGCCTGACCGCAGGCGAGCGCGTCGTCGTCGACGGCCCCGCGGACCTGGCCGACGGCGACCGGGTCACGCTGCTCGACCCGGAGTCCGCGTAGTAATCCGCGCCGTGGAACGACGGGACGGACTCCTCCTGGCGGGCCGGTTGGCGCCGAGCGGAGCCGCAAGCGGCGATCGGCGGGCCCGGAGTCTGCGCCGGCGCGCAGGCCTCGCCGCAGGGCGCAATCCTCAGTCCGCGGCCACCGGCGCCCGCGCGAACCGTGACGGCGCCTCTCGAGACCGCCGTCCGCCGTCGCCGTTTCCCCGAAGTCATGTTAATGTTGCGCTAGAGTGGTGGCGGCGGTGTGCCGCCTGAGGCTTGAGCCATGCCCGCGAGACTCGTTTTCCTGCTGGTTCTCCTGTCGGCGTTCATGGTGGTGCCGTCCGCGCTGGACCTGCTCACCGAGTGGCTCTGGTTCAACGAGGTGGACTACACCGGCATCTTCTTGCGCACGCTCGCCACCAAGGTGACGCTGGGCGCGGTGGTGTTCGTGCTGGCGTTCGCGGGGCTGGCCCTGAGCTTCCGCCTCGCCCTCCGGCAGTTCACCCAACCTTACACTCTGTTCCCCGGCAACGGCGAGATCCAGGCGGTGGTGCTGACCCCGCAGCAGTTGCAGCGGCTGGGCATGGGAGTCGCGGCTCTGATGGCGCTGTTTCTCGGCGCCTTCGCTTCGAACGAGTGGCTTACCTGGCTGCAGTTCCGGAACGCGGTGCCGTTCGAACAGGTCGACCCCCTGTTCGGCCGCGACATCAGCTTCTATGTGTTCTCCCTCCCGTTCATCGATCTCGTCCGGTGGCTCACCCTCGCGGTGGTGATGCTCTCGCTCCTCGGGTCGGCCGCCCTCTACGTCCTCTCGAACCAGTTGGGCCTCGACCCCGCGCGCGGGCCTGTCGTCGGCGACGCCGCGCGGCGCCATCTGGGGCTGCTCATCGCCGCCGTCTTCCTGCTGCTCGCCTGGGGCGCGTACCTGGACGTCCCGCGGGTCCTCACCACCCCGGCCGGGATCGTCCATGGCGCGTCGTACGTCGACGTCTTGCTCCGGGTGCCGGTCTTCCGGGTGCTGATGCTAGCGGCCCTCGCGGGCGCCGCCCTCAGCGCCGTCTCGGCCCTGACCCCGCGGAACCGGCCGCTGATGGCGGCCATCGGCCTCTACGCGTTGATCTCGGTGGGGGGCAACGTCGGCGCCGTCGCCCTGCAGCGCCTTGTGGTGACGCCGGACGAGCAGCAGCGGGAGGCTCCCTACCTGACCAACAACATCGCGGCCACGCGGCAGGCGTTCGGCCTCGACCGCGTGGAGGAGCGGGAGGTCTCGGGCGACGCCACCCTGACCCTGGCCGACATCGAGAACAACACCGACACCATCAACAACGTGCGGCTCTGGGACCACGAGCCGCTGCTCGACACGTTCGGCCAGCTCCAGGAGATTCGCACCTACTACGACTTCGCCTCGGTCGACAACGACCGCTACTTCATCGACGGGGAGTACCGGCAGATCATGCTGTCGAGCCGCGAGCTGAACTCGGACAGCCTGCCCAACCGGTCCTGGATCAACGAGCGGCTGCAGTACACGCACGGGTTCGGGGTGGCGATGGGCCCCGTGAACCAAGTCACCCAGGAAGGGCTGCCGGTCCTGTTCATCGGGGACCTCCCGCCCACGTCGTCGGTGGACATCGAGGTCGAGCAGCCGAGCATCTATTTCGGCGAGTTGTCGAACGACTACGTCATCGTGAACACCGGCACCGATGAGTTCCACTACCCGCAGGGGGACGACAACGTGTCGACCCGCTATGACGGGTCGGGCGGGGTGGCGATGCCGTCGGTGCTGCGACGGCTGCTCTTCGCGGCGCGGTTCGGCGCCTACGAGATCCTCGTGAGCAGTCAGTTGAACAGCGAGAGCCGCATCATCTACCACCGCAACATCATGGACCGGGTCACGACCATCGCCCCGTTCCTGCGCTACGACACCGATCCGTACCTCGTGATCTCCGAGGGACGGCTCTTCTGGATGGTCGACGCCTACACGACCAGCGGCCGCTATCCCTACGCCACGCCTGCGTCCAACGGCATCAACTACATCCGCAACTCGGTGAAGATCGTCATCGACGCCTACAACGGCACGACGACGTTTCACCTCGCCGAGCCGGACGAGCCGATGGCTCGCACCCTCCAGGCCATCTTCCCCGGCTTCCTCCAGCCGCTCGACGCGATGTCGGAGGACCTGCGGCGGCACATCCGCTATCCGGAGGGGCTGTTCACGCTGCAGACGGCCATCTACTCGACGTTCCACATGACGAATCCCGCCGTCTTCTACAACCGGGAGGACCAGTGGGAAGTGCCGGTCATCGACGGCGAGCAGATGCAGCCCTACTACACGATGATGCGCCTGCCGGGCGAGCCGCGGGCCGAGTTCATCCAGATGCTGCCGTTCACGCCCCGGGGCAGGAACAACATGGCGGCGTGGATGGTGGCGCGCAGCGACGGCGACCAGTACGGCAAGATCCTCGTTTTCCAGTTCCCGAAGCAGAAGGTGGTGTTCGGGCCCAGCCAGATCGTGGCGCGGATCAACCAGGACCCCGACATCTCGCCCCAGTTGACCCTGTGGGACCAGCAGGGGTCGGAGGTCATCCAGGGCACGCTGCTGGTCATCCCCATCGAGGAAGCCCTGCTGTATATCCGCCCGCTGTACCTGCGCGCGTCGGGCGGGCGCATCCCCGAGCTGAAGCAGGTCATCGTCGCGTATCAGAACGAGATCGCGATGGAGGAGACGCTCGAGGGCGCCCTGGGCCGTCTCTTCGGCCCCGGAACCCGAACGCCGCGGTCGAGAACGCTCCCGATCGGGACGCTGATCGCCGACGCCGAGCCCCAGCCGCCGACGACGGAAGCCCTCGCCGCGCCGTCCGGCGGGCTCGTGTCGCAGGCCGGCGACCACTACCGCCGCGCCCTCCAGGCGCAGCGCGACGGCGACTGGGCGCAGTACGGCGAGCAGATCGAGCAGTTGGGCGAGGTGCTCGAGGAGTTGGGCTCGGGGCCGGTTCTGGAATGACGATGCTCCCGGCGGATCGACCAACCGGGGCGGAGCGGATACCTGCGGGAGGAGAAGGAATGCACGCGAGGAGTCTTGCCGTTCTGTTCGGGTTGGGGATCGTCGCCAGCGCCGCCGCCTGTGGCGAGGCGCCGGTCGAGCCGACGCCGGGTTTGCAGGCCTTCGTGGGCGCGCGCATCATCGACGGCACGGGCGCCGACGCGATCGAGAACGGCGTGCTCGTGGTGCGTGACGGCCGCATCGAGGCGGTCGGGGCGGCCGACGCGGTCGAGGCGCCGCCCGACGCCGAGCAGATCGACGTCACCGGCCGCACGATCATGCCGGGCCTCATCAACGCGCACGGACACGTGAACAACGTGCGCGGCCTCGAGGCGGATCCGTCCTTCTACACCGAGGAGCACGTCGAGGCGCAGCTCGGCCTCTACGCGCGCTACGGCGTCACCACCGTCTTCAGCCTCGGGGGCGACGGCCCCGAGGGCGTGGCGGTGCGGGACCGGCAGCAGGCGGACCCCGACATCGACGAGGCACGCCTGTACCTCTCGGGGAACATCCCCACCGGCCCCTCGCCGGAGGAAGCGATCGAGCAGGCCAACGCGGCGATTGCGCTCGGGTCCGACATCGTGAAGATCCGCGTCGACGACAACCTCGGGGCGAGCACCAAGATGACCCCCGAGACCTATCAGGCGGTCATCGACACCGCGCACGAGAACGACCTGCGGCTGGCCGCGCACATGTACTACCTGGAGGACGCCAAGGGGCTGCTGAGCGCGGGCGCCGACCTGCTCGCCCACAGCGTCCGCGACGTCGCGGTCGACGACGAGCTGATCGCCCAGCTCCGAGAGACCGGGGTCTGCTACTGCCCCACCCTCATGCGCGAGGTCTCGACCTACGTGTACGAGTCGCGGCCCGACTGGTTCGACGATCCGTTCTTCCTCAAGGAAGCGGACCCCGACGTCGTCGCCGCCCTCGAGGACCCGGCCTACCAGGAGCGGCTGCAGAACAGCGCCAGCGCGCAGACCTACAAGGCCCAGCTCGAGGTCGCAAAGGCCAACGTCAAGGCCCTCTCGGACGCCGGCATCCCCATCGCGATGGGCACAGACACCGGCCCCGCGGCGCGGTTCCAGGGCTACTTCGAGCACGGCGAGCTTGCCCTCATGGTCGAAGCGGGGCTGACGCCGATGCAGGCGATCGTCGCGTCCACCGCCGATGCCGCGCGCTGCATGCAGGTCGACGACGACCTCGGCTCGCTCGAGGCCGGCAAGTGGGCCGACTTCCTCGTGCTCGGCGCCAACCCGCTCGACGACATCGGCAACACGCACAGCCTCGAGTCGGTGTACATCGCGGGCAACCCGGTGCCGGGCGTTTAGGGAAGCGAGGGAGAATCCATGCACCGCCATCTGTCCGCCGCCGCTTGCACCCTGCTCGCGCTGGGCATCCTGCCGACCGGGACCGCCCCCGCGTCGGCGCAGCCGTCGGAACGGCTCGAACGCGTGCAGGACGAGCTGCGCCGCGAGCGCGGCCTCCGGCGACTCGAGATCGCGGTCGACGGCAGCGAAGTCACGCTGACGGGACGCCTCGACACGTTCTGGCTGAAGAGCGAGGCGATACGGCGCGCGCTCGATGTCGAAGGGGTCGAGACGGTGGTCAGCGAGATCACCCTGCCGGAGGGCAGCGACACGAGCATCATCGACGACGTCTCCCGCGCGGTCCTGGACTATCCCTACTACACGGTCTTCGACTATCTCGACGGACGGGTCGAGAACGGAGTCGTGACCCTGATCGGTCGGGTGACGAGCGAGCGCGACAAGCGCGACGAGGTCTTCGAGCGGGTCGCGAAGGTACGCGGCGTCCAGGACGTGCAGAACCAGATCGTGCAGATGAGTCCGTCGACGGCGGACGACCGCCTCCGGAGCACGCTCGCCCAGCAGGTATTCGGCAACATCCACTTCCAGCGGTTCGCGGCGTACAAGAACCCCCCGTTCCGCATCCTCGTCGACCGCAGCGTCGTTACCCTCGTCGGGTACGTACAGGGCGAGATAGAGCGCCGCGAGATGGAGAACATCGCCCGGCAGACCTTCGGCGTGCTGCGCGTCCACAACCAACTGCAGACCATGCAGTGAGACGACCGTCGCGCCCGGGGAATGGAGGCTCGGCGGCGGCCGCGATTTCCCGGCGGTTCGCCGGAGTGATGGGTCGCGCGGTTGCGGCGGAGCCGGACGGGCCATGACCGTGGCGATGCCGAGCCCGCGGGCCGGGGTCGTCTCCGGCAGCGCGACCGCGTCCGGCCGCGTTCGCCGTTCGCCCGCTCCGATTGCAGCGGCGGCCCTCGCGGTCGCGCTCGGCGCCGCCTGCGCCCCTGACATCGGCGAGGGGCCGCGGCAGGCCCGCGGCGTCGACGCGTCCGGTGTCGCCTACGTGGCCGATGCCGCCTGCGCAACCTGTCACCGGCCCGAGTTCGACGCCTGGACCGGCTCGCATCACGACCTCGCGATGCAGGTCGCGACGCCCGAGACGGTCCTCGGCGACTTCGGCGACGCCGCCTTCACGCACCACGGCGTCACGTCCCGCTTCTTCCGGCGCGGCGACCGGTTCTTCGTGAACACCGAGGGCCCGGACGGCGCCCCGGACGACTTCGAGCTGACCCACACACTGGGAGTCGCGCCTCTGCAGCAGTACCTGGCCCCCTTCCCCGGAGGTCGCCTGCAGAGCCTGACCATCGCCTGGGACACCGCCCGGAACCGGTGGTTCCATCTCTATCCCGACGAGCGCATCGATCCGGACGACCCCCTGCACTGGACAGGCCGCTACCAGACTTGGAACCTGCAGTGCGCGGCCTGCCACTCGACGGACCTGCGGAAGGGCTACGACGTCGACGCGGACACCTACGACACGACCTGGGCCGAGATCGACGTCGGCTGCCAGGCATGCCACGGCCCCGGCGAACGGCACGTCGCGCTCGCGCGCGACGCCGCCGGCGGTGACGCGGCGTCGCGCGACGGGTGGGGCCTCGTCGCGCCGTTCAGGGCCGACGACCCCGCCCCGGAGATCGATGCCTGCGCCCCCTGCCACTCGCGCCGCGAGCAGCTCACCCCGGTGGCCGCGCACGGCGGGCCGCTGCTCGACGACTTCTTGCCGGCGCGGCTGGCGGAAGGGCTGTACCATCCCGACGGCCAAGTCCTGGACGAGGTCTACGTCTACGGCTCGTTCGTCCAGAGCCGAATGCACGCGGCCGGCGTGCGCTGCACCGACTGCCACGATGCGCACCGCCTGACCCTGCGGGCGGAAGGCAACGCAACCTGCACGCAGTGCCACCGCGAACGGCCCGCCGACCGCTTCCCGACCCTGGCGCCCGGCCGCTACGACGCGCCCGCGCACCACCACCACGAACCGGGCTCGCCGGGCGCGCAGTGCGTGAGCTGCCACATGCCGGACCGGACCTACATGGTCGTCGACCCCCGGCGCGACCACGGCTTCCGCGTGCCCCGCCCCGATCTGTCGGTGGCCCTCGGCGTCCCCAACCCCTGCACCGGCTGCCACGACGACCGCGACGACGCGTGGGCGGCGTCGGCCGTGGCCGGCTGGTCCGACGTCCCGCCGCCGCCGCACTTCGCCCCCGCCTTCGCGGCCGGGCGGGCCGGCGAGACGGCGGCGCGACCGGGTCTCGCGGCCCTCGCAGCCGACCCCGACCGGCCCGCCATCGTGCGCGCCACCGCCCTCGAGCTGCTGCGCCCGCTCGGCCGGACCGGCGTCGCCGCGGCCCGCGCCGCCCTCGACGACCCCGACCCGCTGGTGCGCACGACGGCGGCGGGCGGGCTCGAGCCGCTGGGGCTGCCGGCGAGGCGAGCGGCCCTCGATCCGCTGCTCGCCGACCCGGTCCGCGCGGTGCGCGTGGAGGCGGCGCGGGTCCTCGCCGAAGCGTGGGGCGGCGACGGCGCGTCGGCGCCGGGCGACCCCCTCGCGGCCGCAGCCGCCGAGTACCTCGACGCCCAGGCCGCCGTCGCGGACCTGGCCCCGGCCCGCCTCGGCCTCGGCATCGTGCGCGAGCGCCAGGGGGACCGGGACCAGGCGGAAGCCGAGTACCGCGCCGCCCTCACCCTCGACCCCCGCTTCACCCCGGACCGGTTCAACCTCGCCAACCTCCTCAACGCGCAGGGGCGCAACCGCGAGGCGGAGACGGTGCTGCGAGGGGGCATCGGTCACGACCCCGACGAGCCGGAGCTGCACTACTCGCTCGGCCTCCTGCTCGCCGAGGAAGGCCGGCTCGACGAGGCGATCGAGAGCCTCGCCCGCGCCGCCGTCCCCGCCGCCCGCGCACGCGTGCACTACAACTACGGACTCGCTCTCCAGTTGGCGGGCCGCCTCGAGGAGGCGGAGGCGGCGCTACGCGCGGCCCGCCGGCGCGACGACCGCGACCCCGACGTCGTGCTCGCCCTCGCCCGCCTACTGATGGACGAACAGCGGTGGAGCGAGGCGGAGGAGCTCGCCACCGCCCTCGTGCGGCTGGTTCCCGGCGCTCCCGGGCCGCAGCGCCTGTTGAACGAGATCCGGCTCGGGGAACGCCGGAGCCGGCGATAAGAGAGAACTGTCGGACCGTCGGGTGTGTGCCGCCCGAATCGCCGGTCTGGTTGCTCGTTCGGGAAGTGTGTAAAGGAGAACCGTCGGACCGTCGGGTGTGTGCCGCTGCTCTCGTGGAGTGCGACCGGCGCGACCGATGCAAGTGCATCAGTGTATCATCGTGCCATGCGCACGACCGTGACCCTCGACGACGACGTCTACGAAGCGGCCCTCAGTCACGCCCGCGCCACCGGTCAGCGGCTCGGACGCGTCCTGTCGGACATGGCGCGGCAGGCGCTGCAACCCGAGCTGCAGGGTCTCGGGGAACGCAGATCCACGGGGCGCTTCGCCACGTTCGACGTGCCCCGCAACGCGGGCGTGATTCCCGCCTCCCGGATACAGAAGGCGCTCGACGACGATGGGGTCGTCTGAGAGCCGCCCGTTGCTCCTCGACGTCAACGCGCTCCTGGCGCTCGCGTGGCCCAACCACCAGTTTCACCGGACGGTGCTGAGCCGACTCGAGCAACGGCCCGCCCCCGAGTGGTCCACCTGCGCCCTCACCCAGCTCGGTTTCGTGCGCCTCTCGTCGAATCCGGCCGTGGTCGGCGTGCGCCAGACCCCCGCGCAGGCGCTCGATGTACTGGCCAGACTGGTTCGCGACCGCCGGCACCGCTACGTCGGGCGGCTTCCACCCCCGGGACAGGTGGACAAGTACTTCCGACACCTCCTCGGGCACCGACAGGTGACGGATGCCTACCTGCTGGCGGTGGCGGCAACCAACAACGCCGTGCTCCTGACGCTCGACCGACGCCTGACGCCCCACACCGCCGCGAGGCCGCACGTCGAAGTCGCCGCGCCGTGACCCGTCCGGACGATGAGGTCCGGATGGGCTGTCGCGACTCTCGTACCATACCGTCCCGCCGAGATCGCGGGCGAGCCCGTGACCGCCTCCGGCGAACGCCGTTCGGACATCGGCCTCTCACTCATCGGCGCGACCCGGACGAACATCACCGCCGCGGCGGTCTCCCGTCGACGCGCGACGGTCGTCGCATGCGCGAACCGCCCCGGCCGCCGCAAGGCGCCGCCGGGCCGCAACACGCTCGAAGCTCCGGGGTCGTATCCTGTCACCACCTTGGTGACTCGGCGGGAGGACTGCAACCCATGCGCGAACCGCCTCGGCCGACGCCACGACGCCACGGGGCCGCAACTCGCTCGGAGCCCCGGGGGGCGCATCATGTCACCACCTTGGTGACTCGGCGGGAAGACTGCATCGCATGCGCGAACCGCCCCGGCCGCCCCCACGACGCCACCGGGCCGCAACCCGCTCGAAGCTCCGGGGCCGTATCATGTCACCACCTTGGTGACTCGGCGGGAGGACTGCATCATGAGACGACGGACATCGATCGGTTTGGGCGTGACTCTCATCGTGGCGGCGGCGACGGCGATCACGCGGCCGGCGGCGGCGCAGCCGGCGGCGGGCGAGGCGGGGACCATAGAGCGGCTCGATCCGCGCCTCGACGACCTAGTGGCGGCCGATGCGACGGTCGAACGGATCGCGGACGGGTTCCAGTTCATCGAAGGGCCGGTGTGGGTCGGGGACGCGAGCGACGGCCACCTGCTCTTCAGCGACATTCCCGGAGACACCGTCTACCGGTGGTCGGAGGCGGACGGCACCAGCGTATTCCTCAACCCGGTCTTCCTGCCCGAGCTCGAGACCGGCGGCCGGGGCGGCTCGAACGGGCTGACCCTCGATCTCGACGGCCGCCTCGTTCTGTGCGAGCACGGCAACCGGCGCCTGGCGCGGATCGAAGCCGACGGCTCCAGGATCACGTTGGCCGACCGCTACGAGGGGCGGCGTCTCAACAGTCCCAACGACATCGTCTACCACTCGAGCGGCGCCGCCTTCTTCACTGATCCGCCGTACGGCCTCGCCTCCCCCGACGCGGCCGAACTCGACTGGAACGGCGTCTACCGTCTCGATCCCGATGGCTCGGTCCACCTCTTGGCCGACGGCCAGACGCGGCCGAACGGCATCGGGCTCTCGCCCGACGAGCGTACGCTCTACGTCGCCAACTCGGACGGCGCAGCCCGGAATTGGTTGGCTTATCCCGTCGACGACGACCTCGGGGTCGGCGAGGGCCGCGTGCTCCTCGACCTGACGGGCAGCGCCGACCGCGGCGTACCCGACGGCTTCGCGGTCGACACGTCGGGGAACCTGTGGGCGAGCGGCCCCGGCGGCATCGTGGTCATCAGCCCGGAGGGCAACCACCTCGGCACCGTGCGGCTGGCCGAACAGCCCGCGAACGCGGCCTTCGGCAACGACGGCACGACCCTCTACATGACCGCGCAGACCGGCCTCTACCGGGTCCGCACGCGGGTCGCAGGCCTGATGCCCTGACTCCGGCTCGGCGATCGGCGGCCGTTGCGCGACCCATCCATCCGTCAAGGAGGGGCCAGACGCTGCGCAAGTTCCCGACTCAGGCTCGGCGATCGGCGGCCGTTGCGCGAGGGGAGGTGGATGCGGTACGATCGGCGCGTCATGAAGGTGTCGATCAGCTACTGCAAGGTTTGAAATTACCTGCCCAAGGCCACCAGTCTGGCGGCCGCGATTCAGGATGCGCTCGGGGTCGAAGCCGACGTGGTGGTCGGCGGCCGCGGACAGTTCGACGTGGTCGCCGACGGCGAACTGATCTTCTCGAAGCAGAAGGAGCAGCGGTTCCCCGAGCCCGACGAGGTCATCGGGGCGCTGCGCTCGCTCGCCGTCCCCACCGCCTAGTTGACCGTTCCCGAGAGAAGCTGCCCATGTCGCGGGGGGTTTTCGCGGCGCTGACCAGCGAAAAGCCAGCGGCACGACGGCGAAGGAAACTCAGGGACGGTCCACCAGTCTACCGTCCCTGAGAGAGGCTGCCCATGTCGCGGGGCGTCTTCGCGGCGTTTGCCAGCGAGAACCAGCGACAGGACGGCAAAGCAAGCTCTGGGACAGTTCACTGGCGGACTGCCCCCGGAGCTTGTCGTACGCAACGGGGCGCCGGACCCGCCGACGTGGCGCGCAGGGCCGGCCTCTACTCGACCTACAAGGGGGTGGCCAAGTCATGGCGTACCGCGACCGATCGGCAAACTCCTCTCGACCGCGGCGGACGGGCCCGACTCGCCGGCAGGTGATCGCCGGGGCGGCCGGAGCGGTGGGCGCGGCGGCGGTGCCGGCGGCGGCGCAGCAAGCCATCGAGACCACCCGACGGCCCGGACCACTGCCGAGCGACCGCGGCGAGCGCTCGCCCTTCGTGGACCCGCGGCGCGACCCGAGCTCGACATCGTCGCGCACGCCGCTGCAGGACCTGCGGGGCACGATCACCCCGGCCGACCTGCACTTCGAGCGACACCACGGCGGCGTACCCTCGATCGACCCCGACCGCTACGAGCTGCTCGTCCACGGACTCGTCGACCGCCCGACCGTCTTCACCTTGGACGACCTGAAGCGGTTCCCCGCCACGTCGCGCATCTGCTTCCTGGAGTGCTCGGGCAACCTCCGCCGCGGCGGTCCGGAAACGCTGCCCCAGATGGTCTGCGGGCTGACGAGCCAGACGGAATGGACGGGCGTGCTGCTGTCGACGGTGCTGCGCGAGGTCGGCGCGCGGCCCGCCGCCACCTGGTTCCTCGCCGAGGGCCAGGATGCGGCAGTGATGACCCGCAGCGTGCCGATGGAGAAGGCGTTCGACGACGCCATGCTCGTCTACGCGCAGAACGGCGACGCCCTCATGCCCGGTAACGGTTATCCGGTCCGGCTGCTGCTGCCGGGCTGGGAGGGCAACGCCAGCGTCAAGTGGCTGCGCCGCATCGAGCTCGCCGACGGCCCGTTCATGACCCGCGAGGAGACATCGAAGTACACCGACCCCCTCGGGGACGGGAGCCGGTCGCGCCAATTCAGCTTCGTCATGGACGCGCGCTCCATCGTCACCGACCCCGCCTTTCCGCGCGTCTTGACGCCCGGCTTCCACGAGATCCGGGGGCTGGCCTGGAGCGGACGCGGCAGCATCGCCCGCGTCGACGTCAGCACCGACGGCGGGGTGACGTGGCGCGAGGCGGAGCTGCAGGCGCCGGTGCTGCCCAAGGCTCACGTCCGGTTCCGCGCGCCGTGGCGGTGGGCGGGCGGCGCGGCCGAGATCATGAGCCGGGCGACCGACGAGACCGGCTACGTCCAGCCGACCTGGGAGGCGCTCGTCGCCGCCCGGGGGCTCGGGACCCGGTATCACTGGAATCCCATCACCTCGTGGACCGTCGGCGCCGACGGTCGGGTGCTCTTCGGGGCGGAGAGGCTGCGGTCATGATGCGGACGACGCTGTCCTGTGGGCTCGGCCGCCCGTCGCCTGGCGACCCGGACCGAACCGCGGGCGACGCCCGGGCGGGACGCATTGCCGGCAGCACGCGGCGGGCACGCATGCGCTGGCTCCTGGGACCGGCCCTCCTGGTGGTGGCAGGCATCCCGGCGGCGGCGGCCGGGCAGGCGCCGCAAGAGGCTGCGGCGAGCCCGCTGGGGCTGGGGCGCGCCGCGACGGCGGAGGAGGTCGCCGCCCTCGACATCGACATCCGGCCCGACGGCGCCGGTCTGCCCCTCGGCGGCGGCACCGTCGCCGACGGCGCGCGCGTCTGGGACCGTGCGTGCCGAGCATGCCATGGACCGGAAGGCGAAGGCGGCATCGCCGCCCCCGTCGTCGGCCGCGACCCGGCCGCGCGCCCGCCCACCGTCGGCAACTACTGGCCGTACGCCACTACCCTCTACGACTACGTCTACCGCGCGATGCCGGGCAACGCCCCCGGGACGCTGACCCCGGACGAGGTGTACGGGCTCGTCGCCTGGATCTTGGCGAAGAACCGGATCATCGACGACGATGCAGTGATGAACGCGGCCACGCTGCCTGATGTCGTCATGCCCGCGCGCGACCGGTTCGTGCCGGACGACCGCCTGGAGAGCGACGCAGTGCGCTGAACCGTCCCGGAGCCCACGGTGAGGCTCCGCGCGGAGCCGCGCAGGCCGGGATCGACAAGAGCGCGAACACCCCGTCAGCGGGCGCGTCCCGTTCGAACACGGCAAGAACATCGCTGAGTGCCCATGTACCCGCCACCGCGATGGCGAGTCAACCGCCCCGCCCAACGCCGGCCGATCGCAGCGAATCGCCGGCCCCGAGCGTTCCCGCGGACCGCCGTCGCCCTGATCGCCCTGTCGCTGGCATGCGCTTCCTGGCCGCCGGCCGAGGCGGCGCCGCAGCCGCCCGACGCGACCGGCCGACCGGCGCCCGAGCCGGAGATCGGCCAGGAGGGCAAGGACGTCCCCTGGGTGCCGACGCCCGACGTGCTCGTCGACAAGATGCTGGAGATGGCCGAGGTGACGGCCGACGACCTCGTCATCGACCTCGGCTCGGGCGACGGCCGCCTCGTCATCGCGGCGGCCCGACTCGGCGCGCGGGCCGTCGGGGTCGAGCTCGCGCCGAACCTCGTGGCCCTGTCCGAGCGCCGCGCGACGGAAGCCGGCGTGTCCGACCGGACCGAGTTCGTCGCCGCCGACCTGTTCGACTTCGACCTCTCCCCGGCCACCGTGGTCACGATGTTCCTGCTGCCGGATATCAACTACCGGCTGCGCCCCGCCCTCTTCGACCTGCGCCCGGGCACCCGCATCGTCTCGAACACCTGGGACCTGCGCGGGTCCGAGACCGATCTCGACGCCCCGGGATGGGTCGCGGACACGACCGTGGTGCTCGACCCCTGCCCCACCTGGTGCACCTCGCTGCTCTGGATCGTTCCCGCCAAGGTGGCGGGCTCCTGGCGGATGGACGCCGGCGAGCTGGTGCTCCAGCAGCGGTTCCAGGAGGTATCCGGCGAGCTCCGGGTCGCGGGCGAGACCATCCCGATCACCGGCGGGCGGCTGCGCGGCGAGGCGATCGGCTTCGACGCGGGCGGGGTCCCGTACACCGGCCGCGTCGTCGGATCGACCATGAGCGGCACCGCGCGGACGCCGGCCGGCATCACCGCGTGGCGCGCCGTGCGGCGCTGAGGGCGCCGCGTACTCCGTCGGCAAACAGGCGGCCGCGGCCGGCCTTGCCGACCGCCCGGTCGCGCGCATGGGGAGGGCCGGAGCCCGGTTCCGTATTCGCGGCGGCGCCGAGTCGAGCCACCGCTCGCGCGGGAGGGGATGGCGGCGACCGCCGCTGGGGAGGGCCGGAGCCCGGTTCCGTATTCGCGGCGGCGCCGAGTCGAGCCACCGCTCGCGCGGGAGGGGATGGCGGCGACCGCCGCTGGGGAGGGCCGGAGCCCGGTTCCGTATTCGCGGCGGCGCCGAGTCGAGCACCGCTCGTGCGGGAGGGGATGGCGGCGACCGCCGCGAGACCCGTCAGGTCGTGGTCCGCCCCGGCGCGGCATCGACGAGGGCGGTGACCGAGGCCACGATGTGGCGGGCCGAGATGCCGTAGCGGTCGAGGAGCTCGGCCGGCTTGCCGCTGCGGGGCACGTCGCGAACCGCGAGGCGGTGCACGCTGATGCCGTGGGACGCGACGGCATCGCTCACGGCGTCGCCCAGCCCGCCCGCGGCGTAGTGGTCCTCGACGGTGACGAGACGGCCGCCGGTGGCGTGCGCAGCCGCGACGAGGCCGTCGACGTCGATGGGCTGCAGCGAGTAGGCGTCGACGACGCGGATGCGCACTCCGGCCTCGGCCAGCGTGTCGCAGGCGGCGAGCGCCTCGAAGACGGTCACCCCCGCCGCGACCACGGTGCACGAGTCCGATGCGCTCTCCCGCAGGGTCTTGGACCCGCCGACGGGGAACACCTCGTCCGCCGCGTAGACGACCGGGGTCTTGGGCCGCGAGGTCCGGATGTAGGTCATGCCGTCGTGCGCCGCCGCCGCCGCGACGAGCGCCGACGTGCTGACCGCGTCGCACGGGTAGAGCACCACGCAGCCGGGCACCGCCCGCATCATCGCGAGGTCCTCGAGGGCCATCTGCGACGGACCGTCCTCGCCGATCGACACCCCCGCGTGCGAGCCCGCGAGCTTGACGTTGACGTTGCCGATGCCCCCCATGCGGATGAAGTCGGCGGCCCGGGTGAGGAAGGCGGCGAACGTCGACGGGAAGGGGATCGCACCGCGGCTCGCGAGGCCGAGAGCCGCCCCCACCATGACCTGCTCGGCGATATGGGTCTGGTAGAAGCGGTCCGGATGCCGCTGCTCGAACTTGTCGCTGAAGGTCGAGTTCTTGACGTCGGCGTCGAGAGCGACGACGCGCGGGTCGGCCGCCCCCAGCGCGGCGAGGGCCGCGCCGTAGGCCTCGCGCGTCGCGACCTTGGCCCCCGGCTCGTACGACGGGAGGCGGAGTGCATCCCCGGCGGGCACCGCCCCCGCACGCGCCGGCGGCGGCGGGATCGGCGGGTTCTCGGTCGGCGCGCCGAGCTGCCCTTCCAGCTCCCGCAGCGCCCGATCGAGGTCGTCTCCCTTGAACGGCTTGCCGTGCCAGCCGTCGCGCCCCTCGGCGAACGACACGCCCTTGCCTTTCAGGGTGCGCGCCAGAATCATCGTCGGCCGCCCCACGGTGCGCGCCGCCTCGTCCAGCGCGTCGAGGAGGGCGCCGATGCCGTGCCCGTCCACCACCAGCGCGTGCCACCCGAACGCCTGCCACCGCCGCTCGTAAGCGGCCATGTCGTGCCCCCACTGGGTGACCCGGCTCTGCCCGAGGGCGTTGACGTCGGTGATCGCGCAGAGATTGTCGAGCCCCATCGCCGCCGCCGCCTGCGCCGCCTCCCACACCGATCCCTCGGCCGACTCGCCGTCTCCGAGGAGCACGTAGGTGCGATAGGCCGACCCGATGCGCCGCGCGTTCAGGGCCATCCCCACCGCAGCACAGATGCCCTGGCCGAGCGAGCCCGTCGCCACGTCCACGAACGGCAGCCGCGGCGTCGGATGCCCCTCCAGATCGGAGCCGATCTCCCGCAGGGCGGCGAGCTCGTCGCGCCCGATGACGCCCGCCTCGGCCCACGCCGCGTAGAGCACCGGCGCCGCGTGACCCTTCGAGAGCACGAAGCGGTCGTTGTCCTCGTGGTCGGGGTCCCGCGGGTCGAACCGCATCTGCCCGAAGAACAGCGCCGCCATGATCTCGGCGGCCGAGCAGCAGCTCGTGGGATGACCGCTCCCGGCCCGGCTCGTGGCCTGGACCGACTCGATCCGGAGCCGGGTCGCGACGTTGCGGAGCGCGGAGAGCGTGGGGCGATCGACCAAGGTCACGTGCGTTGCTCAGGCTTGTGAAGCGGCTCTTCGCCGTCGAGCCACGCAGCGATCCGGCGGGCGCGATCGAGGCCGACGAACGGAAAGGGCGAGGCCGGCACTTCTTCCCGATTGCGTCGCCGGCGGGCGGAGGAGCGACGGCCCAGCCCGACGCGCGGCGTGCCGTTCACCGCATGCGCCAGCGACACGCCGATCTCGGGCGTGAGCGCCTTCAGCTCGCGCAGGGTGTCGTGGGCGATGGCCGGTTCAGCCCGCACGGCTGCATCATAGCATTCCCCATGACGTCAGCCCGTGACTCTCGTGCCGGTACACGACAGGAAGGTTGGACGCGGCCCCGAACGCCCACCGGCCGAACCTGCCCGTCAGCCGACAATGCTGTCGCGCACTCCTCTCGTGCCCCCCCGCGCGCGGCGGAGTGAGCCGCCGACACGCCGGCTTGGCGGCGATCCTAGGCGTAACCCCGCGCCCGGCGGAAGTGAAGTAGGGGTGAGGGCGGCGGAGGAGGCGACGACATGAAGAGGCGTAACCCCGCGCGCGCGAAAGTAGGCAACATCGGGGTCCGCCAGCGGGCCGACGGGGCGGCGTAACCCCGCGCGCGCGGAGTAGGGCCCGTGGTCCACGGCCACGCGATGTCATGGCGTTGCGTAACCCCACGCGCGCGGATGTAGGGCCGGCCCGGCGATCGACGAGCTCTTTCCTGGCCGGTCGGCCGGTCAGTCGGTCACGGCAGGGTCGACGTGCGCGACAGCGCGTGGAACGCAACGACATAGGCGGCGCCATCCAACCCCAGCTCGCGGTACGTCGGCGTCCGGCGCATGAGCGCGCAGCGGGCGAGGTCGAGATGACCGGGCTCTTCCGCGAGGTCGGCGAGGCGGGCCAGAACCATCGCGGCGCGGCAGTTGAGGTCGAGCGGGTAGACGGGGTCGCGCAGCAGACCGACCGGAGCATCGGGCCCTTGCAGCCTCGGGTCCCGGTCGGCGAAGCCGCCGGTCTCGTCCCACAGGGCGTGCCGGCAGTAGGCCATCAGCTCGCGGGGCATGTCGAGATAGACGGGCTGGCCCGTCGCCTCGTAGAGATCGAGGAGGGCGGCGCTGGCCAGCACCTGGTCGGCGAGGAGGCCGCGGGGGCTCGATCCGTCGGTCGCCGCATGCCCGACACCGCGGCCGCGCTCGTAGGTGGCCATCACCACTCGGTCGACCGATTCGGCCGCGAACTCCAGCAACGAGTCGTCGTCGAGCACCGACGCGCCGTGCACGTAGGCGGAGGCCATGACCGCGGTGGCATCGGTGTAGACGGTCCGGTCGACGGCTCCGGCCCCCGGCGCCGGAGAGCGCCCGGGGTGGTCCGGGTCGGGCTCCCCGCGCTGGCTGGCGAAGAATCCGCCCTCGGGGTCGGCCAGCGTCCCGTGCGCGAAGCGGACGAGCGCTCGCGCTCTCTCCGCGTAGTCCTCGCGCTCGAAGAGCGTCGACGCGGTCAGGTAGAGGTCGAGGAGGCGTGCGTTCGGCGCGAGCAGCTTCTCCGGCGCCGGGTCCGACCAGTCGCGACCCGCGCAGTAACGGAAGAAGCCGCCGTCGATGGGGTCCCACAGGCCGCCGGCGGCCATCGCGTCGAGGGTGCGGGTAACGACGCGGGTCAGGTCGCGACCGTCGTGCTCGCGGCACAGCACGAGGGCGGCGGCGAGGGCGTCGGCCTCGACCCGCTTGAGCCCGTCGCCGAAGCCGGCCGAGGTCGCGTCGAAGCGCGCCAGGAGCAGATCATGGAGCCACGGCCCCGCGCCATCGTCCAGCCCGACGCCACCGGCCGGCGGGCGGGCGGTCGCGGCGGCGCCGGCGCGAGCCGACTCCGGCCCGAAACCGGTTCCGCCGCCGCCCGCCCCCTCTTCGTCGGGGTCCACACCCCCCCCGGAACCGGACCGCCCGGGCACGGCGCCGCGGGCCGCAGCCGCGCGGCCCTCTATGTCGGCGCGCCGCTCGGCGAACGCTTCGGCCACGTCGGCCAGCACCGTCGCCAGGGCGTCCGCGTCGAGATACGTGCCGCCTCCCAGCAGGTCGCCGTCAGGGGTGAGGAACGCAGTGGTCGGCCAGCCGTCGAGGGCGTAGCGGGCGCTGACATCGGGCCGTCGCTCGGCGTCGACCCGCACCGGCAGGAAGCGGTCGGCCACGAGACGCACGACCCTCGGGTCGCGGTAGCTGAACCGCTCCATCTCCGCCGTCCACCGGCACCACGCGGCGCCGATGAACAGCAGCACCGGCTTCCGTTCCGCGGTTGCGCGCGCGAAGGCGTCGGCTCCCCAGCCGAGCCAGGCGATCGATTCGGCCGCAGGCATCACGCTGTATGGGCCGCCGCCACCAAGGTCGCACCGTCGACTCCGGAGCCGCCGCACCGGCATTGGGTCGCACCGTCGACTCCGGAGCCGCCGCACCGGCACTTCACCGGTAGCACCCGAACATCGCTCGACCCTCTCCGACCCAGCCGCAGCGCCCGGTCGCCGCGCCGCCGCGATGCCGAGACGCACCGGAAGCATGCCGATCGACGGTCACCCGGGGGGCTCACTCCTCCGTGATGTCGGCATCGACGGTCACCCGGGGGGCTCACTCCTCCGTGATGTCGGCGTCGATGTCGAGGTCGATGCAACCGCGCACGCTGTTGGCGGCGGGGCACTTCGTCGCGTGGGTGTCGACCGCCCGCCGGGCCCGCTCGAGGGCGCCGGAGGGAACGCGGATGCGGTACCGCACGCGGATCGTCGTGATGCGCAGCACGTTGTCGATGGCCTGGATGTCGCCCTCGACGCTGGCCTGCAGCTTCTCCGTCGGCGCCGGGATGTCGCGCACCTCCAGTGCGCGTGCAAGGGTGCCGAGCAGTCAACCGCCGACGGCGCCGACCATGTAGTCCAGGGTGGCCGGCACGTCCTCCGGAGGTTCGACGCCGTAGAACGCCTTGATGCCCCCGTGGACACCGAACCGGATCGGCTCGTCGAAACCCTCGAGATACGCGTGCCGCAGCGGACCGCCGATACGCTCGATCCGCAGCCGGCTCGTGTGTACTACCGCTGCTTCTGCCACCAGATTCCTCCGTGCGTCCGCGTCCGGGAGCCGCGAGAATCCGCAGCCTGCGAACCCGCCCTGCGTCCCGATCGCTGCCGCCCCTTGGGCGCCCTTCGGGCACAGCGCAACGCGGGTCCGCTCGGGCTCTCGGCGGGCGCCGACATGGCCGGACAAGGCCGCCGACCCGGGGCGTCCACCGCCCCCGGTCCCGCCTCCCGGCGTCTCCGGAACCTGATGCTACAATTTTCGGTCCTCGCATACCAAGGCCCGATGTCCGCACACTCCCCCGGCGGTCTGCCGCCACCTCCGTCATCGCCCCATCTCGGCGACATCGACGCGGCGGGGTTCCGGCAGGCCGGCCACGAGCTGGTCGACTGGATCGCCCGGTACCTCGAAGAGGCCGAACACTACCCCGTGCTGTCGCGGGTGAAGCCGGGCGAGGTCCGCGACGCCCTGCCCCCGGCCGCGCCCGACGCCGGCGAGCCGTGGAGCGCCATCCGCGACGACGTCGAGCGCATTCTCGTCCCCGGTCTGACCCACTGGAACCACCCCGGTTTCTTCGCCTACTTCGCGATCAGCGCCAGCGGCCCCGGCATCCTCGCCGACTTCCTGAGCGCCGCCTTCAATGCCCAGGGCATGCTGTGGCGCACCTCGCCGGCGGTGACCGAGCTCGAAGAGGTGGCCCTGGGCTGGCTGCGGCGCCTGCTCGGGCTGCCCGACGGCTTCGAGGGAGTCATCTACGACACCGCCTCGATCTCGACCCTGCACGCGCTCGCCGCGGCCCGGCAGGCGGTGCCCGACGTGCGCGGGCGCGGCCTTGCCGGCCGCCCCGACCTCCCGGCGCCGCGCATCTACTGCTCCGAGCACGCCCACTCGTCGGTCGACAAAGCCGTGATGACCCTGGGGCTGGGACACGACGGGCTCCGGCGCATCCCCACCGACGAGCGCTTCCGCATGCGGCCCGACGCGCTGACCGCGGCCATCGAGGAAGACCGGCGGAACGGGGTCACCCCGCTGGCAGTGGTGGCGACGGTGGGCACGACGGCGGTCACCAGCGTCGACCCGGTGCCGGCCATCGCCGACGTCTGCGCCCGCGAGAAGCTGTGGCTGCACGTCGACGCCGCCTACGCGGGCGCGGCGGCCATGGTGCCCGGCCACGAGGAGACGCTGGCGGGGTGCGACCGCGCCGACTCGCTGGTCGTCAACCCCCACAAGTGGCTGTTCATCCCCTTCGACCTGAGCGCCCTCTACTGCCGGCGCATGGACCGGCTCGAGGAGGCCTTCGCCCTGACCCCCGACTACCTGCAGAGCCGCGAACCGGGGGCGGTCCGCAACCTCATGGACACCGGCGTGCAGCTCGGACGCCGCTTCCGCGCCCTGAAGCTCTGGATGGTGATGCGCTACTTCGGCGCCGACGGCATCCGCCGGCGCCTCGCCGAGCACATGCGGCTCGCCCGGCTCTTCGCGGAGTGGATCGACGCCGACGGCCGCTTCGAGCGGCTCGCCCCCGTCCCGTTCTCGGTGGTTTGCTTCCGCGCGAATCCGGCCGAGCCGGCCGGCGGTCTCGACGATCTGAACGCCCGGCTGCTCGACGCCGTGAACGCCACCGGCGAGGTATTCCTGTCGCACACGCGGCTCGACGACCGCTTCGCCCTTCGGCTCGCCGTCGGGCACATCCGCACCGAGGAACGCCACGTCCGCCGGGCGTGGGAGCTGCTGCAGGAGCACCTCGACCGGCTGCACCAAGGGCCCGCGGCCGACATGACGGGCCGCCCCGAACACGGTCCTCGGCCGCCCGCCTGACGGCCCGCCTCGACGACGCGCCCCGTCAACCCTGCCCGGGAAGCCGGTCCCAGGGCTGGCCCGAGCGCGCCAAGCCGCGGCAGCCGCGGCCCGCCGACTCGATGGCGAGGCCCCGAGGCGGCGATCCGCGCCAGCTCACGGCGGCGAGACGGCGATCCGCGCCAGCTCACCGCGGCGGCGCGGCGAACGGCGATCCGCGCCAGCTCACGGCGGCGGGGCGGCGAGCCGCCAGCGCTCGACCCACGCCTCGTCCATCCGCTCGACCGCCACGAGCCCGTTGACCGGGAACGGCGACAGGCCCGCGTCCTCGCCCAGCAGCCGGCGCAGCAGCCGGTCGACGTGCGGCATGTGGCCGACCAGCATCACGTCACGACTCTCGACCTCGAGCAGGTCGGCGAGCCGCGGCGGGTCGCCAGGCTGCGCCCACCGGGTGGCCGTGAACTCGGCCAGCGGGTTGCAGGCGCGCCAGTACGCCTCGGCCGTCTGCCGGGCCCGCAGCTTGCCGCTGTGCCAGACGGCGGCGGGGCGCACCCCGCGCGCTGCGGCCTGGGCGGCGAGGGCGTCGGCCTGCCCGCGCCCGCGCGACGACAACGGCCGCCGGGGGTCGACCTCGGGCCCGAGCGCGTCTCCGTGATGGACGAGATAGAAGAACATCGGCCGGCGGTCAGAGGATGGCGCGGCCGACGCACCGGGTCAACCCTGGGGCGCGCCGGCATCCGCGATATGATCGCCCGCCATGGACCTGTTCAGCTCGGTAGACCCGGTGGCGGCCATCTCCCTCGGCGCCCTCGCGGTGGCCATCGTCGTCAGCTGCACCATCCGGCTGCACGTCGGCTTCCTGGCCATCTCGCTGGCCTGGCTCGTCGGCGTCTACGCCGCCGGGATGAGCGCGCGCGAGGTGATGGCGGGCTTCCCGGCGCGGCTCTTCCTGACCCTGGCCGGTGTCACCTTGCTGTTCTCGATGGCCCAGCTCAACGGCACCCTCGACCGGATCGCCCACCGCGCCGTCAGCTACGCCCGCGGCAACGTCGGCGTCATGCCGATGATGTTCTTCCTCCTGGCGTTCCTCCTCGCGTCGATCGGGCCCGGCAACATCGCCTCGACCGCGATCATCGCCCCCATGTCGATGGCGGTGGCGGGACAGGTGGGGGTGCCGGCGTTCCTGATGGCGATCATGACGGGCATGGGCGCCAACGCGGGGTCGCTCTCGCCCATCGCACCGACCGGCGTCATCGTCAACGGCGTGATGGAGCAGTTCGGGATGGGCGGCTACGAGCTCTACAACTACCTGAACAACATGCTGGCGCACACCGTCGTGGTGTTCACCGCCTACTTCGCCTTCGGCGGGCTGAAGCTGCTCGGCCGCCACCACGAGGGCGCGGTGGACGTGCCGTCGAGCGACGGGAGCGAGGGCGGCGACGGCGCCGGCTCCGTCACGTTCTCGCGGACGCATCTCGTGACCCTGGCCGTCATCGCGACCCTCATCGTGAGCGTCATCTTCTTCGACGTCGATGTCGGGCTCGGGGCGTTCGCGGGCGCGGTGCTGCTGAGCCTGCTCAAGGCCGGCGACGAGATCGAGGCGGTGAAGATCATGCCGTGGCGGGTCATCATGATGGTGTGCGGGGTGACCGTGCTCATCGAGGTGCTCGGCCGGACCGGCGGGCTCGACCTGTTCACCGACCTCATCGAGCGCCCCGCGGCCATCGCCCCCACGTTCATCATGGCCGCGTCGACCGGGTTCATCTCGATCTACAGCAGCACCTCGGGGGTCGTGCTGCCCGCATTCCTCCCCACCGTGGCCGAACTCGGGCAGCGGCTTTCGGTCGAGCCCATCGCCCTCGCCTCGGCGATGAACGTGGGCGGACACCTCGTCGACGTCTCGCCGCTGTCGACCCTCGGCGCCCTGTGCATGGCCGCCGCCCACCCCAGCGTGGACACGCGCGACCTGTTCAACAAGCTGATGGCGTGGGGCCTGTCGATGACCGTCGTGGGGGGCTTGGTGTCGTGGCTGCTGTTCAGCGTGCTCGGCATCGGGGTGTGAGTCGCGCGCGGTGGAGGGGGCCTGCATTTCGGCCGCAGCAGTGCGCCACCTCCCGCGGCGCCGGCAGCCGGATCCGGACCGCCGGAAGCGGCCCGGCGGACACGGTGGCCGGTGAACGAGAACGTGGAGGCAGCGGATGAGAACTCGCCTGACGCACGCGGCACTGGTCGGCCTGTTGCTCGTTCCCGGCGTCCGGGACGCCGCCGCGCAGGTGGTGCGATGGCAGGTCGACGGCCGGACGCGCGAAGCCATCGTCCACGCGCCCGCCGCACCACGGCCGGAAGGGTCTCCGCTGGTCCTGTCCTTCCACGGGTTCGGCGACAACGCGCAGAACTTCCAGTACACGAACCTGCACGCGGCGTGGCCCGAGGCGGTCGTCGTGTACTTCCAGGGGCTTCCGACACGCCGCGGCCTCCCCGGCTGGCAGGTGGAGCCCGGCGTCGGCAACCCCGACCTCGCGCTCGTCGACGCCGCCTTGGCGTCGCTGCGCGAGACGTACGACATCGAAGACGACCGCATCTATGCGACGGGGTACTCGAACGGCGGGATGTTCACCTACCTCCTCTGGGCGGAGCGGCCCGGCGTGTTCGCCGCCTACGCCCCGGTGGCGGCCCGCCTCCGCCCCTCGGTACGGCCCACCGAGCCCCGCCCCGTCTTCCACGTGGCCGGGGAGCGCGACCGGGTGGTCCGCTTCTCCGATCAGGAAGCCGCGATAGCCGTCGCCGTCGACGTGAACGGCGTCGATGCGGCGACCGGCTGCGGCGCCGGCTGCACGGTGTACGGAGCGGGCACGGCGGCGCCGGTCATGACCTGGATCCACCCCGGCGCCCACGTCTACCCGCGCGGCACCAGCGAGCGGATCGCCGCCTTCTTCCGCGAGCACTCCCGCGCGCCGTGATCGGGGCCGATAAAAGATGCCGGCGGGCCGCCAGCGCCGACCTCCTTCATGACCCGGGCAGGGTGCTCGGCGGGGCCTGGAGCCCCGCGCCCCGCATGATCCGGGAGCCCATCACCGGCCCGCGGGCATGGACCCGTCGCACGATTCGCGAGAGCGACCGAATCAAAGCCAGGAACCATGGCCTCCCCTTACACCAGCCCCGCGAGGCCGGTGCGGAACTGGCGGAAGCTGGGCGAGCGATTCGCGTCCACGTCCATTTTCGGCGCGATTCTCAAGGCCGCGTCGATCTTCAGATACCGCTTTCGGTAGACGCCGTGCTTTCTCAAATAACGGTGGAGCGCCTTCCAGTCGCCTCGGTCCGGGCTGCGGAACGGGCCGGAGGCCGGTTTGGCGGGCGGAAGGCTGGGAAATGCCTCGCGAAGCGCCGCCGGGTCGCCCAGGAACCACGACTCCAGCTCTTCCACGACGACGCGGTTGACTACACGGAAGCCTCCGCCCGGATCCGGGCGGGATCGCGACGACAATGGTGCCTGCGCCGCAGCGGTGTCCAGCCGGCGCTTCAGCTCCCGGCAGTCGTCATCATCGCGATCCACGAGCACGATGACCCGGACGTCCTCGCCTCGCTCCACACGGACCCGGTAGGCACGAAGGCGCGCGGCGAGCTCCTTCAGAAGCCTCGACTTGCTTCTGAAGTTCACGATCTTCCAGCGCACGGTGTCGGGCACCAGCTTCGGCAGCAGATGGCGTAGTGCGGCCTCGGCCGACGGCTCTTCGACCAGCACGTCCAGGCGGGGCATCAGTCCGACTCGGCGAGGGGGTCGCCATGCTCGAAGTGCCCCTCCATCCAGAGCTCGCCGAGCTTCGCCCCTTGATCCATGAACGCCTTGATCCCCGGCATCTTCGAGACGCGATAGGCCTGCGTGTAACCGTCGTGACCGCGAGAGAGCACGCGCACGTCCTCGGGCCGTAATCCGTCGATGAAGTACGGCGAGTGCGTGGTGACGATGAGCTGCCCGCGCTCGGCCGCCTCCAGGCACTCTTCGGCGAGCTCGGGCAGCAGGCGCGGGTGCAGGAAGTTCTCGGGCTCTTCGATGCCGATCAGCCCGGGCGGCGCGGGGTCGTGGAGGATCGTCAGGTAGGCCAGCAGCTTCAAGGTGCCGTCTGAGGCGAAGCGCGACAGCACCGGTTGCGCAAAGGGCGCGTCCTTGATACGCAGCAGCAGGCGGCTGTCGGCAAGCGTCTCGGCCTCGACCCGTTCGATCCGCGGGACCCGCCGCCGCATGGCCTCGAAGATCCGATCCAGGCGGTCGGTATGCTGCTCGCGCAGGTATTGGATGACGTTCGGGAGGTTGTCGCCGTTGGGGGACAGGCGTTCCTCGGCTCCTGCCTCGGGGTTGCCGCGGGTATCGTCGGCCGAGAGGTAGGAGAGATGCCAGTCCGTGATGAACGTGCGCAACGCGATCACGCGAGGGTTCTCCGCGAGGGTGCCGAGCGTGCTGACCGCCAGCACGTCCGGGCCGGACAGTGGGCGGGGAACCCGCTTGTCGTCCTTCTCGGGAGTCTCCCCGGTGACCACTTCGCCGTCCCCGCGCCGGTAGTCCAGGAAGTTGAACGGCCTGCCGGACCCGCCGGTTCGGGGCCAGCGCAGGAACTCGTGAGACACGACGGGCCGGCCCCGCTCTTCGTCGATCTCCAAGTGGTATGTGATCAGCGGCGACTTCGGATGCTCGCTTCGCTCGCGGTACTTCAGCTCGATGACGATCGGGCCGGTGCTGTCGCGGCTGCGCAGCTCCAGGAAGCGGCCACGGCGATCCCAGGCTTTGCGGATGCCGTCGGATAGGCATTCCGAGAGAAATGCGAAAACATCGAAGACGGTGGACTTCCCGCTGCCGTTGGGGCCGAGCAGTGCCGTGAGCGGCGTCAGGCGATCCAGGGTGACGCTGCGCAAGGCGCGGTAGTTCTTGACCCGCAGAGACTCGACCCGCGGCGGCGCAGAACTGCTCATCTCCGCTCCTGCAAGGGCATGGGCACGCTCATGGTAATACGGCCAGAGCCTGCGTACCGCGGCAGAGCCAGCCGAGCTCCTGTCCGGATGTCGAGATCCTAGCGCACGTCGCGAGCTCCACGCGGGCCTTCCGAACCGAACCCTCGGAGCCCGGCCCCGGACCGCACGACGCGGCCCGCGTCGAGCACGACCACCCAGTCGGCGAGGGCCCGCACCTCGGCCTCGGCGTGGGACACGTAGAGCATGGGGATGGCCAAGTCGTCGCGGATGCGCTCCAGGCAGGGCAGGATGCGCGAACGCAGGGTCGCGTCGAGGGCGGCGAGGGGCTCGTCCAGCAGGAGCAAGGCCGGCGATGCGGCCAGCGCGCGGGCGAGGGCGACGCGCTGGCGCTCGCCGCCCGACAGGCCGGCGACGCCCCGGTCGAGCAGGGGGCCGAGCTCGAGCAACGCGATGACGTGGTCGAACCCGCCGCCCGGCCCCGACCCCGCGCCGTAGAGGATGTTGCGGCGCACGTTCATGTGGGGAAAGAGGGCGAGGTCCTGGGGCACGTAGCCGACGCGCCGGCGGTGGCAGGGCACGTCCACCCCGGCCGCGGCGTCGAAGAGGGTGCGCTCTCCGACGCGGATGACGCCGCGCCGCGGCCGGCGCAGCCCCGCAATCGACTCGAGCACCGTCGTCTTGCCCGCTCCCGACGGACCGAAGAGGGCGACGACCCTCGCCTCGATGCGCTCGCGCATCTCCAGCACGAACCCCCCCTGATGGAGGGCGAAATCGAGGGTGATGACGCCGGCCGCACCGCCGCGGGACGCGCCGGACGCCGGCGTTTCGAGCGGGGCGGCCGGGAACCACGCGTTCGACTGGCGCGCGGGGTCGGCGGGCGTTTCGGTCATCGCGGCACCGGTCTCAGGCCGCTCGATGCACGACCAGCCGGTTCGACGCCAGCAGGGCCCCGAAGGCGATGGCCGCCGACACCGCCAGCATCGCCGCCGCGGCGGCGTTCTGGCCGGTCTCGGTATAGGTGTAGATGGCGACGGCGATGGTCCGGGTGTCCGGCAAGGCGCCCGCCACCATGATCGTGGCGCCGAACTCGCCGAGCGCCCGCGAGAAACCCAGCAGCGAACCCGCGAGCACCCCCCTTCGGGCCAGGGGCAGGCTCACCGTGAGGAAGACCCGCACCGGCCGCGCCCCCAGGGTCGCCGCGATCTGCTCGTAGCGCCGGTCCACCTGCTCGAACCCCGCCCGCGCCGAGCGCACCAGGAGCGGCAGCCCCATCACCGCCATCGCCACCACCACCGCCCGCCACGTGAACATCACCTCGATGCCCATCCGCTCGAGGAGCCCCCCGAGGAAGCCCCGCCGTCCCAGGACGGTGATGAGGATGAGCCCCGTCGCCACCGGCGGGAGCACCAGGGGCAGCGACACCAGGGTCTCCAGCACCGCGCGCCCCGGAAAGCGGCGGCGGGCGAGCACCCACGCGACGGCGAGGCCGGGGGGCAGCATGACGGCGGTGGCGAGGGCGGCCATGCCCACCGTGAACAGGGCGACGGGAAGGACGTCGTTCATGGCCCGGTCGCCTCGTCGTCGACGACCGCCACTTCGGTCATGGCGATAGGGGACGACGGAGGGGGTGTGGTCGATGGCGCCAGGGCACGCGAGGTGCGGGCGGGACGGGGCACGATGAAGCCGGCCTGCCCGAACACGCGGCGAGCGGCCGCGCTTCGCAGATAGTCGAGGAACCGCGCCGCCCCCGCCGGGTTCGGAGCGTCGACGAGAACGGCGGCCGGATAGGCGATGGCCGGCCCCTCGTCCTCCGGCACCTCGAACGCGACCGCGACTTCAAGCGACGACAGGGCGTCGGTGCGGTAGACGATGCCGGCGTCGGCGTCGCCCGCCTCGACCACGGCCAGCGCCGCCCGGACGCTGCGGGTCGGCACGATGCGGGGGCCCAGCGCCTCCCACAGGCCGAGCGACGACAGGTAGGAGCGGGCGTAGACGCCGGCGGGAACGCCGGCCGGGTCTCCGACCGCGATACGGCGGAACGCCGCCGCGCGCAGCCCCGCCCCGTTCCCAGGCGCGGCCGCACCCGCCGGCACCACCACCGCGAGCCGGTTCGACAGCAGCACCCCCCGCGTCTCCGCGACGACCAGCGATTCCGCGGCCACCCGGTCCATCTGCCGCTCGTCGGCGCTGAAGAACACGTCGACCGGGGCCCCGGCCAGGATCTGCGCAGCCAGGGTGCTGGAGCCGCCCAGGTTCAGCTCGACCGCGGTGCCGGTGACCCGTTCGAAGTCCCCCGCCACGCGCTCCAGCGGCCCGGTCAGGCTGACCGCCGCCGACACCCGGACCCGACCCGCCGGCGAAGCGCCCGGGTCCGCGCAGGCAGCCAGCACCGCCGCGGCGACGAGTCCCGCCAACGCCGCCGGTCCCATGGCGAACCACCGACCGCCGTCGGCCCCGCCGGCGGCCTCCCGGACTTCCGCCCCGCGCCTCGCGGACCCGCACGGTGCGCCGCCGAGGGCGATCTGACAGCCTGTCACGTGCACAATATAGTATGATTCGATTCGATTCACCAAGCGATTCGGATTGAGTTTGCCGACTGATGTCGAGTGTCATGAGACCGGGGCACAAGGGAGCGCAGGAAGCATGGCCACCCTGACGGTGCGGCAGGCGGCGGAGCGTCTCGGCATCGGTTACTCCACCCTCAAGCACTGGATCTACCGGGGCGAGGTCCGCACCACCCGCACCGCGGGCGGGCATCACCGCCTGGCCGAAACCGAGGTCGAGCGCCTGCTCGCCCGCACCGGCCGGCCGCCCACCCACCCCGGCGGCCGCGGCGGCGGCGGCGTGCTCGTCCGCATCAGCGGCCGCAACCGGCTGCAGGGCGTCGTCGACGAGGTCCGCCGAGAGGGCCTCGTCGCCCAAGTGCGCCTCCGCATCGGCGACCAGTGGCTGACCGCCGTCATCACCCGCGACGCTCTCGACGAGCTGGGCCTCCGGCGCGGCGACGCCGCGACGGCCCTGATCAAGGCGACCGACGTGATGATAGCGACGGAAGGGCCGGGGGACGGCCACCCGCGGGCCCCGGACAGCCGGCGGACCGCCGATCAGGGATGAGCGCGACATCTACTACTCGATGCAACCCGCCGCGCGGGGCGTCCGCGCCTGCCCGAGCGAACCGATTCGGCCTGTCGTGCGGGCGTGATGAGGCTTTCGCAGGCCAGCCTTGTCGATGGTGGGTGACTCCGCCCGCTCGACGGGCTAGGATTCGGGCGTGCCGGGCGGTCCGCGACTGCTCGGGGCACCGCGAGTGCGCCACGCCATGGAAGCAACTTCGCCCCGCTGGCAGGCGGTCACCGACTCGGCGTTCCCCTGGGAGCGGGACGCGCTGGCGTTCGTGCGCGACCGGCTGCCCGACCACGAGCCGTACCGCGCCTGGGCGAACTTCGAGTTCATCGCCGACGACGGCTCGATCAACGAAGTCGACCTGCTCGCGCTGACGCCGAAGGGCTTCTACCTCGTCGAGATCAAGAGCCGCCCCGGCACCGTGGAGGGCGACCAGGGCACGTGGGTCTGGCGGGGCGACGGGCGCCCGCAGACGGTCGACAACCCGCTGCTGCTCGCGAACCGGAAGGCGAAGAAGCTCGTTTCGCTCCTGCGCCGTCAGCCGGCGCTGCGGAAGGCGGCGAGCCCTTTCCTGGAAGCCCAGGTCTTCCTGTCGCACGAGGACGTCGACTGCCGGCTCACGGACGACCTGCGCAACCACGTCCACTGCCGTGACGAAGGCAAGGGGCGGAACGAGCGCCCTGGCATCGTTGCCGCCCTCACCCGGCACAGCGCCGGGACGCCGCACCGCGCGCGTATCGATCGGCCGATGGCCAAGGCTGTCAGCCGGGCCATGCAGGAAGCGGGCATCCGCCCGTCGCAGGGCAAGCACCGGGTGGGCGACTACCGGCTCGACGCACTCCTCTTCGAAGGGCCGAACTACCAGGACTGGACAGCGCGTCACGCGGCGATCGAGGGCGAGCACGCGCGGGTCCGAATCTACGCGATTCCCCCAGACGCGTCGGACGACGAACGGGCGGCGCTGCAACGGGCGGCCCAGCGCGAGTACCAGATCCTGAGCGATGTGCGCCACGACGGCATCCTCGCGGCCAAGGCGTACACCGAGCACGTCCGCGGGCCGGCGCTCGTCTTCGAGCACCGGGAAGACTCGCAGCGCTTCGACCACTGGCTCGCCGAGCACGGCACGCGCCTCGACGTCGACACCCGGCTGCATCTCCTCCGCCAAGTTGCGGAAGCCGTGCGCTTCGCCCATGCGAAGCACCTTGTCCACCGGGCGTTGTCGCCTCAGAGCATCCTCGTCTTCGACCCCGAGGCCGCCCAGCCGCGCGTCCAGATCTTCAACTGGCAGACCGGGGCACGCCACGCGGCCGACACCGGGACGCCCGGGCCGGCCACGACGGGGGCGAGCCGCCTCGACCCGTTCGTCGAAGAGGCCGCCTGGGTCTACATGGCGCCCGAGGCGGTGACCGAGCGCGGCGCGGCAGGCGAGCAGATCGACGTGTTCTCGGTCGGCGCCATCGCGTACCACCTCTTCTCCGGCCGCCCGCCGGCGACGGGTCTCGCCGCCATGACCGAGCGGCTCCTGAAGGAGCAGGGGCTGCAGCTATCCTCCGACCTCGACGGCGCGTGCGAGAGCCTTCAGCTTCTCGTGCAGTACGCCACTCATCCCGAAGTGACGACGCGGCTCGGGTCGGTCGGCGAGTTCCTGAACGAGCTCGGAAGCGTCGAGGAAGAGCTGACCCGGCCCGACGAGGGTCGCCGACATGACCCGATCGAGGCCCGCCCCGAAGAAGATCTCGGCCACGGCCTTGTCATGAAGCGGCGGCTCGGCAAGGGCTCGACGGCGGTGGCCCTCCTCGTCGAACGCGACGGGCGGGAGCATGTGCTCAAGGTGGCGCTGTCTCCCGACCACAACGACCGCCTGCGTGCCGAGGCGGACGTCATGCGCCGCCTGCGGCATCAGTACATCGTCGAGCTCCACGACGAGCTGACGTTCCGCCACGGCGCGGGCCGCGAACGCGTCGGGCTGCTCATGGCCCGCGCCGGCGACTGCACGCTCGCGGACCGCCTGCGCGACGAGGGCCGCCTGCACCTGGAGCTGCTCGAGCGGTTCGGCGAAGACCTGCTGGCCACCATCGACTGGCTGGAGCAGAAGGGCATTCCGCACCGCGACATCAAGCCCGAGAACCTGGGAACCGCCAAGATTGGCAACCAGCTCCATCTCGTGCTCTTCGACTTCTCGTTGGCGCATACACCGGCCGAGAACGTCCTGGCGGGCACGCGCCACTACCTCGACCCGTTCCTCCGGACGCGCAAGCCGCCGCGCTGGGACACGCACGCGGAACGGTTCGCGGCGGCCGTCACGCTGCACCAGATGGCGGCTGGATCGCTGCCGTGTTGGGGCGACGGGCAGAGTGAGCCCGCGGTCCTCGAGTGCGAAGCCACCGTCGACGCCGACGCCTTCGAGCCAGCCGTCCGCGAAGACCTGACCGCGTTCTTCCAAAAGGCGCTGCGCCGCGACTACCGCCAGCGCTTCGACAACGCCGACGAGATGCTGCGCGCTTGGCGGCGGCTCTTCGCGACGGCGGCGCGGCCCGAGACCGACACCGACCCCGTGGGCGCAGAGCCCACGTTCAGCGGCATCGAGCAGGCGCGTCTCGACACGCTGTTGGCGGCCATGAAGCTCAGCGCCCGCGCCATGAACGCCGTCGAGCGGATGGGCGTCCACTCCGTTGGCGACCTGTTGCGGTTCCCGCTCATCCAGGTGAACCGGATGCGCGGCGTCGGCATTCGGACCCGCCGCGAGATCACCGATCTGGCCCGGCGGCTGGCCGAGCGGTTCCCGGGGGTGGCCGGCGCGCCGAAGGTCTCCTCCACCGGAGACGACGCCGACGTTACCGCCGACGCGGGGCACGAGAGCGTAGACGAGCTTCGGCGGCTGCTTCTGCCCGCCGGCCGAACCGCGCAGTCGCGGCGCGACGCGGACTTGGCGGGGACCCTGCTGGGGCTGCGCGACGACGCGCCCGCGGCGCCCTGGCCGAGCCAGAGCGACGTCGCCCGGTGGCTCGGGGTCACCCCGACGGCGGTCAGCCAGGCGGCGGCGCGGTCGCGGCGGCGCTGGAACAAGCTCGGCGCGCTGACCCGTCTGCGAAACGACGTCGTCGAGATGCTCGCGGCATACGGGAACGTGATGACCCGGACGGAGCTTGCCTCCGCGCTCTTGGCGCGCCGCGGGTCGGTGCAGGAAGATCCGCTTCGTTCGCGCTACGCCGACGCGTGCGTTCGCGCCGCGGTCGAGGTCGAGCGCCAGCGCGCGGCGCCACGCTGGATCGTGCGCCGCCTGGACGGCCCCGCCGGCGCCCTCCTGGCGCGCGACGTGGGCGACGAACGCGGCGAGCTGCGCGTCGATGGCCAACGGCTCGCCGACTTCGCCCAACGCCTCGGCCGCACCGCCGACGGGCTGTCGGCCGCCGACCCGCTGCTCTCGCCGGCGCGGGTCCTGGACGAGCTGCAGGGCGTCGCGACCCCGTCCGGAATCGCGCCCCTGGCGCCGAACCGGCTGCTCACGCTCGCCGCCGCGGTTTCCCAGAACGCCGAGCTCTCCAGTCGGCTCGAGCTCTATCCGCGCGGCATGCCGGCCGACCGGGCGCTGCGGCTCGCACTGGGGGCACTCGCGGGCGCCCGCAACCTCACCCCCGAAGAAATCCGTAGGCGCGTGGCCGGGCGCTACCCCGAAGCGGCGCCCCTGCCCGACCGGCCCGAACTCGACACCCTGCTCCACGACGCGGGCAGCGAGCTGGTCTGGGCGCCGGACACCGCTGACGGGCTAGGCACATACCGCTCGCCGCTCCGGGGCTTCGTGACCATCGGCTCGGCCACGAGCCATACCCGTGCCAGCCATGGCGCCGCACGGGTCGCCGGAAGCGGCGCCGGAATGGATGCTACCGACGCCTTCGACGAACGGTTGCGACGCGCCTTGCAGAACCAGGCTTTCCTCGCCCTGACGGTATCGCCCCGCCGGCTCGCGGACGCGGAGCGTGCCCTGGTCTCGCAATTCGCCATCGACGCCCGCAGTGCCGACGAGCTGCTGATCCGACATATGAAGGCCGCCGCCGACGAAGCTGGCGCGGACTGGGGTATCGTTCTGCGCGCTGACGACGAGCCGCGCGGCAGCGCCGACTGGGCCGCCCTCATGCGCCTGGTCAGCCACCGCGCCCTGCCGCGCGTGCGGGCCGAGCTGGCCGCCGCACCGCGCCCGTTGCTGCTGACGAACCTGGGTCTGTTGGCCCGCTACGACCAGATGACGCTGCTCGACCACCTCCGGGATGCTGCGGGAGGACCGGACGGGCCGCCCGGCGTCTGGCTGCTCGTTCCGTCCGATGCACAGGAGTCGCGCCCCATGGTCGATGGCGCACCCGTCCCCGTGTTCACGGCCGCGCAGTGGGCTCGCATTCCCCCGACGTGGCTCGCCGCCAACGGCCCGGCGGCGCCGCCGTCGGGAGTGGCCACGGCGTGATCGACAGCGACCGCCTGCTCGCCGACCTGAAGCGTCTGCGGGCGGACCTGGAGGACGACCTGCGGGCGTGTTGCGGCGAGGAGCCGCGGCTGGATGTTCACCTCCGACGCATGCACAACGAGGCGCGCGCGCACGAACGCACCGCCGAGCCGTACGATTCCTGGCGCGACGAGCACCTGACCCAGGTCGCCGTAGCCTGGATTCTCGGCTGCGTCTTCGTGCGGTTTCTCGAAGACAACGCCCTCATCGACCCACCGCGGTTGTCGGGTCCCGGCGACCGGCGCCGGCGGGCGCTCGACGAGCACACCCTCTACTTCCGGGCGAACCCCAAAGAGAGCGACCGCGACTACCTGCTCCACGTGTTTCGCAAGGTGGCCGCGCTGCCCGTCGCCGACCGCATCTTCGACGAAGCCCACAATCCCATCTGGTCGCTCGAACCGCCGGGCCAGCAGTTTCGCGCTCCCTCGGGTGACGCCGCGGGCCGGCTGCTCGGCCTGTGGCAACGCATAGACCCCGATTCCGGCGCCCTCGCGCACGACTTCACCGACACGGCCTGGGACACGCGCTTTCTCGGCGACCTCTATCAGGACCTCTCCGACAGCGCCCGCCGACGGTACGCGCTGCTCCAGACGCCCGCGTTCGTGGAGGAGTTCATCCTCGACCGCACACTCGATCCCGCCATCGAGGAGTTCGGTTTCCGCGACGTGCGCCTGATCGACCCCGCCTGCGGCTCCGGACACTTCCTGCTCGGCGCCTTCCGAAGACTGGACGCGCTCTGGGCGCGGCACGAGCCCGGCACGAACGCTCGCAACCGGGCGAGCCGTGTTCTCCGGCAAGTGGCCGGCGTCGACCTGAACCCGTTCGCGACCGCGATAGCCCGCTTCCGCCTGTGCGTCGCGGCCCTCCATGCGGCCGGCGTGCAGCGCCTCGCCGACGCACCCGCGTTCGAGATTCACGTGGCGACCGGCGACGCCCTGCTCCACGGCCCGCGTGCCGGGACAGCCGGTGCGCGGCAGGAGTACCTCGATCCCGAACGCGACCCGCTGGGTCACGTCTACCGCACGGAGGACGCCTCCGCACTGCGGGTCATCCTCGGCCGCCGCTACCACGCGGTGGTCGGCAACCCGCCATACATCACCGCCAAGGACAAGGCAGTGAACGACGAGTACCGCAGGCGTTTCAAGTCCTGCTACCGGCAGTACTCGCTGGCGGTGCCGTTCACCGAGCGTCTCTTCGACCTCGCCCACGTCTCCCCGGCCGGCTCCACGGAGCCGGCCGGGTTCGTTGGGATGATCACCGCCAACTCGTTCATGAAGAGAGAGTTCGGCAAATGTCTAATCGAAACGTTTGTCCCGCGCTGGGACCTGACCCACGTCGTGGACACCTCCGGCGCCTACATCCCCGGCCACGGGACACCCACGGTGATCCTCTTCGGACGACACCGCCGGCCAGTCGACAGGAACGTGCGCACAGTGATGGGCATCCATGGTGAGCCGACGACACCGGAGAATCCAGCGCGTGGACTTGTCTGGTCGGCGATCATCGAACAGGTCGACTATCCTGGATCACAGAGCAAGTTCGTGAGCGCGTCGGATGTGCAGAGAGAACGGTTCCACACGCATCCCTGGAGCGTCGGCGGGGGGGGAGCTGCAGAACTGAAGGAGCACCTTGCACAGTGGGCACCAAAGACGCTCGGCGATATGGCCACGGAGATAGGCTTCGGAGCGGTTACGCGCGAGGATGAAGCATTCCGCCTCGGAACGCGAGTTGCCAAGCGTCGGAGCATCGGAGCGGATCAGATTCGTCCGCTCACGGCGGGCGAGGATGTTCGTGACTGGACCATCTGTGAATCGGTGGGTGCGATTTGGCCATACGATTCCCAAACCCTGGAGACAATCGCGGACCCAGCGGTACTAAAGTCTCTGTGGCCCTGGCGATCTCGACTTGTTCAACGTATTGCTTATGGACAATCGCAGATCGAACGCGGACTGACATGGTATGAGTACTCTATGTTCTTTCGTGAACGATTTCGAAATCCGCTCTCCATTACTTTTGCCTTCGTTACAACGCACAATCACTTCGTGCTCGACCGCGGAGGCAAGGTCTTCAAGCGAACAGCACCGGTGATCAAGCTTCCCGCAGACGCCACCGAGGACGACCATCTGGAACTGCTGGGCTTACTCAATAGTTCGACGGCTTGTTTCTGGATGAAACAGGCCCTTCACAACAAGGGTGGCGGGGGGATTGGTGGCGGCTTGGCGACCGAGGAATGGGAACAGTTCTACGAGTTCGATGGCACGAAACTCCACCGTTGTCCGATACCCAGCGACACGCCACTCGAATTCGCACGAATACTTGACTCCGCCGCAGCCGACAGGGCTCAGTCCCTTCCAGCCTCAATTGCCGAACGTAGTACGCCTTCAGCCGCTGACCTGGACACGGCGCGCGCTCGATGCGGTGAGCTTCGCGAACAGATGATCGCCCTCCAGGAAGAACTCGACTGGCGCTGCTACGGGCTCTACGGCGTGACCGATAGCGCGCTCTGCGTGCCTTCCGCGAAGAGCACCGACGTGCCCGCTGTCCGCCTCGGCGAGCGTGCCTTCGAGATCGTCCTCGCGCGAAAGATGGCGGCCGGCGAGATCGAGACGAAGTGGTTCGAACGCCACGGCTCGACGCCGATCACCGAGATCCCGGCGCACTGGCCGGCCGCCTACCGCGCACTCGTCCGGCGGCGCATCGAGACCATCGAGCGAAACGCCAACGTCGCCCTGATCGAGCGGCCCGAGTACAAGCGCCGCTGGAACGACGAGCCGTGGGAGGCGCAGCAGGAACGGGCGCTGCGGGGTTGGTTGCTCGACCGACTCGAAGCGCCCGCGCTCTGGTCGGAGCGGCGCCTCACGACCACCGCGGCGCTGGCCGACCGCGTGCGGGACGACGCCGAGTTCCAGCAGGTGGCGGCGCTGTATGCCGGGCGCGCCGACTTCGATGTTGCGAAGCTGGTCGCCCGACTGATCGACGACGAGAGCGTCCCGCTGCTCCCGGTGTTGCGCTACAGGCCGTCCGGGCTCCGCAAGCGCGCCGCCTGGGAGCGCACCTGGGCGTTGCAGCGGAGGGAGGACGCCATCGACGCACGGGTCACCCTGCCCGCGGGGGACCCTGAGCGCCTGACCGCGGAAGCAGCGGTGGCACTCAAGGCGGAGGAGGTGGGCCCGGTCCCCGGCCCGCCGCGCTATGCGTCGGCCGACTTCCGCAAGAGCCACTGGTGGCGCCTGCGGGGCAAGCTCGACGTGCCGAAGGAGCGCTTCGTGAGTCTGCCGGGCTGCGAGCGCGACGCCGACCCTTCCCTGGTCGTCGCCTGGGCGGGCTGGGACGCGCTGGCGCAAAGCCGGGCCGTTGCCGGGTACTATAACCGGATGCGGGAGCAGGAGGGCTGGACGGCCGAGCGGCTGGCGCCCCTCCTGGCGGCCTTGCTGGAGCTGCTGCCGTGGGTACGGCAGTACCACAATGCGCCCGACCCCGAGTTCGACGTGGGGATGGGCGACTACTTCGAGGCGTTCATCGACGACGAGGCGCGGTCGCTCTCGCTGACCCGTGAGTCGCTCCGGGGCTGGGCGCCGCCGGGCGGTGCGGCAAAGCGCGGCCGCCGCGGAAGGGCCACGTGATCCGGCCGGCGTTTCGGCGGGGATTGTCGACGCGCCTGCCAAGGCGGCATAATCGCGATGATGGATCGAGCACTGCCGAACGGCGTCCTTGAACGCATCGTCGAGAGCATCGTTGACGCGGTGGCGCCGGAGAAGATCATCCTGTTCGGTTCCGCCGCCCGGGGGGAGATGACGTCGTCGAGTGACGTCGACCTGCTTGTCGTCAAGGACAAGTGTCATCGGAGGAAGACGGCGGCCCGCATCTACCTCGGTCTGCCCCGGCCGCGACCCGCTGTCGATGTGGTGGTGGTCTGGCCCGAGGATCTCGTCAGGCACCGCGATTCGCACTGGCTGGTCATCGCGCCGGCGCTGCGGGAGGGCAGGACGATCCATGAAGAGCCATCGAAACAGGCAGGTCAATCGGCGCTCCGGGGCCGGGGAAGCTCGCCCGGGCCGCCCTCACCACCGAAACGGATCGAGCCTGACGGTTCGGCGGCGCCGGTTCCTCTCCAGGGGAGTAGCGCTGCCATGAACCCGCGCCGCGCGCTCGAAGCGGATGCCGCTCGACTGTGGATTACGGAAGCGCAAGATCACCTGAAGATCGCCGCAAGGCACGAACCAGGACTGAACCTCCGGTTGTTGTGCTCGGAGGCCCACTACGGAGCCGAAAAGGCCGTCAAGGCCGTCATCATCGCGCACGGCGAACCGTTTCCATATGTGCACGACATCGGTCGTCTGCTCGACCGGGCGGAACAGGTCGGCGAGGTGATTCCCGACGACGTGCGGCAGGGGGCGGCGCTGACGCTCTATGGCGACGGTGGACGGTACCCGGATGTCAGCGACGAGCAGGAACCGACAACGATGGCGGAATACGAGCAGGCCATGGCGAATGCAGCAACCGTCGTCGGTTGGGCGGTCGGGCGTGTCGCGTCGCTCCTGCCGGCCGCAGCGCCGGACCCCACATGACGCCGCTCCGCGACCTGATCGACATCCCCGAGCGGGTGCACCGCGACGACTTCGTCCTGCGGCTTGCCGAGGGCGTGGCGAAGCCCGCAGAGACGCTGCGGACCTACGTCGTGACGCCGCAGCTCGCCGGCGCTTTCGACCGCGCCCTCGGTCTGATCAAGACCGCGGTGGAGAGCGGATCGAGCAAGGCGGCCTACCTGCACGGGAGCTTCGGCAGCGGCAAGAGCCACTTCATGGCGGTACTCCACCTCCTGCTGCAGCAGGAGGCGGAGGCCCGCGCCACCGCAGGCCTGGAAGGCGTCGTCACGCGGCACGACGACTGGCTCGCCGATCGGCGCTTCCTGCTGGTTCCCTATCACATGATCGGGAAACCGAGCCTGGAAGCGGCGGTGCTCGGGGGCTACGCGGCGCGCGTCGCCGAGCTGCATCCCGACGCACCCGCACCGGGAGTGTACCGCAGCGCCGGGCTGTTCGAGGACGCCCGGAGGCTGCGGAAGGAAGTCGGCGACGAGACGTTCTTCGCCCGCCTGAACGAGACTGCCGCGAGCGCAGCAGGAGCCGCCGCCGGCTGGGGCAATCTGTCAACGCAGTGGGACGCCGCGAGCTTCGAGGCCGCGCTCGACGCCCCCGCCGTAGCTGAAGAGCGGATCCGGCTGGTCGCGGCGCTGCTCGGCTCGTTCTTCAGCAGCTACCGCGACGTGATGCGAGGAAGCGAAGAGGCATTCGTCCCGCTGGACGACGGCCTGGCGGTGGTGGCCCGGCACGCGCACGACCTGGGTTACGACGCCCTGGTGCTCTTTCTCGACGAGCTGATCCTCTGGCTCGCCACTCACGCCGCCGATCTCCAGTTCCTCAACAAGGAGGGCCCGAAGGTCTCGAAGCTCGTCGAGGCGGAGACGGCCGGGCGAGCGATCCCGATCGTCAGCTTCGTCGCGCGCCAGCGCGACCTGCGCGAACTCGTGGGTGAACAGGTGACGGGCGCGCTGCAGCTCGGCTTCGCGGACGTGCTGCAGTGGTGGGAGGCCCGCTTCGAGCGCATCACGCTGGAGGACCGGAACCTGCCCGACATAGCGGCGCGCCGCCTGCTGCGGCCGCGGAACGAGGCGGCGCGACGGGAGATCGACGACGCCTACGCGCAGACCGAGAGAGTGCGCCGGGAGGTCTTCGAGACACTGCTCACCCCGCGCGCCGACACCGCCGCGTTCCGCAAGGTCTACCCCTTCAGTCCGGCCCTGGTCGAGACCCTGGTCGCGGTCTCCTCACTCCTCCAACGCGAACGGACGGCGCTGAGGGTGATGCTCCAGATCCTCGTCGACGGGCGCGAGACGCTCGAGCTGGGCGAAATCGTACCGGTCGGCGACCTCTTCGACGCGCTGGCCGAGGGCGACGAGCCGTTCACCGAGAGTGCACGCCACCACTTCGAGAACGCGCGGAACCTCTACCGCCGGAAACTCCTCCCGCTCATCGAGAACGAGCGCGGGATCTCGAAGACGGCGGCGGCGGCGCGACCGAAGGACGACGGGGCGGCCCGCGCCCTCCGTGCGGACGATCGGTTAGCCAAGACGCTGCTGCTGTCGGCCCTGACCCCCGAGGTCGACGCGCTCAAGAATCTGAACGCGGCGCGGCTCGCGGCGCTCAATCACGGGTCCATACGTACGCCGATCGAGGGGCGCGAGGGGCAGGAAGTGCTGCGGCGCTGTCGCGCCTGGGCAGCCGAGATCGGGGAGGTCCGGATTGGTGACGACCCGGCCGATCCGATCATCGCCATTCAGCTCTCGGCCGTAGACACCGAGAGCATCCTCGCCGACGCCAGCCGGCACGACAACGCCGGCAACCGGCGCCGCCTGATCCGGAGGGTCCTGTTCGACGCGCTCGGCATCGAGGATCGCGACGAACTCGTTCTCTACCACGAGACGACGTGGCGGGGCACGCGGCGCCGCTTCGAGGTGATCTTCGCCAACGTACGGGAGTTGCCCGACGAGTCGTTGACGACGCGGGGGGACGAACGCAAGGTAGTCATCGACTTCCCCTTCGACGATCCGGGGCATACGCCGGCCGATGACCTCGCACGCCTCAAGGAGTTTCGTGGGCGTGATGCCGGGGCGCGGACGCTGGTCTGGTTGCCGTCCTTCCTGAGCACGTCTGCGCAGAAGGATCTCGGGACGCTGGTGCGTATCGACTATGTCCTGGCCGGCGAGCGGTTGCGCGAATTCGCGGCGCATCTCTCGCCGGCCGAGCAGACGTCCGCCCGTGAGCTCATGCGGAACCAGCAGAGCCAGCTCCGGCAGCGGCTGGTCCAGCACCTGGAGGGCGCCTACGGCGTGGAGAGTCCCGTACCCGGGTCGGTCGACGAGTCGCTCCCGCCGGCAGAGCACTTCCAGTCCCTCGATCCGAGATTCGAGCCCCGCCCCCCGGCACGAGCGAATCTGCGGGAGGCGCTCGCGAACCTGTTCGAGCAGATGTGTGCGAGCCAGTTCCCGGCGCACCCCGACTTCGGTGCCCCGATAGGAGCGGCGGCGCTGCGCCGCGTGCACGAGCAGGTGTCGCGCGCCGTGCAGGAACCGGAGGGACGCGTCGCCATCGACAAGCCGCTCCGCCCGGCGATGATGCAGATCGCCGCCCCGCTGCGGCTCGGCGAGATGGGCGAGACCCACTTCGTGGTCGGCCGGCACTGGTTCAGCCACTTCGAGCGGCTGGAAAAGCCACTGACCGTCGGCAGGCTCCGCGAGGCCGTGGACGAGCCGCAGCGCATGGGGCTCCCGAACGCCGCCGCGAACCTCGTCATCCTCGTCTACGCGGATCAGGCCAACCTCGCGTTCCGGCGGCACGGGGCTTCGTGGCCGGCGAAGCTCGACGACCTGCCGGATGACGTCGAGCTGCGCGAAGAGGCGCTGCCGTCCGCGGACGAGTGGACCGCCGCCGTCGAGCGGGCCAAGCGGCTGTTCGGGCTGACGGGGTCGCCGTTGCGCAACGCGAGCAACGTGAGCGACCTCGCGGAACAGCTCGGCGAGACGGCGACGAAGCAAAGCGCTGCCTGCGACGCACTGATCGAACGACTCGCTGCCGTTGGAGCGGACGTCTCCATCGACGCGAAGACCGCCAACCGACTCCGCACCGCCCGCGCGAGCGGCGCCCTCGTGCAGTCTCTCGCGGGTCTCCACGGCCGGGTGCGGGTCGAGAAGCTCGCAGCGTTGGAGCCGGTGACCTCGCTGGAGGCGATGCGGACGAGCATCGCCAAGGCGGGAGAGCTCGCGGACGTGCTGGAGCGCACGCATTGGCAGATCTTCGCCCCGCTCGCCGAATTGAAGGACGATCGCGCTGACGACGCGCAGCGCGTTCGCCGCGAGTTGGCGGCGGCGCTGGCCGCCGACGAGTACGCCGTGGCGCTGGCCCCCCGACTGTCCGATCTTGTCGGCCGGGCCGCCAAACTGCTGGCGCGCTCGCCGGCGCCCCCAGCGCCGCATCGGCCGACGGCCGGCCAAGGAACCGGCAGTGGTGGGGCCACTGTACGCGAGGTAACCGACCTGGGCGGCGACGCCATCCCGCCCGAGGGGTCGCGCCGCGACCTGGATTGCCGACAGCTGAGCGAACTCGCAGCGGAGCTGGAGGACCTGCTGCGCAAGCAGCCGGGCGCGCGAATGGAGATCACCTGGAAGCTGCTGCGCGACGCGAAGGACGGCCCATGACCGTCGTCCCATCGTCGGCGCAGATACACGCCCAGGTAAAGTCGATCCGCGAACGGTACCCGGACGCACGGGTCATCGGAATCTCCGTGCCGGTCCTCGATGAGGCCGCCCCGGCGCCGGCCGCGCTCCGCATCGGCGACGAGGAACTCCCGGTCGTCCGCAGCCGCTCGGTGCTGGCGTTGCGCGAACGCCTCGTCGACCTGCCCGCCGCTGGGCCGCCGATCGTGGTGTTGACCGATCTGACGGATCCCCAGCTCGGCGCGGATCTGTCCGCGCGGCTCGCCCACCGCAGGCTGTTCTCGATCGACGCGTGGCAGCTTGTGAAGGAACGGTTCAAGGCCCATTTCGTCGACCCGCGCCTTGTCGAACGTCACGAGTGGGCGGCGCGGGCGCTCCTCGACGCGGAGCCGGAGGCCGGTTACCCCCCGGCGCCGAGCGGTTTTCTGGATGCCGAGACGGCTTGGCGCCGGCTGTTCGAGGGCCTCACGGGTATTCCGCGTGGCGAGCGCGACCCCGAGACGCTGCTCGCGTGGGCGCTGGACGACGACCCGGTGCAGCGTCTGGCCACCCGGTCTGAAGCCGTGCGCGACGGTTTGGTGATCGCCGCTGGGCACAGCGCGGGACCCGCGGCGCGGGCGATTCTGGCGTGCGCCGGCCGGCACGGGCGCCGGGCCGTCTCCGTCGGCCTCGTCGCGCGGGTCCTGTTCGACGAGGGCGGCGGGGGCGATGACCGGGCGGCCAGATCTCTTGGCAAGCTCGAGGCGCTGCTCGAACTCGACGACCTCGACGAAGCCCTCGCCCGCGCGTGGACCGACGCTGCGGAACAGGTGGTCCGGCGCAGGCTGTCTCGATCCGCGGCGGGGGTACCGCGCGACGAGATCGAGGCGGTGCTCACCGATGCGGACGACCTGCTCCGCAAGCTCGGCGCCGAGAGTCTCGCCGGCCGCAGCAAGATTCTGCGGATGGGCCTCGATCAGCGCCTCGCCGGTTTCGCGAGAGAGCTGACCGCGTTCGTCGCAGGCGATGCGCGCGAGCTCCCGGGCGAGCTGCGCGACGCCGCCGGTCGCGTGCTCGACCACGCGCTCGCCGCAGGCGAACGGCGTCGCGCCGACGGCGTCCGGATGGCCCTGCGACTGTCCGGCTGGCTCGCGGTGAGGAGCGGCGGCCGCGAAAACCGGCGGTCTTTCGGCAACGCCGTGCGCGCCTATCGGTGCGAGGGTGGCTTCGTCGACTTGGCTCGCGCGCGGCTCTGGGACGGCGACCCATCACCGGTCGTCGCCGAGGCCTACGCGACCCTGGCGGAGCGGGCTGACGAAGCGCGCCAAGAAGAGAATCTGGAATTCGGCAGGCAACTGGCCGACTGGCCGGGTTCGGGACCGCACGAGCGGAGCCTGCTCGGCGTCGAGGCGGTCCTCGACCGGTGCGTCACACCCCTCGCCCGCGTGCAGCCGGTGCTGTTCCTGGTCGTCGACGCGATGAGCATGGCGGTCTTCCGAGAGCTCGAACACGATCTGGTGTGGCGTGGATGGATCGAGCTGGTAGCGGAGGACGCGCCGGAGCGTCCCGTGGTCGTCGCCGCCCTGCCCACGGTGACGGAAGTGTCGCGGACGAGCCTGTTATGCGGCGCGGTCACGTCGGGAAACGCGTCGAAGGAGAAGGACGGCTTCTCCAAACACGCCGGCCTGCGCTCGACCTGCGCGGCCGGCGCACCACCGGTGCTCTTCCACAAGGGAGACCTGCGCGAGACCGGCGTGGCCGGCGTCTCCCCGCGTGTGGCCGAGGCCATCGCCGACCCCGACCGCCGCGTCGTGGGCGTGGTGATCAACGCGGTCGATGACCACCTTGCGAAGGGGGACCAAGTGCGCTTCCCCTGGACCGTGCAGCACATCCACCCTTTGGAGGAGTTGCTCGAAGCCTGTCGCTCCTGCGGCCGCGCCGTGGTGCTCGCGAGTGACCATGGCCACGTGCTGGAGCGTGGAACGGCGCTGCGCGACATCGCCGAGAGCGCGGAGCGTTGGCGCCCGGCCAGCGGGGAACCCGCCGACGACGAAGTGCTGCTGCAGGGTCCGCGCGTCGTGGCCGAAGGCGGTCGCCTGCTGGCGCCATGGAGCGAACGCGTCCGCTTCGGCATGAAGAAGAACGGCTACCACGGGGGCGCCTCGCCGCAGGAGGTAGTGCTGCCGCTCGGCATCTTCGCGCTGCCGGAGACGACCTCGCAGCTCGCCGGCTGGCGCGAAGCCGGGCCGGACGAACCAGCTTGGTGGCGACGGCGGGCCGGGGCAGACGCGCCGCCCGCATCCGCAACGCTGGCGCGGGATGGGACGGCCGCCCCCGCGAGCGCCGGGGCGGACGAAGCCCGAACGCGGGCGCCGGCGCGCCGCCCGACGCCCCGGGGGGAGACGGGGAACCTGTTCGCGGATCTGGAACCCGAGCCGTCGCGCACGGCAGCAACGTGGATCGACCGCCTCTTCGAAGCGGATCTGTTCGCCGAGCAACGCAGGCAGGCGGCGGGGACGGCGCTACCCGACGAGCGCATCCGAGTCATCCTGACCGCGCTCGACGCCCGCGGCGGCAAGCTCACGGGTCGCGCCCTGGCCGAGAGCCTCGGCGTCCCACTGTTCCGGCTCGGCGGCATCGTCTCCGCCTTGCGCCGGGTGCTGAACGTCGACGGCCACGCCGTGCTGTCGGTCGACGAATCGTCCGAGACCGTCGAGCTCAACCGCGATCTGCTCGATGTGCAGTTCGGTCTTCGCGGTTGACGAAGCTCAGGACCTGCGCCGTAGCAAGCGCCAAGCGGAGCCGCAGGCAACGGTTGGCGGAGCTGGGGCGGCGCGCCGCTCCGGGGACGACGGCGACTCGGTACAGGATGGGTTGGGCGGGCAGCGGTACGGCTGGCAGCTCGGGCTTCGAACGCCGGCTCAACTCTGACGTGGCAGGGCGCTCACGCGTGCCAGAACGAACCGATTCGGCATCCCGTGCTGGCCTGAACCGCCGACGTCCGCGCACCGGAGCGGACGCGCGCTCAGTACTTGCCGATTGCCCCGAAATCGATCTCGATGGTGGGCTCCGGCTGCCGGACCAGGAACCTGATGAACCCCATTTCGGCCAGCCTCGTCAGCTCGCGATGGAACGTGCGGGGCTTGACGTTGCGGTACACGCCTCGGACGTACGGCGCCTGGCGAAGTTCCGAGTACGCGATCTTCAACGAAGGCTCCTCGGCAAAGGGATCGACGGGCTCGGTTTCCTTCAGGAGGAAATCCAGGAAGCGGTACTCGCGCTGGTTGATGACGCGGCGGCGCTTGCCGGCCCGCTGGTTGAAGGCCCGGACCAGGGTGGAACGGTAGACCACGCGGTTCAGCTTGGTCTTGATGCGGAGCTGGCACTCGAAACTGAACCGCCTCCAGTCCACGGCGCGTAACATGGCACCGTTCATGACGCCTTTCATGGCACCGTTCATGACGCCTTTTGCGACAGTTCAAAATACTGAAAAAAAGCGACTTATGCGAATGGACATGCTCTGGCTGACAGCATTCTTGGCAGCCTGTACGACAGCGAAATCGACCGCACGCCGGCGCGCGGAAGCGCTGACCTCCACGCGCCTGTCGATACCATCGACGGACCGGACGAGCAGCCCGACCCGAAGGGAGCGCCATGCCCGACCAGCCTCTCCTGAACCAGGTCGCCGTCGTCGCCGGGGCCACCCGCGGCGCCGGGCGCGGCATCGCCCGCATGCTGGGAGCGGCCGGCGCCACCGTCTACTGCACCGGCCGCAGCGTGCGGGGGCGGCCCGCCACCGCGGGGCGGCCCGAGACCATCGAGGAGACGGCGGACCTGGTGACGGGGGCGGGGGGCCGCGGCATCGCCGTCCGGACCGACCACACCGACGAGGCCGAGGTCGAGCGGCTCTTCGCCCGCGTCCGTGAGGAGCAGGGCCGGCTCGACGTCCTGGTCAACGACGTCTGGGGCGGCGACGCCCTGACCGAATGGGGCAGCCCCTTCTGGGAGCTCTCTACCCCGCAGGGACTCGCGCTGCTGGAAGGAGCGGTCCACAGCCACATCGTCACGAGCCGGCACGGCGTCCCGCTGATGGTCGAGGGCAACGCCGGGCTCGTCGTCGAGATCACCGACGGCGATACGCTCGGGTACCGCGGCAACCTCTTCTACGACCTCGCGAAGAACGCGGTCATCCGTCTCGCCTACGCGATGGCGGCCGACCTGCATGCGCACGGGGTGACGGCGGTGGCCCTCACGCCGGGCATGCTGCGCTCCGAGGCGGTGCTCGACCACTTCGGAGTCGCCGAGGCGAACTGGCGGGACGCCATCGCCGACGACCCCTACTTCGCCGAGTCCGAGACGCCATGCTACGTCGGGCGCGCGGTGGCGGCGCTGGCCGCCGACCCCGACGTCGGGGCCAGAAGCGGCGGCCTATTCTCGAGCTGGGGGCTGGCGAAGGAGTACGGCTTCACCGACGTGGACGGTCGCCGGCCGGACTGGGGCAGCTTCTTCGTGCGGAAGGTGCAGGAGATCGTCGATCGCGACGCGCCGAGCGAGAAGGACATGGACCTGTTCGTGGTCCGGACCCGGCTGCACCAGGTGGAACGCGACCCCGCGGCGGCCGGCGAGGCGGCGCGGCTGCGCGCCTACCTCGATCGCCACCGCTGACCGGCCGGCGGAGTTCGTTTCGTCGTCGCCCCGCTCCGGCAGCAGCTCATGACGCCGCCGCCTCGACGAGGTTGGCCGAGGCCGGCGAGCTCGACGGAGTCGCGTCACCGCGGCTCGCTCAGCGCGTCGACGAACGCGCGCACGCGGCGGGCGTTGACGCCGAGGTCACCGCCGCCGACGCGGGACAGCGAGCGGACGTCGACGCGGCTGCCGGCCTCGCCGTCGGGTTCGACGCGGACGACGACGTCGTCGGCGAACCCGAACCAGAACGAGCGGTCCGTCGCCTCGATACGGAGCTCACCGGCGTCAGCGGCAAGCATCTCCCAGCCCATCTCGTCGACCACCGCGAGGGCCCGGTCGAACGCGGCGGCCGGCGCCAGCGTTAGCATCGCCGGCGCGAGGTCGGGATAGGCGGCCCGCTGCTGATCGCCCACGGCCGGGTCGTAGTCGGTGCGGCCCGGCGCGTTCAGCGGGACCGCGGCGACGAACGCAGGCGGGTCGTCGGTGTCGGTGGTGATGTCGTGGATGGGCGGGGCGCCGCCGCCCGAGAGCAGCGCCGCGATCGGGAAGGCGCCCACGACGACGGCGGCGGCGAGGACGGCCCCGGCCTCGCGGTCGCGCAGCCCCGTCCGCCGCACCATCCGCAGCACGAGGAGAAGTCCGCAGACGGCGGCCGCGAGGAAGCCGCCGGCGAGCAGCAGAAAGGCCAGCCCCAGCGGCGCGCCGACGCGATAGGCGAGCGGCGCGAGGACGACGGCGGCGCTGCCCGCCGCCGCGCCCCAGGCCACCCAAGACTTCAACTTCATGGCGGGTCTCAGCGGGCGGCGCGGCCGACGTAGCCCTGGAACGTCCGCTCCACGAAATCGTCCACACCGGGCATGAACAGAACCGCAAGAACCGTCGCCGCGAGCACCCCCGCGACGCCCAGGTAGAAGTACTTCATGGGATGTCCCATGATGGCGCCCCGAAGATCGTCGCTCGCGAGTCCCATGGCCGAAACCTCCAGGAGTCAGTACCGCCTCACGCAGAGGCCTCGCCCGCCGGCCGTCGCCGAAACCTGACCGCCAGGTCGCGTCGTGGCCTCCGCTCGGCGCCTGACCGACCCTGCAGCGAGTCTGCGCCGCCTCCGGAGGCGGCGCCGCTCTACGGCGCCGGCGCCCGGCGCGGCGCCGCCTCGAATACCCACGAGTCTCCGGCCTCCACGCCGGCCCGAGTGAGTTGCGACGGGTACTTGGCCCTGATCGCGCCGGTGATGCCGTCGAGGACGGCGCCCGACTCGATGCGCACGAGCTGCCGCTCGTAGCGCTTGCCTTCGATGCGCAGCACCGCACGACCGTCCCGCTCGGCCTGGTCCGGCCACTTCTTCCACATCCGGCCAACCACCGTGCCCATATAGCCGGACCAGACGTAGAGCTTTCCGTCGTGCTCCTGGACCCAGATGCGCCGCGACCGAGGCGGGTCCATCAACTGCAGCTCGATCGTCGGGATGTCCGCGACGAAGCTCCAGTCCGGCTCAGGGCCGGCGTACAGCTCGCCCGCCTCGAGCGGCCCGCCCGAGAACAGCCGGTTCGGGCCGTCGGCGAAGCGCTGCTTGACGGCCGCGGTGAGGACCGCGGTCACCGGGACGAGCAGCAGGCAAACGACGACGACGACGGCTCGGATGGCTACTTGCATGGTGCGCCCAGTCTACCACCGGCGGGTGCGCCGGGGGGTCCGGCTTCGAAGCCGCCCGTCCGCCTCACTCGGCCGCGCGGACGCTGTAGTTCTCGTTGCGCCACATCAACATCCGCCCGTCGGACAGCTCCTCGAAGACGAACTCCTCGCCCAGGTCGCCGTTGTCGCGCACCCGCCGGAAGGCGCCGCCCTCGACGTGGCGGAGCCGGGTCAGGGCGCTCAGCGGGTTGTCGGTGGGGAGCGACAGCACGTGCAGATCGCCTTCCCGCACGAGCACCGCGCTCTCTCCCCCGAGAGGCCGCTGGTAAGCGCCGGTGAAGCGCTCCAGGGTCTCGCGAGCCGGCGCGACGCCGCCCTCGGTGCTTTCCGGAGCCTCATCGGCGGCAGTATCGCCGTCCGCCTTCCCCGCCGCCGCGCGCAGGGCGGGCGCGACGATGTCGTAGGCGGTCTGCGCGAACCGGCGGGCGTTGACGCCCCCTCCGTTGGTCATGAACACGGTGGCGACCTCGTCCTGCGGGCGCAGCAGGAGGTGGCTGCGGTACCCCGGGCACGAGCCGCCGTGCCCCACGAAGGTGTCGCCGTCCGACTTCCACACCGAGAAGCCGAGCCCGTAGGTGGTCTCGCCGTCGGGCTCGAGCCAGTGCACGCGGTGCATCTCGCGCAGCGTGCTGCGGTCGAGCAGGGCGTCGTCGCCGTCGAGCACGCGGAACTGCCACGACGCGAAGCGCGCCAGGTCCTCCACCGTCGAGATGAACCCGGCGGCGGGGCTGATGCCGCGCACCCGGTAGTCGGGAACCAGCTTGCGCTCGCCGTCGCGCCCTCGCGCGGTGTAGCCGCTCGCGAGCCGGTTGCCGCGGAAGCGGTCCTCGTGGTCGGTGAAGGTGCTCGTCATCCCCAGCGGGTCGAGGATGTTCGCGCGGACGTAGTCGCCGTAGGCCTGCCCCGACCCAGCCGCCACGATCTCGCCGGCCAGGGTGAGTCCCAGGTTCGAGTACTGGTAGTAGGTGCGCGGGGGATACAGCATCGACTGCGTGGGCAGCCTCGCGACGATCTCCTCGCGGGTCGGGAAGGGATAGTCGGGGCCGGTCCAGTACGGCGCCTTCGCCTCGCGCGGGAGGCCCGAGGTGTGGGTGAGCAGCCCCTCGACGGTGACCGGGCCCGTCTCGGGGTCGTGGTCCTGGATGTGGAACCAGTCGAGGTGCTTCGCCATCGGGTCGTCGAGAGCCACCTTGCCCTGGTCGCGCAACTGCAGCACGCCGACCGCGGTGAAGAGCTTCGAGATGGAGCAGATGGAGTACAGGGTCGACGCCGTCGCGGGTTCTTCCCGTTCGACGTGCGCGTACCCGTAACCCTTCGCCCAGACGAGCTCCTGGTCGTGCACCACCGACAGCGAGGCGCCCGGGATGCCCCCGTAGGCCTGCGCCGCGTCCATCCAGGTGTCGAGCAGATGAAGGGCATCGGCGACGGCGGGGTCGTCCGCCGACGACTGCTGCCCGTGGAGCGCAGGCCCGGCAGCCAGGACGAGCGCAAGCACGGCGACCGCGGTGGTACGGGATGCCGGCCGAAGCGGGATGTGTCGCGTCTTCATCGGTTTCATCGGTTACTCCGGAAGGAAAGCGCCAAGCGCGCGAGGTGCTCACGGTGAACCCGGAGACCGCGACGCGACCTCGACCCGCCGCGCTGCGCGGTGCCCGGCAGCGCCGCGGCGGCGAGCCCCCCGATGGCCGCCACCGCTCCGATGGCGAACGCAAGCCGCCGGAGCAGCGCCTTCATCTCGCGCAGGTTAGTCGACCCGCGCCGCCGTCGCAACCGCCTGGCCGACTCTACGCCACGTCGATCCGTATCCGGCAGTGGGTGCTCGGCCCGAATCCCGCGGCATCGTTCATGGCGTGCACGTGCACCCGGTCGTGGAACCCCCGGGAGGCGAACACGTAGTCGTACTGAAACCCGCTGACGATGTCCTCGTCGAGCATGAGGCGCCGCTGCCGGCCGGCCACCCACGTGGGCACGTTCCTCGTGTCTTTCGGCACGCCCGGCGGGAGGGGATATGCCTGTCGGTTCGCATCCGGCCACTGGGGTCCCATGAATACCAGACCCAGCGCCTGCATCCGGTCGAAGATGGTCCGCGCGCGGACGGGATTCTCCATTCTGCTGTTGTCCGCCGCCTGGTGGATCGTGCCGAGGTCGCCCGCCGCCAACAGGCGGTGCGACGAGGGATTCGTGTGCGTGATGAACGCCGAGACATCGGAGATGATCCGGTGCGCGGAGCCGTCGGTGTAGGCATGGACGGCCTGGCCTCCCCGCGGGCGGGCGCGGTCCGCCTGCGGATGCGGATACAGCCAGCGTGCGTGCATCGAGAAGACGAAGAACGACTCGAGGGCCGGCTTCCCGCCACGCAGCGGCGTGACGCGCGCGGCCGCGAGGGTGCGCGCATCGCTGACCGCGATCGCGTCCAGCGGCATGCCCTGACGCTCGGCGGCGACGGGCTCGAACCGGTCGACCCGGACCCGGTCCGACAGCCGCACCACCGCCGGCCAGTTGCTCGACCGGTTCCAGTTCCAGGGCACTCGTTCACCGGTGATGTCCGCTATTCGCCGGGCCGCGCCCTTGCCCACTTCCTGCAACAAGGCGACGTCGACGTCGGGCATCTCACCGAGCTCGGTGAACGCGTCGGGGCTGCGGTTGATGTTCCAGCACACCATCCTGACCACGGCAGACCTCCTTGCGGCAGTGTACCCGCCCGACTGCCGACGCGATCCTGACGGCTCCACGGCGGGCTCCCTGCGCGCGCCCGGTCTCGCGCGGCCCGGCTCGCGACAGCCGCGCGGCTACTGTGCCTTGGAGCCCGTAGCCCCGATTTGCCCGGTTGCACCTGGTCTACCCGGCAAGAGTCGGCGCGGCGTCGTGGTGAACCGACAGGAATCCCGGAGGAGCGGGCGACCCGCACCGTGCCGGAACCGGCCGAAGTCCTCTCCGCCGGGTGGGCGGCGTGCTCGCGAACCGACGCGGCGGCTGGACCGTCGAGAGGAGTCGGAGCCAGCCCGTCGAGGCGCTCGGCGGGCGGGAACGCCCGGCGTGTTGGCGGACGCACCTTCGCTGGCCCCTCGACGACCGGCTGGTTGCAGGACCGGAGGTGGCGGTTCGGCCGGAACGATGAGGGGAGTCAGAGCCAGCCCGTCGAGGCGCTCGGCGGGCGGGAACGCCCACGTGTTGGCGGACGCACCTTCACTGGCCTTCGACGACCGGCTGGTTGCAGGACCGGAGGTGGCGGTGAGGCAGGGATTCGAACCCTGGGAAGAGGTTTATGCCCCTTCAACGGTTTAGCAAACCGCCGCCTTCAGCCGCTCGGCCACCTCACCACGCCGGTAGTGCGCAGCCCGCGGGCGCGAGCTACGTATCGACCATTATAGCCGCATCGCGCCTTCCAGCGCGGACCCGTGTCGGCGCCCGGCCAGCCCGAGCCCGAACTCGACCTCGTTGAGCCGCATCGCGCCTTCCAGCGCGGACCCCGTGTCGGCTGCCCGCATCTCGTCGAGCATCACCGGATCACCCACAGTCCCGCCTGCGGCCCCGACAGGTACTCGGGCGCCGCCCCCGCCCTGATCAGCGTGTCCTCCTCCCGCATGATCGAGACCGCCTGGCCGTCCCACTCGGGCACCGTTACCGTCACCGCGAACTCCAGCGACACCCAGTCACCGTCCTTCAGCGTGAACCGAGGGTGGTCGCCGTAACGCTCGGGCCAGTCGTGGATCGCCCACATGCCGGCGTCGTGCACCCAGTAGCCCTGGACGTGCGAGTAGACGAGGAGGTCGATGCCGGCCTCGGCGGCGCGACGCTCGGCCGCCTCCTTGATGGCGATGCCGGTGCGTCCGACCCGCATCTCGTCGAGAATCAGCGCGGCCGCCCGCGACGAGACCTCGAACGCCCGCATCAGCCCCTCGGGCGGGGCCGTCTCGCCCTCGCGGAGCACGTAGGCCATCTTCTGTTGGTCGGCGACGATGCCCGACGTGCGAACCCCGAAGTCGACGTGGAGGAGGTCGCCGCGCTCGATGACGGGGTCGTCCGAGTCGTCGAGGCTGACGCCCCCGGGGCGCTGCAGGTCGAGCGAGCCGGGGAAGTTGAACTCGAAGCCGAGGCGCTTCCACTCGGCCGTGATCCAGTAGCGCACGTCCATCAGGGTGGTGCGGCCGGGGGTGATGACGTCGCTCGAGAAGGCGCGGCGCAGGATGTCGAACGTGGCGGTGCTGGCCTCGCGCTGCACCTCGTGCTCGGCCTCGGTGTGGGTGGAGGCGTAGTCGACGACGAGGGACTCGGACGAGACGAGGCGGCCGGCGCGGTCGGGGCCGAGGGTCTCGAGCAGATAGTCCTTGAGCTCGGCGGTCAAGCCGTCGGCCATGCTGATGGTGCGCGACTGGTTGACGGCGATGCGCCGGGGGTCGCGCGCGGCGAGGTACTCGCTCAGGTGGGGCATCAGCCCCTCCTCGCCGTAGAGGGTCCGGGTGTCGTAGAACGGGCGGAGATGACCGCTCAGGTGCGTGCCGATGGCGGTCGTCTCGAGGCCGGCGTCGCCCCCCGCATCGAAGAACAGGTAGGCGTTGCGGTGGCCGTACCAGCCGGTGACGCCATAGCCGCCGAAGAGCTCGAGGACGGGGTCGGGGGCGTTCTCGCGGCTGAGGATGATCCAGAGGTCGATCTCGTGGCGGCGCATGAGCGGCAGCAGGTGCCGCCGCATCTTGTCGGCCTTGATCGTCCACTCGCGCTCGGTGCGGGCGCGCATCAGCTCGGGCGTGAGCTGCGCCGAGGCCGGCGCCCCCGTCGCGAGGACGAGGGCGCCGGCGAGCGCGATTCGCCGGACCCTGCGGAGCGCCATCCTGCCGGCCCCTGCCGTGCGCCTCGGCATCACCCCTCGTAGGTGATGCGGTAGATGGCCCCCGCCCGGTCGTCGGTCACGAGCAGCGAACCGTCGGGCAGGACCTCGACGTCGACGGGGCGGCCCCACGAGCTGTTGTCGGGGTTCAGCCAGCCCTCGGCGAACACCGAGTAATCGGTGACCTCGTCGCCGTCGAGGGTGGCGACGGTGATGCGGTAGCCGGTGTGCCCGGCCTCGTCGGTGCGGTTCCACGAGCCGTGCTCGGCGATGAAGATCTTCTGCCGGTACTCGGCCGGGAACATCGACCCGGTGTAGAACCGCATGCCGAGCGACGCCACATGGGGCCCGAGGACCTGCGCCGGCGGCGTGAACTCGTCGCAGCTCCGCCGGTCGCCGAACTCGGGGTCGGCGATGTCGCCCTCGTGGCAGAAGGGATAGCCGAAGTGCATGTCGATCTCGGGCGCGTGGTGCAGCGTGTCGCCGGGGCTCTCGTCGCCGAGCCAGTCGCGCCCGTTGTTGGTGAACCACAGCTCGCCGGTGTCGGGGTGCCAATCGAAGCCGACGGTGTTCCGCACGCCGTGGGCGAAGACCTCCTGCTCGCTGCCGTCCGCGTTCATCCGAGTGATGGTGGCGTAGCGGATGTCCTCGTCGGTGTTGTCGCAGATGTTGCACGGCGCGCCCACCGGGATGTAGAGCTTGCCGTCGGGCCCGAAGCGGATGAACTTCCAACCGTGGGCCCGGTCGGTCGGGAACTCGTCGTCGATGACGACCGGCTCGGGGGGGTCGGCGAGCCGCGACTCGATGCCGTCGTAGCGGAGAACGCGGTTCACCTCGGCGACGTAGAGCGACCCGTCGCGGAAGGCGACGCCGTTCGGCATGTTCAGCCCGGTGTCGAGGACGTGCACCTCGTCGGCGCGGTGGTCCCGGTCGGCGTCGACGACAGCGTAGACGTCGCCGCGCGAGCGGGTGCTGACGAAGAGGGTGCCCCCCGGCGAGCGGGCCATCGACCGGGCGTTGGGCACGCCGGTGGCGTAGACCTCGATCGAGAACCCCTCGGGCAGGGTGAGCCGGTCGAGGTGGACGTCCTGCGCGGAAGCCACGCCGGCGAGAACGGTCAGGCCGAGTGCGAGGCCGCAGATGGATCGGTGCACGTGAACCTCCAACCAGGAAACGGGACCATCAGCATACAGGAACGATTGGCGGGCTACGGCAGCGACGCGAGTATCGCGGCCGCCTGCTGGCCCTCCGCCGAGTTCGCGTCCGCGTCGACGGCCTGCTGCAGCCACTGCTTCGCCCCCTCGATGTCGCCGAGGTTGAGCGAGACCAGGCCCAGCCTGTGCAGCGGCAGGACCCAGCCCCGGTCCCGGTCGTGGGCCTTCTGGAACCACTCGACGGCCGCGGCGCTGTTGCCGGCTGCGAACTCCGCCTCGCCCTGGTTGAACAGCTCCTCGCGGCTGTTCCCCACGTCGGCGGCGTCGGCGACCGCCGGCGCGGCGGCGCGGGGTCGGCCGCTGGCCGAGATGCTCAACCCCACGCCGGAGCGCCGGACGGCGGCCGAGGCGCTGGCCGCGGGGTCGGCGCCCCTCGGCGCCTGGTAGGAGACCGCGTACTGATAGCGGGTCTCGTCGTACTGCCGCCTGATCTCGGCCGCCATCTCCTGGAGCTTGTCCCCGATGATCTGGCTGGGGCCGGGGACGGTGTCGTGCCAACCGCCGGTGACCTGCGCCGCGTTGTTCGCGACCGAGGTCTGGTAGCCGCCCCCGGACGCCCGCGTCGGGAGCATCAGGATCAGTGAGTTGACGATCGCCCCGCGCTCGAACAAGCGCTCCATGACCGCCTGGTAGCGGCCGTCGGTGGGCGGGTTCTGCGCGGGCCCGTCCGTCGCGACCACCGCGAGGATCGGCCACCGCCGGTCCTCGTCCCAACGGTCCACGGTCTCCTCGAGGCCGGCGAAGAACCCCGCGGCACGGTCTTCCTCCACGAAGAACTCGCCGAGCGCCTCGATTAGCTCGTCCCGCCCGGCCGTGTAGTCGACGATCGTGCGCGGGCGGCCCGACAGCAGGATCAGACCGATCTCGGCGTCGTCGGGCAGGGCCCTCACGAACTCGGGCAGGTAGTCGCGGAGATACCGAAAGAACGGCAGCGCGCCGTCGGCGTCGTCGACGACCAGAGCTACCCGCAACGGCTGGTCGACGAGTTCCACCCGGACGTCGTCGACGCGCTGGCCGTCGTGCTCGACGGTGAAATCGTCCGCACCGAGGTCGGTCACCGGCGCGCGATCGCGGTCGGTCACCTTGATGAACCGCTCGACCTCCTGCGCCTGGGCGACTCCGGACACGGCCGCGGCCAGGAGCCCGACCAGCACGACGCCGCAGAGACGACCGAATCGTTGTTTTCTCATGGAACCTCTCCCCGAGAACCGATGCCGGGCCGGCCGCCGCGTGCTTCGCTACCGGTCACGGACTGCTTCCCCGCCAGGTTCCGACGACGGTGCACCCGGCCTTCAGGGCTCCGGCAACGGCTCCACCGCCACCTGCCGAATCTGGTTGAAGGGGGTGCCGTTGTCGTCGACGAAATCCAGGCTCACCGCGATGAGAACCTCCCGCCCGCCGTTGGGCAGCGTATACCAGACGTCGTACGCTCGCGCCGTCTCTTCGCCGGCCAGGATCCGATCTTCACCCGACCGCGCCTCGAACTGATAGGTCTCGCGGTCGACGCCGCCGCCGGCGCCGTCCGGCGTGACGGTCTGCAACTGCTGCAGCACGACGCCATCGGACTCCAGCATGACGCCGATCTCGTTGTCGCGATGGGCCTGCAGGATGAGATCGAACGAGACGCGGTACGCGTACTCCCGCACGTCGTCGTCCGCCATGAAGGTGACCCCGGTCGATGCGACGGCGTAGAGCGGCTCGGGCGCCGAGGAGATCACGACCGGATCGGGTCGCGGCGTCGCGTCGGTCGGCGTGAGCGGGGTCTCCTGGCACGCGGCCAGCGATGCGGCGGCCGCGATCAGGCCGATGAGCCAGAGTCTCTTCAACATCCGGTCTTCCCCCGTAACCCCTCCGGCGGCCCTCGGCCCCCGCCGGCTTCGCGCCCGGCGGCGCGGGACCGGCCCCGGACCGCCGGCCCGGAGAGCGTCGCCTACGGCTCCCCTCGCCGCCCAACCAGCCCTGCCGAAATGCCGCACCGCTTCCACGACGCCGGAAGCCTAGAAGCCCACCTGCACCCCCGCGCGGACGAAGCGGCCCAGCGCCGGGAAACCGGCCCAGTCCTCGTACCGCTCGTCGGTCAGGTTCTCGCCGACGACCGACACGCTGATGCGGTCGCCGAGACGCACCTGGGCGTACGCGTCCCATCGCCGGTAGGCGGCCAGCATGTCGACGCCGAACACCTCGCTGAAGAAATCGCTGTCCGGCCGCCGCTCCCCGACCCAGGTCATCGTGGCGCCGACGGCGACGGGTCCGACGTCGAGAGCGCCGGTGAACGTGACCTTGTGCCGCGGCACGCCGGGCAGCCACTCGCCGGCCTCCATCCGCTCGACGCCGCGGGTCACGAGGCTGTCGGTCCACGCGTAGGCGGCGCCGAGCTCGACCGCGGACACCGGCGTCGCCGTGAACGACGCCTCCACGCCCTGCGCCCGGCTCGCCGGCAGGTTGACGAAACTCGTGCGGGCCTCGTCGAAGGTCGCGGTGGCCACCAGCGGGTCGCGGAGTCCGGCCAGCACGTCCTCCACGAGCTGCCGCCGCGCCGACAGCCTCAGCCGGCGGAACGCGGCGAGCGACTCGAGGGCAGGAAGGTCCACCCCCCCCAACACGACGAGGTCCTGATACGCGTGCCGGAACCCGGTGAGATCGACCTGGGCCCGCTCTCCCCACAGGGAGGCGGTCAGCCCGCCGTCGAACACCCGGCTGCGGGCGATCTGCAGCTCGGGGTTCCCGCGGAACCAGAGGGTGTCCCGGAACCGCTGCGCCAGCGTCGGCGCCGCCGCCCCGGTGCCCGCGCTGCCGTGCACGAAGACGCCGGGTCCGAGGTCGTAGCGCACCGACGCGCGCGGCATCACCGCGAGCGGATAGGGCCCGTGCCGCTCGAACCGCCCCCCTGCGGTGACCGTCAGGTTGTCGAACACCTGTATGCGGTCCTCGCCGTACGCCACTAGGTCGAGCCGCTGCTGGTCGAACCCCGCCGGGACCCTCGCGGCGTCGTCCACGACCTCCTCCGCGGTACCGTCCGCGGCGTCCCCCGTGGAATCGACGACCAGGGGGGCGCCGAATCGCCCGGCCTGCACGTCGGCCCAGCCGCCGAACACCAGCGTATGGAACTCGTCGGCCCGGAAGGACCACTCGTAGGCGAGCCGAGCCGCCTGGTGGTCGTCTCGGAACCCGTCCGCGAGCGTGAAGTCCGGCAGATCGAGCCGCATCCCCGCGCGGTCGACCGGAAACATACTGATGGCGCGGGAGTCCAACGGGTTCAGAGTCTCGCGCTCCGTCCGAGACACGAGGAGACGACCCTCGTGCAGGCTCCGGCCCCGGCGCAGCCCCAGCGTGACGCCGGACATCAGCCGCGTGCGCTCCTCCGAGGCATCCAAGTCGGCGCGCACGAGCGACGTCGGTCCCGGCCGCCCGACCGCCGCCACCTCACCGCGGAACGTGAAGTCCATCGACAGGTTCTCGCGCGCGAGGCCGACGGTCCCGGCCACCCCGGTCCGCACGAACTCGCTGTTCGGCTGCTCGTTGGCGGTCTCAAGGTGCTGGCCCGCGATGCTCCAGTCGTAGTCTCCCCGGCTGCCGGTGGTGGCCGCCTCATACTGGCGCCAACCCAGGTCCCCGGTCTCGATCCCCACCGACACGCGCCGCGCCCGCGGGTCGCCGGCCACCTTCCCGAGGCGCTGAACCCCGCCCCCGAGGTCCCCGTGCAGCGTCGACGTCGTGCCCCGGACCGCCTCGAACCCGGCCCATTCCAGGTGCGTCGGAACGTCGAGCTCCGCCGCGAATCCGGGAAAGGGCAGCCCGTCGGTCAGCAGGAACCGGTCGCCGACCGGCGCCCCCCGCAGCCGGACGGCGGTCGGGTGGCCCACGCCGCCGGCCCGGCTCATGTTCACGCCGGGCACCCGCCGCAGGAACGTCGCGACCGAGTGGTCACGGGCCTCGAACGCGTCGAGGCCCTCGACCGTGGTGGTGAGCCCCGGGCCCGACCCCAACAGACGGTCCCTCCCGCGCACCCGGACCTGGACGTCGGCGGCGCTGCGCAGCGTGAAGTCCCGACGGATGATGATGTCGGCGACCACCGTGATCGGGAACGAGGGCTCCACCGCCTGCGCCGGATCGTCGATGGTCGGGTCGTAGAGCCCGGGCTGGAGGCTTTCGAGCCGAAAGTCGCCGTCGGCGTCGGTCACTGCCGTCAGCACGGCGTCGGACCCGGTGAAGGTCAGCCGCAGGCCCTCGACCGGGGTGCCCGCGACCGTCGTCACGGTTCCGGTCAACGTGCCGAGACCCTGGGCGGATGCGGTGGCGGCGACGGTCCAGGCGAGCAGGGCGAGACGGGCGACGGGGGTGCGTGGTCGGTTCATGGTCGACGAAGCTCACTAAACAGCATACATGCCATCGGGAGGTATGACGCAGCCCGGGTCGGCTTCGGTCGCGCCCGGGTCACGGCGAGCCGGGCCGCGGAGGGGGCACGGATGCCGCGCCCTGTCGCCCCGGACTCTCGTACGGACCGCAGGTCGGCGGGCGCGAACGGCGCCCGACGGGCGCCCCGGGCGCCGCGGAGAGCGGTCTAGGCGGCGCCCGGGGTGCGCGATCAGTACCGGAACAGGTACGAGATCTTGGTGAAGAACGCGCGGTTGGTCCGCATGAGGTCCGTCGTGTAGAAGACCGGGTTGCCCTGGTACGCGTACCGGCTGTTCGTGGTGTCGAATATCAGGTCGCCCTGCTGGTACCGGTCGTCGTAGCCGATGAAGAACACGGTCCCGGAGTTTATCCGGTACGTGAACAGCACGTTCGCTCCCAGGGTCCGCTGAAACGTGTTGTATTCCAGGATGTTGCGCAGGAGCAGCCGATCCGTGAACTGGAAGGTGGTCAACGCCCTGTAGATCTTGACATCGAAGATCTCGACGTCCGAGAAGGGATCGATCAGGTTGCTCGTGTTGATGTTGACCTGCGACTGGAGCCGGCTGAAGGGCCGGAGGGACATGAAGACGCCGCCGCGGCCGCCCGTCCCCAGGAACGAGTTCGCGGGGTTCGCGAGGTCGTACCGCACCTGGTCGCCGTAGCTGAAGAACCCGCCGATCGAGAGCTCCCGAATCGTGCTGACGTTGCCGCCGAACGAGTAGTACTCCTTGTCGAAGTCGATGCCGCCGAACCGCTCCATGTCGCGGCTGTAGCCGGCGTTCACGCGGATGTTCCGGGCGAACGAGAAGTTCACGCCCGCACTGGCCATCTCGTCCTCGAGGACGTTCTCGAAGTTCCAGTTCCGGGTGTAGTTGAACGTCGGGCCCCAGTTGATGAGCCAGCTCTCCGGCCACCAGCGGTAGCCGACGTTGCCGACGCCCGCCTTGATGTCGCGCCGGCGGACGAAGCCGACCGCGGTGTCGAACTGCGGGTCGATGGTGTAGCCGGCCAGGAAATAGGTCAGGTTGCGGCCGTTGCTGCGGAGGCCGACGTCGAACATGTTCCCGCCCGTGTCTTCGAACGCCTCCAGGCAGCCCTCCCCGCCCCAGGCCCCGCAGTCGCGGTTCTGCGACGTGATGGCCCGGAACCCGATCGACGTCGCGTCGCTCAGCCGGAAGTTGCCGTCGAGGCCGCCCAGCCGGCTGTAGCCGCCGAGGAACTCCCGATCGGTGACGATGGCCCCGACGTGCGACTCTGCGTAGAGGTCGTAGCGCACCCGCCCGATGACCACGTCGGCGGTCTTCCCGTAGCGGAAGTCGCTGTCCCGGTAGGCGTCGCCGAGGTTGCCCGGCGCCTCGTCGTTGGCGACCAGCACGCCCAGGGTCGTGTTGCCGACCTTGCCGGTGAGCTTGCCGCCGTAGCGGGGGTCGACGATCGTGCGCGTGTGCACGAAGTTCACCGGCCCCGGCATGTTGAAGATCTCCTGCCCCTCGAGGAAGAACGGGCGCATCTCGGGATAGAACAGCGGGAACCGCTGGTTCACCTCGATCTGCGGCCGGTCGGACTCGATCTGCGAGAAGTCGGGGTTGTAGGTGACGTCGAGGGTGAGGTTGGACGTCACGCCGTACTTCAGGTTGACGCCGCCCTCCGGCTGCGCCTCGTCGGTGAGCCCGCCCGCGCTGCGGTCGAGGCTGTCGATCCGGATGGCGGTGGCGGTCGGCAGGATCTCCAGGTTGCGGCTGGTGGACAGGCCGCTGAGCCCGTCGATCACCCCCATCTGGGGCAGCAGACCGGACACGTCGCGCGACATCGGCGACCAGACGACGGTCTCGTCCTTGCCGCGGATGCGCCGGGCAATCTGGAACCCCCAGCGATGGGCCGGGTTGCTGGGATACCGCAGGCTCTTGAACGGGATGGCCATCTCGGCCGTCCACCCGTCGTCCACCACGGCGCCGCCCGTCTCGTACAGCGCGTCCCACGACCGGTCGCCCCAGCGCACGCCGGTGAAGCTGCCTCCCATGGAGAACCCGCCCCGGCCGCCGCGGCCGCCGCCGCCACGGCCGCTGCCACCGCCGCCCCGCGCCTCCAGGATCGAGTCGTTCTGGACGCCGTAACCGTTCACCGAGAAGACGTAGGCCCGCTGCTGGTCGAGAAAGGTATCGAAGTAGACCGAGATGAGATCGTCGCCGAAGAACGCCTGGTCGCGGTCGACCCGGTTCGCGCGCATCATCGAGGGCTCCGAGTAGTGCGCGTAGATCCCGAAATACAGGTGCTCGTCGTCGTAGGCGATGTAGACCTCGGTGTCCTCGGTCGCCGGCTGCCCCTCGAGGGGGCTCTGCTGCACGAAATCGGTGATGAGGGTCGCGCGCTGCCAGACCGCGTCGTCGAGGTTGCCGTCGATTGTCGGCGCCTGGGCCGTCCGGACGGCGGTGACGTTCGGGCGGCCGGCGAGGATACCCAGCGAGGCGGACGAGGCGAAGCCGGCCTCGGGGGCGGACGAGGCGAAGCCGGCCTCGGGGGCGGACGAGGCGAAGCCGGCCTCGGGGGCGGACGAGGCGAAGCCGGCCTCGGGGGCGGACGCCGACCCACCCGCCGCGGTCGCGCCGGCGGGCCGCGGGCCGCCCATGCCGAGCCGCTCGGCCGCGCCGGCGGCCGGTCCACGGGGCGAGCCCTCCGGCCCGCGGCGGGGAGAGTCGCCGGAGGCGGCGGCGTTCGCCGGAATGCCCGGCGGCAGAACTATGCCCTCCGTCACGTCGCCGTTGCCGGCGTTCGGGGAAGGGGCCTCGCCGGCGCCCGGGTCGGGCCGCCCCCCCGGCCGGCCGAACCGACTCTCCCTGATCGCGCGTTCGATATCGAAGCGGCCCGCGCCTCCGCCTGACGCCCCCGCGCGGCGGTCAGGGGGAGCGGGGGGGAAGCCGGCGTTACCCTCGCCGGACGCGTCCGCGCGCCGACCACCGTCGGCGGGCGCGAAGCCGGCCGCGCCCTCGCGGAACGCCTCCCGGCTACCGCCACCGGGAGGCCTGAAGCCGACGTCGCCCTCGCTTGCCGGGCCGGTGGGGCTCGGGCCGTCCGCACGGGCGCGCCCGAAATCCCCTTCCCCCTCGCCGAGCGGCGGCAGGTCGGCGGCGACCGGCGGCACGGGCGGCGCGACGCGCATCTTCGTCCGGGCCCCGGCATTGCGAGTCAGCTCGCCGGCAATCCGGTCCTGCAGGTCGAAGATGTCGGAGAAGGCGCCGTCGACTCTCGCGGTGGCGGCGAGGTTGCCGCTCAGCGTGTCGACGAGGCGCGCGGTGATGCGCAGCCGGTCCCCGATCCGCTGGTAGCCGCCGGCCACGACCCAGCGGGAGCCCAGCTCGCGCCCGAGCGCCGCGGCCGAGGTGTCGTCCCGGTTGCCGGCGCCGCCGCCCATGGCGGCCGCGACAAGCTCCAGTGCGACCACCGTGAAGGCGTCTCGCGTCTCGAGGTCGGCCGAGATCGTCTCGGCTAGGCCGTGCCCCAGCCAATCGTCCCGTTCGTCGCGCGAGATGTTGGTGAACGGGATCACCGCCACCGAATCGCCGACGGCCGATCCGGCGGAGCCGCCGTCGGAGGCGGCCTGAACCGCCGGCGATGCGAGCAGGCGCGGAGCCTGGCCGGCGGCGGCCGCCGTGGCGACCACCGCGGCCGGCACGAGTGCCGCTGCCTCGTCCAGGCGCGGAGCCTGGCCGGCGGCGGCCGCGGTGGCGACGGTGGAGACCGCGGTCAGCAAGGCGACGCGGCCGGGGACACCAGCGAGGCAGCAGATTCTCATGATGGTCGATTCGACGACTTCGTACGACGCCGTTCGTGGAACCGCACGAAATGCCCTTGACAGTCAGTAGACGGATTCGCCGCGGGCGCCGTTTACCGACGACTCTTCACACGGCTCCGCCCCGCGCCGGTCACGCCTCGGGCGGCCCGCCGTCCTTCACGCGAGCCGTTATCTCCCGGGCCATCGCGGACCCGCTCGCCGGCGCCGTCTCGCCGTCGGTCACGAGGTCGGCGGTCCTGAGCCCGGCCCGCAGCGCCGATCCTATCGCCTGCTCGACCGCATCGGCCTCCGCGTGCGCCCCGAGGCCATGCCGCAGCAGCATCGCGGCCGAGGCGATGGCCCCGACGGGGTTGGCGACGTCCCGGCCCGCCAGCGACGGGGCCGACCCGTGGACGGGCTCGAACAGCCCGCCGCGTCCCCCGATGCTCGCCGACGGCAGGAGCCCGAGCGAGCCGACGACGGCCCCGGCCTCGTCCGAGAGGATGTCGCCGAAGAGGTTGCCGGACAGCACCACGTCGAACTGCTTCGGGCTCGTCGCGAGCAGGAGGGCGCAGGCGTCGACGTACTGGTGCTCGAGCGTTACGTCCGGGTAACGCGCACCGACCTCGGTCACCACCTCGCGCCAAAGGCGGGAGGTCTCGAGCACGTTGGCCTTGTCCACCGACGTCACGCGCGAACGGCGCGCCCGCGCGCTCTCGAAGGCGACCTCGGCGATGCGCTCGACCTCGGGCCGGGAGTACCGCATGGTGTTGAACGCCGACTGGCCGTCGCCGGCCACCCCGCGCGGCTCGCCGTAGTAGATGCCGCCGGTCAGCTCGCGGACGATGAGCAGGTCCGCTTCCGCCACGCGGTCGGGCTTGAACGCGCCGCCGTCCTCGAGCCCGGGCCACACCCGCGCCGGCCGCAGGTTGGCGAACACCCCGAGCGCCCGGCGCAACTGCAGGAGCGCCGTCTCCGGACGCCCCTCGCTCGACCCGCGATCGAACGCCGGATCGCCCACCGCCCCCAGCAGCACCGCATCGGCGGCGAGACACGCCTCGCGGGTCTCGTCGGGCAGCGGCGGCCCGCCGGCGCGGAGGGCCGCCCCGCCCACCGGATGCGAGGTCATCGTGAACGCGTGGCCGAACCGCTCGCCCACGGTTCGCAGGACCTGCTCGGCCGCCGCCGTGACCTCCGGTCCGATGCCGTCGCCCGGCAGCAGGGCAATCGTCGCCTTCATCGCGCCGACTCAGGCCGCGCCGGCCGACTGGTCGGCCTGCAGGCGGGTGACGATGGCGGCGAGGTCGGTGTCCTCGACCGTCTTCCGGCGGTCGGCGAGGTCGACCATGGCCCGATATACGCGGTCCAGCTCGAGGCGGCTCAGATCGAAACCGAGCTGCTCGCACCGCTGCTTGACGGCGTGGCGGCCCGAGTGCTTGCCGAGCACCAGGGTCGACTGGGCCACCCCGACGTCGGCCGGGCGCATGATCTCGTAGGTGCGCCGGTCCTTGATGACCCCGTCCTGGTGGATGCCCGCCTCGTGGGCGAAGGCGTTCCGGCCGACGATGGCCTTGTTGGCCTGCACCGGCTCGTGGGTCAGCTCGGACAGCAGGCGGCTCGTGGGGTAGATCTCGGTGGTCCGGATGCCCGTAGCGTACGGCATCCGGTCGTTCCGCACCCGCGTCACCATCACCAGCTCTTCGAGCGACGCGTTGCCGGCCCGCTCGCCGATGCCGTTGACGGTGCATTCGATCTGGCGGCAGCCGGCGCGCACCGCGGCGAGCGAGTTGGCCACCGCCAGCCCGAGGTCGTCGTGGCAGTGGGCGCTGAACACGGCCTTGTCGGCGTTGGGGACGCGCCCGATGATGCCGGTGAAGAACTGCTCGATCTCGTCCGCCGTGGAGTAGCCGACGGTGTCGGGCAGGTTGATCGTCGTCGCCCCCCGGTCGATGGCGGTCTCGACCACCCGGCACAGGAAGTCGGTGTCGCTGCGCGTCGCGTCCTCGGCCGAGAACTCCACGTCGTCGGTGAACGAGCGGGCCAGCTTCACGTTGTCGACCACGGACTGCAGGCACTCCTCGCGCGAAATGCGCAGCTTCCGCTCGAGGTGCAGGTCGGACGTGGCGATGAACGTGTGGATGCGCGATCGCCGGGCCGGCTTCACCGACTCGGCGGCGCACTCGATGTCGGCGGGGTTGCACCGGGCGAGGCCGGCGATGACCGGTCCGTCGATCTCGGCGGCGATGAGGCGCACCGCCTCGGCGTCGTCCTTCGACGCGATCGGGAACCCCGCCTCCATCACGTCGACCCCCAGCACCTGGAGCTGCCGCGCGAGCTGCAGCTTCTCGGCCGTGTTCATCGAGAAGCCGGGGGCCTGCTCGCCGTCCCGCAAGGTGGTGTCGAAGATGATCAGTCTGTCGTCCGCCACGGTGTCTCTCCCTCGATTCTCGTCTCTTCGTCAGCAGCCCGCAAAATCGCCGCCGACGCCCCCGATTGCCGCCCGAAACCGACCCCGTTCCCGGGGCTGAGGCCTCGGGCTGCTCACGGGCCGACCGTCAGCTCGCTCGTGTGACACGTTACTAGTTCACGTTCAGCCAGACGAGAAGTCAAGCTTATAATCGTTACGATTTGATAATACTTGCTTATGGAAGGCGGCGAAATGGAACTGTACGAGCTTCAGGTGTTCCAGGTGGTCGCGGCCGAGCGGAGCTTCTCTCGGGCGGCGGCGCGGCTGCACCGCACCCAGCCTGCGGTGAGTCAGGCGATCCGTCGGTTGGAGGACGAGCTCGGCGAGCGACTGTTCGACCGGTCGTCGAAGGGCGGGCGGCTGACCGAGACGGGCGCGGTCCTGCTCGACTACGCCGAGCGGATGTCGCGCCTCGGGAACGAGGCGGTGGAGGCGGTGCGCGAGCTGCAGGAGCTGCGGCGCGGACGGGTGGTCGTCGGCGTGAACGAGGCAGCCGTCCACGTGCTGCTGCCCATCGTCGTGCAGTTCCGGCAGGAGCACCCCCACGCCCAGGTCGAGATGCGGCGGGTGCACTCGCGGCAGATTCCGGGCGAGGTTCTGGACCGCAGCCTCGACTTCGGCCTGGTGACCTATCCGCCCGGCGAGCGGGGGCTGAGGTCGGTGCGGCTGGGTGTCGACGAGCTGGTGATGCTGACCCATCCGGAGCATCCGCTGGCGCGACGCCGCGCCATCACGATGAGCGAGTTCGGGCGACAGACGGTCATCGCGCACAACGACCCGTCGCCGCGGCGCGACCTCGTCCTGCGGCTCTTCGAAGAGCAGCACGCGTCGATCAACATCCAGCTCTCGCTGCCGAGTCTCGACGGCATCAAGCGGGCGGTCGAGATGGACCTGGGGGTGGCGCTGCTGCCGCGACGGTGCGCGCTCTCGGAGATCGCCCGGGGGCAGCTCGCGGCGGTTCCGGTGCCCGAGTTGCGCGCTCCCCGCGACCTGCGGCTCGTCCATCGGCGGACCGGGGAGTCGTCGCATGCCGCCGCCGCCTTTCTCGAGGCGGCCCGGGCGCACGCGGCCGACGGGAGACGGCCCCGCGGCAGCCGGGCGGCGCCCTCCCCGCAAGCCGCGGCGACGAAACCGGGGATCTCCTCATGAGGCGGCGCTGATCCCCGGAGGGTCGGTTGGGCGCCGAACGGAGCCGAGGCGCCTGCCCCGCAAGCCGCGTCGGCGACACCGGGGATCTCCTCATGAAGCGGGGCGGATCCCCGGAGGGTCGGTTGGCGCCGGACGGAGCCGAGGCGGCGAGGGACGGGCTGGGCGGTCGAGCCGGGCAGACGGGAGGCCGCGCCGTGCCCGGACGGCCGGCGCCGGCGGTTCAGAAGCCGCGGACGTAGGGCACGCGGGACGCGACCCCGCGGACGACATCGAAGTCGTCGAGGAGCAGCCCCGTGGCGTCCCACGTCCCCGAGAGGAGGGCGTCGCGCACCTGGTCCTCGACGCCGACGGCGACGCGCTCCCCTCCCGCGTCGAGGACGCGCTCGGAGAGCGACAAGGTCAGGGAAGTGGCGGGAGCCGTCTCGACCCGGGTCATCAGCCCACCGATCCTGTCACGCGGGGCGGTCACGCACGCGAGGCCGATGGCGAGCGAGTTCCCCCGGAAGATCTCGGCGAACGACTCGCCGACGCACGCGCCGATGCCCCAGCGCTTCAGCGCCTGCGGGGCATGCTCGCGGGACGAGCCGGAGCCGAAGTTTTCGTTCACGAGCAGGATCCGCGCCCCCGCGTAGGCGGGGTTCGAGAACGGGTGATCGGGCATGGCCGCGCGATCGTCCTCGAAGACGTGGTCGCCGAGCCCATCGAAGGTTATCGCCTTCAGGAACCGCGCGGGAATGATGCGGTCGGTGTCGATGTTGTCGCCGCGCACGGGTATTCCGGTACCTTCGATGCGGTCGATCTCGCGCCTGGACAACGGTTCCCTCCCGTCCGCTTCGCCGCCGGCGGGGCCTACCCGGCCATCCTCACTCACCGGGCTTACGCCGCCGTCCGGCCGATTGCCACCCGGAGAATCCGCCGGGCGTCAGCGCCGTTCTCCGGCGCCGGCTCACGCGTCTACAGCACCGTTCGCACGTCGGTCACCTCGCCGGCCACCGCGGCGGCGGCGACCATCGCGGGGCTCATGAGCAGCGTACGGCCGGTGGGGCTGCCCTGACGCCCCTTGAAGTTCCGGTTCGACGACGAGGCGCAGACCTGCCGGCCCTCGAGCCGGTCGGGGTTCATGGCGAGGCACATCGAGCACCCCGCGCCGCGCCACTCGAACCCCGCCTCGCGGAACACCTGGTCGAGGCCCTCCGCCTCGGCCGCCGCCCGCACCGCCACGGAGCCGGGCACGACCAGCGCCTTCACGCGGCGCGCCACCCGCTGCCCCTTCGCGATGCGCGCCGCCTCGCGCAGGTCCGACAGGCGCGAGTTGGTGCAGGACCCGACGAAGGCGACGTCGATCTTCGTGCCCCGGATAGGATCGCCACCGGTGAGCCCCATGAACGCCAGGGCCTCGGCCACCCCGCCGTTCGACCCCGCCGCCGGGATGCGCTCGCTCACCCCCACCGACTGGCCGGGATTGATGCCCCAGGTCACCCGCGGCTCGATGCCGGCGCCGTCGATCTCGACGACGTCGTCGTAGTCCGCCCCCGGGTCCGAGGCCATCGAGCGCCACCACGACACGGCCCGGTCGAACGCCTCGCCGGCCGGCGCGAACGGCCGCCCGCGCAGGTAGTCGAACGTCGTCTCGTCGGGGTTCACGTAGCCGACCCGCGCCCCGCCCTCGATCGACATGTTGCAGACCGTGAGGCGCTCGTCGATGCTCATGCCGTCGACGACGGCGCCGCCGTACTCGTAGGCGTGCCCGACGCCGCCCTTCACCCCGAGCCGGTGGATGATCTCGAGCACCACGTCCTTGGCGAACACGCCGGGCGCCAGCTCGCCGTCGACGGAGATGCGCCTCACCTTGAGGGGACTCATGGCCAGCGACTGGGAGGCCAGCACGTCGCGCACCTGCGAGGTCCCGATGCCGAGCGCGACGGCGCCCAGCGCGCCGTGGGTCGAAGTGTGGCTGTCGCCGCACGCGATGGTCATGCCGGGTTGGGTGAGCCCCAGCTCGGGCCCGATGACGTGCACGATGCCCTGGCGCTCGCTGTCGAGGTTCCAGAGCGGAATGCCGAACTCCCGGCAGTTCCGCTCGAGGGCCGAGAGCATCGCCTCGGCCAGGGGGTCGGCGAACGGTCTCGCCTGGTCGAGGGTGGGAATGATGTGGTCGGTGGTGGCGAACGTCCGCTCGGGGAACGCCACGCCGATGCCGCGCGACCGCAGCATATCGAACGCCTGCGGCGTCGTCACCTCGTGAATCAGGTGCAGCCCGATGAAGAGCTGCGTCTGACCCGTCGACAGGGGGCGAACCGTGTGGAGGTCCCAGACCTTCTTCAGTAGTGTCCTGCCCATGCGGTTTCCTGTCCCGCGACATCGGCCGCGGGCGGCGGCGGTTCGTGATCGCGGCGACGGCGGTCCGACGCCGCGGGCTACGCGGGCGGCGCGGCGGGCTCGGCCGGCTCGGCCGGTGCGGCCGGCTCGGCCGGTGCAGCAGGCTCGGCCGGCGCCGCGGGGTCGGTCGAAGCGGCTGGCTCGGCCGGTTCGGCGGGCTCGGCTGGCGCCGCGGCAGGCTCGGCCGGCGCCGCGGCAGGCTCGGCCGGTTCGGCGGCGCCGGTCGAAGCGGCAGGCTCGGCGGTCTCGGCTTCCAAGGCGGGCGCGGCGGGCGCGGCCTCCTCCTCGGGCTCGACCGGCGCGGCCGGTGCGGCCGGCTCGACGTGCAGGCCGTCTTCTTCGAAGGCGGCATCGGCGTCCTCGATGTCCTTCAGGAGCTCGTCGCGGGTCTTGTGCACCCGGTTGTAGCTGCCGGCGGAGATCACGTAGTACCAGCTCGCGAAACGGGTGGCGAGCTCCTCGGCGCGGGCGCGCCCGTCGGCGGTCCGGCGCTCCCACTGCGCGTGCAGGTCCGCCCGCTCCCGATTCTCGCGGTCGGCGTCGGTCCACTGCGACTCTGCCTTGTTGTCGAAGTCGCGGTTGGCGGGTCGCTCGGGCTCCGGGAGGGCCTCGGCGTCGAACTCGGCGTTGATGAGGACGTAGCGGTTCTCGCCGCCCCCGGTCTCCTCGTCGTCGCTCGTCTCGTCGCCGATCGACACTGCGTTGCCGCTGCCGTAGAGGATCTCGCCGAAGCGCAGGGTGTAGAGCACCCCGAGGTCGGTGCGGACCTTCAGCTCGCCCTCGTTGGACAACATGTCGCCGGCCTGGGTCGGATAGAAGCCCCGCGCCTGCATCGTCTGCAGGTCGGCGTTGGTGATGGTGCGCGCCTCGAACGCCTGCCGAAGGTTGCCCGACAGGCCCTCGGGCTTGGGACGCACTCCGACGATTCTCAGCCCCATCAGGCCGCCCACGAGCAGGTTCATCTGCACGTAGTCGACCTCCTTCCCCTCGGGCACGTCGTTGCCCGTCCACACGTCCTGCTCGACCCAGTCGACGATGAACTCGCCCCGCCGCACCACGCTGCCGGTGCGCTCGTCGACCTGGTACTCGTTCAGTTCGACCCGCTTGACGTCGTCGCGCTCGACGCCGAGCAGGTTGGTCTCGATCCAGTCGCTGAAGTCGGTCGAGATGCCGATGTCGGTCCTCGCCGCGTAGACGCGGTTCTGGTCGGGCACGCGCACGAAGTTCAGCCCCGGCCGCCCCTCGACCGGGTCGCCGATGACGAGGTCGGCCAGCACCTCCTCGCTCGCCCCCCGGAAGGTGACCCGGCGCCCGCGTCCGCGCAGGGTGCTCACGGTCTCGTCGAGGGGATCGATGACCCCGAACGCCTCGTGGTCGGTCACGTTGTCGGAGCGGAAGTCGTCCTTGGTGATGGCGATCATGCCGGCCGCGGTGCTCGCGAGCCGCTCCGCCCCGTCGGCGGGGTAGTCGTGATGCGAGGGAATGGTCCACAGGCCGTTCCGGTTCATCACCCGGAAGACGGCGGCGGCGGCGGTGTCCTCGTCGAACTCGACGACCTCGAGCGACGTGGCCGCCTCGGGGTCCGTGAAGTCGGGGAAGAAGGTCTCGCCGACGTCGAAGAACGCGTCCGGCGCCGAGCGGCTCGGCGCGGTGGCGAGGGCGAGGGCGACGACGAGGATGGCCGCGCCGCCGAATGCCGTCGTCTTTTCCAGCTCCGTCATGGTTCCACTCCGTCGATCGAAGCCAGCGCGATCCGCGCCCGGCTTCCCCGGAACGTGAAGCGGCTCAGTCCCGCAGGCGCCGAGCCGCGGCCGCGCCCTCGCGCTCGCGCCGCTGCCGGCGCACGAAGATCGCCACGCCGAGGGCGAACACCGGCACCGGCGGCAGCAGGATCGCGAACGTCTTGATCGAGCTCTGGATGCGGCGGATCTGGGTCTCCATCCGCTCGAGGCTGGCCCGGATCTTCGTCTGCTTCTCGGTCTCGATGTTGGTCGACAGCACCGCCAGCCGGCGGTTCTCGACCTCCTCGAGGTTGCGGGCCATGATCTGCTTGGCCTGCGCGTCGATGTCGGTGCGGTTCTGCACCTCGGCCACCCGCTCGTTCAGCCGGTTCTGGGCCTCGGTCAGCGCCTGCTCCGCCTCTTCTTCCGCCTGCTGCTCGTCGAGGGTGCGCTGCTCGATGAACTCGGCGGTCTGGGCCTCGACCTGCTCCAACGTCCGGTGGCGGGCGCGCCGGCTGCGCAGCCCGATGAACGAGTCGTCCTCGAGCAGCGAGTCCATCGCGTTCAGGAAGAACGTCACGTTGTCGAAGTTGAGGTTGCCGGGGGCCACCTCGCGAATCTGGAAGAACTGCTCGCTGATGAAATCGAGGTCCGCGACCACCACGACGTTCAGGGGGCCCTCCGTGGCCCAGTCCGATCCGGACTCGCCCTCATCGTTCGCGGTCAGGTCGAGCTCTTCCGCCTCGGGAGACTCGCCCCCAACGGCGGCGACGGCGGCCGGGGCCTCGGGCTCCGCCGGATCCGGCTCGACCGCTTCGGGCTCCCGGGCCGGCGCCGCGTCCTGCTGCAGCTCGGGCTCGCCGGCGGCGTCCTGCTCGGAGGCGCCCGGCTCGATCGCCTCCGTGCCGGTCGCGGCTCCCGCCCCCTGGCCCGACGGAGCGGACTCGCCGGGCTCTGTTGGCGGCTGCGTCTCCGAAGGTTCATCCGACGACGCCACGGATTCGGCCGACAATTCGGACTCGCCCGACGTTTCGGGCTGCGACTCTGCCGCAGCTCCTACGGCCGCTGTCTCCGTTTCCGCGGCCTCCGCTTCGTTCGACGACGCCGATGCGGCCGACGATTCGGACTCGCCCGGCGCCCCGTCCGCGGGCGCGGCCGGCTCCGCGGCGGCGGTGGCCGCAGCGTCCTCCGCGGCCGGCGCAGTTGCCGACTCTTCCGTCGCGGCGGTCTCGTCGCCCTCCGCGGCGTCTTCGCTCCCGGCCGCCTCGCCCGCAGGCGCCTCGTCCGCCCCCGGCGGCATCGAGGCAGGCCCCGCCCGCCTCACGCGAGCCGCCACCACGAAGTCCTCGTCGTCCTGCTCGCGGACCGGGTTGGGGTTGATCGAAGGGCCGAAGAAGCTCTGCCGCACGATCGAGAAATAACCGGTGTGCCCCGACACGACGCCGGTCCGCAACAGCGGCTCGAACTCGATCTCCGGATCGGCGTCGGGACCGCTCGCGGGGCGCAGGAACCCCGGATACAGAAGAACCAGCTCCTGCAGGTCCCGCACCACGTCCACGTCCGGGTTGAAGGTCTCGGGATTCTCGTTGCCGGGGCCGAGGAACACCACCTCCGACGGCATGTAAGACAGATCCGGATGCGGGTTGTAGCTGTCCCACAGGATCCGCGTCGGCTCCCAGTCGACGCCGAGGTCCCGCATCCACTGCCGCACGTCGCCCCGCGGACCCGGCCGGGCCGAGCCCGGCGGATAGGTGAACGGGTTCCCCTCTCCCACCCACTCGGTCGGGGCCAGCGTCGGATTGACGGCCGGGAACGGGTCGACGAGGACCATCGCCGGCCGGCCCTGGCGGATGTAGTCGGCGACGTTGGCCATCTGGTCGGTCTGCATCGACGACGGCAGGGCGACGAGGAGCGCGTCGATGTCCTCGGGGATCGGGAACTCGGCGTTGACCTCGACCACCTCGTACTGCTTGCGTAGCTCGTTCACCACCGACCATTGCGGCAACCGCTGGTCGCTCGCGAGGTTCTGGCCCCCGAAGATCTTCACCATCGTGTCGACGACGCCGACCCGCTGGCGCTCGGTGCCCGACACCACGCGGATGGTGCGCACGACCTCGTACTCGGTGGGCAGCCCCCGGTCGAAGAACGGGATGACCTGCTGCTCGGCCCCCGAGGTGAACGCGACGCCCATGAAGACGTCGACGATCTCCGAACGCCCGCCCGCGACGTCGCGCATCTGGCGGGGCCCGATGCCGAACTTCTCGCGGGCCCGGATCGCGGCGTCGGAGAACGGCTCGGTGTCCTCGATCAGCACCTCGACCCGGGTTCCGGCGAGGGCGTCGATCTCCTCGAGGGTCCGGATCAGGTTCGACCGCGCCTGCACGAAGAGCTCCGGCACCACCGGGCTCAGGAACGCCTGGATGAACACCGGACGGTCCGCGGGCAGCTCCGCGAGGAGCTGCCGGGTCTCGGCGCTTACCGACGAGAGCCGCTCGGCGGTGACGTCGAGCCGGACGGCGGCGCGCGCCACCAGCATGTTGACCCCCGCCAGCGCCACCGCCAGCGCCACCACCCGTATCGCCTGGTGCGCCCACATCGGGAACCCGTCGGGATCCCGCGGCCAGTGCCGGCGCGCCGCGATCAGCGTGTTCAGATGGAGGAAGAGTGCGGCCACCGACGCGAACATCGCGAGACCCGACAGGGTCAGGACTCCCCGCGAGAAATCCCAGAACGGGGCGAACACGCTGAGCGGGGCCGCGAGCCGGCCGGCGTCGACGCTGACCGCGGCGACGACGGAGTCGACGAAGATGACGGCGCCGCAGAATGCCGCCCCCAGGATGAACGCGACGGTGACGTTGGCGGTCAGCAGCGATGCGAGCATGCCCACCGGCACCAGCGCCGCCCCCACCAGCCAGAAGCCGACGTAGTTCCCCAGCATCAGCCCCAGGTCGGGGCTGCCGAGGAAGAACAGGACCACGACGTGGCTCAGCGACAGCACGAGCGAGGCGGTGTAGATGCCGAGCGTCGCGACGTACTTGCCCAGCACGACCTCGAGCTCGGTGGCGGGGAGCGTGAACAGCAGCTCCGCCGTCCCCAGCCGGCGCTCCTCCGACCACACCGACATCGTCAGGGCGGGGATGAACAGCAGCAGGAGGAAGGGGAAGGCCTGGTTGAGCTGGTCGAGGTTCGCGAGGTTGTCGAGGAAGAACCGGTCCTGCCAGAACGCGGCGGCCGCGCTCAGGAAGATGAACAGGGTGATGAAGACATAGCCGGAGGGACTGCTGAAGTAGAGCCGCAGGTCCCGCTTGGCCAGCGCCCGGACGATTGCGAAGTTGACCTTGGTGCCCATCGTTCGTTCGTCGTCTCCCAATCGGCGGTCAGGGGGCCGGTGTCGCCTCGCCGCCGGTGGCGGCCGGCGCGGCGTCCGGCAACTCGCGGGTCAGCCGGTAGAACGGCTCGTCGAGCGAACCGTTCTCTTCGAGGTCGGCGACCGCGCCGTCGAACACGAGGCGGCCGTTGTGGATCAGCAGAACGCGGTCGGCGACCGCCTCGACTTCCTGCAGGATGTGGGTCGAGATGAGGAGGGTCTTGGTGCGGCCCAGCCGCTGCATGTTCTCGCGGAACTGCTTGATCTGGTTGGGGTCGAGGCCGGCCGTCGGCTCGTCCATGATCAGCACTTCCGGGTCGTGCAGCAGGGCCTGGGCCAGCCCCACCCGCTGTTTGTAGCCCTTCGAGAGCTTGCCGATCGGCTTCTCGAGCACGAGGTCGAGGGCGCAGATCTCGACCACCGCCTCGATGCGGTCCCCGAGCGTCCGCGGGGCCATCTCGCGCGCCTCGCCGAAGAAGCGCAGCAGATCGAGCGGCGTCATGTCGGGGTAGAGCGGCCCGTTCTCGGGCAGGTAGCCGAGCCGTTTCGACGCCTCGATGCGCTGCTCCCGCACATCGAAGCCGGAGATCGCGGCGCGGCCCGCGCTCGGCGCGAGAAAGCCGGTGAGCATGCGCATCAGGGTGGACTTGCCGGCCCCGTTCGGCCCCAGGAAGGCCACCACCTGCCCTTGGGGAATCGAGAACGAGGCGTCGTCGACCGCGACGAACGGCCCGTAGTACTTGCTCAGCCCGTGAGCATCGATCATGGCGGCGGGAGCCGCCGAAGCCGCGGCCGGCTCGGCCTCCGGGATCGCCTTCGACACAGCTTCCTCATCCATGTTGGGTCTGCCTCGTCGCACTCGCGCACCGGCGGCTCGCGGAGCGACCACGTTCAAGCGCTCGCGGGCGGCCATGTCGCCCGCACGACGATTAAGACGCACCGGGAACCCCATCGGCCGGGGGCGGCGCTCCGTCGGCCGACGGCCGGCCGCGAACCGAGCGATCCCCGGGACCGGTCCGGTCGGCAACCTCAGAGCATAGCCAATCGGGGCGACGGCCATCAAGTAGCCTTCACTTCTCTTCGTCGTGCACCGCCTTCCGGCCGTGCGGCGGGCGGGCGACGGATTCGTGTGCGAACCGCGCCCGGGCGTCGTCAGTCCGGCGATTCGGTGTCGCTCTCGGCAGCGTCTCGCTTCACCGGTCGGCCACCCGGCCGCGGCGACGGGGCCGGAGACGGCGCGCCGTGCGGCGGGCGGTGCGCAACCGGAACCTCCGTCGCTGCAGGCGCCGGGCGGCCGTGCGATAATCCGCGAGGTTACCTACACGGCCGATCATGCATCACGGTTCTCCGCGGTTTTGCCGGTTCCTCGCAGTCCCGCTGCTCTCGGGACTGGTGGTCGTGGGCCTGGCCGGGGTCCAGCCCGCCCCATCGGCCCCCGTCGACCCCGAGCTGCGGGAGATCATCGATCGGGCCCTCGAGCGCGCGGCCTGGGCCGAGGCGGAGGGCTTCGAGACCCGCTACCGCCGCGCGATGACGCAGCGGACCCGGCAGTTCGACGGAGATGGCGAGGTCACCGACGACGAGACGCTCCTGTACCGGGTGGAACCTTACCAGGGCGCCCTGTTCCGCCGGCTGACGGCCCGGGACGGGCAGCCGATCGACGCGCGGGGGCGGCGCGAGCAGGAGAGACGCTGGGAAGAGTTCCAGGCCGAGCTCGCCGACCCGAGGAAGCGCGCCGAGCGGGAGCGGGAAGCGGCGGAGAACGAGATCAAGTTCGACGAAGAGATGGTCGGCCGCTTCACCGCGACCCTGGACGGGGTGCGGGACCTGCGGGGCCGCCCCAGCTACGTGATCTCGTTCGAGCCGCGGCCGGGAAGGCTCCCCGTGCGCAGGCGCATCGACCACGCCCTGAACAACTCCCGGGGAGAGGCCTGGATCGACCGTGAGACCTACGAGATCGCCCAGGTCAGCTTCGATCTATTGGATCGCGTCCGCCTGTGGTGGGGCATCCTCGGCTCCATCTCCAACGCCACCGGCCGGCTCGAACGCCGGCCCGTCGCCGAAGACGTCTGGCTGAACACCGAGTTCGACGTCTACTTCCACGTGCGGGTGCTGTTCCGGACGACCCGCCGGAACACGACGACGCAGTGGAGCGAGTTCGAACTCGCGGACTGACGGGCGAATTCGCCCGAAGGGCCGGCAGCCTCGGACGCGAGCCCACCGGTTCGGCGGGCCCCGGCGCGCGGTTCGGCGAGACCGCGCCCCAACGCGGGCCGCGGCCGCCCGTAGCGGTCAGGCCGGGAGCCGACCCCGCGCCCCAACGCGGGCCGCGGCCGCCCGTAGCGAATGCGCGTTGCGCCATCCGTGGGCAGACCGCCTACCCGGCGCCATCTGCTCGACGTGTATGGGCGATGCAGTCCGGGAGCCGACCCCGCGGAGGGCGCAGGCTCCCGGACTGCGAGTCGAGGCGGGGCGTCCCGCGAGCCGGCGGGGGCCCCCCCGGGGAGACGACAGGGCGCCGCCGGCTAGCGGGTCAGCGCCCCGTAGACGAAGTTGCGCGAAATCGACTGCACCTCGCCGACCGCACGCCCCCGGTGCTGAATCATCCCCACGAAGGCGAGGTCGGTCGCCGGATCGATCCAGAACCAGGTGCCGGCCGCCCCGCCCCACCGGTAGGTGCCATCCGCGTACGCCTCGCCGGCGGCGGCGGCGTCGGTGACCACCTCGAACCCGAAGCTGAAGCCCCGCCCGGCGGGCCGCGTGCTCATCGGCCCCGGCAGCAGGTGGTTCGTCTCCATGATCTCGACCGAGCGCGGCGACAGCACGCGGACCCCGCCGAGCTCACCGCCGTTCAGCAGCATCTGCATGAACCGCATGTAGTCGCCGGCCGTGGAATAGAGGCCGCCGCCCCCGGACGGACCGGCCGGCGGCAGGGTGCGCACGTCGTTGTCGGCGAGCTCGAGCCCCTCGTCGCCGGCCTGGTGAATGCGGGCGACGCGGTCGATCTCGCCCGCCGGCACGAAGAACCCGGTGTCGACCATCCCGAGGGGCTGGAAGATCCGGTCGAGCAGGAACTCGTCGAACGGCTGCCCCGACAGCTTCTCGACGAGGTAGCCCTGCACGTCGACGGAAATGCTGTAGAACCACTCGGTGCCCGGCTGCGACCGCAGCGGCAGCGCCCCGAGCTTGTCGATCATGTCCTGAAGCGGCGCGTCGGCATCCAGGACGCCGGTATCCCGATAGGCGCGCGCGACGGGGTGGTTGTCGAACCCGTAGTCGAGGCCCCCCGAGTGGGTCAGGAGCTCGCGCATCGTCATGGAGCGGGTCGCCGCCTCGTGCACCGGCGAGCCGTCGGCGTACTCGCCGGCGTGGACACGGAGATCGGCGAACTCGGGGATGAAGTTGGACACCGGCTCGTCGATCTGCCACTTACCCTCTTCGTAGAGGATCATCAGGGCCGCCGCCGTGATCGGCTTGGTCATCGAGTAGATGAGGAAGATCGAGTCGGCCGTCATCGGCGTCGAAGACTCGACGTCCTGCACCCCCACGCTGTCGACGAAAGCGACCTTCCCGTTCCGCGCGAGCATCGTCACGACGCCCGCCAGCTTGCCCTCGTCGACCATCCGCTGCATGCCGGCGTCGAGCCGTTCGAGACGCTCGGCGGACAGCCCGACCGCGGCGGGGTCGGCGTGGCCCAGATCGCGCGCGAGCCCGTGGTGCCCGTGGTGTCCCTGCGCCGAAGCCGGCCCGACGGGGAGAAGCCCGATTCCGAGGACCAGCGCGGCCAGCGGGATAAGAATCGGCAGACGGCGTACGGCAACTCTTGGCATGGTGATGACTCCTGGACGAAACGGAACTTCAGGCGCCCTGCATGGCCCCGCGTCACGCGGCCACCGGACCTCGTGCGCCACGCCCGGCCACGCGCCGGACTCCCGGCCCCGAGAGGCGCAGTGATGGCACGACCCGTTAAGCCTACCCCAAACCGTCTTGATCGGGGGCGCCGCTCCCCCCCAACGTCATGAGACGCGGCCAACGCGGGTCCGGCGAGGGTCGCCTCCCGACGGTCGTCGCGGAGGTCGTGGCGCCCCACTGGAACCGGAAGCGGGACCAGTCGCCGTGGCTTGACATCCCGGCCCGGCGGGTGCAACATCTCTTGTCGGTTGTCTAGGGGTAGCCGCCGCGAAACGGCGCCCGCTCCCAGGGGGTCGGGCGCCGGAGTCGGACCGCTGGCGGCGGTTTCCGGAGAAGGTTTCGTGCTGGTGAAGAAGTCCGACCTGTTGCAGGGTACTCTGGCGCTGTTGATCCTGAAGACCCTGGCGACGGGGCGCATGCACGGCTGGGGCATCTCGCAGCGCATTCAGCAGTTGTCGCATGATGTGTTGCAGGTCAACCAGGGGTCGCTCTATCCGGCGCTGCACCGCCTCGAGCAGCAGGGATGGATTCGGGCCTCCTGGGGGAGATCGGAGAACAACCGCCAGGCGAAGTACTACGAGCTGACGGCGGGAGGGCGGGACCAGTTGGACATGGAGACGGAGAACTGGATGCGGATCTCGGCGGCGGTGGCCGGCATCGTGGAAGCCTAGTGGACTGCCCCGGAGCTTCCTTTGCCGTCCTGTCGCTGGTTTTTCGCTGGCCAAGCTGCGAAGACGCCCCGCGACATGGACAGCTTCTCTCTGGGACGGTCAACCAGTGCAGTGCCACGGCCAAGAGTTCGTTGACGATGTAGTCAACGGGACCAGGTTCGTACCCGAAGATCATGGCGTGACGAACCACTTGAAGTCTGCGCCGCCGCGACCTTTCGCAGCCGGAAAGCGTCTAGTCTTGCGGGGGCGCGGCCCGGGCTCACGGTGGGTCGCGGCTTCCAGAGGAACCCGTGATGGTCGACATCGCACGTCCTGACATCGCCCGGGCCAAGCGGATGCGCCGGATCGCGTACGGCGCGGTCACCGGCGTCGTGGTCATCCTGATCACGGTCGGCGTGTCGCGCCTCGAGCCGGCCGCCCCCAGCGTCGACCGGGACACCGTCTACACCGACACCGTGCAACGCGGCGAGATGCTGCGGCAGGTACGGGGGACCGGCACGCTCGTGCCGGAGGAGATCCGATGGATCTCCGCCATCACCAACAGCACGGTCGAGCGCATCGTCCTCAGGCCCGGCGTCACCGTCGAGCCGGACACCGTCATCGTCGAGCTGAGCAACCCCCAGCTCGAGCAGAGCGCCCTCGACGCGCAGCTCCAGCTCGAAGCGGCGCGCGCCCGGTACAAGAGCCGAGAGGTCGAGCTCGACCGGGACGTGCTGTCGCAGCGCGCCGCCGTCGCCACCGCGGAGTCGAGGCTCACCCAGGCGGAGTACGAGGCCAACCTCGACGAGGAGCTCTTCAGGGACCAGCTCGTCTCGGAGCTGCAGCTCCGGCAAAAGCAGGCGGCCGCGAACCAGGCCCGCATTCAGCACGAGATCGAGCAGCAGCGGCTCGATATCCTGGTCGACTCGATGGAGACCCAGCTCGCGGCCGAGCAGGCCGAGGTGGGCCGTCTCGAGACCATGTACGAGCTGCGTCGCGACGAGGTCGCGGACCTCCGGGTCACGGCGGGCGTGGTGGGGGTCCTCCAGGAGGTCCCGCTCGAGGAAGGGGCCAGCGTCACCCCCGGCACGAACCTCGCGCGGGTCGGGGACCCGACGCAGCTCATGGCCGAGCTGCGGATCGCCGAGACGCAGGCCAGGGACGTCCAGATCGGCCAGCCGGCCTCCATCGACACCCGCAACGGGCTCATTCCCGGACGAGTCATCCGCATCGACCCCGCGGTGCAGCAAGGCACCGTCACCGTGGACGTGTCGCTAGACGGCGAACTGCCGCGGGGCGCCCGGCCGGACCTGACCGTGGACGGCACCATCGAGCTAGAGCGCCTCGTCGACGTCGTCTACGTGGGCCGCCCCGTGTACGGCCAGGAAGACAGCGTCGTCACCCTGTTCAGGCTGCTGCCCGACGGCGACGAGGCGGTGCGCACCCGGGTCAGCCTGGGTCGCAGCTCGGTGAACACCATCGAAGTGCGCGACGGACTCCAACCCGGCGACGAGGTCGTGCTGTCGGACATGTCCCAGTGGGACGAGTTCGACCGCATCCAGTTGAACTAGGATCGAGCGCGCGGGCGAACCCTTGCCGCCGGTTGCGGGGAGCGCCCGGAAGGATCCAGCAGAATGAACGACGCAGCCCAGCCGCTGATTCACCTCGACAAGGTGACGAAGATCTTCTTCACGGACGAGGTGGAGACCCACGCGCTCGCGGAGATCGACCTCGACATCTACCCGGGGGAGTACATCGCCATTTCGGGACCGTCCGGCTGCGGAAAATCGACGCTGCTGTCGATTCTCGGCCTGCTCGACTCGCCGTCCGACGGCCAGTACCACTTGAACGGCCGGCCGGTCTCGAGCCTCAAGATGTCGGACCGCGCCCGCACCCGGAACCGCGAGATCGGGTTCATCTTCCAGAGCTTCAACCTGATCGGCGACCTCACCGTCCACGAGAACGTCGAGCTGCCCCTGACCTATCGGGGCATGCGGCCCGCCGAACGGCGGCAGCGGGTGGACCAAGCCCTCGAGAAGGTCGAGATGGCCCACCGCGCCAAGCACCTGCCGAGCCAGCTCTCCGGAGGCCAGCAGCAGCGGGTGGCGGTGGCCCGGGCCGTCGCCGGCCAGCCCTCGATCCTGCTCGCCGACGAGCCGACCGGCAACCTCGACTCGAAGAACGGCGAGGCGGTGATGCAGCTTCTCGCGGGCCTGCACGCGGAAGGATCGACCATCTGCATGGTCACCCACGACCCCCGCTACGCCCAGCACGCCGGCCGCGAGGTGCACCTGTTCGACGGGCGGGTGGTGGCCGGTCCCCCGGACGAGGGCCAGCCACCGGCATCGTAGCGTCGCCTACCCACGACCCCCGCTACGCCCAGCACGCCGGCCGCGAGGTGCACCTGTTCGACGGGCGGGTGGTGGCCGGTCCCCCGGACGAGGGCCAGCCACCGGCATCGTAGCGTCGCCTACCCACGACCCCCGCTACGCCCAGCACGCCGGCCGCGAGGTGCACCTGTTCGACGGGCGGGTGGTGGCCGGTCCCCCGGACGAGGGCCAGCCACCGGCATCGTAGCGTCGCCTACCCACGACCCCCGCTACGCCCAGCACGCCGGCCGCGAGGTGCACCCTCGACGGGCGGGTGGTGGCCGGTCCCCCGGACGAGGGCCAGCCACCGGCATCGTAGCGTCGCCTACTCGGGCCGCTCGACGGTGGTGTAGTCCAGGTAGGTGCGGCCGATCGTAGCGTCGCCTACTCGGGCCGCTCGACGGTGGTGTAGTCCAGGTAGGTGCGGCCGTCGACCCGAGATACCACGGCCGCCAGCCGGTACCGCCCGTCGGGGGACTCCACCCTCACCGCCGACGACTCGATCCGAACGTCGGACGGATCCGGCCCGTCGCGCAGCGCCTCGTGGAGCACCCGCCCCTGCATCGAGGCCGGAATCTCGATGTCCAGCGTGTGGAGGAACGTCGGGGCGAAGTCGACGTTCCCGCTCGGCACCGCGCTCTCGACCCCCGCCTTGACGTCAGGGCCGACCGCCACGAGCACGTTGTGGATGTCGAACGGGCTCGAGCTGCCGTGGCCGGCCACGCCCGACTGCGCCGTCGTGCCGCGAAAACCGTACCGGCCCACGGCGGCGGTCCAGCTCGGCGAGAAGAGGACCTGGGCGGCGCGGGGATGGTCCCACCGCGCGAGGTCGAACGACAGGGTGCCGGGCGCCATCCCCTCTTGGGCCCCGGGCGCCGCCGCCCGCGTGAAGACCGCCCCGACACCCTCCGTCGCCTGGAGGCGGGCCGCGATGGCCGACGCCGACGCGGCATCGCCGTCGCGCACGTAGACGGCCCCCGCGCCGGCCACGATGCGCGGCGAGCCGTCGGCGAGGGCCCCCGCGAACGGGGCGAACACCGCTTCGATATCGATGCCGCCGGTATGCTCGGAGAAACCGTGGTCCGAGGTGACCCAGATGTTCGTCGACGCCGACAGGCCGGCCGCGGCCAGACCGTCCTGCAGGCGCTGGATCTCGGCGTCGAGCCGAAAGAGGGCCTCGACGACCAGCGGGTGGCCGACGCCGTGCCGGTGCGCGGTGGTGTCGGGGTCGCTGAGCCACAGCACCGTCACCGTCGGGTCGACCTCGGGCAGGGCGACCTCGAGGAACGCGTCGACGATCCAGCGGTTCCTCCTGTGGTTGGGGGCGCCGGCGTCGGGAACCGGCCCGAGGCGATCGAGGACCTGGCGGTGCAGCGCCGCCGGCAGGCTGTACTCGTAGTGGAGGATGGCGCCCCCGGCGACCGTGTGGTTCAGCAGATAGGAAGATCCACTCGATCCCGCGCTCGTGACGAGGAGCCGGTGGCCCGCCGATTGGAGCGCCTCGCCCAGGGTGACGGCGGTCAGCAGGCGCTCGTCGACGGCGGCTTCGATGTCCAGCAGGTTGCCGCGGTCGCTGGTCGAAAGGAACCGGGCGGCGTCGACCGCCGGGAAGAACACCGCGTTGCCCATCAGCCCGTGCGTCTCGGGGTATGCCCCGGTGGAGATGGACGCGGCGTTGACCCGGGTCACGGTCGGGAACACCGCGTGATGGCTGGTCATGACGATGCCGCGCCGCCCCAGCGCGTGGAGGGCCGGCATGAAGTGGGGCTGCACGTAGTCCGGGCGCAGCCCGTCGAGCACGACCAGCACGTGCCGGGGCGGATCGGGACGGTGCGCCGCCCCGCCGTCCTGGCCGGCCGCCCCGCCCGCGGCCAGGGCCGGAACCAGGGCCAGCGCCGACAGGACTCGCGCAGTCGACCTTGCCATCGGGCGGAGTCAGCGCCTGACCAGGTTCACGATGGCGCAGGCGAGGATGACGACGAACGGGAGCACCGCGCCGGCGGCGAACATCAACGTGGCGAGAGCACTCGGCTCGGGGACCATCTGATTCCTCCTGTCGATGGCGGCCCGGATCGGCCGGGCCGGGGGTGAGCGGCGGGTTGCGTTACGCGAAGGCCGTCGAGGGCCGTCAGCCGCAATCCGCACGGCTTCGATTCTACGCCACGTCGCGGCTCTTCGGACACCGGCATGCGTTTGCGGCGCGTAATCGTCGACGAATCAAGGGGCGGCGCCCGAAGTCGGTCAGGGCGCAGCGCCAATTGACCGTCCTTGAGAAAGGCTGCCCATGTCGCGGGGCGTCTTCGCAGCGTCTTGCCAGCGAAGACCGGCGACGGGACGGCCAAGGAAGCTCCGGGACAGTCCACTAGCTAGTGCGACCCGAAGGGAAACGCGGTGAGCCAAGCCCGGGCGTGGTCGATGTCGTCGGCGCCCAGCGTGTCCGGGTTGAAGCCACGCACCGCGCCCAGGTAGTAGCCGATCAACTGAAACGTGATGGCGGCCATCGGCGGCATCAGCAGCTCGCCGATCGTATTCGGCACGGCGATGACGAAGGTCGCGTCCGGGGCCACCGTGTCGTCCCCCTCGACCACCAAGGCCAAGCTCGGCGAGCCGGCGGCCCGGGCCGTGCGCACCACGTCGTGCAGCCGTGCATAGGCGCGGCCGGGCGGCGCCACGACCACCGTGCCGACGTCCTTCGACAGCAGAGAGATCGCGTTGTGCGCGTACTCGGCGGGCCGGTACGCCTTGCAGAGCAGGCTGCTCTCCTCCTCTATCTTCAACGCGCCCTCACGGGCGGAGAACCAGTTGGCGCCGCCGCCGGCCAGCAGCAGCGCCCGCTGGTCCTTGAGCGCGTTCGCGATCTGCGACACGTTCACGTCCTCTTCATCGAGGAACTGCGCGGCCGCGTTCGGCAGCTCCGCGATCGCCGCACCCAGCTCCTCCGCCGCGGGAGCGTCGAGCGCCCCCGTGGCCGTCCCGATCTCGAGCCCCAGCAGGTACAGGCCCACCAGACGCGTCGTCAGGACCGACACGTCGGGGCCGCAGCGCTGGCCGCTCGGGAAGCAGACGCACTCGTCGCACAGCTCTTCGAGGGCGCTCCCCGGCGTATTAGTCAAGCCGACCGTGAAGACCCCGCGGTCCCGGGCCAGTCGAGCGGCCTCGAGGGTCTCGACGCTGCCTCCCGTCGCCGACTGGAGGATGAGGGCGGTCGGCTCCGTCCCTCCGCGCCAGTGGTTCGAGAGCTCCTGGGACTCGTGGCTCTCGGTGGCCCGACCGGTCCACTGCCGGAACAGGAACGCCCCGAGCTCGGCGGTGTGGAAGGCCGACCCGCACCCGGTGAAGACGAAGCGCCGGATGCCCCGCTCGACGAGACGCCGGGCGAGGGCGGCGAGCTCCGGGCGCAGGTCGAGCGCCTGCCGCATCAGCACCGGCTGCCGGCGGACGTCCTCGATGAGAAGATACGGATGCCCCTGACGGATGTCGGTGGTGCCCCGGATCCGGGCCCAGAGCGGCACCCGGGTCAGCTCTTCCTCCAGCCACGCCGGCATCGGATCGTCGGGAGTGGGCGGCGCCGCCCCCGGATTCGCGTCCATCAGGTCGCGCGCCCAGTGGGGCAGTCGCCGATTCGCAGGTCGTCGCATCAGGTGTGCCGTCGCCGGGCCCGCGCGCCCGGAAGGACGGTGCAGGATACTAGAAACGGCGTCGGGCGGAAACCTCCGGATCCGCGAGGACCCGGACGCGCTCGAAGTAGCCGGGGACGTTGAGCCGCGCGCAGAGATCGAAGAACGCCGGACGAGGTCCCCGCCAGCACAGGGCGGCCGTCACCGGCCCGACCGATCCGCGAGGACCCGGACGCGCTCGAAGTAGCCGGGGACGTTGAGCCGCGCGCAGAGATCGAAGAACGCCGCACGAGGTCCCTGCCAACACAGGTCGTCGACCGAGTCGAACGAACGTGCGTCCGTGCGCAGCGTGGCGAGGTCCCGGAAGCGCCGGGCGAGGTCGCGGTGGCCCGCGAGCTCGGCGGCAAGACGCTCCGCCCCCCGCACTCTGACGTCCCAGTCGGCGGGGTCGTCCGGAATCGCGTCGATGTGTCCGTACCGCCCGACGACGGCCGCCGCCGACTTGGCGCCCCACCCCCGCAACCCGGGGAACCCGTCTGCCGCATCGCCGACGAGGGCGAGGTAATCGGGAATCGACGCCGGCGCCACCCCGAACTTCGCCCGCACGCCCTCCTCATCGCGCAACGCGCCCGCCCGCCGGTCGAACTGCACCACCCGCCGCCCCGTCACGCACTGCGCGAGGTCCTTGTCCGGCGTGCAGACGAACACCTGCTCCACGCGCGGATCGCGGGCCGCGCGCGCCGCCGCCGACGCCAACGCGTCGTCCGCCTCGAGCTCCGTCATCGGCCACACCGCGACGCCGACGGCCTCGATCGCTTCCTCCAGCAGGCCGAACTGACCGAGCAGCACGGGGTCGACCCCGTCTCCGGACTTGTAGCCCGGCCAGAGCGCGTTGCGGAACGACTCGATGACGTGGTCGGTGGCGACGCCGAGGTGGGTCACGTCGTCCTCGAGCATCGACACCACCGAGCCCAGGACGCCGCGCACCGCGCCAACCTCGCGCCCGTCGACGTCGCTGGCCGACGGCACCGCGTAGAAGTGCCGGAACAGCTCGTAGGTCCCGTCGATCAAGAACACGTTCATGCGCGCGGGGAGCGGGGGGCGGCGGCGAGGGCTCCAGGAGAGATCAACTCTCGCGGCGGGTCGGGGTGGCCGCGGTCGGGCACGGCTCCCAGCCCAGGCGAATCAGATCCCGGCCCAGGCTCTTGGCCGCTTCGACCAGGGCCGCAAGGTCGTCGAAGTGCTCGCTCTCCTCCGATCCATCAGGATACAGCACCACCAGCTCGCGGACATCGGGGCGCGGATCGCAGTGGATGCCGATGAACTTGGGCGGCCCCTCGGCCGCCTTGAAGAACCACAGCATCAACGTGTTGTATCGGGGCGGATCCGGCGCACTGCAGGCGCCGCACGCATTTGTCGTGCAATCCTGGGCCATACCGGGCGTTGGCGGGAAGCGGGCGTTTGGGCGCCGGCCGGCGCGTCGTCGATGCCGTCGTGCGGCCCCCGGCCCCAGCACCGCCCGGAGTTCGCCGGCCGGCCGGCCGGCGCGGAACCGCACCGCGAATATCCGGTCGGCCGATAACGTAGAGGGGGTAGTGCATAGCGTGATGGTCGATTCCGCGCCAGCGCCGCTGGTCGCCGGCGATGACGGGTCCGAGCGGCGACTCGTGGCCCAGGCCCAGGCCGGCGAGCCGGCCGCTTGCGACGCGCTGGCCCGGCGCCATCGCCGCGCCGCGTACCTGCTGGCCCTCCAGATGCTGGGCAACCGGGACGACGCGATGGACGTGACCCAGGACGCGATGCTGCGGTTCTTCGGCGCCCTGGAGCGCTTCGACGCCAGACGCCCCGTGCGGCCTTGGCTGTTCACCATCGTGCGGAACCAGGTGCGCGACCTCTGGCGCCAGCGCGGGCGGCGGCCCGCCGACGCCATCGGCGAGTCCGACGCCCTGGTCGGCGAATTGGCCGCCCCGCAGGCGAGCCCGGAAGCCGACCTGCACCGCCAGGAGCTGAAGCGGCGCGTCTGGCGCGCCCTCGCCGCCCTGCCTGCCGGGAAGCGCGAGATCATCGTGCTTCGCGACTTCCACGACCTGTCCTACAGCGACATCGCGCAGGTGCTCGACATCCCCATCGGCACCGTGATGTCGCGGCTGCACGGCGCCCGGCGCCAGCTCCGGGCGCGGCTCGAAGAAGGAGGACGTCATGCCTGAGCCGTGTGGGCGGACGTTCGATGAGGCCCTGCTCTCCGGATACGTCGACCGAGCGCTGGTGCAGCGCGACGGCCAGCGTGTCCGTGTGCACCTGGAGCAGTGCGGGGTCTGCCGCGCCGTGGTCGAGAACCTGCGCGCGGTGCGGGAGGCGACGATGACGTCCGAATTCGAGACGCCGCGGGACGACGAGTGGTCGGAGACGCCCCGGACCGAGCCCAGCCGGCTGCTGATCGGGCTGGGATGGCGGCTGGTGACTGCCTGGGCGGTCCTTCTCGCCGGCTACGCCCTCTGGGGAAGCTGGCAGGAGACGGAGAACCTCGTTGAACGGCTCCTGCTGCTGGGTGGGGCGACCGGCTTCGCCCTGCTGTTCTTCGGGGCGCTGCTCGATCGGATGAAGGCGGCGAAGACCGACCGCTACCGCGAGGTGCACAAATGACTGTCGTCACCGCCAATCGCGTCGCCGGCAAGCGGATCGTCCGCACTCTGGGGCTCGTGCGCGGGAACACCATCAGGACCCGCCACCTCGGCAAGGACATCATGGCGGTACTGCGCAACATCGTCGGCGGCGAGGTCGCCGAGTACACGAAGCTCCTGGCCGAGTCGCGCGAGCAGGCGCTGGACCGGATGGTCGAGGAAGCGGAGTCGCTGGGGGCGAACGGCGTCGTCTCGCTGCGGTTCTCGACCTCGATGATCATGGGCGCCGCGGCCGAGCTCCTGGCCTACGGCACCGCCGTCGTGCTGGAGGACGACGAGACCGGGGCGGCCCGCGACGCGCCGGCGGCGGTCACCGGGTCCTGACCGGCGCGATCACCGCCGGTACTCGCGCAGCAACTGCGGCGGAGAGTCGACGCGGAACGACGCTCCGCCGTCCACGTCGCCCGCGGCTCCGCGTGGCCGCATGGCCGCCGCGGAACCGGCGTGGACGCTGCGGAGAGTCGACGCGGAACGACGCTCCGCCGTCCACGTCACTTGCGGCGCATCAGGACGATTCGATTGGTGTTGGTGCCCGCGCGGTTGTTGTCGACGCCCCAGGTGTTCGAGGTCTTCGTGAACGTCTGCTCGTTGACGACGATGCAGGCCGGCGTCCACGGCGTCTCGCGGGCGACGTCGGTGACGACCCGATCGAGCAGGAGCGAGCCCCGCCGAATCTCGCCGACCTCGAAGGCGAACGCGCCCCCGGGCCTCGTGATCCGGGCGACGCCGACGAGGACGCTGCGAACGAGGTCCCTCCAGGCTTCGAGCCGGGCGGTCTGGGTGATGTCGACGGCGGCGGGATCGATGCCCGCGAACCAGCACCGCATCCAGTTGTCCTGCTTGTAGTTCACGATGTTCATGAACGGCGGCGACGTGACGGCGAGCGCGATCGGTGGGCCGCGGTAGTCGAACGCGGCGTCGGCCCCCTGCCGGAAGAAGCCCCTCACGGTTCCCGACGGCGACTGCCGCGGCACGTCCTTCTGGAGCGAGCGCGTCTTGCGCAGCGTCAGGGCGGCGACGTCGCGATAGGCCGGCTGCTGGTCGCGGCGCGCGTTGATCCTGCGCTGACTCTCGATGGAGGTGGCCTGGTTCGGGGGCAGCGTGTAGACGGAGAAGAAGCCTCGGGAATGCCCGGTCAGACGGTTCAGCGCAACCATCCGGATCCAGCGATCGACGTCGTCGTCGGCCCCCTCGGCGCCGCGATCGAGCAGGTACGCGCGCAGCCGGCAGATCTGGCCGAGAGTCCGCGCGTGGAAGAACGCGTCGAACCCGGCGGGATGGGCCGCCGTTTCGCGCGGGGCGTCGTCCAGGGCCAGGGTCCGCAGGCGGGACTCGACGGCCGAAGGCTCGGGCGGCGCGAGTCGCGGCTCGACCAGCATGCGGGACAGCGGGTTGACGTCGTTGCCCAGCGCGTCGCGCCCGAGCAATGCGGCTTCGAGGAGGGTCGTGCCCCGACCCATGAACGGATCGAAGACCACGTCGCCGGGTTCGGTCAGCCGCGTGATGAAGAACCGCGGGAGCTGCGGCTTGAAGCACGCCCGATAGGAGATCTCGTGCAGGGAGTGCGCCGCCCGCTGCTTGGCCGTCCAGAACTCGTTCACGAAGACGGGGATGCCGGCGTACTCCTCGACCGCCGTCTTCCGGCCGTACCGTCGCCACCCCTCGAGCTCGTCCGCGAGCGCATCGAGGGCGTTGCGGCCGCCGGCGCCGAGGACGAGTGGAAGTTGCATCGACGGGCTACAGCCCCAGCAGGTTCGTGCGGAGCTTCGACAGCCCCTGACCCGCCGCCCAGAGGTCGAGCTCGACCGAGGCCAGCTCGTCGACGACGGGGACGGCGAGCCCGGTCTCCCGCAGATCGATCGCCTTGATGTAGGTGCGGCACGATCCGCACTCCTCCAGGCGAACGTGCGGCCACGACTCGGAGACGTGGTGCGGGCGCCGGTCCGGGCGTTCCTCGCCGCACGCGGGGCACCGCGTCCGCGGGAACGCCCATTCCATCAGGCAGAGCGAGCAGAGCAGGGTCCGCCGGCCCCGGGTCTCGGGCAGGTCGCGCAGGACCGCGGCAATCGGCGCCTCCCCGCAGCGCGGGCAGGCGGCGGCGCCGGCGGGGGAAGCGTCGACGTCGGCGCCGCGGGCCGCCCCGGCGGCCAGCGCCTCGGCGACGGGCTGCAGGAAGGCGCGCGGAAAGAACTCCAGCGCCGCCGCCTCGCAGTCGAGCGAAGCGGCGACGGGGGCGACGGGCTGTCCGCCCAACGTGGCCCCGAGCAACGCCGACATCGCGGCGGGCTCCGCCGACAACCGCCCGGCGACCGCCCGCAGCAGGTCGCTCGCCGACGCCGGGACGGCCCGCACGAAGCGCAGGAAGGCCCGTTCGCGGGGCCGTTCAGGGAGCCGGGACAGACGCAGGCACGGCGGCCTGCCGTCGTCGGCCTCGACCGCGGCCAGCCACCGCGAGCCCCGCGCTCTCGCATGCAACGGCTCCTGCAGCGCCAGCACGTCGCCGTAGAACGCCAGCAGCTCCGCCGCGTGCGGATGCTCGCCGCGAAGGCGCTCGACGCGTTGCCGACGAGCCGTCCAGACGGGGTCGGGTGACATGCGACGCCGATGGTACACCGGGCCGGCCGGCCTTGATTCGGATCCTCGACATCGCCGCGGACATTGGAGGCACGCTCGACCCGAGCAAGCGGGGCGGTCTCGCCGCGAGGGGCTGGCGACGGTGGCCGCGGCCCGCGTGCCCGTGATCCCGCCGGCCGCGGTCGCGGCGGGCCGACCGGACCGACCCGCCGCCGTGTTGCGCCAGGCCCGGGCGGATACGAACCTGCCAGCGCACAAGCGATGGCGACCCTCCCCGCAGGCAGCCCGGTGCGGAACGTCCCGGCGCAGGCCGCCGCGCGCCGCTACGAACGAGTCTCTTCTTCGTGCCAGCGGGGGTGGTGGTGGCGGGCCCAGCGCTCGGTCACGGCGCCGTCGATCATGGCCCGCGCGGTGCCGGGATAGGCGACGGTGCCGAGGTAGACGTGGACGATGAGGAAGAGGCCGCCCCCGAGGGTCGCGAGGTAGTGGGCGAGGCGCATCCACTGCAGGAAGCTCGCGCCGAAGGCGGCGGGGAACCAGAGGGCGACGCCGCTCGCCACGAAGACGACGGCCAGCCCCCCCTGCACCCAGAAGAACATCTTCTGGCCGGCGTTGTACTTGCCCGCGGGCGGCACGTTGGCGCTGTCGCGCGTCGCGTAGGCGCGCACCGCGCGCAGCCAGCGGCGGTCGCCGTCGCTCAGGAACATGTCGCGGAACCAGATGACGATCATCGCGGCCATGCCCGCCGTGAACAGCACCCCGACCCACGGGTGCAGCACGCGCGCCGACGGCCCCCCGCCGAGCAGCGCCGTCAGCCAGAAGAGCGCGGGGTAGGCGAACGCGAGGCCCGTCGCGAGCAGCAGCACGAACGTCACCCCGACCACCCAGTGCAGGATGCGCTCGAAGAAGGTGAAGCGGGTGAGCAACCGTTCGGCCATGGCGTCAGCGCCCGGGGAGCTGCAGTCAGGCGGGCGGCGCCTCGCGGGCGGGGCCGTCCCCGTGGCCGTCGCGGCCGCCGGGCCGAGCCGACGGCGCCTCGCGAGCCGGGCCGTCCCCGTGACCCCCGTGGTCATCGTGCTCGTCGAGCCGCTCGGGCCCGTAGCGGAGGAAGTGGACCAGCGCCCCGAGCACCCCGAAGCCCATCATCCACGCACCGAGGCGCTTCATGAACATGAGCCCGGTCATCGGAGCGGGGCTCGCGGTCGGGTCCGTCGGCAGGCTGTAGTCGGCGAGCCGGTCGCCATGGGGCACGACGTACATCATGTGGGTGCCGCCGACCCCGGCCGGGTTGTAGACGGCGGCGTTCTGGAAGCCGCGCGACTTCAGGGTCTCCACCTGCTTGTCGGCCAGGGCCAGCATGTCTTGCTTGCTGCCCCACGAGATGGCGTTCGTCGGGCACGTCTTCACGCAGGCCGGCTCCAGCCCCGCCTCGACCCGGTCGACGCACATGTTGCACTTCGAGACCTTGCGCGTGCCCGCGTCGAATCGCGGGATGTCGAAGGGACAGCCGGTGACGCAGTACTGGCAGCCGATGCAGCTCTCCTGGTTGAAGTCGACGATGCCGTTCGTGTACTGGACGATGGCCCCCGGCGCGGGGCACGAGAACAGGCAGCCGGGTTCCTCGCAGTGCAGGCAGGCGTCCTTCTTGATCAGCCAGTTGAGGTTGCCGTCGACCTCCACCTCGTTGAAACGCATCAGCAGCCACGTCTTCGGGCTCAGGTCCCGGTGGCTCTGGTAGCTGCCGAAGTTGGCGGTCGGCTCGACCCCGAGGTCGTTCCACTCCTTGCAGGCGACCTCGCACCCCTTGCAGCCGATGCACGCCCCGATGTCGACGAGCTTGGCGTAGGTCGGCCCGCCCGAGCGCAGGGCGCTGATGGGAATGAACGCGTCCGGACTCGCGGAGACGCGACGGATGGTGAGAGAGTCGGCCATGTCAGGCGGGCTCCACGTTCACCAGGAACGACTTGAACTCGGGGCAGCGGGTGTTCGCGTCCCCGATGAACGGCGTGAGCAGGTTGGCCATCGAGCCCTGGGTGATGCCGACGAAGCCCCAGTGCACGGGGATGCCGACGGTCCAGACGACCCGGCCGTTGACGCGCAGCGGCTTGATGCGCTTGGTGACGATGGCGGTGCCCTGCACTTCGCCTCGCTTCGACCACACCCGTACCTGGCTGCCGTTCGGGATGCCCTTCTCCGCCGCGAGTCCCTCGGGCAGCTCGACGAAGAAGTCGGGCATCGCCTCGACCAGAAGGGGCACGTTGCTCGTGACGAAGTGCTCGCGCTCGACGACCCGGTAGATGGTGCAGGCGTAGGGAAAGTCGTCGTCGCCGTTGGCGAGCGTCTCGCGCACGCCGTCGTACCAACGGATGACGGGGTTCACCGCCACGTTGTCGTGCATCACGTTCGGCGACGGGCTCTCGACGGGCTCGTAGTGCTCCGAGAACGGGCCGTCCGCGAGGTGGCTGCTGAACAGGCGCGCCACCCCCTCCTCGGTCATGATGAACGCGCCGGCCGCGTCGGGTGGCGTCGTGCGGCCGTAGTCGGGCACGTCGCCGATCCACTCGCGACCGTTCCAGGCGATGCCGGCCCGGCTCCGGTCCCAGGGGCGCCCCTCGGCGTCGGCCGACGCGCGGTTGTAGAGCACGCGGCGGTTGGCGGGCCAACTGAACGCCCAGTCGTGGTGCATGCCGAGGCCGGTGGGGTCGGCGGTGCCGCGGCGCTGCATCTGGTTGCCGGCCTCGGTGTAGCTGCCGGTGTAGATCCAGTTGCCCGAGCTCGTGGTCCCGTCGTCGGCGAGCTCGCCGAACGACGAGAGCAGGCGTCCCGTCCCCAGGTCGTAGCCGTTGATCTCCTTCGCCAGCTCGGACATCGTCGGCTCACGCGGGTTCAGGTAGTCCCACGTCAGGTGCTGGATGGCGTCGTTCCAGGCCCCGCCCTCGGCCTGGTACAGCTCCTTCACCCGCCAGAAGAGCTCGGAGAGGATCCAGGTGTCGGAGCGCACGCCGATCGGCGGGTCGATGGCCTTCTCCTTCCACTGCGCCCAGCGCCCGCTGTTGGTGAACGAGCCGTCGCGTTCGATCCAGTGGGAGGACGGGAGGTAGAGGACCTCGGTGTCGATCGAGGCGGGGTCCATGCCCGGCGCCCGCCAGAACTCGGCCGAGTCGAGCATGAAGGGGTCGATGACCACCTTCCACTTCAGCTTCGACATCGCGTCGAGGAGGCGCGGCACGTCGGGGCCGGCGAGCAGCGGGTTGAACCCGAGGGCGACGAAGCCCTCCAGCGTCCCCTGGTGAGCCTTGTCCCAGATGGTGAGCCACGTCGCGTCACCGTCCTGCTTGGCGAGGTGGTGGTAGGCGAAGTCGTTGGCGGGCGTCGCGTGCTCGCCGAACCACGCCTTCATCTGCGACACGTAGAACCGGGGATAGTTGCCCCAGTAGTTGACGGTGTCGGGCACCAGCGGCCGCGGCGTCGAGTCGCCGAGGTGCGCGGCGAGCGAGGTCTGCGGCGGCGTCGGCACCTTCAGGTACCCGGGGAGGATGCCGGCGACGATGGCGTGGTCGGTCGCCCCTTGCACGTTGGCATGGCCGCGCAGGGCGTTGATGCCGCCGCCGGGCCGGCCGATGTTGCCGAGCAGGAGTTGCAGGATCGCGGCGGTCCGGATGATCTGGCTGCCGACGGTGTGCATGGTCCAGCCGACCGCGTACATGATCGTCCCGACCCGGTCGGCGCGCCCCGTCGAGCAGATGATCTCGGCCATCTGCAGGAACTCGTCGGCCGAGCACCCCGCGATGTCCGCGACCACCTCGGGCGTATAGCGGTCGTAGTGCTGCTTCAGGAGCTGGAACACCGAGCGCGGGTGATCGAGCGAGGGGTCGCGGCGCACGTAGCCGTCGGGGCCCCGCTCGTAGTCCCACGCCGTCTTGTCGTAGTTGCTCGCGGCCTCGTCGAAGCCCGCGAACAGGCCGTCCGCGAAGCCGTACTCCTCGCCGACGACGAACGTCGCGTTGGTGTGGGCGCGCACGTAGTCGGCGTGGTGGAGGTCGTTCTCGAGCACGTAGCGGATGAGCCCGCCGAGCACCGCGATGTCCGACCCGGGTCGGATCTGCATGTGCCGGTCGGCGACGGCCGACGTGCGCGTGAAGCGCGGGTCGATGGTCAGGAGCTTCGCGCCCCGCTCGTCACGCGCCTCGACCGCCCACTTGAACCCGCAGGGGTGGTTCTCGGCCGGGTTGGCGCCCATCACGAGGATGACGTCGGTGTTCTTGATGTCCTTCCAGTGGTTGGTCATCGCCCCGCGGCCGAACGTGGCGGCCAGACTGGCCACCGTGGGGCTGTGTCATATGCGGGCCTGGTGGTCGATGTAGACGAGGCCCATGGCGCGCATCGTCTTCGTGATCAGGTAGGCGTCCTCGTTCGAGACGGTGGCGCTGCCGACCCAGGCGATGCCGTCGGCGCGGTTGACGACGCGGCCGGCGTCGTCGCGCTCGCGGAACGAGGCGTCGCGCGAGTCCTTGAACTTCCGCGCGAACCAGTCCATCGCCGTGTCCCAGTCGACCTCTTCCCAGTCGGCGGCGCCGGCCCGCCGCAGCAGCGGCTGATGTCGCAACCGCGGGCTGATCGCCAGCTCCATCTGCGACGCGCCCTTCGGGCAGAGCGTTCCGCCGTTGATGGGGCTGTCGGGGTCGCCCTCGACGTGGATGACGGTGTTCTTTGTGTTTAGCCCACCGCTGCCGTGCACATAGGCGATGGTCCCGCAGCCCACGGCGCAGTACGGGCACACGGTCCGGTACTCGGTCGCGTTCCGGATCTTGAGCTGGCGGACGGCGGCGTGGGCGGGCCGCAGGTCGAAGCCGAGGGCGCTGACCGCGAGGCCGCCGGTGACCGAGGCCTTCAGGAACGTGCGGCGGGAGATGTCCATGGCGCGTCCAGTGCTGGTCTCTATACTACACGAGCCGGGAGCGTCGCGCGGCGACAGCGAAAACCAGCGGCCGCGCGCAGCCAACCCTGCAGGAGTCCGCGCCGGCCTACGGCGCGGACTCCTGGGCGAAATCCGACCGCCACAGGCGCACGGCTCGGGCTGCCAGCCGCCGCTGGCGCTCGTCCAGCAGCGCCGGGGTCCACTCCTCGGGCGCGAGGGCGGCGACCTCCCGCGTCAACGCGTACGCGCTCGACTCGTAGGCCGCCCGCTTGGCCGCGTACGGCCCATTGCCGACCTCCCGGTTCAGCGCCCGCTCGAGCAGCGTCAAGTTCCCCAGTCGTTCGACCGCCCCCTCCCATCGGTCCGGCGGGAAGACCTCGCTCCACCCCCCGGCCGGATTCTCGGGCAGCACGTGCTCCACCGTTCCCGGGTCGGTGTCCGCATCGACGGTGCGCCCCCCGCAATCGCTCTCCAACCGCGCGAGGACGTACCGACCGAGCTTCGCCCGCTGACCCCGTGTACTGACGGACCACCGCGCGAAGTCGCTCTCGAACCGGTCGTCATCCACATAAATCGGCCCAAGCCGTGCGAACACCGCGCCCGGGCGCGCAGCGCTTCCGTCGATTACCGCCTTGGCCGCGAAGTGGCAAACCCGTTCCAGTTGGTTCGGGTTCAGGCCGCTGACGGCCGAGTACCTGAAGGCGACGACCGCGGCGAGCTTGAGGAGTCGCACGAAGTCGTCGTCCGAGAACCGCCGCCAGGCGGCGAAGAAGACGGGCATCATCTGTCGGGCGCGAAACAGGTTCAGCTCCCGAACGAACGGCTTGGCCGCGGGCAGATCGACCCAGTAGCCGTGGCTGACGTCGCCGAGCGCCGCGAAGAGCTCCGCGCGCGCCTCCAGCGCGTCCACGAAACGGAACGTCTCGTCCGCCGTCCTGACGCGGTCGCGCACCAGCTTGAAGAGCCTCTGCCTGCGAATCTTCGGCTGCTCGCAGAGTAGGTGGTAGCGAAGGAAATCGGGAAAGCGCTCTTGCCGCACCGTGGCAATCAGCGCCTGCCAGCGGCGCTTCAGCGCGTCGATGTCGTTCCCCGCGCGCACCCTCGAGAAGAAGTAGTTCCTCAGGAGATCGGTCGTCGTGAGTTCCAGACCCCGGGCGTTGAGCGTCTCGAACAGGGTGTACGCGTTGAGCTCGTCGTCCACGGTGATGAGGATGAACAGCAGGCGGCGAGCGACCGTCTCCGACAACACCTTCGCGATGCCCTCGCCTTCGATGTCGGCCTCCACCTCCAGTGCGTCGATCTGCTTCGAGAAATACCGGTAGCACTCCCACAGGAGCGCGTTCGATCGCGGTAGGCCGCGCGGGTTCAGCGGGTCCTTGAGCTGCACCAGGTAGTCCTGGTAGAACGGATCGTCGACTTCATTGAGGCGCAGCCGGCTGCTCTCCACCAGTGACGCCGGGTCCCGTTCGCCGATGAAACGGTTGCGCAGCTCGGTCGCGCGTTCCCGGTTCCGATCCTCGTCCGCACCCTGGTCGGCCATGCGCCGGAGCTTGGCGATGACCGCGAGGGCCAGCAGGGAGATCGTCGCGAGTCGCTGCTGTCCGTCGACGACGAGGAACTCGCGGTCGCCGCGCGCCTGTACGACCAGAGCCCCCATGTAGTGCCGGCCGTCAGGCTCGTCCCGCAGCTCGACGACGTCATTCCAGAGGTCTTCCCACTCCTCCTGCGTCCAGGCGTAGTCGCGCTGGTACGGCGGCACGCGGTACGTCTTGCCGTTGCCGATCAGCTCCAGGTAGCTGTTCGTCCCCGTGTTCAGGATGTTGGCTCGACCCATGGATTCTCACGCCTCGGCGCCATGCGCCCGCCGGCAGGGACGCCGAAGCCCTAGCTGGCGCAGCGCCACAGCCCGGAGTTCAGGCCTGCGATGCCGGCAAGTCGTCGCCGATGCCACCGTGTGGCCAAGTGCGTGTCCGAAGACTCTGACGTGACGCCAGCATCGCGGGGGTTCTGCGCCGGCCTTCGGCGGCGCCGTCACCGAGCGCCCCGCCGCGGCGGTGCGCACGTCATTACATACCGGCAGTGCGCATCCGGCAAGCTCGGCGGCTGGACTCGACGGCGCCGGCTCCGCAAGAGGGCGCGCCCGCCTTCCGCGCCCGCCGAAGGGTCTATGATCGCTACGTGACCTCCGAGTCCGCGCTCTCGCCCGCCCTGAGAACGGTCACCGTGCGCCGCCGCGGCGAGCGCGTCGACCGGGACACCATCGTCGTCGAGGAGCCGCTGGAGATCCGAGTCGACGGCAGACCGCTCGTCGTCACGATGCGCACGCCGGGGAACGACGAAGAGCTCGCCGCGGGCTTTCTCCATGCCGAGGGGGTGATTGCCGGCGGGGCGGGGGGAATCACGTCGCTCAGGACCGTCGTCGGAGACCGGGCGGGGGCCGGCGGCGGCTCGGCCCGAGTCAGGGTGACGAGCTTCGCGGGCGACCGCGTCGAAGTCACCCTCGCGGGCGGCGCCGCCGCGGAGTCTCCGGCCGCCGGACCCGAACGCGAGTTCCGGGCGACGGCCGCCTGCGGGGTCTGCGGAAAGGCGTCGATGGACGAGCTCGATCGGGAGCTGCCGCCCGTCGCGCCGGTCGAGTGCCGCCCGGCGCTCTGGGAGACGCTGCCCGACCGCCTCCGGGCCGAGCAGACCCTGTTCCACGCGACGGGCGGCATCCACGCCGCGGGCATCTTCGGGCTGGACGGCGAGCTGCTGTGCGTGCGCGAGGACATCGGCCGCCACAACGCGGTGGACAAGGCCATCGGGCACTTCGTGCTGCGCGACGCGCTGCCCCTGCGCGACCGGATACTCGTCGTCAGCGGCCGGGCCGGCTTCGAGCTGGTCCAGAAGGCGCTGATGGCGGCCATCCCCGCGATGGTCTCGGTGGGGGCGGCGTCGAGCGTCGCCGTGGACATGGCGACGGCGGCCGGCATGACCCTCTACTCGTTCGCGGGGCCGGGGCGCGGCAACCTGCACGTGTGACGGCCGGCAGGACTAGCTAGGGCTAGGGCTTCTCGAAGACCGAGTGGTCCACGTCCCCGTTGATCTCGACGGCATCGATGCGCATGTCGATCCGGAACGCGCCCTGAACCTCCACGGTGTTGCCGGCCGACCACAGCACGCCGCCGTGCTCCTCGTAGTCGGAGGCGTCGGCGGTCACCGTCACCGGGCCTATCCCCGGCACCTCGTTGGTGAACTGGATCCGCGACACCAGGAGGCTCTCGGCATCGACGAAGACCTGGAAGTCGACGCCCCCCCAGCTCGCCTGCACGACGCGGTGGTTGCGCCCGTTCAGCTCCGCGTCGTCGAGCCGGCTGTACGCAGGCGTGAACGGCCCGGAGCCGCCGAAGTCCCAGAACGGGTGCAGCGACGACTGCGCCACGAGCGCCGCCAACTGCGTCCCGGTGACGTCGACCACGCCCTGCGTGTTGTCCGACTGCCAGGCGGCGGTCCCGTTCCAGCCGGTCCTCTGCTGGAAGAGGTCGCTGTCGAAGCTCTGATAGAGCTTCTGGTTGGGGATGACGAGGTTCTCGAAGTCGCCCTCCAGGTCCCCGAACGGGGTGCTCATCGTGAACGTGCCCGTCTGCCGCACGCTCTCGACGCTCGCGAGGGCGTCACGCCCGCCCGTCGCATCAAGGCTCCCGTTGGCGATCTCCTCGAGCGTCTGCGCGCGCGCGGCGCCGGCGTACGACAACACCGACAGCGCCAGAATCAGGCCGGTCACGCCCTGGAATCTTCCCGTCATCATGGCAGTCATGCTCCAGTCCAGCCGTCCGCGCCGCCGACATGGCCCGGACCGCGCTCCCCATTCGCGGCGTGCTACCCTGACGGGGCACGCGGGCCGCCGGCGACGGCCGCGAACCGATCGTCCGGCGAACATCCTCGGTGGAGATACGGGCCTGGGGGCGAGGGGCTCCCACCCTCGAACGACATCAGGACGGCGTCATGCCACTTATACCACGGACCTCGGTGCCGAGTTTGCTGGGGCTCGGTCTCCACGCGTGGCTCCGCCTCGGACTGGCCGGCTGCGCCGTCGCCCTCCTCGTGCTGAACTGGAACATCCGGCGCGCGCCCATGGACACGGGCGGAGAGGCCCCGGCCGGCGACGTGGCAGGCGAGCTGGAGGTCGTCACCCTCGACGCCCTGCCCGAGGAGGCGTCGGATCCCGCCGCCGACCCCGACGAGCCGTCGCTCGTTAACGAGGGGTGGTACGTGCGCAACATGGCCACCGCGCACGGCGCGTTCGTCATCGAGGTCGAAGCGGAGGACCCGGAGGAGACGGAGACGATATCCCGGGCGCTGATCGAGCCCATCAAGGACGACTACGCCGAGATCCTCGTCTACATCAACCGGATGGGGGACGACTCGGACCTGCCGGCGCGGCGCGTGCAGTGGACGCCGCGAGACGGGTACGTCGAGCTGAGCTACGACCCGCCGGACACCGGCGCGGACGGCTCTTCGCCGCGGCCCGCCGGCGCGGACGGCTCCGGCCGAACGGAGATCGGGCGCTGACGCGGGCCCGAACGACCGGAGAGCTACACGTGCCGCGCCGCCTTCCGGAGACCGGCCGTCGTCCTCGCCGAGATGGCGCCGGCGGGCCCCGCCGGCGCCTCACCGAGCTTCGCGCCGAAACGCTCCCCGGCCCCGCCGGCGCCGCCGCCGTCGAGCCGTCGGTGGCGCTCCCGGCGCCCCCCGCCTCCCCGGGGATTCCCCTCGCGGGCAACGCCTTCAGCCTCGCCGGGGACGTCCGCGCCTACCTGACGCGCGAGTACCAACGGTTGGGGCCGGTCTTCCGGGTGCGCGCGTTCAGGCGCAGGCTCACCGTCCTCGCCGGCCCGGAAGCCAACCTGTTCCTGGCGAGGCAGGGCCGGACCCACCTGCGCAGCGCCGAGGCGTGGCGGGACTTCGAAACGGAACTCGGCGCGGGCCGCGCGGTGACGAGTATGGACGGCGCCGAGCACGACCGCATGCGAAACGCGATGAAGCGGGGGTACTCGAGAGCCGCGGCCGAGCATCGCATCCCCGAGATGATCGAGATCGTGCGGCGCGAGATCGCGGCTTGGCCAACCGACCGGCCGATGTCCGGCCACTATGCGCTGCAGCGCATCGCCACCGACGTGCTGGGCCTCCTCGCCGCGGGCACGTCGCCTCGAGCCTGGCTCGACGACCTCATCGTGTTCGTCCGCACGCTTCTGCTCGCGACCGTGACCCGCCAGCGCCCGCGCAGCCTGCTGAAGGGACGCCGTTTCCGCCGGGCGCGGGCTCGGGCGGAGGAGCTGTACCAGAGAGTCTCGGCGTCGCACGATCCGGCGCGCCGCCGCGACGCCGCCCCCGATCTCGTCGACGACCTCCTCGAGCTGCACCGGGCCGACCCGCAGTTCCTGCCCGAGGCCGACTTGCGGGCGGGGGTGCTCGGCCCGTTCATCGCGGGCCTCGACACCATGGCGGGGGTCTGCTCGTTCATGCTCTACTCGATCCTGAAGCACGCCGACGTGCTCAAGCGCATGACCGCCGAGGCGGACGCCGTCTTCGCCGACGGCGGGCCCACGGCGCAGGACATCCGCAGGCTCGACGTCACCCACCGCGCGGCCCTCGAGACCATGCGGATGTACCCGACCGCGCCGGCCCTTCCCCGCACCGTGTCCAACTCCTTCGAGTTCGGCGGCTACCGGCTGGAGGCGGGCGAGAGCGTGCTGATGGCGGTGGCGGTGCCGCACTACCTGCCGCGGTTCTTCCCCGACCCCGAGCGCTTCGACATCGACCGCTACGCGCCACCGCGCAACGAGCACCACCAAGTGGGCGCGTTCGCGCCCTTCGGCCTCGGCTCGCACACGTGTCTCGGAGCGGGGTTCGCCGAGGTCGGCATCGCCGTCACCATGGCGACCCTCGTGCGCGAGGCCGAGCTGACCCTCGACCCGCCCGACTACGAGCTGAAGATCGACCCCATCCCCATCGCCCATCCCGCCCGGTCGTTCAAGTTCCGCATGAAGCCGCGCAACCGCGGCTGAGCCGGGGCCCCGCCAGCCGGGCGCGGGTTGCACGACAGGAGAGTCGTGCGCCGCCACGCAGGTCGGGGCGCCACCTCGTGTGCCGGCGCGGAAAGCCCATGGACCGGCCGGTTGCGAGGCCCTGGCCCAGACCGTTCCCCGTGACTCGAGCATCCGACAGCGCCGGGGTCGCCATCCGACAACGATGTCGTGCACTGTGTGCGGGGGCGGAAAGCCCATGGACCCGGCCGGTTGCGAGGTCCTGGCCCAAAGCCGTTTCCCGTGACTCGAGCACCCGACAGCGCCGGGGTCGCCGTCCGATAACGATGTCGTGCACCCGTCGGGCGCCGGGGCTTTGCATCGCCCACGGCCCCGCAGTATGCTCGATTCCGCGCGCGAGAGACGCCATGAGCCCGCCCTCCTACGTGCACGGCGCGAGCCCGGTGGGCCTGCTCGGCGAGACCATCGGCGAGAACCTGCGCCGCACCGTCGAGCGGCACGGCGACCGCGACGCGCTGGTCGTGTCGTCGCAGAGCTACCGGGCCACCTACCGACAGCTCTGGGACGCCACCACGGCGCTCGCCAAGGCGCTCCTGCGGCGGGGCATCGAACGCGGCGACCGCGTCGGCATCTGGGCTCCCAATCGATTCGAGTGGGTCGTCGCGCAGTACGCCACCGCGCGCGTCGGCGCGATTCTCGTCAACGTCAACCCCGCCTACCAGGCACGCGAGCTGCAGCACGCGCTGAACCAGTCGAGCCTGCGGCTCCTGCTGCTGTCGCGGGGCTTCCGCGATCGAGACTACGTGGAGATCGTCGAGCGCGTCCGACCCGAGTGCCCCGCCCTGGAGCAGACGGTGGTGCTCGACGACGGGTGGGCGGCGCTGCTCGAGGAGGGCGCGCCGGTCGAGGACGGCGAACTCGCGGCGCGCGAGGCCGACCTGACGTTCGACGATCCCATCAACATCCAGTACACGTCGGGCACCACCGGCACCCCGAAGGGAGCCACCCTCTCGCACCACAACATCCTGAACAACGGCTTCTTCTGCGGCGAGATCCTCGGCTACACCGAGCACGACCGCGTGTGCATCCCGGTGCCGTTCTATCACTGCTTCGGCATGGTCATCGGCAACCTCGCCTGCACCACCCACGGCGCGTGCATGGTGACACCGGGCGCGGAGTTCCGACCGGACCACACGCTGGCCGCCATCGAGGCCGAGCGGTGCACGTCGCTCTACGGCGTGCCCACGATGTTCATCGCCCAGCTCGACCACCCCGACTTCGACCACACCGACTTCTCGTCGCTGCGCACCGGGGTCATGGCGGGATCGCCGTGTCCGGCCGAGGTCATGAGGCAGGTGCGCGAGCGGATGAACATCCGCGAGATCACGATCTGCTACGGCATGACGGAGACCGCGCCGGTCTCGACGCAGACCCGCGTCGACGACCCCGTCGAGAAGCGCGTCAACACCGTCGGGCGGATTCACCCGCACGTGGAGATCCGCATCATCGATCCCGAGAGCGGGGGGGTGGTGCCGCGCGGCGAGCGCGGCGAGCTGTGCACGCGCGGCTACGGCGTGATGCTGGGGTACTGGAACGACGACGAGGCCACCCGCGCCGCCATCGACGACGCGCGCTGGATGCACACCGGCGACCTCGCGTGCATGGACGACGAGGGGTACGTCAGCATCGTCGGCCGCATCAAGGACATGATCATCCGCGGGGGCGAGAACATCTACCCGCGCGAGATCGAGGAGTTCCTCTACACGCACCCGGACGTGGCCGACGCCCAGGTCATCGGCGTGCCCTCGGCGCGGTACGGGGAAGAGGTGGCGGCGTGGGTCATGCCGAAGCCCGGCGCGATCCTCGACGGCGACGCCCTCACCGCGTTCTGCCGCGGCGCCATCGCCAGCTACAAGATCCCCCGGCACTGGAAGATCGTCGACGCGTTCCCGATGACGGTGACCGGCAAGATCCAGAAGTACCGCATGCGCGAGATCTCGACGGCGGAGCTGGCCACGGCGGACGGCGGCGGAGACTCACGTCCATGACGCCGACCGTCGGAGCGACCCCGCGATCCGTCGCCTTCGCGTTCACACCCCGGGGCGGAGACGCACAGCCATGACGCCAATCGTCGGAGCGGACCACGAGTTCCACGACCCCGAGTACGCCGCCGACTGGGCGGAGCGCTTCGAGCCGACTCCGGACCGCCTCGCCCTGTTCGACCTCATGCTGTCCGAGCTGCGCGACCGCGTACCGCCCGACGGCCGCATCGTCGAGCTCGGCATCGGTCCCGGCTACCTCGCCGCCCACCTCCTCGACGCCCTGCCCGCCGCGCGCTATCACGGCCTCGACTTCTCGCGCGCGATGCTCGACATCGCCGCCCGACGGCTGCGACGCCACGCGGACCGCGCCACCCTCACACGGACCGACGTGCTGGCCAAAGAATGGTACGAGGCGCTGGACGGCCCCGTCGACGCCATCGTCTCGACCTGGGCCCTGCACGACCTGGGGGGCCGGCGCCAAGTCGAGCACGTCTACGCCGGATGCGCGAAGGCCCTCGGCCGCCAGGGGCTGCTGCTGAACGGCGACTTCATCAAGCCGGACGGCGCCGCGCAGGAGTACGAGCCCGGCCGCTTCCCCATCGCGACGCACCTCGACCTGCTGCGGCGGGTCGGGTTCGAATCGGCCGAGTGCCTGCGCGTGTTCGAGGAGGCGCTGGAGGCGCCGACCCCCGCCCAGAACTACGCCTGCCTCCGCGCGACGCTCCCGGTCATCGCGCCGCAAGCGCACGGTCGGGAGTCCGCGTAGAGCGCCGTGACCGTCTCCGCCGACAATCTACGCGTTGCCGGTCCGTCATTCCGAGCTCGATCAGGAGCCCGCTGTCGGATTCCGTGGTCACGAGAGATCCCGTCGCCGGCGGCGACGGGAGAACGAGGTGGCGGCAGGCGGGCCCACCCGAAGAGCCCGGCCGCCGGCCCGAATGCCGCGACGAGAGGCGGGTGCTCCCTCGTCGCGGCCGCGGCGCGCCGTCAGTCGTTGGTCATCGCCGCCGGCGCCGGCCAGCGGTCGTCGATGGGCTTGGCGGGGTCGGCCGTGATCTTCAGGTCGGCGCAGTGGTGATAGGAATAGCCGCCCGGCGTGTTGTACACGTGATCGGCCATGAACTGGATGACCTGCAGCGTGCACTTCTCGCAGTTGATGTTCGGGATGGGGATGTCGGCCTCCCAGGGATCCATCGGGGTCTCGGGCCGGAACGAGGCGCGCTGATCCCCGACCGGATAGTGCGGGAACAGGCCGTCGGCGATGACCGGGATCTGCGGCGGGCTCTGAATCACGCCCCAGACCGAGTAGAGGCCCCGGTCCGTCCACTTCTCGACCGCGGTCGGATCCGCCGGCAGCTCGTTGCGCGAGTTCACCGAGAGCGCGACGCGGTAGTGGCCCGAGTGGAAGATCGTCTCCTGGATCTTCAGGTGCAGGTTGGAGCCGCCGGTGACCTCGGTGACGATGCCGGAGAGAATCTCGGCGTTGTCGCCGTTCGGGTTGCCGCCGCACGGTCCGACCTTCTGGGGGTTGCCCAGGCGGTCCAGGTTGATCCAGGGCGCCGGCTCCACCAGCTGGAAGTGCGCTTGCGGGCCGACCGGCAGCACCGCGAGCACGGCGGCCAGGGCCAACAGGACGGGCAGAAGGCGTTTCATGTCGTCGTTCCTCCTCGACAGGTTCGGCAAAGCCGATGAATGGCCTCGGAAGCGCGCCGCGACGGAGGCGACGCACCCCAATGTGCCGGTATTGTAACGGCGCTTGTCAACGGACGGCGCAACCCTTCGACGGCTCGTCGGCGGGACCGTTCCCCCGGTCACCGATCGAGCCGTCGTCGGCGGCGCCATCCCGTCGGTCATGCCGGTCGCCTCCGGCGCGTCGCGGGCGCCCCTCGACGCGGTGGTCGATGAGCGTCGTCGCGATTAGCGACGCCGCGATTCCTCCACGAAGGTCATGGCGGCTGGACCGGGGGCTCGAACGCCGTTCCCGGTTGCCGTTACAATCTGCCTCGCTGCAATTGCGGGCATCGGGATGGTCACTCGGAACCGTGACCACGAGGATTCGAGCGGCCGGAGAGGTCGCAAGAGCCGGGGGCGCGAGATGATCACACGATCGACGGCATTGTTCGGCGGCGCCGCGGCGGCGGCGCTACTCGCCGTGACGGCGGCATCCACCGGGGACGCCGCACAGGCGAGGAATGCGGCCCGGCCCACGGCCCTGGCGGCCTGCTCCGCGCTGGCCGACCTCGACCTGCCCGACACCGTCATCCGGCTCGCCGAGGCGACGCCGGCGGGCCCATTCACGCCGCCCGGGGCGGCGCGGCCGCTCGAGGTCCCGGCGTTCTGCCGGGTGGCCGCCACGAGCGAGCCCGCCGTCAACTTCGAGGTGTGGCTGCCCACCGACACCTGGAACGGCAAGTTCCACACCGCAGGCAACGGCGGCATGGCCGGGGTGATCAGCTACGGCGCGATGGCCGGCGCTCTCGACCGGGGCTACGCCACGTCGAGCACCGACACCGGGCACGTGCAGCGCGCCGGCGGGTTCGACGCGAGCTGGGCCCTCGGCCGCCCCGACCTCGTCGAAGACTTCGGGCACCGGTCGCTTCACCTCACCGCGGTCCACGGGAAGGCCATCACCGAGGCGTTCTACGGCGCGCCGCCCGCGCACGCCTACTACGTCGGCTGCTCGAAGGGCGGACAGCAGGGCCTGATGGAGGCGCAGCGGTATCCCGACGACTTCGACGGCCTCGTGGTCGGCAACCCCGCCCACAACTGGACCCGCTTCTACGCGGGCGCCCACCTCTGGTACGCGCTGGCGACCCTCGACGACCCCGAGAGCTGGATCCCGCCCGCCAAGGCGGTCCTGCTCGGCGAGGCGGTCACCGCCGCCTGCGACGCCATCGACGGCATCGAGGACGGGGTGCTCGACGACCCGCGCGCCTGCCGCTTCGATCCCGCGGCGCTGACGTGCCGGGCCGGCGAGGACGAGGCGGCCTGCCTCACGCCGAAGCAGGTGCAGGCGGTGAAGGACATCTGGCGCGGCCCGACGAACGCCGGCGGCGAGGTCATCTACCCGGGCCTCGTGCCCGGCGGCGAGGACGACCCCGGCGGCTGGTCGCGCTGGGTCACCGGACCCGAGCGGTTCCGGAGCACGCACTACCTGGCCGCGAACGACTTCATGCGATACATGGTGTTCGGCGACCCCGACTGGAGCTTCCGCTCGTGGGACTACGACCGTGACCTGCCGTTGGCCCTGGCCCGGACCGGCCCCGCGCTGGACGCGAACGACCCCGACCTGCGCCCCCTGCGCGACGCCGGCGGCAAGCTGCTGCTCTACCACGGCTGGAGCGACGCCGACATCTCGCCCCTCGGCACCATCGACTACTACGAGGAGGTGGTGCGGACGATCGGGGAGGGCGCGGACGCGGACGCCGCGCTCGCCGAGACGCAGGACTTCTTCCGTCTGTTCATGGCGCCGGGGATGGGCCACTGCCGGGGCGGCCCCGGGCCCGACACCTTCGACGCCTTGTCAGCCCTCGAGGCGTGGGTGGAGGCGGGCCGCGCCCCCGAGCGCATCGTCGCCTCGAAGGTCGAGGACGGCGACGTGGTGCGCACCCGACCGCTCTGCCCCTATCCCCAGGTCGCGAGGTGGAACGGCGCCGGCAGCACCGACGACGCCGCCAACTTCCGCTGCGTCACGCCGGACTGATTCGTCACCGCGGGATGTCGTACCCGAAGATGCGGGGCCGCTGATCGGCCCAACTGTCCACGACCGCCTGGGTGACGACGTTGGTGAACCGCTGCCGGATGTTCAGCGGCCCGTGGCCCGGGAGCTGGATGAACATGAGGCCGACGAGGTCCTCCACCGGGTCGGCCCAGTAGAGGGTGCCGTAGGCGCCGCCCCAGCCGTAGCTGCCGGGCGACAGCGCGTCGAACGACTTCGTCGGGTCGACGAGCACCCCGAAGCCCAGCCCGAACCCGTAACCGGGGCCGCGGACGTAGACGTCCCTGGCGCCGGTGTGGTTGCTGATCATCAGGTCGACGGTCATCCGGCCGAGCAGGCGCACGCCGTCGAGCTCGCCGCCGTTCGCGATCATCTGGGCGAAGCGGAAGTAGTCCGCCGACGTGCCGTTCAGCCCCGCCACCCCCGGGAAGTACGTCGTCGGCTCGCGGAACTCCGGCGCCCGCATCCGCTCCGACTTGCCGCCCTCGGTCGGGCGGTACACCGCCGCCACCCGATCGACCTTTTCGCGGGGCACGTTGTAGTACGTGTCGTGCATGCCGAGGGGCTCGAAGATGCGCTGCCTCAGGAACTCGTCGATGGGCTGGCCCGAGATCTTCTCCACCAGCACCGCCACGTAGTCGGTGGACGACCCGTACTGCCAACGGTCGCCGGGATGGAACGCCCCGGGGATGCGCGCGGCCCGGGCGACCCGCTCGCCGATGGTCGCGAACGGCTCCCCGTCGTTGGTGACGTGGCGGCGCTCCTCGTCCGACAGCCCCGCCTCGTTCGGGTTCAGCGTCAGCCCCGACGTGTGGGTCAGCACATGGCGGATGGTGACGGGCCGGGCCTCGGGCACCCGCCGCAGGCGGGGACCGTCGCGCTCCAGGACCTGGTGGTCCGCGTACTCGGGAATCCAGTCCGCGATCGGATCGTCGAGCCGGAAGCGGCCCTCCTCGAACAGCATCATGAGGGCGGCCGAGACGATGGGCTTGGTCATCGACATCAGGGTGAAGATGGCGTCCGTGGTCATCGCCTCCTCCGCCTCCCGATGCCGCCACCCCAGCGCGGAGTGATGCACCACCTTGCCCCGGCGAGCCACCAGGGTCACCGCGCCCGCTATCTGCCCGTCGTCGATGAACCGCTGGAAGTAGTCGTCGACCCGCTGCAGCCGCTCGGCCGACATGCCCACCGATTCGGGCGGGGCCAACGGCAGGCCTTCAGCCGCCGCGAGCGGGGCCGTCGGCGGCGGGGCGAGGCCGAAGCCGACCACACAGACCGCAACCGCCGCAAGACCCGCCGCCCAACGCGCGCCGCTCCGGCGCCAGCCTCTGTCCGTCATCTCACACTCCCTCGTCTCGGGGGGCCGCCGCGCGGCGCGGCCCGCGCATCGCGCACGTTATCACGGGCAGCACCGGCGCCGAGACGTCGGAGACGCACCAGGAGGTTGCGGACCGGCGCGAATCACCGCGGTCGGCGTCGGGGTCGGTCCGACGAATCCGGGCCTCGACGCAGGTCCCTTTCACGAGCGGCTGCGCAGCTCGCCGGCCAGCTCCAGGCGCCGAGACGTTGGAGACGCACCAGGAGGTTGCGGACCGGCGCGAATCACCGCGGTCGGCGTCGGGGTCGGTCCGACGAATCCGGGCCTCGACGCAGGTCCCTTCACGAGCGGCTGCGCAGCTCGCCGGCCAGCTCCCGGAGCCCGATGGCTTCGACGCTCTCCGACAGCGGATAACGATCGTCTCCGGCGTGTACCACGAAGGCGCGCGCGGGCTCGAGATCCTGACAAGAGAGGTGGAAGCCGCGGCTGACCCTGGCCGACAACGAACGCTTGACCTCTATCGCCCAACGCGCGCCGTCGTCGTGCTCGATGACGAGGTCGATCCGCCGAATCATCCTTGCAATCTTTCCACATCATGGAAAATTTACAGGGTTTGTCCTCCACTCGGACCCGGCGAAGGCCCTGGGTTCCAGCCGGGACGCTCGGAGGACATGGCAGTGGCCGGGGCATCAGCTTCGCTGATGCCGGCGGGGTGGGAGCCCCGGTCCAGCCCGGACGTCGACGACACGCTCGGTGTCGCCGCAAGACGTTCGCTGGTATCGTCACCACCATGCGCCTCGTTCCCGGAGGCGGAAACCGCCCATGACCGGGCTCACCGACTGGACGCCCAACGCCCATGCGCTGGTGGTGCATCTGCCCATCGGCCTGCTCATCACCGCGTTCGCGGCCGAGCTCCTGGCCCTGCTGCGCCGTCGGCCCGAGCCGATCGCCACCGTGTCGACGGCCCTGTACGCGGCCGGCTGGCTGACCCTGGCCGCCGCCTACCTCACGGGGCGCGCCGCCGCCTCCGAGGTCTACACGCCGGACCTCGCGGCGCCCGTCGTCGATCGGCACTGGACCCTGGCGCTGTGGTGCCTTCTCTACTTCGGGGCCTTGACGGCGGGCCGGCTGTGGGTGCTGGGCATTCCCGGCCGGCCGGCGCGCGCGGGCGGCGCCGGCGAGACCCCCGCGGGCGGCGCCGGCGAGACCCGCGCGGGCGGCGCCGGCGAGACGCCCGCGGGGGCGGCTGCGACCCGCCGCCGGGCGGCCCGCCTCGCGTTCGGCGCGGCCGGGCTCGCGGGTCTGTTGCTGCTGGCGGCCACCGCCGAGCTCGGCGGCCGGCTCGTCTACCAGTACGGCGTGGGCGTCACCGCACCGACGACGGAATGAGCCGCCGATCGCCTGCATCCCTGGACCCGCGCCGGCCCCGCGGCAACGATCGCACCGCCGGCCATCTACGCGGCCCGCCTCGGCAGGTTGGTGATGATGTACTCGTCGACGCCCCCCCGTCGGGAAGCGTTCGAGTTGATGGCGCGGCGGGCGGGCACGGTGTGGGCCCGGAGGCCGGCTCGCGCGGCGTCGGGGTTGCCGTCGTAGAGCTCGGCGATTGCCGGCGCCGTCGAGTTGCTGAGGAGCACGTGGCAGCCCCGCTCCGCCAGACCGATGACCACTTGCTGGAGGCGGCGCTGGTCGTCGCCGTCGAAGCCGTTCGCGGTGTACGACGTGAAGGCCGACGTGGCGCTGAGGGGGGCGTACGGCGGGTCCAGATAGATGAAGTCGCCCGGCCGGGCCGCGCGCAGCACGGTGTCGAACCCAGCGGGCTCGACGGTCACGGACGGCGCCGCGAGCGTCTCGGAGACGCGCCGGAGGTTGTCCTCGTCGCAGATCCGCGGGCGCTTGTACTGCCCGCGCGGCACGTTGAACCCCCCGCCGGCGTTCAGCCGGAAGAGACCGTTGAACCCCGTGCGGTTGAGGTAGACGAACATCGCGGCCACCTCCGGCGAGTACGCCTCGATCCGCGGGTTGCTCCCGTTACCGATCTCGGCGCGCGCCCGATTGAAACGGGCCCTGGCCCGATTGAACCGGGCCCTGACCAGGTAGTACCGCGAGCCGGGCGCGGCCTCGTCGGCTTCGAGGGAGCGCAGGGCCTCGACCATCGCGTCCGGGGCGTCGCGCAACTGACGCCAGCAACCGATGAGGTCGGCGTTCACGTCCGAGAGACGGGCCTGGCGGTCGCCCAGCCGGCCGGCGTTGGCGAGGTCGAAGAAGACGGCGCCGCTGCCCAGGAAGGGCTCGTGGTAGCTCCCGAACGCCGCCGGGTAGAACTCGCGAAGCCGGGGTAGGAGCTGCCGCTTGCCGCCGGCCCATTTGAGGAAGGGCCGGAGGGGGCGCTCGACGAACGATGCCTGCTCCCGAGCCCGAGCGGATGCGACCGTGGAACGCGGGGAAACGTCTAGGTCGCGTTGCGGAGCCGATCCCATGGCGGAGGTCGGGCATCTTAGCATGCGGTTCGGCCGCCGCGCCGGAGCGCTTCAGGGGGGGATACCGGCTCGCCGCCTTGCCCGATCTCACCCGACCTGCCGGGGCGGGCTCGCACTCGATTCGCGGGTGCGGCGGGCAGGGGCTCCCACCGATCGGACGGTTCCGCCGCCGGCTCTCCGGAATCTCGGAAGTCAACCGGGCGGAGCGATGCTGCCGGCCGCCTCGGCCGTCGTTTCTCGGGCCGGCCCGCCCCCGTGCAGCGCGAGCAACAGCGCCCGGTCGCCCGCCGTCAACGGCTCTCCGGAATCTCGGAAGTCAACCGGGCGGAGCGATGCTGCCGGCCGCATCGGCCGCCATTTCTCGGGCTGGCCCGCCCCCGTGCAGCGCGAGCAGCAGGGCCCGGTCACCCGCCGTCAACGGCTCTCCGGGATCTCGGAAGTCAACCGGGCGGAGCGATGCTGCCGGCCGCATCGGCCGTCGTTTCTCGGGCCGGCCCGCCCCCGTGCAGCGCGAGCAACAGCGCCCGGTCGCCCGCCGTCAACGGCTCTCCGGGATCTCGGAAGTCAACGGGGCGGAGCGATGCTGCCGGCCGCCTCGGCCGCCGTTTCTCGGGCCGGCCCGCCCCCGTGCAGCGCGAGCAACAGCGCCCGGTCGCGCGCCGTCAGCGGCAACCACCCGCCGGGGCTCTCTCGGGCGGCCAACGACGAGCAGGGGCCGCACATCAGCGAGGCGCCGCCGCGGTTGTGCCTCAGCCCGAGGGTGTGGCCCAGCTCGTGCGCGATGACGTTGCGCAGGACGGTGTCCTCGCGCGGCCGGCCGGGTCGGGCGGTCCGGATCGCCACGAGGTGGTCGGGCGATCCGACCAGCGGCCACGCGAACGGCAGCAGCGGCTGGCGCGACAGCAGGACCACTACGTCGCCCCCCAGGGCGGTCAGCTCCGGGGGCGGCTGCGGGCCGTCCGGCCCCTTGGGAATGCGGCCGCCCCGCTGTGACACGAAGCGGGCGAAGGTCTCGATGGCCCTCAGGCCGGGCGGATCCGCGACCAGCGCCGACTCGCGCAGACGCACGTCGAGCCCGAGGTCGGCCAGGGTGCGGTTCCAGAACGCAATCGCGGCCCGGGTGTGCGCGACCCGCGGATCGCCGGCCTCCGGAGCCACGACGACCAGCCGCCGCTCCAGCCCCTGACCCGCCGCCGGGGCGTCCGCGGCCAGCGTGACGAGCAGGAGCACGAGGGCGACTCGGAGCGTCCGCATCGTCAGCCTCGGCCTCCAAGGGTCCGGGCCGTCAGGACCGTGACGAGAATTGCCTTGCCACGTGCCGCGCACCGGAACCGCAGGCAAGCCGCACGGTCGTGAAGGTAGCCGGCAAGGTTCATGGCGATCACGGTCCCTACCGCGGCGCCGACTCCCGGGTCACCGGGATACAATCGACTACAGCCGACTCAAGCGTACTTCGTTCCCACGCACCGGTGCGTCCGGCCACGAGTCCGGCTGCGGCGGCGCCGGGCGTTCCCGGAAGGAGACTCGCCATGCGCGTGCCGACAGGTATCGCCCTCGGAATCGTCCTGCTCGCGTCCGTTCCGGCGGAAGCGCAGGGACCGCCCGCTGCCGAGACCCGGCTGTTCGTCGCGCCGGTTGTAGAGCGCGACCTGGGCATAGGGCCGACGACGTACGAGTACCTCGATCGCCTGATGACTGCCGCCGAGTGCTCGGGCATCGTCCCCGTCGGCAAGGAAGAAATCGCGGACTTCACCGTCTGGCTCGAATTCAAGACCGGCCGCGGCTTCGGGAGAGGACGCCACTACATGACCCTGTGGGACGCTTCGGGCCACTGGGTCGCCGGCGGCGAGGCGGTGGGGAGCGCCGAGATCGTGACGGCCATGTGCCGCACGATCGCGGGCGAGCCCACCGAGTAGCGCCACCATCGGTCACAGCCTGAACAGGTACCGGATCTTCGTGAAGATCGCCCGGTTCGTGCGCCGCAGGTCGCTGGTGAAGAAGAGCCTCTCGTCGAAGCCGTCGCCGTCCGGGTCGCCGTAGAGTCGGTCGGCCTGTCGATAGTGGTCGTCGTAGCCGATGTAGAACACGGTGCCGGCGTTGACCCGGTACGTGAAGAGCACGTTGAAGTCGAGGTCCTTGTCGAAGGTGTTGTACTCGGTGATGTTGCGCATCAACAGCCGGTCGGTGAACGTCAGGACGCTCTGCGCCCGGTAGATCCGGACGTCGAAGACCCGCTCGGCGCCGCCGCCGCGCAGGTCGGTCAGGCGGCTGGTGTTGACGCCCAGGCGCGAGCTCAGGCGGGCCAGGGGCCGGACCGTGACGTTGAGCCGGGCGGTGTCGCCGGACCCCAGCCACGGATTGTCCCAGTCGTAGAAGACCTCGTCCCCCCGGCGGTAGCTGGCGTTGACCGAGAAGGCGCGCGAGCTGCTGACCCCGCCGTTCACCGACACCTGACGCTTGTGGAAGTCGATGCCGCCGAAGCGCTCCATGTCCTGCTGCACCTCGGCGCTGAACCGGATGCTCCTCGCGAAGTCGAAGTTGAGCTCGACGCCCGTGTTCTCGTCCTCCAGCACGCCGGCGAAGTTCCAGTTGCGCCCATAGCTGAACTCCGGCCCCCAGTTGATGAGCCAGCTCTCGGGCCACCACCGCCAGCTTCCGTTGGTGATGACGCGCCTCTGGTCGACCCGGCGCGCGAACCCGACGTCGGTCCGGAAATCTGGCGTGAGTTCGTAGGCGGCGGCGAACCACTGCAGGTTGCGACCGCTGCTGCGGATGCTCGCGTCGTAGATGTGACCCGAGCGATCGACCCCGTCGAGGTCCCGGTGCCGCGACTCGATCAGCCGGAAGTTGGTCGACATCGTCCGCGACAGCCGGAAGCTGCCGTCGACGCCCCCGAGGCGGCTGCTGCTGTCCATGAACGACCGGTCCGTGAAGACGGCCCCGACGTGCGACTCCGAGTAGACGTCGTACTTCACCCGCCCGATGAAGTTCTGCGCGGTCTCGCCGAAGAGCGGGTCGTCGACGTCGCCGACGTTACCCGGCGCCTCGTCCTCGGCCGACAGGAGACCGATGGTGAAGCGGCCCGCCTTGCCGGTCAGCTTCGCCCCCCACGTGGGGTCGACGATGGTCCGGGTGTGCACGAAGGTCACGGGGCCCGGCAGGTCGAAGATCTCCGCCCCCTCGACGAAGAACGGCCGCAGCTCGCTGAAGAACAGGGGGAAGCGCTGGTTGACCTCGATCTGCGGCTGGTCCGACTCGATCTGCGAGAAGTCCGGATTGAGGGTGAAGTCGGCGGTCAGATTGGACGTCAGCCCGTACTTCACGTTAAGGCCCGCCTCGGGATTCATCCCGAGGTCGTTCCATCCGCCCGTCGACCGGTCGATCGACCCGAAGTCGATGCCCGTGAACGTGGGGAGGAACTCGAGGTTGCGGCTGGTGGAGAAGTCGGTCATGCCCTCCATCAGCCCCATCTGACGGTGGAAGCCGGCCACGCCGCGCGACATCGGCGCCCACACCGCGTTCTCCTCGTTCTTGCCCTTGATCTCGCGCACGATCTGGAAGCCCCAACGGTGGGGCTCGCCGGGGCCGCGCTGCGGATAGCGCAGGCTCTTGAGGGGTATCGCCATCTCCGCGATGTAGCCGTCGGCGACGATGCTCGTGGCGCTGTGGAACAGCGCGTCCCACGTCCGGTCGGCGGGGGGGATGGGGAAGCCGCCCATGCCGCCGGTGTTGACGATGCCGTCGCCCTGCACGTTGAAGGCGTTCAGGTCGAAGTCGTAGGCCCGCTGCTGGTCGAGGAACGTGTCGATGTAGATGGTGATGAGGTCGTCCGCCCAGGCGGTGTCCCGGTCGACCCGGTTCGCCCGCATGATGCTCGGGTCGGTGTAGTGCAGGTGGAAGCCGAAGTAGAGGTGGTCGCTGTCGTAGACGATGTAGACGTCGGTGTCCTCCGTCGCGGGGGCGCCCTCGAGCGGCGCCTGCTGGGTGAACTCCGTGATCGTGGCCGCCGTCCGCCACGCGATGTCGTCGAGACGGCCGTCGATGTCGGGCGGCGTGTCCGTGCGCGTCGGCCGCACGGTGGGTCGGCCCGGCACGAGCCCGAAGCCGGCCATCGGCGGCGGCTGGGCCGGCGCCGCTTCGCCGAAGGCGGACGGTGAGCCCGAGCCGGGGGGCGGCGGCGATCCGGGGGGCGGCATCGCCGACCCTGCGGTCGGCGGCGGCGATCCGGTAGTCGGAATCGCCGACCCTGCGGTCGGCGGCGGCGATCCGGGAGTCGGAATCGCCGACCCTGCGGTCTGCGCCGCCCCTGAATCGCCGGCGTCCGCCGATGCCTGCTCCTGGGCTTCCGCCGACGCCGGACCCACGACCGACAGCGCCAGAATCAGTCCGCCCGCCACGAGTCCGGGGACCGCGCCCCGGCGGGCCGCCGCCGACCCGGCGCGACGGTCCCCCCCGGCCACCCCGCCGGGAGGCCGCCCCGGTCCCCGCCGCGGACTCCTGGCGCCGTTCATCGACATCGTCGAGTCTCCAAGCCTGCCCATCGTCGCCGTCGGCTCCGCTGGACGCCCGACGGTCGCGCAGTCCGTCCCGTTCCGGAGCCCGGACTCCTGCTCGCGCCGGCCGCAAATCGACGGCGCACGGAACGCTCCCAGCGGACGGACGCTCGTCACCATCGGCTCGGCCAGCTCGTAGAAGGTGTGCCCGTTGAAGTCGTCGCTCGGCACCGTCAGCCGCGTCTGCTCCCGGCCGTCCGGGTGCACCAGCGGACCGGCGAACCGCTTCCGCGCAGGCGGGCGTGCGGCGACAGCGAGAAAGCGGCGGGGTCCTCGGGGAGGATCTTCATGGTGACGAGCTTCCAGTCGTCCACGAACGGCGGAATGTTCGGGATGACGGGCCGGCGCTGGCCCGCCTGGGTCACTACCTCGATTCCGCCGACGATGGCGATGCCGTCGGTGACGACGATCGACCGCGTGGCTTCCCTACTCTGGTTGCCGGCTGGCGGGCCGGGGTCCCGAGCGCGCCGGCCACGCTCCGGCGCCCAGTCTGTCGGATCGTAACAGAACGGCCCGGCCGGCGCAGGCCTTCGAGGCGAGCGCCACGGACCCGACTCGCGCACCCGGGCAACGTCGGCAGTCACTGAACGACCCGGCCGGCGCAGGAAAACCACAACATCTTGTGGATCGACGGGTTTTCCTTGACAGGACGGCGGTTGTCCTCAATCATCGTCGTGGGGCATCGGTCATCGCTCCCCCTTCCTCCCGTGCGGTTCCCAGCCGCCGGGATCACGTCGTGCGGCTCTCCTCCCGGAACGAGGCATCGCGTGCCGCGGAAACGGCATGCCGGTTCGAACCGCCGGCCGCGACGACCGCCGGCTTCACCCTCGATCTCGTTCGGGACATTCCATGTCATTCACTTGTGTGACGGCGCGAACGGCCGGGCGGATGATCCGCCGGGTCGGTCCACGCCTCCCGTTCACCCAGTAGGAGGGGAACATGACGACCACACCCACCCAGTCCGAGCCGGTCAAGGCGAAGAGCGTTCAGCCGCCCCCGGCCCGCCGGGCCGAGCCCGAGATGCGCCGGCCGTCGCGGGTCGGCCGCTTTTTCGGCCGGCTCCTGATGCTGGCCATCTTCTGCGCCGGCTCCTTCGGCGGCGGCTACTACGTGATGGACCAGGAGGCCCGGCTGCGCCGCGACGTCCTCGTGCAGGAGCAGGCGACGGCCCAGGACCGCATCGCCGCCCTCGAAGAGCAGATCCGTGAGATGCAGCTCAGCCGAATCCAGGAGAACAGTGTCGAGGTCGACCTGACCGAGGTGTTCGCCCCGATCCGGGAGGCGGTCAGCCGGTTGGCGGAAGCCCAGATGACCATCGTCGCGCGGCAGATCTCGGCCGAGATCGCCCAGCGCGTGGACGCCGACGTGCAGAACCTGAACGCGTCCGCGCCGCTCGCGGCGATCGCGGGGGCGGCGGTGGCCGCCCTCGAACCGACCGTCGCGTCGGCGCCGCCGGGCGCCGTCACCGAAGCGCCGCCCCGGAAGCCGGTGGCGGAGCTGACGCCGAGCGAGCCGCCCGGTAGCCCCGACCGCGAGCCCGCGGTCGGCGGGCCAGGCGGCGACCCCGCACCGAACAGCGGTCAGGCCGCGCCGGGGGACGACGCCGCCGAGGATCCCCCCGCGGGCGAGCAGCGCCCCGTGGCCGAGCAGCGCCCCGGGGCCGAGCTGTCAGGACGGGCGCCCGGCGGCGGGCGCCCGACCGTGGAGGCGGCCGCAGACCGCTTCCCGAGCCGCGTGCCGCAATGGCTGACGCGCCTGGCCGACTCGCTCGAGAGTGCGCGTTCGCGGCTCGACACCGCGACGGCGGCGCCGGCGCCGGGCGTCGGCCGGCCGGCGCAACCGGCCCCGCACCGGATCGGCGGATAGGCGTCTGCGCCGTCGAACGGCGCGGACGCCCGGCGGGTCGGTCGGCCGCCCAGCGAAGCCGAAGGCGACGACGGGCGGGCGGGATCGGTCCCGCGGTCCTGGCGACCCACGCACCGGGTCGGGCGACGGTCGGCTCGCCGTCGCCCGGCCCGGTTTTCGTTTCCGCCGCTTCCCGGCCGTTGCCCCGCCCGGCCCGGTTTCGTGTCCACCGCTTCCCGGCCGTTGCCCCGCCCGGCCCGGTTTCGTGTCCACCGCTTCCCGACCGTTGCACCGCCCGGCCCGGTTTCGTGTCCGCCCCGTCACGGCCGTTGCCCCTGGATTCGCGTCGAGACCTCCATCCGTTCGCTGACGGTCGTCGACCCTCCTCGCGGGACGGGAAGACCCGACGACTTCAGGCTCCCCGGCGCCCCGGCCCTGCGGCCCGGCCCCCCTCCCGGGTCGATGCCTTGGCGCACCGCCTCTCGCCCGCGAGGGCTCGGAACGATCCCGCCACCGGCGCAGCGAGGGCATCGCGCGCACGCGAGTCTCTGCTCCCTAGTTGACCGCCGCTGAGAGAAGCTGCCCATGTCGCGGGGCGTTTTCGCAGCATCCGCCGGCGAAAACCCGCGACAGGACGGCAAAGGATGCTCTGGGACAGTCCCCTAGCTAGACGTGGTGGCCGTTGGCGGAACCGAAGTGCGACGGCATCGCTCGCACGCGAGTCTCTGCCCCGTCCGGGCTCGCAGTCCGGGCCGCAACGGCATCGCGCGCAGACGCGAAACGAGTCCAGGCAGTACTATGGAGACACGATCTATCTTGCGGATTGCCCCCCGACGAGGCACGAACACGCTGGCGCGTTGCCGAACCTCGGGTTGCCCGAGGTCGGCAGGAACCCTCTGGATGCACGCCGTGCACGAAACCCGACCCTACGACTGCGACTTCGGCATGCCGTTTGCGATAGTGGCGGCGGCCCTCGCCCTCGGACTGGCGAGCCCCCTCGCCGCGACCGCGCAGCCGGGCCCGGGCCAGCCGGTGGCGGCCGCGAATCCGGACGGCGCGGACCCCGCGGCCGGGGAGACCGACTTCGAGGCGCCGAACGACCAGGCGCCGAACGACCGGACGCCGACCGACCAGACGCCGACCGACCAGACGCCGACCGACCGGACGCCGACCGACCAGACGCCGACCGACCGGACGCCGACCGACCAGACGCCGACCGACCAGACGCCGACCGACGAGCCGCCGACCGACGAGCCGCCGACCTTCCTCGATGCGGTGACCGTCTCCGCCACCCTCCGGCCGGCCCCGGTGCGGGACACGCCGGGCGTGGTGTCGGTCATCGACGGCGAGACGATCCAGGAGCGGATGGTCGAGGACTTCGCCGACCTCGTGAAATACGAGCCGGGGGTCTACGTCGAGAACAACGTGACGCGCCTCGGGCTCAACGGCTTCAACATCCGCGGCATCGGCGGCAACCGCGTGATGACGCTGGTCGACGGGGTCCAGACCTCGGAGCAGTTCGACTTCGGACCGTTCAACGTCCACCAGGCCGGGCTCGACGTGGACGTGTTGAAGACGGTCGAGATCGTGCGAAGCGCCAACTCCAGCCTCTACGGCAGCGACGCGCTCGGCGGCGTCGTCTCCCTGTTCACCAAGGACCCCGCCGACTACCTGCAGGACCAGCGGTTCTACCTGGGCGGCAAGACGACCTGGGACAGCCGCGCGGACGCGGTGGGCGCGAATCTCACCTTGGCCGCCGGCGGCGAACGGGTCCAGGTGTCCGCGTTCACCAGCCTCGACCGAGGCGGCGCAATCGGCAACCAGGGCGCCGTCGAGGCCGGCGACCACACCCGCACCGCCCCGAACCCGCAAGACGTGGACGGCCGCCAGGTCCTCGCCAAGCTGGTCTACAGCGCCTCGCCGGACAACCGCTGGCGCGTCGCCGGCGAGCGGTACGACAGCCGCGTGGAGACCGATTGGCTCTCGAACAACCGGCTGCTCGACTTCGGCCGATTCGCCTATCTCATCGAAGAGTCGGCCGCCCTCGACACGCAGAGACGCCAACGGCTCTCGCTCGACCACACCCTCGTCGGCCGCGGCCTCGACCTGTTTTCGTGGCGGGTCTACGGGCAGCGCAACGACACCGCGCAGGTCCTCGACGAGGCGCGGATGACGACCGGCTTCGGGGCGCCGTTCTCGTCCACCCGCCACGGCACCGTCGACTACGAGCAGGCCGGCTACGGCGGGTCGGCCCAGGGCCAGCACTGGCTGGGCGGTTCCGACGACGGCATGCTGATCACGTTCGGAGGCAGCTACAAGACCGACTACTTCGACATGCGGCGGGACCGGACCGAGACGGACCTCGCCACCGGACGAGCGGTGCCGACCGACCTCATCTTTCCCACCAAGTACTTCCCGGAGAGCGATGTCGTCGAGGCTGGGGCCTACCTCCAGGGCGAGCTCCGTTTCGGCCGCTTCACCCTCGTGCCGGGCGCGCGCTACGACCACTTCTCGCTCGACGCCAACCAGGCCGACCCCGTCTTCGTCGCGAGTCTCAACCCGCGGGCGGCCGACTACGCCGACGGCGCCCTCTCGCCGAAGATCGGCCTGGCGGCGCGGCTGACCGACGTGGTGACCCTGCACGCGCAGTATGCCGGAGGGTTTCGGGCGCCGCCCTACAGCGCCATCAACACCGGTTTCGCGAGCCCGAGCGAGGGCTATACGACGCTGCCCAACCCCGATCTGCGGGCCGAGACCAGCGACAACCTGGAGATCGGAGTCCGGACCGCGTTCGACCGCGCGAGCCTCGGTGTCAGCGCCTTCTCGAACCGCTACGCCGACTTCATCGAGCTGACGGACCTCGGCGTCAACGCCCTGACCGGGCTGCTCGAGTTCCAGAGCCGGAACCTGGAGGCAGCGAGAATCGACGGGGTCGAGGTGTTCGGTGAGGCGTACCTGACCGACAGCCTGATGGTCCGGGGCAGCTACGCGCGCATCGAGGGCCAAGAGTTCCTGCGGGGCGCCGCCGCCGCGGCGCCGATCGTGCAGGAGACGCCGCTCGGCTCCGTTGCCCCGGACGAGGCGGTGGTCGGGCTCCGGTACGTGCCGCGGGCGGGCCGCTGGGGCAGCGAGCTGTCGGTGCGGCTGGTAGAGGCCTACCGCCGGCAGAGCGTGAGCCAGTTCGCCCCGGCGGCCTACCGGGTCGTCGACTGGGTGGGTTTCGTGGCCCTCACCGAGGCCGTCAGGCTCCGTCTCGGTCTGCTCAACCTGACCGACGCCACCTACTTCGAGTGGTGGAACGTACGGGGGCGCCAGGCCAACGATCCCGTCATCGATCGGTACTCCAGCCCCGGCGTGAGTCTGATCACGTCGCTCGCCTTCGACTGGTAGCCTCACCCGTTCGTGTACGACCCACGGACGGCGGCCGCACCGCCGGTTTCCCGCACCATCGCCTCGACCCTCTCTACATTCGTCAGGCTGGCCTCGATCTCCTCCGGACAGCGAATACCGCGACGCCTCGTTCCGGCCCTGTGAACCGGGCCGGGCCGCGGAAGCGCCTGCGCTCCGGACGGCCTCCGGGATCGATCCGCTCGGGCGTACGACCGGCAACGCCGACGGCGGTCGCGAGACCCTCAACTTCCGGCCGCAGGTGGCCCCTGACCGCGGGCGTACGACGGGCAACGCCGACGGCGATTGCGAGCCTATTCGGCCCGCAGGATGGTCATCGAATCGATACGCGCCGCGCGCCGCGCGGGCAGCCAGCCCGCCAAGCCGACGGCGGTTGCGAACCCTATTCGGCCCGCAGGATGGTCATCGGATCGATACGCGCCGCGCGACGCGCGGGCAGCCAGCCCGCCAGCAGGCAGATGGCGGCCAGCAACATCGAGACGGTGAGGAAGACGACGGGGTCGAGGGCGGCCGTCTCGAACAGCAACGCCTGGAGCCGGCGTGTCAGCGCCACCGCCGCCACCGCCCCCAGAACCACCCCGACCAGGGCCATCGCGCCCGCGTCCACGAGCACCAGGCGCCGCACGTCGGTCACCTGCGCGCCGACCGCCATGCGGACGGCGATCTCGCGGCGCCGCTGCGTGACCAGGTAGGAGACGACGCCGTAGAGGCCGATCGAGCCCAGCAGCAAGGCGAGGGCGGCGGCGATGACGAGCAGGACCATGACGAACGCCCGCTCCCCCCGCGCGCGACCCACCAGCGTCCCCAGCGTCTCGACGTCGGTGATGGGGAGCGTCCGGTCGAGACCGCGCACCGTCTCGCGCGCCGCGCCGGCGAGGGCGGTGACGTTCGGAGCGCGCACCACGTAGCGCATCGCGTCGGGCACGCCGACGCCCTCGGCGAACTCCGGCATCGGGTAGTACACCAGCGCCGGCGGGTCCTCGTGCAGCGCGACCTCGTGGACGTCGTCGACCACCCCGACGACGCGGGCCCAGTCCTCACCCTCCGGCGGTGGCGCGCCCTGGCGGATACCCTTGCCGAGGGCGCTCTCCCCCGGCCACTGCGCCTGCGCCACCGTCCGCGACACGACGACCACGGGGGCGTCGCGCTCGCCGTCGAGGGCGTCGAACACGCGGCCCTCGACGAGTTCGATGCCCATCGCGTCGAACCACGCGGGCGAGACGCGCTTCCACATGAAGACCGGCGGCACCTCCCCTTGCTCGATGTCCACGGACCGGCCCTCGACGGCGTGACCCGACCCCGTCATCTCGCCCCCGAGGGGAACCGTGGTCCCCGCCGCGGCCTCGACGACGCCGGGCAGGGCGCGCAGGCGGTCGACGACTTGCCGGTGGAAGGCGAGCCGCGACTCGGGGGTCTCGTAGTCGCGCGGGGGCAGCGACAGCCCGAACGTCAGCGCGTCGACGGGGTCGAAGCCCGGATCGACCGCGGCCAGCCGCTGGAACGAGCGTACGGCCAGACCCGACCCCACGAGCAGGGTCAGGGCGAGGGCAATCTGCACCACCACGAGCCCCCGCCGGGCGAGCTGCCGATCCCGCCCCGCGGTGGCCCCGCGCGCGCCGGCGGTGGTGCTGCCGGCCGCGGACACCGCCGTCGCCCGCCACGCTGGCAGGACGCCGAACAGCAGGCCGGCCGCGACGGACACCGCGAGCCCGAACAGCAGCACCCACGCGTCGACCGCGACCTCGTCGAGGCGCGGCAGCGCCTGCGGGCCGAAGCTCACGACCAGGCGCACCGCGAGCAGGGCCAGCGGCAGCGACGCGAGGCCACCGGCCAGCCCGAGCACCACGCTCTCGAGGAAGACCGAGCCGACGAGCTGCCCGCGGGCCTCGCCGAGGGCGGAGCGGACCGCCACCTCACCGTGGCGCGCCTCGGCGCGGACCAGGAAGAGGTTGGCGACGTTGGCGCACGCGATGAGCAGCAGGAACCCCACCGCGCCGAGCAGCATCCACAGCGTCGCCTCGATGTCGCCGACCACCACCTCGCGGGCCGGGTCCACGATGGGCGCGAGGCCGGCGCCGATGAGCACCGGGGCCGCGGGCTGGTCCGGCAGGAGCTCGGCCAGGTTCGAGATCATCGTGCCGAGCTCCGCCCGCACCTGCGCCAGGGTCGACCCGTCGGCGATACGGGCGACGCCGTTGATGCCGAACGCGCCGAGTTGCGCGGCGCCGCGGTCGAGGCCCAAGGGCCGCCAGAGCTCCGCGTTCGGCCGCGAGAAGCTGAACCCGGGGGGCATCACCCCGACCACCTCGACGCTCTCCCCGTCGATGTCGACCACGGCCCCCACCACGTCCGGGTCGGCCCCAAAGCGGGTCCGCCACAGCCCGTCGGCGAGCACCAGGACCGGCGCCGCGCCGGGGCGGTCGTCCTCGGGGGTGAAGGCCCGTCCGAGCTGCGGCGAGGTTCGCATCACGTCGAAGAACGACGCGGTGACGAAGGCGGCTTGGACGCGCTGCGGGTCGTCGGGGCCGGTGAAGCTCGCCTGCCCGTCGCGGTACGCCGCCACCCCGTCGAGGGTGCGGCTCTCTTCTGCGTAGAGGAAGTGCAGCGCGTCCGACGTCGGCAGCTCGTCGAGCTGCGACAATCCCGGCGCGGCGTGCCTCAGCATGACCAGCCGCTCCGAGTCCGGTACCGGCAGCGGCCGCAGCACCACCGCGTTGACGACGGTGAAGATGGCCACGTTGGCGCCGATGCCGACGGCGAGGGTGGCGAGGGCGACGAGGGTGAAGCCGGGGTGGGCGGCGGCGCGCCGCCACGCGAGGCGAAGCTGCAGCGAGCCCGACATGGTCCACACCTACTTTCCGAGCGTGCGCTCCACGTACGCGCGGACGGCCTCCATCACGCGGGGCGACATCCACGCCTCGGTCACCGCCTCGTCGGCCGACTGCATCTCTCGGACGCGGGCTTGGCTGGGCTCGCGGATGATGCGCTTGGTGAGCGCGAACGACGCCGGCGGCAGCGAACCGAGGTGGGCGGCCATCTCGACCGCACGGTCGACGACCGCCTCGGGCGGGGCCAGCTCGTCGACGAGGCCGTTCTCGACGGCATCGGCCGGCGTGCACGTCAGGCCGCGGTAGATCAGGGCCTGCAGTCGGTGTGCGGGCACCGTCAGCCGCAGGATCTCCAGGGCCATGCTCGGGAACGGCACCCCCACCGAGAGCTCCGGGGTGCCGATGCGGCCGCCGTCGTCGGCCATGATGCGGTAGTCGCAGGCACAGGCGAGGACGCAGCCGCCCGCGATGGCGTGCCCGTTCACGGCGGCGACGACGGGCTTCGGGAACGTGAACGCCTTCGAGAAGGCCCCGCCGAGCAGCGGCAGCAACTCCTTCACGCAGTCGGCGCCGCCCGCGGTGAGGCCGCGCAGATCGACGCCGGCCGAGAAGACGCGGCCGGCGCCGGTCAGGACCACGGCCGTGGTGTCCGCCTTCTCCAGCGCGGCGAGCTGGTCGATGAGGCCGCTCATCAGCTCGGGGTCGAACGCGTTGACCTTGCCGTGCGCCATCCGGACGACGGTGACGCGGCCGCGGGTCTCGGTCGTGATCATTGGGTGCTCCTCGGCGCCGGCCGGGCGGCCGGCGCGCCAGGTCAAGGGTCTCGACGCGGATCGGCTCGGCCTCTCGTCACCGGCGGCGCGACCGGCGCGCCGTCGGGGCCGTAGACCTGCTTGAGGTTGAATGCCTCGGGCGTCGGCCCGTCTCGCCACAGCCGCTCGATGCGGGCCATTGCCTCGTCGACATCGGGGCGTTCGCCCGCCGGCACCCACCACAGGGCCACCGGCTCCCGCGGCGGGGGCAGAAACCACTCGCGGCGGCGGCGGAAGAACTCGACGTGCTCGGTGCGGTAGACGTAGCGCCGGAGGTCTGCGACCGTCTCCCAGACGGTGAGGTTGAAGAGGACGCGGGGGTCGTCGAGCACGCGTACGTCGACGGCGTCTCCCGCCTCGGTCTCGAAGCGCCACACGAAGCCCGGCGAGCCGTCCCCGAGCTTGTTGATGCGGTCGATCTCGTCCCGCATGCCGGCCATGCGCGGATCGTCGAACGGGTACCGCATCCACGCCAAGTTGTTCTCGGCGACGTGATGGCGGGCCGAGGTCGTCGATTGCGGTGCGCGGCCTGGACTCATCGATGGCGCTGCACCCGGGGAACGCTTCGCCGATTGCGGGCGACCGGCTTCAGGCGGTGAACGAGCGTGCGGCGCGTTCAACCGTATCATGGCCGAGCCACGCGCATACGACTCAGTACATGACGAAGGCGAAGAGCTGTTGGCCGGCCGCGACCAGGACGTGCTGGCGCCCGTCGACCAGGTAGGTCTGCGGCGCGTTCGAGATGTTGCCGATGCGGGTGTGCCAGAGCAGATCGCCGTCGGCGGCGTCGAAGGCCACGAAGTTGCCGCTCCCGTCGCCGGTGAAGACCAGCCCCCCGGCGGTGGTCAGCACGCCGGCCCCGCCGCCCCCGCCGATCGGCCAGGCGTGGCGCCACCGCGGCTCGCCGGTGCGGTAGTCGATGGCGGTGAAGGCGTTCCCGCCCGTGCCCACCGTGACCCGGTCCTTGCCGCCCAGCCCCATCGACCCGCGGGGGTCCGGATCGGTCAGGTAGAGCAGGTTGAAGCCGTTGTTCTCCTGCGTGTAGAAGAGGCCGGTGTCGGGGTTGAAGGCCGGCGGCTGCCAGTTCGCCACGCCCCCCTCGACGGGCGAGACGAGGGCGCCGGGGATGATCGCCTCCTTCGCGGGGTTCGGTTGGGGCGACCCGCTCTCGCGGATGTGGCTGGCCCAGTTCGAGGTCGCGCCGTAGCGGGTGGTCACCACGTGCTCGCCGGTCACGCGGTCGACGGTGAAGAAGAAGCCGTTGCGGGCGGCGGTCGAGACGAGCTTGCGGGGCACGCCGTCGATCACCCCGTCGATGAGGATCGGCGTCTGGGCCGAGTCCCAGTCGTGGGTGTCGTGCGGCGAGGTCTGGAACCACCACGCCATCTTGCCGGTCGACACCTCGACCGCGACCAGGGTGCACGTGAAGAGGTTGTCGCCGCGCCGGGCGACCCCGGTGTAGCCGGGGGTGGGATTGCCGGTGCCGAAGATGTAGAGGTCGGTCTCGGGGTCGTAGGAGCCCGGCACCCACACCTGCCCCCCGCCGTGCATGGCGGCGTCGAGGCTCGGCCACGTCTCGATGCCGGGGTCGTCCTCGCTCATGGGGACGGTGTAGAAGCGCCACACCCGCTCGCCGGTGGCGGGGTCGAACGCCTGCAGGAAGCCCGGCGCGTCGAGGTCATTGCCCGTACCCACGAGCACGAGGTCGCCGACCACGATGGGCGCCATCGTCGAGAAGTACTGCTCCTCGAAGCTCGCGATCTCGCTGTGCCACCGCTCCTCGCCGGTGCGGGCGTCCAGCGAGACGAGGTAGTTGTCGACGGTCTCGAAGATGATCGAGTCGCGCCACAGCGCCGCGCCCCGGTTCCCGATGTGGGGGCCGCCGCGGGTCTTCCAGAAGTAGTGCCAGCGCGTGCCGCCGTCCCGGACGTCGATCGCCCACACGTGGTCGGGGGCGGTGACGTAGAGCAGGTCGCCGACCTGGAGAATCGAACCCTTGATGCGCTGCGACCCGATGGTGAAGTCGCCGGTCCCCTCGCCGCCGGTGAAGTCGGGGGCGTTCGGCCCCGAGAGGGGCGGCATCCCGGTGTTGAGCGTGCGGGTCCAGGCGAGCGAGAGCTGCCGGACGTTCTCGGTCGTGACCTGCTTCAGCCGGCTGTAGCGGCGGCCGCTGTAGTCGCCGGAGTAGGTCGGCCACGAATTCTCCAGCGGCTCGAGAAGCGACGCGGGGTCGAGGCCGCCCTCCTGGGCGGTCCCCGCGGCGGGGGCGGCGACGAGAACGGCGGCGAGCAGGAAGCGGGCGGCAGTCATTTCAGAGTCACCAGGTACGCGGTCACGTCGTGGATGTCGGCGTCGCGGTACACCTGCAGCATCTCGCGGTGGGCGGCCATCGGGTCGTCCAGCTCGACGCGGGGGGTATCGCCCTCGCGGCCGAACGACCGGTGCCGGCCGGCGCCGTCGGTCAGGACTACGAGGAAGTCGTTCAGCCGCTCCAGCTCGCCCTCGATCCGCTCGCCCGAGGCGAGGGTGACGGCGACCGCCACCGAAGGGCGCTCGGTGTTGCGGCCCCCGCCCCGGACCCAGGTGTTCTGCAGCTCCTTCGGATCGGGAATCCGGGTGGCGATGCCCTCGAGGTCCCCCGTCGGCGAGTGGCAGGCGGCGCACTTCTCTGCGAAGTAGGTCCGCCCGGCGGTGGCGTCCCCCACGAGGATGTCGAGCTCGAGCGCTTCGCCGAGGGGCGGCCCGCCCTGGCGAGACGCCGTGCCGAGGACGTCGTGCACGTAGGCGACGACCGCCTGGACGTCCTCGTCGGAGAGCGGGACCGGCGGCATGTAGGACCCGCCCGGCCCCGACTGACCGTCGCGGATCACCGGCCCCATCAGCTCGCCCGCTTCGTCGCGCAGCACGAGCTGGGACCGCAGCAGGTTGGGCCCGCCGAGGTCGCCGCCCCGCAGGTCCACGCCGTGGCACGCCCGGCAGTTGATGCCGTAGAGGGCCCCGCCCCGGGCCACCACCTCGGGGTCGCCGGGCGGGCGCTGCAGGGCCGGATAGAGTCGCTGGCTGCGGTCGTTCTGCTGCCCGGCCCCCGAGGCCGGCGCTTCGCCCGAACCCGCGAGCAACACGACCGCGCCGATCGCCACGCCCGCCCGCACCCTATGCAACATGGCCGATTCCTTCCTCACACTTCCGGTACTTCCGCATCACGATGAATGCGGCGGCCCGGCCCGGACGGCGTCACCCCGGGGCGCCGGGCCGCCCCGTCGTCCTGCGCCGACGTCGCCCCTCGGCGGAGTCAGCGCCTCCCGACGGAGGCGCGCCGCTTCCCGACGGAGGCGCGCCGCCCCCCGACGGAGGCGCGCCGCCCCCCGACGGAGCCGGCGCCGCTCTCACGACAGGAGCCTACTTCGCGGCCTCGGCCTCCTGAACCCGCTCGACGGTCAGGATGTTGGTCATCGCGTAGTTGCCCTCGTGGCAGGCGTACTCGTAGATGATGTAGTCGTCGAGCCGCGGCATCGGGCGCACCGCCGACCACGGCCGCGTGTAGACGGTCGGATCCTCGATGGTGAACCGGTAGTCGATCTGGTCGGCGCTGACCCGGCGGAACCGCTCGACCGCCTTCGTGTTCCGCGACGACGGGAACCGGTGCACGCTCTGGTCGCTGAAATTGGCGGTTTCCACCACTAGGGTGTCGCCGTCCCAGTGCGCGCGCGAGTCCCCGTTCCACTGGCGGATGCCGTCGTCGAGCCGCGGCCGCCCGTCGATGGGAATGATGCGCACGTCGTGGATGTTCTCGACCCGGATCGCAACGTGGGTCGGCGTCTGCAGTATCTGGTAGGTGTTGTTGTAGCCGGTCGAGATCGGCGGCACCCCGTGGTAGGTGATGCACCGGTCCCAGTTGCTGCGGTCGAGCCACGAGTCGGCGGGGTGGTCGCGCAGGTAGGCGCGCCGGGCCGCCTGCGCGTCGACCGTCTCGGGCCGCAGCGGCAGGCGGCCGTCCGGCGGGTCGACGATGAGCGACGTCCGCATGTCCGAACTCACCCGGCCGCGGTCGAACCACAGAGCGTTGTACGAACCCACGCTCCCCGGCGGGGGATCACGGTCGATGGTGACCGCGAGGTTCCGCTCGGCCGCTTCCTCGGCCGTGAAGAACTCCCTGTCCGCCATCGACGCCGGCCGCTGGAGCGGCGTCAGCGACGCGTACGACCACGTACCCATCAGGTCGGGGTCGCCCCACGGGGTCCGGAACTCGTTCTCGCCGGCCGCCTGGCCGGCAGCCTGCGCCGACAGCAGCAGCGCCGCCGCCACCACCGCGAGCGCCGAAACAGTTCGCTTGCGCATCTGACACCTCCCCTGGACCGCCCATCGTCGCCGGCGGCTCCGCTCGGCGCGCCCCGCCAACCGAGCCAGGCGCCGCCCAACCCGTTCCACCGCGCAGGGTCGGCGGCTGGACCCTGACCGACGCCGGGGGCGCAACCCGGCCGAGGGTGCAACCGGACCGGCGGCGTGACCCGGCCAGCGACACAGCCCGGCCGCGGAGCCCACCCGTTCCACGAGTACTGGCGCCCGGCGGTCTCGCCGGCGCCGCCGTCCCGCCGCCCGGAAGCCGCCGTACTCGGTCCAGCGTACGCGGAATATACCTCAGTTGCCGACCAGCTCGCCCTTCAGCCACGCGAGCAGCGCCGGCTCGAGATCGGCGTTCTTCCCGAACATCGGCAGCCCATGCTCGGGGCCGGGGTAGATCTTCGCGACGGAGCCGGGATGCGCCGACCCGTCCACGGCGCCCTGCAGCGCGTCGGCGACCCCGACGGTGACCGGGTCGTCGGTCGCCGCCGCCGCGAACACCGCGAGGTCTGCGTCACCCGCCATGTTGGCGACGGCCGCCTCGCTCGGCGGGCCCGACAGCAGCATGAGGGCATCGACGTCCCGGCGCGCCGCGAGGTCCGCGGTCAGCATGGCCCCGCAGCTCGCCCCGCCGGCGCCGATGCGCGACGCGTCGACCCCGGACTGCGCCGCCAGGTAGTCGTAGGCCATGTCGACGTCGGCCGACGAGGTCTGCAGGAACGCGGGGAACCCGGCGCCGATGCCCTCGCCGCCGCTCTCGCCGAAGCCTCGGAGGTCGAGGGTCAACACGTGCACGCCGGCCCCGACGAGCTCGGCCGCGATGTCGTTCCACGACGTGCGGTCCATGTTGCACTGGTGCACGAGGAGCATCCCCGGCCCCGGCCGGCCCGGCGACGAGTACGTAGCCTTGAGGGTCACCCCGTCGGCCGCCTCGAGGTCGACGTCGCGCGACTGCGCGCCCGCCGAAACCGCCAACAATGCGGCCAGCGCCGCCGCCATGAAGATCCTGGTTCTCATTCACCCTCTCCTCACCCGGTCATCTCGGGCAAAAGTCGTGGAAGTTCGGCCGCGCGGGTCCGCCACCCGCCGGTTGTCGCGATCGCCGACGAACGGCCGCCATTATAGCGATCGGAGCCCGTCCGCCGGCCGCCCACGCGCGGGCCGGCGGCGCCATCCTCAACCATCCAGCAAGTTCCGGCATCGCAGACCGGCGTACATCGCGAAACCACGATCGAGAGTGACCCATTCGCAGCCGTACTCGATAGCCAGAGCTGCGTGGTACGCATCAGGAATCCGGTTGCCGATCGGGAGGTGGGCGGCGAGCAGGCCGCGGAAGATCCGCCAGTGGCCGCTGCCCGGCCGCAACGGCGTGGCGGCGGGTTGACCCAGCAGCGCATCGATGTAGGCGGCCGCCGCCTCGGCGGGCGTCGGCGGATGGAAGATCCGCGGATGCGTCAGTACGCGCAGCACGCCGCTCAACACCAGCTCCGAGAGACCGACCGGCTCGCGACGGGAAGCGGCCCCGTCCAGCCACGCCCGGCAGCGGTCGTGATGGGTGGCGTCGGCGAGGAACGCGTTGACCAGGACGTTGACGTCAGGGCTCTGCATTCATGAGATCCTCAAGGGTGGCGTTGTCCGTCAGGTCCACGCCCGGCTGCGCCCGGTGTCCGTGAAGAATGGGGATCGGCGGACCGTCCGCGACACCGCGCTTCGAGCCGGACAGCAGCTCGCGCAGCGCCTGCTCGACCACCGCCTTCAGCGTCTTCCGTTCGCGCGCCGCGCGCGACTTGGCCGCCAGCAGCAATGCGTCGTTGATGTCGATGGTCGTGCGCATGCATAAAAGCATATCGTCGCGTATGCGTTTATGGCAAAGGCGCCGGGGTGGCGCGTTCATGCGCGCACGGCGACATCGAGTCGAGCGTGCCTGCCGACCCTGAACGCGGTAGAGTCACGGTGCGTGCCGAGTATGCCGAGTTGCGTCATCTACGGCCTGGCGGCGGCAATCGCCGTCGCGAGCGTCAACGTCGCATTCGAAGCGCCGGCCGGCGGCGCCCACGCACCGGTCCAGGCCGCCGCGCCCGGGCGGCTCGACGAGCCCCGGCCGCCGTCCACGCCGTACCGGTACGCCGTCGAGCTGCCGCCCCACTTCAGCGTCCCCGACGGCCCCGACGGCATCGCCGTCGCCGACAACACGCCGGCCGACAACCCCGTCACCGACGCCGGCGCCGCCCTCGGCCGCGTGCTCTTTTACGACACGCGGCTGTCGGCTAACCGCCGCGTCTCCTGCGCATCGTGCCACCGCCAGGCGCACGGGTTCTCGGACCCGAGGCGACTCAGCATCGGCTTCGACGGGCGGCCGACCCGCCGGCACGCCATGAGTCTCGCCAACGCCCGCTACTATGCCCGCGGCCGGTTCTTCTGGGACGAGCGGGCCGAGAGCCTCGAGGCCCAGGTGCTGGCCCCGATCGAGGATCCGGTGGAGATGGGCTCGTCGATCGACGCGGTGGAGGCCCGGCTCGCCGCGACCGCCTTCTACCCGCCGCTGTTCGAGCTCGCCTTCGGCAGCCCCGAGATCACCCGCGACCGGCTGGCTCGCGCCCTCGCCCAGTTCGTGCGGGCGCTGGTGTCCCACCGCGCGCCCTACGACGAGGCGCGCGCGGCCGGGCCGCCGGGGTCGCCGGCCTTCCTCGACCGGCTGACACCCGCCGCGCGGCGAGGCTATCTGCTGTTCGCGACCCCGCCCGGTCCCGCCCGGCGGGGCGCCGGCTGCGCCCGATGCCACGTCGGCGATGCTCAGATCAGCCTCGCGCCGCGCAACATCGGCCTGGACGCCTTCCCGGGCAACGTCGACGGGCGCTTCGAAGCACTCGACCCCGCGGGCGGCGGCACCCCCGGCCGGAGCGGCCCCGCCGGCGGCGACACCCCCGGCGGGAGCGGCCCCGCCAGCGGCGGAGCCGGCGGGATCGAACCCGGCGCCGGCGGCGGGGCCGGCGGGCTCGACCCCGGCGCCGGCGACGGCCGCTTCAAGGCCCCCTCTCTGCGCAACGTGGCGATCCGACCGCCCTACATGCACGACGGCCGCTTCGAGACCCTGCGCGAGGTCATCGGGCACTACGACGCCGACGTGGCGCCGCACCCGTTCCTCGACATGAACCTGCTCGACCGACGGGCCGTCGTCACCGGCGGCCCCGTCCGGCCCATCCGTCTCGGCCTCACCGACGACGAGATCGCCGACCTGATCGCCTTCCTGGAGACTCTGACCGACCCCGCGTTCCTCACTGACCCGCGGTTCTCCGACCCGTTCCTGCCCGCCGGCGAGGCAGGTCGCCATCAGCCGAGACTGCGGGATTGACCGTGCCTGGAGACCGCAACGCCGACCTCCCGCTCCGGCATGCACGCCGCCGCACCCTCTCTTCGCGGCCCTGCCTCGCGCCCGCAGCGGGTCGTTCCCGGCCCGCCGTCATCCGCCGCCGGGCGCATGCCGGCGAGCCCGCAACTCGGTATAGACTGTCACCACAGATGGACTGTCACCACCGATAGACTGTCACCGGAAACGAATCGCACAACGCGCTCGGCCCGCCCCCGGCGGGGCGGTACTCGCGAGGAGCATGGCATGAGACTGGACGACGTCGACCACCCCGCCCGCCGCACCCTTCGCCCTCTGACCTTCGCGGCGCTCGCCCTGCTGGTGGCCGCCCCCGGCTTCGCCAACGACTGGCCGCAGTGGCGGGGCGAGGACCGGCGTGGGGAGTGGACCGAGACCGGCATCGTCGAGGCGCTGCCCGACGAGCTGAAGGTCGCGTGGCGGGTGCCCATCAACTCGGGCTACTCGGGGGCCGCGGTGGCCGACGGACGCGTCTTCATCACCGACTGGAGCGAGGACCCCGAGTCGCGGACGATGGACGGCACCGAGCGGGCCCTCGCGATCGACGAGGAGACCGGCGAGGTCCTGTGGGTCCGGGAGTGGCCGACCACCTATCGCATGCTGATGTTCTCGTACGCCATCGGCCCGCGCGCGACCCCGACCGTCGACGGCGACCGCGTGTACGTCGTCGGCGCGGCCGGCGACCTTTACTGCCTGGACGTCGAGACCGGCGACATCCTGTGGGAGAAGCACTACATCGCCGACTACGACACCTTCATCCCCACCTGGGGCGTGACCAGCGCCCCCATCGTCGACGGAGACCGGCTGATCACGGTGGTCGGCGGCGAGCCGGGCGGCCTCGTGATGGCGTGGGACAAGCGCACCGGCGAGGAGATCTGGCGCGCCCTCGAAGTCGTCGGCGAGATGGGCTACGGCCAGCCCATCATCATCGAGGCGGGCGGGGCCCGGCAGCTCATCGTCTGGCACGCGGCGGCCCTGGTGTCGCTGAACCCCGAGACCGGCGAGGTCTACTGGGACGAGGAATGGGAGGCGGGGGCCGGCATGTCCGTCGCCACGCCCGTCCACAGCGGCAACTACCTGGTCGTGTCGCAGTTCTATCGCGGCTCGATGATGATGCAGCTCAACCAGGACCGGCCCGACGCGACCCTGATGTGGCGGGGCCAGAGCCGGAGCGAGCTGCCCGGAGAGACCGACGGGCTGCACGCGATGATCACGACGCCGCTCATCGAGGGCGACTACCTCTACGGCGTGGGCAGTTACGGCGAGCTGCGGGGGCTCGATGCCCGCACCGGCGAGCGGCTGTGGGTGAGCGACGAGATGACCGCGCAGGCCCGTTGGGGCACCGCGTTCATGGTGAAGCACGGCGACCGCTACTTCGTCGTCAACGACGAGGGCTTCCTCATCCTCGCCCGGTTCACCCCCGAGGGCTACGTCGAGGAGGGCCGCATCAGGCTCATCGAGGCGACCGGCGACGCCGCGTTCGGCCCCACCCGGCGATTCGCCCGGCCGGTGAACTGGTCTCACCCGGCCTACGCCAACGGCCACATCGTGCACCGGAACGACAGCGAGATCATCCGCGTGTCGCTGCGCGCGGCGGACTACCAGGACTAGCCTCGTTCAGGGGGTGCGTTCAGGAGACCAGAGCTGCTCGACCTCCAACAGAGAGCACCCCAGCACTTCAGCCGCCGGCCTGCAACCGTCGTCGATGATGCTCTCGTATGACCAACACTGACCGCCAGCGGCGGTATCGGCCTTGTACGTCGCAATCTTCGTGATCGAGGGGAACTTAACTGCAACGGGAATCTCTTTGTTGTCCTCTCGAAAGCACTTCGCGAGGCGGTCCCTGAGACGGTTGTCGAGAGGTGGGTGCAGCACGTCGCGAAGACCCTCGCGGCCCAGATCGCCTACGTAGGCTACGGTCTTGAGGTAGACGTTGATCAGCTTGGCGCCCCAGCCGATCGGGAATTCCGAGCCGTGAGCCTCGACCCATTTGCGCGGCAACATCTCCTTCGCCCTGGCGCACAACTTCTCGACCTGATCTTGGTGCCAGAGATTGAAGTCCTCGCACGAAATCGGCCCCTGCGACGGATTGAGGACTCTCGAAAACGCGACTCCGTCGAGGAGCTCGTAGACGCGTACTTGAGCCCTGATCGGGCCGCGGCGGACTGCCGACAACGTGGCCCATTTTGCGTACTCCACGAGGATCTGACAGCGAGGCTCCAGTTCGCCCAATTGAGGGAATCCTCCGCTCGGTCGGCTACGCCGGCCACTCGAGCAATATCGGTTCCACCCGCAACCCGCAGATAACCGGCCGACGGCGTAAACCCCGCATCTAGGGCGTCACCAGCCGGCGCGGCGACAGTCTCGCGGGCGGAATCAGGCGACGCGAGATCGGGACGCTCTCTTCATGTCGATGTACTTCACCGGGACCAGACGATGCCCGAGCATGTCCACGGCGGCCTGCGCCTGCTCCAGAATGACGTATCCCAGAAGCGGTTCGTAATCGGCGTTCTCCTCCGGCTTCATGTCCACGAAGATCACTTCGTTCGAAACGGGACGAAACCCCTCGATCTTCACCTCGACCGGCCAGCATGCTTCGCCCCGCACGATTTCCCGGTCGGCCATCTGAAGCTCGACGGGTTCGGACCGCTTGAATCGCCCGAGCCGCTCCCGCCACGCCGCGGGGAGGATGAGCGCCCCGGCCCCCGTATCGACGAACATCCCGCATTCGATGGACTTGTCCTCGTCGAACAGGTTGGTGACCCGGGTCTGTACGACGATTCGTCCCATCTCATTTCTCCCCGTGTTCGCGGCGCGGTGTCGGTTCATCGCCCCCCCGTCGACGCCGCGCCTCGGCTCTCGCGGCGTTGACCCGCACCGGCCATTGTACCGCCGGGGTCGCGAGTCGGTCCGGCGCCCCTGGTCGCGTTCCCGCGGCGTATCGTGGCGCAGCGGGGCTCGCGGCGGCGCGCTTTGCCGGCGCCTCCGCAAGTCGGTATAGACTCACCGGAAGCGGACTGCACACCCCGCTCGCCCCCCGGCGGGACGAGATTCGTGGAGGTGCACGGCATGAACGTCCAGGGGGTAGAGATGCCAGCTTCACGCTTCGGAACCGTCGCGCGCGTCCTGTCGCTCACCGCGGTCCTGCTCGCGTCCATCGGCGGCCCGGCCCACGGCCAGGCCCCTGGGATGGTCCCGGTCACCGACGCCGTGCTGCAGAACCCGCCGGCCGACGACTGGCTGATGTGGCGGCGGACCCTCGACGGCTGGGGCTACAGCCCGCTGGACCGGATCGACCGCGGCAACGTCGGCGATCTACGCATGGTCTGGTCGCGCGGCCTCGGGCCCGGCCTGCAGCAGGGCACCCCGCTCGTCCACGACGGCGTGATGTACATGCCGAACCCGCGCGACGTCATCCAGGCCATCGACGGCGCCACCGGCGATCTCCTCTGGGAGTACCGGCGGGACCTGCCCGACGACCTCCGCGACTACATGCTCGGGGCCCTGACCGACCTCAACCGGAACCTCGCCATCTACGGCACGCACATCATCGACACGAGCGGCGACGACTTCGTGTTCGCCCTCGACGCGGCGACCGGCGAGCTGGCGTGGGAGACCGAGATCCTCGACTACCGCGTGAACCCCGCCAACCAGAGCTCGGGCCCCATCATCGCGAACGGCAAGATCGTGTCGGGCCGCGGCTGCACGCCGCGGGGCGGCCCGAACGCCTGCGTCATCGTCGCCCATGACGCCGTCACCGGCGAGGAGCTGTGGCGGCGGCGCACCATCCCCGCCCCCGGCGAGCCCGGCGACGAGACCTGGGGCGGGGTGCCGTTCGAGGAGCGCAAGCACGTCGGCGCGTGGATGGTGCCGAGCTACGATCCCGAGCTGAACCTCGTCTACATCGGCACGTCGGTGACCTCGCCGGCCCCCAAGTTCCTCATCGGCGGCGCCGACCTCCAGCACCTCTACCACAACTCAACCCTCGCCCTCGACGCCGACACCGGCGAGATCGTCTGGTACTACCAGCACCTCAACGACAGTTGGGACCTCGACCACCCGTTCGAGCGCATCCTCGTCGACACCGCGGTCAGCCCCGACCCGAACGCCGTCGAGTGGATCAACCCCCGGCTGCAGCCCGGCGAGGAGCGGCGGGTCATGACCGGCATCCCCGGCAAGACCGGCATCGTCTACACCCTCGACCGCGCCACCGGCGAGTTCCTGTGGGCGCGGCCCACCGTGGCCCAGAACGTGGTCGGCGGCATCGACGGCGCGACCGGCGCCGTCTCCGAGAACCAGGAGGTCGTGTTCCGCCGGGAGGGCCAGGAAGTCTTCGCGTGCCCGACCCTCGTGGGCGGCAAAGACTGGGAGGCCGGCGCCTACAGCCCGCTCACCAACGCCATGTACTTCCCCCTGCGCAACGCCTGCGCGCGGATCATGGCGACCAACGACGGCTCGCTCTACGGCCTCGGCGTCCGCACCGAGATCGCCCCCGGGACCGACCAGGTCGGCACCGTCCAAGCGATCTCCGCCGAGACCGGCGAACTGCTGTGGATCCACGAGCAGCGCGCCGCCACCAGCTCGCTCATGGCCACCGGCGGCGGCCTCGTCTTCGGCGGCGACCACAACGGCCGCTTCCGCGCCCTCGACCACGAGACCGGCGAGGTCCTCTGGGAGGTCAACATCGGCTCGCCCGTCACCGGCTTCCCCGTCACCTACGCCCACGAAGGCCGCCAGTACGTCGCCGTCAGCACCGGCCGCTCGCTGACCTCGGGCGCCTTCAACCGCCTGACCCCCGAGCTACGCCCCAGCAACGGCAACACCCTGTTCGTCTTCGCGCTACCCGAGTGATCTATCGTCTTCCGGCCGCGTCCGGCGAGTTGCTGACCCTCGACGGCGGTAGACGGTGAGGGAACGTGTGGTTCTATCCGGTTCCAAGCAAGCTCCGTATAATCGCCTCGGCGCGTCCGGCTTGACGCAGCCGCGCGCTCGCGGATGCCGGCCGTGTGGTGGGACGACGTAATGCGGTTCAAGGCAGACGGCCCGGCGATTCCCGACATTCTCCTGGAAGAGCGAGACGCGGGCAACGTGGTGTTCCTGTGCGGCGCGGGTGTGTCGATTCCTGCGGGATTGCCCAACTTCGCCGACCTCGCGCGCGCCGTCATTGACAAGCTCGATCCGCCGCCGGATTCCGAAATCCGACAGGCGTTCGGCTGGCTCGACGAGGACTCGATTGTTCCGAAGGGGTTGCGACCACCAGAGCTGGATCATCTGTTCCAACTGCTGGAACGCGATTACGAGCGCGAGCAAGTCGAGAGAGCCGTCTGGAAGCGGCTGGCCCAGGCAGGTTCCACGCCTTCCACTCCCACCAGGGAACACGCCATCGTCGCCCGCCTATCGGCAAACCAGGAGGGTCAACCGCAGGTCGTCACCACGAACTTCGACCGCCTCTTCGAGTCCGCACTCGCGGGGAAGAAGCCGACATTCTACGTGCCGCCGATGTACCCCGACTTGCGACACGTGCCCGCGACGGGACTCACCTACCTCCACGGACGGCTGGCCGATGACGAATCCGGCCCGCACAACTACATCCTGAGCAGCGCGGATCTCGGGCGCGCGTACCTCGCGGAAGGGTGGGCCACGAGGTTCATCCGACAGCTCCTCCAGCACTACACGGTCGTGCTTCTCGGCTATCGGGCGGAAGATCCGCCGGTCAAGTATCTGTTCCAGGGCCTGGAAGAGATCGGCGCGCAGACGGCCAACGGCCTGTTCGCGTTCGACCAAGGCCCCTGCGAGGAAGTCGAGGCGAAGTGGCAAGATCGCGGCGTGCGGGCGATTCCCTACAGAGGCGACCACCAGACGCTATGGGAAACGCTCGCGGCCTGGGCCGACCGCGCGGACGATCCGACGGCGTGGCGAACCGCCGTCGTGGAGTCGAGCGGGAGGGGACCGCGGAAGTTGGCGCCGCACGAAAGAGGAATGGTGGCGCATCTCGTCAGGACGCCAATCGGCGCCAGGCAGTTCGCTGATCGGAAACCCACGCCTTCTGCGGAGTGGCTGTGTGTGTTCGACGCGGCCTGCCGTTACGCAAAGCCAGGGCTCGGCAAAGACTCGAACCGGGCCGATCCTCTGGAGGCGTACCGTCTCGACGACGATCTCCCACGACCAAGCAGGGACTACCAGGGACACAGTTGGCCCGGTGACGACCTGATCACTTGGCGCCGCGGAGACGAGAGCGTCGATGGCTGGCAGCGTTTGTCCCACGTCCATTCGCTATCGAGCGACCCGATGCCATCGCGGTTACATCACCTTGCCCGCTGGCTGGTGTCGTGCGTGAAGGACCCGGTTTTGGCGTGGTGGGTTGCGAGGCAACGCGCGCTTCATCCGAGACTGCACGAGATGCTCAAGCGGGCCGTGGAAAACGACACTGCCTTCAATGATAACGCTCGACGCGTTTGGATGATTCTCTTCGAAGTCCTGGACGGCGGACCACCGGAATCCGTTGAGTCCGCGTGGTTCGAGGTTCAGAAGCGAATCAAGCGGCAGGGGTGGACATCCGCCGTCATTCGCGCGTTGGAGGCAGCGACGGAACCCGTCTTCGCTGTCACGGCGAACTATGGCGAGTTCGGAACCGTGCAGGCGGTGCGCGCCGACTGGTCTGAGGTCGACTGGTGGGCCATCTTCAAGGTGCATTTTCCGGCGCCCACGACGACTCCACCAATCGTTCTCGATGCCGACTTGGAAGCGGTCTACGCGGCGATCGAGCGGAACCTGAGGCGAGCGTCCGAGCGACTCCGGGAGATCGAAACGCCATGGCTCAACCTGCGGACATTCCATCTGCCGGAGGACGGCGAATCCCATCCGAGCGAGCCGGACGTGTACGTCGGCTGGTTTCGCGAGCTTCTGGATCGGCTGGCGGCGCTGGCCCCAGACCGGCTCGGCCGGCACATCGCCCTGTGGCCCGATCCCGATCCGCCCATCTTCGACCGGCTGCGGCTCTACGTGTGGAACAGACGGGAGCTATTCTCAGGCGACGAGGCAGCGGAGCGCGTGCTCGCCCTCTCCGAAGAGCAGTTCTGGCAAGCCGAGCTCTGGCGATCCGAGCATCGAAGAGACCTGTTGTTCCTGCTGCGGGTCCGATGGACCGACTTTCCGGAGGAGCGCCGGAACCTCATCGCTCGCCGCATCCTGGATGGTCCGCCCGCACGGCAGGACGACGATGAAGCGGATCGCACCGTTCGCAGTAGGATCGCCGCGGTGCGATTCGGCTGGCTCACTCTGGGAGCGGATTGTGAGTTTCCCGACCGACTCCTTAAAGAGTGGACTACTCTGAAGCAGAGCCTTCCAGCGTGGAAGGACGACTGGGTTGACGACGCTGTGTCGACGAGCGGCCTCAGTGTAGGTTGGGGTCGGACTAACGAGGACTCGTCGGTACTGGACGGGGTGCCGATCGGGAAGATCGTAGAGGTTGCACGAGCGCGCTCCGGTACCTCGAGTGATCGGTTCGTCGAGAATAGGCCGTTCGCCGGACTCGTCAAGAAGCGTCCGCGCCGAGCCATCCTGGCACTGGGTACCGCGGCCCGCCGAGTGGAGTTCCCGGAAGAACTCTGGGAATCGGTGGTCCGCGACTGGCCCGACCCCGTACCGCGTTGCGCGCGTCGCGCGACGCGGTTCTTGCTTGGTCGGCTCAGCCGCCTGCCGAGCTCGACAATCGTCGCGCTGCGGCACGAACTTGGGCAGTGGTTGCAAGACCGCTTTCCGGGCGCCGCTGCCGACGACGAGGGGCTTGCGTACCGTGTGTTCGACCGCGTGGTCGATTGTCTGGTGACCGGCGGCTCGGCAACGACGGAGAGCGCGTCGGGCGAACAGACGAGCGGCGGGGAACGGGTGCGGGGGCCTGGGCGGTTGCATGCGGCCATCAACGCACCGGTCGGAAAAGCGGCCGAAGGGCTGCTGAAGGCACTTGCGGCCGGTGGCCTCGAGAGGGGCGCCGGGCTCCCAGTAGACTTCAAGACCCGCGTGGAACGGCTGTTGACTGCGCCTGGGGAGGGAGCAGGCCATGCCGTCTCTGTCCTGAGCACGCGAATCGACTGGTTGAATCACGTGGACGACGCTTGGGTGACCGCCAACATGATTCCGTGGTTCGATCTGGCTCACCACCACAGCAAGTCGGCCTGGAGCGGCATTCTGTGGTCCTGCTGGCAGCGGGTTCAGCCTGTCTTCGACGCCATCAGGGACAGCTTTCTTGTTCTGCCGCCAGGGATGTATACGTGGGCTTCGAGGGAAGAGACGGACCAGTACTGCTGTTGGATCGTTGCGGCGACGCTTCTCGCTGGCGATGATGGGCCGAGGCTCTCCTTCGAGGAGGCCCGCCACTGTTTGCGACGGATCGACGGCGAGGGTCGTCAGCACGTGATCTGGGTGCTGAGTGAGGTCGGTGCGAACAACGATGACGGATGGCGGCAGCTCGTCATGCCGTTCGTCGAGCGGGCGTGGCCGAACGAACGCACTTACCAGACCGCGGAGACGACGCTGCGTTGGCTGTCGCTTCTCAGGCGCACTGAGGACTCGTTCCCGGAGGTGCTCGCCGCCGTCCGCGGCCACCTTCGCCACATCAAGCCGCAACTGCCCGGGCTGTACGGGTTCCACAGAGGAGCGGAGGCACACGAGCTGCTAACGACCAAGTTTCCCCGCGAGACGCTCGACCTACTGGACCGTGTCACGCCGACGGATCCGCGGGATGCGCCGTATGGTCTATCAGAGGTGCTTGAACTGCTCGTGGAAGCGAAAACCGATCTGGTCGCGGACCAAAGGTACAAGAGACTCCACAAGCTCGCTTTGGGCCCTTGACACCTCTGTCGGGTAGAGACAACGGCGCCATGACGAGACGCAAGCTTCCCATTGGCATCCAGACCTTTCGTACGCTTCGGGAGCAGGGCTGCTACTACGTCGACAAGACCGGCTACGCGGCGCGGCTGGCGGACGAGGGAGGGCGCTACTTCCTCTCGCGGCCCCGGCGGTTCGGCAAGAGCCTGTTCCTCGACACGCTGAAGGAGCTGTTCGAAGGCAGCGAGCCGCTATTCCGCGGCTTGGCCGCCCACGACGGGTGGGACTGGTCGGTCAGCCATGCCGTGGTCCGCCTGAGCTTCGGGGCCGGCGACTTCACGCAGCCCGACTATCTGCAAGAGGACCTCGCGGATCAACTGGAGGTCCACGAGGAACGCGCCGGCGTTCCGGTGCGGACGGTCAGCACGCCGGTGCGCCTGCGGCGTCTGATCACCGCGTTGCACGAACGCACGGGCCGGGGCGTGGTGGTCCTGGTGGACGAGTACGACAAGCCGATTCTCGACGCCCTCGAGAATCCCGAGCTCGCCCGCCGCAACCGCAACCTGCTGCGCGGGCTCTACGGGACGATCAAGGACTGCGACGCGCACATCCGGTTCAGCTTCCTCACCGGCGTCAGCCGCTTCTCGAAGGCCGGCCTGTTCTCAGGCCTCAACAACCCGGAAGACCTGACCCTGAACCCGTCGTACTCCGCCGTCTGCGGCTATACCGAAGAGGACCTGGAGACCGTGTTCGCGGCCGAGCTGCCGGGTCTCGACCGCGCACGGATTCGGCGTTGGTACGATGGCTACAACTGGCTGGGCAAGGAGAACGTCTACAACCCGTACGACGTGCTCCTGCTGTTCAGGCAGCGCGATTTCGAGGCCCACTGGTTCGCGACCGGCACGCCGGCCTTTCTGGTCGACATGCTGCGCGAGCGTCGGGTGAGCTCGCTCGACCTGGAGGCGATGACCGGCGACCGCGCGCTGCTGTCGAAGTTCGACGTCGGGGACGTCGGTACCGAGGCGCTGCTCTTCCAATCGGGCTATCTGACCATCAAGGGGACCGAGCGGGACGCGGGAGGCAGGGTCCGCTACCGCCTCGGTTATCCGAACCAGGAGGTGCGCCAGTGCCTGAACGAGAGCCTGCTCGACGCCCTGGCTCCGAACGCCTCGGCGCTGCTCTCGAGCGGCGCGCGGCTCCGGGAGCTGCTCGGCAGGAACGACTTCGCCGGCCTGAGAGAGCTGATCCAGGCCCATTTCGACGGAATCCCGCATCAGTGGCACGTCCGGAACGACATCGCCGACTACGAGGGCTACTACGCCAGCGTGTTCTACTCGTGCCTCGCCGGGCTCGGGTTCGACGTGGTGGCGGAGGACAGCAGCGCCCGCGGCCGGGCCGACCTCACGCTGCGCTTCGGCGGCGCCGTGTACGTCTTCGAGTTCAAGGTGGTCGAGCTGGCCGGCGAGAGCTCGGCGCTGTCGCAGTTGCGGGCGAAGGGCTACGCGGACCAGTACCGAGGCCGCGGCCAACCGATCTACCTCGTCGGGATCGAGTTCAGCCGCGAGACGCGGACGCTTGCGTCGTTCGGCGTGGAGTCGGCGTGACGCCGGCCCGGCGTGACGCCGACCCGTGACGATGCCGGTGGCGTAGAAGCAGGCGGAAGCCTGGCATAATGCACGGCAGGACTCTTCGGGAGACACGATGATGAACCAGTCACGGAAGGTACGGTGGGCGGCGCTCGCGGTGGTCGCGGGAGCCATGGCGGCGGCGCCGGCGGTCGGCTTCGCTCAGGCGGCGGAGGAACCGTGGACCCTGCCACGGACGCCGGACGGGCGGCCCGACCTGCAGGGCGTCTGGGCCAACAACACCGCCACGCCGCTGGAGCGGCCCGAGGCGCTGGGCGACAAGGCGGTACTGACCGAGGAGGAGCTGGCCCGGCTCGAGGCCCGCTACGCGGAGATCTTCGCGAGCGGCGAGAGCGACGCGGCGTTCGCCGACAGCGTGTTCACCGCCGCCCTCGGCGACGCCGAGTCGTTCTCGTCGCGCGATGCGGCGACGGGCAACTACAACCAGTTCTGGCTGGTCGACCGCGACTTCGACAACCGCACGTCGCTGGTCGTCGATCCGCCGGACGGCCGCCTGCCGCCGCTCACCCCCGAGGCGCGACGGCGGGTCGACGCGCGGGCCGAGCACCTCGCCGACAACCCGGCGTCGTCGTGGACCGACCGGCGGCTGCAGGAACGGTGCATCACCTTCGGCATGCCGAACCTGTTCGCGGGCTACAACACCTATTACCAGATCGTCCAGACCCCCGACCATGTCGTGTTCCTGCACGAGATGATCCACGATGCCCGCATCGTCCCCATCGACGCCGGCCCCCACGTCGACGACGCCATCCGCCAGTGGCACGGCGACGCGCGCGGCTACTGGGACGGCGACACCCTGGTCGTCGAGACCCGGAACTTCTCGGCGAAGAGCGATTCGCCGGCCGCGCTGTACGAGCGCATCCGCGGTTCCGCCGACCGGCTCCGCCTCGTCGAACGGTTCACGCGCGTCGGCTCCGACACGATCGAGCACGAGTTCACGGTCGACGATCCCGGCACCTACTCGGGTCCGTGGACGGCCATGATCCCGCTGACGCGGAAGGACGAGGCCATCTTCGAGTACGCCTGCCATGAGGGCAACATCGGCATGGAGGGCATCCTCGCCGGCCACCGCGTGGAGGAGCAGGGCGCCACGGAAGCGGGCGCGGCATCTCGCTGACGGGCAAGGGAAGCCTCCCGCCGCCGCTCGACACCGGCGTGGTGCAACGTGACGCCGCGTTGCGAAGCCCGTAGAATCGTGGTGGCTGGACCGGGCGTCCGGGAGGGGTTAGGATGGCGGCTGGCCGGCCAGCGGGCCGTCGAGCAACAGGCACGACACGCAGTGAGAGGAGCATCACCGATGGCACAGGAACAGACCCCGCAACAGAAGGTCGACCCGCGCGACATCGATCCGCGCGTCTTCGACCTCTACGACGAGTACTGCCACGGCCGGATAACCCGGCGCGAGTTCCTGAACCGCGCCGCCGCGATGACCATCGGCGGGGTCTCGGCCCTGTGGATGGCGCAGGCCCTGATGCCGCGCTACGCCGAGGCGCAGACGATCTCGTTCACCGACCCCCGGATGAGGGGGACCTACGTCGAGTACCCCTCGCCCGGCGGCACGTCGGGGACGATGCGGGGCTACCTCGTGCAGCCGGCCGGCGACGGGCCGTTCCCGACGGTGCTCGTCATCCACGAGAACCGCGGCCTGAACCCGCACATCGAGGACGTCGCCCGCCGCGCCGGCGTCGCCGGCTTCCTCGCCCTCGCGCCGGACGGCCTGTCGCCGGTGGGCGGCTACCCCGGCAACGACGACGACGGCCGCGTCCTGCAGCGCGGCCTCGACCCCGACGAGCTTGACCAGGACATGATCAACAGCGCGCGCTACCTCAAGGCGCACGATCTGTCGAACGGCCGCCTCGGGGCCACCGGGTTCTGCTGGGGCGGGGGCATGACCAACCGCCTCGCGGTCGAGCTGGGCAGCGACCTCCAGGCCGGCGTGCCGTTCTACGGCGCCTCGGCCCCGACCGAGGGGGTGCCGAACATCCGGGCCGCGATGATGATCATCTACGCGAGCACCGACCCCCGCATCAACGCGATGTGGCCCGAGTACGAGGCGGCCCTGCAGACGAACAACGTCGACCACGAGATGCACATGTTCGAGGGCACCCTGCACGGCTTCCACAACAACTCGACGCCGCGCTACAACGAGACGGCGGCCAACCAGGCGTGGAACCTGACGGTGGGCTTCTTCCGCCGGCACCTCTCCGCGTGAACACGACCGTCCGGGAGCCCGTGGCGACGCGGGCTCCCGGCGCGGTTACCCCTGCGCTCGGCGCGCCTGTCTCCGCGTGAACACGACCGTCCGGGAGCCCGTGGCGACGCGGGCTCCCGGCGCGGTTACCCCTGCGCCCGGCGCGCCTCCTCCTCACCGTCCGAGAGCGCTCCACAACGACGACGGACACCACCACGAGCCCACCCAGGCTCGCGAACGAGCCGGGCGCGTCAACGGGGCGCCGACTGGTGCGGGGTTTCGACATCGCGGAGAGCTTCCGTTCCGGATGTGACGGCCGCGCCGTCGCCGGCAGCCGGATCCGCCCGCTTGACCAGCCGCTCGCAAGCTCCGCGACAAGGCCGGCTCATCCGGCCGATGGCCGCGCCGTCGCCGCGGCCAGGTAGGCCGTCGGCACCACGATCATGTTGAGGATCGTCGACGAGACGAGCCCGCACACGATGACCAGCGCCAGGGGAGCCTGGATCTCGCTGCCGGGTTGGCCGGCGGCGAGCGCGACCGGCAGGAGGGCGAGGCCAGTCGAGAGGGCGGTCATCAGGACCGGGACCACACGGTCGACCGCCCCCCGCAGGACCGCCGCCCGGACGTCCCCGCCCCGGACATCCTGCCGGTGACGGATGCGTATGACCACCATAATGCCGTTGCGGGTGGCGATGCCGAAGAGCGAGATGAAGCCGATGATGGCGGCGACCGACAGGGTGCCGCCGCCGATGAGGACGCCGACCACCCCGCCGATCAGGGCCAACGGCAGGTTGATCATCACGATGGCGGCGTCACGGGGAGAGCGCAGGGCGCCGACCAGGAGCAGGAAGATGCCGACCACCGCGGCCAACCCCAGCCAGAGGAGGGCGCGCGCCGCCGTGGCCTGGGCGTCGAACTGCCCGTCGAGCTCGACGCGGTAGCCCTCGGGCAGCGCCACCCCCGCCTCCACGCGTTCCCGGATGTCGGCGACGGCGCCGCCGAGGTCGCGCCCCGCGACGTTGCAGGTCACCACGAGCCGGCGCTGTACGTTCTCGCGCCCGATGAAGTTGGGGCCGCGATCCTCGACGATGCCGGCGAGGCTGCCGAGGGGGACGCGGGGGCCCGCGGGGGTGTCGATGCGCGTGTCCCACAGCGCGTCGAGGTCGGCCATGTCGGCCCGCGGGTAGCGGACGACCAGGGGCACCGCGACCTGCCCGTCGAAGATCTGACCGACCTCGCGGCCGTGCAGCGCCGTCTCGAGGGTCAGGGCCGCCTCGCCGGCCGGCAGCCCGTGGCGCGCGAGGGCGGCGCGGTCGAAGCCCACCCGCACGGTGGGGATGTCCGACTGCGGCTCGAGAGCGAGGTCGACGACCCCGGGAATGTCCTGCATCGCCGCGAACGCCTGGTCGCCGAGGCTGCGCAGCACCGCGAGGTCGTCGCCGAAGATCTTCACGGCGACGTTGGCCCGCGAGCCCGACAGCATGTGGTCGATGCGGTGCGAGATGGGCTGGCCGATGGTGATGTTGGTGCCCGGCACGAGCGACAGCCGCTCGCGGATCTCCTCGAGCACGACCTCCCGCGGTCGTCCCCCCTCTTCCAGTTGCACGTCGATCTCCGCCGACTCGACCCCCTGCACGTGCTCGTCTAGCTCGGCCCGCCCCGTCCGCCGGCTGGTGCCGGTGACCTCCGGCACCTGGAGCAGAAGCCGCTCGATGGCGCTCCCGAGGGCGCTCGACTCGGCGAGACTCGTCCCCGGCAGGGTCACCGCGCTGATGACGAGGGCGCCCTCGTTGAACGCGGGCAGGAACGCGCGCCCCAGGAACGGGGTCGACGCGGCCGCCGCCACCGACAGCGCGCCCGCCGTGAGGAGCACGGCTCGGGGATGCCGCAGGGCGTGCGGCAGCAGCCGCGCGTAGCGGCGCCGCACCGCGGCCGCGAGGGCCGGCTCGCGGGCCTCCGCCACGCCGCGGCGGCCGGGCAGCAGGTAATAGCAGAGCACCGGCGTCAGGGTCAGGGCCACCAGCAGCGACGCCCCGAGGGCGATGAGATAGACGATGCCCAGCGGCTCCAACAGACGCCCCTCGACCCCCGACAGGAAGAAGAGCGGCAGCATGACGAGCCCGACGATGAGGGTGGCGAACACGATGGACGTGCGAATCTCGCGGCTCGCCTCGAACACGACCCGGATCACCGGCCGCTGCCGCGCGACGGGCCGGCGAGCGTTCTCTCGCAGACGCCGGCTGACGTTCTCGACGTCGATGATGGCGTCGTCGACCAGCGCCCCGACCGCGATGGCCATACCCCCGAGGGTCATGCTGTTGATGGACAGCCCCAGGGCGCGGAGCCCGACGATGGCGGCGAGCAGCGACAGGGGAATGGCGAGCAGGGTGATGGCGCCGGCCCGGAGGCTGGCGAGGAAGAGCAGGGTCACCGCGACCACGAGCAGGGTGCCGTCCCGCAGCGCGCGGGTCAGGTTGCTGACCGCGAGCTCGATGAAGTCGGCCTGCCGGAACAGCCGCGAGTCGAGCGCCATGCCGGCCGGCAGGTCCGCCTCGATGTCGTCGAGCACGACGTCGAGGTCGCGCGTCAGCGCCACGGTGTTGACGTCGGGCTGGCGGTGGATGCCGAAGATGACGGCGGGCCGTCCGTTGCGCGATCCGTCCCCGCGCCGGAGCGAGGCCCCGATTCCGACCTCGGCCACGTCCGCGACCCGGATGGGACGGGTGCCCCGTGCCCCGATGACGGTCGCCGCGATCGCCTCGACATCGGCGAGCCGGCCCACCCCCTGAATCAGGTACTCCTGACCCCCCGCCTGCCGGAACCCGGCCGACGTGTTCCGGTTGGCGCGCCGCAGCGCCTCCTCGACGTCGATCAGCGACAGCCCGTAGTTCGACAGTCGGGCCGAGTCGACCCGCACCTCGAACTGGCGCCGCTCGCCGCCGATCACCGTCACCTGGGCGACGCCGGGGGTGGCGAGGAGCCGCCGGCGCACGACGACATCGGCGGTGGTGCGCAGGTCGATGGGCGAGTGGGCCGGCGACTCCAGGGCCACGAACATGATCTCGCCCATGATCGAGGAGAGCGGCGCGAGAACCGGGGGCTCGATCGCGTCGGGAAGCTGGGGCAGCACCGACGACAGCTTCTCGTTGACGGTCTGGCGGGCCCGGTAGATGTCCTCCCCCCAGTCGAAGTCGACCCACACCACCGCGAGCCCCACCGCGGTGGCCGACCGCACCCGGCGCACCCCCGACGCCCCGTTCATCACCGCCTCGATGGGCAGGGTGACCAGCGCCTCCATGTCGGTGGGGGCCATGCCCTCCCCCTCGACGAGCACCGTCACCGTCGGCGCGGTCAGGTCCGGCAGCACGTCGACGGGCATCTGCCGCAGGACGACGCCCCCCCAGACCAGGAAGATGGCGGCGCCCGCGATCACCGCGAGGCGGTTCCGCAACGACCAGCGAATGAGCCCGTCCAACATCAGTGCGTATGCCCGCGGGCCGACGGCGCCCCCATCAGCGCGTACGGCCGTGAGCCGACGGCGCCCCCATCAGTGCGTATGGCCGCGGGCCGACGGCGCCCCCATCAGTGCGTATGGCCGTGAGCCGACGGCGCCCCCATCAGTGCGTATGGCCGCGGGCCGGGGGCGCTCCCATCAGTGCGTATGGCCGTGAGCCGGCGTCTGCGGCGACAGCGCCGCAAGCCGGATCAGCGGCGCCCCCACCGTGACCACCCGGTCGCCCGCCGCCACGTCCCCGATCACCTGGACCTCGCCGCCCTCGCGGTGACCGAGCCTGACCGGGCGCCGTTCGAAGCTCTCGCCGCCGACCTGCACGAAGACGACGGGCCGGCCGGCATCGTCGACGATGGCGCTGGCGGGAACGGTGACCGCGTCGGTCATCGAGGCGCCGAACACCCGCAGGGTCACGGCCTGGCCGATGGCGAGCCGTCGGTCGGGGTTCGGCAGCTCGTAGATGATGGGGACGGTGCGGGCGGCCTCGTCGACCACGCGCCCCACCGACACGAGCCGGTCGAGAGGCAACGGCGCCCCGCCCCCCGGCACCTCGAGCTCGGCCGCGGCGAGGTCGTCGAGTCGCGGCAGGGCCGCCTCGGGCAGCGCCCCGACGATGTGGACCCGGTCGACCGCGATGACCGTGAACAGCCTCGTGCCCTCGTCGACGCTGGCCCCGGGGGTGGCCGCCGACTCCGCCACCACGCCTCGCATCGGCGCCCGCAGCACGAACCGCGTGTCCTCGGCGCCCTCGCCCTCGCCCTGCCGCGTCGAGTCGAGCTGGGCGAGATGGGCCTCGGCCGCGGTCAGCCGGGCCTCGGCCGTCTGCGACGCCAGCCGGGCCTCGAGCCGGCGGCGAGCCGGGAGGGCTCCGACCTCGACCAGCCGCTCGACCCGCGCGTGCTCGGCCCGGGCCAGCTCGAGGGCGTCGCGGGCCTCGACCACCGCGAGCTGAAGGGCGGGGCGGTCGTCCGCGTGCTCGCTGCGGGGGACGACCTGGGCCAGGGCGTCGCCGCGGCCCACGACGGACCCGACCGGCCGGGGCGGCAGGTCGGAGGCGAGCCGGCCCGCCACCGGGCTCGTCACCTCGGCCTCCCCGCCGGTGCGCGGCTGGATCTCGGCCGGGATGTCGAGGCTGTCGGCCATCGACCGGCGCCGGGCCGCCGTGGTCGCGAAGTCGAGCGACCACTGCTGTTCCTTGAGGAAGGGGACGGCGCCGTCCTCCTCCTCGGCCGCGGGCGGCAGCGCCGCCGCCTCGGCCGCCGTCAGCACCGTCACCTCGCCGAGGTCGTGGCGGTCGCTCACCGCGGCGGCGTCGAGCAGCAGCTCGAGCCGGGCACGGCCGGCGGCGGCCGGGGTGACGTCGACGCCGAAGATGCCGGGGCGTCCCGGCGCGTCGACCTCGAACTCCTCGACCCGCGCGCCGGTCAGCCGCACCGTCGCCCGTCCCTCGCGCAGCGGCTCGAAGGTGGCGAGGTCGGTGAAGTGGATGGCGAACCGGCTCGTGGCCCCCGCGACGAGGGGCGGGAACTCGACGAACAGCTCGCTGCGGTCGGTCCACCGGCTCACCACGACCGGGGCCGGCTCCTCCGCCGCCTCCACCTCCGTCGGCGGCGCAGAGCCGCACGCCGAGAGCAGCGCCGCCGCCGAGAGCCAGCCCGCCGCGTGTCCGGTTCTCCTCATGGCGTCATCTCCCGCCTGTCGCGCCCTCCGTCCCGACGGCGACCGTCTCGCCGCCGCCGCCACCGCCATCATTCTCCGCCCGAACGCGCCGTCGAGTTCGACGCGGCCCGCGGCCACGCCGGCGCCGACGACCTCACGGCGTCGACTCCCGCCCCGAAGCGCGATCCAGCTCGATGGCGGCCCGCCGCGCCGCCGCCGACAGCTCGTGCGACCGCAGCTCGGCGCTCAGGCTGACGCGATGGGCGTCGAGCAGCTCCAGGATGCCGAACTCACCTTCCTCGTAGCCCGCGGTCGCGATGGCCACGAGCTCGGCGGCGCGGGTCACCGAGTCCTCGCGATAGCGGTCGGCGAGCTCGCGGGCGCCGGCCGCCGCGGCCGAAGCAGCGTGGATCTCGGCCGCGATGCGGACGGCGAGGCCGCGGCGCTCGGCTTCGACCCGCGCGCCGGCCGCCGCCGCCCGCGCCTCCTGCGTCTGGCCGCGGTTGAAGACCGGCACCGAGAGCGAGGCGCCGAACACGAACCCGGTCTCCATCGACCCGAGCACGCCGCTGCGCTTCATGCCCCCGGTGACCTGGGCGGTCGGAAGGCGCAGGCGACGCGCCGCGCGTCCCTCGGCTCCCCACCGCTCCGCCTCGAGGCCGAGCGCGCGATACTCGGGGCGGCCCTCGGGCGACGCGCCCGTCGCGGAGACCGGGGCCGGCGCGGCGGGATGGTCGTCGAGGCGACCCGCCGCCGTCAGCCGGGCCGGGTCGGTCCCCTCGGCGAAGAAGGCGGCGAGCCCCGCCTGGGCCCGTCGCCGCTCGATGCCCGCCAACGCGAGATCGGCGTCGACCTCGGCCACCTCGCGCTCGGCCCGCAACCGGTCGAACCGCGAGCCCTCGCCCGCTTCCTCGCGCGTCCGGAGCACCGCGATCAGCGCGTCGAGCCGCCCCACGCCGGCCTCGAGCGACCGCACCCGTTCCTGCGCGAGCAGGAGGTCGGTGAACACGAGGCGAAGCCCGGCCTCGATCGCGAGCAGGCGGCCGTCGGCGTCGGCCGAGCGGGCCGATACCTCGTGCCGGGCCGCCTCGCCGAGCAGCCCCCGCCGCCCCCACTGGGGCAGCTCCTGACTCACGAGCAGGAAATCGTCGACGACCGCGCCGGCGTCCTCCCGCGTGTACGCGACGGCCGGGTTGGCGGCGAGGGTCCTCTCGCGGGCGTCCGCCTCGATCTCGCGCACCCCGAGGCGCAGGGCGGTCACGCCCGGGTACTCGGCCCGCATCCGCGCCACCGCCTCGGCCTCGGTCAGCGGCTGGGCGGCGCCCGGCGCCGCGATCGCCACGCACAGACCGGCGAGCAGCCACCGTCGAGCCATATCGTCGTCTCCTGCCGTCGGCGGTCCACGGCCCCGTCGCCGACGGGTCAACGTCAGGGCGCCGGCCCGGGCCGCGCCGCGTCGCCGGGCGTTCCGTACCCCAACCGGTACCACACCGGGCACAGCGCCAGACCCGCGGCGAGCAGTCCGCCGATCCAAAGTGGGCGCGCCGGGACCCAGTCGGGGACGGGGCTGCCGACCAGCCACGTCCCGAGCCCGACGAGCAGGCAGAACAGGGTCGCCGAGCACAACGCCATCGCCGCGACGGCGCGCCCGAGCCGCCGCGCCCCGTCCCCTGCGCCGGTTTCGCCGCCATCGACGGCGCGGGCCGTCGGCCCCCAGAAACCGACGGGCCGCACGCGCCGGTAGAACGCGGCCAGCCGCGCCGGGTCTTCGGGCGCGGTGAAGCGAATCGCGGCCAGCGCCGCCGCCGTCGACGCCGCCGCCGCCAGCAGCAGCCGCAGCGGCTGTTGGTCGTCGTCCAGGAACAGGATGAGCAACGGGGCGGCACCCAACGATACCAGCATCGCGGCGATTTCGGCCCATGCGTTCATCCGCCACCAGATCCAGCGCAGCACCAGCACCACCCCGAGCCCCGCCCCGAACAGCAGGTTGATCTGCCACGCCTGGTTGATGGACGTGAGCCGGGTCATGATGCCGAGGGCGATCACCAGCGTCAGCACGGCGGCGCCGCGGGCCACCCACACCAGGGCGCGGCCGCTCGGCTCGATCCCGAGCCAGACGCGGCAGACGAACCGCTTGTAGATGTCGTTGGTCCAGTACGAGGCCCCCCAGTTGAGGTGCGTGTCGACGGTCGAGGCGAGGGCGGCGAGCATGCCCGTCAGCATGAGGCCGCGCACGCCGGCCGGCAGCAGCTCGGCCATGCCGCGGACGTAGGTGGCCTCGCGGTCGGCCTGCACGAAGCCCGGGGCGAGCCCCGGGTCGGGGGGGAACAGCACGAGCAGCCCGACCCCCAGCGGCAGCCACAGCAGGCTGCGCACCAGCACCTGGGCGAACGTGAACACCACCGCCGCCGTCTTCGCGTCGCGGTCGCTGCGGCACGCCATCGACCGTTGCGCGAGATAACCGCTGCCGTCCGACACCGCGTTGATGAGCCACAGGAGCCCCAGCAGGGAGAGCACCGTGAAGGTGACGTCCTTGCCGTGCCCCGGCGTGAACGCGAGGATCTCGTCCGGCCGGATGCCCCCCGGCCCCCCCGCCGCGAACGCGTCCTGCACCCGCCCCGGCAGCGCGCCGAGGCCGCCCGCCTCGGCCACGACGAACGCCGCGAACGCCACCGTGCCGGCGCCCATGACCGCGATCTGCCCCATGTCGGTGGCGACCACCCCGCGCAGCCCGCCCGTCGCCGAGTAGAACGCCACCACGACCAGAATCAGGACCAGCGACAGCAGGTTGTCGGCGGTCTTGACCCACACCTCGGGGTCGTCGGCGCCCCCGATGGCGAGCGGCGTCCCGACCGCCTCGACCAGCGCGACGACCGGCTGGAACAGCCCGTCGGGCAGCCACGCGTGCCACAGCAGGAAGGGCTCGGCGATCTTCGCGGCCGCGAACAGCACCCACGCCAGGGTGACGCAGTTGATGACGGCGCCGAAGTAGAGAGCCTTGACCCCGCGCAGCACCGCCGCCGGCGCGCCGCCGTAGCGCACCTCGGTGAACTCGGCGTCGGTCACCACCCCGGCCCGGCGCCACGCCCCGGCGAGCACGAAGCCGAGGAGGAGGAAGGTGACGCCGAAGATCCAGAGCTGCCACAGCCCGAAGATGCCCGCGGTGGCGATGATGCCGGTGACGAGCAGCGGCGTGTCGGCCGCGAACTGCGTCGCGGCCATGCTGAGGCCGGCCTTCCAGCCCGGCAGGGTCCGGCCCGCGAGGAAGTACTCGTCGAGGTTCTTCGACGCCTGCCGGCGGTGGCGGACGCCCGCGCTGACCGCGTAGGCGATGAAGGCCAGCACGATGAGGGCGTCGACCGGATGCACGCGTCCATCCTGCCGCGGCCGGCCCGGTGCCGGTCAGGCCCGACCGCGGTCGTGGGGTCGGACGACCCAGACCGCGGCGGGCGGGGGATCGTCCTTGGCGAGGTCCGTCTCGTGACGCACGTGCTCTTCGAACGCGAGCCACTGCCGGTCGGTCCAGCGCCGCCGGTGGCGGCGGGGCTGGGCGGCCAGCTTCGCGCCATCGGTGCCGGCGTACACCGGCTTCTCCTTGCGGACCCCGGACCGCGCCACGAGGCGCGCGTTCACGGCAACCGCATCCGTCACCTCGTGCGTGGGCAGCGGCACCGGCACGTACTCGACGCCGCTCTCGTCTCGATAGACCACAGTGTCATTCTACGCGCCATCGCCCGGCGACCGGGTGATGATTCCGACGATTTGACAGGGGACGCGGCTTGTCCGACGATGGAGTCAGGCAGTCTACCCGCGCGATGGCGCGGCGGTCTCCGGTCGATGCGGGGCGGATCGGCGGCCGGGCGGGTTGGGACCCGACGCGACGATGGCTCGCCCCACGAAGGAGGTGATCCCGTGGACGACTATGGCAGCGGCTCTGCGGAGGTGGCGTCCTCGTAGGGACCTCCGGCGCACACGCGGCACCGGGACCCCGCGCGGGGTAACCCAACGCCGCTGACGCAGACCGTTCGTGGGCCCCGGTTTCCCCCGCGGGGGAGACCGGGGCTGTTTCGCCGTTCCCGGTGACACGTCGACGGACACGGCGGAAGCCCCTTGGCGCGCGCGGGGGGGTATTTGAACCTGGGGCCGAACTCAACCTCGACGACGCCCCATCACGCGCGCGCGCGGGGAGTCGACGCACACGGCGGAAGCCCCTTGGCGCGCGCGGGGGGGGGGTATTTGAACTTGGGGCCGAACTCAACCTCGACGACGCCCCATCACGCGCGCGCGGGGAGGGGCAGCACGCACACCCTGACCGTCGATGGCAACGGCGTCCCTTCACGAGCGCGCGGGGAGGGTATACATCTCGGCCCATCCTGCCGAAAAGCAGGCATGGCGCGGAAGGGAGGCTCGGCTGGATGATGCACCGACAGTGGACGATCGCGTGGTGCCTCGCGCTGGTTTGCCTGCCGTCCGCCGCGGCGGCGCAGCCGCTGGATGCTGACGACACCGCCGGCGCCTCTCTCGAAGCGGACGAGGCCGTTGAACGCCCCCCCGCTGCCGACGCCGTCGATGCCCTCGTCGCCAGCGAGGCCGTCGACGCCCCCCTCGAGGCGCACGAGGTCATCGACCGCGCCCTCGAACAGGCGGCCCGGCTGCGGCCCTTGGCGTTCGAACTCGGCTTCGAGTACTTCACCGACGGCTGGGTCGAATCGCTCGACGGTGACGGGCGCGTGACCGACACGAAGAAGACCCGAAACCGCCACTATCCCCTCGAAGGCCACTTCTACTCGGAGGTCATCGGGCGCGACGACCGACCCCTCGACGACGACGAGGTCCGGGACGAGCGGAGGAGGAAGGCCGATTTCGTCCGCGAGGCGAGACGCCACGCCGAGCGGGGCGAGCGTTACGAGCCGGACGAGATGCGGGTCGACTTCGACCGCGAGCTGATGGACCGCTACGTCACCACGCTCGTCGGCACCGAGGTCGTCGACGGTACCCTCTGCTGGGTGATCGGGTTCGAGCCCCGCGAAGGGCCGCTGCCCGAGAACCGCCGGCTCGATGGGGCCATGAACCGGTCGTCGGGCCGCCTCTGGATCGGGCAGCACGACCTCGGCGTGAGGCGGGCCGTCTTCGCGATGCAACGCCCCGTCCGCTGGCTCTGGGGAATCGCCGGCACGCTCCGGCGCGCAACCGGCCAGCTCGATTTCCGCCGCATCGAACCGAACCTCTGGATTCCCGAGCGGACGCTCGTGGAGATCGAGCTGGGGGTGTTCTTCGGCCTGAAGACGATCCGGCGCCGCATCCGCAACGAGTGGGTCGACCCGCCGGCGGCCGACTCGGACGCCGTGGCCGCGCTGCGCTGAGCGGCCGGGCCCGTCCGGCCGCGCCAGCCACGAACGTTCGCAAACCCGCCCGGGCGGTCGACTGCGGTGGCCGATCGCCTATGATGCGTCCGTCGCTCGCAGGCGACGGGTCGACCGCAGGCGGCGCACCGACCTACCCGTCGGCGACATCCTCGATGCGTGAGCGCGTCGGGGCGCCGCGAGACAAGCACTCACAGGGAGAATCGACATGAACAGACGCCAGTTTCTCGCAACGTCGGGCATGACGGTGATGGCGGCGGCCCTCCGGGAGCTGCCGCTCGCCGGACTTCAGCTCACCACGTCGTTCGAGGACCTGCGCCGGGGCGTGGGCATCTTCAACGGCCAGGGCGGCACCATCGGGTGGCTCGTGAACTCGGACGGGATCCTGGTCATCGACAGCCAGAACGCGGCGGCCGCCGCGGCCTGCATCGAGGGCATCCAGGAGAGGTCGTCGAACACCATCGACATCCTGGTCAACACCCATCACCACGGCGACCACGTCGGCGGCAACCAGACGTTCCGCCCCGTGGTCGGCTCCATCGTGGCCCACGAGAACAGCGCCGCGTGGCAGCGGCGGACGGCCCAGGAGGCGGGCAACGAGGACTCGCAGGCCTATCCCGACGAGACCTTCACCGACGAGTGGCGGACGACCATCGGCGACGAGACGGTGGTGGCGCGGTACCACGGCGCCGGCCACACGAGCGGCGACTGCGTGGTGACCTTCGAGCAGGCCAACGTCGTGCACATGGGCGACCTGATGTTCAACCGCCTGCACCCGTTCGTCGACCGCGCCTCCGGCGCGCGCATCGCCGGCTGGATCGAGGTGCTCGAGCAGGTGTCCGCCGCGCACTCGGCCGACACCATCTACGTCTTCGGGCACGGCACCCCGGGGGCCGGCGTCACCGGCGACCAGGGCGACCTCGCGCACCTGCGCGACTACTTCACGGCGGCGCTGGAGCTGACGCGCGGCGAGATGCAGGCCGGCCGGTCGCGGGACGAGATCGTCGCCACCGAGGCCCTGCCCGGGTTCGAGGACCACGTGTCGCCGTTCGCGCTGCTCAGTCTGGAAGGCGTGCTCGGGGTGGCCTACGACGAATTGAGCGAGGGGTAGCCCGACACCATCGTTCGGCGCCCACGCCGCAGCTCGCCCACGGGGGCCCGCGACGCCCACCTGTCGGACGCGCCGCCGCCTCGAGGAGACCGCAAGGTCCCCCAGAAGCGGCGGCCGCGCTCGGGGGCCGAATTGGCGCGCGGCTGTACCCTGTTTCCTGCTGACCGGGCCCGCAAGTCGACCCAACCCGCCGTTGCCCACGGCCGCCGCAGGCGGCTCGTCTGGAGGGCGCGCCTCGGCGGGCGCGCCCTCCAGACGCCGCCTCAGTCGCGGGCCGGCGGGATCGCGAACACGTAGAGCGCGCTGCCCGCCCGCCGGAAGCGGGCGACCGCGTCGGGCTCGGCGTCGGGCGTGATCTGCACGCTGCCCGGACGCTGGCTGCCGATGATGGCGACGTACTGCCGGCCGTCCGGCCCGAGGTAAGTGATGGGCGAGCCCCGGAAGTTGCTTCCGGTCCGGAACGTCCAGACGATGTCCCCGGTCCGGGCATCGAACGCCCGCACCACACCCTCGTTGGGGCCGCCCTGGAAGAGCAGGTCCCCGGCGGTGGCCATGACCGGTGCGTTGTTGGCGGTCGTCCACTGGACCCGCCAGACCGTCTCACCCGCCACCGGGTCGTTGGCCTGCAGCTCGTTGACGACCTCGGCGTTGGGCGGGTCCGGGGCGCGGCCGCCGCGCTCCCGGAGCGTGTAGTCGTTCCCCGGCACGTACTCGCCTTCGATCATTCTCAGGCGATCGCAGCTGTTGGAGGTCGGGGTGTACACGAGTCCGGTGCGCGGGGAGTACGCGTCGTTCTGCCAGTTCCGGGCGGCGATGCCGGGGCACCAGCCGATGGCGACGTTCTCGGCGTCGGGCAGGTATCGCTGTCGATCCTCGACATCCGTGAACATCATCTTCGTCATGTCGTAGCGGGGGCGGCCGGTCTCCATGTTGATGCCGTCGAAGATGTCGTTGTAGACGAACATCCAGGGCTCGAGGAGCATCTCGCCCGTCGCGCGATCGAACACGTAGAAGTAGCCGTTCCGCGCCGGACGCACCAGCGTCTTGCGCGTCTCGCCGTCGATCTCGAGGTCGACGAGGAGGTTCACGTTGGGCTCGTCGAGGTCCCACTGATCCTGCGGGGTCATGTTGTAGGCCCAGATCAGGTCTCCGGTGTCGGCGTCGCGGGCCAGGATCGACGCGCAGTAGTTGTTCCGGAAGCCGGTCAGGCCCCCGTCCTCGTCCAGCTCGACCACGCCCCACTCCCGGCGGTAGTCCGGATTCCAGGGGGCGCAGTTGCTCGTGCCGTAGTAGAACAGGTTGAGCTCGGCGTCGTACGTGAACCAGCCCCAGACGGCGCCGCCGCCGCGCCGCCACGAGTCTCCGGACCAGGTGTCGAGGGCCGGGTTGTCGATCCGGTCGTCGGGATAGAAGGGGGCGAAGCGCGACCCGATGCCCACCTCGTTGTTCGGCCCCATGCTGTAGTACCGCCACCGGAACCGGCCGTCGTCGATGCCGTAGGCGGTGACGTGACCGCGGACGCCGCGTTCGCCGCCGGCCACGCCGACGATGACCTTGTCGCCGACCACCAGCGGCATGCCGGGGACGGTCTCCCCCGTCGCGATGGTCGCGTTCTCGGCCCGCCAGATCTGCTCTCCCGTCTCCGCGTCGAGCGCGAACACCTGGCCGTCGAGGGTGGCGTAGAAGATCCGGCCGTCGGCGTAGCCCAGGCCGCGGGTCTGCGCACCGCAGCAGGCGCTCCGGCGTGTCAGCTCCGCGTCGGCGATCTCGGGCCGGAACTCCCACTTGATGAAGCCGTCCCGGGCGAGGTCGAGCGCGTAGACGTAGTTCGGCTCCGGCGTGACGATGTACATCGTGTCGCCGATGACGAGCGGCGAGGCCTCGTACGAATCGTGGACGCCGAGCTGCATCGTCCACGCCATCGTGAGCTGCTCGATGTTGTCGACGTTGATCTGATCCAGCGAGCTGTAGTTCCAGCCCGCGTAGTTGGCGTTGGGCATGACCCACTGCCCGTCGTCCCCCGGACCCTCCTGCGCGACCGCCGCCGACACGTGGAGAACGCACAGCAGCGACAGGAGTGGAATCCACATCCGGCCGCGTCGATTGGTTGACAGTCTCACGCTGCACTCCTTGGCTCGGGGGCGTGCCCCAGGTTCTGCGCCGTCGATTGCCGACGATGTGTCGATTGCCGGCGATGTTATACCGCCGGAACGGCGGGAACAACCGCCGTCGGCACGCGGGACGTGCTGCCGGTCGCGGCGCCCGGTGCCTTCGCGTCCACGGGCGACCTGACCGAGAAGGCCGTCACCTTCTTCGGAGATCGCTCGGGACACTACACCTTCGCGACCGAGGGCGACCCCGGCACGAGGGCGTCGAGTTTGTTGGGGCCTCTTCGTGCGCGGCCCCGGCATCCTTCCAACAACAACGTCCGGCGCATCGAGCGGCCCGGGTGCTCGCGGGGCTGAAGATCGCAGCAGTTCCCGTACCGCTCTCGGCCGCCTACAATGCCCCTCGCTACAGCAGCCCTTGCGTCCGCAGGGCTCATGAATGCGCCGGTGTTCCCGTCAGCGCTGCAGACGCCGAGCACCCGGCCGCGGCTCGACGATGCCGACGAACGAGTCTCTCCGGCGGGAGCTTCTGGAGATGGCTCGGCTGGACCGGGTGACGCGGGCCGAGCTCGCCGCCGAGGGAGACCTGTTCGACGCCGGGTACGAGCCCCGGATGGCCCGCGTCCACGGACGCAATGCGCAACGCCTCCGGCGCGTTCTCGAGTCCGTCGGATGGCCGGGCGCGGACCTGGTCGGCCCCGACGGCGCCGAGGCGGCGTGGCTGGTGCTGCAGCACGCGATCGCCGAGCCCGACCTGCTCCGCCGCGCGTTGCCGCTTCTCGAGACGGCCGCGCGAGAAGGAAGGGCGGACCCTGCCCACGCGGCCATGCTCGAAGACCGGATCCGGTTCTTCGAGGGCCGGCCCCAGCGCTACGGCACCCAGCTCGATTGGGACGCGGCGGGGAATCTCTCTCCCGGCGCGACGGAAGACCCGCAGCGATTGGCCGAGCGCCGGCTCGCGGTCGGCCTCCCGCCGCAGGAGGAACAGATCGAGACGGTGCGGAACCGGGCGAAGGCCGAAGGGGAGCGGCCCCCGGCAGATCACCAGGCGTACGTGAGAGCGCGGAGCGAATGGGCGGCAAGTGTCGGCTGGCGCGCCGGCGTGAAGCCGGATCGGTGACCCCCGCGCCCCGTTCCACTGCGACGGGGACCGCCCTCGCCTTCGATCATCGTCAGCGCGACCCGAACCGTGTGGCGACGTCGAGCGTCTTCGACTCCTGCTGATCGAGGAGCTCCTCGGCCCGCCGGTGACGCCGGATGTAGTCGTCGAAGAGGAGGTTCTTGAAGGCCCGGCCGAAGTCGGGGTCGTCGGTGATGCGCTTGTAGAGCTCGAAGTTGGTCTCGACGATCGCCTGGATCTTGTCCTCGACCTTGGGGTCGAAGGTCAGCCGCACGTTCTCGCGCGTGTTCATTCGGGCGCTCGCGTCGAGGCTGGCGTCGCCGTCGAGAGCCGAGCGGATCTGCTCGATGGCGACGCGGTGCTCGGGGCCGAGCTGCAGGCCGAAGCGCTCGTTCAGCGCCTCGATGATGCGCGAGAGCGGCTCGAGCGCCTCGTCCCCGGCGGCGCCGCGCGGCTTGCTGCCGGTCGGGTCGAGCGCCCCGCCCTGCCGTTCCAGCGCGATGCGGCCGCGGCTCGTTCGCTGGAGGCGGAACGACGCCATGTCGATGTTCTGCTGGACCTCGCGGGGCAACTCGTCCGGGTCGGCCGGGAGCAGGCGCCGCAGGTGCCGGGCGAAGACGTAGAGCTTCTCCAGGTCGACGTCGGCGAACGTCAGCACCTGGGACAGGAAGGCGTACAGGCGCACGTAGTCGCCGAGCTGGCCGCGGAAGTCCCGCCCCTCGTCGGGGGCGAGGGCGTCGAAGCGCCGGCGCGGCGGCTCGAGCGCCGCGTAGAGCCTGTCCTGCGTGGCCCGGGGGTCGAAATACACGCGGGCGAAGGCGCCGACGTCGTCCGCCGCGAACACCCCGAAGCCGAGCAGCCGATCCTGGACCTCGTAGAGCAGGTTGGGGTCGGTCGCCTCCGAGAGCAGGGTGGTCTCGTAGTAGGGCTCGAACGCCTTGCGGATCTCCTCCGCCTCGTTGGCGAAGTCGAGCACCGTCGCGCCCGTCTTGCCGGGGTGCGTGCGGTTCAGCCGCGACAGCGTCTGCACGGCGTTGACGCCGCCGAGCTTCCTGTCCACGTACATGGTGTGCAGCAGGGGCTGGTCGAAGCCGGTCTGGAACTTGCTGGCGACCACCAGAAAGCGGTACTCGGGCCTCTCGAACTCGGCCGCCGTCTGCCGTTCGCCGATGACCCGGTCCTGCCCGGCCGAGTTCATGCCCGACTCGGTGTAGGTCTCGCCGCCGTCCTTCACCGCACCCGAGAAGGCGACGAGCGCCTTCCAGGGGTGGCCCTTCTCGGCGAGGCAGGCGTCGAGGGCGAGCCGGGTGCGCACGGCGTGCAGACGCGAGCGCGTCACGATCATCGCCTTGGCGCGGCCGTCTATCGCGGTCGCGACCTGGGCGGCGAAGTGGTCGACGCAGACGGCGACCTTCTCGCGGACGGCGTGCGGGTGCAGGTCGACGAACGACTTCAGCAGGTATTCCGCCTTGCTCTTGTCGTAGCGCGGGTCGTCCTCGATGGTCTTCAGCAGGCGCCAGTAGGTCTTCCAGGTCGCGTAGTTGCCGAGCACGTCGAGGATGAAGCCCTCCTCGATGGCCTGGCGCATGCTGTAGCGGTGAAAGGGCTCGTACTTCCCGTCGGGCCGCTTCCGGCCGAAGAGCTCCAGGGTCTTCGGCTTGGGGGTCGCGGTGAATGCGAACGTCGAGAGGTTGGGCAGGCGGCCGCGGCGGCGGATCTCGTCGAGGACCCGGTCGTCGAGCTCCTCCTCCGGGGTCCGGGCCCCGACCTCCTCGCGCTCGGCGTCCTCCAGGCTGCCGGCCGCGAGCACCGCCTTGAGGCTCTTCGTGCTCTCGCCCGACTGCGACGAGTGCGCCTCGTCCACGATCAGCGCGAAGCGCCGGCCCGGCAACTCGCCGATCTGCCCCGCGATGACCGGGAACTTCTGCAGCGTGGTGACGATGATGGTGCGACCCGCTTCCAGGGCCTCGCGGAGCTGGCGCGACGTGTGGTCGATGTTCTCCACGACCCCGAGGGTCTGCTCGAACTGCCGGACGCTGGCCTGAAGCTGACGGTCGAGGACGCGCCGGTCGGTCACCACGACCACCGAGTCGAAGACGCGCCGGTCGCCGCCGTCGTGCAGCACCGAGAGCTGGTGGGCGAGCCACGCGATGGTGAAGCTCTTGCCGCTGCCGGCCGAGTGCTGGACGAGGTAGCGCTCGCCGGCGCCGTGGTCGCGCGCGTGGCGCACGAGCCGGCGCACGCAGTCGAGCTGCTGGTAGCGCGGGAAGATGAGGAACCGCCTGGCCGTCTTCCGGCCGCCGTCGTCCTCCGTCTCGACCTCGTGGATGAACTGCCGCACCAGGTCCAGGACGCTGTCGCGGGACCAGACCTCCTCCACAGGTAGTCGGTGGGAAAGCCGGCGCGGGTGGGCGGGACCGGCGGGTTGCCGGCGCCGCCGAAGCGGCCCCGGTTGAAGGGCAGGAAGCGGGTCTTCGGACCGGCGAGCGCAGTCGTCACGAACACCTGCTCGGGGTCGACGGCGAAGTGGGCGAGGCAGCGGGCGTAACCGAAGAGCGGCTCGCGGGGGTCGCGGTCCTCCCGGTACTGGCGGACGGCGTCCTGGACGTCCTGGCCGTTGAGCGGGTTCTTGAGCTCGGCCGTGAAGAGGGGGACGCCGTTCAGGAAGAGCGCGAGGTCCAGACTCCGTTCGTCCTGCTCGCTGAAGCGGAGCTGGCGGACCACCGCGAAGAGGTTGGCCGCGTAGAGGCGCTGCAGCTCTTCGTTGAGGCCGCTTGCGGGGCGGAAGTACGCCAGTTGGAACTTGCAGCCCGAGTCCTTGACGCCGTTGCGCAGCACGTCGAGCGCGCCGCGCCGGGCGATCTCGCGCGACAGCCGCGTGAGGAAGCGCGGCTCGACGTCGGCGCCGTGGTGCTGCCGGAGCCTCGCCCATTCCTTGGGCTGGGTGGCGAGAAGAAAGTCGACGACGTCGGCCGGGATGAGGCAGCGCGCCCGGTCGTAGTCGTCCGATCGGCGCCGGTGGTAGCCGCCCGGGGCCGGCTCGTCGCCGAACGTCGGGGACGACTCCCGCACCGCCGTCGCGTCGCCCGGGCAGGCGTCGGGACCGTGGCGCAGCAGCGCGCACTCGATGGCCGCCTCGAAGGCGCGTTCGGAGATGTCAGGAGTCATGGGGCGGTGACGCCGGACGTCCGGTCGGGGGCCGCTGGCCGACCATCCGCGGTAGACTGGGCTGTCTTCGTCGTCCGTCCCCCAGGCGAGGTGGCGGTGCGGCGCGACGCCTCACGAACTGCGGAGCAGCAAATGGCGCGGAGCGACCTCCTCGTTTCGCTCGTCAAGGCCGGATCGAGCGGCGACACGGAGCGGGCGCGTTCCGTGGCCGAGGCGATCATCGCCGAAGAGCGAGTGAAACGCCATAACGTCCTGGCGGACCGGTTGACGGACGCCATGCGGGTGAACGGCGCCGACGCCGCCGCCACGTTCATCAATCCGAACCCGCGGCCGCACCGGCGGTTCCTCGCGGAGTTGACGCCGCGGAAGAAGCTCGCCGACCTGGTCCTGACGGACGTCGCGCGCCGGGCCTGCGAGGAGGTGATCGAGGAACAGCATCGCGCCTCGGTCCTGCGCAACCACTCGCTCGAACCGCGGCACCGCGTGCTACTCGTCGGGCCGCCGGGCAACGGCAAGACCTCCCTGGCCGAAGCGATCGCCGAGGCGTTGTCGGCGCCGTTCTTCGTCGTGCGGTACGAGGCGCTGATTGGCAGCTTCCTCGGCGAGACGGCGTCGCGCCTCAAGCGCGTGTTCGACTACGCCCGCACGACGCCGTGCGTGCTGTTTTTCGACGAGTTCGACGCCGTCGGCAAGGAGCGCGGCGACGTGCACGAGACCGGCGAGATCAAGCGCGTCGTGTCCTCCCTGCTCATGCAGGTCGACGACCTCCCGAGCTACACCGTGGTAGTCGCCGCCACGAACCACGCCGAGCTCCTCGACCGGGCGGCGTGGCGGCGCTTTCAGGTGCGTCTCGCCCTCGACTCCCCGACGCGCAAGGACCTGACCGCCTACTTCGCCCGATTCGCCGCATCGCTCGACGAACCGCTGGGCCGGACGCCGGCCACGATCGCGAGACGGCTCGGCGCCGTCAGCTATGCCGAGGCCGAAGAATTCTGCCGAGACGTCCGGCGGCGCGCGGTGTTGACCCTGGGCGGGAAGACGCTCGCCGCGATCGTCGCCGAACGGCTGACGCTCTGGCGGGAACGGTCCCGCGCGTCTGTGAATGGAGACAAGCCGAATGGCGGAGTTCCCGCTCCTGCCGAACACCATCCACCCGAACGAAGTGAGGAGAGCACCCGCCGTGGAAGATCGAGTGGCCAATCGGGAACGATTTCTGGAGCCTGTCTATCTTAACGAAAAGATGGTCTTGAATTGCGCAGCTTATATCTTCAAGGGCTACTCTCTCGAATCCGAGACCAACGAGACGAATCAGGCCGACCACAGTCGCGGCGGCAAAGCCGGGTTCACCTTTCTTGAGAAACTCATCTCGATCGGTATCGAAACAGGGTCGAAACAATCCTCGACAACTGCAAACAGGTCCGCTCGGCGCTATACCGTTGGTGGACTTCACATGTCGCTGATTGACGAACTACGCGATCGCGATATGCTCCACGCAATCGACCTCAAGTCGCCGGAACAAGGTCTTGACCGCACAGACTACGTTGAGACGTTGGCAGAACTGCGACCGATTGACGTCTACGCTCTTATCGATACTCTGCGGATGGCAATTCCGATTGTCGAAAAGGTGCTGACTTCCATCGTAAAGCCCCTGTACGAGCACGACCGAGGGACACAAGACCGGAGTCCTCCCGTCTCAAAAAACAAGAGGGCCAATCGGCCAAATCTCACGCAGAACAAGCAAGCCAAACGACCGGGTCTGGACAAATTCCAGCTGGCCCTTGGACAGATCGACAACTACGCAACCGCTCTCCAAGAACTCCTGGAGCATCTCGAAAAGGATTACCGACGGTCCAAGCAGATCGAGATGGTAATGTGGTCGGCAGACACCACCCCGAAACCCTACGGAGTTGTGGACCTTGACTTGGCCGACTACGAGCCGGAAGAATTGCGGGCCAAGCTATCTGGCGGCATCTACCGTGTAGTCGGAAAAGTGACGCGTAGTGTCACAGAAGGGCACTCCATCAATCTCCTTCAGAAAAGCGTTCTTTTCTCCGCGATGTCTCTGCTGAACCGCGTGGTCGAGACCCACGGAGAGACCGACGCCCTCAATCAGTATCACGCCGGGTTGTCTCTCGCGAAGGAACTGCTGAAGCCCTTCGGTCTCCTTGAGGTGCGCGGCCCCGCGCTTCGCATAGCGGCGATGTCAGTCTGCATCTGACTCGCGCTTTAAGAGCCGACGCCGAATCCCAGTCGTCGACCACCAAGTACCTCCCCGTCGTGGCCGTGAGGACCGAAGCTGAGCCGGACATGGCCTCTCTCGACTCGCTCGCCGTCCCCACGGAACCGCCGAGACTCTGGCTTCGACGAGCACCAAGGCCGCCTTCGTGCGCGCTTTGTCTTCATCCGCGAGCAGCCATGCCGCCACGAGGAACGATCTAGCACGAGGGCTCACTCGCGACGGCTCGCTCGAATCCACTCGACGATATCCTCATGGGTGACGCCGGTCCGACGCCGCCGTCGGCGCCACGCCCGGAGTCGCTCCACTGCCTCCCTCCGCCGGCCGCCTTCCTGGTCCGTGACCGGGGTCAGATGCGCGACCGGCTTCCCGTGGCGCGTGATGGCGATCGTCTCGCCGTGCTCTGCCGCCCGCAGCAGCTCCGCCAAGCGTGCCTTGGCGTCGGTCGTCGGTACTTCGCGCATGGTGGTGCTCGTGTGTCGGCCAATCGGACCGGTCAGTTCATCACAATCCACCGCCCTGAAGGATCCTTCCTCCAGGCTGGGCTCGACCGCCCGCGCTTGACACCGTTCGATGTCAAGCCGCTGCCCCCGAACTCACAACGTCGTCGGCCAACAGGTAGGGTCCCAACGGGTCCGACGTGGCCAATCGACGACGTGCCCGCTTCGGTCGACAATTCCCTCTCCAGCAACATTCCCCGGTCTCTTCGAGGCGTCAGCCGATGCGTTCCCGGGCGGAACGCCTTGTCGTCGTGAATCGCAAGGCGCCCGTGCTCGATGGCGTAATCCGCCCTGGCCGCTGGCCGGGCCAACAAGACCTGCTGCTTCACCGGCGCGTACCGGCGGCGCCTCCGCGCACTCATGCGTCGGATCCGCTAATCGGAGAGCGTCGCCCCTCGGAGAAAGCCCCGCGCCCGCTCGATTCGCGCGAGATCGGCGGTGACGGCCGGGCTGGATGGTGGAGTTCGGCTCGAAGCTCATCGCGGCGCTGCGTCCCGCACGTCGATCTTGCCAGTGACTGCCGCGGAGATCAGGGTGCTTCGGAGTTCCTTCAGGTCGTCTATGACCTCGCGGACCTTGGCGATGAGGACGTCGATCCTCGCTGTCTCGCGGTCGAGGAAGGCGGTGATAGACTCCTGTTCAGGAAGGCTCGGTATTGGATGGCGGAAATCCCGAATGAAGTCTTCCGAGATGCGTTTCTGACCACCTGCCCCGTACATGGATGCCGCACCGAGGCGACGAAAGTGGTCGCTGAAGGTCAGGTAGAGGAGGAAGCGAGGATATACGTAGCGCGAAGGCCGAAGGACGTGCAGCTCAGTCGTTCCGAAGCCGATACCGTTGCAGAGGCCGGCGGCCAGCGCACCCTTGCCGTTCTCGAAGCACGGAGTGATCTTGGCGACGATGACGTCCCCGTTGCGGAAATACGTATAGCCCTCGGCAACTTCCGAGAGCGGCTTCGTCAAATCGAGGTCGAGGCCGCCGTATTCGAGGACGGCCTCCATGGGAAGGAACGAGACCTCGGTCTCGGGATCAAGATCGATCACCTCGTTCTTGGTGATGCCCCTGCCGACGACAAAACGAAGCCGAGTCACGTCCCAGTGCGCCGGGATGTCGCCGAGCCACTCGATGCCGGAGTCCTTCATGGGAACGTTCGGGTCGAGGCCCCGGGTGACGGCGCGGGTGATGAGGGCGGTGCGCTTCTCCTGAAGCAGCGCGATCAGCCGCTCCTTCCTGGCCACCAGTGCGTCGATCTTCGCCGTCTCGCGGTCGAGGAACGCAGCGATGGTGCGTTGTTCGCTCTGTGAGGGCAGGAGCACGCTAAGGTTGCCGACATCCGCAACCGCAACGGCCTCGTATGTGCTACCTGTTGCTATGCGGTGCAAAAGTACGCGCATGGCCATGATTGCGTAGAAGCAGAACGAGCGATTGATCTGAGCTGCCGGACGAATTGCGCATAGGCCGCGTCCGATGCCATAGGCTTGGTCTGCGATGTTCATGGCGCCGACCGGTGCGCGAACAGACAGGAGGACGTCGCCGGATTCCGCGCGCTTGGGGGCGGCGTCACAGACTTGGTGAGGGGTCGGATTCAATAGACCGAACTCGGCATTCCCTTGCAGGAACGGCAGACCATTGATTCCATCCGCTACAGCCACCGACGGTGGTGATTGACCGGCAACAATCTGCGCGACGAACTTCAGTCGCTTCAACCTCCAATGCGCCGGGATTTCGCCCAGCGATTCGACACTGGTGTTCCTGTACTCGGGGTACGGCCGGAAGCGCCTCGACCCGCCCGCGCCGATGCGCGCGGTCGCCTCAGCCACCGGCTCCGCCACCTGCCCGGACCTGAACGCCCGGCTGCCACGGCCCGCCGGCGGGCCATGCCTGCGGGAACGGGCTTTCCTCGGTCAGGCTGTCGCAGACCGGCCCTAGGAAGCGGCGCAGCTCCTCGCCGGCGGCCACGAGGTGGGTGGGGCCGTCGATGTCGGTCCCGATCTGGCGTCGCATCTCGCGCCAGCGCCGCGCCCGCTCGGGAGCCTCGTGGTCGTCGTAGTAGCCGGCCTGAAGCGCCGTGGGACGGCCCCCGGCGAGCGACGTCCCGGCGTGGCGGAACGTCTCGGCGATGGCGGTGCGCAGCGTGTCGCCGTCGAACGCGAAGCGGCGCGCGAGGCAGGCCACGTCCCAGAGGTCCTTCACCCGGGAGTTGCGTTCGCCCAGGCTGGCCATCGCGTGGAACTTCTCGGCGATCATCGTCTCGCGCGGGTACGTCCAGAGGCGGGGCGCGGGAAGGTCGAGCAGCGTGGGGTACTCCTCCTCCCGGCGGCCGGGGGTGACGACGTCGCCGAAGCCGATGTCGACGGGGACCATGAGCCGGATGCGGCCAAGGCCGCCGCGGATGCGAACGCGGAGGCCGCCGTCCGGCTGATCGATGCGGATGCTCGTGATCGCGATCGTCGCCGGGTCGAAGATGACGCCGTCCTCTCGACAGGCAGTCCCGCAGACGTGCCGCAGGGCGGTGCGAATGGCGGCTACGTCCCGAACGCCGCGGGCGAGGAAGTCGATGTCCCGGGTCGGGCGCAGCTCCTGGCCGGTCCACACGCGGAGGAGCGCCGCGCCCTTCAGGGTGAAGCGTTCCACCTCGTCGGAGGCGGAGAGGCGGTAGAGGAAGCGCTCGATCGCGTAGCGCTGGAGGATGGGCTCGAAGTCGGCGCCCTGCGCGTGTGCGACGTTGAGCAGACGCTGGTGAACGGACGCGGGTACGTCCCGGATCGTCTTGTGAGGAGTCATGCCGTCAGCGCATCGAGCACCGGGCCGACGAGCGACTTCGCGCGACATGCGTCGGCGGTCCGCCAGATCTGGTCGACGCTTGCCCTGCGGTCGCGCAGGGCGTCGCGCAGCGCCTCGATCGCCACGTCCTTGCCGACCAGCCGCCGGAAGCGGAAGCAGTCGACGACGGTGCGGGCCGGGCTCGTGATGCGGGCGGGCACGCCCTCGAAGGTCGTGTTCACGACACCGTAGCGCAGCGCCGCGCCGGAGAAGCGCACCACCCGGGCCGGCAGCCCGGGCAGCCGGGGCGTGCGGGCCTTGTGCGGAATGGCGATCCAGACCTCGTGCGGGAGCTGGGTGCCGAGCTCATGCACGCTGAGGGCGGTCAGTAGGCACACGACGGCGCTCGGGACTCGGGCGCACACGGCGGCCCGCGTATAGTGCTCGGTCGGTTCGGCTCCCGCCACGCGGTAGAGGCCGCGCGCCACGCGGTCGACGGCGCCGTCGGCCACCAGCCGTCGCAGCCCGCGGGCGTCGACGCCCACCGCGGCCGCGTCGCACGGACGGAAGAAGCTCCGCGCGCCGAGACTCTGCAGCCCGGAAGAGGCGGGTTCGGAACGCCGACCGGCAATGCCCGCGGACGAAACCAGTTGTCTACGGCTCGGCGGATCCGGCATCTTGACCAGCATACTTCGCTGCGTGCGCGGAATCAAAATGTCGGCAGACAGAAACAGTTGTATGCATTTTGGATCTCGTCAGACCCGCGGGAGCCGGTAGACCCGCAACGCGGTGTCGTGGAACATCGCCGCCCGCTCGTCGGCTGAGAACCCCTGCGTCAGCTTCTTGAACTGGTTCCAGAGCACGGTGTACGAGCACGACAGCTTGTCGACCGGGAAGTTGCTCTCGAACATGCAGCGCCGGGGCCCGAACGCGTCGATGATGTGGCGATACCAGTCGCCGTTGGCCGCGAGCAACTCGTCCGAGGTCGGCGGTCGGTCGCGCTCGTGCCAGCCGTAGCCGTTCACGACCATCTGGATACCGCCCACCTTCGCCACCACGTTCGGGCGTCGGGCCAGCTCGGTCACGGCTGGCTTCCAGACCTCGAAGACCTCGTCGCGGCGTCCGTCGTAGGGTCCGATCCCGATGGGCCCGCCGAGGTGATTGAAGATGATGATCGTGTCGGGGAACGCGTCCGCGAGGTCGGCAAGGTCCGCGATGTGGGTGTGATAGACCCAGCCCTCGAACGTGAGCCCGTAGGGGCGCAGGTGGGCGTAGCCACGACGGAATTCCGAATCGAGGAGCAGATGCTCGGGCCCGGTTGGACGCCGCGCCACGACGGGCGGCTCCGCCCAGGCGGCACGATGACGGACCCCCCGGAAGCGCTGCGGGCTGGCGGCGACCTGCGCCTCGAGCACCGACGCCACGCGGTCCCCGAGGCGCAGGTTCGCAGACCCCACGATTCCGGTCGCCACCCGGGTCTCACCGTACTGGCCGCTCGCGCTCATGGCGGCGATGCCCTGCACGAACTCCGTCTCGCCCACGACACGGAGCTCCTCCGGACCGTCCGCCCGATACATCGAGCTGCACTCGACGAAGACGGTCTGACGCACGTTATGCGTGTTCGTGTCGTCGAGCAGCTCCTCCAACAGGTAGCGGTTGCCGGGGCGATCCCACAGATGGTGGTGCGGGTCGATAATCGGCAACTCCGGCTCCAGCACCGCCTCGTCGGTCAACGCCAGCCAGTCGGCGCGAGGACCGCTCGGCGCCGTCGGGCGACGGGCCTGGGCACGGGCGCGCGTCGAACCGGGCAGACCAGCCGTTACCGCCGCGGCCCCGAGGGCCCCCGCCGCGGCTCGACCGAGGAACGTCCGTCGCGTGATGTCATCCATGGTCGTCATTCCTTTAGCCTAGCGAGATGAACGACAAGCCCTCCATGACGTCGCCCACGGGGCTTGTCATGAGGGCGCTCTGATCGTCGTCTTTGCCGCAACTGCCGATGGGCAGTCGACCTCCGCTTCGCGGTCCGGCATCGTACAACCGCGGCGCGCTGGTCGCAATGTTCGACACCGATTCCGCGCCGCCGACGGCCCCGTGCCTGCCCGCCGAGTCCGCGGTACGGCCGCGCGCGCCGTCAGCCCGACATCTCGCGCAGCATGGCGACTATCTCCTGCTCCACCCGCTGGATGTCGGCCTCGATCGCCTCGAGGGGGCGGGGCGGGCGGTACTCGTAGAAGTAGCGGTTGAAGTTGATCTCGTAGCCGACGATCCCGACCTCGCCGTCCTGGGGGTCGCGGCGCGCCGTGTCGATCCAGGCGTCGGGGACGTGGGGCGTCACCTCGCGCGCGAAGAACGACTCGATGTCCTCGCCGAGGGGCACGTTCTCGGTGTCGCGCAGCTCGGGGTCGGGCTCGGGGCGGCCGTCGCGGTCGCGGCAGATCTCGGCGTCGGCGTTGCGCTCGGACAGAGCGGAGAGAATGGCCTTGCGGATGGGGGCGGCTAGCTTGAGCTCGGCCTTGCGGGCCGCGTCGGAGAGCGCGTCCTCGAAGTCGGCCCGGTCGAGGAAGCGCTCGTCCGGCAGGGCGCCGAGCATGGCCCGGATGGCGGCCTGCCGCCTGCGGCCCGCCGCCTCGTCCCTGGCCTTGGCCTCGCCCCGCTTGCGCGACACCGCGAGGTTGGCGAAGGCCCGCTGGTCGTCGAGCCGCGCGATGCGCTCGGGGCTCGCCTGGAAGTCGAGCCGGAGCGGCCGTTCGACGGTAATCTTCCGGAAGCCGAAGTGGGTGGTGGGGTAGACGCGGCTGACGACGACGTCGCGCACCTCGCCGTCCCGGTCGACGGGGTGGGTGGCGCCGTCCTCGAAGTCGGCGAGGAGCCGCAGGATGTCCTGCTTGCGCTCGAACGGGACCTCGCGGCGCTTGGCGCCCAGGCTCTTGCGCAGCAGCGTCCAGAACGCCGTGGCGTCGATGAGCTGGACCCGGCCGCGGCGCGCCGGCCGCTTCCGGTTCGTGAGGACCCAGACGTAGGTCGCGATGCCGGTGTTGTAGAAGAGCTGCTCGGGCAGGGCGATGAGCGCCTCGAGCAGGTCGTTCTCGAGAATCCAGCGGCGAATCTCGCTCTCGCCGCTGCCCGCGTCGCCGGTGAACAGCGGCGAGCCGTTCATGATGATGGCGACCCGCGAGCCGCCCCCGCCCGGCTGTTTCTCGTTCGGCTCCTTGACGTGCGCCATCATGTGCAGCAGGAAGAGGAGCTGGCCGTCGCTGATGCGCGGCAGGCCCGCCGCGAAGCGGCCGGCGGCGCCCCGGTCGTGCTCGGCGCGCACCGCCTCCTGGTCGCGCTTCCAGTCCTTGCCGTAGGGCGGGTTGGCGATCAGGTAGTCGAAACCGACGCCGGCGTGCCGATCGTTCGACAGCGTGGTGCCGAAGAGGATTCTCTTCGCGTCGTGGCCGTCCGCGGACTTCATGAAGAGGTCGGACTTGCAGATGGCGAAGGTCTCGGGGTTCACCTCCTGGCCGAACAGGTGGATGTCCGCCTGCGGGTTGACGGCCGGGGCGCAACGCTCGCCTCCGCGCGTCTCTCCGGCCGTGATGTGCTCCTTGGCGATGGTGAGCATGCCGCCCGAGCCGCAGCAGGGGTCGTAGACGCTCCGTGCGACTCCCTTCCTCCGCAGGTCCGGCTCGTCGCCGGCCAGCAGCAGGTCGACCATCAGGTGCACGACGTCGCGGGGCGTGAAGTGCTCGCCGGGGTTCTCGTTCAGCGCCTCGTTGAACTTGCGGATGAGCTCCTCGAAGAGGGTGCCCATCGCGGCGTTGTCGACCGCATCGGGATGCAGGTCGACCTTGGGGTCGCCGAAGCGCTGCACGACCTGGAACAGCAGCCCCGCCTCGTCGAGCTTCGAGATGGTGTTGTCGAAGTCGAACTTCTCGAGCACCTCGCGCATGTCGGGGCTGAACCCGGCGATGTAGCTGCGCAGGTTCTGCGCGATGTGAGGGGCGTCGGCGAGCAGCTTCGCGAAGTCGTAGCGCGACGTGTTGTAGAACGCGAGCCCCGAGGCGCGCCGGAGCTGCGAGTCGAGGTTGTCGAGCTTGTCCCGCAACCCCGCCTGGGCCGCGAGGACCTTCGGCTTCGTGGGGGCCAGCACGCAGTCGAGCCGGCGCAGCACCGTCAGCGGCAGGATGACGTCCTGGTACTTGCCGCGCTTGAAGGTGTCGCGAATGAGGTCCGCGACCCCCCAAATGAAGCTGACGATCCGGCCGTGGTCCATGTCCCGCCCGTGCCGTCCAGCGCCTCGGCCGGCCAGCCATCCCGTCTCGATGCGGTGGATTGCCACCGGAAGCTGGACACCGAGCAGGCTGTGGCTCCTGCGTCTCCCGACCGCTCCGGCGACGACGCGTGGCTGGTCACTCTCCGAGAGCACGCCGCCAGCGGGGACCGGCCGACTTCAACTGCCGCCGGCGAGCCGTTCCAGAAGTCTCTCGGCGAGGCTTCTGAAGTCCTGGTAGCAGGCCTGGACCGCCCCCTGATGCGCGCCGATGGCCCCATGCGCCGGCTTCAGCAGGAACATGGGGCGGTTCGCCTCCTGCGCCATCGGCATGAGCGACCGGTAGTCCTTCAGGTGCGCCAGACAGTTGGGGTCCCTGTCCGCCGCCACGGCGGGTGGGCCGTCGCTCGCCACCGCCTGCGCGTACTCCGACGGCATCTTGTCAATCCACCGGCCGTAGGCTTGCACCGGTCTGGAGAGACGGATGCTATGCCGCATGATGACATAGCCGACCGGCTGCATGTTGCCGGATGGAAGCGCGATGTCCAACGCTTCCGGTTTCCTCCGGGCCCGCTCCCGCCAGGCGCGGCGCCACTCTTCGAGGGTCGGTCCCACGTTTCTCAATCCCTGCAACGAAAACAGGTCGGGCGCCAAGGGGATCACGACACGATCGCTCGCGACCAGCGCGGAGCGGTTGATCGCACCGAGGTTCGGGCCGACGTCCAGCAATGCCAGGTCTGCTCCGAACTGCTCTGCGGCCCGCGCGATCAGCCGCGCGAACGCCGTCGTGACGCGAAACGCCCGTTTATCTCCGTCCAGACACTTCGGCCACTGCGTGGAGAGCTCGTCTTCTCGCCTGGAGAGCGCCAAGTCACCCCTCAACAAACCGATCTTCTCTCCGATTTCTTCAATCTTCGGCGACTCGACGATATCCCCCGTGCCTTCGAACAGGGGGGCGACGCCCCCGTCGACGGTCCCCTCGTTCCCGTTCCTCCACAGGCGTTCCAGCTTGGTCTCGTCGAGGAGCATCCCCGTCAGGTTGGCCTGGGGATCGAGGTCGGCCGCGATGACGCGTCGGCCGAGTTCGCGCAGCATCCACGCCAGGTGATAGACGAGCGACGTCTTGCCCACCCCTCCCTTGTTGTTGAAGAAGGCGACCGTCGTCATGGCCGTCTCCGGACGGTGACGAGCACGAACGCCTCCTGAACGTCGAACTCGGGAGGTGGATTGCCGTTCTCCGCAAGCGCCCGGCGCGCCGTCTCGATGCCGATTCCGAACCGCTGCATGAACCCCATGTTCTTCATCGCTTCCGCGATGGTGGGGTTGCGGTAGGCAGTCGCGCCTCGCCCGAAATTGTCGCGCCCGACCTCGCCGAACGCCGACCCGGGACTCAGAATCTCCACACGGTCGGCGAGCCACGAAATGCGCACCGGCGTAGTCGAATTCTCGTAGTTCCGGTGAATCGCGGCGTTGCGAAGCAGCTCCCGGAGGGCCTCGTAGGGATAGCCCCGCTGCTCGACGTGTCGTTCTCCCCGCCGGTCGAGTGCATGGGAGATGTTCAGCTTCAGCAGGCGGTCCGCTTCACGCAGCTGCTCGGGCAGCGGCCCGGACAGCTCGGCCTGGTCGACGATTCCGTCCGTCACCGCGGTCCCGTCGTAGCGGACGAACTGCAGGTAGGCTCCAGGAAACCAGTTTCGCGGATCCCTGCCCAGCACCAGTATCGCAGTCACCGTCGGCGCGCCGTTCCGCGCCATGAGCCTCAGCGCCCCCAACTGTTCCCGCCTGTCGCGCCGGTTCTCCGCCAGCACCTCGGGGGACACCGCGCACGGCAGGTAGTCGTTCTCGAACGCGCGCATGTCCAGGTCGGTCTGGACGGTCGCGCCGGGAACGCCTTGCATGTCGTAAGGGACGTTGCCCCAACGGCGTTTCTCGGTGAGCCGACGTTCTTCTTCGGCGGTGGCTTGGCCCCTTCGGGGACCGATGCGAATCCAGCAGCGGCCATCCACCTTTATCGGCGGGTTGTCCGAGGGCTCCACCTGGACGACGGCAACCTCGCAGTCACGCAGTCGCTTCTTCGCTACTTCGATGAACGGGAATGGCAGAATCTTCCCGTCGGTCCGCAGGCCGCCGAGCGTCTTCAGCAACCTATCGTCGATCGTCGCGCCGGCACAGCGTCCGTCGTCTTCCAGTCCGATGAAGAGAAGCCCGGGTTCCCGGTTCCCCGGCAGGTCGTTCGCGAACGCGCACACCGCCCGCCTGAACTTGTCGAGGTCGGTCGTGGATGCGGTGAACTCCACGCGGTCGCCCTCACCGTTCGCGATCCGCTCGATCAGCTCTGCGTCGCCCAGCAAGCCTTCCCCCTCTCGCTCGGCCCGCGCGCCGGCGGCGTTCGACGGCCTCAAGGCAAGGCGAACACGAACAGATTGTTCCCGGCGCTCGGCCGCAGCTCCGGCGTCAACCCCGTGAAGTGCGACGACGTGCCTCCCGAGCCCGTGCTCACCGCCACGAACTGGCGTCCGTCGACGGCGTAGGCGATCGGGAACCCCGTCACGGCCGAGCCGAGGTTGATCTCCCACAGGACCTCGCCCGTCTCCTGGTCGAACGCCCGGAAGCGGCCGTTGACGTCGCCGCCGAAGACGAGGCCGCCGCCGGTGGCGACGAGCGACATCGTGGCCGCGCGCTGCTCGTGGAGCCACAGCGTGGCCCCGGTCTCGGCCGAGATCGCCCGCACCGTGCCCGCGTTGTCGTTGCCCGGTGCGAGCTGGTGGCGGTAGGCGATGGCGTAGAGCTCCGAGCGGCTCTCGTTGCGCTCGGCCGGCGGCGCGTCCTCGGGGAAGACCCGCGTCGCCATCATGCGCGCGCAGGTGTTGCGCAGGGGCATGTACATCGTGTTGGTCAGCGGACTGTAGGCGCCGGCTTCCCAGTCCTTGCCGCCGTTCCAGGTGGGGCACGCGAAGACCTGCTGGCCGACCGCGGTGAAGGTGACCTCGGCGTTCTCGGTCACCGCGCCGGTCGCGCCGTCGATGCCGCTGATGACGTTCTGGGTGACGGTCGGCGTCGCCCACAGGAACTCGCCCGTCGCCCGATCGAGGGTGTAGACGACGCCGGTCTTGCCGGGGATGCCGGTGACGACCTGGCGCGTCTCGCCCGGCTGCAGCCGCGGGTTGATCCAGTTGACCTGCGACGGGTCCGGGGCTACCGCGGTGTCGACGAGGATGCGCTCGAAGGGATGGTCGAGGTCCCAGTGATCGTTCAGGTGCTGGTAGAACCAGCGGATCTCTCCGGTGCCGCCGTCGAGGGCGAGCGTCGAGTTGTGGTAGAGGTGTCGGTTGTCGACCCCGCCGAGCATGAACTTGGGGGCCGGCGCGGTCACCGACGTGCCCACATAGACGAGGTCGAGCGCGGGGTCGTAGCTCGGGACCATCCACGCGCCGACGTGCACGCGTTCCTCGAACGGCACGCCGCCCCAGCTCTCGTCGCCCGGCTCGCCGGGCGCGGGCACCAGCCGCCGCCGCCACACCTCGGCCCCCGTCAGCGCGTCGTGGGCGACGACCACGCACGCTTCCGGCCCGCCGCGCGGCAGGCAGCTCCGGCCCGAGACGGCCTTCCCGTCGGCGATGATCGGCCCCGCGCCCTGCATGGCGGCGTTCTCGCGGTAGTCGAGAACCTGCGTCTCCCACACCATCTCGCCGGTCTCGGCGTCGAGGGCGAAGACGTGGGTGTCGACGCTCGTGTCGATGATGAGCCGGTCGTAGATGGCGATGTTGCGGTTGTTGGACGCGAGGGCGCCGAGCAAGTACTCGCCGACATCGTCGGGCACGTCGCGACGGTGCTCCCAGATGAGGTCGCCGGTCGCCGCGTCGAGGGCCTGGATGACGTCGTTGGGGTTGGGCATGTACAGCACCCCGCGATAGGCGAGCGGCGTGCCCGACTGGAACCCCTCGGCGAGGCCCCGCGACCAGACCATACGCAGGTCGCCGACGTTGTCGCGGTCGATCTGGTCGAGCGGGCTGTAGCCCCACCCGTCGGTCGTGCGGCGCCACGTCAGCCAGTCCTCGGGGGCCGGCGCCTGCAGCATGGCGTCGGTGACGGGCACGAAGTCGCCGGCGGGCTGCGCGTGCACGGCCGCCCCACCTGCGAGGGTCACGGCGGCCAGCGCGGTCCAGGTGGCGGGAGACTGCATCTTCATCGTCCGGCTCCTGTCTTGCCGAGCGCACGCGCCGTGGCGGGCGCATCGATTCCGATCCGTCGCTTCCGTCTACTGCGGAAGCGCCGCTACTTGCGGAACCGCCGCTACTGCGGAACCGCCGCTACTGCGGAACCGCCGCTACTGCGGAACCGCCGCTACTTGCGGAAGCGCCGCTACTGCGGAACCGCCGCTACTTGCGGAACCGCCGCTACTGCGGAACCGCCGCTACTGCAGAAGCGCCGCGATGCCCGTCAGCGTTTCCGCCAGGCCGACGAGCTGCCGCTCGGTCCGCCCGCTGGCGGCGGCCGCGTCGTTCCCCAGCGCCGACGCCGCGGAGGTCAGCGCCGCCGCGAGCGCCGGGTCGGCGTCCGCCCCACCGGCGCGGTCGAGCAGGGCCGACAGCGCCGCGCGACGGTCGGCGCTCAGCGCGTCGCCGCGCTCGAGCTGGTCGAGGTAGGCGCGCGCGACGACCGGCCGCGCCGGCCACTCGATGGCCCGCTGCTGCTGGGCGTTGAAGGCGGCCGGCGCGATCGACGCGGCGGCGGCGAGCTCGTTCTCCGTCAGGTGCTCGCTCGGCAGCAGCTCGAGGACGTCGAGGCCGCGCGCGATCTCGCTGCCGTAGATGTAGCCGCGGTACCAGTAGGCCGACCAGTGGCCGCCCCTGACCCAGCGCTCGGCGTTCATGGGGCCGCGGTCGAAGAACGCGATCTCGACCGGGTTGGCCGAGTCGGTGAAGTCGAACACCGAGATGCCGCCCTGGTACCACGCCTGCGCCATGATGTCGCGGCCCGGCACGGGGACGAGCGAGCCGTTGTGGGCCACGCAGTTCTCCATCTCGGTCTGCGGGGCGGGCAGCTTGTAATGGCTGCGGAACTCCATTCGGCCGTCGACGATGTCGTAGATGGCGTTCGCCCCCCACTCGCGCGGGTCCGAAGCGCGGCAGCGCGGTTGCCCGCCGCCGCCCCACTCGTCGGTGAAGACGACCTTGGTGCCGTCGTGGTTGAACGTCGCCGAGTGCCAGTACGCGAACGACGGGTCGACGACGTCGTCGAGCCGGACCGGGTTCACGGGGTCGGAGATGTCGAACAGGATGCCGTTGCCCGAGCACGCCCCGGCCGCCAGGCCGAGCTCGGGGAACGCGGTGATGTCGTGGCAGCGGCTGGTCTCGGCCGTGCGCTGCGTGCCCGGACCGTGGTCGCCGCCGGGCCAGAGGCCCCCGGCCCGCCCCGTCTCGGGGTCGCGGAACACGAACGGACGGTTGACGACGGCCGAGTCCTCCGGGTTGGCCAGCGGGACCTGGATGACGTCGATGCGGAAGAGCGCGCTGTCGGGGTTCTCGGCCGGCGACTCGTCCGAGCAGCCCGCCATCTCTTCGGACGAGCGGACGCCGCCGGTGCCCGAGCCGTAGACGTAGATGTTGCCCTCGTCGTCGGGGTCGGTGACGACGGTGTGGGTGTGCGACCCGCGGCAGGTCTGCACCGCCGCGACCTGCCGCGGCATGCGCATGTCGCCGATGTCGAAGATGCGGATACCGCGGAACCGCTGCTCGCTCACCGGCTCGGCCACGCCCTGCAGGCCGCAATCGAGCCGCCCGCGGGTCTGCTCGACCGACATGATGAGGAGGTTGCCGACCACCGACACGTCGCCCTGGCCGCCGGGGCACACCACCGAGCTGACGAGGGTGGGCGACGCCGGGACCTCGACGCGGTAGGTGTTGAAGCCGTGGTAGCTGCCCACGAAGACCTGGTCGCCGGCGAACGCGAGGTCGGTGTTGCCGAAGTTGAGGAGGCCGCGCCGCTGGGGGCCGTCGTTCTCGTCGTCCTCCGCCGATGCCTCGGCCGCCTCGCCTTCCTCGGCTTCGGCGTCCTCGCCCTCCGCGGCGTCCTCGCCCTCCGCGGCGTCCTCGCCCTCCGCGGCGGCGTCACCGGTCTCGGCCGCCTCCGCCGCCTCGGCCCCCGGGGCCGGGGCGGGCCGCACCCGCATGGGCCCCCCTGACGGGTTGTTCGGGTCGTAGAAGCCCTCGGGCCTGGGCCGCGTCGCCACCAGCGCCATGTTCCACAGCGCCTGCCCGGCGTCGCGGAATCCCGCCCGGAGATGCACCCGCGGGTCGGGCGACAGCTCGGCCATCATCGCGTCCATGCGACTGATCTCGGCCGTCTGGTCGGCGGTGATGTCCGAGGTGAAATCGAAGAGCACCGAGTCCTGCGCCGCGCCGGGCTGGCGCAGCAGGTTCTCGACCATGGTGACGGCGCCACGGTGGTGCTCGATCATCAGCTCGAGGAACAGCCGGTCGAACACGGCGCCCTCCGCTTCGGCAAGGCTCGCCATCTCTTCGGCCGTCAGCATGCCGGGCATCGGCTGGAAGCCCTCGGCGTGGTGCGCGTCGATCGCAGTGACGGCCTGGCCGCGCTCGCGCAGCCAGTCCTGCATCATTGCGATCTCGTCCTGCTGCGAGAGCTCGATGCGCAGCGCCGTCGCCCGCATGGCGTCGCTGGCCGTGTTCGTGTCGAGCAGCGCGGTCATCTCGAGAGCCTGGGCGTGGTGCGAGATCATGCCCTGCATGAACCGCACGTCGGCCTCGGTGAACCGGACGCCCGCGAGGTCGGAGGCCTCGGCGGCCGAAATGGTCCGGCTCGGCTCGCCGGGCGCCCCCGGCTGCACGATGGGGGGCTGCGCGGGAGCCGACGCGGCGCCGAGCGACAAGAACACCATGCCGGCGACGAAGGCCGCGGCAACGAACGGGCGAGACAGGGTCTGTCGGGTCATGGGGTCATCTCCGCCGAGCTGGATCGAGTCGTATTCGCGGAAGCTCACATTCTAACCGCCGCCGCGCAGGCGAGGACGGTCGCTGATGGCCGGAACGCGAACGTCCCGCGCGGCGGCGGGACGGTGGGAGACCCCGAGACCGGGCGGTTCACCCCCCGGAGCCGACTACGCGAACGTCCGGAGTGGCGGCGGGGCGGTGGAAGAGCTCTGCCGTTGCCTCGCCCCTCCCGGGCAGCGGCGGCCTGGGCGAGGAGTCCCGCCGTCGAGCGGCAGGACTCGTCACCGCCGGCCGGTGAACTCCCCAGCCTACCGGGCGCCGCCGCCGCCCGTGGTGGTGTCGAGCGAGAACGGATCGGGGCCGCGCCCCTCGGCGAACTCCCGCTCCATCATCCGGTGGCCGATGAACATCGCGGGCAGCCCGTAGTTGCCCTCGTGGCACCGCGGCTCGTAGTAGATGCGGTTCTGCACGTCGCTCTGGCGCCTCAGCTCCTGCCGGACCGTCCACGGCGCCGTCCAGGTGGTCGGGTCCGAGAGGGTCGCCTCGTAGACGAGGGTGTCGGCGTCGACCACCGTGTACCGCTCGACGAGCCGTCGGTTCTCGGCCGAGGCGCGATACGGGAACTTCGGCGAGAAGTTGGTGGTCTCGACGACCAGCGTGTCGCCCTCCCAGCGCCCCCGCGAGTCGCCGTGGCGCAGGCGGACCCCGCTCGGCGGGTGGTTCCCGCTTAGGTTGACGACGCGCTGGAAGCCCTGCCCCTGCCCGACGTCGTAGGCGATGGCGAGGGCGTCCTCGCCCTGGGTGATGCGCCGGTGCCCGTTGAAGTCGGGGGTGCCACCCAGCATGCACCGGTCACCGAGGCTCTGATCTTCGGGCCCGTCGTGGCGGTTCATCCGCAGCGTGTTGTAGAAGGGCGGGGTGTCGAACCGGCGCGGCGACACCGGCCCGTACTCGCCGCCCTCGCAGGCGGGCGCCTGCTGCTCGCACGTCGGCGTGTTCCGCATCAGCATCGTCCGCCAGTCGCGCTTGATGTCCTCCCGCCGCTGCGCCTCCGGGGTCAGGGGGGGGATGCGCCCGTTCGGCGGATCGACGACGAGCGACGTGCGCGGACCCGCCGGCTTCGCCGAGCTGAAGACGGCGTTGTAGGCCCCCGACACGTCCTGCGCGCTTCCGCGCGGGCCGCGGACGTTGCGCCCCGGGTCGACCTGGCGCGCCAGGTCGCGGGCGGCGCGCTCTTCATCGGTGGCGAACTCCCGGTCGCCCATCTCGGGCGGCCGCTCGAAAGGGGTGTCCCAGACGTCGAGCCAGATGCCCTCGAGATCCGGGTGTCCCCATTCGGTCCTCGCGATCTCCTGCCCCGCCGCCGGGGCGGCGAGCTGGAACACCACGACGACGGCGGCCGGCGCCGTCGCGACACGGAGTGAATCGAGCAGTCGACGCTTCATCGTTCCCGACCTCCTCGAAACGGCCGTCGGCGGCCCGTACGCGCCACGCGGGACCTGACGGCGAGAGTGAACCCGACCATCATAGTGCGCCGCCCCCGGTTGGACAATGGCCCTCAGGGAACCCTCCGGGGGCGGGGCTCGGCTGTCGTGCGCCGCCCCCGGTTGGAATAATGGCCCTCCGGCGCCCTCCGGGCGCGGGGCTCTGCTGTCGTGCGCCGCCCCCGGTTGGACAATGGCCCTCAGGGGGCCCTCCGGGGGCGGGGCTCTGCTGTCGTGCGCCGCCCCCGGTTGGAACAATGGCCCTCCGGCGCCCTCCCGGGGGCGGGCGCATCACCCGGACCGGTCCCGTCGCGGTAGGCGGCCCTCCGGCGCCCTCCCGGGCGGGCTGTGACGCCGTGTCGGCAGAAGGGCCACCATGCGCTCGATCCGGACCATCGTCAGCCCGGGTTGCCGAGCAGCGACCGCTGCCACGGCAGCAGAGCATCCAACCCTTCCTGGCCCGAGACGGCGATACGCTCCAGGGCCGCGCGCGGGGCGATCAGGTCCGCGTCGATGGCCAGCTCCTTCGCGGTGCGGTCCCGTCGCTGCCTGAGGGCGGCGACTTGCCTCTCCTGCGGCTTGGTGAGCCGTGGGCGTGCGCGACCCGCAGGGCGTCTCGGCCAATCTGCGCGGTCAAGGGCGAGGGCGGCGTCCGCCGCCTGCGAGAAGCGCGCGCGCCGCGGCGCGCGCAAGGCGCGCGGCGAGACCGGTTCGCCGCGATCGAAGCGTTGCGCGGCGTCGACGAGGTCTGCGTTGGACATCACATGGAACGGGGGGCGGTCGACCGTGCGCGCCTCGTCTTCGCGCCAGTGCCACAGCGCACGCAAGACTGCGCTCGCGCGCGGTCCGAGCCCGTGACTGCCGCGCACGCGCCACTCGGTCTCGGGGTCGCGCTCACGAACGACGCGCGCCGCGGCTACTGCGCGCCGGCACGACTGCTCCAGCCACGCCCGTCGGCCCAGCTCCACGAGCCGCCGATCGAGCCGTTCCGCCAGTCGCAGGAGGTAGTGCGTGTCGTTGCGCGCGTACTCGGCGAGTCGGGGCGCGAGCGGCCGGCGCGCCCAGTTTGCGGTCTGCAGGCCCTTGGGCAGGACAACGCCGAAGTGCTCGGTGACGAGCGCGGCGTAGCCGTACTTCGAGGCGCCGGTCAGGCGCGCCGCGATCATGGTGTCGAAGACCGCGCGCGGCGCGCCGATACCAAGGCGGTAGAGCATGCGCAAGTCGAAGTCCGCCCCGTGCATCACCATCTCGGTCGTCGCGAGCGCGTCCAGCACGGGCTTCAGGTCGACGCCGGCCAGTGGATCGACGAGTTCGTCGGCGCCCGGCAGCCCGACCTGCACCAGGCACACCTTCTCCCGGTAGCAGTGCATGCTGTCGGCTTCCGTGTCGACGCCGACGCGGTCCGCGGCGGCGATGCGCGCGGCGAGATCGGCCAGGGCGGCGGGCGTCTCGATCACGGCGCGTCAGCCACCCGCATGCCGGCGAAGACTGCGGCGCCGGGCTCCCGCTTCTCGACCGGCATGTCGGACAGCTTCTCCCAATTCCGGACGCGGGCCGCCGGGGCGCCCGGAAGGCCCAGGGTCAACGCCGCGGCAGGCACGCTTCCCACGCCTGGCCGGCTTCGCGGTCGGCTGGAGGTCGATGGGCTGACGACCTGCAAGGCCTCGGTCCTTCCGGCATTTCCTGCATGCGCCCGCACGTGCATGGTCTCGGTCCCCCCTGTATGCGCCCGCGGAAGCCAACTCATGTCAGTCCCCCCACCCCGAAGACGCGGGCGAGCTGCACGAGCGAGAGCCCGACGATCACGAGGACCACCAGCGCCCCGGCGATGTTGGCGAGCCGCGAGTTGCGGTGCCGTCCCATGATCGCGGCGTGGTTCGCGACGACGAGAAGCAGCATCACGGTGAGCGGCAGCACGACCGCGTTGCCGGCCTGCGCCAACAGGATGATCTGGTACGGCGACGCGCCGAGGAAGCTGCCAAAGACCACGCCGGTCAGCAGCACGCCGCCCCAGAGCAGTTGGAAGCGCCGGCTCTTGAGGTCGGCGCCCCAGCCCAGGGCGCCGCTCGCGGCGTAGGCGGCGGCCAGCGGCGCCGTGATCGACGAGGTCAGGCCGGCCGCGAACAGCCCGACGCCGAAGAACAGCGGCGCGGCGCTCCCCAGCAGGGGCTCGAGACGCGCCGCCACCGCCGCCACGCCGGCGTCGCCGCCCTGCCCGAACAGGGGCGCGGCGGCAACCACCACCGCCGCCGTGATCAGCCCCCCGAGGGCCACCGAGAACAGGGTGTCGCGCCGGCTCTCGCGGAGGTTCTCGTCGTTCCCTTCCGCATCCGGCCACCGCTCGAGGACGGCGCTGGCGTGGAGGAACAGGTTGTAGGGCACCACGGTGGTGCCGATGAGGGCCAGCACCGTGAGCAGGGCGCCCGGCGGCACCCGCGGGACCAGCAGCCCCGACACGAGGTCGCCGACGTCGGGCGCGGTGAGGACGGCGACCACGAAGAACACCACGCTCATCAGCCCCACGAGGGCGACCAGGGCGTTCTGGATGGTCTTGTAGGCGCCGGTCATCAGCAGAGCGCCGGCCAGCCCGCCGATAATCGCCACCAGAAGCGCTTGCGGCAGCCCCGTGAGGAGAGTGACGCCGAGCGACGCGCCGAGCAGGTTGCCGGTCTGGAACGCCGCGTTTCCGACGAGGATGGTCGTCGCGATGAGGCCGAGGGCGCCGGCCCGGAGCCGCGGGTTCGCGAGGCTGTCGCGGATGGCCTCGGCGAGCCCGCGCCGACCCGCGAGGCCGACCCGCGCCGCCATGTCCTGCAGGATGGCGGTGGTGACGACCGAGAACAGCACTGCCCAGAGCAGCGCGGTCCCGTACCCGGCGCCGGCGCGGCTCGCGGTGACGAGGGTCCCCGGTCCGATGAAGGCGGCGGCGACCAGGAAGCCCGGCCCGGCGCGAAAGCGGCTCACGTCGCGGTTCCTCCGAGCGTTCGGATCGCCGGCGCCCGGCCCGCGGGACCGGCCGGCCGGCCCCTGGGGCGGACGCATGACGTTATCGTTGAACCCCGACGAGCCGCCTGCCCGCCCGCAGCACGTGGACTGCAGCCGCCGCGACCCGGAGAGCCTGGCGCCGACGGCGAGGATCCCGCGCTCGCCCGCCAATCGTCGCCCTCGGCGCCGACGGCGCCCAACCAACCCGACAGGAATCCCTACGGCACGAGCGCGCGTCCGATGTTGTTCGTGTCGGTGCCGAACCAGATCGCGCGCGTCGGCGCGTGGAAGTACATGTGGCGCACGGTCCCGCCGCCGCTCGCGATCGCGGTCTCGGTGAAGAACTCCTCGGTGGCCGGGTCGAACCCGACGAAGCGGTTCGGACGCACGCCCGACTCGACGAAGTAGACGCGGTCCTGGTCGTCGACGGCCATCCCGTAGGGCCGCGCCCGCACGCCGCCGGGGACCGGCCACTCGTCGACCTCGCCCGTCTCGGGGTCGAAGCGGCCGAGGTGGCCGCCCGCGTAGTCGACGTACCAGAGCTCGCCGGTCGAGGTCACCGCGAGCCGGCGCGGCCGCGCCTCGGCGCGGGGCAGCTCGAACTCCTCGAGCGCCAGCGTCTCGGGGTCGACGGAGGCGAGCCGGTTGGTGCCGAACTGGCAGAACCACGCGCGGTTGTCGGCGTCGACCACGATGCCGTATGGGCGCCGGCGTTCGCCCTCGACCGGGATCAGGTCGACGGTGCCGGTCCGCGTGCCCAGCTTGCCGACGAAGCTGCCGCCCTGCACCGAGAACCAGATGTCGCCGTTCTGGTCGAAGATGAGCGTGTGCGGATCGCGGGCGTCGGGGGTCGGCATCATGAACTTCTCGATCTCCCCCGTCTCGGGATCGAGCCGACCGATGTGCATGGCCCGGTTGCCCGCGTACCACACGAACCCGTCGTCGTCGACGATCAGGTTGTGGGGACCGGTCCCCGGGTCGAGCTCGTAGCGTCGGAAGTCGCCCGACTCGGGGTCGAGATAGGCGAGGTAGTTGCCCTGCTGGCCGACGAACCACACGCGCCCCTGGCCGTCCACGTAGGGGTCGCGCGGCCGCGTGTTCTCCCAGGGAACGACCCACTCGGTGATCTCCAGGTCCTCGGCCGGCGCCGCCGGGGCGCCCAGCGTGCCGAACGACCCGATGGCGATGACCAACGCCGACAACGCCGGAATGCTCTTCCTCATCGCGCACCTCACGTTGGATTTACCGACCCTCGTGCGGGCCCCGAACGGGCACGGGCTCTCGATGCCCAATGCGAAACGGCCCATTGCAGACGACTCCGGCGGGAAGCGGCGCGTTTACCGAAGGGCGCCCGGCGGCGATGGCCACGCCAACGACCACCGCCGCGCCCGCGACGGCCAACCGCTTCATGCCGCGATTGCGCCCAGGCCGCCGATGTGGTGCGGACGAGCTGCCAGACCCGCGACGGCCAACCGCTTCATGCCGCGATTGCGTCACCGGGCGGCCGGCCGGTGCGACGTCCTCTCACGGCCGTCACCGCGCCCCTCGCCCCCCGCGGCCAACGGAACCCGACCTCCGCGGCCTGCGCGCCGCTAATCCTGGTACCCCTCCAGCACCGGGAAGCGCTCGTCGTCGGGCAGCGGCTGCACGCCGAAGGCGTTCAGGGTCATCGACACCTTGCGGTACCGCGCCGCGGTGGCCGCGATGCTCACCAACTGGTGCGTGTCGTAGTGCTCGGACAGCCCGGCCCATGTCTCGTCCGAGATCATGGTGTCGGTGTACATCTCGTCGGCGGCGTCGATGAGCAGGCGCTCGCGCGCGTTCCACCCGGGGGCGTCCTGCCCCTGCGCGATCCACCGCGGCTCGAGGCCGTGGTCGCGGGCGCGGCCCACGCTGCCGACGTGCTTGGCCCACTCGTAGACCGCCTGCGCGTTCCAGCCGGTGCGCAGGATGACGAGCTCGCGGTCGTGGGGAGTCAGGCGCGACTGCGCCTCGTCGAGCACGTAGCGGGGGTTCGAGTACCACACGTCGGCCATCGCGGGGTGCCGGCGCAGGGTGCGGCCGACCCGCAGGCCGTCGCCGGGGACGGGATCGATGCGCGGGGCGGTCAGGGGCGGCTCGCGATCGGGCGCGTCGATGCGGTAGGCGACGTCGTCGGTGGGGATCGGGTGGTCGCCCCCCGCGTCGGCCTGGACCCCGAGCGAGTTGAAGAGGACCGACGCCGCCGTGATCTCGTTGACGGTCACCACCGCGTCGGCCAGGTTCTCGAGCGAGTACATCCGCGTCAGCTCGGCCCACGTGCGGTCGGTCACCGCGGCGTTGCGGAACAGCTCGTCGGCGAGCCCGACGAGGGTCCGCTCGAAGGTCGTCCAGCCCTCGTCCGCCCCTTCGGCGATGCGGCGCAGGTCGTCGGCGGTCAGCCCGTGGTCGCTGCGGGCGGCGTGCGACGACCACAGGTAGCCGTTCTGCGCGAGCCACGCGGTCCGAAGAATCAGCAACGCGCGATGCCGCGGCGACAGGGTCGAGTCGTTCGACACGTAGGTCAGGAACGGCATGACCCGGTCGGCGAGGACCGGCAGCCGCGCGAGGGTGCCGAGCGCGTTCCCCGCATCGCCGTCCGGCGCGTACCGCTCGACGACGGCCCGCTGTTCGGCGGTCCACTCGGACTCGGGCAGGGGCGGCACCCGCGGCTCGTCGGCCCGCTCGACGAAGATGGCGCTCCCCGGCGGATCGACGATGGCGCGGGCCGGCTCGATGCGGAAGAGCACCGCGTCGTCCTCGTCGGTCAGCACGTAGAGGTAGCCGTCGGGGCCCTGCCGCACGTCGCGCACGCGCTGCCGGAGCTCGGTGAGGATCGACTCGCGCCGGATTTCCTCGCCGCGCCGGTTGAACACGACGCGGTCGATGTGGCCGGTGCGCGGCATCCGCCCCTCCATCATCGAGCCGACCATGAGGTTGCCCTGCCACGCGGGGAAGTGAGGGCCGGTGTAGAACGTCAGCCCCGACGGCCCGATGGACGGCCACCACACCACCGCGGGGTCGTCGAACTCGGGGCGCCACGGCGTCTCGCTGACCCGCACGCCGGAGTACTCGCGGCTGTAGCTCGCGAGGGGCCAGCCGTAGTTGGCGCCGGCCCGGATGATGTTGGCCTCGTCGCCCCCCTGCGGCCCGTTCTCGGTCGCCCACAGCTCGCCGGTCTCCGGGTGCCACGCCAGCCCGAGCTGGTTGCGGTGGCCCAGCGAGTAGATCTCCGGCAGGTAGTCGGGGTCGCCCGCGAACGGGTTGTCGGCCGGCGCCGCGCCGTCCTCGGTCAGCCGCATGAGCTTGCCGAAGTGGTTCCGCGGGTCCTGCGCATAGCTGCCGGTGTCGGCGAAGACGTAGGACCCGCCGACGGTCATGTAGAGCGAGCCGTCGGGGCCCCAGATGATGCGCGACGCCGCGATGCCGCGGTCGAGCCCCTCGGCCACGAAGATGTCGCGCACCTCGGTCAGCGCCCCGGTGTCGAGGCGCCCCCGGGCGAGGGCCACCGTCACCCCCTCCTCGCCGTCGCGCTCGATCGGCTTGCTGTAGGTCAGGTAGACGAGCCGGTCGTCTTCGGGATGCACCGCGACGTCCATGAGCCCGGCGCGGTCCGATTCGGCGAAGACCTCGGGCACGCCGGGGACGTCGCGGTCGAGGAGCTGCCCGTCGCGCACCACCCGGAGGGCGCCGCGGTCGCGCTCGGTGATGAGGATGTCGCCGTTGCCGCGGAACGCCATGCCCCAGGGATGCGAGAGCCCGGTGGCCACCGGAACCACTCGGATGCGCGGCACCTCGGCCGTGTGCAGCACCCGCGCCGCGGTCGGGGCGGGCACCGCCGGCACGCCGTCCCGGCGCTGGGCGGACGCGGTCGCGGCGGCGACGAGGGCAAGGCAGAGCGCGAGCAACGGGCGGCGGGGGCGGCGATGGCGCATGGTTCCTCCTTGGTTCCCCATCAATCTATCCGATCCGGCGCCCGAAGGGCAGCACCCCGCGCGGCGACCGGGCTTCCGGAACCGCGGCGTCACCATCCGAGCAGCGTCCCACCGTGCAGCCGCGCCAGGAACTCGGTGAACGGCATGACGGCGATGCCGCCGACGCGGCGCCGGTCGTTCTCGGCGGTGACGACGATCGCCCGGCGCGGGGCGAACTCCTCCACGAAGGCGTTCATGGGGTCGCCCGTCGACCGCGCGCCCGACGCCGCCCGGACCTATGAGCCGTACCACCGCTCGACGAGGGTGCCCGTCGCCCACACGTAGAAGACGACGATAGGCAGCTTGCCGAGCGCGACGGCGGCGGCGAACCGCGCGACGGGCATGCGCAGGGTGCCGGCCACGTAGCAGATGACGTCGGTCGGCGTGAACGGGAACGCCGACCAGCCCGCCACCAGCCAGAACCCGCCCCGGCGGGCCATCCGCGCTTCGAGCCGGCGCAGTCGCGCGGCGTGGCGCCGCTCGAAGAGGTCACCGAGGCCGAGGAAGTCGAAGAAGTAGTAGATGAGGAGGGCGGAGACGACGGCGCCGCCGAGGGCGCTGCCCGCCACGAACCACGGCCGGTCGGGAAACAGCAGCGTGCCGGCGACGACGAGCACCGTGGCGGGGACGAGGGTGAACGCCCGCACGATGTTGAGGGCGACGTAGCCGAGCAGGACCGGCTGGCCCGACCCGCGCAACGCGCCGGCCACGCGCTCCGGCTCCAGAAGGTCCGGCCGCAGCACGTACAACGCGGACAGCGCCGCCACGCTCGCCGCCCACAGGACCAGCGCGATCAGACGGATTCTGGGCATGCGCGCCGGACCGGCGGGTCGCTAGGGGCGCTAGGGCGAGGCACTCGATCAGGGAACCTGGACCGTGAACAAGGGCGACGTCGAACATCAGAGTGGCGTTGGGGGCACGCGCGGCCGGCTCCCCTGCTTCCCGTAGGCCATCTCGGACGGAATGATCTGCAGTCGCTCGCCGTTCCCGCGCATGCCACCGGCCCCTCGTCCCACTTGCAGGGGAGAGGCGACGGCCGGCACCCGAAACAGCGACATCACGGGAGAGTCCTGGCGACGCGGAAGCCGATCATGCCGCCGCGGACCTCGGGACTGGCCAAACGTCGCGCATCCGCGACGATCCGCCAGGGCTGACTTCCCCAGCCAGCGCCGCGCACCGCCCTTCGGCCACAATCCCCGTTACGGATCGGGGCTTGGCTGTCCCAACAGTCGTTCGTCCACTCCCTGAGATTGCCCGCCATGTCGAAAATGCCAGCGTCGCTCGGGGGGTAGGAGCCGACCACGCATGTTCCGAGCTCCTTTGTGAAGAACCGGTTGCATCCCTTGGGGCTGCCGGCTGCACCTCTATCCCATTCCACCTCGGTCGGCAGGCGGTACGGGTGGCCTGTCTTCCGCGACAGCCATCCCAGGTACGCCTGCGCGTCGTTCCAGCTCACACACGCCACGGGATGCCGCTCGGTCTGCAGGTACCCAGCGGCTCGCCACGAACGGCGACGACGAAGTTCAGTGAAGCCGCAAGGCGGCTCGGGGGCGGCATCCGGTACCGCCTCGGCGAAGGCCCGGAACTCTTCCAGGGTCACCTCGAACCGACCGAGGGCCATGTCGGCCCCTGACAAGACCACCATTTCCGGGCAGACGTCACAGTCCCGGAACACGTCCCCCGGAGTCTGCGCGCCGGCCGGTGTCACCGCGGTCAAGACCGCACACGCCACAAGCCACCTGCTGCACCTCTTGACCATGCGCCACCTTCATTGGTCCCCCCGGCCCGCCAAACGGGGGGGCGGGTATTGGCTGCCGGTTCCCCGTTCCGCGCCGAAGTCGTCTGTTCTACTCTACTCTACGCCGCGTCCGCAATCGCTCCCGGGCTGGGTCAAGCGCCGCCCAAGACCACGACCAAGTCGCGCAGGTCGCGGTAGCCCCGCACCAGTCGGAAGCAACCGCCCAGGTGGGGTGCTCAATTGCAGTACCTGTTCACGGTGCAGATCTGGATTTCTTCGCCCTCGCCCATCGTGATGGTGATGCAGTGATAGACCCACCTGCAACGCGAGCTTGGTTTCGTCGGGGGAGGCGGCGGGTCGGGGGGGGTCGGGGATCAAGTGGCACCCGTAGTGATTTCCGCGCGAATGCGTCTGCAGCGTCCATTCGTAACCAGGCGGGCAAATCGGCCCCAACGGATGATGGCCGTCGTGCGCCTCGCCAAGCGCTACGTTGCCCATGCCGAGCACCACCGCCGCCGCAACCATCCTCCTTTCGTTTCCGTTACATAGAATACGCGCTGTGCAGCCGGACGACAAGGGACTTGGGAAGGACTCAGGACGCTAGCCGCGCTAGGAGTCTGCGCCGTAGAAGGGTGCGGCTCCACCACGCTTGCGGCCCAAACGACAAGCGCGATCAGACGGATTTGGGCATGCGGGGCGTAGCAGCGGAACACGGCTGCGTCCCGCCGGAGGGCACCGAATGCCGAGATACGCCGCCCCCGACGCTCGCGGCCCCGGGGACCAGCCGGGCACAACCCCTGCGGATCGGAGAGCGGGTCACCGTCAGGGCACTTGCACGCTGATCAGGGTGACGTCGAACAGGAGGGTGGCGTTCGGCGGAATCCGGGGCCTCGCGCCGTCCTCGCCGTAGGCCCTCTCGGGCGGAATGATCAGTCGCCGCTCGCCGTTCTCGCGCATGCCCAACAGCCCCTCGTCCCAACCCTCGAGCACCTGCCCGAGGCCGAGGTCGAAGGCGAATCCGTTGTTCACGTCGAACTGGCGCCCCTTGCCGTCGGGGCGGCTCGCGTCGTACAGCCAGCCGGCGTAGTCCACCGTCACCCGGTAGCCGTTGGCGGCCACCGCGCCGGCGCCTTCCCGGAGATCGATGATCTGGAACGGGGCGCTGTCGGTGACGTACAGGCGCACGTCGAGCAGCTCCACCTCGATCACGAGCGTCGAGTTCGGCGGAATGTTGCCCTGCCCCTCCCCGCCGAGGGCGTACTCCGGCGGCACCTGCATGCGCCGCAGGCCGCCGACCCGCATGTTGCTGAGCCCCTGCTCGAACGCCGGCAGGACCTGATCGACGCCCAGGACGAAATCGAGCTCCCCTGAATCGACCTGCTGGCCCTTGCGGTCGGCGCCGTCCTCGTCCCACAGCCACGCGACGTAGCGGATCGTGACGATGTCGCCGGGGATCGCCTGCCCGCCGGTGCCTATCACCACGTCGTCGACGGTGAAGAACACCTGTTGAGACGGCGACAGCGAGGCCTCGCACCCGGCCAGCCCCGCCAGCCCGGCCAGCGTCAGCGCCAGCGCGCCCGCGGTTCCGATTCGTCTGCGGATTCTCGACTCCATGCCTCCCACCCTCACGCCTCCATTATCACCTTTCCTCGACGTGCGCTGCACCGTTGGATTCCGATGGATAGGCGGGTCAGTCGTTGCTGCCCTTCCGCGGGCTGCCCGTGGACTGCGGCGGGAGCTCGTGACCGTCCGATTCGCCTGTCACCGCGAATGCGCGAGGGCCGGCAGCAGGTCGAGCCCGGCCGGAGAGTGGCCCGCGACCGGCGAGGGCGACGCCGGTCGCGGTCTCGGGTAGGTCGAATCGAGGATCAGTCCACGCAGCCGCCGGTCGCGGTCTCGGGTGGGTCCAATCGAGGATCAGTCCACGCAGCCGCCGTCCGACCGGCGCAACAGCGCGCCGGCGGCGTCGCGGCACACCAAGTCGGAGGGCGACGCCCCGTTGTTGTTTCTCCAGTACAGCTCCCCGCCGTGCTCGACCAGGGTCTCGACGACCGCCGGGTAGCCCAGCCTCGCCGCGTGGTGCAGCGCCGTATTGCCGTCGGGATCGGTCGCGTGCACGTCGGCGCCGAGCTCGAGGGCGAGCCGGACGCCCTCCCGCGTCCGGGGCTCGCCGGCCGAGACCAGCAGCCGGGCCGCGTCGACGCCGATGCCCATGCCGCGGCGATTGCTCGACCGGGTCGTCCACCCCGCCCCCGCCACCGCCATCAGCGGCGTGATGCCGTTGTCGGGCGACAGGAGGGGATCGGCGCCGCACTCGGCGAGGGAGCGCATGATGTCGACCTCGCCGAACTTGGCGGCAAGCCAGAACGGCGTCGCCCCCGCCAGGGTCGCCGAGAGGGAGTAGTAGTTGAGGTTCCGCTGCAGCCGGCTCCCCCCCGTGAGACGGACGTCGGGGTCGGCGCCGTGCGCGCACAGGGCCTTCACCAGCTCCCCGTCGCCGCGCAGCACCGCGGTGTGCAGGGGCGCGTACCCGGTGGTGGCGTCCCCGGCGTCGGCGCCCCGCTCGAGCAGGAGCTCGGCGACCCTGCCCTGGTCGCTGAAGCTAGCCAGCACCAGCGCGGACTGGCCGTTCGGCGCCCGCTCGTTGACGTCGGCGCCCGCGTCGAGCAGGAGCCGCGCGTTCTCGAGGCGGCCGTTCCGGGCCGCGAGGAGCAGCGGCGTCGAGCCCCGCTGGGGCTCCAGCTCGGCCTGCTCGAAGGGGTTGCCCACGCCGCGGTTGACCGGCAGGAGGTGACTGTCGGAGCGCTCACCGACGTCGGCGCCCCGCGCCAGCAGCACCCGCACCGCCTCGGGGTTCGCCTGGGCCGCCGCCCACATCAGCGCCGTCTGCCCGTGCGACCTCTCGCGGGCGCCGATGTCGGCGCCGTGGTCGAGGAGCGCGGTCAGCGCATCGGCGGCGCCGGTCCCCGCGCACGTCATCAACGGCGTCTCGCCCATCGCCGTCGCCGCGTTGGGGTCCGCGCCCGCGTCGAGGAGCCTGCCGACCACCGCCGCGCTTCGATTGGTGCAGGCCAGGTTGAGGGCCGTCACGCCGTAGTCGTTGGCGGCGTCCGGATCCGCGCCGGCGCCAAGCAGGGCCTCGACCACCCCGACGTCGTCGCGCAGAACCGCCCAGTGCAGCGCCGTCGCCCCGTCGCCCTCGCGGGCGTCGACGTCGACCCGCTGATCGAGCAGCGCCCCCACCGCTCCGTGGTCCTGGCCCCGGACCGCCTCGATCAGCCGGAGGTCGGCGTCCTGCGCCGCCACCCCGGCGGCGCACAGCCAAGCCACCGCCGCCGCCATCCCTTTGCCGCTCAGCCGCATGCCGATCCTCCCTCCGTCAGCAAACCGCCGACGCCGGCCCGACGGCCGAGGGCGCCCGCCCCCGGCCGCCGGCGCGACGAGACGACCCCTACACGATCTCCGAGACCTCGCGGATCAGGCCCTGGGTCCCGCTGAAGCCGTCCACGGGGACGCCCAGCTTCGCGAGCATCGTGTACTGGAGATCCGTCAGCGGGGTGCCCTTCGGGCAGACCACGTGGCGCCCGCCCTTGACGGTCCCGCCGCCGCCGCCCGCGACCAGGATCGGCAGGTTCTCGGTCGTGTGGCGGTTCGAGTTCCGCAGCGCGGAGCCGTACATCACCATGACGTTGTCCAGCAGCGTGCCGTCGCCGTCCGGGGTCGACTGCATCTTCACCAGGAAGTCGCTGAAGAACTGCATGTGATAGGCGTTGATCCGCGCCAGCTTCTCGATCTTCTCGGGGTTGTCCCGGTGATGGCTGAGGGGATGGTGGGGCTCGGTGACGCCGATCTGCGGGTAGGTCACGCCGCTCTCCTCGCGGCCGACCATGAAGGAGATGACCCGCGTCATGTCCGTCTGATAGGCGAGGATCATCAGGTCGAACATGAGCCTCGCGTGCTCCTCGTACGACAGCGGAATTCCCGCCGGCGACGAGACGGCCGGCAGCTCGCGGTCGACCTGCTGCTCGGCGAGCTGGATGCGCCGCTCGATGCCGCGGACGGCCTCGAGGTACTCGTCGAGCTTCCGCCGGTCGTAGGGGGCGAGACCCGCCTCGAGATGGCCGACCTTGCCCTTCACCGCGTCGAGGATGCTGCGCTGCTGCTCGATGCGGCGGCGGCGCGCCTCGGCGCTCGTGTTGCCCACGTCGCCGAACAGCCGCTCGAAGACGATGCGCGGGTTCGTCTCGCGCGGCATCGGCGTCGTCCGGTTCGCCCACGAGTTGTTGAGGTACGCGCAGCTGAAGCCGCCGTCGCACGTCGACACCCCGTACACGGTGTCGCCGCCCTCGAGCGACAGCTCCAGCGACGGCAACTGGGTCTCGCGGCCGATGCCCGGCGCGTTGGCCGCCACCTGGTCCATCGAGATGCCCAGCTCGAGCGCCGCGCCCGCCGTGCGCCGCGGGCGCGCGCCGGTCAGGAACGCCGACGCCGCCTGGGAATGGGTGGTGCCGCGGCCCGGCTCGGCCCCGACGCTGTCGAGGTTGGTCATCACGAGCACCTGCTCGCGGACCGGGGCCAGCGCCTTCAGGCTCGGCGTCCATTCGAAGTCGGCGCCCGCCTTCTTCGGCTGCCAGTACTCGACCGGCGCGCCGTTCGGCACGACGACGACGCCCAGCCGCTTCGTGGGCGCGGCCGCCGACCGCGTCAACGCCGTCAGCGCCGGCACCATCCCGTCGAGGAGCGGCAGCGCCAACGCGGTTCCGACGCCGCGCAGCACCGTCCGACGCGGGATTACCGTCTTCGTCACGATCATCAGCCTATCCTCCTCGTCTGAAATGGCGCGCTCTTCACGATCGCCAGAATCACCGCCGACCAGCGGGAGTCCTCTTCCTCGGCCTCCCGCAGGATGCGCCTCACCTCGGGCATGTCGGCCGCTTCCAGCCGGCGCCCGACGGCGTACGTCAGCAACCGTTCCGTCAACGTGTGGATGAACTCGCCCTGGCTCGCCAGAATGCGCCGGAAGCCGCTCGCCCCCTCGAACGCGGTGCCGTCCGGCGCCACCCCCGACGGGTCGATGGCCGGCCCGAGCTCGCCCGGCACGCCGGTGTCCTCGGTGGTGCGCCAGCGGCCGATCCCGTCGAAGTTCTCGAACGAGAAGCCCAGCGGGTCCATCGTGCGGTGGCACGCGGCGCAGGCGGGGTTCTCGCGGTGGACCTCCATGAGCTCGCGCAGCGAGGTCGGCGGCTCGCCCTCCCCCCGGGTCCGGAGGTCCGGCACGTCGGGCGGCGGGGGCGGCGGCGGGGCCCCGAGCAGGTTCTCCAGGACCCACTTGCCGCGAGTCACCGGAGATGTCCGGTTCGCGTAGGAGGTCAGGGTCAGGATGCTCGCCTGCCCCAGGATGCCGGCTCGCCGGTCGTCGGGCCACGTCACCCGCCGGAAGTGGTTCCCGTGGACGTCGGGAATCCCGTAGTGCTCGGCGAGGCGCTCGTTCACGAAGGTGTAGTCGGCCGTCACCAGCTCGGCCAGCGGCCGGTCGTCGCGCACCTGCGCCTCGAGAAACAGCTCGGTCTCCCGCTGCATCGACGTGCGCAGGTTCTCGTCGAACATGGGGAACACCGTCGGGTCCGGCCGCGCGTTCCCGAGCCGGCTGAGACCGAGCCACTGGGCCGCGAAGCTCCCGGCCAGCGTCCGCCGCGCGCGGGGTTGGCCGAGCATGCGGCGCACCTGCGCCTCGAGCACCGCCGGCTCCTTCAGCCTGCCGGCGACTGCCGCGTCGAGCAGCTCGTCGTCGGGGATGCTTCCCCAGAGGAAGAACGAGAGCCGCGAGGCGAGCTCGAGGTCGCTCACCGGATAGGCGATGCCCGGCTCGACCTCGTCCGGCGCGTTCTCGACGCGGAACACGAACTCGGGATCGGTCAGCAGGAACTCGAGGGCGGCCTGGATGCCCCCCTCGAAGCCGCCCTCGCTTCGGCCCGCCTCGTAGAAGCTCGTCAGCAGGTTGACGTCGCGGTCCGTAACGGGGCGCCGGTACGCGCGCCGCGCCAAGTCGGTGAGGATCTCCTCGGCGCACGCCGCCTCTTCACCCGCGCCGGCCGGCCGGCAGACGAAGATCCGGTCCCGGCTCGGCGTCGACGCCGGCCGGACGCCGTCGAACGGCCCGGTGATGGTGAGGCTGGACAGCGCGGGGTTCCCGTCCTGCCGGTCGTCGGTGCTGTAGCCGAAGGTCGCGGGGCTCGGCCGCGGCTGCAGGACCCCTTCGTCGATGGCCGGCCGCCGCAGGAACGCCGCCCCCACGAGCCGCATCCCCGCCTTCACCGGCACCCGGACCTGCAGCTCGTTGTCGGCGTCGACCGAGTACGCCCCCCACTCGGGGAAGCCGCCGCTGCCCGAGCCGCAGTAGCTCGTCGCGCACCGCGTGCCCTCGAACGCGCCGCCGACCATGAACGTCGCCACATGGGCCTTGTCGATACGCAGGTCGAGCTGGTGCGGCACGTTGCCGAGGCCGACGATGTAGTTGTAGAAGTTGCGCCGAAGGTCGAACTTGAAGAGGTACTCCCCGTCGAGGGGGAAGTAGTGCCGCACCGCGAGGCCGCCCCGCGAGCCGAACGGCAGGTCGTCGCTCGTGCGGTAGTCCTGGTCCTCGAGGTTGGGCACCTGGTAGGTGGCGGACCGCGACGTCAGGTCGGGGTCGCCGACCGCGAGCTGGCTGATGCGCCGCGCCGCCGTCAGGTAGCGCTCCATCAGGGTCGTCGAGACCGACAGCACTTCGGCGTTGTTGTCGAAGCCCTCCGCGTCGGCGTCGTCGGGGGGCAGGAGCTCCTCGACGTCGACATCGATGCCGAGCAGATCGCGCACGGCGTTGCGGTACTCGGCCCGGTTGAGCCGGTGCGCGGTCATCGGCCGCCCCACCGGGGGACGGTCGGCGGCGGCCCGGTCGAGCTCGGTCTCCAGCCACGAGACCATCGAGACGCGGACGGCGTCGTCCGGACGCCGCACCTGCGGCGGCGGCATCAGCCCGCCCCGCACCTTCCGCACCACCCGTTCCAGGACGTCCGCGTGGGCGCCGACGTCCGTCATGTCGACGCCCTGCAGCGAGACCGGCACGGCGCCGCGCTCGAAGCCGGCGTCGCTGTGACAGGCGACGCAGTACCGGTCCATGAACTCACGCGCCGACGTCCCGTCGGAGACCGCCTGGGCATGGCTTACATGCGGCGCGAGGGCGCCCAGCAGCACGGCGGCGCCGACTCCGCCCGTCACCTTGAACAACCACGGCATGGTCACGACCCTCCCGTCCCGAAGAACGTGCTACCCGAGAGGTAGCGGAAGAAGCGCGCCGAACGACATACGCCGCCTTTTTTAGCTGATGGCACACCCTATGCCGATAGGCCAACCGTTGTCAACGGCCGGCGAACCGGCTACGGCCGGTAGTGGTCGAGTCTCGCGTGAAATCACGACCAAGACTTGACTCGACGGCAGGGGCGCCGCGGTTCAAGGAGTCCGGACGGGGCGAAGGCGCCGCAAGATCGCCCCGACCAAGAGCGGGAACGCGCCCAGCAGCACGAAGGCGGCCAGCACCTGCGGCGACACGATGCCGCCGAGGCCGCGCTCGGCGAGGATCTGGAGGTCGGGCACCGCCGACCCGGCATAGACGTAGACGGCGGTGCCGGGCAGCATGCCGACCTGGCTCACCCACCAGAAAGTCCCGAGCCGGAGCGGGGTGAGCCCCATGACGAGATTGATCACGAAGAACGGTACCGCCGGCATCAGGCGCAGCGCGAGAAGATAGAACACCCCTTCGCTCGCCAGCGCCTCGTTGAACGCCCGCAGCCGGCCGCCGAAACGGGACTGGACGGCGTCTCTCAACACGTACCGGCTCAGGAGAAACGCGAGCGAGGCGCCGGCCGTCGACGCGAAGCTCACGAGCACGATGGCCCGCAGGAAGTCGAAGTACCAGCCGAAGACGAGGGTGAGCACCGTCGCGCCGGGCAGCGACAGGCCGGCCACCGCGACGTAGACGAGGAACGCGGCGCCGTAGACCAGCCAGAGGTTGGCCTGCTGGTACTCGCGCAACGCCGCTTCCTGCCCGGCGATCGCCGGCAGCGTGAGCGCGTCCCCGAACCGCAGGTAGCCGGCGACGGCCACCGCCGCCACCGCGAGCAGGGTCGCGAGTCGGGCTTTCGAGCCGATCCCGGCGCGGGCGGGGGCCGTCGCGGCGCCGGCGGGCGCGGAGACGACGTCGGTCACGGGGCGCGCCACCTCAAAACACGAACGACCCGAACCGCAGCAGATGGGTCAGGTTGGAGATCGCCGTCGACTTCGGGCGCTTGAAGTAGAACCTCTTCCCCTGCGGCTCGTCGCTCACGTGGTAGCACTCCCATCGCTCCTGGCCCAGCGCGTTCAACTGCTCGTCGAGGGTTCCGAGGTCGGCTTGGGGCACGAGGAGGGTGCGATACTCGATGGCCCAGATCTCGCTCAGCTCGTCCGCCGACAGCTCGCCGATCGCCTGGGCGCGGCTTCGCGCCTCGTCCAGCACGCCCTGGGCATCGCCCCGCAGCTCGTCCAGCGACGCCTCCCGGCAGCCGGCGGTGAGCAACAGGACGGCCAACAACGGGATCGACACGGTTCGCATGGTGGAGACCCTCCCTGCTATTCTCAGTATCGTCCCGGCGCCGGGAGAATGGCAACGGCGGCCGCCCGAGTCGGCACGAGAGAGGACCGGCATGACCGACCGCGCTTCGATGACCCCCGCGTTCAGGGCCAACCCGGCCGGGAAGCCGATCGCCGGTGACTGAACCGCGCCCGGCCGGACCGCCGCCCGCGGGGTTCGACTGGCGGGCCCCCGCCTTGGTCATGGCCGCGGCCTGCGCGATCGCCGTCGTCGGGTTCGGCGCGCGCTCGATCTTCGGGCTGTTCCTCGAGCCGATGTCCGCGGCACGGGGCTGGGGACGCGAGACCTTCGCCCTCGCGCTGGCGATACAGAACCTCGTATGGGGCGCGAGCCTGCCCGTCGCCGGCGCCCTGAGCGACCGGTTCGGGCCGTCCCGCGTGCTGGCGGCGGGCGCGCTGGTCTACGCCCTCGGCATCCGGGCGATGGCCGGCACCGAGAGCCCGGCGCTGCTGCAGCTCACGGCGGGGATCTTCGTGGGCGTCGGCGTGGCCTTCACCGCGTTCACCATCGCGCTGGCGGCGATGGCGAAGGTCGTGGGTCCGGAGCGGCGCTCGCTGGCCCTCGGGCTGGGGACCGCGGCCGGATCGTTCGGGCAGGTCGTCTTCTCCCCGCTGGGGCAGGCGCTCATCGCCGCCCACGGGTGGGAGGCGGCCCTCGTGAGCATGTCCGCCATCGTGCTCGTCATCGCGCCGCTGGCGTTACTGCTGCCGGGGGTCGGGAAACGACCGGGCGCGGCGGAGCCGGGCGCGAGGGAACCGGGCGCAGCGGAGTCGCGCGCGGCAGAATCGGGCGCGACGGGACCGGAGCTCTCGCTCGGGGCCGCCGTGCGCGAGGCCATGGGTCACCGCGGCTACGGCCTGCTGACCGCCGGCTTCTTCGTCTGCGGGTTCCACGTGGCGTTCATCACCGTCCACTTCCCCGCCTACGTCCTCGACCTCGGCCTGCCCGCCGCGGTCGGAGCCGGGGCGATCGCCGTCATCGGCCTGTTCAACATCGTCGGCTCGCTCGCGTCCGGAGCCATCGGCCAGCGCTGGAGCCGAAAGTACGGGCTCAGCGCCATCTACGCCCTGCGCGCGGTCGCGATCACCGCGCTGCTGGTGGCGCCCAAGACCACGGGGACGATCTACGCGTTCTCCGCCGCCATGGGCCTGCTGTGGCTGTCCACGGTGCCCCTGACCACGGGCATCGTGGGCCGGATCTTCGGGCTGCGCTACCTCGCGACGCTGTTCGGCTTCGTCTTCCTGAGCCACCAGCTCGGCAGCTTCCTCGGCGTGTGGCTGGGCGGCCGCCTCCACGACGCCACCGGGTCGTACGACGCCATCTGGTGGGCCGGCGTCGTCCTCGGCCTCGCCGCCGCGTTCATTCATCTGCCGATCGACGACCGGCCCGTCGAGCGCTGCCGCGCCGCGGCGCCGACCGTCTTCCGGGACCGGCCCAGGCTGCCGACCGGAGTCTGACGACGAGATAGACGTCGTCCGGATCTCGGCGGGCGCGTCGCGGGCGGTCAACCGGCCGTCGCCTCTCCCGGCCGCTCGCGGGCCGGCGCCGACGGCGGGCGCCCGCCGCCGTCCCGCGACGTCCCCGTCGAGACCTCCCGCGCCTCCACGTCGACGGCGGCGGGCGGCTTCAGCCCTGGCGTGGCGCCGCCGCCCGCGCCAAGGTCGGCGAGACGCCCCGCCGAGACCATCACCCGCGACCGGTAGGCGCCTACGCCGTCGTTGAACGAGCGGACGGCCTTGGCGAGCCCTTTCCCCATCGCGTCCAGGTCGTTCCCGAGCCGGGCTAGACGCGCGTGCAGCTCCCCCGCGGTCTTCAGGATCTCGTCGGCGTTCCGCTGCACGTCCTGCCGCTCCCACGCCATCGCCACCGTCCGGAGGAACGCGATGAGCAGCCCCGGCGTCGTGACGAGGACCCGGTGTTCCGCCCATGCCCTCTGCCAGAGCTCGCCGTCGACGTCCACGGCGGCGTCCAGCATCGGGTCCGTCGGCACGTACATCAACACGAAGCCCGGCGAGTCGCGCCAGTACCGCGAGTAGTCGCGGCGCCCCAGCGCCCTCGCGTGCGCGCGCAGCGCCGCCGCGTGCGCCTCGAGCGCCTCCTTCCGCTCTTCCGCGCTGGCCGCCTCCACGGCCCGGCGATAGGCATCCAGCGGCGTCTTGGCGTCGATCACGACGCTCGCGCCGCCCGGCACCGACACCACCACGTCGGGCCGCAACCGAGCCTCGCCCTCCGTGGTCGTCTGCTCCGTGAAGTCCACGTGCCGCGAGACGCCGGCCGCCTCGATGGCGTTCCTCAGGTGCTGCTCGCCCCACGCGCCGCGCATCCTCGCGTTGCCGAGGACCCGCTGCAGCCGCCCCGTCTCCTCCGCCAGCCTCCCCACCTCCTGCGACGTCCGGGCCGAGCTCGCCGCCGCCGACCGCTGCAGGTGCTCGAGCTGCTCCCGGACCGGGTCGACCAGGGCCTTGACGACGACGCCGGCGCCCTCCGCCTGCTGCGCGGCCAGCCCCCGGCACTCGTCGACGAACGCCGCGCGCGTCGACGCCGCCACCTCCGCCGCGATGCCCTTGAACAGCATCGCGAATCCCGCCGTCTGCTTCCGCGCGTACCAGCCCGCCACGACGGCGCCGAGGCCGAACCCGACGATGAACCCGAGCAGCACCGCGGTTCCGCTGGTCATTCGATCTCCCCTGCCCATCCCTCCAGCCGCCCGCCGCGCGCGCCCGACGGCATCGTCGCCATCAACCCCCGCCGGCGGCGATCTCCCGATAGATCGCGTGGATGCGCTCCACCGACGCCCGCCACGAGAACGATCGCGCCCGCACCAGGCCGCGCGACCGCAACCGCTCGCGCAGCGCCCCGTCGTCCAGCGCCCTGCGCATGCCGTGGGCGATGTCGCGCGGGTCGTACGGATCGACGAGCACCGCCCCGTCGCCCACCACCTCCGGCAGCGAGGAGACGTTCGACACGACGGCCGGCGTGCCGGTGGCCATGGCCTCGAGCGGCGGCAGGCCGAACCCCTCGTACAGAGAAGGGAAGACGAACACCTCGGCCAGCCGATACAACGCCGCCAGCACGCTCTCCGGCTGATAGCCGAGGAACCGGACGTGCGGGTGCAGGTTGTGCCGGTGCACGGCCCGCCGCAGCGTCGAGTAGCGCGAAGCGTCGTTACCGGAGATGACCAGCTTGATGTCGTCGAGGCCATCGCCGCGCAGCAGCGCGAACGCGTCGATGAGCCGCTCGACGTTCTTGTGCGGCAACACGTTGCCGCTGTACATCACGAAGCGGTCGTGCAGCCGGTAGCGCTCGCGGACGCGCGCGATCTCCGCCGCCGGCGGTTCCTCGAAGAACCGGTCGTCGACGGCGGCGTAGATGACGGTGATCTTCGAGGCCGGCACGTCGAAGAAGCGCAGGATGTCGTTCTTCGAGGCTTCCGAATCGGTCAGGATGCGGCGGGCGCGACGCACCGCCGTCCGGAACATGGTCCGGGCGTAGGCGTGGGCCAGACGGTTCCGCAGGTACTGCGGGAAGACCAGGTGGATGCAGTCGTGGATGGTGACGACGGCGCGGCACGGCGCCAGAGGCGGCAGCACGTAGTGCGGGGCGTGGAACAGGTCGGGCGACAGGCGCGCGAGCCTGAACGGAATCGAGAATTGCTCGCCGACGGAGTAGGGCTTGGCCGACACCGTGACGCAGCGGAAGTTGCGCCCCGGCGCCGCCGCGAGCCCCTGTCCGCCGCGCCGCTGCAGCAAGATGTACTCCGTATCCTGGTCGATGCGCGCCAGCTGCCGCAGCAGGTTGCGCAGGTAGGTGCCGATGCCGTAGTCGTGGAGCTTCCGGATGTCGATGGCCACGCGCATCGTCGATTTCCGTATGGCTGGGGTCCGCGCGCTCAGCCGCGGCCCGGGCGCGCCCCGCGCGTGCGCGCATGCACGCGCGCGCTATTGCGCGAGGGATGCATAGGCCTCCAGGGTCCGGCGAGCGGTGGCCTCCCACGGAAACTGCCTCGCCCGCGCGATACCCGCGCCGCGCAACCGCTCGCGCAGGTCGTCGTCGCGCAACAGTCGCGCGATCGCGTCCGCAAGGCCCTCGACGTCGCGCGGATCGACGAGCATCGCCGCGTCGCCGGCCACCTCGGGCATGGCCGAGACGTTGGACGTGATGACCGGCACGCCGCAGGCCATCGCCTCGAGCAGCGGCAGGCCGAATCCTTCCTGGAGCGACGCGAACACGAACAGCGCCGCCCCGCTGTACACCGCGGGCAAGTCATCGTCGTCGACGAAGCCCGCGAAATGGACCATCCCCTCCAGCCCGAGTGAGCGAACCGTCTCGTAGATGGGCTCATCGAGCCACCCGCGCGCGCCCACGAGGACGAGCCTCAGCGCCGGATCGAGCCCGTCCCCCCGCCGCAGGCGGGCGAAGGCCCGCAGCAGCGTGGTCAGGTTCTTCCGGGGCTCCAGCGTGCCCACGGCCAGCACGTAGCGCGACGGGAGGCCGTAGCGGGCGCGGACGTCCGCGCACGGGGTCGGCCGGAACCGCGGCTCGCACCCCTCGGGCGTCACCACCACCCGGTCGGCGGGCAGGCCCAGCCGCTGCACGACATCGCGCTCGACCGCACGCGAGGGCACGATGACGAGATCGGCCCGCCGTCGAACCATGGCGAGGGCGGCCCGGACGACGAGCCGGTGCCGAGGGGTGAAGGTCTCGGGCAGCAGGAGCGCGATCACGTCGTGCACGGTGGCGACGTAGCGACCGGACCTGCCGACGAAGGGAACGCCGACGTGGTCCATGCCGTGGAAGACGTCGACGCCGGCACGGCGCAGGGCGGCCGGCACCAGCGCCAGCGACCGGATGACGCTGCTCTTCGCGTCCAGGAAGCACTCTTCGCACGTCCCCCGAAACTCCGCCATGACGTCGCGGGACGTCTGGGGACCGGTGAAGATGACGAACTCCAGGTCGGGCCGCCGCGCCGCCGCCTCCGCGAGCAGCGCCCGCGTCAGGTTGATCGCGTACCGCCCGATGCCCCCGGCCCGGAGGGTCAGCACCTTGCCGTCGAGCCCGATTCTCACGCCACTCCCCCGCGCGGCCCGACCGCCGGTCGCGCCCGGAGAACGACGGCGCCGGCTCGTGCCGTGCCGATCATATAGCGGAGGCCCGCACCCCACCCACAGCCCGCCGGGACCGCCTTGGCGATCTCGGTTTCGGTCCGTGCCTGGCCTGCCGCTCGACGCACCCTACCGACAGCCCGCCGAGACCGCCTTGAAGGAAGGCAGGCCGAACGCCCCGCACGGGCCGCCGGGGCCAGTGCTAGTGAACTGTCCCAGAGCTTCCTTCGCCCTCGTGTCGCTGGTTTTCGCTGGCCGACGCTGCGAAAACGCCCCGCGACATGGGCAGCTTCTCTCAGGGACGGTCAACTAGTTGACGCCGAGGCGCTCGAACCGGACGTCTCCTTCCGCGTCGTCCGTGCGCGGGTCGGCGTAGGGGACCCACCCCGCGACGCGCCGGCGCGCCGACGCTTTGAACGAAGGCAGCCCGAACGCCCCCACACGCGCCGCCGGGCTAGTAGACGCCGAGGCGCTCGAACCGGACGTCCCCTGCCGCGTCGTCCGTGCGCGGGTCGATGTAGAGGACCAATCCCACGACGCGCCGGCGGTCGAGCACCCGGTCGACGTTGGTGGCGGCGGGATGGAGTCGCTCGAACGGGATGGCGTGGCGCCGCCACGTCGTCGAGGTGCGGACCGACGTCTGCCACCAGTCCGGCTCGCCGCCGGCATCGCCGTCGCGTTCTTCCCAGAGCCCGACCCAGACGCGGTACACGCCGTCGGCCCTGACGTCGAAGACGAGGCCGGCGTCACGCGACAGGTCCCGGCGGGTCCTATCGACGAGCGCGCCCCAGACCGCGGACGGGTGCGGCCGCGGCTGCGTCAGGCGGAAGCGGAGCCGGGCGGCCCGCTCGCCGGGCGCGCGCTCGGCCGCCACCCGCACTTCGGGATCGACCCATGTTCCCGCCAACGATTCCGCCACGAGCCCGGACCCGCCAGCGAGGGCGTCCGGGGCCCGTGCGGCCGGTGGAGGCGGGGGCGCGGCAGGCGGCCACTCGGCCCGGCGCGCGCGGACGACCGCCTCGACCGCGTCGTGGACATGGATCGGGTTGGACAGGATCCACGGAACGTCCCACCCCGCCACCCGGACCTCGACCCGGTACGCGCCGGGCCGGTGGGCCGAAGCCTCGATCGCGCCCCGCCCGACCGCGACACGCTCCCCGTTGCGGTAGAGCTCGACGCGCGCGCCGCGCGGCAGGCGGCCGCCCGCGCGCAACCGCAGGTCCGGCGCCGGCGCCACGGTGTCGCCCATCTGCCACGCCTCGGCCCCGCGCACCGCGTGGAAGAAGAACCCGTCGGCCGGGGCGATGGCGCCCACGGCCATGTAGGACCGGCCGCGGGCCAGCGCGTCGTGGACCGCGGAGGCGGCGCGCGCCGCCTCTGTCGGGAGCGGCGAGTCGAGGAGGACGTAGTTGCGAAGCACGCGGAACAGGTTCTCGTACGAGGGGAAGCCGTGTGCGTCGACGCCGGCGAGCCCGGGGGCGGCGCGGCGCCGCAGCAGCGCGTCCCAACGCGCGATCGCGTTCCCGGGCCGGCGGAGGCCCTTCGTCAGGGCGTAGGCCGGATCGAACGGGTAGGCGATGAGGGCCCCGAGCCGGGCCGGCCACGACGCCCGCCTCCACTGGCTGTCGGCGCTGAGCACCTCCAGCCCCCAGGCGCCGTCGAGGGCCCAGCCGTGCCACGCGAGCGCGTCGCGCGGGCTCGTCGGGTGGGCCGCGAACGCCGCGCCGCCGAGATGGTGCACGTCGTCGAGTGCGCTGCGGGCGTCCACGCCCGGGGGAAACGCGAGCGGCCGCATGCCGAGGCCGAGGAGATGGCCCTGATGCGTAGAGAGCTCCGCGCCCGCGAGCACCAAGACCCCGTCCCGATAGCCCGAGAACGACCGGGCGGCGTCGGTGTCGTGGTCGGTGATGGCGACGAAGGACACCCCGGCCTCGCGGGCCGCCCGGGCGACCTCCTCGGGCGAGCCCGCACCGTCGGACAGCGTGGTGTGAACGTGCACCACACCGGAGATGCGTTCCCACCCGTCCCGCGGGAACTCGCCTTCGAGGGGCGGCGGCCGCCACACCAGGGCCGGGCCGACCCACAGCAGCGCGGGTATCATGACCACCGGCGCCAGGAGCAGCCGCAGTCGATGCCGGCGAATCATCCGTTCACCCCGCGTTCGCGCGCGCTCGTCGACATCGCGAGGCGATCGTACCGCATCGCGCGCACGGGGTTCCCGTTCGCCTGGCCCACGCCGCGCCGGGTCGCCGCCACGTGGCGCTGGGCCCGCCGGCTTGCCGCGGACGTCCGGCGCCGCCGGGGCGAGGACGGGCTGACGGTGGCCGTCGACATCTCGCCCCTGTTCGACGTGCTGACCGGCGTGGGCTGGTACGTCCACGAGCTGCTGCGCCAGCTCGCCGACCGGCCCGACCTGCGCCTGCGACTCTACGGCCCGACGATGTTCATGGTCCCCGGCGGGCGGCGGCCGGTCGTGCCCCTGCCGCGGGGGCGCGCCCTGGAGTGGGTCCGGCACGACGTTCCCGACGATCTCCTCGTCCGGCGGTCGTGGCTGGCGCCCCTGATGCGCGTCGTCGAGCCCTGGCTCGTCGCGGCCGACGGCAACCGCGTCGTCTTCGCCCCCAATTTCGTCCCGCCGCGGCCGTTCGCGGCCTCGAGGCGGCCGCTAGTGGCGACCGTCCAGGACATGACGCTGTACCGGACTCCCTGGGCCATGCAGGCGGAGACCCGCGCCGGTCTCGAGCGGCGGCTCGAACGCACTATCGCTCGCGCGCGGACCATCCTGACGCCGACGGAAACGGTCCGGACCGAGATCCTGGAATACTGCCGCGCCGACCCCGGCGCCGTCCATGCCGTCTGGGACGCGGGCCGACTCGAGGCGGCGCCCCCCGGCGAGCTGCCCAGCGGCGTCCCCGAACGCTTCGTCCTCCACGTCGGCACCATCGAGCCGCGCAAGAACGTGGCCACGTTGCTGGCCGCGTGGCCCCTCCTCCGAACCCGGATGCCCGACGCGCCGCCGCTCGTGCTGTGCGGGAAGCTCGGCTGGCGGCACGAGGCGATCGAGGAGGTCATGGCCCGGGCCGCCGCCGAGGGCTGGCTGCTGCGGCTGGGCTATGCGCCGGACGAGACGCTGCGCGCGCTCTACGACCGCGCCGCCCTCCTCGTCTCGCCCTCGATCTACGAAGGCTTCGGGCTGCCGCTGGTGGAGGCGATGGCGGCGGGCACGCCGGTCGTCTGCAGCGACATCCCCGTGTTCAGGGAGGTCGCCGGCGACGCCGCGGCTTTCGTCCCGCCCAGCGACGCCGCCGCGTGGGCGCGAACGGTGGCCGAGGTGCTCTCCGATCCCGACCGGGCGCACGGCCTCGCGGCCCGGGGCTCGGCCCGCGCCCGCGCCTTCAGTTGGCGGCGCACCGCGGAGCGGACCCTCGCCGCCTGGTCCGACGCAGCGGGATCAGAGTGAGTCTTGTCCCTTGCCGTAGACGTCCGCGACGGTCCGGATCCCGAATCTCCACCGGTCCATGTCGCCACCGTGCCGCACACGGTGGCGCTGGAAGCGACCGCCTGCCCCGCCGGCCGGCGTCACTCCCGCGGTGTTGACGCCCCGTCAGCGGCGTTGTATCGTGTCAACATGGCAAGGCCAAGGCATCCCAAGAAGGATGTCGAGGATGCCCTGGCCGCGGCTGAGAGAGCCGGTTGGACGGTCACGCCAACCCGGTCCGGACACCGCTGGGGCGTCATGCGGTGCGGTGAGGCGAGCCGTTCGGGGTGTCAGGTCTCCATCTGGTCGACGCCTCGAAGCCCGGGTCTTCATGCCCGCCAGCTCCGGCGCGCGCTGACCCGCTGCCCGCACAACGGGAGATCGCGAGAAGGACAGTGCCGCTCCACCACTTCACGTTGATCGTCGACGGACCTGATGTTCAGCAACCCGCGCTGGTCGACGCGTTGTTCGAGGCGGGTTGCGACGATGGGCTGGTCGGTCGTTCGGAAGGAATTCAGTACATCGAGTTCGACCGCGAGGCGCCCGGCCTGGATGACGCCGTGCTCTCGGCGGTGGCCGACGTGGAGAAGGTCCCCGGCGTGACGGTGGCCCGAATCGCCGACGCCGGTCTCGTCTCGATGGCCGGCATCGCCGCCCGCACGGGGCGTAGCCGCGAGGGCGTGCGACTCCTGGTTGCCGGCGCGCGTGGACCTGGGGGGTTTCCGGCGCCCGTCACCGATCCGCGAAGCCGATACCGGCTCTGGCGCTGGTCGGAGGTGGAACGCTGGGTCGTCGCGTACCTCGGAGAACGGGCAGAATCGTTCGATGACGACGTGTTGGCGGCCATCAACGCCAGTCTGGAGCTTCGGCGCCATGGCCGCCGCGTGCGCCCGAGTCGGCAGTCGATGCTGCGCGATTTGGCCGGGCTGTAGCTTCATCGCGCCAAACCGTCAGGGGTACGGCGTCCACGGCCTGCTCCCTCGCCGTGTCGATGCGCAGCCGCAGATGTCGCGTCGACGGGCTCCAGCGCTCCCACACACGTCGTGCAGCACCGCCGACGCCCAACTGGAGAATCGACACAGCCCGGCTGCGAACCACCCAACCCGATCTTCTCCGAGTTCGCGCGGCACGTCCTTCATGCCGCATGGCCCTCGCCGTGTCGATGCGCAGCCGCAGATGTCGCGTCGACGGGCTCCAGCGCTCCCACACAACGTCGTGCAGCACCGCCGACGCCCAACTGGAGAATCGACACAGCCCGGCTGCGAACCACCCGACCCGATCTTCTCCGAGTTCGCGCGGCACGTCCTTCGTACCGCATGGCCCTCCAGGCCGCGCTGGTCATCCTTCACCGGAAGAGCCGCTCCACGAACGTGTTCACCGGTGTGCGACGCACCTCTGAAGGCGTCGCGCACTGCACAATCCTCCCCCCCTGCAGCACCGCGATGCGATGCGCGACCGCCAGTGCGTCGGCCGGATCGCGCGTAGCGTAGATCACTGCTCGGCAGCTCGGCCTCGGGTGCAGGGCGTGCAGCCGTCGGATGAACGCGCGACGGGTGGTCGCTTCGGCGAACCGGCGCTTCGTCGACAGGTCGTCGACCAGCAGCAAGTCCGGCCAATTCGGTTTGTTGGGACCTGGACCCCTCCAGCCGATGTTCCGCATCGTGCCGTCCTCGGAGTAGATGGAGAAGACCACGTTGTCGGCGTCCTCGGACCAACCACCGGGGGGTTCGCGATCCGAGCCGTCCAGCGCCATGTTCGGGAAAGCGTAGCGCCGGATCCAGACACCGCGCCATCGCTCCGAGCGCCACTCTGGAGGGAATGCGTCGACTCCTGCCGTGAAGCGCCAGCCGCGAACCAAACCCGGCTTACGCTCGCTCCCGGTCGCGTCCGATCCGAGGAAGACCCCGCCTTTTCCGTTCGCGCGCCGGCCGACGTAGCGAAGCAACGTCGTTTTGCCGGTGCCGGCCGAGCCCACTACCGCGACGATCTCTCCCGAGCGGACGAAGAGGGATAGCCTGTCGAGGACGGGTGCCGGCGCGCCCCGGTATCGAACGGTGATCCCGTCGAGGAAGAGGTACATCGGTCAGTCGCCGAGCGCATCGCCCGGCTCAAGCGGTGATCCGCGCATCACAAGGCCGGCACGTGACTTCTCCACCTATTGTTCACGGGTCGCCGCCGTTGAGCACCAGCCATTCCGCAGTGAGCTTCCTCGGCGGGGGCGTCCGCCGATCACCGTACGCACCAGCTATGGAGGCGTCAAGAGCTGTTGGCCCGACGACGCTGCCGGACCAGGGAGCGGTCTCGGCCCGTGAAGTGTGGCCCCAAGCCGTCGGCCTGACTCGTGGCGTTGTGTAGAATACACAAAGTGGGCAGCGGGGAGGTCATCAAGCATCAAGCGCCTGGAACGCGACGGATGGACGCCGAGGACGGGCAAGGGCAGCCACCGCGTGTTCACGCATCCCACCAAGCCCGGAATCGTCGTCGTGCCACATCCGCGCAGGGACCTGATGGTCGGGACGCTACGGAACATCTACCGGCAGGCAGGCTGGAACTGGGGAGGCCGATGATGCGATATCTCGTCGTGCTCGAAACGGCGCCGGGGCGGACGGACTACGGCGTGACCGTACCGGACCTGCCAGGCTGCACGTCCGCCGGCGATACGCTGGACGAGGCCCTCGGCAACGCCGAGGATGCAGTCCTGTCCTATCTCGGCGTGCTGGTCGAGGACGGCGAGCCGCTTCCGGCGCCGTCTCGCGACGTGCCGCTCGATCTGGGTCCGCATGAGGTGGTGGGCGTCATCGACGTCGACCTCGACAAGATCGACCCGCCGCGGAAGGCAGTGCGGCTAAACGTGTCGATCCCCGGTCATGCGATCGGCATGATCGACCGTGCAGCGGGGCATGCCGGCACTACCCGCTCCGGATTCCTGACCCGCGCCGCACTGACCGTTATCGAGCAGAACATCAAACTCACATGAGGCGATGGACCCGGCACGGCCGGCGCCCCCGGACGGGGGCGTCGTGCGCGCCGTGCTGGCCGGACGCATCGACGTGGCGTTCGACCTCGCGGTGTACCTCCTGGTGATGGACACGTCGACTCGCGGCGGCGAGCACCCCGCCGACATCCGCCTCGTCCGGTTCCGGCACCCGTCGGACAACGACGCGCCACCGCGGATCGCGCTGTTGCGGTTCAGGCTCGAAGTCGGAGTCCTGTGCCTCCTGCCGGTCGAGCTCGGTCCACGGTGGCGGTCCTCGCCGCCTCGCCCGACGCCGAGCACCTGTTCGGCCTCCTCGGCGGTGAACACCGTCCGACCCTCGGAGAGCAGCCCACTGACATAGCTTGACAACGCGGACCGCCGGTCGTGAACCATGCTCTATTGTCCGCTCCACGTGCGGATTTAGCAACATGGTTCGTGCCATCTCACAGAGCCCGCGACTCAAGCCCCGACGCATCCTCACCGCCCGACCTATAGCTTGGCATCGCGCACAAAAATGGGGGGCGTAAATGCAGGGTCTTCGTTTTCTTGATCCGGTAACCTATTTTCTTGAACTACTTACAGAAAGTGCGTGGCGGAGGGACTGGGATTCGAACCCAGGAGACGCTCTCACGCCTAACGGTTTTCAAGACCGCCGCCTTCAACCACTCGGCCATCCCTCCGCGGACGGGTTGCCGCCTGCCCTTCGCCATCCTACCCCGACCGGGCTGGACTCGATCGCGGCGACGGCGCGCTGTCGTGCGCCGCACGGGATCCGCGCCCAACCGACCGGCTCACCGCGGGGCGATGACCTCGAGGCCCCGCATGTACGGGCGCAGCGCTTCCGGCACGACGACGGAGCCGTCGGCCTGCTGGCCGTTCTCGAGGATCGCGATCAGGGTGCGCCCCACCGCGAGGCCCGAGCCGTTGAGCGTGTGGACGAAATCGGCCTTGCCCTTGCCGTCGGGCCGGAACTTGATGCCGGCGCGGCGCGCCTGGAACGTCTCGGTGTTGCTGCAGGACGAGATCTCGCGGTACTTCCCCTGCCCCGGCAACCACACCTCGAGGTCGTAGGTCTTGGCGGCCGCGAACCCCATGTCGCGCGTGCACAAGGTGACCGTCCGGTACGGCAGGCCCAGGCGCTGCAGCACGGCCTCGGCGTGGCCGGTCAAGGTCTCCAGCATCGAGTAGGAGTCCTCCGGCCGGGTGTAGGCGACGAGCTCGACCTTGTCGAACTGGTGCTGCCGGATCAGCCCGCGGACGTCGGCCCCGTAGGATCCCGCCTCGCTGCGAAAGCAGGGCGTGTAGGCGGTGTACAGGAGCGGCAGGTCCCGCCCGTCGAGGAACTCGCCCCGGTGGAGGTTCGCGAGCGGCACCTCGGCCGTGGGAATGAGATACAGGTCCCGGCCCTTGACCTTGAAGAGGTCTTCCTCGAACTTCGGCAACTGCCCGGTGTTGACGAGCGAGTCGGGGTTGGCGAGGAACGGCGGCGACACCTCGACGTAGCCGTGCTCGCCGGTGTGCAGGTCGAGCATGAAGTCGATGAGGGCCCGCGACAACCGGGCCCCGGCCCCCGTCAGCACCGTGAACCGCGCGCCGGCGAGCCGCACGCCCCGCTCGAAGTCGACGATGCCGAGGGCTGGGCCCAGCTCGGCATGGGACCGAGGCGTGAACTCGAAGGCCGGCGGCTCGCCGTGGCGGCGGACCTCGACGTTGTCCGCGTCGCCGTCGCCGACGGGGACGCTCTCGTGGGCCAGGTTCGGCAGCTTGAGGAGCAGCGCGCTCCGCGCCTGCTCGACCTCGTCGAGCCGGCCTTCTTGCGCCTCGATGGTCGCGGTGTGGGCGCGGCCCGCCGCCATCAGCTCGTCGACGGGCTCGCCATTGCGCCTCGCCTGGCCGATCCGCGCCCCGAGGGTCTTCTTGGCGTGCCGGGCCTCTTCGAGGAGCGGAATGATCGCGCGGCGCTCTCCGTCGAGCCGGCGCACCTCCGCCAGCACGTCGGCGAATCCGTCGCCGCGGACGGCAAGACGGGCCTCGATGGCGGCGGAATCATCCCGCAACAACGCTGGATCGAGCATCCCGACATTGTACCCAAGCCGGTACCGAGCCCGCCTCGGGGAGGCGCGCGGCGCTGCCGCGGGCGGCCGGGGCTGCTATCCCCAAGCCCGCCTCGGGGAGGCGCGCGGCGCTGCCGCGGGCGGCCGGGACTGCTATGATGCGCCGCGATGTCCACCCGCCGCCCGATTCGGAAAGCCGTGTTCCCCGCCGCCGGACTCGGCACGCGCATCCTGCCGGCGACCACGGTGCTCCCCAAGGAGCTGCTGCCGATCGTCGACAAGCCCATCATCCAGTACGGCGTCGAGGAAGCGGCCGCGGCCGGGCTGTCGCAGATCGTCCTCGTGAACAGCCCCGGGAAGCGGATACTCGAGGATCACTTCGGCCGGCACGCGGCCCTCGACGCCGTGCTCGCCCAACGCGGCAAGTCGGCCCTGCTCGACGGCCTCCGCGAGCTCGTGGCGCGCATCGAGCTGACGACGGTGTTCCAGCACGAGCCGCTGGGCCTGGGCCACGCGGTGCTCGTCAGCCGCGAGGGCGTCGGAGACGAACCGTTCGCGGTGGTGCTGAGCGACGACGTCATCGACGCCGAGCCGACGGCCCTCCAGCAGATGCTGGCGGTGTACGAGCGGTTCGGAGGCCCGGTGCTCCTCGTGGAGCGGGTGCCACGCGACGTGGTCGGCCGCTACGGCGTCATCGCCGGCGAGGCGCGGGGGCCCGGTGTCCACGAGGTCACCGATCTCGTCGAGAAGCCCGCCCCCGAGGACGCCCCGTCGGACCTCGCCATCGTCGGGCGCTACCTGCTCACCCCCGACATCCATCCCGCGCTGGAGCGGACCCCCCGCGGCCAGGGCGGCGAGATCCAGCTCACCGACGGGCTCCGCCGGCTGCTCGCCGAGCGGCCGATCTTCGCGGTCGAACTCGACGGGGTGCGGCACGACGCCGGCAACAAGCCGGGCTACCTCCGCGCCATCCTCCACTTCGCCCGGAAGCACCCCGAGCTGCGCCGCGAGCTGCCGGCGCTCGACGCAGAGGCGGCGGCGGCCACGGCCACCCGCTGACCGGAAGCGCCAGCACCCCGGCGGGCGGCGGACGGGCGCCGGCGGGAGAGGGGGCGCCTGCGGGCGCTCGCGCCGACCGGAGGGCGAGGGCGGGCGGCGGACGGCGCCAGCAAGAGCGAAACGTCGGACGGGGCCAGCCGAGCGAAGCGTCGGGACGGCGTCAGCAGAGCGAGACGTCGGACGGCGGCCGCCCTCAGGACGAGGCGGCGGCAGTTGCCGGCTTGCCCGCCTTGTCCGTCTTGGACGATGCCGCGGACCCGGAAGCGGCCGACCCGGACTCGGAAGAACCTGCCGAATCTCCCGACTTCCCGCCGCCCTTGTCGTCCGGCTTCGACGCCGCGCCGTCGGCCGGCGCGCCGGCCTTCGCCTCGGCCGCGTCGGCCGGGTCCTTCCGGCCCTGCTGCGCGTAGTCGGTCACGTACCAGCCCGTGCCCTTGAACTGGATGGCCGGCGAGGAAACCAGCTTGCGCACGGCGCCCCCGCACTCCGGGCAGGCTTCGAGGGGCGGATCGGAGAACCGCCGAATCTGCTCGAACCGATGCGCGCACGCTTCACACTGGTACTCGTAGAGTGGCATGGGTCCTGTACCCGAGGGCGGCGTCGTCCCCCTGACCGAGGCGGGCGCACCACGTGGGCCGACCGTGCATGGTAACCGGCCGGCGGTTCGAGGATCAATCGAGCAGGTCGTCGCCGGTGTCGCCGAGGAACAGCGTCCGGTGCAGCCAGAGAGGGACGGACCCGTGCCCCAGCAGGCGGTCGTGGAACGACTTCAGCGAGAACGCCGAGCCCTCGCGGGCCTCGAGGTCGTCCCGCAGCTTCGACAGCATCAACCGCCCGACGGCGTACAGCGCATAGTCCGGGTCGAACGTGCCCCGCTCCGCCTCGCGGCGGGCGCCGGCTTCCTCGAGATAGGCTTCCTCCCGAAAGAAACGCACCCCCTGCTCGACCGACAGGTCGTCGGCGTGCAGGCGAATACCCACCACGAGCCGGGCCAGCCGCAGCAGCCTCTCGACGATCTGCCCCAGTTCGATGGCGTCGTCACCCCGGGCGAGACCGGCTTCCATCACCATGTGCTCGGCGTAGTGGGCCCACCCTTCGACGAACGACACCGGCGCGAACAGCAGCGACTTGCGCAGCGTGCTCCCGATGCGCCGCTGGTGCAGGAAGTGCAGATAGTGTCCGGGATAGGTCTCGTGGGCCGACATCGACCAGAGCGTCGCGTAGTTGAGGTCGCGCAGGTGCTCTTCCCGACGTTCCTCCGGCCACGACGGGTCGACGTCGGTCACGTAGTAGTAGGACGACAGCGTCCTGGGCTCGAACGGCCCGGGGGCCCACACGCCGGCCTGCGTCCAACGCAGGAAATCGGGGGTCGACGCGACCACGATGGACCGGTCGTCGGGCAGCGTGACGAGCGCGTTCCGTTCGATGAACACCGCGAGGTCGGAGAGCTGGTCGCCCACCGTCTGCGCGAGGGCCCCCGGCTCGGGGTGCCGCACCTTGACCTGACGCCACGCGTCAGCGGGCTCCGCCTTGGGGTCGATGCGGGCCGCGACCTCGCAGAAACGGGTCTGCTCGCGGACCAGCTCCCGCTCCGCGACCGCCAGCAGCCGCTCCGCCCCCAGGCCGATCCCCTCCCGGTGGCGCAGGCGCCCGTCGAAGCGGTCCCGGCCCAGCCGAAACGTCGCCCGGCTCCGGGGGGCCAGCGTGTCACGCAAGTGGGCGTTGTGGCGCTCGATCGCGTCGGTCGCTTCCGTGGCGGCGTCGGCGAGATCCCCGAGCAGGTGCAGGTCTTCGAGGCGCCGGAAGGCGCGCGGCAGGTCGCGCTCGATGAACGTGACCACGCCGTCGAACATCTCCGCCCCGGTCTTGATGAGGATGCCGGGCGGATCCTCCACGTTGGCGGTCGCCGCCTCGAGGAACCGCGGCGTCTGCCTCAGCTTGGACACCACGCGCCGGGCCCGCTCCTCGACCGGAGCGTGCTCGAACAGGGCCTGCCCCGCGAGCGACGTGGACAGCAGCTCGGCGTAGTGGCGGGGGTCGCGCTCCCACGGCCGGACCTCCTCGAGCTCGTACAGCCGGCCCCGGATGTGGTCGGCGAGCATGCGCCGCTCGAGCTGCTCCTCGACCGTCAGGCTGCGGGCGGTGATGCGGTCCAGCCGCCGCGCGAACCCGCCGAGCTCGCGGGCCTGGGTGTCGATGGCCCCGCGCGACACGTCCTCGAGGCGGTCGTCGTGAGCATGCACGCCGTCGCCCGCCGCGGCGGTTGGAGCGTTCTCGTAGAGAAACTCCAGATACTCGTCGATAAAGTGCGACAGCGGTTCCGAAGTGTGCATTGGTGTCGGCGCGAGTCTTGCGTGGCCGGACGCGTACCGCCGGGACTGACGCGTGCCGCCAGACTCACGCCGGCGGGCGGCGGACTCTCTGAATGTTACAATATCGCGCGATTCCGCATAACTCGGCGTCCCACCTGGTCCGTGTCCCGGCATGCCCGGCACGCTCTATCTCGTCGCCACCCCCATCGGGAACCTCGAGGACGTCACGTTCCGGGCGGTCCGCATTCTGAACGAGGTGGCCCTGATTGCGGCCGAGGACACGCGCCGGACGGCCGGGCTGTTGCGGCGCTACGGCATCGCGACGCCCGCCACCAGCCTCCACGACCACAACGAGCGCCGGCGCGCGCCCGGACTCTTGCGGCGCCTGCGCGACGGCGACTCGATCGCCCTGCTGTCCGACGCGGGAACCCCGCTCGTCTCGGACCCGGGGTTCGAGCTGGTGCGTCAATCTCTTGACGCCGGCATCAGCGTCACCGCCGTCCCCGGCCCCTCCGCCGTCATCACCGCCCTCATCTCTTGCGGCGCCCCGGTCGCCGGCTTCACCTTCCTCGGTTTCCCGCCCCGCGGGCTGAACGACAGGAAGCGGTGGTGCGACGGGGCGGCCCGCGAGCCGCGGACCCTCGTCTTCTTCGAGGCCCCGCATCGTCTCGTCACCACCCTTCGGTTGCTCGAGGAATGCCTGGGCGAGAGGACCGTCGCGCTGTGCCGTGAGCTGACCAAGCTGCACGAGGACACGCTCGTCGGATCGGTGTCGACGCTCCTCCAGTCAGTCGGGACGCCGCGGGGCGAGTACACGTGCGTGGTCTGGCCCGCCGGCCGCAGCGACGCGACCCCGCCGACGCGGCCCGACGGGCCGGCCCTGCTCGACGAGCTCGACCGGACGCTGGAGGGCCGCGGCTCGCGGCGCGACGCGGTGAAGGCGCTAGCCGCCAAGTACGGCCTCAGCGCGCGCGCCATGTACCAGGCGATCGAGGCGGCCCGGCGGGAAACCGGCCCGTGAGCTCCCGCGGTTCGATTACACTGGGGAGCGCGGTGCCGAACCACGTCATCATTCTCGCCGCCGGCCGCGGCACCCGCATGAGGACCGCCCGGCCGAAGGTGCTGCACCCCCTCGCCGGCCTGCCCCTGATCGAGCATGTCGTCCGCGCCGCGGACAGCCTGCGCCCGGCCCGCATCGGCCTCGTGGTCGGCCACCAGGCCGAGCGCGTGGAGGTCGCTCTCGCCGGCCGGCCGGCGCTCGCCTTCGTCCGCCAGGACGAGCAGTGCGGTACCGGGCACGCGCTGCTGCAGGCGGAGCCGCTGTTCGCGGGACAGGAAGGAAGCCTCGTCGTCCTGTCCGGCGACGTGCCGCTGATTCGGCCGGAGACCCTCGCACGGCTGGTCCGCACCCACGAGGACGCGCGCGCCGCGATCACGGTGCTCACCGCGGTCGTGCCCCGTCCCTACGGCTACGGGCGCATCGTCCGGGCGGACGGACGGCTCGCCCGCATCGTCGAGGAACGCGACGCCTCGGCCTCGCAGCGGCAGATCAAGGAGATCAACAGCGGCAGCTACGTCCTCGACCTACCGCCGCTCTTCGACGCCGTCCGGGAGATTACCCCCGTCGGCGCCTCGAGCGAGATCTACCTGCCGGACCTGGTCAGGATCTACCGGGGGCGCGGGCGGCCGGTCGAGACGGTGGAGGCGGACCCCGACGAGGTGCGCGGCATCAACAGTCAGACGGAGCTGGCGGAGGTCAAGCGAATCGTGAGACAGACGAGGAACGAAGAGCTGATGGCGGCCGGCGTCACCATCGAGGATCCGGCGACGACCTACGTCGACATGGACGTCACCGTGGGGCCGGACACCGTCATCCACCCCGGCGTCTTCCTCCAAGGGCGCACGCACGTCGGGGCGCGGTGCGAGCTGCACGCCGGGGCGCGGATCGTCGACTCGACGCTCGGCGACGACGTGACCGTGCGCAACCACTGCGTCATCCAGGGGGCCACGCTGGCGGACGGCGCGGTCGTCGGCCCATTCGCCCATCTCCGGCCGGGGGCGGTAGTCGGGGAAGCGGCGAAGGTCGGCAACTTCGTGGAGCTGAAGAAGTCGACGCTGGGCCGGGGCTCGAAGGCGAACCACCTGTCCTACCTGGGCGACGCCACCGTCGGCGACGGGGTCAACGTCGGGGCCGGCACGATCACCTGCAACTACGACGGGAAGCGGAAGCACCCGACGAGGGTCGGCGACCGGGTGTTCATCGGCAGCGGCACCCAGCTCGTGGCCCCGGTGACCCTGGGCGACGGCGCCTATGTCGGCGCCGGCTCCTGCGTCACCGACGACGTCCCCGCCGGCGCGCTGGCGGTGGCGCGCAGCCGACAGGTCGTCAAGGACAGGTGGAACAGCCGGCAGGAGGACGAACCGGGCGGGGAGCCCACCGGCTCCTGACCGAGCGGAGCCCCGGAAGCGGTGGCGCGCAGCCGACGGGTCGTCAAGAACAGGTGGAACAGCCGGCAGGAGGACGAACCGGGCGGGGAGCCCACCGGCTCCTGACCGGGCGGAGCCCCGGAAGCGGTGGCGCGCAGCCGACGGGTCGTCAAGAACAGGTGGAACGGCCGGCAGGAGGACGCCCGGGCGGGGAGCCCACCGGCTCCTGACCGAGCGGGCCCCGGATAGAAGTCCGCGACAGAAGACCGAGCCCGGAATACCAGCCCCAGAGCATGTGTGGAATCATCGGCTACATCGGGCCGAAGCCGGTCGTGCCGGTGCTCGTCGAGGGGCTTCGGCGGCTGGAGTACCGCGGCTACGACTCAGCCGGGATAGCCCTGGTTCGCGGGACCGACGTCGAGCTGCGCCGCAACGCGGGGAAGCTGGACCGCTTGGTCGAGGCCCTCGAGAACGACCCCGTCGACGGGGACTACGGCCTGGGCCATACGCGGTGGGCGACGCACGGCCGGCCTACCGAGGAGAACGCCCACCCTCACCGCGACTGCACCGGCCGCATCGTCGTCGTTCACAATGGCATCATCGAGAACTACCTCGAGTTGAAGCGCAAGCTCGTGGCCGACGGCCACCGGTTCGCGACGGAGACGGACACCGAGGTCGTCGCCCACCTCGTCGAGAGCGAATGGCGCGGGGACGGGCTGGAGGCGGCGGTCCGCCGCGCTCTCACCCGGGTGCGCGGGCTCTTCGCCCTGCTGCTGCTGGCGGCCGACGACCCGCAGAAGCTGGTGGCGGTCCGCCAAGGCCCGCCGATCCTCGTGGCCCGGGGCGACGCGGGCTCCCTCGTGGCGTCGGACGTCCCCGCCGTCCTCAACCACAACCGCGACGTCGTGTTCCTCGGCAACGGCGAGATGGCCGTCATCACCCCTGACGGCGTGGCCTACACCGACTTCGCGGGCGCGCCGGTCGCCGCCGCCACTCAGCGCATCGACTGGGACCCGGTGATGGCGGAGAAGGCCGGCTACCGGCACTTCATGCTGAAGGAGATCTTCGAACAGCCGTGGGCGGCCCGCGAGACCGTGCTCGGGCGCACGTCGCTGGAATCGGGCCGGGTCTTCCTCGGCGAGCTGGAGGTCCCCGTCGAGCGGCTGCGCGCCGTCTCCCGCGTGGTCGTCCTCGCGTGCGGCACGTCCTGGCACGCGGCCCTCGTCGGCAAGTTCCTGATGGAGAGGCTCGCAGGGGTGCCGGTCGAGGTGGACTACGGCTCCGAGTACCGGTACCGCGACCCGATCGTCACCCCGACGACGCTCGCGGTGGTCATCTCGCAGTCGGGCGAGACCGCCGACACCCTGGCCGCGCTGCGCGAGGCCCGCGCCCGCGGCGCCGCGACCATTGCCGTCTGCAACGTCGTCGGCAGCACCGCGACCCGCGAGGCCGACTTCACCGTGTACACCCACGCCGGCCCGGAGATCGGGGTCGCGTCGACCAAGGCGTTCACGTCGCAGCTCGTGGCCCTGCACCTTCTGGCCCTCTATCTGGCCCAGGTTCGCGGGTCGCTCGCGCCGGAGGCGGCCCGCCGGCACCTGCACGACCTGGACCGCCTGCCCCGCTGGATCGAGGACACGCTGCAGTGCGAGGACGTCGTGAAGTCGGTGGCTCGACGGTTCCACCGCCGCCGGAGCTTCCTCTACCTGGGGCGCGGCATCAACTACCCCATCGCCCTGGAAGGGGCGTTGAAGCTGAAGGAGATCTCTTACATCCACGCCGAGGGGTACCCGGCGGGCGAGATGAAGCACGGCCCCATCGCCCTCGTCGACGAGCGGTTGCCGGTCGTGACCCTGCTCCCGAACGGGTCGATCTTCGAGAAGATGCGGTCCAACCTGCAGCAGGTCCGGGCGCGCGGCGGATCGATCATCGCCGTCGCCGACGACCGCCGGCAGGGCCTCGAGGACCTGATCGACGCGGACCGGGACGCCCTCGTCACCATTCCGGAGACGCCCCCGCTGATCACCCCCATCGTGATGGTGGTCCCGCTGCAGTTGCTGGCGTACCACATCGCGGTCCACCGCGGCTGCGACGTCGACCAGCCGCGCAACCTCGCCAAGAGCGTGACGGTCGAATGACCCGGCCGCGCGACCCCGCCGGGCCCGCCGGCATGCCGATACCCGCCCCCCGCGATGACGACGCCGACGCGATGGCGTTCCTGTCCGAGCTGAACGCCGAGCAGAAGCAGGCGGTCCTGCACGCGGACGGGCCGCTCCTGATTCTCGCCGGCGCCGGGTCCGGAAAGACCCGGGTCATCGCGTATCGCACCGCCCACCTGATCGCCAGCCGCCGGGCCGGACCGGACGAGCTGCTCGCGGTCACGTTCACCAACAAGGCGGCGGAGGAGATGCGCGGTCGGGTCGAGCGACTGGTGGACACCGGGGGCCGACGCCTCTGGATCTCCACCTTCCACGCCTTCTGCGCGCGGGTGCTGCGCCGGGAGGGCGGGGTGGAGCTGACCCGCGACTTCGTCATCTACGACACCGCCGACCAGCTCGCGGTGGTGCGCGGGATCCTTCGCGACCTCGACGCCGACGACAAGCTGCTACCGGCCCGGCAGGCCCTCAGCGAGATCAGCCAGGCGAAGAACCGGATGCAGTCGCCCGAGAGCCTCCGGGGGGAGAGCTGGAGCGCCCGCGGCGAGCTCGCGGCCCGGGTCTACGAACGGTACCGGCGCACCCTCGCCGAGGCCAACGCCCTCGACTTCGACGACCTCCTGCTGGAGACCAAGAAGCTGCTCGAGACCCGCGAAGCGGTCCGCCGCCGCTACGGCGAGCGCTTCCGGTTCGTCATGGTCGACGAGTACCAGGACACCAACCCGCCGCAGTACCATCTCATCCGACTCCTGACCGGCGGGCACCGCAACCTGTGCGTGGTGGGCGACCCCGACCAGTCCATCTACAAGTGGCGCGGCGCCGACCTGCGCAACATCCTCGACTTCGAGCGGGACTTCCCCGACGCGACGGTCGTCCGCCTCGAACGGAACTACCGCTCGACCCAGGTCATCCTCGACGCCGCCGGCGCGGTCATCCGGCAGAACCGGAACCGCCCCGACAAGCGGCTGTGGACGGACCGCGCCGGGGGCGCCCTCGTCCGCTGCTTCCGGGGCGGCGACGAGCTGGAGGAGGCCGACTTCGTCACCGCCCGCCTGCGCGAGACACTGGCCGCGAACGAGACGCCGGCCGGTGTGCTGTACCGCACCAACGCCCAGTCGCGCGCCCTCGAGGACGCGCTGACCCGCGAGGGCATCGCCTACCGGATCGTGGGTAGCGTCAGGTTCTACGAGCGCAAGGAGATCAAGGACGCGCTCGCCTACCTGCGGCTGCTCATCGACCCCGACGACGACGTGAGTCTGCGCCGGGTCATCAACACCCCGGCGCGGGGCGTCGGCAAGGGCGTGATGGCCGCCCTCGAGGGGCTGACCCCCGAGCCCGCCGGGGCGGGGCCCCTCTTCGCAGGCGCCGAGCCCCCCGCCGCGCCGCCCGATTCGCTCTGGCGGCGCCTGAACCGAGCGGTGGACCGGGGGCTGGTGCCGACGCGGGCGGCGACCGCCCTGCGACGGTTCCGCGACCTCATCGCCACGCTCGCCGAGGACGCGGCGGGCCAGCCGGTATCCGACGTGCTCGGGAAGCTGCTCGATCGGAGCGGCTACCTGCAGGACCTCCGCGACCAGCACACGGAGGAGGCCGAGGGCCGGCTCGGCAACCTGATGGAGCTCGTGTCGGCCGCCCGCGACCACGAGGTCCGCGAGCCCGAGGCGTCGCTGACCGGCTTCGTCGATCGGCTGTCCCTGTTGTCGGAGACCGACGAGGGGAAGGGGTCGGCGAACGCCGGCGTCTGGCTCATGACCCTGCACGCCGCGAAGGGGCTCGAGTTCCCCGTCGTGTTCATCGTCGGTCTCGAGGAGGGGATCTTCCCCCACATGCGGTCGCGCGACGACCCCGACGCGCTCGAGGAGGAGCGACGCCTGTGCTACGTCGGAATGACCCGGGCCCGGACCCGGCTCGTGCTGACCAGCGCCGCCCGGCGCCGCGTCTTCGGCGAGTACCAGGACTCGGAGGCCTCGCGCTTCCTCGGCGAGATTCCCGCGGAGCTGCTCGACGTCGTCGAGCCGGTCTTCTCGACGCCGGTACGGACTTCCCCGAGCTACGGGCGAGCCTTCCGCGGCCGGCGCCGCGACCTCGCCGACGAACGGATCCAACCTGACTACGGCTACGCGTACGAGGACGAGGACCAGTCGGTGATCAGCGTTGCGCCGGGGGCCCGCGTCCGCCACCCCAAGTTCGGGGTGGGCACCGTCCTGTCGGTGGAGCCGCTGACCGACGACATGAAGCTGACCGTCAGCTTCGGCGACAACCTCGGCCGCAAGACACTTCGCGCCCGGTTCGCGAAGCTCACCCTGGCCTGACGGCCCGGGGCGGCGGTCTCCTCCGCATCTGCTGCCGGGTCTCGCCAAAAACGACGAACGGCTCGACGCCCTGGCCGCGACCGGCGGCAGGGAGCCGAGCCGCACGTGCTTCCGCGTCTCGCCGAAACGACGAACGGCTCGACGCCCTGGCCGCAACCGGCGGCAGGGAGCCGAGCCGTTACCGTCTCCGACGAACGGACAGAGCCACGCCCGCCCGAGGCGCAGACCCCGACTCGTGTGTCGTAGCGGCGGGCGGCGAGATCGCCGCCCGGCCTCCTAGCTGATGTTCCGAATCACCCAGCGGCCCTCCATCGGCATGCCGTCGGTGCCCGTCAGGATCGTTCGCTGGAGGGTGACGGTCAGCATCTCCTCCGTCTCGTTGCCCTCATGCTCGATCCGCGCGGAGACTTCCACTTCCTTCGTCACCAGCTCGCCCTCGTACTGCGTGACGTCGATGGGGTTGTTGGGATCGAACATGCTGAGCTGAGCCTCGTTCCGCTCGGCGTTCAGCTCGTCCCGCGCGGCCGCCACCGTCCGCGAGTGCTCTATGGTGCGGTCGCGCCAGTCCGTCCACACCTCCTGGACCTCGCGGTCGGCGCGACGCCGCAGGTCGTTGCCCTCGCGCTCCGCTTCGAGGACGCGGTTGATCGCGTCGAAGTTCTCGTCCTGGTAGACGATCTTCTCCTGCGTGAACGTCTCCTCGGCCGCCTCCGCGTCCGCCAGCGCCTGGCTCAGCTCCACCATCCGGAGCGGGCGGACCTGCTCTTCGGCGACGTTCTCGACGCGGGGCCGGGACACGATGCCGCGCTCCTGGGTGTCCCAGGCGTACATGGCGATGTTGTTCAGCGAGTCGCGGTCGCCGAACCGTGCCGCCTGGAAGTACGACCGAATGAGCGTCTCTTCCTCCCCGCCGCCGCCGCAGGCGCCGAACAACATTCCCATGCACAGCGCGAGCACCGGCACATTCATCCTCGATCGAGCCATCTCACCGCCTCCTTGCGCTGGCAGTCATGGACGGGCGGCCGATCGGCGGCCGCTCGCTCCATCGCGACTGCGTTGTTCCTCTACGACTGCGTCTCTTCGCCCGAATCGTCCGGGGCGCCGGCGCGCTCGATACTCCCGTCCGCGTCCGACGCTGTCCCGCTATCGTCGCCGTCACCGGCCTCGTCCGCGCTCACGTCGCCCAGCCGCGCGAGCGAGACGACCCGATCCTCGCTGTCGATCTCGATCAGCCGCACCCCCTGGGTCGCCCGGCCGATGAGTCGCATGCCCCCGGTGTCCATGCGGAGCACCTTGCCCTGCTGGGTGATGAGCATCAGCTCATCGGTGTCCTCCACCGAGGCGATTCCGACCACCGGACCGTTCCGGGCGGTAGTTTGGATGCTAATGATACCGACTCCCCCGCGCAATTGCACGCGGTATTCGTCAATCAAGGTCCGCTTGCCGAAACCGTTCTCGGTGACGGTCAGCAAGGCGCCGCCGGGCCTGACGACGGTCATCGCCACCACTTCGTCGCCGCCCCGCAACCGGACGCCCCGGACGCCGCGGGCCGTCCGCCCCATGGACCGCACGTCCTGCTCCGCGAAGCGAATCGCCTTGCCCTGCCGCGTGCCCAGGAACACCTCTCCGCCGCCGTCGCTGACCTCGGCCGAGATGACCGCGTCGTCCTCGTCGACCCCGACCGCGACGATGCCCTTCTGCCTCGGGTGACGGAAGGCCCGGAGATCGGTCTTCTTGATCATGCCCCGCCGCGTTCCCGTCAGGATATACCGCTCTCCCTCCGCCTCGGGCCAGTCGCGGACGGCCAGCAGGGCGGCGATCTTCTCGTCGGGTTCCATCGAGACGAGGTTGGCGATGGACTTCCCGCGCCCGCTCGGGCCGACGTCGGGGATCGTGTGCACCTTGAGCCAGTACACGCGCCCCCGGTCCGAGAAGATGAGGATGTACGCGTGGGTCGAGGCGACGAAGAGGTGGGTCAGGAAATCGCCGTCGCGGGTGCGCATGCCGAGGCGACCCTTGCCGCCCCGCCGCTGCGCCCGATACTCGGTGAGCGCCGTCCGCTTGACATAGCCGGTGTTGCTCGCCGTGATGGCCATGTCCTCTTCCGCGATCAGGTCCTCGATGCGCAGCTCGCCGGGGTCGTCGACGATCTCGGTGCGGCGCTCATCGCCGTACTTCCTCTGCACCTCCCGCAGCTCGTCGACCACGATGCCCATCAGCAGCGCTTCGCTGGCGAGGATCTCGCGCAGGCGGCGAATCACCTCCAGCAGCTCCGCGAGCTCGTCGAGCACCTTCTGCCGCTCGAGCCCGGTCAGGCGCTGGAGCTGCATGTCGAGAATGGCCTGGGCCTGAATCCGGTCCAGATCGAAGCTCGCGATCAGGCCGTCGCGCGCCTCGGCGGGATTGCCGGCCCCCCGGATCAGGGCGATCACGGCGTCGAGGTGGTCGAGGGCGATCTTGAGCCCCTCCAGGATGTGCGCCCGGGCCTCCGCCTTGCGCAGCTCGTGCTCGGTGCGCCGGCGGACCACGTCGTGCCGGAACGCGATGAACCGCTCGACGAGATCCAGCAGGCCGAGGACGCGGGGGCGGCCGTCGACGATGGCCAGCATGATCACGCCGAACGTGGTCTGCAGCGGCGTGTGCTTGTAGAGGTTGTTCAGCACCACCTCGGGGACCTCGCCGCGCTTCAGCTCGATGACGATCCGCATGCCGTGGCGGTCCGACTCGTCGCGAAGGTCGCTGATGCCCTCGATCGACTTGCCGCGCACCAGCTCCGCGATCTTCTCGATGAGCCGCGTCTTGTTCAGCTGGTACGGGATCTCGGTGATGATGATGGCCTGCCGCTCGCCCTTCCGGATGTCCTCGATCGCGGTCCGGCCGCGCACCGTCAGCGATCCGCGCCCGGTCTGATAGGCGGCATCGATGCCCGCGTGACCGACGATGAACCCGCCGGTGGGAAAGTCCGGCCCGCTGATGCAGGCCCGCAGGCCGCGGCGTTTCCCGCCCTCGTCATCCTCGCGATGCTCGATCGTCCACACGATGCCGTCGATGACCTCCCGCAGGTTGTGGGGCGGGATGTTGGTGGCCATGCCGACGGCGATCCCGGCCGAGCCGTTCACCAGGAGGTTCGGGTACGGGGTGGGGAGGACCGAGGGCTCCTCGGTCGTCTCGTCGTAGTTCGGGACGAAGTCGACCGTCTCCTTGTCGAGATCGGCCATCAGGTCGTCCGAGATCGACTGCAGCCGGGCCTCGGTGTACCGCATCGCGGCCGGCGGATCGCCGTCCACGGAGCCGAAGTTCCCCTGGCCGTCCACCAGGGGATAGCGCATGTTGAACTCCTGGGCCAGCCGGACCAGGGTGTCGTAGATGGAGGCGTCGCCGTGGGGATGGAAGTTCCCCATGACCTCGCCGACGATCTTGGCGCACTTCCGGTAGGCCCGGTTCGAGGCCAGCCCCATCAGGCGCATGCCGTACACGACCCGCCGGTGGGCCGGCTTGAGCCCGTCGCGCACGTCGGGCAGGGCGCGACCGACGATGACGCTCATGGCGTAGTCCATGTACGAGCGCCGCATTTCGTCTTCGATGTTGACCGGCGACCGGGCGTCTGAAACGTCGGGCATGGTGGGATTCGCGTGTCGGGAACGAGGTGGTTGGCGGCGCTGACGGCGCCCGGCGGCGAGCGCTTCCGGCGGGGCGGGTCGCGGCCGAGGCGCCCGGGGACGTGGCGTCGCCGGGTACCGTTCGCGGGTCGGCCGTTACACGTCCAGGTTCTTCACGTCGAGCGCGTTGTCCTCGATGAACTTCCGCCGGGGCTCGACCTGATCGCCCATCAGGGTCGTGAACATCACGTCCGCCTCGGCGTCGTCCTCCGCACTGACCTGAAGAAGCGTCCGGTTCTCCGGGTTCATCGTGGTCGACCAGAGCTGGTCCGGGTTCATCTCGCCGAGACCCTTGTAGCGGTTGATGGCGACGCCGCGCTTCCCCGCGGCCAGGAAGTGGTCGAGCAGCGCGTCGCGGCCGTCGATGGCCACCTCTCCGGCATGGGCCCCCGCCTCGCCCGACTCCTCGCCGGCGCCGCCGTTGCCGCGAGCCACCGCGCTGACCCGCATCGGCCCGTTGACGCTCCGGATCGCCTCGAAGCTGGTCGACAGGGCGCGGTATTCGGCGGACTCGACGAACTCGACGCCGATCGACTGCCGTCGCGCGAACCCGCCGCTTCGATCCTCGCTGACCAGCGCATGCGCGTTGTGCTCCTCGTCCACCTCCACCCGGAGGGTGCGCTGCGGCGTGGTCAGCCGCGCCGCGAGCGGCTCCAGGACGTCCGGATGCTCGAAGAACGACTTGTCGGCGGCGCCCGCGTCGAGCAGGGCCTGGACGATGTCCGCGGCCGGTCCGCGACGTTCGAAGATCGCGCGATAGCGCTGAAAGGCGACCAGGCGGTGGAGCAGCTCCTCGAGGCGATCCGCGGTCAGCTCATCGTGCGGCAGCCGCAGCACCCGCGTCTCCGCCGCCCGCTTGAAGAGCCACGATTCGAGATCGCGATCGTCCTTGACATAGGTCTCGCTGCGGCCCCGCTTGACTCGGTAGAGCGGCGGCTGCGCGATGTGGATGTGGCCGCGCTCGATCAGCTCCCGCATCTGGCGGTAGAAGAACGTCAGGAGCAGGGTGCGGATGTGCGAGCCGTCGACGTCCGCGTCGGTCATGATGATGACGCGGTGATAGCGGAGCCTGTCGGGCTGGAAGTCGTCCTTGCCGATGCCGCACCCGAGCGCCGCGATCATCGCGCGAATCTCGTCGCTGCCGAGCATCTTGTCGAAGCGCGCCTTCTCGACGTTCAGGATCTTGCCCTTGATGGGCAGCACCGCCTGGAAGCGCCGGTCGCGGCCCTGCTTGGCCGACCCGCCGGCCGACTCCCCCTCCACGATGTAGAGCTCGGCCTGCTCGGGGTCCCGCTCCTGGCAGTCGGCCAGCTTGCCCGGGAGGCTGCTGTTGTCGAGCGCTCCCTTGCGGCGCACGAGGTCCCGCGCCTTCCGAGCCGCCTCACGCGCCCGCGCCGCGTCGATGGTCTTGTTGACGATGCCCTTGGCCACCGCCGGGTTCTCTTCGAGGAACGCGCCGAGAGAGTCGTTGACGATCGCCTCGACGATGCCCTTCACCTCGGTGTTGCCCAGCTTGGTCTTGGTCTGGCCCTCGAACTGGGGGTGGGGAATCTTCACGCTGATGACCGCGGTGAGACCCTCGCGGACGTCGTCGCCGCCGATGCTCTCCTTGAGGTCCTTCGCCAGGTTCTGCCGGCTGGCGTAGCTGTTCACGGTGCGCGTCAGGGCCGCCCGGAGCCCGGAGACGTGCGTGCCCCCCTCCTGCGTGTTGATGTTGTTGGCGAAGGCGTGCAGGGTGTCGGCGTAGCCGTTGTTCCACTGCAGCGAGATCTCGGCGTCGATGCCCTCGCGCTCGCCCCGCATGTAGATCGGGTCGGCGTTGACGGCCACGCGGTTCTTGTTGAGGTACCGCACGAACGAGTTGATGCCCCCTTCGTAGCAGAAGTCGCGGTGCTTTCCGTCCTCGCGCTCGTCGTCGAGGGTGATGCGGACCCCGGCGTTGAGGAACGCCAGCTCGCGAAGACGGTGGGCCAGGGTGTCGAAGCTGTAGTCCACCGTCTCGAACACGCCGGCGTCGGGCTTGAACGTCAGCCGGGTGCCCCGGCGGCGGGTCGTCCCCGTGACCTCGAGATCGGCGTCGGGCACGCCCCGCGTATAGCTCTGCTGGTAGACGCTCCCGTTGCGGCAGATCTCGAGGTTGACGGTCTCCGACAGGGCGTTCACGACGGACACTCCCACCCCGTGCAGCCCCCCCGACACCTTGTAGCTCTCGTTGTCGAACTTGCCGCCGGCATGCAGGACCGTCAGTACGACCTCGGCGGCGGGCCGCCCGCTCGCGTGCGTGTCGACGGGGATGCCGCGGCCGTTGTCGACGACGGTGATCGAGTTGTCGATGTGAATCGTGACCTTGATCGTGTCGCAGAAGCCGGCCAGGGCCTCGTCGATGGCGTTGTCCACGACCTCGTACACGAGGTGGTGCAGGCCCAGAGCACCGGTCGACCCGATGTACATGGCGGGACGCTTCCGAACCGCCTCCAACCCCTCGAGGACCTTGATCTTGTCCGCGCCGTAGTCCGCCAGGTCGGCGGACGTGATCTCCGGCGCCGCGGTCGCCACGGCATCCCCCTCGCCGAGCGAGGGCGGCGCCACGCCTTCGGGCTGCTTGTGCCCCTCCAGTTGCGTCATGTGCTCTCGCCCGCCGCTAGAGCGGCGCCACGCCTTCGGGCTGCTTGTGCCCCTCCAGTTGCGTCATGTGCTCTCTCTCGCCCGCCGCTAGACCCGCATCGGCATGATCACGTACGTGTACTCGCAGCCCTCGGAGGACACCGGCGACAGCACCGCCTGGCTCACCTCGTCCTTGAACTCGAGCGCCACGCTGTCGGAATCGACGACCCCCAGAAAATCGAGGACGTACTGCGCATTGAAGCAGATCTCGGTCTCCGCGCCCGCGTAATCGACGACCAGCACCTCGGACGCTTCACCGACGTCCGGGCTGCTGGACGAGATCTCGACCCCGCCGGCGTCGATCCGGAACTTGACCGCCCGCGACCGCTCGTTCGACAACAGGGCGACCCGCTTCAGCGTGCTCCCCAACCGGTGGCCGTCGAACTCGATGCGCTTGTCGTTGCCCGTCGGCAGGACCCGCTCGTGAGCGGGGAACTGCGCATCGATGGTCCGCGATATCAGTTGCCGCCGCCCCACGTCGAAGAACAGGTGGTTCTCGCCACACTCGTAGGCCACGTCCGCGGCGGCGTCCTCGCCGAGAAGCCGGGCGAGCTCCAACAGGGTCTTCCTCGGCAGAATGACCCGGGCCGAGTCCGCGGCGGCGGGCTCGGGATCGCCGCCGGAACCAGCCTCCTCCGCCTCGCACGCGGCCGATGCGAGGGCGAGCCGATGTCCGTCCGTGGCGACCAGGCTCATCGAGGACGACGACAGCAGGAACAGGGCGCCGTTCAGGAAGAACCGGGTGTCCTCGCTGGTGATCGCGAACTGCGTCTTGGCCACCATCTCGGCCAGCAGCCCCGCCGCGAGATGCGCGGTGGCGGACCCCGTCGCATCCGGCATCGACGGGAAATCCTCCCGCGGCAGCGTCTGGATGCGCGAGCTGAACCGCTCGGCCGTGACGTTCACGGTCCCCGCCTCCGGCTGGGCGATGCGGATGTCGGTGTCCGGCAGCGCGCGAACGATCTCGTAGAGCTTCCGGGCCGGCAGGGTCAGCGAACCCCCCTGTGCAACCGTGGCGGCGCACCGACTGCGCAGCCCCACCTCGAGATCCGTCGCGGCGAGACGGATCTCCGCTGCCCCGTCCTCGGCCTCGATCAGGACGTTGGCAAGGATGGGAATCGTGTTCTTCCGCTCGACGATTCCCTGGAGGAGTTGCAGCTCTTTGAGGAGCTCGGTCTGGCGGACATTGAGTTCCATCGAGGGGGATGCCTTCGGGATTGACTCCGTTGACTGTTCGTTTCAGCAGGACCGAACGATCTCTGAATTATATCAGTAAATACTGTGGAAGACGTGCTCGATTTTCGCGTAAGTCATTTTTTTGCAGTCGTTTATGTTGTCGATGACCCTCGGGATATCGTGTGGAGACCGGGCGCCGTTCTCCACCGATCGGCCCCACGGCGGCGAGACCATGGAGGGACTGGGGAGGCTGTGGACGGGTCGATGTGGAAAAGCGGAATCCCGCGGGCGGACGGGGATCGGCAGGGTCCGTCCCCGGCGGAGCCACTGGCGCTCTCTCAGCGGACCCGCGAGGACGGCGCTAGTCGAGCGACTTCCTGATCGACTTGACGAGACCGTCGATGAGGGCGTTGAGGTTGGCGTCCTTCCCACGCTCGTTCTCGATCTTGTCGTGCGCGTAGATGACGGTCGAGTAGTGCTTGCCGAACTTCCTCCCGATCTCCGGATACGAGGCCTCGGTGAGGGTCCGGGCCAGGTACATGGCGATCTGGCGGGGGAGCACTATCGTCTGCGCGTTGTTCCGCGACTTCAGAGCGCTCAGCTTGAGCGAGTAGTGCCGCGCGACGTGCTTCTGGATGATCTCGGTGGTCACGACGGGCTTGTCGCGCTCGCCGATGTTGGGCAGAACCTCCCGTGCCAGCGACAGGGAGATCTTCTGGCCCCAGAGCGAGGCGCGGGCAATCAGGGTCGTGAGCGAGCCCTCGAGCTCCCGGATGTTCGACTTGATCCGCTCGGCGATGTAGAGCGCGACCTCGTCGTCGATGGGGATGGCGGGGGCGAGATGTTCGGCCTTCTTCTTGAGAATCGCGACCCGCGTTTCCAGGTCCGGCGGCTGGATGTCGACCGTCAGGCCCCACTCGAAGCGCGACCGGAGCCGCTCCTCGAGGAACTGGAGCTCGTGGGGAGGGCAGTCGCTGCTGATGACGATCTGTTTCTGGGCGTCGTAGAGCGAGTTGAAGGTGTGGAAGAACTCGATCTGCGTGCCTTCCCGACTCGCCAGGAACTGGATGTCGTCCACCAGCAGGATGTCCGTGCTGCGGTACCGCGCCCGGAAGTCGATGGTCCGATCGAAGCGGATGGCGTTGATCATCTCGTTCATGAAGCGGTCCGACGAGATGTACGTGCGGCTGGACTGCGGCGAGTGGATGTCGAGGTACTCGCCGATGGCGTGCATGAGGTGGGTCTTCCCGAGGCCGACGCCGCCGTAGATGAACAGCGGGTTGTAGGACCTTGCGGGGGCCTCGGCGACGGCGCGGGCGGCCGCGTGGGCGAACTGGTTCGACGGTCCGACGACGAATTCCCCGAAGGTGTAGCGCTGCTGCCGGGGCGCGGGCGGCCGAGGGGCGGGTTCGGGCGGTTCCGGCGACGGCGCGGCGGAATCCGCGTCGGCCGGCCGGGTCTCGTCGGTCACCAGCGAGATGGTCGTTCCGGGCCGACCCAGCTCGTCGGCCGCTTCCTTGATGACACCGGCGTAATGGCGGGTCAGCCACTGCTTGAAGACATCGTTGGGAACGAGCACCGTGACGGTGTCGTCCTCGCTGTCGAGGAACCTCGTGGGCTTGAACCAGGTGTGGAAGATGTACCGGCTGACCTTGTTCTCGACGCACGCCAGAATCTCGTCCCAGGGGTTGCTCGACATTTTGGCGCCACTCGCGTCGGTACGCGACCCGGTCGGCGGACGACCGTGGCCCGATCGAGGGAAGTTGCGTTTTGAGCCCGTTGAGCGCCTCCGGGCGGACACAACACCGAATCGCCGTCTGGGAGGCGCGGGGTGCAAATGAGCGAAACCATACCACAGCCCGCGGACGTGCCCGAACTCCTCGGCCGCAGAGGCTGGGCATGCCTCTTGGGGGAGAGGCCCGCGGCGACGGGGGCCGGCCCGTAACGCCGATTCGCGGGTCTTTCGGTCGACATCCACGGCGACGCTACCAGGGCTTCAAGTAGCTGTAAACATGGGACTTGCCACGACGGAAACCGCGGAATCCGCCTGAAGAATCGATTTTCCATACTGTTTTCCATAGGTATGGAAAACGGATGACGGGGCTCGGGATCGGAGGTCTCGATCGGTGTCGAAACGGGGGCGCGGCACGGAGTTGCAGAGGGGCGGGTCAGGCCGGAAGCGGCAGGATTTCAACAACGCCGAGGCGCGGGTGAAGGGTGGGTGAAGGGTGGCGGATTCTTGACAACTTCCGAAGGACGGCCTAGCATAGAGGGTTGCCGCAGGGACGGAGGAGGCCCGTTCGATGAAGCGTACCTTTCAACCCAATCGTCGCCATCGCAAGAAGACCCACGGATTTCGTGCGAGGATGAGCACACCCGCGGGCCGGCGGGTGCTGAGTCGCCGCCGTGCCAAGGGGCGCCACCGCTTGACGGTTTCCGACTAGGCGTCGGCGCCGCAAGAGACGGCGAGGACTTCCTGGAGGGTGGGTCGCGTGCGGAGGCGGAGCCGCGGGCGACGCTTGGCGGGGTGGCCGTTCCTCGGAGGACCACCACCCCGCGTGGCGGAGCGCCGGGCGGGCCGTCTCGGCGTTCGGTCCGGCAAGGCGTGAGAGCAGCGCATGGCGATGCACGAGGGTCCGCCGGGCGGGGAAAGGCGCGATCGGGCGGTGCGAGAAGGGCCGTCGATGGTCCGGACCCGCACCCTGGCGCGTCGGGAACGGATTCGCCGGCGACGGGAGTTCCTGCGGATCCAACGGCGCGGCGCGCGAGTCCGGGGACGCTACATGACGCTGATCGGGCTCCCCGGCGAGCAGGGCTGGAGCCGGCTGGGCATCGTCGCACCCCGCCGCCTCGGCAACGCCGCCCGGCGCAATCTCATCAAGCGCCTGGTCCGCGATCTCTTCCGCCACGACAAGCCGGCTCCGGCGACCGACCTCGTGGTGCTGCCCTTCCGGGATTTCCCGGATGTCTCGTTCAACTCGCTGCGGAGCGACTATCGCCGAACCCTGCTCCGACAGCTCCGGGCGCGGGTACCGCGATGAGGATCGCGTGAGATTCCTTAACGCCGGCTGGCGGCGAGCGGATCGGTGGTTGATCGGTCTGTCGGTGCTGTTGCTGAACGCCTATCGAGTCCTCTTCGGCCACTGGTTCGCCGGAGCCTGCCGCTTCCACCCGTCCTGCTCGCACTACGCCGAGGAAGCCATCAGGCAACACGGAAGCCTTCGCGGCGCCTGGCTCACGCTCGTTCGGCTGTGTCGCTGTCATCCCTTGCAGGCCGGCGGAATGGACCCGGTGCCGCCGGCCGCCGCCGCCGGCCGGCCAACGGGGCGAGGCATGACGGAACGGGCCGACTTCCGAGCCTGACATGGAGCGCCGGGTCCTACTCGCGGTCACACTCTCGTTTCTGGTTCTGGTGCTGTACCAGCAGTGGATTGGTCCGCCTCCGGTCGTGGAGGAAGTGCCGGAGGCCGCCGCCGGCGCCGGCGCGGGCGCTCCGCCCCCGGCCGCGGCGCGTCTGCCGGCGGTCGCCGCCCCAGGCGCCTCGCCGCGGCCCGACGGCGCCCCCGACCCCCTGTCGGCGAGCGGCGCGAATCCGCAGCCGGCGCCGATTGCCCCCGTCGTTGCCGACGACCGGCGGCGCACCGTCGTCGTGGAGAGCGACTTCATTCTGGCGGAGTTCGACAATCTCGGCGCCGAGCTCGTCAGTTGGAGGCTCAAGCACTACGCCGACGAGAACGGAGACCCGGTCGAGCTGGCGTTGCCCGCCGCGGCCGCGGGCCGGCCGCGGCCGTTCTCGCTGCTCGTGCCCGGGGATCCGGATCTGACGGCGCGGCTCGACGCCGCCCAGTTCCTGCCGTCGGTCGACCGTTTGCGCCTCGATGCGGACCCCGGTGCGCTCACGTTCGAGTACGAGGACAGCTCGGGCCTGCGGGCGCGAAAGACCTTCCGCTTCCAGCCATCGCAGGAACAGCGGTACGTGGTGGGGTTCGAGGCGACGGTCACGACCGAGGCGGGCGTCCAGCCCACGACCGTGGCGTGGGGCCCGGGCCTCGGCGGGGTCCGCGCCGAGACCTCGCGGCTCGTGTTTCAGCAGTTGCCGGCGGCGGTGGTGTACGGCCGACCCCTCGAGAACGGGCTGGCGCAGGAGCTCGATGTGTACCGGGCCCTGCCGTCCGACGTTCCCGAGCGGCCCGGGTACGAGGGGCAGCTCGAGTTCGCCGGCGTCGACAACCACTATTTCCTGGCCGTCGCCCTGCCGCGCGCGCAGGCGACCCGCGTCGACTACCGTCCCCTTTCCCTGCCGGAGGTGGAGCACGACCTGGTCGAGTTCGAGATCTCCGCGGGACCGGGTGGCGTGGAGCTCCCGTTCTTCATCGGGCCGAAGGACTTCGATCTGCTCGCGGCCGTGCACCCGGACCTCGTGAGGGCCATCGACTTCGGGTTCCTGTCGGTCATCGTCGTTCCCCTGCACCGGACCCTGAAATGGATCCACGGGTTCGTCGGCAACTACGGCTGGTCGATCATCCTGCTCACGGTGCTGATCAACATCGTGATCTTCCCCCTGCGCCACAAGAGCGTGGTCTCCATGCGCAAGATGCAGGAGCTGCAGCCGGAGATGAAGGCCATCCAGGCCCGCTACGCCGGCCTCAAGGCGACGGATCCGGCCCGGCAGAAGATGAACCAGGAGGTGATGGAGCTGTATCGCCGCCACGGCGCGAACCCCGCGAGCGGGTGCCTGCCGATGTTGATGACGATGCCGATTCTCATCGCCTTCTACCGGCTGCTGTCCATGGCCGTCGAGCTTCGGGGCGCACCGTTCATGGGGTGGATCGACGACCTGTCGATGCAGGACCCGTTCTACGTGACGCCGGTCGTCATGGGCGCGTCCATGGTCTACCAGCAGCGGCTGCAGCCGGCCGGCGCGGCGAGCCCGGAACAGCAGAAGATCATGATGCTGATGCCCGTGATCTTCACGGTGATGTTCCTGTGGGCCCCGAGCGGGCTCGTCATCTACTGGCTGACGAGCAACGTCCTGGGCATCGGGCAGACGGTGGTGACGAACCGCATCGCCGGTCCGCCCCGGGTGAGGCAGGTCCGCCCGCCCGCGGAGCGCCAGGTGAAGAAGGCCGGCGAGGAGACCAACGGATCGGCACCCCCCCGGGAGGGCGCCAGGCAACGCCAGGGGAAGGACCGGCCAGGGTCGAAGGCGGCGCGGCAGGGCAAGGGGTCGCGTCGGTCGCGCGGGAGAGGGCGGTAGCAGTCCGCGGCGAGAAGCCCCGACCGATGGGCTCGGTCGGCGCGGTGATCGCCATGAACGACCGGGAGGGTTGGCGTGGCAGCGGATCTCGAGGCTCGGATGGTGGCTTTCGTGGAGGCGGTCACGGGTGCGCTCGGGCTGTCGGTCGACGTGGAGTGCGCGCCGCTCGAGGACGGGACCCGCATCACCTTGAACGGTGACGGCGGAGAGGCGCTCCTGCGCCGCAAGGGCGAGGGTCTCGACGCGCTGCAGCATGTCGTCAACGCGGCGTTCCGCGGCGAGCACGGAAGGGGACGCATCGTCGTCGATTGCCTGGATTATCGCAAGGGCAAGGACGAGGAGCTTCGACAGACCGCGGTTCTGCTCGCCGAGCGGGCCCTCACGACGGGAGAGGCCCAGGAGATCGGGCCGCTGAACCCGTACGCTCGGCGGATCGTGCACTTGGCGATTGCCGACGACCCGAACGTCTCCTCGGAGAGCATCGGCGACGCGTTCCTCAAGACGGTCCTGATTACGGCCGCCGGTCCGACGCGTCGGCCGTGAGCGCCGCCGGCCAGCCGGGGGGTCGATGCCGCCGGCCGTCCATTACCGCCTCCAGGGAGCGCGTCGTGACGCGGCACGTCGACACCGCGACCGAGACCGCCCGCCCACTGCCGTCGGGGCGCGTGCCTGACCAGGTGTGAGGAGGGCGCGTGTCGAGCATCCCGCCGGCGCCTCGCGGTCGGACCGGGGAAGAGCGGCTCGGGGCCCCGCGCCCGCGCGCCATCGGCAGCCCGGAGGATCGCGGTAGCCGATGTTCGCCCCCGAAGACACGATAGTCGCCATCGCCACGCCACCCGGCCGCGGGGGCCTCGGCGTGGTGCGCATCAGCGGACCGCGGGCGGCGGCGGTCGGGGGGGTTCTGCTCGATCGTTCGAGACCCCTCGAGCCGCGTCGTGCGACGGTGGCGCGCCTCGTCGCCCGGGTCGCGAACGAGGTGAACGCCATCGATCAGGTCGTGGCGACGTCGTTCCCCGGTCCGGGGTCGTACACGGGCGAGGACGTCGTGGAGATCTGCGCCCACGGCAGTCCGCTGCTGCTCGAGCACACCGTCGCTCTCGCGTGCCGGGCGGGAGCGCGGCTGGCGAATCCGGGCGAGTTCACGCTGCGGGCCTTTCTGCACGGCCGCGTGGACCTCGTTCAGGCGGAGGCGGTGGCCGACCTCGTCGACGCGGTCACGCCTCTTCAGGCCCGCGTCGCCTTCGACCAGCTCGACGGCACGATGACCGGGCGCATCGCCGATGTCGACCGCCGGCTGCTGGACCTGACGGCCCGACTGGAGGCCTCGCTCGACTTCCCCGAGGAGGGCTACCACTTCATCGAGCCGCCGGAGGTCGCGCAGCGCATCGGCGCGCTGCGGGAGCAGGTGCAAGCGCTGCTGGCCGGCGCCGCCGCCGGCCGTCTCATTCGCGAGGGATGCCGGGCGGTCGTCCTCGGCCGGCCGAACGTGGGCAAGTCGAGCGTCTTCAACCGGCTGCTCGGTTCTTCGCGCGCCATCGTCACCGCCGTCGCCGGCACCACCCGCGACCTCGTGACGGAGACGCTCGATCTCGACGGGCTCGCGGTCGGCCTCGTCGATTCCGCCGGCCTTCGGGCGACCGGCGATCCGGTCGAGGCCGAGGGCGTGTCGCGCGCCCGGCAGGCGTTCGGCGCGGCGGACGCGAGTCTCGTCGTGGTCGATCGATCGGAGCCTCTCGCCGCGGAAGACCGGGACGTGCTGTGGGAGACGTCGGGCGCGCCGCGGGTGGTGGTGGTGAACAAGGTCGACCTCCCGGAAGCGTGGTCGGCGGCCTCATTGCCCGTGGACGACGATGCGGGCCGCGTCGAGGTCTCGGCGCGAACGGGGCAGGGTTTCGGCCGGCTGCGGGACGAGCTGCGGCGGCTGTTGGTGGGGGAGGCCGCGACCCGCGAGACCCCGATGGTGGCGAATATCCGGCACATCGAGCTGCTCGAGCGGGCGGCGTCGGCTCTCGCGGCGGCGGCCGCGGCGGGGGAGCGGGGGGCGGCCGAGGAGTTCGTGCTGGAGGATCTGCAGCGCGCGCGCCAAGCGCTGGAGGAGCTGACCGGGAAACGGACACCCGACGACGTGCTCGAGCACATCTTCGACCGGTTCTGCATCGGGAAGTAGCCGGAGACGAGCCCGGAATGGCAACGGACCGCGACGTCGTCGTCATCGGGGCGGGGCACGCCGGCATCGAGGCGGCCCACGCGGCCGCCCGACTCGGCCGGTTCTGCATGGGGAAGTAGCCGGAGGCGAGCCCGGAATGGCAACGGACCGCGACGTCGTCGTCATCGGGGCGGGGCACGCCGGCATCGAGGCGGCCCACGCGGCCGCCCGACTCGACCGGTTCTGCATGGGGAAGTAGCCGGAGGCGAGCCCGGAATGGCAACGGACCGCGACGTCGTCGTCATCGGGGCGGGGCACGCCGGCATCGAGGCGGCCCACGCGGCCGCCCGACTCGGCTGCACGGTGGGGCTGTGCACGCTCTCGCGCGAGACGGTGGGCCGGATGCCCTGCAACCCCGCCGTGGGAGGCACCGCCAAGGGGCACTTGGTTCGCGAGATCGACGCACTCGGCGGACTGATGGGCGAGGCGATCGACGCCACCGCGATTCAGTTCAAGCTGCTGAATCGCAGCCGCGGACCCGCCGTGCAATCGCCGCGGGCGCAGGCGGACAAGAGGCGGTACGGCGCCTGGATGCGCGCTCGATTGGAGCGCGAGCCCAACATCGACTGGATCGTCGGCCGTGTCGGCTCGGTCGTGGTCGAAGGCGATCGGGCTGTCGGCGTCGAGCTCGAGGACGGCGCCCGCGTGGGTTGCCGCACGGTGGTGGTGACGACCGGGACGTTTCTGAACGGCGTGATCCACGTCGGCCCGGAACGGCGGTCGGCGGGCCGGGCCGACGAGCCGGCGTCACGGGTCCTGGGTGAGTCGTTGAAGCGACTGGGCCTGGTGGGGGGCCGGTTGAAGACCGGCACGCCGCCCCGCCTCGACCGCGGCAGCATCGACTTCGGCCGCTTCGAAGAGGAGCCCGGAGACCGCCCCCCGGTGCCGTTCTCGTTCCTCAGTGGCGCCATCGACCGCACTCAGATCTGCTGCCACGTCGTCCACACGACCGACGCCGTGCACGAGCTGGTGCGCCGGAACAAGCACCGGTCGCCGCTCTACAACGGGCGGATCACCGGAATCGGACCCCGTTACTGCCCGTCGCTCGAGGACAAGGTCGTGCGGTTTCCGGAACGTGAGCGCCACCAGGTCTTCCTGGAGCCGGAAGGGCTGGACGTGCCGGAGATCTACGTCAGCGGCTGCTCGATGTGCCTGCCGCGGGAAGTGCAGCAGCAGGTGATCGCGGCGCTGCCGGGGCTGGAAAACGCCGTCATGCTGCGACCGGGGTACGCGGTCGAGTACGACTTCATCCAGCCCACGGAGCTGGCGCCGACGCTCGAGACACGCAAGATCACGGGCCTCTATCTCGCGGGGCAGATCAACGGCACCTCGGGCTACGAGGAGGCGGCCGGGCAGGGGCTGGTGGCGGGGGTCAATGCGGCCCGGCGGGCTCGGGGAGACGGCGACTGGGTGCTGCGCCGCGGCGAGTCCTACATCGGGGTGATGGTCGACGATCTCACGACGCGCGGTTGTCTCGAGCCCTACCGCATGTTCACGTCGCGGTCGGAGCATCGCCTGCTGCTGCGCATCGACAACGCCGACCTGCGCCTGACCCCGCGCGGTCGCGAGGTCGGCCTGGTGGACGACCGGCGGTGGGAGCGCTTCCGCGAGCGGCGGGCGAGGTTCGAGCGGAACTTGGCGAGCGTACGGGCCGCGCGCGTGCAGGAAGGCCCGCGCACCGTCTCGGCGGCCCGACTGCTGCGGCGGCCGGAAGTCACCCTGGCCGCGCTGGCCGCCAAGGGGGTCGTGCTCGACATCGGCGAGGACTCGGCGGGAGCGGAGGCGTCGAGCGTGGAGACGGAGCTGAAGTACGAGGGGTACCTGCGCCGGCAGGAAGCGACCATCGCCCGGTCGGCGCGAGAGGAGGGGCGGCGCATCCCGGCCGGCTTCCCGTACGAGGACGTGCCGGGTCTATCGACGGAAGTGGCGTCCAGGCTCGGTTCGGTCCGGCCTGCCACCCTCGGACAGGCGGGCCGCGTGCCGGGCGTGACCCCGGCCGCCGTCGCGGTGCTCGGGGCCTATGTCAAGCGCTGGAGCGGCAACGACGTCGACATCGAGGCTGCGAGCGGTGGCAGCGCCCGGACCGAGCGTCGGCGCCGCAGACCGGCGCGGGTCCTGGAGAGCGGGTAGGCGACGAGCCGACCGAAGGCGACGATTGGCGAGCGCAGCGGCTTCCATGGAATGACAGGGCGACGCGGGGACCGCTCCGTCACCCGGGGTCGCGCTTCAGGATGAGCAGACGGTGCTCCGGGTCGAGCAGCGGCCGGGCAGCGCTTACGTACCAGGGCGACAGCGCTCGGGCGTCGAGATCCTCGCGGGTGCTCCGGAAGAGGAACACGACGCCGCCGGGGCTGACCAGGGGCTCGATCTGCCGCAGCATCCGCCTTCCGACCCGGACCGCCCGCACGCTCACCACGTCGGATTTCCCGACGAGCTCCTCCCGAGCGGCCAGCGTCTCGTATCTGCAGGCTTCCACGACGGTTCCGTCCAACCCGAGCTGCCGCACCGCCTCGCGAAGAAAGGCGGCCTTTCTGGCTCTCGATTCCACCATGCGGAGCCGCACCGCCGGGGCAGCCAGCTTCATGGGCACGGCCGGAGACCCGCCGCCGGATCCGATGTCGGTAACCGCCGCCCCGGGCATCGGCAGATGTTGCGCAGCGACGAGCGGCTCGATGGTAAGCCTGTCGATGCCGTGGTCGTCGTCGCTCAGCGCCGTCAGGTTGATGTGCCGGTTCCAGCGCAAGAGCAGATCGACGTAGGCGGCCAGGGCGCGCAGGAGAGAGGCGTCGACCTCCAGCCGCGCGCGGCCCGCGCGGCGACGGATGCGCTCGGCGAGGCGCCGCCGTTCGGGTCCGGAGGTCGTCATCGGAGGGTCGTCGAGGAGCGGTATTCGTTGGGCCCCGCGCGCTGCGGCAGCGTTGCCCCCTGTCTTGCCGGTCGAATGCAGGCGACGGCGAGGCCGCCGGATTGTTCCACGTGGAACGCTGGCGCGCGACGGTAGTGCATCAATTCGAATCTTCGGGCGGAGTCGGGCCAGAGTGATTCACGTAGTGTCGTGCCATACGACGTAGTGTCGTACCCATACGACGTAGGCGTCGTACCCATACAACGTAGCGTAGTACCATACACATGTTGTCTGCATGTACGAGAGAGGGGTATCGGGTATGACGGACACTGAATTTAGGAAGGAAGTACTGGCACGGTTCGACCAGATCGACAGCCGACTGGACGGCATCACGGCCGAACTGGACAGCATCACGGCCGAAATGACCCTCATGCGGGGGGCACTGGAGCGGTTCGGGTTCATGGGCAAGGCGCCGACCCCGCCCTCGGCCGGAAGTGGGCACCGGCCCGGACTATCAATGACCGCGAAGGGGCCAGATTCAGCTTGACCCTTCATGCGTGCTTGGCCGGCGAGGGTGGCCGGCGCGCCGAACAAACGCCCGTGCCTGACGTAACTTGGCGAGGAAGCAGACGGGGCGCGACGGCGGCCATGGCGCGCAGACTGGCTCGGCGCAGCGGCGCGCAGGGTGGCTCGGTGGAGGCCACGAAGCCGGGTTGATCGCGGGTCGGATGCGGGAGGTTTTTCGGCGCGGACGCTTGGTGCTCCGAGTCGAAACGCTTTGTTCGCGACAGGGCTGGGCCCGCCCATCGTCGCCTCGGCTCCGCCGAGCGCCCTGAACTGACCCGGCAGGATTCCGCGCTGTCCTGCGGCGCAGACTCCTGGCCCGCCCATCGTCGCCTTCGGCTCCTGCTGGGCGCCCAACCGACCCCTCCAGGCGCCTGCGCCCTTCTGCGGCCCGGGCAGCTGACCCAAAGGAAGACGACTTGACCGGCAGAGACCGTCTGATCGTTGCTCTCGACGTGCCGAGCGTCGAGATCGCGCACGCCGTGGTCGACGAGTTGGCGAACGTCCGCCGGTACAAGATCGGCTGGCGGCTGCTCATGGCCGGGTTGCGGGCTCGGGGTCTCGCGGAGCTGTGGGAGCGGATCGCGGCCGGCGGCAAGCAGATCTTCGTCGACCTCAAGGTGCCGGACATCGGCAACACGGTCGCGGACGTCGTTCGCGATCTGAGTGACGACCCGAGCATCCAGTTCCTGACCCTCCACCAGAACATGCCGCCGCGCGACATCGCGATGGCGCGGGACGCGAAGGCCGGGAGCCGGTTTCCGGCGCTCCTCGTGGTGCCGTACGTCTCCAGCCTCGGGGCCGGGGACTTCTCTCGCATCGCCCCGGCCGAGGCCGCGCGCGGCGTCTCGCTGGACGAGTGGATCATCGCCAGGACCCGGGACGCACTCGATCACGGGTGCGACGGCGTCATCGCCTCCGGCGAGGCCATTCGGCTCTGCCGCGAGGCGTGGCCGCGCGAGACGGGTGTGCTGATCGTCAGCCCGGGGATCCGGCCGGCGGGCGCAATCCGCGACGATCACAAGCGCTCCACGACACCGACGCAAGCGATTCGCTGGGGATCGGACTATCTGGTCGTGGGACGTCCCATCCTGAACGCGGCCGATCGGGCAGGAGCCGCGCAGGCGATCATCGATGAAATGGACGCGGCTAGCTCTTCCCCGCCCGACTGAGGGTCGCCGCCGAGGCGGTCGAGCTTGCCGTCTTGTTCGCGTCCGACCGTGTCCACTAGGTTCGGTCAGCTTCAACGCCGCCATCGAGAGCGCGGCCAACCGCGACATCAGGACGGCCAAGGAGGCTCTGAGGCGGTCCACTAGCCGTCTTCGACCGCGCCCCTCCGGTTCAGGGGGTCTCGAACGGCCTCATGTTCCACGTGGAACGTCCTCCGCCGATCTGCCGGTCGCCGGCTTGTCCGAACCCCGTGGCCGCAGTACCATCACTGCAATGAACCGGCTGGGGCCTCAGCTCCAGGGCATTTCGACAGACACAGCAGCCGCCAGTTGCCGATGGGCAGGATTATCGCGGTCGCGAATCAGAAGGGCGGCGTCGGCAAGACGACCACGGCCATCAATCTCGCCGCGTCCCTCGCCATGGGCGACCAGAGGGTGCTCCTGGTCGATCTCGATCCGCAGGCGAACCTGACGAGCGGCCTCGGGCTGAGGGCGGGCGCCGCCGGGCGGCCAAGCATCTACCAGGCCATGACCTCGGAGGCCGTCGCCCCGGAGGAGCTGGTGCTGGACACGCCGGTTACCGGCCTGCAGCTGATTCCGACCGATCACCATCTGACCGGCGCCGAGGTGGAGCTGGTCGGGTTGCCCCGGCGCGAGAGCCGGTTGCGCCCTCTGCTGCACGCGACGGTCGAGCGCTACGACTACGTTTTCATCGACACGCCGCCGTCCTTGGGACTGCTGACCTTGAACGCCCTCGTCGCCGCGCACTCCGTCCTGATACCGCTCAACTGCGAGTACTTCGCCCTCGAGGGGCTGACGGAGCTGACGGCGACGATGGGTCGCGTCCAGGCCGGATTCAACCCGGAGCTCGAGATCGAGGGCGTGCTGCTGACCATGTCGGACTCGAGGACGAGGCTGGGCCAGCAGGTGGCCGGCGACGTACGGGCGCACTTCCGGGAGAAGGTGTACCGTACCGTCATTCCCCGCAACGTGCGTCTGGGAGAGGCGCCGAGCCACGGCCTGCCGGCGATTCTCTACGACGTTCGGTCGACGGGGGCCGAGGCGTACCTCGCCTTGGCGCGGGAGATTCTGGGGCCGAAACGGGGAGCAGCCCGCGGGGGCTTCCGCGGGGTCGCGTCCTGAGGCCGGCCCCCCCGGGGAGCGGCCGGCGCGGCGGACCCCGGTCTCGAGGCGGCCGACGGCCGCGCTTGCGAGGCTGGCGTCGTCACCGACGCGCGGCGCCGGCCGCGGGGCGCGGGCGGGTCGTTTTCGACGGCGGCTCGATCGACGGGTTCGAGGGGGCGTCCCGCCACGTGACGCTTCTGCGACCGAGACGGGGAACGCAGGGGCCGGGAGCGAGTTTCGATGGCGAAGACGCGACGTGCGCTGGGGCGCGGACTGAGCGCCCTCATTCCGGAGACGGCGCCACAGGCCGCTGGGCAGCCGACCGAGGCGGATCTGGATCGGCTGACCCCCAATCGCGCGCAGCCCCGCACGGTCCTCGACGAGCCGAAGCTCGAGCAACTCGCCCGGTCGATCCGCGGCAGCGGCGTCATCCAGCCGATCGTGGTCCGGCGCACCGCCGGGGACCGCTTCGAGATCGTCGCTGGCGAGCGCCGTTGGCGGGCGGCGCAGATGGCGGGGCTGCTGCGGGTGCCGATCGTCGTTCGCGACGTACCGGACGACAAGCTGCTCGAGATGGCCCTCATCGAGAACTTGCAGCGCGAGGACCTCAACCCGATCGAAGAGGGCGAGGCCTACCGGCGCCTCGTCGACGAGCGCGGGTTGACCCAGGAGGACGTGGCGGCGGCGGTCGGAAAGGACCGCGCCACCGTCGCCAACTATGCCCGACTGCTGCTGCTGCCTCCCGAGGTGCAGGCCGACGTGGCGGCGGGCGCGCTGGCCATGGGCCACGCCCGCGCGCTGCTGGGCCTGGCCGAAGCGGACGCGCAGCGTCTCGCCGCCCGCGAGGTCATGGCCGCCGGCCTCTCCGTGCGCGAGACCGAGGCTCTCGTGAAGAAGTTGGTGGGCCCCCCGGCGACGTCGGCTGCGAAGTCGGCGAGAGTCGACGTCCACACGCAGGCGGCACAGGAGCGCCTGCGCGTCGTCCTCGGCACGCGGGTCCGCATCGTCCGGAAGGGACGAAGGGGGCGCATCGAGATCGACTTCGGATCGGAGGACGAGCTGCAGCGCCTGTTCGAGCGTCTGACGGATACCTGATCTTTGCCGGTCCGACCCGGGGATGGTAGAATGGGCCGTTTGTGCGTCCAGAGCCGCGCTGTGATGTCTCCGGTGCGTCCGAATCGACTACCCGACCACCCGACCAACCATGACGAATCGTACGGCGGCAGTGCGTTACGCCCGCGCACTCTTCGATGTCAGCCTCGAGAAAGGCGACCTGCGGAGGGCCGAATCGGATATCGAGGAGTTCGCCCGGCTCGTGGACGAGCACGAGCCGTTGAGGCGGGTGCTCTTGGCGGCGGCGGTGCAGCCGCCGAAGAAGCGGGCCATCATCAACGACCTGCGCAACCGCTTCCCGGAGGTCTCGCCGACCGTCACGCGGTTGCTGACGGTGCTCGCGGATCGCGGGCGCCTCGCCCTGTTGCCGGACATCGTGCGGTTCTACCGGGCCCGCGTGTTCGAGCACCTCGGGGTCGTCGATGCCGAGGTCACCACCGCGCAGCCGCTCAGCCCGGCGCAGGACGCCGCCGTCCGGCAGCGGCTCGCCAGTGCGGGAGCCGGCGACGTGCGAGTGTCGACCGTCGTCGATCCCGACATTCTGGGCGGCGTGGTCACGCGGATCGGCTCGACGGTGTACGACGGCAGCGTCGCCCGGCACCTCGAACGCATGCGGCAGGTTCTCCTCGAGAGATGAAGCTGGCGCACCCGAGCCGGGGACGTCTCCTCGAGAGCACGACCGCGCACGGGCGAAGACCGGGCGGGATTCCATCAGGACGAGAGTTTCTGCGATGACGATCAAGGCCGACGAGATTACGAAGATCATTCGCGAGCAGATCGGGAGCTACGACGTCGATGTCGACGTCGCGGAGGTCGGCACCGTGGTGTCGGTCGGCGACGGCATCGCCCAGATCGACGGCATCGAGCGGGTCATGGCCACCGAGATGCTCGAGTTTCCCCACGGGATCTTCGGCATGGCCCTCAACCTCGAAGAGCAGGGCGTGGGCGCGGTGCTGCTGGGCGAGAGCACGGAGATCAAGGAGGGTGACGTCGTCAAGCGCACCGGACGCATCATCTCCGTGCCGGTCGGCGAGGCGATGCTTGGCCGAGTGGTGAACGCGCTCGGCCAGCCGGTGGACGGGAAGGGGCCCATCGCGGCGACCGGCACCTCGCCGGTCGAGCGGATCGCCCCGGGCGTCGTCGACCGCCAGCCGGTGAAGCGACCGCTCCAGACCGGCCTCAAGGCCATCGACACCATGGTGCCGATCGGACGCGGGCAGCGGGAGCTGATCATCGGCGACCGGCAGACCGGGAAGACCGCGGTCGCCGTCGACACCATCCTGAACCAGCGCGGCCAGGATGTCGTCTGCATCTACAACGCCATCGGCCAGAAGCAATCGACGATCGCCCAGGTCGTGAAGACGCTCGAGGACGCCGGGGCGATGGAGTTCACCATCGTGGTCGCGGCGGCCGCCGCCGATCCTGCGCCGCTGCTCTTCCTCAGCCCCTACGCCGCCTGCGCGATGGGCGAGCACTTCCGAGACAACGGCAAGCATGCGCTGTGCATCTACGACGACCTGTCGAAGCACGCCCAGGCCTACCGCGAGATCTCCCTGCTGCTGCGGCGCCCGCCGGGACGCGAGGCGTACCCGGGCGACGTGTTCTACCTGCACTCGCGCCTGCTCGAGCGGGCGGCGATGATGCGGGACGAGCTCGGGGCGGGCTCGCTGACCGCGCTCCCCGTCATCGAGACCCAGGCCGGCGACCTGTCGGCGTACATCCCGACCAACGTCATCTCGATCACCGACGGGCAGATCTTTCTCGAGTCGGACCTGTTCCACCAGGGCGTGCGCCCCGCCATCAACGTCGGCAACTCGGTGTCCCGGGTCGGCGGGTCGGCGCAGGTCAAGGCGATGCGGCAGGTGGCGGGCACGCTGCGACTCGATCTGGCGCAGTTCCGCGAGCTCGCGGCGTTCGCGCAGTTCGCCAGCGACCTCGACAAGTCGACGCAGGACCAGCTCAACCGCGGCCGGCGGCTGGTCGAGGTCCTGAAGCAGGGCCAGTACGCGCCGCTGCCGGTCGAGAGGCAGGTCCTCATCGTGTACGCCGGCACCAACGGCCATCTCGACGCGGTCGAGGAGGGCGATGTCCGCCAGTACGAGACGGAGCTGTACCAGTTCGTCGAGGCGCGCGAGCCGGCCCTCTTCGCCGATCTCGCGGAGCGGGCGGTGATCGACGACGATCTCAAGGCGCGCATCGTCGCCACGCTCGAGGAGTTCACCGAGCAGTTCATCGCCGCGCGCAAGACCGCGGCGGCCTGACGCCCCGTCGAGCCCGCCGCCCAAGCAGAGAGCAGCCAGCCCGTGCCTTCTCTTCTCGACCTTCGCAGACGCATTCGCGCGGTCAAATCGACGCAGCAGATCACCAAGGCCATGAAGGCGATTGCCGCCTCGCGACTGCGCAGGGCCCAGGATCGCATCCTTGGCGCCCGGCCGTTCGCGCTCCGGATGCAGCGCGTGCTAGGCGGCCTCGCCGCCCACGTCGACACCGGCGCACACCCGCTGCTGGCCCGCCGCGCGCCCGACGCTCCGCCCCGCCCCACGCTGCTGATCGTAGTGACCGCGGACAAGGGGCTGTGCGGGGGGTTCAACACCAACATCATCAAGGAGGCCGGCGGCATCATCGCCGCGGGCCCGGGATCGGGCGTCACGCTGGGGCTGGTCGGCCGCAAGGGCCGGGACTTCTTCGAGCGGCGCGGCTTCGACGTCCGCTTCGAACTCGTCAACATCTTCTCGCAGCTCGAGTACGGACACGCGCAGGCGATCGCCCGCGAGGTCGTCGCGGCCTACACGGCGGACGAGGTCGACAGCGTCAAGCTCGTCTACAACGAGTTCAAGAGCGTGCTTCGGCAACGCGTCGTGGTCGACCAGGTGCTGCCGATCCAGCGGCTCGACCTCGAGGACGGCGATGGCGAGATTCTGCCCGAGTACCTCTACGAGCCGGCCCCGCACGCGATCTTCGACACCCTGATTCCCCGGCACGTCGAGATCCAGTTCTGGCGGGCGCTGCTCGAATCGGCGGCGGCCGAGCACGCGGCCCGGCTGACGGCGATGGACGCGGCCAGCAACAACGCGACGGAGATGATCGAGGACCTGACCCTCTACATGAACAAGGTGCGGCAGGCCACGATCACCCGCGAGATCATCGAGGTGGTGTCCGGCGCCGAGGCGTTGTAGCGGCCCCGACGGTTCGAACGGACCGAAGGGACCGCGGATCGGGGGGCCGGAAGCGGACGGACGAGAACGTCCGATGGTTCGGGCGGGTCGGCGAGTCCGCGGGCCCGGGAGCGGAAGGACGAGGACGTCGGAGGGACGTTTCGAGACATGGCGAACGACACAGCGGCGGCACAGAACATCGGCAAGGTCGTGCAGATCATCGGACCGGTCATCGACGTCGAGTTCCCGGGCCGGCTGCCCGCGATCTACAACGCCCTGCAGGTCAAGTCGGACGCGAGCGGCGTGGCCATCGACGTGATCGCCGAGGTCGCCCAGCACCTTGGGGAGAGCCGGGTCCGGGCGGTCGCGATGAAGCCCACCGACGGCATGGAGCGCGGCATGGAGGCGGTCGACCTCGGGCAGCCGATCTCGGTGCCGGTGGGGCCGGAGGCGCTGGGCCGGGTGCTCAACGTGCTCGGCGAGCCGGTCGACTTCCCGGACCGCCCGGTCCGGACCAAGGAGCGCTGGCCGATTCACCGGCCGGCGCCGAAGCTGAACGACCAGTCGACCGAGCTGCAGATGTTCGAGACCGGCATCAAGGTCATCGACCTCCTCGAGCCGTACCTGCGCGGCGGGAAGATCGGCCTGTTCGGGGGCGCCGGGGTCGGCAAGACCGTCATCATCATGGAGCTCATCAACAACATCGCCCTCAAGCACGGCGGGGTGTCGGTGTTCGGCGGGGTCGGCGAGCGCACGCGCGAGGGGAACGACCTCTGGCTGGAGATGCAGGAGAGCGGGGTCGTCAACGTCGAGGAGCGCGAGAAGTCCCGGGCCGCGCTGATCTACGGGCAGATGACCGAGCCCCCGGGCGCGCGCCAGCGCGTGGGGCTGTCGGCGCTGACGGTCGCCGAGTACTTCCGCGACGCCGAAGGCAAGGACGTGCTCCTCTTCATCGACAACATCTTCCGGTTCACGCAGGCCGGGTCCGAGGTGTCGGCCCTGCTCGGCCGGATGCCCTCCGCCGTCGGCTACCAGCCGACCCTGGCGACCGAGATGGGGGCGCTGCAGGAGCGCATCACGTCGACCACCCAGGGGTCGATCACCTCCGTGCAGGCGATCTACGTGCCCGCCGACGACTACACGGATCCGGCGCCGGCCACCACGTTCGCGCACCTCGACGCGACCACGAACCTGTCGCGGGCCATCGTCGAGAAGGGCATCTATCCCGCCGTCGATCCTCTGGCGTCCACGTCGCGTATTCTCGACCCCAACATCATCGGCGACGAGCACTACAACGTGGCCCGCGACGTCAAGCAGGTGCTGCAGCGCTACAAGGACCTGCAGGACATCATCGCCATCCTCGGCATCGACGAGCTGTCGGAGGAGGACAAGCTCGCGGTGGCGCGGGCGCGGCGCATCGAGCGGTTCCTGTCGCAGCCGTTCTTCGTCGCCTCGCAGTTCACGGGCCTCGAGGGCAAGTACGTGCCCATCGCGGACACCATCCGCGGCTTCAAGGAGATCGTCGAGGGCAAGCACGACGAGCTGCCCGAGCAAGCGTTCCTCCTCGTCGGCACCATCGAGGAAGCAGTGGAGAAGGCCGAGCGGATGAAGAGCGAGGCGGCATAAGTGGCCATTCCCGATCATCTGACGCTGGAGATCGTCACCCCCGAGCGGTCGATCGCCCACGGCGCGGTCGACGAGGTGGTGGTGCCGGGAGCCGAGGGGTCGTTCGGGGTCCTGCCGGGCCACACGCCGCTGCTGTCCACCCTCACCGTCGGCGAGATCGAATACCGCCGGGGCGACGAGACGTCGCACGTCGCAGTGTCGTTCGGGTTCGCCGAGGTCCTCCCCGATCGCGTCACCATCCTTGCCCAGATTGCCGAGGCGAGCGACGACATCGACGTGACGCGGGCCGAGGCCGCGGTGAAGCGGGCGCGGGAGCGGTTGGCCAAGCCGGTCACCGAGCTGGACTACGAGCGCGCTCGGCTATCCCTGCTCAAGTCGCTGGTTCGGCTTCAGGTGGCCTCGAGAAGAGGGCATCGATAGGTATCGCAGGGCCCCCCGCCAGCCGGCCGCCGTCTCCGGAGCCCGCCCGCGACATCGGGTTGTCGGAGAGCGATCCCCATGCCCGTCTTCTCTGGTTCGGCCACCGACAAGGGTCTGCGCCGGACGACCAACGAAGACGACCTCGCGGTTCGCGAAGACCTGGGCCTGTTCATCGTCGCCGACGGCATGGGAGGGCATGCCGCCGGCGAGGTCGCGTCGCAGGTGGCCGTCGAGGGAATCGCGGCGTTCGTCGAAGCCACCGTCAAGGTGTCGACCGATCAGACGTGGCCGGCGCCGTTCGACCCCCGCGAGAGCGTCGACGCGAACCGCTTGCGCGCGGGGTTCTCGATGGCGAACCGCCGGCTCGCGGCGCGGATCGCGGCCTCGCGGGAGCTTCGCGGCATGGCGACCACCGCGGTGGCGATGCTAGTCGACGAGGGCGCCGTCGCGGTGGCCCACGTCGGCGACAGTCGCGCCTATCTGCTGCGGCACGGGCGGCTCGCGAGGCTCACCCGGGACCACTCCTGGGTGGAAGAGCAGATTCAGGCCGGCACGCTGAGCGAGGCGGCGGCGCGGCGCCACCCCTGGCGAAACGTCGTCACGCGGGCCCTGTCCGGGTCCGCGGACCTGGACGTGGAGGTCCAGGAGCTGCGGCTGGAGCCGCGGGACCGCGTCCTGCTGTGCACGGACGGCATCTTCTCGGTGCTCGACGACGCCCGGATCGGCGAGATCCTGGGGCGGGAAGGCGGCCTCGACGAGCTGTGCGGCGTCCTCATCGAGGAGACCAACGAGGGAGGAGGGCCCGACAACGCGACCGCCGTCGTGATCGAGTTCGATGCTGGCTAACCTCATCCGGCTGTTCCGCTGTCGAGGTCTCGTCCATGTCCTGGTCGCCCGGGAGCTCAAGGCCCGCTACCGCGGGTCGGTCCTCGGGTTCTTCTGGTCCTTCGTCAACCCGCTCCTGCTCCTGCTCGTCTACTCGTTCGTCTTCACCAACGTCATCCCTCGCGGCGACCTGGCCGGCCTCGAGCCCTACGCCGTCTTCCTCTTCTGCGGCCTCCTGCCGTGGACCTGGTTCGCCTCGTCGCTCAACGAGAGCGCCAACATCCTCATCGTCAACGGCAACCTGATCAAGAAGGTCATGTTCCCGGTGGAGATCCTCCCGGTGGTGGCGGTGGCCTCGAACCTGTGCCACTTCGTGTTCGGGCTGCCCATCCTCCTCGGCTTCCTCGTCTGGTACGAGGTTCCGGTGCGGCCCGCGGACCTCGTCTGGTTCCCCGCGGTGGTGGCGGTCCAGCTCTGCCTGACCCTCGGGTTGGCGATGATCCTGGCCGCGCTGACGGTGCACTTCCGCGACGTCAAGGACCTGCTGTCGAACGGCCTGACCCTGTGGTTCTTCTCGACCCCCATCCTCTACGAGATGTCGACGGTGCCCGAGGGCGTCAGGGCGGTCATGAACCTGAACCCGTTCGCGCACCTCGCCATCTCGTACCAGCAGATCCTCTTCCACGAGGGCCCGTTCGCTCACGGGCGGTGGCTGGCCGCGGCGGCCGCCGGCAGCGGCGGGCTGTTCCTGCTCGGCTACTGGTTCTTCGACCGGCTGCGCGACTCGTTTGCGGAGGAGGTATAGAGCGCTTGTCCGCGATCACGCTCGAGCGCGTCTCGAAGGTCTATCGCCGCTACGGGCGCCAGCGGCGGTTCGCGACCCTGAAGAGCGCGTTGCTGACCGGCAGCGTGGTCCGGCACCTGCGCCCGGAGGAGTCGTTCGAGGCGCTCGACGACGTGTCGCTGACGGTGGCGCCGGGTGCGACATGCGGCATCATCGGGCGCAACGGATCCGGGAAGAGCACCCTGCTGAAGCTGGTCGCGGGCATCACCCGGCCGACCCGCGGCGAGGTCCGGGTCGAAGGGCGGGTGTCGGCCCTGATCGAGCTGGGCGCGGGCTTCCACCCTGAGATCAGCGGCCGGGAGAACGTGTTCGTCAACGGCGTCATGCTGGGGCTGTCGCGGCGCGAGATCGACCGGCGCTTCGACGAGATCGTCGAGTTCGCCGAGCTCGAGGACTTCATCGACGCGCCGGTCAAGACGTACTCCTCCGGGATGTACATGCGGCTCGGGTTCGCGGTCGCGGTGCACGTCGATCCCGAGGTCCTGCTCGTGGACGAGGTGCTGGCGGTGGGCGACGAGGGCTTCAGCCTCAAGTGCCTCGACAAGTTCGCGGACTTCAAGCGCCGGGGCAAGACCATCCTGCTCGTTACCCACACCCTCTCGATGGTCGAGCGTTTCTGCGACGAGGCGGTGTGGCTCGACGAGGGGCGTAAACGCCTGGTCGGCGACCCCAGGCGCGTCGTGCAGATGTACCTCGCGGACGTCGAACGGATCGAGGACGCGCATCTCGCGGCCGAGGACGCGAAGGCGCAGCAGAGTCCGGCGGTGGTCGGCGCGTCGGCCGCGACGGCGGCGGGAACGGCGCAGGCCCCGGAGGGACCGGTGCCCCGGGAAGAACCGTCCGCGGCAGAGGCTCCGGCGGCGGGGGGAAGGGCCCCCGAGGAGGTCCCGCGGGCGGTGGAGGAGCCGCCGGTGGCGGAGGCGCCGCCGGGCGCGGCGACGGGGGGTCCGCCCGCTTCGGAGAGACCGCCCGCCGCGGCCCGGGAGAACCTGCCCGCCGCGGCGGGGCCAGCGGCCGCGGAAGCGGTCCCGCCGGGGGAGGAGCTACCGGCCGGGGATGCGCCGCCGTCCGCGGATGGCGCCTCGCCGGGCGCAACCGTTCCCGACGAGACCGGCGAGCAGCCGCCGGCGGACATGTTCAAGGCCGGGGAGGGCCGCTGGGGATCGGGGACGGTGCGCATCGAGGAGGTCGCCCTCGAGGGGCGCCAAGGAACCGCCCGCGTGTTCCGGAGCGGCGAGCCGATGACCATCCGCATGCAGGTCGTGGCCGATCGGCCCGTCACCGACTTCGCTTTCGGCGTCAGCATCTTCAGCACCGATGGCGTGTGCTGCTACGGCACGAACACCCACCTCGAGGAGATGGAGCCCGGCCGGTTCGACGGCGCCGGCGAGGTGGCCTTCGCCATCGACCGGCTGGACCTCGTCGAGGGCACTTACAAGCTCGACGTCGCCGTGCACAAGCGGGACGGCTTCTCGTACGACTATCACCGCCTGCTTTACACGTTCCGGGTGAAGTCGAGCACCAAGGACGTCGGCATCTACCGGCCCCGTCACGCTTGGCGGTTCAGCCGGAACATCCGCTTCGAGCCATGACCCCGGTGACCGGCACGTCGCTCACGCTCCAGGCGACGCTGAGATCGGCGGCGGCCCGCGCCGGCCTCGGGGGCGCCGCGCGGTCCCTCGCCGGGTTGTCGGCGTCGGCCAAGGGGCTCGCGGTGGCCGCGGCCGCGGCCGACGCGCCGGTCGTCGTCATCGTCCCCGGCGCCGGCGACGTCGAGCAACTGGTGGCCGACACCACCTTCTTCCTCGGCAGCCTCGCCGCCGCCTCGGCCCACGAGCTGCGCCACCACGTCCTCGCGTTCCCGTCCCACGAGGTCGATCCGTACCGCGGGCTCGCGCCCCACTTCGACGTCGCCGCCGCTCGGGGGCGGGCCCTCCACGGGCTGGCCTCGGGCGCCGCCCGGGTCGTGGTGGTGGCGGCGGCGGCGCTGCTGCCGCGCGTGAGCGCCCCGGACCGGCTCCTCGCGGCCGGGTCTCGGCTCGTCGCGGGCGCGTTCATGGAGCCCCCGGACCTCGGCGATCTCCTCGCCGACGCCGGCTTCGTCCCCGAGGACCCGGTCGACGGGCACGGCCAGTTCTGCGTGCGCGGCGGCGTCGTGGACTTCTTTTCGGCCGGCGACGAGCACCCGATCCGGGCGGAGTTCGCGGGCGACAGCCTCGAGTCGCTGCGGCGTTTCGACCCGGCCACGCAGCGCTCGACGGAGACGCTCGACCAGGCGGAGATCTTCCCGCTGCGGGAGCTCTTCGAGGCGGCGCCGGGGGGCGGGGCCCCCGCCGGCGAGCCGGACCGGTCGGCTTGGCTCCTCGACTACCTGCGGCGCGTGCCCGGCGTCCGCGTCTACCTGTCCGAGAGCGAGGCCTCGCGGGCGGCCGTCGAATCGCGGCTCGAGCAGGCCGCCGGCAGCTTCGCCGCGGCGGAGGCGCGGGGCGAGACGGTGCTCGCGCCCGAGGAGCTCCTCGTCGGGTGGCCGACCCTCGACGAATGGCTGGCGTCGGTCGCGCGGCTCGAGCAGCTCTGGGAGGACCAGGACACCGCGTCCGGGGCGCGTCACGTGGCCTGCCAGCCCGTCGTCGAGATGCACGGGCGGATCGGCGACTGGGCGGCCGAGATCGCCCGGTGCCGCGAGCGGGGCGACACGACGCTGCTCGTCGCCGGCACACCCGGCCGGGCCGAGCGGGTCATCGAGCTGCTCGCCGACTACGACCTCATCGCCCTCTCCATCGACCACGCGGACGAGACCCACGGCGCCGCCCTGCTCGTGGCCACCGGCCAGCTCACGCGCGGGTTCCGCCTGCCGGACGCCGGCCTGCAGATCTTCGCCGAGCCCGACGTCTTCGACGAGGAACGCAGGGTGCGGGAGCGCCGGGCCGGCCCCGCCCGGTCGTTCCTCTCCGACTTCCGCGACCTCAAGGCGGGCGACCGCGTCGTCCACGTCGACCACGGCGTCGCCGTCTTCGTCGGGCTGAAGCAGATTCCCGTGGGGCTCGAGCACCACGAGTTCATGGAGCTGCGCTACGCGGGCGAGGACAAGCTGTTCGTGCCGGTGCGGCAGATCGACCTGCTGCAGAAGTACTCCGGGACCGCGAAGGCCCTCGACCGCCTCGGCGGCGCGTCCTGGGCGAAGACCAAGACCCGGGTCCGGCGCGCGATGCGCGACATGGCCGAGGAGCTGCTGAAGCTGTACGCCGCCCGCAAGGCGATGCCGGGCTTCGCGTTCAGCCCCGACGCCCACTGGCACCGCGAGTTCGACGACGCGTTCGAGTACGAGCTGACCGCGGACCAGCAGGTGGCGATCGACGACATCCGGAAGGACATGGAATCGCCGGTCTCGATGGACCGGCTGCTCTGCGGCGACGTCGGGTACGGCAAGACCGAGGTGGCGATGCGGGCGGCGTTCAAGGCGGTGATGGACGGCAAGCAGGTCGGCTTCCTCGCCCCCACCACGGTCCTCGCGTTCCAGCACTACAAGACCCTGACCGACCGGTTCGCGGCGTTCCCGGTCCGCATCGACCTCGTCAGCCGGTTCCGCACCCGGGCCGAGCAGAAGCAGACGCTGACCGACCTCGAGGCGGGCCGGGTGGACGTCATCGTCGGCACCCACCGGCTGCTCTCGAAGGACGTGCGGTTCAGCGACCTCGGGCTCCTCATCGTCGACGAGGAGCAGCGGTTCGGGGTGGCCCACAAGGAGCGCATCAAGCAGCTTCGCCGCCGGGTGGACGTGCTCACCATGACCGCGACCCCCATCCCGCGCACCCTGAACATGTCGCTCGCGGGCATCCGGGACATGTCGGTCATCGAGACGCCCCCGAAGGACCGCCAGTCCATCCAGACCAACGTCGTGCGCTTCGACCAGCAGGTGATCGTCCGCGCCATCCGCACCGAGCTCGAGCGGGGGGGGCAGGTCTACTTCCTGCACAGCCGCGTGACGTCCATCTACGCCATGGGCGAGCTCCTGACCCGTCTCCTCCCCGAGGCGCGCATCGCGGTGGCGCACGGGCAGATGGAGGAGGGCGCGCTCGAGCGGTGCATGGTCGACTTCGTGCAACACCGCTACGACGTGCTGCTCGCCACCACCATCATCGAGAACGGCCTCGACATCCCCAACGCCAACACCATCATCGTGAACCACGCCGAGCGGTTCGGCCTCGCCCAGCTCTATCAGCTTCGAGGGCGGGTCGGGCGCTCCGACCGGCGCGCCTACGCCTACCTGCTGGTGCCGCCGGAGGGATCGCTGTCCCCGGTTGCGCGCCGGCGGCTGGCCGCCATCCGCGAGTTCAGCGACCTCGGCAGCGGGTTCCGCATCGCCGCCCTCGACCTCGAGATCCGCGGCGCCGGCAACCTCCTCGGCGGCGAGCAGAGCGGCCACATCGAGTCGGTCGGCTTCGACATGTACGTCAAGCTGCTCGACGAGACCGTCCGCGAGCTGAAGGGCGAGGAGGTCGAGGAGACCGCGCGGGCCGCCGTCAACCTCGACATCGACCTGAAGATCGACGAGGACTACATCCCCGAGACGAACCAGCGGCTGACCGTGTACCGCCGGGTGGCGTCGGCCCGCGGCGAGACCGAGCTGTCGGCGCTCGCCGACGAGCTGCGGGACCGCTACGGACCGGCGCCCCGCTCGATCTCGTTGCTGGTCGATTACGGGCGCCTGCGCCTCCTCGCCGACGAGCTCGGCATCGAGTCGTTGGACCGGAACGGCTCCCGGCTCGTCCTGAAGTTCAGGACTACCACGACGGTGGACCCGGTGCGCCTCGTCCGGTTCGTCGAGCGGCGGCGGGACCTGGAGCTGAAGCCGCCGGCCATGCTCACCGCCGACCTCCGCGCCGGCGCCGCGAGGGGGCCTCGCGACTCGCCGTCGTGGTGGACGGCCCGGGCCCGCAGCGACGAGGTCGCGGCGGGGTTCTCGCGAGTCGAGTTCCAGCGGGCCCGGCGCGACCAGGAGGGCCCGGCCTCTCTCTTCGCCCGGGTCGAGGGCCTGCTGGTGGAGTTGCGGGGGCTGCAGGCGGTAGAATCTTGAGAACGGTGACTGTTATGCCAAAGAACCCCTCCGGCGTCGCGCTTCCGCCCCTCGTCGTCGCGGCCGTTCTCGCGGGCGCCGTCCTCGCCTCCGCGCAGAGTCTGTCGTCGGGGACGCCGGGGGCGATGGTGCTCGAACGGATCCTCGTGAAGGTCAACGGCGGCCTCGTCACCCAGACCGATCTCGAGCAGGCGCAGATCAACGCCCTGCGGGCGCGCCCCGTGCCGCCGCAGACCGACGCCGATCTGCAGAGGGCGCTGCAGGAGATCACCCCGGACGTCATCGTCAACACCGTCGACCAGATGCTGCTCGTCCAGCGCGGTCGCGAGATGGGCTACTCGCTGAGCGACGAACAGTTCGAGGAGCTCCTCGACGGCATCAAGATCGACAACGACATGACGGACGAGGAGCTCGTCGCCGCCCTGCGGGAAGAGCAGGGCATCGGCCTCGCGGAGCTTCGCGAGGTCATGGAGGAGCAGATGGTCGCCGGCCAGGTGCAGCAGGACCAGGTGCTGCGCCGCGTCTCGATGACCGACGTCGAGGCGCAGGAGTACTACGAGTCGAACCTGGAGGATTTCACCGACCCCGCCTCCGTCATGCTGCGGGAGATTCTGGTCACGGTGCCGGCCGAGGCCGGGACGTTCAACGTCGCGCGCGACAACCTGGCGCGGAACCAGGCCGAGTCGGCCCTCGCGCGGGTGCGCGGCGGCGAGCCGTTCGAGGCGGTCGTGGCCGAGCTGTCCGACGGGGTGTCCAAGGCGAACGGCGGCCTCATCGGGCCGATCGCTCTGGCCGACCTCGCGGTGGATGTCCGCACTCGCATCGAGGCGCTCGAGGTGGGAGAGGCGGGCGAGGTCGCCCGGACTCCGGCCGGCTACCAGATCCTGAAGCTGGAGTCGTCCACCCCCGCCGCCCCGCGGCCGTTCGAAGACGTGCGCGACGGAATCGTCAACAGCGTGTTCAACGAGCGGCGGCTCGAGGCTCTCGACCGGTACCTCACCACGCTGCGGAACGACGCGATCATCGAGTGGAACGACGACGGGCTGAAGGCGCTCTACGAGGACCGTCTGACCCGCCCGCGGACTCCCCCACCCGGATTCTGACCGCCCCGGACCTCGGAGGCTTCGGGCCGCGACGCCATCGCGGCCGCGATGAAGGACATGTCCCACCCGGCGCCGGAAGCACCGCCGCGTTCGCCCGTCACCATCGGCCCCGTCGCCCTCGACTCGCCGTTCGCCCTCGCCCCCATGGCGGGGATGACGGACACCGCGTTCCGCCGCCTCGTCAAGCGGGGCGGCGGGTGCGGGCTGGTCGTGACCGAGATGGTCAGCTCCGAGGGGCTCGTGCGCGGTATCGACCGGACCCTCGAGTACGCGGAGTACACCGAGGAGGAGCGGCCGGTCTCGATCCAGATCTTCGGCGGCGACCCCGGCAAGATGGCGGCGGCGGCCCGGATCGTCGAGGGCATGGGCGCCGACATCGTCGACGTGAACATGGGTTGCCCCGTGCCCAAGATCGCGAAGCATCACGCCGGGTGCAGCCTCATGAAGACTCCGGAGCATGCGGCCGAGGTCGTCGGGGCGATGACCCGAGCGGTGTCCATTCCCGTCACCGTCAAGATGCGGGCCGGCTGGGACGGCGAGCACGTCAACGCGCCCGACCTCGCGAAGCGGATCGAGCAGGTCGGCGCCGCCGCGGTGGCGGTGCACGGCCGGACCGCGGCGCAGTCCTACACCGGGCGCTCGGACTGGTCGCTCATCGACGAGGTGGCCCGGGGCGTGTCGATCCCCGTGTTCGGGAGCGGCGACTGCGTCACGCCGGGCGACGTCGTGGAGCGGATGCGCGAGACCGCCGTAGCCGGCGTGCTAGTGGGCCGGGGCGCGCTCCGGAACCCCTGGATCTTCGACCAGGCGCGGGCCGCATGGGGTGGCGGCGCCCCGCCCCCGGTGTCGTTACAGGAGCGCGGGAGGTTCCTGCTCGCCTACATCGATCTGCTGCTGAGCGAAGCGACCGAGATCGAGCGCGAGGGCTTCCGGCACACCGCGGGCCTCGACCGGCAGGTGGGGCCGAAGCGCCGGAGTCCGGCGAGCCGCGAGCGGTGGATCGTCAACAAGCTGCGGGCTCTCGGATCCTGGTACACGAAGGGTATCGACCGCGGCTCGCACCTGCGCACCGCCATCAACACCGCTCCCTCGCTCGAAGCGTTGCGCGGAGTCATCCGCGATTTCTTCGAGCTCGACGGTGCGTCGCCGGCGCCGAGCCCGCCTCCCGCTGCCGCTGGCCCGTCGGCCGCGCCCGCGCCGGCCCGGCCGTGAATCGCGCGACGGCACGCGATCAAGGAGGGCAGGCGGTGACGGCGGATCGGAGGTTGGTGACGCGCATCGCGCTCCGAAACTACAAGAGCATCGCCGCGTGCGACGTCTCGCCCGCCCAACTCTCGTTTCTCGTCGGCCCCAACGGTTCGGGCAAGAGCAACTTCCTGGACGCCATCCGTTTCGTGGCCGACGCCCTCCGTTTCTCCATCGATCACGCCCTCCGCGACCGGGGCGGGATAAGCGAGGTTCGCAGGCGCTCTGGAGGGCATCCGAACCACTTCGGCATCCGCGTGTCCTTCGAGCTTGCGGAGTGGCGGGGCCACTACGCGTTCACCGTGGGGGCCCGGCCACGAGGAGGATTCGAAGTACAGCGCGAAGAGTGCTCCGTGGCTCATCGCGGGGGCGACGAAGTCCATTCTTACGAGTTGGAGCGAGGGCGCGTCCTGAAGAGCACGCTGTCTCCGCCGCCCGCCGCCGCCGTCGATCGCCTGTATCTCGTCGCCGTGTCGGGCAGCAGCGCGTTTCGCCCCGTCTACGATGCGTTGTCCGGCACCGGGCTCTACAACCTGAACCCCGCCGTCATCCGTGACCTGCAGCCTCCGGACCCCGGTGATCTGCTGAAGCGGGACGGGAGCAACGCGGCCAGCGTCCTGTCCAACCTGGCGACGCGCGCGCCCGCATTCAAGGCCCGCATCGAAGAGTACCTCGGGCAGGTCGTGCCCGGCGTGACCGCGGTCGAGCGCCAGCGGTTCGGACCTCGGGAAACTCTTGTATTCGGACAGGTCGTCCAAGGCGCGCGGCATCCCTGGCGATTTCCCGCGAGCAATATGTCCGACGGCACCCTGCGAGCGTTCGGCGTTCTGTTGGCGCTCTTTCAGGGAGCCGGTAGCGATGGATCGGGCCGGCGGTTGGTCGGCATCGAGGAGCCTGAAGCCGCACTCCATCCGGCGGCCGTGGGGGTCCTCATCGACGGTCTTCGAGAGGCCGCGAGGCACGCGCAGGTTCTCGTGACGAGTCACAGCCCCGACCTGCTCGATCATTCCGACATCGCCGACGATTCGGTTCTCGCCGTCGTCGCGGAGCACGGCGAGACTCACATCGGACCGCTCGATGCGGTTGGGCGTTCCGTCCTGAAGGAGCATCTCTTCACGGCCGGCGAGCTCCTCAGAATGAACCAACTGGATCCGGACCCCGCCCGCCCGAACCTCAAGCCCGACCAGCTCGACCTGTTCGGCCCGGAGGCATGAGACGTGCTCAGAATCGCTTCCATCGTCGAAGGCTACGGCGACGTGGAAGCCGTTCCGATCCTGCTTCGGCGGATTGCGGAGCGTGTGGAGCCGGCGCGGGCAGTGGAGGTTCTTCGACCGATTCGGGTAGGCCGGCAGCGATTCCTGAATGAGGACGAGCTGGAGCGGACCGTCGAACTCGCCGCTCGACGTAGCGGCGACGCTGGGTGCGTCCTGATCCTGATCGATGCGGACAAGGACTGCCCCGCAACGCTCGCCCCGAAGATCCTGCGGCGCGCAAGGGGGGCCCGGTCGGACCGAGCCATCCGCGTCGTGCTGGCAAAGATGGAGTACGAAGCCTGGTTCCTGGCCGCCATCGAGTCGATCCGCGGGAAGCGGGGCATCGTCGAATCCGTCGAAACGCAGCCCGAGCCGGAGTCGATTCGGGGCGCGAAGGAACGGCTGAGCCAGCTCATGCGCGACAAGTCGTACAGCGAAACGCTGGACCAACCCGCGCTCACGGTGCTCTTCGATCTCGACGCCGCCCGGACCGCGCCGTCGTTCGACAAGCTCTGGCGAGACGTGAACTCGCTGTTGACACCGGCCGGCGGGTAGGCGCAGCGGCCCGCCGGACCCCGCCCGGCGCATCCGGCTTCACCTCACTGGGGTCACGCCGGGGGGATGCGTGACCGTGACGCCGGTGATGACGCCGGCGGCCACGGGCTTCATGTCGCCGGGGTCACGCTGGGGTAGATGCTCGCGGCGTCGCGTCCTGGAGGCCCATGCCCAGACTGATCGAGAGTCCCACCGTCGTCGAGGCGGTCGGCAACCTGCCCAAGCGCATCGAGGAGTACGCGGGGCGGGTGAACACCGGCCACGAAGATCTCAGCGTCGCCCGCATGGTCTCGCCGGAGGGGTGGATCGAGCCGGGGCAGCGGCCCGAGTTCCGCGAGTTCACGCTGGTGCTGCGGGGCCTGCTGCGGGTCGAGCACGAGTCGGGCGCCATCGACGTGCGGGCCGGGCAGGCGATCGTCGCCGAGCCCGGGGAGTGGATCCGCTACTCGAGTCCGGCGGCCGGCGGGGCGGAGTACGTGGCGGTCTGCATGCCGGCCTTCGCCCCCGACACCGTCCACCGCGACGCGCCCTGAAGGGTTGCTCGGGAAGTCATCCCGTGAGCGCGCCGGAGCCTCCTGCCGGGCCAGCGACCCGCCGCGCACGGTGTGTTGCTCGGGAAGTCATCTCGTGAGCGCGCGGGAGCCCCTCAGGCGTCGCGGCGGGAAGCGGCCCGTCCCGCGTCGGTGGCCCCCAGCCGTTTCAGCTTCTCGACCAGGGTGGTCCGTTTGAGGCCGAGCCGGCGGGCCGCCTGCTGCCGGTTCCCGCCCGTGTCGGCCAGCGCCAGCCGAATCAACTGGCGTTCGATGCCGGCGACGTAGGCGGTCAGGTCGAATCCGTCCTCGGGGATGGCGGGCAGGGCCGGCGGCTCCGACAGCGACGCCTGCTGCAGCTCCTGCGGCAGGTCGCCGACATCGATCCAGGCGCGGTTCCGGCTCAGGGTGAGAGCGCGCTCGATCGCGTTCTCGAGCTGGCGGATGTTCCCCGGCCACCCGTACGCCATCATGCGGCGCATCGCCGCCTGGGTGACGGTCACCGCCCTCGAGCGTCCCTGCTGCCGGCCGAAGGCCTCGACGAAGTGGCGGACGAGCAGCGGGATGTCCTCGCGCCGTTCCCGAAGGGGAGGCAGGAGGATGGGGATGACGTTCAGGCGGTAGTACAGGTCTTCGCGGAATCCGCCGTCGCGCACGAGTTGCGCCAGGTCCGCGTTGGTGGCGGCGATGATCCTGACGTCGATGCGGATCGGCCGGTCGTCTCCGATGCGCTCGAGCTCGCGTTCCTGCAGTACGCGCAGCAGCTTCGCCTGCAGGGGGGCGCTCATCGTGCCGACCTCGTCGAGAAACAGCGTTCCCTCGTGCGCCGACTCCAGCCGGCCCTGCCGCGTGGCGACGGCGCCGGTGAAGGCGCCGCGCACATGCCCGAACAGCTCCGCCTCGAGCAGGCTCTCGGGCACCGCGCTGCAGTTCAGGGCCACGAGGCGATGGCCGCGCCGCGCGCTGTTGTGGTGAATCGCCCTGGCCGCCAGTTCCTTGCCGGTGCCGGTCTCGCCGGTGATGAGGACGGTGCTCGGGCTCGCGGCCACCGTTTCCAGCAGGTCGAACAGCTCGCGCATCCTCGGGCTGCGGCCCACGAGGCCCTCGAACCGGTACCGTTCCTGGATCTGCGACCGCAGCCAGGCGTTCTCGGACCGGAGGCGGCGCTGTTCGAGGGCGGATCGCATGACGTGCAGCAGTTGGCCGAGCTGGAACGGCTTGGTGATGAAGTCGGCCGCCCCCCGCTTGATCGCGGCCACCGCGTCCGTGACGGTGCCGAAGCCCGTCACGACGATGCACACGATATCGGGATAACGCTCGAGGGCGGCGTCCATCACCGCGGAGCCGTCGATGCCCGGCAGCCGCAGGTCCGTCAGCACGACGTCGAAGGCGCACTCCGCCAGGCGATCGACCGCTTCCTCTCCGCTGTCCACCGCGACCACCCGGTAGCCCTCGTCGGCCAGCCGCCGGGCGGTGACCTCCCGCAGCGAGGCCTCGTCCTCGACCAGCAGTACGGGAATCTCGCGTTCAGGCATGGGTCTCGTGGGCTTCGCCCGACGGGGCCGGAAGGCCTCTCACTCGCCGGCTAGTCTCACCACCGGCCCGGCGAGTCTTGGCGGCTCCGCCCGGCGGAGCGTCGCGCGGAGCCGCTAATGGAAGCGTCGTCAGTTGCCGATACCACCCTTGAGCCTGTCCAGGCGTGGAGACGACGGGGAGACGGGCACGGGTGGAACGCGAGCGCCGGTCATGATTGCCGATAGAAAAACGCTCTCGATCGCGAAAGCGTGCGAGCTGGTGGGAGTCAGCCGCCGCACGATCTACAACTGGATCGCGGGTGGCAAGGTCGAGTACGTGCGGACGGCCGGCGGCTCGGTGCGGATATTCGCCGATACGCTGTGGCGCGATCCGCGTGGCGAACCCCGGCCCGGGACACCGCGGGCGAACTGACGGCGCGCCCGCCGGCGGCATCGCCTGATTCGGTTTCCCATGGACAGGACGGGTGCTTCCCAGATGGACCAGCCGACGGACCTCGGCGCCCTCTTCCATCGGTTGAACAACCAGCTCGGCATCATCCTCGCGAACGCCGAGCTCCTCGATGCGCACCTCGAGGACGACGCGACCCGGGCGCGGGCTTCCCAGATCGTGACGAGCGCGGTGGAGGCGATCAGCGCCGCCCGTTACATTCAGGAACAGTGCCGCCATTGACCTGACGAACGTCCGACCCGGGCGTTCCGGCCCGAAGACCCACCATTCGGGCGTCGGCGCGACGGTCGCCGACCGTTGCACCCGGCGCCCGCCGCCGCCCGGCCAGTCCCCCCGCATCGAATCGGTGCTTGCGGCCTGCCGACCCAAGTTGCCGACCCAAAGAGACAACCTGTTGCAACTGAAGGGCTTACTGCAACAAGAGCCCCGAGTGGGGCAACCAACCAGCGCGCGCCGAACCGTCGAGGAGGCGGTCAGACGGTCTTTGGGGACACCCCGGGGCCGCCATCCGTCAATATGATGACGAATTCGGTTGGCGAATGTCAATGTGATGACGAATATCCCGCCTGACCCAGCTGTCGTCCGACAGTCTTCCGTGTGCCATCGGTTCAACTAAGCGACTTTTTTAGAGGTAGTTACGCGTCTATAACCTCACATCACGGCGATTCGATCACAGGTGTCTTCAGACAATGGTACATCTTTTGCTTATAACTGCACCTGCGCCGCGCGGCGGTTCGTTTTCGATTGCGGTGCGCAGTGCCGACCCGTTGTCTCGGAGGCGACCATGACGAAGGCGCAGGCATCCGACAGCAAGGACCAGGAACGCATCACCGCAGGGGTCCCGTTCGTGGAGGCGATGGCCCGGCGCATGGCGGCTTCCATGCCGCACTCGATCGACCTCGGGGACTTGGTGCAGGACGGCATGATCGGGCTGATCGACGCGGCCCATCGGTTCGACGAGCTGCGCGGCATCAAGTTCGAGACCTTCGCGGAGCGCCGTGTCCGCGGGGCGATGATCGACGCCATGCGCCGCGACGCCTGGCCTCGCGGCGTTCGCAGGGTCCGGCGGGAGATCGAGGCGGCCCGCGAGAAGCTGCGTCACGAGCTCGGGGCCGAACCGTCCCTCGCCGAGCTCGCGAAACGCATGGGATCGGACGAAGCCAGCCTCAGCCGCACGATCGTCCGCATCAAGGCGATCGAGTCCACGTCGCCGCTCGCCTCCGCCGACGCCGCGCATGCCGCGGACCTGCCGCCGGTCATGAAGCCGGCGGCGACGCCGGGGCCCGATCAGGCCTGCGAGGACGGCGACGTCGCAAGGCGGGTGAAGGACGCCATCAAGGCGCTGCCGGCCCGCGAGCGGAAGGTCATCGGCCTCTACTACTACGGCGACGTGACGATGAAGGAGATCGGCAGCGAGATCGGGGTGAACGAGTCCCGGGTGTCGCAACTCCACGCGCGGGCCGTGCAGCGCCTCCGCCGGGAGCTGGGCCCGGACCTGAGCCCCGCCGCGCCGGTGACCGGCGGGACACCGCCGGGGCGCGCTCGGAGGCGGCTCGACATGGCCAAGGCCCGGGTGCCCGCCGTCGCGCGCCGTTCGAGCGTGGCGTGACCGGTCCGGCCCGCCGGAATCGCCGCCCGCGGCAGCCTGGCGTCCAACCGATCTTCCGGACGGGCGTGGCGTGACCGGTCCGGCCCGCCGGAATCGCCGCCCGCGGCAGCCTGGCGTCCAACCGATCCTCCGGACGGGCGCGGCGTGACCGGTCCGGCCCGCCGGAATCGCCGCCCGCGGCAGCCTGGCGCCCAACCGATCCTCCGGACGGGCGCGGCGTGACCGGTCCGGCCCGCCGGAATCGCCGCCCGCGGCAGCCTGGCGTCCAACCGATCCTGCGGACGTTCGCACCGTTCTACGGCGCCGACGTCTGCTGCTCCATCACCTCGTGGGCCATGCGGAGCAGATCGCGGAGCCGAAACGGCTTGGCCAGCCACCGGCGCCCGCTCTCCACGAGGAAGCGCTCCGCATCCGTCCCCGCCACGTCGCCGGTGACGAAGATGATGCGGCGGGCGAGCGACGGGTTCCTCTCGCATAACCGCCGGTAGAACGCGCGCCCGCCGAGGCGCGGCATCTTCAGGTCGCAGATGACGAGGTCGAACGACCGACGCTCGACGCAATCGAGCGCCTCTTCCCCGTCGGCGGCGCGCTCCACGCGATAGCCGGCGTCCGCCAGCGAGTCGGCCACCGCCGTCGCGAGAGCGGGCTCGTCCTCCACGAGGAGGATGCTGGCGCCCGCGCTGGGTGCGGGGTGGAGGGCGGTCGTCGGCGCCGTGCGCGACACGCCGGCCCCGGTCGGAAACGACACGAAGAACGACGCCCCGGCGCCGGGCGTCGAGGCCGCCCGAATCCGCCCCCCGTGCTCCTGAACGATGGCGTAGGCCACGGTCAGCCCGAGGCCGGTGCCCTTGCCGATGGCCTTGGTGGTGAAGAACGGATCGAAGATCCGGGCGCGGACGTCGTCCGGAATCCCCGGCCCGTCGTCGTTGATCTCCAGCGCGACCATGTCCTCGGCCTCGTCGTACCAGCTCCGGGCGACCAGCGATCCGCGGCCGTTGGCGGCGAGCATCGCCTGCTCGGCGTTGATGATCAGGTTCAGCAGCACCTGCTTGACTTGGTGGGGGTCGGAGAAGATGTGGGGCAGCCCGGCGGCGAGGGCGTCGAGGGTCGAGATGTTCGACACCCGCTGTTCGTAGGCGCGCGCGGTCAGGGTGTCGCGCGCGATCTCGTTCAGGTCGACGAGGCCCCGGGTCGTGTTGCGTTTCCGGGCGAAGGTCAGCAGGTTCCGTACGATCTTGGCCGCCCGTTCGGCCTCGCCGAGAATCGTCTCGACGCTGCGCTTCGCCTCGACCTCGACCGGGCGCCCGGCCAGTCGTTCGGCGCATGTCAGGATGGTCGCCAGCGGGTTGTTCAGCTCGTGGGCGACGCCGGAGATGGTCTGGCCCAGTGCAGCCATCTTCTCCGACTGCACCAGCTCGTGGCCCGGGTCCCGCCCCTGCGCCTCGAGCTTCCGACGCTCGCTGACGTCGCGCACGAGGGCGTCGAGACGCGGCGGGCGGGAGCCTTCCGCCGCATGCAGGGTGGCGGTGACCTCGACCCACATCGAGCTGTCGTCGACCCGCCGCAGGCGGACCAGGTAGTTGCTGACCGCGCCGTCGCGGCGCAGCCGCGCGATGAAGTCGGTGCGGGCCCGGTCGTCGAGGAACCGGTCGGCTGCGAACGGCCGCACCCGGACGTCCGGCTGGTTCGGGTCGAACCCGAACATGAGCTTCAGGTGCGGGTTGGCGCTCAGGGTCTCGACACCCGCGCCATCAAGGGCGCCGATGTAGATCCCCTCGGGGATGGACTCGAACAGCCCGGCGAGCAGCTCCGCCGGCGACCGGGGGGAGCTGCGCGGGCCCATGCGGAATGGCGGCGGGGGAAGCGCCGCCCGGGGTACGGTCGGACGAAACCGGTTGCCCTTCCGTACCCGGGCAGCCCTGGCCGTCAGTCTCAGTTGCCACGCGGCGCGGGCGGCGTCGGTGTGGCGTAGGCGGACTGGGAGGCGTACTTGTTCATCACCGCGCCCTGGATATCCGAGGGCGAGGCGCCGAGGGCATGCATCTGCATCGCGTCACGCGCGACAGCTAGGCAGTGCGATCAGGTCATGCCGTGGACGTCCCACTCGGTCACGGCGCCGTTCGGGGCCCGCGACTCGACGAAACAGTCCGTGTTGCCGACGTGCCCGTCGGTCTGCCCGCAGCCGCAATAGCAGGGCACGTAGTCGAGCACGTCGGGGTTCCGGGCGGCGAACACGTAGGCCTGCCTCATGAGGTCGGCCGGACCCGCGGTCTGCGGCACGTACGGCAGCGGCGGCATCGGCAGCCCTTCGAGGTCCTCGCTGGTGAACTGCGGGGGCGTCGGCTCGCCGGCGCTCGACCGGGTCCCGGAGGGCGCCGTGGACGCGGGGACGGCGGACGCTTCGCCGGCCTGCTCGGGGGCCGCCGTGCCCCGGTCCCCTCCCGACAGGAAGAAGGCGCCGGCGCCAACGGCGGCGACGACGGCGACGGCGATCAGCGCCCACCGGCCGCCGTTCGAGCGGGGTTCGACCGGGGGCGGCGCCGGAGCGGGTTGTCTGGGGTGCTTGCGACGTTGCTTGGAAGCCATGAGCGCATTCTATCAGACGGAGACCGACGGAGATTCCGTCAAGCCCCCGGCGGCCGGTGGCCCCCGGCGGGTCGCTATTGCGCGGGGCCGAGGGCGAAGGTCATCCGGCCGTCGAGAGCGGTTCTGCCGTCGTCCGTCTTCGCGACGCCGTGCAACTGGCCCATGCGGCTGCGCAGGCGCTTCACGTTGACCTCGATGCGCACGACGTCGCCGGGATGGGCGGGCCGGCGATAACGCACGCGCTCGATGCCGACGATGTAGATCAGCTTCTCCCGGTTCTCCGGTTTCGACAGAATCAGGATGGCCCCGACCTGGGCGACCGCCTCGGTGAGGATGGTCGGTGGCAGCACCGGACGTTCTCCGGGCCGTCGCGCGAGGTAGCGCTCGTTCAGGGAGACGTTCTTGACGCCGACGATGCGCTTGTCGACCTCGAACTCGGTGATGCGGTCGACGAGGAGGAACGGGTAGCGGTGGGGGAGGATCCGCTCGATGGCGGAATAGTCGAGCGGCAGGTTCAACGGGTCCATCGGGGGACCGTCAGGAGGACGACGGCGTCGTCTCGGTCCTCGGGGCGGAGCCGGTCTCGTCGTGGGTGCCGGTGGCGGCGGCGGGGAGCCCTGCCTCCGCCGGGCCGTCGGCCGGCAGCAGCGGAGCCAGTTGGGTTGCGACGATGGAGGCGGTTGCCTGCACCGCATCGCTCGATTCCCAACCCTCGCGCAACTCGGCCGAGAGCACGCCGATGCAGCGTTCGGCCACCATCAGCGGCGCGGCGAGGGCGCCCGTGTCCGAACCTTCGGCCTCGACGACCTGAATGCGCCTGGACATGAACGCGGTGGACGTGGGGTTCGCCCCGGCCTGCGGAATCGCGCCGATGCGCTCGAGGGTGTCGGAGGCGTAACCATGCCCGAGGGCCGGCTGAAGCGTCCGCGCGTTCTCGTCGTTCACCCAGACGATGAGGCCGCTGGCGTTCATCAACGCCGCGGTTCGAGCCAGCAGGTCGGGCAGTTGATCGCGATTGGTCAGGTTGCAGAAGTCGGTGCACAGCGCGGCGGTCGCACCGAGATCCGGCGTGGCCGCCGCGGCGGGCGATTCCCCGACCGGCGCCGCGCCGGCGTCGCTGTCCGCCGGGGCGTCCGACACCGCCGCCGCGTCCGCGTCCTCGACCGGCGGCAGGTCGAGATCGTCGTCGGCCGAGTCGCTGTCCAGAGACAGCAGCGACAACCCGGTCGACTCGGGAACGTCGTACTCCTCGGCGTCCGGGGACGGGTCCCGTTCCGCCGCCGCGCCCGCCGGGGCGAGGACCAGCATCGACAGGACGATGACGGCCGCGGCCGTCCACAGCATCCTCGCCTGGTTCTCCCGGGCGGCTCTCATCACGTCGAGACGCGAAGTGCGCTCGGCCTGCAGGGCGGCCTGGACGTGCGCGGTGGCGCGATCGACGAGATCCAGTCCGTCGGTGAAGATCAGATCCGAGGCCGACAGGGGTTGATCGGACCCGGTGTACTCGCGGGCGTCCTCATCCAGCTCTCTGATGTCGCCGACCGTCGCGACCGCGTCGCCGAGGTAGGCGATGGTGTCCGCGTCGGGGTTCGCGACCCGCCTGAGGTTGTCGAGGCTGCCGAGGACCGCCTCGAGATGGGTGTCGACCTGGGAGGTCCAGTACTCACGATCCTGACCGTCCGCGACATAGGCCTGCTGGGCGCTCCGCAGCTCGGCCAGGGTGAGGGTGAGAGTCCAGCCGAGATCGGTGAAGACCCGCTCCCCGCCCTGCTCCTCGGCGAGCGTGGCGTTCGACAGCCGAATCTCGTTCCCCGCGAAGCCCAGGGTCGCGAGTGCTACGATGACGACGACGGTACGAACCCAGCGGCTCCCCATAGCTTTGGGCAGCTACTATACCACCGTTGGCGGCCGTATCGACCGGCGCCGGCCGCCCGGGTCCGTGTCTCGCGAACCGTGCCGCCGCCGCCCGACGAGGGGGCCCATCCTCGCTCGCCGGTTGCCCGCGGCCGGTCCGTCGCCGACGCGGATGAAGGTCGAAGCGGCGCATGCTCGCTCGCCGGTTGCCACGGCCGGTCCGGCGCCGGCGCGGAGAAGGTCGAAGCGGCGCATCCTCGCTCGCCGGTTGCCACGGCCGGTCCGGCGCCGGCGCGGAGAAGGTCGAAGCGGCGCATGCTCGCTCGCCGGTTGCCGCAGCCGGTCCGGCGCCGGCGCGGAGGAGGTCCGTGACGGTTCGGTCTCCCCTTGCGTTCATCGTCAATCCGGTCGCCGGTTCGTCGGCCCGAGCCCGAAGCATCGGCGGCCTCGTGGAGACGGCGCGACAGCGCTGCCGCGCCGCCGGCGTCACCCACGAGGTCAGCTTTACCGAGCGGCCCGGTCACGGCCGCGAACTCGCGGCGGCCCTCGTGGACCGCGGCTTCTCCACCATCGTCGCCTGGGGAGGGGACGGCACCGTCAACGAGGTGGCCTCGGCGCTCTTGCATCGGGAAGCGGTGCTGGGCATCGTGCCGGCGGGCTCCGGGAACGGTCTCGCGAGGGAGCTCGGCATCAGCCGCCGACCCGAGGAGGCGATTGCCACGGCGTTGCGCGGCCGCGACCGCATCATCGACGTGGGAGAGCTCGCCGGCCGGCCCTTCGTGAACCTGGCGGGGGTGGGGTTGCCCGCGTCGGTGGCCGACGTGTTCGCCCGCCTCGCCGGCCGCGGACCGGCTGGCTACGTGCGGGCGACGGCACGGGAACTCATCGGTTACCGAAGCCGTCGCTACACCCTCGTCACCGGGGAACGCACGATCGAGCGGGCGGCGCTGCTCGTGGAAGTGGCCAACGGGCGGCAGTACGGCAACGGGGCCCTGATCGCGCCGCACGCCCGGCTCGACGACGGCCTGCTCGACCTCGTCTCGGTGGACCCGATCGGCCCCGCGAGGGCCGCGTGGGGCCTCTGGCGCCTCTTCGACGGCACCGTCGACCGTCACCCCTACGTGCACTGCTCACGGGTCGACGAGGTGACGATCTCCGCCGACGGGCCGCTCCGCTTTCACCTCGACGGAGAGGCGGTGCAGGGTGGATGCTCCCTGTCCGCCACGATCCACCCGAAGGCCCTGCGGGTCCGGGTACCGGCGCCGGCCGGCGGCTGAGCGCCGCCTCGCGGGACCGCTACCAGTCCCAGCCGCTATCGGCCTCGTCCCAGAGCGCGTAGCACACCTGCGCGATGCCGGCTTCGAGGAACTCGTTGGGAAGCATCGACATCCCGATGCTGTAGTCCGGCTCTATCAGCTCTCCGTCCCGATACCAGGACGAGACGACGTGGCCCTCGAGCGGCCTCCCCTCGTTCGAGACGAGCTCGGTCGACTCGATCAGCACCCGCCACGAGGCGATGCCGCCCGCCCCGTCCGGGCCCATGAGCGTCAGCTCGCCGCCGTCCTGCTCGAAGTCGGTCACGCCGTCGACGGCGGCGATCTGCTCCCCGAACGAGCTGACGAGGTTGACCTCCCCCGGCTGCATGGCGCACGCGGCCAGCACCGGAACCGCGACCAGCAGCAGGTTCCGCAGGCGTTCGCTCAAGGCTCTTCCCCCCCCTCAGTCGCCGGTGGGCCGGGCGTCCGCGAGCGGACGCAGAATGGCATAGGTGGGCAACCCGATGCCGTCGAGATGCTTCAGCACCTCCCGGGCCGGCGAGGCGTCGAGGTCCTCCGCCTGGAACTTCACCTTCACGTAGTCGTCGAGCCCGGCCTCGACCTCGGGGGCCTTGAGCGTGGTGCTGTCCATGGTGAGGCAGTTCTTGCACCAGGTGGCCCACATGTCGACGAGGACCAGCTTGTTCTCGGCCTTCGCCGTGGCCAGCCCCTGGCCGAGCGAGGCGTGCCAGCCCTCTTCCAGGAGCGCCTGCACGCTGCTCGCGACCTCGTCGGGATCGACCCACCGCTGCGCGAACAGCCCGTAGCCGATGTAACCGTAGTAGATCGCGGTGCCGAGGATGAACACGCCGAAGGCGTGCTTGACGTGGACCATCCAGGCCCCCGGCCTCGGCATCCACGAGAGCCCGGCCCCCGCGATCGGCCACGGCAGGGCCATCCCGATGCCGAGGACGAACGGCAGGGCGAGCGCGATCGTGGCGCCGGCCCCGTAGAGGTTGCTCGAGAACACGATGACCTGGATGACCACCGGCGCCACGCACGCGCCCGCGAGGAGGGCCGCCACCGCGCCCATGCCGAACGCGACCAGGAACGACCCGGCCCGGTCGGTCCCCACCGCGAACCGGGACTGCAGCCGCGAGAAGTCGATGGCGAGGACGTCGAACATCGCAAGCCCTAGGACGACGAAGAGCGCCGCGATCCCGACGTTGAACCAGGGCGACGCGTTGATCGTCCCGAACGAGCCCGCGGTCAGGATGACGACGAGCCCGAGACCGCCGTAGACCAGCGCCATCGCCGCCCCGTAGGCCCCGCCGAGGGCGAAGCCCCGCAGGCGGGAGCCGGCCTTGGCGCCGGCGCCGATGATGGCCAGGTTGATGGGTATCATCGGCAGCACGCAGGGGGTCAGGTTCAGGGCGAGGCCGCCGACCAGGATGAGCAGCAGGATCGCCAGGGGTCCGCGGCCCTCGAACCAGCCGCGCTCGCCCTCCCCCGACTCGGCCGCCTCCATGAAGCCGAGGAACGCTTCGGTCCCCAGGTACCCGCCGGTGCTGCCGAGCACCTCGAAGTCCTCGAGGGCGTTCATCACCGACAGGTCGTCGACGACCGGCGCGGAGGCGGCGGGTGCGTCCGGGGCCGGGGCGGTCCCGCCGGGGTCGGTCATTCTCAGGCCGGCGAACAGGTCCGGCCGCACCGTCGCCGGGGACTCGCTGTCCGGCACCACCGCCAAGGTGAACTCCACCGGGGCGTTCGTCGGGTTGAAGCACATGCGGTCGTTGCAGGCCTGGTACCGCAGCGTGCCGGGGACGGTGTAGGCGCCGGGAGCCAGGGAGGCGTCGACGCGCAGCGCCGCCCCGATCGTGAACTCCTCCTCGAACACCGCGAGCGGCTCGTCCACCCCGACCTGATCGAGCAGGATCGCCTCGGGGAAGGCCACCCCCTCGAGGACGAAGCCCTCGGGCGGGTCGAGCCTCAGCACCGTCGGAATCAGGAGATCGTCGAGCGGGGCTTCGGAGTTGACGTGGTAGCCGGGGTCGAGGGTGACGTCGAGGCCCACGCGGGCCGTCGTGCCGGCGTGGACCGCGTCCGTCTCGCTGACCGGGTCGATCAACACGGTGGGCGGCTGGGCCAGGCCGGAAGCGGCCAGACCGGAGAAAATCAGCGTCAGGGCGGGCCGCGCCCAGCCGCGGAACGGGGTCTTCGAACTCAAGGTCGCCTCCCATTGCGCCGGAGGGCGCGCCGTCATCATATCGTCCCGACGGCGCCGCGGCCGGCGTTCCGGTCCCATCCGGTCTCCGCGCGTCCAACCGGCCCGGACCGCCATCTCGGGCATCTCCTACTGGTCGATGTTCGCCAGCGCCATGCGGTCGCGGTTCACCGAGATTCGGCGCACGCGCCCCCGCGCCGGCAGTCGGTGCTCGGTCACCCGATCGATCACGGGAACCACGACCGACTCCTCCTCTCCCGACCGGTACTGCACCGTCACCGTGACCGGGAGGTCGAACAGCCGTTCGCTCCGCTGCTCGAACCGCAGCACGACCTCCTCCCCGCCGCCGGTCCGGTCGATACGGGAGGAGAACCGCACCTCGGGCAGCTCCGCCTCGTGGATCCAGCGATCGAAGAACCGGCTCAACGACCGTCCCGCCTCGATCTCGAACGCGAGCTGCAGCGCGTCGGTGCCCGCCTTCCGGAACCGCCACTCGTGGTAGAAGCGGCGCAGCCCCGCGAAGAACGCGTCGTCTCCCACCAGGCGGCGCAGCATGTGCAGCACCATCGCGGCCTTGTTGTAGACCAGGGCCCGGAAGATCCGCGGCTCGCGCTCGAGATGGCCGAGGCGGTACCCCAGATAGACCGGCCCCTCGTCCGAGTGCCGCATCGCCCAGCTCCGCATCCGCTCGATGATGTCCTGGAAGACGTCCGGCCCCTCGTCGTGCTCCGCGTAGAGGGCCGCGAAGTACTGCGCGAGCCCCTCGCTCAGCCACTGCTCGTGGTAGTTCTTCCAGCCGACCGCCTGTCCCCACCACTGATGGGCGACCTCGTGGGCGAGAAAGAAGGACGGGAAGCCGCTGAAGACCGCCGGATCGGTCTGCCAAGTCACGACGGTGCCCGGCGGCCGGGGCAGCTCGTGGTTCATCAGGGCGAAGTAGGCGGGGCTGTGCCCGCCGGGGAGGCGGCTGTCGGTGAGAGCCAGGGTCATCGAGGGGTACGGCATGTCTCCGAGGACGGACGCGTAGAACGCGGCGATGTCGGCGGCGCGCTCGGCCGTCTCGTCGATGTCGTCCGCGCTCCGGGGGGTCCCGTAGGCGCTGATCGCAAGGGTGCCGTAAAAAACGCCCCCGTCGGCCTGCGCGGCCGCGGGCCGGGGCGAGGAGTCGTCGAGTCGGATCCGCCGGACCGGCGAAGGATGATCTTCGAACCGGGAGATGACCGCCGACAGGTAGCGCGCGGGCTGGAGAGCCGTGAACGAGAACTCGCGAGGCTCACCGTCCGATTCGCCGTCCGCCAGCGGCGGGTTGGCGCCGGCCGGCGCGCCGCTCGCGACGACGCCCCAGCCGGGGGGGACCGACAGGTCGAGGGTCGCCGTGGCGTAGTCGGTGACCAGCGACTGCGGGTACCAGTAGCTGCGGTTGCTGTAGATGTAGCGAGGCTCCCCGAGGCCGAACAGCGGCTCGAGCTCGAGGAGGACGCGCTGCCTCCCGATCCAGTTCTCGTCGAGCTCCTGCGTCGCGAGATCGCCATCGTAGGTCACCGTCACCGTGAACTCGGTGCCGCCGGCGACCTCCTCGGGCAGGTTGATCACGAGGTTGTTCTGCCCGTTCATCCGAAAGAAGAGCAGGGGGCCGAACTCGTTCGAGGTGACCGAGCGCACGGCGAGCTCGTCGGCCAGGCGCAGGCTGAACGACGTGATCGGCAGCCCCTTCACCCGCGCCGCGATGCGGGTGGAGCCCACGATGCGGCACTCGACGAACTCGCGGGCCGCGCGCGGCCGCTGCTGGGTGAAGCCCAGGGGCTCGAACGACGCCGTGACCTCGTAGTCCAGGATGTCGAGCGACAGCGAGTCGTCGTCCCCGAAGTAGCGTCCCCGGGTCGCGCGTTTCCGGGCGGACGAGTAGAGCGAGATGATGCGGTTCGTCTCCCGTTCGAACAGGGAGATGTCCTCCGGCTGCCGGACCGACTGCGCGTAGGTCAGCGTGCCGCGCCGCCGGGTGCGGACTTCCGCGAGAAAGTCGCCGCGCCCCGGCGGGAGCGACCAGACGCGGTCGCTGATGTCCGACAGGTCGAGGGTGAACGACAACGGAGCGAACTCGTCGAGCACCGCCTCGGCGTCGCGCAGGGCGCCCCGGTCCACCCCGCGCGCCCGCAGCGCGCCGGTCGACACCCGGGTCCGGAACGCGTCGGGGTGCAGCCGGACGAAGGCCGTCTCGAACTCCTCCTCCAGCGCCTCGCGTCCGCTGAAGATCTCCACCTGCCCGCGCTCCGCCTCCGGCTGCGGTGCGAACCGCATGACGCCGTCGCCGAGAAGCACGAGGCCGGTGACCCCCTCTTCGGTCTCCGCCACGAACGCCGACCCCTCCTCCAGGGTCAAGGTGAGGTCCTCGCCGGTGACGACCAGATTGTCGGCGGCGTACTGCGTCGCGGGGTCGATGCGCAGGTGGCGCAGGTTGTCGATCGAGTCGACGGCGTCCTGGTCGAGGATGCGCCATCCCCGGCCCGCGCCTTCGCTGACCACGTCGAGCCGCCACGTCTCGAGCCGGCCGCGCGCCCCCGATTCGAGGAACAGCTCGACCATCACCCGAAACCCGTCGCCCTGGGGTCGGCCGTCGAGCGCGGTCTCGAAGCGGGGCGTCGCGGTGACCCGGTCGACGCCGGGCCGCACCTGCTCGTTCGCGAACCGCCGGGCCGCGTCGGGGTCGGCGGTCGGCGACGCCAGGGCGACGTAGGCGGCGGGGTCGCCGGAGAGCACGGCTGCTTCCAGCGCCTCGACGAGCGGTTCGTAGCCGGCGGTGGCTCCCGCGCCGTCCGCGGGCGGTTGGGCGCCGCCCGGATGCGAGAGCAGAAGCAGGAGCCCCGCCGCGCCGAGCAGTCGACACGCGTTCATGACTGGTTCACCCCACGCCCATCTTATATCCGAATGACGCCGGGAGACCGCGGGCCGGTTTCTGGCTGCGTTCGGGCCGGGTCTAGCCCGGCCGGATGCCTCGCCGGTCGACTGCCGTACGCCCAGACGGTCGGGCGACGTGGTCGTCGCGGCAAGGCGCCGGCGCGGGCCGCCAGGGGGTCGATGCGCGCCGGGCCGGGCCGGGCCGGGTGGGCACGGCCCCTGGGCCGCGATCGCGGTGATATGCTCCGGGCATGGCGATTCGCACCGAGCTCACCCTGCGGCTGGAGAACTCGCCCGGCGCGCTGGCGCGGTTGTGCCAGGCCCTGCGCGACGAGAAGGTCGACATTCTCGCCCTGAGTCTCGACGCGTCCGGTGTCGTTCACCTCGTGCCGGACAATCCGGTCCACGCGGCGGGTTTGCTGCGCGGGCGCGAATACGCGGTCGACGAGCGGGAGGTGCTGTACGTCACCGTGCCCAACGGCCCCGGCGCGCTGGCCGCGGCCACCCGCCTGTTGAGCGCCGCCGCCGTGAACATCGACTACGCCTTCGCGTCGGCCCTCGCCGATCACGACATGACCGCGGTCGTCGTCGGCGTCGACGATGCGCAACGCGCCTCGACCGCGGCCGGCATGTGACTCGGGGTCGGCCCCGCCGCGCCGTCCCGCTCGCGCCGGCCGGCGCGCGGGCCGGTCACCATCCGCGAAATGCGGCTCGGCGCGGCCCCGCTCGCGCCGGCAGGAGCGCTTGCAGATGCGCCTCTATATCGAAACGATGGACGCGGTGCTCGTCGACTACGACCACGATGGCCGGGTCGAGCTGGACGGCGAGGGCTGGTCGTCGCCCACGCTGCAGGAGCGCCGGGCGATCCTGCATGCCGCGCAGATGGAGATCGAACGGCTCCAGGACCTCATGCTCGCGCTCGAAGGCGACGCGCCCGACTGAGCGGCGGCGGGGCGGCGGGCCGGGCCCTCCGCCGGCAGCGTCTTCAAGTCGTCACCCAGCCGGGCCGTGCCCGCAGTGGGCGCGGGGCGTCTGAACGGTCCGGTCGTCTCTCGTCATTCAAGATCGCCCGGATCGTCGGCGGGGGGGTTCGGCTCGATGTCGAACCGCAGGGCCTCGCCGTCGAGGCCGATGCGCACCGTCCCGCCGTGCTCCAGGCGGCCGAAGAGGATCTCGTCCGTGAGGGGGTTGCGCACCTCGGTCTGGATGAGGCGGGCGAGGGGGCGGGCGCCGTAGGTGGGGTCGTAGCCCTTGCCGGCGAGCCAGGTGCGGGCGGCGGGATCGAGGGTGATGGCGACCCGACGCTCGGCGAGCTGGGTCTCGAGCTGGAGGACGAACTTCTCGACGATGGTCTCCACCACGCCGGGGGCGAGGCTGTCGAAGGTGACGATGGCGTCGAGGCGGTTGCGGAACTCGGGGCTGAAGGCCCGCTCGATCGCCGCCTTCGTGCGGCCCTTGCCGCTGCTCGCGCGGTCGTCGCCGAACCCGATGGGCGCCGCGCTGGCCTCGCGGGACCCCGCGTTCGAGGTCATGATGACCACGACCTGGCGGAAGTCGGCCTTGCGCCCGTTGTTGTCGGTCAAGGTGGCGTGGTCCATCACCTGCAGCAGGATGTTGTAGACGTCGGGATGGGCCTTCTCGATCTCGTCGAGCAGCAGCACCGCGTAGGGATGGGCGCGGACCGCGTCGACGAGCAGCCCCCCCTGCTCGAAGCCGACGTAGCCCGGCGGGGCGCCGATGAGCCGCGCCACCGCGTGCTTCTCCATGTACTCGCTCATGTCGTAGCGGATGAACTCGTTGCCGAGGTGGATGGCGAGCTGCTTCGCGAGCTCGGTCTTGCCGACGCCGGTGGGGCCGGTGAACAGGAAGCAGCCGGCGGGGCGGTCGGGCTGCCCGAGCCCGGCCCGCGCGCGCTTGATGGCGGTGACCACCGCCGCGACGGCGTCGTCCTGGCCGAACACCACCCGCCGCAGGGCCTCGTCGAGGGTGCGCAGCCGCTCCTTGTCCGACGCCGTCGCCTGCTTCTCGGGGATGCGGGCCATGCGCGCGATGACGCCCTCGATGTCCGCCGCGGTGACGCGGGGCAGCGGCGGGTCGGTGTCCGCCTCTTCCGCGGCAACCCCGCCCGCGACCCCGCCGCCCGCGACGCCGCCGCCCGCGACCGCTTCCGCCGCCGCGGCGACGCGATCCGCGTCTGCCGCCGATTCCGCCGCCGTCGCCCCGGTCGGCGCATCCGTCCCGGTGACGGCGACGCCCGCGCCCGCCTCGTCGAGCACGTCGATGGCGCTGTCCGGCAGCCGCGAGTCGCGCAGGTGCCGGCGGGCCAGCTTCGCGGCGGCGCGCAGGGCGGCGTCGGTGAACGCCACCCGATGGTGCTCCTCGTAGCGCGACCGCAGCCCCGCCAGGATCTCGAACGTCTCGTCGACGCCGGGCTCCTCGAGGACCACCCGCTGCAGCCGGCGGGCCAGCCCGCGGTCGCGCTCGATCTGCTTGAACTCGTCGAACGTCGTCGACCCGACGAGCCGGAGGTCGCCCGCCGCCAGCAGCGGCTTGATCAGCATCGCGAGGTCCATGGTGCCGCCGGTGGTGGCTCCCGCTCCCACCGTCGCGTGCACCTCGTCGATGAAGAGGATGGGCAGCGGGCGCCCCGCGAGGGCGTCGACGACGGCCTTGAAGCGCTCCTCGAAGTCGCCCCGGAACCGCGTGCCCGCGAGCAGCGAGGCGGTGTCGAGCGCGAAGATCTCGGCGCCCTCCAAGCGCGCGGGGACGTCGTCGTCGAGCAGCCGGCGGGCCAGCCCCTCCGCCAGCGCCGTCTTGCCCACGCCCGCGTCCCCCACGAAGACGGGGTTGTTCTTGCGCCGGCGGCAGAGGATCTGCAGGGTGCGCCGCAGCTCGTCGCGGCGTCCGACGAGGGGGTCGAGCCGGCCCTGCCGGGCGCGCTCGGTCAAGTTGACGGCGAACGCCGAGAGGGGGTCGCGCGCGGGGGCGGGGCCGTCGCCGGCCGGTCCCGCCGGCGCCGGGGCTGGCCGCTGCTCGTCGTTGCCCGCCGGCGCCTTGGTAATGCCGTGCGAGATGTAGTTCAGGACGTCGAGCCGGGTGATGTCCTGCGACTGCAGCAGCTCGGCCGCGTACGCGTTCGGCTGCTGCAGGATGGCCGCGAGCACGTCGCCGAAGCGGACCTCGTCCTTCCCCGCGCTCTGGACGTGGAGCACCGCGGTCTGCAGCACGCGCTGGAACGCCAGGGTCTGCTGCGGCTCGCGTTGCCGGCCCTTCTTCGACGGCTCGAGGCCGTCGAGGAACGTGTCGAGGGCGTGCCGCAGGGCCGGCAGGTCGGCGCCGCACGCAGTGAGAATCTTCTCTCCCTCCGGGTCGTGGGCCAGCACGTAGAGCAGGTGCTCGAGGGTCAGGTGGGTATGCCGGCGCACCGTCGCCTCGCGGTACGCGACGTTCAGGATCAGCTCGATGGCGGCGCTGAACATGGGCCGGTCCCGTTACTCCTCCTCGAGGACGGCCTGCAGAGGAAATCCCTCGCGCTTGGCCAGGGCCCGGGTGGTCGCGACCTTGGTTCTCGGCGATCTCGTGGGTGTAGGCGCCGCACCGGCCGCGGCCCTGGGTGTGGACCTGCATCATGATGCCGTAGGCCTCGGCCGGGCTCTTGTCGAAGACCGACTCGAGCACCTGCACGACGAACTCCATCGTCGTGTAGTCGTCGTTCAGCAGGGTGACGTGGTAGCGGGTCGGCTCGCGGGTCTTCCGGCGGGTCTCGTCGAGGACGCCGTGTTCGGACCGTGGGTCGTGGACCATCCTGCTGCCATCAGACTATGGAGACGGCGGCGGCGTCAAGGCGCGCGCCGGCCGGGCGCCGGCCCGGAGGCCCTCGGCCCGGCGTGGAATGCAGCGGAGTCTCGGCACCGTCGGCCCGAAGCAGACGGGCGGCGACGAGCTGCGTTCGGCCCGACGCGGACGGGCGGCGACCCGGCGCGAGCGGGCGGCGACGAGCTGCGTTCGGCCCGACGCGGACGGGCGGCGACCCGACGCGGACGGGCGGCGGCGAGCTGCGTTCGGCCCGACGCGGACGGGCGGCGACCCGAAGCGGGCGGGCGGCGATGACCCGCGTTCGGCCCGGCCGGTCCGAGTGCCGCGGACGCCCAGCCGCCGGTTCCCGGACCGCCGCCATAGTAAGATCCCCGCTGCCATGCCAACGATTGCGCGCGGCATCACCTACACCGACCTGAACTTCCTCGGCCAGCCCCGGGTCATCGCCACCGCCGTCCTCGAAGACGCCGGCGGGGCCGCCCTCGTGGACCCCGGTCCGTCCACGTGCCTCGACACCCTGCGCGCGTCGCTCCGCGAACAGGGCATCGCGCTGGCCGACGTCCGGACGATTCTCCTCACCCACATCCACCTGGACCATGCCGGGGCCACCGGCGCCCTGGTGCGCGAGAACCCCGACATCCGCGTTTGCGTGCACGGCGCGGGGGCCCCGCACATGGCCGACCCCGGCAAGCTGCTGCACAGCGCGGGCCGGCTCTACGGCGACGACATGGACCGGTTGTGGGGCGAGTTCCTTCCGGTGCCCGAAGCGAACCTGCACGTCCTCGACGGCGGCGAGCGCCTCGCCGTGGGCGACCGGCAGCTCGAGGTCGCTTACACGCCGGGGCACGCGTCCCACCACGTCAGCTTCCTCGACCGCGCGAGCGGCGTCGCGTTCGTTGGCGACACCGCAGGGGTGCGGGTCGGCCCCGAACGCTTCGCCCTGCCCCCGACGCCGCCGCCCGACATCGACCTCGACACGTGGAAGGCGAGCATCCGGCGCATCGCCGACTGGCGGGCGGACACGCTGTTCGTCACCCACTTCGGCCCCCACGAGGACGCCGCCGACCAGCTCGCGGACCTCGTCGAGCACCTGGACGGGCTGGCCGCGGTGGCGCGCGCCATCATCGACGAGGACGTCCCCGCCGAGGAGCGCGCCGACCGGTTCGTCGCCGACACGAGGCGCTATCTGCGCCGGCGCATGCCCGAGTCGCAGGCGGCGCTCTACGACATGGCCGCCCCGTTCTCGATGTGCTGGCTCGGGCTCGCGCGCTACTGGAAGAAGCAGGGCCTCGGCGCGCGCTGACCACGCCGGCGGCCGCTGACACGCCGCGCTTGCGGACGGCGCCGGGGGTCGCCTCGCGGGCGGGAGTCGGGGCGCGGCCGCGGTCGTTCGCACCGCTGACCGAATCGCCGGCGACCACCGTGGGCCGCGAGGAAACCAGCCGGCCGCTCGCCGCGCGCGGGCAGAACGGACGACGGATGCAGCTCGGCTTCATCGGACTCGGGACCATGGGGCGCCCGATGGCGCGCCACCTGATGAACGGCGGCCACGCCATGGCGGTGTTCGCCCGGCGCGCCGTGTCGACGCGCCCCCTCGCGGAAGCGGGCGCGGCCGTCTGCCCCACCCCTGCGGCGGTGGCCGGGCGCAGCGAGGTCGTCTTCACCATGGTGACGGGGACCCACGACGTCGAGCAGGTGCTGCTCGGCCCGGAGGGCGTCGTCCACGGCGCGCGCCCCGGGAGCCTCGTCATCGACATGAGCACCATCGACCCCACCGTCACCCGGGACATCGCGGCCCGGCTCGGCGAGCGCGAGATCGACATGCTCGACTCGCCGGTGTCGGGCGGGCCGCAGGGCGCGCGCGACGCGACGCTGACGATGATGGTGGGAGGGTCGCCCGCCGCGGTCCAGCGCGCGAAGCCGCTGTTCGCGTTGCTGGGGCCGAAGGTGATTCACGTCGGCGAATCCGGCGCCGGTCAGACCACCAAGGCTTGCCACCAGCTCGCGCTGCTGGTCAACGCGCTGGGCGCGGCCGAGGCCCTGGCCCTCGCCGGTCGCTGCGGGCTCGATGTCGAGCGCGTGCGCCAAGCGATGATGGGGGGAATGGCCTCGAGCCGCGTGCTCGACGTGTTCGGCGCGCGCATGGCGTCGCGCGACTTCAGCGCGGGCATCGAGTCGCGGCTCTACCACAAGGACCTCGACATCGCCCTCCGCCTCGCCCACGACCGCGGCGCCGCCCTGCCCGCCGCGTCCCTGACCAAGCAGTTCGTCAACGCCCTGATGGGGCGGGACCGCGGCCACGACGACCTGTCGGCGCTGATCACGCTGATCGAGGAGATGAGCGCCGCCGCCGCCGGCTCCCCGTCGGCCGCGGAATGAGGGACGGGGCGGATGACGGCGCGCCCCGCGCCCTCGCGGAACGCCGTGTTCCGGCCGACGCGAGAACCGGCGATGCGGAGCGCGCCCCGCGCCCTCGCGGAACGCCGTGTTCCGGCCGACGCGAGAACCGGCGATGCGGAGCGCGCCCCGCGCCCTCGCGGAACGCCGGCGAAGAAGAACGAGGCGGAACGTCGACGCCGCGGGTAGCGTGGCGGACGGCCCGCGCCGCACGACCCCGCTCCACCCCGGCGGCGGGATGTCGGACGGCGCCCGGAGGGCTCCCCCCGGCTCTGCGGCGAGTGAACCGACCGGGCCGGGCGGCTTCCCGCCCCGTCTCGCCCGAGTCGCGGCCCCGGTCCCGCGTGCGGTATCCTTGGTTCGCCGTCGTCGGTCTTGAACGCCGAGAGGTCGGGGTCGAGGCGGCCTGAGTTCGCCCGTTTCGGCAGTGTTCGTCCGTAGCGAGAGGTAAAGCCAGGAGTGTACGAGATGCAGAAACGAACCTTCGGCGCCGCGCTGGTGCTGACCGCGCTGGCCGTGGTCGTGTCCGCCCCCGCCGCCGCCCAGTCGGAATCGAACGTGCCTCGCCTGCCCGATGGCACTCCGGACCTCCAGGGGGTGTGGGACTTCCGGACCCTGACCCCGCTGCAGCGCCCCGAGGACCAAGCCGCCGAGCTGACGGCGGAGGAGGCGGCCGAGGTCGAGGCGGCGGCCGCGCAGCGCGCCGTCGAGGCCGACCAGCCGAGCGAAGTCCGCACCGAGCCGTTGCCGGCGGGCGGCGACGTGGGCGCGTACAACAATTTCTGGTTCGACCGCGGGGCCGGGGTCGTCGACGACCGGCGGACCTCGCTCATCGTCGATCCTCCCGACGGCAGGGTGCCCGAGGCGCAGCCGGGCGCGGACCGGCAGGGCCCCGGCCCCGGGGCGACGCGGCCGGTCCGGTTCCGCGTCGGCGGCATCGGCAGCGACGGCCCCGAGGACCGCGGCATCGCCGAGCGGTGCCTGCTCGGGTTCAACACCGGGCCTCCCATCGTGCCCGGCGGCTACAACCAGAACATCCAGATCTTCCAGACCGCCGACCATGTGGTCATCCTGCACGAGATGGTGCACGACTCGCGCATCGTGCCCCTCGACGGGCGCGCGCCGCTCCCTGACGACCTGCGCCAGTGGCTGGGCAGCTCGCGCGGGCGCTGGGAGGGCGACACGCTCGTCGTCGAGACCACCAACTTCACCGCCAACACCGCCAGCTTCACCCCGTCCGTCGTGCAGTCCATCGGGTCGGGCGAGACGCTGCACCTGATCGAGCGGTTCCGCCGCATCGACGCCGACACGCTGCTCTACGAGTACACCGTCGACGATCCGGTCACCTTCACGCGGCCGTTCACCGTGGCGCTGCCGATGAAGCGCGGGTCGGAAATGTTCGAGTACGCCTGCCACGAGGGCAACTACGGCATGATGAACCTGCTGTCGGGGGCCCGCGCGGAAGAGCTGGCGGCGTCCGAGCAGTAGCCCGGCGGGCCGTCGGCGCGCCGAATACACGTGCACGAGGGGCGGCGCGTCAACCCTCGTCGTGGGGGTGACGAGGCCACCGGAGCCGCGAAGTCGCCGTTTCCGGCCCGGCGTGGTCCGCCCCCGGCACCGTGGTGTGGGCTGCGCCATCGACAGGGGCGGCCCGGAAGTCGCGTTGCCGCCCCGGCCGAAGTGGGGGCTGCGCCGTCGAAAGGACCAGCCGAGCGTGTCGTTCGGGCGGCGGGGAGAGCCGCCGGGCGACGATGGCCGAACAGGACGGCCCGGCTCGGGAACGGAACGACCGGCGCCCCGTCGAGGGGCGTCACCCATGCCAACAGGGAGACCATCCAATGAAGCGCACCACCGTCTTCGCCGTCGCTCTCTTCACCGCCGCCACCCTCGGGCTCTCCGCGCCGGCATCGGCCCAGGACGCGGCCTGGACGACCCTGCTCGATGGCTCGTCCCTCGACGGCTGGAACCAGATCGGCGACGCCAACTGGTCGATCGTCGACGGCGCGGCGCAGGCCGACAGCGGCGCCGGGTTCCTCGTGACCCCCGAGTCGTACGGCGACTTCGAGCTCGTCCTGCAGTACGCGGTCGAGGAGCCCGCCAACAGCGGCATCTTCATCCGCTGCGCCGACGCCACGAGCGTCAACGACCGCAACTCGTACGAGGTCAACATCTTCGACACCCGCCCGGACCAGACGTACCGCACCGGCGGCATCGTCCACATCGCGGCTCCCGCCAGCCAAGTCGACAGCCCCGGCCGCTGGAACACCTACGAGATCATCGCCGAGGGGCCGCGGCTGCGGGTGTGGCTGAACGGCGAGCAGATGGTCGACGTCGAGGACGAGCAGTTCGCCTCGGGGCCGATCGCCCTGCAGTACGGCTTCGGCGTCGTGAAGTTCCGCAACGTGATGATCCGGGGGCTGTAGCGCCTGCCCCCGAATCGGACGCGCAGCCCCGGGTGGTGCGACCGACGGAACCGGTCAGCGATCCGGGGCTGCCGGGTTCGCGGCGCGACCGGCCCGCTAGGCGTCGGGATGGAACGGGAGAGCGGGGACCGGCAGCGCCGTCGCCCGCTCGGCCCGCGCGCTCTCGGCCCGCGCGCGGTCGCGCGGCGTCCTTGATTCGACCGCCGGCCGCGTCGAGCGCGAAGTCGCTCGCTCGGCCCGCGCGCGGTCGTCGCGCGAGGTCCTCGATTGGACCGCCGGCCGCGTCGAACGCGAAGTCGCTCGCTCGGCCCGCGCGCGGTCGTCGCGCGTCCTCGATTGGACCGCCGGCCGCGTCGAACGCGAAGTCGTTCGCTCGGCCCGCGCGCGGTCGTCGCGCGAGGTCCTTGATTGGACCGCCGGCCGCGTCGAACGCGAAATCGTTCGCTCGGCCCGCGCGCGGTCGTCGCGCGAGGAGCCGGCGCCTCGCCCGGCCGCGGCCCGAAGCGTGAGGACACGCCCATGCACATTCAGAGTCGATCGGCGCCGCCCCGCGTCGCCGCCCGCGCACTCGTGACCGCCGTGCTGCTGACCCTGACACATGCCATGACCGCCACCGCCCAGGACCGCATGCCACCGCTGGCGGCGGACGAGATGACCCCCGAGCAGACTGCCGCCGTCGAGGTGTTCAAGCAGGCGCGAAACACCGACCGCGTGGGCGGGCCGTTCATGGTGATGCTGCGGAGCCCCGAGATGATGAATCGGGCGCGCAACGTCGGCGACTACGTGCGCTTCCGGAGCGCGCTGCCGCCGCGCCTCAGCGAGTTCGTCATCCTCCTGACGGCGCGCCACTGGACGCAGAACTACGAGTGGTACGTGCACGCGCCGATCGCCGAGCGCGAGGGGCTCGACGCCGCCATCGTCGAGGCGGTGGCCGAGGGGCGGCGCCCGACGGGCCTCGCCGCCGACGAGGCCGCAGTCTACGACTTCTGCATGGAGCTGCTGCGCAACCACGGCGTCAGTGACCCGACCTATGCGCGCATGGTGTCGCATTTCGGCGAGAAGGGCGTCATCGACGCCATCGGCATCCTGGGCTACTACCAGATGCTGGCGATGGTGATGAACACCGCGCGGACACCGCTGCCGGACGGGGTGGAGCCCGGCCTGTCGGCGTTCCCGCGATAGCGGACGCGGGCGGGGAGGGCCCGGCCGCGGTCGACGTGCGTACGGAGGACGGCCGGCCCGCGCGGAAGCCGCCGCCGTTCCGGGGCCGCGAAGGGAACGGACCGAGTAGGGTCGTTCAAGGAGCCGGCCGCGCCAAGGCAACCAGGGCCGTTGCTTCCGGGGCCGCGAAGGGAACGGACCGAGCGCGGTATCCGCGGTATCCGGCGGGTCCCGCCCCGCGGGTCGTTCAAGGCGCGGGCCGCGCCAAGGCGGCCAGGGCCGCCGTTCCGGGGGCCGCGAGGGGAACGGACCGAGCGCGGCATCCGCGGCATCCGGCGGGTTCCGCCCCGCGGGTCGATCATGGCGCGGGCCGCGCCAAGGCGGCCAGGGCCGCCGTTCCCGGGGCCGCGATGGGAACGGACCGAGCGCGGCATCCGCGGTATGCGCGGCATCCGGCGGGTTCCGCCCCGCGGGTCGTTCAAGGCGCCGGCCGCGCCAAGGCGGCCAGGGCCGCCGCCGCCGCAAGCTTGTGCCGGGCTCGCCAGGGCGGCCCTACCAATCGACCCATCGCCGAGAGCACCGCGTCGATGTCGTCGCGGCGGATCGCCGTCGACGCCTCGCGGAACACGCGCTCGCGGTCGTACCAGCGCACGGACCAGCCGCGCGTTTCCGCCGCGGCCGCAAGGGCCTCGCGATACATGACGGAGTCGGCGACGGCCTGCGCGCGGTTGTCGCCGATGCGTTCCTCGGTCGTCGGCGGCAGGACGGGGCAGACGCGGATCGCGATCGCGGCGATCGGCGCGGGCACTGCCGCGGCCAGCGTCTCCAGCCCCTCCCGAGCCCCCTGCCCCGCGGACTCCCGCACGCGTTCGACGAGTTCCACGGCCTCGGCGAGCGAGATCTCCCGCGCCCACGGGCTGCCCCGATAGCGCCCCACCGCCCACGACCCCTCATGGTGATGGGGATGAGTCGGCAGTCCGCTCGTCAGGTCGATGCGGCGGCGGTCGAGGAGCCGGCCGTCGGACCCGACGGTGACCAGCACCGCCGAGTTGCCGTGCTCGGCGACGCCGACGGTCGCAGTGTCTGGCGGCGTCTCCACGCGCATCTGTTGGCAGGGGACGTGTGGAATGGCGGCGCGGGCTCAGCCCAGGAGGCGCAGAAAGGCGATCGCGATGCCGGCGATCTCGCCTGGTGGGTAGTGAGCCGCCCTTCCTTGACCATGAGGCGCAGAAGGGCGATCACGATGCCGGCGACGGCGATCCCGGCATCCCGACCGTCCACTCGATCGGACACACTTCAAGCGCGGCAATGCGAGCGTCGAGCCTGTCGGGCGTCACGTCAGGCGGCCGAGAATTTCCGGCGAATCCAGTCCAACGTCAAGCGGTCGAACTCCGCCGGCTTCTCCTGCTGCGTCCAGTGGCCGCAGTCGGCGATGACGTGGCGCTCCAGGTCGGGGATGAACGCCGGCATGCGGTCGGACGAGGACGGGCGCAGGATCGTGTCGTTCTCGGCCCCCACGTAGAGGCACGGCACGTCGATGTCGCCGCCCGGCGCCGACGCGCCTCCGCCCATGTTCGCCCGGTAGTAGCTGAGGCCCCCGGTGAACCCGGTCGCCTCGAACGTCTCCACCCAGTAGTCGAGGACGTCCGGGGGCAGGATGAGCTCGCCCTGGTAGTCGCCTTCCTCGATCATGCGCAGCATGTCCATCGTCTTCTCGGCCGAGTCGGGCGGGTAGCGGCGCATGTTCTCGACGTCCCAGTACCAGCCCCGGCGGAAGATCATCTCGAGCGCCCGCCGCACGTCGCGCGACATGACCGCCTCGGCGCGGCCCGGCTCGAGGAACGTCGCGGCGTAGTAGTTCTCGGTGAAGACGATCAGCGGCTCCTCGGGCGGCTCGCTCGGGGGCGGACCCCCGGACGCGGGGGTGTTCACGCCGATGACCCCGAGCACGCGGTCGGGGTGCAACCGGGGCATCGCCCACACCGCCGCCCCGCCCCAGTCGTGGCCGCAGAAGAGGGCCTGCTCGATGTCGAGGGCGTCGAGCAGCCCGACGAGGTCGGCGCACAGGTTCGGAATCGCGTAGCCCGCGACGTCCGCCGGCCGGTCGGTCAGGCCGTAGCCGCGCATGTCCGGGGCGATGGCCCGCAGGCCCGCCGCCGGGTACGAGCGCATCTGGTGGCGCCACGAGTAGGCGAGTTCGGGGAAACCGTGGACGAACACGACGGGCAGGCCCTCGCCGCGCTCGTACACCGCCATCCGGATGCCGTTGGTGTCCACGAGCTGCGGCTCGGGCATGCCCGGCGCCGGCCGCACCGCCGGCTGGCCGAGCAGGGCCAGGGGCCGGACGAAGGGCGCAGCGGCGAGGGCGCCGGCGGTTCGGCCGACGAAACGCCGGCGGGAGAGAGATGCGGGGGCGGCGGGCCCGTCGATTGGCGTGCGGCTGCGATCAGTCACTGCGTTCTGCTCCTCCCTGGTGTGGCGGTGGCGGTTGCGGCCGTCAGCCCGGCCCCGGCAGCGTCACCTTGGCGGCCCCTCCAACCCAATTCGGCGGGAGTCTCCGCCGTGCCGTGCGGACTCCGGGGCGTAGCATGCCGCCCGGCCCCCCGCTCATCGTCGCACACCTGCAGCCCGGCGCGTGCCCCGGGACCACGGGCGGCCGGCTCCTGCCGGACGGCGTGGCCGACCCATGATATCCTGCCGGAGCGAGGATATCCAGGAGGCGGCATGCGGGTTTCCGAGTGGGGCAACAGCTTGGGCGTGCGGCTGCCTCGGGCGCTGGTCGACGACCTCGGCCTGAAGCCCGGCGACGATCTGCAGATCGTGGCGGCGACGTCGACGCGCATCGAGGTCAGAAGAGACGCGCGGCGCGAGCAGGCGGTCGACCGCATGCGCGCCCGCGGGCTGCGCCTGCCGGCCGGCTACGTCTTCGACCGTGACGAGGCGAACCTCCGATGAGCACGTTCATCGACACCAACGTGCTGATCTACGCTCAGGGAGCCGGTCCGAAGAGCGAAACGGCGCGGCAGGTCATCCTGGCTGGCGGCGTCGTCAGCGTGCAGGTCATGAACGAGTTCGCGTCCGTGCTGCGCCGCAAGTTCCGGCTGGACTGGGACGTGATCGCCGATACCCTCGCCGATGTCCGCGAGGCGCTCGGCCCCGTGCGCCCCATCGACGTCGACATCCACCTGCGCGCCGTCGACCTCGCCCGGTTGCACGACTTCAGCTTCTACGACGCTCTGATCGTGGCGTCGGCGCTCGCCGACGGTTGCGACACCCTGCTGACCGAAGACCTCCAGGCCGGTCGGCGCATCGCCGGGCTGACCATCGTCAATCCGTTCGCCTGATGGCGCTCAGCATCACCACGTCCTCGTCGAGTCCCTGCCGGCAGACCTCCAGCCGCGGGTTGCCGCGGACGCCCTGGCCGGACAGGGACATGTCGAACGGATAGAACGCGGGGCCGGCCGCGAGAGCACGCAAGGGGTACTCGCGCCGGCCGCTGCCCACGAGGCCGGCTTCCAGCAACCACGGACCGACACCGGCGACGGGCATCTTGGCCGCGGGAGCGTAGGTTCCTCGGTCGCCGGTTTCCACGAGCACCCCCCATTCGACGCAGGAGCGGACGATGCGCTGCACGGCGCGCGTTGCCGTCGTCCGCTCGCCCCACGACTCGGCCATGCGCCGGACGATCTGCGTCTGCGCCGCCGCCCCCTGCAACGCGAGGAGCCGGCCGGTGGTCGCCGCGACGTCGCGGAAGAAGGGGTAGGTGGCCAGGCACATGCCCCAGTGCAGCGGCAGCCGGTCGCGCCCGCCGCGGCCGCTTAGCTGGGCGAGGGCGTCGTCCCGGAGCGGCACGACCGCGTCGGGCACGGCCGTCCAGATGTGCAGCAGCACCGTCATCGTCTTCCCGCGCGCGCTGTGGGCGCCCTCCCCCGCGACTTGGCCGTCGAGGAGCCGTTCGAGCTGCCCCCGGACCGCCGTCGCGGCCAGCCCCTGCGCGGTCCAATCGGCCGTCGCGTCCAGCCAGTGCAGGCGGATCTTTCGGTCGAACCCGATAAGGCGGCGCGTCCCGGCGGGCATCACGTCCCCCCGCCCTCGACCGAGGGCTCGACGACTCCCTCCTGGTCGGCGGAAACCGTCACCGTGGTCGGCCCGGACCGCTCGATCGCGACGAACGGAACCACGACCTCCTCCACCGTGACGCCCCCGTGGGCCACCGGCCGCTCCGACTCGCGCACGAACGACTGGCGCGCGGGGGCCAGCAGGGCGAGGTAGCTCTCGGGCAGCCCGCCCGCGTGCCACGCCAGCGCGCCGGGGAACCGCTTCGCGACGCGTGCCCGCAGAGCCCGGTCGGAGAAGACGCGCACGCGCCGTCCGGCCAGTTCCGCTATCGAGCCCTCCCGGGGCGCGCCGCACCCGGTGGTCTCGACGTTCCCGTGGTCCGAGGTCAGGAAGACCTCGAATCCGAGGCCGAAGAGGGTGTCGAGCAGCGAGGCCAGCATGCCTTCGCGCGTCCACTGGAGGACTTGGTTGTGCATTCCGGCGCTTCCGAGCTGCATGCCGTGCATGATCCGATCCACCGCGTCGATCACCAGCCCCGCCACGCGCACCCTGGGGCGCGACACGAGCGGATCGATAGCCTGCAGGTCCGACGACTCGCGCAGGTTCTTCGCGTAGACGACCCGTGCCGCGTCCAGCCCCTCGTCTCCCCAGAACCGTTTCCAAGCCGCCGACTCGCGGCCGGTCGAGTCGATGCTGGTCGGGAAGTACCGCGGCAGCCGCCCTGCGAAACAGGCCTGTCGCGAGACCGTGGTCAGCGTGGGGATCCAGGCGAACAGGCTGTCCTCGCGAAACCGCAACTCGGGGCGCTGCTCCGCGAGTACCGAGCGGACCGTCACCCACTGGTCGAAGGCGAGGCCGTCCATCACGACCAGCGCGACCTTGCGGTCCGGCGACTCGTGCACGCGCCGGGCGAGAGCGCGGGGAACGTGGTGAATCATCACCGGCGTCGAGGGAGGCAGGTTGTGCAACGCCTCGAAGCGCTGGCGAAGCCACGCGATGAACCGGTCGTCGATGCGGTCACGGATGCGCTCGTACCGCGCCCGAGTGTCTTCGCTGGCCGGGTCGGCGGCGGCGTCGGCGTCGAAGACCAGTGCGCTCGCCTGAGCCCACCGCGGTGCGAAGTTCAGCCAGTCGTGGTGCCCGGCCCCGGCGTCGGGCAGCGACGCCTCGACCGACTGCAGCAGCCTGTCGAGCCGGCGACGCCGGTCGGCCCGCGGGTCGATGGCGACGCCGGCCCGCGCCCACGGCTCGGCGACCTCCCGCCCGCGCGGGTGCGTCACGGGCCTCAGGGCGCCTTCCAGAAAGAGGTTGTCGATGTAGACCCGCACGTCGGGATGGTCGAACGGCAGCTCGGCCGGGCCGGAGAACGCCGGCGCCCAGCCCGGCCGCGTCTCGCGCACCGCGGCCGGGCCCGACGTCAGGCGGTCGAGGAAGATCGGCCAGCGTTCCTGCAGGAATGCGAAGAACGCGTCGGCGTGGGCCACGATCTGCGCCAGGGGCCAGGCCCTGAACGCGGACTTTCGCTGCAGTGCCTCGACGAGATGGCGCTCCATGTCCGCCGTCAGCCGCAGCCGGCGGTAGTGCAGTCGCAGCAGGACGCCGAGCAGGTCCGGCGCCTGCCTGATCGTCTCGGGTGTGATGCCGAAGACGTGGCGGAGTACGAACTTCCGCGTCCTGAACGCGTCGAGCGGCCGCCTCGGCGGCTCCTGGACCTGGGCCGCATGCAGGGGGTCGAGATCGCTCGGGTTCATCCCCGCCACGACTCCCCAGCTCAGCTTGGGGAACAGATTGGCGAGGCTGAGCGACAGCCTTCGACTCGCCTGCAGCAGGTCGTAGGGCACGACCTGCTCGTGCCGCGCGGCGGTGAACACCGCGACCACGTCCGCGAGCCCGCCCGGGTCCCGGCGGGACCGGTAGCGCGACTCGTAGAAGTACCGGAACGCAACGCGGTCAGCCACCGGGACCACGTCGAAGCCGCGGGTCCGGAGCGTCTCGACCGTGCCTGCCTCCGCGAGCAGGCCGTCCGGGTCGTCCACGATGGTGAGGCGGGCGACGCCGGGGGTGAATTCGCGGAGGATCTCGTCGCGCCAGCCGCCGGCCGCCGTTCTGGTTGACGTGCGCGGCATCCCGTCAGCCGGTGTAGCCGTAGTCCAAGATGCACGACACGCCCACCATCTCGCGGAACCGGACGGTGGCGGTCGCCCCGACCGCGTCCGTCAGCCGGACCGGCTCGTTCAGCGCGAAGCGCACGGGCTGGGTCATGCCGTCGTTGACGGCAATGTCCTCGGTGTAGAGGTACGTGCGATCCAGCGTGTCGATGAGGGGGTTCAGCCGCCCTTGAATGCCCGGCAGGCGTCCCGCGCCGTCGGCGATGATCAGCGAGCCCCCGTCCGCGACCGGCGCCAGGCGTACCGCCAGCGACTCGTCGGGCCGATGGTCGCGCGCCACGTACGCCGCGAAGCCCCGCGCGGCGCACAGCACGGTCATCGGCAGCTTCGCGTAGAGCACGAAGTCGGCGCGCCCCGCGGCGTCGGTGCGTGTCTCGCGCCAAGTCCGGTTCGGGTAGAGCAGCAGCACATGCACGTCCGGCAGCGGCCGGTCCGTAACGGCGTGCCGCACCGTGACCCGGGCCTCTACTCCCTCCGCCTCCGGCGGCCTGGCGGCGGGCAGGACGAGCCTGAGCTCGCGCTCCCCGATCAGCTCGAACACCGGCCGCTCGCCGGCCAGCGCGAACGTCTCGTCCTCGATGGCGGCGATGCCCTCGCCCCGCCGTTCGATGAAGCAGCGCCGCCCGCCGGCGCCGGGCACGTCGCCGACCGGGCACTGCCCCAGCCGCGTCGCCAACAGCTCGTTGCGTGTGAACTGGCTGGTGCGCAGGTCGTCGGTCGTCATCGAGTTGCACAGCCCGCCGGGCGAGTACAGCTCCAGGCGGTCGTCGAACAGGAACAGGCGGATGTGCGACCCCGACACCGCGTAGTCGCGATGCACCACGGCGTTGACCACCGCCTCGAACACCGCGCGTTCGCTGAACTGCGGCACGTCGGCGCGGGCCGGGTCCTTGTACGCGGCCACGCGCCGGTTGCGGACGACGAAGCGCACCGCGTCGCGTACCTGTCGGTCGAGGGGGCCCGCGATGTCCTGCGCGTCGATCTGCCGGCCGGCGTCCATCCGGGCACCGCGGTAGCAGACGGCCTGAATCCAGGCGTTGGGCAGCCACTCCCGCGGGTCCTCCGCCGCCAGCAGGACCCCGCCGACGGTGGCCCGGAGCGCGCCGTGTGCGTCGTCCTTCACGAACTTCAGCTTCGACAACGCGACCTCCGCGGGCTCGTCCGTCCGCGAGCTCGCGTACTGCCGCCACAGCGACGGCTGCAGGCTGTTGGCGCCGCTGCCCCGTACCACCTGCGTATCCGTAGACGCGACGTCCGACTGACCCCGCGCCTGCGTCAACCGGCGGACCTCCGCGTCATCCATCCGCCGCTTCCGGTCGCCTCGACGGCGGAAGTGCCCACCCGGCGACCGATGCACCGCCGCACCCTCCGGCAGATCGACGACCAGCGCGCCGCCCCCCGCCGCCTCCGGTGCCGCCACCCGGAACAGGCTGAAGTCCAGCGGCGGCTTCACGCTGTCGGCGCAGATCTCGGTCACGAAGTCCGCCAGTGCATCCAGCTGCGCCGCGTCGAGTCCCTGCGCCCGGCGCGCGTCGGTCACGCCGAGGACGAGCCGCCCGCCCCGGTCGTTGGCCATCGCCGCCAGCTCGTCCGCCAGCTCGTCCCGCCTGGGGCCGACAACCCGGTCGCCCCGGAAGCGGGCCTCCTTCAGCTCGAGACTCGTGTCCTCGCCCAGTGCAACCTGCCGCCACAGGGCCGCGGCATCGATTGACATCGTGTCGTTCACCTCATGCCGGGTACGCCGGCCCCACCCATCTTTCGCGAGGCTGCGAGACCGGTGCGCCTCGACCCCGTCTACCGGTGCAGGCTGGCCGACCAATCCCGGCCCGGGCGACCGCGAGTGCGCACTCGCGCACCCGGGGATTGGGGCCCGGCCGGCGGCGGAATGCCGCGGGGCGCATTACGCCGGCCCGCCCGGTGGGCACCGGTCCCCCTGCCTAGACCTAGAGCTGCCCGGTGCAGGCACCCCACCTGATGGCGATCACGTAGGACCCGACCATGCCGGCTACGTACCAGACGATCATCTCGACCAGCCCTGGCGTCGCTCGTTGGTCTTCGAGGTTTCGTGTGTATCGCGAAGTGTCATTGCCGCGTCCCGCGAGCGCACGCGCGAGCTGGCAGCCAACCACTGGCGCCGCGCAGACGGTCAGCGCTGTCCTCCAGTGTGTCGAGCGCGACCGTTGACGCCCACCATTAGCATCGTCCCGAGTCCGCCAAGGCAATCTGTAGCGTTCCATGGTCGCGGCAAGGGACGACCGGAGTAAACACTCACGCCACGCTGCCCGCGAAATCGCTATCCCACGGGCGCAAGAACACACCCACAGCGATGTCGTTCGTGGGCACCCATCAGCTTTCCTCAAGCGCCTTCTTGATGGAGTCAAACCTGAAGGATCGCGCCCAGGTTGCTCCAACACCAAGGAGATTCGAAGGAGTCTTGTTGGTAAAGACTGTCTTAACAGCTATGATTTTGCGACTCAACTCAACAGCTTTGTCGATTTCCCATGCAACCCAGTCGCTCTTGTGGGTTTCATCGCCCACGATGCAGAGAAACCGGGGGCAGTTTCCGATTCGTCCAGAGATAACACGGCGGACGGCAGCCGCACTGTCGCTATTTACGGGCACAGTCACGGATCCATCATAAAAGCCAAAATCGAAGTGTTCATTCTTGTTCCACGCAACCAAGAGGTTCTTGTAATGATTGTCGTTGTCATAGTCGAAGCTGATGAAGACTCTACGTTTGGCCATTCTCGTTCTCCTCGCCTTGCTGCGTCATGTATCGCGCCCAGTTGCTGTTTTCCCTGGATATGAGTGTCTCAATGCGTTCTACGAAGATCTGAAACCTTGTTGTCGATCTGCTGAGGTATGGCCCACTCCCGGTGAGAAACAAGAACTTCTCATTCTTCAAGGACTCGCACATAGTACGGTACTCGACCCAGTGCTCCTGGTGGCGGTACAGGCTCAGCGTAGCTGTGATAACCGTGATCAGTACGCCGAGGGCGCCTATTGTGATCTTGGTCCCAGGGACACCCGGCTCCAAATACGTCGCCAGAAACGGTATGAAAGCAGCCGCGCAGAACTCCGTGAACCTAAGTCGCTTGTACCACCACTGGTTGGAGCAGCTCTTCCGATCATACCATCCGATCTGGTCATCGACACGTTGTGCAATATAATCATTGGCGTCCATGGTGCACCCTTACCTGCCTCTGCCCAAGAAGGTTCCGGCAGTCCGCCAAAGGGACGGCAGTGTCTGAGGTCCCGGCAGGCCCAGCATTTCCGCCCAACGGCATGCGTGTTTATCCCGAGTGGTCACGGCTGCGGACGAGTGCATGATCGTACCACATCAACAGCTTGGGATCTTCGTGCAGCACGTCGTGAGGGATCTTGTCAGCAACCTCGACGATTGTGTCGTAGTCCTTGGTCTGCCAGGCGCGGCGGAAGCCGGCGCGGACGGCTTCGAGCCGGAAGAGCTTGAGGCGACGCTGCGGGGACGTCTTGTATTCGTCGAACTCGCGGAGCAGGTTGCGGGTACGGACCTCGGCGAGGTCGGTGGCCTTGTGCGGGTCGGGGACGTACCAGCGGTCCCGTGCCTTCTCGCGGAGCGCAAAGTCGTCCTTGGGGAGGTTGCGGAGATCCTTGAAGTTGGTGGATAGGTAGGCGTGGATGGGGCCGGGCACCTCGCCGGCGCCGTCGTAGCGGAGGAAGTTCTGGGCGAGGAAGTCGGAGAGGTCGATCATGCGCTCGTGCTTCAGCCAGCCCGCGAGTTCGCGGATGAACTGCGGGTGGATCTCCTGGAAGGTCTGCGGCTTGCGTTCGAGCTGCCGGCGGAGCCACTGGATGGCGGTGTCCTCGTCGCGGACGAAGAGGTCGAGCTGGACGAGCTCGCGGGTGGCGAGTCGACGGGGGTCGTACTCGACGACCTGCTCGGGCAGGAAGAACATGCCGTCGCGTTCGGGGAAGCGGCGGCGGAGTCCGGCGTGGAACTCGGCGGCCGAGAGCGGGACGGTGACGCCGCGCTGGACGTGAAAGGCGACCATGCGGTCGAAGAGGAGGTAGCCCTGGCGCTCGGCGATGACCTCGGCGCGGCCGTCCGCGCCGACGAAGACTGGGAGACGACGCAGATGGGTGCGGACGAAGTCCCAGGCGCCGTCCTCGCTGCCGGCCTGCAGGCGGAAGCGTTCCTCGAGGCCGCCGTTGGGCTTGTAGGCGGAGATGACGAGGTCCTGCTTGACGGCGGTGCTGGTGACCTGCCGGTACGAGCCCTGGCCCTTGTCGAGAGTGCGGACGTCGGCGACGACGAAGCCGGCGGCGAGCATGGCCTCCTGGATGGCGTTCCAGATGGCGTTGCGCGAGTTGTGGAAGACGACGGTCATCCAGCGGCCGGGCTTGAGGGCGCGGCGGTAGGCCTCGAAGCAGCGCTGCATCAGGCGCTGGTAGTCGGCGATGGATTTGCCCTTGGGCCGGTCGACGATGGCCTCGGGGTCGCTGCGCGTACGCGCGCGGTGCCAGGACTCGACGAGGTAGTTGAGGTCGGCGTAGAAGATGTTCTCGCCGAAGGGCGGATCGGTGAACACGTAGTCGATGGAATCGGGGGGCAGGTCGTGGGCGGCGCAGTTGCCGGTGGAGGTCATCGTGGACTCGACACGTGACGGCGTCGACGCGAACACTGTGGCGAGACGGTCCAGTTTGCGCCGAAGTACGTATGAAGGCGAACACTCGGAGTGCTGCGACGGTACGTAGTAGACGCCCTTGAACCACTGCTGATTCTGGGAGAACCCGGTTGGCCGATACGCGTTTAGAACAGTGAGATTCCAAATCGCCTGCTCGACGAAGAACAGCAGCGCGTTCCGCAGCCGCGGATCCTCGCAGGCGTCGGCCCGCCGCCACAGCGCCGCCAGGGCGTGGGCGGCCCGCGGGAGGAACAGGTGGTGCACGTGCGTGAACCCCTTCGGCGCGAGGCGCGAGCCGTGGTACATCGCGTCGATGGGAAAGGCGTCGGTTGGGACCTCGGGCGGCAGCGGCAGGCCGGCGACGCGCTCGAGGATCGCCCGATCGTCGGCATCGGGCGTCTTCCGGTGGCGCGCGTTCCCGACGCTGTAGGCAATCTGCACCGGGCGCAAGCGGATCCGCTTCCACGGCCGGCCCGTCGCGGGGTCGGCGAGCGTCTCGAACGACCGCACGAGGTTGTCCTTGGTGAGCCGGACCGCGCAGCGGGGGCAGGGGAACTCCTTGCGCGTGCGGTCGGTGGCCGGGTCGAGGGCCTCGTCGAGGAACACGACCTCGCCTGTGCAGTCGGGGCAGGAGAACACCTCGCTCCACACGGTGTAGTCGATGCGCCCGGTGCGCTCTCCGTCGGTGTGGCGCGTCTCGTACAGCCCGCCGACCTCGGCCTCGACCTCCGCCAAGAGCTGCTCGGCCGCGGCCTGGAACGCGCCGACGTCGAACGGGAGGTTGTAGTTGGCGGCGATGAACGTGGCGGCCGGTGAGAGGTCGCCGAGGACCACGCGGCGGGCGCCCCACGCCGGCAGCTCGCGCTCTTCCGCCTGCCAGCGCTGCTCGAGCGTGCGGCGGTACGCGGGCGGCGCCGTGTCGCACCACTGGGCGGCGACGCCGGTCATGCCCGAGCCGCAGAACCCATCGAGCACGACGTCGCCGGGCTGCGTGTAGTGCAGGATGGACGGCACGATCGCCCGATGCGGCACCTTGGTGTGGTAGCCGTGCGCCCGGTAGAGCGGGTCGGTCTTACCGGCGCTGACGTCGACGGCGAACGGCTCGCGGTGGTACGGCTCGTCGGCGTCGTACGGCCGCCCGTGATGCGCGACGAACTCGGCCAGGAACGGGTTGGGGCACGCGGTGTAGTACGGCGGGTCGGACAGCCGCAGGATGTCCTCGTCGTCGGCGGCGGGAAAGTCGGGCCGCTGCCGCAGCTCGGGCAGCTTCTCCTTCAGCCGGGCGAGGAAGTACTCGCGGCGCGCCTCCTCCGACTCGAAGGCTCTCCCCAGGCACTCCACCTGCGTGGAGCCCTCGGCCGTGGCAGACCCGCGGAACAACCCGGAGTCGGGGTCACCGTTCGCCGCCACGGTCATCCGCCTTCCCCTTGGCGATGCGAGCGGCCCGAAGTGAAACGCCGGCTTCGGTCAGAACGTACCGCTGGTTCACGGCCCGCGGCCTTTCGGGGTTCGTCATGGTGATGATGCCGGCGCGCACGAGCGGCAACATGTGCTTGCGGCTGAAGTAGCGTCGGTGCTTCAGCCCGGCGCCCTCCAACAACTCGGACAGGCTTCTGGGCACGTCGCAGGCGGCGACGATTCGCTGCTGCTGTGGGGTGAGCTGGTGGACATGGTCACTGACCATCTTCGGCCGGACATCGCCGACATAGCCACTGACCATGTTTCCGTTAGTGACCATGTTTGGGTCCTTCTCGATTTCGCTTGGCGCATCGAGACCGGTGCGAGAGAAACACGAAAACTGGGCGGTCCGGGCCGAGTCCAGGCGCGAACAGCTATTCTACTCGGCGGCCGCCGTCGCGGCCGCGCCGGCGGAACGCGGGCGCCGGATGAACCGGTGAGGTCCAGCGGCGTCGGCCGGTCACCCGACCACGACGCGCACCTTCGCTTCGTCCAGCCCTTTCGCTTTCTCGTCGACGTAGTCGCCGAACCGCTTCTTCAGCTCGCCGGGCGTGGCCGGCGAACCGCCGGGGAAGAGCGCGGCGCGCAGCTCGTCGAGGGTGACGACTACCTTCGAGAGGCCGGACAGCACCTGCGCGACCGCGTCGATGAAGTCGCGACTCGGCTGGGCCGGGAGTCGGCGCGAAGCCATGAACGCCTGCACTGGCGCCCGGAGGTCGGGTTGCAGCAGGTCCAGTCTGCCGCGCGTGGCGGGGTCGTCGAGGTTGGACAGCAGGATGTCGGTCCACCTCGAGAGCAGCGCGTCGAGCTCGCCGTCGAGTCCAGCGAGCCGACTGCCGGCCGCGGCCTCGACACGCTCGGCGGACGGTCGAAAGCTGCAGTGCGGGCACTCGGCCGCGGCGTCGAGATCGTGCTCGGTCAGGGCCGGGCAGCTCTTGAGGGCGTTCACCTGCGCCAAGAAGTCGTCGAGCTGTTGTCGCGGCAGGAGGTCGATCGTCGCCAGCGCCTCGATCTGTTGCAGTCGGCCGTCAGCGCGCAGCCGGCCGTGTCGCCGTTCCTCGTCGACGCCGAGTCTAGCTCGTGTGTGGAGCGCCAGGTACGTGTCGATGTACTCGCGCTTCAGGTCCGCGAGCTTCCTCTGGCCCTTCGGGCGGAAGCCGGGCGCCGAACGCGCCGCCGGGTCGACGACCTGGGCGAGGAGATCCTCCCGAACCGCTCGCAGTCTTTCGCTCCACGCATGGCCCGGGGGTAGCGCGGCGTGGGCGGCGGGGAAGTAGGACGCGGCGTGGGCGAAGTGCCCGACCAGCGCGTGGAGGGCCTCGATCTCGCGCAGGGCGTCGAGGCCGACGCGCTGCGCCTCGACCTGCGGGCGGTCGTGGGGGAGATTCTTCAGCGCGCCGGGCGACGAGAAGGGCTGCAGCGCCTCAAGGAAGTCCTTGGCCGCGTTCAGCTTCCCCCGCAGGTCGGCGGCGACCGGTTCGTCGAGGAGCCGGCGCCCCCAGCAGTGGAGCCCGTCCGCGAGGGCTTGCCCCGCCGTCACGAGCCGGTTCACGGTGGCGTCAACCGCCTTGTGCAACTCGCGGACCGGCTCGTCCTTGCCCTGGGCCACGAGCTGCGCCATGCCCGGCGTCAGCTCCAGCAGCTCGAAGAGCGCGGCCAGCGCCGGGACGTCCCACTCCTTCGGCCGCTCCAGGTGCCTGAAGTCGACGATGTCCGCGAGCGGCGCGGCGGCCAACGCCGCGACGTCGGTCGCGTCGAACTTGCGGCCGGGGACGGCCAGCACGACGTGGCCCGACCAGACGAGGCTCGCCAGCACCACGACGACCCACTCGGGCTCCAGGCGACAGGCGCCGGGCGCCATGTACTCGACGTCGTGCACGGCCTGGATGAGCTCGCCGCGGCCCAGGACCTGGCCCTGCCCCTTCCGCTCCAGCCGCTCGAGCACTTGCCGTGCGTAGCGTGACCGCGGCGGGTCGAGCCTGTCTCCGTCGAGCAGCTCCAGGGCGTCGAGGACCCGGCGGCCCTGTTGCGTGCGGCGCGGGCCGGCGATCCACCGCAGTGCGTCCTGCACGGCCTGGGAGCGGCTCTTGCTCGTCCAGTAGACCGGGAACGCGGGGTATTCCGGCGCCTCGTCCTCGAAGTGCGCGGCCAGCGCGGCGGCGCCGGCCGCTTTCACGACGTCGCGGACATTGACCTGCCCGTCCCCGCCTGCCGGACGCCCCGCCACCCACCCGGCGAGGGGCTGTTTACGACCCTGGTGCGTGACCTCGATCGCGGTGGCCATGTGCGTCCGAAGCCACGCCGTGAGGTCGCGCAGGAAGCCGTCCGCCTTGCCCTGGTAAACGGCCTTGGCGTGCCCCGACGCGCGCGACGCGAGGTCGAGTGACGCCGCGCAGCCCTTGAGCGCCGCGTGGCAGGCATCGTCCCGGCCCGTGAGCCGGAAGAACACCTCGTCCGCCCGCTTCTCGTCGCGGAAGCGGGGCGGCTCGTAAGGCTGGATGAAGTAGAGGTAGAAGTCGCGTGGCGGCACCGCCGTCGACCGCTCGTTGGGCGCGCCGAAGAAGAGGTAGCCGAGCCGCGAGGCGTGGCGCTCGCGCCACTCGATCTCGTACTGCCAGATGCGGTAACCGGTGACGTGGGTCTCGGCGCACTCCAGCACGCGGATCAGCGCCTCGTAGTAGTAGCGGTCGAGCTGCGTGTCGTCGAGCGACTCGGCACGCTTCTCGATGTGCGCGTCGTAGTCCTCCGTCTTCTTCAGGTCAAGGTAGTGCTGCCGGTTGTCGCGGTTCGACGAGATGAACTGGCCGCTGACCGTCAGGTGGATCTCGCGCAGGACCGTCTCGACTTGCGAACGCAGGTCGTCGGCCGGCTCGCCGCCGAGATCCTCGATCTCCGGCTGGTAGAGGCAGAGGGCGTCGCGCAGCTCCTCCGGCGTGGCGCCGAGCGCAGCGTGGATGTCGTTGTGGGTGAGGCGGTGCACCGACAGAGCGTGCACGATGCGCAGCGCCATCGGACGGTACGCCGGCCGGGTGAAGGCCTGCGCGATGCGCGCCTCCAACACTTGGCTGCAGTCGATGACGGCTCTGATGTCCGGTACCGCGCGGAACGATGGGTTATCGCGCAGCGTGCGCCAGTACGCGTCGTAGGCGAGGAGGCCGGGGCGGTCGGCCGGCGGCTCGTCGTTGACCATCCCGTTCATGGCGAGCGAGAGCGTCTTGAGCACTTCGCGCTTCTCGACCACCGCGATACGCTCGAACGTATCGATGAAGTCCGGATGCACCGGAAAGAGCCGCACGAACTCGTCGAGCCGCTCGTTCATGTTGCCGTAGAACCGCGTGAACGGCGTCAGGTACTCGCGGATGCGCGTCTGCTGCTCGCCCGTTTTCTTGAACAACCGCTCGGCCACGACATGCTTGACGTCGGTCCGGGCGATGCGGATCTGCTCGAAGCGGTCCTTCACCCGTCGCAGGCTGTCGGCCACGTGCTGGAAGCGGGGACTGTCGAAGATCGCCTCCTGGACGCCGGCGACGAAGCGGAAGCGCAGGTCCTTCGAGACCTCGCCTACCTCGCGCAGGAAGTTCAGGTCGAGGACCAGTTCCTGGTCCTTGCGGCTCTTGAGATAGTCGAGCAGCTCGTCGACGACGAGCAGCAGCCCCTGGTCGGCGTACCGGGCGTGGAACGCCGCCATCAGGTCCTCGAACGCCCGCTTGTGGTTGGGGATGGTGTCCGGGGCCGGGAATGAGTAGTCGATGCCCCATCGCGCCAGCGCCGCCTCTAGCTGCGAGCAGACGAACGTGCGAAGGTCCATGGTGGTGGCGCCGAGCTCGGCGCGCACGACCTGGAATCGGCCCGCGATGTGCCGCGCCGGGCCGGCGATGCACGGGTCGGCGGCGGTGACGAGGTCCGCCCGTTCTGCGATGGCCGACAGCACCGCCATCAGGTGCGACTTCCCGGTGCCGTAGTTGCCGACGACCAGGAAGCCCTTGTTGTCGGCGGGCTCATCGATCCGGATCTGCGGGATGACGACGTCCGCGATCCGCTCCGCCATCGCCGGGCTGACGACGTAGGTGGACACGAGCTGGCGCGCTTCGGCCTCGCGGTCGGCGTCGCGGAGCTGGACGACGGTCTCGATCGGCTCGAACCGGATCAGGTCGCCGTATCTCATCTCGGTCCCCGGGGCAGTCACGACGCTCGATCCCGAGAGGAACCCATTCTTGTCAGCATCTCCGAGCGAGAGGCGGAGAGCCGGCAGCCTGGTCGACGCTATCGGTCAGATGCGTCCGGGCAGACCACGACCGCGTCGCCGCGCATCGCCCGGGAGTACCGTCGGAACTCCGGGTGGTCCGGCACGGCGTAGCTCAGGTAGCGGTTGTCCAGAGTCCCGCTCCAGGTGGCGACGATGGTCCGGTTCCGCGACACGCCCTGCAGGAGACGGAGCGGGTCATGCGCGAACGCCACGTCGAACAGGAGCTCGATGTTGTCGAGCAGCACCAGCGGTGCGTCCCTGCCCACCACGTCGTCGAGCAGATCGGGCAACCGGAGCGACCGCTCGCGCTCGGTGAGGTCCAGCATCCGGCGCGACAGCGCCAAGTTGAGGTTGACGAGCGGCGCCCCGGTGGTCTCCGCGACCCGCCGCAACGCAGCGGTCTTGCCCGCTCCGCTCGGCGCGGCCACGAGAATCAGCCGGTGGTACAGCGCCTCGGCCCCGTCGATGCAGGCCAGCACCTTCTCCCACAGAGCATCCGGCATGGCTTCTTCGACAGCCGCGGGCCGTCAGCGCTCGGCGGGTTGACCTGCAATCGTTGCGGATGGCGGCCCCCCGCCGGCCCTCACTGCCCGTCCGTCGTGGCCGGGGCGGTCGCTAGGAACCGGATCAGCTCGGCGTTGACGATGTCGGGCGTTTCCTCGTGGGGGTTGTGCCCCACGTTGGGGATGAGGAACGCCTCGCCGTTGGGCAGAATCTCGGCCGCCCGCCGCACGTTGTCGGGGAAGTCGGGCCCGTCGATCTCGCCGCCGAGGATCAGCGTCGGCGTGTGGATGTGGGGCCAGTCGTCGACCACCGTGTCCATCGACCGCAGGTTCCCGCCGAGCCGCCGCACGTAGGCGAGGCGCGGCCAGTCGCCGCTCAGCCGCTGGCCGTGGCGGATGCGGAGGTGCTCGATGAGCTCGGGCTTCCACTCGACGTAGCGGTTCACGTCGGTCCGCACGTCGCGCTCGTAGGCGGCCTGCAGGTCGGGGTCGGCGTCGATCTCGCCGTCGAACGGGGTGTAGCCGCGCCCCGCGCGCCGGTCGGTCAGGCCGACCTGGTTGACGGTGACGAGGTGCGTCGTCCGCTCGGGGTAGAGGAAGGCGAAGCGGGTCGCCATCTGCCCGCCGATGGAGTGGCCGACGATGGCCGCCCGCTCGATGCCGAGGTGGTCCAAGAGCCGGGCCGTGTTCGAGGCGTGCAGGCTCATGCTGTAGGGCAGGATGGGTTTCGACGACTTGCCCCAGCCGAGGCGGTCCTTGACGACGACGCGGTAGCCGGCGGCGGCGAGGGCCTCGATCTGGCTCGCCCAGTACCAGCCGTAGTAGCTGCCCCCGTGCTTGAAGAGAACGGTTCGGCCGTTCGCGGGCCCCGTCGGGGCGACGTCCATGTACGCGATGCGGACGTCCTGCCCGAAGACCCGGAAGTTCATGAACTCGACCGGGTGGGGGTACTCGTATCCTTCCATGTTGATCGAGATCGGCCCCCAGTCGGCCGGCGGCTCCGGCGGCGGCCGATGGGACTGCGCAGCGGCCGCGCCGGACAGCGCGAGGGTCAGCATGGCGGCGAGGGTGAGCGCGATACCCGTGCGGGCGAGGCGGCGTTCGTCGGTCATGGGTCCTTCTCCAAGTCTCTGCGTGGTTTCCGATCCTAGCACCTTGGCCGTGCCCGGGGGGCGGCCGAAGCCGCCGGGCTTGCGGCCGGTCCGGCACATGAGCTTGGCCGTGCCCGGGGGGCGGCGGACGCCGCCGGGCTTGCGGCCGGTCCGGCACATGAGCTTGGCCGTGCCCGGGGGCGGCCGAAGCCGCCGGGCTTGCGGCCGGTCCGGCACATGAGCGATGATGGCGCTTTCCGGACGACAACGGCGGAAGCCTCTTCAGGGGAGGGTCCTGACATGCACCTTCGTCTCCGAACGATCGTCTCGCTGCTCGCGGTCGCCCTGCTGGCCACCGCGCCGGCCTTCGCCCAGAGCCAGTCGCAGAGCGCCCCCGAGGCGGACGCGAGCTGGGAGATGCCCCGCCTGCCGGACGGCCGGCCCGACCTGCAGGGCTACTGGACCACCCAGACCTTCACGCCGATGGAGCGTCCCGAGTATCTCGGCGACCAGGCGTTCTACAGCGAGGAGGAGTTCGCGCTGCTCGAGTCGCAGCTCACCGTCGACGGGGCCGACCCCCTGGCCCGCTTCGTCATCGAGATCGCCGACCCCGAGGAGCGCGCGCGAGTGCTCGACCAGAGCCACCGCGACGAGTCCTACGTGCACTACGACAACGCCATCTGGCTCGGCACCACCGTGCCGAAGGGGCTGTCCACGCGGCGGACGTCGCTCATCGTCGACCCGCCGAACGGCCGCATTCCGCCTCTCAACGACCAGGCGCGGGCGCGGGCGGCGGCGCTGCGCGCCGAGCGCGGCGACCGGGGGGCCTTCGACGGCTACGAGCTGCGGCCGCACAGCGAGCGCTGCCTCAACTACCGCTACAACGCGCCGCCGCTGCAGCCGCCCTCGTACAACGACATCCACCACATCCTGCAGACGCCGACCCACGTCGTCATCTTCACCGAGCAGAGCACCAACGGGCCGCGCATCGTCCCCATCGGGACGCCGCCCATGTCCGAGAAGATTCGCCAGTGGCCGGGCGACGGCCGCGGGCACTGGGAGGGCGACACGCTCGTCGTCGAGAGCGGCCGCTTCAACGACAAGAACCGGTGGCAGGGCTCCAGCCGCGACCTCAAGGTAGTGGAGCGGTTCACCCGGGTCGCCGACGACGCGATCCACTACACGTTCACGGTCGAGGACCCCGCGACCTGGGACCAGCCGTGGAGCGCCGAGATTCCGATGATGGCCACCGAGGGGCCGATGTACGAGTACGCCTGCCACGAAGGCAACCACGACATCCGGCACATCCAGGAGGTCTACCGCAACATGGAGCGGCAGGAGGCGGAGGCGGCTCGGTAGGGCGTCGCGGGAGCGGAGGGGCCCCTACCCGGGGGCCTCAGGGCGAGGCGGCTCGGTAGGCCGTTGCGGGAGCGGAGGGGCCCGTACCCGGGGCGCCTCAGGGCGAGGCGGCTCGGTAGGCCGTCGCGGGGCGGAAGGGCCCCTACCCGGGAGCCTCTACCGCAGGGTCCGGTAGAACACTTCCCACGTGCGGAGGGGCCCCTACCCGGGGGCTTCTACCGCGGGGTCCAGTAGAACACTTCCCACGTGTGGACCGGTTCGTTGACGCTCGGAACGATCTCGCCCTCGAAGTCGTACCCCATGCTCATCCCGTTCTTCCCGGCGTAGCTCTCGAGGTAGGGAATGCGCGCCTCGCCGACGATCTCGGTCGCCCGCAGGGCGTAGGTCGCGTCGCCGAGCCGGATCCACCCGTCCCGTCGCCCGCTCCGCACCCGCGCCGCCCAGTAGCCCCCGTCGGGCCGGGTGGCGGTGATGACGCCGCCCTCGTCGGTCGAGTACACGATGCGGATGACGAACGGGGGGAACCCCGCGAGCTTCATCAGCACCTCGCCGTGGTCGTTGACGGTGTTCCAGTCCGCGGGCGGCGGCGTCGGCTCGCCGCCGATCACCACGCCGGGGAACCGCTCGTAGGGCGCGGTGGCCGCGTACGCCGCGGCAGCGAGGCCGACCAGGGCGCCGACCACGAGATACCACGTGTTCTTCGACCACGTGTTCTTCGACCGGGTGTTCTTCGTCATGCAGCCCTCGCAGGGACGATACGGACGACCACGCGCCGTGCGCCTACCGGGGTCCGGCACGGCGACCGCCGGCGCCGTCAGGCCGCGATCATACGCCGACCGGGGTTGTCTTGTTCTCGAGGGCCGTGGGAGACGGGCCTGCGCCGCCGCCACACCGGGCGCTTCTCCGGGGGCAGGCGCGGTCGCGGGGCGCACGCTTTCGGGGTTCCGACGACGCCGCGCGACGTCGGCCCGCGGCCGTCCGTGCAGGGTCGCGGTGGTGACGCGGCTCTGACGTCAACCATCACGATGCGCACTCCGGCTCTTGGCTGACGGCGCGCTGCCCCTTGGACGGGCCGCCACCGACCTGCGAGGATGGACGGCGCGACTCCGACGTCGACGTCACGATGCGCACTCCGGCGATTGGCTGACGGCGCGCTGCCCCCTGGACGGGGAGCCGCGGACCTGCGAGGATGGACGGCATGGCGACGGTCGACGACTTCCGCCGGCTCGCGCTCGGCCTCGACGGGGCGGAGGAACGCTCGCACATGGGCGCGCCCGACTTCCGCGTCGGCGGCCGCATCTTCGCCACCCTCGCCCACGAAGCGCGGGGCTACGGCAACCTCATGCTCAACCCCGAGGTCCAGGCGATGTTCGTCGGCGACGCGCCGGGGGTCTTCGTGCCCATCGCCGGCGGCTGGGGACGCATGGGCATGACCCACGTCCGCCTGGAAGCGGCCGACGAGGAGACCCTGGCCGGGGCGCTCCGCACCGCGTGGAGTCTCCGCGTCGAGAAGAACGCAAGGACCCGGCGCCCGCGGCCCGGCCGGAGGAAGTGACGGGCAACGCCGTCACCGATCGAAGGTCCACGTGCGGCGCTCGCGGCCCGGCTCGGTCCGCACCTCCTCGACCACGACGCGGGGCGCACTGCCGCGCTGGTATCGCAGGACCCACTTCAGACCGGCCCGGTTCGCCTCGGGCACCGGAATCTCGTGTGTCGCGTGCTCGGGTCCGTCGAACACGTTGATCTCGCAGAGGTCCTCGCCGGCGCACAGCGCGATGGCCTCCTCGACCCAGTCCTCCACCGTGGCCCCGGGCGTGACCCAGGCTCCCCAGGTGTGCGCGGTGGTCCCCACCCAGCGGAAGACCGCCGGCTCGGCGTCCGCGGCCCCGCGGACCTGCGCGGCGCGCGCCGGTCCCGCGTCCGTCGCGGCCACGCCCAGGATGAGCACGGTCAGTCTCAGCGTCAGCTTCATGATGAGCTCCCGTCCGCGAATGATGGCGTCGAGGGAGGGGCGAGGGCCGGCGTCACCCGCCCTACCCGCGCGACTCGACGCGGAACGTCCACCAGCTCTCGGGCCGCGGCGTGTCGAGCGGCGGCGGCTCGCCCCCGCCCCCCGGCTGCCGCGCCTGCACCGCCGGCTTCTGCAGCTTGCGGATGCGCGCCGCCCACACGTGGTCCAGCGTGGCCGGGTCGAGCTCGCGGTTGAGGACGACGGGGTAGACGACGGTGTCGAGCCGCAGCCGGCCCCGGTGGTCGTCGCCCACCCGGGGGCACCAGTACTTCTGGTCGCCGACCGAGCAGCTGATGAAGAGCTCGCCCTCCGGCGTCGCCATGCAGTTGACGTTCACCGAATGGGGCCTCCCCCAGATCCCGATCTGGATCGCGCACAGCGAGACGTCGTTCGCGAAGCTCCAGTCGTCGACCGGCTCCTCGTGGGCGTTGCCCAGCAGCACGAAGCCCGGGGTGGTCTCGCAGGGGCAGTTCACGGTCCACGCGACGCCGCCGGCCACCACCACCAACCCCAGCGCGACAGCGACGCCTAGGACGATTTGCCGGACGGACTTCGATGACATGCCGGGGACCCGGGATTGTGCGCTCATGTTCGACCTCCTCCGATTCCTTATACACCCGTTCCCGCTCAGCGGCGACCCCGCCCGACGGGAGGGGTGGTATCTTTCAGGCACACCGACGGTCAGACAGGGAGCGACGCCATGTCCACCACCCGTCTCCGCACCCGCCTGGGCTTGCTGTTCGCGGCGGCGCTGGCCGCGACCGCCGTCGCCCGCCCGGGCGCGCAGACCTTCGACGGCGCGCCCGACCCCCAACCGGCGGCGGCCGATCTCGCCATCGTCGGCGGGCTCCTCATCGACGGGCACGAAGGGCCGCCGTTGCCCGGCGCGGTGGTGCTGGTCGCGGGCAATCGCATCGTCGCCGTGGGCAGCCGCGACGCGCTGACGGCGCCGGCCGGCGCCGAGGTCATCGACGCCCGCGGCATGACCATCTTGCCCGGACTCATCGACGCCCACGTGCACCTGGACATCCTGGGCCACTCCGACTATCAGCACTGGCACGGCCGCTACCGCGAGGGCCGCTACGCCGAGATCATGGCCGTCTCGACCCGGCAGCTCCTCATGAGCGGGGTGACCACGGTGGTCGACCTGGCCGGACAGCCCGACGCCCTCGGCCGGATTCAGGAGCGCATCGAGACCGGCGAGCAGCCGGGGCCGCGGGTGGTCGCCAGCATGGGGTGGATCACCAACTGGACCGACGGGCAGGTGGCCCGGCATCACCGCCGGTCGCACACCGTCAACGTGCGCACGGTGGACGAGGCGCGCGCCGCGGCCCGAACCGCCATCGCCCAGGGCGCCGGCATCATCAAGGTTCACACGGGGCTGACCGAGGCTCAGCTCCGGGCCATTCGCGAGGAGGCCGACGCCGCGGGCATCCGCATCACCGGCCACGTCGGGACCCGCGACGATCTGCTCATGCGCATCCGCACCGGCCAGGACGGCATCGAGCACCTGTCGCTGGGCGCCGGCGGCAGCCCCGCCATCGCGTCCGAGGTGCTTCAGGGCCTGGTGGACGAGGGGACGTACGTCATCCCCACCATGATCCAGACGATGATCCAGGGCCGGGCCGTCGAGTGGCCGGACTGGCGGGACAACCCGCGTGCCCGCGCCCTGACGCCGCCCGAGATCTGGGCCGACATCCGGCGCAGCATCGAGAACCCGCGCCGGTTCGGCTACTTCGGCGGCAGCCTCCGGGTGCGGCGCATGGCCGAGATGGGGGCGAAGCTGCGCCAACTTCGCGACGCCGGCGTGCGGGTGCTCGTCGGCACCGACAGCGGCACCCCGCTCAACTTCCACACCGACGCCCTCTGGCAGGAGATGGACCTGATGGTGTCGTACGGCTATTCGCCGATGGAGGTGCTGGCGATGGCCACTCGCCGCAACGCCGAGTACCTGGCCCGCGGCGGCGAGCTCGGCACCGTCACCCGGGGGAAGCTCGCCGACCTGCTCGTCGTCGACGGCAACCCGCTGCTGAGCATGCGAGACTTGCGGCACGTGGTCAAAGTGGTGAAGGACGGCCGCGTCTACACGCCGTGAGAGCGGCGCCGGGCGGGGGCGTGAAGCGCGCGGAGAGACCGGGAACACGGCCGTCCGGGCCGTCCGGTCGCCGCTGCCAGCGAGCGCCGGCGCCTCGCCGCCCGCGGGGGTGTGAAGCGCGCGGAGAGACCGGGTACACGGCTGTACGGGCCGCCCGGCCGCCGCTGCCTGCGAGCGCCGCCGGCCGTTTGCGGGGGTGTGAAGCGCGCGGAGAGACCGGGTACGCGGCCGGACCTGCCGTCCGGTCGCCGCTGCCTGCGAGCGCCACCGGCCGTTTGCGCCCCCGCACCGGAGGAGCGCGCGGCGGAAGCGCGGACACGAGGTGACGACCATGAAGACACGCCTGTTCGGGATGGCCTTGCTGCCGGCTCTGGCCGCGCTGGCCGCCGCCGCCGGCGCCGCGGCTCAGGACCCGGAGCCCTACGACGTCGTGCTCCTCGCCGGCGACGTCATGGTGCCCATGCGCGACGGCGTCCGTCTCGCCACCGATGTCTACCGCCCGGCCCGCGCAGGCGTCCCCGTCGCGACGCCGTTCCCGGTCCTGTTGCAGCGCACCCCCTACGGTAAGGAGGGGCGGGGGCTCGTCGAGCGCTCGGCGTACTTCGTCCGTCGCGGCTATGTCGTCGTGCTGCAGGACACGCGCGGTCGCTACGAGTCGGAGGGCACCTTCTCGAAGTACCACGACTTCGACGCCACGGACGGCTACGACACCGTCGAGTGGGCCGCCGCCCTGCCCTACACGACGGGCGATGTCGGCATGTTCGGCACGTCCTACGGCGCCCACACGCAGGCCGACGCGGCGAAGATGGACCCGCCGCACCTCCGGGCCCTGCTCCTCAACCAGGGGGGCATCTCCGACCCCTGGCTGCACAAGGTGCGCAACCACGGTGCGTTCGAGCTGGGGCAGCAGCTCGGCTGGGCCTTCGACCAGCTCCGTCTGTCGCCTCATCCGGTGGTGCGGGCCGCCTTCCAGGCCGAGCGCGTGGCCGACTGGTTCGCCGCGATGCCTCTCCGGCGCGGCCTGAGCCCGCTGGCGGCGGCCCCGGAGTTCGAAGACTACGTGCTCGACCAGCTCACCCGCGCCGACCACGACCGGCCGAACGCGGATGTGCGGCACTGGACCCGCCTCGGCGTGAGCTGGAGCCCCTACTACGGCCGTACCGCCGACATCCCCATGCTGCACGTCGCCGGGTGGTACGACCCCTACGTCGGCAGCATGTTCGAGAACTTCGTCGGGCTGTCGCGGGTGAAGACCTCCCCCATCCACCTCGTGGTCGGCCCCTGGACCCACGGCGGCAACACGCGATCCTACGCCGGCGACGTCGACTTCGGGCCCGAGGCGGCCATTCCCGACTTCGCGACCGAGTTCCACCGGCGGTGGTTCGACCGCCACCTCAAGCAGGTCCCCGCCGGGACCGACGACCGGCCGCCCATCCGCCTCTTCGTCATGGGCGCCGGCGACGGTCGCCGCGACGCCGACGGGCGGCTGTTCCACGGCGGCTACTGGCGCGACGCCTCGGCCTGGCCCCTGCCCGAGGCCGTGCCCACCCCGTACTACTTCCACGCCGACGGGACCCTCAGCCCGCGCGAGCCCGCCGACGCGCCGCCGACGACCTATACCTACGACCCCGAGCATCCCGTGCCGACCATCGGCGGCTCATTCTCGGGGGTGCTGAAGCGCGGCGCCTACGACCAGCGCGAGCGCGAGTTCAGGGGCCTCGGGGGCGGCTCGGAGAACGGCTTCTACGGCTCGCGGCCTCCGTACCTCCCGCTCAAGACCCGACCCGACGTGGTGGTGTTCCAGACCGAGCCGCTCGAAGCCCCGGTCGAGGTCGTCGGCCCCATCCGAGTCACCCTGTACGCGTCATCGACCGCCGTCGACACCGACTTCACGGTGAAGCTCCTCGACGTCTACCCGCCCTCCGAGGACTTCCCGACGGGGTTCGAGATGAACCTGACCGACGGCATCTTGCGGGCGCGCTACCGGAACGACCCGAGCCGCCCCGAGCCGATGACGCCGGGAGAGGTCTACGCGTTCACCCTCGAGCCCTATCCCACCGCCAACCGGTTCAAGGCCGGGCACCGCATCCGCATCGACGTTTCGAGCAGCAACTTCCCGCGCTTCGACGTCAACCCCAACACCGGCGAGCCCCTCGGGCGGCACCGGCGCTCGGTGCCCGCCGACAACTCCATCCACCACGAACCGGCCTACCCGTCCCACGTGGTGCTCCCGCTGGCGCCGCTGACGCCGGAGTGAGCGCGGCCCCGCGCGGTCAGCGGGTCGGCCTCGTCGACCGTCAGCGTATGCGTGCTGTCGTTCCGCGGCCCCGCGCGGTCAGCGGGTCGGCCCCGTCGACGGTCAGCGTGCGCGTGCTGTCGTTCCGCGGCCCCGCGCGGTCAGCGGGTCGGCCTGCTTGTCCGAAATGCTCGGGCGCGGCGTCTGCGCCTCGGGCCGGCGCGGACGCCTCGGAATCGCGGGGCGCGCTGCGGAGCCGCAGGAGCGAGGGGCGGGCAGGCTAGAATGCTCTTTCATCCCGACGTCGGCGCCAGCCTCGACCAAGGAGCGTTACCCATGCGTCTTCGAACCGCTTCCGCCGCCGGCCGGCGGCCTGCCGCCGGGTTGCTGGCGGCCATCGTCTGCGCTGCCGGGGCAAGTCCTCCCGCGTTCGGCCAGCCCTCCGGCGAGACGACGGTGCTCCGCGCCGCCCGCATCCTCGACGGGCGCGGGGCGGTGGTCGAGGATCGCGACCTGGTCGTGCGCGACGGGTCGATCGCCGAGATCGTCCCGCTCGGCGCCGGCCGCGGCGACCGGGTCTACGACCTTACCGCCTTGACGGTGTTGCCGGGGTACATCGACACCCACGTGCACATCGGCAACCACTTCGACGACGACGGCCGCGTGCACCGGGCTGAGAACGACCCCAGTGTCGCCCACATGACGCTGCACGGCGCCGAGAACGCATACCGCACCCTCATGAACGGCGTCACCACCATGCAGAGCCTGGGCTCGCCGCGGGACGCCGAGCTCAGGGCGTGGATCGATCGTGGCGAGGTGCCCGGTCCGCGTCTGCTGTCGTCGCTCGGGGCAGTGCGCGAGGACACCGGCGACCCGGACCGAATCCGGGCCTACGTGCGCGACCGGGCGGCGGCGGGCGCGGACGTCGTCAAGGTCTTCGCGTCGACGAGCATCCGCCTTGGGGGCGTCACCAACCTGACGGCGGCCCAGCTCGAGGCAGCCTGCGGCGAGGCGCACGCCCAGGGGCTCAAGGCGGTGGTCCACCTGCATCGGTCCGACGCACTGCGGCTTGCCGCCGACGCCGGGTGCGACCAGGTGGAGCACGGCTGGCTGCTCGAGCCGGGAGACATCGACGTGTTCGTCGAGAGCGGCATGTACCTAGGCAATCAGATCGATCTGCTCTTCCGCAACTACGAAGACAACGGCGACCGGTTTGCCGGCGTGGGCGGCTACACGGCGGAGGGATTCGCCAACCTCCAGGCGGCCCGGCCGGGCGCCCTCGCGGTGTTCCGGCAGGCCGCGGCCACGCCCGGCGTGCGCATCGTCTACAGCACCGACGCCAACGCCGGCAGCCACGGCGCGAACGCCGACGAGCTGGTGGCCTACGTCGAGCAGGGGGGACAGGCCCCGATGGACGCGGTGGTCTCGGCGACCTCGCTCGCGGCCGAATCGGTGGGGCTCGCCGACCGCATCGGCGCCATCGCCGCCGGCTACGAGGCCGACGTCATCGCCCTCGACGGCGACCCCCTCGCCGACCCTGCCGCCCTGGGCCGCGTCGTCTTCGTCATGCGCGGGGGCCGGGTCTACAGGAACGACCCCCCGCGCGGCGCCGAGCGCTGAGCGCCTTCGAGAGGATGGAACATGAAACGCTGGATGTCGATTCCGCTGATGGTGCTGGCTCTCCTCGCGACCGGGGCTTCCGCACGAGCCCAGGCCCTCGATGAGGCCGCGCGACAGGCCCTTCACGACGAGCTGAACGCGTTCTTCGACCAATACTACGCGTGGTATTCGGCGGGTGCGGCCGACGAGATCGCCAGCCACGCCTACAACGTGCCCTACGTCCTTGGGGACGGCAGCGCGCTGGGAACGCGGGACGAAGTTCGTCAGTGGGTGGCCCAGGCCTGGGCGCGCCTCGACGCACAGGGGTACGCGGGGTCGGACATGCCCGATCGCAACATCTGCGTCCTCGGCGCCGGCGCGGCCATCGTCAGCGGCCGGGGCGTGCGCCGTCACCGGGACGGTGGTCTGCTGGGTGAGTACGGCTGGACCTACTCGCTCGTCAGGACCGCTGACGGCTGGCGCATCGTCTCGATCTTCGGGCACGATCCCGCGCTCGCGGTCCGGTGCCCGTAGCCCGGCGGTCCGGCGCTGGTGCCCGGCGGTCCGGCGCTGGTAGCCCGGCGGTCCGGTGCTGGTGGCCCGGCCCCCGAAGGGGGTCCGTGGTCGCGGGCGAGGGAGCGGTCATCGCCGACATCGCCGCGGCGTTCGCGGCCGGCGCCGGTACCACTGGCCGCGGCGACCGCGTGGGCCTGCCAGTGCTCGCAGCTGGCGTAGCGCGCGAACCGCAGCGCCCCGTTCCGGCCGGGGTTGGAGTCGGCCCGGGCGCCTATCGGTCCGCCCAGATAACGCCGCGGCGGCAGTGGCTTGTGGAGCGTCCGGCCCGGCGGCTATCGGTCCGCCGTCCAGCGCACGAACGACGGCCCCTCGATGCCGCGCGGCTCGCCACCGTGCTCGGGGTAGACCGACGCCACGTAGATGTCGCCGTTGGGCGCCATCGCCATCTGGTGGACGTAGACGTTGGCGTTCGGAATCCGGAAGACCTCGTCGTCGGTCTCGGCGTCGACGACCACGACGTCCTGCCGTCCCCGCCGCGACCCCGGCACCCCGGCGTAGATCCGGTCGCCGTAGACCGCGACGCTCAGGGGGAGACCCGGCTCGGGCACGCCGTCCCAGGGGCCCACGTACTCCCCCTCTTGCGTGAACACTTCGAAACGGCTGACGCAGCCGGGTAGCGGCTCCAGACGCTCGGCCGCGATCTGCCCCGGCGCCGTCACGTACGGGTGCAGGGCCGTGCCGCACACGTTGCCCACGATGAGACGACCGCCCGGGTCGAGGGCGATGGCGTGCGGCGCCGCGAGCTGGCCCGGGCCGCTCCCGAACCCGCCCGCTTCCTTCAGGTAGTTGCCGTCTTCGTCGAACCAGACCAGCCGGGAGTTCCAGTAGCCGTCCGAGACCACGACGCGGCCGTCGGGCAGGAACGCGACCCCGGTCGGCCCGTTGAAGTGGCCCTCGTCGTCGCCGAACACGCCGTACTCGCCCAGCGACAGCACCTCGTCGCCGCCGGGTGTGAGCTTGACCACCTGGTGGCCCTCCCGGTCGACGACCCACACGAACCCGCGGGGATCGACGTACATCGAGTGCGGACCGATGAACTCCTGCTCGTCGCCGAACGTGCCCAGGAACCGGCCCGAGGCGTTCCACCTCGCCACCGTGCCCTTGCCCTTGTAGCGGCTCATCGCCAGCGGGTGCGCGGCCCAGTGGTCGACGTCGCGCGAAATCGTGTAGATGACCCCGTCATGCCCGACCGCGACGCCGGTGCCCATCTCGAACACCATGTCGCTCGGGTACCGCGGCCAAGTCTCGTCGAGCGTGTAGCCGTCCTGGGCCGCCGCGAGCCCCGGCCCGCCCCCCACCGCCCCGATCGCCGCCGCGATGACGAGCGCCGCCCGCCCCAATCGACTCTGCATCATGACCGCCTCCCGCCGGCGGGTCCGAAGCGCTCGACCCTGCCGCACAACGAGAACGTCCGAGTATACCGCCGGCCGCCGCGGGCCAAGCCGGCTGGGGCTGGGCCGGCGGGCGGCGCCCGCCCACCGCCGTGTCCGCGCTGACGGCGTCGGTCGGCGTGAACGCGTCGTTGCACATCCGCGTGCATGCTACGATTCCTGCGATGGCTTCCACGGCGCATCTCGCGCCCGATTTCCCGGCGGAGACCTACCGCTGGAGCCGCGAAGTCTACGATCGCGCGGTCGCGGCCGGCGTTTTCGGCCCGGAAGACCGGATCGAGCTGATCGACGGAGAGCTTCTGACGATGACGCCGCGGGGCAGCCGACACGCCGCCATCGCGACACGCGTCGGCGAGGCCCTCACGCGCGCGCTTGGCGGCCGGTGTCACGTGCGGACGCAGATGCCGCTCGCCGTCGGCGGCGATTCCGAGCCGGAGCCCGATCTGGCGGTGGTCCCCGGCGACGCGCTCGACTACCTCGACGCCCATCCATCGGCCGCGCTCCTCGTGGTGGAAGTGGCGGACGATTCGCTGCGCCGCGACCGGACCGTCAAGCAGCGCCTGTATGCGCGCTGCGGCATCCCCGAGTACTGGATCGTCGCCCTCCCGGCCGCTCGACTCGAGGTCTACCGCCGCCCCGGCGCCGACGGGTACCGCGACGCCGTGTTCCTGCGCGCCGGTGAGACGATAGCGCCGTTCGCCGCGCCGGCCGAGGCCATTCCAGTGGCCGACCTGCTTCCGTAACCGCCCCGGCCGCCGAGCGCGTCGCCGGCGCCTCGGAGGGGTGACGCGTCGAGCCAGCCCCTCGCTTGACCTCTCCGCGACACGGCCTTAAGGTGTCGGAGATTCCGGCTGAACCCCGGCCCGCCTCGGCGGGCGTTACACGAAGGAAGAGCGTGATGCGGATTCTCCTCGCGGTTCTCGTCGCCGCCGTCGTCGCCTTCGGCATGCTCCCGGCCGAGGTCGGTCGGGCCCAGGACGGCGCCTACCGGCTCGTGGCCGACTGGCCGACCCTGCCCCCCGGGGTCTTCTTCGGGCAGCAGCGCGGCTGGCCCGACCAGGCGGCTCGCGACGCCGCCGCGGCGGCCCGGCGCGCGGCCGCCGGCGGCGGCGCGGTCGGCGCCCGGCCGACGACGCCCCCCATCTACGGGCAGGGCATCTCGGGCATCGCCATCGACGAGGACGACCACCTCTACGTCTTCAACCGCGGCGAGCAGACGGTGATGGTCTTCGACCGCGACGGCAAGCTCGTCCGCGCCGGGGCCGAGCGCGACACGCACGGCGAGCGGGTGGCCGGCGGCTGGCTGCACTCGGGCGAGGTCGACTGGGACGGCAACGTGTGGGTGGTCGAGCGCATGAACCACCGCATCATCAAGTTCGACCCCACCCTCGAGCGGGCGCTGATGCAGATCGGCGTCACCGGAGAGCCCGGCAACGACGCCACCCACCTGAACAGCCCGTCCGGCATCCTGTTCACCCGCGAGGGCAACATCGTCGTCACCGACGGCTACGGCAACAACCGGGTGGTCCTCTACGGGCCCGACGGCGCCTTCATCAAGCAGGTCGCCAGGGGGCGCGGCGGCCCCGACGACAAGGGCGCCGGGCCCGGCGAGTGGGATCTGCCGCACCAGGGCGCGGTCGACGCCGACGACAACCTCTACCTTATCGACCGCGAGAACCGGCGCATCCAAGTGTTCGACAACCGGTTGAACTACGTCCGCGAGTTCGCCAACGCGGGCTGGAACCCCTGGGACATCGCCATCTCGCGCCGCGGCGACGACGGCTTCGGCTACATCGCCGACCACGCCGGCGAGCGCGTCCACAAGATCGCCCTCGAAGACGGCCGCATCCTCGCCACCTGGGGCGAGCCCGGCCGCGGCCCCGGCCAGTTCGACTGGGTGCACGGCATGGCCGTCGACACCCTGGGCGCGGTCTACGCGGCCGACACCTACGGCCAGCGCGTGCAGAAGTTCGAGCCGGTGACCCCGTAGCCCGCCGGTCGTCGCCGCAACGGCTCGCGTCCGTGACGACCATCATCATCACGTTCGAGGCGGTGGCGCCGTAGCCCACCGGTCGTCGCCGCAACGGCTTGCGCCCGTGGTGTCCATCATCATCGCGTTCGAGCTGGCTGCGGTGGTCGTCGGTGCGATTCGATGGCGGTGGGCGGCGCGACGGTCTGCATGAGAGAAGGGAGGGCACGTTCAGACGACCGCGCCGGGCAAGGCTGCGAGGATATTCCCCGTCGCAGTCAGTCTGCGGGAACTCGCGCCCGTTCCAGGGCATGGGCTCGCCGCGTGGTTCGAGCACACGAACCAGGGTGAGAAAGACACATGGACGTTCTCGGACTGAAGCAGGAAGTGCCGCAGGATCCGGTGGGGCACGTGCACACGCGCGACGGCTACCCGAGCATCGCCATGGTCGATCTCGGAAGGGAAGTGAGCGAGACGGTGCGGGCAACGTGGTCCTCAGCCTGCCCTTTCCGGTCGGGCGGTGCTATCGAAAGCGGGTGGCTGCTACCGCTCATCGGCGCGGGCAGCACGGCGGCCGCGTCCCTGTTCGCGGGGAACGTCTTCCTGGCGACCGCCAATCCTGCGACGCTCATGACGATCGGCGCCGGGGTGGGATCCGCAGTCATGGGGCCGAGCGGGATCATCGCGCAGGCGCCGTTCGTCGCGGCAAGCACCGCCCTCATGCCGGTCGTGGCTCCGGTGATGCTCTTCATGACCATCTCGTCGGTGATGACCGGCGCCCAGCTCGACCGCGTGCAACGGGCTCTCGGGGCGCTCTCGGAAGGCCTGGAGCGGGTGCGCCGGCTGATGGACGCCGAGGACTACGCCCGGCTCGTCAGCGCGGCCGAGCAGCTCGACGACATCGGCTCACAGTTCGAGCACGGCCAGCGGTTCACCGACGGCATGAAAATCGCCCTCATGCTCGCCAAGCGTGACGTCAACCGGCTGCGCCGGAAGTTCGGACGCCTCGCGCCCCGGGAAATACGATCGGAGCAGGACGCCGGGTTGGCCGTGGCCGACATCGAACTGTTCGTGCTGTCGAGCCTCACGGATCTCCGGGCCGATGCACTTCGCCTCCAGTTGACTCTCCAGGATGATCCGCACTACGCGGAGCGCCGCCATGCCGTGCTACGCAGGAAGGTCGAGGAGTGCGCAGACACCCTCAAGGAGCTGATCGAGCGCAATCCAGTGGAGTCGTTCCGGGACCGGCTGCGGCAGGAACTGCATGGGGTGGGCAGGTTCGAGTTCCTCCCGTGGCGCCTGACCGACACCGTTGCGGGAGTGGCCCGAACCCTCGGAGGCGGTTCCAGTGTCCGGCACGCGATCCGGGCGGTGGAGACCATCCTTTCCGAGGACTTCGCTCCCGTAAGGTCGCGCATCGAGCGGTGGATCAGCGAGCTCGAGTCGTCGGCTGCGGCGGCGCGGGAGGAGGCCATCGTGATCTACCGGGAACGGGGCGGGGGGCGAGCCTTGAAGGCTCACCACACGCGGGACCTGCGGCTGGTGCAGACGGCTGTCTGAGGAACCGCTAGTCAGTTGCCGTGGACCATGTCGTCGTCGACGTGCCGCGGACGTTCGACACGCGCCGCATCCGTATCGTCGCAGTGGGCCGGCTCTGGTGCGGGCGGGAGTCGGCGGGCACGGCCGCACCTATTGCCCGGGCGGGCGCCTGATCTCTACGGTGGCGGTGAGCCACTGGTCGCCGGCGGGGAGCTCCCACGATGCGGGGCCGGTGGGGCCGGCCGTGCGGTGACGCGTGTCCGACACCGCCAGCGCCACTGCGCGGTCGGTGTCGCATCCGGCCATGGGCGGGCCGCAGCCGTTTTCCGCGGCGCTGGGGAACGAGAGAATGTTCACGCGTTCCCCCGGAGGCACGTCGGACATCGCCGCCGCCTCGCGGACGAACGGCCCCGCCTCGTCCAGCTCGACGAGGGCGATCCGCAGGGCGCGGGACCCGTCGCGCGTGGTCTCGACCACCGGCGCCGTCACCGTGTCGGACGACCCGCGCTGCTGGTTAGACGAGCCGATCGGCTCGTCCGCGTCGACGTTCGAGTAGCGCAGCACCGTCGCCGCCGCCTGCCGGGTGCCGCCCCACGAGAACGAGGCGGTCGACTCGGATCCGTCGGCGATTCGATAGAAGATGGCCAGTTGACACGCGGTGCCCTGTCCGTCGGCCTGACACGTGGCGCCGTTGAAGCCGTGGAAGCCGCGCACCTCCGTCCATCCCTCGGGTCCCGAGGTGTTCGGGTTGCCCTGGATGCCGAGGATCGCCACGAGAAGGTCACCGGTCGCGTTCACCCCCGGCGGCACCGCCATCGACACTTCGCCGGCGCCGGCTTCGCCGGTCTGGCCGATCCCGGCGTCCTCGAAGTTCGGCGTCGGCCCGCACCCGACCGCGAGGAGGCTGATCAGCACGCCGGCGGCGTAAACGAGACGGCGAGACTGCGCAAGCGCAAGGCGGGCCAGCCAGTTTCGCAGGCCACTGTCTGCATAAGCGTGCTTCCCGGTCATGGTGCTCCTCTCCCGGTCACGGTCATCTCGCCCTTCACCCGGAAACCCGGCCCCGCCGCCGCGCGGAGCCGGCTCCGCCGATCGTCCGCATGCGGATCTGCTCCGGCGGGCGGCTCGTCGAACTCGCCCAACGATAACGACACGAGCGAAGATCGTCAAACCCGAACGGGCGCGCCGAAGGCTTCGGGCCGCGGCTCCTGGTGTGGGCGAACCTGGAACCGGTCTGCGGCGGCCGGGCGACGAGGCCGCCTCAATCACAGGCCGCCCAGGGCCCGCGTCACGGTCCAGTAGACGCCGACGGCCGCAATGCCCAGCGACAGCGGGACCCCCGCGGCGCGGCGGTACCACGAGGCGTGGCGGGCCCAGCCGAGGAGCGCGAAGAGCCCCGCGATGACCGCGAGCTGCCCGCCTTCGACCCCGAGGTTGAAGCTCATCAACGCTGCCGCGAATTCGCCGCGGGGGAGCCCCAGCTCGGCGAGCACGCCGGCGAACCCCAGGCCGTGCAGGAGCCCGAACCCGAAGACCAGCGCAAGCCGCCGCGGCTTCAGCTCGGTGGTGAGGATGTTCTCGACGGCGACCCAGGCGATGGAGAGGGCGATCAGGGGCTCGACGACGCGGGCGGGCAGCGACAGCACGCCGACCATGCTCAGCCCCAGGGTGATGGTGTGCGCCACCGTGAACGCGGTCACCTGGGCCAGCATCGGCGGGATACGCGCGCCGAGGAGGAAGATGCCGGCGACGAACAGGATGTGGTCGAGCCCCTTGGGGACGATGTGGGTGAACCCGAGCGCCAGGTAGGTGCCCATGACCTGCCGCCGGGTCGGCGGCGTGAGCTCGCCCAGCCGCATGGGCTCGGTCCGGTATTCGCCGACGTTCCAGTAGGTGATGACCTCGTCGCCGCGGTCTCGGATCAGCAGCGGGTACGGGTCCATGATGAGCCCGTAGGCGAAGCTGAAGGTCTCGGCCTCGGGCGGCACCCGGCCGTCGAGCCGCATCACGCCCAGCCGGGTGCCGTCGGGCGCGACGGGCCCGTCCTCGGCCGGCGGCAGGTAGGTGGCGGCCGTCGGGGCCCGCTCCCCGTCGAAGTACAGGTGCACCCACTCGGCGAAGGTCGGCTCCATCTCGGCCAGCCGCCGGTCCCGCGCCGGGGGGTCGAGCCGCCCCGAGAGCTCCAGGCCCGAGAACGGCTCCACCCGCATGAGCAGCCAACCGGGGTCGTTCATCACCTCGATGCGGAACGTCCCGTCGCTCTCGAAGGCGACGTGCACCTCCGTCAGCTCGAGCTCGTGCGCCCTCGCCGCCTCGCCCGCGACGGTCCAGATGACCGCCGCGGCGGCGAGGGCGGCCAGCCGCCGGCTAGCGCTAACGTTCCGGTCCCGTCGCGAGGTTGGACTTGTGGGTCCAGAAGATGTCGATGTCCCCAAGGCTGTTGTCGTCACGGGAGGAGAACCAAGTGAACGTGGCGCCATCCGGCGGCAGGGCCGGGCACATGTCGGCGGCCGCCGTGTTCACGTGCGGCCCCAGATTGACCGCCGGTCCCCAACTGTTCGGCCCTGTCTGCATCGCCGACCAGATGTCCATGCCGCCCTGGCCTCCGGGGCGGGCGGACGTGAAGAACACGCGCCCGCTGGCGTCCTGCGAGAAGTGGAATTCCTCGGCCGCGGTGTTGATGTTGGGCCCCTGGTTCACGGGCTCCTGCCACACGCCGTCGGCGTCCTGCCGGGAGCACCAGATGTCCGAGCCGCCGTAGCCGCCCTCGCGCCGCGAGGCGAAGCACAGGGTCTCGCCGTCGGCGAGGATGGCCGGGCAGTGCTCGTTGCCCTCGTCGGTGCTGATGGGGTAGGGGAGCAGCTCGGGCGCCGTCCATGCGCCGTCGACCTTCCGGGTGACGAAGAGGTCGCTGGCGTTCCGGGGCTCGCTCGTGGCCAACCGGTCCGACTTGAAGTAGATGGTGTTGCCGTCGGCGGTGATCCACGGCTCGCGGTCGTCGCCGAGCCGCAACGGGTCGATGTCGGTGGCGGGGGCCGCGTTGACGGGCTGCCCCATGTTGACGGGGGTGTTCCAGCGTCCGGTCTCGGCGTCGAACGTGGCGATGTAGAGGTCCTTGGGGTCCCCGGGGGCCGCCCCGAGGTCCTCGCGGGCGCTGCAGTAGACCATGGTGCCGTCGGCCGCGAACGACAGCTCGCCCTCGGCCCACAGGGTGTTGATGGGCTCGCCGAAGTTGTGCACGGCGCGCTCGACCCAGCTCTCCTGCGCCGCCGCGGGAGTGACCGCAGCCGCCATGGCGACCACCATCGCTCCGATCCCCAGGGCCGCGCCTGCCACCCGTCTCGTCATGTCCATCCTCCTGGCGTTACTCCGGCCGGCCGCTGCGGCGCCGCCGAGCGCCGACCCTGCTCGGCGCTCCGCTTTGGCCCACCGTCCGCCGGCGTCCTGCGAGAAGTGGAATTCCTCGCGTGGAATCGGCGCCTCGGCGCTGGCCCTGTTCACGCAACCACTGTAACATCGTCGGCCAGCAGGGCGCCGAGTCGTCCGGAGGAGGAACCCGATGTCACGAGCCACCGTCATGAAGCCCGCTGCCGGGGCGGCCCTCGCCGCCGTTCTCGGGGTGGGCATCGCGTCGTCCGCGCAGGAGCCGTCGCCGCTGTTCGAGCTGTCCCGGCGGCCGACGAGCACGATGTCCAACCCCTACCGCCTGATCGAGAACTGGCCGACCCTGCGGCCGGGCATGGCGTGGGGCGCGGCCATCGGCCTCATCCCGGACGGCACCGGCGGCACGTGGATGATGTTCCGCTCCGAGCCGCCCATCAACTACATCGATGCCGACGGACAGATCACGAAGAGCTTCGGCGAGGGGATGATCGTCCAGGCCCACGGCTTCTGCATGGACGGCGACGGCAACCTGTGGGCCGGCGACAGCGGCCCGTTCGGCGACGACCCCGCGACGGCGGGGCGCGGCTTCCAGCTTCACAAGTTCAGCCAGGACGGCGAGCTGCTGATGAGCCTGGGGCAGGCGGGGGTGTCGGCGGCGGGCGAGGACACCTTCATCGGTCCGACCGCCTGCGCGGTCGCGCCGAACGGCAACATCATCGTCGCCGACGGGCACTGGCCGCGGCCCTCCACCGCCCAGCAGGACGGAGACCGGCTAGTGGAGATAACCACCGACGGCGCGTTCGTGCGCGCGGTGGGGCGCATGGGGCTCGGCCCCGGCGAGTTCATGGGGCCGCACGCGCTGGCGTTCGACTCGCAGGGTCGGCTCTTCGTCGCCGACCGGTCGAACAACCGCGTCCAGATCCTCGACCGCGACCTGAACTTCGTCGACGAGTGGCGGCACTTCGGCCGGCCCAGCGGCATCACCATCCTCGCCGACGACACCCTGATCGTGGCCGACTCCGAGTCGGGGACGCCCATCCCGGGCCCGCCCGTCGCGCCCGACGGGCCCGGCCGCTCGCCGCGGAATCCGGGATGGCAGGTCGGCATCCGGATCGGCAGCGCGCAGGACGGGTCGCTCCACCACTTCATTCCCGGCACGCGCCCGGAGGGCATGGCGGCCGACGAGGCGGGCAACATCTTCGCCGGACTGACCAGCGGCTGCGACGTCAGCCCGTCCGGCGGCTGCCTGCAGAAGTGGGTGCCGAGGTAGGAACGGCGCGCTTTCTCGTCCCGCCTGGCGACGTTGCCCTCGGCTGCCTTCAGAAGTGGGTGCCGACAGGCTGGCGACGTTGGCCTCGGCTGCCTATAGAAGTGGGTGCCGAGGGAGGGCCGGCGGGTTTCCTCGTCCCGGCTGGCGACGTTGGCCTCGGCTGCCTTCAGAAGTGGGTGCCGACAGGCTGGCGACGTTGGCCTCGGTTGCCTTCAGAAGTGGGTGCCGAGATAGGGCCGGCGGGTTTCCTCGTCCCGGCTGGCGACGTTGCCCTCGGCTGCCTTCAGAAGTGTTTGCCGACAGGCTGGCGACGTTGGCCTCGGCTGCCTGTAGAAGTGGGTGCCGAGGTAGGGCCGGCGGGGGAGGCCGTGGGGTAGCGCGGCGCCTCCGTGTCGAAGGAGGCGCCGCTACCGGGCGAATGGGGAACTGAGCGGCGGGCGGCTCGAGTACTGCGACCCGTCGTCTACCGCGACCCGTCGTCTACTGCGACCCGTCGTCTACTGCGACCCGTCGTCTACTGCGACCCGTCGTCTACTGCGACCCGTCGTCCGCGGGGGTGGCCGCCATTGCCGCCCGGGCCGCCGCCATCTCCTCGTAGTCGGCGTCGTCGAGATACGTGATGCCGATCCAGGCGTGCGACATCTCGTCGACGCCGCGCGCGCCGAACACCACCCACTGGTCAGGGTCGGGGTTGATGCGGTTCGCGGCGGTGTTGTCCCACTTCGCGCGCAGCATCAGCACCGTGCCCTTCGGCAGCAGCGGCTGCGCGTCGTCGTCGTAGATGTAGGCGATCTGCCAGTTGTGGTCATAGCGGTTGACGTTGCTGAGCAGCTCGCGGCGGCCGTCGGGGTAGAGCGCGGTCATCGACATCTCGGTGCCGCGCATGTGCATGTGGGGCCGGAAGCTCTGGATGAGGGCGGGCCGGTCCATGACGTACTGGTCTTCGAGCACCAGGTGCCCGTGCGGAGGGATGAGGATGTCGCTCGCCCGCAGCCGTTCGCGGTGGGTGCCGTCGACGTAGAACTGCCGCTCGCCGGCCGTGATCTTGTCGGGCGCCTTGCCCTCGGGATAGAGCCACACGCCGACCTCGGCGACCTCCGTCACCGGCTCGCCCACCGGGAAGTAGTGGAGGCTGAAGCGGAGGGTGGCGGGCCCCGGCGGCAGGAGCTTGCCGACGCCGTCGGGCAGCACGTCCCACCGCTTGCCGATGCCCATGCCGACGAGATGGGTCCGCACCGACTCTTCGCCCTCGGCCGCCGTGCTCCGCAGGTTGGCGTGCCCGTGGTGGGTGACCCGGATGCCCAGCGGGTACGAGGGCTTGAACTCCGCCGCGCGGATGTAGCGGGGCTCGTCGAAGCCCTCGAACTCGATCTCCGGGTTCCACCACTGGTCCTGTCCGTTGGCCAGCACGTCGTAGGGGGTCGAGCGGACGACGAAGTCGGGGGGCCGGCCCAGCATCGCCTCGACCTCCCAGGCGTCGGCGCGCGGGAACTCGAGCGGCTCGGGCAGGTCGGCGGGGTCGCCCTCGGGCGCGCCGGCGTCGACCCACCGGACCACGGTGTCGATTTCGCCGGGCGTCAGCGAGATGTCGTTCTTGTAGTCCTGGATGCCCACCGTCGTGTCGAGGTGCCAAGGGGGCATGAGACGCCGCTCCACCCGGTCGCGGATGCTGCGCGCCCACGGGCGCGCCTCGCGGTAGGTGAGCAGCGACATCGGTGCGATGCCCGCGGGCTGGTGGCACTGCTGGCACGACCGCTGCAAGATCGGCGCGACGTCGCGGCTGAACGTGGGCGCCGCGTCGGTCGTCGCGCCCGGCCCCACGGCGCCGCCGCTCTGCGCATGGGCCCGGCCTGCGCCTGCCGCTAGCATTGCTGCCGTCAGCATTGCTGCCGTCAGCCCCGCGACCGCCAATCCCGCGAACGCCGCCCGACTCCAGCTCCCGAACGTATTCGACTTGGCCATGTTCGTCTTCTCCACCCGCGCGGCGCCAAGGACGCTGACGGGAATCACCCTGCCACGCGCCGAGCGCGTCGCCCCGCGGAAACGAGTTGCCGCCGGGCGACGGTTGGCGATTCCAGGTCGACCACTGTCCTGACCACCGGTCACGGGACCACCGTGACCGGCACGAACCCGTTCGTCCAGCAGCAGTGGAACTCGAAGTCCCGGATGACGTTGAAGGCGAGCACCCGCAGCAGGTAGTCGCCGGGGGCGGAGAACGTCGCGGTGGTGGCCACCCGCGCCCCGCCCGTCTCCGCCCAGGCCCCGGGCTCGACGCTGGCCGTCCGCTCCTCGAACGCGACGTCGCCGGGCCCCTGGTGCTTGAACCACTTGATGCTGATGGGGCGCTCCCCGCCCGCCTCCGCGTCGCGGGCCACCCACGCGGCGAGCTCGAGGGGCTCGCCCACGCTCGCGCGCCGCTTCTCCGCGGCGGCGATGCCCCGGGGCCCGCGGCCCTCCGGCCCGTCCGGCGCGAGGCGCAGCCGCGGCGAGACGCTCGACCGCCCCGGGAACTCCCAACCGGCCAGCTCGTAGGCCGAGCTCGTCAGCCGCCCCGGCACCGAGAGCGTCTGCCCGTGAGAGCGCAGCGTCCACACCACGTCGCGGTTCCCGAAGTCGGCCGGCACCGTCACCGTGAACGCGCCGCCGTGGCGCCGGTCATTCTCGGGGACCGGCTCGAACCGAGTCGGCTGGCCGCCGTCGAACTCGACCGGCTCGATGAAGTTCCCGGGCCCGAGGGGGATCTCCAGCGTCTCCTCGGTGTTGACGTTGAAGTAGCCGAAAGACAGCTCGTAGGTGCCGTCGGGGTTCCGGTACCACCCCTCGAAGATCGGCACCACGGGGCCGCCCGCCGGCCGCAGCAACTGCAGCTCGAACTGCGTCTCGCCGGGGTTCGCCACCCGCCGCTCGGACGCCCGCTGCGCCGCCGCGTCCTGCACGCCCAGCGCGACGATGGTCGCGAGGGCGGCCGCCGGCAGTCGCGTCTGTCTCATGGCCTTCCAGGGCGCCTCCGTCCCGGCCGGAGGACTCTCGACCTGCAACCGGGAATCATAGCGCATTCTCGCGGTCCGGATGCGCGGCATGTCCCGGCATGTCCCGGCGAATCCCGAAGCGGTGGACGGGTGGGGTCGCCGTTCTATTCGTCATTCGTCGCCGGCGGCGGGTCGGAGCTCGTCCGGCGTGAGCCGGCCGTCGCCGTCGCGGTCGAGCCCGCGCAACGCCTGCGCGGCCGACGCGAGCTCCGCCTCGGACACCGCGCCGTCCCCGTCCGCGTCGAGCGCGGCCATGAGCGGAATGGCCGGCGGCGGAGGTCGGCCTTCGCCGGCGGCTCCCGGCCGCGCCGCTTCGCCCCCGCCGGGGCCCGCCCGCTCCCGGTCGCCCGGCCCCTCGGCCTCCGCCGTCATCAGGGCCAGGATCTCCGCCTCGGAGGCGTTGCCGTCCCCGTCGGCATCGGCGCGCGCCAGCAGGCTCAGGAACTGCGGCCCCAGCTCCGGCGCCGCGAGCGCGCCGTTCCCGTCGGCGTCCATCGCCAGGAACGCGGCCGTCGCCTCCTGCGGCGTCCGCGCCGGCCCGCCGATCGACCCGCCCCGTCGGGGCCGCAGCTCGGACGCCGACAACCCGCCGTCCCCGTCGGCGTCGAGCGCCGCGAGCGACGCCGGCGCCGCGTCGATCTCGCCGGAAGAGATTGCGCCGTCGTCGTCGCTATCGAGGGCGCCGAAGGCCGGCAGACCGCGCAGCGGGCCGAGGTCGTCTCCGGCGTCGGGCGGGGCGTCGCTCGGCCCCCGCTCCCCCGCGGCGCATCCGGCCAGCCCCAGCGCCGCCGCCAACGCCGCCGCCGTCGCCAACGACAGCGCTCGTGACCATTGCATCGTTGCCTCCCGCGAGCGGTTTCTTGCCGCAGAGGTTCGGTTCGAGGTTCACCCACGGTGGGAGTGACAATCGCGTCGTCGCCTCCCGCGAGCGGTTCCCGTGCACGGGTCGATCGGCAGGCCCGGCCGCGGCCCCGGCCGAGACCGGAACCACGGCGTTCGGGTTCAGCCGCAACAGCCGCAACGGATGCGGCGAGTCAGGACGTCCGGCCGAGCCCCCAGCCGAGGGACCCGTCCTCGAGCTCCTCCACCGTCCGCCCGAGCACGATATCGAAGTGGGCGGTCAGCTCGCCGATCTTCGACCCGGGCAGAGGATCGAAGTCGACGAGAATCGTCTCCTTCGCCACCGGGTCCTCGATGCGCTGGGTCAGCCGGTCCCGGGCGTTGTCGGGGTGGCCGTTGACGAGCATCTGCGACGTGAAGAGGCGCTCTCCGTTCCGGCTGACCGCGAAGTGGATGTGCGGGGTGCGGAATACGTTGCCGACCACGTAGGGCACCGGCTTGATGGTGCGGAAGTAGTACTCGCCCTTCGCGTTGGTGAGGAAGCGGCCGTACCCCTGGAAGTTCGCGTCGGGAGCCTGCTCGTCATGGAGGCCGTCGCTGTGCCGGTAGTTCTGGTTCGCGTCGCACTGCCAGATCTCGACGAAGGCGTTGCGCAGCGGTGTCCCGGCTCGGGTGGTGACGGCCCCGGTGAGGTGCGTGACTTCGCCGACCGCCGGCGTGATCGAGTCGTTGACGATGAGCAGGTCGTTGTCGGTGTCGAGGGGCATCACGTCGGGATAGAACGGCCCTTCGAGCGAGCGGCTGGTCGGTGTCGCGGTCAGCTCCTGGGCGAGCACCCCCGGCGCCCACAGGGCGGCGGCGCCCGCCGCGCCGGCCCGCATCGCCTGCTCCAGGAAGACGCGCCGCGGCAACCCGCGATCGAGCCGCCGGTCACGGCGCGAGAACGGACGAGTCGGCTGGGTCATGGTCTTCTCCTCCACGCGATTGCCGCTGCCGTGCCGCCATCATAGCGCCGCCGCCCGACCCTTCGCCACCGCCTGCCCTTCGCTCCGCCCGCCCGCCTCCCCATGACCGGACGCGCCGCGCCGTTCCCCGCCTCCGCCTGCGCCGCCCGGTCGCCGTTTCGAAGTACAGTAGCGGCTCGGCCGCCCGGATTTCTTCGATGGGAGTCGTCAACATGCCTCGACCGCGCTTCTCCGCCCCGGCACTGCTCGCCGCCGCGGTCGCGTCCTTCGTCCTGGGCGCGGCCGCCGGCGCTCAGCCCGTCCGCGACTTCGTACCGGTCACCGACGAGATCCTCCAGGACCCCGACCCCGCCGACTGGCCGATGTGGCGCCGCACCCTCGACGGGTGGGGTCACAGCCCCCTCGACCAAGTGAACCGCGACAACGTGGGCGAGCTGCGGATGGCGTGGTCGCGCGCCCTCCCGCAGGGCACGCAGGAGGTCACGCCGCTCGCCTACGGCGGCGTGGTGTACATGCCTACCCTCACCGACATCATCCAGGCGCTGGACGCCACGAACGGCGACCTCATCTGGGAGTACCGCCGCGACCTGCCCGACGACGTCTACGAGTTCGTCGGCGGCAACGCCCGCAGCATGCGGAACATCGCCATCTACGACCGCCAGATCATCAACATCAGCGACGACGACTACGCCTACGCGCTCGACGTCGAGACCGGCGACGTCGTCTGGGAGACGCAGATCTTCGACTACCAGGAGACGCCCGCCGGGCACAGCTCGGGCCCCATCATCGCCGACGGCCGGGTCGTCTCGGGTCGGAGCTGTCGGCCCCTCGGGGGGCCGGAGTCGTGCGTGGTCGTCGCCCACGACGCCCGCACCGGCGAGGAGCTGTGGCGGCGGCGCACGGTGCCGGCCCCGGGCGAGCCCGGCGACGAGACGTGGGGCGGCGTGCCCTACGAGCGGCGGGTCCACGTCGGCTCGTGGATTCCGGCGAGCTACGACCCCGAGCTGCGGCTCATCTACCAGGGCACCTCGGTCACGTCGCCGGCCCCCAAGTTCATGCTCGGCGGAGTCGAGAACACGCACCTCTACCACAACTCGACGCTGGCCCTCGATGTCGAGACCGGCGAGATCCGCTGGTACTACCAGCACCTGAACGACCACTGGGACCTCGACCATCCCTTCGAGCGCCTGCTCGTCGACACCGCCGTCGCCCCCGACCCCGACGCCGTGAGCTGGATCAACCCGCGCGTGCAGCCCGGCGAGGTCCGCCGGGTGGTGACGGGCATTCCCGGCAAGACCGGCGTCGTCTACACGCTCGACCGCGAGACCGGCGAGTTCCTGTGGGCCACTCCCACCGTCTCGCAGAACGTCATCAACGACATCGACGGGGCCACCGGTGCGGTGACGGAGAACGCCGAGGTCACCTTCACCGCCCTCGGGCAGGAGGTGCTCGCGTGCCCCACCTGGGCCGGCGGCAAAGACTGGGAGGCGGGCGCATACAGTCCTCTGACCAACACCATGTACATGCCGCTGCGCAACACCTGCGCGCGCATGCTCGCCACCGACGACGTCCGTAGCGAGCGGGCGCGCGCCCTGACCGCGGGCGGGCAGGGGGGCCTGGAGATATACGCCCTCGCCGCCCGGCACCAGATCACGCCCGGCGAGGACGATCTCGGCGCCGTCTACGCGGTGTCGGCCGAGACGGGCCGCACGGTGTGGCTGCACGAGCAGCGCGCCGCCACCATGTCGGTCATGGCGACGGGCGGCGGGCTGGTCTTCGGCGGTGACGTCAACGGCCGCTTCCGCGCTCTCGACCAGGAGACCGGCGCGGTCCTGTGGGAGATCAACCTCGGCTCGCCCGTCGTCGGCTTCCCCGTCACCTACGCCGTCGACGGCCGCCAGTACGTCGCCGTCAACACCGGCGCCGGCGCCGGCATCAATCTCCGGATGACGCCGGAGCTGAGTCCCAGCGTGGGGAGCGTGCTGTTCGTCTTCGCGCTGCCGGAGTGAATCATCACCAACTTGTTACCCGACACGCTTGGCCGAAGCAGTACGGTATCGTCAATCCATGAAGACTCCGGCCACCTTCGACGTGGCCGCCGAGATCGCGCGCCGCCGGCTTGAGAACGACCGGTGGGCGCCTGCGACGCTGCTGCCGACGGAGGCCTTCAGCGACCAGCCCGCCGGCGAGACCGTCTTCCGCCGGCTGTGTGCCCCCGACACAGCGCGGGGGCGCGGCGCCTGGGCGGTGCACCGTAGGATCGACCTCCTGCAGGTGGATCCCGTTCCGCCGGGGGCCGAACACATCGCCGTGGTCGAAGGGCCGAGTCGCCGCCGTTCGAATGCCTCGACCGGCTCGCCAAGCGCCGGCCGGACAGAGTCATCCTCAGAGCGGTCCGCCCCGAGCGGCAGTCGGACCGCCGGCACGCGTGAGAGCGCCTCGGCGATCTGACTGAAGCCGCTCGGACTGAAGAACGCCGTGGCGATGCGGACGTGGTCCGGCGGCGCCGCGCTCTCCCGCGCTCGATCGCGCTGCGGGGCGGCCAGCACCTCGCGCAGCGCTCGCGCCAACGTGTTCCCCTCACGATTGTCGATGAACGCGGGTCTCTTGCTCACGAGGACGCTCCGAGCACGAACCGCGCGCGCTCCCGCCGCAGCATCTCGAACGGCGTCACACACTTGATGCCGAAACCGATGCAGACGTTGGGATCTTGATCCTGCGTGTCGAGGGCGAGGCAACCTCGTGCGTGACGACGTCGTACCCGTGTGCGAGAGCGTGCGCCACCAAGTAGTAGTCGGCGACCTGAAGGAACGTGCTGACCGCGGCCGGCTCGTACTGCTGGCCGGTGACCCACCGGCTGACGACGCCGAGGGCCGAGAACACCTCCGGCGTCGGCCGGAGGAAGAAGTCACCGCCTCGCTCGGCCGCCCACGTCGCGAGGTCGTCAGCCCCCGCGGCGAGCTCGTCACCCACCCGCTCGATGCTGACGGCGCGGCCGTCGGCGCCGGCCACGACCAGCCACTCCCAGAATGCCGGGCAGAAGTCGAATCCGTAGTGCAGGTTCTTCGCGCGGATGAACACGTCCGCGTCGAGCAGATAGGCCATTACGCTACGACCCCGCACCCAGGGTCCCGGCGAATTCCCGGAACGTCGACATCTTGCGGATCCCGAGCAGCCGCAGCGACTCGGAGAACGAGGTCCGGCCCTCCAGGGTGCTCGTCACCAGCGCGTGTCCGAACCGGCGTCCGACACGAACCCTGAGGGTGGGGTGGAAGCTGCCGCCACTCGTGGCCGGGCGCGCGTTCAAGCGCTCCAGCTCTTCTCGGTATGCACCGCGGAACTCCTCCTCGTCGAGCCTGCCGGTATCCTTGAGCCGGCGCAGCACGACGAGGGTGCTCACCTTGAAGCGCCGGGCCAGCCGCTGCGTTTCCGCGAGCAGATCCGCGGATGCGTCGTGCGCCGCTCGCACCGCCTGGCTCGGGACGAGCAGCTCCGCCGCCGCGCGGTTGCACCAGGATTCGATCCGATGTGCCGGCGTCGGACGCACGGCCACGTCCGACAAGGCCGACTGGCCGAGCCACAGATGCGCGAGTTCGTGGGCGAGCGTGAACATCTGCGCCGCCTTGGTGTCCGCGCCGTTCACGAACACCATCGGGGCCAGCGGGTCCGCGAGTGCGAAGCCGCGAAACTCCTCGGGATCGAGCTGCCGCCTCGTGCTGTTACCGACGATGCCGCTGGTCATGACCAGGACGCCGAGCGCCTCGGCCTGTTCGCCGAACCTCCGCAGCGCGTCGCTCCAGGTGGGCAGCGTGTCGCGCTCGTCGAGGTCGAAGCCCAGGGCGCGCCGCATGTCCGCCGCCGTCGCCTCGATGTCGCCGGCGACGCTGGCGGACCCCACGAACGGCCGCGGTTCTTCCCCCTCCACGCGTGCGAACTCGCGGTACCAGTCCTGGCGCTGCTGGCAGAGATAGACGATGTCGAGCAGCTCGGGACTGGGGCGCCCGACCGCGGAATCTCCCACGGTGCGGAAATCGGGAATGGGCACTTCTTCAGTCGGCGCCTCCGGCAAGAAGAAGTAGCCCACCGGCGCCCGGCTGGTCCTCGCAAAGGCTTCGAGCTGCTTGAGGGTCGGTTGCGCCGTTCCCCGCTCCCACTCGGGATATTTCGGAAAGCGGCGCACCAGCGCGGCGAGGTCCAGCCGGGCGCGTTCACGCGCCCAACGCAGCAGTTCCGGCTTCACGTCGACGCGCGCGGTCATCGGCGCTTCCTCCAGGACCGGAAGTGCCGGAGGACGGCGTCGAGCCGATCCCGAAAGTCCCAACCGTCATGGAACGTCTCGAAGACGTGGACGAGTTGTGCCTCGTTGTTCAGGCCGGGAAGAGCGGTTTCGAGAGAGGGCAGCGCTTGCGACAGGAAACGAAGCGCCGCGTGCCGGTCCGGCTGTGCGAGCGACTCGCGACAGAGCCGCTCGACCTGGCCCGGGTCCACCTGGGGATGGACCGGTGGCGTCTCGCCGGCCGGCCTGCAGAGGGCGGCGCCGTCCGGATGCAGCACGACGAGCAGCACCGGGGCGGCGCGCCCACCCTTGCGGGCCTTCCAGCACTGCAACACGTCACCGCGGGTGGGGGCAACGTCCGAGCGGGCCACGGCAACCTCGAGACCGAGCGCCCCTGGTCCGAGGAACAAGCCTGCCGAACCGAGACCGAGTGCCGGCGACCAGGGTCGCGAGGTCAGCGCAGACAAAGAACCCGGCTTCTGTCGCCATCTTGTAGGTCCGAGCTTCACAATGCGGCCTGTAGGATCGTATCCGGCGCGTCAATCCGCTGGCGTCCGATGAGTTGACGGGGTCAAGCCGACGGCCGGCCCGTGGATGGAGTCGGGGTCGCCTTGCAGGAGCGCAGGAACCGATTTCGGAGGAGGGGGCGTCAGGTACGGTATCGTCGATCCATGAAGACTCCGGCCACCTTCGACGTGGCCGCCGAGATCGCGCGCCGCCGGCTTGAGAACGACCGGTGGGCGCCTGCGACGCTGCTGCCGACGGAGGCCTTCAGCGACCAGCCCGCCAGCGAGACCGTCTTCCGCCGGCTGTGTGCCCCCGACACATTGCGGGGGCGCGGCGCCTGGGCGGTGCACCGTAGGATCATGAGCAGCTGCGCCGGGTGGAAGGAGCGCCCGACCGCAGCCGAGTTTTACGACGCAATCCGCGCGAACGAGCCGACCGACCGCCAGAGGGCGATCATCCGGATGTGGGGTGCCGAGGCGACCCTGGAGGACCTCATCGAAGCCTGGGCTCAACGAGCGTACACCTTCCGTCAGCTTCGGCGCCCACCGGATCCGTCGAGCGCTCGAAGACGAAGCATTCTTCGCTTTGACAGCTTTCCGCGAGGCTCACGGCCCGTAACGGCCCGTGGTCGCCGCGGACGACCATCGAGGGAGGTGCACGTTGACCGATACGCTCCGGAACCAGGACGAGGGCGGGCGCTCCGGGCGCCGATCGCGCATCGCGTTCGGACCGCTCCTGCCGGGCATCGTTCTGACCACCGTCGGGCTCGCGTTCCTGCTCGACAACCTCGGCCTTGTCGACAGTTGGGCCATCCTGCGGTTCTGGCCGCTGATTCTGCTCGTCGTCGGCGTCAGGAACCTGGTCGGCGCCCGGGATCGAGGGTCGGCGGTCGGCGGCACGCTGCTGGCGGGGGCGGGGGCGTTGCTGCTGCTGAACAGCTTGAACCTGATCGACGCGTCGGTCTGGGACCTCTGGCCGCTGGTCCTCATCGCCGTCGGCATTCGGGCCCTGATCAGCGTGATGACCGATTCGAAGGGCCTCGCCGAGGCCTCCGAGTCGGAGGAGTCGGCCTCGGCCTTCCTCGGCGCCGTCGAGCGCCGGAACCGGTCGGCCGACTTCCGCGGCGGGTCCGCGTCGGCGTTCATGGGCGGCGTCGACCTCGACCTGCGGGAGGCGGACATCGCCGAGGGGCGGGCTGTCATCCACGTGTTCGCGATGATGGGCGGCGTCGACATCCGCGTGCCCGAGAACTGGACGGTCGAGTTGGGGGTCACGTCGCTGATGGGCGGGGTGGAGGACAAGACGCGCGGGCCGGCGGCGGCGACCAAGCGGCTGGTGCTGAAGGGGACCGTGATCATGGGGGCGATGGAGATCCGCAACTGACGGGCGGAGGGGAGCCGCCGGCGCCGGCGTTCCGCGTTGACCGGGCGGCGACCAGGAGCCTGCGCGGTAGAACGGGCGCGACTCCTGGAGGGTTGGCTGAACCGCGACGCCTCCGCTCGGAGCCGTGGTCAGCGGCGGACGGGCACATGAACGCACGGCGCCAGGGCGGTCGCACCGTCGAGGTGCAGCTTCTGGTCGTCGAAGAAGATGTGGGGGCGGAAGGTCTGGAGTATGCGCGACTTGTCCATGCCTCCGAGAAAGAACGCCTGATCAACCGTGATGCCCCAATCTCGAAGCGTCGTTACCACGCGCTTGTGGGATGGCGCATTCCGGCTCGTGATGATGGCGACCTTGAGCCTGCGCTCGTAGCGTTGGGCACTGGCGGCCCGAGCCTTCTCGACTTCTTGAAGCTTGGCAATCTTGGCGAAGAGCTCCTGCAGGGGGCCCGCGTCGTGCGGGATGTCCGCCTGTTCGCTCTCGGATCGCTGAAATGCCTCGAGTCCATCCGATTGGAACACCTGTTCTGCGGCGTCGTCCGCCAGGACGCCGTCGAAATCGAAGGCGACACGAAGCTCGACGTCGCCCGAGTCGTCGTTGATCACGCTGTCGAGCACGAGACCAGCAGGGTATCCGGCCATGATGGCTTCCTCTACGTTATGCTCGTTCGCCGAGAGAAAAATACTGGCGTTGAAGTCGGGGATGTACTGAAAGGGCGGGTTGCCGCTGAGAAACGCGGCACGCGTGATGCCCAGACGGTGCGCCTCGATGGAATTGAACACGCGCAGACCCGTATCCGGGTCGTTCCTGGAGAGAAGCACGACTTCGACCGGGGAGTCGTCCGGCGACCGATTGAACGACAGCAGTCGCTTGACGAACGGAAACGCCACGCCCCGCTCCAACACCTCATCCTCGTGCTCCCGCTGGTACCGCCGATATGCGTCCTCGCCTTGCTGTCTGAACACGCGGTCTGCTTCGCCCAAGTCGAAGAGGGCGCTGGATGCAATCGCGACGACGAGCTTGTGCTCGATCTGAAATGGCATTCGCTTCCAGTGGCGGAGAGACCGCTCGATACTGCCCCTCGGAAGTCGTCTTATGGCCGTTCTCGCCGCGCGGCGCCGCTATCGGTCCGGGCGAGGCCGGCGTCTCGCCACGAGTTGGTCCGCGATTCCTGGACATGGAATGCATGTACCATGCCAGTCGATGGCGCGGACGTTGGCTCTGGCGACGTGCCCGCGACGGCGTCGCATCGTTGATCAGAACACCGTGTGGGGTCGAGCTTTTCTTGGCACGTGAGGGCGACGGTTCGACGCCGGCGCGGTTTGGCCGCTCGCGCTTCGCCCGCGCTACGACCAGGACCCCGACGGGATCGGGGAGCGATTCGAGGCCGACGCCCGCCGGGTGGCCCCGAAGACGGTCCGGGTGACGGTGACCCGAGCGCATCCCTCCCCGCGGCGACGGTCCGAGACGGTCAACCACCGCCGGCGGCCACGGCCGCGCCCACGTGCTCGATGCGCTCGCCTCCGTACTCGCCGCGGCTCCGCCCCCCGCGGGGCATCCCGCGCTCGATCCGCCGTCCCGCATGGCGGTACCCGTGGAAGTGGAACGGAATCCCCTCGCCGAACCACTGGCGGGGCGAGTCCTGCAGGTGCAGGTGCACGTGGGGCTCGCTGCTGTTGCCGGAGTTGCCGACCCGGCCGATCAACTGCCCTGCCGCCACCTCGTCGCCGACGGCGACGGCGACGGTGCCCGGTTGCAGGTGGCCGACGAAGAGGAACTCGCCGGGGGCGACCTCGATGCCGACGTGGTTGCCGAGCCCGGCCAGGCCCCAGCGCCGCGCGCCGATCTCGACTTCGGGCTCGCCGTCGAGGGTCGCGAAGACGACGCCCCCGGCCGGGGCGTACACCGGAAGGCCGTAGACGAGATAGTCGTCGAGGGCGATGCCGTCGGTGCGGAAGGTGCGCCCGTCGCGGGTGACGACGAGGTCGTAGGCCCACCGCTGGTCGGGCAGGAACACGTGGTAGTTGACGTCGGCCGTCGGCCCGCCCCACGCGACGGTCACGGGGCCGTCGAGGGGCAGCCGGAACGCGACGCGGCTCGGGCGGTCGTCGTGGGATGACGGGTACGGGTCGTACACCGGCAACGTGAAGACGACCGTCACCAGCGCGACGTAGCCGAGCACGTGCCAGCCGTTCATGCCGTGCTTCCAGCGGCGGGCCGACCGCAGGGAGCCGACGAGTAGCCCCGCGGTGACGATGGCGAGGGCGATGGGCCCCGCGTACCAGATCCAGAGCGCGATCCGGCCCGGGCGGGCCCACAACGTCAGCATCAGCAGGGCGTGCACGACGACGACGACGCCGGCCACGCGCACCCACCCGTCGAGCGCCCGCCGCTCGGCGGGGTCGGTCTGCGGATACGGTCGCCGGGGGCGCCGCGGCCGCCACGAAGGTTCCGGCATCGAGATCACGGGGTCCGCCTTCCGCGGGCTTCCGCCCCGGGCGCCCCCGGATCGTAGCGTCGCGGCCGCCAGGAAGGTTCCGGCATGGAGATCACGGGGTTCGCCTTCCGCGGGCTTCCGCCCCCGGGCGCCCGGATGGTACCGAGGCTTGTCCGGGTCGTTCAGGAACAGATGCGCTTCCGTCTCCGTGCCCCCGGATGGTACTTTGTTCGCGCGGACCCTCCGCACTGGATTGAACTTCCGCCCCGTGCCCCCGGATGGTACACTGGCGGACACCTCTAGACCATGGAGCAGGACTCATGCCCGTTCATATCAGGACACTCGCCTCGGTGCTCGTGATTCTCGGCGTGTCGGCCGCCGCCGGCGCTCAGGGTCGCGACATTCTGCCGCCGGTACCGACGCCGACCGACATCAAGCCGGGCAGCATCACCTGCGACGAGTGCCCGTATCCGGCCCCGAGCCGGTATCTCGACATCAATGTCTACAGCCAGGACGTGCGCATCTCCTACATGGACATCGCGCCGACCGGCACGGCGAACGGTCACGTCGTTCTGCTGATGCACGGCAACAACTTCGGCGGCTTCTATTTCGGTGACATCATCGACGGGCTGACCGACGCCGGATTCCGCGTCATCGTTCCGGACCAGATCGGCTACGGCAAATCGTCGAAGCCGATCGCGCCCTACAACTTCAACACGCAGGCGCGCAACACGCAGCTCATCCTCGAGCACGAGGGGATCGACAAGGTCATGGCGGTCGGCCACTCGATGGGCGGCATGCTCGCCACGCGGTTCACCACGCAGTATCCCGACTCGGTCGAGCGGCTGGTCATCTACAACCCCATCGGCCTCTCCGACAACCGGTTCAATCGCCCGATGACGCCGGTCGATCAGATCTACGAGCGTATCCTCGAGACCGACTACCAGAGCACCCGGCGGAGCCTCAGCCGGTACGTCGGGCACGACCCGTCGGCCTGGAACGACCAGTTCGAGCTCTACACCCGCATCCGCTCGTCGTGGACCCTCAGCGCCGACTTTCCGCGCCTCGCCATGGTGCAGGCGATCATCAGCCAGATGCTCTACCAGGACCCGGTCGTCTACGACTGGGCCCACATCCACGTGCCGACGCTCGCCTTCGGGGGCGCGGAGGATCTGCTGCTCGGTCCGGCGGAGGTCTTCCAGGAGCGAATGCAGGTGTTGGCCGACACCGTCCCGAACGGAAACGGTCGTACGCTGCTCTTTCCCGGGCTGGGTCATGTGCCGCACCTGGAGCGGCCTGACATCATCGTGCCCGCGCTCGTCGACTACCTGATGGAGGGCGTCGAGTAGCGCCGGGCCACCGCGCCGCTCACGACGAGGTGACGGCGCGAGTCGTGGGACGCACTTCCCATCTCGCGGCGCCGCGACGCCGGCGGGTTCCGCGTCGTCGGGCGCTGACGACGCGGCGCCCTGTGTGGGTCTGCGTGACCGGCCCCGTCGGCGGCGAGGTGACCACCGCCGACGGGCCGGTCGTTCAGACGCGGAATGCGGTGCTGATCGACGCCCCCGCCTATCGGGCCAGGTCGAAGCGGTCGAGGTTCATCACCTTGTCCCACGCCGCCACGAAGTCGCGCACGAACCCGGGCTCCGCGTCGTCGCAGGCGTAGACCTCGGCGATGGCGCGGAGCTGGGAGTTCGACCCGAAGACGAGGTCGACGGCGGTGCCGGTCCACTTCAGCTCGCCGGTGCCGCGGTCGCGCCCCTCGAACTCGTCCCCGGCCGCGGTCGCCTGCCACGCGGTGTTCATGTCGAGCAGGTTGACGAAGAAGTCGTTGGTCAGCGTCCCCGGCCGCTCCGTGAAGACGCCGCGGTCCGACTGCCCGACGTTGGCGCCGAGGACGCGCAGGCCGCCGACGAGCGCCGTCATCTCGGGCGCGGTCAGGGTCAGCAACTGCGCTCGGTCCACCAGCAGCTCTTCCGCCGGCCGGGCGTGCCCGTTGCCGAGATGGTTGCGGAAGCCGTCCGCGGTCGGCTCGAGCACCGCGAACGACTCGACGTCCGTCTGCTCCTGCACCGCGTCGGTGCGCCCCGGCGAGAAGGGGACCTCGACGTCGTGCCCGGCGTTCTTCGCGGCGAGCTCGACGGCCGCGCACCCCCCGAGCACGATGACGTCGGCGAGCGAGACCCGCTTGCCGCCGGACTGCTCGCGGTCGAAGCCGCTGCGGATGCCCTCCAGCACGCCCAGCACCGTCGCGAGCCGGTCCGGCTGATTCACCGCCCAGTCCTTCTGCGGCGCGAGGCGGATGCGCGCCCCGTTCGCCCCGCCGCGCTTGTCGCTGCCGCGGAACGTCGAGGCCGACGCCCAGGCGGTCGAGACGAGCTGCGAGACGGACAGCCCCGAGTCGACGATCCGGCCCTTGAGGGCGGCGATGTCCTGCGCGTCGATCAGCGCGTGGTCGACGGCGGGCACCGGGTCCTGCCACAGGAGCGGCTCGTCGGGGACCTCGGGGCCGAGGTAGCGCGAGACCGGTCCCATGTCGCGGTGGGTCAGCTTGAACCAGGCCCGGGCGAACGCGTCGGCGAACGCGTCGGGGTTCTCGTGGAAGCGCCGCGAGATGGGCGCGTAGATCGGGTCCATCCGCAACGCGAGGTCCGTCGTCAGCATGACCGGGGTGTGGCGCTTCGACGCGTCGTGGGCGTCCGGCACGGTGTTCGCGCCCGCGCCGTCCTTCGGGACCCACTGGTGCGCCCCCGCGGGGCTCTTGCTCAGCGTCCACTCGTAGCCGAACAGGGTCTCGAAGAAGCTGTTGTCCCACGTGACCGGGGTGGGGGTCCAGGTGCCCTCCAGCCCGCTCGTGATAGCGTCGCCGGCCTTGCCGCCGCCATGCGTGCTCTTCCAGCCGAGGCCCTGCTCGGCGATGCCGGCGGCCTCGGGCTCGGGGCCGACGTGCGTGTCCGGGGCGGCGCCGTGGGTCTTGCCGAACGTATGTCCCCCGGCGATGAGGGCCACCGTCTCCTCGTCGTCCATCGCCATCCGGCCGAACGTCTCCCGGATGTCCCGGCCCGCCGCGACCGGATCCGGGTTGCCGTTCGGACCCTCGGGGTTCACGTAGATCAGGCCCATCTGCACGGCGCCGAGCGGCTTGGCGAGATCCCGGTCGCCGCTGTAGCGCTCGTCGCCGAGCCACTCGGTCTCCGAGCCCCAGTCGATGTCGTCCTCGGGCTCCCAGACATCCTCGCGCCCGCCGGCGAAGCCGAACGTCCGGAGCCCCATCGACTCGAGGGCGCAGTTGCCGGCGAGGATCATCAGGTCGGCCCACGACAGCTTCCGGCCGTACTTCTGCTTGACCGGCCACAGCAGCCGGCGCGCCTTGTCGAGGTTCGCGTTGTCCGGCCAACTGTTGAGGGGCGCGAAGCGCTGCGTGCCGGAGGCGCCGCCGCCGCGACCGTCGTGGATGCGGTAGGTGCCGGCGCTGTGCCACGCCATGCGGATGAACAGGGGCCCGTAGTGGCCGTAGTCGGCCGGCCACCAGTCCTGCGACGTCGTCATCACCGACTCGATGTCCTTCTTCACCGCGGCGAGGTCGAGCGACTTGAACTCCTCGGCGTAGTCGAACGCCTCGCCCATCGGATCGGCCGCCGGCGTGTTCTGGTGGAGCACCTTCAGGTTCAGTTGATTCGGCCACCAACGCAGGTTCGCGGCGGCGCCGGCCGCCGTGTGCCCCACTATCGGGCACTGGCCCCGGCTCGTGGTCTTGTCGTCAGCCGTGTCGTGCATGTCCTTCAACCCTTTCTGTCTCTGGTGGTTTCGTTCGTGGCGCCGCGCCGTCGGCGGCAACCGGGGCAGTACCCCCAGTAGACGACCTCGGCCTCGTCGATCTCGAAACCGTGGTCGTCCTCGGCGGTGAGGCAGGGCGCCTCGCCGACGGCGCAGTCGATGTCGACCATGACGCCGCAGGCGCGGCAGACGAGGTGGTGGTGGTTGTCGCCGACCCGGTCCTCGTACCGTGCGGGCGACCGCGCGGGTTGGATCCTGCGGGCCAAGCCGCGTTCGACCAGCGTCCCCAGGGTGTCGTACACCGCCTGCCGGGAGATCGACCCGATGTTCCCGCGCACGTCGTCGGCGAGCTCGTCGGCGGTGGCGTGCGGGTGGGTCGACACCGCCCGCAGCACCGCGAGCCGCTGGGCCGTGACCTGCAGCCCGTGCCGCCTCAGGAGCCGCTCCTCGACGCCCTCGTTCACGACTTACAGTCAATCACGTATTCTGGACTCGATCAAGTATTGGCCTCTATCGACTGTCGCCGGCGCCGTGCCCCCGGTGCGGCTCGCCTCACCCGGCTCGGCCCGGCCGCCCGCGCCGGCATCGAGGGTCACGGGCGGGGATCTCGACCGATTCCGTCGAACGGATTGACGAGCGTCACTCGATCGACGACTTGGCCCGGTTGCATGTCCTCGGTGTACAGCTTCGTGCAGGCGCCGTTCAGCGCTGCGCGCACGATGAGTCCGTCCCAGATGGACAGGCGGTGAAGGCGGTGAAGATCGATTGCCGCCAGCAGGTCCGGCGGGCCCAACGTCACGACGTCGAACCGGGAGTACATCACGACGCGGCGCCGGGCTTCCTCGCTTGGCATCGCCAGCTTGCGGGTCGCGATGGCGAAGAACTCCTGGAGGACCTGCAAGGAAAGCACCCCCCGGCGATTGCGCATGAGACGTCGGATCAGCTCGATCGCGCGGGTCTGCTTTCGAGGGTCGCGGGCGTCGTCGGCGTAGACCAGGACGTTGGTGTCGATGAACTCACGACCGCTCATGCGCTTCTTCTCGGGTCCACGGACCCTGCGAGCGGTACGTGCGTTCGGACCACATCGCGTCGAGCTCTCGAAGGACCGACTCGACGTCGTCGGTGCGCGTCAACTCGTTGAGGTAGTTGCGCACGAGCTGATTCAGGCTCGTGCCTCGGTCCGCGGCAATGCGCCGGGCGTCGGCCACCACTCGGTCGTCGATGGACAGGGTGATGTTCACTGGCACATATTACGTGCACCCGGAATACGTGTCAACGGACGGCTCCTGCTGCGCCCGGCCGCTTCCGGCGGCCCGCGGAAACGCAATGCGCCGGCGGGGTGGGGGTGCGATACTGAAGGGCCATGCGCATCGCCACCTGGAACGTCAACGGCCTTCGGGCCCGCATGGACTTCATCGCGCACTGGCTGAAGAGCCGCGCGCCGGACGTGGTGGGCCTGCAGGAGCTGAAGGCGACCGACGACGAGTTCCCCCACGACGACTTCCGGGCTCTCGGCTACCACGCCGTCGTCCACGGCGAGAAGGGCTGGAACGGGGTGGCGGTGCTGAGCCGCACGCCGGCCGTGGCGGAGACCCGGGGGCTGCCGGGCCGGGAGGGCGACGGGGCCCGCCTGCTGCAGGTCCGGGTGGCCGACCTCCACTTCGCCACCGTGTACTGCCCCAACGGCAAGACCCTCGATCACCCCGACTACGCGATGAAGCTCGCATGGTTCGAGGCGCTGCGCGACTACCTCGCGGGGGTCGACCGGGACGCCGCGTTCGTCATCGGCGGCGACTTCAACATCGTTCCCGCCCCGCTCGACGGCTGGGAGGGCGAGGACGCCGACGGCTCCATCTTCTGTACGGCCGAGGAGCGGTCCCGGTATCGGGCCATCCTCGACCTGGGGCTGACGGACCTGTTCCGCCACCTGTATCCGGACGAGCGGAAGTTCTCGTGGTGGGACTATCGGGGCGGCGCCTTCCACCGCGGCCTGGGGCTGCGCATCGACCACCTGCTCGGCGCCGCCGCCGTGGCCTCTCGCGTCCGCCGCGTCGAGATCGACCGCGACTACCGCAAGAAGAAGGACGGCAACATCGCGTCCGACCACGCCCCGGTGTGGGCCGACCTGGCGTGACCGGAGGGCGCCGAGCCTGCCCGGGCGGGTTGCCGGCCGCACCGCTACCACATCTTGTGGCGTTGCGCCCGGCGAGCGGGCAGATCAAGAATCGGATCAGCGGCCCCGTGGTCGGAGCGGGCCGATGTCGCGAGACGTACGAATGGTGGACTGGTTGAGCACGCCCTTGATCGTGACGGCTTCGCTGGCGGTGATCATCGCCGTCGTCAAGGTCATTCGTTGGACCGCAACCGTGGATCACCGGCTGGAGCAGTTCACGGATTTCGCCAAGGAAGTGCGGGACGACATCAAGCAGATCTTCCTGCGGCTCCCGCCTGTGCCCGTTGCCGGTAGCAGCCCGCTTCAGCTCACGGATTTCGGCGAGAGGATGGCCGACTTCATGAAGGCGAAGCCGTGGGCATCGGAGCTGGCGCCATCCCTGCGGCCTGGCGTTGCCGGGAAACGTGCGTTCGAGGTGGACGAATTCAGCCGCAACTACGTGCAGATGCGACTGAACGACGACCTGAAGGAACGCGTCGCCGCCTGTGGGTACGAGTTCGGTGTCGATCGCGACAACGTACTGAAGGTGCTGCAGGTCGTGCTCCGCGACGAGCTGCTCCGCGAAGTCTGAACGCCCGGGCTCCGACTCCGGTCGCCGTCGTCGGGGTGCTCGACGGCCCTCCCGCGCACCATGATCACGTCGTCCGGCTGCACCGCGTCGTCCTCGGTGACCGCGCGCGTGACCAGCCGATCCTCGACCATACGCTGGATCTGCAGCTCTTCGGGGGAGCCGCCGTCGGCGTACCCGCCGGCCGCGGCGACGGCCCGGCCGACGGTCATGCCCGTCGACCAGGCGTAGCGGCCGGGCGATTCGACGAGGCCGAAGAGGCTGACCGTCGATTCCTGCTCGGTTTCCTGCGTCGGTCTCGGTGCGGGCCCCGTCCCGTTCGGGGGGTGTGCGGCGGTGGCGACCGGCGGAGTTCCGACCAGGAGGGCGGCGCCAATGACGATCGACGCCGCGCCCGGTCGCCTGATGCCGTGCATTCGGCTCCTTACCCGCGGTTACGGCAGGGCCAGCGTCAGCACGGTGTCGGTCGCCACGACCGTCACGTACTGCCTGCCGTCGATCCGATACGTCATCGGGCTCGCCCGGATCGGGCGCGGCGCGTCGTAACGGACCAGGACCTCGCCGGTCGCCGCGTCGAGGGCGTAGAATCCGCCGTCCTCGACCCCCTGGAACACGAGGTTGCCGGCCGTCACCATGTTGCCGCTCGCCCCGATGGCGGTCTGGGCGGGCAGGATGGTCTGCCAGGTCTGCTCGCCGGTGACGGGGTCGTAGGCCGAGACGGTGACCTCGGGGGGGAACGCCTCGGTGAGGCGGTCGAGGCTCGAGAGGCTCTCGGTGTGCCCGCGCGAGTCGGGTCCCGGCTCGAGGGTGTCGCCGACGGGGTTGACCACGAGCGCGATGGCGCCGTTCTTGCCGGTGACGTAGACGAGGCCGGTGGCGGGGCTGAACGACGGGGCCCCGAAGCTCGACCCGCCGTGGGGGACGATCACTTCCTTGCTGATCCAGTACGGACTGTAGAGCTGGCTCGACCGCGCCATCAGCTCGGGGTCGTCGACCTCGACGAAGGTGGCGCAGAGGGGCGTCATCGGCACCCCCGCCGCGTTGTAGGGAATCGGCTGCGTGGGCCAGACCTGCTCGTCGGGGACGTCGGTCTCGGTCGGCACGACCGTCTCCACCATCGGGTGCAGGGGCTCGCCGGTCTCGCGGTCCCACAGGTAGAAGAGGCAGTTCTTGCCGGCCGCGGCCACGCCGCGGATGGTCTCGCCGTCGTCGTCCGTCACGTCGAACAGCACCGGCCCCGTCACGTGGTCCCAGTCCCAGAGGTCGTGGTGCACGGCCTGGTAGTACCAGCGCAGGGCGCCGGTCTCGAGGTCGAGGGCGATGGTGGCGTTGGTGAACAGGTTGATGCCGGCCCGCGCCGACCCGTCGTAGTCGGGAGACGGGTTGCCGGCGTTGACGTAGACGAGGCCGAGGTCGGGGTCGACGGCGGGCTGGGTCCAGATGCCGCCGCCGGCCCGGGCGCCGTAGCCCCAGGTGTCGCGCGCGATCTCCCAGCCCTCGTCCTGCGGGCCCTGGGGAATCGTGTTGAAGACCCACCGGATGGCGCCGGTCTCGGCGTCGGTGGCGATGACGAGCCCGCCGGGGATGTGCCCCTCCGACAGCGCCGCCGCCACGTACAGGGTGCCGTCGTGGAAGGCGGGCGGCGTGGTGATGCGGTAGCCGATCCGGACGGGGTCGAGGGTGGGCGGGAAGTCGTCGGGGTACTTCAGCTGCAGCGCGTTGCTGACGACGGGCAGCACGCCCCCGTCGCCGAACGACTCCACTGCGGCCCCGGTGCCGGCGTCCCGCGCGTAGAGGTCGTTGCCGCGATAGGCGTAGATGTTGCCGTCCGCGAACGTGGGGCCCCGCACCGGGCTGCCCCCGGGCGAACCCGCGTCGAGAGGCGACGACCACAGCTCGGCCCCCGTCGCCGCGTCGAGGGCGAAGAGGGTCGAGCGCGAGTGCAGGTACATCACGCCGTCGACGACCAACGGCGTGGCCTGGGCGATGTTGTCGGCGGGGCCCGCCACCCAGGTCCACCGCTCGACGAGCCCGCCGACGTTCGAGGCGTCGATCTCGTCGAGGGGCGCGAACCGGTTGTTGTCGAGGTTGAGGTTCTGGCTCGACCAGTCGAGGGACGGCGCCTGGGCGAACGCGGGCGGACCGAGGCCGCCGGTCCCCAGGGCGAGCGCGAGCAGCGCCGCGAGCGCCGTGGGTCGGGCGGCGCCGAAGCCGCGGACACCCGGCTCGGCGCGCCGTCCGGCCCGCCCGGCACGAATCTGCGCGACGCCGGGGCTCGGGCTCTCGGCGGAAGGCGCTTGGTTCTTGCCCATCGTCACTGCTCCGTCAACGGTGTGGCGCCGACGCGCCTGGTTCCTCGGCATCGTCACTGCTCCGTCGCCGCCGCTTCCTCCGCCCGGGCGCCGCTCAGCGAGTTGGGCACGGCCCAGTTGCCCTCGTGGCAGGCGTACTCGTACTGCTGGTAGGCGTCGTCGCGCTTGTAGGGGAAGGCGACGGTCCACGGCTCGGCGTAGGTCTCGGGGTCGTCGACGGTGAGCGAGTAGTTCAGGGTGTCGGCGTCGGCGAAGGTGAAGCGCTCCACCATGCGCCGACCCTCGTGCTGGGGCGCGCGCGAGCCGGGCGCCCGCATGTTGCCGACCGCCTTGAAGTTGGCCGACTCGATGACGAGGGTGTTGCCCTCCCACCGTCCGCGGGGATCGCCCTCCCACTGGGTGATCTTCGCGTCGACGTGGTCGCCGCCCTCGATCGGGATGATGCGGGCGTTGTGGATCATCTCGCTGTGGATGAGGATGTGGTCCTCGGTCTGCACGATCAGCTTGCCGTTGTTGTAGGCGGTCGGCATCATCATGCCGAACACGCCCCGCGACAGGCAGCGGTCGCCCGACTCCATGTTCGCGGCTTGGTCGTGCAGGTGCTCGCGGTAGTAGCGCACGCTCTCCTGCGCCTGGGGCGTCAGGTCCGGCCTCCGGCCGTCCGGAGGATGGACGATGAGCGCCGGGGCCTCACCCGCCACCGGCTCCTTCCAGAACCAGTCGAACCAGTAGTTCGCGTAGGCGCCGACCCCGCGGCTGTTCTCGTGGCCCTCCCACTCGACCGCCTTGGCCCGGTCCGACCGCGCCGTGAACAGCTCGAGGCGCTCCTCCGCCGTCAGGTCCCGGCCCACCAGCTCGGGCGACAGCTCCAGGGGCACGTGCGACGAGCCCACGTTGTTCCACATGCCGTTGATGTCGGGGTGCCCGTTCGCGAGCCGCGGGGGCTCCCAGTCCTGTCCCGACGCGAGCGCGGGCGCGCCGGCAATCACCGCCGACGCGAGCAGCGAGGCGAGAGCGAGAGTCTTCATCCGGACCTTCCTTTCACGAGAGTCGCCTCATTGTACGGCAAGGCACGCGCCAGCGTACGGCAAGGCACGCGCCTGCCGCCCCGGTTTCCGGCGTCAGCTTCGCGCCGGCGTCGATCATGGCGAGGGCGGCGTGGACGGCCGGGGCGCCCGGGGCGGCGAAGGGGCCGCGGGTGAAGCGGGGGCATCCGGCGCGGGCATGCCGTGTGGTGATGGAGGTGCACTGGGGCCCGCTGCGGGCGGCGGCTCCGGCGCGGACGGCCGGTGCGCCCCGGGCGGCGAAGGGGCCGCGGGTGAAGCGGGGGCATCCGGCGCGGGCATGCCGTGTGGTGATGGAGGTGCACTAGGGCCCGCTGCGGGCGGCGCCTCCGGCGCGGAGGGCCCGGCCGGCGGGGCGGTGGGGGGTGGGGGCAACGTCGGCGCGACCGGCGCCGCCGGTGCATCCCCTGCCCCGGCGGCGTGCTCGCTCTGCCGCTGATAGAGGTACGAGGCGGCGAGGAGCAGCAGCCCCAGCACCACGCTGCTGGCGATGCGGTAGACCGAATCGAGCTGCGAGAAGTCGACGAGGAACACCTTGAGCACGGTGGCGCCGAAGACCACGATGGCGAGGTAGCGGATGGGCGCGTACCGCCGCCGGATGCCCGCCGCGGTCAAGGCGGCGGCGTAGGCGGCCCAGGTCGCGGAGAGCATCATCTGCATGGCGAGCTCCGCGTTGGCGGCGATGCCCCGCCGGAGCTCCCAGAACGCGCGGATCTCCATCGACAGCGTGAACAGCAGCAGCGCGTTCGCGCCGACCACGGCGGCGGCGAGAGCCGGCCCGCGGTGCGGGACGTCGCGGTCGGCCCGCCGGTGGAGCCAGGCGACGAACGCCAGCACCCCGACCACGAACAGGCCGAGGAGCGCGCGCCGGTTGACGAAGACGTCGTGGGCGGCCGGCACCGGCGCCGCCTGTGCCGCCATCGCCAGCAGCACCGCCGCCGCGAGCAAGCCGGCGCCGGCGGCGCGAATCCACGCGCGCCGCTCGCGGATGCCCACCCAGGCCAGGCCCCCCGCCTGGGCCGCGCACGCCAGGGGGCCCCATGCGCCGTCGAGCTGCAGGCCGATCGCGGCCACCGCAAGGGCCGCGGCCAGCACCAGCACGTGCATCGCGGCTCCGGTCTCGATGCGCCGCACGCCGCGCGCCACCCCCCACCACGCCACCGCGAGGAGGGCCGTCACCAACCCCGTCGCGGCGGGCAGGTGCGGCTCCATCACCGCCTGCAGGCCGAACGCGAGGCCGAACCCGTTGACGGGCACGAAGACGACGTCGGCCGGGTGCAGCCGCCCGCCCCTTCGCCGCAGCAACTCGAGCTGGGCGGCCGCGTGCAGGCCCGCGATCGCGATCCACGTCACGACGGCGGGCGCCAGCCACGAACCGTCCTGGTCGGCGCCGGTCCAGCCGAGCAGCGGCCCTGCGACCAGAACCCAGAGCCCGAGGCGGGCCCACATCGCGTTCGCCCGAGCGGCGATGGCCACCCCGGCCCCGGTCACCGCGATCAGGTAGACGAGGAACGCGAGCCAGTGGTCGCCGAGGAGGCTCAGCGAGGCGGCGTGATACCAGAGCGGGGTGGTCGCGAGCGCCCACCGCGTCACGCGGGCGTACGGGCCGGTCGACTCGCGCGACCGGTGAAGGACCCAGAGGAACAGCGCCGCGTACAGGGTCAGGAACAGCTCGGTCCGCAGCCAGGCGCCGGGCTCGTAGAAGCGGACGTACCACACCGACACGGTCAACCCCGTCAGCACGAAGCTGGCCAGGGTCAGCGCGGGCCAGTCGCGCCGGTGGGCCAGGTAGACGATGGCGCCGACGAGCAGGGCGGCGTAGGTGAACAGGACGGTCTGCGCGTCGGCGCCGCCGCCGACGAGGAACGGGGTGGCGAATCCGCCGAGCACCGCCATCATCGCGAGGGGCTGGGCGCGCAGCCGGTCCGCCTGGAACGCCGCGAAGGCGGTCACCGCGACGAGCATCGAGAAGCCGGTAGCGGCGTCGACGAGGCGGTACAGGTTCAGGGCCGCGTAGGCGGCGAGGTACCAGGCCGCGACGCCCCCGCCCGCGAGGGTGGTGCCGAACCGCGCGTGGCCGCGGGCCGTGAACCGCCGGCCCGACACGATCAGCAGCCCGCCCGCGAGCACCCCGGCGACGACCCGCAACGGTTCGGTCAGCCACTGGTTGACGAACGCGTAGCGGACGAAGAGGCCCACGCCGACGACGAGGGTGGCCACGCCGGCGTAGAGCATCCAGCGGGTCCCGATGCGCGTCTCGAGGCGCAGTGGCGCCGGCCGGGCGTGCGGGGGCGCGATGGGCGGGGCCGGCGCCGGGGCCGGCGACGCCGGCGCGGCGGATGCAGGCGTGGGTGGGGCCGGCGCCGTGGGCGCGGTCGAGCCGGCGCCGCCGCCGGCCCCGGCATCGGGCTGCCCCCGCGCGTCGGGCGGCGCCTCTCCGAGCATCCATCGCTCGAGGCGGGCGAGGCGGCGCTCGATCTCGATGACTCGCACGCGCACCGCCGACGCGTACAGAAAAGCGACGATCGGCAGCACGAGCGTCAGGACGAGGCCGAAGACAACGGCGAGCAGAACCTCGATCATGGGCATGGTTGGGTTTTCCGCCCGGTGGTTCAGCCCGAGAGCCGTCCGAGGGCCTCGGCCGAGGCCGACTCCGGCCACACCGGCGCCGGCGCCGCCACGTATCCGGCGTGGGCCAACCGGCTCTGGAACCAGCAGACCTCGGTGGCGTAGAAGAGCAGCCTGCCCGCCAGGTGCGCCGCGACGTAGACCTGACCGGCGAGGAAGCCCCACCACGTCGAGGTCCCGGCCGAGACGTCCGACGCGGCGGCCGCCTGGGCGCCGACGACCGCGGCCAGCACCAGGCCGTTGGCTGCGTAGAGCCCCAGGCAGGGGGCGGGATGCCGCCGCACGAAGCGCCAACCCGCGAGGACCGCCACCAGCATGCTGCGGCGGTCCTCGACCACCGCTCGCACCCGCGCGTAGTCGAACACGAGGCCGGCGAGCGCCAGCAGCAGGCCGAACGCCACGTGGCGGAGCAGCCCCGTCGCGGACAGGCCGCCCCCAGGGGGCGGCGCGCCGACGAGCCAGGGGTGGACGGTCCTGAAGAGCGCCCAGTACACGGCCCCGGCGATCAGGGCGAGCCGCAGCAGTCTCGGCCCGTAGACGCCGCAGGCGGCGAAGAACCCGGCCCCGCGGGTCGGCCGGTCTCGGGCATAGCGGTCGATGGCGCCGGCCGAGAAGAGGGTCCAGGCCGCGAGGTAGGCGACGACGACCGCCGCGAGGGCCGGGTCGGGGCCCCTGTCGTCGAGGAGGACGCGCAGATCGGGGATGCCGGTGCCCGCGCCCGTCGCGCCGGCCGCGCAGGCCTGACCGTCGATCGGGTAGCCGCCGTCCGCGAACCGCCACCAATGGAGCGGAATGCAGCCGTCCGCGGCTCGGCCGGCCTCCGCGTCCTCGCGCAGGGCCGCCTGCGGCCGGTCGCCGAGGATCAGTCCCGGCGGCAAGGCCACCGCCGTCGTCAGCATCGCGGCGCCGGCCAGGACCATCGGCGCCCGCGCCACGCGCCGCACGCCATCCCTCAGGGGCGCGATGAACGACATCACCTCGGGAAGCCGCCGGTCGGCGGGGGCTCCCGCCGCCGGGCCGTCCGGTGCGGCATCCCGCGCCGCGTCCGGCTCTGCGCCGCCTTGCCGTCGGGCGGCGCCGCGACCGATGGGGGAGCGACGGCAACGACCTGCGGGTCGGCCGGCCGGTCTCGTTCGGGGGAGTGCCCGCTGCCGCACCGTCCGGCGGCGAGGTTCGCCATGGGCGCTACAGTATCACCCTCCGGCCGCCCGGGGCGGCACCCCGCGCCGCGCGGACCGACCGTCGTCGTCTCCTCCCCGGAACAAAAGGGGCGCTCCGTTCCGGGAGCGCCCAGGAGGCGTGGAACATCGGCGCCCGGGATCTCGACCCCCGGACCGTCGTCGTCTCCTCCCCGGAACGAAAGGGGCGCTCCGTTCCGGGAGCGCCCAGGAGGCGTGGAACACCGGCGCCCGTAATCTCGACCCCCGGACCGTCGTCGTCTCCTCCCCGGAACGAAAGGGGCGCTCCGTTCCGGGAGCGCCCAGGAGGCGTGAAACACCGGCGCCCGGGATCTCGACCCCCGGAACAACCGTCGTCGTCTCCTCCCTGGAACGAAAGGGGCGCTCCGTTCCGGGAGCGCCCAGGAGGCGTGGAACACCGGCGCCCGGGATCTCGACCCCCGGACCGTCGTCTCCTTCCTGGAACGAAAGGGGCGCTCCGTTCCGGGAGCGCCCCTTGACGAGACGGCCGCGTGTCGAGCTCGGTTCGTGCCGTCAGCGGTAGTCGTCCCGCACGGGATGGAACACGTCGATGATGCGGCACCGCGTGACCGCCCGGCCCGAGTGGACGGCGTTGGGCGGGATGAACGCCACCATGCCCGGCCCGAGCCGCTGGGTCCGGTCGTCGATGGTCAGCTCGAACTCCCCGTCGAGCACGTGCGCCACCTGCTCGTGGGGATGCGCGTGCTCGGGCAGTTCGGCGCCGGCCGCGATGGTCCAGGTGACCGAGGTCATCGTGACCCCGTTCGCGAACCGGCCCACGAAGCCCGGCATCGGCTCCTTGCGGGCCATGTCGGTGGGCGAGAGGAACGCCACGGCTCAGTCCCTCAGCCCGAAGGTGAACACGACGTTGCCGGCCGCGATGGTCACGTACTGCTGCCCGTCGACGGCGTAGGTGATGGCCGCGGAGTGGACGCGCTGGCCCACGTTCATGTGCCAGAGCTCCTCGCCGCTGACGGCGTCGAGGGCGAAGAAGTAGCCGTCGACGCTGCCGCTGAACACGAGGTCGCCGGCGGTGGCGGTGACCCCCGCCGTCGACCGCGGCTGGATGGCGTACTCCCACCGCACGTCGCCGGACCGCGGGTCGATGGCGCGGATGGCGCTGTGATAGTGGTCGGCCGGCAGCGGGCGCTGCGAGCCGCCGCCCGTGAACTGGTCGCCCTCGACGTACTCCTCGTCGCGCTTGAAGAAGATGTCCTCGCCGTCGTAGGCCTGCACGTAGAAGAGCTCGGTGCGCGGGCTGAACGCGGGCGAGAACCAGTTGGTGCCCCCCCCGACGGGCGGCGAGACGAGGGTGCCCTCGGGAGTCGGCGCGGTGTTGGGGGCCCGGATGGGGCGGCCGTTCGAGTCGAGCCCGAGGGCCCAGGTCTGCTTGGCGTACGGCTTCCCGAGGAGGAACTCGCCGGTCTCGCGGTCGATGGTGTAGAAGAAGGCGTTCCGGTTCGCCCACATCATGACCTTGCGCTCCTCGCCGCCCATCGTCAGGTCGGCGAGAATCGGCACCTGGATGGCGTCCCAGTCATGCACGTCGTGCGGCGTGAACTGGAAGTACCACTCGAGCTCGCCGGTGGTCCCGTTGATGGCCATGGCCGAGTCCGAGTAGAGGTTGTCGCCGAGCCGCACGTCGCCGTTCCAGTCCGGCCCCGGGTTGCCGGTGCCCCAGTAGACGATGTCGAGCTCGGGGTCGTAGGCGCCGGTGATCCAGCTCGCCGAGCCGCCGGTCCGCCACGAGTCGCCGGCCCACGTCTGATTGTCGGGATGGTCGGGCCCGGGAATCGTCCACGCCCGCCAGACCTGGTCGCCCGAGGCCGCGTCGTACGAGTCGATGAACCCGCGGATGCCGTACTCGCCGCCGGCTATGCCCGTCACCACCTGGTCGCCCACCACGAGGGGCGCGGCGGTCTTGCTGTAGCCCGACCGGTGGTCCGCGGTCTCGGCATCCCACACCAGGTTCCCCGAGCGGGCGTCGATGGCGACGAGGTGCGCGTCGAGGGTGCTCATGTAGAGCGTCTCGCCGAGAATCGCCACCCCGCGGTTGTTCCGCCCGCAGCAGAGGCGCAGATCGTCGGGCAGGGGGTGGTCGTAGCGCCAGTACCGGCGTCCGGTGGCGGCGTCGACGGCGACCACGTTGCTCGGCGCCTCGGTGATGAACATCACCCCGTCGACGACGAGGGGAACGGTCTCGGCCCGGTCGAGCTGCGGGATCTGGTAGGCCCACTTGAGCTCGAGCTCACCGACGTTGCGGTTGTGGATCTGGTCGAGCCGGCTGTAGCGTTTGGCGTCGAGGGTGCCCGAGTACATCAGCCAGTTCTCGGGCTCGTCGGCCGCGTTCAGCAGGCGCTCCCACGTGACCGGCGAGAACGAGGGGCCGTCACCGGACCCCGGCTCCTGGGCTGCGGCCGTCGGAGCGACGAGGGCGATCGCGAGGACGATGGCAAGGCGTTTCATGTCAGCTCTCCTCCCGTCGAAGCGAGTACAGATAGGCGATGAGGTCTTCCACCTCGGCCTCGGTCAGGAGGGCGTTCACGCTGGGCATGATCGAACTCGTGACGCGTTCGTAGGACCGCACCCCGCTCTTCGAGAACGACCAGAGGTCCTCGTTCTCGTCCATGACCCGCATCGTGAAGGTGTCCTCGCTCATGCGCAGGCCCTCGACGACCGAGCCGTCCTCGCGGGTCACCCGCAGGGTCCACCAGCGCGGTGCGAGGTCCTCGTCGGGCGTGCGGAGGTCGCTGACGAGCTCGTCGGGGTCGCGCCGGTCGCCGACCCGGCTCAGGTCGGGGCCCCGCCGGCCGCCTTCGCCGTTCACCATGTGGCAGCTCGCGCAGTTGCCCTTGCCCTCGAACACCATGCGCCCGGCCGCGGCGTCGCCCGGCAGGTCGACGGCGGGGGTGCTGTTCAGCGATTTCAGGTAGCTGACCACCATCCACACCGACTGGTCGGTGGCGTTGCGGCTGATGCCGATCATCTGGGTGTTGGGGATGCCCTCGCGGACGATACGGAACAGGCCGGCGTCGGTGCTGGCGCTGCTGAAGCCGTTGGTCAGGGCCGGCCCCAGCTCGCCGCCGTCGCCGGTCTGGCCGTGGCAGCGGGTGCACTGCTGCTGGTAGAGCCGCTGGCCCATCCGGATGTCGAGCGAGGTCGTGAACGGGTTCTCGGTGGTCTCCTGAGCGCGTGGGGTGGCCGGCGCCGTCACGACGAAGACGGCGGCCAGCACCGCCGCCGCCGGAATCGCCCACAGGATGCGCGTTCGCATGATGTCCTCCGGGAAATCGGTTGGGTGTCGGTGGGGTCCTGCCCTCACGTCGACACGCACGGGTAACGCGAGGCGGCTTCGCCGGCAGTCGCCCAAGCTGCCTGGAGTGTCCAGGGGACGAGCCGCATGCCCGGAGCGAGCGTCTACCGCCCTCGGGGCGCGGCCTTCGGGAACGATTCCCGCCGACGAGGCCGTCGAATGTCTGAAGATATCACGCAGCGCGCCGCCCGCGCCACGGGTCGGCCGGCACGGCTCGGTCTGACTCCGAGCGAAACCCGCTCGCGACATCGTGCAGGTCGCGCAACCCAGGAGGGTCCACGATGGAACAAGCGCTCAGCGCTCTGCAGGACCGGTTGGCTCCCGCCGAGGAGATCTTCTTCACCTGGCTGACGCGGGTGTTCGCCGCCGCCACGCTCGCCGGGTCGGCCGGGATCGACGACGCGCCCCCGCTGGAGTTCGCGGCCGCGATCATCACCCTCTACGTCGCGTTCCGGGTAACCACGCAGGGCGGCAGACTGGCCGCCGCCGCTCCCTTCGAGAGTCGCCCCCTGCGGGTGATCTTCGCGGTCGGCGTCCTCGGTCTGCTCGGGCTGTCGTTCCTCGTCGTGGTCATCCTCGTCGACCGCCTGGCCGTCTCGGTAACCGGCTGAGGCGGATTGAGAGGGGCCGGCCGATAGCCGCCTGCACGTGGGCCGGATCGTGGGCGCACCGCCGGCGGCGAGACGCGGGCGGCGCCAAAAAACTGACGAGGCCGCGCCTCACGGCCGGGCCGGTTGCAGCGTCAGCCGGTGGGCGGCGTGCGCCTCGACCGCGTCCCGCGTGTAGAGCAGCGGGAAGTACTCGCCGTTCCCCAGGTTGTCGGCGAGGTTGCCGTAGAAGGGGCTGCCGGGCTGGGCCGACTGGCCCGGGGCGTTGCTGGCCACCGACCGGTCGGGGTCGGCGAGGTCGATGATGCGGCGGAAGTTGGCGCCGGTGGCGTTGACGGCGCCGAAGCCGCCGGGCCGCTCGACCGCGGGAAGGTCGAACTCGGGGATGAACATGTGCTGCAGGGCGCTGGCGTGGACGCGGCCGTGCCGCCACGCCTCGCGGTCGGAACCGAGCTCGAGGGTCAGCCGTTCGATCGTCGCCGCCAGCCCCTGCTCGATCAGGGCGCGGCGCTCGGCCTCCGGGGTCTTCTCGTCCCGCGCCGCCGCGTCCACCTCCGCGTTCCAGCGCACGTAGAGCGCCCCGGCCGTGCTCTCGCGCGAGACGGTGGCGTCCCATTCCGCGATCAGCCCGCGCGCCCACTCGACGTCCGGATCGTCCGCTGTCCAGCCCTGGAACGCGGGAATGTCCCGCTCGGCGGCCAGGAGCTTCGAGTCGTGCTGAATCCGCTTGTGGTCGTCGACCGAGAGCGTCTCGCCGGCCCCGAGGATCTGGTGGAGGCGCGCGATGCGCGAGGTCTCGACCCCGCGGGACGAGTGGTAGAACACGGGTCGGCCCTCGTAGCCCGGCGGGTGGACGTTGTTGTTGGCGGTGGCGACGTAGCCGCGCTCGGGGTTGAACTCGCGCGGCAGGTCCTCGCGGAACCCCTTCCATTCGTAGTCGCCGTTGCCGGGCACCGGCAGCCGCCCGTTCCAGCCGTCGCGGTCGGGCGTCAGGCCGGTCACCTGGAGGGCGATGTTGCCGTCGGCGTCGCCGCAGACGAGGCTGTGCGTCGGCACGAGCCAATGCATCGCCCGCTCGAAGAAGTCGGCGCAGCTCTCGGCCTGCGCGAGCTGGAAGCTGCCCTTGTAGGCGGCGGTGCCCGGCTCCTGCACCACCGACCGCACCGCGTAGGCGACGCGGTTCTCTAGGTCTTCGTGGAAGACGGGGCCGTGGCGGCTGAACTTGAGCACGATCGGCTCGGGGTCCCGCCCCTTGACGGGAATCTCCTCCTCGATGACGCGCAGCGGCTCCCAGCCGTCCCGCCACCGCACCAGGTCGGGCTCGTCGGGGTGCAGCTCCTCGACGTAGACGTCGACCATGTCGGTGCCCGCGAAGGTGAAGCCCCACGCCATGCGCGCGTTGCTGCCCGCGTCGACCCCCGCGAACGGCGGCTCGCCGCCCCCGATGACGTTCCAGCCGGGCGCGTTCAGGTGCACGAAGTAGCGGAGGGCGGGCATCTCGATGCGCCGGTGGGGGTCGTTGGCGAGAATCGGAACCCCGGTCGGCGACCGCGAGCCGGTCATCACCCAGTTGTTGCTGCCCTCGGTGGCGACGACGCCCGGCAGGACCCGCGCCGCCCGCGGCTCCCGCGGGCTGACGAGGCCGCGGTAAGGCTCGACGATCTCCAGGGCGGGCAGGCGCCCCGCCGTGAACGGGTCGCCGTCGCCGGCCCGCATCGCGTCGAGGATGTCCTCGGTGATGATGGAGACGTCGAGGCCGTCGGGCACCACGAGCTCGTCCCAGGGGTCGGGGGCGAAGCGCCGGTTCGCCTCCTCGGCCCCGTAGCGGGCCACGTTCAGGGCGAGCTGCATCTCGTGGAGGGCGTGCCCGCGCACGCTCGGCACCCCGAGGGCGGCCCAGCGCAGCACCGCGGTCTCCGCCGTCCACGGCTCGGGCTCGACGCCGGTGAGCTGGAACTCCACCGGGAGGTTGTCGCGGTTCTGCTCGACGAACGCGTTCACCCCATTGGCGTGAGCGGTGAAGAGGCGGTGGGCGTCGGGGTGGTAGCTGGTCCACTCGGTCTCGTCGAACGGCCCCCGGAACATCATCAGCCGGGTGCGCCGGTCGTAGTCGAGGGCGTCGGGGCCGAAGACCTCGGCGAGCCGCCCTTCGCGCCAGCGGCGCCACATCTCCATCTGCCACAGCCGGTCCTGGGCCATGACGTAGCCCTGCGCGAAGAACAGGTCGTCGTCGTTCTCCGCGTAGATGTGGGGCACCCCCCACTCGTCTCGGATCACCTCGACCGGCGCCTGAAGGCCGGGAACCGAGAGCTCGCCGTCGATGCGGGCGAGGGCGCGCTCGGCGAGCGCCTCGAGGGTCTGCGGTTGCCCGGCGCCGGCGCAGACGGCCGACGCGGCCAGCAACAGGGCCGCGAGCACCGAGACGCGAGGGGAAACGAGGCGGCCGGACATCCGTTCGGCGGAGGTTCGCATCATCTTTCTCCTGAAGATCCTGCCGTTCCCGGTCCCGCGCCCGCACGGCCTTCCTCGCGCGAGGATTCGCCGCGGGAATCGCCGGAAGCACCCGAAACCACTACCGTCTCTCGACTTGCGGTCACCAGAACAGGCTCCGGACCATGCGCAGCCCAATCAGCAGGACCATCGGCGAGAAGTCGAGCCCGCCCATCGGGGGCAGGGCGCGCCGGATGGGATCGAGCAGCGGCTCGGTCAGCGTGTTCGTGAAGTTGGCGACCGGGTTCGACGGAGGCAGCTGCATCCACGAGGTGACCACCGCCACCAGCACGATGAGCGAGTAGAGGTCGATGAGCTGAATCAGCAGCGGCATGGCGCACTCTCATCCGGCCGTGCGTATCGTCTCGCAGGTGGGGTGCCGTGCTCGTCGAACCAGCCGAAGTCGGCGGCCGGCGCGTCACCCGGGGGCGCCGTCACCGCCGGGAAGCCCCGGTGCATCGTACACGCACCGGGCGCCGGATGCCATGCGAGACGCGCCGGCGACGAAGGGATACGCCGGGCACACGGCAAGGGTCGCATCGTACACGCACCGGGCGCCGGATGCCATGCGAGACGCGCCGGCGACGAAGGGATACGCCGAGCCGGCGACGAAGGGTCGCATCGCGTCGTCGGCGCTGGTGGTTGTCGGCCTGCGAGACTTGGCTGTCGATGCGAACGCGGCAACCACCAGGGAAAGATGGCGGCGGCATGGAAGGGCGGTCGCGGGCATCGCGCGGCGCCGGGCCGCTCACCGGTCAAACGGGAACGGCAACCCGTCGAAGCGGTAGCCGAGGTGCCAGGCGATGTAGTCGTGGCTGAAGTCCTTGCCTCGGTTCATGAACCGGAAGCTGACGTCGCTGAACCAGCGCTCGTCGAAGCGCAGGATGGTCCCCACCCGGTAGTACGGGGCCGGGCGCTCGTCGGACCGCGTGCGCGCGAGGTGAGCGCCGAAGTGCAGGTAGATGGAGAAGGGGCCGGCGATCTGCTCGTACCCCGTGTAGAGGCCGAGGCTGCCGCCGCCGCTCAAGTCGGCGTCGGGCGCGCGCGCGGTGCCGCGCGGTCGACCCGTCTCCAGCGATCCTTCGAGGCCCCCGCCGACCTGGCCGATGCGGTAGAAGCGGCGCCAGACCGACCCTTTGAGAGCGGCGACCTGAACGTACCCGCTGGGGCCGAACCCGTCCTCGCGCCAGAAGAACCCGACCCCCCGCACCGCGAGCCCGCCGTCGAGTCGCGTCTCCCAGCCGTCGACGAACGGCGGTCGGTCCGCGCGCCGGCGCGGCGGCCCCCGCACGCCCAGGCTGTGCTGGACGGCGACGCGGGGGGCGGTCACCGTCAGGCCCCGGTTCGGGCTGCCGACTCCGCCGTTCGAGAAATGGTTGAGCGAGAATCCCGCGAGCAGATCGAGGCGGTCGGTGAGGCGCCGCCGGGCCTGGAAGCCGAGGTCGATGTAGCTCGTGAGCCGGGTGGTCGGATGCCGCTCGAAGGGGAAGCGTTCGAACGTCGGGGGGTTCCAGCCGCTCGTCACCCCCATGCCGACGGTGGTGAGGATGTCCACGGTGGCGATCGTCGGGACGATGGGGGTCTGGATGAACCCGTAGATCGACAGCGGTCGTCCCCGGTCCGTCGGCCCGCCCCCGAAGTCGGCGAACTGGACGCCCACGCCGTAGGACGGAAAGCGGTAGGTGTGGTGCCACAACGCAGAGCCGTCGGTGTGCCTCACCAGCTCGACGCGGTAGGAGCGGAAGGAGTTGCGCGGCAGGGGATGCGTCCTGCCGACGACCCCGGGCTGGAAGTCGAAGCGCAGGGACCAGTCCGCCGGCGTCTCCGGCCGGAGCCTGCTCCCGATGGCGCGGAACGCCCGGGGGAGGAACCAGCCCGCCGCCGTCTCCGACCCGGATTCCTCGGCGGTGGCGGGCTCCCCGGCGTGGTCGCTCTCGGACGACTGGGTCGCCGCCCCGGCCGCGAGCACGGGGCACAGGAGAAGCCCGAGCAGGAGTCCGACCCTGCCTGCCGACCAACCCATCCTCGCGCGGCTCCTACGACGCCGGCTCCTCCGGCACGGTCAGCGCGATGAGCTCGGCGTTGCCGCCGCCGCTGCCCACCGCCACCAGCAGGTACTGTCGGCCCTCGTGTCGGTAGGTCACGGGGTTGCCCCCGGGCGGCGCCGGCAGGTCGACCGAGCCGAGATGCTCGCCCGTCGCCTTGTCGTAGGCGCTGATGGTGCGCGAGCCGGCCGCCGTGTCCTCGTAGCCGCGGCCGCCGTGGTTCATGATGAGGAGCGACGGGGTCACCAGCGGCCCCGAGCTGATGCCGCCGCCCCCGCCCATGGGCGGCAGGTTCAGGTGGGCGAGGGCGGGATGGTTCCGGGGGCCGTCCCCGTGCGGCTGCATCCACGCCCGGTCGCCGGTCGTCAGGTCCAGCGCCGTCACCCGCTTGTAGGGCGGCTTGAACAGCGGAAGCCCCCGCGGCCCCGGCAGCCCGACGCCCCACGGGTCGGTGAAGTAGCCCACCGTCGCCGGCGCCTCGTACTCGACCACCTCGACGACGATGAGGGTGCTCGACGACGACACGAAGAGCCGACCCGTCTCGACGTCGACGGCCGCCCCCTGCCAGTTCGCGCCGCCGCCCGCCCCCGGCACCTGGATGAACGGGACTTCCGCCCCGCGCAGCACCGGGGGCGAGAAGATCGGCCCGAACCGCGCCCGGCTGCTCACCAGCTCGAGGGCCTCGGCCCTCAGCTCGGGCGTGAAGTCGATGACGTCGTCGATGGCGATGCCCTGCCGGTCGAACGGCGGCGGCTTGGTGGGGAACGGCTGGGTCGGCGAGTACCACTCGCCGGGCACGTTGCCTTGGGGCACGGGTCGCTCCTCGATGGGCCAGACGGGCTCGCCCGTCACCCGGTCGAAGACGTAGGTGAACGCCTGCTTGCTGACCTGGGCCAGCGCCTTCACCTCGCGCCCGTCCACGGTGATGTCGACGAGGTTGGGGCCGGTGGGGAAGTCCCAGTCCCACAGCCCGTGGTGCACCGCCTGGAAGTGCCACTCGCGCTGTCCGGTCTCGATGTCGACGGCGACGATGCTCTCGGCGAACAGGTTGTCTCCCGGCCGCATGCCGCCGTACCAGTCGTTGGACGGGGTGCCGGTGGGCAGGTAGACGAGGCCGAGCTCCTCGTCGACGGCCATGTACGACCAGACGTTGGTGTGCCCGCTGTAGCGCCACGACTCGTTCTGCCACGAGTCGACTCCGAACTCGTCGCCCTGGGGGACGGTGTGGAAGATCCACTTCATCTCGCCGGTGCGGGCGTCGTAGGCCCGCACGTCGCCCGGCGACGCCTCGCGCAGGGTGATGTAGGTGTCCTGGATGATGCTGCCGGTGATGATGGTGTCGCCGGCCACCGCCACCGGCGACGAGTAGGTCATCCGCGACGCGTCGATCTCGCGGTTGTAGCCCTGGGTAAGGTCGACGTAGCCGTTCTCGCCGAAGTCGGGGTAGCGCTCGCCGGTGCGCGCGTCGAGGGCGACCAGCTTCAGGTCGTGGTTCGCCATGAAGATGCGCGCGTCGCCGCTCTCGCCGTCCTTCCAGTACGAGAGGCCCCGGTGGTGCCAGCCCATGTTGGGGGGGCGGTCCATGTCGTCGTAGATGCGGGGGTCGTAGGTCCACACCGTCTCGCCGGTGCCGGCGTCTAGGGCCGCCGCCTGCCCGAGGGCGGTGCTGACGTAGACCAGCCCGTCCGCCATCAGCGGCGACGACTTGAACGCGCTGGGGCGGATGCGGTCGTGCTCCTCCGCCACCGCGCGGGACAGGGACGTCCACCGCCACGCGATCTCCAGGTCGGTGAAGTTCTCGGCGGTGATGTCGTCGAGCGGCGAGTACTTGGTGTTGGCGGCGTCCCGCCCGAAGTGGTGCCACTCGCCGTCGGGCACTCGCGACTGGGCGCCGGCGGGCGCGGCGGTGAGCACGACCGCGGCGGCCAGTGTCGCGCACGGGACGAGGAGCCGAAGCCGGATGCCGTTGTTCATGGGGCCTTTCTCCTCTCTGTCGAATCCTCGCTCGCGGTCGGGGAGCCTGCTCTTCCCGACCGCGGCGGCTGCCGTTCCCGCGCCCCGGGCCGTCGCCCGCCGCGCCGTCGTCATTCCGGCCCGCGCAGGTCGAAGAGCGGCTCGGCCACCGTCATGCCCGCCCGGTGCGCCTCGGCCGCGGCGACGACCGAAGCGAGGGCCTCGGGGCGCTCGGCCGCGATGTCGTAGCGCTCACCCACGTCCTCGCCGAGGTGGAAGAGCAGCGGCGGGTCGTGGTCGGTCCGCTCGGGCGGGAGGCCGTAACGCCCCTGGGTGACGAAGTGGGCCTTGTACGGCCCCAGCCGGAAGGCGAACAGCTCGCCCATCCGGTAGTAGGCCATGGATTCTCGCGGGGGAGGCCCCGTGCCCAGCAACACCGGGCTCAGGTCGACGCCGTCGACCGGCCGGTCGACGGGCGCCGCGCCGCCGCCGAGGGCGAGGGCGGTGGTGAACAGGTCCATGGCCGAGCCGATGGCCCGGGTCACGCCGGGGGCGATCGTCCCCGGCCACCGGAACAGTCCGGGCACTCGCATGCCGCCCTCGAATGTCGTCCCCTTGCCGTGCCGCAGCGGGCCGGACGACCCGCCGTGGGTCTCGTAGCTGATCCAGGGGCCGTTGTCGCTCGTGAACACCACTAGGGTGCGCTCCGCGAGATCGAGGCGATCGAGCGTTTCGAGCACCTGCCCCACCGCCCAGTCGATCTCCTCGATGACGTCGCCGTAGACGCCGGCCGTGCTCCGGCCCCGGAAGCCCTCGGAGCGGAACAGCGGCATGTGGGGCATGGTGTGGGGCAGGTACAGGAAGAACGGCCCGTCCCGGTTCGCCTCGATGAACGAGACCGCCTCCTCGGCGTAGCGCCGGGTGACGGCGTGCTGGTCGGCGGGACGTTCGATGACCCTCTCGTCACGCATGAGGGGAACGTGCCAGTAGTCCGTCCGCGGGTCGAACATCGCGGCGCGGCGCTCGGGTCCGGGCGGCACCCGCCAGTCCATGTCGTTCGAGTAGGGGATGCCGAACCACGAGTCGAACCCGTGTCGAGTCGGCAGGTACTCGGGCAGGTGCCCCAGGTGCCATTTGCCGACGATGCCGGTGGCGTAGCCGACGTCCCGCAGCGCTTCCGCGAGGGTGATTTCCTCGGCCGGCAGCCCGCCGCGCGAGTCGGGGAAGAAGACGCCCTGCCGCCGCCCGAACATCCCGCTCCGCAGGTGGATGCGGCCCGTCAGCAAGGCCGCCCGGCTCGGCGAGCACACCGGCGCCTGGCTGTAGAAGCTCGTCCACCGCTGCCCCTCCGCCGCCATCCGGTCGAGGCTCGGCGTGCGGATGTCGGGATGGCCGTAGGACCCGAGGTCTCCCCAGCCGAGGTCGTCGGCGGTGATGATGACGATGTTGGGCGGCTGGTCGCCGTCGGGCTGGCCGGCGGTCGCACTGACGAGGGGCGCGGCGCCGCGGCTCGACGCCGCGAGCAGGACGAGGCCGCAGATCGCGGCCAGCGACCTTCTCCCGCGGTTCGGGGCGGTATTCCTGCCTTCGGGCATCGGCGCATTATAGTACGGCAGCCTGCGGGTCTTCCCGGACACCGGCGCAGTATATTGGGGCGTCCCGCGCCGGGGCGCGCGAAGACCCGTGCCGGTTTCCCCGGAGTCGCCGGCTTCCCGGGTGCGCGGCCGGCGCGATGAGAGGGATCCTGATGACGATGCTGACGAGACGGGAATGGCACCGGCTGATGGCGGCGGGCCTGCTGGCCGGGGCGGCGGGCCGGGCGGCGTGGGCGCGGGGCGGGCAGGCGGCGCCGGGCGGCGAGTCGCGCATCCGGGGCGTGCTCATCGGGGTGCAGAGCTTCAGCTTCCGCGACCGCGACCTGCAGGGCCTCATCGACGGCATGCGCGCCGTCGGCATCACGAGCTGCGAGCTGTGGCAGGGGCACACCGAGCCCCGCGAGTTGCTTGGCCGCGACGCCCGCGACGAGATGCGGAACTGGCGGCTGACGGTCCCCCTCGACCACTTCCGGTCCATTCGCGAGCGCTTCGAGGGGGCCGGCCTGACCCTGAACTCGTACAACATCAGCTTCCAGGACCACTACTCGGACGCCGAGATCGACCGCGGCTTCGAGATGACGAAGGCCCTCGGGGCGCCCGCCATCACCGCGTCGGCCCACGTCGACAGCGTGCCCCGCATCGCCCGCATGGCCGGCGCCCACGACATCCCCGTGGCCATGCACAACCACTCGGTCATCGACGCCAACGAGTTCTCGAGTCCCGCCCAGTTCGCGGCGGCGGTGGCCCAGGGCGACGGGCGGTCGATCACCGTCAACCTCGACATCGGGCACTTCGTGGCCGCCAACCACGACCCCGTCGCCTGGCTGCGCGACCACCACGAGCAGGTGACGACCCTCCACCTCAAGGACCGCCGGCGCAACCAGGGGCCCAACGTCCCGTGGGGCGAGGGCGACACCCCCATCGCCGAGGTGCTCCGCATGGTGCGCGACGAAGGGTGGGACATCCCCTGCAACATCGAGTACGAGTACCGTGGCGGCGACACCGTCGAGGAGGTGCGCCGCTGCTTCGAGTACTGCCGCGCCGCGCTGGAGTCGTGAGAGCACGCAACAGGCTGAACGCGCCGGAGCGGGGTCCATCGGCGACTCCAATCTTCGGATTGCAGGCAAAGGAGGAGAGGCATGACGAACAAGACCGCGATCCGGTTCCGCGCTTCGACGGTCTCGGCGCTGCTGTTCATTGCCCTAAGCCTAAGCTTGGCGGCTGCCCGGGTCGACGCGCAGCCAAGAGAGTACATGAAGAAGCCGTCGCCTGATGAGTTGTACGTGTCCTTTTCTCAGGACTCTGAATGTCCATGGCCCCTGGAACACGTTGTGGACGGCGCGCTGGTCCGGTCACGCATCCGGCGCAAACCGCAATGGACCTTCGGCGAAACCGTGTTGTTTGTGCGGGTCAATTGTGTAGGAGCATCAAACGGACGTGTCTTTGCGTACTCCATGGGCGTTTCGTTTGGAGTCTTTGTTCCCGCAGAGGCCGATGCTCAGCGTTTAATCGATGAGGTTAAGATCAATCCGGACGCATACTCGAGTTATGGGACGGGGATTTCGAACGATTCAGGCCGTCAGTTCCTCGAAAATTCGTTGCGCGAACGCATAGAGAGGGCTCTCGTCGATTACCTGCGGGCTAATTTCGATCTATGATCTCCATGTGTTTTGTCCGGTCCGTAGCAAAGACCGCCCTCGCCATGGTTTTCGAAGGATGGAATCGGCAAGTCGCCACCACAGCCTGGTAAGATAACATGCCCGTCACTGTTGCACGTGCCGCCTACGTTCATGACGAAGACGTGAATCCCGATAGGCACATCGATGCAGAGAGAAGGGACGAGACAATGGTCGCAGCCGTCGATTGCGCTGCCAACGCACTTCAGACGTCTACGAAAGAATATGCCGATCTGCAACGAGGTGTCATGGAAGCTTCGCTGAACTCTGCGATGACGTCGCATTCTGCCGTTCGCGCGGTCCTTGGGTTGGGCCCCGAAAACCCAGCGTCGGTGCACGCGTTGGCATTGGCTCGTATTTCGCTGGAAGGCCTCTACAATATCTGTCTGTTCACGGAGTCTCGCGACTGGGTCGACCAATACCTGAAGGATGATTGGAAGAAGCAGTACGTGCAACTCTTACTGAAGAGAGAAGAAACCAAGAGGTTTGCCGACTATACTGCGAAGGTCCGTCAACTCAAGGAGTGCGGTGAGGCGGTTGGCATAACAGAAGACGAAATCGCTACCGTAGACCGAGAACAACTTGGAGCCCCGAGGGGATCAGGCCGCACACGCAAGATCAAGCCCTTCCCCACACCATGGAGAGCAATACAGGCACTGGAAGAGGGGAGCAATAAACGTAAAATGCTGGAGCGCTTGTATTGTGAGTATTCGTTTCTGTGCAATTTTGTTCACGGTTCCTTCACGGCGTCCTTTTATAATACTACGTTCGATAGCACTTCGTCGGTCAGGCACTCTTGGAGCGGCAGCGAATTGGATGACATGTTTCACCAGGAAGTGGCGACGCCGGCTTGTATCGTGAGCCGCTTGGGAGTGGTGCAAGCAACCGCGGAGATTGCCGTCTTGTATCCGAACAACGTAGGGTTAAGGGCGGCCGTGGCGACTGCGTGGAATGAAATGTCCAGGGACTCACTCCTGGGTAGAGCTGTTTGGCATTTGCGTACCAAGGCGTTGCTTGGCGTTGTGGGATAGTCGTTGCGGGCGGCTGGAGCGGTGGGCCGGAGTCGTGACGCGATCTGACGCGATGGGCCACGATGTGGGGTCCTTGACGAACGGCGGCGCGGGTCGGGAGTGGCGGCCGGTTGAGGGATTCATGCTGGCGGGGGCGCGGTGGCGGTCGCCCGTGGGCGGGGAGCGCAGGCAGGGAAGGGGACGGAGGTGACGGCACGGACCCGCGCGAAGCTCTCGGCCATGATGTTCCTGCAGTTCTTCGTGTGGGGCGCGTGGTCGGTTCCCTTGGGGACGTACCTGGGCGAGGCCCTCGCGTTCCCGGGGCAGCAGATCGGGCTGGTGTTCGGGACGACGGCGGTCGCGGCGATGATCTCGCCGTTCTTCGTCGGGATGGTCGCCGACCGCTGGTTCGCGACCGAGAAGCTGCTGGCGGGGCTGCACGTCGCGGGCGGGGCGGTGCTCTTTCTCGCGTCGACGCGCACCGCGTTCCCCGCCGTGTACGGCGTGCTGCTGCTCTACGCGCTCTGCTACATGCCGACCTTGGCCCTGACCAACTCGTTGTCGTTTCGGCAGATGACCGAGCCGGCCCGCGAGTTCCCGCCCATCCGGGTGCTGGGCACCATCGGCTGGATCGCCGCCGGCCTCGCGGTGGGGTTCCTGCGGCTCGAGGACACTCAGCGGCCGATGCAGATCGCGGCCGCCGCCTCCGTCGCCCTGGGCCTGTACTGCCTGCTGCTGCCCCACACGCCGCCGAAGCGGGCGGCGGCCCGGGTCACCGCGAGGGACGTCCTCGGGCTGGACGCCCTGCGCCTGCTGCGCGAGCCTTCGTTCGCGGTGTTCGTGGCCGGCTCGATGCTGCTGTGCGTCCCCCTGCAGTTCTACTACGCGTTCGCCAACCCGTTCCTGAACGAGATCGGGGTGGTCAACGCGGCGGGCAAGATGACCCTCGGGCAGATGTCCGAGATCGGGTTCATGCTCGCGATGCCGTTCTTCTTCCGCCGGCTCGGCGTGAAGGGGATGCTGCTCGTGGGCATGGCGGCGTGGGTCGCGCGATACCTGCTCTTCGCGTGGGGCGACAACGGGTCGATGGTGTGGATGCTCTACGGGGGCATCCTGCTCCACGGCATCTGCTACGACTTCTTCTTCGTGACGGGGCAGATCTACGTCGACGAGAGGGCGCCGGCGGACCTGCGGGCGGCGGCGCAGGGCCTCATCGCGTTCGTGACCCTCGGGGTCGGCATGTTCGTCGGGTCGTGGCTGTCGGGGCTCGTGGTCGACCTCTACGTGGAGGGCGCGGGTCACGCGTGGGACCGGATCTGGATCGTCCCCGCGGTCTGGGCGGCGGCGGTGCTGGGGGTGTTCGCCCTGTTCTTCCGGGACCGGACTTCGCACTCGCCGACCGCGTCGGCCTCGGCGGCGGCGGCGTGAACACGAGGAAGGGCGGAGCGATGCAGGACACGACGCGGTTCTTTCCGTTTCTGCGCTACGAGGACGCCCCCGCGGCGTTCGAGTGGCTCCACCGGGCGTTCGGGTTCGAGAAGCAGATGCTCGTGCCGGGGCCGAAGGGGACCGTCGCCCACGCGCAACTGCGCTACGGGGCGAGCGTGGTCATGATCGGCACGGCCGAGGACGACTTCATGAACATGAAGAGCCCGAAGGCGGCGGGCGGCGTCACCCAGGGGATCTACGTTCAGGTGGACGACATCGACGCCCACCACGCGCGGGCGAAGGCGGCGGGAGCGGAGATCGTGATGGAACCCGAGGACACGGAGTACGGCTCGCGCGAGTACGCGGCGCGCGACCCCGAAGGGCATTTCTGGAGCTTCGGGACCTACCGGCCCGAGATCGGCGCCGTCGCGGACGGCGGGACGGGAGATGCCGAGGCTGGCCCAAGCGGCGGTCCCGTGGAAGCGAAGTGAATGCCAGGAGGGTTGTCGGGGAGCCGTCCGGCGATTGGCGGGCGAGGAAGGAGCGATTCGTTGACAGCGTTGCGAAACACGTCGTGCGCGTTCATCGGGGCGGGGGCCATGGGCGAGGCGATGATAGGCGGTCTCCTGCACCACGACCTCGTTTCGCCGGAGGCGGTCGCCGCATCGGACCCCCACGAGAGCCGGCGCAGCGCGGTGGGCATGCGGTTCGGCGTGCGCACGACCGCCGACAACCGCGACGCGGCCCGGCACGCCGACCTCGTGGTGCTGTCGATCAAGCCGCAGGTGCTGTCCGCGGTCTGCGACGACCTGCGCGGCGCGCTCCGGCCTGAGGCGCTGGTCATCTCGATCGTGGCCGGGGCCCGCATCGCGTCCATCGCCGACGGCCTCGGGCACGACGCGATCGTGCGGACCATGCCCAATACTCCGGCCCAAGTCAGCGAGGGGATGACGGTGTGGACCGCGACCGAGGCGGTGACGGCCCCGCAGCGCGAGCAGACGGGGGCTCTGCTCGGCGCCCTGGGTAAGCACCTGTATGTGGGCGACGAGGCGTTCCTGGACAAGGCGACCGCCGTCAGCGGCAGCGGCCCCGCCTACGTGTTCCTGTTGATCGAGGCGTTGATCGACGCCGCCGTCCACCTCGGCTGGTCGCGCGCCGCCGCCCACGACATGGTCATTCAGACCGTGCTCGGCGCCGCCGTCTACGCCCGCGAGACGGCGCTGCACCCCGCCGAGCTGCGGAACCGGGTGACGTCGCCGGGGGGGACTACCGCCGACGCGATCTACCAGCTGGAGGAGGGCGGCTTCCGCACCGTGCTGTCGAAGGCGGTCACCGCCGCCCACCGGCGCAGCGTGGAGCTGGGAAGCGGGTGATGTAACGGGCCAGCGCGCCAGGCCCGCTTGTCCTTCCCGGCCGGGTCACTTCTTCTTGCCGACGAGCACGAAGATCATCGCGATGTGGAGCAGGAACGCCGCCGCGGTGACGAGCAGCACCAACAGGATCGGGTTCATCGACTGGTCCTCCCGAGTCCGGCGAGACGCCGGGACATCAAGCTGTAAGCGGACGGTCCGGCTCGCGCAGCCGTTCCATGAGAACGGACCCTGACACCAGCAGCGGCCGGCCCGGCCTGTATTGTATCCGGTCCGGCGAGTGAGCCGATACCCGGAATCCTGGCGCAGATGGCGTTTGGGCGGCAGGGGCGCGCCGCGCGGGCGCTCAGCCGGCGGCGAGCCGCAACGCCAGCGCGCAATCCGCCTGTCGACCGGACGCCAACAACAGGAGGTCGAGCGGCAGCAGGCCGACCCCGGTCTGCGGATCCGGTCTCAGGTGGCTGCAGGCTCGTCTACCGGGTGGCCGCCGGCGCGGCCGGCCGCATGCCGGTCAGACGCGCGTCGATGATCTCGACCGCCTCCCGCATGATGCGGTCCACGAGCTCGCGGCAGGTGGGGACGTCGTGGATGAGCCCCGCCACCATGCCCGCCGACCAGATGCCGGCGTCGGCGTCGCCGGTCTCGAGCGCCTGCTTGCCGCGCTCGCCGGAAACGAGGTGCTTGATGTCGTCGATGGTGGCGTCGCCGCCGGCCTCGATGGCGTTGATCTCGTCGGAGACGGCGTTGCGGAAGACCCGCGCGGTGTTGCGCAGCGACCGGAAGATGAGGGCGGTGTCGCGCTCGGTGGCGGTGACGAGCGCCTGCTTGATCTTGTCGTGAATCGGCGCCTCGCGGGTGGCCATGAACCGCGTGCCCATGTTCATGCCGTCCGCCCCGAGGGCGAGGGCGGCGACGAGGCCGCGGGCGTCGCCGAAGCCGCCCGAGGCGATCATCGGGATGCTCACCCGGTCGGCCGCGCACGGGATGAGGACGAGTCCCGGAATGTCGTCCTCGCCGGGGTGCCCCGCGCACTCGAACCCGTCGATGCTGATGGCGTCGCAGCCGATCTTCTCGGCCTTGATCGCGTGCCGCACCGACGTGCACTTGTGGACGACCTTGATGCCCGCCGCCTTGAACCCGGGCAGGAAGCGCTGCGGGTTGTTGCCGGCGGTCTCGACGATCTTGATCCCCGATTCGACGATGACCCGGGCGTACTCCTCGTAGGGGATCGGCTTCAGGGTGGGGAGAATCGTGAGGTTCACCCCGAAGGGCCGGTCGGTCATGCCTCGGGTGCGGGCGATCTCGCGCATCAGGGCCTCGGGCGAGGGCTGGGTCAGCGCGGTCAGGAAGCCGAGGGCGCCGGCGTCGGCGACGGCCGAGACGAGCTCGGCGACCCCGACGTTCTGCATGCCGCCCTGCACGATGGGGTGCTCGATGCCGAACGTCTCCGTGAATCGGGTCGAGATCATGGTCCGGAGTGCGGCCGGATGCGCGGGCGCCTCGGCTCGCGCCTGACGGTCTCCGGGGCGCGGCGCCACGCGGGGTGTCGCCACGGTTCACCGGGACGGTCCGTTGCCGGGGTCAGGGTACGAAGGGAATCTCGTTCAGCGTCGCGAGGTCGTCCGAGAGCGCGGTATCTCCGGCGGGGAACCGGTTGCCGCTGAGGATGTAGGCGACGAGGCTCGCGGTCTCGTCGTTCGACAGGCTGCCGGGGGCGTCCTGCGGCATCTCCTCTTGGATCAACTGGAACAGCTCGCCGATGGAGCGGCCCTCCCACCGGTTCCGGAAGGTGTGGTCGCCGAGCAGGGCGGCCATCTCGGGCACGAACGCCCGCAGAGTGCCGTGGCACGAGGCGCACTGCTCGTCGTACAGCACCTCGCCCACGTCGGCCTGGGCCGACGTGTAGAGGCCGCCCGCGGGGGTCTGGCCGTTGGCCGCGATCACGACCGACGCGGCGAGGACGGCCCCGGCCACGGGAAGAAAGGTGCGCATCGTCGGTCTGGGGCGACAGCGGGGGAATCCGAAGGCTCCTCCGCCCCGCGTATTCCGCAAAACCAAGGCTCGCCGAGGGCTCTCGTTGGCGCCTGAGGAGGCCACCGCCTCCACACGGGGAGGCGGCGACCTGCCAGGGGGGCGCCGCCACGCTGCGGCGCAGACTCCTCGCCCGCCATATCGGACGGCTCGTCTAATGCGCCCGGAACGGCCACCGCCTCCCCACCACACGGGGTGGCGGCGACCTGCCAGGGGGCGCCGCCGCGCTGCGGCGCAAACCGCTCGCGCGCCAAGAGCGACGCCGAACGCGACCGCGAGGCCGCGCCGCCGCATCCGCTTGGCGCCCCGACCCGACCGGGCGGGAATCCGCGCCGTTCTGCGGCGCAGACTCCCAGCCCGTCGAGCCTATTCGTTGTCGACGATCAGCGTCGCGTTCCGCTTCGGGACCTGCCCGCCGGTCTCGATCTTGGTCACCAGCTCGACCGTCGCGATGTCGATGACGGCGACGTTGTTGTCGCCCGACATCGAGATGTACGCGTACTTGCTGTCGGGGGTGATCGTGACCCAGTTCGGCGAGTGGCCCACGCGGACGCCGCCCACGAGCTCGCGCTCGGGCAGGCTGTAGACGTACACGCTGCTGTTCAGGCTGCTGTTCGCGACCAGGTACTTGCCGTCGGGGGTCACGCCGATGCCGTGGGCGGTGTTGCCGCCGTGCCCCGGAGTCCGCTCGTTGTCCGGCAGCTCGGGGTACTCGATGCGGTCGACCCACTTGCGGGTCTCGAAGTCGAGCACGCCGAACCCGTTGAAGTTCGAGAGCTGGGCGTAAATGTGCTTCGTCGACCCGTCCTCGTTGACGTCGAAGGTCATCGGGCGGATGCCGAGGTCCGAATACGTCGTCCACACCGGCATGTCCGTTTCGGTGGAGACGACGGTGACGTTGCGGGCCCCGATCATGCCCGCCACCGCGTACTTGCCGTCCGGGGTCACGTAGGTGTTGTGCACCCCGCCGTGCACCGAGATGACCGCGGTCATCTCCTCGGTCTCGGTGTCGAGGACCTGCAGGGCCCCCGGCGACTCGGCGATGGCGGTGTAGACCTTGCGGCCGTCGGGGGTGATGGCGATGTTGTTGGGACGGCCGATGAGTTCAACCTGCTTGACGACCTTCAGCGTGTCCATGTCGACGATGTCGACGGTGTCGTCGGACTCGTTGGCGACGTAGAGCTTCTTGCCGTCGGGCGACGGCGCCGCCCCGTGGGCGCGCTCGATCCCGTCGATCACGCCGATCACCTCGTTGGTGAGCGGATCGATGACGTGCACGTTGTCGCCGGCGCTGTTGGTCTGGATGATCCGGACCGTCTGCGCCGCCGCCGCGGCCGGGACGAGGAGGGCGGCGATCGCCGCCAGGGCCGCCAGTCTGCGTATGGTCAACATTGCTCGAACTCCTTCTCTGTGAAGCGCGTTCCGTCGGTTGCTACTGGGCGGTCTCGCCGAGCACCCAGGCCGAGAGGGTCTGGAACCAGGGGTCTTCCTGCGAGGTGAACTGCCGCCCGCCGTTGTGGAACTCGTCGCCGCCCGCTTCGGGCTCGAGAGGATGCATCAGCAGCCGGCTCTCGAGCGGCTTGCCGGGGATGACGAGCCTCGAGACCGCCTCGAAGTTCAGGCGCGACTGCTCGTCGCTCCAGCCGTCGGCGCCCCGCTCCATCTCCTGCAGAAAGCCGACCCGGCCGCCCTCCGCGTGGCACACCACGCAGCGGGTGAAGCCCGCCTTCCGCTCCGTGAAGATCGGCTCCACGTTGGCCTTGTAGTACTCGTAGTCGAGGGTCGGAGCCTCCTGTGGTAGCGCCAGCAGCGCAGTCAGAGCCAGGACGATCGTCATGGTGCCTCCTTGGATTACAGCTCTCCCCGCCGTTCACGGCCGGGTCGCGACGGGCGGGGCGCTGCTGCGCCCGCCGACGCATCACGAACGCACACGTGCACTCGATCCGACTCGTCGACGCCGCCTGCCGCGCGATCGCCCCGAGTCCGGGTACATATCACGTTTGCCGCCGGCCGGCGGCAAGAAAGTCCCTGGCGTGCGGCTCATACCGCTCTCACCAGCCGGCGGCGGATCGCAGGCGAGAGCGCCGCCGCCGCCCGTCCGCCGTGAAGGCAAGCCGGCTTCGAGTGCATCATCATACCCCGGACCGGACCGCCCGGCTTGCCTCCGGCCGCCCGGTGGGCCGACAATGTCGGCAGCCTGGGCGTGGGCCCGCGCCGCTTCGGACGCGGGTCGCAGTCGCCCGGAGGCACCGCGCCGCTTCGGACGCGGGCCGCAGTCGCCCGGAGGCACCGCGCCGCTTCGGACGCGGGTCGCAGTCGCCCGGAGGCACCGCGCCGCTTCGGACGCGGGTCGCAGTCGCCCGGAGGTACCACGCCGCTTCGGACGCGGGTCGCAGTCGCCCGGAGGTACCGCGCCGCTTCGGACGCGGGTCGCAGTCGCCCGGAGGTACCGCGCCGGGTCGCAGTGGGCCCGCGCCGCTTCGTACGGGGGACTTCGCCGGCGTCGGTCGAATGGAGACGGGACCCGAGTCCCGGGAAATGACGGAGGGTCCGCAATTGCAGAATCACATTCGGATCGAGCCGGTGTCGCCGGTGATCGGGGCCGAGGTGTCCGGGGTCGACCTGGGCGCTCCGCTCGCCCCGGGCGTCGTCGAGGCGATCCGCTCCGCCCTGATGACCCATCTCGTGCTGTTCTTCCGCGATCAGGAGCTGACTTGGCCGCAGCACAAGGCTTTCGGCCGCCGCTTCGGGGACCTGCACGTCCATCCCGCCGCCCCGAAGGACGCCGAGCATCCCGAGATTCTCGTCGTCCACGCCGACGCCGACTCGAAGTTCGTGTCCGGCGAGCTTTGGCACTCCGACGTCTCGTGCGACGTCGACCCCCCGATGGGGAGCATCCTGCGCGTGGAGCAGGCGCCGCCGTCGGGCGGTGACACCCTGTTCTCGAGCATGTACGCGGCTTGGGAGGCCCTCTCCGACCGCATGCAGCGGCTGCTCGAGGAGCTGACGGCGGTGCACGAGGGTCGGCAGTACTACATCGGCCGCTACGGCGGCGACAATCTGCGCGACGGCGTCTACCCGTCGGCCGAGCACCCCGCGGTGCGGACCCATCCCGAGACCGGCCGGTCCGCCCTCTACGTGAACGAGGGTTTCACCACCGGGTTCAAGGAGCTGAAGCGGGCCGAGAGCGACGCCCTGCTCGCGTTCCTGGTGCGCCACTGCGCGGCCCCCGAGTTCCATTGCCGGTTCCGTTGGCGCGCCGACTCGGTCGCGTTCTGGGACAACCGGTGCACCCAGCACCACGCCGTCTGGGACTACTACCCGGAGACTCGCCACGGCTACCGGGTCACCATCCAGGGCGACCGCCCGTTCTACGCGCCGGGCGCTCGCGCTGGACAGGCATCGGCGCCGCAGGCGGCTGCGCGGTAGGGCGGGCGGCGCGAGCCCCCGGCGGGTCGGACCGCGGACGTTCGAGCGGCGCCCGGCCGCCGAGCCCCGGGGGAGGGCGTCGCAGGCGGCTGCGCGTCAGGGCGGCGCGAGCCCCCGGCGGGTCGGACCGCGGACGTTCGTGCGGCGATCCGGCCGCCGAGCCCCAGGGGGAGGGCGCCGCAGGCGGCTGCGCGGTAGGGCGGCGCGAGCCCCCGGCGGGTCGGACCGCGGACGTTCGTGCGGCGGCCGGCCGCCGAGCCCCCGGGGGTGGGCGTCGCAGGCGGCTGCGCGTCAGGGCGGCGCGAGCTCCCGGAGGGTCGCGACCGCGGCCCGCGACGCGGTGGATCCCGGACTTCGTCGCGCCCGCCGTGTCCCCGTAGGCTCCGGCGAGTCGCGACCGCGGCCCGCGACGCGGCGGATCCCGGACCCCGTTGCCGGCCTTCGGCACGGCCCTTGCTTGCCATGTCGGCATGGAGCGACCAACAAGGCCATGAACGGATCGAGGGGGGCGCCGCCCCGTGAGCGGCGGATGGACGGCTTCGTCCATGCCCTGGCCGGCCGCCGGCAGGATCTCCATCAGTTCATCGTCGACGCCGTCGCCGGGGCGGCCGAGGCCCGCCGGGCCGTGCTCGCAGTGTGCCCCGACGCCGGCGAGGGGCTGACGATCACGGCGACCCGAGGGACTCCCGTTCCGTGCGTCACCGGCACCGTGATCGCATCCGGCAAGGGCATCACCGGCCGGACGTATGCGACCGGCCGACCCCGCCTGGCGCCGGACACCGTCCAAGACCCCGCGGAACCCTGGTTGTCATCTCGCGACGGCTCCTGCCTGTCGGTGCCGCTGGTGGCCCGGGGATCGGTGCTCGGGGCGATCACCCTGACCGACCGCGGCGACGGCCGGCCGTTCGATCAGGCCGATCTGGACAAGGTGCAGGGCTTGGCCGCGACCGCCGCCCTCGCCCTCGCCTACGAGCGGCAGGCGAGGGACCGCCTGGAGCAGGCGGTGACCGTCGACCCCCTCACCGGGCTCCTCAACCGCGGCGGCCTCGACGCACGGCTGCGGGAGGAGCTCGAGCGGGCGCGCGGTCACCGCGAGCCGGTGGCCCTCGTCGCCATCGACATCGACCGGTTCAAGTCGGTGAACGACGCCCTCGGCCATCCCGCCGGCGACGCCTTCCTGAAGGGGCTGGCCGCCGTCTTCGACGCGTCGTCGCGGGCCGGTGACCTCTGCGCCCGGTTCGGCGGTGACGAGTTCGCCATCGTGATGCCGCGTACCGCCGCCGCCGCCGCCTGCCGGAGCGCGGACCGGATCCGGCGGCTGGTCCGAGACTACTGGCCCGATTCGGTCTCCCCGCGCCCGGCCGGCCTCCGCGTCACGGCCAGCTTCGGGGTGGCGGTGTCGCGCCCCGACACGACGCCGGCGGGGCTCGTCGAACGGGCCGACCGGGCCCTCTACGAGGCCAAGGCGAACGGGCGGGACCGCGTTCAGCTCGGCGCCGGGGTCTGAAGGGTGCGGTCCTCGACGATGGGGCTCGTCGAACGGGCCGACCGGGCCCGCCGTCGCCACGGATGCTATGCTGGCGAGGGGTCGTGAGCGATTCCGCGATGTCGATGCGGCCCCGCTCGTTCGTGCGGCAGCGTCGCGCTCAGGCGGAGCCCCAGTTCGTCCGTACGTTGAACCTGACCCGCAACACTTGGATCCGCGCAACCGCGCCTGAAGCTCGACGGCGGTCGCGGTCGCTCATCATGGAGCCCCTCGACCGACCCGCCGATGGGCGACAGGACCAGCCATGACTGCATCATCCCGACGACCTCCCCGGGGAGGGACCACCGGCGGATGCGCCGGCGCCACCCGTTTCGCCACGCGCCGCAGGCGTCGCGACAGGGAGTGGTTCGTGGTTGTCGGTGCGGTGGTCGCGGGCTTGATCGCCGTGCGCGTCGCGGCGCAGACGGAACCGACATCTCCGCCGCCGGTGGCGGGTTCAGCGGCGCGCTTGACCCTCGATGACTTCCGCGGCGACGGCGCCGCGTGCTACGACCGGTCGACGCAGCCGCAGACCGCGATTGTCGACAGCCACCTGCACTTCCGGCCGTTCGGCGGGCCCGCCGTCCCGTTCGAGGAGATCGTGCAGTACCTGGAGGCGACCGGCGTCCTCTTTGCCAACGTCTACGGCATCGGCCAGATGCTGCCCGCGTCGTCCCCGTGCACCTACTATCTGGACTGCCCCGGCACGCCGTTGGCGCCGACGCTGAGGAACGACTTCGTCAACGCCGCCAACGCGGTGGTGAAGACGCCCGACGGCCTGCACCTGACGATGGCCATGACGTTTCCGGACCTCGCGGACCCCGAGTCGGTCCTCGCCGGCATGGCGCTGCTCGACGCGGAGTACCCCGGCCTCTTCCGGTGGATGGGCGAGGTCAACCTCGTCAAGCAGGCCGTCTTCCCCAACGGGCGGGGGGCGGTGCCGGCCGAGACCATCGACGGCTGGGCCGGCTTCATGGCGGTGCTGCGCGAGCGCGGCATTCCCATCGCCATCCACTCGGACCTCGGGAACGACGAAGAGCCGACCCTCTACCTGCCGCTGATGGAGCAGGTGCTCGACGCCTATCCCGACAACCCCATCGTCTGGGTCCACATGGGCCTGTCGCGTGAGCTGACGACCATGGACCCGGTCCGGCACGCCGCCCTGATGGCGTCGATGCTCGAGCGCCATCCCAACCTGATGCTCGACATCACGTGGCGAGTGCTCGACGACGCCTACTTCTCGACCCCGGAGGGCCTCGCCGCCTACGTCCCCTTCCTGAACGCCCACGCCGAGCGGATTCTCCCCGGCACCGACTTCCTCGCGTCTCGCGACAAGGACTTCGACGTCTACCGCGAGGAGCTCGAGGTCAACAGCCGCATCCTCGGCCATCTCGACGACGAGGCCTTCCGCAACATCGCCCTCGGCGAGAGCTACTTCCGGCTCTTAGGGCTGGACTACGAGGCGCCGCCGGTCTGCGCGGGATGATCCTGGCCGCACTCGACGGGCTTCGGCGCGCGGCGGCCCGCGGCCGCCTCACCCTCCGAACAGCCCCACCACGGTGATCGTCACCGTCACGCAGACCGCCGCCCCCAAGGTCATCCAGATGCCCACCTTCGCCATGTCCCGGATCGAGAAGTAGCCGGCCGAGTAGGGCAGCACGTTGGTCGGGCTCTCGGTGACGAGGATGAACGCCAGCGTCGACGTGAAGGCGGCCGGCGCGGCGATGGTCCAGGCGTCGAGGCCGAGGTCGAGCGCGAGGGCGAGCAGGATCGGCATGATGAGCGAGCCGGTCACGGTGTTGCTCGAGAAGAGCAGGTGCAGCGCCGCCACCGCGAGGACGATGACGAAGGGGCGCAGCACCGGCGGGATGAGGATGAGGTTGCCGAGCAGGAGCTGGGCGAGCCAGCGGGCGGCGCCGGTCTCGAACACCATCAGGCCGAGCGACAGGCCGGCGACGATGAGCATCACGCCGCCCCAGTCCATGTTGGCCTGGGCCTCCTTCCACGACATGACGCGGATCATGGGGAGGAACAGGGTCAGGCCGCCGGCGAGGGCCACCGCCTGCACCGGCGGGTCGACGAGGCCGCCGGTGACGTCGGCGAGCCAGGGGGTGACGAGCCACGCGGTGATGGTGAGCGCGAAGATGACGAGGGTCTTGCGCTCGACCGGCTTCAGGGGGCCGAGGGCCTCGATCTTGGCCTCGATCTCGCCCTCGCCGTAGGGCAGGGTCTCGATCTCCGGCGGGAAGACGCGCAGGAGCAGCCACCAGCCCACGGGGATCATCAGGATGGCGGCGGGGACCCCGAGCACCATCCACTGTCCGAACGAGACGGTCACCCCGGAGATCTCCTCCAGGTAGCTGAGGGCCAGCACGTTGGCGGCGGTGCCGGCGGGGGTGCCGATGCCCCCGATGAGGGGGCCGTAGGCGCAGGAGATCATCAGGGCCCGGCCGTAGTTGCTCCGGAGCGGCTCGAGGCCGGCGTCCTTCAGCACCCCGACCCCGAGGGGCAGCATGACGGCGGCGACGGCCATGTCGGTGATCCACATCGAGAGCAGCGCGCCGACGATGAGGAAGCCGAGCAGCACCCGGTCGGCCCGGGTGCCCGCCCACCGCAGCACGTACAGCACCATGCGGGTGCCGAGCCCCGAGAACGTGAACCCGGTCGACAGGAACAGCACCCCGATGAAGAACACGATGAGGGGGTTGCCGAAACCGGCGTTCACCGCCGACGCGAAGTCGGTGATGCCGAAGGCCGCGATGAGCACCACGACGAGGAGCGAGGTGACCGCGAACGGCATCGCCTCGCCGACCCACAGGGTGACCGCGAAGAGCAGGATCGCCAGGCACGTCTTGCCCTCGGGGGTCAGGGGGATCAGCTCGCCGGCCCGCTCCAGGGGGGCGGGGACCGGGAGCAGATGCACGACGGCCATGAGGGCGGTGGCGCCCACGAGGATGAGGAGCGCCCGGTGGTCGCTGGTCGGTGCGTTGGGATTGTCGGGCACGTTTCGACAGTCAGTTCAGGAGTCGCAGCGGGGCGAACAGGGCCGCCGTCCGTCGTCCGGCGCCGACGAGGATGAGCCCCGAGGGCCGCTTGATCAGCCCGGCTTCGAGGGTGGCCAGCTCGGCCCGGGTCGCCAGGATGCTCACGTCGAGCTGTCGATCTTCCGCGGCTTGACGCACCGCGTCCGCGGCTGCCTCGACGTGCTCCGGATCGAGGCCGACGTCCCTCGCCGGGCGCGCCGTCGCGAGCGCGTCGAACATCACGGCCAAGCGTAGCACGGCTCGGGGGCGCTCACGCGCGACCGCCGGGAGAGTCTTCGGCCGGCCGGCGAATCGCCATCACCGCGAGGGTCGCGGCCAGCGCCGCCCCGAGGCCGAGCATCGCCGGGTCGAGCCCCGCGAGGCCGCTCTCGCCGCCGGCCGCGCGCACCGCGGCGAACACGGTGACCCCGGCCGCGATCGAGGAGATCGCCTCGGGCGTCCGCACGCGGCCGACGTAGAGTCCGACGATGACGGGCACGAACAAGGTCACCGTCAGCACCGTGTAGAAGATCGTCAGGGCCGTGATGATCGAGCTCAGCGCGATGGCGAGCGCGGTGGCCCCCGCCCCGCCCGCCACCGCGGCGCCCCGGGCGACCCGAAGCACCCTGGCGGCGTTCGCTCCCGGGTTCAGGAACCGCGCGTAGAGGTCGCGGGAGAGCGAGGTGGCGAGCATGAACAGGATGGCGTCGGCCGAGCTCAGCTCCGCCGAGAAGACGGCCGCGAGGCCCAGGGCGCCGAGCAGCGGCGGCAGGGTCTCGATGAGCACCGTGGGCAGGGCCAGGTTGTGGTCGTCGAGGTCGGGGGCCACGGTGCGGGCCATCATGCCGAGGAGGGCCGGCGCCGCCGCGAACACGAGCAGGGCGGCGGCGTTGAGGCCCACCCCCACCCGCACCGCGCGGTCGTCGCGAGCGGCGTAGACCCGCTGCAGGATGCCCGGCGACACGATGAACGAGGGGCCGATCATGAAGAGCAGGAACCAGCCCGAGCCGCCGCCCCGCCACGGGTTCCAGTACCCGTCGATGCCGCGGGTCTCGGCCGCGACCTGCGACAGCCCGCCCAGCGAGGCGAGCGCGAGGGGGCTGACGACGAGGAAGCCGACCCCCAGCACCGCGAGCTGCACGGCGTTGACGCGGACCGAGGTCAGCAGCCCCCCGGCCGTGAAATAGACCGTCACCGCGGTCCCGCCGACGAGCGAGCCGACCCAGGGAGAGAGCCCGCTCACGGCGTGCAGCACGCTCCCCATGGCGATGATCTGCCCGGCGAGGATGGCGAGGGTCGCCACCCACAGGAGGGCGGCGATGAGGGCGCGCATCTCCCGCCCGTAGCGGTGCTCGAGGAAGTCGCCGACGGTGTGCATGTCGTGGGCCTCGGCGAGGCGCCGCAGCCGGGGGCCCACCCAGAACGCGAGGAAGAGCGAGCCGATGCCCGCCGACCCCACCCACCACCACGCGCTGAGGCCGTCGCGGTAGCCGAGCGCCGCCGCCCCCATCGTCGAGCCGGCTCCGATGTTGGCCGCGAGCAGGGTGGTGAAGAGCAGCCCGGGCCCGAGCCGGCGCCCCGCGACGAAGAAGTCGCCGGGGCCGGCGACCCGGCGGCCGTGCCACAGCCCCACCGCCATGAGCAGTCCCGCGTAGGCGAGGATGACGGCGAGGTGGAGGCTCACGAATTCGAGGGGTGGTCTCGGGTCGGTCTCCGTCGCGCCGCCGCCCCGCCATCGCGGGCAGCGCGCTGCCGGACACCGAAATCCGGATCGCCGAGCCGTTGTCGGGGACCGACCGACGGCGTCACCGAGCCTCCCTCGACGACGGTGGCGGTGCACGGGAGGCGAGATCTCGCGCGGCGGGATGGCCGGGGATGCCCTCGGCCGCGCGCACGGCCCGCACGATGGCCTCGGCCATGGCCTCGGCCGCCAGGGCGCCCACCGTTCCGACGCCCACCGGCCCGTCGAGCCGCCCCGTCGCGAGGGCGAAGATGGCGTCCCCGTCGGCGGGCGTGTGCGCGGGGACGATGGCCCGGGCGAGGCCGTCGTGGGCCATCCGCGCCACCGTGGTCGCCTCGGCCTGGGTCAGGGCGGCATTGGTGGCGACGATGCCGAGGGTGGTGTTCTCGCGTCGCCGGCCGGCGTCGCCGGTCCCCGCCCGCAGCAGGGTGCGCGCGTCGGCGAGGCTCTTGCCGTCGGCGGTGCGCACCCCCGCCACCACCCGGCCGGTCGCGGGGTCGACGACGTCCCCGACGGCGTTGACGGCGGCCAGCGCCGCCACCACGAGCCCGCCGGGCACGGTGATCGCGGCCGACCCGACGCCGCCCTTCATCGCCCGCTCCGCGCCGCCGAGCTTGCCGACCGTCGCACCGGCGCCCGCGCCGACGTTGCCCTCCGCCACCGGGCCCGCGGTGGCGGAGGCGGCGGCCTGGTAGCCGCAGTCGGCGGTCGGCCGGATCGCGGGGTCGCCGATGCCCAGGTCGAACAGGATCGCCGCCGGCACGATCGGCACGCTCCCGGCCCGGGTCTCGTAGCCGATGCCCCGCTCCGACAGGTACCGGACCACGCCGCCGGCCGCGTCGAGCCCGAACGCGCTGCCGCCCGCGAGGACGACCGCGTGCACCTGTTGCACGGTCCTCGCGGGGTCCAGCAGGTCCGTCTCGCGCGTCCCGGGCGCGCCGCCCCGAACGTCGACGCCGGCGACGGCGCCGGTCCGGGCCAGCACGACGGTGCAGCCGGTGGGGCGCTCGGCGAGAGTGTGGTGACCGACCTCGAGGCCGGCCACCGCGGTCAGCCCCTGGTGGGGCTGGGCGGCCGGCGCGGGCGGGGTCAATAGCCCTCCCGCGAGACAGGAAGCTGTCGCGAGCAAGCGGCGGCCCATCGTTCCGATCGGTCCTTCCGCCGGGTCCCCTCCGTTGACAGCCCGGTGAGTCGCGCTCCCGGCTACTCGTCGTCGTCGGTCTCGATGCGCTGCAGGGTTTCGCCGGCCAGGTACCGATCGTACTGCTCGTCCGTCATGAACGCGACGTCGGTCCAGCCGTGGCCCATCTCGTCCATGGTCCGCGAGCCCCAGCCCACCCAACCCGAGGGGTCGGGGTTGTGCCGGTTGTTGGCGGTGTTGTCGTGCCACGACACGGTGTGCAGGATCGTGCCCTTCGGGAACGCGTGCGGCTCGTCGTAGGCGTAGACGATCTGCCACGTCTGTTCGTAGTTGACGACGTCGGTGAGCACCTCGCGGCGGCCGTCGAGGTGGATCGCCTCGAGCAGCATCCGGCTGCCCCGGAAGTGCATGTGGGGCTGGAAGCTCAGGATCAGCGCCGCCTGGGGCAGCGGCCAGAACCGCTCGTGGCGCGCCACCGTGTTGGGCGGGATGCTCAGCAGGGCGACGCCGTTCAAGGTGTTGTCGTCGATGAGCAGCCCCGTCGGCATCCGGTCGGCGTGCAGGGGAAGGTCGTAGCCGGCCGCGAGCAGCCGGTCCTCGACCGCCTCGCGGTTCAGCTTCCAGTCGTGGCCGATGCCGGTGCGGATGCGGTGGGCGGTGACGATCAGCTCGGGCACCTGCCCCTTCGGGTAGAACTTCACGCCGACCTTCTGGCGGTCGATGGTCTCCTCGCCCCACGGGTGATAGTGCGGGGCGAACCGGAACAGCCCCCCCGCCGGCAGCTTCCGCCCCGTGCCGTCGGGATAGTACTGGCCGGTGCTGCCCATGGCGTACTCGATGAGGTCGATCTCGCGGGTGTTCGACCCCATGCCGAGCCGGAACTCCTCGCGGTCCTCCACCGTCTCGGGCACGCTGACGTAGACGTGCGAGTGGTGCACGCAGCAGTACGCCTCGGGGATGATCTGCACCCACTTCACGTAGCGGTCCTCGGTCAGCCCCGGGTCGACGATCTCGGACGGGTAGAAGTCGGGGCCCTCGGCGGGAATCTCGAAGCCCTTCTCCATCTGGACGATGAGGTCGGGTTCGCCGTAGGTCCACTCGTCGAGGGCCGCGAACTCGAGCGGCGGCGGCGCGTCGGCGGGGTTGCCCCGCGGGGCGCCGGCCGCGACCCACTCGACGATGGTGGCGATCTCGGCGTCGCTCAGCGACGGGTCGGCGACGTACTCGCCGATGCTGCGGTCGATGTGCCACGGCGGCATCTGCCGGGCCACGACGCGGTCGCGGATGGACCGCGCCCAGGGTCGCGTCTCCTCGTAGGTCAGCAGCGACATCGGCGCGCCGGTGCCGGGTCGGTGGCACTTCTGGCACGACCGCTGCAGCAGGGGCAGCACGTCGCGGGTGAAGGTGGCGCCGTCCTCGGCTTGGCCCGCGGCGGCGAGGTTCGGGCCGAACGAGCCGGCCGCGAGGGCGATGGCGACGGCAACGGCGACGCGTATCGGGGCGACGCGCATGGCGATGACCTCCGGAAATGATGCGACGAGTCGATGTCCGTTCAGTCTAGTGGACGGCGCGGACGAAATCCACCGGGCCCGACCGGCTCCGGACGCGGGAAGACCGACCGCGGTCCCGCGATCATCCATCAGCTCCGCGCCGTCCGGCTGGGGGGGCGAACGGAATGGGGCGCATCAGCGGGCGGCAAAGCAGTCACTCGTCTTGGCTTGTCGAGCCAGGGCGGCGGCGTGGTCGCCCGTCTTGGCTTGTCGAGCCAGGGCGGCGGCGCGGTCGCCCGCATCGTGTCGGCCGCCGGCGTGCGGCGGGTGCGTGCTAGAGTCTGCGCAGGGCGTCGGCGGCGGGAACACGCGAACGAAGGGGGTCGAGACCACGATGACTGTCCGTGCCGTACTGTCCGCGTTGGCCGCGTCCGTGCTGCTCGCAGGACCTTCGGCCGCACCCGCGTTCGCGCAGGACGAGCCGGTGTATCCGGTGTACGACGGGTTCACCGTCACCGAGGACGGGCTGTACGTGGTGGCGTTCGCGTACTTCAGCCACAACTTCGAGCCGGTGACGGTGGCGCCGGGCCCGCGCAACCGGTTCGACCCGGCCGCCGCCGACCGCGGGCAGCCGACGACGTTCCTGCCCGGGCACCACCGGTTCCAGTGCGTCATGGTCCTCGACCCCGACTTCGCGGGCGGCCTGCGGTGGACGCTCGACCATGCCGGCGTCACGACCGCCACGAGCGAGGACATGCTGCAGTACAACTGGGAGCTCGAGGAGCGCTCGATGGGCCGCCTGATGCGCGACGTCGACCCGGCCGGGGCGCCCCGCGGCGTCTGCCTCAACCGGTCGCCGACGGTGCGGTTCCTCGGGCTGCGGAACGGCCCTGGGGGCGCCCCGCCCGAGGTCTCGGCGGCGGTGGGGGAGGAGTTGAAGCTGTTCGGCAGCGTCCGCGACGAGGGGCTGCCCCGCGGGGGGACGCTGGTCGCGCGTTGGCGGGTGCTGAGCGGCCCCGGCGCGGTGGCGTTCAGCGCGCCCGACGAGCCGCGCACGCTGGCTTCGTTCGGCGCGCCGGGGCGCTACGAGCTCGAGCTGCGGGCCGGCGACGGCGAGCTCGAGAGTTCGAACCGGGTCGCGGTCACCGTCGAGCCGGCGCCCTGAGGTGGGGCCGGCCCGGCGGCACTCACGGGTCGATGCGGTCCCGGTGGCCGTCGTTCGCCGATGTCGCCCGCGCGGACCCGAAGTCGCCCCTGCCCCTCGGGCCCGGTCTCTCGCGGTGGGGGGAGGTTGTCCGGGATCGCCCCGACGGACTACAATTCCCTTTACCTGACGTGTCGGATCCGCCTCGCCGGCCGCGCGCCAAGCGGCGCTCCGGGAGGCGGGATGTTCGAGCGTCGCTCGCCCGGAACGTCCGCCGATTCTGCGCCGCCGCGTCGGCGCCGCCCTGGTGGCGCAGGCGCGCCGGTCCCTCCGAGCGGCGTCGTGGCGGTGTCCGGAGCGGCAGGGCCCAGGAAGGGATTCCGTGCGAGTATTCATCGTCAACCCCAGCCATTTCTCGTTCGGCGTATCCGTCATCACCCCCCGCTGGCTGTACGTGCTCGCGGCCGCGACGCCCCCCAAGTGGGGCGATCCGATCGTGGTCGACGAGTGCCTCGAGCCGTTCGACGACAGCCGGATCGAGCCGGGCGATGTCGTCGGCGTCGGCATCCACACCGGCAACGCGCTCGTCGGCTACGCCCTCGGCAAGCGGGCGCGCGAGCGCGGGGCGTGGGTGGTGTACGGCGGCATCCACGCGACGCTCTATCCCGAGGAGGCGCACGAGCGCGGCGGCGCCCACGCGGTGGTCAAGGGCGACGGCGACCTCGCCTGGGGCGCCGTCATCGAGGACTGCGCCAAGGGAGAGCCGCAGCCCATCTACGACGCCGGCCAGGTCGACGCCAACCGTTTCAAGCCCGCCCGATGGGACTTGCTGAAGCGCGAGAACTACATGTGGGCGTCCGTCCAGACCGTGCGAGGCTGCCCCAAGCACTGCTCGTTCTGCTCGGTGTGGCGCACCGACGGGCAGAAGCCGCGCCAGCGCCCGGTGAACCCCGTCGTCGAGGAGATCGTCGAGCTGCGGCGCATGGGGTTCCGGTTCATCGCCCTCGCCGACGACAACTTCTACCCCGTCACCCTCGAAGACCTCCGCATGGCCGACCGGCGCGAGGACAAGACCCGCTACGAGCAGCTCAAGGCCCTGCGGGACGAGCGCTTCGAGCTGATGGCCCAGCTCGAGAAGCTGCCGAAGGACCTCGTCTTCTACACCCAGATCACGATGGAGGCGGCCGAGGACACCGAGTTCCTCAAGGCGATGCGACGGGCCCGCATCTACGGCGCCCTCGTCGGGGTCGAGGCGGTGACCCCCGACGGCCTCAAGGACGTCTACAAGGACTTCAACCTCGCGGGCGAGGAGCTCGTCGAGCGCCTGAAGCTGTTCAAGGCGCACGGCGTGCACGTCCTCGGGTCGTTCATCTTCGGGCTGCCCAGCGACCGCCCGAGCACGTTCCAGGCGACCCTTGACCTCGCGCGCCGCGCCGACATCACCTTCGCACAGTTCGTGACCCTGACGCCGTTCCCCGGCACCCTCGATTTCGAACGGTGGGAGCAGGAGAACGCGGAGAACATGCCCCACGTCGACGGCATTCCCATCTCGCGCCACTGGCTCATTCCGCAGTCGAAGCGGCCCAAGCTGATGACCCCCCACCCGGTGATGTCCGGCGAGGAGATCCGCGTCCACACCCAGGAGGTCTGGGACCACTTCTACAGCGTCAGGGAGGCTTGGCGCCGCTCGTCGGTCGTCAAGTCGCTGAAAGCCCGCCTCGCCTTCATCCTGGTCTCGAAGCTCTACCGGCAGATGTTCGCCAACACCGGCCTCTCCACCGACAGCGCCCGCGTGTCGCGCTCGACCCGCTGGGCCCGCCTGATGGCCAAGCCGGCGCACCGGCTGTTCGCCGCGGAGCCCATGCCCGACCTGCAGGTCCCGGCGCCGTAGACCGACAACCGCGCCTCGTGTCATGCTCGACACGTGGCCGCGACCCTCACCGCCGTCGCGGCCGTGGCCGGCGCTGTCGGCCTCCTCGCGGCAGGGGGCCGGCGTGCTGGTCGTCAACGGCAGGCTCGACCCGTCTGCCGGTCGTGTCGACGCCGTCGAATCGACCCTGCAGTGCGATTCAGTTCGCTGCTTCCTCGTGCGGCCGTAGGTGCTCCAGGGTGAAATCGAGCATCTTCCGGCGCAGGTGGGCGTTCTGGTGGGGGTCGACGATGCCGTGGCGCTGGCGGGGGTAGAGCATCAGGTCGAACTGCTTGCCGGCCTTCTGGAGCTCGTAGGCGAACTGCAGGGTGTTCTGCATGTGGACGTTGTCGTCCATGGTGCCGTGGATGAGCAGCAGCGCCCCGTGGAGGTCGGCCGCGTTGAAGCGGGGCGAACTCTCGCGGTAGCCGTCGGGGTTGTTCTGCGGCGTCCGCATGTAGCGCTCGGTGTAGATGGTGTCGTAGTCGCGCCAGTCCGTGACGGTGCCGCCGGCGATGCCCATGGCGAAGCTCTCGCTGTGGGTCAGCGCGTAGCTGGTCATGAACCCGCCGTAGCTCCAGCCTTCGATGCCGATGCGGGTCGGGTCGACCCACGGCTGCTCGCGCAGCCAGGCGAGGCCGTCCTCGATGTCGGCGAGCTCCTGTTTCCCGAACTGCTGGTAGACGGGCCAAGTCGACACCGCGCCCTTGCCGCTCGCGGTGCGGTTGTCCATGACCCAGACGACGATGCCGTGCTGGGCGAGGAGCTGGTAGAACAGGTTGGCGGCGCCGCCCCAGCGGTTGCGGACCTGCTGCGCGTGGGGGCCGCCGTAGGTGTGCTGGAACACGGGGTAGCGGCGCGCGGGGTCGAAGTCGGGGGGCCGGATGAGCATGGCCTCCATGACGAACCCGTCCCGCGCCGTCACCTGCAGGAACTCGGGGGTCGACAGGCGGTAGTCCTCGAGGGCGCGGACGCGGTTCTCGGCGATGATCCGGGCCTCGTCGCCGTCGGCGGCGTGCAGGCGGACCTGGATCGGGGTCTCGACGTCGCTCCACGTGTCGACGTACCAGGTGAAGCCGGGGCTGAAGCGGGCGGCGTGGGTGCCGGGGCGCTCCGACAGCCGGGTCAGGTCGTCGCCGTCGAGCCTGACCCGGTAGACGTCGCCCCCGATGGGGCTGCGGCGGGTGCCCGAGAAGTAGACCCACCCGTCCTCCTCGTCGACGCCGTGCAGGGTGCGCAGTTCCCACTCGCCGTCGGTGACCTGCCGGACGAGCTCGCCGTCGGCCCGATAGTGGTAGAGGTGCTTCCAGCCCGAGCGCTCGCTGAGCCACAGGAACGTTCCGTCCTCGAGCCACCGCGGGTCGCCGTTGACCGACACCCAGGCCGGGGTGGTCTCGCGGAAGAGGTGGCTCATCTCGCCGGTGGCGGACTCGGCGAGGTTCAGGTCGAGCCAGGTCTGCTCGCGGTTCTGGACCTGGAAGACGACGTCGTCGCCGCCGGGCGTCCAGCCCACCGAGACCACCAGCATGTCGGTCGGGGTGTAGCGTCCCAGGTCGACCCAAGTCGTCTCGCCGCCCGCCGCGGGCACGACGCCGAGGCGGACGAGCGGGTTGCGGTCGCCGGCCTTGGGGTAGTTGGTCTGCTCGATGCCGAGCCGGTAGGGCAGGTGGTCGACGACCGTGAACGCCTGGACGGGGCTCTCGTCGGTCTGCAGGTAGGCGAGCCGGGCCGAGTCGGGGCTCCACCAGAAGCCCTTGAAGTTGCCTCGACCGTAGATCTCCTCCTGGTACACCCAGTCGAGCTCGCCGTTCAGGAGTTCGACGCCGTCGCCGCCCTCGGTGAGGGCCCACTCGCGGCCGGTGTCCACGTCCACCACCGCGAGGTCGTAGTCGCGGACGAAGGCCACCATGCGGCCGTCGGGGCTGAACGCGGGCATCTTCTCCTCGGCGGGGTCGCGGGTCAGCCGCCGCACCCGCACGTCGTCGGCGCGCCGCCGATCGAGGTGGTAGAGGTCGTTCGAGATGTTCATGACCGCGGCGGCGTGGTCGGCGTTCCAGATGAGTCGGGGGGCCCGGGCCTCGCGCCTTGCGGCGGCCGCGCTCATCCCGGGCAGCTCGGCGAGCGCCCGCTCGAGGGCGGCGGTGACCAGGAACGGCTCGGCGTCGCCGGTCGCCGCGTTCACCGACCGCAGGTCCGTGCGGCCGGAGGCGCGCTCCCGCTGCAGGTAGTGCGCGTCGTCGATCCAGGTGATCGCCGGGATGCTGCCGTTGAAGTCGACCCGCCGGTCGGGGTGGTAGATCGCGTCGATGGTCAGCGACTGCTGCTGGGCCGCCGCCGGTCCGGCGAAGGCCAGCGCCGCGAACAGCGCGAGCGCTACGCCGGCGATGCCGTCGCGCCCGCGTCGAGCGTCCCGCTGCCGTCGGCCGGCTCTGCATCCCGTGCCGAGACGGTCACGCGCCGGAGCCGCGCTGCTCCGCGATCGCCCATGCCGGACTTCTCGATGCCAACGGGTCATCATGCCTCTCCTCGCAACACGGGACCGCGCGGTTCCGTACGGGATAAACTGGGGTGTACAAGTCCCTCCGCGACCGGGCGCCGGGCCGGACCTCCTGCGCGGGGCGCGGTGTGGACCGCCCGGCGGACTCGGCTGCCGGCAACCGCACGAGCTGGCCGGCAGCCCGTGGCGGAAGTCCCGCGTCGCCCCCGCGCCCGAAGGGCGCCGGCCGACGCCGCTGCATCGCCTGTCGAATGCAGCGCAGCTCCCGCCACAGGCTGCTAGCTTAGCAGAGATGGCCGCGGCGACGGGCCGCGGGCGGGGAGGTTCCATGCGTCATCAGAAGTGGTTCGGACCGGCGGCGGCGTGGGTTCTGGGGGCGGCGGTCGGCGTGGTGTCCGCGTCGGCGCAGGAGGCGGGCGAGCGGCGCCATTTGCTGGAGCGGATCGACGACGCGGCCGTCGTGCAGCTCTACGCCGACGGCTTCGAGGCGCTGCCGCTGCGGGAGAAGACCCTCATCTGGCATCTCTACCAGGCCGCCCTGGCGGGGCGCGACATCTACTACGACCAGCGCTACGAGCACAACCTCGAGATGCGCGAGGTCCTCGAGGAGATCGTCACTCATCCGGACGGGGTCGACGGCGGGACGCTGGCCGCGGTCGAGAAGTACGCGAAGCTCTTCTGGATCAACACGGGTCCCTTCAACAACCTCACCGCCCGCCGCTTCGTCATGGAGACGACCCCTGAAGCGTTCGGCGATGCGGTGCGGGCGGCGGCGGCGGACGGGGCCGAGTTCCCCCTGCGCGAAGGTGAGGACCTCGGAGGGATGGTCGAGCGCATGACGCCGCTCTTCTTCGACCCCGACTTCGACCCCATCGTCACCAACAAGACCCCGGGCCCCGGCGAGGACATGCTGCTGGCCAGCGCCAACAACTTCTACAAGGGTGTCTCGATGGCCGACCTCGAGACCTTCGACGAGGAGTACCCGCTGACCTCGCGCCTCGTGAAGGTCGACGGCCGGCTCGTCGAGGAGGTCTACCGGATCGGCGGCAAGTACAGCGACGAGATCGCCGAGATCATCCGCCACCTCGAGGCCGCCGTCCCCTACGCGAGCGAGGCGATGGCGAAGGCGCTGCGGGCCAACATCGCCTACTACAAGACCGGGTCGCCGGTCGACCAGCGGGCCTACGACATCGCCTGGGTCGAGGACCAGGACTCGTCGGTCGACACCATCAACGGCTTCACCGAGGTGTACATGGACGCGCGGGGGGCCAAGGGGGCGTGGGAGGCCCTGGTCTTCTACGTCGACCCCGAGAAGACGGGGGCCATCCGGACCCTCGCCGAGCACGCGCAGTGGTTCGAGGACCGGATGCCGTGGGACCCCCGGTACCGGAAGGCGGGGGTCACCGGCATCACCGCCAACGCCATCGAGGTCGTCATCGAGATCGGTGACGCCGGTCCCCTGACCCCCATCGGCATCAACCTGCCCAACGACCAGACGGTGCGCGAGCAGCACGGCAGCAAGTCGATCTCGCTCGCGAACGTCATCGAGGGCTACGACCTGTCGCAGCCGGGAGGCTACCGGCAGGAGTTTGCGTGGACCGAGGAGGAGGCCGAGCGCTCGCGCGTCTGGGGCGGCCTCGCGAGCGAGATGACCACGAACATGCACGAGGTCATCGGCCACGCGTCAGGGCAGCTCGCGGAGCGTCTCGGCGGCTCGGCCCAGCCGTACCTGAACGAGCAGTACTCGGCCCTCGAGGAGGCGCGGGCCGACCTGATCGGCCTCTACTTCATCGCCGACCCGAAGCTCGTCGAGATCGGCGTGCTCCCCGCCGAGGCCCACGACGACATCGTGCTCGCGCAGTACGAGGCCTACACCCGCAACGCCCTGCTCCAGTTGCGGCGCATGCGCGAGGGGAACCAGATCGAGCAGGACCACATGCGCAACCGCCAGATGATCGTCCACTGGCTGATGGCCAACACCGAGGCGATCGACCGGCGGACGCGCGACGGCAAGACCTACTACGTGATGGTCGACGCCGACGCGTTCCGGGCGGGGGTGGCGACGTTGCTCGCCGAGGTGCAGCGCATCAAGTCGGAGGGCGACTACGACGCGGCCCGGACCCTGTTCGAGACCTACGGCATCTACTTCGACCCCGCCCTCCGGGACGAGGTGATAGCCCGGGTCGACGCCGTCGGGTTGCCGTCGTACTCGGGTTTCGTGCAGCCCCGGCTCGAGCCGGTGCTCGACGACGCGGGCGAGATCGTCGACGTGGAGATCTCCTATCCGATGGACCTGACCGCGCAGATGCTGGAGTATTCGGGGAAGCGGCTGCCGTAACGGTGGGCGGCAGGGTCCGGCGGGGCGGAAGGAAACTGTCGGCGACGATTCCTGGGCGGGCCGCGGCGGGGCCGGGAACCTGCACGGTCGGCCGGGTCGGCGGCCCCGCCAGGCGACGGAACCGCCAGGCGGCAGTGTCGAATCAGCGCAGCCAGCCCGGCGGCACGCCGGCCCGCCGGGCTTCGTCGCGCAGGTCGACGACCGCCTGCGCGAGTTCCTCGGCCTCGGCCCGGGTGTTCTCGAGGTCGGCCAGCGCCGCCTGCCGCTCCTGCTCGATGGCCGCGCGTTGCGCCGGGTCGTCGCGGGCGGTGAAGTCGCCCCACAGCCGGTTCACGCGGGTCTGGAGCTCGGCGGCCCGGCGTTCGGCTGCTTCGACCGCCTGCCGGGCCTCGGTCATGCGGTTGCGCCACCGTCGCTCGTCGCCGGTGGCGGCGGTCTCGGAGGCCGGGGCCGGGGCTGCCGCTTCCGCTTCCGTGGCGGTTTCCTCGGACGCCGCGCCCGCGTCCGGCCCGTCGTCGCCGACCCGCATGGTGAGCCTGCCGCTGTACACGAGGTCGGCGTCGGTGTAGACCCTCGGCGGCGCCGCGTCGGGGCCGGCCTGCCTCGCCAACGCCTCGCGCCTCAATCGTTCCTGCCGCGCCACCTCGACGAGGGGCTGGGCGGTCGCGGTCGAGGCGGCGAACGACAGGAAGACGAGCGCGGAGGGGACGAGCGGCGTGGGCAGCTTCATCGCGATTCCTCGTGATCCTCAGCCATTTTCGTGATCCGAAGCCTCTGAAGTCCACAGCTATGCAGAGACCGTGCCCGTTCCGGCCGGATCCGCGTCCGGGGGGCCGCGAAACGGGAGTTGGACGGGGCGACGCACGCCCCGCCGGCCACGCGGGGCGCTGGCACGCTCTCGCCGCCGACTCCCCCAAATGGGAGTGATGGGCCAAACCTGCGTGCATCCAACGACGATGTCGTGCACCCGCGTCCGAGGGGTGGGTGGACGCCGCCGCGCTTCGAGACCCGCATCCCGGCGGAGCGCCCGAGGCGACGGACCCCTCGCCCCGCCCGCCCGTCGCCCGCACGCCGGCGGCGGCCGGGATGGCGTCGTCTCCGACGCGTCGGCCCGGTCAGCCGTCGCCCGCACGCCCGCGGCGGCCGGGGCCGGCTCGGGTGAAACGATTCGGACCGCCGGCTCGTCCTTCGACGTGCGGGCGCGCCTTGCGCCAACCGACAGAGGCCATCGCGCCGGGGAGACACCGCGCGGATGAACGTCGGCATCGTCTGCTATCCGACCGCGGGCGGCAGCGGCATCGTCGCCACCGAGCTCGCCAAGGCGCTGGCCCAGCGGGGCCACGAGGTGCGGCTCATCAGCACCGAGATGCCGTTCCGGGTGCCCGACTTCCAGGTGGGGCTGGTCTTCCACGCCGTCCGGACCCCCGGCTATCCGCTGTTTCGCGAACCGCAACACTTGTTGTCGCTCGCCAACAAGATAGTCCAGGTAAGCCGCGAGCACCGCCTCGACGTCATCCACGCCCACTACGCGATTCCCCACGCGGCGGCCGCGTACCTGGCGCGGCAGATTCTCGCGAACACGGCGGGGGCGCGCGTGCCGCGGGTCATCACCACCCTGCACGGCACGGACGTGACCCTGATCGGCAGCGACAGTTCGTACTCGGAGACGGCGGCGTTCTGCATCGACCAGTCCGACGGGGTGACCGCGGTGTCCGACAGTCTGCGCACCGACACCTACCGGCAACTCTCGGTGCGGGCCGACATCCGGGTCATTCCCAACTTCCTCGACTGCGACATCCACCGCCGCTCCGACGACGCCGCCCTGCGCGCCCGTTTCGCGGGAGCGGCCGGCGCCGCCCCGAGCATCGGCGCCGCCGCCGGCGACGGGGTCGCGGCGGGCGCCGGCGAGACGCGCCTCGTCATCCACGTCTCGAACTTCCGGCCGGTGAAGCGCAGCGAGGCGGTGATCGACGTCTTCGACCGCATCCGCCGGCGGGTGCCGGCGAGACTGCTGCTGGTCGGAGACGGGCCCGACCTCGACCGGGCGGTGCGCCGGGCCCGGGACCTCGGGCTGAGCGACGCCGTCGTCCCCCTCGGCGAGCAGGAGCAAGTGGTGCCGCTGCTCTCGGTCGCCGACCTGTTCCTGCTGCCGTCGGCGCAGGAGAGCTTCGGGCTGGCCGCGCTCGAGGCGATGGCGTGCCAGGTGCCCGTGGTGGCGTCCCGCGTCGGAGGGCTCCCCGAGGTGATCGAGCACGGGGTCACCGGATTCCTCCACGACCCCGAAGACCTCGAAGGCATGGCGTCGAGCGGCGCGGCCTTGCTGACGGACGGGCGGCGCCACCGGACGGTCGCGGCGGCGGGTCTCGCCGCCGTCCAGCAGCGGTTCTGCGTCAACGCCATCGTGCCCCGATACGAGGCCTTCTACGCCGAGGTGGTCGCGCGCGAGCCGGCCATCGCGGCCCGCTGATCGGAGCTGCCGCGGGTCCGGGCGTGGGCCCCGAGGGCGAGCGGGCGGAGGCGGGGGGTGCGAAGATCGGCCCGGCCGCCCTCCTTCCCCGCGCCGGCCGCCACGCGGCCCCGGTCGGGGCCCGGCAGCGGGTATACTCGGAGGATCATGATGATGAAGACGCGCGCATTCGCGGCAAGCGCTGCCTTGTTCGTTTTGCTCACCGCCCCGGGGTCGACCCCGCGGGCGCAGCCGGCGGAGCCGGTCAACGGCCGGACCGAGCTCGGACTCGTGCTGCGGCAGCTCAACAACGTCGGCACGTTCATGTCGGCGGTGGCGCATCCCGACGACGAGATCAACGGGCTGCTGGCGCTGCTGAGCCACGGCGAGGGCGTGCGCACGACGCTGGTCAGCGCCACTCGCGGTGACGGCGGGCAGAACGAGATCGGCCCGGAGCTCTTCGACGCCTTGGCGGTGCTGCGGACGGAGGAGCTGGAGGCTGCGCACCGCCTGGACGGGGCCGAGCAGTTCTTCACCCGCGCCGTCGACTTCGGCTACTCGTTCAGCCGCGAGGAGACGTTCGAGGCGTGGGGGCGCGAGATCATCCTCGGCGATTTCGTCCGCCTCATCCGCACCATCCGGCCCGACGTCATCGTCGCGATGAGCCCAGACGGCGACGGCGGGGGGCAGCACCACCAGGCCTCGGCGATCCTCGCGCGCGAAGCCTACGCGGCCGCCGCCGATCCGTCGCGGTTCCCCGAGCATCTCGCGGACGGGTTGCGGCCGTGGCAGCCGAAGAAGTTCTATTTCCGCGACGGGTTCCCCGCCTTCCGCTTCGGCGGCGGGTTCGGGCGGACGGGCGGCGGGCCCGGCGGGCCGCCGCCGGGCTTCGGCCGCGGCGCCGCGGGGGCGGGAACGGTCTCCATCGATCTCGGCCGGTTCGACCCGCTGCTGGGCCGCACCTACGCCGAGATCGGGAGCCACGCCCGCGGCATGCACAAGTGCCAGGGCATGTCGCCTCTCGTCAGCCTCCCGGGGCCGGCGGCGATCCGCTACCGGCTCGACGACACCGTCATCCCCGGCCACGCGGGGCGGGAGGAGCGGTCGCTCTTCGACGGAGTCGACACGTCCATCGCGGGCCTCGCCCGCCACGCGGGCCCCGAGCCCCCGCCCGGTCTCGTCGAGGGTCTGGCCCTGCTGGCCCGCCACGCCGCCACCGCCCTCCAGGTCTACGAGCGGGGCGCGGCCGAAGCGCAGCGGGTGACCCTGCTCGCGGGGCTCGGCGCGGTGCGCGCGCTCCGGGACGACCTCGGCACGTTCGGCCTGTCCGACGAGGCGGCCTTCGAGATCGACTTCCGGCTCGCTCGGAAGGAGGCCCAGTTCGAGCGAGCGGTGGTGCTGGCCCACGGCCTGCGGCTCGACGTCTTCGCCGACGACGGCGTCGTGACCCCGGGCCAGGGGGTTACGGTGATGGCCCAGGTGGCGAACCACGGCGGCATCCGCGCCACCGTCGAGGGGGTCCGCTTCCAAGGTTTCGACGCGGCCGAGTCGACGTGCGGGACCGGCGCCCTCGTCCCCGGCGCGGTGTACCGCTGCGAGACCCCGCTGAGCCTGCCGGCGGCGGCGCCGCCCACCGACATCTACTGGGAGCGTCTGCCCGACGCGGCCCGGTACCGGGTCGACGACGACGTACCGTTCGGGGCGCCGTTCCGGCCCACGCCGTTCCGCGCCGTCTTCGAGCTCGACTTCGGGACCGCCTCGGTCATGGTGGAACGGCCCGTCACCTTCCGCTACGGCAGCGACCTCTTCGCCGGTGAGAAGCGCATGGAGCTGCACGTGGTGCCGCCGTTCGCGGTCGAGATCGCGCCCGAGATCGCCATCGTGCCCGTCGGCGCGACCGCACCCCGCGACGTTCGCGTCACCGTCCGCAACGGGGGTCTCGGGCCCGCGAGCGGGGCCGTGACCCTCGACCTGCCCGAGGGGTGGCGGCAGACGCCGGAGCGGATAGCGGTGGCGTTCACCCGAGAGGACGAGGCGCGGACCGTCCGCTTCGCGGTCGCGCCGGCCGCGGACGCGCCGGCCGGGGACTACCGCATCGGGGCGCGGTTCGAGGCCGCCGGCGAGCGCTTCGACCGCGGCTACCAGGTGGTGGAGTACCCCCACGTGGCGCGGCGGCACCTCGTTCACGCGGCCGAGGCGGCCATCGAGGTCCTCGACGTCCGGCTCGACCCGGATCTGCTGGTCGGCTACGTGGACGGGGTCGGCGACGAAGTGCCGCCGGCCATCGAGCAGCTCGGGGCGCGGCTCGAGTACATCACCGGCGACGAGCTGAGGTTCGGCGACCTCTCCCGCTACGACGTCATCGTCACCGGGGTCCGGGCCTACGAGCGGAACCAGGTGCTGCGGGCGAACAACGACCGGTTGCTCGAGTACGTCGAGGCGGGCGGGACGATGGTCGTGCAGTACAACAAGTTCGAGTTCAACGACGCGCAGTACGGGCCGTATCCGGCCCGCGTCGGGCGCGGCCGCGTGACCGACGAGCACGCGCCGATTCGGGTCCTCGCCCCCGACCACCCGGTGTTCGGCTATCCGAACGCGATCTCCGACGCGACCTGGAGCAACTGGGTGCAGGAGCGCGGCTTGTACTTCCTCGGCGACCGCGACCGCGCCTATACCGACCTCGTCGAGCTGCGCGACCCCTTCCCGTCCAACCCCGGCGCCAAGCGCGGCGCCCTCGTCGAGGCCCGCTACGGCGACGGGCGCTGGCTCTACGTCGGCCTCGGCCTCTGGCGCCAGCTTCCCGCCGGCACGCCGGGGGCGTACCAATTGCTGGCGAACCTGCTGAGCCTGGGCGGGTCCTACGGCTCCGACAGCAGGTAGACGTCGCCCGTCGGCTGCAAGGCGCCGTCGGCGGGCTCGATGGTCACCGCCATCGCGGCCGGCGTCACGCCCTCCGGGATCTGCAGGGTCACGGTGGCGGAGCCGCCGGCCTCGGGGAGGATCAGCGCGGCGGGGACGGGGGCGGCCTCCGGGGTGACGAACCAGAGCTGGTAGGTCTCGCCGTCGGGCGGGGGGGGAAGCCCGGTGGCCAGGAAGGCCATCAGTCCCGACTCGGTCCACAGGGCGCGTCCCGTGCCGACGGGGGCGAGCGGCTGACCGGCCAGGGTCAGCGACTGGACCGTCGGGTCGGTCGCGATCGCGATCACTTCGTCCCGCCGTGCGGCCTCCAGGTCGGCGACCGTCGCTTCGAGTTCCAGGATGTCCGCCCGCGTGTCGGCGGACTGCGCGGCGGCCCGCAGGTCGGCGATCTCCCGGTGTAGCGCCGCCACGTAGAAGCCGCCGCCGCCGGCGGTGGCGACGATCAGGAGCGCCACGAGCCAGAACCGGGGGCCGAGCCCCGAGGCCCTCGGCGCGGGCGGCGCGCTCGGCGCCGGCGGCGGGTGAAGGGCAGGCTCCTCGATCGGGGTCGGGTCCGGTGGCGGCTCGGCGGGCTCGGGGGGCGGCGGCGTCCAGCCCGCGACCTCCCGCAGCACCCGGTCGCGCAGCGCCGGCGGCGGGTCGACGGGCGCCGCCGTCTGCGGCAGGTGGTGGACCACCGGCAGCAGCGACTCCACCTCCCGGACACAGTCGAGGCAGGCTTCGAGGTGCGCCTCGAAGCGGTTCCGGTCGGCCTTGCCGAGCGCCCCGAGAGCGTAGAGGGCGGCTTGGCCGTGGAACTCGCAGTCGGTCTGTGCGGTCATGCCGTCAGCGACTCCCGCAACTTCGTCAGGCCCGTGCTGATGCGGTCCCTGACGGTCTCGGGCGTCTGCTCGATGTGCTCGGCGATCTCGGCCGCGGTCATGCCTTCGAGACCGGCGAGCTCGATGGCGGTGCGCTCGGTGACGGGCAGCTCGGCCAGCGCCGCCCGCAGGCGCGCCACCCCTTCGGCTGGCAGGAGAGGGCGCTCGCCGGCCAAGGCGGGCATCGGCACGTCGATGACCGCGGGGTCGTCCGGGGGGGGCACGGACCGGGCCCGACGTCGTTCGATGGCGCGACGGCGGGTGGCCGCGAGGAGCCCGGTTGCGGTCGGCTCGGCGGCGCCGTCGGCCCGCTCCATGTGCGTCCAGACGTCGGCGAAGACCGCCTGCACCACCGATTCCGCATCCCCCTGGTCCTGGAGGATCCGCAGGGCCAACCCGTACAGCGCCCGGACGTGCCGGTCGTACAGCACCTCCAGGGCGTGGGGCTCGGCCTCGGCCATCCAGGGAAGTTTACTGCACCCGCCCCGCGGCGCGTGGATCGCCGGCCGCTGCCGTCGGTCGCCCCGCTGCCCGGATGGTCCGCTGCGGGCGGGCCGCGGTCGCTCTGCGCGGCGACGACGCTCGGGATCAGCGCTCCTGCCCGGAGGGTTCGCTGCGGGAAGGCCGTGGCCCTTCGTGTCCGCCTCGCGGCCAGGCCGGCCAGTCTGTCAGGCCCGCCGCGCCGGGCCGTCCGACGAAGTCCGGGGAGGACGTACGCTCCCCGCCCGGCTCGAAGTGCGACGGCCCCCGCGGGCCGCCCCTGCGGCAACCGCCGCGAGCGGTTCGGCGGCGGTCTCCCGGCTCGTCGGGTCGGGGTCCGCCCGCCGGGTCGCGCCGTCGGGCGAGGCCGGCTGCAACGGACCGGCGCTGTCCAGCCACTCGTGGACGCGATCGAGCACGGTGGCGATGGCCGCTCGCTGGCGCTTCAGCCGGGCGCGCGCACGGAGCGGAGTCTGCCGGGTGGCGAGGAAAGCGCGCACGAGCCGGACCACCGCGGCCTGTCTCTCGATGGCGCTCAGCCCCGTGAACGCGAGACCGACGAGCCCGAGCGCGGTGCCGGCCCCGACGGCGCTGCCGAACCACAGACCGCTGGCCACGGCCAGGGCCGTGATCCAGGCGCCGTACAGCGCGGCGCCGCCGACGACCATCCAGGCGGCGCGACTCTGCGGGTCGGGGGCCTTGCCGCCGAGCGCCCACGTGCCGTAATACGGGACCGCGAAGCACACCAGGGCGAGCGCCGCGAGGGGACCCGTCACGAGGACGCGCATTCCCTCGCGCAGCGCGAACCGCAGCACGAGGCCCGCCGGCATCCGCCGGTCGAGGTCCTGCTCGCGCAGCCCGAGGGCGCGGAGCTGCTCGTCGTGGGCGAGTACGTCACCGAGGATGGCGTCGTAGCGATCGGGGTGCTCCGCCCGCAGGCGGTCCATGCCCCGCGCGATCAACCGGCGCCGACGGACCCGCTCGGCCGGGTCCCGCGAGACCCCCCGGGCGGCGGCGTAGAGGCGGTCGACGCGGTCGACGAGCGGCAGGTCCGACCGCGGCGCCGCCTCGATCATCACGCGCCGCAGGCAGGTGGCGATGCGGCCGGTCAGGATGCGGGTGGCGTCGTGGGGATCGGTGCGGAAGGCGTCCGCGAGGTCGCCGGGGTCGAACGCCCGGCCGTACATCGCGGTCATCCTCGACCGGAACATCGGCAGGCGGTCGAAGTTCAGCCCCACCGGCACGATCGCGACGCGCCGGCCGGCCGCGGCGGCGGCCAGCGCCATGCGCGCGGCGCCGGTCTTCAACGGTTCGAGGCGCCCGCTGACGTGGCTGATGCCCTCGGGGAAGAGACAGATGGCGTCGCCCTCGGCGAGGGCCCGCTCCACCGCTGCGAACGTCTCCGCGTTGCGCGACGTGTCGACGCCGGCGTCGATGCGGCGGTAGACGGGTATCGCCCCCGACCGCCGGACGAAGGGGCTCAGCACGTGACGCCGGAACAGGGTCGACTTGGCGAGAAACCGAACCGGCCGCGTGGCCGTCCCCTGGATGACGGCGGGGTCGAGGACGGTGTTGGGGTGGTTGGCGACCAGGAGGACGGGGCCGGCCGGCAACGGGGGCCCGACGCGGTCGATGCGGTAGAAGACGGACGCCCCCAGCACCGCGAGCCGCCACAGCACCGGGCTGCCGGGATACCGGCGGTCGGGGGGCCTCCCGTCCGGCGCGGACATGACCGGCGCATTCTAGCAGCCCTCGAATCTCCTCGCGGGGGCCGGCCTCCGGCGGCTCGTGGGAGTTCGTGGAAGCGGGAACCAGCCAGGAAGCGCTCGAATCTCCTCGCGGGGCTGGCCTCCGGCGGCTCAGGCCTGACCGTCTAGCGCGGCGCATTCTAGCTCCAGCAGCCCTCGAATCCCCCCGCGGCGTCCTCCGCGCAGCGTGTACGACGGGACAGTTGGGCGCGGCGCCGCACGCCCACCGGCGACGCGGGGGGTCCGACGCGCCCGCGCCGCCGACTCCCCCCGAGGGGGGAGTGATGGGCCGAAGCTGCGCGCCATCCAACCATGATGGCGTGCACCCCTCCGCGCCGGGCGACCGCGATAGAATCGGAAGCACGGCCAGGAACCAGGTGACGACCGACAGCGTCGAGAACACTCGGCCCAGGCGGGGGCACACCCGAAACTGACCAGATGACGAGCACGGCAGAGCATTCGCACCATGAGCGGTGGGAGACCCTGCGGCGAGGCTCGGACGCCGACCGGCGGCGGCCCCTCGCGGAGTTGAACAGGCTCGCCGGCGATCTTCCCCCCGACCTCGATCACCACCGGCCGTGCCTGCTGGGGCCGCCGGACGCGTTCCCGGACGAGCCGGCGCCGGCGTCGTACTTCGACGACTGGACGGGCCACGACCCGGTGCGGATGGGGCCGGCGAGCGCGGCCGTGGAGCGACGGCTGGCGAGCAGTTGCGCGGGTTGGCCGCAACGGCCGACGGCCGCCGAGTTCTACGCCGCGGTCCATGCCGAGAGACCCGACGGACGGCAGCGGGCGCTGCTCGCGACCTGGGCGAGGGAAGCGTCGTACCTCGACATCACCGACGCGTGGGGCGAGCACGTCTACACGATTCGCGAGCTGGTCGCGGCGCTGCACAAGGTGGAGGGCCTGTACACGTTCACCCGATTCCGGTGGCTGAACCGCATGGCGCTGGTTCCCGAGGGCGGCGGGATCCCGCTATGGACCGGCTGACGCTGCCCGAACCTGCCGCCAGCCTGTGGCGAGGCGCCGGCCGTGCTGGAACGCACGGGCACGGGCGAGTTCCTCAACCAGCACGTCGAGGGCGGCCGCGGGCGGGTCGCCGAAGCGGCCGAGACGGCGAAGACCCGGCCGGGGACGGAGACGACGGTCCTCGACTGGCGACGGCCGCCGGCGGTGCGGACCGGGGGCGGAGGGGTTCGGAGACCGCAGAGCCGGGAGGCCGACTGAATCCAACGTCCTGCAACGCGAGAGGCCCGCGGGAACAGGCGTGAGGCGCGTCGGCTCGCCGCGGTGGCCCGCCGGCTACGGCCGGGCGGCGGCGAACCGCAGGCGGACGTAGTCGACGACCCAGGTCCCGTCCGGGCCCTGGATGCGCGGGGCCAACCGTTCCCGCATGTCGGCGAGCAGCCTCTCGCGCTCCGATTCCGGCGCCGCGGTGATGAACGGCTGGGCGAACACCTCCAGCCAGTGGACCACGTCGCCGGGCAGGGGCGTGGGGCGCGGGAACCGCTGGATGGCGTCGACCCGGAAGCCGCGCCGCTCGAGGCGGGCGCGGTACTCGTCGGCGGTGGGGAAGTACCAGGGGTCCACGGCGGCGCTGTCGACGCCCCGCGCGGCCAGCGCCTCGGCGAAGCACTCCCGAATGGAAGCGACGCAGCCGGCGCCGCCGCACTCGGCCACGAACCGCCCCCCCGGCCGCAAGGCCCTCCGGACGCCGTCGAGGGCGGCGTCGGCGTCCCGAATCCAGTGCAGGACCGCGTTGCTGAACACCGCGTCGAACTCCGCGTCGAACGGAAGCTCGAGAGCGTTGACGACGCGCGCGTCGATCCCCCGACCGAGAGCCGCCCATACCTGCTCGGGGCTGCTGTCGACGCCGACGACGACGCAGCCGGCGTCCCGCAACCGCTCGGTAAGGGCGCCGTCCCCGCACCCGAGGTCGAGGATGCGCTCGCCGGGCTGCGGGGCCAGCAGGTCCACGACCGGCGCGCCGAGGTCCGACACGAACCGAGCGTGCGCGGCGTAGGACTCGGGATCCCAGTGTTGAGTCATGTGGCGTCGACCTCGGATGATGACCGCAGGTTGCGGAGCCGGTCGAGAGCGATTCCGGTGGCGGGCGGCGCGAACGAGAGTTGCCTGCTATGCGCTGTCCAGGGTCAGCGCGCCGGTGTAGATGGCCATGCCGACGACGGCGTCGATGCCGGCGGCGTCGAGGGCGTCTATTTCCTCGCGGGTGGTGATGCCCCCGGCGGCGGTGACGCGCCGGGTCGTCGCCGCCGCCACCGCGCACGCGGCGTCGAGGTCGGTGCCGGTCATCAGACCTTCCCGGTCGACGTGGGTGTAGAGGAACTCGCCGCAGTAGGGTTCGAGCTGGCGCACCGCCTCGACCGCAGTCACGTCGACCGGTTCGGTCCAGCCGCGGATGACGACGCGGCCTGCCTTGCTGTCGACGGCGCCGATGATCCGTTCGACCCCGACCGCTTCGGCGAGCGACCGCGCGAACGCGAGGTCCGGCCGGCCGTCGCGGAAGAGGGCCGAGCTCGCGATGACGGCCCGGGCACCATAACCGAGGACGGTCTGGGCGCGCTCGATGGAGCGGATGCCCCCGCCGACCCGGCAGGGCAGCCGCGGCGCGACGCGGCGCACTAGCGCGTCGTTGTCGCCGGAACCCATGGCGGCGTCGAGGTCGATGAGCTGCACCTTGGGGAACGCGGAGAAACGCTGGACCCAGCCGTCGAGGTCGTCGCTCTCGATGGCGGGCCGTTCGCCTTGCACGAGCTGCACCACGCGGCCGTTCTTGAGGTCGATGGAAGGGATCAGCATGGCGTCTGGCGTTCTCTCAAGCGAGTCGTCGGCATGAGCTCCGGACCCTGGATGTTCCCGCTCCTCGGGACGCTACCGCGCGCGGCCGGCCGGTCTCCTCCTTGACGTCCGCGGCAGTGCGCCCCGACCACGCGTCCACGCCCTGAGATCGACGTCCGCGACCGTCTCGCCGTGCACCCCGGACGGGAGACCGCCCTGCCACGTGCCGAGCGCGTCGTCCCGCGGAAACGGGCCGCCGCCGGTCGCGGTCGGTAACAGCGCAAAAACTGGATCGACCACGGTCCTGATCGGAGAACGGCCCTGAGCCCCATGCGAGGAACCACGGGGAAGGGACACTATCCGGTCGCAGCCGGGGCGCCGGACGCGTCCCCGCGCGGCCGCGGCGCCCGCACCGGGATGCCGTGCGCGTGGAGGTGCGCCTTGAGGTCCTCGACGGCGTGCTCGGCGTAGTGGAATATCGAGGCGGCGAGGGCGGCGTCGGCCCGGCCCGCGGTGAAGACGTCGACGAAGTGGTCGAAGTTGCCGGCGCCGCCGGACGCGATGACGGGGATGGGCACCGCCGCCGACACCGCCGCCGTCAGCTCGCAGTCGAAGCCCTGCTTGGTGCCGTCGCGGTCGATCGAGGTCAGCAGGATCTCGCCGGCGCCGCGGTCGGCCGCCTCGCGCGCCCACTCCACGGCGTCGCGCTCCGTGCCCTGCTGCCCGCTGCGTACGTAGATGCGGAAGCGGCCGCCCTCGCGCTTGGCGTCGATGGCGACGATGACGGCTTGGCTGCCGTAGCGCCGGGCCAGGGTGGTGATGAGTTCGGGCCGGGAGAGGGCCGCGGTGTTGATGCCGACCTTGTCCGCGCCGGCCTCGATGGCCGCCTCGGCGTGGTCCTCGCCGCGGATGCCGCCGCCGACGCACAGCGGCAGGAAGATCTCGCGCGCGACGGCGCGGATGGTCTCGGCGAGCGCCTTGCGCCCTTCGATGGTCGCGGTGACGTCGAGGATCACGACCTCGTCGATGCCCTCGCGGTTGTAGCGGGCGGCGAGGGTGGCGGGGTCGCCGGCGTTCCGCAGGCCTTCGAAGTTGATGCCCTTGACGACGGCGCCGTCGCGAACGTCGAGGCAGGCGATGATGCGTTTCGACAGCATGGCGCGGGTCAGGAGGTGGGCACTCGGCGCAGGAAGTTGGCCAGGATGCGGAGGCCGACGTCGGACGACTTCTCGGGATGGAACTGCACGCCGCCGACGGCGCCGTGCTCGACTGCGGCCGCGAACTCGACGCCGTAGCGGGTCGACCCCACGCAGCGCTCGGTGATGGGGGCGGCGTAGGAGTGCGTGAAGTAGACCTGGTCGCCCTCGCCGACGCCCTCGAGCAGCCACGAGTCGCGGCTGCGGTGCAGCGAGTTCCAGCCCACGTGCGGCACCTTGAACGCGCCGGCGTTTCCGCGGATGTTCGCGGGGGCGCCGCCGGCCTTCGCTTCGCCTTCGAGAGCCCTCGCGACCCCTCCCCCGCCGATCGTCGGTCGGCGACCGCCGGCCCGCGCCGCCGCGTTGCCGGTTTCCGCGGCGGAGCCGCCGACCGGCGCCTCGATCGCCGGCGCTGACGCGCCCTCCTCATCGGTGATGAGGCGGCACGTGCCCGGCAGCAGCCCCAGGCCGGGGTGGCCCGGCGCCTCGGCGCTGCCGTCGAAGAGCCACTGCATGCCGACGCAGATGCCGAGCATGGGCCGCTCGCGCGCGATGTGGCCGCGGATGGCCGCGCGCCAGTCGTCGCCGAGAGCCGCCGTCACCTCGAAGTTGCCGACGCCGGGGACGATGACGCCGGCCGCCTCTTGCAGGTCCGCCGGCGCGGACGGGGTCGTCGCCGGCGCCCCGAGGTGGGCCAGCGCCTTGCGCACCGAGGTCAAGTTCCCCGCGCCGTAGTCGATCAATGCAATCATCGCCAAGCGCCGTTGCCGCTAGTGGACTGTACCAGAGCTTCCTTTGCCGTCCTGTCGCTGGTTTTTCGCTGGCATACGCTGCGAAAACGCCCCGCGACATGGGCAGCTTCTCTCAGGGGCGGTCAACTATTGGGACCGAGACGAGAATGGCCTTGCCCCGTGCCGCGCGAACAGGAACCGCAGGCAAGCCGGACCGTTCCGAGGGTAGTTGGCAAGGTCATATCGATCACTGCCCTTACTTCCGGGACCTGAATCGAGCCGCGGGCCGCCCACTGCCCTCGGCGCCGCCCGATCTCTGTCGCCGCGTGCTCGAAGGCAAGGCGGACCGATTTCCCCGCCGGCGTCTCTACAGCAGCTCCTTGGTGCTCGGCAGCCGCCTCGCCATGCGGTCGTCCTTGTCGCACGCGACCCGCAGCGCGCGCGCGAACGCCTTGAACAGCGCCTCGACCTGGTGGTGGGTCGACCGGCCGTAGAGCACCTTGACGTGCACGTTGGCCCGCGCGCCCAGCGCGAAGCCCTCGAAGAAGTCGTGCAGCAGCTCCGACTGCAGGTCGCCGACGAGCCTCACCCGCAGGCGCAGGTCGACCACCGCGTGGGGGCGCCCCCCGAGGTCGATGGCGGCGACGCCGAGGGTCTCGTCCATCGGCATGACGAAGTAGCCGGCGCGGTTGATGCCGCGCCGCGACCCGATCGCCTTGGCGACCGCCTCGCCGAGGGCGATGCCGACGTCCTCGACGGTGTGGTGCTGGTCGACGTCGAGGTCCCCCGCCGCGTCGATCCGCAGGTCGAAGGCGCCGTGGCGCGCCACCAACTCGAGCATGTGGTCGAGGAAGCGGATGCCGGTGCGGACCTCGTACCGGCCCTGTCCTTCGATACCCAGCCGGACCGTGATCTGCGTCTCGGTCGTACGCCGCTCGATCCGGGCGCGTCTCATGACGGGATCCCGCGGTTCTCGGCCGCCGACGGCGTCACTGGTTCCCTTACGCGCGCACCCGCACCGACTCGGCGTGGGCGGTCAGCCCCTCCGCCCCTCCCGGCCGCCGGCGGCGTCACCGGTTCCCCTTCACGCGCACCCGCACCGACTCGGCGTGGGCGGTCAGCCCCTCCGCCTCGGCGAGGGCGAGAATGGTCGGGGCCAGGGCCTGCAGCCCCTCCCGCGTGATGCGCTGCGCGCTCTGCACCGACACGAAGTCGGACGCGCTGAGCCCGCCGCGGAACCGGGCCGCGCCCCCGGTCGGCAGCACGTGGTTCGACCCCGTCGCATAGTCGCCGGCGGCCTGGGCGGCGTGCGGGCCGATGAACACCGTGCCGGCGCGGGTGGCGCGCGCGGCGGTCTCCTCGTCGAGGCACACCAGGTGTTCGGGCGCGATGTCGTTGGCCAGCTTCATCGCCTCGTCGAGCGAGCGGGTGACGACGATGACGCCGTTGCGTTCGATGGAGGTTCGCGCGGGCCCGTCCGCCGGCAGCCGCTTCTCGACCTGCCGGGCGACGCGCGCCGCGAACCGGCGGTCGGGCGTGAGGACGATGGACCGGGCGTCGGGGTCGTGCTCGGCCTGCGCGATGAGGTCGGCCGCGATCCAGCGGGTCTCGCCGCGCGCCGCGACGATGACGATCTCGGTCGGGCCGGCGTGGAAGTCGATGGGGCAGTCGGCCGACACGAGCGCCTTGGCGGCGGCGACCCACGCGCTGCCCGGTCCGACGATCTTGTCGACGCGGGGAACCGTCGCGGTGCCGTAGGCGAGGGCGGCGACGGCATGGGCGCCGCCGAGGCGGAACATCCGCGTGACGCCGGCGATGGCCGCCGCCGCCAGGGTCGCGGGGTCGGGGCGCGGGCATGCCACGACGACCTCGGGCACCCCCGCGACCCGCGCGGGGATGGCGGTCATCAGCAACGACGACGGCAGCGGGTAGCGTCCGGCCGGGACGTAGCAGCCGACGCGCTCGATCGGGGTCACGCGCTGCTCGATCTCGACCCCCGCGGTAACCGTGGTGCGCCACCCCCGCGGGAGCTGGCGTCGTGCGATGCGGCGGATATGGCCGGCCGCGGTCCGCAGCGCCGTCCGCAGCTCGGCGGGGACCGCCTCGAGCCCCGCCCGCATCTCCTCCGGCGACACCTCGACGGGGTCGTCGAGGCCGTCGAAACGCCGCGCGTAGCGCAGCAGCGCGTCGTCGCCGGCACGGCGGACCGTGCTCACGATGCGGGCGACCCGGCGCGTGAGGGCGGGGTCGACGTCGCCGCGGCGGTCGACGAGGCGACGGACGGCGGCGCGGTCCGACGAGTCGAGGGTCCGCATCACAGCACGATCTTGTTCAGGGGGAACTCGACGATGCCCTCCGCCCGCGTCGCCTTCAGCTTCGGAATCAGCTCGCGCACCGACGACTCCTCGATGATCGTCGAGACGGCGACCCACGCGTCGTCGCTGAGGGGGGCGACGGTCGGGTCGTGCAGGGCCGGCAGCAGCCCGAGCACCGCGTCGAGGTCGGCGCGACGCACGTTCAGCATCAGCCCCACGCGTCCCTGGGCCTCGATGGCCGCGCGCAGCAGCAGCGCGATGTTGTCGATCTTGGTGCGCTTCCACGCGTCGTCGAGGGCGGCGGGGTTCGCGATGAGCTGGGGGTTCGATTCGATGACCGTGTCGATGATGCGCAGCCGGTTGGCGCGCAGGGTCGAGCCGGTCTCGGTCGCCTCGACGATGGCGTCGGCGAGCAGGGGCGGCTTGACCTCCGTCGCCCCCCACGAGAACTCCACCTTGACGGGCACCTGCAGCCGCTCGAACCAAGCCTCGGTGACGCGCACGAGCTCGGTGGCGATGGTGGCCCCGGCGAGGTCCTGCGGCGTGCGGTACTTCGAGTCCTCGGGCGCGGCGAGCACCCACCGCACTTTGCGGAAGCTCTGCTTCGAGTAGACGAGGTCGGCGACGTCGACGACGTGGTCGCCGGTGGCGGCGTGGTGCTCGGCAATCCAGTCCTGGCCGGTCAGCCCCGCGTCGAGGGCGCCCTGGGCGACGTAGCGCGCCATCTCCTGGGCCCGGATGAGCGTGCACTCCATTTCGGGGTCGTCGATGGTCGGGTAGTAGGAGCGCGAGCTGGTGTAGATGTTGAAGCCCGAGTGCGCGAAGAGCTGGATGGTCGAGTCCTGCAGCGAGCCCTTCGGGATGCCGAGCCGTAGTGTTCTGTCAGCCATGATCGAAGCGCGGGGGAGTGTCAGCGAGGCGAAGGCGCCGCCGCGGCCTCGTCCGAGGGCGGCTCCAGCGTCCGGAAGAAGCACGTCCGCTCGCCGGTGTGGCAGACGTTGCCTTCGCCGTTGCGGGTGACCCGAAGCAGCACCGTGTCGTCGTCGCAGTCGACGAGGATCTCCCGCACGGCGAGGGTGTTGCCCGAGGTCTCCCCCTTCATCCACAGCCTGCTGCGGGTGCGGCTGAAGAAGGTGGCGAAGCCGGATCGGCGGGTCCGGTCCAGCGCCTCCTGGTTCATGAAGCCGACCATGAGGACCTCGTCGCTCGAGGCGTCCTGCACGACGGCGGGAATCAGTCCGTCCAGTTTCGAGAAATCCATGTCGTGTCCTGCCGCGCGCCGGCCGTGGGCGGGTGCGCGTATCGCTCGTCCGATGGGCCTCCAAAAAAAAAGCCCCGCCGGCGTTGTCGGCGGGGCGGTCGCATGCGTCGGCGTTTTGGCGTTCGGTCGGTGCTACCTCACATGCGGATCCGCAGCCCCGCCGGATGGACGGTGGGCTGCGCCGCGTGATGACCGTGCCGCCGCTCCATGATGCACTTTACCCTATCCCACGTCGTCGGACGTGTCAAATGGCCCCGGTCGGTCGCCCCCGGCCGCCTGAGTCGGACTCGCGCGCCGCGGCCGGGAGCAGTGAGACCGAGCCGCTTCGCGAGCCTCGATCCGACCGCGGGTCCGGTGGCATCGACTCCTACTGGGGATTCCACTGGTACGCCGGGGCGAAGGGGCCGCGCAGCAGGGTCGTGCTGCATTCGCGCGGGGCGAATACGGGGGTGCCTGCCGCTCCGGCCGGCGGCCGAGCGGGGCCGGCCGTTCCGCCGGTCTCGGTTGCGGGCGACCGCCTTCTCACCTGCCGTCCGTCGCCCCGGTGCGGCGAACGGATGCGCCCCGCCGACGTCGTGACGTTCGCACGATGGACCGTTTGCCGATAAGCTAGGTGGATCGCTCCGGCGACGGAGCAGGCGTTCACTGGTTGTCGGGTCGTACGAAGGGCGGGCACGAGGCCCCATGGGGCCCCGTGACGAGGCGGCATGCACGACGAGACATCGCGCGCACCGAGAGATCGCTACGGGCCGTGCCCGTCAGCGTCGGCGTCGGCGTTCGGGGGCCGCCTGCGGACGCGGGCGCTCGCGGCGCTCGCCGCCGTCGCCGGCCTCGCCGCCTCGGCGTGGCCCGCGGCGGGGCAGGCGTCTCCCGCCGTGGTGGTGGCGCCGTTCACTAACGTGAGCCGGCAGCCGGTCGACGACTGGATCGGCGCGGGCATCGCCGAGACCATCGCCATCGACCTGCAGGACGCGGGGCTGGAGGTCGTGACGGACGGCGCCGCCGATGCGAAGCGCTTCGGCCGCCGCGGCGCCGCGCGCGGAGCGCACGACCCGGCCGCGAACCTCGACGCCTATCGCCGCGAGGGCGTGGCGTGGTTGATCGACGGCACCCTGCAGCGGATGGGAGACGCCCTGCGCGTCACCACCCGTATCGTGGACGTCGAGACCGGCGGCGTCGCGTTCGGCGCCCGGGTCGACGGCGCCATGGCCGAGCTCTTCGACATCCAGGACAAGATCGCCGCGGTGCTGGCGGGCCGGTTCTCGGCGGACCTGGGCGGTGGATTCGGCGCGGCGGCCGCAGCTGCGTCGGCGGATCCCGCGTCCGGTCTCGCCCCGGCCGGCCCGGGGCCGGCCGGGCTGGCCCCGGCGGTCCGGAACGCCCCGGTCCCGCCCGCCGCCGCTCCGGTCCCGCCCGCCGCCGCTGCGGTTCCTCCCGTCGCCGCCGCGGTTCCTCCCCCGGCCCCCGAGTTTCCACCGGCGGCGCCCGAGAGGGCGTCGGCCGCGCCCGCGGCCCGCCCTGGGCAACCCGTCAGCGGCGCCCTGGCCTTCGGGTCGGCTCCCGCCGGCGGGTCCGCGGCCGGAGACGCGCGCCCGCGCCGGCGCGGCGGCGGAGGCGGGGGGTTCGCGCCGACCCCGCTCGGCCGGCCCACCGCGGTCATCGGGCGGACGAACAATCCCCCGGAGATCGACGGCCGGCTCGACGACTCGGTCTGGGAGACCGCCGCCCACATCACCGACTTCGTCCAGATCGCACCGGTCGAGGGCGCGCCGGCGTCGGAGGAGACCGAGGTGTGGATGGCGTATGACAGCGACCATCTCTACTTCGCCTTCTACGCCCACTACACGCGGCCCGAGACCATGCGCATCAACCGCGCCGACCGCGAGGAGATCCGCGGCGACGACCGCATGGCGATCCTCTTCGAGCCGTTCCTCGACCAGCAGCGCGCCTACCAGTTCGAGGTCAACGGCTACGGCGTGCAGGCCGACTCGCTCGTGAACGCCGACGGCAGCACCGGGTTCTCGCGGTCGAGCGGGAGCGGGTCGGCGAGCCGCGGCAGCGGCCCGCGGCGCGGCGGCGGCAGCGGCATGAGCAGCTCGGGGCAGTTCGGCATCCGCGGCGACGACTCGTGGAACGCGCTGTTCGACACCGGCGGCCGGGTCGTCGCCGACGGCTGGACGGCGGAGATGCGGATTCCGTTCAAGAGCCTGCGGTATCCGTCGCGGGCGGCCGGGCAGCCGCACCGGTGGGGGTTCCAGATCACCCGAGTCATCCGCGACAAGTCCGAGGCGCAGTCGTGGTCGCCGATCTCGCGGGGCGTGGCCGGCCAGCTCACGCAGTTCGGCACCCTCGAGGGCCTGTCCGACCTGTCCCTCAGCCGCAACCTCGAGCTCCTGCCCGAGGTGACCGGGTTCAGGCTCGGCTCGCTCGACACCGGCAACGGCGAGTATTCGACCGAGGATCCCACCGGCGAGCTGGGGTTCGGCGTCAAGTACGGCATCACGCCGAACCTGACCGCCGACGTCACCTACAACCCGGACTTCTCGCAGATCGAGTCGGACCGGCCGCAGATCGAGACCAACCAGCGGTTCGCGCTGTTCTATCCCGAGCAGCGCCCGTTCTTCCTCGAGGGGCAGGAGATCTTCCAGACCGCGACGCCGCTCACCCTAGTCCACACCCGCACCATCATCGACCCCCGCTTCGGGGGCAAGCTGACCGGGAAGGTGGGCCAGACCACGCTCGGGTTCGTGGTGGCCGACGACGAGGCGGCGGGGCGTCTCGACGACACCCCGCACCCGCAGTACGGGACCAGCGCGCAGACCGTCCTCGGACGCGCCCGCTACGACTTCTACGCCGAGTCGTATCTCGGCGCGATCATGACGGCGCGGGAGTTCGGCGCGGACCACAACCGGGTGGCCGGCATCGACGGACGTTTCCGGCTGGGCCGGACCCACCGCATCAGCTTCCTCGCGGCGGGCTCCGAGACCGAGGACGAGACGCTCGGCTCGCTCTCCGGGGGGGCGTTCGAGGCCGACTTCTCGAAGCAGGGACGCAACGTCAGCTACAACATCGCCCACAGCCGCATCGATCCCGGCTTCCTCACGAGCACCGGCTTCCTGCCCCGCGTCGACCTCCAGCAGACCACCGGCACCGCGTCGTACCGCTGGTGGCCGGAGTCGACGTTGATGACGTGGGGCCCCTCGGTGACCTACCTGCGCCTCTACGACCACTCGGGCGCGCTGCAGGACGAGCAGCTCCAGGGGATGGCGAGCTTCTCGTTCCGCAACAACATGGCCATCACCGGCATGGTCAACCGCGACCTCGAGCGCTACGGGGCGATCGACTTCCGGAAGACCGGCTTCGGTTTCTTCGGGGTCATGAGCGCCCGCATCCTCTCGATATACGGCGGCTACAACTGGGGCGACGGCATCCTCTACGACGTCGACAGCCCCTACCTCGGCTGGTCGACCGTCGGCAACGTCAACTTCCGCTTCCAGCCCACGTCTCGGCTGCGGACGGAGTTCAACATGGTGTCGAGCGACTTCGTCGAGCCGATCTCGCAGACCGATATCTTCAACGTCAAGATCTTCCGCACCCGCACCACCTACCAGTTCACCGACCGGCTGCTCGCCCGCTACATCATGGAGCACAACACGGCGGCCGCGACCCTGGGCAACAACGTGCTCTTCACCTACCGGGTGAACGCCGGCACCGTCATCTTCCTCGGCTACGACGACCGCTACCGGCAGGGCATGCTCATCGACAGCCTGCTGTTCCCGACGACCGAGCTGCTGCGGACCAATCGCGCCTTCTTCGGCAAGATCTCGTACCTGTTCCGCTACTGACTTTCACGCCGCCCATCCACTGGTTCCACGTCCTGTCACGCTCCGTGCTTCCCGATCTCACGTTGCGAGTTGCACGCTTTCGCGAGCTTGCGGGTCTTGAAGAGGACGTCCGGAGTGGTGGATTATGTTGCGAAAGTGGTAACGATACTGCTTGAGTCGGTCAAGGGGCTCGCCGGTTCCCTCCTGTTCCCCGCCTCGGATCGAGAATCTGCGGCGGGAGGAGGCGGACGGAGCGACGAGGCCCGCGAGTACCGCGGATCGGACCGGACCGGGGGCGGCGCCACGGTCGATCGGGAGCCGTCGGGAGCAGGCGGATCCGGAAGCGCTCGGCTGGAACGAGGGAGCATGAAGCCAATGAAACGAGTTGCCATCTTCGCCGCCGTCGTGTTCGCCACCGCCCCGTTCACGACCGCCCAGCCGCCGGCGGACGACGGCGGCGGCGTGCCGCAGTTCGCGCCCGTCACATGGGAGCGCCTGCTCAACGCCGCCGACGAGCCGCACAACTGGCTGATGTACAGCGGCACCCTCGACGGCAAGCGCTTCAGCCGGCTCGACCAGGTCGACCGGTCGAACGTCGCCGACCTCGAGCTGAAGTGGGCCTACAGCATCCGCCAGCTCGACCGGGCCGAGACGACGCCGCTCGTCGTCGACGGGGTGATGTTCATCACCGAGTCGCCCAGTAACCTCACCGCCGTCGACGCGACGAGCGGGCGCCCCTGGTGGCGCTACGAGCACCCCCTGCCCGACGACCTCCGCATCTGCTGCGGCCGCAACAACCGCGGCGTCGCCATTCTCGGCGACACGCTCTACATGAGCACCCTCGACGCCCACCTCGTGGCCATCGACGCGCGCAGCGGCAACCTGGTGTGGGACGCCGAGGTCGCCGACTATCGGGGCGGCTACAGCAAGACGGCGGCGCCGCTCATCGTCAAGGACCGGGTGGTGACGGGCATCGCCGGCGGCGAGTTCGGCATCCGCGGCTTCCTCGACGCCTACGATGCCGAGAGCGGGGAGCGCGAGTGGCGCACGTACACGATCCCGGGGCCCGACCACCCCGACAACCGGACGTGGCTGGGCGACTCGTGGCGGACCGGCGGCTCGCCGACCTGGATCACGGGCTCGTACGACCCCGAGCTGAACCTCGTCTACTGGGGCACCGGCAACCCCGGCCCCGACTACGGCAGCGAGGTGCGGCTGGGCGACAACCTCTATGCGGACTCGGTGCTCGCCCTCGACGGGGACACCGGCGAGATGTCGTGGTACTTCCAGTTCACCCCCCACGACGTGCACGACTGGGACGCCATCCAGATTCCCGTCCTCGCCGACATCGAGTTCGACGGCGAGCCCAGGCAGGCGATGCTCTGGGCCAACCGCAACGGCTTCTACTACACCCTCGACCGGGCGACCGGCGAGTTCCTGCTCGGCAAGCCGTTCGCGCTCCAGACCTGGGCCGAGGGGCTCGACTCGACCGGCCGCCCCATCCGCGTGCCCGGCATGTTCCCCTCGGCCGACGGGACGGTAGTGGCCCCGACGGCGGGCGGCGCCACCAACTGGTGGTCCCCCGCGTTCAACCCCCGCACCGGGCTGCTCTACGTCAACGCGTTCGACGGCGAGGGCCGGTTCTTCCTGCGCGACGAGGACTACGTCGAGGGCGAGCGCTACACCGCGGGCGGCGTGCAGTCGCCGCAGCCGATGGACAACTACCGCAGCGCCATCCGCGCCATCGACCCCGCCACCGGCGACATCCGCTGGGAGTTCGAGATGCAGCCGCGCGCCCGCTCGGGCGTCCTGGCCACGGCCGGCGAGCTCGTCTTCAGCGCCACCGTCGACGGCTACTTCTTCGCCCTCGACGCCGATACCGGGGAGGAGCTCTGGCACATCCCCCTCGGCGGCCCCGTCAACGCCAACCCGATGACCTACGCCGTCGACGGCGCGCAGTACGTCACGCTGGCGGTGGGGAACACGGTCTACACGTTCGGCCTGGACGAGTAGCGGTGCGTGACGGTCGCGGATCGGTGTCCGTCGAGCTTCGCTTGCGCGCGAGGACATCCCACACCGAATAGCGGTGCGTGACGGTCGCGGAACGGTGTCCGTCTCGTCGTTCGCCGGGGACCGCGCGGTTCGATGCGCTCATCGGGCCGGGGCGCGTGGCGGGGCAGGACGGCATTCATCGGATCGGGGTCCGGGCTATCATGTGTCGGGGGCGGCCACCCCACCCCGTCTTGCGGCAGCGGGACCGCCCGCAGACGCGAGCCGGACGGGGGGCAGTGACCCCCCGTCAGCCGCGAGTGGAGGAGACCGATGTACAGGGAAACGCCCGCTTTCACCGTCGGGTTGCTGGCCGCGGGGCTGGTCGTGGCCGGCGCGGCGCCCGCGGGCGCCCAGGCCGGCTCGGCGCCGGTGGCGCTGTCGGCCGAGGCGCCGGTGGCGGTCACCGGCGGCATGATCCGGGGAACGGAGGCCTCCGTCGCCGGCATCGTCGCGTTCAAGGGCATCCCGTTCGCGGCCCCGCCCGTGGGTGACCTGCGCTGGCGTCCTCCCGCCGCAATCGTGCCCTGGAACGGGGTGCGCGACGCCGGCAAGGCAGGCGCCATCTGCGTTCAGGGCGGGGGCCAGGGCGTCGAACAGAGCGAGGACTGCCTGTTCCTGAACGTGTGGGCGCCGGCGCAGACGGCCGAGCCCCGGCCGGTGCTCTACTGGATCCACGGCGGCGGCTACACCGGCGGCTCGGGCTCGACCTCGATATACGACGGTTCCCATCTTGCGGCCGACGGCGCGGTGGTGGTGACCATCAACTACCGCCTGAACGTCTTCGGGTTCCTGGCCCATCCCGCCTTGTCGGCCGAGTCGCCGCACGGCGCGTCGGGCAACTACGGGCTGCTCGACATGGTGGCGGGCCTCGAGTGGGTGCGCGACAACATCGCGGCGTTCGGCGGCGACCCCGGCCGCGTGACCATCTTCGGCGAGTCGGCCGGGGGCGGGGCGGTGATGTCGGTCATGCTGATGCCGCAGTCCCGCGGGCTCTTCCACCGCGCCATCGCCCAGAGCAACTGGATTCACGGCTGGGACCGGCCCCTCGCCGGCGCGGCCGGGGACCTGACCCCGGCCGAGGCGCAGGGGACGGCCGTCGCCGCCGCTCTCGGGGCCGGCGCCCTCGACCCCGAGGCGGCGCTCGCGGCGATGCGGGCGGCCTCGGCCCAGGACGTGCTGTCGGCGATCGGGGCGGGAGCGGGCAGTCCGTTCCTGCGCACCGGCCACGTCTGGGCGCCGAACGTCGATGGTTGGACGATTCCCGACGACCCGCTGGCCATGTACGCCGAGGGCCGCCAGCATCCCGTGCCCCTCGTGGTGGGGATGAACGGCAACGAGGGGTCGCTGATGACGCGAGGTTTCTCGATGGACGGCCCCGAGGCGTTCGCCGAGCACGTCGCATCGGTGTACCCGGACGATTTCGCGGCCGACCTGCTGGCTCACTACGACGCGACGGCCGAGACGGTGCGGGAGAAGTTCGACTACCTCGTCCACGATCTGTACTTCGCGGGACCGGTGCGGGCGCACGCCAGGGACCAGGCGGCGCTGGCCCCGGTGTGGATGTATCATTTCACGAGGGTGCCTCCGACCCCCTGGGGCGAGGCTCTCGGAGCTCACCACGCGGCCGAGCTCGTCTACGTCTTCGGGACCCTGACGACGAACGACGAGCCTGGCGAGCGGCCGCTGGGGCTGTCGCCGCTCGGCGATTTCACCGAGGTCGACACCGGGTTGTCGGAGACCATGCGGGCCTACTGGGTACGGTTCGCGACCGCCGGCGACCCCAACGGCTCCGGTCTGCCGGCGTGGCCGGCCTGGGATCCGGCGTCCGACCGACACCTGGAGCTGGGGGTGGACGTGTCGCCCGGCGACAGGCTGCACGTCGACGGCGCGGCGTTGTGGGACCGGTTCCAGGCCGAGCGCCGCGGGGAACGGTAGCGTCGCGGCCCTCGCGGGGCCGGCGAACGTAGAGCGTGATTCGGGACTGAAAGGATGAAGGCGATGAAGAACGGCACGTGGAAGGGCCTCGGAGTTCTTGTGCTCGTCGCCGGTGTCGTCGCCGTCGCCCCGCCCGCGGCGACCGCGGCCGAGGAGGCGGCGCCGACGTTCACGAAGGACGTCGCCCCCATCTTCCAGGCCAAGTGCGAAGCCTGCCATCGGCCCGGTTCCATCGCGCCGATGTCCCTCGTGACCTACCAGGAGGCGCGGCCGTGGGCGCGGTCCATCCGGGAGCGGGTGGAGACACGCCAGATGCCGCCGTGGCACATCGACCGCACCGTCGGCATCCAGGCATTCCAGAACGATCGGTCGCTGACCGACGCCGAGGTCGACACCGTCGTGCGCTGGGTCGACGGCGGCGCCCCGCGCGGCAACCCCGCCGACCTGCCGCCCCCCGTCGACTGGCCCGACGAGTCGAAGTGGTACTTCGCCGAGCGGTTCGACGGGCCGCCCGATCTCGTCATCGAGTCGGCGCCCTTCACCATGCAGGCCGAGGCCAACGACGCGTGGTGGAAGCCGCGGTCGCCGACCGGCCTGACCGAAGATCGCTGGGCGCGGGCCATCGAGATCCGCCCGAAGACGGTGGCGGGCCGCAAGATCACCCACCACGCCATCGCCCGGCTCGTGCAGGAGGAGACCGACCCGGCGATTCGCCGGGCCAACGCCGCCAACGCCGCCGCCGGCATCGATCGGTCGCGCACCGCCGGCACGTTCATGGAGTGGGCGGTCGGCAAGCAGGGCGAGATCATGCGCCCTGGCGCCGGCAAGCTGATGCTGGCCGACTCCGAGATTCAGTGGGACATCCACTACTCGGCGGCCGGCGAGGAGATCACCGACAGCGCCCAGCTCGGCGTCTACCTCTATCCGAAGGACCAGACCCCCGAGCACCGGCAGGTGCTGCACATCATGGGGGCCGGCGGCGTCGACATCCCGCCCAACAGCATCTCCGTCACCGAGGGGTTCTTCCCGCTGCACCGCGGCGCCCGCATCGAGAGCTATCAGCCGCACATGCACCTGCGCGGGAAGGCGATGTCGATGGAGGCGATTCTGCCGACGGGCCGGCGCCAACTCCTGAGCCATGTGGGCGACTTCAACTTCAACTGGCACAACACCTACGTCTACGACGACGACGCGGCGCCGCTGCTGCCCCGGGGCACGATGATCAAGGTGACGGCGTGGCACGACAACACGTCGGCGAACCGGGCCAACCCCGACCCGGACGTCTGGGTGGGCTACGGTGACCGCACCGTCGACGAAATGGCGCACGCGTGGGTCAACGTGACCTACTTCGACGAGGACGACTACGCCGCGGAGGTCGCGAAGCGCGAGGAGGCGCAGGCCGCGCGCGGCGGCGAAGAGTAGGCGCGTCGAGATTCCGGAGAGGGGCGCCGCCCCGTCGACGGGGCGGCGCCTTTCGCGTCTCCGGGGCCCGGTCGAGCCGGATCGGCGGCGCCGGTGGGCCCGAAGCAGCGGCGCCGGGAGCCCGTGGTGAGCCTCGCGCTGCAACCCGCCGGCCGAAGGCGGTGGGCCTTCGCCACCGGTTCCGGCCCGGCCGCGGCCGCCGGCCGGCCGCAGCTTCCGAAACGAGGGTGCGCGAAGACGCCGTTCAGTCGGCTGGAGCAGTTCCCATGCATTCGTCCCGCACCGTGACCGTTTTCGCCGCCATCGGCGCCGTCACGATCCTCGCGGCGTCGGCCGCCGCGCAGCCGCCCCGGCCGCCGCTCGCCCTCGAGCCCCGGGGCAGCAGCGGCGAGGCGATCTGGCCCGCCTACGAAGGGTGGTCGCGGAACGCGGACGGGAGCCTGACGCTGCTCCTGGGCTACTACAACCGGAACGACGAGGCCATCGATATCCCCGTCGGCGAGGACAACCGCCTGGGGCCGGGCGACGCCGACAAGGGACAGCCGACCCACTTCCTGCCAGGCCGGAACTGGGGCGTGTTCTCGATCACGGTGACCGAGGAAGAGGCGGAGCAGAGGCTGACCTGGGCGATCCGGGTCAACAACCAGCTCTCGGAGATCGCGTTCTGGGCGAATCCCGCCTACTACACCGATCCGTTCCTCAACCGGGCGAACGGCAACGTGCCCCCGACGTTGCGGATTGGGGCGGACGGGCCGGTGATGCAGGGGCCCCCGCACGGGGTCGCGGCGACCTGGTCGACGACGGTCGGCGAGCCGCTCGCGCTGCTCGCCACGGTGACGGATCGGCCACTGACGATCGAGCCCGAGCGCCGCGGGCGCCGACGGCCCCCGGTCAGCCTGACCTGGAGGCGGTACCGCGGGCCGGGCGAGGTGACGTTCGCGGCGGAGGGCGAGGACGCCGGACCCGAGCTGACGCACGCGTTCGACGAGGTCGACGGCGGCGAGACGTTGACGATTGCGACCTTCAGCGAGCCGGGCCGGTACCGGCTGATGGCCACCGGCAACGACGTCTCCGGCAACGGCGGAGGCGGCGACCAGTGCTGCTGGACGACGGCGCACGTCGACGTCATCGTGACGGATTCGGCGCCGTAGACCGCTCGGAACGCGCGCGGCTGCTTCGGGCCTGGAGGAGGAGAGCGATGAACGTGCAGAATTGGGTGGCGGCGACCCTGGTGACCGCGCTCGCGGCGCTCGGGGCGGTGTCCGAGGTCCGGGCGCAGGGCGAGCAGGTGTGGTACGAGGTCGACATCGTGCAGGTCAAGCCCGACCGGCTGGACGACTTCAGCGAGCTCTACCAGGACGAGATCAATCCGGCCCTGCAACGCGCAGGCGTGCCTTGGCGCTCGGCGTGGGTGACCGGCGCGTTCGGGTCGCTCTACGAGCGTACCTTCGTTCACCCGCTGGCCGGCTTCTTCAGCCTGGATGCGGGCGGCCCCATGGCTCAGGGGTTCCGCAGTGCGCGACAGCTCGACCGCGTGCTCGAGAGACTGCGCGAGTACACCGAGGCGCGCCAGAGCTATGCGGTGCTCTACCGCGGCGACCTCAGCGTGGAGTCGGACGACGTCAGCGGGCTGCCCATCGCACGGGTCACCAACCTCGAGATCGCGCCGGGGCAGACGCCGGCGTTCGAGGCGTTCCTGCGGAACAATCACGAGAACTTCCGGCAGGCCGGGGTCATCTTCGGCATCTATCACCGCCAGTTCGGGCCGGGGCCGGTGGTCTGGCAGATCGTCGAGAACCTGCGCAACTACGACGAGCTGTCGCGGGGCGGGATTCTTCGGGCGTTCGGCGACGCCGACGCCGCCCGGGCCCTCGATCAGCTGACCGGCGTCGTCATTAGCGTCGAGCGGACCGTCCTCGAGTACGACGCCTCGCTGAGCTACCGCGGCGCCGGCCTCACCCAGTAGCCGCGCCTTCTCCACTTGGCGCCGCCGGCGGTTCCCCGCGATGCGCGGCGGCCGTCGCCCCGGCGGGACGCCCTCGGTGGTTGCCGCCGACTCGCCGTTTCGCCCGGCATACCGCCGGGCCCTCACCTCGCCGCCCGCTCCGAGAGGTAGTGATGCCACAGGATGCGGGCGGCGACCGTCCTCCACGGCGCCCAGACCGCCGCCATCTCTCGCAGGCGGCGGTCGTCCGGCCGTGTCTCCAGTCCCTTGACCTGCTGCGCCGCCGCGGCCAGCGCGAGGTCGCCCTCGGGCCAGACGTCGGGGCGGCCGAGGGCCGTCATCAGGTAGATGTTCGCGGTCCACGGTCCGATGCCGCGGATGCCCATCAGCCGTTCGCGCACCGCGTCGTCGTCCTCTCGGCCCAGCACGGTCAGGTCGAGGCCGCCGTCCAGGACGAGGCGGGCGATCTCCTGACAGTAGCTCGCCTTCCGCCGGCTGACCCCGGCCGCCTGCAGCGCCGGCGCGGCCAGGCCGGCCACGCACTCGGCGGTGACCTCGCCGCCGCACGTATCGCGCAGCCGGGCGAAGGCGGTGCGGCCGGATGCGAGCGACACCTGCTGCTCGAGCACGATCTGCACGAGGGCGGCGTAGCCGGGCTTGCGGGTCCACAGGGGCGGGGGGCCGAAGCGCGCCACCACGCGACCGAGCTGCGGGTCGGCGGCGGCCAGCGTGGTCACGCCCTCGATGAACCGCGCCCGCGTCAGCCGCTTTCGCAGATGTCGCGTGGGCGGATTCGTCATCGCGCGGTCCCCGGCCGGCCCGGCCCGGCGTCGGCCGTCGCAGGTAGAATCGTCGCGAGGCCATGTTCGTGCTGCCGCTGGGGGACGAGCCCAATCCGCCCGGTACATCGCTGCTGACGTACGCCCTCATTCTCGTCAACTGCGCCGCCTACCTCTTCATTACGCTGCCGCTCGGCTTCGACCGGCCCGAATGGGCCGACCCGAGGGTCCAGGAGTATCTGCGCGCGTGGGTCGAGGCGCTGGAGGAGCCGGTCTCGCAGCGCGACGTCGTCGCGATGTACCAGCAGATCACCGGGTACGACCTGTTCGTCTACCGGTGGGGGTTCCGGGCGGCCGAGCCCGGCGTGGTGACGCTCTTCACCGCGATGTTCCTGCACGCCGGGTTCCTCCATCTTCTCGGGAACATGCTGTTCCTGTGGATCTGCGGCGACAACGTCGAGCACCGGCTCGGCCGGGCCCGGTTCCTCGCCGCCTACGTCGGGGCCGGGATCGCCGCGACCGCGATCCAGACCCTGCTGTCCGGCCGCACGGACCAACCCCTGCTCGGCGCGTCGGGCGCCATCTTCGGCCTCGCCGGCCTCTACTTCGTCTGGTTTCCCCGCAACCGCGTCCGGCTCTGGGTGATGGTGTTCCCGTTCTTCATGAACGTCGTGCGCATCTCCGCGCGCGCCGTCCTCGCCTTCTTCGTCCTCGTCCAGAACCTGCTGCCGTTCCTGGTCTCGGCCGGCGCGGGGGTCGGCGGCGACGCCTACGGCGCCCATCTCGGCGGGTTCCTGGTCGGGCTGCTCGCGGCCGGGATCGTCAACCGCAGGCTGCGGTCCGCGCGATCCGCGGCCGGAGCGGCGGGCCACGACGCCGCGCCTCCGCCGCCCGGCACCATCGCCGCCCTCGTCGAGGACGGCGACTTCGAGAACGCGGCGCGGCGCTACGTCCAGTTGTCGTCGGCCGAGACCCGGCGCCTCCTCGGAGAGCGGCACTCGATGATGCTCGGGACGTGGATGGCGGCCGGGGGGCACCCCCACGCGGCCCTCGCCCTCTTCGAGCAGCATGTCCGCGACCATCCCGTCTCGTCCACCACGGCCGCGGCCCACGTTGCGGCGGGGCTGCTGCAGGTGCGCACGTTCGGCGAGCCCGCCGACGCCAGGCAGCACCTGCTCGAGGCGTTGGCCCTCGAGCCGGATCCCGAGACCGAGGCGCAGGCCCGCGAGGCGCTGGACGAGGCCGCGGCCCTGGAGAAGTTTCAGCTCAACCGCCTCTGACGCTATAATGAAGGACTTACCTTTGATGGGAGGTCGTTCAATGGTAGGACACGCGGCTCTGGACCGTGGAATCGGGGTTCGAATCCCTGCCTCCCAGCCAAACCCGTCCCCGTAGCGTCTACTGCCCGCGACCCCGTTGCTCCATCCCTGACTCCGCCACGGCCGCTCCCGCGGCGCCCGGCAACCGCGGTGCACAGGCCTTTGCGCGTTCGCCGTCACTCCGCCCGCGGCAGTGCGAAAGCGATGAGCCTCGGCCCGCCGCCCACGGTCAGCGCGATGTACTGCCGGCCGTCGACCTGGTAGGTCATGGGGGTGCCGATGGCCCCCGACGGCAGGTCGACCGACGCGAGTTCCGTCCCGTTCGTCTTGTCGTAGGCGACGAGGCGCGGCCCGCCGTCCGATCCTCCCGCGGTCAGGCAGTAGACGAGCAGCGTCTTCGTCAGGAGCGGCCCGTTGACGGCGTTGTCACCGCCGAGCGGGGGCAGGTCGAGGTCGCGCAGCATCGGGTGGTTGCGGTAGCGGTCGCCGTCGCCCGTCGGCACCCACCACGCGTGCTCGCCGGTGTTCATGTCGATGGCGGTCATGCGGGAGAAGGGGGGCTTGACGAGGGGGAGCCCCTGGGGCATCTGCGGCTCGCGACGGATGGCCCCGCCGCGCGCGAGCCGCTCCGCCTCGGGTGCGCCGTGGGTGTAGGCGACCGTCGCGCCGAGGGCGGGATCGGGCTGATAGAGGGAGACCACCGCGGTCCGGTTGCGCGACGGGACGTAGAGCATCCCGGTATCGGGGTCGACGGCGGCCCCGGACCACCCCGCGGCGCCGCCCGGCGGCGGACGCATGAGGGTGCCGTTGGTGACGCCATCGATGCGCCGGTCGAGCGGCGTGAACAGCGGCCCGAGCCGGAAGCCCTCGACCGCCTCGATGGCCATCGCGCGAATCTCGGGCGTGAAGTCGATGAGGTCGTCGATCTCCACCCCCTGGTAGTCGAACGGTGCCGGCTTCGTCGGGAACGGCTGGGTGGGGGACAGCACCTCGCCCGGCATGTTCGTCCCCTGCGGCGCCGGACGCTCCTCGATGGGCCAGATCGGCTCGCCGGTGACCCGGTCGAACGTGTAGACGAACCCCTGCTTGCTGACCTGCGCGATGGCCTTGATGTCGCGCCCGTCGACGGTCACGTCCACGAGGTTCGGATGGGTCGCGAAGTCGTAGTCCCACAGGCCGTGGTGCACCGCCTGGAAGTGCCAGACTCGCTGCCCGGTCTCGACGTCCACGGCGATCAGGGTCTCCGAGAAGAGGTTGTCGCCCAGCCGGTCGACGCCGTAGTAGTCGTTGGTCGTCGTTCCTGTGGGCAGGTACACGTGACCGAGCTCGTTGTCGCCGGCGAGCATCGACCACACGTTGGCGTTGCCCGAGTAGCGCCACGAATCGTTCAGCCACGTGTCGACCCCGAACTCGTCGGTGCCGTTCGGCACGGTGTGGAAATCCCAGGCGTGCTCGCCGGTGCGGACGTCCCAGGCGCGGACCCAGCCCGGCACCGCCTCCTTGGTGATGCGGCGGTCGGCGACATGCGAGCCGTGGATGACGCGGTCGCGCACCACGATGGGCGGCGAGTGGATGCCGAAGAGCATCGCGTTCAGATAGTCGCGCTCGTCGCGGTTGGCCCGCGGCAGCCCCACCATCGCGTCGACTCGGCCGCTCCCGCCGTCGCCGAAGTCGGGGCACGACCGGCCGGTCTTCGCGTCGACGCAGATCAGGTAGCCGTTGCCGGTGCCCCAGAAGATGCGCTCGTCGTCGGCGCCGTCGGTCCAGTAGGCGACGCCCCGCTGCGACCACGGGTTGCTCATGGTCGGGGTGCCCTCCTCGTAGCCCTTCGGGTTGTGCACCCAGAGGGTCTCGCCGGTCGTCGCGTCGACGGCGACGCCCTGCGAGAGCGGGGTGTTGAAGTAGAGCACGCCGCCCACCATCAGCGGCGTCGCTTGCAGCCGGGCCAGGATCGGCCGGTGACCGGGTCGGTAGAGGTCCGGCGTGTCGGCGACGAGCGAGTCGACGATGGTGTCGAGCGGCGCCCACCACTCGCCGCCGCCCGGGGTGGACCGGCTCACCATGCGGTCGACGGTCGTCCACTCCCACGCGATCTCCAGGTCCGCGAAGTTATCGGCGTCGATCTGGTCGAGCGGCGAGTACTTGGTGCCGCGGATGTCGCCGGCGTAGCTTCGCCATTCGCCCCCCGACGTGTCGTAGGTCTGCCACGGGCCCACGGCTTCTCCGGGCTGGGCGTGGGCGGCGGTCGCGCCGGCGGCGAGCAGGGCGAGAAGCGTGACTGCGACGATCGAGAGCGGCTGGCGCATGGGGAACCTCCGTTGTCTCGCAACCGGTCTCCGGCGCCCGATCCTTGGGGCGTGGAGTGTCGGCGATCGTACAACGGTTCGGGCGGGAGCCGATGCGCTGCCCGCCGCGTCCTGTGCACCACGGTTCCGGCGGGCGCCGCGCAAGAAACACCGGCGCCGTACGTCGGAATGGCGCGGCTGCCGCCGGGCTCGGTGTAGACTTCCTGCATCCGCGGGTCGAGTCCACCCGGAGCATGGTGACGAAATGGTGACGCCATGACGAGACCGCTGCTGGCGCCGGTCGCCGTGGGATGGTTCCTGCTTGCCGCGGCGGCCGCGGCCCCGGCGCAGCCGGCCCGGGGCGAGCACCCCGACATCCGGCTGTTCCTGCAGGCGGGCGCGGGCGAGCCCGAGCAGGCCGAGTACGCCCTGGAGCAGCTCGGCGACCGGTGGCGCGACGGCTACTCGGGCATCGTCTGGGACATGGCGTGGCTGCAGCGTCCGCCCAACCTGCGGGGATTCGCCCGCTTCTTCACGCTCATCGGTTTCCTCGAGCAGCAGACCGGCCAGAGCTTCGGGGCCGACCTGCAGGCGTGGCAGCGCTGGATCTGGGAGCGGCCGTACGATCCGCACCCCGACCACGGGTTCTTCAAGGGCCTCTGGTACCGTCGGATCGACCCGCGCTTCGCCGACTTCTTCCCCCGAGGGGTGGCGTCGCGCATTCGCCTCGACGAGATAGAGTGGGGCGGCGTCGCCGTGAACGGCATCCCGCCCCTGGAGTACCCGCCCCGGACCGAGGCCGCCGACGCCGACTACCTCGAGGACGACCACGTCGTGTTCGGCATCGCCCTGAACGGCGAGGCGCGGGCCTATCCCAAGCGCATCCTCGCGTGGCACGAGATGGCCCTCGACCGCATCGGCGGCGTCGAGCTGACCATCGTCTACTGCACCCTGTGCGGGACGGTCATCCCGTTCGAGAGCGAGCCCGAGGGGCGGTACCTGAAGTTCGGCACGAGCGGCCTCCTCTACCGCTCGAACAAGCTGATGTTCGACCACGAGACCCGCAGCCTCTGGAACACGTTCGAGGGGACGCCGGTGGTCGGCGAGCTCGCGGGCAGCGGGCTGCGGCTGAGCCCGCGGGCGGTGGTGACGACGACGTGGGGCGAGTGGCGGCGGCGACATCCCGCGACGACGGTGCTGTCGCTCGACACCGGCCACCGGCGCGACTACTCGGAGGGGGCGGCCTACCGCGGCTACTTCGGCACCGACGACCTGATGTTCCCGGTCTCTCGCCGTGACGACCGCCTCGCCAACAAGGAGGAGGTGCTGGCGTTGCGGCTCGACGATCCGGCGCGGGGCGGGGTTCCGGCCCCGCTCGCCATCACCGCTCGGTTCCTCGCCGGCAACCGGGTCTATCACCACGAGTTCGCGGGACGCCGCCTCGTCGTGGTGACGAGCGGGGAGGGCGCCAACCGGGTCTACGACGCCGCGGACGTCCGCTTCGCGCGGCATGTCGGCCCCGGGCGCGTGGCCGACGAAGACGGGGGGACGTGGCGGGTCACCGAAGACGCCCTCGTGCGCGACGCCGACCCGACCGTGCAGCTTCCCCGGGTCCCCGCCCACCGCGCCTTCTGGTTCGGCTGGTACGCCCAGTTCCCCGACACCGTGCTCGTCGACTGACGCGGTCTCCAGGAGCCGTTTCCGTGCGGAGCATGGTCATCGTCCCGCGGGCGGCGCCGGCGCCCGACCGCGGCGTCGCCCCGCCGGAGTCGTTTGCGTACGCCCCCCGAGGGCCCGTTCGAGCTTGACTATCGCTCGTCGTTTGGACAATATCGGACGAATCCGGGTGCCGCGCCGGCGGCGGAGGCGAATCCGCCCGGGGACTGCCGCTGGCGTTCCGCGAGGACAGTCGGTCCGGGGGCGCCCGCAGGGGGCGCCACTACGGACTGCCGCCCCCTGCGGGCAGACCTCGTCCGAGGGGGCCGGCGGCTCCACGTCGCCCGGCGGGTCCTTGCCCGGATGCCGAAGGTGTTCACCGCCGGCCGGCGGTCGAGGAACCAGGCATCGTCCGTCGGGACTCGAGCCGCCGGTTGCCGGTCACCGTCGTGTGGGGGAAGCGAGCCCTGACCGATCGCGCCGGGTCGGCCCTGGCCGGCCCGGAGGACGTGACCGTCGGGCGCCCGCGCTCCCGACAGCGCGGGATCGGCCCGCCGATCCCGCGTCGACACCATTTCGAAGCCCAGGGAGGCAACCAAGATGAAGACGACACGCCGCGGATTCGTGGGAACCATCGCGCTGGGCGCCGCGGCCGGCGCCCTGACCGGCGCTTCACCGTTCAGCAGACGGGTCGGCGCCCAGACCCGGGAAGCCGCGAAGTCCGGCGTCTACGACGGCGGCGTCATCCAGCTCAACCAGAACGAGAGCGCGCGCGGTCCCGGCCCGAAGACCATCGAGGCCATACAGGCCCACACCAACAAGCGCATCGGCCGCGGTTATTCGCCGGACCACGTCAACGAGTTGAGGTCGGTCATCGCCGACTACTACCAGGTCGGTGACGCCAACGTGCAGCTGGCCACCGGTTCCACCCCCCTGCTGCAGGGGTCGGTGCGGGCGTTCTGCTCGGCGACCAGGGGCTTCGTGACCCCGATGCCCACCTACTCGACCAGCCTGGCCACCGCCCGGCGGATCGGGGTCGAGACGACCGAGATCGATCTGGACAGCTCGCTCGCCATCGATCTCGACGCGCTGGCGGAGGCGTCCCGCGGCGCCGGTCTGGTCTATCTCTGCAATCCGAACAACCCCACCGGCATGGTGCACGGACCCGGAGCCGTCGAGCGTTTCGTGCGCCGCGTGCTCAGTGAATCGCCGGACACGATGATTCACGTCGACGAGGCCTACATCAACTACGGACGGCCCGACAGCATCGAGACCGCGTTGCCGCTGGCGCTGGAGGACGAGCGCGTGTTCATCACCCGTTCCTTCTCGAAGGCGCATGGCATGGCCGGCTTGCGGGTCGGTTACGGCCTCGGCCACGAGCGGACTCTGGCGAAGATCCGCGACGCCTGGGGCATGGGCGACGTCAACATGCTGGGCGCGATAGCCGCGATCACGGCGTTCGAGGACAAGGAGCACATCGACTGGGAAGCGAAGGAGAACGCCGAGATTCGCGACGACGTCATCGCCGCCTTCCGGGACATGGGCTTCGACGTGCCCGACTCCCACACCAACCACATCTTCGTCAACATCGGACGCCCCGCCCGGGAGTTCCGCGAGGCGTGCCTGGAGCGCAAGGTGCTGGTGGGCCGGGACTTCCCGCCGCTGCACACCACGCATTGCCGAATCTCGATCGGCAGCCGCGAGGAGATGGCGGCGGCGATGAAGGTGTTCAAGGAGGTGCTGGCGTAAGGGAGCATGACGGACCGGCGACGCCGGTTCCACGCCGTGCCGCCGCGACTCCGCCTCGAGATGGCGGAGGCGACGGAAGTGTTCGAGGAGGCCCCGGCGCAGGGGCAACGACGGCTTGCGACGTCGGTTCCAGGCCGTACCGCCGTAACTCCGCCTCGAGGTGACGGGAGGGAGCAACCATGTCAGGCATCGTCCGGCTCGATAGAAGGACCTTCATGAGGAATGCCGGCGCGACCGCCGTCGCCGGCGCGGCAGCCGGGTTGGCGGGCGGCGCGGGCCCGGCGGTGGCGCAGGGCTCGGGCGGTGCGACCAGCATCCCGCGCCTGCCGGACGGCAGGTATGACTTCGACACGCCCTACAATCGTGTCGGCACCGATTGTTCCCGGTGGGACGGTCCGGCCCTCCGCTATCCGGAGGGCGTGTTCAAGTACGGCATGGGTGTGGCGTCGATGGACTTCGAGTGCGCGCCGTGCATCACCGAGGCGCTGCACGAGAGAATCCAGCATCACAACTGGGGCTACCTGAGCACCACCCAACCCCTTCGGGACGGCATCCTGAAGTGGAATGGTGAGCGCCACGGCGTGGACCTCGACCCCGCCTCGATCGTCATCTCCGACGGCGTCTATCCCGGCGTGATCGCGGCGCTGAGGTCGTTCGTGCCCATCGGGAACAAGGTGCTCCTGACCACGCCGGCGTACTCGGGGTTCTACGGCATGGCCCGCGCCGCCCGAGTGGACACCGTCGACAGCCCGATGCTCTACCGGAACGGGCGCTACGAGATCGACTGGGACGACCTGGAATCGAAGATGACCGCGGACGTGCGGGCGATGATCGTCTGCAACCCGCAGAACCCGACCGGCAACGTGTGGACGGAGGAGGAGCTGCTCCGCATCGGTCGGCTGGCCCTCGATCACCGGATCGTCGTGCTGGCGGACGAGATCCACTCCGACGTCATCCGCGCCGGGCACCGGTACACCCCGTTCGCGAGCCTGCCCGATGAGGCCGTGGTGAACAACAGCGTGACCTTCAACGCCATCAGCAAGACCTTCAATCTGGCGGCGATGAAGAACGCCTACTACTACTCCAAGAGCCCCACTCTGCTGGCGCGCGTGAACCAGTACCACCGTGCGGAGCTCAGCACGCTCGGGGTCGTGGCCAACACCGCGGCCTATCGGGACGGGGCGGAGTGGTTCGACCAGGCCAACGCGTACATGGACGACAACCACACCTTCGTCGAGCGCTTCGTCGAGCAGCACATGCCCGACGTGGGCTATACCCGCAACGAAGGCACGTTCATGACCTTCCTGGATTTCAGCAAGGTCATGGAGCGCATCGGCGCCAAGGAGATGGCCGCGGCGCAGGGGGACGACACGGCCGAGGAGTACTTCCGGGACTGGCTGACCCACCAGTCGGGTGTCTATCTGAATCCGGGCTCCAGCTACGGCAGCGGCGGGGAAGGCCGCATGCGAATGAACGTGGCTTCGTCTCGCCGGGTGCTGCGTGAGGCGTGCGAGGCGATGGCGGCGGCGGTTCGCAACGTGTAGCTGCTGCTTGTCGCCGCCGTCAGGGAACCACCACGAGCCGCCGTCTGACCGAGGCGGCTGAACGAGGACGGCAGATGCGGATTGGAGTGACCGGGGCGACGGGGCTGGTGGGATCGGCTTTGCTCCCCGTCCTGGCTGGTGCAGGACACGAAGCGGTGGGGCTGCGCCGCGGAGTCGCCGTCGACGGCGGGACGCCGAGCTGGGACCCGGCGACGGGGCGCGTGGCCGCCGGCGGGCCGCTCGATGCGGTGGTCCACCTCGCGGGGGAGAACATCGCCGGAGGGCGCTGGACCGCGGCGCGCAAGGCGCGCATCCGGGACAGCCGGGTCGAGGGCACGGGGGCGCTGTGCCGGGGATTGGCGGCCCTCGATCCTCGGCCCGCGACCGTCGTCGCCGCTTCCGCCGTCGGCTTCTACGGCGATCGCGGCGACGAGCGGCTCGACGAGTCGTCCCCGGCGGGGACCGGCTTCCTCGCCGACGTGTGCCAGGAGTGGGAGGCCGCGGCGGCCCCGGCGCGCGAAGCCGGTATCCGCGTGGTCCACCTGCGGATCGGCATCGTGCTCACCCCGGCCGGCGGCGCGCTGGGCCAGATGCTGCTGCCGTTCAAGATGGGGGTGGGCGGGGTCATCGGGTCGGGCCGGCAGTTCATGAGCTGGATCGCCCTCGACGACGTGGTGGCCGCCGCGCTCCACGTGATCCGCACCGACGGGCTGGAGGGGCCGGTGAACGCGGTCGCGCCGAATCCGGCCTCCAACGCCGAGTTCACGAAGACGCTGGGCCGGGTGCTCGGGCGGCCGACGATTCTGCCGATGCCCGCTTTCGGGGCCCGGCTGGCGTTCGGCGAGATGGCGGACCACCTGCTCCTCGGCGGCGCCCGCGTCGCGCCGACCCGGCTGACGGAGACGGGGTTCGAGTTCGGACACCCCACGCTCGAAGGCGCCCTGCGGCGCCTGCTGGGCGCCTGATTCCTGCGCTACCGCTCGGTCACCGGCCTCCACGCGCGGGCGCGGCGCTCGGCGTCGGCCCGCTCGCGGGCCGTCATTCCGGTCGCGACCGCGTCGCGGGCCTCCACCGCGCGTTCTCTTGCTTCGCCGCTCAACCGCGCCGCCGCGAGATCGAGCCATAGGTGCGCGGTGACGGGGTCGGCGGGCCCGCCGGCGCCCCCGACGAGCATCACGCCGAGGTCGAGTTGGGCGAGGGCGTTCCCCTGGTCGGCCGCGAGGTGCAGCCATCGCACCGCCTCCCCGGCGGCGGGGGTGACGCCGCGGCCGTCGCGGTACATGAGACCGAGGTAGCGCTGGGCGGGGGCATGTCCCTGCTCGGCGGCGGGGCGCAGCCACCGCACGGCGGCGGCGTCGTCCGCCGGCACGCCCCGGCCCTGGAGGTGCATGAAGCCCAGGTCGGCCTGCGCTTCCGCGAGCCCCGCGGTCGCCGCCAGGCGCAGCCACCGCACCGCCTCGGCGTCGTTCGAGGCGACGCCCCGGCCGTTCGCGTAGGCGAGGGCGAGGCGGTACTGGGCGCGGGCCACCGCCGCGATGTTCGCCTCGGAGCTGGCGTGGGCGGGGTCGGCGGCCCGGCGCAGCCACCGCAGGGCCTCCGCGTCGTCCTGCGGCACCCCCCGGCCGATGCCATAGAGGAACGCGAGGTCGACCTGCGCCGCGACGTAGCCCTGGCCGGCCGCCTCGCGCAGCCAGCGGGCGCCCTCGGCGGCGTCCTCTTCCACCCCGAGGCCGTTCAGGTACAACGCCGCGAGGCCCGCCTGCGAGCGGGCGTGCCCCTGCTCGGCTGCCTGGCCGTACCAGCGCGCCGCCTCGCCGTCGTCCCGCGGCACGTCCTGGCCGTTCTCGTAGAGCAGGGCCATGGCGTACTGGGCCCTGACCTCTCCCTGGTCGGCGGCGAGGCGCATCAGGCGCGCCGCCTCGGCCGCGTCGAGCTCGACCCCCTGGCCGACCCCGTACAGGTAGCCCAGGCCGTACTGGCCACCGGCGTGCCCCTGCTCGGCCGCCCGGCGGTACCAGCGCGCCGCCTCGGCGTCGTCCTGGGGCGCCGCCTCGCCGTTCAGGTAGAGATCGCCGAGGGTGGCCTGGGCGGGCGCGTAGCCCTGCTCGGCCGCCCGGCGGTACCAGCGCAAGGCCTCCTCGGCGTCCCGGGGCACGCCGTCGCCGAGGAGATACCGCGCCCCGAGGTCCGCCTGCGCCTCGGCCACCTCCTGCTCGGCGCGGGCCTCGAGAGCCCGCAGGTCGGGCGTTCCCCCCGGATCCGCCGCCGGTCCATTGCACGCGGCCGCCGCGAGGAGGGCGACGAGGAGCCCGTGGCGAGACCCTGCGTGGGGCTGCGGTCGACGGGGCGTCACCGGAGCCCGAGGCGCCCTCGCGGCGAGACGCGGCGCGTGCGCATGGCTGGCGCCGGCAACCGCGGAGCGCGCGCCGTCCGCGGAGAGACGCAGGCCACGGCGGGCTGGACGACGCCCGGCGGGAGTCGCCACGGGTCGACCGGCGCGGGGCCTGTCGCCCAGTGCTCCGGGACCGCCGGCCGGCCGGCAGTGGGCCATGGGCGCCAGCCTCACCGGGACGGGCCGCGCCCCGCCGCGGGGTCGACATCGGCGTCGTAGTCGACGCCGTCGACGCCGAACCCGAAGATCCGGAGGAAGTCGTCGCGGATGCCGTCGAGGTCGGCGAGTTCGGCGACGTTGTCGGTGGAGACGACGGGCCACCGGCGGTCGACCTCGGCCTGGACCGCTTCGGACAGCTCCCGGTCGTCCATCCGGATGCGGCCGGCCTCGTCGAAAGGCGGCGGGGCGTCCGAGTACAGCGCGGTGCGGAACAGCCGGTCGATGTGGGCCAGGCAGTCCTCGTGGTTGCCGGCGGTCTTCATGACCCGGAAGAGCAGGGCCAGGTACAGCGGCACGACCGGAATCGCGCTGCTGGCCTGGGTGACGACAGCCTTGAGCACGGCCACCCGGGCGTCGCCTCCCAGCCGCCCCGACAGGCGCTCGCGGATGGCGCCGGCGGCGCGGTCCAGGTGCTCCTTGGCCTTGCCGAGGGTGGCCTGCCAGTAGATGGGCCAAGTCAGCTTGCTGCCGATGTAGGTGAAGGCGACGGTCTTGAACCCGGGGGCGAGGACCCCGGCGTCCTCGAGGGCGTCGATCCAGAACTCCCAGTCTTCGCCGCCCATCACCGCGACGGTGGCCGCGACCTCCGCGTCGGAGGCCGGCTCCAAGCTGACCTGCTCGACGACCCGGGTGTCCTGGTCGAGCGACTTCACGTGGAACGTCTCGCCCAGCGGCTTGATGGCCGAGCGGTGCAGGACGCCGGTGCGAGGATGCCGGCGCACGGGCGCCGCGAGGCTGTAGACGAACAGGTCGATTCGGCCGAGCGAGGCCCGGATCTCGTCGACGGCTCGGGCCTTCATCTCGTCCGAGTACGCGTCGCCGTCCAGGGTGCGGGCATAGAGCCCGCGCGCCGCCGCCGCGTCCTCGAAGGCGGCATTGTTGTACCACCCCGCGGTGGCCGTCTTGTTGCGCCGGGGCGCCTTCTCGAACGACACGCCGAGGGTGCCCGCCCCGGCCCCGAACGCGGCCACGATGCGCGACGCCAGCCCGTAGCCGCCGGAGCCGCCGACGACGAGGACCCGCCGGGGGCCGTTCGGGAACGGCGTCACCCGCGAGATCTGCTCGCGCACGCTCGCGGCGCACCCCTCGGGATGCGCCGTCGTGCAGATGAACCCTCGAATCCTCGGCTTGACGATCATTCCGATGTCCTGGCCTGCCGGTCGTTTCTTGACGGTTCCGCGTCGGCGCCCGAACAACTCAAGACACGAAGCCCGCGCCGCGCCAGGACGCAGACTCGCGAGCCCGCCGGTCGCATGGCGGTTCCGCTCGCCGCCGAACCGGCCCGGCCGGGAGTCCGCACCTCCCACGACGCGGACTCCTGGTCCACCCTCGCCGGATCGACGGCTGCTACTGCCCGTCTTCGCGGAGGGCGTTGAACCGCCGCGCCCGGTCGACGGCCGCCTCGTTGCCGATGAGCTGGAGGCGCCGCGCGCCCCCTAGGCTGCCCGCACCGGCGTCGCCGAGGCTCCCGTCGCGGGCGAGGACGGCCATCGCGTCGTCGACGGCGCCGAGGGCGATGGCCCCCATCGCGCCGATGAAGAAGATGCCGACACCGTTCTCGCGCGCCGCCTCGAGCGATGGGGCCCCGGTCAGGATGGGGCGCCCGGCCAGCTCGACCGCCCGCCGGCACTGGTCCAGGGGGATGCCGGGGACGAAGATGACGTCGCCCCCTTCCTGCGCGTAGAGCGCGACCCGCTCGATCGCCTCGTCGACGGAGCCGCCGTCCGCCACCACGTCGCTGCGGACGAGCAGCGCCGTGTCCGCGTCGCGCCTCGCGTCGACCGCCGCGCGCACCTTGTCGACCATCGCCTCGCGGCCGATGATCTTGCCCTCATCATAGCCGGCGAGGTGCTTCGCGCCGTAGAGGTCCTCGATCATGATGCAGGCGGCGCCCGCCTTCTCCATGCGCTGCACGGTGCGGTAGACGTTGAGGGGGTTGCCGCCGCCGTCGTCCGCGTCGGCGATGATGGGCACGCCGACGGCGTCGAAGGTCCGGTTGCAGAACTCCACTAGGTCGTCCATGGTGATGACGCCGAAGTCGCCGGTGCCGTACTTGCTCAGGGACAGGGCGCTGCCGCCGGACATCACGATCTCGAATCCGTGCATCTCGGCCAGCCGGGCCGTGGCCACGTCGCCGCAGTTGATGCAGCGAGCGGGATCGGCGCCCCCGAGGAGGGCGCGGAACCGGGCCCCCGGGCTCGCGCCGGCCGGCCCCTGGACCGCCGCGCCCGCGAGACGCGCAGGTCTGCCCGCCAACGCGTGACCCATCGCTCCGCCGGCGGCGAGCCCGGCGCTCTGCAGAAACCGCCGGCGCGTGCGTTCGTGGGTGTTCGACATGTCGTTTTTTCTCCTCGGCTGCCTTGACCGTGACGTGCAAGACTAGAATAATAGACGGTCCAAGCGCGGGAGGATGCACACGCTCGCGGCGCTTGCGGTGTCGGCGGCCCGTGTTCGGACCCCGGGTTGCACGGCGGGCGGTAGAATGCAGCGCCGCTCGAATGCAGGGGGGGCCACGGGTTGCCGATGGTGATTGCGGCGGGCATGGCTCTACGGGATGGCCGCGGGCAGCGGCGAGGAGCAGCAGTGATGAGACGTACACGCACGATTCGAGGCGCCCTGGCGCTCGTGCTCGGCGGCCTGATGGTCGCGCCGGGCATGGCGTCCGCGCAGGGCGAGGTCAACCCCACCTACACCAAGGACGTGGCCCCGATCTTCCGGGCCAAGTGCGAGAACTGCCACCGGCCGGGCTACATCGCGCCGATGTCGCTGCAGACTTATGCCGACTCGCGGCCGTGGGCGCGCTCCATCAGGAACCGCGTCGAGACCCGGCAGATGCCGCCCTGGCACATCGATCAGTCGGTGGGCATCCAGGAGTTCGAGAACGACCGGTCGCTGACCGAGGCCGAAATCGACACCATCGTGCGGTGGGTCGACGCCGGTGCGCCGCAGGGCAGCCCCGCCGACCTCCCGCCGCCCGCGGTGTTCGCCGACGACGATGTCTGGAACTACGCCGGGCTCTTCGGCGGGCCGCCGGACCTGATCATCCACTCGACGCCGTACACCATGCCGGCCGTCGCACAGGACGCCTGGTGGAAGCCGGAGGTGCCGACGGGGCTCACCGAGGACCGGTGGATCCGCGCCATCGAGATCCGGCCGTCGACGGTGGCCGGGCGCCGCATCACCCACCACGCCCTGGCCCGCCTCCAGCAGGAGGAGGACCCCGAGGACCTCGGCGCCGCCTCGGAAGTCGGCCCCGGCATCCTCATGGAATGGGCGGTCGGCAAGCAGGGCGAGATCATGCGCGAGGGCAGCGGCAAGCTCATCAAGGCCGACTCGACCATCGTGTGGGACATCCACTACTCGGCCGTCGGCGAGGAGATCACCGACACCGCGGAGCTGGGGCTCTACCTGTATCCCAAGGGGCAGGAGCCGAAGCACCGGCAGGTGCTGTCGGCGTGGTCGACGATCGAGGGGGGCAGCGAGCGGCTCTCGATTCCGCCCAACGCCGTCACCACGACCGAGAACTTCCACGTTCTCAGGGAGAACGGGCGCATCGAGAACTACCAGCCGCACATGCACCTGCGGGGCAAGGGCATGCAGATGACCGCGATCCTGCCCGACGGGTCGAAGCAGGTGCTGAGCCGCGTCAGCGACTTCAACTTCAACTGGCACAACAGCTACGTCTATGCCGACCACGCGGCGCCGCTGCTGCCGAAGGGCACCGTCATCGCCCTGAAGTCGTGGTACGACAACACCTCGGCCAACCGCGCCAACCCCGACCCGAACCAGTGGGTGGGCTACGGCGACCGCACCGTGGACGAGATGGGGCACGCGTGGGTCAACGTGACCTACATGGATGACGAGGACTTCGCGGCGGCCGTCGCCGAGCGCGAGGCGGTCCTCGCCGACGACGAGTAGGCGTCTGCGCCATACGACGGCGCGGCCTGCTGGCGGGGTCGGCTGGGCGCCGAGCGGAAGCCGCAGCGTGACTCTGCGGTCACGTTCGGCGACCATCGGCGGGGCCGGGCCGGCCGGCGACGACGGGAATCGAGGGAGCCGCCCCATCACCACCAGGGCGGCTTCCGCTACGTACAGAGGAGGTTCGGTCATGCGGACGTTTCGCTCGGTGGGGCTCGCGGCGTCGGTCGCCCTGCTCGGGGTCGCTCTCGGGCCGGCGGGGGCGGCCGCTCAGGTTCCCAGGACGCTCCAGGGCTTCGGCGCGCCGGTGTACCCCGCATTCGAAGGCTGGTACGGAAGCCCCGACGGCACCGCGACGCTGTTGATAGGCTTCTACAACTCGAACACCGAGCAGTCGGTGGATCTGCCCGTCGGCGAGCTGAACCACTTCAGCCCGGGACCCCAGGACCGGGGACAGCCGACCCACTTTCCCCCGGGCCGGTCGTGGGGCGTCTTCACCATCGAAGTGCCCGGCGACTTCGACGGCGACCTGAGCTGGACCCTCGTCGCCAACGGCGAGCCGGCCACGATTCCGTTTCACCTCCAGGCGCCGTACTTCGTCGAGCCGTTCAAGGATGCGTCCAACAACAACGAGCCGCCGGCGATCCGCTTCGCCGAGGACGGCCCGCCGCTCAGCGGCCCCCCCGTCGGCATCGCCGAGCGCCTGACCGGCACGGTCGGGAGCCCCGTAGAGCTGAGCGTCTGGCTGTCCGACGTCACCCCCGACACCCACGTGCGCGAGAGCCCGTTCCGGCGCAGCCCGCCCATGAGCCTGCGTTGGCACAAGCTGCGGGGGCCAGGCGAGGTCGAGTTCGCCGAGGCGGCGTTCGAGTACGAGGAGACGGCGCCGCAGAACCCCCGGACCACCGCGACCTTCAGCGACCCCGGCGAGTACTGGCTGCGGGCCGAGGCGCTCGACTCGACGGGGGTGGGCGGCAGCGGCTTCCAGTGCTGCTGGACCTCGGCCATCGTGCAGGTCATGGTGTCCGAGTAGCCGTTCACCCGCGCAAGACGTGGAGCCGGTCTCCGGTCCTGCATGCGTGCGTTCGGGCTCCGGCTGGCGCCCAACCGGCCCCCAGGCGTCGGCGCCGTTCTGCGCCGCGGCTCCCGGCCCGTCCGTGGCGCTGCGGCGCCGAGGAGAGACCTAGCGCCGTTCGCCATCGGATTCGCGTTGCGGAAGACGGAATAAACGCGGGGGCGGGGCGGTCCATGGGACCAGGAGCCCGTGGATTGGCTGCGGGGTTCCTGCGGACGCCGTTCGATGAAGCCCGCCATGCATCCTGCGTCGAGCGCCCTGCTGCCCGGTTGGCCGTCCGCGGCCGGTGTGACGTGGCCGCAGGCGCCTGCGGGGCGGGTCGCACCGGCTCTCGCCGCGCGCGCCGCGAGCGTTGCCCACGGCGACTCGGCCGAGATGGAGATCGGGGTCGACGCCGCCAAGGCTACGGGAGACGTACGGGCGCGGCGGGATGCGGCGGCCGGCGAGGCACGGGCGGTGGACCCGGACCAGGCTCTGGTCGCCGACGCCGTCGCCGGCGACCGCGAGGCGTTCGAGGCGCTCGTCCGGCGCCACCAGACCCGCATCGTCAACTACGCGATGGCGCTCGTGAAGGACCCCGCCGACGCGGAGGACGTCGCGCAGGAGACCTTCATCCGCGCCTACCGGTCGCTGGCCCGCTTTCGGGGCGACAGCTCGTTCAAGACGTGGCTCTACACCATCGCCACGAACGCCGCTCGAACCGGAATCGAGCGCCGGGGCCGACGGGCCCGTATGGAGAACGAGAGTCTGGACGACGACGCCGCGCCCCTCGCCGCCGCCGACGTTCCCGCGGGCGACGCCGACGCCGAGACGGCGCTGGTGCGGCGCGAGGCGATCGACCGCGCGCTGGCCGCCCTGCCGCCGGACCTGCGGGTCGCGGTGGTCCTGCGCGACGTCGAGGGACTCGACTACAAGGAGATCGCGGCCGCGACGGGGGCGCCGATCGGGACCGTCGAGTCCCGCATCTTCCGCGCTCGCCGCCGGCTACGGCCGCTGCTGCAGCCGCTGATGGGGATATCGTCATGAGATGCGACGACGTGGAACGGGCAGTCATCGCGCGCGCGGCGGGACGTCTCGACCCGGCTGGCGCCGAGCGCCTGGAGGCGCATCTCGACGGCTGCGCCGCGTGCCGAGAGGCGGGAGGCGGCCAGGACGACGTGGCCGCGGTACTGTCGGCACGGCCGGACGCGGTGGCCCCGCCGGGGTTCGCGGCCCGGGTGATGGCGCACCTCGACGGCCCGCCCACCTGGCTCGACGTCATCAACTGGCGCCGCTGGACGGTGCGGCTCGTACCGTTGGCGGCGACCCTGCTGGTGGTCGCGGCGGTGGGGCTCAGGCCGGCCGAGGCGGTCGAGCCTCTCGAGTTCCAGGAGCTCGTGACCGGCTGGGTCGGGGTCGACGAAGCGGCGGAAGCGCCCGCGTTGAGCCTGTTCTGGCAGGAAGAGATGAGCGACGACACCCTGCTGGAGGTGGTGTTGACGTCGGGTCGGGACGGGTCGTTCTGAGGGTGGCGCGTCCGGGGCTGAGCCGCCGGCCACCGCGTGCGCGGGGCGCAAGCGGCGCCCCACGCGACGTCCCCGGTCAGGAGTGTGCGCCGCACCATGGCGCGGGCGGGGCCGTGAGCGTGGGGACGGCGCCGGCCGGAGCCGCGGGTGACGATTGGGGCGCCAGGGCAAGGACGAGTCGATGAAACGAACGAGCATGCGCCTGTGGGCCGGTCTCTTCGTCCTCGTCGTGTTCAGCGGCGGACTCGCCGCAGGGTTCGCGGTGCGGCCGTGGTTCGACCCGGAGCCCTCCCGCGGGTTCCGGGGTCGGGGTGGGCCGGCGCCGCCTTCGGCGCGGATGAGCGAGAGGCTGCTCGACCGCCTCGACGCCAACCTGGAGCTGTCCGATGACCAGCGCGGGCGGCTCCGTGAGGTCTTCGAGGCCCGCCGGCTCCGGTTTCGTGAGCTCGACGCCGGAGTCCGCAAGCAGTTCGAGGCCGAGCGAACGCAGATGAACGCCGAGATCGCCGCCATCCTCACCCCCGAGCAGATGGAGCTTTTCGAGAGCCGCGTCGTCAGGATGCGCCGCGACCGGATCGGCCCCCGCGGCCCCGACGGCGGTCGGGGGTCGCGAGGCGACCGCCCCCGCCGCCCGCCGCGCTGAGAATCGCGGCTCTCGAGCTGTCCGGCGACCGCCCCCGCCGCCCGCCGCGCTGAGAATCGCGGCCTCGAGCTGTCCGGCGACCGCGGAACGCGTTTCCGTGACCATTGCGCCATGTCGGGGCCGGCGGTAGGATCGCAGCTTGAGGAACGGTCGGGCGATCGCCGCCCGAAGGAGAGGACGATGCGGCTCGGGAGAAGGCTCCTGGCTGCGGTGCCGGCCGCTGTCGTAGGGTTCGCGGCGGCCACGCCGCTCGCTGCTGCGCAAGACGCGACGGGGCGGTCGCCGCGCGCGGTCCTCGACCGCTACTGCGTCGCCTGCCACAACGACCGGCTGCTGACGGGGGGGCTCAGCCTCGAGGCGGCCACCGTCGACGCCGCCGACCCGAGCCGCGATTCCGACGTCTGGGAACGGGTCGTCGCGAAGCTGCGCACCGGCGCCATGCCGCCGCCGGGACGGCCGCGGCCCGACGCGGCGACCTACGACGCGGTGGCGGCCCGGCTCGAGGCCGACATCGACCGTGCGGCCGCCGCGAACCCCGACCCGGGCCGGACCAGCACCGTCCACCGGCTGAACCGCACCGAGTACCGCAACGCGATTCGCGATCTCCTCGCCCTCGACATCGACGTGACGCCGCTCCTGCCCGGCGACGAGACGTCGGACACCGGCTTCGACAACAACGCCGACGTGCTGTCCATCTCGACCGCGCAGCTCGAGCGCTACCTGTCGGCGGCGCGCACCATCAGTCGGCTCGCGGTGGGCCTGCCGCCGGCCGCGCCCGCTTTCGAGACGTTCGACGTGCCCTTGCTGCTGCTGCAGGACGACCGCCAGAGCGAGGACCTGCCTCTCGGCTCGCGGGGCGGGGTGGCCATCCCCCACCACTTCCCGGTCGACGGCGAGTATCTGGTCAAGATCGAGCTGCGGTCGAACTGGCAGGACTACATCCTCGGCATGGGCAGCGAGCACCTCCTCGATGTCCGCGTCGACGGCGCGCTGGTGAAGCGCTTCACGGTCGGGGGCGAGGACCACGGCCGGCCCGCGCCGTTGACGTTCACCATCGCCGAACGGGGCGACCCGGCGTGGGAGTCGTACCTGCAGACGGCGGACGAGGTCCTCGAGGTCCGCGTGCCGGTCGAGGCGGGTCCGCGCACCGTCGGCGTGTCCTTCGTCCGCAGCGTCTGGGAGCCCGAGGGCATTCTGCTGCCGCGACAGGCGGGCGAGGTGCTGTCGAACGACGAGGCCTATCACGGCAACGCCGCGGTCGCCTCGGTCGGTATCGGCGGGCCCTACGACCCGGCGGGGCCCGGTGACACGCCGAGCCGGCGCGCCGTCTTCACGTGCCGGCCCGCCGCGGCGGGGGCGGCGGACGAGCGGGCGTGCGCGGCCGAGATCGTGTCCGGGCTCGCCCGGCGCGCCTATCGCCGGCCGGTGACGGCGGCCGATGTCGACACCCTTCTCGGCTTCTTCGAGAGCGGTCGCGAGAGCGGCGGGAGCTTCGACGCCGGCATCCAGCTCGCGATCGAGCGGATGCTCGTCGACCCCGACTTTCTGCTCCGCATGGAGCGCGATCCGGCGGGCGCGGTCCCGGGCGCACCGTACCGGCTGAGCGACGTCGAGATCGCTTCCCGGCTCTCCTTCTTCCTCTGGAGCAGCATCCCCGACGACGCGCTGCTCGACGCGGCGGAGGCGGGCGGGCTGACCGATCCGGCGATGCTCGACGAGCAGGTCCGTCGCATGCTCGCCGACCCCGGCGCGCGGTCGCTCGTCGACGATTTCGCGATGCAGTGGCTGCACCTGCGCAACCTCGAGGACGTCAAGGGCGACCCCGTGCCGTTCCCCGACTTCGACGACAACCTCGTCGAGGCGTTCCGGCATGAGACGACCCTGTTCCTCGCCAGCACCCTGCGCGAGGACCGCAGCGTGCTCGACCTCCTCGACGCGGACTATACGTTCGTCAACGAGCGACTGGCCCGGCACTACGGCATCCCCGGCGTCTACGGCAGCCGGTTCCGCCGCGTGGCCCTGCCCGACCTGTCGCAGCGCGGCGGCCTCCTCGGGCACGGCGGGCTGCTCGCCCTGACCTCGTACCCGACCCGCACGTCGCCGGTGCTGCGCGGCAAGTGGCTGCTCGACACCATTCTCGGCGCTCCGCCGCCGTCGCCGCCGCCCGACGTGCCGGCGCTGCCCGAGGGGGAGGGCGGCGGGCGCACGACCTCGGTGCGTGAGCGGCTCGAGCGCCACCGGCAGGCCCCGGCCTGCGCCACCTGCCATGCGTCCATCGACCCGCCGGGCTTCGCGCTCGAGCAGTACGACGGGCTCGGCGGTTGGCGGACGCGGGACGAGTTCGGCAACCCCATCGACGCGACGGCGACGCTGCCGAGCGGACGGCGGGTGGAGGGCATGGCCGGCCTCCGCGCGTGGCTGCTCGAACGGCCCGAGCAGTTCACGGCCACGGTGACCGAGAAGCTGCTGTCCTATGCGCTCGGCCGCGGCTTGACGCACGCGGATCGGCCGACGGTGCGCGCCGTCGTCCGCCAGGCGGCGGCTGACGACTACCGTTGGTCGGCCCTCGTCACCGGCATCGTGAAGAGCCCCGCGTTTCTGATGCGGAACGCGGCGGCAGCGGATTGAGGCTCGATCGTCTCGAACACGATGCGGACGGTATCCTCGACCCCACGGCGGAGGAGAGCGACATCATGACCATCAGCAGGAAATCGCTGCCGCGCCGGACCGTGCTGCGGGGCCTCGGCGTGACGTTGGGGCTGCCGTTCCTCGACGCGATGTCTCCCGCGCTGACCGCGCTCTCGAGGACGGAGGCGAAGCCGATCCACCGGTTCCAGGCCATCTACGTGCCCAACGGCATGGCCATGCAGTACTGGACGCCGGAGCGCGTCGGCCGCGACTTCGAGCTGACCCCGATCCTCGAGCCGCTGGCGTCGTTCCGCGACCAGATGCTGGTTGTCTCCGGCCTCCGCGCGTCGTGGGCCTACGTGCACGCCGGGGCGTCGGCGTCGTTCCTGACGGGGACGCCGCGCGGCGGGCAAAACGAGACCGACGTGCTCGCCAGCACCTCGATGGACCAGATCCTCGCCCGCGAGCTCGGCCGGACCACCCAGCTCGGCTCGCTCGAGGTGTCGATGGACAAGTTCGCCAACGCCGGGCAGTGCACGGCCGGCCTGAGCTGCGCCTACACGCAGACCATCTCGTGGCGGACGCCGACGATGCCCCTGCCGATGGAGAACAACCCGCGCGCGGTGTTCGAGCGGCTCTTCGGCGACAGCGGCTCGGCCGACCCCGCCGTGCGTCGGGCGCGCCGGCGGCAGAAGCAGAGCATCCTCGACTCGGTCACCGACAAGCTCGCCGACCTGAGGGTCGAGGTGGGGCCGCGCGACCGCGTCAAGCTCGACGAGTACACCGAGGCGGTCCGCGACGTCGAGCGCCGCATCGAGATCGCCGAGCGGCAGCGCGACGTCGAGCCGTCGTTCACCGAGCAGCCCTCGGCCCCCCCGCGGGTCTTCGAGGACCACCTCGGGCTGATGTTCGACCTGCAGTTCCTCGCCCTCCAGGCCGACCTCACCCGCGTCGTCACGTTCATGATGGGTCGCGAGCAGAGCACCCGCGCCTATCCGCAGATCGGCGTGCCCGACGCCCATCACCCGCTCTCGCACCACGAGGACGACCCCGAGCGCATCGCGGTGATGTCGAAGATCAACGCGTACCACACGAAGCTGACGGCCGCCTACCTCGCGCGCCTCCGCGCCGCCGAGGACGCAGACGGGTCACTCCTCGACAACATGACCGTCCTCTACGGGGCCGGCATCTCGAACAGCACGCGGCACCTCGGCGTCGACCTGCCGCTGTTGCTCCTCGGCGGCGGCGCCGGCAAGCTCCGGGGCGGCCGCCACCTGCGCTACTCGCCCGACACGTCGAACGCCGAGCTCCTGATGACCCTGATGGACAAGCTCGACATGCCGCTCGACCGCCTGGGCGACAGCACCACGAGGCTGCCCATCGACACGCTGTCGGAGGTGTGATCGGCGGTCATGACCCAAGAGGCGATGTCGTGCGCCATCGAGAGGCTGAGAGCCAACAGTAGCGGATTGGAGAGGTACGACCGTCTTCAGCGGTCGTTGAACAGGTTCGACGTGACTCGGGATCGATGCTTCCAGCTTGACTTCAAGGGATTCTACAGGGTGAGAAGAGGCAAGAAATGGTGCGAGTTGTTCTTCTCGATTCTTGAGCGTGAGAAGCGGCGTCCATCGCCGTCGTTTCGGAAGTTCCTGGCTGAGATCCACTGCCGCACCGGGTGGGTCGAGGCATCGTTCACCTCGAAGCTGGTCGCCACGATCGATGCCAGCCTGCCCGTGTGGGACAGCCATGTCCTGTGCAACCTTGGATTGAAGCCACCGTACCGGAGCAAGGATGCACGACGACGCCTGGATCGTTGCGGCGAAGTGTATTCGAAGATTCGCAGGTGGGCATCCAACGAAACTCAGCAAGACAGCTTCAAAGAGTGGCGGCGTCGTTTCGACACTGAGTTCCCGCACTTCACGCACTTCACGGACATCAAGAAGCTCGATCTGCTCCTCTGGCAGTCCAGGTAGGCCTTCCCAATCCAAGGTAACATGGACGCGGTGGCGGCGGGGCGAGGGTGCTTATGAGACGTTCTACAGCGGTTCGTGGAGGCATGGCCGGGGCGCTGCTCGCGGCGGCGGGATTCGTTGTGGGCGCGGCCCCGGTCGTCGCGGCCGGGCCGCCGGTCGCCGACGCCGCGCAGCGGGCCGACTGGGGCGCGGTGCGCGCGCGGGTCGACGAGGGCGCCGATGTCACCGCCCGCCAGGGGGATGGGGCGACCGCGCTGCACTGGGCCGCCTACTGGGACGAGGTCGACATCGCCGGCCTGCTGCTCGACGCCGGCGCCGACGTGAACGCGGCCAACGACCTCGGGGTGACGCCGCTGTGGGCGGCGGCCGAGAACGGCCGGGCGCCGATGGTGCGGCGGCTGCTCGGGGCGGGGGCCGACCCGAACGTGCCGTTGTTGTCGGGTGAGACGCCGCTGATGACCGCCGCCCGAGTGGGGGCGGCCGAAGTGGCGGGTCTGCTGCTCGCGGCCGGCGCGGACGCGGACGCGGCGGGGACGCGGGGCCAGACCGCGCTGATGTGGGCGGTCGCGCAGCGGCATCCCGGCGTGGTGGAGGTGCTGCTCGAACACGGCGCGGCCGTCGACGCGCGGTCGGACGTCCGAACCGAGGTGGTGAAGACCACGCCGGAGCCGTGGAACCCGGAGTACGTCACCGAGGTTCCCCAGGGCGGCTACACGCCGCTGCTCTTCGCGGCGCGGGTCGGCGCCCTCGCGTCGGCGAGGCTGCTCGTCGAGGCCGGCGCCGACGTGGACGACGCTCCGCCCTACGGCACCAGCGCCACCGTCGTCGCCGCCCACAGCGGCCACGGCGACGTCGCCGCCTACCTGCTCGAGCAGGGCGCGGACGCCAACGCGGCCGAGGCCGGTTACACGGCTCTCCACGCGGCGATCCTGCACCAGGACGCGGCGTTGGTGCGGGCCCTGCTCGACCACGGTGCGGACCCGGACACGCCGGTCATGACGTCGACGCCGGTGCGGCGCGACGCCGTCGACTTCTACGTGCACCCGTCCTACGTGGGGGCGACCCCGTTCTGGCTCGCGGCGCGCTTCGGGGCGCCCGGCATCATGCGCATGCTGGCGGAGCGCGGCGCCAACCCCCGGGCCGTCCACCATCCGACGTATTGGCCCGGCTCGCTCTCGGTGCGGGACGAGCGCGTGCAGGTGCGCGAGGGCGCCACCACCGCTCTGATGGCGGCTGTCGGTCTCGGCGGGCGCAATCCCCTGGTGGCCGTCGACCGTCTCGGGCGCATCGCCGAGAGCGCGCCGGTGCGGAGCACGCGGCGCGAGCCCGACCCCGGCCTGCAAGAGGCGGTGGTCCTCGAGGCGGTCCGGCTCGCCCTGACCCTCGGGGTTCCCGTCGACACCGCCAACGCTCGCGGCGACTCCGCCCTGCACGCAGCCGCCGCCCGCGGCTACGACTCGGTCATCGAGCTACTGGTCGCGAACGGGGCCGACGTCCACGCGGCCAACGCCGACGGCCAGACCCCGCTCGACATCGCGAGGCGGGGTTCGCGGCGTCTCGGCATCGCGTGGGCCACCCCGAGCCGGAATACCGTCGCGCTGCTGCAGTCGCTCGTCGGGAACTAGTGGGCTGTCCCAGAGCTTCCTTTGCCGTCGTGCCGCTGGTTTTTCGCGGGCAAACGCGACCCTGACCGCTTGGCGCGGTCGTTGACCACGCTTCTCCCGCCGCGGCGGCGCGCGGCGCTTCCGGGACGACCGTTCTCCGCAGCTCATGAGCACCTTCAACGCGGAAATGTTGCGCGAGCCCCGCTGGCCGGCGCCGGCGTCGAGAACGCGCCCTGCACGGTTATCGTGCATCGGGGCCGAGCACCGCGAGTGGCCGACCCCTGTCAGCGCTTCCAGGGAGGTCGGATGGCCGGACTGAGAACCGGGACCGTGGTGCACAAGGAGATCGTCGCGGACACCCTGATCCGGTTCCGGCTTGCCCCCGAGAGCGGCCACCGGTTCCCCGGCTACGAGGCGGGACAAGCCATTGCGTTGAGCCGGGACGACTGCAAGCTGACCCGGAAGACCGGCGTCGGACCCGACGGCAAGCCGATGCGCGAGCCCGAGTACGACCCCTGGGGCCGGCAAACCATCGGACCCGTCACGAACTACTTCTCGATCGCCTCCGCTCCCAGCGAGACCGCCGAGCACGGCTGCCTCGATTTCCTCGCGACCCTCGAACACGGCGTCCACGGCCTGTCGGGCCGCCTCAGCGAGCTGCTGTTCGGGGGTGAGGAGGATGCCGACACTTGCGAGGTCGGCTACCAGGACCGCATCGGCGGCGGCTTCACGCTGTCGTCGAGGGCGGGGGACGCACCCAGCGTCCTGATGGTCGGCACCGGCACCGGGGTGGCGCCGTTCGTCTCGATGATCCGGGAGCTGCGGGCGCGGGACGACGGCGGCGACGGGCGCCGCTACACGCTCGTCCACACCGCCAGGACCGAGGCCGAGCTGGCCTGTCAGGGAGAGCTCTTCGAGATCGAGGCGGCGGGCCGCTTCGACTTCCAGTACCTGCCGACGGTCAGTCGGCGCGCCGGCGCCGCGGGCATGGACGCCCGCATCGGGCTGGGGCGGGCGAGCAACGTGGTCCGTTACGTCTACGGCCTGCCCACCGCGGAAGAAGAGAAGCAGGCGCAGGCGAGAAGCGAGGTCACCCGCGTGGCGGCCGATCTGGCCCTCGAGCGGCTCGTCCATCCCCAGCTTCCCGCCCACGTGAACGTGGCCGAACTCGCCGCCCGCCACACTCCGGACGAGACGGTGCTGCTCGCCTGCGGCAATCCCGCTTCGCTCGCCGACATCGAGTCGACGGCAGGGCGCCGGCAGGTGCGGTTCGAGCGGGACACGTGGTGAGCGCTTCGCGAGTCCGCGCGGGCGCCGTCACTCCGCCGGGTCGACGAACGTCACCTCGTCGTCGATGTGCACGCCGTTCGCCAGCGTCTTGTGCACGGGACACCGCTGCGCCACCTGGGTGAGCCGCGCGCGCTGGGCGGCGGTGAGCTCGCCGTGGATGGTGACCTCGGTGCGCACGCGTTCGATCAGGCCGTCGTCGCGCTCGTCACAGTCGACGCAGTCGTCCGCGTGCACCCGGTCGAAGGTCAGGGTCACCTCGACCCCGGCCAGGGGAATCTGCCGGCGCTCGGCGTAGAGCCGCAGGGTCATCGCCGTACAGGCGGCGAGGCTGCCCAGAAGGAACTCGTAGGGCGTGGGGCCGGAGTCGGCGCCTTCCGCCGGCTTGGGCTCGTCGCTGCGCCAAAGGAACCGGCGGGAGCGGATGTCGACCGCAACGCCCTGTCTCAGCGATGCCTTGACGGTAGCCAAGCGTCTCTCCTCTCACCCTTGCCGTCCGACTGCCCGCGGTCGTGGTCCTGGCGCTCCCGCCAAGCCGACCGGCGCCGCCATGGATCGCGGCCCCGGCGGGACCATCGAGCCCGTCGGCGGGAGTCGGCCGCGGGTTGTGCAGTATAGCCGGACCGTAGTCTGCGCCGTAGAACGGCGCGGGCTCCCGAGGGGGGGGCGGGCGCCGGGCGGAGCCGCTGGCGACGACTTGGCGGACCCGGGCCGCCGCCGAGGGAGCCCGTGGCGAGGAAGCGGCGCTCCTTGCCACGGGCGGCGCGCCTGCGATCACACTCCCGGATCCGGCCTGGGTTCCTCCGGGTCTTCCGGCCGGTCTCTCGGCAGGCTGATGTTCACCGCTTTCGATTCGCCGCTGCGTACGGTGACGTCGGTGACATACGACTCGTAGCCCTCGCGACGCACCTCGACGCGGCGCCGCCCGGCGCCGACCTCGAGCTCGAGGCGCGAGCCGCCGGGGCTGTACCACTCCTCGCCGTCGACGAAGATCGACGCGTCGGCCGGCTGCACTCGCACCACGAGCCGTCCGAACCCGCCGGCGGGGGCGAACGACGCCGCGGGCGCCGTGCCGAGCTCCGCGAACGGGTCCGGCTCGAGGTCGGTCTCGATCTCCGCCTCGGGTCGCGGCGCCGGCGGGGGCGGCGTCGTCTCGCCCGGGCCGAGGGGCTCCATGACGTGCTCGATGCGATAGGTCTGCCCGACCGCGAGGTAGACCTGCTCCTCGATGCTGCGGTAGCCCTCGAGGCGCAACTCGATGTCGTGCCGCCCCGGCGGCAGGCTCAGCCGCTGGAAGAACCCATCGTAGCTGTCGACGACACCGGCGTAGTAGCCGTCGACGTAGACCTCGGTCTCCTCCGGCTTGACCTGCAGCCGGAGCGAGCCGCGCTCGCGGTAGTAGTAGCCGCCGTAGAACGGATACGGGCCCCACGGGCCGTACGGGCGAAGGCCCCAGCCGGGGCCGTAGAAGTACCCCGGATAGTAGTAGGGGCTGTAGTAGCCGTATCCGGGACCGTACCAGGCGCGGGCCTGCAGCACGGGTCGCGCCGCGCGGCCGCGAGCGCCTGGCGCCCGTGGCGCTTCCGGCGCCGGTCGCCTCACGGCTGTTCCCCGCGGTGCGCCGGGCGCCCTCCGCTGCGCGCCTGCCGCCTGGGGCGCCCGCGTGGTCTGTGGGGCGGGGGCCGCTCGCCGCTGCGCGCCCGCCGCCGGCTGCGCCTCCGCCACGACCGGCGAAGCCAGCAGGGTCAGGGCGCCGATCACGCATGGCCACGATGTGGGTCTCTTCGACACAATCACGGGATCATCCTCCTTCGGTTGCCGACGGCAGCTATCGCTGCAAAGCGCATTCCATGGCTGCGACAGCCGGTGGCCCGGCTTCTTCGGGCCCGCCCGCGGCCACGGTGTCGCCTTCCCGCCGGACAAGTGTCACGTGTCGAGGACAGTCGCGCGCGGCCGCGCGTCGCGATGCATCCCGCCTGACTGCGTTGCTCGTCGGTCGCAGATGCCGATAGCGGCCGTCCTCGTCGCCGAGCGCCAACCGTCGACGAGCGCGGCCGCATCAGCCAGGGTCGGTTCCCGCGTCCGATGACAAGACCGGCGTCGGCGTCCGCCGGGCGCCCCGCTGCTGGCGGGCATAGGCGCGGAGGTCGGCGACGTGGTCGAACTCGTCCACTATCTCGCGCCCGAGAATCTCCTCGAGGACATCCTCGAGGGTCACGATGCCGCTGACGCTGCCGAACTCGTCGGTGACGATCATCAGGTGCTGCCGCTGCTCGAGGAAGCTGCGCAGCAGGTGGTCGAGCTTGGCCGTCTCGACCACGAAGACGACCCGGCGCATGAGCCGGTCCAAGGTGGTGCCGAACTCGTCCCGGGCCGCCGCCCGCAGGATGTCGTGCCGGTGGACGATGCCCACGATGTCGTCGGGGTCTTCGTCGTAGACGGGCACCCGGCTGTGGCGCAGGAGCTGCTTGTCGGCCGCGGCCTCGGCGACCCGGGCCGCGGTGGGCAGGGTGAAGAGCACGGTGCGCGGGGTCATGATCTCGGCCGCCGTCTTCGCCTCGAGGGCGAGGACGTTGCTGATGACGTCGGCCTCGTGGGGCTTCAGGTCGCCCGAGCTGAGGCCCCGGCGCACCATGAGCAGCAGCTCTTCGTCGGAGACCCGCTCGGCGGCCTTGCCGGCCGCGACGAGGCTCGTCAGGCGGCGACTGAGCCAGATGACCGGGGCGAACGCGACCACCAGCGCCTGCAGGGGGACGGCGATGGGGCCGGCGAGCTGCCGCGCGTAGACGACCCCCGCGGTCTTGGGGACGATCTCCGAGAAGACGAGGATGGCGAGGGTGAAGGCGGCGGAGAACCAGCCGATCCACCCCGATTCGAGGACGCTCGTGGCGATGGCCCCGGCGAGGGCCGCGCCCCCGGTGTTGGCGACCGTGTTCAGCGATAGGATGGCCGCGATGGGCCGGTCGACCTGCGACCGCAGCCGCCGGAGCAGCGCCCCCGCGGGCTGGCCGGTCTGTTCGAGGGTGTCGATGTGAGCCGGCGGCACCGAGTACAGCACCGCCTCGAACAGCGAGCAGGCGGCGGAGGTCAGCACCACGAGGCCGACGACGAGGGCGAGTTCGAGCATGCCGTATGGTCGGGGTTCGTGCGGTCGGATGCAACCGTCCTCGCCGCATCCGTTGATCGCCCCGGTCGCAACGGGCTCTTTGAATCGGTCCGTGCCCCATGGAGGGTTGCGGCCGACGGACGAGGCGCCGGCGTAATCGGCAGGAACTTGGAACGGTTCCGCGCCATGGCGGGCGGCTGCGGCTGCAACCCCGTCGGGCCACGGGTGCGGTCGCGGCCGAAACCGGCGCCGGGAGACGAGTCCGGCCGGAAGCGCCGTGGGCGCTCTCCGGCCGGCTCCGATGGACCTGCGCTGCAGGAGCTTTCGCGTCGGCGACAACTCCCGGCGTGACCCGCAGGGGTCACGCCGCGCCCCGCAGGGTCGCGCGGTCGCGCTACCGCGGCGTCTCGAGGAAGCGCAGCAGCTCGCTGTCGGTCCCCAGGATGAAGAACGTGCTGGGGTCCATGGTGCGTTCGTAGGTCTCGAGCGACTTCGTGAACGCGTAGAACTGGGCGTCCCGGCCGTACGCGTCGGCGTAGATGTCGATGGCCTCGGCGTCGGCGTTCCCGCGAATCTCCTCCGCGGCGCGGAACGCCTCGGACTGGATCTGCGCGAGGTCGCGCTCGCGCTCGCCCTGGATGCGGGCCGACTCGCCCTGGCCCTCCGAGCGGAACTCCTCGGCGATGCGCTGCCGCTCGGCGATCATGCGGGCGAACACGTCCTGCTGCACGTCGGCGATGTAGTTGATCCGCTTGAACTTCAGGTCGAGCAGCTCGATGCCCAGCTCGCCGACGGCGGCGGCCGCGGCGTCGAGGATCTCGCGCGTGATCTGTTCGCGGCCGGTCACGATGGGATCGAGCGTCTCCGCCTCCTCCAGCTCGCTGGCCGCGGTATCCGCCGGCTCGCGGTTGCTGGTGCGGACGATCTCGATCAGGTCGTGCCGCGCCACCGCGTTGCGGGTCTCGCCGTCGAGGATGTCGTCGAGCCGCGACTGCGCTCCCCGCTCGTCGCGCAGGCGCTGGAAGAAGAGCAGCGGATCGGTGATGCGCCAGCGCGCGTAGGTGTCCACCCAGATGAACCGGCGGTCCCGGGTCGGGACCTGGTTGGGGAAGCCGTCCCACTCCAGGAACCGCTTCTCGAACATGTTGGCGGTCTGGATGAACGGGATCTTGAAGTGGAGCCCGGGCTCGGTGATGGGCTCCCCGACGGGCTCGCCGAACTGGGTGATGACCACCTGGTTGGTCTCGCTGACGATGTAGGCCGAGCTGGCGGCCAGGAAGAGGCCGGCCAGCAACAGGGTCACCAACGTGGGTCGCGTGCGTGTCATTGCTCACCTCCCGTCCGTGCCGCGGCGCCGGCCCCGGCCAGGGGCGCGGCGGCCGCCCGCGCGCCGCCGTCGAGCGACAGCAGGGGCAGCACCCCGGTCGCGCCCTCCGCCACGAACACCTTGCGTCCGACCGCCGGCAGGATGCGCTGCATGGTCTCCAGGTACATCCGCCGCCGGGTTACATTCGGCGCAGCCCGGTACGCTTCCTCGATGGACGCGAACCGGGTGGCCTCGCCCTGCGCACGGTTTACGCGGTCGAGGGCGTACCCCTCGGCCTGCAGGATGGTCTGCTCGGCCTCGCCCCGGGCCCGGGGGATGACCGCGTTGTACTCGGCCAGCGCCTCGTTGATGAGCCGGTCGCGCTGCTGTTGGGCTTGGCTGACCTCGTCCCACGACGGCTTGACGGGGTCGGGCGGGTTGACGTCCTGCAGCACCACCTGGTCGATGGCGATGCCCATCTGGTACTGCTCGGTCAGCGTCTGCAGGCGCTCCTCGACGGTGGTCTCGATCTCCTGCCGGCCCACCGTGACGACCTCGGTGACGGTCCGGTCGCCGACCGTCTCCCGCATCACCGCCTCGTTCATGGCCCGGAACGTGTCCTCCAGGTTGCGCACCTTGAACAGGTACTCGTAGGGATCGTCCACGCGGTACTGGACGATCCACTCGACCACCGCGACGTTCAGGTCGCCGGTCAGCATCACCGACTCGTCCGCGAGCGCCTGCTGCTGGCCGGCGTACTCGGTGCGGATGCCCGCCGCGGAGGTGCGGAAGCCGAACTCCTGCTTGAGCTGCCGCTGCACCGGAACCCGCTCCATCCCCTCGACGAACGGGATCTTGAAGTTCAGGCCCGGCTCGCTGGTGCGGACGTACTTCCCGAACCGCAGCACGACCCCGACCTCCTCCGGTTCGATCTGATAGACGGCTCCGGCCGTGGTGACGAGGGCGGCGAGGGCCAGGATGCCGGCGCCCAGTCCCCGCCACGGGATCCTGGGCACGCGGAACCCGTCCCCGTCGACGACGCGAAAGTTGTCGTTCATGGGGTGTTCTCCTTGTGTAGTGCGCGAGTTACGGCCGCGCCGCCGGTACCGGCCGCCTCCGGCGGTCATGGCGACGTGAACGGAGACGGCGACGAGCGCCCGCTCGTCCCGCCGGGCCCGGCGCGCGCGCCGGTGTCGAGTGGTACTACGTAAGTAGTACTACGTATCGGGGGGAAGTTCGATTCATCACGGCGCCCCGGGCCTCGTCCGGGCGGCGTCCTCCTGCCGGTCGCTTCCGAACGGGGCGCCGGACCCTCGCCCGGCTGCGACCTCCGGTGTTCACTTCCGGTGAGGCGGCGGGCCGGACCCTCGCCCGGCGTCGACCTCCGGTGTTCACTTCCGGTGAGGCGGCGGCCGGACCCTCGTCCGGCGTCGACCTCCGGTGTTCACGTCCGGTTGAAGCGGCGGCCGGACCCTCGTCCGGCGGCACGCCCCCTGGGGTTCCACTGCCTAGTGGACTGCCCCAGAGCTTCCATTGCCGTCCTGTCGCTGGTTTTCGCTGGCGGACACCGCGAAAACGCCCCGCGACATGGGCAGCTTCTCTCAGGGGCGGTCAACCAGTGAGCGTCGGCCGGACCCTCGTCCGGCGGCCCTCCCCTGCCGTCACTTCCGGGCGAACCGGCTCCAGTCGCGCGTCGTGCCCGGCTCGCGGTCGGCCTGCATCATCTCCATCCACCCCGGGTACTCCACCGGCAGCGCGCTGACCGCGTCGAGGCGCTCGAGCTCGTCCGGGGCGAGGGTCAGCTCGACCGAGCCCAGGTTGTCGTCGAGCTGGTCGAGCCGCTTGGCCCCGATGATCACGCTGGTGACGGCGGGCTTGTGGAGCAGCCACGCGAGGGCGACCTGGGCCACCGAGACGCCGTGGGCGCGGGACACGTCGCGCATGACGTCGATGATGTCGAAGCCCCGCGCCTTGTCGACGGGCGGGAAGTCGAACGACACGCGCCGCGCGTCGGGGTCGGACTCGCTGTCCCGCGTGAACTTGCCGGTGAGCAGCCCGCCCGCGAGCGGGCTCCACGGGAGCAGGGCCAGGCCCTGGTCCTTCACTAGCGGGACCATCTCGCGCTCGAGCTCGCGGCCCGCGATGGCGTAGTAGGACTGGGTGCTGACGAACTCCGCGAGCCCGTGCTGCCGCGACAGGCCGAGGGCCTTCATGAGCTGCCAGGCGGAGAGGTTCGAGCAGCCGATGTAGCGCACCTTGCCCGCCCGCACGAGGTCGGTCAGGACCTCGAGGGTCTCCCGGATGTCGGTCTGCGGGTCGGGCCCGTGGATCTGATACAGGTCGATGTAGTCGGTGCCGAGGCGCCGCAGGCTCGCGTCGCACTGCTGCATGACGTGCACGCGCGACAGCCCGATCTCGTTCGGGCCGTCGCCCATCCGCCCGCGCACCTTCGTGGCGACGATGACGTCCTTCCGCCGCTGGCCGAGGGCGACCCCGAGCATCTCCTCCGACTGGCCGAGCGAGTACACGTTGGCGGTGTCGAAGAAGTTGACGCCGGCGTCGAGGGCCCGGTGCACGAGGGCGTCGGCCTCCGTCTGTCCCAGGGCGCCGATGGCCTTGAACGGGCCGTGGCCGCCGAACGTCATCGCCCCGAGGCACAGCTCGGAGACGTAGATCCCGGTGTTCGCGAGCCGGCGGTACTTCATGATGGTGTCTTCCATGGATGGCGTCTTGCGGGCCGTCCGGGCCCATCCTCGACAAACCCGTCGACTCGGCCCTCCCCGCGCGGAGGCCCCGCCGGTCACGCGAGGCGGGGGTCGACTACCGTCGCGTCGGCGGGTCGCGGACGCCTACCGCTCCGCCCAGCGCTGCCGAACCCAGTCGCCGCCGCGGCGTAGCGGCTCGGGCCTCATCTGGAAGTGACCGACGCCCTCGAGGGGCAGGAACGACACGTTCTGCCCCCGCGCCTCCATTTCCTGCGCCGTCCGCTCGGCCGGCTCGAACGGCACCACCTCGTCCTCGCGGGGGTGGATGATGAACACCGGCATGTCTCCGACGCGGGGGGCCTCGTCGGGGTCGGATCGCGCGGCCATCGGTATCGCCGCCGTGAACAGGTCGGGATGGCGCGCGGCCATGTACCAGGTACCGCGTCCCCCCATGCTGTAGCCGGTGACGAGGATGCGGGCGGGGTCGATGGCGTACGACGCCCGCACGTCCTCGATCAGGGCCAGCACTCCGCGCTCGCTGGTCTCGTTGTTCCAGCGACGGGCCGGGGCGTCGGGGGAGACCACGACCGCGCCCCACTCGGCGAGCGCCGGCGCGACGAACCCGCGGAGGAACTGCGCGCCGTACCCGGGGCCCGGCGACCCGCCCGGGTGGAGGGCGAGCACCAGCGGGCGCGGTTCGGCCGCGTCGTAGTCGCGCGGGATCCAGAGGCCGTAGGTGACCGCGCCCACCCCGTCGACCTCGAGCACGGCGCTGTGCATGCCCGGCTCGCGCGGCGACTGGGCGAGCGTGGCGAGCAGGGCGGTGGTCAACAGCCAGGGCATCGTCGTCTCCTCTTTGGTCGTAGGCTCGAGTTGGTCGTAGGCTCGAGCGTCGGGCTCGCGGACCTCATCCTCGAGCGCCGACTCGACACGAGGGAACTCGCGCCACGAACTCCCGCCGCGCCCGCAGGGTTCGCGCCGCGAGCGCAAGGGGCAGGCCGGCAAGGCGGAGTTCCGCGCCGGCGGAGCTCTCGACGCGACCGCGGGTCGCGCGATCGCACGGTCTCTCACCCGGCGTCGTGTCGGGGGGGAGGAGCACTGATTATAATCCTCGACCGATGGCCGTGCGCACGCGATTCGCCCCCAGCCCCACCGGCTACCTCCACATCGGCGGCGTTCGGACCGCCCTGTTCAACTGGCTCTTCGCGCGCCGGCACGGCGGGCAGTTCCTGCTTCGGGTCGACGACACCGACGCCGAGCGCAACGTCGCCGCCGCCCTGCGCCCCATCCTCGACGGGTTCCGCTGGCTGGGGCTCGACTGGGACGAGGGCCCGGAGGTCGGCGGGCCGCACGCGCCGTACTTCCAGTCGCAACGGAGCGCCCGGTACGCGGAGGCGGTCGAGCGGCTGCTGGCGACGGGCGCCGCGTACCGCGACTACGCCACCGGCGAGGAGATTCAGGCCGAGCGCGAGGCGGCGCAGCGCGAGAAGCGCCGGTTCCTCTACAGCCGCCGGTGGATGGCGGAGACGGACGCGGACGCGGCGCGGTTCGAGGCCGAGGGCCGGCGGGCCGCGGTGCGGCTCAGGATGCCCCGCGAGGGGGCCTGCCGGTTCCGCGACCTCGTGCGGGGCGACGTCGAGTTCGAGTGGGGGCTCGAGCAGGACCACGTCGTGCAGCGGGCGGACGGGACGTGCCTGTACCACCTGGCGAGCGCCGTCGACGACCACGACTTCGCCATCACCCACGTCATCCGCGCCGTCGAGCACCTGTCGAACACGCCGCGGCAGATCTTCATCACGACCGCCCTCGGCTTCGAGCGGCCGGCCTTCGCGCACGTGCCGTACGTGGCCGCGCCCGGGAGCGCCGAGAAGCTGAGCAAGCGCAAGCTCGACCGCTACCTGCGGCACCACGAGTTCAAGGCCGTCTACGATCGCGGCCTCGCCGTCGCCGAGCGGTCGCGGCTCGATGTCTCGCCCGAGACGTTCAACCCGGTCGTCGTCGACTTCTACCGCGCCGTCGGCTACGAGCCCGACGCGCTCCTCAACTACCTGCTGCTGCTCGGCTGGTCGCTCGACGACCGCACCGAGCGGTTCACCCGCGACGAGATGGTCGCCCACTTCTCGCTCGATCGGATCAACCGCGCCGCGGCCGGCTTCGACCCCGGGAAGCTGGCCGCGTTCCAGGAGCGGCGGATGCAGGAGTTGGGTCTCGACGAGCGGGTGGCGCGCGCGACGCCGTTCCTCGAGCGGGCGGGGCTCGTCGCGTCGCCGCCGTCGGCGGCGGAGCACGCGCGCGTGCGGGACGTCGTGCAGGCGGCCGGCGACCGCATCAAGGTCTCGGGGGATGTGCTCGACTATCCGGAGTTCTTCCAGGCCGACGCCGATGTCGCGTACGATGGGAAGGCGGTCGACAAGCGGCTGCGCAAGGACGGGGTCGAGCCGCTGCTGCGCCGGTTCCGGGAGCGGCTCGAGGCGACCCGGCCGTTCGACGCGGCCACCCTCGAGCACATGCTGCACGAGTTCGTCGAGGCCGAGGGCATCCGCATCGGCCAGGTCATCCACGCGATACGGGTCGCGGTGACCGGCAAGGCAGTCGGCTTCGGCCTGTTCGACGGGTTGGCCATCCTCGGCCCCGAGGCCTGTCGCGCCCGCATCGACCGCGCCCTCGATCTACTCTCGTCCTGACCAAGGGACTATGGGCAAGACGACGATACCGGGCTACCGGAACGGGAACGGTCAGGTCAACTTGGGCCGTGCCGAACCGCCGCGTGCGGGCAATGACCATCTCCAGTTCGTGTACGAGATGCACTGCCCACGGTGCGTCGGGAACTACGGGGCGAACGGGAGCGACATCTGGCAGCGGAAGTGCCCGTACCACCAGGGCGGCAGGCCCGGACTCGAGCTGACCGACGATGAACGGGACCGGCGACCCTGAGCGGTGAGCATTTCGGCAAACCGCGCGACACCATGGAACGGCGATGACGACCGAAGTACGACGGAAGACGGCGGACGACGCCGCAGACGCGGCCGGGCTCGACTTCATTCGGCAGATCGTGGTCGACGACCAGCGGACCGGGAAGCACGGGGGCCGCGTGCACACCCGCTTTCCCCCTGAGCCCAACGGCTACCTGCACATCGGGCACGCCAAGTCGATCTGCCTGAACTTCGGGCTCGCGGCCGAGCACGGCGGGCGGTGCAACCTCCGCATGGACGACACCAACCCGACGACCGAGAGCGTCGAGTACGTGCGGGCCATCGAGGACGACGTGCGCTGGCTCGGGTTCGACTGGGACGACCGCTTCCACCACGCCGCCGACTATTTCGAGCGGCTGTACGACTGCGCGGTCCAGTTGATCGAGGCGGGGAAGGCGTACGTCTGCGACCTGCAGGGGGCCGAGGTCTCCGAGTACCGCGGCCTGTGGAACCGGCCCGGCCGGAACAGCCCCTTCCGCGACCGGACGGTGGCCGAGAACCTCGACCTCTTCGCCCGCATGCGCGCCGGCGAGTTCGAGGACGGGACGCGTACGCTGCGGGCCCGCATCGACATGGCGTCGCCCAACATGAACATGCGCGATCCCACCATCTACCGCATCCGGCGGGCGCCCCACTACCGGAGCGGCGATGCGTGGTGCATCTACCCGATGTACGACTTCACGCACCCCCTGTCGGACGCCTTCGAGGGCATCACCCACTCGCTGTGCACCCTCGAGTTCGAGGACCATCGCCCGCTCTACGACTGGTTCCTGGAGAACATCGACGTCCCTTGCCGCCCGCGGCAGATCGAGTTCGCGCGGCTCAACCTCAGCTACACCGTGCTCAGCAAGCGCAAGCTGCTCGAGCTCGTCACCGAGAAGCACGTGGCGGGGTGGGACGACCCCCGCATGCCCACCCTCGTCGGGTTTCGCCGCCGCGGCTACACGCCCGAGGCGATCCGCGAGTTCTGCAACCGCATCGGCATCGCCAAGGCCAACAGCATCGTCTCCATCGCCCAGCTCGAAGACGCCGTCCGCCAGGACCTCAACCGGCGGGCCCTGCGGGTGATGGGGGTGCTGCGGCCGCTCAAGGTGGTCATCGAGAACTACCCCGAGGGGCGGGTCGAGGACGTCGAGGCGGTCAACAACCCCGAGGACGAGAGCATGGGGTCGCGGGTGGTCCCGTTCTCGCGCGAGCTCTACGTCGAGCGGACCGACTTCCGCGAGGACCCCCCGCGCAAGTACTTCCGCCTCGCGCCCGGCCGCGAGGTGCGGCTGCGCTACGCCTACTTCATCACCTGCCACGAGGCGGTGAAGGACCCCGCGACCGGCGAGGTCGTCGAGCTGCGCTGCACCTACGACCCCGAGACGCGGGGCGGCTACGCCCCGGACGGCCGCAAGGTGCGCGGCACCATCCACTGGGTGTCGGCGCCGCACGCCGTCCCTGCCGAGGTCCGGCTCTACGACCACTTGTTCACGCGGGTCAACCCCGAGGACGCCGAGGAGGGCGGCGACTACAAGGACGCGCTGAACCCCGCCTCGCTGGAGATTCTCGCCGGCTGCCGGGTCGAGCCGAGCCTGCGCGGCGCTCCCGCCGGCAGCCGCTGCCAGTTCGAGCGGCAGGGCTACTTCTGCGTCGACCCCGACTCGACGGACGACCGGCTCGTAGTGAACCGCACCGTCACCCTGCGCGACACGTGGGCGAAGATCGAGAAGGCTCAGCAAGCGCGGGCGACCGGCTGAGAGCGGGCATTTTGCTAAAGGCGTACCCTGATCCTCAAGCCGGCTCGGCGACGAGCTGCGTCCGCGGGAGGCGTGCCGGCTCTCGTCGTCGATGAGCCAGACGATGAAGTCGGCGGACACGCCGGCCGCGTTTGCCAACGGGTGCGCATTGATGGAACGATTCAGCGCATGTCGATTCGCACGAACCGCCGGATTCTGCTGAACGCCCGTCCCGACGGGTTCCCCTCCGAGGCCGACTTCAGGATGGTCGAGGCGCCGGCGCCTGAGCCCGCCGCGGGCGAGATGCTCGTCCGGACGATCTACCTCTCGCTCGACCCCTACATGCGGGGCCGCATGAACGCGGGGCCGTCCTACGCGGCCCCGGTCGAGCTGGGCGACGTCATGACCGGCGGGACGGTGGGGCAGGTGATGGCGTCGCGGCACGACGGTTTCGCCGAGGGGGACCTCGTGCTCGCCGCCGCCGGGTGGCAGGAGTACGCCCTCTCCGACGGCCGCGGCGTCCGCAAGCTGGACCCCGGCGCCGCGCCGATCTCGACCGCGCTCGGCGTCCTCGGCATGCCCGGGCTGACCGCCTATGTCGGCCTTCTCGAGGTCGGCGGGTTGAAGGACGGCGACACCGTCGTGGTGTCGGCCGCGTCCGGGGCGGTGGGAGCGGTGGCGGGGCAGATTGCGAAGATCAAGGGGCATCGGGTGGTGGGTGTCGCCGGAGCCCGGAAGAAGTGCGCCTACGTCGTCGACGAGCTGGGTTTCGACGCGTGCGTCAGCCATCGCAGCGACACCTTGGCCGCCGATCTGAAGGCGGCGTGCCCCGACGGCATCGATCTGTATTTCGAGAACGTGGGCGGCAAGGTGTTCGATGCGGTGACGCCTCTGCTCAACCCGTTCGCGCGCGTGCCGGTGTGCGGGCGCATCGCCAGCTACAACGCGACGTCGCTGCCGGGCGGACCCGACCAGGTTCCCCGACTGATGGGGCTGACGCTGGTCCGGCGCCTGACGATCCGGGGCTTCATCGTGTTCGACCACGCCCACCTCGAGCCGGACTTCATGCGGGACGTCGGGGGCTGGATTCGCTCGGGCGAGCTGAAGTACCGCGAGGACGTGGTCGAGGGGATCGACCGGGCGGTGGGGGCGTTCCTGGGGCTGCTGCGCGGCGAGAACTTCGGCAAGCTGCTGGTCCGGGTGTCCGACGACCCGACCGCGTGAAGGGGCGGGATGACCGGCAGTCACACCGGTGGTCCTGCGATGCCCCGATGGTGGTTGAGATGACCGTAAGCTCCCCGCGATTTCCCCGGCGCCCGGCGGCGAGAGGGCCCGCGCCAGCGCCGGAGCGGCGATTTCCGGCGCCGGGCGGAGACCGGCGATGCCCCGGTTGTCCGGCGGCGTTGAGATGACCGGCAGCCCACCCCGTCGGTTTCCCGACGCCCTGGTCCTCATCGGCGGCCTGATCCTGCTGGCCCAGGCCGCGACCTACGTGCTCCCGGCCGGCGAGTTCGAGCGGGAGGGCCGGCAGGTCGTCCGCGGCACCTACCACGCCGTCGAGACCGAGCCGCTGCCGATCTTCACGTTCCTGACCGCGGTCCCCAGGGGGCTCGCGGACGCCGCGGACATCATCTTCTTCATCCTCATCGTCGGCGGGGTATTCGGGGTGCTTCGGGCCACCGGGGCCATCGACGCCCTGATCGGGCTGGCCATCGCGCGGCTGGGCGGCAACCCGGCGCTGCTCACGGGCGGCATGGTCACCCTCTTCGCGGTGGGATCGTCGACGGTCGGCATGGCCGAGGAGTACATGCCGTTCGTCCCCCTGCTCGTCACGATGTGCCTCGCCCTTCGCATGGATGCGGTGGTGGCCCTGGGCATCGTCTACGTCGGGGCCGGGGTCGGCTACGCCTGCGCCGCCCTCAACCCGTTCACGGTGCTGATCGCGCAGGACATCGCCGGAATCGAGCTGACCTCGGGCCAGGCGCCGCGCTGGCTGCTGCTGGCCGTCTGCCTCGCGGTCGGGGTGGACCACATCCTGCGCTATGCGCGCCGCGTGCGGGCCGATCCGGCGCGGAGCCTCGTCCGCGACGTCTCCTACGCCGGCGGTTTCGAGCTGCCGGCCAACGTCGGACTCACCCCGTCGCGGGCGGGGGTGGTCGCGGTCTTCGTGGCCGGGGTGGTGCTCTTCGTCCACGGTGTCAGCAACCGCGGGTGGTACCTGACCGAGCTGACCGCGGTGTTCCTGGGCATCGCCCTCGCCGCCGCGGCGGTCGCGCGCGTCGCCCCGAGCCGGGCGGCCAGGGCCTTCCAGGCCGGCGCGGGCGAACTCGTGGCCACCGCCGTCATCGTGGGGTTCGCCCGCACGATACAGGTGGTCTTGACCGAGGGCCAGGTCATCGACACCATCATCAACGGGCTGGCGACACCGCTCCAGGCGCTGCCCGGCCAAGCCGCAGCCGTCGGCATGCTCGCGGTCCAGACCGTGTGCAACCTGTTCATTCCGTCCGGCTCCGGGCAGGCCTACGTCACCATGCCGATCATGGCTCCCCTCGCCGATCTCACCGGGCTGAGCCGGCAGACGGCGGTGCTCGCCTACCAGTTCGGCGACGGGTTCACCAACATGATCGTGCCCACCAACCCCCTGCTGATGGGGATGCTGGCTCTCGGCCGGATTCCCTATCAGCGCTGGCTGCAGTTCGTCGGCCCGCTGCTCTTGAAGCTGTACGTGGTGGCCGTCGCGGCGCTGTTGCTCGCGGTCGGGATGGGATACTGATGGCTTGACGGGGTCGGTGACGGTGGACGATGATGGCGCTTGGGTACGGGTGGCCGATTCCGATGAGCAGCGACGCCAAGTGCGTGATCGGGATGACCGTCGGTACGGCCTTGGCGCTGGCCGGGCTGCCGCTGACGCTGTTCTCCGGAGTCAACCGCGGCCTGGATCGCCTCGATGACCGCGCGGACCGCATCGAAGACCGCTTGCGAGCCGTCGACATCGGATTGGCCGAGGCCAAGGCGCTGGTCTCGGGCGGTGGTCGAGGTCTTTCGGGCGGCGGTGGAGGGTCGGCGGTAACGCCGCCGCTTCGAGGGGACTGAGTCATGCATTGCCGGTTCTTCGGCGTCGTTCCGGTGTTGGCGGCCGCGGTGATGGTCGGGTGCGGGGCGCCCGGCGAGCCGGGCGGGGTGGAGACGTCCGCGGGCCCGGCCGCGGTGTACCCCGCCGCCGCGCGGCCCGACACCATTCAGCTCGTGGCCGACCCCGCCGCGCTGCCCGAGCTGACCATGCAGACCCTCGACGGGCGGACCATCACCAGCGAGGACCTGCGGGGCAAGGTCACCCTCGTGAACTTCTGGGCGACCTGGTGCGGCCCCTGCCGGGCGGAGATCCCCGACTTGATCCGGCTGCAGGAGCGCTACCCCGACGACCTGCAGATCATCGGCGTGTCGGAAGACGAGGGGCCGACCGGAATCGTCGAGCGCTTCGCGGCGCAGTTCGGCATCAACTATCCCATCGTGATGACCACGCCGGAGCTGGATCGGGCGTTCCCCGGCGTGATGGCCCTGCCCACGTCGTTCATCGTCGATCCCGACCTCCGGGTGGTGCGGACCCATGTCGGGCTCGTCAACCCGGGGATCCTCGAGCAGGAGGCCCGCTTCCTCGCCGGGATCGATCCGGACATCAGGGTGGATCTCGTCGAGGACGACCGTCATGGCCGCCTCGTCAACGCCGCCCACGCGACGGAGATTCCGGGCCTCGACCTGACGGTGCTGACCCCCGAGCAGCGGGTCAACGCCCTGCAGCGGCTGAACGAGGAGAACTGCACCTGCGGGTGCCAGCTCACCCTCGCCCAGTGCCGCATCAACGATTCCGCGTGCGGGTTCAGCCTGCCCCTGGCGGAAGAGCTCGTCGCGGAGATCGCCGCGTCCTGAGCGGCGGCGCGACCTGGGCGATCGCGGAGGTCCCGCCGGCGCGAGACTCCACGGCAAGATGCCCGGGTCCGGGTCGGCCGTTTCCGAGGGTCAGGAACCGGCCGACCCGGCGGCGACGGCGGCGCCGAGGGTCGAGATGGCCTCGGCGAGCATGCCGGGCAGCCCATCGAGCGTTCCGTCCACCTTCACCGACTCCACGAATGCGCCGTCGGACACCTGCAGCAGCCGGGCGGTGAGGCGGAGCTGTCCGCCGACGTGCTGGTAGCCGCCGGTGACGAGCCAGTCGGCGCCGCCCGCGGACGCGACGGAGAGGGCCGCCGGTCCGTCGCCGGCCGCGGTGTCGAGGGGGACGAGCGCGACGCCCGGGAAACCGCTCAGCCGCCCCGCGACCTGCGCCGCGATGGCGTCGCTGATGGCGTCGTCGGCGGGGTCCCGCGAGATGTTGGCGAACGGCGAGACGGCGATCCGGACGGTCGCACGCGCGGGGGGCGCCGGGATCGGGTCGGATGCGGGCGCGACGGCCGCCGCGGGGGGCGGTATGGCGGCCGCCATCCGGGGCGCCGCGCCCCCGCGCGGCGTCGCCGGACCGGGGACGTGGCCGGCCAGCTCGGACCGCAGCGCCGCGATCAGCCGGCTCGTCAGGGCGTCGCGGCCCGCGACCGTGCCGTCCACCCTCACGGACCCGAGCAGGTCGCCGGTCGCCACGTCGACGACCCGTCCCGTCACCCGCAACTGCTCGCCGACCCGCTGGTATCCACCCCCGGCGAGCCAAGTGGCCTGGCTCGCCATCGCGCGCTGGATGGCGTTCGACTCGTCGCCGGGGGCCAGCAGCACGACGTCCATCCCGGCCGCCCGCTCGAGGGCGATGCGGAGCACGGTCCGCATCTCCTCGCCGATGAGGTCGTCGGCGGGGTTGCGCGACACGTTGCGGAAGGGGAGCAGGGCCACCACCGGCGCGGCCGCTTCCGCGGCGGCAGGCCCATCCGCGCGGGCCGGCCTCGCGGCGGGCGGGGCGTCGGTACGAGCCGGTTCGGCCGCCGGCGCGGGCGGCGATGCATCGCCGCGGACGGACCGGCCGGCCGGAGAGGGGGCGTCGGTGCGGTCGGCGCGGCCTCCTGGTCCACCGGGACGCGCTCCGGCGTCGGGTCGCTCGGCGACTCCCGCCGTCCCGCCGGCGTCTGCCCGTGCCATCGGGCCTCGAGGCCGGCCCGGTCTCCCTTGGCGAAGGGCCGTAATCGGGTCGTCGGCCGCCGCCGTCAAGTTGTCTGCGGCGCCGTCTTCCCGTCCTCGGCCGGCGCCGAACCGCGGTCGCTCGGATTGGGGGCCGGCCATCGTGTTCTCGGCGCCGGCGGTGGTTGACGCCGGCCCTGCCCCCGCCCGGCGGGCCGGCGCCGGGGGCGCTGCGGTCCCGCCGCGCAGCGCCTCGATGCGCTGTCGGATGGCGGCGATCTGCTCCTCGCGCGTCAGGGTCGGGTCGAGCTCGACCTCGCGGCCAAGGGGCGCCGGGGCGGGTGCGGCGGCGGACGGCCGGTCCGGTCGCGCCAGCTCGCGTTCCGCGGCCGCGATCGGTTCCGGGGGGCTGACGGCGGCGCCTGCCCCCGGGGCGGCGCCTGGCGCCGTGGCGCGGGCCGGCCGCGTCGCCGGCCGCGGGTCGGTCCGGGTCTCCGCCCCGGTGTCTGTCCGCGGCGGTTCGGTCCGGGTCTCCGTCCCGGTGTCGGCCGGGGCCTCCGTCTCGGTGTCGGCCCCCGGCGGGTCGGCCCGGGTCTCCGCCCCGGTGTCCGTCCGCGACGGGTCGGCCGGGGTCTCCGCCCCGGTGACGGCCCCCGGCGGGTCGGCCGGGGTCTCCCCCCCGCGGTCGGCCGCCGCCGCGTCGGCGAGCGCCATCGTCGTGGGCTCGTCGCCGGCAATCTGCACCGCCATGCCTTCGATGACGGCATCGAGGGCCGAAATGGACACGCGCTCTCCCGCCGCGAGCCCGCCCGAGACGAGCACGTCCTCGGTGGTCGATCGCAGGATCTCGACCTGCCGGTAGCGCAGCCGTCCGGCGTCGTCGACGACGAGGACGCGGTCGCGCCCGTTGAGCGCCGCCCACGGCAGGACGACGACGTCGTCGACGCGCCGTCCTGCGATCTCCGCCTCCACGAACATGCCCACCGCCAGGGGGGGGCGGGTGGGGTCGGGGCCGGGCGCATAGGGGTCGTCGACCTCGGCCACCACGTGGACCATCCGGCTCACGGGGTCGATCTCGCCCTCCGTCCGGACGATCCGGCCTTCCCAGGAATACCGGCGCCCCGCGAAGTCCGCCGATAGGGTGACGGCGGGGCCGGCCTGCTGCCGCGTGCCGCGGTAGGACATCGGCACGTCGACGTAGGCCAGTTCGTCGTCCGGCAGCGGCAGCCGCACCTCGGCCGAGTCGACCGCGTAGATCCGGCCCACCGCCGTCCCCCGGTTCACGAACTGCCCGACGTCGACGTCCTTCGTTTGGACCCGCCCGGCGTACGGGGCCAGCACGTCGGCCCGCTCCAGGTCCCGTCTCGCGCGGTCGATCGCCGCCTCGGCCGAGGCCACCGCGGCCCGGGCGTCCTCGACCTGCGGCAGGCGCAGGGTGAGGGGGGTGGCGGCCCCCTGGCCGATCTCCTCCCACTCTCGACGGGCCACCTCCGCCTCCGCCTCCTCCTGGGCGAGTCTGAGCTGCGCCTGCGCGAGCTGCGACTGCGCGGCGATGAGCGCCTGCTGGTAGTCGTACGGGTCGATTCTGAGCAGAACGTCGCCCTCCTCGAAGAAGCCCCCCACCGCGAAGGCCGGCGACACCTCGATCACGGTCCCCGCGATCTCCGGCACGAGCTGGCTGGTGGTGCGCGGCTGCACCGTGCCCTGGCTGGACACCGTGAGGTCGACGCTCTCGAACGCGACCTGCTGCACGCGTACCGCGGGTGGCGTCACCACCGGGGTCCGGGTCTCGACCGGCGGGCGGTTGATCCACATGACGTAGGCGCCGGCGAGGGCGATGCCGACGACGAGAAGCGGGAGGAACGCCTTGAGAATCCGGTCGAGCGTTGGTGACATCGAGTTACCCCTGGGAACGAAAGCGTCGTGCCGTTCAACGAGACGGCGCCTCGCACGGCGAGGCGGCGCCGCGCGTTCACTCGGCGGCGTCGGGCATGGCCGGCGCCTGAACGAAGCCGCCGCCGAGCGCGAGATAGAGGTCCACCCGGTTCTCGAGGCGCTGCCGCCGGGCCGCGATCAGGTCGCCCTCCGCCTGCAGCGCGAGGCGCTGCGACTCGAGCACGGTGATGTAGTCGTCGAGCCCCGACCGGTACCGGTCGTCGGCGATGATCTCGGCCGCGCGGGACTGCTCGGCCGAGATCGCGAGGTAGCGTTCCCGCTCGACGAGATACTCCTCGGCCGCGAGCGCCGTCTCCACTTCCGAGAACGCCTGCAGGGCGGTGTTGGCGTAGATGGCCAGCTCCTCCGCCGCGCGGGCCTCGGCGCGGTCCACGGCGGCCCGCAGGCGCCCCCCCTGGAGCAGGGGCTGGATGACGTTGCCGAGCAGGGTCCAGACGCCGAAGTCGCGCTTCACCAGGTCCTGCAGCGCGCCGGTGGCGGTGCCGGTGTTCGCGGTCAGGCTGATGCGCGGGTAGAGGTCGCGCCGGGCCACCCGCAGGCGCTGGCGGGCCGCCGCGATCCGGCGCTCGGCCGCTACCACGTCGGGCCGGCGGCGCACCAGCTCGGCCGGAAGCCCCCCGGGAATCGACCCCGGCGCGGCGGGTAGGTCGGACGGTATCACCACCGTGGCCGAGGCGTACAGGCCCAGCAGCACTTCGAGTTGCCGGATGGCCGCGTCGAACTGCTGCCCCCGCTGCTCGCGGAGCGCCTCGGCGTTGGCGAGGTTGGAGAGGGCCAGCCGCACGTCGAGGGCCGGCCGGAGCCCCTGCTCGAACCGCTCGCGCACGTAATCGGACGAGGTCCGGAAGCTGGCCACCGAGGCCTCGGCGAGCCTGAGCTGCTGCTGGGCCTCGGCAATCGCGAACCACGCCTTCGTCGTCTGGCCGGCCAGGGATAGCTGGGCGGCCCGCAGGTCCGCCGCCCGCGACTGCAGGTCGGCCAGCGCGGCCCGAGCGCCGGCGCGCAGCCGGCCCCACAGGTCCGCCTCCCACGTGAGGTCCAGCGAGACCCCGTAGTTGGTGAACACGGTGCTCAGCACTCGGTCCTCGGCGCCGGGGATGGGGAACCCGATGAAGTTCTGTTTCCGCTGCGATCCGTTCAGCCCGACCTGCACCTGGGGCTGGAGGTCGGCCCCGGCGACACGGGAATCGGCCAGCGCCTGCTCGAGCCGGGACGCCGCCGCCTGCAGGTCGTAGTTCTGCCGGAGGGCCGCCGCCACGACGTCGTCGAGGGCGGGGTCGCCGAAGTCGGTCCACCACGCGAGAGCGGGCGGGGCGCCGGTGTCTTCGCGCGCGGTCCACACCGTCGGGAAATCTCCCCCGAGGGCCGGATGGTCTTCGATCGGGGCGGTGGCGCACCCGGTCGCGATCAGAAGCAGGCCGACGAGGCCGCCGGCCCGCTCGAAGAATGGTGTTCCGCTCTCTGCCGCCATGGTGGTGGTTTGGGTGTAGCGTGCAGCGCCGCCGAGCGCCCCCTTCAGCATCATACCGCGTTGCCGCCCGCGAAGCTCGGAAGCGGCGCGACGGCGCAGGGCCGGCGCGCGTCGGATTCGTGAGATGACGGCCCCGGCACGGGTCGGGCCGGCGAGGCGGGTCGTCGTGGGGGCGGCGTCTCACGTTGCTCGGCGCGTGCACGCAACGGCGCCCGACCGCCGTGCACCGTTGCCCCCGGGGCAGGAACCGCCGGTCTTCGGGGCGAAGAATCAGTTGAATCCTGATTGCGACCCCGGTATTCTTCAAGCCCGTAGCTGTTCGGCGAGCGGCGGGGCGGTGTGCGCCGCCCGCTGCCCGTGGCGGTCGTGCCCTGTGCACGGGCACCGGGGCGGCGCGTTGCGGGGCGGCGGCGGCTCGCGTACCGGCACAAGGATCCGCTGTGCATCGGTGGCGGAATGCCGCCGTCCATGAACGGGTCACATCACGAGGGCGTAATCATGGAAGGACTGTTTCAATACGGGACCGACCCCTGGGGACAGGAGATCATCATCCGGCTCGCCTGGGGACTGCTGACCCTCTCGTTCTGGGCCGGTATCGGGTTCGTCGTGTTTCACGCCGTGTACGCCGCGGTGTGGAAGCCGCGGGTCGAGCCGGAGGAGGCGGCGGTTGCCGCCGACCCGGCCATTCCCGAGAAGATCGTGCGTCACACCGGCGCCGCCCGGACGTTCCACTGGGTGATGGCGGCGTCCATGATCGCGCTGCTCGTCACCGGCTTCTTCCCGATCGTGGGGCTCGAGTTCAGTTGGCTGACCATCCACTGGGTGTCCGGCCTGATCCTCATCCTGTGCATCGTCTACCACATCGTGCACGCCTCCTTCTTTCTCGACTTCTGGTCGATCTGGATCCTGCCGCGCGACCTGAAGGAGGCGGTTCAGCGGACCCAGCGCCAGCTCGGGGCCACCGTCGACATCGACAAGCACGGCAAGTACCCCCTCGATCACAAGCTCTACCATCTCGCCGTCACCATCTTCGGCCTCGTGGTCGCGGTCACCGGGCTGGTGATGATGTTCAAGATCGAGAACCCGATCGTGCCGATGAACGAGCTGCTCTTCGAGGGCGCGTCGGCCACGATGTCGAACGACGAGGTGTGGGGCGTCGTCTACGCCACGCACGGCTTCTCGGCCGTGCTGTTCGTGATGCTGACCATCACCCACATCTACTTCGCGATCCGGCCCGAGAAGCTGTGGATCACGAAGTCGATGGTCTTCGGGACGGTGAGTCGCGACGACTACCTGGCGCACCACAGCCCGAAGCGGTGGGACGTCACCCCGCCCAAGCCCAAGGCCAAGCCGCCGGCGCCGGCCCCGGCCGCCGCTGCGCCGCCGCCGTCCGCCCCGCCGCCGCCGTCCGCCCCGCCGCCGGCCCAGGGCGCAGGTCAACCCGCGTCGTGAGGAGCCGCACGTGTCCGACACCACCACGGAGGGCTTGAGGAAGCGCATCGACGCGCTCGAGGGGGGTTACGAGTACTTCCTCAGCTACGCCTCGAAGGGCTACAAGGGCGAGCCGGGCGTGGGCGACGGCGAGTTGCGCCGCCTGCTCGACGGCATGGACCAGGCCCTCGACGGGCTCGGCCCGTTCCTCGCGGCGTTGGTGCGCGAGCGGGGCCTCGAACCGGCGTCGGCGTACGACGGGTTCATCGAGGTGCTCGCGGGTGATGCCGATCGGGCGCGGAAGGTGCTGGGGCTGGTTCGGGCCCAGGCCGGCATCAGCAGCCAGGTCATCGACAACCTGAACGGGTCGATCCACCTGCGGGCGATGCTCACCGACCTGTTTCTCATCGACGAGATCCTGCGGCCGCGCGCGTCCGAGGTGATACCGGCGGCGGCCCTCGCCAACGAGAAGCCGCCGCCGGAGCCCGCGTCGACCTGATTCGTTCCTTCCCGTTCCGCGGCGATTCACTCGCCGCCTCGCGGCGGAGGCGCCGTCGAGGAAGCGGTCCGGGCTCCCGATGGTCGGCGGGCGCAGGTGGCTGGGAGGCGCGGCGGATCGAGGTCGTCGAGCCGCCGCAGCGGCCGGTCGAGCCCGGTCGACAATCCGCCGACTCGTCGGGATTGCCGCCGCGCGCCGGCGGCGGGACGGGCGACGGCCCGGCGGCGGAGTGCGTCGATTGTTCGCTACGACAACGAGGTAGGAGCCGGAGAGGGCGAACGGATGACGATTCGGAAGGGACTGACGGCGGGACTGCTGGTCGTCGCCATGGGGCTTCCCCTCGCGGGCTCCGAGGGGCAGCGGGCGAGGACGCGCAGGCCGGAGCCGCAGGTCGAGTTCGTCCAGACCGTGGGCTGCGTCGAGCGCCGCACCGGGGGCGACACGACTTGGTGGCTGACGCGCGCCCCCGCGCCGACGGTGACGCGGGCGGGCGTCTTCAACGAGGTCCAGGTCGGCGAAGCGCGCGAGACCGCGCTCGGCGACGGCGAGTTCCGGCTCATCGGCTTCGCCGACTTCCTGACCCCCGAGGGCCTGCTGAACTTCGGCGACCGCGCCCTCTTCACCGAGCCCGACCAGATCAACGCGAGCGGCGAGCTGCGGCCGGGCCGCACCGTCCTCGTCAAGGGCCTCCTCATCGAGACGGACGGCGAATCGCGCATCAACCTCACGTCGGTGGTCGGCCTCGCCGACGCCTGCGACTGAGCGGCCCGCGGCCGGCCGCGCCCCCGCCCGTCACGCCCGAGCCACTAGCTCCTTCGTCCCGTCCGCCTTCACGTCGATCACCGCCAGCGTGCACAAACGGCTTTTCTCCAGCCGGATGTTGAAGTGAATCTGCATGCGGCGGGGTGTCGCTGGAACGCCATCGGTCACTCCGGCAAGGCGAAGACGAACAGATTGTTTCCTGCGCTCGGGCGCAGCTCGGGCGTCAGCCCGAGGAACCCCGAGGCGGTGCCGGCTGACCCGGTGCCGACGGCGACGTACTGTCGGCCGTCGACGGCGTAGCTGATCGGGAAGCTCGTCACGGCCGAGCCGAGGTTGATCTCCCACAGCACCTCGCCCGTCTCCTGGTCGAACGCCCGGAACCGGCCGTTCACGTCGCCGCCGAACACGAGCCCGCCGCCGGTCGCCACGAGCGACATCGTGGCCGAGCGCTGCGAGTGGATCCAGCGAGTCTCTCCTGTCTCGGCCGAGATGGCCTGCACGGTGCCGACCTGGTCCATGCCCGGCGCGATCTGGTTGCGGACGGCGAGGGCGTAGTGGCTGCCGGCGTCGGTCGAGGCGAGCATGCGCCCGCAGACGTTGCGCAGGGGCATGTACATGGTGTTGGTCAGGGGGCTGTAGGCGCCCGCCTCCCAGTCCTTGCCCCCGAACCAGCTCGGGCACGCCAGCACGTCCTGGCCCTCGGCGGTGAAGACGATCTCGCCGTTGGGAGTGACCGCACCGGTGGCCCCGTCGATGTCGGTGATGACGTTCTGGGGCACGGTCGGCGTCGCCCACAGGAACTCGCCGGTCTCGCGGTCGAGGGTGTAGACGACACCGGTCTTGCCGGGGATGCCGGTCACGACCCGCCGGGTCTCCCCGGCCGCGAGCCCGGGGTTGATCCAGCTCACGGCGGCGGGGTCGGGGGCCACCGCAGTGTCGACGAGGAGTCGCTCGAAGGGATGGTCGAGGTCCCAGTGGTCGTTGAGGTGCTGGTAGTACCAGCGGATCTCGCCGGTGTCGGCGTCGAGGGCCAGCGTGGAGTTGTGGTAGAGGTGCGTGTTCTCGATGCCGCCCCGCAGGAACTTCGGCGCCGGCGAGGTGACGGACGTGCCGACGTAAACGAGGTTCAGGTCGAGGTCGACGCTCGGGGCCATCCAAGACCCGACGTGCACGCGGTCTTCGTAGGGTACGTCGCCCCAGGTCTCGTCGCCGGGCTCGCCGGGGGCGGGCACCAGCCGCCGGCGCCACAGCTCCTCGCCGGTCTCGGCGTCGTGGGCCACGATGACGCACGCCTCGGGTCCCGCCCACGGGCGGCAGCTTCTGCCCGAGAACGCCTTGCCGTCCGCGACGATGGGGCCCGACGAGTGCCGGGCGGGGTTCACGGTGTAGTCGAGGATCTCGGTCTCCCAGACGAGCTCGCCGGTGCGGGCGTCGACGGCGTAGATGTAGTCGTCGTTGCTCGTGTCGATGATGCGGGCGCCGTGGATGGCGATGTTGCGGTTCACGCTGACGAGTCCGCGGATGTAGTCGTCGATGTCGTCGGGCAGGTCGCGGCGGTACTCCCAGCGGAGGTCGCCGGTCACCGCGTCGACGGCCTGGATGACGTCGTTGGGGTTCGGCATGTAGAGGATGCCGCCGTAGGCGATGGGCGTGCCCTGCTGGCTGCCGGGGGCGAGGGCGCGCGTCCACACCATGCGCAGGCCGCCGACGTTGCCGCGGTCGATCTGGTCGAGGGGGCTGTAGCCCCAGCCGTCGAGGGTGCGGCGCCACATGAGCCAGTCGCCGTCGGCCGGGTCCTCGAGCATGGCGTCGGTGACGGGAACGAAGTCGTCGCCGGTCTGCGCGGCGGCGTGCGAGGTCGAAGCCGTCGCGACGACGGCGGCGGCCAACAGCCAACGGACAGCGATACGCAGTGGGTGCATCGTTCTGGCTCCTTAGCCTAGCGGTTACATCGAATGGTGACGCCGCGGAAATTCAGCTTCGTCCAGGCGCGATCGCGACGCGTCACTGCCACCGGAACACGCGCAGCGCGACCACGAACGACACGGCGCCCCAACCGGCCAGGATGCCGAGCTCGGAACCGATGCCGGCCAGCCCGTCGCCGTTCAGCATCACGCCGCGCAGCGCGTCGATCATCGCGGTGAGCGGCAGCACGCGGATGAACGGCTGAGCCGCCTCGGGGAAGTTCGTCACCGCGAAGAACACGCCGCTGCAGACCCACATCGGGACCATCACGACGTTCATGATGCCGGAGACCCCCTCGATGGTGCGGGCCCGGCACGCGGTCAGGAGCCCGATGCCCCCGAACGCGAGGGCGCCGATCAGCGCCACCGCCACCAGGGCCGCGAGGCCGCCCTCGTTGCCGACGCCGAAGACCCACCAGGCGAAGCCGAGGAGCGCGAGCATCTCGAGGCCGAGGAACGCGAGCCGCGAGATGACCAGCGACGCGAGGAAGTGCGAGCGGCGCATGGGGGTGGCGATCATCCGCTTCAGCAGCTTGCGCGACCGCGCCACCACGATGCCGAAGCCGAGCCCCCACATGCCCGAGCCCATGATGTTCATGCCCAGCAGGCCCGGCACGAGCCAGTCGATGTAGCGGCTGCCGGGCGTCGCCACCTCCTCGGTGCGGACCGTCGGCGCCGGGTCGTGGCCCGCTTCGTCGGCGAGGGCCTGGTCCACGAGCAGGCGGGTGAGGCGGCTCTCGGGACGGACCGGGTCGTAGCGATAGGTCGGCGGCGATCCGGGCACCACCACCAAGTGCGCGCGGCCGTCCCGCAGCAGGGCCAGCTCTTCCCCCTCGGGAGCGGTGAACCCCTCGATGTCGCCGGACCGCGCCAGCGCCGCGAGCACCGGACCCGCGCCCGGCGCGTCCCTGACCGCGACCGGCACGGGCTCGTCGCCGCGGGCCTGGAAGGCGATGCCGAGGGCCAGGGCCATGAGGATGGGAAAGACGAAGACCCAGAACACCATCTCCGGCTCGCGCATCGTCAGCCTGAACCGGGCGAGGGTCAGCGCGGCCAGGGGGTGCCGGGCGGCGTCGCGGTCAGCCATCACGCAGGTGCCTTCCCGTCAGTGAGACGAACACGTCCTCCAGGGTCGCGGGATGGCTCGTGACCCCGTCGAGCGCGATGCCGGCGTCCTCGGCGAACCGCATCAGGGCGGGCAGCGCCTCCGGCAAGTCGTCGGCCCCGAGCTGCCACCGTTCTCCGTCGCGGCCGGTCCCCCGTACGCCGGGCAGCGCCGCCAGCCGCGCCGCCAGCTCCTGCGTACCCGTCTCGGGCCCCGGCCCGGGGATGACGTCGAACTCGATGACGTGGACCGCCTCCAGCGAGGCGATCAGCTCGCGCGGCGTTCCCTCGGCGATGATGCGGCCCTCGTCGACGATGGCGACGCGGTCGCACAACGTCTGCGCCTCGTCCATGTAGTGGGTCGTCAGCAGGATGCTGCCGTCCGCGGCCCGGAACCGTTGCAGCACCGACCAGAGCTGCCGTCGCGACTGCGGGTCGAGCCCCGTCGTCGGCTCGTCGAGGAACAGCAGCTCAGGGTCGCCGACGAGCGCGCACCCCACGGCCAGCCGCTGGCGCTGCCCGCCCGAGAGATGGACGACCCACGTGCCCGCCTTCGATTCGAGGCCCACCGTCGCCAGCACGTCGGCGACCGGCCGCCCCTCGCGGTAGAACGAGCGGAACAGCCCGAGAGTCTCGGCCACCGTCAGCCTCTCGTCGAACTGCGTTTCCTGCAGGTGGATGCCGAGCCGCTGGCGCAGCGCGTCGGCGTCCGCGCCCCAGCGCGACCCGAGCACCTCGACCGCGCCCGCGTCGGGCGCCAGCAGGCCCTCGAAGATCTCGATGGTGGTGGTCTTGCCGGCCCCGTTGGGCCCCAGCAGCCCGAAGCACTCGCCGCGATGCACCGTGAGATCGAGCCCGTCGACCGCGGTCAGGTCGCCGTAGCGCTTGACGAGACCCGTGCAACTGAGCGCCGGACCCCCGGCTGCCGGTGGAGTCATGGGCTAGAGCTAGAAATGATAACCGGCGCGCCCTCAGAACCGGAGCAGGCGGTTCACCTTGACGATGAACGCCCGGTTGTCCAGGCCGGGGAACCGCCCGAACCCGTCGAGCCCGGTGTTCCGGTCCTCGTTGTAGACGACGAAGAGCTCGCTGCCGGGGCGGTACTCCCAGCGGAACCGGATGTTCGCCGACACCTGGTCGAGCCGCGAGTTGTACTGCACGAGGGCGCTCGCGAACATGAGCGGGGTCATCGTGTAGGTCGTCCGCATGCCCGCGAGGTCGGTCCGGAACTCGCCCTGGGGGAGGTCGATCCAGTTGATCGACAGGGACGGCTCGACCGAGAACTGGTCGGTGATGGTGACCCGGCCGCGGCTGACCCCGAGGGTGGTCTTGGTGCCCCCGTAGAACGAGCCGTGCTCGGCCATGACGTTGGCCGAGAAGCGGCGCTGCTGGCCGAAGTCGTAGCCGAGCTGCAGGTTGGTGAAGTCGTAGCCGGCGACGGGCAGGACGACGTCCGGCGCGATGCGGAACGGCTGGGGCAGGAACTCGTACGAGTCGATGGCGCTGACGGTGAGCTGGTCGCTGTTCTCCCACTCGATGGTGAAGAGCCCCGTGGCCTCGCGCGTCTCGAGCGCGCCGCCGAGGTTCTCGACGTAGGCGAGCGAGCCGGTGCCGACGAAGCGTCGCACCGCGCGGATCGACGCGGGGCGGGGGCTGAAGCGGAACTCGGCGAAGCTGCGGCGCATGTCGCGCCGCCGCACGAACCCCACCTCGGGCCGGAAGTCCTCGCCGATCAGCAGGTGCTCCAGCTGCACGCCGTAGCGGTCGCCGGCGTAGTCGAGGTGGCCCCGGTAGCTGGTGTCGTTGCCGGTCAGGCCGCTGGTCGAGGTGCGGGCCCAGTGGGTGTTGACGGTGAGGTCGTCGTAGAAGCCGAAGGCGCCGTCGACGCCGTACGCGGCGTTCGACCCGTCGCCGAGCTGGTGGTGCGACCGGCCCGTGAACATGGCCCCGACGCTGCTGCGCCGCAGGACGTCGCGCTTCGCCCGCAGCACCGTGAAGCTCGTCGGCAGCACTTCGGGCGGTTCGTCCCCCTGCGCCCGGGGGTCGAGCAGGTCCCCGGTCGGCTCGTCCTCGAACGGGAGGGCGCCGGCGTGGATGTTGAGTGCGCCCAGGGTCCAGACGCCGGCGCGGCCGGTCAGCCGTCCCCCCGCCCGCAGCGGCACCTCCCGCGTCTGGTTGAGGCCGATGCGCCGGCTGTAGAAGAGGATGGGCGTGTCGCTGACGCCGGCGAGCCGGCCGCTCGTCGACGCCCCCCCGAAGCTGAAGGTCCCCTGGTTCTCCAGGAAGAACTCGCGCTTCTCGGGGAAGAACAGGTTGAATCGGGTCAGGTTGATCTGCTGCTCGTCGGCCTCGACCTGCGCGAAGTCGGGGTTCGCGGTGAAGTCGCCGGTCAGGCCCTGGGTGATTCCGTACTTGACGTCGATGCCGATGTCGCCGCCCGGCACGTTGGCCGTCGACCCCGACGACGCGGCGGTGGTGACGTCCCCGATGAGGTACGGCTTGACCTCGACGAGCCGCGACGCCTCGGGCGCGTCGATGCCCACGAGGGTCGCGGCGAGCGAGGCGCGGAAGTGCCCGCGCAGGTCCTGGGCGGCCGAGAGGGGGGTGAGGTAGGACGACTCGTTCCGCCAGCGGTTTACCCGCCGCGCCTGGAAGCCCCAGGTCTGCGGTCCGGCCCCGGGGTAGCGGAGCGACTTGAAGGGCAGCGCCGTCTCCATCGCCCAGCCGCCTTCGAACCGGCCGACGGCGACATCGTAGACGGGGTTCCAGTCGAGGTTGATCTGCGACTCGTTGACGACCTCGGCGTCGAGCCGTCCGCCGACCGCCGATACCTCGAAGAGCACTCCGTTGCGGCGCGAGTAGAAGGTGTCGAACGACCACGCGAAGTTGTCGTCCCGCACGATGCGGGTGTTGTCGCGCCGCATTTCGCTCGCGATGATGCGGTCCGGCCTCGACTCCCAGCAGCGGGCGACGACGTAGACCTGTTCGTCGTCGAACAGCAGCCATACCTCGGTCTTCTCCGAGGCCGGCGCGCCCTCCACCGGGTCGTTCTGGATGAAGTCGGACATCGAGTCGATCCGGTCGTAGACCGCCTCGTCGAGCCGGCCGTCGATTCGGAGGGGCGTGTCGATGCGGACGGCGCGGACGGTCACGCCGGTGGCGTCGCGGGCGATGACGGCGGGGGGGACGGGGGGCGGCGGACCGAAGATCCGCGGGGCGAGGCCGGGGGCCGGGGCCGGCTGGGCGCCGGCGCCGGCCGCGGCGAGCAGCAGCGCGGCCAGGATGCGGAAAGCTGATATACTGGCGGCGCTGCTTCCGTGCGCCCTTAGCTCAGCTGGATAGAGCGTCTGGCTACGAACCAGGAGGCCGCAGGTTCGAATCCTGCAGGGCGCGCCACTTCCTCCCCTCACGATCCCAACCCCATCTCGAGCGCGGTCGCCGGCATCCGGCCGGGCATCGTCGTCTGCGTCATCGCGTGCTGCCTCTCGACGTCCCGACCCCGCATGTTCGGTTGTCGTCCGCCGCCGCGGAAAAGCTCCATCGTATCCTACGCGGGGCAGGATGCCCGGCAGACTCGGTACGGGCCGCGGCTGCCCACCGCCGCTGACGGGGGGCCGGCCTCGACCTCGGGACGGAGCGCGACGGCCCGATCGGAAGGCGCCAAGGGCGGGCCTTCAGAGTTGAAATCGGGAGGTGCGGCCTGGGGCGCCGCTCCGCCGTTGAACGTGACGGCGCCCGGCGATAGTATGCCTGCGGACAGACCTTCCACGGTTGGAGGAGACCGGGGTCCGTCAGGAGCGGCGTCATGACTCGAAGCAGGACATCCATCGGCCGCCGGCGGTTTCTCCAGAGCGGTGCGCTCGGCCTCGGAGCCGGTGCGCTCGGCTCCGGCTCGGCCGCGGGCCAGGGCGCGGGGAGCGCGTCGAGGAGAATGGCCGAGCCGGAAGGCGGCCGGGTCCGGATGAGCGGCGACGGCCTGGGATTGACCCCGGCCGACCACGGCCGGATCCTCAGCCGGCTCGCCGACGAGGGGCGCATCGCCCGCGACAGCTACTCGAACGGCGGCGTCGTCGGCGAGCTCGAGGAGCGGTTCGCGGCCCTGCTCGGCAAGGAGCGCGCGGTGTTCATGCCCACGGGCACCCTCGCCAACCACCTCGCGGTGCGGTCGCTGGCCGGCGGCCGAGGCCGGGCCATCCTGCAGGCCGAGGCCCACCTCTACAACGACTCGGGCGACTGCGTGCAGACGCTGAGCGGCATCACCCTGATGCCGCTGGCGCCGGGCCGGGCCACGTTCACCCTCGAAGAAGTCGAGGAGGTCGTCGACCGCACCGCGGGCGGCCGGGTGTCGCGGCCGGTGTCGGTCATCTCCATCGAGACCCCGGTGCGTCGGCGCTTCGGCGAGCGGTTCGACCAGGCCGAACTCGATCGCATCGCCGCGTTCGCGCGCGAGCGCGGCATCCGGCTGCACCTGGACGGCGCCCGGCTCTTCCTGCAGAGCGCGTGCACGGGGGTCGACGTGGCGGAGTACGCGCGGCCCTTCGACACGGTCTACGTCTCGCTCTACAAGTATTTCAACGCCGCATCGGGCGCGATCCTGGCCGGCCCGCGGGCGTTGCTCGACGACATGTACCACACCCGCCGGATGTTCGGCTCGGGGCTGCCCGGGGCTTGGCCGTTCGCGGCGGTGGCGTTGCACCACGTGCCGGGCTTCGTGGGCCGCTTCCGCCGCGCCGTCGAGGTGTCGGAGGCGTTCATCGAGCGGATCACCCGGCACGAGGCGTTCGCGGTCGAGCGGATGCCGGCCCCCACGAACCTCTTCCGGCTTCGGGTGTCCGCCGACGACACGACCGGCTTCCGCGCCCGATTGCGCGACCGCGGCGTCGACTTGGGGCGCCCCGGCCCGGACGGCAGCGTCCTCGTCGGTGTCAACGAGACCTGGAATCGCGCGACCGCCGAGTCGCTGGCCGGGCGCTTCATCGCGTCGCTCTAGCTCTAGCGGCGGGGCCGGATCGCGCGTTCAGCAATTCTTCAGGAACGCGTCAGCCACTCTTCAGTGGCGTTTCCCTCTGTTTCTGGCAGATTACAGAGTCTGGCGCGTCGACCCATCGCCTGCACAGGGCATGCGAGCGGCGTCGGCGCCGGGAGACGTCGTGTTTCTGAACCCGAGCGGCTGGTGGCGGGCGAGAGGTCGCCGGCGTGCGTGCGTGGTTGCGCCGGTCGTCGTCCTGGCGTTTCTGTCGGCGGCGGCGCCGGTGCTCGCGCAGGCGCAGGGCGTCGTCACCGGCACGGTGACCGACGACACCGGGGGCGTGCTCCCCGGGGCGGCGGTGGCGGTCGAGACCACGGCCGGAGACCGGTTCACGGGGACGGACGAGGCCGGCCGCTACACCGTCCGGGGCGTGGCGTCGGGCCCCGCGACGCTGGTGGTGCGGCTGGTGAACTTCTCCACCGGCCGCGCCGATTTCACGGTGTCGGCGGGCGAGCCGGTCACCGTCGACGTGCAGCTCGCCCTCGCGATCACCGCCGACGTCGTCGTCACCGGGAGCCGCACGTTCCGGAACATCGCCGACCTCGACGACCCGCGCGAGAACCTAGTGGGGGTCGCGACCTCGGCTAGCGTCGGAGCCATCACCGCCGCCCAGCTGGAGACCCGGCCGATCATGCGGCCGGGCGAGGTCCTCGAGGCGGTGCCCGGGCTCATCGTCAGCCAGCACAGCGGCGAGGGCAAGGCCAACCAGTACTACCTGCGCGGGTTCAACCTCGACCACGGGTCCGACTTCGCCACCACCCTCGCCGGGGTGCCCCTCAACGAGTCGTCCGGCGCCCACGCGCACGGCTACACCGACGTGAACCAGCTCATCCCCGAGCTCGTGAGCGGCGTGCAGTACACCAAGGGCCCGTACTTCGCCGAGCACGGCGACTTCTCGGCCGCCGGCTCCGCGAACATCAGCTACGTCAACCGCCTCGACCGGCCGCTGTTCAGCCTCAGCACCGGCGGGCAGGGTTGGGGCCGGGCCCTCGGCGCGGTGTCGCCGGAGGTGGCCGGCGGCAACCTGCTGATGGCCCTCGAGCTCGGCAGGAACGACGGGCCGTGGGAGCTCAAGGACAACATGCGGAAGGCGAACGGGGTGATCCGGTACAGCCGGGGCGACCTCCAGAACGCCTTCTCGCTGACCGCGATGGGCTATGACGGCCACTGGAACGCCACCGACCAGATCCCGCGCCGCGCGGTCGAGCAGGGGCTCATCACGCGGTTCGGCAACATCGACCCCACCGACGCGGGCAATGCCTTCCGTCACTCGCTGACGTTCGACGGCCTGCGGTCCCGCGCGAACCAGTCGACGCGGGTGACCGCCTACGCGCTGCGCGGCGGGCTGAACCTGTTTCAGAACTTCACCTACTTCCTGGAGAACCCGGTGGACGGCGACCAGGTCGAGCAGGAAGGGCAGCGCTGGAGCTCGGGGGTCCGGGTGGTGCACCGGCGCCTCGGCCGGGTTCTCGACCGGCCCGCCGAGTCGTCGGTGGGGGCGTCGGTGCGTAACGACGCGGTCAGCACCGTCGGCCTCTACAACACCATTGCGAGGCGCCGCACGAACACCATCCGCGACGACGCGGTCGGGCAGACCACGGTCGGCCTGTTCGCCCAGAGCGAGATCGAGTGGAACCCCGTGTTCCGGACCACCCTGGGGATGCGCGGCGACCTCTATCGCTACGAGGTCGTCGCGCAGAATCCCCTGAACTCGGGAAGCGGGGACACGGCCCTCGTGAGCCCCAAGCTCACTGCCGTGCTCGGGCCGTGGGCCGGGAGCGAGATCTACCTCAACTACGGTCGGGGGTTCCACAGCAACGATCCTCGGGCCGCGACCGTCCGCGTCGATCCCGTCAGCGGCGACCCCGTCGACCGCGAGGACCCCCTGGTCCCGGCCCGCGGCGGCGAGGTGGGCTTCCGGACCGTGGCGCTGCCCGGTCTGCAGTCGACGATCGCCCTGTGGTACCTCTCGTTCGACTCCGAGCTCCTGTTCGTCGGCGACGCCGGCATCACCGAGGCGAGCCGGCCCAGCCACCGGTGGGGCGTCGAGTGGACCAACTATGCGCGCTTCACGCCCTGGATGACCGGCGAGGTCGACCTGTCGTTCAGCCGGGCGCGGTTCTCGGACAACGACCCGGCCGGCAGCTTCGTTCCCGGCGCCCTCGACCGGGTGGTCGGCGGCGCCCTCACCGTCGAGCCCGCCCGCCGCGTGTTCGGCAGCATCCGGCTGCGGCACTTCGGTCCCCGCCCCTTGATCGAGGACGGCTCGATCCGCTCGGCGTCGACCACCATCTGGAACGGCGAGGTCGGCTTCCGCGTGAACGAGCGAATGAACATCACCGTCGAAGCGTTCAACCTGCTGAACAGCGACGTGTCCGACATCGACTACTTCTACCTGTCGCGGCTGCCGGGCGAGCCGCTCGAGGGGATCGAGGACATCCACTTCCACCCGTCGCTGCCGCGCACCGCGCGGGTCATGCTGAATCTGACCCTGTGACCGCGCGCCGCGGATGGACCCTTCTCCGAGCCATCGGCATCCGCGCCGCCGTGCGTGCGTCGTCGTGGCGTCGGGCCCCGGACGGAACTTCCCCGCGGCCCCGCCGTATACACCGGACAGGGCCGGGGGCGACCGGCGGGATTGGCCTGAACGCCAACCTCCGGTGAACACGCGGGCGCATGCGGTCATGCCCCCCCGGTCGTGCGGCATGGCCCGGCAATCCGGGAGGGAACAGTGACCGAGGCGACCACGGTTCGACGCGCGGTGCTCGGGGCGATGGCGGTGTTCGTGGCGTCCGGCGCGGCCATCGGCCTCCAGGCCGCACCGTCGCAGCAGGACCCGCAACCCTGGGTCCACGTGGACGTGTCGGGGCAAACCACGATGAGCCTCAACCTGCCGCTCACCGCCATCGAGGCGGTCCTGGCGATGGCCCCGGAGGCCATCGTTGACGGCGACGGGCAGCTTCAGCTCGGCGGTCGGCGCGAGATCCCGGTGACGGCCATCCGCGCCGCGTGGAGCCAGCTCCGCGACGCCGGCGACATCGAGATCGCCGACATCCGGGACGGCCGGCAGAGCGTCCGCGTCGCCCGCGAAGGCGAGACCATCCTAGTCGACGTCACGGGGACGGGCGACGGTGATGACGCCGGGGACGAGGGCGACGCCGATGAGGGCGGCGCCGAGCGCGACGAGGGCGGCGCCCTCGGGCGCGGCCGCGGCTTCGTCGGCGAGGTGCAGGTCCGGGTGCCGGTGAGCGTGGTCGACGCGCTTCTGTCCGGCGCCGGGGAGACCCTCGACGTCCGCGCCGCCATCCAGGCGCTCAGCGCGCTGCGGGGCGAGATGGTCCAGGTGATTCATCCCGAGGGTCGGGTCCGGGTGTGGATCGACGAGAGCCCGACCCAGTAGCGGCGGTCCGCGAGGTGGGGCCGGCCGCCGACGAACGGTGGATGCGCGAGGCGCTCGCCGAGGCGCGGGTCGCGCGCGGGCGGGGCGAGGTGCCGGTGGGCGCCGTCGTCGTGCTCGACGGCGCCGTCGTCGGGCGGGGCAGCAACCAGCCGATCCACGCGACCGACCCCACTGCCCACGCCGAGATCGTCGCCCTGCGCGACGCCGCCCGCAACGTCGACAACTACCGCTTGACCGACGTCGCGCTCTATGTGACGGTCGAGCCGTGCCTCATGTGCGCCGGCGCCCTGGTGCACGCCCGCGTCGGCCGGCTCGTCTTCGGCGCCGCCGAGCCCAAGGCGGGGGCGGTGCGCTCGACGATGCGCGCGCTCGACCACCCCGCGCTGAACCATCGGGTCGAGGTCTCCGGCGGCGTGCTCGAGCCCGAGTGCACCAGGCTGATGCGGGCGTTCTTCGCCGATCGCCGGGTCGAGGAGAAGCGGAGGAAGGCTTGATCCGCGTCGCCGACGCGGTAACATGGTACCCGCGTCGACAGGGGAGATCCGGAGGTTCCGCATGTGTCACCTTCGCAGCGTTCGTTCCAGGTGGATGCGCGTCGGTCTCGGCGCCGGTCTGGCCGTGCTCGCGGTAGGCCTCGTCGCCGGCGCGCAGACCCAGCCGCCGCCGCCGCAGTCGTCCCAGCCCGGCGGCGGGCAGCTTCCCGATGCGGGGACCTTCCGCACCGGCGTCACCCTGATTCGCACCGACGTCATCGTGCGCGATGCCGACGGCGTCTTCGTCCCCGACCTGACCCCGGCCGACTTCCGCGTCTCGGAAGACGGTGTGCCCCAGGAGGTCGCCTCGCTCGTGCTGGTGCACGGTGGCCGCGTCTTCAACCAGCTCTCGCCGGCGCCGGCGGTGCAGGAGGGCATCATCCTGCCCGGCACCGCGCCCGCGAACCAGATCGCGGGGCGCATCTTCATCTTCTTCGTCGATGCCATGCACCTCGAGCCGCAGAGTACGCCGCGGGTCCGGCACTTCATCAAGGACGTAGTCGACATTCTCGTGCACGACGGCGATCTCGTCGGGCTGATCTCGAACGACTCGGCGGGAACGGCGATCGACATCACCTACGATCGAGAGCTGGTGAAGGCCTCGGTCGACGGCATCATCGGCACCGGCCTGACCCCGCGCGAGCTGATCCACGACGTGCAGGACGGGCGGGACGGGCCGGCGGAGCTGCGGTGGCGTGCCCATCGCGCCTTCTTGACCGTGAACACCCTCCTCGAGAACCTGGAATCAGTCCAGGATCGACGCAAGGTCCTGCTCTACATCAGCACCGGATACGACCTGAATCCGTTCGAGCTGCAGCGGCTCTACCGGACCAACCGGGCGGATCGATTCTTGCGCGACCGCCGGTCGGATCTCGCCGCCAACGACCCCGAGATGGCGGCGGAGCTGGCGCCCTTCGATCGAATCCAGCGCCAGGGCACGGTGTTCTCGGACGCGGAGCTGATCGGCGAAGTGGAAGAGCTGGCCGCCGCCGCCAATCGCACCAACACGACGTTCTACACGCTGGACCCGCGCGGTCTCGTGTCGAGCCCCGACATCGACTACGACGTCCCGCTCGAAGCGTGGCGCGAGTACCAGTTGGCCGCGCGGTCCAGCTTGCGCACGCTGGCCGAGCTCACCGGCGGCATCTCCATCGTCAACACGAACAACTTCGAGGGGATGCTCCGCCAGATCGACGCCGAGACCAGCGACTACTACGTGCTCGGCTACTACACGAGCAACCCCGATCCGACCCATCGGCGCCGCGCCCTCGACGTGACCGTGGCGCGCGACGGCATGGCGGTGCAGTCGCGCACGTCCTATACGCTGAGCTGGCCCGCGAGCACCGGCGTGGCGGGGGGACGATGACCGTGCGCGCCGGACTCGCGGTCCTGCTGGCGCTGTCCGGCGTGACGACGGCGACGCCCTCGACGGCGGCGGCCGCGCAGGGCCCCGCCGCCGTGCTCGCGGAGGTCGGCGCCGTGCTGCGTGAAGAGCTGGACCTGCGGCGCATCGACTACCGCGTCGACGGTTCCGAGGTCACCCTGTCGGGCGAAGTGCCGACGTTGTGGGTGAAGACCCGGGCGATCGACCGCGTCCTGGAGATCGAGGGCGTCGACACCGTCGCGAGCGAGTTCGTGATTCCCGGCCGCGAAGACGACGACGAGCTCGCGGCCGCGGTCGGCGCGGCGATTCGAAACTACCGGTACAACACGATCTGGGACTACGTCGGAGGCTCGGTCGTCGACGGCGTCGTCACGCTCAACGGCAGCGTCACGCCGGACCGAGACAAGCCGGGCGAGCTGTTCGCCCGCATCGCCCGCATTCCCGGCGTTCAGGACGTTGTCCTCGACCTCTTCGTGCAGTCGGCGTCCCGCCGCGATCGGGACCTGCGCCGGCTTATCGCGCAGCGGGTGCAGAGGCACCCCGTGTTCGCGCAGTACGCCCTGCTCGCCGACTCGCCGTTCCGCATTCTCGTCCACGAGGGAGAAGTGCTGCTCGTAGGCTCGGTGCGCAGCGGTGTCGAGAGGCGGGTCGTCGAGCAGATCGCCCGCCAAGCGTTCGAGACCGTGCGGGTGATCAACCGGTTGCAGGTCGGCAGCCAGGGCTGATCCTCCGCCTTCGTCGGCTCTGCCGGCGCGCCCAACCAACCCGCCAGGACCGCGATCGTAGCGGGGCGCCGTCCCGCTGCCCGAGCCATGCCGAACCAGCGATTTCGCCGGCCGGCGATACCCGGTTCCCCGCCTCGGCGGTCGGGCCGGCCCCGGGTCCGGAACCGCTCGCGGGAGACTCGTCTACGAGTGAAACACGCACGAATGCGCAGGCTGGATGGTCCGCGTCAGGACCTGTCGTCGACAGGAACGCGGAGCCGTGTGTCCGGAAGGGAGAACCCTCATGAGGAACATCGTCGCAACGGCCCTGCTGCTCTTTGCCGCCGGCGCTGCGCCGACGGCGGCGCAGCCGGCGTGGACCACGACGGAGCTGGGCGGCGGCAGCGCCCAGTTCCAGCTCACGAACGAGGACGGGGCGTCGCTCATCCTCGTGTGCGAACTCCGGGGCGTCAACGGGGGGTTCGAGTTTCCCGCGCGCGTGGAGCCGACTGAACGGGCCACCTTGCGCGCCGTTCCCGGCGAGCGGCAGAACGTGGCGGTCACGCCCATCAGCGATCGCCTGTTCCAACTGACCGGCGGCCGGGGCGTCGATACGTTCCTGCGGCTGCTGCGCACCACCGCGAGTCTCCGGGTGAGCCTGAGCGGTGAGCGGGCCGCCTTCCAGGTGTTCGGCAGCGACTCGATCGTGTCGGAGTGTCTGCAGCGGCAGGAGCCGCAGCCCGAATAAAGCCACACCGGCCTCGGTTGGCCGGCCCGCCCCGCGCGCCGCAACGAAGACAGACAGGCGAATCAACGAAAAAGAGGGCCGAGCGCTCGGCGCCCGGCCCTCCCCGGCGGCGGAGGCCGCCGCCCCCGCCGGATTCCAGAATCCGGTTCCGCCGCCGGCCGGTTCCGCCTGCGCAACCCCGTAAGTCGACCGGCCCGGAAGCTCACGTCGCTCCCGGGACCGGTCTGTCCGGAAATGCCCGCTCCGGCCGACTTTGGCCAACTAAGCTAGCTTGGCCTGGCTGGCTAGCGCTAGAAGCCGTAGCGCATGCCGAAGTTCGCCTGACGCGGGAACCCGCCGCCCCGCAGCGACGTGTAGTTCAAGAACGAACCGCTGTTCTGGTTCCCGTTGGCCGGGTTCCAGTTCGTGCGGTTGGTCAGGTTGATGACGTCCAGGTAGATGTCGATCGTCTGGTCCGCGCGCGGCCGCACGCGATAGCCGAACCGGAGGTCGAGCTGGAGGTAGTCGGCCGAGCGCGCCGCGGCCTGGCACCCGACGGCGTTGATCAGCTCGCAGTTGCCTCGGGTCTGCTCCACCGTGATGGGGTTCGCCCCGGTGCCGGTGTACATCCCGGGCGGCAGCGGATCCCAGAGCGAGCCGTTCTGGTTGATGTCGATAGTGCTGTTGTAGATCGTGAACGGCAGCTCGCTCATGTAGCGGAAGATGGCGGCGGCGGTGATCCCGCCCGGGAGCTCCGTGTTCCCGCTGAGGGTCAGGATGTGCCGCCGGTCGGTCTCCGCATCCTGCCAGTTCTCGGGCATGTTGAGCTCGCCGAGCACCTGGCTCTGGACGCCGTTGAGGCTCGGCCCGTTGGTGCCGTACTGCTCGAACGAGTTTCCGTGAGAGTGCCCCAGCGCATAGGAGAGACGGGCGCCCCAGCGGTTCGAGTAGCGCTTCTCCACGGCGAGGTTCAGGGCGTCGTACGAGGACCGACCGACGCTCTCGATCGACAGCACCCGGTTGATGAACGTGCCCGCGAGCGGGAATCCCGTGCGGGGATCCATGGCGCCCCCGGCGTAGAACACGGTGTCCGTCCGGTCCTCGACCCGCTGCCCCCCGAAGGCGCCTCCCACGTCGTAGAAGGTCAGGGGGTCGGACTGGCTCAGCCCGTCATGCCGAAACGGCGCGACGTAGTTGATCCGGTTGAGCAGGTCGCGGCCCCGCATCATGATGTAGTCGGCCGAGACCGACAGGGTCGGCAACAGCTCGCGCTCGTAGCCCACCGTGAACTGGTGGAACCAGGGCTGGTTCCGCCGCTCGTTGTCGAGGTAGACACGGGCCTGGTTCAACTGCTCGGCCCCCGAGAAATTGGCGGCGACCCAGTCGTGGTTCACGAGCACGCACCCGTTGGTGGCGTTGCCGGTGGCGGGAGGACACTGGGAGTACAGCGGGTCGCCCGGCCTCACGACGATGGTCGCGGCGATGAGCTCCGGATCCGTCGCCGGCAGCCCGAGGCGCGGGTTGGGGTCGCGGTTGAAGTTCCGCGGGAACGTGACGTCGAACGACGTCTGGATGGCCGGGTCCTGCAGGACGTTGTCGAGCCCGCTCAGGAGCGTCCGGTCGTAGAAGCGGCCATAGCCGACTCGCATGACCGACCGGCCGTCGCCCTCCACGTCGTAGGCGACGGACAGCCGGGGCGAGAAGTTGTCCCAGTCGCGCGGATCCTGGCCCGCCGGCATCAGGGGATTGGACGCGAGCCTCCCGTGCAGCCGCTCGGCGTCGTAGCGCATGCCGAGCCCGAGGGTCCATCGGTCGTTGAGCGTCCACTTGTCCTGGAAGAACAGCTCCAGGCTGTCGCCGGGGTACTCGAAGAACCGCCCGTTCGGGTCGCCGACCCGAATCCGCAGCCGGTCCGGGTAGGTGAAGAGGTTGTCGACGTCGAACGGAAGGGTCTCGCTCGCCATCCGGAACTCTCCGCCGAGGTGATCCTCGCTGAAGTCCCTGATGGTGTTCACGTTCCAGCTGCCCCCGAACTTGACGTCGTGGTCGCCCAACCGGTCGGGGATGAACCACGACGTCGTGTTGGTGAACTGCCACTGGAAGTCGTCGCGGCCGCTCGAAGTGGTGTCGATGTTGTCTTGGTAGCTGCTCGTGTAGTAGCCCGGCGGCAGGTCGCGCATCACGCCGGTTCGGAGCGACGGTCCGCCCGCGGCGACCCACTGGGAGGCCCCGCCCGCGAACCGTTCCTCGCTCCGCATGGCCCGGAACGTGTTGACGACGTTGTTGCCGAGGACGCTGGTGGCGCTTCCGACGATCATCCACTCGTCGTCGTCGTTCTCCGAGGTCGCGTTGGCCGTCCGCAGGGTCGACGCGAAGACGTCGAGTTCCGGGCTCAGCTCGCGCAGGTGCCGCACCGCGAACGAGTGGTTGGCGTTGATCTGCTGGTCATAGCGGATCAGGTAGTTCCAGGCCTGCCAGTCCTCGTTCGACGTGCGGTTCAAGTCGGGGCGGTTGTTGAAGATGCGCGACCGGCCCGGCTTGGCGAGCCGCCGCTCCAGGCTGGAGAAGAAGTGGGCCCGGTCGCGGACGACCGGGCCGCCGAGCACGCCGCCGAACTCGTACTTGCTGTTCTCGGGTTTGGGGTTGTCCGTCTGCTGGGTGAGGTAGTCCGTCGCGGTCATCGCCGTCGACGTGTTGTAGCTGAAGGCGGCGCCGCTGATCTCGTTGGTGCCCCGCTTCGTCACTGCGTTGATGATGGCGCCGCTCGCCCGACCGAACTCGGCGTCGAACTGGTTGGTGATGACCTGGAACTCCGAGACCGACTCGATCGCCACCTTCACCTGACTGCCGCCCGCCCCGGCGCTGGTGGAGTCGGCGTTGTTCGCGCCGTCGGTGTTCAGCGTGCTCGCGGCCCCGGTCTGCCCGTTGGCGATGATCGAGTCGTTGCCCTGCGACGCCGACGGGTTGAACTGAAGGCCCGGCAGGGTCGCGATGGCGGCGAACGCGGACCGGTTCACCAGGGGCAGCTCCGCCAGCTCGTCCGCCTGGACGGTGCCCCCCACCTCGGCGGAGGTCAGGTCGACCAGCGGCGTCGCGCCCGAGACGGTGATCGTCTCCTCGATACCGCCGACGGTCAGGACGATGTCGAGGTCGGTGGTCTGGCCGACGGTCAGCACGTAGTCGGTCCGCTCGGCCGTCGAAAAGCCCGGCAGCGACGCGGTGACCGTGAAGGTGCCGGGCAACAGCTGCGCCGCGAAGTAGGTGCCGTCACTCGAGCTGATGACTTCGCGGAACGTGCCGTCGTCCTGGTTCGTGATGAGAACGGTGACGCCCGGCAGGACGCCGCCTTGCTCGTCGGTCACGCGACCACGAAGCTCGGTTCGACCGACCTGAGCGAGGGCGAACGTCGCCGTCGCGCCGAGCAACAGGGCGACGGTGACCAGTAACGCTGTCGTTCTTCGCATCCTTGTATCCTCCACAGTGATTTCAAAAATCCACGACGGACGGCGCCGACGGGACCCGGTTCGATTTCGCGGCAAGTCGCGGCGGCCCGGCGCCGCGACGTCGTCGCCGTCTACGGAGTCGCCGCCGTGCCGTGCCCGCGATCATGGCGAGCGACGGCCGGGGGCGAGAAGCTCGTCGCGAGGACTCCGGCTGACGAAACGGCTCCGTTGGTTGCCGCCGACTCTCGCCCTGGGGCCGCGCCCCGAGGGCGGCCCGCCCGGCCGCGGTCTCCGCACGCCGAACCCCGGTGCGGAAGCACCGCTCAAGGCTGGATCGACGAGAGAATGCCCGTCGCCGTCTCCGCGAACCGGCCGTCCGGTTCGCGTTCCAGATAGATCGTGAACTCGGCCGCCGCCTCCGCCACCTGCCCCGCGTTCAGGTTCGCCATGCCGAGCCAGTAGTGGGCTTCGCCGTGTCCGGGGTCCAGCTCCAGCGTGCGCTCGAACTGCTGCCGCGCCTCGTCGAGCCGGCCGGCGTTCCAGAAGATGAGGCCCTGGTCGAACACCGCGGTGGCGTCGTCCGCGCCGCCGCCCGACAGGCGCGCCGCCGCGGCGCTCGCCTCGGCCGCCTCGTCGAAACGACGTTGCGCGTTGTAGATCTCGGCCAATCCTTCGTAGGACTCGGCGCTCTCGGGGTTCAGCGCCAGCGCCGCCCTGAAGGCCGCTTCCGCCTCGCCGTAGGCCTCCAGACGGCCATAGACGATGCCCAGGTTGCGCTGACACTCGTCGCAGTTCGGCGTCGCCTCGATGGCGGTCCGCAGGTGCTGCACGGCCTGGTCGAGCCGGCCTTCGCGGAACGACGCCAGTCCCTGTTCGAAAGCGTCGGTAGTGGTGTTCCGGGCGTCGAGGGCGGCCCGCTCTTCCGTCGACAGGCTCTCTCGGTACAGCTCCTCCACCGTGCGCAGCATCAGGTTCTGCTCGAACTCCTGCCCCGCCATCAGGTCGATGGCGACGCGGTTGATGCCCACGCCCTCCTTGGTTGCGGTGAGGGTGTAGGGGCCGCGCATCAGGCCCATCTGCAGATACTCGCCGGCGTCGTTGGTCGTCAACTCGAAGCTCCGCGCGAGCCCTCCGACGAACTCCAGCGTGATGGTGGCGCCCGCGACCGGCCCGCCCTCGCGGTCGGTGATGACGCCGAACACGCGGGCGCTGTTCTGGGCTTCTCCCAGGACGGCGGATGCGAGCACGATGGCCGCGACCGGCGCCAGCCGTCGGCACGACCTCATGAAATCGAACATGGTTGATCCCCCCTTCAGCACCCTGGGCTCCCCGTATCCGCCCTGGCGTCGGGTGCTCGGCCCCGCTTCATCCGTGCGCGACCTGTGTGTCGTCCGTGGACCCACCATTCATTATAGGCGACTCCGCGGGGAGCGCGGCCCGCGCCGGCCTGATCCGCCGACGCGCGTCATGTCGTGCATCGAGAGCAGCGCCCGGCGCGGCGCGTACCCGCCGCGCCGGGGTTCCTGCCGGCGACGTGTGGCGCACCGTCGCCGAGCCCATGGCGATTCATCGGTGACGCGGCCTGCCGATGCCGCGCGTACCGAAGGGGCTGGGCGCCTCCCTCGGTTGACACGCCCGCCGACCGACCGGCGAGACGGAGCTGGCCCGCCCAGCGTCGCCTACGGCTCCGCTGGGCGCCCAAGCAACCCGCCGGGAGTCTGCGCCGTTGTCCGGCGCAGACTCCCAACTGACTAGAACTACCTAGAATCCCCAGCGCATGCCGAACTGCGCCTGCCGCGGGAAGCCGCTGCCCGCGCGCAGCCCGGTCAACACGAGGAAGTTCCCGCGCTGGTCACCGCTTGGGTTGTTGAAGTTGGCCCGGTTGGTGATGTTGAAGACATCGAAGAAGATGTCCAGCGTCTGACGGCTCGCCCAGCGCGTCCGGTGGCCGAACCGGATGTCGAGCTGCAGGAAGTCGGGGCCGTACGCGCCGTAGGGCCCGCCCGCGTGGTCGACTGCGATGGCGTCCTGGCCGGTGCCGCTGTAGGTGCCGGCGGGCAGGAAGTCGGGGCCGATGCCGTTCCGGTCCAGATCGAAATTGCTGTCCTGGACGTGGAACGGCGCCCCGCTCATGTAGCGCAGCACGCTGCTGAGCGTAATGCCGCCCAACACGGGAATCTCCGTCCGTCCGCTCAGGGTGAGGTTATGCCGGCGGTCGTACTCGCTCGGCCCCCACAGGCAGTCGAGGTTCAGGGCGTCGCCGACCTGGCAGAAGTTGGTGTAAGTGAACCAAAGCGTGTTGGTTTCTTTCTTCGCCAGGGCGTACACGGCGCGAAAACCCCAGTTGTCCGCGTAACGCTTCTCCAACTGGAAATTCAAAGCGTTGTAGGTGCCGCTGCCGTTGCTGGTCGTGAAGCGGACGTTGCCGGCGTACCAGTCGTCGTCCTCGAGCGTGCCCGCCAGCACCCCGAAGACATCCGACCGGGTGACGGGATCCGTGCGGGCGGTGCCGGCCCGCATGAGGGGGTTGAGGTTCTGCCGCATGTGGGTATCGCGGTCGAGCTGCCGGACGTAATCGACCGACGCCGAGAGCACGGGGTTCAGCTCGCGCTCGTAGCCGATCGTGAACTGGTGCGCGTAGGGCTGCTCGCGGTAGGGGTTGTCGTACTCGATGGAGCCGGTGTTCAGGCGGCGGCTCCCCGCCGGGAACAGCTCGTTCAGCACCTGCCGGTTCACCGTGGGGCAGGCGCTCCCGTTCGGGTTCGCCGGGCAGCTTCCGGGCGTGACCTCGATCAGCCGGTAGAGCTCGCCGCCGGGCGCCCTGCCGTTCGACGGACCGGGGTCGATGTCGTTCTGCGGGAAGCTGGCCGTGAACGAGTCGATGTACGGCGTGGACTGCTGGTAGTTCGTGACCGCGTAGCCCAGGGTCTTGTCGTAGAAGATGCCGTAGCCTCCGCGCAGCACCGACCGGCCGTCGCCGGCGAGGTCGTAGGCGAACGACGTGCGCGGCGACCAGTTGTTGTAGTCGATGGGATACATCCGCCCGCCGAGGTCGGCCGGCGAACCGATGCCCGGTCCGCCCAGCGCCGTGGGCACCCCGATGGCGTCGGGCCCGAAGAACGGGTTGTATTCGTTGGCGAGCGGAAAGACCTCCAGGTCGTAGCGGACGCCCGCGCTCAGGGTCAGCCGGTCCGTCACCTGCCACTTGTCCTGCGCGAACGCTTCGAGGGTGTGGAAGTCCTGGGGCGACGTGAGCTGCCCGCCGACCCGGATGTGCAGCCGCTCGGGCCAAGTGTAGAAGTCGTTCGCGTCGAACGGCATGTCGGTGTCGAAGAGGAAGGTGCCGTTCTGGTTGCCCTGGTCTCGCCACAGCATGTTGGTGCGGTGGTAGGTCGCGCCGAACTTCAGGTCATGGTCGCCCATCCGGTCGGGCACGAACCACGAGAAGGTATTCGAGTAGCTCCAGTGGTGGTCGCGGTTGCCGCGCGCGCTGTCGTGCGCGTTGTCCTGGAACGTCCGGAAGTTGTAGCGCGGCAGGCATTGAGTCTGCAGCGTCGGGAAGTCGGCCTCCGAGGCGCCGAACCCGCCGAGGTCGCGCCAGCACGGGTTGGCCCGCCACCACTGCTCGCGGGTCGCGGAAACGCGGACGGTGTTGACCTGGGAGTTGCCGATGACGCTGGTCCAGCTCCCGACGTAGGTCTGGTCGTTGTCGGTCTCGTCCTCGAGCGAGTTGAGCGTCGCCGAGCGGCCCCCGAGCAGATCGAACTGCGGGGCCAGCTCGCGCAGCCACCGGAAGGCCCAGGAGTTGTTGGCGTTGATCTGGTTGTCGAAGCGAATCAGCGTGTTCCAGGCCTCCCAGCTCTCGGCCGACGTGAAGTTCAGATCCGGCCGGTTCGGAAACACCTTGGCCCGGCTCGGCGCGACGAGCTGACGCTCGAGGCTGAAGAAGAAGTGCGCCTTGTCGGGCACGATCGGCCCGCCGATCACGCCCCCGAACTCGCGTTTGCTCGTCGGCGGCTTCTCGAGCTCGTCGCGCGACGCGAAGTAGTCGAGGGCCGTCATCCTCTCGCTGGTGAAGTAGTTGAACGCCGCCCCCGTGAACGAGTTCGTGCCCTGCTTGGTGATCGAGTTGATGACGGCGCCGCGGGCCCGCCCGAACTCCGCGTCGAACTGGTTGGTCAGGACCTGGAACTCCTGCACCGACTCGAGGGGGACGCGGGTCTGGCCGCCGGCCCAGGTGCCGCTGTTGTCGTCGTTGTTCGCGGCGCCGTCCACCGACACGTTGTTCGTCCCCGGCGTCTGGCCGTTGGCGATCATGGTGTCGTTGCCGAGGCTCGACGACGGGTTGAACTGAATGCCGGGCAGCAGCGCGATGGCCGCGAAGTAGCTGCGGTTGCCGGTGGGCAGCTCGGTGAGGTCACCGGTGTTGATCGTGCCGCCGACCTCGGACGAGGTGAGGTCGACGAGGGGCGCCGCCCCGGACACCGTGATGGTCTCCTCGATGGCGCCGATCGTCATCACGATATCGAGGTCCAGGGTCCGCCCGACGCCGACCGCGAAGTCGGTGCGCTCGAACGAGTTGAAGCCCGGGAGCTGGGCGGTGACGCGGAACACGCCCGGCAGCAGTTGCCCCGCGAAGTAGCTGCCGTCCGCGCTCGATACGACCTCGCGGAACGTGCCCGTATCCTGATTCGTGATGAGGATGTTCACGCCGGGCAGGGCGCCGCCTTGCTCGTCCGTCACCGAGCCTCGCAGCTCGGCGCGTCCCTGTTGGGCGTGGGTCGTGGCGGTGCCTGCCCCGAACAGCAGGGCGAGCGCGACGAGAACGACCGTTGTCCGCTTCATGTGAGCCTCCCTCGAGTTCGATGCGATTCCGGCGACGGCGAACGGGTTTCGACGGCGAACGGCGGTTCGGCGGGCGGTACACTGAACGATACAAGCCTGCGTTCGTGAAGCTGTCGTTCGCGAAAAACGACTTTGCTGCAAGTCGCGTGCCGGCCACCGTCGTCCCAACGACGGCCGTATTGCGACCGTCGCCGAGCCTGGGGCGCCAGAGCCGTTGGCCTGACTTGTCCAAACCACGGGCGCGCCTAGCCATTCAACGGATTGGCCTTGGGGTCCAATTTTTTGGATTGACACCCCGACCGGTTGCCATCGACTTGCGGGCAGCTTACACTAGCAGACGCAAACGTGCCAGCCCCACGGGCGTTCGCGGGACGGTTCGGCAAGGGCGCAGGCCGAATCGGTCGAGATGCCGGAGGAGGTCCGACCGGCGAGCGGCGCGGTCGCGCAGTCGGACGGCAACCCGCGTGTGGCTGCGGGCCCGAGTCATCGTTCCGTCGGCGTGCAGCCGTTCCGTCGGCCTGTCAGGGAGGCCAGGGCGCCCATCCCGGGGTGTAGCCCACCCGTAGGAGGTGGGTCGGCTCGTGCTGTGCGGAGAGGTACCGAAGTGGTCGTAACGGGGGCGCCTCGAAAGCGTCTTGTCGGGTAACCGGCACGTGGGTTCGAATCCCACCCTCTCCGCCACTTATTTTCTTTAAGTTGTTCCAAAACAAGAAGTTAACGGATTGACGAGGCGCGCGCTCCGTATCTTACCCCCCCATTTTCGCGCGCGATGCCAGGCTGAATCTGGTTCGGTTGCGCGCCGCGGCGCGTCGAGCCTTCCTGCAAGGAAGAATGGCCCCTGAGCGACCCCGGTCGGTTCGGGAGTGAGGCTCATCAGCCCGCGCAGTCTGCGGGCCGGCAGTTCGAACCCGTCGTCGACGTCGAGCCGGCCGCCTTCCGCGAGCTGGACCCCCGGCGCCCGGAAGACGCCGTTGTTCTCGATGATCGCATCCTCGGTCTGTGCACGCAGTCCGGGGTTGTCGTGAAGCTCCACGACTCGGACCGGGTCCGCTCGTTCCATGCGCCGACGGCGTCTGGCGGACGCCTCGCTGCCCACATCGTCCATCCGATTCCGGAGAGGTTCGGGAGCACGGAGGACTGGGGCCGCTCGCTTCTCTCGGCGGTCGCGCTCGCAGTCCAGACGCACCCGCGGTCGCAGGGCGCGCCTGGGTCGGCCGGAACCGCGGTCCAGCGCCGCGAGAGCGTGGTCGATGGATGGGTGCACGAGCTCCGGCAGCCGCCGCCGGCGCTCGTTGTTCGGGTCAGAACTTCCTCAGAGACTTCCGGCGCGCACCGCTGGAGGAACCCGCAGGGTTGCCCGTCCCTGCGGCAATGCCGCATAATTGAACCAGTCGATGCACGTCTACTTCACCGGGACGCTATGAACGTGCCGTTAGCAAGCTGCTTTCCGAGGATGCTCGCAGGGAGATGGAGGCGGCCATCGTCGCCGCGCCCGATGCGGCGCCGGTCATCCGCGGCACAGGCGGCATCCGCAAGTTGCGCTGGGCCGGTTCCGGCAGAGGTAAGCGGGGCGGTCTCCGCGCCATCTACTTCTGGCTCGCAGCCCGCGGAGCCATCTACATGCTGGCAGCCTACGCGAAAGCGGACCGCGACGATCTGACCGCGGCGGACAGAAAGGCGCTGGCTCGGCTGGTAGCGGCCATCGAATCGGAGGGGCCACGAGAATGACGACGGACCGCACCCGGATCGGACAGGACATCGAGACCGCGTTGGGAGAGGTGCTCGGCCATGTGCGCGGCGAGTCGGCCCTCCCTTGCAGGATCGTGGATGACCCCAACGCCGAACGGATCGTCGCCCTGCGCAAGCGGCTGAAGCTCAGTCGGCAGAAGTTCGCGGACCGTTTCGGTCTCGACGTGCGGGCCGTCCAGGATTGGGAACAGGGCCGCCGGGTGCCAGACCGGGCTGCCCGCGTGCTGCTGACGGTGATCGACCGCGACCCGGAATCTGTCGTACGAGCGCTCACTGCTGGCGACCCCGTGTCATTGCCTCGGGCGACTGTGGCGCCCTGACGTCCCGACTGAGGTTGCCGCGCCTATGCAGAGCTCCGCATAGTCGAGGCAACTTCAGGATGCGGCGCACGCGGCGCGCGGTCACTTCCAGGTGTACCAGTGGCGCCAAACCTCCATCGCCGTTCCCGGCTGTACGCTGCGGTGTACGAAGGGAACGGCAGCGGCAGCCGGCGACTTCGCTTCGTTGCCGGCCGGCCCGGTGTCGGTTGCCGGCCGCCGAGCTGCACGGCCCACCTTCCAGTGACGGGCGAGCTACGGCACGGTCTCGATCGAGGGCTGCGCGAAGCGTGAGGAAAGTCGGTCGACGGCAAGATCACGCCTGGTAGTGGGCGGCGAAATGGAGCACGATGATGAACCAACGATTTGCGAGTCTCCTCAAACTCGTGTGGGTAGCGGCGGCGCCAATTCAATGCCGCCACAGCAGAGAAACAGCATCGAGATGAGCGCGCCGGGCGTGTGAAAGCCGTACGCGCGCCGCGCGATGACGCGCAGCTTGTTGTTGATGCCCTCGACCGGCCCGTTGGTCAGACGCGTGTCCAGGTAGCCGAGAATGCCCGCGGCGTGCTTGCGGATGGTTCGAGCGACGAGGATGAAGGGCCTCAGCCGGGAGCGGGCCCCCAGCCCACCCACTTGTCGAGCAACGCAGGCGCGTCCGCCGCCGGAGCCTGTTCCAGGATCGTGGCCAGGTAATTTTTCAACGCGTAGGCGCGGTCCAGCGTCCGGTTCTGCCGGCGAAGCGTCGCCAGACGCCGCGCCTCGACCGGCTTCAGCCGCGCCGGGTGCTTCAGCAACCAAGGCGATCCGGGCACAACCGTCCGGACCCAGGCGGTCGAAGAACGCGTGCAGCGTCTCGGCACTGCGCCCCCCGCCGGCCCAGACCACCCGCCGGCGGTCGTGGTCGACGACCACCGTCAGGTAGTGGTGCCGTTTCCGGTAGCTGAACTCGTCGACCCCAATGCGGGTCAGCTCGTCGAACCGCCCCGAGTCCAGGCGCCGCGCCACCACGCGTTCGACGATGCTGCCGACCGCCTGCCATGAAATCCCCGCCAGCCGGCTCGCCGTCGTCCGGTCCGTCACCTGCGCCAGATACGCCGTCAACTCCTCGAACGGCGCCGTGAACGCGCTCGACCCCACCGCCCACGACACCTGTTCGACCCGCACCCCGCACTGCCGGCACGAGACCCGCCACGGCGCATAGCGCAACCACACCGGCGTCCGGCCCCACGGCAGGTGACGCCACCCCCGCACCGGCTGACGGTCGTACCGCGGCGCCTTCCGGCCGCAGCGCCCGCACCGCGACCGGCGCCACGACGGCGCCACCCAGCGCCCCCGTGACCGACAGCTCCACCTGCTTGACGAACATCTGCGTGACACCCAGAACGCGTTGTAGTACTGTCGTGATCCGCATGGGGCTCTCCTCCTCGTCAGTGTGGTCAGACACACCAATGAGACCAGGAAGCCCCTGCGGTCTGCAACCGCGGCCGCCGGTCCGGACGGGCCGACGAGCCCGGCCGAAATCCACCGTCATCTTGTCGTCGTCTGCTTGCCGGTCGATTCCTCGGCCGGAAGCTTGCTTCCGGCCACAATCAGCCCGTACGCCACGGCGGTCGGCGCGTCACCCGGAGGGCCGTAACGCAGTGGAGGAGCCGCGCTTTGGATCGACGAGCCAGCTCCCTTCTGTTGTACGGCACCGTCCTGCTGCTCGTTTGCCGTGGCCGATCCCGATTGGTCCACTGCAGCGCCTCAGCTGGGCGGCTCGCGAGCAGGGGCGGTCGCAGGGCGCGGGTGAGTCAACCGGACTGCGGTCAAGCGCCGTGAGAGCGTGCCGACGGATGCGGGGGCACGCTCTTTCGGCCATTGTTGACCAGCGGCCATTGTCCGTTCGGCTCCAAGCCCAGATTACGTCGAAACTCCTCTGCCACAAAACCCTTCATCACAGAAGCCATTCGCGTTAGTATCTCGTACACATCCTGTTCGTTTATCAATAACCTTCCGTCCTTGCCTATCGACGCTTCTGCTGACTGCCTGCCATCACAGGGCTTCAGCGAATGCGTCTCGCCGTACCTCAGTAACTGCCATAAGCCCTGCGGGAGTCCAAGCAGAATTGTCTTGAAGCTCTTGCCGTTCACGTCCTTGGCGTCCAATCGGTCACGCCTCGATTCTTCCATCTTCCCGCGCAGTGTCCTCAGACTGTGCTTACTTGACGGCGACACAAAGTCGGATTCGTCACTTGCATCGTTATCATACGGATGATAGTAGCAACCTCCCAACTCCCTGAGGTACAACTCGCAAGCCTGGTAAGCGGTATATGAGGCCGGGAGCGGGGGCTTCCCCTTTAGCTGTTCTGCAGCTTCAAGAAAAGCATCAGCGTGATGGCAACTTGAGTATTCAGGCGATTCCAGCCGGGTATAGTTGCATTTGTTGCAGACCAGCGACGACCTAACAATAGTACCATGACAAGTTTCGTCTCGGATTTCTAGCACGCCCCTACAACGTTTGCAGCGACTATTTCGCTCTAATGCGGCTTCGAGCCCTTTGCGTCGTCGCTTAGCTCTTCTCGTAAACCCGTCAACTATTTCCATATCACGAGAGAAGGGGAGCATGCTAGCCTGATTCGCGAGTTGGTGCAGCGTCGCTTGCCCAATCTTCTCGTACGCCTCCACCTGCCGCCGGGCCATTTCCGCTACCACAGCGAAATCCGAAAACCGTGCCTCGAAGTTACAAGCACGGGCGAGAATCGATTCGAGTGTATCCATTGCCGTTCCTCTGCCGGTCAAATTGAGTCCCATTCTGCGGGGGACGCTGATGCTGATGTGTTCTTCGCCATGGTTCGAGACGCCCGCCTGTCCGTGTCGTCATCCGGGCACTGCTATCCCATTAGATCTCTTGGGCGGCTCAAATTTCCTTGGATGGGCTCGCTCAAATCACTCAGAAACAGGCAAACCAAGCCCCTGAGCCATCATAGCATAGTCTTCTCGTGAGTATCCAGGCGAAGTCGAACACCGATTTCGGGGATGTTGGAACATGAATTTCAGCGAAGTGGAGCGCTCGTCGTAGCGCGGCGACGTTGAGCGGTCGATTCCTCCTATTCGGTTCGCGATGGTTTACCTGAGGTCCTGCCCCTGCTGCGGTTCGCGGACACGACGCGCACTTCGTCGTCGTAGCAGCCGAACCGACGCCGGTTGGCGCGAAGGGCCGGCCTGCTCCTCGTGGGGGTGTCGTCGCGGCCCGTTCGCCGGCCCGTCGATGCCGAGCCCGGAACTCGCGCGGTCTGCGGCCGGTCGCGGTGGCGGCGCCGTTGGGTAAGGGAGCGGGGAGCGGCGCTAGAAGCGGCGGCCCGATGGTCGGCGGTTGGCCGGAGGCTCACGAGGTTGATAGACACTCGGCTCGGCGTCCCGGTCGCCGGCGAGCACGGCGACGAGTTCGTAGAGTGTCACGGCGCTTCGCCGCACTCGATGCTCGCGGCCGCAGCTTGGTCCTCGGCGACGATCAACCGGAGACCGCGCATCTGAGCGGCGTGGGCGATGGCGGTTGTGCCGCCGGCGCCGATGCACCGCACGCCGGCGCTCTCGTTCGCGGCGAAGGGGTCGAGGCCGCCGACGGCCATTGATACCGGCGAGCGGGTCCGCCGGAAGCTTGCTGGCCGCGGCGAGACCGGCGCGATGGGCAGATCGAGCGTGCCGGCGTACCGGCCGGTGGCCAAGGGCGAATGCTCAACGCCAATTGGCCGCTGGTGATCGACCGGTTCGCTGGTGCATCGCTCCTGGAATTGCGGCCGTCGCCGTGTACCCTTCGTGGCCGCGCATCTTGGCTCAGACGTCGAGCTGGCGGGGCGCGGTCCGCCGTGGCCGCGAAGGCCTCGAGCTGGTCGAGCGTCAGGTGACCCTCGCGCGCGTGTGAGAGGGCCTCCGGGGCGACGCCCCCGAGGCGCAGCTGTCAATGCGCACTCGAGAGTGACGAATTCTCGACACCTGTCGCGCGGTCGGGGCGTGATCGAGCAGCTTGTGGAAGGCCGTGAGCTGGTCCACCGGGTGCATGGGCTCAGGTTGTGGAGCGGGGTGTTCTGCGGCGCGTTGCTTCGTCGATCCGTTCTCGTGTTCACGATATGGCCTTGTTCGGTATTACTGAACACAGTAATATTTAGAACATGGCTCGACCAGCACGCGCGTCCGACCTTGAGGTGTACCGGCTTGCTCTGCAGAAGTGGATGCCGCAGGCCGAGATCGTCCGCGAGCCGGGAGGAGCCCCGGGCGGATTCGACGGCATCGTCACCTGGAAGGCGGCAGGGGGAGCGGTTCGGTACCTCGTGGCGGAGAAGCGGCACCTTAGCAACCAGGACATCGGAGTCGTGATCGAACAGTTGAACCGACGCCGAGCGACCCTGCCCGCCGGCCAAGCTGGCGACAGGCCTCTGCTCCTTGCGCCGTACGTGCGCCGACAACAGGCAGCCGCCCTCGAACGAGCGAAGATCGACTACCTCGACCTCGCCGGGAACGCTCACTTGCAGGCGCCCGGCTCGTTTGTCCACGTGGAGGGCCGAAAGCCGCAGAAGGGTCCGCCTACGGCCCCTGGCCGGCCGCAGAAGGGCTGGATCAAGACGGTCATGGCCGTCCTCATCCGTCCGGGACTGACCGCTGGGCCCTACCGCGCCCTGGCGGACCAGGCGGACGTGGCCCTCGGCACCGTTGCCGGTTGCATGAACGACTTGGCGGCACGCGGGCTCTTGCTCAAGGGGAAGGACGGCCGGAGAGTGGACGACCGGCACGCGCTGGTTGCGTTGTGGGTGCAGGCCTACATCGAAGGGCTGCGTCCGAAGCTCAAGGAGCGCTGGTTCCAAGTGCGGGTGGAGGAGAAGCAGGAGATCTGGCCGCGGCTGCAGAGAGTGCTCGCCGAGCGCGAGCAGCCCTGGGCGCTGACGGGTGCAGACGCCGCCGAGCGGCGCGCGCCCTTCTTCCGCGCGGAAGAGACCGAGATCTACGCACCCACGAGTGTGCTCGCTGATCGCGAAGCCCAGAAGGCGCTCGTCGCCCAGCCTGCCTCCCGAGGCGGGAACCTGCGAGTCATCGAGCCGCCCGGCCCCATGGCGATGACCGGCGAGATGGACGACAAGTTACCCGTTGCGCCGGACCTGCTGGCCTACGCCGAGCTGCGGTACCGAGGCACCGGGCAGGCACTCGAGGCGGCCGAACTCCTCCTGCCGAGGGTTCTCGACGATGCAGCGCGTTGATCCCGACTTAACGCGGGTCGTCGTCGACCTCGAGTGCGGACTGCGGGAGTTGGGGATCCCGTTCGGCATCGTGGGGGCGCTCGTTCCCGAACTGCTCCTTGACGTTCGGCCGTACCGCAAGACCAATGATGTGGACGTGGCCGTCGTCATCCCAGGGCTTGAGGATTTCGAAAGGCTGAAGGGGCGACTTGCCGACTACGGGTTCACGCGCACACGCCAGCCGCATCGCCTGGACCACCGCGACGGGGGGTGGGTGGACATCCTCCCGTTCGATGAAGCGTCCGCGCGAGATGGGTTGGAACTCGAGGAAGGCGTCATCCTGAACATGGCCGGCTTGGCCCACGTTGTGCCCAATGCCGTTCGAATTCAAATCGAAGGGGGACCGACGCTTCCGGTGGCTCCGCTGCCACTTCATGTTCTGCTCAAGTTGGTGGCGTTCAGCGACAGGGCGGCACCCAAGGATCTTGCCGGTGTCCTCCATTGCCTGGAACACTACCTTGAGGACGATGATCGACGGTACGGCGTGGATCACAACGGTGAAGGTGTGCCCTACGAGTCCACCGGCGCCTACCTGGTCGGTGTCGAGGCCCGGCCCTTTCTGGACGAGTCCGTCAGCGAGACCGTCGCAACGGTCCTTGATCTATTCGATAACCCGGACGCGGCCGTCGTCGGAGTCGTGGCCCGAGAGATGGGCACGATCATCGCGGAAGACGAGCACCGACTCGAGATCTTCGAGCTCTTTCGCTGGTATCGACTCGGAACTGGCCTGTGAGAAAAGCACTGCCCCGGCCGGCGCCAGAGGCTGTGTCGCCGGCCAGCATGCCGGCAGCGTTGCCCTGCGGTTCGCGTGATGGGGGGCCGTCGGCGCAACTTGCCTACCCGCGGTGCGCCCGGCGGCCGCCCGCTCCTCGTCGGCCGTCAGCCGTGCGGTCGCGCGCGCTCGAAGGATCGCCCGAGCGGTCTCGGCCATCGTCAGTGCGGAAGTGACCCTTCGCCCTGGAGCGCGGACCGACTCCAAGGCGTTCGAGTCATGCTCGATGAGCGCGGCGACCAGCGCGCTGGACTCGATGTACCGCACATCGACGGCTTCCGCGGTCGAAGGCGGCTCTACGTATCGTCGCGTTACGTTTCACCGCGTTCGGCGGTGATCAACTCGGCGGCAGTCCCGACTGGAAGCCCGATGTCCGGCCATCCTTCCGTCGCGTCACCGGCTTCGACCGGCGGGCGGATCACGCCGGAGGCGACGAGCTTGTCGAAGCGCGGGTACGTGCCCTTCGCTGTCACGCCCGGCCGGACGAGCTCGGCGACCACGCGGCCATGAGCCGTGACCTCGATACGCTCGCCGGCCTCGACGCGGCGGATATAGCGGCTCAGGTTGTCCTTGAGTTCGCGGATGCCCACGGAGGCCGCGGGACCTGCCTGAACGGCCGGCAGCTCCATCGTCTCGTCGAGTTCAGATCTTGATCGGTGTTGTTTCGCCATGCTGATCCTCGACAGCCAACGGTCACGTCCGACCCATATCTCCGTCGGTCCGCAGCGGAACCTCGCACGCAGAGTATAGCCACATATGGCCTCGCCCGCTGCCAGGGTCCGGCGGTTCCGGTTCGCCGAGGTTCCTCGCCGAGGGCGGGCTCGAGCCTGCTAGCGCGGGGGCTGCGGTGCAGCGACGTCGCGCAGGCGCCCGCCTGACGGGGAAGGCTCGGTGCCGCGGACTGCGATGGCCGGCAGTCCGGCGCGGGCGAGGGCGTTGACGATCGTCCGGGCTAGGCGCAGGGCCTGGTCCAGCTCCGGGGGGCTCGCGCCGCCCGTGAGCACGCCCAGCGGGTCGTGGCGCAGCCGGTCGTTCGTGGTCCACCCGGCCGCGCCGAAGAGCTGGTCGCGCTCCGGGTTGCCGGCCACGAAGAGCGCGCGCTCTATCGTCTGGGGGTCGACGACTTGGTGTCTTCGGGCCGCGGCGCGCACGATGCGGCCGCTGGCCTCGGTCAGCCGCAGCCTGCCGGACACGAGCCGGTCGACGCCGTCGTAGCGGCTTCGCGGGCGGCGCTCGGGCGGGGGCTCGTTGCCTGCGGTCTGCCCTGCAGGCTTGCGGGCCCGCTCCTCCTCGTCCCGGCGCAGGCCGTGTTCGACGCCGGTCAGCTTGCGCTCCAGGTCGCGGCAACGCTCCATGCGGATGCGGGCCATCGCCGCGCCGTTGCGCACGGCTTGGTCGTACGCGTTCCAGTCTCCGCCGCACTCGACGACGGCGTCGGGCTTCGCCTGGAGCATTCTCGAGGCGTACTCGAGCCCGTCGCGCTGCCCAGAGGGTTCGGGCGTGACGGCTAGGTCGGGAGGTCGGCAGTGCGTAGCTGCGGGACGGCCGGCGTGTCAACGTGCTGCGCACGTCCTCCGCTTCGCTCCGGCCCTTGCGGGTGACACCCCGTCCGCCCCGCGGCTCGGATGGCAGTCATGGGCCTTGCGGCCCGGCCTGGACGGGGCGTCCCGGCCGTCCACGGCGCTCACGGAACGCGGTGGACCACCGGAAATTCGATCCATATACGCCGTTTCTTCGGGGATCAGTTTTCGATGTCGCCAGGGGGTCAGTTTTAGGATCTCGACCGTACGTTATCGTCTCGGCCGACGGTCGTCGCCGTCTTGCGTGGTGTAGGGGTACAGCGTGGGACCGTGCTTGAGACGAGGCGGATCGGTGGGCCTGGGGCGGGGTGTTACCGTGGGGCCAGAGTAGCTTGGGTCTTGGTGAGGGAGCGATGGGCGGGACGTTCTGGCGGTGGCGTACGGATGTGTGGAGCCTTTGCTGGCTCGGAGTGATGTGGGGCACGGGGTACGCGGTATGGCTGATTCTCCCGGGGGAGGTGCCGCTTCACTGGAACGCGGATGGGGCTGTGACCACGTACGCTCCCCGGTCGTCTGTCTGGCTTCTGCCGGCCGTTGCTTTGCTCCAATGGGTTGTGGTGAAGTTGCTCTGGAAACGGGGCGGCACGCGTGCGGAGGTCGTGGCGGCCGGGGTTTCGGCGATGCTTGGCCTGACGTTTCTTGGTGTCGTCGGAACCTACCTCGACTATTGGAGTCCCGCGTCGCTGGCTGTTGACGAAGGGAGCGGGCTTCCCGGGGGGAGTCTGTGCCTAATCCTCGGCGCACTGTCGTGGCTCGCGCAGGGAATGGAACAGAATACCGTGATCGGTTTCCGCACACGATGGACGCTCGGGAGCCGAGTGTCCTGGGTGCGCTCGCATCGGTTGGCAGGGCAATCGTCACCGGTGGCGGCGGCGGCGTTGGTGCTTCCGGAGCTGCTGGGTGTTGCTCTCCCGTGGCCGGTGGTCCTAGCGCTGCTGCTTGCGTGGGCCGGGCTCCTGTGGTGGTACTCCTACGTTCAGTGGCGGGATGATCCAGAGCGTGGACGGGGTGAAGGAGGTCATTCGCCAGGATCCCAAGGATGATCAACCCCTTGGAGTTTACCAGGTTCGAGGACGCGAGAATCCCGACGACTCGCACTCTCCCTGTTCCTCTGGGGTCGGGCCCGGCAGTGCGCAACCCGCGCATCTGGCGCACGGCCGGCGTGGTCAGGATCGGTCGGCGGTCGGCCGGCATTACGCTTGACGTAACGCGGACGTATTGACTAGGATGGCACTTGTGCGGTTGGTGCGGGACAGGAACCTCTCGTGATCGTCGGTTTCTCCGACAGGAGGACCGAGGCCTTCCACCGCGGTCGCCGGGTGGCGGCCTTCTCCGGTTTCGCCCGAACCGCCTCGCGCAAGCTGGATCAGTTGGACGCCGCCACCGGACTTGCCGATCTTGCACGGCCCGGCAATCGCCTGGAGGCGCTCAAGGGTCGGCGCAAGGGGCAGTGGAGCATCCGCATCAACGACCAGTCGCGGATCTGCTTCAAGTGGCCCGACCGGAACCCCGGGCCGACTGAAGTGCAGATCGTGGACTAGCACTGAGGAGGAGGCATGACATGCGCGAACCCAACCATCCTGGCGAGACCCTGCGCGAGGATCTCGACGCGCTCGGCATGAGCGCGGCGGAGCTGGCGCGGCGGATCGACGTGCCGGTGAACCGCATAACGGAAATTCTGAACGGTCGTCGGGCGGTGACCGGCGACACGGCGTTGCGCCTGGGGCGCTTCTTCGGGACCTCGGGGGAGTTCTGGCTGAACCTCCAGAAGCTCTATGAACTGCGGCTTGCGGAGCGCAAGAGCGGTGCCGCCATCGCTCGCCTGCCGACCCTGGAGGCGGGCAAGGGCCAGCACGCCGCCGGATGAGGGCGGACCGGTTCCGGCGTGCGGGTTTCGGGGAACTGGCGAATCGTCTTCCGCTTCGAGAACGGCGAGGCGGTCGACTGACCCTGGCCGACTACCACTGCCGCACGGAGGGTAGGGCAGATGGCGAGCATCACGATTCGCAACCTCGACGACGACGTCAAGACTCGGCTGCGGGTGCGCGCGGCGGACAATGGCCGCTCCATGGAAGAGGAAGTGCGCCTGATCCTGCGCGATGTCGTCGGACCCAAGCCGAGTTCCCGGAATCTCACAGCCATCATCGGCTCGCACTTCGGTCCGGCCAACGGCCTGGACCTGGAGCTGCCGCCGCGCGAGCCCGGGCGCGAGCCGCCGTCCTTCGACTGAGCCCGCGGCCATGAACGTGCTGTTGGACACGAACGTCGTTTCCGAAGTGATGCGCAAGGCGCCTGACCCGACGGTCGCGGTGTGGGCGGCCGGGCGGCCGTCTCGGGAACCTGTTCTTCTCTCCGAGTTCGAAGAGGCAAGACCTGCCGATCGTCCGCGGATGGAGGCGACTTCATGACGCTGGACCCAACGTCGGTTGCCGGAAGGGTCGACTTGGAGGTACAGTCCTTGCCCATCGCAGTAGCGGCCGGCCTCGGCGACGGCACGAACGAAGGCGGCCGATGGGAGGTAGCGGGATACTTCGGTGGACGGTTCGGGACTCGGTTCAGCGGACGGTAGACGGAATGCAAAATACTGAAATTTAAAGACTTATGGACGGTTCCAGATGACGGAAGACGCATCTGGACGGGGTCGAAATGGCGGACATCCTCTCCGCCATTTCATTGTCGTCGCAAGGCTATCTATAGTGGTGCGGTCACCGGATCTCGTTCTCGACGACACACGAATGACGATGCGGACCGCGCCGGGGAGGACAGGCATGCGTTTGTCGGTGAAGGGACAGTGTGTTCGGATGTTCGGCGTCGTCGCGGTGGTCGCGGCGGCCGCCGTGATGGCGGGCGTCGCGGCGGCCCAGAACCGGCCGGCCAGCACCCGCGGGCACACGGCGACGCAGATCGGGGGCAGCTACAACGCCGACGGCCGTTACGAGGGAGGCAGCTGGATCGACATCCGCTACGGCCGACCGATCCTGCGCGGCAGGCAGGGCATCTTCCGCGACGGCGGGGAGTACGGCCAGCGCATCTACGCCGGGGCGCCGCTCTGGCGGGTGGGCGCGGACCAGACGACCACCTTCACCACCGAGGCGGACCTCCTCATCGGTGGGCAGCGGCTGAACGCCGGGGAGTACACCCTGTTCGCCGACCTGTCGAATCCGTCGGCGTGGACGCTGATCTTCACCACGTGGGGCGTCAAGCAGACGTTCGGAGAAGACAACCCGAATGCGCTTTGGGGCGCCTACGGCTACGATGAAAGCCGGGACGTCATGCGCACGACCATGTCGGTGGAGAGCGCCGACCGTTCCCTGGACCAGTTGCAGATCGGGTTCGTCGACATGACCCGGCAGGGCGGGACGATGTACGTGCACTGGGATGACCAGTTGGCGACCGTTCCGATCGAGCTGGCCGACTAGTTGACCGTCCTTGGCCGACTAGTTGACCGGTCCTTGAGAGAAGCTGCCCATGGCGCGGGCGCCTTCGCAGCGTTTTGCCGGCGAAGACCAGCGGGCAGGACGGTAAAGGAAGCGCTGGGACAGTCCACTGGCCCGGAGAGCGGCGCGCCGGCGCCTGGGGCGCCGCTCTCCGCCCCGCCGACCCTGCTCGGAGTCTGCACCGTTCTCGAACCGGCCGGCGAAGACGCTGATCTGCGAGCCGCCCTCCCTCGTCGCGCCTCGACGGAACCGCGCGCGGATGGAGTGCGTCGAAATCCCGAAGAGCAGAGGAGGGAAGGACCGCATGGGTTCGAACGGCCCGCCGGTCGTGATTCGCACCGCCGCGGCTCGCGGCGCATCGGCCGACCTCCGCGTCGAGGCGCCCGATTGCGATCGCGGTCGGCTCGACGATGTGGGCTTCATGACCGCGATGACCCTGACGCTGCTCGGCAACTACCAGCAGACGGGGCACTTCGGGGGGCCGCTGGCCTACACGCCGTACAACGTCGCCCTGCATCTCGCGGGGCCCGAGAACGGCGGTCTGTGCTACGACTACCGCCGCCCGAAGCACCCGTTCGGCGACAAGCTGCTGCTCGCCGGCGGGCACAACATCCCGACCCTCTACGCCCTGTGGATCATCATGGGCGAGGCCATGGCCCGCCGCCACGTCGCGACCGGCGACGACCGCTTCCGGGTCGACCCGGACATCGCGATGCTGTCCATCGACTGCCTGGGCTTCCGCCGCGGGGCGGGGGTGCTCGGGACGCTGCTGGCCGACGCTGGCGTAGACGGCGACCCGCTCTTCGCGCAGGCCGGCGTGCGCGGCATCCGCTCGCTCGCCGGGCACTCCGAGACCACCGACCTCATCAACGACGTCAACGGCGGCCCGTCGGGCATCGGCGTCGCCACCGCGGCCGGCAAGGCCGCCTTCTGGGACTTCATGGGGGCGGGGGCGTCGCCGAAGGTCGTGGCCCTCGAGGGCGAGTTCGCGATGACGTCGGGGCACGCGCAGGAGCTGAAGACTCAGGCCGTCGCCCAGCAGGTCGGCAAGCGGCTACGCATCCTGCTCTCGTACAACAACGCGGGCATCGACGACGCGCTCGTCGGCGGCGTGGTGGCCGAGTCGATGGACGGCTACGAGGTCGCCGAGCAGTGGTCCGCCTACGGCTGGAACGTGCTGTCCGTCGACGACGGCAATGACTACGACCACGTGCTGGCGGCGCTGCGGGCGATGGAGGACTGGGACCCCGACGACCGACGCCCGATGATCGTCGTCGGCCGCACCACGAAGGGGTGGTGGCCGGCGGCGCGGGACGGCGCCATCCCCGGCTTCGGTCCCCAGGTGGTGGGCTACCCCAGCCATCCCTACTCGATGAAGATGAACTCGCCGTACTTCGTGGCCCTCGCCGAGACCTTCGAGCGACGCTACGGGGTCGAGTTCCAGGGCATCCGCGACGGCGCCCCGGCCGGGGAGGCCGAGCGGCTGCGGCAGTTCAAGACCAACGTCGACGTGGTGATGTCGGTGCTCGATCGGGGTGGCCTCGGCGACTGGCTGACGGACCGGATGGTCGAAGTCGGCGACCGCGTGCGCGACGACGCGAAGCTGCGTTTCGACGTGACGCGGGACCCGTTCCGCGACGACCGCCTGCGCGTGGATCGCCTGCCCGTCGAGCCGCAAACGGTGAACGCGCGCCTGAACGGCGAGGCGCAGGACATCGGCATCGAGCTGTTCAAGCCGGCGGGCAGCATGGCGGGGACGAGGCGGGCCATCTCCGAGGTCATCAAGTGGATGAACCACGTCACCGGCAACCGCTTCCTCACCCTGTCGGCTGACCTGTCCAGTTCGATCAACGTCGAGAAGGGTTCGCTGACCGGCCATTACGACCCGCGGTCGAACCCGGCCGGGACGCGGCTCAAGGCGGCGATACAGGAGGCGGGCAACGCGTCCACCGCGGTGGGCCTCGTCGGCCAGAGCGCGTCCCTCGACCCCGCCGTCCACAGCGGCGTCTGGGCCCTGAGCGGCAGCTACGGCGCGTTCACGCCGCTCATGTACCTGCCCGCACGCATCTGGAGCCAGCAGAACCAGGACAGCCCGTTCCGAGTCGGCGTGCTCAACATCCTCGCCGGGCACTCGGGGCCGGAGACGGCGGCCGACGCGCGCACCCACTTCGGCATCTTCGCCCCCCAGGTCTGGAAGCTGTTCCCCCGCGGGCAGGTCATCACCCTCAGCTTCTGGGACTACAACGACGTGGCGCCGGGCTACTTCGCGGCGGCGGAGATCGCGGCCCGCGAACCGGAGGTGGGCGTGATCGTGATCGAGGTGGCGCGGCCGGACCTCCCGGTCGCCGACCGCTCGACCTTCGCCGACGCCGACCTGCGCGCGGCCGCCAAGGGCTTCTACGTGCTGCGCGACTTCGACCCCGGCCGGCCCAAGCACGGCTACGTGGTTGCCCAGGGGGCCAGCTCGACCTTCAATCTCGTGAAGGCGCTGCCCGAGCTCGAGGCCCGGGGCGTCAACGTGAAGGTCGTCGCGGCCATCAGCGAGGAGCTGTTCGATCGCCAGCCCGCCGCCTACCGCGACGCGGTGCTCCCGCCGGAAGCCCGCTACGACCTGATGGTGGTGACGACGGGGACGCGGCGCGTGTGGCCGCTCCGCGACGCGGGACCGCTGACGGGCGAGTACTCGCTGGTCTCCGACTGGCACGACCGCTGGTTGACCGGCGGCCTCGAGCCGGACGTGATTGCCGAGGCGCATCTCGACGAGGTCTCCGTCATCGCGGGCGTCGTGCGATTCGCCGAGGCGCGCGACGCCCGCCTCGGCCGGCAGCGGGACGCGCTGGCCGCCCTGTGACCGCGGGCCGCCCGGTGACCGCGGGCCGCCCGCGGTTCCGGGAGGCCACGCGGTCGCTGCGGCTTGTGACGCGCCGGCCGCCTGCCCCGTCCTGCCGCCGCGCGGCCTCCCGGCTTCGGCGTCCTCGTGGCGACCTCGGGAGCCACGCAGTCCCGTCGCGACGCGCCGGCCGGCCCGGAGAGGCGGCGCCGCGCGTCCCGCCGCCGGCCCACCGGCGGGTCACTCGCGCCGGTATACCAGTGTGGTGTCGATGTCGCCGCGCGGGGTCGACCGGCTCGCCTCGACGGTCATCGTCTGGCCGTCGGCGCTCAGCGTGCGCCGTTCGGTGAACTCCAGGGTGAAGTCGCCGCGCGGGGTGTTCACCGACTGGGCGCCTTCGGTGACGAGAGCGGCGCCGTCCCAGCGCGACCGGGTCGTCTGCTCGCCGCCCATCAGCCCCGGGTTGGTGCTCTCCTCGCCGTCGAGGCGGTAGGTCGCGGCTCGGCTGCCGCGGTCGGACTGTTGCTCGATGATCAGCGCCGCCGGGGTCTGGACGACGACCAGCGTCCGGGCGCCGCCGCCGAGTCCCCCCCCGCCGCCCTGCCTTCGACCGCCCCGGCCGCCGAACCGCCGGCCCCGGCCCTCGAAGTCGGGGAGCTCGCTGGCGTCGGCGTCGAGGCGCCACGTACCCGAGAAGTCGGTGCTCTGGGCCGCGGTCGGCGCCGCGAGGGCCGCCATCGCGAGGAGAGCGAGGGGAACGAGTGCAACACGCAGTCTCATGTCGGTTCTCCCTGGAAGTAGTCGGTCGTCGTCGAAGCACGCGCCACCGGTCCCAACCGGCGGGGTGACGACCGCCCCGGCCGTCCGATCCGAGGCTTGCAGGGGCGTGGACCCTCGGAATCTCCGGTTTATTCCTGCCGCCCCCGCCGGAGCGCTCTGTTCTCTCGCCCCTGCCGCCGCCCGCCGCCGGGCTCTCCCCGCTGCCCGGCGGTCCCGAGGGGACGCATGCGGATCGGAGCGCTCTTTGTTCTCTCGCCCCTGCCGCCGCCCGCCGCCGGGCTCTCCCCGCTGCCCCGACGGGACACACATGCGCCACAAGGCAGGATGATCGCTCCATATTTCACCTTGACACCGCCGTGACGGTCCCCCCATAATCGGGGCGGGCGTGCGGTCAAGCCCATCCCTCCAGGCATCGGCTATTCCCAGGGCCGATATGAGCAGTACGTAGGCGTTGTCCGTCGTTCGCGGCGGAACAGTGCGTCATGGGACAGTCCGAAGAGATCGTCTTGCGGCGGTCGCCTGCAGCAGGCGTGACGCTGCTCCTGTCGGCGGATGCCGTCGTCGCCACGGGCGGCGGCGGTGAGGCCCCGGCGCGGCTGCGCTGAGCTCGGCGCGACCGCTCGGTTGACAGGTGCTCCGCGGAAACGCGGCTCGGACTCGTCCGGTGGGAACTTCGGGAGCAGGCCATGGGAACCGTCGAGGAGGGAAGCATGTCGAACCGGGCCGGGATGCTGGCTGGTCTGACCGCGTCGCCGTGGGCGTGGCGCGGGGTCGTGCTGGCGGGGGCGCTGGTGGTGGCGCAACCCGCGGTCACGTTCGGAGCCGGGGTGGATACCTACAAGTGGCTCGGCGAGCTGGTCGCGCTCGACGAGAGCGCGCGCTCGGTGACGGTGACCTCTCGGGTCCTGACGCCGGGGGGCCTGGACGTCGCCGGGCTCGATCAGGGCGACCGCATCCTGATCACGTGGTCGGGGTCGGACCACGGCGCCCAGGGCATCGCCGCCGTCGCGGCCGACGACGGCTCGGGGCTGTCGCCAGGCGACCGGTTCCGGCTCCGGGCCCGGTTCGTGTCCGCGGACGCGGCCCGGCAGTCGCTGACTTTCGCGGTGAGCGGCCCGTCGAGCGAGCTCGCGCCGCTGCGGGCGACCCTGCAGGGCACGTGGGCGACCGTCACCTCGCCGCATCGACCCGCCCACGGGCCGGCCGCAGTAGTGACGGTGGACGCCTACGGGGCCGGGGACGGCCACGGACCGGCCGCCGGCGACACCTACAACTGGAATGGTGAGCTCGTCTCGCTCGACGACGCCGGCCGCTCGCTGACGGTCAGGTCCCGCCTCGTGTCGCCGACGGCGGCGGCCGACGGGCTGGAGCCGGGCGACGCGGTCCGCATCACGTGGTCGGGCTACCGGGACCGCGCGGCCGGCGTCCGGGCCGTGCGCCCCGCCGACGACTCGGGGCTGTGGGGCAGCGAGCGGTTCCTGCTCGACGCCGAGCTGGTCGCGGTGGACGCGCGCTACGTGACGTTCTCGGTCGAGCCGCCCGCGGACAGCATCGACGCCGTGCGGGCTCTCAGGCCGGGCGCGTGGGCCACCGGCACGTCGCCGCACCAGCCGACGGCCAAGGGGGTCGAGGCGGTCGGCGCCTACGCGGCCGCCCCGGCCGACGTCCTTCCGACCGCCGACGCCTCCTACCGCTGGCACGGCGAGCTGGTGTCGCTCGACGGCGCCGGCAAGACTCTGACCGTCAAGTCGCGCCTCGTGTCGAGCGCGGCCGCGGAGTCGGCGGCGGCCCTCGAGGCAGGCGACCCCATCGTCATCACTTGGTCCGGCTTCGAGAACCGGACCGACGGCATCCGCGCCGTCGAGCCCGACTCGGGGCTGTGGGGCGACGGCGGCTTCCTGCTGCAGGCGAAGTTCGTCGAGACGGACGCGGCGCGGCGTTACATGACGTTCTCGGTGGAACCCCCGGCGGACCGCGTCCCGGAGCTCCGGGCCATGATCCGCGGAAGCTGGGCGACCCTGACGTCGCATCACCGCCCCTCCGCGGGCAAGACCCCGGTGCTGACCGTCGACGCCTACGCGCCCTCCACGGCCCCGCGCCTCGCGGGCGTGGCGCCGGCCGGCACGTACCGGTGGCAGGGCGAGCTGGTGTCCCGGGACGAGGACGCCGGCGCCCTCACCATCCGTTCCCGCATCGTCTCGCCGGCCGGGACGGTCGCGGCCGATCTGAGCGCGGGCGACCCCATCGTCATCACCTGGTCCGGGTTCGACGATCGGGCCGACGGCATCCGCGCCGTGAAGCCCGATGATGGTTCGGGGTTGTGGGGCAGCGACCGCTTCCTGCTGCAGGCGAAGTTCGCCGGAGCCGAGGGGCAGTACGTGGCCTTCACCGTCGAGCCGCCGGCCGACAGCGCCCCGTTGATGCAGGGGCTCACCCCCGGCGCGTGGGCCATCGGGACCTCGCCCCATCGACCGGATCTCGCGGCCCCGGCGGTGACCCTGGTCGACGCCTACGACCCGGCCCGTCGCGCCCGCCGCTACGCCTGGAACGGGGAGTTGGTGTCCTTGGACAAGGCCGACGCCACCATCACGGTTGCGGCCCCGGTCGAGGAGCACGTCTTCCGCTACGTCGATCGCTTCGGCGAGGGCGATCAGGTCGTGTTGATCTGGACGCCGACCGACGACGGCGACCGCGCCATCCGCTACCTGGAGCTGCGGGAGCAGTCGGTGCTCGAGCACGGCTACGTGCTGCCGGTGCAGTTCGAGTCGGCTGACGAGGACAACCGCCGCATCACCTTCAGCACGCCGATCCCCCGGCGCGCGGTGATGGCCCTGTCGGGGGCCGAGCCGGGCGACTGGATCACCGCGACCTCGCTGTTCGATCAGTCGTACGAGCATGCCGCCATCATCGCCATGGAGGTAGAGAGCGACTACACGGAGTAGGAGAGGGTCCGGGCGACTTCGGCTGTCGGCCAGGCGTCGGCGGGTAGTCGGCGGGTAAGTGAAGCCCCGTGCAGCGGAACCCTCGCTGTGCGGGGCTTCTTCATTCTGTGCCGTCGCGACCCAACGCAGCCGTGGACCGCGGTCTTGACGGCGCCGTCCGCTCACAGGGCGAGCGTGAGCAGGTAGAACCGCCCCGGGCGACTTCGGCGCTGTCGGCCAGGCGTCGGCGGGTAGTCGGCGGGTAAGTGAAGCCCCGTGCAGCGGAACCCTCGCTGTGCGGGGCTTCTTCATTCTGTGCCGTCGCGACCCAACGCAGGGGTGGACCGCGGCCTTGACGGCACCGTCCGCTCACAGGGCGAACGTGAGCAGGTAGAACCGCGCCGGGCGACTTCGGCGCTGGCGGCCAGGCGTCGGCGAGTAGTCGGCGGGTAAGTGAAGCCCCGTGCAGCGTAACCCTCGCTGTGCGGGGCTTCCCTCATTCTGTGCCGTCGCGACCCAACGCAGGGGTGGACCGCGGCCTTGACGGCACCGTCCGCTCACAGGGCGAGCGTGAGCAGGTAGAACAGCCCCGTTCCCCCGAGGAGGACGATGCCCAACCACGACAGGACGAGCATCCCCCGCCCCGGCCGGTGCTCGGCCGGCATCTCGCGCGAGCCGACGGCGCGCAGGTTCAGGTAGCCGAGGACGGGGCTGGTCAGGAACGTGAGGGTGGTGGCGAAGTCGATCATCGTCGTCAGGTTGCCGATGAACAGGGCCAGGACCGCCAGAGTCAGCAGCACCACGGCGGCGAGGCTCCACCAGTAGACCGGACCGCACGGGGCCCGCCGCAGGGCCGCCGGCCCGGCCCGCAGCACCGCGAGAGTGCGTTCGATCGAGCGCGGGCCCCCGTCGAGGACCGTCAGCGCCGTGGACAGCATGGTGGTCACCACCGCGGCCAGCACCACCGGCCGCGTCCACGCGCCGAGGGTCGCGCTGTACAGCTCGACGAGCTGGGTGGAGAACCGCGGCCCCTCCGGCGCGAACGTCTGGCCGGACCCGAACATCACCGCCGCGCCGAGGGTCAGGAAGGCGAACGCGAGCACGCCGGTGCCGACGTAGCCGATCAGAAAGTCCTTCCTCGCCGCGTCCACCGAGGCCGGCCGTCCCGTGGCGTCGCCCTTGGCCAGGGTCCACAGCGAGCTCCAGACCGCGCTGTCGACCCCCGACGGCATCCATCCCGCGAGGGCGAGCAGGAAGACGAAGGGCACGGCGGACCCGACGAGGCCGCTCGGCCACAACGCCAGCGTCGACACGTCGGCGCGCGGCAGGCCGACCGCCGCCGCGACCAGCGTCGACAGGGCCAGGAGCAGCACGATGATCTTGATGGAGAGGTCCAGCCCTCGGAACCGGCCCCACCAGAGAAGGGCCGCGACCGGCGCCATCACCGCCGCGGCCAGCGCCGGGAGCGCCCAGTCGAGGCCGAGGGTGAAGCCCACGAGATAGGCGGTGAACATCACGACCGCCGGCGGCACCGTGGCCGTCGTCGACACCGTGATGACGAGGTAGAGCCAGAGCGCCCACCGGCCGACCCGCCCGTAGCCCTCGACGAGGCTCTCACCGGTGGCGGCGGCGTAGCGCGGCCCGTACTCGAAGAACGGGTACTTCAGGACGAGGGCGACGAGGATGACGCCGGCGAGGCCGAACCCGGCCGAGGCCCCGGCGCGGGTCGATTGCACGAGGTGGGAGACCCCGATGGCGGTGGCCGCCCAGAGGAGGCCGGGGCCGAAGGAGGACGGGAGGCGCGGGCGGGGCCCGGTTCTCGCCGCCCGATCCGGACGGCGGGGGTGGACGACAACCGCCGACTGGTTCATCATGGGCGCATTCCAGGAGAGTTGCGCAGGAGGCAGGGAAGATGAGTCATCGTTATCAGGCGGCGGCGTCGGTGGTGATTGGGGGCATGGCGCTGATGCCGGTGCTCGCGGCGGCCCAGCCGGCGGGCGAGACGGCGCGCACGCCGTGGGGGCATCCCGACCTCCAGGGCATCTGGGACTACCGCACGCTGACCCCCCTTGAGCGGCCCGAGGATCTCGGCGACAAGGCGTTCCTGACCGCGGAGGAGGCGGCGAGCCTGGAGCAGGAGACCCTCGCCCGGAACGAGCTGCTGCTGAACCGCGCCGCGGAGACGACGGCGGCCTCCGACCAGGTCGACCGCCGGGAGGACGGGTCGCCGGGCTTCTACAACAACTTCTGGCTCGACCGGGGCACCACTGCCGTCGCGACGCGGCGCACGTCGCTGGTCGTGGATCCTCCCGATGGGCGCCTGCCGGCGCTGACGGAGCGGGCGCGCCAGCGCGCGGACTCGGCCGAGGCGGAGCGCATCGCCGCCGTCCGCCGGGGTCGGCTGCCCGCGGCCAGCTATACCGACCTCGACGCCGGAGACCGGTGTATCCAGCACGCCAAGGCCGGACCGCCCATCAGTACCGGCGGCTACAACAACAACATCCAGATCTTCCAGACTCCCGACCACGTCGTCATCCTGGCCGAGCAGAACCACGACGCGCGCATCGTGCCGCTCGACGGGCGCCCCCACGTCTCGCCCCGCGTGGCGCAGTGGATGGGCGACTCGCGCGGCTACTGGGACGGCGACACGCTCGTCGTCGAGACCGTCCACTTCAACGGCAAGCACGACCAGATCGGGCGCCCGCTCCTCAGCTCGGGCGAGAACCTGTCGCTCGTCGAGCGTTTCACGCTGATGGACCACGAGAACCTGATGTACGAGTACACGGTCACCGACCCCACCATCTGGACGAGCGCCTGGACCGCCCAGCACCCGATGAAGCGGAACCCCGACCTGCTCTACGAGTTCGCCTGCCACGAGGGCAACTACGGCATGGAGGGCATCATGGCCGGCTCGCGCGCGCAGGAAGCGGCGGCCGCGGCCGGGGCGTCGAGATAGCCTCGGGGCATGCGGGGCGCTATCGAACTTGCTCGATGCGCCCCGCTGAATCCCGGTGCGAAGGGTCCATCTTCGGCCACGAGCCGAGTATAGGCTGCGGCTCCTCGCCGTCTCTCTCCGGCCGCCGTCGAGGCGGAATCACGCAAGGTTCGGCGTCGGTCGAGCCTCGCCGCCCCTGGTCGTGCCCGCCCGCCATCACTCCGACGGCTCGATGCGCAGCAGCGCGCCGTCGTCGACGTGGTCGGTCAGCACGTAGAGCAGCTCGTCGGGCCCCTGGCGCACCTCCCGGATGCGCTGGCGGAACTCCTGCAGCAGCGACTCGCGCCGCAGCTCCTCCAGCCGGTCGTTGAGGACGATGCGCTGCAGGTTGCCGGTGCCGGGGATGCCGCCCTCCTGCAGGGCGCCGACGAAGACGTTGCCCTTCCATGCCGGGAACAGGTCGCCGGTGTAGACGGCGAGGCCTGCGGCGGCGATGGCTGGCAGCCAGACCACGACCGGCGACTCGTAGCCGTCGCGGGTGGGGTGCTGCGAGACGCGCGCGCCGGGATAGAGGCGCCCGAAGCTCATCAGCGGCCACCCGTAGTTTCGGCCGGGCCGCAGGATGTTGAGCTCGTCGCCCCCGTTCGGGCCGTTCTCGTGCTGCCAGATGTCCCCGGTGCCGGGGTGCAGCGCGAGGCCGAGGGTGTTGCGGTGGCCGATGGTGTAGATCTCCGGCCGGTGGCCGGGCTCGTCCACGAAGGGGTTGTCGTCGGGCGCCGAGCCGTCGTCGTTGAGGCGCAGCATCTTGCCGCGCAGGCTCATGGGGTCTTGCGGGGCCATGAGGAGGTCGCCGTCCTGCGACCGGATGCGGCCGCCGGTCGACATGTAGACCTTGCCGTCGGCGCCGAAGGCGACGCGGCCGTTGAGTCCCGAGTTGGTGTAGAAGGGCTCGGTCACGACGAGGTCCTCGACGTCGTGGAGGGCGTGCCCCTCCAGCCTCCCTCGCGCGAGGGCCGGCGAGCCGCGTCCGTCGTCGTGCCCCTTGGTGTACGTCATGTAGACCAGGCCGTTGTCCGCGAACGCGGGGTGGAGGGCCACGTCCATCAGGCCGCCGTTGCCGTCGGTGCGCACCTCGGGCACGCCGGCGATCGGGTCCGGGTCGAGCGCGTCGTCGCGCACTACGCGCAGTCGGCCGTCGCGCTCGGTGACGAGCATGCCGCCGTCGGGCATGAACGCGATCGCCCACGGGTGCGACAGCCCCCGTGCCACGACGCTGACGCGGATCTTGTGCTGCTCGGCGGTGTCGATGACCCAGGGGCCGTCGCCGAGCGGCGGCACCGGCACGCCGATGGGCTCGTCCTGGGCGTGGGCGGCCGCGAACGAGCAGAGCACCAGGGGCGCCGCCAAGAAAACGGAACGTCTGAACTTCATGCCAACCTCCCGCATGAGCCGTTGCCGGCTCAGTGAATGACTCTCGCCGAGCCCGCCCCGGCTAGTCGACCGGTAGGAGCGGCTCCACCCCCGCCGGCAGGTGCTGGTCGAAGGCGGCCAGCACCGCGGCGTCGGCCGCGTGGGCCCCCATCAGCCCGACGATATCCACCAGGTCCTGCACGCCGAACGCCTGCTCCGTGCGCGCGTAGGTCTCCGCGCTGACGTTGTGGACCTCGCCGAAGAGCTCGCGGCCGAACGCGATGAGGGCGGCGTCTCTCTCGTCGAGCCCCGTCAGCGGGCCGCCGTGCCGGATGACGTCGATCAGCTCGGGCTCGACGCCGGCTTCGAGCGCCTTCGGCTCGTTCATCGTCCAGTCGACCTGCGAGTCGTGCATGCGCGCCGTCACCAGGACCGCGATCTGCATGGTCCGGCGTCCCACCCGCTCCTCGAGCGTGTCCTGTCCCGCGCCGTAGGCGCGGATGACCCCGGGACCGATGCCCGACGGCGACAGCATGCGGCCGTACAGCTCGGCCACCGAGGTCCGGCTAGCGGGGCTGATGAGGGGCAGGCGGCTCCGCGAATCGGGATGGATGTCGTCGGGATGGGTGAAGGGCAGGGGCAGCGACTGCCGCCACCCGGCCGGCATGCGCTGGTTGAACGCGGTCAGCGTCGCCGCGGTGCTCGCGTAGCGGCCCATCACGTCGACGATGTCGACGAGGTTCGTCTTGCCGTGCAGGGCCAGCGCCCGCGCGTAGGTGTCGCTGCTCAGCCGCCGCGTGCCGAACAGCTCGCGCCCCAGCTCGACGATGATCGCTTCGCGGTCGCCCAGCCCCGTCAGCGGCCTCCGGTGCCGCACGACGTCGATGATGCCGTCGTCGAGGCCGACCGCGAGCGCCTCGAGCTCGTGCAGCGCCCACTCGTAGGGCTGGTCGTACTCGCGGGCGGTGGTCAGCACCGCCAGCTCGGTGAGCTGCCGCCCCATCGGGGCCGCGAACCGCAGGCTCGCGCCCGACCCGTGCAGCCGCAGGGCCGCCGCACCGGTGGGGGGGCCGGCCGGGCCCGCGACCGCCGCGTCGTAGGCGTCTCGGCGCGCCGGATCGAGCTCCTCGCGGTCGATGGGCGGCAGGCGGCTGCGCGACTCGGCGTTCACGTCGTCGGGAAGCTGGCCGGCGTGCGCGGCCGGCGCTCCGGCCGCGAGGCACCCGATGCATGCCAGCAGGGCCACTGTCCGTTTCAATCGCCTCATGTCCCGCCTCCTGTCCTCGAACGGTGTTCGCGCCCGACTCATTCTATTGCCCGCGCGCCGGTGCCCGCGCGCCGACGTTCAAACCCGGTCACGGCGCGACGACGGCGATCCCTTCGATCTCCAGCAGCGCATCGTCCGCGAAGAGCGCCTGGATGCCCAGCAGCGTCGCGGCCGGCGCCGTCTCGTCGGGGAAGCCGTGCGCCCTGCGGGCCCCGTCGACCACCGCGAAGTCGCCTTGCGTGTACTCCGGCATGTAGATGACGACCTTCAGCAGGTCCTCGGGCCCGGCGCCGGCCGCCTCGAGGCGCCGCCTGAGGTTGGCGTACACCTGGTCGGCTTGGCTCTCGAGCGAGTCGCCGGGCTGACCCACCTGGCCCGAGACCTGCACCACCTTGAGTCCGTCAGGGCCGCGCGCCGACACCGCCTGCGTGAAGCCGGGGGCCGGATCGATGAACTCGCGATCGACGGCGTTGCCGTCTACGCCTACGACGGCGACGCCGTCGATCTCGACCAGGAACTGCTCGGCTGCGAGGGCAGGGATCCCCAGCAGCGTGCTCGCCGGCATGTCGTCGAGGGCCAGCGCCTGCTCTCGGCCGGCGCGGTACTCGGCCAGATGCGTCGCCGGATCGAAGTCGACGATGTAGGTCGTGGCCTTGACGAGGTCCGCCAACGACGCCCCCGCCGCCTCGAGCTGCCGGCTGACCCTCTCCCACACCGCCGCGGTCTGCGCCGTCACGCCGTCGCCGCCGCCGACCTGCCCCGCCACGTAGACCGTCTTGACGCCGTTCGCGGTCACCGCCACCGCGCCGTGGAAGCCGTTCGACGGGTTGAAGCGCTCGATCTCGAGGTCGGCGCCCGGCTCGGCCACCACCGCGATCGCCTCGATCTCGACCCGTAGCGTCTCCGCGAACAGCTCCCGCACGCCAATCATGGTGCTCGCCGGCCAGTGCGGTTCGGGGAAGGTCGCCAGCCGCACCTCCGCGATGAGCGGGTACTGCGCCGGCTCGAAGTCCTTCACGAAGATGCGGACCTTGACGACGTCCTCGGGCCGCGCCCCCGCCTGCTCGAGCCGCCGCACGACCCCCGCGAACGCCGACTCGACGTGCTCGCGCAGCGTCTCGCCCTGCCCGACCTGCCCGGACACGAAGATCGTCTTGACGCCGTCGTGCGTCGAGGTGACGACCTGCGTGAAGCCGCCGGCGGGATCGATGTAGTCGACCTGCGCCGCCGCGGCGCCCGGCGTCAGGTACGCGAGCAGTCCGGCGACGAGGGAGAGCCTGTTTCTGTACGCCATGGTCTTTTCTCCAACCGGGTGGCGGGTTCTCGTGTGCGCCGGGTCCGCGCCGGTCATGCGTCGCGGCGCGTGTCCAGCGGATCGACTCTGGGGCTACTCGGGTTGGTTCGTGGCGCCGGCCGGGTATATGGGCGGCGTCGCTATCGCGGAGCCGTCCCGACCCGACCCGTCGAGCGCGCCGGGCTGCAGCAGGCCCTCTTCGGCGTCCCGGTTGTTGTCGGTGCAGGCGTACTCCATCAGCTCCCAGTCCGGGGGGGCGAGGGGCATGACCCAGCCCGTCGTCCACGGCTCGGTGTAGAACGTGGGGTCGTCGATGGTCGCTTCGTACCACAGCTCGTTGGCGCTGATGCGGCGCCAGCGTTCGATGACGTGCAGCTCGTCGCTGTGCCGGTTACCGTGCGAGTCGAGCCAGGTGTCGCCCGACAGGTTGACGGTGTCGATGACGAGGGTGTCGCCGTCCCACCGGCCGACGGAGTCGCCCATCAGGGTCGTGGGCCACGTCGGCCGGTGCTCTCGGCCGTCGGTCCAGATGACCCGGAAGTTGTGCATGTACTCGTAGAGGAACACCACGCGGTCCGGGAGCTGGATGATCTCCATCGGATACGGCGAGCTGTTCATGCGCGGTATGCCCGGGAAGCGGCAGTAGCTCGTCGGGTCGATCAGGTCGGCCACGTCGTTGAACGCCTTCAGCCCCGCCTCGGTGAAGGGGAGCGGCTCGACGGGCGCCGACGTGTTGGGGTGCGTCCCCTTGTTCCAGATGCCGGAGAGGTCGGCGCGGCCGTCCGGCGTGCGCGGAATCGGGGTGCCGTCCCCCGGGGGCTGCTCGGTCAGCACCGGGGTGCTCTGCCCGTCGGCGATGTCCGCGGAAAGGCCGAGCATTGCCATCGCCAGCGTGGTGAAGAAGACGAACGATCCGGCTCTGCTATCCATGGGGCGATCTCCCTCCGCCGTCACCCGCGGGAGTTGCGAACTCCACGGGACGTCGTCTTCGGCTTCTTCGGCTTCGCCCGCCCACCGTCGCCTTCGGCTCCGCTGGGCGCCCAACCAACCCTGCAGGAGTCCGCCCCGTTCCACGGCGCGGACTCCTAGCCCGCCCACCGTCGCCTTCGGCTCCGCTGGGCGCCCAACCAACCCTGCAGGAGTCCGCCCCGTTCCACGGCGCGGACTCCTAGCGCCCTTGCGGCGGGCCGGCTGGCGGGCCGCCGTCGTTGGCCGCCGCGTACACGGTCCGCCCGCCGAACACCCACGTTCGGCCGTTGCAGACGGTGCGGCCGTTGCGGGCCTGGAACCCGTGGATCGTGATCGGTTTGCCGACCTCGACCGAGTCCTTCGTCCAGCCGCGGCGTGTGAGGTTGTTCGGGTTGTCGCCCTCGCATTCCCAGGCCGCGACTGCCCCGTCGGGTCCGGCCACGTCGAGGTAGACCCAGATGTGGGGGTTCTGCCACTCCACGCGGGTGACGGTGCCCTCGAGCGTCACCGGCCGGTCGGCGTCGAACTGCGCGGCGAACGAATGATGCCCCGGCGCCGGAGCGGCCGTCGCGAGCATCGCGGCGGTGACGGCGGTGACGATCGGTAGCGCCCGCATGAGCAACCTCCTTCACGGCTTCAGGGTCTCACGGCGGCGACGGCGGCGGCCGAGAGCTGCGCCGTGGCGCCGCCGGGAGCCCAGATGTTGGACGGAATCCGTCGCCCGGTGCGCACCCACACGAGATCGAGGCTGGGGACGACGACCGCGATTTGGCCGCCGTTGCCCCAGGCGGCGATGGCGTCGGGCGGAGTCCCCGGCAACAGGCGCCGGCGCACGAAGTCGGACTCGCGGAAGCTGAGATACCAGTCGCCCGAGTTGAGGTGCCAGAACAGGCCGTAGGACGGGTTCGCCTTCGGGGCCGGCGCGGTGCGGAGCTCCGCGATGTAGCCGGCGGGCAGGTAGCGGCGACCGTTCCACAGGCCGTCGTTCAGCATCACTTGGCCGATCTTGGCGAGGTCCCGGGGGCGCATGCGGATGCTCTGGTACCCCAGCAGGCGCTCGTCGGTGCGGATCTCCACCCAGTAGGCGCCCTCCATGCCGAGCGGCTCGAACAGCTCCCGGCGGGTCAGGTCGGGCAGGCTCAGGCCGGTGGCGCGCTCCAGCGCGGTGAACAGCAACCGGTAGGCGGCGTTGTTGTAGATGAAGTAGTCGTACGGCGCGTGGGTCATGCCCCGCGCGAGCGCCGCTTCGAGCTGGTTGCGCCCCGCCTCGCGGTCGGCCCGGTCGAGGGCCGGCCACTGGGCGAGCCCCGACGCCATCGCCATCACGTTGCGGAACGTGATGAGGTCGCGGGTCTGTCCGGCCAGCTCCGGCACGAAGTCGACGAGGGGCTGGTCGAGCGACTCGATGTCGCCGTGCTCGATGACGCGGCCCACGAGCAGGGCGAAGGGTCCCTTCGTCCCCGAGTAGGTCTGCTGGACGTCGTCGGGGCCGCGATCGTTCCAGTAGCGCTCGAAGACGAGACGGCCGTGGCGGATGACGAGAAGGGAGTCGGCGTGGGTCGACTCCGCGAGGCGGGCGAGCCGCTCGAGGCCGTCGGGGTCGAAGCCTGCCTCCGCGGCGTCGCCGGTCGGCCAGGGGGCGGTGTCGGGGCCGGGCCACGGCTCGGTGCCGATCTGCCGGCTCGGGGCCTGGGCGCCGGCGGTGCCGCCCACGAGCGCCAGCGCCGCCGCCATCGCCAGCCGCAAGAACCCTCGGTGAAGGTTCCGCCCCCCTCGACCGGCCCCGCGCCGCGCGTGGACTCGCTCGTTTCCCAGGCTCGTGGGCTTCATGATTCGATGTAGAGTAGCACCAAACGGGGAGCGGCGGGTTGCCCCATGAGCAGCCTGACACGGCCCGACGACGCCGGACACCGAGAGGGGGAATGGCCATGGCGGACGCACGGTTCACGATGACCCGGCGGGAGTGTTTGGGCGCGCTCGCCGCCACCGCGGCGTTCCCGACCCTCCGCGCCGGGGCGACCGAGGGCAAGCCGATGCGCGGCGCCTTCATGATTCTCAGCACGCCGTACACCGCCGCGAACGAAATCGACTACGGGGACCTTGCCGGCGAGGTCGACTTCTGCGACCGCTGCGGCATCGAGGCCCTGGTGTGGCCGCAGAACTCGAGCGAGCAGCGCTACCTGAGCGAGGCCGAGCGCCTGCGCGGGTTCGACGTGCTGGCCGAGGCCAACCACGGCCGGGCCCCCGCCCTCGTGCTCGGGGTGCAGGCCGACGACACCGCCGGCATGCTCGAGTACGCCCGCTACGCCGAGACCCTCGATCCCGACGCGATGATCGCGATCCCGCCGCGCACCGCGTCGTCGCTGGCCGACTTCCGGGACTACTACGCGGCCCTGTGCGACGTCACCGACCGGCCGGTCTTCGTGCAGACGAGCGGCGGCGCCCCCGACATCGAGCCGACGGTCGAGTTCCTGGTGTCGCTGGCGCGCGAGTTCCCGCAGTGCGGCTACGTCAAGGAAGAGCACCCGCCGGTGCAGGAGCGCATGCTCGCGCTGATGAAGCACCGGCCCGACCCCATCAGGAGCATCCTCGGCGCCAACTTCGGCCGCGCCTGGGCCTACGAGATGCGCCTCGGCACCGACGGGGTGATGACCGGCGGGGTGATGTACGCCGACATCTACGCGGGGCTGTGGGACCTGCATCAAGCGGGCCGGCGCGACGAGATGCGCGACCTCTACGGCAAGCTCCTGCTCATGCTGAACCTCGACCGGTTGATCCCCGGCGTGCGGCTCCACGTGCTGCAGAAGCGCGGCCTGTTCAAGACGACCCGGTCGCGGCGGGGCGAGTACAGCTTCACCCGAGCCCAGATCGACGAGATCGAGCACCGGTTCGCGGCCCTCGAACCGCATCTTCGGGCGTAGCCCGGGAATCGTCGCCCGCGGCTCTGCTTGCCGCCGCGACCAACCCCTTGACGGGGGGAGGAACCGGCTCGCGTCGTGGACCGCACGGGGGCGGAACGAGTCAGCGTCCGATGTCGAGCAGGACGGCGTCGAGGCGCTGGTTCAGGGCAACGGTAGCACCCATGTCGGGTCTCCGATTCTGCGATGCAGCCGAGCAGCTTCTACGAGCTTGACGGCTCCGCCGACCGCTATCAGGCCACGTCCTGGACCCGCGGACCGTGGAGCCGGGACCACCAGCACGGCGGCCCCCCGGCGGCGCTGCTCGCTCGGGCGGTGGAGGCGGCGCTGTCCGATCGGGACTGCGCCATCGTCCGCTTCACGGTGGAGTTCCTGCGGCCGGTCCCGATCGGGCGGTTGCGGGTGGAGACCGAGGTGCTCAAGCGGGGCCGCCTCGTCGAGCGGCACGCGGCGCGGCTGTGGTCCGGCGACGAGTTGGTGCTGACCGCGGTGGCGCTGTGCCTTCATCGGAGGCAGGTGACCCTGCCTCCGACGGAAGCAACGCCCATTCCGCCGCCCCCGCCGGACGCGGCCGAGCCGTACACGTTCCCGTTCTTCCCCGACCCCGTCGGCTACCACACGGCGATGGACGTACGGTATGTGCGCGGCGCGTGGGGGCAGTCCGACATCACCTGCTGGCTGCGGCAGCGCTGTCCGCTCGTGCCCGGCGAGGCGCCGACCGCGTGGCAGCGCGTGCTGGTCGCGGCGGACGCCGGCCACGGGGTCGCGGTGCCGGTTCCCCTCGACGGTTACACGTTCATCAACGCCGACCTCTCGGTGCACCTCGTGCGCCCGCCGCGCGGCGAATGGGTCGGCCTCGAGTCCCGCAGCGTGGCCGAGCCGTCGGGCATCGGGCTCTGCCGGACCCGCCTGTGGGACGCCGACGGCGTGGCGGGGCGCGGCGCTCAGTGCCTGGTCGTCGCCGCCCGCGAATGAGGAGGGCGACGCGGGCGCCGGGGAGTCTAGCCTCCGGCCCGGCGGCGGCGGGCAGAGCCGGCCTTCCCCGCGTTCCCGGAAGAGCCCCTCAAGGAGGTCTGCCGCGACCATCCGCGGGGCGGCCTTCCCCGCGTTCCCGGAAGAGCCGGACCGGTTCGCCGCCCGGCCGTGACGCGGCTGTGGGCCGGCCACGTTATGATGGGCCGCGCCGCCGGCCTGCGCGCGGCCGGCCTTCCAGAAGGAGTGCCAGCCATGAGCCGCCATCCCCTCTCGCGCCGCCGTGTCCTCGGCGGGCTCTCGGCCGCCGCGTCCCTGATGATCGTGCCCCGCCGCGTGCTCGGCGGGCGCGGGTTCCAGGCGCCGAGCGACACCCTCGACATCGCCGGCATCGGGGTGGGGGGACGCGGCCGGGGCGACGTGCGGGGATGCGGCAGCGAGAACATCGCGGCGTTGTGCGACGTCGACTTCGGGCACGCCGCACGCACGTTCGCCCTCTACCCGAAGGCGCGCACCTATGCCGACTACCGGCGGATGCTCGACGACGAGCCCGACCTCGACGCAGTGATCGTCGCCACCCCCGACCACACCCACGCGGTCATCGCGATGGAGGCGATGCGGCGGGGCAAGCACGTCTACTGCGAGAAGCCGCTCACCCGCACCGTGGCCGAGGCGCGTGCCCTGGCGACGACGGCGCGTGAGCAGGGCGTGGTCACGCAGATGGGAAACCAGGGCCACGCCAACGACGGCACTCGGCTCATCCGCGAGTGGATCGAGGCCGGGGCGGTCGGGACCGTCCGCGAGGTCCATTACTGGACCAATCGGCCCATCTGGCCGCAGGCCGTCGAGCGGCCCACCGATGCCCACCACCCGCCGCCGGGGCTCGACTGGGACCTGTTCCTGGGGCCGGCCCCCGAGCGGCCGTACCATCCCGCGTATCACCCGTTCCGCTGGCGTGGCTGGTGGGACTACGGCACCGGGGCCCTCGGCGACATCGCCTGCCACTCGATGGACGCGGCGTTCTGGGCCCTCCAGCTCGGGCAGCCGACCCGCATCGAGGCCGAGACGACGCCCCTGTTCGCGGAGACGGCGCCGGCGGTGTCGCGCATAACCTACGACTTCCCGGCCCGGGGCGCCCGGCCGCCGGTGCGGGTCGTGTGGCGCGACGGCGCGCTCGCCCCGCCCCGGCCGGCGCAGCTCGCCCCGGGCGAGGAGCTGCCCGGCGGCAGCAGCGGCCAGCTCCTCGTCGGTGACGACGGCCTCATCGCCGCGGACATGTACGCCACCGAGCCGCGGCTCTTCCCCACCGCGCTGCACGAGGACGTGACGGCGAGCCCGCCACCCGAGCGGTACTCGCGGTCGCCGGGCGTCTACCGCGAGTGGATCGACGCGTGCAAGGGGAACGGCCGGGCCGGCTCCGGATTTGCCGAGCACGCCGGCCCCCTCACCGAGGTCTGCCTGCTGGGCAACTTGGCGGTGCGGACCGGCAAGGCGATCGACTGGGACGCCGGGAAGATGCAGGCGACGAACGTGCCCGAGGCCAACGCTTACCTCGACGAGCCCTACCGTGAGGGCTGGAGCCTCTGATGCGATTCCACGGCGGGCCGAGCCGGGCGGCGGCGACTCCCGGACCAGGCACGCCGTGACGTCCCGCTTCTTCTACGGCTGGGTCATCCTGCTCGTGGCGGGACTCTGCTACGGGTTCGGGATGCCCCCCGTGTACTACAGCTGGGGCATTTTCGCGCCCCGCATCACCGCCGAGCTCGGCATCGACCGCGCCGCCGTCGGCGGCGTCTTCGGACTGTTCAACACCCTGCATCAGTGCGTGGGCCTGCTCGTGGGGCTCGCCATCGCCCGCTTCGGGCTGCGGCGGGTCATGCCGGCCGGCTTCTGCGTCACCGCGGTGGGGCTCCTCGTGCTCGCCGGGGCGGACACCGCGCGGGCCTGCTACGTCGGCTTCTCGGTGCTTGGCGGCATCGGTGTCGGCTTCTCGACCACGGTGCCCGCCCAGACGCTGGGGCAGAACTGGTTCCTCCGACGCCGCGCGCGGGTCATCGGGGCCATCTTCACGGTGGGCGGCCTCGTGGGCTGGCTCGTCTCGCGCTCGGACACGTGGGTCCTCGAGCGCTACGACTGGCGGACGGGCTGGGTCCTCATCGCCGGGCTCTCGGTGATTCTCGGTCTCGTGGCGGCGTCACTCGTGCGGGAGGACCCCGAGACGGTGGGCCAGTGTCCGGACGGCGCAGCCCCGGGGAAGGAGCCGGCCGACGGCGAGGCGGAGCCGGCCGACCGCTGGACGGCGTGGCAGGCGGCGCGGACGCCCCAGTTCGCCCTGATGCTCGTCTGCGGCGTCGCCTACGCCGTCCCCTGGAACACCGCGGTGGCCCACCTGACCCTGCACCTGATCGATCGCGGCCACGCCGAGACGGCGGCGATCGGGTTCGTGGGGACGATGGCCCTCGTCAGCATCGCAGGTCGGCTCGCGGGGGCGGTGGGCGACTGGATCGCCCCGCAGCGCGCCCTCGCCGCCGCTCTCGTGCTCGAGGGGGTGGGGGCGGGAGCGCTGGTCCTGGCCGACAGCATCGTCGTCGCGTGGGCGGCCGTCACCCTGCTCGGGGTCGGCTTCGGGATGGCCTTCGTGTCCATTCCCGTCGTCTTCTCCCACTTCTTCGGCCGCCGCGCCTTCGCCGTGACGAGCGGCGTTCGCACCACGTGCACCGGCATCTTCGGCGGCCTCGGGCCCTGGCTCGCGGGGGCGGCGTTCGACGCGACGGGCAGCTATGCGGCGCCGTTCCTCGGCCTGCTCGTGCTCGGGCTCGCGGGGGGGGCGGCGGCGGGGGCGCTGCGGCGGCCCGGTGCGCCGCCCGCCAGGGGCGGCGGGAGCCGTCCCGGCCCGGCATCCTAGCGAACTGTCCCAGAGCTTTCCTTTGCCGTCCTGCCGCTGGTCTTCGCTGGCAAACGCTGCGAAGACGCCCCGCAACATGGGCAGCTTCTCTCAGGGGCGGTCAACCAGTGGACTGTCCCAGAGCTTCCTTTGCCGTCCTGCCGCTGGTTTGCGCTGGCAAACGCTGCGAAGACGCCCCGCGACATGGGCAACTTTCTTCAAGGACGGTCAACTGGTGCCAGTCAGGGGATCGACGCATCGGCGGCGGCTCGGCGATGGGGTATGCTTCGGCCACGTCGTAGCGGCCGCAAGGCAGGAGACATCACGGGCGCGCACGGCAGCGGTGATGACAGATGACCGACGACACTCGATTCAGCGAACGAACATCCTGCCCCGCGGGCGCCGGTGACGGCGTGTCCCGGCGGGACTTTCTTCGCGTGTCGGGGGTCGCCGGCGCCCTCGCGGTCGCCGAATCGGCGTGCGCCGAGGGGGCGGCGGTTCCCGCTTCGGCGCGTCAGGAGACGCCGGGGGCGACCGACGACTTTCCGTTGGCGGAGGCGACGATCGCGGATCTGCAGACGGGCCTGGCCGGCGGCGAGTGGACGACGCGCGACATCGCCGAGGCCTATCTGACCCGCATTGACGAGATCGACGGGCGCGGACCGGCCCTGCGGTCCGTGATCGAGACCGATCCCGACGCCCTCGCCGTCGCGGACCGGCTCGACCGCGAGCGGCGCGAGGGCAGGCTGCGCGGCCCCCTCCACGGGATTCCCGTGCTGCTCAAGGACAACATCGACACCGCCGACCGCATGACCACGACCGCGGGCTCGCTCGCCCTCGCCGGCTGGATCCCGCCCGCGGACGCCGGCGTCGCGGCCCGGCTGCGCGAGGCGGGGGCGTTGCTGCTCGGCAAGGCCAACCTCAGCGAATGGGCCAATTTCCGGTCGACCCGGTCGTCGAGCGGTTGGAGCGGCCGGGGCGGCCAGTGCCGGAACCCCTACGTCCTCGACCGGAACCCCTGCGGGTCGAGCTCGGGCTCGGGGGCGGCGGTGTCGGCCAACCTCACCGCCGTGGCCATCGGCACCGAGACCGACGGCTCCATCGTCTGCCCGTCATCGGCCAACGGCATCGCCGGCATCAAGCCGACGGTGGGGCTGGTCAGCCGGGCCGGCATCATCCCCATCTCGCACACCCAGGACACCGCGGGCCCGATGGCGCGGACGGTGCGCGACGCCGCCTTGGTGCTGGGGGTGCTCGCGGGCCCTGATCCGCGGGACCCCGCCTCGGCCGAGAGCGGGCTGCGCGGCCTCGACGATTACACGCCGTTCCTCGACCCGGCGGGGCTGCGGGACGCGCGCATCGGGGTGGCGCGACACCTCCTCGGGTTCCATGACGCGGTCGACCGCATCGTCGAAGAAGCCATCGACGCGATGCGAGCGGCCGGCGCGGTCGTCGTCGACCCGGTGGCGCTGGGGACCGGCCCCGCCCGGGCGAGCCTGCAGATGGCCGAGGCCGAGGTGCTGTTCTACGAGTTCAAGGCGGGGCTGAACGCCTATCTCGCGGCCCGCGGCCCCGGGGCGGAGGTGCGCTCGCTGGCCGACCTCATCGCCTTCAACGAGCTGAACGCCGAGACCGAGATGCCGTACTTCGGACAGGAACGGCTGGTCGCGGCCGAGGCGAAGGGACCGCTGTCGGAGCCCGGCTACCTCGCGGCGCTGGCCGCCTCCCTCCGGCTCTCACGGGCGGAGGGCATCGACCGGACGATGGACGAGCACCGGCTGGACGCCATCGTCGCGCCCACCGGGGGGCCGGCGTGGGTAACGGACCTGGTCAACGGCGACCACTTCGGAGGCAGCAGCTCGGGCTATCCGGCGGCGGCCGGCTATCCCCACGTCACGGCGCCGGCCGGCGCCGTGCACGGGTTGCCGGTGGGGGTGTCGTTCTTCGGCCGGGCGTGGAGCGAGCCGACCCTCATCCGGATTGCCTACGCCTTCGAGCAGGCGACGCAGGCGCGGGTGGCGCCGGCGTTCCGGCCGACCATCGGGTAACGTGGCAACGGGCGGGGCCGATCCCGCCGACCCTCGGCGGCGGCCCGAACGCACGACGGGAGCCGCGTCCGTCTCCGGCCGCGGCTCCCGCCATCCCCGGTCGCGGCTACTGGCCGCCGCCTTCCGCCGCCGCGCGCTCATCGGCCCGCGCGCCACCGAGCATCGCGTCCATCGAGTAATTGCCCTCGTGGCACGCGTACTCGAACATCGGCAGGTCGTTCCGCTGCATCGGCAGGTTCACCGTCCACGGCTCGGTCCAGGTGTTCGGGTCGTCCACGGTGTACTCGTACTCTAGGGTGTCGGCGTCGACGCGGGTGAACCGCTCGACCAAGCGCATCGTGGTGCTCGAGCCCCGCCAGTTGCGGTCGGTGTCGAAGTTGGTGGTCTCGACGACCAGGGTGTCGCCCTCCCAGCGCCCGACCGAGTTGCCCGACCACTGGGCGAGGCGATCGTCCGTGATGGCGGCCCGGCCGTCGATGGGGATGCTGCGCACGGTGTGCACCATCTCGGTCATCATCACGAGGTGATCGGGGGTCTGGAAGATCTGCACGTTCTGGTTGTAGCCGCCCGGCGTGATCGGCGGGCCGGCGTTGAAGCCGGTCAGGCAGCGGTCCGCGTTGCTCAGGTCGGTGTACGACGCAGGGGGCGTGTCGCTGAACGAGCCGCGGCCGGCCGCGGCGCGGGCGCGGCCCTCGTCGGTCGATTCCGGCAACCGGCCGTTCGGCGGGTCGATGATGAGCGACGTGCGCCGGGTGCCGACGACGTTGGTGCCCCGGTCCATCCAGAAGTTGTTGTAGCCGCCCACGTTGCCGCCGGCCTCGGTGCGCCGGGGGTCGGCGTTCCACGCGTCGATGTCGCGCTGGACGGCCGCCTGCTCGCGCTGCACCGCCTCTTCCTCGGTCAGGAACGCCTTGTCGCCCAGGTCCTCCGGGCGCTGAAGGGGGGTGATGGTCCGGAAGTCCCAGACCCCCTGCAGGTCGGGCGCGCCCCACCCGGTCCTCGGCGCATCCTGCGCCAGCGCCGGCGTCGCCAGCCCCGCCAGCGCGACCGCCACGATCACCGCCACCGCTATCGAACGTCCAATTCTCATCGCAAGACCTCCAGAATCGGGAATCGCGTCAGCCCGCTAAGATACCACGGGCCGCCCCCGCGGTGGGCGGTGATCGCCCCGAGCTGCTCCTCGGTTGCCGTGACGATGCGGCCCGCCCCGATGTTCGTGCCCGCCACCGGTCGACGGCGAACACGCCCGCGCCGGAGAGGGCCACGAGCGGGGATCGGCCGAGGAGCGGGCCTATGTTGTCCGTCGCTACGGACGCCCGATCATCTCCGATTAGGCATTTCCCGCCACGGAGTCGGAAAACAAGGGGGGCGTGGCGTCTCGACGTCTCACATAGCTCACGGGCCTGGTGAGTTTCTCGATCCGCCCACCGTCCACCAGCCCGTTCAGCCACGCGCGCGCCTGATGCTTCCGGACACCGAGTGTCTTCGCGACATCGTCTTCGGTTCGGGGTTCCGCCAGATACGGCAACAACAGTTTTTCCACCGTGGCAAGCAACTCCTCAGCCGGAGTAAGCCCGTCCCCGGAGCCGGGCTCCACGACTGGCTGCGGAGTTGCCGCTTGGGCCGGTGGGGCGTCGTCCGCCGGCGCCGGATCGCGCTGGGCCTCGCGGAGCAGGGGCGCTGCACCCGGTGCGGAACCGTCTTCGGGCGGCGCGACGAGGAGCGAGCGGAGAGCCGCTGCATCGCCGGCATTCGGCCAGGGTTTCGCACCGTGCTTCAACAGCCCGTCGAGACCTTTATCCGTCTCGCCGGTGGCGCGCACGTAGACCGAAGCGAATGGACGCCGGCGGAGCTGCTCGACCGCTCCCGCCCAGGTGCCGCCCTTCTCGAACTCCGCGCTGACCACCAGGGCGGCGTCCGCCAGCGCATAGATGAGCTTGTTGCGCTGCATCGCGTGTCCGACGAAGAAGCCGGCGGCGGGGTCGTAGGGACAGATCAGGACCAGTCGGTCGTTCATCAGCGCGTCACGGTGGTCCCGATGCGTGGCGGCGCGCTCGAGTCCGTCGGCCAGCACGCACGTCACCGTCCCGCCTGCGTCCAGCGCGCCGCGCATGGCGGCCTGGTCGATGCCGCGGGCGCCACCCGAGAACAGCGTGCGCCGCGCTTCGGCGGCCAAGTGACCGACGCCCTCGGCGTAGTCGATCAAGTCATGGTCCACGTTCCTCGAGCCGAGGACGGCGAGTCCTCCCGAGTCCAGGCTCTCGCGGTTTCCGCAACCGTACAGCACCGGTGGCGCCTGTGCTCCCAGGCGCTCTCTGAGCCGCCGCGGATAATCCGCGTCCGCGCGGCTCGTGACCCAGAGTCCGCGCGTACGCCAGCGCTCCATCGCCTGGCCGAGGAGGAAGCCCCGGTCGAGGAGACGCTCGATGCGTTGCGAATCGAAATCGAGACGGCACTCCTCGACCAATCTCCGTGCACCGTCGCCCAGGAGATCGGCCGGCTGGCGCTGCGACTCGCGGAGCCGGCGAGCGAGGCGGTTGTACTCGCCGGCCGCCAGGGGCTTGGTCGACGCTCGCCGTTCCCGTCCGATGATCAAAGGGGCGGTCAGCAGCAGAATCGCCTTCGTGTTCAGAGAGGGAGCGTCGTTCATGATCCGCCTCCCGCGTTCGCGAGGGCCAACGGCCACACCGGGCCGCACCCCCGCCGGCGCAGCTCCCAGGCGGCGACGGTGAAGGTCCATCGGGAATCCACGACATCGTCGACCAGCAGCACGGGCCCGGTCAGGATGGCGGCTTCGGCGACGGCCAGCGAACCGACGACGTTGCGGGCCTGCCGGTCGCTGTTCTCCATCGTCTTCTGTTCCGGCCGGTCGCTCGTCTTCTGCAGTACGTCGCTGAACGGCACGTCCAGCTCAGCCGCGAGGCGGCGGGCGAAGTCGGGCACGAGTTGCGGATGTCTGCGTGACGGAATCGCGGCGACCCAGGTGGGCGCCGGGTCCGGATTCCACTCGCGCAACAGCTTCGCGCACGCGTGGACCAGCTCTTCCGAGAAACGCCCATCCTGCAGCTTACCGCGGCTGACCGACCGCCCCCACCCCGCGTCGTTCCAGACGCAGAGCACCCTTCCTTCCTGGGCCCGGTGTCCGGGGTCGATGCGCTTGCCGGAAGGCCATTGCCGTCGTGGTTCGACTGGCAGGCTCGAACGGCGCAGGAAGGCGACCGCCTCGGCCACGATCTCAGGACTGCATGCGTCGGACAGAGGCGGCAGAGGCGGCGGCGGGATGCCTTGCGGGTCTCCATCGAGAGCCTGGATCAGGAACGCCATGTGTTCGGAGGCGAGCGCGACGTACTGCTGCATCTCCGCCTGCTCTTGGTGCCGCAGCGCGGTGAGCCGTTCCGCCCGCTGCCAGAAGGCGTCGCTCAGTCGCGCGGCGGTCAGCTGCCACGCCGAGTCCTGCTTGACGACCGGGGCGGGCGACTCCAGCGACAGCAGTTGGAGCGTCTTCTTGATCCGGCCGCGGCTGACGTTCACCCGCGCTTCGATCGCGCGTTCCGTCAGTCCCTCGTCGGAGGCCTCCAGCGCCGCCAGAACCTGCTCCGCCTCTTCTCGGGTGGGGAACGCGCTGCGGATGAACCAGCCCGTGATCCCGGTGTCCTCGCTGCCGCTTAGCAAGACGCCGCGGGCGGCCTCCAGCGCCCGGCCGGCGCGGCCCACCTGCTGATAGTAGGCCACGACGGAGCCGGGCGTCTGGTAGTGGATGACGAAGGCGAGGTCGGGCTTGTCGAATCCCATGCCGAGAGCCGTGGTCGCCACCAGCGCCTTCACTTGGTTGTTGAGCAGCGCCTGTTCCAACGTTTCTCGGTCAGATGTCTCACTCGTATAGGCGGGCGCTTCAATGCCGCGAGACTGGAGCCAGTCGGCCACCTGCACGGCGTCGCGCACCGTCAGCGTGTAGACGATGCCGCTGCCCGGCAGCGGCGGCAGCCGTTCGGCCAGCCAAGCGAGGCGTTCGGCCTGACTGGGCATGCGGACGGTCTGCAGTGCCAGCGACGGCCGGTTGAGGTCGCCGCGGCGCACATGCAGGTCCGGTCCAAGAATTGCCTCGAGGTCGGCCATCACGCGGTCGTTGGCCGTGGCGGTGGTCGCCAGCAGGCGGAGGTTGGGCGGCAGGTCGCGCACGGTGCGCTCGATTCGGCGGTAGTCGGGGCGGAAGTCGTGGCCCCAGTCGGAAATGCAGTGGGCCTCGTCGATGACGAGGAGCGCGATGCGCCCGGCGACCTCCGCCAGCACCTGCTCTCGGAATCGGTCGTTCGCCAGTCGTTCCGGCGAGATGAGCAGGATGTCCACCTTGTTCGCGCGGACCGCCTCTTCCACGGGGATCCACTGGTCGGGGTTGGCGGAGTTGATCGTCTCGGCGCGAATGCCCATCCGCTCGGCCGCGGCGATCTGGTTGCGCATCAGCGCCAGCAGCGGGCTGACGAGGAGCGTCGGCCCCCGCCCCGCGTCGCGCAGCAGCCGTGTGGTGATGAAGTAGACGAAACTCTTCCCCCAGCCCGTCTTCTGCACCAGGAGCTGCCGGCCGCGCCGTTCGACCAGGTGGCGGATGGCTGCTTCCTGTCCTTCGCGGAACCGGGCGTCCTGCTGCCCCGTGCCCAGCTTCAGAAGTTCCAGTGCGCGACGCGCGTCGTACGGCATGTCGGTGGTTCGGTCGCGATGAGGTCACCGTACGACGCGGAGTCGACTGCAACGGCTATGTCGTATTCGCGCGTGGAGACACGACGACGTCGCGCCTGCTGGACGGCGTCGCGGTCGACGTCACCGCGCTGTTCGACGAGGCCGAGAGCGGGGAACCCGCGTCGTAGACCAGACTCCCACGTGAAAGCTATTGCCCGTTCCCACCCGTCGTCGCGGCCCCTCGCCGCAAGTGCCGGTTCGCCCAGTTCAGCATCTCCGCCACCGCGTGCAACACCGACTCGCGCGCGATGTAGCCGTGCGACTCGTTCGGCAGGGTCACGTAGCGCACGGTGCCGCCGTGGCCCTTGAGGGCCATGTACATGCGGGCCGACTGTATCGGGAACGTGCCCGAGTTGTTGTCGATCTCGCCGTGGATGAGCAGTATCGGCTCGTCCAGCTTGTCGGCGTGGAAGAACGGCGACATCGCGGCGTAGATGTCCGTGGCTTCCCAGAAGGTACGGCGCTCGTTCTGGAAGCCGAAGGGGGTCAGCGAGCGGTTGTAGGCGCCGCTGCGGGCGATGCCCATCTGGAAGATGTCCGAGTGGGCGAGCAGGTTGGCGGTCATGAACGCGCCGTAGCTGTGGCCGCCGATGCCGATGTTGTCGCGGTCGGTCACCCCCAGCGCGACGGCGGTGTCGACGGCGGCCTGTGCGCTCGCCACGAGCTGCTCGACGTAGGTGTCGTTCGCGGTCTCGCCGGGGCCGATGATGGGCATGGTGGGGCCGTCGAAGACGGCGTAGCCCTGGGTCAGGAAGAGCAGGTGCGAGGCGCCGCGGATGGCCGTGAAGCGGTTGTCCGAGCCGGTGACCTGGCCCGCGAGCCGGGGGTCGACGTACTCGCGGGGATAGGCCCACACGAGCATGGGCACGCGGTCGCCGTCCTGGTGGCCGGGCGGCAGGTAGAGCGTGCCGGATAGCTGCACGCCGTCGTCGCGCTCGTACGTGATGAGCTCCTTGGAGATCCCGGACAGTTGCGGGGCCGGGTTCTCGAACGCGGTGAGAGGCCTCGTGGTGTCCGCGGCGAGGTCCCGGACGAGGTAGTTGGGCGGCTCGGTGCGCGTCTCGCGGCGGGTGAGCACGAGGCTGCCGTCGTCCGACAGCGGGGCCAGGGCGACCTCGTAGGCGTCGCCGGCGCTGCGGAACAGGCGCTCGGTCTCGAGGGTGGTGAGGTCGAGCCGGTCGAGGAACGGTCGGTCGCCGTCGGGCGAGGCGCCGTTGCCGACCAGGTAGATGGCCCCATCGGCATGCCTGATGACCGCCCCGCCGGGGCGCCGGACGGCGAGGGGGCGGCCGGCGTCGGCGTAGCGGTCCTCGGTGCTGCGGTCCCAGAGGGTGCGGCGCCCGCCGTCGGGGTCGAGCAGCGTGGTCCGGGTCCACCGCGTGGGCCGGTCGTTCTCGGTCAGCAGCGCCGTGCCGTCCGCGGTCCACGCGATGCCGCCGAAGCGGAACTCGGTGCGGGCGATCTCGGCCGGCTCGCCGTCGAACGGCGCGGCGTGGGCGAGCACGCGGTCGCGGTGGGGAACCTCGGCGCGGGGGTCGCCGCCGTCCTGGGCCTCCACCCAGACGAGGGTGGCGGGCCGGGTGGGGTCCCACGCGTGGCGCCGCGGGCCGGTGGGGACGCCGCCGATGGGCACGGCGTCGGCGAGGGGCAGCCGCGCGACGGAGGCCACGATCTCGCCGCTGCGGTTCCGCACCGTCACGTCCTTGGGGAAGCTGTTGGCCCGGACCAGCCACGAGAAGGGCCGCTCGATCTCGACCGTCAGCAGGTGCTCGCCGTTCGGCGACGCGCTGACCCGCTCGTAGAGGCCGGGCCGGCCGACGGCGGTGCGGCGGCCGGTGGCGAGGTCGATGGTGCCGATTTGGCTAGTGAAGTAGTACTCGAACAGCGCTTCGTCGTGGGCGTTCTGCAACAGGTCCTGGAAGGTGCGGACGGGGGCGGGGCCGCCCTGGTGCTCCTGGATGTTCGGGCCCGCCGGCGACTCGGGCGCGGCGGGGGGCGCTCCCCGGGCGGAAGCCTTGAACCGGCAGAGAACCGTGCTCCCCTCGTCGAGCCAGTCGCAGGGGTTGCCCCACGCGGCGTTGATCGACGCGTCGCTGATGGGGCGGGGCTGCCCCGTCGCGACGTCCATGACCCACGCCTCGATGCCGTTGTAGCGGGTGAGGGTGAACAGCACGTGCGAGCCGTCGGGCGAGTACTCGAAGTCGCCGAGCGAGGTCTCGCGCGGCGCGTCGAACACGTGCTCGGCGCCGTCGTCGATACGCTTCACGGTGATGCGGTTCACGCCCCCGCTCGTGTGCGGGCCGTTGGTCCGCGGGTTGAGCCGGTAACCGGCGATCCGCAGCATGGGGCGCGACACCTCGGCGATCGACGGCATCGCCGGCCGCGCGAGGAGGGCCACGGTGTCGCGGCTCGGGCTGACGAGGACCTGCGGGGTCGGCGGGCTGTCGAGGATGTCGACGATCTCCGCCGGCGGGGTCAGATAGCCCGTCGTCTCCTGCGCGAGACCCGAGGCGGCGAGGCCGAGGGCCGTGGCCGCGAGCAGGGCGGTCGCCGCCGCCCGGCGGGCGCGGAGCGGGAGTCGGTGCATGGGGATTCGGTGCATGTGACTGCCTTCCAGGTTGCCGACGCTATTTCTTCGGGCCATCGTACGCCAGACCCGGACGAGAAACCAGCGGTCGGCCCCGCCCGCCGGGTCGCGGCGAGACAACGCGGGCCGCGGTCGGATCACGCCCGCCGGACCACGCCGAGAACGCCGCAGCCGCCCCGCGGGTGGCGGCCCCTCCGGGGGCGGGCCGGCGGTCGGGCGCGCCTCGGCGCCCGGCGTGGATTCGGGGCAGGCTGTCGCAAGTTTTTCGCCCCTCTCGTGCACGCCGGGCCAATCGCGTCGCGGAAGCGTTGGCCGGCGGTTCCGTCGCGCCGGGCGGATTCGGGAGCTGTCGCAAGTTCTTCGCCGCTCTCGTGCACGCCGGGCCAATCGCGTCGCGGTAGGCGTTGGCCGGCGGTTCCGTCGCGCCGGGCGGATTCGGGATAGGGTTGTCGCGTGTTCTCCACCCGCCTTCCCTCGCTCCGGGCCAATCGCGTCGCCGAAGAGCTGGCCCGCCTGCGGTCCGCGGGCCGGCGGCTCGACGACCTCACGGTGTCGAACCCCACCCGGGTCGGCCTGCCGTATCCGCGTGACCTGCTCGCGCCCCTCGCCTCGCCGGACGCCCTCGCCTGCGACTCGGCCCCGTTCGGGTTGCCCGCCGCGCGCGAGGCGGTGGCGGCGCACCTCGCCGGGACCGGCGTCGAGGTCCGTCCCGACCGGATCGTCCTGACCGCGAGCACCAGCGAGGCGTACGGCCTGCTCTTCAAGCTGCTCTGCGACCCGGGCGACGCGGTCCTCGTCCCGCAGCCGAGCTATCCGCTCTTCGAGCACCTCACCCGGCTCGATGGGGTCGAGGCGCGGGCCTACCGGCTGGAGCACCACGGGCGGTGGGAGATCGACATCGGCGGGCTCGCCCGCCTGGTCGACCCCCGCACCCGGGCGGTGCTGCTGGTGAGCCCCAACAACCCCACCGGCTCGTTCGTGAGCCCGGACGAGCTGGCCGCGGTCCGCGAGGTGGCGGTTCGGCACGGGCTGGTCGTCGTCTGCGACGAGGTCTTCGCGGACTACCCGATGCAGGAGCCGGCGGCGGGACGGGCCGGCGCCCTGGTCGACGACACCGAGGCGCTGACCTTCACCTTGGGCGGGCTGTCGAAGTCGGCGGGGCTGCCGCAGCTCAAGTTGGGATGGATCCTGATGGGCGGGCCGGGCGGGCTCGTCGCCCGCGCCCGCGAGCGCCTCGAGCTGGTCTGCGACACCTACCTCTCGGTGGCGACCCCCGTGCAGCTCTCGGCCGGCGGTCTGCTCGAACGGACGCGCCCGGTGGCGGAGGCGATTCTCCAGCGGGTACGAGCCAACTACGCGGCGCTGAGACACCTGGCCGACCGCTTTCCCGCGTGCGGCGTCCTTCCCGCCGAGGGGGGATGGTACGCTGTGGTGCAGGTGCCGGCGGTGCGGACGGAGGAGACTCTCGTCGTCGAGCTGCTCCGGCAGGATGGGGTCTACGTGCATCCCGGCTACTTTTTCGATTTCCCGCGCGAGGCGTTCCTGGTACTGAGCCTGCTGCCGATGCCCGACGTGTTCACCGGCGCGGCGAACCGGGTCCTGGCCCGGGCGGCTCGGAGTCCGCGGTGACCGCGGGCGGCGTTCCCGGCGCCTGACGGCGGAGCGCTGGCGTTGCGGGCCGGGCGCCCCGGAGCCGCGGTAAGCGCGGCGGCCTCGGAGGGGCGCCGTTGCCGGTGGGGCGCGCGCCACGCGCCGATCCCTCGTCCCGTGACGGCGCCGCCGGCCGGGCCCGCGTGGCGCCGTGGCCGGCCGAGAGCCCTGCGATGAACGACAGCACCGTGCCGGTCGTCAAGGACCTCGTGCTCGTCGGGGGGGGGCACACCCACGTCGCGGTCCTCAAGCGGTTCGGCATGCGCCCGGTGCCGGGGGTGCGCATCACCTTGATCGCGCGCGATGTCCACACCCCCTACTCGGGCATGCTGCCCGGCTTCGTGGCCGGGCACTACACCTTCGACGAGGTGCATATCGACCTCGCGCGCCTCGCCCGTTTCGCCGGCGCCCGCCTGTACCACCAGCCCGTCGTCGGACTCGACCTCGACCGGCGCGAGGTGCACTGCGAGGAGCGTCCGCCGGTGCCCTACGACGTGCTGTCGATCAACGTCGGCTCCACTCCCGCGTTCCGCGGCGTGCCGGGGGCGGCGGAGGTCGCGGTGCCGGTGAAGCCCATCAGCCGCTTCGTCCGGCGGTGGCGGCGGCTGCGCACCCGCGTCCTGTCGGCGGACGCGCCGGTCCGGATCGGGGTGGTGGGGGCGGGGGCCGGCGGAGTCGAGCTGCTGCTCGCCATGCAGTTCGCCCTGCAGCGGGCGCTGGGGGAGGGCCGGCGGGCGCTCTACCCCGATATGCACGTGTTCGGGGCGGACGAGACGATACTGCCCACCCGCAGCCGCGGCGTGCGGCGCCGGCTCGAGCGGGTACTGAGGGCACGCGGGGTGCACCTGCACCTCGGGCAGCCGGTGACGGCGGTGCGGGGCGGCGCCGTGGTCCTCGGCGACGGCGCGGCGGTGGCGCTCGACGAGATTCTGTGGGTGACGCAGGCAGGGGCCCCGCCTTGGCCCCGCGCGGCCGGACTCGCGGTCGACGACGAGGGCTTCATCGAGGTCGCCGATACCCTGCGCTCGACCTCGCACCCCGACGTGTTCGCGGCCGGCGACGTCGCGGCGGTCGTCGGGCATCCCCGCGAGAAGGCCGGTGTCTTCGCGGTTCGCCAGGGTCCCCCGCTCGCCCGCAACCTGCGGCGCGTCCTCATCGGGCGCCCGCCCCGGCCGTTTCGCCCCCAGCGCCGCTTCCTCGTCCTGGTGTCCACGGGGGACCGCTGCGCGGTCGGGGGGCGCGGCCGCTGGTCGTGCGAGGGCGCCCTGGTGTGGCGCTGGAAGGACCGGATCGACCGCCGGTTCATGGCGAAGTACGCCGACCTGCCGGAGATGCCCGCCGTCGCCGGTCCCGCCGTGGCGGCGGGGCTGGCCGACCCGGAGGACCTGAAGGCGCTATCCACGGCGGCGATGCGCTGCGGCGGCTGCGGCTCGAAGGTGGGGGCGACGCCCCTCGACCGGGTGCTCGCCCGACTGGCGCCGGTGCGGCGGGACGACGTGCTGGTCGGCCTCGACGCCCCCGACGACGCCGCGGTGGTGCAGGTCCCGCCGGGCAAGGTGATGGTGAGGACCGTCGACGCCTTCCGGGCCATCGTGGACGACCCGTTCGTGTTCGGGCAGATCACCGCCAACCACTGCCTCGGCGACATCTTCGCGATGGGGGCCGAGGCGCAGACGGCGCTGGCGGTGGCGACGGTGCCGTTCGGGCTCGACCGGAAGGTCGAGGCCACGCTGGTCCAGCTTCTCGCCGGCGCCGTCGGCGTGCTCAACGAGGCGGGGGCGGCGCTGGTCGGAGGGCACACCTCGGAGGGGGCCGAGCTCGCCCTCGGGCTGTCGCTGACGGGGCTCGTCGACGCCGAGGCGGTCCTGCGCAAGGGCGGCCTGCGTCCCGGAGACCGGCTCGTGTTGACGAAAGGGCTCGGCACCGGCACGTTGTTCGCGGCCGAGATGCGCATGCGGGCGAAGGGGCGCTGGATCGAAGGGGCGATCGAGGCGATGCGCCAGTCGAGCCGGCTCGCGGCGGCCGCGCTGCGGCGGCACGGGGCGACGGCGTGCACCGACGTGACGGGGTTCGGGCTGCTGGGCCATCTCGTCGAGATGACCCGCGCGTCGGGGGTCGACGCCCGCCTCGACCTCTCCGCGGTCCCGGTGCTCGACGGCGCGCTGGAGACGGCGCGGGCCGGGCTGCTGAGCTCGCTCCATCCCCACAACGTGCGCCTGCGGCGGGCGGTGGACGACCCCGAGGGGCACGTCGGCGACCCGCGCTACCGCTTGTTGTACGACCCGCAGACAGCCGGCGGCCTGCTCGCGGGCGTGCCGGCGGACCGCGCCGAGGCCTGCGTGGCGGAGCTCGTCGCCCAGGGGTACCCGCAGGCGGCGATCATCGGCGCCGTCGGGCCGCGCGGGGACTCAGGCCCGCCCGTACGCCTCGCGCGGGGCGGGTAGGGATTCTGCGTCCCGGCACCGTGCCCTCTCGTCGGAGGCGCCGTCTCGTCACCGGCGACGCCCCGGTCGGTGACGCCGTTCTCCGAGACGTCGTCTTTCCGCGTCGGAGAGGCGCCGCCTTCGCGAAGGCGCCCGGTCGCGCGGTAGGGTGGGCGAAGAGGCGAGCGGCCGGCCGCGTCGCCTGGGCGAGGGTCCCGGAATGGGTGCGAAGGGCCGAGAAAAGACTGTCGCGTGACGGGGTCGGTACTGTATCGTGGATTGCAGGCGGAACGCTGGCCACCCATGTCCCAATCCGAGGTGCCGGCGCGGAAGTGGTTCGGGACCTTACGTCGGTCACCTGGGATGGCGCATGGCTGAGCGATCCTCATTCATTCTCTTTCTCGCTTTGGTGCTCGTCGGATGCGGCGGATACGAAGAGACGCCGCTGCCCGAGGACACCGGCGGCCCCGACATCCATCTCGTGCCGGACGTCCGGGTCGTCGAGGACCAGGTGGCCCGCGACGCCACCTTCGCGACGCTGCTGGCCGACCACGATCTGGGCGCCGAGGCCTACGCCTTCGTCGAGGCGGTGCGCCCGGTCTTCGATCCGCGCGACCTTCAGGTCGACCATCCCTACAAGGTGGTCTACGACCGCGACGGCGGGTTCCGCCGCTTCGAGTACCACGTGGACGACGACCGGTACTTGGAGGTCGTCGGCCGTCGCGATGCCGAGCCCCGGTTCGAGGCGACCCTCATCGACTACGAGAAGGAGCGTCACGAGGTCGCGATGCGGGGGACGATCGACCGCGAGAACAACTCGCTGTCGGCCGCGATGGACGCCGGGGGGGGGAGCATCCGGCTCGCGATGTCGATGGCCGAGGTGTTCGCGGGCGAGATCGACTTCAACACCGAGCTGCGGCTCGGCGATCACTTCGCGCTGCTGTACGAGCGCTTCGTACGCGACGAGGTGCACGTGACCTACGGCGACGTGCTGGCCGCGACGTTCCACAACGACGGCCGCGACCTCTCGGCCTTCCGGTTCGAGGCGCCCGGCGAGGACCCGGGGTACTACGACGCCGAAGGCCGCTCGCTGAAGCGCCAGTTCCTGAGGTCGCCCCTGCCGTTCGAGCCGCGTATCACGTCGCGGTTCTCGTACCGGCGGCTGCATCCGATACTCGGGACGCACCGCGCGCACTTGGGGGTGGACTACGGCGCGCCCACGGGGACGCGGGTCATCGCCGTCGCCCGGGGGACGGTCGAGTTCGCGGGACGCAGCGGCGGCTCCGGCAACATGGTGCAGTTGCGCCACACCAACGGCTACCAAACCTACTACCTGCACCTGTCGCGCTTCGCGCGGGGCATCCGCCCCGGCGTGCGGGTCGCGCAGGGGCAGACCATCGGGTACGTGGGGTCGACGGGGCTCTCGACCGGCCCGCACCTCGACTACCGCATTCGCAAGAACGGGATGTTCGTCAACCCCCTCGTCGAGATTCGCAACACGCCGCCCGGCGATCCGGTGCCCCCCGACCACATGCCGACGTTCGAGGCTTTGCGCGACCGGCTGCAGGCAGAGCTGCCTGGACCGGCCCCGGCCCGGGCCGAGTCGCCCGCATCGTTCGAGGCGGGCGGACAGTAGGGTGGCGCACCGCGCCTGATATTTCGCAACGCGTTACCATTCCGCCAGGCATGCGTATTCGTCCGTTCCGCGCCCTGCGCCCGACTCCGGCGTCGGCCCCCGCCGTCGCGTGCGTGCCCTACGATGTCGTCACCACCGACGCGGCCAGGGCCCTCGCCGCCGTCGCGCCCCTCAGCTTCCTCCACGTGACGCGGGCCGAGATCGACTTGGCGCGGGACGTCGACCCCCACGATCCGAGCGTGTACGCCGCCGCGCGGGCCAACCTCGTGCGCTTGCGGCGCGAGGCGCCGTTGGTCGTCGAGGACGAGCCGTCTCTCTACGTCTACCGCCTGCGCGACGGAGGCCACGAGCAGACCGGGCTGGCCGGGTGCTTCCCCCTCGACGACTACGACGCGGGCGCCATCAAGCGGCACGAGCGGACACGGCGCGACAAGGAGGACGACCGCACGCACCACATGGCCGCGGTCGAGGCGCAGACCGGCATCGTGTTCCTCGCCTACCGCCGGCGGGCGGAGATCGACGACCTCGTCGCCGCGGTTCGCGCGGGGGCGCCCCTGTTCGACTTCCAGGCCCCCGACGGGGTGCGGCACACGGTCTGGCGGGCCAACGCGAGGCAGACGGCGGACCTCGTCGACGGCTTCGCGGCGGTCCCCGCCCTCTACATCGCCGACGGGCACCATCGGGTGGCGAGTGCCGCACGCGCCCGTCGCGAGCTCGCCGGGAGGGACGCGGAGGGCGCGGGCCCGGCCGCCCGCGACCAGTTGCTCGCGGTGGCGTTCCCCGACCGGGAGACACGCATCCTTCCCTACAACCGTACCGTGTCGGACCTCGCCGGCGCCGGCCCGGAGGAGTTCCTCGCCGCGGTGGCGGCCCGGCTGCCGGTCGGGCCTGCCGACACCGCCACGCCCCGCAAGGGAACGGTGGCGATGTACCTCGACGGGCGCTGGCGCCGCGTCGGCCTGACGCCGGCCGCCCGGGTCGGCGCGTCGGGCCCCGGCGCCGTCGGCGGCTCGGATCGCGCCGGTGGCGGCGCGTCCGGAACCGGCGCCGGCGGTGACGCCACGGACCCGGCCGCGGCGCTGGATGCCGCGCGCCTGCAGACGCTGCTCCTCCAGCCGGTTCTGCGAGTCGAGGACATCCGCACCGACCCGCGGGTGCGGTTCGTCGGCGGGGTTCACGGCACGGGCGAGCTCGAGCGGCTGGTCGATTCGGGCGAGGCGGCGGTCGCGTTCTCCCTCGCCGCGGTGACCATGGACGAGCTGCTCGCGGTCTCCGACGCGGGCGGCATCATGCCGCCCAAGTCGACGTGGTTCGAGCCGAAGCTGCGCGACGGCCTGCTGACCCATCTCATCTGAGGAACGTGCGGATGCCCCGCGTTGCCCCAGGTGCCGCGAAGGCGCCGGCGGGTTGAAGGGGGCCCGAGCCCGAACACGCGCCAGGAGCGAGAATACCGAGCGTACGAGCATGTCATCTTCACCCACCCCCCGTGTCCACAACTTCGGCGCCGGCCCCGCGGTGCTCCCGGAGCCGGTGCTCGAGCAGGCGCAGCGCGACCTGATGGCGCTGCCCGGCCTCGGGATGTCGGTGCTCGAGATCAGCCACCGGTCACCCGCGTTCGAGCGGACTCTCGATCAAGCCGAGGCCGATCTGCGCGCCCTCATGGACTTGCCCGACGACTACCACGTGTTGTTCCTGCAGGGCGGGGCGAGCCTGCAGTTCGCCATGGCGCCGATGAATCTGCTGCCGCCGGACGGGGTCGCGGACTACGTGCTGACCGGGGCCTGGGCGAAGAAGGCGGCGGCCGAGGCGGAGCGGTTCGGGCGGGTCAACATCTGCGCGACGACCGAGGACGAGGGGTTCGCCCGGATCCCCGCCCCCGGCGAGCTGCGGCGCACGCCGGGCGCGGCCTACCTGCACGTGACCTCGAACAACACCATCGCCGGCACGCAGTGGCCGGCCCTGCCGCCGGCGGAGGGCGCACCCCTGGTGGTCGACGCGTCGTCCGACCTCCTGAGCCGGCCGGTTCCCCTCGACGGGATCGGCCTGCTTTACGGCGGGGCCCAGAAGAACCTGGGGCCGGCCGGGGTGACGGTCGTCATCGTTCGGAGGGACCTCGCCGAGCGGGGGCCGGACACCCTCCCCTCGATGCTGCGGTACGCCGTGGCGGCCCGGCACGGCTCGCGCTACAACACGCCCCCGGTCTTCGCCATCTACGTGGCGGGGCTCGTGCTGCGGTGGCTGCGGGACGAGGGCGGGCTCGAGGCGGTCGACGCCCGCAACCGGCGCAAGGCGGGTCTGTTGTACGATGCCATCGATCGGAGCGGCTTCTACTGCGGCGCCGCCGATCCGGCGAGCCGATCGCTCATGAACGTCACGTTCCGCCTGCGGGACGCGGCGATCGAGCCGCGGTTCCTCGAGCGGGCGGCCGCGGCGGGCCTCGCCGGGCTCAAGGGCCACCGCTCGGTCGGCGGCATCCGGGCGTCCATCTACAACGCCTTCCCGGAAGCCGGGGTGACCGCCCTCGTCGATTTCATGGCCGAGTTCGAGCGGGTCCACGGCTGACCCGCCGAATCGGACCGTCGTCGGCGGCGCGAGATCGCGGGGCGAAGCGGTCGGACACCCGGCGACCGGGGCCGGCCGGCGTCACGACCAGGGGTCGGCCGCGGTCGGCGAGAGGCGGGTCGGGAGGTCGGAACGCGTAGTGGATGCCGCAGTCGGCGGACCATCACGCGGCGCAACCCGGGCGAGGAAGCGGTGAGACAGGTTCAGGGCTCGGTCGTTTGTCCCAACTGCGGCCGGCTCGTGGGTGTCAACGAGCAGCAGTGCCCGTTCTGCGGGGCATGGCGCCCGGGGCTCTTCGGCTGGGCCACGGTCCTGCGCCGGGCCCTGGGGGGGCGGCTCGACCTCTTCTCCGCCATCGTCACCGCCTGCGTCACCCTCTACGCGCTCGCGTGCCTGCTGCAGCCCGAGGCGCTGTTCGAGTCGCGGGGGCTGCTGTCGATCCTGTCGCCGGGGAGCCGAGCCCTGTACCAGCTCGGCATGACCAGCGGCGCCGTCACTCTGGGGCTCGGCTGGTGGTGGACGCTGCTGACCGCCATCTACCTACACGGCAGCCTGCTCCACATCGTGTTCAACATGATGTGGATCCGGAACCTCGGTCCGGCGGTGACCGAGGTGTACGGCCCCGGACGCGCCTTCGTGTTGTTCAACCTGGCCGGCGCCGGCGGCTTCCTGGTCTCCAACGTCATGGGCGGGGCGCCGACCATCGGAGCCTCGGGCAGCATCTTCGGGCTGCTGGGCGCGCTCATCGTCTACGGGCGCCGCCGGGGAAGCTCGGTCGTCACCCAGCAGTTGTGGCAGTGGGCCATCATCCTCGGCGTGTTCGGTTTCCTCATGCCCGGCATCAACAACTGGGCGCACGGCGGGGGGTTCGCGGCCGGCTGGGTCGGCGCGAGCCTCATGAACCTCGACGACGACCGGCAGGACAGCAGTTGGGTGCTTCTGGCGTCGCTGGCCCTCATCGTCGTGACCGTCGTCGGCTTCGGCCTCTCCCTGGTGCAGGTGACGGCCGAGCTGCTGGGTTGAGCGTCCCCGGCTCCGCCGGCGGGGGCGCTCGCGAACGGGCGGGGGGAAGCCGCCGGTGACGGAGCGGGCGTCACCGGCGGCTTCGATGCACGCGCCTCATTGGTCGTCGGTGGTCCGCGCGCCCTTCCGGCCGATGGTGTTGCGCAGCACGCCGACGTCCTCGAGCTCGATCTCGACCACGTCGCCCGGCTGCATCGCCGACGTCGTCCCCGGGGTGCCGGTGAAGATCATGTCGCCGGGCTCCAGGGTGACGTAACGGCTGATGTAGCTGACGAGGAACTCGGGGCCGAAGATGAGGTCGGCGGTCCGCTGCGACTGCATCACCTCGCCGTTCACGCGGGTCTGCAGCAGCAGGTCGTTGTAGTCGACGCCGCGCGCCATCACCGGGCCGACGGGACCGAACGTGTCCGCCCCCTTCGCCCGGAACCACTGCAGGTCGTTCCCCTGCCACACCCGCTCGCTGATGTCGTTCCCCGGCGCCACCGCGAAGATGTAGTCGGCTGCCTCCGCCTCGGTCACGTTGCGGGCCCGCTTGCCGATGACGAGGACCATCTCACCCTCGAAGTGCAGGTTGGTGGCGTCCTCGTAGTAGGTGACGGTCGCCTCGTGCGGCGCCAGCGACGTCGCGTGCTTGTCGAACAGCCCCGGCTCGGCCGCCACGTTCTGGTCGCCGAGATGGCTCCGGTAGTTGAACCCGGCCGCCACCACCTTGCGGGGCTCCGCCGGCACGAGCAAGCGCACCGCACTGAGCGCCACCACCGCGCCGGTCTTCTCGGCCGACGTGTAGATGTCGCCGCGCAACTGGTGGATGAACTCGCCGTCCAGAATGCCGTACGAGACCTGGCCGTCGAAGTCGTACCGGACGTACTTCGTCACGTCTTGGGCGAACGACGCCCCGCCGGTGGACAGGATCAGCGCCGCCGCCGTCGCCGAGAGGAAAAACCGCTTCATCGAACTTCCTCCTTCATCTCCATCGCAATGCACAGTGCAAGCGACGTCTGCGAGGTGCGTAGCCTACCACGCTGGCGCCGCGGTGTTGCGGCGTCGGCTCGACGCAGCGCCCGTCTGGGCCGGGCCTAGCCGGTCTCCGGGCATGCCCCGGATTGGACATCGGCCCGCGACCGAGTACGCTCATGATCGTGCGGCCGGACGGAGTCCGCACGGGACACGGTCAGCCTTGAGGCAAACGCGCGCCTGGAGGATGCACCGCGTGCGGGGCGGGCGAACTTCCGGCGGCCCGAATCCTGGAGGATTGGGCTGGACCGGCCGCCGGTGCCGCAAGCGGTGCTCGGGCCAAACGGACACGCGATGATCATCCCCCTGGAACCCAGGCTCGAAGGCCTGGCCGAACGGCGATTCTTCAGCTTCGCGCGGCAGATGCTCGATCGTCAGGCCCGCGACCCCGGACGCATCGGCAGCCTCGTCAAGGACGAGACGACGCGCGTCTCCGGGCTGCACGACCTCAAGGGCCAGTCCGACCGATACGAGGCCTGCGTCCGCGTGCTCGGTGACCTCGCCCAGTTGCGCTGGACGCTGGTGGAGAGCGGCTACGGTCTGGAACTCCACTCGCCGCGTCCCCAAGACAAGCGGGTCGCCGGCGCCGCCCAGGCGCGTCGGCGAAAGGACGCCATCCGCAACGAGCTGCGCCCGCGGCTCCTACAACAGTTCGCGGACCCGAATGTGCGCAAGTTCATCGAAGGGATGGAGAGCCCCCCCGCATCCGTCCGGCGGAAGTCGATCCGCACCCTGATCGCCGACGGCGCCGAGCTGCAGGGCCGGTTGTCCGCGGCGCGCTGTCATCCCGCCGGTCATCCGGCGCGTGCCGAGGCGCTGAGGCAAGTCGTCCGACCCTACCTTCAGCTCGTCGACGCCGATCGTCGGGACGACTGCACGGGCATCCTCCTGCGCGACATTTGGCGGTACTTCCGCTACACATGGTCCATACCGCAGACGCCGATACCGGGGCGCAGCCTCCTCTACTTGGTTCGGGACGCCGCCCACGCAGCACACGCCGTCATCGGCATCGCCGCCCTGAGCAACTGCGCCGTCCAACTGGCCCCGCGCGACCGGGCCATCGGCTGGAGCGCCGCCGGGCTCCAGGCTGCCCTGGAGGCGCTCTTCGCGCCGCCGATGGAGCGCCGGACGCGGGAAGCGGGCGATCCCGCCTTGCGGCTCCATGGCATCTACCGATGGTTGAAGGCGCAGCTTCCCGTCGACGTCGAGCCGCCGCCGCCGGCCAGGCAGGCCGCCCTGGAGCACGTCGTGGACTGGCTGCTGCAGGGCGTCTCGACCGCCATCGAAGAGATCGAGCGCCGTGGTCTCGCGACCGACCAGGAAATCGCCGCCCCGACGCGGCAGGTCGTGGAACGCCTGCGCCACCGCAGCCGGGAGTTCGCCTCCCGCCGGCAACAGGCTCTGGCTCGCCGCAGGGCAGGCGGCGACGACGATCCTCGTGCCTCCGACACTCTTTCCGAGGACGTCCCCGTCGACGATGACGTTCTCGATCTCGAGGACAAGCACTCTTCCCACGCTCCCATCCAGGACTCGCGGCGGATGCTCGTCATGAAGAAGCGCGCGTTCGAGCTCGCGCGTCTTCTCGATGCTCGCCGCGTCCTCGCCGCGAACCGCGACGCGCTGACCGACCCCGCGACCGCTCTGGGCGTCATCCAGCAACAGGACGAAGTGCGCACTGCCGTCAACGCCGCCATGAGCGCCATCAAGGGCCGCCGTATCGGCACGAATCTGCTCGACATCACCACCTGCGGCGCGGTGGCGCCCTATAACCGGATGCTGGGCGGCAAGCTCGTCGCCCTGCTGCTGCTGAGCCCACAGGTTGCCGCCGACAACCAGCGGCGCTACGGCCGAGAGCCCACCATCATCCGTTCGCAGCTCAAGAACGCGCGCGTCGTCCCTGACAACACCCTGGTCTGGTTGGGCACGACGAGCCTCTTTTCGCACGGAAGCAGCCAGTACGAGCGCATTCGGCTTCCCGCCGGCGTCATCGCTCCGGATCAGCCCGAGCTCCGCTACGCCTACCTGGGTAACACCACCGGCTACGGCACGGTCCAGTTCGCGGACGACACGGTTCGCGCTCTCGACGATGTGCTGCGCCGAAGGCGAGGCTATCAGGACGTCAACAGCATCTTCGGGGAGGGCGCGAGCCCGCGCCTTCGCAAGCTGCGGTCAGGCCTCGACGCCATCGGGTTCCGCGCGGATCTCACCATGCGGCACCACCAGGAGAGGCGCATCTACGGTGTACCTCTCTTCGCCGAGGCCGGCGCCTACCTGTGCGGCTTTGAACCCGATCTTCCCGCCTACGTCGCCGAGCCCGAGGCCCACCTGGACGCCACCGAGCGGATCGCCGAGTTCTGGCGGCGGCGGTGGCTCGCCGGCCGGATCGAGCACGGCGAGAGTTGGACGGCGCTCGGAGAGACTCGCCCGCGGCTGCTGAGCGCGACCGCCCCGCTGCCGTCGCCGGCGTCGCGGGACGCTAGCGACGGCAGCAGCCGGGCGGTCGACGGCCATGGACCGGAGGACGAGAGCCGGCTGGCGTTCTGGCGCCGGCTCGCCCGCGCTGGTTCCAACGCCGTCTCGGAAGGGCTGACGGACGCGGAGTTCGAGGCCCTGCATCTTGGGACACCGATCGAAGACTACCTCCTTGTTCGTGCCCGTGACCGTGCGGGGCTCTCGATCGTGCTGACGGGCAACGCGGGCGACGGCAAGACCCACCTCGCCCGGGCCCTGCAGCGCCGGCTCGAAGGCGATGCCGACCGTTTCGAGTTCGCCTTCGACGCCACGGCGATGATGAACAGCGAGCAGGGCGTCGCGCCTATCGTCGAGCGCTGGCGGCAGGTGGAGAACGCGGGGAAGAGTATGGTCCTCGCCATCAACCAGTACCCGCTGTACATGCTTCGCCGACAGCTTGCCGATGCCCTTCCAGGCGTTTCAGAGAGCATCGAGCGGCAATGGAAGGCGCGGTTGACGTCTGGCGATGGCGGCGCCACGCCGGCTGGCGACTCCTTGTTGCTTGTTGACCTCTCGCTCCGAAACCCGTTGTCGCAGGATTTTGCCCGTCGCGTGCTCCACAAGATGCTCTCCGATCCCGCCGTCAGGGGGCACGCCGAGCGCGGCGTCGACCGGAACTTCTCGCTCAACTTCGGGCGCCTCGCCAACTCCCGGGTTCAGGAGAGGCTCTTCGAGCTGTTCGAACGGGTGATCTCGTCGGGACGGCGGACGACTGTGCGCGAGCTCTGGATCCTGACCGCCCGTCTGCTCTTCGGCGCCTCGGCGGATGAGGCGGAGGACGAAGCGCCCGACGCGCCGCGGGCCTGGTATTCCGAACGACTCTTCGCGCCTGACGCACGCTTTCCGTTGAGCGAGGCGCTGCGCGACGTCGCCGATCCGGCCGGCGTATCGCATCCCCATGTCGATCGGCGTCTCGAAGATCCCGACGGCATGCGGACGGGCGAATGGCTTGCCGGCAGCGAGCCGCCGGCGCCCCTGCCGTCGCCGGCCACCGCGCTCGGTCCGAGCAGCGAGGACCGCAAGAGACACCGGACGCGCTTCCTCGCCCTGAAGCGGCGCTTCTACTTCGAGCACGTGGACGGTGGCGGCAACGTCTTCAGGCTCGACCACGGGTCGCACGCGCGCTTCCACGAGCGGCTGCGGACTCCCGAGGAGGACGTGGAGCATCTGCGCGAGCTCATCGAGGCAATCAACCGCTGCTACTTCCCTCACCATTTCGACGGCGTCAAGGACAAGCTGTGCCTGTGGATCGGCCACCGCCTGGACGAGCAACCGACCAAGAGCTTCGTGGCGGGCGAGTGCATTCCCGGCGAACGCCTGTGCCTCCGACGCCCGGAACCGTCCGACGCTCTTAAGGATGCCCTGGCGTACGTTCCCGATCATCTGGTCCTCAGCGAGAAAAGGCGCCGGGGGGAAACCCCGGGAGACGCGTCGCTTCGCATCGACGCGGCCCTTTTTCGCGTGCTCTGGGCCGTCCGGGGCGGTCTGCCCCGTCACCTCATCGACCCCGGGGAGCTCAATCGGCTCGACGTCTTCATCGACCGTCTCCGGCATGGAACGCCGTCGCCTCTGCCCGACTTCCTCGTGTACAACGCGGAACACGTCGCGTCGAGCGCGGTGAAGATGTCCACCAGTTTCGACCACTATCTGAGCGCCCACCGACTCTGACTCTTCAGGCGGAAACGAATGGACAAGAAGCAGGTTCACTTCGAGGCCCTCGGCTACGAGCCGCTGCGCATGAAGCCCGCGCACTTCGCCTCGGGCTTCTTCATGGCGTTGAACGATGAGGTCCACGCGAACGAACTCCTGAACAGGGTCGCCGTAACCAAGGCGAACAAGGGGCTCCTCGAAGGGTACGCCCCCGAGGAGGTTCTCGCGAGACTTCGGAAGGACGGGCTGATCTCGGAGTCGATGACGCAGGCGGATGTCGAGTTGCTCCGCGTACAAGTCAACGGGGTCGTCAACAACGACGACGCGATGTATCCGGCCTTTGGACCCTACCGGCCGAAAGGCAACGACTACACCTTCATCTCGCCGCGCGTGCTGACGAGGGCGAACCGGACCGACGGTTACGCCGGCTACTTCGTGAAGGTGGTGCTCGACGCGACCAGTGCCGGGAGAAAGGTCCTCGAGTTCGCGCGCGCCCTCTTCGCCGGGTCACCGGGCACGCTGGAGCACTTCGTGAACCCGTTGCTTCCGCACGATCGCGGCGAACCCGCCGGGCTCGCGGAGACCTATGAGAGCAAGTACGGCGAGCTGACTCCGGCGCGCATCGACCGTCTCGCCGGGGAGATGCAGGCCCAGACCGACGCCCTGGCTCGCCTGTGCGGAAACCTGCACAATTATGGCACCTATAGGCGGATCCGGTATCTGGTACTCGGCCTCCTGGCGTGGTTGATGGGCCATCTTCTAAGGACCGCCGCCGTCCGCACGGCCGACCCGCTGCTGCTCTTCGACTTCCTCGGCGAGAAGGACGGACCCGTCCGGTCGCAGAGCCAAACTTGCTACGCCCGCCTTCGCGAGACCGCGAGAAGCGCCTACCGGGACCTCGCCGCGGTCGGCCGGTTCAGCGCCGATCCGGTTGCGGAGAGAGTGTTCGCGCGACGGAACCGGGAGGAGGACGACGACTTCCGGTTTCTCGAGCAACACTTCGGCGATCTCGCGCTGCGCATGGGCTACGCTCAGCCGCGCGCCTCCCGTGTACCTCAGAAGCACTTCGAACTGCAGCCGGACACGCTTCGGGCGCTCATGCTGAGCGTCCTCGACGAGACCGCGAGCGTCGTCCACTTCGAGGAGGTCTGCACGCGGCTTAGGGGCACGTGGAACGTCGTGGTTGGCGGCAGCGCTGCAGACCCCGAGACGCTGAGGAAGCAGGGTTACTTCGGATTCGACGAGGCGGATCTCCAACGTAATGCCGTCGCGTTCGCGGATCGGCTGAAGAGCCTCAATCTCGCCGTCGAACCCTCCGATGGGCTCGTTCTCTGCGCCGGAGACGTCGGGGATATGTCATGAGCGGTGAGGACTACATCGCCCGGGCGACCGCGCTGCAGGTCGTCCGGGCGGCGAGGAAGGGCGGCCACTTCTTCTGCGATCAGCTTCCGGCGATGGACGTCGGGCGCTTCCTGGCGGCGCTCCACGAAGATCCCCCTGCTGTCGCGGCCGTTTCGCTCGCCCTCGTGGGCTATGGGCCGTCCGACACCGACCTGCGTGATCGAATCGATGCTCTGGGGCTCGCCGTCGGCCACGTCACGACCGACCTCCACGTCGCGGCCGGTTGGCGGAACGAGCCGAACCTGCACTCGAAGATCATTGCGCTCGCGACGGGTCGGCATCCCGGCGTCAGCACTCTTGCGCACTTTCCCCAAGGCGATCCCCGCGTGTTCGCACGGGACCTCCTGCAGTGGGCCCGGACGCCGCAGGCGCAGCTCGTGGTCACGGCGACGCCGCAGGCGACCCTCCTGCAGGCTTTGGCGGAGGACGCAGACCTGTCGCCGCTGGTGTCCCTGAGCGGCATCGCGGACTTCCTTGCCACATGGCGGGAGTTGCGGACGACTGACAAGCTCGGCGCGCCCCGGCGGGCGCTGCCGCGCCTCGGCATTCTCCCGGACCGCGACCTCCTGAACGCGTCGAACGACATCGCCAAACGCCTCTTGAAGAACTTCAGCCTGGCACGGGAGATAGCGAGGATGCCGGGGAGCCGGCTCGATGGAATTCGCCAGCGAGTGGATCGAGGGAGTCCCGACGATCGACGCAGGGGGATCGAGGTGCTCGAACGCGCCGAGAAGATCCGTCTTGTCGGCGACTTCGACGCCTACGGCAGCCTCGACTATGAGGAGGCGCTCGAGGTCTTCACTCCGGCTTCGCCATCGGCCGTGCCCCCGGAGGAACCGGACGAGTCACCGCAGCCGGGTGTCCGCGACGGTCACGGGGTGACGACAGACGGCGGGGAGCTACTCATCGACGGCGAGGACGACGCGCTGGCAGGCGTCGTCGACCGCATCCGAGACGCCTTGACCGATGCCGTCGACGGAGACCAGGACTCGGCGAGCGGCCACTACGCGCTCGACGGCGACGATCAGGCCTTCGAGTTCGACGTGGAGCGCGAGGTCCTGACGTGGGTCCGGTCCTTCTGCTCGGCCGACGCCTGGGGCGGGTTCTTCCAGGCGCCCACCGCGTCTTTCGAGGACGCCCTCCGCGACTACCGCCAGTGCGGCGAGCCGACGCTTTTCAAACCGCTGCAGCGGACCATTCCGCACGACGGCCGGTCGTACGACATCCGGTCGCTCATCGAGGCCATGCACGGAGAACTGTCCGGCAGAGGTGTGGCGGCGGAGGATCTCTGCGGTCTCTGGGACGGCATCGTCACCGCGCGACAAGCAGTGCTCGATGACCTCGACCTCCTGGTTCACCAGCCCATGCTAGCGCTCGCCGGTCGGGCCCGGCTTCGCGCCTTCGCCTCGGAACTCCTCCAGGCCTGGGAACGGCTGTACGCCGCATTGGCGGAGCGCCACGCGGCGATGCATGAGATCGATCACGCCTGGACGCAGCTGCTGTTCGAAGCGGTCGCGTCGCTCGACGTGGTCCAGATCAAGACGGCGCCGAGTACCGGAAAAACCTCCTGGAAGGCGGTTCTGCTGCCCACGCATCCGCTGCATTTGTGGCGCTACGAGCGGATCTCGGCGCTCGCCCGCGGCCTGAGGCTGGACGGCATGGATCGCGATGCCGTGCTCGAACAGCTTCGGAAGCCCGAACACTACCTCGGCGTCGTTTATCTCACCAGCCTGCCCGCTGGCAGGGGCGGAAGCCAGACGCTGCCCGTCGCGCGCGACTACCGCGGGCTGGCGGTCTTCGAGAACCTGCGCAACGCCTACAGCGGCGACGATGGAGTCGACGCTCTGCAGCACTGTGTCCGGCAGTTCGCTCAGATCTACGTGAACCATGTGCGACCCCTGCGCCTCGCGCTGATCAACCCGCCGAACGCGAGCCGCACGCTGGTGACGCTTCTCAACCGCGAACGCGGATTGCCGGCTTCGCGGGCAGTGCTGTCCGTCGACATCTACGCGACCCCGGACCACGAAGCGCGTCTACTCGCCGCGCGCCGGTTCTCGACGCAGGATCGCGATCAGATCGAGGAACACATCGCGGCGGGCCGGCTGGAGTTGCGCATCCACGACGAAGACGCTCGGCCGCTCGCGGATTTGCTCAGCGTCCTGCGGAATAATCCCGTTCACATCGTCGCGGTGTTCGACGAGGCGACCACCGCCATGCGGCACCAGCCCGGGGGTGTCAACCTGTTGCCGATGAGCCCCTTCGCAATCCGTCGACGTATCGGTTTCCAGGGCATCCATCGCAAGGTGGAGCTCCGCCCGTCGCTGGAGGGATCTGTGTTCCGGTCCTTCTACGACATGGTGGGAAAGCTCCATGGCGCACACGCCCGCCACACGCCCCAGGCCTCCGCCGATGCTGAGCGAATGGCCCGCCACATCGACGGCACCCTGAAACGCGATTCGCCGGCCGCATTCTGGTTCTTCTTCGCCGACCGGGCGCTGCCCACGCCCGGCCGGATCGGCGCGGCCCGGGTGCTGGAGCGACACCACGGACGGCGCCAGTCCGTCTGCTACGACATCAGCTACGAGCGCTTCGCTCTTCTGCTGAGGTCTCCGCTCGACCATTTCAACCTTCGCTTTCCCGTGGCCGAGCTCCAGAAGCTCCTCGAAGAGGGCGTCGCCCTGGTCGGCGACGGCCTGACCAGTCTGTTCAAGGCCGACGCGCAACCGGATACCGCCGGCGTTCGAGGATTCGCGGGGATGCTCGTCGCCGCCCGTGACTACCGGGATCGCCATCCCGGCGCCCTGGTAGTGTCGGTCGACACGAAGCTCACGCGCCTCTGGCTCCGACTCGCCGATACCGACACCGCCGAACGTTGCGACCTTCTCGCACTGCGTCGCGACGACGGGGCGCTGACCGTGGACGCCATCGAGGTCAAGACCGCGAGCGGAGACACCGGTGTGCAGCAGCCGGAAATCGAGAAGGCCGCCCGTCAGCTCACTGCCACGCTAGCCGCGATCAAGTCAGGTGTGGACGAGGGAAGGGAACAGCCCGGACAACCGCCATCGCCACTCGCAGCGCCGCGGCAGGAGATGTTGAAGGAAGTGTTCGTCTCAGGCTGCCAGTCGCTGACCGCCTCGCCGGAGGACCGCACGCGGTGGGCGCGCTGGCTCCAGGTCCTTTTTCGCGAGGAGGAGGGCCCGGAGACGATTCGGTTGCGCGGTACGATCTATGCCGTTGAGCTCGGCAACAACAAGCCGTCCGAGGACGAGAGTCTCCGGGGTGGGGCGTACGAGACCGCGGTCTTTCGCCTCCGCGAATCCCGCATCCAGGCCCTGATCTCTCCAGCGTCGGAGTCGCCCGTGGACCCCGGTGGCGTATCCCCCGACGGGCCACCCTCGCACGCTGGGTCCTCCGCGCCTCCACCGCCGCGGCGCAGTGAAGACGAGGGCGGGAGCGCGGTGGCGGCCCCGGAACCCGAACCGTCGACGCTGCCTTCCCGCCGGCCGGCAGGGAGCGTTCAGGGAGACCTGGGCATTCAGTTCACGGTCGGCCACAGCGTTAGCTCCGGCGAAAGGAAGCCGTACCGGCTGCATCCCAGCAACACCAGGTTGAATCAGCTCAACATCGGCGTCGTCGGCGACCTTGGAACGGGCAAGACGCAGTTGACCAAGGCGTTGATCCACCAGTTCACCCGCCACGGGGCGCACAACCGCGGCCACGCGCCCAAGTTCCTGATCTTCGACTACAAGCGCGACTACACCAAACCCGACTTCGTCCAGGCGGTCGGTGCCCGCGTCGTGGCGCCGCACCGCATTCCCCTCAACGTGTTCGCGCTGCCCGCCGCTAGCGGCCACTTGCCGGCGGCGCGTCTCGGGCGCGTGAAGTTCCTGAACGACGTTCTTCAGAAGATATACGGCGGAATCGGTCCCCGCCAGCGGAATCACCTAAAGACGGCGATCATGAGAGCCTACGAGGCGGATGCCGGCGGATCACCCACGCTGAAGGAGGTGCTGCGCGAGTACGACGACATCGTCGGCGACAAGGTTGACGCTCCACACAGCATTCTCTCCGATTTGGTCGACCTCGAGGTCTTCGTCGACCGATCGACCGAGACCGAGCGTTTCGACGAGTTCTTCGCTGGTGTGACCGTCGTCGATCTCGCGGCTTTCGGCATCGGCGAAAAGGAACGGAACATGCTTCTCGTGTTGTTCCTGAATCTGTACTACGAATACATGATCAACTTGGTCAAGCAGCCGTACCTCGGCCGCGATCCGCAGCTTCGCTTCATCGACTCCATGCTGCTCGTCGACGAGGCCGACAACATCATGAAGTACAACTTCGATGTCCTGCGGCAGATCCTGCTCCAGGGTCGCGAGTTCGGCGTCGGAGTGGTACTCGCCTCCCAGTTCCTGTCGCATTTCAGGACCCGGGAAACAGACTACACGGAGCCGTTGTTGACTTGGTTCGTCCACAAGGTTCCGAATGTCACCGCGAAGGACCTGCAGAGCATCGGCCTGAATCGCGTGTCGCCTTCGACCGTCGCTGCCGTCAAGTCGCTCGACGTCCACCACTGCCTGTACAAGACGCTGGACGTTCCCGGTCACGTCATGCAGGCGCTGCCGTTCTACGAAATCGTCGGTGGTTCGACGACATGAGTGCGTTGCCCGGTGGAGACTGTCGCCGTCACGCAGACATCGGCCCTTGACCGGATGCCCGTCAGCGTCCAGGAACGGGATCGGGTCCAGCCCCCCTGGCGGATGCTCTTGTCGATGCGCTCGCGGTTGCCCGCCACGAGTTTGATCATCCGGTCGGGCGCGTCGAGTTAGACCGCGGGGCGGCCCGGCTCAGCCGCTTGCCCATGGGAGTCTCGTGTCAGTGGGACCGCCAACCCGGCCGCAAGAAACCACGCGAGTTCGTGATGATGACGTATTGGGACGCCCGTCCTCACCCGTAGGCGACGGCCCGCTCAGATCCGCGCGGCGAGGAACCGGCCCGCCGCGGCGCGGAAGTCGTCGGTCCACTCGTGCCCGCCGTCGAACACCAGCGACTCGACGGCGGCCCCGGCGCCGCGAAGGGCGGCCACGTCCGCCTCCAGCTTCTCGGGCGTGTACCACGCGTCGGCCCGGCCCCGGCCGATGAGGATCGGGGGCCAGACGACGGTCGCGTCGCCGCGCAGCTCGGGAGGCGAGTCGGCGCCGAGAGCGATGATGCCCCGACACGCGTGGCCGCACCGCGCGGCGGCGCGGTAGGCCATCGCGACGCCCTGCGAGAATCCGCAGTAGACGAGGGCGCCGGTGGTCGGATGCGCCGTCCGGACCTCGTCAATCACCGCCCGCACGTAGGCGATGTTGTCGCCGATGGCGAGCTCACGGTCCTGGCGCGTCATCCAGCTCCCCACGACGTGGCGGGCGCCCTCGCTGTAGTGCCGGTGGAGGGCCTGCACCGCCACTCGGGTCCATCGGGCGCTCCCGGGAATCCGGTCGATGTCGGCCAGGTGCCGCTCGGCGTGCTCGCCGTAACCGTGGAAGCCCACCAACAGCGGGGCGGGTCCCCTGCCGTCGGCGGGGGCGACGAGATACCGGCCGTGCGTGGTGGCTGCGATGGTGTGAACGGCGGCGGCGGCCCCGAGCCGTGGTGGTGACGGTGATGGGGAAGGCAGCCCTTGTGTCATCGCGTCCTCTCGGGTCCGGGGGGGCTGCAATGGTAGCAGCCCGCGATTCTGACGGTGGCCGGGACGCCTCCGCATCGGTGGTCATGCCCCGCATGGCGCTCTCGCCGGCGTCGGCTGCGTCACGGTCGCCGCTCGGTCGCCCGGGGCGGGCGAGCCGTCGAGGCCGCGGGCGGTGCGTCTTCCGGCGTGCGGATGCCTTGAAGTACACTGGCGCGGGCACGGCGCCGAACGAGAACGATGACCGCCCTCTCGGTCAACGTCAACAAGATCGCGTGGCTGCGCAACTCGCGCGCCGGCGACCGGCCTGATGTGCTCGCCGCGGCACGGACGGCCATCGCCGCCGGCGCGCACGGCGTCACCGTGCACCCGCGCCCCGACCAGCGGCACATCCGGCCCGCGGACGTCGTGGCGCTGGCGACGCTGCTCGCGGATGAGCATCCGCACGTCGAGTTCAACATCGAGGGGAATCCCGCCGCCGGCCGGCGCGACAACGGCTATCCCGGGTTCGACCGCCTGATCGAGGCGGCGCGCCCCCACCAGGCGACGCTGGTCCCGGACGCCGACGCGCAGCTCACCTCGGACCACGGCTGGGACCTCTCCGATTGGGACCGCGCGCAGCGGGTGGCCGAGAGCGTCGCGCGCTACCAAGCCTGGGGCGCGCGCGTCAGCCTCTTCATGGACCCGGTCCAGGCCCGGATCGACGAAGCGAGGGCGTGCGGAGCGGACCGCATCGAGCTCTACACGGGACCGTACGCGGATCGGGTCGAGCGCCACGGCCTCGACCATCCGAAGACCCGCGCGTGCCTCGACGCGTACGCGCGCGCGGTGCGACATGCGGCCGCGGCGGGTCTGCGCGTCAATGCCGGCCACGACCTGAACCTCGACAACCTCGCCGCGTTCCTCGCCATCGGCGGCATCGCCGAAGTCTCCATCGGCCACGCCCTCATCGCCGACGCGCTCGACGTCGGCCTCTCGACCGCGGTGCGGAAGTACCTCGACGTCATCGCCGGCGCAGCGTGATGCGCATCGTGAGCTGGAACGTCAACGGGTTGCGCGCCTGCGCGCGGAAGGGGTTCCTCGATTTTCTGGAGGCATCGGGCGCCGACGTGGTCGGCATCCAGGAGGTGCGGGCGTTCGAGCACCAGATCGACGCCGCCGTGCGGGCGCCGGAGGGCTGGCACGCGGTGTTCTCGCCGGCGGAGCGGGCCGGCTACAGCGGCGTCGCCATCTACTCGCGGAAGCGACCGACGCGGGTGGAGACGGACCTCGGCGAGCCGCGTTTCGACGCCGAGGGCCGGCTCGTCATCGCGTGGTTCGGGCGGCTCGCGGTGGCGTCGGTCTACTTTCCCAAGGGCAGCGGCCGCGACCGCGACAACAGCCGCGTACCCTACAAGCTCGGCTTCTACTCCGCCCTCTTCGAGCGGATCGAGGCGCTGCGGCGCGTCGGGCCCGTCGTCGTGGCCGGGGACTACAACACCGCGCACGAACCCATCGACCTCGCGCGGCCCGCGTCGAACACGCGGACCAGCGGCTTCCTGCCCGAAGAGCGGGCCGAGCTGACGCGCTGGATCGACGCGGGCTGGGTCGACACGTTCCGCGCGCGCCATCCCGGCGAGGGGGGGCACTACACGTGGTGGCGGCAGTGGGGCGGGGCGCGCGAGCGCAATGTCGGGTGGCGCATCGACTACGTGCTCGCGTCGCCGGGGGCGGCGGCCCGCGTGAGGGACGCGTTCATCTGGCCGGAGGTGACCGGCTCCGATCACTGCCCGGTCGGCGTGGACCTGGGGCCGCGACGGCGGAAGGGTCGCTGAGGCGGACCCGCGTCGGCCGACCCGCGAACGGTTCCCGGCGACGCCACACCCCTCACGCCGTTCCCCGTCCCGGTCATTGCGCGGCCGCGAACGACTGCCTCCCTGCTGCCCTCGACGCCACGCCCCTCACGCCGTTCCCCGTCCCGGTCAGGTCTCCGGACCGCCGCTCTCCGGCTCCGGCGGGCCGGTCCGCGGTCGCCGCCGCCGCCGCCTGCGCCGGCGGCGGCGGGGACGGTCGGTGTCGGAGGGCGCACCCGCGTCGTCGGCGTCGGCGAGCCAGCGATCGACGAGCTCGGGCGTCCGCCCGTGGATCGTCATCCACGTGAGCGCCGGCTCGAACGCCGACCGGCGCCTCACCGCGCGTCGGGTCCGCGGCGACAGACGCGGGTCGGCGAGGCGAGGCTGCAGGTCGAGTATCTGGCGGAGCTGCTCAAGGTCCCGCTTCGCGATGGGCAGCACGCCGAGGGTGACCTCGGGAGGCCGCTGGGTGCGGCCGTCGCGGGCCCCGCGTCGCCGCGGCGGCTCGACGGCGGCGAAGGGAAAGACGAGGCTCCCCAGCAACAGCGCGTTGCGCAGCGTGGCGGGGGCGTCGTCGAACCCTCGTCGATAGCGGTCGAGCGCGGCGAGGGAGCGCCACAGGGCGTCCGAGCGGGCGCCGTCCAGCTCGGGGGCGATGTGCTTCAACAGGCCGATCGAACCGAGGTCGCGGACGATGCGTTCACAGGCGCCGCTGCGCGCGACCTTGTAGAGCTCTTCCAGCAGCCGGGCCGGCGAGGCGTGGACGATCTCTCCGCGATGGCGGCGGATGGCGGCGGTGACGGCCGGGTCGATGGACAGATCGAGCCGGGCCGCGAGGACCACCGCGCGCATCATGCGCACGGGATCCTCGACGAACCGCTCGTTGGGGTCGCCGATGCTGCGGAGGGTGCGGCTCCGGATGTCGCGCATGCCGTCGACGTAGTCGAGGATCGTGCGGTTCGCCGCGTCGTAGAAGAGGCCGTTGACGGTGAAGTCGCGGCGGGAGGCGTCCTCCTCGGCCGTGCCGAAGGTGTTGTCCCCGCGGATGAGCCGCCGCGGGCGGACGCCCCTCGCCTCGGCCACCCGGCGGGCGCGCTCCCGCGCCTCCTCGCGCGCCGCCCGCTCGGTGTCGGTCTCCGGCGGCACCTGCCGGCGGAAGGTCGCGACCTCGATGGTCTTGTCGCCGAACCGGATGTGGGCGAGCCGGAAGCGTCGGCCGATGATCCAGCAGTTGCGGAAGAGCGACTTGATCTGCTGCGGATGCGCCGACGTGCCGATGTCGAAGTCCTTGGGGCGCCGCTCGAGGAGCAGATCGCGCACGCCGCCGCCGACGAGGTAGGTCTCGAAATCGTGCTGCTGGAGGCGGGAGATGACCTTGAGGGCGTCGTCGTCGATCCGCCGACGGGAGAGGATGTGTTCCGACCGCGGGATGCTCGTCGGCGCCGCCATCGGGGCGCCATTATACCGCCGTCGCGGACCGCCGCGTGCCCAACCGCGCCCGGGGTCCCGGTCGAATCGCCGGTCGAACGGGACAGTCCGCTGGTCGTGCCGGTTGAATCTAGCGCCGAACTAGCCCTTGGCGGCCATCCAGTTCTCGCCGATGCCCACGTCGACGGTCAGGGGCACGCGCAGGTCCGCGGCCCCCGACATGGTGTCGCGCACCAGCGCGGCCGCGGCTTCCGCCTCGCGCTGCGGGGCTTCCAGCACCAGCTCGTCGTGGACGGTGAGGATCATCGAGACGGTGGGGGGCAGCTCGCCCGACAGGGTGATCATCGCGCGCTTGAGGATGTCGGCGGCGGTGCCCTGGATGGGCATGTTCACGGTGGCCCGCTCCGCCGCGGCCCGGACCTGGCCGTTGCGGCTGCGCAGCTCCGGCACCAGCCGCCGGCGCCCGTAGAGGGTGCGGACCTCGCCGCTCTCCCGCGCCTCGTCGATCACGTTGTCCAGGAACCCCTTGACGGCGGGATAGCCCGCGAAATACGCGTCGATGAACGCCTGGGCGAGAGCGGGGGTGACCCCGATGTCGCGGGCGAGGGTGAACGCGGTCTTTCCGTAGAGCAGGGCGTAGTTGATGATCTTGGCGCGGCGTCGCAGCTCGTGGGGGTCGAGCCCGCTGTCGGTCCCGAACACCTCGCGCGCGGTCCGGTCGTGGATGTCGTCGCCTCGCACGAACGCCTCGACGAGGGCCGCGTCCTCCGAGAGGTGGGCGAGCACCCGCAGCTCGATCTGCGAGTAGTCGGCCGAGATGAGCGCGCAGCCGTCGCGGGCCGTGAACGCCTGCCGGATCTCGCGGCCGAGCGGGGTCCGGATGGGGATGTTCTGCAGGTTCGGGTCGCTGCTGCTGAGCCGGCCGGTCGCCGCCACGGCTTGGTTGAACGAGGTGTGCACCCGACCCGTGTCCGGCCGCACGAGTTGGGGCAAGGCCTCCACGTAGGTGCCCTTCAGCTTCTGAATCGTCCGCCATTCCAGCACCAGCCGGGGCAGCTCGTGCTGCAGGGCGAGCTCCTCGAGCACCTCCACCGAGGTCGAGGCGGCGCGGGTCTTGCCCGTCTTCTTGCGGGTCGGCAGGGCCAGCTTCTCGAACAGGATGACCGAGAGCTGCTTCGGCGAGTTGACGTTGAACGCCTCGCCGGCGAGGGCGAAGATGCGCGCCTGGAGCTCGTCGAGCCGGGTCTGCATGGCCTGCGACTGTTCGGCGAGGGCGGCCGTCGCGACCCGCACGCCGGCGCGCTCGATGTCGTCGAGGACCGGGATCAGCGGGTGCTCGAGCTCGCGGTACAGCGCCAGCAGCCCCTCGCGCTGCAGCGCCTCGGTCAGCGGCGCGGCCGCCTGGAGGGGCAGGTCGGCGCGCTCGCAGGCGTAGGCGAGGGCCGTCTCCGGGGGGATGCGGTCGAAGTCGGGCGCCTTCGCGCCCTTGCCCCGCACCGCCTCGGCCGTCACCGCCTGGTACCCGGTGTGCTCCAGCGCCACCGCCTCGAGGGTGGGGGCGGACCGCGTCGAGTCGAGCAGGTAGCTCGCGAGCATCGTGTCGAGCTCGAGGCCCGCGAGCCGCACCTCGTGCTCGGCGAGCCACCGCATGGCCCGCTTCAAGTCGTGTCCGACGACGCGGACGCCGGGTCCCTCGATGACTGGCCGGAGGGTTGCGAAGACGGTGGCGGCGTCGAGGCTTCCCGTCAGGTCCAGCCCTTCGCCGGCGAGGGGGACGTACCGGGCGGTCCGCGGGCCGGTCGAGAACGCTAGCCCGACGAGGCCCTCGCGCGAGGGTGGTCCCTTCACCGTCAGGACGTGCAGTCCGCACCGGCCGGCGTCGGCCAACGCCGCCGCGAGCTCCTCGAGCCCGGCCGCGGTGGCGACGGTTCGGTAGTCGGTCTCGACCGTCTCCGCCGTCGGCGCGTACTCGCTCAGCAGCGACCTGAACCCCAGCGCCGAGAACAGGGCGTAGCACCGTTCCCGGTCCGCACCCTCATAGCGATAGCCGGCCGGATCCGCGTCCAGGGGCACGTCGACGCGGATGCGGACGAGCTCGCGGCTGCGGCGCGCGTCCTCGGCGTGTTCGGTCAGGGCCGTCCGCAGCTTCTTCTTAGACAGTCCAGGCGCCTCCTTCAGCAGCCGGTCGAGGGCGCCGAACTCGGTGACGAGGGCCCGCGCACTCTTCTCGCCGACGCCGGGGACGCCCTTGACGTTGTCGCTGGCGTCGCCCATGAGCGCGAGGACGTCGACGACCTGGTCGGGCCGCACCCCGAACTTCTCGTGCACCGCGGCCGCGTCGAACCACGCGCCCTCGTCCCGCGGATTGAAGACGTGAATCCGGTCGTCGACGAGCTGGAAGAAGTCCTTGTCGCCGGTGACGATGGCGACGTCCAGCCCCGCCTCGACCGCCCCCGCGGCAAGGGAGCCGATGACGTCGTCGGCCTCGAAGCCCTCGCGGGTGACGATGGGCACGCCGAGCGCCGCGCACGCGTCGTGCACCCAAGGGACCTGCTCGACGAGGTCGGCGGGCATCGGTCGGCGGTTGGCCTTGTAGTCGGCCGCGAGCTCGTGGCGGAAGGTCGGCCCCTTGACGTCGAAGGCGGCCGCGATGAGCTCGGGGGCCTGCTCGGCCATCAGCTTGCGCAGCATCGTGATGAAGCCGAACACCGCGTTGGTCGAGCGTCCGTCGGGCCCCGTCAACCCGCGGATCGCGTGGTAGGCCCGGTACATCTGGGAGTTGCCGTCGACGAGGAAGAGGCGGGGCCGGGAGGACATCGGGTCAAGGCGTCGCGACGTAGCCGCGCCGGGACCTGACCCGGTAGTCGGGGTTGCGCACCTCGACCCGGATGGTGTGCCAGCGGCCGTCGCCGGCTTGGCGAGCCGGGTACGCGAGCTGGTACTGGCGGCTCAGCTCGCGGGCGATCCCGGCCGTCGCGGAATCGAGGTCGTCCGTGTCGCGGACGATCTCGGTCCTTCCCCCGCTGTCGTCGGTCAGGTCGCGGAGCGCGCCGACGTTGACCCGTTCCTCCTGCAGTCGCTGGAAGGGATTGCCGCCGCCCGGCGGCCGTCGCCCGACGCCCGGGATCGGAAGCGGGGTTCCCGGCAGCCCCGGCCGCAGCGGTCCCCCGAAGATCCCGAGGCGCCGTCGTTCGCGGGCGTCGATGCCGATCGCGTACACCAGCGCCTCGGTCTCCCGGATGAGCCTCCGCAGGTCGCGGTCGTCGGTCTCGCTGTTGGTGTCGTTGCCGTCCGAGATGACGAGCAGCGCCTTCTTGCGGTGGCGGCCTTCCGCGACCCGCGGCAGCGCCTCGGCCACCGCGTCGTAGAGGGCGGTGCCGCCGCGGGGCCGGATGTCGCGGATGGCGCGGCTGAGGCGGTCCGGGCTGGTGGTCCAGCCCTGCAGGAGCGTCGGCGTGTAGTCGAACCGGTAGAGGAAGAGCTCGTCGTCGGGGCCGAGCAGGTCGTAGAGGAACCGGTCGAGCGCGTGGCGGGCCGCCTCCATCTTGCGGCCGTCCATGCTGCCGCTCGTGTCGAGGGCGATGCCCAGGCTGACCGGCACCCGCTCGTTGTCGAACTGGGTGATCTCGACCGGCTCGCCGTCCTCGTAGACCAGGAAGTCGTCCCGGGTCAGCCCGTCGACGAAGCGCCCCCGAGCGTCGGTGACCGTCGCGCTCACGTTGATGAGCTGGATGCCGGCGCGAAAGACGGCGTCCGGGTCGTCGGGCTGACGGCCCTGGGCGGCGGGCCGCTCGGCCTGCGGGGCGACCTCACCGGCGCCGCTCGCCGCCCAGGGTCCGAGCGCCAGGGCGAGCGCCGTCGCGAGCAGCCGCGGCGGGGTCCTGGTCATGGCGGGGTCCTGGTCATGGTCGACGTCCCGACGCCGGCGTCGCGGCGGCCGATCCGCGCCGGTCGACGTGCGGCAGGCCGAACCGATCCTCCATGAAGCTTACCCGATATCGGCTGATCAGGTCCGCGTCGGGGAGCGAGATGGTGAACGCGGTCTCGTCGCCTGGCGGCAGCGCCTCCACCGGCAGGGGGGTCTGGCCGGCGCCGACGATCGCGCCGGTCCGGTCGAACGCGGTCGCGGTGATGCTCAGCCTCGTCCGCTCCCGGCCGCCGGGAGGGTTGCGCAGGGAACCGCTGACGGCCAGGTAGTCTCCCTGCCGGCGGTGGTCGAGCGAGAGCAGCTCGACCGGCGGCCCCGCGCCGTCGCGGGGCCGCGGCGTGCGTTCGAAGAGGGACACGCCGGCGACGAGGACGGTGGCGACGACGACGGCGCCCGTGCCGTGACGCCAGTGCGCCCGTGCCGACGGCATCGGCGCGAGCACCACGCGACGGAGGTACGCGAGGGCCCCGGCCGGGACCTCGCGGGGAGCGCCTCCGCCCTCGGCGTCGCCCAGCGCGCCCTCGGCGCGGGCGTCCGAGGCCGTGGCGTCGAGCAGCTCCCAGACCTCGGCCCGCGCGTATCCGGCGCGGGTCCCGGCCGGTTGCGCGTCGGGGTCCGGGTCCGGCCCCGCCCGCTCCGGGGGCGCGAACCGCAGGCGCGGCTCCCCGTGCGCTTGTCGCCCGCGCGCGGGCGACCCACCGACCGTGGTTGCCCGGGGCTTCATCCACACGGCGCGGCCCGGCGGCTCCGCCGATCCGTCGCGGAGGGTCGGCGGTTCCGCGAGCTCCGCCATCAGGGTCGCGACCCTGGCGTCGGAACGCCGCCGCTCCGCCCGGACGCGCTGCCACGAGACGATGGCCATCGCCCACGCCAACAGCAACGAGACGATGGCGGTCGCGGCCAGCGTAGCGTCCATGATGCTCCAGGGCCTACCGGTGGCGCCTGCGTCCGGACCGGTCCCCTTGTACCTTTCGTCGGTCGCGTCGACCGGGTGCTGTAGGGGGAGAGCCCGAGGGGGCCGTATGCCACCGGGGGTCACCCGGCGCTGCCCGCGGTGTCCCCCGGATCCGGCTTGATACCCTCCGTGAACAGCAGTCCCTGCCGTTCGGCGAGGGTGCGCACCGGCTTGAAGCTCTCGGCGCGCAGGGCGGCCTCGGCCCCGCCCTGCGAGCGGTAGTGGGGGTCGAGGGCGCGCCCGGAGAAGAGCGCCCCGAGCCCGCCGCGCGGCGCGGCCTCGATGACCAGGCACCGGCCGCCGACGCGGAGCACGTGGCGTGCGCCCTGCAGGGTCCCCACGCGCTCGTGGGGACGCATCGCGCCGATCAGCGCCGGGATGACCACTAGGTCGAACCACCCCTGCGCGAACGGCGGCGTCCGCAGGGGGGCCACCTTCACGTCGACCAGCACCCCCTGCGCCTGGGCGGCGCGTCCAATCGGCGCCGCCGCGCCGTCGTCCGGAACCAGGGCCGACGCCTGTCCGCTGATGCCGACCCGGGCGGCCAGCAGCGCGATGAGGCGCGGGTCGCCGCTGCCGATCTGCAGCACCTTGTCGCCGAGCCGCAGACCCGCCATCGAGACCCGGAGGTCGGTTTCGCCCTTGAGTTTCTTCAAGATTGCCATGGCCGTGAGTCGGTTCAGGGCCTCGCGTCGGGCCGATGACCATGCCCATGGGAGCATAAACCGCCATGATATAGTGGCCGGTCGTGAAACGCCCAGTCGAAATCGCGTCCGCTCACGGCAAGCTCGGCGTTCTTCTCGTCGGAATGGGGGCCGTCAGCACGACGTTCATCGCCGGCGCCCTGCTCATCCGGAAAGGACTGGCCCCTTCCATCGGCTCGCTCGCCGAGCGGGGAACGGTGCGGCTGGGCAAGCGCAACGAGGGCCGTTCGCCGCTCATCAAGGACTTCGTGCCGCTGGCGTCCCTGGACGACCTCGTCTTCGGAGCCTGGGACATCTTCGAGGACAACGGGTTCGAGGCGGCCGCCACCGCCGGCGTCATCGAGTCGTCGCTGCTCGATCAGGTGCGCCCCGAGCTCGAGGCGATCCGGCCGTGGCCGGCAGTGTTCGATCAGCGCTATGTCAAGCGACTGATGGGCACCAACATCAAGACCGGCGCGACCAAGCGGGACCTTGCCGACCAGGTCCGCGCCGACATCCGTGCGTTCAAGGACGAGCACGGCCTCGCGCGTCTCGTGATGATCTGGTGCGGGAGCACCGAGATCTTCATGACGCCGACCGCCGAGCACGAGTCCGTCGCGGCCTTCGAGGCGGCGATGGACGCGAACGCCGACAGCATCTCGTCGAGCATGATCTACGCCTATGCCGCGTTGAAGGAGGGGATTCCCTATGCCAACGCGGCGCCGAACCTGAGCGCGGACATCCCGGCGCTGGACCGGCTCGCGCTCGACAACGGATCGCCCGTCGCCGGGAAGGACCTGAAGACGGGTCAGACCCTCGTCAAGACCATCGTCGCCCCCGGCCTCAAGGCGCGGTTGATCGGGGTGTCGGGATGGTACTCGACCAACATCCTCGGCAATCGCGACGGCGAGGTCCTCGACGATCCGGAGTCGTTCAAGACGAAGGAAGAGAGCAAGAAATCGGTCCTCGACTACATACTGCAGCCGGAGCTCTATCCGGGTCTGTACGACGATCTCTGTCACGTCGTGCGCATCAACTACTATCCGCCCCGCGGGGACAACAAGGAAGGCTGGGACAACATCGACCTCGTGGGCTGGCTCGGCTATCCGATGCAGCTCAAGATCAATTTCCTGTGCCGCGACAGCATCCTCGCCGCTCCCATCGTGCTCGACCTGGTGCTGTTCCTCGATCTCGCGAAGCGCGCGGGCATGAGCGGCGTCCAGGAATGGCTGTCGTTCTATTTCAAGAGCCCGGTGCATGCGCCGGGCCTGTACCCCGAGCACGACCTGTTCATCCAGCTCATGAAGCTGAAGAACACCCTGCGTTACCTGCGGGGCGAGGAGCTCATCACCCACCTGGGTCTGGAATACTACGATTGAGCGTCGCCCGTTCAACCCGGTAGTACGCCCGGTGGCGTGGGATGTCACGCATGAATCAGAGTCAGCTTCAGCCGGTCGTCTTCGGCGGACTGTTCATCGGGGTGTTGTCGGCCCTGCCGATCATCTCGATAGGCAACGTCTGCTGTTGCCTGTGGATCGTCGGCGGCGGCATGCTGACCGCGTATCTGCAGCAGCGGGATCGGGCCGAGCCGCTGCCGCTCGGCGAGGGAGCCATCGGCGGGTTGCTGGCCGGCGTCGCCGGCTCGGTCGTCTACGTGGCGGTTTCGATTCCGATCGGCATCGTGACCGCGCCGTTCCAGCGGCGCATGATTGAGTTCATGATGAACTCCGGGAGCGACGTGCCTCCCGAGGTCCGGGAGATGCTCGATGGCTTCGGCGCCGAGGGGATGATCGCCGGCGTCGCGATCGGCTTCGTCTCCATGCTGGTCGCCGGCATCGTCTTCGCGACCCTGGGCGGCATGTTCGGCGCGCTCCTCTTCCGGCCGTCGACGCCCCCGGCGCCCCCGGCGCCGCCTCACATGCCCCCGTCGCAGTCCTGGGCGCCGCCATCACCCCGGTCCCAACTGGAGTCGGGTGGGGGACCGCAGCCTCCGGCCCCCGCACCGCCGCCGGTCCCGGCGCCGCCGCCCGAAACGCCTCCCGCACCGCCGCGGGCCGAGGCGCCTCCGCCGCCGGCGTCTCCAGAAACGCCCCCGGCGTCGCCGCCCCCGGCGCCTCCGCCGCCTCGGGAGCCGGACGCCTGACCTGACGCTGCGGCCGGCCGGGCCCGGTGGACGTCAGATCCCGTGCTCGCGGTACTCGCCGAAGACGGCGCGGAGGGTGTCGGCGATCTCTCCCACCGTGGCCCGGGCCTCGACCGCGGCCACGATGGGGGGCACGAGGTTGCCCCCGTCGCGGGCGGCCCCCGTCACCCGGTCCAGCGCGCCGCGCCACCGCACGGGATCGCGCGAGGCCCGCACCCGGGCCACCCGCTCGCGCTGCTCGGTCTCGACGGCGGGATCGATGCGCAGGATGTCGATGTTCGCGCCGTCGTCGTCGTCGTCGTAGCGGTTCATTCCGACGACCGTGCGCTCGCCGCTGTCCACGAGCTGCTGGTCCTGGTACGCCGACTCCTGAATCTGGCGCTGGATCTCGCCGCGCTCGATCGCGCGCAGCGTCCCGCCCGCCGCGTCGATGCGGTCGAGGATCGCGCGCGCCTCCCGTTCGATGGCGTCGGTCAGCGACTCGACGACGTGGGAGCCGGCGACGGGGTCGACGGTGTTGACCACGCCGGTCTCGGCGGCGATGACCTGCTGGGTCCGGAGGGCGATGTGGGCCGAAGTCCGGGTCGGCAGCGCGAGGGCCTCGTCGCGGCCGTTGCAGTGCAGCGACTGGGTCCCGCCGAGCACTGCGGCCATCGCCTGCAGCGCCACCCGAACGATGTTGTTGTCGGGCTGCTGCGCCGTCAGGGTGCTCCCGGCGGTCTGGGTGTGGAAGCGAAGCTGCTGGGCCCGAGGCGCGGTGGCGCCGAACCGGTCGCGCATGAGGTGCGCCCACAGGCGCCGGGCCGCCCTGAACTTGGCGATCTCCTCGAGAAAGTCGTTGTGGGCCGCGAAGAAGAACGACAGCCGGCGCCCGAAGGTGTCCACGTCGAGGCCGGCGGCGATGGCCGCCTCCACGTAGGCCACGGCGTGGGCGCAGGTGAAGGCGACCTCCTGGACCGCCGTCGCCCCCGCCTCGCGGATGTGGTAGCCGCTGATCGAGATGGGGTGCCAGTCGGGCAGCTCCTCGCCGCAGTACTCGACGACGTCGGTCACGATGCGCAGGGACGCCCGCGGGGGGAAGATGTACGTCCCGCGGGCGACGTACTCCTTGAGGATGTCGTTCTGCACCGTGCCCGCGAGGGCCTTCGTCTCCACCCCCTGCCGCCGCGCGGTGGCGACGTACAGCGCGAGCAGGATGATGGCGGTCGCGTTGATCGTCATCGAGGTCGAGACCCGGTCGAGGGGAATGCCGTCGAAGAGGACGCTCATGTCCTCGATCGAGTCGATGGCCACCCCGACCCGGCCGACCTCGCCCCGCGCGAGCGCATGGTCCGAGTCGTAGCCGATCTGGGTCGGCAGGTCGAACGCCACGCTCAGCCCGCTGCCGCCCTGATCGAGCAGGTAGCGGTAGCGCCGGTTCGACTCCGCCGCGGTGCCGAACCCGGCGTACTGGCGCATCGACCACAGCCGGCCGCGGTACATCGTGGGATGGATGCCGCGGGTGAACGGAAACGCGCCGGGTCTCCCCAGGGCGTCCTCGGTGGTTCGTGCGGGATGGTGGGTCGGGGCGGCCGTCTCCGGGGGCATGGTGCGATTCTAGCAGCGTCGCTCGTCGCTCGTCGCCCATTGGCCCTCGACCACGAGCACCCTTGCCGCCCGGCGGCGCCCTCGCCGGCCGCGGCGGCCCGCGCGGTCTCCGTGCGGGAGGTTGACGATGCGCGGAGAGAGTCGGGTCGCCGCGTCGAGGAGAGCGGGCGGTGAGACCCGGCTCGCTACCCGATCCAGCCGCGCAGGTCGCGCCCGGTCATCTCGGGCGGCGGCGCGATGCCCAGCATGCCCAGCATGGTCGGAGCGACGTCGCGCAGCGTGCCGTCGCGCAGCGGCATGCTTGCATCGAGGTTCGGGCCCGCGAGCACCACGGGGACGGGATTGGTGGTGTGCGCGGTATGCGGCCCGTTGCGCTCGGCGTCCCACATCTGCTCCGCGTTGCCGTGGTCGGCGGTGAGGATGACCGTGGCCCCGGCGGCCCGGGCCGCGACCAGGATGCGCGCGAGACAGCCGTCCAGGGTCTCGACGGCGGCCACCGTCGCGTCGAGCCGGCCGGTGTGCCCGACCATGTCGGCGTTGGCGAAGTTGCAGATGACGACGTCGTGCCGCCGGCCGGAGAGGTCCGCGACGAGGTGGTCGGTAATGGCGACGGCGCTCATCGCCGGCTGGAGGTCGTAGGTGGGCACGGTCGGGGACGGGACGAGGATGCGGTCCTCGCCGGGGGGCGGCAGCTCCTCGCCGCAGTTGAAGAAGTAGGTCACGTGGGCGTACTTCTCCGTCTCGGCGAGCCGCAGGCTGGTCCGGCCGTGCGCGGCGAGCACCTCGGCCAGGTTACCCGCGAAAGTCCGGGGCGGGAAGACCACCGGCAGCCCGAACGTGGCGTCGTACTCCGTCAGGGTCAACACGCGCAGGCTCGGCGGCGACCGTCGTTCGAAGCCGTCGAAGTCGTCGAAGGCGAGGGCCCGGGTGATTTGCCGGGCGCGGTCGGCCCGGAAATTGAAGAAGACGACCGCGTCGCCGTCGCGCATCGGCCCCACCGGCCGGCCGTCGGCGTCGATGACGACGCACGGCTCGACGAACTCGTCGCCGACCCCCCGGGCGTAGGCGCCCTCGACCGCCGCCACCGGGTCGGACGCGCGGTCGCCGACACCGCGGGTCATCGCTTCGTAGGCGCGCCGCGTCCGGTCCCATCGGTGGTCGCGGTCCATGGCGTAGTAGCGGCCGCTCACCGTCGCGACCCGTCCGACCCCGGCGTCGTCCAGGCAGTCCCGGAGCCCGGCCAGGTACGCCGCGCCGCCGTTCGGTGCGGTGTCCCGGCCGTCGGTGACGGCATGCACGCGCAGCCGGCGCACTCCCCGTCGCGCCGCGAGCCGCACCAGCGCGTGGAGGTGCCGCTGGTGCGAGTGCACGCCGCCGTCCGACAGGAGGCCGACGAGGTGAAGGGCGCGGTCGCCCCGGGTGCAGGTATCGAGCAGGGTGGTCAGCGGGACGTTGGCGGCCAGCTCGCCCCCCGCGATGGCCTGATCGATGCGCGTCAGGTCCTGGAACACGATCCGTCCCGCGCCCAGGTTCATGTGCCCGACCTCGGAGTTGCCCATCTGGCCGGGCGGCAACCCCACCGCCTCGCCGCAGGTGGTCAGCCGGCTCGACGGGCAGCGGTCGAGGAGCTCCCGGTAGACCGGGGTCCTCGCCTGGCGGATTGCGTTGCCTTGCGGTTCGGGGCTCTCGCCCCAGCCGTCGAGAACGACGAGCACCAGCGGCGGATGGCGCGATGGGGGCGTCTGCACGGGTCTTCGAACGTGGTCCGAACCGGGCATGCTATCACGACCGATTCGGCGATGGACCGCGCGCCACTTGTGTCGGGGCGCCCGCCTGTGATTGACTATCCCTTCCGAGTTCCATGCGCGATCGATCTCTCGTCTCGCCACCCTGCGGTGTGAAGCGGCTCCGGGCGCGGTCGCCCGCGGTCGGCCGGGCGCTCGGGACGACGTTGGGGTGCGGCAGATGACGGCCCGCTGGATGGCGGCGGCGTGTCTGGTCGCCGCGGGGCTCGCGGGAGCCCCGGGCCCGGAGGCGCGCGCTCAGCCGCCCGACGCGGAGGCGCAGGAACGGGAGATCGTGTCGCTCGCCAACGTGGTGGCGGCCGCCCTGCGGGGAGAGATCGTCCCGACGGAGGAGCCGTTCGGCTGGGAGAACGACTTCCTGAAGAGCAGCGAAGGGACCACGTTCATTCCGTTCACGTTGTCCATCGAGGAAACGAAGCTGACGACCTCGGCCGTCGCGATGTACATGTTCGTGGCGCCGCGGGGGACTCGGACCGGCTCGGCGGCGTTCGAGGACGGTTACCACGTGCTGCTCGGCGCCGCCGGTGAGGACGGCGTCCATCGGATCAGCCGCGGCTTCTGGGTCCCGGCGGGCGAGTACGACGTCTACGTGGCGTTGAGCGAGAGCGAGGTCGAGGACGGCGCCGCTCCCGCGACGATGATGCTCCGGAAGGCGCTCTCGGTGCCCGACCTGTGGACCGCGGGGTTCGCCACGAGCAGCGTCATCGTCGCCGAGAGCGTCGAGCCGCTGAACGCGCCGCCGCCGCCCGAGCAATTGCCGGCCAACCCCTATACGCTCGGTACGATGCGCATCGTGCCGAAGCCGACCCGCGAGTACTTCGCCAGCGACGAGCTCTCTATGCTGTTCCTGGTGTACAACGCGGGGATGACGCCGGCCGGGATGCCGGACGTCACCGTGACGTACGCGTTCCACGTCCAGGCGGAGGCCGGCGAGGAGTTCTTCAACGAGACGAGCCCCCAGGCGTTCAACGAACGGACGCTGCCGCAGGGGTTCGACGTCAACGCCGGTCACCAGTTGGTGGCGGGCCAGGCCGTGCCGCTGAGTTCGTTTCCGCCGGCCGACTATCGCCTCGAGATCACCGTCACCGACAACACCAGCGGTGAGTCGCTGACCCGCAGCGTGGGATTCTCCGTTGCCGAGCCGGCCGAGCCCTCATCGGGCCAGGAGTAGAGAACGTCATGGACACGTTCCGACGACGCCGCGCCCGGAAATCGTCGCCTGCGGCTCCGATCGGCGCCCAGCCGAACCGACCGGGAGTCTTCACCGCTCCACGGCGCACACTCCTGGATGTCGTCGCCGCCGGGTTGCTGGCGTTCGGGCTCGCACCGGTGAGCGCGGCCGGTCAACATCCCGAGCCGGCAGGCCGGGGCGCCGCGGCGCACGTGCCGCACCGGTCGGGGCGCATCGCCGGTACCGTCACCGACGTGCACGGGCACCCTCTCGACGGCGCGATGGTCTCCGCGTTCGGCCCGCGGGGGGCCGAGCTCGTGGCGTCGGATCGGGAAGGGCGCTTCGTGTTGCCGTCGCTGGCCCCGGGCCGGTATCTCGTGCAGGCCCATGTCGCCGGATTCGCCACTTCGCGGCGCGAGTTCGTGCTGGTGACGTCGGGCCGGCCCGTCGTCCACGCGATCGCGATGAGCCAAGTCTCTCCGTCGCCCCCTCAGGTGCTGCCGGCCGTCGCGGGCCTCGGCCTCGCTCGCCGCGAGGCGGAGGGGCAGGCCGTCGATGCGGATCGCGAGGCCGTCGCCGCGGGCGAGTCGGCCGGGGCGCACGACCACTCGCCGAAGGCATGGCGGCTGCGGCGGGCTCGGCGCAGCGTCCTCAAGCAGGCGGAACGGACGGTCGGCATCGGCGCGCCCCCCGACTCGGCGTTGCCCGACGACGGCGGAGTGACGGCGTTGTCGCGCTCCGCGGGGACGCTGGCGTCGTTCGCGTCGGGGCTTCGGGACCTTCCCCTCAGCGGCGAGGTCAATCTGCTGACTCGCGGGACCCTCGAGTCCGCGAGCCCTCTCGTCGGGTCGACGCGCCCCGGCGGCGTCGCCAACCTGTCCGTGGGAGCCCCGGCGTGGCGGGGCGACTGGACTGCCCACGGGGCGATGAACACCGGCGACGTCTCGTCGTGGTTCGCGTCCGGGGCGTACCTCGCCGAGGCCGGCCGCGCACACGATTTCGGCGTCGAGGCGGCGTACGGGCGCCAGCGCTACGACGGTGTGAACCCCCTCGCCCTCAGCCTCGCGCCCGAGACGAGAGTCGCGGCCAGCCTCGGGGCCTTCGATCGATGGGCGATTTCGCCGCGGTTGTCGCTGGAGTACGGCGGCCGCTACTCGCGGTACGACTACATCGACGGAGGGCTGTTCAGCCCGCGGGCGGCGGTGACGGTGACGCCGGTACCGGGGCTGCGCTTCCGGCTGGCGGGGGCGCAGGAGATGGTCGCGCCGGGGGCCGAGACGTTCCTGCCTTCCGCCGGACCGGGGCTTTGGCTTCCCCAGGAGCGCGCGTTCGCTTCCATGGCCCGCAGCGGCCGGCTGCATCCGGAGCGGACCCGGCACTTCGACGTGGGGGTGGAGCGCGATCTCCCCGGAGGCTTCGTCGTGGGCGTGCGGCGGTTCCATCAGGATGTCGCCAACCAGATGGTGACGTTGTTCGGGGCCGGCGGGCTGGAGACGGTGCCCGCCGGCTTCTACTACGTGGCCCGGGCCGGCTCCGTCGAGAGCAGCGGCTGGATCGTCTCGCTGCGCCGCGAGCTGGGAAGTCGGGTCAGGGGGGCGCTCGATTTCTCCGTCGTGGATGCGCAGTGGGGTCAGGGCGGCATCGGGCCGGTGGCGGCGGCCGAGGCGCCCGGCGTCCTCCGCCCGGCGGTCGAGCAGTTCAACGACATCAGCGGGACCATCGAGACCGAGGTCCCGGAGACCTCGACTCGGGTTTCCGTCCGCTGTCGGTTGAGCGGAGCCTTCGAGGGCTTCGATCCCAGGCATCCGGGTGGGTTGGATGCCCGCTTCGACCTCCTGGTTCATCAGGCGCTCCCGTTCCCGCCGGTGGGCGGCAGTCGTTGGGAGGCGCTGCTGGCCGTCCGCAGCCTGTTCTTCGAACCCCGCGAGGCCGCGTCCCTCTTCAGCGAGCTGCTGGTCATCCGGCCGCCCCGTCAGGTCGTCGGCGGCGTCGTGGTGCACTTCTGATCCTGGCGGCGTGTCGACGCCGGCGTCGAAGACCGCGTCGGTGCGTCCGCGCCCCCTCTCCCGCCCCTTGTTCAGTTTTTTGAATGCACCGGTCGATATTTTGGATGGCCGCGATCGCTACAGGCAGGAACGGGGCCTTGCGGTTCGCAATACGCGACGAGTTCGCCCCGGTGGTCGATGCCGCTGCTGGAATAGCGATTGCATCGGAATCGCCCGGGAGTCTGCGCCGTAGAACGGTGCGGACTCGAACGGTTTCATACGTCCACTCGTCCTTCGGATCGACGGAATGAGCGGCCCACGTTCTCGACATGCCTTGCGCGCCCGTCGGCGTGGCCGGTGGCGTTCGTGGGTTCCCCCCGTCCTAGCCGTCGCCCTGGTCGCCGCCCTGCTCTGTCTCGCGGCCGCGAACGTCGTCGTCCGGGCTGGTTGGAACGAGCTGGTGGACGGCGTGCTGTGGGTCGATGGACCCGCCGGCATCACCGCCGTCGAGGTGGCGCGGGGCGAGGCCGGGGACCGCGCCGGGATCGAGGTGGGGGACGTCCTAGTCGCCCTCGACGGCGTCCTCGTCGAGTCGACCCGCGACGCGGTAGACCAGCTTCACGGCCGGCAGCTCGCCGGCCGCGTCGTCTATACGCTGCTGCGAGTCGATCAGTCGCGGCTGATCGACGTCGCCCTGCAGCCGGCGCCGCCGGCCGGGACCCGGATCTACTTCGTGCTGGCGGGCATCGGCGTGTTCACCCTGCTCGTGGGCGCCTCGGTGCGGCTGCGGCGGCCGGGGACCCAGGCCACGCTCCATTTCTTCTGGCTCTGCGTGGCGTTCTTCGGCACGTTCGCCTTCTCGTTCACGGGCCGCCTGGATCGGCTCGACTGGGTCTTCTACTGGGCGGACGCCATCGCCACCCTCGCCCTCGCCCCCCTGTTCGTGCACTTCGCCCTCGTGTTCCCCGAGCGTGCGCCCGGCGCCGTCCGGAACCGGCTGGGACGGCTCGTGATGCCCATCGTCTACGCCCCGGCCGTCGTCCTGGGGCTGCTGCAGGCGGTGTCGCTGGCCGGCGATGCCGCTTCGGCGTTGTTCACGACCGCCATCGAGCGCCTCTGGAGGCTCGAGCTCGCGTACCTGGCCGTCTGCGTCGTGGGCGGGCTGGCTCTCATGATCCTGACCCTGCGGCGCGTGCCGTCGGTGACGTCGAAGCGTCAGTTGCGCTGGATCGTGTGGGGAGCGGTGCTCGGCGGGCTGCCCTTCGTGCTCGGCTACGCGGTGCCCTGGTCGCTGGGGTTCGACGCCGTTCCCGTCAACGTCACCGCGATCCCGCTGAGCCTGATTCCGCTCGCGTTCGCGTCGGCGATCGTCCAGTACCGCCTGCGCGACGTGGAGGTCATCGTCAAGCGGGGGCTGGTCCACACCGCGGCCGTGTCCGCGATGGTCGCCATCTACTTCGTTCTCGAGCGGCTGGCGCGGGCGATGTTCCTCGACGAGCCCGACGGGCACAGCTCGATCGTCGCCCTGCTGGCGACGGCGGTGGTGGTGCTGCTGGCGCGTCCGGTCAAGGACGCCATCGAGTCGATGCTCGACCGGGCGCACTACCGCGACCGCTACGACTACCGGCGGGCGCTCCTCGGCTTCGCGCGCGAGCTCAACAGCGATCTCGACCTGGACCGGCTCGCCAAGCGGCTGGTGACCCGCGTGACCGAGACGCTTGTCGTCGACCGCACCGTGCTGATGGTGGCGCCGCTCGAGTCGGAGACCGGTCCGTTCCGGCCCTTCCAGGCGGCCGGGCCCCGGCCGGCCGGTGAGTGGCCGGGGCTGGATCGCGCTTCGGGAATCGGCGAGCAGGTGGTCGGTCAGGGGACGGTCCTGCTCGACGACGCGGTGGCCGCCTTCCGTTATCCCCAGGCGGAGGTCACGTTCTGGCGAGGCCAGGGGATTCACTACTTCGTGCCGTGCGTCTCCGAGGAAGGGACCATCGCGGTGCTGGCGCTGGGGGCGAAGACGAGCGGCGAGCCGCTGAGCAGCGAGGATGTGGCGTTGCTCACGGCGGTCGCGGCGCAGGTCGCGACCGCGATCGAGAACGGCCGGCTCTACGCGCAACTGCAGGTCAAAGCGGCCGAGGTCGACCGGATCCGCGAGTTCAACCACAACATCATCGAGTCGCTGAACGACGGACTGGTCGTGCTCGACCTCGAGGACCGCGTTGTGCGATGGAACGCGGCCTTCGATCGCATCTACGGCGTGGCGCGCGACGCCGCGGTGGGTCGGCCGCTGGCGACCCTGTTCGATCCGCCGTTCACGGATCGGCTCGCCCGCGAGCGGCGTGACCACGCGGCCGGGTCCACCCTCTACCGCGTGCCCCTGACTTCGCGCCACGCCGGCGAGCCGCGCGAGCTGCTGGTCAACGCGGCGCAGGCGCCGCTGCTGACCCCCGGCGGCGGCACCGCGGGCACGATGATCCTCCTGGAGGACATCACGGAGCGGGTCAGGCTCGAGGAGCAGCTGCAGCTCTCCGAGCGCATGGCCTCGGTCGGTCTCCTCGCGGCGGGGGTCGCCCACGAGGTCAACACGCCCCTGACCGGCATTTCGAGCTTCACGCAGATGCTGATCGAGGGCGCCGCCCCCGACGACTCCCGCCTGCCGGTGCTGAAGAAGATCGAGCGGCAGGTCGCCCGGGCCGCCCGCATCGTGAACGGGCTGCTCACCCTGTCACGGCCCGGACAGTCGGACGCGGCGGGCCCGGTGGACGTCAACGGGGTGATGAACGACGTGCTGGTGCTCGTCGAGCATCAGCTACGGACCTCCAACATCCGGGTCCGGCGGGAGCTGTCGCCCACCCCGACCGTGGTGCAGGGGGTGGAGGGCAAGCTGCAGCAGGTGTTCCTGAACCTCATCCTCAACGCCCGCGACGCCATGCCCACCGGCGGCTGGCTGTCCGTCAGCTCGCGGAGCGACGGCGACCGGGCCCTGATCGAGGTCGCCGATACCGGCACGGGGATAGCGAGCGAGGACCTGTCCCGCATCTACGACCCGTTCTTCACGACCAAGGCGGTCGGTCAGGGCACCGGGCTCGGCCTGTCCATCGTCTACAGCGTGGTCCAGGAACATCGAGGGGCGATCGACTGCCGGACGGGGGTCGGGGGAACCCGCTTCACCGTTGCCCTGCCGGTGCCGGCGCATCTGCGGACGCGGTCGGCGGGTTAGGGGGTCTGAACCGTGGATGCGGCCTCCGGCAGACTCACACCAGTGCTTCGCGACACATCGGTCCTGGTCGTCGACGACGAGGAGGTCATGCGGGAGGTCCTCCAGACCCTGCTCGTGCGGGAGGGCTGTCAGGTTTCGACCACGGTCAACGGCGACGACGGGATCGAGCTCGCCCGAAGGCGGCGGTTCGACGTCGCCATCGTCGACGTGATGATGCCCGGCATCGGCGGAATCGAGACGCTGGACCGGCTGCGTGCGCTCGACGAGGATCTGCCCGTCATTCTCATCACCGCCTACGCGTCGCTCGAGAACGCGATCGCGGCCATGAAGCGCGGCGCGTTCGACTACATCACCAAGCCGTTCAAGAACGAGGAAGTGCTGGTGGTGGTCCGCAACGCGGCCGAGCGGCGGCGGCTCGTGACCGAGAACCGCACGCTCCGCGCGAGCCTCCGCACCCAGAACCACGGTCTCGGCAACATCATCGGCCGCAGCCCCCGCATGCGCCAGGTCTTCGAGCTGATCACCCAGGCGGCGATGAGCCGCACGACGATTCTCGTGGAGGGGGAGAGCGGGACCGGGAAGGAGCTGGCGGCGCGCGCCCTGCACGCGGGCTCGCCCCGCGCCGATCACGCCTTCGTCACCGTGAACTCCGGCAGCCTGCCGCCGGACCTGCTCGAATCGAATCTCTTCGGTCACCTCAAGGGGGCGTTCACCGGAGCCGTCGCCGCCAAGAAGGGCCTCTTCGAGCTGGCCGACAAGGGCACGATCTTCTTCGACGAGATCGGCAGCGTGCCGATCGAGACCCAGGCCAAGCTGCTGCGGGTGATGCAGGAGCGGGAGTTCATGCGGCTCGGCGGCGTCGAGACGAAGAAGGTCGACGCGCGCATCATCGCCGCCACCAACATCGATCTCCAACGGCTCGTGGACGAGGGGAAGTTCCGGGAGGACCTCTACTATCGGCTCCACGTCATCAAGGTCGAGCTGCCGCCGCTTCGCGAACGGCGTGATGACATTCCCCTGCTGGCCCATCACTTTCTCGAGAAATACGGGAAGGAGAACGACAAGAACCTGGAGCTCACGGCCGAGGCCCTCGATCTCCTCGAGGCCTACGACTGGCCGGGCAACGTGCGCGAGCTCGAGAACGTCATCGAGCGGGCCGTCGTGCTCGCGACCGGCTCGAGCATCGGCGCGGCGCTGATTCCCGAAGGGGTGCGCGCGCCTCGTCCCTTCCGGATGCCGCAGTTCGCGCTGCCGGCCGAGGGACTCTCGTTCAAGGACGTCGTGGCCACGTTCGAGACGCAGTTGATCGAGCGTACGCTCGCGGCGACCGGCGGGGTCCAGAAGCGCGCGGCCGAGATGCTGGGAATCAAGCCGACGACGCTCAACGAGATGATCAAGCGCCACGACATTCTCCCGCGCCGGAAACGGGGCGGCGTGGCCGCCGGCGGGGGATCGAGCGCGGGCGGGGCGGCGGCGAGCGCCCCCGCGCGGGAGCGGCGGAAGGCGACGACGGACCCCGGCGAGGCGTGACGCCTCGCAGCCTGTGGCGGCAGCCCCGCGTCGCACGGGCCTGAAGGGCGCCGGCGAACGGCCGGCGCGCCGGCCTGACGAGCCGTGAGGGTTCAGCCCCTCTTCTGACCGCGGCGGCGCCCGGAGCGCTGGGACCGCCCCGCGGGGCGAGACGACGGCAGAGCGGCGATCAACCGGTCGTACTTGCCGAGCACGACTTCCCACCGGTAATTGGCGCGAACGTAGGCCCGGCCCTGGTGTCCCATGGCGTAGCGCAGATCGTCATCCTGGACCAGGAGCCGGAGGCACGCCTGGAACTCGTCCCGACTGGCGTAGTACAGGCCGGCGTTGCTCCGTTGGCAGTGGTCCACGAGCACGTCGCTGCGGGCGTTGGCGAGCACCGGCGTGCCCACCGCGAACGACTCGAGCGCGAGCAGCGAGAGGCTCTCGGACGGCGATGGCGCCACCACCACCGTGGCTGCTTCCAGGGCCTGGGACCGCTCGGTTTCGGAAAGCAAGCCGGCGAACCGCACGTCCGGGGAACCCGGGATCGGCATCAGCTTGAGCCCCATCAGCACTAGCGACGCGTCGCCGTCGGACTCGGCATAGCTGTTGAAATAGTCGAGCAGCTCTTCGCACCCCCGGCCCGGCTCGATCCGTCCGCCGTGGAGGGCAATCGGGCCGTAGAGGCGATGCCGCCGCCGAAAGACGGCGCCGCGGACGGACAGCGGCGATGCCGGCCGGTCGCGGGTCGGGCTTTCGTGCAGGCGAGACGGCGGCAGGTCGACGCCGCATCCTACCGTCTCCTCCGCTCTTGCGTTGATGGTGAAGGCCCGTTTCAGGAATCCGCGCTCCACCGCGGTGGTGTAGGCGATGCCCGCCGGCAGCGAGAACACCTCCCGATAGACGGCGAGATCGAGGGCCGCTCCGTCGTGCGCGACCGGCACGAGAATGCTGCGCGCCGGATCCACCCGAAGTCCCAGGACCGTCGGCGCAAGGAGGCAGTCGAAGAAGATGAGGGCATCGTATTCGAGATGATGCCCCTCCAGGTACGACTGGAGGCTCGGACACCAAGGCCCCTGCTGCTTCAGCCACTCCGCTTCATCGTCGGCCGAGTGATCGTGAGCGTGGATCCAGGCGGAGTACTCCTCGAACGCTGCGGGGTCTCGCGTGCGGTCGTTGGCGAACCGGCGGACGGTGACGCCCCGAATGCGGTCGTCGCCCTCCGGATACCGGTTCTTCCAGGTGCTGTCGTCGCGCGCGCAGGTCGTCAGCACGTCGACCTCGTGCCGGCTGGCGAGCTGCTCCGCGATCAGCCGGCAGAGGTACTCGGGGCCGCCGACGATCTCAGCGCCGTAGCGTTGAACGACGACCGCGAGCCTCATCGGTCACCGGTGTCGTCGGGCGGCGGATCGGGCCGGGTCCGCTCCGCGGGAGGCGGCGGGGAGGCATCGTCGGCCCCGGGGGAATCGGGGGGGCCGGCAGGAGATTCCGATTCGGCGGGCGTCGCGGGTGCGTCCAAGCCGTGCTCCGGGGCGGCCGCCGCCTCGGTCGCCTCGACGGGTGTTCCGCCCGGGCCCGCCTCGGCCCCGCCGTCGCCGGTGGGCGTCTCTCCGGTTGCCTCGGCGTTCGCGCCGGCGACGCTCCCGGCCCGCCGCCGCCCCCGGCGTCGCCGGCGTCGGGAGCGGGACGGCCCACTCGCGGTTCCCTCGCCCTCGGGGTCGCCCACCGGCGGCGTCGATCGGGCCTGCCTGACCGATTCGAGCGCCTGCGCCCGCCGCTCGTCGAAGTCGAGTCGCCCCGCGACCGACTCGACCAGCATCCTGTGGTTCTTCATGTCCACGGCGAGCCGCGTCATCTCCGCCACTAGGTTGTTGACCACCTCGTAGTTCAGGGCGTCGATCTCCTCGCGGGCAGCGAACTTCTTGCCCGTGCGCTCGAATTCGGCATTCACCCGATCGAGCAGGTCGAGGAGCCGCGAGTTGATTTCGGCTTGTCTCATCATGGCGAGGATGATCGGGTCGGGGTTGAAGAACAGGCGCAGGATCGGGTTCAGGAGCTTCCGGATCAGGTAGATCAGTTTCCCCATCGTTCCCCTGGACGAGACATAGACGGTGTCCTCGTTGAACTCGAAGGCCTCCGGCGCCAGGCTCCCCCCCTCCGGGTCGCGGTCGAACCGCCCCGGGGGAACGAGCCCCCGGTCGTGCTCGATCAGGGCGGAACCGGACCGCAGGGGCTCGAGACACCGCTCCAGGGTGGCCGCGGCCAGCTCCCCGGCCTGCCGGTCGCCGTCACTCCGGTCTCGCTGCCGGCGGATGCCTTCGCGCACCCGCTCCATGATCTGCGTCACGTCGACGGCATCGGACTGCTTGTTGAACTCGGCCATGTCGTATCGGAGCCGTCGGCCCGCTCCACCGTCGCCTTCGGCTCCCGGACACCCAGCCAATCCTATGGGAGTGGGTGCCGTTCGACGGCGCAGACTCCCGGCTTGGCCCCCGGGTGCAACCGGATTACGGGGCCCGTGGGTCCGCCCGCGCGGGGAATCCTCGTCGGCGGGCCTGACGGGGCCGGAGTACGAAGGGCTCGCAGAGGAAAGGGCCCAGGGCCTCGGCCCGCCGAGCCCGATGACGATGGGATGGTCGGGCGAGTCACCCGACCGGCGACGCGGCGTCCGCGACGCCGGGTCGCCGGTCGGGACGGAACGTGCGCGATCGAGCGCAGGATGAGGTCACTCCTGTCCGTCAGGCGCTGAAGCTCTGCACGGCCTCGTCTTCGGTCTCGTACGTCTCGAACACCGTCAGCAGCTTCGTGATCGCGAGCAGGTCGGTGATGCGCTTGGTGAGGTTGACGAGCTTGAGCTTGCCGCCCTGACGGCTCACCGTCGTGTACGTCCGGACGATCTCTCCGAGCCCCGCGCTGTCGACGTAGGGGACTCCCTCGAGGTTGAGCAACAGGTTGCGATGGCCCTGCTGAATCAGGTTGCTGATCCGCTCCTTCAGGAGCTCGTCACCCTCGCCGATCGTCAGCTTCCCCGTCAGATCCAGCACCACCACATCCTGAATCGTTCTTTCCTGGATTTCCATGGGATTCTCCGCGTGCCTGCGGTCTACGCCGTCGCCGGAAGTGACATGAGAACCGCGCGGTTACGCGCTGTCGCCGGGCTTCCTGGCCGCGCAAAGTACTATGAAGCCACGGCACTGTCAATGCGGCGCGCCCCGCGGCTACTCGGTCTCCCGGCGCTGCTTCTTGCGGGTCCGTTTGCGCGCCAGCGCCTGCTTGGCCCGACGCTTGTCGCCCGGCTTCAGATAGAACGAGTGCTTCTTGATGTCCTTGATGATGTCTTCCTGCTGCACCTTGCGCTTGAAGCGCCGCAACGCGCTCTCTATCGACTCGCTCTCCTGCACCTTGACTTCAGCCAAACTGTCCGTCACCTCCCTCGCACGGCAGCATTCGCGTTCCAGGATTCCGCGCCGTTCCACGGCCCCGTCTCCCGGCCCGAGGACCGTCCGCCGGCCGTCCCCGCCCCGCGTCCGCGCCTCGCTCTCGTCGGGCGGGCGCACGACGGCCGCGGAAACGTGTAGCATGGGGTCCGTGCCCGGGGCGCGGCCCACGCAGCCGCGCGCGTGGCCTGAACGGCACGAAGCAAACGAGCATTATAAGCGGGGGTCCACAACGTGTCAAAGCGAGCGGCGCCGCGGGGTGCACGACAGGGGAGCTGCGCGTTGCCGCCCAAGCCGGGGCGCCACCTCGTGGGCGGGCCGGTTGCGGGGGTCTTGGCCCGAGCCGTTCGCCGTGAATCGAGCATCCGACCGCGTCGGGGGCCGCCATCCGACGATGTTGTCGCGCACTCGGCGGCGCGGGCCTGGAGGGCGCGGGATCGATGAAGGTGCTGGTCGTCGGGAGCGGCGCGCGCGAGCATGCGCTGACCTGGAAGCTGGGGCGGGAGCCCTCGGTCCGCGAGGTGATCTGCGCGCCGGGCAACGCGGGCACCGGCTCGCCCGCGTCGGCCCGCTCGTTGGACGTCTCCGATCCATCGGCTCTGCTCGCGTACGCCGAGGCCGAGGCGGTCGACCTGACCGTCGTCGGGCCGGAGCTGCCGCTGGCGCACGGCGTTCGGGATCTCTTCGAGGCGCGCGGCCGGTGCCTGTTCGGGCCCAGCCGGTTCGCGGCCAGGCTCGAATCGAGCAAGGCGTTCGCCAAGGACTTCATGGCCCGGCACGCCGTGCCCACGGCCCGCTTTCGGGTCTGCCGCAGCCCCGCCGAGGCGCTGGCCACCGTGGCTGGGGGCGAGTTCGGGTTCCCGGTGGTCGTCAAGGCGGACGGTCTGGCCGCCGGAAAGGGCGTCACGGTGGCGCCGGATCGGGTCGAGGCGGAGCGGGCCGTGCGCGAGGCGATGCTCGACGAGCGGTTCGGCGACGCGGGGCGGTGCGTGGTCGTCGAAGAGCACCTGACGGGGGTCGAGGCGTCGTTCTTCGCCATCTGCGACGGGAGCCGGGCCATCGGCCTTCCGGTGGCGCAGGACCACAAGCGGGCCTGGGACGGCGACGAGGGTCCGAACACCGGCGGCATGGGGGCGTTCGCGCCGAGCCCGCTGATGACCCCCGCCCTCGACCGCCGCATCCGGCGCGAGATCGTCGAGCCGGTCCTGGAGGGGATGCGCCGCGCCGGGCACCCCTTCCGCGGGCTCCTCTACGTCGGGTTGATGTTGACGGGCGAGGGTCCGAGGGTCATCGAGTTCAACGTGCGGCTGGGCGATCCCGAGGCCCAGGTCGTGCTGCCCATGCTCGCCGGCGAGTTGGCCCCGGTGCTCGACGCCGCGGCTCGGGGAACGCTGGACGGGGCGGCCTGCGAGCATGGGGACGAGCCGCACGTGGGGGTCGTGCTGGCCTCCGGGGGCTATCCGGGCCGCTACGAGACCGGCGTGGCGATCGCGGGGATCGACGCAGCGTCCGCCCTCGAGGACGTGCTCGTGTTCCACGCCGGCACGGCGGTGCGGGACGGGTCGGTGGTGACGGCGGGCGGGCGCGTGCTGACGGTGGTGGGCCGCGGGTGCGACTTCGCCGCGGCCATCGAGCGCGCCTACGCGGCGGAGGCGTGCATCACCTTCGCCGGCAAGCACGTCCGCACGGACATCGGACGGAAGGCGTTGGCGGCCGCGCGTGGGGGCGGGTCCCCCGCCTCCGCCGCCGGGGTCGAATCGAGAGCCGAAGATCAGGGAGACACAGGGTCGGATGAGTGACATACAAGTGCAGGTCTTGATGGGGTCCGCGTCGGACGCGGGGGTGATGGCGAACACCGTGCGCGCCTTGCGCGCTCTGGGCATCGCCTCGGACATGACGGTGGCGTCCGCCCACCGATCGCCGGACCGGGTCCGCCGGGTGATGGACGAGGCCGTCCGGCGAGGGGTTCAGGTGTTCGTTGTGGGGGCCGGGGCGGCCGCCCATCTCGCGGGGGTCGTCGCCGCCCATACTCCGCTGCCGGTCATCGGCGTCCCCGTCGACTCGTCGCCGCTCGGCGGGTTCGACGCGTTGTTGTCGACGGTGCAGATGCCCCCGGGGGTCCCGGTGGCCACGGTGGCGGTGGGGAAGGCGGGAGCGACCAACGCGGGGGTTCTCGCGGCGCAGATTCTCGCCGTCGGCGACCCGGACATCCGCGCGCGCCTCGAGGCCTATCGTCGGGAGCTGGCCGAGAAGGTGGAGCAGGCCGCGGCCGGCCTCGAGCCGGTGTGACTCGAAACGGGCGGCGCCGCGCGGCGGGCCGCCCGTCCATCGTCGCCTTCGGCTCCGCCGCGCCCGACCAACCCTGCCGGGCGTCTGTAACCGTTCCTCGGCGCAGACTCCTGGTTCAGGGCCGCTACACAGTCGGCGAGTATGGCGGCGCCGGACGGTCGTCGACGTTGTGGCCGTTAGGCCTAACCCTCCTGGATTCTATGAGTTGAGCCGAAACGGGCTCCGAAACTCCGGATTAGGGCCAAGTCCGCCACCCGCCATCATGGCGCGACGAACCTCTACCACGGGGCGGCGTCCAGCATCAGCAGCAACAGCGCCTTCTGGGTGTGGAGCCGGTTCTCGGCCTGGTCGAAGACCGCGGAACGCGGCCCGTCGATGACGTCGGGGTCCACTTCCTCGCCCCGGTGGGCGGGCAGGCAGTGCATGAAGAACGCGTCCCGGCCCGCCCGAGCCATCAGGTCGCCGGTTACCCGGTATCGTTCGAACGCGTCGCGCCGCCCCGTCGCCTCCGCCTCCTGCCCCATCGACGTCCACACGTCGGTGTAGACGGCGTCCGCGCCGCGCACCGCCTCGACGGGGTCCTGGCAGTGGACGATCTCCGCGCCGTGCCGGGCCACCCGGCGCGCCGCGGCCACCGTCGCCGCCGGCAGCTCGTAGCCCGCCGGCGACGCGAGCCGGAGACGGATACCGAGCATCGCGGCCGCGTGGGCCATCGACGTGGCCACGTTGTTGCCGTCGCCGATGTAGGCCACCGTGGCCCCGCGCACGTCGCCGAACCGCTCGCGCAGGGTAAGGCAGTCGGCGAGGGCCTGGCACGGATGCTCTTCGTTGGTCAGCGCGTTCACCACGCGCAGCCGCGTCGTGGCCCGGGCGATCTCGCGCAGCCGCGATTGCTGGAACGTGCGGATGGCGGCCACCGAGATCCACCGCTCGAGCGTGCGGGCGACATCGGCCAGCGCCTCTCGCGTGCCGAGCGCGTCCGCGGAGGGCGGGCAGGTGACGATGCCCCCCAGCTCCTGCATCGCGATCTCGAACCCGGTGCGCGTGCGCAGCGACGGCTTGTCGAACAGCAGGGCGAGGGAGTGCCCGGCGAGCGCGCGGCTCGTGGGCGCGTCCACCCCCATTCGCCGTTCGCGCTTCAGCCGCGCCGCCAGGGCCAGGCACGTCTCGAGTCCATCGGCGGTCAGATCCAGCACCGACAGATAGGTTCGGGCCGCCGAGAACGGGGGGGACGGGGCCGCCGCGCCTGCGTTCGGCACGGTGTCAGTGGTGTTCATGGCTTCAATCGGGGCGTCGCCCGTTCGCTGCGCCGGTGTCCGGTGAAGGGACGGTTCTCGCTCCCTCAGGTCCGGTAGTCCGCGTTGATGTGGACGTACTCGGCGCTGAAGTCGCAGGTCCACACCGTGGCGGCGCCCCCGCCGCCGGCGCCGAGGTCGATCTCGATCGCCACCTCCGGCGTCCGCATGTGCTCGGCCGCCGCCGGCTCGCGGTCGCTGAAGATCCGCTCGTCGCGAAAGAGCTCCACCCCGCCGATGGCGACGCGGGTGCGGGCTGGATCGAACCCGACGCCGGCCCGTCCCGCCACCGCCACGATGCGGCCCCAGTTGGGGTCTCCGCCGTGCACGGCGGTCTTGACGAGGGGCGAGTTGGCGATGGCCCTCGCCGCCTGCCGCGCCTCGGCCGCGGTGCGGGCGCCGGTCACCCGGACGGAGACGAGCTTCGTGGCCCCCTCGCCGCCCCGCACGATGGCGAGCGCCAGCTCGAGGCAGACGGCGTGGAGCGCTTCGACGAACGCGGGGTAGGAGGCGTCGTCGATGGCGGTTCCGGAGCAGCCGTTGGCCAGGGCCAGGACCATGTCGTTCGTCGAGGGCTCTCCGTCGACGGTGATGGCGTTGAAGGTCGTCTCGGCCGCCTCCCGCAGGGCGCGCTGCAGGATGGGCGGATCGACGGCGGCGTCGGTGGTCAGGAACGCGAGCATGGTGGCCATGTTCGGCTCGATCATGCCGGCCCCCTTGGCGATGCCGCCGATGTGGAACCGGCCCGACGGCGCTTCGGCCCGCACTGCGGCGTCCTTGGGCCAGGGATCGGTGGTCATGATGGCCTCGGCCGCCGCCGCGTGCCCGTCGGGGCCGAGCGCCTCGGCGGCCAGCCGGATGCCCTGCCGCAGCCTGTCGCGATCGAGGTATGCCCCGATGACCCCGGTCGACGACACCAGCACCTGCTCGACCGGGCAGCCGATGGCGTCGGCGGTGGTCACCGCCATGTCGCGCGCGTCGGCCAGCCCTCGCTCGCCGGTGCAGGCGTTGGCGCAGCCGCTGTTGACGACGACCGCGGCGGTGTTGGCGCCCGACCGCCGCAGGTGCTCGCGGGTCACCGTGACCGGGGCGGCCACCGCGAGGTTGGTGGTGAAGATGCCGACCGACCGGGCCGGCGGCGTGGACACGAGCAGGGCCAGGTCGAGCCCGGACGACTTGATGCCGCAGGCGACCCCGGCGGCCCGGAACCCGGCCGGCGCGGTGACGCCCCTGGGAATGCGTTCAAGCATGAGTCTCGCCTCCGCGGCGCGGGCCGCGGCCGGCCGAACCGCCGAGTTCGAGGACCACCGCGACCTGCGCGCAGCGCCTGAACCACTCGCAGGCCTGGCAGTCGGTCATGATCTTCTCGGGGAGCCACGTGTGCGGCACGATCGAGAACCCCTGGGCGACGAAGGCGCGCGGTGCGTGGGTGAACGCGCACACGCGCGAGGTCGCCTGCCGGCGCCCCCCGGCGACGAGGGCGGCGAGCAGCCGCGAACCGATTCCGCCGCCGCGTTCGGCGGTGACGACGACCAGCGACCGCACCTCGGACATCGTCTTGCTGAGCGGGGCCAGCTCCGCGCACCCGATGACCTCGTCGCCGCGGGTCGCGACCAGGAACCGGGAGACGTGGCGCAGGATGTTCGCGGACGAACGGGGCAACAGCAGCCCGGGGCCGACGTTGGCGGCGACGAGCCGGTCGATGGCCGGGACGTCCCCCCGCTCGGCGGGGCGGATCGACACCTCGGCCCCCGAGACGGGCTGGCGCGGGGCGTCGGCGGCGGGCTCGGCGGAAACGGTGGACGTGGTGATCATCGGGTCGTGCTCGCGTTCCGGCTTCACTGCGAGTCCCGCGGCTCCCCGGCCGCGATCTGCCCGAGCACGCGGTCGAGGATCTGCAGCGCCTCGTCGATCTCGGCGTCCGAGACGTTGAGCGGCGGCAGCAGCCGCACCACGCGCCCCGCGGTCCGGTTGACGAGCAGGTGGTGCGCCAGCGCGAGGTCGACGGCGCGGGTCGCGGCCGCCTCGGGCATCTCGATTCCGCGCATGAGACCCGCGCCGCGCACATCGGTGACCAACGGATGGCGCTTCGACAGCGCTTCGAGGCCCGCCGTCAGGCGCGCGCCCGCCGTCTGAACTCGCCGGAGCCCGCCCTGCTCCAGGGCGTCGAGGAACACCAGCGCCGCCCGGCACGCGAGCAGGTTGCCGCCGTAGGTGGTGCCGTGGTCGCCGGGGGAGATCGCGTCGGCGACGGCCTGGCTCATCAGGATCGCGCCGACCGGCATACCTCCCCCGAGCGCCTTGCCGAGCGCCATCAGATCGGGGCGCAGCCCCAGCGTCGCGGAGTGAAACGCGTTCCCGGTGCGGCCGAGCCCGCATTGAATCTCGTCGACGACGAGCAGCGCGCCGGTCCGCTCGCACGCCGCCGTCACCGCCGCCGCGAACGCGGGGGTCAGCGGCCACACGCCGCCCTCGCCCTGAATCGGCTCCAGGATGATCGCGGCGACGTCCGGGCCCACCGCGTCCTCCAGCGCTGCCGGGTCGGTGGGGGACACGAAGTCGACCCCGGGGAGTAGCGGCTCGAACGGACGGCGATACCCCGGCTCCCACGTCGTCGAGAGCGAGCCGAGGGTGCGGCCGTGAAACGACCGCTCCAGCGCGACGATCCGGGTCCGCCCCGTCTCGCCGCGCGTATGCCAGTAGCGGCGCGCGAACTTCAGGCAGCCTTCCACCGCCTCGGTCCCGCTGTTGCAGAAGAACGCTCGGGGCAGGCCGGACAACGCCGCGAGCCGCCGCCCCACCTGTCCCTGCAGGGGATGGAAGTAGAGGTTGGAGGTGTGGACCAGGGTGCGGGCCTGGTCGGCCAGCGCGTCCGCCAACCCCGGGTGGGCGTGCCCGAGCGACGCCACGCCGAGCCCCGACACGAAGTCCAGGTAGCGCCGGCCGTCGGCGTCGTGGACGTAGCTGCCCGAGCCCCGGGTCAGGACCACCGGAACCCGCTTGTAGACCTGCAGCAGGTGCGCGCTCTCGACCGCCCGGACGTCCTGTTCCCCGGTCGCGGCCGTCGTTGCTGTCGACATCGATGACTGCTCTCTCTTCCTTGACGTCCGGCTTCGTGGATCGGCCTCCGCGCCCGTCCGGCGCGGAGTCGCCGGGCGACCCTCCGCCGCCCGGCGCGCCCCGCGACCCTGCCCGCCGCACCCGTCCCGCCGCGCCCGCGGCTACGCGATGCGCGACCCGGGGCGGCGGTCCAGGTCGCGTGCCCCTCGGCCGTCGACGATCTCCACCCGCGCGATCCCGTTGCGCCGTGCGTGGCGGCACGCGTTCAGCTTGGCGACCATGCCGGCGCTCGCCCGACCCTCGGCGATGAGCCGATCGAGCATCCCATCGTCGATCGTGCGCAGCGTGTTCCCGCCGGCGTCCAGGACGCCGGCGGTGCCGCCCGCGACCAGCAGCCGCCCGGCCTGGAACCGGACGGCGAGATCCCCGGCCAGCGTATCGGCATTCACGTTGAGCAACTGTCCGTCCGACGCGGCCCCGATGCTCGCGACTACCGGCACGAACCCCGCCGCGCACAGGGTCTCGAGCAGCACCGGCGGCGCGTCGCCGTCCGGCTGACCGACGAATCCCAGATCCACCACCGACCCGTCGGCGGCGGCGTAGGGCGCCGCCCGCTCCACCGCGGTCACCCCCGCGTCGGCCGCGGTGAGGCCGACGGCGCGGACGCCGGCGGCGCGGGCGGCGGCCACGAGCCCGGTGTTGACTCTTCCCGCCAGCATCCCCACCACGACCCCGAGGGTCGCGGCGTCGGTGACTCGAAGCCCGTCGACGGCTCGCTTGGCGATGCCGCGCTGCGCGAGCTCCGCGTCGACCTCCCGCCCACCGCCGTGCACCACCACGAGGGCGGCGCCGGCGGCGAGCCGGCCGATGGCCGCCGCCACGTCGCGGCGCCGCTCCGGTTCCGCGAGAAGCTCGCCGCCCAGCTTGAGGACGACCCTGGCCGGCGCGGTCATGACAGGCCGGTGGCCTCGCCGAGGCCGAAGGCGACGTTCAGGTTCTGCATCGCCTGGCCCGCCGCGCCCTTGACGAGGTTGTCGAGGCACGCGACCAGCACCAGTCGCCGCGAGGCGGCGTCGAGCTTCCAGCCGATGTCGCACAGATTGGTGTGGGTGACGTGCTTGATCTCGGGCAGGGCGTCTCCGGTGAGCCGGACGAACGGCGCGTCGGCGTAGGTCCGCGCCAGGGTGTCCGCCACTTGCCGGGCGCTCACCCCCGGGCGGGTGCGCGCGTAGATGGTCTCGAGAATGCCGCGGTCGAGAGGCACGAGATGCGGCGTGAAGGTGACGGGCCGGCCCAGCTCCTGCTCGATCTCGGCCCCGTGCCGGTGGGCGAGCACGCCGTAGGCCGCCACGCTGCCGTGGCACTCCGAGAAGTGCGTGCGCTCGGTCGGCTTCTTCCCGGCGCCGGAAATGCCGGACTTGGCGTCGATGATGACGTCGCCGTCGGGATCGAGGAGCCCCGCGTCGGACAACGGGCGGAGGGCCAGCAGCGCCGCCGTCGGATAGCATCCCGGGCAGGCCACGAGGCGCGCGTCGGGCAGCGCTGTGCGGCAGTGTTCGGTGAGCCCGTAGACCACCGGCTCGTCGATGTCCGGCGTCGCGGGATACCAGTGGCGGCGCTGCGCCGCGTCCCGCAACCGGAACGTTCCGGAGAGGTCGAACACCCGGACTCCGCGGGCCACGAGGTCGGGGCCGACCTCCGCCGCGACGCTGTCCGGCAGGGTCAGGAACACCGCCCGGGTCTCCGCCGCCAGGCGGTCGATGGAGAGCGGCGTCACGTCGCCGTCCCAGATGTGCGCGAGCGCAGGCAGGCGGCGGACGCCTTCGGCGGCTCCCGATCCCATGGCCGCCGTGACGGTGACGGACGGATGGCGCGCGGCCAGCCTGAGCAGCTCCTGACCGGCGTATCCGGTGGCGCCGGCCACGCCGACCGCGAGAGTGGACGACATTGGATATTTATACACCGGATCGAGTCGCGGCGTCAACGCAGCGGTGTGTGACTCTCGCCGGCGGAAGTTGCCGAGGTGGCTCCGTGGCAAGTCGTGGACGGCGCGTGGGGACCGTGACGAGAATTGCCTTGCCACGGGCCTCGCACAGGCGCCGCAGGCAAGCCGGACGGTCCTGAGGGTAGTTGGCGAGGCTATGTCGATCACCGTCCCGAGCGCTGCCCGAGCTGACGGCCTCCGGGCGCCACGGCGCGACTTGACAGGGCAACGCGGCGATGTATATAAATTCAAGACGCGTGAATAAACATGAAGGGTCGCCGTCAGTCCGTGATACTCGATCTCGTCGCCGGCCGGCCCGTTCGCAGCCAGGACGCGCTGCGCCGGTTGTTGGCGGAGATCGGCATCCGGGCGACCCAGGCCACGATCTCCCGGGACGTCAAGGAGCTCGGGCTGGTCAAGCGGGCCGCCGACGGCGCGTACCAGGCGGCCCAGGGGCCGGCGGCGGCGCCGATCCCCGACGACCGGATCCGCCGGGCGGTCGCCGAGTACCTGCGGAGGGTCGAACAGGTCGAGCAGCTTCTCGTGCTCAAGACGGACCCCGGGCAGGCGCAGCCGCTGGCGTTCGCCCTCGACCACGCCGCGTGGCCGGAGATCGTGGGGACCATCGCCGGCGACGACACGATTCTCGTCGTCTTGAGGACCGAGCGCAGCGCCAGGACGGTGGGTCGGCGGGTCGAACGGTGGGTGGCGGGCCGGGAGCCTGCGACGTAGGGACCGCGGTCTCGGCGTGCAGAGGAGAAGAGAAGTAGATGGAGCGTGTGATACTCGCGTATTCGGGCGGCCTCGACACGTCGGTCGCGATTCCCTGGCTGGCCGAGAAGTACGACGCGGAGGTCGTGGCCGTGACCCTGGATCTCGGGCAGGGAAAGGAGCTCGACGACGTCCGCGAGCGAGCCATGGCGGTGGGCGCGATCCGCTGCCACGTCCTGGACGTCCGCACCGAGTTCGCGGACGGATACGTCCTCCCCGCCCTGCAGGCGGGGGCGCTCTACGAGGGACGTTATCCCCTGGCGACCGCGCTCGGGCGTCCCCTGATCGCCAAGCGCCTCGTCGAGATCGCGGAGATGGAGTCGGCGTCCGCGATCGCCCACGGCTGCACCGGCAAGGGCAACGACCAGGTGCGGATTGACGTGTCGGCGCGGGCGTTGAACCGGTCGATCCGGGTCATCGGACCCGCCCGCGAGTGGGGCATGTCGCGCCCCGCCGAGATCGAGTACGCCCGGGAGCGCGGTATTCCCGTCCCCGCGACCGTCGACAGCCCGTACAGCACCGACCTCAACCTGTGGGGCAAGTCCATCGAGTGCGGGGTGCTCGAGGATCCCTGGACGGAGCCGCCGGAGGAGGTCTACACGCTGACGAAGTCGCCGGCCGATGCGCCCGATGCCCCCGCCTACGTGAGCCTCGACTTCGAGCGCGGGGTCCCGACCGCGGTGAATGGCGTGACGATGCCGCTCGTCGAGCTCATCGCGAGCCTCGAGACGATTGCCGGCGCCCACGGCGTCGGGCGAATCGACATGTGCGAAAACCGGCTCGTGGGCATCAAGTCGCGGGAGATCTACGAGGCCCCCGCCGCCGTCGTGCTGCACGCCGCCCACCGCGAGCTGGAGAGCCTGGTCATCCCGCGCGACCTGGATCGCATCAAGACCGGCCTGGCCCCGGTGTACGCCGACCTCGTGTACGACGGCCTGTGGTTCACCCCGACCCGCCGCGCCATCGACGCCCTCGTCGCCGACGTGCAGCAGCGGGTCACCGGCGCCGTGCGCCTCAAGCTGTTCAAGGGCGACTGCCGGGTGGTCGGGCGCAAGTCGCCGCACGCCCTCTACGACGAGGCGCTCGCCACCTACGACGAAGGCGACCAGTTCGACCACACCGCGGCCGAGGGCTTCATCCGCATCTGGGGGCTGCCGGTCGAGCTCGCGGCGGCCAAGGCGGCGCCGGCCGAGGCCGCACTCGCCGGGGCCGCCCCGGCGAAGGCCGCGCCGGTCTCCTAGCCGCTGAAGCGTGGCCCATGACTCTGCTTGACGCCCAACCGGCCCTGCAGGACTCCGCGCCGTCGAGGCGCAGGCTCCCCGACGGCTTCCGTGCGGCATGACTCACCTCTGGTCCGGCCGGTTCGACGGCGCCCCCGACGAGGAGGTCTTCGCGTTCCAGGCGTCGTTCGCGTTCGACCGGCGGCTGTTCGAGGACGACGTGACCGGGAGCCTCGCGTGGGCGGAGGCCCTCGCCGGCGCCGGCGTGCTCTCGGTCGGGGACGCGGCCGCCATCCGGGACGCCCTCATCGAGATCCGGAACCGGGGCTGCGGCGACCCCGCGTTCGTCGACGGACCGGACGAGGACGTCCACGCCTTCGTCGAGCGGAAGCTGATCGAGCGCGTCGGCGAGGCCGGGAAGCGCCTGCACACCGGCCGGTCGCGGAACGAGCAGGTGGCCCTCGACCTTCGGCTGTACCTGCGCCGGCGCATCGAGGCCATCCAGCACGAGGTGGTGGCCCTCGTCGACGCCCTCGCGGGACGGGCGGAGTCGGCGGGGACGGCGCTCATGCCCTCCTACACCCACCTGCGGCGGGCCCAGCCCATCCTCGTGGCCCACTACTTCCTCGCCCACGCCGCCGCCCTGCGCCGCGCCCATCGACGCTTCGAGATCGCCCGCGACGAGGCCGACGCGTTGACCCTCGGCTCGGGGGCCATCGCCGGGTCGAGCTACGACGTCGATACCGCCGCTCTCGCCCGGCGCCTCGGGTTCTCGCGGGTGGTCCCCAACAGCCTCGACGCCACCGCGGACCGCGACTTCGTGTCCGGGTTCTTGTACGCATGCGCCGGCGTCATGGTCCATCTGAGCCGGATCGCCGAAGACCTCGTCATCCTGACGAGCGAAGAGTTCGGGTTCCTGGGCTTGTCCGACGCGGTCACCACCGGCAGCAGCTTGATGCCGCAGAAGAAGAACCCCGATCCCCTCGAGCTGGTGCGGGGCAAGGCCGGCCGGGTCATCGGCCGGCTCGCCGGCTGGTTGGCCACCGCGAAGGGGCTCGCCAGCGGCTACAACAAGGACCTGCAGGAGGACAAGGAGGCCGTCTTCGACGCCGAGGACACCGTGCTGGGCTCGCTTCGCGCTACCGCCGCCGTCGTCCGCACGCTGACGTTGGACGCCGCTCGGACCGGGGCGGCGGCGTCGGGGCTCGCGCTCGCCACCGACGTGGCTGATCTGCTGGTGAACGCGGGAGTCCCGTTCCGCGAGGCGCACGAAACGGTGGGACGGATGGTTCGCGACCTCGTCGCGGGCAAGCGCGACTTCGCGTCGCTGACGCCGGACGAGTGGCGGGGGTACCACGAGCGCCTCGACGCGGAGGGGGCGGCCCGGATCACCGCGCGCGGCTCCGTCGAGGCCCGCCGGACCCCCCAGTCGACGGGGCCGGGGGCAGTGGCCGCGGCCCTCGGCGAGACCCGGCGCTGGATTGACGCGACGGACCGCTGAGACGCTCCGGGCGACGGAGCGGTTCTGGTGGGTAGACACGGGCCGTTTACGCGAGGGGGCGAGAGTAGTAGAATGACTTCACTGCTGCATCGCCGACCGCCCGTGCCACCCTGCAGCGGGGATGTCGTGGCCCGGCCGTCGGCGTGTCCGCCCTTGCAGCGCAACGCGAATCTTTCCTGAAGCGACGGAGCTGGTGGTTCACGTTTCAGTAGCTCGGGACATCCGTCCGGCGGACGGGGCCGGTAGCCCGTGGTGAAGTCCCGCGTTGCAGCGGTCGAGTGCAGCGGGGTCTTCCGGCGCGGGGAGCGTGGCCTCGGGGGCGGCGTTTCCCCTCGTCGATGAACGACGCAACCAGAAGACCGGATGCCATGCAACCGGGGAACGACGCGGTCGGGCGCCGCGTTGCGCCGGCCGCGCGTAGCCGGGCTCCTGCCGGGGGCCGCCGGCGTGCGTGACGTGGGCCCGGGGCAGCCCCCATTGCGGTTCGTATCAGTCGTCGGCGCGTCGAGCGACCGCCGAACCATCCCACCAATCTGAACCAACCTGAGAGGGATTCATGGATCAGCGCCGGGTGCGCCTGGGTGACGTCCTGGACGACTACTGTCCACGCGAGCGCCGGGTGACCAATCATGCCGTCGTGGCCATCGTCGCCGGCGACATCAAGTTGACCCGATGCACGACGTGCGACACCGAGCACCCCTACAAGGAAGCGCGCGTGCCACCGCGCCGACAGACGCGATTGGTGGCGGCCCTCTCGAACGCGGGCGCCGACGGAGCGTTGATCGCCGCACCGGCGGCGCAGGCGGCGCCGAAGCCGCCACCCCCGGCTGCTCCGCCCCCTGCCGCTTCGTCCCCGGCCTCCGCCTCCCGGGTGGTTGCATCCCCGGGCGTCGCGCCCCCGACCGCCAGGCCCCTCGCCGCCGCTTCCCGGGCCGTCGCGCCCCCGACCGCCAGGCCCCTCGCCGCCTCGCCCCCGGCTGCCACGCCGCTCGCCGCCGCGCCTCCGGCCGTCGCGGCCTCGGACGCCACGCTCCCGGACGTCCCCCTGCCGGTGGTCAGTCCTCCTCAACCTGCGCACGTCGACTCCGTGCGCCGTCCGCTGATCCGGGCCACGCTCGGCCGGCCCGACCCCGCCGTGGCGTCCCGGCCGGCCCCGGTGTTCACGATGCGCGAGAACGAGGGTCGCGCCGGCAATGTCGATCGGGGGAACGCGTCGCGCCGGCGTCGCAACGGGTCGCGGCCCGGCGGCGAGCCGAACGGGAACCGGGCGGAGGGCTATCCGGGCCAGCTCACCCGGTCCGGCTATGGCAAGAACGAGCCGAAGTCGGCCCGCCGGAACGGGAACGGGCGCCCGGAGCGGTTCAACAAGGCCTCGTCCAGGGGCCGCGGCAAGAGCCGCTCGCGATGACCGCGGCCGCGGCAGCGGAATGACCGCACGGCCGGAATGGAAGTGACCGAGAGGCCCGGGGTGAGCACCCCGCGGGGAGCCGGAGGCCCCCGGTCGTGGGTGGTTCGGGCCCGACGGCTCCGAGGCGGCGTGCTGAGGTTGGCGCGGAGCCGCGTGGCCGCGTTCGCGGCCGGCTCGGCCCTGCTCGCGCCGGCCATCGCGGTGACGGCCGCCGATTACGCCTGGGAGAGCTGGCTCACCGACGGCCTCGGGCTCGCCTGCCTCGCGACCGGGGCGGCGCTGATCCTGACCGCGCTGGGGGGGCGCCGCCCCGACTGGATCGACCCGGCGTAGGAGTCTTCGCGGCAGAACGGCAACCCGTGCCCCATCGTTCCGTTCCCCCCTCCGCGCCGACCGCGGCCGGCCGCCATCTGACCGGCGAGCCGATCCGGTACTACCGGCCTCGCGGCGGCCCCGAGACGCGCCGGCTCGTCGACGAGGGGTTCCAGGCGTTCAATGCCGGCCGCCTGAGCGAGGCCTGCCACGTCTTCGCCGACAGGATGCTCGATCCGGCGAACGACGCGACCATCGGCCTCACCGTGGCCGGGGCGCTGACCCCGGCCGGGCTCGGTGGCTGCGTCATCGAGCTGATGGAGCGCGGCCTCGTGGACTTCGTCGTCAGCACCGGGGCGAACCTCTACCACGACCTGCACTACGCGCTGAACTTCACGCTGCACCGCGGCTCGCCGTTCCTCGACGACGTCGAGCTGCATGCCGACGGCGTCATCCGCATCTACGACGTGCTGTTTCCGGCCCGGGTCCTGCTGGAGACCGACGCGTACCTGCGCGACTTCCTCGCTCGCCGGCCCTTCGACGGCCCGGTGTCGTCAGCCACGCTCCACCACGAGATCGGCCGCGACCTGATGGCCCGCACGCCCGGGTGCGAGGCGCACTCGGTGGTGGCCGCCGCCGCGGCGGCGGGTGTGCCCGTCTACACGTCGTCGCCGGGAGACAGCTCGATTGGCATGAACCTCGCGTCGCACCAGCTCCTGCGCGGCGGCGGCTGCCTGCTCGACCCCGGGCGCGACGTCAACGAGGTGGCGGCCATCATTCTCGGGGGGACCACCAACGGGTGCCTGATCCTGGGCGGCGGGTCGCCCAAGAACTTCTACCTGCAGGGCCAGCCGACGCTCTGGGAGATCTACGGCATCCCCAAGGGCGGCACGGACTATTTCATCCAGATCACCACCGACCAGGTCGTCTGGGGGGGGCTGTCGGGCGCGACGCCGTCCGAGGCGGTGAGCTGGGGCAAGGTCAAGCCGGGCCGGCTGCCCGACGCCGTGGTCGCCTACTGCGACGCCACCATCGCCTTTCCGATCCTGTGCGAGTACGTGGTCGGGTCCGAGCACGGCCGGCGCCGGCCGCGGCGGCTCATCGACCGGCGCGAAGGGCTGCTGGCCGAGCTCGAGGCGCAGGCCCGGTCGGCGGCCGGCCCCGGAGAGGAATGACGGGCATGTCCGATCGCGCCGGGCTTGCTGCGCCCGCCGACGGAGGGCCCGCCGCCGGCCCCGGAGAGGAGTGACGGGCATGTCCGATCGCGCCTGGTCCGTCGCCGTCCGCATCGAGTTCTGCTACGGGCATCGCCTGCTCGACCACGCCGGGCGGTGCCGGCACGCGCACGGTCACAACGCGGTGGCCGAGGTCGAGGTGCGGTCGGCCGCGCTCGACGGGCGCGACATGGTGTGCGACTTCGCCGATGTCCGGCGCGCCGTCGAGACCTGGGTGGACCGGGAACTCGACCACAAGATGATCCTGAAGCGTGGCGATCCGCTCGTCGAGGCCCTGCGGTCGCTCGGCGAGCCGGTTCATGTGATCGACGCCAACCCGACGGCCGAGCGGATCGCGCAGATCATCCACGACGTCGCCGCCGACGCCGGCCTCCCCGTCGTGCGGGTGACGCTGTGGGAGACGCCGTCGTCGTTCGCGACCTATGGCGAGGCCGGCGGCTAGGCTAGCGCTAGCGCCAGCCCGCGTCGCTGGCTCCGATGGAGCTCCTCCGGAGGACGCGGAACCGGCGTTGCGCGGGCTGGGAGCGGCGCCGGCGCTGTCACTCGAGCACCCGGCGCCGCACTCACGCCGACGTCGTGGGCTGGGACGCGGGCTCCGGCGCGATTTCGATCAGCACCTTCGCCGCCGCCTGAGTGCCGAGGATGACCCGGCGCTCCCCACCGGCGCGGAGGCAGACGCGATCCGCAATCGGGTCGCGGGCCTCGACCTCTATCGACTGGCCCGGCTTCAACCCCTGCGTTTCGAGGAACCGGAGGAACGTGGCGTCCTGGTCGGCGATGCGGGTGACGGTCACCGGGGTCCCCACCGGGCACTTCAGGAGCGAGTGGTAACGGTGCGACGCCATGGCGCCGTCGGCCCTCGGGATCGGATCGCCGTGCGGATCGACGGAAGGATGGCCGAGCATGGCGTCCATGCGATCGATCAGGCGGTCGGACACGACGTGCTCGAGTTTCTCGGCGTCGTCGTGGACGTCGGTCCAGCTCATGCCCATGATCTCGACGAGGAACTGCTCGATCAGTCGATGCCGCCGCAGAACCAGGGCGGCCAGCTTGGCCCCGGCCGGCGTGAGCCGGACCCCGGCGTACGGCTCGTACTCGACCAGCCCCGACTCGGCGAGCGCCTTTACCATGGTGGTGGCGGTGCCCGGGGCGACGCCGACCGCGGTGGCGAGCTGGCCCATCGGCACGAGACGCCGGTCGGCGCTGGCCGTCTCCGCCTGGTACAGCGCCTTCAGGTAGTTCTCGACGGTGGCGGAAGGGAGCATGGGATTCCCGGCTGTCGCCGCCGCGCCGCGCCTCGGTCGCGGCGGGGCTGGTATTCTGCATCGTGCTCCCGCCGAAGGGAAGGGGCAAGATGGCGGCCGGACGGCGGACGGGGCCAGCCGCCGATACGGGACACACGCGCCGCGTCGTCGGCGGCTGGTAGTAGGATCGGACACCGGAGGCGCGCATGGAGGTTGCCGTGTCGGCCGTTGGCTCCTCGAGGTCGTGGCGCGAGCCTGGCGGAGCTGGAGGGCGCCGATGAAGCCCTGCACCGCCCCGTGGCGCCCGGCCGGAGGATGGCTTCACGGCGAGAACGCTGACGAGCACCCTGATGAAGCCCTGCACCGCCCCGTGGCGCCCGGCCGGTGGATGGCTTCACGGCGAGAACGCTGACGAGCAGCACCCTGGAGCTTCCAACCCCACGCCGCCCCGCCGCTGAATCGGCCATGGATCTCGACACCACCGACTGGTCGGGGGAGGGTGCGTTCACCCAGACCCTGGTCGACGCCGTCCGCGGGCTGGGGCACGTGGACTTTCTGCGGGTCGAGGACGCCCGCTCCTCCCGTTCCGACGTCGACTACAACTTCATCAGCAACGAGGTGTTCGTCCGCTTCCGGACCCGTTACGTCGAGCGCCGCACGAAGGTGTTGGGCCTGCTGCCGGTGACCCGGACCGTAGCCGAGCCGGTGATGACGGTGACCGGCCTGGAGCAGGCCCTGGGCCGGCTCGAGGAGGTCGGGCCGCCCGACTACGCCGACGCGGGCATGCTGCAGTACCTTCGGACCGAGCGCATCGTGCCGCCCTATCAGACTCGCGGCTACAAGCTCGTGGAGCTGGTCCGCGTCTACGAGGCCGGCGCGCCGCGCCGGGACGACGATGCCTGAAATTGCGGACGGGGGCCGATACGAGGTCGGCACGCCGCCGCGGCGCGACGGCCATGGCTGAGATTGCGGACGTGCGCCGGCGGGTGCGCCAGACCATAGAGCAGGCCCGCCGCGACGCGGCGGAGCGCCGCGCTCGGGCCGCCGTCGCCGACGAGCAGGCCCGGCGCTTCATCGACAGCGTCGCGACTCCGCTGGCCCGGCAGCTCGTGTCGGTGTTGAGGGCCGAGGGCTTCGTCTTCCGCCTGTCGACACCGGCGGGGGCGGTGAGGCTCGTGTCGGACCGGCGGCGCGAGGACTTCATCGACATCGCGGTCGACGCGGTGGACGATGCGGTGACCATCCTGACCACGGTGAGCCACGTCCGCGGCGGGCGTGTTCTCGCGGCCGAGCGGCCTCTCGCCGCCGACATCGGAATCGACGCCCTGACCGAGCGCCACGTGCTCGACTTCCTTCTCGACGCGATCCGGGTGTTCGTGGAGCGTTGAGGCCGCGCGACCCTGCGGTTCGCGTCGGAAGTGCGCTCGCGGGAAGCTCCTGCCGCGGCAAACCGCCGGCGCGACACCGCGCCCCTTCCACCCCTTCCCTCCGCTTCAGATCACGCCGGACCGCTCCATCGCGGCGATGCGGGCCGCGTCGTAGCCCAGCTCCCCGAGCACGGCGTGGGTGTGCTGCCCGAGCACCGGCGGCGGGGTGCGCACGCTGCCCGCGGTGGCGGCCATCTTGACCGGAACGCCGAGGACCTGAATCGCTCCCGCGTTCGGATGGGTCATCGGGAGCACCATCATCCGCTCCTGGAGCTGGGGGTCCGACAGCACCTCGGCGAGGTCGCGTACGGCCCCGCACGGCACGCCCGCCTGTTTCAGCCGCTCGAGCCAGTGGCGTCTGGACCGCGTGCGCAGCCGCTGGCCCAGCAGGGGGCGCAGCGCGTCCTGGTTCTCGACCCGGCCCTTGTTGGCGGCGAAGCGAGGGTCTTCGGCCAGCTCCGGCGCGCCGATGACGTCGGCGAACTTCGCGAAGAGCGAGTCGTTGCCGGCCGCCACCACGAGATCGCCGTCCGACGCGGTGAGGGTCTCGTAGGGCACGATGGTCGGGTGCTGATTGCCCAGGCGGGGCGGGGCTCCGCCGATGGCGAAGGAGATGCCGGCCTGGTAGGTCAGGAGGGCCGCGACCGAGTCGAGCATCCCCACGTCGATGAGCTGTCCCCGGCCGTTGCGCTCGCGCGCGAGCAGCCCCATGGCCACGCCGTAGGCGGCGAACATGCCGGAGGCGATGTCGGCGATGGCCACCCCGAGCCGGTACGGCGTGCCGTCCGGGGCGCCGGTGATGCTCATCAGGCCGCCCTCCCCCTGCATCACCGCGTCGTAGCCCGGCTCCGCGCGCCGCGGGCCGGTCTGGCCGAACCCGGAGATCGAGCAGTAGACCAGTCGAGGATGGGCCGCCGACACTGCGCCATAGCCGAGCCCCTGGCGCTCGAGGGTGCCGGGGCGGAAGTTCTCGACCAGGACGTCGGCCTCGGCGATGAGCCGGTCGAGGACGGCCCGGCCTTCGGGATGCTTGAAGTTGAGAGTGACGCTCTCCTTGTTGCGGTTCACGCTCATGAAGTAGGCGCTCTCGCCGTTCTGGAACGGCGGCCCCCAGCCCCGCGTGTCGTCGCCCTTGCCGGGCTGCTCCACCTTGATGACCCGGGCCCCCATGTCGGCCAGCATCATGGTGCAGTAGGGGCCCGAGAGGACGCGCGTGAGGTCGAGGACGGTGAGCCCGGCCAGCGGGCCCCCGGTGGTCGGATCGGTGTCGGCAACAGGGTCGTTCATGGGTGTGGTCCAGTTCGTCCGCTGGGCGGTCCGGTCTTCTTCTTCGGTTGCGTCTCCGCCGGCGCGGGCGGTCCTCCGCCCCGGCGATGCGCGCGCGGCCCCGCGATGGCCAACGAGCGCGCGGCGCGTGTTCTCCGGGCGCACCGGTCGAACCGGCGGTCAGCCGTTCGCTTCGAGCACTCGTCCGACCTGGTCGAGCCCTTCCCGCAGCGGCGTCGGCTCACCCCCGATGCCGATCCTGAGATGGTGCTCCAGGCCGAAGTGGGCGCCCGGCACGACCAGTACGCCGTTGTCCGCCCGCAGCCGTTCCGCCAACTCGGCCGAGGGCCGGGCGCCCGAGTAGCGTATCAGGGCGACGCCCCCCGCTTCCGGCGGGATCTGGCCGACGGCCGGGAGGCCGGCGGCCCACTCGGCCACGATGGCTTGGTTCTCGATCAGGATGCGCCGGGTGCGCGCGAGCAAGCGTTCGCGGCGCCCCGGCTCGAGGGCCAACCGCGCCAGCAGGTCGTTGACGGCGCCGGGCGCGATTGACGTGTAGTCGCGGCGCGCCCATAGCGCGTCGATCAGCCTGGCCGGGCCGGCCAGCCACCCGATGCGCAGCCCCGGCAGGCCGTACGCCTTCGAGAGTCCACCCGTCACGAGGACGCGTTCGTCGCCGCTCCACGCCGTCGGCGTGGAGCGACCGTCGAGCTCGGCCCCCCGGTAGACCTCGTCGGCCAGCAGCCAGCACTCCTGGTCGGCGGCAATCCGGCGCAGCTCGGCGACCGCCGCCCCGTCGAGGCGCGCCCCCGTCGGGTTGTTCGGGTTGCAGACCGCGATGAACCGGGTGCGGGGGGTGACCGCGCGCCGCACCGCGTCGAGGTCGAGACGCCACCGCGACGGTCCGGGCTCGAGCCACACCTCGCGCACGGTCGCCCCGAACGACCGGATCAGCCCCGGGATCTGCATGTAGACGGGATGAACGACGACGGCTTCGTCGCCCGGCTCGATCAGGTGCCAGCACGCGAGCAGGTTCGCCTCGGCGCTGCCGTTGGTGACGAGCACGTTGGCGGTCGATGCCCCGTCGTAGAGCGCCGCGATGCGCTCGCGCAGCATCTTCGTGCCGTTGGTCTGCGTGTATTCCAGGGGCTGGCCGAGCAGCGCGTCGCGGTCGCCGCCGGCCGCGAGCTCTCCTAACCGCAGGGGGTGCGCGCCGCTCTCCGTCAGGTTGATCGCGGTGTGGTGCTCGTGGATCGACTGCCAGCGTTCGAGCTCGAAGGGGTCGATGCGCATTTCGCGGGGTTGTGCGGCGCTCTGGCGGATCGTGCCTGCGTCGGAGAGCGGGGTATGACCACGATACCGGTCGATTCGACGGTGCGGCGCGCGCCGCATGGCCGGATCGAGACCGACCGAGGAAGGCAGGCGGAGGCGGCGTCACTCCGCGCGCCACGTCCAGGCGCCTGTCGATGCGCGTGGCGATGGCAGGCCTCTCGGCCCGCAGGCTCTCCGGGGCGACGGAGATTTCGGGCCCCCGACGCTCGATCGCCCGACCCGGTGGCGGCAGTGTACTACAGGGTCGGGGTCGAGGGGGTCGAGGGCTCGACCGGCCGGCCGGGGCGGTAGGCGACGGCGTGCCCACGGCGGGCGCCGGACTTGAAGCCCGGCCGGGGCCGAATTAACATGTAACGGTTGTGGTCTCTGTGGATTGAGCGACAGCCATGAACGATCACGCGCTTCGCGTCTACGACTCGATTCTCGGCCTCCAGTGCGACGCCGACAATCCGTCCCCGCTCGTGCGACTGCGCCGGGTGACCCCTTACGAGCACACGCGGGTCTACGCGAAGCTCGAGTGGTACAACCCGTTCGGGGCCGTCAAGGACCGCGTCGCCGCGAACCTCGTCGCGGACGCGGAGGCGCGGGGGACCGTGCACGCCGGCCAGAAGCTCGTCGAGCCGACGTCCGGCAACACCGGCATGGCCCTGGCGATGATCGCCAACGCCAGGGGCTACACCCTGACGACCCCGCTCTCGAGCGAGATTCCCCTGGAGAAGCGCACGATGCTGCGGTTCTTCGGGGCCGACGTGATGGAGCTTCAGGACACGCTGTGTCCCGCCCCCGGCGCCCCGGAAGGCGCCATCGCCAAGGCGACCGAGATCGGCGGGCGGCCGGACTTCCACATGCTGAACCAGTATGTGAACGAGGCCAACCCCGAGGCGCACTACAAGACCACGGGACCCGAGATCTGGCGGCAGACGAACGGCGCCGTCACCCACTTCGCGGCGGGGCTGGGCACATGCGGCACGATTACGGGCACCGGGCGGTTCCTGAAGGAGCAGCGCAGCGGCGTGCAGGTGGTGGGCGTCTATCCCAGCGAGGGGCACGACATCCCCGGTGTGCGCAGCCTGCGGCAGCTGGAGCAGACGCAGCTCTACCGCCCCGACGAGTACGACGCCCAGGTCGAGGTCGCCAATCAGCAGGCGTTCGATCTGTGCCTGCGGCTGAACCGGGAGGAGAGCATCACGGCCGGACCCAGCGCCGGGATGGCCCTCGCCGGCGCGTTCGCGGTGGTGCCCGACGAGCCGGGCAACGTCGTCGTCGTCATCTTTCCCGACAACGCCTTCAAGTACGCCTCGTCGGTCGTCAAGCACCTGCCCCAGCTCGCGCCGCGGGCGCAGGCCGGCAACGGCGCCGGACCCAACCCGCTGCTCGAGCGCATGCGGGAGAACGTGCGCGGCAATCCGGAGCTGACCATCGACGTCGACGACGCCCACGAGCAGTGGCGGCGGAAGCGGCCGTTCGTCCTCGACGTGCGGCCGGCGGGCCAGTACGACGAGGCGCACATTCCCGGCGCCATCAACATCCCGCTGGCCGAGCTGGGCGAGAACGCCGAGTACCTCGCGGTGCTGCCCCGGGACCTCGACGCGCCGGTGTTGAGCGTCTGCCAGCGGGGCAACGCCTCGCTGTCGGGCCTGCTGTTTCTGAAGTCGCTCGGCTATCGCAACGTGCGGAGCATCAACGGCGGCACCCTGGCTTGGCGCGAGAAGGGCTACGTCACGGATTCGGAGTAGCTGCCGTGGTGAGGACCCGCGGGGCGCCGGTCGAGCGTGGCGCGGCGTTGCGCCACGGGCGCCCGGTCGTGGGGCCCGGGGAGCGGCGCCCCCGGTCATGCTGACCATTCGGGCCGCGGCCGATATCGGCATTCGCCGCCATGGACGCGACGCGTATCCCCACGAGTGCTGCGGCGCCCTGATCGGGCGAGGCGGGCTGGTGACCGATGTGCTCGCGTTGCCGAACGCCACCGCGGAGGGCCCGCGCCGGCGGTTTCTCGTGCGGCCGGTCGACTACCGGGCGGCCGAGCGCCGGGCGGCGGAGCAGGAGGGCGAGCTGCTCGGGTTCTACCACTCGCACCCCGACGGCGCCGCGCGCCCGTCGCAGGTCGACCTCGACCACGCATGGCCGGCGTTCGCCTATGTCATCGTGGCGGTGGCGAACGGCGAGCCCGGTTCCCTGACGTCTTGGCGGCTGCGCGACGACCGGTCGAGGTTCGACGAGGAGGCGGTCGTCATCGAGCGCCCGGGAGGCGACGGCCGGGTCGCGGCGCGGTAGGAGTCCGGGTCGAAGTCGGTGCGAGCTCCCCGAGGGGTTCGGTCGGGCGACGAGGGGAGGCAGCGGCGTGACCTTGCCGTAGGGTCGGGAGCTTCGCCGACGCGAGTCCCTGGGGCGACGACAGGCGGGCTGGCGGCGATGCGGATCTCCCGCCGGAGCGGTCGGGGAGGACGGCGCCGCGACGCGGCGGGAACTGCGGACGGCAACCCGGATTGGAATCACTTGCGCGAGTACGACGAGACACCCATGGCCACCAGGATCCTGATTCCCACTCCCTTGCGCGGCTTCACCGACAAACAGGATGTCGTCGAGGCCGACGGGGGGACGGTCGGCGAGCTGCTCGCCGACATGACCGCGCGCTACGCCGGCCTGCGCCAGCACCTGTATGCCGAGGACGGGTCGCTGCGGAGCTTCGTCAACATCTACGTGAACGATGACGACATCCGCTACCTCGACAAGGAGAAGACGCCGGTGACCGCCGACGACACCGTCAGCATCATTCCGTCGGTGGCCGGCGGGAGGGCATCGTGACGGTGGCGGCGACGTTGCCGGCGTTGACCAACGAAGAGGTGGCGCGCTACAGCCGGCACCTCATCATGCCGGAAGTCGGCATGGACGGGCAGCAGAAGCTGAAGGCGGCGCGGGCGCTGTGCATCGGCGCCGGCGGCCTCGGCTCGCCCGTCGCCCTCTACCTGGCGGCGGCCGGCGTCGGCACCATCGGCATCGTCGACTTCGATGCGGTCGACTTCAGCAACCTGCAGCGGCAGATCATCCACGGCACCCCCGACGTGGGCCGGTCCAAGCTGGCCTCGGCCAAGGCGCGGCTGAACGCGCTCAACCCCGAGGTCGATGTCGTCACCCACGAGCTCGCGCTGTCGTCGCAGAACGCCCTCGCCCTCTTCGCCGACTACGACTTCGTAGTCGACGGCACCGACAACTTCCCCACGCGCTATCTCGTCAATGACGCCTGCGTGATCTCCGGCAAGCCCAACGTGTACGGCAGCATCTTCCGGTTCGAGGGGCAGGCGTCGGTCTTCGCGACGGCCGACGGGCCCTGCTACCGGTGCATGTTCCCCGAGCCGCCCCCGCCGGGGCTGGTGCCGAGCTGCGCCGAGGGCGGGGTGCTGGGCATTCTGCCGGGAGTGGTCGGGACGCTGCAGGCGACCGAGGCGGTCAAGCTCGTCCTGGGCGCCGGCGAGCCGCTCGTGGGGCGGTTCCTCCTGTTCGACGCGCTGAAGATGCGGTTCCGCGAGCTGACGGTGCGGAAAGACCCCGACTGTCCCGTCTGCGGCGCGCACCCGACGGTGACCGAGTTGATCGACTACGAGCAGTTCTGCGGGGTGCCGGCGGTCGAGGCCGAGCCGGCGCCGGCCGCGGCCGACCCGGTGGCGGCCGGCGCGGCGACGGTCGAGGAACTGAAATCGCGCCTCGACCGCCACGACGCGTTCCTTCTGCTCGACGTCCGTGAGACGCGCGAGTTCGAGATCTGCCGCATCCCCGGCTCGGTGCTCATTCCCCTCGGCGACCTCCCGTCCCGGCTGTCGGAGATCGAGGGGCGCGACGACATCATCGTGCACTGCAAGTCGGGGGTGCGCAGCGGCAAAGCGGTGCGTCTGCTGCACGAGGCGGGGATTGCCGGGGCGCGCAACCTGGAAGGCGGCATCCTCGCGTGGATCGACCGGATAGACCCGACGCTGCCGAAGTACTGATCTCGACCCTCGGGTCCCTCACCCGGTTCGTCGTCCTGACCGCCTTGAACACCGGCTATCGCGGCGTACAGGGACGTCGACCCGCACGCCTTCTCACCGACCACCGTTCCCGCGGAGGGGGTCGAGGGCCTCGATGGCGTCTTCCCAGCTTCGCGTGTTCACCCGGGCCGCCCCGGGCTCGTCGCCACTCACCGCGAACACGTCGTCGCCGGTGCGGCCCACGGTCACCCCTTCCTGGTCTCCGTCGTCGAAGGTGACGGTGATCTCGGCCAGCGGCGTGTCGAGGCCGGTGCCGTCGCGCGACGTTTCGAACGACTCGGCGCGCAGGTTGGACAGCTTGGCGAGCAGGTCGTCCATGTCGGCGCGCTCGACGTCTCCGGCGTCGGGCGCGGTCCGGCGCCAGGCGTCGCCGTCCTCGTCTCCCTCCGCCTCCTCGAGGGCGAACGCCCAGCCTTCTCCCTCGTGCTCGATCTTGAGCGCGGTGGCGTTGAACGGGCGGAACGCGAACAGGTTCTTCCGCCGGTACTCGCCGACCCCCTGCTCGAGCTCCGAGGCCAGCGATGCGTCGACCGTGAACACCAGCTCGCGCGCCCCGTCGCGGGCGTAGACGGTCCCGTCGGGGGCGGCGTCGCCGAGGAACAGGGTCGCGGCCGAGCTGCCCAGGCCCACCGTCACCGTCAGGCGCGGGTCGTCGAGCCCGTAAGGCCCCAGGGCGTCGGCGTCGGCCGACTCCGCCTCGATGGCCGCCATGCGGCCGTTGCCGAGCCGGCCGACGAGGCCGTCCGTCACCCCGAGGTCGGCCCGGGCCTCGATGGGGCTCACCAGAGACCACTCCCCGTCCGCCTTCCGCAGCCGGACCTCGACGTCAGGCCCGGAGATCTCCAGCGAGTCGACCTGGTCCCGCGTGATGTCCAGGATCGACTTGTCTCGGAGATCGAAGGTGGTCTGGTCGAACGTCGTGTCCAGGAAGCCGGAGATGAGGAAGACGCGGTTCGAGCCCGCGACCGTCGCGTAGAGGTCGTTGCCGGCGGGGCTGCGCTGGCCGATGAGCAGCCGGGCGTCGTCCCCGTCCACGGTGCCGAAGCCGACCTCGATGGCGGGCGACGTCAGTCCGAACGCCTCCAGGTCCGGCGCGTCCTCGGGCTCGGCGACGACCCGCTGCACCTCGAGGTTGGCGAGGCTAGACGACAGCGAGACGACCTGGGTGACATCGACGTTGACGGCGAACGGCTCGACGATCCGCCAGCGGTCGCCGTCCTTCTCGATGACGGTGCGGTCGCCGTTGCTGGCCGTCACCGACAGCGAGTCGATGTCGTCGGACTCGACGTCGAACGCCGGCTCCAGAGCGTCCGGCGTGCCCGCCGGCGCCCGCTCCGACTCGATGAAGTAGATGTAGGCGCCCAGGGCGAGGGCCACCGACAGCAGGACCAGCGTCGAGCGCACTCCGCGCATGTCGTTCAGCCTCAGCGCCGGCTCATCCACGTGTAGACGCCGGCCCCGAGGATGGCGCCGGGGAGCAGCAGCACCGAGAGCCAGAAGAGGCGGCGCTGCGCGCTCGCGGTGAGGGTCAGCCGGCGGTCCTCCGGCTCGCGGGCACGGATCGAGATGAGGTTCTCCTGCTGGGCCAGCCAGTTGACGGCGTTCAGGAACAGGTCGCGGTTGCCCTGGATGCCCACGACCCCGTTGCTGGCGAAGTCGGAGTCGCCGATCACCGCGAGACGGGTCTCCGGCGGGGCGGAATCGTTCTCGTCGTCGGCCGCGGCGCCGCCGTCCGCCGCGTCTCCGGCCTCGTCGTCCTCGTCCGCGTCCGCGGGGGACGGCGCGGGGGTGGAGACGGCCATGCCGATCGAAACCGGGCCCGGCCGGTCGCCTTCCTCCTCGTCCAGCTCGACCTGCCCGGTGACGAGGCTGTCGACGTCCGCCTCCTGCCAGCTCTGCGGTCCGGTCTCGATGAACGGCTGCGCGACGCGCCCGGCGGGGCCGCCCGACGCGGCCGAGACGGATCGGGCTAGCGGATAGGCGGTCAACAGGTTGAACCGCTCGGTGATCGGATGGAAGGGGTAGCTCGCGGCCACCGGCACGGAGGCGTCGGCCCCGAAGAGCTGGCCCACGCCGCTCGCGTCGACCACGACGTCCGTTCCCACCTCGATGCCCCACTCGCGCACGAGGCCGAGCAGGCCCTCGGGCGCCGGCTCGTCGGCGGTTACCGGCGGGTCGAGGAGGAGCAGCAGCTTGCCCCCGCGGTCCAGGTACGCGCCGAGCGCGTCCACCTCCCCCGGGAGCAGGTCCGTCTGCGGTCCCGCCGCGACGACGACGGTGGCGTCGTCGGGCACCGCGCCCTGCTGGGCGAGAATCAGGGACTCGACCTCGAAGTTGTCGAGGGCGAGGGCGGCCGAGACGGTGCTGTACCCGTCCCGGTCGGTCCCGGCGTGGGCCTTCTCGCCGTGGCCCTCCAGGAAGTAGACGGTCTGCTCCGCGCCCTCCACCACCGTGATCAGGGCGTTGGTCAGGTCCTGCTCCGCATCGGACTCGATCCGCTCCACCCGGCCCTCGTGCTCGAACACGATGGTGCCGTAGCTCTGCACCTCGTACTGGCGGGCGAGCATCGGCTGCCGGTCTGCGTCGACGTACTCGACGGTCACCCGGCCCGACTGGTAGGCGTACTCGTCCAGCCGGTCCTGGTATCGGGGAAAGTCCGGCTCCCGAGCGAAGACCATGATCCGCACCGCCCCGGGGAGGGTGTCGAGCACCTGCCGGGTCTGGTCCGACAGCGAGTACTGCCCCCCCGCGGTCAGGTCCCAGCGCAGGTTCTGGCGGGAGAGCACGTAGTTCGCGGCGATGGCGATGGCGGCCACGAGGAGGATGCTCGTGCCGGCGAGGGCGCCGTAGCGGGTCTGCCGCCGCCCGAACGACCGGCCGACCTCGCGCCAGTGCCCGGCGCCGTACAGGAGGATGCAGGCGAGGCCGGCTAGGGCCAGCGTCCGGCGCAGCAACACCATGTCGGGCGCGACCAGCCACGCGAGCACCGCCGCGAAGACGAGGAGCGAGCCGGTCCAGCCGAGGAAACCGAAGATTCTGTTCAGCATCGGGGTCGGCGGGCCTCAACCGTTCCAGCGCTCCTGGTCCATCGACTTCGCGGTCAGGAACAGGCCGAGGGCGATGAAGCTGAGGTAGTACGTCAGGTGTTTCGTGTCGATGACGCCCTTCGAGAAGTCGTCGAAGTGCTCGAGGATCGAGAGGTACGCCAGCACCGCCTGGGACGTCGTCCCGGAGGCGTCGCCGATCCAGTTGATGATCCAGAAGAGCAGCAGCACCGCGAACGTCGCGACGCCGGCCACGATCTGGTTCTTCGTCGTGCTGGAGATGGCGAGGCCCACGGAGATGAACGCGCCGCCCATCAGGAGCAGGCCGAGGTAGCCGCTCGCGATCGGTCCCCACTCCGGCTCGCCGTACCAGAAGAGGAGCCCGATGTGCAGCAGCGTGAGGACCAGCATCAGGCAGTACAGGGCCAGCGCCCCGAGGAATTTGCCCAGGATGATCTGGAGGTCCGTCAACGGCGACGTCAGCAGCAGCTCCATCGTACCCGAGCGCTTCTCCTCGGCGAAGGACCGCATGGTCAGCATCGGGAGCAGGAACAGCAGGATGACCGCGGTGTTGCCGAACAGCGGCCTGATCATGAACTCGTTGATGTTGACGACCTGCGGCCCCATGCCGAACTGGCCCATGCTCAACTGGACCATCACGTTGACGCTCGCCACGTAGAACCAGCCGAACAGGAGGGCGAAGAACACGAGCAGCACGTAGGCGATGGGCGAGACGAAGTACGCTCGCAGCTCCTTCCCGGCCAGGGCCACGATGTTACCCATGGGTGCGTTCCTCCGTCTCGATCGATCCGCCTCGTCGGCCTCGCCGCCGTCCGGCGCTGGGGCTCCCTCGGGCAGGTCGCCGGCATCGGCCCCGTCCGGCTCGCTCGCCTCCTCCGTCGTCAGCTGCAGGAAGATGTCTTCCAGGCTCATCTGCTGCGCCCTCAGCTCGAGCAGGCCCCACCCGTTCGTCACCACGGTGCGCGACACCTCGCGCCGGACGTCGTGCCCGGCGGCGATCTCGATCCGGAATCCCGATGCGCCGTCGCGCTGGTCGGCCGCCGCCACGCCGGCCACGCCGGGAACGCCCCGGAGGGCCGGCACGGGGTCGTCACCGCCGCTGTCGATCTGCAGGTACAGGCTCTGCGAGCCCTGCAGGCGCGCCGTGAGGTTGTCCGGGCTGTCGACGGCGACGACCCGGCCCCGGTTGATGATGACGACCCGCTGGCACGTCTGGGAGACCTCGGGCAGGATGTGGGTGCTCAGGATGACGGTGTGGTCGCCGGCGAGCTCGGTGATGAGTCGCCGCGTCTCGATGATCTGCCTCGGGTCGAGCCCGGCCGTCGGCTCGTCGAGAATCAGCACGGCCGGCTCGTGGAGGAGGGCCTGGGCGAGGCCGACCCGCTGCCGGTACCCCTTGGACAGGGTGCCGCAGAAGCGCTCGGCCATGTCCGCGATGCTGGTGCGCTCCATCACGGCGCCGACCCGCGCGACGCGGTCGCCGGCCGCGATTCCGTTGATGCGGGCGACGAACCGCAGGTACTCGCCGACCGTCATCTCCGGATACAGAGGCGGCGTCTCCGGCAGGTAGCCGGTCCGGCGCTTGGCCTCGATCGGCTGGTCGAAGACGTCGAAGCCGGCGACCCGGGCCCGGCCCTCGGTGGCGGGCAGGTAGCCGGTCAGGATGCGCATGGTCGTGGTCTTGCCGGCGCCGTTCGGACCGAGAAAGCCCAGGATCTCGCCAGGCTCGACCTCGAAGCTCAGGTCGTCCACGGCCGTGAACGAGCCGTACCGCTTGGTCACGTGCTCCACTTCGACCACGATGCGTTGTCCTCCCGAGCCGGCCCCGTCGCCGCTCTGCTCCGCGCCCGCCCCGCCGCCCGCCAATCGTCGCCTGCGTCTCCGCTCGGCCCCCAACCGACCGGCCGAGCGTCGGCGCCCACACGGCGCGAACTCCCGGCCCGCGAACGGGACCGCGCCGAATGACAATGAATTAGACGCAGAGCCCGGAAGAAAAGACGTCCAGCCGGCCCAGGGTGCGCCGATATTCTAGTGTTCGTCGCCGTCGGTTCGCAACCGGGCAGGGGGGGCTCCGGGCCTCTCGACTCAGGCTTCGCCTTCCCCGCCCGGCGAGGCGTTCTCCGGGTGCCGGTCGATGAAGTCGTCGATGGCGGCCTGGTCGGCGGGGTCCACGCGCTCGAACTGCAGGCCCATGCCCACGCGCGGATCGCTCCACGCCACCCGGCACTGCGCCTCGACGTCGAGGGCCGACCCGGGCAGGCGGAACCGGGTGTGGACCTTGTCGGGGGGCCGTAACGGGTTCATGGTGCGCACCGCGAGTCCCCCCGCGCCGATGTTCAGGGTCACCGCGGTGGCGATGGTCCGGTCGGCCCGGTACGAGATGGGAATCGCGAGGACGACGCGCGGTCCACTGCGCCGGTTGAAGTTGTCGGGGAACAGGTGGGGGGCCAGCGCGGGCAGCACCTCCTGCGCGTCGCAGAGCTCGTTCAGGTAGCCGGCGACGCCGAGCGGCGCGAGGGCGCGCACCTGGGCGGCGCTCTCCACCGACCCGCTGAAGACGACGACGGGAAGCCGGGCCGCGCACGCGCGCACTTGGCGCAGAAGGGCGACCCCGTCTTCGGCGAGCCGGAGATCGAGAAGCAGCAGGTCGATCGGAGGCCCCTCGCCGCCGAGGCGCTCCAGCAGCGCCGGGGCGCCGGTCGCCTCGACCGCGCGGTGGGCGGCGTCACGCAGGGGCCGGGAGAACCGGTCGAGTATGACGGCGTCGCCGGTGCCCATGAGCACCGTTCGCGCGGCGGTCGTCGAGAGGGACATGGGTGACATCCTAGCCCGGAAATCGTCGCCCGCGGCTCCGAGCGCCGCCCGACCGACCCTGCGGCCGCGATCCGGATTGACAGGTTTCTCGGTTCCCTTGTAAGCTGTGCGCCGCTGGTTCCGTCTATCCGGGCGTCGCCGGGTCCAGGCTCTTGCGGGAGCGGCGTGCCTGGTGCGGATCGGAGGTGACGAAAGCATACCGGCCGTCGGAAGCCGATGGGATCCCGATCACCGGGATGCCGCGCCGGTGAAAATGCCGAGGCTGCGGTGGTTCGGAGTTGCCAGCCCCTCCGCCTGCCTGTCTGGTGTGCCGGGGCGCTGAGAACAGGAGACGCCAAATATGAAGACGTCAAATGGTTGGCTCGTTGCTGTCTGCCTGGGCCTCGCGCTCGGGGTGGGCGCCGCAGGATGCGCGGACAATCCGCCGCCTGAGCCTCCGCCTCCACCCCCGCCGGCTCCGCCGCCTCCGCCGCCTCCGCCTCCGCCCCCACCGCCTCCGCCACCGCCGCCTCCGCCCCCGTTGACGGAGGAAGAGCTGTTTGCGCGGATGTCGCTGGAGGAGCTCAACGACTCGGCCCCGCTAGCCTCCGTGTTCTTCGAGCTGGACCAGTCCGAGCTGTTGCCGGGCGCGCAGGTCACCCTGCAGCGGAACGCCGAGTGGATGCAGCGGTGGACCTCGACCACGGTGCTCGTGGAGGGCCATTGCGACGAGCGCGGGACGAACGAGTACAACCTCGCCCTCGGCGAGCGCCGCGCCGCCTCGGTCCGCGACTACCTGGTGAGCCTCGGGGTGGCGGGGGACCGCATCCAGACCACCAGCCGCGGCGAGGAGTCGCCGGTCTGCACCGAGTCGACGGAGGGCTGCTGGTCGCAGAATCGCCGCGGTCACTTCATGGTGATCGCGAAATAGGCGTTCAAGGCGCTGCGCCGGCTGCGCCGGCCTGCGTGTCGGGTCTTCGACGAGCTGGCGTGCGCGTTCCCCGCGCACGCCAGCTCTGTCTGTACGGGTGGGCCTCACCGCTCTCGCGGCGAACGCGGTTCGTGCCCCGAGCAGGCGCGCGGGGCGGCCAGGGTTTCCAGCAGCTCTTCGAGCCCGATGCGGGTGCGGGCCACCTCGACGCCGTCCGCGAGGAGGACGGGGATGTGGTGCCGGTATCGTCGCTCAAGCGATTCGTCGAGCGAGATGTCCACCTCGGCCAGATCGCACTCCACTTGGCCCTGGACGTGGCGGATCACCGCCTTCATCTCGTCGCAAAGCTTGCAACCCGGACGTGTGTAGAGGGTCAAGCGCATCGCGTCTCGGCCTCGGCTAGCGCGTGGCCGGGGTGGAGAGGTCCAGCGAGCCGACGACCTCGGTCACGCCGGCCATCCCGTGGCGCTCGAGGTAGGCGGTCAGCCCCACCGTCAGCTTGTCCCAGATGAACGGGTCGACGAAGTTCGCGGTGCCCACCTGGACCGCGGTGGCCCCGGCGATGAGGAACTCGAGGGCGTCGTCGGCGTTCATGACGCCCCCCATGCCGATGAGGGGAAGCGACACCGCCTGGTGGCACTCGTGCACCATGCGGACCGCGATGGGGCGGATGGCGGGGCCGCTCAGCCCGCCCAGCACGTTCGAGAGACGGGGGCGGCGGGTCTCCACGTCGATGGCCATGGCAAGGAACGTGTTGACGAGAGAGACCGCGTCGGCGCCCGCGTCCCGCGCCGCGACCGCGAACGCCGCGACATCGGTCACGTTCGGCGTCAGCTTCGGAATGAGGGGGAGGCGGGTGACCCCGCGCACCGCCGTGACGACGTCGTGAGTGCCCTGCAGGGAGCAGCCGAACATCATGCCGCCCTTCCGGATGTTGGGGCAGGAGATGTTGAGCTCGATCGCCGCGATCCCCTCGGCGTCGTCGAGAATCCGCGCGACCTCGGCATACTCGTCGATGGTCGAGCCGCAGATATTGACGATCACCACCGCGCCGCGGTCGCGCAACCGCGGCAGCCTCTCCGCCACGAAGCGCCGGACCCCGATTCCCTGCAGACCGATCGCGTTCAGCATCCCGCTCGGGGTCTCCACGATGCGCTCCGGCGGATGGCCTTCCCGCTCGTCGAGAAACAGCCCCTTGACCGCGACCGCGCCGAGGGTGGCGAGATCCACCACGTCGGCGTACTCGACCCCGTAACCGAAGCAGCCGCTCGCGGCGATGAAGGGGTTCGCGAGCCTGAGCCCCCCGCCGACGTCCACCGACAGGTCCACGCTCATGCACCGAGCCCGTCCCACACGACCGCTCCGCCGTCGAAGACCGGTCCGTCCAGGCAGGAGCGGACGAAACGGGGGTCCCCGCCGTTGCGCCGCACTGGCACGACGCAACTGTAGCAGCCGCCGAGGCCGCATCCCATCACCTGCTCCAGCGACACCTCCGTCCCGCGGCCGTGCGCGCGCGCCACGTCCGTCACCGCGCGCATCATCGGGGTCGGCCCGCAGGCGTAGAGTCGCAATGGAGCCGCGGGGTCGAGTCGGCGCAGGGCGCGTGCCAGGGGCGCGGTGACGAGCCCGTGGTCGCCACGGCTGCCGTCGTCGGTGGCCAGCTCGAGGCGGACTCCGAGCCGCCGGAACGTATCGAGGTGGAACAGCTCGCGGGCCGAGCGAGCGCCGTAGAAGAGCGTCGACTCGACGCCCCGGCCCCGGAGGGCGACGGCGAGGGTGTGGAACGGGGCGAGGCCGACGCCGCCGGCGACCATCCACGCCCGCTCCGGCGGCACTGCGGGGGAGAACGGCCGTCCCAGCGGGCCGAGACAGCGTACCGACGATCCCGGCTCCAGGCCGAACAGGGTGCGGGTGGTGACGCCGATCTGCTTGTTCAGCAGCGACAGGCCGACGATGCGGCCGGTCTCTTCACCGAGCACCTCGAAGACCGAGAACGGGCGCCGCAGCAGCGGATGGTCGCCGGAACCGGGCTTGACCATCACGAACTGCCCGGGCTTGGCCCGCGCCGCGATCTCCGGCGCGGCCAGGGCGAGGACGTTGTAGTCGGCCGACAGGCGGGTGTTCGCCAGTACTACCGCATCTACGTCGACCGGCATGACGGGGCGATCATAGCAGCCGGTGGCGGGCTCCCGCTGCATTCGAGCGGCGATCCGCCGCCCGCCTGCGTTCTTCGTCAGCGGGATTGACCCAGTATGCCGCCGCCTGCGTGCACGCCAACCATGACGTCATGCACGCCGAGGGTGCCCGCGAAGTTGCGTCCGGCCGGCGGGGGGCGGTACAATGCCGCCGCTCTCCGTGGGCCGCGGCGCCGCGTCTCGGCGTTCGCCCCGGGCTCGCGACCGCGGTTGCGGGAACCCCGCGCCGGCCTTCGGTCAGGGGCGGCGGGGTGGTCCGAGGCCCGGTTCCCCGCGGAACGGCCTATTCGCGAGCGGCGATCGGTTGCGGCTCCACCGCGCCGTCGGTTGCGGCCGCGTCCGCTTCTGCGGAGGTTCCGTGCCGGTGGTGATGGCGGCCGAGCAGGTCGCGCGGACGATAACCAGAATCGCCCACGAGGTGGCGGAACGCCACCGCACCGTCGATGACATCGCGTTGGTCGGCATTCGCACCGCCGGCGCCCCGCTCGCGCGCCGGCTCTCGGCGGAGCTGCAGGTCATCAGCGGGGTCCGGGCGCCGACCGGGGCTCTCGACATCACCCTGTACCGCGACGACCTCATGCGCAGTCAGGTCGGGCCGCAGCCGATCCTGCGCCGGACCGACATCGACTTCTCCATCGACGATCGCCGGATCCTCCTCGTCGACGACGTGCTGTACACGGGCCGCACCATCCGGGCCGCCCTCGACGCCCTCATCGATTTCGGGCGCCCCCGCGCCATCGAGCTGATCGTGCTCGTCGACCGGGGACACCGCGAGCTGCCGATCAGAGCCGACTACGTCGGCAAGACCGTTCCCACCTCGCCGGACGAGAGCGTCCAGGTGCGCCTGCTGGAGGTCGAGGGCCGGGACGAGGTGATCATCGAACGATGACCCGGACCGCCGAGCCGTCCCCCCGGGCCCCCGAACCGCCCCTGCGGCTCGACGCGCCGGTCCGCCTCCGGACGAAGGACCTGCTCAGCGTCGGAGACCTGTCGCCCGACGAGATCCTGCTGATTCTGGATACCGCCGAGGCCATGAAGGAGGTCGGCACGCGGTCGATCAAGAAGGTGCCGGCCCTGCGGGGCCACACCGTGGTCAACCTCTTCTTCGAGCCGAGCACCCGGACCCGGACCTCGTTCGAGATCGCCGAAAAGCGGCTCAGCGCCGACACCGTGAACGTCGCCGCGAGCGGCTCGAGCGTCTCCAAGGGAGAGACGCTGGCCGACACCGCCCGCAATCTCGAGGCGATGGCCCCCGACCTGATCGTCCTGCGGCATGCCTCGGCGGGGGCGGGGCATCTCGTCGCGCGCCTGTGCGGGGCCCGCGTCATCAACGCCGGCGACGGCATGCACGAGCATCCGACCCAGGCGCTGCTGGACGCGTTCACCATTCGGGCGCAGAAGGGCCGGTTCGCGGGCCTGAAAGTCACCATCGTCGGCGACCTCCTGCACAGCCGGGTGTTCCGGTCGAACCTGCGGCTCCTGCGCGCGCTCGGGGCCGATGTCTGCGCGTGCGGGCCGGCTACTCTGATGCTGCCGGACATGGCCCGGCTCGGGGTGCGGGTGACCACGTCGGTCGACGAGGCGGTGGCGGGAGCCGACGTCATCATGCTGCTCCGGGTGCAGCTCGAGCGCATGCGGGGCCATTTCTTCCCGTCGCGGCGCGAGTATTTCCAGCGTTTCGGCATGACGCTGGACCGGCTGCGCCGGGCCGCCCCGGACGCCATCGTCATGCACCCGGGACCGATGAACCGCGGGGTCGAGATCGCGCCGGAGGTCGCCGACGGGCCCCGGTCGGTCATCCTCGACCAAGTGGCCAACGGGGTCGCGGTCCGCATGGCGGTGCTGTACCTGTTGTCGGAGAGCCGCCGGGGGGAACCCGAGGCCGCGGCGGGTGTTCCGCGGCTGGAGGCGGCAGTGGACTCGGAGGCGCGGACGGTGAGGGTTCCGTCGGACGCCGGCGTCGCCGGGCCCGAGGGCGAGAGTCAGGAGTCGGCGCCGTAGCACGGTGCGGACTCCTGCAGGGTTGGTTGGGCGCCGAGCGGAGCCGGCAGGCGACGATCGGCAGGCTGGGATCGAGCCGGTGAGTGAACGGACGACGATTCTGAAGGGGGGGCGGGTCGTCGACCCCGCCGCCGGTCTCGACGGCGTCGCCGACGTGCTGATCCGCGACGGCCGGGTGGCGCGGGTCGCTCCCGATCTCGACGCGGGGGCGGGGGGCGTGGTCATCGACGTGCCGGACGGTTGCGTGGTGTGTCCGGGCTTCGTCGACATGCATGTCCACCTGCGCGAACCGGGGGCGGAGCACAAGGAGACGGTTGCGACGGGGGTCGCCGCCGCCGTCGCGGGCGGCTTCACCGCGGTCGCATGCATGCCCGACACCGAGCCGGCGAACGACGAGGCCGGGGTGACCGGGCTCATCCTCGCCAGGGCGGCCGGGGCCGGCCTCGCCCGCGTCCACCCGATCGGGGCGGTGACCGAGGGGCGGGCGGGGCGCCGGCTCGCCGCGATCGGCGAGCTGCGGGACGCGGGATGCGTCGCCGTCTCCGATGCCGGACGACCCGTGGCCGACGCGATCCTCATGCGGCGCGCCCTCGAGTATGCGGCCATGTGCGGCATGGCGGTCATCGACCACTGTGAGGACGCGGCGCTGACCGCCGGCGGGGTCGCGCACGAGGGCGCGACGGCGGCGCTGCTGGGGTTGCGCGGCATGCCCGCGGCGGCCGAGGAGATCGTCGCCGAGCGCGACGTGGCGCTGAGCGGGCTGACGGGGGCGCCGGTCCACCTCGCCCACGTCAGCACCCGTGGCGCGCTCCGGGCGGTGCGGTCCGGGAAGGCGCGCGGGGTCCCGGTCACCTGCGAGGTCACCCCGCACCACCTGATCCTGACCGACGAGCGGCTCGCCGGCTACGACACCAACTACAAGACGAACCCCCCGCTGCGCGGGGCGGCCGACGTCGAGGCCCTGCTCGCGGGCCTCGCCGACGGCGCCGTCGACTGCGTGGCCACCGACCACGCGCCGCATCACTTCGACGAGAAGCTCGCCGAGTTCGACCGCGCCCCGTTCGGCGTCGTCGGCCTCGAGACCGCGGTGTCGGTCTGTCTGGACCGGCTCGTGCACCGGGGGCGCGTGTCCCTGAGCCGTCTCGTCGGCCTGTTCTCCGCCAATCCGGCCCGCATCCTCGGGGTCGAGGGCGGCGCCCTCACCGAGGGGGCTCCGGCCGACGTCACCGTGCTCGCCCCGGAGCTGCGGGTCACCGTCGACGCCCGTACGTTCCGCTCCCTCGCCCACAACACCCCCTTCGACGGCTGGTCGCTGCGGGGCGGGGTCGCGGCCACCATGGTCGGTGGTCGCACGGTTTACGTGAATGACGCCGTCGCCGGGGCCGGGGCGTTTCTCGCCGCCGCGGGCGCCGACGCCGCCGGGCGCGCTCACGTCAGGGGCGTCCCCGCCGCCGGCCGCGCCGGCGCCGGCCGCGCCGACCCCGTCGTCGCCGACCCCGTCGCCGTCGCCGACCCCCCGGCCCGCGCCTGATGCCCCGCCGCCGCGTGCCGGCCGCCGCGCTTCGCCGCCTCTCGGCGCCGCTCGATCGCCTGTACCGGACGTTCGACCAGCCCGAGTCCGCCGTCGATCCCGTCCACCTCGTGCGGCGCTATCCCGCGCCGGCGGATCGCGAGGTGGTGGGGTTCTGCGCGGCGGGGCTCGCGTTCGGCCGGGTCGCGTCGGTGCTGGATTCCATCGAGGCGGTGCTGGCAGTGCTCGGACCCCGCCCCGCCGCCTTCGTGCGGCGCTTCGACCCCGCGCGGGACGCCGCCGTCCTGCATCCGTTCGTCCACCGCTGGATCCGCGGCGTCGACATCGCCGCCCTCCTCTGGGTCCTGAAGCGGATGCTCGCGGCGGCGGGCTCGATCGAGCGTTTCTTCCTCGAGAGCGACGACCCGTCCGCACCCGACGTGGGGCCGGGGCTCGACCGGTTCGCGGCGCGGGCCCTCGCCGTCGATCTCGCACCGGTCTACCGCGGGAACCCGCGGCGCCGGGTCGAGTGGTTCTTCCCGCGTCCGGCCGGCGGCAGCGCCTGCAAGCGGCTCAACCTGTTTCTGCGCTGGATGGTCCGTCGCGACGCCGTCGACCTCGGGGTCTGGTCGGGGCTCCCCGCTTCCCGCCTCGTCGTGCCCCTCGACACCCACGTGATCCGGGTCGGACGCTGCCTGCGGCTCACCCGCTACCGCAGCCCCGGCTGGGCGATGGCCCGCGAGATCACCGATTCCCTGCGGCGGCTCGACCCGCGCGACCCGGTCCGCTACGACTTCGCGTTGTGCCACCTCGGCATGATGGACGCCTGCGGTTTCGACCGGCCGCAGCGCGACGACCGTTGCCCGCTGCGGGGGGTGTGCAGGCCTGGGGGACGCCGGGGCGGCCGGCCTCCGGGAGACCTGGTTCGGGGGGGCTGAACGCCCTTCCGGGGCCGGCACCGCCGCGGATTCCGGCCGCGCCCGCGTTTCTGCCCACGCGGCGGCCGACCGTGGTCGATGACGGGTCGGGCGACGGCGACGGAGCCCATCCCGCGGGAGCACCGGTGGGAACGCCGAGGGGGGGCGGCGAGGCAGGCTCGTCGACGTCCATGGCCCGCGGTCCGGCCCCGTCGGCCGCCGGCGCGCCCGGCGGGGCACTTAGTACGTTCACGGAATCACGCCGCCGAGGGGAATTTCCTGCACGGCCTCGAAGTCCACCAGCGACCGGATGTAGTCGAGAATGGCCTGTTGTTCGGTGTTGCGCGCGGTAGCCAGATCGCGCTGCGACTGGAACACGAAGAAGTTCGTCGACAGGCCCACCTCGAACTTGCGCTGCTCCGCTTCGAGCTGGCGCTCCGCGAGTTCGCGCGCAACCCGGGTGGCCTCCACCCGCTGCAGGTTGGTGCGGACGCTCCGGGCCGCGTCGCGGACCTGGGTGGCGACCTGCAGCTCGAGGCTCCGGCGTCTCGCCTCGCTCCGGGACCGCTCGAGCCGGGAGCGCTCGAGGGCGGCGTCGGCCGAGCTCGTGCCGAGGGGGTAGGAGACGGTTACCCCCACCGTCCAGTTGGGAAACTCGTTCGCGAAGATGTCGCCGAGGACGTCACCGAACGATTTCTCTTGCCGGCCGACGACCGTGCCCGGAAACCCGCCGGTCCGTAGCAGCCGCTCTCCGCCCACCCCCACTAGGCCGTAGTTGACCTGCAGGCTCACATCGGGCAGCCGCTGGTTGCGATGGTAGCGGATGTCGGTGTCGGTCACTTCCAGGCCGTTGTCGAGGGCGCCGAGGTCGGTCCGGTTCAGGAGCGCGTTTCGCACGGCGGCGTCGACGTCGATCTCGCGCGCCTGCAGCACCGGGCTGTCGCTGGGCTCGAGGCTCATCGACCAGAAGTCCGGGGTGTCCGGGTCGAATACCAGCGTCCGCAGCCGGTCCTCGGCGCGCTCCATGTCCGCCTCGGCCCGGATCACGGTCTCGACGTTCCGCGCGACCTCGTTCTCGGCCGAGACGATGTCGATAGGAGCCATGGTGCCCACCTCGACCCGCGTGCGGTTGTTGCGCAGCGATTCCTCCGCGAGGGCGAGCGACTGGCGCTGGACCTCGAGGAACGACCGGGCGAACACGAGCTGCCAATAGGCGTTGCGAACGTCGCGCTCGGTCGAAACGACGGTGCGCCGGAGCTCGATGTCGGAGAGGTCCCGGTTGGCGCGGCTGATCGCGATCTGACGGCGGAAGCCGTCGATGCCGAAGTCGCGGACGAGCGGCTGCGTGTAGCTCAAGTTCAAGTTCGACTGCAGGTACGGGTTGTACGTCGTGAAGACGTTGGTGCTGCTCGATCGCTGGCCTTGCCACAACGCCGTGTACCGGCCGCCCTTCCAGGGCACCTGCTGCGCGACGTCCACGTTGTCCCGCAGAAAACGGTCCGTCACCACGTCGCCGCCATCGAAGATGCTGCCGGCGGGGCGGTCCCGGTCGTCGCCGGTGAGCGTCGTCGACAGCGTGGGGGCGTACGCCGACCGGGCCTCGGCCACGAACGTGTCCTGGATCAGCGGGTTGATGCGCTCGACCCGAAGGTCGAGGTTCTGCTCCAGGGCCAGGGTCACCGCCTCGTCGACGGAGAGGCGTCGGGCCGGGCGGGACGGCTGCAGGGGCGCCCGGGGCAGGATGACGCCGCCCGCCGGCGCGACCGCGGCCGGCGTCGGGGCGGCGAGAGGGCCCGCCGGCGCCTGGGCGTGGCCGCCCGCGGGGTCAAGGCCCGCCAGCGCGAGCGTCATGAGCATCGTGACGACCAGTGTGCGCATCTGCCTCTCCTGGAGCACCGAAGCCGTTCATCCGACGCCCCCGCCCGGGGTCGGCCGGCCCGACGCCGCCTCCTTCGGGTGAGGCGCCGCCTCTTGTATATGACGTTCGTGAAGCGCCCAAGTTCTGACCGAACCGTTCCGAACGAGACGCGGGAGCGGCCGGCCCCGCCCGCGCCGGCCGGCGCCGTCCGTTTCGACGGGTCACCCGGCCGCGGCACCGGGTCGGGCCACCGCCGGCCGGGGAGGTATACTCTCGGCCGTCCGCGGTTTCGAAGCGCACGGCGGGGGCGTCGCCCCGTGCCGTCGGTACCGGTCCCGGCGCTATCCCGACTCACCATCGTCATGGACGCGAGCCTCGTACTCGACCTGTTCAGGCGGCACGGGGGCCTGCTCGAGGGGCACTTTCGGCTCACGTCGGGCCTGCACAGCGCCGGGTACGTGCAGTGCGCGCGCGTCCTTCAGCATCCGGAGGACGCCGCGGCGCTGGGCCGGGCCCTCGGGGAGCGGGTCGCGCGCTTGAAGCCGGACCTCGTGCTCTCCCCGGCCCTCGGCGGAGTCGTGGCGGGACACGAAGTTGCCCGCGCGGTGGGTCGGCGGGCGCTGTTCGCCGAGCGGCGCGACGGCCGGCTGGTGCTGCGCCGCGGGTTCCGGATCGCGCGCGGCGAGCGGGTGCTCGTGGTCGAGGACGTCGTGACCACCGGGGGGTCGACGCGCGAGACCATCGCGGTCGCCGAGGCCGAGGGCGGCGCCGTGGTCGGGGCGGCGGCGATTCTCGACCGGGCCGAGACGCCTCCCGGGTTCGACGTGCCGTTCGAGGCGCTGGTGCGCTGGCCGCTCCCGGTGTGCGAGCCCGAGCGCTGCCCGCAGTGCGCCCGCGGCGAGCCCCTCACCAGCCCCGGCTCGCGGTCGCCCGGGGCGCCGGCGTCGTAGAACGGCCCCGGCTCCGGAGGGTTGGTTGGGCGCCCAACGGAGCCGCGGGCGACGATGGGCGGGCTAGTCCGCCTCGTCACCTGCGGCGCCACTGGCAACCCTCGGGGGTCCTCACCGTTCCTCGGCGCAGACGCCTGCGGCAGTCGTGATGTCCACGTTCAAGCTCACCCTGGCCTACGACGGCACCGACTACGTCGGGTGGCAGCGGCAGGCGGCGGGGGTCTCCGTCCAGGGCTGTCTGGAGTCGGCGCTGGGCGACCTCGAGGGCGCCCCCGTCCCCGTCGTCGGCGCCGGTCGGACCGACGCCGGCGTCCATGCCCTCGGCCAGGTGGCGGGGGCCCGCCTCGGGATCCGCATCGACCCTGAGGCGCTGGCCCGCGCGGTGAACGCCAGGCTGCCCGCGGACATCCGGGTCGTCGGGAGCGAGGCGGCCGCCGACACGTTCCATGCGCGCTTCGACGCCGTCGCCAAGTCCTACCGCTATCGTCTCCTGCACGGACCGGTGATGAGCCCGTTCCTTCGGCGATATGCCTGGCACCTCCGGGAGCCGATCGACGTCGAGGCGATGGCCGAGGCGGGCCGGATGCTCGTCGGCGAGCACGACTTCGCGGCGTTCCAGGCCGCCGGCGCCCGCGTGCGCACCACCGTGCGCACGGTGTTCGGGCTGACGGTGAGGGCGGCGCCGGCCGCCTCGACCGGCGCCGAGACCGGCTGCGCGGATGCGACCGTCATCGAGGTGCGGGGAAGCGGCTTTCTCCGGCACATGGTCCGGACCCTCGTCGGGACCCTCGTCGAGGTGGGCCGGGGCCGGCGGGCCCCGAGGGAGGTCGAGCGGGTACTGGCGTCGGCGGACCGCGCCGCGGCGGGACCGACCGCGCCCCCCCGCGGCCTCTTTCTGATCGGGGTCGAGTACCCGCGTTGATGACGCTTCAGCCGCCGCCGCCCGGCCCCGTCGGGCCGACTCGTGTCCGCCCTTCCTAATGACCAGTGCACCGAAATCCCCTCGCGGGGCCGGCCCGAACCCGCCGGGCCGGCCCGAACCCACCGGCGCTGGCCCGGACCCGCCGACGCCGGCCCGGACCCGCCGACGCCGGCGCATCGGAGCCCGCGTGAAGTGCGCGCGGCGTCGACGGCGGCGCATCCTGCCGCGCGTCTCCAGCGCGCCGCGGGCGGCGCCGGCTTGAACGGGGCGCGCGCGGTTCCGTATCATCAGGCGTGGGCGCCTGCGGCCCGCGGTCCGGCCGGATCGCGCGCCCGCGCCGCAAGGCACGCGGATGAGTCTCGAAAATCTCCTGACCTGGGCCCCGGCCGGCTCCCGGGAAGCGTCGCTCGCCCGGGAGGTCGACTTCGACCGCCTGCCCGGCCACGTCGCCGTCATCATGGACGGCAACGGCCGGTGGGCGGCCCAGCGGCGCCTGCCCCGGGTGGAGGGCCATCGGGCGGGCATCGACTCCGTCCGCGACGTGGTCGAGGCCTCCGCGCGACTGGGGATCCGGGTCCTCACCCTCTATGCGTTCTCGGTCGAGAACTGGAAGCGGCCGCCCGCCGAGGTCGCGGTGCTGATGGGGCTGCTGAAGAAGTACATGTGGCTCGAGCTGCAGACGCTGCTCGACAACGACATCCGGTTCCGGGTCATCGGTTGCCAGGACAAGCTGCCCGCCGACGTCCGGCGCGAGCTCGACGCGGGGCAGGAACGCACCCTCGACAACCGCGGGATGCTGTTCAACATCGCCCTCAACTACGGCGGGCGGGCCGAGATCGTCGAGGCGGCGCGGCGGGCGATTGCGAACGCGGTCCGTCCGTCGGACCTCGACGAGGGGCGCTTCGCCGAGTTCCTGTACACGGCCGGGCAACCCGATCCCGATCTGCTGATTCGCACCAGCGGCGAGATGCGGGTCAGCAACTTCTTGCTGTGGCAGATCGCCTACTCGGAGATCTGGGTCACCGACACCCTCTGGCCCGACTTCCGGGCCCGGCATCTGATCGAGGCGATCGTCAACTTCCAGAAGCGAGATCGACGCTACGGCGGCATCACCCAGCCGGTGGCGGCGGGACGCTGACCGGATGAAGCGCGTCCTGAGCGCCCTGACGCTGCTGCCGGTGGTGATTGCCGTCGTCTGGCACCTCCCGGCGCCGGGGACCCTCGTGTTGGCGGAAGTGGCGGCGTTGCTCGCCCTGCGCGAATACACCGCGATCGCCGCCGCGTTCGGCGCCCGGGTGTTCCGCGGGGTGGTCGTGCTCGGGGTCGCCGCCGCCGTCGCCGCCGTCGCGTACGGCGCGACGGCGGCAGTGCTGATGGCGGCCCTGCTCGCGGTCGGGGCGGCGAGCCTGTCGGTCGGACGCCATGGCGACCGGATGCTCGTCGACGCCGCCGCGTCGGTGTTCCCGTTGCTGTACCTGGGCCTGCCGCTGGGGGCGGTTTACGCGGTGCGGGCCTCGGGCGGCGCCGAGGCGGCTTTGCTGCTGCTCGGGCTGATCGCGGCCAGCGACACCGCCCAGTACTACGGGGGCCGGTGGCTCGGGCGCACTCCGCTCGCCGCCGCCGTCAGCCCCGGCAAGACGGTCGAGGGGGCGCTTTTCGGGGTGGCGGCGGGGGCCGGCGTGATGGCCGCGGCCGGACCGGTCGCGCTCGGCGCGCCGACCTTCTCGCCGGTGGTGCTGTGTCTGCTCCTCGGCGCGGCCATCGCCGTTCTCGGTATCGCCGGCGACCTCTTCGAGTCGCTGCTCAAGCGCGGGGCGGGCGTCAAAGACGCCTCGGCCCTCATTCCCGGGCACGGGGGAATGCTCGACCGCATCGACAGCCTGTTGTTCGCCGGACCCGGTTTCTACCTGATGATGCAGCTCTCATGACCGGCGCCTTCGGTCGGCCCCGCCGGCGGTGGAGCGGCGCCCATGAAGCGCATCGCGATCCTCGGCTCGACCCGCTCCATCGGTGTCAGCGCGCCGGCGGTGGCGTCGGCGCATCACTCGGCCTCTATCTGATGGTGCTTCCATGACCGGCGCCTTCGGTCCGCCCCGGTCGGCGGGGGAGCGGCGCCCGTGAAGCGCATCGCGATTCTCGGCTCGACCGGCTCCATCGGCGTCAGCGCGCTGTCGGTGGCGTCGGCGCATCCCGATCGCGTGGATGTCGTCGGCCTCGCGGCCGGCGCCAACGCGCTCCGGCTCGCCGAGCAGGTCGAGCGCCACCGGCCGCGGGTCGTCTCGACCGCCGCCGATGCGGGGCTGGCCTCGGTGCAGGCGGCGCTTCCGGCCCCGGTGCGCGCCGGCATCGAGCTCACGGCGACCGGCGCCGACGGACTGCGCGCGGTGGCCACTCACCCCGCCGTCGACCTCGTGCTCGTCGCGACCACCGGCACGACGGCCCTCGACGCGGTGCTCGCGGCGATCGAGGCCGGCAAGACCATCGCCCTCGCCAACAAGGAGGTCCTGGTCATGGCCGGGGGGCTGGTCATGGCGGCGGCCCGCCGGCGCGGGGTCGCGGTGCTGCCGGTGGACAGCGAGCACAACGCCATCCACCAGTGCCTGAACGGACGTCCGGCGGCGGAGGTCCGGCGGCTGCTCCTGACCGCGTCCGGGGGGCCCTTCCGCGGCTGGAGCGCGGAGCGCCTCGATGGCGTCCGGCCCGCCGACGCCCTCGATCACCCGACTTGGCGCATGGGCCGCAAGATCACCGTCGACTCCGCCACCCTGATGAACAAGGGGCTCGAGGTCATCGAGGCGCGCTGGCTCTTCGACACGCCGGCCGACCGCATCGACGTCGTCGTGCACCCGCAGTCGGTGGTGCATTCGCTGGTCGAGCTGTGCGACGGATCGGTCATCGCCCAACTGGGGGTCACCGACATGCGCCTGCCCATCCAGTACGCGTTCTCGTGGCCCGACCGGTGGGACAGCGGGCTGCCTTCGCTCGACCTCGCCGCCTGCGGCCGGCTGGAGTTCGCCCCCCCCGACCTCGACCGGTTCCCCTGCCTGGGGCTCGCCTACCGGGCCCTGCGCGGCGGCCCGGCCCTGCCGGTGGCCCTCAACGCCGCGAACGAGACCGCGGTCGAGGCGTTCCTCGCCGAGCGGCTCGCGTTCACCGAGATACCCGCCGTCATCGCGGCGACCATGGACGACGCGGAGGAGGCGGGGCCGGCGGACTCGGCGACCCTCGACGACTTGCGGCGCGTGCACGAGCGCGCCACCCGCTATTCCCGCCGCCGCATCGCCGAGTTACAATCGCAACGATGTTGACCACCACCCTCGCGTTCCTGTTCGTGCTCGGCGTGCTCGTCTTCGTGCACGAGCTGGGGCACTTTCTCGTCGCCCGGCACCACGGCGTCCGCGTCCTGACGTTCTCGCTCGGCTTCGGGCCGAAGATCCTGCAGACGAAGCGGGGCGACACGGTCTACTGCGTCAGCGCGATCCCGCTCGGCGGCTACGTGAAGATGGCCGGCGAGACGGTGGAGGACAAGCGCGAGGGCCGCGAGGACGAGTTCTTGTCCAAGACCAAATGGCAGCGCTTCCAGGTGCTGCTCGCGGGGCCCGCGATGAACGTGGTGCTCGCGGTCGTGGTCATGACCGTCGTCCTCCTGCAGGGAGCCCGGGTTCCCCTCTACCGGGAGGGGCCGCCGGTCATCGGGTCGGTGGCCGAGAGCTCCCCGGCGGAGGCGGCCGGCCTCCTGCGCGGCGATCGCATCCTGACGGTGGCGGGTCGACCCGTCGACACCTGGGACGATCTGGAGCTCACGGTCATGGAGCGGCCCGACCGCGAGGTCGAGGTGACGCTGCGTCGCGACGGCGCGGTCGAGACGGTGCGGGTGACGCCGGTCGGACTGGGCCGGTACAACCTGGGTGATCTCGGGGTCGGACCGGACATCTCGCCCGTCGTGGCGGGGTGGACGCCGCAGGTGACCGTCGCCCGTGACGCCGGGATCGAGATCGGCGACGTGATCGTGGCGGTCGACGGTCGGCGGGTCGACCAGGCGGCGTTGATCGAGGCGATCAACACCAGCGCGGGCGCGCCGGTGACGTTGCAGGTTCGCCGCGCGGGCGATACGCGCGAGATCACGCTCGCCCCCGAGCAGGTCGGCGACGTGTGGAGGATGGGGGTCGCGCTCGGCCGGTTCGAGACCCGCGTCGTCGAGCCGGGACTGTTCGAGGCGTTCGCGCTCAGCCTGGAGCAGAACTACGAGTGGTCGCAGTTGATCTTCCGGACCCTGTGGGGGCTGCTGACGCGCGAGGTCCCGGCGTCGCAGCTCGTGGGGCCGGTGGGCATCGCCCAGCTCTCCGGCGACGCGGCCCGGTTCGGCTGGGTGACGCTGTTCCAGTTGATGGCGATGATCAGCCTCAACCTCGGCATTCTGAACCTCCTGCCGATCCCGATCCTCGACGGCGGCCACATCACCGTCCTCGCGATGGAGGGCATCGCCGGCCGGGACTTCAGCGTGCGGCTCAAGGAGCGGATGCTGCTCGCCGGCTTCGTGGTCCTGATCACCTTGATGGTGACCGTGATCTACAACGATCTGACGCGCGTCGCGTGGATCGAACGCCTGATGATCTGGCGGTAGCTCCCGCGCCGACGGCGCGACCCATGGGTCGCGCGGACGGTCTCACCGGCTCGAAGCTCCCGCGGCGCGACCCCGCGGACCGCCTCGCGGTTGCGCGGGGTTCACCGGCGCGACAAGCCCAAGCGGACCTTCTTCCCGGAGGGCCCACTGCTCCCCTTGCGGTCCCGTACCTCCACCCGCCAGCCTACCCTGCGGGCGCTCCGCCTCGAGCTGCCGCCGACGATGCGCCTCGCGGGGCCGATCGTGGGGGCCGAGCTCGGCTGGATCGCGATGGGGCTCGTCGACATCGCCATGGTGGGCCGGCTGGGGCCGGCCGCCATCGGGGCGGTGGGCGTGGGCAGCGTCCTCTGCTTCGCGGTGGTCGTGTTCGGCATCGGCATGCTGCTGGGGCTCGATCCTCTGGTGGCGCGGGCCCATGGCCGGGGGCGTCCCGACGAGTGCCGGCGGTGGCTCGTCCAGGGGACGGGTCTTGCCGCGCTGCTGGCGGTGCCGTTGACCCTCGCGGCGGGGGCGGTGGCCGGCAGCCTCGGCGCCTGGGGGATGGATCCCGAGGTCCGGCGGCTCGCCGCGCCCTACTTCGCGATCGTCCTGTCGAGCGTGCTGCCGCTGCTTCTCTATACCGCGTTCCGGCGGTACCTGCAGGCCGTCGGCCTCGCCGCGTGGGTGACCGCGGCCCTCGTCACCGCCAACGCCATCAACGCCGCCGCCAACTGGGTGCTCATCTTCGGCCACCTCGGCCTGCCCGCCCTCGGCGTCGACGGCGCGGCGTGGGCGACGGTGGTCTCGCGCGTGTATCTGGCGCTGTTCCTCGCGGCCGCGATTCGGCGCCACGAGCGCCGCGCCGCCCGCCCGTGGCCACGCCCGGAATGGCGCCGCATCCGCCGCCTCGCGGTCCTCGGGCTGCCTGCGGCGGGGCAGGTGAGCCTGGAGTTCGGGGTCTTCGCGGTGGTCACCGCCCTCGCGGGGCGGTTGGATGCGGCCACCCTGGCCGCCCACCAGATCGTCCTCAACGTCGCCAGCGTGACCTTCATGGTGCCGCAGGGGGTCGGGGGGGCCGGCGCGGTCCGGGTGGGGCACGCGGTCGGCCGGCGGGACCGGGCCGGCGCCCGGCGTGCGGGGTGGGCCGCGCTCGCGCTCGGCGCCGCGTTCATGAGCGCCGCCGCCCTGCTCTTCGTCCTCGCGCCGTTGGCGATCCTGCGTCCGTTCACCGCCGACCCCGCCGTGACCCGCGCCGGCGTGGCGCTTCTGCTGGTGGCCGCGTTCTTCCAGCTCTTCGACGGGCTGCAGGCGGTGGCGACGGGGGTGCTCCGGGGGATTGGGGATACCCGGACGCCGATGGTCTGCAACCTCGCCGGCCACTGGCTCATCGGCCTGCCGACCGGCTACGTGCTCTGCTTCGTACGGGGCTGGGGCATCGTCGGGCTCTGGTTGGGGCTGTCGATCGGCCTCACGCTCGTCGGGGCGGCGCTCGTGACGACGTGGTGGCGCAGGACCAGGCCGCCGCGCCGGACGACGGCGCGCGCCCCCGGCGGGCTGGTCGGGGGCCGGACGGAGCCGTGAGGCGGCGGCCGGCCCGGCCGCGCCGCTCAGAGCACCCGATCCTGGATCGCCAGCGCCAGCCCCGCCTCGTCGTGACCGGCCGTCACCGGCCACCCGCAGCGCTTGAGCTCCGCCACCGCGTTGCCCATGACGACGGGATGCCCGGCCAGCTCCAGCATGTCGATGTCGTTGAGGTTGTCCCCGACGGCCATGATGCCGCCCCGCGGGACGTTGCGCCGGGCCGCCCAGTCCCGAAGGGCGGCGCCCTTGGAGCAGCCCTCCGCCGTGACGTCGAGAAGGGAGAAGTCGCGCTGTTCGTACTCGGTCAGGGTGACGGTGAGGGTGCGCGCGGACGGCAGCTCCCGCACCCGGTCCGCGAGGACGCGCATGTCGGCGACCCCCCCGGTGAACGCGATTTGGACCGGGTCGTCGTCGATCGCCGTCTCGAGCGGCTCGACCCTCGTCATGTAGACGCGGTTGCGGTCGTAGTACCACCGCCGCTGCCGATGCGACCAGTCGATGCGTTCGTAGACGTACTGCCGGTCGTCGGACCGGTCGAAGATCAGCGCCGCGCCCTCGCGGACCGGCCGGGTGTCGGCGACGAGGCCCCGGGCGAGGTCCCGCGGCACGGGGCGGCAGGCCAGCGTCTCCCCGTCCCGCGTTTTGACGAGGGCGCCGTTGTTGACGATGAGGGTCACGGGGGCGTCGAGCCGCTCCGCAACGGGGCGGGCGTGGTGAAAGGCGCGGCCGGTGGCGAGCACGATGTCGATGCCGCGCGCCGCCGCGGCCCGGACCGCCTGCCGGTTCGCATCGGGCAGACGGCTCGCCCCGTCGAGGAGCGTGCCGTCGATGTCGACGGCGATGAGACGGATCGGTTCGGGCGCCGGCATCACCCCGCCGGCTTCTCCGTGTAGCGCCGCACGACGTAGTCGTCGACGAGCCGCCGGAACGCCTCGGCGAGCTCGTCGCAGGAGCCGCGCAGCGTCGTCGCGTGGCGTCCGTCGACGTAGACCGGGCAGGTGGGCTCTTCGCCCGTGCCGGGGAGGCTGATGCCGATGTTCGCGGCCTTCGACTCGCCGGGGCCGTTGACCACGCAGCCCATCACCGCGATCCGCATTTCCTCGACCCCCGCGTGGCGGGCCTTCCACACTGGCATCATGTCGCGCACGTACTGTTGAATCCGCTCCGCCAGCTCCTGGAACGTGGTGCTCGTGGTGCGGCCGCAGCCGGGGCAAGCGGTGATGCTCGGGGCGAACGACCGCATCCCCAGCGACTGCAGCAGCTCGCACGCCGCATGGACCTCCTCGCGACGGTCGCCGCCCGGCCGCGGCGTCAGCGAGACGCGAATGGTGTCGCCGATGCCCGCGGCGAGGAGGACCCCCATCGCCGCCGCCGACCAGATCTGCCCCTTCATGCCCATGCCCGCCTCGGTCAGGCCCAGGTGCAGGGGCTGGGTGGTCTCCGCGGCGAGGCGGCGGTAGATGGCGATGAGGCGCGTGGGCGACGACACCTTGCAGGAGATGACGATGCGGTCGGGGCCGAGCCCGGCGTCGATGGCCCGCGCCGTCGACTCCAGCCCCGAGATCACCATGCAGTCGTCGATGATCTCCTCCGAGCTGCGGCCGAGTCGGCGGTCGGTGTTCTCCTGCATCTTCGCCATCACCAGGTCCTGGTCGAGCGACCCGCCGTTGACGCCGATGCGAACCGGCTTCCCGTTGTCGCGAGCGATCCGGCAGATCGTCGCGAAGTGGTCGTCGCGCCGGGCCCCGGTGCCGACGTTGCCGGGGTTGATGCGGTACTTGTCGAGGGCCCGTGCGCACGCCGGGCGCCGGGAGAGCAGGAGGTGGCCGTTGTAGTGGAAGTCGCCGATGAGGGGCGCGCGGCAGCCGCCGTCGAGCATCCGCTGCTTGATCTCGGGGACCGCCGCCGCCGCCGCCGGGGTGTTCACGGTTACCCGCACCAGCTCCGACCCGGCCTCGGCGAGCTCGACGCACTGCGCCGCCGTCGCCGCCGCGTCGGCGGTGTCGGTGATGGTCATCGACTGCACCGCGACGGGGGCGCCGCCGCCGATCTGGACGTCGCCGACGCGGACGCCGGTGGTGCGGTGCAGCTTGGCCGTGCTCATGGGGTCGGGCGATCCGAAGGCGGGCGCCGGCGACGAACGGCCGCGTCGCGCCTTGCCGCAGGCGGCAGGCTCATTCCGGCAATCCGAGGAACGCGATTACTGGGCCGATGATGGCTCCGGCCGGCGGGAGCATGGCCCGGTATAGCCGCGCCTCCGGCGCGCCGAGGACGTGCGTCCAGCGCCTCCTTCGTCACGCAGCGGCCTCAGGCGGAACTCGCGTTCGAAGTCCAGGTCGTCCCACAGTATCTTCGGCCGCCTGTCGGATCGCGTCCGCGATCGCGTGCGCCTGGTCCGGTCCGACCTCGGCGGCGATCGACGGACGGGCGATACCGCGGGTAGCGAGCATCGGACGCTAGCGTAGCACACGCCGCGGCCCGCGCGCCGGGCCGTCTGCGGTGCGGGCCGGTGCGGGCTGCCGACCGGAGCGGCTCGGGGTCGAACCGCCGGTCAGCGCGTCCCGGCCGCCCGCGGCCGCCGGCGGCGCATGCCCGACAGGGTGGCGCGGGCGGCCGCCACCGCCTCGTCGACGTCGCGGCGGGTGTGGGCGGCCGAGAGGAACCAGCCCTCGAACTGCGAAGGGGGCGGATAGACGCCGCGCGCGAGCATGCCGCGGAAGAACCGCGCGTAGGCGGCGGTGTCGGCGGCGACCGCGCTGTCGTAGTCGCGCACCGGCGCGGCCGTGAAGAACGGTGTCAGCACCGAGCCGAGCGCGTTGACCTGCAGGTCGATCTCCGCTTCCCGCGCCGCGTCCGCGAGGCCGGCCGCGAGGCGGCCCCCCAGCGCGTCCAGCCGGGCGTACAGGTCGGGCGTCAGTTTGGACAGGGCCCAACCGCCCGCGGCCATGGCGAGCGGATTGCCGGACAGCGTGCCGGCCTGGTACACCGGCCCCGCCGGGGCCACCTGTTCCATCAGGTCGCGCCGGCCGCCGTAGGCGCCCACCGGCAGTCCCCCGCCGATGATCTTGCCGAGGCAGGTGAGGTCGGGGCGGACCCCGAACCGCGCCTGCGCTCCTCCGGGGGCGGCGCGGAAGCCCGAGATCACCTCATCGAAGACGAGGATCGCGCCGTGCTCGTCGCACAGGGCTCGCAGCCCCTCGAGGAACCCCGTCTCGGGGAGCACGACACCCATGTTGCCCGCGACCGGCTCGACAATCAGCGCCGCCACCCGATTCCGATGACGTCGGAAGAGCCGTTCGACCGAGGCCAGATCGTTGTAGCGGGCGACGAGGGTGTCCGCCGCCACCGCCGGCGGGACCCCCGGGCTCGTGGGCACCCCGAGGGTGGTGGCCCCCGACCCCGCCTGCACGAGAAAGGCATCGCCATGGCCGTGGTAACAGCCGGCGAACTTGACGACCCGGCTCCGGCCCGTCGCGGCCCGCGCGAGCCGCAGCGCGCTCATGGCCGCCTCCGTGCCCGAGTTGACGAACCGCACCCGCTCGAGGGACGGCATGAGCCGCCGCACCGCGGTTCCCAGCTCGACTTCCGCCGCCGTCGGGGCCCCGAAGCTGGTGCCCTGCTTCGCGGCGGCGGCGAGCTCGCGGGTCAGCCCGGCCGGGGCGTGCCCGTGGATGAGGGGCCCCCACGACATGACGAAGTCGACATAGGAGCGACCGTCCTCGTCCTCGATCCGCGCGCCGCGCCCCCGGCGGATGAACCGCGGGGCGCCGCCGACGGCGGAGAACGCGCGCACGGGGCTGTCGACGCCGCCGGGGAGAATCCGCTTGGCGCGGGAGAACAGACGGGCGGACCGGCTGCGGCGGGCAGTGCTCATCGGCGGGGAACGATATCACGCCGGCCTCGGCCCGCGGCGAATGCCCCGCGGAGCCGGATCGGCGACCAGTCCCGCCCGACCGCGCGGGGCGCGCGGGGCCTCGCAGAACACCTCCTCCTTGAAGCCCCACGGTTGGCCGCTCGACCGAGCGGTCTCGTCGCCTGCGTCTCGGGCACGGCCGGAATCCTCCTGTCCGAGCAAGCGGTCGATCAGCGCTCGCTCAATACCCTGACGGCAATCCTCGACTTTCCTGGCGTGCGCCTCGCGCGGGTTGATCGGTCGCATGCGGAGTGCCAGAATGGCGTTTCTGGAACGACGACTATCGACAGGAGACGACGGATGAACAGGTGGTTGACGGTGGGGTGTCTGGCGGCGGCGGCGGCGTTCGTGGTGGCGGGCGGGGCGGCGGTCGAGACCGCGTCCGGCGTCGCGGCGGGGCTCTCCGCGGCGATGCAGGAGACCACCGGTTCGACGCTCGACGGCGTGTTCACCTCGGCGCAGGCGCGTCGGGGGCGGCGCGTCTACAACCAGAACTGCGCGTCCTGCCACGGGCAGGGGCTGCGGGGCGGCGAGATGGCGCCGAGCGTCGCGGGCAGCGACTTCATCGTCTTCTGGACCGAGCTGCCGGTGGGAGCCCTGTTCGAGCGCATCAAGGTGACGATGCCCGAGGACGGGCCGGGCCGGTTGTCCGACGAGGAGTACACCGACGTCGTCGCCTACATGCTCGACCGGAACGACTATCCGTCCGGCGACGCCGAGCTTCCCGCGGACAAGGCGGAGATGGACAAGATCATGATCGTCGCCGCCGAGTGACGCGGAGACGGCTCGACGCGGACTCCGACCAGGATGGGTTGGGCGTCAGCGGAGCCGCCGGGCGACGATTGGCGGGCCAGCCAGCGCTAGCCTTCCCGCCCCGACAGCGCGCGCGCCGCCCGCCGGGCATGGTAGGTGATGAGGATGTCGGCGCCCGCCCGGCGGATGGCGGTCAGCGTCTCCAGCATGACCCGGTCCTCGTCCAGCCAGCCGAGCCGAGCCGCCGCCTTCGCCATCGCGTACTCGCCGCTGACCTGGTAGGCGGCGGTCGGCCGCTCGAACCGGGTCTTCACCCGGTGAATCACGTCCAGGCAGGGCATCGCCGGCTTGACCATGACGATGTCTGCGCCTTCCTCGAGGTCCAGGGCCACCTCGCGCAGCGCCTCGTCGGTGTTGGCAGGGTCCATCTGGTGGGTCCGCCGGTCGCCGAACGCCGGGGCCGAGCCGGCCGCGTCGCGGAACGGGCCGTAGAAGGCGGAGCAGTACTTCGCGGCGTAGGACATGATGGACACGTCCTGGAAACCCCGGGCATCGAGGCCCCGGCGGATGGCCCCGACCCGTCCGTCCATCATGTCGGACGGGGCGACCACGTGGGCGCCGGCCTCCGCATGCGACACGGCGGCCTCCACGAGACGATCGACGGTGACGTCGTTGAGGATCGTCTCGCCCTCGAGGACGCCGCAGTGGCCGTGCGACGTGTACTCGCACAGGCAGACGTCGGTGACGACGGTGACGTCGTCGAGCCGGCCGCGCAGCGCGCGCACCGCGGTCTGCACCGGAGCGGCGGGATCGGCGGCGGCGGCGCCCTGCTCGTCCTTGTGGGCGGGCAGCCCGAACAGCAGCACCGCCCGCACGCCATCCCCCCGCGCTGCGGCGGCCTCCTCGATCGCCTCGTCGACCGAGAGCTGGAAGACCCCCGGCATCGACGGCACCTCGCGCCGCACCCCGGCGCCCTCGCACACGAACAACGGGTAGACGAGGCTGTCGGCCGAGAGCCGGGTCTCGCGCACGAGGCCTCGGATGCCGGCGGTGCGGCGCAACCGGCGGGGTCGATGAACCGGCCCGGCCGCGTCCCCGCGGGGCGGCGCATCGGCAGCGGGCGCGTCGGCGACGCGGGGGTCGGTGATGGTGGCCATCAGGTGTGCTCCTCGCCGTTTCGGCGACCGCCGAGCCGCTCGACGATCGCCTCGATGAGCGCCGGCACCGTGGACTCGACCGGCATGATCGTAGTGGCGATGTCCAGCCGGGAGGCGGCCTCGGCCGTCACCGGGCCGATGCACGCGACCTCGACGTGCCTCAGCAGCTCCGCCGCCTGCCGCTCGCCCAACGCCCGCGCGAAGTTTCTGACGCCGGACCCGCTCGTGAACGTGACCACGTCCACACCGCGCTCGCGCAGCATCCCGCGGACGTCCCGGCCTTCGCCGTCGAGTTCGGCCGGCACCGTACGATAGGCGGTGACCGCGGTCACCGCGGCCCCGGCCCGCTCTAGCTCCGCCCGCAGCAGGTCTCGGGCCAGGTCCCCGCGCGGCAGCAGCACCCGGACGCCGGTCAGGTCATCCTGCTCGCGCAGCGCGCGGAGGACGCCCTCGGCCCGGTACTCGTCCGGCACCAGGTCGACCCGCAGCCCGAGGCTCTCGAGGGCTTCGGCGGTAACTGCGCCGACCGCGCAGAGGTGCGGTCCCTCCAGGCCGCGGACGCCGCCGGGAGCGGCGGCCAAGCGCGCCGCGACGGCGGCGACCGCGTTGACGCTCGTGAACACGACCCAGTCGAACGTCGCGATTCGGTCGCACGCGGCTTCGAGCGGCCCCGGATCTTCGGGAGGCGCGATGGCGATGGTGGGCACGGCGATCGCTTCGGCTCCCAGGCCCTCGAGCCGGGCCACCATCTCCGCCGCCCGCGCCTTCGCGCGGGTCACCACGACCCGCACCCCGGCGAGGGGAAGCGTCCCGGCGCCGGTCCCGGCTCGGGTGGCCGGGTTGCCGCTCTTTCGCGCGCGCCGCGCCGTGATTGCCCGGCAACGCTGGACCTCCAGCGCGCCGTCCGGCTCGCGCCGCCGGGTCCGGTCGCGTCCCGGTCGAAGCTGCATCGGCTTGGCCGCGACCGTGAATCCGGGTTTCCCGTCGGAGCTGTCGTTGGCCATGAGCGTCGTCGGGGGGGCCTTCCGGGCCATCGTAGCATCGAAGTCGGGGTAGAGTTATGTGGAGGCTGCGGGCTCGGGCCGGCGGCAGGGCGGCCGCCGGCCGGCGCTTCCGTTCGGCCCGCCGATCCCCTGGATGCACCCACCATGAGCACGATCTCGCTGGCCGCGGTGGCGCGCGCCCTCGACAAGATGCTGGATGGTCAGATGACCGCGCAGGCCCGCATCGCCGCGCACCTCGTCGCGGCCGAGGAGGCGGCCGGTCGCGGCGCGGCGCGCATCGTCGAGACCCTCGACGCCGTCGCGGCGGACACCGTGCTCGACGAGGTGTGGATCACCGACGAGAGAGGCGTCGTCTATCTCACGAACGTGCGGAACGACGCCGGCGCGCCGATGCCGTTCGAGTTTCACGCCGATCCCGCCATACAGCCCCAGGCCTGGGAGTTCCACGCCCTGCTGTCGTTCCCCGTCGACGGCGACGGGGTCGTCGCCCAAGCCGCGCAGGTGCGGGAGATCGACAACGAGGTCTGCAAGTACGTCGGAGTCAACGGCGTCGACCGGCCTCGCATCGTGCAGATCGGCAACGCACTGGCCTTCGAGGAGCAGGCGCCGAGCGACGCGTACACCTCGCCGGTCATGACCGCGGTGCTGGCCGCGTTCGGCGAGCCCGAGCTGCTGAGCAGCTCGCACACGGATCGGCTCGACGAGATCCGGGTCGTCTTCGAGGCGATACTCGGCCGCCAGATGGTCGTGCAGGCCGCGCTCGTGGATGCCCTCGTCGCGGGGGCCGAGGCGGCGGGGTGGCCGTCGGACGAGATCGACGGTCGGCTGCGGCGCATCGTGCGCTCGAGCCCCACCGGAGAGATTCGCGTTGCAGCGCCCGGCGGCGAGACGGTCTACGAGAGCGGCCCGGCCCACGACCCCGCCCCGGCGCCGCGGTCGGACGAGGCGCAGCCGGTCGCGGAGCACCCCATCGCTCCGCGTGCGTCCGACAACGCCCTCTACAAGTACGTCGCGGTGGCGGGGGCGCGGTCGGACCGGAACGTGCGCGTGGGCCTGCCGATCGACGACGGGTCGCTGGTCTCTCCCCGGTTCGACATCGCCGCGGCCGGTTGAAGCGCTGACCCTGCAGGCTCCCGCGCCGTTCTACGGCGCAGGCGCCTAGCCCGCCCATCGTCGCCTTCGGCTCCGCTGGGCGCCCAACCGATCCTGCAGGAGTCGGCGCCGTTCCACCGCCGACGTGGGATTTGGCCTGTGGATCCGGGCCGTTTCGGGAAGTGGCCGGCCAACCGTTACTACAATCGCAACCACGGCCGGCCGGCCGGTCATCAGGGAACATCAACGAACGTCCGCGAACGTCACCGCCGGCCGTACATGGAAACGGCACGGCGTCGAAACTCCACCGGGCCGCTTCGCCGTACCGTGCCGTGCCTTGCACGCCTCGCCACGCCAAGCCTTGCCTTGCCTAGCCCTGCCACGCCAGGCCGCGCCATGACCCGACCAGCGTAGCACGTTTGCCCAATGAATCCGGGCGGATTCGGGGGCCGTAGCCGAACGACACGGAACGTCAGCGTACGGATACGACCGTCGGCGAACGGTTGATGCGGCAGAAACGCGCCGTTCTACGGCGCAGGCTCCCGGCCGTTCGCGCTCGCGGCTCGCTGGGCCGCGGCCAGAATCGGGCCGGCGCCGTCCGCGAGCAGACCTCGGGCGACCTCCGCCCCCAGCGCCCGAGCCGCGTCGGCAGGCATCGCGGCCTCGCGGCAGAGGCGTTGCGTCCCGTCGACGGAGGCCACCATCGCCCGCAGCCGCAGGCGGTCGCCGTCGCCCTCCGCGAAGGCGCCGATCGGCGCGTGGCATCCGCCGCCGAGGGCGGCGACGACGGCGCGCTCCGCCGTGAACGCGGCGCGGGCCGGCGCGTCGTCGATGGCGGCGAGGGCGGCTTCCGTCTCGGCGTCGCCGGCGCGGGTCTCGACCGCGACGATGCCCTGCCCCGGGGCGGGCAGGCAGACGTCGGGGTCGAGGGGCGCCGAGATGCGGTGGGCGAGGCCCAGCCGCTCCAGCCCCGCCGCCGCCAGCACGAGCAGGTCGTAGTCGCCCGCGTCCAGCTTGCGGAGCCGGGTCCCCACGTTCCCGCGCACGAGGCGGAACTCGGCCCGCGGCCACGCCCGGCGAAGCTGCGCGACCCGCCGGACGCTGCCGCTGCCGACGCGGGGGGCGGGGCCCCCGCCCGGGCCGTTCCCCGTCGCCGCCGGCTCCCGCCGCCGGTCGTCGCGGGCCGGCCGCACGACAGCGTCCCGGGGGTCCGCCCGCGGCAGGACGGCGCCGATCGACAGCCCGTCCGGCAGCTCCGCCGGCATGTCCTTGGCGCTGTGCACGGCGAGGTCGACATCGCCTCCGATCAGCGCCTGCTCTATTTCCTTGACGAAGACCCGCTTGCCGCCGACCCGCGACAGGTTGGCCTCGCGGAGGCGGTCGCCGGTGGTGGTGATGACCACCAGCTCGCACTCGCGGCCGCTCCGGCGCCGGACGCGGGCCGCCACTGCGTTGGCCTGCCACAGGGCGAGCGCGCTCCCGCGGGTCCCGACCCTCAGCCGGGTCACGACGTCACCGCGGTCTTCGCCGACGCGCCGCGTGCGGGCGCCTCATTGGTTCCGCCGGCCAGCGAGGAGGGGGATGACGCGTCCTCGCCGGGGTCGGGCGGGGCATCGTCGAGGCCGAACAGCCGGGTAACGGTCTCGGCGTACCGGGCCGCCGTCGCCGCGTCGCCGGCCGACTTGAGCCGCTCGGTCGGGGTCAGGAGCAGCTTCTGGACGAGGAGCCGCGTGATTTCCTCGACTCGGGCCCTGGCCTCGGGGGAGAACCGGTTCAGCTTGGGCTCGAGCCGTTCGAGCTCGGCTTGGCGGACCGCCTCGAACCGGCGCCGCAGGGCGACCACGGTGGGGACCGCCCCGCGCGATCGGAGCCAGGCCACGAACTCCTGCGCCGCGTCCGAGACCATCGCCTCGGCTTGGGTCGTCTGCTCGCGCCGCCGCGCGAGGTTCTCGCTGACGATGGCGCGCAGGTCGTCGATGTTGTAGAGGAACACCTGCTCCAGCTCGCCGCAGTCGGGGTCCACGTCCCGCGGAAGGCCGATGTCGATGACGAACAGCGGCCGGTTCCGGCGCGCGTGCATGACCTCCTCGATCGACGCCCGGGTCAGGATCGGCGTGGGGGCCCCGGTGGCGGTGACGACGACGTCCACGTGCAGCAGCTCGTCACCGACGGCCGACCAGTCCACGGCGACGCCGCCGACCCGGTCGGCGAGCTCCGAGGCCCGGATCAGGGTCCGGCTGGCGACGGCGATGCGCCGCACCGCTTGCGACCGCAGGTGGGTGGCGGTCAGCTCGGCCATCTCGCCCGCCCCCGCCACCAGCACCGAGAGCCCCCGTAGGTCGCCGAAGATCTTGCGGGCGAGCGAGATCGCGGCGTAGCTGACCGACACCGCGCCCTCGCCGAGTCCGGTGTCGGCGCGGACGCGCTTGCCGACCGCGAACGACCAGGGGAACAGCTTGTTCAGCAGCGTGCCCGTGCACTGCTCGCTCGCCGCGGTGGCGTAGGCGTCCTTGACTTGGCCGAAGATCTGCGGCTCGCCGACGACGAGCGAGTCGAGACCGGCCGCGACCCGGAACAGGTGCTTCGCGACCCCGCCGTCGGTCCGCGCGTAGAGGTGGGGCGCCAGCTCCGTCTCGGGAACGTCGTGGAAGCGGCTCATGAAGCCGGCGAGATCGGCGCGTGCGAGTTCGGGGTCCCGGCAGGCCACGTAGATCTCGGATCGGTTGCAGGTCGTCAGCACCACCGACTCGCTCGGCGCCGGGCGCAGGGCGAGCTCGCGCAGTGCGGTCACGATGCCGCGCTTCGAGAAATCGACCCGCTCGCGCAGGTCGACGGGCGCCGTGTGGTGGCTCACGCCCAGCAGCAGCAGGTTCATGCCCGTTCAAAAGTTGTGGCTCTCGGTCAGGAAGTACCCCACCGGCACCAGGGTGACGAGCACGATCGAGAACCCCAGGGCCGACAGCCAGGCGGCGCGGCGGCCGCTCCATCCGATGACCCGGCGGGCGTAGATCTCGAAGGAGTAGACGGCCCAGACCAGCGCCACCATGAAGATCTTGGGGTCGGAGAACGACATCGCGAGCACGCGGGGGTCCGACGTGCCGGGCTGGAGCTGCAGCACCCAGACCACGCCGACGGCGACGCCCGCGGTCAGGAAGAGCCAACCGATGCCCACGGCGCGACCGTTCATGGCGTCCACCGCATGCAGCGACGGCAGCCGGGCCGCGAAGAACCCGAGCTGCTTGGACTTCAGCTCGCGGAACAGCAGGACGTAGGTGATGCCGACGACGCACGCGAGGGCGAACGCGGCATAGGCGAACAGCAGCGACAGCACATGGGCGGCGAGCAGGGGGCTGTCGAGGAACGGGGCGGGTTCGCGCACCGTCCCGCTGAAGGTCGAGATCGTCTGGAGTCCGACGAGCAGAGGAGCGATGAAGACGCCGAGGGCGCGCTCGTCGGTGGTGACCTCCGTGTAGAGGTAGGCGACGGCCAGCATCCACACGAAGGCGGAGATCGCCGAGGCGGTGTCGACGAACGGGAGGTGGCCGATCTCGACCGTCCGCATGCCGATGACGAAGGTGTGGATGAACGCGGCGGCGGACAGAGAGGCGGTCGCGAGGCGGCCGGCCCGCGGGCTGCGCCGCACGAAGAACACGGTGTAGACGATGCCGGCGGCGACATACAGCAGAAGCGGGAGAAGCGTCATGGGTTCGTGCCCGCTCGGCCGGGCGCCGGGGCCGCTTCCGGCGCGGGGCGGCCGGCCCGGCGACCGCCGCCTTCGGCTCCGCCTGGCGCCCGGCCGATCCTACAGGAGTACGCGCCGTGCCGCCGCGCCGGCGTCGGTCCGAGGCGGCGCCCTGCTAGTTGATGGCCGGCGCGTAGTAGCCCTGTTTCGTCCGCGCGGCCACGTCGGGCTGGTCGATGCGGACCACGAGCCGCCGCCACTGGCCGTCGCGCAAGGGGTTCTTGGACGTGTATCCCAGGGTGTACTGACTGGACAGCTCGTCGGATATCTGCTGGTAGATGTCCGCCAGGTCCTCCACGCGCCGGGGAAAGAAGGCCTGGCCGCCGGTCTCCTGCGCGAGCTGCCGCAGGACGAAGTCGGCCTCGCGGAATCCGCGTCGCGTGCGGATGTCCCGGGAACGCAGCCCGATCGAGTAGATGACGGTGTCCGAACGCTTCGCGAGCTCCAGGACCTCGTCGAAGTCGACGAGGCTCGAAGTGTCCTCGCCGTCCGAGAGCACTACGATAGCCTGCCGCCGGATCTCGCCGGTGGGGGTCGCCACGATCTTGGCGAGCTCCTTGAGCGAGATGTAGATGGCGTTGTACAGCGAGGTCGAGCCGCCGGCCGACGTGCGGCGGATCGCCGCCGCCAGCTCGTCCAGCGAGTTGGTGAACGTCTGGCGTATCTCGACCCGGCTGTCGAAGTCGATGACGCTGGCCAGGTCCTCCTCGCGCAGCCGTTCCGCGAACCCGATGGCGGCCTGCTGGGCCGTCTCCATCCTCTCGGTCATGCTCGCGCTCGTGTCCATCAGCAGCGACAGCGCGATGGGGAGCTGCGTGCGGGTGAAGAACGTGATGTCCTGCAGCGCGCCGTCCTCGTAGACCTGGAACCGGTCGACGTCGATGTCGGTGACGTAGCGGCTGTCCCGGTCGGTCACGGTGACGTTCAGCGAGACCAGGTCGACGCCGGCGCGGAACGACGGCGCCTGGGGCGCCGTGTCCTGGGCGTGCGGCGCGGCCGCCCCGCCCAGGACGGCGAGAGCCGCCGCGGCCAGGACGAGGCGGAGCCGCCGCGCGGTCGCGTTCCGGGCCCCCGCCGGCCGGCGCTCGGGGCGGGGGACGCCGACGACGCCGCGGCCGGTCCCGCCGGCGGAGCCGGAGGAGGGCGCGGCGGGGCGGCGGCGACGGGAGGCGCTGGTCGACGCGCGCGGCTCGGTCGTCATGGGCTGCCGTCTCCTGTCCATAGGTCCGGGGTTCCACGGGCCGTCAAGTCCGCCCGCCGCATCCGCACCGAGATCGTCTCGGGCGGGATCAGCTCCGGCGGCCGCGAGTACACGACCCGGTACTGGTTCGTCATCACCTCGGCGAGGGCGTCCATCGCGTCGGGCACCGCGGTGCTCAGCAGCAAGTCGTAGCGCTGGCCCCCGGTCGCCTCGGGGAGCTGCCCGAGGGCCCGATCGCGCTGGAGGATCTCGTTGGAGAAGCTGAACGGATCGCCGCGCAGAGCGGTGTTGCCCCGCGCCTGTACCACGACCACGTGGACCGTGACCCCGGACGCCTGAAGCGCGTCGCGGGTCCGCCGATAGTCGTAGCGGCTGAAGTCGAGGCCTTCCGAGGCCACCACGACCATCGCCGGCCGGGGCGCCTCGCGCCGCTCGAATCCGCGGGCCGTCTCCATCATCGCGTCGAGGAGATAGCCGGCGCTCTCCTGAAAGGAGAAGACGAGGCCGATGCCGTCGCGGAGGCGCTCGACGCTGCGGGTCGACTCGACGAGGACGCGCGGCGGTCCGCCGTAGCTGACGAGGGCGACGTCGTTGCGTTCCGCGAGGACGGGAACCAGCCGTTCCAGGCCGTTGCGGATGTCCCGGATGGCGAACGCGGCGGACGCGCTGGTGTCCACGAGCACCGCCACCTGCATGGGGCTTCGGGCCGGCCCGGTCCGCAGGACCTCGCGCTCGACGCCGTCCTCCTCGACCACGAACTCGGCCGGGCCGAGGCCCGGCACCGGCGCCCCGTCGTCGTCGAGGACGCTCACGAACAGGGCCCGCTCGTTGTCCTGTCCCCGGAGCGGGTCCGAGAGCACCCCCAGCAGGCCGGCGGCGGCCGCCAGGGCGGCCGCGAGCCCCGGGTGGCGCCGCCGGCGCGGGGTGCGAGGGGCGGCTCGCTCGGACGTTGATCGCTGCATGCGCAAAATCCCCCAGCTCGACTGCACTCCCGGAAGTATAGCCGTTTCGCGGCGGCGGGGCCCCAGGGGTTCCGCCGGTTCCTTGACCCCCTGCGCGCGCATGCTATAAGATTCGTCGTCCGCACCGACCCTGCCGCATCGAAGCTCTCCGGGTAAACGGCTGGCGCACACGGGGGTGTGGGATTCATCCGGTCGTCAACGGACTGTTGTACACAGGTGAGATCCGATGATCGAGGCGTACGTTCCGGTCCTGCTGTTCATCCTCGTCGCGATCGGCTTCGCCATCTTCACGTTGACCATCTCGTCGCTGGTCCAGTCGTCGCGCTACAACAAGGTGAAGCTCGAGCCCTACGAGTGCGGCATCGAGCCGGTCACCGACGCCCGCGACCGCTACAGCGTCCGCTACTACCTGATCGCGATGCTGTTCGTGATCTTCGACATCGAGACCGTGTTCATGTTCCCGTGGGCGGTCATCATGGACGAGCTTCTTCTGTTCGGCCTCATCGAGATGCTCGTCTTCCTGTTCATCCTGGTGATGGGCTACATCTACGCGTGGCGCAAGGGCGCGCTGGAATGGGCCTGATCGGTCTTCAGGACACGGCCGTCGCCGGCGGCCGTCGCGGGCCCGTCGGATTCGTTCCGCGCCGCCGGCTCGCGGAGCGATGCGGAGTTTCCCGGGACTATGGCAGACGCACCGAAATCGGGTGAACCGGCGGCCGAAGCGCCGAGCCCGCAGCCGCCGGATACCGCGCGGCCGGCGGACGGCGCAACGGGCGCCGACGCGGCGTCGGCCGCGCCGGAGCCGGCCGCCCCGGCGGCGAAGAAGCCGGCTCCTGCCGCCCCCAAAGCGGCCAAGCCCGCCGCCGCGGCGAAGCCGTCCCCCGCCGCGGCGGCGAAGCCGGCCGGACCGGCCGCCGCCAAGCCCGCGGCCGCGACCAAGCCGGGCGCCGCCAAGCCGGCCCCCGCGGCGAAACCCGCCGCCGCCGCGAAGCCCAAGCCGAAGCCGAAGGCGCCGCCCGAGGCCCCCAAGGGACCGACCGATCCGCCGCCGCCCGAAGACATCGAGAAGCCGGCGTTCCTCGCCGCCCTCGAGGCCGCGATGCCGGACCGCATCGAGCAGCTCTCCTGGTGGGTCGGTGACTGGACGGTCGTCGTCGCGCCCGAGGCGCTGCTCGACGTCGCGGGCTTCCTGAAGGGCTCCGACGAGGGCTCGTTCGACTACTGCGCCGACGTCACCGCCACCGACTGGCCGCCCCGCGAGAAGCGTTTCGATGTAGTGTATTGCCTGTATTCGACTCGGCGCCGGCAGCGGGTCCGGCTCAAGGTGCGGGCGGCGGAGGGCGATCCCGTCCCGTCGGTGAGCGGGCTGTGGCCGGCCGCGAACTGGCTGGAGCGCGAGGTATGGGACATGTTCGGGGTCAACATCACCGGGCATCCCGACCTGCGCCGGATCCTCATGCCGCCGGAATGGCAGGGGCACCCGCAGCGCAAGGACTATCCGCTCGAGGGTCCGGGCGAGCTGCTGCTCGAGAGCCCGATGGAGTGGCTGCGCCTGCGCAACGTCCGCGACGAGGCGGAGATCGAGTAACCGAACCATGACTGGCCAGGCAGCGGCGGCGCCCAAGGCGGCGCCCATCTTCGACACCGACGAGCTCGTCATCAACATGGGGCCGCAGCACCCCAGCACCCACGGCGTGCTGCGGGTGGTGCTGCGGCTCGACGGCGAGCGGGTGGTCGACGCCGACATCGTCATCGGCTACATCCACCGCGGCATCGAGAAGCTGAGCGAGAACCGGGACTGGACGCAGATCATCCTGCTGACCGACCGGATGGACTACGTGGCGGCGGCCACCAACAACCTGGGCTACTGCGAGACGGTCGAGAAGCTGATGGAGATCGAGGTGCCCCGGCGCGCCCGCTACATCCGCACGATTCTCGCCGAGCTCCAGCGCATCGCGAGCCACTGTCTCTGGCTGGGCACCCACGCCATGGACATCGGGGCGATGACGGTGTTCCTCTACGCCTTTCGCGAGCGCGAGCTCATCCTCGACCTCTTCGAGGACTACTGCGGGGCGCGGCTCACCTACAACTCCATGCGCATCGGCGGGCTCCCCCTCGACATCCCGACCGGGTGGGACACCAAGGTGCGGGCGTTCTGCGACCTCATGGAGGGGAAGATCGAGGAGTACGAAACGCTCCTGACCAACAACCGCATCTGGCTGGAGCGCACGCGCGACGTCGGGGTCATCTCGGCCGACGACGCGATCGGCCTCGGGCTGTGCGGCCCCCCCCTGCGCGGCTCCGGGGTCTACCGCGACGTGCGGAAGGACGAGCCCTACGCGGCCTACGACGAGCTCGACTTCGAGGTGCCCCTCGGTACGCGGGGCGACACCTACGACCGCTACCTGATCCGGCTCGAGGAGTTCCGCCAGTCGATCCGCCTCATCCGGCAGGCCCTCGACGGGCTGCCGGAGGGGCCCGTCATGGGCAAGGTGCCCCGGCTGATCAAGCCGAAGGCGGGCGAGACCTACCACGCCATCGAGTCGCCCAAGGGCGAGCTCGGCTACTTCATCGTGAGCGACGGGCGGGCCACCAACCCCTACCGGTTCCGGGTCCGGCCCCCGTCGTTCTGCAACCTGCAGGGTCTGCGGCCGCTCGTCATCGGGCACCTCGTGGCCGACGTGGTCGCCCTGATCGGCACGATCGACATCGTGCTCGGCGAGGTCGACAGATAGATGATCGACACCATCGTCATCCCGCTGGCGAAGATCGCCATTCTGCTGAACGCGGTGCTCGTGGCCGTGACGTTCATGACCCTGCTCGAGCGCAAGGTCATCGCGTGGGCGCAGTCGCGGCTGGGGCCGATGCGGGTGGGGCCCTACGGGGTGCTGCAGGCCATCGCCGACCCCATCAAGCTGATCCTGAAGGAGGACATCACCCCGACCCGGGCCGACCGGATGATGTTCACCCTGGCCCCGATCCTGTCGCTGGTCCCGGCCCTCGTGGTGTTCGCGGTGGTGCCCTTCGGGGGCGACGAGCTCTTCTACGTCACCGACATCAACGTCGGCCTGCTGTTCGTCATCTCGGTGACGTCCATCGGCGTCTACGGCATCATCCTCGCGGGCTGGGCGTCGAACAGCAAGTATCCGCTGCTCGCGAGCCTGCGGGCGTCGGCCCAGCTCATCAGCTACGAGATCGCGGTGACGATGACCCTCGTCAGCGTCATCCTGACCGCCGGCACCCTGAGCATGGTCGGCATCGTCGAGGCCCAGGAGGAGGCGGGCCTGTGGTTCGGGTTCGTCCAGCCGGTGGCCTTCGTGCTCGTGTTGATCGGGGGGCTCGCCGAGACCAACCGGGCCCCGTTCGACCTCCCCGAGGCCGAGCAGGAGCTGACCGGCGGCTTCCACACCGAGTACAGCGGCATGCGGTTCGCGCTGTTCTTCCTCGCCGAGTACGCCAACATGATCGTCATCTCGGCCGTGGTGGTGATCCTGTTCTGGGGCGGCTGGCTGGCGCCCTTCCCGAACGTCGAGGCGTTCGGGTTCCTCGACCTGATTCCGGGCTGGATCTGGTTCTTCGGGAAGATGTTCGTGTTCCTCTACATCTTCATCTGGATCCGGGCCACCCTGCCGCGCTACCGCTACGACCAGCTCATGCGGCTCGGGTGGAAGGTCCTCATCCCGATCGCCATCGGCAACATCGTGGTGACCGGCGTCGTCAAGGTGCTGCTGTAGAGCCATGGCCGAAGCAATCGCCTTCTACACGCTCGCGGCGCTGATTCTCGGGTTGGGGATTGCCGTAATCACCACCCCGAAGACCGTCCACAGCGTGCTGTTCCTCGTCCTTAACTTCCTCTGCGTGGCCATCCTCTACGTGGTGCTCCGGGCCGAGTTCCTGGCCGTCATCCAAGTGCTGGTGTACGCGGGCGGCATCGTCGTGCTCTACCTGTTCGTGGTCATGCTCGTGAACCTGAAGCGGGCCCCCGAGGCGCACGAGGACCCCCGGCGGCTGGCCCGGCTCGGGCTCGCGCTGTCCGGGGCGGTGTTGCTCGAGCTCGCGGGCATCGTGATCTACAGCTACGGGCGGGTCGCGCCGCCGGCCCCCGCCGTCGCCGAGGCGACGCCGGTCCTGGGGCGGGGCAACACCGAGGAGCTCGGCTGGCTGCTCTACACCGACTACCTGATTCCGTTCGAGGTGGCGTCGGTGCTGCTGCTCGTCGCGATGGTCGGCGCCATCGTGCTGGCGAGGCGAGAGTCGTAGACGATGGAAATCACGCCCGCCCACTACACGGTCCTTTCGGCCGCGCTGTTCAGCATCGGGGTCATCGGCGTCCTCGTGCGGCGGAACATCATCATCATCTTCATGGCGATCGAGCTGATGCTCAACGCCGTCAACATCAACCTCGTGGCGCACGCCCGGTATCTGGAGGACCTCGCCGGCCAGGTGTTCGTCGTGTTCGTCATCGCGGTGGCGGCGGCCGAGGCCGCGGTCGGGCTGGGCATCCTCCTGGCCTTCTTCCGGAACAAGGAGACCGTGAACATCGACGAGATGAACATCATGCGCTGGTAGGGCTGCGGGGACACCTCTTCTCTCCGACATCAACCACGGTCAATCCACGGTAGACGATGGAACTCATCTGGCTCATTCCCGTGCTGCCCGGCATAGGCGCCGCCCTCAACGGGATCTTCGGCGTGCGCTGGTTCAGCAAGCAGACGGCGGCGGCCATCGCCTGCGTCACGATGGGCGGGGCGTTGCTGCTGTCGCTGTACGCGTTCGTGCTGCTGCTGGGGCAGGAGCACCGGGAGCACGTCGTCACGGTGGCCCAGTGGATTCCCCCGTTGGCGCTCGAGACGGCGTCGGGCATCGGCGCGTTCGAGGTGCCGTGGGCGTTCCGCCTCGACCCCCTGTCGGCGATGATGAGCCTCATCGTCACCGGCATCGGCTTCCTCATCCACGTCTACTCGGTCGCCTACATGGACCACGAGCCGCGCGGGGCCTACGCGCGGTTCTTCTGCTACCTGAACCTCTTCTGCTTCTTCATGCTGACGCTGGTGCTCGGCAGCACCTTCCTCGTCATGTTCGTGGGGTGGGAGGGGGTCGGGCTCTGCTCGTACCTGCTCATCGGTTTCTGGTACCACAAGAAGAGCGCGGCCGACGCCGGCAAGAAGGCGTTCGTGGTCAACCGCATCGGCGACTTCGGGTTCATCCTCGGCATCTTCCTGGTCTTCTTCACGTTCGGCACCCTCGACTTCCGCGCGGTGGCGGAGGCGGCGGCGGGCATGCCGATCGAGGAGGGGACGTTCGGCGTCATCTCGCTCATCTGTCTGCTGCTGTTCGTCGGGGCCGTCGGCAAGAGCGCCCAGATTCCCCTCTACGTGTGGCTGCCCGATGCGATGGAGGGCCCGACCCCGGTCTCGGCCCTGATCCACGCCGCGACGATGGTGACGGCCGGGGTGTACATGGTCGCCCGCAACGCGGTGCTGTTCACCCACGCGCCCGAGGTGATGTTCATCGTCGCCGTCATCGGGGTGCTGACGGCGCTGATGGCGGCGACGATCGGGCTCGTGCAGACCGACATCAAGCGGGTGTTGGCCTACTCGACGGTCTCGCAGCTCGGCTACATGTTCCTCGCCACCGGGGTCGGCGCCTTCGCGGCCGGGGCGTTCCACCTCATGACCCACGCCTTCTTCAAGGCCCTGCTCTTCCTCGGCAGCGGTTCGGTCATCCACGCGATGAACGAGGAACAGGACATGCGGAAGATGGGGGCCATGCGGCTGTACATGCCGGTGACCTTCATGACGATGGCGATCGGGACGCTGGCCATCGCCGGCATCCCCCCGTTCTCGGGCTTCTTCAGCAAGGACGAGATCCTTTACCGGACGTTCCTCGAGAACCAGTGGCTCTGGGCCCTCGCCGCGATCACGGCGGGGATGACCGCGTTCTACATGGCGCGGCTGATGTTCATGACGTTCTGGGGCGAGTACCGCGGTCCGGCATGGGGTAACGCCGGCTCCGGCGGGGCCGCGCACGACGGGCATGGTGACGACGACGGCCACGCCTGGCACGGGCCGCACGAGTCGCCCAAGATCATGACCCTGCCGCTGCAGTTGCTCGCGCTCGGCGCCATCGTGGCGGGTTTCGTCGGCGTTCCGGCGGCCCTCGGCGGAAGCAACCGGATCGAGCACTTCCTCGAGCCCAGCTTCGTGGCCGGGGAGGTGCACGCGGTGGCCGAGGAGCACCACTACGCCATCGAGTGGGGGCTGATGGCCCTGTCGGTCGCGCTCGCGGCCGGCGCCATCGCCTTCGCCTATCGCCTGTACGTGCAGCGCCCCGCGGAGTCCGAGCGGCTCGCGTCCGACTTCGCGGGCGCCCACCGCCTGCTGACCAACAAGTACTACGTGGACGAGCTGTACGACGCGACCGCCGTGAAGGGCACGATGAGCGGCGCGCGGGGGCTGTGGACCGTCGACCGCAACGTCGTCGACGGGGCCGTGAACGGCGCCGGATGGACGACCCGGGCGTCGGCCTGGGTCTCGCACGTCGTCGACAAGTACGTCGTCGACGGGCTCGTGAACCTAGTGGGCAGGGTCTGCGCCGAGGGCAGCTACGTGTTCAGGCACGCGCAGACCGGCCTGATACAGAACTACGCGCTCGCGACACTGCTCGGCGTCTTCGCGGTCGTGACCGCGTACATCGCCGTCCGCTACTTCGGGCAGTGACGGCGCGGCCCCGCGGCCGCGTCGGGCGTCTCGCCGGCGCGAGATTCGTGCGCGGAAGGACAGGCCCGCCGGGCACAGGCCCGCCGGGCGGCGTCGGCGCGCGTTGGCGCGAAACCCCCGTATGGGGGAAGGGCGTGGCGCCGGGATCGAGTCGGCGTCGGGAGCCTGCCGGCACTACGGCGGAAGCGCCCCGCCGACCGGTTGCGTCGGGGCGAACGCCGCGGCGATTTCGCAACGTGTAGGAACGAGCGGGGCCCCGCCGGGCCCGAGACCGCATCGAGAATCCGCTCATGAGCAACTTCCCCTATCTGCTGTCGCTCATCATGTTCACGCCGCTGGCCGGCGCCGTCGTCCTGCTGTTCGTGGACAAGCGCAGCGAGGACGCGATCCGCTGGATCGCGAACGTGACGGCCGGAGTCGGCTTCCTAGTGTCGCTGCCGCTGTGGTTCGCGTTCGACGCCTCGGGCGCCGAGTACTGGCAGTTCGTCGAGCGGCTGCCGTGGATTCCCTCCATCGGGGCCGAGTACCACCTCGGGGTGGACGGGTTCAGCGCCCTGCTGGTGCTGCTCACGACCCTGATGGGGGTCATCGCGATTCTCTCGTCGTGGACCGCCATCACCGAGCGGGTCAAGGAGTACTACGTCTTCATGCTGGTGCTCCAGACCGGCATGATCGGCGCCTTCGTCGCCCTCGACTTCCTGCTGTTCTTCGTGTTCTGGGAGGTCATGCTGGTGCCGATGTACTTCCTCATCGGCATCTGGGGCAGCGACAACCGGCTCTACTCGGCCATCAAGTTCTTCCTGTTCACCCTCGTCGGCAGCGTCGTCATGCTGCTCGGCATCCTCGCCGTCTACTTCTACAGCGAGTCGGTGACCGGGGTCTACACGTTCGACATCACCCAGTTCCACGAGCTGAACATGCCGTTCGGCACGCAGTGGTGGGTCTTCCTCGCCTTCTTCCTCGGGTTCGCGGTCAAGGTGCCGATGTTCCCGTTCCACACCTGGCTGCCCGACGCCCACACCGACGCCCCCACCGCGGGCTCGGTCATCCTCGCCGCGGTGCTCCTGAAGATGGGCACTTACGGGTTCATCCGGTTCTCGCTGCCCATCCTCCCCGAGGCGACGGCGGCGTTCGTGCCGTGGGTGGCGGCGCTGTCGATCATCGGCATCATCTACGGGGCGCTGGTGGCGATGGCGCAACGCGACTGGAAGCGCCTCGTCGCGTACTCGAGCGTCAGCCACATGGGCATGGTCATGCTCGGCATGTTCGCCCTGACCCCGGTCGGCATCACCGGCAGCATCGTGCAGCAGTTGAACCACGGCATCTCCACCGGCGCCCTCTTCCTCATCGTGGGCATCGTCTACGAGCGTCGGCACACGCGCGAGATCGCCGAGTACGGCGGCCTGTCGAAGGTCATGCCCGCCTTCGCGGCGGTGTTCCTGATCATGACGATGTCGTCGATCGGGCTGCCGACCCTCAACGGGTTCATCGGCGAGGTGCTCATACTGCAGGGCATCTTCGTCGTCAACATGTGGTGGGCGGCGGCGGCCGCGACCGGCATCGTGCTCGGGGCGGCGTACATGCTGTGGCTGTACCAGCGCACCATGTTCGGCGCCGTCGACAACCCGAAGAACGAGAACCTGCCGGACCTGAACCTCCGCGAGTGGGCGACCTTCGTGCCCCTCATCATCCTCGCGGTCTGGATCGGGCTCTATCCGAAGCCGTTCATCGACCGCCTCGACTCCTCGGTCGATCATGTGATGGCCCGCGTCGACAGCGAGTACGACCCCGTCGCCGCGGAGGATTCCGGAGCGGAGGCGCCGCCGCCGGCGCTCGCCCGGGGCGGCGGGTCCGATGACGCCGGCGCGCCGGTGCGCGGGGGCGCCCGCTGATGCCCGAGGGATTCTCCGCGGCCGACTTCTACTACATCCTGCCGGAGCTGGTGCTCACCGGCGGGGCCCTCGTCGTCCTCCTGCTGTCGGTGGTGGCCCCGCGCCGGGACGACGTGCTGCTCGGCGTCTCCCTGGCCACGGTGGCCGCGAGCCTGTACGGCGTGGCCGCGTTCGCGGGCCTCGACGAGGAAGTGTCGAAGGGGCTGCTGGCCATCGACGGGTTCGCCGCATTCTTCAAGGTCGTGGCCCTCGCGTCGGCGGCGGTGACGATGCTCATGTCGTCGCCCTACCTCCGCGTCGAGGGGCTGCGGGCCGGCGAGTACTACTTCCTCATTCTGTGCGCCACCCTCGGCATGATGTTCATGGCGAGCGGGGTGGACCTGATCGCCCTGTTCATCGGCCTCGAGACGATGGCGGTGTCGTTCTACGTCCTCGCCGGCTATCTCAAGCCCAACCCGCGGTCCAACGAGGCCGCCGTCAAGTATTTCCTCCTCGGCGCGTTCTCGCTGGGGGTCCTCCTCTACGGGATGTCCATCCTCTACGGGGTCACCGGCGCCACTAGGCTCGCGGACATCGCCGCCGCCCTCGCCGGGCAGGGGCCGAGCCTGCTGCTGGTCCTCGCGGTGGTCCTAGTGGGCGCGGGCATGGGCTTCAAGATCGCCGCGGTGCCGTTCCACATGTGGGCGCCCGACGTGTACGAGGGCGCGCCCACCCCGGTGACCGCGTTCCTCTCGGTGGGGTCGAAGGCGGCGTCGTTCGCGATGCTGATCCGCATCTTCCTGGAGGGGCTGCCGGCCCTCGGCGCGGAGTGGACGTTCCTCTTCTGGGGGTTGGCCGTCGTCACCATGACGGTGGGGAACATCGCGGCCCTCACCCAGAGCAACATCAAGCGGATGCTGGCGTACTCGTCGATCGCCCACGCCGGCTACCTGCTGATGGGCGTCGTCGCCGGCACCCAGCGCGGCGTGGCGGCGATGCTCGTCTACGTCGGCGTCTACCTCTTCATGCAGCTCGGGGCGTTCGCGGTCGTCGCCGCCATGCGGCGCAGCGACGTCGTCGGCGACGAGCTGAAGGACCTGACGGGGCTCTCGCGGCGCAGCCCGATGATCGCCTTCGCCATGCTCTTCTTCATGCTGTCGCTCGGCGGCATTCCCCCCACCGCCGGGTTCATGGGCAAGGTGTGGCTGTTCGGCGCCGCCATCGACGCCGGCTTCGTGTGGCTCGCCGTCATCGCCGTCGCCAACAGCGCGGTGTCGCTGTATTACTATTTGCGCGTCGTCGTGTTCATGTGGATCAACGACGAGACCGCCCCCGCCGCCTCGCCCCTCGCGGTCGGACCCGCGATGACCGTGGCGCTCGCCGTCGCGGTGGTCGGCACCGTCCTGTTCGGCCTCTATCCCCAGTTCCTCTTCGCGAGCGCGGAAGCGGCGGCAACCGCCATCGAGGGCCTCGGCGCCGGCGTGGCCCTGCGCTGAGCGGTTCGACCTTCACAGTTCTCCCCGGCGTCGGCGGGATGCTCCGCGGGGCGCCAGCCAACCCGCCTGCGGTCCGCGCCGACCTTCTGCGTGGTCGCGCGCCGATCTCCTCGGTCCCCCCCTGACGTATATGCTGTCGTTGGGATCGTGCTTCGGATTTCGGGCCGGTTTCCGAACGCGCATCGTTCGCGGAATCGAGCCGAATCTTGATCTGATCAACTTCCATGAGGGGTCCGAGAACGAGGGAATGTCCCGGATGCTGTTGAACTGAGCTGAAGCGGGTGGCGACTCCTCGCCCCTGTCCGTGATAGGACAGGGGGTGTCAAAGGAGGAGAGCCACCCATGGCGAAGCATGACAGGCGGAAGCGTTCCAGCCAACCCCCAAGCTCGCGGACGGCGACGATTCACGTGCCGCTGCCGGTGCTCGACGTGCTGAACGGCGTGCGGCAAGCGTTCCATGGCTTGTGCATCACGACCGGCCTACAGGTTCTGCAGGCGATGATGGAGGGGGATCGAGACGACCTGTGCGGCCCGAAGGGGCGCCATCAAGTGGAGCGGCCGGCGTGGCGGGGCGGGAGCGTGGCCAGTCAGGTGACGCTCGGCGGGCGGCAGGTTGCGGTGCCGCGGCTGCGTGTTCGGAGCGCCGACGGGGAGGTGGCGCTGCCGAGCTTCGAATGGGCGGCGGCCACCGACCCGCTGGACGAGCGCACGCTGGCGGCGGTCGCGGCCGGGGTGTCGACGCGGCGGTATGCGGGCACGTTGGACCCGGCGCCGGCGGAGGTGACGGAGCGGGGTGCGTCGAGCAGCGCGGTGTCCCGGCGGTTCGTGGCGCTGTCGGCCAAGCGCCTGCAGTCGTTTCTGAGCCGGCCGTTGGGCGAGCTGGATCTCCGGGTGGTCTGCATCGACGGCAAGGTCTTCCGAGAGCACTGCCTGGTGGTCGCGTTGGGGATCGACACGCAGGGCTGCAAGCACGTGTTGGGTCTGCGCGAGGGCGCCACGGAGACGGCGGCCGTCGCCAGCGGCCTGCTGAGCGACTTGGTGACACGTAGCTTGCCGACGGACCGGCCGTTGCTGTTCGTCATCGACGGAGCGCCGGGGCTGCGCCGGGCCATCAGCGATGTCTTCGGTTCGCACGGGTTGGTGCAGCGCTGCCAAGTGCACAAGCTGCGCAACGTGCTGGGTCATCTGCCGGAACGGCTGCACGCGTCGGTCGGCAAGGCGTTGCGGGATGCCTGGGGCCTCGATTCCGCGGCCCGCGCGGCGCGGGTGCTGAAGCGCTTGGCGGGGTCCCTGGAGCGCGACCACCCCGGCGCGGCGGCGTCCATCCGGGAGGGTCTCGAGGAGACGCTGACGGTGAAGCGTCTCGGTCTGACGGGGACGCTCGAACGTACACTGCGCACGACGAACATCATCGAGAACCTGATGGGCAGCGTCGAAGGTTACACGCGGCGGGTCAAGCGGTGGCGCGGCGGCGGGATGATCCAGCGCTGGGTGGCGAGCGCGCTGTTGGAGGCGGAACCGCGCTTCCGGCGAGTGCGGGGCTACCGGGACTTGCGCTATTTGGTTGGCGCCCTGGACGCCCTCGCCCAGACCGACGACGTGGTTCCCGACGTGGCGTAGAATAAGCAACTCGGAGCGGAAAAAGGGAGTCCGCTACCCGCGAAGTTCAACAACGAAAGGGACAATCCCGAGAACGACGTCTTCATGTTCTTCGGGGACCGGGATGACCATTCATGGTCTTCCGCGAATGCTTCGAACGGGACGCTGCGGTTTCTGGCGCTGGCCTACGTTCTCCTCGTGCAGCCCGGAAGCGGGCTGTCGCCGTTGTGCATGATCGAAGAGCCGGAGAACGGCATTCACGTGGGGTTCCTGAAATCCCTGTTCGAGATGGTCGACGACGCGGCGGGGCGGCCTCAACTCATCTTCACCTCGCACTCGCCGTACTTCATCGATCTATTCGATGAGCACTTGAGCGGGGTCTTCGTGCTCAATCGAGGCAAGGGCCACACGTCCATTACGCAACCGAATGTCGATGAAGTAAAGGCGCGACTAGAGCGCTACCCGCTGGGCGAACAGCACTATCGGGAGATGCTGGGCTGCGAAGAACGACTGCTCGCTACCGAACGAGCTGGAGGCGTGACTCCGCGGATGACGCGGTCCTCGCGGTAATCCCGCCGTCAGTTCTCGACCGTCGGCGCGGCGCCTGCGAGCACCTCGGCGGACCGGCGGTTCGGCGGACCCGGGACGTGCAGGTGGTCACCAGGCGGGCGACGGCAGGTCCGTGTGGTTCCGCCGAGTCGATTTATTGGACCGGGGAAGCGGGGTCGGAAGCCCGCGCCGGGAGCACGGGCCTCTCTCGTGTGGCGGTTCCCCCAGCGCTAGTGCCGAGCGTCGATCTGGGCGAGCGACTCCCTGATGAGGGCGTCGTTGTCTTCCGGCGTCAGGTTCTTCCTGATGAGCTTCGAGGCGATCTGCAGCGACAGGTCGACCGTCTCGCGCTGGATCTGCTGCATGGCGCGCGCGGTCTCCTGCTGGATCTGCCGCTGGGCCGCGGCCACTAGGGCCTCGCCTTCGGCCTTGGCCTGCTGCCTCGACTCTTCCTTGAAGTTCTCGGCCGCGCTGCGGCTCTCGGCGAGGATGGACTGGGCCTCGACCCTCGCGTCGGTAATGACCTTCGCCGCCGTCTCCTGGGCCTGGGCGAGCTCCTTCCGGGCCTGCTCGGCCTCGTCGAGCGATTTGCGGATGGTTTCCTGGCGCGCGTCGAGGGCCCGCAGCAGGGGGCCCCAGGCGTACCGGCGAAGGGCCCAGAGCAGGGTCAGGAAGGTGATGATGGTCCAGATGTACAGCCCGACATCCGGCTGGACCAGCGGATTAACCATGAGACGCTTCCTCTCCCGACGTAAGGACGTCGCGTTCCAGCGAGATGGGCACGCCGGTCGTCGCCACCGGTTGAACCTCCGGCTTCACCCGCCGAGGATCCGTCCGCCGATGAGGAGGACGAACACTTCGGCCAGGATCGCCACGCCTTCGAGCAGGAAGAGCGGGAGCTGTATCGCCCCGCTGATCTGGGCGGCAGCCGACGGCTGGCGTGCGATGCTCTCGGCGGCGGCCGCTGTGAATCGCCCGATTCCTAGACCCGCCCCGATGACGATCAAGCCGAGGCCGATTGCGACGCCGGCGATGTACAACGATTCCATGTAGTTTGACCTCCGTGTTGAGTGTGCCGTCGTTCGAAGAAGTGGCTGCTAGCTAGCTAGTGATGCACGTTGATGGCCATGCCGATGAACACCGACGTCAGCAGGGTAAAAACATAGGCCTGGACCACAATCACGATGATCTCAAGGGCCGAGATGCCGACCGCGAGCGGCACGCTGACGAACACGCCGACCCCCATGCCCAGCGCTTGGCTCCCGAACTGTTCGCTGAAGATGAACACCAGCGACAGGATCGACAGGATGGCCAGGTGGCCGCCGCTCATGTTGGCCGCGAGCCTCATCGTGAGCGCGAACGGCTTGACGAACAGGCCCATGACCTCGATGGGAATGAGTAAGATGTAGACGGGCCACGCCAGCCCGTGCGGCACCAGGTTCTTCCAGTGCGTGACGAAACCGTGGGCCAGGGCGCCGGCGGCGATGATCGAAAAGAAGGTGATGGTTGCGAGCGCCGCGGTCACGTTGTAGTTGGCGGTGGTGGTGGCGCCGCCGTGGAGCATGCTGTTGAGCAGCGACTCCTCCGAGGTGTGCAGCACCGCCTTGTCGACTAGGCCCAGGACCTCGAACATCGGCACCATGCCGACCGCGTTCGCGGTCAGGATGAAGACGAAGAACGTCAGGAGCAGCGGTGCCCACGTGTTCACCCACCTCGCGCCGACGTTCGGCAGGACGATCGAGTCGCGGACGAACTGGACCACCGCCTCGAGCGCGTTCATGAACCCGGTCGGGATCGGACGCTCCTGAGCGAGAAAGCGCCGGGTCGCGAGGGTGATGACGAGGAACAGGAATCCCGCCACCAGCCACAGCATCATCACGTGCTTGGTGACCGAGAAGTCGATGCCCGCGATGTGCGGCCCGTGCAGGATCGGGTGGTCGAGCGGGCTGTTCGCGATGTGCTCGATGATGACCTCGCCAGCGTCGAACTCGCCGTCGCCGTGCCCGCCCGCACCGTGGTCGGCGGCGGCCTGGTCGGCGGCAGCATGCGCGTCGGCGGCGTGCGCGTCCTCGGCTTGCTGTGCGGCGTTCATCATGATGTCCGGTGGCGTGGGCGCCGGTTGTCGCGTGACGGCGGCACGTGGGCGTTCACGAGCAGGGTCTTGAAGTAGAGCGCCTCGGCGATGTGGAGCGTCACGAAGTAGACGGTGAAGCTGACGGTGAAGGGCACGGGCTCCGTCTGGAGCCACCAGACGGAGACGAAGACGTAGGCCGCGTAGAACACCACCTTGACGCCGAACGCGGCGGTCATCCGGGCCGTGAGCCTCGTGACGTCGGTGCGCACCGTCCGTTCGACGAGCCGTATCGTCGCCAGCCCCACCACGAGCGGCGCGGCCATGCCGAGGAAGGCCGGCGCGGCCGCTTCCGGCGCCACCGCCGCCACCGCCCCGCAGGTGAGCACGCACGCCGCCGTCAACGCGGCCGACAATCTCATGGCTTCCAGACCGTCTTCGCCAGCTCGTAGAACCCGACCACCATCCCCGTCAACAGACCCGCGAGCAGGAACCACGGCTCGGTCGCCGCCCACCGATCGACCAGGTGCCCGACCCCCCCGAGCAGGAGGATGGCGCCGATCAACGTGTACCCGGCACTAGCGGCCGGCCCCGCTCGACGCACGTTTTCCTGCAAGGCATCGAGCGATCTCGCGAGAAAATGATCCTCGGGGTCGGGCATCGTGAAGCCCCCGATAGCGAGCGCGCGCGGCTGTGTCTCAGTCCGCCATCGCCGTCAGGTCACGGTGCATGCCCGTAGGCTGGCCGTTCCCACACCCGATACAAACGCATAATCATAGCAGGGGGATCGCTCCGCTGGCAAGAACGACCGGGCTGCCGGCGACGCCCGCGGTTCGACGGAAGCCCGGGCGGCTGGCGATCCCTCTGGCGCGTCCGGGCTCCCCCGCCTGCGACTGCCCGGGGGTCTGCGTGATGCGGGCCTGGGAGACGCCACCGGCGGCGTCAGTACGCAGCGACCGCCTCGATCGCCCGCACGATGTCGTCGGGCTGCGGCAGGATCGCCTCCTCCAGATCGGGGTGATAGGCGACGGGGCAGTCGAGGGCGCCGACGCGCTTGATGGGGGCGTCGAGGTGGTCGAAGAGCTCGTCGGCGATGCGCGCGGCCAGCTCGGCCCCGAACCCGCACGTCAACTGGTCCTCGTGGGCCACCACCACGCGGCTGGTCGCGGTCACCGCCGCCGCGATCGACGTCCAGTCGTAGGGAGCCAGCGTCCGCAGGTCCATCACCTGCACGCTGACGTCCTGCCGGGCCGCCCGTTCCGCCGCCAGCAGCGACCGCTGAACGAGCGAGCCCCAGGTGATCACGACGACATCGGTCCCCTCGCGCCGCGTGCTCGCCCGTGCGAACGGAATCTGGTGGTGGGGCCCGTGGTAGGCGGCCTTGCTGTAGGTCTGGCGGTAGAGGTGCTTGGGCTCGAGGAACAGCACGGGGTCGTCGCAGCGGATCGCGGTGCGCAGCAGCCCCGCCGCGTCGGCCGCGTTCGACGGATAAGCGATGCGCAGGCCCGGGCAGTGCGCGAAGATGCTTTCGCCCGACTGGCTGTGGTATAGCGACCCCCCCCGCAGGTAGCCGCCGATCGGGGCCCGGATGACGAGCGGGCACGAGAACGCGTTGTTCGACCGGTACCGCAGCATCGTCAGCTCGTCGCGGATCTGCATCATCGCGGGCCAGATGTAGTCGAAGAACTGGATCTCGACCACCGGCTTCAGCCCGCGGATGGCCATGCCCACCGCTCGGCCGACGATGTTGGCCTCGGCCAGCGGCGAGTTGAACACGCGCTCGCGCCCGAACTTCCGTTGCAGCCCGAGGGTGGCCTTGAACACGCCGCCCTTGCCCGGCAGCGCCGACAACACCTCGGCCCGGCTGCAGTCGGCAACGTCCTCCCCGAACACGACGATCCTGGGGTTGCCGGCCATCTCGTCCTCGAGGGTGCGGTTGATGGCCGCCACCATCGTGATCGGCTCGCCCTCGGGGGAGGCGGGCACGTCGAAGCGCCCGTCCGTCGGGTCGACGTCGGGCGAGTACACGTACCGCAGGGCCGTGGAAGGATCCGGCGGGGCGGCGGCCAGCGCCTCGTCCGTCGCCGCCTGAATCTCGTCGTCCACGCCGGCGGCCAGCCGCGCCAGCGCCGCGTCGTCGGCGACCTCGCGGCTGGTCAGGAACGCGGCGAGCCGGGTGATGGGGTCGCGGGCCCGATCCGCCTCGCGCTCCGCCTCGCTCTTGTACTGGCCGTCGTCGTCCGACTCGGAATGCGAGTGCAGCCGCACCACGCCGGCCTTGACGAGGGCGGGGCCGCGGCCGCCGCGCGCGTGGGCGAGAGCCCGCCGCATCGCCGCGACGCTCGCGAGGGCGTCGGTGCCGTCGACGGTGACGACCTCGAGCCCCGGGAAGCCCGACACGAGGCGGGCCACGTCGCCGCCCGGCGTCTGTATCTCGACCGGAACCGAGATCGCGTAGCCGTTGTCCTCGATCAGGTAGATCACCGGGAGCCGGCGCGTGCAGGCGGTGTTCAGCGACTCCCAGAACTCGCCTTCGCTGGTGCCTCCTTCGCCGAGAGACACGTAGACGACGTCGCCCTCCGAGCAGGCCGCGGCGTCCGCCGCGTCCGGGAACTGCAGGTGAACCTGACAGGCCTCGGCGCAACCCACGGCGTGGAGGCATTGGGTCGACACCGCGCTGGAGGGTGAGACCAGATTGAGGGCCGGCTTGCTCCAGTGGGCGGGCATCTGGCGCCCGCCGGACGACGGGTCGGCGGCGGCGCCGACCGCCGCGAGCAGCATCTCGACGGGCGTCATGCCGAGGGCGAGGGCGAGGGCCCGGTCGCGGTAGTAGGGGAAGAACCAGTCCCGGCCCGCCGACAGCAGCGTGCCCGCCGCCACCTGGATCGCCTCGTGGCCCGCGCCGCTGATCTGGAAGAAGCTCTTGCTCTGCCGCTTGAGCTGCAACTCCTTCTCGTCGAGGCGGCGCGCCATCAGCATGGTGCGGTAGAACCGCAGCAGCTCATCCGGCGACAACCCCTCGTACAGTCGCTGCGGCGTCGCGGCAGGCGCGTTCCCCGAGCCGGTAGGGCGCTCCATGGTGCAATCCTGCGTGGCCAAGGTGGGACCGACGACTGGCCCGCATTGGCGATAAATTATAGCATCGCGGCGGCGGCCGGCCCCGGCCGGGGCCGGGCCCGCCGGCCGAGGGTCGGCCGCTCTATCGGACGATGGCGAGCGAATTCGACGGCGTGACGGCGTGGGACGATCTGGCGCTCGAAAGGGTCACCGCGCTCATCTCGCGGAAGGCGGTGGCCGGCGACGACCAGAGGCTGACGCAGATCTACCCGAAGCGCGGGGCCCTCGTACCGCTCCATGCCCACCGCGGCGAGGAGATGATCTACGTCCTCGACGGGGCGCTGAAGCTGCGGATGGCGGGCGACGATGTCGTCGTGCGGGAGGGCCAGGTGGTGCGCGTTCCCGGGCGCACCCGGCACCAGATCGAGGCCCTTGCGGACACCTTCGCGCTCGCGGCCCGCGGCGCCACCCCGCGCCGCGGGGAGACCGTCGCGGGCGCGCGACGGGACGCCGATGCGGCGAGCAGCGGCGAGTGAGCCCGTCGGCCGCGGGTGGTCACCGGTGGCGCGGCGGCGGGGAAGCCGGCGGCAGGGTCGCTCCGAGGCCTCAGTGAACGGTGCCGTCCCAGTCGTCGCGCCCCGGCAAGACGCGGAACTTGCGCCGCAGCCGGCCCATCTTCCACTGCAGGTAGCGGTACTTGATCTCGGCCTTCAGCCCGAACCGGCCGAACCGCGTCAGGCCGATGCCCGCGCCCCGCTTGAGGTACAGGTAGCCGACGACGAGCCCGGCGAGGTGGGCGACGTGGGCGACGCCGGCGTCGCGCGGCACCGACAGGAACGCGATGGCCCCGAGGATCATCACGAAGTACCGGGCCGGGATGGGGAACACGAAGAAGACCAGGATCGGCGCGTTCGGATAGTAGACGGCGAACGCCGTCAGCAGCCCGTATATCGCCCCCGAGGCGCCGATGGTCACGCCGTGGTAGGTCGGGTCGCTGAACGCGAACGGCAGCAGGCCCGCGACGATGGTGGCGATGCCGGCCCCGACGCCGGTCACCAGGTAGAAGCGCAGGAAGTAGGCGGGCCCCCACAGGCGTTCGAGCTGGACGCCGAACATCCACAGGACCAGCAGGTTGAAGAAGATGTGCCCGATGCTCCCGTGCAGGAACATGTAGGTCACGGGCTGCCAGAACCGGAACCCCGTCACCACCGCTTCGGGACGCAGCCCGAACAACTCGATGAGGAGCCGGCCGAGAGGCGCGATCAGGGCGCCGGCGACGAAGACCCCGATGTTCGCCCACAGCAGCATCTTCACGGCCGGGGTCATCGGACCGGGGCCGAACTGCATCCCGGGCGGACGCTGCGAATAATAGCCGCGGGGCATCGCCGCCATCGTACCACGGCCATGCCGCACGCACGATTCCCCGGGCCGGGGGCCACGCCGCCCCAGCCCAAAGCCGGCGGAGCCTTCCGAAGCGAGCCTGCCCTTCGTCGCCCGCGGTTCCGCTGGGCGCCCAGCCAACCCCGCAGGAGTCCGTCTACGCCGGAGGCGCCGCGGTCTACGGCGCAGACTCCCGGCTCGCGCCGCCGCCGGATGACGGCCGATCGAAGGCCAGGCGGCCCAGAATCTGCGCGCGGATCTCGTCGAGTTCGGCGATGCCGAGGAAACGGGCGGCGGTGGCCAGCACCACCAGGCCCAGCGCAATCTCCCCACCGAGGACGAGCGCCTCGATCAGGAGGCCGCCCTCCGCCGCGAACGCCTCGACCCGGCTCTCTACGGCGCCGACCGCCGCGCCCATGGCCGCCGCCGCGAGGGAGATCCGCGCGAAGCGGTCGGCGAGGCGGCGGGCGTCGATGCCCCCGAGCCGGCGCTGGAGCAGGAAGAGCAGGAAGCCGGCGTTCAGCACGGACGCCAGGGTCGTGCCCAGCGCCAGCCCGGAGTACCCCATGAGCCGCACGAGGACGAGATTCAGCGCGACGTTCACGCCGACCGTGAGCACGCTCACGAGAGCCGGGCTCAGGCTGTTGCCGAAGGCGTAGAACACCGGGGCGGTCAGCCGCACCGCCGCGTAGCCGACGATGCCCGGCGCGTAGAACACCAGCGCGCGCGCCGTCGCCGGCGTGTCCGCGGCGGTGAACTCGCCATGCTCGAAGACGAGCCGCACGATGGGGGTCGCGAGGACCGCGAGGCCCACCGCCGCCGGCACCATCACCGCGAGCATCAGGCGCAGCCCGTGGGACACCGTCTCCCGCACCGCCGCGAGGTCGCCGGCCGCGGCCTGCCGGGAGACCGCGGGCAGGGTCACCGTCGCCAGCGACACCCCGAGCACCCCCAGGGGGAGGTACATCAACCGGAACGCCAGCGTGAGCCAAGCTACCGCGCCGGTGCCCTCGCCGGTGGCGAGACGGGTGTTGACGAGCTGGTTCACCTGCAGCGCCGCCCCCGCCACCGTCGCCGGTCCCATCAGCCCCACGACCTGGCGCAGCCCGCGGTCGGCCGGGTCGAAGGCGGGTCGCCAGCGGAACCCCTCGCGGCGGAGCGCCCACCACTGCGCCGCGATCTGCCCCGCTCCGCCGGCCAGCACCGCGGCCGCGATCGCCGTGATCGGGTCGGGTCCGTTCTCCGGCATCAGGGGCACGACGACGAGGGTGGCGGCGATGAGGCAGACGTTGTAGGCGGCGGGCGAGAGCGCGGGGACGAAGAAGCGACGCAGCGAGTTGAGCATGCCCATGCACGCGGCGGCGATCGCCACGAGGGTGAAGAACGGCAGGACGATGCGGGTCAGCTGCACGGTCAGATCGAACTTGCCGGGGACGTCCTGGTAGCCGGCGGCGAAGAGGCGGGTCAGGGGCTCGGCGAAGACGATCCCGGCGGCGACGATGACTCCGGTGACGACCGCGAGAGCGTTGATGAGTCGGGTCCCCAGCCGCCACGCCGCCTCGCGGCCCTCGCGGGTCAGGCGCCGCGTGAAGACGGGCACGAAGGCGGCGTTCATCGCCCCCTCCGCGAAGAGCTCGCGCAGCAGGTTCGGAATGCGCAGGGCCACGAGGAAGGCGTCCATCCGGTCGCCCGCCCCGAAGCGGTAGGCGAGAGCCTGGTCCCGCACCAGGCCGAGCACCCGGCTGGTCATGGTGGCGAGGCCCACGATGCCGGCCGAGCGGGCCAGACCGTCGCCGTCCGAGGCGGGGGGCGTCATGGTCGGGGAAGCGTGGAGGCGACGCGCGCCGTCCCGTCAGGGGCTCGGCGGGGCTCACGTGGCGAACCGGAAGTTGATGACGTCGCCGTCGCGGACCACATAGTCCTTGCCCTCCAGCCGCACCTCGCCGTGTTCGCGGCACGCGGCGTGCGAGCCGTCCCGCGCCGTCAGCGCGTCGTAGTGGACGACCTCGGCGCGGATGAACCCCCGCGCGATGTCGCTGTGAATCTCGCCGGCCGCCTCCTGCGCCGCGGTGCCCCGCGGGATCGACCAGGCCCGGCACTCGTCCTTCCCCACCGTGAAGAAGGAGATGTAGCCGAGCAGCCGGTAGCTCGCGCGAATCACGCGGTCGAGCCCGGAATCGGCGAGGCCGAGGTCGGCGAGGAAGGCGGGCCGTTCGCCGGGCGGCAGCTCGGCGATCTCCAGCTCGATCTTCGCGCAGACCGGCACCGTCTCGATCCCGCTGCCGGACAGGGCGCCGGCAAGGCCGGTCCGTTCGATGGCCCGCTCCGGGTCCGCGACGTCCGCCTCGTCGACGTTGAGCACGACGAGCTGCGGTTTGGCCGACAGGAAGCTGAAGCCCCGCAGCCGCCTCGCGTCGGGTGCATCGAGGGTGAGCGCGCGCAACGGCCGGCCGTCCTCCAGGGCCCCCCGGCACTGCTCGATGACCCGCCGCTCCTCATCCAGCTCGCGGCTCCGGCCTTTCTTCATGTCCGCGCGGATCCGCTGGAGCCGCCGCTCCGCCACCTCCAGATCGGCCAGGATCAGCTCGTCCTCCATCGCCCGCGCGTCCCGGGACGGATCGAGGCGGCCGGCCGCGTGGGGGACGCGCTCGTCCGAGAACATCCGCAGCACGTGGAGCAGCGCGTCGGCGTTGCGGAACCCCGACACGTCGAGCATCGCGGCCGCCGACCCGTGGCCGGCGAGCTCGCTCACCTCGACGGTGGCCGGCACGCGCCGCCGCGGGTCGAACAGCCCCGTCAGGCGATCGAGGCGGGGATCCGGCACCTGGGCGACGCCCATCTGCGCGGCCTGCCGCCGCGGGCCCGCGGCCGTCTCTCCCGCCGACTGCGTCAGCAGTCGGAACAGCGTGGTCTTCCCGGTCGACGGCAGTCCGATCAGTCCGGCCCGCAGCATGGCTCCCCGTCTTCCTCCCGCCGTGGAAGGAAATGCGAAAATAAAGCGTAACTCCTAGAGTCCACGTCACTTGTTGACACTGTGGTGGTCGTTCTCTATAGTGTGGGTGGAGTTAATTGGACCTCAGTGGAGCAAAATGGTGCTTCGGGGGAACTACTCGGTCAAGATCGACGAAAAGGGGCGGCTCAAGATCCCCGCCGTGTTCCGGACCGCCATGCAGGATCGGTACGGCACCCAGGTGTACGTCACCTCGCGCAAGGACAAGGGCGTGGTCGTCAACATCTATCCCATGCCGGTCTGGGAGGAGATGGAGCGCAAGCTGACGACGCTCCCGCCGTCGCTCCCCGAGCTCGCCCGCTACGTGGACCTCGTGAACTACTACGGGCAGCCGGGCGAGATCGACAAGCAGGGCCGGGTGTCGATTCACCCCCTGCTGCGCGAGTCGGCGGCGATGGCGGGCGACGTGGACGTCCTGGGGCAGTTCGACCATCTCGACGTGTGGAATCACGAGCGATTCTCGACGCGCATGGCGGACGAGCCGTTCACGGAGGCCGATGCCCGGAAGCTGTCGGAGTACGGCATCTGATGGAGAGGATCCTACACGAGCCGGTGTTGCGGGCGGAGACCGTCGACCTGCTCGATCCGGCCGAACGCGGGCTCGTCGTCGACTGCACGGTGGGGACGGGCGGACACGCGGCGGCGCTGCTCGAGGCGGGGGCGGCTCGGGTCCTCGGGCTGGACCGCGACGCCGAGGTGCTGCCGCTGGCCCGCCGTCGCCTCGCCGCCTGGAAGGACCGGGTGGACCTGGTGCACGCGGACTTCCGGCGTCTCGACGAGGTGCTCGACCGGTTGGGCGTCGACCGGATCGACGGCGCGCTGGCCGACCTCGGGTGCTCCTCGGTCCAGCTCGAGGCCGAGGGCCGGGGGTTCAGCTTCCGCCGCGACGATCCCCTGGACATGCGCATGGACCGGACGGCGGACCGCACCCTCGCGGACCTCCTCGCCGACGCGACGCCCGACGGGCTGGCGGACGTCATCTTCGAGTACGGCGAGGAGCGCCGTTCGCGGCGCATCGCTCGCGCCATCGTCGCGGCCTGGACCGGCGCCGGAATCGGGACGACGGCCGATCTCGCAGCCGTGGTGCGCCGTGCCGCGCGCCATCGTGGTCGGTCCCGCATCGATCCCGCGACCCGCACGTTCCAGGCCCTCCGCATCTGGGTGAACCGCGAGCTCGACGGGCTCGACGCCTTCCTGCGCTCGACCGCCGCGCGCCTGAAGGCGGGGGCCCGGCTCGCCGTCATCAGCTTCCATTCGCTCGAGGACCGCATCGTCAAGCGCACGCTGCGGGAGCTCGATCGCGGCGGGGAGCTCGCGATGCGCATCCTGACCCGCAAGCCGTTGCGCCCGACCGAAGAAGAGCGCGAGCGCAACCCCCGCGCCCGCTCCGCCCGGTTGCGCGCGGCCTGGAGGGTGGCGTGAATCAGCAGAACCTGGACTTCCGCGTCACCCGCGACATCCGCAATGCGCCCATCGTGCGCGAGATCGACCGGCGGCGGCAGCGCGAGCTGTGGCGGTCTCTCGCGCTCGGGGGCTGTTTCGTCGCCGTGATCCTGTTCTCGGCGTGGCAGAACTTCGAGCTGTTGAGATACGGCTACGAGATCGAGCAGATGGAGCAGGAGCGCTCCGAGCAGCTCGATCTGAACCGCCATCTGCGGCTGGAAATCGAGACGCTGAGCGCGCCGCAGCGGATCGAGCGCATCGCGACGGCCGAGCTGGGTCTGGCGGCTCCGGCCGAGGGGGGGTTGCGGGTGGTCGAGCGTCAGGTGGTCTCGCCGCCGCCCGACGGGACGGTGATGGCGGGCGGGGACCCGGGGTGGGCCTCGTCCCGGTGGCGGCTCGTCGAAGGACGACCATGGCCCTGAACGCCGGTCCGTCCGGTCACTGGCGCGAGGTCCTGCGGCCGCGGGTGAGGCTCGCCGCCTGCGTCATGGTGCTGTGGGGCGTCGCGATCGCGGGCCGGCTCGTCCAGCTCCAGGTCGTCGACCACGACTTCTACGTCCAGCGCGCCGGCGATCAACAGGAGCACGCGATCGAGACGCCGGCCCGCCGGGGAGAGCTTCTCGACCGCGGCGGTCGCGTGCTCGCCTACGACGTCGCCGCCGACACCGTCATCGCCGAGCCGAGGAAGGTGGGCGACGCGGCGGACACGGCCCGGCGGCTCTGCGGGGTCATGTCGTGCACGGCGGACCGGCAGGATCGGATCGAGTCGATCCTCGCCGGGGACCGCGCTTTCGCCTACGTGGAGCGGCAGGTGTCGCCGCGGGTGGCCGAGCAGATGCGAGCGCTCGACCTCGACGGCATCGACTTCGTCAAGGAGAATCGGCGCTACTACCCCAACGGACGGCTCGCCGCGCATCTGCTCGGCCACGCCGGCGTCGACAACCAGGGGCTGCATGGGCTCGAGTCGCTGTACGACGAGACGCTCGCCGGGGAGCCGGGGCGAATCCTGGTGCAGCGGGACGCGCAGCAGCAGGCGTTCAGCCGCGTCGAGCGGCGGCCGACGGCGGGGGTCTCCCTCGAGCTCTCCATCGACAGCTTCGTTCAGCACGTGGCCGAGCGGGAGCTTCGCGCCGCCGTCCGCGAGCATGGCGCCGACGGCGGCAGCGTGGTCGTCCTCGATCCGCGCACCGGCGACATCCTCGCGCTCGCCAACGAGCCCACGTTCGACCCCAACGCCTGGCGTCGCGCTTCCGCCGACACCCGCCGGAACCGGGCGACGCAGGACGTCTACGAGCCGGGATCGACCTTCAAGATCGTCACCGCTTCCGCCGCCCTCGAAGAACGGATGGTCCGGCCCGACGACGTCATCGACGTGCACCCCGGCGTGATCCACTTCGGGGGAACGCCGATCCGCGACATTCGCAACTACGGGGCTCTCACGTTCGCCGACGTCATCGTCAAGTCCAGCAACGTGGGGACGAGCCAGGTCGGCGTGGCCCTCGGTGCGGACCGGCTCAACCGCTACGTTCGGCGGTTCGGCTTCGGGCAGACGAGCGCACGCGACTTCCCCGGCGAGAGTCGAGGCATCGTGCACGACGCGTTGCGGCTCCGCGAGGGCGAGCTCGCCCGCGTGGCGATGGGCTACAACGTCTCCGTCACGCCCCTGCAGATGGCCGTCGCGATGAACGCGGTCGCCAACCGTGGGGAGCTGCTGGCGCCCCGCCTCGTTCGGGCCGAGCTGCACGGCGGCGTCCGCAAGGAGGTTTCGGTCCGGGCCGTCAGGCGGGTGATCGGGGCGCGGACCGCGGCCACCCTGACTCGGATCATGACGGACGTCGTCGCCCGCGGGACCGCCCGGGCCGCCCACATCCCCGGTTACAGCGTCGCCGGCAAGACCGGCACCGCGGAGAAGCTCCTGCCCGGCGGCGGTTACTCCTGGACGGACCACGTCGCCTCGTTCGCGGGGTTCGCGCCGTCCACCCGGCCCGAGCTCACCGTTCTCGTCGTGGTCGACGGTGTAGCCGGGTTCGGCGGCGCCGTCGCCGCCCCCGTCTTCCGGCGCATCGGCGAGGCGGTCCTCCCGCATCTCGGTGTGGCGCCCGACCTGGACGAGGCGCCGCCGCTGCTCGTACCGCCCGACCCCGCCCCGTTCCCCGGCGTGCGGCCCGTCCTCGCGCGCGCGGACGACGGGTCCGGCCCGCGCCCGGAGGGGCCGGGGGTGATGCCCGATCTGCAAGGGCTCGGCGCCCGTGCGGCTCTCGCGGCAGCGACAGATCTGGGGCTGTCGGCGCGGATCAGCGGGCGCGGCGTCGTCACCCGGCAGGCGCCGGCGGCGGGCGACGAGATCGCGCCGGGGCAGATGCTGATGCTGACGCTCGAGCGCCGACGGGTGGGGGCTGGGTGATGACCGTCGGCGACTTGATGCCTCGGCTGTCCGGACGGGTGGAAGCCGGCGATCCACCGCCCCCGGTGGACGCCGCGTACCTGAATCGGGACGCGACGGCCATCGCCTTCGATTCGCGCCGGGTCGAGCCCGGGGCGGTCTTCGTCGCGATCAAGGGGCAGCGCGTCGATGGCGCCGACTTCGCGGACGAGGCGGCGCGGCGCGGCGCGGCGCTCGTGGTGTCGGAATCCCGCGCGCGGCCGGGCGCCGAAGGGCGGTGGGTGCAGGTGAGCGATGCCCGCCTCGCCCTCGCCGAGCTGGCCGCGGCCTTCTACGGCGACCCGAGCCGAGACCTCACGGTGGTCGGGGTCACCGGCACCAACGGCAAGACCACCACGACGTACCTGCTGGCGGCCATCCTCGAGGCGGCGGGCCGGTCCTGCGGCCGCATCGGCACCGTGACGTACCGGATCGGCGCGGCCGAGGTCGAGGCGGCGCACACGACTCCCGAGGCGCCGGACGTGCAGGCGCTCCTGCGCGAGATGGTCGAGCACGGTGTCGCCGCCTGCGTCGTGGAGGTGTCCTCGCACGCGCTGTCGATGCGCCGGGTGGACGGCACGCGGTTCAGCGCCGCCGTCTTCACCAACCTCACGCGGGACCACCTCGACTTCCACGCGGACATGGCGGACTACTTCGAGGCGAAGCGCCGCCTCTTCGACATGCTGCCCCTCGGCGCGCCCGCGGTCGTGAACCTCGACGACCCCGCCGGCCGCCGGCTCGCCGGCCTCGTCGGCCACCCCGTGACCTACGCGGTGGAGCGCGAGGCGGAGGTGCGGCCCGAGCGGGTGGAGTCGACGCGCGCGGGGACCCGGCTCGACGTCCGGACGTCGCGGGGGCGGCTCGAGCTGCGTTCGCCCCTCCCCGGTCGGGTCAACGCCTACAACGTGCTCGGGGCCGCCGCCGCCGCCCTCGCCCTCGACGTGCCGCTGCCGGCCATCGAGCAGGGCGTGGCCGCGCTCGACGGCGTGCCGGGGCGGTTCGAGGTGGTGTCCTCGCCGGACGACGACGTGTGGGTGATGCTCGACTTCGCCCACACCGACGACGCGTTGCGCGCGGTGCTCGGCGCGGTGCGGGAGCTCGGCGCCGGCCGGCTCATCAGCGTCTTCGGGTGCGGGGGCGACCGCGACCGCGCCAAGCGACCGCTGATGGGGGCGGTGGCGGCGAGGCTCAGCGACCTCGTGGTGCTGACCTCCGACAACCCGCGCTCCGAGGATCCGGATCTCATCATCGACCAGATTCTCAGCGGCGTGCTGTCGACGGCCGGCGGCGAGGGGGGGACCCGTCATCTGGCGATCGTCGATCGCCGCGCCGCCATCGAGCGGGCCATCGCCGAGGCCGAGCCGGGCGACGCGGTGGTCGTCGCCGGCAAGGGGCACGAGCGCGAGCAGGTCATCGGCGATGCGCGGCTGCCGTTCGAGGATCGGGCGGTGGCCCGCGAGGCGCTCGCGACCCGGCGGGCCCGGGTTGCCGGGGGCGGGTGTCGCGAGGAGGGGCCGACGGCGTGAATCGGGGCGGCGGCGAGGCCGAGGCGGCCCGGGGCGGGTCGCGGGAGATGGGCGAATCGTGGTCGATGACGCTGGACGATCTGGCCGGGGCCGTCGGGAGCCGGCGGTTCGCGGGGGCGCGCGGGACGCGCGTCGGCGGCGTCTCCATCGATTCCCGTTCGCTCCGCCCCGGCGAGCTGTTCGTCGCGATTCGCGGCGCCCGTTTCGACGGCCACCGCTTCGTTGCGGATGCGCTCGCGCGCGGCGCGGCGGGGGCCCTCGTCAGCGACGCGTCGGCCCTGGGGACCCCGCCGGCGCCGGGGATCGTCGTCGATGACACCTTGCGCGCGCTGCAGGCGCTGGCCCGCCACGTCCGGCGCGACTCGGGGGCGCGGGTCGTCGCGGTCACCGGCAGCGTCGGCAAGACCACGACCAAGGAGCTGTCGGCGGCGCTGCTCGAGGCGCGATACCGCGTGTTTCGGAATCGGGGCAACCTGAACAATCACATCGGGTTGCCGTTGTCGTTGCTGGAGTTGCGCGCCAGGCCGGAAGTGGCGGTGGTGGAGCTTGGAATGAGCGGCCCCGGAGAGATTCGTCGCCTCGTGGAGATCGCGGAGCCCGACGTGCGGGTGTGGACGAACGTGGGCGAGGCGCACGCCGAGTTCTTCCCCTCGATAGAGGCGATCGCCGACGCCAAGGCGGAGATTCTGACCGGCGCGTCGCGTGATGCCGTGGTCGTGGCCAACGCGGCCGACCGCCGGGTCATGCGCCGGGTGGCGGCGTTCCCGGGCCGGGTCGTCACGTTCGGCATCGACGTCGAGGCGGACGTGCGGGCAGGCGGCGTCGAGGATCTCGGGCTGGACGGGGTGCGGGCCCGTCTCCGCACCCCGGTTGGCGCGGCGGCGGTGCGCACGCGGCTCCTCGGCCGCGGCAACCTCGCGAACGTGCTCGCCGCCGTCGGGGTCGCGCTGCACTTCGACGTGCCCCTGGCCGCCGCCGTCGAGCGGGCGGCCGCGGTCGAGGCGCCGCCGCACCGGGGCCGGATACACCGTCTGGCCGGCGGCGTGGTCGTGATCGACGACTCCTACAACTCGAGCCCGCTCGCGGTGGAGACGGCCCTGGCGACCCTGTCGCGCGGCACGGGGGCCGGCCGCCGGGTGGCGGTGCTCGGCGAGATGCTCGAGCTGGGCGCCCGCTCCGCGGACCTGCACCGCGCGGCCGGCCGGGCCGCGGCGGCGGCGGGGGTGGGCCTGCTGCTGACGGTCGGGGGAGAACCCGCCCGCGCCCTCGGCCTCGCCGCGGTCGCGGCCGGAGCGGCCCCCGCCGGTGTCCTCCACTGCGAGACCAGCGAGGAGGCGGCGGCACGGGCGGCGGCGCTCGTCCGCGACGGCGACCTCGTCCTCGTCAAGGGGTCGCGGGGCGTTGGGACGGATCGGGTGGTGACGCGGCTCTGCGCCGATCGGGCGGCGGGATCGGAGCGGGCGTGATGCTGTACCACCTGCTGTATCCGCCGCTGAACGTCGTCCAGTACATCACCGTGCGCACCGCGGCGGCCGGCATCACCGCGTTCCTGATCAGCCTCGTCGTGGGGCCGTGGCTCATCCGGACCCTCCGCGACTTCCAGATCGGACAGGTCGTGAGGGACGACCTCGCCAGGCACCAGTCCAAGGCCGGCACCCCGACGATGGGGGGGCTGCTCATCCTGACCGCGGCGACGGTTCCGACCCTCGCGTGGGGCGATCTCACGAACCCCTACGTGTGGATCGCCATCCTCTCCATGATCGCGTTCGGGTCCGTCGGCTTCCTCGACGACTACCTGAAGATCGTCCGCCGGGACCACAAGGGTCTCCGCCCGCGGTACAAGCTCGCGGGTCAAGCCCTCGTGGCCCTCGCCGTCGGCGTCGCCCTGCTGTGGATGAGCGGCCGCGAGATCTACGACACCGAGCTCATCCTGCCGTTCTTCAAGCAGATCACCCCGGATCTCGGCTGGGTGTACGTGCCGTTCGGGATGCTGGTGATGGTGTTCTTCTCGAACGCCGTGAACCTGACGGACGGGCTCGACGGCCTCGCCATCAGCCTGTTCATCGTCGCGGCGGCGGCGATGACCGCGCTCGCCTACGTCACCGGGCACGCGACCTTCGCCGAGTACCTGCTGCTGACCCACGTGGCCCCGGCGGCGGAGCTCACGGTGTTCTGCGGCGCGCTGGTCGGCGCCGGCCTGGGCTTCCTCTGGTACAACTCGCACCCCGCCGAGCTCTTCATGGGCGACGTCGGCTCCCTCGCGCTGGGGGGGGCGCTGGCGACCGTCGCGATCCTCATCAAGCAGGAGCTTCTGCTGCCCATCGTGGGCGCGGTGTTCGTCATCGAGGCCCTCTCGGTCGTGATTCAGGTCGGGTCGTTCAAGCTCACGGGCCAGCGGGTGTTCCGCATGGCCCCGCTCCACCATCACTGCGAGCTGATCGGGTGGAGCGAGCCGAAGGTGATCAGCCGGTTCCTGATCGCCGCGGTGGTCTTCGCCTGTTTCAGCCTCGCCACCCTGAAGCTGCGATGAACGGGTTCTCAGTGCGGGGGGCGACGGTCGTGGTGGTGGGGGCGGCGCGCAGCGGCGCGGCGGCGGCGCGGCTCCTCGCGGCCCGCGGCGCGCGGGTGGTCCTGACCGAGCGACGCCGCGAGGTCGACGAGCCGGTCCGTCGCCTGGAGGCCGCGGGCGTCGAGCTGGAGCTCGGCGGCCATCGGGCCGACACGCTCGCGCGCGCCGACCTCGTGGTGCTGAGCCCCGGCGTGTCCCCGGCGCTGGCGCTGTTCGACGATGTCCGCCGGCGCGGCGTGCCCCTCATCAGCGAGCTCGAGCTGGCCTGCCGCTGGCTGCGGGGGAGGGTGGTGGCGGTCACCGGGACCAAGGGCAAGTCGACGACGGTGGTGCTGGCGGGACGGATGCTGGAAGCGGGGGGCTGGGACGTGCTGGTGGGCGGTAACGTGGGGACCGCCCTCAGCACGCAGGTCGACGGGTCCAGGCCCGAGACGGTCCACGTGGTCGAGGCGTCGAGCTTCCAGCTCGAGCTGACCGAGACGTTCCGGCCCTCGATCGCGGTGCTGCTCAACCTGCATCGCGACCACCTCGACCGGCACGGGGGGTATCCGGCCTACGCCGCGGCCAAGGCCCGCATCTTCGCCAACCAGACCGAGTCCGACACGCTCGTGGTGAACGCCGACGATCCCGAGGTCCTGCGGATGGCGCGCGGCAGCCGCGCCCGGCGGGTGGCCTACGCGCTGTCGGCGCCGATCGACGCGGGCATCGCGGTCGCGGGCGACGCCATCGTTCGCCGCACCGCGGCCGGCGACGACCGCTTGGTGCCGCTCTCCGCCGTGCGCCTGACGGGCCGTCACCTGCTGAGCGACGTCCTCGCCGCGAGCGCGGTGGCGGACGCCGTCGGCGTGTCCGCCGACGACATGACGCACGCCGTCGACCGGTTCGACGGGCTCGAACATGCCCTGGCGCCGGCCGGCGAGGTGGGCGGGGTGCGCTTCGTCGACGACTCCAAGGCGACCAACGTCGCGGCGGCGCGGTGCGCCATCGAGAGCTGTGGCGACCGCCTCGTGGTCGTCATGGGCGGACGCTTCAAGGGGGGCGATCTCGCTTCGCTCGTTCCGTTGCTGGAGCAGCGGGCCGACGCGGTCGTCGCCATCGGTGAGGCCCGCCGACGCCTGCGCGAGGCGTTCGAGGCGGCGGTGCAGGTCGTCGAGGCGGGTTCGCTGGAGGCCGCGGTGCGCGCCGCCTACGGGCTGGCCGCCCCGGGGGGGACGGTGCTGTTGGCGCCGGCGTGCGCCAGCCTCGACATGTTCCAGGACTACGCGGAACGCGGCCGGGTGTTCGTCGACGCGGTGGGCCGGCTGCGGGAGGAGGTCGAAGGGAAGCGTGAGCAGTGAGCAGTCATCAGTCGTGTCGCGGCGGAGGAGAGTCGTCCGCTGGGAACGCAGGCTGCCTCGGTCTGCGAGGTCGGTGTCTTCTCCTCGCGCGCGGCTGATGACTGCTGACCGCTCACGCTTCGCATTGTCGGGTCGAGGCGCTCCGAACTTTAGGGCCGCCTCGTTCCTCCGCCGTCACGAGCGGCGACCAGGACCATGGCGCGAAAGCTGAAATCGGACAAGGTGCTGTTCCTCGCCACGCTGCTGCTGGTGTGCGCCAGCGTGGTGATGGTCTACAGCGCCTCGGCCGTCCTCGCGATGGGACGCTTCCAGCAACCGCCCTGGTTCTTCCTGTTCAAGCAGGTGGTCTGGGTCGTCCTCGGCATCGGGCTGCTCGCCGCCGCGATGCGGGTCGACTACCGCCTGCTGCGCCGCCCGGTCGTGATCCGCGGTGTCCTCGCGGTCTCCGTCGTGGCCCTCATCGTCGTCTTTTTCGGTCCCCCGATCAACGGCACGCGCCGGTGGTTCTCGATCGGCGGCGTCGGCATCCAGCCGTCCGAGCTCGCCAAGGTGGCGGTCATCCTGTTCGTCGCGGGCGTCCTCGAGCGGCGGATGGACGGGATGGACCGGGTCGCGCGGGCGCTGGCGCCGGTGGTCCTCGTCACCGGGCTCGTCTGCGGGCTGATCGTGCTCGGGCCCGACTTCGGCACCGCGTTCACCCTGCTCATGATCGTCGGCGTGATGGTGTTCGCGGCCGGGCTGCCGTACCGCTGCCTGGCGGGGCTGACCCTGGTCCTCGTTCCGTTGCTGTTCGCGGTCCTCGTCAGCGCCCCCTACCGTGTCCAGCGGCTGCTCGCGTTCCTCGATCCGTGGGCCGATCCGTACGGCGCCGGGTACCAGGTCATCCAGTCGCAGATTGCGGTGGGCACGGGGGGGCTGCTGGGGCAGGGCTTGATGGCCGGCGTGCAGAAGCTCTTCTACCTGCCGCATCCGCACACCGACTTCATCTACGCCGTGATCGCCGAGGAGACGGGCTTGCTGGGGGCCTCCGTCGTGCTGCTCTGCTTCGGGGTCATCCTGTGGCGCGGCCTCGGCATCGCGGCGACGGCGCCGGACCGGTTCGGGGCGTTCCTGGCCCTCGGCATCACCATGATGGTGACGTTCCAGGCGTTCTTCAACATCAGCGTCGTGCTGGGGCTGGCGCCGACCAAGGGGATTCCGCTGCCGTTCGTCAGCGCGGGCGGCTCGTCGCTGCTCATCAACCTGCTGGCGATGGGCATCTTGCTGAACATCTCGCAGCACACGTTCCACGCGCGGCGAACGCTGGTGGCGGGGTCGGGATGAGTGCGGTGACGGCGGGCCGGCGCGCGCGACCGTCCGACGGCCGTCAGCGCCGCGGCCCGGCGCGGACCGGCGGAGGGTTGGTTGGGCGCCGAGGGGAGCCGTCCGGCGACGATTGGCGGGCTAGGCGGCGGGAGGCGGATCGGGCGATGTCCGGACCTTGCGTGTTGATGAGCGGGGGCGGCACCGGCGGGCACCTCTATCCCGGCATCGCGGTGGCCCGCGAGATCCGGCGGCGGCGCCCGGGGGCGCGCATCGTGTTCGCCGGCACCGGTCGCGGCGCCGAGGCGACGACCGTGAACGACCAGGGGTTCGAGCACGTGCTGATTCGCAGCGCCGGGTTGAAGGGCACGTCATGGCCGGCCCGCGTGCGCGGGTTCTCCCTCCTGCCGGTGAGCGCCTGGGACGCCTGGCGGGTGATCGACCGTGTCGATCCGCGCCTCGTCATCGGGCTCGGGGGGTACTCGGCCGGCGCGGTCGTCCTGCTGGCCGCGCTGCGACGCATTCCCACCATGGTGCTCGAGCAGAACGTGACGCCCGGCATCACCAACCGCCTGCTCGCGCCGGTGGTCAGCGCCGCCGCGGTTTCCCACGACGCCACCCTCCCGCGGTTTCGCGCCAAGGGGTTCGTGGCGGGGAATCCGGTTCGGCCCGAGTTCTTCGAGCCGGCGCCGCCGCAGGCGCCCGGCCCGCTGCGCCTGCTCGTCATCGGCGGATCGCAGGGGGCCCACGCCATCAACGTCGCGATGGCGGCGGCGGCGCCGGTCCTGGCCGGCTCGGGCGTCCCCATCGCGGTCACGCACCAGACCGGCCGGCGCGATCAGGACCTGGTGCAGGAGGCGTACAGCCGGGCGGGGCTGTCGGCGCGGGTGGCGCCCTTCTTCCAGGAGATGGCGGACGTCATGCGGCGGGCGGACGTCGTGGTCAGCCGCGCCGGCGCGACCACCCTCGCCGAGCTCGCCGCGTCGGGCCGCCCGTCGGTGCTCGTGCCCCTGCCCGGCGCCGCGGACGGGCACCAGCAGGCGAACGCCGACGTGCTGGCCGAACGCGGCGCGGCCGAGGTGTTGCCGCAAGCCGGTCTCAGCGGAGAGGCGCTGGCCGCGCGGGTGCTCGCGCTCGCCGCGGACGCGGCGCGGCGCGGGCGGATGGCGGCGGCGGCGAGGGACCTGGCGAGGCCGCGCGCGGTGTCCATCATCGTCGATCGGGCCGAGGGCCTGATCGGAGAGGCGAAGAGCGCGTGAGCGAGCCGTGGGGCACTCATCCGGGGAGGAGCGGCGGTCGCGGATGGCGGTCGGCCACGGGCTTCCCGCGGACGCCCGTCGGGTGCACTTCGTGGGCGTGGGTGGTGTCGGCATGAGCGGTGTGGCGGAGATGATGTGCGGTCTCGGCTACGAGGTCAGTGGCTCGGACCTGAAGGCGTCCGCGGCCACGGAGCGGCTGCGGGCGCGCGGTGTCGCGGTCGGGACCGGTCACGACGCGGGCCGGGTCGGGGCCGCGCACGCCGTGGTCGTGTCGGCCGCGGTGCCCGACGACAACCCCGAGGTCATCGAGGCCCGGCGCCGCCGCCTCCCGGTCGTGCCGCGCGGGGTCATGCTGGCGGGGCTCGCGGCCTCGCGATCGACCGTCGCGGTGACCGGGACCCACGGCAAGAGCACCACGTCGTCGATGGTGGCGGTGACCCTGGCCGAGTGCGGGCTGGATCCGTCGGCGCTCGTGGGGGCGCGGATCGACGCCTTCGACAGCAACGCGCGGATCGGGAACGGGCCCCACTTCGTGGTCGAAGCCGACGAGAGCGAGCCGTCGCTGCTGGCCCTCCGGCCGCGCGTCGCGGTCCTCACGAATCTCGAGCCGGAGCATCTCGACTACTACGGCTCGTTCGACCGCCTGCGCGACACCCTCGTCCGCTTCGCCAACCGGACCGTCGCGTCGGGGGCGGTGGTGGCGTGCGCGGACGACGCCGGGGTGGCGGGCCTCCGGGACCGTATCGAGCGGCGGATCGTGACCTACGGCATCGAGGACGGGTCGGCCGACGTCGCCGGCCGCGACGCGGACTGCGGCGCCGACGGCTCGCGGTGCCAGGTGCGGTTCACCCGGGGGGGGCGACGGGGGACGACAGGGCTGGAGCTCGCGGTGCCGGGCGTCCACAACCTGCTGAACGGGCTCGCCGCGTTCGCGGTCGGCCTGGAGCTGGGGCTGGAGCCCGACGCGATCGCGAGGGCTCTCCGCCGGTTCACGGGAGTGGGCCGGCGGTTCGAGTACCGCGGCACGGCGGCGGGGGTGCGGGTCGTCGACGACTACGGCCACCACCCCACCGAGATCGCGGCGGTGCTGGCGACGGCCCGCCGGCAGCCGCACGACCGGCTAGTGGTCGTGTTCCAGCCGCATCGCTACACCCGGACGGCCCGGTTCCTCGACCGGTTCGCAGCGGTGCTGGCGACCGCCGACGTCGTCGTCCTCGTGGACATCTTCGCGGCGGGGGAGCCGCCTCTTCCCGGCATCACGACCGAGCGGCTCGCCCGCGCGGTGCGCCGCGAGACGGACCGGCCCGTGCACCACGTCGGCCGCCTCGACGAGGTCGCGCCGCTCGTGGCCGGCCTGACGCGGCGCGGCGACCTCGTGATCACGCTGGGGGCGGGACCCGTCGGCGGCGTCGCCGGCCCCCTTCTCGCCGCGATCGAGGCGAGAGCCGAGGGCGCGGGAGGGGAATGAGGATGGCGCCGCTGGACCTCCTGACCACCCTGTCGCCGGCGAACGAGCTCGATCCGCGTCCTTCACGCCTGGCGAGGCTCGCGGCCGGCGTCGCGCGGCATCGGGCGCGTCTCGCGCGCGGGGCGGCCCTGGCCGGCGGTCTGTCCCTCGGTGGATGGGTGGCGGCGACGGAGCTGCCCGCCGCCTCGTTCCTCGCGATCGACGAGATCGTGGTGCAGGGCAACGAGCAGCTCTCGGCGGGGGAGGTGCTGGCGCTGATGCCGGGTCTGCGCGGCGCCGGCATCCTGTCCGTCGATCTGGAGGACCACCGGCGGCGGCTCCAGGCATCGCCCTGGCTCGCGGCCGGTACGCTGCGCCGCGTCCTGCCGTCGACGGTCGAGGTGTTCGTCACCGAGCGCCGGCCCGTCGCGCTCGCCCGGTTCGACGGCCAGCTGTTCCTGCTGGACGCGTCCGGGGCGGTCATCGACGGCTATGGACCGCGCTTCGCACGCTTCGATCTGCCGATCGTCGACGGCCTCGCCGCCGAGGGGAACGGGCCCCCGGTCGTCGACCCGCGGCGCATGGCCCTGGTGGTGCGCCTGCTCGCGGAGCTGGCGGGTCGGCCCGACGCGTTGGGCGCGGTTTCCCAGATCGACGTCGCCGACCCCCTCGACGCGGTCGTGCTGCTCGACGACGACGTGGTCCTGCTGCGCCTGGGGGCGGAGCGGTTCCTCGCGCGGCTGCGGCTCTACACCGAGCTCGCGCCGGTGCTGCGAGAGGAGGTCCGGGACATCGACGAGGTCGACCTGCGGTTCGAACCGCGCGTGGTCGTCCGGTCCGCGGGCCGGCCGGAGCCGGTCTGGCGCGGGCGAGCCGATGGGGTCGCCGAGCCGGCGGGCGTCAGGACCGGCGGCGCCCTTGCGTTGCGTCGCTAGTTGACCGTCCCTGAGAGGAGCTGCCCATGTCGCGGGGCGTTTTCGCAGCGTCTGCCAGCGAAGACCAGCGACAGAACGGCAAAGGAAGCTCCGGGACAGTCCACTAGTGCGGCGCCGCCGCCGGGTGTTCAGGTATGCGGCGCCGAAAGCCGTTGACGCGGTGACCGACAGGGTCAAGTCGACACGCGAAGTTCATGGCGTGACGAACGACTGGCGCGTGCCGGACGGGGGTTCCATGGCGCGAAAGGACAATCATCTCGTCGGCCTCGACGTCGGCACGTCGACGGTGGCGGCCATCGTGGCCGAGCCCCTCGACGACGGCGGCCTCGACGTCATCGGCGTGGGGGTCGTTGAAGCCCAGGGCGTGCGGGGCGGGGTCGTCGTCAACCTGGAGGCCGCGGTCGGGTCGATCGCGCGCGCGATCGAAGAGGCCGAGCTCACCGCCGGCGTCGAGATCGATTCGGTCGCCCTCGGTCTCTCCGGGGCGCACCTGCGGGCGTTCAACAGCCGGGGCGTGGTGGCGGTGGCGGACCGCCACCGCGAGATCACCGGCGGCGACGTCCGCCGCGCAATCGACGCCGCGAAGGCGGTGACCCTGCCGAGAGGCCGCGAGATCGTGCACCTCCTCGCCCAGAACTTCGTGGTCGACGGCCAGGACGGCATCAGCGCCCCCATCGGGATGACCGGCTCGCGCCTCGAGGTCAACGTGCACGTGGTCACGGGCAGCATCTCGTCGACCCAGAACATCATCGCCTGCGTGAACCAGGCGGGGGTCGAGGTCGCCGACATGTTCATCGATCAGCTTGCGGCGAGCGAGTCGGTGCTCACCCCGGCCGAGCGCGACCTCGGCGTGGCGCTGGTCGACGTCGGCGGCGGCACCACCGACCTCGCCATCTTCGAGCGCGGCAGCCTGTGGCACACCGCCGTCGTCACCCTCGGCGGCGACCACTTCACCAACGACGTCGCGGTCGACCTGCGCATGCCGATCCCCGACGCCGAGCGGATCAAGCGCCTTCAGGGTTGCGCGCTCGACGCGATGGTCGAAGAGGACGAGCGCATCGAGGTCGCGAGCGTCGGGGGGCGGCCGCCGCGGAAGATGTCCCGGCGAGTGCTGTCCCGGGTCCTGCAGCCGCGCGCCGAGGAGCTGTTCCACAAGCTGTGGGACGAGATACGGCGCGCCGGCTACGAAGACTCGCTGCATTCGGGCATCGTGCTCTGCGGCGGGGGAGCCCTGCTGGAGGGGATGGCGGAGATCGCCGAGCAGATCTTCGATCTGCCGATCCGTCGCGGGCGGCCGGCCGGCGTCGGCGGCCTCACCGATCACGTCGACAGCCCGGCCTTCGCGACCGGGGTGGGGCTGGTGAAGCACGCCCACCGCCGTCAGATGCAGGAGCAGGTGAACGAGGGCTGGTGGAGTGTCGACCGGAGCCTCACCGGTCGCCTGAGAGGGCTGCTCCGGTTCCTGGGGCGGGCCCGGGGTCGCAGCTGGGCCTGACCGGAAGCCTGCGCCGTGGGCGGCGCGGGCTCCTGGATGAAGGGCTCCTGGATGAAGGGCCGGCCGGGCGGCGAGCCGAGGCTTGGGCGACGCTCTCCGGGCCGGGACGAGGTGATTGGGACGGGCGGCCACGGTCGGCATCCGCCGCCGGGCCGTCGACGGGATGCGAGCGGCAGCGGCCGCGCGTTGGCGGAACGACAAGGGGGAGTGGATGGAGTCTACTACTGGGCCGGGAGACGCACGCGGTGACGACGGCGCTCGTCAGGCGCCGCCAACCCATCAACAGAGCCCGCGCTTGACGATACACGACCCGATCGACGCGTTGGGCGCGCGCATCAAGGTCATCGGCGTGGGCGGCGGCGGCGGCAATGCCGTCAATCGCATGGTCCGCTCCGGCGTCACCGCCGTCGAGTTCATCGTCGCGAACACCGACGCCCAGGCGTTGAGCCACAGCGAGGCGCCGCTGTGCATCCAGATCGGGGCCAAGCTGACGAAGGGCCTGGGGGCGGGGGCGTCGCCGAGCGTGGGCCGGCAGGCCGCCCTAGAGGACACCGACCAGCTCATCTCGGCCCTCGACGGGGCCGACATGGTCTTCGTCACCACCGGCCTCGGAGGCGGCACCGGCACCGGGGCGACGCCGGTCATCGCCAGCCTCGCGAGCGAACTCGGGGCGCTGACGGTGGGGGTCGTCACCAAGCCGTTCAAGTTCGAGGGACGGCGGCGCCAGCTCCAGGCGGAGCGCGGGCTCGCGGAGCTGCGCGAGTGCGTCGACACCATGATCACGATTCCCAACGAACGGCTGTTGACCACCACCGATCGCTCGACGACGCTGCCCGAGGCGTTCGCCACCGCCGACGACGTGCTCCGCCAGGCCATTCAGGGCATCTCGGATCTCATCCTGAAGCCCGGCCTCATCAACCTCGACTTCGCGGACGTCAAGGCGATCATGGCGGAGGCGGGGCCGGCCGTCATGGGCACCGGCGTCGGTCGCGGCGAGGCCAAGTCGGTCGAGGCCGCGAAACAGGCCATCTCCAGCCCCCTGCTGGAGGACGCCACCGTCGAGGGCTCCCGCGGGGTCATCATCAACATCACCGGCGGCAACGACCTGTCGTTGACCGAGGTCCACGAGGCGACCTCGATCATCCAGGAGTCGGCGCACGAGGACGCCAACATCATCTTCGGCGTCGTCATCGATCACGACATCGCGGACGAGGTCAAGCTGACGGTGATCGCGACCGGGCTCGGCGGTCCGGACGCCGCCGTGCCGAAGACCGACCGGGCCGCCGCCGATACGCCCATCGATCTGCAGCAATACGCGGACTGGCAGGACGATTCGAGCGCGGCCGAGCCGGCGCGCGAGGCGCCGTTGCGGCGTCCGCCGGTCATCACCCTGCCGCTGCCGGCGCCCGGCGGGAACGGCGACCAAGCCGCCGAGTCGGACGCCCCGGCGGAGGTGCCCGTCTTCCTGCGGCGACGCGCGAAGTAGGAGTGCGCGCCTCCGCGGCGCAGGCTCCCGGACGGGTCACCCCGTCGGGCCGTCCTCCGGCGGCGGATCGGGGGCGCGGTCGGGGTCGTGATACAGCACGCGCAGGCAGCTCTCACACCGTATCAGCTCGGTGTTGAGCAGGATCTGGTTGAAGACCTGGGGGCGGAGCCGCACGTTGCACACCGTGCAGTGCCCGTTCCTGGCCTCGACCACGGCCCGACCCTGGCGCTGGCCGGCTATCGATTCGAAGAGCCGAAGGCTCTCCGCGCCGATGCTCTCGGTCAGCCTGGCCCGTTCCTCCGCGGCGTTGGCCAATCGGCGCTCCATCGCCGCGTGTCGGGCCTCGAGCTCGGCGCGCTCGCGCTCCACGGCCGCCGCTTCCTCCCGCTCCGCGCGCTCCGCCCCGTCGACGGCGGCCTCGATCTCGTCAGCCTCGATCATCTGCTCGAGAATCGTGTCCTCGAGCCGGGCCACCTCCGCCTCGGCGGTGGCGATCTCGTGCTGCATGGCCGTGTACTCCTTGTTGGTCTTGACGGCCATGAGCTGGTCCTTGAACCGGGACAAGCGGCCCTGAACCTCGCCGAGCCCCTTCTCGACCTCCCGCCGGCTCTTCCGCGCCTCCTCCTGTCGCCGCCGGGCGTCTTCGGTCCGGGCGCGGCCGGCCTGCAGCCGCTCGTCGAGGGCGGCCATGCCCTCGGGGAAGGCGGCGACCGTGCGCCGGGTCTCGACGGTTGCGTCGTCGAGGCGCTGCAGGCGTATCAACCGTTCGAGATCGGGCAGCATCGGATGTCGGGTCTCCAGTGACGGCGTCGCCTTCCGGGCAAAAAAAACCCCGCCGGGAGGGCGGGGCAGGTACGCCGCGCGGTGCTCGTCGAGCCTGCCGCGGACACGCGCAACGGGCTGACAGGCATGGTCTCGCGGCTGCTCTTTCAGGTGGTGGGCCCACCAGGATTCGAACCTGGGACAGACCGGTTATGAGCCGGCGGCTCTACCGCTGAGCTATGGGCCCGATGGGGGCGGCGCATACGGGTAGCCGTCGCCGCCCGGCACGCCGCCGGACGGGAGCCTGCGCCGTGGAACGGCGCGGGCTCCCGGAGGACCGGTTGGGCGCCAAGCGGAGCCATGGCGATGATGACGGGCTACGTACCTTCGAGGAACGCCCGCAGCCGCCGGCTGCGCGACGGATGCCGCAGCTTCCGCAGCGCCTTGGCCTCTATCTGGCGTATGCGCTCGCGGGTCACCGCGAAGTTCTGGCCGACCTCTTCCAGCGTGTGCTCGCTGCCGTCGCCCACGCCGAATCGCATTTTGACGACCCGTTCCTCGCGCGGGGTCAGGGTCCGCAGCACGCTCTCCGTCTGCTCCTTGAGGTTGAGGTTGATCACCGCGTCGGCGGGAGACACCTCCTGCCGGTCCTCGATGAAGTCCCCCAGGTGGCTGTCCTCTTCCTCGCCGATCGGCGTCTCGAGCGAGATCGGCTCCTGGGCGATCTTCAGCACCTTCCGGACCTTGCCGACGGGGATGTCCATCCGCTCGGCAATCTCCTCGGAGGTCGGCTCCCGCCCCAGCTCCTGCACCAGCGCCCGTGACGTGCGAATCAGCTTGTTGATCGTCTCGATCATGTGCACCGGGATACGGATGGTCCTCGCCTGATCGGCGATGGCCCGGGTGATCGCCTGGCGGATCCACCACGTCGCGTAGGTCGAGAACTTGTACCCCCGGCGGTACTCGAACTTGTCGACGGCCTTCATCAGGCCGATGTTGCCCTCCTGAATGAGATCGAGGAACTGGAGGCCGCGGTTCGTGTACTTCTTGGCGATGGAGACCACCAGCCGGAGGTTCGCCTCGACGAGCTCCTTCTTGGCCATCTCCGCGAGCATCTCCCCCCGGAAGATGGCCCGGTGGGTCTGCTCGATCTCCGGCGCCGGCTGCTGCATCTCCTCCGCTCGCGCGCGCAGCCGCGCGCGCATCTCGCGCTGCCGCCGCGTCAGCCGTTTCCGATCTTCGTCCCGTCGGGGCGTCTTGGCCTTCAACTGCCGATCGAGATGCGCCAGCTCGCTCTGGATCGCCTGCACGCCCTCCACCGCTTCCTTCGCAGCGTCCGTCAGCCGCCGCTTGACGCCCTCCGTGAACTCGAACCCGCGAACGTGCCGGGACAGCGTGACGCGGGCCCGCAGCAGGCTCCGGTAGCCCCGCCGGTACTTCTTCTTCTCGCGCTTCGAGATCTCGCCGAGCAGGGTCTCGCGCCGCCGGGCTTCCTTCCGGGCCTTTCGAATCCGCTCGATCCGATCGAGCACGGTGCGCGACAGGCGGCGCATCTTCTCCTCGGTGATCTCGTCCTCCTGGAAGACGACGATCTCGCGAACGGTGCGCTCGCCGTTCTTCATCCGGTCGCCCATGTCGATGACCTGCTGGACGACGATCGGCATCCGCGAGACCGCCTTCATGATCGAGAGCTTGCCGCGTTCGATGCGCTTGGCGATCTCGACCTCCCCCTCGCGGGTCAGCAGGGGCACCGTGCCCATCTCGCGGAGGTACATCCGCACCGGGTCGTTGGTCTTGTCGATGGCGCTCGGCGTCAGGTCCAGCTCGATGTCCGAGCCTTCGCCGCGGCGGTCGAGCAGCTTGTCCTCCCGGTACTTCTGCTCCGAGTCCACGACCTCGATGCCGGCGTTGCCGAACGTCGTGAACAGCTCGTCGAGCTCGTCGGACGTGGTGATGTCCGGCGGAAGCAACTCGTTCACCTCGTCATAGAGCAGGTACCCCTTCTCCTTGCCGATCTGGATGAGCTGTCTGACTTCGTCGTACTTTTCTTCTAGCGACAAAGGCATTCCTCCCCGTCAGGGCTCATAGAGCCGTCCGTCATCTCAGGGACTCCAGCTTCGCGGACAGATCACGCTTCTTCCGCCACAGCACGTCGATCTCGGCGAGGGCCGACGGCGTGCCGAGCTGCTGGCAGCGGTCGATCTCGTCCTGGACCGCGGCGCGCCGGCGCTCGCAGGCGAGACGCTTGATCTCGTGCCCGCAGTCGATGGCCGCCGCCGGCGGCCGGTCGCCGGCCCCGACCCGCGCCATCCATGCCGCCTCTTCCGGGTTCAGGCGTTGCCCGAGGGCGTCGAGGACGGCGTCGGCCGGCCAGTCGGCCAGCGATCGGGCGGTGGCGAGAATCGGCTCCGTCGCCAGGCCCGTGATGTCCTCGCCATCCAGGCCGGCGAGGATCTCCATCGCCGCCGCGGTGTCCCGCACCAAGGCCCAGACGAGCCCCTTCTCCGCCGGCTTCACGCGCCGGCCCGTCGCCACGCGGTGTTCGTCGACGGTCGTCCGCCTCGCCACCGCCGCCCGGCGGATCTCCCGGCGCGCGACGTCCTCGAGAATTCCCGCCCGATGCGCGAGGCCGTCGGCGAACCGGTCCCGCTCCGCCGCGTCCGGAACGTGCGCCGCCACCTCCAGCATGCGCGCCAGGAACTCGCGCCGGTGGTCGCCGCGGGTCAGGTCCCGCGCCGCCGCCTCGCGATCGAGCACGTACTGCAGATACGGCCGCGACGCGCGGAGCGTTTCGCGGTATCGGTCGACCCCGTGCTTCCGGATACACGTGTCGGGGTCCTCCCCGTCCGCGAGCACCGCCACGTTGACCTGCAACCCCTGGGCCAGCAGCAGACCGCCGGTCCGGGACGCAGCCCCGGCCCCGGCCGGATCGGGGTCGAAGCTCACGATCACCTTCGGCGTGAACCGCTTGAGCAACCGGGCCTGCCGCTCTCCCAGAGCGGTGCCGCAGCAGGCGACGACGGGGTCGACCCCGGCCTGGACCGCCTGCGCGAGATCGAAGTACCCCTCGACGAGGACCGCGTAGCCGGCGTCGCGGATGGCGCGCTTCGAGAGGTGGAGCCCGTACAGCGTACGGGCCTTCGTGTAGATGGCGGTCTCCGGCGAGTTCAGGTACTTCGGCTGCTGATCCGGGGCTAGGGCCCGCGCCCCGAAGGCGATGACCGTCCCGCTGTCCCGGGCGATGGGAATGACGAGCCGGTTGCGGAACCGGTCGCGGAGGGGCCCTCCCTCCCGGGAAACGGCGAGTCCGCTCCGGGCCAGGAGGTCGTCCGCGTAGCCCTGTTCGCGCAGGTGTGCGGTCAGGCCGTCGCGGCCCGCCGGCGCGAATCCCAGCCCGAGCCGCTCCGTGGTGTCCGGGGTGATGCCGCGGGCCGCGAGGTGGTCCCTCGCCGCCCCGCCCGCCGCTTCGGCCAGGCGCGCGGCGAAGAACCCCGCCGCCGCTTCGTGGATGCCGACCAGCGCCTCGCGCTCGGCCTCCGCCGCGGCGTCGCGATCGGTCGCGGCCTCGGGAACCTGGAGGCCGACGCGCTGCGCGAGATGGCGCACCGCGTCCTGGAATCCCAGCTTCTCCTGGAGCTCGATGAACTTGAGGACGTCGCCGCCCACGCCGCATCCGAAGCAGTGGAAGAAGCCCTTGTCGGGGTTGACGTTGAACGAAGGGGTCTTCTCGCCGTGGAACGGGCAGAGGCCGACGAAGCCGGCCCCCGCCCGCCGGAGGGGGACGTACGCCTGCACGACCTGCACGATGTCCGCCTGCGACTTCAGGTCGTCGATGAACGATTGCGGAAACAGACCCATGTCAGCGGATCATTCCTTCAGCTCGGCAATCGTGACCGCGCCCCCGCCGTCCTCGGGGGGCGCCGCCGACACCCGCCGCACGCAGGGGTGCGTATCGAGAAACCGCGTGATCGAGCGCCGCAGCTGGCCGGTGCCGTGCCCGTGGACGAAGCGGACCGTGCGCGTCTCGCTCATCATGGCGTGGTCGAGGTGCTTCTCCACCCGCGACAGGGCCTCGTCGACCCGGCACCCGATGACGTTCAACTCCTCCAGGGGCACGCCCGGCTCCTCGACGTGAATGGCGACCCGGCTGGACCGCTGCGGCGCCTTGCGGCGTGCGCTCGCGGCCCGCAGCGAGGCGAGAGGCACGCGCAGGCGCTTGCCGTTCACGTCCACGTCGGCGTCGGCCCCGTGGAGCGACCGCACCGTGCCGTCGACCCCGAGCGTCGACACCGTCACCCAGGCCCCGACCTCGACGTCGAGCGACGGCGCGGCGGGTGCGGGGGGCGCCTCCCCGGCGGGGACGTCCGCCGCCCGGGCGACGGCCTCCAGCGCCGACTGCGCTTCCGCCCGGAGGGCGCCGCTGTCGCCGGTCGACAGCGCGGGCTTCCGATGGTCGATCCGGTCCCCCGCCTCGCGCTCCAGCGACGCGACCCGTTCGCGCAGGCCGCCGACGATCGCGTCGATCTCGCCGCGGGCGCTCCGGAGCCGCTCGCCGAGCGACTGCTCGAAGCGCTTGCGGCCGGCCTCGTCGCGCTCGTCCAGCTCGCGCTCGCGCCGGGCGATCTCGTCGCCGCGCGCGGCCAGCGACCGCTCCCGTTCCCCGAGCGCCTCGCGCAGGCCGTCGAGCTCGCGGCGGTCGGCGTCGATCCGGGCCAGGTGCTCCGCGAGCTGCGCCTCCCGGGCGCTGCGCCGGTCGGCGGCGGCGGTGATGATCTCGGGCGCGAGGCCCAGCCGCCCCGCGATCTCCAGAGCCAGGCTGCGGCCGGCCGACCCGTAGACGAGCCGATAGGTCGGCGCGAACGTCTCGGGATCGAAGCCGAACGCGGCGACCGCCGCCCCCGCCGTCGTGGCCCCGTAGGACTTGAGCACGTCGTCGTGGGTGGTCGCGACGACGTGGGCGCCGCGGGCGCGGAAGTGCTCGACCACCGCGCATCCGAGGGCCCCGCCCTCCACCGGGTCGGTGCCGGCGCCGACTTCGTCGAGGAGAATCAGGGCGGGAAGGGCCAGCCGCCGGTCCATCGCCGCGATGTTGCTCAGGTGGCCCGAGAACGTGCTCAGGTTGGCGGCGATCGACTGCTCGTCGCCGATGTCCGCGAAGACCGACTGGAAAACCGGGATGGCGGAGCCCGCGGCGGCGGGGATGTGCAGGCCGGCCTGGGCCATGAGCGTCAACAGCCCCGCCGTCTTCAGCGCGACGGTCTTCCCGCCGGTGTTCGGCCCGGTGACGATCAGCGCGCGGTCGGGCGGCTGCATCACGACGTCGACGGGGACCGGCTCGTCCCGCGCGCCATCGCGGGGGGGCGACGCGGGGGGCGACGCGGGCGCCGTCGCGGCGAGCGGACGACCGGGCTCGTCCCGCGCGCCCTCGCGCGGGGGCGTCTCGAGCCGGCCCGTCACCGCGCTCATCAGCAGCGGGTGCCGGGCCGCCCGCAGCTCGAACGTCTCGTCGGCCGCGAGCTCCGGCTCCACCCCGCCGATCGAGGCCGCGAACGCGGCGCGCGCCTGCACCGCGTCCAGGTCCGTGGCCCCCGTCAGGGTCCGCCGCAGGTCCGCCGCGCGTCGCCGGAACCCCGAGGAGAGCCCCACCAGCACCTTGCGGACCTCGTCCTCCTCGTGCTGCTCCAGGGCGACGATCTCGTTGTTGAGGTCGACGGTGCTGAGCGGCTCTAGAAACAGGCTGGCCCCGCTCGTCGAGCTGCCGTGCACGATGCCGGGGATGGCAGTGCGGTGCTCCGCCCGGACCACCAGCACGAACCGTCCGTTGCGCTCGGTGACCACCCGCTCCTGCAGGTACCGGGCCGTCTCCCGGCCCCGCAGAAACGACTCGAGATTGCCCCTCAGCCGGTTGCGCTGCTTGCGCAGCCGGCTGCGGATCGTCTTCAGCTCGGGGCTCGCATCGTCGTTGACGTCGCCGGCGGCGTCGATCTTGCGGGCGACGTCCTCGCACTCCCGGGTCCAGGCGGCGCAGCCGTTCGCGATGGTGGTCAGCGCCGGATACGGCCCTCCGCCGGCGTCGCGGACGGCCTGGCACGAGCGTTCCACCGACTGCAGGAAGTCGGCCAGCTTCCGCAGATCGATCGGGGCGAGGGGGTGCGCCTCGATGGCGAGCCTCGACAGGATCCCCGGGAGGTCGCGGGGCGCTTCGAGGGGAAGGCCTCCTTCGTTGGCGGCGAGAAACCGCACGCCTTCGGTGGTATGGGCGAGCGCGGCCTCGACGGCGCGCCGGTCGGTGAGGGGGCTCAGTTGCTCGAGCCGGCTTGCGCCCAGCGGTGTCAGGGCATGACTGGCGACCACCTCGACCACGCGGTCGAACTCGAGGGTCGTCTGGGTTCCTGCGTGCATCGCGGTAAACGGTGCCGGTGCTGTACAGACGCTGACCCGGCCCGGGCGGCCCGGCTTCCGAGGCGGCCGGGCCGGGCTCCCGGGCCGCCGCGGCCACGGCGATCGAGGGGTCGGAGGCGCAGGCTCCGAACAAGAGAGAATATCATGGGTCCCCGACGCGCTCAACCCACCCCTCTCTTGCGGGTCCACGACATCCTGGCTGGAATGCACCCCGGTTCAGCCCATCACTTCCCCCCTTGGGGGGGCGAGTCGGCGGCTCGGGCGCGCCAGCGCCCCGCGTCGCCGGTGTCTGCGCTCCGTGCGAGCTTCTGCGCGGGCTCTCGGCGGGCGCCTCAGAGATGGTTGATGAGGCTGGCCATGGCGGCGGCCCCGAATCCGTTGTCTATGTTGACCACCGTTACTCCCGTCGCGCAACTGTTCAGCATCGAGAGCAGGGCGGCGACGCCCCCGGCGCCCGCCCCGTAGCCCACGCTGGTGGGCACCGCGATGACGGGGGCCGCGACCAGCCCCCCCACCACGCTCGGGAGGGCGCCCTCCATGCCCGCCGCCACCACGATGACCCGCGCCTCCTCCAAGCGCGCCCGCGCCGCCAGCAGCCGGTGGAGGCCCGCCACCCCGACGTCGTAGAGCCGCTCGACGCGGTTGCCCATGACCGCGGCGGTAACCGCCGCCTCCTCCGCGACGCGCTGGTCGGCGGTTCCCCCGGACACGACGAGGACGGTGCCCCGGCCCGTCGGCTCTCCCCCCCGGGTGCGGCTGACGACGCCCGCCTCGGCGTGGAAGACCGCGTCGGGCACGCGCTCGCGCACCGCGGCGAACGCGGCGGCGTCGGTCCGCGTCACCAGCAGGGTCTGGTCCGCCCCGACGATGCGGGCGGCGATGTCCGCCACCTGCTGCGGGGTCTTGCCGGCGCCGAAGACGACCTCGGGAAAGCCCTGGCGGATCGCCCGGTGGTGGTCGACGCGGGCGAACCCGAGGTCCTCGAACGGCGCGCCACGCATCGACGCCGCCACCTCCGCCTGCGCCGCGTCCACGCCGAGCGCCCCGCTGCGCACCCTCTCGAGAAGAGAACGAAGCCGCCCCGGTTCCATGTCCTCGATCATACAGACGCCGCGGCCGGCGTCGCGGCCGGCGTCGGCGGCGGCCGCGGCCGACGTCGGCCCGTCCGGGCCCCGGGGGCTTCACGGCCGGCGAGCCGCAGGGGCGGCGGCGGCCGCCGCCGCCGCCCGGCCGCCAGCACCGGTGCGGCCGAGGGCGCGGGGTCGCGGGCGGGGCGGCGCGGTTGCGGTCCCCGGCGTGGGCCACTATTCTTCGGGATGGATGACCACACGTGCGACGGCGGCGGGGCTCGACGAGGTCGTCGCGGCCACGTCGCGCATCTGCCATCTCGACGGGAAGCGCGGCGTGCTCGCCTACTGCGGGCACGACATCCACGATCTGGCCCGCCACGCCACCTTCGAGGAGGTCTGCTTCCTCCTCTGGCGGCGTCGGTTGCCGACGCGGGCCGAGCTCGGCGACCTGCAGACCGATCTGGCGCGGCACCGCGCCCTCCCCGAGCCCGTCGTCCGGTTGCTCCGGTCGCTGCCGCCGGGAGACATGATGGACGCGGTGCGCACCGGGGTGTCGGCCCTCGCCCACTACGATCCCGACGCCGGCGACGACTCGACCGCCGCGTCGCGGCGCAAGGCGGTGCGGCTGACCGCGCAGACCGGCACCCTGGTCGCGACGTTGGGCCGGCTCGCGGCGGGAGGCGCGCCGCTGGCCCCCGACCCGGTGCTGGGGCACGCCGCCAACTTCGTCTACCTGCTTTCGGGCGAGCGTCCGTCCGCCCTCGCCGCCCGCGCGTTCGACGTGGGGCTGATCCTCCACGCCGACCATGAGCTGAACGCGTCGACGTTCGCGGCGCGGGTGGCGGCGGCGACCCTCACCGACCTGCACTCGACCGTGGTGGCGGGGGTCGCGGCGCTGAAGGGGCCCCTGCACGGCGGAGCCAACGCCGCCGTCATGCGGATGCTGCTGGCCATCGGCGGCGACGCCGACGACCGGCGGGTCGAGGACGCGATTCGCGGCATGCTCGCCGGGAAGCGGCGCGTGCCCGGCTTCGGCCACCGCGTGTACCGCACCGAGGATCCCCGCGCGACCCACCTGCGCCGGATGTCGCGCGACCTCGGCGAGCAGGCGGGGCAGCCCCGCTGGTTCGCGATGTCCCAGGTCATCGAGAGGGTCATGAAGGACGAGACGGGGATCGACCCCAACGTCGACTTCTACTCGGCGTCGACCTACCACGTGCTGGGCATTCCCACCGAGCTGTTCACGCCCATCTTCGTGGCGAGCCGCGTGGCGGGCTGGACCGCGCACGTGCTGGAGCAGTACGAGAACAACCGCCTCATCCGGCCCCGGGCGGAATACGTGGGGCCCGAATATCCCCGGGCGTTCGTGCCGCTGGCCGAGCGGCGGGCGCCGCCGGCCTAGCCCCTGCGCCGCGAGGCGTCGCCGACGGCCCTGGGCGGGTGCTGCTCGCCATGCCGTGTCTCCGCGCCGGGGCCGGCGCCGCGGAGGCGGCGCCGACGGCCTGGGTGGGCCGGGCGGGAATCGAGTCGCGAACGACGTCCTCCGGCCCGGAAGACCGCGCGCCGGGGGGTCGGGTCGGCGCAGACTCCCAACGCGACCGCAAGCAGCGCCGACGCGTCGGGCTATAATGGCGACCCCTTCATGGACCAGCGCCACATCCGCAATTTCTCCATCATTGCGCACATCGATCACGGCAAGTCGACCCTCGCGGACCGGTTCCTCGAGCTGACCGGCGCTCTCCGCCCCCGCGAGATGGAGGCGCAGGTGCTCGACTCGATGGACCTCGAGCGCGAGAGGGGCATCACCATCAAGGCCCACGCGGTCCGGCTGAGCTATACGCCCGAAGGGGGGGCGCCGCACGTCCTCAACCTCATCGACACGCCGGGGCACGTCGACTTCTCCTACGAGGTGACCCGGGCCCTGACCGCGTGCGAGGGGGCGGTGCTGCTCGTCGACGCCTCCCAGGGGGTCGAGGCCCAGACCGTCGCCAACGCCTATCTCGCCGTCGACCAGGACCTCGAGATCGTGCCCGTCGTCAACAAGATCGACCTGCCGGGGGCGCAGCCCGGCGAGACGACCCGCCAGATCGAGGACATCGTCGGCCTCGACGCGGCCGACGCCATCCTCGCCAGCGCCAAGGAGGGCGCGGGGGCGCGGGCGGTGCTCGACGCGGTGGTGGCGCGCGTGCCGCCGCCGGCCGGAGATCGCGACGGCCCCCTCAAGGCGCTGATCTTCGATTCGTGGTACGACTCGTACCGCGGGGTCATCGTGCTCATCCGCGTGGTCGACGGGGTGGTTCGGCCGAAGACGAAGGTCCGCCTGATGGCGCGGGGCCAGGACTACGAGGTCGAGCAGGTCGGGGTCTTCTCGCCCAAGCCGAAGGTGGTCGCCGAGCTCGGGGCGGGCGAGGTCGGCTTCGTCATCGCCGGCATCAAGACCGTCGGCGACGCGAAGATCGGCGACACCATCACCGAGGCGGCCCGGCCCGCGGTCGAGCCGTGCGCGGGCTTCACCGAGATGAAGCCGATGGTGTTCGCGGGGCTCTATCCCGTCGAGGGGCACCAGTACAGCGACCTGCGCGAGGCCCTCGAAAAGCTCCGGCTGAACGACGCCTCGTTCTTCTTCGAGCCCGAGACCTCGAACGCGCTCGGTTTCGGGTTCCGCTGCGGCTTCCTCGGCCTGCTGCACCTCGAGATCATCCAGGAGCGGCTCGAGCGCGAGTTCGACATGGACCTGGTGACCACCGCCCCCGGCGTCCTCTACCGGGTCACCACCACCGCCGGCGAGACGCTCGAGGTCGACAGTCCCGCCAAGCTGCCCGACGCCGGGAACATCGCGGCCCTCGAAGAGCCGGTCATCACCGCGATGATTTTGACCCCGTCCGACCACGTCGGCGGCATCCTGCAGCTGTGCCAGGAGAAGCGCGGGGTGCAGAAGGGGCTCGAATACCTCGCCTCGAACCGCGTGATGATCACCTACGAGCTGCCGTTCAACGAGGTCGTCCTCGACTTCTACGACCGGCTGAAGACCTTGTCGCGAGGCTACGCGTCCCTCGATTACCACGTCACCGGCTACTGGACGTCGCCCCTCGTCAAGCTCGATCTCCTCGTGAACGGCGATCCCGTCGACGCCCTGTCGGTCATCGTGCACAAGGACTCGGCGTACGCGCGGGGCCGCGCCCTCGCCGTCAAGCTGCGGAAGCTCATCCCGCGGCAGATGTTCGAGGTGGCGATACAGGCGACGGTGGGGGGGCGTATCATTGCCCGAGAGTCCGTCAAGGCGCTCCGCAAGAACGTGCTCGCGAAGTGCTACGGCGGCGACATCTCCCGGAAGCGCAAGCTCCTCGAGAAGCAGAAGGAGGGGAAGCGGCGCATGAAGCGGGTGGGCCGGGTGGAGATTCCGCAGGAAGCGTTCCTCGCGGTGCTGACGGTGGACACGGAATAAGAGTTTGCGCCGTGGAACGGCGCCGCCGCCGGAGGAGCCGCAGACTCGCTGAGGTTTGGTCGGCGCGAGCCAGCGGAGCCGAGGGCGAAGGTGGGTCGGGCCGGCCCGCCGCGCCGGTGGATGCGGGCGGGGCCGCCGGATCGCGCGGGTGAAGGGCGGCGCCGCCGGCGGCGACTTCGGGGCGAGGGGTCATGGCTGGAGAGACGACGTTCAGGAAGTCGACGGCGCGGGAGTATTTCGAGTCGATCGTCATCGCGGTCATCCTCGCCCTGTTCGTGCGCACGTGGGTCGTGCAGGCCTTCAAGATCCCCACCGGGTCGATGGAGGAGAACCTGCTCATCGGCGACCACCTGCTCGTGAACAAGTTCGTCCACGCGCCGGCCGCGACCGGGCTGGAGCGGATGTTCCTGCCCATGGGCGATGTCGAGCGAGGCGATGTCCTCGTCTTCAAGTTCCCCGAGGACCCCGAGCGCGACTTCATCAAGCGGGTCATCGGCCTCCCCGGCGAGACCATCGAGGGGCGGCAGGGGCGGGTGTTCATCGACGGGAACGCCATCGACGAGCCCTATCTCGATCCGATGCGCCCCGACGGGCGGTTGCCGCTCGATATCCGGGGCACGTTCGGGCCGACCACGATTCCCGAGGGCCACCTCTTCATGATGGGCGACAACCGCGGCGACTCCGAGGACAGCCGCTACTGGGGTCCGCTGCCGATGGAGCACGTCAAGGGCCGGGCGTTCATGCTCTACTGGTCGTACGAGTCCGGCAGCGACTTCTACGCCGAGGTCGGCGTCGGCGCCACCCTGCGCCGACTGGGCTCCTCCGCCGCCCACTTCTTCACCCGCACCCGCTGGGACCGCCTGTTCAAGGCGGTGCCGTGAAGATCCGGCCGACGAGCGGGCACGGCTTCGTCCTTACCCGCACCCGCTGGGACTGCCCGTTCGAGGCGGAGCCGTGAAGATCGGCCGACGAGCGGGTACGGCTTCGTCCTTACCCGCACCCGTAGGGACTGCCTGTTCAAGGCGGTGCCGTGAAGATCCGGCCGACGAGCGGGTACGGCTCCGTTCTTGCGCCGTCGCGGCGCCGGCGGCCCCGGCTAGGCCGGCGCAGCGGGGTGCTGCGCGGCGGTCGGACGACTCGATCAGGGCGGGCGTCAGCCGGGGAACGAACGGGGCTGCGGTTCCGTCCTCACGCGCCGGCGGGGCGCCGCCGCCGGCCGAAGATCGCCGTCCCGACCCGGACCATGGTTGCGCCCTCCTCGATCGCGACCTCGAAGTCGTGGCTCATCCCCATCGAGAGCGTGTCGAGGCGGACCGAGGCGGGGGCGCCGGCCTGCAGCTCGTCCCGGAGCGCGCGCAGGCGGCGGAACCAGGGCCGCGCCGCCTCGGGGTCGTCCGACCAGGGCGGCAGGATCATGAGCCCGCGCAGTCGGACGGCCCGGCAGCCGGCCGCCGCCTCGACGATGCGGCGCGCCTCGTCCTCCCGCGCCCCGTGCTTGGTCGCCTCGCCGGCGAGGTCGACCTGGGCCAGGACCTGCGGCGACCGGCCCGCGTCGGCCGCGGCCCCGTCCAGCCGCGCGAGCAGGGCGGCGCTGTCCACCGAGTGTATCCAGTCGAAGGCGACGGCCCTGCGCGCCTTGTTCGACTGCAGGTGCCCGACGAGGTGCCAGCGGACGGACAGGGCCGGCGTCGCGGCCTGCTTCTCGAGGGCCTCCTGGACGCGGTTCTCGCCTAGGTCGCGTAGCCCGACCGCGGCCGCCGCCTCGACATGGGGGACCCCGAACGTCTTCGACACCGCAATCAGACGGATCTCGTCGGGGCTGCGCCCCGCCGCCGCCGCCGCGCGGTCGAGCCGGGCGCGGACGGCGTCGAGGTTGGCCGAGATGGCGGCTTCGAGGTCCATCAGCGCCGCAGGGCGCGCAGCCGCTCCTGGGCCACCGCCGCGTGCTCGCCGTCGGGGGCGGCGCCGACGTAGCGGGCGAACGAGCGCCGCGCGCTCGCCGCGTCGCCGCTCGCCTCGTACGCGAGACCCAGCCAGTAGTGGGGGTCGGCCGACGCGGGGTCCGTCTCCGACGCCTCTTGGAACAGCCGTAACGCCTCGCCCACGTCGCCCGAGTTCCACATCGCGATGCCGCGGCCCAGGGTCTCCCGGGCTGCTGCGCGTCCCGCCGCGAGCCGGCGAACGGCGATGCGGTTCGCCTCCCCCCGCGCCGCCGCCGCCGCCTCGGGGCGGTTCTGGCGGGTGAAGATGTCGGCGAGCCCGTAGTGGGCGGGGGCATAGTCGGCCCGGATGGCGAGGGCCTGGCGGTAGGCGGCCTCGGCGTCGGCGTAGCGGTTCAGTCGGCTGTTCGACACCCCGATGTTGAAGTGGCAGTCGACGCAGGTCGGGGTGATCTCGATCACCGCCTCGAACTGCGCGATGGCGTCCTCGTAGTTGCCCTCGCGGTTGGCTCGGACCCCCGCCGCGAACGCGGCGGCCACGGTCTGGTCGTCCTGCAGCACGCGCAGCCACGGGGCCGCGGTCCGCCCCGTCTCGAGGACGAAGCGCACGTCGACGGCGCCGGCGGGGTGCACGAGCACGCGGAAGATCTGGTCGCCGAGCTCGGCCTTGCCGGCGCTGACGCTGTACTGCCCGGGGGCGAGGTCGACATCGCGGAAGCGACCGTCGGCGTCGGTGACGGTCTCGACGCCGGGCTCCTGGGTCTCCAGCGAGACCAGGGTCACCGTGGCCCCGGCCACGGGCCGGCCGTCGGAGGTGGTGACGCGGCCGTGCACCGAACCCGTCGATTGGGCCCACGCGGGATGCGACAGGCCCAGGAACGTCACGACCACGGCGAGGCGCAGCCCGGAGGCAGCCGCCCCGCGAAACCGCTGTCGGCGCGACGTGTCCCGCGCGCTATCGGCGTCCCCATGCGGGGAGTCGGCTCTCACGGCGTCGTCACCCTCTCTTCGGGAACGACCGAAAGCAACCAGGCCGGCCCGTGCAGTCGCCGCCCGCTCACGACGCAACCATCCCGGTCTCGCTGCCCGCGCCGGGCCGATTGGCGCCGTTCCTCAGTATCGCCACGTCCGTGGCGACGGCTCGCACATCGTCACGCATCCTCTTCATGCCGCCGCGCTCATCGGCCGTCGCCGAACCGTTCGCGGCGATGGCCTTCCCCGAGTTTATACCTTACTGCTGCGCCATGAACGCCCTGACGCGATCCACGTCGCGCACGATCGGCGTGGGGGGCAGCGACGCGCGGAAGCGGCGCCCGTATCCCTTGCTCAGGAGCCGGGGGTCGAGTACCGACAGCACCCCGCGGTCCCGGCGGTGCCGTATCAGCCGGCCGAGCCCCTGCAGGAGGCCGAGGACGGCCAGCGGCACCTGGTACTCGTCGAACGGGCTGCCCCCGCTCCGGGCGATCGACTCCATCCGCGCGGCCGTCACGGGGTCGCCGGGCGGCGCGAACGGCAGCTTGTCGATGATGACGCAGCTCAGGGCGTCGCCGGCCACGTCGACGCCCTGCCAGAAGCTCGACGTGGCCAGCAGCACCGCGTTCGGGGTCCCTCGGAACCGGCGCAGCAGCACCGGGCGCGGGGCGTCCCCCTGCACGAGCAGGGGCCAGGGGCTGGCCGGCGCGATGAGCCGGTGTACCTGCCGCATGTTGGCGTAGCTCGTGAAGAGCACGAAGGCGCGCCCCTCGGTGGCGTCGAGAAGGGCCCGGATCTGCAGGGCGGCGTCGCGGGCGAACGTCGGCGACCGGGGCTCGGGCATCTCCCGGGGCAGGTACAGCACGGTCTGCGCCGCGTAGTCGAACTCCGACGCGAGGCGCAGCTCGACCGCGTCGCCGATGCCGAGCCGCGACCGCTGGTACTCGAAGGAGCCGTCCACGGCGAGGGTCGCCGATGTCAGGATGGTGCCCTGCAGGCGGTCGAGGAGCAGCTCGCGGACGATCGACGACACGTCGATGGGGGCCGCCCGCAGGAACGTGCCGCGGCCCCGCCGCTCCAGGAAGTACACGAGGCGGTCGTCGTCGGCGGCGAGCAGCACGTCGATGTCGTCGGCGACCTCGCGGGCGCGGCGTCCGAGCGCGCGCAGGTCTTCGGTGGCGTTGGGGAACGACTCGACCGCCGTCTCCAGCGCCCGCGCCGCGCTCGCGAGCTGCCGCCCCGGCTCGGCCGCCGGATCGAGCACGTCGGCGTCCAGGCGGGTGCGGTCGACCTGCGCTCGATGCAGTCGGACCGCCGCGAAGAACAGCGCCGCCCGCTGGTCGATCTCGTTCAGCGCCCCGTACAGGGTCTGGGCGGTCTCCGCATCCTCCTCCAGGTCGCGGCCCGTCCAGCGCCGGCCGTCGCCGACCAGCCTCTCCAGCCGGTAGTTGCTCACGGAGATGCCGAAGTACTGCGTGGCCACGTCCTCGAGCTGATGCGCCTCGTCGATCACGGCGTAGGCGTACGACGGGATGACCTCGCCGTAGGCCGACTGGCGCACCGCCGCGTCGGCGCAGAGCAGGTGGTGGTTCACGATGACGAGATCCGACTCGGCCGCCCGTTGACGCATCCGGGTGACGAAGCACTCGGCGTGCTGCGGGCACTCGGCGCCGATGCAGGTCTCCGAGGCGGCCGAGATCTCGCTCCAGAACGACAGGTCCTCCGGCAGGTCCTCGATCTCGGCCCGGTCGCCGGTCGAGGTGCGCGCGGCCCACGCCGCGATGGCGTCCACGTGGCCGCGGTCCGGGGCGAGGCCGAGAGGGTCCCCGTCCCGCAGCGCCTCGAAACGGTGCAGGCAGAGGTAGTTCCCCCGGCCCTTCATGTAGGTGGCGGTGAACTCGACGCCCAGGGCCTCCCGCAGGGCGGGGAGGTCCTTGTCGAATATCTGGTCCTGGAGCTGCTTCGTGCCGGTGGAGACGAGCACGCGCTGGCCGCTCAGGATCGCCGGCACCAGGTAGGCGAGGGTCTTGCCGGTGCCGGTGCCGGCCTCCGCCAGCAAGACGCCGCCGTCCTCGAAGATCCCGGCCGCGGCCGCCGCCATCTCCCGCTGGCCGGCGCGGGGCTCGAACGACGGCAGGGCCGAGACGAGGGGGCCGTCCCCCTCGAACGCCGCCTCGACCTCGTCGACCAGGGGCCGGCGCCGCTGCCCCGCCTGGACCTCGGCCGGCCCGGCGGGGCGGGAATCGCCGCCGGGCGGCTCCGCGTCCCGCGTCTGTCCGACCTGGGGGCTGCGGCGCGGCCCTCGACCAGGTCGGGAGTCTCGCCGGCGCGAGGCTTCCGCGGCGGAGGCCTCTAGCGTGGGTCCGGGTACAAGGGGAACTTCCGGCACAGGGCTTCGATCCGCGACCTCACGTCGGCCGCCGCCGCGTCCGACTCCGGTTCCGCGAGCACGCGGCTGATCCAGCCGGCGATCTCGTCCATCTCGGGCTCCGCCATGCCCCGCGTGGTCACCGCGGGGGTCCCGATGCGGATGCCGCTGGCCACCATCGGCGGGTTCTCGTCGAACGGGATCGCGTTCTTGTTGACGGTGATGCCGGCCCGCTCCAGCGCGGCCTCGGCATCCTTGCCGGTGATGCCGCGCGAGAACACGTCGACGAGCACGAGGTGGTTGTCGGTGCCGCCGCTCACGAGCCGGAAGCCGGCTTCCCGCAGGCCGGCGCCGAGGCGGGCGGCGTTCCGGACGATCTGCTGCTGGTACTCGCGGAACGCGGGCTCGGCCGCCTCCTGGAAGCACACCGCCTTGGCCGCGACGACGTGCATGAGGGGGCCGCCCTGCACGCCCGGGAAGAGGGCCCGGTTCACCGCCTTCGCGTGCTCCTCGCGGCACAGTACGAGGCCGCCGCGGGGGCCGCGCAGGGTCTTGTGGGTGGTGGTGGTGACGATGTCCGAGTGGGGGACGGGGCTGGGGTGCAGCCCCGCCGCCACCAGCCCCGCGATGTGGGCCATGTCGGTGACGACGTAGGCCCCGACCTCGTCGGCGACGGCCCGGATGCCGGCGAAGTCGATCACCCGGGGGTAGGCGCTCGCCCCCACCATGATCAGCTTCGGGCGGCGTTCGCGCGCAAGCCGGGCGAGCTCGTCGTGGTCGATGCGCTCGTCCTCCCGCCGCACGCCGTAGGGCACGATGTCGTAGAGCTGACCCGAGAAGTTGAGGGGATGGCCGTGCGTCAGGTGCCCGCCGTGCGCGAGGTTCATGCCCAGCACCGTGTCGCCGGGCTCGATCAGGGCGAAGTACGCGGCCATGTTGGCCTGGGCCCCCGAGTGCGGCTGCACGTTGGCGCGCTCGGCCCCGAACAGGGCCAGGGCCCGCTCGATGGCCAGCGACTCGGCTACGTCCACGTGCTCGCAGCCGCCGTAATACCGGCGTCCCGGGTACCCTTCGGCGTACTTGTTGGTCAGCACCGAGCCCGCCGCCTCGAGCACGGCGCGGCTGACGAAGTTCTCGGAGGCGATCAGTTCGAGCCCCGTGTTCTGGCGCGCCGTCTCGTCGGCGAGGACCGCCGCGATGGCCGGGTCCGCTTCCGTCAGGGGGCGCTCGCGGGTGGTCAGGGTCGGTTCGGTGAGCGGGTTCATGCGGTCCTTCGGCGCCGAGCCCGGCCGGCGCGAATTCCGGCGCGGCGAGGTGAATCAGGCGGCGCGGCGACTCCGAATTGTACTACGGCGGGCGCGCGGTTTCCGGTTCCCGGGCGTGCTCCGGCGGGCGGTTTCGCGTGCTATAGTCGGCCCATGGCGCAGAAGACCACCCTCCCGTCGTCGTCGGCCGTCCGCTACGAGGACGCGTTCCCGGGCTCGCGTCGGATCCTCGTCGATGGAGACCGCGTGCGCGTGCCCATGCGGGAGATTGCCCTGTCCGGCGGCGAGCCGCCCTTGCGGGTCTACGATACCAGCGGCCCCCGGGGCGGCGACGTGCGACAGGGCCTGCCGCCGCTGCGCGAGGCGTGGATCACCGGTCGCGGGGGCGTCGAGGCGCGGCCGGATGCGGCCGGGCCCGCGCCGGCGGGGCTGCCCGGGGCGGGCCGCCGCCCGCGGCGCGCGACAGCCGGGGTCACCCAGCTCCACCACGCCCGCCGGGGCGCGGTCACCGAGGAGATGGAGTACGTGGCCCTGCGCGAGGGTTTCGATCCCGAGTTCGTGCGCGACGAGGTGGCGCGGGGCCGCGCCATCATCCCCGCCAACATCAACCACCCCGAGCTCGAGCCGATGGCCATCGGCCGGAACTTCCTCGTGAAGATAAACGCCAACATCGGCAACTCGGCGGTGTCGTCGTCCATCGAGGAGGAGGTCGAGAAGCTGCGCTGGGCGACGTTGTGGGGCGCCGACACGGTGATGGACCTGTCCACCGGCCCCGACATCCACGAGACCCGCGAGTGGATCGTCCGCAACTCGCCGGTGCCCATCGGCACCGTGCCCATCTACCAAGCTCTCGAGAAGGTCGGCGGACGGCCGGAAGAGCTGACGTGGGAGATCTACCGCGACACCCTGATCGAGCAGGCCGAGCAGGGGGTCGACTACTTCACGGTGCACGCCGGAGTATTGCTGCGCTACGTTCCGATGACCGCCCGTCGGGTCACCGGCATCGTGTCCCGCGGCGGGTCGATCATGGCCAAGTGGTGCCTCGCCCACCACGAAGAGAACTTCACCTACACGCGCTTCCGCGAGATCTGCGAGATCATGCGCGCCTACGACGTCTCGTTCTCGCTCGGTGACGGCCTGCGCCCGGGGTCGATCGCCGACGCCAACGACGAGGCGCAGTTCGCCGAGCTGAAGACCCAGGGCGAGCTGACCCGCATCGCCTGGGAGTACGACGTGCAGGTCATGAACGAGGGGCCGGGGCACGTTCCCATGCACCTCATCAAGGAGAACATGGAGCACCAGCTCGACTGGTGCGACGAGGCGCCGTTCTACACGCTGGGGCCCCTGACGACGGACATCGCCCCCGGCTACGACCACATCACGTCGGCCATCGGGGCCGCGATGATCGGCTGGTACGGCACCGCCATGCTCTGCTACGTCACCCCCAAGGAGCACCTCGGGCTGCCCAACCGGGACGACGTCAAGGCGGGAGTCATCGCCTACAAGATCGCCGCCCACGCCGCCGACCTCGCCAAGGGGCATCCGAGGGCCCAGGCGTGGGACGACGCGCTGTCGAAGGCGCGGTTCGAGTTCCGCTGGGAAGACCAGTTCAACCTGTCGATCGACCCCCGGACCGCGCGCGCCTTCCACGACGAGACCCTGCCCGCGGAGGGGGCCAAGCTCGCCCACTTCTGCTCGATGTGCGGCCCCAAGTTCTGCAGCATGGAGCTGACGCAGCAGGTGCGCGACTACGCGGCCGGCAAGGGCATCGGGGTGTCCGAGGCGATCGGCGCCGGCATGCGCGAGAAGTCCGCCGAGTTCCGGCAGGAGCGCGAGGTCTACGTGCGGACGGCCAAGCAGGGTTGATGCGCGCCGGCGCGGCCTTCAGGTGCGCCGGGAGCTTCGCTGGTTCGAAACGCCGGCACTCGATCCGCTTCGGTGGCGTTGGGCGTTTCGCGGGTGCGAAAACGCCGGCGCCCGGTCGTCTTGTCGCCGCGTTGGCGGTGTCGAAGCCGCGACACCCGGTGGCGCGGGGCTCTCAGCGCTCCGATTGCGGGGAGGCGCGACCCTCACTGGCGGGCGTCCGCCGCCGCGACACCCGGCGGCGCGGGGCTCTCAGCGCTCCGATTGCGGGGGGGACGGGACGATTTGAATGATCGTCCTGAACCGGGCGGGCTCTTCCCCGCCGGCGGGATTCAGGTACCCCTCGGATCCGTTCCACGCATAGTCCTTGACGGTCACGCTCGGGGGAAAGGCCATCTCCCGCTCGCGGAAGCGTCCGACCTCGAAGATGTGGGTCGGGGGCTCGTCGAACACGCGGTTCCCGCGTTCTCGGAGGACGTTGCGGTAGTAGCGCACCATCGCTTCGAAGTCGGAGTTCGTACCGAAGAGGTAGTAGCGCTGTCGGCGTCCGGCGTCGTAAGAGGTGATGAACTGGGCGGCCGGGTAGATCGGGAACCCCAGTGCCGCCTCGGTGGGGGCGGCGGCCGCCGGCGCGCCCGCCGCCTGCACCGGGGCCGGATCCTCGGCGCGAGGTCGGGCCTCGTCGCGGGCCGGCTCGGCTTGGCCGGGCCGGGGGAACGGGCGGGGAACCGGCCGGCGCTGCGGCTCTCCGGCGAGCGATGCGTCGAGCGGCGGCGATGCCGCCAGCAGAGACAGGAGACAGCCTCCGACGAGGGTGCGGAAGCGCATGTCGACATTATGCGGCGGGGACGGCGACCGCGCAACCCGACAGCGGCTCGGCCGCGGTCGCAGCCGCGGTTGCCGCCGCGGGCCGGGCGCGCCCCAGGTAGGTCCGGAACGCTCGGCCTGGGGACCCCCGCCACCGCCGCTCGCCCGCGAGTGAGGAACCCCCAGGATCTGGCTGACCGCGTCACCGGCCGCGGCCCGACCCCGCCAGGAGCCCGCGCCGTGGAACGGTGCGGACTCCTGCAGGGTTGGTTGGGCGCCCAGCGGAGCCGAAGGCGCCGATGGGCGGGCTAGGAGCCCCGCCGTGGAACGGTGCGGACTCCCGGTAGGTCGGTCGGGCGGCGAGCGGCGGTGAGCGGAGCCGCCGGCGACGCTCCCCGGGTCAGGATCGAGTACGCTGGAATACGATGGACACCGGACTGGACACGTCGAGTGGCGCGGTCGAGCGGGCGCTGCTCGCCTACTGCGAATCCCGACGCGAATGGGTCGTCGAGACCACCCTCGCTCTCGCGCGCCTGGAGTCGCCCACCGACGACAAGACGGCCGTCGACCGTTGCGGCCGCGACCTGCAGGAGCGCATCGAGGCGATCGGGGGAGGCGTCGCCCGGCTGCCCCAGGCGCGGGCTGGCGATCACCTCCGGGCCGAGTTCGGGAGCGGCGACGACCAAGTGCTCCTGCTCGGCCATTTCGACACCGTGTGGCCGGTGGGGCAACTCGCGCGCATGCCGCTGGAGTTCAGGGACGGCCGCCTGTTCGGGCCCGGGGTCTTCGATATGAAGGCGGGCATCGCGCTGGGCCTGCTCGCCGCCCGCGCCGTGCTCGAGGCGTCGCCGGCCTCGGGGCGCATCGTCATGCTGTGGACGTCCGACGAGGAGCGCCGCAGCCGCACGTCGCGCGCGCTCGTCGAGGAGGAGGCGCGCAGGAGTCGGGCCGCCCTCGTGCTCGAGCCGGCGCTGGCCGGCGGCGGGGTGAAGACGGCCCGCAAGGGATGCGGCGAGTTCCACATCGCCGTCCACGGCGTCGCCGCCCACGCCGGGGTCGAGCCCGACAAGGGCGCGAGCGCGGTGCACGAGCTGGCGGCGCAGGTCGTCGACCTGCAGCGGGTGCGTGATCTGGGGCCCGACGTCTCGCTGAACGTCGGGAGGATGACCGGGGGCACCCTGCCCAACGTCGTGGCCGAGGAGGCCCACGCGGTCGTCGACACGCGGGTGGCGTCGGCGGCGGACATGAACCGCGTGATCGAGCTCGTCCGGAACCGGACCTCGAGCGTCCCCGGGACCCGCATCGAGGTGACCGGCGGGTTCGACCGCCCGCCCCTGGAACGAACCGCGGCGGTGGCGCGTCTCTACGAGAGAGCGCGGGACATCGCCGGCAGGCTGGGCCACGATCTGCCCGAGGGCGCCACCGGCGGGGGATCGGACGGCAATTTCACCGCTGCCGTCGGCACACCCACCCTCGACGGGTTGGGGGCGGTGGGCTCGGGGCCGCATGCGTTGCACGAGCACATCGAGGTCGACTCGCTGCCGTGGCGGGCGGCGCTGGTGGCGGCGCTGGTCGTCGACGTCCTGGGGGGGCGGACGGCCTGAGCCGCCCCGCGCCGCGCGGACGTCGGTCCGCGGTGGTCGATGCCCCCGGCGGCTGATGGCCGGCAGGTCCGACGGGCCTCCGGTCGTGACGAGGAACGGGACAGGAAGACAGAAGACGGAGGGGAGGCTGCACCCATGGGCAACTCGGTGAAGACGGTCGCGCTGCTCGGTCTGCTGAGCGGGCTCCTGCTCGTGATCGGCGAGCTGCTCGGCGGGTCGGGCGGCCTGATGTTCGCGTTCGTCATCGCGGTCGCCATGAACTTCGGCTCGTACTGGTTCTCCGACCGCATCGTGCTGCGCATGTACCGGGCCGAGCAGGTGGGCCCCGAGCATCCGCTGCACGAGATGACCGCGCACCTCGCGAGCCGGGCGGGGCTGCCGACCCCGAAGGTCTACGTCATTCCCGACGACTCGCCGAACGCGTTCGCGACGGGGCGGAGCCCGACGCACGCGGCGGTGGCGGCGACCCGCGGCCTGCTGCGCATGCTCGACCGGGAGGAGCTCGAAGGGGTGATCGCGCACGAGCTCGCTCACGTGCAGCACCGCGACATCCTCATCGGCTCGGTCGCCGCGACCATCGCCGCCACCGTCATGATGGTTGCCCGCATGGCCCAGTTCGCGGCCATCTTCGGGGGCTTCGGGAGCCGCGACGACGGGGAGGGCAGCAACCCCCTGGCCCTGCTCGCCACCATCATCCTCGCCCCGATCGCCGCGATCCTCATCCAGTCGGCGATCTCCCGCTCGCGCGAGTTCGCGGCCGACCGCGGCGCCGCCCGCATCGTGGGCAGCCCGCACGGACTCGTCCGGGCCCTGCGCAAGATCGACGCGGGCTCGCAGCGGATGCCGCTCGACGCCAGTCCCGCCACCGCCCACATGTTCATCGTCAAGCCGTTCTCCCGCGCCGGAGTGATGGCGCTGTTCAGCACTCACCCCCCCACCGCGCAGCGGGTCGAGCGCCTGCTCGCGCCGCGGTAGGGACGGTGGCGGTAATCGCCCTGCCACGCGCGAGGCACGGAAGACAGCAGAGAATGGTCGGCGGCACGGACCCGCCGCCGGCCCCGTAGGGACGGTGGGCGGGAACCGCCTCGCCACGCGCGAAGCGCGGCAGACGGCAGAGAACGGTCGGCGGCACGGTTCGGCCGCCAACCCCGACTCAGAGCAGTGCGGGCTGCCGGGGCGCCGGGGGCGTGGGCGGGGGCTCCGCCCCGGCCCGGATCCCGCGGGGCGGCAGGCGGTGCCGCCGCCGCATCAGCTCCAGCACCGCGTGCACCTGGTCTCGGTAGCGTCGCGGGGCGTACTTGCCCGCATAGAGCCGATCGACGCGGGGCGCGAGCTCCGGGAACTCGCGTTCGAGGAACCGGAGGAAGTGCTCGCGGGTCCCCCCTTCGAGGTGGAGGACGACGGCGCCGCAGAACCGGGCCCCGTGGTCGGCGATGGCCTTGACGGTCCGCTCGATCTTCGCGGGGTGCGAGGTCAGCCCCGGGACGATGGGCGCCACCAGCACCCCCGCCTCGATGCCCGCGTCGGCCAGGGCCCGCACCGCCCGGAGCCGCTGCAGGGGGTGGGCGGCGCCTGGCTCGAGGGACGCCCACGCGTCCTCGTCGACCGTCGGCACGCTCACGTGCACCGTGCAGTCCGTCCGGTCCGAGAGGTCCCGCAGCAGGTCGACGTCGCGCACGACCATCGGTCCCTTCGTGATCAGGCCGACCGGGGACGGGCGCTCGACGAGGGCCTCGAGCACGCGCCGGCTGAGCTGGTAGCGGCCCTCGATGGGCTGATACGGGTCGGTGGCGGTGCCGAACCCGATCGGCTCGCGGGGCCGCCGCGGGCCCGCGAGCTCTTGCCGCAGCACCTCGGCGAAGTTCACCTTGACGAGGATGACCGAAGAGAACTCGTCGCCCTCGCCGAGCTCGAGCTGGAACTGGTACCGGCGCGCGAAGCAGTAGTGGCAGCCGTGGGTGCAGCCGCGGTACGGGTTCAGGGTCCAGCCGAAGGGCATGCCCCGCACTCGGTTCAGGGCCGAACGGCAGGTCACCTCCTGGTAGCGCGCGTCGTCGGCCCGCCGCATCGCGCCGGGCAGGGCGGCGGGCCGGGAGGGATCGCCGGCGCGGCTCTCCCGGACGAGGTCCGCGACCTGCCGCGTCGTCGGACGTGGGGGCGACAGGTCGAACAGGGCCGGCAGTCCGTCACTTGAACGTATTTTTGTGTTTTGTTCGCCCACCGGGCCATCATGCACGGATGCCGCCGGCGGGTCAAGGGCCGGGCGCCCCGCGGCGAGAATCCCCGCGGCACGCCGCGAGCCGCCCCCGAGCCGGCAAGCGTCGCCTTCGGCTCGGCCGGTCCCGCTCCGAGCTCGGCAAGCGTCGCCTTCGCGAACGGCCGTGAACCGCCCCGGGCCCGGCAAGCGTCGCCCTCGGCTCGGACTGCCCCGCCCACACCGTGCCGTGTCGGGCTTCCGCCGCGGGCTCATGGCGCCGGGGGCGGTTCCGCTACGACCCCCCGCCAGTAGCCGAGGAGGTCGGACAGGGTCTCCGCCAGCGGCCGCCGGGGCTCCCAGCCCAGCTCTCCGGTGATGCGCGACCGGTCGCCGAGGAGCACCGGGTGGTCGCCGGGCCGGGCGCGGGCGGGGTCCCGGCGGACGGCGATCCGCTTCTTCGCCAGGGTCAGCAGGGCGTCGAGGACATCGCCGATGCGGTGGGCGGCGCCCGAGCACACGTTGTACGGCCGGCCCGGCTTCCCGCCGGCCATCAGCATCCGGTAGGCCTGCACGGTGTCGCGCACGTCCGTCAGGTCGCGGCGCGCCTCGAGGTTGCCGACCGACAGCACCGGCTCGGCCCGCCCCGCCTCGATGCGGGCAATCTGCTCCGCGAAGCTCGACGCGGCGTAGACGACGGCCTGCCCCGGTCCGATGTGGGTGAACGACCGCGTGACGACGACGGGGGTCCCCTCGTCTCGGACCGCCGCGAGCGCCAGCCGCTCCTGTTCGAGCTTGCTCGCGCCATAGGGGCTGACCGGGCCCAGGGGCGCGGTCTCGGCGAGGGCAGCGCGGGAGGGTCGGTACACCAGCGCCGAGCCCGGCACGAGGACCCGCGGGGCGTCGGCGAGACCGCGCAGCGCCGCCAGCAGGCGCTCCGTGCCCAGGACGTTCGTCTGCAGGGTCGCCCGCCGGTGGGACCACGAGTCGTTCGCGTTCGCGACGCCCGCGCAGTGGTAGACCCGGGTCGGGGGCCGCGCCGCGATGGCGCGCCGCACCGCCGCGGCGTCCAGGAGATCGACCTCGCGCCACGCCGCCCTCGGAGGGACCGGCCGTGGCGGCGGCGCCCCGGCCGGGGGGCCTCGCCGGGGCCGCCGCCAGGCCAGCAGCTCGGCGTGCGGTTCGGTGCGGTCGAGCAGGGCGAGGAGATGGCTGCCGACGAAGCCGGCCGCGCCGGTGACGAGGATGGTCTCGGGCACGCTAGAGCTAGACGCCTTGAACGGCCGGCATCCTGACGATTGAGTCGAGTCTCGGTTGCGTTCTCTCTCGCTGGCCGCACAACCAGTGCCAGCCGCCGATTACCCTGACAGCCGACGACTACCCGGGCCTGCAGGCCTCGTCGGTCCGAGGCGTAGCCTCGTAAGTACTGGCAGCCTCGTTAGCACACCGCCAGCCCCGACGCCCCTGACCCCGGCAGAGGCGCAGCCTCGTTAGTACTGGCAGCCCCGTTAGTACTGCCGGGCCCCGGTGCCGGGGCCGAACGCGCCCAGCAGGTTGGCGAACGTGCCGAGTCCGGCCAGCGTGAACGAGACGTTGAGGCGCTTGTCCTGTGCGGGCAGGGTGCGGAAGAACCCGAGGTTGCCCAGGTTGTAGGTCTGGTACTCGACGCTGAACCCGCAGCACTGCGCATTGTAGTAGGCGAGGATCCGCTGCTGCACCATGCGCCCGAGATGCACGTCGTAATTGAACTGGTAGACGCCTCCCCACTTGTTGTCGAGCGCCCGGACGTTGGTGAACGAGTTGAGGGTGTGGTCGAGGTAGTTGGGGTTGTCGAATCCGGACAGGCCCTCGACGAAGCGGCGCTGGCTCCAGCCCGTCCGCTGGTGCAGCCAGCCGCCGTACCCGATGTCGGCGTCGGCCCGGATCGTCCGCAGGGCCATGAAGTGGGTGTCGTACTCGGCCCGAAGCGAGCCGTCGATGCCCTCGGTGATGGCGGCGCGCACCGTCAAGGCGAGCGGCGACAGGTTGCTTGGCGTCGGCCGCGGGGTGCGGGACACCGTCTGCTGGAAGCTGGTCAGGAACTGCGGGTCGAACTGCGAGGCCCGCGCGTCGGTGTAGTAGGTCTGCTCGACCCCGATCGTCAGGAACTCCTGCGCGCCGCTCTCCCCCCGCCTCGCGTACAGCCGGTTGTCGATGCCGTAGCGGAGCCGCGTGGTGGCGCCGACGATCGAGTCGGTGCTGTCGATCCGGACGATCTGCTCGAAGTTGTCGACGGCGGTGGCCCGCTCCACCGAGAGCCACGGCTCGATGACGTGCTTCATCCGCTCGGAGTAGTCGGTGTTCGGGGTGTCCCAGATCTTGACGAACACGGGGCCGGTAATCTCGGCCGCCATCTCGATCAGCGACCGAGAGATCGGCGTGCCGACCTGCTCCATCGTCTCCAAGTCGATGCTCTCCCGCCAGTGGGTTCGGCGGTACCCCAGCGACGTGTTGAAGGTCAGGAACGGCCAGCGGGTGAACGGTGCGCGGACCAGCGGATTGACGTCGAAGCGGGTCAGCCCCGAGTCCGTCACCGTGTCGCCGAAGCTCTGCCGCTGGAGCAGGTTGGCGTACTCGCTGTTGAAGCCGTAGTAGACGGGCAGGGTCCCGAGCTGCCGCTCCGACTGGCTGAAGGAGACGCGCGGCCCCGCCCCGTGGAGCGAGGCGTCGTTCAGCCCGAAGAAGGTCTCCCGGAAGTCGGCGGTGCCGTTCAGCGTGTACGCGTTCCACGAGCCGGTCACGTTGCCCCCGAACGTGCGCGAGCTGTTGGTCGCCTGGAAGATGTCCCGCTGATAGGTCTGCTGCACCTCGATGTCCGAGAAGTAGTCGACCTGGCCCCGCGCCTGGATCGAGTCCGTGATCGCGTGTTGGAGGTCGCCGCGCATGCGGAAGCTGCGGCGGGCGGGCCGGACCGCGTCTCCACCCCGGGACGGGTCGGGCTGTTCGTTCTCGTTCAGCAGGTAGGTCTCGGCCTCGCCGCGCGAGCCCTGACCCAGCACGTAGCGGTACTCGCCCCCCATGCCTTGGCCGGTGGTGGTGAGCCAGTCGTGGAACACGGTGGCGTCGTGGCTGCGGTCGATGGCCCAGAAGAACGCGTTGCTGATCGAGTGCCCCTGCACCGTCGAGGAGCCGTAGGTCGGCATCAGGAAGCCGGTGGCGCGGTCCTCTTCCTGGACCGGGTAGTACAGATAGGGCAGATAGAAGAGCGGGACGCCCTTCACCAGCAGCAGCATGTTGCGGACCCGGGCGTGCCGGTCCAGGTCGATCTGGGTCGAGCTCGTCCGCACCTCCCAACGCGGCGTCGGCTGGATGCAGGAGGTGAAGCCCCCGTCGGTGAGGCGGTAGTTGCGCGGGCCGAGCTTCTCGATCAACGCCCCCCAGAACCGCATCTCCGGCTCCTGGGTGCCGAACATGCTGGGCTCGATGTCCTCGACTAGCTCGGTCGATCCCGTCGCGCTGAAGAACAGGCCGGTCCCGGTCTCGTAGTTGAATTCCGCGCGGTCGGCCGCGAGCCGGGCGTTCTCGCCCGAGAACACCACGTTGCCGGTGGCCACGAGCAGCGACTCGTCCGTGTAGAGGTTCGCGTCGTCGGCGTGGAAACGCCAGCTCCCGCCCCCGGCGCCTTCTATCTCGACCTCTCCGCTCAGCCACAGGTGGTTGTGCGCGACCTGCTCCATCCGGAACTGCTTCGACGCGCTGATGCCAGCGGGCAGGTCCTGGGCGCGGCCGGGTCCGGCGGTCGCGAGGGCGGCTGCGAACGCGAAGATCGCAAGTCTGCGCGGTGAGAACGGCGCGGACGCCGCCGGCGCCTTCGTCCGCGCGCTCAGGGCGGACTGCCGGAGGGGTCGTCGGGCGCCGAGCGGAGCCGCCGGCGACGGTTGGCGGGCCGGGCGGAAGCTGCGCGCCCGGCCCACGGTCTCGCCACGACTTCCCCGGTGGATCGGACGGTTCATGGAGGGAACGGCGCCGGGCGGCCCACGGAGGCCTGCCGGCGTGGACGCCCAAACCGAGAATACCACGGCCGCCTCGCGCGCTGCGCCGCCGCGGGAGCCCGCCGGGCGCCTCCCGCCGCGGCGGAGCGCCTAGTTGACCGTCCTTGAAGAAAGTTGCCCATGTCGCGGGGCGTTTTCGCAGCGTTTGCCAGCGAAAAGCAGCGGCACGACGGCAAGCGAAGCTCGGGGCAGTCCACTAGCTCGCTCGTCGTTGGCGCAGGGTCGCGAGCAGCTCGCCCACGAGGAAGATGGAGCCGGTCGCGCAGACGGTGTCCGCGGTGCGCCAGGCCGTCTCCAGCGCTTGCCGGGGGTCGTCCTCCACCGTCACGGGCAGGGCCGGCGCCCGCCCGCGTACGCGGTCCGCGAGGGCGCGGGCGGGCGTTGCCCGCGGGTTGCCGGGCGCGGTGCAGACGATGCGGGTCGCGCACGGGGCGAGGTGGTCGACGATGCCGTCGGCGTCCTTGTCGCGCATGACCGCGCACACCATGGGCAGCCCGCCGGGAAACGCGCCCCGCAGGTGCCGGGCCAGGGCCGCCGCCGCGGCGGGGTTGTGGGCGGCGTCGAGCAGGACCGCCCCGCGCCCGGGCACGCGGACGAGGTCGAGGCGCCCCGGCCACGCGACGTCCGAGAGCCCGCGGACGATGGCCCCGGCCCCGACGGGAAGGCCGGCTTCGGCCAGCGCCTCCAGCAGGCGGATCGCCCCGGCCGCGTTCGAGCGCTGGTGGGCGCCGGCGAGACCCGGGCGGAACGCCGGGTAGCGGCGCAGCGGGGTGGTGACCTCGATGGGGGGGCGGGGGCCGCCCCCCCGCACCGCGACCGCGGTTTCCTCGCCCGCCCGCAGGAGCCGCGCGCCCCGCCGCCGGCACGCCTCGTCGATGACCGCGAGGGCGGTCGGAGCGGTCTCGGTGGTGACCACGACCATGCCCGGCTTCACGATTCCCGCCTTCTCCGCCGCGATCGCCTCGAGGGTGTCGCCGAGGTGCTCCCGATGGTCGAGCCCGATGGCGGTGATGACCCCCGCCGCCGGCGTCACCACGTTGGTGGCGTCGAGCCGGCCCCCCAGGCCGACCTCGATCACCGCGACGTCTATCGCCTCGCGCCGGAACCACGACAGCGCGATCGCCGTCGCCGCCTCGAAGAACGTCGGAGGTTGGCTCAGCCCGCCCGCGCGGAGGAGCGCGTCGGCCTGCCGCAGCACCCCGGCCGCCTCTTCGCGCAGAGCCGCTTCGGCGATCGCGGCCCCGCCGGCGGTGAAGCGTTCCGTGATCGAGGTCAGGTGGGGCGACGTGTAGCGGCCCGCCCGGTACCCCGCCGCGCGGAGGGCGCTGTCGATCATCGCGACCACCGAGCCCTTGCCGTTGGTGCCGGCCACGAGGATCGACGGATAGGCCGACTGGGGATCGCCGAGGGCCGCCGTCAGGCGGCGGATGGTGTCGAGGCCGGGCCTGATGCCGAAGCGATCGAGGCTCGACAGCCGCGCCAGCGGGTCTCGGGAGACCGGCGGCCGGGGCGGGGCCGGGGGCGGCGCGCCCGCCGTACGCGACGGCGGCGCGGCGGGGTGGCGAGCGCCGTGGTCGGACCGATCTTCCGGCTGCATGGCAGGCGCGGCTGCGGCCGGCCCGCGCCGGGAAGCCGCGAACGGCGGGAAGCGGCCGGCGCGTCGAACCGTCCGAACAGGTCAAGCAGGCGGGTGATCCTGCTCAAGACCGCATGATATCGTATACGCGCCCGGTCGCGGCTGGCCGGGCCCCGCGCTGCGCGGTCGACCGCGGTGGGCGTTCCGCTGGGAGCGCGGCGAACGTGACGCCGGCGCCTCTTGGGCCCGGGTCGCGGCCGGGCGCTCCCGAGGCGCGGCGATCCGGGCGCCCGCGCCTCTACTACCCCGCGCCGGCGGGCGCGGGCGCGGCGGTCCGGGATTCCTGGCTGCAGCGATGTCAGCATCTCTCCCCGCCCTGCGTCGCATCCCCACCCTCGTCGTCGCCGCTTGCATCGCCCACGTTTTCGGGGGTTGCGCGTCCACGCCCGACCCGTTGCAGGCGCCGGCCCCGGCGACCCACGACCAGAAGCTGGCCTGGATCCTGTGGCTGGAGGATCAGCGCCTGTTGCGCGATCCGTCGTTGCCGCCTCCCGTCCCGTCGGCGCCCGGCGGGGGCGGGGCGGGCGGCGAGCGCGAGCCCGGGGCCGGCGCGCCCGCGGCGGTCCCCGACCTGCTCCGGCTCGCGCGAGACCTCGACGGCGCCGTGCGCTATCGCGCCGTCCGGGCCATCGGCCGGGTCGGCCTGCCGGCGGGGGGGGCGGCGCTCGCAGCCGCGCTCGCCGATCCCGAGCCGGACGTCCGGGCGGTCGCCGCCTTCGGGCTGGGGCTGCTCGGCGATCCCGCTGCGGTCGAGCCGTTGATCGCGGCCCTGGACGACCCTGCGCCGATCGTGCAGGCTCGGGCGGCGGACGCCCTCGGCCGCCTACCGGCGCCGGAGGCGGCGGGGGCCGTCGAGGCCATGGTCGCGGCGCACGTCACGGTGGCCTACGACGTCGATCCCGACGAGCTGGGGTATCCGCTGGCCCCCCGCGTCGAGGCGTTCCGGTCGGGCGTCGGGGCCCTGGCCGCCCTGGGGGATTTCGACGCGCTCGCCGCCACCGTCCTCACCGAGTCCGGCGACCCCCTGCTGTGGTGGTGGCCGGTGGCCGACGCCCTGGCCCGGGTCGGCGACCCCCGTGCGGCCGGGGCCCTCCGCACGCTGGTCGGGGTAGGCGGCGTCGTCGGGGTCGCGCTGGCCGCCCGTGGGCTGGGGGATCTCGGCGACGCGTCGGCGGCGCCCCTGCTCGTCGATCTGCTCGATCTCGACCGGCGGGACCCGCGCATCGTCCTGTCCGCGGTCCGGGCGCTCGGCGCGATTGGCGACGAGGCCGCGGCGCCGGCGCTGCGCGAGCTGCTGCGGACGTCCGACCTCGATGCGGCCCTGCTGATGGCCGTGGTCGACGCCCTCGCCGCGGTCGGCGCGCCGGAGACGGCCGAGATCGCGATCGAGCTGCTCGCCCACCGCGAGCCGGCGGTGCGGGGAGCCGCGTTGACGGTCCTCGCGGGGCTCGAACCCGAAGCGTTCATGCTGCTCCTGTCCGGTCTGCCGCCCGACCCGCACTGGCAGGTTCGCGCCGACCTCGCCCGGGCGCTCGCCCTTGCGGACCCCGATGCGGCCGCCTGGCGCCTCTCCCTCCTTCTCGATGACGAGGACCGGCGGGTGGTTCCCGACGTGCTGGAGTCCCTCGCCGTGATCCGCGCCCCCGACCTCGAAGCGGTGCTGCTGGACCACCTCTCGGACGACGCCGCGTCCGTCCGCGAGACCGCGGTCCGTCTGCTGGGCGAAGCGGGCGACCGACGCGCCGTCGAGTCTCTCGCCGGCGCATACCGGGACGAGTCGAACGCGGCGTCCCCGGCGGTGCGGGCGGCGGCCGTCGACGCCCTCGCCCGCATCGGCGGCGGTCTCGCCCTCGACACGCTGCGGGAGGCGCTCGGCGACGCCGACTGGGCGGTCCGGGTCCGGGCCGCGGCGCGGCTGGCCGGTCCCGGCGGGGCGGTCGATCCCGCCCGCGAGATCCGGTCGTCCCCCCTGCCGCAGCCCCTCGGGACGTACGAGTCGCCCGAGCTGGTGCGGCCCTCGGTCTCGCCGCACGTGTACATCGACACCGACCGGGGGACGGTTCAGATCGAGCTCGCCGTCAACGAGACACCGCTGACCTGCGGCCACTTCATGCGCCTCGCCCGCTCCGGCTACTACGACGGCGTGCTCGTGGACGAGGTCGCGGCCGGCGAGGCGGTGTACGCGGGCGACGCCCGCGGCCGCCCGGACGGAGGGCCCGGCTACCGCGTCCGCGACGAGCTGGGCCCGCAGCCCTACCTGCGGGGGACGGTCGGCCTCGCCCTCGACGGGGCCGACACCGGGGCCGGCCGCTTCTTCATCACGACGTCCCCGCAGCCCCGGCTCGACGGCCGCCGCCCCGTGCTCGGCACTGTGATCGCGGGCATGGACGTCGTCGACCGTCTGCAGCGCGGCGACGTCGTCCACTCGGTCCGCGTGTGGGACGGCCGGACGCCGTTCGAGCAGGAGCCCGCGCCGTGAAACGGCGGGGGCTCCTGTAGGATTGGCTGGGCGCGCAGCGGAGCCGCAGGCGACGATGTGCGGGCGATGAGCCCGCGCCGTGAACGGCGGGGGCTCCTGTAGGATTGGCTGGGCGCGCAGCGGAGCCGCAGGCGACGATGTGCGGGCGAGGAACCCGCGCGGTGAAACGGCGTGGGCTCGTGCCGGGTTGGTTGGGCGCGCGGCGGAGCCGCCAGCGACGATGTGGGGGCGAGGAGCCCGCGCGGTGAAACGGCGGGGGCTCCTGCCGGATTGATTGGGCGCCCAGCGGCGCCGCCGGTGGCGATGGGCGGGTCAGCCGCGCCGGCCGGCGCGACGGCCTTCGCGTCAGAGAAACTTCCGACCTGCCGGCCTGGCCCACGGGCCCCCGCTCAGGGGCCGCCGATGCGCGATTCCCGCCGGTCCGCGTGCCGCTCCATCGCGAGTTCGACGAGCCGGTCGAGCAGCGCCGGATAGCCGACGCCGCTCGCATCCCAGAGCTTGGCGAACATGCTGATGGTGGTGAACCCGGGGTGCGTGTTGATCTCGTTCAGGAAGATCCGGCCCGCGCGGTCGATGAGGAAGTCGACCCGGGCCATCCCCGCGCAGTCGATGGCCCGGAACGCCGCGATCGCGCAGCCGCGGATCCGCTCCGTCTCGGGGGGGGCGAGACTCGCGGGGACGATGGTCCGGGATCGCGCGTCCAGGTACTTCGCGTCGTAGTCGTAGAAGTCGCCGGCGGGCACGATCTCGCCCGGCACCGAGGCCTCGGGGTCGTCGTTGCCGATCACGGCGCACTCGATCTCGCGGCAGGGGTCCACACCTTCCTCGACGATGACCTTCCGGTCGAACTCCGCCGCGAGGTCGATCGCCGCCGACAGGGCGGCGTGGTCGCCGGCGCGCGAGATGCCCACGCTGGAGCCGAGGTTGGCGGGCTTGACGAAGAGCGGCCAGCCGAGGCTCGAGGTCAGGTCGGCGAGGATCCCGCCGCGGTTCCTTCGCCAGGCGCGCCGCAGCACCGTCTCGTGCTTCACGATGGGCAGGCCGGCCGCGGCGAACAACGCCTTCATCACCGCCTTGTCCATCCCCGTCGCGGCCCCGACCACGCCAGCCCCCACGTAGGGGATGTCCGCCAGCTCCAGCAGGCCCTGCAGGGCGCCGTCCTCGCCGTAGGGCCCGTGCACGATCGGGAAGATGACGTCCAGGGCCATGGCGCCGGTCAGGGCGTGGGGGCTCGCCCCCGGCGTCGCGGGCGGGCTCGCGACGCGGCCCGCCACCAACAGCGTCTCGTCGCCGGGGCGGGCGACGAGATGCACCTCGCGGCCGTCGCGCACCGCGGGCCGCGCCGCCCGGGCCTGCCCGATGGTCTCGGCCGCCGACTCGACGGCGGGGGGGCGGTCGACCACCGACCAGCGGCCGTCGCGGGAGATGCAAATGGGAACGGGGTCGAAGCGCTTGCGGTCGAGGTTGGCGAAGATGGCGGCGGCCGAGGCCAGCGACACCTCGTGCTCCCCCGAGCGGCCGCCGTATATGACACCGATGCGAAGCCGTTTCACTGAGCGTCCTGGCCCGCCAATCGTCGCCTGCGGCTCCGCTCGGCGCCCAACCGACCTCCGGGAGTCCGCGCCGGCGGGCCGGCGCGGGTCGTCGAACCCGCGTAGTATACGGCAGGCGCGGGGGGCGAGCGACGATGCCGCAGTGCGATCCCAGCTTCTCGTTTTGCGTGACCCACCGCGACGGCAAGGCGCGGGCGGGGCGGCTCGACACCCCGCACGGGGTGGTCCGGACCCCGGCGTTCGCGCCGGTGGGAACGCGGGGGGCGGTCAAGGGGTTGACGCACCGCGACGTCATCGGCCTCGGGGCGCAGCTCGTTCTCGCCAACACCTATCACCTGCACCTTCGGCCGGGCGCCCGGCTCGTCGCGCGGGCCGGCGGCCTCCACCGCTTCATCGGCTGGGACCGCCCGATCCTGACCGACAGCGGCGGCTACCAGGTGTTCAGCCTCGGCGACCGCCGCGAGATCGATGAGGACGGGGTCTGGTTCCGGTCGCATCTCGATGGCAGCCGGCAGCGGCTGACCCCCGAGAGCGCGACCGACATCCAGGCCCGGCTCGGCTCGGACATCGCCATGGCGTTCGACGAGTGCACGCCCTGGCCGGTCTCCGAGCCGGAGGCCGAGGCCTCGATGCGGCGGACGCTGCGCTGGGCGCGCCGGTGCCGGTCTCGGTTCCTGGCGCTGCGCGACGACCCCGGCCGCCTCGGCGGCGAGGTGACCAACCTCGGTCAGGCGCAGTTCGGCATCGTGCAGGGGAGCGTCTACGATCGCCTTCGGGCCTCGAGCGTTCGCGAGACCGTGGCCCTCGGGTTCGAGGGGTACGCCATCGGCGGTCTGAGCGTGGGCGAGCCGGTGGACGCGATGTACCGGGTGGCGGCGGCCACCGCGGCGCTCCTGCCGGACGACCGCGTGCGCTATCTCATGGGAACGGGCATGCCCGACGACCTCGTCGAGTGCGTGGCCGCCGGCATCGACCTGTTCGACTGCGTGCTGCCGACGCGGAACGCCCGCAACGGCCAGCTCCTCACCCGGGAGGGGCCGCTGTCCATCAAGCGGGCGGAGTTCGCGGAGGATGCCCGCCCCCCCGATCCCGGGTGCCCGTGCTACACGTGCCGACGGTACTCGCGGGCCTACCTTCGGTACCTGTACGTGGCCGGCGAAATGGCGGGAAGGACGCTTAACACACTGCATAATCTGCACTTCTACCTTGACACGATGCGCCGAATGAGAGAGGCTATCTTGTTCGGCACGTTCGAGTCGTTCCGGCAACGCTTTCACGAGACGTTCTCTCGCCGGCCCCGTTCCTGACCGCCACCGGACGGCGACGACGCCGCCCGAGGGTGGCGAGAGGGCGGGGCGGGAATCGAGACCGCCGATGTCTGATTCCGGCCTCCCCACCGTCTTCGCCCAGGCCGCGCAGGGCAACCCGCCGCTCTGGGCGCAGTTCCTGCCGTTCGCGCTGATCCTGGCCATCTTCTACTTCATCATCCTGTTGCCGATGCGGCGGCGTCAGAAGAAGGTGCAGGAGTTCCGCGACGCCCTCAAGGTGGGCGACCGGGTAATCACGACGAGCGGCATCTACGGCTCCATCACGAAGCTCAACGACCGGTCGGTCCAGCTCCAGGTGGCCGACAAGGTGCGCATCGAGGTGTCGCGGTCGGCCGTCGGCGGCTATCAGGGGCAGGAGCCCGTGGCCCAGGATTCCACGTCGATGTAGTCGATGTAGGAGTAGCCGACCCAAGCCGGCCCCGTTGGTCGGCAATCGAAGCCGCGGGCGGCGATTCCCGGTCGGGCGGGAACGAGGGACGGGGCGGCGGACAGGACGGATGGAGTCATGAAGAAGAATCTGCGCTGGAAGCTGTTGACCATCGTCGCGGTGGCGGCCGCGGCCGGCTTCGCCGTCTATCCGCCCGAGGACCAGGTGCGCCTCGGCCTCGACCTCAGGGGCGGCGTCCATCTCGTGCTGCAGGTCCAGACCGACGACGCGCTTCGGGTCGAGACCGAGACCAGCGCCGAGCAGCTGAGCGAGCAGGCCAGCCTCGTCGGCATCGACCTGCTCTCGGCCGGGGCGTCGTCGCCGACCGAGATCCGGGTGGAGGGCGTTCCCGCCGAACGCGACCAGGAGTTCCGCGGCATCGCGGACGACCTGCTGCAGGTCAGCTACAACCGTCAGTCCGCGGGCCCCGGCGCCTACACCTTCCGCATGCTGCCGGGCATCGAGCGTCAGTTGCGCGAGGAGTCGGTGCGGCAGGCCCTGCAGACCATCGAGCGCCGGGTCGACGAACTCGGCGTGGCCGAGCCCATCGTCGCCCCGTACGGGGTGGCCGGCGACCAGATTCTGGTCCAGCTGCCCGGGGTCGAGGACGTGGCGGGAGCGAAGGAGATCATCCGCTCGACCGGCCTCCTCGAGCTGAAGCTGGTCGAGGACGGTCCCGCCATCTCTCGCGAGCTCCTGCTGCAGGCGAGGAACGGCATCGTGCCCGCGGACATGGAGGTCGTGTCGGGGGCCGACGAGTCGCTCGGCGCGACTCCGGGCTCGACCGTCTATTACCTGGTGCGGCGCGTGGCCCCGGTGACCGGGCGCGATCTGCGAAACGCCCGGCCGACCATCGACGAGTTCAACCAGCCCGCCATCAGCTTCTCCTTCAACCGCGAAGGGGCCCGCAAGTTCGGGAACTTCACCGGCGGCAACGTCGGGCGCAACCTCGCGATCATCCTCGACGACCGGGTCTACTCGGCCCCCGTCATCCAGGAGCGCATCGCCGACGAGGGCCGCATCACCGGCACCTTCACGAGCGGGGAAGCGACCGATCTCGCGTTGATCCTGCGATCCGGCGCCCTGCCCGCGTCCCTCACCTATCTCGAAGAGCGGACGGTGGGGCCGAGCCTGGGGGCCGACTCGATTCGCGCCGGGGTCACCGCTTCGGCCTCGGGGCTCATCGCCGTCGCCCTGTTCATGCTCCTCTACTACCGCCTGTCGGGCATCAACGCGGTCGTGGCGGTGGGGATGAACCTGCTCATCCTGCTCGGGTGCATGGCTTACGTCGGCGCCGTGCTCACGCTCCCGGGCGTCGCCGGGTTCATCCTCACCATCGGCATGGGGGTCGACTCCAACGTGCTGATCTTCGAGCGCATCAAAGAGGAGCTGGGCTCCGCCAAGGGGGTCCGGGCGGCCGTCGCGGCCGGGTTCGACCGCGTCTTCCTGACCATCCTCGACACCCACATCGCGTCGCTGATCGCCGCCGCCTTCCTGTTCCAGTTCGGCTCGGGGCCGATCAAGGGTTTCGCGACGACGCTGTTCTTCGGTCTCGTGTCGAACGTGTTCACCGCCGTGTTCGTGTCGCGCACCATGTTCGAGACGGTGCTCACGCGCCGCCGGGAAGCTTCGTTGAGCATCTGAACCGCCGCAGACCGTTCCGCCTGAATCCGATTGCACCGCCGCCGGCCGTCGCGCCGCGGCCTGACCATCCGGGACACCGACGCGCGTATGCCCATCTTCAAGAACCCGAACTTCGACTTCCTCAAGTGGCGCTGGCCCGCCGTCGGCCTCTCGTGCCTCATCATCGTCGCGGGCGCGACGATGGTGACGCTGCAGGGGGGCTTGTCCCTCGGCATCGACTTCTCGGGCGGCACCAACGTCATCGTGCAGTTCGACGAGCCGGTCACGGAGGGAGCAGTGCGCGACGCCGTGGGCGGGGTGGTCGACGAGAGCGTCGTCCAGCAGTACGGCGATCCCGGCTCGAACGAGATCCTGATCCGGCTGCCGCAGGGCGGTCCGGAGGTGGGCACGAGCCTGGAGGAAGGCGCGAACGCGGTCGTCGCCGCCCTCGAGCAGAGCTCCGTCGGCGGCTTCACCGTCATCGGACAGGAGCTGGTGGGGCCGCGCATCGGAGAGGAGCTGCAGAGCCGCGGCGTCAACGCCTTCGTCTTCGCGATGCTCGGCATCCTCGTCTACGTGGGCTTCCGCTTCCGGTTCAGCTTCGCGGTGGGGGCGATCATCGCGGTCGTGCACGACATTCTCGTGACCCTGTCGATGCTGACCTTCTTCGGCTTCGACCTGTCGCTGAACGTCGTGGCGGCCATGCTGACCATCACCGGCTACTCGGTGAACGACTCCATCGTCGTGTTCGACCGGGTGCGCGAGAACCTGCGGCGCATGCGGCGCGACGCGTTCGACAAGCTCGTCAACGCCAGCATCAACCAGACCCTGAGCCGCACCATCATCACCTCGGGCACCACCGCCTTCGCGGTCCTCGCCCTGTTCCTGTTCGGGGGCGAGGTGCTGCGGGGCTTCGCGTTCACGATGCTCGTCGGGGTGCTCAGCGGCACCTACTCCACCATCTTCATCGCCGCCGCCGCCGCCATCGTGATCAGCGAGCGTCGGGCGGCGCGGCGGATGCAGGCGGTCCCGGCCGCCGCCGCCACTGCCTCGAAGCCGAAGCGGCGCAACCGGAAGTCGAGGGCCCGCGCCTGAGGAGCCCGCCGGTGAGCGTCCCGCGGCAATCGACCGGCGCGATGCGGGGTCTCGCCACGGGGTCATGACGGGCCGGGTCGCAGCCGCATGACCCTCGCTCAGGCCGCGTGGCTCGGGATAGTGCAGGGGCTGACCGAGTTCCTCCCGATATCGAGTTCCGCCCATCTCATCCTCGTCCGCGAGCTGTTCGGCTGGGACGGCGGGGCGGCGGAGGTCGCGTTCGACGTGGCCTGCCACCTCGGCACGCTGCTCGCGGTGCTGGTCTACTTCCGCCGCGACCTCCTCGAGCTGGCCGCCGCCGCCCCCGGCGCCCTCGCGGGCCGCGGCGGCGAACCCGCCCGCACGGGTCGCCTGATCCTGCTCGCGACCGCCCCCGTGGTTCCCCTCGGCCTGCTGCTCTCCGGGCACATCGACCGGCTGCGCGGACCGGCGGTCGTGGCGGCGGCGCTGGCGGCGGGGGCGGCCGCCATGCTCTGGGTGGACCGGGGCGGGTCCGGCTTCCGGCGCGCGTCGTCGCTGTCGGTCGCCGAGGCCCTCGCCCTCGGGTGCGCGCAGGCGGCGGCCCTGGTGCCGGGGGTATCGCGGTCGGGCGCAATCATCACCGTAGCCCTGTGGTTGAGGCTGTCGCGGCCCGAGGCGGCGCGTTTCGCGTTCCTCCTCGGCGTTCCCGCCATCGCCGGCGGCGGGCTGCAGGCGGCGCGGATGCTCGGGGGAAGCGGGATCGCCGAACACGGACCGGTGCTGCTCGCGGGGTTGGTCACGTCCGGCGTCGTCGGGTACCTGGCGGTGGCCGGGCTGCTGCGGTACCTCGCGCGGCACTCGCTCGCCGCCTTCGCCTGGTATCGGCTCGGGGTGGCGGCGGCTCTGGCCCTCGGGCTTTGGTTCGAGCGCTGAACCGGGCTCCCGACCCGCGACTCCCAGCGTCCCGCGGGGCTCGCCGGCGGCTTGCGGAGTTCGGGCCGCAGGCGTTGCGCGCCGGCGATGCTCCAACGCGCCCGCACGGCGCGCGTGCGCGCCGCCGAGGAGCGGGCGCGCGGCGGGCGCGCCGCCGGCTTGACAGCGCCACGGCCGGCTGCTAGGTTTGCGCGTCTTTGGACGAGCGGCCCGCGGCCCGCGGCGGCGCTTCCGCCGGGGGCGGCAACCGCAGCGGCGACAAGACTTCGGGCGATCACCCCGCGGTGCCGGGAGAGGGTGCGCCCCGCGTCGGATTCCCCCGGCACGACGGAACGTACCAAAACGCCAAGGTCGAGAATGGACAACTCACTCTACGTGCTCCTCGGGGTCGGCGCGCCGGTCGCCGCCGCCCTCTTCGCGCTCTCCCTGATCCGCGCCATCAACGCCTGCGACGCCGGCTCCGAGCGCATGCAGCAGATCGCGGCCCTCATCCGCCGCGGCGCGATGGCCTTCCTGCGGACCGAGTACAGCGTCCTCGCGTTGTTCGTCGTCGTCATGTTCGGGGTCCTCGTGCTCTTCCTGCCGGGCGACTCGCTCCTCGTCGGCGTCAGCTTCCTCGTCGGGGCGATCCTGTCCGCGACGGCGGGGTGGATCGGCATGCGCACCGCCACCGGCGCCGCCGTCCGGACCACCGCGGCGGCCCAGACCAGCCTCGCCGGGGCCCTGCGCGTGGCGTTCTCGAGTGGCGCGGTCATGGGCCTGACCGTCGTCGCCCTCGGCACCCTCGGCATCGCGCTGCTCTACTGGCTGTACGGCGGCCTCGACGGCCGCGGGCCGTCCGCCGTCGGGTCGCTGCTCGGGCTCTCCCTCGGGGCGTCGTCCATCGCCCTGTTCGCGCGGGTCGGCGGGGGCATCTTCACCAAGGCGGCCGACGTCGCCGGCGACTTGTCCGGCAAGGTCGAGGCGGGCATTCCCGAAGACGACCCCCGCAACCCCGCGACCATCGCCGACAGCGTGGGCGACAACGTCGGCGACGTGGCGGGCATGGGGGCCGACCTCTTCGAGTCCTACGTCGGCAGCATCATCTCGTCGGTGGCCCTCGCCTGGGCCCTCACCGCGGCTACCGCGTCCGACCTCTGGGGGGTGGGCGAGAGCGGCTTCCTCGCCCTGCAGGCGGACCTCGCGGTGTTCCCGGTGCTGCTCGCCGGGGTCGGCATCGTCGCCTCCATCCTGGGGACGTTCACGGTCCGGACCGACGACGAGAGCAAGGTGCAGGGGGCGCTGCTGCGAGGGCTGATCGTGGCGTCCGTCATCGTCATCGCCGGCGCCGCCGCCCTCATCTCGGCCACCTCGGTCCCGTGGCCGGTCATGGGCTGCGTGGTGTTCGGGGTGGTGGCCGGCGTCGTCATCGGCAAGCTCACCGAGTACTACACGGGCAAGGACCAGCCCCCGGCCAGCCACATCGCCGAGCAGTCGGAGACCGGCCCCGCCACCAACATCATCGCGGGCCTCGGGGTCGGCATGATGTCCTGCGGCTACCCGGTGCTAGTCGTCTGCGGCGCCATCTTCTTCAGCTACCAGTTCGGCGAGCTCTACGGCATCGCCATCGCCGCCGTCGGCATGCTGTCGACGCTCGGCATCAGTCTCGGCGTCGACGCCTACGGGCCGGTCGCGGACAACGCCGGGGGCATCGCCGAGATGAGCAAGTGCGAGCCGTTCGTACGCGACCGCACCGACGCCCTCGATGCGGTCGGCAACACGACCGCGGCGATGGGCAAGGGGTTCGCCATCGGTTCGGCCGCTCTCACCGCCCTCGCCCTGTTCTCGACGTTCCAGGCGACGGCGGCCGAGAACGTGGCCCAGGCCGGCGGCGCCGGCGCGTTCGACCCGCGACAGCTGGGCCTCGAGCTGACGAACCCGAACGTGCTCATCGGCATGTTCATCGGCGGCATGCTGCCGTTCATCTTCTCGGCCCTGACCATGAACGCGGTGGGCCGGTCCGCGAACCAGATGATCGAGGAGGTTCGCCGGCAGTTCCGGAGCATTCCGGGGCTGCTCGAGGGGACGGCCGAGCCGGACTCGGCGCGGTGCGTGGCCATCTCCACGCAGTCCGCCATCAAGGAGATGATTCTGCCCGGCCTGCTCGCGGTCGTCGCCCCGGTCCTGACCGGCTTCGTGCTCGGGGTGGCCGGCCTCGGCGGCCTGCTCGGCGGGGCGCTGGTGACCGGCGTCCTGATGGCCCTGATGATGGCCAACGCGGGCGGGGTCTGGGACAACGCCAAGAAGCTGATCGAGGAGGGCCACCACGGCGGCAAGGGCTCGGAGCCGCACAAGGCGGCCGTCATCGGCGACACCGTCGGCGATCCGTTCAAGGACACGGCGGGGCCGAGCCTCAACATCCTGATCAAGCTGATGACCATCGTCGCGGTCATCTTCGTGCCGCTGGTCGTGGCCTGGATGCGCTAGTGGGCTTGTCCTCGAGAGGGAGCTGCCCAGGTCGCGGGGCGTCTTCGCAGCGTTCGCCAGCGAAAACCAGCGGCCCCGAGGCGTCGTTTTTCGGGTGCGGAGGTCCGTTGACACTGTTTAGGTGTCTGCATATAATGCGTCCTTCTACGGTGGAGCGACTATCCCCAAACGGGGCGCAGGAGGTTGCCTGTGGCAGGTCAGATGTTCGGTGAAATCGCGAATCCGTCAATCAAGATCGGCGCCCAGAAGTGGTACACCGTGCCGGTCTCCATGCTCGCGCACGTGGCGGCGATCGCCGCCGTCCTCATTGTGCCGCTGCTGGCGGCGGAGGCGCTGCCGCAGGTGCCGTCGATGATGGCGTTCGTGGCCGCCCCGCCTCCGCCTCCGCCTCCGCCCCCGCCCCCGCCTCCGCCGGCGGCGCAGGCGGTCGAGGCGCCCGTCGTCGACGTCAACCCCAACGCCGCCCCGATCGAGGCCCCGGCCCAGATTGCGCCGGAGACCGGCTTCGACCTGTCGAGCGTCTCGGGGGTCGAAGGCGGCATCGCGGGCGGCGTCGTGGGCGGCATCGTCGGTGGGCTGCTCGAGGCTCCGCCTCCGCCCCCGCCTCCGCCCGAGCCGGTCCGCGTCGGTGGCAACATCCAGGCCCCGACGAAGGTAGTCAACGTCGACCCGCGCTATCCGCCGGTCGCGCAGGCGGCGCGGGTCCAGGGCGTCGTCATTCTCGAGGCGGTCATCGGCCCCGACGGCGGGGTGACCGACGTGAAGGTGCTGCGCTCCGTGCCGCTGCTCGACGAGGCGGCCATCGAGGCGGTGCGGCAGTGGACGTACACCCCGACGCTGCTCAACGGCGTCGCGGTTCCCGTCATCATGACGGTGACGGTGAACTTCCAGTTGCGGTAGGCGCTCGTCGAGGACGGAATGTTGGGCGGCGCCGCGCCGGTGTTCGGCGCGCCACCGCCCGGTGAATCGAATCGCAGGTAGGAGGCATAATGGATCTTCTGGAGCTCTGGGAACAGATGGGCATCCCCGTGAAGGCCCTCATGATCTTGCTCGGTCTGATGTCGATGTGGTCGATGGGGGTGTTCTTCGAGCGCCTGTTCACGTTCACGCAAGCCGGCAAGCAGTCGAAGGCGTTTGCGCCGCAGGTGGCCAAGCACCTCAAGGAAGGCCAGTTGAAGGACGCCATCGCCGTCTCGCAGTCGAAGACCTACAAGTACAGCCATCTCGGCAAGGTGGTCCTGGCCGGGCTGCAGGAGTACCAGTTCCAGAAGGACGCCGGCGTCGAGCTGAGCCGCGACGACCTGATCGACAGCGTGCGCCGGGCCATCCAGCGCGCCTCCGCCCTGACCGCGGCTGACCTCAAGAAGGGCATGGGGTCGCTGGCCACCATCGGGGCCACCGCCGTGTTCGTCGGCCTGCTCGCGACCACCCTTGGCGTCATCAACGCGTTCCAGGGCATCGCGGCCACCGGGTCGGGCGGCCTCGGGGCGGTGTCGGCGGGTATCGCGGAGGCGCTGGTCGGGACCGCCATCGGGCTGTTCGTGGCGATTCCCGCGGTGTGGTTCTACAACGGCCTCACCACGCGCATCGAGTTCTTCAACGTCGAGATGGACAACTCGTCGTCCGAGCTCGTCGACTACTTCATCAAGAAGGCCGACTAGCTGGCGGACGCGGCAACCGAGCCGGGGGCCGGACACCGTCGCGCGAAACACGCGACGACCGGCCCCCGGCTCCTCCGATGACCCCGGAGCCGAGGAGACACACCCATGGGTATGCAAGTAGGCGAGAAATCAGGGTCGATGAACTCGGAGATCAACATCACGCCGCTCGCCGACGTGATGCTGGTGCTGCTGATCATCGTCATGCTGATCGCGCCCCTGTTGCAGAAGGGCGTCGACGTGACCCTGCCCGAGGCCGCGAACACGACGGACAAGCCCGAGAACGACACGCAGACCGTCCTCGCGGTGACCGCCGACGGCCGCTTCTACGTGGACAGCACGCAGACCACCGAGCAGGAGCTCCTGACGACGGTGCAGACGACGCTCGAGCGCAAGTTCGAGAAGATCGTGCTGATCAAAGCCGATCAGGACGCCCAGTACTCGGACGTCATGGCCGTGCTCGACCGCCTGCAGCGGGCCGGTATCGAGGACATCGGCCTGATTACCGAGCGGAAGGTCGGCAGCGGCGGGATCTCTGCCGGAGGGGAGTAGCCCATGGCCAAGAAGCACCACGGGGCGGACGACATCGTTTCCGCCGAGAAGCCGCAGTCCACGGCCGATATCAACATCACGCCGTTCATCGACGTGCTGCTGGTGCTGATCGTCATCTTCCTGGCCGCGCTGCCCCTCTCTCAGCGGGGACTCGACATCAACCTGCCGCTCGAGACCCGGGGCTCGACCCAGTCGGCGGTGGACTCCAGCCAGATCGTGCTGCAGTACACGGCGGATCGCGTGATCACCGTGAACCAGCAGCCGGTGCCGATTCAGCGGCTCGAGTCCGAGCTCCGCGGCATCTTCGAGACGCGCCGCGAGAAGACGATGTTCGTGGCCGGGGCCGGCAACCTGCGCTACGGTGAGATCATCGAGGTGATCGACGCCGCCCGGGGCGCCGGGGTCACCAAGGTCGGCATCGTCACCGAGGCGATGCGCCGGGCCGGCGGGGCCGAGGCGCTGTAGCCGCCCCACGGATCGGTCGTCGGACAACGAAGAGCGCGGCATGCCATTGCGCATGCCGCGCTTTTTGCGTCTTGGGGAGGGACGGTTCCGCGCCGCCGTGACGGGAGTCGCGCTGCCGCGCCAGCGGCTCCCTGAGCGACCGAAGACCCGGGTCAACCCGCTGCCAAGCACGCCCCGCCGGGCCCACCGGCGACCCGTGGGCAAGGAGAAGGGGCCGATCAGCCGAGCAGTCCGAGGATGGCTAGGAGGCCTCCGAGGATCGCGAGCGTCTGGATGAGCATCGCGCGGTAGATTCGAGCCTCGACCGCCGAGGCGGCCGCGGCCGTGTATTCGCGAAGGCCGTCGATCGTCGTATTGAAGTGTTCCGTGGTCGGATGGTCGCCCTGATCGGCCGCCGCGCGGACGGCGCTGACGATGGCGTCGGCATGGTCGCGGTTGATGCCCGCTTCGGTCAGCGAGCGGATGATGGCGACGGCGTCGTACATTGGCATGAGCCCTGCTTGTCGAGAACACCGTAAGCGCGAGTTGGGCGAGTCCAGGTTCGCCGAGGACAGGGAAAGACGGGCCCCCGTTCTGGCCGGCGGCGCCCGCGGCGCCCCGGAGGGGCCCGCGAACGGGCGCAACCTCCCGCCGTACACGACGAAGGCCGGGCGCGGCTCCCGAAGGAAACCGGGCCCGGCCCGAAGGGTTGTGTCTGCAAGGCGGAATCGCCGACGGCCGCCCTAGTCGCCGACGGCGCCGGTCCTGAGGTTCTGCAGCTCCTCGGCCCGGTCACGCAGCTCGTCCGCGAGGTCGATCAGATCGTTCCGCTCGCTGACGTTGTCGGTCAGGTTGGCCTGCATCCGCAGCAGGATGTTCTTGTAGGTCAGGGCCTCGACGTAGTCGGGGTTCAGCTCCAGCGCCTTGTCGGTCTCGGCCAAACCGAGCATGACGTACTCCATCTCCTGGTCGTCGTCCAGCGTGAAGTCGCGGAACGCCTTCTCCCAGTAGTAGGTCGAGATGGTGTAGTACGCCTCCGGATTGTCCGGCTCGAGCTCGGCGCGCCGTCGAAGCGCCTCGATCGTCTGATCGAACTGTTCGTTGCGATTGTAGAATCCCGCCAACTGCAGCTGCGCGGCGGGGTCGTCGGGCCGCGAGCCCGTGATCTGCAGCAGCACTTCCTCGGCCTCCGGGTAGAGTCCCGAGTCCTCGTAGAGTCTGGCCAAGCGGTAGTAGTTGTCCGGGTTCTCGGGATCGGTTTCGATCATCGTCTGCAGCACTATCTCCGAAGACGCCGGATCGTTCGCCTTCTCGGGGCCGTAGGCCTCCACCAGCCACTGCAGCGACAGCGTCTGCAGCTCCAGGTAGGTCTGGCGCTCGGCCGACGTGATGTAGTTGTCGATGGCCCGATCGAGCATCGCGTCGTTCTCGGGCTCGCCCCGCAGGGCCGGCCGGAACTGCTGGTCGTAGCTGTTGGCCAAGTAGAAGTAGGCCTCGACCAGATCGGGGTCGTTCTCCAGGACTTCCTCGTACAGCTCGGCCGCCAGCACGTAGTCGCTGCGCTGATACTGGGTGTGCGCGTCCTTGATGACGCGCAGCGCCCGGAGCTGGTCGAATATGTAGCAGGATGTCGTCGACAGAGCCACGAGGGCTACGAGAACGAGTCTGATGGCGAGCGATCGGATTTGCATAACGGTCCCCTTTTTCACCGTCGTTCGTGACCTCTACCTTGCGTCGGCCGGATGACGGCCCTTCGGCCCGGTCCTGAAACGGCTGTCTCCCGCAGACGCTCCCGGCCGGTCCCCGACGGGGGTCGGGAGCGGCCGGAAAGCGCCGCGTGGGCCACGAGCCCACAAAAGGCAAGTCAGTATAGTGAAGCGAAAAACGTCAAGTCAAGGACGCGTGGACCGGTTCCCGGGTGCCCGGCCGACCGCTGGTGTATGCTCCGGCGGCTCCGAGCGCCCGCGGGAACGGTTTTCTCCACCCGGCGACCCGCGGTATCCTGCTCGACATCGCCGGTAGAGCTCCGATGATCAGCTTGGACACCCTGATCGACAAGGCCCGGGCCTCGAACCCGAACGCCGACGCCGGCCTTCTCCGCCGCGCCTACGACTTTTCCGCGGCCGAGCACGCCGGCCAGAAGCGGCGGTCGGGCGAGCCCTACGTGGTGCATCCCCTCGAGGTCGCGGCCCTCGTCGCCGACATGCGGCTCGACGACGTGGCCATCGCGGCGGGGCTGCTGCACGATGTCGTCGAGGACACCCTGACCACCATCGAGCGCGTGCACGAGCTGTTCGGGGCGGACGTCGCCCACGTCGTGGAAGGGGTCACCAAGATCAGCTCGATCTCTTTCTCGACGAGCGAGGAGCGGCAGGCGGAGAACTTCCGCAAGATGCTGCTCGCGATGGTCGACGACATCCGCGTCATCCTCGTGAAGCTCGCCGACCGGCTGCACAACATGCGGACGCTCGACCACCTGGCCGAGGCGCGCCGCTTGATCATCGCCCAGGAGACCCTCGACATCTACGCGCCCATCGCCCACCGCCTGGGCATGAGGAAGGTCAAGGACGAGCTCGAGGACCTCGCCTTCAAGCACCTCCACCCGAAGAGCTACGAGACGACGCGGGCCTGGGTCGAGCGGCGCCGCAAGGCCACCCGGAAGACGGTCCAGCGGCTGCGCGAGACTCTGGAGCGGACGCTCGCCGAGGCCCGCATCCCGTTCGCCCGCACCGAGTCGCGCATCAAGCGGCTCTACGGCATCCACCAGAAGATCAAGCGGCAGCGCATCCCCCTCGAGCAGGTCTACGACCTCGTCGCGCTCCGGGTCGTCACCACCTCGGTGCACGACTGCTACGCCGCCCTCGGCGTCATCCACCAGACCTGGTCCCCGGTGCCGGGGCGCTTCAAGGACTTCATCGCGATGCCCCAGGCGAACCGGTACCAGTCGCTGCACACCTCGGTGGTCAGCGACGGCGGGGTGCCGTTCGAGGTGCAGATCCGGACCGAGGAGATGCACGAGGTGGCCGAGAACGGCATCGCCGCCCACTGGAAGTACAAGGAGGGGCGGGTCGGGGTCGACCCCGACGAGGCGCACTTCGCCTGGCTGCGGCAGCTCCTCGAGGTGCAGCAGGAACCGCGCGATCCCGGCGAGTTCATCCGCGACCTGAAAGTGAACCTCTATCCGGACGAGGTCTACACCTTCACCCCCAGGGGCGAGGTGAAGGCCCTGCCGCGGGGCGCGACCCCCATCGACTTCGCCTACAGCGTCCACACCGACGTCGGCCACCAGTGCGTGGGGGCGCGGGTGAACGGCCGCATGGCGCCGGTGCGCACGCGGCTCGCGAGCGGCGACATCGTCGAGGTGGTGACCGCCCCCGGCCACACCCCGAGCCGCGACTGGCTCAACTTCGTCGTCACGTCACGCGCGCGCAACAAGATCAAGCACTTCATCCACGCCGAGGAGAAGCTGCGCGCGGTCGAGCTGGGGCGGAAGCTCTTCGACAAGGAGCTGAGGCGGTTCAACCTCAACGCCCGGTCGGTGCTCGCGCCGGAGTCGGTCGGCCGGGTGGCCGAGGAGTTCGGGGTGACGCGCGGCGAGGACCTGTTCGCGGCCGTCGGCTACGGCAAGGTCGCGGCGCGGTCGGTGCTCGACAAGCTGGTCCCCCGGGACCTCGAGGAGCAGTCCGGGGCCCGGTCCATCGGCACCGTGGTGCGCCGGGTGCTGCGTCCGAGCGAGGACAAGGTCAAGGTGCGCGGGTTCGACGACCTCATGGTCTTCCGGGCTCGGTGCTGCAACCCGATACGGGGCGAGAAGATCGTCGGCTACGTGACGCGGGGCAAGGGCGTCTCGGTGCACGCGGCCCGGTGCCCCAACGTGCTCAATCTCCTCTACGACCCCGAGCGCCGGATCGACGTGGTGTGGGACAAGCAGGCCGACGAGGACGGCTTCGTGGTCCAGCTCGGCATCCAGGTCGAGGACCGTCAGGGCATTCTCGCCGACGTCACCTCGAAGATCGCCGGGCTCAAGACGAACGTCCTCAAGATCGAGGCGACGAGCAGCGATCACCACGGACGCATCAGCGTCACCATCGAGATCGCCGATCTGAAGCACCTCCAGCGCATCGTCAAGGTGGTCCGCGCCGTCGCCGGCGTGCTCGAGGTGGAGCGCGTGATGAGCCCGGGCTAGGCTAGGCGTGGTGGGTTGGCGGCCCGAGATCCGCGATGGCGTCCACCTCGACCTCGACGCCCTTGGGCAGGGCCGCGACCTCGACCGTCGCCCGGGCGGGTGCGGGGGCTTCGAAGTAGCCGCCGTAGGCTTCGTTGACCCGGCTGAAGGCGCGCAGGTCGGTCAGGTAGATGGTGGTGCGCACGACCTCGTCGAACCCCGCCCCCGCCGCCTCGAGGATGGCCCCCAGGCTCTGCATGACGCGGTGGGTCTGGGCGACGACGTCTCCCTCGATGACCTCGCCGGTGGCGGGGTCGAGGGGAATCTGACCCGAGACGAACAGCAGCGACCCCGCCCGCACCGCCTGCGAGTAGGGGCCGATGGCGGCCGGCGCGCCGTCGGTCCGGATGGCCTGACGCGGCATGGTGTTCGGCTGCCGGCTACGCCGCCTTGACGATCCGGTTCGACCGGATGCAGCGGGTGCAGACGCGAATGCGCTTCACGCCGCCGCCGACCACCGCCCTCACCCGCTGGATGTTGGCCTCGAACCGCCGCCGCGTGACGTTGTGCGCGTGGCTGACGTTCCGGCCGACGGCCGGGCCCTTGCCGCAGATTTCGCAACGCTTCGCCATGATGTCGATCTCTGTCTCGCCGAATCGAAACCCCGAATTATACCAGACGGGCTCGCCGCCCGGGCCGACCTGCCGCCGCGACGGCCTCTCGACACGCCGCAAGGCGACCGTCCTCGCGAGAAGCTGCCCACGTCGCGGGGCGTCTTCGCAGCGTTTGCCAGCGAAAAACCGGAGGCAGGACGGGCAAAAAAAGGCTCTGGGACAGTCCACCTAGTGTCACGGGACGATGACGAGCGGCTCCTCCTCGCCGGCCTCTTCGCCGCGGCCCGAGCCGGCCACGCCGGCCGCCGGTTTCGCCAGGCGGCCCGCCAGATCGAGATAGGCGCGCCCGCCGCCGTCGAGGGCCGCTTCGGCCCCCGCCGCGGCCTGCTCGACCCGCCGCAGCACCTCGGCCAGATCGCGTTCGCCGGCCTTGGGTCCGCCCGCCGTGGGCGGGTCGTCGAGCCGCGGCTTCAGCTCCTGCGACAGGCGCTCGGCCGTCGGCGACGACGCCTGATGCTCGTAGATGATGCCCTTGCTCGCGGTGTCGTAGGTCTTGGCGAGGGCCTCGGCGCTCTCGCGGACCGCGCGATCGTCCAGGATCAGCCCGCCGGCGCGGTCGATGCCGTGCAGCAATTGCTGCACGAAGAAGAACAGCTCGAACTGCTCGGGCCGCAGCCCGGCCACGACGCGCAGGAGAAAGCGGGCGTCGCGCTCCTGGCGGCGTTGCACCACCGCAGGCGGGTGGCTCTGGGCCGAGGCGAGGTAACGGCAGTCGTCGGGGCAGCGGATCTCCGCCTGTCGTTTCGTGGCGCAGCAGACCGTGCAGATCGCCTGATCGAGGGCGGGGCACGTCCGCCGCGCCCGCCGCCGCCGGCACAAGGGGCAGAGGGATGCGCTCATGGGTCGTCGGGCCGTCGGCCTCGCCTGCGGCGAGTCGGCGCCAGCCGGCCCGCAGCATGGGTTCGTTGCGCCGGCCGGGCCCCCGCGGGCGGGAAGCGGGCGGTTGCCGACCCGGCAAACCGCGGCTTCCGTCGGCGCGCCGTCACCGCGCCCGGCGGGCCCACCGGGCGCATTCTACTATTCCCGACTCCCCCGCGCACGCGGAGTGGTCGCCGCGCCCCGACGGCTCGCCCCACCTGCCGGCGCGGGGCCGGCCCGCGCGGACCGGGCGTCCGCGTCTGGCCGTCTCTGGCCGCCGTGGCGGCGGGCCGAAACTCGCGCGGACCGCGCGTCCCGTTCCGGACGTCTCGCGTTGCGGACGCCCCGTGTCCCCGGCCGGTGACATTCTCTCCACCCGTTTGAAACCGCGCGGGGCGATCCGTCGTCTAAAGGGTATACGGACGGCGTTGAACGGCGCGCCGGCAGTCCGTTGGAATCGGCGGACCGAGTTCGACAGGGCGGATGGCCGCCCCTCACCGTGCGATTGCAGCTCACAGTCGCTTCGTTTTGGAGTCGGACGGCTCGTGTACGGGTTTCGGGATCTTGGCATCGCATTTGCTAGAGATTCGTGAAGCTAATGTTCGTGAGGTTGATGGGTGCAACTCCAGCCGGTCTTGGGAGGGGCCATACGATGAACACTCATGCAGGGGGCATGGCCGAAGCGCGGTTCGACGAGCTGCGCCGCATGCTCGGAGCACGGCGCGACGAGATCGCGGGCGCGGTGCAGCACAAGATTCGCGACGTGCGCGCCGATGCGACGCAGGCGGGCGGGCACCGCCTCAGCGACACGAGCGGCATGCCGGAAGCGGATATCCAGGAGGACATCGAGTTCGCGCTGCTGCAGATGAAGACGGAGACGCTGACCAAGATCAACGCCGCCCTCGGGCGCCTGGAGGAAGGCACCTACGGGTACTGCTACGAGTGCGGAGAGGAGATTGCCGGACAGCGCCTGCGGGCGCTGCCGTTCGCCGAGCGCTGCCTCGACTGCGAGGAGGTGCACGAGCTCGAGCTGAACCGCGAGCGGCTGATCGAGCTCCGCAGCAAGGCGGGTTCGCTCTTCGGCGCGCCGTCGGCCTGATCCATTTGCGTGGATCGATCCCGGGCCGCGCCCCACGCGGGCCGGCGTCCTCGCGCGAGAGCGCGCGGCTCCCGCGCGAGGACTGGTAGACTCCCTTCAGCGAACTCGGCGCGCCGGAACGCCGGGGCTGGCGCGCGCGCCCGGCGGATCGGGGGAACCACACGATGAGCGACGAGCCCGAGCTCCTCGACGGGGGCGGTTCGGACGGCGGCGTTCCGGACGGAAACGGTCCGGAGTCGATACCGTCCGAGCTGCCGGTGCTGCCCCTGCGCGACACGGTCCTGTTCCCGAACTCCTTCATGCCCCTGGCGGTGGCGCGGGAAAGTTCGGTGCGGCTGATCGAGGAGGCCATCGCCGACAGCCGCCTCGTCGGGGTCTTCACCCAGCTCGATCCGGGCACCGAGGAGCCGACCCAGGGGGAGCTGTACCCCATCGGGACCGCGACCCACATCCACAAGATGTTCAAGCTGCCCGACGGCACTCTGCGCCTCATCGTGCAGGGGCAGTCGCGCCTGCACCTGGACGAGGTGCTGTCGACGAAGCCGTACATCCGGGCTCGGGTTCGGGTGGCCGAGGAGATCCTGCGCGATTCCGATCACCTCGCCATCGACGCCCTGCAGCGCAACGTCAAGGGCAACTTCCAGCAGGTCGTCTCCCTGTCGCCGCTGCTCTCCGACGATCTGCAGGCGCTGGCCGGCAACATCACCGACCCCGGCAAGCTCGCCGACTTCATCGCGTCGAGTCTCACCACCATCCAGACGTCGGTCCGGCAGCAGGTGCTCGGCACCCTCGACGTCCGCGAGCGGATGGACCAGTTGAACCGCATGCTCATCAAGGAGCTCGAAGTCCTCGAGCTGGGCTCGAAGATCCAGTCCGAGGTGCAGTCCGAGGTCGGCAAGAGCCAGCGCGAGTACCTGCTGCGCGAGCAGATGAAGGCGATCCGGAAGGAGCTGGGGGAGGGCGACGAGCACGCCAAGGAGATCGAGGAGATCCGGGAGAAGATCGAGGCTGCGGGCATGCCCGAGGCGGTGCGGAAGGAGGCGCTGCGCGAGCTCGACCGACTGTCCCGCATGCCGGTGGCGGCGGCCGAGTACACGGTGTCGCGCACCTATCTCGACTGGCTCGTCGTCCTGCCCTGGAACGCCCGGACCGACGAGGTCATCGACCTCCCGCGCACCCGGCAGGTGCTCGACGATGACCACAGCGGGCTCGACAAGGCGAAGGACCGCATTCTCGAGTACCTCGCGGTGCGGAAGCTGAACCCCGAGATGAAGGGGCCCATCCTCTGCTTCGTCGGCCCTCCCGGGGTCGGCAAGACCTCGCTCGCGAAATCGATCGCCCGCTCGCTCGACCGCAAGTTCGTCCGCGTCTCGCTCGGGGGGATGCGCGACGAGGCGGAGATACGGGGGCACCGGCGCACGTATATCGGGGCCTTGCCGGGGCAGGTCATCCAGGGGCTGCGACGCGCCGAGTCGAAGAACCCCGTCTTCATCCTCGACGAGATCGACAAGCTGGGGGCGGACTTCCGCGGCGACCCCTCCTCGGCCCTCCTCGAAGTGCTCGATCCCGAGCAGAACAACACGTTCCGAGACCATTATCTCGACGTTCCGTTCGACCTCTCCGAGGTGTTGTTCATCACCACCGCCAACGTGCTCGACCCCATCGCCCCGCCCCTGCGCGACCGCATGGAGGTGCTCGAGCTGCCGGGCTATACCGAGGACGAGAAGCTGCAGATCGCGAAGGAGCATCTCGTCGGGCGGCAGGTCGAGAACCACGGCCTGACGGGGGAGCAGATCGCGTTCTCGGACGAGGCGCTGCGGGCCGTCGTTCACGGCTACACCCGCGAGGCGGGGGTGCGCAACCTCGAGCGCGAGATCGGCGCGCTGTGCCGCAAGGTGGCGCGCCGGCACGCCGAGGGGAAGGACGAGCCGGTCGCGATTACCCCCGACACCGTCGGCGACATGCTCGGGGCGCCGCGTTTCGAGGACGAGGAGGTGGCGGAGCGCACCCGGAACCCCGGCGTCGCCCTCGGGCTCGCGTGGACACCGGCCGGCGGCGATGTGCTGTTCGTCGAGGCGACCCGCATGCCTGGCAAGGGGAGCCTGACCCTGACCGGGCACCTCGGCGACGTCATGAAGGAATCGGCCCGCGCCGCCCTCTCGTGGTTCCGCGGCCAGACCGCCGCCTACGGCGTCGACGCCGCCTTCTACCAGGACGCCGAGATCCATCTCCACGTCCCGTCCGGCGCGATCCCCAAGGACGGGCCGTCGGCGGGGGTGACGATGGCGGCGGCGGTCGCGTCCGAACTGACGGGCCGTCCGGTGCGCGGCGACATCGCGATGACCGGCGAGATCACGCTGTCGGGCCGCGTCCTGCCCGTCGGCGGCATCAAGGAGAAGGTGCTGGCCGCCCGCCGCCACGGGGTGACCGAGGTGCTCCTGCCCAGGCGGAACGAGAAGAACGTCAACGAGGACCTGAGCGCCGACCTTCGCCGCGACATGACCATCCACCTCGTGTCCACCATCGAAGAGGTGCTCGATCTGGTCCTCCAGCCGCCGGCCGCCAGGGCCGCGGGGCCGAGCTCGGATGGCGACGCGCCCGGCGTCCACGGCACCGTTCAGTGACCACCCCGAACTGACCCCTGCCGGTGGTGCGTCACGCCATGTTCTTCATCTTCGGGTACGGATCTCGCCTTGGTACGGTTGCCGCAAGGGAGTTCGTCGCATCCTGGCTCACGCCCGCCCTGGCGATCACGCTCTTCGCGTGGCGTCGTTCGGGGCCTGGTCGTTGCCGCTCCGCCGGCGCAGGTCGTCGACCACCGCCTGCAGGTCGGCCGGCAGCGGCGCCTCGAACTCTACCCGGCGGCCGTCGCGCGGGTGCCTGAACGCGAGGCGCCACGCGTGCAGGAACGGCCGTTCGAGCGACGCCAACGCCCGGTGGTCGGCCGCGAGGTGGCGGCGCACCCCGCCGTAGAGAGCGTCGCCCGCGATGGGGTGGCCGATGCTCGCGAGGTGCACGCGTATCTGGTGGGTGCGGCCGGTGGCGATGGCGATGGTGGTCAGGGTCAGTCCCCGCAGCCGTTCCGCCCCCGTGATGCGGGTGACGGCGGTGCGGGCGCGTCGCGCCCTCGTCGAGATCTTCTTCCGGTCGACGGGGTCGCGGCCGAGGGGGGCGTCGATGCGCCGGCCCGCGTTCAGCAGCCCCCACGCCAGCCCCAGGTACTGCTTCTCCACCTCGCGGTCCGCGAACTGACGCGACAGCTCGGCGTGGGCGGCGTCGTGCTTGGCGACCACCATCGCCCCCGAGGTGCCGCGGTCGAGGCGGTGCACGATGCCCGGGCGCTCTTCGCCGCCGATGCCGCTGAGCCCGGCGACGTGGTGCAGCAGCGCGTTCACCAGGGTCCCCCGGTCGTGCCCCGCCGCGGGGTGGACGACCATGCCGGCCGGCTTGTCGACCACCACGAGGTCGGAGTCGTCGTGCAGCACGGCCAGCGGCAGGGCCTCCGGCGCCGGCGTCGCCGGCGTCGCGGGGGGGACGTCCAGGTCCACCACGTCCCCGGCGTGCACGGCGTGGCTCGCCCTGACCGTGCGCTGATTGAGGAGCACGTGGCCTTCGCGGATCAGCCGCTGGACCCGCGCCCGCGACAGCTCGGGCACGACGGCGGTGACGAAGTGGTCCAGGCGCACGCCGTGGTGGTCGCCGGTGACCTCCAGACGTTCCGTATCGGCGGGGGGCATCGTCGGCGGGGAGGCTACCTCCTGCCCGCCCTCGCCCGCGCCGCCGGGGCCTCCGCCGCAGCCCCGCGCCGACCGAGGCGGACGAGCATGACGATGCTCGCGGGCACGATCAGGGCCGAGACGAACTGCGAGGTCGGCAGGGTGTCGAAGACCATGCCGCGCGGGTCGCCGCGGAACAGCTCGACGACGATCCGGGCCACGCCGTAGAGCAGCAGGTAGGTCCAGAACGTCCGGCCCGGGAACGCCCGCCACCGCCGCTCCCCCGCGAGGAGGACCCCCAGGATCAGGAGGACCGCGGCCGACTCGTAGATCTGGGTCGGGTGGAGGGCGACGCCGAGGGGGGTGCCGCTGTTGGCGGCGGCCAGCGTGCTCGAGAAGGTGATGCCCCACGGCGCCTCCGTCGGCCGCCCGAAGCAGCACCCCGCGAGGAGGCAGCCCATCCGGCCCACCCCCTGGGCCAACGCGATGCCCGGCGCGAACAGGTCGCAGGTGGTCCAGAGCGGCAGCCCGTTGCGGCGGATGTACCACCAGCACATCGGCACCGACAGCAGCAGCCCGCCGTAGAACACCCCGCCCGCCATCAGCAGCCCCGTCAGTTGGGACGGGTCCGCTGCGTACCGGTCGAAGTCCACCACCAGCAGCATCAGCTTGGCGCCGACGACGGCGCTGATGATCCCCACGATGCCCAGGTCCACGATGCGCTGGCCGTCGAGCCCGGCGCGACGGGCCCGCTGCAGGGCGTACCACAGGGCCAGGAAGTAAGACCCGCCCAGAATCACGCCGTAGCTGTAGATGTTGAGGGGGCCGAGCTCAAGCAACAGTGGATACATCGTCGGGGCTCCGGATCAGGTCCAGAATCAGCAGGCCGGCCCCGACGGTGATCGCCGAGTCGGCCACGTTGAACGCCCAGAAGTGCACGCTTCCCCAGTAGACATCGACGAAATCGACGACGTGGCCGACCAGCGCCCGGTCTATGAGGTTGCCGACGGCGCCGCCGACGATCAGGGCGAGGCCGGCCCGCGCGAGCACCGCCCTCGGGCCGACCTGAGACGCGAACCAGCCCACGGCGGCGAGGGCGAGCAGGGCCATCCCCGTCATCAGCGCCCGCTTGTAGGGGAGGTCGGCAAGGTTCAGGAAGCCGAACGCGGCCCCCGTGTTGCGCACGTGCACCAGGTTCAGCAGCCCCGGTATCACCTCGATCGAGTCGTACAGCGCGATGCTCGCCCGCACCATCTGCTTCGTGATCTGATCGAGCACCACGATGACCACGCTGGCCGCGGCCAGCACGCCCCGGCTCGGGAACGCGGAGTCGGGCTGCGCTCTCCGTGGTGCGCCTCCCGCCGCCGCCGTCGGCTTGTCGGTGGTCATCGGTCCATGCTATCGGAGTCTGCGCCGCCCTTGACTCGTGGGCCTCACGCCACCGTCGCGGCCATGTCGGCGAGCGCGTTCGTGCACCGGGCGCAGACCGCGGCGTCCGCCGGGTCGGTTCCGGCGCCCGGGGGCATTACCCAGCGCCAGCAGCGAGGGCACTTGGCGCCGCCGGCGCGGGCGACCTCGATGCGGACGCAACCGTCGGCCTCGCGGTGCACCGCCGCCCCGTCCTCGCCATCGCCGGCGTCGCCGGCGCGCAGGGTCACCGCCGACGTGATGAACAGGGTCGCGAGGTCGTCGCGGTGCGCCTCGAGCAGGTCGGCGAGCCCGCCGTCGGCGGTCAGGGTCACCGCCGCCTCCAGCGACGTGCCCACCACCTTGTCCTGCCGCAGCTTCTCCAGCTCGCCGTTCACGGCGTCGCGCAGGCCGAGCAGGCGGTCCCACCGTTCCATGAGCTCGCGGTCGACGAGCGACCCGGGGTCGGCGGGGAAGTCGGCGAGGTGCACGCTGTCGGCGTCGGCGCCCGGCAGGTGGCGCCACAGCTCGTCGCAGGTCATCGGCAGTATCGGCGCGAGCAGCCGGGTGACGCCCTCGGCGATGGCGTGCAGCGCGGTCTGGGCCGACCGGCGGCCGCGGGCGCGGGGGCCCAGCGTGTAGAGCCGATCCTTGCAGATGTCCACGTAGAAGGCGCTGACGTCCACCGTGAGGTAGTTGTTCACGGTGTGCACGACGGCCTGCAGCTCGTAGCGCTCGTAGGCGGCGAGCACCCGCGACGCCACCTCCCCGTAGCGCGCGAGCGCGTAACGGTCGACCTCCGGCAGCTCGCCGGTGGGGACGGCGTCCCTCGCGGGGTCGAAGTCGTAGAGGTTGCCGGCGAGGATGCGCAGCGTGTTGCGGATCTTGCGGTACGCCTCGACGATGCGCTCCAGGATGTGGGGGCCTATCCGCACCTCCTCGCGGTAGTCGACCATCGCCACCCACAGCCGCAGTATCTCCGCCCCGCTCTGCCGGATGATCGTCTGCGGCTCGACGGTGTTGCCGATCGACTTCGACATCTTGCGGCCGGTCTCGTCGACGACGAAGCCGTGGGTGATCACCTGCCGGTAGGGGGCGGCGTTGCGGGTGCCCAGGGCCACGAGCAGCGAGCTGTGGAACCAGCCCCGGTACTGGTCGCTGCCCTCCAGGTAGACGGCGTACGGCCACGCCAGCTCGGGATGGTCCGACAGCACGCCTTCGTGGCTCGACCCCGAGTCGAACCACACGTCGAGGATGTCGCGCTCGCGCTCGAACTCGGCCCCGCCGCACTCGGGGCACCGCAGGTCGGGAGGCACGAACTCGGCGAGGTCGCGCTCGTACCACGCGTCGGCCCCGTGCTCGGCGAAGACCGCGGCGGCGCGGTCCGTGAGGGCCGTCGTGAGCACCGCCTCCCGGCACGCCGTGCAGTAGACGGCGGGAATCGGCACCCCCCACGACCGCTGGCGCGAGATGCACCAGTCGGGCCGGTTCGCGAGCATCCCGTGGATGCGCTCCTCGCCCCACCCCGGGAACCACTCGACCTCGCGGATGGCGGCGAGGGCCCGCTCGCGCAGGTCGCCGGCGTCCATGGCGATGAACCACTGCCAGGTGGCGAGGAAGATCACCGGGTGGTGGCAGCGCCAGCAGTGTGGGTAGGTGTGGTCCACGGTGTCGCGGTGCCACAGCCGGCCGGCCTCCTCGAGGGCCGCCTCGACCTTGGGGTTGGCGTCGAAGACCCGCTCGCCGCCCACCACCCCGACGCCGTCGTCGAAGCGGCCCGACGGCCCGATGGGCGCATAGATGTCCAACCCGTAGCGGACCCCGGTGGCGTAGTCGTCGGCGCCGTGCCCCGGCGCGGTGTGGACGGCCCCGGTGCCCTGCTCCAGGGTCACGTAGTCGGCGAGCACCCCCACCGAGTCGCGGTCGTAGAGGGGGTGGCCGAAGACCGCGCCCTCCAGGTCGCTTCCCTTCAGGGTCGCCAGGGGCATCCCGAAGTCGCGCCCGATGGCGGCGGCGGTGGCGTCACGACGCTCCTCGGCGATGATCACGACGGCTCCTCGGTCGTCGCCGTCGCCGTCCCGGGCGTTGCCCCCGTCGTGGGCCGCGTAGACGCCGTAGTCCAGGCCGGGGTGGAACGCCACCGCGAGGTTCGACGGGATCGTCCACGGGGTGGTGGTCCAAATGAGCACCGAGACCGGGCGCCCGGCGAGGACCGGCGCCCTCTCGGCCAGCGCCGCCGCCGCCGGCGCCCGCATCGGGAACTCGACGTAGATCGACGGCGACCGGTGGTCCTCGTACTCCACCTCCGCCTCGGCGAGGGCGGTGCGGCAGTGCAGGCACCAGTGGACGGGCTTCTTGCCCTTGTAGACCACCCCCTGCTCGACGAAGCGGCCGAGGGCGCGCACGATGGCCGCCTGGTAGTCGGGGGTCATCGTCCGGTACGGCCGCGGCCAGTCCGCCGACACCCCCAGGCGTTGGAAGTCGGCCGACTGCCGCTCGACGAACTTCTGGGCGTAGCGGCGGCAGGCGCGGCGGAAGTCGGCCACGCTCATGTTCCGCTTCCTGCCGCCCAGCTCCTGGTCCACCTTCAGCTCGATGGGCAGCCCGTGGCAGTCCCAGCCCGGCACGTACGGCGCGTCGAAGCCGGCCATGGTCCGCGACCGCACGACGACGTCCTTCAGCACCTTGTTCAGCACGTGTCCGATGTGGATCTTCCCGTTGGCGTAGGGGGGACCGTCGTGCAGCACGAATTGCGGCGCCCCCGCCCGGTGCTCGCGGATGCGCGCGTACAGCCCCATCTCGTTCCAGCGCGCGATGACCGCCGGCTCCGTCTTCTGGAGGTTGGCGCGCATCGGAAAGCCGGTCCGAGGCAGGTTCAGGGTGTGCTTCCACTCAGCCATCGGTAATCCGGCCATTGTAGTGCATGCGACGGGAGCAGAAGGGGAGCCGACCGCGGCGGTGGCTCGGGCCCCGGCTCCTGTCGGCGGCGTGCCGTACGAACTCGGCGACCGGACGCCCGCGCCGGGGTGATGAAGGAGCGCGGGCTCGGCGTCGATTGGCGGGTCTTGCCCCGGCGGCCAGCTCATGACGAGGGAGCGCCGGCTCGGCGGCGAAGGAGCGCGGGCTCGGCGTCGATTGGCGGTTTTGCCCCGGCGGCCAGCTCATGACGAGGGAGCGCCGGCTCGGCGGCGAAGGAGCGCGGGCTCGGCGTCGATTGGCGGGTTTACCCCGGCGGCCAGCTCATGACGAGGGAGCGCCGGCTCGGCGGCGAAGGAGCGCGGGCTCGGCGTCGATTGGTGGGTTTTACCCCGGCGGCCAGCTCATGACGAGGGAGCGCCGGCTCGGCGGCGAAGGAGCGCGGGCTCGGCGTCGATTGGCGGGGTTACCCCGGCGGCCAGCTCATGCTGCGGCCCGCGAGCAGGTGCAGGTGGATGTGGAACACCGTCTGGCCCGCCCCGCGGTTGCAGTTGAACACCGTGCGGTAGCCGTCGGCGGCATGCCCGTGCTCGCGGGCGAGGCGCGTCGCGCAGAGGACGAGGCGGCCGAGCAGCCCCTCGTCGCCGGCCTCGGCGTCGTTCAGCGTCGAGATATGCCGGCAGGGGATGACGAGCACGTGGAACGGGGCCTGGGGGGCGATGTCCTCGAACGCGATCACCTCGTCGTCCCGGTAGAGGATCTTGGCGGGGATCTCCCCGCGCACGATCTTGCAGAAGAGGCAGTCGTCGACCCTGTCGTCGGTCCCGGTCATGCCGGCGAGTCTATCACCCAGGGTCGGCCGGCGCGCCGCCCGCGCCACTTCCCTCCGGCCCGCGCCGCATGGCCAGCGCGCGGGGAATGCCCTGGAGGTCGGCGCGGACATCGGCGACCCGCATTCCCGCCCGCCGCGCGATGGCGGCGGCGTCCCCGCTCTGGCCCGTTCCGACCTCCACGATCAGCCAGCCCCCCGGCCGCAGGCGGTCCGCCGCCGCCGCGGCCAGCCGCCGTACCGTATCGAGGCCGTCGGGGCCGCCGCGCAGCGCCGCCGCCGGCTCGTGCTGCCGGACCTCGGGGTCCAGGGTGTCGATGACCGTGTCGGGGACGTAGGGCGGGTTCGAGACGACGAGGTCGAACGGACCCGTCAAGCCGTCGAGCAGGTCCGCGCGGCGAAACGCCACCCGCGCCGCGACGCCGTGCCGCTCGGCGTTGCGCCGCGCCACCGCCAGTGCGTCCGGGCTGATGTCGGTCGCGACCACCCGCGCCCGGGGCAGCTCGAGGGCCAGCGCGACCGAGAGGCATCCCGAGCCGGTTCCGACATCGGCGACCGCCCAGGCCGTGTTCCGGTCCCCGAGCCGGGCCAAGGCGGTTTCGACGAGCAGCTCCGACTCGGGCCTCGGCACGAGCACGGCCGGGGCGACCTCGATGTCGAGCCCCCAGAACTCGCGCCGGCCGGTGATGCGGGCCACCGGCTCGCGGCGGCGGCGCCGCGCGACGAGCGGATCGAACCGGTCGCCGAAACCGGTCGGCTCGGGCTCCCGTCGGCGCGCCAGATACGTCGCGCGGTCCCAGCCGAGCGCGTGGCGGGCGAGCACCTCGGCGTCGAACGTGGCGTCTCGCGCGTCAATGCCCGCCTCGGTCAGCCGACGGCTCGCCTCGGCTACCCGTTCCGCGAGGGTCATGTCGGCGCAGGGCGCATGTCACGGCAACGCCATCGGTCACTCCGGCAGCGCGAACACCCACATCACGCCGCTGCCCTGGGGCAGGGTGATGCCGGTGAACCGCGCGTACGAGGTGGTCTGGCCGATGCGCCCGCCCGCCCCCACCGCGAGGTACTGGCGCCCGTCGACGGTGAAGGTCACGGGGGCGCCCGAGATGTCGCCGTTCAGGCGGGTCTCCCACAGCAGGTCGCCGTTCTCGGCGTCGAGGGCGAACAAGCGGCGGTCGGCGGTGCCCCCGAAGACGACGCCGCCGGCGGTGGCGAGGGCCGAGGCGGTCATCGCGGCGCCGCTCTCGGGGCGGTACTCCCAGGCCCGCTCGCCGGTCACCGGATTGAACGCCACGAACTCGCCGATGTAGTCGTAGCCGGGCGCCATCTTCACGCGGCTTCCCATGCCCCGGTAGACGCGGCCCGGCACGTACTCCTCGGAGACGAACGTCACGTCCATGCAACTGTTGTTGATGCCGGTGTAGTAGAGCCCGGTCTCGGGGCTGAAGCTGGGCGAGTTCAGGTTCCGGGTGCCGTGGAAGTGGGGGCAGACCTCGAACACCTTGTCCGAGTCGACATCGTCGAGGGTGGGGATCTGCGCCGGGTTGTAGATGGGGCTGCCGCTGTCCGTCCACCCCTCGATGATGTTGTCGTAGCCGGTGCGGAACGCGTTGATGAAGCGGCCGGTCTCACGGTCGAGCACCACGCCCCAGCCGATCTTGCTCGTCTCGATCAGGGCCTTGCGCTCGACGCCGTTGATGACGAGGTCGACGAGCATGCTCTCGTGGGTCGCGTCGAGGTCCCAGTTGTCGGCCGGCACCACCTGGAAGTACCACTCGATCTCGCCGGTGTCGATGTCCAGGGCGAGGATCGAGTTGGTGTAGAGGGCGTCGCCGGGGCCGCGCAGGGTCGACGCCCACGGCGTCGGTTGTCCGGTGCCGAGGTAGGCGAGCCCCAGCTCGGGGTCGTAGCTGATGGTGTTCCAGGTCAGGCCGCCCAGGGGCGGGACCTCGCGCTCGGTCCACGTCTCGTAGCCCGGCTCGCCGGGCCGCGGCACCGTGTAGGTCGTCCACAGATGCTCGCCGGTCTCGGCGTCGTGCGCCACCACCTGGCCCCGCCCGCTCCGGTCGCCGCCCGCGAAGCCCAGCACGACCTTCCCGTCCGCGATCAGCGCCGGATGGCTGTGCCCGAGCCCGGTCGAGTAATCGCCGGTGGTCACCTCCCAGCGCTGCTCGCCGGTCCGGGCGTCGAGGGCGACGAGGGCCGCGTCGGCCGTCCCCCAGTAGACGGTGTCGCCCAGCACCGACACCCCGCGGTGCCGACCCAGGGCCTGCGACTGCGCGATGTCCTCGGGATAGCTGCGGGTGTGGACCCACGCGACATCGCCCGACGCCACGTCGAAGGCGGTCACCCGGCCGCTGCCCTCCGACACGTACATCAGCCCGTTGGCGACGATCGGGGTCGGCACCCATCGGCTGTTGTCGCGCATGGACCACGCCCACACGAGGCGCAGGTCGGCGACGTTGTCGCGGTCGATCTGGTCCAGCGGGCTGAACCCGGTCACGTCGTAGGTGCGCCGGTAGCTCAGCCAGTCGCCGTCCTCGGGGTTCAGCAGCCGATCCTCGGTGATCGGCTCCCACTCACGCTCCGCCGGCTGCCCGAACGCGAGTCCGGCCAGCAGCAGGCTCGCACCGGCCACGCCCGCCAGCGCCCATCGCCAGCCACAACAAGTCCGCATCGTCCAGTCTCCCTCTCGGTCGCCGCCACGGTGGCGACCGACGCCTCGCCAGCGTGCTGCGGATCATCGCCCATGCCCGCGGCCGGCGCAACCGCGCGCTCACCCCGTCACGCGCACGACCTTCGCCTCCGCCTGCCGCAGTCTCTCCGCCGCAGCCGGGCGCAAACCGCGCGCTCGCGCTCACCCCTTCACGCACACCACCTGCTTCAGCGTGTGCACGACATCCACGAGATCGGACGAGTCGGCGATGACGGCGTCGATGTCCTTGTACGCGCCGGGTATCTCGTCGAGGACTCCGCGGTCCTTGCGGCACTCGACGCCCGCCGTCTGGCGCTCGAGGTCGGCCACCGTGTAGGCGGCCTTCGCCTGAGACCGGCTCATCCGCCGCCCCGCCCCGTGGGCGCAAGAATCGAGCGCCTCCTTCGACCCCTTCCCGCGCACGATGTACGACCGCGCCCCCATGCTGCCGGGGATGATGCCCAGCTCGCCCCGCCCCGCGCGTATCGCGCCCTTGCGGGTCACGTAGACCGCCTCGCCGAAGTGCTCCTCCTCGGCCACGTAGTTGTGGTGGCACTCGACCGCGGTCCCGTCGACCCGGAAGGGCGGCAGCCGGGCGCCGAGCGCGGCGAGGATGCGCGCCATCATCAGGCGCCGGTTCTCGAGGGCGTAGCGCTGCGCCCACCGCACCGCGTCGGCGTAGTCGTCGAAGTGGTCCGACCCCTCCTCCAGGTACGCGAGGTCCTTCGCGGGGAGCCGGGCGAGGCGCCGCTCCATGTCGCGCTTCGCGAGCTGGATGAAGTAGCGGCCGAGGGCGTTGCCCGCCCCCCGGCTGCCCGAGTGCAGCATCACCCACACACGGTCCGCCTCGTCCAGGCACACCTCGATGAAGTGGTTGCCGCCGCCGAGGGTGCCGAGCTGTCGCGGCCACTTCGCGCGCACGTCCCGCACCAGCGAGCCCGCCTTCGGGTGACGCTCCACGATGCGTTCGAGGCCCGGCCGCAGCGCCTTCAGCACGCCGGGGTCCGCCACCGGCTCGTCGTGGGCGGCGAAGCCCACCGGCACCGCGCCCTCTATCGCCTCGCGCACCCCGCGCAGCGAGTCGGGCAGACGCGACGCGTCGAGGGTCAGCCGGGCCGCGGCCATCCCGCAGCCGATGTCCACCCCCACCGCGGCCGGAATCAGCGCGCGCCGCGTCGGGATCACCGACCCGATGGTCGCCCCGATGCCCACGTGCACGTCGGGCATCGCGGCCACGTGCCCCACCACGACGGGCAGCCGCGACACCGCGGCGAGCTGCTCGATCGACTGGGGGTCGACGTCGTCGGTGAAGATCCGGACGGGCACCGCGCCCCGGTCGATCACCTGCCGCACGGGCATGGTTCGTCTCCCTCGCGAGGGTCGCCGGGGCCTCGGCCGGCGGCCGGCGCGGCCGTCCGGCGCGGCCGTCCGGAAGGCGTCGATGGCCCGCTTGCCGATGCGCGTCGGGCGATGGTCCGAAGCCGGTTATCCGTGCACTCCCGACAACTCTCGAATCAAGCGTCCGCCCCGGACCCGGGCGTGACCCGAATCGCTCTCACTCGCCCGACGTCCAGCCGTAGTTGATCCGCAGGTAGTAGAACGCCCCGTTGTAGCCGAACGGCGTGTGCGCGCTGAAGCGGTTGCCCTTCTGGCGGGCGATGGGGTTCTCCTCGGGGTCGTTGCCGAAGGCGTTGCGGCCGCCGATGGTCAGGGTGGTGGACGGGCCGACGGGGTACGAAGCCTCGAGGTCGACGACGGCGTCGCCGCGGTAGAGGTGGAGGTCGCGCGCGTCGAACCACTCGTCGTACCAGCTCACCCGGCCCAGCAGGCGCCAGCCGCCGACGGCCTGGCGCACGGTGGCGTTCCAGCGCGCGCCCGGCACCGCCTCCTGGAGCTGACGGATGCGCGTGTCGTCGAGCACGGCGGGGTCGAAGTGGGTGACGGCGGTGGCGGTGCGGTTGAAGAGCAGCCCGAACGTGGTCCGGCCCCCGAGGCGCGCCGGCGCCCAGCTCGCGACGACGTCGAGGCCCTGCGTGAGGGTCTCGAAGTGGTTCGTGAAGAAACGGAAGTTCTGGAGGTTGGCGGCGCTCGTCACCCCCTCGGCGACGAGGGCCGCGACCTCGGCCGGGTCCAGCGCGAAGAGCTGGGTCAGGGCCAGCCGGTCGGACAACCGGATGCGGAAGTAGTCGGCGGTGAGGCTGAACGTGCCCGCGTCGACGACCGCGCCGGCCGTGAAGTTGACCGAGCGCTCCGGCTGGAGCGGCTCGCCGCCCCGCAGCCGGGCCACCCGCGACGTCGACGGGATGGTCCCGTTGTTCACGAGGTCCATCAGGGCGTGGTCGTACTGGGTGGTGACGTTGAACGCGTTCTGTTGGCCCGGCGTCGGGGCCCGGAAGCCGGTGCTCGCGCTCGCCCGCAGGGCGGCGGCGGGGACGAGCCGCACGCGCCCCGAGAGCTTGCCGTTCGTCGCCGTCCCGAAGTCCTCGAAGTCCTCCAGCCGCAGGGCGCTCCCCAGGGTCCATGCGTCGCCGGCGCCCCGCACCTCGAGGTCGCCGTAGACGGCGGCGTTGGCGCGGCTCCAGGTCCCTCCCGCGATGGGGCTGAACCCGGGGAAGCCGTTCGAGCCCGCGCTGAAGCCCTGCGCCGCGTAGGGTCCGATGCGCCACGACGCCTCGTCGCCGAGGCCGATCTCGAAGCGCTCGTTCCGCCACTCCGCCCCGCCCGCCAGGTTGACGCGGTCGCTCACGGGGTAGCTGAGGTCGAGGTTCACGCCGACATCGTCCTGCCGGTAGGCGCCGGGGTCGAACGTGGTGGGGCTCTCCGGCCCCAGCGAGGCGTTGACGGTGTCGTAGATGTGGAAGTCGGCGGTGCTCGACCCGACGCCGGCGGCGGCGTCCCACAGCAGGCCCCCCGCGAGCTCGCCGCGCACGCCCGCCACGGCCGAGGCGTCGAGCACGTCGCCCCCGAACTGCGGCGTGAAGCCGCCGGGAAAGCGCTCCTGGAACGAGAAGCAGTTCGGGTCGTCGAACACCCGCGCGAGGGCCGCCGGGTCGGGCCGGGCCGCCGTCACCGGCGCCGCCGGGCAGCCGGCCGAGCCGTCCGTCACCCCGTCGGCAGCGTCGAGGACGTCGCCGACGAGGAGGCTCCGGCCCCCGTCGGCGCTGAAGACGGCCGACCGCGTGTTGGGGTTGCGGAAGAAGAAGCCGCTCTCCACCGTCCGGCGCGCGTAGTTGGCGTAGCCGTAGGCCTGCACGCCCCCCGCGAACAGGTGGCCGAAGTTGCCCCACAGCTTCAGGTTGTCGTCGACGCTCGGCGACCCCCAGATCTGGGCGGGGTCCTTCACGTGGGTGTTGCCGGCGGCGATGAGGGCGGCGGCGTCGTCGCGCTGCACGCTGCGGCTGGTGGCGCCGGTCTCGCCGTATTCCAGGCTGAGGTTCGCGAAGCCGTTCTCCCCGAGGGGCAGGCCGGTGTTCCCGGCCACCGTCCACGTGCCGCCGTCCCCGGCCGCGTGGCCGCCGGTGTGCAGCTCCAGGCTGCCCCCCGACCGGTCGTCCTTCAGCAGGAAGTTGAGCACGCCGGCGATGGCGTCCGAGCCGTACTGCGCCGCCGCCCCGTCGCGCAGCACCTCGACCTGCCGCAGCGCGATCGACGGGATGCTCGAGACGTCCGGACCCTGCGCGCCGTCCGCGACGCCGTTGCCGATCCAGGTGATGACCGCGCCCCGGTGCCGGCGTTTCCCGTTCACGAGCACCAGGGTGTGGTCGGGGGCGAGCCCGCGCAGGGTCGCGGGGCGGATGAGCCGCGCCCCGTCGCCGACCTGGGTGGGGCTGACGTTGTACGACGGCACCAGGGTCCTGAGCTGGTCGCCGACGTCGGTGTCGCCCTGGGCCACGAAGTCTTCGAAGGGGATGGCGTCGATGGGCACCGCCGACTCCGTCACCGATCGCGGTCGGGCGCGGCTGCCCACGACCACCACCCGGTCCTCGAGCTGCACCGGCATCTCGACCTCGAGGACGGTGACCGCCCCCGCCGCCACCGACACCCCGCTGCGCAAGGCGGTGCGAAAGCCGGCGAGGGTGAACGTCACGTCGTACAGGCCCGGTGGGAGTTCCGGCATCGCGAACCGCCCGTCCCCTCCCGTGACGGCGATCCGCGTCCGGCCGCCCGCCGCCGGTTGCGCCTCCACCGTCACCCCCGGCAGCGGGAGGCCGGTGGCGTCGGCGACCGCGCCCTCGATGGCGGCGGGCTGGGCGCCGGCCACTCCTGCCGCGAGGGCCGCCCCGAGGGCGACCACGGTGGCCACGACGCGGATGCGCGTATTCTCCATGCCCACGGTCATGGTACTACCGGGGCGCGACCTCATTGTCGGCATGCACGCCGGTTGGGCCCATCGCTCTACTTTGGGGGGCGGTCGCGCGGCGCCGGTGGCGTCAGCGCCGCGCGTCCCGATGGGGTTGCGATGCCTCGCCCAACCTCCCTGTCCTGCATCCGCATCTACCGGGTCGTTTCGCGTGTGGGCCCTGGGATTGCTATAATGTCAGCAGTGCTCCGCGGGCTGGTGCGGCGCGCCACCGCCGCCCCGCCGCCTGGGCAGCTTCTCTCGAGGACGGTCGACCAGACGCCTTGAACGGCCGGCATCTCTGCAATTTGGGTCAAGTCTGATCGTGTTCTCTTCGCTGGCCGCAGAACCACCCCCGCCGACGATTATCCGAGCCTGCATGCCTCGTCGGTCCGAGGCGCAGCCCTCGTCAGCCGTAGCTTGGCCAAGCTGGCTGGCGGTCCCCCGGTCGCCGCAGGCTTCGAGCGTGCGCGGCCTCAGTCAAGGAATGTCGATGACAAGCAGTTGGAAGACCCCCCGAGCACTCTTTCTCGCACTGGCCTTCGGCGCCGCGGTCGCGTTCGCGCCCGTCGCCGCGCACGGCCAGGAAGCCTCCATCAGCGGTACCGTCACCGACACGACCGGCCTCGTACTGCCCGGCGTGGCGGTCGACGCGCGCGACCAAGCCGGCGGCGAGGTCACGACCGTCTTCACGGACGGCACGGGGCGGTTCGCGTTCGACGCCCTCCCGCCCGGGTCGTACGACCTGACGTTCGTCCTGCCCGGGTTCAGCACCGCCGCCCGCACCGGCGTGGCGGTCGAGTCCGGCCTTCCCGTCACCCTCGACGTCGAGATGGGCGTGCTGCTCCAGGAAACGGTAGCCGTCGTCGGGACGCGGGCGGCGCCGCGGTCGGTCACCGCCTCCCCGGTGCCGGTCGACGTCATCCGCGCCGAGGACTTCGTCAGCCAGGGCGACGTCGACCTCACCAACCAGTTGCGGACGGTCGTCCCTTCGTTCAACGTCAACACTCAGCCCATCAGCGACGCCGCCACCATCGTGCGGCCGGCCAACCTGCGCAACATGGCGCCCGACCACACGCTGATCCTAGTCAACGGCAAGCGCCGCCACCGCGCCGCCGTCATCGCCTGGCTGGGCAACGGGATCGCCGACGGCGCCCAGGGACCCGACCTGTCGGCCATTCCGTCGATCGCCCTGCGGCAGGTCGAGGTGCTGCGCGACGGCGCTGCCGCTCAATACGGGTCGGACGCCATCGCCGGCGTCATCAACTTCGAGCTGAAGAACGCGCGCTCCGGCGGCAGCATGGAGTTCCGCACCGGCCGGTACTTCGACGGCAACGACGGCGACCCGGCGACGTGCGGCCCCATCGGCCGGTCGTGCAACGGTATCGGCGGCAACGCGCCGAGCTTCACGTTCGCTGGCAACACCGGTCTGCCACTGGGTCCGGAGGGGTTCCTGAACCTCAGTCTCGAGTACGGCGGTACGCAGCCGACCAATCGCGCGGTGAACGACAACGGCACCCAGGCCGTCATCGACGGCGGCAACATGAACGTGCGCACCACGTCGCGCGTCTGGGGTTCGCCGCTCGTCGAGGACGACCTGAAGCTGTTCGCCAACTTCGGCACCGGGGGCGACCGGGCCGAGTTCTACGGTCACGCCAACTACGCCAGCAAGACGGTGACCGGCGGCTTCTACTACCGCAACCCCAACAACCGCGGGAACGTGTACTCGATCGACGGCGGCCAGACGCTGCTGGTGGGCGACGTGCTTGCGGCGCAGGGCATGGGCTCGGCCAACTGCCCGACCGTCAACGTCACCAACGGCGCGCCCGACCCCGTCGCCTTCCAGCAGGTCCGCAACGACCCGAACTGCTTCACCTTCCACCAGCCGTTCCTCGGCGCGCCGGACGGTCTGCCCGGCGGCTTCACGCCGCAGTTCGGCGGCGACGTCTACGACTACTCGCTGGTCTCGGGCGTGCGCGGGACCACGATGACCGGTCTCGCTTGGGACATCAGCGGCAGCACCGGCCGGAACCACGTGCAGACCTTCATCTTCGACACCGTCAACGCCTCGCTCGGCCCCGACAGCCCGACCCGGTTCGAGCCGAACCTGTTGCAGCAGACGGAGACGAGCCTCAACGCCGACATGTCGTACGCCGCCAGCGACATGATCAACGTCGCCGGGGGCCTCGAGTGGCGGAACGAGCAGTACCACCTCGGCGAGGGCGACGCGGCGTCGTGGGCAATCGGTCCGTACTCGGCTCAGGGCTTCAGCTCCGCCTCCAACGGCTACAACGGCACCCGGCCCGAGAACGCCGGCACGTGGGACCGCGCCAACGTCGCCGCGTACGGCGACATCGAGGTCCACGGCGCCGCCAACGAGTGGAACATCGGCGCCGCCGTCCGCATCGAGGACTTCTACGACAGCTTCGGCACGACGATGAACAGCAAGCTGTCGGGGCGGTACGGCTTCACCGACACGTTCGCGATGCGCGCCGCCGTCAGCAGCGGGTTCCGTGCTCCGACCCCCGGCCAGCAGAACGTGCTGAACGTGACGACCGAGTTCGATTACGCGCTCAACGACCTCATCAACAACGGCACCATCCCGTCCACCTCGCCGGTCGCGGCGCTGCGGGGCGGGATGCCCCTGCAGCCGGAAGAGTCGATCAACTACTCGCTCGGGACCGTCGTCGACACCGGGCCGTTCACCTTCACCGCCGACTATTTCCGCGTCGACGTGTCCGACCGCCTCACCATCACGAGGAACTACAACCTCACGTCGAACGAGATCGACACCCTGCTCGCCGAGGGGTTCGCCGAGGCGGGCAACCTGGCCGCGTTCCGCTTCTTCGTGAACGACTTCTCGACCCGCACGCAGGGGCTCGACCTCGTCGCCACCTGGACCCCGCTCGCGATCGGGGGACGGACGACGTTCAGCGGCATCTTCAACTACACCGACACCGACGTGACCGAGTTCAGTGAGGAGCATTTCGACGCCGACCGCGTCACATCGCTGACCCTGGCGCTGCCGAGGTCGCGCTGGAACATCGGGGTCAACCACGTGGAAGACCGCTGGACCCTGATGGCCCGCCTGCACTACTACGGTTCCTACTGGGACCGGGAGGACGCGCGCTCGGCGCTGGGCACCGCCATGTCGTACATGTACGACCTGTACGCCGGCCGGCCGCTGGTCGACCTCGAGGTCAGCTTCCCGTTCAGCAACGCCACGCTGTCGATCGGCGCGCAGAACATCCTGAACACGTACCCCGACGAGAACCCGGGCGCCCGCTCCGGCGTGGGCAACCGCTACGGCCAGTTCGGGCCGTTCGGCTTCAACGGCGGCTACTACTACACCCGTATCGGCTACGGCTGGGGCTCGTAGAGGCGCGCACGTGAAGAGAGGCCGCGGTGGCGCGCCATCCTCGCCCTCTCCTGCTGCCGCCGGCGCTCGGCTTCGGGCTCGCCGGGGCTTTCGCGCTCGGCCTCGCGGCGTGCGTTCCCGCCGGGGCCGAGCGCCACCCCGTCGTCGCCGCGTCCTTCCTCGGCGCGGCGTCCCTCCTGGCGGCGTGGGGCGCCGGGCTCGGCCTGTGGGCGGGCCGCGGCGGGCGGCGCCTGCCCCTCCAGATCGACCTCCGGCCCCAGCACTGGGTCCAGGCCTGCGCGCAGGCGTCGGTGTTCCTGTACTGGGGCCTGCACTGGACCCCCGTCCGCGACGCCGCCGTCCTCGTCGCCGCCCAGTTGCTCTTCGCCTACGCTTTCGACCTCCTCCTCGCGTGGTCCCGTGGCGATACCGCCCGGCTCGGCTTCGGCCCCGTCCCCGTCGTCTTCAGCATCAACCTGTTCCTGTGGTTCGCCGACGACCGGTTCCACCTCCAGCTCGCCCTAGTGGCGTTCGCCTTCACGGCCAAGGCCCTCATCCGGTGGGAGCGCGACGGGCGCCGGGTCCACGTCTTCAACCCTGCCGCGTTCGCCCTCGCGGTCTTCTCGGCGGCCCTGATCCTCACCGGGACGAGCGACCTCACTCGGGGGCAGGACATCGCCGTCTCCCAGTTCTTCCCGCCCCACATGTACGCGTGGATCTTCCTCGTCGCCCTGCCCGGCCAGTATCTCTTCGGGGTGACGTCGATGACCCTCGCCGCGGTGTCCGCCACCTGGCTCTTCGGCCTCCTCCACTTCCAGGCGACCGGCGTCTACTACTTCTACGACTCGTACATCCCCGTCGCCGTCTTCCTCGGCATGCACCTGCTGTTCACCGACCCGTCCACCGCCCCCCGCACCGAGGGGGGGCGGCTGCTGTTCGGGGCGCTCTACGGGGCGGGGGTCGTGGCCGGCTACGCCCTCCTCGACCGCGCCGGCGCGCCGACGTTCTACGACAAGCTGCTGCCGGTGCCCCTGCTGAACCTCTCGGTCGTGCTCCTCGACCGCGCGGCGCGGTCGGGCTTCCTCCGGCGGCTCGGCCCGGGCGGGCCGGACACGCGCCGCGGCGGCGAGGCCGGGCGCGCGGCCGGCGTCGCCCTCGCCGGTGTTGCCCTCGCCGGCCGCACCCCTGCGCGACGGCGGCGGCGTCTCGCGTACATGGCGGCGTGGGCCGCCGTGTTCGCGGTCATGAGCGCGACCGGGGGCGTGGGCGACCGGCACCCCGGTCAGTGGCTGCCGTTCTGGCAGCGGGCCTGCGCCGAGGATCGCCCCGGCGCCTGCCGCTACCTCGCCGCTCGGCTGTCGGGCCACTGCGCGGTCGGCTCGGGCTGGGCCTGCAACGAGACCGGGGTCCTGCTGCGGACCCGTTCCGGCGCGGCGGCCGCGGTCGGCGAATCGGACCCGCAGGCCGCGTCCGCCGCGTGGTTCGAGCAGGGCTGCGCTCTCGGCTTCGAGCCGGCCTGTCGCAACCTCCGCCGTCCCCCCGCCGCCCCCGGCCCCCTCGAGCGCGCTCCCCCCGCCCTCGACGACTGGCCCGTCGTCCTCCGGGGCAGCAAGGGGCCGGTCGCCGACCGGGACCCCGCCGCCCTCCGCGCGCGCGCCTGCGGCCAGGGTTGGCCGGGGACGTGCGGGCCCGCGGGCTGACCCGGCCGTCGGGCGCGTCTTCGGGACACAGCCCTCGCGCCGCAAGGGGGTTGGGCCTCGGGCGGGCTCCGGGCGGGCTCCGCCTTGACATGACGGCGCGATTGGGTTGTAACTGGAACAAGCGGCGTCGCGCGGGGTGCGGCGGCCGCCTCGCTCGCGCGGGCCGGGGCGGCCTCCTCGACGACCCGCCCCGGGGCGTTGATCGTGAGCGACGAAGCGGGGAGCTGGTGATGACGGCGTTTCGTGCGTTCCGGGTCGAGAAGGCCGGCGAGCGGAAGTTCCAGCGGCGCGTGGTCAAGCGCGACACCGCCGACCTCCCGGCCGGCGACCTCCTCATCGACGTCGAGTACTCCTCCCTCAACTACAAGGACGCGCTGTCGGCCATCGGCAACCCCGGTGTCACCCGCCGATACCCGCACACGCCGGGCATCGACGCGGCGGGCACCGTCGTCGAGTCGTCGACGAACCAGTTCGCGCCCGGCGACGCGGCGATCGTCATCGGCTTCGACCTCGGCATGAACACCCCGGGCGGCTTCGGCCAGCGCATTCGGGTGCCGGCCGGGTGGGCGGTGCCGATGCCCGAGGGCCTCGACGCGCGGTCGGCGATGACCCTCGGCACCGCGGGCTTCACCGCGGCGCTCGCCGTCGACCGCCTCGAGGCGGCGGGCATGCGGCCCGACGGGGGGCCGGTGCTGGTGACGGGGGCGACCGGCGGCGTGGGCTCGGTGTCGGTGGCCCTCCTCGCCCGCCTCGGCTACGAAGTGCACGCCGCCACCGGCAAGGTGTCGTCCTTCCAGTTTCTCGTCGACCTCGGGGCCCGCGACGTCATCTGGCGCCAGGACCTGATGAAGGGCTCGAAGCGCGCCCTGCTGAAGGCGCGGTGGGGGGGCGTCGTCGACACTGTCGGCGGCCCCATCCTCTTCAACGCGGTCAAGGCCCTCCGCTACGGGGCGAGCCTCGCCGCCTGCGGCCTCGTGGCCTCGCCCGAGTTCGACGCCACCGTCTTTCCGTTCATCCTGCGCGGCGTCAACGTGCTCGGCATCGACTCGGTCGAGCAGCCCCTGACGCGCAAGGCCGAGATCTGGGCGAGGCTGGCCGGCCCCTGGCGGCTCGACTGTCTCGAGACCCTCGCCTTTCCTCTCACCCTCGACAACCTCTCGGTCGCCATCGACCGCATCCTCGCCGGCGAGATGGTCGGCCGGGGCCTCGTCGACCTGCGCGCGTGACGGGCCGGGCGTGAGCGGTACGTCACGAGCCGAATCGCATCGGCAGGGGTAGGCGGTAGGAGCAACGGGGCGTGATCACGCGAATCGAGATCGACGGTTTCAAGACTTTCGACCGGTTGGCGCTCGATTTGCGCCCGTTCACGGCGGTCGTGGGGCCGAACGCGTCCGGCAAGTCGAATCTGTTCGACGCGGTCAGGTTCATTTCGCGCTTGGCGCGGACGGATATCCGCGAGGCGATGCAGGAGTTGCGGGGACGACCGGAGGAGCTCTTCCGCCGCACATCCGCCGGGCGCGCCGATCGCATGGCCTTCGCCGTCGAAGTGCTGCTCGAACGTCGCGGCGTGGATCCGTTCGGGAAGTCCTTCGAGCTGCGGACGCAACGCCTTCGGTACGAGCTGGAGATTGCCGTGCGGACCGGTGCAGGCCGGCGCCTGCAAGGCGTGTACGTGAAGCGGGAGCAGTGCTCGCCGATCCGGCCGCAGCATGAGCGCGACTCGACCGCCTGGAAGCCCGGGTCGGTGGAGTACGGTCGGCTATCCAAGCCGTTCATGACTACGCGTTCGGGGTCCGGCCAGGAGTCGGGCGCCATCGAGATTCGCCAGGACGGGCCCGGCAAGCGGGGACGTCCCCTGTCGTTGTCCGCCAAGGATGCCTCCCGCACGGGGTTGTCCACGGTGACGACGGCCGAGTTCCCGCACCTGTATGCGCTGCGGACACTGTTGTCCTCCGTGCAGTTCCTGCAGATCGATCCGCAGGCTTCCCGGCGTGCGACGGATCGGCTGGCCCCGCGGCGGCTCCTGCCCGACGCCTCGAATCTCGCCACCGTGCTCGCCAAGCTCATGGAGGAGACGAGGACCGACAAGCGGCCCAAGGGATTTCTGTCGGATGTCGTCGCCGACTTGTCATCGCTCGTTCCGTCGGTCGCCGATCTTGACGTTCGCGACGACCCCCACGACTCGGAGTACTCTTTCGCCCTCAGGCTGCGCGATTCCCAGCCGTTCAGCTCCCGCGTGATCTCGGACGGCACGCTTCGCCTGCTCGCCCTGGTGACGATACTGAACGATCCCCGGCGCGGGGGCGTTCTCTGCTGGGAGGAACCGGAGAACGGCGTTCACGAGGCGCGTATACCCGCGCTGATGAAGCTCATTCGGGACGCGGCGGGCTTCGCCGACTCGTCGGGAGCGCAAGCCTCCTTTCAGGTCCTAGTGAACACGCACTCTCCGGTCGTCATGGCCGCGCTGAAGGACCATGAGGTCGTCGCTTCGGACGTCATTTCGACGCTGACGCCCGAAGCCCGATCGCGTACGTCCCGAACGCGGATGAGAACCGGGGTGTCCTCCGACCCGGAGAACGGACTCACCCGTTCCGAGGTCGCGGCGCTCCTGCGCCGACACGTCGAGACCGCGTGACATGTATCTGGCGTACGCCTTGTTCTGCGAGGGGCCTTCCGACTACTCGTACTTCGAGGTTCTTCTTCCGCGGGTCATCGAGTCGGTCGTGCTGAGGAGGGGCAGGGTGCCCGTGGACGTTCCCGAGCAGCCCGCCGTGCGTCTCGACAGGAGAGGGCGCAGGGTGGATGACGTCGCAGCGGAAGCGTGTGGCCGCCGGGAGGCGTTTGACGTCGTGTTCGTGCACTCGGACACGGGCGGGCGAAGTCAACGCGCACGAGTCGACTATCGCAGCAGCGTCTACTGCGAGAAGATGCATGAACTGTGCGAGTGGCGCTTGGAGCGGTGCGTGCTTCTGCGGCCAGCTTCCATGACCGAGTCGTGGGCGTTGGCGGACCCACAGGCGGTGCTCGATACCCTCGGCTATCGAGGCACGCCGACGGAACTCGGTCTGCCGGCCGATGCGGAGCAGGCAGAGAGCCACCCCAACCCCAAGACGTGCCTGGACTCGGCGCTTCGTGCGGTGCGAGGCCCCCGAGGGTCTCGCCGCGATTCGCTTCTGCCTCTCATCGCACAGCGGCAGTCGATTGACGCTCTCGGACGATCGAGGTCGTTCAAGGAGTTCGAGGACGGCCTGAAGAGCGCGCTGCACGATCTGGGCATCCTGGCGGGAATCAGGCGCTGACGCTGGCATCGACGCGCTGACCCGGCCGGGGGCGCGGCGCCCGCCGCGGCCGGTCACCGCTTCTTCTGGACCGGCCCGTAGGCGGCCAGCTCGCGCTTGACGACGGGCGCCATCACATACAAGCCGAGCAGGTTGGGCAGGGCGACGACGAACACCAGCGCGTCCGAGAGGTCGACGAGGGCGCCGAGGTCGAGGCTGGCCCCGGCCACCACGAAGAGGCAGAAGAACAACTTGAAGCCGATGTCCTGGGCGCGTCCGTCGCCGGCGAGGTAGGTGAATGCCTTGAGGCCGTAGTAGGCCCAGGCGATCATCGTCGAGTAAGCGAACAGCATCGCGGCCACGGCCAGCGGCGCCGGCGACCACGGCAGCACCGAGGCGAAGGCTCGGGTCGTCAGCTCGATGCCGTTGACGCCGCCGGCGGCGAGGGCGGGGTCGTAGACGGTGGTGACGATGACCAGCGCCGTCATCGTGCAGATGACCACGGTGTCGATGAACGGCTCGAGCAGGCCCACGAACCCCTCGCTGACCGGCCGCGCGGTGCGGGCGGTGGCGTGGGCGATGGCGGCGCTGCCGAGTCCCGCTTCGTTCGAGAAGGCGGCGCGGCGGAACCCGACGACGAGGGCCCCGAGCATGCCCCCGGCGACGCCTTCCGGCGCGAACGCGCCCCGCCAGATCGCGGCGACCGCGCCCGGCAGCCGGTCCGCCTGCAGCAGGAGGACGAGCAGGGCCAGCGCGACGTAGAGCAGGGCCATCCCCGGCACCAGCCGCACCGTGGTGTTGGCGATGGAGCGGATGCCGCCGATGATGACCACCGCCACGAGCCCCGCCAGCCCCAGGCCCACCAGCCACGTCGCCCCCGCGAAGGGGCTCGCCTCGCCGCCGGTCAGGTCGACGAACATCGCCGTCGCCTGGTTCGACTGGAACATGTTGCCGATGCCGAGGCAGCCGACGACCATCGTGCACGCGTAGAAGATGCCGAGGCCGCGGCCCAGCCGCGGCAGTCCCCGCTCGCCGAGGCCCCGCTCGAGGTAGTGCATGGGCCCGCCCGACACCGACCCGTCGCCGTCGGTCCGCCGGTAGAGGACGCCGAGCGTGCACTCGGCGAACTTCGTCGACATGCCGAGCACGCCGGCCGCGATCAGCCAGAACGTGGCGCCGGGGCCGCCGGTCGAGATGGCCACCGCCACCCCCGCGATGTTGCCGATGCCCACCGTGCCCGACACCGCGGTGGTCAAGGCCTGGAACTGCGAGATCTCGCCGGGGTCGCCGGGGTCGGCGAGGCGCCCGGTGATGACCCGCACCGCGTGGCCGAAGCCCCGGACGTTGATGAACCCGAGGTAGACGGTGAAGAAGAGCCCCCCGCCGACCAACCACGCCACGATCAGGGGGAAGTCGGCGCCCAGGACCGGGATCGTGAAGAAGATGAATCCGGCCACCGCCTCGGCCAGCGGCTGCAGCGCCCCGTTGATGACGTCGTCCATGCCCACGGTCTGATTATCCTCGCAACCGCCGGCGCACGGCCGGCTTCATTGCGGCGCGCCCGACACGCCACCTCGCCCCGCGCCATCGCGATGCGACGCTCGCAACCGCCGGCGCACGGCCGGCTTCATTGTGGCGCGCCCGACACGCCACCTCGCCCCGCGCCATCGTGATGCGACGCTTGCAACCGCCGGTGCACGGCCGGCTTCATTGCGGCGGCGTTCGAACCTCGGCCCGGCGTCGGCCGGCGGCCCGTCCCCGCGGCGGGGTCGAACCGCGGCCCGCGGTCTTGCTGCGGCCCGGGGGCCGAACTTCGGCCCGGCGCCGCGGCGGGGTCGAATTTCGGCCCGGCGTCGGCCGGCGACCCGGCGCCGCGGCGGGTCGGCCGGCGGCCCTGGCCGCTCCCCGTCCCTGTGTTATATTGGACGCATGGCGTCGGATTCGAGCACGCTCGCGGCGTGGCTGCCCGGCCACGACGCGCGGTGGGTCATCGCCACCGTGCTCGTGGTGGCTGGCCTGCTCTGGATGAAGTCGGACGGCTTGAGCCGCCGCATCGACGATCTGAACGGCCGCATCGACGATCTGAACGCCCGCATCGATGATCTGAGCCGCCGTCTGGACGATCTCCGCACCGACGTCGACCGCCGGATGGCCGATGTTCGCGCCGACCTGCGGCGCATCGACGATCGGCTGTGGGCCGTCGAGATTGCCATCATGCCGGCTGCACGCGACGACTAGCCACTCTCTCTCCCCCGCAGACCGCTGCGTGACCCGGCAACGGTCCCTCGCGCCCTCCGCCCCGTTTCCGCAGGTGCTATCCGAGCCGGGCCACAGGATGTCGTCCACCGTGCGGCACGTCACCGCCAGCATCGTCAGGGTCGGGTTCTGGGCGCCCACGCTGGGCATCGACCCGCACCCGCCCCCGTTCCCGCAGGCGCTATCCGAGCCGGGCCAGGATGTCGTCCACGGTGCGGCACGTCACCGCCAGCATCGTCAGGGTCGGGTTCTGGGCGCCCACGCTGGGTATCGACCCGCACCCGCCCCGTTCCCGCAGGCGCTACCCGAGCCGGGCGAGGATGTCGTCCACCGTGCGGCACGTCACCGCCAGCATCGTCAGGGTCGGGTTCTGGGCGCCCACGCTGGGCATCGACCCGCACCCGCCCCCGTTCCCGCAGGCGCTACCCGAGCCGGGCGAGGATGTCGTCCACCGTGCGGCACGTCACCGCCAGCATCGTCAGGGTCGGGTTCTGGGTGCCCACGCTGGGCATCGACCCGCACCCGGCGAGGTACAGGTTGGGGTGGTCCCAGGTGCGCTGCCGGTCGTTCACCACCGAGTCGGCGGGGCCCGAGCCCATGACGTGGGTCCCGCACAGGTGGCCGCCGCCCTGGTAGTTGTAGGTCTGCCCGTTGTAGCGGAAAGCGTTCGGCGCTCCCTCTCGGGTCACGGTGTGCTCGGCCGCCCCCAGCCGCGCCATGAGGCGGGCGGTCGCCGTTCGCGCCGACTCGAACCCCGCCCGCACGTAGTCCGACATCCCGTAGGCGATGCGCGGGCGGGGGATGCCCAGGTTGTCGGTCCACGTGTCCGACAGCTCGACCCGGTTGGCGGGGTCCGCCTCCTGTTCGACGAGGAACGCGACCCGGATCTGGCGGGTCAGGACGTCGTTGACCGCCTCGGCGTAGGGCCGCCCCCCCAGCACTCGGCGCCCGGGGTTGGCCCCGCTCGCGTCGCTCCCGTACACGAAGTCGGCCCCCGTGACGTAGGGGTCGCCGATGGGCCAGTTCCAGCCGGTGTTGCCCAGCTCCAGGCGCCATGCCGCCCGGCGGCGCCGGAAGGGGCCGTCGCGCAGGGTCTCGACCCCCGACGTCGACAGCGGTCCGCGGTAGGGGTAGACCGGCGCGCCCGCCGGCATCAGGCCCCACGCCAGATACACCGGGTGGTCCATCAGGTGGCGCCCCACGAGCCCCGACGCGTTGGCCGCCCGGCGGCCCGTCGCCCGTTCGGTGTTCAGCAGGATGCGGGCGTTCTCGACGGCGTGCGCGGCGAGCACGTAGACGTCGGCCTCGGCCACCCCTTCGCCGGTCCGCCCCGTCGCGGCGGGCGCCCCGTCGTCCTCGTAGCGCAGGTAATGGAGGCCGGTCACCCGCCCGTTCTCGTCGAGCTGCACGTGGTCGACGACGGCGCGGGCCATCAGCTCGACCCGGCCCGTGGCCATCGCCTCGCGCAGCGCCGCCCGCGGGTCGTACTTCGCCCGTACCGGGCAGATGGGCACGCAGCTCGTGCTGCCGCGGCACGGGCCCCGGTTCCCGTAGGTCGTCGAGTTGCGGCCGGCCGGGGTCGACGTCAGCCGCGCGGGGTTGGGGACGTCGTCGGCGAGCACCGCTCCGTCGAGCCGCGCCGCGACGACGCGGTCGCCCCAGGACGGCGGCACCGGCCCCATCGGGTACTCGTAGCCCGCCCGGTACGCGACGCCGTTCGCCGCCTCCTGCTCGGCCCGGTCGCCGGCCACCCCGATCAGGTGCTCGGCCTGCCCGTAGTAGGGCTCTAGGTCGTCGTAGCTCAGCGGCCAGTCCAGGCCGCGGCCGTAGGCCGAGCGCAGGCGGAGGTCGACCCCGTCCATGCGGACGGCGGTGCCCATCCAGTGGTTGCCGGTGCCCCCGGCGAGCCGCTCATAGGTGCTGGCGAAGGGCAGCGAGCCCGGCGCGTGCTCGAAGTACGAGCGGGCGGGGTCGTCCCAGGCCGCCACAAGGGCCTCGATGGTGGGGCGCGGCGCGTTGGTCCGACTCGGGTCGAGGGCCCCCGCGTCGGGGGGGTAGGGCGCCGACGGGGACTTGAACGTGGCGAGCACGTAGCGCTCGACGTGGTCGCGGTGCAGGGCGTCGAGCCCGGGGCCCGCCTCGATCACCAGCACCCGCCGCCCCGCCCGGGCCAGCAGCAGGGCCATGTTGGCGCCCGCGAAGCCCGAGCCCGCGATGGCCACGTCGTAGCGGGGCGTCCGCGTCTCCTGCATGGAAATCCGTGTCCGCGGGCCCGCCGAGGTCGCCGGCTCCGCCCGCCGTCTCCTGCGGCCCCGCCCGCCGCCTCCTGCGGCCTCGCCCGCCGCCTCCTGCGGCTCCGCCGGGCGCTCCGACCCACCTCCGGGAGTCGGCGCCCCTGGCGGGGGAAACCCCCGGCGCCCCGCCGTCGGGAGAGACCCCGGCGCGCCGGCGGCGCCGGCCCCCTACGCGCCGTCCAGGAAGTCGTCGAGACTCGGCGGCGCTCCCGCCCACGACCCCGGCACGTCCGACACGCCCATCGGCCTTGCCTGGGCGAGGCGCCAGATCCAGCCGTTCCGGTAGGCGCGCACCGACACCACGAGGTCGGTGCGGTGGTCCGGTCCGATGATCCCGACCGAGTCGGGCATGCGGGCCGTCTCGGTCTCGCCGTACCACACGCCGTAGAGCCACATCAGCATCGTCAGCCGGGCCATCGCCCCGATGCCGTCCTCGCGCGGGCGCCCGCCGCCGGTGAGCAGGCGCCCCGCCGCCCCCGCTTCCGCCGCGCCGTCCGGCGCCGGCCCGCCCGGCGGCGCCGCCTCGCGCCAGGCGGCGATCAGCGCCGCGGTGGCGTCGGGCGCGGCCTCGCGGCACAGCGCGTGAAAGGCGTCGGCGAGCGCGACCTCGCCGGCGCGGGCCTCCGGCTCGAGCCGCGCCGGGTCGGCGCCGATCAAGGCCGCCGACAGGCGCAGGTAATCGGGCGGCGCCGGTTCGTCGGGCGCCTGCTCCCCGTGCATCCAGACCGGCAGCCCGCCGACGAGCAGCAGCGAGCCGGCCGCGCCCGCGCCGTGGACGATGGATCGCCGCGTGAGAGTCATGTCGAGGTCGGCGGCAGCGTCTCGGTTCGACTCGATTCCGCCCCGCGAACCCGGCCTTCGGCCGCGGTCGGGGGGAAACTTCAAGGAGAGCCGTTGGCATTGCTCACGATGGTGACGATGCGCAATGCAAACCAGATGAACGCCAGCAAGCCTGTGATGACGCCTCCGAGCATCCAGTTTCGAAGGTTGGAGACGTCCGCTTTGGTGGCGACGTGCTTCATGTCCGCCTTGACTTCGCGAAGGTCACCCTCGACGACGCGCAGCCGTTCGTCGAGCCGATCGTACCGGCCGCCGTTTCCATTGCCCGTACTGGAGACTTCCCGCTTGGTCTCCCCGACGAGACGGAGCCGCGATTCGGCGGTCACGACGCGTACCGCTTGAGCCACTCCCACACGTCTGACGTGTGGAAGCCGGCGTAGGCCCCGTTCAACCCGAGCACGATCCCGTCCACGTCGCGGTTGTCGCCCTTGATGCCCGCCTTCTCGGCGATGGCCCCCGACAGCTCGTCCTAGGTGATCAGCCACGTGGCCGGACCGATCTCCAGCGGGTTGTACTCTTCGAGGCGCTTCTGCATTTCCGGGAACGGCTCGTCGGCGACGACTACGAATACTGGCATCTGACTCCAGTGTGCCCCGTTCCGGGCAGGGCGATCAACGTCGCTCCGCTCCATGGGGGGCGGCCACCCAAGATGTTGTGGTCATGAGGCGGGGGGGCGACGCCGCGCCCGACTGTCCCGTCGTGCCGGCCGCGGCCGCGGGTTCATTGACACTGGCGCAGGCGCATACTAGCATGCCCACCGGGGGGCGGTGCGTCCGCCCGGCGGCGGTCGTCTCCCCCGCGGCACATCCCATGCTGAAGACCCGACTCGCGTCGTTCGTCCCGGCGGTGCTCGTCTTCGGCCTCGGCGCGGCGCTTGCGGCGGGGCAGGCGGCGCCGGCGGTCGGGGCGGGGCAGGCGGCCCCGCGCGAGGGCGCCGCCGCCCACCGCGCCCTCCTCGACCGCTACTGCGTCACCTGTCACAACGCGGGGGTGGTGAACGGCGAGGGGCGCCCCGCGTCGCCGCTCGTCGGGCAGCTCCGCGCGGTGGGGCTGGCCCTCGACACCCTCGACCTCGCCGATGTCGGGGGCCGCGCCGCCGAGTGGGAGAAGGTCGTCCGCAAGCTTCGCGGAGGCGTCATGCCCCCGGCCGGCCGCCCGCGGCCCGCCCCTGCCGCCCTCGACGGCTTCCTCGACTGGCTCGAGGGCGAGCTCGACGCCGACTGGGCCGCCACCCGCGACCCCGGGCGGTCCGCCACCTTCCACCGCCTGAACCGCACCGAGTACCGTAACGCCGTCCGCGACCTGCTGGCCGTCGAGATCGACGCCGACGACTTCCTGCCCGCCGACGACTCGAGCTTCGGCTTCGACAACATCGGCGGCGTGCTGAGGATGTCGCAGGCGCTGATGGAGCGCTACCTCGCGGCCGCCCGCACCATCGCCCGGCTCGCGGTGAGCAGCCCGCCGCCGGCCCTGTCCGCCGACACCTACGAGGCGGCCCAGGACCTGCCCCAGCACGGGCGCGTCGAGGCGCTTCCCTTCGGCACCCGGGGGGGCCTACACATCGAGCACCTGTTCCCGCAGGACGCGGGCTACGACTTCCGCATCCAGCTCACCGGCACGCGGCGGCTGCGCGAGAGCCACGACCTCGAGGTGACCGTCGACGGCGAGCCCGTCAAGCTGTTCACCCTCGGCCCGCCGGCCGACGGTACCGCCGACAACCCTTACGCGCAGGCGTCCGACATCGACTTCCGCCTCGACATCGCGGCCGGCCCCCGCGAGGTCGGAGTGACCTTCTACAAGCAGCCGTCGGCCCTCGTCGAGCAGGTCCGCGAGCCGTTCCCGAACCCGCGCGTGGCCGGCAACGCCGGCGGCCTCGCGGGCGCCCAGCCGTTCGTGCGCAGCGTCACCATCACCGGCCCCCACGACGCGGCGGGGGCCGCCGACACCCCGTCGCGCGACCGCATCTTCACGTGCCGCCCTGCCGCCGCCGCCGCCGGGTCGGCCGACGCCCTCGATGCCGAGACGGCCGACGGCCCCGATGCCGCCGCGGCCGACGACCCTGCCGCGGGGACGGCCGACAGTCCCGCCGCCGCGGCTGACGGGGCCACGTGCGCGCGCGAGATCCTGTCGCGGCTGGCCCGCCGCGCCTACCGCCGCCCCGTGTCGGACGACGAGCTCGGGGTGCTGCTCGACTTCTACGCGCAGGGCCGTGCCGCCGGCGGCTTCGAGGACGGCGTCGAGCTGGCCATCCGCCGGCTCCTCGTCAGCCCCGAGTTCCTCTACCGCATCGAGGCCGACCCCGCCGGCGTCGCCCCCGGTACGCCGTACCGCGTCTCCGACCTCGACCTCGCGTCGCGGCTCTCGTTCTTCCTCTGGAGCAGCATTCCCGACGAAGAGCTGCTCGCGGCGGCCGAGGCCGGGCGCCTGCGCGACCCCGACGAGATCGAGCGGCAGGTGAGGCGCATGGTCGCCGACCCGCGTTCCGAGGCCCTCACCACCAACTTCGCGGCGCAGTGGCTGCAGCTCCGCAACCTCGAGACCACGGTGCGCCCCGGCGACCCGTTCTCGGTCGCCTTCGACGAGTCGCTGCGGCGCAGCATGCTGCGCGAGACGCGGCTCTTCGTCGACAGCATCGTGCGCGACGACCGCAGCGTCGTCGAGCTGCTCACCGCCGGTTACACGTTCCTCGACGAGCGGCTGGCCGAGCACTACGGCATTCCCGGAGTCGTCGGCTCCCGCTTCCGTCGCGTCGAGCTGCCCGCCGGAAGCCCCCGGCGCGGCATCCTCGGGCACGGCAGCGTGCTCACCCTGACCTCGCACGCCATCCGCACCTCGCCCGTGCTGAGGGGCAAGTGGATTCTCGACAACTTGCTCGGCACCCCGCCGCCCGATCCGCCGCCGAACATTCCGGCCCTGAACGACCAGCGGACGCAGGCGAAGCGGCCCACGGTGCGGGCGCGGCTCGAGGCCCACCGCGCCAACCCCGCGTGCTCGGCGTGCCACGCCATGATCGACCCCACCGGGTTCGCCCTCGAGAACTTCGACGCCATCGGCCGTTGGCGCGTCGTCGACGAGTCGTTCAACCCCATCGACCCGTCCGGCGTGCTGCCCGACGGCCGCGCCTTCGACGGGGTCGCGGAGCTGCGCGACGCCCTCGCCCGCGACCCCCGGCAGTTCGTGACCACCGTGACCGAGAAGCTCATGACCTATGCCCTCGGCCGCGGCCTCGAGCACTACGACATGCCCACCCTGCGCCGCATCGTGCGCGAGGCGGCGGCCGACGACTACCGGTTCCGGAGCGTGGTGCTCGGCATCGTCACCAGTGACCCCTTCCTGATGAGGAGATCGCAGTCATGATCGTCACGCAGAAGTCGCTGTCCCGCCGCACCGTGTTGCGCGGCCTCGGGGCCACCGTCGCCCTGCCCCTGCTCGACGCCATGGTGCCCGCGCTCTCGGCCAGGGCCCGCGCGGTGACCGCGTCGGCGCCGAGGCTGGCGTTCTTCTACGTGCCCAACGGCATCCTCCCCCGCAGCTTCCACCCCGAGGGCGCCGGCGGTTCCGACTTCGATCTCACGCCGGTGCTGCAGCCGCTGGCTCCCTTCCGCGACCGGATGACCGTCGTCACCGGTCTCAGCAACTCGGGCGTCGTCAGCCCCAACGAGGGCGGCGGCGTGCACACCCGCGCCCACGGCGGCTGGCTCAACGGCATCCTCCCCAAGCGCACCGAGGGGGCCGACATCCGCGCCGGCAAGACCATCGACCAGTACGCCGCCGACGAACTCGGGGCCGACACCGCCCTGCGCTCGCTCGAGCTCACCACCGAGTCGAACTACCAGGTCGGCAACTGCGAGAACGGCTACAGTTGCGCCTACCGCAACTCGACGTCGTGGCTCACCCCCACGACCCCGCTGCCCCACGAGCGCGACCCCCGCGTGGTCTTCCAGCGCCTCTTCGGCGATGGCGGCAGCGTCGAGGCCCGGCTGGCCCGGATGCGCACCGACCGCAGCATTCTCGACTCGGTCGGCGACAGCATCCACCGCATCGAGAAGCGCGTCGGGGCCCAGGACCGCGCCACCGTCGGCGAGTACCTGCAGTCCATCCGCGAGATCGAGCGGCGCATCCAGCGCACCGAGGCCAACCAGGCGTCGACCCCGCTGCCCGCCGTCGACCAGCCCGCCGGCGTTCCCGACGACTACGAGGAGCACGTCGGCCTGCTGCACGACATGCTCGTCCTCGCGTTCCAGGCCGACATCACCCGCGTGAGCTGCATGCAGATGGCCCGCGAGACGAGCGGCCGCACCTATCCCGGCATCGGCGTCCCCGAGGCGCACCATACGGTCTCGCACCACCAGCAGGACCCGCACAACATCACCCAGTACACGAAGATCAGCCAGTACCAGATGCAGCTCTTCGCCCGGCTCGTCGAGAAGATGGCCAATACCCCCGACGGCGACGGCACGCTGCTCGACCACGCCATTCTGCTGCACGGCGCCGGCATGGGCGACGGCGACCAGCACACGCCCTACAACCTGCCCATCACCCTCATGGGCGGCGGCGGCGGCCGGCTCGCCGGCAACCGTCACCTCGTGTACGAACTGCACACCCCGTTCATGAACCTCGGGCTCACCCTGCTCGAGAAGGTGGGGGTGAAGGTGGACCGCATCTCGGACAGCACCGGACCGCTGACGGGGGTGTAGGGGAGTGCCGGACGTAGAGGGGTAGCCGCATCCGCGCTGCGGCGGCGCTCCGCCGCCGCCGTCGCGTGCCGGCAAGTCCGCTGCCGCCGTCTCCTGCCGGCAAGAGGGTCGCCTTGTGGAACGACTCGCGGGCGATGGCCGAAGACGACCGGGCTCCAGGTCGACCCTTGCCTTGTAGGACCAGCTCTCGGAACAGCCGCTCGCTGCCCTCGTACAGCTCCTTCAGCGTGTCCACGAACAGGCTCTTGCCGAACCGGCGGGGGCGCGACAGGAAGAACCGGCCGCCGCCTTCTTCGGCGAGCCGCCGAGCGTAGCCGGTCTTGTCGACGTAGTAGAAGCCCTCTTCGCGGATGCGGCCGAAGGTCTGGATGCCGACGGGCAGCCTGCGCTTCTCCATAACGGGCATTCTACGCGCCTGGAGGGGGCCGCGCGGCGGCGCCGCGAACCGTCCCGGGCGCCGACACCGCACTGCGCCAGCCCGAGAACGGGCTCCGCTCGACTTCGCCGGCAAGCGCCCCGGCCGCCAGCCGCGAGGGCTGCGCTCGTGCTACGATCCGGTCCGCGGTCCGGGTAGTCGCGGTCGGCGGATACGGGAGACGGAGGTGGTTCTCATGCATGCCATCAGCAGCGGAAGATCGTCGTTCGCATCGACGTCACCGGCGGCCGTCGCCCTGCTCGCCGCCGCCGCGCTTCTCGCGGCCGATCCGGTGGTTGCGGTCGCAACCGCCGAGGCCGGCGCCCGGCGCGACGCGCCGCTCGTCGAGGCGGTCAGGGCGGCCGACGCCGACCGTGTGCGGGCGCTCGTCGCCGACCCCGCCCTCGACGTGGACGCGGCGGGGCCCGACGGGGCGACGGCGCTGCACTGGGCCGTGCATGAGGACGACGCGGGCCTAGTGAAGCTGCTGCTCGAGGCGGGAGCCGGCGTGTCCGTCGCCAACCGCTACGGCGTCGAGCCCCTCTCGCTCGCGGCCGAGAACGGCAACGCCGCCGTCGTGCGCATGCTGCTCGACGCCGGCGCCGATCCCAACGCCACCTTGCGGGGGGGTGAGACGGCGCTGATGACGGCGGCCCGCGCCGGCGACCCGGCCACGGTGCGGGCGCTCCTCGCGCGCGGGGCCGACCCCGGTGCCCGCGACGGCTTCCGCGGCCAGACCGCCCTCATGTGGGCCGCCGCCCGCAACAACGCGGCCGCGGTGCACGCCCTGGCCGAGCTGGGGGCCGACGTGCACGCCCGCACCGAGACGGGGGCGCGGCCGCCCGGCGGCAACCGACTCTTCTACGCGCCGCCGCCCACCGGCTTCACCGCCCTCGCGTTCGCGGCCCGCGGCGGCCACCTCGACGCGGTGCGGGCGCTGCTCGAGGCCGGCGCCGACGTCAACGACACCCTGTCCGACGGCCAGAGCGTGCTGGTGGTCGCGGTGGCCAACGCCAACTGGGCCCTCGCCGACTACCTGCTCGACCGCGGGGCCGACCCCAACCTCGCCGGGGCGGGGTGGAACGCCCTCCACCAGCTCGTCCGCACCCGCCGCATGAACACCGGCTTCGGGTTCCCCGGCCCCATCCCCACCGGCGCCGTCGACAGCATCGACGTGCTGCGCAAGATGATCGCGCTCGGCGGCGACGTCGACGCCCGCATGACCGTCAACGGGATGAAGGACGGCCAGCGCAACCGGCTCAACCGGCTCGGGGCCACCCCCTTCTTCCTCGCCGCCAAGGTCACCGACGTCGAGGCGATGCGCGTGCTCGTCGAGGCGGGGGCCGACGCCACCGTCCCGAGCGCCGACGGCACCACCCCGCTGATGGTGGCGGCCGGCGTCGCCATCTGGAACCCCGGCGAGGACGGCGGCTCGTTGCCCGGGCAGGAGGACGAGGTGCTCGAGGCGGTGAGGATGTGCGTCGAGCTCGGCAACCCCGTCGACGCCGCCAACTACCGGGGCATGACCGCCCTGCACGGAGCCGCGTTTCGGGGCGCGAACAACGTCGTCGAGTACCTCGTCGAGCAGGGGGCCGACCTCGACGCCCGCACCGAGCTGGGCTACTCGCCGCTGGCCATCGCCGACGGCTTCAGCTACTCCGACTTCTACAAGGCGCAGAAGCACACCGCGGCCCTGCTGCGCGGCCTCATGCAGGCGCGCGGCATCCCCACCGACGGCGAGGGGCACGTCATCCCCGGCAGCCTCTGCTTCGACTGCCTGCAGACCCGCGGCGACCAGATTGCCGAGCGCGTGCGCTGGGAGGCCGAGCTAGAGGCCGAGTTCAACGCGGGGCGGCGACGGTAGATAGGCGGCGTCGCGCGAGGTGTCGCCGACGCCTATCTCGGACCGCCGGCCAAGGCCGGTAGTTGCCGGTGCGCACAGTCCAGGATACCGAGGAATCTCGCCATCTTCCGCACGTGGCGAGCCTGGATCGGGGGGTTGGTCATGCCGTGCCCGCCTTTCGGAAAAGCCGGGTACGTCTTCTCGCCGAAGATGATGCAGTAGTAGTGCGTGGTCGGCTTCACCTTGTAGCCGGGCGCGCACGCGTCGAGCATGCGCCAGACGTTCTTGATTGGGATCTGCCCGAACGAGCCCATCGCCGACGGTCAGGCCGCTTTCGCCAGGGCAGGGGTCGTCGCCCCCGTGATCATCGGGTTGTCCTCGGGCATCAAGTCTGCACCGGCCTTCGTGGTCACTCGTATCTCGATGGGGGTTTCCGCGGCGAAACGCGGGAGCTCGGGTGCGCCGGGCTCACCTCGACGAATCGTCTCGACGGCTGCCTGCCATTCCGAGAACGTGTCGTCGTCGCGGGCGTTGAAGAACGCGTCGACGCGCCGCTCGAACTCTCCGGCGTCGGTGTCTGCGGCCAGGTCGATGAACACGTTCGTGAGCGCGGTTCGCAGGGCCGCGCCGGCCACGTCCATGGAAGCCGCCTCGACCGCGAACGCTCCGGGATTGACTCCGTCCAGCCAGACGTCATCACCGACGGTCGCCAGCACGCGCCCGAGCAGCTCGATCTCGGCCAGGAAGCCGCGACCCACGATGGGGCCGTGATACGAGAAGAACAGAGGCCACGCCTTGGGCTTGGTCCCGGAGATCGTCATCTGCGTCCTCGGGCGCGCGAGTCACCCCCACCGAGACTCCGGCATTCAAGGTAGAACCGGGAGTCTGCGGGTCGTCCCGCACGCTCCGACTCCTGCGGAGATGTTGTCTCGAACGCGCGAGTCGCCGCTACCGAGACTCCAGCATCCGAGGTAGACGGGAGCGAGTTTGCGGGTCGTCCCGCATGCTCCGGCTCCTACCGACATGCTGTCACGAAGCGACGGCCTCGGGCAAGCGCGATGAGCACGTCGCCGCCGACCGGGATCGTGCGCGACGACCGGAGCCCCCCGCCCGTCGGTCACCCCCGCAGCAGCGCGGGGAACTCGTCGAGCCCCGGCTCACGTCATGGAGGCCTGCCCCGCGTCGCACCGCTCAGTCCGCCGGCAGGCCCGCTGCGAGCGCCGGCAGGAAGGCAGGCCGGTTCAAGTCGGGCATTCCTTGAAAATTGAAAGCGCCATTTTCGATTTTCAAGCGACGGCGGGATGACGTTCACGCCACATCTCGTCGGATTTCGTCCACGAATCGGTGGAATACGCCGGGCGATGCCCTCAACGCTCTCTCGATACGGGTCATCGGCGCCATCAGCCGCAGGCGGCGCTGACGGCCGCCCCCGTGGTAGGCCACTTCCTGAACGACCCCGGCGTGCCGCAACTGCGGCAGCAGCTCGTTGAGGAAGTGCCCAGCCTTCTTGCCGAGCCGCTGCTTGATGGTGTCCTCGTTCAACGCGGTCGCCCGCAGGAAGGCCCGCAGGAACCGTTGAACCAGGACCAGGTCGTCGTCGTGGTCGGGCCGCCGGGCGGCGTCCGGCATCGACGGTGTGCGTCGTCCGGCTGGTCGCGAGCCTTCACGGCCTGGCTTCGCGTCGTCGTTCCCCGCCCCTCGCCGGGGGCTCCATCGCGTCGCCGGCGGGGGGTGGCGCCAGTACGTTCAGGTCGCGGTCGCGACCCTTCACGGCCCGGCTTCGCGTCGTCGTTCCTTGCCCCTCGCCGGGGGCTCCATCGCGTCGCCGGCGGGGGGTGGCGCCAGCACGTTCAGGTCGCGGTCGAGGCGCACGGTGGCGCCGCCGAGGCCCGCGCCGGGGCGGCGCGCGTAGCGCATGTCCGAGATGGTGACCACCCAGCCCTCCGCGGTCTCCGTGACCGTGTAGGCGGGGAAGCGCTTCCAGACGGCCATGCCGCGCACGTGGGGGGCGGTGAGGGCGGCCTCGACGATGGGGCCCTCGGGGCCGCGGGGCCTCGGGGCGGCGGTCCGCCGCAGGGGCGGCGCGGCGAGCGGGTCGAGCTCGAAGAAGCGGTAGGTGTCGGGGTAGACGGCGACGATGCCCCGGCGGAAGACGTTGCCGGGCACGGGGATGGCGAGCACGTCGACGGGGGCGGCGCCGTACTGCCGCGCGAGCAGGGTCGCCGCGAAGCGCTCGGCCGACTGCGAGGCGAGGGCCATGCCCCCGGCGTAGACGGCCACCGCGGCGAGGCACGCCGCCGCCACCTGCGGCAGCCGGCGCCGGCCCCGCCCCGTCGCGCGCAGCCACACGACGGCGGCGAGGCCCGCCCCCCACGCCGCCGCGGTGGGCGGGGGCGTGTCGGCGAACCGCCCGAACCCGATGACGATCGCCGTCACCGCGGTCGCGGCGGCGGCGAGCGCGGCCCAGCCCGCCGCGCTCGCCCACGTCGCCGGCGAGGCCAGCACCACCGTCAGGCCCGCGAGCAGCCACACCCACGGGTCGATGATGAAGAGGGCGTCGCCGTAGAACCACGCGTCGTCGAACGGCATCAGGAGCCGCACGCCGTAGGTGTTCAGCCAGTCGAGCAGGGGGTGGCTCCACACCCCCGCCGCCGTCAGCCGCAGCAGCGGCCCCGCCCGCGCCGTCGGCCCGCGCCCCCGCCGCCGCGCCCACAGCCGGTCGACTGCGAGCAGGACCGCCGTCAGCAGCAGCGGCAGCACCGCCATCGCCAGCACCCCGTGCGTCCAGCCCCGTCGGAAGCCGAGCGACAGGTCGCGGCTGACGAACATCGTGACGGCGTCGATGTCGGGGGCGTTGGCCGCGAGCACCCCGGCCGCGACGGCCATCGCGCCGGCCCCGTCGCGCAGGCGGGTCCGGGCCAGGGTGGCGCCGACCAGGGTGTGGGCGAGGGGGTCCATGACGAGCCTCAGCCGAAGCCGCGTTCCTCGCGCAGCGCCTCGAGCTCGGCGACGGCTTCGAGGTCGCGGATGCGCCCCGCCGACCGTTTCAGGTGAATCAGGCGGTCGAGCGTCACGCAGCGGCACGTGACGCCGAAGGCGGTCACCGCGTCGGTGTCCGCGACGAGTTCCTCGTACGAGCCGCCTCCGGCGATCTCGCCCAGCAGATCGATGGGGCCAAGGGTCGTGGTCAGGGTGAAGTTGAGCCCGCCCTCGAGGGTTCGGGCATCCCAGCGGAACGGCAGCCCGGGCGGGGCCCCGCGCAGGCGGGGCGTATAGGGCGCCAGCGCCGTCACGAGCCTCGCCAGGTTGTCGGGGGTGCGCCGGTAGACCACGTCGATGTCCAGCGTCAGCCGGGCCGACCCGTGCACGGTGGCCGCCGCGCCCCCGACGAGGATGTAGTCGACGCCCTGATCGGCGAGAGTGCGGAGCAGGGTGGAGAAGTCGGTCACGGCCTGGTGAGCCCGTCGAATCGGCGCGCCTGCGGCTCCGCCGGGCGCCCGACCAGCCCCGGCCGGGCATCCGCACCGTTCTACGGCGCAGGCTCCCGGCGCCGGGCGGCGCGTCCGGCTCTCCGCAGTTCTTCCGCGAGCCGCTGAAGGTCCATCAACCGGCGCAGCCGCTCCTCGACGCTGAGAGCGAGGTTCTCGCGCAGCAGGGTACGGTCGACATCCCGCTTGTACGCCTCGGTGACCGGGTCGAGAGCGGTCCGGCGTTCGGGCGCCATGCGAGAAGTCTATACCGTCCGGCCCGGCATGACCGGCTAGCCGGCGATGGGGGGCCGCTCGCCCTGCGCGGGTGCGCCGAGCAGGTGGCGGTAGAGTTCGTCGAGCCGCCCGTTGATGGCGTCGAAGCGCTCGTCGATGCGGCCGTCGAGCCCGTCGAAGCGTTCGTCGAAGCGCCGGTGCAGGGCCGCGGTGTCGGCCCGGGTGCGCTCGTCCAGCTTCGCGAGGTGCTCGCAGATGGCCGCGTGGGCTGCCTCGTTCCGTCTCTCGGCCGCCTCGAAGCGGTTGCCCATCGCCGCCAAGCGCGCCGTCAGCCCGGCGTCCGTCGTCTCGAGGCCCTCGGTCACGCCGGCGTCAGTCGTCTCGAAGCGTTCGGACCACTTGGCGTCCATGGCCTCGGAGCGTTGCGTCCACCGCTGGTCCATGGCCTCGAATCGCTCGCGGTTCGCGGTCTCCGCCATCTCGAATCGTTCGGACCACTTGGCGTCCATGGCCTCGAAGCCCTTGGTCACGCCGGCGTCGGTGGTCTCGAATCGTTCGGACCACTTGGCGTCCATGGCCTCGGAGCGTTGCGTCAACCGCTTGTCCATCGCCTCGAGGCGCTCTCGGTTCGCGCTCTCCGCCATCTCGAATCGCTCGCGGCTTGCGGTTTCCGCCATCTCGAATCGCTCGCGGTTCGCGGTTTTCGCCACCTCGAATCGTTCGCGGCTCGCCTTGTCCGCCATCTCGAAGCGCTCGGCCCACCGTTCGTCCGCCAGCTCGAACCGCTTGTCGATGTGCCGCTCAAGGGCGTGGAACCGGCTCCCCAGCCCCCGCCACAGGGCTGCGAACAGCGCGACCGCGGTCGCGACGGCGGTCAGCCCCGTCCCGAACACCGCCAGCGTCGTCGTGTCCATCGTCGGTCCCTCGTCGCCGATCCCTCGATGACGGCCGGTCCACGGCCATCGACGACGGTGGAGCAAACGGTGTGCCGGCCCGCACCCCGCCCTCGACCGGATGCGGGTTGGCGAAACGGCTCGGGAACAGCATAGCAGCACGCCGGCCGCGCCGGCCGTCGCGGCGTCGCGCGGGCGGGTCGGGGGCCGGTGCGGGCGGGTTGGCGCGGACGGCGGGGCGAGGGCCGCCGTCCACCCTTCGCCCCGGTGGGGCGACATCGCCGGTGCGGAACGGGTCGGCGCGGACGGTTGGGGCGGCGGCGATGACGAGCCCGGCGAGCGCCTCGACGGCATGTGCATTCCGACCTTGCGTGGGCTCGTTCCCCGGTGCTAAGCTCGCGCCGCGGGCTCGGCCCGGGGCGTTCGGCTCGGACCCGCATCGCCCCGTTCGCCGTGGCGGGCGGGTGCGCGACGGGAAAGGTCGGGCGCGGCGCCGCACCCTCCACCGGGAAGGTCGGGCGCGGCGCCGCACCCTCCACCGGGAAGGTCGGGCGCGGCGCCGCACGCCCCACCGGCGAGAGCGGGGCGCCGACGCGACCTGGCCGCCGACTCCCCCGGACGGGAAGTGACGGGCCGGTCCGGCGTGCGTCCCACCACGATGTCGTGCGCCCGTGGCAAGCCTCGGCCTTGCGTTCCCTGCCGATGCGTGTTAGGTTTGCACGCTTCAACCCTCCGGCGGGGCTCCCTAAAGGTCGCGTCGGGAGCGGACGATAGAGGGGTGGATGGAAGCACGGGGTGGATGGAGCGGCTTCATCCGTCCCCGGTCGTGGAAGGCGGCTGGCTCGTCGGATGGCGTCGATGCGTCGGGGAGCCTCGGCGAGGCCGTCACACACGGCTCGTGTCAGGTTCAGCGGCGGGAATCAGAACTGGCGACGCTTGGACGGGGTCGACACCGGGTCAGAACTAGCGACGCTTGGACGGGGTCGACCGGGTCAGGACCAGCGGCGCTGACGGGGTCGACACCGGGGGAAGGCAGGGGGCGGACGGACGGTCTTCCCTCCGCTGCCGGCGGCGAACGGGCGGACTCACAAGGGAGATTGCGAGATGCGGACAGGAGCGATTTTTTCGAGAGGCAGGGCGCTGAAGTGGATGGCGCTGTTCGGCGTGGTGTTCATGCTGGGGGCGGCGTCGGCCGCGGCGCAGGTCACCGTCACGACGCCGACCGAGGTCGATGAGGGGGGCCGTATCACCCTCGGCGTGAGCGCCAAGATCTCCGTCCCGGCGGGTGCCTCGGCGGGCGATATCACCTTCAGAGTCACGGTCGCCTCCAAGGGCGACGACGTCACGGACGCCCAGAAGGCCCTCGGGCTCAGCAAGGCCGAGGTGCCGGCGGACATCGCTGACCCGGCGGCTTTCAAGCTGCCGTTTGCCGCGAACGCCGGCAGCGAGGCGGTCGACCGTGAGTTGACGGGCGAATTCACCATACAGACGAATTCCGATTCCGACGCGGAGGGTGAGATCGCCGTGCTCACCTACACGCTTCCGAACCCACCCGCCGGCATCACCAACCAGGGGGGGGCTGCTCTGAGTATCGCGAGCGATTCAACCCCCAAGGACGTCATCATCACGGACACCGACACGCAGACGTTCGCCTGGAAGGGGGCTACGACGTCGGCGAAGGAGGGGACACCTTTCACTATCACCCTCGAGGCCGATCCCCAGCCGGAGGACCTCACTTACGACGTGGCGTTCAGCGTCGATACGAGCGCCTACGCGCTCGGCACCACTGCCCATGAGTTCACGAAGGACGCCCCGAGGGCCAATATCTCCGTGACATCGCCGACGGACGGGAACCGGGAGCCGGACACGATCACCCTGCGGGCGATCGTGGCGGGGACCAACCGGAACCTCGTCGACCCGGTGACGGTCGAAGTCGCCGACATCCACGCGCTGCCGGACGCGGACGCGATCACGGCGGAGGCGTTCACCGTCGACGACGATGGCGACAAGACGGAGGACGAGGCGGCGTCGGTGATGGAGGGCGGCGACCCCGTCGTGGTGACGGTGACGGTGGACCGCGGGGATGAAGGCTACCCCGCTGGCGAGAAGCTGAACGTGGCGGTGTCGGCGCGCGACGGTAGCCAGCGCCTGGACTACCGGGTCGACCCCGCGAAGCTGACTATCGAGACCGGCGAAGGCCCGGAGAGCGCCGACTTCACACTGTGGGCGTTGGACGACGACGACGTCGGGGCCGAGGACCTGGTGCTGAGTCTGGTGGTGACGGGCGAGGACACGGACAACGGGTCGGGCGAGGTCTCGAACACGTTCTCCATCGCGATTGTGGACGACACGACGCGGCTGGTCTCGGCGAAGGACGGCGCCTACGACGCGATCATGGCGGCGATGGGCGACGACCCGCTGACCCCGGGGTCGGTGGTCGAGATCATGACGGACGACCTGTTCGCGTCGGAGAGTTCGGTCGACGTGTCGGTCGCGGTGGCGGTGGACGGCTCGGCCGTGAGCGCGTCGGCGAGCGGCGACGTGGTGACGGTGACGGCGGTGTCGGCGGGCGAGGCCAAGGTCACGGTGACGGCGACGGCGACGCCGCGGAGCGGCTCGCTGACGGTGACCCAGGACCGGGCCAACGTCGTGCAGTTGACGTTCCCGGTGACGGTCGAGCCGGTGGCGCTGTCGATCTCGCTGGTCGGCCCCGACGACGTGAACCTCGTGGAGGGGATGTCCTACGCGATCACGGCGGAGGCGAACCGCGCGGTGACCGAGGACACGGTGGTCGAGCTGTTCCAGACGGCCGGCACGGCGTCGCCTGCGGACTACGAGGTGGATTCCATCACGATCGCATCGGGCGAGTCTTCGGGCTCCGCGATGCTGATGGTGGTGGATGACGGCGAATCGGACTCCGGCGCGGGCTCGCCCGAGACGCTGACGCTGGAAGGTCGCGTGGGGTCGATGAAGACCAACGCGCTGACGCTCCACCTGTGGGATGCGGCGGTGCCGGCGCTTCCGCTCGTCGCGCAGCTTCTGCTGGCGGCCCTTCTGGGCCTCGGCGGCTACCGGCGCTACCGTCGGCGGTAGCGCCCGGCTCGGCGTCGTCGTCCGGCGTTTCGCAACGCTCCCTCGACCCCCTCTCTCCCGGCGATGCCAGGAGAGAGGGGGTCTTTTTCGTCCCGCCGGGGAACGGGAACGCCAGGGCGCGAATCCCAAGGCGTGTCGGGGGTCGGCGGCGCGTGCGGCGCCGATGCGCCGCCGGCGCCCGACGGAGGGGCGGATTCGCGGCGCCCCATGCCCGATGCGGCCGGAGACTCCTGGAAAGGGTTCCGCCGGCCGGCCATCAGTGATATGGTTCCGCGTCGATCCGGGCGCTGACCGGCGTGCGGGGCGGTCGTCGATTTGCAGGAGACGCCGGGGGCCGGTTGCCGGTGGATGGCGTCGCTTCCTGCCGCCGACAGTGGACGAACATCACAAGGAGGCCGGCAGTGGACGAACATCACAAGGAGGCCGGAGCAATGCGGACGGGAGCGATTTTCCCGAGAGGCCGGGCGCTGAAGTGGATGGCGCGGTTCGGCGTGGTGTTCGTGCTGGGGGCGGGGCCGGCCGCGGCGCAGGTCACCGTCACGACGCCGGCCACGGTCGATGAAGGGGGCCGTCTCACCATCGGCGTGAGCGCCAAGATCTCCGTCGCGAGGAGCTTCGTGTTGGACGACGGTCTCACCGTCAGAGCCACGGTCGCCTCCAAGGGCGACGACGTCACGACCGCCCAGAAGGCCCTCGGGCTCAGCCCGGCCGAGGTGCCGGAGGATATGCCGGCTTCGGTGGATTTCAGGCTGCCGGTTGCCGCGCACCCCGGCGGCGGCGTGACCGACCCGGTCGACCGCGAGTTGGAGGGAGAATTCATCATACAGACGAATTCCGATTTCGACGCGGAGAGCGAGATCGTCGTGATCACCTACTCGTTTCCAAGGGGATACCCTGCCTTCACCAATCAGGGAGGGGGGGCTCTGAGCTTCTCTGACGATTCATCCCCCAAGGACGTCATCATCACGGACACCGACACGCAGACGTTCGCCTGGAAGGGGGATACGACGACGGCGAAGGAGGGGACAGCCATCAACATCTCCCTCGAGGCCGATCCCCAGCCGCAAGACCTCACTTACGACGTGGCGTTCAGCGTCGATGCGAGCGCCTACGCGCTCGGTATCACTGCCCATGAGTTCACGAAGGACGCCCCGACGGCCAATATCTCCGTGACATCGCCGACGGACGGGAACCGGGAGCCGGACACGATCACCCTCCGGGCGATCATGGCGGGGACCAACGACGACCTCGTCGACCCGCTGCCGGTCGAGGTCGCCGACATTCACGCGCTGCCGGACGCGGGCGCGATCACGGCGGAGGCGTTCACGGTCGACGACGATGGCGACAAGACGGAGGACGAGGCGGCGTCGGTGATGGAGGGCGGCGACCCCGTCGTGGTGACGGTGACGGTGGACCGCGGGGACGGCGATCCCCAGGGCGAGAAGCTGAAGGTGGCGGTGTCGGCGCGCGACGGTAGCCAGCGCCTGGACTACCGGGTCTCCCCCGCCACGTTGACGATTGCCGAAGGTGAGGGCGAGCAGCCGGCCGACTTCACGCTGTGGGCGTTGGCCGACGACGACGTCGGGGCCGAGGACCTGGTGCTGAGTCTGGTGGTGACGGGCGAGAACACGGACAACGGGTCGGGCGAGGTCTCGAACACGTTCTCCATCGCGATCGTGGACGACACGACGCGGCTGGTCTCGGCGAAGGACGGCGCCTACGACGCGATCATGGCGGCGATGGGCGACGACCCGCTGACCCCGGGGTCGGTGGTCGAGCTGATGACGGACGACCTGTTCGAGTACGGGGACATGGTGAACGTGTCGATCGCGGCGTCGGTGGACGGCTCGGCCGTGAGCGCCGCGGCGAGCGGCGACGTGGTGACCCTGACGGCGGCGTCGGCGGGCGAGGCCAAGGTCACGGTGACGGCGACGGCGACGCCGCGGAGCGGCTCGCTGACGGTGACCCAGGACCGGGCCAACGTCGTGCAGTTGACGTTCCCGGTGACGGTCGAGCTCGAGGCGCTGTCGATCTCGCTGGTCGGCCCCGACGACGTGAACCTCGTGGAGGGGATGTCCTACGCGATCACGGCGGAGGCGAACCGCGCGGTGACCGAGGACACGGTGGTCGAGCTGTTCCAGACGGCCGGCACGGCGTCGCCTGCGGACTACGAGGTGGATTCGATCACGATCGCGTCGGGCGAGTCTTCGGGCTCCGCGATGCTGATGGTGGTGGATGACGGCGAATCGGACTCCGGGACGGGCTCGCCCGAGACGCTGACGCTGGAGGGCCGCGTGGGGTCGATGAAGACCAACGCGCTGACGCTCCACCTGTGGGATGCGGCGGTGCCGGCGCTTCCGCTCGTCGCGCAGCTTCTGCTGGCGGCCCTCCTGGGCCTCGGCGGCTACCGGCGCTACCGTCGGCGGTAGCGCCCGGCCCTTCGCGTGCTCGGGTGCGGGCGGTCGCGGCTCGGATCACCGTGACGGCGCCCTTTCAGGTTCGCCCTCTCGTTGGACGAGATTTCGGGGTTTCACCGGCCGGTCATCGGTGATATGATTCCGCTGCAATCCGTGCGCTGGCTGGCGTGCGGCGCGGTTGTCGACACGGCAGGAGACGCCAGGGTCGGCCTGGGTCTCTGCCTGCTGCCGGCAGTGGACGGACGGATACGCGAAGGAGAGTGGAGAATGCGGACTGGGCCGATTTTCGCGACGGGCAATTGCCGGACGCTGAAGTGGATGGCGTTGTTCAGCGTGGTGTCCGTGCTGGGAGCGGCGACGGCCGCAGCGCAGATCACCGTCACGACGCCGAAGACGGTGAGTGAGGGCGGACGGCTGATAATCGAAGTGACGGCCGAGATCGATGTGCCGACGTCACAGACCAACCCCGGTACGATCACCATCACGCCCACGGTCACGAACAGGACTCCCGATGGTGCGGAGACGGCCGGCGGGCTCACGGTAGCCGAGACCGACGACTATGACGTTCCGCGGGGCGTCTTGCTGACGCTCGACGTGGAGGCGAACACGGGTTCGGAAACGGTCTCTCGGACGCTGACCGACACCCTGGTCTTGCAGATGAAGTCTGACCTGGATGCCGAGGACGAGGCCATCTCGATCAGCTACGCGATCGGTGGTGCGAGCGGCGCCAGGGACAAGGGAGGCAGTAACCTCACCTTCACGAACGGATCCGCCTCGGCGAATGTCACCATCGAAGACCCCGACACGCAGACGTTCACGTGGGGGGATACGGCGTCGGCGAAGGAGGGCGGCAACTTCGTCGTCACCCTCAAGGCCGATCCGCCGCCCGTCGACTTGACTTATGTCACGCGGCTCAGCATCGATGACCGCGCCTACGCGCTGGACCACACCAGCCATACCTTCGACGCCTCGGACGACGACGCGAACATCAGCGACGGTCCGACGGCCACGATAACGGTGACCCCGCCGAACTCGGACGGGAACCGCGACGCGGACACGATCACCCTGTGGGCGATCGTGGCGGGGACCAACGACGACCTCGTCGACCCGCTGACGGTCGAGGTCGCCGACATCCACGCGCTGCCGGAAGCGGACGCGATCACGGCGCAGGCGTTCACGGTCGACGAGGATGGCAAGACGGACGACGAGGCGGCCTCGGTGACGGAGGGCGGCGACCCCGTCGTGGTGACGGTGACGGTGGACCGCGGGACGAGCGGCTACCCCGACGGCGAGAAGCTGAACGTGGCGGTGTCGGCGCGCGACAGTAGCCAGCGCCTGGACTACCGGGTCGACCTCGACAAGTTGGTGTTCGACCCCGAGTCGGGCAAGGAGACCGCCGACTTCACCCTGTGGGCGTTGAACGACGACGATGTCGGGGCCGAGGACCTGGTGTTGAGTCTGGTGGCGACGGGCGATAAGTCGGACAACGGGCCGGGCCAGGTCGAGAGCATGTTCTCGATCTCGATTGTGGACGACACGACGCGGCTGGTCTCGGCGAAGGACGGCGCCTACGACGCGATCATGGCGGCGATGGGCGACGACCCGCTGACCCCGGGGTCGGTGGTCGAGCTGATGACGGACGACCTGTTCGAGTACGGGGACATGGTGGACGTGTCGATCGCGGCGTCGTCGGACGGCTCGGCCGTGAGCGCCGCGGCGAGCGGCGACGTGGTGACCTTGACGGCGGCGTCGGCCGGCGAGGCCAAGGTCACGGTGACGGCGACGGCGACGCCGCGGGGCGGCTCGCTGACGGTCACGCAGGAGCGGGCCAACGTCGTGCAGTTGACGTTCCCGGTGACGGTCGAGCTGGCGGCGCTCTCGATCTCGCTGGCCGGCCCCGACGACGTGAACCTCGTGGAGGGGATGTCCTACGCGATCACGGCGGAGGCGAACCGCGCGGTGACCGAGGACACGGTGGTGGATCTGGTCCAGACGGACGGCACGGCGTCGCCGGCGGACTACGAAGTGGGTTCCATCACGATCGCGTCGGGCGAGACTTCGGGCTCCGCGATGCTGATGGTGGTGGATGACGGCGAGTCGGACTCCGGGACGGGCTCGCCCGAGACGCTGACGCTGGAGGGTCGCGTGGGGTCGATGAAGACCAACGCGCTGACGTTCCACCTGTGGGATGCCGCGGTGCCGGCGCTGCCGCTCGTCGCGCAGCTCCTGCTGGCGGCCCTCCTGGGCCTCGGCGGCTACCGGCGCTACCGTCGGCGGTAGCGCCCGGCTCGGCGTCGTCGTCCGGCGTTTCGCAACTCTCCCTTGACCCCTCTCTCCCCTTCACCGCGGGGGGGAGAGGGGTTTCGTTCGTTCCGGCCGGAACCGCCGCCGTCGGCTTCGACGCGTGCGTCGGCTGGCCGCCCCGCCGGCCGGTCATCGGTGATACGATGCCGCTTCGGCCCGTGCGTCGGGTGGCGCGCGGGGCGGTCTTCGGCACTGCCGGAGACGCCGGGCGGGGCCGGTCGGTCGGGGTCGCTCCCTGGCTGCCGGGCCGGGGCCGCTCCCTGGCTGCCGGGCAGCGGACGGGCGGATTTCACGAAGGAGAACCGAGATGATGCCGACGGGAGCGATTTTCGCGCGGAGAAGTCGCCAAGCGCTGAAGTGGGTGGTGACGCTCTGCGTGGTGTTCGCGCTGGGAGCGGCGTCGGCCGCGGCGCAGATCACCATCACGACGCCGAAGACGGTGAGTGAGGGCGGACGGCTGACGATCTCCGTGACGGCCGAGATCGACGTGCCGACGTCACAGAGCACCGTCGGTGCGATCACCATCACGCCCACGATCTCGAAACGGACGCCCAGTGCCGCCGAGATGGCCGGCGGGCTCAGTGTGGCCGAGGACGCGGACTATGACGCGCCCGCGCCCACCTCCCTGACCCTCGACGTGGAGCCGAACACGGGCTCGGCCACGGTCTCTCGGACGCTGACCGGCGTCATCCTCGTGCAGACGCAGTCCGACCCGGATGCCGAGGACGAGGCCATCACGATCTCATACCGTCTCGGTGGTAGTAGCGACGCCACGGACAAGGGAACGAGCACCCCCGTAACGTTGAAGACCGGTTCCGACTCGGCGGATGTCACCATCGACGACACCGACACGCAGTCGTTCACGTGGAGGGGCGATACGACGTCGGCGAAGGAGGGGGCCGCTTTTCCCATCAGCATCGAGGCCGATCCGCCGCTCGTCGACTTGACGTTTGCCGCGCGGTTCAGCATCGATGATGGCTACACCATCGAGCCCACCAGCCATACGTTCACCGCCGCCGGCGGGGACGACCCGACCCCTCCTGTCGACCCCCCCCCTAACCTGATGCCCCAAGCCAGGGTCGGCCGGGTGGCCGGCGCCAACGGCCCCGGTCCGACGGCCATGATCACCGTGACGCCGCCGGACTCGGACGGAAACCGGGAGGAGGACACGGTCACCCTGCGGGTGATCAAGGCGGGGAGCGACGAGGACCTCGCCGCCCCCCGGACGATCGAGGTCGCCGACATCCACGGGCTGCCGGGCGCGGACCAAATCACGGTGCAGGCGTTCACGGTCGACGAGAATGGCGACAAGACGGAGACCGAGGCGGCGTCGGTCGTGGAGGGCGGCGACCCCGTGGTGGTGACGGTGACGGTGGACCGCGGGACGGACGGCTACCCCGATGGCGAGAAGCTGAACGTGGCGGTGTCGCCGCGCGACGGCAGCCAGGGCCAGGACTACTGGGCCGACCTCGACCAGTTGGAGATTGCCGACGGCACGCGCGAGCAGACCGCCGACTTCAAGCTGTGGGCGTTGGCCGACGACGATGTCGGGGACGAGGACCTGGTGTTGAGCCTCGTGGCGACGGGCGACACGCCGGCCAACGGTCCCGGCGAGGTGGCCGTCACGTTCTCGCTCCCCATCGAGGACGTCACGACCCCGCTGGTGGTCGTGAGGGACGATGCGGACGAGGCGATCGAGGCCGCCCTGGGAGCCGCCCCGCTGAACACCGGTGACGCGGTGCAGGCCGCTGTGGCGGCCTATCCGCTGAACACCGACCGGACGGTCGAGATCAGGACGGTCGACCTGTTCGAGTGGGACGACGACGCGGTGGCGGTGTCGTTCTCGACGTCGGTGGACGGCTCGGCCGTGAGCGCCGTGGCGAGCGGCCAGGCGGTGACGCTGACGGCGACGGCCGCGGGCGAGGCGGAGGTCACGGTGACGGCGACGGCGAGCGTGCGGGGCGGGTCGCTGACGGTCAGGCAGTACCGGGCCGACGTGGCGCAGTTGACGTTCCCGGTGACGGTCGAGCCGGCGGCGCTGGCCATCACCCTGACGGGCCCCGACGACGTGAACCTCGTCGAGGGGATGTCCTACGCGATCACGGCGGAGGCGAGCCGCGCGGTGACCGAGGACACGGTGGTGGAGCTGACCCCGACCGCGGGCACGGCGTCGCCCGCGGACTACGAGGTCGAGCCCATCACGATCGCGGCGGGCGAGACTTCGGGGTCCGCGATGCTGACGGTGGTCGAGGACGGCGAGTCGGACGCCGGGGCGGGCTCGCCCGAGATGCTGACGCTGGCGGGTCGCGTGGGGGCGATGACGACCAACGCGCTGACGTTCCACCTGTGGGATGCGGCGGTGCCGGCGCTGCCGGTCGTCGCGCAGCTCCTGCTGGCGGCCCTCCTGGGCCTCGGCGGCTACCGGCGCTTCCGTCGGCGGTAGCGCCCGGCTCGGCCGCGCCGGCCGGCGTCGTTCGGCGTCTCGCAACGCGCTCTGCTTGGCCCCTCTCCCTTCGCATCGGCGGAGGCAGGGGGGGCCTCGTTCGTTCCCAGCCGGTCCTTGCGACGGAAGGCGCGCGACGGCCCCGGTCGACCGCCGCGCCGTCGTGAGGCGTGCGGTTGGCCGGCTCATCCGGTCGTCACCGTCGACTGCGCGTCGACACGCTCCGCCGCGGGCGCGGCGGCGCCGTATGGCGTCCGCGCCCGACCGGTCGGGCCGACCCGCATCTGTGTTAAACTCTGCCGTCGTACGTTTGCGAACACGGATCCGGCGCGGCATGGTGGCTGGTCGGGAGAGGGCGGTCGGAAGCCCCCCGTTGCCGGCGACGGCTGGGCGAACCCACTAAAATTCACCTGGGAGGTTGCGGGATGTCGACGGGAATCGTTGCACGAAGGGAGGGGGCCGGGGTGCTGAAGTGGCTGGCGTTGCTCGTCGCGGTGTTCGCGCTGGGGACGGGCTCGGCGGCCGCGCAGGTGAGCATCGAGTTCCCCGAGGACTTCGAGGATCAGGTGAGGGAGGAGGGGAGCGTAACGTTCAGGGTGATCTCCCTCGTCCGAACCCCCGGCAATCAGTTGGCCAGCGACTTCTGGGTGAACCCCGAATTCGTCAAGGGAGACGCTTCCGGCACCATCACCGCGGCCGAAGACGCGGATGCCGGCGTCTTCGAACCATCCACTCGTTGGAAGCACACGACCCGCTTTTACAGGTACGACAGGAACCAGACTTTCGTAGCAACCTTCACCTGGTTCCCGGCGAGCGATGGCGACGCGGAGGACGAGGCCGCTCTGTTGAGAATCATAGTCGACAACAACGGCGTCACCGGCCGCGACCGCCAAAGGCTCCAAAACTCGCCGACCTACGCGATCACCATCAAGGACGACGAGGTCCAGGCGTTCGAGTGGGTCGCGGACCCGGACGCGCCGGACGAGCCGACGGCGACGGAGGGGGGCGCGGAGGTCGAGTTCACCCTCAGGGCCGATCCCGCGCCCCTGAGCCTCACTTACCCGACCCGGTTCAGCCTGGATGCCGAGGGTTACACACTCGACCGGACCAACCATACCTTCGCAACCCGCGATGCATCCACGGTCGCGGTAGGGGTGACGCCGCCGCCCTCGGACGGGAATCGAGAGGATGACACGGTCATTCTGCGGGCGATCGAGGCGGGGACCGAGGAGGACCGGGCCGATCCGCTGTCCATCAAGGTCACCGACATCCACGCGCTGCCGGAAGCGGACGCGATCACGGCGCAGGCGTACGCGGTCGACGAGAAGGGCGACAAGACCGCCGCCGAGGCGGCGTCGGTGATGGAGGGCGGCGACCCCGTGGTGGTGACGGTGACGGTGGACCGCGGGACGACCGGCTATCCCGCCGGCGAGGCGCTGAGCGTGGCGGTGGAGAGCGCCGGCGGCCAGGCCCTCGACTACCGGGTCGACCCCGCGAAGCTGACCATCGAGAGCGGCACCGGCCCGAAAAGCGCCGACTTCAAGCTGTGGGCGTTGGCCGACGACGACGTCGGGGACGAGGACCTGGTGCTGCGTCTCGTGGCGACGGGCGACACGCCGGCCAACGGTCCGGGCGAGGTGGAAGTCACGTTCTCGCTCCCGATCGAGGACATCACGACCCCGATGGTGCGCGTGAAGGACGATGCGGGTGACGCGATCGACGCCGCTTTGGGGGCCGACCCGCTGAACACCGGCAGGACCGTCGAGATCAGGGCGGGTGACCTGTTCGCGTGGAACGACGACGCGGTGGCGGTGTCGTTCTCGGCCACCGTCGACGGGACGGCGGTCAGCGCCGTCGCCGGCGGCGGCGCGGTGATGCTGACGACGGAGGACCCGGGCGAGGCGCAGGTCACGGTGACGGCGACGGCGACCCCGCGGGGCGGCTCGCTGACGGTCATGCAGGACCGGGCCAACGTGGCGCAGTTGACGTTCCCGGTGACGGTCGAGCTGGCGGAGCTGGCGATCACCCTGACCGGCCCCGACGACGTGAACCTCGTCGAGGGGATGTCCTACGCGATCACGGCGGAGGCGAACCGCGCGGTGACCGAGGACACGGTGGTGGAGCTGACCCCCACCGCGGGCACGGCGTCGCCGGCGGACTACGAGGTCGAGCCCATCACCATCGCGGCGGGCGAGGTCTCGGGCTCCACCATGCTCCTAGTGGTGGAGGACGGCGAGGCCGACTCCGGGGCGGGCTCGCCGGAGACGCTGACGCTGACGGGTCGCGCGGGGTCGATGACGACCAACGCGTTGACGTTCCACCTGTGGGATGCGGCGGTGCCGGCGCTTCCGGTCATCGCGCAGCTCCTGCTGGCGGCCCTCCTGGGCCTCGGCGGCTACCGGCGCTACCGGCGGCGGTAGCGCCCGTTTCGGCGTCGTGTCGCGCGGCGTCGTTCGGCGTGTCGGAACACGCTCTCCGTGGCCCCCCTCTCTCCGCATCGGCGGGGGAGGGGGGGACGTTTCGTTCCCAGCCGGTTCGGGACGGAAGGCGCGTCGCGGCCCCGGCCAAGGCCGACCGCAGCCACCGTCGTGAGGCGGGCGGTGTGGCCGGCTCGTCCGCTTCCGCCTCGGGGCGCGCCGTTCGCGGGTGGCGCCTGCGGCCGACCGGCCGGGCCGACCCGCATCGGGGTCGGAGTGGTCGGGCGGCGCGGAGGTTGGAAGCCCCGTTGCCGGCGACGGATGGGCGAACCGACGAGGCTTTCGCCCAGGGGAGGTTGCGGGATGTTGTTGACTGGAGTCGTCGCACGAAGGGTGGGGGCCGGGGCGCTGAAGTGGCTGGCGCTGCTCGGCGTGGTGTTCGCGCTGGGGGCGGGCTCGACGACCGCGCAGGTCACCATCGAGCTGCCTGATGACGCCGAGAATCGGGTGAAGGAGGGGGAGAGCGTCGCGTTCAAGGTGATCACCCGCGTCCGGACCAGCACCAATCAGCGTGCCTCTTCGGTCGAGATGGAGTTCGGGATGGCGGCCGGACGGGCTTCCGGCTCGGTCAGCGCGGCCGAGGACGCGGATGAGGGCGCCTTCGAACCCTACCGGTTGCTTCTCACGTTCCAGGGACTGCCGGATGGCCCCGAAGAACATTACTCCGAAGAGACCGTCATCTGGACGCCGGCGGGCGACGACGACGCGGAGGACGAGGCGGCTCTGTTGAGGCTCCGCGTCACCGCGGCCGGCGGCCACGTCGGCCACGACGGCAACGCGATCGCGAATCCGCCGGACGTTGCGATCACCATCGAGGACGACGAGGAGCAGACGTTCGAGTGGGTCTCGGACTCGGACCCGCCGGAGACGCCGACGGCGCCGGAGGGAGGCGGTTCCGTCACGTTCACCCTCGAGGCCGATCCCGCGCCCGTGGATCTCACTTACCCGACCCGGTTCAGCCTGGATGCCGAAGGTTACACCCTCGGCAGAACCGAGTACACCTTCAGATCCAACGCCACCCGGGCGGCTATCGCCGTGACCCCGCCGGTCTCGGACGGGAACCGGGTGGACGACACGGTCACCCTGCGGGCGATCAAGGCGGGGACCGACGAGGACCTGGACGATTCGCTGTCCATCGAGGTCCCCGACATCCACGCGCTGCCTGACGCGGATGCGATCACGGCGCAGGCGTACACGGTCGACGCGGATGGCGACAAGACGGACGAGGAGGCGGCCTCGGTGACGGAGGGCGACGACCCCGTCGTGGTGACGGTGACGGTGGACCGCGGGACGGACGGCCATCCCGCCGGCGAGACGCTGAGCGTGGCGGTGGAGGGCGGCAGCGGCCAGGCCCTGGACTACCGGGTCGACCCCGCGAAGCTGACCATCGCGAGCGGGGACGACAAGAGGAGCGCCGACTTCAAGCTGTGGGCGTTGGCCGACGACGACGTCGGGGACGAAGACCTGGTGCTGCGTCTCGTGGCGATGGGCGACACGCCGGCCAACGGTCCGGGCGAGGTGGAAGTCACGTTCTCGCTCCCCATCGAGGACGCCACGACCCCGCTGGTGCTCGTGAAGGACGGTGCGAACGACGCGGTCGAGGCCGCTCTGGGGGCCGACCCGCTGAACGCGGGCAGGACGATCGAGATCGGGACGGGAGACCTGTTCGTGTGGGACGACGACGCGGTGGCGGTGGCGTTCTCGGTCGACGTCGACGGGGCGGCGGTCAGCGCCTTCGCCGGCGACGACGCGGTGACGCTGGTGACGGAGGGCGCGGGCGAGGCGCAGGTCACGGTGACCGCGACCGCGACCCCGCGGGGCGGCTCGCTGACGGTCACGCAGGACCGGGCCAACGTGGCGCGGTTGACGTTCCCGGTGACGGTCGAGCTGGCGGCGCTGGCGATCACCCTGACCGGCCCCGACGACGTGAACCTCGTCGAGGGGATGTCCTACGCGGTCACGGCGGAGGCGAACCGCGCGGTGACCGAGGACACGGTGGTGGAGCTGACCCCGACCGCGGGCACGGCGTCGCCGGCGGACTACGAGGTCGAGCCCATCACGATCGCGGCGGGCGAGGTCTCGGGTTCCACCATGCTCCTAGTGGTGGAGGACGGCGAGGCCGATTCCGGGGCGGGCTCGCCCGAGACGCTGACGCTGACGGGTCGCGTGGGGTCGATGACGACCAACGCGTTGACGTTCCACCTGTGGGATGCGGCGGTGCCGGCGCTGCCGGTCGTCGCGCAGCTCCTGCTGGCGGCCCTCCTGGGCCTCGGCGGCTACCGGCGCTACCGGCGGCGGTAGCGCCGGTCGTCGGCGGCTCCGGACCCGCAAGGCTCCCTGGGCTCCCCCTCCCCGCATCGGCGGGGGGAGGGGGCTCGGTTTGCGAACACGATCGGGCGCGGCAGGCGGCCGGTCGGGCGGGGCGGCGGTCGGAAGCCCCCCGTCGGCGGCGACGGATGGGCGAACCCACGAGGATTTCACCACGGAGGTTGCGGGATGTTGACGGGAATCGTCGCACGAAGGGTGGGGGCCGGGGCGCTGAAGTGGCTGGCGCTGCTCGGCGTGGTTTTCGCGCTGGGGGCGGGCTCGGCGGCCGCGCAGCTCACCGTCGAGTTCCCTGAGGACTTCAATTACGAGGTGAAAGAGGGGGAGAGCGTACAGTTCAAGGTGGTCGCCCGCGTCCGGGTCCGCGCCAATCAAATCAACGGTCTGGTCTCTGTGCGACCCCGAATGGTCGCCGGACAGGCCTCCGGCTCGATCACCGTGGCCGAGAGCGACGATGCCGGCGTCTTCTCGCCGCGCCAATGGGACCAGGGTGTCTCGCGCGGGTCGAGCAGCGCCCGAAATCGCACTTACTCGAAGACCTTCACCTGGACCCCGGCGGTCGATGACGACACGGAGGACGAGGCCGCTCGGTTGCAGTTCAGCATGGCTCCCGATCCCCCCGACTACGTCGGCCACGACGGGCGTGCGCTCTCGAGGCCGGCGGACGTCATGATCACCATCAGGGACGACGACGTCCAGGCGTTCCAGTGGGTCTCGGGGACGAACGCGCCGACGGCGACGGAGGGGGGTGACCCCGTCACGTTCGTCCTCGACGCCCATCCCGCGCCCGTGAATCTCGATTACCCGGTCCGGTTCAGCGTGGATGCCGAGGGTTATACCCTCAACCAGACCGAACATACCTTCGCCGCCGGCGCCGCATCCTTCGAGGTAAGCGTGACGCCGCCGGTCTCGGACGGGAACCGGGTGGAGGACACGGTCACCCTGCGGGCCATCAAGCCGGGGACCAACGAGGACGTGGACGATCCGGTGACCATCCGGGTCGCCGACATCCACGCCCTGCCCGACGCGGACGCGATCACGGCGCAGGCGTACACGGTCGACAAGGACGGCGACAAGACGGACGCCGAGGCGGCGTCGGTGATGGAGGGCGGCGACCCCGTGGTGGTGACGGTGACGGTGGACCGCGGGACGTCCGGCTATCCCGCCGGCGAGACGCTGAGCGTGGCGGTGGAGGGCGCCGGCGGCCAGACCCTGGACTACCGGGTCGACGCCACGAAGCTGACCATCGCGAGCGGTACGGGGAAGCGGAGAGCCAACTTCAAGCTGTGGGCGTTGGCCGACGACGACATCGGGGACGAAGACCTGGTGTTGCGTCTCGTGGCGACGGGCGACACGCCGGACAACGGCCCCGTGGGCGAAGTGCACGCCACGTTCTCGCTCCCCATCGAGGACATCACGACGCCGCTGGTGCGCGTGAGGGACGATGCGAACGACGCGATCGAGGCCGCCTTGGGAGCCGCCCCGCTGAACGCCGGCGGGACGGTCGAGATCGGGACCGGCGACCTGTTCGCGTGGAACGACGACGCGGTGGCGGTGTCGTTCTCGGTCGACGTCGGCGGGGCGGCGGTCAGCGCCGTCGCCGGCGGCGCCGCGGTGATGCTGACGGCGGAGGACGTGGGCGAGGCGCAGGTCACGGTGACGGCGACGGCGACCCCGCGGGGCGGCTCGTTGACGGTCACGCAGGACCGGGCCCACGTGGCGCAGTTGACGTTCCCGGTGACGGTCGAGCCGGCGGCGCTGACGATCACGTTGACGGGTCCCGACGACGTGAACCTCGTCGAGGGGATGTCCTACGCGATCACGGCGGCGGCGAACCGCGCGGTGACCGAGGACACGGTGGTGGAGCTGACCCCGACCGCGGGCACGGCGTCGCCCAAGGACTACGAGGTCGGGCTCATCACGATCGCGGCGGGCGAGACCTCGGGCTCCACCATGCTCCTAGTGGTGGAGGACGGCGAGGCCGATTCCGGCGCGGGCTCGCCGGAGACGTTGACGCTGACGGGTCGCGTGGGGTTGATGACGACCAACGCGCTGACGTTCCACCTGTGGGATGCGGCGGTGCCGGCCCTGCCGGTCGTCGCGCAGCTCCTGCTGGCGGCCCTCCTGGGCCTCGGCGGCTACCGGCGCTACCGGCGGCGGTAGCGTCCGGTTCGGCGTCGTGTCGTGCGGCGCCGTTTCGGCGTTTCGGAACGCAATCGTTGGCCACCCGCGCCACGCATCAAGACGGGAGAATCGACAGAAAAACCCGAGGTCAAGACTGTTCTCGGAGAGCTGCTTGAGAAAGGCGAGATCTAATGCCGATCTACCAACTTACTCCCGAACGCTTAGAGGCTGAGCGCAAGCGCGACCGCGCGGCGGCGCAGCGCTGGAACCGGCAGATCCTCCGCGAGCGCGAAGCAGAGGAGCGCCTACTTGCGCACTACCATGAGAATCCCTCATCCGGTTGGGATGACTATGTGGGGATCGGCATCTTGATCGGGGCGGTTTGGTTCTACTGGCACTTCTGGACCTCGGTGGGATAGGAAACGCGCCATCCTTGGCCCCCCTCTCTCCGCATCGGCGGGGGAGGGGGGCTCGTTCGTTCCCAGCCGGCCCCCGGGCCGGGAGCCCCTCCGCGGCTCCGTGGCGCCGGACGCGGCCGACCCCAGCCACCGTCTCCTCTTCCGTCCTCCGGGGCGCGCCGTTTCCGGGTGGCGCCTGCCGCCGACCGGCCGGGGCCGACCCGCATCGGTGTTAGACTCTACGGTCGTCCGTCTGCGAACACGGATCCGGCGCAGCAGGTGGCCGGTCGGGCGGGGCGGCCCCCGTTGCCGGCGACGGATGGGCGTAGCGACGAGGCTTTCGCCCAGGGAGGTTGCGGGATGTTGACTGGAATCGTCGCACGAAGGGTGGGGGCCGGGACGCTGAGGTGGCTGGCGCTGCTCGCCGTGGTGTTCGCGCTGGGGGCGGGTTCGACGGCCGCGCAGGTCACCGTCGAGTTCCCCGAGGATTTCGATAACAAGGTGAGGGAGGGGGGGAGCGTAGAGTTCAAGGTGATCGCCCTCATCCAGAACCCCCCCAATCAGTTGGCCAGTGGCTTCATGACGCTCCTATTCGTCGTCGGACAGGCTTCCGGCTCGGTCACCGCGGCCGAAGTCGTGGATGTGGGTGTCTTCGAATCTCCCGGTGCTTGGACGCTCCCAGCCCCGGGACGGTTCGAACGAACCTACCTCTGGATTCCGGCGAGCGATGTCGACGCGGAGGATGAGGCCGCCTTGTTGAGGTTCGACGTCGCAACCGGCGGCCTGGTCGGCGCCGACGGCAACGCACTTTCGGATCCGCCGGACGTTGCGGTCACCATCGAGGACGACGAGGAGCAGACGTTCGAGTGGGTCTCGGCGCCGGACGCGCCGACGGCGACGGAAGGGGGCGGCGCCGTCACGTTCACCCTCGAGGCCGATCCCGCGCCCGTGAATCTCCGTCACCCGACCCGGTTCAGCCTCGATGCCGAGGGTTACACCCTCGGCAGCACCGAGTACACCTTCAGATCCGGCGCCACCCGGGCGGCTATTGAAGTGACGCCGCCGGTCTCGGACGGGAACCGGGTGGAGGACACGGTCACCCTGCGGGCGATCGTGGCGGGGACCGACGAGGACCGGGCCGATTCGCTGTCCATCGAGGTCGCCGACGCCCACGCGCTGCCTGACGCGGACGCGATCACGGCGCAGGCGTACACGGTCGACGAGAAAGGCGACAAGACCGCCGCCGAGGCGGCGTCGGTGATGGAGGGCGGCGACCCCGTCGTGGTGACGGTGACGGTGGACCGCGGGACGACCGGCTATCCCGCCGGCGAGACGCTGAGCGTGGCGGTGGAGGGCGCCGCCGGCCAGGCCCTGGACTACCGGGTCGACCCCGCGAAGCTGACCATCGCGAGCGGCAACGGCCCGCACAGCGCCGACTTCGAGCTGTGGGCGTTGGCCGACGACGACGTCGGGGACGAGGACCTGGTGCTGCGTCTCGTGGCGACGGGCGACACGCCGGCCAACGGCCCGGGCGAGGTGGAAGTCACGTTCTCGCTCCCCATCGAGGACATCACGACCCCGCTGGTGGTCGTGACGGACGATGCGGGCGACGTGGTCGAGGCCGCTCTGGGGGCCGACCCGCTGAACGCGGGCCGGACGATCGAGATCACGGCGGGCGACTTGTTCGCGTGGGACGACGACGCGGTGGCGGTGTCGTTCTCGGCCTCCGTCGACGGGGCGGCGGTCAGCGCCGTCGCCGGCGGCGGCGTGGTGACGCTGACGACGGAGGACGCGGGCGAGGCGCAGGTCACGGTGACGGCGACGGCGACCCCGCGGGGCGGCGCGCTGACGGTCACGCAGGACCGGGCCAGCGTGGCGCAGTTGACGTTCCCGGTGACGGTCGAGCTGGCGGAGCTGGCGATCACCCTGACCGGCCCCGACGACATGAACCTCGTCGAGGGGATGTCCTACGCGATCACGGCGGAGGCGAACCGCGCGGTGACCGAGGAGACGGTGGTGGAGCTGACCCCCACCGCGGGCACGGCGTCGCCGGCGGACTACGAAGTCGAGCCCATCACCATCGCGGCGGGCGAGGCCGCGGGCTCCACCATGCTCCTAGTGGTGGAGGACGGCGAGGCCGACTCCGGGGCGGGCTCGCCCGAGATGTTGACGCTGACGGGTCGCGTGGGGGCGATGACGACCAACGCGTTGACGTTCCACCTGTGGGATGCGGCGGTGCCGGCGCTGTCGGTCGTCGCGCAGCTCCTGCTGGCGGCCCTCCTGGGCCTCGGCGGCTACCGGCGCTACCGGCGGCGGTAACGCCCGGCTCGGCGTCGTGTCGTGCGGCCGGTCGGGCGGGGGCGGCGGTTGGAACCCCCGTTGCCGGCGGCGGATGGGCGTAGCGACGAGGTTTCGCCCAGGGAGGTTGCGGGATGTTGACGGGAATCGTCGCACGAAGGGTGGGGGCCGGGGCGCTGAAGTGGCTGGCGCTGCTCGGCGTGGTGTTCGTGCTGGGGGCGGGTTCGACGGCCGCGCAGGTCACCATCGAGCTCCCCGAGGATTTCGAGAATCGGATCAGGGAGGGGGAGGGAAGCGTAGAGTTCAAGGTGATCGTCCGCGCCTGGACCCGCACCAATCAGGTCTTCGGCGCGGTCATCGTGGTGCCCGAATTGGCCGCCGGACAGGCTTCCGGCTCGGTCACCGCGGCCGAAGCCGCGGATGTCGGCGTCTTCGACCCGCCCACTTGGACAGCAAGGGTCAGAGCAGACCCCAATAACCCCAAAGAGCACACTTTCGAACAGACCTTCACCTGGCTCCCGGCGGGCGATGGCGACGCGGAGGACGAGGCCGCTCTGTTGAGGCTCCGCGTCATCGCCCCCGACCACGTCGGCCACGACCGCAACGCCCTCACGAATCCGCCGGACGTTGCCGTCACCATCGAGGACGACGAGGTCCAGGCGTTCCAGTGGGTCTCGGCGCCGGAGACGCCGAAGGCGACGGAGGGGGGTGGCACCGTCACGTTCACCCTCGAAGCCGATCCCGCGCCCGTGGATCTCACTTACCCGGTCCGGTTCAGCCTGGATGCCGAGGGTTATTCACTCAACCAGACCAGCCATACCTTCGCCGTCGGCGACGCATCCACGTTCCCGATCAGCGTGACGTCGCCGGTCTCGGACGGGAACCGGGTGGAGGACACGGTCACCCTGCGGGCGATCAAGGCGGGGACCGACGAGGACGTGGACGACCCGCTGTCCATCAGGGTCGCCGACATCCACGCGCTGCCCGACGCGGACGCGATCTCGGCGCAGGCGTACACGGTCGGCGAGGACGGCGACAAGACGGACACCGAGGCGGCGTCGGTGATGGAGGGCGGCGACCCCGTCGTGGTGACGGTGACGGTGGACCGCGGGACGGGCGGCTATCCCAAGGACGAGGAGCTGAACGTAACCGTGGAGGGCGGCGCCGGCCAGGCCCTGGACTACCGGGTCGACCCCGCGAAGCTGACCATCGCGAGCGGCATGAACAAGCGGCGCGCCGACTTCAAGCTGTGGGCGTTGGCCGACGACGACGTCGGGGACGAAGACCTGGTGTTGCGTCTCGTGGCGACGGGCGACACGCCGGCCAACGGTCCCCTGGGAGAGGTGGACGTCACATTCTCGCTCCCCATCGAGGACATCACGACGCCGCTGGTGCGCGTGAAGGACGATGCGGACGACGCGATCGAGGCCGCCTTGGGGGCCGACCCGCTGAACGCGGGCAGGACGATCGAGATCGGCACGGGCGACCTGTTCGCGTGGAACGACGACGCGGTGGCGGTGTCGTTCGCGGCCTCCGCCGACGGGGCGGCGGTCAGCGCCGTCGCCAGCGGCGGCGCGGTGACGCTGGTGACGGAGGACGTGGGCGAGGCGCAGGTCACGGTGACGGCGACGGCGAACCCGCGGGGCGGCTCGCTGACGGTCACGCAGGACCGGGCCCACGTGGCGCAGTTGACGTTCCCGGTGACGGTCGAGCCGGCGGCGCTGGCGATCACGTTGACGGGTCCCGACGACGTGAACCTCGTCGAGGGGATGTCCTACGCGATCACGGCGGCGGCGAACCGCGCGGTGACGGAGGACACGGTGGTGGAGCTGACCCCCACCGCGGGCACCGCGTCGCCGGCGGACTACGAGGTCGAGCCCATCACGATCGCGGCGGGCGAGGCCTCGGGCGCCACCGTGCTCCTGGTGGTCGAGGACGGCGAGTCGGACTCCGGGGCGGGTTCGCCCGAGACGCTGACGCTGACGGGTCGCACGGGGGCGATGACGACCAACGCGTTGACGTTCCACCTGTGGGATGCGGCGGTGCCGGCGCTTCCGGTCGTCGCGCAGCTCCTGCTGGCGGCGCTCCTGGGCCTCGGCGGCTACCGGCGCTACCGGCGGCGGTAACGCCGGTCGTCGTCCGTCGGCTCCGACCCGCCAGGCTTCCCTTGGCCCCCTCTCTCCGCATCGGCGGGGGGAGGGGGTCTCCGTTCGTACCGGGGAGGGGAGACCGGAATGACGGTTCGTGAACCTGATCTCGACATCACGCTCGGCGTCGAGGAAGAGTTCTTCCTCGTCGATCCCGACACCCGCGACCTGGAGCCCGACCCGGCGCCGGGCGTCTTCGAGGCCTGCGAACGGAACCGCGGCCCCCACACGGTATCGCACGAAGTACTGCGGTCGCAGATCGAGACCAGCACCCGGGCGTGCGGGTCGGTGACCGAGGCGTGCGAGGCGGTGCGCGAGACCCGCCGCGTGGTCATCGAGGCGGCCGCGGAGCACGGCCTGGGGGTGTTGGCGGCGTCGACCCACCCGTTCGCGAAGTGGACGTCGCAACTGATCACGCCTCGCGAACGCTACCAGCGGTTCGTCGTCACCTTTCAGGAGAGCGTCAGGCAGCAGCTCATCGGCGGCATGCACGTTCACGCCGGCTTCGGCGACCCCGACTCCCGGATCCGGGTCATGACGGCGATACGGCGGCACCTGCCCTTGTTGCATGCGCTGTCGACGTCGTCGCCGTTCCATGACGGGCGCGAGACCGGCTTCAAGTCCTGTCGCCTCAACATCATGGGCATGCTGCCTCGCACGAGCCTGCCCGGCCCGCTGTCGTCGCGGGCCGAGTACGACGGCCTGCTCGCGACCTACCGGCGCATGCACTTCATCCGGAGCGGCAGCGAGCTGTGGTGGGACGTCCGTCCGTCGCAGCACTTTCCGACGGTGGAGATGCGCATCTGCGACGTCTGCCCGCGTCTCGACGATGCGGCGGCGGTCGTGGCCCTCTATGCCTCGCTGGTCCGGCGCCTGGCGCGGCTCGACGCGGCGGGGCGGCTGCCTCCCGACCCGCTGACCGAGATGATTGCGGAGAACCGCTGGCTCGCCCAGCGCCACGGCGTGCTGGCGTTCTTCGGCGATGTGTCCGGCGGCGCGGGTCGCGTGGACATCGCGGACTACGCCGCGAAGCTAGTGGATGACCTGGCGGAGGATGCGCACGCGCTCGGCTGCGAGCGCGAGCTCGGCCACGTGTCGACCATCGTTCGGGAAGGCAGCGGCGCCGACCGCCAGCTCGACCACTTCCGGCTCCGCCGGCTGGAGGGCGACACCCCCGAACAGGCGCTGCGGGCCGTCGTCGATCTGGTGATGGCGGAGACGCGCGAGGGTGTCGAAGCGGCCGCGACTCGCCGCCGCGAGGCGCCGCCACCGGACCGCGAGGCCGGCCGGCCCGAGTGAATCGTCGGCCGGGCGCGCTTCTGCGGGAAGGTCAGCGCCGGTCTACGCCGCACGCAACCGGCGGGGCCTATGTCGGCGGCGATATACGGGACCGCGCGTTACGAAACCGCGCGTTACGATACCCCCCGTAGCCGCCGCACGCCGGCTGCGAGCAGCAGCTGCGGGCATGCGGACGGCGGTTCTACGGGACCCCACGTTACGGAATTGCGCGTTACGAGACCTCACGTAGCCGCCGCACGCCGGCTGCGAGCAGCAGCCGCGGGCATGCGGACGGCGGTTCTACGGGACCCCACGTTACGGAATTGCGCGTTACGAGACAGCAGCTGCGGGCATGCGGACGGCGGTTCTACGGGACCGCGCGTAGGCGCCGCACACCGGCGGGCATGCGGACGGCGGTTCTACGAGACCCCACGTAGCCGCCGCACGCCGGCTGCGAGCAGCAGCCCCGCCAACGCGAACGCGGCGACCAGCGGCAGCGTCGGCACCGGTGTCGTCACCGTCACCACGAAGTGGTCGGTGACCCCGAGGCCGCCCGGGTCGGTCGCGGTCACGGTGACGGTCGCCGTGCCCGGCGCCACGCCGGTCACCCTCAGCGTCGTCCCCGACAGCGACACCGTCGCCTTCGACGTGTCGCCCGAGGTGGCCCTGAGCGTCAGCGCGTCGCCGTCGGGGTCGCTGAACACCGAGGTCAGCACGACGTCGACCGTCTCGCCCACGGTCAGCATCCGATCCGCGATCGGGCTGTCCAGCCGCGGCGCGTTCTCCGCACAGCTCGCCTCCACGACCGTCACCAGGAAGCTGTTCGAGACCGCGAGGCCGCCCGGGTCGGTCGCGGTCACGGTGACGGTCGTGTCGCCGACGCCCGCGCCGGTCACCGTCAGCGTGGCGCCAGACAGCGACACGGTGGCCTTCGTCGTGTCGCTCGACACGGCGGACAGGTTCAGCGCGAGGCCGTCGGGGTCGCTGAAGACCGAATCCAGCGCTACGACGATGATTCCGCACCTCGCGACCGACCGGTTCGCGAGCGGGGCGGCGACGACGGGCGGGCTGTTGGTGAGTATCGGGGCGGTGACGGTGACGGCGAAGGCGTCGTCCACGGCGCCGCCCTGACCGTCGTCGGCGGTGACGGTGACGGTCGCGTCGCCGACGCCCACGCCGGTCAACGTCAGCCTCGTGCCCGACAGCGACACGGCGGCCTTCGTCGTGTCGCTCGACACGGCGGACAGGGTCAGCGCGTCGCCGTCCGCGTCGTTGAAGACCCCGCTCAGTTCCACGACGATGCTCCTGTTCATCGCCACCGTCCGGTCCGCGATCGGGGCCATCACCAAGGGAGGGGTGTTGTTCCCGCCGCTCAGATCGTCACTCACGGTGACGGTGAAGGCGGGGGCGGCCACGTTGCCGCCCTTGCCGTCGCTGGCGCTGACGGTGACGGTGGGGATGCCGGCGGCGACGCCGGTGATGGTCAGGGTGTTGCCGGTGACGGCGACGGCGGCAGAGGTGGTGTCGCTCGACACGGCGGAGAGCGTCAGCGTATCGCCGTCCGGGTCGGTGAAGACGCCGTCGAGGGCCACGTCGGCGCTGGCGCCGACGCCGACGGCTTGGTCCGCGATGGCGGTGGCGACCTCGGGCGGGTTGTTGTCGGGCGGCGGCGGCGGCGGCGGCGGTGGCGGTGGCGTCGACGTCGAGGTGACGGTAACGGTGAAGGGGGCGTCCGCGGTGCCGCCGTAACCGTCGTTCGCGGTGACGGTGACGGTGGGGGCGCCGACGGCGACGCCGGTGACGGTGAGCGTGGTTTCCGTCAGGACGACGGTGGCCAGGGTGGTGTCGCTCGACACGGCGGCGAGCGTCAGGGCATCCCGGTCATCGTCGGTGAAGACGCCGTCGAGGGCCACGTCGACGCTGGCCCCGACGGCGACGGACTGGTCAGCGATGGCGTTGGCGACCGCGGGGGGGGTGTTGGCGTCGGTGACGGTGACGGTGAAAGTGTCGTCCACGGTGCCGCCGTAACCGTCGTTCGCGGTGACGGTGACGGTGGCGGACCCGACGGCGACACCGTTGACGGTGAGGGTGTTTCCGTTGACGGCGACGGTGGCCAGGTTGGTGTCGCTGGACGCGGCGGAGAGGGTCAGCGTATCGCCGTCGTCGTCGGAGAAGACGCCTTGGAGGTCGACGTCGACGGCGCCGCCGGCCCTGACGGACTGGTCGGCGATGGCGTTGGCGACCGCGGGGGGGGTGTTGGCGTCGGTGACGGTGACGGTGAAAGTGTCGTCCACGGTGCCGCCGTAACCGTCGTTCGCGGTGACGGTGACGGTTGCGGACCCGACGGCGACGCCGTTGACGGTGAGGGTGTTTCCGTTGACGGCGGCGGTGGCCAGGTTGGTGTCGCTGGACGCGGCGGAGAGGGTCAGCGTATCGCCGTCATCGTCGGAGAAGACGCCTTGGAGGTCGACGTCGACGGCGCCGCCGGCCCTGACGGACTGGTCGGCGATGGCGCTGGCGACCACGGGCGAATTGTTGGCGTCGGAGACGGTGACGGTGAAGGTGTCGTCCACGGTCCCGCCGTAACCGTCGTTCGCGGTGACGGTGACGGTTGCGGACCCGACGGCGACGCCGTTGACGGTGAGGGTGTTACCGTCGATGGCGACGGTGGCCAGGTTGATGTCGCTGGACGCGGCGGAGAGGGCCAACGTATCGCCGTCGTCGTCGGAGAAGACGCCTTGGAGGTCGACGTCGACGGCGCCGCCGGCCCTGACGGACTGGTCGGCGATGGCGCTGGCGACCACGGGCGAATTGTTGGCGTCGGAGACGGTGACGGTGAAGGTGTCGTCCACGGTCCCGCCGTGACCGTCGTTCGCGGTGACGGTGACGGTTGCGGACCCGACGGCGACGCCGTTGACGGTGAGGGTGTTACCGTCGATGGCGACGGTGGCCAGGTTGGTGTCGCTGGACGCGGCGGAGAGGGCCAACGTATCGCCGTCGTCGTCGGAGAAGACGCCTTGGAGGTCGACGTCGACGGCGCCGCCGGCCCTGACGGACTGGTCGGCGATGGCGCTGGCGACCACGGGCGAATTGTTGGCGTCGGAGACGGTGACGGTGAAGGTGTCGTCCACGGTTCCGCCGTGACCGTCGTTCGCGGTGACGGTGACGGTTGCGGACCCGACGGCGACGCCGTTGACGGTGAGGGTGTTACCGTCGATGGCGACGGTGGCCAGGTTGATGTCGCTGGACGCGGCGGAGAGGGCCAACGTATCGCCGTCGTCGTCGGAGAAGACGCCTTGGAGGTCGACGTCGACGGCGCCGCCGGCCCTGACGGACTGGTCGGCGATGGCGCTGGCGACCACGGGCGAATTGTTGGCGTCGGAGACGGTGACGGTGAAGGTGTCGTCCACGGTTCCGCCGTGACCGTCGTTCGCGGTGACGGTGACGGTTGCGGACCCGACGGCGACGCCGTTGACGGTGAGGGTGTTACCGTCGATGGCGACGGTGGCCAGGTTGATGTCGCTGGACGCGGCGGAGAGGGCCAACGTATCGCCGTCGTCGTCGGAGAAGACGCCTTGGAGGTCGACGTCGACGGCGCCGCCGGCCCTGACGGACTGGTCGGCGATGGCGCTGGCGACCACGGGGGGGCTGTTGGCTTCGGTGACGGTGACGGTGAAGGTGTCGTCCACGGTGCCGCCGTGACCGTCGTTCGCGGTGACGGTGACGGTTGCGGACCCGACGGCGCCGCCGTTGACGGTGAGGGTGTTACCGTCGATGGCGACGGTGGCCGAGTCGGTGTCGCTGGACGCGGCGGAGAGGGCCAGCGTATCGCCGTCGTCGTCGGAGAAGACGCCTTGGAGGTCGACGTCGACGGCGCCGCCGGCCCTGACGGACTGGTCGGCGATGGCGCTGGCGACCTCGGGGGGGCTGTTGTTGGCGCGTCCCGGTCTACCGGAGACCGGGGCGCTGATTCCGAAGGGGTCGTCCTCCTCACAGGTGCGCGAATAGACGACCATCCGGACGTCGTACGAGACGTCCTCGAGCTCCAGGCCGATCTCGCCCGGATTATGGCCGGTCGTGTTGGGGCCGAGGAGGAAGAGCTTGGACGTGAACCCAGGTTCGAGGATATCGCCGAGAATCTCGAAGGTGCCGTGCTCGGTGTCGTTCGGATGGTCGAGTGTATAGGTATACCATCGGGGCTCGGTGGACTTCTTGTAGTCGACCTGATAGCTGTCGACACCGTCACAAGCCGAGTCGCCCAGGCTCCAGCTCCAGAGGATTCTGAGCTCCCCCAGCGAGCCCGGGCCCACGCTGTCTATCGTCGGGGCGGGAGGTTGGGCGAGCGCCGGCGCCGACAGACCGATCGCCAGGACCTGCAGCAGCGCCGCCACGAACGGCACGCCGAGCCGGTCGCGGCGAGCGATGTGAATCGCTCGGCCGGGTTCGCGGATGGTCGCACTTCGCTTCGGGAAAGTCACTGGAACCTCACCCTCGACGCGTCGCGCGCGAGAACCGGGAGGGCCCGTGAGACCCGGCGAGATCCCGCTTCAGCGGGACGCGCGCTCGGTGCACGTCGGCGGGGCGTTGCAGCGCGCCTCGCCCGGGCGGAGACACACTCCCACGCCGGCATTATGTCAACCCGTAACGGCATTATCAAGCAGCCGAACGGGGGCCGAGCTTCCCTCGCGCGGATCCTCATGCCCAGGGTATCGGCGGGACACGGTCCATTCTGCACCCGACGCTCTCGCCGCCGGCCGACCCGCGGCCATGGGCCGTCACGACTTCGTGGTACACTGCCGCCCGATCTGCGCCTCGAAGGCAGCGAACGGTCCCGGGCGCCGACCGCGATGAGCAGCGCCACGAAACGGACCCTCGGGACCGTGCGCAACATCGAGATCGCCTTCGGCCGGGTCGACCGTAGACTGCTCACCCTCGAGCGCGTCATCCTCCCGCACCAGCCGCCCGGCCGGTGACGCCGACCGGAGGCGCTGGTGGCCGAACGACCCATCGTCATCCTGCACGGGTGGAGCGACACCTCCGAGACCTTCGAGCCGCTGGCGCGGCTGCTGCGCGCCCGGCTGGGCCGCGAGGTCTCCATCGTGTCGCTGGCCGACTACGTCAGCATGGAGGACGAGGTGCGCTTCGACGACGTCGCCGAGGCGATGGACGTGGCGTGGCGCCGGCACGGGCTGCCGCGGCGGAAGGGCGCCGTCGACGCGGTCGTGCACAGCACCGGCGGCCTCGTCGTCCGCGACTGGCTGCAGCGGCACTACGCGCCGGCGCGCGCGCCCGTCAAGCGCCTCGTGATGCTGGCCCCCGCGAACTTCGGCTCGCACCTCGCCCACAAGGGCCGCTCGTTCATCGGCCGCGTCTACAAGGGCTTCCTCACCAAGAAGCCCGAAGGCCGGGCGTTCGAGACCGGCGCCCACATTCTGCGGGGGCTGGAGCTCGCCAGCCCCTACACGTGGCGGCTCGCCGAGCGCGACCGCTTCGGCCGGGGGGGCAGGATGTACCAGTCCGGGAACGTGCTGTGCACGGTGCTGGTCGGCAACCGCGGGTTCCGCGGCATCTCGTCGATCGCGAACGAGGACGGCTCGGACGGGACGGTGCGGGCGTCGACCGCCAACCTGGACTGCGTGCGCATCCGGGCCGAGTTTCCGGCGCGGCCGGACGCCGGGGGCGGCGACGTCGCCTACACGCTGGAGGCGTCGTCGGGCGAGACCGCATTCGGCGTGGTCGACCGCCACGACCACGGCACGATCACCCTGTCGCACCGGCGGCGCGCCGTCGGGGACGAGGCGCGGGACACGCCCGACGGCGACCTGCTGGGGAAGATCGTGCGCGGGCTGACCGTCGACGACGACGGGTTCGCGGCGTGGCGGCGCGAGCTCGACGCCGGCAACCGGGCCCTGCTGGCGGATGCGCCGCGGCGCGATGCCCGAAACCACGGCTTCCAGAACACCGTCGTGCACGTGCGCGACCAGTACGGAGTGGGTGTCGACGACCACCTGCTGGAGTTCTACGAGGACGACCACGACCGCGGTGACCTCGTGGCGAGGCTCTTCCACGAGTCGGCCATCCGGAACGTGCACAAGTACTCGGACGACGCCTCCTACCGCAGCGTCTACGTCGACTGCACGCGCCTCGCGCGCACCGTCGACAAGGTGCACGAGGCCCTCAGTCTCAGCATTACCGCCTACCCCGAGCTCGACGAGCGCACGCCGGTGGGCTTCACCACGCTCGGCAGCGGCGGCGTCGGCGGCGTCCGTATCCCCCGCGACGAGATCGGCCGGTTCTTCGCGCCCCACCGCACCGCGCTGGTCACCCTGCAGCTCACCCGCCAGCAGTCGGCGGCGGCGTTCCGGTTCCGGGACCATCGGGCCTAGCCCGCCCACCGTCGCCTTCGGCTCCGCTGGGCGCCCAACCAACCCTGCAGGCGTCCGCGCCGTTCCACGGCGCCGACACCTGGCCCGCCCATCGTCGCCTTCGGCCCGCCCATCGTCGCCTTCGGCCCGCCCACCGTCGCCTTCGGCTCCGCTGGGCGCCCAACCAAGCCTGCAGGCGTCCGCGCCGTTCCACGGCGCTGACACCTGGCCCGCCCATCGTCGGTCCGGCCCGGTGGTATGATGGCGCATGGCTTCGCGCCCCGCCGCGGCGGGTTCCGCCGCCGCGCGCGCCCCGGGGACCCCGCCGGCGTCCCCCCGCCCCGACTTCGCCGAGCCCGTTCCCGAGTTTCCCGGCTGCCGCCCCGTGCGCATCACCCGCGCCGCCATCGACGACTACGAGGGCCGCTTCGAGTACTGGGACGCGGAGACGGAGACGGCGTGGGTGGTGCGCGAGCCGACCACCGTCTGGCACGAAGGCCCCGGCCAGCAGCTCGCGGGATTGCTGAGGTGCATCGCGGCGGTCCGGGGGTCGCCCATCCTGACCCTCGGCGCGGCCGACCTGTTGCTTCGCGACGCCCACGGCGAGCGGCGCCGCATCCTGCAGGCCGACCAGATGGTCTATCTCGACCCGGTGGAGACGCGGCCGCGGGGCGCGAGCGTCGAGGTGGGCTCGGACCACCTGCCCGACGTGGTGCTCGAGGTGGACTACTCGACCGACGTTCGCCGCGGCAAGCTGGGGCTGTACGAGGCTTGGGGCTTTCCCGAGGTGTGGGTCGAGGTGCCGGAGGCCGGCTCGCCGCGGCGCCGGCCGGGCCTGACGATACACCGTCGGGGGCCGGACGGCTATCGACCGGCGGCGGCGAGCGTCGCGCTGACGGGCTGGACGGCGGCGGAGATTCACGCGGCGCTGAACGAGGTGGTGCTGTCCGAGTCGACGCGCGTCGTGCTCGATCGTGTCGGTCGGGCGCTGGGCGCGGCCGCCGGCACCGGCCCCGACGACGACCCGTGGCTCGGGGCGCAGCGCCGCGAGGTGCGCGCGGAGGGCCGCGCCGAGATCGTCTGTTCGATTCTGCGGAGCCGCGGCCTGACCGTCTCCGGGCGTCTGGCCGCCGGGATGACCGGAGAAGACCCCGCCGTGCTCGTCCTCGAGGCGCTGGCCTGCCGCGACGAGGCCGACCTGCTGGCCCGCCTGGAAGCGCGGAGGGCTCGCCGACGCCCCGACCCCGGCGCGTAGGGACGGCGAGAAGTGTTAGACTGTCGACTTTGCCGAGCCCGCCGATAATCCGGTCGGAGCGCCGGCTTGGTGGCGCGGGGAGCATCCGGCCCGGCGGGGCCGGTCGACGGTCGACGGCGAGGAACAGCGCGTGACTGCACACCACTTCGTGGGCGAGGGCGGCTACTCCGAGCGGCTGCGGGTCGCGGCGGGCGACGCCGAGGGGCTGCTGGCGAAGGTCTCGACCGAGGTCGACGCGGCCGGCTTGCAGGTGATGTCCGAGCACGCGGTGCCGTTCCCGGGCGGGGGCGCCACCCTGGTCTGGGTGCTCGCCGAGTCGCACCTCGTGCTGCACCTGTGGCCCGAGGAGGACCACGTCACGATCGACCTCCACATCTGCGACTACCGCACCGAGAACGAGGCGCGCGCGCGTCGGCTGCGCGACGCCCTCGAGCGCTTCTGCTTCGCGCCGCGAACGTCGAGCTGGCGCGAACTCGCGGTCGGCGGCCGGCGGTTGGTCAGTGCCTGACGCCCGCGGCTCCGCCGCCGACGAGCAAGAGCGCTACAAGGGCTTCTGGGCCGACGTCGGCGTCAACTTCCCCGATCTCGGCCGCGCCCGGTCGACCGTCCAGTACCGCAACGACGAGATCGAGCTGTTCCGGACGTACATGCCCCGGCCCTGGGCCGGCCAGCGCGTCTTCAAGACCGATCTCTGGGACGAGGCCAAGAACACCCGCATTCTCACCTGGGCCGGCGGCCGGGAGGCGCGGACGTTCGGCGTCGACATCTCGCCCGCCATCGTGGCCGACGCCCGGCGCAACTTCGACGAACTCGGCCTCGTGCTGCACGGCGTGCAGGGCGACGTGCGCACCCTGCCGTTCCGCGACGGCGCCTTCGACTTCGTCTACTCGATGGGCACCGTCGAGCACTTCGACGACACCGAGGGCGCGCTGCGCGAGATCTGCCGCGTGCTGCGTCCCGGCGGCCTCGGGGTCATCGGGGTGCCGAACCGCCGCGACCCCTTCCTGCGCCCCCTGCTCGTCGCCCTCATGTACCGCCTCGGCCTTTACGGCTACGGCTTCGAGAAGTCGTACTCGCGGCCCGTCTTCCGCCGCATGCTGCAGCGGGCCGGCTTCACCGTCATCGACGAGACCGGCATCCTGTTCATACCGGGCTGGCTGCGCATGCTCGACTTGGCCTGCCACACGTCGAGGGCGCGGCTGCTGCGGTGGTGCTCACGGCTCACGGGCGCGCTCTGCGCCCCCTTCGACCACGCATCGCGCCGCTGGCCCTACTTGCGGCGTCACGGTTACCTCCTGGCCACGGTGGTGATGCGCCGCGACCCGGCCCGCATGCCCCCCGGCAGCGCGGCGGGTCCGGTCGTGCCGGAGGGTTGATTCGCGGATACGCCCCGGAGAGCGCCGGGCCGCCCCCGGCAGCGCGGCGGGTCCGGTCGTGCCGGACGGTCGAAAACCGCTATACTGAGCGCCGAGAGGGACGACCGACCGATGGAAGATTCTCCGCCCGCCGCCGCCGACCGCAAGCCGCCCGCCGCTCCCGCCCTACGAGCCGGCGAAGGCGGGGGTGGGCTGCGCTTCGCGCTCGCCATCGGCGCGTGGTTCGTCGGGCTGTTCGGCCTGATGCGCCTCGGGTGGGTCGAGAGCAACCTGCTGACCCCCTTCGCCCAGCTCCAGCAGCGGGTGGCCGAGCAGCTCATGGGGGTGAAATCGGGCATGCTCTACGCCGATGCGAGTTGCAGCGGCGGCGACCCCATGGCGCTGTGCATGGGGGCCGTCTTCGCGTACCCCGCCGCGTGGGGGTCGCGTCTGCGCGGGGCCGCGCTGGGGCTGGCCGCCATCACCGCGCTGAACGTGGTGCGGCTCGGCTCGCTGTCGATGGTGGCCGAGAACCGGGCCCTGCTCGACGTCCTGCACCTCTACGTGTGGCCGGGCATTCTGATCGTCGCCGCCGCCGCCTACGTCTACCGGTGGATGGACCGCCAGGGGAGCCGCCCCGACGGCCGGGGTCGTCCCCCCGCCGATGGCGCCGCCGCGGCCGGCGTCCTCGGCGCGGCGCCCGTGCTCGGCGTGGTGACTCGGCGCTTCCTGGTGCTGACGGCGGTGCTCGTCGCCGCCTACTTCGCGGCCGCGCCCTTCTTCTACGGCAGCGATCTCGTCCGCGTGCTCGCGGGCTGGGTGGCGCTGACCGGCGGGGCCATCCTCACCGCCGGGGGCACCGAGACGACGGTCATGGGCGCCGGCCTGTTCACGCCGCACGGCGGTTTCCTCGTCACCCAGGAGTGCGTCTTCACGCCGCTCATCCCCGTTTACCTCGCCGGCGTGCTCGCCGCGCCTCTCGCGCCGTGGCGCCGCGCCGCCGCCCTCGCCGCCACCCCGGTCATCTTCTTCGCCGTCGGCGTCTCGCGCGTCCTCGTGCTCGCGGTGCCGGTCGCCGTCGTCGGCAACTACGAGGTGGCCATCCACGGCTTCTCGCAGACCCTGGTCTCGGTGCTGCTCGTCGTCGCCGCCGCCGTCCGGACCGCCGGCAGCCCCCGGCCCGGGGCCGTGCGCGCCCTCATGGCGGTGGGCGCGGGCGTCGCCGCGGGCTTCGCCGCCGCCCCCGTGCTCGGCGCGCTGCTCGGCGCCGGCGCGGCCGGGCTGCAGGCCGCGGTCGGTCACGGCCATCCGTTCGTCGACGATCAGGGCGCCGCCGCGGTGCTGCCCGCCTTCCAGGTCGGCCTCTTCGCCGCCCTGTGGGCCGCCCTCGTCGGCCGCGCCCGGTGGCGTCGCGCCCTCGTCGGCGCGGGCCTCCTCGCCGCCTCCCAGTTGGCCCTTGCCTTCCTCGTCGGCGAGATGGCCCAGCACGGCGGCTTCAATCCTCACGTCTCGCTGATCCGCGCGTGGACCGTCGTCGTTCCCGCCGCCCTCGTGTGGGCGCTCCTCCGCCCCGAAACCGCGCCCGTCTGGCGCGGCTCGACCGCCCCGGCCCCGGCGGCGGGCTGACGCCGGCGTCTCAGTGCGGCGTGGCGCCCGGGTCGACGGGCGGGTTCCGTTGGGGACCGGCACCTGATTCCAGGTAGCGGTAGAGGTCGTCGAAGCGCCGGTTGACGGCGTCGAAACGCTCGTCAAGGTGTTGGAGTAGCGTCAGGTTCTCGGCCCGCGCCCGCTCCTCCGACTTGTCGAGACGGTGTTCCAGCCGCCTCAGGTTCTCGCAGAGGGCCGCGTGCGCGGCCTCGTTCCGTCTCTCCGCCGCCTCGAAGCGTTCGCGGTTCTGTCTCTCCGCCGCCTCGAAGCGCTTGTCGACGGCCTCGAAGCGTTCGCGGTTCTGTCTCTCCGCCGCCTCGAAGCGTTCGCGGTTCTGCTTCTCCGCCGCCTCGAAGCGTTCGCGGTTCTGTTTCTCCGCCACTTCGAAGCGCCTGTCCATCATCGTGAACCAGCCCGCCTGCACCCGCCAGTTGGCGGCGAACAACGCGATGCCGGTCCCGATGACCGTCAGTGCCACCGGGTCCATCGTGGTCTGCTCCCTGGTCCGCTCGCGGCCCCGTGACCGCTGTCGCCGGTGTGCCAAGCAACTCGCGTGCCATGCCGCCCGCCGCCGTGCGAACTCCGTCGCCGGCGGCCGCCATGAACGAGGCCAAGGCCAGAATACCGGATGTTTCCGCGATCCGCGAAACTCGCGGGAGCAGGCTCCGCCTGCGGCCTGGTCGAATGTTCTGGGGCTGGACCCGGGCGCGCCGTGGGAGTCGAATGGCAGTTGTTGCAGCGGGCGGTTGGTCGCGAGAATGGAACGGTTGCGCGGAACGCGCGGCTCGGGTCCGTGGTGGTCGAGCCTCGCCCCGACAACACGGCCGGAGCGGCGGCAGCGTGCTCGGTGTCGCCGCCGTGCCGGCTTGCGACCGCGTTGGGAGTCGTCGCCGAGGGCGAGACTCCCAACGCGCAAGATCGCCTATGCGAGAATCCCGTTCACGATCTCGCCGTGCACGTCGGTCAGGCGGAAGTCGCGGCCCTGGAACTGGTAGGTGAGCCGCGTGTGGTCGACGCCCGCGAGGTGGAGAATCGTCGCGTGCAGGTCGTGGATGTGCACGGGGTCCTTGACGATGTTGAACGCGAAGTCGTCGGTCTCGCCGTAAACGACGCCGGGCTTGACGCCGCCGCCGGCCATCCAGATGGTGAACGACCGCGGATGGTGGTCGCGCCCGTAGGTTTCCTCGGTCAGCCGGCCCTGGCAGAAGATGGTGCGGCCGAACTCGCCGCCCCAGATGACCAGGGTGTCGTCGAGCATGCCGCGCTCCTTGAGCTCGGACACGAGCGCCGCCTGCGGCTGGTCGACATCCTTGGCCTGGGTCTGGATGCGCCGCGGGAGCTGGGTGTGGTGGTCCCAGCCGCGGTGGAAGATCTGCACGAAGCGCACGTCGCGCTCGGCCAGCCGCCGCGCGAGGAGGCAGTTGGCGGCGAAGGTGCCCGGGGTGCGCGAGTCGGGTCCGTAGCGCTCGAAGACGCTGTCGGGCTCGCTCGACAGGTCGGTGAGCTCGGGCACCGAGGCCTGCATGCGGTAGGCCATCTCGTACTGGGCGATGCGCGTGGTGGTCTCCGGATCGCCGAACGCCTCGCCGTCGAGCCGGTTGAGCCGGCCGACGTCGTCGAGGAAGCGGCGCCGGAGGTCGCGGCTGACCCCCGGCGGGTTCGACAGGTAGAGGACGGGGTCGCCGGTCGAGAGGAACTTGACGCCCTGGTACTCGGACGGCAGGAACCCGCTGCCCCACAGCCGGTCGTAGATGGGGTTGCCGCCGCGGTTGGTGACCATGGCGACGAAGGTCGGCATGTCCTGGTTCATGCTGCCGAGCCCGTACGACAGCCACGCGCCCACGCTGGGCCGCCCCGCGAGCTGGGCCCCGGTCTGGAAGAACGTCACCCCGGGGTCGTGGTTGATCGCCTCGGTGTGCATGGTCTTGATGAAGCACAGCTCGTCGGCGATCTTGGCGGTGTGGGGCATCAGCTCGCTGACCCAGGCCCCGGACTGCCCGTGCTGCTTGAACTCGAACGTCGAGGGCACGACGGGGAAGCCGGCCTGGCTCGCGGTCATCGGCGTCAGGCGCTGTCCCTGCCGGACGGAGTCGGGCAGGTCGGTGCCGCGCAGGTCGGCGAGCTGCGGCTTGTACTCCCACAGGTCGTGCTGCGACGGGGCGCCCCCCTGGAACAGGTAGATGATGCGCTTCGCCTTGGGGGCGAAGTGGGGCAGCCCCGGCAGGCCGCCGCCGTCGACCGGGGCCTGGGCGATCAGGTCCTCGCTGAAGAGCGTCGCCAGCGCCGCCGAACCGATGCCGGAGCCCGCGAGCTCGAGGAACCGCCGCCGGGTCAGCGCCTGCTGCAGTTCGGATTGGGGTGCCATGGTCAGTCCTTCGTGATGGTGCGGTCGAGGTTCATGATCATGCTGGCGACCATCGTGTACGAGGCCAGCTCGGCGATGTCGAGGGTCTCGTCGCGCGGCGTGTCGCCCACGTTGACGAGCGCCAGCGCCGCCTGCCGATCCGCCTGGTAGCGGTCGAGATAGTCGTGGAAGCTGCCGGTCAGCACCGCCTCGTGGTCGGCCTGCGGGCGGTGCTGGGTGGCGAGGCGGTAGGCGTAGGCTATCCGGTCTTCCGGCGCCTCGCCGCCCTCGTGGATCATGCGCTGCGCGAGGTGCCGCGCCGCCTCGACGTAGGTCACGTCGTTCATCAGGTTCAGGGCCTGGAGCGGCGTGTTGGTGCGGTCGGTCCGCACGATGCACGTCTCGCGCGTCGGCGAGTCGAACGCGAGCATCGACGGCGGGGCGAGGGTGCGCTTCCAGTAGGTGTAGAGACTGCGCCGGAAGAGGTCGTCGCCCTCCGACTGGATGTAGGTCTGGCTGGCCCCCGCCTCCCACAGGCCCTCGGGCTGGTAGGGCTTGACCGACGGCCCGCCGATGCCGGGGACGAGGAGGCCGGACACGGCCAGGGCCTGGTCGCGGATGAACTGCGCCGGCAGCCGCATGCGCGGCCCCCGCGCCAGCCGCCGATTCTCGGGGTCGGCCTCGTACGCCCCGGGGGCGATGGCCGAGTCCTGCCGGTAGGTGGCGCTGGTGACGATGGTCCGCAGCAGCGCCTTGACGTCCCAGCCGGATTCCACGAACTCGACGGCGAGCCAGTCGAGCAGCTCGGGATGGCTGGGGAAGTCGCCCTGCAGGCCGAAGTTCTCGCTCGTCTTGACGATGCCGGCGCCGAAGAGCATCTGCCAGAACCGGTTCACGGTGACCCGAGCCGTCAGCGGGTGCTCCGGGTCGACGAGCCAGCGCGCGAACGCCAGCCGGTTGGCCTCGGCTCCCTCGGGGAGCGGCGGCAGGATGGCCGGGACGTTCGGCGTCACCCGCTCGCCGGGCACGTCGTAGGCGCCGCGGATGAGCCGGAACGTCTCGCGCGGCGGGTCCATCTCGTCCATGACCATGACGGTGGGGAAGCTCTCCCACATCTCGGCCCGCCGGTCCTGGAGGTCGGCGAGGTGGCGCCACGCGTCCTGCACTTCCTCGGATGCGTACTGGTCGAGGTAGGCGAGGCGGATCTTCTCGGCCTGCCCCGGCGTCCGGTCGGCCGGCGCGATGCGAGCGATCTCGGACAGCGTCTCGGCCGTCGCCACCACCGCCGCCTCCTCGGGGGTCAGCGCCGCCGTGTAGATGCGGACGTCGTCGATCCAGCCCCGGAACCGCGGCCGCGAGTCGGTGCCGCCGGAGCCCTCGGGGGGCGGTCCGCTCGCCCCGATGCGCAGCGGCTCGTCGCGCGCCCGCATCGGGTTGTTGATGCCGTCGAGCAGGGCGACGGTCTCCTGCCGCTCGCCGTCGACGTAGATGCGGAAGCTGTCGGGGACGCGCTTGCCGGTGTAGGTCACCGCCACGTGCCGCCACTCGTGCAGGGGCAGGTCGTCGACGGTCTCGACCCGCACGCCGTCGTCGGCCCAGCGCTGTGACAGGTTGATGCGCACCTTGCCGTCGACGAGGTACAGCCCCCAGCCCCGCTCGCCCTGGTCGTCGGCGAGGGCGCGCGACACGATGACCCCGTCGGGGGCGGTGGAGTGGACCCACGCCGACAGCGTGAACGGGTCGTCGTAGGTGAAGTTGGCGATGTCACCGGCGTCGATGTACCGCTCGCCGTCGAAGCCGTGCGCCTCGCCGACGCGGCCCGGCACGAAGCGGGGCGAACCGTCGACGAGCCGGACGCTCACCGGGAACTCGAAGAGCTCGGGCTCGGACTCTCCGCGCAGCCCCGCCGTCACGTTCGGCGAGACGTAGACGGGCTCGGACGTGTAGATCCCCGAGAAGTCGCCGTCCAGCGGGTAGTGCACGAGCAGCCCGTCGCGCAGCGCCCAGTCGACGCGGCCCGCGTCGGCGAGCGTGCCCTCCCACGCGCGCTGGGCCTCGGCCGCCCCGTCCTCGAGGCCGGCGAACGTCTCGCGCGCTTCGTCGATCTCGAGATCGAGCCAGCCCAGTTCGGCGAACTGGTCGTCCGTGGGGGCGGTGATCATCGGCGGCGAGTTGCCGTACTTGAACGCCTTGCCCCGCTCGGGCACGTTGTTGAAGTAGGCGAAGATCTCGTAGAACTCCTTCTGCGAGATGGGGTCGAACTTGTGGTCGTGGCAGCGGGCGCAACCCAGGGTCAGCCCCATCCACACCGTGCCCGTCGTCGACACGCGGTCGACCACGTTCTCGACGAGGAACTCCTCGGGGATGATGCCGCCTTCGCCGTTCTGGCTGTGGTTGCGGTTGAAGGCGGTGGCGATGCGCTGGTCGAGGGTCGGCTCGGGCATGAGGTCGCCCGCCAGCTGATCGATGGTGAACTGGTCGAACGGCATGTTGGCGTTGAACGCGTCGATGACCCAGTCGCGGTAGCGCCACATCGACCGCTCGGCGTCGGTCTGGTAGCCGCTCGAGTCGGCGTAGCGGGCGGCGTTGAGCCACTCGACGGCCATCCGCTCGCCGTAGCCGGTCGACCCGAGCAGCCGGTCGACGGCGTTCTCGTAGGCGTCCGGCGAGTCGTCGTTGAGGAACGCGGCGACGTCGGCCTCGAGGGGCGGCAGCCCCGTGATGTCGAGGCTCGCCCGGCGCAGCAGCGTCACCCGGTCGGCCTCCGCGGCCGGGCCCAGCCCGTCGGCCTCGAGGCCCGCGAGCACGAAGCTGTCGATGGGGTTGCGCACCCACTCGGCGTCGGCCACCGGCGGCGCCGCCGGCCGCTCCGGCGGGCTGAACGCCCAGTGCGACGCCCATTCCGCTCCCTGGTCGATCCAGAGCCGCAGGGTCTCGATCTCGTCGGCGCTCAGCGCGTCCTCGTCGGCGCCGGGCATGACCGGCGTGTTCAGGCCCAGCCGGTAGGGCATGCGCACCCGCGCGTCGTCGGCGCCGACGCGGTGGATGAGGAGGCTGGCGTCGGCGTCGCCGCGCACGATGACCGGCCCGCCGAACGGGCCGCGATCCGCGAACGGTCCGTCCTCGACGTCGAGCCGCAGCCCGCGCTGCCGGCCCTCCTCGTCGGGCCCGTGGCACGTGAAGCAGTTCTGCGACAGGATGGGCCGCACCTCGCGGGCGAAGTCGACGATGCGCTCGGGCAGGGCCGGCGCGTCGGCCTCGGCCAGCTCGCCGCCATAGGCGGCGCCGCCGTCGATCCACCGCCGCACGAGGTCGATCTGCTCGTCGGTCAGCGACCGGCCGGACGAGGCCGGCGGCATCTTCATGACCTGGTCGCCGGTCGTCAGCCGCTGGAACAGCGGGCTCGCCTCGGCGTCGCCGGGCACGACGACCCGGTCGATGAACGCCACGGTGTCGAGCCGCAGGTCGGCCTGCCGCGTGCCCTCGCTCGGGCCGTGGCAGGCGATGCACGCCCGAGCCAGCACCGGCCGGACATCCCGGTTGTACTCGAGGTCGTGCGCGGGTTCCTGGGCGGCGGCCCGGGAACCGCCGAACGCCACCGCGACGACGGCCAACGGAATCAGAAGGCGAGGTGCGGTCATCTTCATGTAGGCATCCCCTCAGCAGTGCATCGTAGGGCGGCGGCCGGCCGGTTGCAAGCCTTTATTGGCCCTGTTCCCCAAGGGGTCGCGCCGCGGCCGGTGTGCGCTGGTCCGGTCGGGCTCTTCACGTGCGCGCCACGTGCACGATGCGGTCGGAGAGGTACGGGGGTTCGCGCAAGGTTCCCGTCAACACGGGCAGCAGTCTCCGGCGCCGGAGAGCCGATCCGCCGAGTTGGCGGCTACCCCACCGAGCCGCAACCGGGAGTGGGCGTCACGTAAGCGGCGTTCGGTGAGGTTCCGCGTTCGTTGGAACGGCGGACGAGAGCGCGCCGGGTCTTCACGCGCGGCCTGGCCAAGCTGGTTCCGATGGCTCCGGCGGGGAGGTGGGCGACGCCAGCTCCAGGAAGCGGCAGAAGGGATTGGCCAGGCGCATCTGCTCCGGAGTGCGGCAGCCGGGCGTGAGCAGGGCCGGGTTGGCGACGATGGCCGCCACGCAGCGGGCGCGGGAGGTGGCCACGTTGAGGCGGTGGGGGCTGTAGAGGAACTCCATGCCGCGCGGCGCCTCTTGGGCGGTCGAAGTAGCCATGGAGAACAGCACGATGGGCGCCTCCTGCCCCTGGAACTTGTCGACGGTGCCGACCCGCGCGCCCTCGGGCAGCCTTGCCCGCAGGGTCGCCACCTGCGCGTTGTAGGGGGCCACGACGAGGATGTCCTCTAGTGTCAGCCGCTTCCGGACACCCTGCCTGTCGATCCAGGCCGCGCTGGCGTCGAGCAGCTCGCTGACCAGATCCGCGACGCGATCCGCCTCCTCTCCCGAGGCGTTCGTGTTGCCGGCGTGCCCGACCGGCACGAAGCGCAGGCCGTGTCCGGCCAACGGCCCCGGCCCGACCACCGTCTGGCGGGCGAGGTTCTCCCGCGCGTGGAGCCGCCCTCCGTAGAACTGCTCCGACGTGAAGGCGCAGACGCCGGGGTGCATTCGCCAGGTGTGCTCGAGAAAGACGCCGCGGGCGGGGTCGACGGTCGCCGACTCGCCCAGGAGGTGGCCGAGGGCCGAGACGTCGGCGCCGGGCGGGTGGACCCCCTGAACGGGTTGATCGAGCTGACGGGGATCGCCGAGCAGGACGAGGCTCGCGCCGGCCTGGCAGACCGCCAGGGTGTTGGCCAGACTCATCTGGCCCGCCTCGTCGATCACGAGCACGTCCACCGCGCCGGCCATCTCCTCGCGCGCCCACAGCCACGCGGTGCCCGCCGCGATGTTGGCCTCGCCGGAGGCCAGCGCGTCGGCCACCTGCTCGTTGGAGTCGGTCCGGACGATGCGCTCGTCGAGGCAGCCGTCGTCGTCGTTGGCCTTCTGGATCCCGCGGACGTCGACCGGCCTGCCCTGAAGCGTCGTCCCCACCTCGCGTCGGGCCGGGCCGCTCTCGTCGGGCACCCTGCCGGCGGGCTCGCGGCTCCCCCGTCCGCGCGGGTCGGAAGGGTCGTCGGCCGCATCGCAGATGGCGCCGAGCAGGTTGGAGATCACTCTGTGGCTGTTGGCGGTCACCCCGACCCGCTTCCCACTGGCCAGTAGGTCGAGGATCATGCGGGCTCCGGTGTAGGTCTTGCCGCTGCCGGGCGGTCCCTGGACGGGGAGCACCGAGCCGTCGAGCCGCGGGGCGATCCGCCGGACGGCGTCGAGCGGGGTCTCGCCGCCGGCGACGAGGCCCGACCCCGGCCGTCGACCCGGCTCGGTATCGAGACCCTTTCGCCGGCGGATCGGTGACGGTTCGGACTGCCGGCGGTGCTGCTCCTCGGACCGGGGATTCCCGAGTTCCCGGGTCCCGCCGGACTGATGTCCGGAGGTCGGGTGACCGGCTGGCGGCACGAGACGAGGCGGCATGCGCCGGAGCAGGTCGCAGGCCACCCTTCCTTGGCCGTCAGGCGCGACGCCGGTCGACACTACGCTCTCTGCGAGACGCGCGAGGCTCTCTCGCAGCACCTTGTTGTTGACGATGTCGAGCGGCACGAGGGCCGTCGGGTGCGGAACGGGCGAGTTGCGCCCTCGCTTCAGGTCAATGGTGCGGGCCGTCTCGTCAATGTCGACCACCTTCCCGCATGACCCTCGTCCGAGATCCTCGGACTCCGCCGTGTCGGGGTTCTTCGGCGAATCGCCGACCGCGATCTCGTGCGTCTGCTCGGGGAAGCGGTAGCGATGAACGACGGACCTCTTCTCCTCCCTCAGGGCGCCGGCGTAGGTGAGGACCCCGAGCGTGGCCCGGCTGTCGACGTGTTCCTCCTCGGTGAAGCCGCAACGGTGGTAGAACTCCCACCACGTCGACTTGTCCTCGCGTCGGTGGAACTCCAACAGGTGCGCCAGCAGGCGCCGCGCCCTCTGCTCGTCGTCCAGCCCGGCGTCGTCCGCCGGCAGCCCCGCCGTGAGCGCCTCGAACACCGCCGCCACCTCCACCGCCGGTTCCTGCTCCCGGTCGCGTTCCTCGTCCCGGAGCGCGGGTCGCGGCGCCGGCTGCCCGGTCGAGGCCTCCAGCTCGCGGCGGCGCTCCTCCAGCCACTCGGCGAGGTGCAACGTCGAGAGGCAATCGTCGCGGTTATAGCCCTCGATCGCGTCGCGAAGCTCGTCAGGCGTCCCAGCGGCGTCGCCCGACTCGAGCCGGACCTCGAAGCGGATGATCGCCCGCGTCGCCGCGAGCAGGTCGACCTGGCGGACGAAGCCGTAGAACGGCTCCAGCTTCTTGATCGAGTAGCTCTCGACCGAAGCCCGCACGCCTTGCCGGACCACGCGGTGGAGGTCGACGAAGACGCGGCCGCGCAGCAGCCGGTCCACCGCGTCCTCGCGGGTGGCGTAGCGGCTCATCAGGCGCTTGACCGCCGTCGTCTCGTACGCGCCGTAGTGGTAGATGTGGAAGCCGCGATATTGTTCCCACCGCGCCATGACGCGATCGATGAAGCGCTCGAACGCGGCCTTCTCGTTCGCTGCGTCGAGCGCCCAGTGCGCTTCGTACCTGCCCTGCCTGTCCGCGACGCCGAACAGGTACTCCAGGCCGTCGTCGGCCGCGAACGGGTCCCCTTCGAGATCGAAGAAGACGTCGCCCGCCGACGGTTCGGGCAGCGCCGCGAGTCCCTTCTCCGGCTCGACCGGCGTGACGAGCTCGTGCAGGCGGCGGCCTTCGCGCCGCGCCCGGTCCTGCACGCGCGCTTGGTCGCGGATGCGCGCCAGCGCCCCGGCGCCGACACCCTCGATCCGAGGAACGACCGGCAAGGCGAGCGCCCCCAGCGCCGCCATCGTCGTCACCCCCCCCTCCACGAGCCGAGCCCGCTGACCGCGCGTGACGCCGGCCACCAGCGACAGGTGGTCGTCGGCGCGGCGCCGCTCCGCGCAGCTCTGCTTCCACTCGCAGAGGCCGCAGTGCTCGACCGGTTCGGGATAAGTCTCGGGCGGCGCGTCGGCGTGGGCTTCGAGCCCCCGGCGGACGGCGCGGTAGTAGGCCGAGTACTCCACGACCCGGAAGCTCGCGAAGTCGCGCCCGTCGCCGCCGCCGAGAGCCAGGTGCATCCGCGCCGGCTCGGTTCCCTGCACCACGGCCAGGAGGTCCGAGTACAGGAGAAGTTGCAGAACCGCCTCGCCCTTCGCGCTGCGGGCCAGCTTCGCGTCGAGCACCTCGTAGGACCAGGAGCCCAGCCGGCTCGGCTCGTCGACCCGACGCAGGAAATCGGGATAGCCGCTCCACCGGCCGTCCTCGTCCTCCAGGCGTCCCTGGTAGATGACGTCGGCCCCGCTCCGCATCGCGTCCCGCGTGCGCGCGGCGGCTGCGGTCGGATCCCGGTGCGAGAGCGGCGTGTCGGCCCCGGTGACGGTCTCCACCGAGCGTCCCTCCGCCGCGAACCGCTCCAGCAGACGCCGCTCGTGCTCGATGCCGCGCTGCTTCAGCACGTCGCCGCGGGGGTCGTCGTACGGGGGCGGCGCCCCGATCTCTTTCAGTGCGACGGCCCGGCGCAGGGTCGTCAGGTGGCTGCAGGCGACGTGGCGGCTGAGATCGGTGGCCGAGAACGCGATCAGGCCGTCCGCGAGGCGCATGGAGCGGACTCTAGCACGCATGAACCGCCGCGCCTTCGCGACCGTCCGTCGCGTCAGGAATCGTGCATCTTCACTCGGATGCGGGCTTCCTGCTCGGCGGTCTCCGGCGTCATCGAGTCGTCGAAGTCGGCCGCCTCGAACAAGGGCCGGATCTCGATCTCGCTCGGACCGGGCATGGGGTTCGGGCAGCGCTTCACCCACGCCACCGCGTCGTCCAGGTCGCGGGCAGTCTCGATGAAGTCGAGCGGCTTCACGCCGGCAACCTCCGCTCGATCCGGGGCCAGTCGGACTTGCTGATGAACGAAAAGCTGGGAAACTCCTCGACGCCGACATCGAACAGCTTCGGGCGAATGAGTCGAATCAGGGTGGAGGTCCAGCGGGCGTCCAGCGTCTTCTGGTCGCCGTCGAAGACGACCAGGATGCGCAGGTACTCTTCGCCGTCGCCGTCGCCGAACTCGTCGACGGCCGGGACGACCCGGATGGGCCCGAACTCGATGCTGCTGAAGCGCTCGGTCAGCATCTCTTTGACGATGTCGGCCACCTTCTTCTGAGCTTCCCCGCTGATCACGTCGAGTCTCCCTGCGTCTCCGTATATTCCTACCCTCTCGCATTGTAATCGCCCCCGGGGCGTGTTCCACCGCGAGACGCCGCCCGTGTCCGTGCTACTCCAGCAGCCCCGCGAGGGCCGACGCGGCCTCTAGACCGGTGTCCGACTCGGAGAGCTGACGGCGCTGCCCGCTCGTGAGCCATTCGGCGCGGCTGCCGGTCGCGCCTCGGGTCACCGCGAGGACGTGCTCGACCTGCTCGGCCACGGCGCGGACGTGGGAGATGACGCCGACCATGCGCCCGCCGGCGGCGACGGCGCCGAGGGCCTGGACGGCGGCGTCGAGGTTGTTGCGGTCGAGCGAGCCGAAGCCCTCGTCGAGGAAGAGCGACTCGAGGCGGCCGCCGCTGCGCGCCATCATCTCGACCATGCCGAGGGCGAGGGAGAGCGAGGCGATGAACTGCTCGCCGCCGGAGAGGCTGGCGGGGGAGCGCGGGCGGCCGGAGTCGGCGTCGAGGACCTGCCACTGCTCCTCGGCCTCGCCGGGGTCGACGAACGCGTACTTGCCGCCGCTCATCTCGCCGAGCATCCGCGAGGCGTGGACGAGGAGGCGGCGGGACCGCCGGAGGGTGAGCCACTTCAGGAACGCGCCCGGCTTGAGGGCGTCCTCGAGGTCGGCGAGGGCGCGGGCGCGGCCCTCGATCTCCTGGAGGAGCGCGCGGAGCGCTCGGACGTCGTCGACGATGGCCGCGAAGTCGTCGGCGGCCTCGCCCGCGCGCCGCTGCCGGAAGCGGGCGTCCTCGGCCTCGTCTTGGGTCGCGGCGACGACGGCGTGCAGCTCGTCAGGGTCGATGTCGGACGGGCGCGGCGCCGGCGTCGCCGGCGAGAGGGGCGGATCGAGCCGCGCGCCGATGGCTGCGAGCTCGGCGTGGGCGTCTCCGGCGCGGGCCTCGGCGGCGCTCGCGCGCTCGCCGGCGGCCTGCGACAGCTCGGCCGCCCGCGTCCGAAGTGCGGCGAGGTGCGGCTGGAGGGCGCCGGCCGCGCGGGCGGAGACGGCGGGAGGAACGTCGGAATCGAGGGCGAGCCGGCGGGCCGAGTCGATTAGGATGTCCCGGCGTTCGTGAAGGGCGAGGACGATGGACTCGAGAGGGCCGTCGACCTCTTCGGTGCGGCGCCGCATGAGCGCGGCCCGGGCCCTCCGGGTGTCCTCGATCGCGCTGCGCAGGCGCCCGCGTTCGGCTTCCCGCGCCTCGAGGACCCGTGCGCGCGCCCGCGCCGATGCCGTCCGCCGGTCGACGGGCCGGATGTCCACTTTGCGCACGTCCGCCGCGTCGGCGGGCAGGTCCAGGTCCGGCCGAAACGGGGCGGGAACCGCCCGCGCTTCGGCTCGCAGCCGATCCACGGCCTGGGTTGCGGTCCGCCGCGACCTGTCCGCGAGCTCGTCGGCGCCGTCCGCCGCCTGCCGGGCGACATCGGCCGCGTTGCGCTGCGCCGTCGCGTCGGCTCGCAGCGACTCGGCCCGGCGGTCGTGCTCGTCGAGGCGTGCCGCCGCCTCCGCGTGCGCGGCCTCCAGGGGGGCGAGCAGGGCGCCCCGCTCGGGCAACGGGGCTTCGGCGTCGAGCAGCGTCGGGGAAACCGCCATCGGGGCCGGGCCGGCCGCTAGCGCCAGCTCGCGACGCGCCGCTTGGAGCGTCGCCACCCGGTCGGCGAGGGCGGCCTCCGCGCCGGCCGCCTCGCGGGCGAGGGTCTTGCCCTCGGCCTCGTGGCCGGCGACGGCGGCATCAGCCTTTCGCGCCGCCTCGCGCGCGGCCCCCGCGATGGCGTCGGCGTTCTCGAGCCCCGCCGCGTCGGGAGCTTCCCAGTCGCCGGGCAGGTCGCGGCGGCATATCGGGCAGGCATCGCCGGCATGGAGACCGCGGGCGGCGACCGCCGCCGATTCCGAGCGCCGCGCGGCCGCCAGGTGCTCGTCGGCGCCGGCCGCCTCGCGGCCCGCAACCTGGGCCGCTTCCCGCGCCGCCGCGAGCCTGTGCGCGCATTCGGCAGCTTCGGCATGGAGCGCCTCGAGTCGCTTCCGGGCCGCGTCCCGTTCAGCCGAGTGCTCGGAACAGCGGGCGTGCTGCCGGTCGACGGCGTCGCGGCGTTGCCGCGCCGCTTCGGCGGCCGCGTAGAGGGGAGGGTGCTTCGCGGCGTGCCCGTCCGCCTTCCGCCGGGCCGCCTCGGCGCCCTCGGCCAGACCCTGTGCCTCGGCCCGCTTGCGCGCGGCGTCGTCGGCGGTGGCGCGCCGGTCGGCCGCCGCCTCCTCGACGTTCGCGGCGAGGCCGGCGAGGTTGCCGAGCGTCGTGAGGGCCGCCGCGACCTCCTCCCTCGTCGGTCCGTCGTCGGTCGGGATGCGCGCCAGCTCTTTTTCGAAAGCGACCTGCCGCTCCTCGCACGCGGCGTCCTCGGCGGCGAGGCGTCGTTCGGCGGCGGTGATCGGGGCCAGCGTTCCGGCGACTCGCTCGAAGTCGAGGCCGCGCACCCGTTCGACGACGTCCAACGCCGCCTGTCGCGCCGTCGCGGCCGAGAGCAGCGTCTCGTGGGCGGCGGACGCCGCCTTCTCGTTCTCCGTGGCCGTCGCGGCGTCCTGGCTCGCTGCCTCGCGGGCCGCCCGCAGACCCGCGAGGTGCGCGTCGGGGTCGTCGGGGTGCTCGGAGGCCGCCTGGGCGAGCCGTTCGCGCAGCTTCTCGGCTTCGTGTCGGGCGGCCCCGGCCATCGCGCCGGCCGCCTCGATCTCGTCGGTGCGCCAGACCTGGCGCAGGATGCGTCCCCGTTCGGCCGGCTTGTCCTCGACGAGCAGGCGGGCGAAGCGGCCCTGCGGCAGGATCACGGTGCGCAGGAACGCGTCGCTGTCGAGCCCGAGCAGCGCCTGGATGCGGTTGTTGACGGGCCTGACCTGCTCGATCTGCTCGACCGCGGCGCCGTCGGCGCCGAGGCGCCGGAGCCGCGCGCTCGCGGGCCCAACCTGGCCCTGGCCGTCTCGGCGGAGCACGCGGGCGACCTCCCACGTCTCGCCCGTTACCCGGAAGCGGAGCACGACGCGGAGCTGGGTCGAGGTGTCGTTCATCAACTCCTGGTTGCCCTGGGCGGTGAACGTCGTCTGCCCGTAGAGGGCGTAGGTGATGGCCTCGAGAATGGACGACTTGCCGGCCCCGGTGTCGCCGACGATGGCGACGTGGTCGCGGTCCGCGAAGTCGAGGCGCACCGCCGACCGGAACGAGCGAAGACCCTGGATGGTGAGGTGGAGGGGGCGCATCTCATCTCCCGCGCCGGTTCGCCGCGGGGGCGAAGGCCGCCGTCGACCGGCATGACCGAGGAGCCTGAATGGCGTGTCGGGGTCGCGTGATCAGCTCGGCCTCCGCTTGCGGGCGGCGTCGAGGCGGTTCAGCGTGTCCTGCCCGCGCAAGGCGAGCGGGGTGAGCCCGAAGTCGGGCGGAGACTCCTGGCCGGCGGCGCCGAGGGCCTCGGCGAAGAGGGCGGCGACGGCGTCGTGCGGGGCCTTGACGCCGCGGGCCGCCGTCGCGCGCCACTCCAGGAACAGGTCCTGGGCCGCCGGCTCGTCCTCGTCCTCGCGGGCCGGCTCAATCGCCTTCACCGGCTGGCTCGAGAGGGTGTTGACGAGCTCGAACACCGCGCACCCCGGCGACCACTCGGCGAGACGGTCGGCGAGGTCGGGGATGGGGTCGTCGGAGGTGACCCGCGCCTTGAGAATGCAGCCGTCGAGGCCGCCGCCCGCGGCGCGGCGTTCGAGCTCGTCGAGCGTCCCCGCGAACTCGGCGAGGGGCCGGCCCCCCGGCAGGTCGCGCGGCTCGACCCGGACGTCGTCGCCGATGGTCACCAGCACCGCCTGCTTGGTGTGCTCCCGCTCGCCGAAGTCGAGGGGGACGAGGGAGCCGGCGTAGCGTCCGCGCGCGGCGCCGCCGGGCAGGAGCTGGGGGTCGTGGATGTGGCCGAACGCGCAGTAGAGAGCGCGTTGCAGGCCCTCGACGTGGGTGGCGTAGTCCTCGCCGACGGTCATGCGCCGCTCCGACCTGCCGGGTCGCGCGCCCTGCACGTGGAGGTGGGCGGCGTAGAGGACGATGCCGCGCGCCCCCGCCGCCGCGTGCGCCTCGTCGAGGAGGCGCTGGTTGAGGCCCCTGACGCCGTCCGCGTAGTCGCCCTCGAAGCGCGCGGGGTCGTCGTCGGCGTAGTCGGCGATGGCCGCGGGCGGGATGAACGGCACGCACGCCACGCCGACGGGCGCGTCGGCAATGTCGGGGAACGTCAGCACCCCCGGCGAAGTGACCAGCCACAGGCGACGCGGGGTCGCGGCGCCGGCGAGATCGTCGATGACGCGCAGCAGCATCGACGAGTCGTGGTTGCCCGCGATGACGACGGTGGGCGCGACCTTCGCGAGCCGCCCGAGCGCGTGCACGCCGAGCTGCAGCGCCTCGTAGGGCGGACGCGTTGCATCGAAGAGGTCGCCGGTGTGAAGGACGAGGTCGGGCCGTTCCGATTCGGCCGCCGCGAGCAATCCTCTCAGCGCGTCGACGTGATCCGGCGTGCGGTCGTGCCGGCCGAGCTTCGCCCCGAGGTGCCAGTCCGAGGTATGGAGCAGCTTCATGAGCGGATCTCGGAGGCGGCCGAGCGGGGAGCGGCGGAACAGGACTCGAACGCGGGGCGTCTCGCCCGCCCATCGTCGCCTGCGGCTCTGCTTGGCGCCCAACCATACCTGCCGGGAGTGCGCGCCGTTCTACGGCTTCCGGCCCCGACGTCGCCGGGGGGGCCGGGCGCCCGGCCGTCCGGGGCCGCGCGCCGCCCGACGAGTCGCCCCCGCTCGCACGCGGGCCGCGCCGCGGGCGGCGTCGCCTCGCCGGGCCGCCTCACAGGTCGACCTCCGGCCCGGTGAGGGCGTCCATCGTGCTCAGGATTCGGTCCGTCCTGTCCTGGTCGCGGGCCTCGTCCCCCGCCGCCTCGTCGGGGTTGGTCGCGAACGGCGGGAACGGGAAGCGGACGGGGATGGGCTCGGGCACGATGGGCTGCGACACGACCATGGTGCCGGGCATGAAGCGCGTCGCTCGCTCGCGCAGGGCCGGGGTCAGGAAGCGGTAGGCGTCCGACTCGCTCGCGTCGAGCCGCCCCGCGACCTTGAGCGATGCGTTGCGGGGCAGCGCCTGCGCCACCGCCGAGGCCGCCTGCTGCGCGCCGACGAGGAGCACCCCGAGCGAGCGGCCGCGCTCGGCGATGTCCACGAGGAGGTCGCGGAGGGGCGAGAAGCCGTGGGCGGGGGCGTACTTGTTCAGCTCGTCCAGCACCACGAAGCGCAGGGGCGTGCGGCCGGCGCCCTGCTTCTCGCGCCACACGCGGTCGAGCAGCGCGCCGACCACGAAGCGCTGCGCGTCGTCGTGCAGGGTCGAGATGTCGACGACGTGGAGCTTCGCGTTCTCGGACGAGACGGGCTCGAGGCCGCAGCCGATGAGAGGGGCGATGTGGCGGCGCAGCTTCAGCAGCCGCCGCAGGAAGGCCTGGCGCGTGCCGGCCTGCGCACGGCCGAACCACGCGTTCATGAGGCTCTCGTCGTCGGTGGCGACGACGCCCTCGAGCAGGTCGATGAGGTCGCCGAAGTCGCGCATCGGGTGGCCCGCCCCCGCCGGCGCCTCTTCCGGGTCGCGCTCGGCGAGGCGGTCGGGGTTGAAGGCGGTCCCAGGGGGCACCGTCTCGACGATGACCACCGCGCCCGTGGGGTCGCCCTCGAGCCGCCGCAGCCGGCGCAGGAGCTGGATGCGCACGTGCTGCTCGACCAAGCCGACCTGCGTCGAGCGTTCGTCGTCGGCGGTGAAGCAGAACTGCAGGAGCTGCTCGCGGACGAACTGCTCCGGGGTCCAGCCGTAGGCGCCGACGTCGGCCGTGTCGCGGGTCCTGACGTTGGCGACGAGGGTCTGCGACGCGCCCGACTGCCGCGGCGCGTAGAGTCGGACGGAGCGGAACGGCCCCGGCTCGTCGACGCCGAGGGCGCGCCACTTGTCCACTTCTTCAGGCCGGCCCGCGAACTCGGCGTTGGGGCGGTCGACGTGCAACAGGTCCTCGCCCTTGGTGTTGAAGACCAGCGCGCGCACGCTCTCGCGTCCGGCCCGGCCGCCGAGCAGGTCCATGCCTTGCTCCGTCTCGAGAAGCTGGTAGAGGAGGAACAGGGCGTAAGAGGTCTTGGTGGCGACGCCGGAGATGCCCGAGATGGAGACGTGGCCGCCGGAGCGGCCGTCGACGAAGCGCATGTCCGCGTAGACCGGGTCGCCGCCGAGGTCGAGCCCGACCGGCAGCTTGCCCCGGGTCATCTCGTCCTCGAAGAGGGCGACCGCGCGGTGGGGGCCGGCCGCGCGAACGGCGGGGGCCCCGGCGTGGGGGGCGACGAACAGTTCGGGCACGACCCGCAGGACGCGGACCTCGGCCCGCCGCACGTGCTCGGCCGGCAGAGTCGAATCGACCACCCGGCCGGTGTCCGAGGGCAGGTCGGCTCCCTCGAACCGGGACCGCAGCTCGGTAACGATGCCGTAGTGGGTGACCCGCCGGCCGTCGGGCAGGTCCGTGGTCACCGCGAGCAGCTCGTCGAGTTGAATCACGACATCGGGGTCGAGCACCACGTGGAAGGTGCGCGAGTCGCTCTCCACCGACCCGTCGACGAGTCCGATGCGCGCGTCGTCGTCGTTCATGCCGTCAGTCCCTCGCGGCGTTCGGGCGCCGTGCCCGTCGCGTTCACGTCGTCCGTTCCCGCGGGCGTCGGGGTGTTTCGCCCGCCGGCGTCGCTCCCGCCGCTCGTTCTTGGTTGCTCATCGGGCGATGCGCGCCCATCGTTCATGCCGTCCGTTCCCCGCGGTTGTGTTCGAGCACCGCCTCGCGTACTGCCCGCAGGGCCAGCCGCGCGTCGCCCTGAAGCCGGTGCAGGCGCCGCTCGAGGCCCGCGATCGGGGTCAGGTTCACCGGCGCCCGCGCGTCCCGGTGCAGGGCGGACGCGAAGCCCGGCAGCCAGCCTGCGGCCCGGTCGGCCGCCTCGACCGCGGTGTCGCGGCCGATGCCCGACGGCATCTCGATACGGGCGATGCCCGCCCAGGGGCTCGCCCACGGCCCCGCGTCGCCCACCCGCAGATAGCAGCCGTAGAGCGCGTCGTCCATCGCGAAGAGGCCGGAGCGCTCGCCCGCCGCCAGCCCCGGCACCCGCGCCCAGTGCTCGCGGGCGAGCGTGCGGCGGTGGTGCGTCTTCACGTAACCGACGACCGGCAGGCGGCGGCGCCGGATACCGTGCAGCGGGCCGTCGAGCACCGTCAGCCACCCCGCGTTCGAGAGCGCCTCGGCAATGTCCGCCTCGGCGTCGCGCATCAGGCGTTGGAGCCGCTGCCGCGCCGCTTCTACGTCGTCGTCGTCGACCGCGTACGGCGCCCAGCGCCAGCCGTTGCGGTGGTCCGGCAGGCGGACGGGCCGTCCGCCGGTGAAGATGGCCGCACGTCCCGTCGTCACCCGGTCGAAGCGAGCCGGCTCGTCGCCGTCGACGAGTACCGCCCCCGCCGCCCAGCTTCCCGCCAGGCCCATGCTGACGTCGCCGTCGGGGCCGGTCCGGGTCAGCCGCGCCTCGGTGCGCATGGTGCCGTCCACGAACGCCACGCGGCGGGGGCGGTCCCCGCGGTCCGGACGGTGCGCCGCGAACGTTCCGCCGTCCTCCACCAGCTCCCACTCGACCGCGTGCAGCGAGTCGTCCGTCGCCTGGAAGCCGGCCCCGTAGGCGGCGTCGAAGGCCTCGACCCCGATGGTGTCGGTCCGGTCCGGAGCGTTCGGGCGTCCCGCCCGTTCAAGGGTCATCAGTCGCGGTCGTCACGCCTGCACTCGACCGCGTGCGGCGAGTCGTCCGTCGCCTGGAAGCCGGCCCCGTAGGCGGCGCCGAAGGCCTCGACCCCGATGGCGTCGGTCCGGTCCGGAACGTTCGGGCGTCCCGCCCGTTCAAGGGTCATCAGTCGCGGTCGTCACGCCTGCACTCGACCGCGTGCGGCGAGTCGTCCGTCGCCTGGAAGCCGGCCCCGTAGGCGGCGTCGAAGGCCTCGACACCGATGGCGTCGGTCCGGTCCGGAGCGTTCGGGCGTCCCGCCCGCTCGAGGGTCATCAGTCGCGGTCGTCACGCCGGTGAGCATGCGACGACGCCGTGACGGATCATGACACTGCCGAGTTCGGCCGCGCGACGGATCCGCACCGTGGGGCAGGAGCGGTGCGTCCCGGCCGAGGGGCGCAAGGGCTCGCTCGGACGGCTGGCGCGACCCTCGACGCAGCGGAAAGTCGTTTCCCTCGAACGGCAACGGCTCTCCCGCGGAGCCGGCCGCGCCGCTTCCGATGGTGGGGGCGACGGCTCTCACGACGGCAGGAGGCGGAAGCCCTGACGCGCGAAATCGGCGTCCAGCGCGAGCGCATGGGTGATGCCGTGGCGCCGCATGAGTTCGAAGCTGGTGCAGTCGACCAGCGACAGCCGGCGGCGCCCCGCGGTGAACAGGGCCGCGGTGGCGGCGGCATGGAGGTCCTCGTCCATCCAGAGTGTCTCCACGAGCGGAAGGAGGTCGGCGGCGAGGGCGTGCAACGCGTCGAAGCCGAGCCGGCGCGGGACGAGGGCGAAGACCTCGACCAGCACGTAGTTGGAGGTGACGAGCCGGTCGCGGTCGTCGATCGCCCGGCGCCAGGCCTCGACGGTGTCGGCGTGGCGGGGTTGGTCGGCGTCGAGGAAGGCGAGGAGGGCGGACGTGTCGACGAACAGCGTCACCGGTCGAAGGCCTCGTCGAGATGGGCGTCGTGCTCCTCGGCCAGATCGCGGCATCCGGACCGGTACCGTCCGGGGAGGGCCAGTGCGCGGCGGGCGACCTCGTCGCGGTCCACGACATGACGACGGGCGAGATACTCGGAGACGCTCTCGCGCACGAGGTCGGCCATCGAGCGTTCCTCCAGGCGCGCCTGCGTCCTCAGCCCCCGGGCCTGCGCCTCGGTCAGTTGGACCTGCGTCCGTATCATGTTGGCATGATAACTGAAACGATGGCATGTCGTTCGGCGTCGATGAGGCCCGACGACATCGGCGACTACGGGATCGGCCTCCCCGCACGCAGCTTCGGAGTCGTCGAGGAGCCGCCGTTCAGCAGAACGCGACCGGCGCGACCATCGACTCGGCGGCGCCCTCGATCGGCGCGACGTGCGTCCGACCGGTACGGAGGGAGTGCCTGTCCTCAACCGGCGGCCGGCCGCTGCAGGGCGTCGATGCGGTGCAGCACCGGCGGGTGCGAGTAGTGCAGGAAGACGTCGAGCGGGTGCGGCGTCAGGTTGTTGAGGTTGTCGGCGGACAGCTTCTTCAGGGCGCTGACGAGCGGCGCCCCGCTGCCGGTGGTCTCGGCCGCGAAGCGGTCGGCCTCGAACTCGTGGCGGCGCGAGAAGACGTGCAGGAGCACCGACAGCACCATCTCGACGGGCGTGAAGAGCAGGCTGAAGAAGAGCAGACCGGCGTAGACCGACGGCTCGGTGACGTAGAACGCCGCGAACAGGCCTTCCTGCCCGAGGAAGAGCGACAGGACCCACAGCATCGCCCCGAGGTGGCCGATGGACAGCCCCATCTGCAGCCAGACGTGCCGCTTCTTGTAGTGGCCGATCTCGTGCGCCACCACCGCGACGAGCTCGGGGACGGTGTACTTGTCGACGAGGGTGTCGAAGAGCCCGATGCGCTTGTGCTTGCCGAAGCCGGTGAAGAAGGCGTTGGCCTTCGACGACCGCCGCGACCCGTCGACCACGAAGATGCCCCCCAGGGGGAACTTCGCCGAGCGCGCGCAGCCGAGGATGGCGTCGTGCAGCTCGCCGCCGTCGAGGGGAGTGAAGGTGTTGAACAGCGGCATGATCCACGTGGGGGCGATGAACTGCACCGCGAGCACGAACGCGGTCGCGGCCAGCCAGCACCAGAGCCACGCCAGCGGCCCCGCCCACTCGAAGAACGCGAGGATGACGGCCAGCAGCGCCCCTCCGAGGACGATGGTGAGGGCGGCGCCCTTCAGGAGGTCGGCCGCGAATGTCCCCGGCGTGGTGCGGTTGAAGCCGTAGCGGGCCTCGATGACGAAGGTCGACCACGCCCGGAACGGGAGCCCGAGGAGGGTCGCGCCCAGCATGAGGGCCCCGATGTAGGCGAGGCCGGTGACCACCGGGCCCTGTCCGAGCCCGCGGACCACGCCGTCGAGCCACGCGAAGCCGCCCGAGAACCAGAACGCGAGGACCACCGCGAGGTCGAAGGCCCCCCGGACGAGGCCGAAGCGGGTGCGCGTCGCGGTGTAGCGCCGCGCCCGCGCGTACTTCTCGTCGTCGAAGACGCCGGCGAACTCGGCCGGCACGGCGCGGCTGAACGAGCGGGCGCTGAGCAGTCCCGAGACCGCGCCGAGGAGGTATTCGCCGACGAGGGCGACCAGGATGATGATGGCGAAGGTGTTCATGATGTTCGGTCCGGCGGCCGGGCTCGATCCACGCTGGGGGGATCGTGCGCTGATTGACGACTCCGGATTCTACGATCACTCGCGAAGGAGACAAGGCCCTTCCTCCGCGGCTCCGCCCGCCCGACGCCCTTCTTCCGCCCGGCCCGCCCGGCGCATTCCGGTGGCCCGCGGCCTGGTCCCGGCCCCCGCGCCGGTCTTCCGCCGCCGTCAGGTGGTCGCGGACTTCTCGACGCTCTTCATGAAGCCGGTGTCGATGGCGAGACGGTCGTCGGCGATGTCCCACAGCTCTTCGGCGTAGGTGAGCTGGGGGCCGTGCACCAGCCACACGAGCACGCCCTCCTGCTGCGCCGCCTCGACCGCGGGCATCAGGTCGCCGTCCCCGGAGATGACCGCGGCGTGGTTGATCTGCCGCTTGGCGGCGAGACTGGCGATGTCGAGGCCGACCATCAGGTCGACCCGCTTCTGCTGGAAGATGGACTTCCCCTGGGCGTCGATGCCGCGGTGCATGAGGCGGCCCTCGCGCACCTTGTAACGCGGGAGGCGCTGCAGGGCGTAGAAGAAGCGCTTCTTGCTGCCGAAGCGGCGCTCCTCGTCCTCGGTGGGGGTGCTGCTCTGGTAGGGGAGACAGTCGTAGAAGTACGTGCGCAGCAGGTCGAGCGGCTCCTCGGTCCGACCGGCGATGGTGTTCCTGACCTCGTTGCTCAGCTTCCCGAAGTCGACCCACGTGCGGAAGTGATGCTCGGCGAGGTAGGAGAGATAGCCTCCGTCGACGAATATTGCGAGCTTTGCCAATGGACTCGGTCCGATTCTGCCGGATGGCGAACTACGTCGCGCGACGGGTGGGGACGCCCCGCGCCCGCCGCGGGTCGAAGCGGCAAGCGGGAGTCGTCGTGTCCGCTTCGACACGTCCTGCAAGGGAATACGGCCGATGGCGGTCTTCCGCTTACCTGCGGGTTCCTGCACGCATCGCGAAGCACCGCCCGAACGCCTTCGCGCCGGGAGCCGGGGCTCGGCCCCAGGGTGGATCTCCCGCCGGCTCCGTCAGCCGGCGGGCGCCGTCGTGTGTGCGGCGTCCACCGACTGCGACGCGCGGCTCAACCCCCCGCCTGCTCTATCAGCCAGTGCGTGAACCAGCTCCGGATGCGTTCGAGCCGGTCGACGAGGAGCCAGGGCTCGCCGGTGCGGGACAGGCCGTGGCTCGATCGAGGATAGCGGACCAGCTCGGTCGGGACATCGCGCTTCTTCAGGGCCATGAACCACTTCTCGCCGTCGCCGATCGGGGTGCGGTAGTCGTTCTCGCCGTGGATGATCAGGGTGGGGGCGCGGACCCGCTCGACGTGGGTGAACGGCGACAGGCGGGCGTAGCGCTCGCGCTCCTCCCACGGCGTTCCCCCGAAACCGAACTCGAGGAGGCTCTGGGCGTCGGACGAGCCGTAGAGGCTGGTCCAGTCGGCGATGGACCGGCTGGTGACGGCGGCCGCGAACCGGTCGGTGGTGGCGGTGAGCCAGTTGGTCATGAACCCGCCGTAGCTGCCCCCCGACACCCCGATGCGGCGCCGGTCGATGTCGCGGTACGCGTCGAGGGCGGCGTCGACTCCCGCGAGGAGGTCGCCGGCGTCGGTCTCGCCCCATCCCCCGGTGATCGAATAGGTGAAGTCGTGCCCGTACCCGGTGGATCCCCGCGGGTTGGCGTACAGCACGAAGAAGCCCGCGTTCGAGAGGATGTGGAAGGTCCGGAAGAAGTTGTTGCCGTAGGCGCCGTGCGGCCCGCCGTGGATCTTGAGGACCATCGGGTACGAGCGGCCCGGTTCGTAGCCGACGGGCTCGATGATCCAGCCCTCGATCTCGGTCCCGTCCTCGGCCCGCCAGCGCAGTGGTTCGGCCGGCCGCAGGCTGAGGGGGGCGAGCCACGCGTCGTTGAAGGAAGTCACCCGGCGCTGGCTGCCGCCGTCCCCGGTGTTGACGAAGACCTCCGCCGGCGCGGTGGGCTGCGTCACGGTGTAGGCCATGACGAGGCCGTCGCGGGTCGTCGAGACCGACCCGACCTGCCGGTCGCCGCTCGTGACCTGCCGGATGAGGTCGCCGGTCTCCGTCACCTCGAAGAGATGCCGGTTGCCGCGGACCTCGGCGAGGAACCTCACCGCGTCTCCCCGCGCGGTCCAGGCGGGGGCGCCGGGCCGCATGTCCCAGTCGCGGGTGAGGTTGCGCGGGATGCCGCGCAGGGTCCCGTCGCCGGCGATGTCGACCACCCGGATGTCCGTCGGCTCGCCCCGGCCGCGGCGGTGGAGGAACGCGAGCCGGCGGCCGTCGGGCGAGACGGCGGGGGCGGTCTCGCTGCCCGCGTCGGTGGTGACCTTCCGGGGCTCGCCGGCGTCGCGCCCGACCAGGTAGACGTCGCTGGCCGGGTCGGTGGCGGTCTCGTCGTCCTGCCGCTCGTCTCCCGTGAAGTAGATGCGCTCGCCGTCGGCCGACCACACGGGGTCGCGGACGTCGAACGCCAGGTCCGTCCGCTGCACCGGCTCGCCCCCCGCCGCCGGCGCCACGAAGAGCTGGTTCACGGGCCGGGCCGAAGGATGGCGCAGCAGGGCCGGCGTGCCGTCGCGCTTGTAGCGGGCGGTGGTGATGACCCGGCCGTCGAACCGGTGGGGGGCCAGGGTGCGGGTGACCGCGTCGGGCGCGACCCAGCCGGCGCGCTCGGGCGCTTCGTCCTCCCCGGGGTCGGGCGGCGCGGTGTAGGCGATCCACGCCCCGTCGGGCGACCACACGGGGGCGCCCCGGACGCCCTCGATGCGGTAGGCCTCGCCGCCGGGGAACGCGACCCGGGCGAACCACGTGTCACCCGCGTCGTCGCCGTCGCCCCGCGGCGACCGGAAGCTCAGCACCCGGCCGTCGGGCGACCAGCGCGGCCCGCTGGCCTCGCGCGTCGGGTCGGTGAACCGGAACGGCTCGCCCTCGGGCCGGCCGCCGCGGAGCTGCTGCATCCAGATCTCGCGGCGCCTGCGGTTCTCTTCCTCGACCACGGTGGTGACGGTGAAGGCCACGAGGCCGCCGTCGGGCGAGATGGCGACCTCGCCGACGCCGACTTCCGAGTAGTAGTCGGCCGGCAGGAGGCCCCGGGTCTGGGCCGTGGCCGGGGAGCGAACGCCGAGGGCGCCGACGGCGCAACCGATGATGAAGAGAGCGGCGAGCCGGCGCGCGAGGGCGGAGGGCTGGGCGACAGGCCGTTCTGGCATGGTGTTCTCCCGGGGGATGCGAGTGCAGCAACGCCGTCGGCGGCCTGCTCGACGGCCTCCACGAGGCCATCACCAAGCGGGTAGCGGACTGTCCCGGAGCTTGCTTTGCCGTCCCCTGTCGCGGGTTCGCGCCGGCCGCCGCTGCAAGGACGCCCCGCGACCTGGGCAGCTTCTCTCACGGACGGTCGACTGGCGCGAGAGCGCGACTACTGCCCGCCTCCCGCCGCCTCCTCGGCCCGCGAGCCCGCCATCATGTTCATCATGCCGTAGTTGCCCTCGTGGCACGCGAACTCGAACATCGGGCCGTCCGACCGCGCGTAAGGCAGGGCCCCCGACCACGGCCGGGTCCACGTCTCGGGGTCGTCGACCGTGAACGCGTAGTGGAGGGTGTCGGGGCCGGTGCGCGTGAAGCGCTCCGTCACCCGGGCGCCTTCGCTGAGGTCGCCGCGCGACAGCGAATGCTCGGGCCGGGACCAGCGGCGGATGAACGGCTGGCGCAGGTTCGTGGTCTCGACCACGAGGGTGTCGCCGTCCCAGCGGCCGCGCGAGCTGCCCGCGAACTGCCGGACGCCGTCCGGAAGGTGCGGGCGGCCGTCGAGGAAGATGACCCGCAGGTCGTGGATGTGCTCCTGCAGGATGATGATCCGGTCCGGCGTCTGCAGGAAGTGGTAGTTGTTGTTGTAGCCGGTGGGGAGGGTCGGGATGCCGCGGTACCAGAGGCAGCGCTCGCTCAGGCCCATCTGCTCGGGCCCGTCGGCGGGGACGCGGCCCTCGCGGATGTCGGCGATGCGCACCGACTCGGGCGACGTGATGCGGGCCAGGGCCTCGGGGGTCAGCGGCGGCAGCCGGCCGTTCTCCGGGTCGGTGATCAGCGACGTGCGCGCCGTTCCCACCACCGACGTGCTCTGCTCGGTCCAGAAGCTGTTGTAGGCGCCGACGTTGCCGCCGATCGGCAGCGGCTCGGTTCTGACCTCGCTCGGCGCGTTCTGTCGGTCGACCCGCTCCTGGGCCTCGCGTTCGAGCGCCGCCACCTCCTCGCTGCTCAGGAACGCCTGGTCCGCGCGGTCCGTCGGCCGTTCGAGCGGGGTGATGGTCGCGTTGTTCCAGATGGCCTGCAGGTCGGGATCGCCCCACGGCGTCCGCGGCGCCTCGTAGTCCGCCGCCGGGTTCTGCGCCGAGGCCGGCGGCGCCGGCGCGAACGGCGCGGCCGTCAGCGCGGCCGCGAGCAACGCCGCCGGCGGCGTGAAGAGTCGTCGGCTCATCTCGGAAACCTCCTTGCCGTCCGATTCCCGCGGACGGGCGGCACCAGAATATACCCCACCGCTTGCTCTCGGCCCGCTTCGCCTGCCATGATGGGCGAATGCCGAACGCGATGCGCCGCCGGGCCGCGGGGTCGGGGCTCGTCCTCGCCGCCTGGCTGGGGCTGGCCCCGGCCCTCGGCGGCAGTACCCAGCCGATACGGGCCCGGCAGGCGATGGTCGTCTCGCAGGACGCCATCGCGTCGGCGGTCGGGGTCGAGGTGATGCGCGAGGGCGGCAACGCCATCGACGCCGGCGTCGCCACCGCCTTCGCCCTCGCCGTCACCTATCCCACCGCTGGCAACATCGGCGGGGGCGGCTTCCTCGTCTACCGCCCGGCCGACGGCGAGCCCGCCGCCTACGACTTCCGGGAGACCGCGCCGGCGGGGTCGGCGCCCACGATGTTCCTGCGGGACGGCGAGTACGACCGCGTGCGGCACCACGACTCGCACCTCGCGGTGGGGGTGCCGGGCACCGTCGCGGGGCTGCACTTGGCGTGGACCGAGCACGGGAGCCTGCCCTGGGCGAGGCTGGTCGAGCCGGCGGTGCGGCTGGCCCGCGAGGGCTTCGAGGTGTCCGACGCCCTCGCCCGGTCGCTGGCCGGAGTATTGCCGCGGATGACCCCGTACCCGGCCTCGGTGGCCCAGTTCTCGAAGGACGGCGAGCCCTACGCGGCGGGCGAGGTGCTGCGCCAGCCGGATCTCGCCCGGACCCTGGATCGCATCGCCGCCGAGGGGCCGGACGGCTTCTACCGGGGCGAGACGGCGGCCCTCGTCGAGCGCGAGATGGCCGCGAACGGCGGCATCATGACCCGCGCCGACCTCGCCGCCTACCGCGCCGTCCGCCGCGCCCCCATCCGGGGTGCGTACCGCGGCTACGAGGTGCTCTCGATGCCCCCCATCAGCTCGGGGGGGACCGCCATCGTCCAGATGCTCAACATCCTCGAGCACGACGACCTCGCGGCGTCGGGGTTCGGGTCGGCCGCGACCGTCCACCTGATGATCGAGGCGATGCGGCGCGCCTACGCCGACCGCGCGCGCCACCTCGGCGACCCCGCGTTCAACCCCGCGATGCCCGTCGAACGCCTGACCTCGAAGGCCTACGCGACGGCGCTGCGGCGGACCATCGACCCCGAGCGGGCCTCGGCGTCGTCCCCCGACTCGTTCGAGTGGCCGCGGGAGGGCGGCGAGACGACGCACCTGTCGGTGGTCGACGGCGCCCGCAACGCAGTATCGCTGACCTACACCCTCGAGCAGGGCTACGGGTCGAAGATCACCGTCCCCGGGGCGGGGTTCCTGCTCAACAACGAGATGGGCGACTTCAACGCGGGACCCGGCCTGACCACCGATTCCGGACTCATCGGGACCCACCCCAATCTCGCCGAGCCCGGCAAGCGCATGCTGTCGAGCATGTCGCCGACCATCGTGACCCGGGACGGGCGCCTCGTGCTGGTGACGGGGAGCCCGGGCGGGCGCACCATCATCAACACGGTGCTGCAGACCATCCTCAACGTCGTCGACCACGGCATGAACGTGCAGGAGGCGGTGGACGCGCCCCGCATCCACCACCAGTGGCTGCCCGACGTGACCCGCTACGAGCGGTGGGGGCTGTCGCCCGACACCCTAGCCCTGCTCGGGGCGCGGGGCCACGCGATGGTCGAGACGCGGGTGCAGGGGGCGGTGTCGGCCATCTACTACGACGCCGAGCAGGACGTGCTGGAGGGCGCCGAGGACCGGCGCCGGACGAGCGCCGCCGTCGGCTTCTGACGGGTCGGCGGCCTGCGGCGTGCGGAACAGGAGACGGGAATGGCGATTGCCGAAGCGTTGCTGCCGGAGTTCGACCAGGAGGCGGCAGGGGTGCGGAGGACGCTGGAGCGGGTGCCCGCCGACCGGTTCGAGTGGCGGCCCCACGAGAAATCGGGCACCCTGATCTGGCTCGCCGGGCACCTCGCGAACCTGCCGCAGTGGGCCGTGTTGACCATGGCCGACGACGCGCTGGACCTCGCCCCCGGCGGCGAGCCCATGCCTCGGCCCCCGACGCCGGCCTCGGTCGAGGAGCTCGTGGCCACGTTCGACCGGCACGCGGCGGCGGCGCGGGCGGCCCTGGCGGCGGCGAGCGACGCCGACTTCATGAAGCCGTGGTCGCTGCTGAACGACGGCACGGTGCTGATGACCCTGCCGAAGGCCGCCGTCATCCGCAGCTTCGTGATGAACCACCTGATTCACCACCGCGCCCAGCTCGGCGTCTACCTGCGGATGAACGACGTCCCGGTGCCGTCGCTCTACGGGCCGTCGGCCGACGAGGCCCCGCCGGGGTTCTGATCGTGGGGACGAGCGCGCCCGGCTCGGCGTCTGCCTGCGGATGAACGACGTCCCGGTGCCTTCGCTCTACGGGCCGTCGGCCGACGAGGCCCCGCCGGGGTCGTGATCGGCGCGGGAAGGAGGCGGGCGGCGGCTCGAGCGCCGCGCGCGGGCTGTCGGCCCCGGCGCCGCACGGCGCTCGGGCGGCGCTGGTCGGCCTCGACCAGGCACGCCACGCGCTTTGGAGTACACCTACCACCCCCGGATTCTCGAGGAGCTGGCCGGCTTCGGCCTGCGCCCGCGCCGGTCGACGCCGCCGTCGCTCGCCAAGGCGTTCGTGAACGACCTCTACCGCCACGAGCTGCGCCGGCTGCGCCAGCAGCTCCGCTCGCGCCGGATCCCCAAGGCAGGCTACGCCGACCGCGTCGTCGCCCTTCGGAAGAAGTACTTCCTGCTCTCGATCCGGATCGATCTCTGGGCGCGCCCCGAACGCGGGTGAAGCGGCCCGGGCGGCGTCAGGCGATGGTGATCTCGGGCGACAGGTAGACGTCCTGGATCGCGTTGAGGAGCGCGACGCCCTCCGCCATCGGGCGCTGGAAGGCCTTGCGGCCCGAGATGAGCCCGGTCCCGCCCGCCCGCTTGTTGATGACCGCGGTCTTCACCGCCTCTTTCAGGTCGCTCTCGCCCGACGAGGCCCCGCCCGAGTTGATGAGCCCGGCTCGGCCGAGATAACAGTTGGCGACCTGGTAGCGGGTGAGGTCGATGGGGTGGTCGGTGGTCAGGGCCTCGTAGACCCGCCCGTGGGTCTTGCCGAACCCGAGGGCGGGGTAGCCGCCGTTGGTCTCGGGCAGCTTCTGCTTGATGACGTCGGCCTCGATGGTCACCCCGAGGTGGTTGGCCTGCCCGGTGAGGTCGGCCGCGGTGTGGTAGTCGGCCTCGGGAGTCTTGAACGCGGGGTTGCGGAGGTAGCACCACAGCACCGTGAACATGCCGAGTTCGTGGGCCTGGTGGAAGAGCTCGGACACCTCCTGGAGCTGCCGCCGCGACTCCCCGGACCCGAAGTAGATGGTGGCCCCGACCCCCATCGCCCCCATGTCGAACGCCTGCTCGACGCTCGCGAACCGGATCTGGTCGTAGGCGTTGGGGTAGGAGATGAACTCGTTGTGGTTGAACTTGAGAATGAACGGGATCTTGTGGGCGTAGCGGCGCGAGAGGGCGCCGAGCACCCCCAGGGTCGACGCCACCGCGTTGCAGCCGCCCTCGATGCCGAGGCGGACGATGTTCTCGGGGTCGAAGTAGGCGGGATTCGGCGCGAACGAGGCGCCGGCGGAGTGCTCGATGCCCTGGTCGACGGGCAGGATCGAGACGTAGCCGGTGCCCGCGAGCCTCCCCGCCCCGAACAGCGCCTGCAGGCTCGTCAGCACCCGGGCCGGCCGGTCCGACAGGGCGCAGCAGCGGTCGACGAAGTCCGGGCCCGGCAGGTGCAGGTCCGAGGCCGGAATCGTCCGGCAGCGATGCTCCAGCAAGTTCGCGTCGTCGCCCAGGAGGTCGACGATGGCGTCCAGTCCCGACGCGGGGCTCTCGAGGGTTCCGGTAGTCACGCGCGTATTCTCCGCTGGCCGGTGGGGAGATTACAAGGCGCGGGGCAGGGCGGGTGCGCGGCGGAGAGCGGGATGCCGTCGGGCGCGAAGCCCGAGGCGTCGAGCCGGCGGCCGTCATCGCGAGGCTCCGTCGGAGCTTGTCGTCCAGCCGGGCGCGCCGGGGCCCGCGGGACGATATACTAACCGGTCGTTCGTCGTCCTGAAACGCCCACTACGGGGAGCATTCCACGGGGAGCATTCGATGCGCGAGCACCTTCTCTTCACCTACAAGTTCAACCTCGGTCACCTGGAGTCGCTGGTCAAGGACCTCACCGACGAGCAGATGGTCCAGCAGCCGCACGGGGTAGTGAACCACCCGGCGTGGACCCTGTGCCACCTCGCCTCGGCGTCGAACCACACCGGGGTGGCCCTCGGCCTGGAGTCGACCTTCCCCGCGGACTGGGAGGAGGCGGGCAAGACCGGCGGCGTGCCGAGCGGCGACGCCTCGAAATACCCCTCCCGGGACGCCCTGCTCGCCGAGCTGAAGAAGCAGCACGAGCGCGTGACCGAGGCGGTGGCCGCCGCCGACCCCGCGGAGTTCGCCAAGGAGTACCCCGACGAGGGCACCCGCAAGTACTTCCCCACCGTCGGCGACTTCGTCGACTACCTGCTGTCGGCCCACGAGGCGAACCACATCGGCCAGATCGCGGCCTGGCGCCGCGCCATGGGGCTGGCGTCGGACGCGGGGTAGGTCCCCGACGCGGCTGCGCCTCGACGGTGCGAACGGGCGCGGCGGATGCGGCTCCGGCGGCGGCTTCGGTAGCCGGCGGCGGCTCCGGCAGGGCGGCGGCTCCGTTAGAATGGTCGCCGGCTCGCTCGAGGATCGCAGGTCATGACCGAGAAGACAGACGCGCCGCCGGCGCCCGCCCCCCCGGCCGCCCGCCCGCCCGCGCCGGCGCCCTTCGTGCCGGACCTGCTGGAGCACGGCGCGCCGGTGCGAGGCGTCCCCCAGACGCTCGACCGGCGGCTGTTCGTGCAGCTCCACGTGTTCACCGGGTGCGTCGACACTGGCCCCGTCGTCGACCGCGTGCGGGAGAGCGGCCTCGAGGCGGCGGTCTACGCCAACCTCAACGACCCGCGCGGCGTCGGCGTGGTGCTGATGTCCGAGGACCCCGCGCTCTTCGCCGAGGCGGCGCGGGGACTGCTGGCGGGGCCGGGCTTCCGGACCCTCACCCCCCTGCCCGACTTCACCATGCTCGGCCGCACCTACTCGAGCGGCCGCGAGGCGGATCTCGACGACTTCCTCCTGCGCCGGGTTCGGCGCGCCGTCCTGAACCCCGCGCACCCGTGGGGGGTCTGGTATCCGCTGCGCCGCATCGGGGCCTTCAACCGGTTGCCGCGAGGCGACCAGGGCCGCATCCTGATGGAGCACGGGACGGTCGGCCGCGGCTACGGCGAGCTGGGCCTCGCCGTCGACGTGCGCCTCGAGTGCCACGGTCTCGACCGCGACGACAACGAGTTCGTCATCGGTCTCATCGGCCCCGAGCTCTACCCCCTGTCGAAGCTCGTCAAGGACATGCGCCCCACCGTCCAGACCTCCGAGTACATCCGCGACATGGGCCCGTTCTTCGTTGGCCGCGTCCTCCACCAGTCGCCCGCCCCCGGCGCCCCCTGACCGCCTTCAGCAACGCCCGCCCACGGTGGCCCGCCGCCGCCGCCGAGGTCCTTGACGCTGCTGTGGCCGCAGTGTACATTTGGCCTCCCCGAAAACGACGACGACCACGTTCTGCCCGGAGAGAATCCGGCGCCGGGCGCGGTTTGCCCCGACTGCGTGGGAATGGAGCCGCGGTGGCGAAGGCGGTCGAAGGACTCCCGGCGGCTACTGAACGGTCGCCCTACAAGGCCCGGGGCGACCACCGCGAGTACAACGTCTACGTACAGACCGCGCGGGTGGAGGCGGTCTGGCCGAAAATGGCGGACTGGCCGCTCGCGGCGCAGGTCGGACCGCTGTTGGTCAGCCTGGAGGTCGTCCTCAAGATCCTCGAAGACACGCTCGACGAGACCGGAACGCGGGAGTACATCAACGATGCCGCGAAAGTCGATGTCGTGGCCGCATCGGTCGCGGCCGTACTGACGCTGATCGCGGACATTGCGTTCGAACACGGGGCGGGAGCGCCCCCGCCGCGAGAGGGCTTCTTCGGACCGCCCTCGACGGACTCGGCCTGGTACCGGGTCATCAAGAAGCTGGACCGAGTCGCCAACGGTTCGCGGATCGAGGCGACGCTCCGTTCTCAGCATGATCTGGCGGTTCGTGCACTCGGCTTCCCGCTGGGTCTGACCCGGACGCGGAGCCGGCCCGGCCTCGACTACGACAAGTGGATCCGACCCGCGCTCGTCCACGGCCTGTATACGCCGGACCGTCGCCGACGCTACGTCGAGGATCCCATCTTCGTCCGCGTACACCAGGCCTGCGAAGGCATCCTGGAAGCGATGCTGGTCGAGCTCAACCAGGTCGAGGCCTTGCTGTTCAGGGCCGACTACGCGGCGGCGGAGCGGCACGTCCTGATGGCCTCCCGCTTCATGAAGCCGTTCGAGCGCACCATCAGCGTGCTGGGCGAGATGAGCCAGCTCGACTACGCGCCGCTTCGCATCGCGCTGCGCGACGCCAGCGGCATCCAGTCGGCGCGCGCGCAGGCGCGCAAGTCGGTCGTCGACGACCACTTCTGGCTGTTTCGGCAGCAGTTGAAGCACCGGGGTCTCGACTGCTTCGTGGTGCTGGCCAACCACGTCGAATTCATGCCGGAGCACCGCCTGTTGCAGGCGTTCAAGACGCTGGCCAAGACCATCAACGAGTCGATGTCGCACCATGCCCACCTGGTCCAGAACGTCCTGGGCGCAACCGTGATCGGCACGGCGGGCTTCCGAATCCTGTCGCTGGGCGAGATCGCGGCCCTGCCCATCCTGCCGGATCTGACGTCCGCCCTCGACTCGCTGACCTTGTGGACGAACCTGGCTTACGCCGACCACTCCGGCGTCGTCATCCACGAGCAGGAACGTGAGCATGGCTCGGCCGGCAAGTACGACTACGAGCTGCCGGCGGCCCGTTGCGAGCCGGCTCGGATGACGGCGACGGTGGAGAAGTATTTCGACGCCATCCGCGAACAGGAGAAGGAGGAGTGGAAGGCGCTCTTTGCCGAGGCGCCGCACTTCGAGGCTCTCCAGGGCACGAAGCCCTACGTCACGGAATGGAACCTCGACGTCTTCTTCCGCAACTTCCAGAAGCTGTTTCCGAAGGTGCTCGGCGCCGAGCACGAGATCGTCGAACAGGGCGACAACCACCTGAAAGTGAAGTGGACGTTGGAGGTCGAGAGCTTCCTGAAGCGGATCGCGGTGAGCTTCAGTGGTACGGAGATGTTCTATTTCGACCCCGAAGGCCGCATCAAGGTGGTGTTCGATCGTTGGAACCCGGCTGCGCTGGCGGCGGACATCATGCAACGGCACCGGGCGGCCCTCGCGGAGGCCGCCGCGAAGGCGCGGCCCGTTTGACCGCGCGCGGCAAGAGCGCCGCCGCATTCGAGCGGCGATCTCGCGAGTAGTCCCGGCTGACGGGCATCGGCGGGTTCGAGCCGCCCAACATTGGAGCTTCCGGGGGCGGCCGCGGGGTGAGCCGGGTCGCGATCTGTGGAATAATGGGCAGCCGCTCGCCGTCCTGGGCGGGCCTGCCGTGGCGGGCCGGCTCGACGGGCGGCCCAGTATCGAGGTCTACGGGCGGGGGCCGGTTCGCGTGCGCGGATGCGGCCGTCGTCGACCGCGAGGAGGACTGACGTGAGAACCACCACACTCGTCGCCGCGTTCGTGCTGAGCTCGGCCGTGTCGGCGCTGCCGGGCGCCGCCGCCGCCCAGGGGACGGAAGCCCCGACGTTCGCCGAGGACGTCGCGCCGATTCTGTACCGGTCTTGCGTGAACTGCCATCGGCCCGGCGAGATTGCGCCGATGTCGCTGATCAGCTACCGGGAAGTGCGGCCCTGGGCGCGGTCGATCCGGGAGAAGGTCGAGACCCGCGCCATGCCGCCGTGGCATATCGACCGGCGCCTGGGCATCCAGAGCTTCAAGAACGACCCGTCGCTGACCGACGAGGAGATCGGCACCATCCTGGCCTGGGTCGATGCGGGGGCGCCGCAGGGCAACCCCGCCGACACCCCCGCGCCGCCGGAGTTCGCGCCGGCCGACTCGTGGCAGATCGGCGAGCCCGACCTCGTCGTGCAGTTCCCGACCTACACGGTGCCGGCGGCGGGCCCCGACCTCTTCGGGAACCTGTTCACCGACATGGGTCTTGACGAGGACCGCTACATCACCGCCATCCAGACCCGGCCGGTCGGCGACAAGGCCCGCCAGGTCGTGCACCACGCGCTGTCCTACGCGGTCGAGCCGAGCGAGGACGAGGCGGACATGAGCGGCGGGCTCTTCCTCGTCGAGTACGCCTCCGGGAAGCTGGCCGAGATCTACCCGCCCGACTCGGGGCTGCTGCTGCCGGGGGGCAGTCAGGCGCGGCTCAGCTACCACCTGCACTCGGTCGGTGAGGAGATCGACGCCGACGTCGAGCTGGGCATCAACTTCCTGCCGGCGGGCGAGACGCCGAAGTTCATCCGCTACTCGCGGCAGCTCGGGGGGTCGCAGAACGTGACCACCGGCATCCTCGACCTCCCTGCCGGCGAGATCTCGCGCTCGGACGGCTACGCCCGCTTCAACAACGCGGCGCGCATCACCATGTTCCAGCCCCACATGCACATGCTGGGCATCTACCAGTGCATCGAGTTCATCTACCCGACCCAGCCGGTCCGGGCCGAGACGGTGAACTGCGCCGGGTTCGACTACAACTGGCACATGAACTACAACTACGAGGACGACGTGGCGCCGCTGATTCCGGCCGGGACCATCCTGCACGTGTCGAGCTGGTTCGACAACTCGGCCGCGAACCGGGGGAACGTCGACCCGAGCAACTGGGTGGGCAACGGCGGGCGCACCATCGACGAGATGGGCTTCGCCTGGATCGGGTGGCACGACCTGACCGACGAGGAGTACGAAGCGGCCGTGGCCGAGCGGCACGCGGCGCGGGAACGCACCGACGACGAGTGATCGCGCGGCCCCGGAAGGCGCCGTGCCGGACGCCCCTCCGCCCCTGAGGCGGGAGGGCGTCCGGGGACAAGGAACCGGCGCGGGGGCGGGCCGCCCCCGCGCCGGCCTCTGCGAGAAAGCCATGTTGAACCGGTCGAGACGACTCACGCCGTGGCTGGCGCTGGCCGTGGTCGTCGGCGCTGCCGCCGACGGACGGGCCCAGGCCGATCCCCAGAACTTCCTGTTCAGCTCGGGACAGTCGATTCAGCCGTTCTTCGACGGTTGGTCGCACCATCCGGACGGCGGTTTCGACATGCACTTCGGGTACCTGAACCGGAACTATGTCGAGGAGCTGCACGTTCCCGTCGGCCCCGCCAACCGGATGTCGCCGGGCGAGGCTGACCAGGGGCAGCCGACCTACTTCTATCCGCGCACCAACCGCCGGATGTTCAGCGTGCGGGTGCCGGCCGACTGGGGCGACCGGCGGCTAGAGTGGCAGGTCACGGTGGGCGACGAGACCTACCGCGCCCTCGCCTGGCTGCAGCCCGAGTGGGAGATCTTCGCGAACGCGGCCGAGGCGCGGGCCGGCGGCCAGGGGGACAACCAGCCGCCGACGCTGGCCGTCACCGTGCCGCCGGGCGCGGCGGCCGGCGAGCAGGTGACTCTGAGCGCGGCGGTGACCGACGACGGTCTGCCCCCGCCGCGACGCCGGGGCGGGGGCGGACGCGATACCCTCGATACGTTCGACCGGCGGCCCGGCGAGCCGACCCTGCCCGTCAACGTGCCGCAGATCCAGGTGTCGGCCCGCAAGCGCCCGCTCCGCACGCCGGTGGAGGGTGTCACCGTCACGTGGACGCAGCTGCGGGGCGCCGGGGTGACGCTGGCGTCGGACGACGACGCGCCGGACGGCTCGGCCGTGGTGACCGCGGTCTTTCCGTCTCCCGGCGAGTATTTGTTCCGCGTGCAGGCGTCCGATACCCTGGCCACCGTGAGCGAGGAAGTCGTGGTGACGGTGCGGTAGGACGCGGCGCGCCGGCATCGGGCGGGAGCCGGCGCCCGCCCCGCCCGGCCCGCCCCGGCGGCGGGACGCCGGCGACGACCGCCGGCCCGTGCCGAGGCCCGTGAGCGGACCCGCGGGCTTGGCCCGCCCGTCGTCGCTCCCGGCTCCGATGGGCGCCCGACCGACCCTGCCGGGAGTCCGCGCATCGTTCTACGGCGCACACTCCCGGCCGCCGCTTCGTCGCAGAGTCGGCCAACGTCGCGACGGCGGGTGGGCACGGCCGGGCCGCCCGCGATTCATCCCCCGATGTCGTTCCCCGACCTTCGTGCGTTCCTCGATCGCCTCCGGCGCGATCGGGATCTGGTGCGCATCGACGTCCCTGTCGAACGTTCGCTCGAGGCGGCCGAGATTCATCGTCGCGTGGTGGCCGCGGGCGGCCCGGCTCTGCTGTTCACCAACGCCGCCGACGCCGACTTTCCGGTCGTGACGAACCTGCTCGGCACCGCGCGCCGGGCCGAGCTCGCGTTCGGCGAGCGCCCCCTGCGCCTCATTCGCCGGCTCGTCGAGCTCGTCGAGACCCTGATGCCCCCCACGCCGTCCCGGCTGTGGGGCGCCCGCGACGTCGGCGCCGAGCTGCTCCGGATCGGGATGCGGCGGGGCCGGCGGGGTCCGGTGGCCGACGTGGTGACGAGCGACGTGCGCCTAGACCGCCTGCCCGCCCTGACGACCTGGCCCGAGGACGGCGGCCCGTTCATCACGCTGCCCGCGGTGTTCACCGAGCATCCCGACGGGCACGGCCACAACCTGGGCATGTACCGCCTCCAGGTCCACGACGCCCGGACCACCGGCATGCACTGGCAGATCGGCAAGGGCGGCGGCTTCCACCACGCGGTGGCCGAGGGCCGAGGCGAGGCCCTGCCCGTCACCGCCTTCCTCGGCGGGCCGCCGGCCCTGATCCTCGCCGCCGTGGCCCCGCTGCCCGAGAACGTGCCCGAGCTGATGCTGGCGTCGCTCATCGCGGGCGAGCGGCTGCCCCTCGTCGAGGGCCTGGGGCCCCACCCGGTGCCGGCCCGAGCCGAGTTCGCCCTGATCGGTTCGGTGCCGCCGGGGATCCGCCGGCCCGAGGGGCCGTTCGGCGACCACTACGGGTACTACTCGCTGCGCCACGACTACCCGGTCTTCCGGGTCGATCGGATCGCGCGCCGCCACGACGCCGTCTTCCCCGCCACGGTCGTCGGCAAGCCCCGCCAGGAGGACTTCTACATCGGCGACCTCCTGCAGGAGCTGCTGTCGCCGCTGTTCCCAGTGGTGATGCCCGCCGTCGAGCAGCTCTGGTCGTACGGCGAGACCGGCTACCACTCGCTGTCGGCCGCCGTCGTCAAGCAGCGCTACGCCCGCGAGGCGATGGCGAGCGCGTTCCGCATTCTCGGCGAGGGGCAGCTCTCGCTCACGAAGTTCCTGCTCGTGACGGACCGACCCGTCGACCTGCGCGACTTCCGGGCGACGCTGGAGCACGTCCTTGCCCGCACCAATCCCGAGACCGACCTGTACGTGTTCTCGAACCTGTCGATGGACACCCTCGACTACACGGGGCCGGCCGTGAACCACGGCTCGAAGGGCGTGTGGCTGGGGCTCGGCGACCCCGTCCGCGAGCTCCCGGGCGAGTTCTCGACGGCCGAGCTGCCCGCCGGCATCGGCGAGGTCCGCGTGTTCTGCCGCGGGTGCCTGGTGGCGGGCGCCGCGTCCGCGGCCGATGACCCGGATCTGCCGGCGCGGGTCGCCCCCCATGCGGCGTTCCGCGGCTGGCCGCTGGTGGTCCTGACCGACGACGCCGAACGCGCCGCCCGCAGCGCCATGAACTTCCTGTGGACGACGTTCACCCGCTTCGAGCCCGCCGCCGACATCCACGCCGCGTCCACCCGGTTGGTGCGGAACCACGTCGTGCGCACCGCTCCCATCGTCATCGACGCGCGGCTGGCGCCGACGTTCCCCGACGAGCTGACGTGCCGGCCCGACGTGGCCGCCACGGTGACCCGGCGTTGGCGCGAGTACTTTCCCGAGGGCGATGTCGAGATGGGCGACGCGGAGCGCGGCCACCTCGACTGAGGGGGTCACCTTCGGAGGCTGTATGGTAGGGTGCTCCATCGTGAGGCGATTGCGGCTCGTGAGGCGTAGACCGGCGAGGTGGGTGGTGGCCGGCGGCCTCGGCGCGGTGCTCGTGCTGACCGTCTCCGCGCCGGCGGTGGGCCGGCAGGACGTCGAGCGCGAGAACCTCGCCGGCATCCGCGACGTGAACGTCGTGGTCACCGACCTCGCCGACGACGCGGAGGCGGCCGGGCTCACCCGGCGCGGCCTGCTCGACGCGGTCGAGCGGCGCCTGGAGGATTGTGGGGTCCGGCTCGGGAGCTCGCGGCAGGCGGCCGATCTCTACGTCGACGTCACCACCCACCGCGGGTCCACGGGGCTCTACGCCTACTACGCCCGCGTCTCGGTGCAGCAGCTCGCCACCATCGAGGGGAATCAGCTCCGGGCCTACGTCGACACCTGGGACAGGGCCAGCCTGGGCACCACCGGCGGCGCCAACCTGCCGCGGGTCGAGGACGTCGTACTGCAGATCGTGGACCTGTTCTGCGACGACTACCTCGACGTGAACGACCGGGGGCGGTGACGCCCGCCCCCGCGCTTCCGCCCGACTCCCGGCTTCGGTTGCCGCACCGGCTGCATGTCACCAGTCACACGGATGTGCTAATATGGAGACATGTCGCCGGAGATCGTCTCGGTCGTGCTGACCGGCGCTGGCGTGCTTCTCGGCGTTTGGCGCATGTTGGCGCACCACGAGGCCCGCAACGACGCGGCGCACGCGAAGCTGGGTCAGCGCATCGACACCGTGAGTTCGGAGCTCGGCCAGCGCATCGACACCGTGGGTTCGGAGTTCGGCCAACGCATCGAGACCGTGAGCTCGGAGCTTGGCCAACGCATCGAGACGGTACGAGCGGAACTCGGCGCCCGCATCGACACCGTTCGTGCTGAACTGGGCGCTCGGCTCGACTCCGTGCTCGCCGAGCTGGGCGGCCGCATCGATGCCGTCGACGGGCGCATGGACACCGTCAACGGCCGCATGGACACCCTGCTGCACGAGCTCGCCAAGCGGGAGTAGACCTCCAGCGGGTTTGCACGCAGGGGCCGTTGCACGAGCTCGCCAATGGACACCGTCAACGGCCGCATGGACACCCTGCTGCACGAGCTCGCCAAGCGGGAGTAGACCTCCAGCAGGTTCGCACGCAGGGGCCGTTTCCTTCCGGAATCACCTCCTTCAACGATTTCGCCCTCGGAGCCGCCCCGCTCATTCCGCGCGGGCCACGCTGCGCGCGGGAATAAGCGCGCAAGCGCGGGGGTCACTGAGATCAGCGACCGGCGAGCCGCGGACGGCCGCCGGACCGGGGTCGCCGGCGCGAGCCGGCGCGGCATGCCGCCCCGGCTTCCTTCCTGACCGCATGACGGGCCCGGCGCGCAAGGCGGCGCGGGCCGAGGGCGAGAGGAGACGACGATGAAGATGCTGAGACGGCGGAAGACGACGCGGGTGGTGGCGGCAGGCGTGCTGGCGGCGGCCGGGGCGCTGGTGGCGGCGGACATGGCGTGGAGCCAGCCGGACGGCGGCCGCGGCGCGCGAATGGGCCGGCGCGGACCCGGCGGGCCGGGCGGATTTCTCACGGTCCCGCTGGGCCAGCTCGGCCTCAGCGAGGAGCAGCGGGAAGCGGTGCGCGGCGTGCTGACGGAGAGCCGCGAGGGGCTGCGCGAGGCCGGGGAGCAGGTGCAGGCTTCGCGCGAGGCGTTGAGCGAGGCGGTGGGAACCGGCGGCGACTTCGACGAGGACGCGATCCGGGCCGCGGCGGCCGAGCTCGGGTCGGCCCAGGGCGCGCTGGCGCTGGCGCGGGCGTCGGCGCGGGCGCGGATCTGGCAGGTGCTGACGCCGGACCAGCGGACGGCGGCCGAGGTGCTGCGGACGGCGCGGGCGCAGCGCGTCGAGGAACGGCGCGAGCGTCTCGATGAGCGCCGTGAACGCCGGCAGGAGCGCCGCGGACCTCGGGGCCGCCGGGAGGGACGCCGAGGAGGCGGGTCGGAGTAGGCGCCGAGGTCTGGCCGTCGCGTTGGCGGCGGCCGCCTGCCCCGGCTCGATCCGGGGGCGGTCGGCGGGTTTCGGATCTCGAACGGCGCAGCCTCGTTCCCGGGGGCTGCGCCGTTTCTCTTGTGCGAGCCCGCGGCGACGCCTCGCGTGCATTGCCTCTCGTGTGCGGCGGGCTTCCGGCCGCGAGTTCCGGCGTCGCGCCCGCGAGCCCGCGGCGACGCCTCGCGTGCATTGCCTCTCGTGAGCGGCGGGCTTCCGGCCGCGAGTTCCGGCGTCGCGCCCGCGAGCCCGCGGCGACGCCTCGCGTGCATTGCCTCTCGTGAGCGGCGGGCTTCCGGCCGCGAGTTCCGGCGTCGCGCCCGCGAGCCCCCGGCCGGCGCGCCGCGGCGCCGCGCCGGCCCGTCCTCACGCCCGCGGCGTCACCGGCCGGAGCCCGCGAGGTCCGCCTTCATCTGCGTCCACGCCTGCCGCGCCTCCTCCACCGAGCCCTCGTCCTCGATGGTCGTGATGTCGCCGGGGTCGCGGTCGAGGATGACCGCCCGGAGCACCCGGCGCATGATCTTGCCGCTGCGCGTCTTCGGCAGCATCGACACGAAGTTCAGCTCGCCCACCACCGCGATGGGGCCCAGCTCGCGGCGTATCGTTTCTATCAGAGCCCGGCGCAGCTCGTCCGATGGCTCCTCGCCCTGCTTGAGGAGGACGAAGGCGGAGATGACCTCGCCGCGGGTCTCGTCGGGCCGCCCGACGACCCCGCATTCGGCCGCGGCGGGGTGCTTCAGGCACGCGCTCTCGACCTCGATGGTCCCGATGCGGTGGGCCGCGATCTTGATGATCTCGTCCGCCCGCCCCCCGAACCACAGGTAGCCGTCGTCGTCGACGTGGGCGGAGTCGCCGCTGAAGTAGACCCCCGGTATCTTCTGCCAGTAGTCGCGTCCGTAGCGCTCGGGCTCGCCCCAGAGCGAGGCGGTCAGCCCCGGGAACGGGCGCTTGAGCACCATGATGCCCTTCTCCCCGGGCTCGCACGGAGTCCCGTCGCCGCGGACGATGGCGGCGTCGATGCCCGGCAGGGGCAGCGTGGCCGACCCGGGCTTGATGGGCAGCATCGCGAGTCCCCAGGGGTTGCCGAAGACGGGGCCGCTCGTCTCGGTCTGCCACATGTGGTCGATGACGGGGATGCGCCCCCCGAGCACGGTGTTCTGCAGCCAGTCCCACGCCGGCGGATTGAGCACCTCGCCGGCCGAGAAGATGCGCTCGACCCGGGCGTGGTCGACGCCCTGGAGGGGCGCGTCGCCGTAGCGCATGAGGGCGCGGACGGCGGTGGGCGACGTGAAGATGCCGGTGGCCCCGATCTCCTCCACCACCGCCCGCCACGTGCTGTCGGGACCGGGATGATCGAGGGCCCCTTCGAACACCACCGTGGTGCAGCCGACGAGGAGGGGAGCGTACACCATGTAGCTGTGACCGACGATCCAGCCGATGTCCGAGGTGGCCCACCACACGTCGTTCGGCCGCAGGCCGAAGCACCAGCGGGCCATGCTCGCGATGTGCACCTGGTAGCCGCCGTGGGTGTGGACGGCGAGCTTGGGCCGGGCCGTGGTCCCCGACGTGGCGAGGATGAACGCCGGCTCGTTCGCCTCCATCGAGACCCATCCGCCGTCGTGGCCGCCCGCCCGCGCGAGGAAGTCGTCCCACGACATCTCGCGCGCGGGGTCGAGGGGCGGCGTCGAGTCGGCGCGCTGCAGCACCACGACCCGCTCGACGGGGTGCCCCGGCGCGCGCAGGGCGTCGTCGACGATCGGCTTCAGCGGGACGTCCCTCCCCTTGCGGTACGTGACGTCGGCCGTGAACACGATGCGCGAGCCGCTGGCGGCGATGCGGTCGGCGAGGGCCTGGGCCCCGAACCCCGCGAACACCACCGAGTGGATGGCCCCGATGCGCGCGCACGCCAGCATCAGGAACACCGCCTCGGGGCAGGTGGGCATGGAGAGGGTCACCCGGTCGCCCTTCCCGACCCCGAGGGCGCGCAGCGCGGCCGCGACCCGGGTCACGTGGAACTGGAGCTGCGCGTAGGTGCAGACCATCCGCTCGCCGCGCTCGTTCAGGTAGACGAGCGCGGCGCGTCCCCCCTCGCCGGCCGCGACATGGTGGTCGACGGCGTTGTGGGCGAGGTTGGTCTGCGCGCCCACGAACCAGCGGAACGTCGGCGGGTCGGGGGCGTAGACCCGATCCCAGGTGCGGAACCAGGGCAACCGCCGGGCCGCGCGTTCCCAGAAGCCCTCGGGGTCCCGGCGTCCGTCGTCGATCCAGCGCTGCACGATCGGGGGGATGATCTGCATGGTCTCGCTCTCTCCGGTCGGCTGCACGCGGCGCAGCCCCGCGTGGCATGAGGCACGGCGCGCCGCCAGCGTACCGCCGCGGCGCCCGCCTGACAAGGCGTGGGGATCGCGCATGCCGGGCATGGGCAACCACCGGGCTGCAGGCGGTTGCACGATCGAATGCGGCGAGGGCCTCCACCGCGGGCTGCTAGACTCGTCCGAAATGCCACGCCGCGTCACGATCGGGCTGCACGCCACCATCGTGGCCGTCACCGGCGCCGAGCCCCGGGTGCTGACGGTCTCGGGGGGCGGCGGGGACGACGGCCCGCCCGCCATGCCCTTCGGCCTGCTCGACCCCGATCGCCACCGCACCCTCGAGCTAGGCCTGCGGGCCTGGGTCAGCGAGCAGACCGGCATGGAGCTCGCGCACGTCGAACAACTGTACACGTTCGGCGACCGGGACCGGGCGGGGGCGGGGGATGGAGAGGCCCGGGTAATCGCGGTGGCCTACCTCGCGCTGGTACGCGAGCGCCACGTCGCGGCGGGGCATCCGGCGGCGTGGGAGGCCGTGTATCGCTTCCTGCCGTGGGAGGACCGCCGCGCCGGCGAGCCGGTCGTGCTGCGCGACGGCATCCGGCCCGCCCTCGAGACCTGGATCGCGGCGGCGCCGCCGGGCGACGGGCGCCGCGAGCGCCGGGGCCGCGCCGACATCACCTTCGGCGCGGGGGCGGCCCCGTGGGACGCCGAGCGTGTGCTCGACCGCTACGAGCTGCTCTACGAGGCGGGACTGGTCGCCGAGGCGCGCCGGGGCGCCGCAGGGGAGGGCGGCGCCGCGTCCGTCGGCCCGGCCGAGTTCGGGGCGCCCCTGGCCCTCGACCACCGGCGCATCCTCGCGACCGCCCTCGGGCGGCTGCGCGGCAAGCTCAAGTACCGGCCGCTGGTGTTCGAGTTGCTCCCGGAGAGCTTCACCCTGCTCCAGCTCCAGCGGACGGTCGAGACGCTCGCCGGGGTCCGCCTCCACAAGCAGAACTTTCGGCGCCTCGTGGAGCGCGGCGCCCTCGTGGAGGGCACTGGTCGCTTCGAGCCGGCCACCGGCGGTCGGCCCGCCGAGCTGTTCCGCTTCCGCCGCGAGGTGCAGCACGAGCGCCCCGCCCCCGGGGTGGGGCTCCCGGGTCTGCCGGCCACGCCGTAGCCCGCCGATCGCCCTGCCCACGTTGCCGCCGGGCTGCCGACGCGCAGGCGGCGCAGAGCACGGCCGACGAGGTCCAGGCCATCCCGACCGCAGAGGCGGCGCCTGGCTGCCGACGCGCAGGCGCGACATAGAACGGCCGTCGGGTCCAGGCCATCCCGATCGCAGAGGCGGCGCCTGGCCGCCGCCGCGCAGGCACGGCATAGAACGGCCATCGGGTCCAGGCCATCCCGATCGCAGAGGCGGCGCCTGGCCGCCGACGCGCAGGCGGCGCAGAGCACGGCCGTCGGGTCCAGGCCATCCCGACCGCAGAGGCGGCGCCTGGCCGCCGCCGCGCAGGCACGGCATAGAACGGCCATCGGGTCCAGGCCATCCCGATCGCAGAGGTGGCGCCTGGCCGCCGACGCGCAGGCGCCGCAGACAACGGGGTGCGCCGTCGCAGATTTGACAGCCCCTTATGCTCACGGCTAGAATTACGTAAGTTGTAATTCTCATTATGAGCATATTAGCCGGTGACCGTCGCCAGACCACTTCGGATCCCGCTCCGCCGGAACTCGACTACACGCCGGCGGTGGCGGCCCGCACCGCGGCCGTCTACGAGCGGGTGCGAACCGTCATTCCCTCCGTGGAGTGGCCGGTCCATGCCCCCTACGTCGACGCCATCAATCGACTGAAGGAGCAGCGCGGGGCGGTGGTGCTGGCCCACAACTACCAGACGCCGGAGATCTTCCACGGCGTCGCCGACCTCTGCGGCGACTCGCTCGCCCTCGCGCGGCAGGCGGCGGAGACCGACGCGGACGTCATCGTCGTGTGCGGCGTCCACTTCATGGCCGAGACCGCGAAGATTCTCAGCCCGGGCCGGACGGTGCTCATTCCGGACCTCGAGGCGGGATGTTCTCTGGCGTCGTCGATCACCGCGGCGGACGTTGCGCTGTTGCGCGAGCGCCACCCCGGCGCGCCGGTGGTGACCTACGTCAACACGTCGGCCGAGGTGAAGGCGGCGTCGGACATCTGCTGCACCTCGTCGAACGCCGTCGAGGTGGTGGAGTCTCTCGGGGCCGAGCGGGTCATCTTCCTGCCCGACGAGTACCTCGGGCGCTACGTGGCGAGCCGGACCGGCGTCGAGATCGTCATCTGGCAGGGCCACTGCGAGGTCCACGAGCGGTTTCGGGCCGAGGACCTGCGGACCTACCGGGCGAGCTACCCGGGGGTGCAGATCTACGCACACCCCGAGTGTCCGCCCGACGTACTCGCCGAGGCCGACTACGTGGGTTCGACGGCGGGCCTGCTGCGGCATGTCGATGCCGTGCGTCCCGAGCGGGTCGTGCTGGTCACCGAGTGCTCGATGAGCGACAACGTCGCGGTGGCCCACCCCGAGGTGGAGTTCATCCGGCCCTGCAACCTGTGCCCGCACATGAAGCGCATCACCCTGCCGCGGATACTGGCGTCGCTCGAGCGGATGCAGCACGAGGTCACCGTCGACCCCGATGTCGCCGCCGCCGCCCGTCGCGCTGTCGATCGCATGCTCGAGGTCGGCCGCGGGGCGGGGGGGTGAGGGGCGACGCCGGCCCCCGCTCGCATGTTCGAGGTCGGCCGCGGGGCCGGGGGTGAGGGGCGACGCCGGCCCCGCCGGGGCGGCGCCGAGAGATCGCATGCTTGAGGTGGGCCGCGGGGCGGGGGGGTGAGGAACGACACCGGCCCCGATCGATGCTCGAGGTCGGCTGCGGGGCGGGGGTGAGGGAAGATGCCAACCCCCGATCGCATGCTCGAAGTCGGCCGCGGGGCGGGGGTGAGGGACGATGCCAACCCCCGATCGCATGCTCGAAGTCGGCCGCGGGGCGAGGCGTGAGGGCAACGCCCGCCCCGCCGGGGACGGCGCCGAGAGGAGGCGCGGGACCAGTCCGGCCTGGAATGTCGCCGCCGCCGGGCTGTCGTCGCCGCCGGGCTGTCGCCGCCGCCGGGCTGTCGCCGCCGCCGGGCTGTCGCCGCCGCCGGGCTGTCGCCGCCGCCGGGCTGCCGATTCCCGGGCGTAACCGCCGATGAGCCAGGATTTCCCGCCGCCCCGCGCGTCTTCGCTCTCGCCGCTATACTACGAGGCGCTCGTGCGCCGAGAGCTCGCGGTCGACCTGGGGGTGGCCGGAGACGTCACCACCGACGCCCTCGTGCCCGCCGATCGCCGCGCCGTCGCGCGCATCGTCGCGCGGCGCGCGGGGCGCGTCTGCGGGCTGCCTTGCGCCTTGTTCGCGTTCGAAGCGCTCGCAGCCCGCGGTGAAACCCCGCGTCCCGCCTCGCCCGGAGGAGGTCGGCGGGTCGCCGCGCCGCCGCCGCGGGGCGCATCGCCGGTCGATGGCGGCGGAAACGGCCTCCCGGGCCCCCTGCGGTTCGCCGTGGGGCACGGCGACGGCGCGGACGTGCGGGCGGGCGCGGTGATCGCGACGGTCGAGGGTCCCGCCCGCGTCCTCCTGTCGGCCGAGCGCACTGCCCTGAACCTGCTCGCGCACCTGTCGGGTGTCGCCACCGCCACCCGCGACCTCGTGGAGCGCGCCGCGCGCGGCGGCCCCGCCCGCGTCGTGTGCACCCGCAAGACGACTCCCGGCCTGCGCGCGCTCGAGAAGTATGCCGTGCGGGTGGGCGGCGCCGCCAACCACCGTTTCGGGCTCCACGACGCCGTGCTCGTCAAGGACAACCACCGGCTGATGGCGGGCGGGGTCGGCCCCGCCGTCGCGCGGGCCCGCGCCGCCGCCGGCCACTTGGTGCGGGTGGAGGTCGAGGTCGACACCCTGGAGCAGCTTGAGGAAGCCCTCGACGCGGGGGCCGACGCGGTGCTTCTCGACAACTTCTCGATCGCGGACCTCAAGCAGGCAGCGGTGTTGGCGCGGGGCCGGGCCGTGACCGAGGCGTCGGGAGGCGTCACCCCCGAGACCGTCAGCCGGGTCGCAGCCACCGGCGTCGACGTGGTCTCGGTCGGCTGGATCACCCACAGCGCCCCCGCCCTGGACATGGGACTGGACTTCGCGGCTCCGTGATCAGCTTCCGCTTCGGCGTCCCACATACACTTGCCTCGCGCCAGCGAGCGCGTCGACGAGGAACGGCCGTTCCTCGGCCTTCATCCCCGCGAACTCCTCGGGTGTGTATACCAGCAGGTCGACGCCGACCCCCGCGTCCACGATCGCCGGCAGGCAGCCCCGGAACCGGTCGACGAACGGCCGCCCCGTCGGCGCCACCACGACGTCGATATCGCTGTCCGCCCCCGCCGTTCCCCGGGCGTGCGACCCGAAGATCCATGCGCCGTGGGCGCCCCGCGCGTCGAGCAGCGGCCGGAGGGCGCCGAGGAATCCGTCGAGTCGGGTCACGGGTTGCTCCTACCTGTTCGAGCTTCGCACAGGGAAGCCCAAAGCGCCACGCCGGTTCCCGTCCGGGGACGCGTCCCGAGCCGCCCACCCGTGCCGGTCAAGTCTCACGTTCTCCGGGCGGCGCCAACGCCATCAGAAAGGACCGCGTTTCCGCAAACGCCTTGTGATCAAAGTCCCAATAGCCCTTTTGCGCCGCTACGCCGACCGAAACGTGCGGCTGTTCCCTGGTGGTCAGGTACGCGCGCGCCCGGGCCTTGTCGTGCCGCCGCGACTCCGGTTGTCTGCCGACGCACTTTGAAGAATGTGCTGATGCAGTGGTCCTCGCGGCTACCCTCGAACGTTCGGCAGAGCAGTGTCTCCAACATCCCGTCTTGCCCGTTACCCGGCAGAATCAGAACACTCACGACGGGGCGCGTCTCGACGCTACCATTGGGCACCGGCAGGCGGGCGTTGCGAAGGGCGTCAACTGTGCTCTGTAAGGCGGAGTCGGCCGCACTCTTCGCGCGTCTTGGCTCGATCCCGCTCATCTCGTCACGCTGCTCGGCGTCTCGAACGATTCCGATGCCATCCACTCTGTCGAAGTCGGGCAGGGCGGAGAACGCCGCCAAGAAGCGGCGCAGATCGTCCCCCCCACCGAAGTCATGTATCTGGATTCCCGTGAGTGTCAAGTGCTCGGCGAACGCGGAGAAGAAGTTGAGTGCATCCTTGCCTTCGACGAGGAGCTGAACCGGCTTCTTGCTCTCGATCTTGCTGGGGCGCATCGTCAACGGACCTCGATGTTGCGAAGAATGGCCGCGTCCGTCGCTTCCGGGCTGTAGGTCTGGCAACGATTCACGCCCTCATCGGCTTCGAGTCGGTACAATCGAAAGCCGTCCGGCCCGAGGGCTTCGTGCGCCGCTTCGATGCACTCGAAGCTGTGCGTGGTGGCGAAAATCTGGACGTCGGAGTTTCGAGCCACCTTCGCCACCACTCGCCAAACATCGGGCAGGACGGAATGATGAAGCCCATTCTCAATCTCGTCCACGAGCATGACACCGCCCGGCGCCGATGCGGCCCTCAGCACGAAACGGGCGACATGAGTCATTCCCGCGCCCATCGTCGATAGGGGCAGGAGTTCCTGCAGGCCGACGTCCACCCAGATCATTGCAGCACCACTGGCAGTACTGTCTTCGACGCTGATTAGCCTGGGTTCGACAATGCGAAGCGCCTCGAGGACCGGTTCGGCCATCTTCCGCGTTCTGAGTCGTCCCAGTTCTTCCGCGTCGTCATTGACGTTGCCGTCACCGGGCTGAAGAATCACTGCTTTGAATGGCAAATAGGTATTCCTCTGTTCGAACTTGAAATCCTTCGGCATTTCGCGCGCCTCGCTATGGATTGCCCCGGATTTCGGATCCACATACGCGAACTTGAGAGATCTCTCGGCGCTCCGCGCTGCCGTAAGTGTGCCAGTGTCCCCGTTGCGAGGTATTTCCGTGGTTGCCGAGTGTCCCCAGGAGATGGTCAACTTCATGTCGCCCACCGAGGAATGACGTGCGGAGAACTGGAGGTCCTGGCTTGTGTCCAAACGCGAGAACATCGGTTTCCAGTAGGTCTCCGCCCAGGAAGTCGGAGGAGTGCCACGGGCCCGGTCTCGGATCACGTGCGAATTGGTGGCCATGCGGGCGTTGGCCGCCCCGCTTAGCAGCCATAGCGCTTCGAGCAGGCTCGTCTTGCCGGCGTTGTTCCGGCCGGCCAGGAGGTTTATTCGGCCAAGGCCCTCGATCGTGAAGTCGTGCAGGCCGCGGTAGTTGCGGGCGGTAAAGCGCTCAAACATGATGCTCAGATGGGTCTTCGGTTACGGCGTAGAGTCGGCGCGCCGACGCGGCGGGCCGAGGTATTGCGCGCCGGGAGCCTGCCCGTCGAGGGGGTTGCGGCCTCCCGTCGTGACCTCGCGCGGCGGGGGCGCCACCCAGGGCAGCGCGCGGAAAGGGACCGTTGCGCGGCCCAGCACCGCTAGGAAGACGTGACGAGTCACGCTGCTTGGAAGGGAAAAGGCGGATGGAGTCGCGGCGCCGGGGGCCAATCGTCGGGCGTGCGCCGTAGGCGAAACCATCGCAGAAGCCAGTGTACATGTACGAGGAGCGGATGGCGAGGCAGGTGATGGCGCGGGGCGGGGCTCGGGGGAGGGGTCGTATAGAATGACCGGATGGGTCTCGTCTTCGAGCAGGTGCGGAACGGCGGGACCGGCACTTCGGCTAGCTCGTCGGCGACCGGAAGGCGGGGTGGGACGTGCTCGTCGACCGACACCGGCAGCCTTGTTGCTGGGGTCCATGGCGGCAGGGGCGGCACCGGCATTCTTGTTGGCGGGGGTCATGACCGCCCGACGACACCGGCAGCCTTGTTTGCTGGGGCGCTGGGGCGCCATGACCGCCCGGCGTCACCGGCTGGCTCATTGCGGGGAGCGCGGCATGACGAACAGGGGACGAGCGAAGGCGAGGGCCACGACGGGTCGATGGCGGGCGTGGCGCCGGGCGGGGGTGCTCGCGGCCGTTCTCATCGCGGGCGGCCAAGCGGATTGGGCCTCGGCCGTCCCGCCGGCCGGCGCGCCCGGAGCGGGCGGCGCCGCGCCGCCGCCGAACCGCGCCACGACCCCGAACGGGACCGGCGGCGTCAACGCGCCGGAAACCCTGGACAAGCCATACGTCGTGCTCGTGTCGTTCGACGGGTTCCGTCACGACTATCTCGATCGCTACGAGACGCCGAGCTTCGACCGGGTCGCGGCCCGCGGGGTGAGGGCCGAGGCCCTCGTGTCGGTCTATCCGTCGCTGACCTTCCCCGCCCACTACTCCATCGCCACCGGCCTCCATCCCGAGCGGCACGGTCTCGTGGGGAACGGCTTCTACGACCCCGACCGCGGCGAGGAGTACGACTACCGCGACCGCGTGAGCGTCGAGGACGGTACGTGGTACGGCGGCGAGCCAATCTGGGTCACGGCCGAGACGCAGGGGATGGTCGCGGCGGCGATGCTGTTCGTGGGCACCGAGGCGGACATCGGCGGCGTGCGGCCGACGTTCTGGACGCGCTATGCCGACCGCGGCGGTCACCGAGAGCGAGTCGACCAGGTCCTCGACTGGCTGGCCCTCCCGGCGGAGCGGCGACCCCATCTCGTCACGCTGTATTTTTCGTCGGTCGACGGAGCCGGCCACCGGTACGGCCCGGTGTCGCCCGCCGTCGCCGAGGCGGTGGAGCGGGTGGACGCCGACCTCGGACGGTTGCTCGACGGCATCGACGCGCTGCCCCACGGCGGCGCCGTCTCCGTCGTGCTCGTTTCCGACCACGGCATGGCCGCGGTCCGCCCCGACGGGACCATCGACCTGACCGCCGTCGCCGACTTGCGCGGGGTCCGCGCGGTGGTCAGCGGGCCGGGGGCCAACCTGTTCGTCGCCGGGGGGGCGGCGCGGGCGCGGGCACTGCGCGACGACGTCAACGACGGGACCGGCGGGGGCCTGACCGGCGGGCGCGCCTACCTCCGACACGAGGCGCCGGCCGCGCTACGCTACCGCGACGACCCGCGGATCGGCGACGTGGTGGCCGTCGCCGACCCCGGCTTCGTGTTCGACTTGGGCGGCTCGCCGCCGCCGGCCGGCATGCACGGTTGGGATCCCCGGCATCCCGACATGTACGGCATCTTCCTCGCGGCGGGGCCGGACATCCGGCCGGGTCTGCGCATCGGCCGCGTCGAGCTCGTACACCTCTACCCGTTCCTCGCTCGCCTGCTGCGCCTGGCCCCGAACCCCGACGTGGACGGCGACCTGTCCGTCCTCGCGCCGGTGCTGGCGCCCGGCGCACGCTGACAAGGACAGTGGTCGTCCGCTCGGTGGCTCGGCCGGTTCCGGCGCGTCTGCAGGGCGGTGCGCCGACCCGCCGCGGCCACGTCGCGGCTACGCCCGCTTGCGACGGGGCTTGGCCGTCTTCGCCGCCGCGCTCCCGGTCGCCCGCGCCGGCTTCTTCTTCGCGGCGCTGACGCTGTCGAGGCTCTTCCTGAGGGCGGCCATGAGGTCGACGACCTTGGTCGGCGCTTCCTCCTCCCGCACCACGAACTCCTCGCCCGCTATCTTGGCGTCGATGACCGAGCGCAACTGCGCCTGGTACTGGTCCTCGAACTCGCCGAAGTCGATCTCGCCCTCGAAGCTCCCGATGACCTGCCGGGCCAGCGACACCTCGGCGTCGTTGGGCTCGTCGGGCACCCGGTCGAGCTCTTCGATGGCGCTCATCCGGCGCACCTCGTTGGCCCGGCGCAGGGTGAACATGACCAGCCCGTTCTCCCGGGGCTGGATGGCCACCGAGAACTCGCGGCCGGAGAGGGCGAGCTTGCCGATGCCCGCCTTGCCTCGCAGCGCCTCGCGGATGACCCCGAACGCGCTCGACGCGACGTCGCCGTCGGGGGCGAGGTAGTACGGCTTCTCCACGTACATCGGGTCGATGGAGTCCATGTCCGCGAACCGCTCGAGGTTGATGATGCGGGTCGACTCGGGGCGGGCCTTGGCGATGTCCTCCTCGTCGAGCACGACGTAGCGGCCCCGCTCGAACTCGTAGCCCTTGACGATCTCGGTCTTGTCGATCTCGCGGTCGCAGCTCGGGCACCACCGCTTCTGCTGCAGGCGGGTCTGGCACTCGCCGTGGAGCTGGTTGAAGCGGATGACCGCGTCCGCGCTGGTGGCGGGGAACACCCGCACCGGCACCGTCACGAGACTGATCTTGATGTGGCCTTTCCAGGTGGGGCGTGCAGCCATGTCGTTGTCTCCCGGTTCGCCGCGGGCGGCGCGGCGGGGGCTTCCATCTTATCGGTTCCGGGAGGCGGCGGCAGGACCCGCATGGCTCTCGTTGGCGCCAAGGGCCGGCGTGACGGGCGGGCGACGAGGCCTGACGGGGCGGGGGCGGCCCTTCCGGTTTCGTCCCGTGGGCGGGTATGCTGGACGGTCGATGGGCGGACGAACCGGGTCCGGTGCGACGGCGGCGGGGCGGACACCGAGGCGCGCGCGGCGGGCCGAAGCGGACCGCGGCCCGGCGTGGACCGAAGACGCCGCGGCGCTGCGGCCGATGCTCGCGGTGTCGGTCGAAGAGCCCGCCCACGACCGGCTGCTCGCCCGCGAGGACCTCGTCTTCGAGCGGAAGTACGACGGCATCCGCGCTCTCGTCGAGGTGACGCCGCCGTCCGGGCGCGGCGGCGCCGGCGCGCGGGGGAAGCCGGAGGTCCGCATCCGGTCCCGGGTGGGCAACGACAAGACCGCGCAGTTTTCCGAGATCGCCGTCGAGCTGGCCGCGCTCGCGGCGCGACTCCCGGGCCCTGTCTTGCTCGACGGCGAGATCGTGGCCGTCGACGCCGCAGGGCGCGCGCTGCCGTTCGAACGCCTCCAGGGACGCATGCACCGGCTCGGCCGGCCGCACCCGCGCGCCCCCGACACCGCGGCCGTGCTGATGGCGTTCGACCTGATCCGGGACGGGCGGGAGGACCTGCGCCCGCGGCCGCTGACCGAGCGCCGGGCCCGTCTCGTCGAGCGCCTCGAGCCGGACGCGGGCGGGGTGGTGCGGGTGGTGCCGAGTCGGCTCGGCGGCGGCGTCGACCTGCGCGGTCGGGCGCTGGCCGACGACTGGGAGGGGCTGCTCGTCAAGGATCCCGCGTCGAAGTACCTGTCGGGCCGCAGGAGCGCCGCGTGGCGCAAGCTCAAGCTCGTGCGGCGACAGGAGTTCGTCGTCGGGGGATGGACCGAGGGCCGTTCGTCCCGCAGCGGGTTCGGCGCCCTGCTGGTCGGTTACTACCCGCACGGAACCGGGGCCGAGCCGTCGTCGCGGGCGCGCGCCGGGCCCTCGGCTCGCGCGTCGTCCGCCGGCAAGCAGCGCGCGGCGGACCGGCTGATCTACGCGGGCCACGTGGGTTCCGGATTCACCCGAGCGGACCTCGACGCGATCGGCGCCCACCTGCACGCCATCGCCGCCGACGAGTCCCCGTTCACGGCGGCGCCCCCGGCCAACGAGACGCCCCACTGGGTCGAGCCGAGCCTCGTCGTCGAAGTGAAGTTCACGCGCTGGACGGCCGAGGGGGTGCTGCGCCATCCCGTGTATCTGGGGGCGCGGACGGACATCGCGCCACGGGCCGTACGCCGCGAGGAAGGTCGCGCGCGCCGCCCTCCCGTCACGGCTACGGCCGGGCCCGCCGCCTCGCGTTCGCTCCGTGCGCCCCACGCCGCCGTCTCGGCTCCGGCCGGGCCCGCCGCCGGCTCGGCCCGGTCCGTGAGCGCCGCCGTCTCGCCCCGCGCGCGCAGGGCTTCGAAGCCGCCACCGTCCGGGCCCGCCGCTGGCTCGCCACCGTCCGGTAGCGCCGCCGTCTCGGCCCGGTCCGTGAGCGCCGCCGTCTCGCCACCGGCCGCGCCCGTCGCCGTCTCGGCCCGGTCCGTGAGCGCCGCCGTCTCGCCCCGCGCGCGCCGGGCCTCGAAGCCGCCACCGTCCGTGAGCGCCGCCGTCTCGGCCCGGTCCGTTAGCGCCGCCGTCTCGCCACCGGCCGGGAACGTCGCCGTCTCGCCACCGGCCGGGCCCGCCGCCAGCGTCTCGCCCCGCGCGCGCCGGGCCTCGGAGCCGCCGCCGACCGCCGCCGCCCCGCGTGCGCGCGGCGCTCCCGGTTCGCCAGCGTCGGTGCGCGCCGCCGGCGCACCGCTCCGGGCGCGCGGCGGGCGCGCCGGCGTTGCCGGTTCGTCATCGCGCTCCCCGCGCGCACCGGCGAGCGCACCCGCGCCGCCGCCGCCCGCCTCCGATCCCGCCATCGACGTGCTCTGCGATCGATTGCGCGCGCTGGAGTCAGACCGGAAGCGCGGCGTCGTCAGGCTGCCCGACGGCAGCGAGGCGCCGGTCGGCAATCTGCACAAGGTGTTCTGGCCCGAGCCGAGGTTGACCAAGGGCGACCTCGTGCGCTTCAACCTGCGCATGTCGCCGTACCTGCTGCCTGTCGTCGCCGACCGTCCGCTGGTCATGAAGCGCTTCCCGAACGGTATCGACGGCAAGTGGTTCTACCAGCACCGGTCGCCGGGCGAGCTGCCGGAGGGCGTCCGGGTGGCGACGGTGAACGAGAGCCTCGAACGCGAAGACGCCGGCGTCCCCTACCTGATAGGCGGGACCCTGCAGACGCTGGCGTGGATGGCGCAGCTCGCGGTGATCTCGCAGGACCCCTGGTTCTCGCGGCTTCCCGACCTCGCCGAGGCGGACTGGGCCGCCCTCGACCTCGATCCGATGCCGGAGGCGCCGTTCAGTCGCGTCGTCGAGGTCGCCCGCTGGCTGCACGACGAGCTAAACCGGCTCGGCGTCCCGTGCCTGGCCAAGACCTCGGGCGCCTCGGGGTTGCACATCCACGTGCCCCTGCCCCCGGGGACGCCGTACGAGGCGGGCATGATCTTCTGCCGGATCGTCGCCACCATCGTCGCGTCGCGCCACCCGCGGGCCGCGACGGTCGAGAGGATGGTCAAGCGGCGGGCCGCCGACGCCGTCTACATCGACTACCTGCAGAACATCTACGGCAAGACCCTCGCCTCCGCCTACAGCGTTCGCGCCAGCCCCTTCGCGGGGGTGTCGACGCCGCTGACCTGGGCCGAGGTGCACGACGGCCTGAAGACTGGCCTGTCGCCGCGCGATTTCACCCTGGAGAACGTTTTCGACCGCCTCGCCGAGGTCGGCGATCTGTGGGCACGGCTGCGGATCGGGCCGCCGGTCGATCTGCGCGCGGTGCTCGCGGGCCTGGAGGCCGGCTGAAGGGAGGCGCGTCGATGCCGGCCGGGGTCGGGCGCGCAGCCTCGTGGAGGTTGCGGGACCGGAGAGGCGATAATGGCCCGGTCACGCGCGGCGCGTTTTCTCAAGCGAGGTGGTGGATGAACCGTTCACGGGACGCATACACGCGGCGGGGCTTGGCGGCGGTGACGGGATTGACGGCGATGTTGCTGATTCCCGGCGCGAGCGGCGCCCGGACGCAGGACGGAAGCGTCTACACCGCGGGGCAGGCGGCGTCCGGGCGCGCGATCTACGAGCAGGCGTGCGCCGTCTGCCACCAGGCCAATCTGCAGGGCAGCTTCGAGGCGCCGCAGCTCGCGGGAGAGAGCTTCCTGCGGTTCTGGGCGGACTTGAGTCCCGAGGATCTCTTCGTGCGGATCAGCAGTTCGATGCCGCCGGGAGAGGAGGGCTCCCTGACCCGCGAGGAGTACCTCGACGTCGTGGCCTACCTGCTGCAGGCGAACGGAGCGCCGTCCGGCGGCACGCCTCTCACGGACGCCGCGACCGTCCCCATCGGCGCGCTCGCGAGCGGTGCATTGCGGGCGGGCGACACGGCCGCGGGCGCTGCATCGGCGGCGGCGGTGGCCGCGCCCGCGGCAGCCACGGCGGCGGCGTCGACCGCGGCGCGGGAGGCGGGCGGCGTCACCCTGGCCGGCGCCGTCGACGCCTACCGGCCGGTCACCGACGAGATGCTGCGGGACCCCGACGACGGCGACTGGCTGATGATCCGGCGCAACTACGAGGCGTGGAGCTACAGCCCCCTGGCCGACGTCGACCGGTCGAACGTCGGGGGGCTGGAGCTGGCCTGGGTGTGGGCGATGAACGAGGGCGGGTGGAACGCGCCGTCACCCATCGTCCACGACGGCGTGATGTACCTCGCGGGCATCGGCCCGGTGGTGCAGGCCCTCGACGCCGCCACCGGCGACCTCATCTGGGAGCACGAGGTGGAGGTGGCGACGACCGGCTATTCGGGCATGAGCCGGAACCTCGCCATCTACGGCGACCACCTGTTCATGGCTACCCCCGACGCCCGGCTGGTCGCCCTCGACGCCCGCACCGGCGAGCGGGCATGGGACACCGTCATCGCCGACCACACCGAGGGCTTCCGCAACACGAGCGGGCCGGTGGTGGCGGGCGGCGTCCTCGTGCAGGGGCTGAGCGGCTGCGACCGCTACACGCGGGAGAGCTGCTTCATCAGCGGCTACGACGCGGCGACCGGCGAGCGCCGGTGGCGCTTCAACACCGTCGCCCGCTCCGACGAGCCGGGGGGCAACACCTGGGCCGACGTGCCCGATTTCCTGCGCGGGGGCGGCGACACCTGGATCACCGGCAGCTACGACCCCGGCCTCGACCTCGTCTACTTCGGGGTGGCCCAGGCCAAGCCATGGGTGGCGCTGAGCCGCGGCATGACGGTGAACGATCCCGCCCTCTACACGAACTCGACCGTCGCCCTCCGGCCCCGCGGCGGGGACCTCGCGTGGCACTTCCAGCACGTGCCGGGCGAGACCCTCGACCTCGACGAAGTGTACGAGCGGGTGCTCGTCGACGTCGGCGGGCGGAAGACCGTCTTCAGCGCCGGCAAGCACGGCATCCTCTGGAAGCTCGACCGCGAGACCGGCGAGTTCCTGGGGCACAAGGAGACGGTGTACCAGAACGTGTTCGACCACATCGATCCCGAGACCGGCGCCGTCACCTACCGGCAGGACATCGCCGACGCCGAGTTCGAGCAGCTCGTGCCGGCGTGCCCGAGCACCGCCGGCGGCAAGAACTGGCATCCCATGAGCTACCACCCGGGCTCGGGGCTGCTCGTCCTGCCCTTGGCGCAGTCGTGCATGGAGCTCGCGGCCCGCGAGGTCGCGTTCGAGCTGGGCTCGGGCGGGGTGGGGATGAGCTCGCGGCCGTTCCACGAGATGCCCGGCACCGACGGCAACCTGGGTAAGCTCGCGGCCTACGACGCGGAGACGCTGGAGGAGGTGTGGAGCATCGAGCAGCGGCCGACGTTTCTCACCGGCGTCTTGACCACGGCTGGCGGTCTGGCCTTCGCCGGCGACCTCGACCGTCGGTTCCGGGCGTTCGACGTCGAGACCGGCGACGAGCTGTGGCGGGCCCGCCTCGGGACGTCGGTGCAGGGCTTCCCCATCAGCTTCCGGGCCGGGGGGCGGCAGTACGTCGCGGTGTCGACGGGCCTCGGGGGCGGCAGCCCCCGGCTGATGCCCCGCAGCTTGGCTCCGGACGTGCGGCATCCGGGCAGCGGGAACGCGCTCTACGTCTTCGCCCTGCCCGACGCGGAGGGATCGGCGACGGCGGCGGCGGACGCGCTCCCCGAAGCGAATGGACCCGGCGCCGAGGCGGACGCCGGTACGCTTCCCGGGGAGGAGTCGGCGGCGGTCGAGGCGCTCCCGCATCCCGATGGGGAGACGGACGGGGCGGAAGAGGTGCTCGCACTGGAGAAGCGGATCGAGGAAGCCGTGCTGCGGGCCGACGTCGCCTTCCTCGACGAGGTCTGCACCGATGACTTCACCTATACGCACGGCGACGGCTGGACCACCGGCGGCGCGGTGCTCGGCGTCGATCGGAAGCAGGCGTGGCTCGACTCGCTGAAGGGCCGCTACTCGCTGCGGGAGGTCGAGTCGCAGCAGGTCGAGGTGCATGGCGACGTCGCCATCACCATGGGACGGCTGCGCGCCCGCAGCGGCGGCCCCGAAGCGGAACGGCGCAGCTTCAGCTTCTGGTACGTCCGCGTCTACGCGCAGCGCGACGGCCAGTGGAAGTACCTCTCGCACCGCACGGTCGACGGTCCCGTGTACGAGAACTGACCCCGCGCCGTCGCCGCCGGCGTGTCACGTGCGCGCCAAGCTCGCGGACTCCACGCCGTCGGTCGGCGCAGGAGGGCGCCTCTTCGACCCGACCGCCTCGTCGTGAGCCGCCGCATCGTGCTGAACGGATCCGGGCGCTGACCCGCGCCGGGGAGAACAGGAGGGCTTCATGTCGATACGTAGGAATCGGTGCATCCGGCGGACCTTGGCGGTCGTCGCCGCCATCTTCGTCCCGGCGGTCGCCGTCCTCGCGCAGCAGGGCGCGCAGGACGGCGAGTGGCGGTACTACGGGGGAGACTCGGGCAGCACCAAGTACTCGCCCCTCGACCAGATCGGCCCCGAGAACGTCGCCGACCTCGACATCGCGTGGCGATGGCGGACCGACAACCTCGGCCCGCGCACCGACTTCAACTACCAGGCGACGCCCCTCGCGGTCGGGGGCGTGCTCTACACCACCGCGGGCTGGCGGCGCAACGCCGTGGCCATCGACGGGGCCACCGGCGAGACCCTCTGGATGTACCGCCTCGACGAAGGCGAGCGCGGCGACGCCGCCCCGGTGCGGGCCAGCTCGGGCCGGGGGGTGGCGTACTGGACGGACGGGGAGGGCGACGCGCGCGTCATCCACGTCACCCGGGGCTATCACCTCGTGGCCCTCGACGCCGCGACCGGCTATCCGATTCCCGGCTTCGGCGAGGACGGCGTGGTCGACCTCTACGACGGCATCTTCGACGGGCTCGATCGTCCTGCGGTGGAGAACGGCCAGATCGGCCTGAACTCACCCGCCCTCGTCGTCGGCGACGTGATCGTGGTGGGGGCGGCGCTGCGCGCCACCGCTCCCGCCCCCGAGTTCCCGGCCGGCTTCGTCCGGGGCTTCGACGTGCGCACCGGCGAACAGCTCTGGATCTTCCACACCATCCCCCAGCCCGGCGAGTTCGGGAACGAGACGTGGGAGAACGACTCGTGGCGCTACAGCGGCAACACCGGGGTGTGGGCCCCGATGTCCGCCGACCAGGAGCTCGGCTACGTGTACCTGCCCGTCGAGACTCCCACCAACGACCTCTACGGCGGCCACCGGCCCGGCGACAACCTGTTCGCGGAGAGCCTGGTGTGCCTCGACGCGCGGAGCGGCGAGCGGGTCTGGCACTACCAGCTCATCCACCACGGCATCTGGGACTACGACATCCCGACCCCGCCCGCGCTGGTCGACATCACCGTGGACGGCCGCGAGATCAAGGCGGTGGCCCAGGTGACGAAGCAGGCGTTCACCTACGTCTTCGACCGGGTCACGGGCGAGCCGGTGTGGCCGATCGAGGAGCGCCCGGTGCCCGCGTCGACGGTGCCCGGCGAGCAGGCGGCGCCGACCCAGCCGTTTCCCACCCGGCCCGCCCCGTTCGACCGGCAGGGGGTGTCGAACGACGACCTCATCGACTTCACTCCCGAGCTGGCGGCCGAGGCCCGGCGCATCGCGTCCGAGTACCTGATGGGCCCCCTCTACACGCCGCCGATCCTGGCCGGCCAGGACGGCCGGCGGGCGCTGCTGATGCTGCCGCAGATGACCGGCGGCGCGAACTGGCAGGGCGGCGCGGTGGACGCCGAGACCGGCGTCCTCTACGTCGCCTCGGTCACCCACCCCACCGTCGCGGGGCTCGTGAACGACCCCGACCGCTCGACCATGGACTTCGTGGGCGGCGGCGGGCGACGCCGCGGGGCCGCCCTGCCGCAGGGGTGCGGCGAGATCGGTCCCCTCGGCTTGCCGCTCATCGCCCCGCCGTGGGGCCGTATCACCGCCGTCGACCTGAACACCGGCGACCACCTGTGGATGATCCCGAACGGCGACACGCCGGACTGCGTGAGGGACCATCCCGCCCTGAGCGGCGTCGACATCCCCCGGACCGGCAAGCCCGAGCGAAGCGGCATCCTCGTCACGAAGACGCTGGTCTTCGCCGGAGAGGGCGGCGGGCTCTTCGCGACCCCGACTTGGGCGGGCGGCGAGATGTTCTACGCCTACGACAAGCGGACCGGGGAGACGGTCTGGGAGATGGAGCTGCCCAAGCGGCAGAGCGGCGTGCCCATGACCTACTCGGTCGACGGCAGGCAGTACATCGCGATGGCGGTGAGCGCCCGCGGCGAGCCGGCCGAGCTGGTGGCCCTGGCGCTGCCGTAGCGCGGCCGGGGCGCCGCTTCGTATTCGGTGCGGTTCAAGTTGGTGAGCCGCCAGGGACTCGAACCCCGAACCCGCAGATTAAGAGTCTGCTGCTCTACCAGTTGAGCTAGCGGCCCACACCGTTCGAAATCAATGACTTACGAGAAATCCACGAAGTACTGCCAGCCGGTGGCTGCCAGCTGCACGGGCGGCTGGCGCGGCTTGGTGACGCGCACACGGATGGCGCCCTGATGGGTGATACGCACTGACGGCCGGCGCCGTCATCGCCGACAAGAATCACTCCTCCCCGGTGGATCTCGAAGCCGTCCATGAATTCTAGCACGCGATGGCCGAGAGCGGTCGGGCGCGGCGCACGGGAGGGCCCTACGGGCGCCGCGTCCGGGTCGGACGTGCGCGTCAATGGCGCCCCGACCTCCCCGCCCTCCCGGCCGGATGCGGGTTTCAGACGGCGAAGTCTCGAAGATGACAGGCCGAGCCGAATCGCTCGACTTGCCACGTTGCGCCTGACCCGATCCGCCGGCGGAGTCGAACTCCGTCCTCCGGCGTCTGCGTCCGTCGGAGCCTGATGCCGGATTCGCGGACCGTGCGTTCGACCATGGTGTCTCGACGACGGACCTGGGCGGCCGAATCCGCTGCTGCGCTCACGAACGCGTTCTCCGTCTCGTCGAGGATGCGCTGCTTATCCCGACGGTTCGGGACAACTCTCCCACCTCGCTTCCACGGAGTGATGACCGCAACCGGATCCGGATCCAGCATGTCCTTCCACACGTCGGGCTCGTGGGCGTTCGCCGATCCGTGATGCGGCACCTTGAACACGGATGCCCGGCCGGCTGGCCGGTCGCGATCCCGCACCACCGTCGACCAGCCGTCCCGCTCCAGGTCCGACCCGAGCAGCACGGCGATGTCGCCCACCGTGATCCACAGCACAACGGCGACGCGGTTGGGCGAGAGGCTGGGGAGCCTCGTCGCCGCCTCGCCCGCTTCCGGCACCAGCCGACCCAGTGCTCTCAGGAAGTTCACAATGGCAGCGTCCGCGGGGGTAAGCGACCAGATCTCGCACGGACCCTGGGCGAGGAGACGGCGGTTGGCGATAGCCCAGGTGGGCGTGGAACCGGCTTCAAGCAGTCGGGAGAAGGTACCGTGGATCTCACGCACCCCGGATCCGAAAGCCGCGACATGACGACCCTCGAGGGCACCGACTACGGTCAGGAACTCGTTGCGGCAGAAGCCGCTCGCGCAGCAGAACTTGGCGTTCGTGCAAGTCTCGACCAGCCGCGCCATGCCGCGAATGTGGTCGTCGTGCCAGTGCGTGGCGACAATCAACGTGACGACACGAGCCGGATCGAGGCCGATGGCCCGCAGATAGTCGAGGGCGGCCGGCGCGTCGGCGCGACCACAGGAATCCACCAGGATCCAGGCGCCCCCGCCGATGTGCAGGACGACGCTTTCACCGTACCCGGGGCCGAGGAGCGTGACCTCGAACTCATCCTCGCTCGGGGGGTGGCCGGGAACCTTCACCGCTGGAACGCCTGCAGCGTCTCGCGCGCCCAACTCTGGGCTTCCCGCAAGTCGCGCTCCGTCATCCGGGGAGGTCGCGAAACACGATCTGGGACACGCGCTTCTTCGTGCCGGAAGGAGACCGCTCGTAGCCGATGACCCAGCGGAAGATGCTGCCGACCCGCACGGTGTCGGGCTCGGCGATCTCCGCCAAGGGAATGATCGCCTCTTCCTCCTCATGGGTTGAACCGGCCGTCAGGTCGACCAGCCGCGCCACGAGCTCATCGCGCTTCACTTCGACGACGTAGCCTTCCCACTCCTGCAAGGCGTGCAGCGTCGCCCTGGGTCCCGCCGGCGCGGGTTGTGGCGGGAAGCTCAGGATCTGAGCAGCGCTCTCTTCGTTCCCGGCGCGATCGGAAAAGGGGATCGGCGTATCGGCCGGTGCGTGCTGTGGCCCGCCCTGCGTCCCCACCGAAGGCGACGCCAATGCCAAGTCGACATCCTCGTCGGCCACACGAAGTGTTTCCGTGGCATCGATTTCCGATGTCGCGACGGGCGGAGCGGCATCGGGGTTGTCCACCGTGGATGCTTGCGTGGGCTGTGACGTGAAGTTCACGAATTCTCCGTTCCCTTCGACAGGGACATGATGTGATCGATGATGCCGTCGCTGCGCCGGATCGAGGCTTCGAATCGGTCGTGGAGACACGCCGTCAACTCCGCGTTCCCGCCGGGGGGACCATCGGCTGCCGCGTAATGGTCGTTCACGCGGACGAACACCCCGGTCCGGCCGTCACCGACGGGATTGGACGGTTCAACGGTGACGTTGATCCTTCCGCCCGAAGGTCTTCCGGCCGGGCGGGTCTGTGACATCGTCAGCGACGTCATCCCGCCGTGCTCTTGGTCCAGTGCGAGCTCTTCACGCCAGTGCCCCCATGGTTCCGTCGGGGCAAGCGCCGTCCTGATCCGGTCTCGCTCGGCCGAACTGTCGACGCGGAAATGTACGTAGCGGTTGATGCCCAATGCTCTGAGCGGCGTATGGTGCAGGTGCTCCCTGAACACCCGCACGACGAGATCTTGAACGCGAACGTGCGGCGCCTGCCGGGTGTCGGCCGTGAAGCGATCGGTCTTGACCTGGAGGTTGAGCCAGTCGAGCGAGAACCGGGTCAACCGTGGATGGGCAACGCTAAGCTCAGCGCTGTCCGCCGCCGCTTTCGGCAGCAGTTCATGCATCGCGAACCATGCGGGAGTGAAGATCGCCGGGTTGAAAACCCCGACGAGGAAAACCTCCACGCCGCTGACGTCCGGTTCGATCCGCATCGCGTCCGCCACTCGACCCCCTGGGCGACCGGATGCCGCCACTTCGCCCATCCCAAGAGTACCTCAAGGGGGCTGCGAGCGCGCACGCCGGTGATACGTCGGCAGCCTTCGTGGACTCGGTTCAGTCCGACCGTGGTTGGAAGGTATGATGCTGATAGATAAAGGCTTATGGACAGTTTACGGACGAGCGGGGACGTTTCTGGACGACGCCAATATGGGGCGGTCCGCTGCTCCACCACGTCTCTTCCGGCCGCATTCCTCGAACATCCGCCGGGCGTGGTCCCTGTCCCGGCCCGACCCGGCAGCGCTTCGGCGGCGGCGCCCGGGCTTCCGCCGTGCGCGACGGGCGCGCCCCGCTCCGCCTGGGCGGTCGGGCCGCGCCCGTCGCGGCGGGCCACGGTTCAACCGTCACTTCCGGCCGGGCGGTCGTTCGCGCCGTACGTCAACGTCGACGACCGGTGAGCGAGCGCCAGCCAGTTGGCGAGGCGCTCGACCGCCTGCTCGGGGGTCTCGCCGTAGAACGGCATCAGCGCGCTCGGTCCTCCAGGCGCGCCGACGAGGTACGCCCGCCACCGGTCAAGATCGACCAGGGTCGCCTCGATGACGTATCGTCGGTCGGCGATGGCGCGTTCGAAGCGTTGAGCGGACACGGTCTGTCGGCGCGAGGGCGATGACTTCGTTTCGCGGCTGAGAGACCAGGATCGTAGCCGGCTGGCGGAGACGATCAAGCGAAGGAAGGTACGAAGACCGATCCACACCTCCCCGATTGACGGGGACGAGCCATCGTTTGCGGCAAAAAAAAACCGTTCTCCACTGGTGATCCACACCTCGTGCACATGTATTGCACAGTTTTTCCACAGCGCCTGCGGGTCGACCCGAGACACGCGAGACGGACCCCCCGGCGCACCGGGCTGCCGTGACCACTTCCCGCCGGATCAGGCTGTTCGATGCGCCGGACCTGCCGTCCTTCCGCCGTGCGGTCGCCGGCTGCCTGGACTGGGACCGGCCCTGGGACCTGCGCGAGGCGCTGGTGCTCGTGCCTTCTCGCGCGGCCGCCGACCAGTTGCGCTGGACCCTCGAACAGCACCTGCTCGCAGAGCGGTCCGTGCTCGTGCTGCCCCGCGTGGCGACCCGCGACGAGCTGTACGGCGAGCTGCATCGACGGGGGTGCGACGTCGCGCCGCGGCTCGGCGGGGTCGAGCGCCTGGTCTGCGGCCGGGCCGCTGCCGAAGAGGTGCGGGCCGCGGGCGTGGAGCCTCCGTTCAAGCTGCATCCCGGGCTGGTCGACGGGCTTCTCGCGCTGTACGACGAGCTGCGCCGGCGCCGGCTGGAGGTCGAGACCTTCGAACGGTTGCTGGTCGAGGCGCTCGAACCGAGCCGGGACCTCGATCGCGGCGCGCGCCGCATGCTGCGGCAGACGCGGTTTCTCGCGGGGACGTTTCGAGCCTACGAGCGGCGGGTTGCGGCCTCGGGGCGGGCGGACGAGCACGGGTTGCGCGCGTCGGTGCTCGCGACGGGGCTGCGCCGCCCCATCCAACAGGTGGTGGTGACGGTCGCCGACCGGGCGTCCGGCCGGGACGGTCTGTGGCCGGCCGACTTCGATCTGCTGGCCCGCCTCCCCGGGCTCGCCCGGCTCGACGTGGTCTCGACGTCGTCGCTGCTCGCGGCCGGGTACCGGGAACGGCTCGACGACCTGCTGCCCGGCATCGAGGAGGCGCCGGTTCGGGGGGAGCCGGGCGGGACGGGTCGGCTGGCCGTTCCTGACGCTCGGTCGCAGCGGAGGCACTTCACCTGGCGGGACCGCGAGGAGGAGCTGCTGGCCGTTCTCCGGCTCGTGAAGAGTCGGCCGGCCGGCGAACGCACGGCGGTCGTGTTCCGGCGTCCGTTGCCGTACCTCTACGCCGCGCGCCACCTGTTCGCGTCGGCCGGGGTCGCGTGGGAGACGGGCGACACCCTGCCCCTGGCGTCCGAGCCGTTCGCGGCCGCCCTCGACCTGGTGCTGTCGTTCGTGTCCTCCGGGTACGCGCGCCGCGCCGCCGTCGAGCTGCTGCGCTCGCCGCACTTCTCGTTCGCCGATGAAGAGGGGACCCTGGACCCGCCGGCGATCTCTTGTCTCGACCGCGAACTCCGCGAGGCGCGGTACCTGGGGGTCGCGGGCCGGGGAGACGAGGGCGGGGCGGGGAACCCGTTCCACCGGTTCGCGGCCCGGTGGAGCGGTCCCGACGGCGGGGCCCGCGGTGCCCCGGCGGCGCGGGCGGCGCGGGTGGCGGCGGCGGCGGCCGACGAGCTGGCCGGATTGGCCCGGCCCGCTCCCGCGAGCGCCCACATCGACTGTCTGCTCGGGTTCGTCGAGCGGCGCCGCCCGCCGGGGCCGCCCGACGCGGAGACGGCGGCGCGCGAGTCGCGGGGGCGGGCCGCGGTGCTCGGCGTCCTGCGCGACTGGCGGGACGCCCATGCCCGCCACGACGATCCCGTCGTGAACCTCGCCGCGACCACGTCCACCCTGCGGCGCCTGATCGAGGCGGCGACGTTCGCCGCTCCCGGCGGCGCCGGGGCGGCCGGCCCCGATGCGCCCGCCGGGGCGGTCGGCCCCGATGCGCCCGTCGGCGGCGCCGGGGTGGCGGCCGGGCAAGCCGGCGTGGCGCTCGTCGATGCGGAAGCTGCGCGCTACGGCGCCTTCGACAACCTGTGCCTGGTGGGGCTCGTGGACCGGGAGTGGCCCGATCTCGCGCGGCCGACGTCTCTCTACCCGGCGTCGCTCCTGCACCTGCTCGGGTGGCCTCGCGAGATCGACCGCCAGCGGGCCGCCCGGGCCGCCTTCCGCGACCTGCTGGGGTCGGCGGCCCGGCGAGTGACGGTGTCCACCGTCGCCTTCGAGGACGATGCCGTGGTGGCGGATTCGGTGCTGCTCGAAGACCTGGCGGACCCCGACGTCGAGATCTTCGTCGAGCCTCCGCCCGCCGGGCGGGTGACGGCCGACGCCGGGCTCGCGGAGACGCCGGCCGCGGTGCCGCTTCCGGACGGGCCGGCCGGGTGGCTGGCCCTGCGGGAACGACGCCGGGCGCAGGCGAAGGCGCAGGCGCAGGCCCGAGTCGGCGGACAGGCTGGTCCGCAGGCGCCCGCCACCTACGCCATCGGCGGCGTCGAACGGTACCTGCGCTGCCCGTTCCAGTACTTCGCGGCATCGGTGCTGCGGCTCGGCGAGGAGCCTGACGACGAGATCATCCTGGGCCCGCGGTCGCGCGGGCGGTTCGTGCACGAGGTCCTGCGGGCGTTCTTCGATCGGTGGGAGGGCGAGGGGGGCGGCGCCGTCGACGTCGACGCGTTCCCCCGCGCCCGCGCCCTCGCCCTCGCCGTCGCCGAGGAGCATCTGGCGGGGCTGCCGCCCCGCGACCGGGCGGTGGAGCGAATCTGGCTGCTGGGCTCGCCGGCCGGCGCCGGCGTCCTCGACCGCCTGCTGATGCTGGAGGCGGATCGGCCGGGCCGGGTGCTGGAGCGGCTGCTGGAGGTCCGGCTCGACGGCGAGCATCGGCTCGACGGGGCCGCCGGCCCGCGCCGCGTGCGGCTGCGCGGCGCCGCCGACCGCATCGATCTGATCGAGGGAGGGGGGCTGCGGGTCGTCGACTACAAGACCGGTCGCGCTCCCGACCGCGCCCGGTCGCTGCAGCTTCCCATCTACGGTCGGTGCGCCGAGCAGGTGCTCGCGGGCCGGCACGAGCGCGAGTGGCGGCTTGCCGAGGCGGGCTACGTCGCGTTCGGCGAGCCGCGGCCCTGGGTGCCGCTGGACCGCGGCCAGGACATCGGGGGGGCGCTGGCCGAAGGCCAACAGCGCTTTCTCGAGGCGGTCGGCGGCATCGAGGACGGGCGCTTTCCCGTTCGCCCCGCCGAGCCCTATCGCTGCGCCTTCTGCGACTACCCCACGGTTTGCAGGAAGGACTACGTCGGTGACGAATGAGCGCCAGCTGCCGCTGTTCGGCGAGAGCGACGGCGATGCCGGCCGGCGGCGCGGTCCGGCTCGGCCCGCCGGCGTCCCGCGTGACGCGGCGGCGCGGGCGTTCGCCGTCGACCCGGCCAACAACGTCGTCCTCGAGGCCTCGGCGGGCACCGGCAAGACCACCGTCCTCGTGTCGCGCTACGTCAACCTGCTGCGGGCCGGCGTGGACCCGTCGAACATTCTTGCCATCACGTTCACGCGGCAGGCGGCGGCGGAGATGCGGGACCGCATCATCCGGCAGCTTCGGCGGCTGGCCGACGGGCCGCCCGGCGACCGCGGCCGCTGGCGGGGGCTGCGGGACCGGCTGGGCGACGTCGCCGTCAGCACCATCGACGCGTTCTGCCTGTCGCTGCTGCGCGAGTTCCCCCTCGAGGCGGACCTCGATCCCGGGTTCGGGATGACCGACGAGACCGAAGCGCCCCGGCTCGTCCAGCAGGCTCTGGACCGGACCCTCGCGGCGTGCGGCGCGGTGGCCGCCGACGACGTCGCGGTGGCGATGGTGCTGGCCCGCCTGGGGCCGGGCCGGGTGCGGACCGCGCTCGCCCATCTGCTGGAGCGGCGGCTGGTGGCGCCGGCGGCGCTGCAGCGGTTCCTCATGGCCGCGCCGCGTGGGCTGACCGCCGGCGGCGCGTGCCGCGACGCCGCGGCCAGGCTCTCGCGGCTTCTCGGGGGCGTCGACGGCGGCCTCGAGCGGTTCCTCGCGGACGGCCCCGTCGCCCATCCCCGGTTCCGGGCCCTCGCGCGGGCGCTCCCCGGCCTCGCGGACCCGGCCGGGTCCGAGCCCGAGGCCCTGCGCCCCTCGCTCGATCGGGTCCGGGAGTACTTCCTGACCGCGGCCGGCCGGCCGCGCCGGCGGTTCGCGCCCTACCGGGCCGACCAGTGCCGGTCTCCCGCGGCATGGCGGCGGCACTGCGCCCTCGCGCGGTCCCTCGCCCCCGCGGTGGCGGAGGCGCTGGCCGCGTTGGACCGCGATCTGAACGTCGTGCTCGCGCGCGGGGTGCAGCGCATGTTCGCGATCGCGGTGACCGAGTACGAGCGGGAGCTCGCCGCCCGGTCCGTGCTCGACTTCTCGGGGGTGCTGGCCCGGGCCCTGGACCTGCTGCGCCGCATGGACGAGTTCGCCCAGAGCCGGTACCGGCTGGAGTCGCGCTATCACCACTTGCTCGTCGACGAGTTCCAGGACACGAGCCGGGCCCAGTGGGAGCTCGTGTCGTTGCTGGTTCAGTCGTGGGGGGAAGGATTCGGCCTCGTGCACGACGCCCCGGCGCCCCCCTCGGTGTTCGTCGTCGGCGACCGCAAGCAGTCGATCTACGGGTTCCGGGACGCCGAGACCGCGGTCATCGAGGACGCCGCGAGCTCGATCAGGGCCCTGCGGCCGGAGGGCGAGGTGCGCCGCGCCATCTCCCACAGCTTCCGGGCGGCGCCGGCCCTGCTGGCGTTCGTCAACGACCTGTTCGGCGCCGTCGAGAAGACCGACCGCCCCCGCGATGGGTTCAGATACGACGAGCGGGACCGGTTCCCTCTGGAGGCCGACGCGGCGGGGCGGGAGGCGGCCGCCGCCGCGGACGCGCCGCTCGGCGTCGTGTCCGCCGACAGCCTGGAGGAGTCCGCGGCCCGGGTCGCCGGCGAGGTCGCCCGACTGCTGGACGGGGCCGTGGTGCGGGACCGCGACGAAGGGACACATCGCCGCGCCGCCCCGAGCGACGTCGCGATACTGTTCCGCTCGCGCGAGACGCACCGGGAGTTTCAGGCGGCCCTGGAGGCGCGCGGGATTCCCGCCTGCGTCTACAAGGGCCTGGGGTTCTTCGACGCCGACGAGATCAAGGACTGCCGCGCCCTGATCCGGTTCCTCGCCGACCCCGCCTCGGAGCTCCGCGCCGCCGCGCTGCTCCGGTCGCGGCTCGTGGGGCTGACGGATCGCGCCCTCGCCGGGCTGGCCGGTCATCTCGCCGAGTCGCTGCGGCCGGAGGGCCCGGAGCCTCTCTTCGAACGGCTGGACGCGCTGGACCGTGACCTCCTGCTGCGGCTGCGGGCGAGCGTGCCCGCCTGGCTGGCCGCCGTCGACCGGACCTCGCCGGCCGAGCTGTTGGACCGCATCCTCGCGGACTGCGCCTATGCGTTCGAGCTGCAGGGGCCGCGACTGGTGCAGGCGCGCGAGAACCTGAAGAAGCTCCGGGGGCTGGTCCGGCGCGTGCAGAACCGGGGGTTCGTGACCATGGCCCGCATCGCCGATCACCTCGACCGCCTCTCTGGCGACGTGTCGAACGCCGTGGTCGACGCGTTCGAAGCGGTCAACCTGATGACCGTCCACGCCGCCAAGGGGCTCGAGTTCCCGGTGGTGTTCCTGGTGGAGCTGGCGCGTGGCGCGGGCGGGCCTCCGCCGCCGGTACGGGTCGTGGCCGACCGGGGCGACGGCGAGCCGTCGGTCTCGGTGGCTCCGTTCCGATCCGCCGCCGATCGCGATCGACGGGACCGAGAGCTGGAGGAGAGCAAGCGGCTGCTCTACGTCGCCGCGACCCGCGCGCGGGACCGCCTGTACCTCTCGGCGACGCTGACCGGCGGCGCCATCCAGCCGGGCGCCGGCAGCCTGGCCGCGGTGATGCCGCCGGCTCTCCTCACGGAGCTCGCCGCGGGAGCGGCGACGGCGGCTCCGTTCCGGTCCGCCGCCGATCGGGATCGACGGGACCGAGAGCTGGAGGAGAGCAAGCGGCTGCCCTACGTCGCCGCGACCCGCGCGCGGGAACGCCTGTGGGCGACCTGGACGGGTCCGTCGGGTCGCGCGCACCGCTTCGCCGTCGTCGGGCCGGAGGCCAAGGCGGTCTGCTTCCGTCCGCCCGGGGCGGCGGCTCCCGCCGACCCGGACCGCTTCGGGCCGTGGCGCCCGGCCGTCGGGCCGCCTCGCGTCGCGGTCACCGCGCTCGCGGATGGCGGGGCGGTCGCGGGCGGATCGGGCCGGTCACGCGGCGTCGACCGCGTGGTCGGACGTCTCGTGCACCGGCTCTTGCGGGACGACGGGGAAGGGGTGGGCCGCGTTGCCGGCGACGCGGAGCCGGCGGATCGGGCGGTGACGGCGATGGAGCGCGAGGAGCGCGCGCGAGCCGACCATCGGGCGCTGGCCGAAGAGGCGGCGGGCGTCTACCGGCGCGCCGTGCGCCGGCCGGACGTGGGCGAGCTCCTCGAGGGCGACTGCCGGTTCGAGGTTCCGTTCACGCTCCGCCGAGACGGGGACGACGGCGACGGGGGACCCGTCTTCGTCCGCGGCGCCATCGACTGCCTTCGCCGACGGCCCGACGGGGGGGTGACGGTCGTCGAACTCAAGACGGGCGCCCCCCGGCCCGGGCACGAGACACAGCTCGCGCTCTACCTGGAGGCCGCGCGCGCCCTGTTTCCCGGCCGGCCGGTCGACGGCCGCGTCCTGTACCTGTCGTGAGGCGTCCGGAGCGCACCGCGGACGAGCCCGCCACTCGTCGCCCGCCACTCGTCGCCTTGGGCTCCGCCTGCGCCAGACCAATCCTCCGGCCATCGGCGCCGTTCCGCGGCGCGGGCTCCTCGCCCGCCACTCGTCGTCGCCTTCGACTCCGGCTGGCGACCATCGATCCTCCAGGAATCGGCGCCGTTCCACGGCGCGGACTCGTGGCGCGGATCAACTGCGGATGAGGACGGGATCGGCCGCGAGCCGGTCCGCCCACGTCCGGGCTTCGGCCTCCGCCTCGGCCTCGGTGCGACCCACGAGGATGACCGAATCGAGCGGCTCGTCGCCGCCGTCCCGCGTGACCCAGGCGATCCAATGCGCGCCGCGCGACTTCGTCCTGATGTCCAACTGGATGCTGTCAGTCGTCATGGCCGCCTGTCATCGTATCGTACCGGGCGCGGGTTGGGAGGGAGCGCGGGCCGACCGCTGCCGACCGCTGCCCGGGGCGGCGGCCGGCGCCGCCTGCCCCGCGGGGCGCTGACTCTCACGGCCATTGCCTGGGACGGCGGCAGGCGCCCCCCCGCCGCGGGGCGCGGACTCTCGCTCGGGCCGGCGGCCGGCGTCGTACCCGCCCCGCGGGGCGCGGATTCTCACGGCCATGGCCCGGAACGGCGGTCGGCGCGCCGCGGGGCGCGGATTCTCACGGCCATGGCCCGGAACGGCGGCAGGCGTCGTGCCCGCCCCGCGGAACGCGGATGCTCACGGCCTTCGGTAGCCGCAGATGAGACACTGCCAGCCCCCCGCCTCGCGCGCCGGGCGGCTCGTGCGGCCCGACGGTAGCGAGTCCATCAACCTCTGCCAGGGCGGGGCGGAGGGCTCGAGAATGCCGCCGCAGTCCGGGCAGGTCGGCAACATGGGACCGGCTGGGCCGGCCGTCGGCGTCGCGGGGTCGGGCATGGCGGCCACAACGTAGCACCCGGTCTCTTCGTTGACAAGCTCTCGCGGCCGTACGCACGACAGGCAGTGAGACGCCGTCGCGCACGACATCCTCATCCCCGGCCTGACCGTGCGGGGGGCGGGCGTCCCCGACGGGTCGGACCGGCGCCTCGGCGATTCGCAGGCGCCCGCCGCGCGGCGCCCGATCGCCGCGACAGGGCATTGACAAGGCCGGAGGGCGCTCCTAAGGTAAGTGGCCGATGTCCGATTATCGTCGGCGGCTCGGTCTGCCCCGTTCGCCCTCCCTGCCTGACGTTCGGCGCGCCTGGCGCGACCTCGCGCACACGTGCCGGGCGCGGCGCGGCGAGCCAAGCCGCGGTGACCGGCTCGACTCGTGGCACGTGGCGTACGCGGTGGAGACGCCGAACGGGAACGATGCCGTGGCGGGGCCGGGCTCGCCGGCGGGGGGGCTGCCGAACTCGCCCGCCGCCGCGGGCGACGACGCCTTTCGCGACGAGATCGACATCGACTTTCCGTCGATGGGGAGGCTCGTCGACCGCATGCGCCGGTCGTTCTTCGGCGAGACCGCGCCGCGCCCGCTGTCTACCGACGTGCGCCTGACCCCGTCGCAGGCCGACCGCGGCGTCAGCGTGCCCTTCGACGTGTGCCTGCCCCATACCTGCCCGGCCTGCGGGGGGCGTGGCGAGGTGTGGCCCGACCCCTGCGGCGCGTGTGACGGCAGCGGGGCGGGGCTCCTGCCGCACCAGCTCCAGCTCGTGGTGCCGCCGGGGGTCCGGGACGGCACCTGCCTGTGTTTCGACGTGACTCCCCCCTACGCCCCGGCCGCGCGCGTCCGGATGCGCATCTCCGTTCCGTGATCGTCCGCCTCGTCGTCGCCGGCGCGCCCCGCGCGTCCGTGGTCGGACCCTGGCCCCCGGCCGGCCGCGCCCAGGAGTCCGTGCCGACGACTACCTGAGCCTACCTGCCTCGTCGATCCGAGTCGGAGCCTCGCCGGAGCTGGAGCTGGTGCTAGTGGACTGTCCCAGAGCTTCCTCTGCCGTCCTGTCGCTGGTTTTAGCTGGCAGACGCTGCGGAAACGCCCCGCGACATGGGCAGCTTCTCTCAGGGACGGTCAACTAGAACCTGTCCGTGTACTCGCTGACGTGCGGGATCAGCAGTCGGCCGCCCTGCAGCCCCTTCGCGATGCAGGCGACATGGAGCACCAGCACGCCGAGCTGGGCCAGCGGCACGAGCAGGATGGCGAACAGCCCCGCGATGCCGCTCAGTATCGCGAGGGCCATGAACCCGATGAACTCGGCCCCGAACAGGACCAGTCCGTGCTTGGCGTGCCACCGCACCTCCTCGTCCTGTTCTTCCACCAGGAGGGGGACGATCGCCAGCAGCCACAGGTACGACAGCACCACCATCAATCCTCGGTTCGGTGACACGGTTCCCGCCGGCGGCGTCGGCGGCGTCCGTGCCCCCGGCCCCGGGGCTCCGGGCGGGGTCGGTGCCCCCGGCCCCGGGGCTCCGGGCGGCGGCGGTGCTCCGGGCGGCGGCGGCGCTCCCGGCCCCGCGGGCTCAGGCGGCGGCGAAGCCGGCGTGGACGGCGGAGCCGGCGGCGGGGTCGGTGAATCGGGGGTCTGTTCGTCGGTCATCATCATCTCCGGGGCGTGACAGCCCGTCGCGAGCCGCGTCGTAGCGGTAGGCGTTGCCCTTGCCCTCGCGTCATCATCATCTCCGGGGCGTGACAGCCCATCGCGAGAGTCCGCGCTGCGTTCGAGGGCGCTGTCCGCCGGCCTGCGTCGTCGTTCCTCGGTCGCATGCTGTCGATGCCGCCGATGCTGCCGGCAGGCTCCCTCGTCGCGCCTGGTCAGCCGGCGCATCGGCGTCCGCCGGCGCCCTTCGGCGCGGTGCGACGCGGGGCTGCGCCGCGGGGCGCCGAGCCGGCCGTACGACACGACCCGGGGCGTCCGAGTCGGCCCGTCCGTCGGTTGCACTTGCGAGATTTTCTACGATCTGACTAAGCTGACAGTTCCGTCGTGGTCGCGCCGCCGCCGAAGAGCACGCCGTGACCGGGAAGTATCGAGGACCCATGCAGCCAGTCGAACCGTCGGCAGTGTTGGAAGCGCTTCGCGTCGTACGCGACCCGGATCTGGGTCGTGACATCGTCAGCCTGGGATTCGTCAAGGACCTCCGCGTCGAGGCCGGGCGGGTGTCGTTCGCCATCGAGCTGACGACCCCCGCGTGTCCGGTGAAGGAGCAGATGCACGACCAGGCGGTGGCCGCGGTCTCGGCCCTCGACGGGGTGAGCGGCGTCGACGTCGAGATGACCGCGAACGTCCGCGCGGTGGCCTCGCCCGACGCCGGCCGCGCCCCCATTCCCGGCGTGAAGAACGTCATCGCGGTCGGGGCCGGAAAGGGCGGCGTCGGCAAGAGCACGGTGGCGGTGAACCTCGCCATCGCGCTGTCGCGGTACGGGGGGCGGGTCGGGCTCATCGACGCGGACGTCTACGGACCCAACCTCCCCATCATGCTGGGGGTGCGCGCGCAGCTCGAGACCGACGGCAAGAAGATCGTGCCGGCGCGGCAGCACGGCATCCCGGTGGTGTCGATGGGCTTCCTGACCCAGGACGAGACCCCCATCATCTGGCGCGGCCCGATGCTGCACGGCGTCGTGCAGCAGTTCTTCCGCGAGGTGCGGTGGGACGAGCTCGACTACCTGGTGGTCGACATGCCTCCCGGCACCGGAGACGTCGCGCTGAGCCTGAGTCAGACCGTCCCGGTGTCGGGGGCGGTGGTGGTGACGACGCCGCAGACCGTCTCGCTCGCCGACTCCCGCCGCGCGGTCGCGATGTACCGGAAGCTGAACGTGCCGGTCCTCGGCCTCGTCGAGAACATGAGCCACTTCGTGTGCCCGTCCTGCGACCACGAGAGCGACATCTTCGGGAAGGGCGGCGGCGAGGCGACGGCGGAGGCGATGGGCGTCCCGTTCCTCGGGCGGATTCCCATCTACCAGCCGATTCGCGAAGGAGGCGATTCGGGAAACCCCCTCGTCGTCGCCGAGCCGGAGTCGCCGGCGGCGCAGGCGTTCCGCGACGTGGCGGAGCGCACCGCGGCCGAGGTGTCGATCGCCGCGCTCGGCGCCGCCGCGTCCGGCGGGGCTGCCGTGGTCGGCGGCGTCGCCGCCCCGGCCGGCGTGTCGTGAAGCGGTGTCCGTGTCCCAGTGGTTCAGCGGAGACCCGAGGGGAGGGGGCGGTGCCCGTGTCCCAGCGGTTCAGCGGGGACCCGAGGGGACGAGGCGGTGTCCGTGTCCCAGCGGTTCAGCGGGGACCCGAGGGGACGAGGCGGGATGCCCGCGTCGGCCGGTCGGCGGCGTTTCCGCCTCGCCGGTCGGCGGCGTTTTCGCCCGGCCGGTCGGGGGTGCTCGCCTCGCTGGTCAGCGGCGTTCCGCCTCGCCGGTCATCGGCACGAAGAGCACCGGGAGCACCGCCTCCTCGGTGACGCCGTCGTTCGTTCGGGTCAGCACCGTCAGCGTTTGCCGGTCGTCCCCCACCGGGATGATCATCCGCCCGCCGACGGCGAGCTGGTCGACGAGGGGCTGCGGGACGTGGTCGGGCGCCGCCGTCACCATAATGGCGTCGAACGGCGCCGCTTCCGGCCACCCCGCGTAGCCGTCCCCCTCGCGGAGCCGCACGTTGTCATAGCCCAGCTCGGCCAGGGTGGCGGCGGCGCGGGCGGCGAGGGGAGGCACGATCTCGATGGAGTACACGGTGTCGACCAGCCCCGCGAGCACCGCCGTCTGGTAGCCCGAGCCGGTGCCTATTTCGAGCACTCGCGCGTCGGGCGCCAACTGCAGGGCCTGGGTCATGTAGGCCACCACGTAGGGTTGAGAGATCGTCTGCCGGTAGCCGATGGGCAGCGGCCGATCGTCGTAGGCCGCCCCGCGAATGTCCTCGGGGACGAAGCGATGGCGCAGCACGCGCTGCATGACCTCGATGACGCGGGTATCCGTGATGTCACGGGCGATGAGCTGTCGCTCGACCATCGACATGCGGTCGTTCTCCCGGTCGGCCGGGGGCCGGGCCGCCCTGCCCGCGGCGGCTGACGGAGCCTGCAGCTCCGCCGACTTCACGTTCCGTTCCGCCGCCGAAGCGTTTCCGGCGGCTGACGGTTCGTTCCGTGCGGTTGCCGAGGTCCGTTCCGCTGGCGACGCGATCCCGGGCGCCGGCGCGGCTTCGCCCACGGCGTCGGTCGGCCCCGTGCAGGCGAGAAGGGCTAGGCCCAGGGCCGTCGCGGCGGCGAGACTTCCATACCGGCTGCGCCGACCTTGACCGGGGGTGGACGGATGTTCCTGTTGTTCGTCGCGGCCGGCGCCGGCGTGCTGGCGCTCTCGCATATCGCTCCCTTTCCGTTCCTGCTGGACGCCCTGACCCCGGCGCCCTCCCGCTGGAGCATGCCGGTCGTGGGGGGCGTCCCCACAATCTACCTCACCTACGACGACGGCCCCAACCCGACCGCGACCCCCGACCTGCTCGACGTCCTCGCCCGGGAGGGGGCGGTCGCCACCTTCTTCGTGCTCGACCGCCACGTCACCGCGGAGACCGCGCCCATCGTCGAGCGGATGTTCCGCGACGGCCACGCGGTGGCCCTGCACTCGCACACCCGCCGGCTCATGCTGCTGTCGCCGGACGCGCTCGGCCGCACTCTGACCGCGGCCGCCGACCGCATCGAGCGCCTCGCCGGCCACCGCCCGTGCCCGGCGTTCCGGCCCCACGGCGGATGGCGCAGCGGGCGCATGTACGAAGGCCTGAAGCGGATGGACCACACCCTGATCGGCTGGGGCTGGTTCCTGTGGGACTGGGACTGGTTCCGGACGCGGGACCCCGATCGACTGGTGCGCCGCTTCGCGGGCCGCGTGTCCGACGGCGACATCATCGTGATGCACGACGGCCACCACGAGGACCCGCGCCCCGACCGCCGCTACGCCGTCGACGCCACCGCCGGCCTCGTCCCGGCGCTGCGCGAGGCGGGGTTCGCGTTCGGCACCGTGTGCTGACGACGGCGCCGGCGCAGGTCCTGGAGGACCGCCGGCATGGCGAAGCGATCGCCGTCAGCGCGACGCCGACGTTCTTCTTCGCCAGGGTCCGTGACGACGGGAGGCTCGGCTTGGTGGCCAAGATGAGTGGGGCGAGACCCTACTCCGCGTTTCAAGCGACGCTCGACCAGCTTCTCTCGGATACCGACGCCGCGGGGAATCGAGACCGGCGGATTCGGCGCCCCGGTCACGGGGCAGGCTCCCCGCCGCCCGACGGCCACGCCTCGCGGTTCCGCCGGCATGACCCGCTACGCCGAGAGCTCGCGGGCGGCGACGGCGGTCCCGAGCAGGGCCGGGCGGCATGACCCGCTACGCCGAGAGCTCGCGGGCGGCGGCGGCGGCCCCGAGCAGGGCCGGGCGGCATGACCCGCTACGCCGAGAGCTCGCGGGCGGCGACGGCGGCCCCGAGCAGGGCCGGGCGGCCTTACCCGCTACGCCGAGAGCTCGCGGGCGGCGACGGCGGCCCCGAGCAGGGCCGGGCGGTCTTCCAGGATCACCTGCACCGGCACCTGTTCGAGGAGGCCGCGCATGGGGTGCTTGTCCAGGAAGGCGTCGGCGAAGCCGCCGGTCCGCACGGCGGGTAACAGGTTGGGCACGATGCCGCCGCCGATGTAGACGCCGGCGGTGGCGAGGGTCCGCAGCGCGAGGTTGCCCGCCGCGGCGCCGAGCGCCGACACGAACAGTCGCAGGGCCTCCGCGCACGCCGGACAGGTTCCCGCGAGGGCGCTCGCGGTGACCGCGGCGGGACGGCCCCGCGGATCGTCGGGCAACCCGCCGCCGCGGCAGGCGGCGGTGCGGTGAGTGAACGCGTGCAGGTTGACCAGTCCCGGCCCCGAGACCACGTCCTCGAGGGTGACGCGCCCCCGCTCGGCCGTGAACGCCGCCGCGAACTCGAGCTCGCGCGGCGTGCGCGCCGCGAAATCGGCGTGGCCCCCCTCCGACGGCATCGGCACCAGGCGCCCGCCGACCCGATGCAGGCCGGCCTCGCCGAGTCCCGTGCCGGGGGCGATGAGGGCCGCGTTGCCGTCGGCCGCGGGGACCCCGGCGCGCACGACGGCGAGCTCGCGCGGGGCGAGCCGGGGCACGGCCCATCCCATCGCCTCCACGTCGTTGAGCAGGTGGACGGACACGATCCCGAAGCGGTCGCGGATCTCGCGCGCATCGGCCGCCCACGGGACGTTGGTGAGCTGCGAGAACCCGCCCCGCACCGGCCCCGCGACCCCGAAGCACGCCGCCGCCGGGGACTCGCGGGCGCCCGCGTCCTCGAGGAAACGGGCCACGAGGTCGGCGAGCCCGTCGAACTCGGGCGTGGCGTAGCGGGCCGTCTCGAGCGGCGCGGGGCGCGGCGCGCCCGCGTCGAACAGCCCCAGCCAGGTCTTGGTGCCCCCGACGTCACCCGCGAGGATGGTTCGACGCGTCATCCGCGGCCCATGCCCTGTCGTCGTGGTTCCGACGGCGGTCGCGCCGGCCGGTTGACGCGGCCCCCCGAGGGACCGCCCCGGCGGTCGCCGGCGGCTTGACTTCGGGACTATTCTTGTTCATCTTTCGCACGGTGGGATAGTGCCCGATTCCCCGTTTCGTGACCAGGTCGTGGTGTTCGCGGGGCGACTGGCCTCGGTGCAGCACCGGGCCGCCCGGCAGCTCGTGGAGCGGTTGGGCGGCGTCGCGGCCGACGACGTGACGGCGCGGACGACGATGCTGGTGGTGGGCGGGGGCTCGCTGCCGCAGGCCCCCCCCGCGCGATCCGCGATGCGCAGCCCGAAGCTCCGCCAGGCGGAGGATGTCAACGCCCAGGCCCCCGGCAGCGTGCGCATCCTCGCCGAGGACGAGTTCTGCCGGCTCGGCGGCCTGCCGACGGCGGAGGCCCTCGACCGCCGCTTCTACAGCCTGCGTCGAATCCGCCGCCGCTACCCGCGGATCCGGGAGGACCATCTCCGCTGTCTCGAGAAGCGGCTGCTGGTCCGCCCCGCGGCCCGGACCGACGTGGACCGCTACTACGGGTTCCAGGGTCTTCGGACCGTCCGCAGCATCAGCGGCGACCTCGAGCGCGGCGCACCGTTCAGGGCGGTGCTGCGGGAGCTGGAAGCCGCGCGAAACGGCCAGTTGACCCTCGACTTCGACCGACGCGGGCCGCACGCGCCCCCGGCCACCATCGTGTCGCTGCCGGCGCGGCGCCAGTTGTCGATGGCGGGCGCGCCGGGCGACGAGGGGTCGCGGCCGGCCTCGTCCGTCGAGGCGTCGCTGGCCATCTCCTTCTTTCAGGAGGGGACGGCCCTCGACGAGGGCGACGAACGCGACCAGGTGCTGGCCGGCGTCGCTTACCGCAAGGCGCTGATGCTGGATCCGAACATGGTTCCCGCCCTGATCAACCTCGCCAACGTCCACTACGGCCGCGACGAGCTGGTGGAGGCCCAGGCCCTCTACGAGCGGGCCATGCACCTCGACGGCGAGTGCTTCGAGGCGCAGTTCAACCTGGGGAACATCCATCACGACCTCGGCCGCCACGAGGACTCGGTGCGGCACTACCGCCGCGCTCTCGAGATCGACCCGACCTATCCCGACGCCCATTTCTATCTGGCCGTGACCCTCGAGAAGACCGGCCGTCCCGCCGAGGCCAAGCCCCACTGGCGGGCCTACCGGGAGCTGGCCCCGCACGGCGAGTGGATCGACCTGGCCAGGGAGTTCACGGAGTAAGGCGCCATGCATCGTTCTCCGCTTCTCGTCGGATGCCGCCGCGAGACCGCCCCCGGCGCGGTTCGAATGCGGCGCAGCGTTTGCCGCCTGCTGGTCGTGCTGCTCGGGCTGACCGCGCCCGCCTGGCCCGGCGCCGCGCAGACCGTCCGCATCGAGCGGCTCCTGGACGGCCCCATCATCCGGCCCGACATGGATGCGTCGATGGGCAGCAACATCGCCGGCCCGTCCCTCATCCGGGCGCCCGACTGGGTGGAGGACCCGCTGGGGCGCTATTACCTCTACTTCGCCGATCACCGGGGCACCTATATCCGGCTCGCCTGGGCGGACGCCCTGGAGGGGCCCTGGACGACCCACGAGCCGGGGGTCCTCGACCTCGCCGACTCGCACTTCCCGACCACTTGCCCGCCCTGCGCGCCCCCCGGCGCCTACGTGCACATCGCCTCGCCCGACGTGCACGTCATCGAGGAACGGCGCGAGATCGTGATGTACATCCACGGCCGGGACGCGGGCCGGCAGGTGACCCGCGCCGCCGTGTCCCGCGACGGTCTGCACTTCGAGGCGAGGCCGGAGATCCTCGGCCGGCCGTACTTCCGCGCCTTCCGGCACGACGGCTACTGGTACGCCCTGGCGATGCCCGGCGTCGTCTACCGGTCCCGGGACGGCCTCTCCGGCTTCGAGGAGGGGCCGACCCTGTTCAACCCCGACATGCGGCATTCGGCCCTGCTGAAGCGGGGCGACTCGCTGCTCGTGTTCTATACGCGGCGGGGCGATGCCCCGGAGCACATCCTGCAGTCGCGCATCGATCTCGCCGGCGACTGGCGGACGTGGACCGAGACCCCGCCGGTGGAGGTGCTGCGCCCGGAGCGAGACTGGGAGGGGGCGGGCCTGCCGATGGAACCGTCGCGGGGCGGGGCCGTCGACGTGCCCGTGAACCAGCTTCGCGACCCCGCGATCTACGAGGAGGACGGCCGGACCTATCTCCTTTACACCGTCGCCGGCGAGCGCGGCATCGCCCTCGCGGAGGTGCACCTCGAGCCCTAGCTAGTACAGGTAGTCGTCGTCGTCGAGGCGTCTCTTCTGGGCCTTCCGCCGCACCTTGTAGAGGGCGCAGTCGAGGCACCACGACTCGGCGCTGAAGCCGCCCTTGCCCGCGTAGGGCAGGACCTCCGGGTTCGAGCAGTAGGGCGGCCCGCCGTCGTCGACGGACCATCGGCAGCTCTGAAAGCGGGCCTCCGCCGGGGTCGGCTCGGGCGCAGTGGCGGACGGGGTAGTGGAGGACTCTTCCACGGTCCCGGTCGGCGCGGGGGCTCCGGGCCGGCCGTCCGAATCGTCAATCCACATGCGCGGGTTCCCGCAACTGCAGGTCGATCGAGCTCTGCAGCGCCCGGACCGCCTGCAGCTCCGCCGGCGCCGCGAGGGTCAACGCGCTGCCGGTGGCGTCGAGCCGGGCGGTTCGCCCCACGCGGTGGACGTAGGTGTCGCGGTTGGGGGGCACCTCGAAGTTCACGACGGTCTTGATGCCGTCGATGTCGAGCCCTCGCGCCGCGACGTCGGTGGCGACGAGGACCCGGTAGCGGCCGCTGCGGAACCCGCCCACCGCGGCCAGCCGCAACGCCTGCGACCGGTCCGCGTGGAGGGCGGTGGCCTTGATGCCGGCGCTCGATAACGCCCGCGCCAGCCGTTCCGCCCCGCGCTTGGTGTTGACGAAGACCAGGACGGATCCCGACGACCTACTCAGGAACGACGTGAGCCACGCGGTCTTGCGGGATGCCGGCATCCGTTCCACGGCGTGCGAGATGCCCTCGGCGGGCTTTCCCCGCTGGCCGATCTGCACGTAGGCCGGATCGCGGGCCAGCTCCTTCAAGGGGTGCAGGACCCAGTCGGGTATGGTGGCCGAGAAGAGCAGGGTCTGGCGCCCCGACCCCCCCGATCGCGGACCGGGGGGCACGTCGGAGACGATGCGGCGGACGTCGGGCCAGAACCCCATGTCCAGCATGCGGTCGGCCTCGTCGAGAATCAGGGTGTCGATGCGGTCGAACCCGGGGATCCCGCCCCGCAGGTGATCGATGAGGCGGCCGGGGGTCGCGACGACGATGTCGACGCCGGCCTCGAGGGCCTGCGACTGCGGCGCCATCGGGGTGCCCCCGAACACCGCCGCGCTCGTGAGCCCGGTGTGGTAGACGAACCCCTGCAGGTCGTCCTCGATCTGCACCACGAGTTCGCGCGTCGGCCCCAGTACGAGCACCCGGGTCCCGCCCGCGCTGGCTTGGCCGGGGGCCTCCGCCTCCTTCAACAGGCGGTCGAGCACCGGCAGCAGATACGCCGCCGTCTTGCCGCTCCCGGTCTCGGCGCTGGCGATGAGGTCGCGCCCGCTCGCCACGATGGGGAAGACGGCGGACTGGACGGGGGTGGTGCTGGCGAAGCCGCGGTCGCGGATGCCCTCCGCGAGGGCGGGGTCCAGATTGAGGTCGTCGAAGGCGATCGGCTCCGCGTCGACCACCGCCGCCGGCAGGGTCAGCTCGGCCGACGGCGCCGCGAAGTCCTTCGCCGACGGGGTGGAGCGTCGTGTCGGACGACCCGCGGGGCGGCGCCCGCGCCGGGGTCGTCTCCGTCTCGTAGTGGAATCCAAGATGTTCAGCGGGCCCGGAAGGTGATGATGCCGCGGACCGGATCGTAGGGAGAGACGCCGACCGTCACCCGATCGCCCGGTACGACCTTGATGCGGAAGCGCCGCATGCGGCCGCTCAGTTGGGCCAGAACTTCATGACCGGCATCGCACTGCACGCGGTAGAGCCCGCCGCTGTGCACCGCCATGACCGTGCCCTGTACGTCGATGAGGTCGTCCTTTGCCACGCGCCTCCTTGCCACCGCCCTGCGGCAGACGCTCGGGGCCTGCCCCGCAGGAGCCTCGCGCGACGAAGCTCCATGCTCAACCGTCGGGTCGCGCAGCCCGCTGCACCGAATACCGAGGACGGCACAACCGCCCGACTCCGGTCATCGACCGGGGGCGGCAGGCGGCGATCCGGGGTGACCGGACCGCTTCGCCCTTCGCCCATAACCTCCAAGTGTCGCACACGGCTCCGCGCAATGCAAAGGCGGCGGGTGTCGTTCATGCGTCAGAGCGCCTTGACCGCCGCCTCGAGCTCGGCCGCCATCGCGACGTAGTCGGAGCCCGTCAGGCGCCGCGGCGGGCCGAAGCGCACGCCGACCCGGCCCGGGCGCGCCATGCGGAGCCCGCGTCCCAGCACCCGGTCGACCCCCCGCAGCCGCACCGGGACCACCGGCACATCCAGCTTGGCCGCGAGCATCGTCGCGCCGGGCTGGAAGCGGGCGACGGCGTCGCCGGTCACGCGCAGCCCTTCGGGGAAGATGATCAGCGAGTTGCCGGCGCTGACGAGCTCTCCCGCGTAGCGCAGGGCGTCCCGCGCCCCCGCCTCGCGCTGCGGGAGCGGGAACGCGTTGTAGAAGCCGGTCGCCAGGTGGTAGTTGAGGCTGCTCGTGAACCGCTGGAGCCGCGTATGGCGCTCGGGGTCGAAGTGGCCGGCGAAGAACTCCTTGGACATCGCGGTCACCACGCGGTAGCGCGTCCTCCCGGGCAGCGCGGCGAGGATCACCGAGGGGTCGATGAAGCTCTGGTGGTTGGCGGCGAAGACCACCGGCCCGTCCATGGCCCGCACGTGCTCGATCCCCTCGACCCGGATCCAGGCGAAGAGGCGGGTCATGGGCAGCAACCACACCGCGAGCGCGACCCGCCGCAACTGCCGGACCGGCCACGCTTGGTTCCAGCGCGGGGCCGGGAACGGCGCCGGGGCGGGACGCGCCGCGCCGGCGGACGAGGTGACGAGCCGCTCGAGATCCGCGACCGTCGCGGCGCCGGCCGCCCTCCGCTCGTCGATCGCGACGTCGAGCTCGCTCTCCAGGGTCATCAGCAGCTCGACCCGATCGAGCGAGCTCAGGCCCAGCTCGTCGAGGCGGGCGCCCCCGTCGACGGCGCCGCCCGAGATGCGCGCGAGGATCGACGACACGGAACGCTCCCCCCCGGCCGCGGCGGCGGGGGCCGGCGCCCCGCCCTCCTCCGCCCAGGCCTTCACGGCGCGCCGCATGAGCTTTCGCGTGCCCTCGGTGCGGGGAAGCCGGTCGCCGGGCCACACCAGCACGTCGCGGACCTTCTGGTGGTCGGCGAGCCGGCGGTTGGCGGCGCGGGCGACGTCGCCGGGCGAGGTCTCGGGGTCGAGCACCGCGACCGCGTACACCCGCTCGCTGCCGTCGCGGATGAGGCCGACGACGGCCGACTCTCCGACCCCGGGGACGGCGTCGACGACCCGCTCGACGTCCTCGGGGAAGACGTTGAGCCCCTCGGCGGTGACGATCATCTCCTTCTTGCGGCCGTGGACCTGCAGCCGCCCCGCGTCGTCGAGGACGCCGAGGTCGCCGGTGTGGAACCAGCCGTCCTCGAAGACCGCGTCGTCCTCGGCCGTCGCCCCGAAGTAGCCGGTGGTGACGTTGTCGCCCTTCACGAGGATCTCGCCGTCGTCGGCAATCCTGACCTGCATCCCCGCGATGGGGGTCCCGACCGAGCCGCGTCGGGTCCGGAACGGGTGGTTCAGGGTGACGATGGGCGCCGTCTCCGTCAGGCCGTAGCCCTGCACCACGAGGAACCCGAGCCGCTGCCAGAACGCCTCGAGGTCCGGGTCGAGAGGCGCGGCGCCGACGATGAAGCACCAGAACTTCAGCCCGAAGAGCCGGTGCACGCGGCGGTAGCGCCACCACCGGCGGGCCACCCCCAGCCCCTCGGCCGGGGGCTCGGCCGTCTCCGGGGCGACCTGCATCACGTGGTCCTTCAGCACGTCGAGAATCTTCGGGACGCAGACGAGGACCGAGATGCGCCGCGTGCGAATCTGCTGCACGATGGCCTGCGGGCTGTAGCCCTTCATGAACACGCACGTGCCCGGCAGCATCGGGGGGATGAACGTGGCCAGAGCCTGGCCGAACATGTGGCTCAGGGGCAGCAGGTCGAGGAAGCGCAGGGGCCGGAAGGGGCGCGCGTAGCGGCGGTACTTGAGCACCTCGCGCTCGACCGGGACGATGTTCGCGAGCACGTTCCGGTGGGTGATGACGACGCCCTTGGGTTCGGACGTCGCCCCCGACGTGAACACGATCTCGGCCGTGTCGCCGGGAGCGGGAGCGTGGGGGGCGACCGGCGCGCCCCCGTTCTCCGAGGCGGTGCGCAGCTCGGCGAACCGCCAAGTCTCGACCGCGTCGACCCCCGTCGGGGCCACGTCGTCGCCCACGAGCAGGAGCCGAGCGTCGACCCGCCGGGCGATGCTGCCGAGGAAGTCCGACGAGGCCCGGTAGTCGATCGGCACCACGACCGAGCCCCGCAGCAGACACCCCCAGAAGGCGACGATCCACTCGGGGCGGTTCTCGCCCCAGAACAGCACCGCGTCGCCCGCCCCGATCCCGGCTCCCGCGAGGCGCGCCGCGAAGGCCGTCGCGGCCCTCCGCACCTCGTCGTAGCTGTGCCGGCGCACCCTGTAGCCGTCGTCGTGGACGAGGAACTCGGTGTCCCCGCGCAGGCGTTCGTCGAAGTAGTCGAGCAGGGTGTCCCGTTTCATGGGCGCATTATGGTCGAAGCGGGGCGCCCCGGCCGGGGGGGCAGCGGAGGGAGCCGAAGGCGCTCATCGCACGGAGACGCCGACGTTGGCCGCCATCAGGGTCATGCGGGGAGACCCCGGCTGCCCGCCGAGCTGCTCGAGCGGACTGATGGCGAAGAACCGCAAATCCAGCGACAGGGCCACGTTCGGGGTGAGGAACCACCGGGCCCCGCCGCCGTAGTTGAGGGTGCGGGACCCCCGCTGCACCGGGGTGGTCGGCTGCTGCGGGTACACGTTCAGCCGCGATGTGCCGAGTCCGCCGCCCACGTAGCTCCAGCCGTTGCGGTGCCCGAAGTTGAACGTGATCTGCGGCGAGAGCGCGGTGAACCGCGAGGTGACGGGCAGCCCCTCGATAATCGGTTCCATCTCCTCCTCGCCCTCCGTGGGTTCCTGCGGCGGGAATGACGGGAGGCCTCCCGGCGTGAGATCGTCCGCCATCGGCTCCACCACCGGTTGGTGCGCCGCGGTCGACAGGAGGGAGGCGCCGAGGCCGATCGTGACCGGCCCCAGGCGCAGGAGATAGAAGTGGCCGCCGAGGTCGACCGCGATCCCGCGGGAGGGGAGCTGATTCGCCCGAAGCCGCCGCACCCCGGCCAGCTCGTCGTTCCGGCCCAGGTCGACCACCGAGCCCCGGAGGTCGATGACGTAGCGGCCGATGGGCTCGTCCACCTGAGCGGCCACGCCGGAGGCGGTCGTCGCGAGCAGGAACGCGACCCGCAACGCGGTCCGCACGTGGGCGCTCGACATCCTTCGCCCAGTATACCGGCGGCGCCGGCGCCGACGGACGCCCGTGGGCCCGAGGCGGGCCTGCCGGTATACTGCGCCGGATGCCGAGCGACGTTCCCGTCAGCGCCATCGAGGAGGCGGCGCGGCGCATCGAGGGCGCCGTCCGGCGCACCCCGTTGCTGCGGCTGCCGCTCGACGAGGGGCCGCCGGTCTACGCCAAGTGCGAGAACCTGCAGGCGGCGGGGGGCCTTCAAGATACGCGGCGCCTCCAACTTCATCGCGCAGCTCGACCCCGCCGCGCGCCGTCAGGGGGTCATCACCTACTCGTCGGGCAACCACGCGCAGGCGGTGGCGCTGGCCGCCCGCCGCGTCGGCATACCCGCGGTCGTCGTCATGCCGACGACCGCCCCCGCCGTCAAGGTGGAGGGGGCGCGGGCCCTCGGGGCCGAGGTCCTCTTCGAGGGGACGACCTCGATCGAGCGGAAGCGTCGGGCCGAGGCGCTGGCGCAGGACCGGCGGCTGCAGATGGTGCCGCCGTTCGACCATCCCTGGATCATCGCCGGCCAGGGCACGGTGGGCCTGGAGATCCTCGAGGATCGCCCCGACGTAGCGCGTATTCTCGTGCCGGTGGGGGGCGGCGGGCTCGCGGCCGGGGTGGCCGCCGCGGTCAAGCAGCGCCGCCCCGAGGTCCGGCTGATCGGGGTCGAGCCCAGCGGCGCGGCCAAGATGACCGCGTCGCTCGCGGCCGGCCGACCGGTCGCTCTCGATCGGGTGGCGAGCCTCGCCGACGGGCTGCTGCCGGTACGGCCCGGAGACCTCACCTTCCACCACGTCCGGCGTTTCGTCGACGAGGTCGTCACCGTGGACGACGACCCGATCGCCGATGCCGTCCTCTGGCTGTTCCGTCGAGCCAAGCTCGTGGTGGAAACCAGCGGCGCCGCGACCTTGGCCGCTCTCCTCGACGGGAGGGTCCCGACCCGGCCGGCGTCGCCTCGGGACGCCGGCGCCACCGTCGTCGTGCTGAGCGGCGGCAACCTCGGTCCGGACACGCTGACCGATCTCGCCGCCCGTCGTTCACCGGTGGACCGGCAGGGGGCTGGTTGACCGCCCTTGAGAGAAGCTGCCCATGTCGCGGGGTCTTTGCAGCGTCTGCCAGCGAAACACCAGCGACAGGACGGCAACGCAAGCTCCGGGACAGTCCACCAGTCCACGAGCCGCACGGGCTTGAGGGTCCTGCCGCCCGCGCCCGCGACCGGCGCTGGGTCCTGCCCGACCGCGTTGTTCCGCGGAGCAGGGCTGCTCCAGGGTCGAGCATGTCCGACCCGCGTTCCCACGTTCGGGTCCGGCGGACCTCCGTCCTGGAGTCGGTGCGGCGCGGGTCCCGCCCGGGGCGGTCGGACGAGCCGTCACCGCGACCGTGCTCAGCACCGCCTTCCCGAGTGAATCCGGAAGGCGCGCCATCCGACCGGCCTCAGAACTGCATGCGGATGCCCGCGAAGGCGCTTCGCGGCTGGCCCGGTCCGATGAACCGCGGGTCGCTCGCGTCGGGCACTTCGTGCAGGAACACTTCGAGCTCGGCGAGGACGCCGGCCGTCGCGTAGCGCGCATCGAGCAGGTTCTCGACCCGCACGAAGAGCTCGACGCCCCGGTCTAGCCGGTAGGACGAGCGCAGGTTCACCACGCCGTAGCCGTCGAGCCGCGCCTGGTCGTTGCCCTCGTCCCCGACGAAGACCCGGTCCGACGCCACCACCGTCTCGATGGCGGCGTCCCAGGCATCGGTCAACGCCTGCCGCACGCCCGCCTTCAGGCTGTGGCGCGGGATGCCGGGCAGCCGGTCGCCCGGCTCGACGGCGACGCCCTCGTCGGTGGCGGCGTCGTTGACCTCCTCGTCGCCCGGCAGCAGCAGCGGCGACTGGAAGGTCGCGTCGAGCAGCCCGTAGCCGACGTACCAGCCCGTCCGCCCGTGGCTGCCGCTGAGCTCGAGATCGAGCCCCACGCGCCGAGTGTCGCCGGCGTTCTGGAAGTAACCGGTACCGATGAGCTGCGGCGAGGCGATGAACAGGATGTCGTCCCGGATCCCGGTCCGGTACGCCGACAGCGACCACTCGCCCGCGCCCCAGCCGCCCCGGAGCCCGGTCTCGACGGAGCGCGCGACGGCTTGTTCGAGGGGCGGGTCCGAAACGAAGGCGTTCGGCACCCGGCACGGCTCGGCGGGGTCTGCGCAGCTCAGCTCGGCCGCGGTCGGAGCCCGATTCGACTCGGAGTACCGCGCGAACACCGCGGCGCCGCCGCCGGCCTGGAAGACGGCGCCCACGGCGGGGTTGAAGCGGGCGAACGCGTGCGCGCCGTCGAGCGACGTCCCGAGCCGGTCGATGATGTCGATGTGCGCCCGGTTGTAGCGCCCCGAGACGGTCAGGTGGACGCGGTCCGTCGCCGACAGGGTGTTGCTGAGGTAGAGCCCCACGGCCCGGTTGCCGGTGTCGATGGCGGTGTTGAACAGGTCGTCGCCGCCGAGGCCGTGGAGACCGGCCAGGAGCCCCGACCCGGCGACGCTGCGCTCCGGCGTCAGGCTGCCTACCTCGCTGCTCGTCGTGAAGTCGACGTCCGCCAGGTCGGCCGATGCGCCCATCACGAAGACGTTGTCCCGGCCGCCGACCTCCGCCGTCGCGGTCGCCTGCAGGGTGGCGCCGTAGCCTGTCGCCAGGGTCCTCGTGCGGTTGTAGGCGGCGTTGCCGGCCGCGTCGAGCAGGGTGATGAAGCGTCCCGACACCACGTCGACCAGGGGCGTCGCTTCCTCCTCGTCGTCGTCGCCATCGTCGCCGTCGCCATCATCGCCGTCGCCATCATCGTCCCCGTCGTCGTCCCCGTCGTCATCGCCCCCGTTGTCGTTGTCGTCGTCCCCGTTGTCGTCGTCCCCGTTGTCGTCGTCCCCGTTGTCGTCGTCCCCGTTGTCGTCATCCCCGTTGTCGTCGTCATCGTCGTCGGCGCCGAAACAGAGCGTCTGCGCCGGCGCTCCCGCCGGCAGGGCATCGTCCTCGCATGCCGCGAAATCGGCCTCGTCGCCGTTCAGGGTGCGGCGGTCGAGGTCGCGGTAGTAGCCCGTCACCTGCACCGACCAGGTGTCGGAGGCCGCGACGTCGGCGCGGCCCTGCACGAACGCGAGCCGGTTCTCCGTCGTGTCCGGGAACGTGAACACCGCGGACCGGTCCGCGTCGAGCAGCTCCACCGGGGCGGCGGCGTTCCCGTTCAGGCTGGTGTCGGCCCAGGTGAAGCTGAGGCCGCCGTCCACTCTCTCGTCCCGGTAGGCGACATCGGCGAAGGCCTGCGTGACCTCGGACGGCGAGGCGACTCGCCACCCGTTCTCCGAGAAGCGCGTGGCGCCGGTGTAGAACGCCCAGGCGCCGCGGTTGGCGCCGTACTCGGCGGTGGCGGTGTAGCGTCCGAACGACCCCCCGGAGATCTCGCCCCGGAAGCCGGCGTTGTCGAAGCCGTTCTTGAGCTCGAGGGCGAGGGCCCCGCCGAGCGCGTTCAGCCCGTAGGTGGGGTCGGCGCCGGCGCTGAGCTGCATCCGATCGACCGCGAACTGCGGGAACAGGTCGAACTGCACGGTGTCGCCGAAGGGCTCGTTGATGCGGACGCCGTTCTGGTAGACGGCGATGCCCTGGGGCAGGCCGAGGAGCGGCGAGGCGGTGAAGCCCCGGAAGCGCAGCGTCGGCTGGAAGAGGTTCGTGGTGGTGCCTTCGAGGCTGATCGAGCCGAGGCGCTCGTTGAGGGCATCGGCCATCGAGGACGCCCCGCGGGCCGCGAGGTCGCCGCCGTCGATCACCGACACGGCCGCGGGCAGGCGCTCGCGGGGGATCCGGGAGCCGGGGAGGGGGGTCACGCCCACCACGTCGACCTGCTCCGCGATCGCCGCGAGGGTCAGCGTCACGTCGAGCTCCAGCGGGCTCCCCGCCGTGAGCCGTACCTCCTCTTGTCGCGGCTCGAATCCGTCCAGCGTGAAGGTCACCGCGTGGACGCCCGGCGGCAGCGTCAACGAGTAGCGGCCGGCGGCGTCGGTCGCGGCCCCGACCGGTGCGGCCAGCCCCCCGGCCGCGACGGCAGTGACGGTCGCCCCGGGGAGAACGGCGCCCTGCGGGTCGGTGACCCGCCCGGTGAGCTCCGTCGTCTGGGCCGACACGGCGGGTGGGCTCGCGGCGCCGAGAAGCAGGACGCCGGCGAGGACTCGGAGAACGACCGCGCATCGACCATGCGATGGCGTGTCGGGGTGGTCGGGCGGTAGAACGGCAGCTTGCTGCATACCGGTACATTCCCCGCGGACGCGATCCGTTCAAGCGAAAACGCGCTACCGACGGGCGTGCGGCTCGGAACGCCGTCCGGACCGACCGATTTCTCCACCCGCGAGCCGGTCCCGAGACAGGGGCGCGAAGTGAAGCCTCCCGACGCTCTCGCCACCGACCCCCGGAGCCCGGCGCCGCGGGTATAGACTGTTCCGGAGACGGAATGGCGCCTTCCATCCACGATCCGGCCCTCGATCTGGCGATCGGGCTCGACGAGGCCGCCGCCCCGGTTGCCGCGACCGACGCGAACGAGGCGGTGCTGCGCCTCTTCGACAGGCACCGCGACGGCGTGCACCGCTACGTGCGGGCCCTCGGCATCGCCGACCGGGACGCGGAGGACGTGGTGCAGGACGTCTTCCTGGCCCTGTTCCACCATCTGGCTCGCGGCCGGCCCCGCACCAATCTTCGGGGCTGGATCTTCCGCGTGGGCCACAACCTGGCCCTCAGGCACCTGAAGCGGGAGGCGCGGCGGCGCCGGGTCCGCGCCGAGCTCGTGTCCGGCTGGATCGTGGACGCGGCGCCCAGCCCCGAGGACCGCTACGCGAGCCGGCAGCGGCGGGGGCGGCTCGCCGCGGCGGTGAACGCGCTGCCGGCCCGCGAGCGGCGCTGTCTCCAGCTTCGCGCGGAAGGGCTGCGGTACCGCGAGATCGCCCGCGTGCTCGGGCTGTCGCTCGGCACGGTGGCGAACACCGTGGCCCGGGCGCTCGCGCGGCTGCGACGGGTCGACGAGGGGTAGCACCATGTGGCGCACGAGACACGTCTCCGACGGCGATCTGCTGCTCCTGGACGAGGACGGGGCGCTGTCCGCCCGCCGGCGATCGGCGGTGGACCGTCACGTCGCGGCCTGCCCGCGGTGCGCGGCGCGTCGGGCCGACCTCGGCGCGGCGCTGGCCGAGGCCGCCGCGGGCTGCCGGGAGACCCTGACCGGGGCGTCGCCGCTGCACGTCGCCGGCGCCCGGCTCCGCGCGGCGATGGAGGCGCGGCCGACGTCGCGCCCGCTCCTTGCGGGGCGGTCGTTGCCGGGGCGGTTCCCGGCGGGATGGCCGCGCGCGGGAGGGCCGCTCGGCGGCCGGCCGTCGCGGCTGGCCGCCGCGGCCGCCGCGGCCGTCGCGGTCGCGGCGGCGGCCGTCGCCGTACTGTCCGGCCCCCCCGCCCACCGACCGGACGGTCGCGACCGGCCCGGCGTCGGGAATCGGGGGCCGGGTGGCGAGGGCGCGCCCGCGTTGCCGCGCCTCGAGCGTCCGAGAGAAGACCTGACCCCCGGCCGGGTCCTTCCCGTCGGTGTTGACGAGATCTGCGGCGCCGGCGGCGTTACCGGCCTGCCCGCCGTCGCGGCCCAGGTGCCGCGCCAGGTGTTCGAGGCGTACGGCGTCGACTTCCGGAGGGCGGCCGAGTACGAGCTCGACTTCCTCATCACCCCCGAGCTCGGGGGCGCGCCCGACCCCCGCAACCTGTGGCCCCAGCCGTACCGGGCCGGCGTCTGGAACGCCTACGTCAAGGACGAGCTCGAGCGCGAGCTCCGGGACCTCGTCTGCCGGGGCACGCTCGATCTCGCGACCGCGCAGCGCGAGCTGGCCAACGACTGGATCGCCTCCTACAAGCGGCGGTTCAACACCGACCGCCCGCTGCGCGATTACGGCCGCTTCCCGCTGGCCCCGGATGAGGTCGAGGCGTGGCGGTCCGAACTCGCCGAACGGCGCTTCCTTCCGGCGGGCTGGTCGCTCGCCTCCGCCCTGGCGGGGGTTGCGCGGCCGGTCTACGCGACCGCCGCCGACCGCCCCCGGTTCGCGGAAGCCGGGGGATGACCGAGACGCTTCGGCGATCCGAGTCTTCCGCGGCTCGCGGGCGTCGACTCCGTTGGTGGATCGAGAGCGTTGGTGCGCGGCCGGCGGGGTGGTAGGATGGCCCATGGCTGTCCGTCGCCGCGCCTCGCCGGCTCCCTCCGCGGCTGCGGTGGCCCCTGGGCGGTCGCTCGGACTCGGTCGGCCCGACGCGTCGGAACCTGCTCCCGAATTCCCCGGCTGCCGGCCCGTCCGCATCACGCGCGCGGCCCTCGACGACTACGAGGGCCGTTTCGAGTACTGGGACGCCGCGACCGAGACGGCCTGGGTCGTGCGCGAGCCGACCAGCGTCTACCACGAGGGTCCCGGCCAGCAGCTCGCGGGGCTGCTGACGCGGATCGCCGCGGTGCGGGGAGCGCCCATCGTGACTCTCGGCACGGCGGATCTCGTGCTGCGCGACGCCGGGGGCGAGCGTCGGCGCATCCTGCAGGCAGACCAGATCGTCTATCTCGACCCGGTGGAGACGCGGCCGCGGGGCCCCTGGGTCGAGGTAGGCGCCGACCACCTGCCGGACGTGGTGCTCGAGGTCGACTACTCGACCGACGTGCGCCGCGGCAAGCTGGGCTTCTACGAGTCGTGGGGCTTTCCCGAAGTGTGGGTCGAGGTGCCGGAGGGCGGCTCGTCGCGCCGCCGGCCGGGCCTGACCATTCACCGGCGCGCGTCGTCGGGCTATCGGGCGGCGCCGGTGAGCGTCGCCCTGCCGGGCTGGACCGCGTCGGAGATCCACGCGGCCCTGAACGAGCCGGCGCTGTCGGAGGCGACACGGGTCGTGCTGGAGCGCGTCGGCCGCACCCTGGGCGCCGCCGGGGGGACCGGTCCGGACGACGATCCGTGGCTCGGCGCGCAACGTCGCGAGGCGCGCGCGGCGGGCCGGGCGGAAGGGCATGCGGCGGGCCGGGCGGAAGGGCATGCGGCGGCGAGCATGGAGATCGTCCGTTCGATCCTGCGGAATCGCGGGCTGGCCGTCTCCGAGGGACTGGCCGCGCGAATTGCGGGAGAGGACCCCGACGCGCTCGTCGCCGCCGCGCTGGCCTGTCGCGACGAGGCGGACCTGCTGGCGCGTCTGGCTGCGCGGCGGGTCGCCGACCGGCGCGACGGCTGACACCCACCGTCGCGTTCGCGGCCGGCTGGGGTGGCGCGCGCTTTCGCGGCGTCGGTGGGGCGCCCCGGAGGATGGCGGATTCGGTGCGTCGGGGGACGGGTCCGGTGGAGGGCTCCCGTTGGCGACGCCGGCATGCTCTCTCTTCCGGTCGCCGCCGCACCGCGTCAGAGCGAGCGCAGGAAGTCGACCACGAGCCGGTTGACCTCCGCCGAGCGCTCCTGCTGCACCCAGTGACCAGCCCCGTCGAGCAGGTGCAGGCCTCGCAGGTCGGTGCAGGCCTGTCCATCCATCCGCTCGAGGGCGCCCGGGCGCTGGTGGATGCCCCAGTCGCGCGCGCCGGCGATGAACATCGACGGCTGGTCGATAGTGCGTCCGGCGAAGACCTGCAGGTCGGCGTTGATGCCGCCGCCGAAGATGGACGACACCGACGCCACGCTGCGGTACCACTGCAGCCCGCCCTGGAACCCGGTCCGCTCGTACTCGGCGCTGTAGACCCGCAGCTCGTCGTCGGGCAGCCACTCGCAGGCGGCGATCTCGGCCGGCGACGGCATGTGCTCGGCCACCGTCTCGGCCATGCCCCGGCCGAGGTCTAGGACGTAATAGCGCGGGAGCCGGGCCAGCTCGGCCGCGGACCATTCGCGGAGCGGCTCGGGCCGGTTGCCGCTCCAGTCGCCGCTCTTCATGTGGTAGTAGGCGCGCAGGAAGTCGTGGACGCCCTGCGGCGCCCGCCACAGGTCGTCGTTGGCCGCCCGCGTGGCGTAGAAGCGCCGATAGTGCCAGCGCGGCGGGTCGAGGCCCGCGAGGTCGGCGTCGATGTCGGGCGCGGGGGCGTCCGCCGGGGTCGCGGGCCTGTCCGCGGTGTCGAACGGCAACGCCGCGGCGCCGCCGAACGGGGCGCTCATGAGCACGACGGAGGGGAAGACGTCGGGCCGGGCCACCGCGCACCACGACGCCACGAGCGATCCGAAGTCGTGGCCGGCCAAGTGGATCTGCCGGTAGCCGAAGGCCGCCACCAGCGAGAGCATGTCGCGCACCTCGTTCAGCATCCGGAACGGGCGCAGGTCGTCGTCGTAGCCGACGCCGGTCCCGTCGGTGCGGCCGTAGCCGCGCAGGTCGGGGGCGATGACGTGGTACCCGGCGCCCGCGAGAGCCGGCATGAGCCGCCGCCAACTGTAGGCGAGCTCGGGGAAGCCGTGCAGCAGGAGGACGCCGGCCTGCGCGCCGGCCTTCGACCCCGCCTCGAGCACGTGCATGCGGATGCCGTTGACGTCGGCGACGAAACGGGAGCGGACCCCGGGCGGCAGCACGCCGTCCGCGTACGGCGGTGGCGCGGCCTGCGCGGCTGTGCTTCCGGCCGCGCCGGTGTTCGGTCCCGTTGCCGTTACGGCGATTCCGGCGGCCGCGCTCTGCAGGAGCTGGCGTCGCGTGAGCGGGAGATGGTGCATCGCCCGATTATGTCATCCGCGGCGCTGCTACCCGCCGCCGCGCAGCAGGGACACCGTCATCGAGCCTCACGGCGGCAGCCCCGCGTCGAGCATGAACTTCACGAGAGAGCTTGCCGCAACAACGGGCCGTTCCCGGCGTAGTCTCCTGGCGCGAAGCACGAGGGGCACGTCCCGCCGGTGGTATCCTGTTGCCAGCCGGACCTGAGAGGAGGGACGTCATGAGCGGGGCGAAGCTGGCGGCACTCGGGTTGATGACGATGTTCGCGGTGGGCTGCGGCGCCGAGGCGCCCGAGCCGGAACCGGAGGCCGAAGTCGCGCCCGAGCCGCCGCAGTTCGCGGTCACCGGCGAGCATCCGTGCGATCCGGTCGGCGACGTGCAGTTCATCTGCGACATGGTCAGCCCGGAGGACATCGTGGTCGTCCCCGGCGCGGAGTGGGCCATCGTCTCCGGCGCCCGCGAGGGCGGCCGCATCAACCTCGTGAACGTAAGCGACAAGGCATCGACGGTGCTGTTCCCGACGCCCGACAGCGGGATGCGGCTCGATGCCGAGGCGTACCCCGACTGCCCCGGCCCGCTCGACCTCGCCGACCCCGCGTCCGTGTTCCATGGGCTCTACCTCGCGCCGGGCGCGGACGACGTCCACACCCTGCTCGTCGTCCATCACGGCCCGCGCGAGTCGATAGAGTTCTTCGAAGTCGACGCCGGGGCCGGTCCGCCCAGCCTCGCGTGGACCGGGTGCGCGGTGGCGCCGGAGGGCGCCCGCCTGAACTCGGTGGTGGCGCTGCCCGGCGGCGGATTCGCCACCACCAACGCCGGCATCGGGGTGTGGGAGTGGCAGGCCGACAGCGGCTGGACGGTGCTGCCCGAGAGCGAGGACACCGCCCCGAACGGCATCGAGGTGTCCGAGGACGGCGAGACCCTCTACATCGCCGGTTGGGCCGAGGAGAAGCTGACGCGCCTGTCCCGCGGCGTCGAGCCGGTGCGCAAGGACGTCATCCAGCTCGGGTTCCGGCCCGACAACCTCCGCAAGGCCCTCGACGGCTCCGTCATCTACGCGGCCGGGCACACCGACCGGGACGGCAACTCCATCACCGACCCCCGCGAGCCGACCCTGGAGACGAGCAACGTCGCCGCCATCGACCCGGAGACCCTCGAGTTCGAGCGGATTCTGGTGCAGCCGGCCATGGCCGGGTTCATCGCGTCCACCACCGCGCTCCGCATCGGCGACGAGCTGTGGCTGGGGTCGTACCGGGGCGACCGGCTCGCCTACCTGCCGGCCCCGGAGTAGCGCTGCGCGTTTCGGCCTGAAGTTCTTCGCACGCCTGCCCGTCGCGCCGTTGGCGGCGCGCAGCGCGTCATGTAGGACCTTCTTCGGGTCCGGCAGGCGCTCCCATCGGTGCGGCGGCGGCAGGCCGAGATCGCCGGCGCCGGACGGGCGATCCGCCGCTTCGCGAAGCGCCGCCTCGTCGTGCAGCAGCCAGGCCTCCTGCATTCTCACCGGTACGACGCAAACGTGACGGTAGGCCATGCTGTCGGCCGCCTCGCGTATCTCCCGATAACGGCGTTGCGGGTCTTGTCCCTCTGCATCCCGGTGCACGAAGAGGAGTTGACAGGGGTACTCCCGGACGGCGAATGCCAGCTTCTGGGCCAGACCTCGGGGCCTCACGCGGAATCCCCTGAGATCGGCCCACCGGATCTCGAACGCCTCGGAAGTCTCCGCGGTGGCGTGTCCCCCGTTTGCAGGCGGTGACGGGCGAGGTCGAACTCGACGGGGCGCGACGAAGCGCCGTCGGTGTTTCCGCCGCCATCGCTGAACGCCGCCGCGAGTTCGCGTTGACCTCCGTTCACCCCCCGGCGTATCGTCTGCGCGGAAGGGTCCGCCGGAGGCGTCCTGGGACCGTCCAGGAAGAAGACCGACCACAGTCACGGAGCTCGTCATGCCGGAATCCGCGCTGACCATCCGCAAGCTGACCGCGCGCGCCGTCGCCGCGCCGCTGGCCCGGCCCCTGCGGACGGCGTCGGGCGACATTCCCGTATCGCCGCTCCTGCTGGTGGACGTGGCCTCGGAGGAGGGTCCGGTCGGCCGGGCCTACGTCTTCGGTTACACCACCCTCACCCTGCGCGCGTTGAAGGCGTTTCTGGAGGACGTGGAGGAGGTCGTGCGGGGGCGCTCGGCTTCTCCGGCCGCGTTGTATGACGATCTGGCCTCGCGGCTCCGCCTCATGGGGCGCCAGGGGCTCGTCGGCATGGCCCTGTCCGGCCTGGACATGGCGCTCTGGGACCTGCAGGGGCGCGCGCACGAGCGGCCGGTGGTCGAGCTGCTCGGCGGGCAGGCGACGCCGGTGCCGGCCTATGACAGCTACGGCATCGTGGATCCGGCGGTCGACCGGACCGCGCTCGAGCGAAGCATCGAGCAGGGCTTCCGCGCGATCAAGATCAAGATCGGGGTCGGCGATCTGGCGTGGGACGTCGCGCGGGTCGCGGGAGTACGCGAGATCGTCGGGCCCGACGTGCGGCTGATGGTCGACTACAACCAGTCGCTGACCGCGCCCGAGGCCCTGCGGCGCATCCGCGCGCTCGCGCGGTTCGACCTGGAATGGGTGGAGGAGCCCGTGCCGGCCGAGGACCTCGCCGGTCACGCCCGTGTCCGCGCGGCCTCTCCCGTCCCGATTCAGACCGGCGAGAACTGGTGGTTCGGGCACGACATGGCCCACGCTCTCGCGGCCGGCGCCTGCGACCTCTGCATGCCCGACATCATGAAGGTCGGGGGCGTGACGGGCTGGCTGCGCGCCATGGGGCAGGCCGAGGCCGCCGCCGTCCCTGTGTCGAGCCACCTCTTCGTCGAGGCCAGCGCCCACGTCCTGCCGGTGACGCCGCTGGCCCACTACCTGGAGTACCTGGACCTCGCCGGCGCCGTCCTCGCCGACCCGCCGCCGGTGGTCGACGGTACCGTCACCGCGCGCGGCCCCGGTCTCGGCATGGACTGGGACGAAGCGGCGGTGGCCCGCTATCTCGTCTGAGTGACCCAGCCATGGCCCCGGCCGGTTCCTTCGCCCGCCGCCTGCTCGCGTGGTGGGATGTCCACGGCCGCAAGGACCTGCCGTGGCAGCGGGAGCGCGCGCCGTACCGGGTGTGGGTGGCCGAGGTCATGCTGCAGCAGACCCAGGTGGGCACGGTCGTGCCGTACTTCGTGCGCTTCACGGCCCGCTTCCCCGACGTCGAGAGCCTGGCGCGCGCCCACCTCGACGACGTGCTGCACCTGTGGAGCGGCCTCGGCTACTATGCGCGCGCGCGCAACCTGCACCGCGCCGCCGGCATCGTCCTCCGGGAGCACGGGGGGGCGCTTCCCGACACGCAGGCGGAGCTCCAGGCGCTGCCGGGCATCGGCCGATCCACCGCCGCCGCCATCGTCGCCCAGGCCTGGGGGCGCCGCGCCCCCATCCTGGACGGCAACGTCAAGCGCGTACTGGCGCGTCGTCACCGCGTTCCCGGCCCGGTGTCGTCGTCGGCGACCCTCGCCGAGCTGTGGCGGCTGGCGGAATCGCACGCCCCGCGGGAGCGCGCCGCCGACTACACGCAGGCGGTCATGGACCTCGGCGCGACGGTTTGCCGCCGCCGTGGGCCGCGTTGCCCCGACTGCCCGGTGCGCGCCGGGTGCCAGGCCTACGCGGCGGGCGACCCCGAGCGGTATCCCGAGGCCGCGCCCCGCCGTCGCCGCCGCCTCGAGCGGCGCCGGTTCTTCGTGCTCGTCGATCCCGGCGGCGCCTGTCTCGTGGAGCATCGGCCGCCCACCGGCCTCTGGGGCGGTCTCTGGTCGCCGCCCGACCGAGACGCCCGCGAGACGGTGGACGGGTTCCTCGACGAGGCCGGCGTGGATGCCGGCCTCGTCGACGAGATCCGCGCCGCCGCCGTCTTCCGCCACGCGTTCACCCACTACGACCTCGACGTCGAGCCGGTCTACGTCCGCCTCAAGTCCCGGCCGGCCGCGGTCCGCGAGGACGCCGCGCGCTGGATCGATCCCGCCGATCACCGACTGGGCCTCTCCACCGTCGCTGCGAGGCTCGTCACCGCCACGGGCGGAACCGAACGTTGACCCGCGTCGATGGTCCGGCCGCGGGCGCCCGGCCCTGGGCGCGTCCGGACCCTGGGTGCTTCGAGAGCGTACGGCGGTGTTTCGATCGCCCCCCGCGGCCGGGGTAGCTCCGTTGTGAGTCGCGCGATGACGCGCCGAGACCCGCGCTAGCCGCGTGCGGCCTCGACCGCCGCGGCCATCTCGCCCATCGAGAAGAACACGAAGTCCGTCGACGGCATGGTCTCGACGCGTTCCGTGGCGCCCCAGCTTCCGCCCTCCGACAGGCGCTGGCGGTCGATCCACGCGTTGGCGAGCCCGAACCGGTTCGCCGGCGCATGGTCGTGGTGGAGGCTCTGCGCGGTGTGCAGGACGTCTCGCCGTTCCAGCCCCAGGTCCGACTTCAGACGGGCCAGCATGTACTCGAAGTTGGCGTCGGCCGGCTTGTAGGACCCGATGTCCTCGGCGGTGTGGATGGCGTCGAACTCGACCCCGAGCTTCCGGTTCGAGGCGGCGATGCCGTCGCGGTGGACGTTGGACAGGATGACGAGCCGGTAATGCCGCTTGAGGACGCGGAGGGCGTCGGCGGTGTCCGGAAACGCCGGCCAGTGCGGCACGGAGGCGCCGAAGGCGGCGTCGAGCTCGTCGTCCGTCCGCAGGTCGAGGCTCTCGGCGATGCGCCGGTGCACGCGGGCGAGCAGCTCCGGATAGCGCAGGCCGGGGGTGGCCTGCTCCTGCCGGCTCTCGCTCTGCGCGAAGGCGCGCAGTCCGGCGTCTCGGGTGACGCCGGCGCCCGGATTGCGCATTATCACGGGCTGCAGCGCATCCCAGATGCCGCGCTCCCAGTCGATCAGGGTGCCGTAGCAGTCGAAGGTCAGGACACGGTAGTCGGTCAATGCGGGCATGCGGGCGTCCCCATTCGTCCTTGAAGTAGTCGTCCGTGCGGCCCGGCCGGTCCCGGACCGGATCCTCGGGCATGTCGTTCCACGTAAACTGGGTGACGGTCGTCCAGGCCGACCCGGCCCACAGTGTACGTGACCGGGAGCCGGGGCGGCGGTCTCGGGCCGGCCCGCGGCGCCGGCGCGCGCTCCGACCGAGGAGGGATCCTTCATGAAGCTGACCCCCGAGGAGATCGAACGGTTCGACGAGCAGGGCTACCTGTTCTTCCCCTCGCGCTTCTCCACCGACGAGGCGGCGCTGCTGCGGGCCGCCGCCGACGAGGTCTACGCCCTCGACCGCGACGAGGTCTGGCGCGAGTCGAGCGGCGTCGCCCGCACCGCGTTCGCGGCCCACACCTACAACGAGGCGTTCCGGCGCCTGGGGCGCCATCCGCGCCTCGTCGAGCCGGTGATGCAACTCGTCGACGGCCCCGTGTACATGCACCAGTACAAGGTGAACGCCAAGGCCGCGTTCGACGGCGAAGTGTGGCAGTGGCACCAGGACTTCGGCACGTGGCGTCGCGACGACGGGATGCCCGAGCCGCGGGCCATGAACATCGCGGTGTTCCTGGACGAAGTGACCGCCGCGAACGGGCCGCTGTTGTTCCTGCCGGGGAGCCACCGGCAGGGGGTCTTCGAGGCCGGTCACGACCTCGAGACGACGAGCTACCCGCTGTGGACGCTCGACCGCGCGACCGTGACCCGGCTCGCGGAGCGGGGCGGCTGCGTGGCGCCGACCGGCCCCCCCGGCAGCATCATCGTCTTCGCCTCGACCCTCGTGCACGCGAGCCCGCCGAACATCAGCCCGTTCGGTCGCAGCATCGTCTACCTCTCGCTGTGCCACGTCGACAACCACATCCGCCGGTTCAAGCGCGCGGCGTGGATTGCGCACCGCGATTTCACGCCCATCGAGCCGATGGCCGACGACTGCCTCGCCGAGCTGGTGCGCGCCGGCGCGACGGCGGTCTGAGCGGGGACGCCGAATGTACCTCTGGGACGAGTTGCGCGCGCGCGCCGCGGCCGGCCGGCCAGTGCAGGTCGCCTTGATCGGCGCCGGCAAGTTCGGGTCGATGTTCCTGAGCCAGGTCCCGTCGACGGTCGGCCTCGAGGTGCGCGTGATCGCGGACCTCGATCCCGACCGCGCGCGCGCCGCGTGCCGCGCGGTCGGGTGGGACGACGCACGCATCGCGTCGGTGCGATTCACCGACGACGCGGTCCGGGCGGTGCGTGACGACGCCGTCGACGTCGTCGTCGAGGCGACCGGCGACCCCGTGGCGGGCATCGCGCACGCGCGCGCGGCGTGCGCGGCAGGGCGGCACGTGGTGATGGTCAACGTCGAGGCCGACGTGCTGGCGGGGCCGCTGCTGGCGGCGGAGGCGCGCGAGGCGGGCGTCGTCTACACGATGGCCTACGGCGACCAGCCGGCCCTGACCTGCGAACTCGTGGAGTGGGCGCAGGCGTGCGGCTTCGACGTGGTGGCGGCGGGGAAGGGCACCAGGTACCTGCCCTCGTACCACGCATCGACCCCGGACACGGTGTGGGACCACTACGGGCTCAGCGCCGCCGAGGCGCGGGCGGCGGGCATGAACAGCCGCATGTTCAACTCGTTCCTCGACGGCACGAAGTCGGCCGTCGAGATGGCCGCCATCGCCAACGCGACGGGTCTCGCCCCCGCCCCCGACGGCCTGAGGTTCCCGCCCTGCGGGCGGGACGACCTCGCCCACGTGCTGCGGCCCGCCGCCGCCGGCGGACAGCTTCATCACAAGGGACAGGTCGAGGTGGTGTCGTCGCTCGAGCGCGACGGGCGCCCCGTGCCCGGCGACCTCCGGTGGGGCGTCTTCGTCGTCGTCGAGGCGCCCAACGACTACGCGGCGGGCTGCTTTCGGCAGTACGGAATGAACACCGACGCGACGGGCCGGTACTCGGCCATGTACAAGCCGTTCCACCTGATCGGGCTCGAGCTGAACGTGTCGGTGCTGGCGGCGGGGCTGCTCGGGAAGCCGACCGGCGCCGCGCGCGACTTCGTCGGTGACGTCGCGGCGACCGCGAAGCGCGACCTCGCGGCCGGGGAGACCCTCGACGGCGAGGGCGGGTTCACGGTCTACGGCACGCTCCTGCCGGCGCCGGCGTCTCTCGATCGCGGTGCGCTCCCGATCGGCCTCGCCCACGGCGCGGGGCTGAAACGGGCCGTCAGGGCGGGCGAGATCGTCGGGTGGAACGACGTGGCGATCGACCCGGACGGGATGGCGGTGCAGGCGCGGCGCGAGATGGAGGAACGCTTCCCGAGGCGAACCGGCTGACCGCCCACCGAGCGTGCAACCCGCCGAACGCGCAACCCGCCGAACGCCGCCGGCGACTCCGGCAGCGTTCATGCGGGCCACGTCTCGAGGCCTTCCGCCGCAGCCGCCCGGCGAAGATCGCTGTCGAAGCAGGCGAACACAACTTGGTCTTGCGCGTCTTCGGTGGCCTCGCGCCACGCGAGCGCGGCCGCCAACTGCGCGGCGTCGTAGCCTCGTAGGTCGTGCTTCCACGCCAGGCGGCCTGCACGCGCGGCCACGTCGCCCGTCAATCCGATTCTCGTGAAGTCCGCCCAGTCGTCGAGGAAATCGCTCTCGGCTTGGCGCGCTTCCGCAGGCGGCATGCGATCGGCACGCACGGCTCTCGCCAGCGCGGCCGCCACCTCGATCCGCGTGATCAAGGCGGTCCCGACTGCCGGGGGCGTCCTCGATCAGGCTGAGCAGCGCTTCCGACTCGGCCTCCTCGACGTATCGTTGAACAGGGCGCTCGTGTCCAGGTAGAGCAGCGTCACCGGCGGTTCTCCCTGACGATGTCGGTCATGCTGTCTCCGCTGCGCAGCCGGGCTCTCGGCTTCGTCTTCTTCAGCCGGCGTCCGCTCCAGGCGATGGGAAGTCCGCCTCGCGAGGCGCCGGTGGGAGGCTCCGGGATGAGGCGAGCCACCCGATGCTCGCCATCCGTCAGGAGAAGAGTCGTGCCGCCCCGGACCTCGTCCAGGCATTTGCCTGGATTTGCGCGGAGTTCCTGTATCCCGATGCTACGTTCTCGCATGTGTGCCTCCGTCCGTCCCGCCATGTCTGACCGCGACGCTCGACCGGCCGATCGCCATCTGCGATGGCGCTCCACCGGTCAGCCTGCTAACGCTCAATCCCGATCATCGGAAACGCCTGTCGGGCCGCCCCGGCCGTACGGGGGCGACGACTCGGCCACCTTCAAGAGACCCCCGTGCTCCCCGGTCCGCCCCGCCGCTCCCTGGAACGCGGCCGGCCAGCCGCCGTGGGCTTCGATTACTCCATCGATCTCGCCCATGATGCGGATGGTCTCGTTCAGGGCGACGACGACCCTCTGGTAGTGGTCGATGTCCTCGTCGGACAGCGTGCTGCGCATTCCGGTGAAACCGATCACCCATTCCGGCCGAAACCGATCACCCGTTCCGGCTGAAACCGATCACCCATTCCGGCCGAAACCGATCACCCGTTCGGGGCGAGCGGCACGGGACTCGAATCATTGAGTCGCGGATCTCTCGGTTCGTCTCGTCACCGGTCAGTGGGGGTTATCGCATGGAATCTCCTTTCGTGTCGAGTCGTCGACGTGGTCTTCGTGTCGGCCGGGCTGAACGCCGCGAGGGCTCGGCGGCCCACCGCGTCTCGTGAGCGTCGTGGACGGCCGGGACGCCCCGTCCAGGCCGGGCCGCCAGGCCCATAACTGCCATCCGAGCCAGGGGGCGGGCGGGGTGTCACCCGAAGGGCCGTAGCGTAGCGGAGGACGCGCGGAGCGCGTTGACACGCCGCCCGTCCCGCCGCTACGTGTCCTCGACCTCCCGACAAGCTGCCGTGCGTCTGGCCGGTCATCGGTCGTCGCCCAACAGCGCGGAGTGCCAGTCATGAGTCCGGGCTCCCGGTTCGAGTCGAGGGCCGGCGCCGTTTGCGCATCGAGTCGCCCTTCAGGTCGAGCTTGTAGGCCTGGTGCACGAGCCGGTCGAGAATCGCGTCGCCGAGGGTCGGGTCGCCGACGACGTCATGCCACTTGTTGACGGGGAGCTGGCTCGTCACGACGGTCGAGCGCACGCCGTGACGGTCTTCGAGCACCTCGAGCAGGTCGAGGCGGTTCTCGGCGCTGAGCGGAGTCAGCCCCCAGTCGTCCATCACCAGGACCTGGGTCTTGGCGAGCGACTCGAGCCGCCGCGGGTAGCGTCCGTCGGCGCGCGCGGTGGCGAGGTCGCTCAACAGGCGGGACACGCGGACGTAGAGCGCACTGTGGCCGTGGCGGCAGGCGCTGTGGGCGAAAGCGCAAGCGAGCCAGCTCTTCCCGATGCCGGTCGGCCCGCAGATGAGGATGTCGATGTCCTCGATGCAGGCTTGATGCTTGAGCCTGGCGCGGCGCAGCCGGTTGGTGAGCTGCCGCGAGTGGCGCTCGGTGAGCTCGCGGTCGACGAGCAGGCCGAGCCGCTCCTCGAACGAGAGGGCCTCGACCTCGGGGGCGTCGAGCTGCTCGGCGAGGGCCCTGGCCATCCCGGCGCAGCGGAGTTGCTGGAGCTTGTCTACAGTCGGATGAGTCAGCATCTGGGCGTCCTTCCGGCGTTGTCACGGTAGTAGAGGGCGCCGCGGATGTTGTCGTGGTCGACGGGCTCGGCGCGTTCGGGCGACTCGGCGTGGGTCTCGTCGAGTCGGTGACGGAGGATCGATTCGACGCCGCGGTAGCTACAGCTGTCGACGGCCCGCGCCCGGGCGGCGGCCGCTTCGAGGCGGGCGTCGCCGTAGCACTTGGCCAGGCGCTGGAGCCCGATGCAGGAGCGGTAGGCCTGCTGGGGGTGCCGCCGGGCGAGAAGGGCGGTGACCAGGGCGGCGGTGTCGGGTCCGATCTTCTCGGCCCAGCCGACGAAGCGGTCGGGTGTCCAGTCGCCCAGCCGGCGGTGCTTCTCGGGCATGTGCTCGACCGCGGTGGTGTGGCGCCCCTTGTTCAGTGAGCGGACGTGGCTGGCGACGCGCTGCCCGCGATGGAAGCACTCAACGGTGCGGGCCGTCAGCCGGACGTCGAGCTGGCGGCGGACGAGCGCGTGCGGGACCGAGTAGTAGTGCCCGTCGACCTCGACGTGGTAGTCAGTGGACGCCCGGACAGCCTTCCACTCAGCGAAGACGTAGGGGCTGTCGGGCAGCGGGCGCAGGGCCGGCCGGTCGAGCTGCTCGAACTGCGAGCGCCGCGACCCCGGGAGCTTGCGGAACGGCCGGGTGTTGAGCCGTTCGAGCAGCTCGGCGATCGCGGCGTTGAGCTCGACCAGCGAGAAGAACGTGCGGTGGCGCAGGGCGGCGAGTACCCACCGCTCGACCACCTGAACCGCCACCTCCGCCTTCGCCTTGTCCCTGGGGCGGCGCACCCGCGCGGGCAAGACGGCCACGCCGTAGTGGCGGGCGAGGGCGTGATAGGTCGGGTTCAGGTCCGGCTCGTAGCGATGGGCAAGGCTGACCCCCGAGCGCAGGTTATCGGGCACGACCAGCTCGGGACAGCCGCCGATGAACTCGAAGGCGCGCACGTGCGAGGCCGTCCAGTCCGGCAGGGTCTGTGTCCACGTCGCTTCGGCGAAGGTGTAGCTCGAGGCCCCGAGTACGGCCACGAAGACCTGCGCCCGCCGCTCCTCGCCGGTCTCACGCTCGACCACCGGGACCGTCTGCCCGGCGTAGTCGACGAACACCTTCTCGCCGGCGCGGTGGTCCTGGCGCATCACCAGGTCAAGCTTCCCGGCCCAGGCCCGGTACTGGTCGCAGAACCAGCTGTACTGCAGGCCTTCCGGGTGGGTCTCCTTGTACTCCTGCCACAGCAGCGACAACGTCACGCTCTTGCGCCGCAACTCCCGGTGAACCTCGCTCCAGTCCGGCAGTGGCCGCGCCGTGCGACTCGGCGGCGGCGCCGGAAACAGGCGCCGCTCCAGGCCGCTGTCGTCGACCGACTCGGGTACGGGCCAGCCGACCCCCGCCACCTTGGCGCGGCGCAGGTACTCGCCCACCGTCGATGGCGACGTCCCCAGGCTGCGGGCGATGGCTCGGGCGCTCAACGCGCCGGTGAAGTACAGCCGCAGCACCTCTCGAATCTTGCGCATGGACAACCTCCTGTTCGCCAAGCGTTCGTCCCTCCTGCAAAAGCAGGAAGATCTCACGGCTGGCGGGGTCGTCCCGCGCCGCTCAGCTCCCGACGGCGGGTGATCGGTTTGGACCGGAATCAGTGATCGGTTTGGACCGGAATCAGTGATCGGTTTGGACCGGAATACGCGGCCAACGGTGTCTCGGCCGGGGGCTCCGGCTGGTCGTCGTCGGTCGGCGCCGCCGGCGCGCCCGCTTCCTCTACGGCGCCTCTCGCCGCTTCTCGGAGGTTGACGTAGTGCGGCGCGGGGTCGCGGCTGTAGCCGAACACGCGCTTGTCCTCCTCGTGCTCGAAGTCGACGATCGCCAGCATCCGGGCGAGGCTCGCCATTGCGCCTCGGAGTCCGTGTGCGGCGGCGTCCATCCGGCGTCGGATCGCTTGCGGTCTCGTCAATTCCATTCGGTGCCTCCTCGTCAAGGTTCCGCATCAGCCGGGTTCACCGGCCGTCGATGCGCAGTGCGCTGCCGTGGCCGTGATCCGTGGTGTCCGACGTCAACGTCTGGCTTCATGGAACGGGGTTGTCGCGTCGGCCTCCGGCCGGCGTGCATCAGGCGGCCGGCGCCGGCGTCGGCGAGGCGCCGGGCGAGGGCGTCGTTCCACGGGTCGATGCCCCGCACCGCCAGCGTGGCCCGCTTGACGTGTCGGTGCCCTCGTGATCGCGAGCCGAATTGACTCGTTGCGGGGTGAGGCGCTATACGCTACAGTGAGGTCCAGTGAAGATCAGGCACAAGGGACTGCGGGCATTGCACGAACGGGATGATCGTGCACGTCTGCCGGCGGCCCTGGTGCCCCGGATCCGACGCATTCTGTTCCGGCTGCAAGAGGCAACGAATCCAGGTAGCGCCGCCGCCCCCGGCTTCCGGCTCCATCCGCTGAAGGGCGATAGGGCGGGCTGGTGGAGCGTGGATGTGTCCGGCAACTGGCGAGTGGTGTTCCGCTTCAAGCACGCCGAGGTCGTGGATGTCGATCTGATCGACTATCACTGATGATGGGAGCATGAGAGGCTCATGACCAGCACCGATGACGAGCGCGTTCGCCCCATGCTGAATCCCCCGCACTTGGGCGAACTGATCCGAGAGAGCATGGAAGAGGTCGGCTGGACGGTGGGCGAGACGGCCGCTCGCCTGAACTGCGAGCGCGGGACCCTGTCGCGTGTGCTGAATGGCAAGGCGGGAGTGTCTGCGAAGATGGCCTTGGCGCTGGAGGGCATGGACTGGGGCACTGCCGACCACTGGATGCGTATGCAGGCAGCCTACGAGTTGGCGCGAGCGCGTCGGCAGATCAGGACCAGCGGGCGCGCGCCTGCACGCGGCCGTGACGCAGTGCCCAATGCCGTAGGTTAGCTCCGACGGGGATGGCCTACGTCGACAGGCGGATAGATGGATTGCATACCGCCGATCTTCGCGGTCCGCGGTTGCCGGAAGGTAAATTATGAGTCTCCTCAAACTCGTGTGGGTAGCGGCGGCGCCAATTCAATGCCGCCACAGCAGAGAAACAGCATCGAGATGAGCGCGCCGGGCGTGTGAAAGCCGTACGCGCGCCGCGCGATGACGCGCAGCTTGTTGTTGATGCCCTCGACCGGTCCGTTGGTCAGACGCGTGTCCAGGTAGCCGAGAATGCCCGCGGCGTGCTTGCGGATGGTTCGAGCGACGCGGATGAAGGGCCTCAGCCGGGAGCGGGCCGCCCAGCTCACCCACTCGTCGAGCAACGCAGGCGCGTCCGCCGCCGGAGCCTGTTCCAGGATCGTGGCCAGGTACTCCTTCAACGCGTAGGCGCGGTCCAGCGTCCGGTTCTGCCGGCGAAGCGTCGCCAGACGCCGCGCCTCGACCGGCTTCAGCCGCGCCGGGTGCTTCAGCAACGGATAGCGCATCCCCTTGAGCGCCTTCGCCGCTCCCGGGGCCAGCTCCCGTTGTTCCGCCCGCCGGACCTCATCGAGGGCGTCGGTCGCGAGGCGCTCGACGTGGAAACGGTCGAAGACCACGCGCGCCTGCGGTACCCGCGCCCGAACCGCCTGCTGGTAGCTCGCCGCCAGGTCCGCCGTCACCAAGGCGATCCGGGCACAACCGTCCGGACCCAGGCGGTCGAAGAACGCGTGCAGCGTCTCGGCACTGCGCCCCCCGCCGGCCCAGACCACCCGCCGGCGGTCGTGGTCGACGACCACCGTCAGGTAGTGGTGCCGTTTCCGGTAGCTGAACTCGTCGACCCCAATGCGGGTCAGCTCGTCGAACCGCCCCGAGTCCAGGCGCCGCGCCACCACGCGTTCGACGATGCTGCCGACCGCCTGCCATGAAATCCCCGCCAGCCGGCTCGCCGTCGTCCGGTCCGTCACCTGCGCCAGATACGCCGTCAACTCCTCGAACGGCGCCGTGAACGCGCTCGACCCCACCGCCCACGACACCTGTTCGACCCGCACCCCGCACTGCCGGCACGAGACCCGCCACGGCGCATAACGCAACCACACCGGCGTCCGGCCCCACGGCAGGTGACGCCACCCCCGCACCGGCTGACGGTCGTACCGCGGCGCCTTCCGGCCGCAGCGCCCGCACCGCGACCGGCGCCACGACGGCGCCACCGACACCACCAGCGCCCCGGTGACCGACAGCTCCACCTGCTTGACGAACATCTGCGTGACACCCAGAACGCGCCGTAGTACTGTCGTGATCCGCATGGGGCTCTCCTCCTCGTCAGTGTGGTCAGACACACCAATGAGACCAGGAAGCCCCTGCGGTCTGCAACCGCGGCCGCGGGTCCGGCCGGGCCGACGAGCCCGGCCGAAATCCACCGTCATCTTGTCGTCGTCTGCTGCCGGTCGATTCCTCGGCCGGAAGCTTGCTTCCGGCCACAATCAGCCCGTGCGCCACGGCGGTCGGCGCGTCACCCGGAGGGCCGTAACGCAGTGGAGGAGCCGCGCTTGCGCGGCTTGACGCGCTAACCGTCGTGGTGGCTCCGCGACGGCCATGCCGACACATCCCACTCGCAAGGACCACCTCTGGAATCTACCCGACACGAGCCGAACCCACCCACACCTGTTTCGGGAGAGCCGGGAAAATGGGAGATGAATCCTGTTGACCCGGACATCGACCCAGAGACCCTTGAGACTGCAAATTAGCATTAGACCCAACTAACGGCGCGGAGCCCTGCAGCAGGCGCGTGCGCCTGCGGACGGGGGCCAGCAAGTCCTACGCCCTCGCGCTCTCTGTCGCCGCGGCAGGGTCGGATGCCTGCGCCGATGTGATAACGTGCCTGCACATCGAGCATGCAGTACACGATTCGAGCCGTCCCCGACGATATCGACCGCGCGCTTCGGCGGCGCGCCAGGCGTGAGGGGAAGAGTCTCAACGCGGTCGTGATCGACGCGCTGGCCCGGGGGCTGGCCCTCGACGCCGCCGCCCGGCACACGGAGCTCGACCACCTGGTCGGCACTTGGCAGGAAGACCCGGACTTCGACCGCGCCGTCGCCGTATTCGAGCGCATCGACGACGAGTCGTGGAAATGACCGTCGCCCTCGACACGGACGCCTACAGCGACCTCATGCGCGGAGTCGCCGAACGGGTCGAGCTCGTTTGAGCCGTACCGGTCGACCGATTTCGTTCTTCAGCAGCGGCGGCCGGGGCCGACGGGGCTGGCGGCGGCGGCCGGCGGGGGCAACCGGAATCCGTCGGCGCACCAAGCGGCGCGCATCGTGGGCGTGCGGTCGAGCGCGTCGGCCGCGATGGACGGGGCGCGCAGCTTGAGGTGGGCGAAGATCCGGCGCCGGCCCGGCAGGGGCCGGAGCGCGCCGTCGGCGCCCTCCGGCGCCGCCGGGAGCAGCTTCAGGCTGACCGCGCCGCGCACGTTGCCGCCGACGGCGAGAATGCGGCTGCGCGAGGGCTCCACCTTGACGACGATGTCGCAGTGCGTCCGTGCGCCGACCCCGAGTTGGCGCCGCCGCTCGGCGATGGAACGGTAGGCGGGCCGGCGGGCGCTGCACAGGAGATCGCCCGGTACGACCGGCGCGTCGCCGACCTCGTAGGCGGCGAACGCCGCGCTTGGCGCGCCGGCGCCGCGTGCGCGGATGGCCTGGTCGATGTAGACGTGATGGGCCACGGCGCGCCGGAATTGGGACGCCTCGCCAAGGCCGGCCTCGCACATCACCCAGGACACGAAGGCCGCCGACCACGGGTAGCGCCAGCGCGAAGCGACGCCGCGCGGCCCGCGCCAGGCCTCGTTCTGTTCGCCGATGATCCAGCCACCCTGCGGCGTTACCGTCCAGTAGCCGGCGATCGAGTCGGCCACGCGGGCCGACTCGGCCCGGTCCGGCCGCCGGCGGCGCCGGCGCGGCTGGCCCGATCCGGAGTCGTCGACGATGGTCCGGTCGACGACGATGAACCCGAAGAACCCCCACTCCTGCACTGCGAGGTCGACGATGCGTCGCCGCACCTCGTCCATCGGCGCCGCGCGGCAGGAGGTCCGGCGGATCTTCATGCCGCCGGGCTCGCCTGCGACGCGCGCCGACGGTGCGACCGCGTCGAGGACATCGGGCGGCAGGCGGTCGAACCCGGCCTGCTGCGCCCCGAGGGTCGCGGCGAAGGCGACGGCGAGCACCGCGACGAGCGCCGGCCGGGCGCCCGCGTGACGGACGGACCCTCGACGGGCCGCGGTCGACGCGATGGCGAGGGTCGCCTGGAGCGGCTTCATGGGCACTGGATTCTCAGCTCCTGCGCGCGCGCGGCGCGACGTCAGAATCGGAACTGTCGCGTGACCTTCACCACGAAGGCGCGGTTCTCGAGCATCGGGAAGCCGCGGTCGAGCCACGTGTTCCGCTGGTCGTTGTACACCACGAACAGCTCGCTGCCCGGCTGGTACTCCCAGCGCAGGCGCACGTTGGTGCTCAGCACGTTGTCGACCGAGTTGTGCTGCAGCAGCGCGCTCGCGAACATGCGCGGCGTGAAGGTGTAGGTGAGCCGCGTCGTGGTCACCCGCGCCGTGAACGCGCCCTGGGGCAGGGTGATGCGGTTGAGCGAGGCGCTCGGCTCGATCGCGAACTGCCGCGTGACCTCGATGCGGCCCCGCGAGTAGCCGACGGCGGTGATGTCGCCGTTGAAGAACTCGCCGTGCTGCACCCACAGGTTGCCCGTCACCCGGCGCTGCGGCCCCATGCGGTACGACACCTGGAAGTCGCGGAAGCCGTAGCCGCCGACCGGCAGGGTCACCGCGTCGGCGAGCTCGAAGGGATCGGTCAGCAGCTCGTAGTCCTGCTGGATGTCCGCGCTCAGGCTGTCGCTGTTCTCGAACGAGGTCTGGAAGCGCCCCGACAGGATGCGCGTCTCGATCTGCCCGGCCCCGTTCGTGATGTAGTCGAGGCTGCCGGCCCAGGTGAACTGGCGCACCGCCTCGATGCCCTCGGGCCGCGGGCTGTACTGCGCATAGACGTAGCTGCGCCGGAAGTCGTGGCGGCGCATGAAGCCGATCTCGGGATTGAAGTTCCCGCCGACCTGCAGGTGGTCGACGAGGAGGCCGTAGAGGTCGCCTTCGTAAGAGAACGCGGCCTGGTAGCTCTCGTCGTCGCCCTCGAGGCCCGGCGTGTCGGTGCGGGCGTAGTAGCCGTAGAGGTTGACGTTGTCGTAGAACGAGAACGACCCGTCGAGGCCGTAGGCGCGGTTCGCGCCGTCGCCCGCGAGCGACACCGAGCGGTTGGTGAACATCGCGCCGACGCGGCTCCGGCGGAGGATGTCGCGCTTGATGCGGAGCACGCTGAAGTTGGTGCCGGCGGCGCCGGCGGGGGACGCGTCGCCGCCGGTCGTCACGTCGTCGGTCTGGATGTTGATGGCCCCGACGCTGAAGTCGCCCACCTTGCCGGTCAGACGTCCGCCGCCCACGATGGGCACGGTCCGCCCCGTCGCGTCCAGACCGATGCGTCGGCTGAAGAAGAGGGTCGGCGCGTCCCCGGGCGGAAACACCCCCGGCGCCGCGTTGAGGCTCCCCCGCGCGGACCCCCCGAAGCCGCCGAAGCCGGCCACCCGGGCGAAGTCGAAGATGCCCTGGCTCTCCAGGAAGAACTCGCGCTTCTCGGGGAAGAACAGGCTGAACCGGGTCAGGTTGATCTGCTGCTCGTCCACCTCGACCTGCGCGAAGTCGGTGTTCAGGGTGAAGTCGGCGGTCAGGTTCTCGGTCAGCCCGTACTTGAGGTCGACGCCGCCGGTCCCGTCGCCGTCGTTCGCGATCGGCGGCACGACGGTCCGGTCGGTGTTGAGCGAGCCGATGGCGTAGGGCTTGATCTCGAAAGTGCGGCTGTCCCCGGGCACCTCCAGGCCGACGAGGGTGCCGGCCACCGACAGGCGGAACTGCCCCGGCCCGGCCGAGATCGGCACCGCCGTGAGGTATGCCTCCTCGTAGTTCGACCGGATGTCGCGCCCGATCTGGATGCCCCACACCTGCTCGTCGCCGGGCCGGAAGCGGAGCGACTGGAAGGGAATCTCCATCTCGACCGTCCAGCCGCCGTCGAAGCGGCCGGTGCGGACGTCCCAGACGGGGTTCCAGTCGGGGTTGGGGTTGCCCTCGTCGGTGATCTGCTGGTCGCTGAACCCCCCGATGGGGTTGACGCGGAACGAGAAGCCGTTCCGGCGGTCGTAGAAGGTGTCGAAGACGACGATGTACCCGTCGTTGTTGATGAGCTGGAACGAGTCGCGCTGCATCTCGTTGGCGACCCACGCCGACTCGGGGACCGACTCGTACACGCGGGCCCCCACGTAGATCGACTCGTCGTCGAAGAAGATCCAGTTCTCGGTCGGCTCCGTCGCCGGGGCTCCCTCGTCGGGGGCCTGCTGGATGAAGCCGCCGAACGACTCGACGGCGGCGTACATGGGCTCGTCGAGCACGCCGTCGAGCCGCCAAGGGCCCTCGAGGCGGACGGCCCGCACCGTCGCTCCGCCGGCCGCGTCGCGGGTGATGGTGGCCGGCGGGACCGGTGCGGGAGGGCCGTCGATGACGGGCGCGGAGCCGCGGGGCGGGGCGGAGGGCTCCTGCCTCGCGGCGGCCTGGGGCGTCCCCGCCAAGAGCGCGCCCGACACGAGGGCGACCGCGAGCCGCGTCGTCCGCCCGGCCTTCATCGCACCGCCGGCTCGACGACGCTGGCGGGCAGCGCGAAGACGAAGAACGTGATCCGGCGCCGGTTCATGACGCTTCCCCCTTGCGACCGAAGACCTGCGAGGCGGCTCAATGCGCCGCCGTTGCGGCCGCCGCGTCGATGAACAGGTCGAGCACCTCGCGGACGACGCCGTTGTCGGCGCCGCTCAGGTTGATGAGGCCGACGACGATGACCCCCGTCTCCGGCTCCATCACCATCAGCGAAGTGCCGCCCACCGAGCCGCCGGAGTGCGACAGCAGGCGGCGGCCGTCGTCGTCGGTCCGGATGAACCAGCCGAAGCCGTAGCCCACGCCGTCGCCGTCGCGGGTCCGCTGCTCGGTGAAGAGCAGCTCCCGGGACGACTTCGACAGGAACCCGTCGTCGAGATGGGCGTTGGCGAAGCGCAGCACATCCTCCGTCGTCGACAGGAAGCCGCCTCCCGCCCACTTGTAGCTGTTGTTCACGAACGGGGCGTTCACCACCCGTCCTTCCTCGTCCCGCACGTAGTAGCGGGTCCGGCCGGGCACGATCGGGGTGACGAAGTCGGCGAGGGTGTCGCGCATGCCGAGGGGCCGGAAGACCGCGTCGCGCATGGTGTCGAGGAACGGCTTCCCCGCGGCCCCCTCGACCACCGCGCTGATCAGGTTGAAGCCGTGGCTGGTGTACGAGAACGCGGTGCCGGGCTCGTGCAGCAGCGGATCGTCGGCGAAGATGGACAGCCCGTCGAGCACCGTCGCGTAAGGATCGCGGATGAAGTTCTCGTTCCCCCGGTAGTGTCGGATCCCGCCCAGGTGGCCGCCGAGCTGCCGCGTCGTCACCGGGTGCGCCTTCTCCGGGAACGAGGGGACGTAGCGCTGGACCGGCGCGTCGAGGTCGAGGCGGCCGTCCTCGACGAGGCTCGCCACCGCCGCCGCCGTCATCGACTTCGAGATGCTGCCGACGCGGAACTTCACCGACCGCGACATCGGGACCCGGTGCTCGAGGTCGGCGTAGCCGAAGCCCTCCGACCAGATCGTGTCGCCGTCGACGGACACCGCGATCGCGATGCCGGGGTAGCCGCGCTCGGCGATGTCCGCGCGCACCAGGGCGCGCGCTTCTTCGACCGTCTCGGCGTAGTGCAGTGCGGCCGGGGCCTGCGCGGGCGGCGCCTGCGCCTGCGCGAGCGGCGCGCACAGGCCGGCGAGCACCACGGCGAGGGCGACGTCGCGACCCCGCCGCGTGGCGGGAGTCGAGAGCGTGATCGTCCAGCGGGCGGATCCTCTCATCGTCACATCCTTGTCTCTCGCTCGCGGGTGCGCGCGGCTTCGCGGGGTCGAAGATCGGTACGGACGAGACAGAGGTGCGGGGCCGGCCGGTCCGGCCCCCGCCGGCCTACACGCCCGACAGCAGCGGAAGCTGCCCGGTGCTGTCGCCGAACGCCTCTTCGCGCACGCCGAACTTGGCCATCAGGCTCAGCGACAGGTTGGCGAGCGGCGTGCCCTGCGGATAGACGAGGTGCCGGTCGCCCTTGATTCCGCGCTCGGGCCCGCCGACCACCACCACCGGCACGTCGTAGTTGTTGTGGATGTTGCCGTCGCTCATACCGCTGCCGAAGAGGACCACGGTGCCGTCGAGCAGCGTCCCGTCGCCGTCGGGGATCGACTGCAGCCGGTCCAGGTAGTACGCCAGGGTGTCGACGTGATACGTGTTCAGTTTCGTGAAGTCCTGCATCTTCTCGGGATTGTTGCCGTGGTGCGACATCGAGTGATGCGCCTCGGGCAGCCCGATCTCGTTGTAGGACCGGTTGATGTTCTCGCGAGCCATCATGAAGGACGTCACGCGGGTGATGTCGGCCTGGAACGCGAGCACCTGCAGATCGAACATCAGCTCGGCATACTCGCGGAACGTCTCGGGCACGCCGACGGGGCGCTCGGGCACCGCGAAGTCGCGGTTGGTCGACTCGGCCCGGGCGATGCGCTGCTCGACGTCGCGGATCGAGTCGAGGTACTCGTTGAGCTTGGTGCGGTCGTGGCCGCCGAGGCGGCTCGACAGGGCGGCGACTTCGCGGGTAAGCCCGTCGAGGATGCTGCGGTCCTCCTCGACGCGGAGTCGGCGCTCCTCGGCGGTGTCGCCGGCGCCGAAGAGCCGTTCGAACACGAACCGCGGGTTCGTCTCGGCCGGCAGGGGCTGGGTCGGTGTCTTCCACGACATCGAGTTCATGTACGCGCATGCGTAACCGTGGTCGCAGGCGCCGACGACATCGTTGCGGTCCACCGAGACCTCGAGCGACGGCAGCTTCGAGTCGCGGCAGATCAGCTCCGCGATCATCTGGTCGACGGTCGTCCCCGCCTCGACGTCGGCGCCCTCGGTCTGCTTCGGGTGCACCGAACTCATGAACGCGGGGGCGGCGCGCGGATGCTGGCCGCCGGTGTCGCCCTGGTCGGTCGCCGGGTAGTTGTCGAGCCCGCTCAGGACGAGCGTGTGCCGGCGAAACGGCTCGAGTGGCTGCAGGATGGGGGAGAGCTCGAACCCCGCGCCCTCGGTGGGCGGCGTCCAGTCCCACATGTTCATGCCGTTGCCGACGTACACGGCCGCGAATCGCGGCGTGCCCGGCGCCCGCGCCGAGAGCGCCGGCGCCATCGCGTCGAGGAGCGGCAGCGCCAGGGTGGCCCCCATGCCGCGCAGGAACGTCCGTCTCGGCAACGCGGTCTTCGTAATCACCATCGTGCAGCTCCTGTCGTCCGAGGTCCACGGGCCTCGTCGCGTTCCGGCGTCGGGCAAGGCGCCGCGCCGGGGCCGACTTCTCTGCGGCCGGGGGCGGCCTTCTCGGCCAATGCCCGACACGGGCGAGTATAGAGGAAAGCGGCGCGGTCTTGCAGCCGAAATCACCGGGGCGAGGGGTCCGGATGCCGATGGAGAGTCGCGTCCGGTCATGAACGCCGGGATCGGACGCGGCCCGTCCCGCGCGTGAGCCCGCCGGAAGAACGCATCATGGTCCCGACGCTCACGCCCACAGACGGGATAGCGGCACGGCGTGCAGACGGTCGCCGAACCTCGCGCTGTTCTCGCCGTCGTAGAGCACGACGCCGGCGGCGAACCGGGCGCCCGCCGCGCCCGCGAGCTTGCGCAGGCCGCGGAAGTCGGACGTGGTCACCGTACCCGACGCCTTGACCTCGACGCCCGCGATCATCCCGGCGCCGCGCTCGATGACGAGGTCCACTTCCGCGCCATCTCTGTCGCGGAAGTGGAAGAATGCCGTCGGCGCCTCGTGCCAGCTCGCTTGCCGCCGCAGCTCCCCGAACACGAACGTCTCCAGCAGTTGCCCGAGGAGGGGCCGGTCGGCGACCAGCGCGGCGGCGTCCGCGCCGAGCAGCGCCCCGGCCAGCCCGGTGTCCGCGACGTGCAGCTTGGGGGTCTTCACCAGCCGGCTCAGCCGGTTCGTGTGCCAGGGCGGCAGGCGCTCCAGCAGGAACACGCGTTCGAGCAGCGTCACGTAGTCGCGTATCGTCGGCCGGCTGAGCTGGAAGGGCGCGGCTAGATCGCTCACGTTGAACAGTTGCGCGGTCCGGGTCGCGGCCAGGGTCAGTAGCCTTGGCAGTGCCTCCAGCGCGCCGATGCGCGCCAGATCCCGCACGTCGCGCTGGACCAGAGCGTCGACGTAGTCGCGGTACCAGTTGGCGCGCCGTCGGCCCGGCGGACGCGTCAACGCCGCCGGATAACCGCCTGCCACGATCAGTTCAGCCAACCCCTTGCCCAGCCGCTCGCGCTGCTCGAAGGCGAACCCGTCGCCGAACAGGGCGTCGAGGAAGTCGGGCGTCCGCCGGCCGAGCTCGCACTGTGCCAGCGGATGCAGCCGCAGAGTCTCCAGGCGTCCCGCCAGGGAGTCGGCGAGGGCCGGCAAGAGCAGCACCCGGCTCGACCCGGTCAGCAGGAAGCGTCCGGGCGTCCGCCGGCGATCGATGGCGAGCTTCATGGCCGCGAAGATCGCGGGCGCCCGCTGCACCTCGTCCAGCACGACCCGTGCGGGCAGGCCGGCCACGAATCCCGCCGGATCCTCGGCGGCGGCGGCGCGCACCGCATCGTCGTCGAAGCTCACGTAGGGGTAGCCGCGGGATGCTTCCGAGGTTCGGGCGAGCGTGGTCTTGCCGCACTGGCGCGGTCCGTGAATCAGCACGGCCGGCGAGTCGTCGAGCGCCTCCGCGAGGCGCGGCGCGGCGAAGCGCGGATACAGGGCGGCGTCCGGCACGCGGCTGATTGTAACCCGAGGGCTCGGCTGATTGAAAGGTTAGGGGTCTGCCAATTGAAAGGTGGGGTGTCGGCTGATTGAAGGGTTCGGTGTCGGCCGATTGAAGGGTCGCTTCGGACGACGCGGCTGCCCCTGCAGCGATTGGGGCCGGGTCGTCCAGGCTGCGTCAGGTCCAGGTCAGCGTCTCTACGTCGAACGCCCCCACGTTGCGGACCTCCCGGCTGAACTTGGCGGCCATGAGAAGAACCGGCCTCCGCGGGCGCTCCTAGCCGCAGCGTTCGTGCAGCGACCGCCCATCGAGGTTCACCAGCGGGGGTGCCGCGCGAACCTCAGTCCGCCCGGTCCTGGGCCATCCGCATCCGGAACGGGGCGCTCGCGACGACGCCCTGCACGAGGGCGCCGAACCGGTGACCGTCGGGTGCGGCTTCGCGCTTGATCCGGCGCACGGTGGGCATGTCGGTGGCCTCGAGGCCGCGGCCGAGGGCGTAGGTCAGGAGGCGGTCGATCGCGGTGGTCAGGAAGTCGTCCGAGTGGCTCAGCAGCAGGGCGCGGAGTTCGCCGGGGCCGTCGAAGGTGGCGCCGTCGGGGAACTCGGCGGAGGCGTCGATGGGCAGGCCCGAGGCGTAGATGTCGCGCCACTCGCCGATGGCGTCGAAGTTCTCGAGGGCGAAGCCGAGCTGGTCCATCTGGGCGTGGCAGGCGGCGCAGACGGGGTTGGCGCGGTGGGCGGCCATCTGCTCCCGCATCGGGAGGACCTTGCGGGGGTCGCGCTCCTCGACGAGGTCGGGCACGTCGGGCGGCGGCGGTGGCGGCGGCGTTCCCAGGATGTTCTCCAGGATCCACTTGCCGCGGATGACCGGCGAGGTGCGGTTGGCCCGCGAGGTGCCGGTGAGGATGGAGCCCTGGCCGAGGAGCCCGCGGCGAGGGCTGTCGGCCGGGAGCGTGACGCGCCGGAAGCGCTCGCCGTAGACGCCGGGGATGCCGTAGTGCCGGGCGAGGCGTTCGTTGAGGAACGTGTAGTCGGCGTCGAGCAGATCGAGCACGCTGCGGTCCTCGCGGACGATGCTCTCGAAGAACAGCTTGGTCTCCTGCTCGAAGGCCAGGCGCAGGTTGTCGTCGAAGTGGAACAGCAGCTCGGGGCTGGGCTGGAACCCCGAGACGTTGCGGATGTGCAGCCACTGGCCGGCGAAGTTGTCGACCAGCGCCTGCGACCGCGGATCTTCGAGCATGCGCCGCACCTGCCGGCGGAGCACGTCGGGGTCGTGCAGCCGCCCGGCCACCGCGAGCGCCAGCAGCTCGTCGTCCGGGATGCTGCTCCAGAGGAAGAACGAGAGGCGCGAGGCCAGCTCGAGGTTCGAGACGGGGTACGGCGTCCCCGGCTCGACCCACGCGGGGTGGTCCTCGAAGCGGAACAGGAAGCTCGGGCTGACGAGGATGCCGCGGACGGCCAGCTCGACGCCCGCCTCGAAGCCGCCCCGGGCGGCGCCTTCGCGGTAGAGCCTTAGCGGGATCTCGAGGTCCGCCTCGGTCACCGGGCGCCGATAGGCGCGCCGGGCCAGGGTGGAGACGATTTCGCGGGCGCAGGCCGCTTCCTGGTCGGCCGTCGCGCCGGCGTCGGGCGCGCACACCAGCAGCCTCCTGCGACTCGGCGAGTCGCCGGGCGAAGCGGTCTCGGGCATCGGCCCGGTGATCGACACGCTCGACACCACCGGCTCGCCGTTCGCGGCCCGGTATGGATCGCGGCGCAGGGCGGGGTCGAACAGGTCCTCGACGTAGGCCGAGGTCTTGGCCGTGAAGTACACCTGCACGAGGTGCGAGCCGGCGGTCACCGGCGCCTCGAACCGCATGCGATCGAGGATGAGCCGGTTGCGCTCGTTGCCGCGCGCCCCTGCGGGCCGCTGCACGATGCCGGTCCAGACCCGCGCGCCGTCGATGCTCACGTGCAGCTCGTGGGGCTCGTCGGTGACGCCCTCGAAGCCGCCGGCGACCCCGCTCTCCTTCGGCCGCAACTGGAAGACGTACTCGCCGTCGGCGGGGAAGTAGTAGGGGAATGCGGCGCCGCCGCGCGAGCCGAACGGCAGGTCGTCGTTGAGGCGGACGCCCTGGTCGCGGTCGGTCGGCACGAGGATGGTCTCGGGGGCGGGCGTGCCCCGCGGCCGGCCGAGGGCCATCTGGGCGATCCGGGCCGCCGCGCCCAGGTACCGCTCGGTGAGGGCCGAAGACAGGGTGAGGGCGTCGGCGTTGTTGTCGAAGCCGTAGGCGGCGTTGTCGGCGGGCAGCAGGGCCGTGTCGATGTCCACCGCGAGGAGGTCACGGATCGCGTTGCGATACTCGGTCCGGTTCAGGCGGTGCAGCGTGGGACGGCCGGGATCGGGGTTCGCGAGGGCGGCGCGGTCTAGCTCGGTCTCCAGCCACGCCACCACATCGCGGTAGGTGGCCCGGTCGGGCCGGGGGCGTCCTGCCGGGGGCATGGCGCCGGTCCTCAGCTTCTTGATCACCGCCTCCCAGACTTCGGGTCGCTCGCCGGGGCGGGTCATGTCGAGGACGTCGAGGGCCAGTCCGGCCGTCAGGGTGCGCTCGTTGTGGCACGCGAAGCAGTAGCGCTGGAGGACGGCGCGGGGAGCGGGTCTCGGCGCCGCCTGGCCGGCGGCGGCGGATGCTCGGGGCGCGGAGGGTTGCCCCGGCTCGGGGCCCGGTTCCGCCGCGGTCGCCCCCGCCGGCGCGATGCAGGCGGCGGCGAGGGCGACGGCCAGCCATCGGGGCCGCAACCCCGCAGCCGCTCGCGGCCGGCAGGGGCTTCGGCCCGCCGCCAGGGGCGAGCCGGGGACGGGGCGCCGGCCGGGCGTGAGGCGGCGCGGTGAGGTAGCGTCCGTCATCGGTTCACCGCCGCCAAGCCTGGAACAAGGGCGACGCCGCCGACCAGGGCGCGGTGAGGTAGCGTCCGTCATCGGTTCAGCGCCTCCTCCGGGATGGCCGCCGCGCAGGGCGCCGGACACGCGATCTCCCGCGCGCCGAGCTCGCGCAGCAGCACCGCGGTGTGGGGGTGGGCGGCGAACGAGTTGCCGTACTCGACGCCGTCGGCGACCCGCAAAGGCGTGCGCCCGTCGAGGGCCACGACGTCGAGCTTCGCGCCCCGATCGAACAGGTACTGCACGACGCTGTTGGCGCCGCGGTACGCGGCCGCGTGCATCGGCGTCTCGCCGACGTCGTTGACCGCGTTGACGTCGAGGCCCAGTTCCTCCACCAGCATCCGGACCGCCTCGAGCACCTGCGCCTCGCTCGCGCGGTCCTGGTTCGACGCCCACGAGATGCCTGCCGCCGCCATCAGGGGGGTGATGCCGTCCTCGGTGTCGATGGTCGGGTCGGCCCCGTATTCGAGCAGCAGGCGAAGCGCCTCGATGTCGGCGGACTTGGCCGCGAGCATGAACGCGGTGGCCCCGGTCATGTGCCGGCGGTAGCGCGCGCCCGACCAGCGCGGCTCCTCCATCGAGTTGCGCCCGTTGACGTCGGCGCCGTGTTCGAGCAGGGCGCGCATGACCCGCAGTCGGTCGATGTTCACCGAGATGAACTGGTCGCTGATGTGCCAGTTCGCGACGTGCACGGCCGCCTGCAGGGGCCGCCCGAAGATGTTGCCGGGAACGATGCCCTCCGACTCGCGCTCGCTGTAGCCGAGCTTCCGGATCCGCAGGGGCATGGCTCGGGCTCGGATGCCCTGCACCGTCAGCCGGGTCGAGCCGCCCTCGGCGTTTGGGTCCGCGCCCGCCGCGAGCAGGAGGTCGACGAGGTCCTCGTGCCCGTTGACGACGGCGACGAGGAGGGGAGCGGCGCCGTCGGGGCGCGCTTCGTTGACATCGGCGCCCGCCGTGAGCAGGGCGCGCACCGCCCCGATGCTGCCCTTGCGCGTGGCGAACAGCAACGGCGTGGCGCCGCTGTTCGAGCGGGCGCGGATGTCGGCCCCTGCCGCGATCAGGGTCTCGACGACGGGGACGTGGCCCTCGGCCGCCGCCCACATCAGGGCCGACTGCCCGTTCCAGCCCTCCTGCGCGTCGACGTCGGCCCCGGCCTCGACGAGGGTCCGCACCGCCGCGACCTGCCCGGCGCGGGCCGCGTGCATCAGGGGGGTCTCGCCGGTGTTCACGGCCTGGCGCGGGTCGTTCGGGTCGACCCCGGCGGCGAGGAGCTGACCGATGATGGCCGCGTTGCCGTTCCTGGCGGCGAGGGCCAGCGGCGTCACCCCGTAGCGGTTCGGCGCGTCCGCCCGCGCTCCCGCCTGGATGAGCACCGCGCCCGTCTCCGCGTCGTCCAGGTACGCGGCCCAGTGGAGGGCGGTGGCGCCGTCGTCCCCTGCCGCGTCGACGTCCGCCCCCCGCTCCAGAAGGTACGCGACCGCCTCCCCGTCTCCACGCCGCACGGCCTCGACGAGGGCGGTTTCCTGCCCGGCCGCGTCCTGCCCGGCCGCAGCCGAACCGGCGCCAGCGACGCCGAGGCACGCCACCGCGAAGAGGGCCGGCAACCGCCGCCCGAATGCGTGTAGGCCTCGCATGCTGTCCGTCCCCTCGATCCTCGTCATGCGAGGCGGGCCGGGGCCTGCGCCGCGGAAACGGAGCACGCCCCCGAGTTGATTCGACAGGGCGGCCGGCAGAGCCGCCGAAGGGGTTCCGGGCGCAGGTTCGTTCCCGCGCCCGGCCTTCCCGCGACTACTTCGCGGCGACTTCCGCCGCGTCCTCGGCGCGCCCGCCGGCGAGGATGCCCTCCATGCCGATGTTGCCCTCGTGGCAGGCGTACTCGTACATCACCTGGTCGGTCATCCGCGCGAACGGATAGGCGACGGTCCACGGCCGCGTGTACATCTGCGGGTCCGAGACCTCCACCTCGTACTCGAGGCTGTCGGGACCGGTGCGGGTGAAACGCTCGACGAGGGTGAGGCCCTCGCCCGAGCCTTCATCGTCGTGCGAGCTGAACGCCGACCACGGCTGGAGCGCACTCACCCGCGAGTCGAGGTTCCGCGTCTCGACCACTAGGGTGTCGCCCTCGAAGCGCCCGCGCGACAGGCCGTTCCACTGACCGACGTGGGGCGGCGGGAACGGGCGGTCGTCCAGGGGCACCGCGCGCAGCTCATGGACCTGCTCGAGGAGCATTACGACCCAGCCGGGGGACTGGAAGACCTGCATGTTGTTGTTGTAGGAGCGCGGAAACATCGCGTTGGGCATGCCGCCCCGCGTCACGCACCGCTCCCAGATGTGGCGGTCCCCCCAGGTGTCGTCGCCGCGGGGGCGGCTGTTCCGGGCCGTCTCTCCCGCCTCGGTCAGGGGCGGGAAGCGGCCGTTCGGTGGGTCGACGATCATCGAGGTCCGGTTCGACCGCGCCCCCCGCTCCATCCAGAAGTTGTTGTAGGCGCCGACGTTGCCCCCGGCCTGGGTCCGCTGGGCCGCGGCGTCGAGCAGCTCCTGGTTGCGGGCCTCGGTCGCGCCGCGAATCTCCGCGACCTCTTCTTCGGTCAGCGTTTCGCGCCCCTGGAAATCGTCGGGCCGCTCGAAGGGCGTGGCCCCGGACGACGACCAGATGCCCTGGATGTCGGGATCGCCCCACGGGGTCTTGGGGGACTGTCCGGCGGCCGCGGCGGCGGCCAGGACCGGGACGACGAACGCCAGGACGGGAACGGCGAATGAACGTAGCCGTGTGTGCCTCATCGGAACCTCCTTCAGGACCGCGGCGCGGTCTCGGCGATCGGGACCGCGCCGTCGCGGTCTCCTCGATTCAAGTTGAATCCACCATTCTCCCATCGCCCGAGCGAGGCTCGAAGGTCCACCCTTGCAGCTACTCATGATCCAGGAGGATTCGAGTCTGCCATGGGGAGTGGCGTATCTCCAGGCGCAAACATCGCACACGCGGTTGTCGAGGTCAAGGCGTGGGCGGGTGCGCGACATCACGGCTGGAATGCACGCAGGCTCGGCCCGTCACTCTCCCCCGGAGGTTCAACAACGCTACCGGAGTCCGCGCCGATTCACGATGCGGACTTCGGCCGCGCGGGAAGAGTTCCCTTCCATACGCCCCGCGCCACCGCCGGCACGAAGGCGTCGAGCCCCTCGGGGGGGAACGTCACGGTGCGGCCCTGTTCGGCGCTCATGTACGCGGTCATGAGCAGCTCGACTACTTCGACGCCGTCGTCGAACGTCAGCGCCGGCGCCTCGCCGCGCAGGAACGCGCGGACCATGTGGCGGTTCTCGGCCGTGTAGCCGTACTCGGACGCCTCGTCGACGACGACCGGCATGGCGCCGACCTCGGCGTTCTGCTTCTCGACGAGGTCATCGCCCGCCTCGCCCTGGACGGCGCGGCTGAAGAAGAGCTTCACGCCGCTGTCGAGCGAGCTGGCGGACAGGGAGTACTCGGGACCGAGCAGCTCCAGGCTCAGCCGCAGCCCCGCCCCCACGAAGCCCCACGACGTGGTGGCCTCGCCGACGAGGGGGGCCCCGTCCTCGGCCTCGTACTCGACGGTCACGCTGGCGTAGTCCTCGGCGGGGCGCGCCCGGTAGTCGACCTCGGCCCCCATGGCCTGCTGCAGCCGGGCCGCGTACTCGGGGCGGGTCCACTTCAGCGAGGCGATGCGGCCCGTCACCCGCCGGGGCCGTATCGAGGCCCGCGGCGCGCCGGGCGCGGTCAGCAGGTGACGCACGACCTCCACCGAGTGGCAGGCCATGTCGTTCAGCACCCCGCCGCCCTGCAGGTCGCCGCGCCAGAACCACGGCCGGTGGGGGCCGCTGTGCTCCTCGGCGGCGCGGGCGAGATAGGGCCGGCCGGTGAGGGCGGCGCCGCGGCGCCAGAGCAGATCGCGCCCGCGGGCGACGGCCGGTGCGAAGATCTGATTCTCGAGGTAGCCGTGGACGAGGCCGGCCTCGTCCGCGAGGGCCCGCATCCGCTTCGCCTCGGCGACGGTGCGGGCCAGCGGCTTCTCGCACGCCAACCCGCGCAGGGTCGCGCCGGCCCTGACCGCGGACACGACGGCTTCGAGGTTCTCGAGGCGCGTGTGGTTCGGCCCGCACAGCCAGACCGCGTCGACGGCCGGGTCGGCGGCCATCGCCTCGATCGAGGGGAAGGCGCGGGCGTCGCCCACGTCGAGCTCGCGGGCCAGCGCCGCGGCCTCCTGGGCATGCTCTCGGCTCGGGCTCCAGCACCCGCGCACGTCGGCGTCCCGCACCCCGACCATCGACCGGATATGGAAGCTGGTGATGAACCCGCTGCCGACGAACCCGATGCCGAGCCGTCGCGGGTTCTCAGCGGCGGTGTTCACCCCGTGTCCTCCCTCTCCTGCAGGGACCGCAGGAGCGAGACGACGGCCAGGACCCCGATGACGAGGATGGGCAGCGACGCCACGAGCACCGCCGACCGCACCGCCTCCAGGCTGTCGATGACGACCAGCGCCACCGGCAGGAACGCGAGCGCCGCCGCCCAGAACAGGCGATGGGCGCGATGCGGATGCGTGCCGGGCCGCAGGCCGCGGGTCGCCGCCCCGGCGATCGCATACGAGGCGGAATCGTAGGTGGTGGCCATGAAGACGAACCCGAGGACGAGGAAGAGCAGCAGCGGCCAGGGCTGGCCGGCCAGCGCGCCGAGGGCGGCGGCGATGGCGGTGGCCGCGTCGCCGGTGCGGACGAGGTCGAGCAGCCCGAGTCCCCCGTGCAGGTCGAGCCACAGGACGCTGTTGCCCCACACGATGTAGAAGGCGGCGCACCCCAGGGTGCCGAAGCCGGCCATGCCCAGGATCAGCGCGCGCAGGGTGCGACCGCGGGAGATGCGGGTCACGAACAGCCCCATGAACGGGCCGTAAGCGATCCACCACGCCCAGTAGAAGATCGTCCAGTCCTCGACGAAGCCGGTGTCGGCGAGGGGCTCGGTCCAGGTGCTCATGCGGACGAAGTCCTGCAGCATGAGGCCGATCGACGACGTGCCCAGCTCGAGCGCGAACCGGGCCGGGCCGGTCGCGAGGACCCAGGCGAGAAAGACGACGGCAAGGAGGAGGTTGGCGTTGGACAGGCGCTTGATGCCGCGGTCGAGGCCGAGGTAGGCGCTCGTCCCGAACAGGGCGACGCACGCGCCGGTGATGACCCAGATCAGCGCGAGGGAGGCGTCGATGCCGAAGAGCCGGGCCGCTACCGCGCCGAGCATCGGCGTGGTGAGGCCGAGCGACGTGCCGGCGCCGCCGACGATGGCGATGATGAAGAAGAAGTCGACGGCGCGCCCGAGGGGCCGGTCCGGGAAGTCGCGGCCGCAGAGCCCGACCAGGGAGCCCGAGAACCGCAGGCACGGCAGGTCGTAGCGGTAGTAGGGCCAGGCGATGGCGACGGTCGGCAGGGCGTACAGGCCCCACGCGGCGGGGCCCCAGTGGAAGACGCCGTAGGTCGCGGCCCACTCGCGCGCGGCGAGGCTGCCGGGCTCGACCCCGAACGGCGGTTGGTCGACGTAGAACGCCCACTCGATGGTGCTCCAGTACATCAGCCCGCCGCCGATGCCGGCGCAGAACAGCATCGCCATCCAGCTCGCGGCGCCGTACTCCGGCTCCGGCGAGCCGCCGAGGACGCGCGTCCCGTGGCGGCCGAGGGCGAGCCAGGCGAGGAGTCCCAGGGTGCACAGGGTCGCCCACTGGTAGATCAGGCCCAGCTCGCGGGCCATCCACTCGTAAAGCGCGGTCACGACGGCGCCGGCCGGTCCCGGCGCCATCAGGATGGGGATGCTGACGCCGAGCAGGCAGAGCAGGGCGAGGCCGAACACCGGCCGGTCCACGGCCGGGGGATCCGGCGGTGGGCCGTGGCGGGTCTGGTCGGGATGGGGAATGACGCCTCCGAGAGTTCGCAGTTGCCGCCTAGTGTACCCGCTGGCCTCCCGGAACCAGGCCGCGCGGGTGGTCGATGCCGCGGTCACGCGCCCCTTCACCTTCACGAGAGCGAGGCGGCGATGTGCTACTCTCGACACATGGCCTCGCCGACCGCTGCCCCCAACGCCGGTCGCCCGCCGGCCGGCGAGCCCGCGCCCGCCGGCGGCCCCGACGCCCCGGTGCGGATCGAGGTCGCCATGCCGCGCGACCTCTTCGACCGGCTGACCGACCACGACGATGCGCCGCGGTGTCGTTACGACGAGCGCACCGGGCTCGCCGAGTTCGTGGCCGAGCCGGGCTTCGCCCATGAAGGCCCGGCGTGGGCCATCGGCGAGCTGGTGTCGTGCGTTCGATGGGCGCTCGCCGAGCGGGGGCACGACGTCGCGTGGCTGGCGAGCGGTGCTCTGCGTCTCCTGAGCGATGACGGCGCGTTCGAGGCCGACGCCAGCTTCTACTTCGATCCGACGGCGGAACGGGCGTTGCGGGCTCGCGGGCTCGCGGGCTACCTCGACGTGCGGACAGGTCTGCCGCCGCCCGACCTCGTGGTGGAGATCGACCGCAGCCACCGGACGCGATACAAGCTCGCCCCCTACTTCCGGATGGGTGTCAGAGAGGCGTGGACATCGGATCGGAAGGACGGCGTGAGCATTTGGGCGCCCGATGGGGGGGCGCCGGAGGGCTTTCGGGCGGCCCCGGCCAGCGCCCTTCTGCCGGGGTTGACCGGCGCCGACCTGACCCCGCTCTGCGCCCCGGGAGACGCGAGAGAGCTGGCCCGGCATAGCCGGTGTCTCGCCCGTCGCGTCGCCGCGCGAATCCTCGAAGCCACGCGGCGCTGAGCCGCCACCTCGGTCGCATCTCAATCGAGCGCCTTGAGGCCGACAGCGAGCCAGCGCGGGCGTCGGGGCCAGTTCCGCCGGAGGCTTGCGCCGGGGTCGCCCCCGGCGCTAGAGTGCGAGGCACGATGAGCTTCAGATCCGACGCCGCGCTCGTGGGCCTGACAGTCGCACTGGTGGCCGGTGTCCACGCCGGCGCTCAGCCGGCGGGACCGAGCCCGGAGCAGGTCGAGTTCTTCGAGACGGAGATCCGGCCGCTGCTCGCCGAGCAGTGCTACCAGTGCCACGGGGCGGCGCTGGAGACGCCGTTCGGGGGGTTGCGGCTCGACAGCCGGGACGCGCTGCTCGCAGGGGGCGACAGCGGTCCGGCCGTCGTGCCCGGTGACCCCGCGTCGAGCCCGCTCGTGCAGCGGGTGCAGGGACGGCCGGTGCTGATGCCGCCGACCGGCGCCCTCGACCCGTCGGCGGTCGAGAGCCTCATCGCGTGGGTCGACATGGGCGCGCCGTGGCCCGAGGCGGCGGCGGCTTCCGCGACGCCCGACCCGTCCGAGCCGTTCGATCTGGATACGCGGCGACGCGAGCACTGGGCGTGGCAGCCGGTCGAGCCGGCCGGGCCTCCCGCCGTCGCCGACGAGGCGTGGCCGCGGACGGCGGAGGACCGGTTCATCCTCGCGCGCCTGGAGGCGGAGGGGTTGGAGCCGGCCCCGCCCGTCGATCGCCGCACCCTGATCCGACGGCTGTCGTTCGACCTGCGGGGGCTGCCGCCGACGCCGGCCGAGATCGCCCGCTTCGTCGGCGACCCCTCGCCCGACGCCTACGCGAGCCTCGTCGACCGCTACCTGGCGTCGCCGCACTTCGGCGAGCGGTGGGCGCGGCACTGGATGGACCTGTTCCGCTACAGCGAGTCGCACGGCAGCGAGGGCGACCCCGACATTCCCCTCGCGTGGCGCTACCGCGACTACCTGATCCGCGCCTTCAACGGCGACGTGCCCTACGACCAGCTGATTCGCGAGCACGTGGCCGGCGACCTGCTGCCGGCGCCGCGGCTCGACGCGGAGCACCGGACCAACGAGTCGATCATCGGCACCGCCCACTACCGCCTCGTCGAGCACGGCTATCAGCCCGTCGACCCGTGGGAGGACCGGGTCAAGTGGGCCGACAACCAGGTCGATGTGGTGTCGAAGGCGTTCATGGGCCTGACCGTCTCGTGCGCCCGGTGCCACGATCACAAGTTCGACGCGATCAGCCAGAAGGACTACTACTCGCTGTTCGGCACCTTCTACGGCGCGCGCCCGACCCAGCGGGCCATCGACGACCCGGCCCTGCTCGAGACGAACCGGGACGCGCTGGCGTCGCTGAAGGAGGAGATACGCGACGGGCTGGCCGATGCCTGGCTCGAGGCGGCAACGACGGTGGGGGCGCGGCTGCTGGAAGCCGCGGACGCGGACGCCGCTGCATCGGCGGCCGCGGCCCCGACGCGGGACGCGAGGCGGCACGAGCGCGACGGCAGCGCGTTGGCGGCATGGCGTGAGCTGACCGCGGTGGACGATACCGACCTGCCGCGCGCCTGGGAGCAGCTGCGCGCCCGCTGGAGAGCGGAGCTCGCCGAGCGCGAGCGGTTCAACCGCGAGCACTTCGAGGTGGCGTGGGACCTCGCGGGCGCCGACTACGCCGCGACGGTCGGACATGGTCTCGGCCGCCCCGACGCGCCGTCGCCCCCGGGCGAGTTCGCGATCGAGCGGCGGGGCGACCGGCTGCTGAACGGCATCTATCCCGGCGGCGCCTACACGCACCTGCTCTCGTCGAAGCACGCGGGGGTCATCCAGACCCCGCGCTTCACCATCGACAGCGACTTCATCAGCTTCCGGGTGCTCGGCGGCGACCTCAGCTTCGCCAACCTCATCATCGAGAACTACGCGGTGCCGCGCGGCGGCATCTACCACCTGCGCTACAGCCCGAAGCAAGACCGGATGACGTGGGCGCAGTGGGACACGGCGTTCTGGAAGGGGTTCAGCGCCTACGTCGAGTTCGCGACGCAGGACGACGTGACGCAGTTCACGCTCGATCCCGAGGACGGCCGGCAGACGAACCGGCCGGTGCGGCGCGGCGACGGCCGCTCGTCGATCGGGGTCGGCCAGGTGGTGTTCCACGACGAGGCGGCGGAGCCGCGCGACACGCGACTGCCAGTGCTGCACCTGCTCGCCGGCGACGGGCCGCCGCCCGGCTCGCGCGCCGAGCTGGCTGCACGCGTCGGCCGGCGCTTGGGCGAGGTGGTGACCCGCTGGCGCGGCGGCGCGCTGACCGAGAGGGAGGCGGCGTTCCTCGACGAGTTCGTGCGCGCCGATCTGCTGCCGCGGTCGCTGGAGGACCTCGTCGCCCTGCGCGCGCCGGCCGCGCGCTACCGCCTGCTCGAGCGCGACGTGCCGGTGGCTCGCCGCGCCCCGGGAGTGGTCGAGGAGACGGCGCCGGACCACCCGCTGCTGGTGCGCGGCAACCACCGGACCCTCGGCGAGGCGGTGCCCCGCGCGTTCCTCACCGCGCTCGACGCGCGGCGGTACGAAGACCCAGCCCTCGTCCGGCTGCGCCTCGCCGACGCGATCACCGCGCCCGACAACCCGCTGACGGCGCGGGTGGCGGTGAACCGCGTGTGGCGCCACCTGTTCGGGCACGGCCTCGTCCGCACCGTCGACAACTTCGGGCGGCTGGGCGACCCGCCGTCCCACCCCGCGCTGCTCGATCATCTCGCGGCGGAGTTCGCCGGCGACGGTCACTCGGTGAAGCGGCTCGTCCGGCGCCTCGTGTCGACCGCCGCCTACCGCATGAGCAGCCAGGGGTCGCCGGCGGCGCTCGCGGCCGATCCGTCGAACCGGCTGCTGCAGCACGCGAACCTGCGTCGGCTCGACGCCGAGGCCATCCGCGACTCGATCCTCTCGGTGTCGGGTCGGCTCGACCCGACGATGTACGGCCCGTCGGTGCCGGTGCGCTACGCGGAGCGGTACGGGCTGACGGAGGGCGATCCGAACAACGGCCCCATCGACGGCGCCGGGCGCCGCAGCATCTACCAGGAAATTCGCCGCAACGCGCACAACCCGTTCCTCGACGTCTTCGACCTGCCGCGGCCGGCGACGACGCGCGGCCAGCGCGACGCCACCAACGTGCCCGCGCAGTCGCTGACCATGTTGAACAGCCCGTTCGTCATCGGGCAGGCGGCGGAGTGGGGGCGGCGCCTCGCCGAGGGCGAGGCAGGGTCGATAGAGAGCCGCATCGACCACATGTTCGTCAAGGCGCTTGCGCGCCGGCCGTCCGACACGGAGCGGGCGCGGGTCGCCGACTACATCGCGGCGGTGGCGTCGGAGCGCGGCAGCGCGCCGCACCTGCTGCTCTACGACCCGCAGGTGTGGCAGGACGTCGCGCACAGTTTGTTCAACCTGAAGGAGTACCTGTTCGTCCGGTAGCGAACCGTCTTCGAGAGAAGCGGTCCGGAGCCATTCTGACATGTGCCTTGATCCACGTCGTCACCCCGCTCCCAGCCCGTTTCTGACGCGCCGAGAGATGCTGCGCCGGACATCGACCGGCTTCGGCATGCTCGCGCTGTCGGCCCTGATGGCCGACCGGTCCTATGCGGGCCTCGCGCAGGAGGCGGGCGACGGCCCGCTGGCCGCGAAGCCGCCGCACTTCCCGCCCAAGGTGAAGAACGTCGTCTTCTGCTACATGTCGGGGGGGCTGTCGCACGTCGACTCGTTCGACCCCAAGCCGAGGCTGGCCGCCGAGGCGGGCCGGCCGATGCCGTTCCGGACCGAGCGGACGATGTTCAACCAGGACGGCGACATCTGGCCGAGCCCCTGGGAGTTCACCCGTTACGGCGAGAGCGGCATTCCCGTCAGCGCGCTCTTTCCCCATGTCGGCAGCGTGGCCGACGAGCTGACCGTCATCCGCTCGATGACCGCACCGTTCATGGAGCACGCCCAGGCCAACTTCTATTTCCACAGCGGCATGCCGTTCAACGGCTTCCCCAGCATGGGCGCGTGGGTGACCTACGGCCTCGGCACCGAGAACCAGAACCTGCCCGGGTTCGTGGTCCTCGGCAGCGGCGGCATCCCCCTGGGCGGGATCAACATCTTCGGCAACGGCTTCCTGCCCGCGGTACACCAGGGCTCGATGCTCTATCCCGAGAACGCTGAACCCCTCGACAACGTGCAACCGCGCGAGACGGACCGGCGGCAGCGGGGCCGCCTGGGCCTCATCGGCGACCTCGACGCCGCCTTCGTCGACCGCATCGGCGGCGACCGGCAGGTCGAGGCGGCCATCGACAACTACGAGATCGCCTACCGCATGCAGACCGCGGTGCCCGAGCTCGTCGACCTCGCGGGCGAGACCGAGGCCACGAAGCGCCTCTACGGTCTGGACTCGCCCAACGCGTCGACCGCCGCCTACGGACGCCAGTGTCTGGTCGCGCGCCGCCTCGTCGAGCGCGGCGTCCGCTTCGTCGAGCTCACCATGGTCGGCACCGACGGCATGGGGCAGGCCGCCAATCCGTGGGACCAGCACACCAAGCTGATCGAGGGGCACACCGCCAACGCCCTGACCGTCGACCAGCCCGTGGCGGGCCTCGTCAAGGATCTCCGCGCCCGCGGCCTCCTCGACGAGACCCTCGTCATCTTCTCGGGCGAGTTCGGCCGGACCCCGTTCGTGCAGGGCACCAACGGCCGCGACCACAACCCCTACGGCTTCAGCCTGTGGCTGGCCGGCGGGGGCCTGAAGAAGGGCTTCATCTACGGCCGGACCGACGAGTACGGCTACCGCGTCGTCGAGAACGCCCACACCGTCCGCGACCTCCATGCCACGGTGCTCACCCTGCTGGGCCTCGACTACCGCAACCTGACCTACCGCTTCGGTGGCCGCGACTTTCGGCTCGCCGACGTGGACGGGCACCCGATCCGGGGGATTCTGGCGTAACGGGTCCGCGCCGTCGACCGGCGTGGACTCGTGCGGATGGCGTCCCGCTCTTGGAGAGCCGCGATCCCCGTAAGGGGTCCGCGCCGTCGAACGGCGTCCGGCGCCATCCGCCTGTCACGGGTCGATCGGTTCGACCCAGGTGCGATGCCGCCGCCGGGGTCGGAGGAGATCGCCGTCGATGCATGGCGGGTCGGCTGGCGCCGTCGACTGCGGCCCTTCCTACTGCCGCCGCGCTTTCGAAGGCTCTACGAGCGCCTGCGGGCCGAGCGGGCGTGGTGCACCCGGGACCGATCACCCAGGTCGGCATCGGGTACGTCAGCGGCGCCAACCGATTCTTCCATCTGCGCCCGTGTGGCGACATCTGGCGTGAGCTCCTGCGAGGATCATCGGCCGCAACCCTGGGTGTTGACGTAGCCGGCTGCAACGACGTGCGGGCACTATCTGCGACCTCGCGGGCCGGCGGTCGTTCGATCAGGGTCCCAGGGCGCCGATGGGGATGACCCCGACCGCTCCGGGGTTCACGTAACCGTATCCGGTCGGGACAATCACCGCGAGGGCGGAAGGCTTGCCGTGGTCGCTGGCCTCCATGCGGCGGGCGAGCCGGTTCAGGCTCTTCGCGCCGTCGTCCACCCAGCGTTCGCCCAGCTTGATCTCGAAGGCCGCCCAGCGGCCGTCCGCCGCTTCCACGACGGCGTCGACCTCCAGACCGTCCTTCTCGCGGTAGTGGAACACTTGGGCATCCGCGGCCTGGGCGTGGACGCGCAGGTCGCGGAGGACGAGCGATTCGAACAGCAGGCCGAGGAACTCGAGGTCGGCGGTCAGGCGGTCGGGCGTCGCCCGCAGGGCGGCAACCGCCAGGGACGGATCGACGAAGTGTCGAACCGGCGTCTGCCGGAGCGTCGTGCGCGAGCGCAGGTGGGGCGACCAGGCCGGCTGGTTCTCCACCACCATCAGCCGGTCGAGCGCGTCGAGGTACTCGGCCACGGTGTCGGTCTTGACGGGCCGTCCGTCCTCGCCCACCTCGGCGGCCAGCTTCGAGAGGGTGACCGGCGTGGCGACGTTGCGCGCCAGCGAGCGCAGCAGGCGACCCACCTTGACGGGGTCGCGCGTCTTGCCGCTGACTCTCGTGACGTCGGTGCGGCGGACTTCGTCCAGGTAGCCGCGGTTCGCGCGCAGGGCGCCCGGCAGCGGCCTGCCGACGTGGCCGGGCCACCCGCCGGTGCTGACGAGCTCGGCGACCTCGGCGATCGGCGTCTCGGACCGTGGCGCCCGTTGCTCGGCGCCGTCGAGGAGCCTCCGCAGCGAGATTCCTCCGCTGGAGCGGCCGCTCTCGTACAGCGACAGCGGGCGCATGCGCAGCCGGACGAAGCGCCCGGCGCCGGTGTGCCGAGTGACGTCGTCTGCGGGAACGGCGGAACCGGTGAGGATGAACTGCCCCGGGGCGCGGCGCCGGTCGACCTCGCGGCGGACGTGGTTCCAGATGGCCGGTTCCAGTTGCCATTCGTCGATCAGGCGCGGCGCGTCGCCGTCCAGCACCGTTGCCGGGTCGGCGCCGATCATGCGCCGGGCGTTGTCATCGACGTCGAGCAACACTTCGCTCGCCGCCGCTCGCGCCGCGGTCTCGGTCTTCCCCGATGCCCTGGGCCCTTCCACGAGGACCGCCCCGGCTGCCTCCAGCAGCTCGGTCAGCTCGGTGTCGACGATTCGGGGCAAGTAGGTCATGACGGCTCGGGGTTCGACGACGGTTGTACTCCGGCGGGCAGGGAGAGCGCAACTCCAACGGGTGATTCGGCGAATGTTCAACGGGTGATTCGGCGAACGTCCAACGGGTGATTCGGCGAATGTTCAACGGGTGATTCGGCGGGGAGCTGCCGCGGTACGTGCACGCACGACCGACAAGACGCACTTGCCGCCCGGGGTGGGCGGCGGCGCCGGCCGATCGCGCGACCCTGGAGTTCCTCTTCAACCTACCGGTGTAACGGGAAGACGGGGCGGTCTGAATCCACCCGATGCGAGGTCGCGGGTTCCAGGGACCTGCACGGTGGCCGCCATGGGTCGCGGCCCGAGGTGGTCGGTGTATTCTGACGGCATCGAGGGTGGCGGAACGGTGTCGGCGGGCCCGCGGCGACCCTGGCGGGCGCGCGGCCCTCGCGAGCCGAGGAGGTTGACATGACCCGTCGATGGTTGGTGCGTTCGGTGGCGGTGATGGTCGCGGCGGCGTGGCTGGCGCCGGTTCTCGCCGCCGGTCAGGAGACCGGATCGTCGCCGGCGGCGACGGCGTTCCGGACCCCGTGGGGCGATCCGGATCTGCAGGGCATCTGGTCCTACGCCACGTTCACGCCGCTCCAGCGGCCGGCGGAGTTCGCCGGCCGCTTGTTCCTGACGCCGGAGGAGGTGGCCGCGCAGAACCAGGCCGACGCGACCCGGGCGACGTCCGAACGCCGCGCGGAGCTGTCGGCCGAGCGCGACCTCGCCCTCGCCTACGACCAGGTGTGGTGGGACCGCGGGGAGTCGACCGGGCGCACGTCACTCATCGTCGACCCGCCGGACGGACGGCTGCCGCCCCTGACCCCGGCGGCCGAGCGTCGACTCGCGGCGGCACGCGAGCGGCGCGCCGCCGGCCCCTTCGATTCGTGGGCCGACCGGCCGCTGCAGGAGCGGTGCATGACCTACCAGCGGGTGCCGCCGGTGCCGTCCGGCTACAGCAACGCGTATCAGATCTTCCAGAGCCCCGGGCAGGTCGTCATCCTCAACGAGATGATCCACGACGTGCGCGTCGTGCCGCTCGACGGGCGTCCGCCCATCGACGGGCGCATCCGCCAGTGGAACGGCGACGGGCGGGGCCGCTGGGACGGCGACACCCTCGTGGTCGAGACCACGCACTACCGCGACGACACGACTTGGCGGGGGTTCCCAGGCACCCGAGGCCTGCGCGCGGTCGAGCGGTTCACCCGCATCGACGCCGACACCATCGAGTACCGCTACACGATTCACGACGGGGCGACGTACACGCGCCCCTTCACGGTGGAGCTGCCCCTCGTCAGCCCGCCCGGTTACGTCATCTACGAGTACGCGTGCCACGAGGGGAACTACGGGATCGCCAACGCGCTGCGCGGAGAGCGCGTGCTGGAGGCGGCCGCTGGACAGGCGCCGTAGAGGCGGTTAGACCACGCAACACGCGCAGGTGAGGCCCAGGCGCACGGCGAGCCAGCCCGCCCACCGCGTCCGTTACCCCACGCAACACGCGCAGGTGGGGCCGCCGCCCGGCGAGAGGGTGGCGGTGGCTTGCCGCGCGTCGCATCGCATCCTCCGGTGGCTCGGCTCGATTATAGCCGCGGCAATGCGGCGTCCGTCGCCTGGTAAGGTGCACGCCACGCGGCCGGCCGCCGCGTAATCAAGTTCGTGCAATGGCGGCCGGATTGTGCGACCATGGGGAGATGTTGCGTGGGTGGCGGCGGTCTTTCGTGCTCGGGCTCGGCTCGACCCTGCTCGCCGCCGTGTTCCTCTGCCCGTTGATGGCGGCCGCGGCGGCGCTGCCCGCGGCGGCAAACTGTCACGACCAGCCGGCCCGGGATCACGACGGCGATACTTCGCCCGCTTTCACCTGCTGCGCGCCCGTCGTCGCCGCCGTGGCGGAGAAGGCCGCGCCCGCCGCCGTCACCGCGCTGCCGCCCGCCGTCGATATCGCTCCGCACGCTTCGCCGCGGGCCGAATGGCGCGCCGACCGGCCACAACCTCGATCCGTCTCGCCGTCGCTCTTCCTGCGGCATGCTTCCCTGCTGATCTGATCGTTCTCCGTTACGGACGTCGTTTCTCCACCCGAGCGTCGGGTCCGGGGCGCGCCGCGCGCCGCCGATCCGCGGGCCGAGCGCACACCACCGGTGTCGTTGCGTTCCTCGCCCGGGGTAGGCTGCCGGCTCCCCGGAGCCGCAGTAATCGCGAGAGTTCGCCCCACGAACTCCGGGAACGCGACCGAATACGGGGGATGTTCCATGCCTGCACCACGCTCTCGGCTGCCCGCGTTCGGGCTGGCCGCCGCGGGCCTGATCTCGACGCTGGTCCTGCCGGCGCCGCCGGCCGCCGCCGGGCCCGCCCGGCCTGACGCAGTCCAACCGGGGTCGTCGACCGCGGTTCGACCGTCGCCGCCGCGGGCAGACCGACCGGCGCGATCGGCCGCAACGCCGCCGGCCGCCGCCCGGCCCGCCCGGCCTGACGCAGTCCAACCGGGGTCGTCGACTGCGGTTCGACCGTCGCCGCCGCGGGCAGACCGACCGGCGCGATCGGCCGCAACGCCGCCGGCGGCACTGCGGCCGGCGCTGGCGACGGTCCATCCTTCGACCCCGGCCGCGGTCCATCCTTCGACCCCGGCCGCGGTCCATCCTTCGACCCCGGCCGCGCCCCGGCCTTCGACCCCGGCCGCGCCCCGGCCTTCGACCCCGGCCGCGCCCCGGCCTTCGACCCTGGCCGCGGCCCGACCCGCACGGTCGCCCGCAGCCCATCCACCGCCCGCAGGGCAGCCCGCGCCGCCGGAGGACGCGCTCGACTTCTACGCCGTCGCGCCGGATCTGCGCGCCTACGTGACGGCGGCGGTCGAGCGCAACCCGGCGATCCTCGAGTCTCGCGCGCGATACGACGCGGCGCGGGAGCGGGCGCCCCAGGTCGCCGCGCTTCCCGATCCGGTCGTGAGCTTCACGCAGGCCCTGCGCAGCGTGGAGACCCGCGTCGGCCCGCAGCTCAACAGCGTCACGCTGACCCAGTCGTTCCCCTGGTTCGGCACGCTGGCCCTGCGGGAGCGCGTGGCGCTGCTGGAGGCGACGGCCCTGCGGCACCTGTACCAGGCGGCCCGGCGGAATGTCGTCGCCGAGGTCAAGGAGGCCTACTACGACTTGGCGTATGTCGACGCCGCGCTCGGTCTCGCCGGCGAGGAACAGTCGCTGCTCGAGCACTACGAGACCCTCGCCAGCGCCCGCTACGCCACCGGCCAGAGCCTGCAACAGGCGGTGCTCCGGCTGCAGGCGGAGATCACTCGGGTCATCGACCGCCGACACCTGCTCGGGCGGCAGCGCGCGACCCTGGCGGCGCGTCTGAACACCTTGCTCGACCGGCCCGCGGAGGCGTCGGCGCCGGCGGTGGCGCCCCTCGTACGCCCCCGCGTCGCGGTGGACCGCGACGAGCTCTACCGCCTCGGCAACCGGTACCGCCACGAGCTGCGGGCGGCGAGCGCGCTCATCGAGGGCGGGGAACGGGCGGTGGAGCTCGCGAAGAAGGACGCGCGGCCGGGTTTCACCGCGAGCTTGGGGTTGACCAACGTGGGCCGGCGCGACGAGGTCGCCCTGCTGCCGTTGGCGGACGACGGCAGGAACTCGGTCACCGTCTCCCTGGGCATGTCGCTGCCCCTCTGGGGCGCGAAGTACCGCGCGGGCGTCGCGGCGGCGGGCGCGGACCTGCGCGCTCGCACACGGCGCCGCGCGGCGGCGCGCAACGCCATGGAGATGGAGGTCCAGGAGTCGGTGGTTCGCATCGAGACCCTCGACCGGCAGATGGACCTGCTCGACACGGTGTTGATTCCCCAGACCGAGGAAGCGCTGCGCGCCACCGAGACCGCCTACGAGACGGGTGAGCTCGGCGTGCTCGATCTGCTCGACAGCGAGCGGACGATGATCGACGTCCGCTCGATGCGCGCGCGCTACCTTTCGGACATCCTCATCGCGCTGACCGCCCTCGAACGGGCCGTCGGCACGCGCGTGCCCGACACCGGGAGGACGCCATGAACAGGGCGATCGCGGTCGGCGTAGCGAGTTTCGTTCTCGGCCTGGTCTCCGCGACGCTGGCGGCCGTCAATCCAGCGGGCTGGCACTGGCCTTCCCGCCTGCCGTTCCTCGCGGCGGCCGGTGAGGCTCCCGCCCCCACCGGCGGTGCGCCGGCCGGCGCACCCGCATCGTCGGACGACCGCGAGATCCTCTACTGGCGCGCGCCCATGGACCCGACCTTCATTTCGGACCGGCCGGGCGTGTCGCCCATGGGCATGGACCTCGTGCCCGTGTACGCGGACGGGGCCGGGGACCTGCCGCCGGGCACGGTCCGGATCGACCCCGGCTTCGTGCAGAGCGTCGGGGTCCGCAAGGAGCCCGTCGCCCGGAGCGGCATTGCGCAGACCATCCGTACCGTCGGGACGCTCGCCCACAACGACCGCCAGATTGCCTGGGTCAACACGAAGTACGACGGCTGGATCGAGAACGTCGCCGTGAACTACCTCGGCGAGACGGTGCAGGAGGGGCAGGTCCTGTTCGACATCTACAGCCCGCAGCTCGTGACCACGCAGATGGAGTATCTGCAGGCGGTCGACTACGCGGCGCGGCTGGAGACGTCGGCCTACCCCGCGATCGCCGAGCGGGCGCGGTCGCTCGTCGCGTCGGCGCGCGCGCGGTTGGGCTACTGGGATATCACCGACGAGCAGATCGCGACGCTGGAGCGCGAGCGCACGCCGCGCCGCACCCTGTCGGTCCTTTCTCCGGTCACCGGCGTCGTCGTCGAGAAGATGGATCAGGCACTGGACGGAATGTACGTCGAGGCGGGGATGAACCTCTACAAGATGGCCGACCTGGCGACGATCTGGGTCGACGTCGAGGTCTTCGAGCACCAAGTCGAGGCGATGCGCGTCGGCCAGCGCGCGCAGGTCGAGCTGCCATACGTGCCGGGGCGGACCTACGCGGGGTTCGTGCGCTACCTGTACCCGCACTTCGACGAACGTACGCGCACGATGACCGTCTCGATCGAGCTCGAGAATCCTGACCTGACGCTGCGCGCGGGCATGTACGCCAACGTGACCTTCGATGTGCCGGTGGCGCGCAACGCGCTGGCCGTGCCGGAGGAGGCGGTGATCCGCGGCGGCACCCGCGACCTCGTGGTCCTCGAGCGGTCTCCCGGCACGTTCCAGGTCGCCGCCGTGACCCTCGGCCGGCAGGGCGACGGCGTCTGGGAGGTGCTGGACGGCGTTGCCGAGGGAGACACGGTCGTCGTCTCCGCGCAGTTCCTCATCGATTCCGAGAGCAACCTCACCCAGGCGATCCGTGGCCTGGATTCGGGTCCGGACATGCCCGGGATGCCGGCGGAGCACGTGCACGGCCCGGAGTCCGCGGCTGGCGCGGCTGGTGCAGCGGGCCTGCCCGGGATGCCGGCGGAGCACGTGCACGGCCCGGAGTCCGCGGCTGGCGCGGCTGGTGCAGCGGGCCTGCCCGGGATGCCGGCGGAGCACGTGCACGGTACCGAACCGGCGAGGTCGGTGGGCGCCGGACCGGCCATGCCGGGCATGCCGGCGGCGGGCGCGCCGGCGGAGCGCGCGCCAGGTGGGGGACCGGCGCCGTCGCCGACCGAGGAGCCGGCCGGCCCGGCGGCGGGGACGGGCGGCCACCGCCACTGACGCGGCCGCCGCGACCGACGTCGCGGGAGGAGACCGATGCTCGCCAGGGTCATCGAGTGGTCCATCGGCAACCGCTTGCTCGTCGTCCTCGGGGCGGTGCTCATCGCCTTCGGCGGGGTCTACGCGTTGCGCGCGACGCCGCTCGACGCCCTGCCGGACCTTTCCGACGTGCAGGTGATCGTCTTCACGGAGTATCCCGGGCAGGCTCCGCAAGTGGTCGAGGACCAAGTCACCTATCCCATCACCACGCAGATGCTCGCGGTTCCCTCCGCGACGGTGGTGCGCGGCTACTCGTTCTTCGGGTTTTCGTTCGTCTACGTCATCTTCGAGGACGGCACCGACCTGTACTGGGCGCGCAGCCGCGTCCTCGAATACCTCAACTACGTCGGCGGGCGCCTTCCGCGGGGCGTCACGCCCACCCTCGGCCCCGATGCCACCGGGGTCGGATGGGCGTTCATGTACGCGCTCCGCTCCGACGACGTCGACCTCGCGGAGCTGCGCTCGCTGCAGGACTGGTTCCTGAAGTACGAGCTGACCGCGGTGCCGGGAGTGTCGGAAGTCGCCAGCATCGGCGGCTTCGTCAAGCAGTACCAGATCACCGTCGACCCGAACCGGCTTCGCGCCTACGACATCCCGCTCTCGCGCATCCGGGACGCGGTCGAACGGAGCAACAACGACGTCGGCGGGCGCGTTCTCGAGATGTCCGAGGCGGAGTTCATGGTGCGCGGCGAGGGCTACATCCAGGGCGTGGAGGATGTGAGGCGCGTCGCCCTCGGGGTGGACGAGTCCGGCACCCCGATCACGGTCCAGGACGTCGCCACGGTGCAGATAGGCCCGGACATCCGTCGGGGGCTCGCCGAGCTGAACGGCGAGGGCGAGGTGGTCGGCGGCATCGTCGTGGTGCGCTACGGCGCCAACGTCCACGAGGTGGTCGAGCGGGTGAAGGCCCGACTCGCGGAGCTGCAGTCGGGGCTGCCGCCGGGCGTGGAGATCGTTCCCGTCTACGACCGGACGTCGCTGATCGAGCGCTCGATCGACACGCTGCAGCAGAAGCTGCTGGAGGAGATGGCGATCGTCGCGCTCGTCTGCGCGGTCTTCCTCCTGCATGTGCGGTCGGCGCTGGTCGCGGTGCTGACCCTGCCGCTGGCGGTGCTGATGGCCATCGTCGTGATGTATCTGCAGGGCATCAACGCCAACATCATGTCGCTGGGGGGCATCGCCATCGCCATCGGCGCGATGGTGGACGCCGCGATCGTCATGGTCGAGAACGCGCACCGGCACCTGGAGCGCGACGGCGGCCGCCTGCCCCATTGGCGGATCGTGACCCGCGCCGCCACCGAAGTCGGCCCCACCCTGTTCTTCGCGCTGCTGGTGATCACCATCTCCTTCGCCCCCATCTTCACCCTGGAGGCGCAAGAGGGCCGGCTCTTCAAGCCGCTGGCGTTCACCAAGACCTACGCCATGGCCGCCGCCGCCCTGCTCTCCATCACGCTGGTGCCGGTGCTGGTCGGCTACTGGATACGCGGCCGCGTCGTGTCGGCGCAGTTCAACCCGCTGACGTGGCTGCTCATGGCGCTGTACCGGCCGATCCTGCGGCTCGTGCTGGCCGGGCGCTGGGCGGTCGTCGCCGCGACGCTGGCGGCGCTGGTCGCGACCGCGGTCCCCTTCTCGCGGCTCGGCTCCGAGTTCATGCCGCCGCTCTGGGAGGGCGACCTGCTCTACATGCCGACGACCCTGCCCGGGGTGTCGATCACCAAGGCGCGCGAGATCCTTCAGCAGACCGACCGCATCCTGCGCACCTTCCCCGAGGTCGAGCACGTGTTCGGCAAGGTCGGGCGCGCGGACACCGCGACCGACCCGGCGCCGCTGAGCATGCTGGAGACGACGATCCAGCTCAAGCCGGAGGCGGCCTGGCGGCCGGGCATGACGCCTGAGCGGCTGACCGACGAGATGAATCGCGCCATCCGCTTCCCGGGCGTCACGAACGCCTGGACCATGCCCATCAAGACCCGCATCGACATGCTGTCGACGGGCATCAAGACCCCGGTGGGCATCAAGATCTCCGGACCCGATCTCGCGGTGCTGGAGGAGGTCGGCCGCGACGTCGAGGCCGTGGTCCGACAGGTGCCGGGGACGCGCTCGGCCTACTCCGAGCGGGTGATGGGCGGTAACTACCTGAACTTCTCGGTGCGGCGGGACGAGATCGCGCGCTACGGGCTCACCGTCGGCGACGTGCAGGACGTCATCCAGTCCGCGATCGGCGGCATGAACATCACGACGACGGTGGAGGGATTGGAACGCTACCCCGTCAACCTGCGCTACAGCCGCGACCTCCGCGACAACCCCGCTGCGCTGCGGGACATCCTCGTCCGGACCCCGACCCGGCAACAGATTCCGCTCGGCCACCTCGCGACCATGTCGTTCGTCAAGGGGCCGCCGGCCATCAAGAGCGAGCAGGCGCGGCCGAACGCCTGGGTCTACGTGGACATCGAGGACGTCGACGTCGGGACCTACGTCGAGCGCGCCCGGGAGGCGGTGGCGGCGCGGGTGGAGATTCCCACCGGCTACAGCCTCGGGTGGAGCGGCCAGTACGAGTACATGGTGCGCGCGCAGGAACGGATGCGGCTGGTGGTCCCCATCACGCTGCTGCTGATCTTCCTGACCATCTACGTCAGCACGCGCTCGGTGGCCAGGACCCTCATCGTGCTGTCGGCGGTGCCGCTGTCCCTGATCGGGACGTTCTGGCTGCTGTACGGGCTCGGCTACAACCTGAGCATCGCGGTGTGGGTGGGCATCATCGCCCTCGCCGGCCTGAGCGCGGAGACCGGGGTGGTGATGCTGCTGTACCTGGACCGCGCCTGTGACACGGCCCGGGCGGAGGGGCGCCTCCGCACCCTCGCCGAACTCCGGGAGGCGGTGTTCGACGGCGCCGCTCGACGCGTCCGCCCGGTGGTGATGCTGAGCGCCACCACCGTGCTCGGCCTGCTGCCCATCATGTGGAGCACCGGCGCCGGGGCCGACGTGATGAAGCGCATCGCGGCGCCGATGGTGGGTGGGGTGGTGACGACGGCCCTCGTCGTGCTGACCGTGTTCCCCGCCGTCTACGCCATCTGGCGCGGGTGGGGGCTGTCGCGACGGACCGAAGCCCCCGAACCGTAGTCCGCGCGGAGCGCCGAAGACGGTGCATGCCTCGATGCCCGCGGACTTCGCATCGGGCAGCCCGGCTTCGTTTCAGAGCCCGTTTCGGCTCAACTCACAGAATCCAGGAGGGTTAGGACCAACTAAGACTAAGGCGGTGCATGCCTCGATGCCCGCGGACTTCGCATCGGGCAGCCCGGCTTCGTGCCGGCGGCGGAGCGCGTGGCGCGCGCGGCGCTGGGCGCCTGGAGTCGGGGAACTCCGCGAGACCCGCACTCCCCTCTCGCCGGCAGCGCGCCGAGGCGGCGGAGCGCGTGGCGCGCGCGGCGCTGGGCGCCTGGAGTCGGGGAGCTCCGCGAGACCCGCACTCCCCTCTCGCCGGCAGCGCGCCGAGCACGTCGACCGTCCCGCGCGAGATCGTTCAGCTCGCTGCCGGCGGACGCCGTCCGCGGCGTGAACAGAGGTCCAGCAGCTCTTCGGCGGTGGCGCAGTCGACGATCCAGTCGGCGGTCTCGGCGAGGCGGGCCAAGTCGTCGACATCGGCGAGCAGTTCCGCCAGCCGGTCCGCGGTTCGGGCGTCGAACCGGCGCGTCGCCAGACGGCGCAGCAGCGCCCGTTGCGCGGCGCGTCCTTCCGCGCGTCCTTCTTCGCGTCCTTCTTCGCGCGTTCCACGCAGGAAGGGGATCTCACGCGGGCCGGCGCCGTCCCGGTCGCGCAGCACCCTGCCGACGCGTTCGAGGACCGACATCGATTCCGCCGACAGCACCGGCTCGTTGAGCGCCCGGTGGATCTCGGCCGCCGTCCAGCCGGGGAACGCTCGGCTCTCGGTCGCCGGGCGGTAGCGGCCGTCGGGACGCAGCACGTGCATGGTGAGGCCCGGTCCGCGATTCGCGGCGCGGCTCGGCGCCCGCACGTCCGGCACCTCCACCCACACCTCGGGCAGCTTCCAGGACTCGTACATCGCGAGCTTGCGGCGGCGCACGTCGGTGGTGTGGTCCACCTCGACCACCACGTCCGGCAGGGCGTCCTCGCCCACGACGATGGCGGGGCCGTCGGGGCGGTCGCGCCCCCCGTGCAGATAGACCGTCTGGTCCGCCTCCATGATCCGTCGCCGCGCGCCGTGTTCGTCCCGCAGCAGCAGGTCCGTCGAGCCGAACGTGTCGATGGGCCAACCTCTCGCCAACGAGATCAGGGCCGCCATCTGGGCCAGCCGCTGCGAAGGCTCCTCGTGGTAGATGCTGGCCGCCTCGCACACCATCGCGGTCTCGGTGGCCGCATCCCAGACCTCGACGCGGCCGTCATAGTCGTCGAACTCCTCGCGGGTGATGCGTACGGCGCGGCAGCCGGGAAAGTCATCGACGTCGAGCGCGGTGAGGACGTCTTGCGCGCCCGCGTGGCCGGGCGCGGCTTCGGGCGGCGGCGCGGCCGCTTCGGGCCGACGCGCCGAGGGCGGGGAGGGGCAGGGCAGGGCTGCCGTGTCCGTCATGTGTCGTCTCCGGTTCGAGTCACCGCGGCGCTGACGGGGACGCGGCGGCTCGTCCCATTGTACCCGCGGGGTACCGCGGGCCGACGAGTCGCCCGTCACCGCGGAGAACGCATCCACGTGGTGGCGAGGCTGTCGGCGTACTCGTTCCAGCGGTGGCCGGCGTGAGCGGCGAGCCAGCGCAGCTCGCAGGCGGCATGGGCGCGATAAAGGGCCAGCAGCTCCTGCACCAGCTCGAGATTCATGATGGGGCCGGACTTCTTCTTCCAGCCCTGGCGCTCCCAGCCCGGCGCCCACTGGGTGATGGTGTTCACGCAGAGCCGGCTGTCGGTATAGACGTTGACGGCGGCGTCTTCGGGGAGCATCGCAAACGCCTCGATGAGCGCTCGGAGCTCCATGCGGTTGTTCGTGGTGTCGGGGTCGTGGCCGTGCTTCTCCGACACGATGCGGCCGTCCTCGACCCACACGACGCCCCATCCGCCGGGACCCGGGTTCGGCGCCGCGCTGCCGTCGGTGAAGACGCCTGACGCGGGGCCGTCGGTGTACTTCGCGCGGGTCTCGGCCGGGGTCAGGTTCTCTTCGCGCAGGGGGCGCCCACGGCCGCGCCTCTGCCGTGTCGCGGCCGCCGGCACGCCCTTCGGCAGCTCGGGATAGACGGGCAGGCGCCCGCGGTCGCGTCCCTGCCGTGTCGCGGTCGCCCTCGGCGAGGAGGCGGTCTTCTTCGGAGAGTGGTCGCGGCAGTACTTGGGGCGCCAGCCCGGATAGCGGTCCAGCGCGGCCCGGGGAACGTCGAACCGCGCCCCGCACACCTGGCACTGGAAGCTCGGCACGCCGCACAGGATACGACAGCCGAGGCGCGGCCGGGGTTGGGCGCGGGAACGACACCGACAGGGCGCCGATTCCGATGGCGACGACCCGCCGCGGAGGCTGCCGCCCGCAGGGCTCCCATCCGGGGCCGAGGCCGATTCTGCGGGGCGCATCGCCGGTCGAGCGCATCGGGGGCTTGCGCCGGGCACGGGTAGCATGTTCGGATCGTGCGCGACCGCGTTCGCGCTCTCACGAAAGGACGCCCCGATGCCCGCAGCCGCTTCGTCCGCCCGGGTCGCCGTCTTCCTCGGTCTCGCCGGCGCTGCCTTGCTCGTCGTCGCACCGGCGACGGCGCAGCTCCGGCCGGGTCCCCCGGGAACCACCGAGGTCGTCCGCCTGTCCGAGCCGCGCATCGCCCCGCTGCCGGAGTCGCAGTGGACGGCCGAGCATCGCGCACGGGTGGATCGCTGGGCGCCCGAGGTGCGCATCGGCAACGCGTTCCGGACCCTGTTGAACGTGCCGGAGCTGGTCGACGCGGTGCTGCCCTTCCTCGTCTACACGGCCCGCGACACGACGATTCCCGCTCGGCACCGCGAGCTCCTGATCCTGCGCACGGCGTGGGTCACCCAGAACCGCCTTCTGTGGGCCGACCACGCGCCGACGGCGCGGCTCGTCGGCCTCGCCGCCGCCGATGTGAGCCGGATCGCGGAGGGCCCGGACGCCCCCGGGTGGTCGCCCTTCGAGGCGGCGTTGCTGCGGTTGGCCGACGAGCTGTACCGCAACTCGTCGGTCCGCGACGCGGTGTGGGCCGCCCTCGACGAGCGCTACGACCTGCTCGAGCTCGTCGACGCGGTGATGACCGTCAACCAGACCACCCTGCTGGCCATGCTGTTCAACTCGTTCGGCGTCCAGCCCGACGCCGACGCGCTCGCCCGCTGGCCGGACGACGTGCCCTACCGGCTCGACGTGGCCGACCCCGAGCCGCCCCTGCGCGAGCCGCGCGTCGCCCCCATCGAGGGGCCGGGCATCCGGGTGGGCCGCACGTTCGGGCGCCATCCCCGCATGCAGGCGGCGCGGAGCGGGCAGTCGGGCTACGTGAACCGGGTCTCGCCGCTCACCCCGTACTTCCGCGAGCTGCTCATCCTGCGCATCGGCTGGAACTGCCAGGCCGTCTACGAGTGGGCGAAGCACGTGGGCAGCGTGGGCCGCGCCCGCGACCACGGACTCGATCCGGAACGGGTCGCCCTCGGGCGCGACGCCGGGTGGGACTCGTTCGAGCAGGCCCACGTGCGGGCCGCCGACGAGATCTACCGGGACGGTATCATTGCCGACGACACGTGGGCGGACCTAGCGTCGCGGTACGACACCCGCGAGATGATGAGCGTGGTGATGACGGTGGCCAACTACCGCCTGGTGTCGATGTCGCTGAACGCCCTGGGCGTCCAGCCGCAGGAGACCGACGAGCTGTTCCCGGCCGAGGCCGTCGCCGCTCTCGCCGAGCTGACGAGGTGACCGCGCGACCTCCGGTCGCGTCGGGAGTTGCGCCGTCGCGACGCTCTCGGCGCGCCGGCCTCCTCCGGTCGCGTCGGAGTTCGGCAGGCGCGAAATCCCGGCGCCCGGCTTCTCTCGTTCTGGAATGTGACTGAGGTGATCATGAACCGCCGATCCGTAGACCGCCGCACGTTTCTGACCGCCGCTGTCGCGGCCGGGGCCGCCGGCGCCGCCGCGCCCTTGTTCGCGCAACCACCGCCGAACATTCCGCCCTATCGACCGCGCGACTGGTCGGGGAACACGCCGCTCCCGTATCCCGACCCCGACATCATCGCCCTCGACCCCCGGTTCCGCCGTTACGTCCTGTTCAACACGCCGATCCGCCGCCACTACACCGGCACCCTCTGGGCGGAGGGCCCGGCGTGGAACGGCGTTGGCCGCTACCTGGTGTGGAGCGACATTCCCAACAACCGCCAGATGCGCTGGATCGCGGACGACGGCCGGGTCACCGAGTTCCGCAGCCCGTCGGGCTACAGCAACGGCAACACGTTCGACCACGAGGGGCGGCAGCTCTCGTGCGAGCACGGGGGGCGCCGGGTCGTCCGCTACGAGCAGTCGGGCGAGGTGACGGTCATCGCCGACCGCTACGAGGGAACGCCGCTGAACTCGCCCAACGACGTGGTGGTGCACCCCGACCGCAGCATCTGGTTCACCGACCCGCCGTACGGGGTGCGCGGCGACTACGAGGGGTTCCGGGCCGAGGCGGAGCTGCCGCTCTCCGTCTACCGCGTGGACGGACAGACGGGCGCGATCGCGCGGGTCACCGACGACATCGGGGCGCCGAACGGGATCTGTTTCTCGCCCGACTACGACCGGCTGTACGTGGCCGACACCGGCAGCGGGCGCGAGATCCGGGTCTGGGACGTCGACGGGGCGACCCTCCGCAACGGGCGTCGGCACGTGCAACTCACCATGCCCGGCGATCCGGACACCGTCTCGGGCGCCGACGGCATGCGCTGCGACGTCGACGGCAACATCTGGGCCGGCGCGCGACCCGGCGTCCAGATCGTGGCGCCGGACGGCGACACCATCGGGGTCATCCGGCTGCCCGAGGTCTGCGCGAACGTCTGCTTCGGCGGGGCGAAGCGCAATCGGCTGTTCATGACCGCCAGCCAGTCGCTCTACTCGGTGTACGTGGGCGTTCGCGGCGCCGGGATCGCGTAGGATTGGCCGCCCATCGGAGCCGAAGGCGCCGATTTGGCGGGCCGGGCGTCTGCGCCGTGGAATGGCGCGGACACCTGTTGGGTTGGTTGGGCGCCCATCGGAGCCGCCGGCGACGATGGGCGGGCTAGCGGCAGGCGTCCGGTCGAAGACGCGAGGAGGTTCGGGATGACGGTTCGTGCCTGGTTCGTCGTACTCGCAAGCACCGTGGTGTCGTTCGGGGCGGGGGGCGGGGCCCACGCGCAGGTGGAGGAGCTGACGCCGGTCACCGACGCGGTGCTCCAGGACCCCGACCCCGCCGACTGGCTGAGCTGGCGGCGTACCCTCGACGGGTGGGGCTACAGCCCTCTCGACCAGATCGACCGCGGCAACGTCGGCGAGCTGCGGCTCGCGTGGTCGTGGGGCATGGAGCCCGGCGTGTCGCAGACGACGCCGCTCGTGCACGACGGCATCCTCTACCTCGCCAATCCCGGGAACGTCGTCCAGGCCCTCGACGCCGGCAGCGGCGACTTCATCTGGGAGTACCGGCGCGAGATGGAGGAGGCGCGTCGGCCCGCCGCCCAGATGCGCAGCCTCGCCATCTACGAGGACCTCATCATTCTGAACACCGTCGACGCCCACGTCGTCGGGCTCGACGCCCGCACCGGCGAGGTGCGCTGGGAAACGCCGGTCATCCCCGAGGAGGAGGGCTACGGTTTCTCGAGCGGCCCGGTCATCGCGGCCGGCATCGTCGTCGCCGGGCTCCGCGGGTGCGAGCGCTTCCGCGAGGACACCTGCTACATCGTCGGGCTCGACGCTCGCACCGGCCAGATGCTGTGGCGCACGTCGACCATCGCCCGGCCCGGCGAGCGGGGCGGCGACACCTGGGGCGACCTGCCGCTGCTCTTCCGCGCCGGCAGCGACGCGTGGATCCCCGGCAGCTACGACCCCGCCACGGGGCTCGTCTTCTACGGCACCGCCCAGGCCAAGCCGTGGTCGCGCGACGCCCGCGGCACCGACGGCGACGCGCTCTACAGCAACTCGACCCTCGCCCTCGACCCCGCCACCGGCGAGATGGCGTGGTACTTCCAGCACATCCCCGGCGACAGCCACGACATGGACGAGACGTTCGAGCGCATCCTGATCGACTACGACGGCAAGCAGTCGGTGTTCAGCATGGGCAAGCTCGCCATCCTCTGGGAGCTCGACCGAGCCAGCGGCGCGTTCACCAGCGCCGTCGACCTCGGCTACCAGAACCTAGCGGACGTCGACCCCGAGACGGGTGAGTTCACCTACCGCGAGGGCATGGTCTCCGGCGTGGGCGAAGAGCTCTTCTTCTGTCCCAGCACCGGCGGCTTCAAGAGCCTCCGGGCCATGGCCTACCACCCGGAGACGACGGCCCTCTACATTCCCCTGAACCTCAACTGCGAGACCGCCGCGTTCGGCCCCGTCGAGCGCAGGCTCGGGGGCGGCGGCACCGGCGGGGTGCGCGGCCGGCTGAACCACTTCCACCCCGACGCGCCGGGCCTGATGGGCGAATTCCAGGCCCTCGACATCCGCACCGGCGAGACCCTCTGGAAGCACCGCCGCCGTGCCCCCTACAACACCGCGGCCCTGACCACGGCCGGCGGCCTCGTCTTCGTCGGCGACTGGGACCGCTACGTGTTCGCCTACGACGCCGCGAGCGGCGAGCAGCTCTGGGAGAGCCGGCTGACCACGATGTCCAACGGCTACCCGATCGCCTACGCCGTCGACGGCAAGCAGTACATCGCCTTCAGCGCCGGCGGTCCCCTCGGCGGATCGAGCTGGACGAGCATCCTCCCGAACGACCTGTTGCGGGAGATGCGAAATCCGCGGCAGGGCAACGCGCTGTTCGTGTTCGCGTTACCTTGATCGAGGGCGGCGCGGGCTGATGGACCGATGGGCGACGTTCGTGACGGCCCCGCACCGGCACGGCAACTCGCCCCCCGGTCGCCGCACTCGAACGCGCCCGCTGGCCGCCGAGGACCCGTCCGCGTGTTCAGCGTCCAGGCGCCACACGCGCGACCCGTACGCCGCAATCGAACGGGCCCGCTGGCCGCCGAGGACCCGTCCGCGTGTTCAGCGTCCAGGCGCCACACGCGCGACGATGCCGCCAACCGCCGGCCACGAAGTCCCCACCAGCTGCGCGTCGTGCTACGGCCTCAAGCCGTGGCGCGTCGAAACGCTGGTGGTCCCCCGCCACGGCGGTCTCGTATTCCGCATCGCGGGTGCTCCTCCTCCCCAACAAATTGGCGCCGCCGACGTCGGTGCAACTTCAGGCTCACTCGTTGCGGGGTCCCGCGCCTTGCCGTACGCCACCGAGCTGGACCCATGTCCGAGCGAAAGCCCCGCTCTCCGCGCTGGACCCTGAGGATCGGCCGAGGCTTGCAGATTGGAATAAGCGATGGAGAAGAAGTTCAATAGCAACGAGTCGCCGTTGGCGGAGCTGCTGGGTTGGGCCGAGGACGGTCGACTGCAACTGCCGGACTTCCAGCGGGGCTGGGTGTGGGACGACGAGCACATCCGCAGTCTGCTCGTGTCGATCTCACTGTCATACCCGATTGGGGCGATCATGACGTTGGCTGCCGGCAATCCGGACGTCAGATTCAAGGCGCGACTGCTGGAGGGCGTGACGCTGCCCGCCACACCAGCGCCCGATGTGCTTCTGCTCGACGGCCAGCAGCGACTGACGTCGCTGTTTCAGGCCCTGAAGTCTCGCGATCCGGTTTGCACGCAGGACAGTCGCGGCAAAAAGCAAAGCCGTCACTACTACGCGCACATCAAAGCCTGTATCGACCCGTCCGTCGACCGCGAAGAACAAGGAATCATCAGTGTCCCCGGGGATCGCATCGTGAAGAGCGACTTCGGCCGGGCGATCGACCTGGATCTGAGCACCCGTGACGGGGAGATCGCAGAAGAGATGTTCCCGCTGGACATCGTCCTCGACAGCGGCGCAATGATGGATTGGCAGATGGCGTATCTGCAATCTGGACCGGGCGAGCAACCGGAACGATTTGACAGATGGAAGCGATTTCAGGACGCGATCGTCAAGTCGTTCGAGCAGTACTTGGTGCCGACGATTGACCTCGCCAAGTCGACGCCCAAGGAAGCGGTCTGCCAGGTATTCGAGAAGGTCAACACTGGCGGCGTCTCGCTGACGGTGTTCGAGTTGCTGACGGCGACGTATGCTGCCGAATACTTCGAGCTGCGCAAGGACTGGGATGAACGTCATGAACGGCTCGGTCAGCATAAACTGCTGGCAAGAGTCGACGCAACCACGTTTCTGCAAATCGTCACGCTGCTGGCGACCTATGAACGGCGCCAATCGCATCCCACGGCAGACCCGAAGGACGACAGGACGCCCGCCGTGTCGTGCAAGCGGCGCGAGATATTGCGCCTGCCGCTCGACAAGTACCGCCAATGGGCGACTCGCGCCGAAAACGGACTGCGACGAGCGATACCGTTCCTCCACAGCCACCGCATCTTCCGCCACCGGGATCTACCCTACGCAACGCAGTTGGTGCCCCTCGCAGCCATCTTCGGGTGGGCGGAAGACGAGGCGGAGACTTACGCGGCTCAGCAAAAGCTCGGGCAGTGGTTCTGGTGTGGGGTGCTCGGCGAGATGTACGGTGGGGCCACGGAAACCCGGTTCGCCATGGACGTCGAGGACTGCATCACGTGGATCAACAATCGTGGCGACGCTGGCCAACCTCGCACAGTGGAGGCGGCGCAGTTCCAGGCCGAGCGACTGCTGACGCTGCGCACGCGGAACAGCGCCGCGTACAAAGGGTTGTACGCGCTTCAGATGAAGCAGGGCAGCCGGGACTTCAAGACCGGTGCGCCGATCGACGTCCACGCCTACCTGGAACATGCTATAGACATCCACCACGTGTTTCCGCGGGCGTGGTGCTATAAGCATACCCCGCAAGGGGCACAAGCGTCGGACGGCGGGGGAACCGTGAACCCTGGAATCGCAGACTGCATCGTGAACAAGACGGCGCTCGACGCCCACACGAACCGCCGCATCGGTGGCCATGCGCCCAGCGTCTACCTCTCACGAATCGAAAAGGGCGACGGCATCGAGGCGCAAGTGCTGGATGGTTTCCTGCGTTCACACGATATCGATCCAGCGACCCTGCGTCGTGACGACTTCGCGCAGTTCTTCAACCAGCGGTTCGAGAGCCTCCTGCAACAAGCGGCACGCGCGATGTGCAAGCCGGTCAACCGGCGGCCCGATCGCGATGAGAGCCCATTCGCGGCCCACGACGCGTCCGTCAAACAGGGTGTGCGGTCGTTGATCGAGGGCGGAGAATCGGCGGTGGTCGAATTCAAGTCGACGGCACGGCACAACCTCCGTACCGCCGCGCGGGACGATTCAATCACGTGGGCGGTGGTCAAGACGATTGCCGCCTTCATGAACACGCACGGAGGGACGCTGCTCATCGGAGTCGACGATCGAGGCGGCCCGGTCGGCATCGAATCCGACTATCCCCACGTCAAGGGAAGAAACCGCGACGGGTGGGAGCTCTGGCTCACCGAGGCCGTCAAGAATGCGCTGGGGCCGGTTGCCGCGACGGATGTACCGGTTCGCTTCTGCAACCTCGACGGCCGGACGGTCGCTCGCATCGATGTCCGTCCGAGCGCGGAGCCGGCATTCGTCACACGAAAGGGTGAATCAAGGGAGGTCTTCTTCGCCCGACTCAACAACTCGACGCAGGAACTCGCGGGACAGGCACTCCTCGACTACCGAAAGAAGCACTGGCCGGAGTAGGCCAGTCTGCAGACCCCCGGGATCAAGACGGACGGAGAGTCGCGTTCGGCGTGTCAATGTGGACGGGATGCAGTGCGGTGTTGTCGCCGCGGCCCTCGTCGCGCAGATCGAGGAGGCGGGCGACACCTGGTCCGGGCGTCCCAGCGTTGCTCGGTCTGCCGGCAGCGGCGTCGTGCGCGAGTCGTCGGCGTCCGGTGTCTTCTTGGCGAGGGCCTTCCAGTCGGTGTGCGCCCGCTGCGGACCGGTCGCGCGGTCAGGAACGGCTTCTGTGCCGAGGCGTGCAATCGGCACGACGGCGGCATGGAGCGGCTCCCGCCGCTACGCCGGGAGAGTCGTGGTGATGGGTGGCAGGCGCCGGGCGACTCCGCCCGGTGGCTGTGATACGCTGAACTGTAGGGCTGTGTCAGTGAGGAACATCGCGGTGGGGGTGGACGAGGGCGGGCATCGGCCGTCCCGCATTCGAGCGGCGGAGCTGGATACCTTCGATGTCGGCACTCGGACGGGGCCTATGCCAACGCCGGGCGGCGCATCAATCATGGAACACCCTCTACGAGGACGGTGCAGTAGGCCTGGGTGTTCCCAGCTGCCCCTTGGTGCGCTGACTGGGCGGGTTGGTTGGGGCGCGGACTGTGGGGCCGTGTCGAGGAACGTCTGCGAATGACTCAAAAATGCGCCTATCGGGAAATGGCCATCCCTTTCGACGGCGATCCGTTGACGTTGGCAACCCGGATGGTTCAGTCCATCGGCTCGCGCGATTACATGCTTTACGAGCGCCAGGGAGAATGGTCCTTGGGCTTGGGCATCCAAGGGCGCGTGACCCTGTATCCGGGTCGAATCCTGGTGACCTGGGATGGACGGGAATTGGCGGCACGCCCGAACGCGGACCTGAATAAGGCGATCCAATGGGGGCTGGACCAACTACCCGTCGAGGCATGGCGCGCGTACGGCACGGCCGCGTTCGAATTGGCCCGCTTCAACTACGGCCTGCCGGTATCGGACGGTACGCCGCTCCTGACGCTCTTCGTTCCGAAGGAGGAGATCCGAGTCGACGAGGCCACGATCCGCATTCGCGCTTTCGAGGCGGATCGGCTCGCCGCTCTGGGTGCGCTGGTTGAGCGAGCGGTGCGCGAAGACGATGACTTCGAGGCGCCGACCGCACTGGATTTGGAAGACGAGATCGCGACGCACGATGCCGAGACCTACAAGCGGGCCGTAGCGGAGGCGTTGGAGGAAATCCACGCGCAGCAGTATCGCAAGGTGATTCTGTCGAGACAAATCCCACTGCTCCATTCGTTGGATATGGCGGCCAGCTACGTTGCCGGGCGCCGGGCCAATACACCGGCGCGTTCGTACCTGCTGCGCCTTGATGGGTTGGAGGCGGCCGGATTCAGTCCCGAGACGGTAATCGAAGTCAACGGCGAGCGCGAAGTGTTCACGACCCCGCTGGCCGGCACCCGTGCGACCAGCGAGAGCCTCACGGATGAGCTACGGTTGCGTGGGGAACTTCTCAGCGACTCCAAGGAGATTGCCGAGCACGCCATTTCAGTCTATCTGGGTTTCGACGAATTGACGATGGCCTGCGACCCCGCGAGCGTCAACGTGGTCAACTTCATGTTGGTGGCGCGGCGCGGCGCGGTGCAGCATCTTGCTTCCCGCCTCAAGGGGAAGCTGCTCGATAGCTGCAACCCCTGGTACGCATTCAATGCTCTGTTTCCGGCGGTTACTGCGTCCGGCGTTCCGAAGCGGGAGTCGATCGACGCCATCGGCCGATTGGAGCGCAACCCGCGGGGTCTGTACGCCGGTTGCGCGGTGATTTACGACCACAGCGGCGTGCTCGACGCCGCCTTGGTGCTGCGCAGCTTCTACCAGCGCGACGGGGCGACTTGGCTGCAGGCCGGCGCCGGCATCATGAACATGTCCAGGCCGGAACGCGAGCTGGAGGAGACGCGCGAGAAGCTCAGCAGCTTCGCTCGTCACTTGGTAGCGGCGGGCTAGCCCGGCCGGTCCGGCTTGCGAGGCCGGTGAGGCTGGGTTTTGGCCGGTGGTGGTGTACGTTCTTCGTTCGGGCTGTGGTACGCTGGCTGGCGGGGCGTATCGGGAGTCGCCACGGGCTCCGGTTCGAGGCCCAGGGCCCAGGGGGGCCCAGAGTGATGCACGCCAAACACGCGGTTCGCGTGATGCTCGTCGCCGTGCTCGCCGCAACGGGTTGCGGAGAGACGCGGACACCTGGACAGCCGACGGCGGTATTCGCCGACGGGGCGTCGCCGGGAACCGCGCGGTCCGGCCGTGTGGTCGTGTCGGGTGGCGACGCGTCGTTGGGAGACGACGACTACGTTCTGAACAGCGCGACGATCATCGGTGACACGCTGACGATCTCGGCATCGTACGGCGGCGGCTGTGAGACGCACGCGTTCGCACTCGTCATCGCGGCGTCGTTCACGGAGTCATCGCCGGTGCGGCTGCCTGGCTTCCTCCGGCACGAGGCGAACGGTGACGCATGTGAAGCGTGGCTGACGCAGTCTTACGTCTTCGACCTCGCGCTCGTCAGAGTACGTTACCGAGAGGCCTACGGGCCGGGCCGGGCCCGGGTCGTGCTGGAGCTCGCGGGCGGTCCCGCGAACGGTCTGGTCTATGAATTCACGGCGTAGAGGGCTGGCCGTGAGCGTTGCCGCGACCCGGGGGGCCGCCCATGCGTAACCGGCGCGGATTCGTCGCGGTCGTGGCGGTACTGACGGTGCTGACGGCCGGTGCCGCGGGAGCCCGGGGCCAGAGCGGGCCATACATCCGGATGGACCTGGGGACGAGCGTGGCGGCGCCCCTGACCGTGCACGGGTCGGACAACGACTGGGGCACGAAGTGCGACCTGATCATCAACCCGCTCGGCGTCGAGGCAGCCGGCGAGTGCGACGCCACGCCGCCGCTCACGTCGTGGACCAACGAGTTCGACGGCGGCGCCGGGATCCGGTCGGGGGTCGCGCTCGGCTACGACTGGGGACCGGTTCGGCTTGAAGGCGAGTACATCCACGGCGTCACGAACCATGACGATCGGTCGGACATCGACATCTTCGACGACGTGACGCTGGACAAACGGGATCAGGAGATCGAGCTGGCGGTCGGCGGCCTCGACGACCGGCGGTCGCACGCCGGCTTCGTGAACGCGTACTACGACTTCGGGCCGGCATCGGCTTCCTGGAGGCCGTACGTCGGGGCCGGAATCGGCCTCGAGCGGGCATCGCTCGACTACATGACGGTGTGGAAGCGCAACGATGACCCCGAGCGGATCTCGACGTTCGTCGACCCGTTCCTGCGCGCCAAGATCGCCGGCACGACGACCATCGGCGATGCGCGGCTCACCGACGTCGTGGCCGGCTATCAGCTGCTCGCGGGCGTGGACCGCCGATTCGGTGAACGGGTCATGCTGGGCGTGAAGCTCCGCTGGGCCGCCTACGGCGAGTTCGTGAGCGAGCCGCGGCCCTGGAACCAGCTCCGGAGCCACGAGTCGAGCGTCGGGCGGGGCGAAGACGTCCTGTACCGCATGACGACCGACGCCAGCAGGTTCTGGGGCCTGAGTCTCAACCTGACGCACCAGTTCTGAAGCGGGCGCCTCGCGAGTCGAGGCGCGAGGAGCGTTCCTGTCGTGCGTACGTTCGAGTTGACGAGCGAGCTGTTGCTGCCTGCGCCGCGGGCCGAGGTGTTTCCGTTCTTCGCGGACGCCCGGAACCTGGAGCGGCTGACCCCCCCGTGGCTTCGCTTCGCGGTGTTGACGCCGGGGCCGATCGAGATGCGGCCGGGCGCCACCATCGACTACCGCCTGCGCCTGCGCGGCGTACCGATACGGTGGCGGAGCGAGATCACGGCGTGGGAGCCGCCGTTCCGGTTCGTGGACGAGCAGCGGCTGGGTCCCTACCGGCTCTGGGTCCACGAGCACCGCTTCGAGGAACGCGAGGCGCGGACGCTCGCGAGCGATCACGTGCGCTACGCGGTATGGGGAGGGCGCGTGGTCGACCGTCTGCTGGTCCGGCCCGACCTGGAGCGGGTCTTCCGGTATCGCCGCACCGTGCTCCGGGAGATCTTCGGGTCGGTTGATTCCTGACCTTCGCTCGCCTGCCGAGCCGGCGCAACCGAGCCGCCGGCCTTCGTCTTCGTTCACGCTCGATCGCCAGCCGTTCGTCCTCTTCGCCGCCCCCGGATCGACGCCGGCCGTCCCGCGGAGAGTGCCAGCGCCGTGGCCGGCCGGCCGCATGGGCGCCGGCGACCAGCCGTCCGTCCTCTTCGCCGCCCCCGGATCGACGCCGACCGTCCCGCGGAGAGTGCCAGCGTCGTGGCCGGCCGGCCGCATGGGCGCCGACGACCAGCCGTTCGTCCTCTTCGCCGCCCCGGATCGACGCCGGCCGCCCCGCGGCGAGTTCCCGCGCCGTGGCCGGCGGGCCGCGTTCACGGCCCGCCGGTCCTGTCTACACCTACAGGTTGAACCCGCGCTCGTCGTGCAGCGAGAGGTCGAGGCCTTCCGACTCCTCCTCGGCCGTGACGCGCAGGCCCATCGTGGCGTCGAGCGCCTTGGCGAGGATGAAGGTGAGCACGCCCGCGTAGGCGATGGTGGCGGCGGCGCCGATGAACTGCAGGCCGAGCTGCGTCCCGATGCCGTTGTCGAGGCCCGAACCCCCGAACGCCTCGGCCGTGAAGACGCCGGTCAGGATGGCGCCGATGAAGCCGCCGACCCCGTGGACCCCGAAGACGTCGAGGGAGTCGTCGTAGCCCATCTTGCGCTTGAGGCTGCTCGCGGCCCAGTAGCAGATCACGCCGGACGCGAGGCCGATGCCGAGGGCGCCGACCGGCCCCACCGTGCCCGAGGCGGGGGTGATGGCGACGAGCCCGGCGACGGCGCCGGTGGCGATGCCGAGGACGCTCGGCTTGCCGTGGATCATCCACTCGGTGGTCATCCACGCCAGGGCCGCCGTGGCGGTGGCAATGTGGGTCACGGTCATCGCCATGCCGGCGACGCCGTCCGCCGCGAGCTGGCTGCCGGCGTTGAACCCGAACCAGCCGACCCACAGCATCGACGTGCCGACTACGGTGAGCACGAGGCTGTTCGGCGCCATCGGCGTCGTCGGATAGCCCCGCCGCTTGCCGAGGACGATACAGAGCACGAGAGCGGCGATGCCCGCGTTGATGTGGACGACGGTGCCGCCGGCGAAGTCGAGCACTCCCATCTCGCCGAGCCAGCCGCCGCCCCAGACCCAGTGGGCGACCGGCGCGTAGACCACCGTGACCCAGAGGGCCATGAACAGCAGCATGGCCGAGAACTTCATCCGCTCGGCGAACGCGCCGACGATGAGGGCCGGGGTGATGATGGCGAACGTGAGCTGGAACATCTGGAACACCGATTCCGGGATCGAGCCCGAAACCGTGTCGACGCCGACGCCGGACAGAAAGAAGTTGCCCACGCCGACGAATGCGTTCAGGCCGCCGCCGTCGCCGAACGCGAGGCCGTACCCGTACACCGTCCAGATCAGCGTCACCAGGCAGGTGATGACGAAGCACTGCATCATCACCGAAAGGACGTTCTTGGCCCGCACCAGGCCCGCGTAGAAGAGCGAAAGTCCGGGGATGGTCATGAACAGGACGAGGACGCTCGCCATGAGCATCCACGCGGTGTCGCCGGAGCTCAGGCCGTCCTGGGCCCACGCCACGCGGGGGAGGGCGACGGCCAGCGCACCGGCCAGTCCGACCAGAATCGTCTTCGACTTCAAGGTCATGCGTATTCTCCTAGATCTACATCCGGACGGGTTCGAGACGCGGGAATCCGTTTCGCGCTTCACCTGACCCCGCGCCGCGCCGGAAACGGCGCCGTCCCGTGGCGGTCCTCCCGCGCGGAGCTAGACCGGGTGGCTGGCCCGCCCTTCGTCGCCTTCGGCTCCGCTGGGCGCCCGCCCGACCCTGCCAGGCGTCTGCACCGTTGTTCCGCGGCGCAGAAGCCCGGCCCTAGAGCGCGTTGGATCCCACCTCGCCGGTCCGGATGCGGACCGCCTGCTCCATGTCGGCCACGAAGATCTTGCCGTCGCCGATCTGGCCGGTTCGCGCGGAGGTCTTGACGGCGTCGACGACCGTGTCGAGGCGGTCGTCGTCCACGACGATCTCGAGCTTGACCTTGGGCACGAAGTCGACCGAGTACTCGGCCCCCCGATAGATCTCGGTATGGCCCTTCTGGCGGCCGAACCCCTTGACCTCGGTCGTGGTCATGCCGGCGACGCCGAGGCGCGAGAGCGTGTCACGAACCTCGTCCAGCATGTGCGGCTTGATGATTGCGGTGACCTGCTTCATTACTGCGGCTCCTTCTTCGGGCATGTGTCGCGAGTCCCGTTCGCGCCAAGCGCGCTCCACCGGGTGGGGCGCCCACTATATCAAGAGATCACGGGGATCGAGAGACGGGAGATCGGCCGGATCGAGCGACCGGCGTCGGCAGATCGCGGGGAGCGGGACGAAAAAGGAGGGGGTCGAACCGTCCGTTGCGGCATCGGCCGGACCGGCGCCCGGTTGCACCCGGCCCGTTTCACGAGACCGTCGCGGCGATGCCGCGACCTCCCCCGTGGCCGCGGCCGACCCGAGCCCTGTCGAGCCGGCCCGTTCACGAGACCGTCGCGGCGATGCCGCCGGTCGCCGCGCCTCGCGGCTGCCGCCGCCCGTTACGACGCCGCCTCGGCCGTCCTCGCCGCCGGGGCGCCCCCCGCGACTACCGCGTCGTCGGTCAGGGGCGGCGCGTCCGGCGCGAACGCCGGCTCGCCCCGACCCAACATCCGCCGCATCGTCCGTTGCACGTCGTCGAGGATGAGGTACGCCGTCGGCACCAGGATCAGCGTGATGAACGTCGCGAACAGCACCCCGAACGCCAGCGAGACGGCCATCGGCACGAGGAACGCGGCCTGCATGCTGCGCTCCAGCATCAGCGGCGCGAGGCCGAAGAAGGTCGTCAGCGACGTGAGGAGGATGGGGCGGAAGCGGTTGCTCCCCGCCTCGCGGATCGCGAGCCGCAGGCCGGCCGACTCGAACGCGTGCCGGTCCCGCGGCTGGCCCCCCGCCTGCCGCACCTTGCTGCCCATGTCGGCGTGGACCTTCCGCGCGCGGTTGATGAAATCGACCATCACGAGGCTGTCGTTGACGACGACTCCGGTCAGGGCGACGAGGCCGAACATCGACATCATGGTGACGTCGAGCCGCATCACCATGTGACCCCAGATGGCCCCGACGAGGCCGAAGGGGATGGCCGCCATGATGATCAGCGGCTGCACGTACGACCGCAGCGGGATCGCGAGTAGCGCGAAGATCATGAGGACGGCGAGGAAGAACCCCCACTGCAGCCCGCCCACCGCCTCGACCTGCTCGGCCTGCGCCCCCTCGAACGTGTAGAACACGCCGGGGTGGGCGGCCAGCACATCCGGCAGGATGCGCGCCTCCAGGTCGGCGATGACCGCGCCGGCCGACGTCACGGCGGGGTCGACGGAGGCGGTCACGTTCACCGCCCGGTTGCGGTCGACCCGCTTGATCGATGCGAAGCCGCGCCCCGGCTCCACCTGGGCGACCTGGCTGAACGGCACCTCGCCGCCGTTCGGGGTGCGGATGCGCATGTTGTCGAGGTTGCCCAGCGACCGCCGGTCGTCCCGGGGGTAGCGCACCATGACCCGGATGTCGTCGCGTCCGCGCTGGATGCGCTGCGCCTCTTCGCCGTAGAAGGCCTGCCGCACCTGGCGGCCGAGGTCCTGCAGGGTCAGGCCGAGGGTCTCGGCCGCCGGCTTGATGCCGAGCTGCATTTCCACCTTGCCGGCCCGGAACGAGTCGGAGATCTCGTAGACCCCGGCGTAGGCCGCGAGCCGGCGCTTGACCTCCTCGGCCGCCGCGCGCAGCTGCTCGATGTCGGGTCCCGCGAGCTGCACGTCGACATCGTCGCCCGGAGCCATGAGCGACATGTCGAAGTTGACCTCGACCGCCTCGGGGATCGGGTCGGTCGACTCGCGCCACATCAGGCCGAGCTGCTCGCTCGTGTACGACCGGGTCTCGGCCGGGGCGAGCTCGACCGTCACCTCGCCGATGTTCGCGGCGCTGGCCACCTCCATCGGGCCCATCGGGCCGCCGCCGCGCGACATCATCGGCTGGTCGCCGACCGACGCCGACACATGGCGGAAGTAGTCCATGCCGGTCTCGCGCTGCAGCCGGGCGCGGAGCCGAACCGCTCCCTCCTCGAGCTTCTCGACCGCCCGCGACGTGGAATCGACCGGCGTGCCCTGCGGCATGGTGAGCGACGCCGCCATGAAGTCGGCCTCGATCGACGGGAAGAAGTGGAAGTTCGTCCACCCGCCGAGCACCATGCCCCCGGTCAGGATGAGGGTCGAGAGCCCCACCGCGGCCGTCACGTAGCGCCAGCGAAGGGCGGTCTCGAGCAGCGGTTGATAGACGGTGCGGACGAAGGTCTTCAGCCCGTTCGCGAAGAACTGCTGAAACCGGTGCCAGCCGCCGGAGGTGCGGCGCTGGCGCATGTGGGCGAGGTGGGCGGGCAGGATGCCGAGCGACTCGATCAGCGAGAAGAGCAGGCAGGGAATGACGACGAGGGGGATGACCCGGAAGACCTTCCCCATCATCCCCGGCACGAACATCAGCGGCATGAACGCCGCCACCGTCGTCAAGACCGCGAAGGTCACCGGCTTGGCGATCTCCCGCGCCCCCTCGATGGAGCCCCGCAGGGCGTCCCCGTGGTTCTCCTGGTGCCGGAAGATGTTCTCGCCCACGATGATCGCGTCGTCGACGACGATGCCGAGGACGAGGATGAACGCGAACAGCGAGATGACGTTGGCCGACACGTCGAACGTCGGCATGAGCGCGATCGCCCCGAGGAACGAGATGGGGATGCCGAGGCTGACCCAGAATGCCAGCCGGAACTGGAGAAAGAGCGCGAGCACGATGAAGACGAGCACGAACCCGGTGGCGCCGTTGCGCACCATGAGGGTCAGCCGGTCGGCGAGGATCTCGGCCTGGTCCTGCCAGATGGTCAGCGAGATGCCCTCGGGGATCTTCGCCTGCATGTCCTCGACGTAGCGGTTCACCGCCGCCGCGATGTCGAGGGCGCTCTGGTCGCCGGTGCGGAACACCGACACCATCACCGTCGTGTCGCCGTCGAAGCGGGCCTGCTGGTCGGTCTCGGCGAAGCCGTCGACGACCGTCGCCACGTCGCCGAGCCGCAGGCGGCTGCCGTCGGCGCGGGTCCAGAGGACCAGCTCTTCGTACTCGTTCCCGCGGTAGGCTTGGCCGATGGTGCGCAGCAGGATCTCACCGCCGTCGGTGCGGACGGAACCTCCGGGCAGATCGAGCGACGAGCGGCGCACCGCGTCGGCGACCTGGTCGAAGGTCATGCCGTGCCGCCGCAGCGCCGTCTCCGAGACCTCGATGGCGATCTCGTAGGGCGGGGCGCTCACGATGTCGACCTGGGTGATCTCGGGCAGGACCGTCAGATCGTCGCGCACCTGCTCGGCGAGCGCCTTCAGGGTGAAGACGTCGGTGGCGCCGGAGATGGCGATGTCGGTGACCTGGTTCTGCGCGATTAGCTCGCGGATGATGGGCTCTTCCGTCTCGATGGGAAAGGTCGTGATGGCGTCGACCTGGTTCTTGATCTCGTCGACGACCCTTCGGGCGTCGGCGCCGAGCTCGAGCTCGACCATGACCGAGGCGCTGCCCTCGGACGCCGTCGACTGGATCTCCTTGATGCCGTCGATGCCCTGGATGGCCTCCTCGATGCGGAGTACGACCCCCGACTCGACCTCCTCCGGCGCCGCGCCGAGGTAGGGGATGTTGATGCTGACGCGGTCGAGCTCGATCTCGGGGAAGATCTCTTCCTTGACCGCCTGGGTGGCGATCACGCCGCTCATGATGATGAAGATCATCATCAGGTTCGCAGCGACCGGATTCCGAGCGAACCAAGCGATCCCGCCCTTCATGACCGTTTTCCTCCCGTATTCCCGTCCGGAGCCGTGGATGCGAAGCGCGGACCGCACCGTGCCTGGACATGAGTATGGCAGGCTCGACTCGGTCGTACCCCGGCGCAACGTGTCCGCCGAAGAGGCCGCGGCTGGCGCACTACCGCACCATGAGCCATAGACGAGACGGCGGCCCGGTTCGTTTCATCGCTCATCCGTCGCTCATCTGTCGCTCATCCTGTCGCTCATCTGTCGCGCGCGTGCCGCGTCCGTGCGTCACGCGACAACCGTCCAACCGCGCCAGCCGCCCAGTCGCCCAGTCGCCTAGTTGACCGTCCCTGAGAGAAGCTGCCCATGTCGCGGGGCGTTGTGGCGGCGTTGTCAGCGAAAACCAGCGACAGGACGGCAGAGGAGGCTCCGGCGCAGTCCACTAGCCGGCGTCGGCGCCGTGCCACCGCGCAGCGCCTATACGCGGTGGTAGTCTCCCTGCCAGTCGGTGACCAGCTTCTTGATCGGCGTCGCCGCCGTGATGTTCTCGTCGAGCACCTTGCGCGCGAGGTCGGGCAGCTCGGCGTCGCCGGCGAACCGGAGGCCCACCATCTGCTGCGGCGTGAACTCGTCGATCCGGCCCTGCAGGTCCTCGGGCAGCAGCTCGCGCATGCGCAGGCGCATCTCCAGGCGGATGACGCGGTCCTGCGCCCTGAGGGCGAACACGCGCGCGCAGACGAACACGATGAGCAGCGCAACGGCCACCGCTACGTCGAGCAGGGCCGAGAACGACGGCTCGCGGAGGCCCCACATGGCCCAGACGAGGTTGACGAGGAGGATGGGGGCCGCGACGTAGTGATAGATGGGCACGAGTCGGCCGTGGTTCTCGAAGCTCTGCTGTCGCTCGGCCATGGTCGGTCTCCAGGGAGTCGCTGGTTGTCTCCAGCCGGGGTCTCTCGTCGCCCGGCCCGGCGCCGCTGACGGCTCGTTCGGCGCCGGGAAGGTCTCGTCGAACCACCGGCTGCGGCGTCGTTCGCGAAGCGCCTGCTCACGCTGCTCCGCCGCAGTCGAACCCCTTTATGATATTCCGCGGGTAGTCCCCTTGCCGCACACGGCGCTGGACGGCGAGGCACGACCGGGGTCGCGGGATGATGGCCCTTGGCGCCGTCGGGCTCCCGATTCACGGGGGCGGGCTGGGCCGGGGCCCCGCGATCACGCCGCTCGATGGAGCTTCGGCGCCCCGCGCGAGGCCGTGCCGCGCCAACACGGACGTCCTCCAGCTCGGGGAGGTTCGGCGCCCCGCGCGAGGCGGTGCCCGTCTTGCCGGGCGCCGCCACGCGCTCGACGTGCGGCCCTGGGCGGCGGGGACGAGGTCGGGATGGGCCCGGCCGGCATGAACGGCATGACGGAGGAAGACGGATGAGCGATCTCGCGTCGAAGCAGTGCGTGCCCTGCCGGGGCGGAGTTCCGCCCCTCGCCGGCGAGGAGCTGGCGGGGTACCGGCGACGGTTGGGCGGCGACTGGGAGGTCGTCGACGGCCATCACCTGGAGAAGACCTACCGCTTCGAGGACTTTCGACAGGCCCTCGACTTCACCGTGCGGGTCGGCGAGATGGCCGAAGAGCAGGGCCACCACCCGGACATCCTGCTCGCCTGGGGCCGGGCCACCGTCACCGTCTGGACCCACAAGATCGACGGCTTGACGGAAAGCGACTTCGTCTTCGCGGCCAAGACGGACCGGCTGGAAACGGTCTGATCGTGGTCACCTGACGGAGAGCGACTTCGTCTTCGCGGCCAAGTCGGACCGGCTGGAAACGGTCTGATCGTGGTCACCTGACGGAGAGCGACTTCGTCTTCGCGGCCAAGTCGGACCGGCTGGAAACGGTCTGATCGTGGGCCACCCGACCGGCAGGCTCCGAGATGACCGTGCCGCCCGGGGAGCGGCCTGGCCGGCCCGCCGCGCCGGTCGGCCCCGAGGATGCGCGGTGGCAAGGGCGCGGGCTCCTGCAGGGTCGGCCCGCCGCGGGCGCCGGTGGGCGGGCTACGGCGCTGCCGTCGCCGGCTCCCGTGGCGGCCGGGAGGGCGCCGCCCAGGCGACGGGGTCGCCGACGGCGATGCGGCCGTCGTCGAGCACTTCGGCGAACACGCCTCCCCGCCACTCGGGGTCGAGGGCGGCGCGCAGCCCCGGCTCGGCCTCGTCCATCCGCTCGCAGGGGCGGGTCTCGCCGCGCACCCGCAGCCGGCAGCCGCCCACTTGCAGGATGCGGTCGCGGGTCCGGGCGAGGGCGATGCCGCTGACGAGCAGGTTGGCGCGTCTGTCGCCGGGGTCGACCGCCGCCCCGAGCGCCTCGACGACGCGGTCCCAGTCGGCGGCCGCGATGATCGTGACTTGACGCCGACCTCCCTGATTGGCGTTGCCGACGATACCGGCCCCGCGACGGACCTCGGCGGACTCGGTGGGGTCCATCGGACCGCGGTGGAACCGCTTGACCCAGATCCGTTCGAGACGTCCCATGTTTCGCTCCCGGCCTGCCGCCCCCGTCGGCGTCAGGCGTCCGCGGCGTTCTACGGCGCCGACGCCTAGCCCGCCCATCGTCGCCTCCGGCTCCGCTGGGCGCCCAACCAACCCTGCAGGCGTCCGCGGCGTTCTACGGCGCCGACGCCTAGCCCGCCCATCGTCGCCTCCGGCTCCGCTGGGCGCCCAACCAACCCTGCAGGCGTCGGCGCCGTCCTACGGCGCCGACGCCTAGCCCGCCCATCGTCGCCCCGGCTCCGCTGGGCGCCCAACCAACCCTGCAGGCGTCGGCGCCGTCCTACGGCGCCGACGCCTAGTGTAGGATCATAGGTTCATGACGACGGAGAGCAACACCGCTGAGACCAGGGCCGCGCAGGCGAGAACGGCGCTCGACGCCTGGGTGCGCGAGATCATCGAGTGGCACTTCAACCCCGAGACGGGGTGCCCGTTCTGGCTCGACTGGGCGCGCGAGGCCGGGTGGGACCCGCGCGGCGAGGTCCACGGGTTCGACGACCTCGCGAAGTTCCCCCACTTCGAGGACGAGAAGCTGCGGGGCGGTCCCGTCCGCCGCTGGGTGCCCAAGGCCTATGCGGACCGGCCGACGTTCGTGTTCGAGACCGGCGGCACCACCGGGATCCCCAAGAGCCGGGTCGCGCAGGAGGACTTCCGCATCGACTACGAGCTGTTCTCCGAGACCTTGCCCGACGAGCACTTCCCCAAAGGGAGCAACTGGCTGATGCTGGGGCCGAGCGGCCCCCGGCGGCTGCGGCTCGCGGTCGAGCACCTCGCCCAGCACCGGGGCGGCATCTGCTTCTGCGTGGACCTCGATCCCCGGTGGGTCATCAAGCTCATCAAGAAGGGCTGGATGGAGCACCTGAAGGCCTACCAGGACCACGTCATCGACCAGGCCGTCACCGTGCTGTCGGCGGGGCACGACATCAAGTGCCTGTTCTCCACCCCCAAGCTGCTCGAAGCCCTCGCCAACCGGCTCGAGGCGGACGGCTCGTGCCTGAAGGACACCGGCATCACCGGCATCTTCGCCGGCGGCACCGAGTTCACCCCGCAGTGGAACCGGTTCGCCCACGAGGAGCTGCTCGACGGCATCTACATGACGCCGACTTACGGCAACACGCTCATGGGCCTCGCCGGCAGCCCCCCGAGCGGGCCCGAGAACGGCTACAAGATCACCTACTACGCGCCGCAGCCCCGGGCCGTCCTGCAGGTCGTCGACCCCGACGACGCGGACCGCGTGGTCGGGTACGGCGAGACGGGCCGGGTGATGCTGACCACGCTGACCAAGGAGTTCTTCGTGCCGCGCTTCCAGGAGCGCGACGAGGGCGAGCGCGAGCCGCCGTGCGAGCGGTACCCGTGGGACGGGGTGAGCGGGGTGCGCCCGTTCAGCCGGCTCGCGTCGGCGACTACGGTGGGAGTCTACTAGCCGTGATCCACTTTCCGATTCTGCGTTGGGGACAGGAGTACAAGAGTCTCGAGGTCGCCAGGGTCGAGCACTTCCTGACCGGCGAGCCGGTGGCCGAGGTCAGCCAGGCCAACCCCGGCATCGTGGCGCGCGATCTGCGCCGGGGCGCCAACCGGGCCCGCGACGTGTTGCGCGACATCCCGTGCGCGGACCTGCTGGCGATGGTCAAGAAGGGCGGCGAGCTCTTCAAGTCGGCGGATCTGCCGCTGGGCGACGGCGTGCAGACCCCCGACGACTTCGTGCGCCAGCAGTCGGCCACGACGGGGCTTCCCGAGCACCTGTGCCGCATGAACATGGGCAAGCTCGAGTACGTGCTGACCCACCTCGACGATGTCCTGCGGTCGCTGACCCGTCGCCTCGACTACGACATCCTCACCCGCGGCTACGGGGAAGAGGACGGCGTGATGCGCAGCTACCAGGCGACGACGCCGGTGCTCGGCATGGTGCTGCCGTCGAACTCGCCCGGCGTGCACAGCCTGTGGCTGCCGATCATCCCCCTGCAGATCGGCCTGGTGCTGAAGCCGGGGCCGCAAGAGCCGTGGACCCCGTGGCGGATGGCCCAGGCGTTCTTCCAGGCGGGGGTGCCGCGCGAGGCCATCGCCCTCTATCCGGGCCTCGGCGAGGTCGGCGCGGCGGTGCTGAACAACTCGCCGCGGAGCCTGATTTTCGGGGGCACGGCGACGGTCGAGCAGTACGCGGCGAACCCCGGCGTCCAGGTGCACGGGCCGGGGTTCAGCAAGATACTCATCGGTGACGACGCGGTCGACGACTGGGAGCGCCACCTCGACCTGATGGTCGAGAGCGTGGCCATCAACAGCGGCCGGGGTTGCATCAACTGCTCGGGCATCTGGGCGTCGCGGCACACCCGCGAGATCGCCGAGGCGGTGGCCGAGCGCATCGGCACCATCGCCCCCCTGCCCCCCGACGACCCCAAGGCGGAGCTTGCCGCGTTCACGGTGCCGGGTCAGGCGACGGCGATCTCGGCCGACATCGACAACGCCCTCAAGGAGGACGGGGTCGACGAGGTGTCGGCGCGGCACCAGGAGGGCGGCCGCCTCGTCTCGATGGAGCGCTGCGACTACCTGCGTCCCACCGTCGTGCACTGCGCCTCGCCCGACGCCGCGATGGCCAAGAAGGAGTACATGTACCCCTTCGTCACCGTCGTGGAGTGCCCGCAGGACAGGATGATCGGCGCCATCGGTACGACGCTCGTGGCGACCGCCCTCACCGAGGACCCGGCCTTCTCGCGGGCCCTGCTCGACGCCCGCAACATCGACCGGCTCAACCTCGGCCCGGTGCCCACGACCCGGCTGAACTGGCTGCAGCCGCACGAGGGGAACATCGTGGACTTCCTGTTCCGCCCTCGGGCGTTCCAGCAGGCGTCGTAGACGCCATCGACGGGGGGTCGGGAGTCTGCGCGCTGGGCGGCGCCGCCTCCGGAGGAGGCGCGGAAGCCGTGGACCATCTCCCTGGTTGTACGTCAAGGTCCACACACCGCCAGGGTGGAGATCCCAGTGCTCGAAGTCACCGGCCTCGCGAAGTCGTATCCGACGCCGCGGGGCGCCCTCGACATTCTCTCCGGGGTCGATTTCACGCTGAAAGCCGGTGAGGCGGCCTCCATCGTGGGGCCGTCCGGCAGCGGGAAGAGCACCCTGCTCTACATTCTGGGCGCCCTCGAGCCGCCCACCGCGGGCGCCGTCGCCCTCGACGGCGTCGACCCCTTCGCTCTCGCGTCGGCCGATCTCGCGGCGTTCCGCAACCGGCGGGTCGGCTTCGTCTTCCAGGACCACCTGCTGCTGCCGCAGTGCACGGTGCTCGAGAACGTGCTGGTCCCGACCCTGGTGGGGGAAGCGGTGGACGGCGTGCAGGAGCGCGCCCGCGAGCTGCTGGCGCGGGCCGGCCTCGCCGACCGGCTCGACCACCGCCCCGCCGAGCTGTCCGGGGGCGAGCGGCAGCGCGTCGCCCTCGCCCGCGCGCTGATCCGCCGGCCGCCGCTGCTCTTGTGCGACGAGCCCACCGGCAACCTCGACCGCGCCGCCGGCGAGGTGGTGGCGGACATGCTGTTCGACCTGCACGAGCGGCAGGAGACGGTGCTGGTCGTGGTGACCCACAACCTGGAGCTGGCGGCGCGGTGTCCAATCCGGTACCGCCTCGAGGGGCTCGGGCTGAAGCACGAGGCCGGCGGCGACGAAGGAGCGCCCGGCCGCGAGGAATTCTCGGCCCGCGTCGGGCGGACGTCGGCGCCGTAGACGGCGTGAGCGCCGAAGGCGGTCGGGCGCCGGCCGAGCCGAGGGTGGCGATGCGGCGGGCTGAAGCACGAGGCCGGCGGCGACGGGGCGCGCGTGAACGGCGGCGAGACGACGGGGAGCGAAGGACCATGACCTCCATCACCCTGCTGCTGCGGAGTCTGACCCACTTCTGGCGCATCAACGTCGCCGTGGTCGTCGGGGTCGGGGTGGCGGTGTCGGTGCTCGCGGGGGCGTTCCTGGTGGGGGCGTCGGTCCGCGCGAGCCTGCGCGATCTCGCTCTGCAGCGGCTCGGGAACGTCGACCAGGTCGTGACGGCGGGGGCGTTCTTTCGTGAGGCGCTCGCCGGCGAAGTGCTGGCCTCCGATGCCCTGGCCGGGGACGGCGCCGATGCGGCCGACATGGCGTCGTCGTCGGGGGGGGCGCCGGCGGCCGTGCCGATGATCGCGCTCGAGGGCTTCGCCACCCATCAGGAGAGCGGCAGCCGCGCCGGCGGCATCCAGGTCTACGGCGTGGACGACCGGTTCTGGGCCTTCAACGGGCCTCGCGGCGAGGTCGGCGGCGGGTCCGACGGCGGGGGGCGCGGGCCCGAGCCGGGGGAGGTGCTGGTGAGCGGCGGCCTCGCCGGCGAACTCGGCGCGGCGGCCGAGGACACCCTGCTCGTCCGCGTGCAGAAGCCGTCGGCCATTCCCGTCAGCTCGCTGCACGGCCGCCGCGACGACCTCGGGCGTACGATGCGGCTACGCGTCCGCGAGGTGCTCGCCCCCGACGACCTGGGGGAGTTCTCGTTCCGGCCCCGGCAGGGGTTCTCGCGCGCGGTCTTCGTCAACCTCGAGCGCATGCAGCGCGACCTTGAGCTCGACCGCGAGGCCAACACCCTGCTGCTCGCCGGAGTCGGGGCAGGCGCGCCGGCGGTGGCCCGCATCGAGGCGGCCTTGCGGGCCACCACGCAGCTCACGGACCTCGGCCTGCGGGTGCGGGCGCTTCCGGGTCCGGGCGCTCTGGCGGTGGAGTCGACGGCGGGGTTGCTGAACGACGAGGTCGTCGCCGCCGCCCGGGCCGCGACGGCGGCCGGGGACATGGCTGGGCAGCCCATCCTGACCTATCTGGCCAACGAGATCCGGCGGGGCGAGCGGGTCACGCCGTACTCGCTGGTGACCGCGCTGGATCCGGCGTCGCTGGGCGTCGCGCCGTCGGGTGACGCGGCGGGCGCGGGGGCGGGAGCGCTCGGGCGCGGCCCGGGCGGCGCGGACCCGGCCGGCCGACGGCTCGCGCCGCCCGCCGCGGAGGCGTCGACCACCCCTGCCGGGAACGGTGAACCGATCGCCGACGCACCGCCGATCTGGCTGAACACGTGGACCGCCGACGACCTCGACGCGGCGCCCGGCGATACCGTGACGCTGCAGTACTTCCTGTGGGAGGAGGCGGGCGCCCTGGTCACCGACGAGGCCGAGTTCCGGCTGGCCGGCGTGCTCCCGATGGAAGGACTCGCAGTCGACCGAGACCTCGCGCCGGAGTACCCCGGGATCACCGAGGCGACGGACCTGTCCGACTGGGACCCGCCGTTCCCCATCGACCTCGGCCTCGTCCGCCCGAAGGACGAGGACTACTGGGACGAGTACCGGACCGCGTCGAAGGGGTTCATCGCCCTCGAGGACGGCCAGCGGCTGTGGGGGTCGCGGTGGGGACAGGTGACGTCGCTAAGGGTCGTTCCCCCGGACGGGGTCTCGGACCTCGCGGCGGCCGCGTTCCGGGGCGCGCTGCGGCCCCGACTCGACCCCCTCGCGGCCGGATTCGTCGTCTATCCGGCCCGCGACCTCGCCCTCGAGGCGTCGGCCGGGGTGACCGATTTCGGTGAGTACTTCACCTACTTCAGCTTCTTTCTGGTGGTGTCGGCCCTGCTGCTCGCGAGCCTCTTCTTCCGGCTCGGGGTCGAGCAGCGCCTGCGCGAGATCGGCGCCCTGCGCGCTCTCGGCTTCGACGAGGGGACCGTGCGGCGGCTGTTCTGGGCCGAGGCGGGAGCCCTTTCCCTCGCCGGAGGCCTCGTGGGGGCGGCCGGCGCCGTCGGCTACGCGGAGCTGATCATGTGGGGCCTGCGCACGTGGTGGGTGGACGCGGTGGGCACCACCCTGCTCGTGCTGCACGTCTCGCCCCTCGCCCTCGCCGCGGGCATCGGCGGCGGCATGGTCGCGGCGGTCGTGTCCATCGCCTGGAGCCTGCGCATGGTCGCCCGGGCGACGCCGCGCGCCCTCATCCACGGGGCGCCGCCATCGTCGCGTTCCGGAGCGCCGCGTGGTGAAGGGGAGGCGCCGCCGTCTTGGGCCGCCGCCGTCGCCCGACAGGCTCCCGCCGCCCTCGGGCTGCTCGGCGCGGCGGTGCTGGCGGTGACGCTGGCCGGGTTGGTCGGCGACACCGCGGGTTTCTTCGGGGCGGGCATGCTGCTGCTGGCGTCGTTGCTCACCTTGTCGTGGTCGTGGCTGGGCCGGCCGGCGCCGGCCGGCGTGGCGGCGCCGTCGACCTGGACGGTGTCGCGGGTCGGACTGCGCAACACCACGGCCCGGCCCGGCCGGTCCGTCCTGTGCATCACGCTCATCGCGTTCGCGTCGTTCATCATCGTGGCCGTGGACGCGTTCCACCTGGAGGGGGGCGGAGACGCCGGCGACCGGTCGTCGGGGACCGGCGGCTACCCGCTGCTGGCCGAGTCGCTGCTGCCCATCGTGCGGGATCTGGGCTCCGAGGCGGAGCGGGAAGCGCTGGGCGTGTCGACGTTCGACGACGAGATCTTCGCGGACGTGTCCTATGCGCGGTTCCGTCTGCGGCCGGGCGAGGACGCGAGCTGCCTCAACCTCTACCAGGCGAAGGATCCGCGGGTGCTCGCGCCCGAGGCGGCGTTCGTGCCGGAGGGGCGCTTCCGGTTCGGGGCGACCCTGGCCGAGACCGACGAGGAGGCCGCCAACCCGTGGCTGCTCCTCGACCGCGTCTTCGACGACGGGGCGGTCCCCGCCATCGCCGACGCGACGTCGCTGGCCTACGCGCTGCACCTGTCGGTGGGCGACACCTTCGTGCTCAACCGGGAGAGCGACAACCCGGTTCGGCTGCGCATCGTCGCGGCCCTCTCCGACAGCATCTTCCAGCGCGAGCTGCTCGTCGGCGAGGCGGCATTCCTGCGTCTGTTCCCCGAGCACGACGGGTACCGTTTCTTTCTCGTCGACGCGCCGGCGGACCGCACCGCGGAGGCGACCGCGGCCCTCGAGGACCGGCTTTCCGACTACGGTTTCGACGTCACCTCGACCGCCGAGCGCCTCGCCGCCTTCCACCGCGTCAACAACACCTACCTCGCCACGTTCCAGACCCTCGGCGCCCTCGGCCTGCTGCTGGGGACGCTGGGGCTGGGGGCGGTGCTGCTGCGGAACGTGCTGGAGCGGCGGCGCGAGCTCGCCCTGCTGCGCGCCGTCGGATACGACACGCGGCACGTCTCGCTCATGGTGCTGGTCGAGAACGGCCTGCTCCTCTTCGGCGGCCTCGCCATCGGGACGGTGTGTGCGGTGGTGGCGATCGCCCCGGCGTGGATCGAGCGGGGCGGCCAGTTCCCGGTCGTCGGGCTGGGCGGCTTGCTGCTCGCGGTGGCCGCGGCCGGCCTCGCCTCGTCCCTCGCGGCCACCGCGGCCGCGGTCCGGTCGCCGTTGCTGGCGTCGCTGCGATCCGAGTAACGCCGGCGTCGTGCGCTCCGAGCGGCGACGGAGCGTCCTTGCGCCGGCCGGGCCGTCGAGGGTTCCGTTACGGCTGAAGTAAGGGGCGTCGCGAAGAGTTCGGCGCCGTAGAGAGTCCATGCCGTCTCGTCGGCCCGCGGCAGCGGGATGTCGGTGGCGTCGCGAGGAGTCCGGCGCCGGGAGAGAGTTCATGAGTGCAGTTCGGTATCTGCTGGCGTTGGGCGTGTTGGTCGGGGCCGCGGCGGCGGCCGATTCCCAGACACGCCTGCTGCGGTTCCCCGACGTGCACGGCGACCGCGTCGTGTTCGTGTACGCGGGCGACCTGTGGACGGCGCCCACCGCGGGCGGCGCCGCCACCCGGCTGACCGCCCATCCGGGACTGGAGATCTTCCCGAAGTTCTCGCCCGACGGGCAGTGGATCGCGTTCACCGGGCAGTACGACGGCGACGAGCAGGTCTACGTGGTGCCGTCGTCGGGGGGCGTGCCGCGACAGCTCACGTGGTACCCGGCCCGCGGCCCGCTCGCCCCCCGCTGGGGCTACGACAACCAGGTCTACGACTGGACTCCGGACGGCGGGTCGGTGTTGTTCCGGTCGCTGCGCTACAGCACCGACCTGTCGGACAGCCGCCTCTTCCTCGCCGCGATGGACGGGGGGCTCCCCGTGCCGCTGCCGATGCCCGAGTCGGGAGCCGGGGATCTGTCCCCCGACGGCACGCGGGTGGTGTACTCGCCGCTGTTCCGCGACTTCCGGACCTGGAAGCGCTACGAGGGGGGCTGGGCGCAGGAGCTGTACGTGTTCGACCGCGAGACCCACGACGTCGAGCGCGTCACCGACCACCCGCGCGCCGACCGCGACCCGATGTGGATCGGCGGCGCCATCTACTTCACGTCCGACCGCGACGGCACCCTGAACCTGTACGCCTTCGACCTCGACGCCGGCGAGACCACGCAGCTCACCGACAGCACGCAGTGGGACGTGCGGTGGCCAGGCGACGACGGCCGCAACCAGATCGTCTACGAGATGAACGGCGAGCTGCACCTCTTCACCATCGACAGCGGCGGGTCGCGGCCGATCCCCATTCTGGTGCCCGACGACGGCGTGGCGGCGCGGCCGTCGCGGGTGTCGGCGGCAGGTCAGATCGAGGACTTCGAGCTGAGCCCGAAGGGCGAGCGCGCCCTGTTCGTGGCCCGCGGCGACGTGTTCACGGCGCCGATCGAGAACGGCCCGACCCGAAACCTCACGCGGACGTCGGATGCCCACGACAAATGGGCGCGCTGGTCGCCCGACGGCTCGCGCATCGCCTTCGTTTCGGACCGCGACGGCGAGGACGAGATCTACGTCGTGCCCCAGGACGGCAGCCGTCCCCCCGAGCAGTTGACGGACGGCGGCGAAGCCATGCGCTATGCGCCGGTGTGGTCGCCCGACGGCGACCGTCTGGCGTTCAGCGACAAGGACGGCCGGCTCTACGTCCTCGACGTCGAGTCGCGGGAGATGACCCTCGTCGCCGACGAGGCGAACGGCCAGCTCCGCGACTACGTGTGGTCGCCGCGGGGCGGCTACCTCGCGTTCTCGCTGACCGACGACACCGGCTTCAGCTCGATCCACGTCTGGGAGCGGGCCGGCGGCGAGTCGCGCCAGGTGACGAGTGACTTGTTCCACGAGTGGAACCCGGCGTGGGACCCCGGCGGCGAGTACCTCTACTACCTGTCGGACCGTTCGTTCACGCCCCAGCTCGGGTCGTTCGAGTGGAACTACCTCGTCGACCGCGAGACCGGCATTTACGCGCTGGCCCTGCGGCAGGACGTGCCCCATCCCCTGCCGCCGGAGAGCGACGAGGTGACGGTGGAGGCGGACGGCGACGAGGCCGAGGACGAGGACGAGGGCGGGGACGACGACGCATCGGAGGACGGCGACGACGAGCCGATCCGCATCGACTTCGACGGCCTCGCGCGGCGGGTGGTGCGGCTGCCCGTGACGTTCGACAACTACGTGGGGCTGAGCGCCGGCAACGACCGGGTGTTCTTCATCCGCACCGGCGCGCAGTTCTACGGGCGCGGCGGCGACGTGCCGACCGAGGTGCAGACCTTCTCGTTCGAGGACCGCGAGACCGAGACGCTGGCCGCGGCCGGCGGCTACGCGGTGTCAGGCGACCGCGAGAAGGTGCTCATCGCCACCGGGGGGCGCTACGAGCTGCACAACGCGTCGGGTCAGGGCGACCCGGAGACGGTCTCCACCGCGGGGCTGATGGTGGACCGGGTGCCGGCCGAGGAGTGGGAGCAGATCTTCGACGAGGTGTGGCGGCGCTTCCGGGACTTCTTCTACGTCGACAACATGCACGGCTACGACTGGGAGGCCCTGCGCGAGCAGTACCGCCCCTGGCTCGATCACGTCGCCCACCGGTCGGACCTGAACTACGTCATCGGCGAGATGGTGGCGGAGCTGAACGTCAGCCACGCCTACATCGCCGGCGGCGACTGGGAGACGCCGGCGCGGCCCGAGGTGGCCCTGCCGGGTGCGGTGTTCGAGCTCGACCCCGGCGCCGGGCGCTATCGGCTGGCCGAGATCTTCGAGGGGCACAACGAGGAGCCGCGCTACCGGGCGCCGCTGACCGAGGTCGGGGTGGACGCCCGCGCCGGTGACTACGTGCTCGCCATCGACGGCGAGGAGCTCGCGGGCGGCGACAATCCCTACCGCCTGCTGCGTCACAAGGCCGACCGCCCGGTGCGGCTCACCCTGAGCCCGGACCCGGCGTTCCCCGCCGCGGAGGGCGCCGCCCGCGAGGCCACCTTCCGGCCCATCACGAGCGAGACCAACCTGCGCTACCTCGCCGAAGTGACCGCGAACCGCCTGAAGGTCGACGCCGCGACGGACGGGCGGGTCGGCTACCTGCACATCCCCGACATGGGCGTGGCCGGCATCCAGGAGTTCATCAAGTACTTCTACGGCCAGATCCGCAAGGACGGGCTGATCATCGACGTGCGCGGCAACGGGGGCGGCAACGTGTCGGCGATGCTCATCCAGCGGCTGAGCCGCGAGCTCCTCGGCACCGGCTTCTCCCGCACCGTGGAGAACACCGAGACCTATCCCACGACGGTGTTCACCGGCCACCTCGTGTGCATCCTCGACGAGGACTCGGCGTCGGACGGCGACATCTTTCCCGCCCGCTTCAAGGAGGCGGGCCTGGGGCCGCTCATCGGGAAGCGCTCGTGGGGCGGCGTCATCGGCATCACCAACCGCGGACCTCTCGTCGACGGGGGCAGCGTCAACGTGCCCGAGTTCGGCACCGCCGGCCGCGACGGAAGCTGGGTGATCGAGGGCTACGGCGTCGAGCCCGACATCGAGGTCGAGAACGACCCGAAGTCGGTCATCGCGGGCGGTGACCCCCAGCTCGAGCGGGCCATCACCGAGATCACGCGGATGATCCGGGACGACCCGCGGCCGCTGCCCACGCGCCCCGCCCCGCCGCTGAAGACGCCGTGAGCGGCGCCGCCCGCCGGCCCCGCCCCGCCGGTGAGGGCGCCGTGACCGGCGCTGGCGCCTCCGCTCGCGCCGCCGGCGACGATGTCGTGACGGCGGGCGCGGGCTCCTCGCCGGGCGGGGGCTCCTCGCCGGCCGCGGTCTCCTCGCCGGCCGCGGGCTCCTCGCCGGGCGCGGTCTCCCCCGCGGAGGGTCGGGAGGGCGGACCCCCCGTCGCGGGCGCGGCGCCCGCGACCCCGTCGGCGCCGTTGTCCACGGCCGGCGTTCCGCCGCCGCGGGCGCGGGTCTCTCCCGTGCGCCACGAGATGCACGGCGTGGTGCGGGTCGACGACTACCACTGGCTGCGCGACCGCGGCGACCCGGCCGTCACCGCCTATCTGGAGGCGGAGAACGCTTACGCGCAAGCGGTGCTGGCGCCGACCGAGGCGTTGCAGGAGACCCTGTTCGCCGAGATCAAGGGGCGTATCCGGCAGACCGACATGTCGGCGCCGTACCGGGAGGGGGCGCACCTCTACTACACACGCTACGAGGATGGGCGGGAGTACCCCATCCACTGCAGACGGCCGGTCGATGAACCGGCGGCGGCTCGCACGCCTGGGTCGGTCGACGCCGGGGAGACGCGGGTTGTCCCGGCGGCGGTCGACGGGGAGCAGATTCTGCTCGACGTCAACGCCCTCGCCGAAGGCCGCGATTTCTGCCAGGTGTCCGCTCTCGAGGTCAGCCCCGACGGGCGCCTGCTCGCCTACGCGATCGACGTCGAGGGCCGCCGCATCCACACCATCCGCGTGAAGGATCTGGCGGCGGATGCCCTGCTCGACGACGAACTGACGGGGGTGACGAGCAACCTCGTCTGGGCCAACGACGACCGCACGCTCTTCTACACGCGCCAGCATCCCGAGACGCTGCGCTGGCACCGGGTGTATCGCCATGCGCTGGGGACTCCGCAGGCCGAGGATGTCCTCGTCTACGAGGAGACGGACGAGACGTTCAACTGCGAGGTGGGAAAGACGCGGTCGAAGCGCTACCTGCTGATCGCGTCGGCGCAGACGGTCTCCACCGAGTACCGGTTTCTCGACGCCGACCGGCCCGACGGCGGGTTCGACGTGTTCTGGCCTCGCGCGCGCGACCACGAGTACGACGTCGACCACTATCGCGACCGGTTCTACGTCCGCACCAATCACGGCGCCCGCAACTTCCGGTTGATGGAGACCGACGTCGCGGGGACCGCGCCCGAGCGGTGGGTCGAGGTGGCGCCGCACCGCGACGACGTGCTCCTCGAGTCGTTCGCGCTGTTCCGCGGCCATCTCGTGCTGCAGGAGCGCTGCGCGGGCCTGACTCGCCTGCACGTGCGGCCGTGGTCGGGGGACGGCGCGCACGTCATCGCCTTCGACGAGCCGGTCTACGACGTGCACGTGTCGGTGAACCGCGAGGCCGACACCCGCCTGCTGCGGTTCGCGTACGAGTCGCTGACCACGCCGCGGTCGATCTACGACTACGACATGGACGTCCGCTCCCGCACGCTGCTGAAGCGGCAGGAGGTGCTGGGCGGGTTCGACCCGGCGGCGTACGCGGCCGAGCGCGTGCTCGCGACCGCGCCGGACGGCCGGCGGGTGCCGATCTCCCTGGTCGCGCGGGCCGGCGCCCCGCGCGACGGGACGGGGCCGCTGCTGCTGTACGGCTACGGGGCCTACGGCATCTCCATGGACCCCACGTTCAACTCGGCGCGGCTGAGCCTGCTCGACCGCGGGTTCCGGTTCGCCATCGCCCACGTGCGCGGAGGGCAGGAGCTCGGCCGGCCCTGGTACGACGACGGGCGGCTGGGTCGCAAGCGCAACACGTTCACCGACTTCATCGCCTGCGCGGAGCACCTCGTCCGCGCGGGCTACACCCGGCCCGAGCGCCTCTACGCGATGGGCGGCAGCGCCGGCGGGCTGCTCGTGGGCGCGGTCCTCAACATGCGCCCCGACCTGTTCGCCGGCGCGGTGGCTCAGGTCCCGTTCGTCGACGTGTTGACGACCATGCTCGACGACTCGATTCCGCTGACCACTGGCGAGTACGACGAGTGGGGCAATCCCCACGAGCGGGCCGCGTTCGACGACATCCTCGCCTACTCGCCCTACGACAACGTCGCCGCCCGCGACTATCCCGCCCTGCTCGTCCTCGCCGGCCTCCACGACTCGCAGGTGCAGTACTGGGAGCCCGCGAAGTGGGTCGCGAAGCTGCGGGCGCTGAAGACCGACGCCCGGCCGTTGCTGCTCAGGACCAACCTGGACGCGGGCCACGGCGGCGTCTCCGGCCGCTACCGCCGTTACCGGGAGACGGCGTTGCAGTACGCGTTCCTGCTCCGTGAGGCGGGCGTGGCGTGAAGCGACACCTGCGGGCTCGTCGTGGATGCGGGCGCCGCCACGGTCCGCGCCAGGGGTCGAGCGGCCGTGAGCGAACGGCGCGGCGGGGGCGCCCGGATGCGTCATAATGCGGTATCGGCGGTCGACTCGGCCCGGACTTCCGGGTGCGGGATCAGGATGCTTGGCGAAGAAGGGGATCCGTGATGAAGCGATGGCTCCACTGGACACGAGTGACGGCGCTGGTCGTCGGATTGGGATTGTCGGCGGCGCAAGCGGCCGGACAGAGCGGGGCGGACGGACTCCGCACCCCGTGGGGCGACCCTGACCTTCAGGGGGTCTGGGACTATTGGACCTTCACGCCGCTCGAGCGGCCGGAGGAGTTCGGGGAGCGCGGCGAGCTGACGGCCGAGGAGGCGGCGGTGGTTGCGCAGCGCGGCAACGCCGAGGCGCTGGCCCGTGACGCGAACGGACCGCCGCCGGGCGACCCCGGGGGCTACAGCCAGGAGGTGTGGACGGACCGGGCGCGGGCGACGGCGCTGACCCAGTCGTCCCTGCTCGTGGACCCGCCGGACGGGCGGCTCCCGGCCCTGACGGCGTCAGCCGAGGCGGCGGCCGAGGCGCACCGCGCGGGCGGCGGCTACCCGGTGCGGGTGCGGGTCGGCGGCCTCAACGAGGACGGCCCCGAGGCGCGCGGGGTGGCCGAGCGGTGTCTGCTCGGCTTCAGCACCGGGCCTCCGATGCTGCCGGGCGGCTACAACAACAACGTGCAGATCTTCCAGGCGCCCGGCTACGTGGTCCTGCTGCACGAGATGGTGCACGATGTCCGCGTCGTGCCGCTGGACGGCCGCGACGCGCTGCCGTCGGGCGTCCGGCAGTGGCTGGGGAGCTCCCGCGGCCGGTGGGAGGGCGAGACCCTGATCGTCGAGACGACGAACTTCACGGACGGGACGGGCAGCTTCAATACCTCGTTCGTGTCGTGGGGGTCGGCCGAGAACACGCGGCTCGTCGAGCGGTTCACCCGGGTGGACGGCGACACCATGCGCTACGAGTTCACGGTCGACGATCCCGACACGTGGACGGCGCCGTTCACCGGGCGGTTCCCGCTGAACCGGTCCGACGCGCCTCTCTACGAGTACGCCTGCCACGAGGGCAACCACGGCATGTTCAACCTGCTGAGCGGGGCGCGGGCCGAGGAGCGGGCCGCCGCCACCGAGCAGCAGTAGCGGCGCGGGAGCGGCGCCGCCCGCGGGGAGGTTGCGCCGCCCGCCCGCCGCCCGGATGCGGGAAGGCGACGGCGTCGGAAGGCAAGCGGCGCCGCCCGCGGGGAGGTTACGCCGCCCGCCCGTCGTCCTGACGGCGACGGGCGGGACCCGGCGTTCGTGAACGGGAGCCCGACGCGTCTCGTCGGGACGACGCGGCCCGCGCGGGTTGCCCGACGGCGGCGCGCGGTTCGGGACTCGGGACAGCGGTCGATCGGCAGTGGCCAACTGCATGCCGCGGCGGTTTGCTTCTGCGAGAGGGTGCGCTCGGCGCGTGGCAAGGCGTCTCCGTCACTGCCCTTGCCGCCGGCGGCCCGGAGGGGACTGACGTGATGCAACGGTTGTCGGCACGGCGTGATGCGGGTCGGGTCCGGACGGGAGCGCGGTTCGGTCTGGTGTTGGTCGCCCTGCTCGCCGGCATGAGCGTCGCGGGCGGCGCCCGCGCCGGCGAGAACTGGCCGCACTGGCGGGGGCCGTCGGCCGATGGGGTCAGCACCGAGACCGGCCTGCCGTTGACCTGGGGGCCCGACGCCAACGTGGCCTGGAAGGTGGAGATGCCGGCGTGGACGGGGTCGACGCCGATCATCTGGGGCGAGCGCATCTTCCTCAACGTCGCCGACGGCGAGAACATCAGCCTCTGGTGCCTCGATCGGAACCGCGGCGAGACGCTGTGGGTGCGACACCTGAGCGACGGCGACCGCCGGCAGCGCAAGCAGAACATGTCGTCGCCGTCGCCGGTGACCAACGGCGAGCACGTCTACGTGATGACGGGGACGGGCTGGCTGACCGCCTTCGACTTCGACGGTAACCAGCTCTGGCAGCGCGACATCCAGGGGTCCTACGGCCAGTTCGGGCTGAACTGGGGATACGCGTCGTCGCCGCTCCTGGTGGACGACGCGCTGTTCGTCCAGGTCATCCACGGCATGCGGACCGACGACCCGTCGTACGTGCTGCGCATCGACCGGCACACGGGCGAGACGCAGTGGCGGGTCGAGCGGCCCACCAACGCCCGCCGCGAGTCGCCCGACTCGTACACCACGCCCGCCCTGCTCGAATACGACGGGACGCGCGAGCTGGTGATCACCGGCGGCGACGTCGTGACCGGGCACGACCTCGCCACCGGGCGCGAGCTGTGGCGGGCCGACGGCCTGAACCCGCGCGACAACGGCGCCTACCGCATCATCGCCTCCCCGGTGGTCCACGGCCGGATGATCTACGCGCCGACCCGGGTCCGACCCCTGCTCGCGCTGCGGGCCGGCGGACGGGGCGACGTCACCACCTCGCACTTGGTGTGGAAGACCGACAACGGGCCCGACGTGCCGACGCCCGTGACGGACGGCCGGTACTTCTACATCGTCAACGATCAGGGCATCGTGTGGGTGCTCGATGCGCAGACCGGGGAGGAGATCTACGGCCGCCAGCGGCTGCGCCCCGGCACCTACAGCGCCTCGCCGGTGCTGGTCGACGGCAGGGTCTACATCACCAGCGAGGGCGGTCTCACCAGCGTCTTCCGGGCCGGGCCCGAGTTCGAGCTGCTCGCCGAGAACGACATGGACGACTACGTGCTCAGCTCGATCGCGGTGTCGGACGGGCAGATCTTCCTGCGCACGACCGGCCATCTCTACGCGATAGGCGAGCGTCGGGGGGGCGGGGGCGACTGAGTGCTCAGCTCGATCGCGGTGTCGGACGGGCAGATCTTCCTGCGCACGACCGGCCATCTCTACGCGATAGGCGAGCGTCGGGGGGGCGGGGCGACTGAGCCGGACGCGGCCGCCCGGCCGTGTCGAGGTCCGCGGCCCGACGCAGCCACGGTCGGACCCCGACTCCGGTGCGACGGCACGTCGGTGTGCGCGGCGGGAGGAATGCGCCGCGTGGTCGGTTGTCGCCCTGGTCGGACCTTGTATCTGCCCGTGTAGGGCCCGCGCTACCTGCCCCGTGTAGGCCCGTGGCGCGCCTGCGGAGAGGCGCGTGACCGGCGGGCCCTCAGGTGCTCTCCCGCCCGAACCGGCCGTGCCGAAGGAAGTGCGCCACCTCCTCGGCCACGTCGCGGCGGTTCATGATGAACGTGTGGGTGGCCGGCAGCATGAGGAACGACGACGAGCCTTCGACGTCGGCGCGGTTCACGCCGACGGTGCCGTCGTCGGGGCCCGGGATGAGCCAGGAACCGATGGGGTTCATGCTGCGGGTGCCGGTGATGATGCCGAGGCTGAACCGGACCGGCGGGAGCTGGCTCGCGATGCCGTCCGGTGTGGTTCCGAGCCGCTCTCCCGCCGGGCCGAGGAGAGACCGGAGCAGGTCGGAGTCGGCGAACGTGTCCACGATCTCGCTGCCCCGGTTGGGCGGGCTGAGCATCACGACGCGGCCTTCGTGCGGCTCCGGCCTCTCGGAGAGGTAGCTGCGCACGAGGACACCGCCCATCGAATGGGTGACGAAGTGCACGGCCTTGGGATTGCTCCCGCAGCACTCGGAGACGGCTCCCTCCAAGCGATCGACGAGTGTCTCTATCGGCTCGGTGCGCGACGGGTAGCCGAACCGGACGACCCGGAAGCCGGCCTGTTCCAGGCGGCCGGCGAGGATCGCCATCGACGCCGGGGTCCGGCCCAGCCCGTGGGCGAGGATGACCGTGGGCGCGCCTTCCGGCGCCGCCGAACCGCCCAGGATGGCGGACGTGAGGCCGGCTCCGGCGATGGCGGCGGCGAGCAGGCCGGCCGCGAGCAGAAGCGCGAGCCGGCGCTTCCCGAACCGTCCGTGACGGCCGATCCGTGGGTTCCGAGTGGTCACGGTGCCTTGTAGTTGACCGTCCCTGAGAGAAGCTGCGCTTGTCGCGGGGCGTCTTCGCAGCGTTTGCCGGCGAAAAACCAGCGACAAGCCGGCAAAGAATGCTTTGAGCCAGTCCGGTAGTACATACGTCCGGGCGCCGCCGGGAGTTTCGCGGCAGGTCCGGCCTCCGTTCCCTGTGATGTGAGAAACGCCTGCGCAAGCAGCCCTGGCCGGCAAGGCGCCAGCCGCTCTCTCTGCACCTACCGGCAAGCAGCCCTGACCGGCAAGGCGCTAGCCGCTCTCACTGCACCTACAGGCGAGCAGCCCTGGCCGGCAAGGCGCCAGCCGCTCTCTCTGCACCCCCAGGCAAGCGCCATGGGCGCGGCCTGGGCGGAGTGGCTTGGGCGGGCGAGTCCTGCCTACCGCCCTTCCACCGGCTCCAGCTTCCGGACCCAGCCGTCGCTCTTCGTCAGCACGTAGAGCTCTCCCGCCGAATCGATGCCCAGGCGGGCGTCCACCCGGTCGCCCGGCGCGTACGTGTTGGGGATGCCGGCCACCTCGACGAGGTCGCGCTCTTCGCCGTCGATGACCAGCCGCAGCTCCCGGATCTCCGCGAGCTCGCCGGGCACGAGCCCGTCGGCGTCGATGTAGAACACGCGGCCGCGCGGGAAGTCGGTGAAGACGTACCGGCCCTGCAGCTCGGGAATGGCTTCGCCGCGATAGACGAACCCGCCGCTGACCGCGTAGCCCTCGTCGTGGTCGTACTGGGCCACCGGGTACACGAAGGGATGGTCGTCCTCGGCGGGGGGCGGATACACCGGCCCCGGCCGCCGGGGGGTGAGCGTGTAGCCGGTGGCGAACGTGCCCTCGCGGAGCCGCCAGCCGTAGTTGGCGCCGGGCGCTCCCAGGTTGACCTCTTCGACCACGTTCTGGCCGATGTCGCCCATGAACATCCGGCCGTCGGTGTCCCACGAGAACTGCTGGGCGTGCCGCAGACCGTAGGCCCAGATCTCGGGGGCGACGCCCGCCTCGCCCACGAAGGGATTGTCCGCGGGAACGCCGTAGCCCCGGCTGCCGTCGCCGGCGAGGGGGTCGATGCGGATGATCGCGCCGTGGGGCGCGGCGAGGGACTGGCCGAAGTCGCGGGGATCGTGGGCCGCCCCGGCGTCCCCCAAGCTGGCATAGAGCAGCCCGTACTCCGGCGATCCCGGGGCCGCGTTCGGATTGAACGCGATGACGCCGACGTTGTGGTTGGGGGCGAACTGGCCGATGCGGAAGACCTCTCGGGAGACGCCGCTGAACGCGTTCGCGGCCGGATCGTCGACCGTCCACTCTCGGATCACGCTCTCGTGGCTCCCGGCGTCGTCGTCCAGGTAGTCGGCCGTCCCGCTGTCCGACCGGGCGCTGTACGCGGTGTAGAACTTGCCGAAGCCCGGTGCGCCGGCGTCGGCGAACTGCGGGTGAAACGCCACCCCCACGAGGCCCGTCTCGTTGGGGAACATCGAGTCGTCGAAGCCGACGTCGAGGGTCCGGATGTCCATGTAGGTGACCGGCTCCGCCCCGTTCTCGTCGGTGAGATACAGCAGCCCGCGCAGGTCGTTGAGGACCAGCCGCCCCGAGCCGTCCCCGATCGGCGTCAGGTACTGAATGCGCGCGTAGGCCTCGTTCGTCATGGCGTCCACGGCGGAATCCGAGGTCCGCGGCGCGCGGACGAACTCGGTCGCCGCCACGACGAGGTCCCCCTTCCGGATCGGGTCGGGAATCGGGTCGGCGAGGGGTTCCACCTGGGCCGCGGCCGGCAAGGCGGCGGCGAGGAGCAGGGCGGTGGTTCCGAGCGATCGTATGAAGTGCATAGCGGGCTCCGTTGACTGGGTGGGGGTTTGCGACGTCGCCCATGGCCGGGACGGTTCGGCGGGCGCGTGGATCATATCGTCAGCCGCGGCGGAGGGAAACCAGGTCGGCGCAACGCGAGGCGCTCGACGCGATTGACCCGGGGGCGTCGGAGCGCGCGGCCATCTTCGGCGGGAATTTCGACCGCGTGTTCGGCGCCGGATCCGCTGAGGGGGCGGTCGGTCAGGGCGCGGCCGCCCGATCGCGCTCGACCAACAGGTCGTAGATCCTGTCGATTCGGCCGCCGAGGTCGGTCCGGACGTCCGCGATCTCTTCACGCAGCTCGGCTCGGACGTTCTGGATCTCCTGGCCGAGTTCGGTTCGGACGTTCTGGATCTCCTGGCCGAGTTCGGTTCGGAGGTTCTGGATCTCCCGGCCGAGCTCGGTTCGGACGTTCTGAATTTCCTGGCCGAGTTCGGTTCGGACGTTCTGAATCTCCTGGCCGAGTTCGGTTCGGACGTTCTCGATCTCCCGGCCGAACTCGGTTCTGGCGTTTTCGCTCGAGGCGACGAGGTCATCGTGCTCGCCGTCGTGCCGTACCACCGAGAACTGCCACAAGGCGATCAGGACCGCGGCCACGGCGGCCGCCGCGGCAACGGCGCTCCAGTTGAACCTGTGCGGCATACCCCGGCCTCCCGCTACCAGTCTGTCGCGGGTTCTTCCGTCACGTCAAGATCGCGTTACGTGGTCGGCCGGAGCCCGCGCGGCGGCGGCGTCAGCGGGGCCGCTGCAGCACGAGATAGCAGCTCGTGGCCAGGCCCGCCGACCCGAAGATCATGCACATCACGAGAACCTGGTAGCGCACCGCCACGAGAGGGGCGACGCCGGAGAGGATCTGTCCGGTCATCATCCCCGGCAGCGACACCAGCCCCACCGCGAGCAGCGAGTTGGTCATCGGAATCAGCGCCGTGTTCATGGCCGCGTGCCGCGCCTCGGGGTAGGTCGCGCCGCGCCGGCGCTCGGTCCGGAACCGCTCGGCCGCGAGGCTGATGGTGTTCATCGAGTTGGCGATGATCATGCCGGCGAGGGGGACGACCACGCTGGCGTCGTGCCAAGGGCTCGCCCCGAGCACGCCCTGGGTTACCAGGCCCAGCACCGTGAGGGCGCCGACGCCGATGGCCGCGAGCACGGACGGGTAGCGGGCCGCACGGTCGTCTCCCAGGGGGCGGAGCGCGATCCAGCCGCCGACGGCGAGCATGACCGCGACCACCGCCAGGGTCACCATCGCCCGTTCCGACCCGAAGATGAACGTCAACACGTAGCCCACGAGCAGGAGCTGGGTGACCATGCGCAGCACCGCGACCACCGCGGTGCGGGCGCCCAGCGACCAGCGGTGGACGATGACGAGGACGGCGAGGACGGGCAGGAACGCGAGGGCGAGCCGGGTCAGGGGGATGAGCTCGATGGATTCGTTCATCGTCAACCTGTGTGGGCGGCGGCCTCCCACGGGCCGGGCCGATCAGCCTGCCGGTGGGGGCGCCCGCGGTCGGTGGTGGGCACGGTCGCCCGGTTGCCGCCGTCGGGTCTCCGGGGCAGCCTCAACCGCGGAACGGCGGTCAGGGACGGGCAACGGTTATCGGTTGCCGGTCGTCGGGGCGCCGAGCAGCCTCACCGTCGGGTCGCGGTCAGGGGTGTGCACAGGTTGCCGGTTGCCGCCGTCGGATCCTACCGGCGCCTGCCGGTCCTCGGGCGGGAGGCAGGTCCTGTTCAGTGGTCGGGGTCGGGGCCCGCCGGGGGCTCGTCGATCGCGAGCTCGCCTCGATCCGCTCGCCCTAGGAGGTCGCGCGCCTCCGCCGCCCGGTCCGCCGGCACGAGCACTTCGGCCGCGCCGATGCCGTCGACGGAGATGGCGTGGGTCACCCGCAGGGCTTCGCCGCGCAGCTCGCAGGGAATGCCGTGAGCCTCGAGGAACGCCTTGACCTGCGCCTCGACGAACTGGCCCTGCACGATGGAGATGACGACGTATCCGTCCCCTTCGCTCACGTCACGCCTGCTCCTCGGAAGCGCCGCCGCCGATGCCCCGCCGCCGGACCGGCCGCGGAAGGATGCGCACACCCGCGGCAATCCGGCGGCCGGAGCGCCGCCGATGACGGCCGTTCAGCTACGGAGGGGCGACGCACGCCCCACGGCAATCCGGCGGCCGGAGCGCCGCCGATGATGGCCGTTCAGCTACTTCAGCGGCGAGTAGTCGGTCGCGTCCATGAACACCGCTTCGACGCCGCTCACGATGCGGCCGTCGACCTGCGACGCTCGGGACACCTCCTGCCACTCGGGGTCGGCGCGGAAGCTGTCCCAGTTCTCGGCCGCCTGCTCGCGGCTGTCGTGCGAGATGATGTAGATGAGGGTGTTCTCCGAGGCGGGGGCGTCCTGCGGCACCCAGTAGCCCACGTTGCTCATGCCGTGCTTCTCGAAGATCCGCGTCGTGTGGTCGCGGAACCGCGCCTCCAGGTTGGGCAGCTTGCCCTCGGGGGCGGTGTAGGTCCGCATCTCGAAGACCTTGCCGCCCTGGGCGTGGACGGCGGTGTCCGCCTGCCAGAGCGTGCCGGCCGCGAAGCCGGCCACGAACACCGCGGCGACGAAGATGACGAGATGGCGGGTCTGGATGGTCATGGTGGTTCCTCGTTGACGATGTGTCTCAGTGCTTGCCGGAGCACGGCCTCGATCGGTCGGCCGGCGAGCAGCTCCTCGGCCCGGCCAACCGCGGCCCATCGCCGCCGCCGGACGGATTGCTCCTCCCAGGCGTCTTCCACCCGGTCCACGTGCATCAGGTAGACGGCGACGCGGTAGCGGCGGCCCTGCTTGGTATGGTCATAGTAACCCACCGGGCCGCCGATGACACGACCGTGCAGGCCCGCTTCCTCCTGGGCCTCTCTGACCGCGGTCTCCGGCGCGGTCGCGCCGGGGTCGATGAATCCCTTGGGGACGGTCCATTTGCCGGCCTTGATGGTCGTGATCAGGCAGATTTCGACCAAGCCGTGGCGGCGCCGGAACGGGATCGCCGCCGCCTGTTGCGGCGGTGTTCGAGGACCGGCTGGGCGCTCGTGCGGGCGCATCCCGTTCTCGTCAGCGGTCGGCGGCCGTCGACGGGAACGAGGCGCCGGAACCGAAACGCGGGCGGCGGGTACGGGAGCGCTGGCGGGCGCGCCGGCGCGTGACCGCCGAGTCGAGCCGGTGCGTGACCGCCGAGTCGCGCCGGCGCGTGACCGCCGAGTCGCGCCGGCGCGTGACCGCCGAGTCGCGCCGGCGCGTGACCGCCGAGTCGAGCCGGTGCGTGACCGCCGAGTCGAGTTGGCGCGTGACCGCCGAATCCGGCCGGCGCGCCGCCGAATCGAGCCGGCGCGTGGCCGCCGAATCGAGCCGGATGCGCGCCCTCGAGGCATGGTGCGGCGCCATGGCTTCCCCGAGGGCCCGCGGCTCCGGCCGGCTATTGCGGCATGTGGGTGTTGTAGAGCGCCAGCTCGCCGTCGTCGGTGAAGGAGATGACCGGATACTCCCGGTAGAGGGACTTCGGCCCTTCCATGCCCGGCGAGCCGACGGGCATGCCGGGCACCGAGATGCCCGCGATGTCGGGGCGCTCGTCGAGCAGCCGGCGGATGTCCTCGGCCGGCACGTGGCCCTCGACGACGTAGCCGTCGACGAGACCCGTGTGGCACGAGAAGAGCCGCTGCGGAATCCCCTTCTCCTGCTTGAGCGGCGTCACGTCAGGCAAGTCGGTCGTCTTTACGTTGAAACCCGCGTCCTTGAGATGCAAGACCCATCCCACGCAGCACCCTCAGGTGGGCGACTTGTAGACCTCGATGACCGGCTCCTGGGTCTGCACCCCGGTGTGGACCCAGAGGCCGACCACCAGCAACGAGAGAACGGCGAGCAGCGTGCGCATGGAGGCTCCTTCTTGGTTGTCGCCGTATCAGGCTACTCGGTGTCCGGGGGATTGGCAAGCCGCGGCGGCGGAAATTGGTGGGAATTCGCGGGGCCCGTGGCTTCCACGGCCCGGATTCCCGACGGCCCGAGGCCGGTGCGACGCGGTTCCGCAGCGCGTCACCTCCCCGGTGTCGACGCGGGGCAGGATGATGCCCCCGAGGCCGATGCGACGCGGGTCCGACGCGCATCACGGGCCCGGGGCGGGCGGACCCGCGTCGAGCGCCTGCTGAATCACCGCCCGGGTGCGCTCGATCAGCCGGTCCAACCCCCGGTCGCCGTAGTCGGTGGTGGCGATCGGCTCTCCGAGGATCACGTCCACCGAGCCGGGCCGCGGGGCCAGGGTGGTCCGCGGCAGAAGCGCGAACGTGCCGCGAATGGCGACGGGGACGACGGGAACGCCGGCCCTGAGGGCGATCCGGAACAGGCCGGGCTGGAAGTCCTGGAGGCGTCCGTCGCGGGTTCGGGTGCCCTCGGGGAATCCGGCGAGCGAACGGCCGCCGCGCACCCCGTCGATGACCCCGCGCAGGCTGCGCGCGGTGCTGCGCGGGTCGCCGCGGTCGATCGGAAAGTGCCCTGCCGTCCAGAGGTGCCAGCCCATGAACGGGACGTAGAAGAGGCTGCGCTTGGCCACGATGCGGAAGGGGTACGGCAGGTACGCGAACAGCGCCGGGGTGTCGATGAGGCTCGCGTGGTTGGCCACGTAGACGTAGGTCCCGTCCCGCCGCACGCGCTCGGCGCCGTGCACCCGGATGCGGGCGAAGATGGACCACGCCACGAGCCGGCACCACCAGCGCGCGCACCAGAACTGCCGGTCGCCGGTCCGGTCGAAGGGCCAGATGAGAAACGACAGGCTCGCCATGACCACCGTGTGGGCGTACCAGAGCAGGTTCGCGAACGGCGCCCAGAGGTAGACGAGCAGCTTCACGGCGCGTCGGCCGGCGCGTTCACTGCCGGAGGGCGGAACGGATGTAGATGAGGTCGATGAGGGCTTCCGCCCGCGCCAGCGGCCCCGGCTGTTCGAGGAGCCCCATCCGGTCGGCGGGGGCGATGTCGATGAGCTGCGAGATGCCGTTGACGAGATCCTCGTCGTCGAGGCCGTCCGGCACCTGCAGCCCGGGAATCCCGAGCGGGATCAGGGCCGCGAGGTCCTCCCGCACGTCGCGCAGCCGGTTCCGGTCGGCGACGCTGATGGCGTCACTGATCGGCTCGATGTCGGCGAGCCGGTAGGCGCGGCTGTCGTCCTCGCGCAGGATGCGGAACTTGCTCAGGCCGCCCAGCAGGATGTTGTAGCGGCCGTCGGGCAGCTCGGTGGCTTCGGCGATGACGCCGACACAGCCGACGGCATGGACGGGCGGGCGCCCCTCGTAGTCCGCCTCGTAGCCGGGCTCGAACATCACCATCCCGATCAGACGGTCGCCCGCGAGGGCGTCCGCGATCATCTCGCGGTAGCGCGCCTCGAAGATGTGGAGGGGCCGGGTCGCGCCCGGGAACAGCATGACGTCCGGCAGGGGGAAGATCGGGATCGTGCGGGGGAGCGTCGCGGGAGCGTAGCCGCTGGTGGTCTGCTGCGCCGCGGCGGCAACCGGCAGGCACAGCACGATTGCGAGTCCGACCACGCCGAGGGGACGTCTGGCGGTCATGCCACGCTCCTTGTCTGGTCCCGTTGCCCGCCAGCCTATCACGGGACGGCGGTCGGGCCACCCCGCAGCGCCGCTACGGCCTTGGCGACGGTCTCGATGGCGGTCTCGATCTCGTCGGCGGTGTTGAAGCGGCCGAGCGAGAAGCGCACGCTGCCGCGGATGCGGGCGTCGTCGCACCCCATCGCGCCGAGGACGTAGCTGGGCTGGAGGGCGGCGCTGGTGCAGGCCGAGCTCGACGACACCGCCAGTTCGGGCATGCCCTTCATCAGCTTCGCCCCGTCCACCCCCGCGAAGCTGAGGTTCGTGGTGTTGGCGAGGCGCTCGGCGCGGCGGCCGTTGACCTCGACGCCGTCCACCCGGGATGCAATGCCGGTCTCCAGGCGGTCTCGCAGGCCGCGCACGGCATCGCCTTCGCCGGCCAGGGCGGCGGCGACGCCCATGCCCACGATGCCCGGGACGTTCAGGGTGCCCGACCGCAGGCCGCGCTCGTGGCCGCCGCCGCGCACCAGCGGCTCGCAGCGCACGCGGGGGCCGCGGCGCCGCACGAAGAGCATCCCGACGCCCTTCGGGCCGTGGACCTTGTGGGCGCTGGCGCTCAGCAGGTCGACGTGCATGGCGTTCACGTCGATGCGCTCCTTGCCGTACGACTGGGTGGCGTCGGTGTGGAACAGGACTCCTCGCTCGCGGCACAGCGCGCCGATGCGCGCGATGGGGTGCAGCACGCCGGTCTCGTTGTTGGCGTGCATGACGGAGACGAGCAGGGTCCGCGCCGTGACCGCGTCGGCGAGACGGTCGAGGTCCAGTCGCCCGTCGCCGTCGACCCCCAGGTAGGTGACGTCGATTCCCTGCCCTTCGAGGTGCTCGCACGCATCGAGGACGGCGCGGTGCTCGGTCGTCACCGTCACGACATGCCGCTTCTTCGCGTATGCCGGCGCCTGGACGACTCCCTGCAGGGCCAGGTTGTCCGACTCGGTGGCGCCGCTCGTCCAGACGATCTCCCGCGGGTCGGCGCCGATGACCGCCGCCACCTGTTCCCGCGCGGTCTCGACGGCGGCCGCGGCGTCGCACCCCAGCGCGTGATGCCGGCTCGCCGCATTGCCGAAGCGCTCCGTGAGGAACGGCAGCATCGCGTCGAGCACCCGGGGGTCGAGCGGCGTCGTGGCGTTGTGGTCCAGATAGATCATCGGAGCTTCAACGTCCAGGGGGGGCTCCGACGAGGCGTGTCTCCGGAGCCGCCGACCCGCTGGACTTCCCCATTTTGTTCAGTCGTCGCGCAGCCGGGTCAGCCCGGCCAACGCAGTCGCACGACCTCCTCGCGCAGGTACTGGCCGCTTGCCGTCGCGATCCGCGTCCTGAACAAGTCTATGCCCATCAACTCGTAGCCGAGCGATTGGGCCAGTTCGCCCAGGATTCGCCCAGTCCGGATCATGACCCGCAGGTATGAGGCCTGGTCTCCGACGACGTATGCAAGCTTCGCTCCCGGGCGCAGGCTGCTTCTGAGGCTCGCAAGATGGCGCGCCATGCCGCCGAAGTAGAGCGTCGTGACTCGCGCGTACTGGCGTTCGAAGCCCGATGTCTTGCCCTGCTCGACCCGGCGCTTCTCGATCAATTGTGCGATGCGCTGAATGCCCTCGTGTCCAGCGACCAATGCGTCATCGGCATCGGTCTTGTATACGCTTCGCGTGTTGGACCGGACGAGTCCCTGTTTCAGACCCCGGAGATCCTGTTTGTCGCGGACGAAACCCAGAAGAACGCTCTCGAGCCGCGTCGTCCGCGTGTAGTCCTTCTCGTTGGGGTACGGTGGCGAGGTGATGACGGCGTCGACCGATGACGGCTCGAGACACTCCTCCGCTCGACGCGCATCCGCAACGTGGACCGTGGCTTCGGTACCGGCCCGTCTTCGGAACGACGCGAGGTCGGCCGCCATCGACCGGACGCGGTCCAGCCACGGACCGACGACCGCCGCGTCGTCCTGGACTCGACCGACACCGACTTCCGGCCCGAAATGCAGATTGCCGACTTCCGAGACCAGCGCAGCCGCGAGCGCGAGTCGCTCGTGGTCGTGGAACGCGACATCGCGGTGCTCTTCCAGAGCATCGAGCAGCAGCAGCGTCTTGTGAAGCGGCAGCGGGCTGATCGAGTTCTTCAGCAGCAAGCCCAGGCGGTCCGGCGGCAAGGCCCGGAGGTCTGCGCGCAGTGGAGTGTGAGCGTCGAACAGTGGACCGATCCGTGCGTCGTCGATCCCCTGCTCTTTCAGGCGGTCGAGCACGCCATCGGCGATCTCTTTCGCGTGCGAGACGAGCTCGTCGGCATCGACGCTCCAATCGAGCTTCGTGCGGCTCGCGAACCCGGCCATCGGATTGCGTTCCATCCCGACGCTGGGGATGCCGAGCTTCTTGCACTCGACCAGCGTCGTACCGGTGCCGCAAAAGGGGTCCAGCACCCGTTGCGTCGAGTCGACCCTGAACTCGGCGAGGTAGTCGCGTACGAGATGCGACGGGAACGAGAGTACGAAGCGGTACCAGCTGTGAACCGCGCGGTCTTCGGGCCGCAGCCGATTCCGCTCGGGGGCGCATCCGGTGCCGCCGTGGGTGGCAGGGAAGGTCACGTCATCCAGGCGGCGGGGCGAGTCCGGGGCGTCCGATCCGGGGCGAGTCGGCGCACCCGTCGAACACCGATTCATCCTACCACGGCGCTCGAAGACCCGCGCTCCCGGCCGCCGCCTTCAGCGCACCGGGGGCCGCCGCCCCCGCACGAAGAGCAACCGGGACAAGGGCCTTGATCGACCCAGGTTTTCGTTGTATATTCGCCCCATGAGCGATCGCTCACCGATCGAGTGGACCGATGCGACGTGGAATCCGGTTCGCGGCTGCACGAAGGTCAGCCCCGGCTGCACACATTGCTACGCGGAACGGTTCGCCGAGCGTTTTCGGGGCGTTGCGGGGCATCCGTTCGAGCGAGGCTTCGACCCTCGACTCGCGCCGGACATGCTGGATCGACCTCTTGCGTGGCGCCGCCCGCGGCGAATCTTCGTCAACTCGATGAGCGACCTTTTTCACGCGGACGTGCCGGTCGAGTACATCGAAGCCGTAGGCCGGGTGATGCAGCAGGCCGACTGGCACACGTTCCAGGTCTTGACCAAGCGACACGACCGTATGCAACGACTGCTCAGCGCCGACCTGCACTGGATGGCTGCATTGGCGAACGTGTGGTTCGGTGTGAGCGTCGAGAACCGGCGTTACGGCTTTCCCCGGCTGGCGGCGTTGCGTCGAACGCCGGCGACCGTCCGCTTCGCTTCGATGGAACCGCTGCTCGAAGACCTGGGCGCCGTTGATCTGACGGGAATTCACTGGGTAATCGCCGGCGGCGAGAGCGGTCCGGGCGCAAGGGTGATGCGCACCGAATGGGTCGTCACGCTCGAACGCGAGTGCCGGCGTCAGACCGTACCGTTCTTTTTCAAGCAGTGGGGTGGAGTGCGCAAGAGCGCCACCGGACGTACCTTGAACGGCCGTACATACGACGCCTTTCCTGCCGCCTGTGATGTCCCCGTCACCGATTGCTCATGACTACTGCCGATCCGAGCCCGAATTACTGGCTGGAATATGGTCCGTTCCAGCACGTGAAGCATCGTCTGGTCAAACAATATCTCGACGGGTGGTTTCCGATACTCGGCTCGTGGGCCGGTCGCGTGCTGTACATCGACACTCATGCTGGGCGCGGACGCCATTCGTCCGGGCAGCCCGGATCACCGCTCGTTGCACTCTACGCGCTCTTGGACCACCCGTACCGGGATAAGTTGCTCGAGAAGTCCGAGGTGCGGTTCTTTTTCATCGAACGAAATCCCGACAACCAGGAGAGTTTGAAGTTTGAGCTAAGCCAGATCCAGAATTTGCCTTCCCGCATCCATGTCGATACGCACGAGGATGATGCCTATGCCCTGTTGTCGAGGGTCGTTCGGGAGTTGCAAGAAAACCGACGTCCCATGGCTCCGGCGTTCATCTTTGTCGATCCGTACGGGTTCAAGGTTCCCGGGGAACTGCTCAAGCGACTGTTTGCCGCCGGGCGGGTAGAGCTGTTTGTGAACGTAATCTGGCGGGAGCTCGATATGGCCATTCGGCAGAGTAACCCGGCGGAACACGGCATGACCGCGGCACTCGACGGCATCTTCACGGACGACAGATGGCGAGCCATCGACGGCGAGACGCCGGACGAGCGCATTGGGCAGGCCATGAACCTGCTCTCGAAAGTAATCGGAGCCAAATGGCAAACCCACTTTCGCATGACTACCGGTGGTTCGGCCACGCGATACGTGCTCCTTCATCTGACGAACCACGACAAAGGTCGAGATCTCATGAAGGAGTGCATGTGGATGGCTGCACCCGGCGGTGACTTCGAGGTTCGGCAATGCGACGATCCAAGGCAACCCTTGCTCATCACACACGAACCTGATTTGGAGCCGTTGCAAGCATGGGTCCTGCAGCGTCTGCAATACGGAGGGTATGAGATGACTGATCTCGAACGGGAACTTCGCTCGACATCGTGGCTTCTCAAGCACATGAACAAGGTCGTGAAGCGGCTGAAGAAGAGCGGGAAGATCGATGAGTCGGACGGGACAATTTCGTTGACGACTTCGCCGCGGCTACCGGGATTGTAGATGTCCCTATGTACCGAACAGCGTAGTGCGGGATTGTCCCTTTCGTTGTTGAACTTCGCGGGTAGCGGACTCCCTTTTTCCGCTCCGAGTTGCTTATTCTACGCCACGTCGGGAACCACGTCGTCGGTCTGGGCGAGGGCGTCCAGGGCGCCAACCAAATAGCGCAAGTCCCGGTAGCCCCGCACTCGCCGGAAGCGCGGTTCCGCCTCCAACAGCGCGCTCGCCACCCAGCGCTGGATCATCCCGCCGCCGCGCCACCGCTTGACCCGCCGCGTGTAACCTTCGACGCTGCCCATCAGGTTCTCGATGATGTTCGTCGTGCGCAGTGTACGTTCGAGCGTCCCCGTCAGACCGAGACGCTTCACCGTCAGCGTCTCCTCGAGACCCTCCCGGATGGACGCCGCCGCGCCGGGGTGGTCGCGCTCCAGGGACCCCGCCAAGCGCTTCAGCACCCGCGCCGCGCGGGCCGCGGAATCGAGGCCCCAGGCATCCCGCAACGCCTTGCCGACCGACGCGTGCAGCCGTTCCGGCAGATGACCCAGCACGTTGCGCAGCTTGTGCACTTGGCAGCGCTGCACCAACCCGTGCGAACCGAAGACATCGCTGATGGCCCGGCGCAGCCCCGGCGCTCCGTCGATGACGAACAGCAACGGCCGGTCCGTCGGCAAGCTACGTGTCACCAAGTCGCTCAGCAGGCCGCTGGCGACGGCCGCCGTCTCCGTGGCGCCCTCGCGCAGACCCAACACGTGCTTGCAGCCCTGCGTGTCGATCCCCAACGCGACCACCAGGCAGTGCTCTCGGAAGACCTTGCCGTCGATGCAGACCACCCGGAGATCCAGCTCGCCCAACGGCCGGCTCAGAAACGACTGCAGGCGCTTGGCCGACAGCGCCACGAACCGCCGGGACACCGCGCTGCTCGACGCACCCCGCTCCGTCACCTCCGCCGGCGCCGGGTCCAACGTGCCCGCATACCGCCGCGTCGACACCCCGGCCGCGACCGCCGCCAGCGTGCGCTCGTCCAGCGGGTCGGTGGCCGCCGCCCATTCGAAGCTCGGCAGCGCCACCTCCCCGTCGGCGCTCCGAACACGCAGCCGCGGCACCGCAACCTGCCGCCCGCCGAGCGTCACCTGACTGGCCACGCTCCCGCCCCGCCACGCCGGCCGCTCCACTTGATGGCGCCCCTTCGGGCCGCACAGGTCGTCTCGATCCCCCTCCATCATCGCCTGCAGAACCTGTAGGCCGGTCGTGATGCACAAGCCATGGAACGCTTGCCGCACGCCGTTCAGCACGTCGAGCACCGGCAGCGGCACGTGAATCGTCGCCGTCCGCGAGCTTGGGGGTTGGCTGGAACGCTTCCGCCTGTCATGCTTCGCCATGGGTGGCTCTCCTCCTTTGACACCCCCTGTCCTATCACGGACAGGGGCGAGGAGTCGCCACCCGCTTCAGCTCAGTTCAACAGCATCCGGGACATTCCCCGTAGTGCTGTCCACCGGCTGAACAAGAGTCGCGGGACAATGCGCCGGATACTTGTGGTACTGGGGATACTGGAGTACGGCTCAGGGACCCTCGAACTGTGGTTCAAGGGTGGTGTCCGCGGGCCACTGCCGCCACTGTGAAGATCAGCGGGTAGAGTTTCTCGAAGTACCACAGCTTGGCGAAATAAAGGCCGATGGGCGTGGGTTCGAAGGTGTCCCGGGTGAGCAGCCAGTGGCGGCCGCGGGGGTCGCCGGTGGCGGCGACGGCGAGAGCGGTCTCCTCGACGCCGCCGAAGCTGCCGTCCGGCTGCTGCATGGTCTGCAGGAAGGCTTCGCCGCGCCGGCGCGATGCGGCCGGCAGGAGGTCGCGGCACTCGAGGACGCGGGCGGTGCCGTAGACGGGATTGGTCTGGTCCGGGGTCCACGGGTTGCCGAACCAGAGGGGAATCCACGACCCGTCCGGGCGCTGGTGGCGCACCAGGTACGCCACCGCCCGTTCCATCGCCCGGTCGACGCGGGGGTCCACCGCGCGCCACGCCCGCCACGCGCGAAGGGCGTGGGCGGTGAGGTCGGGGCTGCTCCGGTCGAACGGCAGCCGGCCCCAGCCCCGGCAGAACGTGGGGACGCCGCCGTCGTCGTTCTGCAGGTCGATGAGCCAGCCTACGCCGGCCGTAGCCGCCGCGAGGGTCTCGGCGTCGGGAGCGGCGAGCCCGCTGCGGAAGCCCTGCTGCCTGCGAGCGGCGTCGGGCGCGGGCCGGGCGGTGGCGGCCTCCGGTCCGCCTTCGGTCCCGGGTCGCCGAGGTCCCGCGGGGGCCGTCGTGGCGCCCTGCGACCGCAGCGCTCCGGGGCCCCCGACGCCGTCGCCGCCGCCGGTCTTGGCGCGACGGCGGGTGTCGGCGTCCGCCCCGGCGAGCTGCGCCAGCGCGAGGAGGGCGCCGGGGGTGTCGTCGCCGTCGGGCACGCCGCCCGAGAGGTCGGTCCACGCCCAGCCGCCGGGGGCGGACTGCGTATAGGGATGAACGACCCGATACTGCTGGTCGAGCAGCCAGCGCCGCAGGCGGCGGCGTTCCTCCGACGTGAACGCGGCGCCCCCGAGGGCATTGATGGAGAGTGTCGTCACCCACGTCGCGAGGTTGGTGTCGATGGGCCAGCTTCCGTCGGCGCGGACCGAGTCGGTGAGGAAGGTGACGCCCCGGCGGGCCACCGCGTGACCGGCGAGTCCGCTGCCTGCGAGGGCCATGGTCACGAAGCTCGTCAGGGGCGCGGCTTCGAGAAAGCCGCCCGACGCGGGCTGGATGGACTCGAGGATGCGCAGGGTGCGCGCGCGGACCGCGTCGCGCACCGCCCGCCCGGCCCGGCGCGCGGTTGGATGGTGATGGTGCTGCGCCTGCCCGATCGCGATCAGGGCGGGCAGCGCATAGCTCACCACCGGCAGTCCGACCCACTTGAACCAGGCGCGTGGCAGCGCGGCCAGCTCGAACGGCAGCACCGGGACGTGCTCCCACCCGAAGCGCCCGGCGAGCGCGCAATGGGTGAGGATGGGGACCGCGAAAGTCCGGTCCTCGCCGTACACCTGGGTGATGGCGGCGGCCAGCGACTCTGCGGTGAGGCGGCCGACGCGCCGCGACAGCCACGCCTCTGCGCGCTCCCGCCCTGCCGCCCGGTGCTGCCCGAGACTGGCCCACGCCAGGGTCGTGGTGCTGATGTTGCTGGGGCAGCCGTCGGCGTCGCCGAAGCCGCCGTCGGCGTTCTGGTGGGCGGCCAGCCAGCGGAGCCCGCCGCGCACGAGGCCCTCGTGCCCGCCCGCGAGGGTCAGCGCGGTGACCGCGGTGGCGGTCGAGAGGGGGCTCGACGACAGCTCGCCCTCCCAGTGGCCGGCCGGCGTGCGGGCCGCGAGCAGCCGTTCACGCAAGGCCGAGGCGGTCCATGGGGAGGAACGCGTACCCGGTGTGCTTGGCGTCGGGTTCATCGTCGGTCATCGGCGGCCCACGCGCCACGGAACGCCCCGCCGGGCGCACGGCTCACGCTAGGCTGAGGTGGCCCATGGCGAGGAGGGCGTACCAGGTGTACTCGGCGTCGGGTTCATCGTCGGCCCACGCGCCACGGAACGCCCCGCCGGGCGCACGGCTCACGCCAGGCTGAGGTGGCCCATGGCGAGGAGGGCGTACCAGGTGTACTCGGCGTCGGGTTCATCGTCGGCCCACGTGCCGCAGAACGCCTTGCCGGTCCACAGCGTGTCGAGGAAGTCGAGGGTCTTCTCCTTGAGCTGCGCGAAGGGAGCGTGTTCGCCCGCGAGGGCGTGCAGGGCGGTCGCCGTCGACAGCAGGTCGGGCATGGGCGCCGCCTCGGTGGCGAGGAAGCCCCCGTCGGGATGCGCCCGCGCCAGCAGCCACCGCGTGGCCTCGGGCGGCACGGGAGCGCCCATCCGGCGGCGCAGGGTGATCGCGGCCGCCGTCGTCGGCGTCGTGGGGACCGCGTCCTCGTCCCGCAACGGGAACGGCTCCGGCCGCTGCCCCAAGTCTTCGAGCGCGCCCCACGCCAGGAAACTGTGGTACACGTTGCCGCGGTCCCACTGCGCGCGGATGCGGGGGGCGAGGTCCGGGGCCGGCTGCTTCACCGCGGCCCAGCACCGCGCCAGACAACAGAGGTGCACGAGGTCGAGGTCCTGGCCGTCGCCGAACGAATCGAGAAAGCCGCGGACCGCCGCGGGCGGCTCGCGCTGCAACGCGATCAGGCCTTCGAGCGCGAAGACCGTGTAGTAGAGGTCGCTCTGCCCGGACCGGTCGGCGGCGCCGCCGTCGTCGTTGAACTGGGCGTGGAGGAACTCGGCGACGGGGTCAGAGGCTTCCTGCAGCAGCTTCGGCGCCAGCCGCGCGACTTGCAGCATTTCGAGTCTCAAACTCACTGCAGTAGCCCTCGATCAACGCCTCGCCGAAGATCTTGCCGACGATGCGGCGCATCAGTCCCTTGAGGGTCGGGCTCGAGAGGAACCGCAGCGACCGGACCGCGTCCTCGCGGTAGGCGGCCAGCAGGTCCTCGGCCTTGTCGAGGGCGCCGCTCTCTTCGGCGATGCGGCGTATCGCCTCCCGGTCCTCGCCCGCGCCGGCCCGGATGGCCTCGGCCACGCGTTCGCGGCCGTCGCCCTCCGCGCGCTTGTGGGCGATGGTGAGGATGAGCGACAGCCGCACCTGATCGAGGTCGTCCGAGTCGGCCTCGCCCCTGAAGTCGTCGATGTCGTCCTTGATCTGGTAGGCGATGCCGAGCGACTCGCTGTACTTGCGCAGCACGTCGTGCGTCGCCTCGTCGGCCCCGCCGAGGACGGCCCCGATGCGGAGCGCGACCTCGAAGGCCGCCGCCGTCTTCTGCCGGAAGATGTCGAGCACCTGCACCGACCCCAGAGGCCGCGGGTCGCGGGCCCACAACAGCTCGCGGCCCTGGCCGCGGCTCAGGGTCACGTGGCCCTCGGCCGCGATCGCGACGGCCTCGGGGTGGCCGGCCTCCGCGAGCAGCCGATATCCCTCGCCCACCAGGAAGTCGCCGGCGTTGAGGGCCACCGGCACGCCGACCTCGGCGTGCAGGGCGGGGCTGTCGTAGCGGCGCTCGTCGCCGTCCTCGATGTCGTCGTGGATGAGCGACGCCTTGTGGAAGCACTCGATGGCGACGGCGGCCTTGCGGACCGCCTCGGGCAGCGCCGGCTCGGCGCCGCGGCGGTCGGTCTCCAGCGCCATGTAGGTGCACGCCGCGAGATAGGGGCGCCACCGCTTGCCGCCCTTCTCCAGGTAATCGCGGGCGATGCGGGCGGTGGCGTCGTCGGCGTCCACCGGGCCCATGGTCGCGTCGAGCGCGTCGGACGCGAACCAGCCCCGCACCCGCGTCTTGAGGGCGTCGAGGTCGAGCCGCCAGGTCTTGTCGTCGCTCGTCAGGTGAATCAGGTCCCAGACCCAGTCGAGGTCCACGGTGGTGTTGACGCAGTCGTCCTGCAGCAGCGGTATCGCCACGCCGGGGATGGCCGCCGCCTCCATGTGCGGGAAGCACTTCTCGAGCACGTTGATGCAGCTCACGCCGACGATGGCCTCGATCTTGCCGGTCTCGATCATCGACCGGACGATGGCCGAGCCTTCGGCCACGAGCACCGCGTAGCCGAGCCGCTCCGCCTCGACCGTCAGGTCCTGGATGGAGCACAGCCCGCACTCCTTGCAGAGCAGGCCGAACTCGTCGAACGGGGCGGGGCACTTCTCCTCCACCCGCAGGCACTTCGGGACGAGGAGGAGCCGGCGCTCGTAGGGCACCTGCGCCAGCGAGTCACGCCACGCGGCGTTGCTGACGAGAATCGACGTGTAGTCGCCGTAGATCGGGTCGAGGTCGGCCTTGGCCAGCACCGCCGCGGTGTGCTCGGTCAGCTCGTCGAGCGTGAGGGGGGGAACCGCCCCCGTCCGCCTGACGTGCTCCTCGGTGATCTGCTTCAGGCGGAGCCGCACCGCCTTGTCGTCCGGGATGTTCGACTGCGCCGGCCGGTAGGTCTGCCGGGGCACCTGCGCCGGAAGCTGCAGCAGGGGGATGACCTGGGGCTCGGCGTAGTTCGTGGTGTCGGTGGCCATGGATCTCGCTGATCCTCTATGTATAAGCACCGAATCCGAAGAACCAGTGCTTCTTGGCGAAGCGGTAGACCCAGTTCTCCTCGGGAATCTCGTTCCCCGGGTCGTGCTGGCTGGGCCGCGACCGCAGCGCCTCCAGCTCGGGGCCCGCGGTCCGGCGTATCGTCGTGTCGCCGGCGCCGTGCCGGCCGACTATCTCCCGGAGGAGGTCGGGGCGCTCCAGCACGATGCAGCCCCGCGTCGCGTCGGCCGCGGTCCGGCGGAAGTCCGCGAGCAGCGGCGACTCGGTCATCGTCTTGTAGATGTCGCCGTCGTTGTCCTGGATCTTCTCGTTCGCGAACTGGATGATCGGGCACGGCTCGACGTCGCCGAAGGGGCCGATGTGGTGGCTGATGCCGGTCGCGGCCGGGCACAGCGCCTGCCCCTTGTCGTCCCAGTAGGCGTCGATGAGGCCGATGGGCTTGCGGTTGCGCATGTCCATCACGAAGCGCCGCACCGACAGGACCTGCTCGGGGGTCAGGGCGAGCTGGGGGTTGGGCGCCGGCCCCACCACCCGGTAGGTGTGGAACCAGCAGTAGTGCACCCCCATGTCGATCAGCTCGTCGACCCACGCCTCACGCACCAGATCGTCGATGTTCGACTGGCAGACGCTGGTGGCGACGCCGGTGATCAGCCCGTGGCGCACGCTCGCCCGGATGCCCTCGAGGGTGCGGTTCAGCACCCCCTCGCGGCCGCGCCGCTCGTCGCTGATCGACTCGGTGCCCTCGACGCTGATGAGCGGGGTCGCGTTGCCCGCCTTCCGCAGCCGCTCGGCCGTGGCGTCGGTGATGGGGTGGCCGTTCGTGAAGATCTGGAAGTAGCAGTCGGGGTGCGCTTCGAGAACCCGGAGGAGGTCGGGGTGCATGAACGGCTCGCCCCCGAGGATGCCGAAGAAGCTGTTGCCGTGCGCCTTGGCGCTGTCGATCAGCCGGTTGAGATCGTCGTAGCTGATGAGGTGCTGCGGCTTGTCGACGTCGACCCAGCACCCCTGGCAGCGCAGGTTGCAGGCGTTCGTGATCGAGATGTAGAGGAACGGGGGGAACGACACCCCGGCCTTGAGTCGCTTCTTGAACTTCTGCACCGAGCGGACGCCCTTGTAGCCGAAGTTCCAGGCGAACTTCCGCAGCGCGCGCGCATCGGTCGAGCGCACCGTGCGATAGCCGAGGCCGGCCGCCGCTCTCAACATGGTGTTCGCTCCCGGCTCCCGCCGAGCCCGACCTGGGCGGGTCGCTCCCCGTCCCGTGGTATCGACCCCGCCGGTGTCCGCACCGGTCCCGTGGTGCGGACGGCCTTCCGGCTCAGATTCCCCAGTCCCGCTCGGTCGGCGCCGGCCGGGCGTCCTGCACCGTCTGCGAGCGGGCAAGCCGCTTCTCCATCTTCGCCTTGGCCCGCGCCGCCCGGTCCTCGATGTCCTCGGCCGAGGGCAGGGTCATCAGCACCTCGTCGGGGATGTCCAGCTCCTTCTTGAGCTTGCCGAGGCAGCGCTTCCGCTCGATCAGGGCCTTCGACTCGTCGCGCTCGGTCGAGAAGCGCTTGCGAGCCTCGCGCTGGCGGGTGCGGAGCGACCCGTAGAGGTCGCCTCCGAGCAGGGTGGAGATGTCCACCTTCATCGCCTCGCGCTGGATGTCCTGCTCGCGCACGACGTCGCCGTTGATGGGGCCCTTGCCGTACTTCGGGAACAGAATCGCGACCTCGGGGCAGACGCGTGAGCACGCCGGGCAGTCGGTCTTGCAGTTGTCCTGGTTCTGCACCGTGATCTGCTTCTTCTCGTCGACCCCGTACACGTCGAAGAGGCAGAACGTCAGGCACTGCATGCAGTTGGTGCAGCGGTCGAAGTCGATCACCGGGAACCACGGCTTCCACGCCTCGAGCCGGCGGGCGCCGGCCGCCTCCCGCACCTCGCGGGCCGCCTCGAGGGCGTCGACCTCGCCGAGGTCGCGGAAGTGCACCTCCTGCTCCGGGTCCACCACCGGCGCGTCGTCGAGCCGGCCCAGCACCAGCACCGGCGCGTCGTCGGCCGGGGCCACCTGCTGGCCGGCGATCGGCCGGGTCACCTCGAAGCCGTTGTCGAGCAGGGTCGAGAGGGCCTGGAAGCGCTCTTCGTCGCCGAGGGCCCGGCTGCCCGGACCCTCGTACAACACCACCCGCAGGTTGCGTCCCTCGGTGCGGCTCATCCGAGCAGCTCCTTCGCGATGTCGTCGGCCGAGTCCTCGCGCATGTTCAGCACCTCGACGCCCTCGCCCGGCAGCGGGGCCCCCGCCGCGTGGAACAGCCACTTGACGGCGCGCGGATAGCAGGCCGCGATCTTCGTGTCGCCGCCCTCGGCGATCTTCCGCAGCGCAGGGTCCTTGCGCGCCGACATGTCGCAGAGATCCGCCACCGCGTCGAAGGCCTGGCCGGACTCGCAGAGCCGGCGCAAGACCCCCTTCTTCACCTCGGCGGGCACGACCTTCGCGTAGGTGCAGTTGCAGTACAGGATCTTCATTGCGCCGTCCGTCACGGGGTCACGGGCGGGCCAACCGTCACGCCATCCGGTGCGTCGGCACCGGCCGTCCCGGCCGCAACTGCTCCAGGTGCTCGACCCGCGCCTCGACGCCGTCGAGCGCGGCAAGGGTCTCGCGCACCACCGCTTCGAGCCGAACCGGGTCGGTCTCGGCCCGCAGGTTCACCACCAGTTCGCCCGAGTCGACGCGGTCGAGCAGCGACTCGCGCACATCGGGTTCGCGATCGCTGCCGACGAGGCTCACCACCGACAGCGTGCCCGACCCGTCCCGCGCGTCGAGCGTCATCTTGAGATGGGCGATCTCCTCGCCCGCCGTCGCGAGCCGCTCGCGCATCCGCCGGGCCAGATCGACCAGCGTCCGGTTGCCGTCGAACCGATCCGCGGCGTGAAGCTGGACGGTACAGTTCAGCCAGCCGAGCCGCGCCTCGCCCTCGGCGTATATATCGTAGTCGATCTCCAGGGCCCGGGCCGTGGGATTCTCGGCGAGCACGGTTTCGAACCAGGCCTCGACGCCGGCGCCGGTCCGGGCCGAACAGGTGAAGACCGTCGCCTGGGGGAACTCGCCGCCGAGTTCCGTCGACAACTCGTCGAGGAGACTCGCGGGATGCGCATCGCACTTGTTGACGACGATGACGTCCGCCTCCTGCAGCTGCTTGCGGTAGACGTAGGTCACCTTCTCCGAGAAGCTCCGCCCCTCGACGAGGCCGACCATGCGAGCCGCCCGCACCGGGTCGACCATGACGCTCAGGGGCGCCACCGTGAACCGGTCGCCGTAGATGCGGCGCAGCGGATAGGAGACGGTGGCCACTAGGTCGGTGCAGCTCCCGACCGGCTCGGCGAGGAAGAGGTCGGGCCGCGAGTCCCGGGTCAGGTTCTCGGCCGCGTCGAGCAGCGAGTCGAAGCGGCAGCAGAAGCAGCCGCCGGTGATCTCCTCGACCGCGAAGCCCTTGGAGCGGAGCAGGGCGGTGTCGACGAGCCCGCTGCTCTGGTCGTTGCAGATCAGGCCGACCCGCTTGCCCTGGTCCGTCAGGTGTCGGGCGAGCCGCGCCACCGCGGTCGTCTTCCCCGCCCCGAGGAAGCCGCCGATCATGACGTAGCGGGCCGGCTCAGCCATGTCCTCGTTCCAGCATCCCGTCGGTCGTGTCGGCCGACACCGGCGCGCCGCCGCCCCGCCGCTCCTCGGGGGCGCCGACCGGCTCAGCCATGCCGTCGCCCCAGCATCTTGTCGATCGTCGTGTCGAGCAGCGCCATGTAGCCGTGCACGTCCAGGCAGTCGGCGTCCGGCTGTCCGCGCACGCGGAAGAGCCAGCCCCGCCGGTAGGGGTCGTTCGTCAGCAGCGCCGCCTGATCGTCGACGGCGGGGTTGAACCCCTCGAACCGCCCCGCCAGCGGCGAGTACATGTCGGTGACCGCCTTGAAGCCCTCCAGCCAGCCGACGACCTGGCCGGTCTCGACCGCCGTGCCCGGCTCGGTCTCGAACCCGAGCTCGACGATCTCGCCGAGCATGCGCACCGCGAACTTCGTGAACCCGACCCGCCACACCTCCTCGTCCTCCTGCTCGAGCCAACTGTGGCCGGCCGTGTAGAGCCTGCCCTCGAGGAGGCGGGTCGAGAACCGCGAGCGATTATAGGGGATCTCGACGGGGGGCATGGGTGGCGCGGCGGGCGTTCGGTCGGTGAGGGTCAGTCCGCCGGCGGCGTGCGCTCGATGAGCTGCAGGAGCAGGGAGCGAAGCTCGCGCATTTCGGCGCGCAGGTGGTTCTGTTCGGCGTCGATTCGGCGATCGATGTCGTCGAAGCGTCCGTTGATGTCGTTGAAGTGCCCGTCGATCTCGTCGAAGCGTCCGTTGACGTCGTTGAAGCGCTCGTCGACGTCGTTGAAGCGCTCGTTCATGCGGCGGTCGCTGTCGTCGATTCGCGCGTGGATGCCGGCGCTCTGCTGCAGGATGACACCAATCAGGATCAGGATCAGGGTGGCGACGCCGAGTCCGGCGCCGAGGAGCCAGCGAACGTCGGCGGACATCGGGGGTCGGGGCGGTGGTTGTGCGGGGCGCTGCTCGGGGGTTGTCTGGCTCATGCGGCTCCTGCTTCTCTCCATTGATCATACGACGATCGGCCGCGCCGGCGGGCCTCGCGGCGGCGGCGGGTGGGCCCTTGTCCCGGAATCGACAGGTCGTCCGGGCGCGTCGCCGGAGCTCGCGCTCGACAGGTTGACCTCGACGACGGGCTGCGAACGAGCGGGGCCAGCGGCCAGGTCGTCGCGACGACAGGTTGGCCGCCCGCTGGAGTGGTTCGGGCTGGTGCTCAGCGTGCTGCAGGGGCCAGGTCGTCCGCGACGACAGGCTGGCCGCCTCTTTGCCGTCGTCATTTTAATGATCGGATATTGAATTTGACGGAATCTCGATCCGCATGCCAGGATGACGCGTGCTGCCCCGGCATCTGACCGGCGCGTTGCAGGCTGCCGCTGCGTCGAATCCGGTCGTCACCCTCACCGGACCCCGTCAGTCGGGCAAGACGACGCTCGTGCGGGCGACGTTCCCCGCCCACCGCTACCTGTCGCTCGAGGCGCCGGACGAACGGGCGCGGGCCCTTGCCGACCCGCGGGGCGTGCTGGCCGAGGCGGCCGAGCAGGGCCTGATCCTCGACGAGATCCAGCGCGCGCCCGAGCTGCTGTCCTACATCCAGGTGCTCGTCGATGAGCGAGACGAGCCGGGCCGTTTCGTCCTGACCGGCTCGCAGAACCTCTTGCTGATGCAGTCGGTCTCGCAGACCCTGGCGGGGCGGACGGCGCTCCTGCGCCTCCACCCCTTGTCCCTCGCCGAGCTCCACGGCCGGCTGCCGTTCGATCCCCTGCACCTCGACGACGCCGCCGGACCGGCCGCCGGCGCGGCGGGCGCCCCACCGCCGGGCGAGATCTGGCAGACCCTCGTGAACGGGTTCTATCCGCGCATCCACGCCCGCGGGCTGCCGGCGCAGCCATGGCGGGCCGACTACGTGCGCACCTACGTCGAACGGGACCTGCGCGAGGTGCTGCAGGTGTCCGACCCGCGCAGCTTCGAGAACTTCCTCCGCCTCGCAGCCGCGCGGACCGCGCAGGAAGTGAACCTCAGCGCCCTCGCCGCCGACGCCGGCGTGACCCAGCCGACGGCGAAGCGCTGGCTCGCGGCGCTGGAGATCGGCTTCCTGGCGACGACGTTGCCGCCGCATCACGCGAACTACCGCAAGCGTCTGCGCAAGCGGCGCCGCCTCCATTTCCTCGACTCGGGCCTCGTCTGCTATCTGCTCGGCATCCCCGACGGCCGGACTCTCGAGCGTCACCCCCTGCGCGGCGCCATCTTCGAGTCGTTCGTCGTCTCGGAGCTCGTCAAGGCGTTCGCCGCCCGCCGCCTCGAGCCTCCCCTCACCTGGTGGCGGGACGCCGCCGGCCGCGAGATCGACATCCTGATCGACGCCGGCAACCGGATCGTCCCCGTCGAGGTGAAGTCGGGGCAAACGGTGCCGGCCGACGCCGTCGACACCCTCGCCTGGTGGACCGCGCTACCAGGCAACCCCAACCGCGGCGGCGTCCTCGTGCACGGCGGCGCCGAGCGCTTCGACTTCCGGGGCTTCCGCGTGCTGCCGTGGTTCATACAGTGAGCCGCGCTCGTCCGTCAGGCCCTGCAACTCCGTCTTGAGAGCGGCAGGAGTGATTTGTGCAGCCGCGACTTTCATTCCTTCTCTGGCGACCGTTTGCGCCGGGCTCACAACAGCTCTCGCTCTCAACGCGATTAGCCATGAGCGAAATCGACTACTTCTTCTAGGTTAGGAGGAGAACAAGTGCGAGAATTCTTGATGGCGCTGGACGCTCCTCAACGGTGGAAGTCTGAATCAATCGCTGGTTGCGTCGTTGCTGGAGCGTTTCTGTACGGTGGTTGGTTGTGGGGAGGAATGGCGATACTGGGCGTGGGGTTGGTTGCCTGGATATTGTCTCATTTGGAAAACGCATCTTGATGCGTTCTTGCCGGCGCGGTGGAGCTGCCGCATCGACGGCCGCAGCGGCCGCGCCCACTGCCGGTAGATCCCGCAGAACCGGGTGTAGCGGTAGCCGTCGGGGTGGACCTGGGCGTATTCCCCTGGAGAAGCTGCAGCGTCACGCCGTCCCGCTTCAGCTCCCGGTGGATGTGCGCACAGTCGGGCCGGACCCGGTCGCGCACCGGCGCAGCGCGGGGGAACAGCCGGGCTTCGAGCGCCCCGTCGTGCAGGTCGGCCGGCAGTGGCCAGCCGAGCCCGCATTCCGTCGCCCGCCGCAGATAGCGGTTGACCGTCCCCACGCCGACGCCCCAGGCCCGGGCCACCGCCTGGTGGGACAGTCCCTGCTCGTGCCTGAGCTGTAGTACCTCGCGGAATTCCTCATCAGCAGCCTCCGTGCCGGCATCGCCTCACCCTCCCTTCGGAAAGGTGAAGCGTGTCGCGGTCAGGCTACCAACGAGCGTTCACGACTCCGGAACCGGCGTTCCACTTCCCCCGGAATGGATGTTCCACATCCCGAAATCCGTGTTCCACTTCCCGAAATCGATGTTCCACTTCGGCCGAAATCGATGTTCCACTTCGGCCGAAATCCGTGTTGCACTTCCTCCGAAATACGCACGCGGGAGCATCCTGATTACGTCGAACCGCTCGGTCGGCGAATGGGGGGAGGTGTTCGGCGACGCCGTGGTCGCTACCGCGATCCTCGACCGGCTGCTGCATCACAGCCACGTGCTGACGATCACGGGGGAGAGCTATCGGCTGCGGGAGAAGCGTCGGGCGGGCGCCCTGAAGATCCCGGCGCCGAAGCCTGTCGCGTCTGAGACCCGCGCGGGGGCGTCGTCATGACCACGCGACCGACATCAGAGCGAAACACAGACAGGGACTCACGGTCACGCGCCGGTGCCGTGCCACGCCGCCCTCGAGCCCGTCGCGCTGCCCAGAGGGTTCAGGGGTGACGGCTAGGTCGGGAGGTCGGCAGTGCGTAGCTGCGGGACGGCCGGCGTGTCAACGTGCTGCGCACGTCCTCCGCTTCGCTCCGGCCCTTACGGGTGACACCCCGTCCGCCCCGCGGCTCGGATGGCAGTTATGGGCCTTGCGGCCCGGCCTGGACGGGGCGTCCCGGCCGTCCACGGCGCTCACGGAACGCGGTGGACCACCGGAATTCGATCTACATACGCCGTTTCTTCGGGGGTCAGTTTTCGATGTCGCCAGGGGGTCAGTTTTGAGTGTCGCTTGACACACGGAATCCAACAAGGTGATCGGGGTCCATCCCCGCGTGTGCGGGGGAGCCCCCTTCGCTGCAAGGATGCGCTCGACGCCGCGGGGTCCATCCCCGCGTGTGCGGGGGAGCCTTGACGTGATACCGGGCCTCCCGTAGCGCTCGGGGTCCATCCCCGCGTGTGCGGGGGAGCCGCGTGAACCTCCGGACAGACGAGGAGCGCCACGGGTCCATCCCCGCGTGTGCGGGGGAGCCGCTACGTCCGCATCGATGGACGCCTGTGTGATGGGTCCATCCCCGCGTGTGCGGGGGAGCCGTCGGTGGTCTTGCCGCTGGCGGTGCGCTTGGGGGTCCATCCCCGCGTGTGCGGGGGAGCCCCCGACATCAGCGGGGATATCGACACCGGCTCGGGTCCATCCCCGCGTGTGCGGGGGAGCCATGTCGGACCTCAGCGGGGTGTCGAGGGTGATGGGTCCATCCCCGCGTGTGCGGGGGAGCCGTCATGCTGGCGATGCCCACCAGCACGAGCACGGGTCCATCCCCGCGTGTGCGGGGGAGCCTCATGAAAGCCGACCCGGTGCACGATCACCGGGGGTCCATCCCCGCGTGTGCGGGGGAGCCACCGATGGCCACCGTCAGGACTGGCACGAGCAGGGTCCATCCCCGCGTGTGCGGGGGAGCCCCGTAGTTGGGCGCCTGGTCGAGGCGGGTGCGGGGTCCATCCCCGCGTGTGCGGGGGAGCCTAGTCCTCAGCCTCGGTGAGCGAGTCGCTGAAGGGTCCATCCCCGCGTGTGCGGGGGAGCCGTACGCCGCGCCGGTGTCGTCGGCGGCCGGGCAGGTCCATCCCCGCGTGTGCGGGGGAGCCCCCGACATCAGCGGGGATATCGACACCGGCTCGGGTCCATCCCCGCGTGTGCGGGGGAGCCCGCCGTCCAGCACCGAGTAGGTCACGGTCGTAGGGTCCATCCCCGCGTGTGCGGGGGAGCCTCATCACGACGCTGTTCCGGCTGGTCAGCAAGGGGTCCATCCCCGCGTGTGCGGGGGAGCCGCACCGGTGGGAGGTCTGCTTCCGCGCCGACCAGGTCCATCCCCGCGTGTGCGGGGGAGCCGGCGATAGTCAAGCCAGTGTGAGTCTTGATGCGGGTCCATCCCCGCGTGTGCGGGGGAGCCCGCGGCAGCTGCATCGGCCGCGGCCGAGAGCTGGGTCCATCCCCGCGTGTGCGGGGGAGCCCCGGATCTCGACCCGCGTGACCGACGGCAGCGGGGTCCATCCCCGCGTGTGCGGGGGAGCCGGAGCAGCTCGAAGTCGGTCGTGACCTGCTCCGGGTCCATCCCCGCGTGTGCGGGGGAGCCAAGCTGGCGGCCGATGCGGTCACAGCCGCCAAGGGTCCATCCCCGCGTGTGCGGGGGAGCCGGATTCGACGGGATGTCCTCCGGAGTCGACAGGGGTCCATCCCCGCGTGTGCGGGGGAGCCGACATCGAGGTTCGCTCGGGCCTGCGCCCAGGCGGTCCATCCCCGCGTGTGCGGGGGAGCCTCCGACTGCGAGCCGTCCGGCAGAATGATGGTGGGTCCATCCCCGCGTGTGCGGGGGAGCCCCTTCGAGACGGCCTGGACATTGTTCAGGGCCGGGTCCATCCCCGCGTGTGCGGGGGAGCCGTTGGAGATGAGCTTGACGCTGAGCTTCTTCGGGGTCCATCCCCGCGTGTGCGGGGGAGCCGGCGGGAAGCCGCGCCACACGTGGCGCCTTCGCGGTCCATCCCCGCGTGTGCGGGGGAGCCACGGCCGCCGTCCGGACGATCTCGGACGCGGCGGGTCCATCCCCGCGTGTGCGGGGGAGCCTCCGGCGGGGGCATCGGGCGCGCTCCGCTCCGCACGGTCCATCCCCGCGTGTGCGGGGGAGCCGCCCGAGTCAGGTCGCCCGGGCCGGCGCCGGGAGGTCCATCCCCGCGTGTGCGGGGGAGCCGTGACAAGTCGAGACAGGCGGATCCATGTCTGAGGTCCATCCCCGCGTGTGCGGGGGAGCCTACAGCGTTACCGGTCTTCCCGCGGGGCTGTCGGGTCCATCCCCGCGTGTGCGGGGGAGCCCCCGGTGTGCGGATCAGGTGCTACGCGCGCGCGGGTCCATCCCCGCGTGTGCGGGGGAGCCATCTCGGCGGCGGCGTCGTGGACGGCGGCGAAGGGTCCATCCCCGCGTGTGCGGGGGAGCCTCATCCGCCGGGACCCAACGCCAGATCTCCGCGGGTCCATCCCCGCGTGTGCGGGGGAGCCCGGCCCGCCGCAGTCCATGCACGTCCTCATGGCGGTCCATCCCCGCGTGTGCGGGGGAGCCGCGTCGCGGTCCGAGACGTGGCACTGGTCGATGGGTCCATCCCCGCGTGTGCGGGGGAGCCACCGTCTGGCGCCATCGGCGATAGTGCGGCGACGGTCCATCCCCGCGTGTGCGGGGGAGCCTGGGCGCATGCCCGCATCATGGTCGAGGCGCTGGGTCCATCCCCGCGTGTGCGGGGGAGCCCGGCTCTGGACGGCCGAGGTCGCGCAGCGGCACGGTCCATCCCCGCGTGTGCGGGGGAGCCTCGGTCAGGTCCGGCTTGAACCCGTGGCCGCAGGGTCCATCCCCGCGTGTGCGGGGGAGCCAGCGGTCCAGCCCGAGAGGAGCTTGGCCGCCCGGGTCCATCCCCGCGTGTGCGGGGGAGCCCTCCCATCGCCGTTGAGGCGCACCACCCACTCGGGTCCATCCCCGCGTGTGCGGGGGAGCCGAGCCCGCGCCGGCGGCCGAGAGCAAGTCGGTGGGTCCATCCCCGCGTGTGCGGGGGAGCCTTCTCGACGAACAGCCGCTCGCCGACCGTGTGGGGTCCATCCCCGCGTGTGCGGGGGAGCCACTCATTACGGCACTGTCGCGGAACCCGGCAAGGGTCCATCCCCGCGTGTGCGGGGGAGCCTTCGCGCAGACCGTTCCAGCATCTTGCGCATGGGGTCCATCCCCGCGTGTGCGGGGGAGCCATCTTCCACGCTCGGACCAAGACCGTCATCAAGGGTCCATCCCCGCGTGTGCGGGGGAGCCGGCGTCACCCCGCTGACTCCCGAGGGCGCAGAGGGTCCATCCCCGCGTGTGCGGGGGAGCCTCCGCAACCACCGCCTCGGTCAGGCGGGTCGAGGGTCCATCCCCGCGTGTGCGGGGGAGCCTGGCTCGTGAAGGTCGCGGGGACGGTCGCGAAGGGTCCATCCCCGCGTGTGCGGGGGAGCCCGCGACTCGCGATTCACCCACCCCTGCCCCCCGGGTCCATCCCCGCGTGTGCGGGGGAGCCGCAGAGGCACGGTCGGCGTAGACGACGGTGGCGGGTCCATCCCCGCGTGTGCGGGGGAGCCGCGACCGATCACGGAATCCAACAAGGTGATCGGGGTCCATCCCCGCGTGTGCGGGGGAGCCCCCTTCGCTGCAAGGATGCGCTCGACGCCGCGGGGTCCATCCCCGCGTGTGCGGGGGAGCCTTGACGTGATACCGGGCCTCCCGTAGCGCTCGGGGTCCATCCCCGCGTGTGCGGGGGAGCCGCGTGAACCTCCGGACAGACGAGGAGCGCCACGGGTCCATCCCCGCGTGTGCGGGGGAGCCGCTACGTCCGCATCGATGGACGCCTGTGTGATGGGTCCATCCCCGCGTGTGCGGGGGAGCCAGATCGGCCGCCACTGGCCCCTGCACCGTATACGGTCCATCCCCGCGTGTGCGGGGGAGCCGCGCTCCAGGAGCGGGACGCGATCCGGCAGAAGGGTCCATCCCCGCGTGTGCGGGGGAGCCCCGTCCTGAGTGTGAAGTGCGGCGGTCCAGGCGGGTCCATCCCCGCGTGTGCGGGGGAGCCGTCACGGAACCGGGGAAATTCGAAGGTGCGCCGGGTCCATCCCCGCGTGTGCGGGGGAGCCCAGTCCTGCTCCTCCTGCGTGCCAGAAACCTCGGGTCCATCCCCGCGTGTGCGGGGGAGCCGACCTGATCGCGGTCGTCATCGGCCGGATCGAGGGTCCATCCCCGCGTGTGCGGGGGAGCCCGCCCCCGCCGAGCGATGGCGACATGTCGGGGGGGTCCATCCCCGCGTGTGCGGGGGAGCCTCCGCCCGTGCGAGGGCGCGCGCCTGCATGCGGGGTCCATCCCCGCGTGTGCGGGGGAGCCGCCGGCCGCTCCGGCCACGACGCCCCGGATCGCGGTCCATCCCCGCGTGTGCGGGGGAGCCCCATGCTGACTTGGGCGGAAGACAACATCGCGGGGTCCATCCCCGCGTGTGCGGGGGAGCCCGAGCCGGCACGACTGGCAGCCCCGGCGCCCGCGGTCCATCCCCGCGTGTGCGGGGGAGCCACGCGCGGCTTGCCGCGGTTCTGCACCTTGATGGGTCCATCCCCGCGTGTGCGGGGGAGCCCCCTACCCCCGCGACGTCCGGCCGAGCCGGACGGGTCCATCCCCGCGTGTGCGGGGGAGCCGTCTTGTCGCCATCTTGCGATCCACACTCCGCAGGTCCATCCCCGCGTGTGCGGGGGAGCCGGTTGTGTAGGTTGTCATCCCTTGATCCTTGCGGGTCCATCCCCGCGTGTGCGGGGGAGCCACAGGGACACGCTCTCGGCCGAGTGGCGGCGCGGGTCCATCCCCGCGTGTGCGGGGGAGCCGTAGCCATCAGTGGATGTCCACCATCCCGAGCGGGTCCATCCCCGCGTGTGCGGGGGAGCCCCTTGTAGAGCTCGGCTGCACGGTCGCCTTGCGGGTCCATCCCCGCGTGTGCGGGGGAGCCTCGTATTCGGTCGCCATGCGCCAGAGAATCGGGGGTCCATCCCCGCGTGTGCGGGGGAGCCGCATCAAGAGAAGGGACAATCTGAATGGAAATCGGTCCATCCCCGCGTGTGCGGGGGAGCCCCCTCCGGATTCGCGGCGACCTACTCCGCGGTGGGTCCATCCCCGCGTGTGCGGGGGAGCCTGGAGATCGTCGACCGGTTCAAGGCCGGCGACGGGTCCATCCCCGCGTGTGCGGGGGAGCCGCGTACCACCGCCAGTTGCCACCCCTCCCACACGGTCCATCCCCGCGTGTGCGGGGGAGCCTAGCCCTTCTCGCCGATGTGCGCCCACCAGAGGGGTCCATCCCCGCGTGTGCGGGGGAGCCCCATTGGTGTTGTTCCGCCAGTCGAGCTTGGCGGGTCCATCCCCGCGTGTGCGGGGGAGCCCTGTCCGTCCGTCGGGGTGTTCGTCGCTTCGAGGGTCCATCCCCGCGTGTGCGGGGGAGCCGACCGGGTTCGTGTGCTCGTCTAGCCTCATTGGGGTCCATCCCCGCGTGTGCGGGGGAGCCTGAGTCGCGCTACCGTCAACCGTGTCCGAACCGGGTCCATCCCCGCGTGTGCGGGGGAGCCTCGGCCTCGATGGTGTTGTCGGTGATCTTCGCGGGTCCATCCCCGCGTGTGCGGGGGAGCCCGGTGGTACGCACGCACGTCGAAAGAGGAGCGCGGTCCATCCCCGCGTGTGCGGGGGAGCCGACGCTGCCGACCTCGTCGTGGCCGAAGCCTAGGGTCCATCCCCGCGTGTGCGGGGGAGCCATCTTGTCGTTCGAGACCGAGTCGTCCGCGAGGGGTCCATCCCCGCGTGTGCGGGGGAGCCACGAAGCTACCCGTGTCGATGGGGTCCGCGATGGGTCCATCCCCGCGTGTGCGGGGGAGCCTTGCCGCTGATGTCGGGCAGCGTGAAGGTGCGGGGTCCATCCCCGCGTGTGCGGGGGAGCCCATGTGCTGGTCCCCTAGCTCGCTCTCGCGGCAGGTCCATCCCCGCGTGTGCGGGGGAGCCTCGGCGTAGATGTCGGACGGCGGGTCGATGCTGGGTCCATCCCCGCGTGTGCGGGGGAGCCGGTGCGTGCTCGACCGGGGCCAGCGGGGCTGGCGGTCCATCCCCGCGTGTGCGGGGGAGCCTCCGCCCGGCCCGAGAGGGCCTTGGTGGCGAGGGGTCCATCCCCGCGTGTGCGGGGGAGCCACCACTTGCTGTTGTATTTGACAACCTGGAGCGGGTCCATCCCCGCGTGTGCGGGGGAGCCCCCCGAGCCCGTGTAGTGCTTCAGCTCGACCGGGGTCCATCCCCGCGTGTGCGGGGGAGCCGCGGGAACACCCCGCCACGGCCCGGGGGCCGGGGGTCCATCCCCGCGTGTGCGGGGGAGCCGTTATAGGGGTCTCCTTTCGCTCTCGCAGTCCGGGTCCATCCCCGCGTGTGCGGGGGAGCCGACTACACCATCCTCGCGGCCGACATGGGGAAGGGTCCATCCCCGCGTGTGCGGGGGAGCCCAGCAGGCCGCCATCAAGGCCATCGACGAGGAGGGTCCATCCCCGCGTGTGCGGGGGAGCCCCTCATGGACGTCAGGGGCCACGACGACTTCATGGTCCATCCCCGCGTGTGCGGGGGAGCCAAGGCCGACATCCAGCGGTGCTACGCGGCCATGGGTCCATCCCCGCGTGTGCGGGGGAGCCTGGGTCAGCTTGTCGATCGTCACCTGGGCCTCGGGTCCATCCCCGCGTGTGCGGGGGAGCCTGGGTGCAGCCCTCCAGTGCGCGGATGATGTCGGGTCCATCCCCGCGTGTGCGGGGGAGCCGCGTCCGCATGCGCCCGCGCGATGGCTGCCAGGGGTCCATCCCCGCGTGTGCGGGGGAGCCACGATCCCGCGATGGAAGCGGCCGTTTGAAACGGGTCCATCCCCGCGTGTGCGGGGGAGCCATTCCTTCGTCACGCCCCACCGGTCGCAAGCGGGGTCCATCCCCGCGTGTGCGGGGGAGCCATGGTCGGCAGTGCCAGCAGCAGCAGATCCCCGGGTCCATCCCCGCGTGTGCGGGGGAGCCGTCTCGGGGTAGACCCACAGCCCATCGGTGCCGGGTCCATCCCCGCGTGTGCGGGGGAGCCTTCAACGGGGGTTCAACGGGCGTTGAACGGGCGGGTCCATCCCCGCGTGTGCGGGGGAGCCACGGTCAGGCCATCGACATAGAGAGTGCGGGTGGGGTCCATCCCCGCGTGTGCGGGGGAGCCGGTGGACTGATAGGGGACGGCACGTCGGAGACGGGTCCATCCCCGCGTGTGCGGGGGAGCCGCCCGCCTCACGCGGCCGATGATGGCCATCGAGGGTCCATCCCCGCGTGTGCGGGGGAGCCGTGACGCTCTCGCTCCCGAAGGACGTCGACAGGGGTCCATCCCCGCGTGTGCGGGGGAGCCACGCCTTGCTCATCGTCCTTCCCCCACATGTGCGGTCCATCCCCGCGTGTGCGGGGGAGCCTCCTTGAGCCGGTCGGTGTCGACCTCTCCCGACGGTCCATCCCCGCGTGTGCGGGGGAGCCGGGATACCGATGGAACCTTACGACCTCACGCCGGGTCCATCCCCGCGTGTGCGGGGGAGCTGTCAACGCGCACTCGAAAGTGACGAATTCTCGACACCTGTCGCCGCGCTCCAGGCGCGATCTTGTCCGGATCCTGATGAAGAGGAGAATCTCGGCTGTGGGCGCTGTGGGAAACCGCGGTGTTCGCGGTTTTCCAAGCTCCCTGTGGGCGCGCTCTTTGCGTCCATGGGGAGCGGCGGCGTCCACGGCCCCGGCGCTGGCGGTCCGCAAGGCGTTCGGGTAGCGTAGTGAGCGGACTCAGACGTGGGGTGAGGGCCCGGTTGTGCCGACCGGACCCTCGTGACCGCCTCGAGCTCCGACAGACCGAGCCGGTCCCTGCTGTTGTGCCACGGTTCAGGCTCGTTGTCCAGTCGGAGACCACCCCGCGCGCTCCGACGCCGTGGACCAGCCCCTCCGCCGGAAGGCCTGCCGGCACTGCAATCGTCCCTTCGCCATCTGCGCGGCGTGCTACCGCGGCCATGCCTACTGCTCTCCGCAGTGCCGCGCGGCCGCCCGCCGCCGGGCGGTCAGAGCCGCCAGAGCCCGCCATCAGCGCAGCCCCGAAGGACGCCTCGACCACCGCGACCGGCAACGCGCCTACCGCGCCCGGCAACGCGTGACGGATCACACTTCCCCCGCACCCCGGCCCTCGGACAGACTCCCCGAGCCCGACGCCGCCCCGGCGCCCGCCCCGCCGGCCACGCGGTGCCTGGTCTGCGGCCGGCAGAGCCGGTGGCTGGTCGCCATGCCGGAGCCCGGCCGCGTTCGCAAGAGGAGGGACGATGATCACGCGCACCCAGTACGCCGAGATCCGACGGCTCTACTACGGCGAGCACTGGAAGCTCGGCACCATCGCAGCCCAACTCGGCCTCCACCGTGAGACCGTCCGCGCCGCCGTCGAGCACCAGTCGGGAGGCGTCCGCCGCGGCGTGTGCAGACCCTCCGCCCTCGACCCCTACCTGTCATTCATCCGAGACACCCTGGACCAATACCCCACCCTCCGCGCCACCCGAATCCACGAGATGGTCCGACACCGCGGCTACCCAGGCTCGGTCCACCAGGTTCGCCGCCTCGTCAAGCGACTGCGGCCCGAGACCGCCCCCACCGCCTACCGCCGGGTCGTCACCCTCATCGGCGAGCAGGCGCAGGTCGACTGGGGCTCCTTCGGCAAGGTCCGCATCGGCCGCGGCACGCGCGCCGTCTCCGGATTCGTCATGGTCCTCGGCTATTCCCGCGCCGTCGCCGCCCTCTTCACCCTCGACCAGACCCTCGAGAGCTTCCTCCGAGGACACGTCGAAGCCTTCAACGCCCTCGGCGGCGTCGCCCGCAACCTCGTCTACGACAATCTCCGAACCGCCGTCCTCGACCGACGCGGCGCCGCCGTCCAGTTCCACCCCCGCCTGCTCGAACTCGCCGGCCACTACCACTTCGCCCCACGACCCTGCACACCGGGACGGGGTAACGAAAAAGGCAAGGTCGAACGCCAGATACAATACCTCCGCCACGCCTTCTTCGCCGCCAGACCCTTCCGAGACCTCGACGACCTCAACGGCCAGTTCCGACGCTGGCGTGACGAGGTCGCCCACCAACGCCGACACCCCGAACAGCCCGACCGAACCGTCGCCGACGCCTGGGCCGACGAGCAGCCCCGGCTGCTACCACTACCCGCCCATCAATTCGAGACCGAACTCGTCCGCGCCGTCCGTTCCGGAAAAACACCCTACATCCGCTTCGACCGCAACCTCTACTCCATCCCACACACCCACGTCCGAAAGACCCTCACCCTCCTCGCCGGCAACACCCGCATCCGCATCCTCGACCAACAGGTCGAACTCGCCCGACACCGACGAAGCTACGACACCGGGCACACCGTCGAGGACCCCGCCCATCTCGAAGGACTCCTCGCCGCCACCCGACAGACCAACACCCACACCACCCGAGACCGGCTCCGCGCCGCCGTCCCCAACACCGACATCCTCTTCGAGCGGCTCGCAGAACGCGGGGAAGCCCTACGACCCCACGCCGCCAGGCTGCTCGCGCTCCTCAACGACTACGGGCCGCACGAGCTCGCCGCCGCCGTCGACGACGCCCTCCAACGCGATGCACTCGGCGCCGGTTCCATCACCCATATCCTCGAAACCCGGCGGCGGCGGCGCGGACTCAGACCGCCCCTCCGAATCACATTGCCCGACCGACCCGGACTGCGGGACGTCGACGTCCGGCCCCACGACCTGGAGACCTACGATGCCCTCGGACAACACGACCCCGACGACACTGACCTCTGAACTCCGACGACTCGCACTCAACCGCACCGCCGAAGACCTCAACGACATCATCGCCAGCGCCACCCGCAAACGCTGGAGTACGACTGCACTCCTCGAACACATCGTCGCCGCCGAGCTCGAAGACCGACAGCGCCGCAGCGTCGAACGCCGGCTCACCCGCGCCCGGCTGGGCCGCTTCAAGCCCCTCGCCGACTGGGACTGGAACTGGCCCACCGCCCTCGACCGCCCAGCCCTCCAACGCATCCTCACCCTCGACTTCCTCCAACGCGCCGAGAACGTCATCCTCGTCGGCGCCCAGGGCCTCGGCAAGACCATGCTCGCCAAGAACATCGCCCACCAGGCAATCCTCGCCGGGCACTCCGCCCTCTTCACCACCGCCGCCGACCTCCTGCTCGACCTCAACGGACAGGAGACCGCCAGAGCCCTCGAACGCCGCCTCAAGCACTACACCCGGCCCGCGCTGGTCGCGATCGACGAGGTCGGCTACCTCGCCTACGACGCACGAGCCGCCGACCTCATCTTCCAGCTCGTCAGCCGACGCTACGAACGCCGCTCCCTCCTCATCACCACCAACTTGCCCTTCAAGCGATGGGACACCGTCTTCCCGAACGCCTCCTGCGCCGTCGCCCTGATCGACCGCCTCACCCACCACGCCGAGATCCTCGTCATCGAGGGGCAGAGTTACCGCCGCCGAGAGGCCGAACTCACACAAAAGCAGCGGGGTCGCAAACCTCCGCGCCGCAAAGCTCCCGACAACCATGATCAGTGACCACCGCCGATGACCGTCCAGAAAACGTCACTTTCACATGCTCGACAACAGGGAGCCATGGAAACCGAGCTTGATCAGATTATCGACACGGGTCCATCCCCGCGTGTGCGGGGGAGCCTGTGCGGATCGTCACGCGCGGAGAGAACGGCCGGGTCCATCCCCGCGTGTGCGGGGGAGCCGCAGCTCCGTGAACTGGTGGATCTCCTTGCCCAGGTCCATCCCCGCGTGTGCGGGGGAGCCTCTCTTCATTGTTGGAGCGGCCGGTCTCGTCCGGGTCCATCCCCGCGTGTGCGGGGGAGCCATGGGTCAGTGCGACATGGCGTGGATGATGGCGGGTCCATCCCCGCGTGTGCGGGGGAGCCCGTGGATACCCGAGGATGATGTTGATGACGTTGGGTCCATCCCCGCGTGTGCGGGGGAGCCTTCAGGGTGCCCGGCAGCGCCCCCATGACCTCGGGTCCATCCCCGCGTGTGCGGGGGAGCCGGCTTCGGCAGCGGCACGGACGACTACTACGACGGTCCATCCCCGCGTGTGCGGGGGAGCCTGCGTGCCCAGTCGATGAACGTTCTGGCAGTCAGGTCCATCCCCGCGTGTGCGGGGGAGCCCCTCAAGGCGTTCGACGAGCTCGGCTGAGAAAGGGTCCATCCCCGCGTGTGCGGGGGAGCCATCTTCGACGGCTTTCTCGACAACGGAGCAGCAGGTCCATCCCCGCGTGTGCGGGGGAGCCCCCTCCAGCTCGCGCGGGCAGCGAGCCGAGCAGGGTCCATCCCCGCGTGTGCGGGGGAGCCTGATCTTGCCACGCCACCACGGCTGCCTGCATGGGTCCATCCCCGCGTGTGCGGGGGAGCCTCGTAGACCGGGGCCTGTCCCGAGCTCGGGGTGGGTCCATCCCCGCGTGTGCGGGGGAGCCACCGTCCCGCAAGAACCCGCTCCGCATGCTCTGGGTCCATCCCCGCGTGTGCGGGGGAGCCATCTTGATGATGCCCATCCGGTCGACCCGCCAGGGTCCATCCCCGCGTGTGCGGGGGAGCCTGCAACGCGGCGGCCAGCGCCCCGGCCGCCGCGGTCCATCCCCGCGTGTGCGGGGGAGCCGCTAGGCCTCACCCGCATCGATGCGACCCTTAGGGTCCATCCCCGCGTGTGCGGGGGAGCCCTGCTCGTGCCGCTCTGTCGTGAGCGGATGCAGGGTCCATCCCCGCGTGTGCGGGGGAGCCCAGGCGCCCAACTACGGCCCGCTCGACACCGACGGTCCATCCCCGCGTGTGCGGGGGAGCCGAGGACGCCCTCGCCCGTGCCGACCCCGAGGCGGGTCCATCCCCGCGTGTGCGGGGGAGCCGTGGCTGGACGCTCGGGGCATCTTCAGACATGCGGTCCATCCCCGCGTGTGCGGGGGAGCCCAGGGCGCTGTCTACGGCGACTTCAACGAGGCGGGTCCATCCCCGCGTGTGCGGGGGAGCCATCCCGAGCCGTGCCCCCTTCCAGGCGGCCGCGGGTCCATCCCCGCGTGTGCGGGGGAGCCTGTGGCGTGGGGTCGGGAGCGAAGGCATCGACGGGTCCATCCCCGCGTGTGCGGGGGAGCCACCTTCTCGAGGAACGTGATCTTGGTCATCCTCGGTCCATCCCCGCGTGTGCGGGGGAGCCCGCACGTAGTACAACCACTCACCGCCCGTATCAGGTCCATCCCCGCGTGTGCGGGGGAGCCCTACGCCCGCATGTCCGAGAAGGTCGATGGCCGGGTCCATCCCCGCGTGTGCGGGGGAGCCGCGGTGTGTGCTCCGCATCGGTCAGGTGGAACCGGTCCATCCCCGCGTGTGCGGGGGAGCCATGTGCTCGGTGTCTACGGCGTCGTCAGCGATCGGTCCATCCCCGCGTGTGCGGGGGAGCCGTCTCTCGAAGCGCGTTGTGCTCGGGCCTTCTGGGTCCATCCCCGCGTGTGCGGGGGAGCCCCGAACCGGCAACATCGCGGACGACGCCGTCACGGTCCATCCCCGCGTGTGCGGGGGAGCCTCTGTCAGATTATTGACGGTATTCCGTGCATATTCAGTTGTCAAAGGGCGGCGGCGCTCTGAGCGACCCAGAGAATCACATCCTCTTGACAAGGAGTACGCCGTCGGCGTCCCAGATTTCCTTCGGTGGAACCCCAAGATGTCGGAGCGCCAACCCGCCAGCGGCGGAGCGGTCTCGCCAGAGCATGACCACGGCACCGTTTCCGAGTGCGGTGAACCAGTCCTCCAGCACTCGCCAGACGCGTTCGCGAACGCCTGCCGAGAGATCGGGTGACACGTACACGCCCGGCGCTGCCTCCAGCATCGCCGAGGCCAGAAAGCCACGGTACCGCGGCTCGACGTCACGTGTGACGACCAACGTCATCGGCATGAAGGTCAAGCGTCCAATGGCACGTGCTCTTCGATCTGCGCGAACAGTGCCTTGATCCGGTCGATCATCTTGGGAATCGTCCGTTCACGACTCAACGTGCGCCCGCATTCTCGCCGCGTCTCGCGCTCGATGTTCTCGCCGCCGGCTGCCGTCGTGACCTTCCTGGCGGCGCGGAACGCGACGGGAATGGTGACCGAGTCGCGAAACAAATCCGCGACGTCGAGCACGAACGACTGGCCCGAATCCTCATGAATGAACCCGAGCTGCGGCAATGTCGCCGTGGCGGACACCGCGACCGCCGCCGCGGCTTCAACGGCGCTCGCGGCGTGGTTCAATGCCTGATTCGGCGCGTCGTTCTCGTCCGGCCGCGCCCGATCGTAGCGACGCCCTCGCCAGTCGATGCCGATCCGTGTGGCCAGCAGGCGGTACGTCTCCTTCATCCTGGCGCCTTCGATGCCGCGCAGGACCGCAATGTCCTGATGAGGAAGCACCTCACCCATCCGCCAGGCATACATCCGCCGCGCGACGTGCAGACGCACATCCGCGTCCGCCCAGGCCCTGGCTTGCCGCCGCGCGAGCCCGGACCGGTCCGCAATCAACGGTGGCGCGGTGTAGCAGCGCACGCCATCTTCACCGACTGCGGCCAACGCCGTACCGTGCCGCGCGAGCAGTCGAAGCGCGTCGTGACTGACCGTTGATCCGGGGCCGAGCAGAATCATGGACACGCCCTGAAACGGGATGGCGTAGTGGCCCGGATCGAGAGGGTCGTTCTCCGCGACGTTCGGTCCGCGCTCGAACGACAACGTCCCGTCGCGCGCCGTGAGCGCGCCGCGCGAGAGCCAGAGAAGACCGGAGCGATCGGCGTGCGGAATGCGCGCGGTGTCGAGTCCGAGGCGTCCCTTCAGCATCTGCTATCGCTCTGGAACCGCTCGGTTCGGTGGTCGCAGGAGAAGCATGCCGTAGCCGTAGGCGCGGTGACGCCCGACACCGTTCCGCAGGAGCCCCGCGAACGCCTCCTCGTTGGCCACGGTGAACGTCCCTTGCAGAATCGCGTCCGGCCCCTCCGGTCCTCCGGTCCTGCCCCGCACCGCCCGCGACCGGTTGAAGCGGGCCAGCCTGCACTCTTCCACGGCGACGGCATCACCGAATCGCTCATGCAGCCATGCCACGTAGACCGACTCCCGCGTGACGCCAGCCTGCGCTGCGGCAGAATCGGCCCATCCCGACGGAAACCGCTGCATCACTTCGAGCCGAAAGGCGTCGACTTCGGCTCCCCTGGACAGCAATCGCCCTTGCTGCGGGTCGGCCAGATCGCGGCGCAGCCGGCGCACCGGCCGCAGGCGGAGGTCGAAGCCGAGGTGCTGCCCCTGCGCGAACTGCGAGGGCATGCGCTTCGACCGCATTTTGTCGGGATCGATCACGCCGAGGCAGTCGGGCGGCGCTACTGCGGCGGCTGTGCCCCGCAACGCCGCGTCGTCGACGTCTGTGTAGGCGTACAGCGCAGCACTCGCCCGACGCTCGGAGGCAAAGAGCCGGAACGGTTGCAGCACGCCCTTGCCGAACATCGCGGACAGCAGGATGTGGAATGCGTAGCCCTCATCGAACGAACCGTTCCGGATCAAACCGCGGCTACCGGCCCAGTGATTGAACCGGCGTATGTCGAGCGGGGCATGAACCAGATGGACCCTCATGCGTCCTCTCTCGACGACGAGATCGACCCCTCGCAGATTCGGCGACCACCACCGTGCAGGCCACTGACCCAATTCCGTTCGTCGGTGACGGTGGTGATCCGCGCGGCGCCGCCGCTTCCCTCTCCCTCCGGCCAGAACGCGAGAAGGGGGCTCGCGCTCGTCGGTGCAACAGCCTCCAGGGCCGCGTGGGCATCGGCCGCTTCCGTCACCCAGCCCTCGAAAATCCGTGCGGAGGGTAGGCAGGACTTGCGGCCGATGAAGAGCGGCCTCGCCGGTCTATCGAGGGCTGCCGCCAGGGTGTCCAGCGTGGGGTCGACGTCGGCCGGGTCGAGCCGCAGCACGACCGCCAGACGCAGGTCGGCGTGATAGTCCCGCCATCGTTGGTGCGCTCCGGCGTACGTGGCCGGTCCACCGGCGCGCCCGGCAGGAACGCCGCGCGTCGTCCAGGCCCGGTCGTTCTTGCCGATCTGCGCCGTCTGGTAGTCGGTCATGCGGCTGTGCGTTACGTCCCGTTCCCACACGACGCCGAACACGATCCGCTCCTGCAGCGCCTGGTGTTCAGCTCGCATCGGGCGCGTCCACCCGAGCGCGTTGGCGAGCAGCCCGGTCAGCATCGAGCGGGCTGGCACATTCCGAATCACACCGTGGGCGTCGATCATCTCCCCGCCGAAGGCAGCCAGCGGGGCGCGGAAACGCAAGTGCATCCAACGCATCACGCACTACCCGTTCGCATCACGGCGCCCGACCAGTCAGCAAGTTCGTTGAGCGACGATACGCGGTCCGCACCAGGCATGCTGACGTCTTCCAGAGTCATCAATCGCCTCGCCTCACCGGTCGCGTACGACCCATCGAGCCTTGTCAGGTAACCCTGCGCTCTCTCGGCCGCCGCACCCACCGCAGCGCGGCACGGCTCGCGAAACGCCTCGGCCAGGCTGCGAGGCTGATGGTCACCGGCTTCGATCAGCATCCAGCTCGCGTAGCTGTATGGTGCGGTCGGCCCCAGCTTGGCCCCCGGCGAAACCGTCGCGATCAGGCTGACAAGCCGTGCGGCCACCTGACCCGCTATTTCGGTGTCTCCACCCAGATTGTCGAGCAGTGTGCGCCGGTCCAGCACGACGTAGCCGTAGAAGAGTCCAGACGTCAGCTCGGTCTCTCCGATGTGGTCCGCTCCCGCATCGTCCTCCGCTCTCTGCAGGTCGTCCACGACGGTGAAGTAGTCGCTCTCGCTCTCTTCTGCGTGCACCGTGAAAGCATGGGCAACGTGGACGGCCGCATCGATGTTGGCCTCGACATCCGCCGTGACCATGCGACCGAAGAGCGCCGCGGCAATGCCTCCGGGCATGGCGCAGTTCTCACGCAAAGCCTTCATGTTCGCCCTTGAGCTCTTGGTCCACTGCTTTGCCGCATCATCGGCGGCCTTGGGATCGTCGCCGTGTTCCAGAGCAATCCGCCGGGCCTCTTCAGCGAGGTAGGCGATCTCGGGCTCCCCGAGCAGCAGGGGCTGTCGGTTGGATCTCTTGTCGCCCTTTTCTCCGTACACGGCGGTCTGGAACGCCGTGGAGAGCTTCTCTATGACCGCTGGGTCGTGGCCGCCATTCTCCAAGGGCCCGATAACGCGGCGCGTCACTGTCTCACGCGAGCGAACGCTCTGGGTTGCCCCGTCGATTCGCCGCAGTGCGTAGTCACTGTCGGTAACTCGCCAATGGCGCTTCAGACACTGTGACGAGATCCGCGTGCGATTCTTGCCGCCATAGTTGATGCGCTTGGCAAGGCCCGAGTCGTCCCGGTTGAGCAACACGGCGGAGTAGCCGTGCAGGCTGTGGATTTGAAGAAAACGAGCATCAGGCATCGGTGGATGTCTCCCCGTCTCGAGGCGCGCGTTCCGCGGCGGCGCGGGCACGGTAGAAGTCGCGAGCAATCCGGCGGTCGGTGCGGTCGCCACCGAACAGCACGAACTCGCCCAGAGTCACGAGATTAAAGCGGTTGAATTCGCCGGCTGCAAGCCGGCGGCAGGCGCGCACGGTGGCTTCGCTGCGCAACTCGGGCGGAGTCGAGAGCAGCCGAGCCAGACGCAGCTCAGAGAATTTCGCGTCGCAGAGCGCCTGCCCCATGGGCACTGAGGGTCTGTGAGCCGATTGCTTCTTCGGATCTCGGCCCTTCGGGGTCAGGACGGCGATGGCCTGCATCAGTGCGGCCCAACCCTCTTCGTTGTACGCCGCACCGAGCAGTCTGTGCTCGGTGAGCAGTTTCCAGAACGCAGCGGCACCGGCCCCACGACGTGGGCCACGGCGGATGGCCGCCGCCGACCCTGGATCGAGACGCGTGATCTCGGTCGCGAGCGCCGGAATCGCTTCCCGCAGGTTCAGTGCAGCCGGCACGCTCGTTGATTCCGGTCGCGTGTCTTCAGGCGGCATCGTGAGTCTCCTGTCGTTCGAAGAGCTCGGGTAGATCGCTGAACACGCTCTGGGCTCTTCTGAGTCGGCCGTAGAACGCACTCATTGCTCTCGCTCGCGCTCGGTAGCGCCACACCGCCGGGCACGGCACGGCCTCGATCGCCTCGTCGAGCAGCGTGCGCGCCGTGTCGATGACGTACCGCACGAACTCGGCCCGTGCCAACGCCCTGTCGTCATCCGCTGCGACGAAACGGCGATCGAGGGCGCTGAAGAACTTCGCGTCGACGACCTCGTCGAGACGACGTGCGAACGGGTTGGCGTGCATCCGGTCGGTCTTCGTCAGGTCCCCCGCCGCTTTGCCGCCGCTGGCGGCTATGGCGATGGCGAAGCGCAGCGCGCTCTCGACTTCTCGAATCTCCTGGATCTGAGCCTCGGAGAGGCTCGCCAGCGCGTCGCGTCTGTCTCGTTGGCCGAGAGCGGCGGCGGTTCTGTTGTCGAAGGCGATGTCGCTGCGTTCGTGGTAGCCGTCAGTCTTCCCTTGGCCGCCGGCGACCCCGCGGGCGACCAGTCTCCAACGTCCCGGCTGCATCGAATCGACGCGCATGGCTGCTGGAAGCTCGAACGAGCCGTGATCGAACAGCAGCCGGGCCAGGCGATCGTACCGAAAGCCGACGCTGGACAAGGAGAGCGCGGTCCCGTCCTTCGCAGCGACCGGGGTCCAGAAATCGCCCACGTTGCCGTGCGCATCCTTCGCGGCGAGGCGGGCCGTCTTCGATCCCGCGGTCCAGGCCACGATGCCTCGATTCTCCGCGCGCAGCCGTACCCTGCGGCAAACCTCAATGAAGTACGGATCCAACCCGCGCAGGTCGAGCGAGCTCTTGCCGTCCCAGGGCTCCAACCACAGGAGGGCCCGCCCGTCCTGCGGATCGAAGTACTCCGCGCGGCTGCTCAGCAGTGAATTACGCCCATCCAGCATCCGCTGCATGTCGTTGAAGAGATGGGCGCCGACGCCACCGTCGGCGGGTGCCAGGCCGAGACACGGCCGAGCCGAGAACCCGCCGTTCATTCTGGCGATTCCGTAGTTCCCGGCGCCAAGAAAACCGGCCATCGTCTGCAGGTCGACTAGCGCCAGCATCCAGTCGTCGGCCGCCCCGCCGAACGCAACCGCCTGCTTGACGTCGTGGTTCTTCGCCGTGACCAGCAGGTCGAGGTCGTCCGGTGTCTTGACCCGCCCGCGATACTCCGCCAACCCCTGCGGGGCCGGACACTGCAGGAAGGCAGGCTGCGCCGGATCGTCCACGATCAGCCGCCACGGCTCGTCGGCGCGGAACGCCGGCGTCAGTTTCCGTAGCAGGTCGCGCCACGCACTCTCCGTTCCCGGGAGGCGAGCCTCGTCGGATCGCTGCACCGCGACCACCCCGAGCTGCGCAAGGAACGCATGCCACGCGTGGCGCTGGTGGGATCGCAGCGCGGAAAACGCGGCGACGGCATCAGCCGCCAGCGCCTCGTACACCTGCGGCAACGACATGGTTCCCGACCTGCCGTCGGTCAGTCGGACCCGAATCAGCGGATCGGTGAGCAGATTATGCACGTGCTGATCGTATCCCCATCCGGTCGTAGCATAGCTCGTGTTCGCCGATCCGCAGCAATATGCCGCCCCCCGTCGCGGGAGCCGTTCGCGCTGACTCGATTTCCTCCTTCGTTGGTACTTTGCCTCGGAACAGATGCGCCGGCAGGTTGAAGGTGCGGACGGGGGCGCCGAACGGGCCGGTAACCGGGTTGGCGAGGACGATGCGAGGTCCGTCGTCGCCGAGCCGGGTGCGAACCTGCTCGTCGACATCGGGGAACGCAAGATTCTCGTCGAAGGGCTCGTCGCGGGTCAGGGCATGGAGTCTGGCGACTCCGGCGCCGGCGGCGCGTACACCGACTACCCGCGAAGCGTGCGATGCCCAACGCTCCCCGAGTTCGTCGGCGAGCTGACTCAGCGCGTCCGGGTGGGTCGCGCGCTCGACAAGCATCCGGTTCATTGCCGGAATGGTCCAGGTCGCGTGATCCGCAATCAGCCTGCAAGTTGCTTCCAGACCGACGAGGTTGATGTAGATCCCGCCGCGATCCGACATGCCGAGTCCGTGCCCGAGGAGCTTGCCGCCGAGTCCGCTCTCGATCCCCGCTTCGGGAACGAGCACCAGACATCGCGGGTTGCGAAACTGGTGTGGTCGACCGTTTCCTGTGTGCCGGTGCAGCCGGCCGATTCGCTGCAGGAGGACGTCGACCGGGCAGATGTCCGAGATGAGGAAGTCCGCGTCGATGTCGAGCGACTGCTCGAGCGTCTGGGTTCCGACGACCACCACCCCACCCGCGGCTCGGGGCGCCTCCTTGCCGATTGAGCCCTCCACGGCATCGTCCAACAGTTTGCGATCCTCGACAGCGAAGCGGCTGTGGTGCAGCGCCGGGCCGGCGGCAACCGTCAACGCCACGTCGGCCGCACCCTGCGCCAGCAACGCAGCGAACACCGCCTGTGCACTCGACACGGTGTTGCGGATGACGAGCACTCTGGCCCCGTTCCGGGCTGCGGCTGCAGCCGTTCGAGCGATCTCGTCCGGGTCACCGAGAGTCGAGACGGCCCTCATCGAGACCGACTTCGGTGAGTCGCTGGTGGCTATTGCAAGCGTCTCCGCGGGGGCAGCGGCCGGCACGAGCGTGAGTGCCGGGTACGGCGCGTCCTCCGCATCCTGCTGCGCGGGATGCGCGACCCTGGCGACCCTGCTCGTGAACTTCGACCGCGCTGCTGCACCGAGCGTGGCCGACATCAACAGGGCGTGGCCCCCGAGCGCCAAGTGACCGTTGAGGACGCCCCGCAGCAGCTCAGTCATGTATGCGTCACTGGCATGCACCTCGTCGACGACCAGCAGGCTCCGCGACAACGAGGCGGCCCGGAAGTGCGCCCACTTCACCCGCAACCCGGCGAGCAGCGCCTGATCGACCGTCCCGACGGCCGCGGGCGCACTGAGGAACTTCCGGGCGCTCTCCGCCGACCACCGCGCAAGCCGCTTGGCTTCGTCGGGTTCGTCTTCCCAGTAGACGTCGAACTGCTCGACGCGCCGCCCTTTGGCGTCGCCAGCGACCAGGTAGCCGGGTACGGCCAGCAAGGTCTCAATGGACGCCGCGGGCGGGAAGAGCCGCTCCAGTGCCCGGTTCACGCGACCGTGCAGTTGCTTCGCGGCGGCGCGCGTCGGCAGCGCGAAGTACAGTCCGTCCACGAGACCGGCATGCCAAAGCGCAGCTAAGCGCAGGATCGCCGCCTCGGTCTTGCCGGATCCCGTCTCGCTCTCCAGAATGAGGAGAGGTGGATCGATTGGCGCACCAACCACGGCACGCTGACAGGGACGCAGATCCGGGTAATCGAACAGGCTTTGAACGTCGCGACCGTCGGAACCCGTGGCGACCGCGATCCAGTCGCGGCGCCGAAACTGACGGCTCTGGACGACGCCTGTCGCGATGCGGCGGGCCCGCTCGATATAGTGCGGATCCGGGTCCGGTTCGTACTGGAACGCTTTGTCCGACCCGAGCTGATCGGCGAGGACCAGGAACCCGGCGAAGAGGTGTGCCAGCCTGGGGGTGTCGGGCAGGCCCGGTCCGGGGGCGAACGCGGACGGAAACCACGCACGGCCGCGTTCGCTCAACAGCCTGGCCGTCGCGCGCGGATCGTACCCGGCGAACGGCCTCCACAGGTCAGGCGGCCCGCTTCCTGACGGCGGTATTCGGCGCGCCGGTCGACCGTGATGGGCCAGCATGGCGTACACGAGCGGGACGACGCCGGGGCCCCACTCGTCCACGATGTTGGGCAGCTCCAGCAGTGCACAGAGGTCGGGCTGGTCGAAGCAGAGCAACGCGGCCGCGATGTGTCCTGCCTTACCTGGAGCGCGGGGAGGCAGCTCGTTGCGGGGCCGGACCTTGAACTGAAAGCCGGCGTTCAGCTTGCCGAAGTCGTGCAGGTACGCGAGATAGGTCAAGCGGGCCGCGGTCGTGTCGTTGAAGTCGTGGGCGCCGGCCGCTCGCACGAATCGCGCGCGCACGACCGGGTCGAGGAGCAGTGCTTCGAAGCAGGCCGCGACATCGGCGCAGTGATGCTCGAGCCGATGGAAGCGACCCGATGACTTGTCGAACTTCCCCCACGCCTCCATGCGGCAGCCTCCGCTGATGTACTACGCCGCGAACCTGCATGCCGACAGCGCCCGCCGTGCAGTGGCGGCGTCCGCGGCCGCGAGCACGTTCGTCGCCATCGACTTCGAGACCGCCTCGGCCCGTCGCGACAGCGCCTGCGCGGTGGGTGTCGCTGCCGGGTGCGGGGGCCGCGTCGTGCTCTCGCGAACGTATCTCATCCGGCCGCCTGCCGGACATTTTACGTTCACGGGCCTGCATGGCCTGGGGTGGGAAGACGTACGCGACGCGCCGACCTTCTCCGAGCTGTGGCCGACGCTCCGTCCCTGGCTCGTCGGCGCGACCTTCCTCGTCGCCCACAACGCCGCGTTCGACCGCAGTGTGCTGCACGCCTGCTGCGCCCGTTACCGGCTGCGCCCGCCGCCCACGCGCTTTGCCTGCACCGTGCAGATCGCTCGGGCGCAGTGGGGAATCCGTCCGACGAAGCTGCCGGATGTCTGTCGGCGACTCGGCATCCCGCTGCGACACCACGATGCGGGTTCGGACGCTGTGGCTTGCGCACGCATCGTGCTTGCAGCCGAAGCCGACGGCTGGCAGCGTGGCAAGCGACGAGCGCGCCCAACGAAGACTCGCGCGCTCGAACACGTTGCACGACCCGGGGCCCGTTTGCGAAGGCCTGACGCCTTGCACTGGAGGCTCTTCCAACGGTTGCACATCCAATGGCGGCGCTTGCGCCGCCGCATCGTAGCGCATCCGAGCCGGAACTGAAGCCGCGGCGCGCCTGTCCGGCATGGCGAGCCGCCGATTCTCTCGGACGTGATGATCGCGACGCCGCCGAGCGTTCGGGAGCCCGCCCGCTCTGGTTCAGCGCCGCGTCTCGTGGCATGTGATCGCGCCCTTCCGTGCGGCGCGTCGATCCGCCCTGCCACCGTCGATCCGCCTTTCCACCGCAGTGGCAGCCTCACGTGCGCTCAGCGCGGCCGATTCATCGCGACGATCGCTCCGAACAGGACCACGCCGGCCGCGTCGAGCAGCGGCACGGGCAGGCCGGCCAACGCGACGGTGGGGCCGGGGGCGAGGAGCAGGGCGGCGGCCGTGAACATGGCGAGGCGGAGCGGGAGGGGGAGGGCGGTGCGGAGCTGCCCGGTGATGCCCGAGGCGAAGCACAGCACGCCGAGGGCGCCGATGGCCACCGGGACCAGCATCGCGAGGGGGCCGGCGGTCTCGCCGGCCGGGGTCAGCATGAGCAGCTCGGGGCGGTAGACGAAGATGTACGGCAGGGTGAACCCGACGAGGGCGAAGCGGAACGCGGCGAAGCTCGTCGCCATGATGTTGGTGCCGGCGATGGAGGCGGCGGCGTAGCCGGCGAGGGCGACCGGCGGGGTCACCATCGACATCATGCCGAAGTAGAAGATGAAGAGATGGGCGGCCAGAGGCACGACCCCGAGGTTGCCGAGCACGGGGCCGATGAGGGTCGCGAGCAGCAGGTAGCAGACGGCCGAGGGGAGGCCCATGCCGAGGATGATCGACGAGATCATGATGAGCACGAGGGCGAGGAACAGGCTCTGTTCGGCCAGCGGGAGGATGGTCGCGGGCAGGCGGGTGCCGATGCCGGTCAGGGTGACGATGCCGATGATGATGCCCACCGACGCGGAGGCGGCGATGAGCGACACGACGTCGCGCGCCGACTTCACGAAGGCCTTGATGACGTCCTGGACCGACAGGCGGGTGCGCGCGTTGAAGGCCCCGACGACGACGATGCCCACCAGCGACGCGGTCACCGCCCGGAACGGCGTGTAGCCCAGGATGAGCAGCAGGATCAGGAGGCCGAGGGCGGTGGCGAAGACGATGCCTTCGTGGCGCGACTCGGCCAGCGGGCGGGGCGCCGCGGTCTCCGACGGGCTGTCCCCGCCGGCGTCGGCGCTCACGGTCCCGCGGGCGTGGAAGTGCGTGATCAGGAACAGCGACAGGTAGTAGAGGATGGCGGGGATCAGCGCCGCCCTGATGATCTCGAGATAGGTCACCGGCGGGTCGACGATCTCGAGCATCATGTAGGCGCCGGCCCCCATGACCGGCGGCATCAGGGCCCCCCCGGAGCTCGCCGCGGCCTGGATGCCGGCCGCGGTGGTGGCCCGGAAGCCGGCGCTGCGCATCATGGGGATGGTGAACGTGCCGGTGGTCGCGGTGTTGGCCACGGCGCTGCCCGAGAGCGAGCCCATCAGGCCGCTCGCGAGCACCGCGACCTTGGCGGGTCCGCCGGGGCTGCGGCCGAAGACCGCCTGCGCGAAGTCGATGATGAAGCGCGTGGCGCCGCACGCCGAGAGGAACGCGCCGAAGATGACGAACAGGAAGACGTAGGTGAACATCACCCCGAGCGCGACCCCGAACGTGCCCTGCGCCTGCAGGAACGCCTGCGCGACGATGCGCTCGACGGAGTAGCCGCGGTGGGGGAAGAGCCAGTCGGGCATGCCGGCCCCGACGTAGGCATAGAGCAGAAACAGGCCGGAGAGAATCGGCAGGGCGAGCCCGAGAGAGCGGCGCGCCGCCTCGATGACGAGGAGCAGGCCGACGACGCCGACCGCGATGTCGGTCCCGGTCTCGAACCCGGCCCGGTTCCCGAGGCTCGATCCGCCCTGCCACAGGCCCTCGAAGAACGGCTCGTTCTGGACGAGGATCCACCCGCAGCAGACGGTGGCCAGCCCCGCCAGGACGAGGTCGCCGGCCCGCGCCGCCGGGTGGTGCTTCAGGTTCGGGTGGGCGGGGACGTTCAGGAAGCAGATGACCAGCCCCAGCAGGGCGAAGACCGCGAGCTGCGGCTGGGGGGCCAGGATCGGGTAGTTCACCTGGACGAGGGTGAACGCGCACAGCCCCACCGCGAGCACGCGGGTGACGGCCTGCCGGAGTGCGTCGGGGTCGCGGCCGGTCGCCGCCGGCGCGGTGGTGTCGGGCATGGGTCCCGCGCCGTTCTACGGCGCCGACTCCTGGGGCGCCGACTCCTGGGGCGCCGACTCCTGGGGCGCCGACTCCGGCTCGGGCCAGATGCCGACCTCCCGGTAGAAGCGGATCGCGCCGGGATGGAACTCGGTCCCGGTGTCGCGCACGACGTTGCCGGGGTTGATGGCCCGGCCCGCGGCATGCTTCTCGACGACGCTCTCGCGCTGTTCGTACAGGGTCCTGGTCACGTTGTAGACGAGGTCCTCGCTCACCGCGGCCGAGGTGATGAGGTGCATCGACCCGACGTCGAGGCCCTCGAACGGCTCGTCCTGTCCGCGGTAGGTGCCGGCGGGGATCGTCGCGGGTCGGAAGAAGAGGTACTGGTCGACGAGCTGCTGCCGGGCGTCCTCGTCGAACGGTATGAAGTGGATGTCCTGCGACGCCGAGGCCTGGGTGATCGACGCCGTCGGCACCGCCCCGCCCACGAAGACCGCCGCGGCCGAGCCGTCCGCGATGAGGTCGACGGCGCCCGACTGGGTGGCGTTCAGCGGCGAGAAGTCGTCGTAGGTCAGGCCGTGCGCCCCGAGCAGCGGCCCCACGAAGTACTCGAAGCCGGCCCCGGCCGGCCCCACCCCCACCCGCTCGCCGCGCAGGTCCGCGATGGTCTCGACGCCGGACCCCTCCGGGGTGATGAAGAGCGCCACGTTCGGGGCCAGGGTCATCACCGCGCGCATGGGGTAGGCCTTCTCCCAACCCTCGCCGCCGCGCACCGCGAAGTAGGTGATGGCGGCGTTCGACATCGCGAAGTCGAGCTCGCCGCCGTCGAGCCGCCGGATGTTCTCCTGCGAGCCGCTGGTGGCCTCGGCCGTGGTGTTCCAGCCGAAGCCGTCCCCGAACTCGTTCATGACCTCGGCCAGCGCGCTGCCCACGACGAAGAAGGCGCCTCCCGGCGGGGCCGTGCCCAGGCTCAGGAAGACGCGCTCCGGCGCCGCGTCCCCGCCTTCGCCGCCGCCGCCCCCGCCGCACGACGCGGCCAGGGCGAACGCCACTGCCAGTGCCACCAATCCGTTTCGACGCATGCCTGCAACCTGCCTCTCGACCCGGCGCGCGGCTCGTCCGCGCAGGCCGGCCCCTGTCTCAAGTCGTCCGCCCGCTCCGGGCGCGGTCGACACGTACAAGCCCCGATCCTACCCCAGTCTCACGGTACCGTCTCCGGCGCTCGCCCGCCTGGGTGGTCGTCGCGCTCGCAGACTCGCCGGGGCGCCCTGGTTGACCGTCCTCGCGAGAAGCTGCCCATGCGGCGGGGCGTCCTTGCCGCGTTTGCTCGCGAAGACCCAGCGACAGGGCGGCCAAGCAAGGCTCCGGGCGGTTCACCGGGACCCGGCGCCCTGCGGGCCGAACACCGACAGCAGGTGGCCGTCCGGATCGCGGAAGTTGGCCGCCCACTGGTCGCCGGCGACGTTACGGGGCTCGCTGAGGAACTCGACCCCGCGCGCCGTCAGGGCTGCGTGGGCGGCGGTCACGTCCTCGACCCCGAACACGATCTCCGTTCCCCCCGCCACCGGATCGGCGATCCGCGCGTGGGCCTCGCTCAGCGCGAGGCTCACCCCGCCGCCGTCGAGGAAGGCGAAGCCCGGCGACTCGAACTGGATGTCGAGCCCGAGGGTCTCGTGGTAGAAGGCCACCGATCGCGCCAGATCGGTCGTGCCCAGCATGACGTTGGCGATCCGCGACAGCTTGACCTCGCTCATTGCCTCGCTCCTGTAGCCGGGGTCGCCCCCGGCCGCCCGTCCACCACGAACCGCCGCCCCTTCAGCTCGAACCGGGGCAGCGTGCCCGCGTCCACCACGCGTATCGGCACCGTCAGGCCCAGCGCTTCATGCAGGGCCGTGCCCACCGCGTTCGCGGCCCCGGTGTCGGCCGCGTGCCCCTGCAGCTCGACCTCGACGGCCAGCTCGGTGCGCGCCCCGCCGGTCGACACCGTGCAACGGTACTCCACGACCTCGGGGAACCGGCGGACGACCGCCTCGACCGCGGTCGGGTACACGTTGACGCCCCGCACCCAGACCATGTCGTCCGCCCGCGACAGGATACCGCCGACGGCGCGCGCGAGGGTCCGGCCGCAGGCGCACGTTCCGTGCCGCACGCGCACGATGTCGCCGGTCCGGTAACGGATGACCGGGCTCGCGGTGCGCCCGAGGTTCGTGACCACCAGCTCGCCCGCGTCGCCGGGCGGGACCGGCTCCCCGCTCGCGGGGTCGACCACCTCGCAGACGAACTCGGCCTCGTTCAGGTGCAGGGCGTCGGTCGCCTCCCGGCACTCGAAGCTCATCGGCCCGACCTCGGTCAGGCCGTGGTGGTCGATGACGCGGGCGCCCCATTCGCGCTCGATCCGTTCGCGGGTGGCGGGAACGTGGCCGCCGGGCTCGCCCGCGACGATGACGGTCCGCACCGGTCCCTCCGCTAGGTCGACGAGTCCGCTCGTCCGCGCCACCTCCACCAACCGGAGTGCGTAGGTGGGCGTGCAGCAGACCACCGTGGGCCGCACCGCGTCGAGCAGACGGAGCCGGCTCTCGCTCGACATCGCGCCCCCCGGCACGCACAGCGCCCCAAGCTGCGCGGCGGCGTCGAACCCCGCCCAGAAGCCGATGAACGGCCCGAATCCGAACGGGAAGAAGATGCGGTCGGCGGCGGTGACCCGCGCGGCCCGGTACACCGCCTTCCAGCAGTCGACGATCCACTGCCAGCTCGCGTCGGTGTCCAGCCACCTCAGCGGTCGTCCGGTGGTCGACGACGTCTGGTGGTAGCGCGTGTAGCGGTCGAGAGGCTCCGTGCGGGCGGCGCCCCACGGCGGGTCCGCCTCCTGGTCGCACGCCAGCTCGTGGCGGGTCGTGAACGGCAGGCGGGAGAGGTCGTCGGGAAAGCGGAACGCCGCCGGGTCCACCCCCGCCGCCGCGAGCTTTCGCGTGTAGAACGGGTTCCGCCCGTCGACGGCGGCCAGGAGCGCGGCGAGCCTTCGGCCCTGCCGATCGAGAAGGGTCGCGCGGGACGGGCACTCGGCGTCCGGGGGCGCCGGACCCGTCATCGGCGATCCTCCTCGTCCCCGGGCGCCGCCGCGGCCGCCGTCGCCGGGGCCACCGCGAACCGGGACGCGATGTCCGCGGGAATGGGCGTGCTCCGCATCGGCCCTCCGGGCGCCTTGGCGACGCAGGCGACGGTGAGGGCGCCGCGGGCCGCGACATCGCCGTCCTTCGTGACCGTCGCGCGGTAGGACAGGCTCCGCGCCGACTTCCTGGTCACCTGCAGCAGGACCTCGAACTCGTCCTCGAATCGGAGCGGCCGCAGGAACTCGAAGCTCGACGCGACGCGGGGAAACCCGACCGGGGCGTCGGGCGGAGCGATGCTCAGGCCGGCCGACCGCCACAGTCCGTGCTCCGCCTCCTCCATGTAGCGGAAGAAGCAGCTGAAGTGGACGATGCCGGCGGCGTCGGTCTCGTGGAACTGCACGCGCCGGGTGAGGCGGAACTCGCTGACCACGGTGGTTCCTGTACTGCCTGTACGGCCTGGGCGTTCGGGAGGCCGACGCGGACTCGGAAGCGGGATCGGTCAGGGCAGCCCCGCGGCGGGTTGCCGTACCCGCTCTCCGGTGTACTCCGCCAGCGCCTCGAACAGGGGCTCGAGATCGCGGGACACGTTGCCTACGAGGAGGTCGACGAGCCGTGGCTGCAGGTCCGGATAGGCGCCGATGAACTCGCCGAAGTTGAACGTCCGGTCGTAGAACGCGATGACGATCTTCCGGAAGCTGTCGAGCGCGTAGCGGATGTCCCGGGCGTAGTCGTCGAACGTCGCGGCGGTGACGTCCTCGCCGCGGTCGAGGGCGGCGTGGATCGCGTCGGCCGCGAGCTCGCCGCTCTTGAGGGCCACGAAGACCCCCGACGAGAAGACCGGGTCGAGGAACGCGAAGGCGTCGCCCACCAGGCAGAAACCGTCACCCGCGGCCGACGTCGAGCGGTAGCTGAACTCGCCGGTGACCCGCACCGGCCCCCGGTGCGCGCCGGGCTCGAGGTGCTCGCGGATCCACTTGCACGCGGCCGCCTCGCGCCGGAAGATGGCCTCGGGGTCGCGCAGGCTGGGGTCGCGGTACAGGTAGTCGCGCTCGGCGACGACGCCCACGCTCACCGCGTCGTCCACGAGCGGGATGTACCAGAACCAGCCCTTGTCGGGGATGTAGGCGACGGTAGTGGCCCCCTCGTCCAGCCCGGGGTCGCGCATGGCGCCGGTGAAGTAGGTGAAGACGGCGATCTTGTTCAGGTCGGGGTCGCGCCGCTTCCAGCCCAGCCGGCCCGCGAGGAGGGCGTCGCGTCCGGTGGCGTCCACGACGACGCGGGCGCGCCACGTCGCCGTGCCGCCGTCGGCGAGGGCGGCGCGCACGCCGACGGCCCGGCCGTCCTCCATCAGGACCTCGCGAACCGTCGCGCCCTGGCGGACCTCGGCCCCCTTCGCCGCCGCGTTCCGCAGCATCATCGCGTCGAAGTCCGACCGCAGGATCTGCCACGTGCTCGCGCACTCGTGCTCGATGGTCTGGAAGAAGTAGAACGGCTGCGACACGTTGCCGTTCGTCGACACGAACTGCACGCTGTGCTTCAAGGGGCTGCCCGACTGCTTCAGCCAGTCGAGCACGCCGAGGCGCTCGAAGGTGAACCAGGTCCAGGGCATCAGCGACTCGCCGATGTGGTAGCGGGGAAACGCCTCGCGCTCGAGCAGCAGCACGCGCCGTCCGTGCTGGGCGAGGAGGGTCGCGGTGGTCGCGCCCGCCGGTCCCCCGCCGACGACGATCGCGTCGTAGGGCGAATCGGGAACGGACGCCGCCCTGCCTCGCGGCGCCGGGGTGACGGCGCGGGCGCGTGGAGGGTCGGGTCGGGACGCGGAGCCGGCGGCGACGCGGTCCGGTCTACTAGGTGTACCTGAGGTTGACATGCTCGGGCAGGAAGAAGCGCGGCAGCAGGCTGTCGACTCGGAGCAGGCCGTCGCGGGTCAGGGCGATGCGGTCCGCGTCGGCCGCCGTGAGGTAGCCGTCGTCGCGCAGGGCCGCGAGGGGGCCGGCGAACCGCTCCAGCACCGGCACGTCGTACTTGGCCCGGAAGTAGTCGGGCCGCACCGAGCCGAGCTTGAGCTGGAGCACGAACTCGCGGATCAGCCGTTCCTCGGCCGTCGGCCGGTAGGCGCGGTTGAGGGGAATCTCGCCCCGCTGGATCGCCGCCGCGTAGGGGCCCCACTTGTCGTGGTTCTGCACGTGCACGCCGTTGACGTGCCCGAACGAGGCGACGCCCAGCGGCGCGAGGTCGGCCCCCCGCCAGAGCTGGTCGCGGTAGACGAAGCGGGTCGCGGCGGGGTTCTTGACCGCGGTGTAGGCGCTGCCGACCGTATAGCCGGCGTCCTCGAGGGCCGCGAACGCCTCGTCGACCCAGCGGCGCTTCGTCGGCCAGCCCGCCACCGCCTCCGTGAACTGCCCGGTCTTCTCGATCAGGTCGTGGCTGATGGTGGTGTTCCAGGGCAGCTCCATCTGGTAGATGGTGACGCTGTCGGGGTCGAGCTCGATGGTCTGCTCGACCGCCGCCCGCCACTTCGCGTCGTCGTCTCCGAGCATCCCCGCGATGAGGTCGATGTTGATCTGGGGGAAGCCCAGGGACTGCGCGAACCGGTAGGCCCGGAACACCTCCGCCGACCGGTGGGCGCGGCCGTTCAGCTCGAGGATGTGGTCGTCGTAGTGTTCGATGCCGAGGCTGAGGCGCGTCACCCCCAGTTCGCGGATCCGGGCCAGCTTCGACTCGGTGAGGGTGCCCGGCTCGCACTCGAAGGTGATCTCCTCGGCTTCCGTCCACGGGGTCACGGCCGAGAGCCGGTCGACGAGCCCCCGGAGCTGTCGGACCGACAGGAACGACGGCGTGCCGCCCCCGAAGTACACGAACCGCAGGGGGCGCCCGGCGATGGCGGGCTGGGTGGCGTAGAGTTCCCACTCCCGGCCCAGCAGGTCGAGGTACTCCGTCACCTCGTCGGCGTTCTTGCCGGTGTACACGCGGTAGTAGCAGAAGTGGCACCGCTTCCGGCAGAACGGGATGTGCAGGTAGAGTCCGAGGGGGACATCGGCGGCGGGCCGGGCCAGCGCCGGCCGGGCGTCGGCCGCCACCGCCTCGTGCGTCCACGTCGAGAACGGGGGATAGTTGGCGACGAAGTAGCTGCCGACCTCGGTCCGCTCCGGCGCCGCCGTCTGCGTTGTCGCGGTCATCCGTACCCTTGGCCCGCTCACCCGAAGCAGTAGAGCACGCCGTCCTCGGACCCGATGACGAGCCGGCCCTCGGCGATGGCCGGCGACGCCACGAGGGGGGCGGCGGTGTCGAACTCCCAGAGCTTCTCCCCGGTCGCGAGGTCCAGCACGTAGAGCCGGCCGTCGCTCGACCCCGCATACACGCGGTCGCCGCTCGCGGCCGGCGACGAGTCGACCCGCGCTCGGGTCGTGAACGTCCACCGCGCCTCGCCGGTCCGCTGGTCGATGGCGTGGATCATCCTGTCGCGCCCGCCGACCACGATGGTGTCCTGCGTCGCCAAGGCCGACGAGTAGTACGGGAAGTGCCGCCGCGGGTGCTCGTAGCGCCAGATCAGCGACTGCGTCGCGAGGTCGATGCCGATCACCTCGTTGTCGTAGGTCCCGAAGAAGACCTGACCGTCGTCGATGGCCGGAGAGGAAATGGTGTAGGCGCCCGCCGGCAGGCTGACCACCTCGGCGCCGTCGCTGATCCGCACCCCGTGGAACACCGAGTCGCACCCGCCGAAATAGGCGACGCCGTCCCACACCGCGGGCGTGGCGTGCACGTAGTTGAGCGTCTCGTACTTCCAGACGAGGGCCCCGTCGGCGACGTCGAGGGCGTAGAGGAAGCCGTCGTACGAGCCGATGAGCACGCGGTCGCCGACGACGACCGGCGACGACTTGATCTCGCCGAGGGTCTCGAACCGCCAGCGCTCCTCGCCGGTCGCGGCGTCGACGGCGTGGAACACGCCCCCGAGGTCGCCGATGAACACGAGGCCGCCGGCCACGGCGGGCGACGACTCGCCGATGCCCATGTCGCCGGTCGAGTACTTCCAGCGCTCGTCGCCGGTCTCGAGATCCAGGGCGATGAGGTTGCCCGAGTAGCTGCCGACGTAGACGACGCCGTCGACGATGGCCGCCGACGAGTCGATGATGTCGTCCGCCTGGTAGGTCCACTGCAGCGTCAGCTCGGCCGGCAGCTCGGCCTCGGACACCCCGCTCAGGGACGGGGCGCCCCGGAACTGCGGCCACGCGTCGGCCGGCGCCGCGCCCGCGGCCTTGCCGGCGGGCTGGGCCGGCGCGGGGGCGGGCGTCAGCAGCAGCACGAGCGGGAGCAGGCGAAGGAGACGGGTTGAACAGCGCATCGGCGGTCTCTCCAGTACGTCGCGGGGGCGGCGGGCCGGGAATGCGCCGGGCGCGGGGACCGGCCCTGCCCCACGGTCCCTATCGTATCAACGACCGCCGGGCCGACGCCAGCGCGGGCCCTGCGCGACGGCGAGCGCGCCTGACGCGGTGATTCCGACGCGAGAGCCTGACGGAGCCGGCGGCGGGGTCGCGGTTCCGCTGGAGTCGACGCAGCTCCGTGCGCACAGCGGGAGATGCCTGTGCCTGCGCGACGGTCAGCGGTCCGGCGGTGGCGCCGATCTTGACGACGGCGGGGTCGCCGCTGCCTCGGCGCCCACCAGTCGGCCGCCGGTGACGAAGCGCCGGTAGTTCGAGAATCGGTGCGTGCGAACGTAGCGGGGAATGAACCCGCCGCCCTCGATGGACCAGTGGTGGTCCATCGACCGGGGGAGCAGCAGTGTCTCGTCGGGATCCTCGAACGCGACGCGGCCATAGCGGATGCTGATGTCGTCCCGCTCCAGCCGGTTCCAGCGCCGGCCGGCTCCGGGGCCGCCCGGCTCGCGGAACTCGAACCGTCGGGTCAGGCGCCGGTCGAGGCGCAGCACGTCGCCCGATTCCACGTCCACCCAGGCGTCTCCGCCGTACCAGCCTTCGAGATCGAGGCTGACGCAGTCGCCCGCCCACTCGACCTCGCCCGGCGGGACCTCGATCGGCGTGAAGGAGAGCTTCGCGACGGGGCGCCCGTCGACGATCTCCATCCCCTCCGGGCTGAAGTCGTATGCCTGTCGCCGGACCGGCAGCAGCACCGACAGGGGGTCGTCGTCTTCGGTGGCGGGAGCGAGGCAGGCGTCCGCGTCCTCGGGGCCGGGGTCGCGACCGTTGACCGACCGCAGCTCGCGCACGATCCGCACCGGCGGGACGCGGTCTCCCGCCGCCGGGTCCCACGCGACGTGACGCTCGTAGACCAGCCGCCGCGACCGTCCCCGCGACCGCATGGACCGGTCGAAGGAGCGCACCGACACCGTCTCGGTGGACAGGATGCTCTGGGACCGCTGGAAGTGGCGCTCGAGCTGACCGCCGACCCGCGCCAGCAGCACGTCGAGGTCGACGGCGGGCGTCTGGGCGGACGCCGGCCCCGAGGCCAGGGTGACCCCGCCCAGCAGGAGGACGACCAGCCGGGGCGCCGGTCCATTCCGACGTGGCGCATCGGCCCGCGGGGCGCCCTCGGCACGCTCGACGTCATGAGCGGTCCGGCCGACCGGCTCCGTCATCGGGCGCAGCTTACCACCGACGGCCGGCGCCTGGCCGGGAGGCGGTCGAGCCTGCAACCGGCTGGATGTCGACGTCGCCCGGCCCGGAGGCGGTCGAGCCTGCAGCCGGCTGGATGTCGACGTCGCCCGGCCGGGATGGCGAAGAGCGAATCCGCTGCGTGACGGCCGCCGGCGCCATCGCGCCGCCGTCGAGGCTGTCGGGGCGCTGGTCGACCTGGGGAATCCGTTGCGTGACGGCCGCCGGCACGACCGCGCCCCTCAGACGTCGAGGCCGTCGGCGTCCTCCGCCCGGTCCATGATGAACCGGAACCGGGCCGAGGCGTCGCGCCCCATCAGGTCGGCGATGACCCGGTCGGTCCGTATCCGGTCGGCGACCTCGACCCGCAGGAGGCGCCGGGTCTTCGGGTTCAGCGTCGTCTCCCACAGTACCTTCGGCATCATCTCGCCGAGGCCCTTGAAGCGGGTCACCTCGGGGCGGACCCGTCCGTTGCCCTTGGCGACGGCGGCCAGCGTCGCGTCCCGCTGCCGGTCGTCGAGGGCCCAGTGCGTCCGCCGGCCGGCGTCGATGCGGTAGAGCGGCGGCTGGGCCAGGAACACCTTTCCGGTCGTGATCAGCTTCGGCAGGTGCCGGTAGAGGAAGGTGAGCAGCAGGGTGGCGATGTGGTTGCCGTCGGCGTCGGCGTCGGCGAGGATGATGACGCGCTCGTAGCGGAGCCGGGCGAGGTCGAAGGTCTTGCCGAGGCCGCAGCCGAGGGCGGTCACGAGGTCCGAGAGCTCCTTGTTCTCGAGCACCTTGGCGAGGGGCGCGCTCTCGACGTTGAGGACCTTCCCGCGCAGCGGCAGTATCGCCTGCCGGGTCCGGTCGCGCCCCTGTTTGGCGGAGCCCCCGGCGGAGTCGCCCTCCACCACGAACAGCTCGCTGCCGGCCTTGCCCGGCGACGTGCAGTCGCTGAGCTTGCCGGGCAGGTTCAGGCGGTTCGAGGTGGCGCTCCTGCGCGACACCGCCTGCTGGGCGGCCCGGCTCGCGGCGCGGGCCCGCGCCGCGAGGACGATGCGCGCCACGATCGACTCGGCGACGCTGATGTTGTGGTTCAGCCAGTGCTCGAGGGCGGGGCGCACGAGCCCGTCGACCGTCGAGGTCAGCTCGGGGTTGTTCAGCCGGTCCTTGGTCTGTCCCTGGAACTGCGGGTCGGGCACGAAGACGCTGAGCACGCCGACGAGCCCCTCGCGGATGTCCTCGGTGGTCAGCGCGACTCCCTTCGGGGTGAGGCCGTGGGTCTCGATGAAGTGGCGGACGGCCTTGCCGATGCCGGCCCGCAGCCCGTTCTCGTGGGTGCCGCCCGAGCCGGTGGGAATGCCGTTGACGTAGCTGCGCAGGTGCTCGTCGGTGGCCTCCGTCCACTGCAGGACGAGATCGACGCGGGCGCCGGCCCCGTCGTGGTCACGCGTCAGGCCGAACGGCGCCTCGTGCACCGGGGCGGCGTGCCGCTCCCCGACGATGCGACGCGCGTAGTCGGCCAGTCCGTCCTCGTGATGGAAGCGGCGGGTCCGTCCCCCCGCCTCGTCGGAGAAGGCGATGGTCACGCCCCGGTGGAGGTAGCTGGCGACCTCGAGCCGACGGGCGATGAGTTCGGCGTCGAACGCCGTCGACGGAAAGATGGTGGCGTCGGGCCGGAAGAAGACCGTCGTGCCGCTGCCGCGGGCCGACCCGAGCCGGCGCAGCCGGGTGACCGGCCGGCCCCGGGCGAAGCGCTGCTCCCAGCGCGCCCCGTCGCGGGTGGACGTGGCGACGAGCTCCTTCGACAGGGCGTTGACGACGCTCGCCCCCACCCCGTGCAGCCCCCCCGCGGTGCGGTACGTCCGGTGCTCGAACTTCCCGCCCGCGTGGAGGGTGGTGAAGATGACCTCGAGGGCGCCGCGTCCGCTCGGGGTGTGGGTGTCGACGGGGATGCCGCGCCCGTCGTCGGTGACCGTCACCGACGACCCGTCGGCGTGCAGCGTGACGCCGATGTGCTCCGCGTGCCCGTTCATCGCCTCGTCGACGGCGTTGTCGATGATCTCCCAGACCAAGTGATGCAGCCCGGCGGGGCCGACGCCGCCGATGTACATGCCGGGCCGGCGGCGGACCGGATCGAGGCCTTCCAGAACCGTGATGTCCTTTGCCGTGTAGCTCTTCGCCATGGGATCGTCGTATCCGATCGACGGGTCGATCGAGGCCCCTTACCCGTCGAGCACGGGCGCCGTCACCGGCGGCGGAATCACCCGTGTGAACCCCCCGCGCTGCAGCAGCGCGCGCCCCTTGCCGCCCCGGCTCGAGACCCCGTACTTCGCGGTGCTCACGGTCTGGCTGGCTCCCCGGCTCGTCTCGACCGTCAGCAGGTCCCGGTCGCCGGTCGAGGCGATGAAGCCGAGCACGCGGTCCGCCCCCCGCGGCAGCTTGATGAGGATGACGCCCTTGCCGGGGCCCGACAGGAAGTTGATCTCGCGGACCGGGCACAGCATGGCCCGGGCCCCCGCGGTCACCGCGATGACCGTCTCCGTCCCCCTCGTGGCCGCCACCCCCACCACCTCGGCCCCGGCGGCGGGGCGGGCGAACCGCCGTCCCGCACGGGTGCTCGGCTCCGCGAACGGCCCGAGGCCGAAGCGCAGGCCGTAGCCGTCGCTGGTCACCGCCACCGCGTGCCGGGGCGGGACCTCCTCCTCGCCGGCCGCCGCGATGCCCGGCGCGGCCCGCTCGTCGAGGCTCATCGCGGCGACGACGCGCTCGCCGTCGCGGAGCTTGAAGAGCCGCTGGATGGGCTCGCCGTGACCGGTGGTGGCGGGGACGTCGACGATGCGGGCGGTGTAGGCGGCGCCGAAGTTGGTGAAGAAGACGACGGTGGCGCGCGTGCTGCCGGCGAGGGCGGCGAGCAGGGCGTCGCCGTCGCGGAGGCGGGTGGCGGCGAGGTCGCGCACCTCCTTCTGCCGCTTTATCCAGCCGTCGGTGGTGACGAGGACGATGGCGTCCTCGGCCACGATGAAGTCGTCGGCGGTGTACTCCGCCTCCTCGCCGGCGGTCTCGATCAGCGTGCGCCGGGGATTCGCCGCCTCGCCGTAGGCCTCCCGCATCGCGAGCAGCTCCTCCCGCACGAGCCCCCAGCGCTGATCCTCGTCGGCGAGGAGCCCCGCGATCCGCCGAGCCCGCTCCCGCTTTTCGGCCAGCTCCTCGCGGATGACGATGATCTCGAGGCGCGCGAGCCGGTAGACCTTCAGCTCGAGGATCGCGTCGGTCTGCTCGGCGTCGAGCTCGAAGCGCTGCATGATGCGGCGGGCCGCGTCGGCCTTGCCGTCGGACCGCCGCACGATCCGCAGCACCTCGTCGAGCGCATCGAACACCGTCTCGAAGCCTTCCAGGATGTGGATGCGGCGTTCGAGGGCGCGCAGCTCGTGCTCCAGGCGCCGGGTCACCACCTCGAGACGGAACTGCAGGAAGTACGAGAGGGCCTCGTGCAGGTCGAGGCGCTGGGGCCGGCCCACCTCCGGCTGCTCGGTCGGCACGAGGCAGGTCAGGTTGACGGCGAAGCTGGTCTGCAGGGGCGTGTGCTTGAACAGGTACGCCATGACCATCCGCTCGTCGGCGTCCCGCTTGATCTCCAGGGCGATGCGGACGTCGTCGGTCGACACGTCCTTCACGTCGAGCAGGGGCGGGAGCTTGCGGGCGAGGATGACGTCGGCGATCCGTTCCACGAGCTGAGCCTTGTTCACCGCGTAGGGGATGCTCGTGACGTGGAGGGTCCGACCGCCGCGAGTCTTGGGCCCCGGCTCCCAGGTGGCGCGAATCCGGATCGCCCCGCTGCCCGTCTCGTAGATCCGGGCCAGCTCGTCCGGCGAGTTGAGGACCTGCCCGCCGGTGGGGAAGTCCGGGCCCCTGACGTAGCGGCACAGCCGGGCGCTGCTCAGCTCGCGGTCGTCGAGCAGCGCGAGCAGGGCCGCGCACACCTCGCCGGCGTGGTGCGGGGGGATGTTGGTGGCCATGCCCACCGCGATGCCGGTGGCGCCGTTGACGAGCAGGTTGGGCAGCCTGGCCGGCAGCACCACCGGTTCGGTCCGGGTGCCGTCGTAGTTGGGCCGGAACGGCACCGTGTCGCGATCGATCTCGTCGAGCAGTTCGGCGCTCGGGGGGGCGAGGCGGCACTCGGTGTAGCGCATGGCGGCGGCGCCGTCGCCGTCGAGCGACCCGAAGTTTCCGTGTCCGTCCACGAGCGGATAGCGCAGGGCGAAGGGCTGGGCCATGCGCACGAGCGTGTCGTAGAGCGCGGTGTCGCCGTGGGGGTGGTAGCTTCCCATGACGTCGCCCACCACCTTGGCCGACTTGCGGGGCTTGGCGTCGGCGTTCAGCCGCTGCTCCCACATCGTGTAGAGGATGCGCCGCTGCACCGGCTTGAGCCCGTCGCGCACGTCCGGCAGGGCCCGCGCCGTGATCACCGACAGCGCATAGTTCAGGTAGCGGGCCTGCGCCGCGTCGGTCAGGTCGACCGTCTCGGTCGGGGGCGGCTCGGCGGGTTCGGCCTCGTCACCCGGAGGCGGGGCGTCGAACAGGGGTGTCCCCCGGGTAGGTCTCTTGGCCATCGGCCGGTCGCGTGCGCCGTAGAGAGCCGGCGTGCCCGTCCGGGAGGAGATTCCCCGGTCTCGTCGAGTACGGGTCGGTCGTGTGCGTCGAAGGGGCCGGCTCGCCCCTACATGTAGGGGTACCCGTCGATAAAGACTACTACATGTGGTCCGGGCCGGGCTCGGAAGCATGGCAACGGGCGCGCGTCACGCTGCGTCCCCGTCCGTGTCCAGCAGGTGAATCAGTTCTCCGAGCACCATCGCGGTCGCGCCCCAGACGCGCTCGCCCCGGACCTCGAAGTACGGCGCCGCGATCATCTCGGTCCCGCGCCACACCCACCCGCGCCGTCGGGCCGCGCCGTCGCGGAGCTCGTCGAGCGGCGCCTCGATGATGTGGGCCACCTCCTCGGCCGCGGCGACGAAACGGGGTCGCCGGTCGGTGACCGCGAGGATCGGGTGGAGGGCGAAGTTGCTGACGGGAATGTGCAGCGCGGTCAGCCGTCCGACCACCCTCGGGGCCGTCCCGACGCCGATCTCCTCCCGCGCCTCGCGCAGGGCCGCCGCCTCGATGGTCTCGTGCGCGTCGACGGCGCCGCCCGGCAGGGAGATCTGGCCCGCGTGCCGGCCGAGGGTGTCGGCCCGCCGGGTAAGCACCACGTGCACGCGCGCGTCTATCGGGTAGAGGAGGACGAGGACGGCGGCGGGGCGCGTCGGCGGGGGGACGACGCCGGTCGGCCAGCCTCGCCGCGGCCGGGGGGCGAGGGCGGCGTGAACCTCGGGGCGCGGCGTCGGGTCGTCGAGGGCCGCGCGGAGCCGGGCTTCGATCTGATACAGTGTCGGGGCTGCTTCCACGATCCGGGCTTCTATCCTAGCCCGGAAGCCGTCGCCTGCGGCTCCGATTGCCGCCCAGCCAATCGTTCCGGGGTCCGCACCGCTCGCGGCGCAGACTCCCGGCGTGTCCGATGAAGGGTGCCCGAAACAAGTCCTTTCCCGCGCTGACCGATGCGCGGGCGGGCCGCGCATCGACGCCGGCCCGGCCCGGCGCGGGCCGTTCTCTCCAGGGAGGGCCGCGGTTGGCCGCCTGAGCGCCGCATGACCGAGACCGCCGCCGCCAAGTCCAGGTTCGACCGGTCGATCGTCGAGGGTCCGCTGACCCCCGCGGTCTGGCGGCTCGCGTGGCCGACGATGGTGCAGAACGTCATCGCCGGGCTGCAGGGCATCATCGATCAGGCGATGGTGGGCAACTTCGTCGGCCACACCGGCAACGCCGCCATCGGGGTCAGCCTTCAGATCTTCGTCCTCGTGATCGTGTTCGTGGCGTCGGTGTTCACGGGCATGGGGGTGCTGGTGGCGCGGTTCGCGGGGGCGAACGAGCCCGACAAGGTCAACCAGTCGGTCTACCAGGCGTTCTTCGTCGCCGTCGCCCTCGCCGTCGGGATCATGGCCCCGCTCGGCTACTGGCTCGCCCCGACGCTGCTGACGCTGATCAACGCGGCCCCCGAGGTGCAGGTCGAGGCGCTGCCGTACATCCGCATCCTGTTCGTCTTCAGCATCGGGATGCTGCTGTTCTTCATGTTCGGCGGGGCCCTGCGGGCGGCCGGCGACGCCAAGACCCCGATGCGCCTCGGCATCGTCATGACCGCGATGAACATCGTGCTCAACGTCGTGCTGATCCGCGGGCTGGGGCCGATCCCGGCGTTCGGCACCCGCGGCGCGGCGATGGGCACGGCGATCGCGAGCGGCATCACCGCCGCCGTCTTCCTGTGGCTCCTCTTCTCGGACCGGCTCGTCATCCACTTCTCGCGGACGATGTCGTACCGGCCGAACCTGGAGATCATCCGGTCCCTGTTCCGGTTCGGCCTGCCCGCCGGGTTCCAGGGCGTCGTGATGAACCTCGGCGGGGTGCTCATGCTCCGGTTCATCGGCTCCCTCCAGGAGAGCGCCGCCGCCCAGGCCGCCTACGCGGTGGGCTACACCGAGCTCTTCTCGTTGATCACCTGGACCTCGGTCGGGCTGATGGGGGCCACCGCGGCGGTGGCCGGCCAGAACCTCGGCGCGGGGTTCCCGGACCGCAGCGCCCGGTCGACGTGGGTCGCGTCCCTGATGGGCCTCATGGTCGCCGGCGGGGTGGGTATCCTCTTCATCTCGATACCGCGGCCGCTGCTCGCGATCTTCGGGATGCACGAGGGCGCGGTCGTCGACATCGGGGTCGAGCTGCTCGGCTATCTCGCGGTCTCGGGCCTCTTCGTCACCGTGGCCCTGGCCCACACCGGCGGACTGCAGGGCACCGGCGACACCCGGAGCCCGCTGTACATCTCCATCGTCTCGCAGGTCATCGTGCCCCTCGGCATCTGCGCCCTCCTGCAGGCGACGACCGGCCTGGAGTCGCGCGACATCTGGCTCGCCATCGTCATCGGCCACATGACCCGATGCGGGCTCAGCGTGGTCCGCTTCCGCCAGGGCAAGTGGCGCCATATCGCCGTCGACATCGGCGCCGCCCGGGCTTGAGCCGGCCGCGTCCGGGATAGAATGACCGCAGCATGGCCGGCGACTCCCGCGACCGCCCGGAGACGCTGGCCGCGCAGGCGCTCGGGTGGATGGACCCGACCACCCGGTCGGTGGTTCCCGCCATCCATCCGTCCACCCTCTACGAGCGCGCGCCCGACGGCAGCTATCCGGGCGGCCGCACCTACACGCGGGACCACAACCCGACCTACGACCAGCCGGAGGCGCTGCTGGACCGCCTGGAGGGCGGCGAAGGGGCGCTGCTCTTCGCGTCGGGGATGGCGGCGGCCACCACCGTGTTCGAGACCCTCGACCCCGGTGACCACGTGGTCGCGCCCGAGCAGATGTACTGGACGATCCAGCGGTGGCTGGAGGAGCTCGCGGGCCGCGGCCGCATCGATCTCGACCTCGTGCCGAACGGCGATCCGGCCGCGCTCGAGGCGGCCCTCAGGCCCGGACGCACGAAGATCGTCTGGATCGAGACCCCGGCGAACCCGAGCACGGCGATCACCGACATAAGGGAGGCGGCCGAGGCGGCGCACGCGGCGGGGGCCCGGCTCGTGGCGGACGGCACCATCGCCACCCCGGTGCTCTGTCGACCCCTGGAGCACGGCGCCGACTTGGTGGTGCACTCGGCGACGAAGCAGCTCAACGGCCACGCCGACGTCCTGGCGGGGGCGCTCGTCACCGCCCGCCGGGACGCGTGGTGGGAGCGGCTCGCCCACGATCGCGGGTATCGGGGCGCGGTGCTCGGGCCGTTCGAGGCGTGGCTGCTGCTGCGCGGCATGCGGACCCTCTTCCTCCGGGTCCCGCGGTCGGCGGACAGCGCGATGCGCATCGCCGAGTGGCTGGCGTCGCATCCCGCCGTCGTCGAGGTGCACTACCCGGGGCTGCCGTCGCACCCGGGGCACGCGGTGGCGGCGCGTCAGATGTCGGGGGGGTTCGGGATGCTCCTGTCGTTCCGCCCGCGGGGGGGCGCGGCGGCCGCGAGGCGGGTGGCGGGCGCGCTGCGGCTGTTCAGGAACGCCACCTCGCTGGGCGGCGTCGAGAGCCTGGTGGAGCACCGCGCGCCGGTCGAGGGGCCGGGCACGCGGGTGCCCGACGACCTGCTGCGGCTGTCGATCGGCATCGAGGCGGTCGAGGACCTGCTGGCCGACCTCGATCGGGCGCTGGCCTGAAGCGAGTCATGGACGAGCGGGGCGCGGCGCTCGAGCGGCTGGCGGGCGAGGACGCGTAGCTCCGCCCGCGTTTCTCCATCTCATGGACGAGCGGGGCGCGGCGCTCGAGCGGCCGGCGGGCGAGGACGCGTGGCTCCGCCCGCGTTTCTCCATCGACGGGCGGCCGCCCGCACGCCGAGACCGCGCCGGGCGGCGCCGGCGTGGCCGGGGCGGCCGGGAGGGTCGACGATGATCAGCTATCAGCTCACCCGGTTCGGCGGTCCCCTGGAACGGGTCGAGTCCTCCCCGCCGGAGCCCGCGGGGACCGAGGTGCTTCTCCGCATCGAGGCCTGCGGCGTGTGCCACAGCGACCTGCATCTCCAGGACGGCTTCTTCGACATGGGCGGCGGCCGGCGCCTCGACCTGTCGAGGGGGCGGACGCTGCCCCTGACGCTGGGGCACGAGATCGCCGGCGCGGCCGCGGCCTGCGGCCCGGACGCCGGCGGCGTCGAGCTGGGGGCGCGCTACGTGGCGTACCCTTGGATCGGCTGCTGCGCGTGCGACACGTGCGCGTCGGGGCACGAGCACCTGTGCCCGCAGCCGCGGGCGCTCGGGGTGACGCAAGCCGGCGGGTTCAGCGACCACGTCCTCGTTCCGCATCCCCGTTACCTGTTCGAGATCGAGGACCTGCCGGTGACGCTGGCGTGCACCTACGCCTGCTCCGGGCTCACCGCGTTCGGCGCGGTCCGCAAGGTCCAAGCGCGGGTCGACGGGCGGCCGCTCGTCATCGTCGGGCTCGGGGGCGTGGGCTTCGCGGCGCTGCGGCTCGCCCGAGCGCTGACCGGCGCTTCCCTCGTCGTCGCCGCCGACGTCGACGACGCGACCCTGCAGGCGGGGGCCGAGGCGGGGGCCGAGGTCGTCGATGCCCGGGACCCGGACGCGGCGAAACGAGTCCGCCGAGCCACCGGCGGCGGGGCCGCCGCCGTCATCGACTTCGTGGGATCGGAGAGCAGCGCCGCGCTCGGGCTCGGCGTGCTGGCGACGGGGGGGCTGCTCGTCGTCGTGGGGCTCTTCGGGGGAGAGTTGCGGGCGTCGCTGCCCCTCTGGCCGCTGCGAAGCCTCACCGTGCAGGGGTCGTACGTGGGCAGCCTCGCCGAGATGGGCGAGCTGATGCGTCTGGCCGGGGCCGGGCGGGCGCCGTCGATACCCATCGCGCCGCGGCCCCTGGCCGGCGCCCAGGGCGCGCTGGACGACCTGCGGGCCGGCCGCGCGGTGGGACGGATCGTGCTGGCGTCCTGAGGCCGGCGCCGTGTCCCGGCGTCTCCGGCGCCGGCGGCGTCGTCCTACGGCGTCGACTCCCGGGGCGCCGATTCCTCGCCCGCCGCCTCCGCAATCGCGCGCCGCGCCTCGTCCCGAAGCCGGACGACCTCGCTCCAGTCCGCGCTCCGCGGGCGCAGCGGCGACCCGACCACGACGCGGATGCGGCCGGGCCTCAGCAGCAGGGTCCCCGCTGGGAACATCCGCCGGGTGCCGGTCAGCGCCACCGGCACCACTGGGCGTCCCGCCTCGGCCGCGGCGCGGAACGCGCCGAGCCGGAACGGCAGCAGGCCCGGCGCTCGGACGAAACGCCCTTCCGGGAACACGAACATCGAATCGCCGTCGGCCAGCGTGGCGCGGACCTCGTCGGCGCCCTCCATTCGCTGCGACAGCGCGGTCTTCTCGATCTGCAGGTAGCCGCCGCGGCGGATGATCGTCCTCAGGATCGGGTAGGTCGCCAGCCGGCCCTTCGCGGCGAAGCGGAAGCCGGCGGGGAGGGTGGCGAGCACCACCGCCACGTCGGCGAAGCTCGCGTGGTTGGCCACGTAGACGGCGGGCCCGAGATCTCGGAGGCGCCCGAGCCCGTCCGCGGTGACCCGGGAGAGCGAGGCCGCGGCGAGCATCCGCGCGAACCGGCCCAGCCAGCGCCGGGCCGCGGCGGGCCGGGGGCTCGTTCGCACCAGGAGCCACAGCGGGGGCGTCAGCAGCGCCAGCAGAACGACCATGTAGAGCGTGTAGGCGGACCTCAGCAGGATGTCCGCGGCGCGGCCGCAGTACCCGCCCGCCGCCCGCCAGACCATCGCCGCCCGTTGGCGTGCGATCGAGTCGGGGCCGCGTTCGAGCGCCCCCGCGAGCCAGGCGTCGCGGGTCGCGCCCCGGCGTACCTTGCCGCTCGATGTCTTGAGCACGGACCCGGGACGGGACAGCACGATGGTGTCCGGCGGGACGCCGAGGGCGCCCGCCACCCGCTCGAGGATCTCCCGGCGGACCTGCTCGCGCCGGGCCGGTTCGGTGACGCGGGTCTCGGCCACGACGACCAGCCGCTCGGTCCCCAGGGCGGCATCGGGGACCCCGAACGCGGCGACGCAGCCCTTGCGCACGCCGTCCACGGCGTCGACGACCGTTTCGGCCTCGTGCGGATAGATATTGCGCCCCGCCTTGATGACGATGTCCTTGCGCCGTCCCGTCAGGAACAGCTCGCCGCCCGCCACGTAGCCGAGGTCCCCCGAATCGAGCCAGCCGTCGTCGGTGGTGACGGCCCGGGTCGCGTCGGGGTTGCGGTAGTAGCCGGCCATCGTCGAGGGGCCGCGGAACTGCACCCGCCCTTCCCGCCGCTCACCGAGCTGCGCCCCCGTCGCGTCGGCGATGCGGATCTCGTGCCGAGGCAGGGGGGCGCCGCACGATACGAACTCGAGCGCGTCCGGCGCGTTGCTCGGCGCGGCCTGCCCGGTGGAGCGGAACGCCTTGTCGATCCGGTCCACGCGCGGCGGATGACGCTGCGGGGTGACGGCGAGGCCGACCGAGCACTCGGCCAGCCCGTACACCGGCCGCAGGGCGTCGGGCCGCAGCCCGACCGGGGCGAAGCGCTCGGCGAAGCGGGTCAGGGTGCGGGGCACGATCGCCTCCGACCCGTTGAGGAGGATGCGGAGCGATCCGAGATCGAGGCCCGCGATCTCCTCGTCGGTGACCTTGGCCGCGCACAGGTCGAAGGCGAAGTTCGGCGCCACCGAGAGGGTGGCCCGATGCTCGTGGATGGCCCACAGCCAGCGGGCGGGGCGCGACAGGAACGCGAGCGGCGACAGGATGGCGACGGGGATGCCGGTGTAGAGGCAACCCAGCCAGGCGCCGATGAGCCCCATGTCGTGATAGAGGGGCAGCCAGCTCACGGCGACGTCGTCCGGCCGGATGGCGAGCCCGTCCCGGATGGCGCGGATGTTGGCGAGCAGGTTCGCGTGCGTCAGCAGCACCCCCTTCGGCTGGCCGGTGCTGCCCGACGTGTACTGGATGAGCGCCGGGTCGTCGCCGGTCTGCCAGCTCGAGGGCCGGTCCGGCAGGGGGCCGTCGTCGGCGCCCTCGGGGGCGAGGTCGTCGAGGGTCACGACGTCGGAAAGCGTCGGAACCTGTCCCCGCAGCAGCGTCCCGAGACGCTCGATGGCGGCGAAGGTGATGAGCACGCGGGCCCCGGCGTTCGACAGGATGCGCCCCTGCCGGCGGGCATACTCGGCGATCCGGTCGGGGCGGAACGGCGGGTACACGGGAACCGGGACGGCCCCCGCGAGCAGCGTCCCGAAGAAGGCGGGAAAGAACGCCGCCTCGGTCCGCAGCATGATCGCCACGGTGTCGCGCTGTCCGAGACCGCGGGCGCGCAACGCGGCGGCCACCGCCGCGGCGCGGCGCCACAACCAGGCGTAGGTGAGGGTTCGCTCGGGGCCGTCGTCGGGCCGCAGGCTGATGTGGGGCCGGTCGGGTGAGGCGCGGGCGTGCCACTCGAGGACATCGACGAGGGTCTCCGCGGTGTCCGGGGCGGCGGCGGCGGTCCCCAGAGCCGGCCGCACCGAGGGCGCCGTCTCCGAGACCCCGGGCTCGGCCGCGACCACTGCCCGCACCAGGTCCGCGGGGGTGTCGACGGCCCCGAGCACGGTGTCGGTCAGCCGGATGCCGGTGGCTCGCTCGATGCGGCTGATCAGCTCGACCTGCTCGAGAGAGCTCAGTCCGAGGTCACGTTCCAGCGAGTCGTCCCGGTTGACGCCGGCGGCGGCCGACCCCGGGCGGAGCTCCGCCGTCAGTTGGCCGACCAGCTCCAGGATGCGGCGTTCGAGCGCGGCGTCGTCGCGGGGCGGGAGAGTGCGATCCGCCATGGTCAGCGGGCTCGTTCGGTGTCGGATCGCCCCGATCCCGGCGTTCGGCGGTCGCGGGATCGGGGGGAGCGGCGAGTGGGGAACCGGCCCGGCGCGAGCATCGCCGCGCCGGCGGTCCGGAACGCTAGCCGGGTTCGACCCGCGTGATGGAGTGGATGATGACGGGCTCCCGCGGAACGTCCTGCATCCGGTCCTGGCGGCCCGTCTGGACGCGGCCGATCCGGTCGACGACGTCCATGCCGTCGGTCACCTCGCCGAAGACGGCATAGCCGATGCCCGACGGCAGGCTGTTGCGATAGTTGAAGTTATCGTTGTTGTCGAGGTTGATGAAGAACTGCTGTCGGGCGCTGTCGGGATCGGCCCCGCGCGCCATCGCCACCGTGCCGCGCACGTTCAGCTGGTTGCGGCTCGCCTGGTTGATGATGGTGCCGCGGAGCCCTTCGAGCTTCGGCTCGAGTCGGTCGTCCTCGCCGACCATGAAGCCGCCGCCCTGCACGATCACGTCGCGGAGGATCCGATGGAACACGGTGCCGTCGTAGTAGCCGTCGCGCACGTAGACCAGGAAGTTGACCACCGTCGCCGGGACGCGGTCTCGGAACAGCTCCATCTCGAAGCTCCCCATGCTCGTGTCGACCAGGACCCGGGGGTTCGGCGGCATGTCCTGGCCCGCCGCGGGCGCGGCCAGCAGGGCGGCGAGGACGCAGGCCGACAGCAGGCGCCCGGCCCCGCGGGCGGGTCGACGGTGGGCGGGGAGGGCGGCAAAACGGGACTTCGCCCGGGGTACCGGGCAGATGCGTAGAGGCACTAGGGCTCCTTCACTGGTTGCGGGGGGTCGCGTCGGCCCGGTGGCCGGCGGGTGGTCGCCGACGCCGGTGCGCCGCTACTGCACGGTGACGGACAGGATCTCGATCGTCGTGTTGGGTACGTCATTGAACGGGCCGTTGCGCCCGGTCGACGCGCTCTCGATCTCGTCGACGACGTCCATGCCGTCGATCACTCGCCCGAACACCGCGTAGCCGTAGCTGCCGGGGTCGGTGCCGCGATTGTTCAGCCCCGGGTTGTCGACGGTGTTGATGAAGAACTGGGCGGTGGCGCTGTCGACGACGTTGGTGCGGGCCATCGCCAGCGTGCCCCGGTCGTTCGAGAGCCCGTTCGTCGCCTCGTTCCGGATCGGGGCGCGGGTCTCCTTCCTCTGGAGATCGGCCGTCATGCCGCCACCCTGGATCATGAAGCCCCGGATGACCCGATGGAAGATGGTGCCGTTGTAGAAGCCGCTCTCCGCGTAGGCGAGGAAGTTGGCCACCGAGACCGGCGCGTTCCCGCGGTCGAGCTCGGCGGTGATGGAGCCGAGACTGGTCTCGATCACGACGACGGGGTTCTGGGCGGCGGCGGGCGGGGCGGCCGAAAAGGCGGCGAGACCGCAGATCACGAGGAACGCGAGAGGTCGAGACATGAAGGGCCTCCTTTGGCCGTTGGAGCGACGGATCGCTCGTGCAGAAGCGACGAATCGCTCCTCCGGGAGCGACGCCGGGGCCGCTCATCCAATAGCTGGTAGCTAGAATCCAAGTGTTTGGATTTCCCGGGACCGGCGCCCGGCGCGTCAGGAACCGGTGGCTCGATCTCGTCCCGAGCAACCGCGACCCTCCACTTTTGGCCCCGAGTATGCATAATTCCCCTTGGCGCTGTCTAGTGGCGCTTGTCGGCGATCGCCGTCGGCCTGTCGCCTCCGGAGCCGTACGGACGGATTGAGCGGGACCATCAGCCTCATGAGTTTGCTCGACCGATTGCGAGGGCAGCCGGACTGGCGGCACGAGGATCCGCTCGTGCGGGCCTCGGCCGTGGACGGCCTGGAGAACGACGCCCAGGAGGTGTTCGCGGCGATTGCCTCGGAGGACGCCGACGCCGACGTGAGGCTGGCCGCGGTCGCCCGGTTGTCCGACCCCGAGACGATCGGCCGGATCGCCCGGACGGACTCGGACGAGCAGGTCCGGGACGAGGCGGTCTCGATGTTGCGGGCGATCGCGATTGAGGCGACGGAGCCCGACGTGGGCGAGGCCGCGCTGGCCGGCCTGTCGGAGGCGCGCGATCTCGGTGAGGTCGCCCGGACCGCCCGGATGGAGGCGATCAGCCGTTCGGCCCTCGGCCGTCTCGACTCCCAGAAGGCGATCGGCGCCGTCGCCCGGCGATCGACGCACCGCGCGGTGCGGGGGGCGGCCCTCGACCGGATTCACGAGCGTGACGAGCTGGTGGCGGTGGCGGTCAAGACCGACCATCGGGAGGTCGCCCTCGCCGCGTTCGAGCGGCTCGCTCCCCTGGGCCCTGCCGATCGGGACCGGCTGCGGACCATCGCGGTCCGCGCCCGCACGAAGCCGGTGTCGCGGCGGGCGAGGACCGCCCTCGCCGAGATCGACGCCCAGCCCGTCCCGCTGACCGCCGACGAGAGGTGGCGCCGGGGCGAGGAGCTGTGCGAGCGCGTCGAGGCGCTGGCCGGGGTTCAGGAGTGGGACACCGTGTCCGCCGCGCTCGACCAGGCGGAGCGCGACTGGCGGGAGCTGTTTGAAGGGGAAGCGCCCGGCGGGACCGGGGCGTCCGCCGAGACCGCGGGGTCGGTCGCCCGGGAAGAGCCTGCCGGCCCGGAAACGCCGGTCGCCCCCGAAGAGCCGGACGCGGGAGCGGGTGAGACGTCGCTCGCGGGGGAGGCGGCGCCGGCGGCGGATGCGCCGCCTGCCGCACCCGCCGCGCCTGCCGCACCCGCCGCGCCTGCCGCACCTGCCGCGCCTGCCGCACCTGCCGCGCCTGCCGCGCCTGCCGCACCTGTCGCGCCTGCCGCACCTGCCGCGCCTGTCGCGCCTGCCGCACCTGCCGCGCCTGCCGCACCCGCCGCGCCTGCCGCGCCTGCCGCACCTGCCGCGCCTGCCGCACCTGTCGCACCTGTCGCGCCTGTCGCGCCTGCCGCGCCTGCCGCGCTGGCGGAGCGCTGGCGGGCGGCGGTGGCGGCGGGGCTCGAGCAACTGGCGCGGCTCGATGCGGAGCGCAGCGCCGCCGTCCGGCGCCGTCAGGTGCGCAGCGAAGCCCTCGCGGCGCGCGTCGCGCTGTGCGACCGCCTGACCGCGATCGCGGCCGACGAGACCCGCGACGCGGATGCCCTCGCGGCCGAGATCGGGGTCGTCCGCGCGGAGTGGACGGCGCTGCCCGAGGTCCCGTCCGGCAGCGGCGACGCCGCGGACGCCGACCCGACGACCGGCGGTGACGACGCGCGGGGGGATGCCTCGACGCAGATCGAGCGGCAGTTCGGCGATCTGGTGACGGCGGCGGAACGGCAGGTCGGGCGGCGCCGCACCGCGGTGGACCGCGTCGCCCGGCTGACGGCGCTGGCGGCCCGGCTCGAGGCGGTCAGCGCGACCCAGGATCTCGAGGCGCTGACGACGGAGTGGAAGGCGCCGCACGACGAATGGACGACGCTGGCCGGAGCGTCCACGCCGGGCGAGCTGGCGGAGCTGGCCCCGCGGGTGGCGGCGGCGGAACAGAAGCGGGGCGACCGGTTGTTCGCCGCCCGCGAAGCTCGCCGTCGCCGCGAGCACGCGAATCTCGTCAAGCAGAAGGCCCGCTGCGACGAGATCGAGAAGGCGCTGGCCGACGAGCAGCTCGAGCTGAAGGACGCCGAGCACTGTCTCCGGCTGACCCGGTCCCTGCTCGGCAATCTGGGGCGCCTGCCGACCCGCCAGGACCAGGAGGCTCTGACGAATCGGCTCCGCGCGGCCCAGACCGGGTTGACCGGCCGGGTCCGCGAGCTGCGGGGGCTCGTCGAGTGGAAGCAGTGGGCCAACGTCGGGGTCCAGGCGGCGCTGTGCCAGCGTCTCGAAGCGCTCGCGGCGCGCGGCGAAGAAGACGACGAGGCGTTCGCGCGCGAGTTCCGGCGGATCATGAACGAGTGGCGCCAGGCGAGCGACGTCGCCGTCGACGAGAAGAACGAGGTCTGGCAGCGCTTCAAGGCGGCGCACGACGCCCTGCAGCCCCGGTTCGAGGCATACCGAGCCGTGCAGGACGCGGTGCGCGGCGAGAATCTCGCGAAGAAGGTCGCGCTGTGCGAAGAGGCCGAGCGGCTGGCCGACTCCACCGATTGGATCCAGGTCGCGCAGCGGATGACCGAGCTGCAGGAGCAGTGGAAGGAGATCGGCTCGGCCGCCCGCAAGGAGGAGCGCGAGGTCTGGAGCCGGTTCCGCGCCGCCTGCGGCCATTTCTTCCGCCGGCGCCGCCAGGACCTGGCGGAGCGCAAGCAGGTCTGGGCGAAGAATGCGCAGGCGAAGGAGGAGCTGTGCGCCAAGGCGGAGGCGCTGGCCGACGAGAGCGACCTGGAGGCGGCCAAGGCGGCGGTCAGGCAGCTGCAGGCGGAGTGGAAGGCGGTGGGGCCGGTGCGTCGCTCGCGCTCCGAGACCCTGTGGCAGCGGTTCCGCGCGGCGTGCGATCAGGTCTACGCGCGGGCGCGCGAGGCGGTGGACGCTCCCTACGCCGAGCAGATCCTGGCCCGGGCGGCGTTGTGCGAACGCCTCGAAGGGATGGCGCCCGACGTCGACGGCGGCGGCGGCGATGCCGACCCACCGGCCGATCTCGCCGCGACCGTCGAGGCGGTCCGGACCGAGTGGCGCGCGATGGCCCCGGTGCCCCGGCCGCAGGAACGCAGCCTGACGGCGCGGTTCGATGCCGCCATCGGCCGGGTCGTCGATCGGTTTCCCGGCGCGTTCGCCGGCACCGACCTCGATCCCGCGCGCCACGTGCCGGCCCTCGAACGTCTCTGCGAGCGCGTCGAGTCGATGATCGAGGCGGAGACCGCCGCGCCGCCCGCGGACGAGCGTTCGCCGTCCGAGATTCTCGCGGCGCGGCTGCGCGAGGCACTGGCCACCAACACGATGGGCGCCCGTGCCGATGCGGACGCCAAGCGGCGCGAGGATGCCGAGAAGGTGAGACGGTTGCAGGCGGAGCGGCGGGCGCTCGGGGTCGTCCCTGGAGAGATCGGGCACCGGCTCTCCGAACGGTTTCGCGCCGCGTGCGACCGCTACTTCGAGTTGAATCCGGCTCCGCCGCCGCCGCCGGGCGGGGCGCGGCCTCGGGGCGGCGGCTCGGCGCGCGACGGTGGCGCGTCCCGCGGCGACCGTTCGGGGCGCCGCCGCCGACGCGATTGACGGTTCGGCGTTCCGATCCGCCGCGGCCCCGGCCGCCGCCCGCCGCGACCCCCGGTTGCCGCCCGCCGCGGCGGATCGCCCGGCGAGGGGGACCGCAAGCGCGTCTCTCGAGGCCAATGGCGAACCCGGATCTCGTTGCGGGTTCCCCTGCGGTCGCCGGCCCCGCCATGCTGGACTTCCATCCCCTGACCGCCGAGTGGTTCCGGGGGCGGTTCGCCGCCGCCACCGCGCCGCAGCTCGAAGCCTGGCCGGCGATCCGGGCCGGCCGTGACGTGCTGGTGTCGGCGCCCACCGGGTCCGGGAAGACCCTCGCCGCCTTCCTCATCTGTCTCGACCGCCTGGTGACGGCCGGCCTCGCGGGCCGGCTCGACGATCGGGTCGAGGTGGTCTACGTCTCGCCCCTGAAGGCGCTCAGCAACGACATCGGGCGCAACCTCGAGACCCCGCTGGCCGAGCTCGAGCAGCTCGCCTTCGAGCGGGGCATGCCCGCCCCCGGCATCCGGACCGCAGTGCGGACCGGCGACACGCCCGCCTGGGAGCGCGAGCGGATGGTGCGCCGGCCGCCGCACATCCTCGTCACGACGCCGGAGTCGCTGTTCATCCTGCTGACGGCCGAGCGCAGCCGCGCCGCCCTGCGCCAGGCCGAGACGGTCATCGTCGACGAGATCCACGCCCTTGCCGACGACAAGCGGGGGTCGCATCTCGCGCTGACCCTCACCCGGCTCGACGACCTGGTCCGGAAGGCGGGGAACCCGCGGCCCCAGCGCGTCGGGCTGTCGGCCACGGTGCGGCCGATCGACGCGGTCGCCCGGTTTCTGCGGGGGACGGCACCCGACGAGGCCGCCGAGGAGTCGGCCGCCACTGCCGTGAAGGTCATCGACAGCGGGCACCGGCGGCGGCTCGACCTCGCCGTCGAGGTGCCGCGCGACGAGCTGGGGGTCGTCGCCACCAACGAGATGTGGGGCGAGATCTACGACCGCATCGCCGAGCTGATACTCGCCCACCGCACGACCCTCGTCTTCGTCAACACGCGGCGGCTGTGCGAACGCGTGGCCCACCACCTGGAGGAGCGCCTCGGCGAGGACGCCGTGCTCGCGCACCACGGCAGCCTCTCGCGCCGGATCCGCCAGGCGGCGGAGCGGCGGCTGAAAGTCGGCGAGCTGCGCGCCGTCGTCGCCACGGCGTCGCTGGAGCTCGGCATCGACGTGGGGACCGTCGACCTCGTCTGCCAGATCGGGTCGCCGCGGTCGATCGCGGTCGCCCTGCAGCGGGTCGGTCGGTCCGGCCACCACGTCGACACCGCGGACCGCTCCCACGTGCCGCGAGGGCGGCTCTTCGCGACCACCCGTGACGAGCTCATCGAGTGCGCCGCCCTCGTTCACGCGATCCGGCAGGGGCGGCTCGACCACCTGGAGATTCCCGACTGGCCGCTCGACGTGCTGGCCCAGCAGCTCGTGGCCGCGTGCGCGTCGGAGACCTGGTCGGTCGACGATCTCTTCGCGCTCGTGCGGGAGGCGGCGCCCTACGCGGAGCTGCCGAGGTCTGCGTTCGAGGCGGTGGTGGACATGCTGTCCGACGGCATCGCCACGTCGCGCGGGCGCTCGGGGGCGTACCTGCACCGCGACCGCGTGAACGGCGCCGTACGCGGGCGGCGCGGGGCCCGGCTCGCCGCGATCACCGGGGGCGGGGCCATTCCCGACAACGCCAACTACCTGGTGGTGGCCGAGCCGGACCAGACGACGGTCGGCACCGTCGACGAGGACTTCGCGGTGGAGAGCCTCGCCGGCGACATCTTCCTGCTCGGGACCACGTCGTGGCGCATCCGCCGGGTCGAGTCGGGCCGGCTCCGGGTCGAGGACGCCCATGGCGCGGCGCCGTCGCTGCCCTTCTGGCGCGGAGAAGCTCCGGGGCGGACCCCCGAGCTGTCGGAGGAGGTGTCGCGCCTGCGCGAGCGGATCGCGGAGATGACCGGCGGCGGGCCCGCGACCGGGGCCGGCGGTCATGCGGGCTGCCCCGAGCCGGCGACGGTGGAGACGGGGACCAGCGGTCATGCCGGCCGCCAGGCGTCGGCGGAGGACGGGGCCGGCGGCGCCGAGGACGAAGGCCTCGCTGAATCGGCGGAGGACGGGGCCGGCGGCGCCGAGGACGAAGGCCTCGCCGAATCGGCGGAGGACGGGGCCGGCGTCGCCGAGGACGAAGGCCTCGCTGAATCGGCGGAGGACGGGGCCGGCGGCGGCGAGGACGAAGGCCTCGCTGAATCGGCGGAGGACGGGGTCGGCGGCGGCGAGGACGAAGGCCTCGGCCGCGCGGTGGCGTGGCTCACCGAGACCTGTGGGCTCGACCGGGCGGGGGCGCAGCAGGCGGCGGCGTACGTGCGGGCCGGCGCCGCCGCCCTCGGCGCGGTGCCGGCCGAGCGCACCGTCGTGGCCGAGCGGTTCTTCGACGAGGGCGGGGGCATGCAGCTCGTCGTGCACGCCCCGTTCGGCGCCCGCATCAACCGGGCGTGGGGGCTCGCGCTGCGGAAGCGGTTCTGCCGCTCGTTCAACTTCGAGCTGCAGGCGGCGGCGACCGACAACGGCGTCCTCATCTCGCTCGCCGAGCAGCACAGCTTTCCCTTGGAGACCATCTTCCGGTTCCTCAACGTCGACACCGTCGAGGAGGTGCTGACGCAGGCGATGCTGCCGTCGCCCATGTTCGGGGCGCGGTGGCGGTGGAACGCGTCTCGGGCCCTCGCGGTGCTGCGGTTCGCGGGTGGGCGCAAGGTGCCGCCCCCGATTCAGCGCATGCGCTCCGACGACCTCCTCGCCTCGGTGTTCCCGGACCAGGTCGCGTGTCAGGAGAACCTCACCGGCGACATCCGCATTCCCGACCATCCCCTCGTCAACGAGACGGTGCGCGACTGCCTGCACGAGGCGATGGACCTCGACGGGCTGCGGGCGGTGCTCGCGGGCATCGAGTCGGGCGCCGTCCGGACGGTGGCCGTGGACACGGCCGAGCCCTCGCCCCTCGGTCACGAGATTCTCAACGCCAATCCCTACGCGTTCCTCGACGACGCGCCGCTCGAGGAGCGCCGCGCGCGCGCGGTGCAGTTGCGGCGATCGCTGGGCAGCGACCCCGGCGGCATGGGGGCCCTCGACCCCGCGGCCATCGCCACCGTCGCCGACGAGTCGTGGCCGGTGGTGCGCGACCCCGACGAGCTGCACGACGCGCTGCTGACCCTGGTGGCGCTGCCCCCGGTCCCCGATTGGGCGGTGTGGCTCGACGCCCTGGCCGCGTCGCGGCGCGCGGGGGTGCTGCGGGTCGGCGAGACTCGGCTGTGGGTGCCCACCGAGCGCCTCGGCCTCGTCCGCGTTCTCTATCCGGGCGAGGCGGTCGAGCCGCCGCTGCCCGACATCGGCCGGCCCGGCCCCCCCGACCGCGAGGCCGCGGCGGCGGAGCTGCTGCGGGGATGGCTCGAGTCCACGGGGCCGGTGACGGCGTCGGGCTTGGCCGATCGGCTCGCGCTGCCCCCGGGCCTCGTCGATGCCGGCCTGACGCGCCTCGAGGGCGAGGGACAGGTGCTGCGCGGGCGGTTCACCGGCGCGGCGACCGGAGACGGGGCCGGGGCGGAGGTCGAGTGGTGCAACCGGCGCGTCCTCGCGCGCATCCACCGTCTGACCATCGGGAGCCTGCGCCGCGAGATCGAGCCGGTCTCGACCGCGGACTTCGTTCGTTTCCTGCTGCGCTGGCAGCACCTCGCGCCGGGTACTCGGATGCACGGCGTCGACGGCCTGCTGCAGGTCCTGAAGCAGCTTCAGGGCTGGGAGATTTCCGGCGCCGCCCTCGAGCGGGAGGTCATCGCGCGCCGGGTCGCTTCGTACGACCCCGAGCTCCTCGATCGGCTCTGCCTGTCCGGCGAGGTCATGTGGGGCCGGCTGTCGCCGCATCCGGCGTTCGAATCGCCGGCGTCCATCCGCTCGGACGCCGCCGCCGACCGGCGGTCCCGGCCGCCCCGTGCTCGGTCCCTGGCGCCCCGCGGCCAGCCCCCGCCCTCGGGAGCTGCCGGCGGTCCATCCGCGCCGTCCGGCGCGCAGCGCGGGACCGCGGGGGCGCGCCCGCCGCGCGTTCGGCCGACGCGGGTGGCGCCGATTACCCTCTTTCTGCGCGCCGACGCCGACTGGTTGCTCGCCGCGGCCGGTCGCGGCGGTGGCGGCGCCGACGACGCGGCCCTGTCGCACCCGGCGCGCGAAGTGCGCGACGCCCTCGCGAGCCGCGGCGCCTCGTTCCTGCCCGAGCTGGTGCGCGCGACCGGCCGCCTGCCGAGCGAGGTCGAGGACGGGCTGTGGGAGCTGGTGGCGGCCGGCCTCGTGAGCGCCGACGGTTACGACAACCTGCGGGCGCTCGTCGACCCCAAGCGCCGCCGCGGCGAAGGGCGGGGACGGGCGGCGCGGCCGCGCCACGCCGCCGGCCGGTGGGCGCTGCTCGACAGCGGCGAACCGGCGGCGGCGGACGGCGGGGCGACCGCGGCGGACGGCGGCGCGGCCGCGCCGGACGGCAGGGCGAGTGCGCAGGGCGGCGGAGCGAGTGCGCAGGGCGGCGGGGCGAGTGTGCCGGGCGGCGGAGCGAGTGCGCAGGGCGTCGGAGCGAGTGCGCAGGGCGGCGGAGCGAGTGCACAGGGCGGCGGAGCGAGTGCGCAGGGCGGCGGAGCGAGTGCGCAGGACGGCGGAGCGAGTGCGCAGGACGGCGGAGCGAGTGCGCCGGATGGCGGAGTGGGTGCGCCGGATGGCGGGGCGAGTGCGCCGACCGCGGGTGCGCCGACCGCCGCGACGGCGTCTCGGGATGCCGAAGACGAAGCGCGCCGCCGCCACGAGCACCAGGTGGCCCGCTTCGCCCGCCAGCTCCTGGACCGCTGGGGGGTCGTCTGTCGTGACCTGGCCGCCCGCGAGACCTTGGCCCCCCCGTGGCGCGACCTGCTTCGGGCCCTGCGCCGGATGGAGGCACGTGGCGAGATCCGTGGCGGGCGCTTCGTCGCCGGCGTCGTGGGTGAACAGTTCGCCCGCCCCGACGCGGTCGAGCTGCTGCGCGTCGTGCGCCGAGAGGAGGCGCCGCCCGATCCGGTGCGGGTGTCGGCCGCCGATCCCCTGAACCTCACCGGGGTGCTCCTGCCCGGCCCCCGGGTCAGCGCGCTGTCCGGCGGCAGCGTCGAGCTGCTGCCGGGGGCCGGCGCCGAACCGGGCGAGTCCTCCCGCACCCGCGACGCCGGCGCGGCTCGAACGGCATGACGCACGCCCGCACGCCGCCCGCCTTCCGAAATGACCGGTTCGACCCCCGCGTCTTCGCCACGACCGCGCGTTCCTCTTCCCCGCGAAGGAAGCGCCGGCGTCGCGGTAATCCAGGCGCCCGGCTATCATCCGCCCGCCTTGCGAAATGACCGGTTCGACCCCCGCGTCTTCGCCACGACCGCGCGTTCCTCTTCCCCGCGAAGGAAGCGTCGGCGTCGCGGTAATCCAGGCGCCCGGCTATCATCCGCGCCTTGCGAGATGACCGGTTCGACCCCCGCGTCTTCGCCACGACCGCGCGTTCCTCTTCAACGCGAAGGAAGCGCCGGCGTCGCGGTAATCCAGGCGCCCGGCTATCATCGGTGTATCCGAATGCTCGCGCCCGCGGATGGCGGGCGATTCCTGAAACCGCGAAGGAGTCCTGAACGATGCTGACGAGAACCCGCGCAATCCACTTGGTCGTCGCGGCGGCCCTGTGCCTCTCCGGCCTCCCGTTCGGTGGGTCGGCCGCACCTGCCGCTGCCCAGCAGGCCGACATCCCGGCCGTTCCGAGCCCGGATCTGTACGCCGGTTCTCCCTATCTCCGCGAGTTGCGGGACTCGCTGGTCTACGGCGAAGTCTGGGAGCGCCCGTACCTGTCGAAGCGCGACCGAAGCCTCATCACCATCGCCGTCCTCCAGGCCCTGGCCCGCGAGGAGCTGGCGATTCACATCCCCCGCGGTCTCGACAACGGGCTGACGCCGGAGGAGATCTCCGAGATCATCCTGCACGTGACCTTCTACGCGGGGTGGCCGACCGGCGTGCAGGCGTCGCTGACCGCGGCCGAGGCGTTCGAGGCGCGCGGGCTGGCCCTCGGCGACCTGCCGCGGGCGCCGGCGCTCGAGGCCGAGGTCACCACACCGGGCGGGCTCAGCGACGCCTATGCGGCGGTGCCCCGGCTGGGGGCGTTGCGAAACAGCCTGCTCTACGGGGACATCTGGGAGCGGCCGCTGCTCTCCAAGCGCGATCGCAGTCTCATCACGGTGGCCGTCAACCAGGCCCTCTACGTCACCAACGAGCTGCGCCTGCACATCGACCGCGCCCTCGACCAGAACGGCGTCCAGCCGCAGGAGCTCTCCGAGGTCGTGCTCCATGTGACGTTCTACGCCGGGTGGCCGGCCGCGGTCAACGCAGGCCGGCTGCTCACCGCCGCCTTCGAGGCGCGCGGCGTGGCCCTGGACGAGCTGCGGTAGTAGGCGCCCGCGCCTGGGGCGGAGCGCGGTGTTCTGGGCGCTGATGGTCGACGATGGGCAGTAGGCGTCCGCGCCTGGAGCGGCGTGCGGTGTTCGGGGCGCTGATGGTCGACGATGGGTAGTAGGCGCCCGCGCCTGGGGCGGCGTGCGGTGTTCCGGTCGCTGATGGTCGACGATGGATGGTAGGCGTCCGCGCCCGGGGCGGCGTATTCCAGCTCCGCCGCCGCCGCCCCGCCCGCGGGTGGGCGGGCGAGGCGGCGGCGTCGGAACGTGTCGAAAGAGCGAGAGAGCCAGCCGCGGGCGGCTCGGGACCCTCGTCGCGCCATCGCCGATTCGTCGACGCCGCCGCCCTCGTCCCGGGGGGTGCGAAACGCTCGCGGGAGCCCGTGTTGGCATGGCTCAAGGGCCACACCTGCCGTGGACGTGGCTGACGGATGTCCGACACACCGAGCGGCGTGACCACGCTGTTTCCGATCGAGTCGATGGAGCCGGCGGGCCTGCACGATGCACGGCGCGACCAGGCACGACCGTATCTGCGCCTGGATGCGAAGACGGACGGTCCGCTCTCCGCTCTGCCGACCGCCGCGCTGATCTGCGGAAAGGCCTCGGAAGCGCTGGACCTGCTGCCCGCCGAGAGCGTGCGGACGGTCGTCACGTCGCCGCCGTACTGGTCGCTGCGCGACTACGACATCGACGTTCGCTTCGGCCGGGACGACACGCTGCGCGACTACGTGGCGGGCATCGTCGCCGACTTCCGCAAGCTTCGGCGAGTGCTGAAGGGAGACGGAACGGTGTGGCTGAACATCGGCGACGCCTACACGTCGGGGAATCGCCGTTACCGGGCGCCGGACAAGAAGAACCGAGCACGCGCGATGTCGGTCCGGCCCCGGACACCGCACGGCCTCAAACCCAAGGACCTGATCGGGTTGCCGTGGCGCGTGGCCTTCGCGCTGCAGGATGACGGCTGGTGGGTGCGGTCGGAGGTGATCTGGCACAAGCCGAACGCGCACCCCGAGTCGGTCGGCGACAGGCCGACCAAGGCGCACGAAACGGTCTTTCTCTTGTCGAAGGACCAGGAGTACTACTACGACGTCGCCGCCGTCCGTGGATCCAACGACCGGCGGCTGAGGACGGTATGGGACATTCCCACGCGGCCGCGTCGGCGAGGCCGGATTCCTGACGATGATCATCCCGCACCGATGCCCATTCACCTCGCGCAGCGTTGCGTCACGCTCACCAGCGAGACGGGCGACGTCGTGCTGGACCCGTACGCCGGCTCGGGAACGACCCTGCTCGCGGCGGCGCAACTGAGACGACGGTGGGTCGGTATCGAACTCAAGGCGGAGTTCGTACGCCTGATCGAGCATCGCATGAACGGATGAAAGACTCGACCCGGTTCGAACCCGCCTTCCTCAATGCCGCCATCTCGTTCACGCAACGCCGTCGCCGTCGAATGATGGTCGCAGACGACCGTGTCGTAGAATGCGAGGGCGCGGCCAGGAGCGACGGTTCTGACTGCCTCGAAATTCTGGTCACCAGCTTCGATGTCGTCGCCGGGCGTATGTGGTGACGGCCAGCCGAGTGAGGAATCCCGCGGGCCCTGGCCGGTCGGCTGTCACGAGGCCGCGTGGGGTTCAGCCAGCCGTCAGGGCTGACGTTGTCCGCGTCGGCGCTTCCGCGGACGTAGACTCGGTAGCCAGGAGGATCGCCATGCCGCTTTCACGTCGCCCGCGCCTTGCCGTACCGTTTTTCGCGGCGGGCCTCCTCGTCGCGGCCCTGTTCGTCTCCGTTCCGGCGGCCCAGGACGCCTACCTCCACCTGAACCCGGTGATCGAGAAGCTGGAGCAGGGCCGGCACGTGTTCGGCGTGAGCACCGCCGACCTGTCATTGCAGAACGCGCGGTCGCTGGCCGGCGATGCGAGCATCGACTACGTGTACGTCGACATGGAGCACAACCCGCTGCGGTTCGAGCAGCTCGAGCAGTTCGTGGCGTTCCTCGTCGCCGGCGACAAGGCCGGCATCATCGAGCGCGGCAGCGCGCAGATGCATCCGCCGGTGTTCGCGCGCTTTCCGCCCTACGGGCGCGAGCAGACGCAGTGGATCGTCAAGCACGCGCTCGACATCGGGCTGATGGGCATCCTCATCAACAACATCGAGACCCCCGAGCAGGCCGAGAACATCGTGCGGACGATCCGTCCCCGGCAGCTCCGAACATCGGCCATTCCGGACCCGCCGGGCGTGCGGGGCACCGTGCAGTGCCCCTTCTGGGGCATCGGGCGCGCCGAGTGCCGGCAGCGCGCCGACCTCTGGCCCCTCAACCCGCAGGGCGACCTGCTGTTCTGGGCGATGATCGAGACGCGGGAGGGCGTGGAGAATGCCGACGCCATCGCGCAAGTGCCCGGCGTCGGCGGGTTCTACCTGGGCGCGGGCGGCGATCTCAGCTCCTCGTACGGCGCCGAGAGCGCGGACGACCCGGAGGTGGCGGCCGCCTTCGAGCACCTCCTGACCGTCTGCCGGACGCATGATCTCGCCTGTGGAGGCACGGTCACGCCAGCCAATGCCGCCCTCCGCATGGAGCAGGGCTACCGCATCTTCAATTTCGGCGGCGCCAACGGCGGTCTGACGGCGGCGAACGCGGCGGCGCGCAGCGCCGTGCTCGCCGCGGGGGCGCGACGCTGAGATTGACGGTGTCCACTGCGGCCGACAAGATGGGCAAGATCGGCGTCTTGTGGGAGTTCGATCCGCGCACCGGGGCGTTTCGGAACGCGTTCGACCTACGCGGTCGACGGCCGCCAGTATCTCGCCGTGCCTTCCGGTCCCGGCTGGAGCATCTCGTGGCGGAACGCGCGCATCGCGTTTCCCGAGACCATGCAGCGGCCACCGGGGGCCGGCTCCGTCCTGCAGGTCTTCGCGCTGCCGCGGGACTGACCGGTGCTGGGCCGACCCAGTCCGACGACGGCCAACTCAGAACGCCACAACCAAGCCGGCACCCACCCGCATCCGGGGGCCGGCTCCGTCCTGCAGGTCTTCGCGCTGCCGCGGGACTGACCGGTGCTGGGCCGACCCAGTCCGACGACGGCCAACTCAGAACGCCACAACCAAGCCGGCACCCACCCGCACCGCATTGAAGGCGTCGAAACCGATCGAGATGTCTTCGGTATCGGCCGCCGCGGACGACTGCCCTCCCAGATACCGGTAGTCCGCCTTGAGACGAACTGCGACCCGCTCGGAGATGAGGAAGTCCGCACCGCCGCCCGGCTGCATCGCCCACACGGTGGTCGATAGGCTGACGTCCAGTGGAATGTCCTCGACCTCGAAGGCTGCGGATATACGCGCGCCGCCCGCGAGAACCTGGACGAAGGGCCGGACGGCGCCCGTGCGGCGACCGTAGCGAACACCACCGAGATAGGCGAGCTGGGACCCCGTGAAACCCTGCCCTAGCGGCAGGGGGTCCTCCGCGATCGGTTCGTCGAAGCGGCTCTCGCTGAGTTCGCCGACGATCGAGATCCGACCCTCCGTGCCGGTCGACACGCCCGCCGCGCCGGACAGGAACCAGCCCCGCGGATAGACCTGATCTGCCTCGCGCACCCACTGGTAACCGCCGGCGATCTCGGCAGCAGGCGGCATCTGTGCTTGAACTGGGCCTACTGTAACAGCGGCCAGGATCGTCGCGCCAAGGACGAGTCGTTTCATCGATTCACGCTCCTTGAGGTCGATCGTCAACGTGGTCGTGTCATCACATCATGACGAATCGGCCTGTCCATGTCTACGACGCCTCCAGCCGCGGGCGATGCGGGCGGTTCGGACCGTGGGCGCCTTGTGCGGTCGGTCTCGCCGCGCTACGATCCGTCGGCTGGGCCTCGGCCGCGGGGCCGGGTGCACGGATGGCGCCGCGTTCGGAGGCCGCCGGTCCGCGTGGGCGACCGGGGCGAGCGGCATGAGCGAGAGTGGAAGCGAGGCCGACCCATGACCAGAACGGCAGCCCTCTTCGGTGTAAGTTCCGCCCTGCTGGCTCTCGGAACCGGCGCGGTTTTCGCCCAATCCGGGACCGACGGCGAGCCGTCGTCGATCCGGGCCAACGTCGAGTTCCTGGCCTCGGACGAGCTGGAGGGGCGGTTCACAGGGAGCGAGGGTATCCGCAAGGCCGCGGACCACATCATCGCCGAGCTGCAGGCGATCGGGGCCGGACCGTTGCCGGGGGTCGGCGATTACCGCCTGCCGTTCGAGTACACCGGTTCGGCCCGCGACGGCGGGAGCACCCTGCGGCTCGGGACGGCGGACGGGGGGAGCCGCGACTTCGCCGACGCGGTGCGCGGGCTCTCCTTCTCGGAGTCGACGACGGCGAGCGGACCGTTGGTCTTCGCCGGCTACGGGCTGGTGATACCGGATACCGACGGTTTCAGCTACGACAGCTATGCGACCCTCGACGTCGCCGACAAGATCGTGCTGGTTCTGCGGTACTTCCCCGAGGACAGCGAGGGCGATCTGCGCGCGCTGTTCTCGCGGTACTCGGACCTCCGGTTCAAGGCGGCGGCGCTGCGGCAGCGGGGCGCGCGGGGCATGGTGGTGGTGACCGGCCCCCGGTCGCCGGGGGCGGGCCGGCTCGTGCGGATGACCGCCGACGCGGCCGTCGCCGACTCCGGCATCGCCGCCGTCAGCGTCACCGGCGACGTGGCCGACGCGCTGTTCGAGCGGGCGCCGGAGCGGACCCTCGAGGAGGCGCAGGCCGAGCTCGACTCGGGGAATCCCCACGTGGCCGGCTTCGAGATTCCCGTCGAGGTGACCGTCGACGCGCGGGTGAGCCGCGAGCGGCGGACCGGCTACAACGTCGTCGGCTATCTTCCGCCGACGACGGCGTCGCCGCACGACGAGCCCTATGTCGCGCTGGGCGCCCACTACGACCACCTGGGGCGCGGCGAGAGCGGCTCGCTGGCCGGGGCCGACGCGGCGGGGCAGGTGCACAACGGGGCCGACGACAACGCGTCGGGGGTCGCCGCGGTGCTCGCGGCGGGGGCGGAGCTGGCCGGCCGCGACCGCGCGCGCGGCGTGGTGCTGGCCTTCTGGTCGGGCGAGGAGATCGGCCTGCTGGGCTCGGCGGAGTTCGCCAGGAACGGACCCCTGCCGATGGACGAGGTCGCCGCCTACGTCAACTTCGACATGGTCGGGCGCATGCGGAACAACGCCCTGACTGCCCAGGGCCTCGGGAGCAGCAGCGTGTGGCCGGGCCTCGTCGATGAGGTCAACGGCGCGTTCGGCTTCGATCTCCAGCGGGTCACGGATCCGTACCTGCCGACCGATTCGATCAGCTTCATCGAGGCCGACGTGCCGAGCTTGGCCCTGTTTACCGGCAGCCACCCCGAGTACCACCGCCCGAGCGACGACACCCACACCATCAACTTCCCCGACCTCGAGCGGACCGCCCGCTACGGGGCGGCGGTGGCGGCGCGCCTGATCGACGAGCCAACGCCCCCCGACTACGTCGCGGTGGAGCGGACGGCCCAGCCGGGGCGGGCGATGACGCGCATCACCACCGGCACCATCCCCGACTACGGGGCGGAGATCGAGGGGCTGCGGCTGTCCGGCGTCATGGCCGGCGGCCCGGCTGCGCGGGCCGGTCTGGAGGCGGGCGACATCATCGTCGAGATGGCCGGGGTCACGGTGGGCAACATCTACGACTACATGGGCGCCCTCGACCTGCTCAAGGCCGACGAGCCGGCCGCCATCGTCTTCATGCGCGCCGGAGAGCGCCTGGAGACGCAGCTCGTGCCCGCGGCCCGGGATTAGTGGACTCTCCTTGAGAGAAGCCGCCCATGCCGCAGGGCGTCTTCGCAGCGTTACCAGCGAAAACCAGCGACAGGACGGCAAAGGAAGCTCAGGGACGGTCCACTAGTCGACCGTCCCTGAGAGAAGCTGCCCATGTCGCGGGGCGTTTCGCAGCGGCGCCGTTTCGCGGAGCCCGGAGCTGCACCCTCGTCGCGACAGGACATTCGGCGCGGAACGGCTGCCGTCCGCGCTGGCGCCGACCCGCGTGTTCCGCTCGGGCTCAGTTCCCCAGCGGCTCCGACTGCGCCCCCGTCTGCACCGCCCACAGGCGGTTGCGGGTCAGCAGGTACATGACGCCGTCGCGCACCACCGGGGTGCTGTAGACCGAGGCGCCCATGTTGACCTCGGCCAGCAGCTCCATCTCGGTGCCCGCCCGCAGCACCGCGATGTCGCCGTCCTCGTCGCCCAGGAACACCTTGCCGTCGGCCACGAACGGCGAGCCCCAGACGGCTGCGAACGTGTCGTAGGTCCAATGGTGCTCGCCGGTGTTCGGGTCGAGGGCGTGGAGGAAGCCCGAGAGGCTCGAGATGTAGAGGACGCCGTCGGCGATGGCCGCCGTCGACATGGTGCGGTAGAAGTCCTCGCCGTCACGGCTCCACACTTCGTGGGTGTCGGTGACGTCGCCCGAGCCGGTGGCGTCGATGACGTAGAAGTGGCCGGGGGCCTCGCCGTGCTCGGGGTCCTGGCCGACCCCCACGTAGACCTTGTCCTCCCAGATGACCGGGGTCGCGAGGATGTTGTTTCGGGTGCCGCGCCCCCCGAGAATCCACTCCGAGTCCTCGGGGTTGCAGTCGAACTGCCAGAGCTGCTCGCCCGTCTCGGGGTCGAGGCTGTAGACGATGCCGTCGCCGCCGGCCACGATGAGCTGGGCGCGCCCCTGAATGACGCCGTAGGCGGGGTTGGTCCAGCTGCCGTGCAGCACCCCCTCGCCGACGTCGGTGTTCTCCCACAGCAGCTCGCCGGTGTTCTTGTCGAGGGCGATGACGTGGGGCGAGAACGGCGAGGGAATGTTGACGTGACCCTCGTCGACACCGTTGCTGGTGATCGTGTAGAGCACGTCGCCGACGACGAGCGGCGACCCGGTGGCGAGGTTGTGAGGGAAGACGTCGAGCTCGCCGATCATGTCGTACGACCAGATGATGTCGCCGTCGGTCGGGTCGGTGCCCGGCTCGTCGGTGAACGGGCCGTCGTTGCCGTTGGCGAGCCCGTTGGCGTCGAGGCAGATGACGTGCGCCTCGTTCGAGACGTACCAAACGCGGTCGCCGTCGACGAACGCGGTCGAGCACACGCCCTGCAGCGGCCAGTCGTTGACCCGGCCCGCCGACAGCTTGTCGTGCACCATCTGCCACACGAACTCGCCGGTCGCGGCGTCGAACGCCATCACCACGCCCTTGTCGCCCTGATAGGCGGGGTTGCGGACGCCCTCGTTGTTGGTGCCGACGTAGACCTTGCCGTTGGCCACGACCGGGCCGCCGTAGGCCTGCGAGCCCACGGGCTGGGTCCACAGGATGTTCTCGCCCGAGCGCGGGTCCCAGCTCTCCGGGACGCCGGTCTCGTCGGACACCATGTTGCGGGACGGCGTGTTCCCGAACATCGCGACTTCGTTCTGGGCCGCGGCCGGGGCCGCCGTCGCCGCGACGAGGCCGGCCAGCAGTAGACAGGGTGCGCCTTGTCGAGTCATTGGTTCTCCACCACGCTGACGTTGTCGAAGTAGATGTCGATCGGCGAGTAGCCGATGATGCCGGGGCTCCCGTTGCGGTTGGGCACGGGATCCTCGGCCGTGATCGTCCAGTCGGTCGGCTCGGGCTCGTCGCGGGGCCAGACCTTGCCGCGCACCAACCCCCGGTCGCCGTCCACGTCGACCCGGAGCTTCAGGCGGTACCAGGTCTCCGCCTCCCACGTGAAGTCCACCTCCTCGCGGATGCGCAGCTCGGCCGCCCACGACTGGATCTGGATCTTCCGCCGGTTGCCCTGCAGGTCCATCGTATAGCCGCTGTTGATGAGCCCGATGTCGGGCCGCCGCCGCCGCCACTGCGACGCCCGGACGTCGGCCTGCACCGTGTACCCGCTCATGTCGGTCGGGCCGAGGTAGGTGGCGTGGCGGTGGATGCCGGTGCGGGAGGCGCCCTTGCGGAACACTTGGTCGCCGTCCAGACTCTCGACGGCCAGGCTGCCGCCGCCGCCGATCCAGTGGGGCGGGCGTCCGCTCTCGAAGTTCTCCGTCCACGGCAGGGGCGCGAAGGCCCGCACCTGGGCCACCGCGCTCAGATCGCCGACACTGGCCGTCACCGTGCCGGCCTGGTTCGAGGCGCGGTCGTCGGTGGCGAGCACGCCGCTCGGCGAGATGCTGGCCCCTGCGAGCCCGTCGACCGACCACGTGGCGTCCCGGGCCCCGAGGAACCGGCCGTTCCCGTCGTAGGCGCGCACGCGGAACTCGACGGTGTCGCCGGCCGACGCGATGATCTCGGCCGGCACCACCTGCAGGCTGGCCGCGGTCTCCATGGGGGCGGCCTCGACCGGCCCTTCGGGTGCGGTCCCCGCCTCCGCGGTGAACGGCGCGTCGGGGTCGCCGATGGCGTAGATGCCCGACTCCGCGGTCACGTAGAGCCGCCCGTAGCCCACCGCGAACGACCCGTAGATCTCGGCGTAGCGGCCGTCCTCGACCGCGAGCTCGTCGTGGTCGAGGACGGTCGCCCCGTCGGGCCCGGGCTCGAGGATGGTCACGTTGCCGTTGGTCTCGGTGACGAACAGCTTGCCGTCGGCCCACACCGGCGACGCCTTGCCGACGGTGCCGACGCTCTGCTCCCACGCGACGGCGCCGGTCGCGGCGTCGAGGGCGAAGAGGTTCGCGGAGTTGTCGATGACGTAGAGCCGCCCGTCGTGCAGCAGCGGCGACGAGAACCCGACGGCGAGCTCGTCGGCGCGCCAGCGCTCGTGGGTGGCGGTGACGTCACCCTCGCCGGTGGCGTCTATCGCCACCACCCGGCCCATGATGCCCGAGTCGACGTTCTCCTCGCTGTGGGCCGCGTACACCGTGTCGCCGGCGAGCACCGGCGAGACGTTGATGCCGCGCTTGCTCAACTGGTACTGCCACACCTTGTGGCCGGTGCGGGCGTTCAGGGCGTAGATGTGGCCGTCGGCGTTGCCGTCGATCCACAGGCGCTGGCCGTTCACGACCCCGACCACCCCGACCGACTGCGTGTTCATGTCGGCGACGTTGCCGCCCGGGGTCGAGTGCCAGCGGACCTCGCCGGTCATCTTGTCGAAGCCGAAGTAGCGGTGCCGGGGCGGCCCGCCGAGGTTGCCCCAGCCCGCCCCGATGATGCTCAGCAGGAGCTGGTCCTCGTCGACGAGCGGCGTCGACGTGCGCCCGCCGTAGCCCGAGGCCCGGCCGAGCTCCTCGGCGAGGCGCCAGCTCCACGCGACGGTCCCGTCGCGCTCGAACGCGTTCAGGTGGCCGTCGATGTTCATGGCGTAGAGGTACCCGGTCTCGGGGTCGCCGGTCACGCTGCCCCAGCCCACCCGGTTGAACGGCACCGTGGTGTTCAGCACGTTGTAGTTGTGCTGCCAGAGCTTCTCCCCGGTCTCGGCGTTCCAGCAGGCCACGACCTCCTGCTTGTCCACCCCGTCGCCGGTGCGGCCGTTGGCGCAGACCCGCCCGTCGAAGACGGCCGGCGTCGAGCGCCCGATCCACCGGTCGTACCAGATGAGGTTCTCGCCGTCGGGCGACCAGCTCGAGACGAGCCCGGTCACGTCCGAGGCGCCGGTCTGGGCGCGCCCGCGCCAGCTCGGCCAGTCGTTCGCGGCGGCCGGGCCGGCCGGCAGGCCCGCCAGCAGTCCGGCCACGAGCGCCGCGGCCACCCCCCGCCCAGTGCCGTGTGCAGCCGTGTTCATTCCCGTCAACCCTCACTGAAGCATCGAGTTCGCGGCCCTGCGGACCTTCGTGCCCGTCGATCCGAACAAGAAATCATACTACAGCGTCCGGGGCGCTTCAGCTGGTCACGGATCGGTGCGGGACGATAGCGCCGATGTCCCTGGAATGGCCGGGATCAGTTCCGCCAGTCGTCATCCGGCATGATGCGCTTCATGAACCGATCGAACAGCGGCACGGTGAAACCGGTGTCGCCGTGGCTCGGGCTCCAGATCATTCCCTTCGCGATCAACTTATTTCTCGTCGGTCCGAGCGACGTGACCTTCTTTCGCATGATCCCTGCGATATCGCCTGACCGATGAGGCCCCGGACCGAGCTCGGCCATGGCCCGCAGGTATAGCCGTTCCGATGGGGTCAGACGGTCGAAGCGAACCCGGAAGAAGCCTTCGTCGAGGGCGGCCATGGCCGTCGTCGACGCCCGCTCTACGTCGTCGAGATCGATGGGCGTCGCGTCGGCGGCGTCCCAGGCATGCTTGCCCCATTCCTGCAGGAAGTACGGGTAGCGGCAGGTCTGCGTGAGGATGCGTTGCAGCGCGTCGCTCGTGATCTCCACGCCTTCGGCCTCCGCCGGCTTCTTGATGGCGCTGCTTGCCGCCTCGTGAGCGAGCGGCCCGACTTCGGGGAAGTCGAACAGCCTCTCCGCGTATGACTTGGCCCGGCCCGTGCGGGCGCGCAGTTGCGGCAGGCCGGCGCCTACGAGGGTCACCGGAGATCGACGCTGCGCGGCGCGGTGTAGCGCGGTGATGAGTGCGGCCAGCTCGTCCTCGTCAACGTATTGCAGCTCGTCCACGAACAGGGACAACACCGTCCCCGCTTCCCGGGCCGCCGTTCCGGCTGCCATCAGCAGCTCCGTCAGGTCTTGCTCCAAGTCGCCGTTGTCGGCTAGCCCGGGCTCGGGGGCGAAGTCCAGGCCCACTTCGATGTCTTCGTACTTCATCTTGAGGGCCCCGACGAAACCGGCCAGTGCCTTCAATGCCCGCTGCGCCGAGTCTCGCACCCGCTCGTGCCTGGACAGCTTCAGCAGGGCCTCCCGGAGCCGGGGCGCCAGCATCGCGGGTAAGGACCGGTCTTCGGGGGCCTCCACGAACAGGGTGTGTATGCCGGCCGTCTCCGCTTCTTCCCGTATCCGGTCGAGCAGGACGGTCTTGCCGACGCCGCGTAGGCCGACCATCAGGACGCTCTTGGCCGGCCGAGCAAGTCGAACCCGGGCCAGCGCGACCCTGACCGTCTCGCGCAGCTCGTCCCGTCCGGCCAGCTCGGGCGGGGGCGTGCCGGCTCCCGGTGCGTAGGGATTGCGAATCGGGTCCATGGGAGCGATTATACAGATATTATGAAGTTTATGTTAGTGGAATAAATTAAATAATATTGATCAAAACTACCTCGACAGAGGGCCGTGGAGGCCGTGCTCCAAGATGCGGGCGCGGAAATGGTGTGGCCCGCCGGCATCCGATCCGGTCCGGCTGCGGCCGGTGGTCACGGACCACCTGCGCCGAGGGCCCGCTCCAAGGTCCAGAGCAGCCCGACGGCGGCGATGAGGACGGAGGCGGGGATGGCGACCCGGCGCCGGTACCAGGGGCGGCGCCGGCACCAGCCGACGGCGGCGAACGCGATGCCGATGACTGCGAGCTGGCCCGCCTCGATGCCCGCGTTGAAGGTCAGCAGTCCCAGCCAGCGCTCCTCGGCCGGCAGTCCCAGCTCGCGCAGGACGCCCGCGAACCCCAGCCCGTGCAGCAGGCCGAACAGGAACACGGTGGCCGGGCGCCACGGGGTGAGCCGTTCGGTGAGGATGTTCTCGACCGCGACGTAGACGATGGAGAGCGCGATCAGCGGTTCGACCACCCGCGGCGGCAGGGAGACGACGTCGAACACGGCGAGGGAGAGGGTTACCGCATGCGCCACCGTGAACGCGCTCACCTGCCACACGAGGGGGGCGAGCCGGGCGCCGAGCAGGAACAGGCCGAGCACGAACAGGATGTGGTCGAGCCCGCGGGGAAGGATGTGGACGAACCCCAAACGCAGGTAGCGGCCGGCCGTCGACCACGCGCCGGCCGGCGCGGCAGGGCCCGCGAGCGGGAACGGGTCGCTGCGGGCGCCGCGCTCGAGCAGGGCTTGGCGGGTCACTCCCCGGCGCTCGTCCCGGATGGTCAAGTTGACCTGGGCGAACGCGCGCGACGCGAAGAACTCCAGCTCGGCCGCTGCCGGCGGCACCGCTCCGGTCAGCGTGGCCGTCACCCCGAGCACCGTCGGGATCGCCGACTCGGTGGCGGCGGGCGTGCCGCGGTCCGGGAACGACACCTCGAAGGGCGCGGGCGCGCCGTCGAAGCGCAGCCGGACCCGGCGCTCGAACAGTCGCCGAAGCCGGCCGAGGGCCTCGTCGAGCTCGACCGGCGAGAGGGCGCGCACGGCCGCTGCCAGCTCCGCGTCGTCGGCGCTCTGCGGCGCCCCGAGGGCCAGCGCGTCGAGATCGACCACTAGCTCCGCCCGGAACGTCCCGTCCCGCTGCAGCACGACGGTCGTGTCGGTAAACGTCAGGGGATGGGCGGTCGAGGCCGCCGCCGGCAGCACGGCGAGCAACGCGGCCGCCGGGAGCGCGAGTCGCCGGATCCGCGTCTCCGTGACCGCGGCCACTCGCGGACGGGCGCATGTCCCGACCGGTCGGCGACTCTCGATGACGGCGCCTGCACGCATGCTCTTCGACGTTCTTTCCGGCGGGGCGCGTCACCGGCCATCACCGGCGGAGTCCGCCGGCCCCCCGTCAGGGCCTTCGGAGCCTGACGAGGTACGGCCGGCCCCCGCGGAGGAAGTTGACGACGGTGTCGGCGCTGTCGACCAGCAGGCCGAGGCGAGCGGCGACCTCGACGCCGTTCTCGGCGTCGACGCCGCCCACCCGGTAGATGACGTCTCCGGCCCGGAGCCCCGCCACCTGGGCGATGCCGCCGGGGGACACCTCGGTGACGAGGGCGCCCTCGCGGCGCTGGAGGTTGTCGGGCTCGAGGCGTTCGGTCAGGACGCTGGTGGGCGTCGCGTCGCAGATGGCGGCGCCGATGTCGATGGTGCGGGTGGCGTCGGGGTCGGCGCAGACGTAGAGCGCGTCGTTGCTCTGGGCGGGCGCGGCGGTGGCCCAGAGCAGGGCGAGACCGAAACCTCCGGCGGCGAGGGCGTGGCGCAGCGTCGGCATGCGCGCAGTATACGCCGGCCGGGCGCTGGTCGGTTCGCGGGCGTACGCGCGCGGGCCGGGCGCCGCGGCCCGCTTCCCGATCACAGCCTAGGCCTCGGCGGTTCGCGGGCGTACGCGCGCGGGCCGGGCGGCCGGGCGCCATGACTGTCGCCCAGCCGATACGTTGCGCCGCGGCTTCTGCGGGCCGGCATCGATCGGGCGAGGGCTCGTGTTTTGGTGTTCGGGGAGGCGGCTGATCCGTTACCCTGTGCGGCATGTCTCCAACAGTTGAGAGCTCGTGTTTCGGTGTTCGGGGAGGCGGTTGATCCGTTACCCTGTGCGGCATGTCTCCAACAGTTGTCCGTGCAGGCGTATGGCGTCGCGGTGCTCGGGGGCCGCGGGCCGGCGCGGCCTTCCCCGGGCTGCTCGCGCAGCGACGCCGGCGGCTGGCGGCGAGGACGTCGGCCTGCCTCGAGCGGCTCGCGAAGCGGAGCGGCTGGTCGAGACGACCGCGGCTGGCGGCGGCGGCGGTCGTCGTCGGCGTGCTCGCCGGCCCGGTCGCCGCCTCGCAACCGGAACCGGGCGGTGCGCCGGTCGTCGAACGGTTCGCGCGGCTCGCCCTCGACTGCGTGCACCGCGAGTACCCCAACAAGATCGCCCACGTGCTGAACGACGACGGCGACGTGCGCCCGCCAAGGGAGCTGACGCCCGCCTTCTTCGGGTGCTTCGACTGGCACTCGGCGGTGCACGGGCACTGGCTGCTCGCCCGTCTCGCGCGGCTGTATCCGGAGGCCGACTTCGCGGCGGCGGCCCGGGCCGCGCTCGACCGCAGCCTGACCGTTGAGAACGTCGCGTCCGAGGTCCGCTACTTCCAGGGGCGGGGTCGGGCCGGGTTCGAGCGGCCGTACGGGACGGCGTGGCTGCTGCAGCTCGCGGCCGAGCTGCGCGAGTGGGACGACTCCGCCGCGCGGCGCTGGCGGGACGCGCTCGAGCCGCTCGAGTTCATCGCGTCGGCGCAGATCAAATCGTGGCTGCCAAGGCTGACCCATCCCATCCGCGTCGGCGAGCATTCCCAGACCGCGTTCGCCTTCGGACTGATCCACGACTGGGCGCTACGGGCGAGCGACACCGCCATGCTCGACCTGCTGGAAGCCCGCATCGCGGACTACTACCTCGACGATCGCGGATGTCCCCTGGCCTATGAGCCGTCCGGCCACGACTTCCTGTCGCCGTGCCTCGCCGAGGCCGACCTCCTGCGCCGCGTGCTCGAACCGGACCGTTTCGCGGCCTGGCTGGGCGAGTTCCTGCCGGGCATTCCGACCGACGGAGACGGGGCGGGTTGGATCGAGCCGGCGGTGGTCACCGACGCCGGCGACGGCAAGCTGGTGCACCTCGACGGCCTCAACCTGAGCCGGGCCTGGATGCTGGAGGGAATCTCGGCCGCGCTGCCCGCCGACGACGTTCGCCGCCCCGCGCTGCTCGACGCCGCCGCGCGCCACCGCGACGCCGGCCTCGCCTCGGTGACGGGCGAGCACTACGAGGGCGGCCACTGGCTGGGCACCTTCGCCGCCTATCTCGTAACCCGGCGGGGGCTGCCCGCCGGCCCGTGACCCGCCAACCGTTGCTTCGGCTCCGCCGGGCGCCCAACCAACCCTGCAGGATTCCGCGCCGCTCCGCGACGCGGAATCCTAGCCCTCCTTGTCGGCGTACTGGTCGCGCAGCTTCGCCACCACGGTGGGATCGGCCAGGGTGGTGACGTCGCCGAGCGCCTTGCCCTCGGCGACGTCACGGAGCAGGCGGCGCATGATCTTGCCCGACCGAGTCTTCGGGAGGTCGGCGGCGAGCACGATCTCGTCGGGGCGGGCGATGGCGCCGATCTTGGTCACTACGTGCTGCTTCAGGACGCCGATGGTGCCGTCGTTTGGCGTCACCCCCTCCTTCAGGGTGACGAACGCGGCGATGCCCTGGCCCTTGATCTCGTGCGGCTTGCCGACGACGGCGGCCTCGGCCACGTCGGGGTGGTCGACGAGCGCGCTCTCGACCTCCATGGTGCCGACGCGGTGGCCCGAGACGTTGAGCACGTCGTCGACCCGGCCGAGGAGCCACAGGTAGCCGTCGTCGTCGATCTTGGCCCCGTCGCCGGTCACGTAGACGTCGTGGCCCCAGCGCCCGAAGTAGGTCTTCACGTAGCGCTCGTGGTCGCCGTAGATGGTGCGCAGCATCGACGGCCACGGGCGCTTCATGACGAGGTAGCCGCCGCCGACCTTCACCTCCTCGCCCTGCTCGTTCACGACCAAGGGCTTGATGCCGGGGAAGGGGCGGGTGGCCGAGCCGGGCTTCAGGGCGACGAGGCCGGGCAGGGGGGCGACGCAGATGGCGCCGGTCTCGGTCTGCCACCACGTGTCGACGATGGGGACGCGGGCGCCGCCGATGTTGGCGTGATACCACATCCACGCCTCGGGGTTGATGGGCTCGCCCACGGTGCCGAGGAGCCGCAGCGTCGACATGTCGAACTTGGCGGGGACGTCGGTTCCCCACTTCATGAACGCACGGATGGCGGTGGGGGCGGTGTAGAACACGGTGACTCCGTAGCGCTCGACCATCTCCCAGAAGCGGCCCCGGTGGGGAGTGTCGGGGGCGCCCTCGTACATGACGCAGGTGGCCCCGTTGGCGAGCGGCCCGTAGACGAGGTAGCTGTGGCCGGTGACCCAGCCGATGTCGGCGGTGCAGAAGAAGACGTCTTCTTCCTTGAGGTCGAACACCCACTTGGACGTGGCGTAGGTGCCGACGAGGTAGCCGCCGGTGGCGTGGGCGATGCCCTTGGGCTTGCCGGTCGTGCCCGACGTGTAGAGGGTGAAGAGCAGGTCCTCGGAGTCCATGGGCTGCGGGTCGCAGCGCGGCGCGGCCTTCGCCATGAGGTCGTGATACCAGTGGTCGCGGCCGTCCCGCATGTCGACGTCGGCGTCGAGGCCCTCGCGGTGCATCACCACCACCGACTCGACGCTCGGGGCGCCGTCGAGGGCGTCGTCGGTGATCTGCTTGAGGGGGATGACCCCCCCGCGACGGTAGCCGCCGTCGCCGGTCACCACCACCTTGGCCCGCATGTCGTTGATGCGGTCGCGCAGCGACTCGGCGCTGAAGCCCGCGAAGACGACGCTGTGCACGGCCCCGATGCGGGCGCAGGCGAGCAGGGTGATGGGCAACTCGGGGGTCATCGGCAGGTACACCGCGACCCGGTCGCCCTTCTCGACCCCGAGGTCGCGCAGCGCGTTCGCGAAGCGGTTCACGTCCTGGTAGAGGTCCCAGTAGGTGAGGGTGCGCCGGTCGCCGGGCTCGCCCTCCCAGATGAGGGCGGCCTTGTTGCGCCGGGCGGTGCGTACGTGCCGGTCGACGCAGTTCACGCTGGCGTTGATCTGTCCCCCGAGGAACCACTTGACGGTGGGCGGGGTCCACTCGCACACGGTGTCCCAGGGGCGGCTCCACTCGAGCTCGCCGGCGAACTTCGCCCAGAACCCCTCGTGGTCGCGGTCGGCCTCCTCGTAGATGCCGGGGTCGTTGGCGTTGGCCTGTGCCGCGAACTCGGCCGGCGGCTCGAATACCCGGTCTTCCTGCAGCAACGCGTCGAATCCGTCAGCCTGGGACACGGCAAGTCCTCCTGGGAATGGTCAGTGCAACGTCCGGCCGCCCCGCGGCCGGGACGCCTATTCTAGCAGTCCGCGGCAGAACGCCGCGTCGAACCACGGCCCGCGAAGCGCCCACGGGGCGGCAAGGCGCCCGAGCTTGGCAAGGCGCGACGGGGGCGCATGTCACGCCGGGGCGACCGAGGAGCGACGCGGACAGGCGGGGCATCGCCGGTCGAATACGGCAGGGCCCTCTACTGCCGGCGAGCCGGTCGGTGTCGACGGCGCCGTCGGCGAGGCATCGCCGGTCGAATACGGCAGGCCCTCTACCGCGGACCACCGGGGTCGGCGATACCGGCGAGCCCGACGAGGCCGCCGTGCCGGTCGGGCCGCGCGTCGTCCTCCGTCCAGAGCATCCGTTCGGCCCGTTCGAGCAGCCCCTGCAGGCCGTTGCGGCGGAGGGCGGACACGGCGACGCCCTCGTGCCGGCGCGCCAGCGCCTCGCCCTCGCCGTCCTCCATGCGGTCGATCTGGTTGAAGACGAGGAGCTCCGGCGCCTCGATGCCGATGTCGCTCAGCACGCGGCGGACGGCTTCGATGCGGCGCTCGCAGTCGGCCGTGGCGGCGTCGACGACGTGGAAGAGCAGCGAGGCGTCGGCGAGCTCCTCGAGCGTGGCGCGGAAGGCGGTGACCAGGTCGGAGGGCAGGTCGCGGATGAACCCCACCGTGTCGGTGACGATGACCTCGCGCTCACGCGGGAAGCGGAGGCGGCGCGACGTGGGGTCGAGGGTCGCGAACATCTGGTCGGCGACGTGCACCTCGGTTCGGGTCAGCGACCGCAGCAGGGTGCTCTTGCCCGCGTTGGTGTAGCCGACGATGGAGAGCACCGGCACCGCGCGCCGCCCCCGGCGCTGCCGCCGGTTCTCGCGCTGCGACGCGAGCTTCTTCAGCTCGCGCTCGAGTCGGGTCACGCGGTCGCGGGTGCGCCGGCGGTCGATCTCGAGCTTGGTCTCGCCCGGGCCGCGGCCCCCGATGCCGCCGGCGAGCCGCGACAACGAGACCTCGGCCCGCTGCGCGAGCCGCGGCAGCAGGTACTTGAGCTGGGCCAGCTCGACCTGCAGCTTGCCGTCGCGGGTGGTCGCGTGCTGCGCGAAGATGTCGAGGATGAGCTGAGTGCGGTCGATCACGCGCAGCTCCATGCGCTCGCCGAGGTTGCGGGCCTGTGTCGGGGTCAGGTCCTGGTCGACGATGACGAGGTCGACGTCGCTGTGGAACGCGCGGATGGCGAGGTCGTCGAGCTTGCCCGAGCCGAGCACCGTCTTGGGGTCGACCCGGGGCCGGTTCTGGGTCACCGCGTCGACGATGTCGACGCCGGCCGAGTGGGCGAGCTCCCGCAGCTCGGCGAGGTGGACCTGCAGCTCCCGGCGGCTGCGCCCGGCGGTGACCGAGACGAGGATCGCGCGCTCCCGGTCCCCGACCCGCTCTCCGCCGGTGTCGCGGGCGAGGGCCGCCTCGCGCTCGCGGATCCAGTCCTGGAAGTCGAAAGCGATCTGGGCCGGCGGCTGGGGGGCGAGGCGCTCGATGCCCGCGTTGCGGTCTTCCGGGTCGCGGTCGCCGGCCGGCGCGAGCGCGGCGACATGGGCGAGGGCGGGCAGACCTTCGTCGTCCACCCCCACCGTCACCATCGCGTCGAGGCGCAGCAGCAGCAGGTCGCTGCGGTCGTCCCGCGTCAGCCCCTCGCCCGCGAGATGGGTGTGGACGCAGCGCAGGCCGCGCAGTCGCCCGCGGCCGGCCCGCAGGCGGCCCCAGTCGGGCAGGGCGATGGAGTGGGCGTCGCCCACCATCACGTGCTGGACGAGCCCGCGGCGGTCGAGCAGCACCCCGACCTGGCGCCGGATCTCGTGGCTGATCTCGGTCAGGTGCCGAGCGAGCTCCTGGGTGACGAGCCGGTCCGCGGGGACCCGGCGCCGGAACAGGCGCTCGAGCCGGCGGGTCTGGCTCGCCTTCAGGCCGTGGGTGTCGCCGAAGACTTCGATGGGAGATGCCTCCGCTCGCTTCGTCGCCGCCTGCGCGCCCGGGAGCGCGGCGGGGCCGCTTCCGTCGGGCCGCTACCGCGGCGGGGCCGCGGCGCCCGTGCTCTCTCGCGCGAATCCCCGGTAGATCTCGCGCGCCTCGTCGAACTGGGCGAAGACGTGGGCGCGTTCCCGCTCGGCCCGCCAGCCGGGCCACTCGTCCGCCATCTCCTGCAGCCGGTCGATCCAGCGCAGGGCGTAGTCGGCCGCCGCCGCGTTCCGGATGGGCTCGTCGCCGGCGAGCAGCCACACCGGGTTGGTGAACGCCTGCACGTAGGTCACGTCCATCGGGAACCGCTCGGCGGGGGCGCCCTCGGCGCGCAGGTGGCACCAGCCGCTCTCCGTCACCCGCCGGCCCACGGTGAACGCGGCCGACCGGCCGTCGGCGCCGAGCGGCGCCTCCTGCACGGTCTCGCCGTCGCACACCAGGAACACCCGGTCCAGGGGCGTGACCGACCGCACCCGGCCGGCGATCCGGACCTCGCCGCCGCCGGCCGGCAGGTTCACCTCTTCTCCCGGCCGCCGGCCGTCGATGGTCAGCTCGAGCAGCGGCCCCGACGACACGAACGCGCGACCCGCCCGCAGCCCCTCGAGCCACGCGTCGACGTCGAGGCCGCGCGACCCCGTGTGGACGTAAGTCCGCACCGACCCCACCAGCTTCGAGCGGTGGAGGTCGCTGATGGAGTCCTCGCCCCCGGTGGCGGTGATCCGCAGCCCGTTGCTCCACACCGCGTAGAGGGGGAAGAAGCCGGCCCGCGCCGCGTCCGACCACTCCACCGCGTCGGTGGTCCCGAGGGCGGCGTCGACGATGAACCCCTTGCCGCCCCCGAGGTTGCCCTCGAGAGGATCGCTCTCGCCGCCGAACGCGTGCACGTAGCCGACGGTGGCCCCCTGCGCCTTCGCCTTCCGGAACATGTCGGTGTTGCTGGGGTAGAGGCTCTCGATGGCGGTGCCCTCGTAGCCCATCGTGAACGGCGAGATCAGGTGGTCGCGCATGCCGAACATGAAGACGTGCCCGTAGAACGGCGGCCGGTACTCCTGCCCCACGACCACCGGGTGCGCCGGCGTGGAGGCCGAGTGCGCGCCGCCGCCGGGCTCGAACCACTGATGGTCGAGGATGCGGTTGTCCTTGTTGGCGACCTGGTGCAGGACGAGGTCCTGGTCCTCCGCCTCCGACATCATGACGAGGTTCGCGAGCGAGTTGCGCAGGTTGCCGCCGTAGTTCCCGTGCACGTGGGTCGAGGCGCTGACCCAACCGGCCGCGGCCATGTCCGTCATCCGCTCGAGCTCGACCGTCAGCTCGGTCGTCCCGCCCGCCGCGACCTCGGCCGTCGCCGCGGCGGGGTGGAACTCGAAGCCCTTGACCACGGTCAGCTCGACCGGCCCCGCCGGCACCTCGACGGTGAACGCGCCGGTGTGGTGAAAGACGTGGTCGCCGCGGGCGCTCAGCCGGGCGTAGGCGTCGGCGGGGGCGTAGGACTTTCCGTCCGAGGCGGTCAGGTGGATCCGTGATCCGGTCGTCTCGCCGGTGTCCGCGGCGCGCGTTCGCACCGACAGGGTGCCCATGGGGCGCCGCCACCGCCGCTCGGCGATCTCGACCGTGCGCAGCGCGCCGCCGTGGGTCTCGAGGAGGGCGAGCTGGGGCAGGCCGCCCTCGTTGGTGACGAACGCGATCCACTCGTCGTCGGGGGACCAGCGCGGGTGGAAGGCGTCGTGCTCGAAGAACGTCAGCTTGTAGGGCTCGCCCCCCGCCGTCGGCTGCACGTAGAGGTTGTTGAACTGGTCGGCCGCCCCCCGCGTCGACGAATAGACGAATCGCCGGCCGTCGCCGGCGACGTCGGGCCGGGTCCGGTACAGCGTCTGCTCGCGGAGCACCGTCACCGCGTCGACGATGCCGCCGGGAGCGGCGGGCACCCGCAGGACGTTGCCCGATCCGAGCGGGATGTCGCGGTTCGACACCAGCAGCAGCTCGTCGCTCTCGTTGCTCTCGGGGCCCGCGGGGAGCCACGCCGGCGTCAGGTGCATGTCCCACGGGCCGAAGTAGAGCCGGTTGGCGGGGTAGGCGTGGTCGGACGTGACCGGCATCTCGTCGCCGGCCCACCGGCCGTCCTCGACCGGCCGCACCGCGACGTTGAAGTAGCCGTTGGGGCGGGTCGACACGTAGGCGATGCGCGTGCCGTCGGGCGAGAAGGTCGGGTCCGCGTAGACGTGGTCGTCCGTGGTCAAGGCTCGGGTCTCGCCGGTGGCCACTTCCAGCAGCTCGAGCTGCACGCGGTCGCCGTCGTGGTCGGCGGTGTAGACGATCCACCGCCCGTCGGGCGACCAGTCGGGCGACGAGTGGTAGGCGTCGGGGCTGTAGGTCAGCTCCTCGGCGGCGCCGGTGTCGAGGTCCACCCGCCAGATGGACCCGCTCATCGCCACCGCGATCGACTCGCCGTCGGGCGCCCAGCTCGGCGCCCACGGGGTCGAGCTCGGGGCCGGCGGGAAGTAGAAGTTGTGCATGTAGTTCCCGCCGTGGCGCGACGCGGGGTAGCGGCCGGCCTGGGCGTGCGCGTCGAGCGCGCCCGCCGCCACCGCTACGGCGAAGAGAACGGCGAAGAGAATTCGTCGCATGGTGCTTCTCCTGGTCCGGACACCGCCACCTCGTGGCGCACGTGTCCGCCCGGCCAAGTTCTCCTCTCGGGCTCGCGGGGTGCGTCCTCCGGACCCGGAAGTCGCCGTCGCGTGGCGCCGCCGCCCGGACCGACCCGAAGGGATCGGCGCGTCGGGCGGGAGGCGGCGCCGTGCTACCGTGCAGACGCCTGCCAGCCGGCTCGCAGCGCGTCCCGGTCGACCGCCTCCCCGTTCAGGTAGACGTCGGCAATCTGCCGGGTGTTCGCGATGCCGAACATCGGATTGGCGTCGAGCACCACGAAGTCGGCGCGCCGCCCCGCCTCGAGCAGGCCGGTGTCGGCGCCGAGCACCTCGGCCGACGCGCTCGTGGCGATGCGGATGGCGTCGGCCGGCGAGATTCCAGCCTCGACGAACAGCTCGAGCTCGCGGTGCTCCATGAAACCCGGCACGTGGTCCTGCACGCCGGTGTCGGCGCCGAGGACGAGGCGGGCGCCGGCGCCGGCCAGCTTTCGCAGGCTGCCCTGCATCGCCGCCCAGGACTCGGCCCCCCGCGCCGCCGCCTCCGGCGCGCGGTTCTCGAACGACGCGCGAATACGGGCCAGGACGTCGCCGGCCACCGAGTCGAGCAGCAGCGGGTGCTCGACCCAGGCCGGGGGCTCGACGTGCCGCCCCCGTTCCGAGATGCTCAGGTTCGGCATGACGAACACGTCGTTCTCGACGATGGCGGCCACCAGCGCGTCGTCCATCTCGAGGTCGCGCGGCAGGTGGGCGAACCCGTCCACGTCGGCGGCGACGAGAGCGCGGGCGTCGTCGAGGTAGTAGACGTGGGCGATGACCTGCAGGCCGTGACCGTGCGCGGCGGCGATGATCGGCTCGTAGAGGTCCGGCGTGAGCTTCTCGACCGAGCCGCCCCGGTCGTCGACCCAGATCTTGACGAAGTCGGCGCGGGTGGCCGCGATCTCGTCGACGACGGCCCGTGCCTCGTCCGCCGTGGAGACCCCGAACGCGGTCGGCCGCATGGTCGCCGCGCCGGGCCCCGCGTCGGGCCGCGCGATGCCCCGGAAGGCGGTGTGCAGGCGCGCCCCGCCCAGCGTGCCGGCCTCCTGCTCGGCCCGGATCTCGAACGCCAGCTCGCCGGGGTCGGTGCCCATCGAGACGATGGTGCCGACGCCGTGGTACGCATACCGGTGGAGCTGATCGAGCAGGTTCTCGCGGGTGTAGTTCGCATAGTCGTAGCTCAGGCCCTGCTGGAACCCGACGTGCCCGTGCAGGTCGACGAGGGCCGGCATGACCGTCTTGCCGGCGAGGTCGACCACGGTGGCGTCCTCGGGGACCGTCACGTTGGCGGCCCGGCCGACGGCGGCGATGCGCCCATCGTCGACCAGGAGCACGCCGCCCCCGATGGGGGGACCGCCGTCTCCGGCGATGAGGGTCGCCCCCTGGTAGGCGACGACGGTGCTGACGGGGGCTTCGGGACCGTCGCCGTCGCAACCGGCGGCCGCGGCGGCGGCGGCGGCGGCGAGGAGGGCCATGGCCGGGCGTGTTCGAATCGTCATCTGCGTACAAGCCTGTAGTAGCGCGCACGTCAAGGTGCGAACTCGCATCGGAATCGGATTATAGCGCCGGGCGGAGTGAGCGCCTCAGCGTCGCGGGGCTCACCGAGGGGGCGGGTCCGGCCGTTCCACCGCATCGAGGCGCTGCTGGACCCGGCCGGCCGCGCAAGGCGCGTCAACCCCCCGCGGCGCCGGTGGGCGTGCAGCGCCGCGCCCAACTCTCCGGTCGTGCACCCGTGCCGGCCCCGGATCAACGCAGCAGGTCGAAGAGATAGCTGTACTTGACGGTGATGGTCCGCCCCGCGCCGGGCGGGATGTACTGCCGGCCGTCGAGCCCCCGGCCGAGCCCCTGGATGTCGTTGTAGACGATGAACAGCCCGGTGTTGGCGTCCGACAGCAGGCCGAACCGCAGGTTCGACGACCACAGGTCGGCGCGGTCGTTGTACTGGACGAGGGCCTGGAAGAACATCCGGGTGTTGAACGAGTAGGACGTGCGCAGGCGGATGAGGTTGGTGGTGAAGTCGCCGCCGGGCAGCCGCAGGGCGTTGTAGCTCCACTCCAGCATCGCGTTGAACGTCTCGCCCGCGCGGGCCGCGATCGACGGCGTGATCGTCACCCGGTCGCCGCCGAACAGCCCGCCGACGATGCTGTTGACGTTCAAGCTGACCGGGGCCCCGAGGTTCGTGTTGCCGGCGATCTGGGCTTCGCTGTGGTCGTACTTCCCCGGCGGGACCCAGACGCCGGGGAAGATCTCGAACGGGTGGAACACGCCCTCGCGGGTGACGTTCATGCCGGTGTGGATCTCGTAGCCGTTGCGCCACTCGATGTGGTTGTCGATGTGCGTGAACTGGGTCTCCTGGATGCCGCTGGCGAAGTCGAAGATCGTGTAGTGCGAGACGTGGGGCCGCAGCTCGTGGACGCCCCCGAAGCTCTCGGGGCGCCACGTCGTGAACACGCTGCCGTTCATGCGCCGGTAGCTCCGGCGGGCGAGAAAGCCGACCTCGGGGTTGAAGTCGGGCGCGACCTCGGTGTAGCCGAGGCTGAGGCGGGCGCGCTCGGACTGGTGCTGGGCGCTGAGCCCGTAGGCGTGCGAGCCGCCGGGGCCCGCCGAGTCCAGGTCCTGAGCGGCCCCGCTGTCCGCCACGAAGCCGCTCACCGTGCCGCCCTGTCCGATGCCCCAGCGCCCGTCGAGGGCGACGGTGCGGTCGCCGTCGTCACCCACCGCGAGGTCGCCGGTACCGTTCCGGGTGACCACCATGGCGCCGACGTTGGACCGGTTGGCGAGGTCCTGCCGGACGCGGGCGACGGTGAAGTTCTGCCCCGGGATCGCGCCGTCGTCGTGTCCACCGACCGACGCGGTCTGCATGTTGAGCAGTCCGATGTTCGTGTTGCTGCCCACCTTGCCGGACAGCCGCCCCCCGCCGATGATGGGAATCTGCTCGCCGTTCTCGCCGAGCCCGATCCGGCGGCTGAAGAACACGTCGACCGCGCCGGGCTGGCCGACCGAGAACAGGCCCGCGTTCTCCAGGAAGAACGGCCGCTTCTCGGGGAAGAAGAGCGTGAAGCGGTCGAGGTTGACCTGCTCGTCGTCGACCTCGACCTGGGCGAAGTCGGTGTTGGCGGTCAGGTCGAGGGTCATGCTGGGGGTGATGCTGTACTTCAGGTCCGCCCCCAGGTCCCCGGTGTTGAAGCGCGCTCGGGTATCCGTGCGGCGCAGGGTCGAGCCGAGAAGATAGGGCGTGAGCTGCAGATTGCGCTGGGGCGGCACCGCGATGTTCTGCAGCTCGCCGGCCAGCGAGAGGCGGTTGAGGTTGAACTGGCGCGGCAGGGGAGACCAGTACACCTGCTCGTTGTTCCTGCGGATGTTCCGCTGGAAGTTGACGCCCCAGGTCTGCACCTCGGTGGTCGGGTAGCGGAGGGTCCGGAACGGAATCGCGATCTCCGCCGTCCACCCGATGTCGCTGACGCGCGTGACCACCTCCCATGCGCCGTCCCAGTTGACGTTGAGACCGCCGCCCGAGCCGCGCTGCTGCCGGCTGTTGCTGGGGCGCCCGCTGCCCCCGCCCCCGAAGCGGCCGCTGCCCTGGCCCTCGTTGGTGAGCTGCGCGTCGTACTCGATGCCGGCGGGGTTGGTGCCGAAGACAAACCCGTTCTGCCCGTCCAGGTAGGTGTCGAGGATGACGCGGAAGCTGTCGGTCTCGGTCAGCTCGGAGTCGCGCCGGCTGTCCGCGACGATGATCGTGCCCGGGTCTTCGGTGTAGCAGACCACGCCGAAATAGATCGTGTCGGCGTCGTAGACGATGCGGACCTCGGTCCGCTCCGAGGCGGGCCGACCCTCGAAGGGCCGGCTCTGCACGAAGCCGGTGGCGAGCATCGCCCTGTCGTAGGCGGGGTCGCCCAGGACGTCGCCGTCCACCGACGGCGAGTTCTCGACGCCGAGGGCGCGGACCAGGGGGAACCCGGCCGGGGTCAGCTCGCGCGATTCGACCCGTCGCCGGCCGGGGTCGGACTGCGGTTCGGACTGGGCCGCGGCGGGCGCGGGCGCGGCGAGCCACGACAAGCCGAGGACCGCGATGAAGGTCGGGATGCGTTTACGACGGAGCGGAGTGCCAGTCAAGAACGTGTTCTCCCGCCGTCGGCCGGAGGCGTCCCGGTCCGGCGGCCTGTCGGGGGGCGTGGCGGAACCGCACCCGAGTCGGTTCGGTGGGGAGGCCGCTCCCCCTCGCTCTCCCCATCATGAGTCGCACATCGACCTGTGGAGTGTATTACGGCTCACCGTCCGGCGCCGTTTATTCGGCGCAGTCTCCTGGCCCGCCCATCGTCGCCTTCGGCTCCGCTGGTCGCCCAACCAACCCTGCAGGCGCCCGCGCCGTTCCACGGCGCAGTCTCCTGGCCCGCCCATCGTCGCCTTCGGCTCCGCTGGTCGCCCAACCAACCCTGCAGGCGCCCGCGCCGTTCCACGGCGCAGTCTCCGGCCGTGCGCCGCGCGGACAGGCCTCGGGGTTGGCTCCCGCCGGCCGAGGGCGTAGCATTAGTGGGGTAGTCGGCGCGCTCAGCGAGCCGCGTCGCCGACGGAAGGAGAATTTGGCAAATGAGCACGGTATGTCGCACGGTCTGCGTCGCGGCGCTCCTGGCCGCGGTCACCGCTCTCGGCGCTGCGCCGGCGGACGCGCAGCACTACACCGGCGCGCGGACGCCGGACGGCCAGCCCGACATCCAGGGCGTGTGGACCAACTTCGACCCGACCCCGTTCGAGGCGCCCGACGAGGCGGACATCGAGCGGCTTGCCCCGCTGGCCGCGTGGTTCCCCGGCAGCAACCAGCCTCAGCGGGCGCCGGCGATGCCCCAGTCCGTCGAGCAGCGGGCCCGGCCTCCGCAGGGCCCGTGGGGCGACGGCCCCGGCGACGCCCTGCGCAACCCGCGGCGCCGGTCGATGATCGTCGACCCGCCCGATGGCCGGCTCCCGGTCCGGGACGAGGCCCGGGCCACCCGCGACTACAACCTGATCCACCTCACCGACTCGTGGCTGAACCACACGCCGTGGGAGCGGTGCATCACCCGCGGCGTGCCGGGGGGCATCTTCCCGCCGGGCTACGGGGCGGGCTACGAGATTCTGCAGATTCCCGGCTACGTGGTGCTCTTCTACGAGATGATCCACGAGGCCCGCATCATTCCGGTGGACGGCGCCCCGCACCTGCCTGACGGCATCCGCCAATGGAACGGCGATGCCCGCGGGCGTTGGGAGGGGAACACCCTCGTCGTCGAGACCACGAACTACAACGACCAGGGCACCATCGGCACCAACATCGCGACCCGCGGCGTGCGCGGCATTCCCCAGAGCGAGAACCTGCGGGTCGTCGAGCGGTTCACGCGGATCGACGACGACACCATCAGCTACGAGGTGACCGTCGACGACAACACGGTGTTCACCTCGCCGTGGACCGTGGCGATGCCCCTGAACCGGGACACCACCTACCAGCTCTTCGAGTACGCCTGCCACGAGGGCAACTACGGGCTCGAGAACAGCCTGCGGGCGGGCCGGGCCGAGGACGCGGCGGCGGCCCACACCCAGCAGTGACGGCGCCGATGGTGCTGCGATAGATGAGGACGGACGGAGAGCCGCGCCGCGGTTTCCCCGTCCGGGCGCTCCCCCGTCCGGGCGCTTTCCCGGCCGGCCCCGGCGTAACGGTCCGCTTCCGCGTTTGCCCGACGGGCAACTTTCTTCAAGGACGGTCCACCAGTTGACCGTCCCTGAGAGAAGCTGCCCATGTCGCGGGGCGTTTTCGCAGCGTCTGCCAGCGAACACCAGCGACAGGACGGCAGAGGAAGCTCTGGGACAGTCCACTAGGCGATCTCGAATCCTCCGCGGCGCGACCGCCTCCGAACTGCCGGGCCCGTCCCCCCGCCGCCGGCCCGTTCCCGGGACCGCGGGCGCTGCGCTCCCCCCGCGACAGGCGGTCTTCCGAACCCGCTCATGTAGGATCGCCGCGTGACTCACGACTACATCGTCGTCGGCGCGGGCACCGCCGGCTGCGTGCTCGCCAACCGGCTGTCGGCCGACCCGGACGCCGGCGTGCTGCTGCTCGAGGCGGGGGGCAAGGACGATTACTTCTGGATCGACATCCCCGTCGGCTACCTCTACACCATCGGCAACCCCCGCACCGACTGGTGCTACCGCATCGAGCCCGACCCGGGGCTGAACGGCCGGACCATTCTCTACGCCCGCGGCCGCGTCCTCGGCGGCTGCTCCTCCATCAACGCGATGATCTACATGCGGGGGCAGCGGAGCGACTACGACCACTGGGCGTCGCTCGGCAATCGCGGCTGGGGCTGGGACGACGTGCTGCCGGTGTTCAAGCGGTCGGAGGACTACGAGCACGGCGCCGACGAGTGCCACGGGGTCGGCGGCGAGATGCGGGTCGAGGAGCGCCGGGTGAGCTGGGAGATCCTCGACGCGTGGCGCGACGCGGCCGAGGAGTGCGGCATTCCCAAGATCGCCGAGTTCAACCGAGGCGACAACTTCGGCAACGCCTACTTCCAGATGAACCAGCGCGCCGGCCGGCGCTGGAGCGGCGCCAAGGCGTACCTGCGGCCGGTCATGCATCGGCCGAATCTGACCGTCCGGACCGACGCGCAGGTGCGGCGCATTGCGGTCGAGCCGGGCGACGGGGGGCCGCGCGCGACCGGGGTCGAGCTGCTGGGGGGCGAGCGGCTCGAGGCGCGGCGCGAGGTCATCCTCGCCGCCGGGGCCATCGGCTCGCCGCAGATCCTCCAGCTCTCGGGCATCGGTCCCGGGCCGCTGCTGCAGCGGCACGGCATCGATGTCGTCCACGACCTCGCCGGGGTGGGGGAGAACCTGCACGACCACCTCCAGATCCGCACCATCTACAAGGTGAGGAACACCGTCACCCTGAACCAGCGGGTGAACTCGCTGTTCGGCAAGGCGGCGATGGGGCTCGAGTACCTGCTGTTCAAGACCGGTCCGCTGACGATGCCTCCGTCGCAGCTCGGCGCCTTCGCGCGGAGCGACGCGTCGCGGGCGTCGGCCAACATGGAGTGGCACGTGCAGCCGCTGTCCCTCGACAAGTTCGGCGACCCGCTGCACAAGTTCAACGCGATCACGCCGTCCGTCGCCAACCTCCAGCCGACGAGCCGCGGGCATGTCCGCATCAAGGCCCCGGACCCGCTCCGGGCCCCGGCCATCACCCTCAACTACCTGTCCACCGACGAGGATCTCCGGGTCGCGGTGGCCGGCCTGCGGTTCACGCGGCGCATCATGGCCGCGAAGGCCCTGGCCCGGTTCGAGCCCGAGGAGTGGAAACCGGGCCCCGATGTCGAGAGCGACGAGGCGCTCGCCGACGCCGCCCGCGACCTCGGCACGACGATCTTCCACCCCGTCGGCACGTGCAGGATGGGCAGCGATCCTCTCGCCGTGGTCGACGACCGGCTCGCGGTGCACGGCGTCGCCGGCCTCCGCGTCATCGACGCCTCGGTCATGCCGCGCATCACGTCGGGCAACACCAACGCGCCCACGGTGATGATCGCCGAGAAGGGGGCGGAGTTCGCGCTCGAGGACGCGGCGGCGGGGTGAGCGTGACGATCGTCCAGGTAGACGCCTTCACCCGCGAGCCTTTCGGCGGGAATCCGGCCGCCGTCTGCGTCCTGCCGCGGCCGGCCGACCCGGCGTGGATGCAGCGGGTCGCCCGCGAGATGAACCTGTCGGAGACCGCGTTTCTGGTGGGCCGCGGGTCGGGCGGGTACGACCTGCGGTGGTTCACCCCGGCCGTCGAGGTGGACCTGTGCGGCCATGCGACGCTGGCCTCCGCCCACGTCCTGTGGGAGGACGCACACCTCCCTCCGAGCGATCCCGCCGTCTTCCACACGCGCTCGGGCCGGCTGTCGGCGGTGCGCCGCGGCGACTGGATAGAGATGGACTTTCCCGCGGAGCCGGCCGAGCCGGCGCCCGTGCCCGAGGGGCTGGCCGAGGCGCTCGGCGCCGAGCCGGTCCACTACGGGCGGAACCGCTTCGACGGCCTGGTCGAGGTGGACTCCGAGACGACGGTGCGGCGACTCGCTCCCGACATCCGTGGTCTCGGCGCGTTGCCGGTCCGCGGCGTCATCGTCACCGCGTGTGGCGAGACGGAGGAGTTCGACTTCGTGTCGCGTTTCTTCGCCCCGCGCGCCGGGGTCGACGAGGATCCCGTCACCGGGTCCGCCCACTGCTGCCTCGGCCCCTACTGGCGCCGCCGGCTCGGGCGAGACGCGTTCACGGCATGGCAGGCGTCTGCGCGCGGCGGGGTGGTCAAGGTGACCGTGGCGGACGACCGCGTCCTGCTGTCGGGGCAGGCGGTCACCGTCCTGCGCGGCGATCTACTGGCGTGACGCGGCCCGTTCGCCGCGGCCCGTTTGCCGCGCCTCGTCGTCGCGACGCGGTCTCTTTCAGTGACGGCCAACTACGACTTGCAGCCGGCGGGCGAGGTTGTCGAAGTCCTCGGGACACCGGCTGCGGATCGTTTCGATTCGGCCGGCCGCCTCCTCGCCAGCTGCTTTCGGCCGCCACCTGGCCCGAGGTGGATCCTGCGTTTTTGGGCGATCGCGTCGAAGTAGCGTTCTTTCGTGGGTCTTCGCATACCCGAACTCGCGCTCTCGGCCTACCGATGACACGAAAGAGGGACTCGAACAGCGGTTTCAGGATGTACTTGTCCTTACGGGAGTCCTCCGGAATGACGAGAACCTTCACGCCTGACGTTTCCCCTGGTTGTCTTCAGTGAAGGCGAGCGCCGTCTCCATCCAGCCCGACTCGTGCAGCCTGCCCAATCCCTGGTCCTGCCGGAGTCTTCGCGCATCGGGAAGATCAGCGACCGGACGGATCACCCCGTTGGCGGTGTCTTCGAGTCGGCAGGTCACGGACGTGTGCTTGAACGTGTCGTCCTTCATCACCGTCAGGAGGGTCGGCGAATGCGTCGTTCCGATTACCTGGGTGGCGCCTCTCGCCGGCCCCTCGAACAGGTCCAGCAGCAGCCCCAGCCGGACAGGGTGAATGCCGTTGTCGATTTCCTCGAAGAAGTACAGGCCAGCCGTGTTCTCCGCGAGTAGTGCCGCCAGCATCGCCAAGAAACGCAACGTGCCGTCCGAGACGCTGTGCGCCGAGAGCGTCCGCTGGTCGGACTCGCGAATCACGAGCTGGACCAGTCCGGTCACCGGGTCGACGGGAAACTCGAAGTCGGTGACGTCCATCGGCGTGAGTTCGCGAACCCAGCCGATCAGGCTGTCGGCTCGTTCCCGGTCCCCGCAAACCTGCCGCAGCACGGTCGGCAGGTTCTCGCCACTGTCGCCCAGCACGGTCTGCCCCGGGAATGCGGCCTGCCGCATGCGGTCGGGTATCAGGTCGAGAAAGCGCATATTGGCGAAGACGTCGATCACGTTCTTTGCGAAGTCCTTGTGGGCGCGGACCACGCGGTTGTGTTCTCCGATCTGCGTCAGAGCAGGCTGGTCCGGTCGGACGGCGATCCGATCGCCGTACTTCTTCTGCGTTCCGGTCTTCCGCATGCGGAGAAGCAAATGGGTCTCGTCTTCTTGAGCCCTGACGGGATCCGGGAGGGGCGGTTCGCTCGTGTAGATCGGTTCCCGTCCTTCCCAAGTCGAGAGCTCCTCGCGGACAATCCCGAGATTGCCGGAGTCTTTCGCGCTTCGGGACACGTCGATGCGGTAGCGTGCGGGCGTACCGTCGAGCTTCAGTCGGACTTCGAGGGCGAATCGGGGTCCGGTTTCGGTGTCAGCCAGCCGGCCGATCTCGTTGGGAGCGCCACGAATCGCCTGCCACTCGGCCTGACCGCCTGGTCCGTACTTACCGCCGAGAATCTCCGCCAGGGTGTAGCCGCGTCCGATGCCGTGCAGGAACCGGAACGCGTCGCGGATGTTGCTCTTGCCGCTGGCGTTCGTGCCCACGATCACGGTGAACGGGCCGACGCGAAGCGTCTCGTCGGCGAAGTTCTTGAAGTCGAGGAGTCGAAGCGATGTGATCATGGCTGGCGTCGCACCCACGCCACGGGGGCGTCGTCCCACTCGTGGCGGTGTCGGGCAGGCCGCCGAGGGCGGCGTCGTCGTATCAGCGCCCTTCGGTTTCGAGACCGCGCCGAAGCAGCTCGGCGACGAACGTGCTTCGACGCAGCGGCTTGGCGCGGCGGTCTACCTCGTCCACCGGAGCGTCGTACAATGCGATCTGCAGACCCATAGGACTGAAACTAACACGACGAGCGTGCTGAGTCGATGCGGTTGGGGGGCACGGTTTCTCTCCGCGTCGTCGGCTGGTGTGGCGGCGCCAGTGGGCCATCATTCCCTCCTTGGGTGCTGCGGCACCTCGGTCGCACCGCTCACGGTCCCAGCGCGGTGACCGGGATGACTCCCACGCCGTCGGGGCGCCGGTAGCCGTATCCGGTTGCCACGATGACCCCGAGATTCGAAGGCGCGCCGCAAACGGCCTGATCCACGCGGTCGGCGAACTTCAGGAGGTTGCGTGCTCCCTCGTCGACGCGGCCGGCGCCGAGCTTGATCTCGAAAGCGGCCCAGCGCCCGTCCGCCGCCTGCACGATCGCATCCACCTCCAGGCCGGTGTTGTCGCGGTAATGCAGCACCTCGGCATCGTTCGCCTGTGCGTAGATGCGCAGGTCGCGCACGACCAGCGATTCGAAGAGCAGTCCCAGCAGGTTGAGGTCCGCCAGCAGTCGACCCGGCGCGGCGCGCAGGGCCGACACGGCGAGGGACGGATCGACGAAATGTCGTTTGGGCGTACTGCGCAGCCTCGCCCGTGACCGGAGATGCGCCGCCCAGACCGGCTGGTCTTCGACAACCATGAGGCGCGCGAGCGCCGACAGATAGGCTTGGGCGGTATGGGTCTTCAGCGGGGTGTCCATCCCCCCGGCGTCGTTCGCCATGGTCGCGACGCCGGCTTGGGTCGCGACGTTCCGGGCCAGCGAACGGAGCAGGCGGCCGATCTTCTCCGGGTCCCGGCGCGCCCCGTCGACGTGCGGCACGTCGACCCGGCGAATCTCCTCCAGGTAGTCCTGGTTGGCCCGCCGGACCTCCGCCGGGGTCAGTCCGCGGTCGAGGTGTCCCGGCCAGCCGCCGGCCGCGATCCACTCGGTCACGTGCTGGACGGTGTGTTCGGCAGCGGAGCTGCGGGGCGACGCCCCGTCGAGAAGCGCCCGCACTGCGATGGCGCCGGTCGCGTGGCCGGTCTCGAACAACGACATGGGGCGCATCCGTAGCCGCGTCAAGCGACCGGCCCCGCTGTGCCTGGTGACGTCGTCGGCCGGGACGGCCGATCCGGTCAGGATGAACTGACCCGGCCGGGCGCGATCGTCCACCGCCCGGCGGACGTGGTTCCAGAGGGACGGCTCGTTCTGCCACTCGTCGATCAGGCGCGGCGTGTCGCCGGCGAGCACGAGCGCGGGGTCGATGGTGACGGCGAGTCGTGCCTCCTCATCGACGTCCAGCAGCACCTCGCTCGCCGCCATCCGCCGTCCGGTGGCGGTCTTGCCGCAGGCCTTCGGACCCTCGATCACGACGGCGCCCGTCGACGCGAGCCGCAGGGCGAGCTCCTGGTCCACGATGCGGGGTCGATAGTTCACGATGCAGTCCGAGAGCCGCGTCAGGGGGCGGCCACGTCGTTCGACAGCAGGGCATGATACCAGTCAGGGGCAAGATTGCAATGCTTTCAAGGGCGCGATTGCAACGTTTCTGGGGGCGGGAATGTAACGTCGTCAGGGGCAGTAATGCAACGCTCTTCGGCGCCGAGGCCGCCCCTCGGAGCACGCTCCTTGGGCGACGTACGGAGAGAAGCGCCGCCGCCGCCTACCTCCCGAACTTCGCCTTCGCCTCCTGCCGCCGCGCGTGCAGGATCGGCTCGGTGTAGCCGTTGGGCTGCTCGCGGCCCTTGAAGATGAGGTCGCAGGCGGCCTGGAAGGCGACGCTCGAGTCGAAGTCGGGGGCCATGGGCCGGTAGGCGGGGTCGCCGGCGTTCTGGCCGTCGACGACGGCGGCCATGCGTTGCAGGGTCTCGCGCACCTGGGCCTCGGTGCAGACGCCGTGGTGCAGCCAGTTGCAGATGTGCTGGCTGGAGATGCGCAGGGTGGCGCGGTCCTCCATGAGCCCGATGTCGTTGATGTCGGGGACCTTCGAGCAGCCGATGCCCTGCTCGACCCAGCGCACGACGTAGCCGAGGATGCCCTGGGCGTTGTTGTCGAGCTCCTGCTGAATCTCCTCCGCCGACCAGTCGGGCGACTCCTCGCGGGGAATGGTGAGGATGCGGTCGAGGTCGGCGCGGGGCCGCGACTTCAGGGCCTCCTGGCGCTCGTGGACGTCGACCTGGTGGTAGTGGGTGGCGTGCAGGGTGGCGGCGGTGGGCGACGGCACCCACGCGGTGTTGGCGCCGGCCTGAGGGTGACCGATCTTGGCCTCCAGCATGGCCGCCATCAGGTCCGGCATGGCCCACATGCCCTTGCCGATCTGGGCGTGGCCGGGGAGGCCGCACTCGAGGCCGACGTCGACGTTGTAGTCCTCGTAGGTGGTCATCCACGGGGCCGACTTCATCTCCGCCTTGCGGATCATCGGCCCCGCCTCCATCGCGGTGTGCATCTCGTCGCCGGTCCGGTCGAGGAACCCGGTGTTGATGAAGAACACCCGCTCCTTCGCGGCCCGGATGCACTCCTTGAGGTTGACGGTGGTCCGCCGCTCCTCGTCCATGATGCCGATCTTCAGGGTGTGGCGGTCGAGCCCCAGGATGTCTTCGACCTGGGCGAGGGTCCGGTCGCAGAAGGCGACCTCCTCGGGGCCGTGCATCTTCGGCTTCACGATGTAGACGGACCCGGCGCGGCTGTTCTTCCCGTTCTTGAGGTCGTGGACGGCGATGACCGTCGAGATCATCGCGTCGAGCAGGCCCTCGGGGGCCTCGTTGCCGTCGCGGTCGAGGATCGCGGGGTTGGTCATCAGGTGGCCGACGTTGCGGATGAGCATCAGGCTGGTGCCCTTCAGCGTCTTCTCCGACCCGTCCGGCGCGGTGTAGGTGCGGTCCGCGTTGAGGGCGCGGTCGACCGTGCGGCCGCCCTTCTCGAACCGGTCGGTGAGGTCGCCCTTCAGGAGGCCGAGCCAGTTGCGGTAGGCGACCACCTTGTCCTCGGCGTCGACGGTGGAGACCGAGTCCTCGAGGTCCATGATCGTCGTCGTCGCCGCCTCGAGGACGACGTCCTTGACGCCGGCCTTGTCGTCCCGGCCCACCGGGTGGGCGCGGTCGATCAGGATGTCGATGTGCAGACCGTTGTTCTCCAGCAGCACCGACGACGGGGCGCCCGCCTCTCCGCGGTGCCCCGCGAACCGCGACGGGTCGGCGAGGCCGGTCGTGCGCCCGTCCGCCAGCGTCGCCGCGAGGGCGCCCTCCGCCACCGCGTAGGCGGTGACGTCGGCGTGGCTGCCCGCCGCGAGGGGGACCGCCTGGTCGAGGAAGCCGCGCACGTGGGCGATGACCCGGTCGCCGCGCACCTTGTTGTAGGCGGCCGTCCGCTCGGCCCCGTCGTCCTCGGAGATCGCGTCGGTGCCGTAGAGGGCGTCGTAGAGGCTACCCCACCGGGCGTTGGCGGCGTTCAGGGCGTAGCGGGGGTTGGTGACGGGGACGACGAGCTGGGGACCGGCGATGGTCGAGATCTCGGGGTCGAGATTCGCGGTCTCGGTCGTGAAGTCGCCGCCCTCGGGCACGAGGTAGCCGATCTCCCGGAGCACCGCCTTGTACTCGGCGAGGTCGATGGGCTCGTCGCGGTTCTCGCGGTACCAGGCGTCGATGCGCCGCTGCAGCTCGTCACGGGTGTCGAGCAGCTCGCGGTTGCGAGGCGCCAGGTCGTGCACGAGGCGGTCGAAGCCGGACCAGAAGGTCTCGGGGGCGATGCCCGTGCCCGGCAATGCCTCGTCGTTGATGAAGTCGTAGAGCGCCCTGGCGACCTGGAGGCCTCCCGCGTCAACCCGCTCCGTCATCTGCTTGTCCTCTGCTCTCGTCGTACGATGTCCGGTGCCGCCCGCCGGATCGAGGCGCGCCGACAAGGCATGATCTTACCCCCTCCGCGCGCGATGGGCGGGACGGGCTGCCCATGCTGTCCGATGGTGTACTGTTCGGGGGCGGCGGCGCGGTCGCTGCCCCGTGTGGATCTGCAAGTCGGCGGCGCGTGTCCGGACCCGGCGCGTGCCTGGACGCATTGCCCGCGGTGGTGGCCGGGGGACCGGCCGGTTCAGCGATCCGCGGTGGGAAGTCGCATGCAGCGCATCGATCTGAATGCCGACGTCGGCGAGTCGTTCGGCCCGTACGTCATCGGCAGCGACGAGCGGATGTTCCGGCACGTGACGTCCGCCAACATCGCCTGCGGGTCGCACGGCGGCGACCCGTCGGTCATGCGCCGTACCGTGCGCCTCGCCGTCGCTCGTGGCGTGAGCCCGGGGGCGCATCCAGGATACGCGGACCTGGTGGGTTTCGGCCGGCGGGACATCGCCATGGACCTGCAGGAACTCGAGGACCTCGTCGTGTACCAGATCGGGGCCCTCGCAGGGATGGCGGCGGCCGAGGGGGCCCGGCTGAACCACGTCAAGCCTCACGGCGCCTTGTACAACCGGGCGGCCCGAGAGCGGCCCCTGGCCGACGCCATAGCGCGGGCCGTGCACTCGGTCGACCCCCGGTTGATTCTGTTCGGCGGCTCGGGGTCCTGCCTCGTCGAGGCCGGCGATGCGCTTGGGCTGCGGACCGCGGCCGAGGTGTTCGCGGACCGTGCCTACCGCCGCGACGGCTCGCTGGCGCCGAGGCGCGAGCCTGGCGCGGTGATCACCGATCCCGCGGCGGTGGCGGACCGGGCGCTCCGACTCGTGCAGAGCGGGGAGGTCGCGACCGCCACCGGGGAGGTCATTCGCCTCCGCCGGGACACCATCTGCCTGCACGGCGACACCCCCGGCGCGGGGGACCTCGCGGCCGCGGTGCGGGCGCGGCTCGAAGGGGCCGGCGTTCGCCTCGCGGCCGTCGGCCCCGCGGAACGACCGCCCGGCGCCTGACCGTGGATGCCGGGACGGAGGGTCGGCGCGCGGCGCCTGGCGCGGCCGCCTCGATTCGGCCCGCCGGCGGCGGGGCGGCCGCCGTCAGTGCACGGTGTACGGCTCGGTCAGCGCGAACTCCGCGATCTCGGCGTCGAACGTCGCCCCGTCCGCCGTCACCATCTGGTACGTCCCGCGCATCGACCCGAACGGCGTCGAGAGCGGGCAGCCCGACGAGTACTCGAACGACTGCCCCGGCGAGAGGGTCGGCTGGCGCCCGACCACGCCGGGTCCCCGCACCTGCTCCACTTCGTTCGACCCGTTGGTGATGATCCAGTGCCGGCTGACGAGCTGCACGGTCTCCGTGCCCTCGTTGGTGATGCGGATGGTGTAGGTGAAGAGCCAGCTCTTCTGGTGCGGCTCGAGATGGGAGAAACGCGAGATGACGCGGACCCGGACGCCCCGGGTGACCGCCTCGGAAGTGTGGACGCTGCTATCCTTCATCGAGTCCTCGAGTGTCTACGTTCGGTGAGCGGGCCGCGCCGGCGCCGGACCGGCCGCCCCTGCGTCGAGGGTGCGCGCGGGCCCGGGGGGCGGCCTCCGGCCTCCGGCCCCTTGCGGCGCCGGCGCCTGCGACGGACCGTCTCCCGCCTATTGTAACGACGCGGGCGCCGTGCAACGGCACGGCGCCGCGCCGCATCGAGTGACGGACCCACTCGCGCTTGCCGCCGACCGGCTCGCCCCCGAACGCGCCCGGGCTAGGCGTAGCAGCAATACCGTGACGGGAGGCTGCATTCCTCGCCCCCGCGCGCGCCCGGGCTCGGCCTGACGCCCGGTCGGGCGCGCCGGGGGGTGGAGCCGGTCCTCGTCGTGGAGTCACGCTGCCCGACATGATCCCGATTGCGACTCTTCTCGGCGCCTACGGGGCAGGGTACTTCCCGATGGCGGTGGACGGCCGGATCCGCTGGCTCTCGCCCGAGCGGCGGGGCGTGATTCCGATCGACCGCTTCCGCATCTCCCGGCGGCTCGCCCGGTCGCTGCGCCAAGAGCGGTTCCGCTGCACCGTGAACGCGGCGTTCCGCGACGTCATCACCGCCTGCGCGTCAGGCCGCGACGCCGGCGGCACCTGGATCGACGACGAGATCCGAGAGAGCTACTGCCGCCTGCACGAGGCGGGCCACGCCCACTCCGTCGAGGTATGGGCGGACGACCGGCTCGTCGGCGGCCTCTACGGCGTCAGCCTGCGCGGCGCCTTCTTCGGCGAGTCGATGTTCCACCGGGTCCGGGACGCCTCGAAGGTGGCTCTGAGCTGCCTCGTCGCGCGCCTGCGCGACCGCGGCTACCGGTTGCTGGACGTGCAGTGGGTGACGCCCCACCTGGAGCGGTTCGGCGCCGTCGAGATTCCCCGCGCCCGCTACCTGGCCCTCCTCGAGCGGAGCATGCGGCGCGCCTGCACGTTCGAGGACGGGCGCGGCGCGCCCCCAGGTCGCACCGGCCCGTCGGACTCCCCGGCGCGGTGAGGCCGCCGGCGCCGGCGGCCAGGGTCAGGGTCGGACGTAGGCGGGGCGCTCCGCGTCGCCGGCGAGGTCCCAGCTCAACTGGTGCACCATCCGCACGATGCGGGTCATCTTGTCGTAGCGCAGCTTCTCCGGCGTGTCCCGCTCCGTGTGGTAGTCGGGGTGCAGGCCGGTGTGCACGAAGAGCGCGGGGACCTCGCGGTACAGGAAGGGCCACTGGTCGCTGCGCCGCAGCAGGTTCGAGGCGTTGTCGTCGTAGCGGAACCGCACGTCGAGGGCGGTCGAGCGGTTGGCCCGCTCGACCGCCCGCCGCAAGTCCGGCGACCGGCTGTAGCCGAGGACGTTGACGGCGTTGCGGTTGGATTCGGCCGACTGCGGCTCGAGGCCGCGGAACCGGATGCCCCCGATGCGGGGGACCTCTTCGTCCCGGCCGATCATGTCCATGTTCAGGACCGCCACCGTTTGGTCGAGCGGGTGCAGGGGCGCCTCGGTGTAGGCCCACGCGCCCAACAGCCCCTGTTCCTCCGAGTTCCAGGCGGCGAGCAGGATGGACCGCCGCGGCCGGTCTCCGGCGCGCGCGGCCGCGCGGTAGGCCTCGGCGATCTCGATGAGCGCCGCCACCCCCGACGCGTCGTCGTCGGCCCCGTTGTAGATGACGGATCCCCTCGCGCCGTCGTGGTCGTAGTGGGCGCCGATGATGATCCACTCGTCCCGCAGCTCCGCGTCCGCCCCCTCGATCAACCCGACCACGTTGCGGTTCGGCACCGTCGTCCGCCGCACCGAGGTCGTCAGCGCGACCCGCGGTCCCGACAGCGGGACGGCCGCCGCCCCGCCGAGCCGCTCGGCCGCTTCCGTCAGCTCGTCGAACGGCCGGTCGGCCGCTTCCGCGATGCTCTCCGCGAGGTCGCCCGAGATGTGCACGACGGGGATGTCCACCGCCTCGACCCAGCTCCCGAGCGCGTAGCGCGGCACTCGGGGCGGCCGCGACGGCCAGACCGTTCCCATCGGGCGCGCCGTTCCCCGAATGCGACCGTGGTTGTGGGCGTCGGGGGCCACGAGCACCGCGACCGCGCCGCGGGCCTGGGCGGCCAGGACCTTGCGCACGAGCCGCGCCGACTCCGAGCGCGCGGCGCCGTCGAAGGGGCTGTCGCGGCGGTACTCGCCCGGCTCGTGATCCAGCATCAGGGCGACGGCCCCCGCGAGTTCCGCCTCGCGGTAGTCGTCGTGGTCGAGAGACGGGGCGTCGATGCCGAACCCGACGAACACGATGTTCCCCGCCGCGCTCCCGGTGGCGCTCGCGGGGTCAGGGTAGAAGGCGCCGCCGAGTGCGAGGTCCGGCTGTCCGATTCCCGTGACGCTCAGGGCGTTGTCGGGGCCGAGGGCGGTCGTGAGCAGATCGAAACGGTGAAAGTGGGTGCCGTCGGCGCCCACGGGGGTCAGGCCGTGCCGGGCGAAGCGCGAGGCGATGAAGTCGGCCGCGATCCGGTTCTCGGGCGTATCCGTCAGCCGGCCCCGCAGGCTGTCGGCGGCGAGAAACCGGACGTCCGCCTCGAGGTCGCCGGCCCGAATCGATCCGTTCCCCGGCGCGGGGGTCGGGTCCTGCGCCACTACCGCCGCCGCGACGAGGATCGCGGCCGCCGTCGCCGTCGCCCAGCGGGTGGTCACCGGGTCATTGTACCCGCGGGGGGTGTTCGAATGCCGTGGCGTTCCGGCCGCGAGTTTCGAGGCGGGCGGGATGGTCTGGTGTACCATCACCCTCCGCGATCGCGAAGGACAAAGGAGGCGACAGATGACGGTACGCGCGGCTGCGCGGCGAGTCCGGTCCGGCGGTCCGGCGTTCGTCCTCGCGTTCGTCCTGTTGCTGACCGCCGCCGGCGCCGGGTGCGGCGACGTGGATGCCGGGGCCGGAGGCGCGGCCTTCGATGTCATGGAGCGGTCGATCACCGAGCTCGCCGCGGCCCTCGACGCCGGCGAGGTGACCTCGCGCGAGCTCGTGACGGGCTACCTCGACCGCATCGACGCGTACGACCAGCGCGGGCCGTTGCTGAACGCCATGGTCGTCATCAACCCGAACGCCGCCGCCGAGGCCGACCGGCTCGACGCCGAGCGTGCGGCGGGGCAGGTGCGCGGCCCGCTGCACGGCATTCCCGTCGTCGTGAAGGACAACTACGACACCGGCGACATGCCGACGAGCGCGGGCGCCATCGCCCTCGCGACCTCCGTGCCGCCCGACGACGCGACCCAGGTGCGCCGCCTGCGCGAGGCGGGCGCGATCGTCCTCGGCAAGACCAACATGCACGAGCTGGCCCGCGGCATCACCACCGTCAGCTCGCTCACCGGCCAGACCCGCAACCCCTACGACCCGACCCGCAACCCCGGCGGGTCGAGCGGCGGCACCGGCGCCGCCGTCGCCGCCAGCTTCGGCGCCGTCGGCATGGGGAGCGACACCTGCGGGTCGATCCGGATCCCGTCGGCCCACCACGCCCTGGTGGGGCTGCGGGGGACGCGCGGGCTCGCGAGCGGCGACGGCATCGTGCCCCTCTCGACCACCCAGGACATCGGCGGTCCCCTTGCGCGCACGGTGGAAGACTTGGCGATCACGCTCGACGCCACGGTGGGCGTCGACCCCGCCGACCCGGTGACGGCCCGGAGCGAGGGCCGCGTCCCCGCCTCGTTCCGGGACGCCCTCGACCCCGGCGGGCTGCAGGGGGCGCGGTTCGCGGTGCTCGACGAGCTGCTGGGGGACGGCGGCGCCGAGCGCCCCGTCAGCACCGTCATCGAGGCGGGAGCCGAGGCGATGGCGGCGGCGGGGGCGGAGATCGTCGATGTCGGCGAGACCGACCTGCGCTCGTTGCTGGAGGACGCGTCGGTGATCGGCCTCGAGTTCAGGCGCGACTTCGACGCCTACCTGGCCGAGACCCCCGGCGCCGCGGTGCGCACCCTCGCCGAGCTGGTGGAGCAGGGGCTCTACCACGAGATCATCGACGGCGGCCTCCGCTCGTCGCTCGAAGTGGAGAGCCTCGACACCGACGACTATCGCGACCGGCTGGTCCGGCGGGTCACGGCGCGGGCCGCGGTCCTGCGGCTTCTCGACGAGCATGACTTGGCCGCGCTCGTCTACCCCACGATTCGACAGACCGCGCGCCCGGTGGGCCTGGCCCAGCCCGGCAGCAACTGCGCCCTCAGCGCCGTCACGGGGCTGCCCGCCATCACCGTTCCCGCCGGGTACGCGGCCGACGGCATGCCGGTGGGTCTGGAGATGATCGGCCGCGAGTTCGCCGAGTCCGACCTGATCCGCCTCGCCTACGCCTTCGAGCAGGCGACCGGTCACCGCCGCCCGCCCGACAGCACTCCGAGCCTGGTGGCCCCGCCGCCGCCGGTGGTCATCGAAGCCGCGGCCGAAGCGAACGGCGCCGGCCTGCGCGGGCGGTTCGAGCTCGACCGGGCTCGCCGCGAGCTCGCCTACTCCGTTTCCGTTTACGGCGTCGCGGGCGAGGAAGTGCTCTTCACCCACGTGCATCGCGCCGGCGAGGGGGGTGGGGCCGGGCCGGTCGTGCACCTGCTGGGCGGGCCCGGGCGCGCCCGGGCGTCGGGCCGGTTGCGACTGTCCGCCCGCGACCTCGAGAGCCTGCAGGCCGGTGAGCTCTATGCCGCCGTGCACGTCGCGGGGAACCTGCCCGGCATCCGCGCCGACCTCTTCTGGCCGGCGGAGTGAGTGAGAGAATGGAGGGGAAATGACGACGACAGCCTCCCGCCTCGGACGGCGTTCGGCGCTCGCGGCGGCGCTGGCGTTCGTCGCGCTCGGCCTCTCGGCGGCTGCTCAGACGCCATCGCAGACGATTCGGCCGACGGACCGTCCGGGGGCCGGCGATCCGGGCCCGACCTTCCGCTCCGGCGTCACGCTGGTGACGCTGGTCGTCGTGCCCCGGGATCGGAACGGCCTCTTCCTCGACGATCTGACCGCCCGCGACTTCGTGGTCGTGGACGAGGGCGAAGTGCGCGACGTCGCCTCGCTCGTGCGCGTGCAGAGCGGAAGCATGAGCGAGCAGCTCGCGCCGGGCCTGCGGTCGCAGAACGGGATCCTCCTGCCGCCGCCGCCTCGCCCCTCCGACGAGCTGACCGGCCGGCTCTTCATCGTTCTCGTCGACGACCTGAACATCGCGGGGAGCCTGACGGCGCGTGCGCGCACCGCGTTCACCGAGATGGCCGACAACCTCATTCACGAAGGCGACCAGTTCGCCGTCATGTCCACCGGGCCGTCGGCGATCGCGATCGGCGTGACCACCGACCTCGACCTGCTCCGTTCGACGGCCGCGCGCATCACCGGCGACGGGTTCGACCCGACCGAGATCATTCAGAACTTCCCGCCGGCGCCGGGATACACGCCCGAGTTGGCGGTGCGCGGCCGCATCGCGTTCAACACCGTGCGCAACGTCGTCGCGAGCCTGGAGCAGGTCCAGCACCTGCGCAAGGTGGTCGTCTACTTCAGCAGCGGCTACGACTACAACCCCTTCCTGGCGGAGCGCAGGGAGTACCACGGCGAGGGGGGAGCGGATCCGGGAATGCCCAACGTCGAGCTCGCGCGCCTCCTGCGCCAGGACGCGCCCTTGGCCGACCGCGACGGCCTGGAGGGCGACGCGGAACTCGCGAGACGGATCGACGAGCTCGCCGAGGCCGCGAACCGGGCGAACGCCGCCTTCTATACCATCGATCCCCGCGGTCTGGCCGGCGCGAGGCCGGGGCCCGGGGACTTCCTCCTGAGCGGCCGGGGCTCGTACGACTCGTGGAACTTCACGACCCAGAACAGCCTGCGGTCGATCGCGGAGCAGACCGGCGGCCGGGCCATGATCAACCGGAACGACTTCGACGACGTGTTCCGGGAGATCGACGCGGAGACGAGCGACTACTACATTCTCGGCTTCGCCCTGACCAACCCCGACCCCATGGTCCGCACCCGCCGGCTGCTCGTGCGGGTGCGGGGCCGGGGCCCCGTGGACGTGCAGCACCGTTCGCACTACACGTACGTCGGGGCCAGCTCGAGCCGGCCGGGGGTGCGGTAGCCGCGCCCGCGCCCGTTCGGCGAGCGCGAATCGAAGAGAGAACTCTGCGAGGGGCTCGTTCCGGACGCCGGCCGAGATCCGGCACGGCGACGCGTCGGCCTCGGCTCCCTTCAAGGCGTCGTCGCGTCCCGTCCAGTGGGCGCCTCGGCCGTCCGCCGGCGCCCCTCGGGCGCGGTGCGACGCGGGGTCTTCGCCGGGGGCCGCTACGGCTCGAGTCGCAATCCCGCCCCCGGTCCCACCGGGAGTCCGAGCAGCATCCAGAAGACGAGCAGGACCGACCAGCAGGCGAGGAACGTCACCGTGTAGGGCAGCATGGTGGCGACCACCGTCCCGATGCCCGAGCGCCGGTCATAGCGCTCGAAGAACGCGACGATGAGCGCGAAATAGGACATCATCGGGGCGATGATGTTCGTGGTGCTGTCGCCGACGCGGTACGCGGTCTGGGTCAGCTCCGGCGTGTAGCCGAGCAGCATGAACATCGGGACGAACACCGGGGCCATGATCGCCCACTTGGCCGATGCGCTGCCCATGACGAGGTTGATGATCGACGAGAGCACCACGAAGCTGAGCATGAGGGGGATGCCGCCCATCCCCGAGCTGCGCAGCCACTCCGCACCCTTGACGGCCATGATCAGGCCCAGGTTGGTCCAATTGAAGTAGGCGACGAACTGGGCCGCGAAGAACACCAGCACGAGGTAGGTGCCGAGGGTGCTGATGGTCTTGCCCATGCCGTTCATGACGTCGGTGTCGCTGCGGAACGCGCCCGTCGTCGCCCCGTAGGCCACGCCGATCACCAACCCCCCCAGGAAGATGAACGCGACGATGCCGGAGAGGAAGGGCGAGCGGAGCAGTCCGCCGTCGTCCGGGTTGCGCAGGAATCCGTCGGCGGGCGCGGTGCCCCAGAGCAGGAAGAGCACGAAGACCGCCGTCGCGGCGAGGGCGGCGTAGAGGCCGCGCTTCTCCGCGTCGGAGAGGTCCCGCATCACCTCGGAATCGTCTCCCGCGGTGTCGCGGGCGCCCTCGTAGGGACCCAGCCGCGGGATGACGACCCGCTCGGTGACCCAGGTTCCCGCCCCCGCGATGATGAACGTGGAGACCACCATGAAGTAGTAGTTGGCGGCGGGGTTGACCCGGTAGCCGTCGTCGACGATGCGAGCCGCCTCTTCGGAGAGGCCGGCCAGCAACGGATCGATGGTGCCGAGCAGCAGGTTGGCGCTGTAGCCGCCGGATACCCCCGCGAACGCCGCCGCGAGCCCCGCGATGGGATGGCGCCCCGCGCCGAGAAAGATGATGCCGCCGAGCGGCACGAGCAGCACGTAGCCGATCTCGCTCGCCGTGTTGGAGAGGACCCCGGCGAGGACGAGCACGAACGTGAGGAGCCGCTTGGGCGCCGACAGCACGAGCAGGCGCAGGGCGGCCGCGATGAGCCCGCTGCTCTCCAGGACCCCGATGCCCAGCATCGCCACGAGCACCGTGCCGAGGGGCGCGAAGCTCGTGAAGTTGGTGACCATCTCGGTCAGGATGCGGTGAAGCCCCTCGACCGTGGCGAGGCTCACCGGGCGGATCAGCTCGCCGGTGCCGGGATGGACGACCTCGATGCCGGTCCGGGCCGCAATGGCCGAGATGACGACGACGACGCCGGCGAGCAGGGCGAAGAGGGTGCCGGGATGCGGCAACGCGTTGCCACCGCGCTCGACGGCGGCGAGGAAGACGGTCATGGCGCGGTCGAGGACGGCGGTGGGGCGCTTGCTCATGGCGTGCTATGCTACTTTCGTCGCACGGCTCGTTCCAGTGTCGTCCCCGCGGCTCCGTCTTCCCCGCTCCCACTCGATGGCTCGGCAGCCGTATCCGCCGCGGAGCGGCGCGGACTCCCGGAGGGTCGGTTGGACGGTGAGTGGCGGCGGCGACGCTCTCCGGGCTGGGCTTCCGCGGGCCGCCCGGCCGGCCGCGACATGGCGCCGATGAACGATTCCGACCCCGGCAAGGGCTCCGTCGCGAGCCAAGTGCGCGCCGCCGCCGCCGTCGGGGTGACGGTGGCCGACCGGCACGTTCTCCTCTGCGCCGACCAGTCCAACCCGAAGTGCTGCGATCGCGAGCGCGGGCTCGCGGCTTGGCGCTACCTGAAGCGCCGGCTGCGCGAGTTGGGGTTGTCCGAGCAGGGCGGAGTGCTGCGCACCAAGGCCAACTGCCTGCGGGTCTGCGAGGGCGGGCCGATCGCCGTCGTCTACCCCGAGGGCGCGTGGTATCGGGCGTGCGACCCGCCGGTCCTCGAGCAGATCATCCAGCGGCATCTGATCGGCGGGCGCGTGGTCGAGGAGGCGCGCATCCTCACCCGGCCCCTGGGCCCGGAGAGGCGTGCCGGCGCGCTGGAGCAGTGACCCCGTCGGCCTGCCGTTCCGTCTCGAACCGACCTGTTCCGCCAAGTCTGTAGGCTTCGGCCGGAGACGTCGACATCGTTGGCGACCGATGGTTCCCACCGTCGGCGCCCTTGCCACGGGGCTTCCAGCGCCCCGGCGGCCGGGCGAACGACCAAGTTCCCTTCCGGCAACAGGTTGCAGCGTTCACGGGCGGTGGGCGGGGCATGTTGGCTAGACAATTGCATAGCTATGGGCATTCGTCGTGCCGGTTCCGCGCGCCGCGGCGCCGTGAGCCGGGCGCACGTCACATCCCAAGCCCCACGCGTCGTGGCGGGCCGGTAGTCAATCGGCGGCGCCACGGCCAGCATCCGCCCGTGACCCACCCCCGACCCGGCCGAGCCCGTCCCGAACGGCGGCGCCGGGTCCTGCCTTGTACGCCGGGCCCGTTCCGGCAGCCCCTGATGGAACCCCGGGTTGCGCCGAGAACGAGGAGGCCCCGCCCGACGAGGCGTGAGGAACGCGTTGCGTTGACAACTGCCGTCCGTCGTCGCTACGGTAGTCGCTGACCCTCGTCCTCTCCGACGCGAAGAGCCGAATCATGACCATCAGCGGCGTGCTCGCTCCCATTCCGACCCCCTTCACCGACGACGAGGCGATCGATCCGGCCGCCTGGCGCGCCAACATCGATCGCTGGATGGCTACTCCGCTGCACGGGCTCGTGGTGCTCGGATCGACGGGCGAGGCGCCGCTCGTCGACGATGACGAGGCCGACCGGCTGATTCGCGAGGCGCGGGGGCGGGTGCCCGGGAACCGCCTGCTGATCGCGGGCACCGGCCGCCAGTCGACCCGCGGCGCCATCGCCGCCGCGCGCCGGGCCGCGGACGCCGGGGCCGACGGCGTGCTCGTCCGGACGCCGTCCTACTTCAAGAAGCAGCTCACCACCGACGCGTTCGTCCGCCACTACGCGGCCGTCGCCGATGCATCCCCCATACCCGTGGTCCTGTACAACTTCTCCGCCCTGACGGGCGTCACGCTGCCCGTCGCGGCGGTCGCGGCGCTGGTCGGTCATCCGAACATCGTCGGACTGAAGGAATCGGGCCCCGACATGGGCTACGTCGGCGACCTGATCGGCGTGGCTCGGGACGGTTTCAGCGTTCTCGTCGGGTCGGCGCCGACCTTCTATGCGAGCCTGGCCCTCGGCGCGAACGGCGGCATCCTCGCCCTCGCGTGCGCGATCCCGGACGCCTGCGTCCGAATCTACGAGCACATGGCGGCCGGCCGTCACGACGAGGCCCGGGCGCTGCAGCGGCAGGTGGTTCCCCTCGCCCGGCTGTTGACCACGATGCACGGCATACCGGGCCTGAAAGCGGCGTTGAGCGAGCTCGGCTACGTCGGCGGACGGCCCCGCCGGCCGCTGGCGCCGGTCGGCCCCGATGCGCTGCGGGAGATCCGCCGGGGAATCGAGCAGTTCGCGGCCGTCCCCGTGGGATAGGCGCGGCTGAGCGCCGCTGCCGTCGAACCTCGCGGGTGCCGCCTCCCCACCGCCAGGGAAGCCCAGGTGCTCGATGGCGGCGGAGGTGACGGCGTCGGGCGCGGGCCGGTTCCCGGCGCCGCCGACCGGCGCGTCGGCCGGGGCGAGGTGGGGTCTGGGGAGGGGCTGCGGGGCCGCGCCGGGGCGAGTCCCGCACACGGCGAGGACGAGAAGCAGCGGACACCGGACGAAGCGGCGCATCGTTCCTCTCGTCGGCGCGTTTCCGAGGACATAACTCGTTGCACGGAAAGGTTTTATCAGGTACCGGACGGCTTGACACGCCGTGCCGGATTCAGGGACAATCCAACTTTGGGCTGGCGAACCCGGGACGGTGCGAAACCCATGGAGCACACTCTGCTGCTCAATGCGACCTACGAGCCGTTGAAGGTCGTCGACTGGCGTCGGGCGATCAGGCTGTGGTGTCAGGGCAAGGTCGAAGTGCTCTCGGTCTATGACCGGGAGGTGCGCTCGGTCTCGCTGACGGTGAAGCTGCCCTCGGTGATCCGGCTGCTCAACTGCATCACCATCCAGCGCCACTTCAATCTCGTGCCTTTCTCGCGCGCCAACATCTATGCCCGTGACGACCACCGGTGCCAGTACTGCGGGCGCGGGTTCCCGGCCGACGAGCTGACCTTCGACCATGTCGTTCCAGTGCGCTACGGCGGGCGGAAGGACTGGGAGAACATCGTCACGTCGTGCGTGACGTGCAACCGCCGCAAGGGAGGGCGCACTCCCGCCGAGGCCGGCATGCGGGTCATCCGGTCGCCCCGGCGTCCGATGCGGCCCGCGACGGTGCGCATCGCCGTCGGCTTGCGCGACACGCCCGCGAGCTGGCGGGACTACCTCTACTGGAACGTCGAGCTGGACCCCGCCTAGGCGTCTGCGCCGCGGAACGGCGCGGACTCCTTCACCACGGGCTTCCAGCCCGTCGCCGCCGTCGTTCATGACTGAGGCCCCCGGCCCGCGAATCACGTCGGTGCACCCGCCCGCGGCGGTGGCCGGAGGCCGGATCACCGTCAACGGGCCCGGGGTCGGGGGCGACGGACGCCGGGTGCCGGAGGCTTGGATCGGCGACCACCCCGCCCAGGTCGTGTACGCCGCCCGCGACCAGGTGGCCTGCCTGGTGCCGCCGGAGGCGGCCGGGGGCTCCGCACCGGTCCGCCTCGACACCGCGCCCGGCGAGACCGGCCGCCTCGAAGTCGGCGCGCAGGTCGCCACCGGCGTGCACCAAGTGGACAGCCCGGTCATCGATGGCGACGGCACGCTGTTCCTGACCTACAGCGGGACCCGAGGGGAGTCGGCGCCGGTGTCGGTGTTCCGGCTGCGGCGGGACGGCTTTCGAGAGCCGTTCGTGACCGGAATCACCAACCCGACGTCGCTGGCCCTCGATCCCGCCGGGCGGCTGTTCGTGTCGAGCCGCTTCGACGGGGCGGTGTTCAGGGTCGACGCCGACGGACAGCGGAAGCAGTTGGCGGCGGAGCTCGGGGTGGCCTGCGGGCTGGCGTTCGACGAGGCCGGCACCCTGTTCGTCGGCGACCGTTCCGGCACCATCTTCAGGGTGAGTTCGTCCGGGGAGGTGACCCACTTCGCCGCCCTGCCCGCCAGCGTGGCCGCGTTCCACCTGGGAATGGCCCCCACCGGGGACCTCTACGTGACCGCGCCGACGCTGGCGACCCGCGATGTCGTCTACCGCATCGATCCGGCGGGCCGCGTCACCGCGATGCACCGGGGGTTCGGCCGGCCCCAGGGGCTGGCCTTCGACCAGCAGGGGACGCTTCATGTCGTGGAGGCCCTGGCCGGGGCGAGCGGCCTCTACCGCATCCGGGGCGTCGACGAGGCCGAGCAGGTCGTCGCGGCCCCGTCGCTGGTCGGGGTCGCCTTCGACCGGCGCGGCGGCGCCGTGGTGGCGTCCGACGATCGCGTCCATCGGTTCGAGCGCCTCCCCGGCATCGCCACCGCGTGTTAACGTAGGGGGTTTGGGCGGCCTCCGGATTGCCGGTGAGCGCGGTCCGACGGATCCAGACTTGATCACGGCGATGGCTCGCGATCGCATCGAGGTACGGGGAGCCCGCGTCCATAACCTGAAGAGCATCGACGTCAGTCTGCCGCGCGACCGCTTCGTCGTCGTCACCGGGTTGTCCGGGTCGGGCAAGTCGTCGCTGGCCTTCGACACCATCTACGCCGAAGGGCGGCGGCGGTACGTGGAGTCGCTCTCCGCCTACGCCCGCCAGTTCCTCGAGCAGGTCGAGAAACCGGACGTCGACCTGATCGACGGGCTCTCGCCCGCCATCTCCATCGAGCAGAAGACCACGGGGTCGAACCCCCGCTCCACCGTCGGGACCGTCACCGAGATCTACGACTACCTGCGCCTGCTGTTCGCCAACATCGGCGTGCCGCACTGCGCGACGTGCGACCGGCCGATCACCCGGCAGTCGGTCGACCGCATCGTCGAGGTCGTGCTGGGGGGGGCGACCGACGAGCGCATCAACGTGCTGGCGCCGATCGTTCGCGGCCGCAAGGGCGAGTTCAAGAAGGACCTCGCGGCCCTTCGGGCGCGGGGGTTCGTCAAGGTGCGGGTCGACGGGCGGGTCCGGTCTCTCGAAGAGGACATCAAGCTCGAGCGCCGGCGGAATCACGACATCGCGGTGCTGGTCGACCGGTTGGTCGTCCGCCCCGGCGTGGAGCGCCGGCTGCGGAACGGCATCGAGCTCGCGCTGGGCCTCGCCGACGACGTCGTGATCGTCAACACCCTGGCGGGCGGCGACCGTCTGTTCTCCCGGCGGCTGGCGTGCGTGCAGTGCGGCGTCAGCGTGCCCGAGATCACCCCCCGGGTGTTCTCGTTCAACTCGCCCCAGGGGGCCTGTGTTGCCTGCCAGGGCCTCGGCGCGATCGACGATTTCGACCCCGCCCGCATCGTGCCGGACGGCGCGAAGTCGTTGAAGGAGGGTGCGATCGCCCCGTGGGTGGACGGCGACGCGAGGCTGGTCCGAGCGGCGCTCGGGGGGCTGAGCCGGCACTTCGGCATCGACCTCGACACGCCGTTCGACCGGCTGCCCCGCCGGCACCGCGACACGCTGTTGCACGGCCCGCCGGCCACCGCGGCACGGCCTGAGGCGGGTGGAGACGGGCGCCGCAGCCGGCGGCGCGAGCCGTTCGGGCGCGACTTCGAGGGCATCCTGCCGAACCTCCGGCGCCGCTACGAGACGGGCACGTGGGCCGAGCAGGAGCAGCTCGAGCCGCTCCGCTCCCTGCAGAGTTGCCCCGCCTGCGACGGCGAGCGTCTCCGGCCCGAGAGCCGGGCGGTGCGCGTGAACGGTCACACGATCGCCGATTACACGCGGCTGCCGCTGGCGAAGGCGGACGCGGCGCTCGCCGCCATCGAGCTGTCGGGGCGGGAGGAGCTGATTGCCGGCCGCGTGCTCCGCGAAATCCGCGACCGGCTGAGGTTCCTCGCCGACGTCGGCGTCGGCTACCTGACGCTGGCGCGGAGCGCGGCCACCCTGTCGGGCGGGGAAGGGCAGCGCATACGGCTCGCCACCCAGATCGGGGCCAACCTGACGGGCGTGCTGTACGTGCTCGACGAACCCTCGATCGGCCTCCACCAGCGCGACAACCGGCTGTTGCTGTCGACGCTGGGGCGGCTGCGCGACCTCGGGAACACCGTGGTGGTGGTGGAGCACGACGAGGAGACCATCCGCGCCGCGGACTACGTGGTCGATCTCGGGCCGGGGGCGGGGGTCCACGGCGGAGAGGTGATCTTCCAGGGAACGCCGGCGGAGCTGTTGGCGAACGGTCACCCTTCGATGACGGGGCGCTACCTGAGGGGAGAGCTCGGCATTCCCCTGCCCGCCGCCCGCCGTCCCCCGCTGCGGGGGGAGCTCGTCATCCGGGGGGCGCGCGCCAACAACCTCAAGAACGTCGACGTGGCCATCCCTCTCGGGCTCTTCACCGTCATCACCGGGGTGAGCGGCTCCGGGAAGTCGACGCTCGTGAACGACATCCTGTACCGGGCACTGGCCCGCGATCTGTACCGGGCGACGGCGCCGCCGGGCGCCCACCGGCGCATCGACGGCGCCGATCTGGTGGACAAGGTCATCCAGATCGACCAGGCCGCCATCGGCCGGACGCCGCGCTCGAATCCCGCCACCTACACCGGGCTCTTCACCCCCATCCGGGAGCTGTTCGCGATGCTCGCCGAGGCGCGCGCGCGCGGCTACCGGCCGGGGCGGTTCTCGTTCAACGTCAAGGGCGGACGGTGCGAGTCCTGCCAGGGGGGCGGGGTGAAGGCCATCGAGATGCACTTTCTGCCCGACGTCTACGTCACCTGCGAGCAGTGCAAGGGGCGCCGCTACAACCGGGAGACGCTGGAGGTCCGGTACCGGGGGGCGTCCATCGCCGACGTCCTGGAGCTGACCGTCGACCAGGCCCTGCCGCTGCTCGAGAACGTGCCGGCCATCGCCGCCAAGCTGCGGACCCTGCAGGACGTCGGGCTGGGCTACGTCGCGTTGGGGCAGTCCGCCACGACGTTGTCCGGCGGCGAGTCGCAGCGGGTCAAGCTGGCCAAGGAGCTGTCCCGCCGGAGCACCGGCCGCACCGTCTACATCCTGGACGAGCCGACGACCGGACTGCACTTCGAGGACACCCGCAAGCTGCTCGACGTGCTGCAGAAGCTGGTCGACCAGGGCAACACCGTCGTCGTGATCGAGCACCAGCTCGACGTCGTCAAGAACGCGGATCAGGTGATCGACCTCGGCCCCGGCGGCGGCGACGACGGCGGTCGGGTGGTTGCGGCGGGAACGCCCGAGGAGGTCGCGGCCGAGGGGGCGTCCGCGACCGGCCGATGCCTGGCCGAGCTGTTCGCCTCGTGAGGCGGGCCCGAGGTCGCGTTACCGCGGTCGGCGGGCGAGCAGGTCGGGGCCGGCGTAGGGGACCGTCCGAAACAGGACGGCCGCGCCGCCGCCGCCAGCGTCACCTCCTGAAGCATGGCGGGTGATGGATGGCATAGCGGGAAAACAGGACGGCCGCGCCGCCGCCGCCAGCGTCACGGATGTGTTACGGTGGAAGGGCAGTCGTGCATGAATCCGCGAACATGCCGATAATCGTTTCAGTGGAGCCCACTGGACGGCGCCCTGCCCATCGGTCGTCCGCCCCGCCCTCCTGGAGGTCGCCGCTCCGTGACTGATTGCCAGCACACCGTCCGACGTTCCGTCTCCTGCACCGGGATCGGGTTGCATTCCGGCCGGAAGGTCACGTTGTCGCTGCGGCCGGCGGCGGCCGGGAGCGGCATCCGTTTCCGCCGGGCGGACCTCGACGGGGTCGAGATACCGGCGACGGTGGACAACGTCGACCGGCTGCACTACGCCACCGGACTGTCGCGAAACGCAGAGACGGTTCGGACCGTCGAGCACCTGCTGGCGGCCCTCGTCGGTCTCGGCGTGGACAACGTCGTCGTCGAGCTCGACCAGCCGGAAGTGCCGATCATGGACGGGAGCGCGGCCTCGTTCGTGTACCTCCTGCACGAGGCGGGGCTGCGGCGGCTGGCGGCGCCGAGGCGCTATCTCAAGGTGTTCCGACCCGTGTCCCTGTCGCGGGGCGACAAGCGTATCGCGCTCTACCCGTCGGACCACTTCAGGGTAACCTACAGCATCAGCTTCGACCATCCGCTGCTCCGGCACATGAGCCGCACCCTGACCGTCACGGAGGCGTCGTTCGTCGACGAGATCGCGCCGGCCCGCACGTTCGGGTTCCTCAAGGAGGTCGAGATGCTCCGCCGCCGGGGCCTCGCCCTGGGGGGGTCGCTCGACAACGCGGTGGTGCTGGGCGATACCGGGATCCTGAACAGCCGGCTGCGCTTCGAGGACGAGTTCGTCCGCCACAAGATTCTGGACGCCATCGGCGACCTCGCCCTCGTGGGTCATCCCGTCATCGGACATCTCGTTGCGCATCGCGGCGGCCACGGGCTGCACACCGCCTTCGCCGAGAAGATCCTGGAGGAGGCGGAAGCGTGGCGGATCGTCGAGTCGCCGGGCCCGAAGCATGCCCCGGCCGCGGCGGTCGCCGCGGAGGCGCCCGACCTCGTCACCCACTGACGGCGGCCCGCCGGGACGGCCGCCTTCAGGCTTCCTCGGTCACTTTCCGCATGTACGCGCCCAGGCGCTCGTTCTCGTAGGTGACGGTGTTGAGGAACAGGCTCTCGGCGAGATAGGCGCGCCGTTCCTCGTCGGTCATCTGGTCGAGCAGGTGGGCGATCTCGCGGACGGTGTCCTCGAACGTCCGGTCGAGCGCGTAGCGGGTGTTCAGCTCCTTGTAGAGGGTCTCGAGCATCGCCAGCAGGTCACCGTCGAGCGGCAGCGCGATCCCGCTGGTCGTCGTGATACTGCGCATGTCACCCCCCGAAGGCCGCGAGCGCACCGGCTTCGTCGCCGTGGATCTCGATGAAGTGCTGCGCTCCGGTCATCGTCAACATCGTCGCGACCCGCTTCTGAACGTTCGCCAGCTTCAGCGTCCCCCCCGCCGCCGCCGACTTCCGATACAGGTCCATCAGGCACCCGATGGAAGCGCTGTCCACGTAGACGACCGGCGACAGGTCGATGAGCACGTTGTGGGCGCCGCCCCCGATCATCGTCGTGACCGTGTCCGCGAGGGTCGGCAACAGGGGATACACGAGCCGCTCCTCCCCGACGCGGACGATGGCGACGGTGTCGTTCTGTTCGACGGTGAGCTTCATGGGTCACTCCTGGCGGCGGTCCGGGCGCTCTTCGCCTCGGCCTCCGAGGTCAGGCGGCGGATCTGCCGGGCCAGCTCGTGGCGGCCGCGGTTGATGCGGGACTTCACGGTTCCTTCCGGGAGGTCCAGCTCCCGCGCGATGTCGCGGTAGGACTGTTCCTGAATGTCGCGCATGAGGACCGCGGAGCGCAGCGTGTCGGGCAGTTGCTGCAGGGCGCGATGCAGCAGCGTCCGGCGGTCGCCCCGCTCCAGGGCGGTGAGGGCGTCCGGCTCGCGGCTGACGGGCGAGACGTCCTCGGCGTCCACGTTCCGGTCGACCAGCTCGCGCTCCTTTCGGACGCTGCGGTAGTGGTCGATGCACAGGTTGCGGCTGACGCTGATGAGCCACGTCTGGAAGTTGGCGCGCCGGTCGAAAGTGCCCAGGGCCTTGAAGATCTTCAGGAATATTTCCTGGGTGAGGTCCTCGGCGACGTCGTGCCGGCCCACGAACTTGTAGGCGACGTTGAAGACCCGGCGCCAGTGCTGGGTGACTATCCGGTCCCAGGCGCGTTCGTCCCCGGCGAGACACCGTTCAATCAGATCGTCGATCGATTCGGATGGGGCGGGCTCGGAACTCGCGAGCATGGTCGCTGGCAGGCCGGCGAAGGCGGATCGACGGAGTATAGCGACGGCGCCGGGGACGGTCAATGCAAGTCCGTTTCCGACGTTCCCCGCATGCGGTCGCGGCGGGGGTCGCGGGGCGCCGACGTCTGCGCTCGTTCGCGGGTGCCGTACAATGCGCGTTCCATGTCGGGCTTCGTTCGCGGCGGCGGCGGGGGATGGGGATGCGACGGCGTGTCGCTGGCCGCAATCGCGGCGGCCGTCGGAACCCCGGTCTACGTCTACAGCGCGGCGGCGATTCGCGAGCGGGTGCGCCGTTTCCGGGCCGCGCTCGACCCCTGGCCGCATGCCGTCCACTATGCGCTGAAGGCCAACTCCAACCTCGCGGTGGTCGAGGTCGTGCGGGCCGCGGGCGGCCTCGTGGACGCCAACTCGGGCGGGGAGATCGAGGTGGCCCTGCGGGCCGGCTACGCCCCCGGGGACATCGTCTTCACGGGGGTGGGGAAGACCCCGACGGAGCTCGATCGGGCCGTCGCGCTGGGGGTCAAGGCGATCAACGCCGAATCGGCGGGCGAGCTGGAGCGCATCGCGTGCGCGGCGCGGCGGCGCGGGACTCGGGCGCGCGTCGCCCTCCGCGTCAACCCGGACATCGCCGCCGACAGCCATCCCCACATCTCGACCGGTCTGAGCCGGCACAAGTTCGGGGTCGCGATCGGCGACGCTCGGCAGATCGTGCGCCGGGCCGCTCGCGACGCGGGGCTGTGCGTCGCCGGGCTCCACATCCACGTCGGCTCCCAGATGCTCGGGCTGGGGCCGCTGCGGCGGGCGGCGTCGGCGGTGGTCGCCCTGGCGCGGGAGCTGGCGGACGACGGCGTCAGGCTCGAGCACCTCGACCTCGGCGGGGGGCTGGGCATCGCCTACGACGAGGACGACGGCGAGCCACCGGCGGTGGAGGCCTACGCGGCGGCTCTCGTCGAGGCGGTGCGGCCAACGGGGCTGAGCCTGATCGTCGAGCCGGGCCGCGCCATCGTCGGCCCCGCGGGGGTCCTGCTGGCGTCGGTGGTCGACGTGAAGCCCCGGGCCGACGGCGCCTGGTTCGTGGTGCTCGACGCCGGCATGAGCGAGCTGCTGCGGCCGGCCCTCTACGGGGCGTATCATCGGATTGCCCTCGTCGAGGCGCGAGAGACCGAGGTGGTGACCTGCGACGTCGTCGGTCCCATCTGCGAATCCTCGGACGTCTTCGGGGTCGAGCGGCGGCTGCCGTTGCCCGCGGTGGGCACGCTGGTCGCGGTGTTCGACGCCGGGGCCTACGGCTCCGCCATGGCGTCCAACTACAATCGGCATCCGTTGCCGGCCGAGGTCCTGGTCGAGGGGTCGGCCTGGCGGGTCGTCCGCCGCCGGCAGACGATCGACGAGCAGCTCGCCGGCGAGATCCCGGCACCGGCGCCGCAGGCCCCGGCGCCGTAGCGCGGCGCGGGCGCCGGTCGGAGCCGCCGGCGACGATTGGCGGGCCGAGGATCGCCGGCCCGGTGGGAGGTTGCCGATGCTGATTGCGTTGGAAGGACTCGACCAGGCGGGTAAGGAGACCCAGGGGCAGCTCTTGCGCGATGCGCTGCGGGCCGACGGCCGGCGGGCCCGCCTCGAGTCGTTCCCGGATTACGGCACCTCCATCGGGGAGGAGATCGCGCGGGCCCTGCAGGGGGAGCGGGACTACGGTCCGGACGTCATGCAGCTCCTGTACGTCGCCAACCGCTACGAGCGCAAGGCGGACCTGCTGCGATGGCTGGAGGCCGGGATCATCGTCGTCTGCGACCGGTACGTGGCCTCGAGCGTGGCCTACGGCGAAGCGCAGGCCCTCGACGTCGAGTGGCTCATCCAGATGCAGCGGTTCCTGCCGCCTCCCGACGTCACCTTCCTGCTCGACATCCCCCCCGAGCTCGCCGCCACCCGGAAGTCCATCGGGCTCGACCGCTACGAGCGCGACCTCGCCCTGCTCACGCGCGTCCGGGCCAGCTACCTGCGCCAGGCGGACCAGGACGGCTGGATCCGGGTGGACGGCAGCCGCGACAGGTCCGAGGTCGCGGACGAGATCACGGCTGCGCTCGACGCGCGGCTCGCGCCAGCGTGAGCGCCCGCACCTCGCGGGCCCCGGCGCGTCGCAGGACGCGCGCGCACGCTTCGAGCGTCGCGCCCGTCGTGGTGACGTCGTCGACGAGCAGCACGCTCGCGCCCTCGATGTCCGCCCTTCGGGGCCGAAGCCATGTTCCCCGGGCCGGCGCGAAGGCGCCGCGCACGTTTCGGCGGCGCCGCCCGGCCGGGAGTTCCGTCTGCGGCGCGGTGGCGCGGGTGCGGCGGAGGGCGTCGACGACGGGGAGCCCCAATTGCGCGGCCAGCTCCGCCGCCTGATTGAAGCCCCGCCGTCGCCGCCGCCGCGCGTGGAGGGGAACCGCGACCGCGCAGTCGGCGGCGGCGAGCACCTCCGACCCGGATTCCCGCATCAGCCGGCCCAGGGGAGGCGCCAGCGCATGGCGCTGGTCGTACTTCAGGAGATGCACGAGACGGCGAAGGGCGCCCTCGTAGGGGCCCACCGCGCGGCGCTGCCGGATCAGCGCCTGCGTGGTTTGGCAGCGACCGCACCGTTCCGGCACTGGCGCGTGCGTCCGCTCCGGGGGCAACGGATCGCCGCAGCGGTCGCAGACGGGCGGCGCGATGCGGGGCACGGCCCGCCAGCAGGCCGGGCACACCGGTCCCCGGGTAGGCGCGTCGAGCACGGCCTCGCACACCGCGCAGCCCGGGGCCAGGAGCACGGCGAGCAGCGCATCGAGGCCCTGCCGACCCGCCTCGGCCAGTCGGCGGGCGATGGCCGCCGCTTCGCGCGCCGGAGGCGCGCGCCTAGACCTCCCGGCGGACGGCGCTGCCCCAGAGCCGCTCGAGCGCGTAGAAGCGTCGGGTATCCGGGGTGAACACATGGACGATGAAGTCGAAGCAGTCGATCAGCACCCAGCTGGCCCCCGCATAGCCCTCGACGCTGGCCGGCCGCACGCCGGCCGCCTTGAGTCGGGCGAGGACGCCGTCGACGATCGCCGTGACCTGCCGCGGGCTCTGACCCGAGCAGATCAGGAAGTGGTCGGTGAAGGCGTCGGACGCCCGCAGGTCGAGGACCAGCAGGTCCTCCGCCTTCCGGTCTCGCGCCGCCTCCACGACGTGGCGCAGCGGTTCCGGCAGCGGCTCCGGGGCCCCTTGCGAGGCGGCCTCGTGGTCAGTCATGCAAGTCTCTCGCCAGCGGATCGAGCGTAGAGACGCCGCCGGTCGATGTAGGCGGCCACCGACGCGGGCACGCGTTCTCCCGGCGGGTGTCCCTTCGCGAGACGCGTGCGGATGTCCGTCGACGAGATGTCCGGCGTCGCCGCGTCGAGCAGGAAGACGACCGGGGTGCGCGGGGTCTCCTCCATCCTCGGGTCTGCGTCGCTCGCGACCGCCCGCAGGCGCGGCCGCAGGGCCGGGAGGGCGTCGGGGATCGAGTCCACCGGGTATCCCGGCCGCGAGACGACCACGAAGTGGGAGGCGTCCAGCAGCCGCGGGTAGTCGTGCCAGGCGGCGATATCGGCGAAGGCGTCGGCGCCGACGATGAAGTACAGGCTCGTGCGGGAGTGTCCCTGCTCGTGCAGCCGACGCAGGGTCGTGGCGGTGTACGAGGGCCCGTCGGCGGTCAGCTCCAGGTCGCACGGCTCCAGGCGCGGGTCGTCCTGCGCGGCCAGGGCCACCATGGCCAGCCGGTCGGCGCCGCTGGCCCCGGCCGGCTGCTTCCGATGCGGAGAGAGCCGAGAGGGCAGCATCAGCACACGGTCGAGATGCAGGCGTCGTCGCGCTGCCGCCGCGGTCGCGAGGTGACCGTCATGAACCGGGTCGAACCGCCCCCCGAGGATGCCGATGCGCGGCGCTGCGCGGCTCATGCCGGCCTGGCCGCGGCTTCGACGCCGCGTTCCGCGTCGCGGAAGAGGGTCCAGACCGCTTCGAGCAGGCCGGCGACCCCCTGCCCGGTGACCCCCGAGATCGCGTGGAGGTCCAATCCCCGGCCTCGCACGTGAGCGCGCAGCCGGTCGAGCCGGGCCGGTTCGTCGAGGGCGTCGATCTTGTTCGCGGCGACGATCTGCCGCTTGTCGGACAACCGTTCCCGGGTCCCGTCGCGCCCGTCGTCCTCGTGGAACGAGGCCAGCTCGCGGCGGAGGACGTCGAAGTCCTCGCAGGGGTCCCGCCCGCTGAGCGAGGAGACGTCGACTAGGTGCACGAGAACGCGGGTGCGTTCGAGGTGTCCCAGGAACCGGTCTCCGAGACCGTGCCCGGTATGGGCGCCCGCGATCAAGCCGGGGACGTCCGCGACCACGAAGCTCCGGTCGTCGCCGAGGTCGACCACGCCGAGGTTGGGGCTCAGCGTCGTGAAGGGGTAGTCGGCGATCTTCGGCCGCGCGGCGGAGATGCGGGAGATGAACGTCGACTTCCCGGCGTTCGGGAATCCCACGAGCCCCACGTCGGCCAGCAGCTTGAGCTGGAGCCGAAGCCGGCGCTGTTCTCCCGGCCGGCCGGGCTCGGTGCGCCGCGGGGCCTGATTGGTGGCGCTGACGAAGCGCCGGTTGCCGCGCCCCCCGCGTCCCCCGCGCGCGACGATCACGCGCTGTCCCGGCTCGACGAGGTCGGCCAGCTCGACGAGCGCGTCGTCGCGGTGCTCGAAGACGACGGTGCCCGCCGGCACCTCGAGCTCGATGTCCCGCCCGTTGCGGCCCGTACGGGTCGACCCGCTGCCGTGGGCGCCCCGCCGGGCGGAGTAGGTGGGATGGAAACGGTAGTTGACGAGCGTGTTCAGGTGGGGGCTGGCGACCAAGTGGATCGAGCCGCCGACGCCGCCGTCACCGCCGTCGGGCCCCCCGCGGGGCGCCGACTTCTCGCGACGAAAGCTCAGGCATCCATGCCCGCCGTCGCCGGCGGTCACGTGGATGTCGACCTCGTCGACGAACATGCCCGAAACTGGGAATCAGGACTCGATGGGCAACACGCTGATGGCGCGTCCGCGGCCGCCGTGGTCTTCGAATCGCACGCGGCCCGCGACCTTGGCGAAGAGCGTGTCGTCCTTGCCGATGCCGACGTTGAGGCCCGGGCGGAACCGCTGTCCGCGTTGCCGCACCAGGATCGAGCCGCCGGTGACGATGTTGCCGTCGAACCGCTTCACTCCCAGACGCTGGGCGTTGCTGTCACGGCCGTTTCGCGAGCTGCCCTGTCCTTTCTTGTGCGCCATGACTGCCTCAGTCGGAATCGGAGATGTCGCTGATGCGGATGCGCGTGAGGTCGGAGCGGTGCCCGCGCGTGCGCCGCATTCCCTTGCGCCGTTTGTGGCGGTACACCCGGATCTTCGGCCCGCGGTCGTGGGAGTCGACGAACCCGGTGACCGTCGCTCCGGGCACGGTGGGGTTGCCGGCGACGGCGGTCCCGTCGTCCCGGCCGAGCAGCAGGACCTGATCGAAGGTGACCGTCTCGCCCGGCTCCTTGCCGAGCCGGTCGATGTCGAGGACCTGCCCCGGCTCGACCCTGTACTGGTGCCCGGCGGCCTGAATGACTGCGTACACGCGCTGGAGCCTTTCGTTTCGTGGATTCGGATTCGGAGGCACGGCCGAAGCGCCCTACCCGACGGATCAGGATACTCGCGGCCGGCGAGTCTGTAAAGCCGGGCCGACGCGGAACCTCGTGGCTCGTGTCAGCGGAGGAGCGTGCGGGTCCCCCTCACGCTCTGGGTGCTGAACGCCCCGAGGACGGACGGCAGCAGTCGGTCCATCAGCTCGAAGTAGGACGACAGGGCAGGCGTGTTCTGCGACGCGTCGTACAGGATCTCCTCGCGGTGGCGCTCGGTGTAGAGCGTCGTTCCGGTGGAGCCGTCGATGAAGATGAACTTCGGGCTCAGGACGAAGCCCCGGCGATCGCGGTACGTGCGCACCGGCACCGTGCGGCGCCGGCCGAACGAGTCGTAGACCTCGCGCTGGTTGGTCACCATGCCCGAACGGGCGTGCGGCGAAAAATAGATGGTGCCGGTCAGGATCAGCGGCTCCTGATGCTCCTCGCCGAGGTCGCGCCAGAATCCGATGTCCGCGAAGATCGTCTCGTAGCTCTCGAGATCCTCCTCGCTCATCGATTGGTCGTCGTCGATCGGCGCGACGTCGCCGGACCCCTCGCTTGGCGCGGACCCGTCGGGCTCCGCGGCGGGTCGTTCCGGCCCGCCGCCCAGATCGGCCGAGAGCTCGAGCAGGGGCAGGACATCGGCGTCGACGACCTGCAGCTCCGAGTTGCGGCGCAACTGGCTCCGGAGCAGGCGGGCCGTCTCGAGGTTGGCGTCGACATCCTCCGATCCCCCGGAGACGAAACCCGCGATCAGGACCCGCTGGAATCGCGAGATGTCCAGCTTCGGCGTCAGCGGGGTCTCGATGGCCACGTCGTAGAACGACGTGCATCCGGCGAGCAGCCCGACGCAACCGAGACTAGCGAGAGCTTTGGCTGACACGGTCATTCACTTCCAGGAAAAGGTCGTAGTTCTGCTCGATGGCCAGGTTGTTCGGGGCAAGGTCGAGGGCGGTCTCGTACGCCTCGCGAGCCTGGTCCAGCAGGCCCTGCTGCTCGAAGCCGATGGCGAGGTTGTTCCAGGCCTCGGCGTAGGTCGGATCGATGTCGATCGCGCGCTCCCACCGGAACACGGCTTCCTTCCAGAGACCCCGCCTCGCCACCTCGATGCCGAAGTCGACCTGCGCCTGCGCATCCGAGCGATCCTGGGCCCGGGGCGCCGCGGCGCCGCAGGCGATGACGAGCGTCAGACCGGCAAGCAGGGTTCGCATCGGATAAGACTCCACTATAGCCAGCGCCCATGTCCGGCGCAAGCCTGGAGGGCCCGCGACCGGGGGGCGGGCGGTGGCGCGGGGTCCGCGGCCGGCTTCCGCGCTATACTCCGGATCGGGTCGGGCACGCCGGTTGCGCGTTGACGCGGTCGGGTGCCGTTCACCGGGCGGGTCTTCCCGGGTCGTCTCCTCGATCTCAACGCCTTTCCTCAACGCTTTCATCCTCGCGTCGCGGTGCGGTTCGCCTTGGTTGCGGCCGCCGCGACCGGCGCGCGGCGGTACTCCCGCCGCGGGAGGCGAAGAAGATGACGCTCGAGGACTGGGTCGCCCTGGCCATGATCGCGCGGCGGGGGCGCGGCCGGCGCGCGATCGCGCGGTGGCTCACGGATCCCCGCGGCGCCGCCCGGCTGGGGACCGGGCCGGCCGGCGCGCTGCCCGCGGTTCTCGCCGGCATCGCTCCCCAACTGACGGCCGCCGACCGGTTGGCGGAAGCGCGCGCCGGCGCGCGAGCCGCCCTCGCGGCGGCGAGGGCCGGGGGCATCTCCGCGGTCCCGTGGTCGGACCGCCGGTACCCCGCGCTGCTGGCCGCGATCCCCGATCCGCCCCCCGTGCTCTGGCTCCGCGGCGACCGCGCCGCCCTGGAGGCGCCGCCGGTGGCGGTCGTCGGCTCGCGGGCCGGCACCGTCTACGCGTGCGAGGTCAGCCGCACGTTGGGAGCCGACCTGGCGTCGCGGGGCGTGACCGTCGTCAGCGGGCTCGCGCGCGGGGTCGACTCCGCCGCTCACCGGGGGGCCCTGGCGGCGGCCGGCCGGACCGTCGCGGTGCTGGGATCCGGCCTCGACGTCGTGTACCCCCCCGAGCACGCCGGCCTCGCGGGCGAGATCGTCGGGCGCGGCCTGCTGGTCAGCGAGCTCCCGCCGGGGACGACCCCCCGGCGCGCCTATTTTCCTTTGCGCAATCGTCTCATCAGCGGCCTCTCGCGGGCGGTGGTGGTGGTCGAGGCCTCCGAGCGGAGCGGATCGCTGATTACCGCCCGGCTCGCCCTCGAGCAGGGGCGCGACGTGATGGCAGTGCCCGGAAACGTGCTGAGCGGCCGGAATCGCGGGGCCCACGCCCTCCTGAGGGACGGGGCCCGCGTCGTCGAGACCGCGGACGACGTCATCGAGGAGCTCGGCCTCGGGATTTCTGCCCCAATCGGGGAGACCGGTTCGGCGGGGCCGCCGGCCGGCGACCGATCGCGGGAGGCGCCGGACTCGATCCTGCGCCACATGGAACCGGGAGAGGTCTACGGCGTCGACGACCTCGCGGCGCGGAGCGGCCTCGACAGCCCGGCCCTGCTCGCCCGGCTCACCGATCTGGAGCTCCAGGGGCGGGTCGCCCGGGCCGGCGCGGGCCGGTTCGTGCGGGCCGGGATGGTAACGTAGGAGCCGTTTTCGTCCAGGAGAGTCCAGCGGCGCGGCGGCGCACCGGATCGCCGCCGCCCTCGACGGGAGCGGGGCAGCGTGGCGGGGCGCAGCCGGGGAACGGGGCGTCTCCGGGCCCGCAGCAGGCTACGCCGCTCTCGACAGTCCGCGTTACAGTAGAGCCATGGCACGATCCCTGGTCATCGTCGAGTCGCCGGCCAAGGCCCGCACCATCAACCGCTATCTCGGCCCCGAGTACCTCGTCAAGTCGAGCGTGGGCCACATTCGGGATCTTCCGGTCGGCGGCAAGGGCGGAACCCGCGAGCGGCGCCCGCCCCCGGCCAAGCGGAAGGCCGCGAAGCGCCCGAGCCCGGCCGAGCGCCAGCGGCAGGCGCGCCGGCAGCTCGTCCGCCGGATGGGCGTCGACCCCGATCACGGCTGGCGCGCCAACTACGAGGTGCTGCCGGGTAAGGAGAAGGTCGTCGGCGAGCTCAAGCGGCTGGCCGGCAAGACCGCCCCCGTCTATCTCGCCACCGACCTCGATCGGGAAGGCGAGGCGATCGCCTGGCACCTACAACAGGAGATGGGCGGCGACCCCGCTCGCTTCCGCCGGGTGGTGTTCAACGAGATCACCCGCACCGCGATCCAGGATGCCTTCGAGCACCCCAAGGAGATCGACGAGAACCGCGTGAACGCGCAGCAGGCGCGGCGTTTTCTCGACCGCGTGGTGGGCTTCGAGGTCTCCCCGCTGCTCTGGGCGAAGGTGGCCCGAGGCCTGTCGGCGGGCCGGGTGCAGTCGGTGGCGGTCCGGCTCGTGGTCGAGCGCGAGCGGGAGATTCGCGCCTTCGAGCCGGAGGAGTACTGGGAGGTCTTCGCCGAGCTGACGCGCGCGGACGGCCGGGACCGTTGTCGCTTCCAGGTCGTCAGGGCCGACGGCCGGCCGTTCCGGCCGCGGAACCGGCAGGAGGCGGACGACGCCCTCGCGCGCCTCCGGCCTGTCGCGTTTACGGTCGCGGGGGTGGAGAACAAGCCGACGTCGGCCCGGCCCGGCGCGCCGTTCATCACCTCCACCCTGCAGCAGGCCGCCTCGGCCCGCCTCGGGTTCGGCGTGCGGAAGACGATGACCCTGGCCCAACGGTTGTATGAAGCGGGCCACATCACCTACATGCGCACCGACGCGACGACCCTGTCACGCGAGGCCGTGAACGGCGTGCGCGACTACATCGTCTCCACCTTCGGCTCGCAGTACCTGCCGGCGCGGCCGAACGTCTACGCCAGCAAGGCGGGGGCTCAGGAGGCGCACGAGGCGATCCGGCCGACGGACGTCGCGGCGCCGCCCGAGGCGGTGGCCGGCGCCGACGCCGACGCCCGCCGCCTCTACGACCTGATCCGGCGCCAGTTCATCGCCTGCCAGATGCCCCCGGCCCGATACCTCGGCACCACCGTGACGGTCGAGGCGGGTCCGTTCGAGTTGCGGGTCCGGGGACGCGTGCTCCGGTTCGACGGGTACACGCGGGTGTTGCCGCCGGCGTCCCGCAAGGGAGACCCGGAGGAGATCCCCGCCTACGCAGCCGGAGAGACGCTCGACTGCGCGAAGATCGAGCCGGTGCAGCATTTCACCAAGCCCCCGGCCCGGTACAGCGAGGCCAGCCTCGTGCGGGAGCTCGAGAAACGCGGCATCGGGCGGCCGTCGACGTACGCCTCGATCATCTCCACCATCCAGGATCGCGGCTACGTGTCGCTGAAGAAGCGCCGCTTCTACGCGGAGAAGATCGGCGAGCTCGTGACCGATCGCCTCGTCGAGAGCTTCTCCGACCTCCTCGACTACTCGTTCACCGCCGACATGGAGCAGGACCTCGACCAGATCGCGTCCGGGGACCGCGAATGGATCGGGGTGCTCGACACGTTCTACCGCGGTTTCTCCGACAAGCTCCAGGCGGCCGCCCGGCCCGACGGCATGCGGCCCAACCCGCCCACCGAGACCGGCATCTCCTGCCCTGCCTGCAACCGGTCGATGCAGATCCGCTCGGCCAGCACCGGGGTCTTCCTGGGGTGTTCCGGGTACGGCCTGCCCCCCCGGGAGCGCTGCAAGGAGACCATGGACCTGACCCCGGCCGACGAGGCGGCCGACGCAGACCGCGACGACGAGGGCGAGAGCCGGCTGCTGCGCGCCAAGCGCCGCTGCTCGACGTGCGGGACCGCGATGGACAGCTACGTCGTCGACGCGCGCCGCAAGCTGCACGTCTGCGGCAAGAACCCGTACTGCGCCGGCCACGAGATCGAGGAGGGGACGTTCAGCGCCGGCGCGGCCTCCGAGCGGACCATCCGGTGCGACCGTTGCGGGGCCGAGATGCCGTTGCGGTCGGGGCGGTTCGGCAAGTTCTTCGGCTGCTCGAACCCCGAGTGCAGGAATACCCGCAAGCTGCTGCGGAACGGCGAGCCGGCGCCGCCGAAGGCCGATCCGGTGCCGATGCCCGAGCTGCGGTGCGAGACGGTCGACGACCACTATGTGCTGCGTGACGGGGCCGCCGGCCTGTTCCTCGCCGCGAGCGGCTTCCCCCGGCACCGGGAGACGCGCGCCCCGAAGGTGTCGGAGCTGAAGCCTCATGCGGACGAGCTCGATCCCAAGTTCCGCTATCTGCTCGACGCGCCGGCCGCCGATCCCGAGGGGCGGCCGGCCGTCATCCGGTTCTCGCGGAAGGCGGGTGAGCAGTACGTGACCTCGGAGGAGGGCGGCCGGACCACCCGGTGGCGCGCCGTCTTCCGCGACGGCCGGTGGGTCGAGGAGGAGCCGGCCGCGAAACCGGCGGCGAAGCCGGGCGCCAGGGGCCGCCCGAAGCGGCCGGGCGGTCGTACGCGCCGGCGCGTCGCCTGATCCGCTCCGCGCCACGCCGGCTTCGGGCCCGCCGCCGCCGCCGGAGGACGGTCGGGTCGCGCGTCGCGGCCGAGAGAGAGTGGAGCGGGCGCCGCGGGTCGGCTTCCCGCGCGAAGACCGGGGGCCGACCGGGTTGGAGTCGCGTGTGATCCGCATCATCGGTGGGGGGCTCGCGGGCAGCGAGGCCGCGTGGCAGGTGTCGCGGCGGGGCATTCCCGTCACCGTGTACGAGATGCGGCCCGTGCGCCCGACCCCCGTCCACCACACCGACCGGCTCGCCGAGCTCGTCTGCAGCAACTCGTTCCGGGCCGACCAGGTCGAGAACGCGGTGGGGCTTCTCAAGGAGGAGATGCGGCAGCTCGGTTCCCTGGTCATGCGCGTCGCCGATGAGACCCGCGTACCCGCGGGCGGCGCTCTCGCGGTCGATCGGGCCCGGTTCGCGCAGGGCGTCACCGCGGCCCTCGAGCAGGAACCGCTGGTGACGATCCGGCGCGAGGAGGTCCGGGACCTCTCCGGCGCCGGCGACCCCGACGAGCCTGTCGTCGTGGCTACCGGCCCGCTCACCTCGCCGGACCTGTCCGCCGCCGTCGCCGCCCTCGTGGGCCGGGACCATCTCTATTTCTACGACGCGATCAGTCCGATAGTCCTGGCCGAGTCGATCGACCGGAGGGTCGCGTTCCGCGCGTCGCGTTGGGGGCGCGACTCGCCGGCCGTCGCGGTCGCGCCCGGCGCGGACGCCGCCGCCGCCGCGGCCGCGGAAGGCGCCGCCGCCGCGTGCGGCGACGACGGCCAGCCCGGCGACGTGGTCGCGGCCGGCGCCGCGTGCGGCGACGACGGGCGGGGCGACTACCTGAACTGCCCGATGACCGAGGCCGAGTACCGAGACTTCCACCAGGCGGTGTGCGGGGCGGAGCTCGCGGCCCTGCACGCCATCGACGAGGGACGCTTCTTCGAGGGATGCCTGCCCATCGAGGTCATGGCGCGGCGCGGCGAGGACACCCTGCGGTTCGGCCCCATGAAGCCGGTGGGGCTGAGCGACCCCCGGACCGGGCGGCGGCCGTACGCGGTGGTGCAGTTGCGGCAGGACACCCTGGCCGGCGACCACTTCAGCCTAGTGGGCTTCCAGACCCAGCTCAAGTGGGGCGAGCAGAAACGAATCTTCCGCACGATTCCCGGCCTGGAGCAGGCGGAGTTCGTCCGCTTCGGCATGATCCACCGCAACACCTACATCAACGGGCCCGCCGCCCTGCTGCCGACTTGGCAGTCGCGCCATCGGCCGGGGCTCTTCTTCGCGGGCCAGATCTCGGGGGTCGAAGGGTACGTGGAGTCCGCGGCGAGCGGCCTCGTCGCCGGGCTCAACGCGGCCGCGCTCGCGCGCGGGTGCGCGCCCGCCGCGCCGCCGAGGACCACCGCCATCGGCGCGTTGGGCCACTATGTGTCGCACGCCGACGCCGCGGACTACCAGCCGTCCAACATCGCGTTCGGCCTCATACCGGTGACCGGCGACGTCCCGCGCCGCCGCCGCGACCGCCGGCGCGCGGTGGCCGCGCGCGCGCTCGCACAGATCGCCGCGTGGCGGGCGGCCCGAGAGGAGCCCGAGCGGCGCGAATGAGGATCCATCTGCGGCAGTTCCTGGAGTACTTGCGGTTCAATCGCAACTTGTCCGCGCGGACCGTGCGCGCGTATGAGAGCGACCTGGCCCAATACCTCGAGTTCCTGGAACGGCGCTTCGACCGCCCCGCCGACCGCATCGCCCCCACCGACGTCGACTATCCGGCGGTGCGCGCGTTCATGCGCGAGCAGTACGACCGCGGGCAGGCGCGCTCCTCGGCGGCGCGCCGCCTCGCCGCGATCCGCTCCTTCGGCCGCTACCTCCGGCGCGAGGAGCACGTCGAGCGCGACCCGAGCGCGCTGATGGCGTCCCCCCGGCAGGACCGCAAGCTGCCCCCGCGCCTCGGGGAGCGCGAGATGGAGCGGATGCTCGAGGCGCCCGACGTCTCGACGCCGCTGGGGCGCCGCGATCGCGCCATCCTCGAGCTCTTCTACGCCTCGGGCCTTCGCCTCGCCGAACTCGTGGGGCTGGGCCTCGAGGACGTCGACCTCGGCAACCGGCTCGTGCGGGTGCTGGGCAAGGGCGGCAAGGAGCGCATCGTGCCGTTCACGCGCGCCGCCGCCGCCGCCCTGCGCGCCTGGTTCCCCGACCGCGGGTCCCTGGTGCACGGCGGCGACGGAACGGTCGCGGCTTCCGGGCCGCGGGGGCCGGCCGCGGCCGAGCCCCTGTTCGTGAACTACCGCGGCGGCCGTCTCTCCGCCCGCAGCGTCGACCGGCTGGTGCGCCGCTACGCGGCGGCGACGAGCACGCGGTGCGGCATCAGCCCGCACGCCCTCCGGCACTCGTTCGCCACCCATCTCCTCGAGCGGGGCGCCGACCTGCGCGCGATCCAGGAGATGCTCGGCCACGCCCGAATCAGCACCACCCAGCGCTACACCCACGTCAGCGCGGCGCAGCTCCTGTCGGTCTACAAGAAGACTCACCCGAAGGCCTGACGTCGGCCGACGGTCAGACCGAGCCGGAATCGCCGTCGACCTGCTGCAGCGCCTCCCACTGGCCCATGAGGTCGCCGACCTCCCACATCAGGTTCTGGTGCTGGTCGACCACCGGCTGGGCGGCGTCGCGGTCTTCGTAGAACCCGGGCGAGGCCATCGTCGCCTCGATCTCCTTGATCTGCCCTTCGCGCTCGGCGATGCGCCGCTCCAGCTCTCCGATGCGCTTCTCGCGGGCCGCCTGGGCCCGCTTGTCGCGGCGCTCGGCCTGGGCCCGCCGCCGGCGTTCCTCGTGGCCCTGGCGGCCTGCCCCCTGCGGCGCGCGCCTTGCGGCCGGCGCGCGACCGCGGCGGCTCGCGGGGGCGTCAGCCGGGCGCGGGCCGGGGGCGGCCGGGCCCTCGTCCGCGTCGCCGGCGCTGTTCTCGCGGCGGGCCTTGCTCCAGCGGAACTCCTCGTAGGTTCCCGGGTAGCGGACGGCGGCGCCGTGGCCGACCTCGATGACGGTGGTGGCCAGCCTGTCCACGAAGTAGCGGTCGTGGGAGACGAAGACGAGGGTGCCGTCGAAGTCGGCGAGGGCGTCGAGGAGCACGTTGGTCGAGTCGATGTCGAGGTGGTTCGTCGGCTCGTCGAGCAGCAGGGTGTTGGCGGGGCGCAGGAGCATGCGCGCCACCGCGAGCCGCGTGCGCTCGCCGCCCGAGAGCACCCGCGCCGGCTTGGTCACGTCATCGCCCGAGAACAGGAAGCCGCCGAGGATGTTACGAATGGCCGGGAGCATCTCGACCGACGACGCCGCGCCGAGGGTGTCGTAGACGGTCAGGTCGGGGTCGAGCCGGGCGGCCTCGTCCTGCGCGAAGTACTGCGCCACGAGGTTGTGGCCCTCGACCCGCGACCCCCGGTCGGGAGCCTCGGCCCCCGACAGCATGCGCATCAGGGTCGACTTGCCGGCGCCGTTGGGCCCCACGATGGCGATGCGGTCGCCGCGCACCACATGCACGTCCACGTCGTCGAGGACCACGGTCGGGCCGTAGGCCTTCCGGATCCCCTGCAGCTCGAGGGCCACACGTCCGCTCTTCCGGCACTGGGGGAACGAGAAATGCACGCGCTTGCGCTCCGGCGGCACCTCGATGAGGGTCATCTTCTCGAGCATCTTCACCCGGCTCTGAACCTGCGCGGCCTTGGTCGCCTTGTAGCGGAACTTGTCGATGAAGTGCCGGATGCGCGCGATCTCCTCGTCCTGCCGCTTTTTCTGCTCGCGCAGCGCCGCCACCCGCGCGTCGCGCTCGACGAGGTACTCGGAGTAGGCGCCGACGTAGGGCGTCAGGCCGCGCCGGTCGATCTCGACGATGCGGGTGACCACCCGGTCGAGGAAGTAGCGGTCGTGTGACACGAGCACGAGGGCGTGCGGATAGTCGGTGAGGTAATCTTCGAGCCAGTTGCGGGCCTCGAGGTCGAGGTGGTTCGTGGGCTCGTCGAGCAGCAGCACGTGGGGCCGGCGAAGGATCAGCTTGGCGAGGGCGATGCGCATCTGCCAGCCGCCCGAGAAGGTCTCGGCGGGTTTTTCGAAGTCGTCCGACGGGAACCCGAGCCCGTTCAGCACCCCGGCGACCCTCAGGTCGATCGCGTAGCCGTCCTCGTCGCGGAAGCGGTGCTGCAGCTCGCTGTAGCGTTCTAGGATGGCGTCGTGCTCCTCGCGGGAGAACCGGGAATCGGCGAGCTGATGCTCCAGATCCTCCATCGTGCGCTGAATGTCGAGCAGCGGCTGGAACGCGGTGCGGACCTCGTCGACGAGCGAGCGCCCCGAGTGGCCGAGGCCGTCCTGCGGGAGATAGCCGACGCTCAGCCCGCTTCGCTTCGTGATCGCCCCGGTGTCCGCCTCGTCGAGTCCGGCCAGCATCCGGAGCAGCGTCGTCTTGCCGGAGCCGTTGGGGCCGCACAGGCCGACGCGGTCGCCGGCCGAGACCTGCCAGGTGACCCGGTCGAACAGGGTGCGGCCGCCGAACCCCTTGGTCAGCGACGACAGTTGCAGCATCGCGGTGTCTTCTCGGTCGGGAGCGGCCTGGTTGGACGCCTCGCGGCGCGGCCCGCGCTGGCGGCGAGCCCGAGAATCATATCCCATCGGCCGCCGCCGGTCCGGGTGCGGACACCGCCCCGCCTCGGCTCGTGAACTCGGGAGAAGGGCCCCAGCGGCTGGGTGCCCACAGACCAATCCGAGCCGGGCGGCGTCTAATCGATCAAGTCGGCGATGCGGTCGTTTGCGCGGCCGGCGCCGGGGTCTCACGCGCGGGCGCGGGCCGGATCGCTGACTTCATCCTCCTCCGGCCGGCGAGCGGCGGCCGCTGGAGCCTCGCGCGCAGGCGCAGGCCGTCCGGAACTCGATACGGAACCGACACGTCACCACGAGTGCGACACGATGAGCACGACGCGGGCGGCCCCGGTGGCCATGCAGAGGACCGACGAGGAACTGGTCGCGCTGGCGACGGCCGGCGATCCGGAGAGCTTCAACCAGCTGATCGTCCGCTGGGAACGGTCGATCTTCGCCCTGGCGTTCCGTGTCCTCGGCCGTGAGGAGGACGCCCGTGACGTCTGCCAGGAGACCTTCCTCCGTGCCTTCCGCAGCATCGGGGGGTTCAAGGGCCAGTCGAAGTTCTCGTCCTGGCTCTACCGCATCGCCCTCAACCTTTGCCGCGACTGGATACGCCGGGAGCGCCGCTCGGCCACGCCTGCCCCGCTCGACGAGGAGGCGGAGCCGGCGCGGGCGGTGGGCGCGGCGCCGCCGGACACGGCCGAGGACCATGCGGTACGCCAGGACCTGAAGCGGGTGCTCACGCAGGCGATGTCGGCCCTGTCCGACGATCAGCGGATCACCATCGTGCTCAAGGAGTACCATGGCCTGACCTTCAGGGAGATCGCCGATCTGCAGGGATGCCCGTTGAGCACCGTCAAGACGCGCCTCTACCAGGGGCTCGGGGTGCTGCGGCGGCAGCTCCGGCGGGACGGGGTGTACGGCGCAGCCGATCTGTTGGGCCGGGGAGCGGCGGACGCCGGCCCCCGGCCGGCCGCGGATGTCAACGGAGAGTCGCGAGAACGATGAGCGAGACGAACAGTTGTATCGAGAAGGAGACGTTGGTCGACTACCTGTACGGGGAGTCCGATGCCGACAGGCGACGCCGCGTCGACGCGCACCTTCGGTCGTGCGCGCGCTGCGCCGACGAGGTCCGGTCGCTGACGGACGTCCGTCGGACCATCGGGGCCTGGGAGCCTCCCGACGCGGGTCTCGGGTTCCGCGTGGTGGCGGACGCCGGCCGGCCGCGGGCGCGCATCCACTGGCGTCCGAGGTGGGCCGTGGCCGCCGCCGCGGTGCTGGCGGTGACGGCGGCGGCGCTGATCGCCCGGCCGGAGATCGAGCTGAGGAGCGGCGAGCGGGTCCTGCGCGTCGGCTGGAGCCGCGGCGGGGTCGGCGCACCGGCCGAGCTCGGCCCGGCCGCCGAGAACGATCCGGCCGCCGAGCCGGATGCCGCGCGGCCGTCGGCGGTGGAGCGGCCGCCGGGACCCACCCTGCGGGGCACCCCGGCCGGCATGCGGACCGGCGGGGGGGCGCTGCCCATCCCCGCCCCCGGAGTCGGGGCGGACCCGGATCCGATGACGGGAGACGAGGTGTTGTTGCAGCAGCTTCGCGAGCTGATTCGCGAAGACGCGTCGGCTCGCGGGGAGCTCCTGGAGTACGTGCGTCAGGTCTCGGAACGCCGGTGAGGGCGTCGGGCCGGAGCCCGCAGGAGAACATGATCTACAATCTGCTCATGACTGTGGAAGGGGTGCGCCGCGCCCGCGTGCGCCGGCGGGGGCTCGGGGCGCTCGTCGCACTCGTGCTGTCGACGGGTTGCGGCCCGTCCATCGACGTGCCCACGGCCCTGGGACTCACCCAGGTGTCCAGCGGGTGGTTCGATGCGGGTCTCGATCCGTTGGGCCGGAACAAGCTCGTGCCCACCGTTTCCTTCCGCCTCGAGAACCTGACGACCGACACCGTCCGGTCCCTGCAGCTCAACGCGGTGTTCAAGCGGCAGAACGAGACCGAGGAGTGGGGGAACGCGTTCGTGCGCGCGGTGGGCATGGAGGGTATCGAGGCCGGCCAGACCACCGCGATCCTGCGGCTCGAGTCGGGTCGCGGCTACACGGGCGAGCAGTCGCGCGCCGAGATGCTCGCGCATCGCGACTTCGTCGACGTCACGATGGAGCTCTTCGTCAAGCACCGCGGCGACCAGTGGGTGTTCCTGGACACCGTCGCCGTCGAGCGCCAGCTTCTGACCCGCTAGCAGCCCGCCCCGAAGTCCGGGCCCACCGCGGGTTCGATTGCCCCTCGAGCCAGCGACATGTCCGGTCTCGACCGCCGTCTCGGCCCCCTCGACGGGGCCGCCGTCGTCGTCTCCAACGTCATCGGGAGCGGCATCTTCCTGCTGCCTGCGGTGGTCGCCGGGCTGACGCCCCACCCCGGGTGGATGGTCGGCGCGTGGGCGGCCGGCGGCGCCCTGGCGTTCGCGGGGGCGATGGCCTACGCCGAGCTAGCCGCCCTGCGCCCGCGCGCCGGCGGCGAGTACGTGTACCTGCGCGAGGCGTTCGGTCCATTGCCCGCCTTCCTCACGGGGTGGACCTCGTTCGTGGCGGGCTTCAGCGGGGCCATCGCGGTCGCCGCGGTCGGCTTCGCCACCTACGTCGGCCGCCTTCTGCCCGCGGCCGGCGGCACGGAGCCGTGGGCGGTCGTGCCCCTCGGCGTCGTCGACCTCAGCTTCTCGGCCCAGTCCCTCGTGGCCCTCGTCGCCATCGGCGTCCTGACCGCCGTCCACCTCCTCGGGGTGGGCCCCGGCCGCGTCGTGCAGAACCTGCTGGCGGTGATGAAGGTGGCGCTGCTCGTGGTCTTCGTGGCGCTCGGATTCACCCTGGGGCAGGGTTCGGGCGCGAACTTCGCGCAGACCGGCGAGTCGGTGACGGGCGCCGGGTGGCTCCTCGCCTTGCTGCCGGTCATGTTCGCGTACTCGGGCTGGAACGCCGCGTCCTACCTGGCCGAGGAGATCCGGGACCCGGGGCGCAACGTGCCGCTGGCCCTCGGACTGGGGACGGTCGCCGTCGTCGTGATCTACGTCCTGCTGAACCTGCTGTACGTCTACGCCCTGCCCGTCACCGAGTTCGGCGCGGCCGGCCACATGGCCGACGGCGTGGCCGAGCGCCTGTTCGGCCCGGCGGCGGCGCCCCCGGTCGCCGCCGCCTCGGCGGTGATGATCGCGGCCAGCATGAGCGCGATGGTGTTCGCGGGGCCGCGGGTCTACTACGCGATGGCCCGGGACGGGCAGTTCCTCGCCGCCGCGGCCTCCGTGCATCCCCGGTTCCGCACCCCGGTGGCGGCGATCGCCGCGCAGAGCGTGTGGTCGGGGCTGCTGGTGCTCAGCGGCACGTTCCGGCAGCTCGTGGACTACACGGCGTTCGCCGTCGTGCTGTTCGCGGGCGTGGCGGTGGCCGCGCTGTTCGTGCTGCGCTTCCGCGAGCCCGATGCGCACCGCCCTTTCCGCGCCTGGGGCTATCCGGCCGCCCCCCTCGTCTTCGTCGTGGTCAGCGCCGCCCTCGTCGTCAACGCGATCCGGCTGAACCCGGGGCCGTCGCTGGCCGGCATCGTCCTCATCGCGGCGGGGATTCCCATCTACTTCCTCACCCGGCCGGGAGCGTCTCGCGAGCCCTGACGCTCCGGCGCGCGTTCGGTGCGCCGACGGGGGTTCGAATCGCTTCGAGGGGCTGCCCGCAAGCCGGGCGGCCTCGCCCGTGACGCGCGGTTGCGGCGGCGTCCTTCATCCTGGGGCTCGCGTTCCGCCCGCCGCCGTCCCGGCCGCGTTCGGTGCGACGCGAGGCCCACCGGCGGTCAGGCGACGGTCCCCGCCGGGTTGCGGGGTACACCCGCCGGCGGGTACGCTCGGCAGATGCCCACTACACGGAGCACGACCATTCTCGCCGTCCGGCACGAGGGGCGGACGGTCATGGGCGGCGACGGGCAGGTGACCTTCGGCGAGACCGTCGTCAAGCAGGGCGCCCGCAAGATTCGCCGTCTCTACAACGATCGGATCCTCGCCGGGTTCGCCGGCTCCGCCGCCGATTCGTTCGCCCTGTTCTCGCGGTTCGAGTCGAAGCTCGAACAGTACCGCGGCAACTTGGAGAGGTCCGCGGTGGAGCTCGCCAAGGACTGGCGGACGGATCGCCTGCTGCGGCGTCTCGAGGCGATGCTGATCGTGCTCGACGCCGACTCGACGTTCCTGCTGTCGGGGAACGGCGACCTGATCGAGCCGGACGACGGGATCGTCGCCATCGGGTCGGGCGGGGCCTACGCCCTCGCCGCCGCGAAGGCCCTGGCCCGCCACGCCGACCTCGGGGCGAGGCAGATAGTCGAACACGCGATGGCCATCACCGCTTCCATTTGCATTTACACGAACGCCAGTGTCACGATCGAGGAGCTGTAGCGAATCCACGAGGGCCGGCCCGCCACCTCGCCATCGTCCGCGGTCAACGCGCCGGGGTTGCCCCCCGGCCGGCCGCTGCGAGCTTCACTAGCCCAGATGCCCATCCATCTTCCCGAATCGCTGGCGTCCCCGGCCCCCGTCGAGCCGGCTGCCGCGCCCGAGCCTGCCGTCGACACCCTGACCCCCCGCGAGATCGTCGCCGAGCTCGACAAGTACGTCATCTCCCAGGCCCAGGCGAAGCGGGCCGTGGCGGTCGCCCTGCGCAACCGGATGCGGCGCCAGAAGCTGCCCCCGGAGCTGGCCGAGGAGGTGGCGCCGAAGAACATCCTGATGATCGGGCCGACCGGGGTCGGGAAGACGGAGATCGCCCGCCGGCTCGCCCGGCTCGCGCAGTCCCCGTTCATCAAGGTCGAGGCGTCCAAGTTCACCGAGGTCGGCTACGTCGGCCGCGACGTCGAGTCGATGGTGCGCGACTTGGTGGAGCTGGCCGTGGACATGGTGCGCGAGGAGCGGGTGGGGGAGGTGCGCGCGAAAGCGCGGCGGAACGCCGAGGCGCGGCTGCTCGATCTGTTGCTGCCGCCGCTGCCGAAGCCGGTGCAGGAGAACGACCCGGGACCGGCTCGAGAGCAGCACGAGCGGACCCGCGCCCGCCTGCAGGCCCAGCTCGCGGAGGGGCGGCTCGACGAGCGCGAGGTCGAGGTCGACGTCCGGCAGAAGAGCCTGCCCTCGTTCGAGGTGATCTCCGGCTCGTCGATCGAGGAGATCGACATCAACATCAAGGACATGCTGCCCACCCTGTTCCAGGGGCGGGGCCGGAAGCGGCGGGTCAAGGTGCCGGAGGCGCTCGACCACCTAGTGGCCGAGGAAGAACAGAAGCTCGTCGACACCGACAGCGTGCGGTCCGCCGCCGTGCACCGGGTCGAGGAGGCGGGGATCATCTTCATCGACGAGATCGACAAGGTGACCGGCCGCGAGGGGGGCCACGGGCCCGACGTCAGCCGAGAGGGCGTGCAGCGCGACATCCTGCCCATCGTCGAGGGCACCACCGTCAACACCAAGCACGGGATGGTGCGCACCGACCACATCCTGTTCGTCGCGGCGGGCGCGTTCCACGTCGCCAAGCCGTCCGACCTCATCCCCGAGCTGCAGGGGCGCTTCCCGATCCGGGTCGAGCTCGACGCGCTCGAGACGGCGGACTTCGTGCGGATTCTGACCGAGCCGCGGGGCTCGCTCGTCAAGCAATACACGGCGCTGATCGAGACCGAGGGGGTCGAGCTGACGTTCCGGCCCGACGCCGTCGACCGGGTGGCGGAGTTCGCGACCCGGGTCAACGAGCGCTCCGAGAACATCGGCGCGCGGCGTCTCCACACCATCATGGAGAAGCTCCTCGACGACGTCTCGTTCAACGCGCCGGATCTCGACGAGAAGGAGGTCATCATCGACGCCGCCTACGTCGACCGGATGCTGGCCGACGTCGTCGGGAACGAGGACCTCTCCCGCTACATCCTGTGATCGATCCCGGACGCCGGAGGGTCTCGGCGATCGGGTCGCTGCTTGCCGCCGCGCTCCTCTGGGGGTGCGGCATGAAGGGACCCCCGCAGGCGCCGGTCGTGCTGGCGCCGGCGCCGGTGACCGACCTCGCGGTCCAGCGTCTCGGCGACGAGGTGTCCATCCGCTTCGTCCTGCCGACCGAGAACGACGACCGATCGACGCCGGCGTCGCTCGAGCGGGTCGACGTCTACGCGATGACCACGCAGCCCCGCCTGCCTCCCGACCGGACGCTCGAGCTCGAAGAGTTCATGGAGGCGGCGACCCTCGTCGCTTCCCTCGAGGTCGCCCCGCCGCCGGGTCCCGACGAAGCCGGGTCGGACGATGGGCGCGAGGGCGAGGAGGCTTCGGCGGAGACGGCGGCCGCCGAGAGGCCTCCGGCCGAGGCGGACCGGGAGGACGAGGCGCCTCGGCAGGGCGACCCGGTGTTCCTCACGGAGGTTCTGACGGCCGAGATCGAGGCGCCCGTCGACCCCTGGGAGGAGGAACGCGAGCGTCGGCTCGAGCAGGAGGCGGAAGCGCGGGAAGCCGAGGACGAGGACGGCGCCGACGAGCCGGCGCGGCCGGTGATGGCGCCGTTGATGACGCCGCCCCTGCCGGGTCCGCTGCAGCGCGAGTACCTCGTGGTGCAGGTCTCCGAGGAGGGTGACGAGTCGGCGGGCGGGGAGCGCGTCGTGGTGCCGCTGGGCGTCCGGCCGCCCGAGCCGCCGCCCGCGCCGGAGGTGGTCTACACGGAGACCACCGTCGACGTTGCCTGGGAGCTGCCTCCCGGGGTCCGGGAGACGGTTCAGGGCCCGGTGACGGACGAGCCGGTCGGGGTCGGCGAAGAGACGGTCGAGGCCGAAGGGGTCGAGGAGCCGGCCGAAGGCGAGGCTCCGGCGGAAGCGGGCACGGCCGAGGTCGAGGGGACGGACGGGCCGGCCGGCGGGGTGGAGCCCCCCGAGGCGCCCTCCGACGAGGCGCCGGCATCCGGCGAAGCGTCGGTCGAGGACGAGGCCGCCGCGCCCGACGAGGCGGGGTCGAACGCCGGCGGCGATGCGCCCGGGGAGCCCGGGCCGTCGGAGGCAGGCGGCGAGGGCGCTGCCCCGACCGACGACCTGGAGGAGCCGGCCGCCCCGCTGACGCGGCTGGAGTCGCGGCCGATCGTCGAGTGGCCGCCGGCGTCGACCTACGAGCTGTTCGAGATTCGCGAATCCGACGAGGACCGGTCCGCGGCGGCCCCGGAGCGGCTCAACGAGACCCCGCTCGACGAGCCCGCGTACACGGAGGAGCGGGGCGAGTACGGCACCGAGCGGTGCTATGCCGTCCGCACCCTCGATAGGGTGGCGGGTTTCGAGGTGCGCAGCCGGTTTTCCCCGGTCACCTGCGTCACGTTCGTGGACACGTTTCCCCCCGCCGCCCCCGAGGGGCTGACCGCGGTCGGCAGCGTGGGGGAGGTGAGTCTGCTGTGGCGGCCGAACACCGAGGCGGACGTCGCGGGGTATCTGGTGTTGCGCGGCTCGCCGGGGGATGAGACACTGCAACCGCTCACGGACGCGCTCGTCGCCGGGAACACCTACCGCGACACGACGGCGGAGCCCGGGGTGCGTCACGCCTACGCGGTGCGCGCGGTCGACACCGCGGCCACGCCCAATCCGAGCGAGCCGTCCGACCGCGTGGAGGCGACCGCGCGGTAGCCGTTCGCGCCGTTCGCGCGGGGCAACGGGCGCGAACGGCTGGCGGTTTGGTTGGGCGCCGAGCGGAGCCGCAGGCGACGATAGGCGGGCGAGCGGTTGGCGCCGTGAACGGCGCGAACGGCTGGCGGGTTGTTTGGGCGCCGAGCGGAGCCGCAGGCGACGGTAGGCGGGCGAGTAGCTTGCGCCGCCGGGGGCCCGGGGGCGCCGGCAGGGTGTGGTCGGGCGGCGGTGTGCGGCAGGTTCGCCATGGAGTCGATCTATCGAGTCGAGCACGACGGCCGCGTGTCGCACGCCGTCCGCCGCGGCGGGGGGTGGCGCCGCCTGGAAGGCGACCCCTTCGGAGCGTCGGCGGTGGGTGCGCCCATCGAGGGCGGCGCGCCCCGCGTCCTGGCCCCGGTCGCGCCGTCCAAGATCGTCGCGGTGGGGCTGAACTACCGCGACCACGCGGCCGAGATGAACAAGCCGCTGCCCGACGAGCCGCTGATCTTCCTGAAGCCGTCGACGGCGGTCGTCGGTTCCGGCGACTCGATCGTCCTGCCGCCCGGCGCCGGCCGCGTCGACTACGAGGCCGAGTTGGGCCTGGTCATCGGCCGCACCGCCCGCAACGTTCCCGCGGACCGGGCGCACGAGGTCGTGCTGGGGTTCACCTGCGTCAACGACGTGACCGACCGCGATCTCCAGCGCCGCGATGTGCAGTACACCCGGGCCAAGGGGTTCGACACCTTCGCTCCGGTGGGGCCGTGCATCGCGGCCGCGGACCTCGACCGGCCCCTCGCCATCGAGGCACGGGTCAACGGCGAGCGGCGGCAGCACTCGAGCACCGGCGAGCTCATCTTCCCGCTGCGGCAGCTCGTCGAGTTCGTCACCGCGGTCATGACCCTGCTGCCGGGCGACGTTCTCTCCACGGGGACACCCCCCGGGGTCGGGCCGCTCGCGCCGGGAGACCGGGTCGTGGTCGCCATCGAGGGCGTGGGCGAGCTGGAGAACGACGTCGTGGCCGGCGGCGCGGCCGCGGGTCCGCAGGAGTCTGCGCCGTAGAGCCGTAGAACGGCACGGGTTCCTGGAGGGGCGGTTGGGCGCCGAGGGGAGCCGCAGGCGATTGGGGGGCGAGCGCGGGGCCCGAGGTTCCTGCGCGATTCGGGCGCGGCCCGGCCGCCCGGGCCCCGAAATCGGGATACCGAGGAAGGCATGAAGCTGTTTGTAGACACCGCGAACGTCGAGGAGATCGAGGCCCTCGCCCCGCTCGGCATCGTCGACGGCGTGACCACCAACCCGTCGCTCCTCGCCGGGACCGGGGCCGACCCCCGCACCGTCCTCAAGCGCATCTGCGACGTCGTCGGGGGACCGGTCAGCGCCGAGGTGGTGGCCACCGATGCCGCCGGCATGGTGCGCGAGGGCCGCGAGTTGGCCGGCATCGACCCCCACATCGTCGTCAAGGTGCCGTTCGGCAAGCCCGGCGTCCAGGCGTGCCGCCAGCTGACCGAGGACGGCATCCGCGTCAACGTCACGCTGATCTTCTCGGCCGCCCAGGCCCTGCTCGCGGCCAAGGTCGGAGCGACATTCGTGAGTCCGTTCGTCGGCCGCCTCGACGACATCGCCACCCCGGGCATGGACCTCATCACCCAGATAGTCGACATCTTCGAGAACTACCCCTTGTCGACCGAGGTGCTCGTGGCGAGCACCCGCGGACCCATGCACATCGTCGAGGCGGCGCGCCTGGGGGCGGACATCTGCACCTGCCCCCCGAAGGTGATCGACGCGCTGTTCAACCATCCCCTGACCGACATCGGTCTCGAGCGGTTCCTCGCCGACTGGGCCGGCGCTCGCCAGCCCGTCGGCTGATCCGGACGCCGGACCGCCGTCGCATCGACCCATGGACAAGCACAAGCTGCTAGAGGACTACGAGCGCCGCGCGCACGAGGGCGGCGGTGATGCGCGCCTCGCCCGCCAGCACGCGGCCGGCAAGCTCACCGCGCGCGAGCGCATCGATCTCTTCTTCGACCCCGGCACCTTCCAGGAGGTGGACAAGCTCGTCACCCACCGGTGCCGCGACTTCGGCATGCACGAGCAGGTCGTGCCCGGGGACGGCGTCGTCAGCGGGCGCGGACGGGTCGAGGGGCGTCTCGTCTACGCCTTCGCCCAGGACTTCACGGTGTTCGGCGGCTCGCTGTCCGAGACCAACGCCGCCAAGATCGTCAAGATCATGGACATGGCGATGGAGTCGGGCGCGCCCGTCGTCGGGCTCAACGACTCGGGCGGCGCGCGCATCCAGGAAGGGGTGCTGTCGCTGGGCGGCTACGCCGACATCTTCCTGCGCAACACCCTCGCGTCTGGGGTCGTGCCGCAGATCTCCGCCATCATGGGGCCGTGCGCGGGGGGCGCCGTCTACTCGCCGGCCATCACCGACTTCACGGTGATGGTCGACAAGACGAGCTACATGTTCATCACCGGGCCCGAGGTCATCCGCACCGTGACCCTCGAGGAGGTGACGAAGGAGGAGCTCGGCGGGGCGATGACCCACAACGCGAAGAGCGGCGTCGCGCATTTCGTGGTGCCTGACGACAAGGCGTGCCTCGCCCTCATCCGCGATCTCCTCGGCTACCTGCCCGGCAACAACCTCGACGACGCGCCCCGAGGCGCGGACACCGACCCGATCGACCGCGAGGATCCCGCCCTCGACGGCCTCGTGCCCGAGCGGCCGAATCAGCCCTACGACATGCGCGGGGTCGTCCGCGCGGTCGTCGACGACGGCGAGCTCCTCGAGGTGCAGGAGCACTACGCGAAGAACATCCTCGTCGGCTTCGCGCGCCTCGGCGGGCAATCGGTCGGGGTGGTCGCCAACCAGCCCGCCCACCTCGCGGGGACCCTCGACATCGACGCCTCGGTCAAGGGCGCGCGCTTCGTCCGCTTCTGCGACGCGTTCAACATCCCCCTGGTGACGTTCGAGGACGTGCCCGGCTTCCTCCCCGGGACGCAGCAGGAATTCGGCGGCATCATCCGCCACGGGGCCAAGCTGCTGTTCGCGTTCGCGGAGGCGACGGTGCCCAAGGTGACGGTCATCACCCGCAAGGCCTACGGGGGGGCCTACTGCGTCATGGCCAGCAAGCACATCCGCACCGACGCCAACTTCGCGTGGCCCACGGCCGAGATCGCAGTCATGGGCCCGGAGGGGGCGGTCAACATCCTCTACCGGCGCGAGCTCGAGGCAGCCGCCGACCCCGAGGCGCTGCGGGCCGAGAAGATCGCCGAGTTCCGCGAGAAGCTCGCCAACCCCTTCGTCGCGGCCGGCCGCGGTTACATCGACGAGGTCATCCCGCCGCGCGCGACCCGGCCGAGGCTCATCGCCGCCCTCCGCAGCCTCGACGGCAAACGTGACCGCAACCCGCCCAAGAAGCACGGGAACATTCCACTGTAGCTCGGGGTCCGCCGCGGCGCGTTCCCGGTGCACTCGGTCGCGGGGACGGAAGTCAAAGACCGCATTCCGGCGCATTGCGTGACAGCTCCGCGGCGAGCTGCCGCGACCGGCGCCTCCGACGGGGGTAGAATGGACCCATGAGGTTCCAGGGGGCGCCTTCGCGGCCCGCGGGAACCCAGACTCAGGCGCCGCCGGCGGCACACGGTTCGTCGAGTGGCGCGGATCGCGGGAATTCGATGGCAGTCTTCCGCATGGGCGGGTAGGCGTTGCGGTTCGGTGGACGTTTCCTGCAGGGGGGGCGCGGCCGCCGGCTTCCGCGGCGCATTCAGTTAGGCACGCTCGAAATCGTCAAGATGAGGATTCTGGTCGCCAACCGGGGCGAGATCGCGGTCCGCATCCTGCGGGCCTGCCGCGAGATGGGGATCCGGTCGGTCGCCGTGTACTCCGAGTGCGACCGGACCGCGCCCCACGTCCGCCATGCCGACGAGGCGGTCGCCATCGGGCCGAGCCCTGCCGCCGAAAGCTATCTCGACATCGAGCGCGTGCTCGCCGCGGCCGACGGAACAGGTGCGACGGCGGTGCATCCGGGTTACGGGTTCCTCGCCGAGAACGCCGTGTTCGCGCGCGCCTGCCGCGCGGCGGGGCTGGTGTTCATCGGACCGGACGCCGGCGTCATCGAGACGATGGGGGGCAAGACGGCGGCGCGGCAGGCGGCCATCGCCGCGGGGGTGCCGGTAGTGCCGGGCACCGAAGCGTTGCCCGACGACCTGTCCGAGGCCGAGCTGCGCGCGCGGGCCGACGAGGTCGGCTATCCGCTGTTCATCAAGGCGGTGGCCGGCGGCGGTGGGCGGGGGATGCGCCGTGTCTCCGGTCCCGACGGGGTGGCGGCCGGGGTCGAGCGTGCGCGGTCCGAGGCGGGGGCCGCCTTCGGCGAGTCGACCGTCTACATCGAGCGGCTCCTCGAGCGCGCGCGCCACATCGAGGTCCAGGTGCTGGGCGACGAGCACGGCACGGTGGTGCCGTTCGTCGAGCGAGAGTGCTCCATCCAGCGGCGGCACCAGAAGGTCATCGAGGAGTCGCCGTCGGTCGCGGTCACCGAGCCGATCCGGACGGCGCTCGCCGACGCCGCGGCGGCCCTGTGCAAGGCCGTCCGCTACGTCAACGCCGGCACCCTCGAATTCCTCCTCGACGAGGACGGCCGCTTCTACTTCCTGGAGATGAACACCCGGCTCCAGGTGGAGCATCCCGTCACCGAGATGGTGACGGGCGTGGATCTCGTGCAGTGGCAGATCCGCATAGCGCGCGGCGAGCGGCTGACCGTGGAGCGCCGGCGCGCCCTCACTCCGCAGGGGCACGCGATCGAGGCGCGGGTCTACGCCGAGGACCCGGACGCGGGGTTCCTGCCCGCGCCGGGCCGCATCACCTTCCTGCGCAGCCCGTCCGGTCCCGGGGTGCGGGACGACAGCGGGGTCGAGGCCGGCTTCACGGTGCCGGTCCACTACGACTCGATGATCTCCAAGGTGGTCGCGTGGGCGCCGGACCGCGCCGCGGCCACCGCCCGCCTGCGGCGCGCCCTCGGCGAGTACGAGATCGGCGGCATCACGACCGCGATCCCGGCCCTGCTGTGGATTCTCGAGCAGGACGCGTTCGCAACCGGCGACTTCGACACGGCGTTCCTCGACCGGGCGCTCGCCGGGCGCCGCGGGCGGTCGTTCTCGGAGCTCTCCGACGAGGACGTCGACGTGGCGACGATGGCGGCGGCCCTGTTGGGCTACCTGTCCGGCCCGGATCGGCCCGCGGGCGGGAAAGCGGCGGGGCCGACCCCGTGGCGCCGGGCGGCCCGGATCGAGGGGCTGCGGCGATGACCGTGAAGGCCCGCGGGCCGATGCGGCTGCAGGTCGAGGTGGCGGGCCGGCAGCGGCTGGTCACCGTCGAGCCCGTCGCGGCGGACGGGGTCGGGACCCGGCTCGCCCTGCACTGGGACGACACGACCCGCGAGGTCGACGTGTCGACCCTCGGGCCGGGACGCCTCTCGATGATTCTGCCGGAGTCGGGCGGGGCGAGCCGCGCGGCGCGCGGCGACGAGCCGGCCCCCGGCGAGTGGGTCGTGGGCATCGGCGGGAGACAGGTCCGCGCCCGGGTGTCGGACGGCCGGCGTCGCGGCCGCACCGCCGCCGCGCAGGTCGGCGGCGATCATGCGGTGACGGCGCCGATGCCGGGTCGCTTGGTGCGGGTGCTCGTCGAGCCGGGGGATCGGGTCGCCGCGGGCCAGGGGCTCGCGGTGGTCGAGGCGATGAAGATGGAGAACGAGGTCGCGGCGCCGGCCCACGGCGTGGTTTCGGACGTCCGGGCGGCCCCGGGAGACTCGGTCGAGGCAGGCGCGGTGCTGGTCTGCCTGACCGCGGAGAGGGAGGCGTGACCAGCCTGAACTTGGGGGGTTCGCCGACGGCCCCGGCCGGGCCGCCGGGGCGGGGAGTCGAGCCCCCGGACGACGGCTCCCGGTCCGGCCCGCCCCCTGGAAGCCCGCGCGTTTCCGCGCCCGCGATGGCGCGGGAAGCGGAGACGACCCGGGAGGGTCGGCCGACCGCCGGCCCCGCCACGTCCGGGGACGATTCGCCGCCCGGCCCCAAGGCCGGTCCGGCGCCGCAATCGACACCCAAGCCGCCGCCGACGGTTGCCCCGCTGGGCGAGCTGCGCGCCGCATGGGGCGGCTGGTGGTCCCGCCGGTACGTCCAGTGGAGCATCGCGGGGGGCGCGGTCGTCGTCGCGGCGGCCCTCGTCGGGCTCGTTACCGTCGACCTCGGCCCGGCCGTCCGCGGTCGCGCGGAACAGGCGCTGGGGGGCTATCTCGACCGTGAGGTCAGCATCGGGCGGGTCGGCATCCATCTGTCGCGCGGCCGGTTCGTGGTCGAGGACCTGACGATCGGGGGGTTGAACCTCGGCGACCGGCCCTTCCTCGTCGCGGGCGAGATCACTCTTTCGGTGGTCTGGTCGGCGCTGCTTCACGGAGAGTTCCTCGCCGACGCGGTAACCATGCGCGACTGGCGGATGCTGGCGGAGTCGTTCTCCGACGGCCGTCAGAGTTTCCCCGCCTTCGTGCGCCAGGCGGACGGCGAGCCCGACACCGGCGCGGAAGGCCCGGCGCCCGAGGATGCCGTCGCCCCCGGCGCCGAGGCGGGGCGGCGGTTCGTCACCACCCTGCAGTACCTGAGGGCGTCCGAGGGCGAGTTCCGCTACGAGGACCACGGGTCGAGCTGGAGCGTCGACCTGCCGGACATGGAATTCAGCATCACCAAGGGCCTCGACTACCAAGGCCATGCCGCCTCGGCGGGCGGCGTCCTGCAGATCGGCGACTTCGAGCCGATGTGGATCGATCTGGACACCGACTTCCTGATCGACGGCCCCGATGTCGAGCTGACCCGCATCGATCTCCTCACCGACGGCGCGGCCACGCGGCTCGTGGGCGACGTCGACCTGTCGAACTTCCCCGAGATGTCCTACACCCTCGAATCGGACATCGACCTCGCGCGCATGCGGGAGATCTTCTTCGCGGGCGACGGCTTCACCGCCGCGGGCTTGTCGCGCTTCAGCGGTACGTTCCACAAGTTCGAGGGCGGCCACGATCTCCGGGGGTCGTTCATCAGCGACGAGGCGGGCATCGACGAGCTGCGCTTTCCGGAGCTGACCGGCGAACTGACGTGGCGGCACGACCTGTTCGAGGTCCGCAACGCGGAGGCGTCGCCCTACGGCGGGGAGGCGGCGTTCGACTTCGCGATGGCGCCCCTCGGGGCGAGCGAGCCCGGGCAGGCGGTGTTCGACGTCCGGTACTCCGGCATCGGGCTCGCGCCGCTCGCGCGGGCCCTCGAGGTGCGGGGACTCCGGCCCGAGGGCCGGGCTTCCGGCCGCAATCGCCTGGAGTGGCCGATCGGGCGCTTCGCCGATTTCCTCGGCGAGGGCGCCGTCCGGCTCGTTCCCCCGGCGGGGGTGCGGCTCGCCGGGCCCGATCCGGACCCCGGCGCGGCGGCGGCGGTGGCGGGGCGGCGGGAGCAGCCGCCCGACCTGACGACGCGCACGTTCCCGTTCGGCGGGCAGGTCGAGTACCGGGCGGCGGGGACGGGGTTGGAGCTGAGCGAGAGCTACCTGGCCACGCCCACGACCCACATCGCGTTCGGGGGCGGCACCGCATGGGGGGCGGACACGCGGATCACGTTCGACGTGTCCAGCGCGAACTGGCAGGAGAGCGACCGGCTGATGGCCGCGGTCATGACCGCGGTGGGGACGCGGACCAACCCGTTCGCCGTCGACGGTTACGGCACCCTCGACGGGGTCCTCCTCGGGGACCTCGCGTCGCCGCGCGTCGAGGCGACCTTCGCGGGCGAGGACATCCGGGCCTGGAGCGTCGAGTGGGGCACGGGCCGCGGCGAGTTCGTGGTGGAGAACTCGTATCTGGACGTCATCGGCGGGGACTTCCGCCGGGGCGACAGCGCGATGGAGATCGACGGTCAGTTCTCCCTGAGCTGGCCCCGGCGCGACGGCGGCGAGGAGATGAACGCGGTCGTGCGGCTCGAGTCGTTTCCCGCCTCGAGCATCCGGGCCGCGTTCGGGCTCACCGAGGGCTATCTGATCGAGGGGCCAGCCACCGGTGAGATGCGGCTGTACGGGCCCTACCGGCGGCTGTTCGGGGTGGGGCGCCTGCGGCTCGATCGGCCGACCGCATACGGCGAGCCCTTCGATTCCGCGGCCGCCGACCTGCGCTTCGAGGGCACCGGGGTCCGGCTGAACGGGCTCGACATTCGGAAGGGCGCGGGCTCGGCGACGGGGGCCGCGTTCATCGAGTGGGACGCGTCGTACTCGTTCAACCTGGACGTCCGCGGTGTCGAGGTCGCCTCGCTGGCGTTTCTCCCCGAGCTGCCGCGGCCGCCGTCCGGCACCATTGCGGGCGTCGCCTCCGGGGTCGGGTTCCTCGACAACCCGCGTTACCAGATCCGCGCCACCGTCAGCGACCTGCATGTCGGGGACGAGGAGGTCGGCCACATCACCGGCCAGCTCGACATCCGGGACGGAGACCTCCGGGTGGACATGGAGGGGGCGTCGTCGACCCTGGCGTTCTCGGCGGCGGGGCGGGTGACCCTCTCGGGGGCGCAGGACGCCGACCTCTCCCTGCGGGTGGCTGACTGGTCGCTGGACCCCTACGTCCGGATGTTCGTTCCCGAGTGGTCCCCCTACACGAGGGCGGTGTTGAGCGGATCGCTGGACGTCGTCGGCCCGCTGCGGGACTGGGACCGGCTGGACGCGACGGCCACCATTCAGCGGATGAACGCGAGCCTCCTCGACTACGAGATTCGCAACGACGGCCCCATCCGGCTCAGCCTCGACCGCCGCGTCGTCGGCATCGATCGACTGCGGCTGGCCGGCGCCGGCACCGCCCTGGACCTCGCGGGGATGGTGGATCTCGGCGCCGACGAGGTCTCGGTCGGCGTGGACGGCGACGCCAACCTCGACATCCTGCAGGGGATGGTCCAGAGCCTGCGGGGCTCGGGTTCGGCCGTCGTGGACGCCGAGATCACCGGCGCCGTGCGCGAGCCGGTGTTGACCGGGGAGGCGGTGGTGCGGGCCGGGCGCATCCGGCACATCGCGCTCCCGCACGCGCTGGAGGACATCAACGGCCGCATCGTCTTCGAGCGCGGCGGCGTCCGTTTCGACGAGCTGGTGGCGTCGATGGGGTCCGGCCGCGTCGAGCTCGGCGGCCGCGCCGGCGTGGACGGGTTCTCGCTCGGCGAGCTGGCGATCACCGCGGCGGGCCGGGACATGCAGCTGCGGTTTCCCGACGGGTTCAGATCGAACGTCGACACCGATCTGGTGTTGCGCGGCCCGCCCGCCCGCCCGGTTCTGGCCGGCGCCGTCGAGGTGCGCGACGCGGTGCTCCTCGGCGGGCTCGACGAGTTGGCGGTCGGTTTGCTCGGCGGGGACGGAGCCGACGCTTCCGGGGCGGCTGCGACGGGGCTGCCGCTCGGCCTCGATGTCCGGATCGAGGCGCCCTCCACCCTGCGGATCGACAACAGCCTCGCGCGCATCGTGTCGAGCGCCGAGCTGACCCTGCAGGGCACCTACGAGCAGCCGGTGCTGCTGGGGACGGTCGAGCTCGAGCGGGGCACCGCGTTCTTCGAAGGCAACCGGTACCGTCTGATCCACGGGACGATCGGGTTCGCCAACCTGAACCGTATCGAGCCGTTCGTCGACATCGAGGTCGAGACCGATGTGCGGGTGCCCGGTCAGACGTATCGGGTCATGGTGCGGGCGACCGGTACGCCGGACGGGCTGGTTCCCGCGCTCTCGTCGGATCCGCCTCTGCCCGAGATCGACATCTTCTCGCTGCTGCTCGGCGACATCCGCGATCCTCTGAGCGCCGACCTCCGGGCCGCGCGCGCCCCCGAGCTGGCCCAGCAGCAGCGGTTTCAGGCCGGGGCGGCGCGACTGCTGACGAGCCCGCTCTCCTCCAGCGTCGGCCGCGTCGTTCAGGACTCGTTCGGGGTCGACACGTTCCAGATCACGCCGTCGCTCGGCGACCCGTCCTCCCAGCAGTCGGCTCAGCTCAACCCGACGGTCCGGGCCCTCATCGGCAAGCGGATTTCCGACCGGACGCATATCACGCTCTCGCGGGCGATCAGCGGCGCCAACCGCGATTTGCTCGTCGTTCTCGAGCATGACCAGAGCGACCGGCTGACGTGGATCCTGTCGCAGAACGAAGATCGCACCTACGCCCTCGACTTCCGCGTGAGGCATGCATTTTGAGCCTGGCGGCCGGTAGCGGAACGCCGCGTTGCGCCGAGAGCGGCGAGGCGCCGGCCTGACGAGGCGCGAGGAGGGCGGAGGGCGCATGCTGGGCATATGCAACCGACGAGCAACGCGGCCGCCGGTCTGCGTCGGTCATGGCGCAGGCCGGCGGTAGGCGTGGCTGGGCGGCAAACGGAGCCGAACGCGACGCTTGCCGGGCGCAGGCGGGGTGCATCGCCGCTCGAACGCAGCGGGGACCATCGCCACGGGCGGCTGGCCCGCATCGCCGGCGCGGCGGGAGCCGTGCTGGCCCTCGCCGCGCCTCTCGCCGGCGCCGCCGACCCCGCGGCGCTAGTGGGGCAGAGCGTCGCCGAGGTGCGGCTTTTCCGTGACGGACGGCCCCTCGACGAGTCCTCGCTCCTCGACTTCATCGAGACCCGTCCGGGCCGGCCCCTGTCGATGCGCCAGGTTCGCGAGAGCGTCCACCACCTGTTCAGCCTGGGCGAGTTCGTCGACGTTCGCGTCAGCGCCACCGCGGGGGCGCGGGGCGTCAGCCTGCGGTACGACCTCGCGCCGTTCCGCGGCGCGCAAGGGATCGACGTGCTGGACCCCCGCGGCCGCCCCGTCGAGGACGCCGCCGACCTCGTCCGGCGCCGGGTAGGAAGTCTCGTGGCTCCCGGTCAGGTCGCGGCCGCCGTGGCCCTCCTCGAAGAGTACTATCGCGACGCGGGTCGGTTCGCGGCGCGCATTGCGCCGCGGGCGGCCGCGCCGGACGGCCGCTCCGTCATCGACGTCGACCCCGGACCGCCCGCGCGCATCGGGAGCGTCACGACCCGCGGGGTCGAGCCCCCCGGACTGCCGGCCGTCCTGAGCCGGCTCGGCGTGCGGGAGGGGTACCCCTACGACCCCGCGGAGCTCGACCGCCGCCTCGCCGAGTACGAGGACGAGGTCCGGTCCGGGGGGTTCTACGCGGCGCGCTTCTCGCACGCCGCGGCGCCGAGCCCGGACGGGCTGGCCGTCTCGCTCGACCTGGACGTTCGGTCCGGATCGCGGGTCGCCATCCGGTTCGAGGGAGATCCGGTCCCCGAAGCGCGGGTGGACGAGCTGGTTCCCGTCGCTCGGGAGGCGTCGATCGACGAGGACCTGCTCGAGGACTCCGGCCTTCGCGTCAGGAACCACCTGCGGGAGCTCGGATACCGCGACGCTCGGGTGACCCACCGCCGGCTGGAGGAGCCCGGTCAGCTCTCGATCGTGTTCGCGGTGCAAAGGGGGGCGCGCTACGTCGTCGAAGAGATCGCGTTCAGCGGCCACGCGGTCCTGACGGAGGCGGATCTGGCCGCGCTCCTCGACGTGGAGGCGGGCGCGCCGCTGGTCATGGACGGCGTTGAGGCGGGGGTCTCCGCCGTGCGGGCCGCCTACGAACGGCGCGGCTACCGCGGCGTCGACGTGGGGGCGGAGGTCGTCGAAGCGGCGTTGCCCGGCGACGGCGGCGAGCCGGTGGTGCGAGTGCGCCTGGTCCTCTACATCGTCGAGGGCCCGGCCACGACGGTCGGGGCCGTCTCGTTCGACGGCGTGACCGCGTTCGCCGAGGCGGATCTGGCCGACGCCATCGGGGTCAGGCCGGGGATGCCGTTCCATGCGCCACGGGCCCGGGCCGCCGCCGACTCGATCCGGCTGCGCTATCTCAACGAGGGGTACGAGGCGGCGCAGGTGGACGTGGCGCCGCGGTTCGACGACTCCGGTGAGATCGCCGACGTCGCGTTCCTGGTGCGCGAAGGACCCCGGGTCTTCGTGGACCACGTGCTCATCGTGGGGAATCGGCAGATCTCCGCCTCCACCATTCGGCGGGAGCTGGCGTTGCGCCCCGGCGAGCCCCTCGGGCGGGACGAGATCGACGAGACTCGCCGCCGCCTGACCGCCCTCGGGATCTTCCGCCGCATCGAGCTCCGGGAGTTCAGCCACGGCCCGGCGGACCGCCGCGACATCGTGGTGGTGGTCGAGGAGGCCCCGGCCACGAGCGTCGGGTACGGCGGGGGGCTCGAGGCGAGCCAGCGGCTTCGCGCCGCGGCCGGCGGGGCCGCGGCAGAGCAGATCGAGTTCGCCCCGCGCGGGTTCTTCGAGATCGGCCGGCGCAACCTGTGGGGCAAGAACCGATCCATCGATCTCTACACCCGGGTCACCCTGTGGCCCAAGGAGGCCCCGGCCGGCGAGGTCTCGCGGACGGACCTGGGGTTCAACGAGTACCGGTTCCTCTTGAACTTCCGCGAGCCGCGGGCGTTCGGGCAGTCCGGCGACATCCTCGTGTCCGGGTTCGTCGAGCAGGTGATCCGGCCGAGCTTCGACCTGACCAGCCGCGGCGTGAACGCCGAGCTGCGGCGCGTGATCGGGCCCAGGATGACATGGCGCCTGGGCCACACCTTCGGGGTGAACCGGATCGCCAACGAGCAGGTTCAGCCGGAAGACCGCCCCCTCGTCGACCGGCTGTTCCCCGAAGTGAGGCTATCGACGCTCTCCGCGGGGCTGATCCGGGACACGCGGACCGACCCGTTGGAGCCGAACGGCGGCAGCCTGTTGGCGTTCGACGTCGAAGCGTCCTCTCCCAGGCTCGGTTCCGCCGTCGGGTTCGCCAAGACGGTCCTCCAGGGATTCATGTACCGCCGGTTGCCGGGCGAGGCGGTCGTCGCCGCCGGGGCTCGCCTGGGGCTGGCCCGCAGCTTGACGACGACGCTGCTCCGGGCGTCGACCCTGGTGCTGAACGACGACGGGATACCGGTGCTCCGGGAAGTGGCCCGGTTGACCTACTTGCACGCCCTGCCGGCGAGCGAGCGGTTCTTCGCCGGGGGCGACTCCACGGTGCGGGGGTTCGCCCTCGACCGGCTCGGCGACGAGTCGACCATCGGCGCCAACGGCTTTCCGACCGGGGGGAACGCGATGATCGTCTTGAACGCCGAGCTGCGGGTTCCGGTCGTCGGCCCGCTGCAGGTGGTGGGCTTCGTCGATGCCGGCAACGTGATCGACCGCGTGAGCAACTTCGACTTGGCGCGTATTCGCGGGTCGGCCGGCTTCGGGATGCGGTATCGTTCGCCGATCGGTCCGATCCGGGTCGATCTGGGTTTCAAGCTCGATCGGCGGGAGTTCGCCGGCGAACGGGAGAGTCTGACGGCCCTGCACCTCAGCATCGGGCAGGCGTTCTAGGGGGCAGGTTCGGTTGTCGCGCAGGAGCGGTCGATGATGCCGGGGCGATGGGGTCGGGCCGCGGGGCGGTGCGCGTTGGCGGGCGCCCTCGCCGCGGCCGGCGAGCAGGGTCCGGCCCTCGCCGCGGCCGGCGAGCAGGGTCCGGCGAGGGGCGCCGGGCAGCCGCCGGGCGGCGAGCGGCTCTTGTACGCCGGGCAGCTTCTCGACCGCGTTCTGGCCGTGGTCGGGGGACAGCTCATCCTGTTGTCGGACGTTCGGTTGTTCTTGGAAACGGGGCTCGTGGAGCCGACCGAGGCGGTCGACCCCGCGCTCGATCGCCTGATCGAGCGGCGCCTGATTCTGGACCAGGCGGCCCGCTACGTCGTGGAAGATCCCGCTCCGGGTGACGTGGATGCCCGCCTGACGCGGATCGAGCGGCACGTCGGCGGTTCTCCGGCACTCGACGAGACCCTCGCCGCCACGGGCCATACGCGGGCGGACCTCGAGCAGGTCGTACGGGACGACCTCCGCATCGAGGGTTATATGGCGCGACGGTTCCCGCCGCCGTCGCGCCCGAGCGAGGCGTCGGCCCGGCAGGCGCTGATCGACGACTGGCTCGACTCGCTTCCGGCCCGGGCCGCGGTCATCCGGGTCGCCCCGTGATCCGCGAGCCGGCCCGGCCGCCCCGCGATCCGCTGCCTCCGGGCGTGGAATGCCGGCCGGGGACGCCGGCCGTCATCTCGCCATGGGAGATGTCGAGGTCGAGCGGCACGCGAGGGGATGGTGGAATCCCGGCCGGGGACGCCGGCCGTCATCCCGCCCCCCCGCCGACGTAGGCGATGAGCACCTCCGTCGCGTTGAATCCGGCATGACAGGCGAACGGCGCCGCCATGCTGCCGCGGACCAGGTAGAGCACGCCCCACAGAGCCCCCAGCAGGCCGGTGATGATGGCCGCGTCTCGGCCCTGCACGAGGTGACCGAGGCCGAAGGCCACGCTGAACACCACGAGCCCGACCGCGGCGCCGCCGAGGTGCTGCTCGAAGCGGCGCAGGATGAAGGCGCGCTGCACCTCTTCCCGCAGTCCGCCGGCGACGACCGCGACGGCGGCGAAGGTCACCGCGGCCGCGGGCGTCGTGATGAGCGCCTCGAGAGGATTCTCGGGGACGTTGCGCAGCTCGGGGGCGATTCGGGACAGGACCGCGAACGCCGCCGCGACGACCAGGAGCGCGGCGGGCACGAGGGCGAGCCCGAGCAGCAGCTCCGATCGGATCGGCCGCCGGCCCACCATCACCGCGACGGGATGCTCGCCGCGGGCCCGCATGAGCATCCACACCAGGGCCAGAATCACCGCCGCGTCGACCAGCGACACGATGACGACGTAGGCGAGGGAGAGCTCGCCCGCGCCGTCGGTGGGCCCCACCCCCAGCATGCCCAGCAGCACGACGAGGGTCAACTGGGTCGGGAAGCCGGAGCAGAGGATCACCTCGCCGGCCGCCGTGAGACGCCGGTGGAGCGTCGGCGCCGGCGGCTCGTCCTCCCCGAACGGCGGCTCGTGACTCTCGGGCGCCGGGTCGGGGTGGTCGGGCCCCGGCCGCGATTCTCCGACCCCGTCCTCGGCCGGGTCGGGAGCGGCGTCGATTCCCGACCACGGATGCGCGGACGGCTCCTCGCTCGACATGGCCGCGACTCTATCACACGCCAAGTCGAGCCTTGACAACACTAGATGTTGTGGTACCGTGTCAGGCCAATCCAAGATGTAGCAACGCCCGTTTCACACGGCGATACACCCGAAGACACCTGAGGATCGACCACGGAGGAGTTGCCCGATGCAGAGAAGCGCCGTTCAGGAGCCCGAGGCGGTCGTGCCGCAGGTGGACGCGCAGCCGTCGGCGGCCGATCGCCGGGGCCTGGAGTTCCCGCGGTACTTCTCGCGCGCAGGGTCCGATCCGTTCGACGAGGTCGAGTGGGAGTCGAGGGCCGCGGTCATCGGCAACGAGCAGGGCGAGGTGGTCTTCGAGCAGCGCGACGCCGAGGTTCCCGCGTTCTGGTCCCAGCAGGCCACCAACATCGTGGTGTCGAAGTACTTCCGCGGCGTGCTCGGCGCCCCCGAGCGCGAGCGGAGCGTCAAGCAGCTCATCGGGCGGGTGGTCGACACCATCACCCGCTGGGCCGAAAATCAGCGCTACTTCGCTTCCGACGCGGACCTGCGGGCGTTCAGCGACGACCTGAAGCATCTCCTCGTCTTCCAGAAGGCGGCGTTCAACAGTCCGGTCTGGTTCAACTGCGGTTTCGAAACCGCGCCCCAGTGCTCGGCCTGCTTCATCAACTCGGTCGACGACACGATGGAGTCGATTCTGACGCTGGCCAAGACCGAGGGGATGCTGTTCAAGTACGGGTCCGGGACCGGCACGAACCTGTCGTCCATCCGGTCGTCGCGCGAGCTGCTGGGCGGCGGGGGAACCGCCTCGGGGCCGGTCTCGTTCATGAAGGGCTACGACGCGTTCGCGGGGGTCATCAAGTCGGGCGGGAAGACGCGGCGGGCCGCGAAGATGGTGGTGCTGAACGCCGACCACCCGGACATCGTCGAGTTCATCAACTGCAAGGTGGACGAGGAGAGGAAGGCCTGGGCGCTGATCGACGCCGGCTACGACGGGTCGTTCACCGGCACCGCGTACTCGTCGGTGTTCTTCCAGAACTCGAACAACAGCGTGCGGGTGCCCGACGAATTCATGCGCGCGGTCGTCGACGACGAGGAGTGGCGGACCCGGGCGGTGACCGACGGGAAGGTCGTCTCGACCCACCGGGCGCGCGACCTGCTGCGTCTCATCGCCGAGGGCACGCACGTCTGCGGCGACCCCGGGATGCAGTTCGACACGACCATCAACGACTGGCACACGTGTCCGGGCACGGACCGCATCAAGGCCTCGAACCCCTGCTCGGAGTACATGTTCCTCGACGACTCCGCCTGCAACCTGGCGTCCCTGAACCTCATGCAGTTCCTGGACGAGGGGGGGCGGTTCGCCGCCGCCGCGTTCTCGGCCGCGGTGCGGACGATGATCACCGCCCAGGAGATCATCGTGGGCAACGCGAGCTATCCGACGGCGGCGATAGAGCGCAACAGCCACGACTACCGTCCCCTCGGCCTGGGCTACGCCAACCTCGGGGCGCTGCTGATGTCGCGGGGCATTCCCTACGACAGCGACGAGGGGCGGGACTGGGCCGCCGCCCTCACCGCCCTCATGACCGGCGAGGCGTACGCCCAGTCGGCGCGCATCGCGCGCGACAACGGCGGTCCGTTCGCGGGGTTCGGCGAGAACCGCGAGCCGTTCCTGCGGGTGATGAACAAGCACCGCGACGCGCTGCGGGGCGTCAACTCCGAGCGCGTCCCCGGTGCGCTGTTCGCGGCGGCGTCCCGCGCGTGGGACGACGCGGTCGAGCTGGGCGAGGCCCACGGCTATCGCAACGCCCAGGCGACGGTGCTCGCCCCCACCGGCACCATCGGGTTCATGATGGACTGCGACACCACCGGGGTGGAGCCGGACATCGCCCTCGTCAAGTACAAGAAGCTCGTCGACGGCGGTCTGATGAAGATCGTGAACACCACCGTCCCGATGGCCCTGCGCAACCTCGGGTACGACGAGCCGCAGGTCGACGCCATCGTGGCCTACATCGACGAGCACGAGACGATCGAGGGCGCGCCGGATCTCGAGCCCGAGCACCTGCCGGTGTTCGACTGCGCCTTCAAGCCGGCCCGCGGGAGCCGGTCGATCCACCACATGGGGCACATCCGGATGGTCGGGGCGGTGCAGCCGTTCATCTCCGGCGCCATCTCGAAGACGATCAACGTGCCGCCCGGCGCGACGGTCGAGGAGATCGAGCAGGCATACCTCGACGCGTGGCGACTCGGCACGAAGGCGGTGTCCATCTATCGGGACGGCAGCAAGCGCACCCAGCCGTTGAACACCACCCGCACGGGCCCGGCCGCCGGATCCGCGCCGGGCGCGGCGCCCGCCGATGCCGCGCCCGGCGCGGGGCCGTCCCGCCGCCGCCTGCCGGACGAGCGCGAGGCCATCACCCACAAGTTCGACATCGCCGGGCACGAGGGGTACATCACCGTCGGGCTCTTCGAGGACCGCAGCCCCGGCGAGATATTCCTGGTGATGGCCAAGGAGGGGTCGACCATCTCCGGCTTCGCCGACGCCTTCGCTCAGGCGGTGTCCTATGCGCTGCAGTACGGGGTGCCGCTGCAGGTGCTCGTGGACAAGTTCAGCCACGTGCGGTTCGAGCCGTCGGGGCGGACCCGGAACCGGGATGTCGCGATCGCCAAGTCGATCGTCGACTACATCTTCCGCTGGATGGCCACGAAGTTCCTGTCCCCGGAGGCGCAGTACCACGCGGGGGTCAACGTGCCGGCGGGGAAGCCGGTCGATTCCAGCGAGCCCGCGGCTCGCGCTGCGAACGACGAGCCGGCCGGGTCCGGTGCAAGCAGCCGGCGGGCCCCGTTCGCGATCCAGAACGACGAGGACGCGCCGTCGTGCTCCACCTGCGGCGCCATCATGATCCGCAACGGAAGCTGCTACAAGTGCGTCAACTGCGGCGCCACCAGCGGGTGCTCCTGACGTCGGCGAGCTGCGCCCGCTACGGTGACAGCTCGTCATCCGCAACGGAAGCTGCTAGCAGTGCGTCAACTGCGGCGCCACCAGCGGGTGCTCCTGAAGTCGGCGAGCTGCGCGCCCGCTACGGTGACAGCTCGTCGTTCCTGCCGAAGTAGGCCAGGGCGACGAGAATCCCCGCGAACAAGGCGCGGGCGATCTGAGGCTCCGGCGCGATCTGTCCGTACAGATGTCCGGCGTTGTGGAGCGCGAGCGACTGCAGTCCGAAGAGCGCGGCCAGGGCCAGGGCCAGGCTGCCGGGCAGACCGATCCGAACCAGCAACCCTGCCAACACCAGCATGGCGCCGAGGAGAATCAGTCCGACGCTGGCCAGCAGATGGAGCTGAGACGGCCCGAAGAGGTCGACGAGTCCGGTGCCGAGCGAGTACAGCCCGTAGCAGGTCATGCCGAGCGTGGCAGCGGTCAGCATCTGAGTCGTTCCGTATTATGCCGTGTTGCCCGCCTCCGCCCAAGTCGGCGGATGGCGGTGCTCGACAGTCCGAACGGATTGGCGCGAAGCGAAGGCAGGTTGGCGGATTGAAGTCGGTCGAGCGCCCGCCGAGCAACAGGGCTCCCGACGGCAGATGCGGATGACGCGGCTGCGCTCGGCCTGATGCTCGGCACGTCGCGGAACGTCGAGCGGTCGATTGCGGATGACGCGGCTGCGCTCGGCCTGATGCTCGGTCCGTCGCGGAACGTCGAGCGGTCGATGGCCTTCCAGTAGCCCTGTCGCTCGCACGGTCGACCTCGTGAGCAGGGGGCGGCCCGGCATAGTGCGTCCATGGATTTGCATCTCGACGGCAAGGTGGCCGTCATCACCGGGTCGAGCCGCGGGCTCGGGTTGGCCAGCGCGCGGGCGCTCGTGGCCGAGGGTGCCCGGGTGTGCATCTCGGCCCGCGGCGCCGAGCGGCTGGCCGCCGCCCTGGCCGAGCTGCGCGCCGTCGCCCGCGGTGCTGCCGCCGAACGCCGCGGCGCCGCCACCGAGCCCGGCGGCGCCTCCGACCGGGCGCCCGACGGTCGCGCCGCGGACGACAGCGTGGTCGCGATCGAGGCCGACCTGAGCACCGAGGCGGGCGTGGCCCGAGTGATCGACGGCGCCGTGGAGGCTTTCGGCGGTCTCGACATCCTCGTCAACAACGTTGGCAAGGCCGGCGGCGGCGGGATAACCGAGGCCACCGACGCCGAGTGGCGGGCGGCGCTCGACCAGACCCTGCACCCCGCGATCCGCGCCTCGAGGCTCGCGGTGCCCCACCTGCGGGTGCGGGGCGGCGGGGTCATCCTGATGATCGCCTCCATCTGGGGCCGCGAGTCGGGCGGGCGCATGACCTACAACGCCGTCAAGGCGGCGGAGATCAGCCTCGCGAAGTCCCTCGCCGGGCAGCTCGCGGCCGACAACATCCGGGTCGTCAGCGTGGCCCCCGGCTCGATCTCGTTTCCCGGCGGTTCGTGGGCGAAGCGCCAGGCGGCCGACCCGGAAGGCATGGCCGCCTTCGTCCGGCGCGAGATCCCGTTCGGCCGCTTCGGCCGCGCGGAAGAGGTCGGCGACGTGGTCGCCTTCCTCGCCTCCCCGCGCGCGAGCTGGGTCACCGGCGCCTGTGTGACCGTCGACGGGGGTCAGTCGCGGTCGCTGTTCTGACCGCCGACCGGGTTCCAGGAGAACCGGACCTTGCGGGTTCGCGGGGCGATGTCGAGTCAGTCGGCCGGTGCGCCGACGGTCGCGGCTGACGACGGGCCGTGAACTTCGCCGCGAGCGGGCGGCTATCCCTCCAGCAGCGCGAGGAGCAGCCCTTCGCGCCGCTGCGGCGGCTCGTCGCCCCCTACATTCTCAGGCGTCTCAAGACCGATCGACGCATCATCGCGGACCTGTGGGCCTGCACGCCCGGTCGCGGGAGGCCCTGGCCGTGCTGCGGCTGGAAATCGAGAAGCAGCCGGAGTGAACGGCGGCCATCGACGGGAGACCGGTCGGGCCGACGCGGCGTGCACGGGTCCGCGCCGGACCTCGGCGCAAAGTCCCGGGCGCGTCGCCCGAACGAAGCCAAAGGTCGCAGTTGTCGAACCCGCTGCCCGCGGGTTGACGGTCGAGCCCTTCCGGCGGCAGACTACGCCGGATGCCCGGCTCGCGGCTGGCGGAGCGCGGGCAGTCGAAGCGGGCCACCATCCGGCGGGACCCGGCGGCGCGGGCCGCGCCAGTTCAGTCAGGAGGCATGACGTGAAGCGCAGCATCGTTCTCGCCTTGTTGGTCGGAGTGGGCGCCGTCTCGCTCGCGGCGGTCGCCGCGCAGGACGGCCCGATGGAGATCGAGGTCGAGCAGCTCGCTGACAACCTCTTCGTGCTCAGGGGGCAGGGCGGCGGCGGCAACACCGCGGTGTTCGTCACCACCGACGGCGTGGTCGTCGTCGACAGCAAGAACCCGGGCTGGGGCGCCCCGATCCTGGAGCAGATCGCGGAGTTGACGGACAACCCGGTGACGACGCTCATCAACACCCACAGCCACCACGACCACGTGAGCGGCAACGTGGCGTTCGCGGACGTGCAGTTCGTGGCCCACGAGACCACCAAGGCCAACATGGAGGTCATGCGCCCCTACACGGGACGGACGGAGCCCCCCGTCAACGTGTTCGCCGACTCGGAAGGTCACGGGCTGCCGACGGTCACTTTCTCCGACCGCATGTCGCTCGGCAGCGGCGACGACCGGGTCGATCTCTACTACTTCGGCCGCGGCCACACCGGCGGCGACGCCTGGATCGCGTTCCCGGCGCTGCGCACCCTCCATGCCGGCGATGTCTTCCTGGGCCAGCGCGTGCCGTTCCTCGACGCCGAGAACGGCGGCAGCGGCGTCGACATTCCCGACACCCTGCAGAAGGCCCACGACGACATCGCCGGCATCGACACCATCATCACCGGGCACAGCGGCCAGATGACGTGGGCCGACCTGAACGAGTGGGCCGCCTTCAACCGCGACTTTCTGCAGATGGTGCGCGACGGCCGAGCCGAGGGCAAGTCGGTGGAGGAGATCGCGGCCGGCTGGTCGCTGCCGGATGCCTATTCGCACTACGACACGCCCAACGCCGCGGGCGTGCAGCGCAACATCCAGGTGATCGTCGACGAGCTGGAAGAGTAGCCGAAGAGTAGCTGGTACTCGACAATCGCGCGACTGGGCGCGGGCCGTCGTCGGTTCCTGATCTGCGGCGGCCATCCGGGCGCGGCGGCCGGTCCGCCACCCGCGGCGGTGGGTGGGCTATGTCCGTCACGCCCTCATCGAGCCGATCGTCTCGCGTGACGTGGTGGCGCTGTCGCGGGTCGACAAGCCGGCCCGGTTGAGCAGGCGGCTCGAATTGGCGTGCGCTTGACGCCCATCGAGAAGGGGCTGGGCCCGTCAGGCTGGCGCTAGCTGGCCGGCGTGGCCGGGGCGTCCGACGGTGGGCTTGTCTCGGCGGCAGGCTTCGCCTCGGCGGCGGCCTCCGCGCGCTCGGGCGCCGGGGCGGCGGCCTTGGCGGTCGCCTTGCGGGCCTGCTGCTGACGAGCCTTGAGGGCGGCGACCGTCTGCTGGCCGTACTTCTTCGTGAACCGCTCGACTCGCCCCTCGGTGTCGACGAGCTTCTGGCGGCCCGTGAAGAACGGGTGGCAGTTCGAGCAGATCTCGAGCCGCAGCTCCTTGCGGGTGGATCGGGTCTTCCACGTCGCTCCGCAGGCGCAACGGGCTTCGACTTCGTGATACTCCGGATGAATCCCAGCCCTCACTGTCTGCTCCTCGTCAGGTGACCAAACGCGGCATTATACCATCGTCGCCGCTGCGCGGGCGGCGGCTCGAAGCGAGCCGGAGCGTGTATGCTGATCGGCCAAGGAGGACAGCCGCATGTCGCTGAGCACGTATCTGACTTTCGACGGCAACTGCCGGGAGGCTTTCGAGTTCTATAGGTCGGTCTTCGGCGGCGAGTTCCAGTCGTTCCAGACCTTCGGGGACGGGCCGCCGGACATGCCCGTGTCCGAGGGCGAGAAGGACCGCGTGATGCACGTGTCCCTACCCGTCGGATCGGGCGTCCTGATGGGCAGCGACAGCGCCACCGGGTTCGGGCCGCCGGTCGTCGTCGGCAACAACTTCTCCGTCTCCGTCGACGTCGAGAGCCGGGAGCGTTGCGACGAGGTGTTCGCGGCGCTGTCGTCCGGCGGCAAGGTCCTGATGCCGCTGCAAGAGACGTTCTGGGGCTCGTACTTCGGGCACTGGACCGACAAGTTCGGCATCAACTGGATGGTGAGCTACGCCCTCCCCGCGAAGTGAATCGCGTATCGCCTCGGTCGTGAGATCACGCGGCGAGCGGGAAGGGCGGCCGAGCGCGCCGTCCTGACGCCGGTCGACTACCGGTCCTCGGGCGCGCCGGCGCGAGACGCGCGCGGGGTGAGCGGCGTCACCCCGCGCCGGGTCAGAACACGGCGAGCCGGTTCAGCGGCGATCCGGCGCCGCCCACGACTCGCAGGGGCGCCCCCACGAAGAGGAACTCCCACCGGCGATCAGGGCGGCGGCGGTGCACCGCCCCGTGCGTACCGTCCGCGTCGTACCGCGCTCCGCCGTCACTGCTGGCCGCCTTCTTCCGCCTGCTCGCGCGCCCGGGCGCCGCTCAGGATGTTGGTCATCCCGTAGTTGCCCTCGTGGCAGGCGTACTCGACCAGCTCGTACTGCTCGTCGTCCTTGTCGTACCGGAACATCGCGGTCCACGGTCGGGTCCAGGTCGCGGGGTCGTCGACCGTGAACTGGTACTCGAGCACGGTCGGGCCGAGGCGGGTGAAACGCTCTGTCAGCCGCAGGTTCTCGGTGGAGCCGCGGTACGGCGCCCGTCCGTTGAAGTTCGTCGTCTCGACCACCAGGGTGTCGCCCTCCCAGCGGCCCTGCGGGATGCCCAGCCAGGAGCTCAGGCCGGGGCCGGGGGCGGGGCGCGGCTCGGTCGGGATCATCCGCGTCTCGTGGATCATCTCCTTCTGGATGGCGATGAATCCGGGTCCCTGCACGATCTGCAGGCCGTTGTTGTAGATGGACGGCATCATCAGGCCGGGGAGGCCGCGCGTGATGCACCGCACGAACAGGCTGAGGTCCTCGGGGCCGTCGGCGATGCGGCCCACGCCCGACGTGTCGACGCGGTTGGCGAGGCGCGCCTCGGCCTCGGCGGTCAGCGGCGGGATGCGCCCGTCGGGCGGGTCCACGACCATCGCGACCTGCCGCGACGGGGCGGTCTTGACGTAGCCCAGGGTGGTGTCGCGCCACTCGCGCTCGTAGCCCCAGATGCTGCCCAGGGTGCCGCGCTCGCGGCGCGCCTCGGCCTCTTCCGGGGTCAGCGATTCGATGTCCTCCAGCGCTTCGGGGCGCTCCAGGGGAATGCCGTGGGCGGAGTTGCCGGTCCACACGCCCTGGAAGTCGGGCTCGCCCCACGGGGTGCGGGGGACGTCGTAGGGCTCGAGGTCGGCGGTGGCGACCTCCACCGGACGGTCGCTCTCCAAGCCCGCCCAGCCGGTCTCGACCACTTCCAGGCGCACGCCGTCAGGAGCGGCGATCAACGCCCGCTGCACCTGCGCGCGGGCGTTCGCGGGCACCGACGGCTCCTGCTCGAAGACGATGTCGAACTCGGCCATCGCGGCCGCGGCGGCGTCGAGGTCGTCGACCACGAACGCCAAGTGATCGATGGCGCGCCCCGCCGTCGACGCCGGCACGCCCAGCTCGTGCTCGGACACGAGCACCCAGACGTCGCCGAACCGCAGCCCGTCGATCCGTCCCCGCAGGCTCGCCGGCTCGCCGCCGAGCACGTCGCGGTACCACGCCAGGGTCGCGTCCGGGTCCTCGGCGCTCAACTGCACGTGGTGGAAGCCCAGGGTGTCGGGGTCCTCGACCATCTGGATGCGGGTGCCCCACGGGTCGAAGATGTAGCCGAGCTTGTACAGGCCGGGCACGTCGCGCCAGGTCGACCCGTCGGGGAAGCGCTGCAGCCGCACCCCCGAGCCCCGCACGCCGACCGCCTCGAGCTCGGCCATCTTGGCCGCCAGATCCGGGTACGAGAAGCTGATGTGGTTGACCCCGGTGCCCTGGGTGCTGCCCAGGGTCGGCTGCACCATGAAGGTCAGCTCGGCGTTGCCGCAGTCGGCGGTGTCGGGCCGGTCGGCCACCGGCTGGCAGTCGAGGTGCCGCACGTACCAGCGCACGCCCTCGGACGGGCTCGAGGCGGTGATGTGAATGTGGTGGAAGTCGGCCTCCTGGGCCGTCGCGGGCGCGGCGACGAGCGCCGCCAGCACGCCGGCGAGCGCAACGACGTGTCGGGTGAGTTTCATCGCAGGTTCCTCCGCATGGGTTCGTCGACGGTTGAACTCGATCCTCATAACCTTAGATCCAATCGCCGTGCGACGGCTACGGTATTCTGGCATGTGCGACAGGAAAAGTGAGGCGCCGCCGAGAACGACGTCACCGTCGACCTGACGATGCCGGGGCGCTCATCTCGTGCCGCTCCGCGGTTCGGCGATCCGGCCCGGATCACGGATCGGCGGCGGCCACCCGGGAGACACGGTCATGCCCATCACGAGTGAGTCGGAGTTGCGCACGGTCTACGGCGAGCCGAGCGACCGGTCGAAGCAGAAGGTGCTCGACCACCTCGACCGGCACTGCCGCCGCTTCATCGCCCTCTCGCCGTTCTGCGTGCTCAGCACCGCCGGCGCCGACGGCCGGGCCGAGGTCTCTCCCCGCGGCGACGTCCCCGGGTTCGTCGCGGCGCCGGACGAGCGGACCCTGCTGATTCCCGACCGCCCCGGGAACAACCGCACCGACTCGCTCAGGAACGTCGTCGCCCAGCCGCACGTCGGGCTGCTGTTCCTCGTGCCGGGCATGAACGAGACGCTTCGGGTGAGCGGCACGGCCGAGATCGTCATCGACGCCGATGTGCTGGCCCCCCTGTCGATGAACGGCCGGCTCCCCGTCTCGGTGCTGCGGGTCACCGTCCAACGCGCGTTCCTGCACTGCGCCAAGGCCCTCATCCGGGCGCGGCTGTGGGACCCAGCCGCGCACGTCGAGCGCTCGAGCCTCCCGACCTACGGTCAGATGCTGGCCGACCAGATCCAGGGCGCGGACGCCGCCGGCATCGATGCCTCGCTGGACGAGGCCGCCCGCAACCGGCTGTACTGAGCGCCGTTCGGCTCTGCGATCAGGACGATCAGGGCGCTGCCGCCTCACGGCCACGCTGCGCCCGGACCCGCCGCAGCCCGATTCGCGATCGGTCGCTGCCTCCCCGGCCGGGCCGGCGGTCGGAATGGCTGCGTGAGACCGCCATGGCGGCCGGGTCAAGAGAAACGCCAGCGCAGCAGGCGGCGCTCGAGACGTCCGGCGAGGGCGAAGAGCAGCAGCACGAACGTCATGATGATGAGGATCAGGGCGAGGGTCAGGGCCGCGTTGTAGGTGCTCTGCGCGAACTGGAGGAGGTAGCCGAGGCCGCGGCTCGAGGCGACGAACTCGCCGACGACGGCCCCGGTGAAGGCGAAGCCCACCGCGACCTTGAAGTTGCCGAGCACCCAGGCGGTGACCGACGGGACGTAGACCTCGCGGACGAGGACGCTACGCCCGCCGCCGAGGGTGCGGACGCGCTCGACGAGGCGCCGGTCCACCTCCTTGATGCCGTTGAAGACGGCGAAGAAGATGAGCACCGCGACGAGGATGGTGGCGAGGGCGAGCTTCGACGCGAGCCCGATGCCGAGCCAGATGACGAAGAGCGGGGCGAGGATGACGCGGGGGATGGCGTTGAGCAGGATCATCACCGGCTCGAGCAGCTCGGCCAGCCGCGGGAGCAGGGCCGCCGCGAAGCCGAGCGCGATGCCGATGACGAGGCCGGCGGCGAGGCCGGCGATGGCCGCGGTGGCGGTGGCCCCGAGGTGCGGCCAGAGCTCGCCGCCGGCGAGGTCGAGCATCACCCGGCCGACCGCCGACGGCGGCGGTGCGTAGAACGGGTCGAGCCACCCGAGGCGGGAGAGCGTTTCCCACGAAGCGAGCAGCGCCAGTAGCGCGACGGCTCGCCGGAGGGCCGGGCCGGCCGTGGCTCCCGTCATCTGTCCGCCTGACCGGTAGCGGTGGACGAAGGCGAGGCCTTCGCCGAGTCTCCCGGCGCGCGCGACCCGCCGACCGGGGCCTCCGCCGCCGCCGGGGGCGAAGGCGAGCCCTCCACGAGGTCTCCCGCCGAGCTCGACATCCTGCCTGGCGTCTCCCCGCCCGTGGCGGGCGAGGGCGGGGCCTCCGCCGTCAGGTCGTTCCACAGCCTGCGCAACAACGGCCCGAAGGCGGGATGCCGCTTCGCGTCGAGGACGTCGCGCGGCCGCGGGATGTCGACGGCGTGGCGCGCGCGCATCGCCGCCCGGGGACCGTGGCCGAGGACCGCGACCGCGTCCGAGGCGCAGATCGCCTCCTCGAGGTCGTGCGTGACGAGCAGCACGGTGAGGCGGTCGTGCTCGACCCAGTCCAGCAGCTCCTGGGTGATGCGGGTGCGGACGATGGCGTCGAGGGCCGCGAACGGCTCGTCCATGAGGAGCAGCCGCGGGCGCAGGGCCAGCACCTGGGCGATGGCCACTCGCTTGCGCTGGCCGCCGGAGAGCTGGGCGGGAAAGCGGTCGCCGTAGCCGGCGAGGCCGAGCGTCGCCAGCCAGTGGTCGGCGCGGGCGTCGGCGTCGGCGGGGGCGACGTCGCGGATGCGCAGACCGAGGGCCACGTTCTGGCGCGCCGTGCGCCACGGCAGGAGCGCGTCGTCCTGGAACAGGAAGCCCACGTCGGACAGGTTCACGCCGAGATCGACGGTGCCCTGCAGGGGATCGAGGAGGCCGGTCACGACCCGCAGGATGCTCGTCTTGCCCGAGCCGGACGGGCCGATGAGGCTGACGAACTGACCGGCCCCCACGTCGAGGTCGATGCCCTCGATGATCGGCGGTCCGCCGAAGCCGACCGACAGCCCGCGGATGCGCAGCGGGGTCTCGGGGGCGGTGGGTCGCGCCGATGCGGCGGGCGGGGGCGCTGCCGCCGTCGGCCGGGCGCCGGGCTCGGCCGGCGAGGGCATCGGCGTCGAGTCGGATGCGGTGGGATGGGCCATGGCGGTGGGCGACCGTGGTCCAGGCTCGGCCGGTGAAGGCAACGGCATCCGCGTCGACTCGGTAGCGGCGGATGGCGCCGGCGCCGTCGATTGGGCGGCGGCGGCCGCCGGCCGGGGGCCAAGTTCAGCCGGCGAGGGCATCCGCGTCGACCAGGGTGTCGAGATCGACCTGCCCCGGCTCGAGGAGGCCGGCGATCTCCTGGGCCCTGGCCACCCTGGCCGCGGCGTCGCGATCGACGGTGACCCGCTCCGGGTACAGCGACAGCCGGTAGCGCTCGATGATCGCCGCGAGTCGGCCGACGTCGCCCCCGGTGACGAGGGCGGCCGGTAGGGCCGCCACGATGTCCGCCGGAGGCAGGGTCCGGGTGTCGGCGAGGCCGCGTTCGAGCGCCGTCGCGAGGCGGCGCATCTCGTCCCGGCGCTCGTCGCGCTCGGCCTCCCGAACCGCGACCCCCATGAACTCGTAGGCGCCGCCGAGATGCCGCCGGGCCTCGTCGAGTTCCATGAAGTTGACGAGCTCGCGGCCCCCCGCCTCGGCGATCAGCGACAGGGCCGGCTCCTGCACCATCGCCGCGTCGACCTGACCGATGCGCAGGGCGTCGAAGAGGTTCGTACCGACGGTCGCGAACTGCACGCGCTCGGCGTCGGCGCCGGCCTGATCGAGGAGGAAGAGCAGCAGCGCGTGGTCGGCGTTGCCGAGGGCGGAGACGCCGACGGTGCGTCCCTCGATGTCCTCGACGGCGTCGATCTCGGCGCTGCGATCGGGGGCGACCGCGAGCGCGAAGAGCGGCAGCCGGCCGGTAGACGCCACCCGGCGGATCGCGGCGCCGTTGGCCGCCGCCTGCAAGGCGACGTCGAACGAGCTGCCGGCGTAGTCGACGGCGCCCCCGACCAGCGCCTGGACCGCCGCGTTGCCGCCGCGCGTATAGATGAGCTCGACGTCGAACCCCTGGTCGGCGAAGTGCCCCCGGACCCGGGTCACCTCGTAGGGCACGACGCACAGGAGCTGTCCGCAGAACGCGAGGCGGAGGCGCGTGGCCCCGTCCCGCGGGCGGGGGCCGCACCCGCCGCTGACGGCGATGACCGCGCCGGCCCCGAGCAGGGTCTTCAGCGCCGCGCGCCGATCCCAGTCGTCCCCCGGATCGGGCCGGCCGCCGCCGGCCGGGTCCGAACCGGCGGCGGGAGCCGACACCACCCCGAGAAGGTTCGGGTTCGTCGCCTCGCAGCAGCCCATGGCGCGTTTCCTCAAATCGGTCGGAGCGACGGAAGCCGCCTTGCCGCGCGACAGGCGCGGAGCCGCCCAAGCGGTCCGCGCCCGCGCGACGTCGGCCGGTTCACGCCGTGCTCCGGCCTCAGCGGCTCGCCACGTACTCGGTCGCGAACGCCTTCAGGGCCTCGCTGCGGAGGCCGATCGTCTCCGCCTCGGCCATCGCGCGGTCGGTCTCCCAGCCGTCGCCCACCACGCGCTTGATGAACCACATCGCGCCCACGCGGTTGGCCGATCCGCAGTGGATGTAGGCGGGCTGGTTGGCCTCGTCGGCGATGGCGGCGAGGAACGTCTCGGTGATCTCGTCGGTGGGGGTCCGGAACGGGATGTGGATGTAGTTCAGCCCGGCCTCCTCCGCCGCGGCCCGGCTGCCCTCGATGTTCGCGCCGTTCTCCCCGGCGGTGCGGAAGTTGATGACCGACGCGAAACCGAGGTCCCGCAGCGCGGGCATCGCCGAGGCCGGGGTCGCCCCGGCGCAGGCGACGGTGGCGTCGACGCGCGTGTAGTTGACGACGCCTTCGGGCGCCTCGTCCTGGGCGTGGGCGGCGGGGGCGAGCCCGAGGGTCAGGCCGGCGGCGAGCAGGGTCGCCGGAACGATGCGCGCTGGCTGCTGTAGACGTGTCATGGTGTCACTCCTTGCGGTTCTCCGTTCAGGTCGTGTTGCGGTCTCTCCCGATCAGTCCGCCAGCGGGTGGGGCCTGATCTGGAACTTCACCAAGTTGCCCGGCTCCACCGGCCCTCCCTCGACGTGCCACGCCGCGTCGGCCCCGTAGGTGGCGTAGACCCCGCGCCCCTTCCAGCCGCCGTCGGGGTCGTCGATGCGGCCGTCGAGCCCGCGGCTGTGGAAGCCCATCGGATAGGGCACCCTCAGGGTCACCCACTCCCCGGTCTCGGGCAGCAGCGCGAGCAGCGAGTCCGAGCTCGATCCGTTCGCGATCGGCACGTTCTCGCCCAGGCCCAGCGTGTCGAACTGGTCGACCCAGTTGTAATAGTGGAAGTCGGTGCCGATGTCGGTGCCTTCGAAGTTCGGGCCGGGCGCCTTGTAGAAGCTCCACCCCTCGTCGCAGTGGCGGCCGTCGCGCACGTCGGGGCCGCTGAAGACGGTGCACTTCGAACGGTCGAAGCTGGCGAAGTGGCTGCTGCCGGCCAGGGCCGCCCAGAGCACGCCGTTGCGGTCGACGTCGAGGCCGCGGGTGCGGTAGCCGTGCTCGGCCGGCACCACGTACAGCTCGGCGACGCAGGTCTCCGGCGGGTTGTCGCCGCGCTCGAGCCGCACGAGGTCGCCGGGATAGCGGTCGGAGACCGTCCACACCGCGTCGTCGACGGGGTTGGTGATGACGCCGTAGGCGCCGGCGATGATGCGGGTGTCCAAAGCCGGGTCGTGCTCGGCCTCGGCGCCCTCGCGGCCCGGCTCGTTCCACGGCTTGGTGATGACGCCGTCGCCGTTGGTGTCGAGCACGGTCGGGCACCAACCCTGCGACGCCTGTTCGTCGCCGGTCTCGTCGTACATCTTGGTGTCGAGCCAGCCGATGACCTGTCCGCCCCCGCTGAAGTACAGCGTGTCGTCGTCGTCCTCGGCGAACTGCAGGTGGTGGGTGCCGAAGCAGGTGTGGATGAGCTCGAACTCCTCGGTCTCGGGCTCGTAGTAGCCGGTGTGCCGCCCCGCCCGGTCGACCGGGAAGTACCGCGCGTAGCGGTTGTCCGAGCCCTCGCGGCACCACGCGGGGTTGTCCACGGACTGCACTCGGGTGGTCAGCCAGACCCGGCCGTGGGCGTCGATCATCGGGTTGTGGGGGTTGGCGGGGTCGTTCCATACCGCCTCCTCGCCGAAGTCGCGCCACGCCTTGAAGCCCTCGGTCCGGAACATCGAGGGCACCGTGGACGGGTCGACGCGCAGCGGGACCTTGACCATGCGCGACTCGTGGCGATTGGGGTCGGTGATGAGGAGGAAGTCGTTGCCGATGTCGACGCCGTAGATGGGGCCGTTCGCGTTCACCGTCGGGTTGCGCTTGTCGGTGGCGATCTCGTCGTGCACGAAGGCGACGTTGTCGCCCCAGTTCCACTGGGTCAGCACGACGTTGCGCTCGATGCCGGAGGGCCGCGGCGGGGCCGGGGGCACGGCGCCGGCGGCGATGCGGTCGCTCCAGTCGGCCACCATCTCGAGGCCGCGACTGCGGCCGAACTGGGTGATGAAGCTGGCCATCAACGACCCCCGCTGGCCGCGCCGGGTCCGGTCGTCCCACGCCGCGATGCTCGAGTCGAAGTCGGCGAGGTCGGGCACCACCCGGGTGCGCTCGTTGCCGACCTGGTGGCAGCGCTGACAGCCCTTCAGCACGTTGATCCACTCGCCCTGGCTCTGCAGCCGCTCGTTGATGCCGTTGCCGTCCTCCCCGGTGCCGGGGAACTCGTGGGCGTCGGGCAGGTCGATGAGGGCGAGCCAGTAGTTCGAGGGATAGACCTGGGCCGCTTCCTGCGGGGTGGCCGCCACCGTCGCCCGCAGGTCGAGGTCGGCCCCCGGCGCCGCTTCGACCGGCGTCGAGTCGACGAGGCCGTAGCCCCGCACCCACACGTCGTAGGTGGCGGCGGGGAGCTCGGGCAGCAGGAACCGGCCGTCGTCGCCGGTGACGACGATCTTGCGGAAGACGGTCTCGAGGTCGTCGGTCTCCGCGATCACCCACACGCCGGCCTCGGCCCCGTCGCCGCTGGTGACGGCGCCGGTGATGACCCCGTCCTCGGCTTGTGCGGAGAGGCCATCGTCGTGCAGCAAGGTCGCGGCGCCGGCGATGAGGACGCCGGCGGCCGCGAGGGCGCAAGTCCTTCGCATCGTCTTGTCTCCCAGTGTCCCGCGACAGTGGTTCGCGAGATGATTCTACGCGGCGATTCTCCAGCGTTTGCGGATACTCGTGGCGATTCGGAGTCTCGCGAACTTCGTGGCCGTGACCCTAGTCGGATCCGGCGCCGAGCTCCTGGAGCAGGGCCACCGTGTCGGGCCACGCCTTCTCGGTGTTGGCGACGAAGACCCCCTGGGCGACCATCAGCGGGGTCCAGCCGATGGTGTTCTGGGCGTCGATGTCCGCGCCCTGTTCCAGGAGGTACCGCACGATCAGGTTCGAGCCCATCATCGCCGCGCCGTGCAGGGCGGTGCTGCCGCCCCAGCGCATGTCGCCGCGGTCCCGCTGGGCGTCCAGATCGAGGAGATTGAGCGGGTGCCGCAGCAGCAGGTCGCGGCCGTCGCCGACGAGCCGCGTGTCGCCGAAGTCGGTCGCCGCGTGGATGTCGTTGCCCAGCTCAAGGGTGAGACGGACCGCCTCCAGCCGAGTCTCCTCCGGCGTCCCGTTCAGGGGGCCGGGACTCTCGCCGTCCCAGAAGCCGACCCCGGCCGCCGCCATCAGCGGCGTGATGCGCTGGCCGGTCGGGATGAGGGGGTCCGCCCCGTGCCGCACCAGCAGCCGCATAAGGTCGATGTCGGCGTGCTTGGCCGCAAGGTAGAACGGCGTCGCCCCCACGAAGCTCAGGAAGTTGCGTCCGACCGAGATGCCCGGCGGGGGCCGGACGATGCCGAGGTCGACTTCGAAGGGAATCTCCCGCCAGTCGATGCGCACGTCGGGTTCGGCGCCCGCCTCGAGGAGGGCGCGCGCCAAGTCCAGGCTGTCGACGGCGCCGGTCGGCAACGGGGGCCGCCCGGACCCCGGGCGCCGTATCCACGCCAGCGCGTGCAGCACCGAGCCGCGCGGGTCGGGCCGGTTCGGATCCGCGCCGAGCTGGAGCAGCCGCTCCGCGAGTTCGTAGTGTGCGTTGACGACGGCGAGGGCGAGCGGCGTGGTGCCGTCCCGGGCCGCGCCGTGGATGTCGGCGCCCGCCGCCAGCAGGGTCTCGACCGCGCCGACATGCCCCTCGCGCACCGCGAAGAGCAGCGGCGTGAGGCGTCCGTTCGACCGGGCCTCGAGGTCCGCCCCCGCCGCCAACAGGGTGAGTACGGCGTCGGCATGGCCCTCGGCCGCCGCCCACATCAGGGCGTTCTGCCCCCGCCACGATTCCCTCGCGTGCACGTCCGCGCCGGCCTCGATCAGCCGCCGCACCGCCTCGGGCCGCCCCGTCCTGGCCGCCATCATCAAGGGCGTGTCGCCGCCGGGGCTCGGGGTCTCAGGGTCGGCGCCGGCGTCGAGCAGCGCCGCCACGAGGGGCCCGCTGCCGTTGGCGGCGGCCAGCGCGAGCGGCGTCACGCCGTAGCGGTTCGCGGTGTCGACAGGGGCGCCGGCGGCGATGAGCCGGCGGGCGAGAGGGCGGTCGTCGCGCTGTGCCGCCCAGTGCAGGGCGGTGGTGCCGTCGGGCGCGGCGGCGTCGACGTCGGCGCCGGCTTCCAGCAGGGCGGCCACCGTCTCCCCGGCGCCCTGCCGTGCGGCGTCGACGAGGGCTGCGTCGGCAGGCTGGGCGCCCGTCGGCTGCGCCCAGCCGATCGCCAGGAGGCCCGCGGCGATGACGCCGGCCCGCCGCCGTCTTGCAGTACGGTCGCGCATGCTCATGAATCCACCCTCGCGGGACGTCGAGTCCGAGGCGAAGTCGAACGCCGCTCGCGACCGGTCGTGAGCGGTCTCCTCGCAGCCCTCCCAGTGTACACGCACACTATATCGAACCCGAGCCGAAGGAGGCGGGTTCGGCTGCATGGGCCGGGTTCCCCGGGACGGTGTTCGGGTTGCGTGCCGCCGAATCGACCGGCGACGTAGTCGAGCACGGGCCGCCGCCGGCGCCGTCCAGCGTCGACTCGCGGAGCTCGTCCGCGAGGGCCGCGGGCGACCCCGGGGCAGCCAGTGCGCAGTGTCGACCGACGAGCACGGGCCGCCGCCGACGCCGTCCAGCGGCGACTCGCGGAGCTCGTCGCGAGGGCCGCGGGCGACCCCGGGGCAGCCAGTGCGCAGGGCCGGCCGACGAGCACGGGCCGCCGCCGGCGCCGTCCAGCGTCGACTCGCGGAGCTCGTCGCGAGGGCCACGGGCGACCCCGGGGCAGCCAGTGCGCAGGGCCGGCCGACGAGCACGGGCCGCCGCCGGCGCCGTCCAGCGGCGACTCGCGGAGCTCGTCGCGAGGGCCGCGGGCGACCCCCGGGCAGCCAGTGCGCAGGGCCGGCCGAGGGGCGAGCCCGCGCGGCGCCGCCGACCGGCCCACCGGACGCTCGACGCGCTGATTCGGGTCGGCTAGACTCAGGGAGGAGGTGAACCCATGGCGTGTACACGACACGTCGTTGCGCTCATCGCGGCGCCGGCGGTGCTCGTCGCCATGCCCGCGATGGCCCAGGAGGACCCTTCGGACAGGGCGCTCGAGACGACACCCGCATCCGCCGGCGCCGCGGCGTCGCAGGAACGCGAGGAGGACAACGAGCTGGATCGCTTCATGGAACAGGTGCTCGCCCGCCGCGACGAGAACCGCGTCGCGCGGCGGCAGTACGTGTTCGACGAGATGGAGCGGTCAACGGTGACGGGAGACGACGGCGAGGTGTACAGCCGCTTCACGCGGGAGTACGTCTGGTACCGGCGCGATGGGGTGTTCGTGCGAAGTCCGGTGCGGTTCGACGGGGTCGACGCCGGCGAGGACGACTGGCAGCGGTACGAGGCGGAGTGGCTGGCGGCGGAGGCGGAGCGCGCGCGGGAGGCCGCGTCCGGGACGCCTTGCGTGCCGGGCGGTTCTCCCGGAACGCCGGCGGGGGCTGACGGGGCGGCTGACCGGTCGCCCTCCCCGGACGGCGACGGGGTGACGGCGGACTTGAGCGCCGCCGCCGACCTCCGCCCGCGCTTCCTCTCCGAGTCGTACTGGCTCGACTTCGAGTTCGAACCGGGCAACTACTACTTAGCGGGCCGCGACCGGCTGGCCGGGCGGGACGTGCTCCGCATCGAGTACCTGCCGGAGCGGTTGTTCCGGGAACGCGGCCCCGACGAGGACGATTGCAATCGGCCGCCGATCAGCGTGCCGGGCGCCCCGGAGGCGTTCAACGAGAGCACGCTCGTCACCCTCTGGATCGACCCCGACGAGCATCAGATCGTGCGGTTCACGTTCGACGGCATCGGCTTCGACTTCCTGCCCCTGCGCTGGCTCGTCCGCCTGGACGAGCTCAGCGCGTCGATGACCATGGGCCGGCCACTCGACGGGGCGGTGTGGCTCCCGCAGCGGATCGAGGCGCTGGGCGTGGTGACGATGGCCACCGGATCGGCCACGCTGGCCTACTCGCGCACGTTCTCCGGCTACCGGGAGGCCGAGACCGGCGCACGCCTCCGACCGTCCGACGCCGAGCGGTAGCGATGCCCCCGGTGCCTCGCTGCCGCCCGTGCGCCATCGTCCGGATGGTCCTGGCGGGTACAGCCGCGTTCCATGCGACGCTGCCGCCCGCGGCGTCCGCCGCGCAGGAACGGATGGCGCGCGAGGCGGTGGCCGAGATACGGGTCCACGGCAACCTGTCGCTGTCCGACGCCGAGGTCGTCGCCCTGGCCGGCGTCGAGCCGGGCGATGAGGCCGGCCCGGAACTGACCGCGGTGGTACGGGAGCGACTGGAGGCGAGCGGCCGGTTCGAGACGATCGACGTGCGCCGGCGCTACCGATCCCTGACGGCCACCGACGAGGTCGCCCTCGTCATCGTCGTCCGCGAGCGACCCGGCGCCCGCTGGCGCAACCCGGTGGCGCGGGCACTGGCGACGGTCGGCCGCCGGCTGATGGTCGCCCCGATATTGGACCACCGGGAAGGCTACGGGGTGGCGTATGGGGCGCTGACCAGCCTCGTCGATGTGTTCGGGCCCGGCAGCCGGCTCTCGGCGCCCGCGACCTGGGGCGGCCACAAGCGCATCGCACTGGAGATGGAGGCGGCGGTTCCGGGCCGGTTGGTCGACCGGCTGCGGGCCGCCGGATGGCGCGGGCGGCGGCGGCATCCGTACTTCGACGCGGAGGACGACCGGACGGGGCTGGAGGTCGCGGTCGAGCGCCGGCTTCCGGCCGGTTTCCGAGTGAACGGCGCCGCGGCGTGGGAGGACGTACGGTTCCTGGCAAGGGCGGACCGGCTGTTCCGGTCGTCGATGTACCTCGACTACGGTGACTACCGTGAGACGCCGTCCACCGCCCGCCGCAACACGGCGGTGGTGCGCGCCGGCATCGAGCGGTTGGCGACCGTCGGGGTTCCGGCGACCGTCTTTCGGCCTCGTCTGGATGCTCGAGCGTACGTCGCGGCCGGCGGCCAGGCGATCTTGGCGGCGCGTCTCTTCTTCGCGGGGGCGTCGGCCCCGTTGCCGCCGTACGAGAAGGCGCTGCTCGGCGGCAGCCCGGCCGCGCGCGGCACCCTCCGCGGCTGGCCGGCCGCGGCGGCGGTCGGTGACCGGATCGCCGCCGCGTCAATCGAGTTGCGGCTTCCCGTTACCTCCCTGTTGTCGGAGGCGCAGGTCGGCCTCCGGTTCTTCGGCGACACCGCCGCCGTATACGATGCTGGAAGTTCCATCCGGCAGGCGAGCTTCCTGGAAGGCGTCGGGGTGGGCGTCTTCGTCATGCCTCCCGGATTCGGCTCCCCGATCGCCATCGACGTGGCGCACGACTTCGCCGGCGGGGTGCGTGCGCACGTCAGCGCCGGCTTCGGGTTCTGACGGCCGATGGGCCGGCATCCCATCCCCTGACGGCCTCTGCCGGCCGCGGCCGGGCGGCGTGATCCGCCGGACGACAGCGCCATCACCGACTACCTTTACTGCCCTTCGACCGAGCGCGTGAATCCGGACGGATCGTGTTCGTGGACCCTGGGTCCTGCCGGCGCCGGGGCACCGACGTTGCCGTTGGTGGACGATCGGGAGGCCAATTAGCGCACGCGTGGGTCGGTTTGTCGGATGACGACCGGGAAGCGGAAGTCGTCAGTGCGCTCTGCGGATAGAGGCGACCAGCCGATGTCGGGGATGTGGGAACGCGTGGTTCGGGGCGCGGAACCGATCGTCCTCGACGTGCGTCAGGCCGTGCGGCTGCTCATGGCCCGGCCGTTCTTCGCCCTCGCCGTGCTGACCATTCTGTCGGTTGGGATCGGCGTCAACGCGGCGGCCTTCAGCCTCGCGCGTGGTCTCCTCTTCCGACCGTTGCCGTATCCGGACCCCGGCCGGATCGTGACGGTCGGGCAAGTGTCGGCCGAGTTTCCGGGCGCGGCTTCGGGTCTGTCGAGCGACCACCTGCTGCGACTGTGGGACGAGGCCCGGTCCTTCGAGCAGCTCGCCGCCCTTGCGTTCAGCAACTTTCGTCTCGACGGGCCGAACGGGCCGACCCGCGTCCGCGGAGCCAGGGTGTCGCCCTCGCTCTTTCCGCTGCTGAGGGCGGAGCCGCGACTCGGCCGGCTCCTGGCCCCTTCGGATGCGGTCGAGGGCGCGCAGCGGGTGGTGCTGTTGAGCCACGGCGTGTGGCTGAACGAGTTCGCCTCGGACCCGGACGTCGTCGGCGACGTAACCACGCTGGACGGCGAGCCGCACGTCGTCGCCGGCGTGCTCCGCGACGGGTTCGAGCTCGACGGGACGGCGCTGTGGACGCCGTTCGTGGCCGCACCGTACGAGTCGCCGGGGGCCGGCGGCGTCGTCCACCTGAGCGGCTTCACGGGGCTCGGACGGCTTCGGCCGGGGGTTTCGCCGGAACAGGCGGAAGCGGAGGTGCGCGCGATTCTCGATGGGTCCCGCCCCGAGAGGCCGGGACCCGCGAATGCGGGGTGGCGGTCGCGCGTGACGCGGTTGCAGGAAGCGCTCGGCGCGCCGTGGCGGCCAGTGCTGCGGATGTTCACGGCGGCGACGGGGCTGGTGTTGCTGCTGGCGTGCGCGAACGTGGCGGGTCTGCTGTTGGCGCGGGGGAAGGCGCGATGGCGGGAACTGGCGGTGCGGAGCGCCCTCGGCGCGGGACGCGGGCGACTCGTCGGGCAACTGCTGACGGAGAGCGTGGTCCTCAGCGTGGTCGGCGGATCGGTCGGCCTGGCGCTGGCGGCGGGGATCGTGCATGCGGCGCCCGCGGTGGTCCCCGGCGATGTGCCGGGGCTCGACGAGGTCGGGGTGGATGGCCTCGTGGTCGCGTTCTGCGTCGGCTTGTCCATCGTGGCGGGTCTGCTGTCGGGGGCGGCGCCGGCCCTGGGCTGGGTCCGGGGCGACCGAAGCGGGGCGGCCCGGGGCCTGAATGATGCAGGGGCGCCGTCGGGGAGCAGTGTCGGTCGGCTGCGGGCGAGCACGGGCCAGACGGGGCTGGCCGTCGTGCAGGTGGCGCTGGCGGTGGCGCTGCTGACGGCGGCGGGACTGTTCCTGCGCAGCCTAGTGGCGTTCGTCACGTTCGATCTCGGCTTCGACCCGAACCGCGTCATGGTCGCGCGCGCGGACAGGCTCGGTTCGACCGGGGAGGGCCGAGTGTTCGATGCCGAGGAGGTTGCGGCGTTGAACGCCGGGGTCCGGCGGTCCACGGAAGCCCTGATCACGCAGTTGGAGCGGATCGCGGACCTGCCGGACGTGCGGGCGGTGGCGCTGACGACTCGGCCGCCGCTGGTGGGCGGTTCCCGGCGGATCGGGGTGGCGGGTCGGCCGGCGTCGGGCGCTCCGCGCGACGACTTGTGGGCGGACGTGAGGAGCGTCAGTCCGGGCTACGCCGACCTCATCGGGCTCCCGTTGCGGAGGGGTCGGTTCTTCACGTCGCGCGATGCCGCCGGGAGCCCGCCGGTGGCGGTGGTCAGCGAGTCGTTCGCCCGCGGGGTGTTCGGCGGCGAGCCGGCCATCGGCCGGCGACTGACGGGTCCGGCGTTCCCGTTTCCGGGTGGAGGGACGGGCGAGACCTGGGAGATCGTCGGCGTGGTGGGTGACGTCAACGCGCCACCCGACCCGGGCTCGTCGCTGCCGTCGACCACGGCCGGCGATGTCTATCTGTCGGTGCTGCAGCCGGGAATGGACTCGTCCTGGGAGACCACGCCTTACGTCATCGTCCGCACGGCGGGTGATCCGTTCGCGGTCGCTCCCTTCCTGCGCGAGGTACTGGACGAGGTCTACCCCGGTGCGCTCGTCACCATCTCGGCGCTCGACGCGAGCTTGTCCGCGCGGTTCGCGCGGCTTGGGTTCTACGCGGTGAGCGCCGGCGTCTTCGGGGCGGTGGCGCTGCTGCTCGCCGCCTTCGGGCTCTACGGCGTGCTCAGCTACATGGTGTCGCAGCGCCGGCGGGAGATCGGGGTCCGGGTGGCGCTGGGCGCGGGGAATCGGGCGGTTCTCGAACTGGTTCTCGGGCAGGGCGGTCTGATCGTCGGCGCCGGTGCGGTGATCGGCCTGCTGGTAGCCGCCGCCGCGAGCCGCGTCATCGAGAGCGTTCTCTTCGGGGTCAGGCCGGTCGACCCGCTGACGTCGGCCGCGGTCACGACGGTGGTGTTCGGCGTCGGGTTGCTCGCCTGCTGGTCGCCGGCGCGTCGGGCCGCCCGAATCGACCCGATGGACGTGCTCCGGGAACCGTAGCGTCCGGTCTTGCGAGTGCTGCTCATGGCCGAGGGCCGCGAAGCCCGCATTGGCCGCGCCGTTCCACGCCGCAGACTCGTGGCCGGCCGGAGCCCCGGCGCCGAGCTTCCATCTGACAGGACGTCTCGCCCGAATCGGCCGGCGACGCGGTCGAGCACGGGCCGCCGCCGCCGCCGTCCACCGGCGCCCACGGCGCTCGTCGCGAAGGCGACCGGCGACCCGGGCAGCCGGCGCGCGGCGCCCGCCGAGGGCCGAGCCTGCACGGCGACGCCGACCGGCCCCCGGGTCGCTTGACCGAGCTGATTCGAATCGGCTAAGTCTAGAGCAGCGGGGGGCCGGGGGCACGAGGCCGCGCGTCGACGGACCCGCATGCAGAGGAGCCTGCGATGAAGCTCAACCGATACGTCGTGGCGCTCGCCACGGTGCTGGCGGCGCTCGTCGCCACGCCCGCGACGGCCCAGGGGGACGGTTCGGACAGGGCGATCGAGACGACCCCCGCGTCCAAGCTGGCGCGGGCGGCGGCTACGGCCGGTGATCCGGTTTCGGGCGAGGTATTCCGCGACTGCGACGTCTGCCCGGTGATGGTGGCGCTGCCTGGAGGCGATGTCGCGCTCGGCCAATTCGAGGTGACCCTAGAGGAATACCGCGCCTTCGCCGCGGCGGTACCGAGCGCCACCGGGCGCTGCACCTTTCGCCGCGACTGGCGAAACCCGGGGTTCACGCAGACCGAGCGGCATCCCGTGGCGTGCGTGAGTTGGAACGAGGCGCAGGCGTACCTGAAATGGCTGTCGCTCGAGACGGGCCATCGGTACCGTCTGCCGACCGACGCGGAATGGGACCGAGGCGCGGCCGGCAGCTCCAGGGGCTGCTATCACCTATACAATGGGAAGAGGCCCGGGACCTGCCCGGTCGGGTCCTATGAACCCAGCGACGCCGGCCTCTTCGACATGGTGGGCAATCTCTGGGAGTGGACGGACGACTGCTGGGAAGGGAATTGCGACCGAAGGGTGTTGCGCGGCGCCGGCTTTGCCAGCCAGAACTGGCAGATGCGCCCCATTACGCAAACGTGGGCCGGCCCCGACCTCAACAGCAGAACCATCGGCTTCCGCGTTGCCAGGACTCTTCCGTGACTGCCGGCTCTCGCCCTCACTCGGTGGAGCGGGCCGACTCCGCCCGAACCACGCCGGTTGACCCGCGTCGGCTGGCGACTCGGCGGGCACCCGTCCGGCGGGCCGACGCCGCCCGTGCTCGGAGGACCTCACCGAGCCGGAGCGAGCCGGCTCCCTTGAGAATCGACGGCGCCGGCGGGCGCTCTCCGATCAGCGCCAGGGCGGTCGTCTCATCCAACCGTGGCGTCCGACGATGCACGGCTTGGACAAACCCGCGCATTGGGCGCAAGAAGGAAGGCTCGATGGTCGCCAGATGGGCGAGTGCATTCGCCGCCGTCGCGGTGGTCTGCGGCGGTTCGTTCTCGCCCGCTGCGGCCGGCCAGCCGGCGGGCGGCGCCGCCGAGCCCCAGTCGCCGCCGGGGCATGAGTCGGTCCTCTCCGCCGGCGACGTGACCGCGGTGGTCGACCGCTACTGCGTGACCTGCCACAACGCGCGCGTCGTCGACGGTGAAGGGGCCGCGCCTTCGCCTCTGGTGTCGCAGCTTCGCGCCGTAGGCCTGTCCCTCGACCGGCTCGACGCGTCGAACGTGGCCGGCGACGCCGGGGCGTGGGAGGCGGTGGTCCGCAAGCTGCGCGCCGGCGCGATGCCGCCCATCGGCCGGCCCCGGCCCGACGAGGCGACGGTGGCCGGCGTCGCGTCGTGGCTCGAGGCGTCGCTCGATCGCGTCGCCGCGGCGGCGCCCGACCCGGGGCGCCGGCCGGCCCTGCACCGGCTGAGCCGCACCGAGTACGCCAACGCCCTCCGCGACCTCCTCGGGCTCGACGACCTGCCGAAGGAGCTCGACATCGCGGTGATGCTGCCGGCCGACAACGCGACCAGCGGCTTCGACAACCTCGCCGAGCTGCTGTTCGTGTCGCCGACCCTGATGGAGCGGTACCTCGCCGCGGCGCGCAAGATCAGCCGGCTCGCCATCGGCGACCCGACGATGCTGCCCATCGTCGACACCTACCAGCTCGACCGTGACCTCGTGCAGGACGGGCACATCGAGGGGTTGCCCCTGGGGACCCGGGGCGGTACCCGGGTGCGGAGCCATCTGCCTCTCGACGGCGAGTACCTGATCACGGTCCAGTTCACCCGCGCCGCCCGCGAGCCCCACGAGGTCGAGGTGAGCGTGGACGGCCGGCGGGTCGAGTCGTTCACGGTCGGTGAGAACCCGCCCGAGCGGCTGGCGACCGGGGTCTTCGCCTTCGACGCCGACCCCGACGTGCAGGTGCGGGTGCCCCTGCGGGCCGGCCCCCGCGAGGTGGCGGTGGCGTTCCTGCCCAAGAGCGGGGCGGCGCCCGAGGGCCTCGTCCGATCGTATCGGTCGCGAAGCCGGCAGCCGTCCATCGCCAGCGTGATCGTCAGCGGGCCCTATGGCGCCGACGGCGCCGGCGACACCCCGAGCCGAGAGCGCATCCTCATCTGCCGCCCCCGGACCGGCGCCCCCGAGGCGGAGCAGACCGCGTGCGCGCGCTCCATTCTGTGGACACTGGCCCGGCGCGCCTATCGGCGTCCGGTGACCGAGGACGACCTCGACCGGCTGCTGCCGTTCTACGAGCAGGGCCGCGGCGAGGGCGGGTTCGAGCGCGGCATCCAGCGGGCGGTCGAGCGGCTGCTCGTCAGCCCCGAGTTCCTGTTCCGCATCGAGCGGGTCCCGGAGGGCGTCGCCGACGGCGAGGCGTACGCGGTCAGCGACCTCGAGCTCGCGTCGCGCCTGTCGTTCTTCCTGTGGAGCAGCCTTCCCGACGACGAGCTGCTCGACGTCGCCGTCCGCGGCGAGCTGCGCGAGCCCGCGGTGCTCGACCGGCAGGTGCGCCGCATGCTCGCCGACCCGCGGTCGGCCGCCCTCGTCGACAACTTCGCCGAGCAGTGGCTCTTCCTCCGCGACGTCGACGCGAAGGAGCCCGACGCGGGCTTCTTCCCCGGCTTCGACGAGAACCTGCGCCTCGCGTTCCGGCGCGAGACCGGGCTGTTCGTCGACAGCGTGCTGCGCGGGGACCACAGCGTCCTCGACCTCCTGACGGCCCGGCACACGTTCGTGAACGAGCGGCTCGCCCGGCACTACGGGATACCCCACGTCTACGGCAGCCACTTCCGGCGGGTGGAGCTCGAAGAGCCGGAGCGGGGGGGGCTGCTCGGGCAGGGGAGCATCCTGACCCTGACCTCCTACGCCACCCGCACCTCGCCGGTGCTGCGCGGCAAGTGGATTCTCGAGAACCTGCTCGCGTCGCCCCCGCCGCCGCCCCCGCCGGACATCCCGGCGCTGGAAGAGACGACCGAGAGCGGCGAGCCGCGGTCGATGCGCGAGGCGATGGAGCAGCACCGCGCCAACCCCGCGTGCGCGACCTGCCACGCCCAGATGGACCCCCTCGGGTTCGCCCTCGAGAACTTCGACGCGGTCGGGCGCTGGCGCACCGTGGGCGAGTCGAACGACCCCATCGACGCGAGCGGCGTGCTCCCCGACGGGCGCCGCTTCGAGGGGCCGGCCGGCCTCCGGGCGGCGCTGCTGCAGGCGCCCGAGCAGTTCGTGCACACCGTGACCGAGAAGCTCCTGATGTACGCGCTCGGGCGCCCCGTCGAGCACTTCGACGCGCCGACCATCCGCGCCATCGTCCGCGACGCCGAGCGCGACGACTACCGCTTCGCGTCCCTCGTCCTCGGCATCGTCAACAGCACGCCTTTCCAGATGAGAAAGTCATGACCATCACGAAGCTCGCGCTGCCCCGTCGGACGTTCCTCCGCGGCATGGGGACCGCCGTAGCCCTGCCGCTCCTCGACGCCATGGTGCCGGCGGCGACCGCCCTCGCGAACACCGCGGCGCGGCCGGCCACGCGGCTGGGTTTCGTCTACATCCCCAACGGGGTCATCCAGGAGCAGTTCGTGCCTGCCGCGACCGGGGCCGGGTTCGCGCTGTCGCCGACCCTCAGTCCGCTCGCGCCGGTGCACGACCGGCTGCTCGTGCTGAGCGGCCTCGCCCACCGGCAGGCCGACTCGTTCGGCGACGGCAACGGCGACCACCCGCGGGCGACGGCGGCGTGGCTGAGCGGCGTGCACGCGTGGGAGCGCCGGGGGCGCATCGGCCCCACCGCCATCCAGCTCGGCACCACCGCCGACCAGCTCGCGGCCCGCGAGCTCGGCCGGGCGACGCCGCTGCCGTCGCTCGAGCTGGTGCTCGAGAAGCCGACGGCCATCTCGTGCGACTCGGGCGACTGCTTCTATTCGAACACCATCTCGTGGCGCGACCCGACGACCCCGCTCGAGATGGAGCCGCATCCCCGCGTCGTCTTCGAGCGCCTGTTCGGCGACGGCGGCAGCGCCGCCGACCGCCGCGCCCAGGCGCGCCAGGCCGGCAGCATCCTCGACTCGGTGACGGAAGAGGCGCTGAGCCTCGAGCGCACCCTCGGGCCTTCCGACCGCAGCAAGCTCAGCGAGTACCTCGACTCGGTGCGCGACCTCGAGCAGCGCATCGGCCGCGCCGAGGCCCGCGACGACCAGGCCGAGATCGACCTGCCCGACCGGCCCATCGACATTCCCGAGGACTTCGAGGAGTACGCCACCCTGATGTTCGACCTGACCGCCCTCGCGTGGCAGGCCGACGTCACTCGCGTCACCACCCTGATGATGGCGCGCGAGACCAGCCCCCGCACCTTCCCCCAGATCGGGGTGCCCGACCAGCACCACACCGTGTCGCACCACCGGAACGACCCCGACTACATGGCCCGGAAGGCGAAGATCGACCTCTACCACGTGTCGCTGCTCAGTCGTTTCCTCCAGAAGCTGCGGGCGACGCCCGACGGCGACGGCAACCTCCTCGACCACTCAATGACCGTCTACGGCGGCGGCATCGGCAACGGCAACCTGCATGAGCACACGAACCTGCCGTGCCTCGTGGCCGGTGGCGGCGGCGGCCGGCTGAAGGGCGGGCGGCACCTCGCTTATCCGGAAGACACCCCGATGACCAACCTCCTGCTGACCGTCCTCGACAAGGCGGGGGTGCCGGCCGACAAGCTGGGCGACAGCACCGGGCTGCTGAACACGCGGCCGCTGGCGGGCGTGTAGGGACGGCGGTAGACCGGCGAGAACGCACTGCCTACCCGACCCGGGGCTGGCCGATGTCGCCGGCGGCGACGTCACCGCCCACACGATGCCCGATGCCGGTGGCTACGCCGGCGAGCAGGTATTCGCGCGGGGGGCCGAGATCGCGTCGACCTCGGTCGACGTCCTGCGCGTCACGGTCGGCGAGATCGTCCGGTCGAGTCCTCGTTCCCCGACGTTGACGGTCGGGTGCGGCGGCGCTCGGACCGGTGCATCACTCCTTCCGGATGCTGTAGAGCTTCGACTGCGTGCGGATGAGCAGCCGGTCGCCGGCGATGGCCGGCGACGCCAGGGCGAGTTCGCCGAGGCTGTTCACCCCCATGACCTCGAACTCGCGCCCGGCCCGGATCACGTAGGTGTCGCCCTGCTCGCTCAGCGCGAAGATCTTGCCGTTGTAGGCCCAGGGCGACGACGTGAAGCTGGCCGCGACCCGAATCCGCTGGCGGCCGTAGACGGGCTCGCCGGTCCGCGCGTCATAGGCCTCGAAGAAGCCGCGGTCGAGCAGGCTGTAGTAGATGTCGCCGTAGATCAGCGGCGACGTGTTGTAGTTCCCGGCCCGCGGATGGTACCACGCCACGTACTCGTTCGACGCCTCGCCCTCCGCGAGGGTGATGTCCCCGCTCGCCCCGGGCCGGATGGCGTAGGCCGGCCGGTGCTCGTCGCGGAAGTAGCCCGAGTTGACGTACACCAGGCCGTGACTCGAGAACGGGGTGGCGATGGCCGCCCATGACATCCGGCCGTCCATCTCCCAGAGCAGGTTCCCGTCGAGGTCGTAGGAGCGGATGCGGTTCACCGCCGACGTCACGATCTCGGTCCGCCCCTCGTGCTCCCACACGTAGGGGCTCGCCCAGCTCGACACCTCGTCGCGCGCGGTGCGCCAGATCTCGGCCCCGGTGCGCTTGTCGAGGGACGCGATCCACGACTCCTCCTCGTTGTCGTACACGATGATCAACCTGTCCCCGTGCACCACCGGCGACGAGGCCGACCCCCAGTCCGACCGCGTCGGCCGGTGGGGTATCTCGAGCCGCCACACCTCGTTGCCGTCCATGTCGAACGTGTAGAGGCCCAGCTCGCCGAACCGCACGTAGACACGTTCGCCGTCGGTGGCCGGGGTCTCCGAGGCGTAGGAGTTCTTCATGTGCCGCGGGAAGTCGGGGCGCCCCGTCCGGACCGAGCGCCGCCACAGCACGTCGCCGGTCTCTAGGCTCAGGCAGTAGACCAGCCAGTCGTGCTCCAGGGGCACCGGGTCGGGTCGCCCGCGGGGGGCGTAGAGGCCGGGCTTGGGCAGCTCGAAGTCGCCGGCGGCGGTCACCGTGGTCAGGAAGACCCGGTCGCCCCAAACCACCGGGCTCGACCAGCCGAGGCCGGGGATGTCCGTGACCCACTCGACGTTCTCGGTCTCGCTCCACCGCTCGGGCAGGTCGGGGTTGTCGGCGACCGCCGCGTTCATCGTCGGACCGCGGAACTGCGGCCAGTTGTCGTTCCCGGCGGCCGCCATCGCGGCCGTGAGGGTGAGGCAGAGCGCGAGTGCGCATCCCGTCGTCGTGAGTCTCATCGTCGTGTCCACCTGATGGGCGGGGCGGTCGGTTGGTTCGGGTCTCGCCGCCGTCTCGGCTATTGGCCGGGCAACATGATGTGGGCGGCGGACAGGCCCGCCTCCATGATCCAGGTGCCGGCCTGCGTGTAGCTGCCCGCGTCGGGCAGGCCCAGCGACTCGGCCGTCGCGAACGGCACCGCGATGGTCGTGTGCAGGTTGGCCGACTCGGCGTCCGCGCCGTTCAGCGAGTAGTACACCGAGCCGAACTCCGAGACCTCCCGCGTGCCGTCGGACTCGGCCGTCTCGCGCGTCGTCCGCAGCTCGTCGGCGCTCATCCCCGACATGGCCCAGGCCCGGTTCTGCTTCACGCGGGCGAGGTTGCCCTCGTTCGTGCACTGCACCGCGAACTCGCGGCTCGGCTCGTCCGACCGGTCCCAGCAGATCAGCCCGTTCGAGCCCTCGCGCAGCACCGTCTCGGCGCCGTCGGGGGCGAGCCGAAGCACGGTGGCGTTGGCGCGCAACGCGGCCGGCGCCGCCAGGGTGGCCTTGGCGATCTCCTCTTCGACGGTCTGGCCCGGCGCGGCTGCCGGCGCGGCCAGCAGGGCCGCTCCGGCGAGGGTGATTGCGGCGATTTGAATCTTGCGCATGAGTGTCGCTCCCTTGTCGTCTGACGGGCGGGGCGGCTCGATGCCGGCCCCGACGATACGCGCCCGCGCGCGCGAGCGCTCTGGTCTGTGTGCCGAGGATGGTCGAGCCGACGGCCCGACGGAACGTGCCCGCGCGCGCGAGCGCTCCGTCCCAGATTCTAACAGCCCACGGCGCCTGGTGCAGGCCTTGGGAAGCCTGGGCCGCCGTCGGGTTTACCGTCGTCGCCGGCGGGCGCGGGCGTCGTGCGCTCGCACGTCGCGCGCGGCAACCGCCGAGCCGCTTCGAGGCCACCGACCCTGCCGATGCCGTGGGGCGGGGCTCGCACCTCGCGCGCACCACCGGCCGAGCCGCGCCGCCGGCCCGTGCATGCCGATGGGCTCTGCGGGGCACGGCGGCCCGAGCGCTACCGGCGCTGGGGCGGGGGCGTGTCTGAAGATGTTCGTCGACCCCGACCGGCCGGCCCGCGGATCGGTGCGCCCGGCGGCACGCGCTGAGCGCGCAGTATACTGGGCTCGTCGGTGTCCCTGTCGTGAGCGTCGAGCGGTAGGCATGTCCCATCCCGCATCATTCCCGTCCCCGGTGGCGCCGGCGGCCGGCCGGACCATGACCGCCGACGAGCTGTCGCGCCTGCCCGACGACGGTTGGCGGCATGCCCTGGTCGGGGGAGAGTTGCAGCGAATGACGCCGGCGGGATTCCGGCACGGGGCGGTAATCATGAACGTCGCCGCCCCGCTGACCCATCATGTGAAGATGCACCGTCTCGGGGTCGTCTGCGGCGCCGAGACCGGCTTCGTCCTGGCGCGGAATCCCGACACCGTGCTCGCTCCCGACGTGGCCTTCGTCAGACGCGAGCGGATTCCGGCTTCGGGCCAGCCTGCGGCCTTCTGGGAGGGCGCGCCTGATCTGGCGGTGGAGGTCACGTCGCCCGGGGATACGGGTCCCGACGTGGCGGAAAAGGTGTCGTCGTGGCTCTCGGCCGGCTCGCGCGTAGTCTGGGTCGTGGACCCGCGCCGGGGGGCGGTCACGGTCCATGAGCTGGGTGCGACCCCCCGTCGCCTCTCGACGCCGGAAGCTCTGGAGGGCGCACCGCTGTTCCCCGCATTCCGCCTCCCGCTCGCCGACATCTTCGCGTAGGCATCCGCGCCCCGCCGGCACGGTTCCGGTGGTTCGCGGAGGATTGCCGCCAAGTGCTCCGGCCCTGACCGCTAATCCGAATTGCCCCGCGAGTCAGCCTTCGTCGGGGGCGAGAGATCGATGGCCCAGTTCCTGAGCCGCGCGATGTCGAGGCCCGCTCGATCGAGCAGCGTCACCAGCTCTTCCTGACGGGGCTGCCCGAAGACCACCCGGTAGGCGGCGAGCTGACGTTTGAGGTGCTCGAACGCTTTGCTCTCGGTCGTGTACGGCAGTTGGGGAACGTGGCGCTGAACGCAGTGCTCGCCGGGCGCGATCCAGTGAGGCACCAAGTCGTCGGCGCCGGCGGCTCGCGCGGCCTTGTCCGCGAGTTCGAAGATCAACGTCCAGATGTCGTCGCCCGCCCGCCAGGATCCCAGTGCTTCCCGAGCGTGGGCGGCCGCGACGTTGCGGCGAACCGCGTGGCCCTTGTAGCGGTGAATGCGGCCCTCGCGTTGCTCGAGGTCCACCGGGTTGCCCGGGAGGTTCCAGTGGATGAGCGCGTGACACCAGGGGTGGAAGTCGAGCCCCTCCTGCCCGATCGACGTGCTGGTGAGGACGAACGGTCGGAAGGGACTGTTGAATGACGCCCTGACGGCGTCCTGACTGATGGGCTGGCCGTCGTCGGAGCTGCTGTGGCCGAAGCGCAGAGCGAATACGGTGCGAACTCGGATCTCGTCGCACTTGACGGCGCCTCCGGCAACGTTCCGTTGAGGCTGGAAGAAGCGCGCATGGACACGCGCGCGCGTCGGGTGCACGACCTGAACGAGCTTGCGCGCGCACCTAGCTGCGGTTTCCTCCGCGCTGGCGTCCTCGGACCACGACTCCTGCTCCCACAGCAGGTGCCACTGCTCGTCCAGCACCGCCTGCAGGTTGCCTTGACGGCAGTACCGCAGCACGAGGCGCCAGTAGGGCGATTCGTCGCGGGCGGGTTCGTTCCCGGCGCCGAGCCGGCGCAACCGTGTGACGACGCGGCCGGCCCATCCGCCACGCGGGGGCGAGCGTGTCTGCCCGGCGTCGAGCTGGCGAATCAGCGAGATGACCGCAGGCTGATTGAACAGGCTCCAGAAGGCGTAGGCTATCGCCACCGCCAGCCGCCGGCGCGTGTCGCCACCGATGTCCGCGCGTGATCCAAGGCAGCGTGACGCGAGAACGGCCGGGGAACCGAGAGCGAGGTCCGTCAGTCGCTCGGCAAGGTCCGGGGGTCGTCGACCGAGCGTCCGTGGATCGACGGCGAGCATGTCTTCGACGTACGCACCAAAGAACTCGGGATTGGGCTGCGGCAGCGGTTCGTCATCGGACCACCCTCGAAGCCGGTCATCGCGCCAGTCGCGCAGGAACGCGGCTAGCTCCGTATCCAGCAAGCGCGGGATCACCCATTCCCATCGGTCGTCGACTTGGCCGTTCCGGGGATCGGGTAGCGCCGGGTCTGACAGGAGCCCTTCCACGCGGGCGCGCACCCAGTCTCGGCGGTCCTGGCCCGCCGGCGCCTCGAGCGGATGCGCGCGGTCGGCGAGGGGCAGGCAGGGCAGGAGGAGCAGGAGGAGACGATGGCGGGACCGTTCCCCGGACGCCGCCTGCGTCAGCCTTAGAAGCGGCCCCTGCTGATCGGCGGGTTTCTCGTACTCGTCGAGTCGCCCGCCCATCATCCGCCGTTCCGCCTCGTAGCTCAGGATCGCGCTGACGACGTCGGGCACGACGTTCCAGGCCGAGAACAACAGCCGCTTGGTGGTCCGCTCCTTCCCCTCGAACGGGCCCTCCAACGGCCAGTACGCCAGCGTCGGCGGCAGCCACAGCAGGCGCCACAGCCCCTCGTCGAGGAGCTCGCCCACGAGCTCGCGGAGCTTGGCGTGTCCGGGGTCGCACTGCGACCAGGAACGCAGGGCGGCGGCTTCCAGGAACGCCGAGTCATGCTGCCGCAGGACCTCGACTAGTTTCTCTGGCGTGCGAAGCGCTTCTTCCAGGCGCTCGTTGAACCTGTATCCGTGCATGAAGTGGGCGAGGTACGGCGCCGACTTCCAGAAGGCCATGGGATCGCGATCGCCGACCGCCCGAAAGAGCGCGTCGGCAGCCAAGTATTCGCGGACGTCCCTCGTGGTGACGGTCGCCGTGCGCCGGTCCTCGGCGACCATCGCATCGCGCTCCTCGCTGGCCCCGACCCGCTCGGTGCGGGCCATCACGTCCCGCAGCGAGGCCTCGACGGCGCGCTTCGCGTGCTCCACGCGCTCCGCCTCAGCCGGCTCTCCGCCGGCCGCGCGCCTCAGCGCCGCCCCGAAGCGTGAGAGTTGCTGCTTGACCCCGTCCACGCGTGCGTCGTCGTCGCCGAGCAGGAACCGCGTGGTGGCGAGAAAGTCCTGGTAGTGCTCCTCGTGCTCGATCTCCGCGTCGGCGGTGTAGAGCTTGTACGGAGTCGCGGAGAGCAGAAGCGTGCGCACGCGTCGGCCGTCATGGGCCCTGGTCTCGAACAACGCCTGGGCCAGCTCCGCCGCGGCGTTCCGTTCGGTGTCCCGCGTCTCGATCAGCGACCTGAAGCGCTGAAACTCGTCCAGAATGACCAGATCCGGCTCGAGGGCCCCGACGCACGCGCCGGCGAGCACGCGGCGCAACTCGGAAATCACCCGATCTCGCCCGTGCCGCGCCTCGGCCGGCCAGTCCGCCCGATGGCGACGGAACCAGCTCTCCAGGAGGCCAGACAGCGTGCTGCGGAGTGCCGGCCGCTCGTTGAACGCCGCCTCGAAGCGGCGCCTGATCGTGTCATCGATGGGCGCCGCGGCGTCCAGCAGCCGCCTCCGCCATTCGTCCCGCTTGGTGATCCGTCCCTGCAAGAGGTTAGTCAGGGCGGTGCGCTGCCCCATGAGCGGGTCGAGCAGTCGAAAGAGCACCACCCGCTCGCGATACTGACCGGCGGAGTGTCCCAAGTTGAACGACGTGCCGGGCGTGAAGCTGACGAAGTTCAGCTTGCTGCCGGCAAGGCCGGGCTCGCCTTCCCGGCGGGCCAGCTCCGTGGCCAACAGGGTCAGCCGCGTGGCCAGCGCGAACGAGCGTTCTTCGGCGGCGCCCACCCGGAGCTTGGGCAGGTTGGCGCGCGCGATGCCGCCGTTGCTGCAGATGTAGACGACATCGATGCGTTCGACCTCGTTCCAGAGGTGATCGATGGCGCGGGCGATGATGCCGCGGGCGACGAGCGTCTTGCCCAGACCGACCTCGTCGGCCACGAGGAAGCGCCCCGTGCCGTCCTTCGCCGTGAAGAGGCGGTGGAAGGCGTGGTCCACCGTGCGGCGCTGGAAGGGCTTCAGCGGCTTCAGACTCGACTCGACGGACGGTCGCTTCATGAACGAGGCTCCCGCGTAAGCGCTTCCTCGACGGCGGTCCACACCCCGAACAGATCGTCCGGGGCGATGCGCCGTCCATCTTCCGTCTTTCGGAGGTCGCGGATGAGCCGGCGGACTGGTTTCAGGCGATCGGGGTCTCTGGACGCGGCGCGGAGGAGGTCTTCGAGCAGCGTCTCGCCCCCGGGGCCGATTCTCCGGAACCCGGCGTCGTCGCCTTCTCGGCCCTCCTGTGCCGGATCGGGCACGGCGTCGAGGCCGCCCAGCAGCGCCCGCAAGAACCGAAGGAGCTTCTCGGGGCTGTCGAGCAGCGCGCGGAGCACGTGGTGCATCCGGTCTGCGGGCATGCCCTCGGCGGGAAGCCGCAGGGACAGGCGGACGTCGTCAACGCCCTGTACCGGGACGCTCAGCCGAAAGGCGATGAACGCGGTCAGGCGGGCGATCGGCAACCGCCAGCTCGGCCGGTCCTCCAACGGCCGGGCCTGATCCTCGGCGACGGAGACCGGCCAGGCTGCGACGTCGACGTCGCCGGCGGGCGGAGTCGCGTCGCCGTCGACCGTCAACGTCCAGAGGTCCCCCGCGGAAACGCAGGTCACACGCAGGTCGCCTTCCAAAAGGGTCTTGCGCGCCGCCTCGAGGCGCGCCCGCGCGCTGGTCAAGCCCGGATCCTCCGGTGGCGGCGCCGTCCTGCGGTACGGCACGCACAGACGCCGGAAGCCCCCATCGAGGAAACGGTCGATGCCGTGACCGGTGACGCCTCCCTTGCGCCCCTTGCGGCCCGTCACGGACGCCATGACCTCGACGTTGGCGCCCTTGAACGCCGCCTGGGTGAGGTTCGCGGAGCCGACGGTCCACGTCACGTCGTGCCAGTGCTCGACCGCGATCATCTTGGCGTGCAGCCCGGATGGGCGAGCGCCGGCGCTGGGCCCCGGTCCGTCGCGGTCGGCGCCGCCGTCCTGCGGTTCTCCCTCGGCGTCGTCCAACAGGACGAACACCTCGTCCCAGTCGGCGAGGGCGTCTGGCGGGAGCTTGTCGAGCTCTTCCTGCCGGCTCACCAGCGTTCGGTTCCCGGCGCCCGGCCGGCTGACCGTGTCGAGCCCTTCCCGGTTGACGAACGGGGCCACCGCGAGCGTGCGGTAGCCGCTCGACGGTGGGCGCCAGGCCCGGCTGCCCGACAGGCCGAGCGCATGGAACTCGACCCTGGAACGGAAGCCGTCCGGAGAGGGAAAGTCGCATCGCGCCGCTTCGTCGGCCAGCGCCTGCACACGCCGCGCGAGCTCCGGAGCAACCGGACTCGCAGCCAGGCCCGGCAGCGCCGAGAGGAACTCGCCGAGCGGCCGGCTCGCACCGACGCGACGCCGGTTGCGCGGCGACGCCTCGCTCGCCAGGGCGACGTCCCACGAACGGTCGAAGGTCAGGTTCCGCGACAGGACCGCGACCCGCATCAGGTCCTGCGCCTCCTCATGCTCGCCTTTGAACCGCGCCACCCACACCTTGGGGTGGAAGGCGCCGCGGTTCGGGGCACGCACCGTGTGCACGCTCGACTCGAGCATCGCGTAGAGCGACCGCGCGCGGCGGGGAACCGAGATCCCCTTGGCGTCGACGAAGGCGTGCACGCGGTCGCCGGCCTCGCGGATGGCCTGATGCAGCCGCAGGGGATCGGCCAGCAGCTCCTCCAGGTCGCCGTCCGGATGCGCGACCACCGAGAGCGGCAGCGCGAGCAGTGCTTCCAGATCGAGGGTGTAGGCGGTCAGCACCGCGAAGTCGAGCCGGTAGCCGGTCGGCGCGCGGAGCAGGTCGAAGGCGATGGTGCGCGAGTCGGGGGAGAGCATCAGGCCGCCAGCCCCCGGTGCAGGTCGGTCAGGAGCTGCCGCACGCGGACCCAGCGGAAGTCCATGCGGCCGACGCCGACCCCCGGTTTCCAGTCCAGGAGGCGGTTGCCGCGGTTCGCCAGCCGTGCCCGCGGGCCTTTGAGGCGGAATTCGCGGTCGGCAATCAGCCTCCGCAATCGAGCGTCGTCGGCCACGCCGTCGGGGGCCAACTCGGCGATGCGCCGCGACCAAGTCTCGATGAAGTTGCGTTGCGGCGGTGGAATGCGTCGCCCGCGCCGGACGACGAGCTCCCAGAGCGTGTCGGGCTCGAAGCGGTAGCCCTCGGCAGCCTCGCGGGCCGCCCACTCTACGAGCCCGGCCCGATAGCGCTCGATCCACGACTCGTCTCGTTCCTCGTCGAGGACCTCGCGCCGGCGTTCCGCCACGAGCAGGTTGTAGAGCAGCGGAATGCCCTCGACGTGGAGGGAGAATCGCCTCGCCAACTCCAGGTCGGCGCGAATGTCGGCCGGGGCGCTCAACGCCGCGGGGTCGTCCCAGAGCCGCTCCGCCGGCCCGACGGCTCCCTTGCGGGCCAGCCAGGCGAGGAGGGTGCCCGCGCACCGTTCCTCGAGGCGGCCGCGCAGGAAGTCCGCCTCATCCCGGGTCAACTCGAACGAGGCCTCCCCGGGGAAGGACCCCGGCGGCTCGGGCAGCCTCGGATGCCAATGCGGCTCGCTGGACCAGACGACCCCCGGATCGTCGGCGCGGCCGGTGGCCCTGCGGCCGTCCACGAGGCCGTCGAAGTGCGCGTGGTACCAGCCCTGACTCTGCTCGCGGATGAAGATGCCCCATCGCGTGAGCGCGCTCCAGTAGACGGAACTCGGCAGACGCGCGAGGGCATGCCGAGCCCGCACGCCGATGATTCCTTCGCTGTCCGCGCTCCCTTCGAGCGGAACGATCAGGTCGACCTCGGCCCGTCGCGCGGCCCTTGCCACGTCGGCCGCCCGGGTCCGGCGATGCTCGAGCCGCTGGTAGAGCCAGGGGATGAACAGCACGTACCGGAGGCGGGTGTGGATGTACGACGTGCCCGGAAACAGCGTGTCGGACAGCGCGTCGCGCAGGCTCCCGAGCCCCATCTCGTCGAGCGTGCCCTGCTCGCCGAAGAGATCCAGGACGCGACGCATCCTGTCCCGGTCACCGGCCGTCAGGTCGATCCAGGTCAGCGTTGCTTGCATTCTCGGGACGACTCCCGGGCCCGAAGCGGCGTCGCGCTGCTGCAATCAGGTCTGGCCATCAGGTCAATATTACGGCGCCTCCGTGTTGGTTCCCTGCTGTCGCCGGGCGGACATCAGATCAACGAACGCTGGCGCGGCGCCGCGGCGCCGTCGGGGCGCAGGTAAGGGAGGTCGCGCTGTCCGCGGGGCTTCGCGGCCGCGTCGTCGCGACGGTGCGCCTCGCCGGCGCGGGCCGCCATGTCGGCGACCAGCTCGACGAGGGCGGGGGGCTCGACGGCGCGGGCGGCGCCCGCGAACCCGACGATCCAGCGGGCGACCTCCTCGAGGTGCGACAGGCTGACGCGGTACTCGAGGTTGCCGTTTCCGAGGGGGATGACCTGCTGGTCGGGATGGTGGCTGCTCTCCTCGAGGAGGGTGGTGAGGGCGGCGTCGAAATGGATGACGACGTCGTAGACGGTCCGGCCGTGGTAGATGCCCCAGCTGTGCTTGAGGAACTCGTCGAGCTCGAAGTCCGGCGGGGCGAACGTGCCGTCGAGCAGCTTGGCGTCGGCGATGCGGTCGAGGCGAAAGGCCCGCACCTCCTGGCGGAGGTGGCAGTGCCCGACCAGGTACCAGGCGTTCTCGCGGTGGAAGACGTTGTACGGGTCGAGGCCGCGCCACGCAATGCTGCCGCTCCACAGCGAGCGATAGTGCAGCGACACCGGGACCCGGTCGCGGGCCGCGCCGTTCAGCAGCAGCAGGAGGCCATCCTTGATGTCGCCCGACTTCTCGGGCCCGGTCAGGGCGAGCCCGCTCGGGCTCTCTTCGATCTCGCGCGTCGCCGCGCTCAGCTTGTCGCCGAGCCGGTCGATGGCGGAAGCGACGTCCGGGGCCGTTCGGAGCGCCGGATTGTCGAGGGCAAGCGTCAGGATGGCCCGTTCGGTGGCGGTCAGGGGCAGGAGGCGCATCGTGGCGCCCTCGATGAGCCGGTAGCGGCCGTCGTCGTCGGTGGTGACGGGAATGCTGTACGTGCTCGACAGGTCCGCGATGTCGCGGTACGCGGTGCGGAGGGAGATCTCGAAGTGCTCGGCGATCTCCTCGGGCCGCCAGCCCTGCCTGCCGCCGAGGCGCTGCACGAGCAGATAGAGACGGAGCGATCGCTTCATGACGCCCCCTGTCGCAGGCTCACGGCACCGCGAAACGTCCGCGGGCTCGTCACGCCTGCCGCGGCCGGCCCGGCGCCTCGTCGGCGCAGACGTCGACATCGCCGGGCTCGGCGTTCAGCCCGCGGCGTCGTCGAGACGCTCGAACGGCGCCACGCCACCACCGCGGGGGTGGGCGATCGCCGCGGAGTGGCCGGCCTGGGCGATGCCGCGGCCGGCCGGTCGCGCGGGGCTGACGGCGGACGATATCCATGCGGCCGCCCTGCACTTGCGCTATCATGGCACGGTTCCGGGCGTCCACCTCGCGCGGGTATCGCGTGTCTCGCAGTCGGAGGGGCGCGATCGGGGCGATCTCGACACTGGAGTTCGTGCGGTTCGCGCCGCAGGCTCCGCTTTGACCAGGAAATCGATGCGCACTTGGCTTGCGTCCGCCGTTGCCGGAATGCTGTTGCTGCTGTCGGGCGGCCCGGCCGCCGCCGCGGCCGCGCCCGTCGAGCCGGCCGTGGTGCGTCAGGCGCCCGCGGACGCCTCCGTTTCGGCTGAGGCGTCCCGCACCGTGCGGCGCTACTGCGTCGCCTGCCACAACGGTCGTCTCCTCACGGCCGGGCTGGCCCTCGACGACATCGACTTGACGCGGGTCGGGGACCACGCCGAGCTCTGGGAGAACGTGGTCCGGAAGCTGCGCGCGGGGCTGATGCCCCCGGCCGGCCGGCCGCGCCCCGACGAGGCCACCTACGACCGCGTGGCGACCTGGCTCGAGGCCGAGCTCGACGCCGCGGCGGCGGCCTCTCCGAACCCCGGCCGCACCCAGACCTTCCACCGGCTCAACCGCGCCGAGTACCGGAACGCGGTCCGCGATGTGCTCGGCGTCACCGTCGACGTCGAGGAGCTCCTGCCCGCCGACAGCGCGAGCTACGGGTTCGACAACATCGCCGGGGTCCTGCGCGTGTCCGAATCGCTGATGGAACGCTACCTGACGGCGGCCCGGCGCATCGGCCGCGCCGCCGTGGGCATGACCCCGCCGACGGCGGTGGCCCGCACCTATACCGTCTCGCCGGCCCTGCCGCAGGACGATCACGTCGAAGGCCTGCCCTACGGGACCCGCGGCGGCGCCCTGATCACCCACCGGTTCCCTCTCGACGCCGAGTACGTGCTGCGGGTCGGGGTGTCGCGGGTGTCGGGCGGGGCGCAGCTCGAGGTGACGGTGGACGGCGAGCGGGTCGAGTTGTTCCGCATGCAACAGGGCCTGCCGTCGCTGGACATCGACGGGAACGAGGTCGGCGACGACCTCGAGGTGCGGCTGCGCGTCGCGGCCGGCCCCCGCGAGATCGGGGTCGCGTTCCTGAAGACGCCGGCCCTGCTGTCGGAGACCCCGCGCCGCCTCTTCCTCAACCCGACGGTGAGCCGGCGCGACCTGCCGTACCTGCGCAGCGTCACCGTCACCGGGCCCTTCGATGCGACCGGCCCCGGGGACACGCCGGCCCGGCGACGCCTCTTCGTGTGCCGGCCCGCGGACGCCGGCGGCGAGGAGGCCTGCGCCGAGACCATTCTCGCGACACTGGCCCGACGGGCTTGGCGCAGGCCGGTCGCCGACGCCGACCTTGACATTCTGCGCATCGCCTACGCGGCGGGGCGCGAGGGCGGGAGCTTCGAGTCCGGCATCGAGCGCGCGCTCCAGCAGTTGCTGGTGAGCCCCGAGTTCCTGTTCCGCGTCGAGGCCGACCCCGCCGACGCCCCCGCCACCGCCGTCAACTACCGCATCGGCGACCTCGAGCTGGCGTCGCGGCTGTCCTTCTTCCTCTGGAGCAGCGTGCCCGACGACGCGCTGCTCGATGCGGCGGCGGGCGGCGCCCTGTCCGACCCCGAGGAGCTCGGGCGGCAGGTGCGCCGGATGCTCGCGGACGACCGCGCCCGCGCCTTGACCGACAATTTCGTGGGGCAGTGGCTGCAGCTGCGGAACCTGGAGGCGGCGCGGCCGTCGCAGGTGCTGTTCGCGGACTTCGACGACGGGCTGCGGCGCGCGTTCCGCCGCGAGACCGAGCTGTTCTTCGAGAGCATCGTACGCGAGGACCGCAGCGTCCTCGATCTGCTCGACGCCGACTACACGTTCGTCAACGACCGGCTCGCGCGGCACTACGGCATTCCCCACGTGCAGGGCAGCCACTTCCGTCGGGTGCCGGTCAGCGGGCGCCGGGGCGGGCTGCTCGGGCAGGGCAGCATCCTCACCATCACCTCGCACCCGGTCCGGACGTCGCCGGTGTTCCGCGGCAAGTGGATACTGACCAACATCCTCGGCACGCCGCCGCCCGACCCGCCGCCCAACGTGCCGGCGCTGCCGGACCGGGCGGGGGCCTACGCGGATCGCACGCCGTCGATGCGCGAGCGGATGGCCGTGCACCGCGACAACCCCGCCTGCGCGAGCTGCCATGCGATGATCGACCCGCTCGGCTTCGGGCTCGAGCGCTTCGACCCTGTCGGTCGGCTTCGCGACGTAGACGAGCAGCATCTGCCCATCGACGCCTCCGGGGTGCTCCCGGACGGGACGCCGTTCGACGACGTTGCCGAACTGAAGACGGCGCTGCTCGCGCGTCCGGATCGGTTCGTGGGCACGTTGACCGAGAAGCTGCTGACCTATGCGCTGGGTCGCGGGCTCGAGCCTTACGACATGCCGGCGGTGCGGCGGATCGTGAGGCGGGCGGCGGCGCAGGACCACCGCCTGTCGGCGGTCGTTCTGGGCATCGTCGAGAGCTTGCCGTTCCGCGAGCGGCGCACGGCCGGGGCGGATGCGTCGCTGGCCGCGGCGCGCTGACGGCGGACCGGCGTTGGTTCTTGAGCTGCCGGCGCGCGTGCGTTCGCGAGCTGGCTTTCGTCGGTGAACGGGAGTCGTTCGTCGGCGGACGGCGACGCGATGCGCCCGCGAACCGGCGTTCGTTCGTCGGCGACGGCGGTCCGTTCGTTGACCGCGGTTCGTTCGCCCGTGAAACCGAGTCCGTTCGTTCGTGAACGGAATTCGTTTCGAGTCGACCCGTTGGCGAGTCGACCTGCTGACCTGAAGGGAGATCGGGATGATCATCACCAAGATGGCGCTGCCGCGGCGGAGCTTCCTGCGGGGGATGGGGGCGACGCTGGCCCTGCCGTTCCTGGACGCGATGGCGCCGGCGCTCTCGGCTGCCGCGCCGGGACAGGGCCGGGTCACCCGCCTGGGCTTCGTCTACGCGCCCAACGGCACGTACCTGCCGAACTTCCACCCCGCCACCACCGGGAAGGGCTACGAGATGACCCCGGTGCTGCAGGCCCTCGAGCCGTTCCGCAACGACATGGTGGTGCTGAGCGGTCTGAGCAACAAGGGGGCGGAGACGCAGAGTGAGGGCGGCGGGGTCCATACGCGCGTGCACACCGCGTGGCTGAGCGGTGTTCGCCCGAAGAAGACGGAGGGCGCCGACATCGAGGCGGGGACCTCGATCGACCAGATGGCGGCGGCCGAGATCGGCGCCGACACCCCGCTGCGCTCGCTGCAGCTCTCGCTCGACCACGAGAACATCGTCGGAAGCTGCGAGAACGGGTACAGCTGCGTCTACCAGCACACCTACTCGTGGAGCGCTCCCACCACGCCGATGCCGATGGAGAGCAACCCCCGCGCGGTGTTCGAGCGGCTCTTCGGCGAAGGGGGCTCGCCCAAGGAGCAGGCGGCGCGGCTTGCGCGGGACCGTAGCGTGCTCGACCTCGCGATGGCCGACATGGCTCGCCTGCAGCGCCGCCTCGGCGTGCGCGACCGCGTCATGGTCGACGAGTACCTCGACTCGGTGCGCGACGTCGAGCAGCGCATCCAGCGGGCCGAGCGGCAGAGCAAGGCGTCGCCGATGCCCATCGCCGACCCGCCGGTCGGGGTGCCGGACTCGTTCGACGACCACGCGAAGCTGATGTTCGATCTCGAGCTGCTCGCGTTCCAGTCGGACGTGACGCGGGTCGTCGCCTTCCAGGTCTCGCGCGAGCTGAACGGGCGGCCCTATCCCTGGATCGGGGTGCCGGAGGGCCACCACGCGGTCTCGCACCACCAGATGGACCCCGTCAAGATCGCCCAGGGAGCCAAGATCAACGCGTACCACGTGTCGCTCTTCGCTCGGTTCCTCGATCGGATGAGGAACACGCCGGACGGCGACGGGTCCCTGCTCGACCACACGCTGCTGCTCTACGGCACGGGTATGGGCGACAGCGACCACCACACCCCGGTCGACCTGCCGGCGGTGGTGGTGGGCGGCGGCGGCGCCATCGCGGGCGGACGTCACATCCGCTACCCGATGCACACGCCGTTCACCAACCTCGGCCTGACCCTGCTCCACAAGGTCGGGGTGGAGCGCGAGCGGGTGGCCGACTCCACCGGGCTGTTGACGGACCTGTAGCCCGGGGTCTACGCCGTGGAACGGCGCGGGCTCCTGCCGGGTCGGTTGAGCGCCCGGCGGAGCCGCAGGCGACGGTGGGCGGGCCAGGGGTCGGCGCCGTAGGCCGGCGCGGACCCCTGCAGGGTTGGTTGGGCGCCCGGCGGAGCCGCAGGCGACGATGGGCGGGCTAGGGGTCGGCGCGGTAGGCCGGCGCGGACCCCTGCAGGGTTGGTTGGGCGCCCGGCGGAGCCGCAGGCGACGATGGGCGGGCCAGGGGTCGGCGCGGTAGGCCGGCGCGGACCCCTGCAGGGTTGGTTGGGCGCCCGGCGGAGCCGCAGGCGACGGTGGGCGGGCTGGCCCGAGGAGTCCGCGCTACCTGGTGGCGCGGACGCGAGGATGCCGGAGAATCGACCATGGAGATGAATCGACGACGGCGGAGCATGGGGCTCACGGCTGCGGTCGCCGGGATGGCCCTGTCCATCGCGGCGGGAGCCCTGGCGGAGGCTGCGCGGGCGGAGGCGGAAGCCGAAGCGTCGCTGATCGCGGCGGCGCGGGCCGGGGACGACGCGGCGGTGGCGGCTCTGCTCGACGGGGCGGTCGACGTCAACGCGTCCGAGACCGGCGGCATGACCGCACTGCACTGGGCGGTCCAGGCCGACGCGACCGACGTCGTGGGTCTGCTCCTCGACGCCGGGGCCGACGCGACGGCGCCGAACCGCTACGGCGTCGCGCCGCTCACGCTGGCCGCCATGAACGGCAGCGCGGCCATCGTCGGTCGGCTGCTCGACGCCGGCGCCGACCCGAACCGCCGGCTCGCGGACGGCGAGACGGTGCTGATGACCGCCGCGCGGACGGGACGGGCCGATGTCGTCCAGTCGCTGCTCGCGGCCGGGGCCGACCCCAACGCGTCCGAGCCGGCGCGGGGCCAGACGGCGCTGATGTGGGCGGCGGCCGAGAACAACGTCGGCGCCATCCGCGTCCTCGTCGCGAACGGCGCCGAGGTCTCGGCGCGGACGGGCGATCCGGCGATCGGCGAGCCCGGCGGGGTGTTCTCCGCCGAGGTGGGACTGACCCGCGACGCGCGGTCGGGCCCCTCGTTCACCGCCCTGCTCTTCGCGGTCCAGCTCGGCCAGCTCGACGCAGTGCGGACCCTCCTCGCCCTCGGCGCCGACGTGAACGACACGTTCCCCGACGGCACGAGCGCTCTCGTCGTGGCCGCGATGAACGGGCAGCACGAGGTCGGCATCCACCTCATCGACCAGGGGGCCGACGTGAACGCGGCCGAGCAGGGCTGGAACGCCCTGCACCAAGTCATCCGGCTGCGTCGCACCAACATCGGCCACATGCCGCCGCCCGAGGGCCGGGGCAACGCGAGCAGCATGGACCTCGTCCACGCGTTGCTCGCGGCCGGTGTCGACGTCAACGCGCCGATGACCGCCGACTTCCGCGACGGCTACCGCAACCGGTTGAACCGGGTGGGGGCGACGCCGTTCCTCCTCGCCTCGAAGAATGTCGACACCGAGGTCATGCGGGTGCTCCTCGACGCCGGGGCCGACCCCCTGGTTCCCAACGCCGACCTGACGACCCCCCTCATGGTCGCGGCGGGGGTCGACATGTGGAACCCCGGAGAAGACGGCGGGGCGACGGTCGAGCACGAGCCCGAGGCCCTCGAGGCCGTCAAGATGCTCGTCGAACTCGGCAACGACATCCACGCCGCCAACGACCGCGGGGAGACGGCGTTGCACGGGGCTGCGTACCGGGGCGCTCCGAGCATCGTCGACTATCTCGTCGAGCAGGGGGCCCGGATCGATGCCCGGAGCGCCCAGGGCTGGACGCCGTGGACCATCGCCAACGGCGTCTTCTACTCGCTCTTCTACAAGGAGCAGCCGGCCACCGCGGCCCGGCTCGCCGAGCTCATGGCCGAGCGCGGCATCTCCACCGCGGGCATGGCCGACGAGCTCCGGACGTGTTTCGACTGCGGCCGCAACCGCGGCAACGCCCGCGACGCCGAGGGGCGCCGCGTGGCCCAGCCGACCCCCGACCGCGTCCCCTCGCAGGTCGAGCCGGCCGCCCAGGAAGCGGCGCAGCCGGTCCCCGAGTAGTTCGACGTTCGTGGCGCCCTCGTCTCGCGACCGGAGGAGGGCGCCGCTCTCACCGACAGAACAGGCTCCCGGCTCCCGGGGGCGCCAGGTCCAGCGCCGTCATGCCGCGAGCCGGTTTCGCATCCGGGGCGGCGCGTACATTCCCGCCGGTCGTTAGTGGTGGCGCTCCGGCCCCTAGCCTAGACTAGAACCAAGTGGGCTGTCCCAGAGCTTCCTTGGCCGTCCCGTCGCTGGTTTCGCTGGCAAACGCAGCGAAGACGCCCCGCGACATGGGCAACTCTCTTCGAGGACGGTCAACTAGAACGCGGCGGTGATCGCGAGGCGGACGACGCGGCCTTCGAGGATGTGGTTGGCGCGCTCCCACGCGCTCAGGGCCTGGTAGCCCGCTCCCGTGCCGCCTCTCGCGTTCCGTGACGAGCCGTGCGCGAGGTCAACGCCGTTGTTGAGGGCGTTGAAGAGCTCCAGCCGCGCGTCGTAGCGGCGGCTTCCGGCCGTGAACACCTTCTGGACGCTCACGTCGAGCTGCGTCCAGGCCGGCAGGAACTTCACGCTGTTCACCGGGATCATCGGGTACCACGCGGCGTCGGTGCTGCGCTCGACGGTGGCGATGCCGTCCGGCACGATGCTGCGCCCGAGGGTGCACGGCGCCACGCAGTGGCCGGGCTGCCCGTAGAGTTCCTCGGAGTAGGCGGAGTACAGGGGGTTGGTGGAGGCGCGGCTGACGTAGAGGCCCTCCTGCAGGCCGCCCCAGTCGCCGAGGCCGCCCGGATACGCCTGCAGCGACGCCCCGAGCTGCAGGTCGCCGACGACCGGCAGCGAGAACGGCTGGGTGCCCGACAGCTTGAACTCGTTCCGGAACGGACGCGGGTACGCGCCGGCGTCGCAGAACCGGAGCTGGGTCGGCTCGTCGCCCCGCTCGAGGATGTCGGAGCAGGCGTTCACCTCGCCGCCGTAGCGGCTGCCGGCGCCGCTGTTGGTGTCGTAGCCGTAGATCGAAGTCCGGCCGGTGTCCTCCATCGACCAGCCGCCGAACAGGACGCCCCCGCCGGGCAGCCGGCCCTGGACGTTCAGCTCGAAGCCCCGGTAGACGTTGCTGTAGCCGGGGCCGCGGGTCCGGTCGGTGAAGCCCACCGTGTTCGTGCGTACCGACGGCTCGATGCTGAAGGCGGTGAAGTGGCCGACCATCGGGTACGGACGCGCGACCTGAAAGTGCCGGATGCCCGCGAACTCCGGCAGTGGGTTGCCCATCGGGTCGGCGCCGAATTGGGCGAACGTCCAGTTGGGGTTGTCGTCCCACCAGGTGTCGTGGAACGTGCGCCGGCGGTACTCGCCGCCCAGGGACAGCCCGGGGGCGATCTCCTGCTGGACGCCGACGGTCCAGATGCGGTTGTGCTCGCGCGCGGTGATGTCGGGTAGCCGGGTGGGGGCCGAGACCGAACCGAAGGTCAGCGATTCCCGCGGCCCGATCTCCCAGTTCTGGGCGATGCCGTCGTAGTTGCTTCCGTACGGGTCGAGGCCGGAGCAGGCGCTGCCGCCCGTCGTCATGTGGCAATCCCACCAGTCGCGGCCGTCCTCGGCGAGGAAACCGTGGGCGTAGCGGGCGGCGAGATTGCCCCCCACGTCGCGCACGTACTGGTTCCAGCCGAGCCTCAGCACCGTCCGGGCGTCGCCGGACAGGTCGTAGGCCACGTTGAGGCGGGGCGAGAGGTCGGGGCCGAAGCGAGGCAGCTCGCTCGACGGGCGCGCCGGCTGGCGCTGCGCGGGCACGAACCGGCCGAGGCCCCGCGGGGCCTCGGGCACCGAGACGGCGGCGAAGTCGAGCCGCATCCCGTAGTCGAGGGTCAGGCGGTCGACGGTCCACGAGTCTTGCGCGTAGAAGCCGCCGTTGTAGTCCAGTTGATAGGCCAGGTTGGACGGGTGGTTGTAGACGACGACCCGGTCGGGGGTGCCCATCAGGCCGCAGGGTCGTCCGGCGTCGCGGTTCGCCTGCGCCAGGGGGTGGTTGCAGTCGAACCAGGGCAGGCCCTGGAACTGGTCCTGGATCAGTCGTCCGCGGGGGTTCGGCGCGTCCTCGTAGAGCAGCTCCAGGTGGCCGTTGCTGGTGTTGGTGTGGCGGTTGCGGCCGCGGGAGAAGTCCATCCCGAGCTTGACGCGGTGCGAGCCCGTGACGTGGGACAGCGAGCCCCGATACGCCCAGCGGCGCGTGTAGTTGTTGTTCTCGCCGTCGGACTTGGCCCCGTACCGCAGGCCGAGCAGGCCGTCGTAGGTGGCGACTTGGCTGTACCAGGGGTCGCCGCCCAGGGAAGGCGCCAGTTGCGCCGCGTGCCGGGCCGAGCCGACCGACGGGAAGCACGGGGTCTCGAAGCACGCCGCGAGGTCGGCGGCGTCGGGCCGGGCCTGGAAGATGCTCGGGCCGTCTCCCCGCGGTTGGTAGTAGTTCGTGTCCCAGTCCTGATACGACAGAGAGAAGCCGAGTTCGGCGAGCGTCCGGTCGCCCGGCGCGCCGGTCCACTTTGCGGTGCCCGTGTCGTAGTGCGGCGAGGTCCATGCCGACGCCGCCGTCGTCAGGTCGACATCCCAGCCCCCTTGGCCGAACCGGCGCTTTCTCGCCTTATCGAACATCGCCGAGAGCCTGTGCTGCGGCGTCATTCGCCACGTCAGCCGCACGTTCGCGCTGGCCAGGCTGTTCTCTTCGAGATACGAGTGGGCGGCGTTCCGCCGCGCCGACGTGAAGAACCGCAGCCGGTCGCGGAGGACGGGACCGCCGAACGACCCGTTGACGTCGTACAGCGTGGCGATTCCGTTCGGTCCATTGACGCCCAGCGCCTGGAGGCGCGGGTTCAGGTTGTCGGCCACGCCCGGCGCGCCGCCCATGAAGACGTTCCCGCCGAACCGGTCGCCGCCCTCGGCGGGAATCATGTTGATGCGCAGGCCGCCGGTCTGGGTCTCGGCGCCGTGCCCCGACGTCGTGTACGACGTCTCGGCCGCGAGCATCGGGTTGAGGTAGGCCTGATAGCGGCCGTCGCTGACCATCGTGTTGACCGTCATCCCGTCGATCTCGACCGTGTTGTGGGTGGCGTCGAGCCCGCGGCCCATCATTTCCGACTGCTGCACCCCGGCCGTGCCGCCGACGTCCGGCTTGTGGACCCTGACGCCCGGGATGAGCGGGGCGTACGACCACATGCTGCGACCGGTCGGCAACGCTTCCTGCATCTCGCGCGTCAGCAGCAGGGTCCGCTGTGCCTGCCGCGCATCGACCCTGGGCGGCGCGACCGACAGCGCCGCCCCGACCGACAGGGTCTCGTCGGGTCCCAGCACGAGCCCGTCGCGCACGAGCAGCCGGAATCCCGGTCGGGCGAACGCGAGGACGTACTCGCCCGGCCGCAGGTCGGCGATTGCGTACCGTCCGGCGCCGTCCGTGACGGCGGCTCGCCACTCCCCTGCCGGATTGTCGCTCGTCGCCTCGACCGCCACCCCGGACAGCGCCCGCCCGGCATCGTCGGTGACCGTGCCCGTGATGGAGCTCTGCGCCGCCGCCGAAGTCGCCGCCAGCAGGCACGCGAACGCCAGTGACTTCTGCACTTTCTGCATTTTCTGCATCCTCTCAACGTTTCCCGAGCCGGGGGCGCCGGGAGGCCGCGCCGGGGAACGGCCCGGACTCCCGGAGGGTCGGCTGGGCGCCCAGCGGGGCCGCAGGCGACGATGGGCGGGCCAAGTCACGAAGCGACGGATATCGAGGCTCACCGATTTCGAGAGCGCTTCCGCAACGGCCCTCGGGGGGAATAGTCGGCAGCTTCATGTGATTCGGGTGGACTGCAAACTGCGTGCCGCGTCGTTCTCGGCGGCCGTCGTCGTCGCGAGCACGGGTGGAATGGTGATGGCGAGGTCCGGCCGAAGGCCGCGGCGGGCTCGGGGTCCCGTTGACAATCCGTACGAAGCAACAGCCAGTCTTCAATGGCCAGTCGAAGGCTGCGGCGGGCTTGGGGGCCCGGTTCTCCCGGTTCAACAATCCGTACGAAGCGACGGCCGATCTTCAATTTCCCGCATCGGTGACCGGCTCCGTCGGGCTCCGGACACGCCGGTCGCACCCTGATGGGAATGCGCGATGGCCCGCGCCGCAACGCTCCGGCTCCGTCGGACTCCGGATCGGCGACCGGCTCCGTCGGACTCCGGACACCCCGGTCGCACCCTGATGGGAATGCGCGATGGCCCGCGCCGCAACGCTCCGGCTCCGTCGGACTCCGGACACGCCGGTCGCACCGGACCGGATAGGCAGGGCCGGATGGCGGATCGGGTGCTCGCGATACCCTCGCGGAGACCGACGACGGCGTCCGTCTGCAGGTAGGACGACGAGACCGGGGAGACTTCATCGGCGCGGCGGCGCGCTCAGGGCGACGTCGCGAAGCGGCTCGATCCGGGCCGGAAGCGGGGAGACCTCACCGGCGCGGCGGCGCGCTCAGGGCGACGTCGCGAAGCGGCTCGATCCGGGCCGGAAGCGGGGAGACCTCACCGGCGCGCGGCGGCGCGCTCAGGGCGATGTCGCGAAGCGGCTCGGTCCGGGCCGGAAGCGGGGAGACCTCACCGGCGCGGCGGCGCGCTCAGGGCGATGTCGCGAAGCGGCTCGATCCGGGGCGGAAGCTCGGCGCGGCCGGCCGGCATGCCGTTCTGTTGCAGCAGGTAGCTGACGACGTCGATCACCACCTGCGCGCGGAGCGAGTCGGGGGCCTGCCGCGGCATGGTCGTGCCGATGGTGACGAAGAGGTCGACGAGGGGCCGGTCCCGCCACTGGTTGAGGAAGAAGGGACCGCGCAGGGCGGGGGCGCCGGCCTCGCTGCCGCCGCCGCTCAGGTCGTCGCGGTGGCAGTAGCCGCAGATGGCCCGGTACCGCTCACGACCGCGCTCGGCCTGGGCCTCGGTGTAGACGCCGTCCCACGTCGTGCGGGTCTGGCCGGCCGCGGGTCCGGCGGTCCACGCGGCGACCGCCGCCGCGGCGCATACGGCGGCCCGCGCAAGCGCCGGCCCGAGACGAACGCCCGGCCCCGGTGTGCGCCGCCTCGGAGACTCGCGCTCGGGGGGGGCTGCGACCCTCCGGGAGGCCCTTGTCCTGCGCCTCTGCTCCCCGCCCGAAGCGCCGCGGGGGAGCCTGCGGGATGCTGCAGCGCGGACGGCTAGTGGTCTGGTCATCGTCCGGGACGTGGGCCGGCGGGCGGATGCGCCCTCGATTCGCGCCCCGCGCTCACCCGCTCCGGTTGCGACGCGCCGGCCTCCCGGTCGCATGATACCGTTGGAGCGGGGGCGGCCATGACACGAATCTGCGTCTTCACGGGATCGAAGGTCGGGTCGGGCGCCGAGTACGCGGCGGCGGCCCGAGAGATGGGCGCCCTGCTCGCGGCGCGCGGCCACCCCGTCGTCTACGGGGGCGCGCAGGTCGGCCTGATGGGGGTCCTGGCCGATGCCGTCCTGGCCGGCGGCGGCGAGATCGTCGGGGTGATTCCGGGCCACCTCACCGCCTCGGAAATCGCCCACCCCGCCCTCACCGAGCTGCGGGTGGTCGACTCGATGCACGAGCGGAAGATGCTGATGTCGGAGCTGTCGGATGGAGTCGTCGCGCTTCCCGGCGGCTTCGGGACCCTCGACGAGCTGTTCGAGGCGTTGACGTGGGCCCAGCTCGGGCTGCACCGTAAGCCGTGCGGCCTCCTGAACGTGGCCGGGTACTTCGATGCGCTCCTCGCCTTCCTCGACCACGCGGTCGAGCGGGGGTTCCTCGCCCCGCAACACCGCGGCTTGGTGCTCGCCGAGGCGGACGGGGCCGCCCTGCTCGACCGCATGCGCGCCTGGGCGCCGCCCGTCGTCGAGACTTGGCCGGATCCAGTGTCGCCGTGACCGGCGGTTCCCACGCGCAGCGTCCAGGGAGTTCGGCCGATGCCGTTGCGCGGCGGGCTTGGTTCTCGGCCACCGATCACGTACGCTCTTGTCGTCCGGATGACGCCTCGGCCGGACGCCTCGCCGGCCGCCTAGTTGGCCGTCCCTGAGAGAAGCTGCCCATGTCGCGGGGCGTTTTCGCAGCGCCTGCCAGCGGAAACCAGCGACACGACGGCAAAGGAAGCTCTGGGACAGTTCACTAGTGCGCGGGTCTGCTCTTGCCCGTTCCGGGCCTCGGCCGTCGCCGGGGCGCGAATCGGTGTCGGGAGCCCGTGTCGTGGAACGGCGCGGCATGCCGAGGGTCGGGCGGCGGCCGCGGCGCGACCTCGCGGCCGCGTTCGGCGACGATCGGGGCGCGACCTCGCGGCCGCGTTCGGCGACGATCGCCGGGACGGAAAGGGCCGGGAACGTGATGAGAAGGAACGAGTCGGACATCGCACTCCTCGCCGCCCTCGCGTGCGGCATCGTGGCGTTCGGGGCCGCGGCGGCCGCGCAGCCGGTGCGGGTCGAGCGGCTGGCCGATGCGCCGATCATCGGACCCGAGCTGCACCCGAGCATCGGCGAGAACATCCAGGGGCCGTCGCTGATCCGGGTGCCCGACTGGGTGGCCGATCCGCTGGGCGCCTACTACCTGTACTTCGCGGACCACAAGGGACGCTACATCCGCCTCGCCTACGCAGACGACCTGCGGGGGCCGTGGCGGGTGCACCCGCCGGGCAGCCTGCACATCGCCGACTCGCACTTCCTGACCGAGCCGCCCGAGATTTCGCCCGAGGAGCTGGAGCGCGTTCAGGCGGCGCGGCGGGCGCGCGGGGCGGCGCCGATGTCGCACGACGCCCTGTTCGAGGCGTCGGCGCCCCACATCGCGTCGCCGGACGTGCACGTCGACGACGCCAACCGGCGCATCGTCATGTACTTCCACGGCCTCGACGGTATCGCCACGCAGGTGTCGCGGGTGGCGACCTCGACGGACGGCATCGCGTTCACGACGCGGCCCGAGCCCCTGGGGCGGACCTACATGCGGGTGTTCCGGCGCGACGGCTGGACCTATGCGATGGCGATGCCGGGGCAGTTCTACCGGTCGCGCGACCCGCTGGGCGGGTTCGAGGCGGGGCCGCTGCTGTTCAACTCGCGGATGCGGCACTCGGCCCTGCTCGAGCGGGGGGGCACGCTGTACGTGTTCTGGACCCAGGTCGGCGACGCGCCCGAGCACATCAAGCTCAGCACCATCGACCTCTCGGGAGACTGGATGGGCTGGTCGGAGACGCCCGGGGTCGAGGTGCTGCGCCCGGAGCACGATTGGGAGGGGGCCGATGCCCCGCTCGAGCCGTCGGTGCGGAGCACCGCCTACGGCCACGTCAACCAGCTTCGGGATCCCGCCATCTACGAGGAGGACGGCCGTGTGTTCCTGCTCTACGCGGTGGCGGGAGAGAGCGGCATCGCGCTCGCCGAGGTGCATTTCGACTGATTCGGGGTGACGACCCGCGGCCGGCCCCGCCCCGATGGCGGCGCGGACCCGCGGAGGGCGTTGAGGCTGCGCGGGGGGGCGCCGTGGGATGGCGCGGACTCCCGGAAGGCTGGTAGGGCGGCAATCGGAGGTCCGCGGCGCGACCTTGCGGTCGCGTTCGGAGTCGGTGCCGGCGCGAGAAGCTTCGATTGCCGGGCCAACGGTGCGTGAACGGGGCGGCCGGCTCGACCGGCCCGTCCGAGGACGAGGAGAACAGGCATGATCGACACGAGAAGGACATCGACACGCGTCGGTATGGTGCTGGCGGCGGCCGCGTTCGTGGTGGGGACCACCTCGATCGCCGCCGCGCAGGAGGGCGAGAGCGACTGGGTCGACCGCCCGCTGCCCAACCCCACCGGCGAGGTCATCCTGAACTGGGCGCCCCTGCCCGACGACCGGGAGTGGGGCTCGACCGCGGGCATCGACATCGGTCCCGACGGCCATGTGTGGGCCTACGACCGGTGCGGGGGTCTGGCCCTCGCGGGGGGCTGCGAGGAGAACCCCGACCGCGATCCCATCTTCAAGTTCAACAAGGACACCGGCGAGATAATGACCAGCTTCGGGGCCGGACTCTTCGTGCTGCCGCACGGCATTCACGTCGACGCCGACGGCAACGTCTGGGTCACCGATTCGCAGGGCAACGAGGCGGGCACCAAGGGCCACCAAGTCATCAAGTTCACCCCCGACGGCCAGGAGCTGATGCGCCTCGGCGTCGCCGGCCAGCCCGGCAGCGGGCCCGGCGAGCTCAACGAGCCGTGCGACGTGATCACGGCGCCGAACGGCGACATCTTCGTCGCCGACGGCCACAGCGGCCAGAACCCCGATCCCCCGGCCGGCGCCACCGGCCGCATCCTGAAGTATGCCCCCGACGGCACGTTCATCAAGGAGTGGGGCGAGATCGGGTTCCGGCCCGGGCAGTTCCGCACCCCCCACGCCCTCGAGATGGACTCGCAGGGGCGGCTCTTCGTCGCGGATCGGGGCAACCACCGGATTCAGATCTTCAGCCAGGACGGCGAGCTGCTCGACACCTATGTGCAGTACAGCCGCATCAGCGGGCTGTTCATCACCGACGACGACACCCTCTACGCCATCGACTCGGAGTCGGGCGTGGGCAACCACCCCGGTTGGAAGACCGGCGTCCGCATCGGTCCCGCCGGCGAGGACCGGCTGACCGGGTTCATCCCGCCGCATGCGCACGGCGTGCGGGTGCTGCAGGGCGTGGCCGGGGAAGGGGTCGCCGTCGACGCCGACGGCAACGTCTATGCCGCGGAGGGTCCGGGCTCGCGGCCGACCGCGGGTGGCGGCATCACCAAGTACGTGGCGAAGCAGATGGACTAGTTGACCGTCCTCGATGAAGGTTGCCCATGTCGCGGGGCGTTTTCGCAGCGTTTGCCAGCGAAACCAGCGGCACGACGGCAAAGGAAGCTCTGGGGTAGTCCGCCGCGACCGCTGCTCGCGCGGTCGCGCGGGCTCCCGGCCGGCGCCCTCGCCAGCCGGGAGTTCTCGTGTACGGGTCCGGGACCCGTCGTCTTGCGGGTCGGGCCCGGCGGCCCGGGCCGCTCGCGCCGGGCCGCCGGGCAGGACGCCTACTGGAACTCGACCCGCGTCACGCTGGGCGGGTCGTCGTCGGCGAAGTGGGGGTGCACGACGTAGACGTCGTCGCCCACCACCGCGGCGGTTGTCCCCTGCGGCTCGTAGGTCGCGACCCCGGCGAGGTTCGCCGTCATCCACTCGTCGCTGCTCGTCAGGGCGACGACCCGGTTGTCGGAGTTGCTGACGATGGCGAGGCGGCCGGCGCTCCACACCATGCCGTCCTGCCCGGGAACGTCCTCGGGCAGCATCACCGCGGTCGCCGAGGCAGGGTCGGCGAGCGGCACCTTCCACAGCGCGTCGCCCCGCGCCACCAGCAGGTAGCCGGCGGGATGCTCCACGATGCCGTTGGGGCCCGCGCCGTCGTCGTCGAACCGGTGGAACACCGAGGCGGCGTAATCGGTGTCGACGCGGTAGATGAGGTTCATGCGGGTATCGGTGACGTAGGCGACGCCGTCGTCCGCGACGGCCACGTCGTTGGCGAAGAACGCCGCGTCGTCGCCGGCGTCCTCGACCGCGGCGGCGAGGTCGACCATGGCGATGCGCTCGCCCGTGGTCAGGTCGTACACCCCCAGCATCGCCTGCCCGCGGGTCCCGCCCTGGAACACCGCGCGGTCGGAGTTGGCGACGAGCAGCCGGTCGCGCAGCTCGTCGGCCTCGATGCCGACCGAGGACACGAGCTCCGGATCGGTGACGATCGCCGTCACTCGGCCGTCCTCGTGGAGCTGGAACACCGAGCCCTCGGACAGCGACCCGGTGAGGAGCCGGCCGTTGTCCGTGTCGTACTCCACGCCCTCGGGAATGAACCCGCCGCGCTCGGCGACGATGACGTCCGGGAGTCTGGGCGGGGCGGGTGCTTCCGCGGACGGCGCGGCGACGGGTTCCGGCTCGGGCTCCGAGCCGCAGGCGGCGATGAACAGTCCGGCCAGGACGATCAGGCACGCTTTCGCACACACTTGAACACGCATGTCTCAGAGGTCTCCTTCCGTATCGGGCTGTAGGGTCGACGGATGCGCGCGGCGCAGAGTCGCGGCATCGAGGCGAGGTCGTCTCGGGGCCTCGCGACCAGGCGCGCCCCGGGCTACTTCGGGGAGGCGCAGAGTCCTGGTATCGACGCGACGCCGTCTCGGGTACGATCGATCCATGAGCTTCTCCCTTCCTCTGTACGGACCTGACGACCGATGAGGGCGGCGGGTTCCGGCATCGCCAATCCCCTGCGCCGCAACGTCGCGATCATCGCCCACGTCGATCATGGGAAGACGACGCTCGTCGACGCCATGTTGCACCAGAGCGGCGTCTTTCGCGCCAACGAGCGGGTCGAGGAGCGGGCCCTCGACAACATCGATCTCGAGCGCGAGCGGGGCATCACCATCCTTGCCAAGAACACCGCCATCCGCTACCGCGATCTCCTGATCAACGTCGTCGACACGCCCGGCCATGCCGATTTCGGTGGGGAGGTCGAGCGGACCCTCACGATGGTCGACGGCGTGCTGCTGCTCGTCGACGCGTCCGAGGGGCCCCTGCCGCAGACCCGGTTCGTGCTGCGGAAGGCGCTCGAGCAGGGGCTGCCCCCCATCCTCGTCATCAACAAGATGGACCGCCGCGACGCGCGTCCCGCCGAGGTCCTCGACGAGGTCTACGACCTGTTTATCGACCTCGACGCCACCGAGGAACAGATCGATTTCCCGGTGGTCTACGCCAATGCGAAAGCGGGCGCGGCCAGCCTCGATCCCGGCGCACCGGGACGGTCGCTGCGCCCCCTGCTCGACGCCATCGTCGACCGGATCCCGCCGCCTCGGGGGGACCCGGAGGCGGCGCTGCAGGTGGTGGTGGCGAACCTCGATTCCAGCGACTATCTGGGCCGCATCGCGATCGGCCGCATCGTCAACGGCCGGGTCGCGACAGGCGACGAGATCGCGGTCTCGAAGCTGGACGGCGCCATCGACCGCACCCGGGTCACGAAGCTGTACCGGTTCGACGGACTGCAGCGGGAGGAGGTGGCGTCGGCCGCCGCCGGCGACATCATCTGCCTGGCCGGCATCGACGACATCACCATCGGCGAGACGATCACGGACCCCAGGGACCCGCGGCCGATCCCGCCCCTCCGCGTCGACGAGCCCACGGTGACGATGGTCGTCGGCGTCAACACGTCGCCCATGGCGGGCCGCGACGGGCAGTACGTCACGTCGCGCAACCTTCGCGACCGGCTGGCCCGCGAGCTGGTGGGCAACGTGTCGCTGCGGGTCGAGGACACCGAGTCGCCCGAACAGGTGCAGGTCGCGGGGCGCGGCGAGCTGCAGCTCTCGATTCTCGTGGAGATGATGCGCCGCGAGGGCTACGAGATGCAGGTGGCGCGCCCGCAGATCGTCACCCGGCACGCCGGCGGGCGCCTCGAAGAGCCGGTGGAAGAGCTGGTGATCGACGTCGCCGAGGACTACCAGGGTGTGGTCATCGCGCAGCTCGGCACGCGCCGGGCGACGATGACGAAGATGGTCAACCACGGGAGCGGCCGGGTGCGGTTGGAGTTCCGCCTCCCGACTCGCGGGCTCATCGGGTTCCGGTCGCAGTTCCTGACCGACACGCGGGGCACCGGCATCCTGCATCACCTGTTCGCGGGGTGGGAGCCCTGGCACGGACCCATCGCGGGGCGGCCGACCGGGGCCCTGGTGGCGGACCGGGCGGGGAGGGCCACCGCCTACGCCATCTCGAACCTGCAGGAGCGCGGCGAGATCTTCATCGCCGCCGGCGCCGAGGTCTACGAGGGCATGGTCATCGGCGAGAACGCGCGGCCGGCCGATCTCGACGTCAACGTCACCAAGGAGAAGAAGCTCACCAACATGCGGGCGTCGACCGCCGAGGAGGCGGTGCGGCTGGTGCCCCCGCGGCTGCTGAACCTCGAGCAGTCGATCGAGTTCATCGATGACGACGAGCTGGTCGAGGTCACCCCCCGGAGCATTCGGCTCCGGAAGCGCGTCCTCGCCGCCAACCGGCGGCCGAAGAAGGGCGGGTGAGGCGCGGTCGCACCACGGATTCCCGGCGCGCTTGGCAGGCCGCCGACACAGGGCGGGGGCGGCGATTGCCGGGCCGGGCTGCGCTATGATTACGGGCGTCGCTTGTGCGAAAGCTGTTCTTCCGGTCGGATGGACCGGGCTGCAAGGAGGTTGGTGTGAGACGCTTCATCATCGTTGGCGCGGCCGTCGCGCTGGCCCTCGCCGCGGCGCCGGCGGGCGCCCAGACGCGGGAGGCGCCCGAGATTCCCTTCGTGTCGGTGCCCGACTTCCTGAAATACCCGCCGACCATGAACCTCGGCGAGGCCCTCGGCGTGGCCGAGAACTCGAAGGGCCACATCATCCTGCTGAACCACCCCGGCACCGCCACCTCCGGGCCGCTCTACGGGAACGCCACCACGAACCTGCTCGAGTTCGACGACCAGGGCAACTTCGTGCGCGAGATCGGGCAGGGCGTCTACGGACTGGGGTACGGCCACGCGGTGCGGTTCGACGACGACGACAACCTCTGGGTCGTCGACAAGGGGACCAACGCGGTCACGAAGTTCGACCCCGCCGGCTACGTCACCCTGAACCTGGGCCGGCGACCCGAGGGCTTCGACCATTACGAGCACGTCGACCCCCGGGAGGCGCGGCACGTCGACGGCTACTTCCAGGGCCCGACCGACGTGGGCTGGGACGCCGACGGCAACATCTACGTCAGCGACGGCTACATGAACTCGCGCGTCGCCAAGATGAACGAGTGGGGAGACTGGATCAAGTCGTGGGGCAGCTACGGGACCGGCGACGACCAGCTCCGGCTGCCGCACAGCCTGCAGGTCGACCGCGAGGGCTTCGTCTACGTCGCCGACCGCACCAACCGCCGCATCCAGAAGTACGATTCGGACGGCAACTTCGTGAAGACGATCCTGCTCAACGTGCCGTTCGACAAGTCGCGGCAGCCAGTGCTGGGCAACCCCCGGCCGAACCAGCCCGACAACACGGCGCCCTGGGCGCTGTGCATCTCGGGCGGCGAGACGCAGTACCTGTTCGCGGCCGACGAGGAGCCGGGGCGTATCTACAAGCTGACCCTCGACGGCGAGATCCTCGGCTGGCTGGGCGAGTCGGGCCGCCGGCTCGGGCAGTTCAACTGGATTCACGGCATCTCGTGCCGTGACGAGAACACGCTGCTCATCGCCGACTTGAACAACTGGCGGGTGCAGAAGCTTCTGCTGTACCAGACCGCGCTGCCGACCGACGACGAGTAGCGGCCGCGCGTCGTTGGCGCCGGGCCTCGCGCAGCCGGGGCCCGGCATCCTTCCGCGCACGCACTTCCGCGGCGCGTTCCGGTCGAGTTCTCAGCGGCGGCGGTCGACGAGGCGGTGAGGGCCGCGAGGTCGCCGACCCGAATGACGGCCGGCGGGGCCCTCCCATGAATCCGTCACGCCCGGACGGCGCAGGGTCGTTGGCGTCGGACGAACGGCTGGCGTACCATGAGGGGTTGTCGCAGTCGGCGGGCGCGCGCCGGTCCGGTCAGGACTGCCGGCGGGTCCGCGAACGAAAGGACTGGAGCCATGTCGAACCGTCTCATCCCCTTGTCCCTGCTGTCGCTGTCGCTGGCATTCGCGCCGGCGGGGACCGGCCTGTCGGTGGAGGGAGGAGCGGCCGGCCCCGCCGGCGGGCAGGGGGGCGGTCCGGCCGTTGCGGCCGAGGTTCACCTCGCGAACATCCGGCAACTCACCTTCGGCGGAGAGAACGCCGAGGCGTATTTCTCGCACGACGGGTCGGAGATCATCTTCCAGAGCACCCGCGAGGGGGTGCCGTGCGACCAGATCTTCCGGATGGACCTCGACGGGTCGAACCAGCGCATGGTGAGCACCGGCAGGGGCCGGACCACCTGCGGCTACTTCTACCCGGACGGCGAGACGATCGTCTACGCGTCCACCCACCTCGGCTCGCCGGAGTGTCCGCCCCCCCCCAGCTTCCGGATGGGCTACGTCTGGGCCACCCACGACAGCTTCGACATCTTCCGGGCGTCGCCCGACGGCGCCCTGACCAACCTGACCGACTCCCCCGGCTACGACGCCGAGGCGACCATCGGCCCCGACGGCCGCATCGTCTTCATGAGCGTGCGCGACGGCGACCAGGAGATCTACTCGATGAACGGCGACGGGTCGGACGTGCGCCGGCTGACGCACCGTCAGGGGCCCGACGGCGGCCCGTTCTTCTCGCCCGACGGCTCGAAGATCATCTTCCGCGGGCGCGAGATCCCCGACGGCCCCGAGTTCGACGACTACAAGCGGCTGCTCGACCAGGGGCTGTGGCGGCCCGGCGCGGTCGAAGTGTTCGTCATGGACGCCGACGGCTCCAACCTGAAGCAGGTGACCGACCTCGGCGGCGCCAACTTCGCCCCCTTCTGGCACCCCGACGGCGAGCGGGTCATCTTCGCGTCGAACCAGCACAACCCGGAGGGGCGCAACTTCGACCTGTTCATGATCAACCTCGACGGCACGGGATTGAAGCAGATCACCTTCACCGACGTCTTCGACGGCTTCCCGATGTTCTCGCCCGACGGCGCCAAGCTGATCTTCGCCTCGAACCGCAACGCGACGGTGGAGGGCGAGACGAACATCTTCATCGCCGACTGGGTGGAGTGAGGGGACCGCGCCGTGAGCGGGGCGGCCCGGCGGCGGGAGCCGCCTTCACCTTGACCGGGTGGGAGCGGCCCGGAAGCTCGGTCTCGTGGCCGATGACGACACGGCGCAGCTCACGCTCGCGGGCGTGCTGATGTGCACCCTCGACCCCCAGCGCTGGTTGCCCCACGCCTACATCCAGGCGGTCAGCTATGTGGGCGAGCGGACCGACGTGGCCGTTTTCGCGCCCCGGGCGGGCAGGTGAATCGATGACGATGGTCGAACGCATGAAGTCGCGATGGGGTGTCGGGCCCGGCGGCGTGGTCGCCATTCTCGTGGCGTTCTCGCTCGCCGGCATGACCACGCTTCGGCTGAAGGGCCCGGTGACGGGGCTGATGTTCTCCGACGCCACGCCCGGGTGGCTGCAGTGGGCGATCTACCTGGTCGTCATGCTGCCCATCTACCAGGTCCTGCTGCTCGGCTACGGCGCCCTCCTCGGACAGTTCAACTTCTTCTGGAGCAAGATGAAGGCCGTCGGCCGACTCTTCAGCGGTCGCGCGGTGAGGACGTCGAGCTGACCGGCGCCCGCCCGTCTTCACCCCTCGAGGCCGCGGGAGCGCCAAGAGATCCGACAGGAGGACATCGAGCTGATCGGATCGGCGCCCGCCCGAATTCACTCTCCTGAGACGTCCTCGGTTCCTACCGGCCCCGCCGCAGGCCGGATACCGAAGAACTGAGACGAGTCGCAGTTATTGTGTTGACGGCAGGCCTGAGCGGGCTGTATATTGACGCCGGCAAGTTGAGATCACGTCTCAACTTCTACCGATCGGCCAACCCACCGGCCCCCAACGGGCAGAGTGGAAGTAGGCCCGCGGGTGGGGCAACACCCTGCGGGCCCGGCTGAACGTTACCTATCGCTACCCTTGCAGCGGTCGCGGCTTTGGCGTGTCCAGCGAAGTCATTATAGGGCGACGGTCGGGGTATGCAACCCGTGGAGGAGACATGCCCAAGACGAACGACCGTCACCGCTCCGTCGAGTACGTGCTCGTCACGACCCTGTTCTGCGGGATTGCCGCCAGCCCGTCGGGGCCGGAAGCCTCGGCCGAGACGGGACGGACGGGCCTGCACGGGGTCGGAGCACCGGCCGCAACCGCCGCCGCCGTGGAGGCCGTCGCGGAGCCTGTATCGGAGGCAGACTCCGAGGCCGGGGACTCCGAGTCCGCAGAGGAGGCGGCAACGGCGGAGCAGGAACAGCAGGTCGATGTCGCCGAGCTAGAGCGCCGCATCGACGTGCTGGCCGAGGAGATCGAGCGGTTGCGCAGCGGCGAAAGCGGCGAGCGGCTGGACGTCGACCAGGCGCGGCGGCTGGGGCTCGCTCCCTCCGCCGCCGCGACCTACGCCATCGACCGCGGCGTGTCCATCGCCGGGTACGGCGAGATGCTGCTCGAGAACTACGCCGACTCGTCCGGCAAGACGACGCAGTTCGACTATCTGCGCGCCATCCTCTACGCCGGCTACCGGTTCAACGACCGGCTCCTGTTCAACTCGGAGATCGAGGTCGAGCACGCCAAGGAGATCTACATCGAGTTCGCCTACGTCGACTACCAGGCGACCCGGAACTTCGGGCTGCGGGGCGGCCTTCTGCTGGTGCCGATGGGGCTGGTGAACGAGTTCCACGAGCCGACCGTGTTCCTGGGGGCGGAGAGGCCGGTCACGGAGAGCAGGATCATTCCGTCGACGTGGCGCGAGAACGGCGGCGGCTTCTACGGCGCCTTCGACCGGGTGTCGTTCCGGCTCTACGTCCTCAACGGTTTCGACGGGTCGGCCTTCTCGTCGGGCGGGCTGCGCGGCGGCCGCCAGAACGGCCATAAGGCCAGGTCGACGAGCATCGCCTATACGGGGCGGTTCGACGTCACCCCCACGCCGGGCGTCTTCCTCGGGGCCAGCTTCTACGCCGGCGACTCGGGGCAGGGCGAGATCGTGGAGGACGGTGTCGAGTACGGCGTCGGCACCACCATCTGGGACGTGCACGCGCAGGCGCAGGTGCGCGGTCTCGACCTGCGCGCGCTCATGGCCCGCGCCGGTCTCTCCGACGTGGCTCAGCTCAACCGGGCGCTCGGCTACACGGGAAGCAGCAGCGTGGGCTCGGGGCTGGCCGGCCAGTACGTCCAGATTGGCTACGACGTGCTGTCGCAGGTCGCCGGGGCCGGCGACTTGGCGCTGTCGCCGTACGTGCGCTTCGAGCAGGTCGACACCCAGGCCGAGGTGCCGGCGGGGTTCGAGCGCAGCGCCTCGACGAACGACGACTACTTCACGTTCGGCATCGAGCTCAAGCCCAACCCCGGCGTCGTCCTCAAGGTCGATTACATGTGGGTGAACAACGACGCGAACTCCGGCACGAACCAGTTCAACATCGGCCTGGGGTACGCGTTCTGAGGGAGCCGAGGGCGGCGGTGGACGTTTCCTGCCCCCCGCGCGCTCGGCCGGAGAGCGGCGGCTTCCCCGCGGTACGCGGCAGGCGCCCGAGGTGACGATGCGACTACGGCTAGTGGGAGCGATGATGGCGGGGCTGCTGGTGGCGACCGGTGCGGGGGCGTCCGCGCAGGGCGGCCGCATCACGCGCGAGGAGGCTCTCGCCGCCGCCTTCCCCGGGGCCGAGGTCGTGGTCGAGCGGGTCTTCCTGACCCGGGCCCAGCGCCGCGCCATCGGCGAGCTGGCCCGGGTGGACGACGTGAGCGGCCTCCTCGCGCGCTACGTGGCGACGAGGGACGGGGCCGTCGTGGGGCGTGCGTACGTCGACACGCACGTGGTGCGCACGAAACGCGAGAGCTTGCTGGTCTCGCTCCACGCCGACGGCACGGTGAAGCGCGTCGACGTCACCGCGTTCCTGGAGCCCATCGAGTACCTGCCGTCCGAGCGGTGGCTCGCGCAGTACCACGGCCGCCCGCTCGACGACGACCTCGCGCTGCGCCGGGCCATTCGGACCATCGCCGGCGCGACCCTGTCGGGGGTCGCGGCGAACGCGGCGGTGCGGCGGGTGCTGGCCACCGATCAAGTGTTGACGACCGGCGCGGCCGAGTGAGCTCGCCCGCGTTGGAAGAGTGATGGGAATTACCGCGCGGCGCGCGGAGGCGTCCGCACAGGTCGGGTACGTCTCGGACGTAGTTGGCAAGGCCATATCGACCACCGTCCTTGGCGACGGGGCGCGCGCCGGAGCCTGCGCCGCAGAACGGTGCGGGCTCCCGGCGGGCTGGCTGGGCGCCGGGCGGCGCCGAAGGGAACGTGGGGCGGGCTGACGGAATGGCGGCCCAGGCTCCGATGCGCGAAGTGGTCGCGGCGCCGGTTCGTTCCGGTTGCGAAACGCTGGTCGTGTGGCTTCCCGCGGGCCGGGGAGCCGCGGCGCCCGAGGTGGATTGGGTCATGCACAGCCCGGCCAAGCACGACGCGACGGAGGGTCGACGGCCCGTCGCACCGCGTCCGGTCGTCACTCTGGCGATGACGTGGTGGGAGAAGTGGGCGTTCAACCTGCTGCACGGTCTGGTGGCGGTGACCGGCATCGCCTACTTCTACATGAAGTACCTAGTGGCCTCGACCGATCCGTTCGCGGTCGTCAACCATCCCTGGCAGTCGTCCATGCTCGCCTGGCATCTCGTGGCCGCACCGTTCTTCGTCGTCTTCTTCGGCATGCTCTTCCGGACCCACACGCTGCGCAAGCTCCTGTCGGCGAGCCCCCGGAACCGATGGTCGGGCTGGACGTCGCTGGTCGGCTTCTCGGTGATGGCGTTGACCGGCTATCTCATCCAGGTCGCGTCGAGCCCGGCGTGGATCACGGCGTGGATCGGGACCCACGTCGCCGCGAGCGCCATCTTCGTGGTCGGCTACACCACCCACATGGTCATCGGCTGGCGGCTGGGCCGCTCGTCGGCCATGCGCCCGGACACGCTCCACCCCGCCGCCCCACTCTCCCCATGAGACGGACGATCGTCGTCGTTGCGGCCTGTCTGGCGTGCGGCGGGAGCGTACCGGCGGCCGCCGTTGCCTGGTGGCGGGTCTTCCCGGTGGCCTCGGTTCATCGGGCCGCACCGGGAAGCGACGCCGACCGCGGGCGCGCCGGCCTTCATGCCGTGAACCGGAGTTCCGGAACGGTGGCTTCCCTCTTCCGGGGCGCCTCGGGCCTTCCCGCGAACCGTGTCGCCGGAACCCCGGCCTCCCCGCCCGGGAGCGGGGGGCAGCCGCTCGTGGCGTTCCGAAACACGGGCGGCGTCGCCGGGGCTCGGCAGACGCCCGCCGCCCTGCTTCCGGTAGAGCGCACCGTCCACCTGATGGGGACGTGGGCGACGCTGGTCGCACGGGCGCCCGATCGCGTGGCAGGGCTGCAGGCGCTGGAGCGGATGGTCCGTGTGATCGAGCGCACCGAGGCGTCGCTGAGCACGTGGCGGAACGACAGCGTCCTGAGCGCCTTGAACCGGCACCCGGTCGACGAGCCGTTCGCGTTGCCGGCGCCACTGTGCGGCCTGTGGCCGCGGCTCGCGCGGTGGCATCGGGTGACGGGCGGCGCGTTCGACCCCGCCGTCGGGCGCCTCGTCGAGGCGTGGGGACTGCGTGCGGGCGGAGCCGTGCCGGCATCGGACGTGCTGCGCGCGGCGCGGGAGGCGACCGGCTTCGCCCACTTCCGGTTCGACGCCGAGACGTGCCGCGTCACGCGGAGGGCGGACGCCACCCTCGACGCCGGTGCGTTCGGCAAGGGCGAGGCCCTGAGGCGGATGGTCCGCGCACCGAGCGAGGGCCTGCCGTGGATGGTCGATTTCGGAGGCCAGATCGCGGTGGGCGCCCATCCGGCCGCCGCGGGCTGGCCCGTGGCCGTGGCGCATCCCGCCCGCCGGCATCAGCCGGCGCTGGAGCTGGTGCTCGTCGCCGGATCGCTCGCCACCAGCGGCGCCTCCGAGCGGGTGGGCGTGGTCGAAGGCCAGTCGGTGACGCACATCCTCGATCCCCGCACCGGACGGCCGGTCGAGCACGCCGAATCGGTCACCGTCTGGCACGAGGACCCGCTGGCGGCCGACGTCCTCTCGACGGCGCTGTACGTGATGGGGGCCGACGCGGGCATGGAGTACGCCGAGCGGGACGGCATCGCGGCCCTGTTCCTGATCCCGCGCCCGGGCTCCGGCGCCGGCCCGGTCACGGTGCGCGCCACCCAGGCGTTCGGGGTCCGCTTCCCGGCCGTCGCCCGACTCCCGGCCCGTTGAGCCGCCTCGGGGGCCATCTGTTTCTCCGCCGGCCGCTCCGTTTCTCCGCCGGCCGCTCCGCTTCTCCGCCGGCCGCATCGGGGGCGCCGGCGCTGTGCCCGACGCACTTCAAACCGCTCGGGCCGAGAGCTCCGCCGATTCGGTCCGGTGGGCGCCCGCCGCGGGCGTTGCGGCGAGAGGCCCTCCAATGGGCCCCTACGGCGCCGTGAACGCCCACAGCTCGCCGGGGAAGCCCCCGCCGGCGATGGCCACCACTAGGTACTGCTCGCCGTCCAGGCTGTAGGTCATCGGCGACCCGGTGGCGGGGACGGGCAGCGGCACGGACCCGACCTCCTCGCCCGTCGCCTTGTCGTAGGCCCGCAGGGCCGACCCGCGGGAGCCGTCGGGGCGGGTGAACAGACCGCCGTCACCGGCGATGACCAGCGTCTTGGTGACGAGGGTGCCGATGCGCTGGTTGGCGACGCCGGTGCGGGGCACGTCGACGCCATCGAGCAGGGGGTGATCGCGGATGTGGTCGGGGGTCTCGCCGTGCGCGACCTGCCAGACGATCTCGCCCGCGTTCAGGTCGATGGCGGTGATGCGGCCCCACGGCGGACGAATGATGGGAATACCCTCCACGTTGAGCCCGAAGCCGCTGCCGCCCCGCGGGCGCTGGCCGGCGGGAGGCCGGGGACGTCCCATGATGTAGTCCATGTTCGAACGCTGCGGATCGCTGACGAGGCCAAGGGCGTGGACCTCGGTCTTCGAGTAGATGTAGAAGATGCCGGTCTCGGGGTCGAACGATCCCCCGGGCCAGTTCGAGCCGCCGGTCAGCGCGGGGACGTGCAGGGTGCCGAGGGTGCCCTCGTAGGACGCGACGGACGGCGGCGTATAGAGCGGGCCGGTGCGGTACGGTTCGATCACCTCCTCCGCGCGTCGACGCAGCTCGGGGGTGAAGTCGATCAGGTCGTCGACGCCGATGCCCTGCCGGTCGAACGGCGGCGGCCTCGTCGGGAACGGCTGAGTGGCCGAGGTCACCTCGCCGGGTACGTCCGACTGCGGCACGGGCCGTTCCTCGATGGGCCACACCGGCTCGCCGGTGGCGCGGTCGAGCACGTACAGGAACGCCTGCTTGCTCGGCTGCGCGACGGCCTTGACCTCACGCCCGTCGACGGTGATGTCGACGAGGATGGGCGCGTTCGCGAGGTCGAAGTCCCATACGTCGTGGTGAATCGTCTGGAAGTGCCAGACCCGTTCTCCGGTGTCGAGATCCAGCGCGACGATGCTGTTCGAGAACAGGTTGTCGCCGGGCCGGTGCCCCCCGTAGAGGTCGCCGGTCGGCGTCTCGACGGGCAGGTAGACGTAACCCAGCTCGGGGTCGATGGTCATCTGGCCCCACACCCCGGTGTTGCCGGTGTAGCGCCACGAGTCGGCCAGCCAAGTGTCGTTGCCGAACTCGTCGGCGCCGGGAATGGTGTGGAAGATCCACTTCCGCTCGCCGGTCCGGGCGTCGTAGCCGCGGACGTGCCCGGTCGGCTTCTCCTTCGTGGCGGGCGCGACCCCGGCGAGGTGGGCGGCGCCGATGATGATGACCCCGTCGGCGATGACCGGGGCCGCGTGCAGGCCGATCTCGCCCGTGACCGGGTCGAGCGCCTGGTCGAGGCCCTGCTTGAGGTCCACGAGGCCGTTCTCGCCGAAGTCCGCCATCCGCCGGCCGGTGCGGGCGTTCAGCGCGACCAGCCGATAGCCGGGAGTGACGTAGAAGATCATCCCGTCGCGGCCGTCGTCCCAGTACGTCAGACCGCGCCCGGACAGCCGCCGCGGCGCCGCGTCCCCGCGCGCGCCCTCGTTGAGCCGGTGCACCCACAGCAGCTCGCCCGTCGCCGCATCGAGGGCGGCGGCGGCGCGCCGCGTACCGGCCGTCGTGTAGAGCACGCCGTCCACCATCAACGGGGTCGACTGGAACACGTACTCGGGGCCGGGGCCGAGGTTCTCCGTGCGGAAGCGCCACGCCAGCTCCAGGTCGCTGAAGTTGCCGGCGCGGATCCGGTCGAGGGCGGCGTAGCGGGTGTGGCCGAGGTCTCCGCCGTAGGTGGGCCATTCTCCGCCGGGCGCTCCTTGCTGGGCCGCGGCGGGGGCGGGAACGACGCCCGACATGATCGCGAGCATGCCGAGGCGGGCGATGGTGCGTAGCGACATCCGGATCCTCCAGGTTGCGCCCTGCGAACGTCGTTCGTGGCGCCCGGTGTGACGAGGGTCCGGTGGCGCCTCTCGTGCCGTTGGGAGCGCCCGCCGGTCTCGCAAAGATGGTGAGCGCCTCGATGCCCGGCCGGTCTCGTGCTCCATCGAGACCCTGGCGAGTGCCGGCGACGGCCTGCGCGGGCTCGAACCGGACGCGGCCGTCCTGCCCCATCTCCGCGTCCAGGGCGACGAGTGCGGACTGCCGGCGTCGGTCGGGGCGGACGGCCGCCCGGCTGCTTCGAGACGGGACATGACGCGGAGAGCGCCGCGTTTGAACTCGGCCGGCGGTCGGGTATCCTGGATGATGTCCATTCGGCCCTGGTTCCGGTGCATCGTTCCCGACGCGGACAACGTCCATTCTATCGTGCTCCCCCGCCTCCACCTCCGCATCGCAGGACGTGCCCGACCGAGACTCTGCCGTCTCGTGTGCGGGCTGCTGCTCGTGTCCTCCGCGGTGGCGGCGCAGCCGGTGAGGACGGTTACCGGTGTCGCGCTCGATGGGGTGACGGAGGCGCCCGTCGCGGGGACGCGGGTCGCCGCCGGCGAGTACGTGGCGGAGACCGGACCGGACGGAGAGTTCGAGATCGCGATCGACGCCGAGACGGCCAGCCTGATCTTCCAGGCGGACGGCTATCTGGAGACGGTGGTGGAGATCGACCTCGATGCCGGTCAGAGCGCCCTCGAGGTGCGGCTGTTCCCCGAGACGTTCGCCGAGACGGTCGAGGTCGTGTCGGACGTGACGGTGCAGGAGCGGCCATCGGCCACGCCGGTCACGCCCGAGGCGGTCTTCCGGGCCCCCGGCAGCATCGACAACGTCTTCCGCACCCTCGACACCCTCGCCGGGGTGGCGTCGACCGACGACTTCGGCAGCCGGCTCGCGGTGCGCGGCGGCACCCCCGACCAGAACCTCACGGTCATGGACGGCATCGAGGTCCACAACCCCTACCGGCTGTTCGGCATCGCCAGCGCCTTCAATCCCGAGACGGTCGAGAGCTTCGAGCTCACCGCGGGCGGGTTCGGGGCCGCGTACGGCGACCGGCTGTCGTCGCTCCTCGTGGTCGACAACCGGCCGGGCCGGGCCGGGTTCGAGGGCTCGACGGCGGCCAGCATCACCGACGCCAACCTCGTGCTGGAGGGGAGCACCCCGATCGGCGCGGACGGCACTTGGCTGCTCAGCGCCCGGCGCACGTATTACGACCTCGTGGCGGGGCGCATCGCCGACCAGAACTTCCCGTCGTTCGCGGACCTGCAGCTGCAGGCGGGCTGGACGATGGGGCCCGGCCACCGGCTCACCCTGACGGGGCTCCGCAGCGTGGAAGACGCGGACCTCTCGTTCGACGACGACGACTCCGAGGATCGCGCGGCGTTGGGTTCGGACATCACCAACGGGTTGGCGTCGGCCCGGTTCGACGCGGTGCTGGGCCCGCGGGCGACGGCCACGACCACCGTGTCGTGGTATCGCAACCGCGAGTCGCTGCGCTTCGACGGGGAGATTCGCGCCGACGCCACGCGATCCAATGCTCCGGACGACGATATCGGGTTCGCCCGCTCGACCATCGCGTTCGAGCGCGCCATCGTCGTGGCCGACCGCTCGCTGCGACAGGACCTGAGCGTGCAGGTCACGCCGCGGCACCTCCTGAACACCGGCGTCGAGCTGCACCGCCTGGAGACCGGCTACCGGTGGCTGATCGCCGGCGACCGGAACGACGCGCAGGCGAACGCGTCGAGCGTGCAGGGGGGCGCGGGTCTGCCCGACGACCTCGATTCCGTCCTCGGCGGTACTCGCGGCGGCATCTGGTTTCAGGACACCTGGACCCCGTCCGAGCGCACGAGTTTCGAGCCCGGGCTGCGCCTGGACTGGAGCACCATCAACGGCGGCGCCACCGTCTCGCCGCGGTTGGCCGCGAGCTACGCGCTCGGGGGCGGGGCGCGCCTGCGGGCGGCGGGGGGCCTGTACACGCAGAGCCCCGGCTACGAGAAGCTGACGCAGTCCGATTACTTCGTGGACCTCTCCGGCGCGCGCGAGCTGGGGCTGCGCCACGAGCGGGCGACCCACGTCGTGCTGGGCCTCGAGCAGGACCTCGGCCCCGACCTGACGGCGCGGGTCGAGGGGTACTACAAGCGGTTCGACGACCTCCTCGTGGGTCGCCTGGAGACCGAGGCGGAACGGGCGGCGCGGGTGGGGCGGTACGACTTTCCCGAGGCCCTGCGCGAGAGCGTGCCCGCCGCTCCCATCATCCTCAGCGCGCCCACCAACGACGCGAGCGGCGACGCGTGGGGGCTCGACGTCTTCCTGACCCACGGCAATCCCGCCGCACGGCTCACGGGGTGGGTGTCGTACGCGTGGGGCCGCGCCGAGCGCGAGAGCTACGGCCGCCGCTACGCGTTCGAGTACGACCGGCCCCACGCGTTCAACGCGGTCGGCCGCTATCGGCTGACGAGCCGCTGGGACCTCGCCGCGACGGTCCGCCTCGCCAGCGGATTCTCGCACACCCCGGCCCTGGGGCTGCGGGTGGCGTCGGTCGAGGACGACCGCGGCCGGCTCGTGCCCGCCACCGATTCGGCCGGCAACCTGCAGTACACCATCGACTACGGCGGGGCGGAGAACTTGAACTCGGGCCGGCTGCCGCACTACGCGCGCGTTGATTTCCGCGCCACCTACCAGCGCGGCGGCGCCGACGGCGGGTGGTCGTTCTACGTCGAGGTCATCAACCTGCTCGGGCGCGACAACGCCATCACGCTCGAACCGCGGCTGCAGCACGACCCCGGCGCCACGCTGCCGCGCCTGTCGGAAGTGCCCGCGCAGGGGTTTCCGCGCGTGCCGACCTTCGGGCTGCGGTTCCGGTTCTAGCCCGCCCATCTCGCCTGCGGCTCGGCTGGGCGCCCCAACTGTCGCCACGACGTCATCCTGGCTCGTCAGGACGCTCGTTTCCGGGCGATGGCTGATGCGCTGCCGCTCCGGACCCACGACTTCCCTGCCGTGAGAGACCGCGGGCGCACTTCCCGGGCGTCCTCACGCATCGTTTCCGCATCGACAGCCGCGCGTCGTTCGGGGGATGATTGGTATCGGCGCGCGATTCACGGACAAGGAGAAACACCATCCGCATGAAATCGGACTTCCGTGTGGAGGGGCTCGACTGCAACGAGGAGGCCACCCTGTTGCGCGACGCCTTCGAGGACCGCGAGGGCGTCCACGGGGTGTCGTTCCACGTCGTCGACGGCCGCATGACGGTCGACGCGGACCCGGACGTCTTCGGCCCCGAGCAGGTCGCGGAGGCGGTCGCCCGGCTGGGGATGCGGGCCGAGCCGTGGGATGCGGCGCCCCGGGTCGAGTCGTGGTGGGAGGCGCACGGCCGCCACGCGCTGGTGGCGGCCAGCGGCCTCGCGCTCGTCGCCGGCCTCGTCCTGCACGTCGCGGTGGCGGGGGGCGGCGTGGTCGAGACCCTGCTGGGGCACGCGCACGGGGCGCACGGCGTGGATCTGCCCGTGGTGTTGCTGCTCCTCGCCGGCATCGTCGCCGGGCTGATCCCCTCGGCGCCGAAGGCGGTGGCGTCTCTGGCCCGTCTGCGGCCGGACATGAACGCGCTGGTGCTGGTGTCGGTCGTCGGCGCCCTCTTTCTTGCGGAATGGGCCGAGGCGGCGGTGCTGGCCTTCCTCTACGGACTGTCGGGTCTGATCGAGAACTGGAGCGCGCGGCGGGCGCGCAACGCCATCGGCTCGTTGCTGCGGCTCACCCCGGCGACGGCGGCGGTGGTGCACGGCGACCACGAGCACCGGACGCCGGTGGACCGCGTCGGGGTGGGCACGCACGTTCGGGTGAGGCCGGGCGAACGCATTCCGTGCGACGGCGTGGTGACCGACGGCAGCTCCTACGTCGATCAGGCGCTGGTCACCGGCGAGTCGGTGCCGGCCTGGAAGACGGTCGGCGACGAGGTGTTCGCGGGAACCGTGAACGGCCACGGCGTGGTCGAGCTGCGGACCACGCGGGCGGCGTCGGACACGATGCTGGCCCGCATCACCCGCATGGTCAGCGAGAGCCACCACCACCGGGCGTCGACCGAGCGTTTCATCGACCACTTCGCCCGCTACTACACGCCCCTGATGTTCGCGGTGGCGCTCGCGGTCGGGGTGGTCCCCCCCCTGCTGCTCGGCGGCGACTGGGAGCGGTGGTTCTACCAGGCGATGCTCATCCTGCTGATCTCCTGCCCCTGCGGGCTCGTGATCTCCACGCCGGTGACCATCGCCGCGGCCATCGCGTCGGCGACGCGGCACGGCGTGCTGATCAAAGGGGGCTCCCACCTCGAGGAGCTGGGGCGCCTGCGCGCGGTGGCGTTCGACAAGACCGGCATCGTCACCCGCGGCGAGCCGGAGGTGCGCGAGCTGCGGCCGGTGAACGGCCGCTCCGAGCAGGAGGTGCTGGCCCGTCTGCTGTCCGTCGAGCTGCTCAGCGAGCACCCCCTGTCGCGCGCCATCGTCCGCTACGGGCGCGAGCGCGGGGTCGAGCCGTCCGATCTGACCGACTTCACGGCCGTCGAGGGGCGCGGGGCGGCGGCGCGGATCGACGGCCGGCGGTTCTGGGTCGGGAGCACCCGCTTCGCGCGGGAACAGGCGGCGATCGAGGCGTTCGAGCCGCAGCTCGCGGAGATGCGGCGGGCCGACGAGACCGTCGTCGTGTGCGGGGCCGGGGACGATGTCTGGGCGCTCTTGGCGATAGCGGACCCGGTGCGCGCGGAAGCGCCGGCCGCCGTGGCGCACATCCACCGCCAGGGGCTTCGGTCGGCCCTGCTCACCGGGGACAACGCCGCCACTGCCCGCAGCGTCGGCGCCCGCGTGCGGGTGACCGACGTGCGGGCGGAACTGCTGCCGGACGGCAAGGCCAAGGCCATCGACGAGATGATCGCGCACCACGGCCCGACCGCGATGGTCGGCGACGGCATCAACGACAGCCAAGCGCTGCTCCGGGCCTCGGTCGGTGTCGCGATGGGCGGCAACGCGACGGACGTCGCGGCCGAGTCGGCCGACGTCGTGCTCATGCAGGACGACCTGCGGAAGCTCCCGTTCGTGGTCGATCACGCGCGCCGCGCCCGGCGCGTCATCATCGAGAACATCACCGTCGCGCTCGGCGCCAAGGCGATCTTCCTCGCGGTCATGGCTTTCGGGGCCGCCACCCTGTGGATGGCGGTGGCTGCCGACATGGGCGCGTCGCTGCTGGTCACGTTCAACGGCCTGCGCATGCTACGGCCGGCCGGCGCGCCGGGTGGGCCGCCGTCGGAGCCGGCGCTGGCCGGCGCCGGACAGGAGACGTAGAGGAGGCAGGTTGGGTCGGCCTTTCTCGACGCTGAACGGCGCGCGGCGGTTCGCCGGCACGGTCCGGAGCGACGGCCACGACGCTGCGGGTGGCGCCCGACAGGTTCATGTAGGGTTGTCACCTGCATGTCGCGCAGCGACCGAAGAGAATCAGCTCGTGGCCGTCGACCTCGAAGCCCTCGGGCGCCAGCGCTTCGACCTCGTCCGGACACCGGTGGACGTCGAACGCCTGATGGCAGGAGCGACAGAGGAAGTGGTGGTGATGCGGTCGCTCGGCCAACTCGTACCGAAGCCCGCCGCCCGGAAGCTCCACTTCCGACAACCACCCTTCGCCGACGAGGTTCTTCACGTTCCGATAGACGGTCGCCAGCCCGAGCGACGGCACGATCCGTTGGCCGTGCTCGAGAACCTCGTCCGGCGTGAGGGGGCGCTCGACGCTCGTGAACACGCGGCGGATCGCGTTGCGCTGACGGGTGTCTCGTTGCATTGCAGCGGGCGTGCAGGATGAAGGGCGTTCGGTGACGAGACGACAGCGGCCCTGGCCCGAGCGATTCACCCCCGCGACCGGAGACGGTCGTGGTCAACTCCTGTGCAGGTTCTCCTCGTCGGCGCATACCGAGCACGCGCCGGCCTGGCAGACTCGGGCTCTCTGCAACAGAGCGCCGGCCAGGATCAGGCTCCCGGAGGCCGACGTCAGGGCCTCGGGCAGCGGCTCGAGCCAACCGGCGAGCGAGGCCGCCCAGAACGTGGCGCCCCCTGCGAAGGCAAGGATCACGGCCGCGTTCTTGCGAGCCGGGCCCAGGACGAGCACCACCGCGCCGAGAGAGACGGTCCCGACCCAGACGGCTCGCTCGACACCCTCGGAGAGCGCGAGGGCGGGCGCCACCGCGACCAGGAACGGTGTCAGCGCGCAGTGCAGACCGCACCAGGCCGCGGCGCATGCGGTCAGCCGCGATCCGGAAGCCACATACGCGCTCGGCAGGACGGTTGCGAGAGAGCTCTTCATGGTTTCGCGTGGACGGCAGGAGTGCAACGACAGGATGTGAAAGTCCGACCCCACATGATAATGGATTCTCACGCCCGTGTCACGACGGTCGCCCACGGCCTCCCACGGCCCCGCCGGCGTGGTGGCCCTGGAGGGGCGGCAGTCGGAGGAGTCCTGCCCGGGCGAGAACCCACCCGGTCGACGACGGCCGGCGGCACCTGTGCGCGCCGTTGGGCGGGGGCCGGACCCACGCGGTGCACGCGCTAGTTGACCGTCCCTGAGAGAAGCTGCCCATGTCTCGGGGCGCTTTCGCAGCGTTTGCCAGCCAACCAGCGACACGACGGCAAAGGAAGCTCTGGGACAGTCCACTAGCACGCACCGCCTGAGGAGGCCGCGCCGCCATGAACTCTCGCGTTCCCTACGCGCCGGTCGCTTGGGCGACGCTCGTCTTCACGCTGTTCGTGGTCCTGTGGGGGGGCTTCGTCAGCGCGAGCGGCGCCGGCGACGGCTGCGGCGACGACTGGCCGCTGTGCGGCGAGCTGCTCTCGCCGTCGGGGACGACCCCGGCGGACATCGCGGACACGCTGGTCGAGTTCACTCATCGGGCGACGAGCGGGCTCGCCCTGCTCGCCGTCGCGGGCCTCGCCGTCTGGTCGCGCCGCCGGTTCCCCCCCGGCCATCGCGCTCGCCGCTGGGCCGCCCTCTCCCTCGCGTTCATGGTCGTCGAGTCGCTCATCGGAGCCGCCCTCGTCATCTTCCAGTGGGTCGACATGAACGTCTCGCTGGCCCGCGCCATCGTGCAGCCGGTTCACCTCGCCAACACCTATTTCCTGATGGGTGCGCTCGTGTGCGCGGCGTGGTGGTCGGGTCCCCGCCGGGCGGCCGCGGCGCTCGGCCCGGGCCGTCCCGACCGGCTCGTGGCCGGCGCCCTCGTGGGGCTGATCGTGGTCAGCGCCTTCGGAACCGCCGCGTCCCTGGCTTCGACCGTCTTCCCGTCCGAGTCGTTCATCGACGGCGTCCGCAGCGATTTCGCGGGCGGCGCCCACTACCTGATCCGGCTCCGGGTCTGGCACCCTATCGCCGTCCTCGTGTTCGGCGCCTATCTCGTCTGGCTGGGGCGGCGGCTCGCGCGAGTGCTGCCCGACGGATTGCCGGCGTCGTTCCTGCTGGTAGCCGCGCTCTTCGCGGCCGAGCTGGCCGTCGGGGCTCTCGACGCGCTGCTGCTGGCTCCCATCACCCTGCAGATGGCGCACCTCTTCCTGGCCCACGCCCTCTGGCTCGGCCTGATGACCCTCTGGCTCCAACTCCGGTCCGAGTCGGTTGCGATGGATGAGGCGCCGACGTAGCGAAGCCGCCCCTGCTCTACAGAAAGCCCACCAGCGGCCCCAGCCACACCATCAGGAACGTGATCAGCACGACCCAGACCGCCGAGAGCAGCGTACCCGGCGCAAGCATGTCGAGCATGCGGTAGTAGCCCTTGGTGTAGGTGACCAGCGGCACCGCGTCGAGCGGGAGCAGGAAGGCGCACGAGGCGGTGAACGCCACCGGCAGCGCGTAGAGCGCGGGGTTCTGCCCGGTCGAGAGGGCGAGGAGGGCCAGGGGTGGAATCAGCACGGTGTTGATCACGGGGCCGATGGGCAGCGCCAAGTGGATGACGACGGTGAATGCGCTCACGAGGGCGACGATGCCCAGCGCGCTCCAGTCCTCGATACCCCCGAGGGAGCCGTCGACGAGCCACTGCGCGAGGCCGGTCTCGACCGAGGCGGCCCCCAGCGCGGTGACGCCACCCACCATCAGCAGCGCCTCCCAGCCGATGCCGCGTTCGACCTCCTTCCAGGTGAAGATGCGCATGCCGGGGAGGAACATGACGACCGCCCCGAGGATGCTCACCATCACCACGTTCAGGGCCGGGAACCATGTGCTGAGGATCCACAGCACGATCATGGCGCCGAGGACGACGAGGACCCGCCATTCGCGTCCGCTCACCGGGCCGAGAGCGGCTCGTTCGGCCGCGACGTCGCCGACGGCGGTGACGTGCGCCATCTCGGGCGGGTAGAAGCGCAGAAGGATGAGGGTGGCGACGGGCAGCAGCACCACGACCATCGGCACGCCGATGACCATCCAGTCGAGGAAGCGTACCGTGACGTCGCCGTACTCCTGGATGAAGAAGATGCCCAGGATGTTGATGGAGCTGCCGGCCGGCGTCGCCACGCCGCCGATGAGGGCCGCGAAGGGGACGCCGATCATGACGACCTTGGCGAACGACGACCGGCCCGGGGAGAGCCCCATCTTGTCGAAGAGGCCGACGGCGAGGGCCATGAAGATGGCGGTTGCGGGCACGTCGGACATGATGGTCGACACCAGACACGTGCCGACCATGAACACCCACACGACGCGCCGGCTGTCGGTGCCCGCCTTCGAGAGCAGCCACAAGGAGAAGCGCCGGTCGAGCCCCGAGCTGATGAACGCCTGGGCGACGACGAACATGGCGAGGACGAAGAAGAAGACGGGGCTCATGAATGTGCCGAACGCGGTGGGCAGGTCCGCCACCCCGAAGATGGGCAGCAGCACCACCGCGAGGAGGGCCGTCATCCCCACCGGCAGGGCCTCGGTCACCCAGAGCACGAGCACCACCCCGAAGATGGCGGCCATCCGCTGGCCCTCGGGGGGCAGCGTCTCGGGCCCCGGCACGCCGAGGATCACCAGGGCGAGCACCGCCGCCGCGGCCACCCCGGCGAGGGCCTGCGTCGTGGGGGCGGGGGGCTCGTTCACGGTCGGGGCGGTTGCCTGCATCGGATCTCCTCGGGCGGCTCGTCGACGACGGCCGGGGTCGCGGCGCGGACCGGACCGGACGCGCCAGTGTGTCACAACGGCCCGCGTCGCTCCAACGGGCAACGCGGCGGCGGCCGAGCCAGCCGGGCCCCCAGTCGGCCGTGGAATCAAAGCACCTGGCCGACGACCTGGGCGAGGGGGCGTGGCGGCGACGGCGGCGGACGTGTCGCCGCCGACGTATTTCGAGGCGGTCGGCACGCGTGTAGCGCGGGGGCGGGCCTTCGAGGAAAGTGAGCGGTCGGCGGAGAGGGGCGACGCGGGGGGGAACGCGTCGGCGGTCGGCTGAGCGTAGGCCGGGGGCATCCGGCGCAGGATCGGGCCGTCGCGGTGGGGCGGCGGTGGACGGCAGTACACGGTCGGTGCGCGGCATCCCCTCGGGGATGCCGCGCCGATCATCGCCTGTCGCGCACGTGCCTCAGTCGCCGCTCGTCGGCCACACCACGCCCTGGTTCATCGTGGTGACCGGGCCCATGCCCTTGTAGACGAACTTCTGGACCCGCTTGCCCTCGTAGGTTTCGGTCGTGTAGAGGTTGCCGGCCGAGTCCACCGCGATGCTGTGGGCCCCGAAGAACTGCCCGGGCTGCCGCCCGCCGTCCCCGAAGCTCGTCAGGTGCTCGAGGTTCTCGCGGTCGATGATGTGGATGCGCTGGTTCACGCCGTCGGCCAGGTATATGTAGGTCTGGTTCTCGTCGTGCGAGAAATCGAGGTCCCAGGCCGCGCCGGAGCCCGTCGTGTTGGGCATCACGAGCATCTCGTCGACGTAGGTACCGTCCTTCTGGAACACCTGGATGCGGTCGTGGGCGCGGTCGCACACGTAGATCAGCCCGCTCGTCGAGACCTCGGCGCAGTGCACCGGGCTCATGAACTGCTGCAGGTTGGGGCCGCCGGGCACGTAGCGCTCGTCGTGGCTGTCGTCGGGCTCGTTGCCGTACGCGCCCCAGAAGCGCTTGACGTCGCCGGTGTCGGCGTCCACGACCGCCACCCGCTTGTTCCCGTAGCCGTCGGCGAAGTAGATCTCGTTGGCGTCGCCGTCGACCGAGATCTTGGCGATGCGGCCGAAGCTGTCGAGGCTGAGGCTGTCCGGGGCGCGCCCCGCCACGCCGACCTGCAGCAGGAACTGCCCGTCACGCGTGAACTTCAGGGCGTGCGAGTCGCCGGCCCCGTTGCCCCCGACCCAGACGTTGTCCATGTGGTCGACGGTGATGCCATGGTTCGACGACGGCCAGTCGTAGCCCTCGCCGGCGCCGCCCCAGTGGCCGACGAGGGCGCCGTCGGCGTCGAACTCCAGCACCGGCGGGGCCGGGGCGCAGCAGTCGTCGGCGAACGGGGGGTCTGAGATGGCGGGAATCTCGTTGCGGGCGAGGGTCGAGGCGCGATGCACGATCCACACGTGATCCTGGGCGTCGACATCGACGCCGATGGTCGAGCCGAGCAGCCAGTGGTTCGGCAGCGGCTGCGGCCAGAACGGATCGACCTCGAACATGGGGGCCTCCTTGCCTTGCCCCTGGACCGGGGTCTCGACGCCACCCAGGCCGCTGCTCCAGGCGAGCGCCAACCCCACCCCGGCGACCGCCGCCAGCGGGACGATTCGCTTCGGAATCGACATCTGCATCCTCCCCGTCGGGCGCCGTCGCCCGGTGTGCGCGGTCCGCGCCGCGCGTTGTCCGTGTCCGGTCCGGACGGTGATTATACGTCCACTGCGCCGGCGTCGGCCGTCGGCCGGCCGCTCCCGACCGAGCCGGACTTCTGGTACGATCAGCGGCTTGATGCTGCTGTCACCTTACCGCACTCCCGGCGTCGGACACTTCTTCCCGCCCCTTGCCCTCGCGTCCTCCCTGCTCCTCGGCGCTGCCTGCGGCGGCGGGCCGCCGGCCGGCGGGGGGGCGGCGGAGCGTGCCCGGCCGGCCTCGAGCCAGCCGGCCGCGGCGCCGCCGCCGGCCGCGGCGTCGCCGTCGGCCGACGCGGCCGGGACCGGTTCGCCCGCGGCCGCGGGCGGTCTCGCCCAGGTCACGGGCCGCGCCAAGCCGGCGGCCGGGATGCTGGTGTCCATCGTGCTCCTCGACCCGCACGCGGAGATCGAGGTGCCGGTGCCGGACGAGACGCCCATCATGGACCAGATCGGCCGCCAGTTCGTGCCCGGGTTCATCCTCGTGCGGGCCGGCCAGACCATCGACTTCACCAACAGCGAGGACGAGTTGCACACGGTGCACGTGAAGGACAGCCACGGCGAGTCGATCTTCAACATCGCCACCATGATGGGGACGACCTACAAGCACACGTTCGAGGTCGGCGACCGCTATTCGGTGATCTGCAACACCCACACCGAGATGTTCGCCGACATCCTCGTCGTCGACACGCCCTACGCCGTGGTCGCCGACCGGGACGGTCGCTTCGCCTTGTCCGACGTCGTCCCCGGCCGCTACACGGCGACCGTCCTCCATGGCCCCGACGGCACCGAGCACGACATCGAACTCGCGGCGGGCCCGAACGAGGTCGACCTGACCGGCGCCTAGTTGGAGGCGGCCGAACACGTTCCGGTCGCGCGTGCCCTTCTGGTGTCGAACGAGGCGGATTCGGCGACATCGATGACCCGCCGCAGAGCCCTGCGTCAGCCGGGGTGGCGCGCATGGCCGGCCCCGGACGGCATCAGGCTGCGCCTCGGGGCCGACGGGGTTCAGCCGCTCCGCCGCCGCCGACCACCCAGGAGGATCAGAAGCAGTCCGAGGAGGCCGGCGCCGGTCAAGGGCAGCGCGGGTATGGGCTCCACGGCGGAGTTGTTGGTCGCCGTCTCCGTGAAGGAAGCCAGGTCGTTGCCGGCCAGGTCCTGGAGTGCGACGCCGTCGTCGCCGGGGGTGGGATCGGCGTAGGAGACGACGACCGTCTGGCCCCGGGTGATGACGCCGGACAGGACGAGCTGCAGGCGACGGCCGATGCGCCCGAAGGCCCCGGCGGCGTAACCGTCGACGGAGATGGGCCTCCCGTCCGCGGTGACGGACAGCGTCGATGCGAGCAGGTCGAGGAGGAACTCGACCTCGGCGAGCTCCTCGTCGAAGGCGAGAGTCAGCTCGTCGCCGGAGGCCGCGACCTCGGCGCCGACCAGCGAAGGCGGCGCCGTGTCGGGGATCGTCGAGTCGACGAACTCGAAGCCGCCTTCGCATAGCACTGCGCCGCCGGTCCCCGCCGAGAACGTGCCCGTCGTCCGTGAGTCGAACGTCAGGTCGGACTCCTGGGGAATCGGAAGGATGTCGATCGTCAACGTGAGAGTCCCCGTGTCGGCGCCGGTTCCCCGGTACTGGTAGTCGCCTTCGAGTCCGCCCGTCTCGAACCGACCCGGGCCGATGAAGGTGACGGGGTCGACCCCGTTGCCGTCGTTACAGCTCGGCGCGTCCGACAGCAGCCTCCAGCCCGTGAACCGTTGCTCGAACTCCGCTTGACTCGCCGGCGCAAGCTGGGCGAGCGCCACGCCCGGAAAGACGACGCCGACGGCTGCCGCAACGAGTCCAGCTCGCATTCCCGCCTCCATCTCCATCCTCATCCCCTTGTGCGTGTGCTCGTCCCGTCCCGTCCACGAGGTCGCAGGTCTGGTCGATGCCGGCGTCGCGGGCGACCCGGGGGACCGGCGGAGCCCTCGCGGACCGGGGTCAGCGGATCTCGCCCTGGAAGTAGTCGGGCAGGTTCGGCTTGGTGTCGCGCAGGATCTCCACGATGGCGGTGCGGTCGTCGCGGGACAGCCGCGCGTAGCGGGGTTCGGCGGCGGCGCCCGACAGCACCGTCCACATCCGCCGGTGCACGGCGTCGAGGGCCGGCGCGGGCAGGGCGTCGAAGGCCTCGGCGTAGACGAGGGGGCTGCACGGGTACCGCAGCAGCCGCGCGTCGAGGTCGAGCTGGCGCAGCGAGCGCCCCCGGGCGTCGAAGGGGCCCAGGGACGAGTAGACCTCGGCGTAGCCTGACGTGCTCGCGATGCCGGGGGGCAGCGGCGCCTCGTCCACGAACAACAGGTAGTCGACCAGCTCGACCGCGGCCTCCTCCAGCGTGGGAGTGCTCTGTCCGCCCGTCCGACTCGCCGCCGCGCCCGCGTGCGCGTCGACGCGGGCCTGCCAGCCCAGGCGCACGAGCAGGTTGGTCATGTGGTTGCGGTGTTCGAGCACCATCAGGGCCACGATGTCGCTGTAGGGGGTGGGATAGCCGTCAGGATCGTCGACGACCCCTTCCAGGGTCTCGAGCACCGGCGCCGGATCGCCGCCCCCCGGGATGTACTCGAACGGCTCGGTCCGGTTCCCCAGGTGGCGCAGCGACGGCGGGGCTCCCGTCACGTACCAGCTTCCCCAGCGGTCCTCCAGGGGGCTGCGGTGGTCGGTCACCCAGCCGACGGCATAGGCGTTGGGGTCGTCCGGCAGGGGCAAGGTGTTGAGGGTCATCAGCCCGGGGATGCCCAGGGTGTCCCACGACAGGTGGCAGGCCAGGCACTGCTCGTTGCGGCGCAGCTCGGGTCGCTCGGCCGGCTGTTGGTCGAGCGAGTAGAAGCCGACGCCCTGGGCCGGGTCGAGCGACGCGATCTCGAGCACGTCGGCCCCCGGCACCCAGCCCACCGCGACGGTGTCGTTGAAGTAGATCGCGCGCGGGCTCCCGGGGGTGACCCAGCGCGCCTGGAAGCTGGTCTCGGAGAACACCGTCACCTGCGACTCGACCGGGATGTCGAGGGCGTCGAGGACCGACCGCAGGTAGCCGCTGGTCGGGTCGAACGCGAGCTCGACGTCGCCCGACTGCACCGCCCCGTTCAGGGCCGTGACCGCGTCGTCCCGCGCTCCGTCGGTGTAGCGGATGGCGGGGTGGTCGCGCGACTCGCGGAACACGCCGCCGCGCTGCCCGCTCGCCGCGCCCGCGGCCAGCACCGCGAGGAGCCCCGTCGCCGCCCTGCCCCTCCAGCCCATTGCGCACCGTCCTGTCTTGATCGCCATGCTGCCCCCGATTCTACCCTCGCCGTCGCGAAGCGCACCCCTGCCCGCCGTCGTCGCCACTGGCGGGGGCTCGCGCCTCGCGGGCGCTCGACGGGTTCAGGCTCCATCCGCGACGGCGGGGGGGACCGGGGGCGGGCGCCTCCGATGAGCGCCGCGGGCAGCGCGAGCGGCGCCCGGGCCGGCGGGGGCGACACGCTGCCGCAGCCGCGCCGGGGTACACGCGGGCGCAGTCGCGGCTCGATGCGGCGCGGAAGGCCCAGACACGCGGCCGCCGCGGCGCCGCGCCGGGGTACACTGCCGGCGACATGCCCGACCGGTCATCGCCGCTGCCGATCGTCCTCTTCGGCCTGCTCTTGGCCCTGTGCCTGACCCTGGTCCTCGCGGTCGCGGTGGTGGAACCGCCCGCGTCCGGAAACCCGCCGCGTCCGGAAGGGAGCGTCGAAGCGGTGTCGGCATCCGGCGCGGCCCATGCGCGGTTCCCTTCGATGGATCACGGCGGGTCGGGACCCCGGCGGCATGGGCCCGTGCTGGTCCTCGGGTGGGCCTTCGGCATCCTGCAGCTCGCTCTCGTCGTCGGATGCCTGGCCCTCGGGGTCCGGCGCGGACGGATGCGGGCGCGGCTGGTCTCGGGCGGCCTGGTGCTCGCGTTGATCGTCACGATGATGGTGGTTTCGTACCGGGTCTACCTCGACGACCCCGCCGCCGAGTTCCTCGCCCTCCCGGTTCCCACCGCCTGGTTCCTCTACGGGTTCTGGCCGGCCCAATTCCTGATCGTGGGGCTCTACGTTCTGCGGTTCGATCGGGAAATCGTGACCCGCCGGGACCTCGACCGTTTCCGCGAGATTCTCGCCCGGCGCGCGCAGTCCGGCGGCTTTGCCCCGCCCCCGGGCGAGCCTTCCGGCGTGGGCGGGCGACGGCGCCGGCGCCCGGCTCGAGGGGCTTCGCTGTTCGGCTTCGCCGCGGGCCCGATGGAACCGGGCCGGGGATCGGCGCCGCCTCCCGCCGGCTGATCCGATGGACGACTCGCGTTCCCTCGTCGTGCTCGCGTTCGTCGGCGCCTACCTAGCGATGTGCGTCGGGGTCGGCGTCTGGGCGCTGCGTCGCACCCACTCCACCCGCGATTTCTTCATGGCGGGGCGCGACCTCGGGGTTTTCGTCACCGGCCTCGCGGTGTTCTCGAGCGTCATGAGCGGGTTCGGCTTCGTCGGCGGCCCAGGCCTCGTCTACCGCATGGGATTGAGTTCGGCGTGGATGACGGTGGTCAGCCCCCTCGCGTTCTGCTCCGTGTACTACCTGCTGGCCAAGCGACTGCGCATGGTGGCGGAGCTGCGCGACACCATCTCGCTGCCCGACGCGGTGGCCGCGCGCTACCGGAGCGAGCTCGCGCGGCTGCTCACCGCGGTCGCCATCCTCCTCGGGGTGGTCGGCTACCTGGGGACGCAGATCCTCGCGATGGCCACGGTGCTGCGCGACATCCTGAACAACGTGTCGTTCATCCCCGAAGTCTCCCTCGTCACCTGCATGGCCGTGGCCTGCGCGGTCCTGGTGTTCTACTGCGTCACCGGGGGCATCCTCGCGTCGGTCTACACCGACCTCGTGCAGGGCGCGATCATGATCGTCGCCGCCGTGTTCGTGTTCGTCGCTTCCCTCGCCGCGGTGGAGGGTGGCCTGGGCGGCCTCGTCGCCACTCTCGTCGCCGACGACCCCGAGGCCATCAGCCCATGGGGCACTCTGGGCATGCTCGGGTCCCTGTCGTGGCTGGTCGTGTTCACCCTCGGCGGGGCCGGCCAGCCCCACGTCATCACCAAGCTGATGATGAACCGGCGCATCGAGGACGCCCGCCGCAGCCTGCCCGTCAGCGCCGTGGGCTACGCGATCTGTTCGCTGCTCTGGCTCAGCATCGGGCTCGCCATGCGGGCGCTCGTCATCCAGGGCGGTCACCCCGAGCTCGCCAACCCCGACGAGGCGGCCCCGCAGTTCCTCCAGTTCCACGCCGGCCCGGTGCTGGCCGGCATCGTCTTCGCGGGGCTGTTCGCGGCCATCATGTCCACCGCCGACAGCTTCCTGAACCTCGGCGCGGCGGCCGTCGTGCACGACATTCCGCGGGCGCTCTGGGGCCGGTCGCTGGCCAACGAGCTGTTCTGGGCCCGCGCCGCGACGCTGGGGCTCGCGGTCGGCTCGGCCCTCTTCGTCCTCTATTCCCGCCAGGACCTCGTGGCTCTGCTCGGCGCCTTCGGGTGGGGCACCTTCGCGGCCGCCCTCGTGCCCGCGGTGGCCATCGGGTTCAACTGGAAGCGCGCCACCGCCGCCGCCGCGAACGTGGCGATCGCGTCGAGCCTCGTCGTCAACTTCGGCATCGAGCTGTTCGGGGTCAGCCTGCCGTGGGGCATCAACGGGGGGTTCGTCGCCTTGCTGCTCTCGATGACCCTGTTCTTCGGGATCTCGCTGGCCTCGCCGCCTCCCGTCCTCGACCCGGACATGGACGAGGTGATGGATCTGTAGCCACCGTCGGCTCGTCCCGCAAGGAACGCGCCGCCGGCGTCACCACCGGACGAGGGGGTCGGTGGTCGGCTTGCCGCCGCGCGCGATGACGGCGTCGGGCGAGCGGACGCTGACGACGTAGTCGAAGGCGTCGGGACCCGCCGCCGCCTGCCGGCCGACGAGGCGAACGAAGCGCTCGCCGACGGCCCGCGCGGCCCGGAGCTCCGTGCCGGCCGGGACGACCAGCGACAGCGCCACGGTACGGCCGCGCTGGCGCAGGTTCGCGTCGAGCACGCCGACGTCCGCCCGCATGTCCGCTAGCACCGCGGCTTCTTGCGTGGAGGTCAGGACCGGTGGGGTCGACACCCCCCCGGGGGAACGGAGGCCGGAGAACCAGCCGGCGACGCTCCGCACGATATACGGCAGCCCGGCCGCGACGGCCGAGGCGGTGGCCATGCCGAGGACATCGGTCTGGGCCACCTCGGCCACGTTGCGCGGCTGCATCTGGTTCATCATCGCCCAGTGGCTCGGCCCACCCATGGGGACCGGCTCGCGGCCGCGGGTCAGGTCGCCGAAGAGCCCGAGTCCCTCGATGAAGCCGAGGCCGGGCGCCAGCTCGACGGGCGGCCGCGGAGGGACGATCCAGCCGGCGTCGGGATCGCCGAAGATCGTCCGAGCCGACTCCTCGGCCCGGCGGTCGGCCAGGAGCGCGGCCCGGATGCGCGCGAGCGACTCGGGGCTGAGGGCGCCGACGGCGTTCTCGGTGGCGGGCGTCTCGTCGGGCGCCGGCGTCCGTCCGGCGCGGGAGGACGGGTCAGGTGACGGCGCCAGCTCGGTGCGGGACGAGTCGCCAGGTGACGGCGTCTGCGCGCCGGCCGACGTCGCCATCAGGACGAAGGCGGTCAGGAGCGAGCGAAGGGTTGCCCGACACGGGCCGAATCGGCCCCGTCGCGGGCGCTTCGGCCCGGCGTCCATCGCGCCCGTCATCCCCAGGAACGTACGCATGCAGCAACCAGCATGATACATCGACCGCCGGCGGGCGGCGGCGTCGGTCGGAACCGGGACCGACCGAGCGGCATCCGAGTCGGCGAGACGGGACGGTGTACGATACCGGACTCGACTACTCCACGACTTCCGAGGAGACGCCATGACCTTCGTCAGCGAGCTGGAGCCGACCGCGCTGTGGCGGCACTTCGACACGATCCTCACGATTCCCCGCGCGTCGAAGGACGAGGGGCGGATGCGCGACCACGTCACGGCGTCGGCGGACCGCTACGGCCTCGCCCATCACGCGGACGCGGCCGGCAACGTCGTGGTGCGCAAGCCGGCCACGCCGGGGCACGAGGGCGCGGACATCACCGTTCTGCAGTCGCACCTCGACATGGTGCAGGAGAAGAACGCGGAGGTCACGTTCGACTTCACCACCGACGCCATCGTGCCGAAGCTGGAGGGCGAGTACCTGACCGCGACGGGCACCACCCTGGGGTCGGACAACGGCATCGGGGTGGCGGCGATGCTCGCGGTGATGGGCGAGACGGCGTTCCCGCACGGGCCGCTCGAGCTGCTGTTCACCATCGACGAGGAGACGGGGCTCACCGGGGCCGCACGCCTCGACGGCGGCCTCGTGCAGGGTCGGCGGCTCATCAACCTCGACTCCGAGGAGGACGGCGTGCTCTACGTCGGTTGTGCGGGCGGGGGCGACACGCAGCTCACCCTGGCGCTCGGCGTCGCTCCCGCCTCCGAGTCCGGCGTCGCCCTCGCGGTGGCCCTGCGGGGTCTGAAGGGCGGCCATTCCGGCGTCGACATCCATCTGCAGCGGGGCAACGCCGTCAAGCTGCTGGGGCGGGCCCTGTGGGCCGTCGGCCTCCTCGGCCACCGCTATCACCTAGCCCGCTTCGAGGGGGGCAGCGCCCACAACGCCATCCCGCGGGAGGCGTTCGCGACGGTGGTGGTGCCGGCCGAGGGCCAGAGCGCGCTGCTCGCGGCCCTGGACCGGGAGGTCGCGGACATCCGGGACGAGTACGCGCCCGCGGACCCGGGCATGCGCCTGACCGCGGAGGCGATGAACCGGCCCGACACGGTCTGGGACGACGCGACCACGGAGCGCGTGCTTCGCCTCGTCAACGCCCTGCCGCACGGGGTCGAGGCGATGAGCTACGACATTCCCGACCTCGTGGAGACGAGCGTCAACCTGGCCACCGTGGTTCCCGTCGACGGCTCGCTGCGGGTGGGCTTGAGCAGCCGTTCGTCGGTCGACGCGGCCCTCGAGGCGATGCGCCGCCGCGTGCGCGCGGTCGGCGTGCTGGCGGGGGCGGAGGTCGAGGAGGGCGAGGCGTACCCGGGGTGGAAGCCCGATCTCGATTCCCCGCTGCTCGACGTCGTGCGGGCCGTCCACCGCCGCGAGTTCGACCGCGACCCCGCGGTGAAGGCGATTCATGCCGGTCTGGAGTGCGGCATCCTCGGGAACAAGGTGCCCGGCATGGACATGATCTCGTTCGGCCCGCGCATCGAGTTTCCTCACTCGCCCGACGAGCGGGTCCACGTCGCGTCCGTGGGGCGGTTCTACCAGCTTCTCGCGGCCACCCTGACGGCCTTGGCCTGACTCGAGGGCTCACGGTCCCGATGACTCGGCGCGGGTCGTGGCCCGGCCGCGACTTCCTTCCGTTCCATGCCGCCCGAAGCGCCGGCGGTGGCGGACGCCGCCGTGTCCTGCTGCGGCCGCCACGTCAGGGCGGCCGCCATCCGGCTCAATGCGCGCGAAGGTCCCCGGGTGGCAGCGGCGGCGCGGCGGGGGGGCGCCGCGGCGGCGCGATGTCGGTTCCGCAGCCGTCGTCGCAGCCGTGGCAGGAGCCTTGCGCCTTCGAGCTCGGGGCGGCGCTGCCGACGATGGCGCGCAGGTGGCGAACCAGCGCAACCACGGCGTAGCCGACGATGAGCGCGACGACCGGATCCTGCCAAGTCATGGTGGGTCTCTCCGTGTCCAGGAGTGCGCGGGGCCGCGGTCGCCGCCCGCGAGGCGCTCAGACACCCCAGCCGAGGGCCGAGCCGACCTGGTACACCGTCAGCGACGCGACATAGGCGAGGACCGACATGTACCCGAACATGAAGATCGGCCAGTTCCAGCCTCCCGACTCCCGTCGCACGACGACGATGGTGCTCATGCACTGGCAGGCCAGCACGAAGAAGACCATCAGCGAGACGCCGGCGAGCGGGGTCATGAGCCGCGATCCGTCCGCGTGCGTCGCGTTCTGCAGCGACTCGCGCAGGCTGACGCTCTCCTCGTCCGCCTCCTCGATGCCGAACACGATGCCGAGGGTGGAGACGAAGACCTCGCGGGCCGCGAAGGCCCCGATGATGCCGACCCCGATACGCCAGTCGAAGCCGAGCGGCTCGATCGCGGGCTCGATCGCCAGGCCCAACCGGCCCCCGAGGCTGTAGCGCAGCTGCTCGCCCGCCTGCTGCCCGGCCAGCTCGGCCAGTTGCTCCTCCTGCGCCACGGCGCCGGTCGTCGCGGCGATCACGTCCTCCCGCGCTTCGTCGTACCGCGCGTCGATGGCGCTGCTGTGGGGATACGAGAGGAGCGCCCACAGGATGACGGTCATCGTCAGGATGACGGTGCCCGCGTCCTCGATGAACTTCCGCGTCCGGCGCCAGGCGACGAGACCGATGTTGCTCCAGACCGGCATGCGGTACGGCGGCAGCTCGAGCAGCAGCGGGAGGCGGGGACCGCGCAGTACGGTTCGGCGCAGCACCGCGGCCGCCGCGAGGGTGGCGCACACCGAGAGCGCGTACATCGAGAACAGCACCACCGCCCCCGCGCTGACGACGCCGAAGACGCGGGGGGCGCCCGCGAACACCACCGCGGTCACGATGGCGTAGACCGGCAGGCGGGCGCTGCACGAGATCATGGGCAGCGTCAGCATGGTGATGAGCCGGTCGCGGCGGCCCTCGATGGTGCGGGTGGCCATGACCGCGGGAATGGCGCAGGCGAAGCCGGACAGCATCGGCACGAACGCCTTGCCGTGGAGGCCCACTCGGCCCATCAGCCGGTCGATGACGTAGGCCACCCGGGCGAGGTACCCCGAAGCCTCGAGGAGGGCGATGAAGAAGGACAGCATCGCGATCTGCGGCACGAAGACCACGACGTTGCCGACCCCGGCGACGACGCCGTCGGCCAGCAGGTCGGCCAGGTTCCCTTCCGGCAGAACCGCCCTCACCGCGCCCTGCAGCCATGCCGTCGCCGTCTCGATGGCCCCCATGAACGGCTCCGACCACGTGAACAGGGCCTCGAAGACCACCGCCATGACCACCGCGAAGACCGCCATGCCGTAGACGCGGTGGGTCAGTACGTCGTCGAACTTCTTGGTCCAGGTGCGGGTGTCCTGGCGCCGGGTGGTCTTGACGTCGCGGGCCACCGCCTCGGCCCAGCGGTAGCGGGCGGCGATGATCTCCTCGTCGAGCCGCCGCTCGGCGGCCGCGGCGTCCTCGCGCACCGCCTGGACCTTCCGCAGCACCGGCGCGGGCAGGCCGCTCGCGGCGCCGTCGTCGGCGTCGAGCGACAGCAGCGACCACAGCGCCCAGGACCGGCGGACGGCCGGGGTGCTCCCGAAATCGGCGTCGGCGAGGGCCCGGGTCACCGTCGACACGTCGCGCTCGGTCTCGGGAGGCAGGTCGGTCCAGGCCTCGTCCGGGCGCGGCGCCAGCGCCACCGCGTCGCCGATCGCGTCGCGAAGGGCGTCGAACCCGAGGCCCTTCGAGGCGACGGTCGGGACCACCCGGGCGCCCAGCCAGCTCGCCAGTCGTTCGGTGTCGAAATCGGCCCCCGCCGCCTCCGCCTCGTCCATCATGTTGAGGGCGACGATGACCGGGATGCCCGTCTCGGCGATCTGCAGCACGAGGTACAGCGCCCGCTCGATGACCCCGGCGTCCACCACCACCACCACCGCGTCCGGCGGACCGTCGTGCCGGCCGAGCACCGCGTCGACCGCCACCTGCTCGTCCGGTGAGTCGGCGGTGAAGCTGTAGGTGCCGGGCAGGTCGACGATCTCGACGGGAGCGCCGCCGGGCAGGTTGACTCGGCGCGAGGCCCGGGCGACGGTGACGCCGGGATAGTTGCTGATGTGGGCGCGGGCCCCGGTCAGGGCGTTGAAGACGGTGGTCTTGCCCGAGTTGGCGTTCCCGGCCACCAGCACGCGGGGGACGCGGGCGCCCCCGTCGTCGTCCGGGGCCGCTCTGGCCGACGGGTCGTGCGCCGGCAGGCGGGTCGGCGCCTCGCCGCCCCCGGTCTCGGCGAGATCGGCGCGACCGTCCGGCAAGAGCTGGATGTGGGCGGCGTCGGCCCGGCGCAGCGAGAACAAATAGCCGCGCAGCCGGATCTCGAGGGGGTCGCCCAGGGGCGCCCGGCCCATCGCCTCGATGCGGGTGCCGGGCAGCAGGCCCATCTCCATCAGCCGGCGCGCCACGCGGGGCTGGCCCCCGACGCGGTGGACGACGCCGGCGTCGCCGATGGGGAGCTGGTCGAGCGTGTGTAGGCCTTGGTGCACGGTGGCGACGGCTCCCGGCCTCGCAGTCAGGTGCGCGGCAGCGTTGACGTGAAACTGAGTCTCAGTATAGGCCGGCGAGTCTATCCCGAACACCGGGGGTGGTCAACACGAATGGCGAAGAGGGCGTGAACGACGAGGCGCAGCAATCCCGAAGCGCACGCGCCCGGCGCGGAGCGGCGAGGACCCGTTTGTGGCACAATGGATCTTTTGCCCGTGCCTTCACGTTCGCTGCTCTAGCCAGGAGTCCTTTCGATGAACAACGCCCGTGTCACGGTGCCCGTTCCCCGCAACGAACCGGTGCTGAACTACGCGCCCGGCTCGCCGGAGAAGGCCGCCCTCAAGTCACAGCTCGAGACGTTCGCGGCCGGATCGGTGGAGATTCCCCTGATCATCGGCGGCCGCGAGGTGACGACCGGCGACCTGGACGCCTGCATCCTGCCTCACGATCACCGGAAGCAGGTGGCGACCTATCACCGCGGAAACGCCGACACCGTGAACCAGGCGATCGCCGCCGCGGCGGCAGCCCGCCCCGGATGGAGCGAGATGCCCTGGGAGTCGCGCGCGGCCATCTTTCTCAAGGCGGCCGAGCTGCTCGCGGGTCGCTACCGGCCCGTCGTGAACGCCGCCACGATGCTGAACCAGAGCAAGACCGTCTTCCAGGCCGAGATCGACGCGGCATGCGAGCTCATCGACTTCTGGCGGTTCAACGTCTCGTACCTGCCCGAGATCTACGGGCAGCAGCCCGAGAGCGCGGCCGGCATCTGGAACTACGTCGAATACCGGGCCCTGGAGGGCTTCATCCTCGCGGTCACCCCGTTCAACTTCACGTCCATCGCCGGCAACCTGCCGACTAGCCCCGCGATGATGGGCAACACCGTCGTCTGGAAGCCGGCGTCGACCGCGGTGTTCTCGGCCTACTGGCTGATGAAGCTGCTCGAAGAGGCTGGACTGCCGCCGGGCGTGATCAATCTCGTGCCGGGGTCGGGCGGGCAGATCGGCGCCCCCGCCATGGCTCACCCCGAGCTCGGCGGCGTGCATTTCACCGGCAGCACCGAGGTGTTCCAGGGCATGTGGCGCGCCGTCGGGGGCAACATCGCCGGGTACCGCAGCTATCCGCGGATCGTCGGCGAGACCGGCGGCAAGGACTTCGTGTTCGCCCACGCCTCCGCCGACCCCCACGAGCTCGCCGCCAATCTCATCCGCGGGGCCTACGAGTATCAGGGGCAGAAGTGCAGCGCGGCGAGCCGCGCCTACATCCCCGAGAGCCTGTGGAACCGGTGCCGGGACGAGGTCGTGGGCGAGGTCGAGGCCATCGCCTACGGCGACGTCAGCGACTTCACCAACTTCATGGGCGCCGTCATCGACAAGGCATCGTATGACAAGCTGAAGGGCTACATCGACGCCGCTCGGACCGACGGCGACGCCGACGTGATCTGCGGGGGCGTCTGCGACGACAGCACCGGCTACTTCATCTCGCCGACCATCATACAGGCCCACGACCCGCGCTACGCGACGATGGAGACCGAGCTGTTCGGCCCCGTGCTCACCGTCCACGTCTACGAGGATCGCGACTACGAGCAGACGCTGGCGCTCTGCGACCGCACGTCGCCTTATGCGCTCACCGGGTCGATCTTCGCGCGCGACCGGCAGGCCATCGGCGTCGCGGCGGACCGGCTGCGCCACGCCGCCGGCAACTTCTACATCAACGACAAGCCGACCGGCGCGGTGGTGGGGCAACAGCCCTTCGGCGGCTCGCGCGCCTCGGGCACCAACGACAAGGCGGGCAGTTCGCTGAACCTGCTGCGCTGGGTCAGCACCCGCACCACGAAGGAGACCTTCGTGCCGGTGCGCGACTACCGCTACCCGCACATGCAGGAGCGGTGAGGCCCGGCCCGGGCGGGCGCGGCTGGCGCAGAGAGGCGAGTCCCGGGCGGTTCGGCCGGCTCGGCCGCCCGGACTCGCGCCCGAGCGGCCGAGCCGCCGCCCGGGCGACTGCCGCGCGCCAGTGCGCCCTACTCGGCCCCGTGCGCCCTACTCGGCGACGGCGTACTTCGTGAAGGCGCCGCCGGCGAACCGCAGCGAGTTCGGCCCCTCGGCCGCGAACACGTTACCGTCGGCGTCCACCGCGACGCCCTCGCCCGCCGCCCCCTGGTACGGCCGCGTCTCCGCGTCGAACGGCGGGATGAAGCCGATCACGCGGTCCTCGTCCACCGGCCCGATGCGCACGCCGTTCATCCAGTTCGCGTGGCTGGTCATGCTCGACTCGGAGTCGATGGAGTACAACATGTCGTCGGGGGTGATGAAGATGCCGCTGATGCGCCCGTGCGAGTAGAGCGAGTCGAGATAGTTGCCGTCCTGGTCGAAGATCTCGATACGGTGGTTGCCGCGATCCGCGACGAAGAGGCGCCCCTGTGAATCGAACTCCAGGGCGTGAGGGGTGCGGAACTCGCCGTGCAGGGTGCCGATGCGTCCCCACTCCCGGATGAACGTGCCGTCGGGGGCGAACTTCAGGATGCGGCCGGTGGCGCCCGCCTCGCGCCCCGCGGCTATCGCCTGGTTGTTGGTCATGCCCTGGCCGCTGTGGCCGTCGGCGACGAAGATGCTGCCGTCAGGCGCGGTGACGACGTCGTTCGGCTGGTTGAACTGGTTGGGGCCGGTCCCCGGCCGCCCCGCGGTGCCGAGGCTCATCAGCAGCTCGCCGTCGGGGCTGAACTTGTGGACCTGGTGCCCCTTCGTTCCCTCCGCGTTCCCCGCGAAGTCGGTTACCCAGACGTTGCCGTCGGCGTCCACGTGGATGCCGTGCGGCGTCACCATGACGCCCCCGCCGAAGTTCGCCAGCACTTCCCCGGTGTGGCGGTCGAACTTGAAGACGGGGTCGACGGGGTTGGAGTCGCAGTTGACGGGCACCCCCGCGCCGAACGAGCCGGCGCCGCAGCGCTCGTAGGCCCAGACGTGGCCGTCGATCGGATCGATGTCGACCCCGGCGGTCGAGCCCCACTCCCGGCCCTCGGGCAGGTCGCCCCAGTTCGCGATGACCGTCGCGGTCGGGTTCGGCAGGCCCTCGCCCGTGATGGTGTTGCCGGCGCCTCCGCCCGCCGTCTGCGACTCGGACGCGGAGGCCCCCAGCACGAGGGCGCTGCAAGCGAACAACGTGGACATCAGCTTTCGTGACGATGGCATGGCGTTTTTCTCCTTGAACCGGTGTTGAGCGAGCTCGTGTTCGCGGCTCGCGCCTCGCCGCCGTCGGACGGCGGTCGGATGATAGCCCGAAACCGGGTTCGACCCGAAGCGCGGCCCGTGGCGACTACGGCGCCGGCGCGAATCCGGAACGGTCGACCCACTGGCCGAGCCGCATGACTCGATCGATCTCCAGCGTATTCCCGATGTCGGCGAGGGGATCGGCGTTCAGCACCACGAGGTCGGCGGCCTTGCCCGCCTCGAGGGTGCCGAAGTCGGCCTCGCCCACCGGGGGCATCCGGGCCGCGCCGGTGGCGGTCGCCGCGACGATGGCGTCCATCGGGGTCAGGCCGGCCTCGACATAGAGCGCCATCTCGTGGTGCATGCCCCAGCCGAAGGGCACGTTGGGCGTGCCGGCGTCGTTGCCGAGCGCGACCGCGACGCCCGCGTCGTGCATCGTCTTCACGAAGTCCAGCAACTGCCGGAACGCGGCCTTGCGCGCTTCGAATCCAGGGTCGTCGACGACCTCCGCCCGGGCTGCCGGGTCGTCCAGCCGGGCCAACGCATCTGGATTGTACCTCTCGAACGCGGCGCGCAATTCGGGGTCGTCCAGCAGCTCCGGGCGCTCGGCGAAGTGCCAGCGGTTCTGGACGATGGACAGGGTCGGGGTGAAGTAGACGCCGTTGTCGAGGCACATGCGGATGAACTCGGCCGAGGGCTCGGGATCGTCCATCGGGGCGCCCGCGCCGGGGCCGAAGGTCAGCACCGTGCTGTGCAGGAAATCCCGCAGGCCGGCCTCGACGAGTTGGCGGCCGTCAGCCTCGTCGTCGATGTGGGCGACGGGGATGGCGCCGTTCGCCACCGCCTCGTCGATGATCGCCGCGCGTATCTCCGGCGGGATCTTCAGGCCCGGCTCGGTGACGTCGTTGACCCACATCTTGATGAAGTGCACGCCGAGCCCAATCTGGTCGCGCACCAGGGCCCGCGCTTCCTCCTCGGTGGTGGGGGCGTTCCGGCCGGCGGCGTTGAAGCCGCCGGGGTAGGAGAAGCCCATTCCCGCCGTATAGGTTCGGGGGGCGTCGGCGCGGTCGGCGGAACCGAGCAGGTAGGCGACCCGCTCCGGGGTGTCGCTGCCGATGCTCCGAGCGGTGGTCACGCCGTAGTGGAGCTGCGAGCGGAATTGGCGCTCGATCTCCTCCGGCCCCTCCCGGTAGTGCACATGCAGGTTCACGAGGCCCGGGATGATGGTCTTGCCGCTCAGGTCGAGCGTCTCCGCCCCGTCCGGGGCCGGCGTCGTGTCTCGCGGGCCGGCGCTCTCGATCCGGCCGTCGCGGATCACGACCACCGAGTCGGCCACCGGGGGCGCCCCGGTCGCGTCGATCAGTTGCGCCCCGACGAGGGCGAGCGCGCCGGCTCCCTCGGGAGGCGGCGCCTCACCGCAACCGGTGAGGGTCAGGGCCAGTCCCGCCGTCAGGAGATGAAGTCGCTTCATGGATAACCCTCCTTCGTTCCGCCCGAACCGGCCTCGGCCGCCCCGGCCGCCCAGCGTGATTCTAGTCTTGCGAGTGCGGTTCGCCGTATCATCGCACGCGCGGGCAAGTCGCTCGTCAGGGTGACGGCGGTGGACGCCCCGGCGCCCGGCGGGCGCCCCGCGGCTCTCTGGCCGGCCATGGCGCCGCGTCGGACGACTTCGACCGCATGGGAGCCGACGAGATCGCTCGCGGGTTCGAGGGTGACGAGAGAAGGTCATCCTCGACACGCCTAGGTCGTCGCACGCTATCCGGGTCCGGTTCGGGCGATTCGACCCCGGGCGACGTTCGTCGTGGGCGGCACCGCGGAGCTCGACGTCCGTCTCGCACCAGCAAGGAGGCACCGATGCACACCGGATTCCCTCGCGGATTTCCTCTCCCGCGCCTCGCGTTCTTCATCGTCCCGGCGGCTGCCGCCGCGGTTCTGAGCGCCGGTCCCCGACCCGCCGCGGCGCAGGATCGCGGCTTCGCGCCCGTCACCGACACCATGCTCCAGAACCCCGATTCGGCCGACTGGCTGAACTGGCGGCGCACGCTCGACGGGTGGGGCTACAGCCCGCTGGAGCAGATCGACCGGGGCAACGTCCATCGGCTGCAGCTGGCGTGGGCGTGGTCGATGCCGGCGGGCGTCAGCCAGCCGACGCCGCTCGTGTACGACGGCGTGATGTACCTCACCGGCGCCGCCAACATCGTGCAGGCGGTCGATGCCGCCACCGGGGATCGCATCTGGGAGTACCGACACGACCTGAGCGGGATGGTCGAGACGGTGCTGAGCCCGCGCAGCCGGTCGCTCGCGATCTACGGCGACAAGGTGTACCTGAATGCGGCGGACGCCCACATCGTCGCCCTCGACGCGAGCACGGGCGAGGTGGCGTGGGACCACGAGGTCGCCGACAACGCGCTCGGCTACCGGTACACGAGCGGCCCCATCGTCGCCAATGGGCGAGTCGTGGCCGGCATGACCGGGTGCGAACGCTTCAAGGAGGACGTGTGCTTCATTTCGGCCCACGACGCCGAGACGGGGGAGGAGCTGTGGCGGACGTCGACCATCGCGCGCCCCGGCGAGCCCGGCGGCGACACGTGGGGCGACCTGCCCCTGCTCTACCGCGCCGGGGCCGACTCGTGGATTCCCGGCAGCTACGATCCGGAGACCAACCTCACCTTCTGGTCGACGTCGCAGGCGAAGCCGTGGGCCAGCCTCACGCGCGGCACCGACGGCGATGCGCTCTACAGCAACAGCGTGCTCGCTCTCGACGCCGACACCGGCGAGCTGTCGTGGTACTTCCAGTTCACGCCGGCCGAGACCCACGACCTCGACGACGTCTTCGAGAGCGTGCTCATCGACCACGACGGGCGCCGGTCGCTGTTCAAGATGGGGAAGCTCGGCATCCTGTGGGAGCTCGACCGTGACACCGGCGCGTTCGTCGCCGCCCACGATCTCGGTTATCAGGACGTGCTCGACGTCGATCCGGAGACGGGGAGAGCGGTCTACCGGCCCGAGAAGCTCCCGGTGAAGGACGTCGAGCTCGCGTTCTGTCCCGACTTCGGCGGCGTCCGGAACTGGCGTGCCTCCGCCTACCACCCCGAGACGCAGGCGCTCTACATCCCCATCCATCCGACCTGCGTCAGCGGCGCCTTCACCGAGATCGATCTCGAGCCCGGGGCGAGCTACTACCAGGACACGGGGTGGCTGTCGCGGGGCAGCACCGTCCATCCCGACAGCGAGCCCCACCGGGGCCACCTGATCGCGATGGAGATCGCGACGGGGCGCATCCTGTGGCGCCACTCGACGATGACCCGGCCGGGGGCGGCGGCCCTGACGACGGCGGGCGGCCTCGTGGTCAGCGCCGACAGCGACCGCAACTTCTTCGTCCACGACGTCGAGAACGGAGACGTCCTGTTCCACACGCGCCTGCCCGGCTCGGTGTCGGGATTCCCCATCACCTACGCGGCGGGGGGGCGGCAGTACCTGGCCGCGCCCGTCGGCGGAGATCGGACCAACGCGGTGTACGTCTTCGCGCTGCCGGCGGAGAGGCCGGCCCCGCATCCGCGATAGACTGTCGGGAAGGCCGGGGTCCACGGATGCTCCGGGGAGCGCGGGCGGCGCCGCCGTCCGGATTGGAGGCAACGATGTCGGGCAGAGCAACGAGCAACGTACTGCGGGGATGCGGTTGCGGCCTCCTCGCCCTGGCGTTTACGGCGACGGTCGCCTTCGCGCAGTCGAGCCAGGACGTTCCGCGCCGTCCGGACGGCCGGCCGGACCTGTCCGGCACCTACGACATCGCCACCCTGACCCCGCTCCAGCGCCCGGTGGAGTACGGCGAGAAGCTGACCCTGACCGAGGAGGAGGCGGCCGCGCTCGCGGCCGGCGCCCAATCCCTCGAGCGGATCTTCAACATCCCCGACGAGCGGAACGTGGAGGCCGGGGCGCCGCGCGAGGCGCCCCCGGTGGGCGGCGACGGGTCGACCGGTGCGGCCGGCAACGTGGGCGGCTACAACTCGTTCTGGATGGACCGCGGCGCCGCAGGTTTCCGGATCGACGGCGAATGGCGCACCTCCATCATCACCGACCCGCCCAACGGCCGTCAGCCCCCGATGACCCCGGAGGCGCGGTCCGCGCGCGCCGCCTACGCCGCCGCCTTCGGGCGGCCGAACACGGGGACGGCCTGGTGGCTCGAGGACGACCTGGAGGCGCCGGGCCCCTACGACCACCCCGAGCAGCGCCCCCTCGCGGAGCGGTGCCTGCTGGGCTTCGGCTCGACGGCGGGCCCTCCGATGCTGCCGGTGCTCTACAACAACCTGAAGCGCATCGTGCAGACCGACGACACCGTCCTCATTCTCGTCGAGATGGTCCACGACGCGCGCGTCGTCCGCATGAACCAGGAGCACGCCCCGCCCGAGATCCGGAGCTGGCTCGGCGACTCGGTCGGGCACTGGGAGGGAGACACGCTCGTCGTCGACACCACCAACTTCACCGACCGCCCCGCTCTCGGCGGTGCGTCGAGGAACCTGCACGTGGTCGAGCGGTTCAGCCGTATCGACGCTGACAACCTGTTGTACCAGTTCACCGTCGACGACCCCACGGTGTGGACGGCGCCCTGGAGCGGCGAGTACGTCTGGCCCGCCAGCGGCGATCGGGTCTACGAGTACGCGTGCCACGAAGCCAACTACTCTTTCGGCGGCATCCTGCGCGGGGCCCGGATCCTGGAGGAGGAGGCGCGCGCCGCCGCCCGGTAGGCGTTTGCGCCGCAGCATCGTTCCCGACGCGCATCGCCTGCGCTACCGCCGCCGGGCCCGCACCGCGCGTGCGCGGGTTGGCGCGCATCGCGGCGAGGCGTTCGGGGGTGCCCCGCGCCCGCACCGCGCGTGCGCGGGTTGGCGCGGGTTCGCGCTCGTTACATGCTCGACGTCATGGTTGCACTCCCGCCGTATCGTGGGTGCGTGGGTCCGCGGCTCGCCGCCGCGGTGTGCCTCGCGGTCGCGCTGGGCGGCGCGTGCTTCGCGCCAGGGGCGTCCGCCGGCGTCCAGGACGCGGCCGGAGACGCGCAGTTGGCGGTCCGGGTCAAGACGGCCCTGGTCAACGACGCCGACCTCGGCACGATGCCGATCGACGTCGTGGCGCGGGACGGCGCCGTGGTCCTTCGGGGCGCCGTCGGCTCGGCTGCCGACGCGGACCGCGCGGCGGCGTTGGCGCGTGCCGTCGACGGGGTGGTGAGCGTCCGCGTCGAGCTCGACGTGGTCGCCGGCGGCGCCCCGCCGCGGGACCGTCCGAGAACCGCCCTGCCGGCGCTCGCCCCGCGGCCGAGCGGCGACCCGCTGCGGCTGATCGGCGTCGGAGTGTCGGGAACCGTGATGTCCCCGCCGCGGGGCACGCTGGACCGGACCCTGGGGGTCGGCGCCATCCTTCGCCTCGGTCCCGCGGCCGGCCTGAACCCGACCTTCGCCTTCAGCTGGATGAAGACGCGGTTCGCGGCGGGCTCCGGCGTCTCGCCGGGCACCGGGCTCAGCGTCCGCCCGGTGATGGGCGGGGTCGAGTACCGGGTGGGGGAGCGCCGCGTCAGCGTGGCGGCGTCGGTCGTCGCCGGCTACGCGTTCAACGGACTGCGTATCGACACCGGGGACGCGGGGCCCGAGCGGGTGGTCGCGGTGGACGACAGTTGGGTGTGGCGTGTCGGCGCGTCGGCGTGGGTCGATGTGACCCCCCGGTTCGGCGTCAACGTGTTCGCCGGCCATCTCTTCAACCGCCCCGAGCTGACGCTGCTGCGGGGCGACTCGGTGGTGACCCGCCGGGTGAGCGCCGATACCGCCATCGTCAGCGCGGGGCTCGCCTGGTGGATTTTCTGATCGGGAGGGGCCCGCAAGCCCGCCCTGCCGGCCCCGGATCGGCCGTATCCGGCCCTTCCTGCCCGGGGTGTGGGGGGCGCCGCCGCCCTGGCGGGCGGGTGCGGCTCGATGAGACTGCCGGCCGTGGGCGCCGCGGGGCCGGCCAGGCGGGACGGCGCGGGCTTCGACAAGCGCCGTCGGGACGGAACATGGCATGGCCGAATTCCTCGACCGTTACGTGGTGGCGCCCCTGGCGCGGGCCGGAGACGCCGTGCTCTTCTCGGCCCGGGCCGTGCGTGACGCCTTCCGGCCGCCGTTCGAGCTGAAGGAGACGGCGCGCCAGCTCTACGAGATCGGGTGGCTGTCGGCGCCGCTCATCGCCGCCGCGGGCTTCGCGGTGGGCATCGTCCTCTCCATGCACACCCGCGCCTCGCTCCAGCGGTTCGGGGCCGAGGCGCTGATTCCCGCCGCCCTCACCCTGGCCCTCGTGCGCGAGACCGGCCCCCTCGTGGTCGGTCTCCTCGTCTCGGGCCGCGTCGGCGCGGGGGTCGGGGCCGAGCTCGGGGCGATGAAGGTGACCGAGCAGGTCGACGCCCTCGAGGCCGTCGCCGTCGACTCGTTCAAGTTTCTCGTGGTCACTCGGATGGTGGCCTGCGTGGTGGCGATGCCCATCCTGACCACGTTGATGAACTTCACCGGCATCGTCGGCGGGTGGGTGGCCGAGGCCGCCATATCCGGCATGGCGTTCCGGACCTATTTCGAGGCCGCCTTCTCGATCGTGCAGTTCACCGACTACCTGCCCGGCACCCTGAAGACGATGGTCTTCGGCTTCATCATCGCGATGACCGCCTCCTACATCGGCATGCACACGTCGCACGGCACCCAGGGGGTGGGCCGGTCCGCGACGCGCAGCGTGGTGCTGGCCTCGATGCTGATGATCGCGGCGAACGTCGTGCTCGTGCGCCTGATCTTCTTCGTGTTCCCGGAGACGGCGGAATGAGCGGCGGCGGCGCGTGGGGGGCTGCGCGTTCCGCGGAGACCGGCGAATGACCGGCGACGGGGCCCCGATTCGCCTCGATCACGTGTCGAAGCGCTTCGGGCGGTTCACGGTGCTCGACGACGTCTGCCTGGAGATGCCGGGGGGGCGGGCCACCGTGGTCCTCGGCCGCAGCGGCACCGGCAAGAGCGTCATGTTGAGGCACATCGTCGGTCTGCTCGCCCCCGACGCCGGGCGGGTGCTGGTGCTGGGACACGACCTCGCCCGGCTCCCGCCCCAGACCGTCGCGGCGGTGCGGCGGCAGGTCGGGTTCCTGTTCCAGAACTCGGCGCTCTTCGACTCGCTGACGGTGGGTGACAACGTCGCCTTCCCCTTGCGGCGGCACACTCGCATGCCGGACGAGGAGATACGCGCCCGGGCGGAGGCGACGCTGGGGCTGGTGGGCCTCGCCCGCGACTACGACAAGATGCCTGCAGACCTGTCGGGGGGCATGCGTAAACGGGCGGGGCTGGCCCGGGCGATGGTGCTCGAGCCGTCGATACTGCTCGTGGACGAGCCGAGCGCGGGGCTGGACCCCGTGACCTCGGGGGAGATCGACGACCTGCTGGTGCGCGTCAAGCGGGAGTTCGGCACGACCCTGGTCATCGTGACCCACAACATCCCGAGCGCGCGGCGCATCGGCGACACGCTGGTGTTCCTGCACCAGGGGAAGGTGATCGAGCACGGGTCGGCCGAACAGCTCGAGCGGAGCCGTCACGGCATCGTGCGGCGGTTCCTGGCGTCGGAGTCGGGCGGGTAGCACGGCGCGACCTGTCGCCGCGGACGATCGAGGTGCTTCGCGTCGCCGTCGGCCCCCGGCGAGCCGCCCCGCAATGCCGTAACGGCCATCGTGCCGAGCGCCTCGATACCGTTCCGGCGCGCGAAGCCGCGCTACAATCGTCGGCATGGAAGCCAGTTTCCGAGATCGGCCGCACCGGCTCGTGCATGGCCGGCCCGACGCCGAGGGGCTCGCCGCCGAACGCCGTCTCCGATACCCCGCGGCGCATGGCGACCGGTCGGTCAGGGCTGTCCTGTCGGCTCGGGAGGGCGAAGACGAGCTGAGCGACGGCGGACGCCGCCTCCTGAACGGGGGATGCAAGGACCCCGCGGCCGGCCGGACGCACGCTCTCGATGAAGTCGCGCGGGAGGGATGACGCATGGGTTCCCCACGCCTGGCCTGGGTCGGCGCGTTCGTGATCGGCGGGATCCTGTTGTTCGCGGTGGGGCTGTTCATGATCGGCGACCGCCGGTTGCTGTTCGCGGAGCGCTTCGAGGTGGAGGCGGACTTCGGCAACGTCACCGGCATCGGCATCGGCACCGGCGTGCGCCTTGCCGGCTTCGACGCGGGCGAGGTGCTCGGCATCGAGATCCCGCCGACCCCCGGGGAGCGCTTCCTCGTTCGCATGCGGGTGCGCGAGGACCTACGGCCGCTCGTGCGCACCGACTCGGTGGCGGCGGTGCTGACGGACGGGCTGCTGGGGTCGGTGTTCATCCAGATCCGGTCGGGCAGCGCCGGGGCCCCGCCGGTGGAGGACGGCGACCGCATCCGCGGGGTCGATGCGGTGGAGATCGCCGACCTCATCGAGGAGGGCCGTCGGACCTTCACCACCGTGGCCGCAGAGTTCACCGGGCTGCGCGAGGAGATGGCCGAGGCCCTGGGCAACCTGGCCACGACCGTCGAGACGACCACGCGGCTCGTTACCAGCGTCGGCGCCGACATCGAGGCCATCACCGGCGCGAGCGCCCAGGTCATGGAGGGCACGCTGACGGTCCTGGCGGAGACGCAGTCGCTGGTGGCCGGTCTGTCCGGGGGCGAGGGCACCGTGGGTCGGCTGCTCGCGGACGACGCGCTCTACGACGGGCTGGTCGGCACCGTGGCGGAGACCGAGGCCACGGTGCGAGCCGTCCGCCGGAGCGCCGAGCAGCTCGAGCACGTCGTCACCCGCCTCGGCGGCCCCGACGGCGACGCGACGCAGTTGATGGCCGACGCCGGCGAGGCGGCGGCCCTCGCCCGCAACGCCATGGCGGACATCGCCGAGAACACCGAGGCTCTCAAGCGGAGCTGGCCGTTCAGCCGCTTCTTCGCCGACCGCGGCTTCTACAATCTCGACCAGCTCACGCGCGACGACTACCGCGAGCTGCTCGACGACGACCGCTACACGCCGCTCCGCATCTGGGTGGAGGGCGAACTGCTGTTCGAGACCGACGGCGGGGGGCGCATCGCCCTGGCGGAGAGCGCCGTCGCCCGGCTCGACGAGGCCATGGCCGGGCTGCTCGCCTATCCCCGCGACAGTCCCATCGTGGTCGAGGGCTACGCCGACGGCGGTGGCCCCGGCCTCGATTACCGGCAGTCGCAGGCGCGCGCCGATCTCGTGCGCTCGTACCTTGCGCGCGCCTACCGCCGGGCCGCGTCGCTGACCGGCGCCATGCCCATGGGCTCCGCCGCCGAGGGCAGCCCGAGCCGCGACGGGCGCTGGGACGGAGTGGCCCTGACGATGTTCGTCGACACCGAGCGGCTGGGGGGAGAGAGGCCCGCGTCGGCGGTCTCACCGTGAAGCGCATCGGCGCCATACCCGTATGCCGAGCACGCCTGCGCCGACCTTGGCGCATCGAGGGGCAACTTGGCGCAACCCGCATCGCTCCCGCCGCCGGCGACGCCCGTGGCCGGCGGGGCCAGGACCGCGGAGGAGCAGTTGCGCCTGCCCGACGAGGGTTGGCGAGGCGAGCGGCCGGTACCCTGTCGCCCGACCAACCGGATCTCGACAATCAGACGGCCTTGCGGCTCAAGAAGGGACTCGTGGAGGAGTTCCGCGAGCAACTGACCTCCGGGGCGCCGACGAATCAGGCCGAGGCGGGTGGTGATCGGGCTCATTCTCAGGCATCTCCTTCACGCCAAGCTCTATCTGGTGTTCGGTTCGGACCTGATCAGCCCCGCGGTGGGGTATCTGGGCAGCTTCTCAGGAGCTGATGGGAGGGGACGAGGATGGCGGATGAGATCATCCAGGAAGTGTGGCGGATCAAGGATGAGATCGCCCGCGAACACGGATACGATGTCACGCGCTTGGGCGCGTACTTTCGTCGATTGGGGCGCGAGAGAGTTCAGCGGGAGGACGAGGTGGCGGCGGCGGGACCCGGGGCGGCCGGAGAGGGGACGCCGGCGGGGCGTGCGGCACGGTGAGCTGGGTGGAGCGGAGTTCGGGTCGCGGCGGGGCGGCGGAGCCGACGGGACGGGCAGTGATGGGGTGTGATGACCTGGCGAGCAGGGCGAGACGAGGCGGGCGAGGCAGAAGGGGGCCAAGGAGCGCGAAGCGACGGGCGAGCGCTCGCGGCGTCGGCGGCAGGTGCGCCCTGGATTGCAAGGTGGAATTGGATATTGTGAGACTGTGCCCATGAGAAATATCACGGTCTCGATAGACGACGAGGTGCATCGGCGTGCGCGCATCAGGGCGGCCGAAACCGGCACCTCGGTGTCTGCCGCCGTCCGAGAGTTCCTGATTCGGTGGTCGGGCGAGGAGACCGAGTCCGACCGGCTCAAGCGCCTGCAGAACGAGACGTTGCGCGGCATCAGTGGGTTCAGCGCCGGCAACCGGCTGTCCCGAGAGGAGCTCCATCGCCGTGGAATGCGCGTTGCCAAGTCGGTGACGATGGGGCACAATTGACCGGTCCAAGTGCGCCCGCCGGGGCAGCACGACCCGGACGGGAACGGGGAGAGGCATGCGGTTACTGCGTGACGACGGTCGGACGGGTCGTCGGCGGCGGTTCGGGATGTCCTCGGTCGCGGGCGCCCTCTGCCTCGTGGCGGCGTCGGCCGGGGGCGCGGCGGCGCAGGAGCCCGCGGGCGCCGCGACCGCGGCCGACGTGCGCACGATGCTCGACCGGTATTGCGTCGCGTGCCACAACGACCGGCTGCGCACGGCCGAGCTGAGCCTCGCCGGGGTCGACGCGGAGCATCCCGAGGCCGACCCCGAGCTCTGGGAGAAGGTCGTCGCGAAGCTGCGGGCGGCGTCGATGCCTCCACCGGGGCGGCGCCGGCCCGACCAGTCGACCTACACCGCGGTGGCCGCCCACCTCGAAGGCGCGCTCGACGCGGCGTGGGCGGCCGAGCCCTATCCCGGCCGCGGCAGCGCCGTGCATCGGATCAACCGGACCGAGTACGCCAACGCCGTCCGCGACCTCTTCGACCTCGACGTCGACGTCTCCTCGCTGCTGCCCGGAGACGAGACGGCCGACGGCAGCTTCGACAACTTCGCCGATGTCCTCACCATCTCGCGCGCGCACCTCGACCGGTACTTGTCGGTAGCCCGGCAGGTCACCCGCCTCGCAGTAGGCCTGCCGCCGCCGGCGGCGGGGTTCGAGACGTTCGAGGTGCCCCTGCACATCGTTCAGGACGGGCGGCAGAGCGAGGACCTGCCGCTCGGCTCGCGCGGTGGCCTCGCGGTTCCCTACCACTTCCCCGTCGACGGCGAGTACGCCATCCGGGTGCGGTTGCGTCGCCAGTACCAGGCCTACCTCATGGGGATGGGCTGGCCGCAGCGGCTCGACGTCCGCCTCGACGGGCGGCTGCTGCGGCGCTTCACCGTCGGCGGCGACGCCCCCGGCCTTCCGGGCGCGGCCAGCTACGCCGGGGCCGGCGAGCCGGGGTTCGTGAAGGACCCCGAGTGGGAAGCCTTCATGCAGCTCACCGGCGACGACCACCTGATCGTCCAGGTTCCGGTCGAGGCCGGTCCCCACACCGTGGGCGTGTCGTTCGTGCGCGAGCTGTGGGAGGAAGAAGGCCTGCCGCAGCCGCTGCAGCGGGGTCGCGTGCTCACCAACGACCAGATCTACATGGGCTATGCGGCCGTCGGCTCGGTCGAGATCGGCGGACCCTACGAGGTGGCCGGCACCGTCGCCGACACGCCGAGCCGGCGGGCCATCTTCAGTTGTCGGCCGGGGTCCGCGGCCGACGAGCGACCGTGCGCCCGCGAGATCCTGTCGAGGCTGGCCCGGCGCGCGTACCGCCGGCCCGTCACCGAGACCGATATCGCGGTGCTGCTCGACTTCTACGACCAGGGCCGGGCCGCGGCGGACAGCTTCGAGCACGGCGTGCAGTTCGCCCTCGAGCGCCTGCTCATCGACCCCGACTTCCTGCTGCGGGTGCACCGCGACCCGGTCGACCTGCCGGCCGCCCAGGCCGCCTACCCGCTCGACGACGTCGACCTCGCGTCGCGGCTGTCGTTCTTCCTCTGGAGCAGCGTTCCCGACGACGAGCTGCTGGCGCTCGCGGAGCAGGCCGCGCTGTCGGACCCCGCGGTCCTCGAGGGGCAGGCGCGGCGGATGCTCGCGGACCCGCGGGCCGTCGACGCGCTAGTGGACGACTTCACCGCCCAGTGGTTGAACCTGCGTCGGGTCAGCGAGGTCGTCGTCGACCCGATCGTCTACCCCAACTACGACGAGACGCTGCTCGAGGCGTTCCGGGCCGAGACGGAGACCTTCGTGGCCGGCACCCTGCGCGGCGACCGCAGCGTCCACGAGCTGCTCGACGCCGACTACACGTTCGTCAACGAGCGGCTCGCGCGTCACTACGGTATCCCCGGCATCTACGGGAGCCGGCTGCGGCGGGTGCCGCTGCCCGACTCGAGCCGGCGGGGCGGGTTGCTCGCGCACGGGGCGCTGCTCGCCACGACGTCCTATCCCGACCGCACCTCGCCCGTGCTGCGCGGGAAGTGGCTGCTCGACAACATCTTCGGGCTGCCGGTACCGCCGCCCCCGCCCGGCGTGGACACGACGCTGGAGGAGGAGCCGGGCGTGCGGCCGCCGTCGATCCGGGAGCGGCTGGCTCGGCATCGGCAGAGCCCCGCTTGCGCGAGCTGCCACGCGGTGATCGATCCGCTCGGGTTCGCGCTGGAGAACTTCGACGTCATCGGCGGTTGGCGCACCGTCGACGAGGCGGGCGAGCCGGTCGACGCGACCGGCACCACCGCGGCCGGCGAGAGCATCGAGGGCCTCGCGGGACTGCGGTCCCTGCTGCTCGACGACCCCGAGAGGTTCCCGCGGACGGTGACCGAGAAGCTGCTGGCCTATGCGCTGGGGCGTCCGCTGGAGTACTACGACCGGCCCGCGGTGCGCCAGATCGTGCGGGAGGCGGCCGACGACGGCTACCGCTGGTCGTCGCTCGTCGTCGGCATCGTGAAGAGTCCGACGTTTCGGATGCGCGGCGTCCGGGCGGCGGAGCCGGTGAACTGAAGTCGGCGGTCTGCGCCGTGGCGCGGGCGCTGTGGATGGTCGGTCGCCTGGCGGAGCCGTCAGGCGACGGTCGGCGGGCCGGGGTCGGCGGCGTTCCGGCGGGCGCCGATTCCCGGAGGACCGGTTGGGCGGAAAGCGGAGCCGCCGGGCGACGGTGTCCCCGGCGAGGAGAGAGGCATCCATGACCTTCCTGACGAAGACGTTGCCGCGGCGGACGGTGCTGCGCGGGCTCGGCGCCACGGTGGCCCTGCCGCTTCTCGACGCCATGCATCCGGCGTTGTCGCTGCGGGGCCGGGCGGCCCCGGGGCCGGTGCCGCGTTTCCAGGCGTTCTACGTGCCCAACGGCATGGCCATCCCCTACTGGAAGCCGAAGGGGGAGGGGACGGGCTACGAGCTGTCGCCGATTCTCGGACCCTTGGCCTCGTTCAAGGACCAGATGATCGTCCTCTCCGGGCTCAACGCGAGCTGGAACTACATCCACGCCGGGGCGTCGGGCTCGTTCCTGACCGGCACCACCCGGGGCGGGACGAACGAGATCGAGATCATCGCCGACGTGTCGGTGGACCAGCTCCTGGCCCGGCACTTCCAGAACGAGACGCAGGTGCCGTCGCTCGAGCTGTCGCTCGACCCGCCCAACAACGCGGGCGCGTGCACCGGCAACCTGAGCTGCGTCTATACCCACACCCTGTCGTGGCGCAGCCCCACGCTGCCCCTGCCGACCGAGTCGAACCCGCGGGCGGTGTTCGAGACCCTGTTCGGCGACAGCGGCACCACCGACCGTCAGGCCCGCGCGGCGCGGCTGCGGCAGCACAAGAGCCTGCTCGACTCGGTCGGGGACAAGCTGGCCGCCTTGCGCCGCGAGCTCGGGCCCGGCGATCAGACGAAGATGGAGGAGTACACCGAGGCCATCCGCGACGTCGAGCGCCGCATCGAGAAGGCCGAGGAGCAGAGCGACCTCGAGCTGCCGACCCTGGAGCAGCCCCAGGGGGCGCCGTCCGACTTCGAGGACCACTACGATCTGATGATGGACCTCCAGGTGCTGGCCCTGCAGTCGGACCTGACTCGGGTCATCGCGTTCATGATCGGCAAGGAGCAGAGCGCCCGGCCCTATCCGCAGATCGGCGTGCCCGAGGCGCACCATCCGCTCTCGCACCACAACGACGACCCGACCCTCGTCGCGCACATGTCGAAGATCAACACGTACCACACCGCGCTGTTCGCGCGGTATCTGGAAAAGCTGCGCGCGACGCCCGACGGCGACGGGACGCTGCTCGACCACATCACGATCCTCTACGGGTCGGGCATCTCGAACAGCACGCGGCATTCGGGCATCGACCTGCCGCTGATGCTCGCCGGCGGCGGGGCGGGTCGCCTGCCGAGCGGTCGCCACATCCGCTACACCGACGAGCCGTCGATGGCGAACCTGCTCGTCACCCTGATGGACAAGATGGGGGTGCCGGTCGAGCGCATCGGCGGCAGCACCGGCGCGCTGCCCGTCGACACCCTGACGGGGCTGCTGTAGGTGCGGTGACGGAGAATCGCCTCGCGACGTTGGCCGGGGCGATTCAGACCGTGATTGGAGGGCCCGTTTGCTCCGGAGTCGGCGGGCCCGTCACGATCGATGCCTGTCCCAGAGCTTCTCTTGCCGTCGTGTCGCGGTTGTCGCTGGCAAACGCTGCGAAGACGCCCCGCGACATGGGCAGCTTCTCCCAGGGACGGTCGACAAGCGCGCTCGGCAACTCGGTTTCCGGCGGCTTCCCCTTAGGCGAAGGGCGGTATCCACCATGTTCCTGCTGAGAGCCCGTGTCGTGGTTGCTGCGGCGGTCCTTGCGGTCCTTGCCGGCGCCGCCGGGGTCGTGTCGGCCGAGGTCCCGCCCCTCGTCGACGCCGCCAAGCGGGGCGACGCGACGGCGGTGGCGGCGCTGCTCGACGGCGGCGCGAGCGTCGGGGCGGCGGACGCCGACGGCTCGACCGCCCTGCACTGGGCGAGCCACCGCGACGACGCGGAGACCGTCGCACGGCTCCTCGACGCCGGGGCCGACGTCGACGCCACGACCGACCTCGGGGTGACGGCGCTGTGGGCGGGGAGCCAGAACGGAAGTGCCGCCGTGGTCGAAACCCTGCTCGAGGCGGGGGCCGACCCGAACCGGCCGCTCCTCGCCGGCGAGACCGCACTGATGGTGGCGGCGCGGGCCGGCGCCCCCGACGTGGCCCGGCTGCTCCTAGCCCACGGGGCCGATACCGAGGCTCGCGGCCCCCGCGGCCAGACCGCCCTGATGTGGGCGGTCGCGCAGCACCACGCCGACGTCGTCGCGGTGCTGCTGGCCCACGGGGCGGCGGTGCACGCGCGCTCCGACGTGTGGAGCCAGATGATGGCGGTGCCGCCGCACGGCCAGCCCGAGTACAACGCCGACATTCCCCACGGCGGCAACACCGCGCTCATGTTCGCCGCGCGCAACGGCGACATCGCTTCGGCGCGCCTCCTCATCGCGGCCGGCGCCGATGTCGACGACAGGAACGCATGGGGAGTGAGCGCCGTCACCATGGCCGCGCACGCCGGCTACGCTCCGCTCGTGACGCTGTTGCTGGAGGCGGGCGCCGACCCCGATGCGGCCGAGGCGGGCTTCGCCGCCATCCACGCCGCCGTCATGCGCCGCGACGCGTCGATGGTGGCGACCCTGCTCGACCACGGGGCCGACGCCGACGCGGTGCTGCACACCTGGACCCCCACGCGGCGCGCTTCCCGCGACTACAACTTCCGGCCCGCCCTCATCGGGGCCACCCCGATCTGGCTCGCCGCGCGTTTCTCGGCCCCCGACGTCATGCGCCTTCTCGCCGAGCACGGCGCCGACCCGTCGTTCGTGCACCATGCGAACTACAAGCAGCGGTACACCCAGGTGATCACCGAGTCGACGACCGTGCTGATGGCGGCCGCCGGCATGGGCGGCGGCCGGTTGCGGGCGTGGGCGCCTCCCGACCCCGAAGAGGCCGAGGTGCTCGCCTTGGACGCCGTTCAGGTCGCCCTGGCCCTCGGCGCCGACATCAACGCCACCGACGCCGCCGGCCGCACTGCCCTCGATGGCGCCCGCATGGCCCGCATGCGCACCGTCGCCGCGTTCCTCGAGTCGCAGGGCGCGCGGCCCGGCGACGGGCGGTAGGGCTTCGGCGCCCCGCGGCGTTCTTGCCGCCGGTCGTTCGCACGGTCGCGTCGTTCCCCGAGTCGCAGGGCGCGCGGTCGGGCGGCGGGCAGCAGGGTTTCGGCGTCTCGCGGCGTTCTTGCCGCCGGTCATTCCTGAAGGGGCGGCTTGCCGCGACAGCGACTACGGTACCGACCCCTCGCGCATCTCGGCCTCGAGAATCACCACCGTCTCCTTGAGGCTGCCGAAAGCCATCATCCCGACGATGTCGAACTCCGGTGGCACGCCGTTCAACTCACGCTGCAGCGTGGCGGCCCGCATCGTCGCCAACAGGATATAGCGAAACCGTCGGCCCTCGGGGTCGTGCCTCATCGTCACGACGCCGTTGCCGACGAACGCCGTCTCGCCGCCCGGCGTCGCCGCGAACCGGTAGCCGGCCGCCCCGGCCCGGTTGAGCTCTTCTTCCATCGTGCCGGTCTCGTTCGTGACGACCAGTCTGAACCGCTCCTGCACCGGCTCCTGGGCGAGAACGGGCGAAACCGCCATCACGACCACCAAGCCGCTCCGGATCCACCAGCGCTTCCCCATCGCATCCTCCTAGGTTCGGATTCGGCACAGCGTCGTGAACTGCCCGGAGGCATCGCTGCGCTACGCGTTTCAACCGACCTGTGCACCATGATCCGAGAGTCCGGACGCTCCGCACACGGACTCCCGGTTGTCGCCCGCCGTCCGTGCCTGCTGAGCCTTCCGGATGGAGCCATGCTAGTGGACGCCTAACCCGAAGTTTCGGAGCCCGTTTCGGCTCAACTCATAGAATCCAAGAGGGTTAGGCCTAGCGTGTGCTTTGAGCGCGGCCGCCTCGAAGGTGACGTGGCGCGCGTTGTCCGCGGGCACGCCCTTGACCGTGTCGAAGTCCGTCGCCGGTGATCAGGAGCTCGACCCCGCGGCGGCGCCGCTCGCGCTTACCGCGACCATGGCGGCGGCCTGCTGGGCGTCCAGGATCGCGCGGATGGACTGCAGCGCCGCGAGGTCGCCGGCGCTGCCCTCGCCGGCCTTCTCGCCGTCCTCGGCCAACTCGATGCCGGCGGCGAGAGAGAAGGCGATGTCCTTCGAGGGTCGCGGCCTCGCGCGTCGCAGGCGGTCGCGGTAACGCAACACGCGGCCGACGACCTGTCCGGGCGCGCCCTGGGTGAGGGCCAGCACCGCGACCTCGTCGTAGCGGCCCGTCCCGACCCGCTCGCCGGCTTCGCGCAGGCGGTCGGCGACGACGGCGAAGCGCTGGATCGCGGTGTCGGTTCCACGAGGATCGGCGGCAAGCATGTGCGACACGAGCTGCAGTGGGTTGCCGCGGCGGAACCCGGCGTCGCGCAGGCGAGCGTAGGCCCGCTGGATGTCGGCGGTCAGCGATTCCACCGACAGGTCGCGGCCGGCGTGCAGGGCCGCCGCCGGCAGGTCGTTGCCGTCGGTGAGCCAGAAGTGATCGGCGCGCCACTGGGTGAAGATCTGCGCGAGGCGACTGAGGTGCGACTTCGGCACCCGCTTCCCCTTGGCCTGCAGCACCAACAGCAGGGCCGCGAGGGTCGCGCCGGCGCCGCGGCGCTTGATGCCGTGCTCGCGGAAGCCGCCCCGCGTGGCGATGACTTGTTGGTGGACCCTGGCCGCGTCGAGGCCCCGCCGCAGGATCATCGCCGCGACCAGGTAGCGGATCTCGGAACGCAGCGGACTCGTCCAGCCGGCCCGCCGCCGCAGCCCGGCCGCGACCTCCTCCAGACCGTCGTGCGAGACGCGCTCGCCGGCGGCGCCGAGGGTGAGGGCCACGAAGCGGTAGGTGGCGGTGTCGGTGCTCCAGCGCTTGCGCGCACGCAGGCGCTCGAAGGTCTCCAGGTAGGCGGCGATCGGATCGCGTTCAGCGACCATGCCGCGGATGGTACCACGGTAGTTCGGGCGAGCGCCCCGCCGGGGGTGAGGGATGACTCGATTGTCGGGATAGGTGTCGAGCACCCACGGTGGTTCGGGCGAGCGCCCCGCCCGGGGTGAAGGGGCCATCCGTCGGTTCCCGGCTACTCACCGGGCCGTGGTGGCATCCGCTGCGGACGACATTCAGCCACTCGCGGGCCCAAGGATCTGCCGGGCGATGGTCTGGAGCTGCATGTTCGACGTGCCCTCGTAGATCTGGCCGATCTTGGCGTCGCGGTACAGCTTTTCGACGGGGTAGTCCTTGGTGTAGCCCGCTCCGCCCAAGAGCTGCACGGCGAGGGACGTCGTCCGCTCGGCGACCTGCGACGAGAAGAGCTTGGCCATCGCCGCCTCGGTCAGGAACGGCTGGCCGGCGTCGCGGAGGCGGGCGGCGTTGTAGACGCCGAGCCGGGCCATGTCGACCTCGGTCTGCGCCTGCGCCACCTGGAACTGGACGGCCTGGAACCCGGCGATCGGCCGGCCGAACTGCTCGCGCTCCTTCACGTAGCGCACGGCGTGGTCGAGCGCGCCCTGGGAGAGCCCCACCATCTGGGCCCCGATGCCGATGCGGCCTTCGTTCAACGTCTCGATGGCGACGCGGTAGCCCTTGCCGCGCTCGCCGAGGACGTGGCTCCGCGGCACGCGGCACCCGTCGAGGATCAGCTCGCAGGTGCTGCTGGCCCGGATGCCCAGCTTGTCCTCCTTCTTGCCGACCTCGAGCCCGGGGCGATCGTGCTCGACGACGAAGGCGGTGATGCCGCGGTGGCCGGCGGCGGGGTCGACGCTGGCCATGACGATGAAGAGCCCCGCCTCGCTCGCGTTGGTGATCCAGAGCTTGCGCCCCGTGATGACGTAGTCGCCTCCGTCCTCGACCGCGCGGGTCTTCAGCGCGAACGCGTCGCTGCCGGAGCCGGCCTCGGACAGGGCGTAGGCCCCGACCGCGCCGCCGGCGAGGCGGGGGAGGAACCGTTGTTGCAGGTCGGCCGATCCCCAGCGCAGCAGCGCGTTGATGATGAGGGTGTTCTGCACGTCGACCACGACCGCGACCGACGGGTCGACGCGGGCCAACTCCTCGACGGCCAGCACCGACAGGAAGAACGGGGCGCCGGCCCCGCCGAGCGACTCGGGAACCTCGATGCCCATCACCCCGAGGTCGAACAGCTTGTCCATGAGCGCCCGCGGCATGACCGCCCGCTCGTCCATCTCGCGGACGTGCGGGGCGATCTCCGCCTCCGCGAACGCGCGGACGCTGGCGCGGAACAGGTCTTCTTCCTCGGAGAGCCGGGTCAGGGGGGCGGAAGCGGGGCTGACGGAATCGGTCGTCATGAGATTCTCGGCGGCGAAGACAGCGGTGGTTCGATGAATGGGAGACAGGCCCGCGCGGCGTCGCGCCGGCCCCGCCAAGCAGTATCGTGGGCGGGAGTACGCGCGTCAAGCGGGCCAAGGACGCAACCACGTGCTGAACGAGTACGCGGTGATCGAAGAGGCCCGGAACGACGGGCCGAACGACCTGCGGCCGACCGCAATCACACCCGGCCGGCCGGCCAAGCTCGGGCTGCAGCTCGAACTTCCGACGCGGTGGGCGGCGGCGGTCGCCGCCTCGCGGGTATCATGGGCGGGGCGCAGGCGCGTCAGGGCCGCCGCGTTCCGGCGACCCCGCGGTGCTGGAGGTCAGGACGTGATGAAGAGGTCGGACCCGGTCGTCGGTGTCGTCGTCGCCGCCGCGCTCGCGGCGTGCGTTCCTTCCGTCGCCGCCGCGCAGGCCGCCGACACCATCTTCGTGGGCGACAACATCGTCACCATGGACCCGGAGCGGCCCGCCGTCGAGGCGGTGGCGGTGCGCGACGACGTCATCACCGCGGCGGGGACGCGCGATGCGGTCCTCGCGCGGCGCGGCGACCGGACCCGCGTCGTCGAGCTCGGCGACCGCGCCCTCCTCCCCGGCTTCATCGACACGCACGGCCACTTCCTCGGGGTGGGACGGGGCCTCGACACCCTCTCGCTGCATTCGCCGCCGGTGGGCGACGTTACCGACATGGACGGCCTCGTGCGGAAGATCCGGGCGTGGATCGCCGAGCGGGACGTGCCGCCCGGCGAGGTGGTGCTGGGGAGCGGCTATGACGACTCGCTGCTGGCCGAGCGGCGCCACCCGACGCGTGACGACCTCGACCGGGCCTCGACCCGCCACCGCATCGTGCTGACCCACGTGTCGGGGCACCTGAGGGCCGCCAACTCCGCCGCTCTCGGGGCGGCCGGCGTCGGGGCCGACACGCCGGACCCGCCGGGCGGACACATCCGGCGCCGCGCGGGGTCGAGAGAGCCCGTCGGCGTGCTCGAGGGGAGGGCGGGAGGGCTGGTCGCAAGCGGCGGGCCGGCTCCGACCGCCGGTGACCTCGAGACCTTGGCCCGCCGCGCCATCGAGGTTTACGCCGCCTACGGAACCACGACCGTGCAGGACGGATCGACGGGGCCCGAGGTCGTCCGGGCCCTGCGGGCCGCCGCCTCGCGCGAGCCGTTCGCGGTGGACGTGGCGGTGTTCCCGCGGTTTCGGACGATGGCCGACGCGGAAGGCGTGACCCACGAGCCGGCCTACCGCGGCGGCCTCCGCGTCGCCGGCGTCAAGTTCAGCCTCGATGGGTCGCCCCAGGGGCGCACGGCCTGGGTCACCGAGCCGTACGCGGAGGGCCCCCCGGAGGCGCCGCCCGACTATCGCGCCTACGGCACCCTCGACCCCGACGCCTACCGGGCCGGCGCCGCACACCTCATCGGCCGGGGCGTGCCCATCATCGTCCACGCCAACGGCGACGCCGCCATCGACCTGATGCTCGACGGGGTCGCGGCCGCGGTGACGGGCCGGGACCCGATGCCGGATCACCGCGCCGTCATCATCCACGCCCAGCTCATGCGCGCCGACCAGCTCGACCGGGCCGCCGCTCTCGGGACCATCCCCTCGTTCTTCTCCGCCCATGCCTTCTTCTGGGGCGACTGGCATCGGCGCAGCTTCGGCGAGGCGCGAGGCAACAACGTCAGCCCCGTGCGCTGGGCCATCGAGCGCGGCGTGCCCTTCACCGTGCACAACGACGCCCCCATCGTGCCCCCGGACATCATGCGGCTGGTCTCCATCACCGTGAACCGCACCACGCGCAGCGGGCACGTACTCGGCCCGCACCAGCGCGCCACCGTTCGCGAGGCGCTCCACGCGGTCACCCTGGGGGCCGCGTACCAGTACTTCGAGGAAGGCACGAAGGGATCGATCACGGTAGGGAAGCAGGCCGACCTCGTGGTCCTGGACCGGAATCCGCTGACGGCGGACCCGGCCGAGCTGGAGCACGTTGCGGTCCTCGAGACGTTCTCGCGGGGGCGCTCGGTGTACGCGCGGCCGTAGGAAGTCTCTGCCCGGTGGAGCGAGCCCTGTTGCACCTGCAGGAAGTCGTTCGACACCCGTCGGACGCCCCTGGCGACGGCCCCGAGCCGAGGTCACTCCCGGAGCGAGCAGCGGCCCCAGCGCACGTGCTCAGAACGACGCCGGTTCCTCGTACTCGCCCCAGACGTCGCGGAGCGCGTCGCACATCTCGCCGAGGGTGGCGTAGGCGCGCACCGCGTCGATCAAAAGGGGCATGAGATTGTCCGTGCCGAGGGCGGCCTCGCGCAGGCGGTCGAGGGCGCGGGAGACGGCGGCGCCGTCCCGGTCAGCCCGCAGCGCCGCGAGCCGGTCGCATTGCGCGGCCGCCGCCGCCTCGTCGATGTAGAGGGTCTCGACCGCGGTCCCGGTCTCGCCGGTGCGGTCGTTGACCCCGACGATCTTCCGCTCGCCCGACTCGACTTCGCGCTGAAAGCGGTAGGCGCTCTCGGCAATCTCGCGCTGCGGATAGCCGGCCTCGATGGCCTCGACCATGCCGCCGAGGTCGTCGATGGCCCGCCAGTACTCGCGTGCGCCCTCCTCCATGTCGCGGGTGAGCCGCTCGATGAAGAACGACCCGCCCAGGGGGTCGACGTGGGCGGTGACGCCGCTCTCGTGGGCGATGACTTGCTGGGTGCGGAGGGCGAGCAGCGCCGCCTCGCGGGTGGGCAGCGACAGGGCCTCGTCGAGGGAGTTGGTGTGCAGCGAGTTGGTGCCGCCGAGCACCGCGGCCATCGCCTGCACGGCGGTGCGGACCACGTTGTTGTGGGGCTCCTGGGCGGTCAGGGACACCCCGGCGGTCTGGGTGTGGAAGCGCAGCTTCCACGACGGCTCGTCCCGCGCCCCGAAGCGGTCGCGCATCGCCGCCGCCCACAGGGCGCGGGCGGCGCGGTACTTCGCGATCTCCTCGAAGAAGTCGTTGTGGGCGTTGAAGAAGAACGAGATGCGGGGGGCGAAGCGGTCGACCGCGAGCCCCGCGTCCACCCCGTACTGCACGTACTCGATGCCGTCCCGCAGGGTGAACGCCAGCTCCTGCAGGGCCGTGGCCCCCGCTTCGCGGATGTGGTAGCCGCTCACCGAGATGGTGTTCCATCGCGGCGTTTCGCGGGCGCAGAAGGCGAACGTGTCGGTGACGAGGCGCATCGACGGGGCGGGCGGGTAGATGTACTCCTTCTGGGCGATGTACTCCTTGAGGATGTCGTTCTGCAGGGTGCCCGACAGGGCCCGCCACGGGACGCCTTGCCGCTCCGCCACGACCAGGTACATCGCGAAGATGGCCGCGGCCGGCGAGTTGATGGTCATCGACGTCGTGACGGCGCCGAGGTCGATGCCGTCGAAGAGCCGCTCCATGTCGGCCAGAGACGCCACGTTGACGCCGCACTTGCCCACCTCGCCCTGCGAGCAGGCGTGGTCAGGGTCGCGGCCCATCAGGGTCGGCAAGTCGAAGGCGACGCTGAGGCCGGTGCCTCCTGCTGCGAGCAGCTCCTTGTAGCGGCGGTTGGTCTCCTCCGGCGTGCCGTAGCCGGCGAACTGGCGCATCGTCCACAATTTGCCGCGGTACCCGCTGGCGTGGATGCCGCGGGTGTAGGGGAACTCGCCCGGCGGCGCCGGTGGAGCGAGCCCCCGGAGGTCGTCGGCGGTGTACAGCGGTTCGATGGGGCGCCCCGACACGGTCGTGTGGGCGACCGGCGTGGGCGGCGCCGCGGCTCCGGTGGTCTTGGTCATCGGTGGCGGGGGCGGCCGGTCGTCGGCATCGACGGATATGTTACCGCGACGCCGCGGCGTTGACACGATTCCGGTCCTGGTTCAAACTCTCAACCATCGTGAGCGACTCTGTACGGTGCGTCAGGCGACGATCGACGGCGGGTCTGGCCGCCCTCGTGCTGCTGTCGGCGGCGACGGGCGCGGCCGCCCAGGACGTTCGGCTGGACGCCCCCATCCCGCACGTGCGGGGGCAGAGCGTGTCGCCCTCGTTCGAGGGCTGGTACCGCAACCCCGACGGGACCCGCAGCCTCGTGTTCGGCTACTTCAACCGGAACTACGACGAGCACCTCGACATTCCCGTCGGCCCGGACAACCGCTTCGAGCCCGGTCCCGCCGACCGGGGGCAGCCCACGCACTTCCTGCCCCGGCGGCAGACCGGCATGTTCGCGGTGGTCGTGCCCGCCGATTTCGACGGCCGGCTGACGTGGTCGCTGACCGCATACGGCGAGACCAACGCGGTCCCCGGCCACGTGCGCCCCGAGTGGGAGATCGACGCGCTCCGCGAGGTGACGAGCGGCAACGCGCCGCCCGTCGTGCGGTTCGGGTCGCCGGACCCCGAGGCGGGGCAGGGGCAGTACGGGATTCGGTCGGCGTCGTCGCTGCGAGCCGTGGTGTCCGAGCCGGCGTCCATCGCGGTGTGGGCTACCGACGACGGCGTCCGCAAGCGGCGTGCCGCGGATCAACCCAACCAGTTCGGGCTGGTGTGGAGCAAGTACCGCGGGCCCGGTGGGGTGAGCTTCGAGACCACCGAGCCGGAGACCGACGACGCCGGGAGGGCGGTGACGACGGCGACGTTCGACGCGCCCGGCCGGTACGTCCTGCGCGTGCTCGCGTGGGACGACTCGGGGGGGCAGGCCGCGATCATGGCCGGCGGCTTCTTTTGTTGCTGGACCAACGGCTACCTGTCCGTCGACGTCGAAGAGTAGGAGCCGCCGCCGCGGTCGCGCCGGGGCGGAGGGACGACGGTTGGAAACGGTTCGAAGAGCCTGGAGATGGACGATGATGCAGATCACGAGATGCCGCGGTTCGCGGCTTGCCCTGTCCGCCGCCGCGTTCGCGCTGGTCGCCGCCGCCGCGGGCGCGCAGACCGCCGACGTCACCTTCAGCCGTGACGTGGCCCCCATTCTCCAGCGGAGCTGCCAGGGCTGCCACCGGGCCGGCCAGATGGGGCCGATGGCCCTGACGAGCTACGAGGAGGTGCGTCCCTGGGCCCGCGCCATCCGCACCAAGGTGGTCGAGCGGTCCATGCCGCCCTGGCACCTCGACAAGACCGTCGGCATCCAGGACTTCGAGAACGACATCTCGCTGAGCGACGCCGAGATCGACACCGTCGCGCGGTGGGTGGACGCCGGCGCCCCGCGCGGCAACCCGGCCGACTTGCCGCCGCCCGTCGAGTGGCCCGACGGCGACGTGTGGCACCTCGCCGAGCGCTTCGGGCGACAGCCCGACCTCGTGATCGCCTCCGAGCCCTGGACGCAGAGCGCCGAGGGGCAGGACCAGTGGTGGCAGCCGATCATGGATACGGGGCTGACCGAGGACCGCTGGGTGTCGGGCATCGAAGTGCGGCCGTCGGAGCGGCGCATCACCCACCACGCCGTCGTCTACTTGCAGCAGGAGGAGCAGCCCGGCGACCACGAGGCGGTGGTGGATGTGCCGGGGCGGGGCACGTACCTGACCGAGTTCGCGGTGGGCAAGATCGGCGACGTGTTCCGCGAGAACACCGGCAAGCTCATGAAGGCGGGTTCGCGCCTCGCCTTCGACAACCACTACCACTCGGTGGGCGAGGAGCTCGTCGACTCGACCGCGGTGGGCGTCTGGTTCCACCCGAACGGCTTCGTGCCCAAGTACCGCGTGCACGGCGGCGCCCTCGGGGTGCGGCAGGCCATGGAGACTCTCGACATCCCGCCCGGCAAGGTGACCGTGCACCACGCCTACGTGCCCCTGGCTCTGCCCGCGCGGCTCGAGAACTACCAGCCGCACATGCACATCCGCGGGAAGGCGATGTCGATGGAGGCGATCCACCCGGATGGGCGCGTCGAGATGCTGAACCACGTCGCCGACTTCGACTTCAACTGGCACGTGAACTACGTCTACACGGACGACTCGGCCCCGGTGCTGCCCGCGGGCACGGTCATCAAGCTGACCGCGTGGCACGACAACACCGAGGCGAACCGGGCGAACCCGGACCATACGCAGTGGGTGGGGTGGGGCCAGCGCAGCTACGACGACATGTACCACGCGCACGTGAACATCACCTACCTCACCGACGAGGACTACGAGCGGATCATCGCGGACCGGCGGGCGAGCCGGACCGACGACTAGTGGACTGAGGACGTCGCCCGAACGTGGAGACACCGCTCACGCCGCTCGAGTTCCAGCGCCGCTCGCGGGCGCTCTACCCCGACCGCGAGTGCGTAGTGGACGGCGGCGACCGCCTGACCTACGCGCAGTTCTTCGACCGGTGCGACCGGTGGTCGGCGGCGCTGCAGCGGCTCGGCGTGCGCAAGGGCGACCGCGTCGCGTACCTCTCGCTGAACACGGCGTCGCACCTAGAGTCGTTCTACGCGGCGCCGCAGATCGGCGCCGTCCTCGTCCCCATCAACTTCCGGCTCAAGCCGCAGGAGATCGCCTACATCGTCCGGCACTCGGGGGCGAAGGTGGTCTGCGCGCACGCGGAGTTCCTCGACACCGTCGACGAGATCCGGGGCGAGTGCCCCGGCGTCGAGCACTTCGTGGCCCTCGAGGGCGCCCGCGACGGCTGGCTCGACCACCGAGCGCTGCGCGGGGCGGAGTCGGCGGCGGTGGACCGGCCGCCCGTGGACGAGCGCGACCTGCTGACCATCAACTACACGAGCGGCACGACCTCGCGGCCCAAGGGGGTGATGATCACCCACCGCAACGCGTACATGAACGCGGTGGGGACCCTCGTGCACATCCCCATGACCTGCGCCGACCGGTACCTGTGGACGCTGCCGATGTTCCACGCGAACGGTTGGACGTTCGTGTGGATCGTCACCGCCGTCGGCGGGGCGCATGTCTGTCTCCGCAAGGTCGACCCCGTTCGGGCCTTCGCCCTGATCCGCGACGAGGGCGTCACCATGCTGTGCGCGGCCCCTACGGTGCTCATCGGCCTGGCCGGGTGCCCGCCGGAGCAGCGGGGAGAGGCGCGGGCCGGCGTGCGCGTCCTGACCGCCGGCGCCCCGCCCGCCGCCGCGACCATCCAGCGGGTCGAGGGCGAGTTCGGGTGGGACTTGACCCACGTCTACGGCCTCACCGAGACCGCCCCGTTCATCACCGTGTGCGAGCCACGCCCCGAGCACGCGGGGCTGCCCCTGGCCGACCGTTCGGTCGTCAAGGCGCGCCAGGGGGTGGAGCTGATCACGTCGGGTGAGCTCCAGGTCTTCGACGAGGAGGACCGGCCCGTTCCGCGAGACGCGCAGACCCTGGGGGAGATCGTGGTGCGTGGCAACGTGGTCATGGAGGGTTACTACAACGACCCCGAGGCCACCGCCAAGGCGATGCGGGGCGGGTGGTTCCGCAGCGGTGACGCCGCCGTCGTGCATCCCGACGGCTATCTCGAGATCCGGGACCGCTTCAAGGACGTCATCATCAGCGGCGGCGAGAACATCTCCTCGGTCGAGGTCGAGGGCGTGCTGATGCGTCACCCCGGCATCCAGGAGGTCGCGGTGGTCGGCGTCCCCGACGAGAAGTGGGGCGAGACCCCCCACGCGTTCGTCGTACCGGCCACGGGGGCGACGCCGACCGAGGCCGACCTCGTCGCCTGGGCGCGCGAGCGGATGGCCCATTTCAAGGTGCCGCGGAAGATCCGGTTCGTGGCGGAGCTGCCGAAGACCGCCACCGGCAAGATCCAGAAGTACGTCCTTCGGAGCGGCCGCGCCGCCATCTCGACGCAGTAGACGGCGGCGCCGTGGAACGGCGCGGCGCCTGGCAAACCGTCGATCTGCAAATCGGTGGCCGTACCGGGCGGTTGCCGGGCCGGCGATGGCGGTCGCAGCGCTGCACCGGGTCGGGGAGAGCGGGCGGCTGGGACGCGTGGCCGGCGGCCGGGCCGACCGCACGCTGCCCCGGCCCTCGCACGCGGATTACGAGACAGGGCGATGAGCGCCTTCCCTTCGTTCCAGCCCCCGCCGGCCGCTCCGCCCGGGGCGCTCGCAGACGACGCCGCCCGGTGTCTCGCAGCCATCGAGCGCAAGGTGCTGTGGCTCAGCACCTGGATGATCCACCACGCCAACCACGGGCGGGCGAGCCGCGACGGCCTGAAGGTCGGCGGTCACCAGGCGTCGTGCGCGTCGATGGTCACCCTGATGACCGCCCTCTATTTCGACCTCCTCCGCCCCGCCGACCGGGTCGCGGTCAAGCCCCACGGGAGCCCCGTCTTCCACGCCATCCAGTACCTGCTCGGCAACCAGACCCGCGACCAGATCGAGCGGTTCCGTGCGTTCGGGGGCGCCCAGTCCTATCCGTCCCGCACCAAGGACGAGGACGACGTGGACATCTCGACGGGGTCGGTCGGGATGGGGGTGGCGATGACGAGCTTCGCGGCCCTCGCCCAGCAGTTCCTGCGCACGCGCGGGCTCGTTCCCGACGATGCCCCGCCGGGGCGGATGATCGCGATAGCCGGCGACGCCGAGTTCGACGAGGGCAACGTCTTCGAGGCCCTCCTCGAGGCGTGGAAGCACCGCGTGACCGACGTCTGGTGGATCATCGACTACAACCGGCAGAGCCTCGACGCCATCGTCGCCGACCGGTTCTTCCACCGTCTCGACACCGTCTTCGAGACGATGGAGTGGCGGGTCGTCACCCTGAAGTACGGCCACCGCCTCGAGGCGGCGTTCACGCGGCGAGGGGGCGGCGCGCTGCGGCAGTGGATCGACGACTGCCCGAACTCCATCTATTCGGCCCTCGCCTACCAGGGGGGCGCGGCCTGGCGATCGCGGCTCGTGAGCGACCTCGGCGACACCGCGGGCATCCGCGAGCTGCTCGACGAGCACGACGACGAGGCCCTCCACCGGTTGATGACCAACCTCGCCGGGCACGACCTCGACACCGTGCGCGAGGCGTTCCACCGCGCCGCGCAGGACGACGTCCCGACGTGCTTCATCGCGTACACCATCAAGGGACACGGGCTGCCGTTCGAGGGGCACAAGGACAACCACTCGGGCTTGACCAGCCCGCGGCAGATCGAGGCCCTTCGCGACGAGATGGGGATCGCCGAGGGCGACGAGTGGGATCCGTTCGCGGGGCTCGACGTCCCCCTGGAGACGCTGCGGGCGTTCCTCGGCGCGGTGCCGTTCAACCAGGCGGCCACGCGCCGGCACGACGCCCCGCGCATCGCGGTGCCGGCCAAGATCGAGGCGCCATCGGGCGACCCCCTGTCGACCCAGGCCGGCTTCGGCCGCGTGCTCGCCGACGTCGCCCGGCGACATGCCGAGCTCGCCGACCGCATCGTGACCACCTCGCCCGACGTCACGGTGTCGACGAACCTCGGGGGCTGGGTCAACCGCCGCGGCGTCTTCGCCCGCTCGGCGCAGGCCGACGCGTTCCGGGGCGAGCGGCCGCTATCGGCCCAGGACTGGACGATGGGGCCGACCGGCCAGCACCTCGAGCTGGGCATCGCCGAGAACAATCTCTTCGTGCTGCTCGCCGCGCTGGGCCTGACGGGGCCGTTGTTCGGGACCCGACTGCTGCCGGTCGGCACCCTCTACGACCCGTTCATCAACCGCGGCCTCGACGCCCTCAACTACGCCTGCTACCAGGACGCGCGCTTCATCCTCGTGGCCACCCCGTCCGGGGTCAGCCTCGCCCCCGAGGGGGGCGCCCACCAGTCGGTGGTGACCCCGTTGATAGGCATGGGGCAGCCCGGCCTGACCGCGTTCGAGCCTGCCTACGTGGACGAGCTGGCCGAGATCCTGCGCTGGAGCTTCGAGCACATCCAGGCCGAGGACGGCGGGGCCGTCTACCTGCGGCTGTCGACCCGGCCCCTCGCGCAGCCGCGGCGGGAACTCGCGCCGGCCGACCGGGCCGGCATCGTGGACGGCGGGTACTGGCTGATTCCCCCCGCGCCGGGAGCCGAGCTCGCGATCGTCGTCTCGGGGCCGGTGGTGGTCGAGGCGGCGGAGGCCCACCGGCAGATGGCCGAAGACCTGCCGGGGACCGGGGTGCTGGTGGTCACCTCCGCGGACCGGCTGCACCACGGTTGGATGCAGGCGGTCCGGGCGGGACGGCCCGAACGCGCCCGCGTGCGGCGGCTGCTCGATCCGCTGGCCCCGACGGCGGGGCTCGTCACCGTCCTCGACGGCCATCCCGCGACCCTCTCCTGGCTGGGCTCGGTCGGTCGGCACCGGGTGCAGCCCCTCGGGGTCGCGCAGTTCGGGCAGTCCGGCGACATCCCCGACCTCTACCGGGTGTGCGGGATCGACGTCGACGCCATCCTCGACGCCGCGGCGCGGCTGTGCGTCGGGCCCGCGCTCACATGAACGACGTGAGCCGAATGAGACGCGACGATGACGTTCGCCCCTCGCCTGCCCGCCAGCCCGCGCTCACCTGGGCGCCGTGAGCCGAACGAGACTGCCGTGGTGGCGCTGGCTGGACGACCTGGGGCGTGACGCGCGCCACGCCGTGCGCGGACCGAGGCGAAGCGCCGGCTTCGCGGCCATCGTGGCGGTCGTCCTCGCGGCCTCGATCTGACGGGCGAAACACCGGCGGAGGATTCGCGGCCGGCCGCGGGTGGCGCGGGCAGGCTCGGGGCGGGGCCGCGGCCCGCTGTCGCGCCGGCGGTCGCGGGATTGGGTTACGCTGTACCGGACCGCGCCGTTGACCAGGAGGACGGCGGCGCCACGGCCGGGCCGGCCGGGGCGGGATTCCCCGACGGGGAGGGCATGGCCGAGACGACCGAGATTCGACTGCCCCGACTGGCCGATTCCGTCACGACGGTCAGGTTCGGCGCGTGGCTGAAACGGGAGGGCGACCGGGTCGCGGCGGGTGAGCCGGTCGCCGAGGTCGAGACCGACAAGACCACGGTCGAGATCGAGGCGCCGGCCGCCGGCGTACTGCGCGACCTGCGGGTTGCGCCGGGTGCGGACGGTCTGGAGGTCGGTGCGATTCTCGGACGCATCGCCGCGCCGGCGGGTGGGCCCGCGGATGCGTCGCCGCTCCGGCAGGCCGAGACTCCGTCCGCCCGCCGCGAGGCGGGCGCCCCGGGCCGTTCCGAGCCGGGCGCGGTCGAGCCGGGTCCGGAGCCGGCGGCCGGGGCGGTTTCAGACGAGACGCCGGCGGCGCCGGGCGCGGCCCCGGCGATGCTCGACAAGCCGCCTGCCACCCCGGGCGAGCCTCTGGCGGCCCCGGACGAAGCGCCGGTCGGGGAGGCGCCGGCCGGGGAGGCGCCGGCACCCGCGGCGACACCGCTCGCCAGCCGCATGGCCGCCGCAGGCATCAGCGAATCCGAGCACGGTCGTCGGCCGGCACCCGCGGCGACGCCGCTTGCCCGCCGCATGGCCGCCGCGGCCGGGCTCGACCTTTCCGCGGTCCGGGCCGGCGATCCCGATGGCCGCATCCGCAAGGCGGACGTCGACCGGGCGCTTGCCGAGCGCCGCGGCGCGTCCGGTGAGGCGAGCGCGCCCTCCGCACGGGTGGCGCTTCCGGGGGGCGGAGTCACCACGCCGGCGGCGCCGGCCGGCGACCGCGCGTCCACCGAGGATGGCCGCGGGTCCTCCGCGGCGGCGCAGGTCGAAGCGGCTTCGCCCTCCGCGTTGCCGCCTTCGCAAACGGAGGCAGGCGCTTGGGGAGACGCGGAGCCGCCCCACCACGAACCGCCCCTCACGGGGATGCGTCGGGTCACCGCGACCCGCATGCAGCAGGCCAAGCAGACGGTCCCGCACTTCTACCTGCGCGCGGAATGCCGGGTCGATGCGGCGCTGGGGTTCCTCGCCGCCGCCAAGCGTCAGTTGCCGGACGCGCCGCCCACCCTCACCGACCTGGTCGTCCGGGCCGCCGCCTTCGCCCTCCGCGCCGTGCCCGAGGCCAACTCCGCGTGGGTAGACGACGCGGTCCGCGTCTACGAGCGCGTCGATATCGCGGTGGCCGTCGATACCTCGCAGGGCTTGGTCGCGCCAGTGGTCCGCGGCGCGGACGGAATGGACCTCGGGTCCATCGCCCGCGAGACCCGCGACCTCGCCGCCCGGGCGCGCGAGGGGAGCCTCGCCCCCGCCGAGTACTCGGGCGGCACGTTCACCGTCTCGAACCTGGGGATGCACGGCGTCGAGAGCCTCTACGCCATCGTCAATCCGCCCCAGAGCTGCATTCTCGGGGTGGGGGCGGCGACCCGGCGGGCGGTGGCCGACGGCGACGGCGTGGGGGTGGGGACGGTCATGGCCTGCACCCTGTCCGCCGACCACCGGGTCATCGACGGCGCGGCCGGCGCCCGGCTGCTCGACACGTTGAGGTCCTGTCTCGAGCAGCCCGGCCTGATGCTGCTGCAGACCGAAGGGGTCTCGGCGCCCGCGGGACGTCGGGGGGCGCCGTGATCCCGGGTCCCGGCGAGCCCCGCTGACGCCCATGCGCGCCCTCGCCGATCGGCTGCACGCGGCGTTCCACGAGCCGGGCACCCCGGTCTATCGTTACGTCCAGGGCGCGGTGTGGTCGCTCATCCTGACCTCCGTCCTCCTGCTCGTCGTCGAGGCCCTGCTGCCTGCCGGCAGCGCCGCGGGCCCTCTGCTGCGGCGCGTCGACGTCGTGCTGCTGTCGATCTTCGCGGTCGAGATTCTGCTGCGCGTCGGGACGTACCGGCCGCCGGCGCTGGTCGTCTTCCGGCGCCCCCCCGCGGGGAGGCTGCGAACCCACGTGGTGGGACGGCTCCAGTACCTGATGCGGCCCATCATGCTGGTCGACATCCTGGCGGTGCTGGCGCTGTTCCCGGAGCTGCGCGGCCTCCGCGCGCTGCGGCTGCTGCGGCACCTGCGGTCGAACCGGCTCTTCCGCTACCACAACCCGTTCGCCATCGTCCTGCAGGCGTTCGAGGAGAACGGGGTGCTGTTCACACTCGCGTTCGGGGTCCTGGCGGTGGCGACCCTGCTGGGCGGGACCAGCATGTACCTAGTGGAAGTCAGGGACAATCCCGACATCACCACGCTCCTCGACGGCATGTGGTGGGCGCTGGTCACGACGACGACGGTCGGGTTCGGCGACATCGCCCCGGTGACGGGACTTGGCCGCCTCGTCGGTGCGGTGATGATGGTGGCCGGCATGTTCACCCTGGCCCTGTTCGCCGGCATCGTCGGGTCGAGTCTCGTCAGCAGCGTCGTCAGTGTCCGGGAGGAGCAGTTCCGCATGAGCGAATACGTCAACCACATCGTCGTGTGCGGCTACGACCAGACCACCCACCTGATGCTCGAGGCCCTGAGCGCCGAGCTGGACCTGCAGGAGACTCGCGTCGTGCTGTTCGACACCCACGAGCGCCCGCGCGACGTGCCCCCCGAGTTCCTGTGGGTGCGGGGAGACCCCACCAAGGAGAGCGAGCTGGACAAGGTGCGGCTGACCCACGCGGCGGCGGTCATCGTTCCGGGCGAGCGCGACACGTCGCCGCAGGCGGCCGACGCCCGCTCGATCCTCATCACCTTCACCATCCGGTCCTACCTCAGCCACCAGCGGAGCCAAGTCCGCCGGCGCCGGTTCCCGCTCTATGTGGTGGTCGAGATCCTCGACTCCGAGAACGTGGATCACGCGCGCAAGGCGGGGGCCGACGAGGTGCTCGAGACCCGCAGGATCGGCTACGCGATGATCGCGCACGCGGTGGGTTACCACGGCACGGCAACCGCGATGAGCCGGGTGCTGCTGTCGGGCGCCCACAACGTGTACATCGGCGTGTTGCCGGGCGACCGCAAGGAACCCGTGCGGTTCGGCGAGCTGCTCGTGGAGATGGCGCTCTCCAAGCGCGGGGGTCTCGTGGTGGGTCTGCGCACCGCGGACGGCGAGGAGGTGATCAACCCGCCGAAGGACTACGTGGTGCACCCGGGCACGCAATTGCTCTATCTTGCCGAGCAGGCGCTGCTGGACCCGCCGGGATGGGACGCGGGGTGACGTTCCGCCGCCCGACCCCCGAGGGCGCCCGGACGGATGAGATGGTGTCAGGCGGCCCGGCGCTTCGCGGGCGCGGAACGCGGCGTACGGAGAACCGCGCTATACTCGGCGTTTTCGATACGTGACCGTCGGTTGCTCCCACCCTGCGGGGCAGCCTGGAGGAGGACCCATGACCACGAAGCGCGCGCTGGCGGCGCTGATCCTGGCCCTGCTGGCGGCCCCGTCGCCGGCCGCGGCCCAGCAGGAAGAAACCTACGACTACTGGAAGTTCCAGCGCGAGATGGTCCGTTACGGACAGCAGGCCATCTTCATGTGCAACGGGCTGTTCACGTCGAACCGCAGCCTCGAGAACGTCTTCGCGCAGGAGCTCGCGTTCCTGCCCCGGCCGGTGGGGACGCCGCGGGGCGGCGACTACGTCATCGACGAGAAGCGGAAGGCGGTGGCCATCGGGACGCCGGGAGGCACGCCGGTCATGCGCGCGGCGTTCCGCGAGGGCGTCGGCTGCGTGATCCTCGCCCCCGACCAGACCTTCGAGGACATCGATTCGCTGCCGAGCCTCGAGCTGCCGTACCCCGACGGCGACCCCGCCGAGATCCCGTGGCCGGACGGCGACCTCGTCGCCGAGGCCGCTCTCTCGCCGTCCATCGACGCCGCCGCCATCCAGGCCGCCTCGGACTGGGCCTTCGACCGCGGCACCCCCGAGCAGGACACTCTGAGCCTGCTCATCGTGCACGAAGGTCGGATCATCCACGAGCGCTACGCGCCCGGGGTGGACGTGACGACCCGCACCCGCACGTGGTCGACGGCCAAGAGCATCGCCGCGACCCTCATCGGGATGCTCGTCGACGACGGCAAGCTGAAGCTCGACGAGCCCCTCGGCTTCGAGTGGCTGCCGCGGGCGGCGTCGCCCGAGACCGACCCGCGCAACGCCATCACCCTGCGCCACGTGCTCAACATGTCGAGCGGACTCGACGTCGTCGACAACGGTGGCCTCGAGTACGCCACCGGCTCCGGCATGTCCTACTGGGCGGGCGCGAGCTCGGTGCGCGGCGCCCTGCGGCAGGCCCTCATCCGCGAGCCTGGCACGAACTGGGACTACGAGAACTACGACACGCTGCTCGCGGTCCTCAGGATGAAGCAGGCCCTCGGCGACGAGAAGACCTACCGCGAGTTCCCGCGGCGGGCCCTGCTCGACAAGATCGGCATGCGCAACACGCTGGTCAGCACCGACCGCTTCGGCGACTTCATCCTCAGCAGTCAGGTCTACACCAACGCCCGCGACCTCGCCCGTTTCGGCCTGCTCTACCTGCAGAACGGCGTGTGGAACGGCGAGCGGCTGATCTCCGAGGAGTGGATCGACTTCGTGCGCACCCCGGCCCCGGCCACGGTCGGGCGCGGCGGTCAGTACGGCGGCCAATGGTGGCTGGTGCCCGAGAACCGAAACGACGTGCCGAGGGACGCCTACTCGACCTCGGGCAACCGCGGCCAGTACGCCGTGGTGGTGCCGTCGCACGATCTCGTCATCGTGCGCCGCGGCCTCGACTGGGGGCGCCAGGGCTTCGATCGTTGGGGCTTGGTCCGCGAGGTGCTGAAGGCGGTGCGGGTCCCGACCGACGAGGGACAATAGTCGGTCCGGCGGCGGCGCCTGCCGCTCGAACGGCTCTCCGGGGAGTCTGCGCCGGCGTCGGCGTCGGCGCCTGCCGCCCGAACGGTTCTACGGGGAGTCGGCGTCGGCGCCATCGTGCGCCGAGGGTCCGCCAATCGGCGCGGCGTCCCGTTCCCGGCGGGCCTGCAACGCGCCGGCCGGAGGGGCGGAGCGTCAGCCCCCGGCGCCACCCTCGCCCGGTCAACCCCGCGTGCGGCGGCCGAGGCGGACGACGATGTCGTACTCCGCCTTGGTCACGGGCTGCACCGACAGCCGGCTGCCCTTCTGGACCACCTTCATCGCTTCGAGCCCGGGGGTGGTCTTGAGGGCGGCCAGCGGCACGGTCTCCGGGAACCGCTCCACGAACGCCAGGTCCACCATGTACCAGGTCGGGGCGTCCGGCTTGCTGCGGGCGTCGAAGTACTTGTGGCCGGGCTCCCACGCGTAGTGGTCGGGGTAGCCGGTCCGGCGGATCTTCGCGAGCCCGGAGACCCCCGACGGCTCGGCGTTCGACGCGTAGAACAGCACCCCGTCGTCCACTCGCATCTCGTCGCGCATGAAGTTTCGGGCCTGGAAGTTGCGCACCCCTTCCCAGCAGGTCTCCCCGTCTCGCGCCAGGTCGTCGATGCTGTAGGCGCTCGGCTCGCACTTCATCAACCAGTAGCGTTTCGGCATGCCGCTATTGTCGGCGGGGGAGGGCGGCGGCACAAGACCGGCGCGGAAAGGCGCCTTGTCACGGGCGCCGAACACCCCGGGTCAACCCTCACCTTTCCGTTAGAACTTCGTGGGTTGCGGGTCCGTCGAACCTAAGGCAGGAGGATTCATGGCAACGCAAACGTGGTGGGAGACGTTGGGGGGCACCGGCGGCGCGGTGCTCGATCAACTCAGGAAGCTGCTGGCCGAAGGAAACATCCGGCGCGTGCGTGTTCGTCAGCAGGGTCAGGTCATCGCGGAGTTCCCGCTGACGGTGGGCTTGGTCGGCGCCGTCTTCGCGCCGCTGTTGGCGGCCATCGGCGCGATGACCGCCCTGGTCACCGGGTGCACCATCGAGGTCGAGCGGCAGCGTGCCGGTGGCGAGGAGGAGCCGACGCCGCCGTCCGATTCGCCCTGAGCGCGTGGGGCGTTTCGCGGCGCGGCGGAGAGACGCTGGGGCGCGCGCCGCGGGCAGCGCGTCCCTCGCGAGTCGGCGCCGCGCGGCGACGGCATCGGGAGAGACGCGGGGGCGCGCGCCGCGGGCAGCGCGCCCCTCGCGAGTCGGCGCCACGCGGTGACGGCATCGGGAGAGACGCGGAGGCGCGCGCCGCGGGCAGCGCGTCTCCCGCCCGGTCGACCGACAGGGTGACGCAGCCCTCGCCGGGCGGATGATCCCCGATGTGGGATGCCGTCCGTGCCGCCGAGCGCGAAATTGAGGGTGCGAGTGCGGTGGCTCCGGGCTAGGGCGCTATCAGCCGGAGGCGTCGCACGAGCTGCAGAGAGATGGACCGGAGGCCTTGCGGAGGCTTGGCGCCGGCCGTCGGTCGGAACGATGTGCGGCGGTGCTGGCGAAGCGGCGCGGCGGGGAGCCGCAGCCGCGGATGGACATTACGGGCAAGGGTCCTTCCCGTGGCGTGTCGTCGCGTCGGCATGTTTCCTCCTCTTGGGTTACAGGCAAGGCTGACCGTAACCTGCCCAACCCTCTCTCTTGTATCGACGTTCCGGGCCGCGTTCCGGTTCACTGCACTGCGTGAAGGGCGCGGACCGGGGCGGCGCCGTTCCAGGGGATGGTGCCGTTCCGGGTTGTGGCGTCGTTCCGGGGGATGGCGCCGTTCCGGGCGGCGGCGGTCCCGCGGGCTGCAGGGGCTGGCGGGCCGGGGCCGTGAAATCGGCGTGAAGGCCCCCGGCCGATCCCCTCACGCCGGATTCACGGCGCGCGCCGTAGTCTGGGCCGATAGCGGGGAAGCCGGCGCTCGATATCCCGCAGGGAGCCGCCGTGAAGGGCATGATCGACTGGTTCGCGCGCAACGGAGTCGCCGCCAACCTGCTGATGGCGTTCATCCTCGCCAGCGGGGTTCTGGCCGCCATCAACAGCAACGAGGAAGTGTTCCCCGAGATGCAGCTCGACAGCATCAGCGTCGAGGTGCCGTATCTCGGCGCCGCGCCCGAGGAGGTCGAGGCGGCGGTGAACGTGCGCATCGAGGAGGCGATTCAGGGCATCGACGGCATCAAGCGCATCCGGTCGACGGCGTACGAGGGAACGGGCGTGGTGATGATCGAGCTCGGCCTCGGCGCCGATGCCCGGCGGGTCGTCGACGAGGTGAAGACCAGCGTCGACGCCATCACGACCTTCCCGGTGGAGACCGAGAAACCGATCATCCGCGAGATGACGAACCGGTTGCAGGTCGTCGACATCGCCGTCTCCGGCGACATGGACCCGTTCGCGCTGAAGCGGGTCACCGAGCGGGTGCGCGACGAGCTGACGGCGCTTCCCGGCATCTCCCAGGTCGACATCTTGAGCGCGCCGCCCTACGAGATCTCGATCGAGGTTTCCGAGAACGACCTTCGGCGGCACGGGCTGACGTTCGACGAGGTCGCCGACGCGGTGCGCCGCTCGTCGCTCGACCTGCCCGGGGGGTCGGTGCGGACCGAGGGCGGCGAGATACTCCTGCGGACCATCGGGCAGGCGTACCGCGGGGCCGAGTTCGAGGACTTGGTGCTGTGGACGCGGCCCGACGGCGGCCGCCTGCGGCTGGGCGACGTAGCGACGGTCGTCGACGGCTTCGCCGAGACCGACCAGTACGCCCGGTTCGACTTCGAGCCGACGATGATGGTGTCGGTCTTCCGCACCGGAGATCAGAGCGCGGTCGAGATCGCCGCTCTCGCCACCGCCTACGTCGACGAGGCCGGGGCGCGCCTGCCCGAGGGCGTGACCCTGACGGTGTGGCAGAACGACGCCGAGTCGCTGAACAACCAGCTCTCGCTGATGCTCCGGAACGGCGTTACCGGGTTCGCGCTCGTCTTCCTGGTCCTGGCCCTGTTTCTGGAGCTGCGCCTCGCGTTCTGGGTCAGCCTCGGCATCCCCATCTCGTTCTTCGGCGCCATCGCGCTCATGCCGGGTCTCGGCGTCTCGGTCAACGTGCTGTCGCTGTTCGGCTTCGTGCTCGTGCTGGGCATCGTGGTCGACGACGCCATCATCGTCGGCGAGAACATCCACCGGCGCCAGGAGGAGCACGGCGACGGTCTCCGCGGGGCCGTGGAGGGTGCGTACGAGATCGCGAAGCCGGTCACGTTCGCGGTCTTGACGACGGTGGCCGCCTTCAGCCCGCTGCTGTTCGTGCCCGGCGTGCTCGGCAAGGTGTTCCGGGTCATTCCCCTCGTCGTCATCCCGTGTCTGCTGTTCTCGCTGATCGAGTCCCTGAACATCCTGCCGGCGCACCTGTCGCATATCCCGAAGCGCGGCCGCCCGGGAACCTGGCGCCGCTTCCAGTCGTTCTTCGCGAGCGGCCTGAAGCGCCTCGCGCAGGGGGTCTACAGCCCTCTGCTCGAGGCCGCGCTCCGGTGGCGGTACGTGACGGCGGCGGTGGGCCTCGGGGTGATGATCGTCACCGTCGGGATGGTGCTGTCGGGCCGGCCCGCCTTTCGTTTCATGCCCTCGATAGAGTCCAACGTCGTCTCCGCCTCGGTGACGCTGCCGGAGGGGACGCCGGTCGAGGCCACGGGCGCGGCGGTCGCGAAGCTCGAAGCGGGCGCGGCGCGGCTGCGCCGACGACTGATCGACGAGACCGGCCGCGACTACTTCCGGCACGTGCTGGCCGCGGTCGGCGATCAGCCGCTGGCGGCGCGCGGCGGAGGCCCCACCGGGCCCGCGGTCGGGAGCGTGGCGTCGTCGAACGTCGGCGAGGTGGCGATAGAGCTGATCCCTTCCGAGGAGCGAGCCTACGGCAGCGAGCAGCTCGGCCTGCGGTGGCGCGAGTCGACCGAGCCGATTCCGGAGGCGGTCGCGGTCGACTTCGCGCTGAGCGGCATGAGCGCGGGCAGCGACATCGACGTCCAGCTCGCCGGCCCCGACCTCGACGTGCTGCGGGCGGCGGCGGCCGAGGTCAGGCAGCGCCTCGGCGCCTACACCGGCGTCTACGAGGTCAGCGACTCGTTCCGCGCCGGCAAGGCGGAGATGAAGCTCGGCATCAAGCCCGCCGCCGAGGCCGTCGGGCTCACCCTCCGAGACCTCGGGCGTCAGGTCCGCCAGGCGTTCTACGGCGAGGAGGCCCAGCGGATACAGCGGGGCCGCGACGACGTCCGCGTCATGGTGCGCTACCCGCGCGACGAGCGCCGGTCGCTCGGCGACGTCGACAACATGCGCATCCGCACCCCGGACGGCGGCCAGGTGCCCTTCGGCCAGGTCGCGGTGGTCGAGCCGGGGCGCAGCTTCGCGTCGATACGGCGCGTGGACCGCAACCGGACGGTCAACGTCACCGCTTCGGTCGACGCGAGCGTGACGTCGGCCGGCGACGTCATCGCCGACTTGAACGCGCGCGTCCTGCCCGAGGTGCTGGCCCGCCATCCCGGCGTGTTCCACTCGTTCGAGGGGGCGATGGCCGAGCAGCGCGACGCCCTCGGCGGGCTGCAGCGCGGCTTCGGGCTCGCGCTGTTGATGATCTTCGCGCTGCTCGCGGTGCCGCTCAGGTCCTACGTGCAGCCGCTCATCATCATGAGCGCCATCCCGTTCGGACTCATCGGCGCGGTCTGGGGGCACGTGTTCCTGGGCCTGAACGTGTCCATCATGTCGATGTTCGGCCTCGTCGCGCTGACCGGCGTGGTGGTCAACGACAGCCTGATCATGGTCGACTTCATCAACCGGGCGCGGGGCGCGCACGCCGACGTCGGCCGGCTGGCGCGGCAGGCCGGCGCCGCCCCGGCGGAACCGCGCGACTTCGAGACGGCGGGGCTCGCGCTCGCGGTGCGGGAGGCCGGCGTCCGCCGCTTCCGGCCCATCCTGCTCACCTCGCTCACCACGTTCTGCGGCCTCGCGCCGCTCATGTGGAACCGGAGTCTCGACGCCTCCTTCATGGTGCCGATGGCGGTCTCGCTCGGCTTCGGGGTGCTGTTCGCGACCGTCATCACCCTCATCCTGGTGCCCACCGCCTACATGATCCTCGACGACGCCAGGCGCGCGATGCCGGGGATCCTCGGGCGTCCCGGCGTCCCGGACGCCGCGTGAGGAAGCGTGCGTCGGGGGTGGCCGCCTGACCGCGGTTCCGTGGGGCCGCGGCGTCCCGGTGGCGCCGACGCTGGACGCCATCGCCTTAGGGAAGTGATCGATATGACCTTGCCAACTGGCTTCAGAACTGCCCGGCTTGCCTGCCGTTCCTGTGCGCTGCACGTGGCAAGGCAATTCTCGTCAAAATCCTGACTGGAACTCCCGTCGGCCGCGGCGCCCCGGTGGCGCCGCACCGGCATGACCTACGCGGCGCTCGGAGCGCCGAAGTGGTCCCAACGACGTACGGGTCGGCGGGCGGGAAGGCCGGGGCGGGCCGCGCGGCCGGTTGCGGTATCATCGCGGGATGGTCACTTTCGTTCGGTCGCGGCCTGTGGCCGCAGGCTTCGACGGCGACGGTGGGAGCGGTGGCGTGGTCGTTACCGCGAAGCGCCAGGGCGAAGCGGGCCGGCGAGCCAGTCCCGCGAGCAGCGCTAACCGGCGGCAGCTCCTCGGCGCAGTTGCGGCGGCGGGTCTGGCCGCCTGCGCGATCGTCGGCGCGGCCGGGTCGGCGACGGGCCAGCCGGGCGGCGCAGGCCCGTGGTTCACGGACCGCGCGGCGGCGACGGGCCTCGACTTCGTCCACTTCAACGGCATGTCCGGGGAGTACTACTCGGCCGAGATCATGGGGCCGGGCGGGGCTCTATTCGACTTCGACGACGACGGCGACCTCGACATCTACCTCGTCCAGGGGCAGATGCTGGGCCGCGGCCGCACGCTGGAGCAGGCCCTCGCGGCGCCTCCGGCCGGGCGGCCCCTCACCGACCGGCTGTATCGCAACGACCTGGAGATCCACGCCGACGGCGCCCGCACCCTGCGTTTCACCGACGTCACCGCGGGAAGCGGCCTCGGCGTCGCGTCCTACGGCATGGGGGCGGCGACCGGCGACTTTGACGACGACGGCCGGATCGACGTCTACCGCATCGGGCTCGGCGACAACCAACTCTTCCGCAACAACGGCGACGGGACGTTCACCGACGTCACCGCGCGCGCCGGGGTGAACGACGCGCGGTGGACGGCGGCGGCGTCGTTCGCCGACTTCGACCGCGACGGCCGGCTCGACCTCTACGTCGCCAACTACGTGGATCCGCGGCTCGACGACGACCTCGAGTGCTTCAGCCGCACCGGCGAGAAGGATTACTGCGGGCCCAACCGTTACCCGCCGGTGCCCGACCGGCTGTACCGCAACCGCGGCGACGGCACGTTCGCCGACGTCACGCTCGAGGCGCTGCGCGGCGGCGAGTTCGGCCCCGCCCTCGGGGTGGTGGCGGCCGACCTCGACGGCGACGGGTGGACCGACTTCTACGTCGCCAACGACGGCGAGCCCAACCAGCTCTGGATGAACCAGCGCGACGGCGCCTTCGAGGACATGGCGTGGCTGGCGGGGGCGGCGGTCAACCGCGATGGCCGGCCGGAGGGGAGCATGGGGGTCGACGCCGGGGACTTCGACGCCGACGGCGACGACGACCTGTTCATGACCCACATCGCCACCGAGACCAACACCCTCTACGTCAACGACGGTCCGGGGCTGTTCGAGGACCGGACGGTTCGGGTCGGCCTCGGCCCGCCTAGCCTGCCCTTCACCGGGTTCGGGACCGGGTGGTTCGACTTCGACAACGACGGTTGGCTGGACCTCATCGTCGCGAACGGCGAGATCCGGACGATGGAGGCCCTCGCGCGCGCGAACGATCCGTTTCCTCTGCACCAGCGGAACCAGCTCTTCCGCAACCTCGGGAACGGCCGCTTCGTCGAGGTGAGCGGCGAGGCCGGGCTTGCCTTCGAGCTGTCGGAGGTCAGCCGCGGCGCCGCGTTCGGCGACATCGACAACGACGGCGACGTCGACGTGCTCCTGACGAACAACAACGCGCCGGTGCGCCTGCTGGTCAACGAGGCGGCGGGCGGCAACGGCTGGGTCGGCCTGCGGCTGGTCGGCGCCTCGGGCCGGGACATGCTGGGGGCCCGAGCCGCGGTGTACCGCGCCGTCGGGCCGCCGCTGTGGCGGCGCGCGCGCACCGACGGCAGCTACGTGTCGGCGAGCGATCCTCGGGTGCATTTCGGTCTGGGCCCCGCCGCCGCCGTCGACCGGGTCCGCGTGGTCTGGCCGGACGGCGGGACCGAGGAGTGGGCCAGCGTTGCCATGGACGAGTGGACGACCCTGGTCCAGGGAACCGGCCGCCCCGTCGAGTGAGGGGTCGGCGACCAGTGCTCTGCCCGCCGGCGCGGCCAAGGGTCAAAGCCTGATCGACCGGCCCCCCCCGAACATCCGCCGGCTTGAGGGAATCGCTGCCCCGCGCGGATAGCGGCTTGAAGGAATCGCTGCCCCGCGCGGATAATTGAGGACATGCGCGGCACGCTTCGGCATCGTCCAGCGGGTGTCGTTACCCGCGCCGGACGGGTGCACTGCATCGGCGTCGTGCTCGTCCTGAGCGCGGCCCTCGCGGCGTCCGCGCGGCCAGCCGCCCTCGTGCAGGCGCCAGGGGATGAAGCGGCTCCCGCGGCATGCACGCTCCCCGACCTGGGTCGCATGCATGAGGCAACCCGGGGCCAGCTCGGCGACGCCTATCGTGCGATCGAAGCGGTGGAGTTCCCGAGCGGCGCGGGCGCGCCGACCGAAGCCGCCGACCCTCGGCGCGGCGAGGCGCACGGCGCCCTGGGCATGTTGCTGCTCGCCGCCGACTATCCCGACGCGGCGGGCCGCTGCCTGCGCGACGCGGCGCGGCTGGCTCCCGGCGAATTCCGCTGGCCCTACTATCTCGGGCATGTCCACCTCCGTCTCGGAGACCTGGAGCAGGCGGCCGAGTGGTTCGAGCGCGCGTTGACGCTCGAGCCTGACGACCTGGCGGCCCTCGTCTGGCTCGTGCACGTGCGCATCGACCTGGACCAGCCGGCCGAGGCGGAGCGACTGCTGGCCCGGGCGTGGGCGAGTCATCCCGGCGCGCCCGCCCTCCTGTACCAGGGGGGAAGAGCGTCCCTCGCAGCGCAGGACTACGCCTCGGCGGCGGAGCGTCTCGAGGAGGCCCTGCGGCTGAACCCGGCCGCGACGGTGATTCACTACCCGCTCGCGATGGCCTACCGGGGCCTCGGTGACCTCGATCGAACCCGGGCCCATCTGGACCGGGGCGGCGCCCGCACCGACGGCCGCGGGGCCGAGGGCGGGGTGTTGCCCGATCCCCTGATGGCCGAGATCTACACGCTGCTCCGCAGCCCGCAGTCGCATCGCGATCTCGGTCTGCAGGCGGCGGAACGGGGAGACTGGCGGGAGGCGGCGCGGCAGTTCGCCCTCGGCGCGCGGATGGCGCCGGAGAACCCCGTGATGCGGCTGAACCTCGGGACCGCCCTGATCCGGGCCGGCGACGCCCCCGCCGCGTTGACCCAGCTCGAAGCCGCGGTGAGCCTCGACCCCGGCTTCGCGGCGCCGCACTTCCTCATCGGCACCCTCCTCGAGCGCAGCGGGCGGGACGAGGAGGCCATCGAGCGGTTCGGGATGGCGGCCGACTCCGACGCGGGCATGAGCGCCGCCCGACTCCGCTTGGGCGACGCCCTGCGCCGCACCGGCCGGTTCGAGGCCGCGCTGCCCCACTACCGGCAGGTCCAGGGCGAGCAGGCCCAGCAGGCCCGCTTCGGCGAGGCGATGGCCCTGGTGCGGCTGGGCCGTCACGGCGAGGCCCTCCAGGTGCTGGGCGCGGCCGGGGAGCGGTACCCCGGGGAGCCGTCCTTCCCCCACGCCCGTGCCCGCCTCCTTGCGGCCGCGCCCGACGACGGCGTGCGTGACGGGGCGCTGGCGCTGGCGCTGGTCGAGGGACTCGTGACCGACGGGTACAGGACGGCCGGGGTGGCGGAGACCATGGCGATGGCGCTGGCCGAGCTGGGCCGGTTCCCGGAGGCGGTCGAGTGGCAGGGCCGCGCGATGCAGGTCGCCGCCGGCGCCGGACAGGCCGGCGTGGCGCGGGGGATGAGCGCCAACCTGGCCCTCTATCAGCGCGACGAGCCGTGCCGGACGCCGTGGCGCGACGACGCGCCCGAGCACAACCCCGGCCCGGCCGTCGACCCGGACCTCCTCGCGCCCGTCGCCGGCGACCGATTCTCGGGGGGCTCGCGAGACCTCGTGTCGCGGGACAGGTCCGGCGGCTGATTGCCGGACCGCGAGACCTCGCGTCTCCGGACCCTTGCCGCAGGCTCCCACCTTAGTCGCGGCGTGTGGTTGGCGCGCGGCGCGCGGTTCACGTGCGGTACAGGAGATCTCGACATGAAGCCGTTTCGCTACGGTGTCATCGCCGGCATCGCCGGCATCCTAGGCGTCGTCGGCATCGGCGCCGCGCCGCGCGGCGGGAGCGCCGCCCCCGGTCCGGAGGGCCAACCGCCTCAGGGCCAGCCGCCGCAGGACATCGTGCACATTCCTCCGGTGCTGGTCGACGAAAGCTGGGTCGAGCCGCGGCGGGACGCGCAGCTGCGGACCACCGGCGACTTCGACGTGGTCCACGACTTCCGGTTCGCGGACCGGGTGGCCGAGAGCGGCATCACCTTCGTGCACCGCATCGTCAGCGACGCCGGTCGCAGCTACAAGGCCGTGCACTACGACCACGGTAACGGCATCGCGGCGGCCGACGTCGACGGCGACGGCCTCCTCGACCTCTATTTCGTGACGCAGGTCGGCGCCAACGGGCTGTGGCGCAACCTCGGCGGGGGGCGGTTCGAGGACGTCACCGAAGCGGCGGGGGTCGGCGTCGCCGATCGGATCGGGGTCACCGCCTCGTTCGCGGACATCGACAACGACGGCGACCCCGACCTCTACGTCACCACCGTCCGGGGCGGCAACGTGCTCTTCGAGAACGATGGAGCGGGGACCTTCCGGGACATCACGGCCGCATCGGGGCTCGGCTACGTGGGCCACTCGTCCGGCGCCGTGTTCTTCGACTACGACCGCGACGGGCGGCTCGACCTGTTCCTGACGAACGTGGGCGTGTACACCACCGACGAGATCGGCGGTGACGGCTACCGCTACTTCGTGGGGTTCGAGGAGGACGCGTTCCGCGGACACCTGTTCCCGGAGCGGACCGAGCGGAGCCTGCTGTTCCGCAACGAGGGCGGGAATCGGTTCGTCGACGTCTCCGAGGCGACCGGCCTCGATGACCGGCGGTGGTCCGGCGACGCCAACCTCGTCGACCTGAACGACGACGGCTGGACCGACCTCTACGTGCTGAACATGCAGGGCGACGACGAGTACTGGGAGAACGTCGGGGGGACCCGCTTCGCGGCGCGGGGCCGCGACGTGTTCCCCCGGACCTCGTGGGGCGCGATGGGCATCGCGGTCCTCGATTTCAACAACGACGGCCGGCTCGACATCTACGTCACCGACATGCACTCGGACATGAGCCGGGAGGTGGGTCCGGCCGACGAGAAGCGGAAGGCGGTCATGATCTGGGACCGCGAGATGGTGGGTGACGGGAGCACCAGCATCTGGGGCAACGCGTTCTTCCTGAACCTCGGTTCGGGCCGGTTCCGCGAGGTGTCGGACGAGATCGGGGCCGAGAACTACTGGCCTTGGGGCCCCAGCGCCGGCGACCTCAACGCCGACGGCTACGAGGACCTGTTCGTCGCCTCGAGCATGAACTTTCCGTTCCGCTACGGCGTCAACACGGTGTTGCTGAACAACGCCGGGACACGTTTTCTGGACGCCGAGTTCATCCTCGGGGTCGAGCCGCGCGAGGGAGGGCTGACCACGCCGTGGTTCGATCTGGGCGAGGCCGACCGGCTGCCGACGTTCACCGGCGCCGCGCGCGATGTGACGGTCATGGCCGCGCGCGGATCCCGCTCGGCCGTCATCTTCGACCTCGACGACGACGGCGACCTCGACATCGTGACGTCGGAGTTCAACGCCGCTCCCATGGTGCTCGTCAGCGACCTCGCCGATCGCAGCGGCATCCGCTACCTGAAGGTGCGCCTCGCCGGCGCCGCCTCGAACCGCGACGGCCTCGGGGCGGTAGTGCGGGTGACCGCTGGCGGGCGGACCTACACGCAGCTCCACGACGGCAAGTCGGGCTACCTGTCGCAGAGCTCCCTGCCGCTCTACTTCGGCCTCGGCGCCGCCGACTCGGTCGAGCGTATCGACGTGCGGTGGCCCTCGGGGGGCGATCAGACGGTCCCGGGACCGATCGGGGTCAACACCTTGATCGTGGTGGCCGAAGAGTAGCGGAGTCTGCTCCCCCGGCCTCGACCCAGATGCCGACGTCTCGGGATCCCCGGCGCTGTAGTGGGATGAGCCGGTGGCGAAACGGAGCCGTCAGGCCGTTTGAGCATTGCGCCGGCTACAGCCGATGCAGGAGCGGCTTGTCGTTCATGCCGACTCCCTTCGCAGGTTGCTTCGTCCCGGGGGTCGGGCCAACCGTCCGGGCTCGTCGGGGCCGTCCGGTCCGCCGATGGGCGCGTGCTACACTGCAGCCGTTCGCGGCGCTCCTGGTGATGACTTCCACACCCGCCCCGACGCACGTGCCGCCTCCGGTCCCGGAGGCAGGGCCACGCCGACGCGCCGTGCCTCGGGTCGCAGATCACCACCCCGGACGGCCGCACGGAGATCCACGGCGGGTTGCTAGCGCTAGCCGGCGGGCGAGGGCGGGGAGCGAGGCGGCCCACACCGGCTCGTCGTGACGTGAGGGCCATCGGCGACCGCCGATGGCGTCAGGGAGGTCCGACATGATTCCGAGACGGGTCGAGGGCAAGGGGCGCGTGCTCCTCGGGGCGGCGTGCGGTCTGCTGCTCGCGGCGGCCGCCGCGGGCGGTCAGGCTCCGCCCGAGCAACGGGCGGACATCGACGAGCTGAAGGCGGCGCTCGACGCCGGCGCCACCATGCTGCTCATCGATGTGCGCGAGGACTGGGAGGTGGCGAGCGGGTCGATGCCGGGGTCCATCCACATCCCGGTGGCCGAGCTCGAGCGCCGCATGCCGGACATTCCGAAGGACGTGCGGCTCGTCTTCTTTTGAAACGCCGGTGGCCGAAGCTCCCGTGCCGCGGAGCTCTTCACCGAGAACGGATACCGGGCGGCGGAGTTTTGCGCCCTGAACGACTGGAAGTCGAGAGGCTACGCGTTGGGCGAGACCGAGAGACCCGCGCCGGGCCCCATCGCCCCCGAGTAGACGCCCAAGCGGCCCGGAGTCGGAACTCCGGGTCGCGGCTTCAGCACCCTCCCGCGCCAGCGGCGCGACCTCCGGGATGACCGCCGGCTCAGTCGACGCGCGCTTCTGCGGGTCGCAGGGCCGGAGCCTCACTCCGTCGCGGGCTTCGATAGATCCTGGCTGTCGATCGAGTACTTGATCCACCCCTCGAACATCTCGTCCCAGCTCTGCTCGCCCCAGTAGACCTCGCGGTGGGGGGCCGGGTTGTACCGGTTCCGGGGCGAGTTGTCGTAGTGTCCCTCGACGATCAGCCGGCTGCCGGCGGGGATATGCAGCGGATCGACGAGTTCGAACTCGGTCTGCCAGTTGAAGTCGTAGCGGGGCACGTCGAGCAGGACCTCGTCGCGGCCGTCCGGCCACACCAGCCGGAACCGCATGTCCTTGCCGCGCAGGTGCATGTGCGGCGAGATGGCGTAGAAGGTGATGGGCTCGGTGACGTCGGTCTGCATGGTGATCGCCCAGTCGTCGGCGAAGGGCGGGATGACCGGCACCTCGCGGCGCGGCACCTCCTCGCCGTTGACGATGACCGGCAGGGTCCGGTCCGGCGTCGTCGGCAGGGGGCTTCCGATGGTGCGTGACAGCATCTCGTGGGTCACCGGCTGGTCCGACAGCCAGATCCCGATACGCGAGCGATCGACCTCGGGTCGTCCCGTCGCGTTGTAGTGGAGGCTCCACTGCAGCGCCTTGCCGGCCGGCACCCGCTTGGCGACCCCGGCGTGGAACATCTCGAACCCGCGGCCGGGCACGAAGCAGATCAGCTTGGTGGCGCCCCCGAGGGCGTTCGAGTCGCTGCCGCGCGCGGCCCGGATCGCCTCGTCGGTGAGGGGAGCGCCGTGGGGGTCGTAGGCCTGCCCGTCGACGAGCACCGTGCCCTCGGGCAGGGTGGTGACGTTCACCGACAGGTGATGCACCACGCTGCGGTTCGACGGCAACATCTCGATGGCGTTCGCGAAGACGTCCTCCTCGAACGGGATCGCCGAATACAGGGTGATGTAGGGCAGCTCGCCCTGGGCGGGAATCGCCATCTCGACCGGCATCGGCAGGATGTGGTCGGGCGGCCGCCCGCTCGGGTGGTGCCACTCGTTGTCGGAGAACTCCGGCAGGGGCGGCATCCTCGCCGCGTCGCCGAGGGGCGCGCCCCCGTCGACCCACGCGACGATGGTGTCGATCTCGGCCGGGGTCAGCCCCCGCGAGTTGCGAATCGGGACGCCGCCGGGGGCCGCGTGCCACGGCGGCATCTCGCGCGACACCACCTTGTCCTTGATGGCCCGGCTCCACGGGCGCACTTCGGGATAGGTCAGCAGCGACATCGGGGCGATGTCGCCGGGACGGTGGCAGCTCGCGCACTCTGCGTAGAGGATCGGCGCCACGTCGGCCGCGAAGGTCGGCGTTTCCGTCGCGCCGGCCGGGGCGGCGGCCGCGGCGAGCGCGAGGATGGCCATGATCGGGGTCAACCGGTTCTGCATGTCACGTCTCCGTGAAATCGGACGATCGGCGTGTATGGTAGCAGCTAGGGCCGCCGCCCACCGGGGGCGGCGGTTAATGCGCCCGACCGCATTCCGCGGTCGGCCGGGTCCCAAGCCCCGGAGGAGACACAGCAATGACCGACACCCGCGAGACCCGCACCCCGACCACAGAGGTGACGCTCCTTGGGCTGATCCTCTACATCGCCCTCGTATACGTCGGCGGCATGGCGCTGTTCTGGACGGCCGCGGTCGTCTATACAGCGCTGATGGGCGGCTTCTGACCGCCCCCCCCCGCAGAGGGACCGGCCCACCACGGGCCGTCGCGGACGCCTACCCGAGGACGGCGCGGACGGCGTCGGCGAGGATCTCCACCGTGCGGTCGATCTGGTCGTCGGTGATGACGGCGGCGGGGGCGAGCACGTACGTGTCGGCCTTGACGCGGCTGATCAGGCCCCGGTCCGCCGCCTCCCGGTGGACGCGCGGTCCCACCCGGTCGCCGGGGAGGAACGGCTGCTTCGTGGCGCGGTCGGCGACCAGCTCGACCGCGCACATCAGGCCCTTGCCGCGGACCTCGCCCACGTGGGGGTGGTCGCCCAGCCCCGCCTGCAGGCCTGCGAGCAGCCGATCGCCCTGGATGGCGCAACGGCCCGGCAGGTCTTCGTCGCGGATGATCCGCAGGTTGCGGGCGGCGACGGCGCACCCGACGGGGTGGGCCGAGTAGGTGTAGGCGTGCATCCACACCCGCTCGTCCGCGTCGAGGGCGGCGGCGATGCGGTCGCTGATGCCGATGCCCCCGAACGGCATGTAGCCCGACGTGATGGCCTTGGCGAACTGCATGATGTCGGGCTCGACGCCCCAGTGGTCGAGGGCGAAGAGGGCGCCGGTGCGGCCGAAGCCGGTGATGACCTCGTCGGCGACGAGCAGCACGTCATGGCGGTCGCAGACCTCGCGGATGCGGGGGAAGTAGTCGTCCTGGGGCACGATGACCCCGCCCGCCCCTTGCACCGGCTCGGCGATGAACATCGCGACGGTGTCCGCCCCTTCGCGCTCGATCGCCCGTTCGAGCTCGTCGGCGGCGGCGATGCCCTGGCTGACCCCGGACGGCGCCTCGTAGCGGTAGGGGTAGGGCGAGGGGATGTGCACGAACCCGGGCACGCGCGGCTCGAACAGGGGCCAGTAGGCCGACAGCCCGGTCGCGCTCATCGCGGCGAGGGTGACGCCGTGGTAGCCCTCGATGCGGGAGATGACCTTGGTCTTCCCGGGCCGGCCCCGCAGCTTCCAGTACGCGCGCGCCATCTTGATGCTGCTGTCGGTCGCCTCGCCGCCCCCGCTCGTGAAGAAGAAGCGGTTGATGGACGGGTAGGCCATGGCCGCGAGCTGCTCGGCGACCTCGATGGCGGGCCGGTTCGAGCTGCCGGTGTACCCCGATGCGTAGGCCAGGGTCTCCATCTGGACCCGCGCGGTCTCGGCGAGCTCGCGCCGGCCGTGGCCGGCCAGCACGTTCCACAGCCCGGCGAGCCCGTCGATGTACTCCCGGCCGTCGGCGTCGAAGAGCAGCGCCCCCTCGCCCCTGACCCAGACGCGCGCGCCGCGGTGGGCGGCGGCGTCGTGGAGGGGGTGAATGAGGTGGGCGGCGTCGCGGGCGACGAGCTCCGCGTTGGTCGCGGTCTCGCTGGTGGTCGTCAGGGTCATCGTCAGCTTCCCAAGGCGAGAGTCCCCGCTGCAATTCGAGCGGCGATGCATCCCGCCGGACCAGGTTGGCGGCTTCAGTCGAATGTGTCCGGTACTCTCCCTCGTCGCGCCTCGTCAGGCGGGCGCCTCGGCGGCTCGCCGACGCCGCTCGGGCGCGATGCGACGCGGGGCTTCACCACGGCTCCTGGCCGGCGTCGGCGTCGGCGCCGATGCGGAGATAGGCGCCGTCGCCGAGGCGGCGGAACGGTCCGCCGTCCACGGAGAACTCGTCGACCACCGCGAAGGCCGTGTCCGACGTGGTGCGGACGACCCGTCGCAGCACGTGGACGCGGCCGTCCGCCTCCATCGGGGCGGTCAGGAAGGTGATGGCGATGGGGCTGGTCCAGTCGCCGAGGGCGGTCAGGGTGCGGCCGTCGGGCCGCTCCTCTTGCCACACGACGGCCCGGGTGGCCGCGTCGAAGCCGATCGTCCACGTCTCCTCGTAGGGCTCGCCGTGGAGGTCGCTCTCGGCGCGTCCGCGGACGAACGGCCCCCCCGGCAGCGGCTCGAAGGTGACGGCGCCCTCGCGGGTCCCCACGCTGAGCGGGGGGAACTCGCCGCCGATGTACTCGAAGCGCCATCGCCCGCTGAAGTAGCGGATGCGGGGCTCGATCTGCGGCTGCGGCACGTCGGTACGCCGCGCCCGCTCCAGGGCCAGCGTCACGTCGAAGCCGTGGCCGCCGGCGGCGACGCGGCCGATGCCCGACAGGTCGCGGCCGTCGCGAAGCAGCGTGTAGACGAAGGAAAGAGGGCCGAAGTCGGTGTCGGCTGCCGCCTCCACCGTCACCTGCTCGCCGTCGACGACGACCCGGTCGAGCCTCACCTCGTGGTTGGGTGCGAGCCCGTCCACCAGCCCCGAGTACCCGCCGTCCACGCCCGCGACCAGGGTCAGGGACACCGGGCTGCTCGTGCCGGGGCCCGAGGTCAGCTCGCCGCGCCAAGTGCCCGCCCAGGGGTCGGGCTGGGCCGAAGCCGGAGCGGCGAGCCCGGCCGCCAGCGTGATCGTCATCCAACCGAGTCGTCGAGGCATCGACATTCCTCCGAACCTGGGATTCCGACAGCTCCACCCGCGGGTCCCGAGTCACGGCCGGGTCGGACGCCGGACGTCGCCGAATTCCCGTCCGAGTCCACTATACGCGCCCGTTCCGCGGAAAATCAAAGGCCCTGCCTGCAGGTGAAGGACCAGGTCGGGTCGGTCCGATCCCGTCTGGTATGATGCCGTCCTGTGCCGCTCCGGGCCGGGTCTCTCGGCCGTGTCGCGGATGCGAAATCGGACGAACGGAAGACGAAGAACGGAAGACGAGAAGAACGAAAGACAAAGGAGTCGACCCGTGTCCAATCCCACCCTCACGTTCATCGAGATGCGCCCGCGGCGGCTCGCGGCCCTGCTCGTCCTGCTGGGGGTCTCCACCGCCGCCTCGGCCGGGGCTCAGCCGGCCGGCGCCCCGGAGATCGAGACGCTGTCCGCCCGTCCCGACATGGTGAGCGGCGGAGACGTGCTGGTACGGGTGACGCCTGCGCCGGGAGCCCCGGACGAGGCGCTGACGGTGCTCGCGGCCGGCCGCGACGTGACCGGCGACTTCCGCCGGCTCGACGACGGCGCCCTCGAGGGGCTCGTGAGCGGACTCGAGCCGGGGACGCACCGCATCGAGGTCCGCGCCGGCGTCGGCGCGGCGGCGGCCATCGACGTCATGAACCACCCGATCGCGGGCCCGGTCTTCTCCGGTCCCCACGAGACCCCGTTCGTCTGTCAGACCGACAGCTTCGAGCTGGTCTCGGGCGAGACCCTCGGCGCCGCCCTCGACGACGATTGCTCGGTCGAGCGGCGGGTCGACTACGCCTACCGGTCGGCCGAGGACGGCAGCCTCAAACCCCTCGCCGACCCCGCGATGCGGCCGGCCGATCTGGCGCGCACGACGACCCTCGACGGTGACGAGGCGCCCTACATCGTGCGCATCGAGACCGGGACCATCAACCGCGCCGTCTACCAGATCGCGATGCTCCACGACCCCGCGAACGAGCCCGCGCCCGATCCGTGGCGGTCGCCCGCCGGTTGGAACCGCCGCCTCGTCTACACCTTCGGCGGCGGCTGCGTGAACGGCTGGTTCCGCCAGGGGGCGTCGACCGGCGGGGTGACCGACGACGTCATGCTGCGCCAGGGCTACGCGGTGGCCTCGGCGAGCCTCAACGTGTTCGGCAACAACTGCAACGACCTGCTCGCGGCCGAGACGATGATGATGGTCAAGGAGCGCTTCGTGGAGGCCTACGGCGCGCCCCGCTTCACCATCGGCTGGGGCTGCTCGGGCGGCTCGTACCAGAACCACCAGATCGCCGACAACTATCCCGGCCTGCTCGACGGCATCATCCCCGGGTGCAGCTTCCCCGACGTCATCTCGGGGACCATCCCGTTCGTGACCGACGCCCGCCTGCTGAACCGGTACTTCCAGGAGAACGCGGAGGTGCCGTTCAGCGAGGAGCAGCAGCGGGCGGTGACCGGTTTCCTCATGCTGGCCACGATGCCGAACGTGTCGCGCAACGCCGGCCGCATCACCACCGGCGAGTTCTGCCCCGACGTGCTGCCGGAAGACCAGCGCTACGACCCCGAGACCAATCCCGGGGGCGCGCGCTGCGACGTCTTCGAGCACACCGTCAACGTGCTCGGGCGCGACCCCGAGACCGGCTTCGCCCGCCGCCCCCTCGACAACGTCGGGGTCCAGTACGGGCTCGAGGCGCTGAACGCCGGGGTCATCACCGCCGAGCAGTTCCTCGACCTCAACGCCCGCATCGGCGGCTTCGACGGCGACGGCAACTTCCGGTCGGAGCGCACGGTGGCCGACCCCGAGGCGCTGCGCGCGGTCTACGAGAGCGGCCGGGTGACCCACGGCGGCGGGGGGCTCGCCGAGACCCCGATCATCGACTACCGCGCCTATAGCGACGACCGCGAGAACGGCGACGTGCACGTGCGGTACCACTCGTTCTCGCTGCGCGACCGGCTGCAGCGGGCCAACGGGCGGAGCGACAACCACGTCATGCTCGTCGAGGACGACCGCTACGGGCTGTACTCGACGGCCAGCCCGGTGGCGCAGGAGGCGCTGCGCCACATGGACGAATGGCTCGGGGCCCTGACCGCGGACGACTCCTCGGCGCCGGCACTCGACCGCATCGCCCGCGCCAAGCCCGCCGACCTCGTCGACGCCTGCTGGAGCCGGGACGACGACCCCGTCAAGATCGCCGAGCCCATGGTGCGGGGCGGCGGCCGGTGCGAGGAGCTGTATCCGTCGGCGCCGGGGCCGCGCGAGGTGGCCGGGGCGCCCGTCGGCAGCGACGTCCTCAAGTGCCGTCTCAAGCCCGTCGATCCGGACGACTACGACGTCGACCTGACGGAGGAGCAGCGCGCGACGCTCGAGCAGATCTTCTCGGACGGCGTCTGCAACTGGTCCCAGCCCGGCGTGGGCCAGACCGCCCCGCCGGACACCTGGCTCCGCTTCGGCGCCGCGAGTGCCGGCCAATGACGACGTCGGTGCTGGCGCGCCGGTCAGTGACAGCGCTTCGGCGCCGCGAGTGCCGGCCGGTGACGACCTCGGTGCAGGCGCGCCGGTCGGTGACCGTGGTCGGGCAGGGACGCCGACCCCCGACCGGTGCGATGCAGGGGGGCGGCCGGTGACCGCCGTTGCGCGGACGCGCCGAACGGCGAGCGCGGTGGTGCATGGGGGCGCGCGGGTGGTCGTTCTCGCGCTGGCCCTGTCGGCGCCGGCCGGGTCCGCCGCACAGGCGCCGACGCTCGTGCGGGTCGCGTCCGTCCCGGTCCCCGGTCCCGCGACCGCCCTGGCCGCGGGTGGTGGGCTCGTCGTCGCGGCCGTCGGGTCGAGCGTCCACGTCATCGACGTCACGCGGCCGGGGTCGCCCGAAGTCGTCGGGCGCCGCGACTTCGACCAGCCGGCCCTCGGGGTGGTCCTCGACGGCCGTCTGGCCTACGTCGCCAACAGCCACGACGGGCTCCGCCGCCTGGACCTGTCCGACCCGGCCGCCCCGGCGTTGACCGGCACCGCCGCCACCCGCGGGCAGGCGGTCGGGGTGGCGGGGGCGGGCCGCCATCTCTTCACCGCCGACAACTCCATCGGCTTCGACATCGTCGACGTGTCCGGCGCCCCGACCCGCGCGGGGGAGTATCTCGCCGACGGGTTCCCGCGGGGCATCGCGGCGGCCGGCTCGCGGGTCTTCGTCGCCGACCAGCCCGCGGGACTGTTGGTCGTCGACGTGTCCGACCCCGCGGCGCCCCGGGTCGAGGGCGGCCTGTCGCTTGGCCGGGATCCGGTCCTTCAGGTGTTCGCGCCGGATGACCGCTCGACCGGCGGTGCGTTGCCGGCTGTCGTCTGTATCGTGAGCGGGCGGGGCGGGCTGCAGGTGGTCGACATCGCGGATGTGTCCGCGCCGAGCGTCGCCGCCGCGGTGACCGTCGGCGCGCGGCCCACCGGGGCGGCGCTGTGGGGCCGTCGACTCTACGTGGCTGCCGGCGGCGCGTTGCAGGCGTTCGACCTGACCGACCCGGCGCGACCCGCGCTCGCGGCATCGGCGGAGACCGAAGAGCCGACCGGCCCGGTGGCCGTCGATGCGACGCACGTCTTCGTAGCGAGCGGGAACGCGGTCGGTGTCTACCGCCGAGAGCAGGCGTCGGCGCCGTAGAACGGCGCCGATGCCTGTCGGGTTGGTTGGGCGCCCAGCGGAGCCGTAGGCGACGATGGGCGGGCGCGGCGTCGGCGCCGTAGACGGCGCGGACGCCGGCAGGGTTGGTTGGGCGCCCAGCGGAGCCGTAGGCGACGACGGGCGGGCGAGGCATCGGCGCCGTAGAACGGCGCCGATGCCTGTCGGGTTGGTTGGGCGCCCAGCGGAGCCGTAGGCGACGATGGGCGGGCGCGGCGTCGGCGCCGTAGACGGCGCGGACGCCGGCAGGGTTGGTTGGGCGCCCAGCGGAGCCGTAGGCGACGATGGGCGGGCGCGGCGTCGGCGCCGTAGACGGCGCGGACGCCGGCAGGGTTGGTTGGGCGCCCGGCGGAGCCGTAGGCGACGACGGGCGGGCGAAGCGTCGGCGCCGCGTCCGGCCCAGGAGAGGCTCACGACATGGTTTTGACGGCGATTGCAGGAGCCCTGAATGGCGCGCGCGTCGTTGCGCGAGCGCGAAGCACCGTGATGCTCGCGGCCCTCGCGGCGCTGTCCGGGAACCTCGCCTCGGCTCAGGAATGGGCCCAGTTCCGCGGCCCCGGCGCGGCCGGCGTGGTCGCGGACAACCCGAACCTGCCCGAGCGGTGGAGCGTCGACGAGAACGTCGCGTGGCGCACCCCGATTCCCGGCCTGGGCTGGAGTTCGCCCGTGGTCGCCGGCGGCCTCGTGTTCGTCACCACCGTCGCGAGCGACGGCGAGGTCGAGGCGCCCGAGAGCGGCTGGTACCGCGGCGGCGAGCGGGCCACCCCCGAGGACGTTCACCACTGGCTCGTCTACGCCCTCGACCTCGAGACGGGTGAGATGCGCTGGCGGACCGAGGTCCACGCCGGCGTGCCGCGGTCGTCGCATCACCTCAAGAACACCTTCGCGTCGGAGACCCCCGTCACCGACGGGGAGCACCTGTACGTGCTGTTCGGCAACGTCGGCCTCTACGCTCTCGGCTTCGACGGCGCCGTACGGTGGTCGCTCGACCTGCCGCCGGCGGAGACCCGCAACGGGTGGGGTACTGCGGCGTCGCCGGTGCTCCACGACGGCCGCGTCTATCTCGTCGTCGACAACGAGGAGCAGTCGTACCTCGCGGCCCTGAGCGCCGAGACCGGGGCCGAGCTGTGGCGCACCGACCGCGACGAGGGGAGCAACTGGTCGACGCCCTTCGTCTGGGAGCACGACGGGCGCACCGAGATCGTCACCACCGGCACCGACCGGGTGCGCGCCTACGACCTCGCGGGCCGCGAGCTGTGGGGGCTGTCGGGCATGTCGTCCATCGTCATCCCGACCCCCGTCACCGCCCACGGGCTGCTGTACCTGGAGTCGGGCTACATCGCCGACTTCCTCCGCCCCGTCTACGCGATACGGCCGGGGGCCAGCGGAGACATCTCGCTGGCCGAGGGCGAGACCGCCAACGAGTACGTGGCGTGGTCGCTCGAGCAGGGCGGCTCCTACCACCCCTCGCCGCTCATCTACGGCGACTACTACTACACCCTGCTCGACCGCGGGATGATGACCGCCCACGACGCCCGCACCGGCGCCGAGGTCTACGGGCGCCGGCGCATCGACGTCGGCCAAGCCTTCACCGCCTCGCCCTGGGCCTACAACGGGAAGGTCTTCGCCTTGAGCGAACAAGGGACGACCTACGTCATCGAGGCGGGGCCCGAGTTCCGCGTCCTCGCCGAGAACCCCCTCGACGAGTTCACGATGGCGACCCCCGCCATCCTCGACGACAGCCTCGTCATCCGCACCGCCGAGGCCGTCTACCGCATCGCCGGGCCGTAGGGCGGGCGCGCCGGTTCATCGCCGGGCTTCCTGGGTCAGGCCTCGCGCGCGCCGGCACGCCCAGACGGCCCAGGTTCGGCCCCTCAATCCCCGGAAGGGGGGGCGGCGGCGCGGGCGCGTCGGCGCCTCGCGTCGCCGATGGGGGGTGCGACGCGCGCCCAACGTTCCTGGCGTGCACGCCTCGGTCGGCGGGACTGGGGTAAAATGTGGCTCTGCGGGCACGCACGGCCGCGCGGGCCGCCAGAGGACCGTCGTCGCGACATTCACTCGGCTTTGGGAGTTTGCGGGTCATGGCTGACAAGAACACCAACGGGCGGAAGCCGCCGTATCCGGGCATCCGAATCACCGCCAACGGCAACCAGCTCGTGTCGTATCACACCGAGGCCCGCGTCGCCGACGCGGGGATCTTCTACCCGATCACGCCGTCGACCGAGGGCGGCGAGCTGTACCAGCAGTCGTTCGCCGAGGGTCGGCTGAACGTGTTCGGCCGCAACACGCTGGCGGTCGAGGCGGAGGGCGAGCACGCGGCTCAGGGCGGGGCCATCGCCTACTCGGTGTGCGGACGCCGGGTCTGCAACTTCACCTCGGGTCAGGGCATCGTGTACGGAATCGAGCAGTACTACCACGCCCCCGGGAAGGCCTCGACGATGGTCGTCGAGGTCGTGGCGCGGGCCCTGACCAAGCACGCCCTGAACGTGCACTGCGGACACGACGACGTGTACGGCTCGCTCGACACGGGCTGGACCACGCTGTTCGGCAAGGACGCCCAGCAGGCGGCGGACCAGGCGCTGATCCTGCGCAAGGTCACCGAGCTGAGCCTGACGCCGGGGCTGAACGTCCAGGACGGGTTCCTGACGTCGCACCTCGAGCGCACCTTCTACAAGCACGAGTCCGAGCTGATCCGCAAGTTCCTGGGCGCCCCCGACGACGTCATCGAGTGCCCGACCGAGGCCCAGCGGAAGCTCTTCGGACCGACCCGGCGGCGGGTGCCGCCGATGATCGACCTCGCCAACCCGGTGCTCCTCGGCCCGGTGCAGAACCAGGAGCACTACATGCAGGGCGTCGTGGCCCGGCGCGACAACTTCACCGAGCCGATCCTCGAGTTCCTAGAGGCGGCGTGGCGGGAGTTCGGCGAGTTGACGGGGCGCTACTACGGGCCGGTGACCGAGTACAAGACCGAGGACGCCGACACCGTGTTCGTGTCCCTCGGCTCCGCCGCCGAGAACATCGAGGCGGCGGTGGACCACCTGCGGGCGACCCGGGGCGCCGGCGTCGGCTCCATCCACCTCAACGTCATCCGGCCGTTCCCCGAGCGGGCGGTGGTCGAGGCGCTGGCCGGCAAGAAGAGCGTCATCATCGTCGAGCGGACCGACGAGGCGATGGCCGGGGCCAACCCGATGGGTCGGGACATCAGCACCGCCCTCCACAAGGCGCTGCACATCGAGGGCCAGCCCGTCGAGGCGGGTTTCCCGGTCATCGAGGCCGGCGCGATGCCGCGGCTCTACCACGGGGTCTACGGGCTCGGCTCGCGCGACTTCCGGCCCGAGCATGTGCTCGGCGCCTGGGAGTTCGTCAAGGAGGACCGGGCCCGGACGGACGGCAAGCGGGCGGCCGACGGCGCAAGCTTCTTCGCCCTCGGCATCGACCATCCCTACGAGGTGAAGTCCGACGAGACGCCGTCGCTGCTGCCCGAGGGCTCCATCGCGGTCCGCTTCCACTCGATCGGCGGCTGGGGGGCCATCACCACCGGCAAGAACCTCGGGGCCATCATCGGCGACTTCAACGACTTCCTCGCCGCCCGCAGCACCAAGGTCGACGAGTTCGGCCGGCCCGAGGAAGTCATCCACGTCAGCGCCAACCCGAAGTACGGCTCGGAGAAGAAGGGCGCGCCGACCGCCTACTTCCTCGTCGTCGCCCCCGAGCGCATCCGCGTGAACTGCGACCTGCGCCACGTCGACGTGGTGCTGTGCTGCGACCCCAAGGCGTTCACCCACACCAACCCCCTCGACGGCATGGCGGACGGCGGCTCGTTCATCTGGGAATCGGACGAGGAGCCGGCCGAGGCGTGGGAGCGGCTGCCGGTCTGGGCCCGCAAGCAGATCATCGACAAGAAGATCCGGATGTACACCCTGGCCGGGTTCGACATCGCCCGGAAGGCCACCAACCGCCCCGACCTCCAGCTCCGCATGCAGGGCAACGCGTTCCTCGGCGCCTTTTTCAAGGTGTCGCCGCTGCTCCAGGACTTCGAGATCGCCACCGAGCAGTTCCACGAGGTCGTCCACAAGCAGTACAAGAAGAAGTTCGGGCGCCTCGGCGACGCCGTCGTCCAGTCGAACATGGAGGTCATGACCCAGGGCTTCGACCGGGTCAGCGAGATCCCCGTCGGCGAGGTCGAGGCGGCCGACCGCTCGACCCTGCGCGGCATCCCCCTGCTGCCGATGGAGGGCTGCGGCAGCGGCTGCCGGACCACCCCGATCCCCGAGGGGCAGGAGGAACGGACGCCGGTGACCCAGGTGGCGGAGTTCGACGCCCTGTTCCGGTCCGACTACGACTACGACCAGCCCGCCAACGAGCTCGCGGCGATGGGGGTGATGGCGGCCGGCACCGGGGACACCGCCTCGAAGTACGTGGCCCGGCGCGAGACGCCGCTCTTCATCCCCGAGAACTGCACGCAGTGCATGGAGTGCATCTCCGTGTGCCCCGACACCGCCCTGCCGAACTGCTCGCAGGACATCGAGACGATTCTCCGCACCGCCGTCAGCAGCTACGTGACGGACGAGGGCGAGCGCATGAAGATGCTCGCCAAGGTGCCCGAGATGGAGGCGCGCACTCGCGAGGCGATGCGCGAGTCCATCAAGGCCAAGGCGGGGACACCGCTGCCCGACATCATCAAGTCCGTCACCAACGAGGTCGACGGGTTCTCGCCGCAGGCGAAGAACGAGTTCTTCGCGGTCATCGAGAAGCAGCCGCTCGCCTACAACAAGGTGAACGCCATCTTCAACGGCCCCGAGAAGAAGAACCCCGGCAGCGGCGGCATCTTCTCGATCTTCGTCTCGGACCTCTGCAAGGGCTGCGCGGCGTGCGTGACCGCGTGCGGCGACCACGACGCCCTGCGCATGGTGCAGGAGACCGAGCAGGTCAACGCCGACCACGAGACCGGCACCGCGTTCCTCGACCTGCTGCCCGACACGTCGCAGAAGTTCCTCGGGTTCTACAACGACGCCAATCCCACCGACTCGAAGACCGCGACCCTCCGCAACCTGATGATGGTGCGGCGCAACTACGACGCCCTGGTGTCGGGCGACGGCGCCTGCGCCGGCTGCGGCGAGAAGAGCGTCCTGCGCGCCATCGCGGGGGTGACCGAGGCGTACATGCGGCCGGTCTTCCACGCCAAGGCCGAGCGGTTCCGGCAGGTCGCCAACCAGGTGCTCGAGATCGGCCCGATGAAGCTCGCCGCCCTCGCCGCCCGCAACCCCGAGGAGTACGCGCTGTTCAAGCGCGCCGTCGCCCACTTCCTGATGGGGCTCGGCGGCGAGGACGACGCCGACACCACGGCGCGGCTCGAGGCCCACGGCGAGATTACCGACGAGGAGATCGCCGACGCCATCGCCACCGTCATGAAGCAGGAGGCCTTCAACCACCAGCACCTGCAGGCTCTCGACGGCCGGCTCGCGAACGGGCAGTCGGTGATGGCGATGGCCGCCCACACCGGGTGCAACACGGTGTACGGCTCGACCCCTCCCAACAACCCGCATCCGTACCCGTGGATGAACTCGCTGTTCCAGGACGGCTCGACCATCGGCTGGCTCATCGGCGAGAGCTTCATGGTCGACCACGCTCGGCGCTCGGTCATTCCCGAGCGGCTCGCCAACGCCCTCCTGCACCAGGACGAGGGGCTCATCGACGAGCGGAAGTACTACGAGTACGGCCACTTCAGCGATTCGCTGATGACCGACCAGGAGATCAACGAGCTGCCCAAGGTCTGGATCATCGGCGGCGACGGCGGCATGGGCGACATCGGCTACCAGAACGTCTCGAAGATGATTCTGCAGAACCGACCCAACGTGAAGGCGCTGATGCTCGACACGCAGGTCTACTCGAACACCGGGGGCCAGAACTCCGATTCGACCCCGATGCTCGGGGGCGGCGACATGAACTCGTTCGGGGCGGCCAGCCAGGGCAAGATCATCGAGAAGAAGACCGTCGCCGAGACGTTCCTCGCCGGCCACGGGTCGCCGTTCGTGGCCCAGGTCTCCATCGCCAACGCGCCCAAGCTGTTCCGGGCCCTTCTCGACGCCCTGGAGTACCGCGGCACCGCGTTCATCCAGTCGTTCACCACCTGCCAGCCCGAGCACGGGGTGGGCGACGACATGGCCCTCGACCAGGCCCAGCGGGTGCGCGATTCGCGCGGCGCCCCCGAGTTCGTCTTCAACCCGCAGTTCGGCGAGAGCTACATGGAGGCGCTCGACCTGAAGGGCAACCCCACCCCCGACCGCGACTGGTACCACACCCGGTTCAAGGGCAACCGCGAGTCCTACCAGTACACGGTGGCCCACTGGTGCGCCACCGAGGCCCGGTTCCGGAACCACGTCAAGCGGGTCAAGCCCGAGGCGGCGGCCGACATGATTCCGCTCGACAACATGCTGCTGCGGTTGACCCAGCAGGACGTCGTCTGGCGGCGCCACCTCGACCCCGAGCACCGCGCCTACGTCCCCGACTTCGGCGTCTACATGAAAATCAACGGCAAAGACAACATGCCCGAGTACCGCGTCCTGTCGCGGCAGCTCGTGCTGTTCTGCGTCGAGCGCCGCAAGGCGTGGCGTCTGCTGCAGAGCAAGGTGGGCAAGGTCAACAAGGACTACGCCGCCCAGCGCGAGCTGCTCGCCGACGTGGATGCCGGCAAGATCTCCAAGGAAGAGCTGTTCGCTCGCGGGCCGGAGATGATGGAGGAGCTCATCGCCGGCACCGTCAAGAAGGCGGGCTAGGCGACGCGGCCGGCGCTGTCAGCGGCGCGTCACGGGGATGAGGGGGCGGACGGCATCGGGCAGATCCTGCCCGAGCAGGGCCTCGCCGGAGACCGGCCGGTACATCGGGTGGCCGAACGCCAGCATGAGCACGACGATCACCTGCACGAGGACGAACCCCGACGCGGCCGCCCGCGGCAGGGCGGATCGGGCGTTGAACGCGGCGTGCATCCATGCCGCCACCGGGAGGCAGGCGGCGTGGAGCGCGATGACGACGTGCCATCCCTGGACGGGTACCGGAGACACGGTTGCGGCCACGCCGAGGGCGGCCAGACACCAGCCCGCGTAGGCGCGGAGCCACGCTGCCGGCGGTCGCCGGTCGGGGTCGTCGGGCTCGCACGAGGGGTGCCGCCGGAAGTAGCGCCAGGACGCGAACACCGCAATCGCCACCGTGACCGTGCTGGCGCCGAGGACGACGCTGGTCAGTCCGGAGGCGAGGGCGCTCCCGGTTTCCGCCGCCGCCGCCTCGGCGTAGACCGTCTGCTCGAGCCGCCGCCCGATGTACAGCGACCCGAGGCGCCACCAGTAGGCAAGGCTCTTCGGCAGGTTCACGAGAGCGATGAGCGTCCGGGACAGCTCGTCGGTGCGCCCGGGTAGAATCTGCGGCAAGGCGCCGGCGATGGCCGCCTGCGCGGTGGGAATCAGGGTGAGCCCGCCGGCGAGCACGCCGACGGCACATCCCCGGAGGTCCAGGCGGATGTGCCGGACCGCCGCGAGCCCCGCGGTCAGCAGGACCAGCACCAGGAACGATCCGTGGAGCTGCAGCGCCAGCGTCAGGTTGGCGGCGTGCAGCAGGCTCCACCCCGCGTGCGGCCTCTCGCGCAGCCGATACGCGCTGGCGAGATGCAGCGCCGCCGGCAGGAACACGTAGGCCGGCTCCCAGATGAAGCCGGCGTGGTAGAGGCGCCAGGGAGACAGCCAGTAGACCGCGAGGTAGGCGGCGAGGAACCGGACGCCGAGGGCGCGGCCGATGCAGACGGCCAGGACGGCGGCGGCGGCGACGTGGGTCAGGCCGATGAGCAGCCCCGGCGCGCGGTAGTCGGCCCAGACCTGCAACGGGGCGGCGACGAGCAGCGGCAGGAGGGCGCCGGGGATGCGTCCGCCGCCGCTCATGGTCTTCGCGAACGGCGGCAGGTCGCCGGTCTCGAGGATCCCGATGCCCGACAGCAGCAGGGCGTACTGGTCGCCGTAGATCCACTGCCGCGACCACAGCAGGGCCTGCAGGGCGGCGCCCGCGCACAGGATCGCGGCGACGAGGCGGAGCGGTCGAGTCATTCCGGACGAGTCGGCCTGGGGCCCGGTTCGGTAATCGACGCCTTTCGGCTCTCCGTCGCCGCGGCTCGGGCGAGGGGCGACACCCTTGTCCGCCGACGCAGGCGTCTACGGTTGTCGGCGTTCTCGGCGGCGCCGGCAAGGCCGGCACGAGTTCGACCCTGGTCCGCCGACGCAGGCGTCTACGGTTGTCGGCTCTCCGTCGCCTCGGCTCGGGCGAGGGGCGACACCCTCCGCCGACGCAGGTGTCTGCCATCGAGGCCGGCGCCTCCGGCGCGGGGGCGACGCCTCGCACGCCGACTCGAGTTCTACAGTCTAGCGCGCTTGAAGATGCGCTCGGGGATGGCCCGCACCGCCAGCATGATCGCCCGCCAGATGCGCCTGACGTACACCACGTCCCGCCGCCGGCGGATCGCGTGGACCACCGCCCGCGCCACCTCGTCGGGCTCGGCCGTCAGGCGGGGCGGCAGGTCCATGCCGTCGGTCATGCGGGTGCGGACGTATCCCGGCTTGACGGTGACGACGTGGACGCCGGAGCCCGCGAGACGGTTGCGCAGGCCGGACAGGAACGCCGAGAAGCCGGCCTTGGCCGATCCGTAGACGTAGTTCGAGGCGCGCCCGCGCTCACCCGCCACCGAGCTCACGCCGACCAGCACGCCGCTGCCGCGGCGCTCGAACCGTTCGGCCAGGGCCGCCATGAGCAGGGCGGGGCCGACGTAGTTGGTCCGCATGATCCGCTCGGCCAAGGCGCCGTCGCGCTCGGCGGCCTTCTGGTCGCCGGTCAAGCCGACGACGCAGACGGCGATGTCGGGCAGGGCGTCGAGCCCGTCGACCAGCGAAGCGCCGCCGTCGGCGTCGAGCACGTCGCAACGGTGCGCGGTCACCGCGGCGGCGGTTCTCGCCCGCATGTCGTGGACCTCTCGGGAAAGGTCCTCGGCGTTGCGGGCCGCGAGCTGGAGGGCGCAGCCACGCCGGGCATAGCGGCGGGCGACGGCGCGGCCGATGTCCGACGTGGCCCCCACGATCAGGACCGTCTCGCGGTTCACCGCGCGTGCCTCCCCGCCGTCGCCGAGGCGCGGCGGCGTGCGCCGAGGTCCGACTTGGTCCCGCCAATCGGGACGGTCGTGCGTGTCAAGGCCCGGGGTTCTCCGCCGTCGCCGAGGCGCGGCGGCGTGCGCCGAGGTCCGACTTGGCCCCCGCGGGCGGGATCGCCCCGGGGCTTCACAGGCCGAGCCTCCGCGACAACGCCGATGCGAACCGGTGCGCGCCGCCGTTCGCCTCGGTTCGGACCGCGTTGAACTCGTCGAGGCGGGGGTAGCCCTGCCGCACCCGTTTCGGGGCCGCGCACGCGTCCTTGGCGAGGTACACCCGCCCGCCGTGGTCGTGGGTGATGTCGTCGAGGCGGTCCAGCAAGGCCGCGGCGCTGGGGCGCATCGGGAAGTCCAGGGCCAGGGTATAGCCCTCCATGGGGAACGACATCGGCCCCTCGCCGGTCGGACCGAACAGCTTCAGGACGGTGAGGAACGGGCCCGGTGCGGCCGCCGCGACGCATTCCAGCAGCGCGACGAGGCCGCGCGGGCTCGCCGCCTTCGGCAGCACGCATTGGTACTGCACGAAGCCCCGCCGCCCGTAGAGGCGGTTCCAGCCCGCGATGCCGTCGAGGGGGAAGAAGAAGGACCCGTAGTGCACCGGACGCGGGCCGCGGCGGAAACGCCCACGCAGATGGTGCAGCCCGTTGAACAGGCGTATCGACCTCCGGTTCAGCAGCCCGGCCGGCGCGTCCACGGGAACTGCCAGCCTCGGCCGCGACGCCGTGGGCAAGGGGCTCGCGGCCAGCCGGGCGGGCAGCGAGGCCCGCGGCAGCCAAGCCCCGCGGGACAGGAGCGAGCGGCCCAGCCCGCCGCCGCGGGCCAGGCCGTCGATCCAGGCGACGCTGAACGGCCGGTCCTCGGAGGCCTCGAACAGGGCCATGGTCTCGTCGAGGTCCCGCGTGGCGACGGTCTCCGCCAGCACGTACGCCGAGTCGATGCGGCGCAGGCGGAAGCTCGCGGAGAGGATCACCCCGGTGAGGCCCATGCCGCCCAGGGTGGCGCGAAAGAGGTCCGCGTTCTCCGAGCGGCTGCAGCGCCGGGTCTCGCCGTCCGCCGTGGCCAGCGTCAGCGACTCCACGTGGGCGCCGAACGAGCCGTCGCGGTGATGGTTCTTGCCGTGCACGTCGGCCGCGATCATGCCGCCCACGGTGACCCGCTCGGTGCCGGGAACCACGGGGGGGAACCAGCCCCGCGGCACGAACGTGGCCAGCACGTCCGACAGCAGCACCCCCGCCTGGCAGGTCAGCAGCCCCGTGTCGGGGTCGAACGCCTGCATCCGGTCCATCGCCAGCATGGACAGCGTGAGGGCCGGGTTCAGCGCCGCATCGCCGTAGGCGCGCCCGTTGCCCCGCGCGATGAGGGTGCCGTGGTCGGCCAACAGGCGGCCCAGCTCTCTGCATCGGCGGAGCTTCGCGACCCGGCAGTCCAACACCGGGTAGCGGCCCCATCCCGACAGTTCCATCAGTCCTCGTCCGGGAATCGTCGACTCGTCGTCCGTCCGACCCGACTCTGCGGCTCGGTCGCTGGTGTGCGGCGGCAACCTTGTCGGCAACGCAGGAGAGCTGGAACCGCCGGACGGCCCGACTCCGCGGCTCGGTCGCCGGGGTGCGGCGCGTCAAGTGTACGCCTACCCGGGCGGCGCTTCGGTCGGAGCGAATCGACGGTCGTTCCCGGGCTCTCCCCCGGATCGCGCTGCATGAGTTCGGTGCAGCACGGGCATCGCCGCCGGCCCCTACAGGGCCGCGACGACGGTCGCGGCAATCGCCGCCGCGGTCAGCCAGCTCGTCCGGTCGCGCATCGCGAACACCAGAGGGTCGTCGTCCACCGCTCCTCGTCCCGCGAGCAGGGTCAGCCGCCCCAGCCAGTGGACGAGCAGGGGGCAGACGAGCCACAGCAGCTCGTGCTGCGCGTAGCGGGCGCTCACCTCCGAGCTCTGGATGTAGAGCGTCAGCACCACGACCGTCGCGAACCCGCTGCCGGCGCCCAGCGCGGCCATCGCGGGGCCGTCCTCGGCTCGGTAGGCGCGCCCGTCGAGGGCCTCCCCCGCCGCCAGCTCCGTCTGCCGCTTGGCGATGGCGATCGCGAGGAAGACGAACAGCGAGAACGCCAGCAGCCACGGCGAGGGCGTGACGGAGACGGCGGCGGCGCCGATGAGCACGCGAATCGCGTAGAGCAGCGCGAGGACGATGACGTCGACGAACGTCTTGCGCTTCAGCCACAGGGAGTAGGCGGACGTCGCGGCGAGATAGACGAGGACGCCGTACCCCGCCGCCGCCGACAGGCTGAACGCGCCGGCGAGGCCGGCCGCGACCAGCCCGAGGCCGATGCCGACGGTCGGCCGGAGCGCCGTCCGGCCCGCGGCGAGAGGCCGATGCCGCTTGCGCCGATGCCGGCGGTCGTGGGGCAGGTCGAGCACGTCGTTCAGCAGATAGGTGCCCGACGCGCAGGCCGACAGGGCCGCGAACACCCCCAGCAGCCGCAGGTGGAGTCCGGCATCGGCGCCGTGATCCGCCAGCAGCGGTACGAACACCATCAGGTTCTTGATCCAGTGGTGCGGACGCATCGCCCGGACGTAGTCGAGCGGCGAGCCGACCACCGGCGGGGTCGGGGCTTTCTCCTCGACGGGTGTCCCGGGTGGGTCGCCGGTCATCGTTCCCGTCCGCGCGCTACCTGCCCACGGTGGGCCAGCGGCCCGCCGCCGGTCGCGCCTCGTGCGCACCGGGCCACGGCGGCACGGTGACGATGAGGATGCAGAGGTCGTCGTCGCCGGTGTTGCGGAACTGGAACCGGCATCCCGTCTCGATGCTCAGGGCCACCCCGGGCGCCACGTCGACCACCGAGTCTCCGTTCTCGTTCGCGCGCCAGACCTCGCCGCGTCCCTGGACGACGTACCAGACCTCCTCGACCGTCGAATGAACCACCGCCCGGGAGACCGCCCCGGAGGGCAGCAGGCAGTGCACGAGACTGGCGCCCTTCACCGCCACCAGCTCGCGGATCTCCGATCCGTCCGGCGCGAGGACGGTGTGCTCGGCGGGGAGCGTCGCGGTCTGCATCACATCTCGACTATGGGCGTGTGCTCCGGAGCCCTCAGCGGAAGCCGGCACGACCGCAAGGTCGCGTCGCGCGCGGTTCGGATTCCGACCGATCGACCATCCGACCGGCATGCACGACGACGCCGCCCGCAGGGTCGCGTCGCGCGCGGTTCGGATTCCGACCGCACCCCGGCCGCACCGACCCTGCCGCGAGCCGGGGCCTCCGGGCCGGAGCCGGCGCATCCTGCGGGGGCGGTCTCGGCCCGGCGCGGACTTCCGCCCGGCGCCTATAATAGCGAAGCCGCGAGAGCGCGAGAGTCGCCGAATCGATAGACTGCGGAATGCCAGGCTGCGGCTCCGGCCCATGAACCAGCGCAAGCGCACCGAGATCTTCACCCGCCTGCGGGCCGGAAACCCCGAACCCACCACCGAGCTGAACTTCCGGACCCCGTTCGAGCTGCTCGTCGCCGTCGTCCTGTCGGCCCAGGCCACCGACGTGAGCGTCAACCAGGCCACCGGCCCCCTGTTCGCGGCCGCCGATACGCCCCGGACGATGCTCGACCTCGGCGTCGACCGGCTCCGCGACTTCATCAAGTCGATCGGCCTGTTCAACACCAAGGCGGCCAACGTCATCAAGACCTGCCGCATCCTCGTCGACGAGCACGGCGGCGAGGTGCCGCGGAGTCGCGCGGCCCTCGAGGCCCTGCCCGGCGTCGGGCGCAAGACCGCCAACGTCGTGCTCAATACGGCGTTCGGGGAGCCCACGATCGCCGTCGACACCCACATCTTCCGGGTCGCGAACCGCACCGGGATCGCCCCCGGCAAGACCCCGCGGCAGGTCGAGGACCGGCTGCTTCGCCGGGTCCCGACGGATTTCAGGCGCGGCGCCCACCACTGGCTGATCCTGCACGGGCGCTACGTCTGCACGGCCCGGAAGCCCCGGTGCGGCGGTTGCGTGATCGCCGACCTCTGCGATTACCAGGACAAGACGGCCTAGGCGGAACTCGGGGGCGAACAGCCCGTGGCGAGAGGCCCCCGTGGCGCCGCGCCCCGAGGACGCCGGCGGGCGGCCGAGGCGCCCGCCTTACATTGGCCTTCGATCTTCGTCATGAGGTCGATTCCGCGGCCGGGCCCGAGAGCGTTGATCGGGCGTTCGGCCGCGCGGCGGGCCGTGGGGCGATGATTGCCCCAGTGGCCTTCGTTGCGAAGGGAGAGACACCGGCGCGTGCATGGCGGCGAGGAAGCCGTGCCCGATGATTGGCGCGGTGGCGTTCACTCGGCGGGAACGAGTCGCGAGAGGCCGGCGGCGTCGCGGACGAGCAGGCCGTCGGGCAGGGGGACCGGCACCGTCCAGGTGACGCCGTCGGCGATGTCGTAGTGGTGCGCGACCGCGAAGCCGGCCGGGCTCGGCTCCGCCACCAGCAGCTCGGCGTCGCCGGTCAGCAGCAGGAGGTCGTCTCCCGCGAGCAGGACCGACGCGAACTCGCCCTCGCGCCCCTCGCTCGACCAGCGCACGGCGCCCGTCGCCGCGTCGAGAGCCACGAACTGACCGGCGCGGGTCGAGGCGTGCCCGTAGACGATGCCGTCGGCGAGCACCGGCGACGTCATGTACATGGTGAGGCCGGGGTTGCTCCAGGCCGGCGCGGCTTCCCACCGGCCGTCTTCCCGGCGGCGAATCGCGAAGGCGTGCGTTCCCTGACGGGGGCCGGAGACCACTAGGTGGGCGCCGGTCCAGACGGGGGTCATGATGTTCTCGTGCCACTCGTCGGTGAACGGCGCGCTCCAGAGCAGGACCCCCTCCGCGGCGTCCAGCCCGATGACCGACGATTCAGTCAGGGTCACGAGCTGGCGGCGGCCGTCGACCTCGATCAGGATCGGCGATGCGTAGCCGGGGCCGATTCCGCGCCACGCCCAGATCTCGGCGCCGGTCGCGGGGTCGAGGGCGAGCACACGGCCGCCGCCGGCGTCGCTGCCGACCTGGACGATCAGCCGTCCGTCGTCGACGAGCGGTGAAGCCGCGGTGCCGCAGAAAAGGCCCGTCACGCGCACCGACGCCGAGTAGTCGTTCCGCCACAGCAGGTCGCCGGCCGCCGCGTCCCAGCTCGACAAAATCCCGCCGGCCCCCAGCGTGAACACGCGCTCGCCGTCGACGGCCGGCGTCGCGAACGGACCCGGCAGGGCGGTGGGGACGATGGTGTTCTGCACGAAGCGCGCCGGGTAGTCGTGCTGCCACAGCCGCGCGCCGCCTTCGAGATCGAACGCGGTCACGACCTCCAGGTCGCCGCGCCGGCCGTGGACGAAGACCCGCCCCCCGGAGACCACCGGAGACGAGTAGCCCTCGCCGACCTCGACTCGCCAAGCGGTGGCGAACGACTCGGGCCAGCTCGCCGGCGCCTGCGCGCCCGGCGCCGTGCCGTCGCGTTGGGGGCCGCGCCACCCGGGCCACTCCTGGGCCTCGAGCGGGCCTGCGCTCGCCACGAGGGCCAGCGCGAGCATCGAACCTGCGAAGCGATTTCGTGTCACGAGACTCAGTGTAGAACGGAACGCGGTGTTCCGGGTCGTGCCCGGCCCGGATCGCCGCTCGGTCTGCGACGCCAGGTTCGGAATCAGGAGGTCCAGCCGCCGCGTCCCGAAAGCCGACCCGCCCGGGAGGGACCCTGCGTCGATCGCGGGGCGGGGTGACCGACTCGACGTCGCCCGCGCTGTCGGCCCCCGCGGGACCCTCGACTTCCTGTTACCATCGGGCCGAGTTCGCGGGTCTCGCACCCCGGAGACGCAGAGCATGCCCAAACGCCCGATGGTCGCTTTCCTCCTGGTCCTGGCGGCGTCGATCGCGACGTGCGCACCCCCGTCCGGCGAGCTGCCGGGGGCCGGCGCGGCGGACGCGCCCGGCGAGGTCGCGGTGGTGACCTCGGGCGGCCTCGCCGCGGCCTACGACGCGCTCGCACCGCGGTTCGAGACCGAGACCGGCATCCGCCTGGTGACCGCGTACGGGGCGTCGACGGGCGGGGCGCCCGACTCGATCCCGGCGAGGCTGGAACGCGGAGAGCGCTTCGACGTCCTCGTCATGTCGCAGGCGGGTTTGGACGGGCTCGTCGAGCGGGGCCTGGTTCGGCCCGACACGCGAGTCGACCTGGCGACCTCGTCGATCGGGATGGCGGTGCGCGCGGGAGCCCCCGTGCCGGACATCGCCACGCCCGAGGCGTTCGTGGAGACGCTGCTCGCGGCCGAGTCCATCGGCTACTCGGCGAGCGTCAGCGGGACCTACGTGTCGACGGAGCTGTTCCCCCGGCTCGGGGTGGCGGAGGAGCTGGCGCCCAAGAGCCGCCGCATCGTCAGCGAGCGCGTCGCGGCGGTGGTGGCTCGCGGCGAGGTCGAGATCGGTTTCCAGCAGGTCAGCGAGATACTCTCCATCGAGGGCGCGGCCTACGCCGGCCCCATCCCCGCCGAGTACCAGCGGGTCACGACGTTCTCGGCGGGAATCGCAGCGGACGCCGCCAACGCGGTCGGCGCGCAGACGCTCATCGACTTCCTGGCTTCGGAACCCGCGGCGCCGACCCTCATCGAGTCAGGGCTCGAGCCGGCGGCGCGTGCGGTTGGCGCGACCCCGTAGTAGCGGACCGCCGCCGGCGAAGGGTTCGCCGGGCGGCGCCGGTCCCGCGACGGGTCGGTGTGTTTCGAGCCGGGCCGCCCCCGGCCCGGGCCGATCCGCCTTTCACGTGCGCAGCCGCACGGCCGGGACCGCGGCGGTCGCGAGCGTTCACCGGAGCTGTCGACGCCTCGAGGCCGGTCTGCCTTCGGCCCGGCTGATCTCGGCGCTCACGCGCGCAGCAGGAGCGCCGCCAGAACCGCAGCCGTAGCGAGCTGCCACCAGAGCTGGGCCTGCTCCCTGACGAGCAGGGTGCCGAGGCCGACGAGGCCCGCCGCGGCCGCGAGCAGGTACCAGTAGAGCTCGGTGAACGCCTCCTCGCGGTGCGTGGCCTGGGCGCGGCGCTCGACGTCGCCGAGGATCCGCAGCGCGATATCCTGCCCGCTGTCGACGCCGAGCTCGTGGTAGGCGCCGTCTCCCGCCTCCGCGATCGCGCGCAGCGACTGCCGGTCGAGGGCCGAGTGGACGGGGGCCTCCGGTGCGTCGTAGGGGCCGGCCGGCAGCTGGGGGATGAGCCCGCCGGCGGTGGTTCCGACGCCTACCGTGTACACCCGGATGCGGCGGTCGCGGGCGAGCTGCAGCGCGTCGTCGACCTCGCCGCTCCAGGCTTGGCCGTCCGACAGGACGATGAACGCCTTCGCGCTCGGCCGCTCGCCGTGGAGCTGGGCGTCGCGCTCGAACATCTGCACGCCCCAGTAGATGCCCTCCTCGATGTTGGTGTCCCAGCTCGTGTCGTCCTCGAGGCGGAACGGCGGCTCGTCGCCGAGGTGATCGAGGAAGAAGAACAGGGCATTGGGATCGCGGGTCAGACGCACCTGCGGGGCCGCGCGGTGGGCGAAGAGGGCGAGGGCGACGCGCTGGTCCCGCCAGCCGAGGAGTTCGGCGAACGTCCGGATCCACGTCACCGACCGCCGCCAGCGGTCCGGCGCCACGTCGCTCACGCGCATGGACGCCGAGCCGTCCTGCAGGATGATGAAGTCGGCGCCGGCGCTCCGGGTGACGGGGACCCGCGCCTGGGGGCGCGCGAGGGCGAGCGTCAGTGCCGCGACGGCGAGCAGCAGGCAGAGCCAGAACGAGAGCCCGCCGGCGAGGGCGAACCGCTCCGGGATCGGCGTCGTCCGACCGCGGCGCGCCGCGCGGGCGTCGCGCCGCCGCCGCACGAGCTGCCAAAGCCACAGGAAGCCCAGCGCCGCCGGCAGCACGAGCAGCCACAGATACAGCGGGTCCTGGAACTGAAGCGCGGGAATCTGCATCGGGGCCACGGCCGAACTCTCGCTTCGCCTGGTTTATCGGAATCACGTCACCGGCGCATCCGGCTGGCTGCGTCCGCTCTTCGGTCGTACCTGGGCCCCCGTCTCGCCCGCCGACCGCGATGCGAGTCGGAGGGAGGCGTGATGGCGAGGGCGACAGTCCCACCCTGGGCCCCGTCTCGCCCGCCGACCGCGATGCGAGGGCGCTCGCGGGTCTCTTCGGTGCACGCCGGATCGCGCCCCGGGCCGCTAGCCGCGCCGGCGGATCGGCGCGCTCTCGCCGATGGTCGGGTCCTCGGTGTCCTCCGGCTCGACGAACCGGTCGCGCGGCACGTAGATCTGGATGTCCTCCATGTCCGCCTCCTCCGGGTCCGTCCCCTCGTTGCCCGGCACGCTAAGCCGCGCCACCTCCGGCACGGGGCCGCCGGCCGCGATGCGAGCCCGCAGGCGCACCATCAGCTCGTAGTTGAACGCGGCGTCGGGGCTCGCGTCGTTGGCCTCGATCACGCGGCGGTAGACGCCGATGGCCCGGTCGAGCGCGCCCAGGGCCATGTCGCGGCTCGCATCCGGGCGCTGGCCGGCGCGGTAGCGGGCGTTCGCGACGAGCAACTGGAGGTCGACGTTGCCGGCGATGCTGGGGCTGTCGGGCGAGTCGTAGAAGGTGACGATGGGGAGGTAGTCGCCGCGCCAGTACCGCACCGCGGCCTGCTTCACCGCCACCGTGTCGCGCAACCCGCCGAGCAGCCCCGGGACGCGCGCGGTCGGCGCCAGTGACGCCGCCACGCGGTCGTACCCGGCCGCCGCGCCCGCGAGGTCCAGGGTCGCGAGGGCGCGGTCGGCCGCCGCGATCCGCCGCTCGATCCGGCTGCCCGCGAGCAACGCGAGGGCCGCCCCGGCGAGGATCAGGGCGGGCACGAGGTGGCGCAGTGCGGTCTTCACGGCAACCTCCTGAACGGCTTCACGCCGAGCCTCGGCGGCGACGGCGACAACGACGGCGCCGGGCGCTCACGGCAACCTCCTGAACGGCTTCACGCCGAGCCTCGGCGGCGACGGCGACAACGACGGCGCCGGGCGCTCACGGGAACCTCCTGAACGGCTTCGCGCCGAGTCCCAGGGCCAGGGCCAGGCTCCACAGGCCCGCCGCGGCGAGCGCGAACGGCGAGAAGCGCGGCTGGTGGGCCACGTATCGCGTCACCTCGATCTGCCCCGCCGACAGCTCATCTATCTCGTGCACCGCCTGCAGGATCGCGGCCTCGTCGGCGGCGGGGTAGAAGCGGCCGCCGGTCTTCTCCACGGCTAGCTTCCAGGTGATGTCGGGCAGGACGTCGCCGAGCCCCTGGTCGTAGGCGGTCCGGATGAAGTAGACGGGAATCGAGTTGTCCGCCGCCTCCTGCAGGATGTCGTCGAGCGACTGCCCCTCGTAGACGGCGTGGGTGTCCTGGCCGTCGCTGAAGACGACCATCAGGTTGCCCTGCGCCCGGAGGAAGTCGAAGGTGCGGAAGAGCTGCACGCCGCGGCTGATCGCGCGCATGATGAGGGTCCCGTGGTCGGGGAAGCGATCGTACTCCTCGGGCGTTCCGATGAGGCCGATGCTCAGCAGCACGTTCTCGTAGTCGTTGGTGAACGGGGTGACGACGTACGCCTCGCCGCCGAACTGCACCAGCGACACGAGGTCGCGGTGCGATCCCTCCATGCGCCGCCGCACGAAGTACTCGGCGGCGGCGACGTTGGCGAGGAACGTGTTGCCCCACCCGAGCTGGTCGGTGGCGAACGAGCTGTCCATGCTGAGCGAGGCGTCGATGAGGATGGCGATGCGGTGCCCGGGGTAGGTCGCGCGTTCCTGGACCAGGGCCGTGTGAGGGTCCGCGAGGGCCACGGCGAAGAAGGGCAGGCCGGCCAGGACCAGCACGAAGGGGGCGTGGCGGAGCGGCGCGAGGGCCGAGCGGCGGGTGATGGCGGCCGGGAGCAGCGTCGGCAGCACGAGGTGGGCGCGGCCGGCCCGCGCCCGCGTCACCGCGCGGGCGAGCAGCGCGGCCAGCGCGAGGAGGGCCAGCACGCCGAGCGCGATCACCGTCTCGTCGCGCCGCGGCAGAGGGAGGGCGGACAGCGACATTCCGCCCAGCTCCGCCAAGGTGAGCCGCAAACGCTCGACGACCGCGGTCAGCGTCTCCACGACGCTTGCCTCGTCAGCCGGGTCCACGCCTGCCGGGCGCCCTCGGTCCAACGGCCGACGCGCCGCACCGGTGCGAGGACGCGCCAGCGCAGTCGTCCGACGTGGCCGATGCCCGCGTCCACCGCGCGCGTGAGCGCGGCGGGCTCGACGCCGGGACCCATCGTCTCGTCGCCGCGCCCGTAGCGGGCCGCCGTCAGCAGGCTCATCGCCCGATGGAGGTCCGCGGCCGCGGGCGTCTCGGCGAGGCGAAAATCCGCGGCGGTCACCGCTGATGACATCGCCGCGGTGCGGCGGCCGAGCAGCCCGTGACGCACCCGCAACTGTCCGTCCCGCGGCGCCTCGCCGGCGGCGATCGGCGACTGGGTGACGGGCCGCGACAGCGCCACCGCGCTCGCGATGCGCAGGGCGGTGAGGGCGCGCCCCGCCGTGTCCCGCGTCCAGCCGTTCCCGGCCGCGGCCCCACGCACCCGGACGAGCTCTTCGAGCGCGCGGCGGGCCGCGCGGGCGGGTGAGAGCCGCTTCTCCGTCACCGCGGCGCCGCCCTTGCGGTCGCGCGCGACGCGCAGCGCGCCGAGGGCGACGAGGCCGAGGGCCGCGACCCCGAAGAGCGCCGACAGCAGCCCCAGCAGGTCGGCCCGCAGTTCGCCCGCCTGTGCGTCCCCGAAGCCGGCCGGCGGCAGGTCCCGAATGTCCTCCGCGCCTTCAGGAACCAGCGACAGAACCCGGACCGCCTCCGGCGGGAGGATGTAGATCAGCTCGCGCCCCGGCAGGGCGGGGTCGTCGCCCACCCGACGCTCGATACGGTACGGCAGGTCGAGGGCGGGAATCTCCACGTCCTCGCCGAAGCCGCTCTCGGCGATCAGGCGCAGCGTGTAGGCGCGCTGCGAGAACCGGTAGGGTCCGGTCAGGACATCGTCGAAGCGTTCGCCGGCGAGCACCTCGAAGGGCGCCGCGTCGAGGGTCGCCGGCTCGAGCGCGTCCTCGTCGAGCCGCGTCCGCGCCGCCTGCGTCTCCACCGTGCGGCAGGTCACCGTCATCGTGAACCGCTCGCCGACGAAGACGGCGTGCCGGTCCACCCGACGCCAGCACCGCAGCGCGTCGACCGCGGTCGTGTCGGCCACGGCTTCGCCGGCCGGCGTGTCGTCGGTCGCGGTCGCATCGAGCCCCGTCGCGTCGACTACGGTCTCGCCGGCGCCCGTTTGCAGGGCCGCCGCCGGCGTCGCCGATACCGCCGTGGCGGCCGTCGCGGCGAGGGCCGCGGCGAGGGCGGCGCCGAGCCGCCGGGAGCCGTTCGCGTCGCGAGTAGCCGATGTCGTCGCGCTCGCGGACGGCTCGGCTCGACGGTCGGCTCTCGATGCCGTTCCGGGGCCGCTCAATCGTGTCGCACGCAATCGTTGACTCCCTCGCATGAACGGTGCATTAGACCACGGAACGCGCCGCGGATGCCGTTCGTCGCGGTCGTTCTTGGACCCCTGCGCGACTTGCGATACGCTGGCCGTCCCGCGTGTCTGCCTTGGCGCGACCCCAAGGCCACGTCCGCGCGGGTCGGTGACTTGCGGCGCGCCGACCGCCTCGTGTTCCTGACCGTGGCGGAAACGGCGGAAGCGCCGCCGGTTCCGGATCGGACGATGCCGTCGACAGCCTTCGCCGTGACCATGAGCCCGCGGCGACGACCGGCCCGCGGGAGCCGTCACTCACTCCGGAGTCAGACGATGCAGACGACAGTGCCTGTCCCTCGACCTCCAGCCCCCGCCCAGACTGCGCGCAGGCTCCGCCGCGCGCTCCCGGGGCTCGTCCTCGCGGCGGTGTTCGCCGGCCCCGCCGCTCTCGCGCAGTCTCCGTCGGAGTTCACTCCCGTCACCGACGCGATGCTGCAGGCCCCGGCGCCCGACGACTGGCTCATGTGGCGCCGAACCCTCGACGGTTGGGGCTACAGTCCCCTCGATGAGATCGACCGCGACAACGTCGCTGACCTGCGGATGGTGTGGTCGCGCGCCCTCAGCCCCGGCGGCCGGCAGCAGGGAACGCCCCTCGTCTACGACGGCGTCCTCTACATGCCGAACCCGAGCGACGTCATCCAGGCCATCGACGCCGCGACGGGGGACCTCCTCTGGGAGTACCGTCGCGACCTTCCCGACGACGCGTGCGAGCGCATCATGCCCGGCGTGTGCACGACGAACCGAAACCTGGCGATCTACGAGAACCTCATCATAGACACCAGCGTCGACGAGTACGTGTTCGCCCTCGACGCGCGGACCGGCGAGCTGGTCTGGGAGACGCAGGTCCTCGACTACACGACCCATCCCGCGAACCAGAGCACGGGGCCGATCGTCGCCGACGGCAAGGTCGTCTCGGGGCGGAGCTGCATGCCGGCGGCGGGGCCCGAGGCCTGCGTCATCACCGCCCACGACGCACGCACGGGCGAGGAGCTGTGGCGGCGCCGCACGACCCCCGCCCCCGGGGAGCCCGGCGACGAGACTTGGGGCGGCGTGCCCGACCGGGACCGCCGGCATGTCGGCACGTGGATGGCCCCGAGCTTCGATCCTGCGCTGAACCTGCTCTACATCGGCACGTCGGTGACGTCGCCGGCCCCGAAGTTCCTGGTCGGGGGCGCCGACCTGACCCACCTCTACCACAACTCGACTCTCGCCCTCGACGCCGACACCGGCGAGATCGTCTGGTACTACCAGCACTTGAACGACCACTGGGACCTCGACCACCCCTTCGAGCGGCTCCTCGTCGACACCGTCGTCCGCCCCGACCCGGCCGCCGTGAGCTGGATCAACCCGAGCCTGCAGCCGGGGCAGGAGCGCCAGGTCATGACCGGCATTCCCGGCAAGACCGGCATCGTGTACACCCTGGACCGCGCCACCGGCGAGTTCCTGTGGGCCACCCCCACCGTGGCCCAGAACGTGGTGAGCCGTATCGACGGCGCGACGGGCGCGGTGACCGAGAACCCCGAGGCGGTCTTCCGCGGCTTCGGCCAGGAGGTCTTCACCTGTCCCACCGCGATGGGCGGCAAGGACTGGGAGGCGGGCGCCTACAGCCCGCGGACCAACCACATGTACATGCCGCTGCGCAACGCCTGTGCGCGCATGGCCCCGCTGGACGACGGCGGCCGGTCGCTCTACAGCCTCAGCATGCGCAACGAGCTGGCGCCGGGAACGGACCAGCTCGGCGCGGTCTGGGCCATCTCGGCCGAGACCGGCGCCGTCGCGTGGACCCGCGAACAGCGCTCCGCCACCATGTCGCTGGCCGCGACGGCCGGTGGCCTCGTCTTCGTGGGCGACGTCAACGGCCGGTTCAAGGCCCTCGACGACGAGACCGGCGAAGTGCTGTGGGAGGTCAACCTCGGCTCGCCGGTGAGCGGGTTCCCAGTGACCTATGCGGTCGACGGCCGTCAGTACGTGGTCGCCGGCACCGGCACGGGCGGCAACGCCTCGCGCTGGACCGCGATGACCCCGGAGCTGCGGCCGAGCAGCGGCAACAATATCTTCGTGTTCGCGCTACCTTGACGCGGGGGTGGTCGCGGACACCACGCTGACGTTGGACGTGATGCTTCCCGATGGCGTCGTCATCGATGATGCGGTCACCATCAGCACTGCAGCCGGCTTCATGCAGCAACAGAGAGTTTCCATTGAGATTCCCTGAGCTGTTGGCGGTTGTCGCCGTGGCGGTGTCGTTGACGGCGACAACCGCCGCGGCGCAGCCTCGTTCCGGCTTCGGTACCGGGAGGTTCTTGGGTGGGCCGTGGGATGTCGAGTTGGGCGGGGGATGGAACGTCCAGACTGCAACCGGCGATATCAGCGATTTCCGTGACGGCCCAACGGTGGATTTTGGGGCCACGCGGTGGGCGGGTGATTGGGGGATCGGGGTGAAGGGAAGCGCAGGGTTGTTGCCCCCGCGCCGCGGCAGGAAATACGACTACGACGACGAATACTGAGTCTCCTCAAACTCGTGTGGGTAGCGGCGGCGCCAATTCAATGCCGCCACAGCAGAGAAACAGCATCGAGATGAGCGCGCCCGGCGTGTGAAAGCCGTACGCGCGCCGCGCGATGACGCGCAGCTTGTTGTTGATGCCCTCGACCGGTCCGTTGGTCAGACGCGTGTCCAGGTAGCCGAGAATGCCCGCGGCGTGCTTGCGGATGGTTCGAGCGACGCGGATGAAGGGCCTCAGCCGGGAGCGGGCCGCCCAGCCCACCCACTCGTCGAGCAACGCAGGCGCGTCCGCCGCCGGAGCCTGTTCCAGGATCGTGGCCAGGTACTCCTTCAACGCGTAGGCGCGGTCCAGCGTCCGGTTCTGCCGGCGAAGCGTCGCCAGACGCCGCGCCTCGACCGGCTTCAGCCGCGCCGGGTGCTTCAGCAACGGATAGCGCATCCCCTTGAGCGCCTTCGCCGCTCCCGGGGCCAGCTCCCGTTGTTCCGCCCGCCGGACCTCATCGAGGGCGTCGGTCGCGAGGCGCTCGACGTGGAAACGGTCGAAGACCACGCGCGCCTGCGGTACCCGCGCCCGAACCGCCTGCTGGTAGCTCGCCGCCAGGTCCGCCGTCACCAAGGCGATCCGGGCGCAACCGTCCGGACCCAGGCGGTCGAAGAACGCGTGCAGCGTCTCGGCACTGCGCCCCCCGCCGGCCCAGACCACCCGCCGGCGGTCGTGGTCGACGACCACCGTCAGGTAGTGGTGCCGTTTCCGGTAGCTGAACTCGTCGACCCCAATGCGGGTCAGCTCGTCGAACCGCCCCGAGTCCAGGCGCCGCGCCACCACGCGTTCGACGATGCTGCCGACCGCCTGCCATGAAATCCCCGCCAGCCGGCTCGCCGTCGTCCGGTCCGTCACCTGCGCCAAATACGCCGTCAACTCCTCGAACGGCGCCGTGAACGCGCTCGACCCCACCGCCCACGACACCTGTTCGACCCGCACCCCGCACTGCCGGCACGAGACCCGCCACGGCGCATAACGCAACCACACCGGCGTCCGGCCCCACGGCAGGTGACGCCACCCCCGCACCGGTTGACGGTCGTACCGCGGCGCCTTCCGGCCGCAGCGCCCGCACCGCGACCGGCGCCACGACGGCGCCACCGACACCATCAGCGCCCCGGTGACCGACAGCTCCACCTGCTTGACGAACATCTGCGTGACACCCAGAACGCGCCGTAGTACTGTCGTGATCCGCATGGGGCTCTCCTCCTCGTCAGTGTGGTCAGACACACCAATGAGACCAGGAAGCCCCTGCGGTCTGCAACCGCGGCCGCCGGTCCGGACGGGCCGACGAGCCCGGCCGAAATCCACCGTCATCTTGTCGTCGTCTGCTGCCGGTCGATTCCTCGGCCGGAAGCTTGCTTCCGGCCACAATCAGCCCGTGCGCCACGGCGGTCGGCGCGTCACCCGGAGGGCCGTAACGCAGTGGAGGAGCCGCGCTTGCGCGGCTTGACGCGCTGGCCGTCGTGGTGGCTCCGCGACGGCCATGCCGACACATCCCACGCGCAAGGGACCACTCCTGGAATCCACCCGACACGAGCCGAACCCACCCACACCTGTTTCAGGAGAGCCCGAATACTACGGTCTCTTTGCCTTCCTGGTGTTCAGATACCGGTTCCCGTGCAGCGGGGAGTGCATCTTTACCAGCAGCATCACAGGGGCGGCGTTGGGCGTGCCGGTATTATACTTGCCGATACCGGGTATGCTTCTCGATGTGTCGAGGCGTGTGAGGCCGAGGGGATGGAAACTGACGGCGACGGATGATGTGAAGCTCTACGTCGGCGCCAGGTTGACGGGGTTGCATTACCATTTCCTGGTCACTCCGGCGGTTTCGATTTCGTGGTGAGGACAGGCAAACGCGAGTCCAACCGGGCCGCCGTACATGCCGCCTTTGCCGACACGCGGGCGAGCGCTTCGAGGGGGGGCGACCGGCCCCCCCCAGTCCATGTAGTCGACGATGCGCCGGGCCACCTGTCCGTCAAGCTTGCGAAGCTCGGTCTTGGCCGTGGCGGTGTAATCAATCGTCCAGGCCAAGATCGCGTCTCACGTCGACCGCCGTGTGAACCTGCTCCTCGCCCTTCCGTATCCGTTCCAGTACCTCGGCGGCCAAGTAATAGTCCTCGAGGTCCTCGATGCCCCGTTCGATGAGTTCGCGCAGGTAGAACGCCTTGGTTCGCCCGGTCTGCGCGGCCAGAAAGTCGAGTCGCTGCTCGGTCTCCGGGGCGAGTCGAATCGATGTCGGCATGTCGCGCCTCCTACTGACAGAATAACCTTGCTCGACGGGCCCCGCGAGGCCGCGGTGTGGGCGGTCGTGGACGGCCAGGTCCCGCGGCATCGACTGCGGCGATCAGACCGCACGGCCGCCGCTCAGGAATCTGCACCGTGGCCCGGTCCATGGACCGCCCCTTGCCAGAGGAAGCGCCCTCGACCATGATGAACATTCTGGAGCCGTGGAAGAGCGCGGCCGGGGGCAGGCATCCGCTTCGGCCCGCACACGGCTCGCAAGGGCGAGGGAGTGACCATGCCGCCGCGCAACAGTCCGATCGCCACCCTCGTGGTGGGTTTCGTCTACTTCCCGTTGCTGGCGCGCCTGGACGGGTACGTCGCGCGGTCGCCGTATGCCGCTGGCCTCCGGGTGATCGCGGCCCGGACGGTCGAGTTGATCGATGGCATGCCGTACCGACCAGGGACGTGGGAGGTGGTCCAGAGCGCACGCGCAGAGTTTCTCCACGTGGCAGGTGCGGCCAACGAACGTTTCCGGCGCGAGGTAGACGCCGCGTTCAGGCGGCTCGAGGACGAGGCTGTCGCGGAGTATCTCGATTGGTACTACAGCCTCCCGGCTGAGTACGGCCGTCTCGGCATGATGCTGCAGGGACAGCTCGAGGAGTACCTGACCGAGAAGGCACGCCAGACCTTCGCGCAGGACAAGTGGTACCGGAGCGTCGAAGCCGTGTACGAGACGATGTTGTCCGTGAACGAGGAGGCGCGCGAGGTATACGAGCGCAAGGTGCGCGACGTACTCGACGAGAACCGGGTGCAACCGGAGCATCCGGAGGACACCGCGTTCGATGTGACGCTGACGGCCTCGCTGGAGGGCATCATCCAGCCCTCCCTACACCGCGACGTCATCCCGGTCACGCAACGGCTGGGGGCGGCAGGCGTCGCCGCGGGGGCCGGGTCCGCCGCCGCGGGCGGCATCAGCTTCATCATCGTTCAGAAGCTCACCGCGAAGGTGCTGGGAAAGCAGGTCCTCAAGCTGGCCGCCAAGGCGCCTCTCAAGGCGGCGGCGGGCAAGCTGGCTGCCGCGGTCGCCGGCGGCGCGGCGATCGGTTCGGTGGTGCCCGGGGCAGGAACCCCGGTGGGCGCCCTGGTCGGCGGCGCGCTCGTCGGCGCGGGCCTCGGCGTGGCGGTCGACGGCGCCCTGCTGGAGCTCGAGGAAGCGCTCAGCCGCGAGGACTTCGAGCGCGAGCTCGTCGCCGCCATTCGGGAGGCGCGGGACGAGTTCGCCGACGACTACGTCCGACGGCCGCCGGCGGGGTAGTAGCCACGACTCGGTGGGCTACCCCCGATGGACCGGTCATCGCCGGCTGGGTCGGGGCGCCGGAATCGGCGCCGCGAGCGGCCGTTGCACGTGGGTATAATCGTGGGTGTACCCGGCGCATCCTGACACAAATTCCAATAAATCCAGGTGCTTTCGACTGTATTCGGGCCATCGCTGCCGTGACACCCAACTGCGTTACGTTCGTGCGCTGCGCTCTTCTCGCGCTGGGTGCGGCAGCAGTCGTGGTGGCTGCGTGCAGCGACGACGCGTTGCCGCCCACGGCGCCGTCCGGGCTGACCGGGTCGCCCGGTTCAACGGCGGCCGGCCCCGACGTCAGCCTGTTTCTCTCGGGGGCGCTGGCCGGGGGTGTTACCACCGAGCCTTGCACGTTGTCGGGCGGCGCCGCGACCACCTGCTACCGGATCACGGTAGCCGGTTTGCCGGTCGACCACGCCGTCGGTCCGTTCTGCCCGCCGACCATTTCCTCTACGGCCGCGGACGGTGGCATCTGGTTCGATGGCGCCGGCCTGTACGACGTGGACGGGGAGTTCATCGAGGGGCTTGCGTCGCTCTACGGGGACGACAACTGGCGGCTCTACGACGTGGACGGGAACGTCAACGTCACCGATACTCCGGAGGCGTTCGAAGGCGCGGCCAGACCCGATGTCGCTCCGCAATACCGGAACCACTGCGTAGAGGGCCGCGTGGCTTGGCTCCCTGGCGGCCAGCCCGTCACCGCGACGGCACTGATTCCGACCCTCCCCGTGCCCGCCGTCGCGCCGACGAGCAACGCGCGGTTCCTCGGCGTTACGCTCAACGGGGTGCGCATCGACGGGAGTGCACCGGTCGGGGACATTCTCAGGGCCTACACTATCGCCGCCTTCGACGACTGCGGCGGGCACTTCAACCCGGTCGAAGGCTATCACCTGCATGCCGCCATGGGCTGTTCCGGCATCGAGGCCGCAGGCCACGGCCGGCACTTCGCCTATGCGCTCGACGGTTACGCCGTCTTCACCCCGCTCGCAGCCGCGAGCGATCTCGACCGGTGCGGCGGCCACGCCAGCGACCTGCTCGGCTATCACTACCATGCTGCCCCGGCGGCCGAGAACGTGGTGGTGCGGTGCCTCGCGGGGCAGATCGCCAGGCAGTAGCCCTGGCGCCGAGACGACGGCAACGCCACGCGCGGCGCCGCGGGAGCCAAGAGTCCGCCCGGCGCGCCTACCGCCGCTTCATCTGCTTCCGCTCGAGTAGGAACGCGACGACCGTGTCGTGGAATCGCCTCCCTTCGCCGCCGAGCCGCAGGACGTCGAGCCCGCGGTCGCGCGCGTCGTGTTCCACGGCGTCCTGCCACTCGGCGATGCGGCGGGCGAGCTGCCGCACGTCGTCGGCCGCGAGCACCCGGGTGCGGCCCGTCTCCGCGTCGGCGGCCCCTATCCAGCCTGCGGACAGGGGCGGCACCTCGAACGCGAACGCGCTGTCGATCAGCACGACGAAGACGTCGTGGGCGCTGTCGAGGTCGGCGAGCTCGGTGAGGAAGACGTCGGTGTCGTCGAACAGGAAGTCGGAGATGACGGGCACCAGCGACCTTCGGCGCAGCAGCTCCCCGAACGTGCGGTGCGAGGCGGGCTCGGCGCCGTAACGGCCTCGGAGGTGTTCCTGGTAGACGTCCACGCAGTGGATGGCGTGGCTCCGCCCGACTTGGGGCCGCAGCGCGATGCGACGCGCGCCCCGATCGAAGGTGACGAGGCCGGCCCGGTCCTGAAAGAAGGCGGCGGCCAGCGCGAACGTCGCCACCGTGCGGGCGATGACCCCGGCTATCGACTCGCCCCCCGCCCCGCACCGGGTCGACTCCGAGACGTCGGCCGCGATGACCACCGAGGCGCTGCTCTCCTGGTCGAACTCGCGGGTCACGAGGGGGCTGAAGTTGGTGAGCGTCGACTGCGCCCAGTCGATGGCCGACGGGCGGTCGCCGGGCTCCCAGTCGCGCAGACCCGCGAGGTCGTGGCCGGGGCCGTGGACGAGGCTGGGGTGGATGCCCCCCATCACCTCCTGCATGCGACGCCGGATGACGAGTTCGACGTCTCGGATCTCCTCCCAGGACACGAGCGAGTCGTCGGCGTCGAGGCTCATGCCATCGGCGCCCGGTCGACGACGGCGACCCTCGAGTTCCGGCACGCCCCGCGGGGCTTCGGCGGGAACGGTCCTCGGTGTGAGCGTTCATGGAATCGGCGCTCGATCCGCCGGCGCCGACCCCCGCGTTCCGGTCCGCCGCGTGGGCGCCGCGTCCGCCGCATGGATGTCGCGGGGAACGCGTCCCGTGATGGGGCGGTCATGGAATGGGCACCCGCTCGACGATGTCCGCGATGACGTCTTCGACCCGAACGCTGCGGGCCGCCGCGTGCGGCGCGAGCCAGATGCGGTGGCCGAGCACGTAGGGGGCGAGCGTCTGCACGTCCTCGGGGTAGACCTCGGTACGGCGGTCGGCCAGCAGCGCCCAGACCTTGACGAGCCGGCCCCAGCAGATGGTGGCGCGGGGCGAGCCCCCGAGGTCGACGAACTGCTCGACCAGAGGCGAGGGCGAGCGCTGCCGCCACTCGGTCTCGGGGCTGTAGGGCCGGGTCGCCGACACGAGCCGGCGGATGTACTTGCCGAGCGCCTCGTGCAGGAACACCTGTTCGCCGATGCGGGCCCGCAACTCGAGCACCCGCGCCTTCGGCATCAGACCGTCGAGGTGCACCTTCTTGAAGTCGAAATCCACCAGCTTCTGCTCTTCCTCGGGGGGCAGGTAGCCGATGTTGACTCGGATCGCGAACCGGTCGGTGGCCGCCTCCGACAGGGGGAACGTGCCCTGTCCGAGCTCGATGGGGTTCATGGTGGCGATGGCGAAGCTGAACGCGGGCAGCTGACAGGTCTCCTTGCCGACGGTGACCGAGCGGTCCTGCAGCCCTTCGAGGAACGCGCTCTGCGACTTCAGGGGGATACGGTTGATCTCGTCGAGCAGGATGACCTCGGCCGAGGCGAGGGGGCCGAACTCGGTCATGAACTCGCCGGTCGCGGGGTTGATCATCTGGAACCCCACGACCTCGGTCGGCTGGAGGTCGGCGCGGCCCTGCAGGCGCGCGAACCGGGCGCCGCTGATGGCGGCGAGGATGACCCCGAAGAACGTCTTGCCGACGCCCGGCACCCCGCGCAGCAGCAGGTTGCCGGCGTTCACCTGCCGCTGCTCTTCCTGGTCGTAGGTGGTGGGAATCTCGGCCAGGAGCACCATGTTGGCGAGGGCCTTCTCGCGCTCGTAGCCGACGAGAGCCTTGCCGCCCTCGGCGATGATGGCGTCGTGGAAGTCGACGGCGTCCTGCAGGTCGGCGTGCATGGCTCTGCGGCGGCGGGCGGCTACGAGGCCCCGTCCGCCTCCAGCAGGGGCCTCAGCGCGCCCCACACGTGCGGGTCGAGGGCGAGGAGGGTCGCCAGGTACAGGTCGACGTCGGGACCGTCGAAGCGCCCGCGCAGGGCGTCCACGGCCGGGGCGAGCCGGTCGGCGCCGACCGGCTCCGGCTCGTGGCCGGGCGCAATCAGGCCGTCGTCGTTCGGGATGTCCAGCGCGTCGAGGAAGGCGCCCAGCAGGGCCCGCCGGTGCGCGAGGTGCAGCGTCGTCAGCAGGTTCGAGGCCAGCGGGTTGTCGGGGCGGACGCGGCGCACGAAGTAGTCGACCCGCTTGGCCACCGGCAGCTTGCGCACGCCGGCGGGCCGGAATCGCAGGGCGTCGGCCAGGGCCTGGTCGGTCTGGGCGCGAAGGTCCGGGTCGTCACCGTACGCGGCATGGATGGCGAGCCGGCGCACCGGTTCGTCCAGGGCCGACCACAGCCGGGCCGGGGTCAGCATGTCCAGCGGAAGGTTCTGCAGTAGTGACACGATCGCTCGGGAAGCGGGGCGAGAGTCCGGCGCGGTGTCCCTATCCGGGCTCCGGCCCGGGCCTCGCCGCCCGGGGGCGGCGCCGCAGGACCGATCCTACAGGAAGCGGCGGCTCCAGTGGGGTGTTCCGCGGTCGACGAAGCGGAACGTCTCGGCCCCCGGCCGCGCCTCGCGCAGGCACCGTTCGCAGCGCGAAATGTCGTCGGTGGCCCGCCACCGCTGTCCGAGGGCGGCGGCGGGCAGGCCCGCGATCACGATCAAGGCGGCCGGCCATGCGGCCGGTCTCACGTCGTCTCCTCCTCGCGTCGTCAATCCGCGAGCGGGTGCGGCCGCAACTGGAAGTGCACCATCTTGCTCGGGGTGCCCTTGCCGCCTTCGATGTGCCAGTTGAAGTTGCCGCCGTAGTTGGCCCAGAGGCCGCGGCCCTTCCACCCTGCGTCGGGATCGTCGATGCGCCCGTCCAGGCCCCGCGAGAAGAAGCCGAGCGGGTAGGGGATGCGCAGCACCACCCACTCGCCGGTCTCCGGCCGTAGCGCGAGCAGCGAGTCCGAGCCCGAGCCGTTCGCGATGGGGACGTTCTCGCCGAGCCCCAGCGTGTTGAACTGGTCCACCCAGTTGTAATAGTGGAAGTCGCCGCTCCCGGGGTCGTCGACCCCCCTCATCTGCGGGCCCGGTGTCGGGTAGAGGGTCCAGCCCTCGGGGCAGTGCTGGCCCGTCGCCTCGGGTCCGTTCAGGACGGCGCACTTGCTGCGGTCGAAGCTCGCCATATGGCCGCTCCCCGAGAGCGCGGTCCAGATGACGCCGTTGCGGTCGACATCGATCCCGCGCGGGGCGTGGCCGGTCAGGGCCGGGTCCACGTCGGGGTTCTCGATGGACGGCGGCTCGTAGACCTCGGCGATGCACGTCTCCGGCGGGTCGCCGCCGCGATCGACACGCACGATGCGGCCCGGGAACGGTCCCGTCTCGGCCCCCCACACGGTGTGGTCCACGGGATTGGCGATGACCCCGTAGAAACCTCCCCCGATGCGGGTGTCACGAGTGGGGTCGACCTCGTCGCCGGGCTCGTTCCAGGGCCGCGTGATCCGGCCGTCGCCGTTGGTGTCGAGGACCTTGGGGCACCAGCCCTGGGCCGCCTTCTCGTCGCCGGTCTCGTCGTAGAGCCGGGTGTCGATCCAGGACACGACGTTGCCGCTGCCGCTGAACCACAGGGTGTCGTCGGGGTCCTCCCCGAACTGCAGGTGGTGGGTGCTGAAGCAGGTGTCGAGGAGCGCGAACTCGCCGGTGGCGGGGTCGTAGTACGACGCGTGGCGCCGTCCCGTGCGCGACAGCGGGAACCACTGCGCCGACGGGTGGTCCGATCCTTCGCCGCACCACTCGGGCCCCTGCGCGCCCCGCACCGTCGAGGTCATCCACACCCGCCCCTTCCCGTCCATCATGGGGTTGTGCGGATCGGCGCGTTCGTCGGGGTCGTTGCCCCACAGGATCTCGTCGCCGTAGTAGTACGAGGGCTGGAGCTGGGTCTGGGGGAACCGCGACACGATGGTGTCCGGATCGTCGCGCACGGGAATGACGATCTCGGTCGACGTGTGGGCGTTCGGGTCGGTGACGACCAGCGTGCCGTGCCCCGCGTCGACCGAGTAGACGGGGCCGTTCGCGTTCACGCGCGGGTTGCGCTTGTCGGTCACGATCTCGTCGTGGATGTAGGCGGTCGGCCGCCCCCAGTCCCACATCGTCAGCACCAGGTTGCGCTCGACCCCCGACGGCCGCGGCGGGACCGGGGGCAGCTCGCCGTCGGCGATGCGCTCCGTCCAGTCGGCGTACATCCGCAGGCCGCGCTCGCGGCCGAAGCGGTTCATCCCGGCGTTCATCGAGGCGCCGCGCTGTCCCGTCCGCACTCGGTGGTCCCAGGCCGCGAGGGCCGAGTCGAAGTCGTCGAGCTGATCGATTTCGCGGGTGATGCGGTTGCCGAGCTGGTGGCAGAGCTGGCACCCCTGCTTCATCCGGTCGACCCACCGCGCCTGGCTCGTCATCCCCGGCGAGATGCCGTTGCCGTCGGGGCCGGTGCCGGGGAACTCGCTCGCGTCGGGCACCTCGATCAGCGAGTACCAGTAGTTCGCGGGGTAGATCTGCGCGGCGTCGCGGGGCGTCGGGGCGACGACTGCGCGCAGGGCGACAAGGTCGCCGGGGCGTCCGGCGACCTTGTCGGAGTCCACCAGCCCGTAGCCGCGGACCCAGAGGTCGTAGACGGCGTCGGGTAGCTGCGGCAGCAGGAAGCGTCCGTCGTCGCCGGTGACCACGATCTTCACGAACTTCGTCTGCAGGTCGTCGGTCTCGGCGATCACCCAGACGCCCGCCTCGGGTCCGTCGTCGCTGCGGACCACCCCGGTGATCACCCCGTCGTCCGCCAGTTGCCGGGCTCCCGCCGGCCCAGTCGTCCAGGTCGCCAGGATCGCCAGCGTGCAGGCCGCCGCCGTGGCGCCGAGCGCGTGTCGCATGCTCATGTTCGTCCCCTTCCGGGTTGGTCGACGGTCGACGGTCGACGCGCCGAATCGTAACCGTAGCGCATCATAGCAGCCCGCGGCGGGGGCGGCGGGGCGCCGGCCGGAGAGCGGTGAAGTTCGGTTTCCCCCGGCCGGCTATAATCCCGAGGACTTGAACGCCGCGATTCCGGGAGGTGCCATGCTCGTTCGTTCCGCCGCTGTCGCCCTGATCGCCGCCGTCGCCGCTTCCGCGTTGCCGCCGGCTCCCGCCGCCGCCGAGGAGCGCCTCGTGACCATCGAGCGCTTCGTCCCCCACACGTCGACGGCGCCCGCCAACGAGGGCCGGCGGGTGGGCCTCTACCTGCGCGAGAAGGCGTCGGCCGAGGCGATGGCCCGGTTCGAGGCCGGCGCGGCCCCGGAGGGGCGCGTGGTGCTGTTCGTCCACGGCGGCTCGGTGCCGTCGGTGCCCGACTACGACCTCGATTACGAGGACTACAGCTGGATGGGCCACCTCGCCGAGGCGGGGTTCGACACCTTCGCGATGGACCACACCGGCTACGGCCGGTCGCCGCGCCCGAAGATGGACGACGCGTGCAACATGAGCGAATCGGACCAGGCCATCGTCACGCCGCATCCGCTGTCGGCGCCGTGCGAGCCGAGCTACCCGTTCGGGGCGACCACGGTGCAGTCGGACTGGGACGAGGTCGACACCGTCGTCGACTACATCCGCGAGTTGCGGGGGGTCGAGCGGGTGAGCCTCGTGGGATGGTCGGCGGGCGGCCGCCGCACCGGCGGCTACGCTGCGCGCCACCCGGAGAAGGTGGACAGGCTCTTCCTGTTCGCGCCGGGGTACAGCCCCGACGGGCCGTCGGCGGCGCCGGACGAGCTGCCCGCCCCGGGCGTGCCGATGCGCCTGCAGACGCGCGACACCTTGATGCACGGTCGGTGGGAGGACAACGTCGCGTGCGAGAACCAGGTCGACCCCGGCATCCGAGCCGCCATCTGGCGGAGCATCCTCTCGTTCGACCCGCTGGGTTCGGTGTGGGGGCCGCCCGAGGGGGTAATGCGGGTGCGAGCCGGCAACCCGTCCTGGGGCTGGAACCGCGAGTACGCCGCGAAGGTCGCGGCGCCGACGATGATTGTGGTCGGCGAGCAGGACAACCCCGACGCCCGCGCTGTGCTTCACGCCGATCTGACCGGGACCGACTCCCGGGTGCTCGTCACCATGGAGTGCGCGACTCACTTCGCGAACTGGGAGAGCGCCCAGTACCGGTTCATGCACCGGGCGTCGCTCGAGTGGCTGTCCGAGGGCACGTTCCGCGGACACCGCAACGGCGTCTACCGCGTCGGCGTCGACGGGGCCGAGCCGACAGGCGAGTGATGGCGTGATGACGCGCACGCGTTCAGGGGGTGCGTCGGCGGCGCCGGGTCGACGGGGCCGAGCCGACGGGCGAGTGATGGCGTGATGACGCGCACGCGTTCAGGGGGTGCGTCGGCCGCGCCGGCCTGCGGGTCGGGCGACCGCCGGCCCCCGGGCCGTGGCGCAGCCTGTCGCCTGGCGGCGCGTCGTGAACCCCCGCATGGCGCCCCGCGCGCCGGGCGCCGGCGGACCGCGGAGGGGCGGGATGCGTCGCCGCTCGAAGCCAGCGGCGCCCTTCGCCTCGGGCTGGCGTTCCGGGCCGTGGCGCTGGCCCTGGCGGCAGCCGCGGCAGCCGCTGCGCAGGAGGTCATTCGGCCCGCGGACGAGGCCGCCTTGCGCCGCCTCGTGCCCGACGCCCACCGCTTCGACGCGTGCGACGGCGGGGCGCGCCACTACCGCGCGTTCGCGGCGCCCGAGGCCGGGGCCGCCCCCCGGCTGATCGCACTCGCCTTCTTCACCACCGATCTCACCCCTCGCATCTTCGCCTACAAGGGGCGCATCGAGAGCCTGGTGGCGCTGGACCTCGGCGGTCGCCTCATCGGGGTCGAGGTGGTGCACCACGACGAGCCGTTCGGCTATTTCTCCATCGATCTGCCCGGATTCACCCCGCAGTTCGAGGGCAAGAGCATCTTCGACCGCCTCGAGGTCGGCGGAGACATCGACGCCGTGTCGCGCGCCACCATCACCATGGAGGCGGCGACTCGCGCGATCCGGCAGGGCGCGCGACGGCTCGCCCGCGACTTCCTCGCCGAGCCGCGCGCCGAGTGTTGACGGATCGCGCCGAATCCATGCCCAGCTTCCCGGCCCGGCATTCGGTCGTCGTCACCGCCGTGCTGCTGCTCGCCTGGGCCGTCACACCCTTGGCGGCGGCGCAACCGGCCCCGGCCGAGCCCGAGCTGTCGCTGGACGACCTCGCCGCCCTGGACGCGCTGCTCGAGGAGGACGAGGCGGAGTCGGCCGCGCTGTTCGATTCGCGGGCCGTCGTCGACGTCGCGGCCTTGGGGCTCTTCTTCGCGTTCGCGGTGTACAGCTTCGTGCGCAAGGACGACCGGCTCAAGGTCGTCAGCCTCGTGCTGGCCGTCGCCTACCTCGGGTTCGCCAAGGCGAGCCTGGTGTCGGTCGTCGACATCTTCGGGGCGATGCGCGGCAGCCTGCCGGCCTGGACGGACGGGCAGGCCTACTATCTGCTCATCGGGTTCACCCTGGTCTCGACCGTCCTCTGGGGGCGTCTGTACTGCGGGCGGGTCTGCGCGTTCGGGGCCCTCACCCAGCTCATGGACCGCGTCGTGCCGGCGCACTTTCGCGTCGAGCCGCCGAGGTGGCTCGATCGGCGGCTCGTCTACGTCAAGTACGGGGTGCTCGCGGCCGCGGTCCTGTACGTCCTCGGTGGCGGCGACACCCTGGTGTACCGCTACATCGAGCCGTTCTGGATGTTCACGCTGAGCGGCGACGCGATGATGTGGACGCTGCTCGCGCTGCTCCTGCTGGCGACGGTGTTCGTGCGCAACCTCTACTGCCGCTATCTGTGCGCGGTGGGGGCGGGCCTCGGGCTGCTGTCCAACCTCACCGTCTTCCGCATCCCGCGATGGAGCGAGTGCGACACGTGCAAGCTCTGCGAGAAGACCTGCGAGTGGGGCGCCATCGACGGTCCGAAGATCCTCGTCACCGAGTGCGTGCGGTGCGACGACTGCGAGCGGCTCTACGCCGACGAGGACCGCTGCCCGCACTGGTTGATTCAGAAGCGCGCCGCCGCCCGCGCGGTCCGCGAGTGAGGAGCACGCCGTGAAGCCCGGTCGTTCCTCCGTCACGCCTCGCACTGCGGCGCCGGAGCCGAGAATGCGGACATGCGCAGGTGGAAGGCGCCTTCAATCCGCGGCCGCCTCGCGGGGCGGGGGAGACTGAATCGTCTTCAATCGGCGGCCGCCTCGCGGGGCGGGGGAGACTGAATCGCCTTGGCCGCCGCCCACAGGGCGCCGATCATCAGCAGCAAGAGCACCATCCACCCCATGGCGCCGGTGAACATCGCCCGGCTGAACGCCTCCCAGGTGATGGGGAACTGCGTCAGCACCCCCCAACGCTCGGTCATCCAGTGCCAGCTCGTGTGGGCGACGAGCGTCGACAGCAGGATCGTGCCCACCTTTTCGGCCACCACGTAGCGGAAGAGCAGATGGAGAGCCGGCACCAGCACCGCCAGGACGAGGAGCTGGCCGAGTTCGACCCCGACGTTGAACGACAGCAGCGACGTCAGGAGGTGCGAGCCCGCGAACTGCAGGGTCTCGCGCAGGGCGAACGAGAAGCCGAACCCGTGCACGAGCCCGAAGAGGAACGTGATGGTCCACCGGCGCTGCACGTTGGCCCCGAGGATGTTCTCGATCGCCATGTACACGATGGACATCGCGATGAGGGTCTCGACCATCGGCGGGAACCACAGCGCGTCGGGTGCGAGGTCGTAGGCCGAGGCGATCAGGGTCACGGAGTGGGCGACGGTGAAGGCGGTCACGATGATCGCGAGAGGCTTGAACTTCCGGAAGGGGATGACCAGGCACGCGAGGAACAGCAGGTGGTCGGTGCCGTCGAGGATGTGCTCGAAGCCCATCGCCACGAACCGGAACGCGGCTTGGTGCCAGCGCGGGTCGAGGCGGACGACACCGGGGTCGCCGCGCAGTTCGAACGCCCGCTCGGCCCCGCCCGGGGGGAGGAAGCGCAGGACGGTGACGACCCGCAAGCCCATCCGCTCGAAGCTCGGGCGGATGGAGAAATCCGACTGGTCCGACTGGATCTCGTAGTCGAAGAGGACGTCGAGCATCGCCTGCTGCCACACGATCTGGGTGTCGGCGGGCAGCAGCGGGCCCTGGACGTGGGCGAGCGCGCCCTCCCAGGTCTCGAAGGATCGGTTGGACGGCAGCGAGATCCGGAGGGCGGTGATGGCCGGCTCGGGCAGGGGGGCGTCGTTCTCGAAGATGCGGACTTCCTGCCCCATCCAGACCATCGCCGCGTCGGTGAACTCGTCCCGCTCGCGCGCCCGCTCGAAGTCGAGGTAGCCCGGTCCGTAGGTCGGGAACGCCATGTCGGACAGGGCCTCGAGCGGCACCCGCACGAGGAGTCGCAGGCGCTGCCCCTCGGGCTTGACGAACGCCTGCACCGTCACGTCGCCCGGGATGTCGTGGGCCGTCGGCGGGGCGGGCAGGGTCAGGAGCAGCCCGATGACCGCGAGGCCCTTCACCAGGAGCCCTCGCGGCAGGCGCCGCTTCGATCCGGCGGCTTCGGCATCGGTGGAGCCCGGCCGGGGGCCGCCTCCGGAGGGGCGCTGCGGGCGGGTGTTTCCAGCGGAATCGCCCGGCTCGGGGCGTTCACGGGCCGGCACGGAAAAGAGTGCGCAATTCATGAGGTTTACAAGTATACTGGCGACTCCCGGCCGGCGGGCCAGCGCGCCCCCGGTTCGTACGGGTGGGCGTAGTCGTCGTTCGCATCGGCCGGGTCGATGGTGCGGTTCTGTCGTGCGCGTTGCGGGCCCGAGGGGCCTCCAGCTACGGGAAGCAGCCGGCGCGGGTCGGCCCAGGGCGCCGGGTTCAAGGGAGGAATTCGATGAATCGGAAGCAGCATCTTCTTTTCGCAGGCGCACTGGCGGCGGTGGCGCTGGTCGTGGTGGCCGCGACCGGCGCGCAGGAGCAGGGGGGCGGGAGCGCCGCGCTCTCGATGGACCCGAGCGACGGCGTTCCGACGTTCGAGGTCGATCCGCTGTTTCCCAAGAACCTGCCGAACCACTGGCTGATGGGGCCGACCATCGGGGTCGACGTCGATGCGGACGACCACATCTGGGTCGTGCACAGGAACACCACCGACCAGTTCGTGTTGAACACCGAGATCGGCATGACCACCGACCCGCCGGTCGCCGAGTGCTGCCAGCCCGGTCCCCCCGTCCTCGAGTTCGACCAGGAGGGGAACCTCCTCCAGGCCTGGGGCGGCCCCGGCACGGAAACCGGTGACTATACCTGGCCGGTGTCGAACCACGGGATCGCCATCGACGGCATGAACAACGTCTGGATCGGCGGCAACGGCGGGCCCGACTCGCACGTGGTGAAGTTCGACCATCAGGGCAACTTCCTGATGCAGGTCGGGACTTCCGGCGCCCGCATGACCGGTCCTGTCAGCGAGCGCACGGGTCAGCCGACCCCGCAGCGCGACAGCCACTCCACCGACAGCTTCGGGCGGGTCGCCGAGATCGGCATCGACAACGAGGCCAACGAGGCGTACTTCGCCGACGGCTACTTCAACCGCCGCGTCGCCGTCGTCGACATGGACTCCGGCGAGGTCAAGCGGTTCTGGGGCGCCTACGGCAACGAGCCGGACGACGATCTCGATCTCGGGCGCTACGAGCCGGGCGGCGAGCCCACCTCCCAGTTCCGGGGCCCCGTGCACTGCGCCGTCATCTCCGACGACGGCCTCGTCTACGTCTGCGACCGGGCGGAGGACCGCATCCAGATCTTCCAGAAGGACGGGACGTACGTCTCCGAGCACATCGTCGCCCCGTTGACCCGCTCGCAGGGCTCGACCTGGGACATCGCCTTCTCGCACGACGACGAGCAGCGGTGGATCTACCTGGCCGACGGCCAGAACATGAAGGTCTACATCATCCAGCGCGACACCATGGAGGTGCTGACCGCGTTCGGTGACGGCGGTCGCCAGCCCGGCATGTTCTTCGCGGTGCACAGCATCGCCACCGACTCGGACGGGAACATCTACACCACCGAGACCTACGAGGGGTCGCGGCTGCAGAAGTTCGTGTTCAAGGGCTACGGGCCGGTGCCGGAAGGCGCGGAGGGCATCAACAGCCAGGGCGTGCTCTGGCCGACCGGGAACTAGGAGCCGGCGCCGCAGACGCGTCGCGGGCTCCTGGAGGGCTCCTCGGGCGGCCCCGCCGGCACGGTTGGGGGGGGGCGCCGGCGCGAAGCTCCTGCGGCTCAAGCGTCCAGGGAGACGTTTCGTGGAATCGTGAGATGGCGAGGCCGGTCCCCGCGCGCGCGGCGGGCCGGCCTTTCCTGTTCAGAGCGGCCGATGCCGGCGCCGTCCCGTGCGGCCCGGGGAAGGGGAGTCGATGATGCGTTGGTCTGGTGCGAGGGGAGCGCTGGTGTCGGGTGTCTGCGCCGCGGTGCTGGCGGCCGGCGGCCTCGGAGTCGCGGCGGCGCAGGAGGCGCTGACCGAGGAGACGTACGGGCCGACGATGAGCGAGATCCGGCTCATCGTGGGCGATGCGGAGCTGCACACGGACGCGCGGTACTGGCCCGAGCTGGGGGAGGATCTCGACAAGCTGTTCCCGATGTTCCGCCAGATCGAGGCGTTCTGGACGGAGCGGGGCAACGACGACGCGGTGGCCAAGACCCTGAGCACGATCGAGGCGCTTCGGGAGATCGGCCAGGCCGGCATCGAGATGGACCAGGGCCGCGCGCGGTCCGGCATCAGGGCCCTGCGCGCCACGTGCCAGTCGTGCCACGACGCGCACCGCGAGGAGACCGCGGACGGCTACCGGATCAGGTCTGGGTCGTAGCGGTGCGACAGGGCCGGGCGTGGCTGGCGCTGGCGGCATGGGCGGCGACGGCCTCGGCCGCCGCCGCCGAGGTCATCCGCCTCGACATCACGTCGCGGGAGTCGTTCGGCGCCGGGGTCGAGTCGAAGGTCGGCGCCTACGAGCGGCTTCGCGGGCGCGTCGTCTACGCCCTCGACCCCCAGACCGCCGCCAACCGGGGCATCGTCGATCTCGACCTCGCGATCGCGGACGGGCAGGGCCGCGCCCAGTTCTACGGCGACATCGAGATCATCGCTCCGGTGGACCGCGCCCTCGCCCGGCCCACCGTGCTCTACGTCGTGAACAATCGCGGCCGGCGGACGTGGGGCGGCGAGCCTTTCTTTCTCGAGCGCGGCTACGTCACCGTGTCGAGCGGCTGGATTGCCCAGGTGCCGGTGACCCGGGACCTGCTCCGGCTCGAGGCCCCGGTGGCCTACGACGCCGAGGACGGGGCGGCGGTCGTGGGGACGGTCCGGGCCGAGCTGTCGACGGACGTCGAGGCCGACCGCCTGCCCGTCGGCGACCGGAACCAGCTCGCCTTCGAGCCGCTCGTCAGCGAGCTGCCCGCCGCGACCCTGACCCGCCGACTGCGCGAGCGGGACCCCCGCGAGCCGGTGCCGCGCGAGCGGTGGCGCCTCGGGGCCCGTTACGACGGGCGTGACGAGGGGAGCGGCCTCGTCGAGCTGGCGATGACTCTCGCCGACGGCTTCGAGCCCGGGGTCATCTACGAGTTGATCTACGAGGCGCGGGGATCGGTGGTCCAGGGCGCCGGCTTCGCCGCCATCCGGGACCTCGTCTCGTTCCTCAAGCATGACCGGTCGGACATGAACCCGCTCCTGCGGCCGGGTGGCGAACCCTTGGCCGAGCGGGTGATCGGCCAGGGGCGGTCGCAGAGCGGCCGGGCCCTGCGGGCGTTCCTCTACGAGGGGTTCAACGCGGACGAGCAGGGCCGGCGGGTGTTCGACGGGGTCATGCCGACGGTGGCCGGCGCCGGGCGCGGCTTCTTCAACCACCGCTTCGCGTCGCCGACCCGCACCGCGACCCAGCACCTCGGCCACCTCTATCCGGTCGATCTCTTCCCGTTCACCTACGGCGACGAGACCGACCCCTTCACCGGCCGCACCGACGGCCTGCTGCGCCGCGCCCGCGCCGGCGGCGTGGTCCCCCGGGTCATGCACCTCGACACGTCCTCGGAGTACTGGCACCGCGGCGGCTCGCTGGTGGTCACCGACCCCCTCGGTGAGCGGGACACGGTGCTGCCGCCCGAGGTGCGGATCTACGTGGTCGGCGGCGCCCAGCATCGGCCGGCCCGCGCCCCGTCCGACCGCGGGCAACTGCCGGTGAACCCGAACGACTACGCCCCGATCCGGGAGGCGCTGTTCCTGGCCCTCGACCGGTGGGTGACCGAGGGGATCGAGCCCCCGCCGAGCGTGCATCCCCGCATCGCGGACGGGACGCTGGCGGGATGGGGGGAGTCGGACGCGGGATGGCGGGCCCTGCCCGGCGTCTCATACCCGACGGTCATTCAGCAGCCGGAACGGCTCGACTACGGGGAGCGGTTCGAGGGCGAACGCCGCATCGACCTCCACCCGCCCCGCCGGACGGGCGAGCGCTACCGGGTGCGGGTGCCCGCCCTCGATGCCGACAACAACGAGCGGGGGGTGCTGCGGCTCCCACGGGTCGCGGCGCCGGTGGCCACCTATACCGGGTGGAACCTGCGCAACTCGGCGATCGGGGCGCCCACCGAGCTGCTCGATCTGCAGGGGGGACGGATTCCGTTCCCCGTCACGCCGGAAGAGCGGGAGCGGACCGGCGACCCGCGCCGCGCGGTGACGGCGCGGTACGTCGACTTCGCCGACTACGCGAGCCGCTACATGGCCGCGGTCGAGCCGTTGATCGCCCGCGGGTACCTGTTGCCGTCGCACCGAGGCGGGTTGGCGGCGATCGCCGATGAGCACCGGCCGCTGTTCGCGCCTTGAGCGGCCTCGATCCGGAGAATGAGTAGGATGTCCGAACGAGTGATGCGCCCGGTGCGGTGGTCGTGCGTCTTCCTGCTGCCGTTGGCGACGGCCTCTCTTGCGGCCGGGCAGGACTTGCCCACCGCACCGCCCGCGCAGCTCGGTCTGGACCCGGAGCGCCTGGAGCGCATCGTGACCCTGGCCGAGGAGGCGGTGGCGCGTCAGGAGGTCGCCGGGGCGGTCACCCTGGTCGCCCGGCTCGGCCGCGTCGGGCACCTCGAGGCGGTCGGCTGGCGCGACATCGAGCGGCGCCTCCCGATGGAGACCGGCACCCTGTTCAGGATCGCCTCGATGACAAAGGCGGTCACTAGCGTGGCGGCGATGCAGCTCTACGAGTCGGGCGCGCTCCTGCTGGACGACCCGGTCTCGATGTACCTGCCGGCGTTCGCGTCGGTGCGGGTGCTCGCGCCCGGCAGCGGCTCCGGGCCGCAGCTCGCGCCGCTCGATCGGCCGGTCACCATCCGGCATCTTCTGACCCATACGTCGGGCCTCAGCTACCGCTTTCTTGCCCCGCCGCAGCTCGCGCCGCGCTACATCGACGCGGGCATCACCGACGGGCTCGCGCAGACCCCGGGCACGGTCGGCGAGATGGTCGACCGGCTGGCGACGCTGCCCCTGCTGCATCAGCCGGGGGCGCGGTTCACCTACGGCCTCGGTGTCGACGTGCTCGGGCGGGTCGTCGAGGTCGCCAGCGGCCGGTCGCTCGCCGACTACCTGCGGGACGAGATCTTCGAGCCGCTGGGCATGTTCGACACCGGCTTCTTCCGCGACGCGGCGGACGCCGACCGGTACGCGTCGGTCTACGCGCCGGGGGCGGACGGTCTCGTCGAGGTGTCGGCCGATCCGGTGTCGAGCCCGGACGGCCGCACCGTCTACTCGGCCGGCTACCCCTACGACGGCCCCCGGACCTACCACTCGGGCGGCGCCGGGCTGACCTCGACCATCTCCGACTACGCGCGGTTCCTCCTCGCTCTCCTCAACGGCGGCGAGCTCGACGGCGCCCGCATCCTCGGCCGCCGCACCGTGCAGCTCATGACCCGCGACCACCTCGCGGGGCTCGGCGTGCCCGACACCGGCCAGCGCTTCGGGCTGGGGTTCGCCATCTCGGGCGACCCCGGCGTGACCGGCGGCCCCCGGTCGGAGGGCGCGTTCGGGTGGCTGGGCTTCTTCAACACCGTCTACTGGGTCGATCCGGAGGAGCAGCTCGTGGCGATCATCATGACCCAGCTCTATCCCAACGACCGGTCGCGGCTGACGGACCGCTTCGAGGTGGCGGTCTACAGCGCCATCGTCAACTGAGCGCAGGCGCCCGAAACGTGGCTCCGACGCGGCCGCCTGCCCGCGATTCGCGGTCCGACGCATCGACATTCGCGGTACCATAGCGGCGTGGACGGCGGCAGCCGCGCGGCAGGCGCGGTCTACGGCCGGAAGACCATCCAGCCATTGGCGCGGGGCCTCGACGTCGACGTACGCGACGTGTCCAGGGCGGCGCGGCGAGTGCTGGGCCTGGATTCTGCGAGAGCGCGAGATCGCCAGCGTCTATCTTCGAGGTGATTCGATGCTGCGAGCGAACGACGGTGGAATGATGCGGGTCGGCGTCGTGGCGGCCTGCTTGGTGACGGCCGCGGTGACGCTGCGCGCCGGACAGGAGTTGGAGGGTGAGGCGGCCCGGGCCTGGCCCGAGTGGCGCGGGCCGTTGCACAGCGGCGTGGCGCCGGCGGGGGACCCCCCCGTCACGTGGAGCGAGTCGTCGAACGTGCGCTGGAAGGTCGATCTGCCGGGGCTCGGCTCGGCCACGCCGGTCATCTGGGGCGACCGGCTGTTCGTGCTGACGGCGGCGCCCACGGGCGAGCGGGCCAGCTCGGGGCCGGGGTTCTTCTCGCGGCTCCGCACCCGCGTCATGCGGGGCGTGTCCGCGACCGACGTGCAGCAGTTCGTCGTCCTCGCCATCGACCGCCGCGACGGCAGCGTGCTGTGGGAGCGGGTGGCCAGCGAGACGGCGCCGCATCAGGGCCGGCACAACACCAACACCTGGGCCTCGCCCTCCGCCGTCACCGACGGCGAAGTGGTCTGCGCGTCGTTCGGCTCCGTCGGGCTGTACTGTTACGACCTCGACGGGCGCCTCCTCTGGGAGGCCGACCTCGGCGACATGCGGACGAAGATGGGCTTCGGCGAGGGGGCGTCGCCGACCCTCCACGGCGACCTCCTCATCGTGCCCTGGGACCACGAGGGCCGCTCGTTCATCGCGGCGTTCGACAAGCGGACGGGGCGCGAGCGCTGGCGGACGCCCCGCGACGAGGAGACCACGTGGAGCACGCCGCTGGTCGTCGAGGGCGAAGACGGCGCCCAGGTGGTGACGAGCGCGACCGAGGCGGTTCGCGGCTACGACGCGGCCACCGGCGAGCTGCTCTGGTGGGACCGGGGAGTGACCGAGAACGCCATCCCCACCCCGGTGTCGGCGGACGGGCTGGTCTTCGTCACCAGCGGCTACCGCGGCAACCGTCTCGCGGCCATCGACCTGTCGGCGGCGACGGGCGACATCCGCGGGTCGGACGCGGTGGTGTGGTCGGTGGACCGGGACACGCCCTATGTGCCCTCGCCGCTCCTGCTCGACGGCCTGCTCTACGTCCTCAAGAGCAACTCCGGCGTGCTGACCGCCTACGACGCGGCCACCGGCGCGCGGCGCTACGGGCCGGAGCGGTTGCGGGGCATTCGCAACGTCTACGCGTCGCCGGTCGCGGCGGCGGGGCGGCTGTACGTGACGAGCCGCGAGGGGACGACCGCGGTGCTGCGGGCGGGGCCCGAGTTCGAGGTGCTCGCGGTCAACGTCCTCGACGACGGGTTCGACGCCTCGCCGGCCATCGCCGGCGACGAGATCTACCTGCGGGGACGGGAGTTTCTCTACTGCATCGCGGCGGACTGATCCGGGGCAGGGTCGGCTGCCGCCAGGGGCGGACGACACGTGAGAATCACCAGCATCACGGCGGGCGCGAGCGGCATGTACTGCGGCAGCTGCATCCGCGACAACGCCCTCGCGGCGGCCCTCACCCGGCGCGGTCACGACGTCACCCTGCTGCCGCTCTACACGCCGACCCGGACCGACGAGGAGAACGTCAGTCGGAAGCGCGTCTTCTTCAGCGGCATCAGCGTCTATCTGGAGGAGTACGTCTCCCTGTTCCGCTGGACCCCGTGGCTGCTCGACCGGCTCTGGGAGTCGCCGTGGCTGCTGAAGCTCGTCTCGGGGCGCATGCAGACCGACCCCGGCCAGCTCGGGGGGCTCACGGTGTCGATGCTCGAGGGCACGCACGGCCATCAGCGGAAGGAGTTCGACAAGCTCGTGCACTGGCTGCGCGACCAGCCCCGCCCCGACGTCATCGACATCTCGAACTCGATGCTGATCGGCATCGCCGAACCCCTCAAGCAGGCCCTGGGCTCCCCCGTCAACTGCACCCTGCAGGGCGAGAACATCTTCCTGAGCCACCTGCCCGAGCCGTACCGGTCGCGGGCGGTGGCCCTGATCCGCCGGCAGGTTGCGCATGTGGACTCCTTCGTCGCGGTCAGCGATCACTACGCGGAGTACATGAGCCGCTACCTCGAGATTCCCGGCGCGAAGATGCACGTCGTGCCCCTCGGGGTCGACGTCGACCGCTTTCGGCCCGGTGACTCGGCCTCGGCCGCTCCCCTGACCATCGGCTACTTCGGCCGCATCGCGCCCGAGAAGGGGATCCATCGGCTGTGCGACGCCTACGCGGCGCTGCGGTCGCGCGGGGAGCTCGACGGGTGCCGAATCGAGCTGGCGGGTTATCTCGGCCCCGAGCACGCCGAGTACTGGCGGTCGGTCGAGCGCGCGAATGCCGGCCGCGACCTCGCCGCCGACATCCACTACCGCGGGGAGCTGGCGCTCGACGACAAGGTCGCGTTCATGCGGGGGCTCGACCTGTTCGTGGCGCCGGCCGAGTACGACGACCCCAAGGGGTTGTCGCTGATCGAGGCGATGGCGTGCGGGACGCCGGTGGTGGCCCCGCGCCGCGGCACCTACACGGAGCTCGTCGAGCGCACCGGCGGCGGCGTGCTCGTCGAGCCGGAGGACTCGGCCGCGCTCGAGCAGGCGCTGGCCGCCCTCGCCAGCGACCCCGGGCGACGGGCCGAACTCGGGCGCCGCGCCGCCGAGGGCGTGCGGGCGCGCTACAGCACCGACGAGATGACGACTTGCGCGCTCGACGTCTACGCGCGCCTGACGGAGGGAGCCGGACGATGATGTCGAGATGCCTGTCGGTCGTGTCGGCGGTCCTGATTGCCGGCGTTCTCTCCTGTGGCGGCGGCGAGCCCGCCGGTGAGCCGGATGCCGGCGGCGTCGCCGAGGCCCGCCTCGCATCGCCCCGTCTCTACGTCTTCGACTGCGGGCATCTCCGCGTCGGCGACCCCGGCCGGTTCTCGCTGACCATGGACGAGGTGTCGACTCTCGAGCTCTCGGTGCCGTGCTACCTGGTCGAGCACGCCGAGGGCAGCCTCCTGTGGGACGCGGGCCTGTCGGACGCCCTCGCCGGCCAGGACGCGAGCCCGCAGTCGAGCGGCAGCGTCGCCACCGTCACCACCACCCTGCGGGCGCAGCTCGCCGACCTCGGCTACGAGCCGTCCGACGTCACCTACATCGCCATGTCCCACCTGCACTACGACCACGCCGGCAACGCCAACGACTTCGCGGCGTCGACCTGGCTCGTGCAGCGCCCCGAGTACGAGGCCGCGTTCAGCGAAGACCCCGCCGCGTACCGCTTCGACCCGCAGTACTACGGCGCCCTCGAGACGGCCGAGACGGTGATTCTCGACGGCGACCACGACGTCTTCGGCGACGGCGTCGTCGTCATCAAGTCGGCCCCGGGGCACACCCCCGGCCACCAGGTGCTCTTCGTCGACCTCGCCGAGTACGGCCCCGTCGTCCTCAGCGGCGACCTCTACCACTTTCCCGAGAGCCGCGCGCTGAGGCGCGTCCCCACGTTCAACTTCGACGCCGAGATGACCCTCGAGGCGATGGACCGGGTCGAGGACTTCCTGATCGAGACCGGCGCCCGGCTCTGGATAGAGCACGACATCGCCGAGAACGCGATGCTGGAGAAGTCGCCGGCGTACTACGAGTAGGCCGAGGAACCCACCGGTTCCGCTCGCCGCCGGTTCGGCGCGATCCCGCCATGCGTCTCGAGGACCTTCGCCCCCGCTGCTCCGTCCGGGGCGTGCACCCCGACGGGGCGGATGCGCCTGTCGGCGGCTTTCTTCGGTGGCGAGATCAGGCCGACCTGCCGGACGGCGCTCCCGAGCAGGTCGTCCGCACCGTGACCGAGAACAGCCGCACCCTGAAGTTCACGACGGCTGGATTCGAGCGCGAGTAGGCCGGGGGCGATCGCTTTCCGGCCAGCCCGGACTCTAACTCTAACCGGGGCGCGCCCGCACGGTGCAGCGCACCCAGCTCGGGTCGACCCGGAACTCGGGCTCGGGATGGCCGGCCGCGCGCAGAAGCCGGCGGGCGGCGGGGATGCCGAACCCGTATCGCTGGACCAGCCCGAGCACCCGCATCGCCTCGGCGAGGATGGGGTTGCGGTAGTCGACGACCCCGGGTTGCCCGAAGTTGCCGACGTTGACGGCGCCGTAGGGCCCCCCGGGGCTGTTGATCTCGATGCGGTCGTCGAACCAGTAGACGTGGGTGGGGGCGTTCGTGTTCTCGTAGGTCCGGTGCATGACGGCGTTCCGCACGAGCTGCTGCACGGCCTCGAGCGGATAGGTCGAATCGCGGACCTCGACGGGCCCCGACAGGAAATCGACGGACGTGCGGTTGTGCGCGATGAGCTTGTCGTCGAGCCGGCGCACCACGTCGGCGATGGACCCGCGGCAGGCCTCGGCGTCCGCGACCGGGTCGCCGAACGCCGTCCCCTCCACCCGGAGGAACTGCGCGTACGCGCCCGGCAGGTGGTCCTGGGGCCGCTTGCCGAGGGTGAGGATGCCGCCGACGGTGGGCGCAGGGTCGTCGACCGACACGATCATCTTGGCGGCCGCGAGGCGCTCCTCGGTGCTGCGGTCGTTCGCGGCCAGCGTCTCGGCATCGACCGCGGCCGGGAGATAGTCCTCCCTGAAGCGCGCCAGACTGAGGTCGGCGAGACGGGCTCCGGGCGCCGGACGGGCGTCGAAGTGCGGGTCGCGATGCCGACGCTTCTCGTTCAGAAGGCGCTCGTCCTGCGCGCTCGCGAGAGCCCGCCGGGGACCGACCCGTATCCAGATGCGACCCTTGAAGCGCACCGGCGGCGAGTCGGACGGCCAGACCGTCACGACCGCGATGCGGGCGCCGCCGAGCACCCGCGGCTCCACCGTCATCGTGGGCGGCGGCACGATGTTCCCGTCGGTCTTCATGTCGGCCAACTGCAGCAGAACGCCGTCGCCGACCGCCGCCTCGGCGGGCCGGCCGTCGTCCCGCGTCCCCACGAAGACGACGCCGGGTCGCCGATGGTCCGGCAGGTCGTTGGCGAACGCGCACACCGCCTGTCGGATCTTGACCGGTGCGTCGCCGCGCAGCGATTCCTTCCGTTCCACCACGTCGGACTCGAGGTCCGCCATCATGGCGGTCAGCTCCTCGTCCGAGTACGCAGTCATGCTTCTGCCGCGGGCGCTTCGTCGAACAGTCCGCTCTGCCGCTCGGTCCCGGTCGTCGGGAGTGGGCTGATCTCGGGCCAGCTCTGTACGAGCCCGCTTTTATGCCAGCGCTTGGGCCGCGCGCTTCTGGCGCTCGCAGAGCGTGTAGAGCCGGTAGCACAGCTCGCGCGCCGCATCTTCCCGCCCCGGCAGCTCCCGGACCAGATCGGCCGCCGCCTGCTCGTCGCCCGCATCGAGCACCCGGACCAGGTGGTGGACCATCTCCGCTTCAGGTCGCTGGCGTGCGCCTCAAAGCGAGCCGTTGCTTCGAGCGGCAGCGCCTCGCTGACCGTGAACGGGTCCGTCACGAACCGCTTGATCGCCACCGATGCGTCGAGAACGATCACGACCGCAAATCGCGCAACACGTCGAGGGTGGTTCCGGTCGCAGGTGGCCTGAACTTGAGTTGCTTCAACCGGGCGACGACTTCCCGCCCCCGATCGTCGGCCTCGCGGTCGACGAACCGCTCCCGGTAGTCCTTGAGGCTCACGAGGGCCGCCGCCGGCGTTCGCCTGCGGCAAACCAGAATGGGTTGCCCGCCGCGTTCGAGCTGGTCGAGCACCTTGCCGAGGGACTGTCGAAGCTCCAGCGCGTTCACCGTCTCCATGGCTCCCGGCAGCATTCCACCTGTACAATTCGGTGTCAAGATGGGGCTGCTACGGCCGCGGCCGGCGCGGCTGGGCCTTGGCGGCCGCTGGACGGGCGGTTCAGCTTGTTGGCCGTCTCCAGACGCGTCCGTAGCGGCGGAAGACCTCCTCGGCGACGCTCTCGAAGAGCGGTTCCCGGGCTGTGGCATGGTTTGTCATATGAAGACGACCTTCAACATCGACGATTCCGTCATGCAGCGCCTGCGGGAAGAGGCGGTGCGGCGCGGGACCACAATGTCCGCGCTCGTCGAGGCAGGACTTCGGCGCGTCCTCGCGACTCCGGAGTGCATGAATGGACCGGAGGCACTACCCCCGCTCCCGTCCTGGAACGGCGGTGAGGAACTGGTCGACATCTCCGATCGGGAGGCGCTCTACCGGGCCATGGAAGAGGGATGACGTGCTGTTGTCGACGTTCGGTTTCTGAGCGTGCCGTGACGCGGTCGTCAGAAGCTGATGACCAGGGCGGTCCGGAAGATGGCGTCCAGGCCGGCCTTGCGCACCCGGCCGGTTCCGAAGTCGAGCACGACGCCGCCGTCCGCGACCGTCTCGAACAGCTCGTCTCCGCTGCCGGGCGTGCCGTCGGGGTCGAGCAGCGTCACGCGCGCGACGATGGGGGCTTCTTCGAGGGCGGGCCGGTTCTCGAACAGATGCTGCAGGCTCACCCGCAGCGACAGGTGTTCGTTCATCGCCACGCCGAGGGCGTTGGTCACGTTCAGGGAGTGGTCGGAGACCGACCGGAGGTTGACGTTGAGCGCCAGATCGGTGTCCAATTCCAGCGAGCCGCCGAGGCGGTGGTGATAATCGCCGTCCAGGCGGAAGCCGCCGAACCGGTGGTCCTTCCCGGCTTCCTGCTCGGTCTCGTCGCGGGACGTATAGCTGATTCCGTAGCCGGTCGAGAAGGACAGGTCCTCGGTGTCGGCCCACGTGTTGCCCACCCCGCCGAAGGCGACGTGGCGGTTCCGGATGCCCGCGTCGTGGTTGCGGTCCCAGCTCGTGCCGACGTTCCAGAAGAACCGCTCGCTGATGCTCGACTCGAAGCGACCCTCGACGAAGTACTGCTCCACGTCGGGCGGGGGGGCGGCTCGCGCGCCGGCGATCTCGAACCCGTCGGGCTGTTCGCCGGGTCGGAAACGGAGACCGGGCTCGACCACCAGGAACCTGTCGCCGGCGGCCCGGGCACGGATGCCGTCGAACCGCAACCGGGCCCGAGCCCCGTTCCAGTTGCGACGGAGCGTGTTCTTGAATCCGAACGTCTGCGTCTCGGCGTTGCCCGCGGTCCTGACGACGCTCAGCTCCGTCGCGTTGGACCAGCCGAGGTCTTCACCCGGATCACCCGGGGCTCGGCCGAGAGCGAGCTCGGTCGGGTCGGGCCCGCGCATCTCCTCCGCGTCGGGTTCCTGGGCGCCGACGCCTGCCGCCGTCATCGTCATCGTCAGGCTCGCGAATAGCGCCAGTCGCGCCGCCGTGCGCCAATCAGTTCGCATTCGCACCTTCACCTTCGACATTCGCAACACTCGGAACCATCTGGAGGTCCAGCCTTGGCGGGAATCTACGGCTGTGAAGCCCCGGGCGAGCAGCAACCCTGCAGTCCAGCGTATCACTTCGGCGCGGCCGAGGGGGTTCGGGCGCGGAACCGGTGCGGTCATCGTCGCGACCACCGTCGACGCTCGACCGCCGCCGTGCAGAGTCGGAAGACAGCCGCGGCAGAGGGGCGATACGAGGCCGGTCGCCGCCGTTCGGGCCTCGTCATCACGATGATGACCGTGCTTGCCGGCTTGGCGCCCCCGACGGCCGCGCAGACGACGGCCCCGGCCGACGTGTACCGGTGGCTCATGCCGGACGCCGCCGCCCAGGCCGCCGCGGACACGACCGCGATCCCGCCCGGAGCCGGGGCCATTCTCGTGCCCGCCATGTCGGGGACGGATAACGAGCCGCAAGCCATCGTCTTCCTGGGTGATGACCAAGTCGCCAGCGGTCCCAACGGCGCCCGCATCGTCGTCGGGCCCGGCTCCTATACCGTTCGGGTGGGCAGCGGGCCGATACACCAGATGGTCTCCGTCGCTGTCGACGTGCAGGCGGGCGCGACGACCGTGGTCCCGGTGCGGTGGAGCGGGTTGCGCATCGAGGTCGTGGACGAAAGCAACCTGCCGCACCGTGGGGCCTATGAACTCATCCGGGTGACGGACCGTCAACCCTTCACCGTCGGTTTCGGGGCGGACACGCTGCAGGGTGAGCAACTGCGGACCCTGCTGATGCCGCCCGGGCTCTATCGCATCGTGCAGCCGGGCGGCAACTACCGCGCGCGCACCGACTTCGCCACGGTGCTGGCGCCGGAGGGCGGTCTCGTCCACTACAAGCTCGTCATCAATCCCGACGACGGCCAGTTCCGGGGCGCCGGCGTCGTGCTCCCCGCGGAGCTGGGCGCGGTGCCCGATGTCTCTCCCTGGAGTCGGCGCTACCTGCTCGGTGTGTCGGCGCCGTTCGACTCCACCCGCAACGTGGTCGGCAAGAACAACGAAACCGCGTTCGGCACGGAGCTGTTCTTCGACACCTACGTCACCTACCAGCGCGACCACGACCTGCTCAGCGGCGTCGTCGAGCTGGAGACCGGTTTCGAGAGAATCAAGCCGGAGACCTCGCCCGCGACACCTTGGCGGAAGACCCACGACCGCCTCCGCGCCGACGTTCTGTACTCCCGGTTCATCAACGCACGAATCGGACCCTACGCCCGCTTCGGCTTGCGCACCAGCCTCTTCGAGTCGAACGTGCTCGTGACCGAGGACACGCTGATCTCTCGGCAGTTCCGCGACGGACGCCGGGAGTCGGTCGTCGTGCCGGCAAACTCGACGTTTCCGACCGGCGACGCGTTCAGCCCGCCGGAGTACCGCGAGGGCGTCGGCCTGAACACGCGCCTCCTGCAGGGGCGCGCAGTGCGGCTCGATTGGCGGGTCGGGGCCGGGCTGCGCCAGCACCGGTTCGCGGGGGCCTTCTTCCTCGACGATGATGAGACGACCCCCGCCCTCGACTATGTGGAAGGCGCCAACTTCAACGAGATGGGGCTGGAAACGACGCTCGTCGTGGTCGGCCGTTATCGGTCCCTGCTCTACAATGCGAACCTCGACCTGTTCAGAGAGCTCGCCGCGTCGGCGCCATCGATTGATTGGCGCAGCACGTTGAGCTGGCGGTTGACCCGCGAGTTGTCGCTCGACTACAAGGTCGATCTGTTGCACCTGCCCAGGGTGAGCGACACGATCCAGTCGGCCCAGCGGGTGCTGTTCCGCTACGCAATCGGCTCGTGAGCCGGACTGGCCGCAAGTGCGCCCTGGCCGCCATCGGCTCCGGCATGGGGATATAACACGCGCGACGCCACGGTGTCGCGTGGTGGTCGGGGTCAGGGTGCGGCCGGGTGCAGTCCCGTCAGGGCGTCGGCCAGGGCGGTGAGGCCGATGGCCTCGATGCCGCCGCCCATCGGGTAACACGCTTCACCGGAGTGGACGAGAAACGTCCGGTCCGGCTGCAGGTCCTCCCGGGCGATTCGCAGTCCCTTCTCTACTTTCGGGGCCGAGCTCCGCTTGATCTCGATTGCCCACCGCCGGTTGCCAGGCAGATCGAGTATCAAGTCGACCTCCACGCCCGTCGCAGTGCGATAGAAGCTGGCTCGCGTCCGGTCGGGGGCGGCCCGGACGAGCGTCTCGACCACGAATCCCTCCCAGCTCGCGCCGGCGACGGGGTGGCCCAGGACGCCGTCCTCGTCGTCGAGCCGCAGCAACGTGTGCACGAGGCCGCTGTCGCGCACGTAGATCTTCGGCGACTTCACGAGACGTTTGCGGACATTGGCATGAAGGGGCGGCAGACGGCGCACGAGGAATAGGTCGGCGAGCAGGTCGACGTACCGGGCGACGGTCTTGCCGTCGACGGCCAGCGAGCGTGCCAGCTCGGCCAGATTCAGCAGGCCGCCCTGACCGTGGGCGAGCATGGTCCAGAGCCTGCGCAGCGTCTCTGCCGGCACACGCGGCCCCAATTGCGGCACGTCCCGCTCGAGGTAGGCCCGAATGAACTGCTCTCGCCAATCGGCGCTCCGCGCGTCGTCCTCGGCAAGGAAGCTCGGCGGGAATCCGCCGCGGACCCACAACCGCGTCGCGAGGTCGGGGCCGGTCTCCCGGACGTCCAGGGGAGAGAGTTCGAGATACGCGATGCGCCCGGCCAGGCTCTCGCCCGATTGTCGCAGCAGGTCCGGGGCGGCCGATCCGAGCAACAGGAACTGACCGGCGGCCGCGCCGGCCCGGATCCCTTCGTCGACGAGCACCCGAAGGAGCTGGAACAGTCCGGGTGCGCGCTGCACCTCGTCGAGCACGACGAGCCGGCGGCGGAGTGCGCGCAGGTACGCGCCCGCGTCGTCCAGCTTCGCGGCGTCGACGGGGTCTTCGAGATCGAAGTACACGCTGTCGGCGGTCTCGGCCAGCCGGCGTGCCAGCGTGGTCTTGCCGACCTGCCGAGGTCCAATCAGGGCTACGGCAGGAAACTGGCGAAGACGGGCGGTGAGGGTCGCCTGGAGGATTCTGGGAATCACCTTGCAATTCGGGACGCGAGATCCGCATTTGCAAGGTTATCACGACGTCGCGACGCCGCCGAATCAGCGCCCCTCGTAGATGAGCCCGACGATCTGCTCGACTCGGCCCACCGGCGCCTGGAAGTCGGCGTACTCCTCGGGCACCGAGTACGCCGCCACCGTCTCCTCGACGCTCCGCCCGGCCGCGGCTCCCGCCTGGGCGCGGGTCAGCAGGTCGTCGTAGAAGGCGGCGTAGTCGACGAGGTCGTCCCAGGTCAGGGGGTCGTCGTTGTGACCCGGAATGATGACGTCGACGCCGTCGATGGCGTCGACCGCGTTCTGCAGGGTGCGGCCGAACTCGGTGGCGCTGCCGTTGGTGTTGTCGGCGTCGATGAACGGAAGCCCCTTGCGCGCCATCATGTCGCCGGTGTGCATGGCCCGGGCCTCGCGGAACACGACCCAGGTGTCGCCGTCGGTGTGGCCCCGGCCGAAGTAGTAGAGGTCGATCTGGTCGGCCCCGCTGAACAGCGACGTCCGGTTCGCGAAGGTGATCTTCGGCAGGAACCGTGCGTTGTCGCCGGTGAACGCCTCGCAGTTCTTGATGGAGCCGCCCTCGAACCCCGCGCCGTCGCTGCAGTCGGTGCTCGCCATGTGCCCCGCGGTGTTCTCGTGGACCACGAAGTCGACGGTGTCGGGGAACTCGGTGTTGGCCCCGCTGTGGTCCCAGTGGGTGTGGGTGTTGATGATCGTCGTCACCGGGTTGTCGGTGATGCGCGCCACCGCGGCCAGGATGTCTTCGCCGTAGCCGCGGATCTTGGTGTCGACCAGGGTCACCCCCGACGCGGTCACGAACACCGCGGTGTTTCCGCCGGTGCGCATGCCCTGCTCGGCCGGGTCGGACGTCAGCACGTAGAGGTTGTCCGCGAGCTCGATCGTGCGGATGCCGAAGCGGTCCTGCCGCGCCTCGTTGGCGGCGACCGCGGTCAGGACGGCAACGGCCGTCAACGTGGTCAGACAAATCGTGCGTCTCATTCTCGACCTCCCCGGACCGGCCCCGGCCCCGTCGGCTCATGCCGGCGGCGCCCCGGCCTCGTGGTCTTCGTTGCGCGGACTGCGTTCCGCACGGCGAGCCGTGCAGGGAGATTGTATGCGGATTTCTCCCGCCCCGGTGGCGTGCGCCGGAGAGCTGCCCAGGAGGTTCAGGCGTCTAGGGACAGCTCGCCGGGAGGTCGGGAGTGCGTGGCTCCGGAACGGCCGGCGTGTCAACGTGCTGCGCGCGCCCTCCGCTTCGCTCCGGCCCTGGCGGGTGACACCTCGTCCGGCGACCCGACTCTCGGCGACGCGATTCTCGACCGGCTCTTGCACCAGGCGTACAAGCTCGACCTACGCTACAACCCTGCGGGTGACACCCCGCCCACCCCGCGGCTCGGATGGAAGTCAGTTATGGACCTGGCGGCCCGGCCTGGACGGGGCGTCCCCGCCGCCCACGACGCTCACGGCACGCCGCGGATGCTCGGATTCGGGGCGCGCCGGACCAGGAGCTGCCGTCTCGGGGTTGCGGCTAGAAATCGTCGTTGTCGATCCGTATACGCCGCTTCTTCGAGGTTCAGTCTTCGGTGTCGTCGGGGACCGAGCTGGACGCCGGTCGCCTCCGTGACGTGGTCGCGGCGCTGCGCACCCTTGCCGTACTCCCGAGGCGCGCCAGCGTGCATCCCACGCATCGTCGGCAACCGCCACGGGAAGCGCTATCCGCAGTTCCGGGCCCACAGCCCTTACGTGTCCTCGGGCGTCGTCGAGGCCGGGTGCAAGCAGGTCGGCGCACGGCTCAAGCGCGCCGATATGCGCTGGCCCTTCGCAGCCGCCAACGCCATCCTCGCCCTGCGCCGCCGCATGGCTCAACGGTCGCTTCGATGACTTCTGGGAGCGACGAACCGCGAAGGCCGCCCGATACAATCCAACAATGATGTCGTGCATCCCGAGGGTTTCGCAAGCCTTGACAATGCCCGCGACCCATGCTTCAATACGGGCCATGCAAGCCGTTAACTTCTTGGTGCCGCGTCGTGGCGCGGTTGCAACCCAGCGTATTGATCGCTGGTGGATTGCGCCAGCCGCCACCGCATTAGGTCTCATTTTTCTCTTTGGTTACCTGACATTTCGTGCCTTCAGCCCGTCCCACGTCTGGTACGATCCCTACATTAGTCCGACGGTAGCTCCTCCGGTGTTCACCGCCCCATCTATCTACCCAGGTTCCGTTCCGGCGGAAGTAGCTTGGTTGGGGGCGTTTCCGGCATGGTGGCCGGGGTTCATCCCGCAGTCCCCGGCGTTCTTACTCCCTTGGCTCGCGCTCGCGTTTCGCCTGACTTGCTACTACTATCGGGGTGCGTATTACAAAGCGTTCTTCTTGACGCCGCCATCTTGTGCTGTTGGGGGCGTGCCCCAGCGATACCAAGGCGAGACTCGGCTCTTCTTGATTCAGAACTTGCACCGTTACACGCTGTATGGTGCTCTCTTTCTTATCGTCTGCCTCTGGTGGGAAGGACTCTCGGCGTTTTTTCGCGACGGCCAGTTCGGTGTCGGAGTGGGCACGGTTGTTATGCTCTTGAATGCGATACTCCTCACAGCGTACATATTTGGTTGTCATTCATGGCGTCATCTCATAGGGGGCCGGCTTGACTGTTTCGCGTGCGACGGTACGGCTTCGCCACGCTATCGTCTGTGGAAGAGTTCAACTTGGCTGAACGAGCGGCACATGTCAATCGCCTGGGTCAGCCTTGTCTGGGTGGTGTTCACTGATCTCTACATCTATCTACTGTCGACGGGTGTCGCACGAGATCTGAATACCTGGCAGTAGGGTTGAGACCGCTGCTGAATGGCCGCCCGCTGCGAGCCTGGGCGTTGGCTGGAACGCTTCCGCCTGTCATGTTTCGCCATGGGTAGCGCTTCTCCTTCAGATACCCCCTGTCTTATCACGGACAGCGGCGAGGAGTCGCCACCCGCTTCAGCTCAGTTCAACAGCATCCGGGACATTCTCGTCCCCTTTTTGGTTGCCACCCGATCGGCGTGGGCCGGAAATCAGTGATCTGTCTGGACCGGAATACGCAATTTGCGTAAGGCCAATCTGGCAGAACTGACTAAGGCCGTTCAATCCACCCAAGTTAGAGCTCTGCGGGGCAGTCAGTGGTAACGTCTGCACCCCGCAATAACGACAGTGCTCAACAGTACGGTCGCTCCAAGCGTTCCCAGCAACCACGCCATAAAGTGGTCAGATACAGCCAACAAAACAAGCGCCGCCATACAATTCAGAGCGCCCATTACCATGTAGCCACGTCCAAACCACCTCGCCAATCCATCCGGATCCCTCACCGTCTCATCGTTGAATCCCGCAATCAGATGTAGCTTTCTTCGCCAGCCGATGGCATAGCCCATCCCTACGAACGGTGCCCCAACCAATAGGATCCACGTCACCGCCATCAGAAACGCAAAATCCACGTCGTCTCCTATTCTGCCCCACCTTCCCACTTTCGCTGTCACGCCTCCCATGGCAATTTTCTCGTTCGTCCCGCAGCGAACCAGCCGTTTGAGGTTGCGTCGTCGCTGCGCCAGAGCGGAAGCGCCTTCGCAAATTGAGTACACTTTCACTGGGTACGATCACGGCGTGCGCCTATCTCGGTCCTCGTGTAGCCAGTGGACCAGGTCTGCGGTGGCGACCGAAGGAAGCCGCGCGCGCAGCGAGTCCATCCGCGCAGCGGCGTCCCGGCGGGCGGAAGAGCCGGACCACTGGTGGATTGCAGAGTTCACCGCGCGGCTTCGAGTGCCGCGAGGCAGTCGCTCGATGACACGCCAAGCCTCATCGTCCATCATGATGTCGACTCCTCTGGGCACGGAGTCCTGCTCCTGTGTTCCATCGATGTGTAACTGTTACACGCTTCAGGAATGCCCGCAAGCTCGGCCGTGAACATCGACACGGCGTTTCGTCTCTGGATGCTCGCTGGAATAAAGCGTGGGCGACGGGGTGGGGGAGGGGCCGCCCTCGTCAGTCTGCGATCAGAGTCGTGATCGAGACGCGAGTGCCGATGAACGTCCTGATCGTCAGGTTCTCGAATTGCTCGCTTCCAACCCGGCTGGCGGGCGGCGTCCTCACCGGCTGTTTGTCGAGTTTCTGGCTGCGCTTCTCGGCCACGATGAAATAGCGTGTCGCTATCGACCCCGCCCCGCCGTCGCCCGACTCGACTTCGCAGACGGCGCGAAGATACGCCAAGAGAGGCGTGGACCTTCGCAACTGATCCCTCGGTTTCAAGTCAGGGCGGGCGCGGTGACCCACGGTTCTCGATGGAATGTCCTTGAGCGTCTTCTTCAGCTCGATGAAGACGGCGTGCAGGCGTTCCCCCGCCTCGACCACCAGCAGGTAGTCGCAGACCCGCTTCCAGTGGCCGTCTCGGAGCCCGGACGAATGGCCGACGCGCTCCCAGGCGGACTGCCGTCGCGGTCGTCGGAGCATCCGCGACCCGCACTTCCATGCGCGACTGCCGGTCGCGCAGCACGATACCGCCGTCCGGGGCGGCGGACACCAGCCTGTTCGGCTTCAGGATGTTCGCCAGATCGGACGCCAGCGTCATGGCGTCCCGTCCGAGTTCTCAGACAGCCGGGAGGAGAGCTCGTTCGCCTTCTTGTTGATGTCGTCGATGGTCGTGTCGAAAATCGGCATGTCGATGCCGAAGCGGTCCACCGTGCACCGCGTCAGGCCGCTATTCTCGGTGACGTAGGCCCGGATCCGGTCCGGCGCGATGCGGTCGTCGGCCTCGTATCCGAGCTGCTTGGCGACGGTTTCTCGGTTTGGGATGGACCCATCGAGCATGACGAGGTTGTTCAGCTCCTTCACCAGATAGTCGCTGTGGGTGGTCAGGACGACCCGCAGCCCGGTCCGTACCAGGCGGGCCAGCAGGCGCGCCAGCTGGATCTGGTTGGCGGTGTCGAGGTGGCCCTCCGGCTCGTCGATGATCAGCAGGTGGTCGCGTCGAGCGACGTGCCGCACGAAGAAGTAGAGGTCGGACAGTCCGCGCGCGGACGACGAGGCGAGGTGAAGCGGAATGCTGAATCGGCCGCGGCCGCGCGCCGTCGACCTGAACTTGATGTTCTCGCTGTTGGCCTCGTAGTAGCCGTTCATCAGCGTCTTGACGCCCTCGAACAGCTTGTCGTCGTATATTTCGCTGCGTTGTCTCCGCTGGTCGGCGATGCCGCGGGTGTAGTCGATGTTGTCCTTGATCGGGAGGGCGTATCGGCTGACGGTCTGGTCGATAAACAAGAACGGCAGATTGGCGGGCGTCTCTTTCCGGTCGCCGAGTTTCTGCAGCAGGTCGACCAGTTGGTTCTTGGTGAAGTCGAGCTCCTTGTAGAAGAGCGAGATGCCGAAGCGTTCGGCGCAGAGGACGAACGGATCTACGGGAAGGTCGGGGAACAGGAAGCGCAGATAGAGGTGTGAGACCAACGCCGCCACGTCTTCCTGGCGACGGCGCTGCCGACGTTCCGAAGACCCTCCGGCGACGGTAAGCACGCCGCCGTCGTACCGCATCGCGACGGCCTCGTCGCGGCCGATCAGGATCTCGACCTCCGGCGGTGGAGCGGCCGGCGTCCAGTCGAGCTCGACCTCGAGCGCCGCCTCCGGAAAATGGTCCCGCGGCGCGCTGAAGACGCCGGCCAGCATCTTCCGCGAGAAATCGCGCGCCAGATCGCCCATTACCCTCTTGCGCTCGCTCGCCAGCGTGTCCCGATCCACCTGCACCGTGGCTTGCCCTCGCCTGGCGGTCTGTCTGACGAGCTCGTCCCAGATACGTGGTCGGGCGCGCTCCGGCGGCGCGGTAACGTCTCTATGCCACATCTTCAGGAAACCGTACAGGGTATAGACCACGTAGGTTTTGCCGGTGTTGTTGCGGCCGGCGACGATCGTCAGGTCCCCGAGCTCCAGCTCGGCGTCGGCGACCGGGCCCACGTTCTTGAACGTGAATGTCGGCCGTTTCCGAGCTTCGTGGTGGCCCGTCGGCATGCGTTGTGCCTCGAATCGGTGAGGCCCGTTCCCTTCCTCGACTCGGCCGCGCGGAGCGCGGCGCTCCGGAACGGCGCCTGTAAGAGCTTAACGCAGACCGGGGCGCCGGCCGCGGGTGCACGAGCCCCCGTCGCCCTCGTGAGGGTGAGCGGCGAGGGGCTTCCCGCGGACAGGGCGGCGGCCTCAGACCGGAGATCCGCCCCTTGCCTCACAGGCGTGGCCGGCAGGATGGCGGACCGGGGGCCGTGAAGGAGCGTTGGCCGGGCCGACGCCGGCGGGCGTTGACCGCAACGACTTCGCCGATGGTCGGACGCCGGTGGGCGTTGACGGCAACGACTTCGCCGATGACGCCAGCGGGCGTTGACCGCATGGGCTTCGCCGATGGTAGGATGCTGCGATTGCCCGGAGGTTGCGCGGTCGGTGCCGGCGCTGCTTCCTCCGCGTCGACGCTCGGAGGGTCGGAGCGCCTTCGGCACGAGGGTCGCGCGGCGCCGGCGAGCGGTTCCGGTCGCGCGTGATCCACCGAACCGTGCCGGTCCGGGAACCGGTCGCTGCGATCCAGCGAACCGTGCCGGTCCGGGGCCGTCGCGTGTGGTCCACCGCACCGTGCCGGTGCGGGAATCGGCCGAACGCGCTACCGCGTGATTCGGTCGGCGAAACGGGGATGTCGTGGGCGCCGGTGGCGGCGGTAAACGGCTGCGCGGCTCGACTCGCGGCGGGCATCGGGGGAGCGCTCATGGAACCGGGACGGCAGGGGTTGCGGCGTATCGGACGCTACGCGGCGGCGGGCGCGCTGGCGGTCGCCGGTCTGGCCCTGCTCGGTCCCATCCGCGCCGGGGGCGGCAGCGTCGAGCCCGACGGGGCGTTCGAGCGGATCGTGGCGCAGGTCGCCGAGCTTCCGCGCATGCGGTCGCTGCTCGTCTCGGTGGACGGCTCGCTGCTCGTCGAGGAGTACTTCAACGGGGCGAGGCTGAACCGGGCCGCCAACCTGAAGTCCGCCTCGAAGAGCATCATCTCGCTGCTGGTCGGCATCGCCGTCGACCGCGGGCACCTCGACGTGGACGACACCGTCGATCGCTTCTTCCCCGACCTCGTCGACGATCCCGCGAAGCGCGGCATCACGGTCGAGGACCTGCTGACGATGCGGTCGGGTCTCGAGACCACCAGCAACCGGAACTACGGGCGCTGGGTGGCGAGCCGTCACTGGGTCCGGCACGTGCTGACCCGGCCACTGGTGGCGGAGCCGGGCTCGCGGATGATCTACAGCACGGGCAACACCCACCTGCTGTCGGCGATCGTCGCCGAGGCGTCCGGCATGAACACGTGGCGTTTCGCTCAACGCCACCTCGGCGACCCGATGGGCATCTCGGTGCCGCGGTGGACCACGGATCCGCAGGGGGTGTACTTCGGGGGGAACGAGATGTCGATGCGGCCGCGCGACATGCTCGCCATCGGCGAGATGTACCTGGAGTGCGGGCGCGTCGGCGTGCGGCAGATCGTCTCCGAGGACTGGGTGCACACGTCGATAGTCGCCCACGCGACGCGGACCCGCAGCCCGGACCGCGCCTACGGCTACGGTTGGTGGGTGCGGGAGCTGGCCGGCTACGACGCCTTCTACGCCTGGGGCTACGGCGGGCAGTTCATCTACGTGGTGCCCGATCTGCGGCTGGTCACGGTGATGACCTCGTCGCCCAACCCCGGGCGGACGCTGCGCGCCCACCGGCGGTCGTTGTACAGCCTGATGGAGGACGAGATCGTGCCGGCCGTGGCCGACCGCAGGCGGGCCGCCACGGATGCCGTCGCCGGTTAGTCGCGGCCCTGACTCCGATGCGGGCATCCCTCGGGACCGGCATCCGCCCTCCGGCTTGGCGTCGCCGCCCGCCCTCCGGCTTGGCGTCGCCGCCCGGCCTCCGGCGCCTTCGAGAACCGTTGGTCGCCCGAGCGGGTTCCGGTCAGGGAGCGGCGGCGCGCGGTGTCTCGTATGCGTCGCGGCGGCGCGAGCCGGTGAGTCGGCGTACGACCGTTCGGACCGGAAGCCATGCGCGGACCGGGCGCGGGCGATCACGCTGTCGATGTTCGGTAGGGGCGGCGAAACGCGTTCACGCGCAGCAAGGAGTGGAGACATGAGCTCACGCAACCTTCGTTCCACGGAGGCCGGGCGCAACGCGCGCGGCGTGGGCCGCCGCAGCGCGTCGCTGCTCGCGGCGGTCCTGCTGGCCGCGCCGGCGGCCTGGGGACAGACCGGGGCCGGCGCCCAGGGCGGCGAATGGCGCCACTACGGCGGCGACGAGGCGAACACCCGCTACTCGCCCCTCGACCAGATCGACGCGGACAACTTCGAGGACCTCGAGCTGGTGTGGCGGCTGAAGACCGACAACTTCGGCCCGGAGCCGGAGTACAACTTCCAGGCGACGCCGCTGATGGTCGGCGGGGTCGTCTACACCACGGCGGGGACCCGCCGCGCGGTGGTCGCGGCCGACGCGGCGACCGGCGAGTACCTGTGGATGCACCGCCTCGACGAGGGCGAGCGGGCCGAGGTGGCGCCCCGTCGGCGGTCGGGCCGGGGGCTCGCGTACCGGGACGACGGCGGCGACGGGCAGATCATCTATGTCACGCCCGGCTATCGCATGATCGCGCTGAACGCGAAGACGGGGCGGCGCATCACGACCTTCGGCGAGGACGGCGTCGTCGACCTGATGCGGAACATGGACCAGGAGATCGATCCCCTGGGCGGCTCCATCGGCCTGCACGCGACGCCGCTGGTGGCCGGCGACACCATCGTCATCGGGGCCGCCCACGTGCCGGGCAGCGCCCCCGTGTCCATGCGCAACACCAAGGGCTACGTCCGGGGGTTCGACGCCGACACCGGCGAGCGGAAGTGGATCTTCCACACCCTGCCCGGCGCCGACGAGTTCGGGAACGACACGTGGCTGAACGACTCGTGGCGGTACACCGGCAACACCGGTGTGTGGGGACAGACCAGCGTCGACCTCGAGCTGGGCATCGTGTACCTGGCGACGGAGATGCCCACCAACGACTACTACGGGGGTCACCGCCACGGTGACAACCTGTTCTCCGACAGTATCGTCGCGGTGGACGTGGAGACCGGGGACCGGCTGTGGCATTTCCAGGCCATCCACCACGACGTATGGGACTGGGACTTCCCGTGCGCGCCGATCCTCGCCGACGTGGTCATCGACGGGGTCGAGCGGAAGATCGTGGCCCAGCCGAGCAAGCAGGCGTGGCTCTACGTGCTCGACCGCGAGACCGGCGAGCCGATCTGGCCCATCGAGGAGCGGCCGATGGAGCAGTCCGACGTCCCGGGCGAGCTGCTCGCCGCGACCCAGCCGTTCCCCACGCGCCCCGCCCCCTACGACCGGCAGGGCGTGGGGGTCGAGGACCTCATCGACTTCACGCCCGAGCTGCACGCCGAGGCCCTCGCGCGGGTCGCCAACTTCCGGATGGGCCCGATCTTCACGCCGCCGGTGGTCGCCGACCCGGACGGGCCGTACGGGACGCTCATGCTGCCGTCGGCCGGGGGCGGCACCAACTGGCCGGGCGGGTCCATCGATCCCGAGACCGACATCTTCTACGGATACTCGTTCACCGCCGTGACTTCGCTCGGGCTAGTGAACGATCCCGAGCGGTCGGACATGGACTTCATCCGCGGCAACCCGGCCGGGGTGGCGCCGCGCGACCGCGCCCTGACCATCCGCGGCCTGCCCCTCGTCAAGCCGCCGTGGGGCCGCATCACCGCCATCGACCTGAAGACCGGCGACCACCTCTGGCAGGTACCGCACGGCGAGACGCCGGACAACGTCCGCAACCACCCGGACCTGGCGGGGGTCGAGATTCCTCGCACCGGCCGCGTCGGCCGCGTCGGCACCCTCATCACCAAGACGCTGGTCATCGCGGGCGAGCCGGGGACGTTCACCACCCCGTCGGGCGAGCTCGGGGCGATGCTGCGGGCCTACGACAAGGCGACCGGCGAGGAGGTCGGCGAGGTCTTCATGCCGGCCGGCGTGTCGGGGTCGCCGATGACCTACCTGCACGACGGAGCGCAGTACATCGTCGTCGCCGTCAGCAGCGGCGGCCACGCCGGCGAGCTGCTCGCGTACCGGCTGTTGGACTGACCGACGCGGGGCGGTTTGCCCCGGGGGAGCCCGCGGTGAGGTCGTAAGGCCTCGTCGCGGGCTTCCGCGTTTCGCCGACCGGGACGAGAGCCGACGTGCGGGGCCCTCGCCACCGGCGGCTACGCGATCGACGTGCCGCCGTCCACGGGGATGACCGCGCCGGTGGTGTAGGCGCCGGCGCGCGACGCCAGATAGATGGCGACGCCGGCCATGTCGTCGGGGCGGCCGAGGCGGCGCAGGGGGCAGCGGCGCACGATCTCGTCGCCGAAACGCTCGATCGACGCCTCCGTCATTCTGCTCGGGAAGAACCCCGGCGCCACTGCGTTGACGGTGACGTGGCGGGAGGCCAGCTCGAGGGCCAGCGACCGCGTCAGGTGGTGCACCGCGGCCTTGCTCGCCGAGTAGGGGAACGTGCCGTTCTCGAGAAGGGTCGGGGCCCGGAGGCCGTCCATCGAGCCGATGTTGATGACCCGGGCCGGGTCGTCGGGGGCGGCCGATGCGGCGAGCAGGGGGGTCAGGTCGCGGGTCAGGAAGAACAGCGCCGTCACGTTCAGCTCTATCACCTTCCGGAACCCCGACTCGGGGAACGCCTCGTAGGGCGCGCCCCACGCGGCGCCGGCGTTGTTCACGAGGATGTCGAGCCGGGACGTGCGCTCGCCGAGAGCCTGCACCAACCGGCCACGGTCCGCGTCGTCGGCTAGGTTCGCCGGCAGGGCGTGACAGGGCCCCGCCGCCGACAGCTCCGCCGCGGTCTGCTCGCAGGCGTCGGCCTTCCGCGACGAGATCCAGACGGTCGCGCCCGCCCGCAGGAAGCCCTCCGCGATCATCCGGCCGATGCCGCGCGAACCGCCGGTGACCAGCGCCCGCTTGCCGCCGAGATCGAACAGCGTCGCGGTCTCGACGGCAGTCGGGCCGCTCACTGCTCCGCCAGAGGCAGGAACAGCGAGATCCGGTCCTCGGTGCCCACCGCCCGCGAGATGTGTCCCTGGCCGGTGGTGTCCTCCGCCAGGAGGATGTGCCCCGGGTGCAGCCGAACCGCGGTCCCGTCGCCGAGCACGACCTCGCTCTCCCCGCTCAGGGTGATGACGAACTGGCGCCGTGGCGCGGTGTGCCAGTCGATGAAGTAGTCGGGCGACGTCCGCCGGAACTGGACGCTCGTGACGTCGATGGGTTCCGACAGCTCGGTCGCGCCGCGCTGCGTCCCGAGCGGCACGTCGTACTCCTCGGCGTGGGTCTTGCCGTCCTCCCCGGTGTAGATGCGGGTCACCTTGATCGGCGTCCGCTCCTGGGCGGCGGCGCCGCTCTCGCCGGTCCGGTGCACGGCCACGAGGGCCAGGGTCGGCACCCAGCCGAGCGCCGCGGTCACGAGGGCGATTCTTCGGAATGATGGCATGGCCTCTGCTCGCTGCGGCGTCGTCGCCGCGATTCGGACGTGGGACGAGCACCTTGTATATCACGTCCCCGGGCGCGGCCGCCCCGCCGGGCATTTCCGCCGCGGGTGTGGTAGCGTCCGCCCGATGGCTGCAACCCCCATCCTGGAACGTCTCGGGCTGCACCGCCCGGAGCTGCGCGCCTGGGCGATGTACGACTGGGCCAACTCCGCGTTCATGGTCACCATCGTGACCGCGGTCTTCCCCATCTACTTCTCGTCGGTCGCCGCCGCCGACCTCGAGCCGGCGACGGCCAGCTTCCGGTTCGCGGTCACGACGACGGTGGCTCTCACGTTCGTCGCGGTCCTCGCGCCGGTGCTGGGGGCGCTGGCCGACTTCGCCGGCATCAAGAAGAAGATGCTGGGGGCGTTCGTCGGGCTCGGGGTGGTCGCGACCGCGTGCATGTACTTCATCCAGCAGGGGGACTGGGTGCTGGCCGCGCTGCTGTTCGCGTTCGCCAACATCGGGGTCACCTCGAGCCTGGTGTTCGCCGACTCGCTGCTGCCCCACATCGCCGAACCCGGCGAGCTGGACCGCGTGTCGACGGCCGGCTACGCCCTCGGCTACCTGGGCGGCGGCCTCCTCCTCGTCGTCAACCTTGCCTGGATCCAGCAGCCCGAGGCGTTCGGGCTCGGCGGAGCGGCCCTCGCGAGCCGGCTGTCGTTCGTGAGCGTGGCCGTCTGGTGGCTCGGGTTCTCCATTCCCCTGTTCCGGAAGGTGCCCGAGCCGGCCCGGACCCTCGAGGCCGACGAGCGGGCGGGAGAGAGCGCCATCCGGGCGTCGTTCGCCCGGCTCGGCGAGACGCTGCGCGAGCTGCGCGGGTACCGGCAGGCGTTCGTGATGCTGCTCGCATTCCTCATCTACAACGATGGCATCGGCACCATCATCCGAATGGCGACCACCTTCGGCACCGAGATCGGCCTCGAACAGGGCGACCTCATCACCGCGGTCGTTCTCGTGCAGTTCGTCGGGGTGCCGTTCGCCTTCGTGTTCGGACAGCTCGCCGCCCGCATCGGGGCGAAGCACGCGATCTTCCTGTCGCTCGTGGTGTACACGATCATCAGCGTGCTCGCTTACGGCATGACCACGGCGACGGAGTTCTACGCCCTCGCCCTGCTGGTGGGCATGGTGCAGGGAGGGAGCCAGGCCCTCAGCCGGTCGCTCTTCGCGAGCATGGTGCCCCGCCACAAGTCGGCGGAGTTCTTCGGCTTCTTCGGGGTGTTCGAGAAGTTCGCGGGCATCGTCGGGCCCGGCGTGTTCGCGGTCATGATCCTTCTGACCGGCTCCAGCCGGGGCGCAATCCTCTCCCTCATCACGTTCTTCGTGGTCGGCGGCCTCCTGCTGTCGCGCGTCGACGTCAAGGCCGGACAGGAGGCCGCCCGCCGGGCCGAGGCGGACCTCCGCGCCGCCGCCGACGCGCCGGCGCAGGCCGAAGACACCCGGTGACGACACGGTGGTTCGCAACGCGTGCCGCGGTCCCGGCGGCGAGGCGCCGACCGTGCACGACACCGTCTCGGCCGTGCGGCGGTGCGCCGCCGCGGTGGCGGGGGCCGGGTTCGGGTCAGGGGGCGGGCGGGCCGGCCGTGGTCGGCCGGATTCGGGAGGACGCCGGATGGACTTCACGTTGACGGAAGAGCAGCAGGCCCTGCAGGCGGCCGCGCGCGACTTCGCCCGCGGGGAAATGACCGCGGTCGCCGAGGAGACCGAGCGCAGTGCGGCTCCGCTGTCGCGGAGCTGGGTCGAGCGCTACGCCGAAATGGGGTTCCTCGGGGTGAACATCCCGTCCGAGCACGGCGGCCTGGGCCTGGGGAACATCGAGGCGTTTCTCGTCCTCGAAGAGTTCGCCAAGGTCTCGTCGGCCGTGGCGTTCCCCATCTTCGAGTCGGTGGCCGGTCCCGTCCGGGCCGTCGAGCACTTCGGCGGCGACGCCCTGAAGCGCCGGGTGATTCCCGCCGTGTGCCGGGGCGAGCTGATCGTGGCGGTGGCGATGTCCGAGCCCGACGCGGGGACCGCCCTCACCGACCTGCGCACGCGGGCCGACGTGCGGGGGGACCGCGTCGTCGTCAACGGCGCAAAGCGGTGGTGCTCGGGCGGCGGGCACTCGGACGCCTACCTCGTCTACTGCCGTCTGTCGGACGCGCCGGGGGCGAAGGGCATCGGCGCGGTCTTCGTCGAGAAGGGGACACCGGGGCTGACGTTCGGCGAGCAGGAGCGGCTGATGGGGTTCCGCGGCATCCCCGAGTCGGACCTCTACTTCGACGACGTGTCGGTGCCGCTGGAGCAGCTCGTGGTGCCGGCCGGCGGGTTCCCGAAGCTGATGCGGGCGTTCGACCTCGAGCGCTGCGGGAATGCGACGATGGCCCTCGGGCAGGCGTCCGGCGCCCTCGAGGACGCGCTGGCGTGGGTGCAGGAGCGGCGGCAGTTCGGCAAGCCCATCGTCGAGTTCCAGGCGGTGCAGTTGAAGCTGGCCGAGATGGCGATGCGGGTCGAGGCGGCGCGGCTGCTGATTCACCGGGCGGCCCGGAACGCCGACGGTGGGCTGCCGTCGATACTCGACTCCAGCATCGCCAAGTGCTTCGCCAACGAGGCGGCGCGGGAGGTGACGGGGGCTGCGGTGCAGTTGATGGGGGGCTACGGCTACTCGCGCGAGTACCCGATGGAGCGGCGCATGCGCGACGCCTGGGGATGGGGCATCGCCGGCGGCACCATCGACATCCAGAAGGTCAACATCGCCTCGGCCCTCGTCGGCCGGCGGTTCGACCAGCGGCGCTGACCGTGGGGTCTTTCCGCCGGGAGGAGCCTCCGACCGGCGGGCGGGGCGAGTTGACGCTCCGGGTCCGGCTTTGACAGACTCTCGGCGCCCCCACCGCCGGCGGCGGGGTCGAGGCGAGGCAAGAGGAGCGGATGGGGTATCAGGAGCTGTTCGACCTTCGCGGGCGTGTCGCTCTCGTGACGGGTTCGTCCAAGGGCATCGGGCGGGCCATCGCGGAGACGCTGGCCGACGCGCGGGCCCGGGTGGTCGTCTCGAGCCGCCGCCTGGAGAGCTGCCGGCCGGTCGCCGACGCCATCAACGCAGCCGGCGGCGAGGCGGCGGCCATCCCGTGCCACATGTCGCACCTCGACCAGGTGCGGGGGCTGGCCGACGCCGCGCTCGAGCGTTGGGGGCGCATCGACATCCTGGTCTGCAACGCCGCCGTCAATCCCCACTTCGGTCCGATGGCCGACGTGACCGAGCCCGCCTACGACAAGATCCTGGCCACCAACGTCAAGCACAACCTGTGGCTGTGCAACCTCGTGGTGCCCCAGATGGCGGCCCGCCGCGACGGGTCGGTGATCATCGTGTCGAGCATCGGCGGCCTGAAGGGTCACGATACGCTCGGCATCTACGCCGTCTCGAAGGCGGCCAACCACCAGCTCGTCCGCAACCTCGCGGTCGAGTGGGGGCGCAGCAACGTCCGCGCGAACTGCATCGCGCCGGGGCTGGTGCGCACCGACTTCGCCCGCAAGCTGTGGGAAGATCCGGCTCGCCTGCGGGAGGCGGTCTCCACCTATCCTCTCGGCCGCATCGGTGAGCCTGAGGACGTGGCGGGGGCGGCGCTCCTGCTGGCCTCCCCGGCCGGCCGCTTCATCACCGGCCAGGTGCTGGTCGTCGACGGTGGGTCCACCATCTCGTCCACCCGTTACCCGTGACCGGCGGCCGCCGCCGCCGTCGTCTTGCCCGGAGCGAATCGCATGAGCTATCAGACCTTCCTGGCCCTGCACCTGATCTCGGTCCTCCTGATGTCCGGTGTGACGTTCGCGGCCTTCGCGGCGCCGCATCCCGACAACCGTCACCGCATGCTGATGGCCTCCGGCGCCCTCAGCCTCCTCGTCTTCCTGAGCGGGTTCGGGGTCATGGGCGTGATGGGACTCGGGTTCCCCGGCTGGGCCCTCGTCAAGGTCGTCTGCTGGCTCGCGCTGTCCGGTCTGACCGGCATGGCCTTCCGGATGACGGATCGCATCCCGACCCTCCAGGCGGTCGCCGCGGCCGCCATCGTCATCGCCGTCGTGATGGTCACCTACCGGCCGTTCTGACCGGCCGCGCTCCGGCTGCCTCAGCCCCGCGCCGAGCATCGCGGCGAGGGCGAGGGCCGTGGGGTCGAACGGCGGAATCGGACAGGGTCGCACGCCCTTCACCGGGGAATGCGACATCGGCGTGCGCGAGGGCTCACGGACGGAGCCGGGCCGGATGCGGGGCTTGGTGCGGAAGGGGGGACTTGAACCCCCATGGGACTAGGTCCCACAGGCTCCTGAGGCCTGCGCGTCTGCCAATTCCGCCACTTCCGCAGTTGGGGGGAACCGCTTCGCAGAGAGTCCAGTATACCCAAGACGCCGGCGCCGGCGCCAGCTGGCGGATCGCGCGCGTGCACGACATGAGCGTCGTGCGCCGCCACGCAAGACGGGCGCCGCCTCGTGGGCGGGCGCGGCGGCCATGGAATCGGCGGCCGGGCGACTTGTGGGCGATGGCGAGTGGGGCGCCGCCTCGTGTGTGCGGGCGCGGTAGCCATGGAACCGGCCTGCTGCGGGGTCTCGGCCCGAGCCGTAGCCATGGATCGGCGGCCGGGCGACTTGTGGGCGATGGCGAGTGGGGCGCCGCCTCGTGTGTGCGGGCGCGGTAGCCATGGAATCGGCCTGCTGCGGGGTCTCGGCCCGAGCCGTTCCCCGTGGGTCGAGCATCCGACGGCGCCGGGGGCGACGAGGACGTCGTGCCCCCATCGCGCGGTTCGTCGTCACGTATACTCGTGGTGACCGGCGGCCGCTCCGCCCCCGCCGGGGCGGGGGGCGGGAATGCCGGGACGGCGCGGCGGGAGGGCTGCGCGGCGACGCATCAAGGAGGCAGTGGTGGGGGTCAATCGCGGGGTTCGGTTCATCGTGGTCTTCTTGTCGCTGGCGATCGTCGCGTCGATGGCCGGCATCGCCGTCCTGTACCTGGTGATGTCGCGGGCGCCGTCGGTGGCCGCCGACTCCGTGCTCGTGCTGCCGGTGCAAGGCGGACTCGCCGAGCACCGCCAGAACGCGCTGCTGACGTCGCTCGGCCCCGACGCCGCGACGGTCCGGTCGGTGGTCGACAGCCTGCGCAAGGCGAAGGTGGACGATCGCATCAGCGGGGTGGTCCTGAAGCCGCAGGTGGGGCAGCGGCTCTTGTTGGGGAAGCTGCAGGAGATCCGGGACGCGGTCATCGACTACCGGGAGTCCGGCAAGCCCATCGCGGCGTTCCTCGAGTTCGGGGCGACGGAGGACTACTACGTCGCGTCGGCGGCGGACAAGGTCTATCTGATGCCGGGCAGCCCCCTGCAAATCGTGGGCCGTGCGCAGTACGAGCTGTTCTTCCGCGGGGCGCTGGACAAGGTCGGGGTCTATCCCGACGTGCTCGCGGCCGGCGACTACAAGACCGCCGCAAACCAGTACACCGAGACCGCCATGACCCCGGCCCATCGCGAGATGGCCGAGTCGCTCAACCGCGACCTCTACGAGCAGATGGTCGAGGGCATCGCGGAGTCGCGGGGCCTCACGGGCGACGAGGTGCGCCGGCTCGTGGACGAGGGGCCGTTCCTGCCGGAGGACGCGCTCGCGGCGGGCCTGGTCGACGGGCTGGCCTACGCCGACGAGCTCAAGCACCGGGCACCGTTCGACGGGATCGACTGGCGGGAGATCCCGGACGTCGACTACCGCCAGATCGGCCTGCGGTCGGTGGGCCTGAACCAGGGAGAGCGCATCGCCCTCATCTACGCCGTCGGGGTCATCAACTCCGGGGCCGGCAGCTTCGACGTCCTGAACGGGGAGGTCCTGGGCTCCGACACCCTGACGAGCGCCCTTCGCAGCGCTCGGGAGGACGACTCGGTCCGCGCCATCGTGTTGCGAATCGACAGCCCCGGGGGGTCGGCGGTCGCGTCCGACGTCATCTGGCGCGAGGTCGGGCTGGTCCGCGAGAGCGGCAAGCCGATCGTGGCCTCGATGTCCGACCTGGGGGCCTCCGGCGGCTACTACATCGCCATGGGCGCCGACGCCATCGTCGCGCAGCCGGGCACGCTGACCGGCTCGATCGGGGTCGTCTTCGGCAAGTTCACGACGGGGGGCGTCTTCGCCAGGCTCGGGGTCGACATCGAGCCGGTGAGCGAGGGCCGGTTCGCCGAGATCTACTCGCCGGTGACTCGGTTCTCGGACGCTGAGCGGGCGAAGGCGCAGCAGCACCTGGATGCCATCTACGAGCAGTTCGTGGCCAAGGCGGCCGAGGGGCGGGGGACCACCCGGGACGTTCTCCACGAGGTGGCCCAAGGCCGGGTGTGGACCGGCCGGCAGGCGCTCGAGCGCGGGCTGATCGACGAGGTCGGCGGGCTCGACCGGGCCATCGCGCTGGCCAAGGAGAAGGCCGGAATCGACCCCGGCGCCGAGGTCGAGCTGGTCATCTACCCGCGCCCGAAGAGCTTCTTCGAGCTGCTCGACGAGGGGTTCCCGATGGCGCGGGCCGCCGCCGCGTGGACCGGGCTGGCCGCCCCCGAGGCCGCGGTGGTGGGCCGGGCGACCGCGCCGGCGCGGCTGTTCCGCCCGGGCGAGCCGCTGGCGATCATGCCCGGCACATTCGTGCGCTGATCCCGGCTTCCGCTGCCCGCCCGTGGACACCGGAGGGATCGAGGCGCATTCGTGCGCTGATCCCGGCTTCTGGTGCGCCGCCTGACGGCTACGTCTACCCAGGCCGGCTGCCATCGGAAGGACGACTTCGCGCGACAGCCGCGATCTCGACGGCTCAACGCGGCCCTGACCGCCTGGCGCGGTCGTCGACCACGCTGCCGGAGGCCGGAAACTCGCGTGAACCGGCTTCTGCGCCTAGTGGGCTGTTTCAGAGCTCCCTTTGCTGTCCTGTCGCTGGTTTTCGCTGGCAATCAACTAGGCGGTCGCCAGGGCGAAGGCGCCCATGTCGATGTCGATCGGGATCCGGGCCTTGGCGTTCTCCATGTACGCGCCGAAGAACTGATTCTGCCGCTCCAGGATCATCTCGCTGCGCAGCCGTTCCCGATTGGCCTGGAGGTCGGCCTGGTCGGCGTCCTCGCGTTCGTGGACGTGAACGACCACCGCCGAATTGCCCGTCAGGACCGGATCGCTGGTCTCGCCGGGGCTCAGCGAGAAGGCGACCTCCTCGACCTGGGCGTTGACGCCTACCCCCGGAACCGCGGCGCCGCGGGCAATCAGGCCACTCTCGCTCACGTCGAGCGCCTCGGCATCCGCGGCGGCGGCGAAGTCGTCGGCGCCCTGCAGGAGGGCGGCCACCGCGTCGGCGCGCTCCTGGGCGATGACGAACGCCTTGCGCCGGATGACGTCGTCCCGGACTCGCGCCTCGACCTCTTCGAGGGGCGGCACGTAGGGGGCCTGGATGCCGGTGACGGTCACGAAGGCGGGCCCCGTCGGCGTCGGAATCGGACCCGCCACCTCCCCTTCCGCGAGCTGGAAGGCCTGCGTGGTCACCTCGGACGAGAAGCCCAGTCCGAGGATCGGCTCCCCGAGGGCGGCGAAGCCGCTCTCCTGCACCTCGAGGCCACGGCGCGACGCCGCCGTCTCGAGGTCGGCCGCTTCGTCGATCTCCAGAGCCATGGCTTCCGCCATCGCGGCGGCCCGCGCGTCGGCGCTCTCCTGCTGGAGCCGATCGACGATGCTGTCCCGGACCTCGTCGAGGGTCTGGATGGTGCCGCCGCTCTTCTCCGTCGCCTTGATGACGTGCACGCCGAACATGCTCGTCACCGGGTCGCTGACCTCGTCCTGCTCGAGAGCGAACGCGGCGCCCTCGAACTCGGGCACCATCTGACCGCGCGTGATCCGTCCGAGGTCCCCGCCGGCGTCCCGCGTGCCCTCGTCCTCCGAGTAACGGCGCGCCAGCTCCGCGAAATCGGCGCCGCCCCGGGCCTCCGCAACGAGCGACTCCGCCTGCGCCAGCGCTTCCTCGGTTGCGCGGTCCTGCGTCCGGAGCAGGATGTGACTGACGCGCAGGTCGACCTCCTCGGTGTAGCTGTCGAGGTTGTTGTCGTAGTAGGCCTGGACGTCGGCGTCGCTCGGGATGAACGAGGCCCTCAGGGCGGGAACGTCGATGAGCGCGAAGCGGAGCCGCCGCTTCTCGGGCACGAGATAGTCGTTGGCGTTCTGGTCGAACAGCGCCGCCACGTCGTCGTCCGTCGCTTCCAGGCCCTCCCGGAAGTCGTCGGCCCGGAACGAGATCGCACTCAGGCGGACACGCTCGTTGCGGCGGACGTGCTCGCGCTCGACGTCGTCGTCGGTGACGGTGATCCAGTCGGTGACCGCCGCCTGCAGCCGCTGGAGCATCAGCGATCGCCGCACGTTCTCCTCGAACTCGGCCGGCGGCACCGGCGGCTGCTGCATCCGCAGGAGCTGGAGATAGGCGGCCTCGCCGATGAACTCTCCGTCCTGCTGGAACGCGGGGAGCGAGACGATGGCCTCGCGGACTTCGGCGTCGCTGACCGTCACGCCGAGGCGCGCGGCCTCCTGCAGCGCCGCGTACTCGTCGATCATCTGTTGCAGCAACTGCCGGTCGATGCCCATGGACCGCAGGAGGTCGGCGGTGATCTCTCCGCCCGACTGGACCTGGTAGCTCTGCACCTGGCGCCGGTAGAGGGTCTGGAACTCGCCGACGGTGATCTCCTGGTCCCCGACCTGGGCGAGCACGTCGGTCAGGGCGCCTGGGGTCTCGGGCGGCGGCTGGATCAGGGGGAACCCGAGGACGAGCAGGGCGAAACCGGCGAGGGCGAGGGTCCACTTCAGCCACCCCTTGTGGCGTCGCATGCGATCCAGCATCGTCATCGTGTGCTCACTCCCTGTACTGGTGCTTCCTTGCATTCGTCCCGACGGCCTCGGCGGCGCGCCGGTCGACGTCCGGGGCGGGCCGGCGCCGAGCCTGCGGCTCGCCCCGCCGCGCCGCCGGTGCGGAGGATCTACACATTCTATGACACGCGCCATGGCACGCGATGTCGGGCGCCGTCGGGCGGGCCCGGCGCGGGCGCCTCCAGCCACTACCTGTTGGGGCGCAGCGCCGACGGCCAACCATCTGTTGGGATGGGTAGAAGTAGCCCACCGGTGGTTGTGCTATAGTCTCCCGAACTCGGCGGCGCATGGTTCGAGGCGTTCCCGTCTCGGGGGTGCCCCATGTCGTCTGGCTGGGTGGGTGCTGCCGTGCCGGATGTTCCGCTCATGGTCGACCGGATCGGCAACCCGCCCTCGTATCGTACCGGACGGCTTCGGCTCCGTTCTTGCTTGGCGCCCGTCCGATCGGTTCGTCCGGGACACCGTCGGCCGGAACCCTTCCTGGATTCCCCAAGGGCCTCATCGGAGCGCCGTCAACGGTTCTTCTTCGGTTCGCCGAGCCCGATCCGCGGCGAGCGGGCGTCGCCTTTCAACGCCCTCCGCGGGTTCGATCCGCACAGGCCGGCGGATCGCGGGGGTGAGAGGGTCGCGACGGTTCGGCGGGGTCCTGGGGCCCATTCACCGGGACGAGGCGCTCCCGGCGCCCCGGGCCGAGGCGGTCGCCGTGCGCCCATGGTCCGGCGGGTCCCCTCGCCCTTGGATTCGGGAGGAATGCCCTCTTGAGTGTCAGCTCCCTGTTCTCCCTGTTCTCCAGTGATCTGGCCATCGATCTCGGAACCGCCAACACGTGCGTGTACGCGCGCGGCAGGGGGATCGTGCTGAACGAGCCGTCGATCGTGGCCATCAACAAGGTCACCGGCCGCACCGAGGCGGTGGGGCGCGAGGCGAAGGAGATGCTCGGCCGCACCCCCGGCAACATCGTCGCCATCCGGCCGATGCGGGACGGGGTCATCGCCGACTTCGAGATCGCCGAGAAGATGCTGACCTACTTCATCAAGCGGGCGCACAACCGGACGGTCTGGGTGCGGCCCCGGATCGTGATCGGCGTGCCGTCCGAGATCACCCAGGTCGAGAAGCGGGCGGTCAAGGACAGCGCCTACCGCGCCAAGGCGAGCGAGGTGCATCTCGTCGAGGAGGCGATGGCGGCGGCCATCGGGGCAGGGATGCCGGTCACGGAGCCGGCGGCCAACATGATCGTCGACATCGGCGGCGGCACCACCGACATCGCGGTGATATCGCTCGCCGGCATCGTCTACAGCAAGGCGGTCCGCGTCGCCGGCAACGAGATGGACGAGGCGATCATCCAGTACATCAAGAAGACCTACAACCTGCTCGTGGGGGAGCGCACGTCCGAGACCATCAAGATGCGGATGGGATCCGCGTTCGGGCTCGACGGCCGCATCACGATGGAGATCAAGGGGCGCCATCTCGTCGAGGGCGTGCCGAAGACGATTACAATTACCGACGAGGAGATACGCGAGGCGCTGGCGGACACCGTCAGGGTCATCGTCGATGCGGTTCGGGTCGCGCTCGAGCGGACGCCGCCCGAGCTGTCCGCCGACATCGTCGATCGGGGAATCGTGTTGACCGGGGGCGGGTCGCTGCTGAAGAACCTGGACAAGCGGCTTCGGGAGGAGACCGGCCTTCCCCTGGCCGTGGCCGAGGACCCGCTGGCGTCGGTCGTCCTGGGCGCGGGCCGGATGCTGTCGGATTTCGGACTGCTGCGGAAGATCTCCATTGATTGACCTCACGCGTCGCACCGGCGCTTCCCTGCTGGCGGTCGTGGTCGGCCACCTCTTGCTGCTCTCGACCCAGGCCAACACCGCCGCCGGCGTGCCCGTGCTGCAGACCGTCACCTTCGGCGTGTTCTCGGAGGTGCAGCGCGTAGTGACGGGCGCGGTGGGCGCGGTCGGCGGGTTGTGGAGCGCCTATGTCGAGCTGCAGGCGGTCCGGGTCGAGAACGAGTCGCTGCGCCGCGAGCTCGATGCGGTGAAGCTGCAATGGCAGATGGACCGGGCCGGCGCACAGCGGGTCCGCGGTCTCGAAGCGTTGCTCGGGTTGCGGGACGCCGCCGATCTGTCCACCGTCAGCGCCCGCATCATCGCCGGCGACGCCACGCCCTACTTCCGGACCGTGACCATCGATCGGGGGCGTCGCGACGGCGTTCGCCCGGACGCGGCGGTGTTGTCCGCGGCCGGTGTCGTGGGGCGCGTCGTCGACGAGCCGGGGTACCGGGCGTCACGGGTCCAGCTTCTCATCGACCGGAACGCGGCGGCGGGGGCGCTCATCGAGAGGAGCCGGGTGGCCGGGCTGGTGATGGGCGACGCGGACGACCGGTTGCTCCGCATGGAATACGTGTCGAATCTCGAGGACGTCGAGGTGGGAGACGCCGTCGTGACGTCCGGGGCCGACGGCATCTATCCGAAGGGGTTCGTCATCGGCAACGTCACCCGGGCGCAGCGGGGGCCGGGGCTGTATCGGACCATCCACGTGCGGCCCCGCATCAGGTTCGGCGACCTCGACGAGGTGCTGGTCATCCTGCCCGAATCGCCGCCGCCGGCGCTCTTGGCGGCGGCGGGCGGTGGTGAATGAGGCCCGCATCGGTCGCGTTCGCCCTCGCGGCCGCGCTGGCGATACAGACGACGCTGGTGCAGATGGTCGCGGGCGCGGGGGCCCCGGTCGACCTCGTGCTCATGGTGGTCATCGTCGTGGCCATGGCGAACGGACCCCGCGCGGGGTTGTGGACCGGCACCGTCGGCGGGCTCCTTCAGGACGCCTTGTCCGGAGGCGTCATCGGGATGGGCGGCCTCGCGAAGACCCTGGTGGGCTATGTCGGCGGTCAGTTCGCCGCCCAGTTCATGGTGACGCGCCTGTGGCACAAGGCGCTGGTGTTCGTCGCCGCCTCGTTGCTGCACGCCGTGTTGTTCGTCGGCGGCTACAGCCTCCTGTCCGATGACCGGATGGTGGTGACGGGGCGCGATCTGCTGGTGCAGGCGGCCGCCAACACCGTCGTGGGACTCGTGGTGGCGGTCGGGCTGCACGCGATTCCGGACGAGGCCGACCGGCAGCGCCTGCGCGGTCGCTGGCCGGGCGGTCGTCACGCCGAGTAGCGGCCGCGCGGGGCCGGCGCAAACGCTGAGGCGATCATGAGGATGCCGAGCGGAATCGAGGCGGGCGGCCACGAGCGGCCGCGCGACAGCCTCGCGCTGTTGCTGGTCGCGTGGCGATGGGGCATCGCGCTGGTCTTCGGGGGCCTCGCGGTCGGTTTCTGGTGGTTCCAGGTCGTCCAGTACGACAAGTACCGGCAACTGGCGGAGAACAACCACCAGCGAACCCTCCTCCTCAGCGCTCCGCGAGGAGCGGTCCTCGACCGCGACGGTCGCGTGCTGGCCGAGAACCGCAACTCGCTCAACATCACGGTGTCCCGCGAGCAGGCGCAGGATCTGGAGGGCGCCCTCGAGCTCCTCGCCGACCTCTCCGGCGTGCCGTTGTCCGAGCTCCGGGCTACCCTGGAGCGTCACCGCCGGGACCCGCTCTTCCAGCCGGTGGTCCTGATTCGCGACGCCTCGTTCGACCAGGTGGCGGCGGTCGCCGCCCATGCCCGGGAGCTGCCGGGAATCTACGTGCAGGAGCTTCCCGTCCGGTTCTATCCGGCCGGCGAGGTGGGCGCGCACATCCTGGGCTACGTCGGCGAGGTCAGCGAAGCCCAGCTCGCGACGCCGGAGTTCGACGGCCTGCGCCGGGGCGCGGTGGTCGGCAAGTCGGGCATCGAACGCACCTACAACCGGCTGTTGATGGGCCGCGACGGCGCGCGGCGGGTCGTCGTCGACAACGTCGGCCGCGAGATCCACGTCCTGGACGAACGGCTGCCGCTCGAGGGCCGGCAGATTCAGCTCACCCTCGACTACGATCTGCAGGAAGCGGCGGAAGACGCGTTCCGCGACGCGGGGTTCAACGGCTCGGGCGTGTTCCTGGATCCGCGGTCGGGCGCGATACTCGCCCTCGTCAGCCGCCCGGCCTACGACCCCAACGTCTTCGCCCGCGGCATCGACAGCGAGACGTGGGGCCGGCTCAACCGCGATCGGCATCGCCCGTTGAACCACCGAACGTTGCAGGGGCGGTACTCGCCGGGGTCGACGTTCAAGGTGGCGATGGCGGTCGCGGCGCTGGAGGAGGGGGTGGTCGGGCCCGACTTCCGCGTGGCGTGCCGCGGCGGGCGGATGGTTCACGGACGCTTCTTCCGGTGCCACTCGACGCACGGCTCGGTCGACATGCGCGAGGCGCTCGAGCAGTCGTGCAACTCCTATTTCTATGCGCTCGGTGAGAGAATGCAGATCGACCAGATCCACAAGTGGGCGACGGCCCTGGGGCTGGGCGAACTCTCCGGCGTGGACCTGCCGCACGAGGTGCGGGGGCTCATGCCGTCCACCGCCTGGAAGCGGGAGCGGCGCGGCGAGCCGTGGTACCCCGGCGAGACCATCTCCGTCGCCATCGGGCAGGGGGCGGTGTCGGTGACGCCGATGTCGCTGGCGGTGATGATGGCGACGGTCGCCAACGGCGGCACGCGGGTCACCCCTCACCTGCTCAACGCGGTCAACGAGGGACAGGGGTTCATGCGGGCGCCTCGTCCCGTGCCGCAGTCGCGGGCGCGCATCAGTCGATCGACGCTCGACGTCGTCAGGGAAGGGCTCTGGTTCGTCGTCAACCGGGCCGGCACCGGCCGGCGGGGCCGCATCGTCGGGCGGGACGTCATCGGCAAGACCGGCACCGCCCAGGTCGTCTCCCTGCAGGGGCGGGCGGCGGCCGGGGACAGCGCCGACCAGGACTTCCGGGACCACGGGTGGTTCGTCTTCGCGGCCCCGGCCGAGGCCCCGGAGATCGCGGGCGTCGTCTTCGGCGAGCACAACGAACACGGTTATCTTTCGGCCCCGATCGCGAGGCACGTCATCGAGACGTACTTCGCCAAGAAGGAAGGGCTGCCGCGCCCGACGGTGCCGGTTCCGCCGTTCTCGAGGAGGGTATGGGCCGCCCCCGCCGCGGTGGCGGCGGGAGGCCGGTAGCGTCGGCGCGAGCGCGGGCCGGGGGTCGCGCCGCGTCTCGCCTCGTCTGGAACCCCTGATTGGCAGATGCTGGAGCAACGACTCTATCGCCATATCGACTGGCTGCTGCTGGGAGCGCTGTTCCTGTTGTCGGCCATCGGCGTGGCGATGATCTACAGCACGACCTACGATCCGACCACCGGGGGCGCCAGCCCCCTGGTCTCCGTCCAGTTGTGGGCGCTCGCCCTCGGCTTCCTGGCCTTCGTCATCACCCTCTCGATCGATTACCGATGGTTCGCTGACCTGTCGGTGCTCGTCTTCATCGGTCTCGTCGGCCTGATTGCGTATGCCCTGATGTTCGGGACGACGGGCGGCGGAGCCCGCCGGTGGATCGATCTGGGCATCGTCAACCTCCAGCCCTCGGAGTTCGCCCGCATGGTGGTGGCGCTGGGGCTGGCGACGCTGTTCGCACGCCACCGGGAGAGGGGCGGGAGGCCCTTCGGGTGGGTGACGGCCGTGCTCATCCTCGGCATTCCGTTCGTGCTGATCGCGCAGCAGCCCGATCTCGGCACCGCGGTGACCCTGCTGCCGGTCGCACTGGTGATCTTCGTCTTCGCCGGACTTCCGCTGCGGTACGTCGGGCTGCTCATCGTGGCGGGCGCCCTGAGCGCGCCGGCGGTGTGGGCCTACGGTTTGGAGGACTATCAGCGGGAGCGCATCCTGAGCTTTCTGGATCCCGAGCAGGATCCTCGAGGGGCGGGGTACCAGCAGCTCCAGGCGCGCATCGCGACCGGCTCGGGGGGAGCGACGGGCAAGGGGTTCCTCAAGGGGACGCAGAGCCAATACAACTTCCTGCCGGTCGCGCACAACGATTTCGTTTTCTCGGTACTTGCGGAAGAACAAGGGTTTCTGGGCGTGGTGGTTGCGCTCGGCTTGTATCTGTTCGTCATCCTGCGTGGGATGGATGCCGCTCGACTGGCCAAGGACCGTCTGGGCATGTATCTCGTCGTCGGGATCATGGCCGGATTCACGTTTCAGGTGGTCTACAACATCGCCATGTCGGCCGGGCTGGCGCCGGTGAAGGGGCTCACCCTGCCACTGATGAGCTACGGCGGCTCATCGGCGATCGCCACGCTGGCGGCCTTCGGATTCGTGCTCAACGTGCGGATGCGACGGTTCACGAACTGAACGCAGCTCTCCCACTGCCTCGCGACGTTCTGAAACCCGCCTCGAAGGAAGCGGCCGGGCATGTCGCCCGGCCCGTGCGAAATCCGGTGGACACGCCGGTCGGATGGCGCCCGAAGCGGGCGGCCGGCCGTCCCGCCGGGCCGAAATGCCCACCGCGGCCCGTCGTTCGCGGACGCCCGCGCATCCTTCCGGGATGCCGCGCGCCCGAGCGCGCGCCGTGGCGAGGCGGCATCTGGAGTGTGTGATGAACAAGGAGATGATCATCTCCGCCAGCGGCCACGAGACGATGGCCGCCATTCTCGAAGACGACGAGGTCGTCGAAATATCCGTCGAGCGCGACAAGTCGCGCGGCGTCGCCGGCAACATCTACAAGGGCCGCGTCTCGAAGGTGCTGCCTGGCATGCAGGCCGCCTTCGTCGATCTCGGACTCGACCGCGACGGCTTCCTCTACGTATCCGACGTCATCGATCCCATGGCGTCGATCGACGGCATCGAGGCGGATGCGGACGGCGCGGCGGGAGAGCCGCCGGCCGCTCCCGAGAGCCGGGGCGACGGCGGCTCCCGGGGGCGGGGGCGTGGGCGAGACCGCAACGCGAGCGATCAGCCCATCGACAAGCTGCTGACGGCGGGTCAGGAGATCGTCGTGCAGGTCGTCAAGGAGCCGCTGGGGACGAAGGGGGCGCGCATCACGTCGCACGTCACCATTCCCGGACGGTTTCTCGTCTTCATGCCGACCGTCGAGCACATCGGCGTGTCGCGCAAGATCGTGTCGCGCGACCAGCGCAGCCGCCTGCGGCGCATCGTTCGCGACTTCCGGGCCGAGCACGACATGCCGGGCGGCGTGATCATCCGCACCGCCGCCGCGGACCGGCCCGAGGAGGACATCCTCAGCGACCTCACCTACTTTCACGAGCTGTGGTCGGACACCCTGAAGAAGGGCGAGTCCCGCCGGGCGCCCGCCGTCATCCACCGCGAAGAGAGCCTGGTCGCCAAGCTGCTGCGCGACCTGCTGACCGACGACTTCACGGCGATCCGCATCGACCAGCGCGGCGAGTATCGGAAGGCCGTCAAGCTCGTGCAGCGCATCATGCCGGACCTCGTCTCCCGCGTGCACCACTACGACAAGAACTTCCCGATCTTCGAGGAGTACGGCGTCCAGTCGGAGATCGACAAGGCGCTCCGGAGCAAGGTCTGGCTGAAGTCGGGCGGCTATCTCGTCATCAACCAGACCGAGGCCCTGGTCGCGATCGACGTCAACACCGGGCGCTACGTCGGAAAGCGGACGGGGCGGCTGGAGGACACCATCGTCAAGACCAATCTCGAGGCGGCGAAGGAGATCGTCCGCCAGATCCGTCTCCGGGACCTCGGCGGCATCATCGTTCTCGACTTCATCGACATGGAGGAACGGAAGAACCGCCAGAAGGTGTACCAGCTCTTCGAGCAGGAGATCCGACGCGACCGGTCGCCGACGAAGGCGGTGCAGGTGTCGGAGTTCGGGCTCATCATCACCACCCGGAAGCGCGTCAAGCAGAGTCTCGAGAGGCAGTTGACCGAGCCCTGCCCGTACTGCTCCGGCAGCGCCGTGGTCAAGTCCACCTCCACCATCTGCATCGAGATTCTCGCCGAGCTGCGGAAGGTGAGCGGCGACCTGAACGGGCATCACGTCCAGTTGCGGGTCAACCCGGACGTGGCGCGAGCGCTCAAGTCGGAAGAGCGCGGCGTGTTGAGGGAGATCGAGCGCACGCTCGACCGCGAGGTCACGCTGCGCCCCGACGCGATGCTGCATCACGAGCAGTTCGACGTGACGGCCATGTAGCCGGGGTCATTCGACCCGGGAGCGGCGTTCCCCCCACCGAATCGCGTCGAACCGCCGGATGGTGGCGCGGCCCGCGACTATCCCCTCTTCCTGCAGGAGCCGCCGCTTTCGCAGTGGATCGCTGTAGCCCCCCAATCGGCCGCCCGCGCCCACCACGCGATGACAGGGAACGCTGGGCAGGCGGCAGGTGCGCATGATCGCGCCGACGGCGCGCCAGGCCCGGGGACGACCGGCTAGCGCCGCCACGTCTCCGTAGGTAGCCACCCGTCCCCGGGGAATCCGGCGGACGACCGCGATCACCCGCGACCGGAACGAACCGGCCGGGGATGTCGTCGAGACCGCCACGGGTTCCTCGAAGGGCTGCGTCCCGCGCGTGCTACTCCGTTGGCGTGTTCTTCCAGACCTCGTGGATGAGGCCGGCCTGGATGAGCTTCGTCGCGAAGACGATCTGGCCCGCGTGAGTCGTGAAGTGGAGCACCTGGTTCAGGATGAGTTCGCCGTAGGTGAGGGTCTTGCCGTTCAGCTCGGTCGTCTCGCCGAGCCGGTCGGCGTCGAACGCCGCGAGCGCCCGGTCCGCCTCGGCGACGGCGAATTCGAAGCGGGCCAGCAGGTCATCCTTCGGCAGCGGTCCCGGCTCGGCGAACTCCGCATCGCGGTCGCGCCGGTAGTCGTTCCCGCCGACCCCGTGACCGATGTAGAGGCGCGTGGAGCCGCACAGGTGCAGCACGAGGTTGCCGACGGCGTTCGACTCCTCGTTGGCGCGCCACCAGATCTGGCCGTCGTTCAGGGCCTCGATGCAGGTGCGCACCTGGCCCGCCTGGTGCGCCACGAGGCGCTTGCGGGCCGTGTCCAGGAGCAGTCGGTTTCCAGCGTCGCTCATCGTCAATCCCCACCCCGGAATCGCCGTCGCGGTCGCGCCGCCCCTCGGCCCGTCCCACCGCATGTCCCGCCGTCGGGCGGGGCGGACCGGAGCTCCGCCACCTGCGTCGCCCGCGGTTGAGTCCGGCTCATCGATACACCCTCGGCGAGTAGCAGACGCCGGCCACCCCGACATCGTACACGGCGCAGGCCGTCGCATACCAGGGCGGCATCGACTCCGACGGCAGCACCCCCGCCCCGTGGAGCAGGCCGACGCCGGCGTGACCGGCGAACGCCAGCGCCAGCAAGGCCAGCGCAGTGCCGGGGTCCCGGGTCACCGCGATCGAGGCCAGGACGAGGAAGCCGACCGCAAGCGCGACGTCGAGGCCGCTGCCGGCGGTCGACTCCTGCGCCAGCGCGAAGCCGATATAGACCCCGGCGACGAGCGCGAGCATCATCGCCGCGAACTGCGCGAGGCGGAGCTCGGCGACGAGCCGGGCCGGCGAGCTGGACTCCGCCCTGACCGCGACCAGGGCGAGCCTGACCAGGATGACGGCGAGGGCGACCCCGGCGACGAGCAATGCGCGTGCGCTGTCGGTCATGGTCGTGGCACGAGTCATCTTCCCGATGAGGGGGGCGCCGGCGAACCGTCGAGGCCGCGCGCCGGCCTTTGGCCTTCATCATGATACCCGTCCGGCGGAATCGCGGACCGCGGCCCTGCTCCCGGAATGCGCGGCCGGGCGCGGGGCGGGTCCGTCACCGTCGGCCGGAAGCCGCGTGCTCCCGATCCGGCCACGACGCGCGTATGATCAGCGCGCCATGACCCCGAGCCGGCTCGAACGTTCGGCGCCGTCGGACTGGCGCCTCCGCCTCGGCCTCGCCGTCCTTGCGGCCGCGCTCGGCGCGGGGGCGTACTGGTTGAGCGACCTCGGCGACCCCCGGCTGCGCGCCGTCGCCGGCATCGTCGCCTTCGTCGCGGTCGCCGCCGCGTGCTCGGCGCGGCCGGCCGAGGTGAACTGGCGGCTCGTCGCGCGGGGGTTCCTGCTCCAGATAGGCCTGGCGGTCCTCATCCTGAACGTGGAGATCGCCGGGGTGCGCCCGGGGTACGCGCTGTTCGCGGGCCTGGCCGCGGTCGCGACCCAGTTCATCGAGTTCACCGACGCCGGTTCGCGGTTCGTGTTCGGGGTGCTCGCCGATCCCGACCGGATGTCCGCGCTCTTCCCGGACGGGTTCGTGCTCGCCTTCGCCTCGCTGCCCATCCTCATCTTCATGTCGGCGGTGTTCACGGTGCTGTATCACCTCGGCGCGTTACCGCTGGCGGTGAAGGGGATGGCCCGGGTCATGGCGAGGGTCATGGGCACGAGCGGGGCGGAGAGCCTGTCGGCGGCGGCGAACGTCTTCCTCGGGATCACCGAGGCCCCGCTGATGATCCGGCCGTACATCGCGGGCATGACGCAGTCCGAGCTGCTGGCCTTGATGACGGGCGGACTCGCGACCATCGCGGGCACCGTCATGGCGATCTACATCGGGCTCGGCGCCGATCCGGTGGCGGTTCTGACCACGAGCGTCATGGCCGCGCCGTGCGGCCTCTACCTGTCCAAGATCCTGCTGCCGGAGACGGGCGCGCCCGCCACCGCGGGCACGGTGCGGGTGGCGGTGGAGCAGCGGTACGTGAACGTCATCGACGCGCTGGCCGGCGGAGCTTCGGACGGGATGCGGCTGGCGATGAACGTGGCTGCGATGCTGATCGCGTTTCTCGCATGCATCGCCATGATCGACTACGGCCTGGGACTGGTCGCCCCCGGGCTGTCTCTGGCCGCGATATTCGGGTGGCTGTTCGCACCGGTGGCGGCCCTGCTGGGGGTGGCGTCGGCCGATCTGCCGGCGGTGGCCGACCTGCTCGGCACCAAGCTCGCCACCAACGAGTTCGTGGCCTTCGTCAAGCTCGACACCAGCTACCTCGGCACGGTGAGCGACCACACCCGCGTGGTCGCGACGTTCGCCCTGACCGGCTTCGCCAACTTCGGCTCGATCGGGATTCTCCTCGGCGGCATCGGCGGGCTGGCGCCGGAGCGGCGCCCCGATCTGGCCCGCCTGGGTCCGGTGGCGCTGCTGGGCGGGTTTCTGGCAACATTGATCAACGCCGCTATCGCTTCCGTGCTGTTGTAGGGGGCGGAACCGGCGCTGCTCCGAGACCGGCGGGGCCGACGGGCGGGCGCCGTACGGGGCCGAGAGGCGCGACGAGGGAGGGTGGCGGACCTGTCACCTGTCGTGGACGCCGAGCGGTATGCGGTTCCGCGGAACGACGCGGCGGCAGGATCGTCGCGGTTCGATTGCAGCGGGATCCGTCGTCACGGGTTTCGGTGGGCGGGTGTGAGGCGGCGGGGGGTGCGGGCTCCCGGCGGAGGTTCGGGCGCGATGCTGCCGACGATAGGATGGGAAGACGGCGAAGTCGTCATGGTCGACCAGCGCAAGCTGCCGGCCCGTGAGGTCTACGTGCGATGCCGCACCGCCCGCGAGGTGGCGCGGGCGATCCGGACGATGGTCATCCGCGGGGCGCCGGCGATCGGCGTCGCGGCCGCGATGGGCGTGGTGCTCGATCTGCGCCGCAGCACCGCGTCGGGAACCACCCGGTTGGCCCACGAGTTCTATCGCACGTGCGATCTGTTGGCCGCCACCCGGCCCACCGCCGTCAACCTGTTCTGGGCGATCGGCCGGATGAAGCGGGCGTTTGCGGAGGAGATGCGGGCGGGGCGGTCGGTGGCCGAGATCCGCGAGGTCATGGACGGCGAGGCCGCGCGCGTCCACGACGAGGACGTAGCGAGCTGCCGGGCGCTGGGACGCCACGGCGCCGCCGTCGTGCCGCCGGAGGCCCGCGTGCTGACCCACTGCAACGCGGGGGCGCTGGCCACCGGGGGCTACGGCACCGCCCTGGGGGTGGTGCGGGCGGCGGTGGAGGCGGGGAAGCGGGTCGCGGTGTACGCCGACGAGACCCGGCCCTTTCTGCAGGGCGCACGTCTCACCGCGTGGGAGCTCGTGCGTGACGGCATCGAGACGACGGTGATCACCGAGGGCATGGCCGGGTCCCTCATGCGCGAAGGGCGGGTCGACGTCGTGGTGGTGGGAGCGGACCGCGTCGCCGCCAACGGCGACGTCGCCAACAAGATCGGGACGTACACGGTGGCGGTGCTCGCCAGGGAGCACGGCGTGCCGTTCTACGTGGCCGCCCCGGTGTCCACGATCGACCTCGAGACGCCGGACGGGGCCGGCATTCCCATCGAGGAGCGCGACGCGAGGGAGATGACGCACCTGGGCTCGGCGCGGCTCACGCCCGAGGGCGCCGCCGTCTGGAACCCGGCGTTCGACGTCACCCCGGCCCGCCTCGTGGCCGGTATCATCACCGAGCGGGGCATCTGCCGGCCGCCGCTCGCCGACAGCCTGAAGGCGGTGTGCCCTCCCGCTCCGACGCCGGCATGACTACCGTACTCGCGGTCGAGACCTCGTGCGACGAGACGGCCGCGGCCGTCGCCACCGGCGACGGGACGGGGCCGCAGTCCTGGAAGATCCGGTCGAGCGTGATCGCCTCGCAGGTCGACATCCACCGCGAGTGGGGCGGGGTGGTGCCGGAACTCGCGTCGCGCCAGCACCTGCGCGATCTCTGCGGGGTGGCGGAACGCGCGCTCGGCGACGGCGGCGTGAACTGGGGCGATCTCGACGCGATCGCGGTCACCCAGGGGCCCGGCCTCGTCGGCTCCCTCCTCGTGGGCGTGGCCTTCGCGAAGTCTCTGGCCCTGGCCCTGGGACGGCCGCTGGTCCCCGTGCACCATCTCGCCGGACACATCGAGTCGCTGTTCCTCTGCCGGCCCGACCTCCCGCTGCCCGCCGTCGTCCTCGTGGTGTCCGGCGGACATACGAACCTGTACCACCTGCCGGAGGCGGGCCGGTACGAGCTGGTCGGTCGGACCCGCGACGACGCGGCGGGGGAGGCGTTCGACAAGGTCGCCAAGCTGCTGGGACTGACCTATCCCGGCGGCCCCGTCATCGATCGCATCGCGCGCGACGGCGACGAACGGGCGATCCGTTTTCCGGTGGCGCGGATCACCCACGACGATCGCGCGGCGGGGCCGCCGACCGTCACCCCGCCCGGCTTCCCCCGGCGCGGGGACGGTCGGATGGACTTCAGCTTCAGCGGACTGAAGACGGCGGTCGCCCGGCATCTCCGGCGCCGGCGCGCCGACGATCCGCGGCCGATGTCGGAGTCCGAGCTGGCCGACGTCTGCGCCAGCTTCCAGCGGGCCGTCATCGATGCCCTTCTCGACCGGACGTTCGAGGCGGTCCGACGCTTCGGCGCCCGCGGCCTCGGCATTGCCGGAGGCGTGTCGGCCAACCGCCGGCTGCGGGAGCTGGCCCGCGAGCGGGGCGAGAAGCAGGGCGTGCCGGTCGTGCTGCCGACCCTGCACCTGTCGACCGACAACGCCGCGATGATCGCGGCCGCCGGACTCCGGCAGATCTCGGCCGGGGTGACCGCGCGGCTGGATCTGAACGCGGACCCGGCGCTGCCGCTGAGCGCGCGGAGAGCGACATGACACCGACTCGCGACGACGCGTGGCGCCTGCTCAACGAGTACACGCGGAACGATCGTTTGCTGAAGCACGCGCTGGCCGTCGAGGCGGCGGTGCGCGGCTACGCGCGGGAGTTCGGCGAGGACGAGGAGACGTGGGGCGTCGTGGCCCTGTTGCACGACTTCGACTACGAGCGCTGGCCGGGCCCCGAGGACCATCCGTACCGCGGGTGCGAGATCCTGCGGGAGCGGGGCTATCCCGAGCACGTGATGCGCGCCATCCTCTCGCACGCGGACTACACCGGGGTCACCCGGGAGTCGCGGCTCGAGCACACCCTGTTCGCGTGCGACGAGATGGCCGGCTTCGTGACCGCGGCGGCCCTCGTGCGGCCGTCCCGCAGCGTGATGGATCTCGAGGCCAGGTCGGTCCGCAAGCGCATGAAGGACAAGGCCTTCGCGCGGGCCGTGTCGCGAGACGATCTCCGGCAGGGGGCCGAGGAGATGGGGCTGCCCCTGGACGAGCACATCACCAACGTGATCCGCTTCATGCGGGGCGCCGCGGACGAGCTCGGACTGCGTGGCGAGATCTGACCGGCGCGCCCGCCGCCGAACCTCGCTCCGGCCGTCTACGTATCGCACCTAGAGACATGACGGTTCCCTCATCGGACGCCCCGCCGGTGGCGTGGCTCGACGGGGTGTCGGTGCAGTACGGCGAGCAGGCCGCCCTGCGCGGCGTCTCGGCGACGTTCCCGGCCGGCGCGGTGGGCCTGCTGGGGCCCAACGGCGCGGGGAAGAGCACCCTGCTCAAAGCGCTGCTGGGCTTCGTGACGCCCACCGCGGGTCGTATGCAGGTGCTCCAGCTCGACGTCGCCGCGAGCCCCATGGAGATCCGGGCGCGGCTCGGGTACATGCCCGAGTCGGACGGCCACGTGCCGGGCATGAACGCCGTCTCGTTCGTGGCCTACTGCGGGCGGCTGGCCGGCCTTCCGCGGAGCGATGCGATGCAACGCGCCCACGAGGTGCTCCACTACGTCGGGCTCGGCGAGGCGCGCTACCGCAACCTGGAGACCTACTCCACCGGGATGAAGCAGCGCATCAAGCTCGCCCAGGCGCTGGTCCACGATCCGGACCTGCTGTTCTTGGACGAGCCGACGAACGGAATGGACCCGAAGGGGCGCGACGAGATGCTGGCTCTGGTGAGGGACCTCGCGACGCGCAAGGGAGTCAACCTCATCCTGTCGTCCCACCTTCTGCCCGACGTCGAGGCCGCCTGCGGCCAGGTCATCGTGATGCACCGCGGGGAGGTGGCGGCCCAGGGGGCGATCGCGGACCTGAAGGCGGGCCGGCGCGAGGTCTTCGAGCTGCGGGTGAAGGGGAACGTCGACGCCTTCATTCGGGGGTTGGAGGCCGACGGCGTGGAGTGCCGCGGGTCCGGCGAGGAGGTCATGCGGGTCTTCGTCAAGCCGGGTCAGGGGCCGCGCGACCTCTTCGCCGCGGCCGTGCGGCACGACGTGCAGGTGCGCCACCTGCGGCCGAGCGTGTCCACCCTCGAGGACGTCTTCGCCGAGGCGGTCGGGGAAGCGTGATGCCGATCCACGACCAGAGCTATCGCCGCTACGCGGGGCGCCGGAACGAGCCGGGGTCGGCGTGGCTGGTCATCGCCGCCGTCGGCATCCGCACCCTCCTGGGCCGGAAGCTGTTTCTCGCGGTGATGCTGGCCGCGTGGGGGCAGTTCTTCGTGCGCGCGGTGATGTTCTACCTGTCGGCGAACTTCCCCGCCATGAACGTGCTGGGGCCGTCGGTCGAGACCTTTCGGCAGTTCTTCGACATCCAGGAGATCTTCGTGCTGTTCGTGACCGTCTACGTCGGCTCGGGCCTCATCGCCAACGACCGGCGCTCGAACGCCCTGCAGATCTACCTGTCGAAGCCGTTGAGCCGCACCGAGTACGTGGCCGGCAAGCTGGGCATCCTCGGGTTCTTCCTGCTGATGGTGACCCTGGCGCCGGCGCTGGCGCTGCTGGTGATCGAGGCGATGTTCGCGGCGAGCCTCGCGTTCCTGCTCGACAACTCCTTCCTGCTGCCGGCGATCACGTTGTACGCCCTGATGGAGGTGTCGCTGGCCTCGTTCACGATGCTCGCGCTGTCGTCCCTGTCGACCAGCGCCCGCTACGCGGCGATGCTCTACGCGGGCGCGCTGTTCTTCACGGCGACGGTGTTCGCGATCCTGCGCGGGGCGACCGCCGGCTCGATGCTGGCGTGGCTCTCGCTGCGGGCCAACGTCGAGCAGATCGGCGACGTCATCTTCCGCCTCCCGCCCCGGTTCGAGTCGCCGTGGCTGCTGTCGGTGGCGGTGGTGGCGCTGCTGATCGGCCTGTCGGCCCTGGTGCTCGACCGCCGGGTGCGCGGGGTGGAGGTGGTGACGTGACCGCGCCGGTGGTGGCGGCCGACCACCTGTCGAAGTGGTACGGGCAGGTCATCGGGCTGAACGACGTCTCCGTCGAGGTCGGCCCCGGCGTCACCGGACTGCTCGGCCCGAACGGCGCCGGCAAGTCGACCCTGCTGAAGCTGATCACCGGTCAGCTCAAGCCCAGCAAGGGCCGCGTCCGGGTGCTTGGCGAGCCCATCTGGGGAAACCCGCCGCTCTTCTTCCGCCTCGGGTTCTGCCCCGAGCAGGACGCCTTCTACGAGCGGATGACGGGGATGGAATGGGTGACGGCGCTCGTCGGGCTCAACGGGCTGTCCGAGCCCGAGGCGGCCGAAGCGGCCCGGAGCGCCCTCGACACCGTCGACCTGCTCGACGCCGCCGACCGGAAGATCGGCGGCTACAGCAAGGGCATGCGCCAGCGCGTGAAGCTGGCCCAGGCCATCGCGCACGATCCCGAGCTGCTCGTGCTCGACGAGCCCCTGGCCGGGCTGGACCCGATCGCGCGGCGCAAGGTGATCCGGCTGATCAAGGACCGGGCGGCACGGGGGAGGAGCGTCCTCGTCTCGAGCCACATCCTGCACGAGATCGAGGCGATGACCGCGACGATTCTGCTGATGCACAACGGCCGGATTCTCGCCGAAGGCAACATCCACACCATTCGCGACCTCATCGACGAGCATCCGCACAAGGTGCGGGTGCGCGCCGGCGATCCGCGGGGGCTGGCGCGCGGCCTCATCGCCCATGACGACGTCGTCAAGCTGCAGTTCGAGGACGGCGCGGTGGTGCTGGAGACCGACCGGCCCGACGCCTTCTACGGCCGGTTGACGGCGGCGGCGGCGACCGGCGCCCTCGGCGAGATCCACGAGGTCAGCTCGCCGGATGACAACCTGCAGGCGGTGTTCGACTATCTCGTGAAGTAGGTCCGCCCGACATGTCCAGCCCCGACGAGCCCCCGCCGCCCCCTTCGACGCCGGTCGGACCCTCGTTCCTGGGATCGGTGGCGCGCATCTACGAACTGTCGTTCGGCCGGATGCTGTGGTCGCGCCGTACGGTGTTCATGGTCCTCGTGGTCGGGGGACCCGTCGCGGTGGCCCTCCTGCTGCGCCTGCTGGTGTCGATGGACCTGTTCGACGCCGGCGCCGAGCTGGATGGCCGGCGCGTGACCATCGACGGCCCGGTCATCTTCGGGCTGATGATCTGGGGCTTCTACCTGAGCTTCTCGGTCCCGCTGCTGGGCGTTTTCTACGGGACGTCGCTGATCGCCGACGAGGTCGAGGACAGGACGATCACGTACCTCTTCACACGTCCATTGCCGCGAGGCGCGGTCCTCCTCGGCAAGTACCTCGCCTATCTGGTGTGCGCCGGCCTGCTGGTGCTGCCGTCGGTGGTGCTGGTGTTCTTCCTCGTCGTCCCGCTTCTCGGCGGGAGCGTCGGCGCCCATTTCCCCGACCTGCTGAAGGACCTCGCCCTCCTCGCGGTCGGGCTCGCCGTCTACGGCGCCCTGTTCGCGCTCGTCGGCGCCCTGTTCAAGCGGCCGCTTCTGACCGGCCTCGTGTTCATCTTCGGCTGGGAGCCGGTGGTCATCGTCGTGCCGGGCTACATGAAGCGGTTCACGGTGTCGTATTACCTGCAGGGGTTGGTCCCCCACGCGATGCCCGAGGACGGGGGGGTGACCAGCCTCGTCCTTCGCGTGCTGCAGGCGAACGAGATACTGCCGTCGGCGACGGTCGGCCTCGCCGGGCTCGCGGTGATCGCGCTCGGAGGTCTGGCGCTCGCGGTTCGGCTCGTCGAACGCCGCGAGTACGTGCTGGAGCAGTGAAGCCGGTCGCGGACTCCCGCGACGGCGGCATGGCGGTACGTGGTCTGCCTTTCCGGCGCATCACGGGCTCGCCCGAAGGGCCGGCGGCCGCGCTAGCCGGCCGGGGGGTGATGGATGATGGCCTCGATGTCCCGTCGGACGCGTTACGTCGCGCTCGCCTCCGGCGGGGTGCTCGCGGTCGGGCTCTGCGGCGGGCTCGTCGCCTACCTCAACCGAGACGCCGCTCGGGGGGTGGCGTTCGACACGCCTCCCGAACTCGCGTTCGTGCCGCCGCACGCGACTGCCCTCGCCTTCGCCGACGTGCGGGCGGTAATGACGTCCGAGCTGCGGGAGCGGGTCCGCCGGATCGTGCCGGACGGCGTCGGACGCGAGCAGCTCGAGCGGCATCTCGGTCTCGACATCGAGCGCGACATCGACCGGGTGCTCGTCTTCTGGGCGCCCGAGCCGGACGCGGACGCCGGGGAAGAGGACGGTTCCTCCGGGCTGGCGCTCTTCCGCGGGCGGCTGGACCCCGAACGGCTCGAGGCGGTGGCCCGCCGCGGGGGGGCCGCGGTCACCGACGAGGACGGCAGGCGTATCGTCAGCCGCGAGATCGACGGCGCGGGGCCGTTGGCGATGGCGTTTCTCGAGCCGGGACTGGCGGCGGTGGGCGATCCCGCCTCGGTCCGGTCGACGGTCCGCCGCGGTCCCGGGGAAACCGGCATCGACGCCGACGCGGAGATGATGCGGCTCCTGGGCCGGATCGACCCCCGGAGCAGCTTCTGGGCGGTGGGGCGGTTCAGCGACGCGGGACTGCTGGGCTGGGTGCCCGAGCAGGTGTCCGAGCGGATGCCGCCGGTGACCGCGTTCGCGGTGCAGGGCCGGATCAACGGCGGGCTCACCGTCTCGCTGACGGTCGACGGGCGCGACGACGCGGCCGCGCAGAACCTGCGCGACGTCGTCCGCGGCTTCGTGGCGCTGGCGCAATTGCAGACGCTCGGCAACCCGGACCTGCAGGCGATACTGGATTCGTTGCAGACCGGCGGCGAGGGGACGGCGGTGACGTTGTCCCTTCGCGTGCCGCCCGGGGCGATCGAGTTTCTGCTGTCGCTGCTGGCGCCCGGCGAGACGTCCTGAGTCGGCTCCGGGCCTCCCGACCGCGGGCTGCAGGACTCCTGACGCCGGCTCCGAATCGACCTGCCCGGTTCGCGTGACCGGTCGCGACCGACCCGCCGTCTGTTATGATCCGACGTTGCGGTGAGCGAATCCGCGCGGCGCCGTCGGTGGCCGCGGCGATTCGGCCGCCGGCCCGGGCGGGCCGCTGTCCGGGCGGCCGACCGGCGGCGAGACCGCGCGGCCTCGGCGGCGGGCTTCCAGGCTCCTGGACAACCTGCGTCGGTTTCCTGCGTGAACGGGACCGGGGCCCGCGCCATGGGCGGTGCGGACGCCTTGCAGGGGGCGTGGGGCGGCTGCAGGGCGTGGGCGGCAAACGCGGCGGAAGTCGCAGATTCCCCGGGGTGGTGTGACCGTGAGCGCGGAAGTGAAGGTCGTCGGCGTGCTCGGTTGCGGGCTCATGGGCTCGGGTATCGCCCAGGTCTGCGCCCTGGCGGGTTACCGGACCGTCGTGCGGGAGGTGGATCAGGCCGCCGTGGACGCCGGGCTCGGCAGGATCGAGCGCTCGCTCGACACCGGGGTGGCCCGCGGCAAGACGACGGGCGAGGCGCGGGACGCGGCCATGGCACGGCTCAGCGGGACCACCCGCTTCGAGGCACTGGCCGAGAGCGACCTGATCGTCGAGGCGATCGTCGAGAACCTCGACGCCAAGCGGACGGCGTTCGCGGCGGTCGAGCCGGTCGTGGGTCCCGAAACCCTGCTCTGCTCGAACACGTCGTCGGTCTGCATCACCGAGCTGGCGGCGGCGACAACGCGGCCCGACCGGTTCATCGGGCTGCATTTCTTCAGCCCCGTGCCGGTCATGTCGCTGGTCGAGGTCATTCGCGGGCTGTCCACCACCGACGCCACCTGGGAGCGGGCCTTCGCGTTCGCGAAGTCCCTCGGCAAGCAGCCGGTGACCGCGCCGGACCGACCCGGATTCATCGTCAACCGGCTGCTCATTCCCTATCTGCTCAGCGCCGTGCGAGCCTACGAGCAGGGCTGCGGCACCCTGGAGGACATCGACACCGCGATGACGCAGGGGTGCAGCCACCCGATGGGCCCGTTCACGCTGGCCGACTTCATCGGCCTCGACACCACCTACTACATCGCGAACATCATGTTCGAGGAGTTCCGCGACCCCGCCTACGCGCCTCCGCCGCTGCTGAAGCGTCTGGTGCTGGCGGGACGGCTGGGACGCAAGACCGGTCATGGCTTCTTCAAGTATTGAGGCGACTTCAGTCATCGAGGCGTCGGCCGCCCGCCCGTCGGCGGCCGCGGACGACGGCATCGCCGAGGCGGTGCGGGTCATCCTGGAGGGGCTGGGCGAGAACCCGGAGCGCGAGGGGCTCGCCAGGACCCCGGACCGGGTCGCGAGGGCCCTGCGGTTTCTGACCAGCGGCTATGATCGGGACGTCGACGACGTCGTCAACGACGCCCTCTTCACGGTGGACTACAGCGAGATGGTCATCGTGAAGGACATCGACTTCTACAGCCTGTGCGAGCACCACATGCTGCCCTTCTTCGGACGGTGCCACGTCGCCTACGTGCCCGACGGGAGGGTCATCGGACTGAGCAAGCTCCCTCGGCTGGTCGAGGTGTTCAGCCGTCGGCTGCAGGTGCAGGAGCGGCTGACGAGCCAGATAGCGGAGACCATCGCGGCGAAGGCCAGCCCGCTGGGCGTCGCCGTGGTGGTGGAGGCCACCCACCTCTGCATGGCCATGCGCGGCGTGGAGAAGCAGAACTCGGTGGCCCTGACCAGCGCCATGCACGGGGTGTTTCGCACCGACGCCCGCACCCGGATGGAGTTTCTGAACCTGTTGCGGCTGGGGAGCGGCGCCGCCGCCCTCCGGGACGTCACGGAGCACGCGATCGATGGCGAGCACGACTGAGCGTCGCGGGCGGCGGTTGTGGACGGCGGCGGTCGCGGCCGCGGTGGCGGTCGCGACCGCCGCCGCGGCCGCTCAGTCGCGCCGCATAGAGCCCGCCGAGGTCGAGTGCCCGTCCGTCCTCGGGGTCGGGATCGATACCGACCGCACCTATTGCGACGTGCAGATCGGCGACGAGATCGCGGACGGGATCATCGTGCGGATTCCTCCCCACCGCGGGCCGGCGACGGTGAGGTTCACCCTGCACGGCCGGCATACCTACTCGGCGGACGAGGTGGCGCGGCGCCGGGGATACGCCCGCTATTTGGCTACGGCGGCGGTGGCGAGCGCCGAGGAGGTGCTGGCGCGCCCCGTGGTCCTCGCCGAGTTCCACGGGGCCGGCGATCTCGTCGACCGGGTGGGCGGCGGGGCCGGGCCGGGCGGCATCAAGGCGATCGCGCCGGTGGGGGCCGAGCGCATCCGGATCATCGTGCCGTCCGACGTCACGGAGATCGCCATCGTCGGACTCGAGCTCGAGGTCCAGCGCGTAGACAGTCGGGAGACGCACATCGCGCGGGGTCGGGCCATCGCGCTCGTCAGCGATGTCAGCGTGGAGTACCGCGCCCGGTAGACAGGCGTCTGCTCCCGTCGGACGGCGCGGACTCTTGGAGGGTTGATCGGGCGGTGAGCGGAGCCTCAGGCGACGCTCTCCGGGCCGGGAAGCCGGCGCCGACTCCCGTCGGCGGCGCCGCTCCCCAAGCAAGAGTCGGGTCGGGCCGGCGCCGCAAGGCGACGGCCGGCCCCGGACAGGCCATGGAGCATCAGAGCGATCCGGATCGCGTCAGGGACGTCATCGTCGTCGGAGCCGGCCCGGCCGGGCTCGCGGCCGCCATCGCCGCGCGCCGCGCGGAGCTTGACTGCGAGGTCTTCGAGCGGAGCGCGCTCGTCAACTCGATTCTCAAGTTCCCGACGAACATGGTCTTCTTCACGACGCCGGAGCTCCTCGAGATTGGGGACCTGCCGTTCGTCACCCCCTACGCCAAGCCGACCCGCGACGAGGCCCTGCGCTACTACCGGCGTGCCGTCGATGCGTTCGACCTCACCGTCAGGCTCGGCTACGAGGTGGCCTCGGTCGCCCGGCAGCCGGGGCCGGACGGCGCCGCGGTGCTCGCCGTCGACGTCGACCATCCCCACGAGGGTTCGTTTCGCCGGCTCGCCCGGACCGTCGTCGTCGCCGTCGGGGCCTACGACTGCCCCAACCTGCTGGGCATTCCCGGCGAGGACCTGCCGCACGTCTCGCACTACTACGCCGAGGCCCATCCGTGCTATCGGAAGCGGGTCGTGGTGGTGGGCGGCAAGAACTCGGCGGTCGAGGCGGCCCTCGAGCTGTACCGCTCGGGGGCCCGCGTCACGCTCGTGCACCGGCACGCCGAGCTGGGGGAGGGCATCAAGTACTGGGTCCGCCCGGACATCGAGAACCGCATCAAGGAGGGTTCCATACCCGCGCGGTTCGGGACCCGCGTCGTCGAGATCCGGCCGCGCGAGGTCGTCGTCGAGTCGGCGGCGGGGCGCGAGGTGCTGCCGGCCGACGCCGTCCTCCTGCTGACCGGCTACCACCCCGACACCACGATGCTCCGGCGCTTCGGCATCGACGTCGACGCCGCCACGATGGTGCCCGCCCACGATCCCGAGACCTACGAGACCAACGTCCCCAACCTGTTCCTCGCCGGGCAGGTCATCTCCGGCGTCTACAGCGGGCGGATCTTCATCGAGAACGGCCGCTTCCACGGCCAGCGGGTGATCGGCGAGATCGCCCGCCGCCTGGCCCCGGCCGGCGACGCCGTGCCGGCGTAGGCGGCCGCCGGTATCCGCGCGACGGGCTGCTCGCGTCCTTACTGCGGCCCCGGTCGGCCCGTCCGCGCGGCGACGGCGTGCATCTCGATCAGGTCGATGAGGGCTCGCGAGCGGGCGGCGATGTCGTCCTGCTCCAGTAGCGCCTGCTTCTCCACCGGCTCGAGGTCGAGGTACTGCGCGAGGGTGTTGACGAGGGCGTCGTCGCCCATGTCCGCGGGCACCATGCGGCGCCATCCCGCGTTGTCGAACTGCCCGGCGAGGAGGGGGTCGAGCCGGGTCCGCAGCCGGCGAAGCTCATCGCGGACCCGCTCGGAATCGGTGTCCGGCAGGGGCGCGATCTCGGCCCGGCGATAGGCGCGGCCGCCGACCTCCCCCACGATGCGGAAGCGCTCGATGCCGCGCAGGATGATGTTGGAGCGGCCGTCGGCGAGCCGCTCGGCGTGGCTGACGAGCCCCGCGCATCCGACGTGGTAGACCGGCGGCGGCTCGTCCCCGGGCGCGTGCCCGTCCCTCAGAAGCACCATGCCGATCAGGCGGTCTCCCGACAGGGCGTCGGCCAGCATCTGCCGGTACCGCGGCTCGAAGACGTGCAGGGGCAGGAACACGGACGGGAACAGGACGACGTTGGGGAGCGGGAAGATCGGGATCCGAGAAGGCAGCATCATGACGTCGGGTCGCCGGTGGCGAAGACGCGCGGCTCCTCGCCGCGGGCTCCGGGCGCGGTCAGTGCACGGTCCGAGTCTTCTTGTCCAGGAAGTCCATCAGCACGTAGCGGCCCAGCGTGTGCGGGGTCGTGAAGTAGGCCTTGCCGTGACAGATCGCGGTCACTCGTTTGACGAAGCTGACCAGCTCGTAGTCGCGCGCGAGCATGAAGGTGTTGATGAGGATGCCGGCCTTGCGGCAGCTCGCGACCTCGGCGAACGTCTCCGAGATGACCCAGGGGTCGAGGCCGAAGGCGTTGCGGTAGATCTTCCCGTCGGGGCGGGTCAGGGCCGAGGGCTTGCCGTCGGTGATCATCACGATCTGCCGCATCTCGCGGGGCTGCCGCTCGAGAATGCGGCGGGCGAGGCGGAGACCCTCGCGGGTGTTGGTGTAGTGGGGCCCGACACGCGCCCGAGCGAGCCGGCGCAACGGGATCTCCTCGGCCGAGTCGTGGAACAGCACGACCCGCAGGGTGTCGCCGGGATACTGGCGGCGAATGAGGTTGGCGAGGGCGAGGGCCACCTGCTTGGCCGGCGTGAACCGGTCCTCGCCGTAGAGGATCATGCTGTGGCTGCAGTCGAGCATCAGGACGGTCGCGCAGGCGCTCTGGTACTCGCCCTGGGCCACCATGAGGTCCGGGTGCTCGACGTCGATGCCGGGGCCGGCGATGGCGTCCCGCCCCATGCGCCGGACCGCGCTCAGGATCGTCGCGGCGGCGTCGAGGTTCATGGTGTCGCCGAACTCGTAGGGCTTGGGCGCCCCGCCCGCCTCCACCCCCGCCGCGTAGTCGCGGGTGTCGTGCCGGCCGACGCTGCCGTGGCCCGCCGAGCCGAGCAGGTCCCGCAGGGCCCGATAGCCCAGGAAGTCGAGTCCCTTGTCGGTCACCTCGAAGCGCATGGGCGGGACTTGGCCGTTGCCGCCCCGGCCCTCGCCGTCGCGGGCCGCCGCTTCGAGGTCGGGGTGGCGCGTGATGTAGCCCTGCCGGGCCATCCCGTCGATGAGCCGGTCGAGCAGCGCCTCGAGCCGCGACGCGCCGTCGTCGTCCGCGTCGGCCGCGTCCCCGAGAAGCTGCATGATCGTCTCGTCGGACAGCATGCCGCCGTTGAGCAGCGCCTCGAGAACGGCGTCGCGCAACGCCTGCTCCGAGCGCCCCCCGTCGTCCGCGCCCCGATCGCCGCGGTCGCCCGCGGCGTCGCCGAAGCCGCTGTCGAGGAGCAGCCGCGAGAGCTTCGACACCAGCTCCTCGATGTCGAGGCCGTCGAGTTCGTCGCCGGTGTAGCGCGTGTAGCGGTACTTCATCGTCGGCGGTCGGGCGGACTCCGTCCGGCCCGTCATGCTAGTTGTAGTACTTCTTCTTGCCGGGCGGGACGCGGACGTCGGTCTCGAACACCTGCTCCGGGGTCGCCGCGGACCGCCGCCTCGTCTCCACCGCGCTGTACTGCCACGTGTCGTTCCGACTGATCTTCTTCTGCGCGTACAGCCCCTCGATGACGAACTCCACCGCGGACGCGAGCACCGGCGGTGGTTCAGCGGCATCGACCCGGACGTGGCCGGCCAGCTCGAACAGGCCGTGGATCCGGCCCGTCTGCTCGAGGAGCTCCGCCGCGGAGGTCGAGTCGCCCAGGTCCAGCGTCCCCCCGAGGTCGAACCACTCGACCACCGCGCCGGTGTCGACGGCGCCGAACCACCCCTCGAACACGCGCCCGACGGCGGTGCGGATGACGTCGCGGGCGACCTGGTCGGCGCCGCGCAGCTCGCCCTCGTACTCGAGCTCGAACTTGCCGGTGATCGAGGGCAGGGCGGCGTAGACGTCGGCGATGCGGACCACCGCCGTGGGCTCGCCGTGGACGAAGGCCCGCCGCTCGGCGTTGGACACGGCGTTCTCCAGGCACGTGATCGGCATGCGCTGACTGACCCCGGACCGCTGGTCGATCTTGGCGTGGCCGCGGGCGACGAACGCGACCTCCTCGACGATCTCGCTGATGTACGGCGGGATGCGCGGCGCCCCCGCGGCATCGCGAGACCGCGCCGTCCACGCCTCCTGGCCCGTGATCCGCATGCCCTCCCGGCGCGTCTGCGGATAGTGGGTGCGAATCTCGGACCCGATGCGGTCCTTCAGCGGCGTGATGATCTTGCCCCGGGCGGTGTAGTCCTCCGGGTTCGCGGTGAACGTCATCACCACGTCCAGGGGCAGCCGGACCGGATAGCCCTTTATCTGGACGTCTCCCTCCTGGAGGATGTTGAACAGGCCGACCTGGATCTTGCCGGCGAGGTCCGGCAACTCGTTGATGGCGAAGATGCACCGGTGGGCGCGGGGAAGCAGCCCGTAGTGCATCGTCAGCTCGTCGGACAGCTCGAGCCCGCCGCGGGCCGCCTTGATGGGGTCGACGTCGCCGATCATGTCGGCGATGGTGACGTCCGGCGTCGCCAGCTTCTCCACCAGACGGCGTTCCCGCGGCAACCATGCGATGGGGAGGTCGTCGCCCGCCTCCGACACCCGGGTGCGGCAGGCCCGGCACAAGGGCGCGAGGGGGTCGTCGTTGATCTCGCAGCCCGGCATCACCGCCACCGCCTCGTCGAGCAGCGCGACGAGGGCGCGCAGCAGCCGGGTCTTGGCCTGTCCCCGGAGGCCCAGCAGCACGAAGTCGTGCCGGGAGAGGAGCGCGTTGACGACCTGCGGGATCACCGACTCGTCGTAGCCGACGATGCCTGGGAACAACGGCCCCGCCTCGCCGAGCCGGCGCACGAGGTTCTCCCGCATCTCGAGCCTGACGCTGCGGTGGGGAAGCCGACCGGCCTCGACGGCCTTGCGAAGCTGTCCCAGAGTTTCCGGTAGCGACATGATGCGATCTTAGCAGCCCGTGGCAGGAGCCCGCTGCATTCGGTCGGCCCGCGATGCGGGCCGGTCCCCGGCGCCGCCGTCCGCTCAGCGCGTGCCCGCGGTCAGCGCCTCGGCGGTGACGAAGCGGGGCTGAATGTCGATGGAGACGTGCCCGAGCCGGTCCAGCGCCCGCTGCATGGCCGGGGTCACGACCCCCCGCGTCTCCAGAATTCGCTGCGCGGCGTCGAAGTCGCCGGTGGCCTGCACCGTCATGAGCTCGCGGGTGAGGGCGGTGACGGTGTCCCGGATGCGGCCGTGGTCGACCGCGAACCGCCCGTCGGCGTCGACGGTCACCGCCCCGGCGTCGAGGAACGTGTTGAGCTGGATGGCCACGCCGCGGCCGTGCGCCTCGTTGACGCCGAACCGGATCGACCGGAACGTCGAGGCGAGGAACGTGGTGTACATGCTGCGCTCGAGCGACCGGTCGACGACCCCCCGGTCGATCAGCTCGCGCAGGGCCCAGAGGCCGGCGGTGTCCGCCTTGGCCTCCTCGATGGTGCTGTGGGTCTCCCGCAGCTCCTGCCGAACCGTGGTCCGCCGGCCGTCGACGGTGATGACGCCGGGCCCCAGGCCGTGCATCAGCTCGTGCATCAGGATGTGGGTGAAGAACGCCTCGAACGAGACCTCCCGCTGCTCGGCCGGCCGCAGCGTCACCTGGGCGATGGGGGTCAGGACGCGCTGGAACTTGGCTTCCTGCACGTTCTTCAGCATGACCCGCTTCGAGCCCTTCTCGCGCACCACCCGCTCGTCGTTGGGCAGGTTGAAGGCCGCGGTCTGCACCCCGCTGTTCGCGTCGCCGGCGGTGAAGACGACGTTGACGACGCGGATCGGGGCGAGCGCGCCTAGGGCCGGGTTCCGGAATCGAGGGTCGATGGGCAGCGCGTCCTCCAGCCCCTGCAGTTCGGCCCCGAAGCGCTCCAGCGTCGCCGTCTCCGCCGCGTCGCGGATGGTGACGAACGCCTCGAACGCCGCCTTGTAGTTGAACCACTCGTCCTCGTAGACCTCGTAGGGGCCGATGGTCGGCTCGATCGCCGAGTCCAGCGCCATCCAGGCCACGTTGCTCTCGTAGTAGTCGTTGCTCGCGAACGCGGCGGCGCGGGTCTCCAGATAGCGCCGCAGCGTCGGGTCCGCGGTGGCGCGGGCGGCCGCGAGCAGGTGCGCGGCGGCGATGGCCAACGGCCCCTCGTACTCCACGCTGTAGGGCACGCTCGTGAACCCCCCGGCCGGATCGCGCCGGATGGTCGTGAAGAACCCGGTGGCGTCGGCGCGGGCCGGACCCTCGAGCCCGTCCAGCCACGCCGCGACTTCGTCCCGCGTCGCCCCGGCGGGGTAGTAGTTGGCGCCCTCGGGCTTGGGCGGCGCGCCGGCCACGAACGGCCGGTCGTTCTCGATGCGCGACCAGGGCCCCTTGTTGAGCAGGAAATAGTCGAGGGCGGCCTGCCCCGCGGCGCTCCGGTCTCCGGCGAGCGAGATGAGCATCGCGGGGTTGCCGGCCCAGACCTGCGTAAGGAAGATCCCGTCCATCACGCGGGCGGCGTCGATGATGTGGCCGAGCGCGCGGCGCTCCGAGTCGGGCAGCCCCGAAAGGTCCGCCCCGATGTCCACGGGTGCGAACAATCGCGTCATCGCGGTCCCCTGGCCGCCCGCGGCGTCCGGCGCGCCGGCGAGGGCGCAGGCGCCGGCGACGCCGGCGGCCAGCAGGGCGGTCCCGACGCCGCCGAACCGTCTCCGCGCCTTCGTCATGTGGCCCTCCAGTGTTCGGGCGGCTCGCTACCGGTGTGTCGCGGGAACGAGTTCACGGTCGGTCCACGAGCGGGTCGAGGCCCCGGTCGTGGAACGGCAGTGCCAAGGTCCATCGGCTGTACGGGAGCGACGCCGTAGAGTCGCCTTTCGGACACACCACTACCATCATGGAACGGTGGGCCGGGCCGAGGCAAGACGGGCGGATTGGTACACTGGTGACACTACCGCGCCCCGGGCGTCCTGAGGCGGTCGCCGGCGCCCGGCTGCTCGCGGTGGGGTCTCTCGTCGCACCCGGCCGACCGGTGAATGGTCCGTCGGGCGCGGCATGGTCGACCGCGGGGTTGCGCGACGAGGCGCGACGGAGCGCCGGCGAGGCCGGCTCGACGACGCAAAGGCCGTGGCGTGCTCGGGGGAAACTCCCGGGCGTCGGCGGGCAGGAGTGCACATGACGAGTTCGACGCAGGTGGCGGTGATCGGCGGGGGACCGGGCGGGTACGCCGCCGCGTTCCTCGCCGCGGACCTCGGCATGCAGGTGGCCCTGATCGACGAGGCGCCGAACCCCGGCGGCGTGTGCCTGTACCGGGGATGCATGCCGTCGAAGGCGCTGCTGCACGTGGCGAGGGTGATGACCGAGGCCCGCGAGGCACGCAACTGGGGTGTCGACTTCGGGGAGCCGTCGCTGGACGTCGACCGCCTGCGGAGCTGGAAGGACGAGTCGGTGGCCCGATTGACGAGAGGCCTCGGCCAGCTCTCCGGCCGACGTGGAGTGACCTATCTCCACGGCCGGGCGGAGCTGTCGGGGCCGACGTCGGCTCGGGTGACGGGCGCGGACGGAGAGACCACCGCGCTGGCGTTCGAGCACGCGATTCTCGCCACCGGATCGCGGCCCGCGGCGCCCGGTCCCCTCGCTCTCGACAGCGACCGGGTCTGGGACTCGACCCGGGCTCTGGAGCTGCCGGCGGTGCCCGGGACCCTGCTCGTGGTCGGCGGCGGCTACATCGGGCTCGAGCTGGGGTCCGTCTACGCGGCGCTCGGGACGCGGGTGACGGTGGTCGAGATGACCGCGGGGCTGCTGCCGGGGGCCGACCGCGACCTCGTGTCGGTGGTCGCGCGCCGGCTCGCCGCGGTGTGTGACGCGGTGTTGCTGGAGACCACGGTTACGGCGCTCGCCGAAGACGGCGACGGCGTCTCGGTGACGTTGCGGGGAGCGGGCGGCGAGTCGGCGCGGCGCTTCGACCGGGTGCTGGTGGCGGTGGGCCGGGTGCCGAACTCGGACCTGCCGGGCCTGGAGCGGACCGCCGTGCGGCGCGACTCGCGCGGGTTCGTGGTCGTCGACGGGCAGCGCCGCACGGCCGAGCCGACCATCTTCGCGATCGGCGACCTCGTCGGCGAGCCGATGCTCGCGCACAAGGCGAGTCACGAGGCGCGCATCGCGGTCGAGGCCATCGCGGGGCGCCGGGCGGTGTTCGAGCCGGCCGCGATTCCGGCCGTGGTGTTCACCGATCCGGAGGTCGCGTGGTGCGGTTTGACGGAGACGCAGGCCCGCGCGGAGGGGCGCGCGGTGGAGGTGGCGAAGTTCCCCTGGGAGGCGTCGGGGCGGGCGGTCACGCTCGACCGGCCGTCCGGGGTGACCAAGCTCGTCATCGAGCCCGAGTCGGAACGCATCCTCGGGGTCGGCATCGCGGGAAGCGGGGCGGGCGAACTCATCGCGGAGGGGGTCGTGGCCATCGAGATGGGGGCCACCGCGTCGGACCTGCGGCTGTGCATCCATCCCCATCCGACCCTGTCCGAGACGCTGATGGAGTCGGCCGAGGTGTTCTTCGGCCAGGCCACCCACGTCTACCGGCCCCGGCGGAAACGCTGACGCCGTTCCGGGCGCCGCGTGCGGGGGCTCGTCGCGCCGTGCCGCGCGGGCGCTACGCCGGTTCGGGGGTGACGCTGCGTCTCGCCGCGGGCTTCCGCCCGTCGGAGCCCGCCGCGGCAATCGCGTCCGCCTGCTCGTGGGCGTGGTAGGAGCTTCGCACCAGCGGCCCGGACTCGACGTGGCCGAAGCCGAGTCCCAGCGCCGTTTCCCGGAGGGTCGCGAACTCGTCGGGGTGGTAATAGCGCGCGACCGGCAGGTGGGCGGGCGAGGGCCGCAGGTACTGGCCTATCGTCACGATGTCGCATCCTGCCCGCCGGAGGTCGGCCAGTGTCGCGACGAGCTCGTCCCGGGTCTCGCCGAGACCCACCATGATCCCGGACTTCGTCGCCAACCGGGGACGGTGGCGCCGGGCGCGCGCCAGAAGCCCGAGGGCGCGGTCGTAGTCGCCGCCGGGGCGCGCCCGACGGTACTGCCCGCGGACGGTTTCGAGATTGTGGTTCAGGACGTCCGGTCCCGCCGCCAGCACGACGTCGAGAGCGGCGTCGCGCCCGCCGAAGTCGGGGACCAGGGTCTCGATGCGGCAGGCCGGCGCCAGGGACCGGATCGCGGTGATGGTGCCGGCGAAGAGCCCGGCGCCTCCGTCCTCCAGATCGTCCCGGTCGACCGACGTGATGACCGCGTGATCGAGATCGAGGGTCCGCACCGCCCTCGCGACGCGGGCCGGCTCCTCCGGGTCGACGGGGCCGGGCCGGCCGTGCTCGACGTTGCAGTAGGCGCAGGCCCGGGTGCAGACGCCGCCGAGGATCATGAAGGTCGCGGTCCCATGGTGCCAGCACTCGCCGATGTTGGGGCAGCTCGCTTCCTCGCAGACGGTGTGCAGCTCCTGCTCCCGGACCAGTCGCTTGAGGCGCCGGTAACCCGCGCTGCCCGGGGCGCGCACCCGCAGCCAACGGGGCTTGGCGCCCTCGGGAGCCGGCTCGGGGCGGACCCGGCGTCCTCGGAAGAAGGTGGCGGGCACGGCGCGAGGCGCGGAAAGCCTTCCGTCCGAGGGCGTCATGCCGGGAATCGTACCGCGTCGCCGCGCCGCGCCGCAATGGCGGGAACGGTTGCCGGGCTGCGAGTCGGCCGGGGAAGCCGCGACGGGCCCGGGCGCGCGCGGAGGCCGTCAGGCGGGCCGCGGCGTGGTCGCGGCCGAGCAGGGACGGGCCCGGGCGCGCGCGGAGGCCGTCACATCCAACCCGGGCGGGATGCGTCTACAGGGGACGGGCCCGGGCGCGCGCGGAGGCCGTTTCGTCTCGGCCGCCCTCAGGGCGACCAGCGCGGACGGGCCCGGGCGCGCGCGGAGGCCGTTCCGCGTGGACCGGCGCCTACCTGGAGTGGCGGGACGGGCCCGGGCGCGCGCGGAGGCCGTTCGACCGTCGCCTCCGCCCGGCCGCCGTCGCCGAGGCTACGCGGCGGTGGTTGCATTCGCGGGGCGAGCGAAAATCGTGTACACTTGCGGCGGTGCCGTGTGGGCGCCGTCCCGCCCCCGGGTGGACTTGTGCGGCTTCGGTCCCTCCCGGCTCGGTGTCGGGGACGGCGGGGCAAGCCGATTGACGGGTCGGCAGGCGGGGCGTGTCGTCGGGCTCTTCGGTCGACGGCGGAATTCTTCGGTCGACGAACAGGCTCAGTCGGGCCGGAGTCGCACCGGCCCACACTCGGCGGGACACTCTCACCGTCGGCCGACCGGCCCGTGAGGCGCGGCCGACGGGACGATACGGAGGAGTCGATGGCGTACAGCATTTGCGAGCCCTGCGTCGGGACCAAGGACACCGCGTGCGTGGACGTGTGTCCGGTGGACTGCATTCACCCGCGCAAGGACGAGGAGGAGTTCGAGGCCGAGACGATGCTCTACATCCATCCGGAAGAGTGCATCGATTGCGGCGCCTGCGTGCCGGCGTGCCCGGTCGAGGCGATATTCGCCAACGACGAAGTGCCCGATCAGTGGGAGAGCTTCATCGAGGTCAACGCCAACTGGTACGAAGGCCGGTAGCCGAGCGAGCCGCCCATGGGATTGATCGACCATCGCTTCGAAGACAACTTCATCACGACGAACCTCGACAAGGTCCTCAACTGGGCGCGTCAGAGCTCGTTGTGGCCGATGGGGTTCGGGCTCGCCTGCTGCGCCATCGAGATGATGGCCACGTCGGCGTCCCGGTTCGACATCGCGCGGTTCGGCGCCGAGGTCTTCCGCGCGTCGCCGCGTCAGGCCGACCTGATGATCGTCGCCGGCACCGTCACCAAGAAGATGGCCCCGGTTCTGCGCCGCCTCTACGACCAGATGCCCGAACCGAAGTGGGTCATCTCGATGGGAAGCTGCTCGAACGCCGGCGGGCCCTTCCCCACCTACTCGGTGTTGCAGGGCGTGGACAAGGTGGTGCCCGTCGACGTCTACGTGTCCGGATGTCCGCCCCGTCCCGAGGCGCTTCTCTACGGGTTGCTCCGCCTCCAGGACAAGATTCGGCGTGAGAACACGGTGTTGCGCAAGGAACGGGTGGTCATGGCGGGGCAGACCGAACCGATTCTGGTCGAGGACCGGGGGTAGCGGCCGTGCAGCAGTTGGCGAAGCTCTTTCGGACGGTGTTCCTGGTCGATCTGATCAAGGGACTGTTGGTAACCCTCAAGTACACGCCGCAACCCGCGTTCACGTTCCAGTATCCGGCCGAGCGTCGCCCCGTGGCGCCCCGCTTCCGGGGGGTGCTCAGGCTGCAGGTCGAGCCGGAGACGGGCGCTCAGACCTGTATCGTGTGCGACCAGTGCGCCAAGGTCTGCCCCGACGAGCTGATCGTCCTGGGCGGTCACCGGGAGCCCGGCCACAAGATCAAGGTGTTGGACTACTTCGACTTCAACCTGTCGCGCTGCAGCTTCTGCGGCCTGTGCTCCGAGGTGTGCCCGACCAAGCCGGTCAAGGCGCTCATCATGAGCGAGGACTACGAGCTCGGCAGCTACGACCGCCAGAAGCAGATTCTGCGCGTCGACGACATGTACGACGGCGTCGCCATCGAGCAGTACTCGCGATAGCGGGTGGCTGCCCGGCCGTCGGTCGCGCGTCGAGAGGCTTCGCCGGCGGAGACTCCTGCCGCGCGGGATGCGGGAGACGCCGGCCGCGTCCCGCCTTGCCCGGGACCCGCGGATCGCATCGAGTTCCCGAGGCGTCGTTCCGCCGCCCGGTGGAGGTGATATGAGACTCGCGTCCCGTGCCCTGATTTTGGTGGCGGCGCTGGCGGCGTTGTCCGTCGTCCTCGGCGCGCAGCCCACACCGACGGCGTCGCGAGTCGAGACCCGCATTCAGCTCGGCAACCTGCTGATCGAGGACCTGCGCTATTGGGAGGCGATCCGCGCTTTCGAGGATGCGCAGGAGGGCGCCACCGACGAGCAGCGCGCGCGGTCCTCGGCTGGCCTGCTGCGGTCGCTGCTCCCGGTCGCCGAGTTCACGCGCGCCCAGATCGAGGCGCAGATCCTGATGGAACTCGCGCCGGCCGACCCCGAGATGGTGGCCCTGGTCGGCGACGCGCTGTGGGGCGGGGGACTGTTCGACGAGGCGGAGCAGGTGTACCGCGACGCGCTGGCCCTCGATCCGGAGTCCGGCGCCGCCCGTCACGGCTTGGCGAAGAGCCTCACGACCCGCCAGCGGTACGACGAGGCGCTCGACTGGGTCCAGTCCGCCCTCGACGCGACCCCCGACCTGGCCGCGGCGTACCACACGCTGGGGTACATCCACCGGCGCATGCGCCGGTTCAGCGACGCCGCCGACGCCTACGAACGGTACATCCGGTTGCTCCCCGGCTGGGCCGAGACCGACAAGGCCGACTGGGCGCGGGCGGAAGTGCAGTTCCTGCGGTCGTTCGGCGACCGTCCCGCCCTCGAGCTGCTGGCTCCCGGGCAGCTGCACACCATCCCGTTCAGGATCGACGACGAGAAGGTCATCGTCCAGGGCCGGGTCAACGGCGGCGACCTCGTCGACTTCGTCATGGACACCGGGGCCGAGCAGACGGTGCTGTCCCAGCGCGTCGCCCGGCAGATCGGCGTCCGTCCTCTCAGCACCACCCTCAGCGCCGGTGTCGGCGAGATCGGCTTCAGGGGCCTTCAGGCCGGCCGGTTGGAGTCGATCGAGTTCGGCTCCCTGGGCATCCGCAATCTGCCGGCGCTGATCAAGAGCCCTCCCCTCGGCGGACTGCCGACGCCGGAGGCGGAGGCCTTCTCGCCGCTCGCGGTCGGGCTGTCGATGGTCGTCGACTATGCGCGCCGGGAGATCGTCATCGGCGAGGAGCTGCCGGACGAGCCGTTCGACGTCTCGATGCCGCTCAGACAGCACCGCCTCGCGGTGGTCCGGGGGGTCGTCAACGACGAGATTCCCCGCAGCTTCGTCGTCGACACCGGCGGTGAGGTCATCTCCATCAGCCGGGGCACCGCGAACCTCCTGCCGCCGCTCGAAGTGAGGCAGGTGCCGGTCAACGTGTACGGGACCTCGGGGTGGGACGAGCAGGCGTATCTGCGCCCCGGCACGTCGCTGGCCTTCAACCAGTTGCTCTATCCCAACTACTCGGTGGTGGTGCTGAACCTCCATCGCCCCAGCGCCCTGCTCGGCTTCCACATCGGCGGCACCGTGGGCCACCACTTCCTCAGCGACTACCGGGTCGCGTTCGACCTGGGACGCAGCGAGTTGCGCTTGACGCGTCTCTGACCGGTCGGATCTTCCGTTATCCGGCGTCGTCAGAGCGTGAAACCGCCGGTGACGAGGGCCCAAGCGGACCTCGTCACCGGCGGTTGCCGTTTACCCGCCGCGCTCTACTGGACTGTCCCAGAGCTTCGTCTGCCGTCCTGTCGCTGGTTCTTGCTGGCGAACGCCGCGAAAACGCCCCGCGACATGGGCAACTTTCCTCAAGGACGGTCAACTACCCGCTTACTTCGTCATGCCGTTCAGGCTCGGGGCGGGGCCGCCGGCGCGCGGCACGCCCTTGCGGAAGTCCTTTGACCGGCGCCCTCCGGCGCCAGGTTTCTGCGCCGCCGGAGGGGCGCGGGCGCCGGCGGGTCGGCTGGGCGCCAAGCGGAGCCGACGGCGGCGACTGGCGGGCTCTGGAGCTAGAAGTCGAACCCGATCCAGAAGTCGAAGCGCGGATTGCGGAAGGCGGCGCTCCCCCCGCGGCTCGCGAAGAGGATGTTCTCCCACTGCTCGTTGAACAGCGTCCGCCACGACCAGTCGAAGTGCACGGGGATGCCGATGACCGATGTCGTCAGGCCGATGCCGTACGACGCCCGGCTATCCACGAGCCGGAACCCGGACACCGGCGCCGGATCGCCGAACACCTCGAAGAACTCGCCGGTCACGGGGTTCTGACCGAAGCCGATGGTCGGCGTCACCGGCTCGCTGCCCGTGGAGAACCACGTGAACGGCTGGCCGTTCAGGCCGGCCCCGCCGATGTTGAAGAAGAAGGTGCCGCGGACGCCGCCCATCACGCCGATCGGCGTGAGCATCGCCTCGATGAGGGGAAAGCGGAGCTCGGCGTTGAAGAAGGCGGCGTTGTGGCCGATGAACTCCAGGTACTCGTAGCCGCGCATCTCGGAGTTGCCGCCGAAGTAGAGGAAGTCCGGGAAGTCCCCGAAGCTCTTGAGAGCGCGGCCGCGCAGGGCCAGCACCCCGGTCTCGCCGATCCGCAGGTAGTGGCGGGCGTCGGCGTCGATGGTCCTCTTGCCGAGGAACGTGGTGCCTACCGTCGGCGCGTAGTTGAAGGCGAAGCGCATGGTGTTGCCCGACACCGGCCCGAACTCGCGGAAGACGGTGGTCTCCTGGATGAAGGAAACCGTCACGGGCATCTGGGCGCCGTTGCGGAACAGCGGGGTGCCGAACTGCTGCATCTGGTACTGGTCGGACTGCTGCTGGAGGAACGGGTCGTTGAACCGCTCGTTGAAGTGGAATATCCCGCCGCTGATCTCGAGGCGGCGGTAGCGGTCGAGGGGGTAGATGCCGTAGGCGCTTCCGCCCCGTATCGTCTGCGACGCGATGGCGTCGTCAGGGCTGAGGAAGGCGAGCGACGGGGCGTACCAGCCGGCCGCGCCGTAGAAGAACATCTCCTGCGAGAACCCCTGCAGGGCGAACTGCAGGCGGCCGCTCTGGTTGAAGTACGAGCCCGAGAACGTCCGGTACTGTTGGATGGAGTAGGCCATCAGGTTGAAGCCCTGATCGCCGAGGACGTCCGAGAACGAGACGCCGGTCCCGCCGAGGAAATGGCCGTTGCTGGTCATGCCGAGGTTGATGGGCGGGGTCCCGTCCATGAACATCTTCTCGAACCGCCCCTTGCGCCGGTCGTTGGCGGTCACCAGGGTGTGGGTCAGCGGCGCCTGGAAGTCGATGTTGGGGCCGGGGGCGCCGAAGTCCGAAGTGAACGCGGTGTACAGCGGCTCTTGCCGGTCGACGACGTGGATGCCGTACTCGCCCTTGAAGTAGGTGACGAAGGCGATGCGCGGATCGGGGTCGCCGGGGAGGACGATGGTCGACACGTTGCCGGTCGCGGTGTCGGTGTATTGGCGCAGCTCGCCGTTGTTCAGGTCGAGCGTCCAGACGTTGTAGATGTCGCCGTTCGCGGCCACGTCGGGGTCGACCGGGGCCAGAGGGTCGACGGCGGTGGACGAGAACACCAGGGTGTCTTCGTCGAGGAACTGGGCGCTCGCCTCGCTGAACGTGCCGAACGTCAACTGCGTCTTCTCTCGGGTCTCGAGGTCGAGCTTGAACAGCTTGTCGTTGCCGCTGATGCGCGCCACGTAGACGAGGTACGAGCCGTCGGGCGAGAACGTCGGCGCGTAGTCGGCGAAGTCGTCCTGCGTGAGGTTGGTGACCTCGTGGGTCTCGATGTCGAGCAGGTGGATGTCGCCCACTGCGTTCTGCAGGGCCGAGAAGGCGACGTAACGTCCGTCGGGCGAGAAGTCCGGCGACTCCGGCGCGTCGACCATCTCGAGATCGATCAGCGCCTCGGTCTCCCGCGTCACCACGTTCTGCAGCATCAGCGACCGGTACTTGCCCTTGCGGACGAAGTACGCGAGGCGGTCGTCGACCGGCGACCAGGACATCCAGGGGACCGCGTTCCACCGCGCGCCGGGAAGCTGAATCGACTCGTAGCCGAGGTCCTGGTTGAAGCCCGCGGTCAGGTTGCCCACTACCTCGCCGTCTTCGGTCGACAGCAGGATGATGTCGATCTCCCGGTCCTTGCGGTTGACCGCGTAGGCCGCGAGGAGGTCGCCGGACGGCGACGGCTCGATCGAGTAGACGGCCAGGTACCGCGTCTCGAAGGGGTCGGGAGCGAGGTCGCGGCCGTAGTCGTCGGGCCGCTCCTTGTCGCGGAAGGCCTGGAACCGGCGCCGGATGTAGGACGAGTACTCGACGTCGAACTCCTCGGCGGGGATGTTGAACGCGTCTTCGTAGATGTCGCTCTCGCCGCCGATCACCGACTTCCGCATCGAGAAGAGGAACTCCCGGACCCCGGCCATGCCCCAGCGTTCCTCGATGAACTCGAAGGCGGCGTGGCCGAGGTTGTAGACGAGCCGGGGGCTCGCGTTCATGCCGCCGCCCTGGTAGGTGCTCATCTCGGGCAGGGTGTCCGAGAGGGCGGCGTCGCGGACGGTCATCAGGTCGAGGGGGCGCCACACGCCGGCCAGGAAGTCGGCGAGCCCCTCATCGACCCAGAGCGGGATGTTGCGCCGGATGACCGAGCGCGGGATGATGTCGAACGCGAATTGGTGGGTCAGCTCGTGGGCGATCAGCCGGTAGAGCTGGTCCGGCGGCTCGTCGATGGGCAGCACGATGCGCTGCCGGAACGGCTCGGCGAAGGCGGCGACGCCGTCCGAGACCGCGCCGGGGATGATGTTCTGCTGCTCGAACTCGCTGTGCGTCTTGAAGATGACGAGGGGGACGAGGTTGGCGAGGTCGTGCGTCAGGTCGGCGCTGATCTGGGCGTACGCGCTCTCGGCGTAGCTGGCGATCCGATCGAGGTGCTCCTCCACTTCGGGGTAATAGAAGATCTCGAAGTGGTCGGTCGTGTAGATGCGCCACTGGAAGTCGTCGTACTTGACCCGGTTCTTGCCGTAGTACGGGAAGAACTGGGTGGCGGCCTGGGCCATCGCGTCGACGGTCCAGCCGAGGGTCAGCGCGGCGATCAGGCCGGCAAGGGCGACGCGGCTCCGGATGGCGCGCCCGCAGGGGGAGCAACTCATTGATTCACCTCGCGAGAAGCCAGCCGCGAACGACGGGAGCTGGCGGAGAAGTCATGCCTCGCTTCGACCGTGTTGGCCGCGGCGGTCGCGACGCCGCCGGCCGGCGGTCAGTGTTCCTTCCAGATCATTCATCTTAGCAAGAACCGCGCCCGGTCGCTCGGAGGGTGGATCGTGCTCGGTGACACCGAGCGAGCGAAGCCCGGCCACGCGCCGGATTTTCATCCTGAAGGGGCCGCCGCGGCGCGCTGCCCTGATGCCCCGGCCTCCGATCTCGGCGATCTCGCGGTCCGGGACGTCGGCGGCGGTCTGCCGCCGACCGGCGGGCGGCAGCCCCGGCGGCACGGGCGCGTCGCGCCGGCGAGGCCGCCGACGCGATCGGATGCTCGCGCGGAGGCTCGCGCCGGCCTCGGGCGGTGTCCCCCTCGGGTGAGAGATCGACCACGAGAGAGGACATGGACAAGTCCGCGCGCGTATGCGACGCTATTGGACGGAGGCGGCGTGCCGGGCTCGCGGTCCGGCGCCGGCCGACGGGAGGAGCGAGTCATGACGTTGCGTTGGATGGTCGCGGGGGGCGGCGCGCTCGCGCTGGCGATGTCCACGTTGCCGGCCGGCCTCGTGTCGCCCCACGCGCACCCGCATCCGGCCGTCGCCGGCGCTGGCGCGGTGAGCGGCGGCGAGGCGGTCGAGGCCTGCGACGCCGGGGCCAAGCCGGCCGACTACGACTTCGTGCTGCAGGACCACAATGGGCGGGACGTCGACTTCGAGTCGCTGCGCGGCAAGGTCGTGCTGCTGAACTTCTGGGCCACGTGGTGCGGTCCCTGCAAGATCGAGGTGCCCTGGTTCGTCGAGTTCGCCGAGCGGTACGCCGACGACGGCCTCGTGGTGCTCGGCCTGTCGGTGGACGACACCGTCGACAGGATCCGGGAGTTCGTCGACGACTTCGACGTCAACTACCCGATGCTCGTGGGCCTGGGCCGCGAGGACTTCCAGGAGGCCTACGGGCCGATCTGGGGGGTGCCGATGACGTTCTTCATCGATCGCGAGGGCACGGTCTGCCGCACGCACGCCGGCATCGCGACGAAGGACGAGTTCGAGAACGACATCCGGGATCTGCTTTAGTACCGGATGGTGCCGACCGGCGACGGTCGCGCGGGGTCGGCCGCACGACGGGACGACCGGCTGATGTATGATCCGGGTGAGGGGTGTCGATGCTAAAGGGTTTCGTCCACGCCGAGCTGGCCTGCGGCTGTCGACTCGCGTTTCGTGAAGGAGTGGAGGGCAGTCCGGTCATCGGGGTGGTCGACCGCAAGGCGCCCGGCTGCACCCTTGCCCTGCACGTGCAGGGTCTCCCCGTCTACGACTATCGCGAGGCGCTTCGACCGTCGACCCGCATCAGCCCGTTGGAGGAAGAGGGCTACGAAGAGGAAGGGTGACGGCCCGGGGTTTCCCGGCATGACCACGCTGTTGTCGTCGGAGTTCGACGTCGTCTGTCCGTGTTGCGGCGCGGTGCAGACCGTCGATGCGCGACTGAAGCGGGTCGTCGCCCATCGCGAGCCCGAACCCGAGGACAAACCCCGGCTCGACCGGGCCCAACGCATCCTCGCCGAGGAAGCCGCGCGTCGCGAGGCTTTGTTCCAGCGGTCCGTGACCGACGAGCGAAATCGCGGGGACGCCCTCTCGAAGCGCTTCGACGAGGCCCTCGAACGGGCCCAACACGAGCCCGTCACCCGCCCCGCCCGCGACTTCGATCTCGACTGACGGGCGCCGGCGCCTCCGTCCTTCCCGCCGTCTGAACCGACAACGGACATCGCATCGGGTAGACTTCCACCGATGCCGACGACTGCATCCGCACCGGGCGGCGCCGTGCCGCCGGCGGCCGGCCGCGCCGCGCCGCCGCGAATCCTCGTCGGCACCTCCGGCTACAACTACGTGGAATGGCGGGGCGTCTTCTACCCCGAGAAGCTGTCTCCCAAGAAGATGCTGCCCTTCTATGCGGAACGGCTGCCCACCGTCGAGATCAACTACACCTTCTACCGCATGCCGACCGAGCGCCTGTTGGCGGGCTGGTCGGAACTGACGCCCCCGCACTTCCGCTTCACCCTCAAGGCGCCGCGGCGCATCACCCACGACGCCCGGCTGCGGAACAGCGAGGACGCGACCGCCGCGTTCTGCGGGGCTGCGCAGTCGCTCGGGCCGAAGCTCGGCGTCCTGCTGTTCCAACTGCCACCGTACTTTCGGAAGGACCTCGCGGTCTTCGACGACTTTCTCGCCGCCCTCCCCGCCGGCGTGCGCGCCGCGTTCGAGTTCCGCCACGCGTCCTGGCACGACCCCGAGGTGTTCGAGCGGCTGCGCGCTCGCCGGCTGGCCCTGTGCATCGCCGACAGCGAGAAGATGACCACGCCGATGGAGGTGACGGCCGACTACGGCTACTTCCGGCTTCGCGACGAGGGGTACCGGTCGGAGGACATCGCCCGCTGGGCGGAGGCGATCGTGGCGGAGACGCGGGCCTGCCGGGAGGTCTTCGTCTACTTCAAGCACGAGGACAAGGGGAAGGGGCCCGAGTTCGCCCGGCGGCTCGTCGAGGCGCTGCCCGCCCCGGCCTGATTCCGGACGCCCTCCGGTCCGGTGTCTCCCCGTGACGGTCCTCGTTCGACGGGGCAACCGCTGCCCGCTGCGGGGTCGGCGGGGCGTACCCGCAGTCACGGTGCGAGCGCCATCCGCTCCCGCACCGCCTCCACGACCCGCCGCTCCGCCCAGTAGCCGTCGAAGCCGGGTTCCGCGCGTGCATAGAACCCGCAGTGGCCCCCGTGGGGCGTGATCTGCACGGTGATGTGCGGGTTCATGACGATTCCGGGGTCGTCGAACTGCACCGCCGGGATGAACGGATCGTCGTCGGCGCTGACCACGAGCGTCGGCACGTGCACGCGGTCGACGACGCGGAGGCAGCTCGCGCGGTGGTAGTAGTCGTCGGCGTCCCGGAACCCGTGGTGCGGCGCCGTGAAGCGCTCGTCGAAGTCGCGCACCGTCCGCACCGAGCCGAGCCGGTTCAGGTCGAAGCGCCCCGGCCACGCCCGGGCCTTCCGCCTCATCCGACGCCTCAGGTTGCGCACGAAGTTCCACTGGTAGAGGCGGTTCGAGCGCCGTTCGAGCGCCTCGACGCACATCCCCAGGTGCATCGTGGGGGAGACCGCGACGATGGCCCGGAGCTGCGGCGGCGCTTTCCGGCCATAGTCCCCCGCAAGGCGCACGGCGACGTTGCCGCCGAGCGAGTAGCCCGCGACCGCGACCGCGGGCAGCCGGTCGAGCGTGATCAGCTCCTCGACGACCGCCCGCGGGTCGGCGGAGAGCCCCGAGTGATAGAGCCCGGCCGACAGCGCCTCGGTGCCGCCGCAGTTGCGCTGGTTCAGCAGTACCGCGTTCATGCCCACGGCGAAGGCCTTGTCGGCGAGGCCGCGCATGTAGTGGGCGCGGCTGGAGCCCTCGAGTCCGTGCAGGGCGACGAGCGTCGGGCGCCGCCGCGGCTCCGGCTGCCAGTGGCAGTGAGCGAGCACGCGGGCGTCGGGGGCGACGTCGAACCAGCGGGGCGCGGGCGGCGGCAGGCGCGGGAAGTGCCGTGCGCGGGCCCACGTGAACAGGGTCATGCGGTGCCCGCCCCGGAGCCGCGGATGCGGGACGAAGCGTGCGGCGGCGCCGTCGCGGGAGAGCGCTCCCGTCATCGCCGGCCCCGCGCTTCGGGCCACCGGTCGTCCGCGGTGGGGCCGTAGATCGGCGGTATCCGGCATCCCCGCATGCGAAGGTAGACGCTGAGCTGGCCGCGGTGGTGGATCAAGTGGTTCAGCACCAGCCCCTGCACCATCGCGATCCGGGGCAGCGAATAGAGGACCCGGCCCGCGCGCCGCAGGGTCCAGTCGGCGACGAGCTCGTCGTCGGGGCGGCCGGCGAGGGCGCGGCGCCCCGCCGCGGTCCCGGCGTCGAACCGATCGAGCGCCCCCGCCGCCGAGGTCACGGCGGACGCGTCGGGAAAGTGGGCCAAGTCGCAGCCTTCGTCGTTCATGATGGCGCGGGTCCAGACCGGAATGTCCGCCAGATGGGCCATCAGCTCCGCGACGGTCCGGGCCCCGGCGCCGGGCCCCCACGCGAGATCCGCCTCCGGCACGATCTCGATGAGGCGCCGGGTGGTTCCCGCCTCGCGGTCGAACTGGGGCAGGAGCATGTCGATGAGCATGGACCCGGCTAGGCGTCTCGCGCCAGCTTCTTGGCCGCGGCCTTCTCGATGACCTCTCGCAGCGCCTTCCCGGTGGCCCCGCTCCTCGCCGCGCCAGGCCGCCCCGCCACCCAGACGTCCGGCAGGTCCGCGGCGAGGATGTCGTCGAAGTCGCCCTCGCTCTTCACGCTGAGGGGCGCGAAGGCGGTGATGTCGAGGGGGCCGGACCAGAAGTCGCGGTGCTTGATGAGGAGCCAGCTTCTGCCCCGCTGCGACGGCGAGGTGTCGGGGCGGTCGCGGGTGCGGACCAGCACCCACGAGCCCTTGAGCTTGTAGCCGTCGAGGGTGAACTTCAGGTCGCCCCGGCCGAGCGCCTCGTCGACGTCGTCGACCTCCGGCTCCCACGTGCCGTAGTCCCAGAGCATCACGACGCCTTGGCCGTAGCCCTCGGGGATGACGCCCTCGAAGTCGCCGTACTCGCGGGGATGGTCCTCGGTCTGCACCGCGAGGTGGCGGTCGCGGTGGTCGAGCGACGGTCCCTTCGGCACCGCCCACGACAGCAGCACGCCGTCGTGCTCGAGCCGCAGGTCGTAGTGCAGCCGGCTCGCCAAGTGCTTCTGCACGCAGAAGTACGGCGGCGTGGGCCGGCCCCTGCGACGCGCCTGCGCCTTGCCGTCCCCGCGCGGCTCGGGCGTCTTCGAGAAGTCGCGCTTGCGACGGTACTCGTCGAGGGGCATGGCGGGAGCATAGCAGGGAACGCGCGCCGGCGGCTTCGGTACATAATGCCCGCGGAGACGCACCCATGCTGACGGCCGTCCTGCTCTATCTCTCGGTGCTCGTCCTCGTCGGCGCCTACCGCAGCCGGCGGGTCCGGACCGGCGACGACTTCCTGGTGGCGGGCCGGACCCTGCCGGCGCGGGTGCTGGTGTTCACGCTGCTCGCGACCTGGATCGGGTCGGGCAGCCTCTTCGCAGGAGCGGGGCTCGGCTACCGGGCGGGTTTCGCCGCCCTGTGGCAGTCCGCCGGCGCGTGGGCGGGCATCGCCCTCGTCTACTTCATCGCCCCGAGGGTGCGTCGCATCGCCCAGTACACCGTGCCCGACATCCTCGAGCTGCGCTACGGCCCGGCGGCCCGGGTGCTGGGCACGATCACCACGGTGCTCGCCTACTCGACCATCGCCGCCTACCAGTTCCGGGGCGGCGGCCGCCTCCTCGCGGCCGTCGCGGGCATCGACCCGGACACCGGGGCGTTCGTCACCATGGCGTTCTGCGTGCTCTTCACGGCCCTCGCGGGCATGCTGTCCATCGCCTACCTGGACATCGGCAACGGCCTGTTGATGACGGTCGGGGTGCTGTTGGCGGTCACGTTCCTCGTCGGCGACGCGGGCGGGCTCGGCGCCGCCCTCGGGGGGCTGCGCCCCGACCAGTTGTCACTGTTCGGCAACCTGGGGCCGCAGGCGTCGCTCGCGCTGTTTCTGCCGACGATGTTCTTGCTCCTCGGCGAGGCGAACATGTACCAGAAGTTCTTCTCGGCCAGAGACGAGCGGGCGGCCCGGCTCGCCGTCGGCGGGTGGATCGTCGGGACGATGGTGGTCGAGACCCTGATCGACTCGACCGGGGTCTTCGCCAGCACCGTCACGCCGGGGTTGACCGACGTCCAGTCCGAGGAGATCGTCATCCGGGTCGCGACGGACGTGCTGCCTGCGTTCCTGGGGGTGGTCCTAGTGTGCGGGGCGGCCGCGATCATCGTCTCCACCGCGAACAGCTTCCTGCTGACCCCGGCCACGAACCTCATTCGCGACGTGTACCAGCGCTTCGTCGACCCGTCGATCACGGGGGCCCAGGTCATCGTCTACACGCGGGTCATCGTCGTCGTGCTAGGCGTCTTCGGCTACGTCACGGGCAGGTTCTTCCCGACCATCCTCGCAATGGCCCTTTGGGCTTACACGATGTACGGCGCGGGCATCACCCCGGCCCTGCTCGGCGCCCTGCTGTGGCGCCGCGCGACGCCGGCGGGAGGGGTGGCCTCGATCCTCGTCGGCATGGTCACGACGCTCGGGTGGGAGAGCGTCGGCCTCGCGCGCAGCGTCGAGGGTTCGCCGGTCTATCCCCTGGGCCTGGAGACCGCGTACCCGGCCCTGGCGCTGTCGATCGGGACGTTGGTGGCGGTCAGTCTGGCGACGCCGCCGCAACCCGCGGATCGGACGGCGGCCCTCGACGGCCCGGCGACGGGGTGACGCGGGCTTGCGCGCCTGTCGCGGGTCCCGGAATGCCTTCCCCGCGACCTGTCGGGCGGGGGCGTCGCCAACCCGCGGGCAGCGCCGGGTTGCGCCGGGGGCTGCGTCGCGGGTCCCGGAGTGCACCCTTCCCCGCGACCTGTCGGGCGGGGGCGTCGCCAACCCGCGGGCAGCGCCGGGTTGCGCCGCGGGCTGCGATGCCGTGGTTCGGGGAGCCGGGGCGGTGCTCCCGTCCCCCCGAGGCCGGGGCGCTACTTCCGTTGCTGCGGCACGTAGTCCGGGGGCGGGGCCGACTCTTCGCCGAAGAAGAAGTCCTCCATGTACTTCGCCACTAGGTCCTGGGCCTCCTTCTGCCAGGGCATGAGGCGGTACTCGTTGAGGATCATCGTCATCCGTTCTTCCCACAGCCGCCAGGCGTCGGCGGAGACCTGCTCGTAGATGCGCTGGCCCAGCTCGCCGGGCCAGGGGGGCTCGACGAGCCCCGGCAGCTCCCGCTGGAGCTTCGCGCACTGGACGGTACGGACGGGGGCGTCGGAGTCGGTCATGGCGGTGGTCTGCTGGCGGCGCCGGTCCCCGGGATCGTAACATGGGAAGGTTGGCGTGGCGGCTGCGGACGCGACCGAGCGGCGCTTCACGAACGACACGGCTCGCGCGCGTTCCGAGAACGGATTCCGGCCGCGCGCCGCGGCAACGAGTATCGGGCGACGCGGTTCGCACCGCCCGTCGGTCGCCGGTTCGCGGCTTCCGGGCCCGGTTGGTCGCAGGTGGGGGATGCGGCGTGTTCCCGGAGCCACACCGACAGGCGAGATGACCCATCACGAACCCATCCGCGGCGCCCGCCGGGCGGTGGCGCTGGCCGGCGTGCTCGGGGGCACGTTCCTCGCGGCCATCGAGATGACGGTGGTGGCGGCGGCCATGCCGACGGTCACCGCCCAGCTTGGCGGGCTGGCCTGGTACAGTTGGGCGTTCTCCGCCTATCTGCTCGCGTCGACGGTCTCCATACCGTTGTGGGGCAAGCTCTCCGACCTGTACGGACGCCGGCGCTTCTATCTCTGGTGCATCGGCATCTTCCTGCTGGGTTCCGCCTTGTCCGGGGCGGCCCCCTCGATGGCCGCGCTCATCGTGTTCCGGACGCTGCAGGGGTTCGGCGCCGGCGGCCTCATGCCCCTGGGGATGAGCATCATCGGCGACCACTACACCCTGGAGGAGCGCGGCCGGACGCAGGGGCTGTTGAGCGCGGTGTGGGGCGTCGCCTCCGTGGTGGGGCCCCTCGCCGGGGGCTACATCACCGCCCTGCTCTCGTGGCGCTGGGTGTTCTACCTGAACATCCCGTTCGGCATTCTCGCCGCGGTGGCGGTGGGCGCCGCCCTGCGGGACCCCGCGCCCGGCGTCCGGCGCAACGTCGACTATGCGGGGGCGGCATTGCTGATGACGTCGGTCACGCTGCTGCTGCTCGCCGTCGGCCAGGCCGGGGAGGCGGGCCACGGAGGGTGGGCGGCGCTCGCCGGCGGGGCGGCGGTGGGGTTCGGCTGGTGGCTGGTGAGGGTCGAACGGCGGGCGGCGGAGCCGATGGTGCCCCTCGATCTCCTCGCGGACCGGATGGTGGCGTCCATCGCGGGCATCGGGCTCCTCGTCGGGGCGGCCATGTTCAGCGCCATCACCTACGTGCCTCTCCTCGTGCAGGAAGGGCTGGGCGGCACCCCGGTCGAGGCGGGCCGCGCCCTGACCCCGCTGGTGCTCGGGTGGGTCGTGGTGTCGGTGATCGCCGGCCGGCTCGTGCACCGGACCGGCTACCGGCCGATGGTGCTGGGCGGCCTGAGCGCCGTCACCCTCGGCTTCGTGGGCCTGACCCTCGTCGGCGGCGATACTCCCGACTGGGTGCTTCGGGCCGACCTCGCGCTGGTCGGCATGGGCATGGGGACGGCGATGCTCTCGCTGGTGTTCGCCATGCAGAGCGGGGTCGCGCGGCGCCATCTCGGGGTCGCCACGTCGTTCGGCCAGTTCACCCGCAGCATCGGCGGGGCGGTGGGCGTCGCCCTGTTCGGCGCGGTGATCGCGGCGACCGTCGCCCAGAGCACGGAACCCTCGCAGGCCGGCATGCTCGAGGCGATTCACCGCGTCTTCGGGCTTACCGCCGCCGTCACCGGCGTCGCGGTCATCGCGGCCCTCCGCATGCCGGGCGGCCGGGTCTCCGACCTCGTCCATCCCGACCACGCCGCCCCCCGGGCGGCGCCGCGGGAAGCCTGACGGTTCGAGGGAGCCTCGTCTGCGGCCGTCGGGTCAGAATGGGGAGACGGACGCATCCCGGCCGGCATCTGATTCGGAGAGCGCCGACGACGGCCGGTCCAGCTTCAGGGTGGCGGTGACGATGCGGGCGACCTGGACGCGGGCGTCGTTGAAGACGGCGCCGCCGCCGACGTCGGTCAGGTCGTCGGGGACGAGGGCGTTGGCGGTCGCGCCGTTGAGGGTGCTCATGCGCCAGAGGCCCTTGGGCAGCGCGACGGCGCCCCGCCGGATGCCGGCGTCCACCGCCACGGGGCAGTGCACCTCGCCGAGGGCGTTGAAGACGCGGGCGGTGTCGCCGTCGGCGATGCCGCGCGGCTCGGCGTCGTCGGGGTGCATCTGCAGGCTGGCCGCGCGCGCGCGCAGCTCGCCGAGGGTGGAGTTGACGGTCTTGCCGGTGGACGGCGAGATCAGGGCGAGGGGGTAGTCGGCGGTGGCCGGATCGGGCCGGAAGCGGTAGATGCCCTCGGGGCTTTCGTGCTCGAGCTCGTCGGGGAACAGCCGCACCTTCCCGTTCGGGGTCCGGGGATGGACATCGACGAACTGGACCGGCGCGCCCTCCGCCACCCCGAGGGCGATGCCCGACTCGAGGAGATCGCCGCGGGCCTCTTCGGGCAGGGCCGCCGCGAGCTCGAGGAGGGCCTCGGCGTCGCTCCCGTTCCCGGCGCCGACCTCGATGCCCAACCGGCCCGCGAGCTCCGCGAAGACCTCGACGTTGGGTCGTGACGCGCCCACCGGCTCGATCACGGGGCGGGCGAGCTGCAGGTTGGTCGACCCGTAGCTCCGCGCCACGTCGTAGGACTCGAGGAACGTGGTGGCGGGCAGCACCACGTCGGCGAGCTTGGCCGTGTCCGTCATGACCTGGTCGAAGACCACGGTGAAGAGGTCGTCGCGGGAGAGTCCCTCGATCACGCGGTTCTGGTTCGGCATCGTCGCCACGGGGTTGCAGTTGTAGACGAACAGCATCTTGATCGGCGGGTCCCGCAACTCGAGCAGGGCTCGTCCCAGGCGGTTCATGTTGACCACCCGCGTATCGGGCTCGGGTGCGCCGATCCACGACTCGGCGGACAGGTTCCAGGCGGCCGTGTTGCTCATCGAGTAGCCGCCGCCCCGGACCCCGAACTTCCCGGCGACGGCGGGCAGCGCGAGCACCGCGAGGGCGGCGCTGCCGCCGTTGCGGTTGCGCTCGAGTCCCCAGCCGCAGCGGATGACGGCGGGGGAGTAGTCGGCGTACATCTCGGCGAAACTCTCGATCAACCCCGGGTCGAGCCCCGCCACCTCCGCCGCCCGGTCGACCGTCCATTCCGCGCAACGCTCCCGCAGCCGGTCCGCGCCCTCGGCGTGGGCGGCGAGGAACCGTTCGTCGGCCCGATCGTGCTCGAACAGGTGGCGGTGCAGGGCCAGCGCGAGCACGACGTCGGTCCCCGGCCTCACCGCGAGGTGGATGTCGGCCCGCCGGGCCAGCTTCGTCCGGCGAGGGTCGACGACCACGAGGGCCGCACCCGCCTCCTGCGCCGCCTTGACGTGCGGCATCAGGTGAATGCCCGAGCTCGCGGGGTTGGCGCCCCACACCACGATGAGCCGGGCGTGGCGGTAGTCGGCGTAGGTCACGCCCGGCATCTTGCCGTACAGGGCTTGGTTGGCGGTGCTGGTCGGCAGGGCGCACACGGTGCGGGCGAGCCGCGACGCGCCGAACCGGCGGAACAGCCGCGCATCGACGGTGTCCTGGGTCAGCAGGCCGTTCGAGCCGCCGTAGGAGAACGGGAGCACCGCCTCGGCGCCGACCGTGTCGCGGATCTCCATCATCCGCTCGGCGATCAGGGCGAGGGCCTCGTCCCACGCGGCCTCCCGGAACTCGCCGTCGCCGCGGGCGCCCCGGCGGACGAGGGGCTGGGCCAGGCGGGCGTCGCCGTACACCCGTTCGCCGAACCGGCGGACCTTCCCGCAGATGTAGCCGTCGGTGACGGGGTTCCTGCGCGACCCGTCGATGGAGACGACGGCCCCCCGCTCGACCGCGACCTCGAGGCTGCAGGTGTCCGGGCAGTCGAGGGGGCACACGGTGTGCACCGTCGACCGGCCCCAGGTCGGGTCGTCGTCGAGTCTGGACATCGGCCCAGTGTACACCCGGCCTCGCGGCCGGCGCGGGGCGCCGAGCGTGAGCGCGCGCGGAGCCGGCGGCGCGTGCGACTCCGGCGGCGTCTCGGGAGTGGCGGTCCGTCTTCGAGCGCGTGAGCGGGCGCGGAGCCGGCGGCGCCTGCGTCTCCGGCGGCGTCTCGGGAGTGGCGGTCCGTCTTCGAGCGCGTGAGCGGGCGCGGAGCCGGCGGCGCGTGCGACACCCGGCCCGGCGCCCGTCCCGGCGCCCGTCCCGCGTGGTGTAGGGTACGGGCATGGCGCGGCGTCGATCCCGACCGGGGCCCGTTCACCGCGGGCCGGGCTGGCTGCCCCCGGCGCTCGTCGTCGGCGCGATCCTCATGGCGGTGCTGCCCGTCTCGCGCTCCGCCGTCGAGTCCGTGTACTCGCAGGGGGCGTATCCCGTTCTGCGGCAGCTCGTGACGGCGGTGACGAACCGGGCGCCCCTGGTGATCTTCGACTGGCTGCTGCTCGGCGGGGCGGCGGCCATCCTTGGTTGGAGCGTCTGGCGCCTGCTGTGGCCGGGGCATCAGGGGCGGCTGCGCGTGCTCGGCGCCGTCGCGGCCCGGCTCGCGGTCATCGCTGCGGCGCTCTACCTGGTGTTCCTCGCTGCCTGGGGGATGAACTACCGGCGCGAGACGCTGGGCGCGAAGCTGGGCTACACGGCGGATCGGGTGACCCCGGCGGTCGTGGAGGAGCTGGCGGCGATCGCCGTGAGCCACCTCGACCGCTTGTTCGAAGTCATCGAGACGCGGTCGTGGCCGCAGCTCGAGGAGCTGCCAGTCGAGCTCGGCCCCGCGTTCGAGCGCGTGCAGCGCGAACTCGGGGCGTCCCGACCCGCTCCCCCCGTCGTCCCTCGGCGCTCGCTGCTGACCCCGTACTTTCGGCGCGCCGGCATCGACGGCATGACCGACCCCTTCTCCCTCCAGGTGCTCGTGAACGACACCGTGCTGCCGTTCGAGCGGCCCTTCGTCACCGCGCACGAGTGGGCCCACGTGGCCGGCTACGCCCACGAGGCGGAAGCCAACTTCGTGGCGTGGCTGACCTGCCTGGAGGGGGACGAGCGCATGCAGTACAGCGGATGGCTCAATCTGGTGGGGCGGCTTCTCGGCGCGGTCCCGGAGTCGTCGCGGGAGGCCCTCGGCGCGCGGCTCGGTCCGGGTCCGCGCGCCGACTACGCCGCGATTCGTGCGCGGACGAGCCGCGTCGTGCCCGTGATCCAGCGCAACGCCCGGCGCCTCAACGACGGGTATCTCCGGGCGAACCGGGTGGCCGGCGGGGTGCGGAGCTACGGCGAGGTCCTGGCGCTGGCGGTGGGAACGGACCTCGGGCGCCGGCAGTGGCCGGCGGCCGATGCCGGAGGACGGCCGGCGGGATGATGCAGATCGTCGCGCCTGTCGCCGTCGGCCGTGCATGCTCGGCGGTCGTTCGGACGGGTCGCGCCTCGGCGCCCCGCGTCCGCGCCGACTCTCGTGACGGGGTATGATCTCCCGCCATGTTCAAGCTCATTCCCACCGTTCGCGGCGGCGCCGCAAACTCGCCCATCCTGTTCAACCGCTACGCCACCGTCGAGGAGGCTCGCGACGCCACCAAGGCGTTGATCCACGAGAACGCGCGGGTCACCCGGGTCATGATCGTCGACGCCTCCGAGGGATCGAGGTTCGTCGAGTGGATCGAGCGCTCCTGAGCCCGGGAACGTCGGCGCCGCCGGTGTCGACGGCCGGCCATCGAGGCGTCGCGTCGGGGCCGACGTTCGCCGCACGGCGCTTCCGGGCTGACCCCGGCGTGTCTCTGGGGCGGCCCGCGGAGCGGGCCGACGGCCCTTCCGCCTAGCCTAGCGGACTCCCCGGCGTGTCCCTGGGGCGGGCCCTAGCCCTAGCCGCGCAGTCCGAGGGCTTCCACGATGCTAGTGACCGCGCGGGCCCGGTTCAGCGAGTAGACGTGGAGGCCCGGCGCCCCCCCCGCGAGCAGGGCCTCGCACTGGCGGGTGGCGAACTCGATGCCGAAGTCGGCGACAGCCTCCGCGTCGTCGCCGAACCTCTCCAGCTTCTCGAGCAGGGGGGCCGGCAGCGCCGCCCCGCAGATGGCGGTGAACCGCTGGATCTGCCGGGTGCCGAGGATCGGCAGCACTCCCGGGGTCAGCGGCACCCGCACCCCCAGGGTCTCCACCAGGTAGTCTCGGAACGTGAAGTAGTCGTCGTTGTCGAAGAAGAGCTGCGTCAGCACGAGGTCGGCGCCGGCGTCGATCTTGGCCTTCAGCCGCTGCCAGTCGACGTGCTTCCCCTCGGTGCACGCGACATGGCTCTCGGGAAAGCCGGCGGTCCCGATGGAGAAGCCGCCGAGCTGCCGGATGAACGTCACCAATTGGTACGAGTACTCGAACCCGCTCTCGAGCTCGGCGAGCTCGTCCACGTTCTGGGGCGGGTCGCCGCGCAGGGCGAGGATGTTGCGGATGCCGCGCTCCCGCGCCTCCCGCAGGTACCGCTCGATCTCGGGGCGCGGCGTGCTGATGCACGTCAGGTGCGCCATTGCGGTGGCGCCGTGCTCCCGTTGTATCCGGTCCGCGATGTCGAGGGTCTTGTCGCGGGTGCTGCCGCCGGCCCCGTAGGTCACCGAGTAGAAGTGCGGCCGGATCGCCTGCAACGCCGGCAGCGTGCGCTCGAAGAGGGTGACCAGCCCCTCGCGGGTCCGCGGCGGGAAGAGCTCGATCGAGACGACGGGCCGGCCCGCCCGCCGCTCCCCGGCGTAGATGTCGCGGACGAGACGGGCGGCGGGGAGGACGGCGGCGGTGCTCCGAGGTCGGAGCGCCACGCTGCGGTCGTCGTCATGCAGGTCCATCGGAGATTCGCTGACAGGACAGTACCATCCGGCTTCGCGGCCTGACAAGGCGGCCGGCGGTTGCTTCGGGCGGCGCATGCCCGTATAAAGGCGGAACGCGAGAGGATTCCGCGCCGAGGTGGCGGCGTGTCGGGGCGCCGATCGCGGGTGGCGTCGACCCCGCGGGACCGCACGGTCCGTGTGCGGAAAGCGCGGGGCGACCCGGCCGGCCGGTCGTCGCCCGCGGCTCCGCTCGCCGCCCGACCATCCCCCGGCGGAGTCGGCGGCTGCCCTGCGCCGCGGACTCCCGGCCCCGGACGTCACGGAGACAGGCAGCCATGAGCGCACCCGACCCGTCGCCGCCGCGGTTCACGCCGTTCGTCCCCGAAGAGACCGACCTGCCGGAGCTGACCGCCCGCGCCGTGATCATCGGTGTCTTGATGGCCGTCGTGCTGGGCGCCGCCAACGCCTACCTGGGGATGCGCGCCGGCCTCACCGTCGCCGCGACGTTCCCGGCCGCGGTGGTGGCGATGGCGGCGCTGCGGGGGGTCGGGGGGTCGGTGCTCGAGGAGAACATCTCGCGCACTACCGCCTCGGTGGGCGAGGCCCTCGTGGCGGGGGCCATCTTCACGATTCCCGCCTTCGTGATCAGCGGGGTCTGGGACGAGCTGCGCTACCGGGAGAGCACCGCCATCATGCTCGTGGGCGGGCTGCTCGGGGTGCTGTTCATCATCGTTCTGCGCCGCACGATGGTCGTCGAAGCGGATCTGCCGTTTCCCGAGAGCGTGGCCGCGGCGGAGCTGGTGAAGGCGGGGCAGGGCCGCCAGACCGGCGCCAAGTACGTCTTCCAGGCGATGGGCATCGCCGCCGCGTGGGAGCTCGTCGAGAACTCCTACGGCCTGCAGATCGTGAGGGACTCGGCCACCGGCTTCGTCAACCTGGGGCGTTCGACGGTCGAGATGTTGGGCCAGCCGGTGAGCTATGCCGGTGGGTTCATCCTGCAGTCGCCGGCCGCCTCGCCGGCCCTCGTCGGGGTCGGGTTCATCGTCGGCCCGCGCATTGCCTCGACGGTGTTCGCGGGGGCGGTGCTCGGCTGGCTCCTGCTGGTGCCGCTGGGGTTGTTCCTGAACGCGGACGCGGCGGCGGAGACGGCGGACGGGGCGGCCCTGATGGCCCTCGGCGAGGAGGTGTGGCTGCGGCAGATAAGACCCCTCGCGGTGGGAACGATGATCGTGGCCGCGTTCTACACGCTCTTCAACCTGAGGACGGCCCTCATCGAGGGGATCGGCCGGGCGTTCACCGACGTCCAGCGGGCGCAGACCGGTGCGGGGAAGGTCACCCGGCGGAACCTCGATCTGGACTTCAACAAGATCGGCATCGCCATCGCCGCCCTCTGCCTGCCCCTGCTCGGCCTCTACTGGTTCTTCAGCGGCAGCATTCCCGGCGCCCTCGTGCTGACCGTGGTCATGGTGGTCCTCGGGTTCCTGTTCGCGGCGGTGGCGGGGTACCTGGTGGGGTTGCTCGGCAGCTCGAACAACCCCATCAGCGGCCTGACCCTCAGCACCCTCCTGATTGCGGCGATCCTCATGCTCGGGCTGGGGGTGACCGGCCCCGCCGGCATCCTCGGCGTCCTCGGGGTGGCGGGAGTGGTCTGCTGCGCGGCGGGCGTCGCCGGCGACATGTTGCAGGACCTGAAGGTCGGCCACATACTCGGCGGGACTCCGTGGAAGATGGAGGTCGGCGAGATCATCGGGGTGATCGTCGCGGCCCTCGTCCTCATCCTGCCGATGATGGCGATGCACGAGGTCTACACCATCGGCAGCGCCGATTTGCCCGCGCCCCAGGCCGGGCTGATGGCGCTGATGGCGGAGGGCATCGTCGGCGGGGAGATGGCCTGGCCGCTCGTCGTCACCGGGATGTTCCTCGCCATCGGGCTCATCCTCATCCAGTCGCCCTCGCCGATGCTGATCGCGGTCGGCATGTATCTGCCGTTCTCGGCCACCGCCGCGATCTTCGTCGGCGGCGTCATCGCGTGGCTGCTGGCGCGCGCCCTCGCGGCCCGCGACGCCGGCGAGGCGGCGGTGACGAAGGCGAACAACACCGGGGTGCTGCTGTCGTCGGGCTTCATCGCGGGCGAGGCGCTGATGGCGGTGGCGCTGGCGTTCATGGTCCTGGGGGCGGCGGGGATCGGGGGCGGGGAAGTGGGTCGGGTCCTGCCCTCGATCGCCGAGACGGCGGGCTTCCCCGACTGGCTCCAGTCCCTGCTCGGCGCCCTGGTGTTCGGCCTGCTCTACTACTTGCTGGTCCGGGTGCCCTTGGCCGCCGGCGAGGAGGACACGGGGCCGGGCGCTCCGCCGTCGTGATCGTCTTGGACGTCCGGCCGCGGCGGCTGCTCGAGTGGCGTGAGGAGGACGGCCGGTGCGTGCTCCTGCGCCCGCGCTTCGGCACGAGCCGGCCGGGGCGTTGGCTGGCCGCGCTCTCGGGTGACCCGTACTACCGGATCCGGCTCGATGAGGTGGGGACCCTGGTCTGGAAGGCGTGCGACGGCCGCACCTCGCTCGCCGAGATCGCCCGGGCGATGCGTTCGGCGTTCGGAATGCGGGTCGAGCCGGCCGACGAGCGGCTGGCCCGCTTCGTGGGCCGGATGGTCGAGGGCAGGATGATCGCGGTGGAGGAGCCGGACGGACCCGATTGACGGACGCGGAGTCTGCACCGTGAACGGCGAGGCTCCTCGCAGGGGGCGGCGGGCCGATCCGCAGGCGGCGCTCTCCGGCTACGCGGCATCGCGAGCGCGCCGACCGGCGAGGAAACCCTCGGGGCGGGCCATGCGGTCGCGAAGGGTCGCCGATCGCACCCTCAGGGCAGCACGCCGGAACTCGAACGCGGCGTGTAGCGGTTGGTGATGGGCAGCCGGCGGTCCCGACCGAACGCGCGCACCGAGATGCGCACCCCCGGCGGGGCCTGCCGACGTTTGTACTCGGCGAGGTCGACCATCGCGACGATGCGGTCGACGAGGGCGCGGTCGAAGCCGGCCTCGGCGATGTCTTCGGGGCTGCGGTCCTCCTCCACGTAGGCCTCGAGCACTGCGTCGAGGACGTCGTAGGCGGGCAGGCTGTCGGTGTCGAGCTGGTTCTCGCGCAGCTCCGCCGTCGGCGGCTTGTCGATGATGCGCTGCGGGATGACCTCGCCGTCGCGGTTGCGCCACCGCGCCAAGCGGTACACCCATCCCTTCAGGACGTCCTTCAGCACCGCGAAGCCGCCGGCCATGTCGCCGTACAGGGTGGCGTAGCCGACGCTCATTTCGCTCTTGTTCCCCGTCGTCAGCACGAGCCAGCCGAACTTGTTGGAGAGGGCCATCAGCAGGTTGCCGCGAATGCGCGCCTGGAGGTTCTCCTCGGCGACGTTGGGCGGCGCGTCGGCGAACGGCCCGGCGAGGGCGTGTTCGTAGGCGCTCGCGAGCTCCGCGATGGGCAGCTCGATCAGATCGACGCCCAGGCCGTCGGCCAGTTGCCGCGCGTCGTCCCGGTTCTCGGTGGCGGTGAAGCGCGACGGCATCGAGACCGCGGTCACGGCGGCGGGGCGGAGGGCGTCGGCCGCGACGGTCAGCGCGAGGGCGGAGTCGATGCCCCCGGAGAGGCCCAGCACCGCGTGGCGGAACCGGTTCTTGCGGAAGTAGTCGGCGGTGCCGAGGGTCAGCGCGCGGTAGACCTCGGCCTCGGGCCCGAGCAGCGGCGGGACCGGCGAAGCCGGCGCCAGGAAGGCCGGCGCCGGGGAGCGCCTCGGGGCGGCCTCGGCCATCGGCGATTGCGGTTCGCCGAGGACCGGCTCCGTCTCGTCCGAGCCCCGGAGTTGCCGCCGTCCGTCCGGGGCCGGGATGGACGATCGTGGTTCGCCGAGGACCGGGTCCGCCGCCGGAGCGGGCGGCGCGGCGCTCCCGGCGGTTCGCAGTCGCCGCTGGCCGAGAGGCGGCGTCGCGGCGTGCGGGGGCGAGGCGGTCTCGACCGTTCGCGGTGGCTGTTCACCGATGGTCGACCCTGCCGGGGGCACTGGTCTTGCGGCCGTCCCGACCGCTATCGATCTCACGCGGTCGCGGTCGGCGCCGGCCTGCCGCCACCGCGGGTCGTGGAGGCGCCGCCGCGTGGCCGAGACGGTGTCGAGGTCGACGACCAGCAGGTCCTCCTCGAACTGCGCGCCGCGGGCGACGACCCGTCCCGCGGGATCGACGACGAGGCTGTGGCCGTCGAAGATCAGCTCGTCCTGGCCCCCGACGGCGTTGCAGAAGGCCACGAAGCAGCCGTAGTCGGCCGCGCGCTGGGCGAGCATGCGCTCACGCTCGACGCCCTTGCCTCGGTGGTACGGCGAGCCCGACAGGTTCACGAGGACCACCGCGCCGCCGTCGATCGCCGCCCACCGGCCCGGTCCCCCCGGGTACCAGAGGTCCTCGCAGATGGTGACGCCGACGCGGGCGGCGCCGAGGTCGACGGTGAGGGCGGCGTCGCCCCTGGCGAAGTACCGCTGCTCGTCGAAGACCCCGTAGTTCGGCAGGAAGTGCTTACGGTAGATGGCGGCGACCTCGCCGTCCGCGAGCACCGCGGCCGCGTTGTGGAGGTCGCCCGAAAGATCCGGCAGTCCGACCACCGCCACCGTCTCCGTCACCGATGCCGCGAGACGCCGCACCCCGTCGGCCGCGGCCTCCGTGAACCGCGGGTTCAGCAGCAGGTCTTCGGGCGGGTACCCGGTGGCGGAGAGCTCGGGAAAGACGGTCAGTCCGGCGCCGCGCTCCGAGGCGCGCGCGATCAGATCGCGGAGTCGGTCGAGGTTCCCCGCGAGATCGCCGACGGGCAGGTTGCACTGGCACAGGGCCACCCGCAGGGGGCCGTCGGTGGGACGGTTCGGATCGGTCGCCATGGCGTCGCGGATCTCACCATATCACCCCGTCGACCCGAAGCCGCCCCCGGCCCGGGAGGTGTCCGAGAGCGTCTGCGCCTCCACCACCTCGACCTCGACCACCGGCGTCACCACGAGCTGCGCCACCTTCATGCCCTGCTGCACGCGGAAGGCCTGCCGGCCGTGGTTGACGAGGAGGACCCCGACCTCTCCCCGATAGCCGGCGTCGATCGTGCCCGGCGCGTTCAGCACGGTGACCGCGTGGCGGAGAGCGAGACCGCTGCGCGGGCGTATCTGGCCCTCGGTGCCGGGGGGCAGCTCGACGGCGAGCCCGGTGCCGACGAGCCGGGCCTCGCCGGGGGGGAGGTCGAGGTCGGCCGTCGCGAACAGGTCGAGCCCGGCATCGCCGGGGTGCGCGCGCTCGGGCAGGCGAGCCCCGGCCCGGTCGAGACGCTTCACGATGAGCCGCATTTCGGGGCGTCGGTGTCGGGGGGCGCTAGCGGAGCACCTCGGGGACCGGCAGGATCGCGATGTCGAATCCGATCGCCTCGGCTATCTCCAGCAGACTGGCTTGCACCGCCCGCACGTTGCGCGGACCCATGCCGAGAAACTGTTTCTGGACCGGCAGAAGGTCCTCGAGCGCGGGGTCCGCGAACTCGAAGAACGGAGCGCGGTGAATCAGCCGGGGCTTGCGTTCGAGCACCGGCGTTTCGAGGAGGTTCCGGAGGGCGCGCATCACCGTTGCGTCGAACTCGTCCCCGGTACGTCCCAGCTCGGCGTAGGCGGCCGCGATGAGCGGCCGGAGGTCGTGATAGAGTTCGGCCGCCACCATCGGCTCGATGGCCGCCACGATCTCCGCGTGGGTGTCGTAGCGGGCGTGGCTGCGCGGATCGACGTGAAGCTCGGGGGGTGACCCGGCGGTACGGAACCGCCGCGTGGGGCGCCATGGCGGCAGGTGCCGGTCCGGCGTGTGGCCGTCGGCGATGTTGTCCACCACGACGACGAAGACGCGGACCAGATCGTCGGGAATGAGCCACGCCGCCAAGCCCGGGTGCGACGACAGCTTCCCCACCAGATGCCGCACCATGCCGTCGCTCTCGTCGAGCGAAACCGGCGGGTCGGGTGCGGGGTCCGGGGCGGCGTCCACCGCAGGCGGCGAGGGGGCCGGCGCCTCCGCGCGCGAGGGCGCCTCCTCGACTTCCGGATCCGCGAGGAAGAAATCGAACGAGGCGACGCCGGCGACTATCGCCAGTGCGACGACGCCGACGAACGGCCCGGTGCTCCGGCCGCGCGGACGTACCGCCATACACGACACCCCGATCCAGAAACCCGATGGGCGCCTGCGCCCGGGAGCCCGAGGTGCGACGCTGGGGCCTTCGACACGGGCTTCCAGTCCATGATAAGGCAGACGCCCGCCGGACAACCAGCCGTTCTCGCGTCAGGGGACGATGAGCCCCGCCGACGCCGGAGACAGCGCCGGGCCGCCGGGGGCGGCGCCGTTCTCTCGCAGGATGTAGGCGACGATGGCGGTCAGGGTGTCCTCGTCGGGCTGGCGCCCCGCCGGCGGCATCGCCGCCTTGACGTAGCCGAGCAGCTCCTGCACCGGCCGGCCGCTCCACATGCTGCGGAACGCGGATCCCGCGAGCTCCGGCGTGTCGAAGCCCCCGCTCAGGTCGCGCTGGTGGCACGAGGCGCAGACGTCGCGGTACGCGAGCTCACCGGTCCGCGCCTGGCCGGCCAGGGAGCGAGGCGGCGACGGCGCCGTCGTCCCGGCCGTCTCCTCGTCGCGGGGAAGCAGCCATCCGCGGAGCTCCCCGTCGGGGTTGTTCCGGGTCGCGATCTGCACGTAGTACTCGCCACGGCGCAGCGCCTCCACCTGTCCGTCGTCGAGCTCGATCTCGCCGTCGACCCGGCCCGACGCGGCCGCGGTGACGTCGAGGGCGAACATCGCGGGCCCGCGGCGCGCCGGCGGGGCTCGGTGGAGATGGGCTTCGGTGGCCGGCGAGCTCAACCCCGCGAAGGTGCCGACGACCGTGAGGGTGCGGTCCTCGAGCACCGCCTCGGCTTCGCCCGAGCCCGACACGTTCGGACGCGTGGCGAAGTCGACCGGGACGATCGAGAGACGGCCCCCGAAGCGGGCGCCGTCCTGCGCATGCGCGGCGGCTCCGGCGGCCAGCAGCATGCCCGCGCAGACCAGCCCGGCGGCGCGCCGCGCGACGCCGCCTTCGCGCCGATCCGGTCCGGGCGAGTTCCCCGTCTTGCGATGGTGCATCCGTCACTCCCCCACGTCGGCGGTGACCGCGGCCGCCGTCGCCGTCTCCGTAGCCGGCGTCTGCGCCGCCGGCGGATCCGCCGGCGGCGCGTGGCCCGGCAAGTCGGCCAGGATCTCCTCCGTGTGCTCGCCGAGGCCCGGCGGAGCACGGTCGACGACGGCCGGCGTGCGCGACAGCTTGATGGGGTTTCCCAGCGCGCGAATGGCGCCGAGCCGCGGATGGTCCAGCTTCACCACCATGTCGCGGGCCGCGAGTTGGGGGTCGGCGAGGGCCTCGGCCAGCGAGCGCACCTGACCGCAGGGGACCGCATGGGACCGCAGGCGCTCGATCACCTCGTCGCGGGTCCACGTCCCGAGCAGCGAGCCGAGCAGGGCCTTCAGATCTTCCCGATGCCGCATCCGCTCGGTGTTGGTGACGAACCGGGGGTCGGCCTCCAACCCCGGCCGGCCGATGGCCCGGCAGAACTGGCGCCACAGACGCTGGTTGCCGACTGCGATCATCACCAGCCCGTCGCTCACCTCGAGCGCTTCGTACGGGGTCAGCGCGTGGTGGTCGTTGCCCTCGCGCCCCAACTCCTCCCCGGTCGCGAAGAGGACGTTGGCGGGCAGGGCCAGGGTCGAGGTCATCGAGTCGAGGAGGGCGATGTCGACGTGCTGCCCCAGCCCCGTCTCGTCGCGGTCGCGCAGCGCGAGAAGGATGCCGTTCATCGCGTAGAGCCCGGCGAGGAAGTCGGTCATCGCGACGCCGACCCGCGTCGGGGGGCCGTCCGGGGAGCCGGTGACGTGCATGACCCCCGACTCGCCCTGGATGACCGCGTCGTATCCGGGGAGGTTGCGTTTCGGGCCCCGCTGGCCGTAGCCGGTGATCGAGCAGTAGACCAACTGGGGGAAGTCGCCGCGGACGGATTCGTAGTCGAAACCCAGCTTCTTGAGGCTGCCCGGCCTGAAGTTCTCGATGAGGACGTCGGCCTCGGCGAGGAGTCTTCTCAGGGCGTCGGCCCCGGCCGGGGTCTTGAGGTCGAGGGCGACGCTCCGCTTGCTGCGGTTCAGCCCCAGGAAGAAAGTGCTCACGCCGTCCGCGAACGGCGCCCACGCGCGCGTGTCGTCACCGTGCGAGGGCTCTTCGACCTTGATGACGTCGGCCCCCATGTCGCCCAGCATCATGGCGCAATAGGGCCCGGCCAGCACTCGGGTCAGGTCGAGGACGCGCAGCCCATGCAGTGGCGGCATTGCAGGGACGGCATTATATCCCCACGGGCGCGGGCTTCGTCGGTCGCGCCGTCGTCGGTCGTCTGCTCGCGCTTCGGTCTCGAGCCCGCGATGAAACCGCCCGACGCGCCCTCCCGTCCTGCCATTCGCTCACGTGGATCTGCCACGTCGGCATGGAGGTCGCGCTGCACGCTCCCGGACGCGCCCGGACGCGGGCTCGCGTGTGCGGTGGTCTCGGATCGGGTACGATGGGTGGATCGGCGCCCGCCCGGGACCGGTCCCCTTGCCGTTCGACGCCGCCATTCGGAGAGACCATGTCAGCCTCCACCATCATCTGGACGAAGATCGATGAAGCCCCGGCCCTCGCCACCCACGCGTTGTTGCCGATCGTGCGGGCGTTCACCGCGGGAACGGGGGTCGAGGTGGAGACCCGCGACATCTCCCTCGCGGGTCGCATCCTCGCCGCCTTTCCGGACCGGCTGCGCGAGGACCAGCGCGTCCCGGACCACCTCGCGGCCCTCGGCGGGCTCGCCCGGACGCCGGACGCCAACATCGTCAAGCTGCCCAACATCAGCGCCACCGTCCCCCAGCTGCGGGCGGCGATCGCCGAGTTGCAGGGCCAGGGATTCGACGTTCCCGATTACCCGGAGGAGGCCGAGCGCGAGGGCGAGCGGGCCGTGCGGGCCCGCTATGCCGCCGTCCTGGGGTCGGCCGTGAACCCGGTCCTCCGCGAGGGCAACTCCGACCGCCGGCCCGCCGCCGCCGTGAAGCGGTTCGCGCAGAAGCACCCGCACCGCATGATGAAGCCGTGGCCGGCGTCGGGGTCGAAGGCGCGGGTCGCCCACATGCAGGAGGACGACTTCTTCGGCAGCGAGCGCTCCGTCACCGTGGACCAACCGCGCGACGTGCGGATCGAGTTCGTCGACGCCGGCGGGGCGGTCGTGGTCCTGAAGGAGCGCGTGCGGATCGAGGCGGGCGAGGTCGTCGACGCCGCGGTCATGAAGGTGGCCGCACTGCGGGCCTTCTTCAGCCGGACCATCGAGGAGGCGAGGGAGGACGGAACCCTGCTGTCGCTCCACCTCAAGGCGACGATGATGAAGGTTTCCGACCCCATCATGTTCGGGCACTGCGTGTCGGTGTACTACGAGCCGGCCCTGCGGAAGCACGCCGCGACCCTGCGGGCGATCGGCGCCGACGTGAACGACGGCCTCGGCGGCGTGCTGGAGAAGGTCGCGAAGCTGCCGGCGGAGGAGCGCGCCGCCATCGAGGCCGACATCGACGCGGTGTATGCGACGCGGCCGCCCCTCGCGATGGTCGATTCGCGCAAGGGCATCACCAACCTGCACGTGCCCAACAACGTCATCATCGACGCGTCGATGCCGAACGTCGTCCGCGACGGCGGCCGTATGTGGAACGCCGCCGACGAGCTGCAGGACACGGTGGCCATGGTGCCCGACCGCTCCTACGCCACCATGTACCAGGCCATCCTCGATGACTGCCGACAGCACGGGCAGTTCGACCCCGCGACGATGGGCAACGTGTCCAACGTGGGGTTGATGGCCCGCAAGGCGGAGGAGTACGGCTCGCACGACAAGACCTTCACGGGGGCCGGCCCCGGGACCGTCCGCGTCGTCGCCGAAGACGGCGCGGTCCTCATCGAGCAGCCCGTGGGCGCCGGCGACATCTTCCGCATGTGCCAGACCAAGGACGAGCCGATCCGCGACTGGGTCCGGCTCGCGGTCGGCCGGGCCCGGGCGTCGGGTGCGCCCGCGGTGTTCTGGCTGGACGAGGCGCGCGCCCACGACGCCCAGATCATCGCGAAGGTCCGCGCCTGCCTGCCCGAGCACGACACGGAGGGGCTGGACATCCGAATCCTGAAGCCGGTCGACGCCATGCGCTTCTCGCTCGCGCGCGTCCGGCGCGGCGAGGACACCATCGCGGTGACCGGCAACGTCCTGCGCGACTACCTCACCGACCTCTTTCCCATTCTCGAGCTCGGGACGAGCGCCCGGATGCTGTCGATCGTGCCCCTCCTCAACGGCGGCGGCCTCTTCGAGACCGGCGCCGGCGGATCGGCGCCAAAGCACGTCGAGCAGATGCTGCGGGAAGGCCATCTGCGCTGGGATTCGCTCGGCGAGTACTGCGCCCTCGTGCCGTCGCTCGAGCTCGTCGCGGACCGGACCGGCAACGCGACGGCTAAGCTGCTGGCGAGGACGCTGGACCAGGCGATCGGCGCGTACCTGGAGAATGCCCGCTATCCCTCGCGGAAGGTCAACGAGATCGACAACCGGGGCAGCACGTTCTACCTCGCGCTCTACTGGGCCCAGGCCCTCGCGGCGCAGGACGAGGACGCGGAGATGAAGGCCCGTTTCGCGGCGGCGGCGGCCCGACTCGCGGAGAGCGAGGCGGCGATTACCCGCGAGCTGCTTGCCGCGCAGGGGAGCGCGGTCGACATCGGCGGGTACTATCGGCCCGACGATGCCCTGGTCGAGCGGGCCATGCGGCCGAGCGGGACGCTGAACGCGATAATCGATGAGCTGTAGCCCGGCCGACGGGAACGGGGCGGGCTTGCGGACGGGGACGCGTCAAGGCGGGGCGGGCGCGCGCCTGTCAGCCCTTCGACGGTGGAAGGCTCGACGGGATCGGCGTCGTCAGACGACGAGGTGGAAGCCGTCGCGGCGGGGGTCGCCGGCGCCCCCGAGGTCGTCCCCGCGCCGCTCCGCGGTGTGCGCGCCGCCGAAGAAGACGCTGCGGTCGTTCCACACTTGGTGCTCGGGCCACGCGGTCAGGGCTTCGGCGATGGCCTCGCGGTCGTGGCCGCCCTCGACACTGAGCATCGGTCCCTCGACGTGGATGCGGGGCGCGCGCACCGCCGAGTCGACATCCATCCCGTGGTCGACGAGATTCACGATCACCTGCAGGACGGCGCTGCGAATGCGGTTCGAGCCGCCGGAGCCGGTCGCCACCAGCCGACCGTCGGGCCATCGCAGGGCGGTCGGGGCCATCATCGACGCCATGCGGTGACCGGGCGGCCAGCGGTGGAAGCCGCCGGGGTTGAGGTCCTCCTCGCCGAGCATGTTGTTCAGCACGACGCCGGTGCCCGGGACCACCCGCGCCGAGCCCTCCCCGTTCGACAGGGTGAGGCTCGCGAGGTTGCCCCGACGGTCGATCACCCCGAGATGGGTCGTTCCTCGAACGGCCTGCGCCCGCCCCCGGACCTCGTTCCGCCACCGCGCCAACAGGGCCGGATCGAGCATGCGTTCGTTCGAGCCGGCCGGCTCGCCGTCATGCGCCTCGGTGCGTGCGGACCCGGTGGCGCGCATCACGTCGGCGAGCGTCGCGACGGCGAGGCCGCTCCCGGGGGGCGCGACCGGCAGGCCGTTCAGCAGGCCGAGGCTGAAGCCGACCATCGCGCCGCCGGCCGAGGGCGGCGGGTTGGTCAGCACCGTGACGCCGCGGTAGTCGAGGGTTAGCGGCGCCCGGACCTCGGTGCGGTAGGCGGCGAGGTCGTCGAAGCCGATGAGCCCGCCGTCGCGCAGGTCCTCCACCAGCGCCCGCGCCACTGCGCCGCGATAGAAGACGTCGTCTCCCTCGACCGCCATCAGCTCCAGGAGGTCGGCGAGTTCCGGATTGCGCAGGCGCTCGCCTTCCGCGATCAGGGCGGAGCCGTCGCGCGGGCTCGAGTAGAGCGCGAGGGCCTCTGGCGTGGCGCCGAGAATGGGCCGCAACAGCTGCAGGAAATGGGCCTGCAGCGCGGTCATCACCACGCCGTCGCGCAGCAGTCCGCAGGCGGGAGCGACGAGGTCGGCGGCGGGCATCGTGCAGAGGTTTCGGTGCACGTCGAAGAACCCGCGGACCACGCCCGGCACCGCGACGGCGCCGCGTCCGATGTGAAACTCCTGCCGCGCCTGGCCGAAGTCGACGACGGCAGGCTCGAAATCGATCTCTTCCGCTGCGGCCCGCCGCTTCGGGGTCTGGACGAAGAAGTCGTAGAGGCGGGGTCCGCCGCCCGCGGGCTGGGCGAGGAGGTACCCGCCCCCGCCGAGGGACGCGAGGGCCGGCTCGCAGGCGCAGGCGGCGCAGAGGGCGGCCAGCGCGGCGTCGAACGCGTTGCCGCCGCCGCGCAGCACCTCGCCCGCCGCTTCCGCCGTCAGTGCGTGCCCCGCCGCCACGACGCCGTGTCGCCCGCCCATGGCAGGGGATGATAACGAATGCGGCCTTCGGCCGGTGGGCCGTGAGGCGGCGTGCGACGCGTCGGGGGGCGTGCGACCGGTCCGCCGCGCGCAACCCTGCCCGGCGGACTGCCGCGTTCCGGCGGGCCCTGTTCTCCCGGCGCCCACGTATAATGGGTGCCTTTCGCCCAGCGAACGGGGCCCGCGACCATGACCGACGCCTACATCTACGACGGAGTCCGCACGCCGTTCGGCCGCCACGCCGGGGGGCTCTCGCTCGTGCGCCCCGACGACCTGCTGGCCGGACCCATCGCCACCCTGATGGCGCGCAGCCCGTTCAAGCCCGAAGACGTGGAGGACGTCATCGCCGGTTGTACGAACCAGGCCGGCGAGGACTGCCGGAACGTCGCGCGGCGGGCCGGTCTGCTCGCGGGTCTGCCGGTGGAGGTCGCGGGGATGACCGTCAACCGGCTCTGCGCGAGTGGGCTCGCCGCCGTCGTGGACGCCTCGCGGGCCGTCGCCTGCGGTCAGGGCGATCTGTTCATCGCCGGCGGAGTCGAGAGCATGAGCCGGGCCCCGTTCGTGATGTCGAAGTCGGAGCGGGCCTTCGGGCGCCAGCTCACCGTGCACGACAGCACCCTGGGCTCTCGGTTCTCGAACCCCCGGACGACCGCCCGGTACGGCGACCACGCGATGCCCGAGACGGCCGACAACGTCGCTGCCGACCTCGGCATCACGCGCGCCGACAGCGACCGCTTCGCCGTCGCGTCGCAGCAGCGTTTCGCCGCCGCCAAGGCCGCGTGCTTCTTCAAGGACGAGCTCGATCCGGTGACGGCGCCGGGTCGGAAGCGCGGCGAGGAAACGGTCGTCGCCCATGACGAGCATCCCCGGCCCGGCACATCGCTCGAGAAGCTCGCTACGTTGCGCCCCCTCTACGACGGCGGCGTGGTGACCGCGGGCAACGCTTCGGGCATCAACGACGGCGCCGCCGCCCTCGTCGTCGGCAGCCGCGCCGCCGGCGAGCGGGCGGGGGCGACCCCGCTGGCCCGGGTGGTCTCGGCCGCGGCGGCGGGGGTCGAGCCGCGGGTCATGGGCCTGGGGCCGGTGCCGGCGAGCCGCAAGGCCCTGGCGCGGGCCGGGCTGTCGCTGGCCGACATGGACGTCATCGAGATCAACGAGGCGTTCGCCACCCAGGTGCTGGGGTGCCTGAAGGCGCTGGACATCGACCAGGACGACAGCCGCGTCAACCCGAACGGGGGCGCCATCGCCGTCGGCCATCCCCTCGGCGCGTCCGGCGCGCGGCTGACGCTGACCGCGACCCGCCAGCTCCATCGGTGCCGCGGGCGCTACGCCCTCGTCACGCTGTGCATCGGCGTCGGCCAGGGGCTCGCGGCGGTCCTGGAGCGGGTGGCCTGACGATGGCCCCTCGCCTCGTCTTGTCGTCCGCCGGCGCCCTCGACGATCCGCCGGCGCCCCCCAGGGGCGGTGCGACGCGGGGTTCCGCCACCGGTCGTCACCGGGCGCTCCGCCATGGCTGAAGAGCCCCCCGCCTCGCCCGTCAGGCCCTACCGGCTGCTGGCGCTGGCCGCGATCTACGTCGCCATCGCCCACGTCCTGCCGCCCCCCGAGGGCATCGAGGCCCAGGACTGGCGCCGGGTCGGCGTCTTCTTCGCCACCATCGGCGGGCTGATGCTGCAGCCCATGCCCGGTTCCCAGGTCGTGCTGGTGGGCATCACCGGCATGATCGTCCTCGGCGGCCTGCCCATGGACCGGGCCCTGAGCGGCTACTCGGCCTCGACGGTGTGGATGGTGCTGATGGCGATGCTCATGTCGCGCGCCCTGCGCGATTCGGGGCTCGCCCGCCGCATCGCCCTCTGGTTCATCCGGGCCATCGGCCGCACGTCGCTCGGGCTCGGCTACTCGATGCATCTGACCGACCTCACCCTCGCGACGGGGGTGCCCTCGATCACGGCGCGGTCGGCCAGCATCGTCTTCCCCATCGCCCGCAGCATCAGCAGCCTCTACAAGTCGCATCCCGGCCCGTCGTCGGCGATCCTCGGCACGTTCCTGATGACCTGCATGTACCAAGGCAGCGTCATCGCGTCGGCGATGTTCTACTACAGCAGCGCCGCCAACCTCCTGCTGGGGGAGCTCGCGGCGGAGTACGCCGGCGTCACCATTACCTGGGCGAGTTGGTTCACGGCCGGCCTCCTGCCGGGCCTCGCGGCGAGCGCCTTCGTGCCGTGGCTCGTCTACCGAGTGCTGCCGCCGTCGTTGAAGAAGACCCCGGCCGCGACCGAGTTCGCCGACGAGCAGCTCGCCGAGCTCGGCCCCATCCGCGGCCGCGAGGCGGTGGTGGGAACGGTGTTCGTCGGGCTCATCGGCTTCTGGGTCCTCTCGTCCTACGTGAGCTGGCTCTCGCCGACGCTGGTGGCTCTGATCGGCATCGCGGTGCTCTTCACGACCCAGGCCCTGACGTGGGACAGCGCCCTCTCGGAGCGGTCCGCGTGGGACATCTTCGTGTGGTACGGCGGCCTGCTCATGATGGGCGGGGTGCTGAACGACACCGGGGTCGCGACCCTGTTCGCGGCGTGGTTCGGCTCGTGGTTCACCGGCGTCCCCTGGCCCGTCGTCTTCGTCGCGGCCCTCGTCATCTACTTCTACGCGCACTACTTCTTCGCGAGCACCACCGTTCACGCCCTCGCCATGTACTCGCCGTTCCTCGCCCTGCTCGTCGGCGTGGGGGCGCCGGCCCCGGTGGTGGTCTACAGCCTAGTGTTCATCAACAACCTGACGGCGGGGCTGACCCACTACGGGACGACGACCTCGCCGATCATCTTCGTCGAGGGCTACGTCAGCTTGAAGGACTGGTGGCGGGTCGGCTTCCAGGTCTCGGTGGCGAACCTGGCGATCTGGATCCCGGTGGGGCTGCTCTGGTGGAAGATCCTCGGGCTGTGGTGACGACGGTGACGGAAATTGCCTTCGTGTCAGGGGCAGGAACCGCAGAAGATGGGCTGCGTGCGGGCGCGGGTGGTCGCCGATGGCGATCATCGCGCCGGGAGGCGCGGGCCGGTGGGGTCGGCGCGAGTCCGCGGCGCGGACCGGGCGCGGCGGCCGTGGGGGCGTGTCGAGGGGATGACCGGCGCGGCGTCGCGCTGCAGCGACGGCGGCCGGGCGCGAGCGGGGGAGCCGCACCATGACCGGACGCAACTCGCGGCGGCGGCGGCGAGCGGGACGTTGGGCGGCGCTGGTAGCCACCGGGCGCCTCGCGATGGGGTGCGGCGTCGGAATCGCCGTGGTGGCTGGGTGCGGTGCGGGACCCGAGCCGGGGCCGGTGGATCTGCTCGTGACCGACGGGCGGGTCATGGACCCCGAGACCGGCCTGGACGCGGTCGCCGACGTGGCGGTGCGCGATGGCGTCATCGTCGCCGTCGGCGAAGCGCGGCCCGAGGCGCGCGAGGTCCTGGATGCGACGGGCCTCGTGGTCGCCCCGGGGTTCGTCGACCTGCACGCCCATGGCCAGGACCCGGTGAGCCAGCGCTACCAGGCCCGGGACGGGGTCACCACCGCGATGGAGCTGGAGATCGGCGTCTATCCCGTCGACACCTGGTACGCGGAGCGCGAGGGACGGGCGCTGATCAACTACGGGGCGACGGTCAGCCACCAGGGGGCTCGCCGCGAGGCGTTCGGCGCGGTCGTGACGGCGCGCAACGACGAGGGCACCTTCACCCTCGGGCGGGGCGGCGCCTACCTCTACGAGGAGGCGTCCGAGGAGGAGCTGCGCCGGGTCGCCCGCCTGATGCAGGCGGGCCTCGACCAGGGCGCCCTCGGCTTCGGTTTCGGCATCACCTACACACCGGGGGCGAGCCACGAGGAGATCTGGCGCCTGTTCGCGGCGGCGGCGGAACGCGGAGCGCCGGTGTTCATCCACCTGCGGTCGGCCGGCGCGTTCGCGAGCCGCGAGGCCATCGCCCCGTTCCAGGAGGCCATCGCCAACGCCGCCGCCACCGGCGCCGCCCTGCACATCGTCCACATGAACAGCAGCGCCGGCGAGTCGGCCCCGGCCGCCCTCGAGCTGATCCGGGGGGCGCAGGCGCGCGGCGTCGACGTGACCACCGAGGCCTACCCCTACACGGCCAGCGCGAGCCTCATCGAGTCGGCTCTGTTCGACGGGTGGCGGGGCCGGAGCGCCGACGACTACGCCCGCCTGCAGTGGGTCGAGACCGGCGAGCGGCTGACCGAGGAGACGTTTGCCCGCTACCGGGAGCAGGGCGGCTGGGTCATCACCCACGGCCGTTCCGAGACCACCAACGAGTGGATCGTCGCCCAGCCCGACGTCATCGCGGCCAGCGACGGCATCCCCTTCACCGAGGGTCGCTCCCATCCCCGCGGCGCCGGCACCTTCGCCCGCATCCTCGGTCACTATGCCCGCGACCGCGGCGCCCTGTCGCTGATGGACGCCCTGCGCAAGATGACCCTGCTGCCGGCCCGACGACTGGAGCAGGTGACTCCGCAAATGGCGGCCAAGGGCCGCGTCCAGGTCGGCGCGGATGCCGACCTCACCCTGTTCGACCCCGACACCGTCATCGACCGGGCCACCTACGACGCGCCGGACCGCTACTCGGACGGTATCCGCCACGTCCTGGTCGGCGGCACGTTCGTGGTCCGCGACGGGGAGCTCGTGGACGAGGTCTTCCCGGGTCGGGCGATTCGGGGGGCGGCGCCGCGGGAGCCCATGCCGTAGGGCCGCGGACGCGTCAAGGGCCGGCGCGTGGGCGAGCGTGGGTCGAGATGGCGAGCGACGGCAGCCGCCCCGCCCATGTCGCGGGGCGTCTTCGTTGCGAGGACGCTCCGCGACATGGGCAACTTCTCTAGCTCTAGCGGGCGGTCGACTAGTGGGCCAGCGGGTCGGGGCGAATCTGGAACTTCACCAGATTGCCCTGTGTGCCCTTGCCGCCCTCCGAGTGCCACACCGCGTTCGTGCCGTAGTCGGCCCACACCGCGCGGCCCTTCCACCCCGCGTCGGGGTCGTCGATGCGGCCGTCCATGCCGCGGGAGTAGAAGCCCATCGGGTACGGCACCCGCAGGATCACGAACTCTTCCTCGTCGGGCAGGAAAGCGAGCAGCGAATCCGACGTGCTGCCGGTGGCGATGGGGACGTTGGGCCCGAGTCCGAGCGTGTCGTGCTGGTCGACCCAGTTGTAATAGTGGAAGTCGGCGCTGCCGTGGGTCGTGACTCCCCTCATCTGGGGTCCCGGGGTCGCGTGCAGGGTCCACCCCTGGGGGCAGTGCTGCCCGGTGGCGGTGGGCCCGTTCAGCACCTGGCACCGGCTGCGGTCGAAGCTGGCCATGTGCCCGCTGCCCGACAGGGCGGTCCAGACGATGCCGTCGGTGCCGATGTCGATGCCCCGAGGCGAGAACCCCTGGATCGGCGCGTCGGGGTTCTCGAACGGCGGCTGGTAGTACTCGGCGACGCAAGTCTCGGGCGGGTCGTCGCCCAGCTCGAGCCGCACGATCTGCCCAGGCACGCCCCCCGAGGCGGCCCACACCACGCTGTCCGCCGTCGGGTCGGGCACGATGCCGTACCAGCCGCCGCCCATCTCCTTGTCCAGGGCGGGGTCGAGGTCGCCGGCGCGGCCGACCCACTCGGTGATGCGCCCGTCCCCGTTGGTGTCGACGATGAGGGGGCACCAGCCCTGGGCGGCCATGGCGTCGCCCGTCTCCTCGTAGACATCGACGTCGAGCCAACCGATGACGGGGCCGACCGAGCTGAGGTACAGGCGCTCGCTCTCCTCGAAGCCGAACTGCAGGTGGTGGGTGTTGAAGCAGGTGTCGATGAGTTCGACGTGCTCGGTCGCCGGGTCGTAGTAGGCGACGTGGCGCGCCGCCCGGTTCAGGGGATAGTGCCGCGCGAAGCGGTTGTCCGATCCCTCGCGGCACCACGCGGGGTTGCCGGGGCCGCGGATCTGGTGGGTCATCCACACCCGTCCCTCCGCATCCATCATCGGGTTGTGCGGGTTCCCCGGGTTGTTCCAGACGAGCTCGTCGCCCCAGTAGATTGACGGCTCGAGGTTCTCCTGGTCGATGTAGGACCGGAAGTCGCCCTCGCCGGGCGTGTCGCGCACCGGCAGGACCACCTCGCGGGCCTCGTTCGTGCGCGGGTCGACCCACACCAGCTTGTCGTTGGCGAACTCGACGCCGTAGACGGGGCCGCCCGCGTTCACCCGCGGGTTCCGCTTGTCGGTCGCGATCTCGTCGTGGATGTAGCCGGTCGGGCCGCCCCACTCCCACAGGGTCAGCACGACGTTGCGCTCGCGCCCCTGCGGCCGCGGCGGCGCCGGGGGCACCTCGCCGGCCATGATGCGGTCGGTCCAGTCGGCGTACATCGCGATGGCGCGCTCCGCCCCGAAGCGGCGCAACCCGCCGGCCATCAGGGCGCCGCGCTGGCCCGCGCGCACGCGGTGCGCCCACGCCGCCTCCGTCGAGTCGAAGTCGCCGGGGTTCAGGACCTCGCGGGTCGCGAGGTTCCCGAGCTGGTGGCAGAGCTGGCAGCCCTGCTTCAAGCCGTCGATCCACGCCGCCTGGTGGCGCATGCCCGGCGAGATGCCGTTGCCGGCGTCGCCGGTGCCGGGGAACTCGTCCTCGGCCGGCACCTCCACCAGCGAGTACCAGTAGTTGGCGGGGTAGACCTGCGCCGCCTCGCGTGCGTCCGCGGCCACGACGGCGTCGAGGTCGAGCGTGGCGCCGGGGCGGCCCGACACCGGCTCGGAGTCCCTGAGGCCGTAGCCGCGGACCCAGATGTCGTAATCGGCGTCGGGCAGGTCGGGCAACACGTAGCGTCCGGCGTCGTCGGTCACCACGATCTTGCGGAACTTCGTGTCGAAGTCGTCGGTCTCGGCAATCACCCAGACCCCCGCCTCGGGTCCGTTCGGGCTACTCACCACGCCGCCGATGTCGTCCGCGTCGAGCGGCCCCTGGGCGGTCGCCGCCATCCCGAGCCACAGCGCCGTCGTGGCCGCGATCACCAGCGTGGCCATGAACGCCGGCATGCCGCCGATACCGTGTATCAGTCGCGTCTGCATCGTCTCGTCCCCCGTTGCGCGCCGGACGATGCGGGGCCGGGCCGCGATCGCCGCGCGGGTCGCCGAACCTGTCGTCCGTTCCCTGAAGCCGTCGCGAGGTTTCGCCACCCCGGAGAGCGTCGCCTGCGGCTCCGCCCACCGCCCGGCGAATCTTGTTGGGAGTCTGCACCGGTCTACGGCGCGTACGCCCAGGTTCCTACTTTCGTACGTTGTAACACCGTCGTCGCCGTGTCAATGGGGAAGCCGTCGGTGTCGCGACGCCTTCGTGCGGCACGGCGGACTCGAGGGCCGGATGGCCGTCCCGGGCGGCGGCCGCTCTGCAGTGGGAGGCGGGGCATCAGGCCACGTCCTGATCACGGCGACCCGCGAGGAAGCCATCGAGCGCACCCTCGAGCCTGGCCATGCGCTCCCTCGGATCGTCCAGCTCTCGCTGGACCTGGTCGAAGCGATTGTGCACGTCGTCGAAGCTCTTGTGCAGTCCACGGCGCTCGTCCCGGACCTCGCGGCGCGGCTCGCGCATGTCGAACCGCAGCCACGCGAACAGCCCGATCGGCAGGGCCGGCGTAATCCAGGCCGTGGCGCCGTCCATGAGAGAAGCGCAACACACGCCGCGGGCCTCTGCGCGACGTCGTCATCGGCACCGTCGCGCGATCCCTCGGCTCAGGCGGTCGACAGGACCGGCGGCCGGTGGTGGCGGCAGTCGGTGGCCTGCTCGAAGGCGTGGGCGAGCTGCAGCACGCCGAGGTCGTCGTAGGGGCGGCCGACGATCTGCAGGCCCACCGGCAGGCCGGCCGGGGTGAACCCGCACGGCACCGAGATCGCGGGAAGGCCGGTCGCGCTGATGAGGTAGCACGACTTCATCCAGTCCAGGTACGTGGGCAGGGCTTGGCCTGCGATCTCCGTCACGTAGGGCTGGTCGACGTCGAACGGCGCGACCTGGGCCACCGTCGTCACCAGGAAGTCGTGCTCGGCGAACCAGGCGCGGAGGCGGCGGTGGAGGGCGGCGCGCCGACGTTCGGCGTCGGCGAGCTGGGGACCCCGGAGCGCGCGGCCGGCTTCGATGTTCCAGACCACGGTGTCCTTGAGGACGCCGGGGTGGCGGTCGAGGATGGGGCCGAAGGCGAGGTCGAAGTACCAGGCCCGCCACGTCGTGAAGACCTCGTGGGCGCCGTCGAGGTCGGGGGCGCTCTCGTCGATGACGCACCCGAGGCCATCGAGGACCCTCCGGCCACCGTCGAGAACGGCTAGCACCTCCGGCTCGACCGGCAGGGCGCCGAGGTCGGGACACCACCCGATGCGGACGCCGTCGAGGTCCCGTCCGAGGGCGTCGCGCGTGGCGACGGGCGGCACCGTCAGCGACAGCGGCGCCCGCGGATCGGGGCCGGCGATGGCGTCGAAGAGCAGGGCCACGTCGCCCACCGTGCGGGCCATCGGCCCGTGGACGTGGAACGAGAACCACGGGGCGGCGCTGGGCCAGCGCGGCACGCGGCCCGACGAAGGGCGAAATCCCACGACGTTGCAGAAGCTCGCGGGGTTGCGCAGCGAGCCGCCGAAGTCGCTGCCGTCGGCGATCGGCGCCATGCCGGTGGCGAGGGCGACGGCGGCCCCGCCGCTGCTGCCTCCGCACGTCTTCGACAGGTCCCAGGGGTTGCGGGTCGCCCCGAACACCTCGTTGAAGGTCTGCGAGCCGGCCCCGAGCTCCGGGGTGTTGGTCTTGCCGACGGTGATGGCGCCCGCCTGCCGCTCGCGCTCGACGATGAGGGCGGTCTCGTCGGGCACGTGGCGCTCGAAGGCGCGGCTGCCGAACGTGGTGCGGATGCCCTTGGTGACGAAGAGGTCCTTGTGGGCGACGGGGAGGCCGTGCAGGAGGCCGACCTCGCGGCCCGCCGCGAGGGCCGCGTCGGCGGCATCGGCCGCGTCGAGGGCGGCGTCGGCCACGCAGGTCACGATGGCGTTGACGTGGGGGTTGATGCGCTCGTAGCGGGCGAGATGCGCCAGCATGACCTCGCGCGCCGACACCGCGCGGCTACGGAGCGACTCGGACAAACGCCGGGCGGTCAGGTCGCAGAGTTCTTCGGTCGGCCGCGCGTGTTCCGGCATCCGGCGTCAGTGTATACGGAGTATGCGGGAATCCCCGTGGCCGCCGACGAGCCCGCGACAACGTTGGCTGGTGAGGGGAGCGGCAGCGGCGCCCAGGACGGGGGGGCGAACGAGCCGCCGACGCTGGGCACGACGGCTCGCGAGGGCGCACGCCGGATACTCATGGTCGCCTGGAGGCCGAGGTGGCGGAGTGCATCGAGCAGTTCGTGGAGACGCGGGAAGCCGGCGGGCGGCGGCTGGCGGTGCGCAACGGCCAGGCACTGGCACGCACGGTGACCTGCGGAGCGGGCACGTGGCAGGTGCGGGCGCCGCGGGCCACGCTCGCGCGGCCACGGTCAGACCGTGGTCACGAGCGGGGACTCGGGCGAGCGATCGCTGGATCGGCGTGCCGGCGAGCAGTAGACGCCTGGGTTCATCCCTCGCTGGCGCCGTTCGGGCCCGGTTGGCGGGGCTCTCCGCGCCACGCGGATACCCAGGCGGCGCCCAGCCGCGCCCACGCACTGGTGGCGTGGGCGGCCAACAGGGTCGGTTGCAGCGCCCAGTGGGCGACCTGGACCGGGCCGGTCTCCCTCCGGTTGTAGGCGACCGCCTGCTTCGGCGGTGACAGCAGCGCCTCGCCGACCAGCACGTCCTGGCCGTCCTGGTTGGCGCACACTGTCTTCAGCCGCACGCGGTTTTGCTCCACCAGCCGCTCCACGACCTCCACCCGCGCAGTGATGCGGTCGCCGAAGTAGACGGGCCGGGTGAACGCGATCTCCTGGCCGACGTAGATGCAGCCGGGCCCCGGCAGCCGCGTGCCCAGCACGGCCGAGATCAGGCCGGCCGTCCACATGCCGGGGACGATCGGCTTCTCGAAGCGGGTCGAGGCGGCGTACTCGTAGTCCTGGTGAATGGGGTTGTGGTCGCCGATCGAGTCGATGAACTCGGCCACGTCGCCGGCGGTGGCGACGCGGGTCAGCTCTGCGTCGTCGCCGACGGCCAAGTCTTTCAAGGGGCGTCCTCGCATCGGTCAGGTCCGTCTCCGGCCGCGCCGGCGGTGACCGGCGGCGGCGCAATGGTCCCATGCATCCCGCCGCCGTCGGCGCCCCGAACCACGGGGTCTTACGGCGGCGGCGCCAGTTAGCGTCACCCTCCCCAGGTACCGAGGGCCTTCCCGAACTTGATCGGGCCTTCACGGCAGCGGCAGCGCCAGCAGGGTGAGCCTCCGGCCCACCGTCACCCCCGACGCTTCCGCATCCTTCCGGCGCCGGCCCCTGTTTTCGGCGCGGCGCTTCCGGCCTTCGCGGCTCCGGTCTTCGCAGTTCTGCTTCCGGTCCTTGCCGTGCCGGCTCGGGTCGTGCTCGCGGCGCTTCCGGCTTTCGCGCCTCCGGTCTTCGCAGTGCTGGTTCCGGTCTTGGCGGCGCTGGCGCGGGTCCTGCTCGCGGCGCTTCCGGCTTTCGCAGCTCCGGTCTTCGCAGTGCTGGTTCCGGTCTTGGCGGCGCGGGCGCGGGTCGTGCTCGCGGCGCTTCCGGCCTTCGCGGTTCCGGTCTTCGCGCTGCTGCTTCCGGTCTTTGCCGTGCCGGCGCGGGTCCTGGTCGCGCCGGCTCCGGTCTTGGCGGCGCCAGCGCGGGCCCTGGTCGCGCCGGCGCCCGTCTCCGTCGTGCCGCGCCGGCTCGTCGCGGTCCCGCGGCCGGCCGTCGCGCCGCTGCGTCCGGCTTTCGGCGCGGCGCCGCCGGTGGTCGCGGTGCGACTCGTCTTCGTCGCGCCGCTGCCTCCGGTTCCCGTGTCGCCGTCGGGCCGCCGTGGCGTAGAGCCGCTCGTTACGGGGGGCGGGGCGGGCGGACGGTTCCGGAAACCCTCGATCTGGCTTACCAGCGCCTCGAGGCGGTCGCCCAGGCTCATCAACCGAGGATTGCTCCGGAGACCGTCGATCTTGTCCTCCAGAGCCGCGAGCCGGTCTCCGAGCGCCGCGATTCGGGGGTCGCTCCGAGGGCCCTCGCTCTTGTTTTCCAGGGCCTCGATCCGGTCTTCGAGTTCCATCGGCCGGGGGCCTTCGAGCTTGTCCTCGAGCGTCTCGAGACGGTCATCGAGGTCCATGATCTGCCGCGACAGACCCACGACCTGCTCGCGTGACGGCAGGCCGACGGCGTCGATCACCGCCTTGCCGGAGTGCTCCGCCGCCTGGCGGGCCTTGCCCTGGATGGTCAGGAACTGGTCGAGGGTCTTGCCGAGGGCCTCCGCGAACGCCTCGGTTCCCATCGCCTTCTCGAGGGCCCGGCTCCACGCCGCGATCCAGTCGTCGAGGAACCTCTTCCACTGTGCGAGCACTTGGGGATCGACGGGTCCCGCCCCGGGGAACGGGGGCGCGTTCATCGGGCCGAGGTTGGAGAACTCGCGCCAGAATTGCATCGGGTCCGGCGGCGGCGGGACGTGCCCCTGGCTCGCCATCTGCCGAACCGTCTTGATCCATGCGTCGGCGCCCGCCTCCACCTGCTTGCGCCACTGCGCGAACGGATCGTCACGGTTTGAAGTGGGGTCTGACATCGATAGGCTCCCCTGGGACGGTGACGAGACTCACCCTGCCCCGCTGGCGCGGACCCGGAAGACGGTCGACGATGGGCTGCGGACGTCCACGCCGTTCCGGGTGCGGAATCCTGGCCGGGCGCGCGGTCCCCCTGGCGTCCCGCTCTCCGCCCGACCTTGCCGGCCATCGGCGCCGCGCCGCGACCGTGCGGCCTACGATCGCGCCGCGAGCCAGCCCGCCACGTGCGGCCAGCAGTCGCGCGACGCGCTCCGGCCGGCGATGAGCGAGATGTGGCCGCCGGGCAGCTCCATGTAGTCGTTGTCCCGGCTGCCGACGAGATCGACGAGCGCCCTGACCCCCGCCGGGGGGGCGATGTTGTCGTCGCGGGCCCCGACCACGAGGAGGGGGCAGGTGATGCTCGCGACGTCGACGGGACGCCCGTTGAGCCGCAGCGATCCCCGCGCCAGCCGGTTCTCCTGGTAGAAGTCCTTGACCCACTGCCGGAAGAACTCGCCGGGAAACGGGACGTAACCCTTGGCCCACTTCTGGAGCGCCTTGTAGCCTTCGAGATAGCCGTCGTTCCAGGCGTTCCACCACAGGTTCAGGCCGGTGCTCAGGTCCATGGTGGGCCGGAGCAGCTTGAAGCCGAGCTGTACCATCTCGGCCGGCATCTGCCCCATCGTGTCGACCAGCTTGTCGACGTCGAAGTACCGGCGGTCGAGCCAGCAGCCGAACAGGCCCGCGTGCGAGAAGTCGATGGGGCCGGCGAGGTTGACGAGGTTCCGGACCGGGAAGTCGGGGTGGCTGCCGAGGAAGCTGACCGCGAGCGGCGCGCCCATGCAGTAGCCCACGACGGAGCAGGTCTCGGCGTCCGCGTCGGCCAGCACCTTCCGGCCCATGCGGGGCAGGATGCGGGTGGCGCAGTCGGCGAACGTCAGGTGGTCGTCCTCGGGGCCGAAGACTCCCCAGTCGAGGAGATAGAACGCGAACCCCTGCTCCACCATGTAGCCGATGAAGCTGGCCTGGGGGAGCAGATCGAAGACGGTGGGACGGCTGATGCCGAGGTTCGGCACGAAGAGCACCGGCGTGTCGTGGCGGACCTCGCCGTCGTAGCGGTACAGGCGCGCCTTGTGCTTGCGGTAGATCTCCCGGCGGGGGCTCTGCCCGATCGCGGGCTCGTTGGACTCGGCCACGAGCTCGCCGATGTTGCGCACGCGCTGCATGGTGCGCTCGATCTCGGTCTGCCAAGCCGACCAGTGGTTCTCGCTGCCGGGGGTGGACTGCACCGACATGTCGGTCATCTCCTCCGCGGGAACTGCACCGCCAATCATTGCCGGCGGCTCCGCTTGGCAGCCGGTCAACCCGCCAAGCGCCGTTCCGCGGCGCAGTTCGCTACGCGGCGTTCTTGGCGGCCGGCCTCGCCTTCGCCGCGGTCCGCGCGCCCTTCGGCACCGCGGCGGCCGCGCGCTCGGTCCACATCTGCGCCCACGCCGACTGGGCCGCGCTGACTTTCTCGACCGACTCCTGCCACGCCGCGAACAGCTTCTGGTTCTCGTCGTCGATGGTGCCCAGCATCTTCACCGGCACCGCCTTGCGGACCATGCCGAACCAGCTCTCCCACAGCTCGTTCTGGGCCTCGGTCCAGCGGTTGCCGAGGGCCTGCGTCTGCTCGGCCCAGTCGAGCAGGTCCTTGGGAATGCCGGGGACGGCCGATGCACTGTCGGCGAGGCTGCCGATGACCGCCTTCTGCGTCTCGAGGCCGTTCTTGATCGCCTCTTCCCAGGTGTCGACGGCCTTCCGCCAGGTCTCGGCGAGCTGGGCCTGGCCGGCCTGCTGCTCCGTCGCCTCGGCCCAATTGCTCCAGAGCCTCTTCTGGGTGTCGGTCCACGCCTGCAACATGTCGTCGGTCTGCCTGGTCCAGTTGATCATGGGATTCTCCTTCGAAACCGCGGGTTCGAGCCTCCGCCGTCATCCGCTTGCGGTACGGGCGCCGCACGCGTGGCGCCCGGCCGCCGACGGACGGACGAATGGTAACCAGGAACGATAACTTTTGCAAGCATTTCCGGAAGCGCCACGGAGGCGCCCGGAGGCCACGCGCGGTGCGTCACCCGGCGGCGTCGTTCACCTTGCGGAACGACTCGTACATATCGACGAGCATCTCGCGCTGGCGGGCCGACAGGTACGGGTCGCGGCGGATCGCCTCGACCACGTCGCTCGCCTCGCCGTCCGACGGGTCGAGGATGCCGGCCTGGGCGTACAGCGTCTCGGCGGATAGCTCCAGCCCGTCGGCGAGGGCCTTGAGGACGAAGCTGCTGGGGTTCCGGAGGCCGCGCTCGATCTGGCTGAGGTACGCGTTCGAGATGCCGCACACGTCGGCGAGCTGGCGGACCGAGAGGTGGCCCAGCTCGCGCTGTCGGCGGATGAACTCGCCGAGGCCGATGTCGGGAGCGGAGCGCTTCACGGTCATGTCTGCTCCCGGCGGCGCTACATCTCCAGGCCGCCGTTGACGGTCAGGACCGCGCCGGTGATGTAACCCGCCTCGTCCTCGAGGAGGAACCGCACGCAACGCGCGACCTCCGAGGCCTGGCCGAGGCGGCCCACCGGGATACGGCCGAGCACCTGCTCGAGGACCGGCTTCGGGACCGAGGCCACCATCTCGGTCTCGATGAACCCGGGGGCCACGCAGTTGACGGTGATGCCCTTGCGCGCCACCTCGAGGGCGAGGCTCTTGGTGAAGCCGAACTGGCCCGACTTCGACGCCGCGTAGTTCGCCTGCCCGATGTTCCCGCTCTGGCCGATGACCGAGCTGATGTTGACGATGCGGCCGCTCCGGCGCTCGATCATGTGGTCTAGCACCGCCTTGATCATGTAGAACGCGCCGGAGAGGTTCACCCGGAGCACCGCGTGCCAGTCGTCGACGGTCATCTTGCGCACCGTTTTGTCGACGTTGATGCCCGCGTTGTTGACGAGGAAGTCGATGCGCCCATGCTGGTCGAGCACTTCCTGCACCACGCGGGCGCAGGCCTCGGGCTCGGCCACGTTGCCTTGGTGCAGGGAGACCGAACGGCCCTCGGCCCGCAGGCCGGCCGCGAGGATTTCCGCCGCCTCCGCCCCCCGGTTGTAGCCGGCCGCGACATGGGCTCCCGCCTCGGCGAGGGTCCGGGTGATGGCGGCGCCGATGCCACGGCACCCCCCGGTGACCACGGCGACCTTTCCTGTGAACATCCTTGGCTCCTTCACGGTTCCCGGACCCGGCGGAAGCCGCCTGGGACAACTCGGCGACGCCGCTTGGGAAAGGGCCCGCCCTGAGGCTGCCGAAGGTTAACACGGCCGGCGATCGGCCCCGTCGGCGTCGAGGCGACCGGTGTCGCGCCCACGGTGACCGGAGGTCAGCCGCCGAAGGCCGCCTCGACGTCGGCCGATGACGAGGTGTGGGGTGGCGCCGGCAACGGGCCGACATCCATGGACGGCGGCGGCCCGGTCCGCTCGGGCGCGACGACGGCCGGGTCTATGCGCAGCACCGCGTAGCCGGCGACGGCGCCCGCCCCGAAGCCGGGCGTGAACACCCGGGTCGGGGTCGAGAGCACGTCTTCGCGCACCGCGTCGTGAACCGCGAGGGGATGCTCGCGGCCGATGTGTTGCCGACGCGTGTGATGTTGAAGTACAACCGGTCGCGGGCGATGCCCGCCTGCTCGGCGAGATCGATGACCATCCGCTTGTTCGCTTGGTGCGGGATGATCAGGTCGACGGCGTCGACGAGGTTCCCCGGACCGCCGTCGGGATGGGGCAGGGCCTGCAGCTCCCCGATCATCTGCTCGAGGTAGCGCTTCACGAGCGCCTTGACCTCCGGTCCGTAGACGGTGATGTCGCAGCCGAACTCGACGTTCGGCCAGATGATCGAGTTCACCTGGCTGTCGGGGCCGCTGGCGTAGGTCTGCAGCACGTCCACGTCGCCGGGGACGCCGTCCGGCGCCGGGGCCACGACGAGGGCGGCGGCCCCGTCGCCGAAGATCATGCGCGACGTGCGCACGCTGCCCACCTTGTCGGAGAACTTCTCCGCGCAGACGAGCAGTATCGGGCGCCGGACTTCCTGAAGGATGCGGACTGCGTCGACGAGGCCGTACGGGAAGCCGGCGCAGGCCGCCACCAGGTCCACCGACGTGTGGGTCTGGAACATGCCGAGCTGCCCCGAGAGCCACGTCGCGGCTGACGGGAGGAGACGGGTGTTGGTGCAAGTGCAGAAGATGACGGCGCCCATTTCTTCCGGAGACCGGCCGGCCCGGTCGAGCGCGCTCGCCGCCGCGTCGAGCGCGAGGTGATCGAGGCCGCCCTCGGTGTAGCAGCGGCTCTCGATGCCGGTCTTGGCCGCGATCTCCGCCGCGCTCATCGGCGACCAGTTGGAGGCCGAGTTTCGGATGATGTCGTCGTTGGTGCAGAGGATCTCGCCCCGGCGGACGGCGAGGGACTCGATGCGCGGCTGCACCGCGAATTGCGACCGCACCTGCACGGGGGCGAGGGGCGCGACGGGCCGCCGCGCCGGCGCCGCGGGGGGAATGCGTCGCCGCCGCCGCGCGCCGTTCTTCACTCGCCGAATGAAGTCGAGCACATCGCCGCTGCGGGGCTGGTAGACGACCACCACGTCGTCGGGCTTCAGCGCCCCCACCGGGGTCAGCCGGGTGTCCGAGCGGTCCCACGGGTACTGGTTGTGCAGCGTCATCGCCCAGCGGCGCAAGGCCTCCAGCTCCGGCACGCTCTCGTGACAGTCCAGGATCTCGCCCAGGCTGAACCGGGGATAGTCGGGCTCGAACGACCCCAGGCGGTACACGAGCTGGGAGCCGGTGGCGACTGCTTCGGCGACCGTCGGCTTGATCGCCGGCAGATCGGTGGCGTGGTGCCGCTTGTGGCGGAATACGTCGAAGAGCATCCGGAACAGCTCGTGCTCGACCTCGGAGGACCACGCCGCCGGCAATTGCCGGTAGCACGACTCGACGGCCGCGACCTTGCGTCCGCCGTCCTCCCAGGGGGTCAGGGCCGGGAGAAAGATGTCGTCGCGGAGCCGGGGGACGTCGCGCCATCGCGTCGGCCGCTTCTCGTACATCGTGATGACGTAGCGGTTCATCCAGAACAGGTGCAGCCCGAGATCGCGGAGCAGCTCGTACCGGTTGGCGTACCCGCCCGATTCCGCGCGTTCCTGGATCTGGGAACCGGTCGGCGCCTTGGCTTCGAAGTCGCGCCGCACGATGGCGGCGAGGTCCTCGACGGTGTCGATGGACGAGAAGTCCGGTTCGGGGAAGAAGTTGGACGGGAAGACGAGGCGACGGTGCGAGTTCAAGACGAACGGCTTCATGTCCTGCATCTCCGCTGCCCGGTCCGGCCGGTCCCGCCGGCTCCCGGGCTGTGCTGCGCGGGTGAAGCCCGAGGCCGGCGCCGTCGGGCGGGTGAGGTCCGGGCGTCAGCCTTCCGAATCGAGGTCGGCCAGGATCTCTTCGATCCAGACGGCGGTCCCGAGCCGCTGCGCGGTGGCCGGTGCATCCCGCTCGGCCCACGGGAAGTCGCCCCGGCCGCCGTCGGGAGCCGGGGCGTCGACGCGCGCGGCCGTCGACCGTGGGCGCAGGGGGCCGTGTTCTTCGAGGAGGAAGTCGTTGCGTGCTGCGGTCATGGGTGTCTCCGGGGGCTTCGGGGTCTTCGGGGTACCAGGGTCGAATCGAACGGAACGGCGTGTCTCCGGACGACCTGTTCTTTGATCAAGCAAACGTCGTGCCACTAACCGGACTCCCCCGCCGCGTGCTTGGAACGGCGGCGGTCTCGCGATGATGGAGATGCGCGATCGACACCGCTGTCCGCGCTCGTCCGCCCGAGGCTACATTCTTGTAGGACGCCCCCGAGGAGGAGTCAAGGCGCCGCGATGGGGGGATGCGCGATCGACACTGGTGTCCGAGCCCGTCCGCCCGAGTCTACATTTTTGTAGAAGACCGCCGAGAGGGAATTGCGGCGCCGCCGAGGCGCCGACGTCGCCGGAGCACCGACATCCCGCGAGGCCTTCGGGGTCGACTCCGTTGACCGCAGGCTTCAGCAGAACGAGATGAGCTGTCGATAATGGGGGAAATCGGAGGCCCGGGAAGTCCGCGCCGGTCCGCGCGGCGCACCGCGCAGACTCCACGGGGTCGGCCGGTTGCGGGATGGCGGACGCCTTGCCGTCGGTGGCCGGCGCAGCGGTGCGATACGAGCAGCCGTTCGTTCGCCTCCGGCCCGGGATCAGTGCCCGATGGCGAACAGCTCGTCCGCCGTCCGGATGTACCAGATGCCGTCTACCAGCGCCGGCGAGGCGAGGGTGGGGGCCCCGATGTCGTTGACGTGCAGGATCTCGAACTCCGGACCCGTCCTCAGCACGAAGGTCTGCCCCTCGTCGTTGGTGACGAACAGCTTGTCGTCGACGACGATCGGGGACGCCGAGATGCCCTCGCGCCGCGGGCGGCCGAGGCGCTCCTGCCACACCGTCTCACCGGTCCGCGCGTTCAGGCAGGTGAGAATGCTCGACATGTCGTTGATCTGGTACAGGTAGTCGCCGTAGACGGTGGGCGACGGGACGAACGGCGAGCCGCGGGTGATGCTCCACTCGACGTGCGTGCGGGTGACGTCGCCTCGGCCCCCGGGTCGGATGGCCAGCGTCGGCCCCGCCCGGCCCGAGGCGCAGTAGACGAGCCCGTGGCCGACCGCCGGAGTGGGGATGACCTCGCGCAGCATGCCCTCGCAGCGCCACAGCTCCTCGCCGGTCGAGGGATCGTAGGACTGGACGAACCGCTGGCTGCTGACGATCAGCTCGTCATGGTCGCCGACGGTGATGGCGATGGGGGTGCCCCAGCCGACGCGCGCCGCCCGCGGCGTCCGCCACCGCGTTTCGCCCGTGCGGGCGTCGAGGGCGATGACGAACGCGCCGCCGTTCTGGTCCTGGTAGATGATGACCGTATCGCGGTAGAGCAGTGGCGATCCGGCGGGGCCGTGGTAGTTGTCGATGTGGCCGAGCTCGCGGTGCCAGACGATGCCGCCGTCGAAGTCGACGGCCAGCATGCCGCGGCTCCCGAACGAGGCGTACACCCGCTCGCCGTCGGTGGTCACCGTCGCCGACGCGGGGCTGTTCTTGCCGTGGGTGCGTTCGGCGGGGCCGTTCGGGGCGTCAGCCTGCCAGAGCAGCCTGCCGTCGGACCGGCGGTAGGCGAGAATCGACACCCGCCGGCCGCGGTCGCGCGCGGTGGTCAGGAAGATGCGGTCTTCCCACACGATGGGCGAGGAGTGGCCCCGGCCGGGTACCGGCGACTTCCAGAGGACGTTCTCGGTGTCCGACCAACGGTCCGGGTATCCCGTGCCCTCGACCACGCCCTGCCCCGACGGGCCCCGCCAGCGAGACCACCAGCGGGCGCCGTCGCCCTCCGGGGGGACCATGCGGACGCCGGCCGAGTCCTGGGCGCCCGCCGCCGCTGCGAAGGCGGCCAGCAGGACCAGCGAGAGAGCGAGCGCGGCGAGGCGGCGGGGGCCTGGGTTGCTCCGTGTCACGGTGCTTAGCTCCTGGTGTTTTGCGGCGGACTCCTGGAACCGGGTTGGACGCCGAACCGACGCCACACGGATAGAAGACGACCGAGGTCGCCGCGACCTTTCTCCGACCCGGCTGGTCAGTGGCTCATCGCGTAGAGCAGGACGTTGATGCCGAGCCCGTAGCCGTTGGGCGAGAACTGCTGGAAGAACCGCGGGTCTTCGCCCTCGCGCTCCCATGCGTCGGCGACGTCGGTGTTGTGCGACATCAGCACGAGGATGCGCCCGTGCTCGTCCGTGATCGCGCGCAGGTGGGCTGTTTCGCTGTCGCGTCCGCGCTCGGACGTGGTGCCGCCGCTGCGCCACCAGAACTGGATGGCGGTGATCTGCGGGACCTCCTCGACGTACATCAGCGCGCGGAACACCGGGTGGTCGAGGGGCAGGTCGCGGATGGGGTACTCGGCCGGCGGCAGCACCCGGCTGATCTCCGACTGCCAGTGCTGCCAGGCCGCCGTGCCCCAGAAGTCGTCGACCCAGAGGAACCCGCCCTTGAGCAGGTAGTTGCGGAGCTGGGTGATCTCCGCCCCGCTCAGGCCGATGGTGCCCACGTCGGCGGCCATGATGAAGGGGCAGTTGAACAGCTCGCGGTCGGTGAGCGAGACCACCCAGTGATTCGGCTCGCCTCGGTGGTCGAGGCTCACCTGGGCCGTCGTCAGGTCCGAGTACCGGAACATCAGGTTGATGCCCGCATACGGATAATCGGTGATCCAGCCCATGCCCAGCGCCTCGTAGCGGACGCTGCGGTACATCAGCTTGCAGAACGCGAAGTCGCGGTCCGGCATCGACGGGGGCGGGTAGCGCGGGGGCATGTTGCCCTCGCCGAAGAACCGTTGGGCGCCGGCCCCTGCCGCGAGGGTGACGGCCAGCCCCAACGCGAGCAGCAGGGCGATTCCCGCCGGAACACGGCGCCGCGCGAATCTCATCTGCGATTCCTCCGACGTTTGGGTGCCCGCCGGCGCCCTTGGCTCCCGACCGGACGGTTATACCACGACCCCGGCGCGTCCGCGCGACGCGGAGGAAGTCAGGTCCGATACGACCGGAGCCCGGCCGTCTCGAAGTCGCGGTCCCGGCGGGCTGAACGCCTCGGAGAGCGCCTCGCGCACGATCGCCGCCATCGACCGGCCCGGCTCGAAGGCCCGGCGTCGGGCCGCGTCGTAGGTGGCGTCGTCGAGTCGGATCCGGGTGCGCTTCATTCGGGGGCGCTGCGCGACAGCCGTCATGCTGTCAGGTTAGCATGGCGTCGAACGCCGCCGGCGGACCGTGCCCGGCAACGCTCCCGGTCGTCGCTTCCGCACCGCGGTGGACGGGCGCCCCGAGAGCCTGCCATCGGGCGCGCCGGCGTCGTAGAATCGTGCTCAGATGCAATCAGAACCTACCGTGACACGAAAGCGGCGCCGGATGCCGTGGAGCGCCCTCGCCCTGATCGTGGTGGCGGCCGCGGCGGAGCGCGTGGCCGCTCAGGATTGGCCGCAGCTTCTCGGACCGGGGCGCGACGGCCGCTACACCGGCTCGCCACTCGCCGAGAGCTGGGCCGGCGGCGCCCCGCCTCGCCTGTGGTCGCGTGCGGTGGGGGCGGGCTTCGCGGGCCCTGCGGTGGTCGGCGACCGCGTCGTCCTGTTCCACCGCCTCGGCCGGCGGGAGGTCGTCGAGGCCCTCGACGCGGCTAGCGGCGAAACGGTCTGGCGCTACGACTACCCGACCAGCTACCGTGACGACTTCGGGTTCGACGAAGGACCGCGCTCGGTGCCCGTCGTCCACGACGGGCGGGTGTACACCTTCGGCGCGCAGGGCCAGCTCCACGCGGTCGATCTGGAGACCGGGGCCGGCGTCTGGCAGGTGGACACCCACGCCCGCTACGGCGTGCGCAAGGGTTTCTTCGGTGCGGCGGGCTCGCCCCTCGTCGAGGACGGGCGGGTCATCGCCAACGTCGGCGGTCAGCGCGGGGGCATCGTCGCCTTCGACGCCGCCACCGGCGATGAGCTGTGGACCGCGACCGCCCACGAGGCGAGCTACTCGTCGCCGGCCGCCGGCACCTTCGGGCGTCGCCGGCTCGCGCTGGTCTTCACCCGTACCGGGCTCGTCGGACTCGACCCCGCTACCGGCGAGGTCCGCTTCGAACGGCGGTGGCGCTCGCGGCTCGGGGCGTCGGTGAACGCGGCCACCCCGCTCGTCGCCGGGGACCGAGTGTTCATCTCCGCCAGCTACGGCGCCGGGGCCGCGCTGTTGCGGGTCGACGGCGATACGCTGGTCGAGGAGTGGTCCGGCGACGACAGCATGACCAACCACTACGCCACCGCGGTCGTGCACGACGGCGTGCTCTACGGCTACCACGGACGACAGGAGTACGGTCCGAGCCTGCGGGCCGTCGATTTGGGCTCGGGCGCCGTCCGCTGGAGCGAGGACCGCTTCGGGGCCGGCACCGTCACCCTCGCCGGCGACCTCCTCCTGGTCCTGCGCGAGAACGGCGAGCTGATGCTGGCCGAGGCGACCCCCGAAGCGTTCCGGCCCCTTGCCCGCGCCCGTGTCCTGCCCGGTGTCGTGCGCGCGTACCCGGCCCTGGCCGACGGCCGCCTCTACGCGAGGAACGCCGATACGCTGGTCGCCGTCGATCTCCGATGATCGGCGGCTGCGGCCGAGCGTCGGCCGTTCTCGGGGATGTCCGGCGGGCGCGCGTCTGCGCGACGTCGCGGGCATCCGGCGCGAAACCGACCCGGCAACGCCGCGGGCGTCGCGCGGGCCGCAACCTGACGCGCCCCGTTGCGTCCACGCGGCCCGGGCACCCCTCGTTGCATGCGGCCGTCCTCCTGCGAGTCTCCGGGCCGCTCACTCCGGTAATGCCAGCGCCACGTACTCGCTGGGCATGTCCTCCCAGCCCACGGTCACCACGATGTACTGCCGGCCGTCGACCATGTAGGTCATGGGCGCCGCCGTCGTGCCGCCGGGCAGCTCCATCTCCCAGACCACGTCGCCGGTCAGCTTGTCGTAGGCGCGGAACATCTTGCCGCCCGCCCCGCCCCAGATCGGCTGCAGCACCACCACGCCGGCGTTGCCCCCCTCGCCGAGGAAGACGAGCGATTTGGTCACGAGGGGCGACACGCGGCCCGGCTGGCCGAGCGGAGGCAGGTCGAGGTCCTTCAGCATGGGATGGTCGCGCGGCCCGTCGCCGTTCGCCTTCGACCACAGGATCTCGCCGTTCTTCAGGTCGATGGCGACCAGCCGCCCGTACGGCGGCTTGAAGAGGGGCAGCTCGTTCGGGCCCTCGATGGGGGCCAGCGTCTCGACCACGAGCCGCATGTCGGAGCGCGGATGCTCGGACGGCACCATGCCGATGACCGACTCGCTGTGGACCGACGGCACGTAGAGGATGCCGGTCTCCGGGTCGACGGCCGAGCCGCCCCAGTCGGCGCCGCCGACCACGCCCGGCATCTGCAGCGTGCCCTTCGTGCCGCCCGGCGAGTCGTCGACCATCGACGGGGCGGTGAAGAGAGGACCGGTCACGTACTGCTCGAAGACCGCCAGAGCGTCCTGCCGCAATTCGGGGGTGAAGTCGATGAGGTCGTCGACCGTCGTCCCCTGCTGGTCGAACGGTGGCGGCTTCGTCGGGAATGGCTGGGTCGGCGCGTACCACTCGCCGGGCACGTCGCCCGGCGGAACCGGCCGTTCCTCGACCGGCCACACCGGCTCGCCCGTCACGCGGTTGAACACGTACGTGAACGCCTGTTTGCTGACCGCCGCGACCGCCTTCACGGGCTCGTCGCGCCCCTCGACCTGCAGGTCGAGGACGTTGGGAGCGGCGGGGAAGTCGTAGTCCCAGATGCCGTGGTGCACGGCCTGGAAGTGCCAGATGCGCTCGCCGGTGCGGGCGTCGAGGCAGACGATGCTCTCGGCGAACAGGTTGTCGCCGGGACGGTAGCCGCCGTAGTAGTCGTTGGTCGGCGTCGACAGCGGCACGTAGACCAAACCGAGCTCCTCGTCTGCGCTCGGCCACGCCCACATGTTGGTGTTGCCGGTGTACTCCCACGAAGGTCGGTCTTCGTCGATGGCGGTCAGCCAAGTCTCGTTGCCGAACTCTCCCTCCTGGGGGACGGTGTGGAAGATCCAGATCTGCTCGCCGGTCCTGACGTCGAAGCCGCGCACGTCGCCCGGCGGCATCTCCTTCATGGCCGGCATGTTGGGGTTGGTGACGTCGGTCATGGCCGAGCCGATGACCACGACGTCGCCCACGACGAGGGGCGGCGAGCCCCAACTGAAGGTCTCCACCGGCTCGTCGAACCCCTGCGTCAGGTCCACCTCGCCGCCGTCGCCGAAGTCGGGATAGCGCTCGCCGGTGCGGGCGTCGAGGGCCACCAGGTACGACCCGACCACCGCGAGCACCCGGGCGTCGTCGCTCTCGGCATCCTCCCAGTAGGCGACGCCGCGGGTCTGGCGCACGCGGGTGAACGGCTCGCCGTCGCGGTCGGGCGGGGTGTCGAACCAGAGCACCTCGCCTGTCGTCGCGTCGAGCGCCGCCACCGTGCCGAGGGCCGAGCTGATGTACAGCCGGCCGTCCGCCATCAGCGGCGTGTTCTGAGAGGCGATGGACGGGGTGAAGTCCTCGCGCCCCTCCCGCATCGCGTCGGGCAGTATCGACTGGCGCCAGACGATCCGGAGGTCGCCGATCGTCTCCGCGTCGATCTGGTCGAGCGGCGAGTACTTGGTGCCGGCCGCATCCGACCCGTACGACCGCCACTCCACGTCCTGCGCGTGCGCGGTGGCCGCCACGGTCGAGAGCACCGCCGCGAACCCTGCCGCCAGAACCGCCCCGGATGTGCCTCGCATCTCGTTCCTCCCCTTCGACGCGCGCCGCCTCCGCTTCGCCGGAGCTCTCGCTCCGCGTCCGTCACCGGCGTCGTCCGTGCCGCGCCAGCTCGCCGGATTGTCCAGTGTCACATCCGGCGCGTCGGCGAGCCGCCGCACGAGATCCGGAGTAACGGTCTTCCGGCCCTCCTCCATCAGCGAAGGTGGCCCTTCATGACGCCTACTTTCGCAGCCAAGCCGTCGGGCGTCAACCGACGGTGCCGCCGCCTCGCCCGGAGCGGGGCGCACCGTCCGGAATGGCGTGCACCGCGACGCCCGGAATCCTGACGCCGGCCTCGTTCTCACGCAGCGCCCGGTCGATGTCTCCCGGTCCACGGATTCCGCCAGCGAAGGCGACCCTGCTGCGGTTCTCGTCGAAGCGCTCGAGCCGGCGCCCCTGCCCGGTCAGGACAGACGGGAGAGCAAGTCGTCGGCGTCGGCGCACTCGAAGAGGAGGTCGCCGGCTTCGGTGAGGCGGTCGGGGTCGTCGATTCGGGCGAGGAATGCGGCCATCCGTGCCGCGGTGGGCGTGCCGAACTTGCGGGCGGTCCGGCGAACGAGGACGGCCCGTTCCCGCGCGATGCCCTCGGCTCGGACCCGCTCCAGGCCCTCTCCGGTCCAGGTAGATGGTCTGGTCGGCCACCAGCACCTGCCGCGGCCGGCCGGTTTCGTCGCGCTCCATCAGGTAGACCGCCCCGGCGCACCGGATGCGCGACCCCCGCTCCAGGCCGAGGCGGGTCAGCAGCTCGCTCAGCAGGGTCGGGGCGGTCTCGTGGACGGGGCCGGCGTCGCGCAGGACCCACGCCGTCCCCGTCTCGGCCGACCAGTACTCGATGCGGCCCTCGTAGGTCCACACGTCGTCCCACGTGGGCAGCGAGACGGGGTCGCAGCCGGGGAAGTCCGGCGCGGCGGTCGGCGGCGGCGTGCTCGGCGCGACGGCGCGTTCAGTGCGCGTGACTGAAGCGGGAACGGAAGGGGCCATAGGTCTGTGTGCAGCATAACACAGTCGATTGGCCCGGCGCGTCCGCGCTTCACGCGCCGGGGCCCGGATACAATTGCTTCCTGGGAGGCAAGGGGATGAACATCGACAGGCCCATTGTCCGGAGAGCGGCGGCGGTGACGAGCGCGGCCATCGCGTTTCTTGCCGGCCCTGCCCTGTACGCCAGCGATTGGCCGCAGTTCCGCGGGCCGACGGGGCAGGGCCATGCACCGGAGGCGGCGGTCCCGCTCACGTGGAGCGAGACCGAGAACGTCACTTGGAGGACGTCGGTGCCGGGCCTCGGGTGGTCGTCGCCGGTGGTGGCGGACGGGCGGCTCTGGCTCACGACCGCGCTGATCGATCCGGACGACGGCAGCTCGCTCCGGCTGCTCGCCTTCGACGCCGAGACGGGGGACCCCGCCCTCGACGTGGAGGTCTTCGACAGCAGCGAGGTCCATCCCCTCAACCCGAAGAACAGCCTCGCCTCGCCGACGCCGGTCCTCGATCCCGGGGGGGAGCGGGTCTACGTCCACTTCGGGACCGCGGGAACCGCCGCCGTCAGCACCGCGGGCGAGATCCTGTGGCGCACGCGTTTTCCCTACATCTCGCAGCACGGGAACGGGGGGTCGCCGATCCTCCACGACGGCAAGCTGATCGTCAGCATCGACGGTTATGACACGGCGTATCTCGTGGCCGTGGACGTTCGCACCGGTGAGGAGCGCTGGCGCTCGGTCCGGCCTGATCCGGTGTCGCAGGCCTACTCCACGCCGATCGTCATCGATGTCGGCGGCCGTGAGCAGATCGTCAACGTCAGCGCGTTTCGGACCTCGGGGCACGATCCGGCGTCGGGGCGGGAGATCTGGGAGGTGGTCTATCCCCGGGGGTTCTCGAACGTGCCGCGGCCGGTTTACGGCCACGGGCTCGTCTACCTGTCGACGGGCTTCCAGCAGCCGACCCTGCTGGCGGTGCGTGCGGACGGCGCCGGCGACGTCACCCGCTCTCACGTCGCGTGGCGGCTGCGGCGGGGCGCACCGCTGACGCCGTCGCCGATTCTCGTCGGCGACGAACTCTACATGGTGACCGACTTCGGCATCGCGACCTGTGTCGACGCTCTCACCGGTGAGATCCACTGGCAGGAGCGCCTCGGCGGCAACCACTCGGCGTCGCCGGTGTTCGCGGGCGGACGCATCTACTTCCAGAACGAGGCGGGGGTGACCACGGTGCTCGCGCCGGGCACCGACTTCAACGTGCTGGCCCGGAACCGGATCGACGGCTCGACCCTGGCCTCGATGGCGGTCTCCGACGGCGCGCTCTTCCTGCGCACCGACACCCACCTCTACCGCATCGAGGAGCAGCCTTGACTCTCGTTACCCCCTTGCGGCGCGACCGTCGTGATGGGCACGGGGCGCCGCGGCGGGCGGAGCCCCGGAAGCGGCCGGCGTGATGAGCCCGGGGCGTCGCTAGTTCAGTTCCGCACGAGCGGGCGCCATGCCAGCTCCCAGCTCACCGGCGCCTCCTCCGGCAGGTAGCAGATCTCGTGGTCGCACGCCTGGTACTCGAGCACGCCCTCGACCCGCAGGGTGGCGTCGGGCTCCGACGCCAGCGCGTCGATGTCGCGCCGCATCGGGATCGTCACGTCCTGCACGAGCCGGAACGGCTCCTCGTAGACCTCCACCGTCTCGTCGAGGGGCTCGAAGTGATACATCTCCGAGGGCGGGTAGGTCACCTCGTGGCTCCGCAGGAAGTCCGGCGCGGTCAGGCGCAGGCGGATCACCTGGTAGCCGTGGTCGCCCGGCGCGTAGACGTGCATGTCGGTCTTCGGGGTCACGTCCACGACGAACGACAGGCGGTTGCCCGGGGAAACGACGTCGTCGGTGGCCCACACGAGGGCTTCCAGGTGGTCGGTGGCGACGCGGGTCGCGGCCCGGTCGGCGGCGCCGGGCATCGCGTCCCCGAGGCGGACGGCGATGCTCGACACCGTCGAACGCTCCTGGTACGCCGCCTCGAAGAAGCGCGAGGTCACGCGGGCCGCGGTGTCCAGCATGAACGTGCCGGGATAAGGGATGCCATAGAGCCTGCGCATCATCTCACGCCGTTCCTCGGGTGCGCGGGCCGGGTCCATCTCGTGGTTCAGGAGGCCGTATTCCCGGATGGTCGCCGAGCCCTCGTCAGAGAGCAGCGGAATCTCGATGTCGCGCGCGTCCGCGAACGCGGCGAGGGTCGCGATGGGATCGTAGGTGACGACGGCGACGCCGAGGCCCTGGTCCTGGAGGCTCCGATAGCGGCTTTGCAGCTCCACGAGCTGCGTTTTGCAGTACGGTCACCAGTCGGCCGAGCGGCTGAACACCAGCATCAGTCCGTTCGGCCCCATCAGAGAGTCGATGTCCCGCACCGCGCCGGTCTGGTCGGGGAGAGAAAAGGACGGCACGACGTCGCCGACCTGGGGGCCCACCCCGTCGACGTCGGGCAACGGCGGGGCCTGCGGCGCCGCGATCGAGGCCGCCCCCAGCGCGAGTACGCAGGTCAGCGTCAGAATGCGCGTGATTCTCATTGGTTCCAGTCTCCGATCGTTGTCGTGTCGTCCCGCCAGGCCCCGGACTTCCAGGGCGGGGACTCCCGGCCGCGGCCCGTCATCGCCCGGTTACCCGGCCACGTAATCGCCGCTCGCAACTCGTTTCGGCTCCAGTCCGCACGGTCACGCGGGAGTCCGTATGCCCCCGCGGACCTGCCCCGTACGGAGCCCTGCCGCTGCCCTCTATCATAGCTCCCCGCCCAGCGGTCCGCGACCGGGCGCCGTCATTGTGCGCGTACCCGCGGGCCTGGCCGCCGCGACGGCCTTGCCGTCATTACCCGCGTACCCGCGGGCCTGGCCGCCGCGACGGCCTTTGCCGTCATTCCGGCAGCGCCAGCGCCATTGGTTCCGGGACCTCGCCCCCCACCGTCAGCGCGATGTACTGCCGTCCCTCGTGCATGTAGGTCATCGGCGTGCCGATGGGGCCGCCCGGCAGGTCGACCGAGCCGACGATGGCGCCGGTCGCCCATTTGCCGTCATTCCGGCAGCGCCAGCGCCACCAGTTCCGGGACCTCGCCCCCCACCGTCAGCGCGATGTACTGCCGTCCCTCGTGCATGTAGGTCATCGGCGTGCCGATGGGGCCGCCCGGCAGGTCGACCGAGCCGACGATGGCGCCGGTCGCCTTGTCGCGCGCCACCAGCCGGGGGCCGTCATCGGTCCCGCCCGCGGTCAAGCCGCTGACGAGGAGCGTCCGGGTCACGACCACGCCGCCGCGGCCGTCGCCGCCGAGGGGCGGCAGGTCGAGGCCCCGCAGCGCCGGATGCCGGCGGACGCGGTCGCCGTCGCCGTTCGGCTGCATCCATGCGTGCTCGCCGCGCTTCAGGTCTATCGCGGTCATTCGCGAGTAAGGCGGCTTCAGCAGCGGCAGCCCGTTGGGCATCCGTGGCTGGACGCCGGCGGCGAGCCCCCGCATGGTGTAGCGGAGGTTCCCGCCCTCGGCGGGGTCCGGCGTGTAGTACTTGATGACCGAGAACCGGTTGACCGACGGCACGTAGAGGAGCCCCGTCTCGGGGTCGACTCCCGAACCTGCCCAGCCCGCGCCGCCCCCGACGTGAGGGCGCTGAATCGTGCCCTGCAGGCCGCCGTCGTGGCTCAGCGTGGGGGGTGAGAAGAGCGGTCCGAGGCGGAAGTCGCGCACCGCCTCGACGGCCATGGCCCGGATCTCGGGGGTGAAGTCGACGAGGTCGTCGATGCTCACCCCCTGATACTCGAACGGCGGCGGCTTCGTCGGGAAGGGCTGGGTGGGCGACAGCACCTCGCCCTCCATGTCGCTGTCGGTCTCGACCGGACGCTCCTCGATGGGCCACACCGGCTCGCCCGTCACCCGGTCGAAGACGTAGGTGAAGCCCTGCTTGCTGACCTGCGCGATCGCCCTGACGGGTGCGGGGCGGCCCTCGACGGCGACGTCGACCAGGCTGGGGGCGGCGGGGAAGTCGTAGTCCCAGACGCCGTGGTGCACGGCCTGGAAGTGCCACATCCGCTGGCCGGTCTCGATGTCGAGCGCGACCACGCTCTCCGCGAACAGGTTGTCGCCGGGTCGATGACCGCCGTAGTAGTCGCCGGTGGGGGTGCCCGTCGGCAGGTACACGTAGCCCAGCTCCTCGTCGGCGCTCATCGGCGGCCACACGTTGGTGTTGCCCGAGTAGCGCCACGACTCGTCGCCCCAGGTGTCGGCGCCGAAGTCGTCCCCCCGCGGCACGGTGCGGAAGACCCAGCGGACGTCGCCGCTGCGCGCGTCCACGCCCTTGATCCAGCCGGGCGGCGCCTCCTTCGCGATGACGCCGTCAGAGATGACGTTGGGCGTGACCACCACGTCGCGGGCGACGATGGGCGGCGACGCCACCCCCATCAGGTTGCGGCCGCGGTGGTTCGCGCCGTCGCGGTCGGCGCGCGGGATGCCCTCCATCAGGTCGACGCGGCCGTTGTCGCCCCAATCGAGGACCGGCGCGCCGGTCTCGGCGTCGAGCGCGATCAGGTACGCCTCGTTGGTGCCGAAGAAGATGCGGGCGTCGTCGCCGTCGCTCCACCAAGCGACGCCGCGCGAGTTGTCGAAGTGGGTCGGCCGCCGGCGCAGGTAGACCTGCGGGTCGTGCACCCAGATGGTCTCGCCGGTCGCGGCGTCGACCGCCGCCACTTGATGCAACGCCGTCGAGATGTACACGACGCCGCCCACCATGAGCGGCGTCGCCTGGAACATCCGGATGCCGAGGCGCGGGATCTGCTCGCGCAGCCCGTCGAGATCGAGTGACCCGTCGGCCGACCGCCAGCGCCAGGCGACCTGGAGATCGCCGAAGTTGCCGGCGTCGATCTGGTCGAGCGGCGAGTACTTGGTGCTGCCGGTATCGCCGCCGTAGCTCCGCCATTCGCCGCCGACTGCGCCGTACTGGGCGAGCGTCTCGGCCGGGCCGAACGCGGCCGCGCACCACGCGAGGAGGATCACGGAAACGAGAACCGTCGAGCGACGCCGCGTGCAATGCATGGTCAACTCCCGCGTCCACTATACTCGGCTCGGGGATGTCGGTGACCGCGAACGGCGCTACCGTTCGAAGGCGATGGGCGCCGAACACGGCGCCTCCGGCTGCGGACGGACCGCGCCCGCCTGCAGCGAGAGCGACCCTCATTGTTGGCGCAGAAGCCGCGTTCGGACTGACGGCTGCGTCGGGCGGCGTCAGTGCCGCTCGACGACGATCTCCGCGCCGCTCGGGACCGCCGCGAGCAGCGCGGGGTCCCCGACGATGGCGCCGATGACGTTCACTGCGCTCGCCGGCCGGATCTCGTCTCCGCGGCTCATGGGCGTCGGCCCCCAGAACAGACAGAGCGCGCTGCCCGGCGGCCAGTAGGCCACCGCCCCCTTGTCGACCGTCTCCGCCGCGTCCGGCGCCTCTGCGGCGTCGACCGGTATCGGGAAGTAGATTTCGTCGCCCCAGCTCTGAACGCGGCCGGTGACCGGCAGCGCGTCCCATACCGCGCCGGCGGTCGGGGAGTCGTTCAGCGCCGCGGTCACGGTCACCCCGCCGGCGCGGATCAGAATCAGCTTGTCGCCCATGCGTGGTTTCTCCTCGAATCGGCTCGACCCGCCCCTGCGCACGGCCGCGGCGGCGTCGGCGGAGCCGGAACCGGCAACGGGGGAGCGCGCGTCCGATGCCGGTCACGGGGCAGGGACGCCCAGCTCCGCGGCGACCGCGCCCAGGCGCTTGTCGAGCGTCCACAGCGCGCATCCTTCCAGGATGGAGGACGCCAGCAGGTGCATGTCCACCCAGCCGAGACCGCGCCCATGAATGCGGCGGTCTCCGACGAGTCGCATGACCTCCTCGTGCCCGGCCACCATCGCCCTCGGGAGCGCGCTCAGCAGGCGCAGGAAGCGGTCGCGATTGATGATGGAGCCGCACGCGAGCTCCCCGACGACGAACGGATGGCAGAGCACACCGTCGTGTTCGAGCAGGGCGGCCAGCCCAGGGCGGCCGCGCCGCAGGTGGTCCACCCAGACCGACGTGTCCGCCAAAGTGATCATGGGTCTCTCCGCGGCCGCCGCCTCGGGATGGGGCGGAGCGCCTTCTCGCTGCCCCCCAGGGCGGCGAGGCGGCGGGCGCTCTCGCGGGCGATCAAGGCTTCCAGCCCGCGTCGCACCAGAGTCGTCTTTTCTTGGATGCGGGTCAGCCGAGCGGCCTCGCGAAGCAGGTCGTCGTCGATGTTGAGGGTCGTCCGCATGTGTATGAATATGCACGTTACGTATGCTCCCGTCAAGGGCGGCGTGTCGGTCGGGGCGTCCTCCTGACACCATCCAACGATGAAATGTGGTGCGCCCGCCCCGGGGTCGGCGGATTGACGTCGAATGTTCATGAGCGTACATTGAATGTACGTCCGCGGGCCGGACCACCGCGGGCGCCGCAGACCTGATGCCTCTGTTCCCGCCAGACGAACGGCGCACCGTCGAGTCGATCGCACGATTCGCCGCGTGCAATCCGTTCGTGCCCGAGTTCGTCGACCGGGAGCGCGCGCTCCTGGGGCCCGACCACGCCGCGGACCGTTCCGTGTGGAACCTGCGCGCGCAACCGGAGGCGGAGAACCGGGCTCTCGCGATGGTGGGCGTCATCGCCGAGCGGGCGGCGCGCGGTGCGCGCGAGCGACTGCGCGGGCGCCCGGTCGCGACCCGTGACGATCTGGTGCTCTACGGGCAGGTCGTCGCCTACACCCTGTTCCAGCGTTATGCCGAGCCCTTGCAGCAGGTCGAGCTGGACACCGCGCGCGGGCCCGGGCGGGTGGCCTGCTACCGGCAGTTCCGGCGGGACCACGATCACTTCCTCGCGTTGCCGGGAGTGTTGCTACCGGGGCGCGCCGATCCCGCGCACCTGTTCGCCTGCTTCCACCAGGTCGGCCGCGCCTTCCGCCTCATCTATCGCCACATCATCGGCGCGTCGCGCCCCGCCGCGGACTTGCGGGCGGCGGCGTGGCAGTCGATCTTCACGCACGACATGCGCCGCTACTGGCGCTCTCTCTATGACCGGATGCACGACGTCACCACCCTGATCACCGGTCCGTCGGGCACCGGCAAGGAGCTGGTGGCGCGCGCCATCGGGCTGTCGCGCTACGTGCCGTTCGATCCGGCGCGCGAGGCGTTCGCCGGGACCCTCGACGGCGCGTTCCACACCCTCAATCTCTCGGCCCTGTCCCCCACCCTCATCGAGTCCGAGCTGTTTGGCCACCGGAAGGGCGCCTTCACGGGGGCCGTCCAGGATCGAGCGGGCTGGCTCGAATCGTGCCCCGCCATGGGCACGGTGCTTCTCGACGAGGTCGGTGAGATCGACGCGTCGATCCAGGTCAAGCTGCTGCGCGTCCTGCAGACGCGCGAGTTCCAGCGCATCGGCGAGACCACGCGCCGCGAGTTCAGGGGGAAGCTCATCGCCGCGACCAACCGCGACCTCGCGGCCGAGATGCGCGCCGGGCGGTTCCGGGAGGACCTGTACTACCGGCTCTGCTCGGACCTGGTCGCGACCCCGTCGCTGCGCGATCAGCTTCGTGACGCCCCGGACGAGCTCCCCAACCTCGTGCTCTTCGTCAGCGAACGCGTGGTCGGCGAGGCCGGCGCACGTGAGCTCGCCGACGAGGTCATGGAGTGCATCGACCGCGACCTCGGCCCCGACTATCCCTGGCCGGGGAACGTGCGCGAGCTCGAGCAGTGCGTCCGCAACGTGCTGGTCCGAAAGCGCTACCGGCCCCCGGCGGAAGCGGCAACGGATGACGACTTGGCGGCGGTCCTGCGGGACGGCGGCCTCACCGCCCGGGAGCTGCTGGGCCGCTACTGCACGACCGTCTACGCCCGCACCGGCAGCTACCAGGAGACCGCGCGCCGGCTCGCCCTCGACCGGCGCACGGTGAAGCGGCACGTCGATCCCGAGCTGCTCGCGAGGCTGCGCCCCGGTTCCCCGGCGACGTCCTCCTGATCCTCCTCGCGGGGGCCGGGAGGGCCACGCCATTTCGTACCGGCGCCGGCGGTTCGCGGCGACGTTTTCCTGACCCTCCCCGGCCGCACGGCGACCCCAATGCCGTCGGGTCCGGGCGCGAGCCTCGCCACCTCCCGACCCCCGAGAAGACTGCTATCGGACTACGGTCCTGCGCATACCGCGTCGCGCCAGCGGGTGGGTAGCCGCGCGCGCCCGCGGCTCCCGGCGGGCAGGTCAATCAGGGGAACACGCCCAGCGCCAGGTAGGACCGGGCGACCTTCTCGATGGCGTTGGCCATGGCCGCGATACGCAGAGAGCCCATCTCGGGGCGTCGCGCCAGCGTCTCGCGGATCTCGCGGTAGGCGACGGCCATGATCTCCTCGAGCCCGGAGTTGACGACGGTCAGCTCGTCCGGGCCGCGGATGACCGCGGCGCGCTGGTCCGGGGTGAAGCGGTCGCCGGTCGCGGTCTCGATGGCGCCGAGGATGCGGCCGTAGGTGCTTTCCTGGTGGCGTTTCTCGATGCGGCCGAAGCCGATGTGCGACAGGTTCTTGAGCCACTCGAAGTAGGACACGATGACCCCGCCGGCGTTGGCGTAGATGTCCGGGATGACGAGTACCCCCTTGTCGGCGAGGATGGCGTCGGCCTCCGGCGTGGTCGGTCCGTTGGCCCCCTCCAGCACGATACGGGCCTGGATGCGGGGGGCGTTCTCCGCGGTGATCTGGTGCTCGAGGGCGGCGGGAATCAGGACGTCGCAGGGCAGCTCGAGCCCGGCGCGGGTGTCGGCCAGGGTGGCGGCGCCGGGGTAGTCGAGAATCGAGCCGGTAGCGGCCCGATGGCGCCGGACGGCGTCGGGATCGAGGCCGCGCGGATCGGCCACGGCGCCGTCATGCTCGGCGATGCCGACTATGCTCGCGCCCGCCTCGCGGCACGTCTTCGCCGCCCAGTAACCCACCTTCCCGAACCCCTGGACCACGATGCGCTTGCCCGCGACGCCGGAGGCCAGGCCGATGCGCTGCATGTCGTCGGCGTTGCTGCAGGCCTCGCGCAGCACGTAGAACAGCCCGCGCCCCGTCGCCTCGGTGCGTCCCCGGATGCCGCTGAGCTCGATGGGCTTGCCGGTCACGCAGCCGAGGGCGTCGATGTGGTCCGGGCGCAGGGCCGCGTAGGTGTCGGCTATCCAGGCCATCTCGCGGCTGCCGGTGCCGTAGTCGGGCGCCGGCACGTCGACGGCGGGGCCGATGAAGTTCTTGCGCAACAGCTCGTGCGTATACCTACGGGTGATGCGCTCGAGTTGGTCGACGGTGTAGGCCCCGGCGTCGATCTGCACGGCGCCCTTGGCGCCGCCGAAAGGGACGTCGACGATGGCGCACTTGAAGGTCATGAGGGCGGCGAGGGCCATGACCTCGTCCTCGTCGACCTGGGCGCTGTAGCGGATGCCGCCCTTCAGGGGCAGTCGGTGATGGCTGTGCTCGACCCGCCATGCCCGCACGACCTGGATCCCGCCGTCGGACTGCCGCACCGGGAAATCGAAGCGAAAGACGGCGTTGCAGCGCTTGATCTGGTCGAGCAGCCCGGCCGGATGGTGGCTGAAGGCGGCCGCGCGGTCGAATATCGTCGACAGGTCGGAGAAGAAACGGTGGCGCCTGGTCATCGCGGGACGTCGCGTGTGGTCGACGGGTCGGAGAAGAACCGGTGGTGGCGCGTGGTCGCCGCGGGAATCGGCCGCGCGCCCCGCGCGGCGCGATCGGTTGCGCGGGGCGTGCGGCCGTCGGGCGTCCTTACGGCAGCGCGTAGGCCAGCAGGGTCGCCGACCGACCGCCGCCGCTGGTCGCCAGGACGATGAACTGCCGGCCGTCGACCTCGTAGGTCATCGGCGATCCGCTCTGTGGTGCGGTCATGTACACCGCGCCCACCTCGTCGCCGGTCGCCTTGTCGTAGGCGCGCAGCATCGCCCCCGCCTCGCCGGTCTCGGTCGTGTAGAAGCCCGCCTCGCCGGCGACGACGAGGTTCTTCGTCACCAGCACGCCGATCCGGCCCGGCCAGCCGGTGCGGCCGATGTCACGGCCGTCGAGCAGCGGGTGGTTCCGGATGTTGTCCGGCGCCTCGCCGTGGGGGATCTGCCACGCCATGTCTCCCCGGTTCATGTCGATGGCGGTGATGCGCCCCCAGGGCGGCTTGATCATCGGGAACCCGTCGATGCTCGTCGACGCCTCCCGGAAGCCCACACCCTCGGGTCGCCCCCGGATGAAGTCCATGTCCGACCGCTCGGGGTCGTTGACCAGCCCGAGCACCCCGACCTGGGTCTTGGTGTAGATGTAGAAGAAACCGGTCTCGGGGTCGGCCGACCCGCCGGGCCAGTTCACGCCTCCCGTCGAGTTGGGGAGCTGCAGGGTGCCGAGCATGCCCGGCTCGGCCACCGTCGGCGGGTCGTAGAGCCAGCCGATGGTGTGCCGGTTGAAGATCTCCATGGCCCGGGTGAAGAGCTCCGGCGTGTAGTCGACGAGGTCGTCGATGCTGAGGTCGACGTCGTCGACGTTGGGCGGCTTCATCGGGATCGGCTGGGTCGGGGCGTACCACTCGCCCGGCACGTTCCCCGCCCGCACCGGAACCTCGGGAATCGGCCACACGGGTTCGCCGGTCTCGCGGTCGAGCACGAACATGTAGGACTGCTTGGTGGGCAGGACGAGGGCCTTGACGTCCCGGCCGTCGACGGTGATGTCCAGCAACACGGGCGCCGCCGGCAGATCCCAGTCCCAGATGTCGTGGTGCACCGTCTGGTAGTGCCAGGCCCGATCGCCGGTGTCGAGGTCGACGGCGACGACGCTGCCCGAGTAGAGGTTGTCGCCGGGCCGGTGACCGCCGTAGTAGTCGCCGGTGGGCGCCTCGACCGCGAAGTACGCCATGTTCAGCTCGGGGTCGGCGCTCCATTGCGCCCACACCCCGGTGTTGCCGGTGTAGCGCCACGAGTCGTTGAGCCAGGTGCTGTTGCCGAACTCGTCGCCGCCGGGAATGGTGTGGAAGATCCACTTGCGCTCGCCGCTGCGGGCGTCGAAGCCGCGTACGTAGCCCTTGACGTTGGTGCGCGACGGCGGGGCGCCGCCGGGCCGGTGGGCGGCGCCGATGAGGATGGTGTCGCCGGCGACGATGGGCGCCGCGTGCAGCCCGATCTCGGAGGTCGGCTCGAGGTCCTGGTCGATGTTCTGCTTCAGGTCGACGATGCCGCCGTTCCCGAAGCCCTCTTCCTCGTAGCCGGTGCGGGCGTCGAGGGCCACGAGCTGGTAGCCGGGGGTGACGTAGAGGATGACCCCGTCGCCGCCGTCGTCCCAGTACGCGAGCCCGCGGCCGGACAGCCGGCGCGGCGCCGTCTCGCCGCGCTCGCCCTCGTCGATGCGGTGCATCCACAGCAGCTCGCCCGTCGCCGGGTCGAGGGCGACCACGGCGCGGCGCGAACCCGCGGTGACGTAGAGAATCCCGTTGACCATCAGCGGCGTCGACTGGTAGTTCGTCTCGGGCCGGGGGCCGAAGCTGTCCGTGTTGAACTGCCAGGCGAGCTCCAGCTCGCTGAAGTTCTCGGCCGTGATCTGGTCGAGGGGGGAGTAACGGTCGTGCGAGAGGTTGCCGCCGTAGGACGGCCACTCGCCGTTGGCCGTCGACGGCTCCTGGGCCGCCGCGACTCTCGGAGCAGTCAGCAGCAAGACCGCCGCCGCGGCCGCGATGGACATCGATCTCGTGGTCATGAATCGTCCCTCTTCGTCTATCCGTCGCCGCGCGCCACGGCGTGTCCGTCGGGGCTCCGCCGTCTCGTCGGCCGTAATCGTCACGTGCACAGGAATGATAGCGAAAATCGGCGCAACGCGGGCGGCGGCAGCGACCATCCGGCCGCCGCGACGCGTACGCCGGAGTCAGGATACCAGTGCGCCGCGAAGGTCTCCGCGGCAACGGTCTTCATGGCCTGATTCTACTCCAGAGGAAGCACCATCGTGGTCGCCGGACGTGTCGCCTCGGCAGCGGTCTTGCGTGGTCCTCACGGCGCAGGCGCCGCCCGTCGCGGGGACCGCGCCGCCGGTCAGCCCGCCCGGATGACGCTCATCAGCTCGGGCAGCGTCGGCCGCTTGCCGTGCATCAGCAGGGCGTAGCGGAAGATCTTCGCGGCCAGCCAGCCGGACGCGACGATGCCGAGCGCGAGCAGGGCGATGCCCAGCCAGATCTCCCAGAAGGGCGGCGTGAGCACGTTGACGCGGGCCAGCATGACGAGCGGCGTCAACGGGGGCAGCAGGCTCAGCACGCGGGTCGCGGTGGTGGCGGGGTTGGCGATGACGTAGAAGCTCGACATCAGCGCGACGACCATCGGCAGCACCGCCGCGAACATCGTCTGGCTCAGTTCCTCGGTGCTCGTGCAGGTCGCGGCGATGGCCGCGAAGAACACCGAGTAGAGGAAGTAGCCGAGGGCGAAGAAGACCGAGAAGTAGAAGATCAGCTCCAGGCTGAGGACGGAGCCGAGGTCGAAGTCGGCCGCTCCCGCGCCCAGCGACAGCATGGGCGCCGCGTATAGCACGCCGAGCAGCACCGCCCCGACCCAGATGGCGAGCTGGGTCAGGCCCGAGCCGAGCACGCCCAGAATCTTGCCGGTCATGAACTCGGTGGCGGTCACCGCGCCGAGGATGACCTCGATGAGGCGCGACGACTTCTCCTCCACGATGGCCATGGCCATGCCCTGCCCGTTGATGAGCACGGCCATGTAAAGCAACATGGCGAGGGCGAACGTGCTGAAGAACGCGGCCTCGAAGCCGCCCTCCGTCTCGCCCTCGTCCGAGACCGTCACCGCGTCGAGGTCGAAGCGCTGCCAGGCCCGGACGCGCTCGGTGTCGACGCCGGTGCCGGCGACGAGGCGGTCGAGCAGGGTGGCCTCGATCGCCCGCTCGAGATCGCGCAGCATCACGGGGTTCCCGGTCTCTCGCGCGTAGTAGCGGCTGCGGGCCCCGATGACGGGGTCCGGGGTCAGCACGAGGTAGCCGTCGAGGCGCCCGTCCAGGACCGCCTCGGTGAACGGCTGCCGCACGCGCTCCGAATCGTCGGGCGCCGTGGCCTGCTCGGCGACGTCGACGCGCGGCCGCTCGATGGCCGCGAGGTGCTCGCCGAGGTCCGCCGCGAGGCCGGTGTTCACATCGACCACCGCGATGCGCAGCGCGTCGATGCCCGGTGACGCGAAGATCAGCGGCATGAGGAACATGTAGCCGCCCATGAGCAGCGGAATCAGCACCGTCATGATGATGAAGGCCTTGCTGCGCACGCGAGTGAGGTACTCGCGGCGCGCGACCTTGACGATCTGGCTCGGGCTCACGACGCGTCCTTTCCGGCCGGCGCCGGCGACGCCCCGACCCGTTCGAGATAGATGTCCTCGAGGCTCGGGTGCTCGAGGCGCACCGACCGAATCGCCACCCGGTCCACGACCGCCCGGATGACCGCCTGGGGGTCGGTTCCGGCGTCGAGCTCGAGCCGCGCCTCCTGCCCCGTGTCCTCGCCGCGGCGCACCCCCGGCAGGTCCGTCAGCGGCGCCGCGCCGTCGCCCTCGTACTCCACCGCCACGGTGTTCCGACCGTAACCGGCCCGGATGTCGGCGACGACGCCGTCGAGGACCGGCAGACCCCGGTGAATCAGGCAGATCGAGTCGCAGAGGGCCTCGACCTGCTCCATGCGGTGGGTGGAGAGGACCACCGTCGCGCCGCGCTCCCGCTGCTCGAGGATGAGGTCCTTCAGGAGGCGCGTGTTGATGGGGTCGAGGCCGGTGAAGGGCTCGTCGAGGACGATGAGGTCGGGGTCGTGGATGACCGCGGCCGCGAACTGCACCTTCTGCTGCATGCCCTTCGACAGATCGCCGGTGTCGGACTTCGCGTTGGCGGCGAGGCCGACGCGGTCGAGCCAGGCGTGCGCGCGCCGGGCCGCCTCGGCCTGGTCGAGCCCGCGGATCGCGGCGAGGAAGGTCAATTGCTCGGCCAGCTTCATCTTGGCGTAGAGGCCGCGCTCCTCCGGGAGGTAGCCGACGCGGCGCCGCACCGCGAGCGGGTCGCGCGAGCCGAGCAGCTCGACGTGTCCGCCGTCGGGGACGTAGAGGCCGAGGCTGGTCCGGATGGTGGACGTCTTGCCCGAGCCGTTGGGCCCCAGGAGCCCGAAGATCGCGCCGGCCGGCACGTTCAGGTTCAGGCCGCCGACCGCGGTGGTCCCCGCGAAGGTCTTGACCAGGTCCTGACAGCGTAGTGCGGTGGTCGGCATCGTCACCTCGATTTCGGGAATGCGGGCGGCGTCGGTCGGGGGGCGACCCGTCGAGCCGTCCGCAGTGTATTACGACGTTGCCGGGTGGTACATTCGTTCCGGGGGGACGCGAACGAACGGTGCGCGCGATCGATGAAGCTCTACGCCCTCGGCGATCTGCATCTCGGCCACCGCGCCAACCGCGAGGCCCTCGCGGACTGGCGCGCGCGGCCCCAGGACTGGCTGATTCTCGCCGGCGACGTCGCCGAGTCGATGGCCCTGATCGAGCTCGGCCTGCGGGCCGCGGCCGAGCGCTTCGCGAAGGTCTTCTGGGCGCCCGGGAACCACGAGCTCTGGAGTCTCGGCGCCGACGCTCCCCGCGGCGCCGCCAAGTACGAGGCGGTGGTCGAGGCGTGCCGCCGGCTCGGCGTGGTGACCCCGGAGGATCCCTACGTCGTCTGGCCCGAGGAGCCCCGCTGCCTCATCGCCCCCCTGTTCCTGCTGTACGACTACAGCTTCGGCCCCGATTCGGTAGGGCCGGAGGGGGCGGCGGCCTGGGCGGCGGAGGCCGGGATCCGTTGCGCGGACGAGCACTATCTCGCCCCCGATCCGTATCCGTCGCGGGCCGCCTGGTGCCGCGCGCGCATCCGCGAGACGATGCCGAGGCTGGCCGAGGCGGCGGCCCGCCATCCCCTCGTGCTCGTCAACCACTATCCCCTGCGCCGCGACCTCGTGCGGTTGCCCCGCATTCCGCGGTTCCGCGTCTGGTGCGGCACGCGGCGCACCGAGTCGTGGCATCGTCGGTATCGCGCCAGGGTCGTCGTGGCCGGGCACCTGCACGTGCGGACCACCGACTGGATAGACGGGGTCCGGTTCGAGGAGGTGTCCCTGGGCTATCCGCGTCACTGGCGCCGCGAGCGCGGCGTCGACGGCTATCTGCGCGAGATACTGCCGGGGCCGCCGGAGGCCCGCTGGCGGGGCGGGCCGGTGCATCACCGATGAGGACGAACCGCCCGGCGCCCGCGAACCGCGGCGCAGGCTCGCGCGCGGCGCCCGACGCGGCGGCCGGACCCGCCGCGGTCGCGCCGCTCTCCGACACCGAGGCGCACCTGTGGTCGGCGCGGCCCGACGCGTTCGCCGATCCGGCGCAGCTCGATCGGTTGCGCGCCCTGCTGACCGACGAGGAGCGTGCGCGCACCGACCGCTATCGCATCGCGCGCGACCGTCGCACCAGCCTCGTCACCCGTGCTCTCGTGCGCCTCACCCTGAGCCGGTACGGCGAAGCGCCGCCGGCGCGATGGCGGTTCCGGACCGACCCTCACGGCCGGCCCGAGATCGCCTCGCCCGCCTCGCGGCTCCGGTTCAACGTGTCGCACACCGAGGGGCTCGTCGTCTGCCTGGTCAGCCGGGGGCGCGAGCTCGGGGTCGACGCCGAGAGCCTGCGGCGCGAGCGCCGGTGGCTCGATCTCGCGGATCGCTTCTTCGCGCCGGCCGAGGCGCGCGCGCTGCGCGAAATCCCGCCCGCCCGGCGCGCGGTGCGGTTCCTCGAGTACTGGACCCTGAAGGAGTCCTACGTCAAGGCGCGCGGTCGCGGGCTGACCCTTCCGCTGTCGGGCTTCTGGTTCGACCTGCCGGCGCCGGCCGGCATCCGCGTCCGATGCACCCCGGCCGTCGACGACGACGCGGCGCGATGGCAGTTCTCGCTCGATCGCCTCGGACCGGACCACCTCGTGGCGACCTCCATCGACCGGGCGGGCGCCTCCCGCGTGCGCATCAGGCACTACGAAGTCGAGGCGTCGGACGGCGGGGGTCGGGGTTAGGCGGGCGTCCGCGGCGGTCGGGCTCGACTCAAGGCGATACGCGGACGAACTTCTGGATGCGGCGGCCCTCCTGCTCGGCGATGTAGACGTGGCCGTTCGAGTCGACGCCGATGCCGTGGGGCAGCGTGAACTGGCCGCGGTACCGTCCCGGGCCCCCGCCGAAGCTGGAGACGACCTCCCCGCTGCGGCGGTCCAGCACGTCGACCATGACCCGGTTCTGGTTCACGACGTACAGCCAGCGCTGCTCGGGGTCGGCCGAGAACGCGACGACCACCGCCGTGCCCCGCGTGCCGCCGGGGCGCCCCTCCGAGGGCGTCAGCGGTTCCCAGGGCACGTCGATGTTCCGAATGAAGGTTCCCTCGCGGTCGAACACCTGAATGCGGTCCGCCTCCCGATCGCAGACGTAGACCAGGCCGTCGACGGACACCCGCAGGCAGTGCGGCACCGCGGTGACCTCCAGCTCGTCGTCGGTGCGGTGCAGCGGCCACTGGCGCAGGAACTCGCCGTCGGGAGACAGCACCGCGATGCGCTGGTTTCCGCCCGGGAGCTCGCCGTCCGCCACGTAGATCTCGCCGGTCCGTGCGTCGATGTCGATGGCGGCGGGGAGGAAGAACTGCGCGCGGTCCGAGTTCAAGGGGCGTCCGCTCCGCGTGCCGTCCGACGAGTCGTAGCGTCCCGCCTCGCCGATGCGGAGCAGCAGCTCGCCGTCGCGCGAGTACTTCTGCACCACCCCGGTGGCGGCGGCGATGATCCACAGGTTGCCCTCGGCGTCGGCGTGGCAGTCGTGGAGGCGACCGCCCAGGACCTCGGGGTCTCCCCACGACCCGACGACGTCGCCGTCCGGGTCGAACTCGACGATGGGCGGGGCCAGCGTCGCGCCGTCGAGGTCCTCGGGGACGACGTTCTGCCGGTTGAGGACGAAGACGTGGTCGCGGCCGTCCACGCACATGCCGCCGAGCCCGCCGGTCAGCATGCGGTCCCGCAGGGGCACGCTCGGCCAGCCCGGATCGAGTTCGTGCCGCGGGATCTCTTGTCCGGCGGCGCCCACGGGCAAGGCGAGGCAAAGCCCGCAGAGGACCCACGGAGCCGCTGCCCGCAGGAAGCGGCGTCCCGTTCCGGCCGCCCCCGGCCTGCCCATCGCCGCCTCTCGACTCCGCCTGGCCAGCCGACCCTCCGGGAATCGGGGCCGTCCTGTGGCGCAGACTCCCGGCGGACCCGCGCGCCGGGTCGCGGATCGAACGCCGCGGGACCCTTGACGTGGGCTCCTCCCTCCGTCGCGGTGCGTCGCGGTCGACCGCATGTCAGGCCTCCAGGCGGCTAAGCGGCGGCCATCTGCGCCAGGAGCAGCTCGCCGACCCGGCCGATGACGAGGGCCGTGACCCCGAAGAACATGCCCGCGAGCAGCAGAATGGCCAGAGATCGGCGGAACGACACCTCGAAGAGGTCGCTGACGTAGGAGATGACGGTAATCGCCATCCACGCCGGCAGGAACAGGAAGATCCACGACCCGTAATCGAGGACCGCCACGGTCGTGAGGACGACGAAGATGCTCAGGATGAGCACGCCCATGGCGTTCGTGAAGGCGTGCCTGAACGTCACGTGCTCGGCCTCCATCGAGGCGCAGGCGAAGTAGAGAGTCGAGCCGTAGACGAGCTGGGCCAGCACGGTGGCCACGAACAGGCTCAACGTCGTGAGAACAGGTGTCATGGGACTCCTCCAACCCCGGAATCGGCGCGGCGGCGCTTCCGCGACGCCGGCGCCGCAACCTTACCACACGCGGGGAGGCGTCACGCCGCCTCTCGCCGTCGTCGATCGGGAGTCTGCGCGGTAGAACGGCCCCGACTCCCGGCGGGTCGGCTGGCGCGAAGCGGAGCGCGGGCGAGGACTGGCGGGCTAGGAGCCGCCGGCGCGCTCGCCGGCGCGCCAGGACCGGAGCGCGGCGGCTATCGCGCGGCGCGCCGCGGCCGCCCCCTGGTGATGATTGACGAAGTAGCAGAAGAACACCGGGTCCTCCGATCCGGGATCGAGTACGCCGGCGAGCGCGACGGTGTGGCGCAGGGTGCCGGTCTTGGCCGCGACGGGAGGCAGTCGCGGCCACGTGCGCAGCGTGCCTCGTCCGGGCCGCGCCAGCGCCTCGATCAGCCTGTCGCCCCAGGGTTGTCGGGCCGCGTACGCGAGCACCCGGACGACGGCGGCCGGCGTGACGAGGTTGGCGGCGGAGAGCCCGGAGGCGTCGCGGATCGCGAGATCGTCGGACCCCGCCGCGGGCTCTTCGCGGAGGCCGAGAGCGAAATCGGCGATCACCTCGACCCCGTCGTCGAAGCGACCGGTTCCCGCCACCTCCTTCCCCAGGGTCAGGGCGAGGGTGTCGGCATACCAGTTGTGGCTGTTGGTGAGGAGCGGGTCCAGCAAGTCGTCCAGCGGGGGAGAGCGGAGCTCGGCCAGCACCGGGGCCGGCGCCGCCGCAACGGGCCGCACCCTCTCCAGACGCGCGCGACCATCGACGGTCACCCCCGCGTCGCCGAGGGCCGCCCCGAGGCGGCGGGCCGCGCGCAGCAACGGCGCGGGATCGCTGACTGGCACCGTGAACGGGGGTTCGCTGAGCGGGTACTCGCCGCGGAGCAGGAGCGTGTCGGTACCCCACACCGGCAGGAAATCGAGCGTGCCGGCCCCGTGCCGGTCGCGGCCCACGGTGGTCGTCAGGTTGAGCACGGTCAGGCCGTTCGGCGCTTCGACCCGCGCCGGCGACCCGATCGACGGCCCCGGCGCCACGCGCACCGTGATCGTCGCCTCGTCGACCGCGAGCGCGGCGGGTGGGGTGCCGAAACGGTACGGCAGGTCGCCGAAGGTGCGATCGAGCGGGTGCGGGCGGCCGGGGAACCGGCTGGCGTCGACCACGAGATCGCCGCCGATTCGGGTGATGCCGCGCCCGCGGAGCTGCTCGGCCAGCGCCGCCAGAGGTTCGGCCGCGCCGCCGGGGAACCGGTCCCGCCCCCAGGTCGGATCGCCGCCCGGCTCGATGACGAGCTCGCCGTCGAGGACCTCCCCGGCGACCGCGGCCGCCGACGTCAGTCGAGTGCGCCAACGATACTCGGTTCCCAGGTGCTCCAGGGCGGCCGCCGCGGTCACCAGCTTGAGCACCGACGCGGGCACGAAGTAGCGGCTTGCGTTCAGCGCGTCGATCACCCGCAGCTCACCGTCGTCCGACATCCGCGCGGCGAGGTAGCCGTGGTGGGCGCGGACCTCCGCGACCGCCGGTTGCGCCTCCGCGCCGCAGACGGCGGCCAGGGCCATCCAGGCGGCGGACAAGCCGGGCAGGAGCCGGCGGCGGACCACGGTCTGCCCGGCGGATTCCATGAGCCCGCCGGGCGCGATCGGGATGCGGCGCGCTATGATCTCAGGCATCGTTCCCCGGGCCTCGTGACGGTCCGGCGGCGGCGCGGGTCAGGCGCCGCCCGGTGTCTCCACGAGGCGGTCATGCCGAGGTGGCGAAACTGGCAGACGCACGAGACTTAAAATCTCGTGACCCTTCGGGTCGTGCGGGTTCGAGCCCCGCCCTCGGCACTCTCGCCCCGTCCGGCCCCGCCGCTGCGGCCTGCCGCGGGGCGCGTCTTCGGCGCGTCGCCCCATGATCGGCCGACCACGTCTTCCGAATCACGTTACCGTGCGGCGCGCGGCGAGTTGGGCGGGATTATAGCGGGGTATGGCGAGGTCGATGGCGCGCGCGAGCGTCCGGCGACCGCGCATCGCCGCGAGGCGACCGCCGCGTCGCCTGCATTTGGCCGCCGGCGTTCATTGGTTTAGGATTTCGCGCGTCGGTTCGACTTAGGCGACGTGTCGTGCGCGCCCCGCCCGGTTCGGTGCTCTCGGGGATTCGCCCGGGGCGGCGGCGCAGGGCGATCGGCGAGGGCGCACGGCGCGGACAGGGCCGCTCGACGAGGCGTGACCAGGGGTGTCGCACCGCGAACGAGCGCCCGCCCGGCGGGAGGAGCCTTGATGGCCACGAGAATTCGAGTTCGCAGGGGGGATACCGAGGTCGAGTACGAAGGAAGCGAGCAGTTCCTCAAGACCGAGCTCGCGAGCCTGCTTCAGGCCGCCTCGATGCTCCCTGCGGGTTCCCGCGGCCCGAGCGCGCCGGCGGCCGGTGGCGCCGCCTCGCGGGGTAAGGCTCCCGCGCGAGAGACCTCCGGCGGAAAGCGCTCGGCCAGGACCTCTGCAGGAAGGACCTCCGCAAGACGGAGCTCCGCAACCGGGACCTCGGGCAGGCAGGCCGACCGGAAGGCTTCGACGGCGGCCGGGTCCGCCGGCCGGGCCGACGACCGGGGAGCCGCCGGCGCGAATGCGAAGACGCCGGTTGCCTCGCCCGCCGCCGTTGTCGCCGCGAAGATCGGGTGCAAGCACGGGACCGATCTCGTGCTTGCCGCGTCCGCCCAATTGAACCTGGGGGCGGGGCAGCGGTCTTTCTCGCGGGCCGAGCTGCTCGGGGAAATGAAGACCGCGGGCGAATACTACAAGCCGGTCTACGGCAAGAACCTGAGCAGATACCTCAGAAACCTGCTCAAGGAGCGGCAGCTCAACGAGCCGCGCCCCGGCATCTACGCCTTGACCGCGCCCGCCCGAAGGGAGATGGGGAAGATCCTGGCGGACTAGTTGACCGCCCCTGAGAGATGCTGCCCATGTCGCGGGGCGTCTTCGCGGCGTTTGCCAGCGAGCAACCAGCGACAGGACGGCAGAGCCTGCGCGGTGGAACGGCGCGGGCGCCTGGAGAGGTCGTCCTCGGGGCGACCAGGGACGTCGGACCGTCCATCAACCGCCCCGGCGTTCGCGCCGGCGAGGCCCGTGGAGGCAACATGATGAAGTACGGATCGCTGGCGGCGAGCTTTCTCGCGGGTGCGCTGTTGGTTTTCTTCCTGGGTACGGGCGCGCCGGAGGGCGGCCCCGCTTCCGAGGCGACGGCCGAGGCGCCTGCCGCCTACGTGCCGCCCCCCTTCACCCCCGAGTCGCGCGAGCTCGGTCAGGCCGACATCGAACGCCTGATGGAGGAGCTGTCGAACTGGGGGCGCTGGGGTCCCGACGACCAGCTCGGGGCGGCGAACCTCATCACCCCGGAGAAGCGGCTGGCCGCCCTGGCCCTGGCCACCGAGGGCATCACCGTCTCGCTCGCGCACCGTCTCCTGAAGGACGAGGCCGACGACGTGCCGCTGCCGTTCGGGCACAGCATGCTGGGGGTGCCCGACGAGGAGGCCGCGTCGGCGTTCTTCGGCGGCGTCAGCGACCGCTACGAGATCAGCTACCACGGCTACTCGCACAGCCACATCGACTCGTTGTGCCACATTCTCCACAAGGGGCGGATGTACAACGGCGTCTCGCAGGACACCATCAGCGAGGAAGGGTGCTCCAACGCGTCGATCGTCAACCTGCAGGGCGGCATCGTCACCCGCGGCGTGCTCGTCGACGTCCCGCGCCTCAAGGGGACGCCGTACCTGGAGCCCGGCACGCCGATCTACGTGGAGGACCTCGACGCCTGGGAGGAGATGGCGGGGGTCACGGTGCAGCCGGGCGACGCCGTCTTCATCCGCACCGGCCGGTGGGCGCGGCGTGCCGAGGTCGGCCCGTGGAACATCTCGCAGAACGCGGCGGGGCTGCACGCCTCGGCTCTGCCGTGGTTCAAGTCGCGCGACGTCTCGTTCATGGGCAGCGACGCGGCCCTCGACGTCGTGCCGTCGCTGGTCGAGGACGTCCGCCTTCCGGTGCACCTGCTGACGATCGTGGCGATGGGGGTCGACCTGTTCGACAACCAGGACCTGGAGGCGCTGGCGGAGACCGCGGCGTCGCTGAACCGGTGGGAGTTCCTGCTGGTCGCGGGGCCGCTGGCGGTGGAGAACGGCACGGGGTCGCCGGTCAACGCGCTGGCGATCTTCTGATTGCCCAGGGAGGAACACGATGAGCGGCACACACCCGAGCCGACGGCGGTTTCTGAAGAAGGGCGCGGTCGCGGCCGGCCTCGTCGCGGCGCCTCCGGCCCTGGAGCTGGCCGGCGGGTCGGCCGAGGCGGCGGCGCAGGCGCCGGCGGTCGCCGACAACAACGCCATCGAGAGCGTGCTCTACGGCCGCCGTTCGCGGTTCGTCACCACCACCCGCGAGATCGAGGGGCGCAGCCACTATCAGGTCCCGCGCATCCGGCCCAACCCGCAGCGGCCGAGCGCCAAGACGCCGTTGGCGGAGCTGACCGGCACCATCACCCCCACGTCGCTGCACTTCACGACGCAGCACTACTACGGCATTCCCGACATCGACCCGGCCGAGCACACCCTGATGGTCGAGGGCATGGTCGACCGGCCGCTGGTGTTCACGATGGACGAGCTGCACCGGCTGCCGTTCGTTTCGCGCGTGCACTTCCTGGAGTGCGTCGGCAACCGGCCCAGCCCGCGCGGCGCAACGGTGACCGCGACGCACGGCCGCATGGGGTGCAGCGAGTGGACCGGGGTGCCGCTCTCGGTACTGCTCGGCGAGGTCGGCGTGCGCGACGGCGCGTCGTGGATCATCGCGGAGGCGGCCGACGGCGGGCGTCACACCAAGAGCGTGCCCCTCGCCAAGGCCCTCGACGACGTGCTCGTCGCCTACGGGCAGAACGGCGAGCCGGTGCGCCCAGACCACGGCTACCCGCTGCGGCTCCTCGTGCCGGGCTTCGAGGGCATCTACAACGTCAAGTGGCTCAAGCGCATCAAGGTCGTCGACCAGCCGTATCTGTCGTTCCAGGAGCACTCCCGCTTCCTGACTCCCGACCCGAAGACGCAGCGCGACAGCTACGACTTCGGGCCGAACTCGGTCATCACCCGGCCGTCCGGCGACCAGCGGCTCGAGGCGCACGGCGCCCACGTCATCAGCGGGCTCGCGTGGTCGGGAAGCGGCAAGGTGACCCGGGTCGAGGTGTCGACGGACGGCGGCGCGACCTACCGGGAGGCGGAGCTGGTGGGTCCGGTGCTGTCGAAGGCCCACACCCGTTTCTGCCTGCCCTGGCACTGGAACGGCGAGGAGGCGGTGCTGCAGTCGCGCTGCCTCGACGAACGGGGGCAGCTTCAGCCGACGGAAGCCGAGTACGCGCGCTACTGGGGTCTCACGCGGGGTCAGTTGTACGGGACGATCCAGAGCCAGCTCGGGCACTGCAACTGGATTCAGCCCTGGAGGGTGGGTTCCGATGGCAAGGTCACGAACGGGCTGGAGCCCGTCGACGTCGTGGTCGACGTGCACGCGTAGTCTGCGCCGTGGAACGGCGGCGCCTTCCGCGACGAGGCGCCGGCTCTCCGGAGGGTGGGCAGGGGCGGCGGCGCGGCGCCGGCTCTCCGCAGGGTCGGCCACCAATGGCATACCTGCACCCGCGCGCGCGGCGGGGTCGACGGCGGGGGCGACGGCGCGGCGCCGGCGCTCCGGTGGGACTGTGGGGGCGGCGTCGCTCCGGGGCGGCGTCGCGGGCGACGCGCTCCGGGCCGGCGGCATGCGAGGGGCGGGCCTGCGCGTCGCCGGCGCGCTCGTTGCGGTCGGTCTGCTCGGCGCGGTCGGCCTTCCGGGTGCGGCTCAGGCGAAGGAAGCGGCGTCTCCGTCCGGCCTCGGCCGCCCGCCCAGCGCGGCCGAGCTCGCGGATCGCATCGTCGGGCCCGACGGCGAGGACCTGCCGGCGGGGAGCGGCAACGCCGCCGAGGGCGCGATGGTGTTCGCGCGCCGGGGCTGCTCGACGTGTCACGGGCCGACCGCGGCGGAGGGCCCCTCCATCCCCCTCGTCGGCGGCGACGTCACGACGCGCACCAACTACTGGCCGGTCCGGCACTGGCCGTTCGCGCCGGGCATCTGGGACTACATCCGCCGCGTCATGCCCTACGACCGGCCGGGCATCCTGACCGACGACGAGGCCTACGCGTTGACCGCGTACCTCCTCTACCGGAACGACATCATCTCGGAGGAGGCGGTCATGGACGCCGAGACGCTGCCGCAGGTGCGGATGCCCCGCCGCGACGACTACGTGATGCCCGGCACGTGGACGCCGGAGACCCGGCGCGGCTTCCGCATCGAACCGGAGCGCTGACCGCGCGGCGGCGCCTCGGGTCCGCACGGCGGGCCGAGGCGCGCCGCCGACGCGAGCCGACCGAGGGTCGGACGGCGAGGGAGCGCGAGAGCGCCCCCGCCACGGCTCGACCGTCGCGTCTCGTCGAGCGAGCCGACCGAGGGTCAGCCGGCGAGGGAGCGCGAGAGCGCCCCCGCCACGGCTCGACCGTCGCGTTTCGACAGGGCCCCTAGCTTGCGAATCACCAGGGCGTCGTCGAGCGTGAAGAGCTTGAGGCGAACCCGGCAGGGGACGTGAAGACCGGCCTCGCGCCAGTCGCGTATCGCGACGTCGCTGGGCCAGACGCTCCGCGCGGAGGTGATCACCGCGAAGATCGACTGCGCATGGGCGCGGTTGAACGCAGCCGAGGACACCACTAGGGCCGGCCTGCGCTTAGCCGCAGGCCGGTCGGTGAACGGGAACGGCACGGCGACGACGTCGAGTTGGTTCACAGGTCACGCCAAGCGTCCTCGTCCTCGGGCGAGGCCCACTCGCTCATCGTTGCGGAGAGGCCCTGCAAGTACTCGTCCTGGCCTCTCGAGACCTTCCGCACGATCACGTGATCCCCCTCGACCTCGAAGGCGATCACGTCCCCCTCGTTCAGACCGGCGCTTGCTCGGATGCGTTTGGGAATGGTCGTCTGGCCGCGCGCGGTGATCCTCGCTACTTCCATGGCCCCTGAGGTTACCATGTTTTCTGCGCTGTCGTCATTTCGTGTTTTAGATGCATGTCTTTGATATAGGGAATACTGATTTATCAGCCTGCGCCCAGCTTTCGCGGGCGAGCGGGTCGGGCGCCGCCCGGGAATCAGTTGTAGTCGGTGCCGCCCTTGCGGGTCAGGTAGTCGCCCGAGACGCTCTTCAGGATGACCCGCCCGAACTCGGCCGACTCGCGTTCCGCGGCCGGCTTCACCACCACGCCCTCGCGCATGTGCCCGCCGCCGAGCGCGGTCGCGCCGTCGGTGTGCTCCAGCATCACCGCGGCGCTGAACGGCCCGCGGTACAGCACTGGCACGAGCGGGAACAGGTCGCCGAGCGACGACTCGATCTCGTCCGGCGACAGGTAGCGCCCCCGGCCGGGCGCGCCCACGTAGGCGTCGAACACTCGGAACGCGGGGTTGGGCTCACCGTAGTGCAGGTCCTGCACGCCCCGGCCGTACACCTCCCCGAGGACGTAGAACGGCCGGTCCTCCCCGGCGAGCCGCGCCCGCGCCGTCTCGAACGCGGTCTCGCGGGCGCGCCACGTGCGCACGTAGAGGTTGTCGCGGTTCGCCTCGTTCAGAATCAGGGCCATGCCGCGGTCGGACATCCCCTTCGACGTCACGATCGGGCCGTGGTCGGGATGCCAGCCCAGGCAGCACCACGTGCCGTGCAGCTTCTCGGTGATGACCACCGGCTCGCCGTCCCGCAGTGCGTCCGAGTACTTCTTGACGTTCTCGATGTCGTAGCGGAGCGTCGAGCCGTGCACCGGCCGCACCGCGCCCTGCATGGCGATGGGGATGGGCGGCTCGTACTTCACGAGTTCCAGGAGGTCGGTCACTTCGTCGCCCTCGGCCACCGGCCGGCCCCGGACCCTGCCGTCGCGGACCGGATAGACGAGCCCCTGCGACAGCGCGCCGCGCAGCTTCACCGCCTTGACGCGGTTCTTCCTGCTCCCCGCGAGCTTGCCCTCGAGGCCGAGTTCGGCGATGAGCCAGTCGGGGCAGACCGCGCCCTCGGGGATGTACGCGGCGAGGTCGCCGTCGGTGAACGAGCCCTTCCCCACGACGCAGCGGAAGCCGCCGACCGCCGCCAGCTCCAGGCGGTCGGCGTTGGGGTGCGGCTCGATGCGGAGGGCGTGGATTCTGGATTCGAAGGTCGCCATCACGGTTCTCCGACGTAGGTGGAACCAATGATTATGACGGATCGTCGGCCGCGGTGGGCCTGGGTCGGCACTGGAACGGCGCCCCGAACCCGTAGCCGTCGCGCGCGGCCTGCCCATTCCGACGTGACGGTCGGCACGGGTCGGAACTGGAAGGGCGCCCCGAGCCCGGCGTCGCGCGGCCTGCCCATTCCGACGTGACGGTGGGCCCGGGTCGGCACTGGAAGGGCGCCCCGAGCCCGTAGTCGTCGCGCGCGGCCTGCCCATTCCGACGTGACGGTCGGCCCGGGTCGGCACTGGAACGGCGTCCCGAGCCCAGCCGTCGCGCGCGGCCTGTCCATTCCGACGTCACCGACGGGAGTCGCTTCGGATCCTCTGCTGCGCAAGTCGGCCCGATCGTCTATCCTGACGAGCGATTCGCGTCGGCCTGCGCGCGGCTGCCGGCCGGCCTCCGGCGGGGCGGGGAGACCGTCGCGACGATGGTCCCGATGGGCGCCACCGCGGCGGTCGTCGACGAGGCCTCGCTGGTGACCCGCAACCGAAAGCACTTCGACAGGTGCGCCCGCCGTCGACGTGTCTTCTCGCTGAAGGTGGAGCAGCCCATGCCTGAACGTCGCTTGCCGACCCGGATGACCCTCGCGATCGCGATTGCGGCCGTGTGCCTCGCCACCGGCCTCGACGCCGAGGACTGGCCTCAGTGGCGGGGCGTGGACCGCGACGCGGTGTGGCAGGAGGACGGCATCGTCGAGCGGTTCCCCGACGACGGGCTGATCGTGAAGTGGCGCACCCCGGTGCGCGCCGGCTTCGCCGGGCCCGCCGTCGCCGACGGGCGTGTCTTCGTCCTCGACTACCAGGAGACGCCGGGCACGCGCACCATGGACGGCCGCGAGCGGCTCCTGGCCCTCGACGAGGAGACCGGGGCGGTCCTCTGGACGCGGGAATGGCCGGCCACCTACCGCAACATCGTGCCGGTGTTCGCCACCGGACCCCGGGCGACGCCGACCGTCGACGGCGACCGCGTGCACGTTTTGGGCGCCGCCGGCATGCTGTCGTGCTTCGACACCGCCACCGGCGATCTGATCTGGCGGATCGACGCCGTGGCCGACTACGGAGTCACCGTGCCGGTCTACGGCGTGGCGCACTCGCCCCTCGTGGAGGGCGATCTCCTCATCACGCTGCTCGGGGGCGAGCCCGACGCGATGGTCGTGGCGTTCGACAAGGCGACGGGCGCCGAGGCGTGGCGCGCGATCGAGACGGTGGTGGAGGCGGGCTACTCGTCGCCGATCGTGACCACCGCCGGCGGCGTGCGGCAGTTGATCGTCTGGCACCCGGCGGGAGTCACGTCGCTCGACCCGGCGAGCGGCGACGTCTGGTGGCGGCACGACTTCCCGATCGCGAGCGGCCTGACCATCGGCACGCCGGTCCGCAGCGGGCGCTATCTGCTCATCTCGCAGGTCGAGAACGGCGGCCTGATGCTGGCCCTCAACCCCGACCGTCCGGCGGCCCGCGTGGTCTGGACGGGCGCCAACCCCAACCGTACCGACCGCCCCGCGCAGAACTCCATGACGTCGACGCCCATCGTGGTGGGCGACGCCATCTACGGGCTCAACAGCTACGGCGAGCTGCGCGGCGTGGACGCGGCGACGGGCGAGCGGCTGTGGTCGAGCGACCGGCTCGTGCCCCAGGACCGCTGGGCGAGCTCGCACATCGTGCGGCACCGGGACCGCGCGTTCATCTCCGTCGAGACCGGCGAGCTGGTCATCGCGCGCTTCTCGCCGGCCGGCTACCAGGAAGTCGACCGGACGCGCCTGCTGACGCCCACCACGCGCACGCGCGGCGGCGGATCCGGCCGGTGGAGGGGCGTCGATCGCGCGGTACTGTGGGCGCACCCCGCGTACGCGAACCGCCACGTGTTGGTGCGCAACGACGCCGAGGTGGTGCGCGTATCGCTCGCCGCTTCCGATTACGAGTAGACGAGACCACGCGGCGGCGCGCTCGGGCGGCTCTCTGGGCAACCGGCCTCCCGGTGACCACCGTCGGCCGCGATCTCTGCGGCCTTGCCGGCGATTTGACGGCGGGACGGTTCACGTGCACGATGAGGCATGGCCGCCAAGACTATCACCATCGACCCCGGCGCCTATGGCGAGGCGCTTCGGCGACCCAAGCGGAGCCGTCGGTCGTTCTCGCAGGTGACCCAGGAGCGCTTCGCCGCGCCGATGACCGGGCGTGACCGACGCCGGCCGCTTCGGACCACGGCCATCGCGTGCGCGCTCGCGTGCCTCGCGACGGCCCCCCTCGGCGCCGAGGACTGGCCGCAGTGGCGGGGCGTCGACCGCGACGCGGTGTGGCGCGACACCGGCCTCGTCGAGCGGTTCCCCGACGACGGCCTCGCCGTGAAGTGGCGGGTCCCCGTGCGCGGCGGCTTCGCGGGGCCGGCGGTGGCCGGCGGCCGCGTCTTCGTCCTCGACTACGCGGAGACCCCGGGCAGCCGCACCATGGACGGCCACGAGCGACTCGTCGTTCTCGACGAGGAGACCGGCGAGGTGCTGTGGACGCGGGAGTGGCCGGCCGCCTACCGCAACATCCACTTCAAGTTCGCGACAGGTCCGCGGGCCACGCCCACCGTCGACGGCGACCGCGTCTACATCCTCGGGGCGGCGGGCATGCTGTCGTGCTTCGACGCCGCGACCGGCGACCTCGTATGGCGCATCGACACCCCGTCCGATTACGGCGTCACCGTACCCGTCTACGGCGTGTCGCAGTCGCCCCTCGTCGAAGGCGATCTGCTGATCGTGGTCCTCGGGGGCGAGCCCGACGCGAAGATCGCCGCCTTCGACAAGGCCACCGGGGAGGAGGTGTGGCGGGCGCTCGAGAACACCTCCGAGACCGGCTACGCGTCGCCCATCGTCATCGACGCGGGCGGCGCGCGGCAGCTCATCGTCTGGCACGCCACCGCCATCACGTCGCTCGACCCCGCGACCGGCGCGGTCTACTGGGAGCAGCCTTTCGCCATCGGGGGCGGGCTGTCGATCACGACGCCGGTGCGCAGCGGGCGCTACCTCGTGGTCAGCCAGTTCTTCAACGGCGCGATGATGCTGGCCCTCAACGCCGACCGCCCCGCCGCGCGGGTGCTGTGGCGAGGGCGCAACCGCGGTGAGCTGCCGGACCAGACCGACACGCTGCACGCCATCCTCTCGACCCCCATCGTGGTGGGCGACCATCTCTACGGGGTCGGGAGCTACGGCGAGCTGCGCGGCATCGACGCCACCACCGGCGAGCGGCTGTGGCAGAGCGACCGCATGAACGCCCAGGACCGCTGGGCGACGGCGTACTTCGTGCGAAACGGCGACCGCTACTTCGTGACCAACGACTCGGGCGACCTCATCATCGCGCGGTTCACGCCGGAGGGATACCGGGAGATCGACCGCACCCGGCTCCTGGAGCCGACCACCCGTACGCAGGGCGGAGCCACCGGCCGCTGGGGCGACCGGGCCGTCCTGTGGGCCCACCCCGCCTTCGCGAACCGGCACGTCGTTGCGCGCAACGACGCCGAGGTGGTGCGGCTGTCGCTCGACGCCGCCGACTACGAGTAGGGCCTCGGCGATCGGAACGCTCGGCTCTGCGTGCTGCCGCCGCAAAAGGCCTTGCGGCGTTTCCGCCGCCATGGGTTCCGTGACCCCTGTGGGCCGTCCGGCGTTCGCCGGGAACGCAGTCGGCGCCGGGGGCCGCGCCGGCCCACGCCGCGCGGGCGCGCCGGGGCCTTGAAAGGGAGTCCATGCTGGATGCGCTGCTACGGGATGTCCGCTACGGTCTGCGCTCGCTGCTCGGCTCCCCGGGCTATGCCCTGACGGTGGTGCTGACCCTCGGGCTCGGCATCGGCGCCAACAGCGCCATCTTCAGCCTCGTCGACGGGGTCCTGCTGCGGCCGCTGCCCTACGCCGACGGGCACGAGCTGGTGCTCGCGCGGCAGCAGGCGCCGCGGGCCGGCTCGGCCAACATTCCCTTCTCGGTCAAGGAGATCAGCGACTATCGGGAGCAGCTCGCCACCCTCGACGGCTTCGTCGAGTACCACGGCATGTCGTTCACGCTGCTGAACCGCGGCGAGCCCGACCGCGTGCTGACCGGGGTGGTGTCGGCGAACTTCTTCGACGTGCTCGGCGTGCAACCCCTGCACGGCCGGACGTTCCGCGACGCCGACGACGATCTCGGGGCCGAGGCGGTCCTCGTCCTCAGCTACCCGTACTGGCAGCAGCGCTTCGGCGCCGACCCGGCCATCGTCGGGCAGGTCTTCGAGATGAACGACCGCCCCCACACCGTGGTCGGGGTGCTACCGCCGGTCCCCCAGTACCCGCGCGAGAACGACGTCTACATGCCGACGTCGGCCTGCCCCTTCCGCGCCCGCGCCGAGGCGCGGATGGAGGAGGACCGCACTGCGTTCCGCGGCATGACCGCCTTCGGCCGGCTCGCCCCCGGCGTCGACGTCGACGGCGTCGGGGCGGAGCTGGCCACGGTGGCGGGCCGGCTGCAACGCGCCCATCCCGAGACCTATCCGGCCGACGCCGGGTACACCGCGGTCACCCTGCCGCTCGCCGACGAGCTGACGCGCGAGGCGCGCCCCACGCTGCTGGTCCTGCTCGCCACCACCGCCCTCGTGCTGCTCATCGCGTGCGCCAACGTCGCCAACCTCACCATGGCGCGGATGAGCCGCCGCGAGCGCGAGCTCGCCCTCCGCTCCGCCCTCGGGGCGGGCCGCGGTCGCCTGCTGCGGCAGCTCGTGACCGAGTCGAGCCTCCTCGCGCTCGCGGCCGGGGCCTTCGGCCTCCTCGTCGCGTGGCTGAGCCTCGACCTGCTGGTGGCTTTCGCGGCCCTGTTCACGACCCGCACGACGGAGGTGGCCGTCGACGGCCGGGTGCTGGCGTTCACCCTCGGGCTGTCGCTGGCGACCGGCGTCGGGTTCGGCGCCGCCCCCGCGCTGGGGAGGCGGCGCGACGTGTCGGCGGCCTTCAAGGACGCCGGCGCGCACGCCACCGACACCCCCGCGCGGCACCGCGCGCGCGGGCTGCTGACGGCGTCGCAGGTCGCGGCCGCGTTCGTGCTCCTCATCGCGACGGGGCTGCTCCTGGCCAGCTTCTACCGGCTGCAGCAGGTCGACGCGGGGTTCGACGCCGAGCGCGTGTTGACGGCCGAGGTCTTTCCCAACTGGTCGAAGTACACGACCCAGGAGAGCCGCCGCCAGCTCTTCGCCGACGTCCTCGCGCGCCTCGAGGGCCGGCCCGGGCTGGCCGCGGCGGCGGTCGCCAACGGCTTCCCGATGGCGAGCGAGGTGGGGCAGCAGCAGCGCTTCGCCATCGAGGGCCGCACCTACGAGGACCCCGACCTGCGGCCCGAGCTGGAGACGCGGGTGGTCAGCCCCGACTATTTCGCGGCCGTCGGCGTTCCCCTGCTCGCCGGCCGCGCCTTCACCCGGCTCGACGACGCGGAGACGACGCCGGTCGCGGTCGTCAGCCGGTCGCTGGCCGAGCGGCACTGGCGCGACGGCCGGACGCCGCTCGATCAACGCGTCACCCTGGACGACGGCGAGACGTGGGTGACCATCGTCGGCGTCGTCGGCGACGTGCGCGACCACGGGCTCGACCGCGAGCCCCCGGACCAGCTCTATCGGCCGTTCCTGCAGGGGGCGGGCTCGCCGACCCGCGTCCTCGTGCGGGCCCACGGCGACCCCCGTGCCCTGAGCGCCCGGGTGCGGGACGCCGTGCACGCCGTCGACCCCGAGCAGCCGGTCGAGAACTTCCGCACCCTGGCCGAGACCCGCGCCGGCGCCACCGCGACGCGGCGGCTCTCGGTGATGCTGCTGAGCCTGTTCGCGGGGCTCGCCTTCGTCATCACCGTGAGCGGCATCGCCGCCGTCATCGCCACCTCGGTCAGCCACCGCACGCGCGAGTTCGGCCTGCGGCTGGCCCTGGGGGCCGAGCGCCGGTCCATCCTGGCCATGGTGCTGCGCCAGGGGCTGGTCCTCGTGCTGGCGGGGCTCCTGGTCGGCGCCGCCGCCGCGGTGGGACTGTCGAGGACGCTGGCCAGCTTCCTCTACGAAACGGAGCCTGCCGACCCCGGCGTCTATGCGGCCGTGGTGGCGGTGTTCGTCGTGACCGGGCTCGCGGCCTGCTACCTGCCGGCGCGCCGGGCGATGGGCGTCGATCCGCTCGTGGCGTTGCGGGACGAGTAGCGTCGGCGGGAAGCGATGTCTCAGCCGGACGCGCTCGACGTGCTGGCCAGGGGCGCCGGGCCTTCACGATCACCGGTGGGCGCAACTTCCCTATGGCTCGGCCGGTCCGGAGCCCGATGCGATGGACGAGCCGGCCAAGCGCGTCGTCCTGCTGTGCATGGTGCCGTTGGTCGAATGCACTACAACCTGGTCGAGTGCGCCCCGAGGGAGTGCTCCCAAAGCGGGGAGCGGAGCGGCGAGAGCGGCGAGAGACGCCCCGGGGGGCGTCTCGAGGAGCTTCGATGAGCGAGAGCTTGCGGCTTTTTCGGTCCGTCACACTGGCCGTGCTGGCCATTGTCGGCTGGATGCCGGCGACGGGCGCGGCCCAGAGCGAGCCTAATGCGTCGAGCGAGTGGCCGTATTTCGGAGGCACCCGTGCCTTCACCCGCTACGCGCCGCTCGACCGGATCGACAGGAGCAATGTCGCGGGCCTGCGGGTGGCGTGGCGGCGGGCGGCGGTCGACGCGTCGTTCACCGGCGCGTTCCCCGAGCTGGAGCCGTCCGGCTACCTGCGGTCCACACCCATCCTCGTCGACGGCGTCCTCTACGCGTCGAACGCGGTGGGGCTGGTGGAAGCGTTCGATCCCGGCACGGGCGAGACGTCGTGGCTGCAGCGGCCGCCGTTGCCGACCCTGGAGGGGGTCGCAGGCCGCGGCGCCCACGGCGTGGCGTTCTGGTCCGATGGCGCGGACCGGCGCATCTTCGCGTTCCGCAATCGTTTTCTCTACGCCCTCGACGCGTCGACCGGCGAGCCCGTGGCGGGGTTCGGCGACGGCGGCCGCGTGGACCTGACGCCCGCGGGCGCCCGAAGCGCTCACGGTGGGGCGAGCCCCATCGTGGTGGGCGACGTGGTGGTGGCGGCGGGAACGGTGGACGGCGCCGGCGACAGCGGCGTGCGCTGGCGCGGCAGCGCCCCGGAGAACGTGCGGGGCTACGACGCGCGCACGGGCGCGCTGCGGTGGACCTTCCACGTGGTGCCGCGACCGGGCGCGTTCGGGGCCGACACTTGGGGCGCCGGCTCTCTCGAGGCGTCGGGCGACCTCGGGTCGTGGTGCTGCCTGAGCGCCGACCCCGAGCTGGGCTACGTCTACGTGCCGCTGACCGCCCCCACCGCCGCCTACTACGGCGGCCACCGGCCCGGCGACAACCTCTTCTCGAACAGCCTCGTCGCCCTCGATGCGGCCACCGGCGAGCGCGTCTGGCACTTCCAGATGGTGCACCACGACCTGTGGGAGTACGACACCGTCGGGCCGCCGACGCTGGGGGAGATCACGGTCGGCGGCCGCCGCATCCGCGCCGTCATGCAGCCGAGCAAGACCGGGTTCCTGTACGTGTTCGACCGCGTGACCGGCGAGCCGGTGTGGCCCATCGAGGAGCGGCCGGTGCCGCCGTCGACGGTGCCCGGCGAGCAGGCGTCGCCGACGCAGCCGTTCCCGACCCGCCCGCCGCCGTTCGCGCACCAGGGGGTAAGCGAGGACGACCTGATCGACTTCACGTCCGACCTGGAGGATCGGGCCCGCGAGGTCGCCGGCCGGTTCGTTCTCGGGCCCCTCTTCACGCCGCCCTCCCTCGTCAGCGGCGAGCCCGGCGGCGCCGACGGCACCCTCGCCCTCCCCGGCTCGTGGGGGTCGGGCAACTGGAACACCGGCGCCTTCGACCCCGAGACGGGGCTCTACTACGCGTTCTCCCACGTCGTGCCGCGGGTCTACCGCCTCGCCGACGCGTCTGGCGAGGAGAACGCGGAGATGACCTACTACAGCCCGAACCGCGACGCGCCGTACCTGGACGGCATCCCCCTCGTGAAGCCGCCGTGGGGCCGCATCACCGCCATCGACCTCAACCGGGGCGAGCTGGCGTGGCGGGTCGCCAACGGCCGCGGCCTCCGCGACCATCCCGCCCTGCGCGGCCTCGACCTGCCGCGACTGGGCATCGCCAGCCGCCCGGTGGCGCTGGTCACCGCGACGCTGCTCTTCATCGGCGAGGGCGGCAACGTCTTCGGCGGCATCCAGGACAACATGTGGGGAACGGCCTTCCGCGCCTACGACAAGGCGACGGGCGCGGTGGTGTGGGAGACGGAGCTGCCGGCGGGGACCACCGGCGGGCCCATGACCTACTTGCACGAGGGCCGGCAGTACATCGTCGTCCCCGTCGGCGGCCGCGATCGGCCGGCCGAGTGGGTGGCGTTGTCTCTGCCCTGACGGCGCGGGAACGGCGGCGCGGAGCGCGGTCGTCGTCGAGTATCGCTCCCAGCAGGTCGTCGTCGGGGCGTAGTGGTCTTTTCGCTTTCGCCGTTCGACGCGATGGCGACACGGCGGCAGGTCGTCGTCGGGGCGTAGTGGTCTTTTCGCTTTCGCCGTTCGACGCGATGGCGACACGGCGGCAGGTCGTCGTCGGGGCGTAGTGGTCTTCGCCACCCCGGTCCCGGGAGACCGGCTCACGCCGGCGGGCGTCGTGGATTGGGCGACTCGCCGTCGGCAAAGCTCTGGGGCGCTTCCCGGTCGTATTGCCGGCACGGGCGTGCGCGTCGCCAGCCAGCCCGCGAGGCGGCGGAGCTCTCCGTCGCTTCCCGGTCGTATTGCCAGAGCGCCTTGTCGATCAGGCGCGGGCAGACGCCCTGTTCGCAGGCGCTCCATCGCCTGAGCAGCAGCGTATAGCGCCGAAACTCCTCGGGTTTGAACAGCGTGCGCTTGCCCCTGTCGAAAGTCGAGGATCCGGTCAGCCGGTGCAACGCGCGCCAAGTGCGTACGTCCAGGATTCCGAACCGGTCCGGGTCACGCGCGGTGAGAAAGGTCGAGGCGGTGGGATAGCTCACCGCGTGGAGCTCGTTCAGAATCAGGGCAGCCTCCTCCGGCCCTTCGGCGCGTTCGTCTGCACGTCGGGCCGCGGCCCGGGTCAACCGCTTGACATCTTCGTTGCGATTTCGCTTCCGGAAGTTGTTCGATTGGCGAGCCGTCTTCCACTCCACGAGCTTGAACGCCTGTTCGAGCGTGAGGTGACCCTGTTTCCGGAAATCGGCGCCTATCCCCTTGAGTGTCTCTTCGTCATTGCGGTAGGAGAAGTCCTTGGCCAGCCGCCGGAGCTTGTCGCTCGGGAGCCTCCTCCTCAACTGGTCCACGACCTCGTCGATGCCGGCGTGGGCGAACGGGTCGACGGGCTCGAACGAGACCCGGAGACGCGTCCCGGTACCCCTGGCGAGCGCCTCCAGCGTGCGGGTCGAGGGGTTTCCCCGCCCGCGCTCGAGTCGAGCCACGACCGACTGGGTAGTGTCCATGCGTTCCGCCAACTGCGCCTGGGTGAGCCCGGCGCCCAGGCGCGCCTCGATCAGGGCGCGCGTCAGCATGAACTCGGCGTCGAGATCGTCATAGGCTCGGCGATACGACGGATCGCGGCTCCACTTCCTGTGCAGATCCCGTACCTTGCTCATTCGTTCACCGTGCGTGCCCGCTGCAGGGCCAGCCGAACCTCGCCGGAGGGCGTCTTGCGTGTCTTCTTGACGAACACCCGTACCACCACGACGCGTCGACCCCGGACCGTGATGTAGAGCGCTCGGGCTATTCCGGCGCGGCCGGTCAGGCGCATTTCCCAAAGCCGCCCCTGCACGTGCTTGACGTACGGCTCGCGCACACCGTCGAGTCCGATGGCAGCGATCAGCTCGCTGATGCGCGCGAACCGGGCGCGCATGTCGGCGGGCAGCGCGTCGAGCTCCCTGTCGACGGTCTCGTTCAGGGTCTCGACCGACCAGCGCACCGACGAAGTATAGCAGATATGCTATGTACGGCGTTGAATCCGGGGCCGCCCTTGACAACCCCCGCCGGTAGCGGCATGGTTGCGGCAGCGTCGGTGACGGCCAGTGCCGCGACTCGGCCCCGCGACGGGCGGGGTGCGGTGGAGATGGACGGGAGGAGCGATGACTGCCGCAGGCGTGCGTCGTCGAAGGCTTTTTCGGAGGGAGTCGACGGCCGGGCTCGCCGTCGTTGCCGTGGCCCTGGTCGGCGCCGCGCCCGCCGCGCCAGCCGAGACGCGCGGCTACGTGATCTCCATGGTTCACACCGCGACCTGGGCGAACACGGACACCTGCCCACGCGGCGACAACGGCGGGCTCGCCGACCTCAAGGTGCGGCGGCTCGTCGGCCGAGGATTCAGCGAGGAGGAGGCCAGGGGCATCCTCGCCAACGGCGTCGACGCGGACGGCAACCGCGTGCCCATCAGGGCGCTGCCCCGCCTGGACGGTCGGGAGGTCGACCCCGGCAACGTGCCGGTTCTCGTCGCCGACCCGCAGGTCCGCACCGCGGAGGGCCGTTTCGCCCACGGTTTCAACCTGAACGGCGTGGTCGAGCCCGACCCCTTCGAAGATCCGGTGAGCGGCGAGTTGGGCGTCGACAACCAGATGTGGCGCGCCCTGGGCTGCTTCGAGGTCTACCAGGTGCGCCGGCCGGTGCGGCCCTACAACGAGGACATCGCCTGGGACACCGCCCTCGACGCGATGCCGGCGTGGTTGATGTCGGTCACCGGGGACGATCTGGACGCCGACGGGGAGGTGACGGTCACCTTCGACCGGTCGCTGAACGTGGCCATGCGGGACGCCCGCGGCGGCGTGCTGTCGGGCGCCACCTACGTCGTCGACCCCGACCCGCGCTCGCACAGCGTGTTCGCGGGGCGCATCGAGGAAGGGGTTCTGACCATCGAGCCCGGCGACTTCTCCATGCAGGGCGAGTCGCAGTTCTACGCCGTCCTGCGGTTCACGGGCACGCGCCTGCGCATGGAGATGGCCGACCACGGCGGCGCGTCGGGCATCATCGGCGGCTATCAGCCGTGGCGCGACTACTTCCACTACTTGGCCATCCGCGGCGAGGAGAACGCCCAGGTCGACCTGCCCGGCGCGTACTATGCGATGAGGCGCCTCGCCGACGCCGGGCCCGACCCCGAGACGGGGGAGAACACTGCGATCTCGGCCGCCTACTTCCTGGAGGCGGTCCCCGCGTTCCACGCGACGCTGGCCGGCGAGGTGGTGGCCGAGGCGTTCGGCCCCGGTCCGGAGCTGAGCGGACCCGCGGTGCACGAGAACGTGACGCTGGACCCGGAGTGAGGACATGGGCGAAAGGACTCGCAGGCGGTGGTTCTCGCACCTGCCGGCTCTGCTGGCGGGACTGATGCTGGGCGCGGCGGCGGCGCCAGGGGCGGCCGAGGAGCTGACGCTCGTTCGGCTCACGCCGGCGCAGTACCAACGCGCCGTCCACGACGTCTTCGGTACCGGCATCCGGGTCGACGACGGCGCCGGCGTGCTCGGCGTGCGCGACCGCGGGCTGCTCGCCGTCGGGGCCCGCCGGAGCACGCTGACCGCCGCGGAGGTGGAACGCTTCGAGGCCCTCGCGCAGCAGATCGCCGCGCAGGTGACGGCGCCGGCGCGGCGGGCCACCCTCATCGGGTGCCGGCCGACGGCGGACGACGCCCCGGACGACGCGTGCGCGGCGCGGTTCATCGAGCGCGCGGGGCGTTTCCTGTTTCGCCGGCCGCTGACCGGGGGCGAGACCGACCTGTACGTGACGGTGGCGCGCACTGCGGCCGAGACCCTCGGCGACGACTACGCCGGGCTCCGCGCGGCGCTGGCGGGGATGCTGGTGGCGCCGGAGTTCCTGTTCCGCGTCGAGCGCAGCGAGCCCGATCCGGACGAGCCGGGCCGACTGCGGCTCGATGACTGGTCGCGGGCGTCGCGTCTCAGCTTCTTTCTGTGGGACAGCGCGCCCGACCCCCTGCTGCTCGACGCCGCCGAGTCCGGCGATCTGCTCTCCGTCGAGGGGCTCGATCGGGAGGTGGAGCGGCTGCTGGCGTCGCCGCGGGCCGAGCTGGGCGTGCGCGCGTTCTTCTCCGACCTGCTCGAATTCGATCGGTTCGCCACGCTCTCCATCGACTCGAGCCTCTTTCCCCGCTTCACGAAGAACGTCGAGGACGACGCGCGCGAGCAGACCCTGCGGACCGTCGTCGACCACCTTCTGAACCGGAACCGCGACTACCGCGACCTTTTCGTCACCCGAGACACGTTCCTGACCCCGCCGCTGGCCGCCATCTACGGGGCGCCGCTGGCGCGCTCGCAGGAGCTGGGCGGCGCGGTGCCGTGGGTGCCGTACCGCTTCCCCGAGGGCAGCAGCCACGTGGGGCTGCTGGGGCAGGTGAGCTTCCTCGCCCTGCACTCGCATCCCGGCCGCTCTTCACCGACGCTGCGCGGACAGGCGGTCCAGCAGATCTTCCTGTGCCGGACCGTGCCGCCGCCGCCCCCGGACGTCGACTTCAGCCTGTTGCAGGACACCTACAACCCCGACTTCCGGACGACGCGCGACCGCCTCGCCGAGCACCGGCGGAACCCGGCCTGCGCGAGCTGCCACAACCTGACGGACCCCATCGGGTTGACCCTCGAGGTGTTCGACGCGGCCGGCGGCTATCGGACGATGGAGAACGGCGCGCCCATCGACGCCAGCGGCGAGTTGAACGGCCGGACCTACGCGGGACCGGCGGGGCTGGCGGCCGCGCTGAGGGACGACCCGCGGGCGGCGTCGTGCTTCATCGAACGGGCCTTCTCGTATGGCGCCGCGCGGCCGCCGACGGACGGCGAGCGGGCGTGGCTCGCCGACGTCGAGGCCGAGCTCGTCGAGCGCGGCGTGAAGTGGCGCGACCTCATGCGGCGCATCGCGCGGCATCCGGACTTCTACACGGCGGTCGCGGACGCATCGTGACGGACGTTGCCGGTCAGACGGGCGTTCCCGGTCGGAATCAGACGGGCGTTCCCGGTCAGAAGAGGAAAGCGACATGACTGCAACACGAGAGATCGGACGCCGCACGGTGCTGCGGGGCATGTTGAGGGGCGGCGCCGCGGTCACCGTCGGACTGCCGGTGCTCGAGTCGTTCCTGAATGCGAACGGGACGGCCTGGGCGGCCACCGGCGCGCCGCTGCCGCCTTGCTTCGGCACGTGGTTCTGGGGGCTCGGGCTCATCCCCAACCATTGGGAGCCCGCTGTCGCCGGCCCCGACTACGAGCTGCCCGAGCACCTCGCCGGGCTGCAGCCCATCCGGTCGAAGATGAACCTGTTCAGCGGCATGCAGGTGTTCCTGGACGGCAAGGTCAACCAGAACCACTACTCGGGGGCCCAGGGCCAAGCCACCGGCATGGTGTCGCGCAACGGCGGCGACTACTCGACGAGCATCGACGCCCTCATCGGCGACCACATCGGCCGGGGCACGCGGTTCCGCTCGCTCGAAGTGACGTGCGACGGCGACAGCAGCGCGAGCTGGAGCGCGCGGGGGTCGAGCGGCCTGAACCCGTCAGAGACGTCGCCCCTCGCCCTCTACGCGCGCATCTTCGGCGACGGCTTCCGCGACCCCAACCTCGCCGACTTCCAGCCCGACCCCGCGGTGATGGTCCGCCACAGCGTGTTGTCGGCGGTGTCGGAGCAGCGGCGGAAGCTGATGTCGACGGTGTCCGCGTCGGACCGCGCGCGCCTCGACGAGTACTTCTCGTCGGTGCGCGACCTCGAGCAGAAGCTCGCGTTCGAGCTCGACCGGCCGGCGCCGCTCCCCGCGTGCACGACGCCGGAGGCGGGCACGGAGGAGATCGGCGCCCTCGTCGAGCAGGTCGAGCGCACCCACCGGGATTTCGCGCGGCTCCTCGCCCACGCGATGGCGTGCGGCCAGACGCGGATCTTCAACCTGACGATGGGCTCGGCCTTCTCCCGGCTGCGCCGGCCCGGCGAGGTGAACGCGTACCACGCCCTGACCCACGAGGAGCCCATCGATCCCGAGCTGGGGTATCAGCCCACGTGCAAGTGGCTGGCCGAGCGGATGATGGACTTCTTCCGCGAGTTCGTCGAGACGCTGGACGGCATTCAGGAGGGCGAGGGCACCCTGCTCGACCGCACCGTGGTCTTTGCGTTCACCGACCACGGCGAGGCGCGCATGCACTCGATGAAGCGCTACCCGATTCTCACCGCCGGCAGCGGCGGAGGCCGCATGAAGACGGGGCTGCACGTCGCAGCCGAAGGCGACGCGGCCACCCGCGTCGGGTTCACCGTCCAGCAGGCCCTGGGGCTGGTGAGCGGTCAGTGGGGGACCGAGTCGAACCAGGTGTCGCGGCCGTTCACCGAGGTCCTGACCTGACCGCCGGCCGCCGCCGGCGCCCGCCTTCGACGAAGGGTGGTGGGCTTCGCCGGCGCCCGCCTTCGACGCGGGGCGGCTGGAGATAGGGCGCGTGGGCGTTCGGGCCGATGTTGCGCGGCTCGGCGCCGGCCAGGTAGACGCACGATGCGTCGTCGGGGTCTGGGCGGGGTATGTGGGGGCCGGTCGCCGTCTCGGCGCCGAGGCTGGAGAGTGGTCATGATGGGTCTGCAGAGCGGCAAGTCGGTCTTTCCTGAGTCGGCGCTCCGTTGGCCGGTGGTTGCCGTGGCGTGCGCGGCCCTCGCGGCATCCTCCGCCGTGGCGGAGGAGAGGGCGTCGCCGCCTACCGTGCCCCCCGGGGTGACCCTGGTGGAGGTGGTGCGCGAGCTGCAGGCCTCGGCCGCCCAGCTGCTCTGGACGCGGCTCGGGGACGAGGAGGGCCGCACCCTCCTGTTCGCGGAGGACTATCGGACCGGCGGCGCCGCCTGCGTGGCCGCCTGCGCGGCCGAGTTCCCGCCCCTGCCGGCGCCCGACGGGGCCGAGCCCTTCGCCGACTGGTCGCTGCTGCGTCGTGCGGACGGACGGCTGCAGTGGGCCTACCAGTTGCGTCCGCTCCACACGTGGTCGCGGGAGGACGAGCCGGGCGAGGTGGCGACCAACGTCGGCCTCGCCGAGACCGCGAACCTGAAGCTCGCCGAGCGGCCGGAGGCGGCGGGGGCGTTGTTGCCGCCCCCGGGTTGGCGGGTCGCCCGCTTCGAGCCGCACCGCATCGTCGCGGCGCCCGACGGCATCGAGGCGAGCCTGGTGTCGTCGGCGCAGGCCGTGGTCCTCACGGACCACGCCGGGTTCACGCTCTACGCGTTCGCCGGCGACGCCGCGCGCGACGGCCAGGCCTGCTCCGACCGCGGATGCGACCTGCAGTGGCTGCCGGTCGCGGCGCCGGCCCTCGCGCTCGACGTGGGCGACTTCTCGGTCGTGAGCCGCGCGGACGGATCCCGGCAGTGGGCCCACCAGGGACGGCCCCTCTACCGCTACCGCGGGGACCTGCTGCCCGGGGACGCGCACGGCCGGGCCACGGACGCGGGCTGGCGCATGGCGGTGCTGACCGAGAGCTTCCGGCCGCCGCGGGTGGCGGTGACGACTCTCGAGGGCTACGGAGACGCCCTGTCGCTCGCGGGCATGACCCTGTACACGGGCTCCGCGTTCCAGAAGTACTGGGGTGGCCGCAACCTGCGTGGCAGCTTCAGGAACGCTTGGCGTCGAGGCAAGCGCCTCGGCGGTGACGCGTGCGCGGATGAGGACTGCCTCGTGCTCTGGCGCCCGTTCCACGCGCCGGCCGACGCCCGGTCGACGGGCTTCTGGGAGGTCGTCGCGCGCGGCGACGGAACGCGCCAGTGGGCCTACAAGGGGTACGCCCTGTACACCTACGCCGAGGACGAGGCGCCCGGCCAGAACCGGGGGCAGGCCACCTACAGCTTCGCGAAGCCGGACGGCGGCCCCGCCGACATCGAACGCGCCGTCCGGCTCGCCGAACTCGGCGACACTTACGGCGGGGCGGGCGTGTACTGGAACGTCGCCAAGCCGTAGAATCGCGGCTCGTCGTCAGACGGTGGTTCAGGAGCGCCAGCTCCTTCGCGTGTACTGGAACGTCGCCAAGCCGTAGATCTGGCTCGCCGTCAGGCGTGGTTCAGGAGCGCCAGCTTCTTCGCGTGTACTGGAACGTCGCCAAGCCGTAGAATCCCGGCTCGCCGTCAGACGTGGTTCAGGAGCGCCAGCTCCTTCGGGTGCGGGTTCAGGTAGGTCTGGTCCCGCAGGTATTGCACGTCCAGCCGGCGCGCGTGGTGCCGCACCAGGGTCAGGGGCGCGATGCGCGGCACGAGGCCGAGGCGGTAGTCTTCGAGCACCGCGAGCAGATCGTCGCGCGAGACGGTGTCGAGTCGGCGCTTGAAGTGACCGACGGCGTGCATGAGGGCGTTGGTGTGGCGCGCCCGGGTCGCCCGGATCCGCAACGCGGACATGAGTTCGTCCTCGTAGCGGCGGCCCAGCTCGGCCCGCGGGATCGTGCTCGCCTCCGCCACGAGGCGCCCCAGCTCCCGGTAGCGGACGGGGGAGTGGGCCATGAGGGCCAGCTTCTGCGCGGTGTGCCAGCGCACGAGGGCGCCGAGGTTCCAGCGCGAGGAGAGGAGAGCACGCAGGCGCCGGTAGGCGAAGACGCGCTCGAAGAAGTTCTCGCGCAGGGCGGGGTCGTGCAGCCGGCCTTCCTCTTCGACCGGCAGGTTCGGGTACTGCCGCAGCAGCTCGGCCGCGAAGAGGCCCCGGCCGTTCCGCTCCGACCCCCGGCCGTCGTCGTCGGCCCAGACCTTCACGCGCTCCATCCCGCAGCTCGGCGAGTCCTTCTTCAGGACATAGCCGCTCAGGTCCTCCTTCGCGAGGGCGCGTACCCGGCTCCGGGCGAAACGGCGCATCCGTCCCGTCAACCGGATCCCGCTGCGGCTGACGAGCCGCACGCCGTCGGTCTGGGCGGCGTCGCGAACGAGGCGTATCGGCTCGCGCGGGGTCCCCAGGCCCACCTCCGCCTCGGGGCAGACGGGCACCCACTCGACGATGCGACCGATGGTCTCGACCAGGTAGGGGTCGCGCTTGTGTCCGCCGTCGTAGCGGACCTCCTCGCCGAGCAGACAGCTCGAGATGCCCAGCCGGACCGGCTCGCCCGCCGCCGTCGCCGCGGAAGGGTGAGTCTGCGCCCGCTCCGGGATCCGTTCGTGTCCGCCGTGTCGCATGGGTTCCGCGAGCAGCTTAACAGAGTCGCGCGGCGGCAAGCCGAGCCGGGCGGCGGCGCGGCGAAGGGGCGCCGTTCCGGGCGCGGGGGGCACGGCCGTCCCGGTGCGCGTCGGCGGCCATCACCGACCTCGTCTTCCGCGTTCGGGAGGTCCGCCGCGGACCGTCGAGGCTCTCATGAGGAGAACACGTCCAGAAAGTGGACTTCGCCGTCCAGCGCGCCCGCCTCGGCGCCCACCGCGGCCGCCTCCGGCGAGGCCATGTACGCCTCGGCCCGCTCGCGGTCCTCGACGTCCAGCAGGAAGAAGACCTGGTCGGGCGCGTCGGCCGAGCGCCACACCTCGCGGACGGTCAGGCCCGCCGCGGCTCCCGCCGCCGCCTGGGCGTCGAAGACCCGCTTCCACCGCTCGGCGTCCTTCACGCGATTGCGAACCAGCAGCACCATCGTCCTCGACTCCCGTCGCGGGCCCCGCACGATATCGGCGAAGCCGCGGATGCGAACCGGCCGGCCATGCGGCGGGCGCATGGACCTCGCTCGGCCGCTGGCGGCCGGCCCCCTCGAACGCGCGCCCCGGCTGCCGCTCACGAACAGCAGGGGGCGGAGGCGTCGTCGGTCGTTCCGCCGGCTCCCCGCCGGCTGCCGGCGGCCGTCTTGTGGAGCTGGCCGGCGTCGCCCGACTTGACGTACCACTCCCAGCGCGCCCCGTCGGGGTCGGCCGTCCAGGTCTCCGTCTTCTCGGCGTAGCAGCACACGGCGTCCTCGACGCCGGTCGTTTCGATTCCCGCCGCGCGCAGCCGCCGTTCGGCCGAGGCGACCTCCTGGGCGGTCTCCACCTCGACGCCCAGGTGATTGAGGGTCGCTCCCTCCGGACCCTCGAAGAGGACCAGCTTCAGCGGCGGATCGGCGATCGCGAAGTTCGCGTAGCCGGGCTTCACCTTCGCGGGGGCGGTGTCGAAGAGGCGGGAGTAGAAGGCGATCGCCTTGTCGAGGTCGGTGACGTTGATGGCGAGCTGTACTCGGGACATGGCTGGCTCCTTCGGGGGTGGGATCTGGGAGAGTCTACCGCTACCTTGCTCCGGAGGGCGTCACCGCTGGTTCTGCGGTGCCCTGGCGCTTGTACAGCAAGGACATCACCGACGACGCGGCGGTCGACGACAACCTGCCAGCAGCCGTCCGGGAGACCGTTGTTCGAGCTGCTCGTTGCGCGCGGCTGCGGTCCACGCCCAGTTGGCGAACGCCCAACGCGGCGGCAGGATGATCCAGCCGTCGCGTTCATCGCCGGCGGCCGTGAACTCCCCTGCCGCAACCGACAGTGCCGTGAGCGCGCAGACGAAGGCCGCTCTTTCGTCGTGGTCTCGGAGGTCACTTGGTTCACGGACCCAGGTCCGACGGTCCAGCCATCTCTGCGCAAGCCGATCGAAGCACCGATGCTCGGCCATGTGGTCGAAGTACACGTCCGATCTCGGATCCCGGTGCCGGGGAGGCGGGTGTTCGATCATGGCTCCGAGGAACGTCGTGGGAAAGGCCTCGACGATGGCGAACTCGTCGATCTTCGGCACATGCTGCGCTCGGGCGACGTGAACACGGCGCTTCACGAACTCGGCGATCTTGTTCGCCTCCGCGTTCAGCTTGCGCCCGTTGCCAGAGCTGGACTGGCCGGGTTTGCCGATGCGCTTGGCGAGCTCGCCGCGGCTCAGCAGGCGCTCGGCGCTGCGATAGCGTCCGATCAAGTCGAAACCGGGACGAAGGGGACCGTCTATCGCGACCGCGAGGAGTTGCCTACCGCCTGCCATGCGCTCGATTGTCTCTTCGCGTTCGGAGGGGGTCGCACGGAATCTGGCCGTCTCTACGTGGATGCGACGATCATCCCAGGACAGGCGGCAGACGGCGCTCGATCTCTTTCTCTCCGACCAGCCGACGTCGATTCCGAGGACGCTGCCCTCGACCGGCGGCTCGTCTTCAGTAGCGCGCGACGGTCCTGCTGCGCGGTCGGGGCCGCGGTCAGCTCGCGCTCCTGCCGAGGCCAGCGACGTGCGGTCCAGCCGCTTCCGGATTGTCTGCAGATTCTCGATGTCCAGGAGGTCGCGTCGTCTTCCGCTGCGCTGCTTCATGTCGATCAGATCGTCGACTGACGCGACGAGGAAGGTTCGCTCTTGGATGGTCACTTCCGTTGCCCGCTGCCGGAGCGCCGAAAACGCATCGCTCTCACCCACTAGGAGGTCGACCTCGGTGCGCCCGTTCGGGGTGTGGAAGTTCAGCGCCAGCATGTTCTTGTCGAGGCACCAGCGGCGGACCTGGTCCGCGTCGCGAATTCGCTCCAGCGGTTCGGGAATCCTCGGGCGGGCGTCGAGGGACCAGAGCAGGTCTACGGCGGCCCGCCAGGAATCCGGTGCGAGGCTGGGTACGATGTCGAGATCGAACGTGACCCGCGAACCGCCGTGGAGCGCGACGGCGACGCCCCCGACAATCACGAAGTCGACCCGGTGGTCGTGAAGCTCATTCAGAATTCGAAGAAACCCGGGGGTCATGAAATCTTCGTTTCATCGACGCCTGACGCAGGAGCCTCAGGGCGTGCACGTGTTCCTCGAGCCTGCACAGGCGGAGCAGAAAGGTCCGGCCATCGAGAGGTTCGATGGGCGAGTCGTCGGGCTGAACGCCGGTCCAATCGATGCTGCGGTTGTCGTAAGGTTCCATCGAGGTCATGCAGTGTCTGTCGGCGGGGGTCAACGCGGCCGCTGTCGCCGGAGCTTGGGCGCGAGTACGAACGAAGTCGATAGTCTCTCCCTCCGGGGGTCGAGTCCCGTCGCGAGAAACGGCCGGCGAAGCGGACGCGCCGCTTCGCCGGCCGCGAGTTCGGTCTCGATGTCGCGGCGTGCGCCGAGGATGCTGCGCGCCCGCCGCGACGACCGGCGTTCGGAACCGCCGCGTCACTCGGCTCCGGTCACGAACGCTTCGAACGCCGACCACGACCCTGTCCCCCCGTGGATGGGGACGATCGTCTCGACGTCCAGCCCCAGGCGCTGCACGTTCCGGTAGAGGGCGCGGGCGCTCGCGTTCGGCGCGTCGGGCAGCGGCCGGCCGGGCCCCGGCGGCGTGTAGAGGTCGGCCTCGACCAGCATCTTGTCGGCCGGGAGGTAGGCGATCAACATCCCCGCTGCATGGGCGAGGCCCTGGACGTGGTGCAGCTCGACGAGCCGCGTCGAGTCGCCGAGGATGTACTTCTCGTGCAGCGTCTCGAAGATGTAGCCCTCCGACCACTCCTCGGGAGGATGCAGCGAGAGCCGGTCGGGCTCGAGCATCCACAGCCCCGCCCGGATCACCTCCTGGTAGTAGGGGCGGTTCCCGAAGTGGGTGACGACCGTCGCCCCCTCGTGCACGTAGGCGCGGAGGCCGCCGATGTGGTCCCAGTGGTGATGGGTGGTCACGATGAACCGGATCGGCTTGTCCGGCGCGAGGCTCATCACTTCGTCGATCACCGCGAGCGACCGCGCCTCGTTCAGCGGGGCCTCGATGACCGCCACATGGTCGGCGAACTCCACCGCCACGCTGTTGTGAGAACCTCCGCCGATCAGCCAGACGCCGTCCGCCACTTCTTCCGACTCGACCCGCATGGGCGGAACCGTGGCGTCGCGCACGATGTCGGGCACGGTCAGGGCCGCCCCGTTCACGTTCACCTCGACGCTCTCGATGGTCGTGAGGCCGAACGAGTGGTCGCCGCCGCTGACGTTGGGCTCGTTGGCCCCGTCGTCGTAGTCCTGGTGCTGGTGCCAGTTCATGGGGAACATCATCCCCCCGCCCACGTCCTGGTAGTCGGTGTACACGGTCTCGTAGTACATGTCCCCGACGACGGGGCTGGGCATCCAGGTCTGCACCCGCTCGACGACGTTGTCCTCGGTGATGGTGCCGTTGACGCGGTACTTGCCGAGGGCGATGTACGAGACGACCGTCACCCGTTGGCCGTACTCGTTCCGCTGGACGGCGATCGGATCACCGTCCATGGCGCCCCTCAGGAACCCGTGGGGGGTGAGGAAGATCTCGAGCAGGCGCCGCTCGGCGTTCTGCGGAGTGGGGACGACCCGGTCGACCCCCGGGGCGTCCCAGGCGTGCTCGCCCCGGACCCGCAGGTTGCGGATGCGGTCGCCCTGGATCGGCGCGCCGCCGCCGCCCCGGGCCGGGTAGTCGCCCTGCCGGATGACCATGTCCTCGGCTGACGAGTTGGTCTCGAAGTCGATGGTGCGCGTGTACTCCGCCAGCTCGAAGCGCGGCCAGTCCTCTGCGGGGGAGGCGTTCTGCCCCACCGCGCCGACCCAGCCGCTGCCGGTGTACCGGATGGACGTCATGTCGGTGACGCCCATCGTGTCCATGGCGGCCTGCAGGGCCGCCATCGGGTCCTGGGCCGAGGCCGGTCCGGCCGCCAGCATCGCGACGGCAACGAACGATCCGAATCGTCTCGTCATGGTTCCCTCCGCGCTTCCGATGAGTCGCGCACGGCGCATCGCGGCGACGCGACCCGCCCTACTCCCTGGATTGCACAGCGTAGCCCTTTTGCGCGGAGATGACCACGTCGGCCGGCCGCGGCCCCGCGAGGCATGGGGATGCCTCGCGAGGACCCGGGTTGCGCTGGCGCTGTCGGCAGCGCTCAGTTCATGGCCTTGCTGTACTTCGTGACGCCGCCGCCCGCGAACGGGCGCGACGCCGGCCCCTCGGCCACGAAGACGTTGCCGTCCTCGTCGACGGCGATGCCCTCGCCGGCGAGCCCCTGCAGGGTGCGGCCCTCTTCGGGGACGTGCGGCGGGATGAACCCGGTCACCCGATCCTCGCCGGCGGGTCCGATGCGAACGCCGTTCAGCCAGCCGTAGTGGTTAGTCTCCTGCGACTCCGAGTCGATGGCGTACAGGGTGTCGTCGGCCGTGATGTAGAGCCCGCTGATGCGGCTGAACTGGTAATAGATGTCGAGCAGCTCGCCTTCCTGGTCGAAGATCTGGATGCGGTGGTTGCCGCGATCCGCCACGAACAGGCGGCCCTGCGAGTCGAACTCCACGGCGTGCGGCGTGCGGAACTGGCCGGGCCGAAAGCCGATCTCGCCCCACTGCTTGACGAAGTTGCCGTCCCGGTCGTACTTCAGGATTCGCCCCGTCCGCCCCGCCGGGGGATCCGGATTCTGCCCGCTGTGGCCGTCCGAGACGAAGATGTCGCCGGTCGGTCCCCACGTGATGACGTCGCACGGCTCGTTCAGGTGGACACCCTCCGGGTCGCTGCCCGGCTCGCCGGCGACGCCGAGGGTCATGAGGACCTCGCCCTCGGGGCTGAACTTGAAGACTTGGTGCCCGATCTCGCCGTTGCCCTGCGAGTCGGTGACCCAGACGTTGCCGTCGTCGTCGACGTGCAGGCCGTGCGGCAGCACGAAGAGCCCGGCGCCGAAGGCGGCGAGGAGTTCGCCGGTGTTCCGGTCGTACTTCAGGATGGGATCGACGGTGGGGTTGGCCGCGCATCCGCCGGCGAGCCCGATGCCGCCGCAGCGGTCGTAGACCCAGACGTGCCCGTCCGTCGGATCGATGTCGATGCCCGCGGTCGAGCCCCACTCCCGGTCGTCGGGCAGCGCGGCCCAGTTCAGGGCGACCTCGGGGTTGGGGTTCGGCAGATTGCGCTGAACCAGGTCCGCCGAGCCCTCCTGGGCCGTGGCCGGCGCCGCCGCGACGGCGAGCAGCCCCGCGATGGCGAGGCTGCGCTTCACGATGTTCCGTCGATACTCGGTCATGCTCGTCTTTGCTCCTGGCTTGAGGCTCCTGGGATGAACAGGGCCAATATCCTAGCACCGCGCGGTGGAAGGGTCCCGCTGCCCGAGCCGCGGCGCCTCGGGACGCCGCCCCGGTCGCCGACGGCTGGTAGGATCGGCGGATGGAGCAGACGAAGATCCTCGCCGCCGTCGCCGTCGTCACCGCCGCGGCGCTGGTCCCGGCCGCGGTCTTCGGACAGACCGCGGCGCCGCGCACGCCGTGGGGAGCGCCGGATCTGCGCGGGGTCTGGAGCCACGCGACGGCCACGCCCCTCGAGCGCCCCGAGCGCTACGGCGACCGGGCGCGCCTGACCGACGCGGAGGTCGCCCGCGTCGACGCGGCGCAGCAATCGGCGGAGGGCGTCGGGGCGCGCCGCGTCGTCTGGTGGGAGCGCAGCCTGTCGGACGGCCGCACGTCCATGATCGTCGACCCGCCCGACGGCCGCATCCCGTACTCGGCGGCCGGCCGGGCGCGCCGCGCCGCCCGGCCGGGGCAGACGACGGAAGGACCGGAGCGCCGCAGCCCCCAGGAACGCTGTATCTCCTACGGCATTCCCCGCCTCGGCGGCCCCTACAGCCAGAACGTCCACATCGCGCAGACGGCCGACCACGTGCTGCTCCTCCACGAGATGGTCCACGAGTTCCGGGTCATCCCCCTCGACGGCCGGCCGCACCTGCCCGATCGCGTTCGCCAGTGGCTCGGCGACTCGCGCGGACGCTGGGAGGGCGACACGCTGGTCGTCGAGACCACCAACTTCCGGGACGACCAGTGGTTCCAGGGGTTGTCGCAGGGCGGGATGCGCCTCGTCGAGCGCTTCACGCGGGTCGACGCCGAGACCGTGCACTACGCGGTGACGTACGAGGACCCGGAGCTGTGGACCCGGCCGTGGACGGCGGAGATCCTGATGCCGCCCACCGAGGGGGCGATGTTCGAGTTCGCCTGCCACGAGGGGAACACGGGCATGACGGCGACGCTCGAGATCGCCCGCGGAGAGGAGGCCGCGGAGGCGGCGTCACGCTGACGTGCGAACTGGGCGCCCGCGCCGTGGAACGGTGCGGGCTCGCGGAGGGTCGGTCGGGCGCCGAGCGGAGCCGAAGGCGACGATTGGCGGGCGGGGTTGGCGAGCCGCCGCCTCGCCCTCCGTCCGTGCGTCCGGGTTCCGCCGGCGCGGGGGCGACGTGCGGCACGGGACGACCCGACGCGCGGCGGAGGGGGCGGTCCGACGATGAGGACGGGCGCGTCAGCGGCGTCGGAGTTCGATGCTGCCGTTGACGGTCGACACGGCGATGGCGGGCCCGCCCTGCCCGAGTTGCCCCGACGCCGATCGCGGGCCCAAGCGGCCCCGGACCTCGATCGGGAAATCGCTGTCGATGCGGCCGTTGACCGTCCTGACGCTCAGATCCGCGTCGGCGTCGGCGGGCAGGGCGACGCGAATGCCGCCGTTCACCGTTTTGAGTGACAGGTTCTCTCGAGGGGCGGCGCCCATGCTGGCATCGATGTTGCCGTTCACCGAGCTCGCCGACACCGACCCGGCGCTCTCCGCCTCGATGTCGCCGTTCACGGTCGCGGCGGCGACGTCGCCGGACAACCCCGACACCCGCACGTCGCCGTTGGTGTTCCTGGCCTCCAGGCGCACGCCGTCCGGGACGGACACACTGAACGCGACCTGCACGTCGCTGTTGCGGACGCTCATGCGGTAGGCGCCGTCCCGGGCGCAGCGATTCCGCCAGAACCACCCGGACGGGTAGACGGCGCAGACCAGGATGCCCTCCTCGTCCTCGATGGCCTCGATGGTCACCTCGTCGGGGTCGCTGCGGCGCGCCGCCTTGAGCGCTTCGACCACGACCTCGCCGGTTCCTCGCGTCGCCGTGATCGATCCGTTCACGCCGCGGAGGGTGACCGTCCGGCCCGCCGCCACGTCGCCCAGCCAACGGAAGTCGGGCTCGGCGCCGGTCTGCCCCGCCGCCGCCGGCGAGAGGGCGGCCACGGTCCCCAGCGCCGACAGCGCGACCGCTCCCGCCGCGAGCCCCGCCGACCGCCACGCCGACGTCCCGCCGCTCGTTCTCGTCCCTCTTGGCGCCATGCTTCTCGCTCCTTGCCTGCTCCGGCCGCTCGCTCCGGCATCACCGTCGGAGCACACGGCCGACCACGCCGACGTCCCGCCGCCCGTTCTCGTCCCGGCCGGCGCCATGCTTCTCGCTCGTTGCCTGCTCCGGCGGCTCGACCTGGCATCACCGGTCGGGGCACGACGACTGGCCGCCCCGCGCTCGGCCGGTCGCGAGAAGACCGTTGTCCGGCGCCGGCTCCCGGAGGGCGGCGCCCCGCGGGTTCCGGTCTGTCTCCCTTGGAGAGTGGAGACGGAAGCGGCCCACCGCGGGTTCCCGGGGCGGTCGCGAGCCCAACGCGGGTTCTCTGTCGCCCGCCCGCCGCAGGTTCCCCAGGCGGTCGCCGGCCCGCTTCGGGTTCCCCAGGGGTCGCCGGCCCGCTGCGGATTCCCTGGGCGGACGCCAGCCCGCTGCGGATTCCCTGGGCGGACGCCCGCCCGCTGCGGATTCCCTGGGCGGTCGCCGGCCCGACGCGGACTCCCTGGGCGTACGCCGGCCCGCCGTGAGGCCGCCTCAATCCGCAACCTGGGCGCGCCGGCGGGTCTTCGCGGCGGGCGACCAGAGCGCGGCTCTTCACCCGTCGGTTGGATGCGGGAGAGCAAGCGGTAGAGAATGTGGCGAGAGGCGCGTCGCCCCGGCTGCCCCGGCCGGGCGAACGACGGCGCAGGGATGCCCTGGAGACTCCAATGACTTCGATCTCTTGCAGCGGCGGCCGGTCGAACCGGCGGGCCCGTTCGCTCGGGTGGGTGAGCCGGATGGCGGCGGGGCTTGCGCGTAGTGTCCAACGAGGAGCGAAGGGTGACCGTTCGGTCGGGTGGGTGAGCCGGATGGCGGCGGGCCGCTACGGCCGGTCGTGCCCGCGGCGTGCGTCGGCGTGGGCCCTCGCCGCCGCCGCGACGGTTGCGCTGTCGGCCGGCGCTCCCGTGCTCGGGCAGTCGCAGGGCGCCAGCCCGGCCCTCGACCACGAGGACACCTACCGCTGGAACACCGTCCGGAGCCCGCGCATCTCGGCCGACGGGGTCTGGGCGGCGTGGGTGGTCGAGCCCTGGGACGGCGACCCCGAGCTGGTCGTGTCCCGCACCGACGGGACCGCGTCGAAGCGGATGCGGGGCCGCGGCCCCGTCTTCACCCGCGATTCGAGCCACGTGGCGTACCGGGTGCCGCCGCCGCAGTCCGAGGTCGACGCGCTGCGCCGCGCGGGCAAGTCTGGCGACGAGCTGCCGGGCGATTCCCTGGGAGTGCTCTCGCTCGTCGCGTTCGAGGCGTCCCCGGACGGCGAGGGGGCGGAGTTCACCGCGGGTCCCATCGAGTCCTTCCAGGTGCCCGAAAACGGGGGCTCGTGGATCGCCTACCATCTGTCCGAGGATCCGGCGGCGGCCGGGGACGGGGACGGCGACCCGGCGACGGCGGCCGAGGCGGCGTCGCCTGGCGGCGAGGAAGCGGGGGCCGGGAGTGAGGAGGCGACGGAGAAGCGGTCGCCGGAGTACGAGAAGCGCCACGAGAAGGAAGCAGGGACGCCGCTGGTGTTGCGCCACCTCGACACGGCGGAGGAGTTCTCCTTCCCCCACGTGGTCTCTTACCAGGTCGCGAACAGCGGGACCGCTCTCGCCTTCGCCGTCTCGACCGACGAGGACGGCGGCGACGGCGTCCGCTGGGTCGACGCGGCGACGGGAACGGCGACCGCGGTCATGGACGGCGAGGGTCACTACCGCCAGATTGTCTTCGACGAATCGGGCGGCAGCCTCGCGTTCGTGAGCGACGCGACGGAATGGGAACGGGAACAGCCCGCCTTCTCGCTCTACCGCTCCGACGCGGGCGGCGAGGCGGTCCTGGTGGCCGGCACGTCGACGGCCGGGGTGCCCGCGGGGTGGTGGGTGAGCGAGCACGGCGACGTCTCGTTCTCGGACGATGGCGGACGCCTGTTCTTCGGGACCGCGCCTCGGCCCGCGCCCGAGCCGGACGAGGCGCCGCTCGAGCGCGACGAGGTGCGGCTGGACGTCTGGAACTGGAAGGACCCCTACCTCCAGCCGATGCAGCTGGTTCAGCTGGACGACGAGCGCGAGCGCTCGTTCCTGGCCGTCGCCCTGCGGGGCGGCGACGGGGTGATCCAGCTCGGCTCGCCGGACATGCCCGACGTCGCGCGGACGCGGGGCGGCGGGTCGGATTTCCTGCTGGGGAGCACCGACGTGCCGTACCGGCAGGCGCTGTCGTGGGACGGTCGCTACCGCGACGCCTATGCCGTCGACGCCCGGACCGGCGAGCGGCGGCAGGTCGCCGAGCGGGTGCGCGGCGGCGGAGGCGTGCGCCTGTCCCCGGGCGGCGGCTACGCATACTGGTGGGACGACGGCGACCGCGACTGGAAGGCCGCCCCGGTCGACGGCTCGGCCGGCGTCGTCAGCCTGACCGCGGGCATTCCCCAGGCGTTCCACGACGAGCTGAACGACCGCCCGCAGGGGCCGTCGCCGTACGGAGGGGCGCAGTGGATCGATGGCGACGCCGCCCTGATCGTCCACGACCGCTACGACGCCTGGCGGGTCGACCCGGCCGGGGAGGAGCCCCCCCTGCGGCTGACGTCGGGACGGGCGGGACGGGTCCGTCACCAGGTCGTCCGCACCGACGACGAGCCCGCCCTCGTCGAGGGCGATCTCCTGTTCTCGACCTTCGACGAGAGGACACGCGCCGGGGGCTTCGCACGGGGGACCACCGACGGCGCCGGCGGCGTCACCGGGCTGGTGTCCGAGCCGTTCCGCTTCCGCTTCCAGGCCGGGGCCGAGGACGCCGACCAGCTTCTCTGGACCCGGGAGAGCTTCGGAACGTTCCCCGACCTGTGGACGAGCGGCGCGGACTTCGAGGACGAGCGGAGGCTCAGCGACGCCAATCCGCAGCAGGCGGAGTACGCCTGGGGGACGGCCGAGCTGGTGGACTGGACCTCGAACGACGGCGCGCGGCTCGAGGGCATCCTCATCACCCCCGACGGGTTCGACCCGTCGCGGCGCTACCCGCTGATGGTCTACTTCTACGAGCGCATGTCGGACGGGCTGCACGACTACCGAGCGCCGACGCCGGGGGGCTCGTCGGTCGCGTTCTCGTTCTACGCCAGCCGGGGCTACGTGGTGTTCGTGCCCGACATCCCCTACGAGGTCGGCTACCCGGGCGAGAGCGCCCTCGACGCGGTGGTGCCGGGGGTGCTCGAACTTCTCGGCCGGGGGTTCGTCGACCCCGCCCGCATCGGGGTGCAGGGCCATTCCTGGGGCGGCTACCAGATCGCGTACATGGTGACCAAGACCAACCTGTTCGCGGCGGCCGAGGCCGGGGCCCCGGTCTCGAACATGACGAGCGCCTACGGCGGCATCCGCTGGCAGACGGGCATGAGCCGCATGTTCCAGTACGAGCGCACCCAGAGCCGCATCGGCGGCGCCCTGTGGGACGAGCGCGACCGCTACATCCACAACTCGCCGCTCTTCTTCGCCGACAAGGTTCGGACGCCGCTGCTGATGATGCACAACGACGAGGACGGCGCGGTGCCCTGGTACCAGGGCATCGAGTTGTTCGTGGCCCTCCGGCGCCTCCAGAAGCCGGCGTTCCTGCTGAACTACAACGGCGAGGGGCACGGCCTGCGGCGCCAGGCGAACCAGGAGGACTGGGCCGTCCGCATGCAGCAGTTCTTCGACCATTACCTGCTCGACGCCCCCGCCCCCCGGTGGATGGCCGAGGGCGTGCCGGCCGTGGACAAGGGCCGCGACCTGGGATTGGAGCCCGCGGCGCCGGGGAATGCGTCCGCGCCGTAGAGCGACCGATCCCATTCACCGGACCCGGCTTTTTGGGGCGTGTGGACGGGCGAGCAGGACCGGGCCATCGCCTGGCCGACCATCGCGCGAAAGTGGCAAGGGGTTCGCGTCGCGGAGACGTCGGAGTAGCCGATGACCGTGATCTACACGGACAGACAGATCGATGCGTTCGTTGGGGAGCGAAAGCAGCTACCGGCGGATTGGCAGCACCGCAAGCGCATGAAGGCGAAGCGCGGCCACGACGAACAGGATATTGACTTCAGTGGAGACGCCGGCACCGCCTTCCGGTTGATCTTCCGGCGGAACACGATCAACGATCTTGATTTTTCCATCATTCTGGCGGTTCTTGTTCCGCAATCGAACCAGGTGTTCCGGTTGCGCCGGCACAACGGCAGAAGTCACGAGCACACCAATCAGATCGAGAACGAAACGTTCTACGACTTTCACATTCATCTCGCGACCGAGCGTTATCAGAGGCTGGGAGCGCGAGAAGATGCCTATGCGCGGCCGACGGATCGGTACGGCACCTTTCGCGACGCGCGCGACTGCTTGTTCACGGACGCCAACGTCAGCGTTGCGACCGGACCCCAGGGCGAACTCTTCGATCTTGTGGGGAGAGATGCGGGATGACCGTCGAATCCATCGAGCGAGATTTTCGCGACAAGGTCTCAGCCCAGATCCGGCTTTCGGCCGAGGGCGTGGACCGGTTCCGTGTTCTCACGCCCTTCCGGTTCGACGACGGTGACCACTTGGCGATAGTCCTTCGGAAGGATGGCCCGCGGTGGGTGCTTTCGGACGAGGCGCATACGTACATGCACCTTACGTACGACGTGGGCGAAGAGGATCTGCGCAAGGGAACGCGCCAGAAGATGATCTCGAACGCGTTGTCCATGTTCCGGATCGAGGATCGTGAGGGGGAGTTGGTGATCGAGGTGCCGAATGCGCGCTACGGGGACGCGTTGTACTCGTTCGTTCAGGGGATGTTGCGGATTGCCGACGTGACGTACCTGTCGCGGGAGCGGGTGAGATCGACGTTCATGGAGGACTTCCGAGCCCTGCTGAGCGAAGCGCTTCCGACCGAGCGCATGAGCTTCGGCTGGAGCGATCCGACACACGATCCCCATGGCATGTACGCGGTCGACTGTCGCGTGAACGGCATGCCGCGGCCGGTGTTCGTGCACGCGCTGGGTAGTGACGGGCGGACGAGAGATGCGACGATTGCCCTGCTCCAGTTTGAGAAGTGGGGCCTCGTGTTTCGCTCACTGGCTATTTTTGAAGATCAGGAGTCGATCAGCCGCAAGGTGCTGGCGCGCTTCAGCGATGTGTGCGAGAAGCAGTTTTCGAGCTTGCCGGCGAACCGCGAACGCATCACGCGCTTTCTGAACGACGCGATCGCGGAGTAGGGAGGACGGTGAGCATCGTGAGGGAAGTATCAGAGACGGAATCCGAGCGTGATCGCCACGGGTCGCGACGCGTCGCGACGGAGCAAGCGGTTTCGGCTCGGTGGGTTGTCTGCACCCCGCGCGACGACAGCCCGAGACGGGGTCCTCCGCGGAGGCAGGATGTGACGTAGTATTAGCGAGTTGCGTCCCGAGCCCCCGCGATTGCGGGAGGAGAAACGGAGTCCATTCTTGCGAATCATCTGCGCACTGTTGTTCGTCGGTCTTCTCGGTCTCGCACCGGTGGAGGCCGGCGCCCAGGTGACCCTCACCGACTGGCTGGGACGGGCGGCCACGTTCGAGAAGGGCGAGGTCGACTCGGGCGGGGTGGCCATCGCGTACCACGCGGCCGGCGAGGGTCCCCTCGTGGTGTTCGTGCACAGCATCACCGGGCCGTGGTTCGATTTCCGGCACCAGATGGTGGCGCTGTCGGAGCGGTACCGGGTGGTGTCGATGTCGACGCGGGGCACTGACGAGAGCGGCAAGCCGGAGGGGGTCGAGCACTACGCGTCGGCCCGTATCGCCGACGACATCGAGGCGATCATCGACCACTTCGGCGAGGAACGGGCCACCGTGGTCGGGCAGGACAGCGGCGGCCTCCACGCGTGGCACTTCGCGATGACGCGGCCGGCGCGGACGGAGCGCCTCATCTCGCTGGGCTCGGTTCATCCCGCGGGGCTCATCCGCGAGCTCATCGACAACCCCGACCAGCAGCGCGCGAGCACGTTCCAGCGCAACATGCAGGAGAACCCCGAGGCGGGAGCGCAGTTCGGGGCGAGGATGCGGAGCGGCGGGGCGCGGCCCGGCGACACCCCGGAGCTGGCCCGGCTGCGGGCGGAGGCCTACGAGCGGCTGTACGCGGAGTCGATCGTCAACTTCTACAAGGCGAACTGGCCGTACTCGCCGGTGACGGCGGAGACCGAGGGGTTCGGGTTCACGATGGATGCGTTCCCGCCGGTGCAGGCCCCGACCCTGTTCATCTACGGGAAGGACAGCGGGCCGTTCCTGAACGCTACCCTCGACGACATCTGGCGCCGGGTGGAGGGCGAGCTGACCATCCACGTCCTGCCTGGGGTGGGGCACGGGCCGCACAACCAGGCGCCCGAATTCGTCACCCCGCGCATTCTGGAATGGCTCGACACGGGACGGTAGCCGCGGGGCGGCGGAAGTCTGGGCCGCAGCACCAGCGCCGGCACGCGCGGGGAGGCTCCCGGACGGTCGAATGGGGGCCCGGGGCGTGTCCCCGGTGTCGGCTGGGGAGTGCAGAGGGCCGGCCAGGGCGAGGCGGCAGGCGCGCGGCGAAGACGACGAGGTCCGGACGAGACGGGGCGGTGGCGGCAGGCCGGCCGGCCGCGGCGTGAAACGGCTGGCGACCGGTGGTATTCTGACCGAAACGAGAGTCGATGCCGGACGCGGCGTCGCGCCGCGTCCGCCTTCGGGAAGAGGAGGATGCCGTGAGACTGAAAGCGCTGGTTCTCGTCGTGGTGGTGTTCGCGGCGGCGTCGGTCGCGGCGGGGCAGTGGGCGCCGCCCCGGACTGCCGACGGTCACCCCGACCTCCAGGGGGTCTGGGCCAACAACAACGTGACCCCGCTCCAGCGGCCGGAGGTGCTGGGCGAGCGGGAAACCCTCACCGACGAGGAGGTGGCCGCGCTGCAGGCGCGTGCCGGCGAGTTGTTCAACGACGAGGCGGGTGACGCCGCCTTCGGAGACAGCGTCTTCGCGGCCGCCCTGGCCGAGGCCGACTCGTTCTCGTCGCGCGACCGGGCCACCGGCAACTACAACCACTTCTGGATGGTCGAGCGCGACTGGGACAACCGGACCTCGCTCATCGTCGATCCGCCCGACGGGCGGTTGCCGGCGCGCACCGAAGCGGCGGACGCTCGGGCGGCGGCGCGCGCCGAGGCGCGGGCGCGCCACGCCTGGGGGCCGGAGGACCGCAGTCTCGGCGAGCGGTGCATCAGTTGGGGGGCGCCGCGTCTGGGCGCCGGCTACAACAGCTATCTGCAGATCTTCCAGAGCGCGAGCCACGTCGTGCTCTACCAGGAGATGGGCGGGCCGCGGGTCATTCCGCTGACCGGCGCTCCCCACGTGGACGACAGCGTCCGGCTGTTGCACGGCGACTCGCGGGGGCACTGGGACGGCGACACCCTGGTCGTCGAGACCACGAACTACGCGTCGCAGGCCTCGGTGATGGGCTCGGCCGGCGAGAAGCTGCACGTGCTGGAGCGGTTCACCCGGGCCAGCGACGACGTGCTGCAGTACGAGGTCACGGTGACCGACCCCGACACCTGGGCGGGGCCGTGGACGGCGATGATCCCGTTGCGCCACACCACCGACCCGGTGTTCGAGTACGCCTGCCACGAGGGCAACATCGGCATGGAGGGCATCATGGCCGGGGCCCGCGTGCTGGAGAGGGCCGAGGCCGAGGGCGGCCAGTAGCGGAACTCGATCGACGGGAGGTCGCCGACCGTCGGCCGGGTGCGTCCGCTTCGGCGTTCCCGGCGGCCGGGCGGGGGCCTCCGTCGGCTTCCTGACTGAGCCTGCGAGGACAAGAGACCATGAGACGTCTGTTCACGTTCATCATCGCCACCGCCGCGGCGGTGGCGATGGCCGCGGTGGTCATCGTCGCCGCGACCGCCAACACCGAAGCGGCCGGCGGCGCCGCACAGTCGGCCGGCGAGACGGCGAGCTGCGCCAGCCTGATGTCGCTCGCTCTGCCCAACACCGCCATCAGCGGCGCCAGCCTCGTCGAGGCGGGCGCGTTCGCGCCGCCCGGGCCCCCGAACGATCGGACGCGGGCGACCTACGGCGGCCTGCCGGAGTTCTGCCGCGTCGAGGCGACCCTTTCCCCGTCGGACGACTCCGACATCAAGGTCGAAGTGTGGATGCCGGCGGACGACTGGAACGGCAAGTACCAGGCCGTCGGCAACGGCGCGTTCACCGGGTCGATCCGGCACAACTCGATGGCCGCCGCCCTCGCCCGCGGCTACGCCTCGAGCTCGACCGACACCGGGCACGAAGGCAACACCGCGAGCTTCGGGCTCGGGCATCCCGAGAAGGTCATCGACTTCGGCTACCGCTCGATCGGCGAGATGACGGTGATGGCCAAGGCCGCCATCGAGGCCTACTACGGCGAGGCGCCGCAGTACACGTACTGGAACGGCTGCTCGGCCGGGGGGCGCCAGGCCCTGAAGGCGGCGCAGCGGTACCCCGAGCACTTCGACGGCATCGTCGCCGGGGCCCCGGGCAACGACTGGACGGGCCGGGCCGCCGGTTCGCTGCGCGTCGCCAAGCCGCTCGAGGCCAACGAGGCGGCCCGCCTCACCGCCGACCTGCGCGAGCTGGTGCACGGGGCGGTTCTCGAGGCGTGTGACGCCGGCGACGGCGTGACGGACGGGGTCGTGGGCGATCCCGAGGGGTGCGACTTCGACCCCGCGGTGCTGCAGTGTGCGAACGGCCAGAGCGAGGGTTGCCTGTCGTCGACGCAGGTGAGCACGGTGCGCATGCTCTACTCGTCGCCCGAGAACCCCCGGTCGGGGCGTCCCATCACCGGGCTCTTCCCGGGCAGCGAGCTGGGGTGGACGGACCTTGGCTGGACCCGCTCGGCGCGGGCGACCGGGCTCGAGCAGTTCCGCTACCTGACGTTCGCGGACCCGGAGTGGACGGTCGACCAGTTCAACTTCGAGACCGACATCGTGCGGGCCGAGGAGGTCGACAACGACACCTTGAACGCCCTCGACCCGAACCTGAAGCCGTTCTTCGACCGCGGGGGCAGGCTCATCTCCTACCACGGCTGGGCCGACCCGCAGATCTCGCCGGGGAACGCGACGCAGTACTACCGGCGGGTCGTGGACGCGGTGGGTGATGCCGACGAAGTGCACGACCACTATCGCCTGTTCATGGCTCCGGGCATGGGGCACTGCGGCGGCGGTGCGGGGCCGAGCCGGTTCGACATGGTGACGGCCCTCGAGGCGTGGGTCGAGCGCGGCGAGGCGCCGGACAGCATCGTCGCGTCGCGCTTGCGCGATGGGGCGGTGGACCGCACCCGGCCGCTCTGCCCGTATCCGCAGCAGGCGGTCTACACGGGCAGCGGGAGCACCGACGACGCCGACAACTTCGTCTGCCGCGCGCCCTGACGGCGCGTTCGGCGTTCGGCGTTCGCTGTCGTGGGCCGGCCGGGCGTTTTCGCGAGCGCCCGGCCGGCTCGTTCGGTGTACGGCGGTGCGAGGCGTCGCTCCGCGGGACGGGGTGAAACCCAAGAGGGTCGATGGCGGCGGTGTCGGGGCGCCGCCGCCGGCTCGGGGCGCTGACGCCGGCTCGGGGCGCCGCCGCCGGCTCGGGGCGCTGACGCCGGCTCGGGGCGCCGCCGCCGGCTCGGGGCGGAGACGCCGGCGAGGATTTGCCACGCCGTGGTTCCGGTGTTCCCACGGTGGTGAACCGCGCGTCGTCCCTCACCGAGGCGGCGAGCCGCTGTCGGCCACCGACCCGCCCGCGTCACCGCGTGTCGAAACGGATGTTGAACCAGGTGATGCCCACGGTGTCGCGGATGCCGTGGGGCACGCCGGCGGGAATGTAGATGACGTCGCCGGCGCCGATGACCCGTTCCGACCCGCCGCGGATGGCCGCGCCCCGCGTGCCGTCGACCGGCTCGCCCCCCTCGTCCACGATCCGACCGCCCGTCACGAGGGTGCCTGAACCCTCCCGTATGACGTAAACGTCGGTTGTCCGGGGGTGCATCAGCGCGGTCTCGGCGTTGCTGATGCGCCGGATGTTGACGTTGTAGCTGCCCCCTTCGAGCAACCGCGTGGTCGCCCGCCCCGCCGCGTCCATCTCGGCGATGATCGCGTCGATCTCGGCCGTCGGGAAGTCGACGGCGCGGTCGAGCGGCGCCTGCTGCCGAATGTCGATCTGGGCGGGGAGGACCGCGGCCGCGGTCAGCCCCACCGCCAGGCCGGCGGCGAAAGTGATGCAGAGTCTGCGCATGATGTCTCCTTGGCTGGCGGTCCCCGACCGCGACTTCCGTCGCACACCGGCGGGTCGCACGGTGTTGAGTAGAATAGCCTTCGTAGTCGGTCCGATGGGATGAACGATAACGGATTGGCGCGAATCAGGAGAGAAGAATGCGCTCGATGCGAAACGTCGTAGTCTTGGGTCTGGCCGGGGTTCTCGTGGCGTTGGTTGCGGCCGTCGCCGCCGCCCAGTCGGCGCGCGGGCCGGTGGTGCTGGCGCCGTCCGGCGAGCTCGAAGGGGCGTGGGCCGACGCCGGGGCCGGCGTCTCGGTGTTCAGGGGCGTGCCCTTCGCGCAGCCGCCGGTCGGCGACCTGCGCTGGCGGCCGCCCGTGGCGGTCGAGCCCTGGGACGGGACGCGATCGGCCGCCGAGTTCGGGCCGGCGTGCTGGCAGGCCCGCAACGCCGACGATTCGCCCTATGCGCGAGGCGATCTGCCGCGCGGCGAGGACTGCCTGACGCTGAACGTGTGGACGGCGGCGCGGGTGGGCGAGCGCCGGCCGGTGATGGTGTGGTTCCACGGCGGCGGACACAGCTCGGGCGTCGGGAGCGCGAAGATCTTCGACGGCGCCGCGATGGCGAAGAAGGGCGTCGTCATGGTGACCGCCAACTACCGCCTGGGGCCGTTCGGCTTCCTGGCCCATCCCGCCCTGACCGCCGAGTCGGCCGAGCAGGCGTCGGGCAACTACGGCATCCTCGACCACGTCGCGACCCTCGAGTGGGTGCGCGACAACATCGCGGCGTTCGGGGGCGACCCCGGCAACGTCACCATCTTCGGCCAGTCGGCCGGCTCGTGGTCGGTCTGCGTGCTGCAGGCGTCTCCGCTCGCGAGGGGGCTGTTCCACAAGGCAATCGGCCACTCCGGCGGCTGTTTCGGCGCCCCCCGCGCGCACTTGGCGACGACGGGCGGGCCCGCGACCGCGGTCTCCGGCCACGACGCGGGCCTCGCCGTCGCGGCGAGGCTCGGGGTCGAGGGCGAGGGCGCCGACGCGGCGGCGGCTCTCCGGGCGGCGGAGCCCGAGGCGGTGCTGGAAGCCGGACGCGGCACCGGGGTAGTGGTCGACGGCTGGGTGCTGCCCGACCTGCCCGGCGCGATCTTCGCGGCCGGCCGGCAGAACGACGTGCCGGTGATCGTCGGGTCGCTGTCCGACGAAGGCACCACCCTCTACGCGGGCATGGCCGGGCCGCCGCGGGACGAGTTCGAGGCGGGCCTGCGCGACCGCTACGGCGACCGGGCCGACGCCCTGATCGAGGCTTACGCCGGCGAGATCGCCACGTCCACGCGGATCGCCGGCCAGGCGATCCAGGCCGACCGCAGCTTCACGTGGCAGATGCGCGAGTGGGCGCGGGCCCACGCCGACGCCAATGACGTCTATCTCTACTTCTTCAGCCACGCCCCGCCGGTGTTTCGCCTCTACCTGCCCGACCGGCCCCGGCTCGATTTTCCCGGCGGGCTGCGCGGCGGGGGCGCATACCACTCCGGCGACCTCGCCTACGCGTTCGACAACGTCGGGCTCGTGGGCGTCGGCTGGAACGCGCGCGACCACGAGCTGTCGGACCAGATGTCGCAGTACTGGGTGAACTTCGCGAAGACCGGCGACCCCAACGGCGAGGGCCTGCCGCTCTGGCCGAAGTACGAGCGCGAGGGCGAGCCGGTCCTCGAATTCGCGACCTTCGGGACGGCTGCCGCCAGCAAGATCCGCGAGACCAAGCTCGACCTGTTCGACGCCTCGTACCGGGCGGCGGCGACCGATCAGTAGGCGCCAGTCCGTACCCTCGGGATCGCGCCGGGGTCGGTGGCCGCGTCTCCCCGCCCCTGGCGGTCGGCCCTCCTCCAGGAAAGGAGGCGGGGCGGCCAGCGGATGCGAAGCTGGCGATGGGCGGGCCGGGAGCCTGCGCGGTAGAACGGCGCGGGCTCCCGGAGGGTCTGGTTGGGCGGCCAACGGATCCGAAGGCGACGATGGGCGGGCTAGCACCCGCGATCGGGCGGGGTCCCCTCGAAGCGCTCGGTCACCGCCGAGAGCTGCACGATCAGGCCGTCCGGGTCGGGAACCAGGACGCTGCCCCCGCCGCCCCGCACGCCCTCGAAGCCCGCGTCCTCGAGCGTCCTCGCCACCCGCTCGCCGTCGAAGTCCTCGACGCCGATGCCGAAGTGGTCGATCTCGCCCGCGACTGCGGCGCCCGCGGTCAGGCTGCAGTTGCCCCCCTCGACTGGGCACAGGCTGATGAGGCCGCCGTCGGGCAGGTCGAGCGCGTAGGCGTCGCCGACGATGTAGCGGCGGGCCGGCAGCCCGAGCAGGTCGCGGTAGAACGTTTCCGACCGGTCGAGATCGGCGACCCCGACGTTGACGTGATGCAGGGTGCGGGCCCGGACCCGGCCCGCCTGGGCGCGGGCGCCCGCCGGCATGGCCATCGCGGCGAAGGCGCCCAGTACCTGCCGCCGCGTCAGCTTGCCATCCTCGTACTGTTTCAGTAGCGTGTCGAAGGTCTCTCTCATGGGGTCTCCCTCCTGGGTCAGAGGACGATTGTAGCCGTGCTTCTCGGGCCGGGCAGCGCGTGGACGGCGATGACGCCGGGCGGAAGGCAGGTCGGATCTCGCATGCCGTTCACTCGACATCGCCGCGGGACCGTCCGGGAACGACGGTTGGCCATGCGGGTGGCGCCCGAGAACCGGTGGAGAATTCCGCACGGCGGGCGGGGTGCGCGGCCGTCGAATGCAGTGGCCACTGGCCACGAGCCCCCGGCGGGCGGGGTCGCGCCCGCGCGCCGATCCGTTGGAGGCTGACATGGCGCGAACGGTGGACCCGCAGGGGCGCGAGTTGGAGCTGATCGCTCGCGTCACGGATCTGGCCGGTAGGGACGTGCTCGACATCGGCTGCGGCGATGGGCGGACGTCCCGCCGCCTCGCGAGGCGGGGCGCGGTCGTCCTCGGGGTCGACCCGGACGAGGCCGCAATCGCCCAGGCCCGCGCCGGCGGGACCGGTGACGCCTGCCGCTTCCGGGCGGCGGACGTCCTCGATCTCGCCCTGCCGCCGGCCAGCCTCGATCTGGTCGTCTTCTCGCGTTCGATGTGATGACTGCCTCCCGAGGGCGTCGGCGACGCCCTGCGCAAGGCGGCCGGCTGGCTGCGCCCCGGCGGGCGCCTGGTGAGTCTGCAGCCGATCGGCCGGCCGATTCGGTTCCACCTCCGCCGTCGGGGCCGCGTCGAGCGTGTGGGCGTCGTGCACGTCACCGACGACGGGCAACGGGACATGCGGTCGTCTCGGCGGGCGCTTGCCGCCTCGATTCGGGCCGGCGTGTTCACGGCGCGGGCCGAGCTGTCGACGGTGCTGGAGTTCCACTACTACACGGAGGACGATTGGAACGAGTTTCTGGAGAGGCCCCGGACGGGCGCCGTCGAAGCCGATCGGGATTTGCTCGCGGGGGCGCTGGCGGCGCTGTCGCGGGGCGACGCCGTGATCGTCGCGGAGGAGGACACCCTCTTCAGCGCCTGCGACCGCGCTGCCGACGGCGCCGGGGGGCGCGGGACCGAACCCGCGGTAGACTGAACGCGCGTCCGTCCGCCGCGACGCGCCCAACCCGGGGCGCAGGCGCAGGAAGAAGACGTGTCGGCGGGGGGACGTGCGACGACGTGCGGCGCGCCGTCGCCGGACTCGGTGTCCGCACCCACGGAGCGCCGGGGATTTGGTCGGTGGCAAGCGCCGCCGCGGGCGACGAACGCGGGGGCGAGGAGACGAGCAGATGATCCGAAGCAGTAGCGGAGGCGGTCGGTTCGCCGCGATTACTATTACGGCCCTCGCGGTCCTGACCGCGGCGCCGGCCGCCGGCCAGGACGGTCCTGGTCCGCACGACGAGGCGGAGTTCGACGCGCTCTTCGAGGAGGTCAAGAACTGGGGCCGCTGGGGCGCCGACGACGAGCTGGGCACGGCCAACCTGATCACCGAGGAGAAGCGGCGGCAGGCCCTCGCGCTCGCCACGCGCGGCCGGACGGTGTCGCTGTCGCACAACCCGATGCCGGGCGTCCATGCCGACAACCCCGACTCGGCGTTCAACCACACCATGTCGGAGACGCTGCGGTCGGACACCATCGAGTTCTCGTACCATGGCTACGGGGTCAGCCACATCGACGCGCTTTGCCACTTCCTGCACAAGGGGATGATGTACAACGGCCTCCCGGCCGACACGAGCTCGGCCGAGGAGGGCTGCGTCAAGCTCGGCATCGACAACCTCAAGGACGGCATCGTCACCCGCGGCGTGCTCCTCGACATCCCCCGCCTGAAGGGCGTCGACTATCTCGAGCCGGGGACGCCGGTCTACACCGAGGACATCGAGGCCTGGCTCGATCAGGCGGGGGTGACCATGCAGCCGGGCGACGCCGTCTTCCTGCGGACCGGCCGTTGGGCGCGGCGCGCCGCCGTCGGGCCGTGGCAGCTCTCCGGCGACTCGGCCGGCATCCATGCCTCGGTCATCCGCTGGATCCGCGGCGAGGATGTGGCCCTGTTCGGCAGCGACGCCGCCACCGACGTGCAGCCGTCTGGGGTCGACGGCGTCGGGCTGCCGCTGCACATCCTGCTGATCGCGGGCCTCGGGACCAACATCTTCGACAACATGGACCTCGAGGCCGTGGCCGAGGTCGCGGCGGAAGAGGGGCGCTGGGAGTTCCTGATCGCGGCCGGCCCGATTCCGGTGACCGGCGGCACGGGCTCGCCGCTGAACGTGATCGCGGTGTTCTGAGGTCCGCCTATCGAGCGGCGCGCGAGGATCGCGGGTAGAGGGGCGGCGGAGTGGTGGGAGCGGCGTAGGAGAGGCAGCGATGAGTAGAGCGTCGATCTCCTGTTTCGGCCTTGTTGCGGTCCTGTCAATCGGCGAGATCGCGCTCGGCCAGGTCGCGCCGCTCGACCTGCTCGACGTGCGCCCCGGCCCGGTGGCGGTGACCGCGACCGAGGACGCGGTAGCGGTGGAGTGGCCGGACGCGGCCGACCGGGATTGGCGGGCGACGTTCTCGCTCGATCCCGAACGGCCGCTGATCGAGTCGATCGCGGTGGACGGCGTCGCCGTGGTGTCGGCGGTGCGGCCGTTCTACCAGGTCGAGACGGGCACGCGGCGGCGCGGGTGGAACGCCTTCTTCGACTTTCCGCCCAGCCATCCCGACGGGACGCGGCATAGTCAGGGCGCGTTCCGCCTGCGGAAGGCGACCGTCAGCACCGTCGGAGAGCGCGTCGAGCTGACCTTCGACGGGCTGCGCATGGGGTTGTTCGAAGGGGCGATCGTCTACACCATCTACCCCGGCAGCCGGCTGATCCAGCAGGAGGCGGTGGCCACCACCGACGCCGCCGACGTCGCCTACTACTACGACGGAGGCTGGGAGATGGCCGCCGACGCCGACCGCGCGCCCGGCGGCAACATGCAGAGCCGGGTGAGCTGGTACGACACCGCCGGCGACCCGCGCCACGACGTGTCCACGGGCTTCGACCCGGAACGGAAGCCCGTGAAGGTGCGCTACCGCACCCTCGCGGCGACCACCGCCGGCGGCAGCGTGGCCGTGTTTCCCCCGCCGCACCAGTACTTCTTCCCGCGCGACTTCACGTCGAACCTGGGGCACGTGTGGCACCGGTCGTGGCGGGGACGCGTGTCGCTCGGCATCCGCCAGATCCGCGACACCAACTGGCGCTTCTACCCGTGGATGAACGCCCCGCCGGGCGAGACGCAGCGGATGTCGGTGTTCTTCCTGTTGTCCGACGGGGCGGCCGAGGCGACGCTCGACGAGGTGCTCGCGTTCACCAACCGCGACCGGTTCCGGCCCCTCGCCGGCTACAAGACCCTGAGCACCCATTGGCACCTCGCCTACACGATGCAGGCGATCGAGCACGGGCTCGACTGGACGCCGCCGTTCAAGCCGGTTTTAAAGGCGATGGGGGTCGACGCGTCGATCATCATGGACTTCCACGGCGACGGGAACCCGCGCGACCTCACGGATCTGCGGCTCGACGAGCTCGACGCCTACTTCCGCGCCCTGCGCGCGCAGTCCGACCCGGACTTCCTGCTCATCCCGAGCGAGGAGGCCAACGTGCACCTCGGGGGGCACTGGGCCCTCATCTTCCCGCGGCCGGTGTACTGGTTCATGGACCGCCCCGAGGGGGGCGCGTTCGAGATGACCCATCCCCGCTACGGCAGGGTCTACAGCACCGCCGACGCGGCCGAGCTGCTCGAGATGGTGCGGCGGGAGGGCGGGTTCATGTACCAGACCCACCCCCGGACCAAGGGCTCGACCGGCTACCCGGACCGCATCACCGACACCGAGCACTTCCGCGACCCCGCCTACCTCGGGGCGGGGTGGAAGGCGATGCCCGCAGACCTCTCGTCGCCGCGCCTCGGTGAGCGGTCGCTCGACCTGCTCGACGACCTGAGCGCGCAGGGGCTGAGGAAGCGCATCTTCGGCGAGGTCGACGTGTTCCAGTTCGACGACACGCACGAGCTCTACGCGCACATGAACATCAACTACGTGCGCCTCGACGAGCTGCCGCCGTTCGACCGGTGGGGCGAGGCGGTCGAGCCGCTGGCGCGGGGCGACTTCTTCACGACCACCGGCGAGGTGCTGCTGCCCGAGGTCGACTTCTCGGCCTCGACCGGCGACCGCCTCGACGTCTGGATCGAGGCGGACTGGACGTTCCCCCTGCGGTTCGCGGAGATCGTGTGGGGCGACGAGGCCGGCGGCGTGCACCGTGAGGTCACCCCGTTGTCGCGGACCCGGGTCTTCGGGGCCGGCGGGTTCGCGCTCGCCGCCGACGCCCCCGGCTGGGCGTGGGCCCGGGTCGCGGTCTGGGACGTGGCCGGCAACGGCGCGTTCGTCAATCCGACGTGGCGGGAGTGAGCCGTCGGACGGTGCAGGGGCGCGGAAAGAGACTGAGTATCAGGGACGGCCGATGACGCGAGCAGAACGACAAGAACTGAAGGCCACAATCGAAGCGAGGATCAAGCTTGATGAGAAGTTCCGGCGGGCGGCTCGTGCGTGGCTGAAGGCCGGCGACCTCGGTGCGGCCGCGGAAGCGCCGCTCGTGACGAAGTCCGTCGATGCGCTGCGGACGCTTCGTTCCCGGGACGAGCACGTGTTCGAGGCACTTGACCGACGACGCGAGGCCTTGGAGCGCTCCGTGGACGAACAGCTCGGGCGGCGACGCGAAGATCTGCTCCACGCGGCGGAGAGGGCCGGCTGCCGGGCCGAGCGGCGACAGGACTACGACCACGTCGACTGTTTCAGAGTCGACTATCGCCGGACCCGAGTAAACCTGAAGCTCGGCAGCGAGAAATGGGGCGCGTTCGACGAGACGGACGGGCGCAGGATCTTCGACCGGATCCGGGGGGCGCGATCAGCGCTCGATGCGGTCCCTTTTTCAAGAGACGGGTTCTTCGATACCGTCCAGGCTGCTATCCGGGCCGCGGCGGCGAAGAAGATGGGCCGTGACGGCAAAGTGCCGATCCGCAGGCTGTATCCGTTGGTCGTCGTCGAACGTCAGCTCGGCGATTCGAGTTTCCTGAAGCAGCCGAGTGCGCGTCGCTTCGCCGATTACTCAATGTGCCAGTTCATCTACGACTTGGCCCGTTTCGGGGCTTCGGGGTGGTCGACTCGCCGCGGAGCCCGGCTGGCCAGCCGGACTCCGTCCATGCGCGAGGTCGCCTCGCGCAAGGCGGTGACTCTGCCGGTCCTGACGGCAACGAGGCCGGCGGTGCAGATCGCTGTGCTCTGGATCGACGAGGTGCAGCCGCCGATCCCCTTGGCGCGGCCAGGTCCACCGTTTCCGCATACTCGCGATGAGGCATAGTGGCTGATGATCGCCGAGGATGTCCTGGCCCGTCTGGCCGAGACCGGCACTCCCCCGGATGGAGTCGCCGTTGCCCGGATCTCCGCCGGTCTGGATGATGCGCTTGGGCGGATCGTAGACGAGACGCTTCCGTTCATCGCCGCGGGCGGCAGCGATCTGCAGTTCATTCTTGCGCCATACGGGCGCGGCAAGACGCACTTTCTCCGGGCGGTCGAGCACTGCGCGCGGGAGCGCGGGTTCGTAACCGCGTACGTGGACGGCCAGGACACGAGTAGTAGCCCCTTCCTGTCACTGCGCGACACCTATCGGGCCATCGCGGACCGGATGCATCCTCCCGGTTTGTCGGGCACGCAGTCGTTCTGTGGCAGGTTCGGTGTTACGAGGGTCATCGAGAGCCGGCTTGCGGCCGCTCTCGCCGGCGAAGACGGAATGCACGCGCTGGCGCCCGGCTATCGTAATCTGGTGAGGTCCTGGCGCGCATGTCTCGGGGGCGACGGCGACGAGGCGCTGAGCGATGACCTGGAAGCGCTGCTGGCAGGACACCCGGTGCCGGTCGGGCCCATTTATCGCCGCCATTCGTGGCTGCCTCGGCCACTGGGTAAACTCGGCCCGCGGAACGCCGGTCTGTGGTTGCGGTCGGTGTTGGCTTTGCCGCGGGTGCTGGAGTACCCCGGGCTGGTTGTGCTGTTCGACGAGACCGAGGCCGTGCTGAATCAACGTCGCAGTAGGCGCCGCCTGCAGCAGCACCTCGCGCATATCCGGACTTTCGTAGACCACCTTGCGTCTGGCGCGTTCTGCGGCTGCGCGGTCTACTACGCGTTGGTGGAGGATTTCATCGATTGGGCGGAGCAGGATCTCAAGGCGCTCGCGCAGCGTATCGAACGGCCGCTTGGGTTCGAGCAGCCGAATGCGCGGGCGGTCTCCGTCCGGTTGGATGAGCTGACGGCGCCGGGGCCCCGCGACCCGCGCTTCTTCGTCGAGCTGGCCGGGCGCATCGTCGATTTGGGGACTGCCGCGGGTCTGTCCCCGGACGCCGGTCGGCGGGTGCGGGAGGCTCTGATCGAGAGCGCCGACCGGTTCGCTGGTGATCTCTCGGAGGGCACGGTGCGCGAGTTCGTGAAAGCTGCGGCCTCGGACGTCGCGCAGGCGATGCCTACGACGGGAAGGGGGACAGGGACAGCATGACCCGGGACGAGGCCGCCGAACTCTGGGCGAAGCTGGGTGCGGAAGGCAAGGCGATCTCCGAAGTCACGCGCGCGTCGCATGTCCTGCCGAGCTACTCGGTGGCCCTCGAGCCGTGGCTGGATCGGTTGGCTTCGCGATTCCTCCGGCAGCTCTGCCGTCGCGCCGCGCACTTCAAGCTGGTCATGGCGCCGTATGGCGGCGGCAAGACGCACTTCCTCCTCGCCCTTGGTGCCAGGGCGATCGAGGAGAACTTCGCGGTGGCCTACGTGCCCTGCGGGGCGAGCGTGAGCCCGGACACCCCCCTGGCTGTTCACCGCGAGGTGATGAAGGTTCTGCAACTTCCCGGTCACGCAGGCCGGGGACTGCGCGGCCTCGTTGATGCCGTCATCGCAAGGAAGCGGCGGGAGATCAACGAGCACGAAGTGCCCGATGTCGATCTCGCGTTCCGACGGTGGACCGACACCATCCGTCGGAACGACTACCCGGACAACGCGTTCGGGCGGGTGATGGCGGCGGCCCTTCTCTCCGAGAGCGACCTCGATGGATCATCGATCGGCGATGCGGCCATACGGTGGTTGCAGGGCGAGATGGAGACCTTGATCCGCGATGAGATGCGGGAACTTCGTCTCGCGCGGGTGCCGGGGCGAGACCAAGCCTCGTTCGGCCGAAACCTCCTGTTCTCTTCGATTCGGTTCCTGCCGGAAGCCGGCGTGCACGGGCTGGTACTGCTCATGGACGAGGTCGAGACGCTGTTCACCGCGCGCGGGAGCGCGTTGCGGCGCCTGCTGGCAGCCCTGAGGGTCCTGCTCGACGCGCCGGTTGGGACGCACGGAGGGCTGCCGTTGTTCTGCGTCTTCTCGGCGACGCCCGACATTCTCGACCATGTCCCGACGTACCCGGCCCTGGAACAACGCTTGGCCGTGCGCGGCGCCCCGTTCCACGAGGGGAACGACCTAGCCATCCAGTTGTCCCTCGACAAGATCGAGAGCCAGGAGACGCTGCTTGCGGCCATCGGCGCGAAGCTCGTCGAGGTGGGAGCCATCGCCACCGGGCACGCGTTCGATGTAGGTCTTCAGACCACCAATGCGACGCGCTTGGCCGAGACCGCGGCGAGTCGCAGCCTCGACGTGGATGCGCGGCGACTCTACGTCAAGACCTGGGTGAACCTGCTCGAGGTCCAGCGCGACCACGGCGAGCGTGTTTGGGACACGGAGGAGCTCTCCCGGCGCTACCAGGGGGAATTCGAGGACGTGCACCGAACCGACTCGGGCGGCGTGGAGCCATGAGCCATGAGGGTCGGTGACCGGATTCGACACGCGGGACTGGGCGCCGGTACCATCCTCGCGGTCCAGGCTAAGGGCGCGCGGTTGGACGCGAGTGTGGACTTCGGCTACATGACCGCGTGGGTTTCGGCGTCCGAGCTTGGCCTTGAGGAGAAACCGTCGTCCGTCGACGAGACTCCAGAATCACCGACCCTCCGTTCCGAGGACGTTGCCGAAACGCAGAGCGGGTCATCCCTATCGGAGTCCGTCGTGGCCGCGCGCCGCGGAGTGCTTGCCCTCAAGCTCGGACAGGTGCTCGAGCCGCACGTCTTCGAACTGAGCGTCGGGACGGACACCGCACGAGCCAAACTGGAGGCCGTCGTCGACGGCGCGGTGCAGGGGCGGCCGCGCGCCGTTCTCATCGAGGGCGCCTGGGGCAGCGGAAAGACCCACCTGTTGACGATGCTGCGTCGCATCGCCACGGACGCGAACATGGCCACCGCCTCCGTCATCCTGGATGGCGACGGTGTGCGATTGTCGGATCCGGCGCGCCTGATGGAGGCGTTTCTCGGGTCGCTCCGCTATCCGGGTGAGGCGGCGCCCGGCGGAATCGGCGACCGGCTTAGGACACTTCGCCAGTCCCGGTCCGGGTGGAGCCCGTTGTCTCGCGGCGGCGCCAGGATCGCGGACGCCATTCACGCGGTGCCTGAGCGGGCGTTCGATGAACCGGAAATCGTAACGATACTTGAAGACTATTTCATGCTCAGTCTGTCGGCCAGTCAAGCCCGGATTGCGTTGGCCCGGCACGGGTATCGCGGTGTGGCCTTGCCGGCGATGACGGCGCGGGCGGTGACCGAGCGCCCGGACCGGTTTCGAGAACATCTCGAAGGATGGGCGGAGTTCGTCATCCAGACTGGGGCCAAGGCCCTGGCGTTGATCGTCGATGAGCTAGACGTTGAGTACGCCCGCACGAAGGGTCGGGCCGCGGCGTCCGTGGTGGCGCGGGAGGCGAGGGGGGGTGTTTTGGCGGCTCTGGGGGAATGTCTGAGACAGAGACTGCCCCTCGTTATCGCTTTCGGCGGTGTGCCCGCCGGCGATGTCCCCGGGGAAGAGGACGCGGTTTCGGACGTGGCGCGGAGAGTCGGCGAATCGATATTGACCATCCGAGCGCCCAACCCGAACCAAGGGCAGTTGGGGCAGCTCGTGCGGCGGGTGATGGCGTTGTATGAACGCGGTTACGCTGGTGGCTTGGCGAGTGTCGATGGTCCTGAGGCCGAGACGTTGGTCGACCGCGTTGTCCGAGAGCACTTGCGCGAGAGCCAACCGGTTCCCCGGAGGCTGGTGCGCCATACCCTGGAATTGCTCGACGTGTGGCCCCGGACGGCGCCGCGATGACCGACGCCGAACTTCTCGACCGACTGGGCGCGGCCGGCCGAGCGTTTTTCGGCGGATTCCGGAGCTTGCGCGATGTGCAGCGCAGGGCCGTGGAGCCGGTTCGGGGGGGACGGAACACTCTGGTGACCTCGGCGACGGCCTCGGGTAAGACGGAAGCAGTCGTCGCGCCGCTGATCGCCCGACTCGTCGATCGGCGGTCTCCCGAGGCCGGCGCCGTCCGTCTGCTCGTTGTCGTCCCCACTCGGGCCCTGGTCAACGATCTTGCGGTGCGCCTGGATGATCCCCTGGCACGGCTGGGCCTCGATTCCGGGCGTCAGACCGCGGATCGGCGGGACAAAGCGAAGCGCCCGTTCGTGCTGCTCACTACCCCCGAGTCGTTCGACTCGATGCTCGTCCGGGACGGGGTCTTCGAAGACGGTCGGTTCGCCGGGCACCTGCTCGCCGGCGTGCGCGCGGTCTTCATCGACGAAGCGCACCTGTTCGACGGTACTGCGCGCGGCGACCAGCTCTGCTGGCTGCTGGAGCGTCTGCGCCGAATCCGGCGCTTCGCGCCGGGCGTCGACGACGGCCGTCTGCAAGTCTGCGCCGCGAGTGCGACAGTACCCGAACCCGAAGCACTGGCGACACGACTGCTCGGCGCTGAGAGCGTCGTGGTCCGAGTCTCTGGTCGTAGGCACGTCGATGTCTTCGGCCCATCGTGTGCGCCGGGGTGGCTGGCCCTGAATGAGGCGTACACCGTATCCGCATTGAGGGACCGGCTCGAAGCGGCGCCCTCGGCGAACCTAGACGAGTACGTGGAACAGCGCCTCTGGCAGGCGCTGTCGTCAGGCGGCGAGGGGCGCAGGATGCGCAAGGTTCTGGTGTTCGTACCGACCCGCAGTCTCTGCGACACCCTGTCCGCACACCTAGCAGCGACTCTGCCATCCCGCCGTGACCTCCAGGTGCTCGCGCACCACGGCAGCCTCCATCGTGTTCGGCGCGAACGCGCCGAACACGTCTTCTCGAGGTGCCGCGACGCGGTGCTGGTGACGACGACTACGCTGGAAGTGGGCGTGGACATCGGCGACGTGGATCTCGTGGCCCTGGTCGGCGCGCCACCCGGCACCGGCTCGCTGCTGCAACGCATCGGCCGCGCGGGTCGGAGGATCGGTCGTACGCGCGTACTCGCCCTGGCGCGCAGCGAAGTCGACCGGGCGGCGTTCGCCTCCATGCTGGTGTCGACCCGGGACGGCATTCTCGAGGCGGGGCCCCCAGCCCGTCGCTGGTCCGTTTGTGTCCAGCAGGCAGCCAGTTTCATCGCCCAGAACGGTCCCAAAGGTCGCCGGCGCCGAGATCTCGTGGACTTGGCGCGGGACGTGTGGCCGGATACGCCAGAGTGTGCCATCGACGGGATCCTAGATGCCTTAGTTCAAGGCGAGTATCTCGAGGAACAGCGGGGACGATTCATCCTCGGAGCGCTGTGGGCCGATGCGTTCGACGGTTCCGGCGAAATGCACGCGAACCTGGATGGGGCCGGGGCGGGCACTCCGGTCGTTGACGCCGGCACCGGCGAGGTCATCGCCCAGGTGGCTCAGCGGTCCGATATCGAGAAAGGCATCGCTTTGGGAGGGCAGGTCTGGGACGCACGCAACGTGAACGGCGAAGTGCTGCTGACCGCCCGGGGGGGCGCAAGGGCGCGGGGAGGATTCCGCTATGCGAGCCGCGCCGCGCCGACCGGCGGCGAGTTCGCTGTGCATGTTCGGCGTGGGCTGGGCTTCGATGAGCGGGATGCCCCGGTCGTTCCGTTCGACGGTGAGCCCATCTGGCTGCACTTTGGCGGAAGCGCCTACCAAGCAGCTTTGGTGAGCCTCCTGCCGTTCCTTCGACCTCTGGCTGGCCTCGCCGGACTGGCGGTCGCCGGGTGTTTGTCCAGCGACCGCTTGCATCGGGCGGCGGCTCAAGAAGAACAGCTCCGTGCCGCGGTCGAGTCGATTCTGGAATCGGTGGAGTCCACGTTGGCGCCGGGGCCGTACCATCGGCTCTTGCCCGAAGCGTGCCGTCAACGGGCAACGGTTGACCTGTTCGGCCCGCAGCGTTTCAGGGCATGGCTCGCCAGCAGGAGAGTGTGGGAACTGCCTCCGGGCGATCCTCGTATGGCGGCGGTTCGATTCGTCCTGTCACCCAAGCCGGGAAGCGCCTGACGGCCTGTGCGTCGAACGCAGGAAGGCCGCTACTGCCGACTCGCGTTGACGGCAAGATGTCGTGGTCACCGGCGGGCATCGGCGGACGTACAACCTTGGCAGGTGGTGGGCACACGAGCGGCTGCCGAGCGAGTCCGCGGTTTTGCGCGTTCCGGTTCTGCACAGACCCTTGCGCGAAGTGCTATGCTGTAGCCGCGCTTCACAGTCCTGAACGTCAGGTTGGAGGAAATGTCGATGCGGCGAACGACCATGTTGCTCGGGCTGGTCGGGGTGTTCCTCGCGGGCGCCGGCGCGCAGGCGCAGACGGTGGCCGAGATCACCTTCACCGACCACATCCGGCCGATCTTCGAGCGAAGCTGCTGGAACTGCCACGGCGAGGCGTCGCAGCTCTCGGAGCTGGACCTGCGGACGCGGGAGGCCGCGGTCGAAGGCGGGGTCCGCGGGCCCGCCCTGGTGCCGGGGCGCGCCGAGGACAGCCGGCTCTACCGGATGCTGGCCGGCCTCGACGATCCCCCGATGCCCATGGCCGGCGACCCCCTGAGCGACGCCGAGCTCATGGCCATCCGCACCTGGATCGACGACGGCGCCCACTGGGACGAAGGCGGCGCCACGAGCGCCGACGCCGCCCTGGCCGCGCTCGAGAACACCCTGCTGCCCGACGGGGCGCGTGACTACTGGGCGTTCAAGCTGCCCAAGAAGGTCCCGGCGCCCGTCTCGGCCGACTACGAGCACCCCGTCGACCGCTTCCTCGACGCGGCTCGTCGGGAGGCAGGGGTGACGGCGGCGCCGCGGGCGGACGACCTGACCCTCGTGCGCCGGGCCTACCTGGATCTCACCGGCCTGCCCCCGACCCCCGAGCAGGTCGACGAGTTCCTGGCCGACACCGAGCGGGGCGCCTGGGAGCGCCTGATCGATCGGCTGCTCGACTCGCCGCACTACGGCGAGCGCTGGGGCCGGCACTGGATGGACGTGGCCCGCTACGCCGACTCGACGGGGTTCGAGCAGGACTACCGCCGCGACAACGCGTGGCGCTACCGCGACTACATCATCGACGCCTTCAACGACGACAAGCCCTACAACCAGTTCCTGCGCGAGCAGATCGCGGGCGACGAGCTCGACCACGTCACCGACGAGACCCGCATCGCCACCGGGTTCCTGCGGGCGGGTCCCCGCGTCAACTTCCGCGAGAAGGACAACCCCGAGCGGCGGCACGATTACCTCGACGACGTGCTGGGGACCCTCGGCCGCGGCGTCCTCGGCATGACCGTGCACTGCGCCCGGTGCCACGACCACAAGTTCGACCCGATCCTGCAGAGCGACTACTACCGCATGCAGGCGTCGATCTTCGGCTACGTCGAGATCGACTACCCGCTGCTCGACCGGGCCGGCGTGCGCGAGTACCGCGAGAAGAACGCGGCCATCGACGCGGCCCAGCAGCCGCTTCGGGACGAGATCGCCGAGATCGAGGCCCCGCACCGCGAGCGCCTGCGCATCGAGCTCATCAAGGAACGCTTCCCCGAGAACGTGCAGCAGGCGGCGCTAAAGCCCGAGGCGGAGCGGACGGCGGGCGAGCAGTTGCTGGCCGCCCAGGTGCTGTCGATCAACCCGCCGAGGCGGCAGGTCGTCGAGGCGCTGTCGGAGGCCGAGGGTGACCGCTGGAGCAAGCTGACGGCGGCGGTCGAGGCCCTCGAGGCCGTGCGCCCGCCGGAGCCGCCGATGGCGGAGATCGTCACCGACGGCGACTACCGCTACGCCCCGGACGGCCCGGGCGACAACGTCATCGGGTGCCCGGAGTGCCGCATCCTGCCCGACGAGCCGGGGTCGTTCCTCCATGAGGAGGGCGGACCGGCCTACGAGGCGCCGCCCAACTACTTCCTGATCCGCGGCGACCCGTTCAGCCCGGGCTCGCCGATGTCGCCCGGATTCCTGTCCGTGGCCACCTACGGCGACCCCCCGACGGCGCTGCCCCGGCCGGACGGGCGCACGTCGGGGCGCCGGCTCGCGCTCGCCGAATGGATCGTGTCGCGCGACAACCCCCTGACCGCGCGGGTCATGGTGAACCGCATCTGGCACCACCACTTCGGCCGCGGCATCGTGCGCACCCTCGACAACCTCGGCCGGATGGGCGACGCGCCCACCCACCCCGCGCTGCTCGACTGGCTCGCCGTCGAGTTCATGGACCGCGGCTGGAGCATCAAGGAGATGCACCGGCTGATGATGACCTCCGAGGCCTACCGGATGGCGTCGGCCCATGAGGACGCGGACAGCCGCGCCGCCGACCCCGAGAACCGGCTGCTCTGGCAGTACCGGCCCCAGCGCCTGGAGGCCGAGATCCTGCGTGACGCGATCATGACGGTCAGCGGCGCCATCGACCTCACGGTGGGCGGTGAGCCGGTCTTCCCCCACGTGCCGCAGGAGCTTCTCCTGGCCGCGAGGAACGGCTACTGGGACAACCAGGCCGACGGCCCCGACGTGTGGCGGCGCAGCGTCTACGTCTTCCGGCGCCGGTCGCTGAGCTTCCCGTTCTTCGAGACCTTCGACCTGCCCGACCAGAACCAGACGGCGGCGGCTCGCAACGTGTCGACGGTGGCCACGCAGGCCCTGACCCTGATGAACAACGAGTTCGTCCTGAACCAGGCCCGGCTGTTCGCGGAGCGGTTGGAGCGGGCGGCGCCCGGCGACGTCGACCGGCAGATCGACCTCGCCTACCGCATCGCCCTGACCCGGCCGCCGGCGGCCGAGGAGGCCCGGATCGCCCGCGACCTCGTGTCGTCGCAGTCGCTCGTCGACTTGACCCACGTGATGCTCAACCTGAACGAGTTCCTGTATCTGAGATAGAGGGAGCAACGATGCACGATCACCATCATCACCATTGCCGGAAGCGGACGTTCTGGGACCGCCGCAACTTCCTCTTCCAGTCGGGCGGCGGCATCGCGGGGCTCGCCCTCGCCCACATGCTCGAGCGCGAGGGGATGCTCGCGGCGGCGCCCGCGGACGGCTGCGGCGACGCCATCCCCGGGAACCCGTTCGCCCCGAAGGCTCCCCACTTCGAGCCGCGCGCGACCGCGGTCATCTCGCTGTTCATGAGCGGCGGAGTCAGCCAGGTCGACACGTTCGACTACAAGCCCGCGCTGACGGAGTACGCGGGACAGCCCATGGCCGAGTCGGTCGTGGTGCGGCAGGGCCATCCCGGGCCGCTGATGCCGAGCCCGTTCGAGTTCCACCGGCACGGCGAGAGCGGCCTCTACGTGTCCGAGATCTTCCCGCACCTCTCGAAGAAGGTCGACGAGATGGCGTTCATCCGGTCGCTCTACGGCCGGTCGAACGACCACATCCAGGCGACTTACGAGATGCAGAGCGGCCAGATCCGGATGGGGTTCCCCGCCGTCGGCTCGTGGGTCACCTACGGCCTCGGGTCGGAGAGTTCGAGCCTGCCCGCGTTCGTGGTCATGAACGACTACCGCGGCGGACCCCTCGGCGGCCCCAACGACTGGAGCGCCGGGTTCATGCCCGCGAGCTACCAGGGCACGCTGTTCCGCGCCGTCGGCGACCCCATCGTCGACCTCCAGCCCCCCGAGGGGATGACGGTCGAGCAGCAGCGGGCGCGGCTCGACACCCTGGCCCGCCTCAACGAGATGGACATGGCCCGCAACCCCGGCAACTCGGAGCTCGCGGCCCGCATCTCGTCCTACGAGCTCGCCTACCGCATGCAGGGCTGCGCGCCCGAGGCGGTCGACACCTCGAGCGAGTCCGAGGCCACGAAGAAGCTCTACGGCCTCGACGAGGAGATCACCGAGCCGTTCGGGCGGCAGTGCCTGATGGCGCGCCGGCTCGTCGAGCGCGGGGTCCGCTTCGTGCAGCTCTTCCACGGGGGGCTCGGCGTCCAGAACACCGACACCTGGGACGCCCACAGCAACCTGAAGGAGAACCACAGCCAGCACGCGGCCGAGACCGACAAGCCGATCGCCGGGCTCCTCACCGACCTGAAGGCCCGCGGCATGCTCGACTCGACCCTCATCGTGTGGCACGCCGAGTTCGGCCGGATGCCGATCTCGCAGCGCGGCGTCGGCCGCGACCACAACCCTGGCACGATGACGGGCTGGATGGCCGGCGCGGGCATCCAGGGCGGCCAGGCCGTCGGGGCCAGCGACGTGTTCGGCTACAAGGCCGAGCAGCAGCGCGTGTCGCCGCACGACCTCCACGCGACGATGCTCCACCTGCTGGGGATGGACCACACGAAGCTGACCTACCGCTACAACGGGCGCGACATGCGGCTGACCGACGTGCACGGCACGCTGATCCCGCAGATCGTGGCGTAGCGGCGGCTTCTTCGTTCGGGGAAGTACCAGGGCACGGTTGCAGCCCGCAACGGGTTGCGGCCGTGCCCTTTCTTGCGTCTCCGGAAGCCCTCGGATCCGGTGATGGGGAACGCCTGCCGAGTTGCGGCGGGAAGTCGAGCGCGGCGTGTATGATGGGCCGATTCAGGCGGACGCATCGCCGCGCCCCGACCGCGCGGCCACGAGGAGGACGCGATGCGACAGTCGAGCAGCGTATGGGCGATGGTGCTGGCGGCCGGGCTCGCAGCCGGCGTCGAGATGCACGCGCAGGAGGAGACCGAAGGGGCCGCCGCGGTCCTGCCGTGGGCCTACGTGCTCAACGACCCGGGCGTGGCGGCCGAGGCGCCGGATCCCGACGAGGTGGTCACGGTGCCGGGCTCCAGCGTGTCGATGCCGCGCTCGGCCATCGCCATCGACAACGGCCCGCCCGACTGGCACCCGGACCGGCATCCGCCGATGCCCGAGGTCGTGGCGCGCGGGGGCGGCGAGGGCGTCGTCGCCTGCGGCTACTGCCACCTGCCGAACGGCCAGGGCAAGCCCGAGAACGCGGGCCTCGCGGGCCAGCCCTACGAGTATCTGGTGCAGCAGATGACCGACTGGCGGAACGGCCGGCGCCGGCCCGGCGAGCCCCGCATGGGGCCGCCCGCGTTCATGGAGCGCATCGGGCTGGCCGCCACCGACGAGGAGGCGCGCATCGCGGCCGAGTACTTCTCGTCGATCGACTTCAAGCCGTGGGTGCGGGTCGTCGAGACCGACGCGGTGCCGGCGACGCGGTTCGCGGGGTGGATACACGAGGTGGTCGAGGGCGGGGCCGTCGAGCCGATCGGGACGCGCATCGTCGAGACCCCGGTGGACCTGAACCTGACCAAGCTGCGCGACGACTCGTCGGGCTTCATCGCCTACGTGCCGTCGGGGGCGGTGGGGCGGGGCCGCCGCATCGTGCTCACCGGGGGCGAGGACGGCGTGGCGTGCACGGCCTGTCACGGCCCCGACCTGCGCGGCCTCGGCCCGGTGCCGGCCCTCGCCGGCCGCTCGCCGACCTACATGGCGCGGCAGCTCTACGACCTGAAGACCGGCGTGCGCGACGGCGCGTGGTCCGACCTGATGGACGCCGCGGTGGCGAATCTCACGCTGGAGGACATCGTGGACATCGTGGCCTACACGGCCAGCCTGGAGCCGTAGCCGCCGGCGCAGCGCCACCGCGGAAGTCGTCCGGTCATGCGGCGCCGGAGGTCATTGACGATGTGACCCATGGGCCCAAGTTCGCACCAGCATATCTTGGCGCGACGAACCGCTAGTGCTAGTTGGCCGTCCCTGAGAGAAAGCTGCCCATGTCGCGGGGTGTTTTCGCAGCGCCTGCCAGCGAAGACCAGCGGCACGACGGCAAAGGAAAGCTCTGGGACGGTTCACTGGCAATGGCAGCTCGTGGTGGAAACCGCGTTGCGCCGGAGAGCTGCGCGGCGGCCGCCGGTGAGTAGAGGCGCCCGGGATTCCGCTCAGATGCCGGTGGCCGACCCGAGGCCCATGGCGCGGCGCCACGCAGCGATCTGGCCGATGTGGCTGCCCTCGTGCGTGGTCATGACGAACGCGGTGTAGTCGCCGAGGGTGGGGAAGGTCTGCCGGCGGCGCTCGTCGGGGAACGGGGTCTCGAAGACGGCCGGGTCCGCCGCGGCGACGACCTCGGCGACCCGCGCGTGCTGCGCGGCGAGCTCGTCGAGAATCCGGTCCCGGCCCGGGAAGTCGGCGGCGGCGCCGCTCGGGATGCCTCCCGCCCCGAACGTGTCCTTCCACCCGACCGGCAGCGTCGACTCGAGCCCGTACCGCTGCGCGAGGCTGTCGGACGACAGGGCGAGGTGCCCCAGCACCCACGCGGGATGGTTGACGACGCCGTGCGGCTGCCAGACCATCTGCTCGTCCGACAGATCCTTCACCATCACTCGGCCGCGGTCGAGGTTGAACTGGTACGCGAAGAGCAGGTAGCGGAGCATGGTGGCATTCTACCGGACGCGGGCCGGCTCCGCCCCTCTGGAACGACGAAGCCGCCCGGGGACTCGTCCGTCCCCGGGCGGCGTGCTGCAGGCGCGGCCGTTCCCGCTCACGAAGCGACGCTCTCGGCCGTCACCGCGGCGACCGGCGCGGTCGCGCCGACCGCGATCCGGCGGGGCTTGGCGGTCTCGGCCAGCGGCAGGGTCAGCTCGAGCATGCCGTTCTCGTAGTGGGCGCTGACCTTCTCGGCGTCGACCTTGGCCGGCAGGGTGAACGCGCGCTCGAAGCGGCCGTAGCGGATCTCCGAGGCATAGCCGTTGGCGTTCTCCTCGGTGGGGGCCCGCTCGCCGGAGATCGTCAGGCTGCCGCCGTGCAGGTCGACGTGGACCTGGCCGGGGTCGATGCCGGGCAGGGCGATCCGCAGCTTCCAGCCGTCCTCGCCGGTGCGGACCTCGGTGGCCGGCGTCCAGGCCGGCCCCGCCGCCGGCTCGTCCGAGCCGATGTAGCGGCCGAACACGCGGTCCATCTCGCGGTGCAGGGTGCCGAGCTCCTCGAACGGGTTCCAGCGGGTCATGCTCAACATGGCGTCTCCTCCTTGGGTGGTGATTGACTTCCGGCTGCGATTCCTGTTGCCGTTCATCCGTTTTCCGTCCTTGCTTGATTCAACGGTAGCAGGTTGCCTTGATGAAGTCAAGTAACCTTAGTTGTAAACAAGCATATATTGGATGAGACGACCACTCAACCGAGAAAGTTCACGGATCTCTTGCGCGGGGTTCGGCGCCTTGTCGTACCATGCACGGGTCACCCGGGAGGGGCGCCCATGGTTCTCATCGGCAGCGACCGGTTCATCGAGCATCAGCCGCCGAGCGGCCATCCCGAGCGGCCGGCCCGTGGCGAGGTCATGGCCGCGGTGGCCCGCCGGTGGGTCGAGGCGGGCAACGCCTTGACGCCGCCGCGGCCCGCGACCCGCGACGAGCTGACCCGGGTGCACCGGCCCGCCTATGTCGACCGCATCGCGGACACGGCCGGGCGGCGCCTGCGTCTCGACCCCGACACCTACACGTCGGACACCTCGTACGAGGTGGCCCTGCTGGCGGCCGGCGCCGTCGTCGCCGCCGTCGAGTCCACCCTCGCCGACGGCGTCCCGGCCATGGCCCTGGTGCGGCCGCCGGGCCATCACGCGGAGGCGGACCGCGCCATGGGCTTCTGCCTGTTCAACAGCGTGGCGGTGGCGGCGGCGGCCGCGCGGGCGGCGGGGATCGACCGGGTCGCGGTCATCGACTACGACGTGCACCACGGCAACGGCACCCAGTGGATGTTCTACGAGGACCCCGAGGTGCTGTTCGTGTCGCTCCACCAGTACCCCTTCTATCCGGGGACGGGCGCGGCCGGCGACGTGGGACGGGGCGAGGGGCTCGGCTTCACGCTGAACGTGCCGCTCGAGGCCGGCTGCGGGGATGCCGACTACGACCGCGCGATGCGCGAGCTGGTCGTGCCCGTGGTCGCCGCGTTCGATCCCGACCTCATCCTGCTCTCGGCCGGCTTCGACGCTCACGCGCGGGACCCTCTGGGGGGCATGCAGGTGTCGACCGCCGGCTACGGCGCCATGACCGACCACGTCCACCGCCTCGCGGCGGGCTGTTGCGGCGGCCGGCTGGCCGTGGTGACCGAGGGCGGTTACGACCTGAGCGCGCTGGAAGACTGCCTCGACTCGACGTTGGCGCGGCTGGCGGCCGGTCCGCCGGCGCCGGCGGACGCCATCGCCGGGGACACGAGCCGGGCCGACGGCGTGATTCCGGTAGTGCGGCGGGCCCTCGCCCGGTACTGGGCCGACCTGCGGTAGCCCGTCCCCCGCGTCCGCCCGGAGGACGTCCACCACCGCCGGCCTGCGTCAGCGGGTCGATGCCGCCCTCCAGCGCCCGCCCGGAGGACGTCCGTCCAAGAGCCGCGGGCAGCGCGCGGTGTCGCCCGCCGGGGAGCCCGTCCGACCGGCGCCGGCTTGCTATAATCGTGTCGACCGCCCGTTCCGCAGGGGCTCGACTCGCAACCCACCAAGCTGCATACCGTGTCCGACTACGATCCGCAGGCCATCGAGAGGAAGTGGCAGCGGCGCTGGGCCGACGAGCGCGCCTTCGAGGTGACCGAGGAGCCGGAGCGCCCCAAGTACTACTGCCTCGTCATGTTCGCCTATCCGTCGGGGCACGCGCACGTCGGACACGTCCGCAACTACATGATCGGGGACGTCATCGCCCGCATGAAGCGCATGCGGGGCTTCAACGTCCTGCACCCGTTCGGCTGGGACGCCTTCGGCCTGCCCGCCGAGAACGCCGCCATCAAGAACCGGTCGCATCCCGAGACCTGGACTCTCGACAACATCGCCCACATGAAGGGGCAGCTCCAGCGGCTCGGCATCAGCTATGCCTGGGAGCGCGAGCTCGCGACGTGCGAGGCCGCCTACTACCGGTGGAACCAGTGGCTGTTCCTGCGGATGTTCGAGCGCGGCCTCGCCTACCGGCGCCGCTCGACGGTGAACTGGTGCCCGGACTGCGCCACCGTGCTCGCCAACGAGCAGGTGGTCGACGGAGGATGCTGGCGCTGCGGGTATGCGGTCGAGCCGCGCGACCTCGACCAGTGGTTCCTGCGCATTACCGAGTACGCCGACGGCCTGCTCGAGGGCATCGAACGGCTCGACGAGTGGCCGGCCAAGGTGCTGACGATGCAGCGGAACTGGATCGGACGCTCCGAGGGGGCGCGGGTCCGGTTCGCGGTCGTGCCGGCGGGGTCGGCCGCGACGGCCGGCGGGAGCGCGGAGGCCGAGATCGAGGTCTTCACCACCCGCATCGACACCATCTTCGGGGCGACCTTCGTCCTGCTGGCGCCGGAGCATCCGTTGGTGTCCCGCTTCGTCGACGAGGCGCCGGACCCGGCGGGGTTGCAGAAGCAGGTGCAGGAGTTCCGGGCGCTGGACCGGAACGACCGCCTCACCGGAGCCGTCGAGAAGGAGGGCTTCGACACCGGTCGTTGCTGCATCAACCCGTTCACGGGCCGGCCCGTGCCGATCTGGATCGCCAATTTCGTGCTCGCCGAGTACGGCACGGGCGCGGTGATGGCGGTTCCCGCCCACGACCAGCGCGATTTCGAGTTCGCCCGCAAGTACCGCCTCCCGGTCGAGGTCGTCATCCAGCCCGAGGACCCCGGCGGCGACGCGCCCCTCGACGGCGCGACGATGGACGCCGCCTATACGGGCCCGGGGAGGCTGGTCGGCTCCGGCGAGTTCACGGGACGTACCACCGCCGACGCTCCGGCGGAGATGGCGCAGGCGGCCGAGCGGCGGGGGTTCGGACGCGCCGCCGTGCAGTTCCGGCTCAAGGACTGGGGCATCTCGCGGCAGCGGTACTGGGGCACGCCGATCCCCATCGTCCACTGCGGGACCTGCGGCCTGCAGCCGGTGCCCGACGCGGACCTCCCGGTCGAGCTGCCGAAGGTGGCCGAGTTCAGCGGGCGGGGAGACTCGCCCCTCGCGCAGATTCCCGAGTTCGTCGACACCACCTGTCCGTCGTGCGGGCGGCCGGCGCGCCGCGAGACCGACACGATGGACACGTTCGTGGACTCGTCCTGGTACTTCTACCGCTTCTGCGACCCGACGAACGGCGAGCGGGCCTTCGACCCCGACACGGTCCGCTACTGGGGGCCGGTCGACTTCTACATCGGCGGCGTCGAGCACGCCATCCTGCACCTGATCTACTCCCGGTTCTTCTGCCGGGTCTTCCGGGATCTCGGGATGGTCTACCACGACGAGCCGTTCACGCGGCTGCTGACCCAGGGGATGGTGCTGCGCGACGGCGCGGTGATGTCCAAGTCGAAGGGCAACGTCGTGGACCCCGATCGGATGATCGCCCGCTATGGGGCCGACGCCCTGCGGCTCTACGAGATGTTCGTCGCGCCGCCGGAGAAGGAGATCGAGTGGACCGATTCCGGTCTGGAGGGGAGCTTCCGCTTCCTGACCCGCGTGTGGCGCCTCGTGACCCGGGCCGCCGTCGGGCTGGCGGACGTCTCCCGGGACGGAGTCGACGGGCGCGACCTCGACCCGGCGCACCGCGGCCTGCGGCGAAAGACCCACGACACGATCCGGCGGGTCTCGGGGGACCTCGATCCGCGGGCGCATCTGAACACCGCGGTGTCCGCCTTGATGGAGCTGGTGAACGAGCTGTACGCGTTCTGCGAGCGGCAGGGAGTCGACCTGGGGCACGCGTCCGATGCCGGGCCTCGGGCCGAGGGCCGGCCGGCCGAGACCGACGCCGTCCTCCGGGAGGCGATCGAGGCCCTGGTCCTGATGCTGTCGCCGTTCACGCCGCATCTGTGCGAGGAGCTGTGGGAGCGGCTCGGCCGCGCCGGGGGCCTGCGCGGCGCCGCGTGGCCCGAGTTCGATCCAGCGGTCGCGAAGGCCGAGGAAATCGTGGTGCCGGTGCAGGTGAACGGGAAGCTGCGCGCCCGCCTGACCGTCGCGGCCGACATCGGCGAAGAGGATCTGAGGGCGGCGGCCCTGGCCGAGTCCGCGGTCCAGGCGCATACCACCGGGCGGCAGGTCGCGCGGGTGGTGGTGGTGCGGGGGAGGCTCGTGAACGTCGTGGCCCGGTGAGGGCGACGCGTGGTTCGACAGGGGAGGCGCACGATGAGGCGAGGGGTGCTCGCGAGATGTCTCGGGCTGCTCGGCGCGGCGACGCTGAGCAGCGGCTGCGGCTATGCCCTCTCGGGGCAGGGGACGTTCCTGCCCGACTACATCGAGACCATCGGTGTGCCGATGTTCCGGAACAACACCAATGTGTTCGAGATCGAGCAGTCCCTGACCCAGCAGGTGCGCTCCGAGTTCATTGGGCGGGGTCGGTACCGGGTGGTCGCGGACGAGACCGGCGTGGACGCCCTGCTCACCGGCGCCATCAGCCGGGTGACCATCGCTCCCGCGTCGTTCACCGCCCAGCAGCAGGCGTCGCGGTACATATTCACGGTTCAGGCGGATATCGAGTTCCGCGATCTGACGACCGACGAGGTGCTGTGGGAGAACTCGTCGCTCTCCTTCAGCGACGAGTACGACGTGGCCTCGGGCGGCGGCGGCTCGATCGACGCGAACCTCTTCTTCGGCCAGCAGTCGAACGCCGTACAGCGGGTAGCCCGCGACTTCGCCAGCACCGTCGTCAGCTCGATACTCGAGGCGTTCTGACGGGCCGGCGATCCGCTGCCACGCCCGCATCGGCCTCGAAGAGCGCGTTCGAGCCAACGCCCATGTCCGCCATCACGCCGCGCGAGGCGCTGAAGCAGATTGCAGCCGGCGACCTCGCGCCCGTGTACCTGGTGCTGGGCGACGACGATGTCGAGAAGGCCCATGTGGCCGAGGCGTTCGAGCAGGCCGTCGACGAGGACCTGCGGGCGTTCAACGTGGAACGGCTCGACGGCGCCGAGGCCACGCTCCGCCAAGTCGTCGAGGCGGCGGCGACCCTGCCGATGCTGGCGCCCCGGCGCATCGTCACCGTGCGCCGCGCCGAGCGCTGCCTGGCGCCGAGGCGCGAGACGCGGTCGGCCGCCGCCGATCTCGAAGCGTTCGAGGAGTACCTCTCGAATCCCTACCCCCACGCCTGTCTGGTGCTGGTGGCGTCCGACCTCGACCGGCGGCGGCGGACGACCGCGCGCCTCCTGGCGGCAGCCACGCAGGTAGTGGGTGACGAGCTGGCCTCGGTGGCGGACGCCGAGCGCTGGGTGCGGCGGCGCGTGTCGGAGGCGGGCCGTTCCATCGACGCGGCCGCGGCGCGTCTGGTGGCGGCGCGGGCCGGACCCGACCTGCCCCGCCTGCGTGGCGAGGTCGATCGGCTGCTGCTGTTCATCGGTGATGCGCCGACGGTCGGTCTCGACGACGCGCGTCTGGTGGCGGGACCGGCATCGGCCCACGACGACTGGGCGGTGGCGCGGGCCATCGAGCGTGGGCAGACCGCGACCGCGCTCAAGGAGCTCGCCTCGTCGTCGAGTCCGGCGCCGCCCCCTATATGGTCCTGGGGCAACTGGCCTGGGTCGTTCGGACGAAGCTGCCGAACTCTCGCGTCGCCGCCGCGGTGGAAGCGGTCTACCGCACGGACCTCGACCTGAAGAGCTCCGCCGGGGACCACCGGGTGCTCCTGGAGCGGCTGGTCGTGGAGCTCTGCGACGCTTGACGGCCCGGAGTCGGCCGCTATTCCGCGGCCGCGGCGGCGAGGCGCCGGGCGAGCCGGGACTTGTAGCGGGCGGCGGCGTTGTCGTGGATGATGCCCTTGGCGGACATCCGGTCGATGAGCGACACCGTGCCGCTGAATGCGGAGCGCGCGCCCGCGACATCGCCCTGGTCGATGGACGCGCGCAGGGACTTCAGCGCTCCTCGAAGCCGGGTCCGAAACGCGCGGTTGCGGTCTCGCCGCACGAGGCTCTGCCGGTGCGCCTTCAGGGTGTGCTTGTGATTGGCCAAGTCGTGCGCTGTCCTTTCCGTTCCGCGGCGAATCCTGAAACGAGACAGTATAGCATCGTCAACCGCGCTTGAGACGCCGCAGGGCCCGCCGGTCACGCGCGTCCGGGGCCTTCGCGCCCGGCGGCCGGGGCGGCGGGCCGGGGTCGTGGCCCAGGCGGCGCATCTCCCGTTCGGCGTCGGTGAGGGGCGGCGTGACGTCCTCGTACAGGGTCCTCGCGGCCGCCTTGGGAACGTGGCGTTCGGCCAGCGAGCGCACGACGACGAGCTGTTTCCGCCCCTGCGTCCGGGTTATCGCCAGCCGGTCGCCGGGCTGCACGGTCCGGTGCGGCTTGGCGCGCTGGGCGTTGACGTCGACCTTGCCTCCGCGGCACGCGCGTTGGGCCTCGGATCGCGTCTTGAACAGGCAGGCGACGTCCAGCCAGACATCGAGCCGGACCCGGCCCGGGGCGTCGTCTCCCGCTGCCGACTCGCCGTCCCCGCGAACGCGCGCGAGTGGGCTCATCGCGGTCTACTTCGGACTCCTCGCCCGCCAATCGTCGCCCTGGGCTCCGCTTGGCGCCCAACCACCCCTGCAGGAGTCCACGGCTACGCCGCGAACTCCTGGCCCGCCAATCGTCGCCTTCGGCTCCGCTTGGCGCCCAACCACCCCTGCAGGAGTCCACGGCTACGCCGCGGACTCCTGGCCCGCCAATCGTCGCCTTCGGCTCCGCTTGGCGCCCAACCACCCCTGCAGGAGTCCACGGCTACGCCGCGGACTCCTGGCCCGCCAATCGTCGCCCTGGGCTCCGCTTGGCGCCCAACCACCCCTGCAGGAGTCCGCGTCGTTCTACGCCGCGGACTCCTGGCCCAGCATCCGCCCGACCACGCGGCGGCTCTCGGCCAGGAGCGCATCGATGCGGCCCGGCTCGCGCCCCCCCGCCTCGGCGAAGTCGGGGCGACCGCCCCCGCCCCCGCCGACGATGGGGGCGACGGCCTTGACGACCTTGCCGGCATGCACCCGGTCCGTGAGGTCCTTGCTCACGGAGACGATCAGGCCGACCTTGCCGTCGTTGTCGGAGACGAGCAGCACGACGCCGCGCCCCAGGCGGTCGCGCAGCGTGTCGGCGAGGCCCCGCATCGCCGCCTTCTCGAGCCCCGCGACCCGCCGGGCGATGAACTTGGCGTCGCCGAGGGCCACCGAGTCGTCTCCCGGCGATTCCGCGGGCCCGCCGAGGGCGGCCTTCATCTTCAGCTGATCGAGCTCCCGGGCGAGCCGCCGCGCCTCGGCCTGCAGCCGCTTGACGGTGTCCACCGCGCGGTCGTCGGAGACCCCGAGCGCGGCCAGGATCGCGGCCGTCGCCCGGCGCTGCCCCTGCACGTGGGCGACCGCGCCCTCGCCGGTCACCGCCTCGATGCGGCGCACGCCGGCGGCCACCCCCGTCTCCTGGGTCACCGCGAACAGCCCGATGTCGCCGGTGGCCCGGCAATGAGTGCCCCCGCACAGCTCCATGCTGACGCCGGGCACCGAGACGACCCGCACCGAGTCGCCGTACTTCTCGCCGAAGAGGGCCATCGCCCCGCCGTCAATCGCCTCCTGCGTCGCCTTGATCTCCGTCTCCACCGGGTGGTTCGCGTAGACGCCGGAGTTGACCTCCCGTTCGATCGCGTCCAACGTCCCGGGGTCGACCGGTCCCCCGTGCGCGAAGTCGAAGCGAAGCCGGTCCGGCGCCACGAGCGATCCGGCCTGCTTGACGTGCGCGCCGAGGTGCTCGCGGAGGGCGGCATGCAGGAGATGGGTGGCGGTGTGATTGCGCCGGATGGCGTCGCGGCGCTCCCGGTCCACGCCGGCCGTCACCCGGTCGCCGGTGCGCAGGCGTCCCCCCGCCAGCTTCACGTGGTGCGCGCGCGGTCCGCCGGGGGCCCCGCGCTCCACGCCGTCGACCTCGGCCACGACCTCGTCGCCGTCCGCGGTCAGCCGTCCCGTGTCCGAGACTTGGCCGCCGGCCTCGAGGTAGAACGGCGTCCTATCGAGGACCACGTAGCCCGAGGCGCCGGGGCCGAGTTCGGAGACCTCACTACCCTCGTCGTCGAACAGTCCCAGAATCTCGGCTTGGTCGACCCGGGTGGTGGTGTACCCCTCGAACTGATCGGGGGCCTGCGCGACCGAGCCCTGGACGGTTTCGCCGGACGCGCGTGATGATAATCGCCCGTCAGTCGCGGTGCGTGATGCGCTTCGCACGCCAGACGCGAACCGCGTGCCCGCTCGCGACTGCGTCCGCTGCGATTCGAGGCGCTGCTCGAAGCCGCGGCGGTCCACGGTCACGCCCCGCTCGGCGGCCAGATCCTCGATGAAGTCCAGGGGCAGTCCGTAGGTGTCGTAGAGCCGGAAGACGTCCTCCCCGGCCAAGTCGCCTCCGTCCGCTCTCGTCAGCGCCGCCTCGAGCCGGGGCAGCCCGTCGGTCAGGACCGTGTCGAACCGGCCTTCCTCGGCCTGGACCAGGCTCGCGATCGTTTCCTGACCGCTGCGGAGCTCGGGATACGCGTCGCCCATCTCGCGGGCGACGACGGCGACGAGCCGGTGCAGGAACGGGCGGGTCATGCCCAGCTTCTTGCCGTGCCGCATCGCGCGCCGCATGATCTTGCGCAGCACGTAGCCGCGCCACTCGTTCGACGGCATGACGCCGTCGCCGATCAGGAAGGTCATGGCCCGGAGGTGGTCGGCGACGACCCGCATCGAGACGTCGTCGGGCCCCGGCGCGCCGTCCGGCCCGAGCGGGCCGTAGACGCGGCCGGTCTCCTCGCCGATGGCGCGCAGCAGCGGCGTGAACAGGTCGGTGTCGTAGTTCGAGGTCTTCTCCTGGATGATCGCGACGATCCGCTCCAGCCCCATGCCGGTGTCGATGGACGCGGCGGGCAGCGGGGTCAGCTTCCCGTCGGCGTCGCGGTCGAACTCCATGAAGACGTTGTTCCAGATCTCGACGTAGCGCTCGCAGCTGCAGTCGATGCCCCGGCATGCGGGTTCGTCGCAGGGGATGTCGTCGCCGCGGTGATAGTGCACCTCGGAGCACCGGCCGCAGGGACCGGTGTCGCCCATCGCCCAGAAGTTGTCCTCCAGGCCCATCTCGACGATGCGGTCGGCCGGCACGAGGCGGCTCCAGATCGCGTGCGCGTCGTCGTCTCGGGGGATGCCCGCCTCCCCCCGGAAGACGGTCGGATGCAGCCGGTCCGGCGGCAGGCCCCACGCTTCGGTCAGCAGCGTCCACGCGAACGGAATCGCGTCGTCCTTGAAGTAGTCGCCGAACGAGAAGTTCCCCAGCATCTCGAAGAACGTGTGGTGACGCCGGGAGGGACCCACGTTGTCGAGGTCGTTGTGCTTGCCGCTGACCCGCATGCACTTCTGCGATGTCGTCGCCCGCTTGTAGGCGCGCCGCTCGCGACCGAGAAAGAGGTCCTTGAACTGGTTCATGCCCGCGTTGGTGAACAGCAGTGTCGGGTCGTCGGCCGGCACGAGCGACGAGCTGCGGACGATCTCGTGGCCCTGGCCGGCGAAATAGTCGAGAAAGCTCTGGCGGATCCTGCTGGACGTCATGCGGCTATTCTTCCACAAAAGCGGCGTCCGCCCCGGCCCGCGCGAGGAGGGCGGCGGTCACCTCGTCGCGCGCGAACCCCTGCCGGACGAGGGCCTGGTGCAGCCGGCGAAGCTCGGCCCGGGTGCCCATGGCGCCCTCGACCCGCTTCGCGATCGCGCTATCGAGCAGCGCCGCCTCGTCGACTTCGTCGAACACCGTGGCGAGGGCCCGGTCGGCGACCGGCGGGTCGATGCCGAGCGCCTCCAGCTCGCGCCGCGCGCGGCGCCGGCCGCGAAGCTTGACCTCCACCGCCCGACGGGCATGGGCGAGGGCGGTTCGCGCGTCGTCGAGGATTCCGGCGCGGGTCAGGCGGTCGAGGGTGCGCTCGATCTGGTCGGCGGGCAGCCCGCGCCGGAGGAGCCGCTGGCGGAGCTGCGATGTCGAGAGGTCGCGCCGGGCGAGCAGGCGCAGGGCGACGTCGTGGCAGCCGCTCTCCCGGTCCATGCTCCCTGGGTCAGGAGGTCTTGGCGGCGGCGACCGGCTCGGCCACGTGGTACACCGGCGTGAGCCAGTCGTGGGCATCGCTGACGCGGCCGTTGACGACGTCGAAGAACCGGCTCTGGACGGCCGCGGTGATCGGCCCGCGGGCGCCGCCCCCGACGGTGATCCGGTCGATGCTGCGAATGGGCGAGATCTCCGCCGCCGTGCCCGTGAAGAAGACCTCGTCGGCGATGTACAGCATCTCGCGCGGCACCGGCTGCTCCACGACCGTTATCCCGACGTCGCGGGCCAGCGTCATGATGACGTCCCGCGTGATGCCCGGGAGCACCGACCCGCTCATCGGCGGGGTGAAGATGGCGCCGTCGCGGACTACGAAGATGTTCTGGCCGCTGCCCTCGCTGACGAGCCCGGACGGGTCGAGGGCGATGGCCTCGTCGAAGCCGTTCAACGTCGCTTCCATCTTGATCAGTTGCGAGTTGGCGTAGTTGGCGGTGGACTTCGCCATCGCCGGAAACGTGTTGGGCGCGGGCCGGGCCCACGAGCTGATCTGCACGTCCACGCCCTTCTCCAGGGCGTCCTCGCCGAGATAGGCGCCCCACTCCCAGGTGAGGATGGCCGCCTCGACCGGGCAGGTGAACGGGTTGACGCCCAGGCTGTTGTAGCCCCGGTAGAGCAGCGGGCGGATGTAGCAAGCCGTGTAGCGGTTGACCCGTATCGTCTCCAGCACCGCTTCGCGGAAGGCGGGCCGGTCGATCTCGGGGGGCATCCGGTACACCTTCGCCGAGTCGTAGAAGCGGCGCAGATGGGCGTCGAGCCGGAAGATGACCGAGCCGCCCGGCGTGTCGTAGCACCGGATGCCCTCGAAAACCCCGCTGCCGTAGTGGACGACGTGAGAGCCGATGTGGATCTTGGCGTCCGCCCAGTCCACGAAGCTGCCGTTCATCCAGATCTTGCCGCTGCCGAAGCTCATTGCGAAGGCCCGCCCATCTACTGCCGAATCAGCTACTTGTACACGTCCAGTGTAGTGTCCGGCTCCATCCGGGCGCAACCCCGGGTCGGGGGCACGCCCGCCCATCGCCGCCTTCGGCTTCGCCGGGCGTTCGGCCCGCCCGCCAAGCGCCCGCGCCGGCCCACGGCGCGGGCGCCTACCGGCGCTCGCCGCAGAAGGGGCAGCGGTTGGCGCGGGCGGACAGCGGCTTGTTGCAGTACGAGCAGAAGTCGGCCGACGGCGTCGCGCGGGGCCGGGCAGGAGTCCGTCCGGGCGCTCCGCGGCTGCGCGGCGCGCCCGCCCCTCCCTTCGCGCGCCCGGCGCGGGCGGGCCGGGCGTGCCGCGCGGCCTGGATGTCGTCGAGGTCGGCGAGGAGTTCGGCGGCGTTGCCGTACCGGTCCGCGAGCTGCGGGGCCAGCGCCTTCATCACCAGGTCGTCCAGCTCCGGCGGGATGGCGCCGTTCACGAGGCGCGGCGGTTGCACCAGCTCGCCGCTGCGCAGGCGATGGAGGTCCCGTGGGGCGGGCGGGTCGTACGGCAGATCGCCCGTCAGCATCTGGTACAGGGTGACGCCGAACGAGTAGAGGTCCGACGCGAAGACCGCCTCGCCCTGGAACTGCTCGGGCGCCATGTACGGCGGGCTGCCGATGACGGTGGTGCCGCGGGCCGCGATCTCCAGGAACCGGGAGGTGCCGAAATCGGCCACCTTGAGGGCGCCCGACCGGGCGACGAGAACGTTGGACGGGCGCAGATCGCGGTGGATGACGCCCTGCTCGTGGGCGTAGGCCATGGCCTTCCCGATCTGGATCGAGTAGTCGACGGCGCGATCGACGTCGAGGGCGCCGTGGGTCCCGATGACCGCTTCCAGGGTGTCGCCGTCCACGTACTCCATCACGATGAAGAAGATGTCGTCCTGCTTCTCCGCCGTGGTGATGGCGACGATGTTGGGGTGGTCCAGGGTGGCGAGAAGACGCGGCTCCCGGAGCAGCTCGCTGAAGTTGAGGTTCTGGCGGTGGGGGACCTTCAGGGCGACCTTCTTGGTGATCCAGGTGTCTTCGGCGAGATACACGGTGCCGAATCCACCGCTGCCGATCGTGGAGACGATCTTGTACTTCCCGAGCAGACGATCGGAGAACAGCATGAAGGGCGAGAGTATAGCAGTCCGGTCTCGTGGGCCGGCGACCGCGGACCCGCGCGGGGGAGAAGGGTCGCGGCTCCTATAATCGAACCGTGCCGCCCCGGTTCTTCGCCCCCGCCCTCGCCGGTCTCGACGTTCCCGTTCCGCTGCCGGACGACGAGGCCGCGCACCTGTCCCGGGTGCTGCGGTTGGCCGCCGGCGACACCGTCGCGGTCTTCGACGGTCGGGGGGGCGAGTATCTCGCGCGGGTGGAGCGGGCCGCGCGCGGCGGCGCCGTCGTGCGTCCATACGAACGCGTGCCGTCGACCCGCGAGCCCGCGGTGGCGCTGACGGTCGCCCCCGCGCTCCTGAAGGGGCGCCGGTTCGACGACGTCGTCCGGGACGCGACGATGGTCGGGGCGGCGGCCGTCCAGCCGCTCACGACGGTCCGGACCGTGCCTGGCCCCCGGCCCGCGGGACGGTGGACGCGGATCGCGATAGCCTCCGCCAAGCAGTGCCGTCGCGCGTTCGTGCCCGAGGTCAGGCCCCCGCGTTCCCTCGACTGGCTCCTCGACCGCGACGGGTCGGCGGTGCGGCTGCTGCTGGCCGAGCCGGGCGCGGCCGACGACGGCGCGGCGGGCCTGCGGGCCCTGGCCGACGGACCCCCGCCCGCCTCGGCGACGCTGGCCGTCGGACCGGAGGGGGGCTGGAGCCCGGAAGAGGTCGAAGCCGCAGTGGCGGCGGGGTTCCGCGTCGTCACGTTCGGTCGTCTGACGTTCCGGGCCGACGCCGCGGTCGCGTGCGCGGCCGCGATACTGCTCTACATCTGGGGCGATCTGTAGGCGCCCCTGCGAACCGCTGCACGACCTTGCGAGTGCTCGTGATCGGGATGGTCCTCGTCATGACAAGCGCCCCGAGCCCGGACGCCGAGTGGATTCTCGGGGGGGGGGGGCCGCCGCGTTCATCTTCCTCGGTACGATGACCGTCCGTACGTTCCCGGTGCTGGGCAACCGCGTCGACATCGTCGCGGGTTGATGGCGGCCACCATCCCGTCGACACCCGAAGTGCACGTCGAACCCGGAGACGGGCGCAGTGCCACCTCCGCTAGTTCGGGGTACGCACCGCCGGACAGCCGTTGACGATTTGACCGAATGGGGCCCAGCCAGCACCCGAGAGTCATGGCGTGACGAACCACCGGCGCGGCCCTCCTGACGCCGATCGTGCCCGTTCATCGGTCGGCCGCGGCGCGAAACGTCATCGCAACCCACTCGTCCTCGTGCTCCCGCCACTCCATCCGCCCCTGTTCGCGCCAGGCGGCGGCGACCGCCGCTTCCTCCTCCGCGAGGACGCCCGACAGGACGGCGCGGCCGCCCGGCTCGAGGATCGCCGCGACCACCGGGGCGAGGCGGATCAGGGCGGCGCCGGTCAGGTTGGCCACGACGATGGGCGCGCTCGCGGGCGGCACGTCCGCGACGTCCTGGCGCCGCAGCTCGACTTCGGCCGCGACGCGGTTGGCGTCGACGCCGGCCCGCGCCGAGTCGAGGGCGTCGGGGTCGCGGTCGATGCCGGTGGCGCGCCGCGCCCCCAGCTTGACGGCGGCGATGGCCAGGACCCCCGAGCCGGTCCCCAGATCGAGGACGTGACGCCCCGACAGGTCCAGTCGCTGCAGGCCCTGCAGGGCGAGACGCGTGCTGGGGTGGTGACCGCTGCCGAAGCCGAGGGCGGGCCGGAGGGTCACGACCACGTCGGCGGGCTCGGGGTTCGGGGGCGGGCACCACGGGGGCGCGACGACGACTCGTCCGACCCGGACCGCGGGGAGATCGGCCTGGGACCGGGCCGCCCAGTTCTCGTCGGAGACCCCGATGGCTCGGGCCTGCACCCGCTCTCCATGCGCCGAGACCACCGCGCTGAGGGCGCGATCGCGGTCGGACGCCGACTCGAAGAACGCGCGAACGTGATTGGGGGTGGGGGCGTCCAGGGCGCGGGGCCGATGGTCGTCGACGGCGGCGGCCACCGCATCCGGCCACGGCAGGCCGCCGGGGTGCTCGTCCGAGGCTTGCACGTCGAGGGCGGGGTGACGAGTCGGCGCGGTCCGCCGCCGGCGAACCGACCTGGGCTGATTGCCGGGCAACTTCTTCTAGCCGAAGATGTCCTTGACGCGCTCGAAGAACGGCCGGTCCTCGCCTTCGCCGGTCGCCGTCGGGTCGAGCGCCCGCTCGGGCATCGTCTCGTCCAGGCTCTCCACCAGCTCTTTCTGCTCCCGGCTCAACCGCCGGGGCACCGCCACCCTGACCCGGACGTACAGGTCGCCGCGGCCCCGTCCCCCCACGTTGGGCATTCCCTTGCCCCGCAGGCGGAACGGGGTGTCGGGCTGCGTGCCCTTGGGAACGCGGATGGTGGCCGAGTCGTCGAGGGTCGGGACCTCGATCTCTCCGCCGAGCACCAGCGTGGGATAGGTCACCGGGATCTCGCACCACAGGTCGTCGCCGTCGCGGCGGAAGAACGGATGCTCGCGGACGTGGATGACGACGTAGAGGTCGCCGGGCGGTGCGCCCCGGCTCCCGAACGCCCCTTCGCCGGTCAGCCGGAGCCGCTGGGCGGTGGCGATGCCCGCGGGGATCTTCACCGTCAGCTTTCGCTCGCGGCTGACCCGCCCCTTGCCGCGACAGGTCTGGCACGGCTTGGAGATCACCCGGCCGATGCCGCCGCAGTGATGGCAGGTCCTGGCGACCGTGAAGAACCCCTGCTGGATGCGGATCTGGCCGTTGCCGTGGCAGTGCGAGCACCGCTCCGGCGTGCTTCCCGGCGCGGAGCCGGAGCCGCCGCACGTGTCGCAAGGCTCCTCGCGCGGGATCTGCAGCGTGGTCTCGGAGCCCGCCGCCGCCTCCTCGAACGAGATCTCCAGGTCGTAGCGCAGGTCGCTGCCGCGCCGGGCGCCCCCCCGGCGGGCCCCCCCGCCGAACCCGAACAGGTCGCCGAGGCCGCCGAGAATGTCGCCGAAGTCGTTGAAAATGGTCGGGTCGACCCCGACCCCGCCCCCGCCGGCGCCGCCGACCCCGGCGTGGCCGAACCGGTCGTAACGGCTGCGCTTCTCGGGGTCCGCCAGCACCGAGTAGGCCTCGGCCGCCTCCTTGAACCGCTCCTCGGCGGTCTTGTCGCCGGGGTTGCGGTCCGGGTGGTACTTGAGGGCGAGCTTCCGGTAGGCGCTCTTGATGTCCGCGTCCTCTGCGGTGCGGGGGACGCCGAGAATCTCGTAGTAGTCGCGGGTCGTCACGCCTTCGCCACCTTGACCATCGACGGCCGGAGCAACCGCTGGCGCAGGGTGTAGCCGCGTCTCAGCTCTTCGACCACCTCGCCGTCGCGGTGACCGTCGCTGGGCTCGTGGGCCACCGCCTGGTGCAGGGTCGGGTCGAAGTCGGCGCCGACCGCCTCGATGGGCGCCACCCCGCGCCTCGCCATGACGTCGAACAGTTGCCGGTGGATGATCTCCACCCCTCGCCGGTAGGCGTCTGCATCCCGGGTGTCCGCGGCGAGGGCCCGCTCCAGATCGTCGACGACCGGCAGCAGGTCGCCGAGCAGGTCGCCGGCCGCCTGCTCGGTCACCTCGCGCCGTTCGCGCTCGGTCCGCTTTCGATAGTTGTCGAACTCGGCCGTCACCCGCAGCAGGCGGTCGTAGTGGGCGTCGCGCTGACGGATGGCCTCTTCGAGCTCCGCGCCGATCGCGTCGGCGTCGGCGGCGACGTCGGCGCCCTCGCCAGCGCTGCCGGGGTCCGCGCCGCCGGGGTCCGCGCCGCTGGCGCCCGCGCCGCCGGCGGCATCGTCGCTCGCGTCGTCGTCGCCGGCCCCCCGCGGCGCTGCGTGCGGCTTCGTGGCGGACTCAGGTTCCGCGTCGGCGTCGTTCGGCGGCGCCGGTCGCTCCGGTTGCGCTGATTCTTCCGGTTGCGCGGATTGCTCGGGCTCGGACGCTTCAATCCGGTGTTCGTCGGGCATCTTCAGTGGGCGGTGGGGCGTGGTTCACGAGGACCCGGCTGACCGCCTGCGACACGCTGTCCACCGCGGCGATCGCACGCGAGTAGCGCATCCGGCGGGGGCCGATCACGCCCACGGTTCCGGTCTGACGACCGTCGGAATAGGCCGAGGCGACGAGGCTGAAGGCGTGCAGCTCGCTGTCGGCATGCTCGGAGCCGATGACCACGCGCAGCCCGTCGGCGCCGAGATACTCGCCGAGCAGCCGGACCAGGCGGTGCTTCTCCTGCATCATCGCCAGCAGGGCCCGCAGCGTGTTCAGCGACACCGGGCCGTCCTCGTCCGACATCTCGTCGAAGAGGAACGTCGCGCCGTCGACGAACACGCTCTCCTGCGTCACCATGTCCTCGAGGGTCGAGCTCGCGAGGCGCAGCCATTGCGACAACATTGCGTCGTAGAGCACCTGTTCCTCGCGGAGGCGCTCGATGACCATCGCGTGCATCTCGCCGATGGTGAAGCCGCGGAACTCCCGGTTGAGGTAGTTGGCGCCCTGCTCCAGCTCGCTCCGCTGGATGCGCTCGCCGATGTCCACGACCTTGTGGCAGACCTGCTCGGCCCGCGCCGTGACCATGACGAGAATGCGCGCGCCCTCGAGCGGCACGAACTCGATGTGCTCGAAGCCGGCCGTCTCGCGGGTGGGCGCGAGCACGAAGCCGAGGTGGTGCGAGATGCGGGACAGCTCGTGCGAGACGTTGGACAGCACGCCCTTCACCGAGCCCGCCTGCCGCAGCCGCGCCTCGACGGCCGGGGTCGAGCGGGCCGCGCGCCGGTGCTCGAGCAGGAAGTCGACGTAGCAGCGGTAGCCGACGTCGGTGGGAACCCGCCCCGCCGAGGTGTGCGGCTGCCACACGTAACCGGCGTCCTCGAGCGACGCCAGGATGTTGCGCACGGTCGCCGAGGACAGCTCGAATCCGCCCTGCTCGACGACACGCCGCGACGACACGGGCGCGCCGCGCTCGATGTACTCCTGGATGAGCGCGGCGAGGACCCGTCGCGTGCGCTCGGGGAGGCCCGAGCCGGCGGGTTCGTGCGGTACGGGCTGCCGAGGCATCGGAAAGACAGTATAGCTTGGCGGGCTACCCGCCGACCGCGACCTCGGACCGGGGCCGGGGGCTCCAGCTCATCGACTTGGCGGCGCGGGCGTCGGCCTGTCCGGCGCCCGCGTCGATCCGCCCGTACTTCACGCCGATCAGCTCGGCGACGATGGACACCGCGATCTCCTGGGGCGTCACCGCCCCGAGGTCCAGGCCGACGGGGGAGTGCACGCGGCGCACCTGCTCCGACGGCATGCCTTCGCCCTCCAGCACCTCGGTGAGGCGGGCGACCTTGGCCCGGCTGCCGATGAGCCCGAGGTAGCGGATCGGCTTCGGGGCGAGGGCGCGGAGGGCATCGAGGTCGTGCCGGTGGCCGCGGGTCAGGATGACCGCGTAGGCGTGGGTCGGGAGTTCGGCCCGCTCCAGCCATTCCGGAATCGCGTCCACGACGATCTCCTCGGCGTGCGGGAACCGCTCGGCGTTGGCGAACTTCTCGCGGTCGTCGATGACGTGCAGCTTGAAGCCGACCTCGTGGGCGGCGCGGGCGAGATGATACGAGACATGGCCTGCCCCCACTAGGTAGAGCTGCGGCGCCGGCTCCAGGGGCTCGATGTACACCTCCATCTGGCCGCCGCAGATCAGTCCCGAGTCCTCCGCGATGTCGTCGGCCAGCTCGTACTTGGCGACCACCGGCTGCCGCGTCTCGATGGCGGTGCGCGCCTTCCAGAACGCCTCGTTCTCATAGCAGCCGCCGCCGATCGTGCCCACCGTGCGCCCGTCCGGGAACACGAGCATCTTGGCGCCGATGCGCTGCGGGGTGGAACCCTGCGTCCGGATGATCGTCACGAGGGCGGCCGGCTCCCCGCGCTGCATCGCCTCGGCGACCGCCTCGAACACTTCTTCGTTTCTCATGGTGACCTGCCGGTCTCCCTTGGGGACCTCGCGCCCGGGCGGATGCCGCCGACCAAACGCGGCGGCTCAGATCAGGATCCGAACGTCGTGCTGCGCCCTCAGCTCCTCGATGAACGCCGCGGTCCGGGCCTGCCGCTCCTGCTGCAGCAGCAGGTCGCGTATCGCGCCGCGGGCGTCCTCGAACGGCACGAGGCGGTCCTCCTGCCGACCGATCATCTGGATGACGTGGAATCCGAACGGCGTCTCGACGACGTCGCTCAGCTCGCCCGGATCGAGCGCGAACAGAGCGTTCTCGAACGCCGGCGCCGTCCGGCCCTCGACGACGAGGCCGAGGTCGCCGCCGTTGGCCGCCGAGCCCGGATCCTCGGAGTGCTCGCGCGCGAGGGCCTCGAAGTCTCCGCCGTTCGCGGCGTCGAGGCGCAGGCGCCGCGCCCGTTCCCGGGCCTGGGCCCTGTCCGGCTCGGCCGCGTCGGGACTGACGCCGATCAGGATGTGGCGCGCCCGCACCCCGCCACGCTCGGTGAACTGCGGGGGATGCTGATCGTAGAAGGCGCGCACCGCCTCGGGGTCGATCTCGATGCCGGCGAGGACCGCCGATTCCAGGACGCGCTCGACGAGCAGATCCCGCCGAGCCTCTCCCCGCAGAATATACAGGGACGTGTTCCAACTGTCGAGCTGGGTCTCGAAGGCCTCCTCGTCGGGAAAACCGGACCGGATCGTGTCGATGCGGGCCTCGATCGCCGCGTCGTCCACGACGATGCTCCGCCGCTCCGACTCCTGCAGGAGGAGGTGGAACGACACGAGCCGGTCGAGCACGGCCCGATAGACGCTGTCCCGGAACGGGGTGGGGAGCGCCTGCCCGGCCTGGACCTCCGCGCTGCGCACCGCGCGCTCGAGCTCGTCGCGCGTGATCGGGTAATCGTCGACGCGGGCGACGACGTCCGGCAGCTCGTCCGGGACCGGGTCCACCGCGGGCGGCGCGGGGGAGTCGGCCGCGGCCGAGGGCTTCTCCGGGACGTCGGGCGCCGCGCCGCAGCCGGCGCCCAGCCCCAGCACGAGCAGCCACCGCCACGGGGACGTGCGAAGGCATCGCATCGTCCTTCGATTATACGTCCGCGGCCCCGGATCGACGGCGGCCAAGACGGGGCCGATGGGTGTCCTGTTCAATGCCGACGGCACCGGGCGTCAGGCTCGGCGCCTTCGACGAAGGCTCCTGCGACCGAGCGGGGACAGCTCGCGCCGGCGCGGCGCCCGGTGTCGGGGCAGATGTCGACGAGGGTGACGCGGGGCGGGGGCATGAACCCCGGTTCCGTCCGTTCGGCGAGGGCGTTGCGCATGAACGCGGTCCAGATGGGCAGGGCGGCCTCGGCCCCGGTGAGACCCAGCGGGCTGTCGTCGTCCATGCCGACCCACACCACCGTCAGCAGGGTGGGGGTGAAGCCCGCGAACCACGCGTCGCGCAGGTCGTTCGACGTGCCGGTCTTCCCCGCCGCGTCGTGGGCGAAGCCGTTGCGCCGCGCCGACGCCGCCGTGCCATCGTCGAACGTGCTGCGCAGCATCGAGGTCACGAGGAACGCGCTCTCGGCGCGGGCCACGGGCTGCGCTCGGCCCTCGTGGCGGTGGACCAGTTCCTCGCCCGCGGTGATCCGGCTGACCGCGTGCAGCGGCGCGCGGGCGCCGCGGTTCGCGAGGACGGTATAGGCGGCGGCCACCTCCAGGGGGGTGCTCTCGAAGGCCCCGAGGGCGATGGCGGGGTAGGCGGGCGGGGCCTTGCCGCCGGAAGCGGCGGCCCAGAGGTCGGCGATCGCCCCGAACCCCGCCAGCTCCCCGACCCTGACGGCGGCGACGTTCCGAGACCGGGCGAGGGCCGCGCGAGCCGTGATCGGTCCATCGTAGACGCCGCCGTAGTTCGCGGGCCGCCACGGCCGGCCGCCGAACCGGAACGTCGTCGGCCGGTCGTCGAGCACGGAGGCCGGCGTGAATCGCATCCCCGGCTCGCGAGCGGCCCGTTCGAGCGCGGCCAGATAGACGAACGGCTTGATCACGGACCCCGGCTGCCGGCGCGCATGCTCGGCCCGGTTGAACTGCGACTCCTGATAGGAACGTCCCCCGACCAGGGCGCGAATCGCGCCGTTTCGGGGGTCGACGGACACCAGAGCGGCTTGGGGACGTGGCCCCGAGCGTCCGCTCCGCCGGCCCCCGATCCGGTCCAGCCCTTCCCGCACCGCGGTCTCCGCGAGGCGCTGCAGATGCAGATCGACCGTCGTGTCGATGCGCAGCGCCCGGCTGCCGCCCCGCCGGTCGTCCAACCGGTCGTCGACCTGAGCCCGGACGAAGTCGACGAGATACGGCGCCTCCCGGTCCGCGGCGTCCGTGACGGCGGTCAACGGTTCGCGGGCCGCGACCATGGCGCGGTCCGGGGTCACCAGGCCGAGGTCGACCATCGCCTGGAGCACGCCGTTGCGCCGTTCCCGCGCGCGTTCAGGGTGCCGGTGAGGCGCGTGGGTCTGCGGGGCCCGGATCAGGCCCGCCATCGTCGCCGCCTCCCCCAGAGTCAGGTTACGCAGGTCCTTGCCGAAGAGGGCCCGCGCACCCTGGGCGACGCCGTGGATGGCGAACGAGCCCCGGTGGCCGAGGTAGACCTCGTTCAAGTACAGCTCCAGGATGCGGGGCTTGGGCAGGCGCCGCTCCAGCAGGATGGCCAGGGCCTGCTCGCGGAGCTTCCGCCACAGTGTCTGCTCGGAACTCAGCAGGGTGTTCTTGATGAGCTGCTGGGTCAGCGTGCTCGCCCCGACCAAGTGGCTCCGGTCACCCGTCAGGTTGGTCACGGCGGCGCCGGCGATGCGCACCGCGTCGATGCCGGGATGCGCGAAGAACCGGTGGTCCTCGGCCGCCAGCACCGCCCGGACCACGTCGTCGGGCATGTCGTCCAGCGGTACCGTCCGGCGCCGCCGGCGGTCCCGGCCGTGCAGGGTGGACAAGTGCGGCGTGTCCAGGATGAGGCGTTCGGCCCGGCGGCCGGGCGGGGTCTCGATCGCGGCTACGTACTCCGCGGCGTCGGCACGCCCGAATCGGATCCGGGCGACCCGCCCCTCCTGCGGTCCTTCACGCGGAATCAGGGTGACCGCCGCCGGCTCGACGGCGTACTCGCCGGCCCGCCGCGCCTCGTCGCGAAGCGCGTAGCCGAGCTCGTCGAGCCGGGCGGACAGGCCGTCGCGGTCGATTCCCAGGCCGGGCAGCAGCTCGAACGGCGCCCCGAAGACCATCGTCGGCGGCGGAGTCAATCCCGCCGCCAGCCGCGCGTCGAGCTGCTGCGACAGGGCGCGATGGGTCAGCAGGCCGACCGAGGCGCCCGCGAGCATCAGCGCGAGGACGATTCGTCCGCACCGCACCCACGTCGCGGAGCGCCTCCGCCCTCGTCGGCGTCGGCGTTTCGGCTTGGATGGGGAACTCGTTCTTCGAATGGCGCTCACGTCCTATGTATCGGTTCGTCGCGCGCGCGGGACACGGCGAACCGGGGGGGCAGTCTCGCCGTCGTACGATCGGTTCGTCGCGCGCGCGGGATACGGCTTGGAGCCGGCTCAGGACATCCTCGTGGGATCGGTTCGTCGCGCGCGCGGGATACGGTCGTTGACCGCGGATCACCCAGTGGCGCTTCGCGTCGAGGGTCGGCTCGGAGGGCGGGCGCTTAGACCGCGATCACCCAGTGGCGCTTCGCGTCGAGGGTCGGCTCGGAGAGAGGGCAGGCGCTAGACCGCGATCACCCAGCGGCGCTTCGCGTCGAGGGTCGGCTCGGAGGGCAGGCGCTTGGACCGCGATCACCCAGTGGCGCTTCGCGCCGAGGGTCGGCTCGGAGGGCAGGCGCTTGGACCGCGATCACCCAGTGGCGCTTCGCGTCGAGGGTCGGCTCGGAGAGAGGGCAGGCGCTTAGACCGCGATTACCCAGTGGCGCTTCGCGTCGAGGGTCGGCTCGGAGGGCAGGCGCTTAGACCGAGAACACCCAGTGGCGCTTCGCGCCGAGGGTCGGCTCGGAGGGCAGGCGCTTAGACCGCGATCACCCAGCGGCGCTTCGCGTCGAGGGTCGGCTCGGAGAGAGGGCAGGCGCTTAGACCGCGATCACCCAGTGGCGCTTCGCGTCGAGGGTCGGCTCGGAGAGCAGGCGCTCCAGCAGGTGGGGGCCGTAGCGGTTCAGGAAGCAGACGCCGGCGACCGCCCGTTCCTGGGCGCTCCCGTGGGGGAAGATCTGGGACTGCGCCCGAGTGAACTGGCGCCGGAGGGTCTGCTGTCTCCGCTTGGCGGCCTGCACCACCTTGCTCTGCAGGTTGCCGAGGTCGCGTTCCATCCGCCCGCGCGTCGACTCGGCGGCGCCGGCGAGGGTCGGGTCGACCTCGATCACCGCCGCCGCCACCGCCGCCATCCGGTCGCGGACCGCGTCGGCCGCGCCGGCGAGCGCCTGCTCGACGGCAGCGGGAAGCTGATCCCCGAGGAGGCGGTTCAGGGCCGATTCGTCCCGCGGCTGCAGCGCGGCGAGAGCGATTCCCGTGCGCCGCAGGAACTTCATGACCGCGGAGTCGACCAGCGTCGCGCTCAGCCGCGGTGCGACGAGGGGCATCGGCACCTGGAAGTGGCGGTATACCGGCTTGAGTTGCGCCAGGTACGCGAGCTCGTTGGGCCCCGCGACGTAGCAGACGGTCGGGAACAGCCGGTCCTGCACGACGGGGCGGAGCAGCACGTTCGGGCTGAAGCGCGCCGCGTCGGCGCGGAGACGTTCGAGCCACACCGCCCGGTCGAGCGCCTCGTCGCCGGCCCTCAGCCGGTCGCCGTCGAGGCGGACGGCCTGCCGCGTCCCGTCCTGCAGGAACAGGGCGACGCCGTTCGCCGGCGGTTCCACCTGCGCGTGGAACCCCGCGTCGCGCAGGCGTTCGCCCTCGGACCGGGCGAGCGCGGTCGTGGCGCCGGCGCTGGCGATCTCGCGGGCGAACAGGTCCGCGGCCAGCGGTTTCGCGGCGGGGTCGGCTGCGTCGAAGACGACTAGCCCGTGCGGGCCGAGCAACCCTTCGAGCCAGGTGGCGAACGCCTCGACGAGCCCGTGTCCGTTCGCGTAGGCGCGGCGGAGGTCGCCCAGCACATCGGCCGTGAAGTCCGTCTCCGGCAGGGCGGCGGCGAGGGCGTCGAGGGCGGGCTCGATCTCGGGTCCGAGGCGCACCGCGGCGGCGGGCGTGCCCGGCGCCGCGTTCGTCTCCAAGGCCACGGTCGCGAGCGCCTGATCCGCGTCGAGCACGCCGCAGGTGCGGATCTCGTCGAGGTCGTGGTCCTCCGCATCGACCCAGAAGACGGCCACCGCGGGAGCCCCGAAGACGCGCTCGGCGTGCCGGGCCAGCCGGATTGCCGAGACCGCCTTCAGCAGCGTGTACAGCGGTCCCCCGAAGAGGCCCGCCTGCTGGCCGGTCACCACCGCGACCGACCGGCGGTCGTCGAGAAGCGCCGCGGCGGCGAGGGCGGCATCCGGGGCCCCGCGGGCCCGCTGCTGAGCGCGGACGATCCGGCCGACCGCCGGTGGGTCTCCGTCGGGCTGTCCGCGCGCCTCGATGGCCGCCCGCCAGGCGCCGTCGTCGGCGGGGTCGCCGGTGAAGAACGGCCGGAGCGAGTCGAAGTCGGCGACGTACTCGGCGGCCAGCCGCCTGACGCCGGGAAAGTCCCGGAAGGCCACGGGCAGCGGGGTGCTGTGGGGGGGGGTGGAGAGCTCCGAAGGCACGGGCGCCCACTGTTGCAGAGCGGGTGCGCGGTGTCAAGCGCCGGCCGGCCTTCCGGTCGCCGACCGGCGGGAGCCGCGTGCGGGCGCGGACCGATCATGCGTCAGGACCGCGCTGCCGCCTCGCGGCCGGGGGAGCCCGCGTGCGGGCGCGGACCAATTCCTCGCATTGAAAAACCGTGCACTTCCTGGTAAATTGGGGCCCCGAATCGGAGGAACGCTCCCCCTGACACTCGGTCTTTCCGGCGCACATCAACCTCCCGGTGCATTCGGACCCTACGGTGTGATGCACCAGATCGGGAGTGGCGTCCTGGGTCCGGTGTACCGTGCGCGCCCGTCGGGTCGCGACCCCTCGCCCAACGACCGTTCGGTCGCGCTCAAGGCCTTTCACGTCGATCTGACCCCCGAGCAGACGATTGTGTTCGGCGAGGCGCTTCAGGGTATCGTCGACCTGGGGGTGTCGCACCCCATGCTGGCCAGCCCGGTGGGCGCCGGCGTCGCCGATGGCGTGCCCTATCTCGCGTACGAGTACGTCGCGGGGGAGTCGCTCGACGTCACGATGCGCCCTCGCGCCCCGCTGGCGGTCGAGGTCGCGGTGCCGTACCTCGTGGGGCTCGCCGAGGCGATGGACGCCGCCCACGATCGCGGCCTCGTGCATGGCGCCTTCCACCTGCGCGACGTCCTGATCACCGGTCACGGAGCGTGCGTGGGCGGCTTCGGCATCGTCGCGGCGCTCGCTCGGGTGGGTCGGCGCGGTCCCTTGCGGCCGCCCTACGCGGCGCCGGAGCAGGTCGCGGGGGCCGAGGGGGGAGCCGCGGCGGATCGTTACGCGCTCGCGGCGGTGGCGTGGGAGCTGCTGACGGGGCGTCGGGCCGCCTCGGCCCCCGACGGGACGGCCGGGCGCCTCGATGCCGTCCTCGGCGCGCGGGCGGCCCGACGCCTGACGCCCCCGTTCGAGGCCGCGCTCGCCGCGGAACCCGACCGCCGGCCGCGGTCGGCGCGGCGGCTCGCCGATGATCTGGCCGGCGCGTTGGGGTGGACCGGCGCCGCCGCCGCCCGCGGGGTGGTGGGCGGAACCGCGGTCGACGGGGCGAAGGAGTCGGTCGGGGCACAGGAGCCGGAGCGCGGGGAAGGCGTTCCGGAGCTCGCCGCCGGTGGGACCGCCGCCCTCGGGAGCGGGCCGGTCGCCACTGCGGTCGGAGGGACCGTGATGCGGAAACGAAGGAAGCGGGCGCCGTTGCGCGGGAAGCAGGGAGAAGCCGACCGAGCGGAACTCGCGCTCGATCTCGGTCCGCCCGACGGGCGGTCCGGGGCGGACGCCGGCGATCCGGCGGCGGGAGCCGCGGCCGTCGGCGAGGGCGCGGCGGGCGCCCTCGCCTCGGGGGACGACCGGCTCGCCGCGGCCCCGGGGGGAAGCGCCGGCGCCGCCGCCCACGAACACGATGCCGTCGGTGATCTCGATCTGCGATCCGGCGCGGATCCGTTGGCCGACGTCGCCGAGGGTCTCCACGTGGGCCTCCGCGACGGGCGCGCCGGGGTGGTCGCGGATCACGAGGATGGCGATCCGGCCCCCGAGCCTCGGGCCGGCGACAGCTACTCGCCGATCAGCGTCGGGGAGCTGGAGTCGCGGCTGGAGAGCGGCGCCGCGGGTCCGGGGCGCCTCGAAGGGCTTGGCGCGGACGGGTCGGAACCGCGATTCGGTGCGGAGAACGGCGAGAACGAGACGGACGAGGAGACCGCCGGGGCGGGCGGGTCGTTTGCCGTTTCGTCCGAGCCGGCGGACGACGGCGGCGTCGACGGCGGCGAGGACGAGTTCGCCCTGGTCCCGGAAGCGGGCTACGACTATGACCTGGAGGACGAGGCCGAGCCCGAGGATGCCGCCGGTGAGCTCTTCGATCGAGGCCCCGTCGACGAGGCGCGCCGGCTTCCCGTCGCGCTGGTGGCGACGATCGGCGTCGCGGTCGCGGTGACCGCGTTCGTGATCGGCTTGGGGTGGATGGGCGGGGCCGAACGCGACACCGCCGTCGCCGGGGAAGCGGCGGCGCCGGCGGGTGCCGACGACGCGGGCCTTGCGTTCAGCGAGGCCGTGGTCGACGAGGCGCCCGCGCCGGTGGCGGCCGGGGCCGCGAGTGACTCTCCGGAGGTCGCCGCGACCTCACCGGGCGGCGGCTCGCGGGCGGCCCCGGGGGAGGACGCCTTCCCCGGCGCGGGCGACGCCGCCCCCGCCGCCCCGGCCGCCGCGGTTCGACGACCCGATCCGGTTGCGGCCCCCGAGGCGGTCGAGCCCCCGCCGGCGGTCGCGGCCCCGCCGGCGGTCGCGGCCCCGCCGGCGGGGGCGTCGCCGGCCCCGGCTCTCGGCGCCGGACGCCTGCTGGTGCGGTCCATGCCCCCGGGGGCCGCGGTGATGGTCAACGGACAGCCGCGGGGCACGACCCCCCTGGCGCTGGCCGAGCTGCCGTACGGTCCCTACGAGGTCGAGGTGACCCTGCCCGGCTACGGGTCGCGGCGCGAGCGGTTCGTCCTCGACGCCGGCGACCCCATCGGGTCGCTGAACGTCGATCTGACCGTCGAGCCGCCGGACTCCTCCGCGGACGGCGCGCCGCCGGCGGATTCTCGTGTCGCCGCGGAAGTTGCGATAGGATCCATCCTCGGCGAGGCACGGTCGCCGGGCCCCGCGGTGCGGTTCGATCCGCACGGGGTCGGCGAGACGCCGATGTCGGTCCCCGACATGCCGCCGGGCGCCCGCCGGATCGAGCTCAGGCTGGACCCCTACCCGACCTGGACCACCGCGGTCGAGGTCGCTTCCGCAACCCAGGCCCGTGGGGCCGCATCGCTCGCCGACGCCGCTCGATGACCGCCGTCCTGTCCCTCGAGAACGGAAGCTGGTACCGCGGCGCCGCCGCCGGCGCGGACGGGGTCGCGCGGGGCGAGGTGGTGTTCAACACGAGCATGACCGGCTACCAGGAGGTGCTGACGGACCCGTCCTACGCCCGGCAGATCGTCACCATGACCTGCCCCGAGATCGGCAACTACGGCGTGACGGGCGAGGACGTCGAGTCGCGCGGCCCCCAGGTGGCGGGGTTCGTCGTCCGCGAGGCGTCGCCCATCGCGAGCAACTGGCGGTCGACGGGCACGCTGCGCGACTACCTGGCCGACAACGGGGTCGTGGCCATCGCCGGCATCGATACGCGGGCGCTGACCCGCGAGCTGCGGACGGCGGGGGCGATGCGCGGGGTCATCGCCACCGGCGACGTCGACCCGGACGAGCTGGTGAGCCAAGCGCGCGACGTCGCGCCGATGGAGGGGAGCGACCTCGTGCGGGCGGTGACCTGCGCCGAGCCGTTCGACTGGCCCCCGGGGGGAGCCGCGGACGGACCGGACGGGCTAGAGCCGGAAGGGTTCCGGCGCTCTCCGGCCCGCCCCGGCGCCCGGCGGTTCCGCATCGCCGCCTACGACTTCGGGCTGAAGCGGAACATCCTGCGCCGGCTCGCCGCCCACGGGTGCGACGTGCGGGTCTTTCCCGCCGCCACCCCGGCGGGCGAGCTGCTGGCCGTCGAACCCGACGGCGTCTTCCTGAGCAACGGCCCCGGCGACCCCGCCCCCCTCGATTACGCGGTGGCCAACGCGCGGCGGGTTATCGAGGCGGACCTGCCGGTCTTCGGCATCTGCCTCGGGCACCAGGTGCTCGCGCTGGCCATGGGGGCAACGACCTACAAGCTGAAGTTCGGGCACCGGGGGGCGAACCACCCCGTCAAGCAGGTCTCGACCGGACAGGTCGAGATCACGAGCCAGAACCACGGCTTCGCGGTCGAGCCCGAGTCGGTGCCCGACGACGTCGAGGTGACCCACCTGAACCTATACGACGGCACCATCGAGGGGCTGCGTCATCGACGGCGGCCGGTCTTCTGCGTCCAGTACCACCCCGAGGCCTCGCCGGGACCCCACGACGCCGACTACCTGTTCTCCCGGTTCCTCGAGGAGATGGCGCGACGCGCCGCCTGACGTCAGCCCATGCCGCGCCGCACCGACATCCAACGCGTCCTCGTCATCGGCTCCGGGCCCATCGTGATCGGCCAGGCCTGCGAGTTCGACTACTCGGGCACCCAGGCGTGCAAAGCGCTCCGGGCCGAGGGGATCGAGGTGATCCTGGTCAACTCGAACCCCGCGACGATCATGACCGACCCCGAGGTCTCGGACCGGACCTACGTCGAGCCGCTGACGTGGGAGGTGGTCCGCCAGGTGATCGCGAAGGAGCGCCCCGACGCGCTGCTGCCGACGGTCGGGGGCCAGACCGCGCTGAACCTCGCCGTCGATCTCCAGTCGAAGGGCGTGCTCGACGAGTACGGCGTCTCGCTGATCGGGGCCTCCGTCGACGCGATCATGGTCGCGGAAGACCGCCTGAAGTTCCGCGAGGCGATGGAGTCCATCGGCATCGAAGTGCCGGCCAGCGCCTACGCGAGGTCTGTCGACGAGGCCCTGAGCGTGGTCGACCGCCTGGGCTTCCCCGCCATCGTGCGGCCGTCGTTCACCCTCGGCGGGGTCGGCGGCGGCATCGCCTACAACATCGAGGAGTTCCGCGACGTCGTGACCCGGGGCATCGAGCTGAGTCCGGTGCACGAGATCCTCATCGAGGAGTCGGTCATCGGGTGGAAGGAGTTCGAGCTCGAGGTGATGCGCGACGGCGCCGACAACTTCGTCGTCGTCTGCTCGATCGAGAACATCGACCCGATGGGCGTGCACACCGGCGACAGCATCACGGTGGCGCCGGCCCTGACCCTCACCGACAAGGAGTACCAGCGGATGCGGGACGCGGCGCGGCGCATCATCCGCCGCGTCGGGGTCGAGACCGGGGGCTCGAACATCCAGTTCGCGGTGAACCCCGCCGACGGGCGGATGGTGGCGATCGAGATGAACCCGCGCGTGTCGCGGTCGTCCGCCCTCGCCTCGAAGGCGACGGGCTTCCCCATCGCCAAGATCGCGGCGAGGCTGGCCCTCGGCTACCTGCTGGAGGAGATTCCCAACGACATCACCCGCCTGACCCCGGCCAGCTTCGAGCCGACCATCGACTACATCGTCGTCAAGGTGCCGCGGTGGACGTTCGAGAAGTTCCCCGAGGCCGACCGCACCCTCATGACCCAGATGAAGTCGGTGGGCGAGGCGATGGCCATCGGCCGCACCTTCAAGGAGGCGTTCCTCAAGGGCATCCGTTCGCTGGAGATCGGGCAGAGCGGGCGCCTGTTTCCCCCCAGGCCCGAGCCGGACGAGCCCGACGCCGCCGCCGCCGACGCGGCCCTCCAGCGGCGGCTCGTGGTGCCGACCGACCGCCGGATGTTCGCGGTGTTCCAAGCCCTCGACCGGGGGTGGAGCGTCGAGCAGGTGCACGAGTTCACCCGCATCGACCCCTGGTTCCTGACTCAGTTCGCCGAGATCGTCGAGATGCGGCGCGCGGCCGGCCGGGTCGGGCTGCCGGCGCTGTCGCCGGACCTTCTCACCGACCTCAAGCGGGCCGGGTTCGGCGACGAGGAGCTCGGCGGGGCGTTCGACGCGACGCCCGGCGCCGTCGGCGACCGCGGGCGGGAAGCCGGCCTCGCGCGGGTCTACAAGCGCATCGACACCTGCGCGGCGGAGTTCGAGTCGTTCACCCCGTACCTCTACGGCACCTGGGAGCGGGAGTGCGAGTCGGCCCCCACCGACCGCCGCAAGGTGGTGATTCTCGGCTCGGGGCCCAACCGCATCGGCCAGGGCATCGAGTTCGACTACTGCTGCTGCCACGCCGCGTTCGCCCTCAAGGAGGAAGGGCTCGAGACGGTGATGGTCAACTGCAACCCGGAGACGGTGTCGACGGACTACGACTCGGTCGACCGGCTCTACTTCGAGCCCCTCACGCTGGAGGACGTGTCGGCGGTCATCCAGAAGGAGCGGACGGCCGGCGCCGATGTCGCCTGTATCGTGCAGTTCGGGGGGCAGACGCCCCTGAAGCTCGCCCTGGGGTTACAGGGGGCGGGGGTCGAGATCCTCGGCACGTCGCCCGACTCGATCGACCTCGCCGAAGACCGCAAGCGCTTCGCGGCCCTGCTGTGGGAGCTCGGCATCCCCCAGGCCCCGAGCGGCATCGCCACTTCGCGGGCCGAGGCGCGGGACGTGGCCGCGAAGATCGGCTACCCCCTCGTGGTCCGGCCGTCCTACGTGCTCGGCGGCCGGGCGATGGCCATCGTCTACGACGCGGGGGCGCTCGACCGCTACATGACCGAGGCCGTCGACGCCTCGCCCGAGCACCCGGTGCTGATAGACAAGTTCCTAGAGGACGCGTTCGAGCTCGACGTCGACGCGGTGGCCGACTCCGCCGGGGCGGTGGTCATCGGCGGCGTGATGGAGCACATCGAGCAGGCCGGCATCCACTCCGGCGACAGCTCGTGCGTCCTGCCGCCGTACCTCGTCGCCGAGCGGCACCTCGCCACCATCCGGGACTACACGCGTCGGGTGGCGCGGGCCCTGAACGTGATCGGCCTCCTCAACGCCCAGTTCGCGATCAAGGACGACACGGTCTACGTGCTCGAAGTCAACCCGCGAGCGTCGCGCACCGTGCCGTACCTGTCGAAGGCGACCGGCGTGCCGCTGGCCAAGGTCGCGGCGCGGGTCATGGCGGGCCGGACTCTGGGCGAACTGGGCTTGGTCGAGGACCTCGACGTGGCCGGCGTGTTCGTGAAGGCGCCGGTGTTCCCGTTCGTGCGGTTCCCGGGGGTCGACACCCTCCTCGGGCCCGAGATGAAGTCGACGGGCGAGGTGATGGGCGCGGCCGCGACGTTCGGCTCGGCCTACGCCAAGGCCCAGCTCGCGGCCGGGCAGAAGCTGCCCGACCGGGGGACCGCGTTCATCAGCGTCAACAACGAGGACAAGGCCAACGTCCTCCCCATCGCCCGCGACCTCGCGGGGCTCGGGTTCTCGCTGCTCGCGACCCGGGGCACCGCCGCCTACCTCCGGGCGCACGGGCTCGAGCCGGAGCTCGTCTACAAGGTCAACGAGGGCCGCCCCCACATCGGCGACCGGCTGCTGAATCGAGAGATCGACCTCGTCGTCAACACCCCGCTCGGTCGCGAGTCCTTCTTCGACGACCGCACCCTCCGCCGCATCGCCACTGTGCTGGGGGTCCCCTGTGTCACCACGCTCACCGGCGCCTCGGCCGCGGTCGACGCCATCCGCGCCCTCAAGGACGAGGCCGTCGACGTGCAGCCGCTGCAGGAGTACCACGCGGCGGTCGCCCGGTCGTAGCCGCCCGTCGACGTGCAGCCGCTGCAGGAGTACCACGCGGCGGTCGCCCGGTCGTAGCCGCCGTCGTCGGGCCGCGGCTCCGCTCGATGCCCATTGCGGCGGCGCGACGCCCGCCGGTCTCGGCGGTGACATGCGTGCGCCGCTCCGTGGTCCGAGTCGTGCGCACGTCGCCGTCGGAGTTGCTCAGGAGGCCGGTCCGCTCAGCGTGCCGGGGTTTGGCGGAGGCGCTGACCCGCGCGCCCGGAAGGGGGCCTCCCGACGGCGCCCGCCGGCCGCCGTCCCCCCGAAGGACAACCCTCCCTGGTGTTCCGACCGCGCCCAAGAGGCCCTTGACGCCCCGAATCCACCGTGCTACACACTCCATATGCCAGCGTGTGGACCGCCGTCTTTAGCAGTGCAGACTTCTAAAGGGGCCGTAGCTACAGATGCGCTTGATTCGCTTTGACGCGTGCCATCTTGCTGCCCGAAGGGGATGTAGCCGATGAAAATGGGCCAGACAGGCGATGGAACAACGCTTGGCGCTCGGGCGCTGCGCACCCTTGCCGACCTGCGACGCGATCTAGTGTACGCCTCCCGCTCCCTCCTTGGGTCGCCGGCGTTGCTAGTGACTCTGGCTGGTGTGATGGGAACGGGTATTGGCGCTCCCGTAGCAGTGTTTTGCTTTGTGGATGCCGTCCTGTTGCGGCCCTTGCCCTATCCAGATGCCACACGGCTAGTGGGGGTCGTAAGGGAGTTTCCGCAAGGCACTTCTAGACTGCTCAACGGCCGTATTGTGGAAGCGCTCGAGACTTACGTTGACACGTTGGACCACTTAGCGGTGTCGGCTCCTAGTTCGGGCTTGGCGCTTCAGGTGGCGGGTGGCTCGCACCATGTGTCGACTCACCGCGTATCCGCGAACTACTTTCGCGCATTGAATGTGACACCCATATTCGGTAGGCATCCTGAACCGGCCGACCTCCAGGTCGACGGCGTCGTAGTGAGCCATTCGCTTTGGCGGCAACATCTCGGGGCGGATCCGCGAGCCGCCGGCTCTGCGGTCGTTCTCGGCGGTCGGCCCAGGGTCGTCGTTGGCGTAATGCCACCGGGGTTCCGGGCGTTTCCGCCGGCAGATGTCTGGCAGATTGTCGAGCCGACGAGGGAGGCGGGGTTCGACTATCAGATGCTTGGTCGGCTGGGTCCCGGCGTGACGAGAGCCCAAGCAGAGGCGGAGCTGCAAAGTCTACTCCCTGGTATTCGGCAGGTTGCGCCTGATAGCGTCTCGGATGATTTGCAGTTCGGCGTGCGAATGTACAAAGACATAGTTGCAGAGGACGTAACCCCGGCATTGGCCGGGGCGGGGCTTGTCGTCGGTCTGGTGTTGCTGGTGGCTTGCGTGAACGTAGGAGGCCTGCAACTGGCTCGTTCGAGGGTGAGGGCACGGGAGGCAGCAGTGCAGGTGGCCCTGGGCTGTACCCCGGGGCGCCTCGTCCGCCAGGTGTTTGCCGAGAGTGCCGTGTATGCTGCAGTCGGTGGGGCTGTAAGCCTTGGGGTCGCGTACGGAGGTGCGGAGGTTTTTCGGCGACTCTATCCGGCTGCGGCGTTTTGGGATGCGACAGTCGACGCGCGCATCCTCGCGTTTGCGCTGTTGATTGTCGTCGTAGCCGGCGCGCTGAGCGGCCTGGCTCCAATGCGTGAACACCTTCGGTCCGATTCCACTGGCACGCGGCTCGGTCGCTGGTGTCAAGCGACACTCAAAACTGACCCCCTGGCGACATCGAAAACTGACCCCCGAAGAAACGGCGTATGTAGATCGAATTCCGGTGGTCCACCGCGTTCCGTGAGCGCCGTGGACGGCCGGGACGCCCCGTCCAGGCCGGGCCGCAAGGCCCATAACTGCCATCCGAGCCGCGGGGCGGACGGGGTGTCACCCGCAAGGGCCGGAGCGAAGCGGAGGACGTGCGCAGCACGTTGACACGCCGGCCGTCCCGCAGCTACGCACTGCCGACCTCCCGACCTAGCCGTCACCCCTGAACCCTCTGGGCAGCGCGACGGGCTCGAGGGCGGCGTGGCACGGCACCGGCGCGTGACCGTGAGTCCCTGTCTGTGTTTCGCTCTGATGTCGGTCGCGTGGTCATGACGACGCCCCCGCGCGGGTCTCAGACGCGACAGGCTTCGGCGCCGGGATCTTCAGGGCGCCCGCCCGACGCTTCTCCCGCAGCCGATAGCTCTCCCCCGTGATCGTCAGCACGTGGCTGTGATGCAGCAGCCGGTCGAGGATCGCGGTAGCGACCACGGCGTCGCCGAACACCTCCCCCCATTCGCCGACCGAGCGGTTCGACGTAATCAGGATGCTCCCGCGCTCGTAGCGCCTCGAGACGAGCTGGAAGAACAGGTGCGCGGCATGCGCCTCGAAAGGGAGGTACCCCAGCTCGTCGCAGACCAATAGCCTGGGCTTGGCGTAGAAGGCCAGGCGGTCGTCCAGCCGCCCCTCGCTGTGCGCCTTGACCAGCGTCGCCATCAGCGCCTGGGCCGTCGTGAACAGGGTCGAGTAACGCTGCCGGATTGCCTCGCGCCCGAGCGCAACCGCCAGATGCGTCTTGCCGACCCCCGGCGGGCCGAGCACCAACAGCGCGTCGCCGTGCGCCACCCACCGCGACGTCGCCAGCTCCCGCACTTGGCGTCGGTCGATGCTCGGCTGCGCCTTGAAGTCGAAGTCGGCGAGCTCGCGCACCATCGGGAAGCGCGCGATCTTCAGCGCCATCTCGATGCGCCGCTCGTCCTTGCGCGAGACCTCCCGCTCAACGAGCAGCGCCAGCGCCTCCCGCAACGTCAGCTTCTTCTCCGCCGCCTCGTCGAGCAGGTTGTCGAGCTGGTCGCGGATCGCGGTCAGCTGCAGCCGTGTCAACCAGCCGAGAAGCGTCTCATGGTCCACCGCCATCAGAAACTCCCCCCGGCAACGGCCGCATACTCGTCGAGCGGACGCAGCAGCTCGGGCTTCGGTCGGGCCGTCGCGGCCTCGGGCGGACGCGGACCGCCAACGACGCCCACCAGGTGGGCGCGGTCGGTGACCCGCGCGTGGCGTCCCTCGTGCTCGACATGCTCGGCGACAACCCGCGGGCCGTGGCGAACGCATACCCTCCCGCCGCTGACCACCACCCGCACCCGCTCGCCGATCAGCCGCCACGGCACCGAGTAGGCGTTCGTGTCGACCACCACCGCGCAGTCGGCATGCACCGTCCGGGTCAGATCACGCAGCTGGCCGAACGGCGGCCGGCCCGCGCAGGGGCGAAGGCGCTCCGCCTCCCGGGCAAAGCGCTCGAGAGGGACTTGACCGGTGGTGCCGTGGCAGCGCCGGTCGGCAATCTCCCGCTGCCACCACGCCAGATGCGCGTCCATCCCCGCCCAACTTTCGAAGCGATGCCCGGCAAGCGCGTTCCCCTTGACGTAGCCGACGCCGCGCTCATCCTTCCCTTTCGTCCGGGCCCGATACGGCGCACATGCCCGCGGACGGAATCCCCAGTAGGCCGCGAACGCCAGGAACCGGTGGTTGAACTCGACCTCCCGAGTCGACAGGTCGTGCTCAACCACCAGCGGCCGCGGGTTGTCGAGCAGCACCTCCCGAGTCACCCCGCCGAAGTGACGGAACGCGCCCTCCAGGCCGCGGAACCACGACGACTGCCGCTCGTGTCTGAACGTCGCCACGTAGCAGCGTCGCGAGTAGCCCAGCGTCGCCACGAACAGGTAGACGCGCACCCCCTCGCCCGCAATCACCACTCGCCGCTGGCCGAAGTCAACCTGGAGCTGACAGCCAGGAGGCGTCTCGAACCGCACCGTCGCCTTCGCCTCAGCTGTCAGCAGCCTCCGGAACGGCGCCACCGCCCGCTCGACCGTGCGCAGGCTCACGTCGATGCCCTGTTCCCGCAGCAGGTCCTGCCGCACCACTTCGGCGTTGCCGCCGTGCTGGAAAAACCGCTCCTTCAGCCACGCCTCCTGGGCTTCGAGCTTGCCGCCGCCCACCCGGCGGCTGTACGACATCCAGCCGTCGGCCGCGACGTAGCGTTTCACCGTGTTCTTGCTGCACCCGAACTCCCGCGCGATGCGCCTCAGCCCCCAACCGAGCGCTCGCAGCTGCAGCATCGCCTCCACTTCGTCCGACTTCATCATCTGTGCCCGTGGCCTCCTCGCCCACGGGCCGACATCCTTGCATCCCTTCATCGGCTGACTCCTCCCTCAACAGGGGGGTCAGTTTTCAGTGTCGCCAGGGGGTCAGTTTTCCATGTCGCCTGACAGCTGGAGCGCTTCGACGCCGCGGGCCAAGAAGACGGAGCGGGTGATGGTAGCGACGCAGGCGGCAATTTGTACGATTCTCTTGCTGGTCGCCGCTGTGGTGCTGGACATGACGCGTGGGCTGACCAACGTGCGGCTCGGGTTCGAGCCGGACAGGGTCGTCGCCGCGGCATTTTCGATGCAGGGAGAGAATGGCGGGACGCTACAGGGGGGCTTTGCGGCATACTACAGCCGGGTGTTGAGCCGCGTGCGGGATGTTGCAGGCGTACAGCTTGCGGCCGTTGTGAACAATCTGCCATTGGAGGCGGGGCTGAATGTTCCCATCCACGCGCCTACAGAGGATTGTGTGGGTTGCGCTGATGTCGGAAGTGACAGGGTGGCGAACGTACAATGGCGCTATGTGACGCCTGAGTATTTTCAGGTCATGGGCATTCCGGTGGTCGCCGGCCGTGGCTTGATGGATGGTGATGGCGTGGGAGCGGCACCCGTGACGGTGGTCAATCAGGCGTTCATGGACTTTTTTTTCGATACGGCCCAGGCTCCGCGGCGCCTGGGGACCACCCTTGAGGTGTACGCCGCAGAGCCGGCGCTGCTGGATGAGCGGAGAACCATTGTCGGTGTCGTTGGCAACGTGGTTTCTGGAGGGCTGTTGCGGCCTCCGCAGCCGACGATGTACGTTCCCGTGGCTCAGGTGCCGTCGGCGCTGCTGGAGCTGGTTCACAGGTTCTTCGAGGTCAAGTGGGTTATGCGGGTGCGCGGAGATTCAGGCGTGCTGATTCCGGCAATCGAAGACGTCATTCGATCGGAGGATCGACGAATCCCTGTTGGGAGGTTCCAAGCGATGCAGGCGATGGTGTTTGAGCTCATCAGTCGAGAGCAGTTGCGGACCACGCTGCTTGCCCTGTTCGGTGGCTTTAGTCTTTTGCTTATGGCGGTAGGAGTGTACGGCCTGACGTGGCGGGTGGCGCTGACTGGTGCGCGTGAGGCGGGTGTCAGGCTCGTGTTGGGGGCGGGGCGAGGCAGGGTTGTTCGCGGATTCGTATCGGAAGCGATGTTGCCTGTGACGATTGGGGGGCTTCTCGGCGTAGGCGGTGGCATTATGGCGATTCGGTCATTGGGAGCCTTTTTGATCGGCGTGGACACAATTGGCAGTGCGACGATGGTGACGGTTGTGGGCCTGTTGATGTCGGTCGCTGGAGTGTCGGCGTTTTGGGCCGCGTGGGGTGTGGCCGCACAAGATCCGGCGATTGCATTGCGGACCAATGCGAACTAGTGGACTGCCGCGAATATGTGTTTTCCGGTCAGCTGTCCTCTTCTACGGGGTATGGCGTTTGGAGGACAACCGATTCATCTGACCGACGCACAGCGCGATTACCTCGTTACTGCGGGCGGTTGACGAATGCCGCCGTTTGGGCTTCGCGAGCGCGCCGAATCAATGGATTGAATCGACGATGGGACCAACAATTGCGGTTCGCAACGCAGTGGCGGCGCTGTTGGTCATATTGTTGTCGAATGTCGCCAGCGGCTGCGCAACTCTTTTTCGCCCATCGGCGACATCTCCCCCAACGTCTCTGGTCAAGATCGAGTCAGAGCCACCCGGTGCCCAAGTAGTGATAGACGAGCAGGTAGTCGGCAAGACGCCGGTCGTGACGCTGCTGAGTCGCCGACGTCCAGTACATAATCTCCATCTAGAACTGGACGGGTGCGTGCCGGCGGAGTACGGAGTTCGTCGGTCGACAAGCTGGTGGCGGGCGGTGACGGTAGCGTTGTTCGGGGCGGTCGCGGGAGTGGGCGGGGCGCTCGAGAGTGGCGCGAGGGCGCTCCCTATATCGCTAGTTGCCATAACTGGAGCAGCGTGGTGGAGTGGTGCTCTGTTCGAGCTTCCCGGTCACGCCCAAGTACGTTTGGAGTGCGGACCCGGGAGGCCTACCAGTGGCGACCAGATTCCTTGAGGCACCAGTGTCAGAACTGCGCGATGAGATCCGCCGTTTCATCGAGACCCACAACAAGCACTCTGCCAAACCGTTCCGATGGATCAAATCCGCCACCGCCATCCTTGATGCCGTCGATAGAGCGCGCCAGGCATTGAGTTCCAATAACTTCCCGCGCGGGCCACTAGACTAGCGAGCGTGTTGGGTTGTGGTGGAGGTGGCAAATGATGGAGAGCACGGCGGCGAGCCGCCGGATGACCCTATTGGTTGTGGCGCTGGCCGCCATGGGAAGCGGTTGCGCGACCTTTTTTCGCCCATCGCCGACCTCGATTGTCGTGATTGAATCTAATCCGACGGGGGCGCGGATTGCGGTTGATGGTGAGGCGATGGGCCAGACCCCGGTGGGCGTACCGTTGAGTCGACGCCGTGCCAACCATGATCTGCGGCTGGAAGCGGATGGGTGTAGTCCGACCGTGTACGAGGTGCGAAGGTCGCCGAGTTGGTGGATATTGCCGTCGGTGTTCTTCAGTGTGATCCCGACGATGTCGATGATATTCCAGGAGGGCGCCGTATGGCCGGGAGTGGCGGCTATTGGACCGTTCATAATTGACTGGTGGAACGGCGCTGTGTTCGAGTTTCCGAGGCGCGTTAACGTGGCTTTGAAGTGTGACCCCGAAAGCCCGGCAAGAGAGGGTGCGGGCGCGAAGTAGAGCGCCCGCCCGTGAAGTGATGACAGACATGTGGATGGCCAAACTCTGTGCGTCGGGTGGGCTGGCGGCCATGGCTATTGCGGGGTCGGGATGCGCAACACTCTTCAAGCCAATTCCCGTGGAGCAGGTATCCATTGCGTCGAGTCCTCCGGGAGCGCGCGTTCTTATTGATCAGGAGGAAATCGGGGTGACGCCGCTGGAAGCGGCGTTGAGTCTGCGAACCAGAGAATATGCGTTGAGGCTTGACCGCAAAGGCTGTTCGGCGAAAGAAGTACGGCTTGGCCGTGTGCTCAGTTGGCGGCGTTTCGTGCCAATCGTGGCATATCCGCTCTTGACATTGATTGCGACGAACGATGCCGGTCCGAGCGGGGCTTCGGACTGGGCGGTGGGTTTCGGCGTATACACGGGTGTGGCTTCGTTATTCGACAAGTGGACCGGTGCGCGGTACGCACTGCCGAGACAGTTGGAGGTGTCGCTCTGCGGAGCGGTCGAGGCTGAGGGCGGCGCCGCGCACGCACTCCACATGGGGCCGTAGCGGGGGCGGATGGCAGACGCCTGCGTGCGTTGGCGCGGGCGCGTCCGATGGTTTTCTCGTCGACCCGACGGCTGGCGGCTCGGCTAGCGGTCGGCGCGCTGGCGCAGAAGCGCTTCGGCGGCGGCGGCGCGAGCCTCGGCGGCGGTGGCGCGAGCCTCGGCGGTGGCGGCGCGAGCCTCGGCGGCGGCCGCTCGGGTCTCGGCGGCCCGTCGGCGCTCTGCCTCCGCCCGTCGGCCCTCCGCCTCTTCGTCGTAGCTGTACAGGTCACAGCCTGTCGCGGGGTCGCGGAAGCGCAACTCCCGTTCCGGCGCCGCGCGTAGCGCCAAACCGAGAGTGCGGCTCTGCAGGGTCGATCCGCCGCCGGGGAGCGTCTCCAGCGGTTGGCGGACGTAGCCGGAAGACGTCAACCGCCAGCCCAGCAGGCGCGCGGGTAGGTGTTCTCCCTTCGGGTCGTACTGGCAGTATTCGCGTACGCCGAGTCGCTCGTACACCGACCGCTTCCGCGTCAGGTCCTCTCGCCACGTGCTCGGGGACGCCACTTCGAGCACGAAGTCGGGCGCCCGCCGCTCTTCCCAGAGCTTGTAGTGGGGGCGCTCGCGGTCCTCCACGCCGAACACGACGAACACGTCGGGGACGATCGACACCCGGGGATTGCCTTCCTCGTAGTAGATCAGGAGGTCTCCGGAGACGTAGACGTCCGGCCGGGCCTTGAAGTGACGGGTCAGGGCGTCGATCGCGTAGATGATGGCCTGTCGCTGGGCGTCGTTCTCCGCCATGGGCTGGCCGTCGGCACTCGGGTACTCGATGGGAACCGCGGCGGGGGCGCGTCTGAGCATGACGGCTTCCTTGATGGTGGCGCAGCGTCCTGCGCGATTCCTCCAAGTTACCACAGGCTGCGCGCCTCGCGCCGCGGAGCGGTCGGTTGCGGGAGGTCGTGCATGTACGGGGCCAACTTGCAGCGCCCACGGGAACCGACTGCCGGCGACATCCTCCGCGCGGGCGGGGCGGGGCGCCGAGCGGCGTGCCGTCGGAGAGATCGAGGGGTGGCGAGACGGCTCGGGACTTGTGTTTCTTCGGGTGTCTGCTTCGCTGTACCTGCTGCCCGCGACACGTCACGGGCGCAGCCGCCGCGACGTGTCGGGTGGGTTGGCGGCGCAGATTGTGCGCTGTGGCGTCGCGCGGCGCCGGGAGCCCAGCGGTCCGCGGGTCGATGGTGACGTTGCGTTCCGGCGGCCTCGGGGCGGCGTGTGGCGTTCGGGCGTTGCGGGGCGATGGGTCGTCATGGTTCTTGCAATGACATGGGGTCGTGACGGTTCCCGCAGCAGTGGCGGCGGCGCCGCTCCTGGCCGGCGCCGCGGTCGGCGTCTGGGCGCCGCTGCCCGCGGGCGGCCTGCAGGCGGCATTGGTCGCGGTCTGGGCGATGGCCCTCGTGGCCGTCGCGCGCCGCGCGGCGCCGCGTCGCGTCGCCGTGCTGCTCGGCCTGGGCTTCGCCCTCGGGGGGGCGGCGCTGGCCGCGACCCACCGGGCCGCCGCTCTCGACACGTCGCTGCAGGACTGGTTCGACCGGCAGCCGGCGGCGGCCGGGGCCGGGCGCGTGGGCCCGGTGCGGCTCGAAGGTCGGCTCGCGCGCGATGCCGCGGTCACCGACTACGGGGCGGCCTTCGACTTGGTGGTGTCCCGCGCCGGCCGGGCCCGCGACCTGGCGCCGGCCGCGGGGGGGGTCCGGCTGTCGGTGGGCGGCGAGGCGTGGACGGATCGGCTGCCGGAATGGCGCGAGGGCCGGCGGTTGCGAGTGTCGGCCACCCTGCGGCCGGTCTCGGCGTTCCGCAATCCCGGGAGCGGGGATCAGGCCGAGCGGCAGGCGCTGCGGGGAACGGTGCTCCGGGGGTCGGTGAAGAGCGGCCTGCTCGTCGACGTGCTCGGCCCCGCGCCGCCGGGGGGCGAGCTGGCCGCGTCGGCGCGGGCCTGGGTCAGGCGGGCCGTCGCCGACGCGGTGGGGCGTCACGGGGACCAGTCGGCCGCGGTGGTGACCGCGATTCTCATCGGGGACCGGAACCGCCTCGCGCCGGAGACGACCCAGCGCCTCCGGGACGGCGGCATCTATCACGTCATCGCCATCTCAGGCGGCAACATCGCCATCCTGACGGGCTGCCTGCTGTTGCTCGCGCGCCTGTCGCGCCTGCGGCCGCGGCTCCGGCTCGCGACGGTGGCGGCCTGCGTGCTGGCCTACAGCGCCCTCGTCGGCGACGAGGCGTCGGTGACGCGCGCCGCCGCGGCGGCGACGATCGTCCTCGGCGCGCGGATTCTCGACCACCGCACCCCGCCTCTCAACGTGCTCGCGGTCACCGCGGCCGGTATCGCGGCGGTGTCGCCCCTGGCGGTCCTCGACCCGGGGTTCCTCCTCACGTTCGGCGCCACCCTCGGCATCGTGCTGGGCGCGACCCGGGTGGCCGGCGCGCTGCACGGAGGGACCGAACGGCCGCCGGTGTGGATCGCGGCGCCGGCGGGGCTGTTCGCGGCGACGCTGTGCGCCGAAGCGGTGCTGCTGCCCATCGGGGCGGCCCTGTTCGGCCGCGTGAGCCTCGCCGGCCTCGTCCTCAACTTCGCGGCGATCCCGCTGATGACCGTGACCCAGGTGGCGGGCCTGGTGGCGGTGGCCCTGGCCGCGGTGCATCCCGCTCCCGCCGCGGCCGCCGGCTACGCGGCCCACCTCGCCGCGACCGGGCTCCTCGAGTCGACCCGCCTGCTCGACGTCTGGCCGTGGCTGGCGTTCCGCGTGCCGCCGCCGGCGTCCCTCACCCTGGCCGTCTACTATGCGGCGCTGGCCGCGCTCCTGTGGCGCGGTCGGTCGGCCCGCGCCCGCCTCGCCGCTCCGGTCGTCGCGGCGGCCGCCGCCGTCTGGATCGTGTCCACGCCGTTGCGTCCGCCCCTCGCGGGCCTCCCGCGCCCCGGCTGGCTGCGGGTGAGCGTGCTCGATGTCGGGCAGGCCGACGCGACCCTGGTGCAGACGTCCGGAGGGCGAGCCGTCCTCGTCGATGCCGGCGGGTCGATCAGTCCGCGGTCCGACATCGGCGGTCGCGTCGTGGTCCCCGCCCTGTGGGCCCTCGGCGCCCGGCGGCTGGATGCGGCGGTGGCGACCCACGGCCACCCCGACCACATCGCTGGCCTGCCCGCGGTGCTGGTCGACCTGCCGGCCCGCGAGGTGTGGGAGGGCGTCCCGGTCGAAGGGCATCGCGGTCTCGAGGCGCTGCGACGCGTCGCCGGCGCGTCGGGCGCGCGATGGCGGCAGGTGGCGGCGGGGGACCGGTTCGAGTTGGGGGGCGCATCGTTCGAGGTGCTCCATCCGCCGGTGCCCGACTGGGCGCGGCCGCGGGTGCGGAACGACGACTCGGTCGTGCTCGACGTGCGGTTCGGTGACGTCGCGGTGCTGCTGCCCGGCGACATCGGGGCGGACGTGGAAGGGGTGGTGGCCGCGGCCCTGACCCCGGCGCGGTTTCGGCTCGTCAAGGTGCCGCACCACGGCAGCGCGGGGTCGAGCTCCGAGCGCCTGGTGTCGGCGGCCGGGGCGTGCGTCGCGGTGGTGAGCGCGGGCCGCGCGAACCCGTTCGGCCATCCCGCGCCGGCCGTGACTGCGCGCTACCGCGAGGCCGGGGCGCTCGTGCTGGAGACCGGGCGCGACGGGGCGATCATCCTCGAGACCGACGGGCGCGAAGTGCGGCTGCGCACGGCGGGCGGGCGCCGCTGGCGCTACGACGCCGGGGGCGAACGCTGTGCGCGAATGCCGGGCTGACACCCGTGGTGACAGCCCCGGGTCGCGATGCTCGGCACGCCCGGCGACGCCGTGCGGTCCGACCGCCGGACTCAGCGACGCGATGCTCGGCGCGCGGCGACACGGTGCGGTCCGACCGCCGGAGCCAGCGACGCGATGCTCGGCGCGCGGCGACGTGGTGCGGTCCGACAGCCGGAACCAGCGACAGGGGGCGGCCGAGCAAGCTCCGGGACGGTCCCACCCGTCCGGTGTGCTCGCCCTCAGGAGTGGGGTGATTCGCGGCCCGCCGTCTTGACCGCTTCCCACGCCCGTTCGAGCTCGTCCGGCGAGGCGTCGGACAGGGTGCGGCCGCGGTCCTCGAGACGCTCTTCGACGGCGCGGAAACGCCGGGTGAACTTGGCGTTGGCGGTCCGAAGGGCGGACTCGGGATCGACCCGCAGCTTGCGGGCGGCGTTGGCGACGGTGAAGAGCAGATCACCGATCTCCTCCTCGATCCGGGCCGGGTCGCCCCCCGCGATCGCGTCGCGCAGCTCGGCCATCTCCTCGTCGGCCTTGTCGACGACCTGCTCCGCCCTTTCCCAATCGAAGCCCACGTTGGCCGCGCGCGCCCCGATGCGCGAGGCCCGCAGCAGCGACGGCAGCGCCTCGGGGATGCCGTCGAGGAGGGTGGTGCGGCCGCCGGGCGCGCCGGCGCGCTCCTCGCGCTTGATTCGTTCCCACTGCCGCTTGACCTCGGCGGGGGAGAGCGCAGGGCCGGGGGCTCCGCCATTCGGGTCGGCGGCCGCGGCGCCGGCCGTCCCGTCGCCGAACACGTGGGGGTGTCGCCGGACGAGCTTGGCGGTCACCGCCTCGGCCGCGTCGGCGATGGTGAAGTCTCCCTCCTCGGCGCATATCTGAGCCACGAACACCGCTTCGAGCAGCAGGTCGCCGAGCTCCTCGCACAGGGCGGCGCGGTCGTCGCGGTCCATCGCCTCGACCACTTCGTAGGCTTCCTCGAGCACGAACGGCCGGAGCGAGGCCACGGTCTGCTCGCGGTCCCAGGCGCAGCCGCCGGGCGCCCGCAGCGTGCGCAGGGTCTCGACGAGCCGCGCGAACGTCGCGCCCGCGGCGGCGGTGGGGGAGAGAGGGTCGGATCGCTTCGTCTTGGTCATATCGTTCCCCTACTTTACGATCCCGTCGAGGGACGGACAGCGGTGCGCCGGCCGCGTCGACCGTCGTCGTCCGGGGAGCGGTCCGGGGCGGAGGAGACCGCCGCGGCGAGAGGGGACCGAGGCCGCCGGGTCGAGCTGGACCGGGCGCGCCGGGGCGAGCTGGACCGGGCCCGCCGGTCGAGCTGGACCCGGGGCCCCGCCCGGGGCGAGCTGGACCGGGCTCGCCGCGGCGTTGTCTACCGTGGTCGCCAGGGTGAGGCCCCTGGACGCACGACACTACCGGGTGACGGCGCCGGGATCCGCCGCGACTTCCGGGGCTCGCCGAGAGACCATGACCAACCCCCCGCCGGAGATTTCGTTCAACGCGCTCGTCGTCTCGCTCGCGACGTCCGCCGCCGTCCATTTCGGCGACGTCGTCGACCCCGCCACGGGGCGAAAGCGCCCGCCGGATCCGGCCGCCGGCGGCAACATGCTCGACCTTCTGGCGGTCCTGGCCGAGAAGACGCGGGGCAACCTGACGCCGGACGAGGAGCGGTTCCTGACCCGCGTCCTCCAGGAGCTGCGGATGCGCTTTGCCGAGGTCAGCCGCGCGGGAGATCCGCCGGCCGCGCCCTGACGCCATGCGTGTCACGTTCCTCGGCACCGGGACCTCGGCCGGCGTACCGGTGGTCGGCTGCGACTGCGCCACCTGTCGTTCGAGCGATCCGCGAGATCAGCGGTGGCGGCCGTCGGTCTATCTCGAGCTGGCGGATCGGACCCGGGTCGTCGTCGACACCACGCCGGACTTCCGGTCCCAGGCCCTGGCCTTCGGGCTGACCGGGGTCGAGGTCATCCTGTTCACGCACCAGCACGCCGACCACATCATGGGTCTGGACGACGTCCGGCCCTTCAACTTCCGGCAGGGTACGACGATTCCGTGTCTCGGCGATGCGTCGACCCTCGCGGCGCTGCGGCGCGTGTTCTCCTACGTCTGGGACCCCGCCGCGCCTCGAGGCGGGGGGCTGCCCCGGTTGCGGCTGATCGAGGTGACGGGCCCGTTCTCGCTGGGCCGGGCGCAGGTCGTTCCCATCCCCCTCCTGCACGGCGCCCGCCCCATTCTCGGCTACCGGGTGGACGACTTCGCGTACCTGACCGACTGCAGCGAGATCCCAGCGGGTTCGTGGCCGCTGCTCGGCGGCCTGGAGGTGCTGGTGCTCGATGCGCTGCGCCACCGCCCCCATCCGACCCACCTCTCGCTGAGCCAGGCGGTGGAGACGGCCGCGCGCATCGGGGCCGCGCGGACCTACTTCACGCACATGTGCCACGACCTCCCGCACGCGAAGACGTGCGCCGCCCTGCCGACCGGGGTGACGCTGGCCCACGACGGCCTCGTCATCGAGGTGTAGGAGCCGGGGGGCGAGGATCGCGGGGGGCGAGGTTCGCGCGGCGCAGGGAGCGGCGAGGGCGCCGGGCTCTTGGCCCGAGCCGCCCGCACCCGACGGCCCTGGTGGCCGCCATCCGACGATGAAGTCGTGCGCCCGGGGCCTCTCCGGGGCCTCCAACGCGTTCGCGGGGCGGACGGCGACTGGCGTATGATGACGGGCTGGCCGATGCCGTACGAGACTCGACGGGGGGACGGGGTGCGGATCGTGCACTTTCCCGACGAAGGGGTCGCCCCCGGCTGGCGCCGGCCGGTGCTGGCCCTGGGCAACTTCGACGGCGTGCACCGCGGGCACGCCAAGATCATCGAGCACGTGCGGCGTCGGGCCGACGAGCAGGGCGCCGTCGCGGCCGCGCTCACGTTCGACCCGCACCCGTCCCGCGTCGTCCGCCCCGACAAAGCGCCGCCGCTGCTGATGACCGGTCCGCAGAAGCTCGCGGCCCTCGCCGAGGCGGGGATGGACGGCATCGCGGTCGTGCGGTTCACGCCCGAGCTCTCGCGCTGGGAGCCGGAGACTTTCGTCCGGGCGGTGCTCGTCGAGTGGCTGCACGTCGCCGAGGTGTGGGTGGGCGCGAACTTCCTCTTCGGGCACGACCGGGCCGGCAACTTCTCGCTGCTGCGGTTGCTCGGGGCCCGCTACGGATTCAGGGCCGAGAAGATCGATCCGGTGCGCTATCGCGACTTCGTGGTCAGCAGCACCCGGGTCCGACGCCTCATCGCCGAGGGTCGGGTCGACGAGGCCGGCTCGCTGCTGGGGCGCCACTACGCACTCGAAGGCACGGTCACGCGCGGCGACGGCCGCGGCCGGAGCATCGGCTACCCGACCGCGAACCTCGCCACCGGCAACACCCTGTTCCCGCCCAACGGCGTCTACGCCACGGCGGTGGTGATCGACGGCGACATCCACGCCGCGGTGACCAACGTCGGGGTCCGGCCGACGTTCGAGAGCAGCCGGGACGGGCCGCTGGTCGAATCGCACCTCTTCGACGTCGACCGCGACCTCTATGGGCTCGAGGTCCGCGTCGCCTTCATCCGGCGCTTGCGCGAGGAACGCGCCTTCCCGGACGGCGAGGCGCTGCGGGCGCAGATCGCCCGCGACTGCGAGGAGGCCCGCGGGCTGTTCCGGCGGATTTCACTGTAAGATCCCGACAGGCATGGGAACGAGCGAGCGCGCCCCGGCCTCGGCGGCGACCATCGGGTTGAACCTGACGCTGCCGTGCGAGGCGCGGTACCTTCCGATTCTGCGTCAGCTCGCGGCGCGGGCGGCCGACCACCTCGGTTATCGAAGCACCCAGCGCGACGACCTCGTCTGCGCGATCGAGCAGGCGGTGGTGAGGGTGTTCGAGCCGGGAGCCGCCGTCTATACGCACGTGGAGCTGCGGATGGCCGCGAGCGGGCGGAGCATGCAGGTTCGCATCCGTTACCTCGGCGCCTCGCTGTCGCGTGACGGTGCGCCTGTCATCGAGAGGCTCCTGTCCCGTTCCGGCCCCGACGGCGTGCCGCTAGAGCGGCTGCGGCGCTCGATGGGCACGGTGGTCCTGGGTCGCGGGCCGGAGGACGACGGCGCCGACTTCTGCGAGCTGACGAGGGCCCTGCCCGAGGGTTCCTGAAACCCGGATGCGTCTCTACAACACCCTGACCCGGCGGGAGGAGCCGTTCGCGCCGTCGCGCGGCCGGACGGTGCGCATGTACACGTGCGGGCTGACCGTGTACGCACGCGGCCACATCGGCAACTTCCGCACGTTCGTCGCCCTCGACGTGCTGAGGCGGGCGTTGAGACACGTGGCGGGGTTCGACGTGCGGCAGGTGATGAACTTCACCGACGTCGACGACCGCACGATCGTCGAGTCGAGGGCCGCCCAAGTCGGTTTGCGCGAGTACACGGACCGGTTCATCGCCGCCTTCCGGGAAGACGCGGCGTCGCTGGGGCTGGAGCCGGTCGAGGCCTACCCCCGCGCCACCGACGAAGAGAACCTGCGCTCGATGGTCGAGATGATCCGGGCCCTCGAGGCCAACGGGCACACCTACCGCAGCGACGGGTCCGTCTACTTCCGCATCGCGACCCTGCCCGGCTACGGCAAGCTGGCCCGGCTCGACCACGAGGGCATCAAGCCCGGCGCCCGCATCGACGCCGACCGCTACGACAAGGACGACGCGCGCGACTTCGTGCTCTGGAAGGCGACCGGCCCGGACGAGCCGACGTGGGACTTCGGGGTCGGCCCGGGGCGTCCGGGGTGGCACATCGAGTGCTCGGCGATGGCCAACCGCCTGCTCGACGGGTCGCCCATCGACATCCACGCCGGCGGCGTCGACCTGGTGTTCCCGCATCACGAGAACGAGATCGCCCAGGCGGAAGGCGCGACCGGCGAGACCTTCTCGCGTTTCTGGGTCCACGTCGAGCACCTGCTGCTCGACGAAGGCGCCAAGATGTCGAAGTCGCTGGGCAACGTCTTCACCGTGCCCGACGTGCTCGAGCGAGGATACCGCGCCTCGGCCCTGCGCTATGCGCTGTTGTCGGTCCACTACCGGAAGCAACTGCGGTTCACGTGGGGCGGGCTCGACCAGGCCGAGGAGGCGTTGAAGCGGGTCATGGCCTGTCTGGCGCGGCTCGCCGCTCTCCGGGGCGGCGAGGCCCACCCCGCGGTGGCGACGCGGGTCGAGGCGGCGCGGCGCGAGTTCGACGACCGGCTCGCGCAGGACCTGAACGTGCCGGGCGGCCTCGGAGTGATGTTCGAGCTGGTCCGCTACGTCAACACCGCCATCGACGACGGCGAGCTCGGAGAGCCCGACGTCGAGGCGGTGGAGGCCGCCTTCGAGGGCTTCGATCGGGTGCTGGGGTTCATCGCTCTGCGGCGGGCGGAGGAGGGCCTCGCCGGCGTTCCGGTCGAGGAGATCGAGCGGCTGATCGCCGAACGGAAGGCGGCCCGGGCCCGCCGCGACTTCGCCGCCGCCGACGCCATTCGCGGCGATCTCGACGCGCGGGGCATCGTGCTCGAAGACACGCCGGCCGGCACGCGCTGGCAGCGGAAGTAGCGGGTCCGGCGGTGGGCGGGCTGGTTGCGGACTGGGAGAGGGGCTCGCCCCGGTCTTCGAGGTTGGTCCGGGTCTTGCTTCCGCTCCCGGCGTGACGCGCGCCCGCCAGTCCCTCGGTCGCCTCGGCGAGGACCTCGCGTGCCGCGAGCTGCAGCGCCGGGGCTATGCCATCCTCGCCCGCCGGTTCCGCACCCGCTTCGGCGAGATCGACGTCATCGCGCGGGACGGCTCCACGCTGGTGTTCGTCGAGGTCAAGACCCGGCGCACCGCCGCGTTCGGGGGGCCGACGGCGGCCGTGAACGCGGCCAAGCAGCAGCGCCTCGTCAACATGGCGCGCAGCTATCTGCTCGGGCTCGGCGGGCCGGCGCCGCCGTGCCGCTTCGACGTCGTCGGGGTCACCGCCGGCCCCGGCCGGCCCGCGGTTCTCCACGTGGTGAGGGACGCGTTCTCCGCTCGGGCGCCTTGATGCCGCCCCGGCCCTGTGGTAGCTTAAGTTCTTCAGCGGTCGAGGCGAGCGGGAATAACTCAGTGGTAGAGTGCGACCTTGCCAAGGTCGAAGTCGCGGGTTCGAATCCCGTTTCCCGCTCCACTCTTCTCCGGCGATGCGTCTCGCATCGCCCGGGGCGGTCCCCCCGGCGGTAACGCCGGTTGACCTCCCGCCCGCCGGCGCCGTCGCCAAGTGGTAAGGCAGAGGTCTGCAAAACCTCCATCCCCGGTTCAAATCCGGGCGGCGCCTCCAATTCTCCCAGATGAGACCCTCGCTCCGGGTTCTGGGGCTCTCCGTCTATCTACCCTCGAGCCTGATGGCGGTGGCGCAGATGGCGCTGCTCGTCGTCCTGCCGCTCTACGTGCTCGACCTGGGGTGGAGCCTCTCGGTGGCCGCGCTCGTGTTCGCGATGCGCGGGCTCGGCAGCGTCGTCGTGAACGTGCCCGCAAGCCTCGTCATCGAGCGCCACGGCTACAAGGCGGGCATGCTGCTCGGGAACGGCCTGATGGCGGCCGGCGCGGCGGTCATCGCGCAGGCCGCGTCACCCGCGGTGCTGGCCGTCGCCACGCTGACCTTCGGCGCCGGCGCGGGCACGTGGCTGCTCGCCCGGCTGGCCTGCATCACCGAGCAGGTTTCCACCCGCCGGCGGGGGAGGGCGATGGCCGGCCTCGCCGCGCTGCAGCGCGTGGGCCTGCTGCTCGGCCCGCTGCTGGGCGGGGTGGGGGCGGAGCAGCTCGGCTTCCGCGCGGTCTTCCTGGCCATCGCGGCCGCCGCGGTGCTCACCCTGTCGCTCGTCTGGATGGTGGCGCCGGCGGCGTCGCCGGAGGGGCGCGCGGCGGGCGACGACTCGGAAACGGCGCCCGGCGGTGTGGCGGTCGCCATGCTGCTGTTGGCGCCGCGCATGCTCGGCCGCCACCGCCGCATCTTCCTGGGGGCCGGCGTCTTCGCGTTCTGCATGCAGCTCGTGCGCGAGCAGCGCCGCCTGCTGGTGGTCCTCTGGGGCACGCGCATCGGGATCGACCCCGAGGCGATAGGGCTCATCGTGAGCATCGCGGCGACGGTCGATCTCGCGACGGCGCCGGTGGCGGGCTTCGTGATGGACCGCTGGGGCCGCAGGGTGGCGGGCGTCGGATCGATCGTCACCCTGGGGACCGCGATGGGGCTCCTGCCTCTGACCGGCTCGGTCCCGACGTACGTGTGCGCGGCGTTGCTGGCCGGCATGGGCAACGGGTTGGGCAGCGGCATCCTGCTGACCTTGGGGGCCGACCTCGCCCCCGCCGACGAACGCAGCCGATTCCTGGGGGTGTGGCGCCTGGTGGGCGACTGCGGGGTCCTCGCGGGGCCGCTGCTGACCTCGGCGGTGGCCTCGCTGCCGGCGGCCCTGGCCTTGACTTGGCTGATCGGGGTCGCCGGCGGGGGCGTGCTGTGGCGCCGAGTGCCGGAGACCCTGCGGCCGGCGGCGGTCGCGGGCAGGCAGGCGGGGGGATGAACTCGGGCGTCGGGGTGACGGACGAACTCAGGTCCTGGTGGAGCGAGTCGAGTGCCCACGAGCAGCCGGATGCGAGGGCCGCAGCCGGCGTCAGGGTGCTCCGCGCCGGTGCTCGGCGTCCAGCCGGCGCATCAGCTCGATGGTGCGGGTCGGCGCCTCGAACTCCGCCTCCTCGAGCGGCGTTCGGCCGTGATGGTCGAGGGCGTCGAAGTCGGCGCCGTGAGCGGCCAGATACTCGACGATGGCGTCCTCGCCGGCGCGGATCGCGGCGTGCAGGGCGCTGGGACGGCCGTCAGGGCGGACGTTCACGTCCAGCCCCAGCTCGACCATCAGCTCGACCGCCTCGAAATTGCGGCCGCGGGTGGCGAGCAGGACTCCGCCCGCGCCCTCGTAGGAACGCGCGGCGGGATCCGCCCCGAGAACGAGCAGGGCCCGCAGCATCTCGACATCGCCGGCCTGAGCGGCGGTCAGAAAGGGCGTCAGGCCGCCCGTACGGCGCGCGGCCGCCGCTGCCCAGTCGTCCGCCCGTCCCGTGCGGGCGTTCAGATCCGCCCCGCGGGCGACGAGCGTCCTGACCATCTCGAGGTTGCCTTGACGCACCGCCGCGTGCAGGGGCGTGCTGCCGGTGCGGTCCCGGGCTTCGACGTCCGCCCCCTCGTCGAGCATCAACCGCGTGACGGCGTCGCTGCCGGCGGAGATGGCCAGCAGGAACGCGGTGCTGCCGTCGGGGGCGGTTGCGTGGGGGTCGGCCCCGGCCTCGATCAAGGCCCGTGCGCTCGCGGCGTCCCCGTGCTGCGCCGCGAACAGGAGGGGCCGGAAGCCGTTGCGCGAGACGGCGTCGACGTCGGCGCCCCGCTCGATGAGGAGGCGGGCGATGGGCGGGCGCCCGCCGGCGATGGCCCGCATCAGCGGCGTCTGTCCCATGCGTGTCTCGGTCACGTTCACGTCGGCCCCCCGGTCGAGGAGCAGCCGCACGAGCGTCTCGTCGCCGCCGTGCACCGCGGCGAGCAGCGCCGTGTCGCCGCTCCACCGGGCGGCGTCCACGTTCGCGCCGGCGTCGAGGAGCAGGCGGGCGAGGGCGAGGTTGCCGTCGGCGCAGGCGAAGAGCAAGGGAGTCTCGCCGTTCTCGTCGACCGGGTCGGGATCGGCCCCCGCCTCGAGCAGGGCGGCGGCGATGGCGGTGTCGCCGCGGAACGCGGCCCACGAGAGCGGCGTCGAGCCGTCGGCGCGGGCCGCGTTGACGTCCGCGCCGCCCTCCAGCAAGGCCTGCACGGCGTCGCGGTCCAGGCGTTGCACGGCGTCGAACAGGCTCGGGGTCGGGTCCGGCGCCTGCGCCGGGGCCGGTCGCGGCGCCGCCAGCGCGAGGCTGACGAGCACGGCGCCAGTGACGTGACGCGGCAGATTGTTCATGACCGCCAATGGTAAACTGCCGGCGTCGTGGCTCGCCAGGGTGCTCGCCGTTCGACGCGTGGACCGCTCTTGGGCTTCGCCTGCGCGATGGCGCTGGGGTTCCTGCCCGGGCTGGCGACCGCGTCGCGCGCGGGCGGCCAGCCGGTTTCTCCGGAACGCGCCGCCGCGCCCACAGGGTTCGTCGCCGCCGCGCGCAGCGCCGCCGGTCGGCCGACCGCGCCCGCGCTCGTTCCGCCGGCGGGACCCGTTGCGGCCGCGACCGCAGCCCAGCCGAGCGGACCGGCTACGCCGCCCGACGACCTCCTGAAGGCTACTCTCGACCGCTACTGCCTCGCGTGCCACGACGACCGGACCCGCACCGCCGGCCTGACCCTGGCCGGGGTGGGCGATGGGCCGGTGGGCGAGCAGGCGGCGGTCCTCGAGAGGGTCCTGCACAAGCTGCGCGCCGGCGAGATGCCCCCGGCGGGGCGGCCCGCCCCGGACGCCGGCGACCGTGAACAGCTCGTGGCGTGGCTCGAGAGCGGGCTCGACGGCGCGGCGGCCGAGCGGCCCGACCCCGGCTCGCCGGCCATCCACCGGCTGAACCGGGCCGAGTACCGCAACGCGGTCCGTGATCTCCTGGGGCTCGACCTCGACCATGCGCGAGACCTGCCGGCCGACGACTCGGGCTACGGGTTCGACAACATCGGCGACGTGCTGACGGTGTCGCCGCTGCACGTCGAGAAGTACGTCGCGGCGGCCCGACGCGTGAGCCGGCTCGTGGTCGGCACCGGCGCCCCCGTCCCCGTCGTGCAGCGCTACCGCCCCGCGGGCGGGCCGGGATGGGACGGGGAGATAGCGGGGCTGCCCCCCAACACGCGCGGCGGCATCCTGTTCAATCACCACTTTCCCTTCGACGCCGAGTACGCGATCCAGGTGCGGGTTCGGGGACGGCGCGCCCCCGGCATGCCGCCCCCGAAGCTCGACGTGCGCATCGACGGCGCCCGGGTCCGCCTGATCGACGCCGACTTCGACGCCGAGGAGGCGAACCAGGGCAGCCGCATCTTCGAGGTCCGGATGGCCCTCGCGGCGGGCGAGCACGAGATCGCGGCGGGGTTCCTGACCGAGTACGCGCGGCGCGAGGGCGCCGGGGGCGGGACGACCAACGGGGTGTCCGTCGACTACGCGCTCGTCGGCGGCCCCTACGGGGCGACCGGGCCGGGCGACCCCGAGAGCCGGCGGCGCCTGTTCGTCTGCCGCCCGGTCGCCGGCGAGCCCGAGGGGCCGTGCGCGCGGCGCATCCTGACCACGCTGGCCCGGCGGGCCTACCGGCGCCCCGTCACCGACGCCGACGTCGATCCCCTCATGCGGCTGTTCGCGATGGGGCGGGCCGACGGCGGCAGCTTCGACCACGGCGTCGAGATGGCCCTCAGCGGCGTGCTCGTCTCGCCGAGCTTCCTCTTTCGGGCGCCCGCGGCTCCGGCCGGCGCGCGGCCGGGCGACGTGTATCGCCTCGCGGACGTCGACCTCGCCTCCCGGCTGTCGTTCTTCCTCTGGAGCAGCATTCCCGACGAGGAGCTCCTGCAGGCGGCGGAGCAGGGGCGCCTCGCGGCGCCGGACGAGCTGTCGCGGCAGATCGCCCGCATGCTCGCCGACCCGAAGGCCCGCGCCCTCGTCGAGAACTTCGCGGGGCAGTGGCTCCACCTGCGAAACGTCGCGGACTGGACCCCGGACCCCGAACGCTTTCCCCACTTCGACGACGGCATCCGCCACGCGTTCCAGCGCGAGACGCAGCTCTTCCTGGAGCACCTCGTCCGGGACGACCGCAGCGTGCTGGAGCTGATCGACGCCGATTACACGTTCCTCAACGAGGGGCTGGCCGATTTCTACGGGATCGACGGGGTCGAGGGCGGCTACTTCCGGCGCGTGCCCCTCGCGGGCACCGGCCGCGGCGGCATTCTCACCCAGGGCGGGGTGCTGATGGTGACGTCGTACCCCACGCGCACGTCGCCGGTGCTGCGCGGCAAGTGGATCCTCGAGAACCTGCTGGGAGCGCCGCCCCCGCCTCCGCCCCCCGACGTGCCCGAGCTCGAGGTCGAGGCGGGCTCATCGGCCGGCGGCCTGCGCGCGGCCCTCGAGCGGCACCGCGCCAACCCCGCGTGCGCCGTCTGCCACGCCCGTCTCGACCCGCTGGGCTTCGCGCTCGAGCACTTCGACGCCGTGGGCGCGTTTCGCGCCGAGGACGACGGGTTCGCGGTGGATGCCTCGGCGGACCTGCCGGACGGCACGGTGATCGCGGGCGCGGACGGGCTGCGGGCGATGCTGCTCGACCGCCGCCGCGAGTTCGTCGAGGCGCTGGCCGAGAAGCTGCTGACCTATGCGATCGGCCGCGGCCTCGAGGCCCGCGACCGGCCCGCGGTGCGCGAGATACGGCGCCGGGTGGAATCGGGCGGCTACCGGTTCTCGGCCCTGGTCTCCGCGGTGGTCGATAGCGTACCATTCGGCATGAGGAGGATTCCGGAGCCATGATCACCGCTGGAGCACTCGCCCGGAAAGCGCCGACTCACGGCACCGCTACCAGCCGGACCGACCCGCCGGGAGTCTGCGCCGTTCCCCGCCGCGGTCACCTGCCGCGGCGGACGTTCCTGCGGGGCATGGGAACCGCGGTCGCCCTCCCGTTCCTCGATGCGATGGCCCCGGCGTTCGCGTCCGCGGCCAAGCCGATCACCCGAGTGGCGTTCATCTACACCGCCAACGGCGTGATCATGAGCGACTGGACCCCGGCCGAGACCGGCGCCGGCTTCACGTTCACGAAGACCCTGCACGCGCTCGAGCCGTTCCGCGACCGGCTTCTCGTCCTCACCGGTCTCGCCCACCGAAACGGCGAGGCGCTGGGGGATGGCCCCGGCGACCACGCGCGGGCCGGCGCGAGCTGGCTGACCGGCGTGCACCCCAGGAAGACGCAGGGGGCGGACATCCGGAACGGCATGTCGGTGGACCAGATGCTGGCCGAGGACATCGGCCGATCGACGCCGCTCCCGTCGCTCGAGCTGGGGCTGCAGGACGTGCGCATGGTGGGGGGCTGCGACTCCGGCTACAGTTGCGCCTACAGCAACACCGTGTCGTGGAGTTCGCCGACGACGCCCCTGCCCTACGAGACCGACCCGCGCCGCGTCTTCGAGCGGCTGTTCGGCGACGGAGACACCACCGACCCCGCGGTGCGCGCGGTGCGCGCGCGGCAGAACCGCAGCCTCCTCGATTTCGTCCGCGAGGACGCGAGCCGGCTGCGGACGGGCCTCGGCGCCGGCGACCGCCGCAAGCTCGGCGACTACCTGGACTCGGTGCGCGAGGTCGAGCGCCGCATCCAGAACGCCGAGCGCCGCGACGACGTGGACCTGCCGGCCCTGGCCCGGCCCGATGGCGTGCCTCCGACCTTCGAGGAGCACGTCAGGATGATGTCCGACCTGATCGCCATCGCGTTCCAGGCGGACCTGACCCGCGTCGCGACCCTGATGTACAGCCGAGAGGGCGGCAACCGGACCTACCGGTCGATCGGCGTGCCCGACGCCCACCACGGCTTGTCGCACCACCAGAACGACCCCGAGCGCATGGCGCGCCTGCAGCTCATCGATCAGCATCACGTCGCGATGTTCGCCTACCTGCTCGGCAAGCTCCGCGACGCCGACGACGGCGGCGGGTCGCTGCTCGACCACGCGATGGTCCTCTACGGCAGCAGCCTCAGCGACTCGAACGCGCACACCCACGACGACCTGCCGGCGGTGCTCGCGGGCGGGGGCGGCGGCACCCTCCGCGGCGGGCGCCACCTGCGCTATCCCGACCGGACGCCGATGACGAACCTGTTCGTGAGCATGCTCGACAAGCTGGGCTCGCACCGCGAGCAGGTCGGCGACAGCACGGGGCGCATCGAGCACCTGAGCGACCTGTGATCGGAAGGCGCGGCGGCGGGGCGACGGGCCGCGGCGACGGCGGCGCCGCCGGGACCCGGGTTTCGCGCGCGGCGTCGATCCGCGGCGACGGCGGCGCCGCCGGGACCCGGGTTTCGCGCGCGGCGTCGGTCCGCGGCGCGGCCCGCGCCGTGGCCGGGAGCCTGTCGAGCGCGGCCGCGCGCCCGGTGACCGACCGGGGAAGGGACGTGCAGACGGCCGGGCGCTGGTCTTGGTGTTCGGCGCCGCGGCGTGTGGCCGCGATCCTCGTGCTCGCGGCGCTGGCGGGCGGGGCTGAGGCTCCGGCTGCCGGCGAGCCGCCAAGCCTCCGGCCGGGCAGCTCCTCCATCCTCGTCCTGGTTCCGACCGCGGCCGACGACCGGCTGACCCCGGCCCGCGAGGCCATCGCCTTCTGGAACGACCGGCTGACCGAGCTCGGGGTGGCGACGCGGTTCGCCGAACCCCGCGTGGCCACCGCGTCGCCCGTCGAGCGCGCCGTCGAGAACTACGCTCGGCAGGTCGCCCAGCGCGCCACCCGGCTGCCCGCCGGCGACGCCGAGCCCCCGCCCCCGGCCGCCCTCGTCGACCTCGACGCCGACGTCGTCCTGCTGCTGTCCCGCCAGGACATCCTGTCGTTCACGTGGCCGCTGCCCCGCGTTTCGCCGCCGCGCTACCTGGTCGTGATCCGCAGGGTCCGGGGACCGTATCGGACCGACCCGATGGTGACGAAGCACGTGGTCGCCCACGAGCTGGGGCACGCCTTGGGGCTCGACCACAACGCCGAGCCCCACACCCTCATGTGTGGCCCGTGCCAGCCCCTGACGGCCGAGCCCGACGCCACCGGCTTCCTGCCTCTCACCGCCGCCGACCGCGCGCGCCTCGTCGAGCTGCACGGGCGCTGACGGCCGGCGCCACCGAGGGTCGGTCACCGAGCCATCAGCCGGCCCTGGGAGCGGCCGGCTCGGGCCCGCCGGCGACCCGCACGCGTCTCCCCGCCCGCGTCTCGAGGTCGTCGTGCCGCCGGACGCGAGCGGGAGGCTGGGCGAGACCCCGGCCGGCCGGCGACCCGCACGCGTCTCGAGGTCGTCGTGCCGCCGGGCGCGAGCGGGAGGCCGGACGAGACCCCGACCGCGGCGACGTCGAGCAGATGCTCCTCGATCTGCCGCGGATTGTCCGGGGCTCCGGCTCGGCGTGCGCCGGGAGAGGCCTGCTATTCCTCGACGGTCACCGTGACTTCGATCGGCGTGGTCTTGATCGAGTCGTCGGCGTAGGCGCGCAGCACGTGGGTGCCGGGCTCGGAGAACGTGACGGTGGTTTCGACCTGACCGCCCCGGCCGCCTTCGATCGAGGCGCTCATCGGGTCGAAGCGGACCCGGCCCGGCCCCCGGTAGTGGAGCCAGGTGATGGCGAGCCCCGTTTCGGCCGCCACGCTCGCCTTGACGATGGCCTGGTTCGTGGGGTGGGGTCGACTCGCGCGCCGGGCGAGGTCGGCGGCGGCGCGGGCCGCGCGCTGCGGATCGTCGTCGTCGTCGGGCTGGGGGGGGCGCCGGCGTGCGCCCGGGATGCCGTCGTCCCCGACCACCGCGGTGATCGTCAGCGTGTCGGGCAGGGTCACCGTCAGGTCGGTGCCCCCGGGAATCGCGATCGACGGCCCCTGGTTGTCGGTCGGCGCCCCGCGGATGCCCGAGCCGCGGTTGGCCCGTATCACGCCGTCGTCCACCTCCCACGCCGGCCAGAGCCGGCCTACCGCGCGATCCGTCCGGCCGTTGGTGGTGATGGTCCAGACGAGATCCTGCTCCTCACCCCAGTCGGCCGGTACCTGCACCCTGAAGATGAACTGCTGGCGCCGCGGGTAGAAACGCGTCGGCTGGCCGCGGTCCGCCGGTCCCGGCTCGAAGAAGTTGTCCGGGCCGACCGGTGCTTCCGGCATCTCCTGGTAGTTCCGGTTCATGTACCCGAACACCATGCTGAAGGTGCCGTCCGGGTTGCGCTCCCAGCCTTCGAAGACCGGGGCCACGTTCTGGCCGCGGTCGTAGCGAATCTGGGCATCGGCCGCGGGCGCCGCGGCGAGCGCGATCAGGGCCGCCGCCGCGCACGCGGTCAGCATGCGTCGAGGAGTGCGTATGGTCATCGATTCTCGCTCCAGGGGCCCGCGCCGCGTGCGGTGCAAGCCCCTGCAGGATCGGTCGGCCATCGGCGTTGGAAGAGCGCCGATGGCCGTGCCGGTTGTCGTCGGCGCCGGTTGTCGTCCAGGCTAGTCGTCGTTCGTGTTCATGGCCTCGCGCTCGGCCACCGCCGCCGCGTACTCGTCGTCGTCGAGTTCGTAGTAGCTCGTCCACGTGAACGACATGTCGTCGCTCGACCGCTGGCCGAAGCCCGCCCAATTGTCCGGGTCGGGGTTCCAGCGATTGCCGGCGGAGTTGTCGTGCCAGGTGATGGTGTGCAGGAACGAGCCCGCCGGCAGCAGCGGCTGCGAGTCGTCGGCGTAGTTGTAGACGATGTGCCAGCCGAAGTCCCAGTTGGCGCAGCTGATGGTCTGGACGTTGCCGTCGGGCAGAATCGCCTCGATGCACTGCCGCTTGCCGCGGTTGTGCAGGTGGGGCTGGAATCCCGTCAGCCGCACGTTGGTCTGGAACGGGTGATAGCTGTCGTGCCGCACCTCGTCCTCGCCGGCCGGGATGTCGAGGTCATAGTTCTGGGCCAGCGCGCGGGAGAACAGCTCCTTCTCGGGCTCCTCGCCCTTGGGATAGAACTGCAGCCCCACGCTGGTGCGGTCGGTGGTCTCCCGGCCGATCGACGCGTAGTGCATGTTGAACCGGATGACCGAGTTCGCCTTGACGAGGCGGCCGGTCCCCGGCGGGAAGATGTCGCCGTTCTTGCCCTGGGCGTACTCGTTCAGGAAGTCGCCCTCGTCCGAGTCCTCGTTCTCCTGGAGCCGGGTCACCGCGTGATGCACCACCGGGAAGCCCTCGGCCGACGGCTTGGTCTCGACCGCCTTGATCCAGCGGTCCTCGGTCAGTCCGGACGGCGAGAACAGGTCGCCCCACCAGTTCGCGCCTTCGGCCGGCACGACGAACGGCTCGGGAATCGGCACGATCCAGTCGGGCTCGCCGATGTGCCACATGTCGCGGTCGGCGAACTGCCGCGGCGGCGGCAGGTCCTCGGGGTTGCCGCGCGGCGCCCCGGCGTCGACCCAGGCCACGATGGTGTCGATCTCGGCCTGGCTCAGCGAGCGGTCGTACTTGAAGCCCTGGACGCCCACGTTGGGGTCGATGTACCAGGGCGGCATGGTGCGCGTCTCCACCTTGTCGCGGATCGACCGCGCCCAGGGGCGGGTCTCCTCGTAGGTCATCAGCGACATCGGGGCGATGTCGCCCTCCCGATGGCAGCTCTGGCACGATTCCTGGAGAATCGGCATCACGTCGCGGTTGAACGTGACCTCCTGGTCCTGCGCCGACGCGCCGCCGGGCAGGGCCATCGCCGCGAGCAGTGCGCCGACGACGACGCCGAGCGGGCCGGAACCGAGGGTTCTGACGCGGGTGTTCATCGGGGTGTCCTCCTAATCGGCCCAATCATGCCCCCGTGTCGAGAGCATGTCAATCCAGGGGTGCACCGACATCATTGCCGGAGAGCCCGCAGGGTTCGGTCATCACTCCCCCTTACTGCCGGGCTGTCTCAGAGCTTCCGGCGAGGTCGAGATCGCCAACGGAGGCGATCCTCCTCCACCGGGGCCGGGATTTCGAGGCCATCGCGACCGTTCGACCCCTCCGGGAGCGGTGGTTCGACGGATGGTGCGCGGACGAGTTTTGCAGCCGCGCCGGGCTGTGCGAGGATGACCGTACGAGGAGGAACCCATGTTGAAGAAGCTTGCACTGGTCGCGCTGGCGGCGGCGGTCGGGATGGTCTCGCTGGGAGGCCAGGAACCGGGCGGCGGCTCGAGCGACTACACGCCCAAGCGGGTCAACAAGGCGATCGAGCTGCTCGAGCAGGACCAGCCCATCTACTACACGCAGGTCAGCGGCGGCGGCTACGAGGAGGGCAAGGCCCTCGCCCGGACCTGGGCCGACTACATCACCTATAACCTGGAGCACAGCCCGTTCGACATGACGGACCTGCGCGCGTTCATGCAGGGGCTCGTCGACGGGGGCCCGACGAAGAGCGGGCACCGGACCCCGACGGTCATCGCGGTGCTGCCGTTCGGCGGCGTCAACGAGACGGTCATGTGGGGGAACTTCTGGATGGTCGAGCACCTGCTCGGCTCGGGGGTGCACGGGGTGCTGCTCGCCCACGCGCGGTCGCCCGAGGTCGTGAAGGTGCTCGTCGAGTCGGCCCGCTACCCGCACGCGAAGAAGGCCGACGGCCTCGACGAGGGGCTGCGCGGCAGCGGCGGGCAGGGCTTCGCGGCCCGCATCTGGGGCGTGTCGAACGCCGAGTACGAGCGGCTCGCGGACCCGTGGCCCCTCAACCCCGAAGGCGAGATCCTCGTCGGCCTGAAGATCGAGGACCGGCACGCCCTGCAGAACGCCGAGGCGAGCGCCGCGGTGCCGGGCGTCGGCTTCGCCGAGTGGGGTCCGGGCGACATGAGCATGTCCTACAACGTGTCGCGGGCCGAGAACCCGCAGGTGCTCGTCGACGCGCGGGCGCGGGTCTTCGCGGCCACCAAGGCGGCGGGCATCCCGTTTCTCAACGGCATGAACGCCGACAACATCATCGCGATGATCGACGAGGGCGTGCGCATCGGGTCGAACCCCGGGGCCGAGGCGGCCGACATGGGCCGCCGCCACACCGGGCGGCGGATGCCCTGGTAGCGGGGATTGCCATCGGGGGAGGGCGGTCGCGCGTATCTCTCGGGCGGCCGCTTTCCGGCGATTCGGGCTCCCGGTCTCGATCCTCGATCGGTGGCCGGAGGCGGCCCGCGACCGGCGCGGGTCGTAGCCGCCCGCCGTGGACGGCCGTGGTTCGGGCCGCCCAGCCGGCAAGTGCAACGACGGGAGCGGGCCCCCCGCCGACCCGCGGCACCGCGACCTGCCGGCAGGCGTGTCGAAGACTCGCGACCCGGAAGGGTCGGCGCGGACGCGACCCGCGGCGCGATCGGCGGCGGCTCAGTCCCGCTCGAACGTGAACCGCACCGAGGCCAGGGTCCGCTCCCAGAGGAGGGCGAGCGTGACCCCGTCATCCGCCACGTCGAGGAACTGCCACGAGAGCTGATCGAACGAGTGGTCGAGCGTCTCGACCGTCATCGGCGCCCGCACGACGTCCCGGTCCGCCGTGTACTCGTAGGCGCCCCACAGGGCGTCCCGGTTGTCGAAGTCGTAGGTGATCTGGGCCGGCCACCGCGAGACGATCAACTCCCACGGATCGGCCTGGAGGTCGATGAAGACGGTGTACTCGCCGGGTGGCACCGGCGTGTCTCCGAGCACCAGCTCCGTCTCGGTGATGAGCCGGGTGCTCTGGTTCGCCCCGGCCCGCCACACGTCCGCCCCGTCGTTCAGGAACTCGCGATAGTCGTCGGGTCCGAAGATGTCCCGGCCCCGCCGGATGGGCCGGCCGTACCGGATCTCGATCCAGCGGCCGCCGACGTTGCCGGCCCGCGCGTCGTAGGTTCCGCCCACCTGGGCGGCCGACCGGCCGGGCGGGCTCGCGATGCGGCGCTCCTGGGCGAAGGCGGCGGCCGCCGCGACGACGAGGCAGACGCCGGCCGCGGCCGGAAGGGCGCGCCCGGGAGTCAGGCATCTTCTCATGCGGCAAAGCATAACGTGGCCGCGCCCGACACGCGTATAATCGTCTCCTGGGTATTGCTCGTAACCCGGTACGGGGCGCTCGGCCATCGCCGGCCGAGACCGCGTCGGGCGGACCGTCCGCCCCGCGCGGCCGCGTTCCGTGCCCGCAACCCCGGCAACCAATGGTTCGGAGGGAACGGATGAGAGCACAGGCACAACGTCGCAGGGGGGCCGGACGTCTCGGGTGGATCACGCTGCTGGCGGTCGCCCTGGCCGTCACCGGCGCGGCCGCCCAGGAGCAGGAGCGCGGCACGCCCCACGGAGAGTGGTGGTACCAGAGCGGCGACGCCTGGGGGACGCGGTTCTCGCCGCTCGACCAGGTCAACGCCGAGAACTTCGAAGACCTCGAGGTGGCGTGGATCTGGCGGGGCGACAACTACAGCCCCCACGTCAACTACGCGTCGCGGTCGACGCCCAGCTACATCGACGGCGTCCTCTACACCGTGGCCGGCTACCGGCGCACGGTGGTGGCCATGGACCCGGCCACCGGCGAGACCCTCTGGACCTACCGCGAGCCGAACACCGAGCGGTGGGAGCAGTCCATGCGGGCCGCCTACGGCAAGGGCGTGGCCTATTCCGAGGTCGACGGGCGGGGGGTCATCTTCATCGTGACCCCGGCGTTCTTCCTGCATGCGCTCGACGCCAAGACCGGCGACCACATCGAGGGATTCGGGTCGCCGGTGGACGTCCCCGGGTTCCCGGAGACCGGGGTCGTCGACCTGCTGGCGGGCCTCGGCCACCCCTACGACCCCTATAGCGGGCTCGACCCCACCCTGGGCTACATCACCAACTCGTCGCCGCCCATCGTCGTGAACGACACCATCGTGGTCGGTAACTCGCACGAGCAGGGCTACAGCCAGAGCCGTATCGAGAACGTGCCGGGCGACATCCTCGGCTACGACCTCCGCAGCGGCCAGCTCAAGTGGAAGTTCAACATCATCCCGCAGACCGAGAGCGAGTTCGGGTTCGACACGTGGGAGAACGACGCGTGGCAGTGGACGGGCGACGTCTCGTCGTGGGCGCCGCTCGCCGCCGACCTGGAGCGGGGCATCGTCTACATTCCGACCAATGCGCCGACCATCGACTACTACGGCGGGTTCAGGCCGGGAGACAATCTGTTCGGCACGAGCATCGTCGCCCTCGACGCCGAGACCGGTGAACGGGTCTGGCACTTCCAGACCGTGCACCATCCGATCTGGAACTACGACCTGCCCAACGTGCCCATCCTCGTCGACGTCAACGTGGACGGCCAGGACGTGCCGATGGCCATCCAGACCACCAAGCAGGGCCTGACCTTCGCGTTCAACCGAGAGACCGGCGAGCCGGTGTGGCCCATCGAGGAGGTCGAGGTGCCGGCGTCGATCGTGCCCGGCGAGCAGCTCTCGCCGACCCAGCCGATCCCGACGAGGCCCGCGCCCCTCGAGGCCCTCGGCCTGCCCGAGGAGAACGTCATCGACTTCACCCCCGAGCTTCGCGCCGAGGCGCTCGAGATCATGAGCAACTTCCGGATCGGCGGGCCCTACATGCCGCCGCTGCCGGAAGGCCACAACGAGCCGGTCCAAGGCTGGATCGGGTGCTCGGGCGGGCTCAACATCACCAACCCGGCCGCGCTCGACCCGACCACCGGCATCCTCTACCAGCCGTCGGGGCCGCAGTGCTCGGGACGCTTGGTGCAGCCCGGCACGAACACCGACGGCGAGACCCACGCCTGCACCTCGTCCGAGGGGGACTGCTGGACGACGGGCACCACGATCTCCGACTGGGTGCAGGGCGGCGGCGTGGGCTGGGGCGGCCCCCAGGGGCTGCCGATGCACAAGCCTCCCTACAACCGCATCACCGCCATCGACATGAACACCGGCGAGCATCTCTGGTGGCAGCCGGTGGGCGAGGCGAGCGAGCGGATGCGGCGGCATCCCGCCCTGCAGGGCGTCGACCTGACCGGGGTCGGCGGCGGCGGCCGGGCCGTGTCCATGGTCACCGGCAGCCTGCTGCTGACCACGCGGGGCATGAACGGGCCGGCCTTGCTCGACGCGCGGAACAAGGCGACGGGCGAGATCGTCGGCACCGTCGAACTGCCCGCGCCGGGTCAGTACGGCATGATGACCTACGAGCACGACGGCGACCAGTACATCGTCGTGCAGATCGCGCAGGGCGGCGTCTTCCCGGCGTCGCTCGCGGCGCTGCGGCTGCCGGCCGCCGACGGTAACTGACCCCGCGGCGGGGGAGCCGGTTCGGCCGGCCCTGAGCCGCAACGTCACGGCCTACCGCGGGTAGCGATGCGCGGGCGGCCGGCCCGACACCTGGGCGGGTCCGGGGACCGACCCCGGACCCGCCTTCGTTTCTCGCGCCCGGCACCCACCGGCAATCCTGCGGGCGCAAGTCCGCGTTTCATGCACACCGGCAGCTCGGTCGAACCCGAGCGCCCCCCGGCGCGAGCTCCCGGGCAGAGGCCCGGGCCCCTCGCCCCGGTTCCGCACGACGGAGGCATCTCTTGAACGGCGACGGCAACTTGGCGGTCTTCTGCGACTTCGAGAACGTGGCCCTGGGGGTCCGCGACGCCGATCTCAAACGGTTCGACGTGCGGCCGGTGCTCGAGCGGCTGCTGCTGAAGGGCAGCATCGTCGCCAAGAAGGCGTACTGCGACTGGGACCGCTACAAGGAGTTCAAGGCGCCGATGCACGAGGCGGCGTTCGAGCTCATCGAGATCCCGCATGCGCGGCAGTCGGGCAAGAACTCGGCCGACATCCGCATGGTCGTCGACGCCCTCGACCTGTGCTACACGAAGGAGCACATCGACATCTTCGTGATCATCTCGGGCGACTCCGACTTCTCGCCCCTCGTCAGCAAGCTGCGCGAGAACGCCAAGGCGGTCATCGGGGTCGGCGTCAAGAAGGCCACCTCGGACTTGCTCGTCAACAACTGCGACGAGTTCATCTTCTACGACGACCTCGTGGCGGAGAGGCCGCCCGCCCGCCGCCGGTCGCGGGGCAAGGGGAGGGGGAAGTCGTCGACCGAGAAGTCGTCGACCGAGAAGCGCAAGAAGGCCGCCGCCGCGCCGGCGAAGCAGGACGACCCGGTGCAGCCGGCCATCGACCTCGTCATCCAGACGGCCGAAGCCATCTACGCCGAACGCGGCGATCGGGCCAAGCTGTGGGGGTCGATGATCAAGCAGACCCTCAAGCGCCGGCGCCCCGGCTTCAACGAGTCGGCCTACGGGTTCGGGTCGTTCAACGATCTCCTGGAGGAGGCGCAGTCGCGCGGCTGCCTCGAGCTGGACCTCGACGAGCGGTCGGGCGGCTACGTCATCGGGAAGATCACCCGAGACTGAGCCCGCGGCCCCCCGATGCCGCGAGACCGGCCCGTGGCTCGCGCGGGGACGCGCCTGCGAATCGTCATCGTCAGCCTGCCATCCCTCCGCGGGACCGGCCCCGGGTCCGAGCGGGGACCTACCTCCGTTGAGGCCGCGCCGGCTCCCGAGGGGCGGCGGACGTAAGCGGCCGCCAGCGCACGCGCTGTAGACACACCTTCGTTGAGGCCGCGCCGGGTCCCGAACGCACTTCCGTTGAGGCCGCGCCGGCTCCCGAGGGGCAAGCGGCGTGACGCCCCGCCGGGCTTGATCCAGGACCCGTACCGGCGGCGCAGCCTCGGGTCACCCGACCATCAGGAATCCCGCGAGCAGATACAGGACCACGGCGCCGGCGGCCGCGGCCAGGGCGTAGGGGGCCTGGGTGCGCACGTGCTCGATGTGGTCGCTTCCCGCCGCCGCCGACGAGATGACGGTGGTATCGCTGATCGGCGAGCAGTGGTCGCCGAACACGCCGCCGCCCAGTACCGCGCTGACGACCAGCGGCAGTGACACCGCGGCGGTCTCGAGCTGCAGCGCCGCGACGAGGGGCACCGCGAGAGGGATCATGATGGCGAAAGTGCCGAAGCTCGTGCCCGTCGCGAAGGCGATGACCCCCGACGTCAGGAACACGACCGGCGCGGCGAGGGCCGGGGTGAGGAGGGGGGCGGCCCGGTCGGCGATGAACGGCCCCGTGCCGAGGACCCCGCAGACGCCGCCGATGGCGAGGGCCAGTACGAGCAGAGTGGCGATGGCCGCCATCGAGGCCGCGCCGCGCCAAGCCGCGACGGCCAGCTCGCGGGGACGGGCGTCGCCCGCCGCGGTCGCGGTGGCGGCCAGCACCGCGAGGGCGGCGAGGACGCCGGCGAGGACCGCGGCCGAGCCCGAGGCGTGCTCCAGAACCGCCATCAGCGACGGGTCGGCGATACCGGCCGACCGCGCGCCGGCGATCCCCGAGAGGGCGATGCCCGCCAGCACCGTCCCCATCATCACCGCGAGCGGTATCGCCAGGTGCCGCGCCCGCCCCGGGCCCGGCCCTGCGTCCGCGAGCCGGCCCTCCGAGAGTTCGGCCGCCGGCTGACCGCGTGCAGCAGCGCCCGCGGCGCCGTCGGCCGCCCCGGGCGGAGGCGCGTCCGACGCCCCGCCGGCGGCGGCGCGCGAAGCCCCGTACGGTCCGCCGCCGGTCCCTCCCGTCAGCGGATGCGCGTCGGACCCTTCGGCTGGCGGCGCGCCCTCCCGGGCCCGGCGTTCGGCGGCCCGCATCGGCCCCACGTCGTAGCCGGTCGCGGCCACCGCGAAAACCAGCAGCACCGACAGCAGGGCGTAGAAGTTCAGGGGGGCGGCGGCGAGGAATACGGTCAGAGGCGCCCGGTCGCCGAGTCGTCCCAGATCGGCCTGAGCGGCCAGCAGGGCGAGCACCACCGCGCCCCAACTGTTGAGGGGAATCAGCATGCACACCGGCGCCGATGTCGCATCGCAGATGTACGCGAGCTTCTCGCGGGCGATGCGGTGCCGGTCGAAGAACGGCCGGGCCACCGCGCCGACGACGAGGCAGGTAATGGTGGACTCGATGAAGACCCCCAGCCCCGTCGCCGCCGCCATCAGGCGGGCGCTGCGGGGGCTGTTCGACCAGCGCCGGCGGCGGGCCCACCGCAGGAACCCCGCGACGCCGCCGCTCTGCTGCATCCATCGGATGAGGATCCCCATGAGGACCGTGAACAGGACCACGCGGGCTTGGCCGGGATTCGTGAGTACGTCGCCGATGCCACGCGCGGCGGCGACGGTCGCGGCGAGCGGCTGCCAGTCGGAGACGATGAGCCAGCCGACCCAGGTGCCGGCCAGCAGCGATGGAATCGCCCGCCGGCTTGCGATGGCGAGGCCGATGGCAAGGGCCGGCGGCACGATCGAGAGCAACCCGAACGGGCTCAGGTCCACGCGGGCATCGTATCAGGGGGTCGGGACGCCGCGCGCCCGCGGGTCGGCGAGGCGGATGGAACCGGTGCTCGACACCTAACCCGACAACGTCGGGACGCCGCGCGCCCGCGGGTCGGCGAGGTCCGCATGCTCGGGCATCTCCGAGCTGGCGCGTGCGTTGCGGAAGCGGGTCGCGCAATCCGTGTCGGCGAGGTCCGCACGCTCGGGCCTCTCCGCGAGCGGGCGGGTGGGGGCGTCGGCCCGAGAGCGGCGGCTGCGAGTTCAGTAGAATGAGGGGCCGTTCTCGCCGCGGGCGACATGTCGGGATGGCCGTCGTCGGGCGTTTCGATCCGGGTGCGCCGAGGAGGATGCCGCCGCCGGCGGCGAGCGCGTCGAGGACGCGGAACGAAGCAGCGGAAGCAGTGGTACGGCGCCGCTTCGACCCCCAAGATTCAAGACGGGACCTGCCATGGATGAACTGAAGCTCGCGACGAACCGACGGCACTTCCTGGGCGCGTTGTCGGCGGCCGGTCTCGGCTCGACCCTGCTGCCCGGCGCCCTTGTGGCGGTGGCCCAGGACGCCGACGTGGTCACGGTGGAGATGCTCGAGGCGGCGCAGCGGCTCGCGGGGGTCGAGTTCTCGCCCGACGAGCTCGAGCGGCTGGCCGATCGCCTGAACGGCCCCGGCGACCGGCGGGGCGACTACGAGACCTTGCGGGCCGCGAACCTGGGGAACTCGCAGCAGCCGGCCATCGTGTTCAACCCGGTGCCACCCGGCATGACCGTGCCGACCGACCGCGGCCCCAACCGCCGCGAGCCCGTCACCGTCTCCATGCCCACCAGCGACGAGGCGCTGGCGTTCCTGCCCGTGACCCACCTCGCGCGGCTCGTCGAGACGCGGCAGGTCAAGCCGTCGGAGCTGACCGAGCTCTACCTGGCGCGGTTGAAGGAGCACGATCCGAAGCTGCTCTGCGTGGTCAGCTACACCGAAGACCTGGCCCGGCGCCAGGCCCGGCGGGCCGACGAGGAGATCGCCGCCGGCACTTACCGCGGGCCCCTGCACGGGATTCCCTGGGGCGCCAAGGACCTGCTCGCGGTGCGGGGTACGCGGACCACGTGGGGCGCGTCGCCCTACCGCGGACAGACCATCGACACCGACGCCACCGTCTACCGCCGCCTCACGGACGCCGGCGCCATCCTCGTCGCCAAGCTGACGATGGGGGCCCTCGCGTCGGGCGACCGCTGGTTCGGCGGCCGCACCCGCAACCCCTGGAACACGGAGCAGGGCTCGAGCGGGTCCTCGGCCGGCCCCGGGGCGGCCACCGCGGCGGGCCTCGTGGGGTTCTCCATCGGCACCGAGACCCGCGGGTCGATCATCTCGCCCTCGACCCGCAACGGCGTCACCGGCCTGCGCCCCACCTTCGGCCGCGTGAGCCGGTACGGGGGGATGACCCTGAGCTGGACCATGGACAAGATCGGGCCCATGTGCCGGTCGGCCGAGGACTGCGCCCTCGTGTTCGCGGCCATCCAGGGGCCGGACGGGCTCGACAACACCCTGTTCGACGTGCCGTTCGACTGGGACGCGCAGAGCGACGTCACCGCCCTGCGGGTCGCGTACCTGCGGTCGGCGTTCGAGGACGACGACGAGAGCGAGGACGAGAACGCGCCCCAACTGACTGCCCGGCGGCAGACCCAGGCCAACAACCGGGCGGCCCTCGACGCGATCCGCGGCCTCGGCGTGCAGGTGGCGCCGCTCGACCTGCCCGATCTGCCGAGCGGCGCGATCGGCTTCATCCTCGGCACCGAGGCGGCGGCGGCGTTCGACGTGCCGGCCCTGAACGCCCAGCTCGATGGCATGCGGGAGGAGCCCGAGCGGAGTCGGTGGCCCGACAGCTTCCGAGTGTCGCGCTTCGTCCCGGCCATCGAGTACATCCAGGCCAACCGCCTGCGTATGCGCATCATCGAGGACCTGCACGAGGCGCTCGGCGACTTCGACCTGTTCGTCGGCAGCAGCCTCGGGCTGACGAACCTCACCGGGCACCCGGAGATCAGCATGCCCAGCGGGTTCCACGAGGGGAGCCCCACGAGCCTGCGGTTCACCGGCAAGCTGTTCGGCGAGCGGGAGATCCTGCGGCTCGCCCACGCGTTCCAACTGGCCACCGACCACCACCTGCAGCATCCGGCGCTGTAGTCCGCCCCGTGGAACGGCGCGACCCCTGTAGGGTTGGTTGGACGCGGGGCGGAGCCGCAGGCGACGATTGGCGGGCGAGGGGTTCGCGCGGTGGAACGGCGCGGACCCCTGTAGGGTTGGTTGGGCGCCAAGCGGAGCCGCGGGCGACGATTGGCGGGCGAGGGGTTCGCGCGGTGGAACGGCGCGGACCCCTGCAGGGTTGGTTGGGCGCCAAGCGGAGCCGCAGGCGACGATTGGCGGGCGAGGCGGCTCGGGCCGGGAGGGCGGACCGGCCCGTCGCGCAATTACACAACTATTACAACCGCCGGGCCGGCAGCCTGCTACGCTGGCTTCCGGCGTGGGCGTTGGTGCCCGGGCCTTCATCTCGAAGGAGTTGCCGTGTCCACGAAGCAGGTCGACTTCGCGAGTGGTGACAGGGTCAGTTGGGTGACCGCAATCGCGTTCGGCAGCTTCCATGTCCTGGCCGTCGTGGCGCTGTTCCATACGACTTGGCAGGCGGTGGCGGTGGCCGCGGTGCTGCACTGGGTCTGCATCGGCTGGGGCATCGGACTGGGCTATCACCGGCTCCACACGCACCGCGCCTACAAGACCCCCAAGCTCGTCGAGTACTTCTTCGCGATCTGCGGCTGCCTGACCCTGCAGGGCGGGCCGGTGTTCTGGACGGCGCTGCACCGCATCCACCACCAGCACTCCGACAAGGCCGGCGACCCGCACACGCCGCGCGACGGCAAATGGTGGTCGCACATGCTGTGGACCATCTTCGGCGAAGAGCTGCACGCCGACACCGAAATCATGGGGAAGTACGCGCCCGACCTCATGAAGGACCGGTTCTACCAGGTGCTCACGCGTTGGCACTGGGTGCCTTTGGTGGTTCTGGGTCTCGCCCTGTTCGCCATCGGCGGCTGGTCGTGGCTGCTGTGGGGGGTGTTCCTGCGGGTCGTCGTCGGCCTCCACTGCACCTGGCTCATCAACTCGGCGACCCACCTCTGGGGCAGCCGCCGCTTCAACACCAGCGACGACTCGAAGAACTCGTTCTGGGTGGCCCTCATCACCTTCGGCGAAGGCTGGCACAACAACCACCACGCCCATCCCCGCTCGGCTCGGCACGGCATGACTTGGCGGGAGGTCGACCTGAGCTGGATGCAGATCCGCGTCATGCAGTGGCTCGGGCTCGCGTGGGACGTGCAGGTGCCCAGCGCCGCCCAGATCGCCCACAAGACGCTGCCGGTCGAGAACGCCGCTTAGACCGAGATTGGCGGCGCGCGCCTGCGGCGGAACCACCGACCGCCCGCGAGTGGACGCCTCCTGCCGGGAACCGGCCACGCCCGCATCGGGCGTGACGGCGCCGCGGCGTCGGCGGCGAGTCCGCCTCGCGATACGGTCGCGGGAGAACGGCAGGGGCGCTATGCTATGCGCATGGATCGTTTCGGCGGCAATCGCCGACGCTCGGTCGTCCTCGCCGGCCTGCTCGGCGTAGGCCTCATCGCCGTCGCCGTCGTCCTCAACATCAGCTTCATCGTCAACTACTGGCGGACCGGGCTTCTGCTGCTGCTCGGCGTGCTCAGCTTCGTGGTCCTCGTCGGCGGCCTCGCCCTGAACACCGCCTTCCTGATCCGCGAGATCCGCAGGAGCGAGCAGCACGACGCCTTCATCCACGCGGTGACCCACGAGCTGAAGACGCCGCTCGCGAGCATCAAGTTGTACCTGCAGACGCTGCGCCAACGCGAGCTGGCGGTCGACACGCGGCACGACATCATCGACACGATGCTCGACGACTCCGATCGCCTGCAGCGGACCATCGACCAGCTCCTGCTCGCCGGCAAGACCGGGGCCGCTCGCCGCGTCGACAACCCCACCGACGTCGACCTGACGGAGGTGGTCGGCGAGTGCATCTCGCTCGCCGGCAAGCGGCACAACCTCGTGAACGGCGAGGTGGAGCTCGTGGGGCGGCCCGCTCACGGCGCGTTCGTCGTCAAGGGCGACCGGGAGGAGCTGACGGCGGCGGTGACCAACCTCGTCGACAACGCCGTCAAGTACTCGGGCGACCGCGTGCGGGTGGCGGTGAACGTGGCCAGGATCGGGGCGCGGCGGGTGGCGGTCAGCGTGCGCGACCAGGGGATCGGCATCACCAGCCACGAATTGAAGCGGGTGTTCCGCCGGTTCTACCGCCTGCCTGCCGCCCTCCACTCGCGCGTGCGGGGCACCGGCCTCGGGCTGTCCATCGTCCGCGCGGTGGCGCGGCGGCACGGCGGACGCGCCTATGCCGACAGCCGGGGCTTCGAGCGGGGGAGCACGTTCACCCTCGAGCTGCCGCTGAAGTCATGAACCGCGTCCTCATCGTCGAAGACGAAGACCACCTCGCGGCCGGACTCAAGCTGAATCTCGAGGCGGAAGGGTACGCCGCCGACGTCGAGGACACGGGCGAGGCGGCCCTCGATCGGCTCGTCGACGGGAGCGCCCCCGCCGGCGCTTTCGACGTCGTGCTGCTCGACGTCATGCTGCCGGGCCTCGACGGGTTCGAGGTCGTGCGGCGACTGCGCGCGGCGCGGCAGTTCGTGCCGGTCATGCTGCTGACGGCGCGCTCGCACACCGACGACGTCCTGCGCGGGTTCGAGGCGGGCGCCGACGACTATCTGCCCAAGCCGTTCGACCTGTCCATTCTCCTCGCCCGCATCCAGGGGTTGCTGCGCCGCCGCCGGTGGCTGCGGGGGAACGAGGCGGGGCAGGCCGTGGAGACCGACGAGTACTCGTTCGCCGGCCGGCACGTCGACTTCCGCAACCAGGTGCTGCGCCGCGACCGTACCGAGCAGCCGCTGACGCTGATGGAGGCGACGCTGCTGCGCCATCTCGTGCAACACGCGGGCAAGACGGTGTCTCGCCGGACCCTCCTGGAGGAGGTGTGGGGAGTGCGGCAGGACACCGACACGCGGACCGTCGACAACTTCGTGGCGCGGCTGCGCCGCTACATCGAGGCCGAGCCGGCCCACCCGCGGCACCTGCTGACGGTGCGCGGGGTCGGCTACCGGTTCGTGGAGGAGCCGGACGAATAGGCATCCGGAATCGAACCCATGCGCAAGCAGACCCTCGTCAAGCTCGGCCTCGGACTCGCCGCCCTCATCCTCGTGCCGTGGCTCTTTCTGCGGACGCTGCAGGACACCATCGCCGAGCCCTACGACGCGCCGGCGGATGCGCTGTCCGGCTGGACCCTGGTGCTGGCGGACCCCGCGCGGCCCGCGGTGTGGGCGGTGGGGTTGCAGCCACCTGCCCTGTTCCGTGCCGGCCTGTTCGACCAGCTCTTCGACCGCACCATGGCGTCGATGACCTCGCCGGTGGACGACGTGCTCCCGATCGTGCTCGCTTCGGAGTTGCCCGCCGGGCCGGCGTCGGGGCTCTCGCCCGAGGCCATCCGCCGGGTCGCGGACGAAGCCGGGATCGAGCGGGCGCGCCTGCAGCCGGTCTGCATGGCGGTGAAGCGCGAGACCTTCGCGGGCCGTACTCGGGAGTTCTTCTTCGTCGTGTTCGACGCTCCCGATGTGGAGGTGTTCCGCCGGCGCCTGGCCGAGCTGGCCGGGGAGGACGCATTCGGCCCCCTCGACCTGATTCTGCCGATCGCCGGCTCGGACGCCGCGTTCACGGGCTGGTGGCCGGTCGTCGTCGACCGTGATGTCGACTGTCAGGCGCCGGTCGGACGCTGAGCTGCACCCGCCATCGCGCGCAAGGCCGCCCCGGCGGGCGGGTCCCTGCCCGACGCGTCGCCCTGCGCGGCCCACGGCTCACCCGCGGGGAAACCGGCCTACGACCGGCATCCCGAGGGGGCGGCCCCGTGGGTGACTCGCGCCACGCCGAGGCCTTCGGTGACGGCAGCGATCCACCGCGCCGCGTCGCGCCGGTGGCGACGAGCGTCGATGACACGTCCTCGCAACTACCGCTCGTCTACCGCTCGTCCAAGATCCCCCGATACACGAGGTCCTTGAACTCCTCCCGGAAACCGCCGCCTCGCGACGGCGAGACCGCAGCCATGATCACGGTGATCAGGCCGTGCTCCGGATCGATGGAGAACCGGGTCCCCGACGAGCCGTCCCACCAGTACTCGCCGTCGCCTACCGGAAACGAGTACCGCCGCGGGTCGAGGACGACGTTGAACCCCAGGCCCCAGCCCGACCCCGCCATGTAGCCGGAGCGCGAGAGCGGCATCGCCGCGTCGGGCACGTGGTTCCGCGTCATCAGGGCGACCGTCTCGGGCTCGAGCACCCGCACGCCGTCGAGGACGCCGCCGTTCAGGAACATCTGGGCGAAGCGCAGGTAGTCCATGACCGTCGACAGCAGGCCGACGCCGCCCTCGATGAGGGCGGGTGGCTCGGTGAACGGCACCTGCTCGATGGCGTAGGGGTAGAGCTCGCCGCTGCCGTCGTCCAGGCGGTAGACGGTGGTGAGGCGGTCCGCGCGCTCGCCGTCCGCCCAGAACACGGTGTCGGTCATGCCCAGGGGCTCGAAGAGACGCTCGGCCAGGTACGCCTCGAACGGCTGGCCGGACCAGACCTCCACCAGCCGGCCCAGGATGGTGGTGGAGATGCCGTAGCGGAACCGGGTGCCAGGGTCCTCGAACAGGGGTACGCGGGCCGCGTTGTCCACGAGCTGGGGCAGGGTGATGGACCGCAGGCGGACCTGCTCGGCGCGGTAGATTGGGCTGCTGCGGCTGCCGATGCCGGCGGTGTGGGTCAGCAGGTGGCGCACGGTGATGTCGCCCGAACGGGGGCGCGTGCGGGCCGGGTCCGGGGCCCCCGGGTCGGCGAACACGCGCTGGTCGGCGAACTGAGGCAGGTACCGGGAAATCGGATCGTCGAGCTGGAACCGCCCCTCTTCCCACAGCATCATGACGGCGGTGCTCGTGATGGGTCGGGTCATCGAGTAGAGTCGGAACAGGTCGTCGCCGCTCATCGAGTCGCCGGTCTCGCGGTCGCGCTGGCCGAGCGCCTCGAAGTAGACGATGCGGCCGTGGCGGGCCACTGCCGCCACCACGCCCGCGATGTTCGACCCGTTGATGTGCGCCTGGAGGGCCGCGGTGGCCTCGTCGAGGCGTTCCGACGACATGCCCATCGATTCGGGATCGGCGGGCGCGAGATCCTGGGCCGCGGCTGGCGGCGCCGGGGCCAGGCACAGGACGACGATCAGGGCGAGTCGAAGGCTCATCGCGTGCTCCAATGCTCCAAGGTAACGGTATCCAGGGTCGTGTGTCGCATCCTATAATCATCAGTCGTCGTACGCGAGGCCCGCGGGCACGGGGCGGACGGCTCGACCGGCCGCGGCCCGAGGCGGGATGCGAAGTCGTCCTGGGCGGCGGTCGGCGAGGGTTCCGCGACGAGACGGAACCGGGCGATCGCGGGCTCGCGCCATGGGCCGGACCCCGTCCGCGCTGGGGGCCGGACTTGCGCCGGGCGCGGCACGCAGCCTCGGCGGGGAGGCGACCCGCGGACTCGGCCGCAGGTTTCAGAGGAGAAGGAATGGTGCTCAAGCGTCTTGCAGTGGTCGCAATCGCACTGACTATCGGGATGGGGACGGCGCCGGCGACGGCGGCCGGCCAGGACACGCCCCAGTGGCGGGGACCGAACCGCGACGGCTCGATCGTCGGGTTCGACGTGCCGGCGGCGTGGCCCGAGGGGCTGACCCGGCAGTGGACCATCGACGTGGGGTTCGGCTACGCGACGCCGCTCCTCGTCGGCGATCGGCTGTACGTCTTCAGCCGGCAGGGTGACGACGAGGTCATGCAGGCCCTCGACCCCGCCACCGGCGAGACCATCTGGCGGTCGAGCTATGCCGCCCCGTTCGAGATGATGCCGGCCACTCGCGTCCACGGGCCCGGGCCCAAGTCGACGCCGGCCTATGCCGACGGGCGCCTCTTCTCGCTCGGCATCAGCGGCATCGTCACCGCGTTCGCCGCGGCGGACGGCCGGCAGCTCTGGCAGCGGCCCGCCGATCCGGTCGAGCCGCTCTACCATACGGGCCAGTCGCCGGTCGTCGACGGCGACCGCGTGATTCTGCACGTCGGCGGGAACGACGACGGCGCGCTGACCGCGTTCGATGCCGCCACCGGCGAGGTGCAGTGGAGCTGGGACGGCGACGGGCCCGCCTACGGGTCGCCGGTCATCGCCGAGGTCGAGGGCGCGCGCCAAGTCATCACCTTCACCCAGGAGAACATCGTCGGCGTGGCCGCCGACACCGGCCAGCTACTGTGGAGCCGGCCCTTCACGACGCCCTCGACGACCACGTCGCAGACCCCGCAGCTCTACCGGGGCGACGTCATCGAGACGGGCCGCGCCAACGGCGTCACCCGTTTCCGCATCGTCCGCGAGGGGAACGCCTGGACCACCGAGGACGTGTGGCACACCGACGAGGTGGGCCTGCACATGACCAACCCGGTGGTCGTCGACGGCGTGCTGTACGGGCTGTCGCACCTGAACAGCGGGCAGTACTTCGGCCTGGACCTCGACAACGGCGAGGTGCTCTGGACGAGCGCGCCCCGGCAGGCCGAGAACGCGGCCATCCTGAACGCGGGCGACACCATCGTGTCGCTGCAGGACGACGCCGAGCTTCTCGTCCTGCCCAGCAGCCGCACCGCCTTCGAGCCGGTGCAGCGCTACGAGGTGGCGGAGAGCGCGACCTGGACGCAGCCCACCCTGGTCGGCAACCGGGTCTACGTCAAGGACATCGAGACGCTGACGCTCTGGACCGTGGAATAATCGGGCCGATGGGACGGTCGCCGCCACCGATCGGACGGCGTCTGCAAGCGCAGATGGAAATGCCCGTCGGGAGCCGGCGCCGTGGGAACGGGGCGGGCTCCCGGCGGTGAACGAGGAGGGAAACCGGATGTCGCTACGCATCAACGACGTGGCCCCCGACTTCACGGCGGAGTCGACGCGGGGCACCATCAACTTCCACGAGTGGATCGGGGACGGCTGGGCCATCCTGTGCTCGCACCCCAAGGACTTCACCCCGGTGTGCACGACCGAGCTGGGCTGCATGGCGGGGTTGCAGGGCGAGTTCGAGAAGCGCAACTGCAAGATTCTCGGCATCAGCGTCGACGGCGTGAGCGATCACGACCGCTGGTCTCGCGACATCGAGGCGTCGCAGGGGCATGCCGTGAACTATCCCCTCATCGGCGACCCCCAGCTCAAGATCGTCAAGCAGTACGACATGCTGCCGGCCGACGCCGGGGACACCAGCGAGGGGCGGACGCCGGCCGACAACGCGACGGCGCGCTCGGTGTTCGTCATCGGGCCGGACAAGCGCATCAAGGCGACCATCACCTACCCGATGAGCACCGGCCGCAACTTCGACGAGATCCTGCGCCTGCTCGACTCCGTTCAGCTCACGGCGGCGAAGAAGGTGGCGACCCCCGTGAACTGGAAGCAGGGCGAGGACGTCATCATCCTGCCCGCGGTTTCAGACGAGGACGCGAGGGCGACGTACCCGGACGGCTGGCAGCAGCCGCTGCCCTACATGCGGGTCGTGCCGCAGCCGAGGTAGCGGGACGACGTCGACGCGTGCGGGCGGTCGGGCGTGCCGGCGTGCGAGCCGCGCCGCCGCCGCATCAGCAGGACGACGGGCTTCGGCGCGGATGGCGTCTTCGCGCCGACGGCGCTGGTGCGGCGGGCGGGACCGGTGAGAGGGCTGCCTCGCATCGGCGGGATTTCAAGGTTGCATCGAGCGGTCGGGTATCGGAGGATCTGCGGGAACGGGCGCCAGGCGCTGTGCCGGAGCCTGATGAGGAGAGCAGTCATGCAGAAGAGCAATGGACGGCGGCTGGCGTTCGGGGCGTTGGCTCTCGCGCTGGTCGCGATGATCGGCGTCGGCGCCACGATGGGCCGCACCGAGGCGATGCAGGGCGACCTGGTCTGGGGCCCGGTGTTCGAGGTGGATCCGCTCTGGCCGAAGCCGCTGCCGAACCACTGGCTGCTGGGCACGACCATCGGGGTGTCGGTCGACAACCGCGACCACGTCTGGATCATCCACCGCGGCGATTCGCTGGCGGCCGGCGAAGTGCCGGCGGCGCAGGATCCGCCGGTGGCGGTCGAGTGCTGCTTCCCCGCGCCTCCGGTGCTCGAGTTCGACCAGGCGGGCACGCTCGTCAACTACTGGGGCGGCCCCGGCGAGGGCTACGAGTGGCCGGCCTCGAACCACGGCATCTGGGTCGACCACATGGACAACGTGTGGATCGGCGGCAACGGCGGCCCCGACTCGCATCTCCTGAAGTTCGACCGCCACGGGAACTTCCTGTTGCAGGTCGGCCGTTCGGGCGGCAACGCGGGCAGCAACGACTCCGAGAACTTCGGCCGCGTCGCCAAGATCATGGTCGACCCGAAGGACAACGAGGCGTACATCGCCGACGGCTACCTCAACAAGCGGGTCGCGGTGCTCGACGCCGAGACCGGCGCCATGAAGCGCTTCTGGGGCGCCTACGGCAATACGCCGGACGACGCCGACCTCGGTCGCTACGATCCCGACGCCGAGCCCGCGCCGCAGTTCCGTACCCCGGTGCACTGCGCCGATCTGTCGAACGACGGTTTGGTCTACGCCTGCGACCGCGTGAACAACCGCATCCAGGTGTTCCAGAAGGACGGCACGTTCGTCGAGGAGCTGATCGTGGCCAGGGAGACCCTGGGCGCGGGGTCGGCCTGGGACGTCGCGTTCTCGCGCGACGCCGACCAGAAGTACCTCTACATGGCCGACGGCGTGAACGAGAAGGTCTACATCATCGACCGTCAGGAGATGGAGGTCATCTCGAGCTTCGGCGACGGCGGGCGCCAGCCGGGGCAGTTCTACGGTGCGCACAGCATCGCGACCGACTCGTCCGGCAACATTTACACGACCGAGACGTTCGAGGGCAAGCGCGTCCAGAAGTTCGTGTACAAGGGCGAAGGCCCGATTCGCGCCGACCAGGGCGTGGTGTGGCCGTCCAACTGATTCGCTCGCCGCGGACTCGGTGATCGGGAACGGGGATCGGGACCGAGGTCCCGGTCCCCCTTTCGTGTACGCAGGCGATCCACGTCCCTCGCGCGCGGAATGGGGCGAGACGCTACAGGCGTTCGGTCATGCGGTGTGTTCACGTCCCCCGCGCGCGGAAGGGGGTTCGTGGCGAGCCCGACGACCCATACCTCGTTGTCACCGTCCCCCCGCGCGCGAAGGGGTCCGTCGTGCGGGTCCCTCGTTCGGGTGGCGGGAGAGCCGCACTTGCGGCAAATTGTGCCGATGCTCCCCCAACGGGCGTTCCCCATCGGGCCGTCGGCGGTCCTGGTCCTGTGTCTCGCGGCGTCGGCGGCTCTCGCGACCGTGGCGGTCGGCCAGCCGTCTTTGGACGCCGGGCCCGCCCGGTGTCCGACCCTCGACCCGCGCGGGCCCGAGGCCGACCCCGACCTGTACTGCATGGAGCTGGTTCATGCCCCTGACTATCCCGGCGTTGCCGGCTACGTCGAGCTGAAGCCGCCGCCCTCGCCGTTCGGCGCCGCGGTCACCGCCTCGGGCAGTCACCGCTTCGACCTGACCCTGCACGCCGCCGGCCTGCCCGAGCCCGCGTCGCTCGGCGACTACACCGGCTACGTCGCCTGGGCGACCACCCCGCTCCTGCGGCCGGTGGTGAATCTGGGCCCGGTGGCGAACGGTCCCAATGCGCTCGGGTCCGTCGACCTCGACAAGTTCCTGGTGCTCGTCACCGCCGAGGCGGCGCCCGACGGGGCGTCGTGGGGCGGCCGCGTTGTCCTGCGCGGCATCTCGGCCGGCATGCGGATGGAGCCCGAGGACCTGCTGGCCGTCACGGGAATGGTCGCGGGAGGCCCCCTGCCCCCGGCCCCGCGCGGTTGGACGCGCCCGTCCATGCACCCTGCGGTGGCCATGATGCCCGGGGTGGGCCGCCTCGCGCCGCCCGTCGGTCCGTTCCTGCCGTCCGACGCGGGGCCGCTTCCCGACGCCCGCCCGCGCGAGATCGTCCGGCTCGGCGACGGCGCGACCCTCGACCTCGAAGCCGGCCTCGTCCGCCGCACCATCGGCGGCCGGACGTTCACCATGTACGGCTACAACGGCCAGTATCCCGGCCCCCTCGTCCATGTGCCGCAGGGGGCCGCCATCACCGTGAACGTCACGAACCGACTCGAGCTTCCGACTGCCGTGCACTGGCACGGCATCCGCCTCGATAACCGGTTCGACGGCGTCCCCGGCCTCACCCAGGACCCCATCGCGCCGGGCGCGACCTTCCAGTACCGGATCCACTTCCCGGACGCCGGCCTCTACTGGTACCATCCGCACCACCGCGAGGATGTCCAGCAGGACCTGGGGCTGTACGGCAACCTGCGCGTCGACGCGGCCGATCCGGACTACTTCGGCCCCGCGAACCGCGAGCAGGTGCTGATGCTCGACGACCTGCTCGTCGGAGAGGACGGCCTCGTGCCGTTCGGCCGCGAGGAGGCCACCCACGCCCTGATGGGCCGCTTCGGTAACCTGTTGCTCGTCAACGGCGAGCCCGAGTACCGCCTGGGCGTGGCGCGGGGCGAGGTCGTCCGCTTCTTCCTGACCAACGTCTCGAACACCCGAACGTTCAACCTCTCGTTCGGTGGCGCCGCCATCAAGCTGGTGGCGTCCGACGTCGGCAAGTTCGAGCGGCAGGCGTGGGTCGACAGCGTAGTCATCGCTCCGGCCGAACGCTACGTCGTCGAGGTCCGGTTCGACGAGCCGGGGGAGGCGCGGCTCGTCAACCGGGTGCGCGCCATCGACCACGTGTACGGGAACTACTTCCCCGACGAGACGGTGCTCGGCGCGGTGACGGTCACCGACGTCCCCGCCGCGCCGGACCACGAGGCCAGCTTCCGCGAGCTGCGCCCTCACCCGGACGTCATGTCCGACATCGATGCCTACCGCGACGAGTTCGATCGCCCGGTCGACCACCGGCTGCTACTGACCCTCGAGCTCGGCGGGCTCCCCGACCCCCTGGAGCCGCTGCTGAACCTGGATCGCTCGTTCTTCAACCCGGTCGAGTGGAGCGGCACCATGCCGCGCATGAACTGGGTCACCACCGCCGGCCCGGTCCGCTGGGTCCTGCGCGACCTCGACACCGGCCTCGAAAACGACGCCATCGACTGGCGCTTCCGACGGGGCGATGTCGTCAAGGTACGCCTGCGCAACGACCGGGGCGCCGTCCACGCCATGCAGCACCCCGTCCACATCCACGGCCAACGTTTTCTCGTGCTTGGCCGCGACGGCGTCCCGAACCGCAATCTCGTGTGGAAGGACACGATGCTGCTGCCGGCCGGCTCGACCGCCGACCTCCTGCTGGAGCTCTCGAACCCGGGCCGGTGGATGCTGCACTGCCACATCGCCGAGCACCTCGAGTCGGGGATGAAGATGGTCTTCGACGTCGCGGCGGGCCCGCCGCCGCGCGCCGAGGCTCGATGACGGAGGAGAACCATGCGCAACCTGATCGCCACGTTCGCCACGTTCCTGCTCGCGGTCGCCGCCGTGCCCCTCGGCTCGGCCCAGCCGGCGAGTTCGCTGTCGGACACGGTGCGCGAGTTCGTCGAAGTCGACGACGCGGTCGTCGCGCTGACGGGAGTGCAGTTGGTCGACGGCACCGGCCGCCCCGCGGCCGGCGGCCGGACCGTTCTCATCCGGGACGGCCGCATCGCCGCGGTGGGACCCGACGCCGAGGTCGCGGTCCCCGCCGGAGCCCGTACGCTGTCGCTTGCCGGCCACACCGTCCTGCCCGGCTTCGTCGGCCTCCACGACCACACGTTCTACATGACCCGCGGCCGCCGGGTGCAGCTCAACTTCAGCGCGCCGCGCCTCTACCTGGCGAGCGGGGTGACGACCATCCGCACCACCGGCGCCTTCTCACCGTACAGTGAGCTGAACCTCAAGCGCGCGATAGCCGACGGCCGCGAGATCGGACCGCGCATGTACATCACCGGCCCCTACCTGTCGGGCGCCGGCGCGTCGCCGCAGATGTTCCAGGTCGGGACCCCCGAAGACGCCCGGCGGGTCGTGGCGTATTGGGCCGACGAGGGCGTGGACTGGTTCAAGGCCTACACCCGCATCGGCGACGAGGAGCTCGCGGCGGCGATAGACGAGGCGCACCGGCGTGGCGTCAGGGTCACCGGGCACCTCTGCTCGATCTCGTTCCGGGAGGCGGTGGATCTCGGCATCGACAACATCGAGCACGGCTTCTTCACCAACAGCGACTACGTGCCCGGCAAAGAGCCCGGCGTCTGCCCGCCCGGCGTGCAGCGCAGCCTGCTCGAGGTCGACGTGGAGGGCGACGCCGTCGCCGCCACCATCCGCGCCATGGTCGAGGGCGGCGTCGCCATGACCTCGACCCTCGCCGTCTACGAGCTCGCCGTCCCCAACCGCCCGCCTCTCGAAGACCGCGTGCTCGAGATGCTCGCCCCCGGCGCCCGCGACGAGTACCTCGCGTCGCGGGCCGACGTCGCGTCGCGCGACGACGCGCCGATGGCCACCCTGTTCCCCAAGGCGCAGCGTTTCGAGAAGCTGTTCGCCGACGCGGGAGGGCTGCTCGCGGCCGGCGTCGACCCCACCGGCATGGGCGGGGCCCTGCCCGGCTACGGCGACCAGCGCAACTACGAGCTCCTGCTCGAGGCCGGGTTCACGCCCGAGGAGGTCGTCGAGGTCATGACCCTGAACGGCGCCCGCGTGCTGGGCGAGGACGCCCGCTACGGCTCCGTCGAAGCGGGCAAGCTGGCCGACCTCATCGTCATCGACGGCGATCCGGTGCGCCGCCCGGCCGAGATCCGAAACGTGACGCTGGTCTTCAAGGAGGGCGTCGGCTACGACGCGCCCGCCCTCGCCGAGTCCGTCAGGGGCATCGTCGGCCTGCGCTGACCGGCGTGGCTCTGCGGGCCCGGAACCGCCGCTCGGGGGGCGGGAATCGGCCGCGGCGAGCGTTTCGCAGTCGCAGAGTGCGTACTCGGAGCGCCTGGCCACCGTCACCCGTTGCGTCGGCGGAGTCGGGTTACCCTGCGAAACAGGTCATGGAATAATGGCATCATATATGTCCTATTTTTGGGTAAAATAGGACAGCATGTACGCCAGGTTGCTCCCGACTCCCGACCGGTCGGTCTTCCTGTTCGGTCCCCGGGGTACCGGCAAGACCACCTGGATACGCGACCGCTTCCCGGACGCCGCCTTCTACGACCTCCTCGACACCGGCGAGGCGCTCAGGCTGAGCAAGGACCCCGGCGCCCTCTACCGGGAGCTCGCCGGCCTACCCGCCGGCGCGTGGGCGGTGATCGACGAGGTGCAGAGGGTCCCCGAACTCTTGAACGAGGTGCACCGTCTGATCGAGTCCCGCCGGCTCCGCTTCGTGCTGTCGGGATCGAGCGCCCGCAAACTCCGGCGGCGCGGAGTCAATCTGCTGGCGGGGCGCGCCATCACCACCACGATGTTCCCGCTGGTGTCGGCCGAGGTGGACTTCGACCTCGACCTCGATCTCGCGTTCTCCCAGGGCACGCTCCCCATGGCCCTCGCCGGTGGTGGCCCGCAGGACTACCTGCGCACGTACGCTCAGACCTACCTGGCGCAGGAGGTTCAGGCGGAAGCGCTGACCCGCAATGTCGGCGCTTTCGCCCGTTTCCTGGAGATCGCGGCCCGGCAGAACGCCCAGTCCACCAACGCCGCGTCGATTGCGCGCGACGCCGGCATCGACCGCCGGACCGTGCAGAGCCACTTCGCGATCCTAGTCGACACGTTGATCGGGGCTTGGTTGCCGGCCTGGAAGCTGAAGTCCGCGACCAAGCGGGTGCGGCAGAGCAAGTTCTACTTCTTCGATTGCGGCGTGGTCCGGGCTCTGTCGGGTCGCCTGCCCTATCCGCCGACCCCGGAAGAGCTCGGGCCGCTGGTCGAGACGTTCGTCATCAACGAGCTCCGCGCGCACTTGAGCTACTCGGGGCGGCACTACCCGCTGCACTACTGGCGGAGCTACGACGGCGCCGAGGTGGACGCGATCTGCGAGACGGCGGCCGGGTTCGTCGCCATCGAGGTCAAGGCGTCGGCGCGCTGGGACAAGCGGTTCAACCGCGGCTTCCGCCGGATCCGGGAGCATCTCCCTCACGCCGCGACCTGCTACGGCGTCTACCTCGGACGCCGCGCCGCCCTGTGGGACGACGTGCACGTGCTGCCGTTGCTCGACTTCTTGAAGCGGCTGTGGAACGGCGACGTATTGCGATGACGCGGTTCCGGCGGGCAGCTCGCCGCAAAGGTGGCTACGGGCTGCCGGTGGGCGCCCGCCTCGTGGGGATGCCCAGGGTGGCGATCCGAGGAACGCACGGCCGGTCAGTGGGTCAGCCCATACAGCATGAAGTTGACGCCGATCTGGAAGCCGGTGTTCTCGGCCTCGATGGGGAGGAGGCCGCGGCCCGCGAGCCACCAGTACTCGCCGAGGTTGGTGTTGTAGCCGACGACCGCCATCATCCGGCCGTTGGGGTCGTTGTCCTCGAAGACGCCGAAGTACTCGGGCGTCATCCCCCGGAGGTGGTGGTTGTAGGGGTTGGGGGCGTCGATCTTGCCGACGCGGAAGAACACGTTGAAGATGGGGTGTCCGGCGTCGAGGGTCATGAGCTGGGCGTCGGGGAGCACGCGCCTGAGCTGGGCCTCGAAGTTCTCCCACTGCCGGGTCTCGAAGTCGTTGAAGATGACGAAGCCGCCCTTCAGCATATAGGCGCGCAGCGAGGCGGCCTGCGCGTCGGTCATGATCCAGAACCCCGGCTCCCACATCATCGCGATCGGGTGCTTGAACAGCTCGGGGTCGTCGAGGGCGAGGGCGAGACTGCCGTCGGTGCGGGCGTCGGCGGCGGTGTACTCGTCGACCACCGCCATCATGTTGGCCTCGGCGTCGGGGAACTCGTGCAGCCAGAAGTTGACGCCCATGCCCGCTGGCCGCGTCCCGTAGGTCCCCCCCGTCCAGCGCAGGCGCACGAAGTGGAGGCGGCCGTCGTAGGGCAGGTCCGATCGTCCCCAGAGGCGGTACCCGCGGAAGAACCCGAACTGCGCCGACGCGGCGGCAGCGCCCGCCAGCACCGCCAGCGCCACCACCGCCGCGATCACTCTGCGCGTCGTCACGCTCTGTCCATCCCGCCGCGGTTCGCCCGCGGCGCCGGCCACGGCCCTACCTTCCGGCCGCGGCCTGGTCTTCGGCTTCGATCGCCTGGCGCTCCAGGTTGCGGTAGATTTCCAGGATGTGGCGGACGTCGTGGTTGCCCTCGTGGCATGCGTACTCGTACATGGGTCCCTCGGTGGTGACCATCGGGATCTCCGCGCTCCACGGCCGCGCCCAGGTCGTCGGGTCGTCGACGGTGAACTCGTAACGGATGGTCTCGGCGTCGACGCGGGTGAACCGCTCGGTCACGCGCATGGCCGCCGACGACCCCCGGAAGCGGGTCTTGTCGGTGAAGTTGGCGCTCTCGACCACTAGGGTGTCGCCTTCCCACCGGCCCCGCGAGTCGCCGGGGATGAGCTGGATCGCCTCGGGCAGGGCCGGGCGCCCGTCGAGCGGAATGATGCGGGGGAGGCTGTTGTTCAGCTCGGTGAAGATCACGACGTGGTCAGGGGTCTGGAGAATCTGGTGGATGTCGTTGTAGGCCGGGGGGAGCATCGGGGGGCCGTTGTGGGGCCAGACGATGCAGCGCTCGGACAGGGGCCGGGTCTCGTACCCGGTGAACGGGTCGACGCCCCGCCGCGCTTCGGCCCGCGCCGCCGTCCGCGCCTCGGCCTCGGGGGTCGTGGCGGGGATGCGTCCGTTCGGCGGATCCGTGATCAGCGAGGTCCGCCGGGTCGACAGCCCCTTGGGCACCGGCGTCCGCAGCCAGAGCTCGTTGTCGTAGTGGACGTAGCTGGGGTCACGGTTGTCCTGGTACAGCCGCTGTTCCCGCTCCTCGGGGTCCTCGATGTCGATGACGTTGCCGGCCAGCGGGTCGACGCCTTCCGCCGTGAGCTGGGCCTGCAGCGAGGCCATTTCCTCCTCGGAGTAGAACGCCTTGTCGCCCAAGTGCCGGGGCCGTTCGAGGGGCGTGAACGTCTGGGTGGTCCAGAAGCCCTGCAGGTCCGGCTGGCCGTCGGGCAGGCGGGGCAGGGTCCACCCCGACTCGGCGTCGGTCGCCGCAGCGCGATCCTGACCGGCGGCCGTGGCCGGTTGCAGGGCGCTCGCCGCCGCCACGACGACCAGCACCGGCAATCCGAAACCTCGTTGGCGCATCAGTCCCCCCTTCCGCGGTTGCTTCGGGTCGTAGAGGCTCAATGATCGCCCAGGACGTCGCCGTTCGCAACTTCTCGCCCGCCGGCGCGTACACGTCAAGCAGAGTGGTGTCCCAACGCAGGACCGGAGGCGCAGCCTCGTGCGCCGGCGCCGAGGCCCTGTCGGACGACCTGTTCGCGGGGTTCCGGACCGAGCCGCCGCTGTCATGAATCGGAAGCCCGACGGCGGCAAGGCCAGGACCGTCATCTCACCGTCCCGACGCGCGCGCCCCGGTGGCGGCGGCAGGCCGCGGGGCGGCGGTCTTCGGAAGACGGGCGCCAGGGGGGCGGACGAGGCGGCGCGCCCCGGTGACGACCCTTGACGGCGTGCCGGCCTCGGCCCATACTCTCCGTGAGGTCGTGTGCAGTCCGGCGGGGCCGCCACGGGCGGTCCTGCGCACGCGGCGGGCAGGAGGGCGAGATGGTCCGACCGGCGCGACTCGGTCCCGGCGCGTGCATCCTGCTGTGGCTCGCGGTTGCCGGCCTCGGCGCGGCGACCCCGGCCGAAGCGTCCCCGCAGGCGCCCGGCGGCGCGAGCGCGGAGCCCCGCGCCGCGGCCGAGGCCGCGTCTCCCGATCCCCGCGCCCTGCTCGACGAGTACTGCGTGGTCTGCCATAACGCCCGCACCCGGACCGCCGGCCTGATGCTCGATCTCGCCGACGTCCACGCGGTCGCGGCCGGGGCCGAGACCTGGGAGAAGGTGATTCGGAAGCTGCGCAGCGGCGCGATGCCGCCGCCGGGCCGGCGCCGCCCCGACCCCCAGATCCTCGACGCCTTCGTCTCGGGCCTCGAAGTCGAGCTCGACGCCGCCGCCGCCGCCAATCCGAACCCGGGCCGCCCGCCCGACCACCGGTTGAACCGGTTCGAGTACGGCAACGCGGTGCGGGATCTCCTCGACCTGGAGATCGACCCGGTGGCGCTGCTCCCGCCGGACGAGTCGGACCAAGGCTTCGACAACATCGCCGAGGTCCTGTCCATATCGCCGACCCTCCTCGGCCGCTACCTGTTCGCGGCCCGCCGCATCAGCCGGCTCGCGGTCGGCGACCCGTCGGCGGGGCCAGCGGTCGAGACGTTCCGCGTGTCGCGCGGGATGCGGCAGGACGAGCGGATGGGCGAGGATCTGCCCTACGGCACCCGCGGCGGCATCGCCGTGCGCCACTACTTCCCGCTCGACGGCGAGTACGTCGTCAAGATCCGCCTCGGACGCAACTTCACCAACTCGCAGATACGCGCCATCGCCACCCGCGAGGAGATCGACGTCCTGCTCGACGGCGTGCGCATGGCCCGGCTGGCGATCGGCGGCCGGTGCACGACCCCCGGCGACGACGACCCCGCGTGCACGGGGTCGGGCATCTACCGCACGTCGCGCTACCAGCTCACGGCGGACGACGCGCTCGAGGCGCGGTTCCAGGCGCCGGCCGGCATGCACACGCTGGGCGTCGCGTTCGTCCGGAAGAGCGTGCTGACCGAGGGCCCGCCGCCGACCCTGCTGCCGCCGCGGCACACCAGCTCGACCTACGAAGCGCCGCGCATGGACGTCGACTACATTCGTCTGGAGGGGCCGTTCAACCCGACCGGCCCCGGCGACACGGCGAGCCGGCGGCGCATCTTCGTGTGTCAGCCCGAGGGGTCGAGCGCCGAGGCCGGGGCGGCCTGTGCGCGGGAGATCCTGAGCGGCCTCGCCCGGCGCGCCTACCGGCGGCCCGTCACGGACGCGGACGTCGACACGCTGATGGCGTTCTACGACGCCGGCCGGAGCGAAGGCGGCTTCGAGCGCGGCGTCCAGGAGGCGCTGGCCCGGCTGCTGGTGTCGCCCCAGTTCCTGTTCCGCGTCGAGCGCGACCCCGTGGACGTCGACGAGGGCGGCGTCTACGCCATCAGCGACCTCGAGCTGGCCTCGCGGCTGTCGTTCTTCCTGTGGAGCAGCATCCCCGACGACGAGCTCCTCGATGCGGCGGAAGCCGGCAGACTGCGAGAGCCCGGCGTGCTCGCCGCCCAGGTGCGCCGCATGCTCGCCGATCCGCGGGCTTCTGCGCTGGCCCGGAACTTCGGCGGGCAGTGGCTGTTCATCCGGAACCTGCGGGCCATCGACCCCGACGCGAGCGCGTACCCCGAGTTCGACGACAACCTGCGCGGGGCCTTCCAGCGCGAGACCGAGCTGTTCCTCGAACACCAGATGCGCGACGACCGGCCCCTGGTCGAGCTGCTGACGGCGGACCACACGTACCTGAACGAGCGGCTCGCGCGGTTCTACGGCGTCCCCAACGTCTACGGCGCGCACTTCCGGCGCGTCGCGATGCCGGACCCGCGGCGGGCCGGACTGCTGGGCCACGCGAGCATCCTGACCGTGACGTCCTATGCGACCCGGACGTCGCCGGTGGTGCGGGGCAAGTACCTACTCGACAACATCCTCGGCGCGCCCCCGCCGCCCCCGCCGCCCAACGTGCCGGCCCTCGAGGAGACCGGGGCGGCCGGCGAGGGGGCGTCCATCCGCGAGCAGATGGAGCAGCACCGGCGGAGTCCGGCCTGCGCCTCCTGTCACCAGCGGATGGATCCGCTGGGCTTCGCGCTCGAGAACTTCGACGGCATCGGGCAGTGGCGTGACGACGACGGCGGGGCGCCGATAGACGCCTCGGGGGTGCTGCCCGACGGCACCGCGTTCACGGGTCCCGCCGACTTCCGCGAGGCCTTGATCGAGCGCCGCGGCGAGTTCGTGCGCACGGTCACGGAGAAGCTCCTGACTTATGCGCTCGGCCGCGCCGTCGGCGCCCACGACATGCCCGCGGTGCGTCGTATTCTGAGCGACTCGGCATCGGACGACCACCGGTGGTCGTCCCTGATTCTGGGGATCGTGGAGAGCCAGCCGTTCCGGATGAGGATGGCGCAGGAAGCGGCCGCGACGGCGGCGGTTGCGCCGTGAGGCGCGAGTTTCCGTAGAGCGGGACCGGCGGGCCGTGACCGCCGGGCCGTGACCGCCGGGCTCGGCCGCGAGCCTGCGATGAGGAGTGTCCGATGTTCATCACCAAGAGATGTCTGTCCCGCCGGACGGTGTTGCGGGGACTCGGGGCGAGCGTGGCGCTGCCGCTGCTCGACGGGATGGTGCCGGCGCTGCAGGCGACGCGGTTCACGGCGGCGCGGCCGGTGAAGCGCCTGGGGGCCGTGTACGTGCCCAACGGGATGAGCATGCCGTACTGGGAGCCGACGGCCGAGGGCAAGCTGGAACTCACGCCCATTCTGACGCCCCTCGCCCCCGTGCAGGACCAGGTGCTGGTGCTGAGCGGCATGGCCAACGAGGAGGCCAAGCAGTGGCTGGACGAGGGTGACGGCGACCACTCGCGCTGTCAGGCCGCGTTCCTCACCGGAGCGCACGCCATGAAGGCGTCGGGCACCACGAACGCGACCCTCGAGGTCGGCGTCTCGATGGACCAGCTCGCGGCCCGCGACCTGCGCGAGGACACCCAGCTCGCCTCGCTCGAGCTGTCTCTCGAGGCCAACGACCTCGCCGGGCAGTGCGAGGACGGCTACGGCTGCGCCTACAGCGCCACGCTCGCCTGGAGCGACAAGAACACGCCGCTGCCGATGGAGACGAACCCCCGCGCGGTGTTCGAGCACCTCTTCGGGGCGGTCGGCACCACCGAGACCGAGGCGCGGCTGCGGGCCCTCCGCCGTGACCGCAGCATCCTCGACTCGGTCAGCGCCGAGATCACCGACCTGCAGCGGCAGCTCGGCCGCGGCGACCGCTCGAAGCTCGCCGGCTATCTGGACTCGGTGCGCGACATCGAGCGCCGCATCCAGATCGCCGAGAGCCAGAGCGACCGCGAGCTGCCCGACGTGGTGCAGCCGGCCGGTGTCCCCGCCGCCTTCGAGGAGTACGCGGACCTCATGTTCGACCTGATGCTGGTGGCGTTCCAGGCCGACCTGACTCGCGTCTCCAGCTTTCTCGTCGGCCGCGAGAAGAGCGTGCGCACCTTCCCCGAGATCGGAGTCGCCGATCCGCACCACCCGACTTCGCACCACCGGCAGCGGCCCGAGCAGCTCGCGAAGCTGTCGAAGATCAACACGTTCCACATGCAGATCTTCGCCCGCTTCCTCGAGAAGATGGCCGCGACGCAGGACGGCGACGGCTCGCTGCTCGATCACTCGGCGGTGATCTACGGCGCGGGCATGGGAAACAGCAACGCGCACGATCCGCTGGACCTGCCCGTCGTTCTCGCCGGCGGCGGGGGCGGCACCATCCAGGGCGGGCGGCACGTGCGGCTACCGGAAGGGACGCCGCTGGCCAACATGCACCTGACGATCCTCGGGAAGATGGGGATCCCGGCCGAGCGGCTCGGCGACGCGACCGGCGACCTGCCGATCGTGTCCGGCGTGTAGGGGTCTGCCGGAGCCTGCGCCGGGGGCGGACCGCGGGCCCGCGCGTGCGGACGGAAATCGGCGTGGAGCGGTCGCGACGCGCGCGGCGGAGAACGGCCGGAGGACGTGACATGCGCATCAACAGCAGATCGGTAATCGGCGTCGGGCTCTGCCTTCTCGTCGCGGCTTCGGGCGCCGCCGCTCCCGCCGATGACCTGTCGCTGGTCGAGGCGGCTCGTCAGCAGCACACGGCCGCCGTTCGCACATTGCTGGCGGGCGGCGCGTCGGTGAACGCGAGCCGGCCGGACGGCGTCACCGCGCTGCACTGGGCGGCGCAGTGGGACGACGCGGAGATCGCCGGTCTGCTGATCGCGGCCGGCGCGGACGTGGACCGCGCCGATCAGTACGGCGTGACCCCCCTCGCCCTCGCCTGCGTCAACGCCAGCGCGAAGATGGTCGGGCGTCTGCTCGAGGCCGGTGCCGATGCCGGCGCCGCGCAGGCGAACGGCGAGACGGCGCTGATGACCTGTGCGCGCAGCGGCGCCCGGGACGCCGTCGACCGCCTCGTCGCGGCTGGCGCCGACGTGAACGCCAGCGAGCACCACCACCGCCAGACGGCCCTGATGTGGGCGGCCTGGGAGGGCCACACGCAGGTCGTCGAGGCGCTGATCGAACACGGCGCCGACGTCGACGCGCGGACCACCACCGGCTACACCGCCCTGCTCCTCGCGGCGCGGGACGCCCACGGGGCCGTGACCGCGGCCTTGCTCGACGCCGGGGCGGACGTGAACGCGGTGGCCAACGACTGGACGAGCGCACTGATCGTCGCCACCATCCGAGGTCACGTCGACTACGTCGAGCTTCTCCTGAGCCGCGGCGCCGACCCCGACGTCGGTCCGGGGTACACGCCGCTGCATTGGGCGGCGGGGGAGTGGGACACCGAGCTGAACGACCTCTCGAACGGGGTGGCCGAGGGCAACCAGTGGAGCATCTTCGGCGGCATGCACGCCCCCGACCGCCTGCGCACCGTCCGGGCCCTGCTCGACCACGGCGCCGACCCCGATGCCCGCACGAACGGCACCCCCGGCTTCGGCATCAAGGTGAAGGGCCACCTGGGCAACCTCACGGAGGGGACGCCGTTCCTGATCGCGGCGCGCGCGAACGACACGGCGGTGATGCGCCTGCTCCTCGACCACGGCGCCGACCCCTTCATTCCCACCCGCAACGGCACCACCCCGCTCATGATGGCGGCGGGCGTGGGACACGAGCCGGGCATCACCCGCTCGCCCGAGCATGAGGCCCTCGAGGCGGTCCACCTGCTGGTGGAGCTCGGCGCCGACGTCAACGCCGCCAACGATGCCGGCGACACCGCGCTGCACGGCGCCGCCTGGCGCGAGCGCGCCGACTCGATCGTGCAGTTCCTGGTCGATCGGGGCGCCGACGTCAACGCCAGGAACCACCGGGGCTGGACCCCGCTCGTCATCGCCGAGGGCGTCCACACCGGCGGCAACTTCATCAAGTCGGACACCACCGCGGCGCTGCTCCGCAAGCTGGGGGCCGAGCCGAGCCCGCCGGACATCTCGCGCGAGCCGGACGCGCGGTGAGGCCTCCGACGAGCGCCCACCGCGAGCCGGCCGGCAGCGCGTCGGCGGCGCGGTTGGGAGGCAGCGGGGTCTTCGACTGAGGTTGCGCGTGCGTCCACCGGAGGTGGCGATGCGCCGCGGGTCGGGCGGCGAAGGGAATGTAGGCTGGACAACCTGCGCCGGCACGGCTACACTGGACCGACCAAGCGGTGAACGGCACGGCTACACTGGGCAGCGAAGCGGTGAACGCTCGGGCCAGCCGTGCGTCAGGCCGCTCGTTCCGCGATTCCGGACTCATGGAGGTGAGGGGAATGAGAAGCGCCAGATTCGTGCTCGGCTGTCTGGCGGCAGCAGCGGTGATGGTTCCGGCCCTGGCCGCGGCCGAGGCGCCGGAGAACCCGACGTTCCACAAGGACATCGAGCCGATCCTGCAGCGTTCCTGCCAGGTGTGCCACCGGCCGAACAACATGGCTCCGATGTCGCTGATGACCTACCAGGAGACCCGGCCGTGGGCCCGGTCCATCCGCGCCAAGGTCGAGGCGCGCGAGATGCCGCCGTGGCACATCGACCCCAAGGTCGGCGTGCAGGGCTTCAAGGACGACAAGTCCTTGAGCGACGACGAGATCCTGACCGTCGGCAACTGGGTGCAGAACGGGGCGCCGCGGGGCAATCCCGAGGACGCGCCGGCCCCGGTCGAGTTCCAGGAGTTCGGGGCCTGGACCATCGAGCCCGACGTCATCGTGACCTCGCCGCCGCACACCGTGCCGGCCGAAGCGGGCGACTGGTGGGGCGACTACATCGTACCGTCGGGCATCCCCGACGACCGCTACATCCAGGCCATTCAGACCCGGGCCGGCGACCTGCGCGTCGTGCACCACGCGCTGACTTACGCGGTGACCGACCCGGACGCGCTGTTGAACGACAGCTCGGAGGACGCGTTCCTCAACGAGTACGCGGTGGGCAAGAACGCCGACGTGTATCCGGACGGGACGGGGCGTCTGTTCCCGGGCGACGCGCGCGTGCGGTTCAGCTTCCACTACCACTCGGTGGGCGAGGAAGTGACCGACCAGACCGACCTCGGGTTCGTGCTCTATCCCGAGGGCTACGAGCCCGAGCACATCCTCTACTCGCGGCAGCTCGGGCAGGCCGGCGAGCTCGACATCCCGGCCGGCCAGGTCACCCGCCACGACGGTTACCAGAAGATGTACCTGCCCGGCAAGCTGACCGGCTTCCAGCCCCACATGCACTTCCTGGGGACCCGGCAGTGCCTCGAGATGATCTACCCGAACGGGTCGACCGAGATGGTCAGTTGCGCCAACTTCGACTTCAACTGGCACATCGTCTACAACTACGCCGACGACGCGCAGCCGGTGTACCCGGCCGGCACGACCCTGCACGTGATCAGCTATCACGACAACACCCAGGCCAACCGCGGCAACCACGACCCCAAGAACTGGACCGGCGGGGGTAGCCGCACCGTCGACGAGATGGCCTTCGCCTGGATCAGTTGGCACGACCTCTCCGAGGAGGAGTACGCGGCCGAGCTGGAGGCCAGGGCGAACGCCGACAACGACTGACGGCGGCGGCCGGTTTCGCGTAGATGACCATGCCCTCTGCGGGGCCGCCGCGGCTCCCGCAGAGGGTTTTTTTCAGCAACGGAAGGGGAAGCGGAACGTGACCATGCAGTTTCTCGGTCGACGGGCGGTGCGGCGAGGGCTCGCCGGCGGCCTGGGGGCGGTGTTGGTGCTGGGCGCCGCGGCGGGCGCGTCGGCGCAGGTCAGCCGCCGGGACGTGCCCATCGTGGCGCAGCCCCAGCAGCGCTTCAACTCGGGACAGGACATCCAACCCATCTTCGAGGGGTGGACCCGGAACGAGGACGGGAGCTACCAGTTCCACTACGGCTATCTGAACCGCAACTACCGCGAGCGGCCCAACGTGCCGGTGGGCGAGGACAACTTCTTCTCGCCGGGCGAGCCCGACCGCGGCCAGCCCACCTACTTCTATCCCCGCACCAACCGGTACCAGTTCGACGTGCACGTGCCGGCGGACTTTCCCCGTGACGCCGAGCTGATCTGGGAGGTGACCCGCCACGGGAGCACTCAGCGGGCCTACGGCTGGCTGCAGCCGGAGTGGGAGATCGACGTGAACACCATCACGTCGAACGCCAGGACGCAGTTCGGCCGCGGCGTGGACGAGCTGTACACGAACGTCCACCCGGTCGTCAGCGTCGACGCGAGCCACGACACGGTCACGGTCGGGACCCCGGTGACCCTGACCGCCCGGGTGACCGACGACGACCTGCCGACGCCGGTCGCCGAGCGGGACGACAGCGTTCCGCGGCGCCGACGCGACCCCACGCTGGTGCCGCCGCCCGGCGCGCCGCAGATTCCCGACAACATCGCGAGCTATACCCGCCCGACCCCGAGCCGGAACCACATTTCGGTGCTGTGGGCGGTGTACCGGGGGCCGGCCGACGGCGAGTTCGAGCCGTACGGCTATCAGGAGTGGGAAGAGGGGATGGAAGGCGACGGCTGGACATCCGCCACGTTCGAGACGACCGTCACCCTCGATGAGCCGGGCGACTACACACTGCGCGCGTTCGCCAGCGACGCCATGCTGATCTCGCACGCCGAGGTCGAGATCACGGTGACCGCGGCCGAGCAGTAGCTCGCGCCGTGGAACGGCGCAGACCATTTGCGGATTGGGTCGGGCGGACAGCGCGCCGTCAGGCGTGCTGTCCGGGCGAGGCGGTTCAGGGGCTGAGCGGCGCGGCTCAGGTGCTTCGGCCCGTCCCGCACCGCCGGGTGGCGCGGGCGGTCAGGAACACGGCGGTGGCCAGGCACGCCGCTCCCGCCGGCACCGCTGCGATGCCCAGCCCCGGATCTCCTCCGTAGAGCTGCACGCCGCCCGCGAAGAACCCGCCCGGTAGCAGCACGCTCGCTCCCGCGAGGCACCGCGACACGAGGCGCTGACTGCCGTCCTCGAGGTCGGGGAACGCGCGCAGGCACAGCCCCCAGGCGACGTGGACGAGCCCCAGCAGGGCGCCGTGCGCGTGCGCCAGGGTCCACATGAGCCGCCGCGTCTCGTTGGTGACGTCCAGATAGAAGCCCGCCTTGAACCCGTGAAGCAGCTCGAGGACGAAGCCGACGGAGAGAAAGACCAGCAGCGACCACCAGCCGAAGCGGAGGTGGCGGATCGGGTAGTCGACGTCGCCGCGGGGTTGCCGAGCCACTACTCTCGGAGGAAGAGGGCCCGCCGGTCGCGGGCGTCGAACAGCCGCCGCATGGCGTCGACCCGCAGCTCGCCGCGCGGGTCGACGAGCAGCTCGGGCTCGCGCCGCAGGCGGGCGGCCGGCGAAGCCCGCCATTCCTGGAGCACGCGGACCGCGGTCTCCACGCGGGCCTGCCGGGGGCCGACGAAGTCGTAGTCGAGGTTGGCGTAGCCGGGCAGGCTGCGCAGCGACCGGGCCGCGATGAACCGCACCGCGTCATAGGGGTCGCCGAGGGCCTCACCGAGGTGAGGCACCATCCAGGTCGTGCCCGAGGCTTCCTGGGCCGGTCGCCAGCCCATGCTCCAGGCGGTGAGAGCCCGCAGGCCCGCGTCGCCGGCCAGCATCCAGCGCAACCCCGCCGCCACCGTACGGTCGCCGTTCCCCATCGGGGGGACGGGCATGTCGTACCACGCTTCGAGCGCCTCGGCCGTCCAGGCCACGGTCTTGTCGAGGTGGCACAGGTTGCAGGCGTTGGGCCGCCCCAAGTCCACCGTTTCATCCGCCGAAGGGCTGCCCACGGTGTGGCTGCGAATCGCCTTGAGCAGCCCGTAGCTCGTGTAGGGCATGTGGCAGTTGTAGCACCGACTGCCCGTGGACTCGGGGGCGTGCCGGGTGTGGGCGGCGGGGTCCGCGCGCAGCGGCTCGTGGCACTGCAGACACGCCTCGTCGCCGTCCATGCCCGCCGCCACTTGGTGGGTGTCGGCCCATTCGGCGACGGTCCGCGGGTCGTCGTCGCTCTTGTGCATGGCGTGGCACGAGAAGCAGCTCAAGGTGCGTTCCGGGGTCTCCGCGTCGCGGAAGCAGGGAGAGTCGAGCAGCCCGTTGTACTCGCGGCCCGAGACTCTGATGGCGCCGTCAGGCCAGAACGACCCGCGGACGAACTCGGGGTCGGCGGCGACCAGGGCCCGGATGTTCGCCGAGGTGCGGTCGGCCGCGGGCTGGACGATGAACCGCGTGTCGCGCAGCTCGTCGCCGGGGCGGTAGGGCAGCCCGTCGCGGCTCGCCCGCCGCTCGTCGTCGGCGTCGTAGTACTCCCACACGCTGTGACACTGCCCGCAGACCTGCGACGACCGCGCCGGGTCGAGGGTCACGGGCTGGACGATGGTCGGGTCGCCGTCCCCCGCGAGGTGGCTCGCGTAGCGCCGGACGGGGTTGCGGTTGGCCTCGATGTGGGCTTGCGCAGGGCCGTGGCACGACTCGCAGGCGATGCCGAACTCCGCGACGTTAGTGTCGATCGCCTGCTCGACGAACGGCAAGGAGCGGTAGGGCGTGTCGAAGGCGGTTCGTCCCTGCGTGGTGTGGCACACGATGCACACCGCGTTCCAGTGGCCGTCGAGCATGGCGAGCGACTGCCCGGGGGGATGCAGCACGAGCGAACTGCGCGGCACCCACTTCTCTTCGTCGAGCAGATACGCCCCCGGCAACACGTTCAGCCCGCGGTCGTGCCCGGTCGCGTACCAGTAGACGTTCTGGTGGTGCGACCCCGTCATCATCACCACCCGCCGCCGGATGCGGGAGCGCTCGGCGTCGGGCCCTTCCCAGCCGGGGTCGTCGAACTCCGCCCACAGCTCGTCTCCCCGGCGCTCCAGCCGCATCGGGCTGCCGTGGACGGCGTCGACGAGCACGCGGTCGAAGTCGGCGCTGACGGTGTCGGGGGTGGCGAGCTGGGTCATCGTGCGGTGGTACGACCCGTGCCAGCTCTCGTACTCCGAAGGGTGGCAGGCGCGGCAGGTGTCCGACGACACGTAGCCGTCGCCGGTCACCTCGACGGGGCGGTCGACGACCTCCGATTCGGGGATCGGTCTGTCGGTGGCGAGGGCCAAGGCTATCCCGAGGCCGGTCGACCCGAGGAGTATGAGGATGGCCGGGGCGTACCGCAGCACGGACGAGGGCGCCGGTCGTTGCGTGGCATCGCTTGCCGGGGAGGCTGGGGGCGACGACGCGCGCGGTCGGGAGGATCGAGGCATCGGAATCCGGCTGACGGGAATCACCCGGTCGTGGCCAAGCGCGGGAGACCTTGGAGAGCGGGCCGCGCCGGGGCGCCGGTGACGAGTCTACGTCGTTCGCTGGTCGTCAGGGGCCGCGATCGCGTGAGGTCGCCAAGCTGCGCCCGCACGCGGCCCATCCTGCAACCGAAGATCGCGTGCGATTGGCGCCTGGAAGATGTGGTTCCCGTCACGGTCCTGAGGTGGAGGCACCCAGGCGATCCGATTCCCGAAACGGCCCGCCCGGGTGCGACGAGAGTACGATGCCGTGACCGGCGCTCCGCAATCCAACGCTGCGAAGACGCTCCCGGGACATGGCAGCTCTTCTCCCGGACGGTCCACCAGTGGACCGTCCGGGAGCTTCCTTTGTCGTCCTGTCGCTGGTTCTTCGCTGGCAGACGCTGCGAAGACGCCCCGCGACATGGGCAACTCTCTTCGAGGACGGTCAACTAGTTGGCGGCGAAGCAGTAGAAGTACCCGTTGCCCCCCGTCGCCTGCAGGTTGGCCTGGCTGCAGCCGCGCGAGCCGTGGGCCGAGTTCCACGAGTTGGGGTTCGCGCCGCCGCCGGTACGGTCGAAGTGGCCGACCATCGCGCTGCCCTCGCCGTCGGCGTTCGACGTCCAGTTGCCGCACGTGGTGTCCCCGTCGCTCATGACGGCGGTGCCGTCGAGGTACGACCCGGTCAGGATGTCGTGCTGGTTCGGGCTGTCGCCCCGGCCGGGGGTCATCCCGCCCTGTTCGTTGAGCACGGTCTCCTTGGTCAGGTTGTTCTCGTAGTGCAGCGTGTCGAGATCCCGCGCCACGACGACGCCGGCGTGGTTCTGCCAGGGGCCGGCGCCGATGCGGTCGCGGGCGTTGACGCCGCCCGCGCCGGTCGTGCTCAGGTACGCCCGCCACGTCCGGCTGCCGGCCCCGACCGCCGCGGCCAGCGACTGGCAGTGGGCGTCGGCCCCCGCGAGGCCGCCGAGGTTGGCGCCGTCGCCGGGACCGGTGCTGGTCAGGAAGAACGTCATGTCGGCGACCTGGGCCTCGGCGGGAGCGGCGGTCGCGACGCCCACGAACAGTGCGGCGCCCAAGAGCAGCATCTTCTTCATCTTGGCTCTCCTTCTCGTCCTCTTGCGCGCGGGGCAGGATCCCCGGCGACACCTGTGTTCCGAAATCAGCCGATTATAGCCCGGCCGACTCCGGCGCGTTCGGGATCGACCGGTACAGCCCGGTGCATCCCGCGCCACATGAAGGGCGACGGCGTCCGGTCGGCGGGTCGCGGCCGGCTCGCAGGCGAGGGGGCGTCACGACAAGTGGAGGCGACGACGCCGAAGAAACACGGCGAAACGGCCGGCCTGGCCGGCGCCATTGCCGCCTCGCGTGCCCCCGCGGATGCCGGCTCGCGCACGGCCTGCGTATACTGTCTGCTCGGCAGTCCGCGCCGCCGCAAGGACGGACTTGTGTCGACAGGATGAGGTGGCCCTGCGCCCTCGGCCCCGCTGCCGACCCGTGGGCGGTCGCACGGGCGGATGTGTGTCGACAGGATGAGGTGAGATCATGCCGAGGAGCATTCCGACAATATCTCGCGTCGGGGCGGCCGCCCTGCTGCTCGCGTCCGGGGTCGGCGCCGTCGAGGCCCAGTCGGCGGGTCGGATCATGCGCCAGGCCGAGGCCGACTTCCTCGCCGGTCGCATCGACGAGTCGGTGGCCGGCTTCGACCAGGTGGCGCGGGCGCGGCCCGACGCGGCGCCCCAGTTCTGGCAGCGGGGCATCGCCCTCTACTACGCGGGGCGCTACGACGACTGCCGCCGGCAGTTCGAGGAGCACCGCATCGTCAATCCCAACGACGTCGAGAACGCCGCGTGGCACTTCCTGTGCGTCGCCCGCGGCGAGTCGCCCGAGGCGGCGCTGGCCGCGCTCCTGCCCGTGGGCCGGGACCGGCGCCGGCCCATGCCCGAGATCTACGAGATGTTTCGAGGCCGCATGACGCCCCAGGAGGTGCTCGTCGCGGCCGGCGTGCAGGCGAGCGCCCGCTTCTACGCTCACCTCTACCGAGGGCTCTACCACGAGGCGTGGGGCCGCGACGGAGCGGCGCGGGAGGAGATCTTCCTCGCCGCCGACCCGCGCTTCGCGCGCTTCGGGGGCTACATGCACGGGGTCGCGGTGGTGCACCGGGACCTGTTGCAGCAGGGGCGGTAGTGAGACCCCGAAGCTGACGATCACGGATTCGACGGACGACGTCGAGCGGCAGTTCGGCATGTCGGCCCGGTCGCGGCTCAGGCGGCGGGAGATACAGGGCATCCTGCGCGCGCTTCGTAACCTCGACCGGCAGAAGCGTCTCGGCGGCGAGGTCGTGGCACCAGGGGCCGTCATCCCACAATCCTGACGCGTGCCCTCGGCCATTGGGCGCGGCCTCGAGCTGCCGATGCGCGGGTGATGGCGCGCCCGGCCGCCCGCCGCGTCTGCGGCCGGTCAGCGCGTCGGCGTCGACCCGGCGCCCAATGCCGAACGCCCAGGTCCGCGCCATGACGGCTTCCGCTTTCTCGCGGTGGTGAACCCCCTTTTCATGCCTGCCGACATCCCACGCGACGTCACCGTCGACGAGGCCAGACTCCGCATCGCCGACCTGCGCCGCGACCTCGTGCGCCACGAGCACCGCTACTACGTCCTCGACGATCCCGACATCACGGACGCCGAGTTCGACGTTCTGATGCGCGAGCTCGACCGGTGGGAGGGGCGGTTTCCCGAACTCGTCAGCCCCGACTCGCCGAGCCGGCGGGTCGGCGGGACCCCGCGCGAGGGGGTCGTGAAGGCGGCCCACTCGTCGGTGATGCTCAGCCTCGAGAACGCCTTCGACGACGCCGAGCTGCGCGACTTCGACCGCCGCGCGCGCGAGCTGGCCGCGGCCGAGAGCCTGGACTACGTCGGCGAGCTGAAGCTCGACGGCGCGTCGATGGCGGTCCGCTTCGTGGCGGGCCGACTCGCCTTGGCGCTGACGCGCGGGGACGGCGCCGAGGGTGAGGTGATCACGCCCAACGCGCGAACCCTGCGCTCGTTGCCGCTGTCGGTCGATTCCGCGATCCTGCAGGACGCGGGCGTGCCGCCCGACTTCGAGGTGCGCGGCGAGGTGGTGATGCCCCGCGAGGCGTTCAACCGGCTGAACCGGCGGCAGATCGAGGCGGGAGGAAAGCCCTTCGCCAACCCCCGCAACGCCGCCGCCGGCTCGCTGCGCATGCTCGACGCCCGCGTTACCGCCTCCCGTCGCCTCGACTTCCACGCCTACGCCCTGCTCGCCGCCGGCGAGCCCGTGCTCGACTCGCACTGGGCGTCGCTCGAGGTCCTGAAGCGGCTCGGGTTCAAGGTGGCTTCCGAGCGCGCGAGGCTCTCGGGCCTCGACGCCCTGCCGCGGTTCCGCGACGCGTGCATGGCGCGCCGCGACGCGCTGCCCTACGACATCGACGGCGTGGTGTTCAAGCTGGACGACACCGCCCTCTGGCGGCGGCTCGGCGCGACGTCGAAGTCGCCGCGGTGGGCCATCGCCTGCAAGCCGGCCGCGCAGCAGGCGGAGACGGTGGTCGAGGACGTCGACGTTCAGGTGGGGCGCACGGGCGCCGTCACGCCGCGGGCGCGGCTGCGGCCGGTCGTTGTCGGGGGAGTGACGGTGTCGCGCGCCACGCTCCACAACGAGGACGAGATCGCCCGGCTCGGCCTGCAGATCGGCGACCGCGTGGTGGTGGAGCGCAGCGGCGACGTCATCCCGAAGGTGGTGCGGGTGGCGGCCGAGGGGGCGGACCGCCGCCCCTTCCGCATGCCCGCCGACTGCCCGGTCTGCGGCTCGCCGGTGGTGCGAGAGGCCGAGGAGGTGGTGGCGCGCTGCGTCAACGCGAGCTGCCCGGCCCGGCTGAAGGAGTCGATTCTCCACTTCGCCCATCGGACGGCCATGAACATCGACGTCCTCGGCGACTGGCTCGTGGGGGAGCTGGTAGGACGCGGTCTGGTGAAGGGACTGGCGGACTTGTATTCGCTGAAGGCCGGGCAGCTCGCGGATCTCGAGAAGGAGAGCACCATCGGCGAGGATCGGGCCGCGGTGTTGGTCGAGGGCCTCGCCCGCGCGAGGGCCGGCCTTACGCCGGCCCGCGTGCTTCTCGCCTTCGGCATTGGCGGGCTCGGGCGACGGCAGGCGGAACGGTTGGCGGCGGCGGTGCCCGACCTCGAACGGATCGCGGGGGCCGCCGCCGGACAGCTGGAAGAGACTGCGGGCATCAGCCGCCGGGACGCGGAGTCGGTGCAGGCGTTCTTCGCGGAGCCTGCTCACCAGATGCTGGCCGAGCTGGCCGGCGGCTTGGTGTCGAGCGCCGGTCCGTCACCGTCCGATGGCGTCCGCGACGGCGGCGCGCGGCCGGAGGTCGCGCCCCCGGAGCCGCCGGCGCATCCGCCGCCTCATTATCGCGCTCAGGATGTCAGGCCGCCCCCGGACGTCCCGCCGGCCGGATCGTCGGCCGGGCGTTCGCTCCGCGATCGTCCTCGCGCGGGCGGGCTGCCCCCGGACGCCCCGTCGGCCGAAGCGTCGGTGCGGCTCCGGCCCGAGGACCGTCCTCCGGATGTCGGGCTGCCCCCGGACGGCGCGTTCACGCGAGCCCTCCGCCGCTGGGTGCAGCGGAGCGTGGAGGGCGTCCGGGGCATCGGCCCCGGGCTGGCCGGCCGGCTCGTCGACCTCGGCCTCGTGCGGCGCCCCGGCGACCTCTACGCTCTCGACGCGGCTCTCGTGGCTCGGGTTCCCGTTCCCATCAAGCTCGGGAAGCGGTCGGCGGAAAGGGTCATCGAGGGACTGGAGCGGTCCCGGGGCGCTGCCCTCGGCCGGCTGGTGTACGGGCTCGGCATTCGACACGTGGGCGCCAGGACGGCCGAACTCCTCGCTGCCCGCTTCCGCAGCCTGGACGGTCTGAGGGCGGCGTCGGCAGAGGAGCTGGAAGCGGTCGAGGAGGTGGGTCCGACCATCGCCGAGTCGGTCCGGACGTTCTTCGCCGCGGAACGGAACCGGGAACAGATCCGCCGGCTTCAGCAGGCCGGGGTGAACCCCGTCGAAGAGCCGCCGGCCGTCGGGGCCGACGCCACGCCGGCGGCCCTCGCGGGGAAGACGTTCGTCCTGACCGGGACGCTGGCGTCGATGACCCGCTCCGAGGCCAAGGCGCGCATCGAGGCCCTCGGGGGGCGGGTGTCGGGATCCGTCAGCCGGAACACCGACTACGTCGTCGCCGGCGAGAGCCCGGGCTCGAAGCGGCAGAAGGCCGAGAAGCTCGGCGTGGCCGTCGTCGACGAGACGCGGTTCCGGGCACTCCTACAGGACGGCGCCACCGCGGCCGCCGAACCGACATCCGGGGCCGCGCCGGACGAGTCGAGCCCTGAATCGTCGCCGGAACGACGATGAGCGATCCGCCCCGCCGGCAAGGCCGTCGCCGCGCGTCCAGCCCCGCTTGAGCGCTCGACTAGCACGCCAGAGTCGGCGCCGGTCTTCGGCGCGGACTCCCGGCCCCGCCAGTCGTCGCCTGCGGCCGCGCTTGGCGTCCGACCGACCCGCTGGTGGCGTTCCGGGTCGCGCAGAAGCCTACGCGCCCTTGCGGTCCTTCAGTATCCGGTCGAGGCTCCAGTCGCCGGAGTCGCGGCTGGCGAGGTACAGGAACAGGAAGCAGAAGAGCACGGCCGGCTCGCCCCCGTTCACGAGGGGCCAGATGCTGCCGCGCGGGACGTGGGCGATGAAGAACGCCACCGCCATCTCGCCGCTCGCGATGAACGCGGCGATGGGGGTGAACAGGCCGAGGGCGATGAGGGCGCCGGTGACCACCTCGATGATGCCGGCGAGCCCGAGGCGGGAGCCGAGCGCGACGCTCTCCTCCATGCCGAGGATGCCGAAGATCTTCTGGGCGCCGTGCTGGAAGAAGAGCACGCCGGCGACGATGCGTACGGTGTCGTGGATGCACGCGTTGTAGGGCTTGAGGAACTGCATGAGTCACCTCCCGGTTGATGGCGGTTGACGGACGTCGGGAGCCCGCGGCAAGAGCGCCCGCGGCTCCGACCACGGCCGCCGCGGCTCCACGGTGCTACCATGTGCGGCTTGGCCGGCGTCGACGAAGGCCGGCGGCAGGAGAATCCCGGTGACGACCGAGAATACGACTGCGAAGAGGACGACGCGGGCGGCGCGGTACCTGTTGTTCGGCAGCCTGGCGCTGCTGGTCCAGGGTGCGGTCACGGCGCCGGCCCAGTACGGACATCCCCTCAAGGGCTCGTGGAGCGGCGACTGGGGGCCCGACGAGGACGACCGCACGCGCCTGCTGCTCGTGTTCGACTGGGACGGCGAGACCATCACCGGCACCATCGACCCCGGCCCGGACCCGGTGCGCATCGCCACCGCGTCGCTCGACCCGTCCACGTGGACCCTCCGCTTCGAGGCCGTTGACGAGGACACCGACGTGCGGTACGAGGTCGAGGGCGTGCTGCAGAACATCGGTTCCTACAACCGCGTGATCACCGGCTCGTGGACGCAGGGAGAAGTCACCGGCGACTTCACCCTCATGCGGAACTGAACCGGCCCGGCGCCTACCGGTTGCCGAAGATCGGCTGCCCGAAGTCGTCCGTCAGGTGGTAGAGGTAGAGATTGTTGTCCTGACAGATGTACTCCATCAGCTCGCCGTCCGGCTGCCAAGGGATGTCCCAGGCGACCGTCCACGGTTCCGTGTACGCCTCCGGGTCGTCGATCGTCGCCTCGTAGCGCAGGGTGTTCTTGTCGGGGCGCGAGAAACGCTCGACGAGGTGGAGAGCGTCGGTGTGGGGATGGCCGTAGAAGTCGATCCAGGTCGTTTCGTTGAAGCCGACGACGTCGACGACCAGCGTGTCCCCTTCCCAGCGCCCCACCGAGTGCCCCAGGAACGTAGGGTTCAGGGCGTCGCCCTCCGGATGGGGGCGGCCGTCCATGTAGATCTCGCGCCAGACGTGGGTGGCGCCCTCGAAGATCATGATGATGCGCTCCTGCTCGGGGAGCTGGATGATCTCCATCGGGTATGGCGTCGCCATCATGCGGGGGCCGCCCGGCGTCAGGCAGTAGCCCTCCGGGTCGTACTTGGACTCGTTGGCCGAGTTGTAGTCGTAGATCGCAGCCGACCACGGCATGAACGGGATGTGGGGCTCGGAGGCGGATCCGCCCCGAGCGCCGCGCGAGCTGGCGGTCGTGTCCGGGGGCGCCAGCAGCTCGCCGTCCGGCCCGATGGCCCGCGTCGCCATGTTGGTGATGTAGGGCACGGCCCAGACGCCCTTCTCGCCCGGCGTGCGGCCGAGGTTGGGGGTGCCGTCGGCGAGGCGCGGCGTCGGCTCGGGCGCCTGCGCGCCCTCGGGCTGGCCCGCCGCCGCGCCCGCGCTCGCGAACAGCAGGGCGGCGATGCCGGCCGCGCACCCCGCGGCGGCCGTGGTGCGCGGTCGCGCTTCCGGCGTCGTCGGGCGCGCCGTCATGGCGTCTGCCCCTGGCTCGACGCCGCGAACAGGCGCTGGCCGCTTGCCGCGAGCATCACGACCCGCGCGTTGGCGCGGCTCGACCCGTCCTTGGCGAGGCTGCCCTCGACGCTGACGAGGTCGCCGATCGCCATCGAGTTGCGGGTCCAGCCCCGCCGCATGAGGCCGTTCGGGCTGCCCATTTCCCAGCCCCAGCTCGTCACTGCGCCGTCGTCTTCGGTGACGTCGATGAAGAACCACACGTGCGGGTTCTTCCACTCGATCTTGGTGACGATGCCGGTCAGCGCGACCGGCTTGTCGGCGTCGAACTCGGCCGAGAAGGAGTGGTGCGCGTGCACCGCCCCGGTCAGGAGCACGGCCGATCCGACCCATGCCGCGAGCAGTCTCGCGCCCATCACAATCCTCCCGTTTTCGTCTCCGCGCCTTCCTCGGCGGATTCGTCCTCGACCGCCAACCCGCCGACGATGCCGTCGACCCGGTGCCCGATCTGAATCGCCCGCAGCCGCTCGATCTCGGCCGGGGTGGCCGCCATCGGGTCGACGTCGCCGCACGTGAAGGCGCGGAGGGTGCACTCCGAGGTGGTGTGGACGATGCCGCGTTCGGCCATCATCCGGGTCATCAGCTCGACCGCGTCCTCCATCATCACGATGGCGTTGTTGGGGCGGAACGTGCCCACGCCGATGGCGTAGTCGATGGGCATCAGCGGCTCGATGCTGCCCCCGAAGGCCCCGTCGTTCTTCTTGCCGAGGTCGTGGGCGCCGAGGTCCGCCCCCTGGTCGACGAGGTACTGGATGATCGCGACGTCGCCCATGTTGGCGGCGACCATCAGGGGCGTGATGCCCGCGTCGTCGGCCCAGTTGACGTCGGCCCCCAGCTCGACGAGGAGCTCGATGACCTGCAGCCGCTCCGCGAATGACTTGCCCTGGCTGTAGCCGTCGATCCACCCGTGTCCGGCCGCGGCCAGCAACGGCGTCTCGTTGTCGCCGGAACGGATGGAGGGATCGGCGCCGTGCTCGAGCAGGAGCCGTACGAGCTCGAGGTCCGCGGAGTACGCGGCGCGCATGAACGTGGTGGCGAAGCGGATGCGCGGCGAGCCGCCGAAGTTGCGGCGCGAGCGCGGGGTCTTGTCGACGATCCGGTTGGGGTCCGCCCCCGCGTCGAGCAGCTTGCGGATCAGGGGCAGGGGGTCGGCGGTCACCGTCCACGGGAACCCCGGGTTCCACTCCATGTTTCGCCGGTCGACGGCCCAGAACAGGGGGGTGAACCCCTCCGCGTCGGGGTTGTCCACCGGCGATCCGCTGTCGAGCAGGAACGACGCGAGATCGTAGTTGCCGTTGTAGATGGCCAGCCCCAGGGCGTCCTTCCCGTCGCCGGCCACCGCGCCGAGATCGGCCCCGCCCGCGACGAGGAGGCGGGCCGAGGTCAGGTCGCCTTCGCGCGCCGCGAACAGCAGGGGGGTGAACCCGCCGTTGGCATAGCCCACCGGTTCCGCGTCGGGGTCCGCGTCCTCGGGCTCGGGGCCCTCGCTGCCGGCGGCGTCGGCCACCGGGTAGATTCGCGACCGCGCGTCGACGTCGGCCCCGTGGGCGACGAGCAGCTCGACCGCTTCGGCGTGGTGCTCGGCCACCGCCCACATCAGAGCGGTGGTGCCGCCCCACGTCTCCGCCCGGTTCACCTCGGCGCCGCGGTCGAGCAGCAGCTCGACGGCGTCGGGCCGGCCGGTGCGGGCCGCCATCATGAGCGCGGTGTCGCCGTGGGGGCTGAGGGCGGCGTTGGGGTCGAGTCCGGCGTCGAGAAGGCGCGCGATCATCGCGACGCCGCCGTTGACGGCGGCGAGCCGCATCGGGGTGGAGCCGGCGTGGTTCGCGGCGTCGAGGGTCGCTCCCGCTCGAATCAGCAAACGCGCGGTCTCGTGATCGTCCCAGCGCGCCGCCCAGTGCAGGGCGGTGGTGCCGTCCACCTGCGCCGCGTCGACGTCGGCGCCCGCCTCGATCAGTCGGCGCACCTCGTCCGCGTCTCCGGCCATGGCCGCGTCGGCCACCGTGCTGGCCGCGGCGACGCCGGCCGCGGGACCCGCGAGGGCGAGGCAGGCGGCGAGGGATGCCACGACCGGTCCGTGCATCGTCGGGCGCGTCCGGAGCATGAACGGTCTCCCGGCCGGTGTTCCGGCCTGATTCGTCGGTTCCTCGGTCTGTCTTCTACCACTTTGGCCCGCGATGCACAAACCGGGCGGTCCGCAGCCGCGCGGCACGGCTCCGGAAAGAGCCGGCGCGGCGGCGGTCTCCCCCTTCAGGCTCGCTCCACGTCGGAGGAGACCGGGGCTTGCATTGACGCGGTCGTTCCCGCATAGTTGTCGCGAGCCATAGGCGGTAGCGTAGTTCCATTCGTCCGGCGCGCAACGACCGCGTTCATCGGTAACCGCCGGACGGCCGGTTCATGAGGTCGGCGATGCTGCATCGACTGGTGCTCGTCGGTTTCGCGGCGGTGCTGACGTGCGCCGGGGTTGCGGGCGCCGCCGGCGCACAGGCGCAGGAAGCCGAGACCCTCGCCGCCCCGGCCGCCCACCGCGAGCTTCTCGAACGCTACTGCCTGTCCTGCCACAACGACCGCACCCGGACCGCGAACCTGTCGCTCGAGGGCCGCGACCTCGCCGCGGTGGGCGACGAGCCCGAGCTGTGGGAGAGGGTGGTGCGCAAGCTGCGGGCCGGCATGATGCCCCCGCCCGGCATGCGCCGGCCGCCCGAGGCGGACTACGTCGCGTTCCGGGACTGGCTGGAAGCGGAGATCGACCGCTCGGCGACATTGAATCCCGGCACCAAGGTGCTCCACCGCCTGAACCGGACCGAGTACGCCAACGTCATCCGCGACCTCCTCGACCTGGAGGTCGACCCCGCGACGCTGCTGCCGGCCGACGACTCGAGCCGCGGCTTCGACAACATCGCGGGGTCGCTGACGATCTCGCCGACCCTGTTGGAGACCTACGTCAGCGCCGCCGCCAAGGTTGCCCGCATGGCCGTGGGGTTCTGGAAGACCCCCACCGAGGCGACCTACATCGCCCGGACCGACAGCTCCCAGAACCTCCACCTGCCGGGCATGCCGCTGGGCACCCGCGGGGGGATGGCGGTGCGCCACGTGTTCCCCGGCGACGGCGACTACACGTTCACCATCCGCAACCTCGGCGTCGGCACCTACATTCCCGGGGAGCAGCTCGAGCTGTACGTCGACGGCGAGCGGGTGCACGGCTGGCGCTACGCGGGCATGGGCGCGTTCCGGGGGATGGACGCGGCGCGGGACGGGCACCTGGAGGTCACCCTGCCCGTGAAGGCCGGCTCGCGCTTGGTGGGGGCCACCTTCGTGGCGACGAACTTCCGGCCGAGCCTCGACGTCGCGAAGCACTTCGAACGCAAGTCGCTCGAGAACGGCCGGGTGCGCGAGCTGACCACCTACCCGGCCATCGGCGCCCTCAACATCCAGGGGCCCTTCGACGCCACCCGCGCCACCGACTCGCGCAGCATCCGCAAGGTCTTCACGTGTCGGCCGTCGGCCGTCGGCGAGGAGGCGTCCTGCGCGCGGGAGATCCTGTCGACGCTGGCGAGGCGCGCCTACCGGCGTCCGGCGACGGCGGGCGACCTCGAGGCGCTGATGCCGTTCTACGAGGAAGGGCGCGCGGCGGGGACGTTCGAGGACGGCATCGAGTTGGCCCTGCGGCGCATTCTCGCGAGCCCGCAGTTCCTCATCCGGGTCGAGCGCGAGCCGGTCGACAACCGCCCCGGCCTCGTCTACGGCATCGGCGATATCGAACTCGCATCGCGGCTGTCGTTCTTCCTCTGGAGCAGCATCCCCGACGACGAGCTCATCGATGCGGCCAGCCGCGGCGCCCTGGGCGACCCCGTGGTGCTCGAGCGGCAGGTGCGCCGCATGCTCGCCGATCCCCGGTCGGCGAGCCTCGTCGAGAACTTCGCGCAGCAGTGGCTGTACCTGCGGAACCTCGCGACGACGGCGCCGGCCCAGGCGGTGTTCCCCGACTGGGACAACGAGCTGCGCGATGCGTTCACCCGCGAGACCGAGCTGCTCTTCGAGAGCGTCCTGCGCGAGGACCGCAACGTGCTCGACCTGCTGACCGCCGACTACGCTTTCCTCAACGAGCGCCTCGCGAAGCACTACGACATTCCCGGCATCTACGGCTCGCACTTCCGGCGGGTGCCCCTCGGGGCCGATCTCGACTTCCGGCGGGGGCTGCTCGGCCAGGGCAGCTTCCTGTCCGTCACCTGGGTCCAGAGCAACCGCACCTCGCCGGTCAAGCGGGGCGTCTGGGTGCTCGAGAACATCCTGGGGACGCCCCCGCCCGAGCCCCCGCCCAACGTGCCCGCGCTCGAAGACACCGTCGAGGGCCCCGACAACGTGCCGAGCCTGCGCGAGCAGATGACCCGGCACCGCGACAACCCCGCGTGCGCGAGCTGCCACCGCATCATGGACCCCATCGGCTTCGCCCTCGAGAACCTCTCCGCCGACGCCCAGTGGCGCCTGAAGGACGGCGGGGAGGGGGGCACGCCGATCGACGCGTCGGCCGTGCTCCACGACGGGGCCGCCGTCGACGGGCCCGTCGAGCTGCGACGGGCGCTGTTGCGCTACGCGCCGCAGTTCGTGCGCACGCTGACCGAGAAGCTGATGACTTATGCCCTCGGGCGCGGGGTCGAGTACTACGACATGCCGGTGGTCCGGTCCATCGTGCGGGACGCGGCCGAGGACGACTACCGGTTCTCGTCCATCGTGCTCGGCATCGTCCGGAGCCCGCCGTTCCGGATGCGGATGACGCCGGCCGACGGGACCGCGGACGCCGCGACGGTCGCGGACGGGCCATGACGCGAGTCGGCTGCTGCTGAGGAGTCGCTGATGTTCAACACGAAGAAGCAAATTCCCCGGCGTACGTTCCTGCGCGGCGTCGGCGTCACCGTGGCGGTGCCGCTGCTCGACGCCATGGTGCCCGCGAGCACCGCGCTCGGAAGGACCGCGGCCCGGCCGGCGCCGCGATTCGTGGGCGTCTGGCATCCCCACGGCGCTTCGCCGGGCTACTGGAGTCCGCTGCAGGAGGGCCGCGACTTCGAGTTCTCGTTCATCACCAAGCCGCTCGAGCCGTTCCGCGACCGCACCGTGCTCATCAGCGGCCTCGACTGCACCGCCGCCTACTCGACGGTGGACGAGCCGGGGGGGAACCACGCCCGCGGCGCCGTCTTCCTGTCCGGCGCGCGGCCGAAGCGCGACGCGGTGACCCCGTACCTCGACGTCACCATCGACCAGACGATCGCCCGGCGGTGGGGCCGCGACACGCTGCTGTCGTCCATCCAGCTCGGCATCGAGGACCCCAGCGGAAACAGCGGCAACTGCAACTGGGGCTACAGTTGCGCGTACACCAACTCGGTCTCGTGGTCGACGCCGACGACCCCGCTGCCCACCGAGATCAACCCGCGGATGGCGTTCGAGCGGATGTTCGGCGACGGCGCCAGCCCCGAGGAGCGGCGCGCGGGCCGGCTCCGGACGGTCAGCGTGCTCGACTCCGTGACCCACGAACTCGCCGACTTCAAGAGGGGCCTCGGCGCCGGCGACCGCACGCGGCTCGACGACTACCTCGAGAACGTCCGCGAGCTCGAGCGGCGCATCCGCATCGCGACGAGCAACCCCGAGGTCGAGCTGTCGGGCGAGGTGCCGTTCGGCATCCCCGAGAGCAAGGACGTCCACTTCAAGCTCATGTACGACCTGATGGTGCTGGCCTTCCAGGCCGACATCACCCGGTCGGCCACGCTCATGCTCGGCCGCGACCTGTCCGCGAGCAGCTTCCCCGAGTCGGGCTACGAGGGCGGGTGGCACGGAACTTCGCACCACGGCGATATCCCCGACAACAAGGCGAACTACGCCAAGGTGAACCGTTACCACGTCGAGAACCTCGCGTACTTCTGCGACAAGCTCCGGAGCATCCCCGACGGCGACGGGAACCTCCTTGACCACGTGCTGATCTACAAGAGCAGCAACATGGGCAACTCGCACCGCCACGCTCACGAGAAGGTGCCGGTGATCCTGGTCGGCGGCGTGGACGGGACGTTCAAGGGGAACCGTCACCTCGTGTTCCCCGACTCGACGGAGCGGACGGCGAACCTGCTGTTGAGCATCCTCGGGCTCTACGACATCGAGCGGAAGAGCGTCGGCGACAGCACGGGGATGCTGTCGATCTGAGGCGCCGCGTTTCGGACGCGGGACAGAGCCGAGGAACACGGGAGAGAGCCGAAACAATGCTCCGGCATCGCCCACCGCCGAACCGCCCGGCCGAGGCGCGGGCCTCACGACGCGGGGCCACGAGGAGAGAGACCGGCCTTGTTCGCGGGTGACAGGCGCGGGTGACAGGTGCGGGTGACAGGACGGTGATGGGGAAGCCCTGTCGGCGGTGGGCCGTACTGTCGGCGGTCGTGGCGGCCCTGCTCGTCGGGTCGGCCGCGCCCGCCGCCGCGCAGGGCAACCGGCGCGCCGCCCGGCCGGAGGTCCGGCTGCCGGGTGGGGCGGTCCGGCAGGTCATCCTCCGGTCGTGCACCGCGTGTCACGGCATCGACGACTACGCCTACAACGCGCTCGACCGCGCCGGGTGGCGCGAGGTCGTCGGCGACATGCAGGAGCGGGGCGCGATCATCGCCGATCACGATCTGTCGGTGCTGCTCGACTGGCTCGTCGCCGAGTTCGGCCCCGACTCCACGCCTTTTCCCCGGGAGTTCGTCGTCGTTCCCGTCGACGACGGGGTCTTCGCCGACGCCGCGACCGCCACGGGGTATCTCAGCGCCACCTGCACGCTCTGTCATTCGCTCGACCGCATCGAGACCGCCCGTTTCGACGAGAGCCGTTGGCGGGCCACGGTGACCAACATGCGCGCCCGCGGGGCGCCGGTGGCCGAAGAGAACGTCGACGCTCTCGTGGACTACCTGGCGCGGACCCGCGGCGCGGAGTGAGCCCGCTTGCGGCACGACCGCCCGGGCAGTCCCGTGACGAGGCCCCGCGCAGCACCGGGCTCGGCGTCGGCCAGCGCAGCCGGACCGTCATGTCGGACACGGCTCGCGGACGGAACCGGTCGGGGGCCGCGTCGTCGCCCACCGTGCGACCCCAGGCACGACGCCGACACGTTCACCGCCGCCCAGGTGGGTGGGGCGCGTTGTTGCGTGCTCCCCGCGGCGGGTGACGGCGGCCCCTGGCAGCGGCGCCGGCGCCGGAGCTGCCTTTGTCTGCGAGGCCCTCCGTGTCGATCTCGCCGTTTCGGGCGCCTCGGCAGGCGGCGTCGGCGACGGATCTGCCTTGTCCGGCACTCCGTAAGACGCTAGCGCTAGCCGCGGGTAGCCTCCGGGCGCCGTTGGCCGACAGATGTCCACGACCGTCCTTGGTCGAGCGGAGAATCGAGATGAAGAGAACACTGATCCTCGGCGCCGTGATCGCCCTCGGCGTCGGGCCGTCTTCCGCGGCGCAGACCGTTCCCGAGCCCGGCGCCGCCCCCGGCGTCCCGTCCGGGGCGGCGGACGCCGTGTCGGCCCCTCATCAGGTGCTCTTCAACCTGTATCAGACCCCGGTGATGACGGTGTTCATCGCCGGCGCCGACGGGGCCGACGCGCGGGCGCTGGTCCCGGACCTGGGGCTGGAGTACTCGCCCGCCTTCTCCGCGGACGGGCAGTGGGTCGTCTTCACCGCCGAGCCCGAGGGGCAGGCCGACATCTATCGCATCCGCCCCGACGGGACCGGGCTCGAGCGGCTCACCGAGCACCCCGCGTTCGACGATCAGGGAGCCCTGTCGCCGGACGGCCGGACCTTGGCGTTCGTCTCCACGCGGGCGCGGGGCACCGCCGACGTCTGGCTGCTCGACCTCGCGTCGAAGACCGCCTCGAACCTGACCGACCACGCCTCGGGCAATTTCCGGCCCCGCTGGTCGCCCGACGGGGCGTGGATCGCGTTCACGTCGGACCGCGACGCCGCGCCCGGGGACCAGCCCGGGATGTGGGAGCACCTGCAGTCGACCGGCGTCTACGTCGTGCGGCCGGACGGCACGGGCCTGCGCCGCGTCACCGCCCCGGGCGGGGTGGCGGGCAGCCCGTCGTGGTCGCGGGACGGCCGGCGCCTGCTGTTCTACGAGACCGACCCCGTGGGCGCCTACCTCGCGAAGAGCGGCCAGTCACGCACCGAGCTGGCTTCGGTGGACGTCGTTACCGGCGAGCGCGTTCAACACACCGCGTCGCGGGAGACGAAGCTGTCTCCGGCCTGGCTCTCCGGCGGGCGCATCGCTTACGTGAGCCGCGCCGGAGGGGACGAGGGCGGCCTCCGGGTCCGTCATCCCGACCGCCGGGTGGAGACCGTGATCGCGGGGGCGGTGCGCAGCCCGAGCTGGTCGCCGGACGAACGGCAAGTGGCTTACGAGCGCATCGATCGCCTCGGCTACACCCAGCACATCGTGCCGGCCTTCAGCGCCGACCCCGAGTTCGAGCTCTTTCTCCACGAGCCGTTCGTGTCGTTCTCGCCGGACGGCGCGAGCATGGTCTTCAGCCAGTACCGCGATCGGTCTTCGGACGCCACCGGGCTCGAGTCGTCGAACCCGGGCGACTCGAGCCTCGAGATCATGTCCGTGGACGGGTCCGACCAGCGGACGCTCTTCCACCGCGAGGGGACCAGCGCGTTCTCGGCCGACTGGTCAGCCGCCCGCGACGAGATCGTCCTCTCCGTCGGTCGCTACTTCCGGCGCCCCGGCCTACCGGCCGCCCAGGTCGCGTTCATCGATCCCGACGGCTCCGACCTGCGGATGGTCGTGGACGACGACGTGAACAACGGGTTCCCGAGCTGGTCGCCGAACGGCGACCGTATCGTCTTCAAGGGCGGGCGCCGGCTCTTCGTCATGCCCGCGGACGGCGGTCCGTCGACCGCCATTACCGGCCCTGACTACTACAGCAACTTCCCGCAGTGGTCGCCGGACGGCTCGCGCATCCTGTTCACGTCCAACCGCGACGGCGACTTCGAGCTCTACACGGTCCGGCCCGACGGCGCCGATCTCCGTCGGCTGACCCACGCACGCGGGAACGACGCGCACTCGACGTGGTGCGCGGGCGGGGAGTGGATCGTCTTCAGCAGCTCGCGCACCGGGTTCAAGGACGAGATGGCCCTCTACGACTCGGTGCCGCAGCCGTACGGCGAGATCTTCGCGATGCGCGCCGACGGCAGCGACGTGCGGCAGCTCACCGACAACAAGTGGGAGGACTCGGGCGCGGTGTGCGTGCCGGAGCGGGTTGGCCGCCTTCGGTAGGCTCCGCCCGTTCGCCGGGGGCAACATCATCTGCGCTCATGAAGACAACATCGTCCCTCGATACCTCCGGAAGGCCTCCTCGACGCAGGGTCGTCCCATCGCCCAGCTCATTCGCGACGCGATGGGCTTTCGTCCGCCGGGCCGTCCGGAGCAGCGGACCCCGTTACGAGACCTGTCGACGTCGTCGGCCGCCGACTTCTGACGGGCCTGCCCGATTCCAGCGAAGTCCACGACGAGATGTTCCGCGGCGTAGACTGATCAGCCCGACTCAGCGAGTATCTCGTTCGTGACGCGCATCGCGGTGTGGGCGGCGGGCGCGCCGCAGTAGATCGACTGCTGGAGAATGATCTCCTGCAGGTCGCGGGCCGTGAACCCGCCCTGGGTGAGCGCGGCCCGGACGTGGAGGCGGAACTGGTCCCACTGCCTGAGGGCCAACAGGGTGCCGATGACCAGCACGCGCCGGGTCCGTTCGTCGAGTCCCGGGCGGGTCCATATCTCACCCCACGCGTAGCGCGTGATCAGGTCCTGGAAATCACTGCTGGCGTCGGTCGTGTCGGCGACCGTCCGGTCGACGTACGCGTCGCCGAGAATCTCTCGCCGAACCCGCATGCCGGCGGCATGTCGCTGCTCTTCGTCCATCGTTGTTCCATTCGTGAAATGCAGGATCCAGCCCGTCAGCCGACGGGGTGGGCCTGGGGAGGTGGATACACTCGGCCCGGCGGACCGTTGCCGCCAAGAAAGCGGACTCCGCGCAGGAGACTGCCAAAGCAAGCCAATCCCGCCGCGTCGAGTTCGTCGAAGTCGATACATCGTGTCATGTGTTCCTGGTCCGTGGCGGGTTTGTAGCTCCTGCCTCTTGGGAGTCGACTGGTAAGCCATCCCTTGACATCGCGCCGCGCCTCCCAGTCGGCGCCGTCCCATCGGGTGTGGGCCGGGAACCCGAGACGCTCCATGCGATGCATGCAGGGCAGAAAGAGAACTTCGTACTCGGGGTGCAACAAAGTCAGCGCGGTCCTGAACGGGAGGTCGAGACCGGCGATGAGCGCCGAAATCCCGGGCGCGACCTCCCGAGGACATCCGTCATCCTCGTCACGCAGAACCAGAACACCGCCCATGTCGTGCTTGCCTCGCAGGAGCTCGAGTCCGCTCAACAACCCACCACGCCCCCCAGGGCTGGGCTCCCACAGGTGGAGGTTCTTCCAGCGAAGCGGTCTGGCCCAGGGAACGTGGATTCCCAGGTGGCGTCCAAGCCGCGAGAGAAGAACGGGCGCGGCGTCGACCTCACCCTGTCCTTCCACGAGCGTGTAGAACCGCCTGACCGCCATGCGCTTCAGTGCGGGTCGAGTGGAAGCGGGAGGAGATCGCCGGAGAGATAGAGATCGCCAAGGGAGAGCAGCTTCTTGCGTACCGGCGCGAGCTGTTGGTCCGAGACTCGTCGGACGGCGGTCTGGCCGCCGGTGCGTTCGACCACGAAGATGCGGTCGCGGGCAATGTCGGCAACGTCGAGGATGATCGGGCTGTGGGTGGTGATGATGACCTGGGAGACTTCGCTCGCCTGAGCGAGGTACTGGTAGACCATGGGCAGCGCACCGGGGTGCACGGTCAACTCGGGTTCCTCGATGCCGACGACAGGTATCATGGGCTTCTGCAGCAGCGCCGTCAACAGGCCGGCCACGCGCAGGGTGCCGTCAGACTGGCGACCGGCGGCAAACCACTTCCTGCTCTTGTTCTGGTCGCCAAGTCCGTGTTGCTTGAATTCGGCGATCAGGAATCCCGCGGCGCTCGTGACCCGAGCGTCGGCTATATCGCCGGTGAGTTTGTGAAGGGCGGAGACGAGATCCTGCTTGTCGTTGTTCTTCAGGAGCTCTCGCAGAATGGAGACCCAGTTCTCGCCGTGTCGCTTCATCGGCGACGTGGAATCGAAAGTCTGAGGCGTCCGCAGGACATCTGGAAAGATGGAATAGATGCAAATGCGGCCGAGAAAGTCGGTCAGCGGTTTGAATCGGGCGTCGCCGGCCAGCGCGGTGAGTTCGAGGGCCTCGTCGTCGCGGCGAGGCGTATAGCCATCGGGGCCTTCCCATCGTTCGTTCTGTCGACGGAATCGGTACAACTTGCTGTCGGCCCGCACCGATGCGGACTCGGACTTGACGCGATAGTCTTCGGTGCGGTCGCCGGTGATCTCGAACGCGTATGAGGCCGGGCCGTCATTCAGGGCGACGTCAAGGGCGATGCTGACATTGTAGGGGTGACCTCGGCTGTGTCGCCGAATGCTGTCGATCCCCTCGCGATGGGTGATGGCGGCGGGCAGCCCCTGGAGGACGGCGTCACGGACGAAGCTGAGGGCGTCCAGGGCATTGGACTTGCCGGATCCATTGGGGCCGATGAGGATCGATATCCGCCCGAAACTCATCGTGACGTCGCGGCCCAAGCTTCTGTAGTTGGATATCCGCAGCTGCCGAAGCATGTCGTCTCCGCCGCGTGGTCGTTGGCTGGAATCGACCCGCCGAGAATCCAGTGCCGGGGGTTGATTCTAGCAGTTATCGACGGGCGGGGAGATCGGTGATCGACGGGGGTGGCGGGGTTCGACGGGACGGGTGGCGGGCTGGAGTAAGGGGCCGACATCGGGAAGAGGCGGCGTATAGGCGGGCGTGTCGGGGCTCGGAGGACGGGGGCCGTGCTTGTCGGGGCTGGCGAGAGCGCAGTCCGGGACGGGGGCTTGGGGTCGGGCGCCGCGGGCGGGCGGTCGGCGTGGTTCCGGGGTGTTCAGGTCGTGCGGAGACGACGGAGAAACGGCATTACGCTTTCCGTGAACGCGTCGGCCCGCTCGACGTTGCAGAGATGGGCGGCGTCGAGGGCGAGCAACTCGGCGCCGGCGACCTGTTCGCAGATGGCGCGCCCCGCGGCCGGCGGGGTGGCGTCGTCCTCGGCGCCGAGGATGACGAGGGTGGGGGCGTCGATGCGGTGGAGATCCGCGCGGAGGTCGGCGTCGCGCAGGGCGGCGCAGCAGCCGGCGTAGCCGGTTGCCGAGCATCCAGCCAGCATCTTCCGGAACCGGGCGACGGTGTCGGGGTGGTTCCGTCGGAACCGGGGCGTGAACCAGCGAGCCATGGCGGGCTCTACGAGGGCCTGCATACCCAGGGTCTCGGCATCGCGGATGCGCTGGTCCCAGAGGGCGGTGGTGCCGATGCGCGCACCGGTGTTGGCGGCCACGACGCCGGTCACGCGGTCGGGGGCGTGCACGGCGAGCCAGAGGGCGGTCTGCCCGCCGAGGGAGACCCCGCAGACGTGGGCGCGGCGCGTGTCGTTGGCGTCGAGGACGGCCAGGGCGTCTTGCCCGAGCCGGTCGAGCGCATAGGGGCCGGCCGGCGCGTCCGACGCTCCGTGCCCGCGGGTGTCGAAACGAATGACCCGGAACGCGGTGGCGAGCCGGTCGACCTGCTCACGCCAGAGGTCGACGGTCGTCCCCAGCGCATCGAGCAGAAGGAGCGCCGGCGCGTCCGGCGGTCCCTGCGCGGTCCACGACAAGCGGCACCCGTCCGCGTCGACGTCAGGCATGATGGTCCTCACGCATCGTCGTCGACTCCGGCGAGGGCGCGCTCGATGAAGTCGCGGGAGACTCCCAGGTAGTGGTCGGGCGACAGCAGCCCGGCTATCCGCGCGCGATCGAGATGACGGTTGACGGCGGGGTCCGCCGCGAGCACGTCGACCAGGGGCAGCCCCTCCGCGGCGGCGCGGCGGCAGGCGGCGGCGACGCAGGCGTGCGCCTCGTGCTTGCCGACGGCCTCGGCCAGCGCCATCGCCGCCGCCTCGGCGAGCAGCGCCCCGCCCGTCGCCTCGAGGTTCGCGCGCATGCGGTTCGTGTCGACGGAGAGGCCTTCGAGCGCTTCCGCGGCGGCCCGGGCGCCCCCGGCGGCGGCCAGCACCACGTCGGGCAGCACGTCCCACTCGACCTGCCAGCCCCCCAGGCCCCGCTCGTGCTCCTGGACCATCGCCCCGAGTATCGTCGCGACGAGGCCGGGGGTGCGGCCGGCCGCGGCCAGGGCCACCGAGGCCGAGACCGGGTTGCGCTTCTGCGGCATCGTCGACGAGCCTCCGCGACCGGCTCCCGCGGCCTCGGCGGCTTCGCCGACCTCCGTCTGGGCCAGCAGGGACAGGTCGCGGCCGATCTTGCCGGCGGCGCCGCTGGCCACGCCGAGCGCGCAGGCGAGCTGCGCGAAGCGGTCGCGGTTGGCGTGCCAGGGCGTCGCCGCCGTCCGCAGATCGAGGCGGGCCGCGAGGGCGTCGGTCACCGCGAGGCCCCGCGCGCCGAGAGCGGCCAGGGTGCCGGCGGCGCCGCCGAGCTGCAGCACGAGGGCGCCCTCGAGAGCCGTCTCGACCTGCCGTCGGGTCCGGCCGAGGGCGTCGGCCCATCCCGCCGCCTTGAGCCCGAACGTGATGGGGGTCGCGTGCTGCAGCCAGGTGCGGCCCGGCATCGACACCTCGGCGTAGCGGCGCGCGAGGCCGGCCGCGGCCCGCTCGGCGCGGCGCAGATGCGCGGCGACGGCGGGCACCGCGGCCCGGAGCTGCAGCACCAGGCCGGTGTCCAGGATGTCCTGGCTCGTCGCGCCCCAGTGCACGTAGCGCGCCGCGTCGGGGTCGGCGGCGGCGACCCGCGCGGTCAGGTGGCGGACCACCGGGATGACCGGGTTGCCGTCGCCGGCCGCCTCTTCGGCGAGGCGCGCGCGATCGTACAGATCGGCGTCCGCCGCGGCCCGAATCGGGTCGACGCACGCGCCGGGCACGACGCCGACGGCGGCCTCCGCCTCCGCCAGCGCCGCTTCGACGTCGAGCATGGCCTGCAACTGCGCCCGGCCGTCGAACCGGTCCGAAAGGTCGGGGTCGCCGAGCAGGCGGGCGTGCAGGCGGCGGGCGGCGTTCATGCGGGTCACACGTCAGAGAAGACGGTCTCGTTCCGTCCCGGCAGGGCGATGTCGAAGCGGTGCAGGCGGGCGTGCAGGCGGCGGTCGGCGCTCATGCGGTCACACGTCGAAGAAGACGGTCTCGTCCTGTCCCTGCAGGACAATGTCGAAGCGGTAGAGGCCGCCCTCTCGGGACGTGGCGATGAGGGTCGAACGGCGGTCGGGGGGAACGCAGGCCAGGATCGGATCGCCGTCATTCGACGGCTCGTCGTCGAAGTAGACTCGGGTGACCAGTCTCGCGAGAAGGCCGCGCGCGAACAGGCCGACCAGCAGATGCGGCGCCTGAAGCCCTCCGGGGCCGGGTGCGCGACCGGGCTTGACGGTCTCGATGACGAAGCGGCCGGCGGCGTCGGTATGCACGCGGCCGAAGCCCGCGAACGCAGGGTCCGGTCCGTCGTGCCGAGGGTCGTCCGGATGGGCGTAGCGGCCGGCCTCGTCCGCCTGCCATGTCTCCACCAAGGCGTCCGGAACGGCCTGTCCCGCGCCGTCCCGCACGGATCCCTCCACCCGGATCGGAACGCCCTCGGCTCGGTCCGCGTAGAGTCGCACGCGACCCCGCGCGGGCACGAGAATGGCGAAGAACGGGCCTACGGTCTGCGACGGCGTCAGCGGCGGCACCGGGTCAGGTCTCCATCGGCGTGGCGTCGCGCCCGCGCAGCACGATGTCGAAGCGGTAGCCGAGGGCCCAGCCCGATTCGGTGGTGTCCAGCTCGAGCGATGCGATCAGCCGCCGGCGCGCCGACTCGTCGGGAATCGCGTTGAAGACCGGATCGAGGGCGAGCAGGGGATCGCCGGGGAAGTACATCTGGGTCATCAGCCGCGTCAGGAAGCTCGGGCCGAACACCGAGAAGTGCACGTGGGCGGGACGCCAGGCGTTGTCGTGATTCCGCCACGGATAGGCGCCGGGCTTGATCGTCACGAACCGGAACTCGCCGTCCACGTTCGTCAGCGCGCGCCCGGCCCCGGAGAAGTTCGGATCGAGCGGCGCCGCGTGCCGGTCCTCGGCGTGAGCGTAGCGGCCGGCGGCGTTCGCCTGCCAGATCTCGACCAGCGTCTCGGGCACGGGCCGGTCGTCTTCGTCCACGACCCGGCCGGCGACGATGATGCGCTCGCCGAGAGGATCGCCGTCGTGCTGGCGGGTCAGATCGTGGTCCATCGCCCCGGGGCGGCCATGGCCGTACGCGGGTCCGGTGATCTCGGAGAGGGTCTGAGGGACGACCACCAGCGGCCGTGCGGGATGGCGTGCGGCGGTGGACCGGTAGTCGGGTGAATCGTTCGGGGGGTGCCAATCCTTCGGCGGACGTCTGTACCCGCGAATCGGAACGCTGGTGGGCTCCATGCCGTCGTGATCCGGGTCCGTCCGGCCGCGGATTCCGGTTGCCCGCGGCGGTGACCGCCCGCCCCTGCGCGGATACTTGCCCGCGACCTCGACTTCGGCGGCGTGCCGGCGGCGCAGCGCGTGTGACCGCCCGCCCCTGCGCGGATACTTGCCCGCGACTGTTATGATAGCAGGGAGAGCGTCTTGCCGGTGAGGCGCGTCGCGAGCGGATGGGCGGATCTCCCGTTGGGGAGTGAGACGTTGCGTTCAACAGGGTCTTTCTCGGGCCGCACCATCGGGGCGGTGCTGGCGCTCGGCGTGCTCGTTGCCGGCGGACAGGCGTTCGCCCAACCCGACGGGGACGCCGGGACCGGGTCGCGGCCCGCCGCCCACGCCGGGCCGGTAGTCGCGGTGACGCCCTTCGTGAACGTCTCGGGACGGCCCGAGGACGACTGGATGGGGGACGGGATCGCCGAGACCCTCATCTCCGGGGTGCAGAGCTCGATCGGGCTGTCGGTCGTCGACCGCCGCGCCGTGGGCGTCGGAGCCGCGGCGGCCGGAGCCCGTGGCAGCGAGGCTCCCGTGCGGCCCGACGCACCGGAGTCCGGCGTGTCCTGGCTCGTCGAGGGCGGCTTTCAGCGGGTGGACGAGCGGCTGCGGATCGTCGCGCGGGTCATCGACGTCGAGTCCGGGGCGGCGCGGGAGATCGCCAAGATCGACGGCCGCGCGGACGAACTGTTCGCGTTGCAGGATCGCATCGTGACGGAGGTGGCGCAGGGACTGGTCGGTCTGGTCAGCCCCGGGGGCTCGGCTTCCGTCGCTTCCCGCACGGGCGCGGCGCCGGCATCGGCCGTCGCGAGGCCGACCGCGAGCGGGCGTCGGGCCGCCGCATCCTCGGTCGGGCCGGTGGGAGGCAGTGGCGGGGGTGGCCTGGAACCAGGTCGACCGCGGGTCGGGCTCGCTCCCGCGAGACCGGCCGTCGGCGGAGACGCCGGCCCCCCCGGCGAAGTCACCGGGGTCGCGCCGGTTCCTCTCGCCGGGGATGCCGGCGTGCTCACCGGGCGGGTGACGGTGCGGCCGCGGCGGACGACGACTCCGCCGACCGTCGACGGCCTGCTCGACGACGCGGTCTGGGGTAACGCAGCTCGCATCACCGAGTTCGTGCAGCGCCAGCCGATCGACGGCGCGCCGGCCACCGAGGACACCGACGTCTACGTGGCCTACGACGACACCAATCTCTACTTGGCGTTTCACGCCAAGTACGAGGAACCGGGGACCATGCGCGCGAACCGGGTCGACCGCGACCGGGCGGGCTTCGGTGACGACATCATCTCCGTCTACTTCGATCCGTTCCTCGATCAGCAGCGCGCCTACGTGTTCTCGGTGAACGGCTACGGGGTCCAGGGCGACTCGATCGTCTCCGGCGGGCGCGGCGGCGGGTTCAGCGGGGGCGGGCGCGGCGGCGTTCCCCGGGGCGACCGGTCGTGGGACGCCCTCTTCGAGAGCGGGGGCCGGCCCGTCGCGGACGGGTTCACGGCCGAGATGGCGATCCCGTTCAAGAGCCTGCGCTATCCCGCGCGGCCCGGCGGCGCGCCGCACACGTGGGGGTTCCAGATCGTCCGGCAGATCCGGGGCAAGGACGAGACCCTCGTGTGGTCGCCCGTCTCGCGTGACATCGCGGGGTTCCTGCCGCAGATGGGCGTCCTCGACGGGATGACCGGCCTCTCGACGAGCCGTAACCTGGAGGTGCAGCCCACTTTCACCGCTTTCCGCTACGGCTCGGTCGACGAGGCGACGGGGCGACTCGTCGACGGGGAGCCGCAGCCCGACTTCGGGGCCAACTTCAAGTACGGGGTGACCCCGAACCTCATCGCCGACTTCACCGTCAACCCCGACTTCTCGCAGATCGAGTCGGATCGGCCGCAGGTCGAGGTGAACCAGCGCTTCGCCCTCTTCTATCCCGAGCTGCGCCCGTTCTTCCTGGAGGGGGCCGAGATCTTCCAGATGCAGGCGCCGGTCACCGTCGTGCACACGCGGACCATCGTCGACCCGCAGTACGGGGCCAAGCTCACCGGCAAGGCGGGGAAGACCACCCTGGGGGTGCTGTTCGCCAACGACGAGGGGGCCAGTCTGGGCGTGGACGACCGACTGGACCCGGCGTTCGGCCAGTCGGCGCAGACCTTCGTGGGCCGCGTCCGCTACGACCTGTACTCGGAGTCGTTCATCGGGGCGATCGTCACCGACCGGGAGTTTCTCGACGGGCACAGCCGCCTCGTCGGGGCGGACAGCAACTTCCGGATCGGCGCCACCCACCAACTGGGTTTCCGGGCCCTCGGCACGGACCGTCGGGCCGCGCAGAGTGGCCCCCAGACGAATCCCTGTCCGACCCCCGCGGCGTCGGACCCGGAAACACCCGTCTCGTGCGACGGCTACGCCCTGGACTTCGGGTTCCGGAAGCGGGGCCGCAACCTCAGTTACTCCATCGACTCGTTCGCGCTGTCGCCCGACTTCCGGACCGACGTGGGATTCGTGCGCCGGACCGATCAACGCGAGGCCGAGGGGCGGGTCGACTACCAGTGGTGGCCGCAGACCTGGGTAATCAGTTGGGGCCCGGAGTTCCGCTACGGCCGCAACTACAACTTCGATGGCGTGCTCGCCGACGAGAACCTGCGGGCCGGGGTCAGCGCCAATTTCGCCAAGAACGTCCGCTACAGCTTCGATCTCGACCAGGACATGGAGCGCTACTACGGGATCGACTTCGACAAGCGCCGCTACCGGATGTTCGGCAACGTCAGCACGAGCCGCGTATTCTCGTTCGGCACCGGGTTCGATTGGGGTGACGAGATCTACTTCGACGGCGCCAACCCGTTCCTCGGGCGCGAGAGCGGCTTCCGAACGTTCATCAACTTCCGGCCGGTGTCGCGGTTCGCCACCAACATCAACATCACGACGAGCCGCTTCACGGATCCGCTGGGCCTTTTCGTGGCCGGGCTCAACGACGGCGAGCGGCAGGAGGACGGCGAGGTGTTCAACGTGAACATCCTCCGCGCCCTCAACACCTATCAGGTGACCGACCGGCTGGCCCTCCGCAACATCACCGAGTTCAACACCTACCGGGGAACGGTCGGCCTGAACCTCCTGGCCACCTACCGCGTCAACTCGGGGACCGCGTTCTACGTCGGTTACGACGATCACTATCAGCAGTACGAGCTGTTCGACGACCAGGTGAACGCCATCGACCGCGGCTACCGGCAGACGAACCGCGCCGTCTTCACCAAGATCCAGTACCTGTTCCGGTACTGACGGGCCGGCGGGGGAGACCGTGAAGGCCCGGGCCCTCCATCCGTGGCGCGTGTCCCACGCGCAGGCGGCCGGGATTCAGGAGACGCTGCGCCCGCGCCTCGTCGCCGCCCCGCTGCCGCAGGAACCACGGCTGGTGGCGGCGGCCGACGCAGCCTACTCGCGTCGCACGCATCGCGTCTACGCGGCCGTGGTGGTGGTGGAGCTGCCGTCGCTGCAGACGGTCGAGTCGGTCGGCGTCACGCGGACCGCGGCCTTTCCCTACATTCCCGGGCTGCTCTCGTTTCGCGAGATACCGCCTCTGCTCGACGCGTTCGAGCGGCTCTCGCAAGCGCCGGACGTGCTGCTGTTCGACGGGCAGGGCCTGGCGCATCCGCGCCGGCTCGGCCTCGCCTGCCACGCCGGGCTGCTCCTCGATGCGCCGTCCATCGGATGCGCGAAGACTCGCCTAGTGGGCGAGCACCGCGCCGTCCCGGATCGCCGGGGCGCTTCGGTCCCGCTCCGGGTGGACGGCGAGACCGTCGGGGCGGTGGTCCGCACTCGCGAAGGCGTGAACCCGGTCTTCGTGTCACCGGGGCACCGGGCGGACACCCGGTCGGCCGTGGATCTCGTGCTCGCTCTCGCCGTCCGCTACCGGCTTCCCGAGCCGCAGCGCCGGGCGCACCAGGCCACCGTGGCCCTGCACGCCCGGGACCGCGGCCGGCCCGCCGCCGGTGTCAGGACCTACCCGAACTTCGTGCCGAAGCGCCCGCGGTGAACCGGAACCGCGGCGGGCCGTCCGGGGCCGGCGGCGGCGTCATGACAACCGGTCGGTCGTTACGTCCGGCGGGCACGCGACCGCGCCGCCGCCGCGGCGACCGGCGGCGGCGCCATGACACCCGGTCGGTCGTTACTGCTGCGGCATTCGAGACGGGATGTTGCCGTCCAGCGTGGCCATCATCTGCAGGCCCTCCCGCCGCGTGGCCACGCCGATGGCCGGCTGCGAGGAGGCGTTGCGGGGCTGCCGGTAGGTGATGCGGTACTGGTTGCTCACGAAGCGGTGCTTTCGCGCGATGTCCCGGCCCAGGGCCTCCAGCCTCTCGACGAGGACGGTGGGGACGGTGATGCGCTCGAAGCTGCCCCGCGTGATCTGCGCCATCCGCTCGCCGACCCCTGCCGCCATGGCTCCCGAGCCGAACGCTCCGGTGACGTACAGCAGCGTGTGCACCTCTGCCGCGTTCTCGATCATCCGCTCCACCATCTGGTCGATCCGCCCCTGCTGGCTCCTGCTCAGGTCGGCCCCGTCGGCGGCGACCATGATGATGACCGGGTAGTACTCGCGGTCGTCGTCGTCGTCGAGGCGGTTCGCCTCCTCGACGAGGGCGTCGTTGTACGTGGGCGCGGTGCCGGGGTCCGGCGAGATGTTGGCGATGTTCCCTTCGAGCTCCGCCCGGTCCGTCGTGTGCCGGGTGATCCAGCGCGGCTGCCGGGCCGTCGTCAATACCGCGATCTCCATGTCGGTGGGCAACGCTTGGAACAGTGCCCGCAGGCCCTCGCGGAGTTGCGGCACGAGGGGAACGGCGGCGCTGCTGTTGTCGACGAAGACGGTGAGTCGGACAGGCCAGTCGAGCGCCTCGAACTCGGTCGTCTCGAGGTTCTCGCCGTCCCACTGCACGACGATGTCGTCCTCGCCGAGGCCGGGTACCGGGTTTCCCTGGGCGTCGGCGACGGCGACGTGCAGGGTGTGCTCCTGGGCCTGCGCGGGCGGCGCGGCGACGAGGAGGAACGTTGCGGCCGCGAGCGGCGCCAAGCGCGCCCGTCGAACTTGCCGGGTCGGGATCAGCATGGGAACCTCCAGCTCCTGCCAGCGGATGAACGAAGCGGCGCCGGACGGCGGAATCGGCGCATCGAAGGCGAATGCCATTGTAGTCTCCCGCGCGACTGCGGCCTCCACGGAATGTCGAGGTCGACACACCCCGAGTCCCGGGAGGCGATTCCCGCGAGTCGTCGCGGCCCTGTTTGGCCGACCCGCCGGCCGATTCCCCTCCACGATGTCCAGCGGACTCGTGGAGCGCGCGGCGGCCTCCGGCGCCCGAACGCTATAATGAACGCCTCCGCAAGACGGATGGCGTGGTCGGAGCGGGGGTTGCGGACGGCCGATGGCGACACACCCCGACGAGCCGTGGTACCGGCAGGTCGACGGCCGGCAGCGGCGGGCGTTTCTCGCCACCTTCCTGAGCTGGACGCTCGACGGGTTCGACTTCTCCATCCTGACGTTCATCCTGATCGACATCCGGAACAGCTTCACCGTCGACGCGGCGCTGGCCGGCGCCCTCGGCACCGTGACCCTGTTCTTCCGGCTCGCCGGCGGGCTCGGCGCCGGCATGATGGCGGATCGGTGGGGTCGCAAGCTCCCGCTGATGCTGTCCATTCTGTGGTTCTCCCTGTTCGCGTTCCTCAGTGGTTTCTCCACGTCGTACGCGGCGCTGTTCGCGTGCCGGGCCCTGTTCGGCGTCGGCATGGGCGGCGTGTGGGCGGCGGGGATGCCCTTGACCCTCGAGCACTGGCCGACGCGGCTGCGCGGGCTGGCGTCGGGGCTGCTTCAGGGCGGCTGGTTCTGGGGCTACATGCTGGCGGCGCTGGTCTTCTCGACGATCCACCCGCTGTTCGGCGCCCTGCCCGACCCGTTGAGCGCGTCACCGGAGTCGACGCTGGGCTGGCGCGTGCTGTTCTGGATCGGCGGTGTCCCGGCCCTGCTCGTGCTCTGGATCCGTACCGGGGTCGACGAGAGCCCGGTCTGGCTGGAGCGGCAGCGCTACTTGGGGGCGCGCGGACGGGAGGAGCTGGCGGACCGGGTGTCGCTGCTGCGGCTCCTGCAGCCGGACCTGCTCTGGGCGACGCTGCAGAGCTCCCTGCTGATGTCGGCGTTCATGTTCTCGTACTACTCGATCTCGTTCTGGTATCCCACGTTCCTTCTCGATGCCGGATTCGAGCCCCTGCGGTTCGTCGTCGGCTTCAATGCCGGGGCGATTCTGGGCATCGCGGTCTGGGGCCGCGCGTCGGAGGGCGCCCTGGGGCGCCGGGGAGCGGTGTCGCTGGCCGCGCTGCTCGGCGTGGCGCTCGCTCCTGTCTTCCTCGCCGCGTCCGGTCCCGCGCAGTTGCTCGCGGGGGCGGTGCTGATGGGGGCCACCGGCGGCGGAATCTGGGGGATGGCCCCCGCCTATCTCACCGAGCGCTTCCCGACCGCGGCGCGCGGCGTGGGGCCCGGTCTGTCTTACCACGTGGGGGCGGCGGCGGGCTCGGCGACCCCGCTCGTGCTCGGGCAGTTGCAGGACGGCGGCATGAGTACCGGCGGCGCGATGCTGGCGTGCATCGTCGCGGGTGGGCTGTTGGTGGCGGCGACGATCTGGTTGGGCCCCGAGACCCGGGGGCGGCGCTTCCACGCCGTCGACGAAGCGGAGGCGGCCGATACCGCGTGACGTCAGGGGCTAGGAGTGGACATGAGACGGTAGGGAGGACTGTTCGAGGCATCCCCAAGCTGGAGAAGTTGGGGTGACGGCTCAGGGAGAGTGGACATGAGACGGCAGGGATGGGTGCTGGGCGCGATGCTGGCGGCGTCGCTGGTGGGCGGTGCGGTGTCGAGCGCGCTGCTGACGGCGCGGCTCGATGCGCAGGGCGCGGGGGTGGTCACGGCCTCGCAGGTGAACATCGTCGACGGGGCGGGCCGGCTGCGGGCGATCCTGTCCGGCGAGGACGAGCGCGGCATGGCCTCGCTGGCCTTCTATGCGCCGGACGGGGCGTTCCGCGGGCTGGTCGGGATCGACGCTGAGGGCCATCCCATCCTGCGGTTAACCGACCCGGGCGGCGCCACGAGGATTCTCGCCAGGGTGGGGCAGGAGGATGGGATGGTCACGGTGGGGGACGAGACCGCGCGGCACGCTCTCGTCGGCTCGCAGGCCGGCACCCCGTTCCTCGCCCTGTCGGACGGGAGGCGCATCCCGATGCAGTTGACCCTGGGGGACCAGGGGCAGCCGCGGGTGAACCTGTTCAACCGCGGGGGGCAGCCGGGCATCGGCATGATCGTGGATGCCGACGATGCGCCGTTCCTGTCGGTGTTCGACCCCGGCGGCGCGCAGCGTGTCACGCTGGGGACCGTGCAGGGCGCCTCCGTCGTCAACCTCGGAGACGGCACGCGGACCCGGATGGTGCTCGGCGTGGCCGAGAACGGCCGGGCCAGCGTCGCCTTCTACGACGACGAGGGCGGGATGGAGCGCGAAATCGCAGTCGACACCCGATGACGGCGAGAGGGCGCGGCCGGTGACGGCGGCGGTCGGGGCGAGGGCCCGGGAGGCGGTGGGGGGAGCCGGACGACGCCGGATGGGGAGTCCGCGGCGGGATTCTCCGGCGTCCGTCGCCGGATGTCGGCGGCTCGCCGTCTCCCCCGCGGACCGATGGCGCGCCGACCCGCCGGTCATGTTCCCTCGCCGGATGTCGGCGGCTCGCCGTCTTCCCCGCGGACCGATGGCGCGCCGACCCGCCGGTCATGTTCCCTATCCCGCCGGTCACGACCCCCTATAATGTGACAGGCGCCCGCAACGGAGGTCATCGATGGCAGGCACGATGGTGGAGTTCGCGAGCAACGGTGCGACCGGTAGCGGCTACTTGGCGGCGCCCACCGCCGGGGGCGGCCCGGGGGTCATCGTGCTGCAGGAGTGGTGGGGGCTCGTGGACCACATCAAGGACGTGGCCGACCGCTTCGCGGCCGAGGGGTTCGTGGCCCTCGCGCCGGACCTCTATCACGGCGAGAGCACGACGAGCCCGGACGATGCCGGCAAGCTCATGATGGCCCTCGACATCGGGCGGGTCGAGAAGGACCTGCGGGGCGCCGTCCAGCACCTGCTCGGACGCGACGAGGTCACGACCGCGCACGTGGGCACGGTGGGCTTCTGCATGGGCGGGCAGCTCTCCCTCTATGCCGCCTGCGAGAACTCCGCGGTGGGCGCCTGCGTGGTCTTCTACGGCATCCACCCGAACGTCTCGCCGAACCTGTCGGCGCTCGAGGCGCCGGTCCTCGGGTTCTTCGCCGAGCGCGACGCGTTCGTGCCGCCGGCGGCGGCGCGGCAGCTCGAGCAGGACCTCGGAGCGGCGGGCAAGTCGGCCGACATTACCGTGTTCGACGGGGTTGACCACGCGTTCTTCAACGACACGCGCCCCGACGTCTACGACGCCGATCGCGCGGCCGCGTGCTGGTCGCGCATGCTGGCGTTCTACCGCGAGCATGTCCGATAGCGCCGACGGCGGCGGCCTCTTGACCTGGCTGTCGCGCCTGCGCTCGTGGCAGCTCTTTCTGTTCGCGGGCGCGCTCTTCGTGGTCGATCTGGTCGTCCCGGACCCCATTCCGTTCATCGACGAAGTGATGCTGGGCCTCGCCACGCTGCTGCTGGGCCGGTGGAAGCGCCGTCGGGACGTCATCGATCCGAGGTGACCCGAGGCGGCCCTCTCCGGCCGCTGCGCCTTCAGCGGGGGACGGCGCGCGATTCGGGACGGAGAACGACTGATGCCCGGCGACTCGTTCGGACACAGCTTTCGCATCACCACCGCCGGGGAGTCGCACGGCCCCGGCAACGTCGTCATCATCGACGGTTGCCCCTCCGGCCTTCCCCTCGCCGAGGCGGACCTCGCCGAGGACCTCGCGCGGCGCCGCCCCGGCCAGAGCCGGATCGTCACCTCCCGGAACGAGCCGGACGCCCCCGAGATCCTGTCCGGGGTCTTCGAGGGAAAGACGACCGGCACGAGCATCGCGATTCTCATCCGCAACGTCGATCAGCGCACCCGCGACTACGGCGACATCCGGGAGAAGTACCGGCCGGGCCATGCCGACTACACGTACGACGCGAAGTACGGGAGGCGCGACTACCGGGGCGGGGGCCGGGCGAGCGCGCGCGAGACCGCGGTCCGGGTGGCGGCGGGGGTGGTCGCGAAGCGCATCATCGCCTCGGCTTTCGGCGGGCGGGTGGTGGGCTACGTCCGCCAGGTCGGGGACGTCGTGGCGGAGGTCCCGGACCCCGCCGCGGTGACGCAGGCGCAGGTGGAGAAGCTGCCGGACGGCTCGCCGAACATCGTCCGGTGCCCCGACTCGGCCCGCGCGGCCGAGATGGTCGCGTTGATCGAGAGGCTGCGAGAGGCGCGCGACTCGATCGGCGGGGTGGCTGAGATCGTGGCGGTGGGGGTGCCGGCGGGGCTCGGAGAACCGGTGTTCGACAAGCTGAAGGCGGATCTGGCGAAGGCGCTGTTCAGCCTGCCCGCCGTGCTGGGCGTCGAGTATGGCGTGGGGTTCGGCTGCGCGAGGCTGCGCGGCAGCGAGAACAACGACCTGTTCCGCCCCGCGGAGGGCGGCGCCCCGAGCGCGGCTCCGCGCATCGTCACCGACACGAACCGCCACGGCGGCATGCTCGGAGGCATCTCGAGCGGCATGCCCGTCGTGCTCCGGGCCGCCGTGAAGCCGACGAGCAGCCTGCCGCGGGAGCAGGCCACGGTGACCACCGCGGGCGAGTCCACCACCATCCTGACCCGGGGACGCCACGACCCCTGCCTGCTGCCGCGGTTCGTCCCGATGGCGGAAGCCATGGTGGCCATCGTGCTCGCCGATCACTGGCTGCGCTGGCGGGCGTCGGCGGGGCCGGACGCCGTTTGAGGCCCGGGCGAGGGGCGGCGATTCGCGGCTTGTCGGGTTGCCGCGCGATTTGCTGGGCGCAGTGTGTCAAAATGCCCGGTTGACGGGCTTGGCTCGCTTCCGAGCGTGCGATCGAAGCAGCGATGGGCCGCCGGTCTGCGTCCGGGACGCAGATCGGTCTGGGAGCGCGACGGGTCGGCCGCGCCGATGGCGCAGCCGCCGGGCGGTGGACTTCCGGTCCTTCGATGGGAACACTCACAACCGTGGAGAGAGCATCATCATGCGCAGCACCATTCGTATTCTGTTTGCCGTTGCATTGGGCGGCTTCCTCGCGGGTTCGGCATCGGCCCAGGATCTGCTGGGACCGAGCGAGCCGCTGCCCTACGAGCCGGTCGAGGGCTGGCTGAAGCCGTTCGCGGGCGACGGCTTCGCCTTCGGCGGCAACTCCGGCGTCTTCGTCGAGTCGCCCGACCGCATCTTCGTCGTGCAGCGGGGCGAGACGCGGCTACCCGCCCCGGTGCCGGACGGCTTCGACGGCTACGCCGGTTCCATCGGCATCAATACTCTGAGCGAGGCCGATCGCCGGACATGGCAGAACTGCATCTACGTCGTCGACGGCGACGGGAACGTCGTCGAGGTCTGGGACCAGTGGGACCACCTCTTCGAGGGGTCGGACGGCCCCGGCCCGCACCGCGTCCGCATCAGCCCCTACGACCCCGAGCGCCGGGTGTGGGTGGTGCACGAGTCCGCGCACCAGATCTTCGTGTTCTCGAACGACGGCAGCGAGCTGCTGGCGACCCTGGGCGAGAAGAACGTCCCTGGCGACGACGAGACGCACCTCGGCGGGCCGCAGGACGTCGCGTTCCTGCCCGACGGCCGGGTGCTGGTGGCCGACGGGTTCATCAACTCGCGGGTGATCATTCTCGACGCCGAGCTCAACTACCTCGACGAGTTCGGACGCGCCGGCGACGGACGCGGCGAGTTCAACGTGGTGCACTCGGTGGCCGTCGGCCCCAACGGCCGCATCTTCGTCGCCGACCGCAACAACCGCCGCGTGCAGGTGTTCAACCAGACCACCCGCGCGGCGGCGTGGTACCACCCGAACATCGCCCCCATCGCGGTCTGGCCGGGTTTCGGCCTGCCCCTGGACGTCATCGTGAACCAGTACGAGGTCTACGTGACCGACCTCTCGCCGGTCAAGATCGTCAAGCTCGATCTGAACGGCAACCCGATCGCCCAGTGGGCGCTCGAGAGCGAAGGGCCCAACGCGTTCATCGAGATGCACTCGTTCGCGGTCGACGCCGAGGGCAACCTCTACGGGGCCGACAACCAGTACGGGCGGCTCCAGAAGCTGACGCCGAAGGCCGACGCCAATCCCGCGCTGCTGATCCGGCCGCAGTTCGTGGAAGCGGCGGAGGGGCAGTAGCGCCCGGCCGCCGGGCGGAATGGGCGCCACGGGCGCGTCGCGCGTCGCTCGTCGCCCCGGCGTCGAGCACGAGCAGCGTCCGCCGCGCGGAATGGGCGCGACGGGCGCGTCGCCCCGGCGTCGAGCACGAGCAGCGTCCGCCGCGCGGAATGGGCGCTACGGGCGCGATCACGGTGGACTGTCCCAGAGCTTCCTTTGCCGTCCCGTCGCTGGTTTTCGCTGGCAGACGCCGCGGAAACGCCCCGCGACATGGGCAGCTTCTCTCAGGGACGGTCAACTAGGGGGCGTTGCCGCAGGAGGCCAGGCGCCGTCGACGGCGCCGGACTCCTGGGGGACTGGTTGGGCGCAGAGCAGATGCCGCGGCGCGACCCCTGCGGTCGCGTTTGGGACTTTGCCGGCGCGAACTTTCAGCGGCGACGATTCGCGGGCCGGCGGCCCGGCCGCCCGAATGCGGCTCCGCCGTTCGGGGGAGGAGGATTGGAGATGGCAGCGGGCAGCATCGTCAAGATCGTCGTCGCGGCGGCCGCGCTGGCGGTGACGCTGGGTTTCGGCTGGCTGATGGGCCGGGCCGGCGTCGGCCAGGAGGTCCCGGTCGCGTCGCTGACCGAGCTCGAGCGCGGATTCGCCGAGCGCATGCAGCAGGTCGTGCTCGTCGGTCACTTCACCGTCGACGGGCGCGAGACCGGCGGCGCGAGCCCCGAGCGGTACGAGATCGCCAGCGTCGCCAAGGTCGGCGACGACACGTGGCGCTTCGACGTGCGCATGGTCTACGGCAGCTTCGACGCCACCCTCCCCGTCGTCGTCCCCATCGTCTGGGCCGGCGATACGCCGATGGTCTCCATCACCGACTTCGGCATTCCCGGGCTGGAGGGCACCTTCACCGCGCGCGTGTTCTTCTACGAGGACCGCTACGGCGGCTCGTGGGAACACGACATGGAGCGCGGCGTGTTCGGCGGCCTGATGTACGGCCACATCGAGCCGATGGCCGCCGGCTAGCGGACCGTCCCGTAGCCTCCTTTGCGGTCCTGTCGCTGGTTTGTCGCCTGCAGGCTCTGCGAAGACGCCCCGCGACATGGGCAGCTTCTCTCAGGGGCCGTCAACTAGACGTCAGCGCCGTCGAACGGTGCAGATGCCTGGCCGCGTGGGTCGGGCGGCCAGCGGAGCCGCAGGCGACGTTCTCCGGGCGTTCGTGGCGAGGGTGTGGGCGACGATGAAGGCCACGCCGAGGCGCCCGTATCGGATCGCGGCGCCATGCCGGCGCTACCCCCGCTTGCGATCGAGAAACGCCCGCATGTAGCGTTGCGGCTCGTCGGTGTGGTAGGCGGCCGTGAACGAGCGGATGCCGACCTGGATGGCGTGGTCGAGGGGCAGGGTGTCCCACCGTTGCGCCAGCGCCTTCTGCAGGCGGATGGCGCCGGGTCCGGCGGCGGCGATGGCTTCCACCCACCGTTGCGTCGCGGCGTCGAGCTCGCGGCCGGGCACGACGCGTTCCACAAGTCCCCAGCGCTCGGCCTCGGCCGCGGTGATCGGCTCGCCGGTGTAGACGAGTTCGCGGGTTCGTCCCGAGCCGATGAGCCGGGGCAGCAGCGCCGCCTCGATGACCGAGGGGATCCCCACCTTGACCTCGGGCATGCCGAAGGTCGCGTCCTCGCTGGCCACGCGGAGGTCGCACGAGGCGGCGATCTCGACGCCCGCCCCCAGACAGTAGCCGCGTATGCGGGCGATGACCGGCACCTGCAGGCGCCGGATGGCCTGGCAGGCGAGGTGCAGGCGGCTGATGAAGGCGTGCGTCGTCTCGTGGTCGAGCTCGGCCATCTCGCGGATGTCGGCCCCGCCGATGAAGGCGCGCGACCCGGACCCCGTCAGCACGACGCAGCGCAGCTCGCGCTCTCCCCCCAGGTTGCGGAAGGCGGTGAGGAGCCGGCGGATGAGGTCGCTGTCGAGGACGTTGAGGCGGGCGGGGTTGTGGACGGTGACGCGGGCCAGCCGGCCGGCGTCGCCGAGGGGCTCGAGCTCCGTGCGGACTTCCGGGGAATCGTCAGAGGGCATGTCGGGCTCCGTGGTCGCGGGTAGCTCGTCGTAGGCGCGCGGGGCCGGGGGGACGGACGTATACTGACGCCATCATGCCCAAGTCTAACGAGATCACCGGTTCCCTTGCAGGCCTGTTCCTGGCGTGCGCGGCCGTGGCCGCCGCCCAGACCGGCGCGCCGGCGGGAGAGTGGCCCACCTACGGTGGCGACCTCGGCCACACGCGCTACGCCCCCCTCGATCGGATCACCGCGGACAACTTCGCGGACCTCGAGATCGCGTGGCGGTTCAGGACCGACAACCTCGGGCCGGTGCCGGAGTTCCGGTTTCAGTCGACGCCGCTCGTGGTCGACGGCGTGCTCTACTCGACGGCGGGGTCGCGGCGGGCGGTGGTCGCGCTCGACGCCGCGACGGGCGAGCTGCTGTGGATGCACCGCCTCGACGAGGGGGCGCGCGGCGCCGCCGCCCCCCGGCAGCTCTCGGGTCGCGGGCTGGCGTACTGGGACGGGGGCGAGGACGGCGAGCCGCCGAGGGTGGTCTACGTGACCCCGGGCTACCGGCTGGTCGCCCTGGATGCGGCCACCGGCCGCCGGGTCCCCGCGTTCGGGCAGGACGGCATGGTCGACTTGAAGCGGGACAACGACCAGCAGATCGATCCGGTCACCGGCGAGGTCGGCCTGCACGCGACCCCCATCGTCGCCGGCGACGTGGTCATCGTCGGGGCCGCCCACCGCACGGGCGGAAACCCCCGTAGCCGGGCCAACGTGAAGGGCTACGTCCGCGGCTACGACGTACGCACCGGCGAGCGGCTCTGGATCTTCCACACCATCCCGCGCCCCGGACAGTTCGGGCGCGACACCTGGCTCTCCGACTCCGCCGTCTACACCGGCAATACCGGCGTGTGGGGTCAGATCTCCGTCGACGTCGAGCTGGGTCTCGTGTACCTGCCGGTGGAGGCGGCGACCGGCGACTACTTCGGGGCCAACCGGCCCGGCGACAACCTGTTCGCGGAGAGCCTCGTCGCCGTCGACCTGTACACGGGCCAGCGCCGCTGGCACTACCAGCTCGTGCACCACGGCATCTGGGACCACGACATCCCCTGCGCGCCGATCCTGCTCGACGTCGTCATCGACGGGAGGACGATCAAGGCGGTCGCCCAGCCGACCAAGCAGGTGTTCCTCTACGTCTTCGATCGCGAGACGGGCGAGCCGGTCTGGCCGATCGAAGAGCAGCCGGTGCCGGCCGGCGACGTCCCCGGCGAGTGGTACTCGCCCACCCAGCCCATCCCCACCCGTCCCCCCGCCTACGACCGGCAGGGCGTGACCCTCGACGACCTCATCGACTTCACACCCGAGCTGAGGGCCGAGGCGGTGGAGCGGGCGTCGTTCTACAAGCTCGGCCCCATCTTCACGCCGCCGGTGGTCAGCCGGCTCGACGGACCGCTCGGCACGCTGATCGCGCCCGCCCAGGGGGGCGGCACGAACTGGCCGGGTGGTTCCTACGATCCGGAGACCGGCATCCTCTACGTCTCGTCTAACCGCTCGCTGGGGTCGCTGGGCATCGTGCCCCCGTATCCGGGGCAGTCCGACATGGCCTACATCCAGGGGAACGCGGTGACCGGGCCCCGCACCTCCGGCGGTGCGGGGTCGGCGGCCGGCGGAGGGCGGACCAGCTTCACGGTCCCGCCGCGGCCGCCCCTGACGGCGGAGCAGCGGCAGCGCGCCCAACTCACCATCCGGGGCCTGCCGATGCTGAAGCCGCCATACGGCATCATCAGCGCCATCGACATGACGCGGGGAGAGATCCTCTGGCAGATTCCCCACGGCGAGACGCCCGACCACATTCGGAACCACGAGGCGCTGCGCGGGCTCGACATCCCCCGCACCGGCCAGCCCGGCAGCGTCGGCACCCTGGTGACCAGGACCCTGCTCATCGCGGGCGACCCCCAGACCACGACCGACGCTTCCGGCGAGCGCGGCGCGATGCTGCGGGCCTACGACAAGGCGACGGGCGGCGAGGTAGGCGCCCTGTTCATGCCGGCGCCGCAGACGGGCTCGCCGATGAGCTACGAGCTGGACGGGGTGCAGTACCTGGTCGTCACGGTGAGCGGCGGCGGTCGCTCGGGCGAGCTGCTCGCCTTCCGGGCGTCGCCGGAGTAGCAGCCCCACCCCAGGGAACGCGCCGCAACCGCTAGAGCTGGTTGACCGTCCTTGGGAGAAGCTACCCATGTCGCGGGGCGTTTTCGCAGCGTCACGACGGTCAAGATGGCGGCCGACGCGGTCACCGGGAAGCTACCCATGTCGCGGGGCGTTTTCGCAGCGTCTGCCAGCGAGAACCAGCGACGGGACGGTAAGGGAAGCTCTGGGACAGTCCATTAGAACTAGAAGCTCCGCTCGTAGCTCCAACGGCCGTCGATCATCCAGATTCGGTGCCGTGGACCGCGGCAGGCGATGGCTCCCGTCTCGTAGGCGCAGTCTTCCGCGTAGAGGGCGACCCGACCGCCGTCGACCGGGAGCAGGCGCCCCAGAAAACGTTCCCGGGGCCACGTGTCGACCGCAGCCAGCGCGTCGGCGACGGTGGCGTGCCCGGCGAGTCGGGTGCTGAGGGCGAACGTCGGATTCGCGAAGCGGATGCGGAGGTCCCGATGGGCCTGCAGGGCGTCCGCCGGACGCCACCACCGGTGGTCGTGAATCTCGACCCCGTCTACGCGGACCGCTTCGGGGCCGGCCGCCACCGCGAAGAACCAGGTGGCGAACCGGATCGGGCTCGCGGCCGGGGTCGTCCACTCGCACATCGGGTGCAGGTCTGCCGGGTCGATCTCCACCCCGGCCTCTTCGCGCGCCTCGCGGGCCGCCGCCCGGCGGGCCGCAGCCAGTGAGTCGCTCCCGTCATCCGGCGCGTGGTCGCCGGGGTCGATGCGCCCGCCCGGGAACACCCAATAGCCGCCCATGAACTTGAGGTCAGGGCTGCGGCGCAGGTAGAGAATCTCCGGCCCCGCGGGGCGGTCCCGCAGGAGCACCACCGAGGCGGCGGGCTGCGGCGTCGCGACGGGCCGGGGCTGATCGTCCACGTCGTCTAGTGTACCCGCCCGGCTAGGGCCTCCCGCCATCGGGCCCGGGCCGGCTGTCGTGAGACCCACGGGCAGGGCGATGACGACGATGTCACGGCCGACGAGCCCGCCATCGGGCCGGGTCGCCGGTCGCGAGACCCGGCGCCGCGCGGGCCGCGCCGGGCCGCGCCTCCGCGGCGGGGCTCGCGCCTGCTCTCGGGGTACGCTGGCGGTGAAAGTTGCCCGCACCCGGTCGGCATCCCTCCCCTTGGCGAACTCTCGTGGTACGCTAGCGGTGAAAGTTGCCCGCACCCGGTCGGCATCCCTCCCCTTGGCGAAACGGCCAGTGCCGGCGCGCAATGGTCGCAACGCACCATGTCCTCCATCGATCTCGCGGTCATCGTCTTGTGCAGCGTGGCCGGATTCACCCTGCAGGGGGCCGTCGGCTACGGCATGGGCATTCTGGGGACGCCGATCCTCGTCCTCATCGACCCCCGGCTCGTGCCCGGCCCGGTGCTCGCCTCGACCATGGTGTTCACCCTGATGGCGACGGTGCGCGAGCGCCGGGGCATCGATCTCCGCGGGGTGGGCTGGGCGCTGGCGGGGCGGGTCGCGGGGACGCTTCCGGCCGCGGCGGTGCTCGCGGTCCTGCCGCAGAACCAGTTGAGCCGGGTGTTCGGGCTCATGGTGATTCTCGCCGTGGCGATGAGCGTCTCGGGCGTGCACGTCCGCCCCCGCCCGTCGACGCTGCTGGCCGGGGGAGTGCTGTCGGGCTTGATGGGCACGGTCGCCGCGATCGGGGGGCCGCCCATCGCGCTGCTCTACCAGCACGCCTCCGGGGAGCGGTTCCGGGGCACCCTGTCGAGCCTCTTCTTCGTCGGCACCATCATCTCGCTCGCGGCGCTGGTGCCGGCGGGGCGCTTCGGCGGGCCGGAGCTGCGCCTGACGTTGCTCTTGCTGCCCGGGGCGGTGTTGGGCTTCCTGGTGTCGCGCCGCCTCGCCAGCCGCCTCGATCGCGGCTACACGCGGCCGGCGGTCCTAGCGGTGGCCGCGGTCGCGGGCCTCATCGTGGCGGTGCGGTCGTTCATCGCCCCGTGACTCCGCTTCCCGGCCAGCTAAAGTCCGGTGTCCGGTCGGCCGAGACCGTGGCTATGGGCCTCGTGTCCTTCTCGGTCCGACCCCTCGGCCTTCCCGCGTCGGCTACCCGCAGGAAGCGGACGGCGCGGTCGTCGCGTCGGCGCCGGTCCGTGGTCGCGCTCCTGGCGGCCGGCTCGCTGCTGGCCGGCGTCCACGGCGGGGCGGCCCAGAGCCTCCGGGGCAGCAGCGCGTCGCTCGACCGCCAGGTCGCGCAATCCCGGCGGCACGACTTCACGCATCTGGCGGGCCCCGAGCAGCTGCGGCGGTTCGTAGACGCCGGCGTGCTCGTGCACTTGCCCGGCAATCGCGACTATACGCTGGTCGACGTGTCGTTTCCGTTCGCCCGGCCCGAGGTGCGGCTTTTCGTCGAACGGCTGTCGTCGCAGTACCGCCAAGCCTGCAACGAGCGGCTCGTGGTCACGAGCCTGACCCGGCCGTTGTCCCATCAGCCCCGCAACGCCTCCGATCGTTCGGTCCATCCCACCGGCATGGCCATCGACCTCCGCCGTCCTGCCGGGCGCTGCCGAAGCTGGCTGGAGGGGGTGCTGCTGACGTTGGAAGGACGAGGGGTGCTGGAGGCGACTCGCGAGCGTCGCCCGCCGCACTATCACGTCGCGGTGTATCCGAGACCCTACGCCGCCTACGTGAGAACGTTGACGGCGCGGACCGCGGGCGGAAGCGGGGAGACGCCGCGGGCCGCTCACGCGGGCGGGGAACTCCCGCCGGCGCCCGCGGCGGCCGTCCACGTGGTTCGCCGCGGGGACAGCCTCGATCGGATTGCCCGTCGCTACGGGGCGACGGTGGAAGGGCTGCGCCGTGCGAACGGCCTCGCCTCGTCCCTCATCCACCCCGGTCAGTCGCTCCGGGTTCCGGGGCCGGAGCGGCCGGCGGGCGGACCCGCCGGCGGGAGCGGCGCGGCGCCGCGGCCGGATGCGACGGCGGCGGTCCACGTGGTTCGCCGCGGAGACAGCCTCTATCGGATTGCCCGTCGCTACGGGGCGACGGTGGAAGGGCTGCGTCGTGCGAACGGCCTCGCTTCGTCCCTCATCCGCCCGGGTCAGTCGCTCCGGGTACCCGGGGCGCAGCCCGCGGCCGTGGACGCAGTCACCCTGCACGTGGTTCGCCGCGGCGACAGCCTGCACCGTATCGCCCGCCTCTACGGGGCGACCATCGGCGCCCTGCGCCGCGCGAACGGCCTCGCCTCGTCGGTCATCCATCCGGGTCAGTCGCTCCGGATTCCCCTGGCTCCGCGGTAGGGTCTGCGTCGCGGAAACGGCGCGGACTCCTGGAGGGTCGGTTGGGCGCCGAGCGGAGCCGCAGGCGACGATTGGCGGACGCGGCGTCTCCCTCGCGGCCGCGGGGCCGCGACAGCAACGAGAGAGAAGCGCGCGTGCCCGACAGAAAGTCGGACGCGGCGCCGCCCGCCCGCCGGCGACGCTGGGCGCTGGCCCGCCCGCGGCGTGGACTCCCCCGGAGCTGCTCTGCCCGCTCATCCGACATGCCGCGCTGACCCGCCCGCCCCGCCGGCGACGCACGGCGCTGACGCGCCCGCGGCGCGGACTCCCCTCAACGGAGGAGTGCCGGACCGATCCTGCGTGCGGTCCGGCAATGATGTCGTGCACCCGAAAAACGCCGTGCCGTCGCGGTCGGAGCCGGTTAGAATGTCGCGAGCGGCATGACGCCGGCCGCGTTCGGCGGGCCGCGGCGTTCCTGGAGTGGTGACTAGATGAAGATGACGTCCGTTGCACTGACGGTGGTCCTGGGGCTGTTCGGCGTGGCGTGGCCGGCCCAGGCCCAGAATGACATACCGCGGCTCTCGAACGGGCTTCCCGACATGAACGGCATCTGGCAGGTGCTGAACGAGGCCAACTACGACCTCGAGCCGCACATGGCCCGGCACTCGATGCAAATGCGGCCGGGGCCGGTGAACCCGGTGCCCGCGATTGCGACGCTTCGTCTCGGGGCGGTCGGCGCCGTGCCGGGCAGCCTAGGGGTCATCGTCGGCGGCGGCCGGATTCCCTACACCGAGGAAGCGCGCGCCCTCAAGGAAGAGAACCGCGCCAACTGGATCGACCGCGACCCCGAGGTCAAGTGCTATCTCCCGGGAGTGCCGCGGGCCACGTACCTGCCCATGCCGTTCCAGATCGTTCAGAGCGAGAACGACTTCTTCATCGCCTACCAGTTCGCGGGGGCGGTGCGCGACATCTACCTGGACGACCCCGGGCCTTCGCAGCTCGACTCGTGGATGGGATGGTCGGTCGGAAGCTGGGAGGGGGATACGCTGGTCGTCGAGGTGACCGGACTCCACGACGGCACGTGGTTCGACCGGGCGGGCAGCCACCACAGCAATCAGCTCCGCGTGGTGGAGCGTTACACGATGCTGGGGCCGAACCACATCGACTACGAGGCGACGATCGAGGACCCGGTGGTGCTGACGGAGCCGTTCACCATCAAGATGCCGATCTATCGCCGCATCGAGGAGAACGCCCGGCTGATGGACTTCCGCTGCGTCGAGTTCGTCGAGGAGCTGCTCTTCGGCGAGTGGCGCCGGGAGCCGCTGCCTCGCTAGCCGGTTCGCGGGGTCCGGGTCACACGCTCGGGCAGGAGTCCGCAGCGCCGGAGCGGGGCGGAGTGGTGGTTCGAGGGGGCGAACGGGCGGAGAGAGCAGCGAGGCATGGAGGCATGGACTTGCAGGGAGGTTGCGATGCGTAGTCGAATCGCGGTCGGTCTTGGCGTGCTCGTGGTGTTCGGACTGGCGTCGGCGGCGGGTGCGCAGAGCGGCGACATTCCCCGCACGGCGAGCGGGCGACCGGATCTGTCCGGCACCTACGACGTGTCGACGCTGACGCCGATGCAGCGGCCGACCGAGCTCGGGAACAAGATGTCGCTGACCGACGAGGAGGCGGCGGCGATTGCGGCGGCGGAAGCGCAGCGGATGGCCGAGCGCAACGCGCCCAGCGACCCGAACCGGGGCGCTCCGCCCGAGGGCGGAGACGGCTCGCCCGGCGCCGCCGGCAACGTCGGCGGCTACAACTCGTTCTGGATCGACCGCGGCGTCGGCGCGTTTCGGATCGACGGCGAGTGGCGGACGTCGATTCTCATCGACCCGCCCGACGGCCGCTTCCCCCCGATGACCGAGGAGCGGCAGGCGGCGCTCCGGGCCGCCGTCGAGGCCGGTCCGCCGCGTCGCGCGCAGAACGACGGGACCGCGTACTGGCTCGAAGCGGGGCTCGACGCCCCAGGCCCCTACGACAACATGGAGCAGCGGCCCTACGCCGAGCGGTGCATCCTCAGCTTCGGCTCGACGTCGGGGCCGCCGATGCTGCCCGCCCTCTACAACAACCACAAGCGCATCGTGCAGGGCGAGGACACCATCGTCATCCTCATCGAGATGGTGCACGACGCCCGCATCGTCCGCATGAACGCCGAGCACGATCCGCCCCATATCAGGAAGTGGCTGGGCGACTCGATCGGCTGGTGGGAGGGCGACACCTTGGTCGTCGAGACCACGAACTTCGTCGACCGGCCCGCGTTCCGCCAGGGGACCGGCAACATGAAGGTGACCGAGCGCTTCCGCATGGAGGACGCCGACACCCTCATCTACACCTTCACGGTCGAGGACCCGACGGTGTGGACGGCGCCGTTCACCGGCGAGTACGCCTGGCCGCGAAGCGGCAACAAGGTGTTCGAGTACGCCTGCCACGAGGCGAACTACGCGCTCGAGGGCATCATGAAGGGCGCTCGCCTGCTGGAGGCGGACTTCCGGGGCGAGAGCCCCGAGGGCGTGGCCAATCCCACCCGCTAGCGGGTGGGCGGCGCAGATCGGACAGTCAGGAGAAGGATGATGCGCAAGCAGACCCGGGTTTGGTTCGGAATCGGCATGGCCGCCACTCTCTTCCTCGCAGGACTCGCGCTCACCGGCGGGGTGCCGGCGCAGGCGCATCACGCGTTCGGCGCCGAGTTCGACCCCAACCGCCCCGTCGTGCTTCGGGGACCGGTGGTGCGCGTGGAGTGGGTGAACCCCCACACGTGGATCCACATGGAGGTGACGACCGACGACGGCGGCAAGCAGGTCTGGATGGTCGAGGGCGGCACGCCGAACACCCTGCTGCGGCGCGGGTTGACCCGCGACTCGATTCTCCCCGGCACGATGATCGTGGTCGACGGCTACCAGAGCAAGGACCGAAGCGCCCGCGCCAACGGCCGCGACGTGACGTTCGAGGACGGCAGCAAGTTCTTCATGGGTTCGTCCGGCACCGGCGCGCCCCTCGACGGCCGCGACCCGACCGAACCGCCCCGCTAGCCCGCCCGTCGTCGCCTACGGCTCCGCTGGGCGTCCAACCCACCCTGCCGGGAGTCTGCACCCTTCCACGGCGCAGACTCCTGGGCCGCCCATCCGACGGCGCCGGAGGCCAAGCGATGGAACTCCCCCGGAACCGTCCGGGGTCCACGACATCATTGTCGGATGACTTGGATCGCCGGACGGTCCGGCCGGCTCCATTGGGCGAGGCGGGTGCGCGGGTGCACCATGACGACCATCGTTTGGATCGCCGGAGGTCTCGAACGGATCCATCGTTTGAACCGCCGGCCGCTGCAAGGTAGGATACACGGACCGGACGGGGCAATCAGGCCCCGCGATCTCGGCTCGCTCGCCCGGGATCGGTTCAGCAAGGACGGGGGAGGACATGCTCAGTCGTAGTCGCGTGACGACCGGCATCGCCGGCTTGGCGGTGGCGCTCATCGCCGCGCCAGTCGCGGCGCAATCCGGATCCGAGGTGCAGCGGACGCCGCACGGCGATCCGGACATCTCGGGGATCTTCACGTTTCGCACCATCACACCGCTCGAGCGGCCGGCGGCGCTGGCCGGCAGGACGAACCTGAGTGCGGAGGAGGCGGCCGCCTTCGAGGCGTCGGAGCGCACCCGACTGAACCGCGACCTGTTCGACCCCGAGACGGGGGCGCCGAACGCCGGCTACCAGTCGCGCGCGGAAGGCGGGGTGCTGTCCTACAACGAGTTCTGGTACGAGCGCGGGGTCGAGCTGACCGCCGACAAGCGCACCTCGCTGATCGTCGATCCGCCCGACGGCCGCCTGCCATGGCGCGAGGAGAGCCGCCAGGCCCGCGCCGTGAACCGGCTGAACCTCCGCAACGGCTTCGCCGACCACTACACCGACCGCAGCCTGTCGGATCGCTGCATCCTGGGCTTCAACGCGGGGCCGCCGATGACCTCGGGCGCGTACAACAACAACGTGCTCATCACGCAGACTCCCGACTATGTCGTGATCCTGAACGAGATGGTGCACAACGCCCGCATCATCCCCCTGGACGGCCGCCCGCACGGCGCGATCCGGCAGTGGGTCGGCGACTCCCGCGGGCGCTGGGACGGCGCCACGCTGGTCGTCGAGACCACCAACTTCCGGGGAGAGACGGCGGCCCGCGGGTCGAGCCGGGACACGCATCTCATCGAACGGTTCACGCGGGTCGACCCCGACACGGTGATGTACGAGTTCACCTTCACCGACGAGAACCACTTCACGCGGCCGTGGACCGCGCTCATGCCGATGCGCCGGACCGACGGGCCCCTGTTCGAGTACGCGTGCCACGAAGGCAACATCGGCATGCACGGCATCATGGCCGGCGCCCGCGAGCTCGACACGCAGCCGGTCGAGGGGACCCGCTAGCTCGACTCCCGCGGAGACACCGGAAGCAGGACGGATTGCCTGGTCGGCGGATCACCGGCGGCCAGGCGGTCCGGTAATCCATGGACTGGACCGCGCTTTCGGACGTTCTCCGGATCCGCGCGCAGGAGCTGCTGGGAACCGAGTTCGACCAGATTCGGTTCACGGACATCGGCCTCACCTGGTCGCTGACGGCGGCGGTGCTCCTGATCGGGCTCGCGACCCTGGCCCGGCTGTGGGGGCTCGCCCGCATCCATCACCGGCAGCACTCCGGACACAGCATCGAGCCGCGCTTCCGGCGCGGGCCGGTCGGTCGCGCCCTCTACCACCTGCCCAAGGCGTTGTTGGGCCTCGCGCTCGCGATCATGCTGGTCGCGATGGCCGACCCCTATCTCACGTCGACCGAGGAGGTCGCCGGCGAGATGGAGTCGCGCATCCGCATCGATCTGGTCGACACGTCCCTATCGATGTCGTGGGAGCTGCCGGGAACGGGGAGGTCGCGGGCCGAGGTCGCGCGCGAGGCGCACCTGGAGTTCCTCGAGATGCGCCGCGCCAAGAACGACCGGGTGGCGCTGTGGCTCTTCTCGTCGTTTCCCTACATGGTCGACGACTTCGTCATCGACGACGAGCTGTACTTCTTCCAGGTGATGGACGCGCCGTACGCCATCGTGCGCATCCTCGCGGCCCAGTCGGGGACCCCCATCGACCAGTACTACGTGCCGCCGGACAAGGTGCGCATCGTCGAGCGAGAGGGCAACACCAACATCGTGCGGGCGCTGCAGTCGGTGGTGCGGCACTTCGACGGCGACGCCGCGCTCCTCGGGCGCGGGGCCACCCCCCACCGGGCGGTGCTCATCGTCACCGACGCCGACGTCGACGAGATTCCCGAGGCCGAGTTCGTTCAACTGGCGCAACGGAACATCGTCCCCTACATGATCTTCATCAACGCCGCCGACGCGCGGCCCGCCCGCGCAGGCCGGGGCGCCGGACGCCAGCCGGCCGACAATACCCAGGGGCTCATCGACATGATCCGGGCGTTCGGCGGCGACTACTTCGACGTGGCCGACGCCGACGGCCTCGCCCGCGCCTACGAGGCCATCGACAACGCCGAGACGGTGCCGGTGGAGCTGGCCCACCGCGCCGTCAGGGTGCCCATCTACGCCCGGTTCCTGCTCCTCAGCATGGCCCTCTTCGTCGTGGGAATCCCCGCCGGGTTCCTGGCCGAGCTGGTGTGGGGGACGAGTCCGTAGCGACTCCGCGACGGGCGCGCTCACTCCACGATGACGACGCCCCACGGGCGCACGCCTACGTCCACCGTCGCGACGACCTCCAGGGTCTCGGTGTCGACGACGGAGACGTCGTTCCCGGGGCCGTTCGCGGTGTAGAGGTAGCGCCCGTCGGGGGTGAGGTCGATGCCCCACGGCCGCTCGCCGACCTCCACCTGCGCGATCGGCTCGTGGGTCTCGGTGTCGATGACCGCCACCGTGCGCCCGCGGCCGGTCGAGACGTAGAGCCGCGACCCGTCGGGCGAGACCTTGGCGTCCATCGGCCGCACCATCTCGCCGGTCAGCTCGATGGTGGCGATGACCGAGTGGTCGGCGGTGTCGACGACCGACACCGTGCTCCCGTTCTCGGCCGTGACGTAGGCGCGGGTGCTGTCGGGCGAGAACGCCGACGAGCGGGGCCGGGCCCCGACGTCGAACACCGCCGCCACCTCGTGCGCCTCGGTGTCGATGACCGAGACTTGGTTGTCGTTCTCCGACGTGACGTAGACCCACCGGCCGTCGGGGCTGCGCGTCACCCCCTCGGGCTCGCCCCCGACCGGGAGCTGGGCGAGGATCTCGCCGCTCTCGATGTCGACGATGCTCGCGAGCGCCGCGTCCTCGTTGGCGACGAAGACCCGGGTGCCGTCCAGGCTCACCGCCACCTGCTCGGGGTCGGTGCCGGCGTTCAGCACGTTCACCACCTGTCCCGCGGCGATGTCGACGATGCCGATGCCGTCGGCCGAGCGGTCGGGCGGGGGCAGCGTCGACTCGTCGACCCCCGGCGGGGCCGGCGGCGAGCCGCTGAGGGCGATGAAGAGACGCTCGCCGGCCGGGTCGACCTTGATGCCTCGCGGACGCTTGCCGAGCGGGATCGTCGCCATCACCTCGTGGGTGCCGCCCGCGATCACCGTCAGGTCGCCCGAGGTCTCGTTGGTCACGAACGCGCGGTAGGGCGGGGGAGCCGCCGCCTCCTCGGCCGGCGGGTCGGCGGCGGGCTCGGCGCCGCCGCAGGCGTTCAGGAGCAGCAGGGGGACGGCGAGCGCGCGAATGTCCAGGTGTCTCATGATGGAGCTCCTCACGATGATGCGGACGGGGCTTGATCGTCCGTGGCGATATCCGCGCGAGGCGGCGGCGGCGCACCGGCCGTGACCGCCTCGCCGGCGACCTCCATGACGATGCGGCTGTAGGCGCCGGGGTCGGGCAGGGCGCCGCCCTCGGCGAGTATCGCCTGACCGTGCAGAAGCTGGGCGTAGGTCTTCAGTCTGAGCGACTGCGCGTTCTCGGCGTGGATGGCCGCGAGCCGGGTGATGAACGGGTGGTCGGCGTTGATCTCCAGGATGCGTTTCGTGCGAGGCGGGTCCTGCCCGAGCTGCCGCATCATCTGCTCGAGCTGCGGGCTCAGGTCGTCCTTGTCGCCGACGAGGCAAGCGGGGCTGTCGGTGAGCCGACCCGAGACCCGCACGTCCTTGACGTCGTCCTGCAGGTGGGTGCGCAGGGTCTGGAGCAGGCCGTCGAGCCGGGCCCGTTCCGACGCGTCCGCCTTCTCGTCCTGCGCGTCCTCGGCGCCGAGGTCGACCTCGCCCTTGCTGACCGACACGAACGTCTTGTCCTGGTAGGTCAGCTCGCGTTCCAGCCAGAACTCGTCGACGGGGTCGGCGAAGAACAGCACCTCGATGCCCCGGCGGGCGAACGACTCGAGGTGCGGCGATTGCCGCACCGCGTCGAGCGAAGTCCCGCCCAGGTAGTAGATGTGCTCCTGGTCGTCCTGCATTCGCCCGACATAGTCGGCCAGGGTGGTCGGCTCGTCGCCGTGGGTCGTCGCGCACAGGATGAGGTCGAGCAGCCGGTCTCGGTGCTCGCCGTCCGTCGCGAGCCCCTCCTTGAGGACCGCGCCGAACTCGCGCCAGAACCCGCGCATCGACTCGGGCTTGTCCTTGCGCAGCTTGCCGATGGCCTCGAGCGTCTTCTTGACCGCGAAGTTGCGGATCGCCTTGACCTGCCGGTCGTGCTGCAGGATCTCGCGGGACACGTTCAGCGAGAGGTCTTCGCAGTCGATGACCCCCTTCAGGAAGCGCAGCCACTCCGGCAGCAGCACCTTCCAGTCGTCCATGATGTGGACCCGCTTCACATAGAGCTGCACGCCCTTGGTGATGCGCTCGCGGTGATACAGGTCGAACGGGGCCTTCGGGGGGATGAACAGCAGGATGCGGGCGTTGAACGCGCCCTCCATGGCGGCGGGAACGGTGGCCAGCGGGTCGTGCCAGTCGTGCGACAGGTGGCGGTAGAACTCGTTGTACTCGGCGTCGCTGACGTCGCCGCGCGACCGGGTCCAGATCGCCTTCATGGAGTTGAAGGTCTCGTCCTCGACCACCGTCTTCGGCAGTACCCCCTTCACGGGCTGACCGGTGTTGTCGAGGACCGGCTCCTGCCGCTCGACCTTCATCCGAATCGGGTGGGCCACGAAATCGGAGTGTTTCTTGACGATCTCGCGCAGCACGAAGGGGTCGGTGTAGTCCCGCCGCCCGTCCTCCTCGTCGGCGGGCTTGAGGTGCAGCTCCACCGTCGTGCCGGCCTGGGGCCGCGCCGCCTCGTCCAGGGTGTAGGCGCCGTCGCCCGTCGACTCCCAGCGGGTTGCGGTGTCCGCGCCGGCGCGGCGGGTGGTCAGGGTGACCCGGTCCGCGACCATGAACGTCGAGTAGAAGCCGACGCCGAACTGCCCGATCAGGTCGGCGCTCGCCGCCGTCGTCCCGCCGTCGCCGGCCTCCTGCTTCGCCTTCAGGGCGGCGAGGAACTCCCGGCTGCCGGAGCGGGCGATGGTGCCGATGTCGCGCACCACTTCTTCCCGGGTCATCCCGATGCCGTTGTCCGAGATCGTGAGGGTGCGGGCCTCCCGGTCGGACGCCAGCCTGATCTCCAGGTCCCCCTCCGGCAGGAGCTTCGCATCCGAGAGGCCCTCGATGCGCAGCTTGTCGATGGCGTCGGAGCTGTTCGAGACCAGCTCGCGCAGGAAGATGTCCTTCTGCGAGTAGAGCGAATGGACCATCAGGTTCAGGAGCTCCTGAACCTCGGCCGTGAAGGTGTGCTTCTCGGTGCTCATCGTTGTCTTGTCGGTGTCTCGACCCTGGCAGGACGAACGAACGTCCGTCGGTGTGGCGCCGCCGACCCGCGACGTGGAGCGCCACGCAACCCCTTCCGGGGCGCGCGTCCTCGACGTACACCGGTTCGGCGCGGCCCGCCGGAACCCCGGAACGAGCCCCGGTCGGCTCGGCCGGCGACGCATCCGCGCTCGTCGGTCCCGGGGCCCCCTACGGCCGGGGCGTGTCGTCGGCCGTCGCCTGGCGTTCCCAGGGGGCGAGGTCCAACTGCCGGCGTGAGCCCGCGTCCGGATCCGCTCCGAGGTCATCGAGCAGCGTCACGAGGTGCGGATGCCGGTTGAAGGTGTTGGGATAGAACACGCCCTGGGCGATGGACAGCGCCGTCCAGCCGGTCTCGTTCACCGCGTCGAGATCGGCCCCCTTCTCGTGCAGGAAGCGCACGATGTCGTCGGCGCCGCGGTGGATGGCGCCGTGCAGCGCGGTGTCGCCGTTGCCGTCCACCGCGTTGACGTCGTTCCCCAGCGCCCAAGCGAGCTCGACTGCGGCCAGCGCCTCGTCGTTGGTCCCCGGGTTTTCGCCGATCTTCCAGATGCCGACCCCCGCCGCCGCCATCATGGGGGTCGCGCCGTTGGCGGTGGTCAGGTTCGGGTCGGCCCCGAGGCTCGCGAGCAGCCGCATCATCGGCACGTCGGCCGCCTTGGCGGCGAGCAGGAACGGCGTCGCCCCCACCCGGTCGAGCATGTTGCGGTTGCCGTCGCGCGGCTCCGCCGTCTGCCCCAGGTTCGGGTCGGCGCCGTGCGCGATGAGGATACGCACCATGTCGAGGCCGTCCAGCCGGCCCAGCGGCACCGGGAACGGCGGGTTGCGCCCGAGGTTCGGACGGCGCGTCCACATCACTTGGTGCAGCGGCGTCCAGCCCTGCCCGCGCGCGTCGGGGTCGGCCCCCGCTGCAAGCAGCCGCGCCGCCACCTCGTACTGCGCGTTGTAGACGGCCATGCCGAGAGCGCTGGCCCCGTCGGGCAGCGTGTCGTCGGGGTCGGCCCCGGCCGCGAGCAGCACGTCGAGGGCCGCGAGGCTGCCTTCCCGCGCCGCGAACAGCAGCGGCGTGAACCCGCCCCCGGATCGCGCGTGCACGTCGGCGCCGGCCGCGAGCAGCGCGCTGGCCGCGTCCGGCTGGTCCTGCGAGGCGGCCCACATCAGCGCCGTCTGTCCCCGCCAGCCCTCGACCGCGTCGACCGTCGCGCCGTGATCGAGGAGGACTTCCACCGCGGACGCGACGCCGGTCCGCGCGACCGTCATCAGCGGGGTCTCGCCCTCGCCCGACGCGCGATTGGGGTCGGCCCCGGCCTCGAGCAGCATCTCCAGCATCTCGGGGCTGCCGTTGGTGGCGGCCAGCGCGAGGGGCGCGATGCCGTAACGCGTGGTGGCGTCCGCGGCGGCTCCGGCCCCCAGCAGACGCGATGCGAGTCGGAGGTCGTCGTTGTGCGCTGCCCAGTGCAGCGCGGTGGTCCCGTCCGGCTCGGTCGCGCCGACGTCGGCGCCCGCATCGAGCAGGGCTTCGACCGCGCCCGCCTCGCCGGCCTTGACCGCTTCGATCAGGGCCACCCGCGGTGGCTGCGCCCAGGCCGACGCGGCGGCCGCGGCCACCACGCCCGCCGCCAACCAGCCCGCCGAACGGTATCCCGGTTCCATGCGCATGCCGTTTCTTTCGCTCGGTCGCAAGGCGTCGTCAACGCCGATGTCGCGTTCGAGCAGGTTCGAGGGTCAAGACGGGCCTCGCGCGCCACGGCTCCGCCCTCGGGAGTATCGCTCCAGGAACACCGGGTCGACCCACACGGACAGCGCCCGCTCCTCGTCCAGGTCGTCCGGCTGCCGCGGGACGATGGAGCCGTTCTTCGGTCCCGCGATGACGAATGTCCTAGCTTGACCTGTATTCCATTCGTCTAAACCGTCAGCGGCTCCAGCGGCAGCTGCCCCGTGCTGTCGCCCAACCGCTCGGGCTCGACGACCCCCGCCTTGTCCAGCATCGCCAGCAGCAGGTTGGTCATCGGGGTGTCGGTCGGATAGCGCACGTGCCGCCCGCCCTTCAACTGGCCCGCCCCGCCCCCGGCGAGGATCAGCGGCAGGTCGATGTGCGAGTGCTGGTCGCCGTCGCTGATGCCCCCGCCGTAGAGGATGAGCGACTGGTCGAGCAGCGACCCGTCGCCGTCCTGCGTCGCGTGCAGCGACTGCAGGAACCCCGACAGCAGGTCGACGTGGTAGGTGTTGATCTTGGCGTACTGCTCGAGCCGGCCGGGGTCGAGCTGGTGGTGCGACACCGAGTGGTGCGCGTCGGGCACCCCCACCTCGGGGTAGCTCTGGGCGGTCTGCTCGCGGCCGATGAGGTACGTGAACACGCGGGTCACGTCGGCCTGGAACGCGAGCCGCTGGAGGTCGAACATCAGCCGCGCGTGCTCGGTGAACGAGTCGGGAATGCCCACCGGCCGCGCGAGGTTCTCGGGCAGGTCGCCGTCGCCGGCCTGCGCCTCGACCCGCTGGATGCGGCGCTCGATCTCGCGGACGGCGTCGAGGTACTGGTGCGCCCGCCCCCGGTCGGCGGCCCCCAGTCGCTTCTCGAGCCGAGCCATGTCGTCGCGCACGGCGTCGAGGATGCTGCGGTCCTCGCGCAGCCGCGTCACGCGCTCGGCGGTGGTGCCGCCCTCGCCGAACAGCTGCTCGAACACCACGCGCGGGTTGTGCTCCATCGGCAGCGGGGTGGTGGGCGTCCGCCACGCGATGGTGTTGGTGTAGACGCAGCTGTAGCCGTTGTCGCAGTTGCCGACGACGTAGCTGTTCTCGAGCGAGATCTCGAGCGACGGCAGCGGGGTCTCCTGACCCAGCTTGGCCGCCGCGATCTGGTCGGCGGTGGTGCCGGCGCGGACGTCCGCGCCCTCCGTGCGCTTGGGGTGCACCCCGTTCAGCCAGACCCCGCTCGCCCGCGAGTGCTCGCCGTTGCCGTCGCCCCACGCCTCGGCCTGCCGGTGGGCGAGGCCGGTGGGGATGACTACGTGCTCCTTCACGGGGGCCAGCGGGCTCAGGATCGGCGACAGCTCCAGGGGGCCGTCCGCGGCCGGGGTCCACTGCGACATGTTGGCCCCGTTCGGGATGTAGATGAAGCCGAGCCGCTTCGTCGGGCGCGCGGCGGTGCGGGCGAGCGCGGTGGCCGCGGGCACCATGGCGTCGAGCAGGGGCAGCGCGAGCGCGGCGCCGGCGCCGCGGAGAAACGTGCGGCGGGGCAGCGACATCTTCGTGATGATCATGACTCCGTGCTCCTCATCCGGAAGGGTGGGCTCTCGACGACGCCCAGGATGAGCGTCGTCAGGCGGTAGCCGTCTTCGGCCGCCGCGCGGGCGATGGCGCGCACCGCCGGCGCGTCGTAGTACTCCACGCCGCGGCCGACGGCATAGGTCAGCAGCTTCTCGGTGACGGTGGTGACGAACCGCTCGGGGTGGGCGAGCAGCGCCGCCTTCAGCCCGGCCGGCCCGTCGAACACGGCGCCGTCGGGCATCACCCCGGTCAGGTCCATCGGCGTCCTCGTCTCGTTCGGCGTGCGCCGGCGGCCGATGGCGTCGAACGGCTCGAGGGCGAGGCCCAGGGGATCCATCACCCGGTGGCAGCTCGCGCACACCGGGTTGGCGCGGTGCTGCTCCATCGCCTCGCGCATGGTCAGGGTGCGGCCGGTGGTGGTGGCCTCCAGGGCCGGCACGTCCGCGGGGGGCGGCGGGGGCGGCGTCCCGAGGATGTTCTCGAGCACCCACTTGCCCCGCACCACCGGCGAGGTGCGGTTGGCGTGCGAGGTGACGGTCAGGATGCTGCCGTGGCCGAGCAGCCCGCCCCGCCCCGGATCGTCGAGGACCACCCGGCGGAAGTGGCTGCCCCGCACGTTGGGGATGCCGTAGTGCAACGCGAGCCGCTCGTTCAGGAACGTGTAGTCGGCCGACAGCAGCTCGACGACGCTGCGGTCCTCGCGCAGGATCGCCTCGAAGAGCAGCTCCGTCTCGCGCCGGAACCCCTGCCGCAGGTCCTCACCGAAGTCGGGGAAGAGGTCTTCGTCGGGCTGCGCCGCGGCGGCGTTGCGCAGGCCGAGCCACTGGCCCGCGAAGTTGGTGACGAGGGCCTCCGCCCGCGGGTCGGCGAGCATGCGCCGGGTCTGGGCCTCGAGCCCCGCGGGGTCGCCGAGTTCGCCGCGGACGGCGGCGTCGAGGAGTTCGTCGTCGGGGATGCTGCTCCACAGGAAGAACGACAGCCGCGAGGCCAGCTCCAGGTCGCCGAGTTCGTAGGCGGTCCCGGGCGGCAGGCCCGCCGGGTCCTCGACGATGCGGAACAGGAACTCGGGGCTGACGAGCAGCCGCCGGAGGGCGAGCTCGATGCCGCCGTCGAACCCGCCCGTCGCCGCGCCCTGCTCGTAGAAGGCGAGCAACCGCTCCACGTCCTCGTCGCTGGCGGGCCGGCGGAACGCGCGGCGGGCGAGTCTCGACAGGATGTCGCTCGCGCACGCGGCGGCCGAGGCGGCGTCGTTCCCCGGCTCGCAGGTGAAGATGCGCGCCCGGCTCGGGGTGTCGACGGCGGGCGCGGAGCCGCGCGACTCGAACGGGCCGGCGATGGTGAGCCGCTCGAGGTACGGCTGATAGCGCGAGTCGGCGCCCGACCCCTCGCCGGTGAACGGCCGTTTGTACAGCTTGCGCGTCCGCTCCGGCTCGGCCGACGTCTTGCGCAGGAAGGCGGCCGCGACGCGGTGGGGACCGGCGCTCACCCGCACCCGCACCTCTCGCGGGTCCGCCTCGGCGTACTGGCTGCGGCGCTGGCCCGGCTCGAGGGCCCGGCCGACCGTGAACACCTCGAGGCGTTCGCCGTCCAAGGTCAGCTCGAGCTCGTGGGGCTCGATGAAGAGGGGGCCGTCGGGGACGACCGAGATCACGTACTCGGCGTCCTCGGGGAAGTTGAAGTCGACGACCAGGCCGCCGCGGGTGCCGAACGGCAGCCCCGCAACGTGGTCGTCCTGTCCCTGGTCGGAGGGGACCCGGAACGTCTCGGCGATGGGCGAGGGCACCGGCGATCCGACCGCGAGCCGGCTGATCTTCCGCGCCGCCGCGAGGTACCGCTCCATGAGGGTCGGCGAGACGCCCAGCACCCCGGCGATGTTGTCGAAGCCGTAGCTCGTGTCGTCGGCCGGCAAGAGGTCGCTCACGTCGACGTCGAGGTCGAGGAGGTCCCGCACGACGTTCCGATACTCGACGCGGCTCAGCCGGTGCAGCGCCTCGGTCCGTCCCGGTCGCAGGTCGGCGGCGGCGGCCCGATCGAGCTCGTTCTCGAGCCACGCGCGGAAGCCGTCATAGGCGGCCGGCTCCGGCCGGGGCCGCGGCTGCGGCGGCATCGCCCCGGCCCGCAGCTTCGCCACTACCTTCTCCCAGACCGCGGCGTCGCCGGCGACGTCGGCCAGGTCCATCGACTCGAGAGACAGCCCACCGGTCTCGAGCCGGTCGTCGTGGCAGGCGACGCAGTAACGGTCGACGAGTCGGCGGTGATTGTCGGCAGGGGCTCCGGCCTGTCCCGCGGCCGGTTGCCCGGCGCCGGCCGTCGTGCAGAACAGCGCGGTCCCGATGGCGGCGCCGATGACCCGAAATCCAGGCATGGACCGTGGTTCCTTTCCGCGGAACGAGGCGCGGGTGAACACGTCGATGGCCTATTTTGAGCCTTGGGCGGGCGGGGTGTCAATTCCGACGCCGGCTCTCGCGCGGCCCGTCGCCGTGCGCCCCGGCCCGGCGCGGTTATTGACAAGAGCGGCGCGAGTCGGTAACAACGCATGACAGGAGTCTGCGCCCGTGGAACCGTGCAGACTCCCGGCTGGGTCGGCTGGGCGCCCCGCGCAGCCGAAAGGCGGCATCGAGCAGGGCGAGCGCGAGGCGCGTCGCCCCGCGCTCGGAACGTGAGGGAAGGCATGAACCGATACCCGCTCGTCGTCGTCGCCCTGCTGCTGGCGCTGGCCGCGCCTGCGTCCTCCCCGGCGCAATGGGCGCAGTTCCGGGGTCCGAACGCCGGCGACGTCGGCGACGACCCCGCCCTGCCGGACACCTGGAGCGAGACCGAGAACGTCGTCTGGCAAATCGACATCCCGGGGCTGAGCTGGAGCTCCCCGGTCGTCTGGGAGGACACGATCTTCGTCACGTCGGCCGTCAGCGCCGGCGACGAGGTCGAGCCCATCCCCGGCCTCTACGACCCCGGCGACGACAACGGGGCGACCCGGTCGTCCGAGGTCCACCGCTGGGTGGTCTGGAACATCGACTTCCACACCGGCGCGGTCCGGTGGGAGCGAGAGTTGCACCGCGCCGCCCCCGAGATAGCGAGGCACATCAAGAACAGCTTCGCCTCGGAGACGCCGGTCACCGACGGCCGCCGGGTGTACGTCTACTTCGGGACCGCCGGCGTCGTCGCCGCCCTGAACATGAGCGGCGAGACCGTCTGGTACACCGAGTTGGGCGCCTACGAGACGACCGGGGGGTTCGGCTCGGCCGCCTCGCCGACGCTGCACGGCGACCGCCTCTACATCGTCAACGACAACGTGACCCGCTCGTTCATGGTCGCCCTCGACCGTGACACCGGGGCCGAGGTCTGGCGGGTGGATCGGGACGAGCGCGGCCAGAACTGGGCGACACCGTTCGTCTGGGAGAACGAGCTGCGGACCGAGATCGTGACCGCGGGCACCCAGGGCGTCCGCTCGTACGACCTCGAATGGCAACCTGCTGTGGGAGATCCACGGCATGTCGGGGCTGACGGTGCCGACGCCGTTCTCGCGGCACGGGCTGCTCTACATCGGGTCGGGCTATCCCGGCGGCGGCCTGCGCCCGGTCTACGCGGTCAGGCCGGGGGCGTCGGGCGACATCTCCATCTGGTCGCCCGACGACATGCGGACGGGGCTCAACTTCGGGTTCCCCGGCGTGAAGGCATCGTCCGACGACGTCGCCTGGGCCTATCCGCTCCTGGGCACCTACAACACGTCGGCCCTGGTCTACGGCGACCAGTACTACACGCTGCTCGACCGGGGGTTCCTCGTCGCCCACGACGCCCGCACCGGCGACGAGATCTACGGCCGCCGGCGGCTCGAGATAGGCAACGGGTTCACGGCGTCGCCGTGGGCGTACAATGACCGGGTGTTCCTGCTGAGCGAGGACGGCGAGACGTTCGTCGTCCGGGCGGGACCCGACTTCGAGATTCTGCACACCAATCCGCTCAACGAGATGACGCTCGCCACGCCGGCGGTGGCGAACGGCAGCCTCATCCTGCGGACCCGCACGAAGCTTTATCGGATTGCAGAGGGGGGGCAGCCGTGAAGAGGACCATGAGAGCCGTCGCCGCGGCCGGCGCGCTGGCGGTGGCCACCGCCCCGGCCGGCGCCCAGACCGTCACCCTGACCCAGGTCGGCGAGATACCCGGCCCGGCCGAGCATGTCCGCGTGCAGGGCGACTACGTCTACGTTTCCCACCACGCGTCGTTCACCGTCTGGGACGTGTCGGACCCGGCCGCGCCGGTGCGGATGGGGTCGACGGAGCTGCCTCAGGAGATATGGGGGTTCCGCGTCCGCGGCGAACGCGCCTACGTGGGCGCCAACTTCTTCGGGGTGGCCATCGTCGACATCTCCGACCCGTCGGCGCCGACGGTGCTGGGCAACCACGAGACCCTGGGGCAGACCAAGATCGGCGCGGTGTACGAGAACCGCGTAGTGCTGATCGACCACATGGAAGGCATGGTGCTGGTCGACGCCACCGACGAATCGGCGCCGACCGGGGCCGGCTCGTTCTTCCTCGACGGCTATGCGCGCGACGTGGTGACCTCGGGGCCCATGGCCTACGCCACCGACTCGCCGACCGGCCTCTACGTCTTCGACCTGTCGGCGCCGGGGCCGCCCGAGCCGGTCGGGGTTCTGCACGCTCCCGGCGCGCCTCGCGCCATCGAGGTGCAGCGCGAGGTCGGCGAGGTGTCAGGCCTCCTCGCGGGCGCGGGCGGCGGCCATCTCCAGATCTACGACGCCTCGGATCCCACGCGCCCGGTACGGGTCGCGACCTTCGAGACGCCGGGTCGCGCGTCGCGGGTCGCCTTCTCGGGCTCGCTCGTCTTCGTCGCCGACGCCGAGGCCGGGGTCGCGGTCGTCGACGTCTCCGATCCGTCGGCCCCCGTGGCGGCCGGGACCCTCCTGACTGACGAGCCGGCCCGCGACATCGCCGCGACCGACACCCACGTCGTCGTCGTCGTCGGGGCGGGCGAGCGTCAGGAGGGCGAGACCGCCGTCCACATCTTCAGCCGTTCGTCGTGACGGCGCGTTCACGGCTTGATCCGGACCGTGCCGGCCGACTGTCTGCATGGACCCCCTCCTGACCCCCGACGAGCGCGAGCTGGTGCACGAGCAGCGGGCGTTGTTCGACGCCAGCCGCGCCCTCCTCGCCGACCTCGACCTCGTGCCGGGCGACGTCGAGGCCCTCGAGGCGATGCGGCGGCGTCTGGACGAGCTGTTCCTGATCATGGTGGTCGGCGAGTTCAACGCCGGCAAGTCCACGTTCCTGAACGCCGTTCTCGGGACCGACGCCCTCGAGACCGGCGAGCTGCCCACGACGCGATCCGTGCACCTTCTGCGACACGGGACCATCGAGTCGGTGCGCGAGGCCGAGCCCCGGCTCCTCGTGCACGAGCTGCCGGTCGCGGTGCTGCAGGAGCTGAACATCGTCGACACCCCGGGCACGAACTCGATGCAGCGCGAAGAGCAGTTGCTGACCGAGGGCTTCGTGCCTCGCGCCGACATCGTCTTCTTCGTCACGTCGCTGCTGCGCCCGTACTCGGCGAGCGAGCACGACTTCCTCAAGCTGATCCTGAGCTGGGGCAAGCACGTCGTGTTCATCGTCAACCAAGTCGACTTGGCCTCCGGCCCCGACCACGCGGCGCGGGTGAAGCACTACGTGCAGCAGCAGGCGAAGGAAGCGCTGGGCGAGGAGCCGCCGCTGTTCGCCATCAGCGCCCGCGAGGTGGTGCTCGAGCGCACCGCCGGCAAGCCGTTGTCCGACCTCGACGAATGGACCGCGTTCACCGCGTTCTTCCGGTCGACCCTGCGCGACCGCGACCGCGTCCGGCTGAAGCTGACGGCGCCGCTGAAGAGCCTCACGCCGGTGCTCGCCCGGCAGGCCGACGCGCTTGCCGAGCGGCTGCGGCTCGTGCACGGCGACCACTCCGCCCTCGCGTCGATCCTCGCCGAAGTCGACGCCTACGAGACGCGGATGCGGGACGACGTCTCGCGCTATCAGTCGCAGATCACCAACATCCTCTGGCAGCTCGAGCGGCGCGGCCAGCGCTTCTTCGACGAGCTCGTGCGGGTGTCCAACATCATGCGGCTGCGCGACAAGGACATCGTCGAGAACCGCTTCCGCCACGAGGTCGTGGCCGACACCCCGCAGCGCGTCGAGGAGGAAGTGCAGGCCCTCATCGACTGGCTGGTGCGCCAGAACCTCGCGATGTGGGAGAACGCGGACGGCTTGCTGCGCCAGCGGCGCGAGGCGCTGCGCGACGCCGCGGGGCGCACCCGCTTCGTCAGCCCGCAGTACGTCTACGACCGCGAGGAGATCTTCACCCGCCTCGCGCGGCCGGTGCGGCGGCGGCTCGAGCGCTTCGACCCGCAGCGCGAGGCGGACGAGATCGTGGCCGCGGTGAACGCGGCCATCGCCAAGACGTTCGGGGTCCAGGCCGTCGTCATCGGGCTGGGAGCGGCCCTGACCGCGGCGTTCACGACCCTCGGTCTCGACGTGACGGGAACCGTCGGCATGACCCTGCTCGTGGCCTCCGGCCTGTTCATCCTCCCCCAGCGCCGGGCCCGCCTGAAGCGCGAGCTCGCCGGCAAGGTCGAAACCCTGCGCGTCGAGCTGGCCGAGACCCTCGAGGTGCGGTTCCAGGAGCAGCTTCGCGACTACGTCGATCAGCTCCGCGAGACCTTCGCGCCCGAGCTGGAGAGCACGAAGGCGCAGGTGCGCCGGCTGCGACACGCCGACGAGACGCTCACGGCGCGTCAGGCGGAGTGCGCGGCGCTGCTGGCGCGGATCGACGGTCGGGGCGGCGCGGCGCCCAATCGAGAGCGGCTCGCCGCGGTGTCCGCGAAGAACCGCGAAGGCGCCGCCGGTTAGGTCAGGGTCAGGCGCGGCGCGCGAGGGATCAGTTCGGGGGGGTGACCCGGACGACCGCGAGAGCGGTGGCGTCGGGGCAGTCGGCCGATTCCGCGAGGCGGCCCTCGACCACCACGTCGTCCCCGGGCGCGAGGCCTTGCCGGTCGCCGGTCAGCACGTAACGCTCGCCGCCCTCACCCCCTGCCTCGAGCACGAGGCAGTCGCCCCCGCCGTCCGCGACCCGGCCCCGGCGCCGCAGGGTTCCGTCGGGCTCGGTGACGTGGAAGGGGGCGGACACCGCGAGGGGCCGGAAGTAGACGTCCACGAGAACGAAGAAGTGGGTCCGGCCGGTGGTGGCCCAGGCGGGCACGTCGATGACCGCCGACATCGCGCCGAATTCGTCGGTGACGAGCTGGGCGAGGACCTCGAAGCTGGAGCGGGTGGCTCCCATGCCGAGGTAGACCGGGGTGACGGCGGGGAGGTTGGTCGTCTCCACCGTCACGGGCGTGCCGGCCGAACCGCTGCCGGGCGAGAACACCGGGGCCCGCGTGTGGACGGGATCCAGCGGCTGGTTCGGACGATTGCTCGGCGCGGGCTGCTGCATGGTTGCCGGGTCGCTCCCGATGGGCGTCATCCTATCACCCGCGCCCGAGGTCCGCTGCGTTCGGACCGGCGATCCGACGGCCGCCGCCCGCGTCGCCGGTGGGGGCGGCGGCGCGCACGACGCTCATGGCGCGCGCCAGCCGCCTTCGGGCGGTGGTAAGGCGGAGAGGGCCGGGATCTGCTAAACTCTCCCGATCCGAGATTCGGCGGTTCGAGGCGATCCCATGATGAGAGTCCCTGCCGTTTCCGCCGCAGCCCTCGCCGCCGGGCTCGCCGTCCTTGGCGGATCCGCCCCCGCGGTCGCGCAGGAAGCGGCCGCGCCGCCGCCGGCTGCCGCCCTCGACCACGAGGCGCTGAACGGCGTGGTCGGGACCTACTGCCAGCGCTGCCACAACGACCGGATGCTGACCGGCAACTTCTCGCTGGACGGCTTCGACGTCGCCGGCGCGGGCGGCGATGCGGAGCGGGCGGAGAAGATGATCCGCAAGCTGCGGGCGAACATGATGCCCCCGCCGGGCATGCGGCGCCCGCCCGCGGAGACCCTCGCGACGCTGGTCGAGACGCTGGAGTCGGTGGTGGACGAGGCCGCCGCGGTCCACCCGAACCCCGGCTACCGCACCTTTCAGCGTCTGAACCGCCACGAGTACGAGCAGGCGGTGCGCGACCTGCTGGCGCTGGACATCGACGCGGGCGACTACCTGCCGCTCGACACCATGAGCGCCAACTTCGACAACATCGCCGACGTCCAGCTGCTGTCGGCGACCCTGCTCGACGGGTACCTTCGGGCCGCGGCCGAGGTGAGCCAGCTCGCGGTGGGGAACCCCAACGCGCTGCCCAGGCAGACGACCTACGCCAAGTCGCGCGCGTACTCGCAGTGGGACCGCGTGGATGGCGCCCCCTACGGCACCCGCGGCGGGTTCTCGATCGTGCACAACTTCCCGGCCGACGGGGACTACGTCTTCCGGATGGCGTTCCAGCACACGACCACCGGCGGCCTGTCGGGGTCGACGATCCGGAACGAGCAGATCGAGGTCTCGATCGACGGCGAGCCGGCGGCGGTGCTGGCCATGGACCAGTGGCTGCGCACCTCCGACCCCAACGGCGTGAACCTCGAGGTCGAGGCGCCGATCTTCGTGCGGGCCGGGCCCCGGCGTGTCTCGGCGGTCTTCGTCCGCCAGTTCGAAGGGCCGGTCGAAGACGTCCTCGCCCCGCACGAGTGGTCGATCGTCGACACCGAGATCGGCGATCTCGGGTACGGCATCACCGCGCTGCCGCACATGCGGGACCTCATCATCGACGGTCCCTACGACGTCACGGGCGTCTCGGAGACGCCCAGCCGCCGCGAGATCTTCAGTTGCCGCCCGACGTCTCCCGATACCGAGCGCGCCTGCGCCGAGGAGATCGTCGGGCGTCTCGGCGCCCGGGCGTACCGCCGCCCCCTGACCGACGCCGATCTCGCGGACCTCATGCGGTTCTACGAGGCGGGCCTCGCCGAGGGCGACTGGGAGGCGGGCATCCGCACCGCGCTTCAGGCGACCCTGGCCAGCCCCGACTTCCTGTTCCGAATCGAGCGGCCGGCCGGGCCCGTGGCGCCGGGCGAGAACTACCGCGTCTCGGACGTGGCCCTCGCTTCGCGCCTCGCCTTCTTCATCTGGGGCGGGCCGCCCGACGAGGCGCTGACGGCGCGGGCGGCGGCGGGCGAGCTGTCCGACCCCGACGTGCTCGAGGCCGAGACGCGGCGCATGCTCGCAGACCCGCGGGCCGAGTCGCTGGCCACCCGGTTCGCGGCGCTGTGGCTGCGGCTCCAGGACATGGACCAGGTGCAGCCCGACGCGTTCTGGTTCCCCAACTTCGACCGCCAGCTCGCCGACGCGATGCGACGCGAGACCGAGCTGCTGTTCCACAGCCTCGTCCGCGAGGACCGCAGCTTCTTCGACCTGTTCACGGCCGACTACACCTTCGTGAACGAGCGGCTCGCCCGGCACTACGGCATCCCCAACGTCGCGGGGCCGCAGTTCCGGCGCGTCGACGACCTCGGCGATCAGCGGCGGGGCCTCTTCGGCCACGGTTCGGTGCTGATGCTGACGTCGATGGCCAACCGGACCTCGCCGGTGCTGCGGGGCAAGTGGGTGCTCGAGGTGGTGCTCGGCGTTCCGCCGCCTCCCCCGCCGCCGAACATCCCCGACCTCGACGAGACGGCGACGGTCATCGACGGAAGGACCCTGACGACGCGTGAGCGGATGGAGGTCCACCGGACGAACCCCACGTGCAACGCCTGCCACCGGTTCATGGACCCGCTGGGGCTCGCCCTCGACAACTTCGACGTCATCGGGAAGTGGCGCATCCGCGAGAACGGCATGCCCCTGGACACCCGTGGCGAGATGTGGGACGGGACCCCGGTGTCGACGCCCCGGGAGCTGCGGGGGGCGCTGATGAAGCTCGAAGCGCCGCTGGCCCGCACGTTCACCGAGAACCTCATGGCCTATGCCCTGGGGCGGCGGGTCGAGCACTACGACATGCCCACGGTGCGGCGCATCGCGCGGGACGCCCGCGACGACGGCTACCGCATGTCGTCGTTCATCCTCGGGGTCGTGGAGAGCCCCGCGTTCCAGATGCAGCGGTCGGAACCGGCGGGCGCCGGCGAGGCGGGCGCCGCCGTGCAGTAGCGACGGCGTCGCGGCAGGACGCGGACGGTCCGTGGTCGATCGGGGGCGCCAGCGGCGCCGTGCGGCGGCGGGTTTCTTCGGCATCGGGCCGGCGGGTAAAGAGACGGAACATCCAGGAGACAGGCTGGGAGACAGACTCATGTTCATCACCGGAAAGCACCTTCCTCGCCGGACGTTCCTCCGTGACGTGGGGACCGCGACCCTGGCCCTGCCGTTCCTGGACGCCATGCGTCCCGCGGGGCGGGTGTCGGCGGCCACCGCCGCCGCCCTCGACCCGACCCGCCTCATCACCATCGAGATGGTGCACGGGGCGGCGGGGTCCAACGCGTGGGGTGGTACGCAGCACCTGTGGGCCCCGGCCAAGGCCGGCCGCGACTTCGACCTGAGCGCCGGCGCGCTGAGTTCGCTCGAGCCCTACCGCGAGCACCTGACCATCGTCAGCGACACCGACGTGGGGATGGCCGAGGCGTTCTCGCCGCCCGAGATCGGCGGCGACCACTTCCGCACCAGCTCGGTCTTCCTGACCCAGTCGCACCCGAAGCAGACCCAGGGCTCGGACGTCTTCGCCGGGACATCCCTCGACCAGCTGCACGCGCAGCAGTTCGGCCAGGAGACGCCCATCCCGTCCATGCAGCTCTGCATCGAGAACGTCGACCAGGCCGGCGGCTGCGCCTACGGCTACACCTGCGTCTACACCGACTCGATCAGCTGGGCGTCGCCGACCGAGCCGCTGCCCGTGACCCGTTCGCCGCGAGTCGCCTTCGAGCAGCTGTTCGGGGTCGGGGGCACGGCCGAGGAGCGCGCGGCCCGGCGGAAGACGGACGCGAGCATCCTCGACTGGATGACCTCGCGGGTGTCCCAGCTCACGCGCGAACTCGGGGCGACGGACCGGCGGCGGATGGAGCGCTACCTCGACAACATCCGCGAGATCGAGAGGCGCATCCAGCGTGTCGAAGAGCGCAACATGAGCGGCGAGCCGCGCGAGCTGCCGGCGGCGCCGGCCGGCGTGCCCGACTCGTTCGACGAGCACGTGAAGCTGATGTTCGACGTGCAGGCCCTCGCCTTCGAGAGCGACGTCACCCGCGTGTTCTCGTTCAAGATGGGCCGCGACGCCTCGGGCCGGGTCTACCCGCTGAGCGGTAGCGACCGGCCGTTCCACTCGGCGTCGCACCACGGCGGCCGCGAGGACGCGATCGTCGAGTTCAACAAGATCAACCGCTACCACGTCAGCCTGCTGCCGTATCTGATGGACAAGCTGAAGGACGTGCAGGAGGGCGACAGCGATCTCCTCGAGAAGAGCGTCATCCTCTACGGGTCGGGCATGGGCGACCCCAACCTGCACAACCACAAGCGCTGCCCGCTGCTCCTGCTGGGCCACGCCAACGGCCGGCTCCCGGGCGGGTGTCATCTACGGGCGCCCGAGGGGACGCCGATGGCCAACGCCATGCTCAGCCTGCTGCACGCGCTCGGGCACGAGCGGGCGAGCTTCGGCGACAGCACCGGCGAGTTCGCGCTCAGCATCTGACGGGAGCCGCCGAGGAAGAACAACGCACCCGGGCGTCCGCGCCGGTCACGGCCCGGGCGCCCGGCACGCAGGGTCGGGCGGCAATCGGCGCCGAGATGGCGTCTGCCAGAAATCCGGCGGGCGCCTCGCCGCACCAAGGTTTCGGGGCTCGTCACCACGTGCCGCCGGCGACAACAGCGGGGGAGAACGTCATGAGACTGTCACTGCGCGTAGGCGTGGCGGGGCTGGTGCTGGCGGCGTTGGCCGCGTCGCCGTCCCTGTGGTCGGTGGCCGCGGCGGACTCGCCGGTGGCGGACGCCGCGGTCCGGGGCGACGCCGACGCCGTCCGGGCTCTGCTCGAGAGAGGCGCCGACGTGCAGACGGCCCGGCCCGACGGCATGACCGCCCTCCACTGGGCGGCGATGCACAGCGACCTCGAGATGGCGGGCATGCTTCTCTATGCCGGCGCCAACCTCGAAGCGACGACTCGCATCGGCCACCATACGCCGTTGCACGTGGCGGGGCGGAGCGGCCAGGCGGAGGTGATTCAGGCTCTGCTCGACGCCGGCGCCGACCCGCATGCCCTGACCGCGAGCGGGGCGACACCGCTGCACCTGGCCGCCCAGGCCGGGAACGCCGCGGCCGTCGGCGCCCTGATCGATCACGGCGCGGACGTGAACGCCCGCGAGCGGACTTGGGGACAGACCCCGCTGATGTTCGCGGCCGCCGCCAACCGGCTCGGACCCGTGAACGTGCTGATGGAGCGCGGGGCCGACCTGGAGGTCGCCACCCGGGTCGTCGACCTCCCCGCCCTCGACTCGATGGACCGGGCGGCGGCGCAGCGGCGGAAGCAGGTGCTCGACGGCTTCCGGGCGGCGGCTCCGCCCGGCGAGCGGCAAGGGTGGCAGCCCACCGCCGGCGAGGTCCAGGCCGCGGTTCGCGCCGCGCGGGAAGTGCAGTTGCTCGACGACGTCCCGAGCTTCGGAGACGGCGCGCAGCTCGAGCGCGGCACGCCGCGCGCCTACACCGAGCGGGTGGGCGCGCAGGGGGGGCTGACGGCCCTGCTGCACGCGGCCCGTCAGGGACACGCCGACGTGGCGATGGCCCTGATCTACGCGGGGGCGGACATCGACCGGGCGAGCGGCGACGGCACGACCCCGTTGCAGATCGCGACCATGAACGGCCACTTCGACCTCGCGCTGCGGCTCGTCGAGCGCGGCGCCGATCCCAACGTCGCCACCGACGCCGGCGCCACGCCGCTCTTCGCGGCCCTCAACCTGCAGTGGGCGCCTCGGGCGCGCTACCCGCAGCCGCGCGCCCACGACCAGCAGGAGGCGACCTACCTCGACGTCATGGAGGCCCTGCTCGAGGCGGGGGCGGACCCTAACGTGCGGCTTGCGAAGCACCTGTGGTACATGTCCTACAACCACTGCTGCTCTGAGAGCGTCGACGGGGCGACCCCGTTCTGGCGCGCCGCATACGCGACCGACGTCGAGGCCATGAAGCTGCTGCGGACCTACGGCGCGGACCCCCACGTGCCGACGCGGGCTCCTGAGCCGCGCCGGTCGCGCGCCGGCCGCGAGGCGGCGCCGGATCCGTCCGGCCTGCCCCCGGTCGAGGCCGGCGGCCCCGGCGTGTGGCCGATTCACGCCGCCTCGGGCGTCGGCTACGGGGAGGGCTTCGAGTCCAACGCCCACCGCCACGTCCCGGACGGTTGGCTGCAGTCCATGCGGTACCTCGTGGAGGAGATCGGGGTCGACGTCAACCTCCGCGACCACGAGGGCTACACCGCCGTCCACCACGCCGCGGCCCGCGGCGACACCGAGATGGTGCGCTATCTCGTGGAGCAGGGCGCCGATGTCATGGTGGTCAGCCGCCGCGGTCAGACCACCGCGGACATGGCGAACGGCCCGTACCAGCGGACGCTGCCGTTCCCCGAGACGCTGGCTCTGCTCGAGAGCCTCGGCGCTGTCAACAACGACAACTGCGTCTCCTGCTGATCTCGTGGAACCCGGGGCGCCGAGACCCTAACCCGGGGCTTTAGTTAGGTCGTCGTCGATCGGGCCGAATCGGCAACCACCACCGGACGGACGAGCGCGTGCGGGACCGAGTACGTGCGGGACCGAGTAGTAGTGCCCGTCGACCTCCACGTCGTAGTCGGCGGTACAATCCCCATGATGTCCGACGGGCCTGGATCGAGGTGGTGGAACGACTTCGTGCAGGACGTGAGACTGGCGCTTCGGATGATGGGCCGGGCGAGGGGCTTCATGGCGCTTTGCATCGGCGTCCTCGCCAGTGGTATTGGCGTGTCGACGACGCTGTACTCCGTGGTCTACGAGGTGGTGCTCCGACCGCTACCGTACTCGGAGCCCGGCCGAATCGTTCGGATCTCGGAGGAACGTCCCGGTGCGGTTGCAGCGACGCAGAACGCCGTTGTCAGCAATCTGACGTACTATGCGTGGAAGGACGAAGGCTCCGAGGCGCTCGAAGGATTGGCGGGCTATGAACTTCGCGAGCACGCGTTAACGCTGCCCAGTCAAACGATCCGGGTGCGTGGAGCGGCGGTTTCCCCCGGCCTTTTCGCCATGCTGGGAGTCGCTCCGGCTCGGGGCCGTTTCTTCCGGACGGACGAGGCGGAATCAGGAGGCGCTTCAAGCGCCGTCGCCGTCGTCAGCGATGCGTTCTGGCGGGATGTCCTCGGGAGAGAAAACGATATCGTGGGCTCGAGCATCCTTCTCGATGGTCGGTTCCATACCGTCGTCGGCGTTGCGCCCCCTGGATTCTTCTTCCCGGATCAAGAAACACCCCTTTGGACACCGTTCGCTCCGCCGCGAGCAGTGGTCGGGGCCGACAACCCCCGAGTCGTCGCGTTCTTCTGTCTCGGTCGGCTACAGCCGAACGCGACCACGGCGGCGGCGGCGGCGGAAGGGACGGTGGTCGCCCAACGGTTGAGCGATTCGGTGCTGGGACGGGACCTGCTTTTCGGCGTCGGAGGAACGCCGGTCGTGCGGGTTCGCACCATGGCCGAGGAGAGCACGTCGGACGTGAGACCCGCGCTAGCCGTTCTGGTCTTCGGGGTGGGTCTCTTGTTCCTGGCCGCGTGTGCCAACGTTGCCAACCTGATGGCCGGACGCCACCTGAAACGGGTTCGGGAGTATGCGATTCGAACGGCGGTGGGCGCGAACCGCCATCGCCTGGTTCGTCAGCTTGTCGCCGAGCACACGATACTGTCGACGCTTAGCGGCGTTCTGGGCATAGGCCTCGGGTGGGCGCTGCTCGTCGTTGTGAAGGCCATGGTGGGAGACTACTTTCCGGCGGTCAGTCACGCCAGGCTCGACGTCGGCGCTCTGTTCCTGGCGGTAGCGCTGGTTTTCGTGACAGTCTTGGTGTGCGGAGTGATGCCTGCGCTTCGGAGCACGCGGGGAAAATTGCTTCAATGCCTGGCGCACGTGGAAACGCCCGGCAGCAACGGAGCGCATGCCGAGACACAACGGCTCCGGGACCTTCTCATCGTGGTGCAGTCGGGATTTGCGGTTTCGTTAGTCATCGTAGCGGTGCTGCTCGGTCGCAGCCTCATCCACCTGACGAACGTTGACCCCGGCTATTCGCCGGGCAACGTAACGACGGTGGGAATCCGTGTCCCGGGAGGGTACGAGGCGTCGGACGAGAGGAAGCGCCTCATGTCTGCCTTGCTGACGCGTTTGCGCGAGCTCCGTTCGGTCGCGGCGGCGGGAGCGAGCAACATGATTCCTCTCGACAACAGAGCGTATCTGGCGGGTTTCCCCGTGCGACCGATACCGGATCAGCAACGTCGACCGAGGGTGGCCAAAGCGTTGCGCTATGCCATCACGCCTGGCTACGCGGAAGCCCTTCGATTGCGGCTGATTGAAGGTCGCCTGTTCGACGAGCTGGATTCCGAGAGCGACGTCCTCAAGATGGTCGTCAATGAGGAATTCGCGCGCCAGTACCTGCCGCCGGGTCCGGTTGGCACCCGACTCATGTGGGGAGAGCCATCGACGGCGGAGATCGTGGGCGTAGTCGGAAACGTTCTGAAGGATGGCAACGACAAGAATCCGCGGCCGGAGTTCTATGTGCCGATGGCGACCCGCGATCAACTTGGGACGGACGTTCTGGTGGTGACGAGGACACACGGTGAAGTGGATTCTCTGCCGCGATTGGTCGCCGAGCACATCCGTGACCTGAACTCGAGCGCCACCGTGGAGGTCATGCGGCTCGCCGACAGACTCTCACTGTCGATTTCGCGCCCGCGCTTCGCGGCGTTCGTGCTGGGCGCCTTCGCCGGGATTTCACTTCTTCTCTCGATTGCGGGGTTGTACGGGGTGATTTCTTTCAGGGTTATCCAACGGCGGCGTGAGATTGCGGTGCGTCGCGCGCTCGGCGCCACACGGTCCGATGTGGCTCGACTCATGGTTGGGGACGGTCTTCGGGCCACGGTGCTCGGGCTCGCCGGCGGTGTCGGGGTTACTTCGCTCGTCGTCACTCCGTTGCTGGAAAGCATGCTGTTCGGCATCGAGCCGCTGGACGCCGCGGTTCTCCTTGCCGCGCCGGTCTTCATGGTGGCAGCAGCTATCGGGGCGTGCCTCGCGCCGACCCTCCGCGCCTCCGGCGGGGAGCCGGGGAGCGTACTCCGATCGGGGTAGCGGAGTCGCTCGATCCGAGCCTTGTCTTATTGGCGGGCCGGTGGCATGCGAGGTGGCCGCAGCTGCTGCGCTATATGCGTGGCTCTACGCAGAGGCAGTGTGCGAAGATTGTTTCAAATAGACGAGCAGGGGCGGAAACGATGGATGTGACTAGAGCCGTGTCCTGGTTATGGAAGGTGCTTTGGCTTGCGCCGAAAACGAAATCCGGCGCGTACTTTCACGCAGCCTTCATGTGCGCAATCACTGTGTGGATTATAACGATTCAATTGAGACTGGACGCCTTGGACGTCGACGCGTACTTGTTTCGGTTGGCTTGGGTCGCCGGAACTACGGGATGGGCGTTGAGACTGCTTTACTTGGCCGATAAGGAGGCCGGCAACAGCAAGCAGAGTCGCCGTGGAGGGCTTGTGGTAGCGAATCTGACCGTGGGCGCGCTTCTGCCGTGATTCGAGGGCATCGAGAACCATCCTTCCTCGACTGGTTCCTCACCCTCGCGGTGAACGCGTCTGCCCGGAGTTTCGGGCGGCAACGCGTGTGGGCGAGGGAACGAGGCCGCTCTATCGTATGCAATTTACCCACAACATCGCGATCGTGTTGTTGTCGGTCGTCGTGTTGGCGGGGGTCGCAGCTTTACTCGACGAGCGGCCACCGTCTTACGTAGCAGTACCGGTCGCCTATGTCGTTTCGTGGGTGCTCTTGGGGGCGGCGAGGCAATGGTGGAAGTGGCGGGAGCCGACCGTGCTTGATCAATCGGACCTGGAACGGGTGGTGGCGAATCCGCCTCGGCCTGTTTCCGGGCCGATCGGCCGCTTTGGGACGTGGGGTCTCATGGCAGTCTTCAGCGCGACCGAGTTGCTGTGCCTGTTGAATCCGCGGCAGGTCAAGGAGATGCGTCGGCAGGCGGCCGGCAACCGGATGCTGGCCCGTCGGCTGGGACGGAGCGGCGAGGACGGTAGCGACTACCGAACGCGAATCGACTACAGCTTGCCGTTCGACGAGGAGTGGCTGGTTGCGAACGGCGGGCGGACCCCTGAGACGTCGCACTCCTGGGACGTTCTGGGACAGCGGTACGCGCTCGACTTCATTCAGGTGGACGCGTGCTTGCGCAGCCATCGCGGGCGAGGGACGAGAGCGGAGGATTACTTCTGTTTTGGGCGGGAAATTCGCGCGGCAGCGGACGGAGTCGTCGTGAGGGTGGAGAACCGTGTGCGTCAGGCGTTCCTGGGATGGGGCGTCTGTGACTTCACAGCCCGCAGCATTTTTGGGAATCACGTCATGGTGGCTCATGCGGAGGGGGAGTTCGGGTTGTATGCGCACTTGGTGCGAGGCAGCGTTGCCGTCGGTCCCGGAGACCGGGTGCGGCGTGGCGAAGTGCTGGGGCGCTGCGGCCATACGGGAAACAGCACGGAGCCGCACCTGCACTTCCACTTGCAGGACTCCGGGGACTTGTTCACGGGCATGGGTCTGCCGGTGCGTTTCTCGAAGGTCGTGGTCGACGGCGAGGGCGCGGACGGTGTGGTGTTGAGTGCGGGGCAGCGGGTATCTCGGCGATGAGGGGCGGCGGGCAAGACCGCGCTGGCTAGCGGTACGCACCACGGTCGAGAGCAGCGGCTGGGTATCGGCGCCCTTGCCGGTGCGGTTGCCGGCGCACACCTTGCGGATGACTACGGCGGGCGGGATGGCGCGTTCGGCCTGCTGGTTGGCCGTAACCCTCCCGAGCACGGGTCCGCCCTCAGCAACCGAATACCAGGTTGCTTCTTCCGAGCTTCGGATAGACCGTCGCTTGACGCCGAAGGGGCGGCGCAGGGTAACATGTGAGGCAGCGGAAGGAGACGAAATGCGCAATGGAATCAAGGCCGCGCCCGTTGACGGCGGCTCGATCGCAGGGCCGACGACGTCGCGGCGCGCCTTCGGACGACGGCTTGGCCTATCGGCGGTCGGAGCGGCTTTGGCGGGATGCTCGGCGCCCGAGCCTTCAGCCGACTCGGCGCCCGCCGAGGCGGAGGTCGAGGAGGCGTTCGTGCCGGCCCAGGATGCTGCGTCACAGGCGGCCATCACTCCTGATGCGGCGCTCACGCTTCTCGTCGACGGTAACGCGAGATTCGTTGCCGGGACTCCCGCCCGTCGCGACTACAGCGCTCAGATTCGAGCCACCGCCACCGCGCAGTACCCGTTCGCCGTCGTGCTCGGGTGTATCGATTCGCGCGTTCCCATCGAGACGGTCTTCGATCAGGGGATCGGCGACATATTTGCGGCCCGGGTCGCCGGCAACATCGTGAACACCGAGCTGCTCGGCAGCATGGAGTTCGCCTGTCAACTCGCCGGGGCGAAGCTCGTGGTCGTCCTCGGACACACCTCGTGCGGCGCCGTGAAGGGGGCCATCAGCAGCGCCCGGCTCGGCAATCTCACGCAGTTGGTGCAGAAGATCGAGCCCGCCGTGGAGACCGTCGAGGGCGAGCGCGATGTCGACAACGCCGTTTACGTCGACGAGGTCGCCCAAGAGAACGTGGGCATGGTGATCGCCGAGATTCGCCAGGAAAGCTCCGTACTGGCCGCGATGGAAGAGGCACGAGAGATCCGCATCGTGGGCGCGATGTATGACGTCTCCACCGGCGTCGTACGATTCATCTGACCGCATGCTGCGCGTGTTCATCGGCGCCGTCGTTCGGCGCGGGTCCATCGGCGCCCTCGTGCTCGCGAGCGCGATGTCGTCGCCCCCTGCGGCTCTGGCGCAGACGCCCGTCGATTGGGATCAGCTCGGCGCCTGGTACATGCTGTTCTGGTCGACCCGCTTCGACGACACGGCGGTGGGACTACAAGGTGACGTCCAGCACCGCAACTGGAACGCGGGAACCGACCTGGAGCAGCTGCTGATCCGGGCTGGCCTGACCTACGACCTGCCGTCGGCCCCGGTGCTGGTGACTGGCGGTGTGGCGCATGTCACGAGCGGCGCCTTCGGCGACAGCGACGAGACCAGCGCGGAGCGACGCGTGTACCAGGAGGCGTTGGTTCGCCAGTCTTTCGGGCAGCTCGTTTTTCTTCGGCATCGCTATCGGTACGAACAGCGTTGGGTCGACGGGCTGGACTTCCGAACCCGGTTCCGCTACGCGCTGTTCGGCAACGTCGCGCTGAACGGACGGGGCACCGGCGAGGGATCCATATACTTGGCGATGTACAACGAGGTCTTCTTGAACGGGGAGCTCGAAGTCGGGCGAGACAGGACCGTGGAGCGCTTCGACCGCAATCGGTTCTACACCGCGTTGGGCTTCGGAGTCCGCGACGGGTCGCAGGTCCAGGCCGGCTACATGATTCAGACGGTGCCGGGTGGCTCGAAAGGGCAGCTCCAGGTCAGCTTCCACACATCCTTCTGAGCCGGCTGGTCGGCACGAGTCGTCGCCGGGCGCTCGTGCGTCGGCGATTAGCTTGGCCCCCGCAGCATTGGTCCGGCGACGGGCTGCAGAGCCGAGGACCGGCTCCAGCCGGCGCGCGCCTGCGCGTGCAAGCGCCAGCGCTGCGCGCCGGGCGACAGCACTTCGGAAACGACCTGCCAGGCGGCGCGCCACGCGTTCAGGCATCCTCGACGAGGCTTGCCCGACCGAACGGGTTCCGGGCTGCGGTCACGGACCTGCTGCAGGCCGCGCATCGGCAAGAGGAGGCGGGCGCGTCGGCGATCTCCTCGGACACTGCGGTCAGCGGCGGCGAGAGGGCGCGCGCATCAGTGCTGCGCGTCTGCGGCCAGCTCCTCGACGCGGGCGCCGCGGAGGACGTTGGCGATGCTGTAGTTGCCCTCGTGGCAGGCATACTCGTAGAGCGGGCCTTCGGTGACGCCGCGCGAGGCCTGGTTCGTGGTCAGCGGGATGCGGACGCTCCACGGCGAGGTGAACTTCGCCGGGTCGGTCAGCGTGAACTCGTACTGCAGGGTGTCGGCGTCGAGGCGGGTGAAGCGCTCGACGAGGTGCATGGTGTGGGTCGGCATGCGCCACGTCTGGGCCCACCGGTCGGCCGACCCGTCGATGAAGTGAGTCGACTCGACGACGAGGGTGTCGCCCTCCCAGCGGCCGCGCATGTCGCCGTTCCACTGGCGGATGCCGGCGCCGGGCCGGTCGTCGAGGGCAATGATGCGCCGGTCGCGGAACATCTCGTGCACGATGACGACGTGGTCGGGGGTCTGGAAGATCTGGTGGTTCGGGTTGTATCCGAGCCAGAACATCGGCACGCCGTCCGACATGCAGCGCTCGCCGGTGTCCACGTCCACCCACGTGTTGCGGGCCCCGCTGACGCGGTAGATGGCCTGCCGCCGGCTGCGCTCGGCCATCTCCGGCGTGTAGGGGACGCGTCCGTCCGGCGGGTCGGTGATCAGGGCGGTGCGCCGGTCGGGCACGAGGCGCGTGCCGGGGTCGAACCACGTCTGGTTGTAGGTGCCGGGGTCGCCCTCGCGCGGCGTCCGCTCGACGTACCGGGTCTCGTCGGCGCGCCGCTCCAGGCCCGCCGCCTCCTCCTCGGTCAGGAGCGCCTGGCCGGCGAACTCGGCCGGTCTCTCCAGCGGCGTCAGGGTCGAGCCGGTCCAGATGCCCTGCAGGTCCGGATCGCCCCACGCAGTTCGCGGCGCCGCCGACTGCGCGCCGGCGAGCGGGGCCAGACACACGGCGCCGAGCAACGTCACCAACGCGGCGGTCTTGACTGACATGCTTCGAGCCTCCCTGTCGATGCAGCAGCGTTGGAGTCCCCGGAGGTCGCGCGGGGTTCGCCACCGCCTGCCGGCGTCACGACACTCGCATAGATGGTAGCGCGGGGCGGGCGGCGTTGCACGCCGACCCGCTCCGGCTCGCACGGGCCGGTCTGCGCATCCAGTCCCGGCGGTGGACGCAGAGCGACAGACTCGATCGCCGCGGCCGCGCCGAAGGGCGCCGGCCCGCGCGCGGTCACGGCGCCGTCAGTGCCTCGCCGGAGGCCGCGTGCGGTGGCTCGTGGGCGAGCCGAGTCTGTTGCCGCAGCGTCTCGGCCGTGATTTCGTTGTGGGAGCCGTGCCACCGGACGCGCCCCTGGTGAAGAACGAACGCCTGCGGCGACTCGTGCCGCACGCCCAGCCGTTCCGCCGCCTCGTTCGAGAGCGGGCGCTGTTCGATCACTCTCAGGACGTGCACCGGCCAGTCGGGATGGTCCTCGGCGAACGCCATGACCTCGTCGATGACATAGGCCGACACCGGGCAACGAGTGCTGTGCTTGAACAACACCGCCCGCGGGCTCGCGAGGGCCGCCTCCAGGGTGGCGTCGTCGGTTATCTCACGGGCGGGCATCGGCGTCTCCACAGGTGGTGACATGCGGTGTTCCCTTCAGGCGGCGCAGGCCCCGCGCGGCTCCCGCGCCGCGAGGGTCGGGGCACGCGATGTGCCGCCGGTCGGCGGGAGACGTCGGCGCGCCGGGACGTGACCGGGGTAGCGGAGGTTGCGTGCCTACGGCAGCAGCTCGGTGCCGGGCGCCGTGCCCGCGATGAACGCCTCCCGGATGACGTTGCCGCCCCAGGGCGAGACCTCGCCGGTGTCCGGATCCACGGACGTGAAGACGATGTTGCCCGGCGGGACGAAACGGTCGTTCTCGGGGTCGGGCTCGCGGCCGTCGATGTGGGCCCGCATGAAGTCGATCCAGATCGGCAGCGCCACCCGCGCGCCCTGCTCGTCGTAGCCGAGCGTGACCTTCTCGTCGTAGCCCACCCAGACCCCCACCGTGACGTCGGGGTCGAAGCCGACGAACCAGGCGTCGGTGTACTCGTCCATCGTGCCGGTCTTGCCGCCCAGCGGCCACCCCAGCCGGCTCGCCCGGATGCCGGTGCCGCGCTGCACCACGCCTTGCATCAGGCTCGTCATGATGTAGGCGGTGTCGGCGGGGATCGCGTCTTCGGACACCGGCGCGTTCTCTTCCAGCACCTCGCCCTCGCGGTCGACGATGCGGTCGATCTGATAGGGCGCCATCCGCACGCCCCGGTTGGGGAACGCGGAGTAGGCGCTCGTGACCTCCAGCAGCGTCGCCTCGGCCGAGCCCAGCGCCACCGAGAGGTAGGGCGGGGCCTCGGACGTGAATCCGAGCCGCGTGGCGAAGTCGAGGACGTTCTGCGGGCCGAGCTCGTTCATGATCCAGACGGCGGGGACGTTGCGCGAGTCCTCGAGCGCCCGCCGCAACGTAATCGGGCCCTCGTAGGTGTGATCGTAGTTGGTGGGCTGGTAGAGCGGCTGCCCCGGCCCCACCTCGTAGGCGACGGGCTCGTCGTGCACGATGGACGTGGTGGTGTAGCCCTGGTCGATGGCGGCGGCGTAGAGCACGCCCTTGAAGAGCGACCCGAGCTGCCGGTAGGCCTGCGTCGCGCGGTTGAACTTGCTGCGGTCGAAGTCGTAGCCGCCCACCATCGCGAGGATGCGGCCGGTCCGGTTCTCGATCGCGAGCAGCGCCGCCTCGGCCAGCGGCTCCTGCTCGAGCTCGGCCTCGACCACCGGCCGGTCGCCGGCCGTGTCGAGGGCCGTGATCTCGACCTCGACGAGGTCGCCGGGAGCGACGACCTCGTCGGCACGCTTTCCGCCCAGACCCCGGAACCCCTCGTAGTCGCGCGTCGGGGTCACGCGCAGTCCCCGGGGCACGACGCGTGCGGCATACGGCCCGAACCGCACCTGCATCGCGTCCCCGTCGGCGCCGGTGACGACCGCCGGCACGATGTCCCCCGCCTCGATCGGCAGCCGCCAGCGGTAGTGCTCCCAGGACGCGATGACCTCCGCCGGGTCGCGGTGGTCGCCGTTCTCCGCCGCTTCGGTGAGGACGTTGCGGGCGGGGGGCCTGAACCCGCGGCGCTTGTCATGGGCCCGCAGCCCCGCCTCGATCGCCCGGGTGGCCGCCTGCTGCAGGCGGACGTCCAGGGTCGTGTGGACGGTCAGCCCCTGCTCGTAGAGCCGGTCCACGCCGTACTCCTGCTCCAGGTGCTGGCGGACCTCCTCGATGAAGTAGGGCGCGATGGAGGCGTTGCTTCGCTCCTGCCGCTCGGCCAGCACGATGGGCCGGGCCATGGCCGCGTCGGCCTCGGCCTCGGAGACGTAGCCCTCGGCGACCATCCGCCTCAGGACTCGGTTGCGGCCCCTCACCGCCCGGTCCATGTCGACTAGGGGGCTGGACCTCGCCGGCGTCGGGAAGGTGCCGACGATGGTGGCCGCCTCGCCGAGGTCGAGCGCCGACACCGGCTTGTCGAAGTAGAGTCGTGACGCGGCCTCGACCCCGAACGCGCTGTGCCGGGTCGTGCCCAGCCAGATCTGGTTGGCGTAGAGCGTCAGGATCTCGCGTTTCGTATAGCGCTTCTCGATCTGGATCGTGTAGAAGGCCTCGACGAGCTTGCGCTGCCACGTCTTCTCGAGGCCGAGGCTCTCGCCGCCCAGCGTCACGTTGCGGGCGAGCTGCATGGTGATGGTGCTGGCCCCCGCCGCGGTCAGGTCGCCCTGCAGGACGTTCGAGACCAGCGTCATCACGATGCGGGGGATGTTGAAGCCGACGTGGCTGAAGAACTCGCCGTCCTCGGCCGCGATGATCGCGTGGCGCAGCACCTCGGGAATCTCGTCGTAGGTCAGGATGACGCGCCGCTCGGTGGCGTACTCGCCAATGACCCGATCATCGCGGGCATGGATGCGCGTGATGGTGCCGGGCGTGTAGTCGTCGAGCTCGGAGATGATCGAGAGGTCCGGCGAGTAGGCGAAGAGCACGCCGGAGACGAGGCCGAGGGTCGCGATGGAAGTGAAGGCGACGACCACGGCGAGACGGCGGGCGTAGAGGTTTCTGAGGGTGTCCATCCTGCTCCCGTCCTGACCGGGCAATCAGCGATTCGGACTGCCGCCCGACAACCCCGGCATCGGAGCTCTTCCGACGGCCAGGACCGCCAAGTGCGATTATACTCGCTGGCCGGTGTACTCCGGCCGCCAGCTCCACCCCTCTTCTCGGTTCGACCGCGCCGCCCGACCAGTCGCGGCGGTCCGCTCCCGCCGTCGGGCGGACGCCCGGCGCCGTTGCGTTCCACCCTCGCCGTCGCCCCCCCGGTCGCGCCGGGATCGGCGCCCGCCATCCTGGAGCTGCCGGACCCGTTGATCGCCTTTGGCGTCGCCCCCCGGTCGCGCCGGGATCGGCGCGCGCCATCCTGGAGCTGCCGGACCCGTTGATCGCCTTTGGCGTCGCCCCCCCGGTCGCGCCGGGATCGGCGCCCGCCGCCGGTCCGCGGCGGTGGCCGGACTCAGCGTCCGGCGATGAGTTGCCGCAGCCGGGCCACGCCCGCGCTGGCCGGGCCGGCGACGGGAGCCGAGTGGGCGGCCGCGGCCCCCGGCAGGATCCGCTCCATGGAGAACTGCGCGAACAGGATGGCGGTGTCCCCGTCCACCGCGCGGACCGCGTCGAGCACGAGACGGTCGTGACTCTCGGGGTCGCCGCCGATCAGGGCGTCCATCGCGCCGTCGACCGCCTGCCGGGCGATGGACGCATCCCGGCCGCGGGCCGCCGCCTCGCGTTCCAGCTCTTCCGCCAGCAGGGTCGCCGAGTCGGGCGCGGTCGCGAGGACGTGCAGGGGCCGCTCGAGCTCGAACGCCCGCTCGACGATGCCCTCGAACGACGTGGCCACCGGGATGTCCATGCCGATCCGGGCCTGCTTGACCGCCTCCCCGAAGAACGACCCGGTCATGATGATGCCCTCGGCTCCCGTTTCGGCGCTGTAGCGGACCAGGCGGTGGATGCGCGACGCGAGCTCGTCGTCGTCGGCCGTCCCGAGGTTGCGGTCCAGGTACAGCCCCCCGTCGAGGAGGTGCGCGACGTCCGCGGCGGGCCAGCCCCGGTCGAACGCGAGCTGGGTGGTGGGGATGGCGTTCATGAGGGCGTGGATCGCCCCGATTCGGTAGCGCTGCTGCATGGTGGAGGCTCCTTCTCGCCTTCTCGCCGCCCGCGGCCGGCGTCCGTCCCGCGACGGGCGGACGGGCCCCGCCGCGGGGCCGCCCGGCGCCGCGTTCCCCTGCCGGCGTCGGCGGGATACCATTGAGGGGACTTCGGCACACTCAGGAGGAATCCATGAACCGACCCAGAATCGCGTTGCTGGCCGTGGCGCTCGGCCTCGCCGGCACCGTCACCCTGCAGACGCTCCAGAGCAACCAGGCGGTCGAGGGAATGGCCACCGCCGCCGGTGATTTTCTCGCGTCGCTCCCCGAGGCGCAACAGTCGGCCGCGACCTTCGAGTTCGACTCGGATGAGCGCTCGCGGCACCACTTCATCCCCCCCGAGGTGTTCGAGCGTCGCGGCGTGTCCTATGCCGACCTCGGCTTCGAGCAGAAGGTGCGGGCCCAGGACCTGCTGCGGTCCGGGCTCAGCCGGACAGGTTACATGACCGCCCAGCAGATCATGGAGGTCGAGGGCATTCTCGGCGTCCTCGTGGAGGGCGAGGGCCGGCAGTTCTCGCGCGACCCCGAGGCCTACTGGGTGTCGGTGTTCGGGACGCCGTCGACCACCGGCACGTGGGGATGGCGCTGGGAGGGGCACCACCTCTCGCTGCACTTCACCATCGTAGACGGGGCGGTCACCGTGAGCACGCCGACCTTCCTCGGCGCTAACCCCGCCACCGTGCCTTCGGGGGCGCGCAAGGGGCTGCGGGCGATGAAGGCGCAGGAGGACACCGCGCGCGAGCTGCTCGCCTCGCTCGGCGCGAGCCAGCGCGAGGCGGCGATCTTCGACGACGTCGCGCCCACCAACGTGGTGACGGGGGCCGACCTCGTGGTCGACCCGCTCGATCCGATCGGCGTCAAGGGCGCCGACCTCTCGACCGGGCAGCAGGAGATGCTGATGGCGATCATCGAGTCGTGGGTCGGGCTGATGGCCGACGACATCGCCGAGCTGCGCCGCGACGCGGTGCGCGAGGGGGGCATCGAGGACACGTACTTCGCGTGGGCGGGTCCGACCGAGCGGGGAGAGGTGGCCTACTACCGCGTGCAGGGGCCGAACTTCCTCATCGAGTTCGACAACACTCAGGAAGACCCGAACCACATCCACGCCGCGTTCCGGGACTTCGACGGCGACCTCGGCCGCGACCTCCTGCGCGAGCACATCGCCCAGGACCACTGATGGGGCGCCCCGAGCCGGCGCATGCGGGGGTCGGCTCGGGGCCTCGCGTCACTCTTCGGGCAGCGCGAACGCCCAGTATTCCGATCCGGACGGCGGCCCCTGCCGGCCGCCGCCGGCCGCGATGACCACGAACTGCCGCCCGCCCGCGGCATAGGTCACCGGCGTCGAGTAGCCGGCCGCCGGCAGCTCCGCCTGCCACAGCTCCCGGCCGTCCCGGACGTCGATGGCGCGCAACCTGCGATCTGGCGTCGCCGCGATGAAGACGAGCCCGCCGGCGGTGACGACGGGACCGCCGTAGCTCTCCGACCCGTATCCCAGGTCCTCGTGGCCCGGATAGCCGCCGAACGGCACCTGCCAGTCGAACTCGCCGGTGGCGAGGTCGACCGATGTGAGGGTGCCCCACGGCGGCGTGTTCCCGGGCAGGCCCTCGTGGTCGCGCACCCAGCGATAGCCGCCGTGCGCGTAGCGGACCTCGGTGCTCGGGGTCTCCGCCGCCCGCGATGCCGCGGGCGCCGCGAGGTGGCGCAGCACGCCCCGTCGTTCTATCTCCTCGAGGTGCGCGAAGGCCGGCATGCGGTCGCGCCCCTCCCGCACGATGGTCTCGACCTCGGCCCGGCCGAGCCGGTCCATCACGCCTTCGAGACCCGGGCCGTTGGTGGTCCCCTCGAGGTCGGGGCCGTGACAGCTCCCGCAGTGCTCGGCGTAGACGCCTCCGTCGCTGTAGCCCACGGGTATCTCGTAGAGCTGGAGGATGCCGCCGATCTCCGACATGTTGACGATCAGCCGATTGGTGTTCGGGTCGAACGCCGAGCCGCCCCACTCGGCGCCCCCGTCGTAACCGGGAAAGAACAGCGTGCCGTCGAGGGTCGGCGGCGCCCACGGGCGGAGGTCGAAGTCGGCGATGATCTCCTGCACGAACGCGGTTGCCTCGGGGCTGCGGGTGGTGAGCTCGAACGCCTGACGGGTCACCGCCACGGCCGACACCGGCTCGGTCGGGGCCGGCGCCTCGCCGGGCAACTCGCTGGGCAGGGTCTCCTCCTCGATGATCTCGTAGAGCGACTCGCCGGTGTCGCGATCGAAGACGTAGAGGTGTCCCGACTTCGTGGTGACCGCGACCGCCTCGATGACCGTCCCGTCGCGCTCGAGCTCGACCAGGGTCGGCGGCGCGGGCAGGTCGCGGTCCCAGATGTCGTGCCGCACCACCTGGAAGTGCCAGCGAAGCTCGCCGGTCCGGGCGTCGAGGGCGAGCAGGCAGTTGGCGTAGAGGTTGTCGCCGGGGCGTCGCCCGCCGTAGAAGTCGGGGGTGGCCGAGCCGGTGGGGACGAAGAGCATGCCGCGCTCCTCGTCGAGGGTCATCGCGGTCCAGGCGTTCGCGCCGCCCGCGTTCTCGAGTGAACCCGGGGCCCAGGTCTCGGCTCCCGGGTCGTCGGGCCGCGGGATCGTGTCGAACTGCCACTCGAGGTCGCCGGTTGCCGCATCGAAGGCGCGGATGCTGCCCGGCAGCGCCCCGTCGCTCTCGGACGTGGAGAAGCCGAACAGGAGCCGGTTCTCGAACACGACGCCGGGCGCGGTCACCGTCAACGGTCCCGACCGGCCCGGCGGCGTGAGATCGAGTCGGCCGCCGTCGCCGAACGACTCGACGGGCTCGCCGGTCGCGGGATCCAGGGCGATGAGGATCCGTCCCGCCGTGTAGAAGAGGCGCGGTCCGCGGTCTCCGTCCCACCACATCAGCCCGCGCTGCGCCGCCCCCGGCAGCCCGGGATCGTGGCGCCACCGCTCCTCGCCGGTAGCCGCGTCGAGGGCGAAGGCGACGAGCCGCGGCGACAGGCCGTACAGCACGCCGTCGATCACGAGCGGGCTCGTGTACATGGTGGAGCGGCTTCCGCGCAGCGCCCCCGAGTCGTAGGTCCACGCCACCTCGAGCGCGTGGACGTTGCCGCGGTCGATCTGATCCAGGGCGGAGTAGTGCGACCGGCCGGCGTCGCCGAGGTAGACGGGCCAGTCGGTGTTCTGGGCCACGGCATTCGCGGCAACCGCTGCCGCGGCGGCCAAGGCGGCGACGAGGCGCCCGAAGGCGGCGGGGCCTCCCACGCCGGCCAGGCCGGCGCCGCGGCCGGCGGTTATCGAGCGCGTCTCCGGCATCGGTGGTCCCTCCCGGTGTTCGCTGTTCCAGGATTCGGCGCCGCAGAAACGGTGACAGAATCCTGGCAGGGTGGCCGTGAACGTACGTGTCGGTGAAGTCACGTGACCGCCGGCGCGGCGGAAGATCGCCAAGGCGCGGCGATTGAATGCGCGACGTGGTGCCGCCCGCTCCTTGACCGGCCGGCCATGTGGCCACGATGGCGCAGCGTGTCGTGAGCGCAGACAGCGTACCGTACTTTCATGCGGTGGGGCCGCTTCGCGAAGCGCGGCCCGAGCGTCACGTCGGCCGGCGAGCGGAGCCGTAGGCGGCGCCGTCCGGGATGGCCTTGAGCCGGTTGCGGTACATTTCCGCGCGTTGTCGGAAAGGGTCAACCGGGGCGTCGGCACGGGTCCATGATGGGCGTCGTCGCGTGGTCGACGGGGCCCGAAGCGGCATCGAGGCGTCGGCCGGCGCCGTCGGAACGGGCCCATGATGGGAGGGCGACGATGACACAGACAGCTTCGGCGGCGATGGCGTGCATGGTCCTGGCCGCCGCGGACGCGGCCGCAGCGGAGCTGAAGCCGCAGACGGTCCGCGCCTTCGATCGCTACGTGGCGCTGACCGAGGAGCGCATGCGGGCGGAGGTCGAGGGCCGGAGCCCGTTTCTGTGGCTCGACCGTCTCGATGCGCCCGAGCGCGACGACGTGCTGGCGCGTCTGCGTTCCGGCGAGGTCGTCATCGAGCGGATCCGGACGCGGGACGGTCGGGACGAGGTCGACATTCCGTCGGGTATGGTCCACCACTGGATCGGTACCGTGCTCATTCCCGGGGTCACCCTCGACCGGACGATCGCGATGGTGCAGGACTACGACCGCTACCCCGAGGTCTACGCACCCGACGTCCAGGCCGCGGAGGTGCGGGTGCGCGAGGGCAACCGCTTCGAGGTCTACCTGCGGCTGTACACGAAGAAGGTCATGACCTGGGTGGCCGAGACCGAGCACGCGGTGGAGTTCCTCCCAGTCGGCGACGACCGCATGCACGTGCCGAGCCGCAGCACCCGCATCCTCGAGATCGAGCACCCCGACACGCCGCGGGAACGCACCAAGCCCGAGGGCAACGACCGGGGGTTCGCGTGGCGGCTGAACAACTACTGCTCGTTCGAGGAGCGCGACGAGGGCACCCTCATGCAATGCGAGTCGATCACCCTCACCCGGGGCATCCCGTTCCTCCTCGGCGTGGTGGTCCGGCCGTTCGTGACCGGCGTGCCCCGAGAGAAGCTGACCCTCGCCCTGGAGGCGGCCCGGCGCCGGCTCACGGCCCTCTCGTGACGCGGGCGGCCGGGCACGTGGGAGCGAGCCGGCGCAGGTCGGGCGGCGCCGCCTCCGGCACGCCGGCGACGGCGTGACGGCGCCTGCGTCAGCCGCCCATCACCTCGACGCCCTTCCGCGCGAGGTCCCGCACGCGGACGTCGTAGTCGGCGAAGCGGGCGTCCCGGGTCTGCCCGCGGAGATAGCGGATGTAGATCTGCTGCACGATGACGACGAGCTTGAACACGCCGAAGACGTGGTACCACGCGATCCGGTCGAGGTCGAGGCCGCTGCGGCGCGCGTAGCGCTCCACGACGTCGGCGCGGGTCGGGAACCCCGGGTGGTTCGTCGGCATCCGCGAGACGTGGTGCCAGCGCGGGTCGTCGCCCGGCTCGTTCCAGAAGTTCAGCAGGTACCCCAGGTCCATCAGCGGGTCGCCGCGCGTCGCCATGTCCCAGTCGAAGACGGCGACGGGGGTCGCGGGGTCGGTCGCGTCGACCATCAGGTTGTCGAGCTTGTAGTCGTTGTGGAGCAAGGCGACGGCCTGCGGGGCGGGGACGCCGTCGTCGAGCCGGCGCAGCATCCGGTCGACGTCGTCCACGTCCCGGTCCTTCGCCGCGTGCCAGCGTCGGCGCCAGCCGTCGAGCTGCCGTCGCGCGAAGCCCTCGGGGCGGCCCAGATCGCCGAGGCCGACCGCGGCGGGGTCGACGCCGTGCAGGTCGGCGAGGACGTCCACGATCATCTCGCCGGTGCGCCGCCGCAGGTCGGGGCGATCGCGGAGGGCGGGGGGCAGGTCGCGCCGGATGACGGCGCCGTGACGGCGCTCGAGGACGTGGAAGTCGACGCCGATGACTTCGGGGTCGGTGCAGACCGCGTAGCTGCGGGGGGCCAGGGGGAAGGCGTCGCCGAGGCTTGCCAGCACGCGGTGCTCGCGCGCCATGTCGTGGGCGCCGGGTGCGACGGGCCCCAGCGGCGGGCGGCGCAGCACGTACTCGGCCGCCCCGAACCGGAGCAGGTACGTCAGGTTGGCGTGCCCGCCCCCGAACTGGCGTATCGTCAGCGGCCCCGCCGCGTCGGGCAGGCGCGCGCGCAGCCACGGTTCGAGGCGCGAACGGTCGAGCCGCTCGTCGGGGCGGACCTCGATGACCTCGGGATCGACGGCTGACTGCACGATGACTCCATCCCCGTCCGATCTTGCCACGGGCGCCTATACTACCCGAGGCGCTGCGGCGTATCGGCGCCGTCGGGCGGTTCCAAGCAGCGGAAACGGAGAGCAGGCATGCGTGTGATCGACGGCCTCGACGAGCTCGAGGCGCTGGCGGGCGCCGAGCTCGGCGCGAGCGAGTGGATGACGGTGACCCAGGAGATGATCGACCGGTTCGCCGAGGTGACCCTCGACCCCCAGTGGATCCACGTCGACCGCGCCCGCTCGGCGGCCGAGTCGCCGTGGGGGACGACCATCGCCCACGGCTTCCTCACCCTGTCGCTGGTGCCGCACTTCCGGCGCCGGATCGCGCAGGTCCGCGGCGTCTCCCGCGCCATCAACTACGGGGTCGACCGGGTGCGCTTTCCCAACGCGGTCAAGACCGGGGCTCGCGTGCGGGGGGTGCAGACGCTGCTGACGACGAAGCGCGTGGAGCCGGGCCTGGTGCGGTTCACGAGCCGGTTCGTCGTCGAGATCGAGAACGAGTCGAAGCCGGCGTGCGTGGCCGACACGGTGACGCTCGTCTATGCGTGAGCGACGGCGACTACGGCCGACCCGAGTCTGCTTCCACGGCCGACCCGCGACACCCCCCGACGGCGGTGGCCTGCGACCTCGGCCGGTCCCCGACCGCGGCCGACCCTGCAAGTGCGGCCGACTCGCGACCGCGCCCGACCCCGCGACTGCGGCCGACTCGCGACCGCGGCCGACCCTGCGACTGCGGCCGACTCGCGACTGCGCCCGACCCGCGTCCAAGTCCGGTGGGGCGCAGCCACTGGCCGGCCGCGTCTACGCCTGACCCGCCGCATCGCCGCGCTTCAGCTCCAGCCGCGCCACCGCCCGCCGGTGCACCTCGTCGGGTCCGTCGGCGAGGCGCAGGGTGCGGGCGTGCGCCCACGCCGCCGCGAGACCGAAGTCCTCGCAGATGCCGGCCCCGCCGTGCACCTGGATGGCGCGGTCGATGACGTCGAGGGCCATGTTCGGGGCCACCACCTTGATCATCGCGATCTCGGCCCGCGCCGCCTTGTTGCCGACCGTGTCCATGCGGTGGGCGGCGTTCAGGGTCAGCAACCGTGCCTGCTCGATCCGGATCCGCGAGTCGGCGATGGCCTCCATCACCACCCCCTGATCGGCGAGGGGCCGCCCGAACGCCACGCGGCTCTTCGCCCGCGCGCACATCGCCTCGAGCGACCGCTCGGCGAGCCCGATGAGCCGCATGCAGTGGTGGATGCGGCCCGGACCCAGGCGCCCCTGCGCGATCTCGAACCCGCGGCCCTCGCCGAGCACGAGGTTGGCGGCGGGCACTCGAACGTCCTCGAAGGTGATCTCGAAGTGCCCGTGCGGGGCGTCGTCGTATCCGAAGACGGTCAGCGGCCGGACGAGAGTGATGCCGGGGGCGTCGGCCGGGATCAGGATCATCGACTGCTGCCGGTGCTTCTCCGCCGACGGATCCGTCTTGCCCATCAGTATGAAGAGGGCGCAGCGGGAGTCGCCGGCCCCCGACGCCCACCACTTGTGCGCGTTGACGACGTAGTGGCCGCCGTCGCGCTCGATGCGGGCGCCGATGTTGGTGGCGTCCGACGACGCCACCTCGGGCTCGGTCATGGTGTAGGCGGACCGGATGGTCCCGTCGAGGAGGGGCTCGAGCCACCGCTTCTTCTGGGCCTCGCTGCCGTAGCGCACCAGAAGCTCCATGTTGCCGGTGTCGGGGGCGGAGCAGTTGCACGCCTCGGGAGCGATGGGCGAGCGCCCGAGGATCTCGCACAGCGGGGCGTATTCCAGGTTGGTCAGCCCGGCCCCGAGGTCGCTCTCGGGGAGGAAGAGGTTCCACAGCCCGGCGTCCCGGGCTCCGGCCTTCAGCTCCTCCATGACGGGGGGCGACTCCCATCGGTTGTCCGCCCCCGCGAGCTGCTCGGCGTACACGGGCTCGGCGGGGTAGACGACCTCGTCCATGAAGTCGACGACGCGGCGTCGCAGCTCTTCGGTTCTTGGTGAGTACGAGAAGTCCATGATCTACACTTGGAGGTTGCCGGCGGCGGTGGCGTGCGTCCGGAGGGCGCCGCCTCGGGGCGGCGCTCTGCGTCCGGCCGATCCTACAGGGAGTCCGAGCCTCCCGCGGGAGGCGGCGCCGTTCACGGCGCGGACCCCTGCAGTATGGCGCGTACCCCTGCAGTATAGTGCCGGTGTTCGGCGACCGCGCGGCTCGCCGGTGCGACGGCTGGATCGCGAGACCCTGGGAGGGTGACTGATGCGAGTATCGAAGACGTTGGCCGGTCTGTGCACGGGGTTGCTCCTGATGGGAACGGCGGCGGCCGGCGCCGAGACCGCGGAAGGGGTCCCGACGTTCGCGGCCGACGTGGCGCCGATCCTCTACGAGAACTGCGTGGCCTGCCATCGGCCGAACCACCTTGCGCCGATGTCGCTCATCGCCTACGACGACGTGCGCCCGTGGGCGCGGGCCGTGAAGTCGAAGGTCGTCTCGCGCGAGATGCCCCCGTGGGGCGCCGACTCCAGCGTCCGGGCCTACAAGAACGACGCGAGCCTGTCGCAGGACGAGATCGACGTCATCGCGGCGTGGGTCGACGGGGGCGCGCCGCGCGGCGACGACGCGGATCTGCCCGCCGTGCCCGAGTTCGCGGAGGGCTGGTCCATCGGCGAGCCCGATCTCGTCTTCACGATGCTCGAGCCGTTCCCGGTGCCCGCCGACGGCACCGTGCCGTACTCCTACGTCACCGTGCCGACGAACCTGCGGGAAGACACCTGGATCTCGGCCCACGAGTTCCGCCCCGGCGACCGGCGGGTCATCCACCACGTCATCTCCGAGGTCCTCGAGGACGACGGAGTGCCGGCGTCGGCCGAGGTGAAGCTGCAGCGCGACGGCTCGCGCACTCGCGCCCGCGGCGCCCGCGTCGGCGGCTACGTGCCGAACCGGCTGGGCACCGTCTACGAGGACGGCGTCGCCGTGAAGCTGCCGGCCGGCGCGGACATCGAGGCCCAGATGCACTACACGACGATCGGCGAGCCGGTCCTCGACCAGAGCAGTTGGGGCGTCGTGGTGGCCCCGGCGCCGGCCGGCGCCGATCGCCGTCAGGCCGGCGGGGGCGCGGTCGCCAACCTCCTGTTCCGCATCGAGCCGGGCAACCCCGCCTACGAGGTTCGGGCGAAGCGCCTAATCGAGGCGCCCGCGTACCTGTCGAGCATGATGCCGCACATGCACGTCCGCGGCAGCTCCGCCAAGTACATCGTGCGCTACCCCGACGGCACCGAGGAGACCGCGCTGTGGGTGCCGAACTACGACTTCAACTGGCAGCTCCGCTACCAGCTCGAGGAACCCATCTTCATGCCCGCCGGCTCGACGCTGGAGGCGGTGTTCACTTACGACAACTCGGCCAACAACCGGCACAACCCCGACCCTGCGGCCGAGGTGCGCTGGGGCGACCAGACCTGGGAGGAGATGATGCTGGGCTACTACGGCACCATCGAGGTCGCGGCGGAGGAGACGACGAACCAGCCCTGACGCCGGATGAACGCCTGAACGCCGGGCAACGCCCGACCGGAGGGGGGCGTCCAACTCGCCGGACGCCCCCCCCCCCCCCGACTCCCCGGCCTGAGGACATTGATCGATATCACCTTGCCAACTACCTTCGGAACTGTCCGGCTTGCCTGCGGTTCCTGTGCGCGCGGCACGGCAAGGCAATTCTCGTTGGGGTCCTAAGCGTCGGCGGCTGTCTTCCTCCTCCGTTCCCCGGTTTACCGGCCTGCTTGCGTCCCGTCCGTTGCCGTGCCTTGCGCAGCCGGGTGACGCGGTTCCTCGTTCAGGGGCGCCATGTTCGGCTCTCTCGGTGCACTCTTCATCCGTGGGGCCGTCCGGGCGCCGGGCTTCATGGCGCCGGCCTCTCGAGGGGTTGGCGCCGCGCCAACCGCGCCAGCCAGTCGACGATCCGCGCGGTGACCGCGCCGTACACCGCTTCGGCCCGCGGCGCGTCCTTGCCGCGCATCTTGAACGAGTGGTCCGCGCCGTCCACGGTGACGAGCTCGGTGTCGGCGCAGGTGGCCAGGACCGGGCGCAGCTCATCGGGGGTGCCGAAGGCGTCGCGCTCGCCCTGGACGAAGAGCATCGGGGCGGTGACGGCCGGCAGGTGCGCGGTGCGCGGCTTGTCGGGCCGGCCCGGGGGGTGGAGGGGATAGCCGAGGAGCACGAGGCCGTCGACACCGACGGCGTCCTCGTCCGAGCCGTCGGCGGCCGCGACCTGCGTCGCGATGCGGCCGCCCATCGACTTGCCGCCGATGACCGTCCGGCGGTCGCCGTCTCCGGCTCGGGCCCGCGCGGCGGCGATGACCGCCCGGAAACACGCTTCGAGGCGCGCCTTCGGGTCGGGCACGCGGCGGCCGCGCTCCATGTAGAGGAAGTTGAAGGTGACGATGTCGATCCCGTGTGCGGAGAGCAGGCGGGCGAAGGCGGTCATGAACGGATGTGTCTGCGGTGCGCCGGCGCCGTGCGCGAGGATCATCGTCGTCCCGGTGTGCGGCCCCGCCGCGGCCGGGTACGCCATCGCGCCGACGGCGTCGCCCGAAGGGAGCGTCACGGTGAACGGCGAGTCCGTCGTTGCCGCTTCCCTGCCTCGATCCGACATGCATCACCTCCGCGGGCCCAACCGGGGCGGTCCCGTCCCTCCGGCTCGGCTCTCCATCGGTTGGGCAGCGTTTTCGGCGGCGACCGGGCGGTCGGCGTGCGAGTAGAGCCCGACGCGTGCGTGTCTCCGCCCCACGCCGCTGTTCCCGGTGCTGACTCTACCACTCGCGCCCACGTGGGCGGCGGCCGGGCCGCGGGCGGCTCGGCGCCGGCGGCCCGTGGCGAAACGCGGCCACTGCCCGTGGCAGGCCGGCGGGCATTCACCGCGGCGCAGGGTCGGTGTGTCCGCCGTGCCGGCCGTCGGAGCCGGCGCGGTAGGCCGGCCGGCATTCACCGCGGCCCAGGATGCGTTACAGTCTCCCCTTGCGCCGAGGGACGCCACGGAGGGGGACAGCGTATTCTGATGCGCATCCGAGGGTTCAAGCCGAATCGAGGACGACATGATGAGACCGACGAAGTGGATGATGGCGGCCGCGCTCGCGGTCGTGACGATGGCCTGCGGCGGCGCGCCGGAAGAGCCGCCCGAGGAGGTGGAAGTCGGGGAAGCGGCCGGGGAGGGCCGCATCCTCCGGGTCGACCCGCGGCTGGACTCGCTGGTGCCTCCCGGGGCGACGATCGAGAAGCTCGCCGAGGGCTACGTGTTCACCGAGGGCCCGGTCTGGATTCGCGGCGAGTCGCGGCTGCTCTTCTCCGACGTGCGGGCCAACGCCATCCACCAGTGGACCGAGGCCGACGGGGCGAGCCCGTTCCTCGACCCGGTGTTCGAGGGTGACCGCGAGGGGCTGCGGTCGATCTCGTCCAACGGCCTGACCCTCGATGGCGAGGGCCGGCTCGTCATCTGCGAGCACGGCAACCGCCGCATCTCGCGGATCGAAGACGACGGCGCCCGCACCGTGATCGTCGACAACTTCGAGGGCAGCCGCCTCAACAGCCCCAACGACGCCGTCTACGGATCGGACGGGTCGCTCTACTTCACCGACCCGTCGTACGGTCTCGAAGGTCTCGAGGAGTCGCCGCTCCGCGAGCTCGACTTCAACGGCATCTACCGCCTGAGCCCCGACGGCGAGCTCGAGCTGCTGGTCCAGGACCAGAGCCGTCCGAACGGCATCGCCCTCTCGCCGGACGAGGACGTCCTCTACGTCGCCAACTCCGACGAGAGCAACAAGGTGTGGATGGCCTACGACCTCGGCGAGGACGGCGCCTCGAACGGACGCGTCTTCTACGACGTCAACGACCAGACCGCGCCCGGGGCGGCGGACGGCCTGAAGGTCGATCTGGGCGGCAACCTCTTCGCCACCGGCCCCGGCGGGGTCTGGGTCATCGGCTGGGACGGCGTCCACCTGGGGACGATCCTGATGCCGGAGGTGGTGGCCAACGTGGCCTGGGGCGACGACGGGCAGACCCTCTACATGACCGCGAGCACCGGGGTCTACCGCATCCGGCTCGCCACCGGCGGGACCATCCCCGGCAGCAACCCGACCGTGGTCATGCAGACGAGCCAGGGCGACGTCACGATGGAGCTGTTCCAGGACCGAGCGCCGGTCTCGGTCCGGAACTTCCTGCAGTACGTCTACGCCGACTTCTATGCGGACACCGTCTTCCACCGCGTCATCGACGACTTCATGATTCAGGGCGGCGGCTTCCGGGCCGACCTGAGCCGCAAGTTCACCCGCGAGCCGATCCGGAACGAGGCCGACAACGGCATCAGCAACACCCGCGGCACCGTCGCCATGGCCCGCACCGCCGCCGTCGACAGCGCTACGTCGCAGTTCTTCATCAACGTCAGCGACAACGCGGAGCGCGGCCTCGACTACCGTGGCGACTCGGACGCGGAATTCGGCTACGCCGTCTTCGGCCGCGTGACCGAGGGCATGGACGTCGTCGACGCGATCGCAGGCGTCGACACCCGGCCGCAGGGCAGCCACCAGGACGCGCCGGTGACCCCGGTGGTCATCAACGCGATCACCGCGCGGTAGGCGTCCGCGCCGGGTCTCCGCCCGCCTCCGCCCGTCGTGCGAGTGTCAGGCGGTTTCCGACAGATACGGGATCGTCTGCGGGCCCTCCGGGAGGACGCAGACGCGGGCGTCGGGCCCCGACCGGGCGAGGGCGTCGCGGGTGGCCGCGCCGACATCGTCGATGGGAGTGAGGTGTGCGGCGCGCACCTGCTCGTCGGAGAGCCCGTCGGTCTTGAGCAGCACGTCGGCGCGCTGCTGAATCTGGGCCTGTACCTGCACCTCCCACTGGTCGTGGCGGTTGTGGCCGGGGGTGTTGATCATCGCCAGCAGGGCGTCGGGGCTGTCGCACCGAGTGAGGATTTCCAGATACTCGCCGTGGTCGGGATAACCGTCGGCGCAGGCCGAGGCGCACACGATGGCGCCGCCCGACTTCACGACCTGGGCCGCCGCCGACAGGCCCTTCACCGTCTGGTAGAGGTTCTGGTCGAGGGGGTAGCCGCTGTTGGTGGTGACGACGACGTCGAAAGGCCGGTCGAACGCCTGCATCGCGTTCCGCCGGACCACCTCGCGCACCGCCCGGTGCACCGCGAACAGCTCGCCGGCCGCGACGTGCGTGATCCGCCGATCCCGGTTGATGGCGACGTCGACGCTGAAGTCGACCCCCGAGCGGGCGGCGATGGCCCGGATGCCGTCGTGGATGGGGTTGCCCTCGACGACGCCCCAGCGCGCCCGCGGGCTCCCGATCATCTCGGCGTCGTGCAGACGCATGATCGTCCGGAAGCCGGCCAGCCCCGGCGCGACCATCTTCGGGCCGCCGCTGAAGCCGGCGAAGAAGTGCGGTTCGACGAACCCGGTGGTGATGCGGACGTCGGCCTCCACCCACGTCCGGTTCAGCCAGACCGGGACGCCGCCTTCGACCTCGCCGAGGGAAACGAGCTCGGCGTCGTCGAACGCGTCGTGGACGACGATGCGGTTGCGGTCGACGATGTCCGCGCCGAGCATCTCCACCAGCTCGTCCCGGGTCGTCGCGCGGTGGGTGCCGCTCGCAATCAGGATCGCGATGCGGTCGACGGGCACGTGCGACAGGGCCTCGAGCACCACCGGCAGCACCGTCGCGCTCGGCATCGGCCGCGTGACGTCGCAGACCGAGATGGCCACGGACTGGTCGGGGCGCACCCGCTCGCGCAGGGGGGCGCCGCCGATCGGCTGCCGGAGCGCCTGCCGGACGGCGCCGGCCTGGTCCGGCAACCCGTCGACGTAGGTCGGCTCGATGACCGTCGTGCGGTCGTCGGGGAACTCGACCGGGAGCCCCGTCCGGCCGTACGCGAGATTGACGATCATGACTGACAGCCCTCCGCCGCCGGATCGTAACACCGGCGCCCCCGCCGGCCGGCCTCTCGCGTGACCTTCTCGAGCCGGACCGAATCCGGGCTCCACGCACGCTTGGCTTCCGCTGCCGGGCCGGGGTCAGTCCGTCTCAGGCAGGTAGGCAGGTCGGTCCGTCGGTCGCATCCCCGACCGTCCGTCTCGTGGAATGACGACCCGCGGGCCTCGTGGAATGACGGCGCCTGCGCTCAGCCCAAGGGCGACGGCGCAGCGCCACCCCGCTCAGGCCGCCCGGTCAGCACGCGCTCCAACTGCGGCGCCGCCTCCTTCGCCCGGTCCATTATTTCCTCCTCCGAGAGCGTGCTCAGAGGGTGGGTGATGACGACCGGCTCGATGGCGTCGGCGCCGAGGGCGGCGCGCTGCACCTCGGCCTCCTCGAGGAAGGCCGCGGTGACGATGACCGCGGTGGGGACGCCGCGCTGCTCCAACCGGGCCGTGTCGTGCACACTGCACGACGTGCACGACCCTCAATCGCCTATCGCGGTGACGACGACGTCGTTCTCGGCCGCGACGCGGTCGAGCAGGGCGTCGGTCGCCTCGCGCGAGAAGCTGTCCTTGACGTAGCGGTTGACGGCGGCGGGCTCGAAGCCGTCGAGGGCGGCGGCGGTGTGCCGCAGCAGCCGCGACGCGTTCCACTTCGAGTTGTCGAGCACCCCCAGCCGCACGCCGCGCAGGGTCTCGGGCCGCGGGGCGAGCCGGATCTCGCCGGGGGTGACGGCGCCGCGCGGGTCGAACACGATCTGGCCGGAGGGCAGCGTCTGTCGACTTGTCATCGTCTGGTCTCCACGGTGTTGCTCGGTTCCGGCTCCGGCGTCCGGACGCTTACAGCTCGCACGTCCCGTCGACGCACGGCGCCCGGCCGCCGGGGGCGCGTCCGTCGAGGGCGCGCAGCACCGGCGATGTCATGTGGCCCCAGCCGGGGAGAAACGCCGAGAAGCGGCCGGCGTCGCCGCCGGCGACGAAGAGATGGATGTCTTCCGGGGTCGGCACGATGGGGATGCGGGCGCCGGGCCGGCGCCGGTACCACCTCGGCAGGTTGCGGTTGTAGATGCGGCCGTAGCGGCCGCCGAAGCTGACGTCGTCCCAGGTGTTCTCGGTGTGCGACCAGAGATAGCGCCGCACGTCGCTGCGCGTCCAGCCGCGGGCGGCGATGGTCGCCGCGTGCTCGGGGCCGATGACGACGGCGCACGAGCCGCTGCTGACGGCGTTGTTGTGGGCGATGGTGCTCATGGCGGAGACGATGCTGTCGAGCACCCCCTCGGGGTCGTGGGCCACGTGGTTGGTCACGCTGTGGGGGCCCTCGGCCGCGATGCAGAAGACGGTGCTGTCGTCGGGGCGGTAGCCCTGCTCGACGTGGTACGGCGCCCACGGGCTCGCCTCCTCGTTCTCGGCGATGCAGAAGGTGTACTTGCCGGGGTGGCCCAGCGTGCTCTTGTCGAGGTCGCCGGGCTGCGCGCCCCCCACGTTGAGCAGGACGAGCCGAACGGCTCGCCCGATGGTCGCGTTGGCTCGGTTGCCCGAGCCGAAGACGTTGGCGCCGGCGTTCATGCCGGTCTCGTTGCGGACGGGGCCGTTGACGACGAGCAGCGGCGCCGCCATGTGGGTCGTGGCTTGCACCCCGTGCAGGTTGAAGTGGGGGCTGCACAGCCCCAGCATAGCGGCCCGGACCAGCGGCGCGTACGCGGGCCGGCAGCCGGCGAGCACGAGGTTGACGGCCAGGACTTCGCGGGTGAGGTTGCCCCACCGGGGAGGGACCCGGGCCTCGACCCGCTCCGGCTCTCCGCCGAGGGCGGCGACCATCGCCCCGACCGATTCCGGGGTCGGCGGCGCCACCGGGAGGCCGTCCGTCCAGCCCTGCCGGAAGTACCATTCGACGAGATCGACGGTTTCGCTTTCCGCCGGGGGTGCGGTCTGATCGGTGCTCATGACGTGGTGCCCGGCGCGGGGCGGCCGGTCTGCCCCTGCCGGCAGCTCCATTCGACGAAATCGGCCTCGCGGCCGACCGTGCTGTCTCTGCTCATGCCCTGGGTCCGGCCCGGCGACGGCCCAGCGTTGGTTCGTCGGACCCGCCGCCGGGCGCCGTCGGGACCCCTTGCGTGTGCACGAGCGAGAGCCGCTGGATCCCGCCGTTGGTTCGTCGGACCCGCCGCCGGGCGCCGGCCGCCCGTGCGGGCGCCCGCCGTGTCAGGACCCTCCGGTTGCCGCTCACAGCCGCAGCCGGAGCAGCGTCCGGACCGCGACGATGAAGTCGCGCCAGTTGATCTTCTTCCCGCTCACGTACGAGCGCCCCGAATAGCTTATCGGTACCTCGACGATCTCTATCCCTTGCCGAAGCACCCGCGCCGTGAGCTCCGGCTCGACGTCGAAGCGGTCGGCGGCCAGGGGCAGCTTCGCGAGGACGTCGCGCGCGAACAGCTTGTAGCACGTCTCCATGTCCGTCAGCGAAGCGCCGTACAGCAGGTTCGTCAGCCGGGTCAGGAACATGTTGCCCATCCGCTGGGTGAAGAACATCGGCGGCCGGGCGCCCAGGAACCGCGACCCGTAGACGACCCGGGCCCGTCCCTCGACGAGAGGGGCGAGCAGGCGCGGGTAGTCCCGCGGGTCATACTCCAGGTCGCCGTCCTGGATGATGACGTAGTCGCCGGTGGCCTTCGCGAGCCCGGTGCGGATCGCCGCCCCCTTGCCCCGGTTGCCGGCGTGGTGCTCGACGCCGACCCAGTCGGGCTGGTCTTCGACCCAGGCGTCGAGCCACTCGCGGGTGCCGTCGGTCGAGCCGTCGTCGACCACGACGATCTGCCGGTCGAGGTTTAGATCGAGCGCGAGCACCCTCGACAGCACCTCGGCGATGGTGGATGCCTCGTTGAAGACGGGGACGATGATCGACAGTCGCAAGGGAACCGCGCAAACGCTCAGCCTCTCGTCTGAGGACCAGAGCTCCTAGAGTGGTGCGTCATGCCATGATCTTCGCGTGCGGACTTGGCCCTATTGGTCACATCGCCGACAACTCGCCAGTACCACGTACTCGAAGAACAGCGCCTCACCGTCGAACGCATTGACGCCCACCGCAAAGGCGATGAACAGACGGACTTCAGCAGAAGTGCCAGCACGAGCAACCCTAACGGGGGCGAGAGCCGTCGACATATCCAACATCTCAACCTGTCAACGGCGAGGCACTGCCGGCAGACTTGGACCTGAATCTGCGCTTCTTCCGTCGCTCCGTCGCCGCATGCACTCTCGCGGGTTCGGTGTAGAGCTGCGTCAGGAACCTGCCGGCGAACGCCTCCAGATCCTGAACGTCTTCCCTGCAGAGCGAACCGTCGTGCGCTGCGTCGTTGCCGTCAAGACGCAGGGCCGAGCCCAGTTCCTGCAGCTCGGAGGAAAACTGCTTCTCCTTGCAGAGCGTCTCCAGCCGGGCAGCCAGAGTCTTCCCTTTCGTGCCCTTAGTCGCGAGATTCAGGCACAGCCGGAACATCGCCCCGGCGGCGTTGTAGCACCCCACGGCGGCGCACTTGGTCGCCTCGCCGAAGGCCCCCTCGATGTCACGGGGAAGCTCCTCGGGGGGCGGAGCCGTGTCAAGGTCGGCGGGCGAGACGGGGCACTCGACCTGGAAGTGGTCAGCAGATGTGCTCGGGCGGATAATGTAGTTCGTTGTCTCTCGTTGGTAACGACGTTGGTCATTTTCCACGACCATGAAGATGGTCGCTTGTTTACAGGACCGGCACACGCAAAACACCTCGTACTTCACGTTGCCCTTTAGCGTGCGCCCCGCGGGGGTGTCTGCGTAGGCGTCAAGCGTGATGCGCTGGGCGCGGCATCGAGGGCAGTTCGCCACCAATAACGCCATTTAGTTAGGTCACCTCTGGCCAGGGGCCCCCGGTACAGCGGCGGCTTGGGTCGTGGAGCCACTCGGCAGTCGCCAGCAGTCTGCCGGCCACCGGCGCCGCGCGACTCGGTTCGAAGTTGACGGGCATGCGGAGATTGCCTCAGTTAGTAGTAGCCTTCCTCCACCAGTAGCAGGGAGCACGCTTCGCTCGCCTACACGGCCGCCGTCGTCAGAGGTGCATCTGGAACGCTCGAGAAAGCGACGGGCTGAGTCCTCCGCGCTCGAAGCTCGAATCCGCGAATAGGGCACGGGAAACGAACCTGCTGATCGTCGAACACGCCTGATCCCTCTCAGTGGACCGCGCGGGTCGGGGGCGTATCGGGCGAAAATGGCCTTGAGCCAAACACCGGGAGTCGCGTCGATCCGAATGTCCTGCTTCAACTCAGCCTTCGTCTGGCCTCGTGCGAAGGTCGTTCGGCGGCTTGGGATGGTTCCGTACGGGCGTCCGGCTTCGGCCTCGGGCAGCTTGCACTTGGTCATTCGCCCTCGTGGGCTTCTGCTTCGTCGTTGTCCGCGGTGTCCGGTGGCACTACCCGGAAAACAGGCAGGGTCAGAGGCGGCAGCAACATTCGTGCCAGCGAGGACTGCACCAGCTCGCGCCAGTATGGCCAAGCGTTGAATACGGCGTTCACTTCCCCAAACGCCTCCAACTCCTGCGACGAGAAGGTCCCGTCGCCGGAAATCCGGTACGACAACTCGAACTTGCTCCGGATTTCCGCTTGCAGCTCTTCATTGTCGTCGTCTGCACTGAGAACTTCCATCGTGAAAATCGTCTCGATCCGGAAGTCTCGATCCTCCGTAGGTTCCTTGACCACTGCTGTCTCGCGCGAGGTGGTGACCCTGACCGCGTCCGGGATCTCCGACGGTTGCGCCACGGAACGGCAGTTCACTTCGCAGAGCCTCACGCTCTTGATCTGAACTGCCGAGATGAGTCGACTCACGTCAACCATTTGGCCTCACGTCCACCGCCGTCCGGTAGCATCCCTCCTATGCGGCCGCGTCCAAGCGGTGCCCGTCGCTGCGGCTTCCGGACGTCGCGTACGGCTGCGCCATGTTGCTGACCTGCGGCATCCGACGGGTCCAGTGGCCGAATTCATGCGTGTCCATCCTGGGCCCCGCCAGCGCGGAAGTCCGCTCACGGGACCACCTGAACGACGGTCGGAGGGACAACGCTCCGGCGATGTCCGCGATGGTCCTGAGCGTCAGGTTCCTCCCGCCGCCCAGCAATTGCGACACGAATCCGGGAGTTCGGCGCATGCGCTGCGCGAGTTCCGCTCGCGTCAGGCCACTGTTCTCCACCGCGACCGCCAACTGCTCGGTCACGTCGAGAATAAGGCGCTCCTGACGCAGCAACCGTTCGTACGACTCGCCGCGGTGTCGCGAGCATGCATCGCCCGTCATCGTCATCCTCCCCGCTCGTGGCGCTCTAGATGCTCGGTCAGAATCCTCGCCGTCCGAGCAAGATCGGCTGTCCGGAGCTTGTCTTGCTTCTTCACTAGACCGTGAGCCACGACAAACTGTCTGCCGGGACCGTAGGCGCCCAAGAACCGGATCTGGTGGCGCTTGAACTCCCAGATCGCGTGCCCGTCGCGGTTCTCCAGCTTCTTGAAGTGTTCCCTGTTGTTGATACGACCGTGTTCCGCCAATCTCTCGAACAACACCTGCATCTTGGCGGCTTGGTCCTCGCGCAGCTGTTCGAAGAACTCCTGAGCTGGTCGCTTTCGTGAGGCCTCAACTGCCCAGATGACGCGACCCCACTCGCCGATCGCTACGGGCTCAGGTCGGCACACCGGCGATGTTTACATATAGCTAAAGCGCCTGTCAAGCGGCGCGTGTGTGCTTCGGCTTGATTTGCGCCGCCGCGAGCCGGGCTCGCGGGTATCGGCGGGCTGGCTTCAATCAGGCCGACGATCCGCTCGGTCGTGTGCAGCGCGTCGATCAGGCCGGCCCTATCGAGGGTGAGGTCCGCAGAGCCTCATGCAGGCAGCCTGCGACCGAAGGGCGAGGCGATGCCGGTTCGGAGGCTGTCGATGCGGGAGACTCTACGGGCTCAGGTTCTAGCAAGGCTCCGCGTGCCCGGGAGCGCGTCACCGCGACTCGGGCAGGGCCAGCGCGATGAGCTCGCTCGCCATGTCGTCCCAGCCGACGGCGACGACGATGAACTGGCGACCGCCGATCATATACGTCATCGGGGCGCCGGTGGTGCCGCCCGAGAGCTCCATCTCCCACACCACCTCGCCCGTCGCCTTGTCGTAGGCCCGGAACATCTTGCCCCCGGGGCCGTTCCACCACTGGGGCAGGGACGAGACCCCGGTGTTGCCGCCCTCGCCGAGGAACACCAGCGACTTCGTGACGAGCACCGACGCGCGTCCTCCCTGTCCCAGCCACGGCAGGTCGAGGTCGCGCAGCGCCGGGTGGTCGCGCGGGCCCGGCCCGTTGGCGACCTGCCAGGCGATGTCGCCGGCGTTCATGTCGATGGCGGTCAGCCGGCCGTAGGGCGGCTTGAACATCGACAGACCCTGCGGGCCGAGCAGGGGCGTGTACCGCTCCCGCACCAGGCGAACGTCGGCCCGCGGGTGCTCCGACGGCACGAGGGCGACGACGTTCTGGCTGTAGGCGGACGGCACGTAGAGGATGCCGGTCTCGGGGTCGACCCCGGCCCCGCTCCAGCTCGCGCCGCCGGCCGTGCCGGGGCTGAAGATGGTGCCCTTCTTGCCGCCCGGCCGCGGGTCGAGCAGGGTCGGCGCCGTGAACATCGGCCCCCAGACGTACTGGTCGAGCAGCTCGACGGCCTCCGCCCGTAGTTCGGGCGTGAAGTCGATGAGGTCGTCCACCGTCACGCCCTGCAGCTCGAACGGCGGCGGTTTCGTGGGGAACGGCTGGGTCGGCGAGAGCCGCTCGCCGGGCACGTCGGAGCCGGGGACCGGACGCTCCTCGATCGGCCACACCGGTTCGCCGGTCACCCGGTCGAACACATAGGTGAACGCCTGCTTGCTGGGCTGGGCCACCGCCTTGATTTCGCGCCCGTCGACGGTGATGTCCAGCAGCACCGCCGACGAGGCGAAGTCGTAGTCCCACACGCCGTGGTGGATGGCCTGGAAGTGCCAGAGCCGCTCGCCGGTCCGCGCGTCGACGGCGACGAGGCTCTCCGCGAACAGGTTGTCGCCCGGCCGGTGGCCGCCGTAGTAGTCGTTGGTCGGGGTCGAGAGCGGCAGGTAGACGATGCCCAGCTCCTCGTCGCCGGTGGGATGGGCCCACATGTTGGTGTTGCCGCTGTATTCCCACGACGCGCGGTCGTCGACGGGGTCCGCCCCCCACGTCTCCACCCCGAACTCGTTCTCGAGCGGAATCGTGTGGAACGTCCACACGTGCTCGCCGGTCCGCACGTCGTAGCCGCGCACGTCGCCGCGCGGCGACTCCTTGTTGGCGATGCGCTGGTTGGTGGTGATGTCCTCGACGTAGGAGCCGATGACGATGACGTCGTTGACGATGATGGGGGCCGCGTTCCAGTAGAAGTCGGGGAAGGGGCGCAGCAGCCCCTCCCGGAGGTCGACCTCGCCGGCCTCGCCGAATTCCGGGTCGCGCTCGCCCGTGCCCGCGTCGAGCGACACCAGCTTGGGGCCGAGGGTCGCGACCACCCGCCGCTTCTCGCCGTCGGTCCACCAAGCCAAGCCGCGCGTCTGCCGCACCCGGACCCCGTCGCTGGGGCCGGTGTTCCAGACGACCTCGCCGGTGGTCGGATCGAGGGCGGCGACGCTCCCGAGCCCGGTGCTCATATAGAGCAGGCCGCCCGCCATGAGAGGCGTCGTCTGCGAGCCGACGGGGCCGCGGGTGGTGTCGCCGTTCCGGATCGCGTCGGGAATCACCGGTTGCCGCCACGCGATCTCGAGATCCGCCACCGTCTCCGCGTCGATCTGGTCGAGGGGCAGGTACTTGGTGCCGGCCCGGTCCGCCGCGTAGGCCGGCCATTCGACGGTCTGCGCGACGGCGGTGAGCGCCGCCGCGCCGAGGGCCGCCGTCCCCGCCAGGACCGTCGCCCCGGCCCGCAACGCGCGATTCGTTCGCTCGGGCATCGCTGTCCTCCTGGGATCGGCGCCAGTGTACCGCACTCGCCCGGACGGGCAGCCGAGCGGCCCTGCGCACGCCAGCTCGGCATCAAGGAGGTCTCCGTTGCAGTGGCACGACGGCGCGTACCGGTGGCGTGTCGATCCATGCCTCACCAGATCGGTCTTCTGGCGCGGACGCGGTCGCTCCGAAGACGCCGATGGCGCCGTCTTCGAGGTCTCCCGCGAATGCGTGCAGGTTCGCCGCGAGCAGGCGCGCCGCTCGAATGCAGGGAACGCTCTCCCTGCGCGCAGCGTCGGCCATGATCCGGGTGAAACGCCACCTGTCTCGTCTCTCGCCTCGATGGCTCGGCGACCCGACCATCGGAGCCCGCGCTCGACTCGTCCCGGTCGGTGCGCCCGGGCGACGTTTGACACCGTTCCCCTTCGTCCGGATACTACGGCGAGTACAGTCGAGAGATGTCTGCAACCCGATACCTCGCGGCGCTGGCGTGCATGACGCTCGCCCTCTCCGGCGTCGGATCGGCCGCCCCGCCGCCCCTCGTCGCGGAGGTGGGGGAGCAGCCCGACCCGCCCGGCGGCTGGCAGCGGGAGCTGCTGGATCGCTACTGCGTCGCCTGCCACAACGGCAGGATGCGAACGGCGGGGCTGGCCCTCGACGAGCACGACGTGGCGGCGGTGGCGGCCGCGCCCGCGGTGTGGGAGACGGTGGTTCGGAAGCTGCGGGCGGGGGCCATGCCGCCGGCGCCGCGTCCGCGGCCCGACGCGGCGACCTACGACCGGTTCGTCGGCTGGCTGGAGGCCGAGCTGGACCGGCACGCGGCCGCCGACCCCGATCCGGGGCGGACCGAGGCCTTCCACCGGCTGAACCGGACCGAGTACCACCACGCGGTCCGCGACCTCCTCGACCTGGAGATCGACGTCGCGGAGCTGCTGCCGGCCGACGGGGCGAGCTACGGCTTCGACAACATCGCAGGGGTGCTCGGGGTCTCGCCGACCTTGCTCGAGCGCTACCTCGCGGCGGCGCGCAAGATCGCCCGCGTGGCGGTCGGACGTCCCGCCCCCTCCGCCACGGCCGAGGTGTTCCGGCTCGCGAGCGACCTGCCGCAGGACGACTGGGTGGCGGGCATGCCCTTCGGCACCCGCGGCGGCGGCGCGTTCCGGCACACGTTTCCCGAGGACGCCGAGTACGACATCCGCGTCCGTCTCGCCCGCGACGCCGGCGACAACCTCGCCGTGTTCGAGACGCCGCACACGGTGGAGGTGAGCCTGGACGGCGAGCTGGTGCGCACCTTCGTCGCCGGCGGGCCGCCGCCCGACGCGCCGCGGGACAGCGACGAGTACCGCGGCTGGCGCGACCGGCAGCGGGCCATCGACCGCGACTGGGAGTTCCGTCTGCCGGTCGGGTCGGGGCCGCGCGAGCTGAGGGTGACGTTCGTGCGGAAGACGGCGGCGTATCCGGAGACCCTGCGGCAACCCTACCTGCGTCCGTACACCAGCATCACCGGCGGCGACACCCGGGTGCAGCCGTACCTGGGCAGCGTCACGGTTACGGGGCCGTTCGCGGCCGCGGGGGCGTCGCGGGCCGGCGGTGACGCGCCGACAGCGGGGGACGGCGCCTCCCCGGCGGAGGACACCCCGAGCCGCCGGCGCATCTTCACGTGCCGTCCCGCCGACGCGGCGGCCGAGGGCGACGAGGCCGCCTGCGCCCGCCGCATCGTGTCGGCCCTCGCGCGCCGCGCCTGGCGGCGCCCCGTCACCCCGGTCGATCTCGACGTCCTCCTCGGGTTCTTCCACGAGGGGCGCCGCGAGGGCGGCTTCGACGCCGGCATCGAGATGGCTCTGCGCTGGCTGCTCGCGAGCCCCGAGTTCGTGCTGCGGGTCGAGCGCGACCCGGCCGGCGTGGCGGCAGGGGAGAGCTACGCCGTCAGCGACCTCGAGCTGGCGTCGCGGCTGTCCTTCTTCCTGTGGAGCAGCATCCCCGACGACGATCTGCTGGACCTCGCGGAGGCGGGCCGGCTGCGCGACCCGGCCGTGCTCGAGGCGCAGGCGCGGCGCATGCTCGCCGACCGGCGGTCGCGCGCGCTGGTGACGAGCTTCGCGAGCCAGTGGCTCTACCTGCGGAACGTGCCGGCCGTGGTCCCCGACGAGGACCGGTTCCCCGATGTCGGCGAGGGGCTGCGGCAGGCGATGCGGCGCGAGACGGAGCTGTTCGTCGAGAGCGTCTTCCGCGAGGACCGAAACGTCCTCGACCTGCTGACGGCCGACTATACGTTCGTCAACGAGCGGCTCGCGCGCCACTACGGCATGCCGGGCGTCTACGGCAGCCACTTCCGCCGCGTCCCCGTGGCGCACGAGGCGCGGCGGGGGCTGCTCGGCCACGCCAGCATCCTGTCGGTCACGTCGTACCCGAACCGCACGTCGCCGGTGCTGCGCGGCAAGTGGGTGCTCGAGAACCTGCTCGGGACGCCCCCCGCCCTTCCACCCCCGGACGTGCCGGCCCTGGAGGAGACGACGGGCACGGGCGAGGCGCTCTCGATGCGCGAGGCGACCGAGCGCCACCGCGCGAACCCGGTCTGCGCGAGCTGCCACCGGCTGATGGACCCGCCCGGCTTCGCGCTCGAGCAGTTCGACGCCGTGGGGCGCCTCCGCACCCGCACCGCCGCCGGCACGCCCATCGACGCCACCGGCGAGCTGCCCGACGGCACGCGCTTCGACGGGGCGGCGGGACTGCGCGAGGCGCTCGTGAAGAGGCCTGAACGGTTCGTCGGCACCCTGACCGAGAAGCTGCTGGTCTACGCGCTCGGGCGCGGCCTCGAGCACTACGACGCGCCCGCGGTGCGCGCCATCACTCGCGCCGCGGCCGAGGACGGCTACCGGTTCTCGTCGCTCGTCGTCGGCATCGTCGAGAGCGCGCCGTTCAGGATGAGGAGGGCGGAATCATGATCATCACCCGGAAGACGCTGCCGCGGCGTACGTTCCTGCGCGGCGCGGGGGCGGCGCTGGCCCTCCCGATGCTCGACGCGATGACCCCGGCCCTGTCGGGCATCGGCGTCCGCGCGGCCGAGCCGGTGCGCCGGCTCGGGTGGGTGTACCTGCCCAACGGCATGGCGATGGAGTCGTGGACCCCGCCGGCGAAGACCGCGCTGGCGCTGTCGCCGACGCTGCGTCCCCTCGACCCGTTCCGCCACCGCATGGTGGTGCTGAGCGGGCTCGCCCAGGGCCAGGCCGAGGCCCTCGGCGACGGCAACGGCGAGCACACCCGGGCCACCGCGACGTGGCTCAACGGCGTCCACCCGAAGGAGACCGAGGGGGCCGATGTGCGGGCGGGGATGACCGCCGACCAGATAGCGGCCGCGCAGCTCGGGCGCACGACGCCGCTGCCGTCGCTCGAGCTCGCCATCGACCGCGACTTCCTCGTCGGCAACTGCGAGAACGGCTACAGCTGCATCTACATGAACACCGTCGCGTGGCGCGACCCGACGACGCCGTTGCCGATGGAGAACAATCCGCGCGTCGTCTTCGAGCGCCTCTTCGGCGAGGGCGGCTCGACGGCCGAGCGGCGCGCGCAGTTCCGCAAGGACCGAAGCATCCTGGACGCCATCGGGGCGGACCTCGCGCGCCTCGAACGCGAGGTCGGGGCGGGCGATCGAGCGCGGGTGGCGCAGTACCTCGACGCCGTGCGCGCCATCGAGCGGCGCATCCGGCTCTCGGAGCGCAGCGACACCGAGCTGCCCGAGCTCGCCCGGCCCGTCGGCATTCCCGAGTCGTACTCCGAGCACGTGGGGCTGATGTTCGACCTGACGGCGCTGGCGTGGCAGGCCGACATCACCCGCGTCTTCACGTTCATGCTGGGGCGCGAGCTGAACGGCCGCGCCTATCCCGAGGTCGGCATCCCCGAGTCGCACCACGGCATCTCGCATCACCGCTACGACCCGTTGAAGCTGGCCCAGCTCGCGAAGATCAACACCTATCACGTGTCGCTCTTCCGCGGCTTTCTGGAGACCCTGGCGTCGACGCCGGACGGCGACGGATCGCTGCTCGACAACTCGCTGCTGCTCTACGGCGCGTCGCTTAGCGACAGCAACAAGCACCTGCACTACGACCTGCCGCTGATGCTCGTCGGCGGCAGCGGCGGGCAGTTGAAGGGCGGGCGGCACCTGCGGTATCCCCGGGACACGCCGATGACGAACCTGCTGGTCAGCCAGCTCGACAAGGCGGGGGTCCGGCTCGACGACGGGCTGGGCGACAGCACCGGGCGGTTGAAAGAGCTGACGCCGCTCGCCGACGTGTAGGCCGACTTGTAGATCGGCGCCGGCGGCCGGTTCGTAACGGTAGGGACGCTGCCCATGTCGCGGGGCGTCTTCGCAGCGTTTTGCCGGCGAAGACCAGCGACAGGGCGCGCTGGGACACTAGTCGACCGTCCCTGAGAGACGCTGCCCATGTCGCGGGGCGTTTTCGCAGCGTCTGCCAGCGAAGACCAGCGACAGGACGGCAAAGGAAGCTCCGGGACAGTCCACTAGGGGGCGGTCGGCGAATGATGAACGGCGACGCCGGAAGGACGGGCTGTCTGCGGGCGCGGCGCGTGGCCGGCGTCGTCGTGGCGGCGCTCGGCTGGGCGGGAGCGCCGGCGGCGCAGCCGGCGGACGATGCGACGCGGCTGCACCGGGCCGCGCACGCCGGCGACGCGGCGGCGGTCGTCGAGCTGCTGGACGCCGGCGGCGAGGTCGACGCCGCGACGCGTCACGGCGTGACGCCGCTGGCGCTCGCGTCGGCCGGGGGCCACGACGCCGTCGTGGAGGCGCTGCTCGCGGCCGGGGCCGACGCGGACCGGGCGTCGCCGGAGGGCGAGACGCCGCTGATGGCGGCCGCGCGGACCGGCGTCGTCGAGAGCGTCGAGACGCTGCTGCGGCACGGCGCGGCGGCGACGGTCGACGCTCGGGAAGGCTGGCGCGGGCAGACCGCGCTGATGTGGGCGGCGGCCGAGGGCCATGCGGCGGTCGTCGCCCCGCTGGTGGCGGCGGGGGCGGACATCGACGCCCGCTCCGACGGCGGCTTCACGCCGCTCGCGTTCGCGGTCCGCGCGGGGCACGCCCCGGCGGTGGAAGCCCTGCTCGCGGCCGGGGCCGACGTGAACCTCGCCCTGCCCGACGGCACGAGCTCCCTCCACCTCGCGGTCGTCAACGCGCGCTACGACGTGGCGTTGCAGCTCTTGCGTCACGGCGCCGACGCGGCGGCGACGGGGCCGGGGTGGACGCCGCTCCACCAGCTCGTCTGGACCCGCCGGCCGAACCGGCACTTCAACAACCCCGCCGCCTTCCCGACCGGGACGGTCACCGACCTCGAGCTGGCGCGCGCCCTGGTCGCCCACGGCGCCGACGTCGACGCCCGCCAGACGGCGGAGCCGCGCGACGGCTACCGCAACCAGCTCGACCGCACCGGCGCGACCCCTTTTCTCCTCGCGGCCAAGGCCGTCGACCTCGACATGATGCGCCTGCTCCTCGACCTCGGCGCCGATCCGCTGACGACCAACGAGGACGGGACCACCGCGCTCCTCGTCGCGGCCGGCGTCGGCATCTGGTCGTCGAGCGAGAGCCCCGGCAGCGCCGAAGAGGCCCTGGAGGCGGTGAAGCTGATGGTGGCGCTCGGCGACTCGGTCGCCACCGTCGACGCCAACGGCGACGCCGCCCTGCACGGCGCCGTCATGCGCGGCTCGCCCGAGCTGGTCCTGTACCTGATCGAGCACGGCGCGGCCCTCGACCCCGTCAACGAGCGGGGCTGGACGCCGCTGACCATCGCCCAAGGCGTCTTCTACGCCAACCTCGGGCGGCGCTGGCCCGACATGGAGGCGTTGCTCCTGGGGCTCGGCGCCACCTCGCCCACCGCCCCCGAGCGCCCGCGGTAAGGGCGGCCCGGGGAGGGGGGGCGGGCACGGTGGCTCCGGTGTTTCGACCGGCCGCTGTCGCACTTCGACCGACTTCGACGTACCTGGCGGAAGCGATCAATCCGGGCCGCGATGGCGCCCGATGCGTGCTATCGCGGTCGTCGCGCCGCCGCGGCCCGCGCCGTGTCGCGTTTCGGCGGGCGATCGTGCCCGATGCGCGCTATCCCGGTCGTTGCGGCCAGACCGGCAAGCACCAGGACCAGCGCGGCGCCGACTTGGCCGGCGGAGGGCGCGAAGCGCGCGAGGGGCCAGTCGGCCGTGTCGATGCCGGGGAGCGACGCCTCCGTGACCACCTGACCCCGTACGATAGACCCCAGGGGGGGCTCGACCGGCCGCTGGAAGGGCCAGAGCCCGGCCACGGCGCCGAGCAGGAGCCCGAGCAGGGCGCCGAGCGTCGCCTGACGGAAGCGGTCGAGCAGCCAGCGCAGCAGGTTGGAGACCCCGACGATGCCGGCGGCGACGCCGAGCCCGACGGGCAGAAGGAGCGCCGAGGCGTCGATCATCAGCCCCGCGTCCACGCCGATCAGCCCGGCCTTCAGCGTGTCCACGGCGCCGAGAATCGTCTCGTACTGGCCGAGCAGCAGTAGCAGATAGCCGCCGCTGACCCCAGGCAGGATCATCGCCGAGGCGCCGGCGAGGCCCGACAGGAAGAGCAGCGCTCCGTTCGCCCCGCCGCCGGGGTCTCCGGCGCCGAGCCCGAGCTGCATGAGGACCATCAGGAGGACGGCGCCGCCCGCCGCCGCGTAGACGGCCGGTGTGGCGGGTCGGGCGAGTCGCCACACCAGGGGCGCGCCGCCGAGGGTGAGCCCGATGAACAGGCTGTACATGGCCCAGCGCTGCTCGATGACGAGGCTGCGCATGGGTCCGGCGAGGAGGAGGATCGCCAGGGCCGCCGCCCCGCCGACGGCGGCCGGCAGCGCCAGGGTGCGTCGGGTGAACCGAAGCGTGGTGACGTCGGCGATCGCGCTGATGAACGCAGGGTAGACGCCGGCCGCGAGCAGCATGGTGCCGCCGCTGATGCCGGGGACGAGATTGGCGAGGCCCATGAGAGCCCCGCCGATCGCGCCGCGAAGCGTGAGAGACGGGAGGGAGCCGGCGGCGGCCGGCTCCGCGGTGTCGGCGGTCACACGCGCCGTTCGCGCCTACTGGCCGCCCTCGGCCGCGGTCCGCTCGTCCGCCCGCGCCCCGGACAGGATGCCCTCCATCGAGTAGTTCCCCTCGTGGCACGCGTACTCGAACAGCGGGACGTCGGTGCGCTGCATCGGCATCGACGCCGTCCACGGGGTCGCCCACGTGTCGGGGTCGGTCACCGTGAACGTGTACTCGAGGGTGTCGTCGTCGAGGCGGGTGAACCGCTCCACTAGGGTGAAGCTGTCGCTCGACGCCACGCCGGAGCCCCCCGAGGTCAGGGGAATCCACTGGCGCTGGTCGTTGAAGTTGGCCGACTCGATGACCAGGGTGTCGCCCTCCCAGTAGCCGCGCGAGTCGCCCGTCCAGAGGCGGATGCCGTCGTCGAGGGCGGGGCGTCCGTCGAGGGGCACGATGCGCGAGGTGTGCACCATCTCGGTGTGGATCACCACCACGTCGGGGGTCTGGAAGAGCTGCATGTTCTGGTTGTAGGCGAGCGGCGTGATGGGGGGGCCGGCGTTGAAGCCCACGATGCACCGGTCCGACGTGTTGCGGTCGGTGTAGGTATCCGCGGGGTGCTCGGCCATATGCGCCCGGCGCGCCTCGGCGCGCTCGGCGCCGACTTCCGACAGCTCGGGGAAGCGCCCGTTCGGGGGATCGGTGATCAGCGACGTGCGCCGCGTCTCGATCGGACTCGTGCCCCGGTCCATCCAGAAGTTGTTGTAGGCGCCGACGTTGCCGCCGACCTCGGTCCGCTGCGCTTCGCGCTCCCAGAGCTCGATGTCGCGCTCGATCGCCTCCTGCTCGAGGGTCGCGGCCTCCTCCGGCGTGTAGAACGCCTGGTCGCCCAGGCCTTCCGGCCGCTCCAGCGGGGTGATGGTGCGGAAGTCCCAGATGCCTTGCAGATCCGGCGCCCCCCACGGGGTCCGGGGCGCGTCCTGGGCCGCCGCCGGGGCCGCGGCCAGCCCTGCGATGGCGATCACGGCGATTGCAGCGACGAGGTCTCGATGGTTCATTGCACCTGCTCTCCTGGTTGTCTCGATCGTCTTTCCGCGCTTGACGATCATGCCCCGCACCGCGGTTTCGCGCAAGGAGGCGAGCGGGCCGGGCGGGAATCACTCGAGATCGACGGGTTGCGGCGCCCCGTGTCGCAACGAGAGCGGGCGAGCACGCCTCGGCGGGCGGCCCGGGCGCCCGTGCCGGCTGACGGCTCAGGGCCGGAGGCGTCTGGGCGGACCTTGACACCCAGGGAGGCGGCGCCGATCATTGCGCACGGCGCCGGTGGCGCGCGTCGGCGGCGGAAGCAACCGTTTTCGTCGGGAATGGACGGCGCCCCGCCCGGCGCCGAGGAGTGGTGTCATGCCTGTGCAGTCTCCGATCCTGCGCCGGGTTCCCGCGATCGCGGCGGGGCTCTTGGCGCTGGCGGCGCCGGGAAGCGCGCCGGCCCAGTCGGCGGGCGAGTTCGTCCCCGTCACCGATGCGATGCTCCACGACCCGGCGGCCGACGACTGGTTGACGTGGCGCCGCACCCTCGACGGGTGGGGCTACAGCCCCCTCGACCAGATCGACCGCGGCAACGTGGGCCGGCTCCGCATGGTATGGTCGCGCGGCCTCGCGTCGGGGCGGCAGGAGGGCACGCCGCTCGCCTACCGCGGCGTGCTGTACATGCCGCAGTCGAGCGACGTCATCGAGGCCATCGACGCGGTGACCGGCGACCTGATCTGGCGGCACCGCCGGAACCTGCCCGACGACGTCTACGACTTCGTCGGCGGCAACGCCCGCAACAACCGGAACATCGCCATCTACGACCGGTTCATCGTCAACACGAGCGACGACGACTACTTCTTCGGGCTCGACGCCGAGACCGGCGAGATCGCCTGGGAGACCCGCATCTTCGACTACCGGGAGACCCCGGCGGGGCACAGCTCGGGCCCCATCATCGCCGACGGCCGGGCCATTTCCGGCCGGAGCTGCCGGCCGCAGGGCGGGCCCGAGTCGTGCGTCATCGTGGCCCACGACGCGCGCACCGGCGAGGAGCTCTGGCGGCGGCGCACGGTGCCGGCTCCAGGCGAGCCCGGCGACGAGACGTGGGGCGACGTGCCCTACGAGGAGCGGGTGCACGTGGGCACGTGGATGCCCGCGAGCTACGACCCCGAGCTGCGTCTCATCTACCAGGGCACGTCGGTGACCTCGCCGGCCCCGAAGTTCATGCTCGGCGGGGTCGACAACACGCATCTCTACCACAACTCGACGCTGGCCATCGACGTGGAGACCGGCGAGATCCGCTGGTACTACCAGCACCTGAACGACCACTGGGACCTCGACCACCCCTTCGAGCGCATCCTCGTCGACACCGCGGTGGCTCCCGACCCTTCGGCGGTGAGCTGGATCAACCCGCGCATCCAGCCGGGCGAGACGCGGCGGGTGGTGACCGGCATCCCCGGCAAGACCGGCGTGGTCTACACGCTCGACCGCGAGACCGGCGAGTTTCTGTGGGCCACCCCCACCGTCGCCCAGAACGTCATCAGCGGCATCGACGGGGCGACGGGCGCGGTGACGGAGAATGCCGAGGTCGTGTTCACCGCGGTGGGGCAGCAAGTCTTCGCCTGCCCGACCTGGAACGGCGGCAAGGACTGGGAGGCGGGCGCCTACAGCCCGCTGACCAACACCATGTACATGCCATTGCGCAACACGTGCGCGCGCATGCTGGCCACGACCACGTTTCCCGACGACACCCCCGCCGCGCGCACCGAGAGCCGCTCGCGCACCTACGCCATCGCCTACCGCCACCAGCTGGCGCCCGGCAACGAGAACGCAGGCACGGTGCGCGCGATCTCGGCCGAGACCGGCGAGACGCTGTGGCTCCACGAGCAGCGCGCGGCGACCATGTCGATGGTGGCGACGGGCGGGGGGCTCGTCTTCGGCGGCGACATCGCGGGGCGCTTCCGGGCCTTCGATCAGGAGACGGGCGAGGTGCTGTGGGAAATCGCCCTCGGCTCGCCGGTGAGCGGCTTCCCCATCACCTACGCCGTCGACGGCCGGCAGTACCTCGCGGTCGGCACCGGCGCCGGGGGCACGGCGTCGCACTTCAGCGCCCTCACGCCCGAAATCCGGCCCGCCTCGGGCAACACCCTCTACGTGTTCGCCCTGCCGGACGGAGACTGACGGCAGACCGGCCACGGGCGGGGGATGCCGCGGACGTGGTGGAAGAGCGCCGACCGCTGGCGGGACGATTCGACACGGTGAGCCGCGGCGTCGCCGCGTCACCGTCCGTCGCGATCGACCGGGTTCATGGGGCGGTGGCGGCGACCTCGCGAACCGCGTCGAGGCGCGCTAGCCGCGGCGTCGCCGCGTCACCGTCCGTCGCGATCGACCGGGTTCATGGGGCGGTGGCGGCGACCTCGCGAACCGCGTCGAGGGCGCGCTCGATGTCCGCGGGTGAGACGTCGAGGTGCGTGACGGCGCGGATCGCCCCGCCGGCGCCGCTCATGCGCACGCCGGCCGCCGCGAGGCGGTCGAGGAATTCCCGGTTGCTCAGTCCCAGCCCGGACGCGTCGAAGAACACCATGTTGGTGTCGGGCGCGGCGGTGCGGACCTCGATTCCGTCGACCTCGGCCAGCCCGTGGGCGAGGCGGCGGGCGTTCTCGTGGTCTTCCGCGAGGCGGTCGACGTGGTGGTCGAGCGCATACAGGCAACCCGCCGCGGCGACGCCCGCCTGTCGCATGGCGCCGCCGAAGAGCTGCTTGTGACGGCGCGCGCGCGCGATGAACTCGGCGGTACCCGCGAGTACGGCGCCGATGGGGGCGCCGAGCCCCTTGGTGAAGTCCATCCACACGCTGTCCACGCGCGCCGCGACCGCGGCGGCGGAGGCGCCGAGCGCGGTGCACGCGTTGAGCAGTCGCGCGCCGTCCATGTGCAGCGGCACGCCGCGGGCGCGCGCGATGGCTGCGACGGCGTCGAGCGCTTCGATCGGCCACGCCGCGCCGCCGCCGAAGTTGTGGGTCTGCTCGACGCAGACGAGCCCCACCGGCTGGCCGTAGGGCTCGGGCACCGCCGTGACCCGGTCCATCGCCGCCTCGAGTTCGGCCGCGGTGAAGATGCCGCGTTCGGTGCGAATCCCCTCCACGATGACTCCGGAGGCGAGGGCTGCTCCACCTGACTCGGCGCGGATCACGTGGGCCATCCAGTCGGCGACGAGGGCGTCCCCCGGCTGGGTGTGCGTCTTCACGGCCACGAGGTTGCACATCGTGCCGGTGGGCAGCCACAGGGCCGCTTGCTTTCCGAGCAGCTCGGCTACCCGTTCCTGCAGCCGGATGACGGTGGGGTCTTCGCCCTTCTGTTCGTCGCCGACCTCGGCCGCCGCGATGGCGGCACGCATACCGGGCGTGGGCTGCGTTTCTGTGTCACTGAACAGGGGAATGACGGTGTCCGGCATGGCGTGGCGCTACTGGGTCAGCCCGAGCCCGGCGATGCTCAACCGGGGGATGATGGTGTCCGGCATGGCGTGGCGCTACTGGGTCAGCCCGAGCCCGGCGATGCTCAACAGGGGGATGACGGTGTCCGGCATGACGTGGGGTTACTGGGTCAGCCCGAGCCCGGCGATGCTCAACAGGGGGATGACGGTGTCCGGCATGACGTGGCGTTACTGGGTCAGCCCGAGTCCCGCGATGCGCATCCCGACCGCGAGCGGCATCGACGTGCTCGTCATGGGACTCTCCGTACAGGTGGCCGTTCCACGGCCGTCAACGCCGACACCGCGAGACTATCGCAGATGGGACGACCGGCCGCAAGCCGGGTGGGCGTGAGCCGCCTCGGCGCCTGCGGCCGGCGCATCCAACGGCCCGCCGCCGGGCGGGCGGAACTACACCGTTCTACGGCGCAGACTCCTCGCCCCTCCATCGTCGCCTTCGGCTCCGCTGGGCGCCCGACCAACCCGGCCAGGAGTCCGCAACCCTCCTACGGCGCAGACTCCTGGCGCAGCCCCCGCCAGGAGTCCGCAACCCTCCTACGGCGCAGAGTCCTGGCGCAGCACCACGGGCCGACCGTGCGGGGTGTGCCGGTAGGCGTCGGCCCACGCCTCCTTGCGGGTGTGGAGGGCCTGCGCGTCGGTGAGGCCCTTCGCGGCGACGAGGCCTTCGAGGGCCGCGACCCAGTGGTGGTAGTAGCGCGAGCCGTCGTCGGCCTCGCCGCGCGCGGCGGCGGCGCGAAGCTCGTCGGCGAGGGCGCCGGTCCATTCCTTCCAGGTGAAGTGGCCCTGCTCGCTGAGGCTGACGGCGAGGGCGAACGCCTGCGCCTGCCACGGTTCGGCGAACACGGGGCCGTCGTCGTCACGCGGCAGCGGGGGGAGGGCGGCGAGCCGTTCGGCGTCGATCCGGGGTGCGTCGGGCCGGGGTGCGTCGGGCCGGGCGGTAGCGGGTCGCGGCGTGCGGGGTCCAGGGTCAGGCCGGCTCAAGGTGGTCCTCCCAAAGGTCGACGTAGACGGTGTCGCGTGCCGAGGCGCGCTCGCCCCACAGGTCCCGCGCGGCGAAGCGAACCGTGTAGACGTGCTGCGGCGGGCGATCGAGCGCGTGGCCGGCCTCGTCGGTGTCCTGCAGGGCGTAGACCCCGTTGTCGCGGGTGACGACGCCGGTCTTGCCGCGCGCGTAACGCGGCAGCCGCGTGTGTCCGGGCGGGTGCAGATTGCGCGCCCGCACGTCCTCTCCCGGCCGGAAGCGGGGCGCCCGGTCGACGTCCAGTCGCCCGGGACCGGAAGGGCGCGCGACGGGCCCGGGGCGGAGAGTCGGCCCCCGCGGTCCGGGTTCCGGACGCCCCGTCTCGATCTCGTCGTTCGTCACGAGGCGGTTGCGGACGAGCCGGTCCACCGCGGGCCCGGGGCGGAGAATCGGCCCCGGCGGTCCGGGTTCCGGACGCCCCGTCTCGATCTCGTCGTTCGTCACGAGACCGTTGCGGACGAGCCGGTCCACCGCTATCGCGAACCAGCGCTCGTAGTACGACATGCGGAGGTAGTCGCCGGGGGGGATTCGCTCGAGGTCGTAGCGGAAGCTGCCCCAGCCCGGCTCCCGGTCCTTGGGCCGCAGGGCGGCGCGGAGGGCGAACACTCGGCCCTCCCAGGGGTGGTGGAAGACGGGCTCGTCCGTCTCGGGCTCGACGGGGCCGAAGCCGTCCATCCCGCCCATGTCGTGGACGCCGTTCATGTTCCCCTCCCACCGGTGGGCGGCGGCACGACGGCGACGCCGATCATGGCGTCGCGCGAGACGAGCCCGGTCAGCTCTTCCTCGGTCATTTTCTCGGTGCCGGGGGGGCGTTCTGGCAGCACGAGGTAGCGGATCTCCGCCGTGCTGTCCCACACCCGCACCTCGACGTCGTCGGCGACGTCGACGCCGAACTCGCGCAGCACCGCGCGCGGCTCGATGACGGCGCGCGCGCGGTAGGCGTTCGACTTGTACCAGGCCGGGGGCAGCCCGAGGGTCGGCCACGGGTAGCAGGAGCAGAGCGTGCACACGACGAGGTTGTGCACCTCGGGGGTGTTCTCGACGACCACCATGTGCTCGCCCTGCGTCCCGCCGAAGCCGAGCTCGGCGATGGCCGCGGTCCCGTCGTCGAGCAGCCGCGCCTTGTAGGCGGGGTCGGCCCAGGCCCGCGCCACGACCTGGGCGCCGTTCCGGGGGCCGATACGGTTCTCGTAGGCGTCGACCACCGCGTCGAGGGCGGCGGGGTCGACCATCTGCTTGTCGACGAGAATCGACTCTAGCGCACGCACCCGCAACGCGATGTCGCCGGGCACGATCCCGTGATCGTGATGGTGCTCGTGGCTGGGCGGCTCCGCCGCGGTCGGCGGCTCCTTGCCGGCCGAGCCGTTCTCCGATTTCGACATCTATTCCGGGCTCCTTCAGCCAGCCGTCGAGCGCGCAACAGTCCGGCGGTCCCCGCTGGGCGGACCCCTCATTGCACCCGAGTGCTGTGCGCCGACACGCACTGCCACCGACCGTCGCGCCGTATCCAGACGTCGGTGTAGCGCAGTGTCAGCTCGGCCTCCTGCCCCTGGCGCAAGCCGACGAGGTGGAGGGTGAACCAGACCACTGCGGTGTCCCCGTAGATCGCGACGCGGAAGTCGTCCTGGACGGCCGAGATCACCGCTTGGTTGAAGTTGGCGACGAGCTCCAGCTCCCGCGCCTTGTCGCCGCGGCTGCCGTCGTCGTAAGTGCCGCGGAACTCGTCGGCGAGCAGCCCATCGATGACGTCCACGTCCCCCGTGTAGACCGCGTCGTTCCAGCTTCGCTCGAGCGCTATCAGGGTCTCCCGAGTCGACCGGGGTGATTGGGCGTCCACCGGCGCCGCGGCGGCGAGAAAGACGGCGGCGAGCATCCACGAAGGCGGTCGGCGGCACGTTCGCATCGTCGGCGTTCCTTTCGGATGGGCGCGGCGTCGCGGCCGCGGCGTCGGCGCCGGGGCGGCGGCTGCGGCGCGTCTGCTCGCGGGCGCGTCGTCGGGAGAATCCCGCGCCGCCGCTCCGATGTCTCCCCCCGATCCGCCGGGCGGCGCCGACGCCGGGCCCGGCCCGACGCCGTTCCGTGGCGCGGGCTCTAGAGCTCGCGGACCCAGATGTTGCGGTAGCTCACGTGGTTGCGGTGGTCCTGCAGCATGAGCGGCAGCCGGTCCGCGTGGGCCTCGTAGCGGGGCGCGCCGCGGAAGACGGTGGGCCCTTCCAGGGTCACGTGGTTCTGCACGAGCACCCCGTTGTGGAGCACCGTCACCGTGGCGGGGCTCTCCAGGTCGCCGCCGGCCGTGAACCGGGGCGCCGTGAAGATGATGTCGTAGGTCTGCCACTCGCCGGGCTCCTTCGAGGCGTTGACGAGGGGGACGTGCTGCTTGTAGACGCTGGCCGCCTGCCCGTTCACGTAGGTCGGGTTCCGCCACGAGTCGAGCACCTGCACCTCGTAGAGCCCCATCAGAAACACCCCGCTGTTGCCGCGGCCCTGGCTCTCGCCGACGATCTCGACGGGGGTGCGCCACTCGAGGTGGAGCTGCACGTCGCCGAACCGCCGCTTCGTGGTCAGGTCGCCGGCGCCGGGAACCACGGTCATGGCGCCGTCCGCGACCCGCCACCCGGCCTCGCCGTCACGGCCCCGCCACTCCGACAGGTCCTTGCCGTCGAACAGCACGATGGCGTCGGCCGGCGCGCGGCCGGGGCGGCCCGGGTCCACGGGGGCGGGCACGGGCTGCCACACCTCGGTCTCCGCGGGGGGCGGCAGGTCGCCCCGCTCCTGCGCCGCCGTCACCGCGAACAGCATCGCCAGCACCAGTGTCGTCGTCACGCGCTCTCTCCCGCTACGCAGCATGGCTGCACCTTAGGTCAGTCTCTCCCGCTATGCAGCATGGCTGCACCTTGGGGCAGCGATCGATATAACCTTGCCGACGACCTTCAGAACTGTCCGGCCTGCCCGCGGTTCCTGAGCGCGCGGCACGGCAAGGCAACTCTCGTCACGGTCCTTACTCCTAGCGATCACCGCCGGTGTTCCTCGACCGATGCGGTTCCACCCTTCGCCGTAGGCAACGCCGCCCTGCGTTTCTCGCCGAGGGCAACACCGGTCTGCGTTTCGTGCTTCGTCCGGTAGCACCGGTCGACGCCGTCCCACCCGTTGCCTTGGAAGGGCATGGGTGGATGAGTGGCAGAACGGGCGGATCCGCGGGCGCAAGGTCGGTTGACCTCGACATGGGCGGGCCGGATCGCACCTGGCCTGCGGCATGTCGTCGGTCATCCCCGATTGGCTACACCTGCGGCAGCGTCCAGGGCGCGCGGTACGGCGTCTTCAACATCCTGTTGGCGGGGCTGTCGGCCTCGCCCTCGAACATCTGCTTCTTCGCGTCCCAGACGACCTTGCCGCCGGTGCGGAACGCGATGTTCCCGAGATGGGCGTTCACGGCGGCGAGGCTCGCGACGTCGGCGTTGCAGACCGGCTGCTCGCGCGAGCGCATGCACGCGATGAAGTTCTCCGTGTGCTGGTCGAGGCCGCGCTGGGCGGGGTTCGCCACGACGGGTGGCCGCCCGGGCATCTTGTAGCCGACCGGCCGCCGGTTATCGAGCCTCTCCTCGGGGTACAGCTCCCAGCCCCGGCGGTCGACCACCAGCGTGCCGTTGTTGCCGACGAACGCCACCCCGTGCGCCCGCTGGAACGGGCCGAGCTCGATGCCGGTGGCGTGCTCCCAGGTCATCAGGAAGTCGTCGAACTCGTAGAGGGCGGTCATCGTGTCGGGGGTTTCCTGGTTGTCGTCGGGATAGGCGAACTTGCCGCCGCTCGCGACCACGCTGCGCGGCGCCTCGGCCTGCATGCCCCAGAGCACGATGTCGATGATGTGGACGCCCCAGTCGGTCATCAGGCCGCCCGCGTAGTCCCAGAACCACCGGAAATTGAAGTGGAACCGGTTGGGGTTGAACGGCCGCTTCGGGGCGGGGCCGAGCCACCGGTCGTAGTCGACGCCCGCGGGCGGCTCGCTGTCGGGCACGTCGGGCACCGGGGGCAGCCAGTTCATGTAGGCCCAGGCGCGCACGCTGCGGATGCGCCCCAGCGCCCCGCCGTGCACGAACTCGATGGCCTCCGTCCAGTGCGGCCCGCTGCGCTGCCACTGCCCGCACTGCACGACGCGGTCGTAGTGGCGCGCCGCGGCGGTCATGACTTGGCACTCGCGGATCGAGTTGGCCAGCGGCTTCTCGACGTAGACGTCCTTGCCGGCCGAGCAGGCGTCGACCATCTGCAGGCAGTGCCAGTGGTCGGGGGTGCCGATGACGACCGCGTCGAGGTCGTCGTTCTCGAGCAGCGCGCGGTGGTCGGCGTAGACGGCCGGCCGCTTGCCGCCCATCGCCTCGACCTCGCCGGCCCGCCGATCGAGCACGCTCTCGTCGACGTCGCAGAGGGCGGCGCACTCGACGCCGGGCTGACGGAGCAGCGAGCGCACGTTCGAGAACCCCATGCCGTTGACGCCGATGGCGCCGACGACGATGCGGTCGCTCGGGGCCGTCGCCTGCCGGCCCGCGGCGTAGGCGGGCGGCGTCCACAGGGCGGCGCTCGCGCCTGCGGCGCCGGTGAGGGAGGTCCGGAGGAAGCGGCGTCTCGACAGGTTCATGGCGCTCTCCATCGTCGGCGGATCACGTCAGGGCGGATTGCGGGACCAAGGATAATCCGTCGACCCGCGGCTTGTCATCCGCCGCGTCCGCGGGCCGCCGCCCGGGGTTGCCGCCCCGCCCTTCCCGGTCGGCAGGATGCCCTCCGGCCGAGCTCGGCCACCGTCGTGGTAGCGCTTGTGGTATGACAATGACGCGCGGAGCACCGGCGCCCCTGCGTCCCGCGGCCGCGCCCCTGGGGCACTCGTTCGGTGGCGTCGTCCGTGACCGGCGCCCGGCGCCCCGCGGGCGCGTCGGCGGCCGGCCCCCCCGCGACGGAAGGAGAGGCGACCATGGCGCGAAAGGTAACGCTGTTCACGGGGCAATGGGCAGACCTCCCGCTGGCCGAGCTGGCCCCGAAGGCGAAGGGGTTCGGTTTCGACGGACTGGAGCTGGCCTGCTGGGGTGACCACCTCGACGTCGCCCGCGCCGCCGTCGACCAGGACTATTGCGACGCGCGCCACGCCCTGCTCGCCGAGCACGGGCTCGGCTGCTGGGCGATCTCGCACCACCTCGCCGGTCAGCTCGTGTGCGACCCGAACGACGAACGGTCCGACGCGTTCGCCCCCGAGTCGGTGCACGGCGACCCCGAAGCGAAGCGGGCGTGGGCCGTCGACACCATGAAGAACACCGCCCGCGCCGCCCGCAACCTCGGGCTCGACGTCGTGTGCGGGTTCACAGGCTCGCCCATCTGGCACCTGCTGTACTCGTTCCCGCCGGTGTCCGAGGAGACCATCGAGGCCGGCTACCGGCGCTTCGCCGAGCTGTGGAACCCGATTCTCGACGTGTTCGACGAATGCGGGGTCCGATTCGCCCTCGAGGTGCACCCCACCGAGATCGCCTTCGACATCGTCAGCGCCCGGCGGACCCTCGACGCCGTCGGCCGGCGCGAGGCGTTCGGCTTCAACTTCGACCCCAGCCACCTGCAGTGGCAGGGGATGGAGCCGGCCCGGTTCATCGGCGAGTTCTCCGACCGCATCTACCATGTGCACATGAAGGACGCCGCCGTCACCCTCGACGGTCGCACCGGTTTGCTCTCGTCCCACCTGCCCTTCGGGGCGGCGGACCGGGGCTGGGACTTCCGCTCGGTGGGGCGGGGCGACGTCGACTTCGAGGCGATCATCCGGACCCTGAACCGCATCGGCTACGCGGGGCCGCTCTCGGTCGAGTGGGAGGACTCGGGCATGGATCGCGAGCACGGGGCCCGCGAGTCGTGCGAGTTCGTCAAGGATGCCGACTTCGAGCCGTCGGCGGTGGCGTTCGACGCCGCGTTCGAGGAGTAGAGGTGGGAACCACGGCACGACGGCTGCGCATGGGCATGGTGGGGGGAGGCCCGGGGGCGTTCATCGGCGACGTCCACCGGCGGGCCGCCTGCATCGACGGTGACGTGGAGTTGGTGGCGGGGGCGTTCGCGTCCGACGCGGCCCGCTCCCGGCAAAAGGGGGCCGAGCTGGGGCTGGACCCCGACCGCGCCTACGCGTCGTACGCCGCCATGGTCGATGGCGAGCGCGCGCGCTCCGCCGGCGACCGCATCGACTTCGTGTCCGTCGTCACCCCGAACCACGTCCATTTCCCCGTCGCCAAGGCGTTCCTCGAGGCCGGGTTCCACGTCGTCTGCGACAAGCCGATGACGTTCACGGTGGACGAGGCGCGCGAGCTGCGCCGGATCGTGCGCAGGAGCCGCCGCGTCTTCGCCCTCACCCACAACTACACCGGCTATCCGATGGTGAAGCTGGCCCGCGACCTCGTGCGTGCGGGTGACCTCGGCCGGCTGCGCAAGGTGGTCGTCGAGTATCCCCAGGGCTGGCTCGCCACCCGCCTCGAGCGAACCGGCATGAAGCAGGCCGAGTGGCGCACCGACCCCCGGCGCAGCGGGGGCGCCGGCTGCATGGGCGACATCGGCACCCACGCCGAGAACCTCGCCGAGTACGTCACCGGCCTGCGCATCGTCGAGCTTTGCGCCGACCTGACGACGTTCGTCCGGGGGCGCCGCCTCGACGACGACGGCAACGTGCTGGTGCGCTTCCAGAAGGGGGCGCGGGGGGTGCTGCACGCCAGCCAGGTGTCGGTGGGGGAGGAGAACGCCCTCACCCTGCGCGTCTACGGCGAGGAGAGGGGCCTGGAGTGGCGCCAGGAGGCCCCCAACGCCATCCGCGTCCGGTCGAACGACGGGCCCGTCGAGATCTGGACCCGCGGCTCGGGCTATGTCGCGGCGAAGAGCCCCGCCGCGGCACGGGCCACCCACCTGCCGGCGGGGCACCCCGAGGCGTTCCTCGGCGCCTTCGCCAACGTCTACCGCAACGCCGCCGACACCATCCGCGCCCGCCTCGCCGGCGTCGAGCCCGACCCGCTGGCCCTCGACTTCCCGACCGTCGACGACGGCCTCCGCGGCATGCTGTTCATCGAGGCGCTGATCGAGAGCGCCCGGTCGGACCGCAAGTGGACGCGCGTGCCGTCGCGGTAGGCGAAGCTGGCCCGACGATTATCGGAAACCGCTGACGGAGCCTTCTTGCGCGCCGGGAATCTCCCGGTCGGCCGTCGCTTGCGGCCGCGGACCGCCTTTTATGGCCATTTAAGTGGCATTTTCTGCATTTTTATGTCCATAAAAGTGTGGTTGTCCGCAAATGCCATCCCGTCAAGCGCCGGCCGAGCGTCCCGCTCGGGGCGCAGGCGCGGCAGAACATCTTCAAGCTGTCTACGCTCGTACATCGCACGGTACGAGCCGCGCCGCGCCGTCAAGCTCGTCGGGGGTCCCGGCGGCGACGGCGTCGGCCCGATCGAGACCTGGCCTCTGTACCATGCCCAGCATTTGCGCGACTTGTAGCGGATCTTCCGATATCCCGGTATCGCACGGGCTGGCGGAGTATCGGGCGAGCAGAGCCCGCGCCATCGGCAGGTCAGCGGATGGCGATCGGCGGTTATCCCCCGCCGCCTAACGCGACGGATAGCCGCCCACCCAGACCGGGCTGGACCACGCCATCGCGTCGTTCACCTGCCGCACCCGCACGTAGTAGTAGTCGCCTTGCCGGGGCGTGGTCTCGTCGGTGTGGCCGAAGCTGACGTCGCGGGGGCCGTTGCGGATGAGGCGTCGCAGGGTGATGCGGTCGTCCGGATAGTCTTCGATGGGCATCGCGCGGTCGACGCCGCCGGCGTTGAGGGTCATCCGCACGCGGCTGGCGGGGATGACCGCGCGCGGCCGGTAGAAGGGGGGCGCCGAGCCGGTCTCGGTGGTCTCCTCGAGGTCGACGGTGACGGACACGCTGGGGCGGATGCCCGACAGCGTGAGCCGCAGCGAGCTGCTGTCGCCGCGGGTGTGGGTGGCGAAGCGGGCGCCGTCGGCGGTCCGCTCGAGGAACTGGGTGGTCGGGTTGACGAAGTCGGTGGCGGAGACCGCGTCGACGGCCGCCCCGGCCACTCGCACCTCGCCGCGCCAGTGGCGCCAGCCGCGCGGCGCGTCGCCGGGGTGGACGGGAGTCTCGCCGGACGAGAACGACAGCAGCCACTGCTCGGTGTCGGCGGGCCGGCCGCGGCCTACCGCGTACTCTTCGCTCCAGACCACTTCGTCGTTCTTCAGCAGCTCGACCGACCGGATGGGCGCGGTGCCGACGACCCGGCCCTCGACCTCGCGGACCTCGGCGTACTCGGCCTCCTGCCCCATGGCGACGCCGTTGACGCTGACGTCGAGGATGATGCGGTCGCCGGTCGTCGCGTAGGTGCGCCGCTCCTTCATGGCGTCGAAGATGGCGTCGCGCGAGCGCTCGGGCGCCATCACCGCGCCGAGGCCGCCCCGCTGCGCGAGCGAATCCCGGTTCGGGGCGGAGTAGCCGGGGTGCGACAGGTGGTCGTCCGAGGCGGCGATGAGCCCCACCCGGTGGCCGTGCGACAGGTACTGCCGGACGAACCAGTTGAAGGTACCGTGCATCGACATCATCTCGATGAGCGGCTCGAGCTGCGGGTCCGACTGGCGGTAGTCGCCGGGGTTGTGGGCGTGCGGGATGACGAGGACATCGTCGGGGTCGTAGCGTGCGCGCAGGCCCTGGTAGAGCTCGGACAGGGTCGGGTATTCGACGGCGGACACTGGCGTCCGGTCGGTGGTGTTGCGGTACAGCACGTTGTGGTGGCCGCCGAACCGGGCCGGACGGGTCCATTCCCAGCCGAGGTAGGGGATGAACCGCCCCGGGTCGTCGAACGCCTCCACCGCCGCCTTCGACAGCTCCCACTCCGCGTCGTCGAGCCAGACGTCGTGCTCGGAGTGGGTGACGAAGTCGAGCCGGGCGTCGTCGCGGGCGAAGGTCATGAAGAAGTCGATGGTGCCGATGCCCTCGGCGTAGCCGGAGTGGCCGTGGGTGTCGCCCCAGAAGATGCGGCGCTCGGGGCCTTCGACGACGAGGATCGGGTTGGCGTCGCCGGTGATCTCGCGGTCCTCGGAGCGGAGGGTGATCCAGTGCGGCCCCGGCTCGTCCAGGGTCAGGGGCACGAGGGTGATGGCTTCGGACCCGGCCGGGGTGGTGGCGCGTACTTCGCCGTCGACCAGCACCTCGAAAGCGGGGATGTCGCCGGTGGCGCGGTTGAAGAACGCGTCCTCGGCCCGCACCGACAGCTCGAACGGCTCGCCGGGCTCGACGATGCTCGGGGCGAAGCCGTGCACGCCGGCCACCCGCGTCCCGCTGACGACGAAGGGCAGGATGGGGAGCGGTCGCCACTCGCCCGACGCGTCGAGGTCGACGTAGAGCGGCAGGGGCATGCGGGCGCTCGACGTGCCCGTCAAGAGCAGGCCCGGTCCGCCGCCGCTCGTGTCGCCGTAGGTGATGGTGACCGACTCGCCGGGGTCGAGCCGTCCCGAGGCGAGGCGGAAGACGAGGGCGGGCTCGGGCGCCCGGAACCCGCCGTGGGGGCCGCTCGCCAGGTAGACGTCGGGCTCGAACGCGGCGTCGTCATCGGTGGTGGCGATGGTCACGTAGCCCTCGCCGGCGGGGTCGTCGGTCTGGAAGGGGCCGTAGTTCATGTTGAAGTGCCGGGCCACCCAGAAGCCGCCGCCGGTCTCGATCGCGCGCGTTCCCGCCGTCCACGCTTGGCGGATGGTCTGATGGCTGCGCGCCTCGAACGGGCCGAGCGATTCGGCCGACAGCTCGCCGAGGGCGCCGGGCTCGTCGTGCAGGGTGAACTGGCGGACCAGCCGGTCGATGACCGCGCCCTGGGCGAGGGCCGCCTGACCCCGCGGAGGCAGGGTCGCCTGCAGCCGCACCCGGGGGCCCTCCAGCCCGACTTCGCCGCCGCCGAGGGCGTAGGCGTCGACCCACTCGTCGAGGATGCGCGCGCGCTCGGCGATGGTCGTCTCGTCGGTGGGGCTCGCCGCGACGTCGGCCTTGAGCCGCTCGACGGCGGTGCGCAGGTCGGGCGACAGGTAGTCGTCACCGGCGCCGTCGTCGCCCGGCGCGCCGCACGCGGCCGTCCAGGCGGTCAGCGCGAGCGCCGTCAGCCGTCGGCGGGTTGGTCGCATCGCGGCCCTGAGCCGGCCCCGGGCCGGGGCGAACCACGCTCGGTCCGTCGTCCGGTCAGTCATCTGCGTGTCCCGGTCTCCTCTGACGGAGCCGGCACGAGCGCGACGGGCTGCGGTGGATCGCCGCGCCGCGTCGGTGCGGCGATCCTGGCGGTCGACGCGCAGGCGCTCGACCTCGATCAGAACATCGCGATCGGGTTCGCGGGGCTGCCGGTGCCGCGCGCGACGTTGAGGGGCAGCAGCATGAACATGAACTCGTGACGGCCCTCTTCGGCGCACGCGTCGGCGATGGGCTCGAGCCGCGCGTTGTCGAGGAGGGCGACCCCGAAGTTGAAGAGCACGCCGTGGACCGGCCAGGGCAGATCGGCGGCGCCCATGCGGGCGTCCATGAGGTCCCAGCCAAGCAGGGCGACGTCGTGGTCGCGGATGAACTCGGCGCAGCTCGGGTGCAGGCCGGGCCGCCCCCGGCTGCCGTCGTCGCCGCTCTGCGTGTACGACTCCCATCCGCTGTGCACGAGGAGGGCGTCGCCGGGTTCGACGGTGACCCCCTGCGCGGCTGCAATCGCTTCGAGCTCGTCGCCGCGGACGGGACGGTCGGCCGTCACGTGGGGTTCGCCGCGGTGGCGGGGCACGTCGATCAGGACGCCCTTGGTGATGATGCCCTGGTTCCAGTGGGTGATGTCGCCGAAGTGGGCGCCCTGGGTGGTGATCTCGACATCGGGGTCGCGGCCCTGCCACATGCCGTCCTCGTCCCAGATGTGGCAGAGGGCGTCGATGTGGGTCACGGTCGCGCCGTGGTAGATGAAGCCGAGGTAGTCCATCACATAGCCGCCGTTCCCGCCGAGCGAGTCCTTGGTGATGAAGTGCTGCGGCGGCTCGAAGACGCGGCTGAGCGAGACCGTACGGCCGGAGCGCACGAGGCCGGCGGCGGCGGCGCGCTTCTCGGCGGTGATGAGGTTGACGGCGCCGACCTGGTCGTTGTCGCCCCAGCGACCCCAGTTGCGCCGGTCGCGGTACATCGCGGCGTAATCGGCGGCCTCGGACTGCGCCGCCCGCGCGGCGGGCGCCGCCGCTCCCGCGAACGCTGCCGGCGCGCGTCCCGCGGCTGCCCCGGCCCGGTTCCGGGCGACCTGACGGGCCAGGAGCTCGGGGGGAGAGAAGGTCTCGGCGCCGGTGCGGGGTCGGCCTGCGGGTCCCGCCAGGGCCGCGGTGGGCCGGGCCAGCGCGGCGCCGCCCACGGCCGCCGCGTGCATCAGGAAGCGTCGTCGTGTCGAAGCCATTCCGGGGTCCTCCTTGCCGGTTTCGAGCCTGTCGTCGGTCCCTTGAACCGAGTGAATTATAGCGTCGGGCGTCTCGCCCCGTTGCCCCCCGGTTCCCGCTTCCGGTAAACGGTCGACCGGATTGGACGTATCCTATGTATGCAGCCGGCCTCCTGCGGCCGGACCCTGGGGCCTTGACGCGAGCCGCCGGCATCGTCGGCGCGCCATTCACGGTGATTTCGCCGAGTGGAACTCGCGCGCGAGAGCCGGGATGCAGGTCGCCGGCATCCTGTGCCGTTTCACGACCATCGCATCGAGGGCCGTCGAGGCCGAGGCGGCCCGGGAAAGAGCCGGCGCGCCGGCCGAAGGGGCGGGGCCGGTTGTCGGAGGACCGACCGGGTTGTGGTCCGTGCGGACGAGGGGCGGGTGAACGTGCGATCGAGAAGTGTGCGGCGAGTGGTCACGGCAGGGGCGGTGCTGGCCGGGATGGTGTTGGCGGTCCCGGCGTCGGCGCAGCCGTCGGCGGTTCCTTCCGCCGGGCCCGCGCCCGGGACGGTGGCCATCGTGCCGTTCACCAACCTGACCGGCGATCCGGCCGACGACTGGATGGGCCAGGGCATCGCGGAGGCCCTGGTCGCGGGGTTCCCCGCGGGGAGCGCGGTCGTCGCGCAGTGGGACGGCGCTGCCACCGAAGACAGGCCGGCGGGTGCGCCGCTGTCCGCGGAGGAAGCCGTCGACGCGGGCCGTGCCCTCGGCGCGCCCTTCGTGCTCGTGGGCGCCTATCAGCGGTTCGGCACTCAGCTTCGCATCACCGCCCGGGTCGTCTCGGTACCCGTCGGCGAGGTCGTCCGCTCGGCGATCGTGGACGGCGCCTCGCGCGACCTGTTCGACCTGCAGGACCGCGTGGTTCTCGCGCTGTCGGCGCCCGAGGCGCCGGTCGGAGGCGGGGACGTCCCGAGGGAGAATCCCGCGGTCGCCGCGACCGCGTCGCCCGTGGAAGCCGCCCCCGCGGGGGCCGGGCCATCGGGCGGGGCCGGTTCGTCCGGGAGGCCGCGGTCGCGGCCGGACCGACCGGGGACCGCGGGCGGCCTCGGCGAGGTTCGGACGGCCCCCGGCGCCGACCCCTTCGCGGGCGCGCCGGCCTCGGTGGCGGGTCCGGCGGCAGCGCCGGCCGCAGCGGTCGCGGCGCCGGCGGCGGCAGCGCCGGGCCCGGCGGTCGCGGCCGGCACGGTGGCGCCCGACGGCTTCTCGGCCGGCGCCGCCGCGTCGCTCTCGTCGCTCATCGACGGCCCGCCGGCGCCTGTCGCGCCCGAGGTCATGAATCGCGACGAGGCGGGCCGGACCACCGTCCGGGCGATCCGGCTCGCCGATGGCCTCCGCCTCGACGGGGTGCTCGACGAGCCGGTCTACGAGTCGGTGACCCCGATCACCGGGTTCATCCAGCAGGTGCCCGACATCGGCGCCCCCGCCACCGAGCGGACCGAGGCCTGGGTCTTGTTCGACGACACGAACGTCTACGTCTCCGCCCGGGTCTGGGACTCGGCCCCCGAGAGCCAGTGGGTCGCCAACGAGATGCGCCGCGACACCACCCAGCTCCGTCAGAACGACACCTTCACCGCCTTCTTCGACACCTTCTACGACCGCCGCAACGGCTTCAACTTCTACACGAACCCGCTGGGGGCCCGCTCCGACGCGCAGTTCACGAACGAGGGCAACCCCAACAACGACTGGAACCCGGTGTGGGACGTGCGGACCGGCCGCTTCCCCGGCGGCTGGACGGTCGAGATGGAGATTCCCTTCAAGACCCTGCGCTACCGCTCGGAGCCGCCGCACCTCTGGGGCATCCAGCTCCGCCGGGCCATTCGGCGCAAGAACGAGTGGGTCTACCTGACCCAGCTCCCCATTTCGGCCGGCGGCGGCAACGGCGCGGCCGGCATCTTCCGGGTCTCGGCCGCGGGCACCCTCGTCGGCCTCGAGCCGCCCCCGACGAGCCGCAACATCGAGATAAAGCCCTACGGCATCGGGGGCATCTCCACCGACCTGACCGCCAGCCCCGCGGTGGACAACGAGGCGAGCGGCAACGGGGGCATCGACGTCAAGTACGGCATCACCCAGAACCTGACCGCGGACTTCACATACAACACGGACTTCGCGCAGGTCGAGGTGGACGAGCGTCAGGTCAACCTGACGCGGTTCCCGCTGTTCTTCCCCGAGAAGCGCGAGTTCTTCCTGGAGGGACGGGGCATCTTCGGCTTTGCGCGGGGCGGCGTCACCGGCCGTTTCAGCGGTCTCGGCGGCGGCGGGGTCTTCGGCGACGTGAACGTGCCGCAGCTCTTCTACAGCCGGAAGATCGGGCTGGAGCAAGGCCGGGTGGTGCCCATCGTCGGGGGCGCGCGGGTGACGGGGAAGGTCGGTCAGTTCGACGTCGGAGCGTTGAACATCCACGCCGACGACGAGGTGGTCTCGGCCACCGAGCCGACCAACTTCACGGTGGTGCGGTTGCGGCGCGACGTCCTCCGCCGCAGCTCGATCGGCGGGATGTTCACCAACCGCTCGGTGTCGCGGGTGGCGCCGGGGGCGAGCCAGGCCTACGGGGTCGACGGCACCTTCGCGTTCTTCGAGAACGTCAATTTCATCAGCTACTTCGCCCGGACCCGGGTGCCGAGCCCCGAGTACGAGGGCAAGGACACGAGCTACCAGGGCAAGTTCGATTACGCGGCGGACCGCTACGGGCTGCAGGTGGACCACCTGCTGGTCGAGGACAACTTCCTGCCCGAGGTGGGGTTCCTGCGGCGCGACAACTTCCGGCGCACCTACGTGTCGGGCCGGTTCAGCCCGCGGCCGGTGTCGATCGAGAGCGTCCGTCAGTTCAGCCTGGAGGGCGCCGTCGACTACATCCAGATGGCCGACGTCACCCAACTCGAGACGCGCCAGCGCCTGTTGGCGTTCCAGACCGAGTTCGAGTCGAGCGACCAGCTCACCTTCACCGCGACCGACAACTACGAGCTGCTCGTCGAGCCCTTCAGTCCGCCGGGCGCCGACTTCTTGATTCCCGTGGGGAGCTACAGCTTCGCCGACTACCAGGTGGCATACGCCATCGGCCAGCAGCGCCGGGTGAACGGTCAGGTGGCGCTGAGGCGGGGCGACTACTTCGGGGGCGCGCTGACGAGCCTCGAGCTGAGCCAGGGGCGCATCGCGGTGCTGCCGCAGATGTCGGTGGAGCCGACGGTGTCGTTCAACTGGATCGACACCCCGTTCGGAGAGTTCCAGTCGAACCTGGCGGTGACGCGGGTCAACTACGCGTTCAGCCCGCGGATGTTCTTCAGCGGCCTGCTGCAGTACAACTCGGCCGACAACTCGTTCAGCAGCAACCTGCGGCTGCGGTGGGAGTACAGCCCGGGAAGCGAGCTGTTCGTGGTCTACACCGACGACCGCGACATCACCAACGGGTTCCGCCCCGACCGGGGCCTCGACCTGCGCAACCGCGGCTTCGTGGTCAAGTTCAACCGCCTGTTCCGGTTCTGATGTCCGGGGCGCCCGCCCCGCGCGCCGGATGCGCCTCCGCCGCTGGGGGCAGCGCTCGATAACCGCCGCGCCAGCCCTAGCCGGGCCTCACCGGGCGTAGTCAAGTTCAACCGCCTGTTCCGGTTCTGATGTCCGGGGCGCCCGCCCCGCCAACCACAGCCAAGCCTCACCGGGCGTCCGCGGATCCCCCCGGAAGGCGCCTGCCAATCGAGCCCCGTTTCCGTCCTTCTGCTGCGGGGATTCGGGCAGTGTCACGTTCTGTCACTGTCGGCGGATACAAATGGAGGCAGGCACCGTTCGGGGGATATGGCGACGATGAGTGCGCCGCGACACGACGCGAATGCGTCCAGGGAGGTCATCCATGAACGATACGGACACCACGCAGCGGACCGGCCATCCCGCGGATCCGGCGACGCCCATCCACATCTCGTTCCTCATCGACCGGTCGGGGTCCATGCACCCGCTGCGGGACGCCGTGGTGAGCGGCTTCAACGGGTTCCTCGCGGAGCAGCGCGCGAGAGCGGGGGAGTGCAACCTGACCCTGGTTCAGTTCGACAGTCAAGACCCCTTCGAGGTCATCTACGAGGCCCGCCCGGTGACGGAGATTCCCGAACTGACGGCGGATCGCTACCGACCGCGCGCCGCCACCCCGCTGCTCGACGCACTCGGCCGCCTCGTCGAGCAGGCGGATGCCCGCCTGAAGCGCCTCGGCCGCGAGGAGGACCAGATCGTCGCGGTCTTCACCGACGGACTCGAGAACGCGTCCCGCGACTGGAGCCGGGAGAAGCTCTTCGAGGTCGTCGAGGAACGGAAGCGGGGCGGCTGGACGTTCGTCTTCATGGGGGCCAACCAGGACAGCTACGCCGAAGGTGGTGGCCTGGGATTCGACGCCGGCTCGGTCCAGGACTTCCGCGGCGACAAGCAGGGCGCTCGAGCGGCGTGGGGGAGCTTCAATCGGGCCGTGCGCGAGTATCGGGATGCCGCGATCAGCGAAAAGGCGCGTCGAAAGAAGGCGTTCTTCGCGGGTCGGAAGGAGGCCGAGGTGGATTACCGGGATCGCCGGCGGCCCGATGACCCTGGCGCCCGGTTGCGTGAGCTCGTGGCCGACGGGCGGCTCTCGTGCCGGTACAGCGAGGTATTCGAACGGCCCGCCCCGTTCCGACCCGGGTCGGTCTCGTGGAGCCGCGTCCGGGGCATGATGCTCGGCTTGGCCAGCGGCGACGCCCTGGGCAACACGACGGAGAGTCAGCTGCCGGCGGCCCGGCGGCAGCGTTTCGGCGAGATCCGTGACTACCTGCCGAACCGGCACGCGGACGGTCGGGCGGTCGGGGTGCCGTCCGACGACACCCAGCTCGCATTCTGGACGCTGGAACACCTGGTGGAATACCGCAGGCTCGATCCGGAGCGGCTCGCGCGAACGTTCGCCTCGCGGCGGATCTTCGGGATCGGCAGCGCGGTGAGGGCGTCGATCAACCGCATCAACGAAGGACAGCCCTGGTGGAGCGCGTCGGCGTGGTCGGCGGGAAACGGCGCCCTGATGCGCATCGCGCCGATCACGGTTCCCCACCTCGCCTCGGCGCTTCCGGCCTTCTGGAGCGACGCCGCGCTCTGTGCGGCCGTTACCCACAACGATCCCGCATCCATCGGGGCCTGCGTGGCGTTCGCGGGCATGCTGGGAGAGCTCCTGGTCCGCGAGCGCCCGCCGTCCGCGGACTGGTGGGCGACCCGCTACGTCGACCTCGCCCGCGCCGTGGAGGGCGACGACACCGAGTACGAGCCGCAGGGAGGCGAGGTCATGGGCTACCGGGGCCCGCTGTGGCGCTTCGTGCAGGAGAACGTCCCGCGGCTACTCCAATCCCGGCACGCGTCCGTGATCGACGCGGGGCACGCTTGGCACTCGGGCGCCTACCTCCTGGAGACCGTGCCCACCGTGTTGTTCATCCTGGCGCGATACGCCGACGACCCCGAGGAAGCGATTGTCCGCGCCGTCAACGACACCAAGGACAACGATTCCATCGCGGCCATCGTGGGCGCGGCAGTGGGCGCCCTGCACGGGGAGGCCGGGCTGCCGCGGCGCTGGCTGTCCGGCCTCCTCGGCCGGACCGGCGCCGATGACGACGGTCGCGTTCTGGAGATCCTCGACCTCGCCGAGGCGACGTTCGGCGGCCCGCGCCGCGAATAGAGGGTCCGTATTCGCTGCGGTCGACTCTCCGGCTGCCTCATCGCCGGCTCGGGGCGGTGAGGACGGTCGGGAAACACCGCTCCCGGCCGAAGCAGGGCCGCTGCGGCGTCGCTACGTTCCCCGCACCACCGTGAAGTCGGCAGCCCACTCGTGGGGGCCCCAGTGGACGACGAGGCGGCCCCGGTCGTCGCCGGTGGGGACGAGCGTGGCGCCGAGGGGCCGGAAGGACCCGGCGGTGCGCGAGTACTCGACCGGCGTCTCGCCCGCGTCGAAGTCCGGGTCGTGCTGCGTGCCCCAGGAGTCGGGCTCGTGGTTGAACACGAAGCGCCAGCCCGCCCCGGCCCGGCGCAGCCAGACGCCGTAGACGCCGGCGAACCCCGAGGCGAGGTTGCCGGTGGGGACATCGGCGTCGCCGAACCGCAGCGAGACGTCCGACCTGAGGCGGAGGACGGGGGACCGGATCAACTCGACGACGGCGCCGTCCGGGGTGTCGGCGAGGCGCGGGTAGTCCTCGTCCTCGACGTCGATGCCCTTCCAGTACAGCATGGAGATGCGCGCGCCGTCCGGCAGCACCAGGGCCGTCTCGTTGCGCTCGTTGAGCATGTTGTTCCGGGCCGTCGGCGTGTTGTCGTCCGCGGCTTGGCGGGCGGTTCCGCGGCCGGAGACCCGCGGCCGGCGGGGTGGCGGCGGCAGCTCGTCGAAGCGGAAGTCGCTGCTCCACGCCTGGCGCCCCCAACGCAGCTCCAGCCGGCCCGCCTCGGCCGCGGTGGCGTGCACGGAGGCCGTGAACACCGGCGCCGGCGGCGCGGCCTCCCGATGCTGCAACGGCACGACGTGGATGGTCCCGCCGTCGCTCCCGGCCGCGCCGGCGGTCCGGATCTCCAGGCGCCAGCTTTCGGCGTCCCGCGCGATCCACAGCTCGGGAAGGCGTGGTTGGGCCCGTTCCGGTTCGTCGCCGCCCCCTGCTTCGCCGGACGCCTCCGCCTCCTCGTCCCCTGCCGGTTCCTCTTGCGCCGCCGCGGCCTCCCGCGCCCGGGCCGCGATGCGTGCGGCCGCGGCGGCGCGTTCGGCGGCCAGCGCCTCGAGGTCCGCTGCGAGGGTTCCGATCCTCAGGGCGCGATGCCCCTCGAAGGCGCCGAGGCGCACGGGGGCGCCCGCGAGCAGCTCGGCGTAGGCCGGCTCGTTCGCGGCCAGGTCGGGCGGGAACGCGACGGCGATCTCCTGTCCCTCCAGTACGAGCGAGGCGTGCACGAGCCCGTCCGCCTCCTCGCTCGGCGGCGGCGTCTGGGCGCCGGCGAGCGCTGCCGTCATGGCGGTCAGGCCGCCGCCGGCGACGCTCGCGGCGAGGAAGGTCGCGCACACGCGCAGGAAGCCGCGAGGGGCCGTCATCCCTCGCCGGCCCTCGACATCCCCGGCGAGCACGGGGCGCAGCGGCGGGAGCGCGCGCCGGCCGCGACGGGCAGGATGGTTGTACGGCTGACGGCTGGGCTTCACCCGCGCCTCCGGGGGCATGCCAGGGCCTTCGTCCACCGCCTGCGCGACGGGCGCGCTTCACCCGCGGCTCCCGGGGCATGCCCGAAGCCGGGGGCACTCCGGGATAGCCGGGAAGCGGCCGCCGGCTCCCGCCGGATCCGTCGATTGACACGGTGACGGTCGACCCCTCGTCGCCATCGCCGCCCTCGCGCGGCCGCCGGCTCCCGCCGGATCCGTCGATTGACACGGTGACGGTCGACCCCTCGTCGCCATCGCCGCCCTCGCGCGGCCGCCGGCTCCCGCCGGATTCCGTCGATTGACACCGTGCGGGGGTTCGGCCAGACTACCCCCGGGTCGACCGGTGGCGAAATCGCCGTACCACGACCACATCGACCGGCGTGCAGCGGCCTTCACTCGTCGACTGGCGACACGGGCTCTCTCGCGCGCGTTGCCCGTCCGGCGCCCTGTCGGCAGGCCGGCCGGCGGGTCGCGGCCCACTGGTTTCAGGCGGATTCTCGGCGGCGTGCCGGGCGTCTGCGTGCCAGCGCCAGGACGGTGCCGACGCCGGGCAGGCTTGGCCGGGCCCGAGGCGGAGCCGCCGGGCGACGATTGACGGGCTTGGAGGATCGAAGATGCTGGCTGTCTCGCCGAGCTTGGGTTTGCGGGTCGCGATGGTCACCGCCGCGCTTCTCGCGCCGGCCCTCGCCGCCACCGGGGCGCTCGCCCAGCCGATCGCCGGCGCCGAGCTGCTCGCGGCCACCGTCGACCGCTACTGCCTAAGCTGCCACAACGACCGGCTGCGCACCGCCGGCCTGACCCTCGACGGCCGGGATCTCTCCGACGTCGCCGGCCACGCGGAGCTCTGGGAGAAGGTGGTCGCGAAGCTGCGCACCCGCGCGATGCCCCCGGTCGGTCGTCCCCGACCCGACGTCGAGACCTACGACCGGGTCGCGGAATGGCTCGAGTCCGAGATCGACCGCGTCGCCCTCGCCGCCCCCGACCCGGGACGCACTCAGGCCGTGCACCGCCTGAACCGCGCCGAGTACGCCAACGCGGTGCGCGATCTGCTGGCGGTGGATGTCGACGTCGACGACCTGCTGCCCGCCGACGACTTCGACGAGTACGGCTTCGACAACAACGCCGACGTGCTGACCGTGTCGTCCGCCCTCATGGAGCGGTACCTGTCGGCCGCGCGCAAGATCGGCCGGACCGCGCTCGGCGAGGTCCCCCTGGGGCCGGCGGCGGAGACCTACAAGGTCCCCATCCTCATGCAGCAGGACGACCGCATGAGCGACGACCTGCCGTTCGGGTCGCGCGGGGGCATCGCCATCCGGCACGTCTTCCCGGTCGACGGCGAGTACGACCTCCAGATCCGCCTGCACCGCAACTACGTGAACTACGTCCGCGGCATGGGCTCGCGCCACGAGCTCGAGGTGCGGCTCGACGGGGTCCTCGTCCGCACCTTCGTCTTCGGCGGCGAGGAGCCGGAGGGGGTGCAGGCCCCGGCCAGCTACGGCGGCAACCTGTTCGGCGACCCCGAGTGGGAAGAGTACATGCTCTTCGCCGACGCCGACATGCGGGTGCGCTTCGAAGCCGAGGCCGGCCCGCGCGTCGTCGGGGTCTCGTTCGTGCGGCGATTCACGGAGCCGGAAGGGGTGCTGCAGCCCCGTCAGAGCGTGTTCGCGGTGGCCGTGAACGAGATGCGGGACGGCTACGCGGCGGTCGAGCACGTCGTCATCGGCGGGCCGTATACCGCGGGCGGGCCGGGAGACACCCCGAGCCGGCGCGCCATCTTCACGTGTCGGCCCGAGAGCCAGGCGGCGGCCGACGAGGAGCGGTGCGCGCGCGAGATCCTCGGTTCGCTGGCCCGGCGCGCCTACCGCAGGCCCGTCGACGACGGCGACCTCGACACCCTGATGCAGTTCTACCGGGCGGGCCGCGGCGGCGGCGGTGGCTTCGACGCCGGCATACAGCTCGCTCTCGAGCGCGTGCTCATCGCCCCCGACTTCCTGTTCCGGGTGGTGCGCGACCCCGTCGACGCCGCGCCGGGGACCGCCTACCCCCTGAGCGACCTCGACCTCGCGTCGCGGCTCTCGTTCTTCCTGTGGTCGACCGGCCCCGACGACGAGCTGCTCGCCCTCGCCGAGGCGGGCCGGCTCCGCGACCCCGACGTGCTCGAGCAGCAGACGCGGCGCATGCTCGCCGACCCCCGGTCGACCGAGCTGGTGCGGAACTTCGCGGGCCAGTGGCTGTACCTGCGCAACCTGCGCAGCGTGGTGCCCGACGCCATCACCTTCCCCGAGTTCGACGAGAACCTGCGCGAGGCGTTCCGGCAGGAGACCGAGCTGTTCGTCGACAGCCTGCTGCGCGACGACCGCAGCGTCCTCGACCTGCTCGGGGCCGACCACACGTTCGTCAACGAGCGGCTCGCCGCCCACTACGGCATCCCCAACGTTTACGGCAGCCACTTCCGGCGGGTGCGCCTGCACGACGAGCTGGCCGAGCGCCGGGGCGGCATCTTCGGGCACGGCAGCGTGCTGACGGTGACGTCGTACCCGAACCGGACGTCGCCGGTGCTTCGCGGCAAGTGGATGCTGATCAACGTCCTCGGGACGCCCCCGCCCCCGCCCCCGGCCGACGTGCCCGACCTGCCGGAGCGGGGCGAGGACGGCCGGGCCGCCACCGTGCGCGACCGGCTCGCGCGCCACCGCGAGAGCCCCGCCTGCTCGGTGTGCCACGCCCCGATGGACCCGCTGGGGCTGGCCCTCGAGAACTACGACGCGGTGGGGCGCTGGCGCACCACCGGCGCCGCCGGCCTGCCCATCGACTCGTCGGGGCAGCTGCCCGACGGCAGCGCGTTCGACGGGCCGACGGGGCTCCGGTCGCTGCTGATGGCGCGGCGTCACCAGTTCGCGTCCACCCTGACCGAAAAGCTGCTGGCCTACGGGCTGGGGCGGGGGCCGGAGTACTTCGACCGTCCCACCGTCCGGGCCATCGCCCGCGAGGCGGCTTCCGACAACTACCGCTGGTCGTCTATCATTGTCGGCATCGTGAAGAGCACACCGTTCCGGATGCGGAGGACCGAATCATGATCGTCACCCAGAAGGCGCTTCCCCGTCGCACCGTGCTCCGAGGGCTCGGAACCTCGCTCGCGCTGCCCCTGCTCGACGGGATGGTGCCGGCGTTCGCGGCCCTGCGCACGACGGCGGCGGCCCCCGTGCCCCGGCTAGGCGTGGTGTACGTCCCCAACGGGATGATGATGCCGCACTGGACGCCGCCCACCGAGGGGGCCGGCTTCGAGTTCCCGACCATCCTGAAGCCGCTCGAGCCGTACCGCTCGCACGTCCAGGTGCTGTCGGGCATGCACGGCGTCGAGAGCGAGGGGCCGCACGCTCGCTCCTCGACCCGGTTCCTCACCGGGGTGCCGTCGAAGCCCGACGACGGCTCTGACCTGCGGGGCGGCGTCTCGATGGACCAGCTCGCGGGCCGGGTGCACGGCCGCGAGACGCAGCTCGCGACCCTGGAACTCGCCCTCGACGGGCGCGACTTCGCGGGCTCGTGCGACGACGGCTTCAGTTGCGCCTACACCAACACGATCGCGTGGGCCAACGACGTGACGCCGCTGCCGATGGAGAACAACCCGCGGGTGGTGTTCGAGCGCCTGTTCGGCGACACCGGCAGCACCGACCCCGCGATGCGCCGGGCGCGGCTCGAGAAGGACGCGAGCCTCCTGGACTCCGTCACCGACCGCGCCGCCGACCTTTCGCGCCAGCTCGGGGCCGGCGACCAGGCGAAGCTCGGCCAGTACCTCGACGCGGTGCGCGACATCGAGCGCCGCATCCGGATGGCCGAGGCCCAGAGCGACCGCGAGCTGCCGGTGGTGGCCCAGCCCGCCGGCATCCCCGACGCCGTCGGCGACCACGCGAAGCTGATGTTCGACCTGATGGCCCTCGCCTGGGAGACCGATCTGACGCGGGTCGTGACGTTCATGATGGGGCGCGAGATCACCGGCCGGACCTACGCCGAGATCGGGGTGCCCGACGCCCACCATCCGATCTCGCACCACCAGCGCGACCCCGAGAAGCTGGCCAAGCTGACGAAGATCAACCAGTACCACGTGCAGCTCTTCTCGGCCTTCGTCGACCGCCTCGCCGCCACCGAGGACGGTGACGGCACCCTGCTCGATCGCGCGATGATCGTCTACGGCGCGGGCATGGCCGACAGCAACTCCCACGCCTCGAACAACCTGCCGATCCTCCTCGCCGGCGGCGGGGCGGGCACCGGCGGGCGGCACGTGAAGTACTCCGAGGACACGCCCCTGGCCAACCTCCATCTGAGTCTTCTCGACAAGATGGGCGTGCCCCTCGATAAGCTCGGCCACAGCAACGGCCGGCTCCCCCTCGAGCCGCTGTCCGGCGTGTAGGGGGCATAGTCCGACGCGTCGCGGCCAGCCTCGCCGCCCTTGCGATGCTGGCCGCGCTCGCGTGCCAGCGCGAGGCCGGCGACGTGCGGGGCTCGCGGGTAGGGCACTCGACACCGGGTTCAGCTGCGCCGCCTTGTGAAGCGCGTCCTGCGGAAGCACGGCTACCTGCTGGATGAGCAGGAGTCGGCGACCGGACAGTGTTGGAGCAGGCCGCGATCCTCAGCCGTCGTCGCCTTCCGCGCCGGGTCCATGCGCCCCTCGATCGGGGCGCCGATGCATCTCTCCGGGCGGCAGCCCCGGGCCGGATTGCGTCTCGACCGGCGCGGGTGTAACCTGCCGTGCACGGGTCGGTTTCTTCGACCCCAGGAGGTCAGGCATGAGAATGCTGTCTGTCGGCGTCGCGGCTCTCGGCTTGCTGCTGGCGGGGGCGGGGGTGTCGGCGCACCACTCGTTCTCGGCCGAGTTCGACATCGACCAGCCGGTCACCCTGAAGGGCACGCTGACCGAGCTGGAGTGGGTGAACCCCCACGGGTGGATTCACATGGACGTCGCCGACGCCGCCGGCGAGGTCGTGAGCTGGGCGGTGGAGATGGGCAATCCGACCGCGCTGTTGCGGCGCGGCCTGCGGCGGAGCGACTTCCCGCCGGGCATGGAGATCGTGGTCGAGGGCTACAAGGCCAAGGACGCGACGCCGACCGCCAACGGCATCACCATCACCTTCCCGGACGGCCGCAACGTGTTCGCGGGCTCGTCGGGAACCGGAGCGCCGGAACCGAACCGGCGGTAGGCGGCTGCGCCGCGGACGCGGCGCGGCTTCGTCGGCGGCGGTCGGGGCGCGAGAGCGTCGGGGAGTTCGGGGCCCAGGGACGCGGCGGCCTGCGTGCGGGAGAGCCGCCGGGAGTTCGGGGCCCGGGACGCGGCGGCCTGCGTGCGGGAGAGCCGCCGGGGAGCTCGGGGCCCGGGACGCGGCTGGCGGCCTGCCTGTTGCCTGTGGCTTTGGCCCTGCATGTTGCCCGTGGCTTGGCCCTGCTTGTTGCCTGTGGCCCCTGCTTGTTGCCTGTGGCCCCTGCGGGTTGCCTGTCGCCTGGCGCGGTCTCCGCGCCGCCACGGGGCGGCAGTCTGCAACGAATCGAGTCGGCGCGCCCGAACGCGCCGGTGGGTCCGGGCGGAGTTGCTGATGACTACTATCGGCCGTTGGGTGCGAAGGTGCGGGGAGTCGGTTCTGGCCCTGAGCCTGCTCGTCGTCGCGGCGAGCGCCGGCCAGGCGCAGCCGGCGGAGTCCGGGGAGGAGGCCTGGGTCCCGCCGCGGACCGCCGACGGCCAGCCTGACCTGCAGGGAATCTGGCAGGCGCTGAACACCGCCGCGTGGGACCTCCAGGACCATTCGGCCAGCCTCGGCATCCCCGCCGGCCAGGGCGTCGTGGTGGGCGGCGAGATTCCCTACCAGCCGTGGGCCCTGGAGCAGAAGCAGTGGAACTTCGAGAACCGGGCGACGGCGGACCCCGAGACCCGCTGCACCATGCCGGGGGTGCCGCGCATCACCTACATGCCGTACCCGTTCCAGATCCTGCAGTTCTCGAACCGGGTGCTCATCCTGTACGAGTACGTCCACGCGAGCCGGACGGTGTACATGGACGGCACGCCGCACCCCGAGGGGCACATCGACTTCTGGATGGGCGACTCGCGCGGCCGCTGGGAGGGGGACACCCTCGTCGTCGACGTCATCCACTTCAACGACGAGACGTGGTTCGACCGGGCCGGCAACTTCCACGGCACGGCCCTGCGCGTAGTGGAGCGCTACACGCCGACCGGCCCCGACCACCTGCTGTACGAGGCCACCATCGAGGACCCGGAAGTGTTCACGCGGCCGTGGACGATACGCATGCCGCTCTACCGGCGGCAGGAGCCGGGCGTCCAGCTTCTGGAGTACGAGTGCTACGCCTACGCCGAGGAGGACCTAGCGGTCGGGGCGCGGGCGGACGAGGGGCGCTGAGGCCCGCGGTCTCCGGCGCGCGGTCGGGAAGCGGGAACGGCGCCGGCACACGGTCGGGAGAGACACCGATGCAGAGGAACACGAGCAGACGGACGGTGGCGGGGATCCTGGCGGCGGCCGGCTTGATCGCGGGCGGCCTGACGGCGTCTCCCGCGCTCGGGCAGTCGACGTCGGGGGCGGAGACCGAAGTCGAGACCGCGTCCGGGGCCGAGACCGGTCAGGCGGGGGCGTCGGCGTGGACGCCGCGGCGCACCGCCGACGGGTGGCCCGACATGCAGGGGTACTGGGACGGAGGGCCGGCCAACGCCTCGCACAGCATCGAGGACGGGTGTTGCGATCCGGTCCATGCGCGCATGCAGAGCCGCGGACCCGAGCGCCTCGGTCTGCCCTTCCAGCTCATCGTCGACCCGCCGGACGGGCGCATCCCCTACCAGGCGTGGGCGGCGGAGCGCCGCACCGAGATGCTCTACGACATGGAGACGCCGACCGAGCTGGCCCACATCGACCCCGAGGACCGGTGTCTGCTCCTCGGCGCCCCGCGCAGCAACTACCGCGGCGACCTGGAGATCCGCCAGAACGACGACCATGTCGTCATCCTCTACGAGTGGGCCCACGCCTACCGCATCATCCCCACCGACGGGCGTCCCCACGTCGGCGCCGGCATCGCGATGTACAACGGCGACTCGCGCGGCCGCTGGGAGGGCGACACCCTCGTCGTCGAGGTGACCAACTTCAACGACGAGCCGTGGCTCGACTCCCACGGCAGCTTCTACAGCGAGAACCTGCGGGTGGTCGAGCGCTACACCCTGGTCGACGACGACACGCTGCGCTACGAGGCGACCCTCGAGGACGCCGCCGTCTTCACGAGGCCGTGGACGCTCCGGTTCGACATGGGGCGCATCGGGCGGGACGGCGAGTACGAGTTCTTCGAGGAGGCCTGCTCCGAGGGCGTCACCAACGAGCACCGCTTGGCCGCCGGCCGCCAGGCGGTGGCGCGCGGCGAACGCTACATTCACACCCACGAGGGGCCCTGAGCCGTGTTCCACGCCGCCCCGACCGGATGCCCCGGCTTCCTGCCCGGACCGCCCGCCGTCTCCATCGTGGTCGAGGACCACTGGAGCGAAGTGGCCGAGGTCGTGCCGCGGGACCGGTTCTCGCCGGTGCGCATCGCGGCCGGTCTCGAGGTCGGGCCGGTGCCGCCGTTGCCGCCGGCCCGCCGCGAGTACGCCACGCCGCTGCTCGGCACGGCCAGCGTCGTCGTCGACCCGCCCGCCGCGGGTCGGCGCTGAGGCGGTGCGCCCGCCCCGTCGGGTCATGCGGCGGCCGTCGTCCCCCACGTCAGGAAGGATCGCCATCGCCCCTCCGGGTCATGCGGCGGCCGTCGCCCCCACATCAGGAAGGATCGCCATGCGGAGACAGTTGCGGGTTCGGTTCGTCGGGTCGCTGATGACGGCGGTCGCGGCCGGGGGGCTCGGCTCCGGCGTCGCCGGCGCGGGGCAGGGAACCGACGCGGGTGGGGTCACCGAGGCGCAGGTCGCGCTGGGCCGTGCGGTCTACGCGGGCGCGTGCGCCGAGTGCCATGGGGCGGCCCTGGAGGGCGGGTCGCACGGGCCCGCGCTGAGGGGTGTCGGCTTCGAGAGCCGTTGGGTCGGGCGGACCGCGGGCGATCTGTTCGAGTACATCCGCGACGAGATGCCCCCGGGACTCGGCAACACGCTGAGCGAGGACGCCTATGCCGGTCTCGTGGCCCTCGTGATCCAGTCGAACGCGCAGGCGCCGGCCGGCGTGCCGTTCACGGCGGCCGCGGCGCCGGTCGCGGGCGAGGCCGCCGCGGCGGAGGACGCCCCCGCCCGGACGACGCGCTACGGAACGCCCCGCGCCCCGGACCTGACCCCGGTCAGCGACGCGCTGCTGCAAGTCCCTCCGCCCGCCGACTGGCCGAGCTGGCGGCGGACTCTCGACAACCACGGCTACAGCCCCCTCGACCAGGTCGACCGCGACACCGTCGGCGGCCTGCGGCTCGCGTGGGCCGTCGCCATCGAGGACGGGAACAGCCAGACCACGCCGCTGGTGCACGACGGGGTGATGTTTCTCGCCCATCCCGGCAACGTCGTCCAGGCCCTCGACGCCAGCAACGGCGACGTGCTCTGGGAGTACCGCCATCCCCTGCCCGAGGACGCCGCGCGCTGGGGGGCGACTCGCACCCTCGCCCTCTACGGCGACAAGGTGTTCCTGGCCACCTACGACGCGCGGCTCGTGGCCCTCGACGCCCGCACCGGCGACTTGGCGTGGGAGACCGTCAAGGCCGATTACACGCAGGGTTTCATGCACTTCGGCGGCCCCGTCGTCGCGAACGGCGTGGTGGTGAGCGGCATCAACGGCTGCCAGCGCTACAAGGACGAGACCTGCTTCATCACCGGCCACGACCCCGACACCGGCCGCGAGCTGTGGCGCACGTCGACCATCGCCCTCCCCGGCGACCCGAACAGCGGCTCGTGGGGCGACGTCCCCCCGCACCTGCGGGCGGGCGGCGACACGTGGATACCGGGGAGCTACGACCCGGGCCTCGACCTTTTCTACATCGGCACCGCGCAGGCGAAACCGTGGGTGGCGGCGAGCCGGGGCATGTCGACTCGGAACGACGCGCTGTACACCAACTCGACCCTCGCCCTGAACCCCAGGAGCGGGCAGGTGGAGTGGTACTTCCAGCACGTACCCGGTGAGACCCTCGACATGGACAGCGCCTACGAGCGCGTTCTCGTCGACGTCGATGGCCGCGAGCTGCTCTTCACCATCGGGAAGGACGCCATCCTCTGGAAGCTCGACCGCCGCACCGGCGCGTTCATCGACCTGCGGGAAACGCTGTTCCAGGACATCTTCGAGTCGATCGACCGCGATACGGGGCGGGTGACCTATCGGCGGGACATCCGCGACGCGGGCATCGGCGACACCGTGTCGGCGTGTCCGGGGCTGTACGGCGGGCACAACTGGCAGGCGACGGCCTACCACCCGGAGACCGGTGCGCTGGTCATCCCCCTGCACCAGATGTGCATGACGATGACCGGCATGCCAGTGGACATGGTCGCCGGCGGGGGCGGCGAGGCGGGGCTGCCCCAGCTCCTCGAGATGCCCGGGGCCGGCGGCAACGTCGGCCGGCTCGCGGCCTACGACGTCCGCACGCTCGACGAGCTGTGGAGCCGCGAGCAGCGCGCGCCGTTCCTGACGTCGGCCCTCACCACGGCCGGCGGCCTCGTCTTCGCGGGCGACGCCGACCGCTGGTTCCGCGCCTACGACGTCGGCACCGGCGAGGTGCTCTGGGAGACCCGCCTCGGCCACGCCGCGCACGGCTTCCCCATCACCTACTCGGCCGGCGGCCGGCAGTTCGTGGCGGCGCCGACCGGACTCGGCATCTTCAGGGGGTTGACCGCGAACTTGAACCCCGAGATCCACCAGGCCCGGACCGGCAACGCGCTCTACGTCTTCGCACTTCCGTGACCGCCGACGGCACGGGTCCGGCGCCGCATTCGAGCCGTGTCTGCGCGGGAGGCTGCGCCCCGGCTTGCGCGGCGCGCGCATTCCCGGCCTGCACGCCGAGCCATCCGCCCGGTTGAGCACGCCCCCCGACTGGCTGTAGGCTGGCTCTGGGGGCGGAGCGGAATCCGTCTCGCGCGGTTCAGGATGCGACGGGGCGGGGTCACGATCATGGGGCGACGGCGGCAGGGGAAGGCGGGCGGCGCGGGCGCGGCTCCGGCGCCGAACGGCGGGGCCACCATCGGCCACGAGGCGCCCCGCTCGAGGAGGTGCGCCGCCACGGCCACGTGCTGACGCCGGGCCGCTACGTCGGCGCCGAGCCGCAGCCGGACGACGGCGAGCCGTTCGAGGCGAAGATGCGCCGGCTCGTGGGCGAGCTGCAGGCGCAGCAGGCCGAGAACGCCCGGCTGGACGCCGCCATCGCGGAGAACCTGAGAGCGCTGGGGTTCCCCTTACAGCAGGAGGACCGATGACCGTGAGCGAGCTGATCGAGACGCTCAAGGCCCACCCCGGCGACCTCCGGGTGGTCGTCAACGGGTACGAGGAAGGCTTCGACGATCTGTCGCCCGGGCAGATCTCCGTGCAGCGCATTGCGCTGAACACCGGCGTCAATGACTGGGAGGGGCGTCATGGGGAGCCTGATGAGGCCCCAGGCGCCGTTACGGAGCCCACTAGAGTCGTCGACGCAGTTCTCCTACGGCGCGTGTCGAACTGATTCTCCGCGTCGAGAGCTGATTCAAGCTTGCCAAACGAAAACAACCAGCTGCCAACGCCCGTGGAGCAATGGTTCCGATATGCCCAGGCCCGCATCGATGACTCCCATGACCACGCCGGCGTTAAAGCCCAAGCTGCGCTCGCTCTGGTGCCGGATTCATCGACTACGCGCGCGTGATGGTCGCGCAATGCGGATAAGCTTCGCAAGAGTCGCCCCTATCGGATCCGCATTCGAGAACGCCAATGGTCGTGACGAGCGGTGGCGCGTGGACTGTGCGCGAGGTGCGTGGACGCCCAATGGTCATTCAAATCATGGCTCAGGCATGGATGGATGATAGATGTATCCACATAAGTACTTCGAGTTATTTCCACCGTTCCCACGTGAAGACAGCGTCTTCGTGGCGATGAGTTTCGACGAGCGATTGCGTTCTCGCTGGGAGACGGTCATCGACCCAGGTATCCGTGATGTACGAGTTGACGGTGTTATGCTTAAGGCACATCGTGTGGATGTGAGTCGCGTCGGCGACTCGATTCTCACGGAGATCTTGGACGGTGTATCCAAAAGCAGGTTGGTTCTTGCTGACGTGACGGCGCTGGAGGTGGCCGGTCACGGTGAAGTGCGAAACGCAAACGTCATGTATGAAGTGGGGCTTGCACACGCTGTACGGTTGCCAGAGGAGGTGCTGTTGTTTCGGTCGGACTCCAAACCCATATTGTTTGATATCGCAAACGTGAGAATCAACTCGTACGATCCAGATGGGGCGCCCGACAATGCTAGATGTCAAGTGAAAGAGGCGATAGAGAGCAGTCTCAGGGAAGTGGATCTAAAGCGGCACATGGCAGTCACGAAAGCGGCACAATCAATCGATGCACTCGCGTGGGATGTGTTGGATCGTGCCTGCGAAGACGACGGCGTGGGGCATTTTGATACCCGAAGTATTGCAAAGGCCTTGAGTGGCATCCCGCGTAATGCGACTATCGTCCGGCTGCTGGAGCTGGGAGCCTTGGAAACGGACTGCGCGCCGCAGATACGGCAGATTATTAGAAGCGAGACAAGAGTTGATCCTGCGCTCCGGGACAGCAGTTTGTTTACATATAGGCCCACGCCATTTGGAAGGGCGGTACGCAGTGTGTTTCGGGGCAGGGGGGTCCAGGTTGCGCTAGAAGAAGGAGCTGCCCAGATTGTCAGGAAAATAGAGGCGGGCTCGAACCCGTCCGTCAGGGACGGACCAAGAGAATGAAAACGGCCGTAGGCGTAGCAACCGATTGCAGAAAGCGGCAGAATCCAGTCGGTGGTTTGTATTGAGTTGCGGGGCCGTGGAATGATCGTGTCGTAGTGGTGGTTGGATGTGGGACCATGGCGAAGGCAATATCCGGAGTGCGAGAGGCGATTCTGAGTGGTCGGTCTGATTCAAATATACATTTTGGCGATCTGCGAGTCTTTCTGTCGCGCTTGGGATTCGTCGAACGAATTCGGGGGAGTCATCACGTCTACAGGAAGGAGGGCGTCCGGGAGCTGTTGAACATCCAGCGTGACGGTAGCCATGTTAGGCCATATCAGGTGCGACAGGTCAGGCGGGTGATCCTGAAATACGGACTTGAATGAGGAAAGCCATGCACAAGTACGAGGTCATCATCTACTGGAGCAACGAGGACGGGGCATTCGTGGCGGAAGTCCCTGAGCTTCCGGGATGCACCGCGCATGGAGACACCCAGGAGGCGTCGTTGGAGAACATCGGGGAGGCGATGGACTTGTGGATCGAGACCGCGCGGGAGTTCGGCCATCCTGTACCGGAGCCGAAGGGCGAGCGCCTGATGTTGGCGTAGGTTCGCCCTCGCCTTGCTGGCGGGTCATCTGAAGCCGCCGGGCGGGCGGTGGAGATTGCTGAGGCTGGACGCTGCGGGCCATCCGGCGTGACGACCGACGGGGACCGGAGACGCGTGAGAAGCCATGCCATCAACCAGCGTTCGGAATCGACCGTCGAGGACGTGGCCCGCGACTGGCTGGGGGCGCTCGGGTGGGCTGCGCTGTACGACACCGACATCGCGCCGGAGACGCCTGCGGCGGAGCGGACCGACTACGGCGAGGTCGTGCTGCGCGAGCGACGCCCCGAGCGTGCACACGATGTATGTGGACAAGCCGATGCGGGGCCACGGGCTGATGCAGGCCATCGCACGGGTGAACCGGGTGTTCCGGGACAGGCCGGGCGGGCTGGTGGTCGACTACCTGGGCCTGGACCACGAGCTGAAGCGGGCGCTGGCGACCTACACCGAAAGCGGCGGGACGGGCGAGACGGCGCTGGCGTGGGCGACGTAGCGCGTGCAGCGGGCCGCCCGCGGCCCGTCGATCGCGGCGGTGGTGTTCCGGTGGTGTTCCGGTGGTATTCTCCCGTGCGTACTGGTCCCTCGGCATCGATGGGTGGGCTGGTCGTATCGGGGGCCGACAGCTTGCCGTTTGCCGCACCGCCGCGAGACGCACGGCAGCCGGGCTCGACCGACCGTGAGGTGCTGGCCGGTCTCGTCGAGCGCGTCACCTTCCACAATCCCGACAACGGGTTCTGCGTCCTGAAGGTCAAGGCGCGGGGCCATCGCGACCTGGCCACTCTGGTGGGGCACGCCGCCACGGTCACGGCCGGAGAGTGGATCACGGCCTCCGGGGAGTGGGTACACGACCGCACCCACGGACAGCAGTTCAAGGCGCGTTTCATGCGCAGCGCCGCGCCGTCTTCCATCGAGGGCATCGAGAAGTATCTGGGCTCGGGGATGATCCGAGGCATCGGGCCGGTCTACGCGCGCAAGCTGGTGCGGGCGTTCGGCGCGGACGTGTTCGACGTCATCGAGGCGGCGCCCGAGCGGCTGCGCGAGGTGAGCGGCATCGGTCGGGTCCGCGCCGGGCGCATCACCGACGCCTGGGCCGAGCAGAAGGCCGTGCGCGAGATCATGGTCTTCCTGCACAGCCACGGGGTGGGCACGGCGCGGGCGGTACGCATCTTCAAGACCTACGGGGCCGACGCCGTCGAGGTCATGACGGAGAACCCGTACCGTCTGGCGCGCGACATCCGCGGCATCGGGTTCAAGACCGCCGACGCCATTGCGATGAAGCTGGGAATAGAGAAGACGGCGCTCATCCGGGTGCGCGCCGGCATCGGCTATGCGCTGACGGAGGCGATGGACGAGGGCCATTGCGGGTTGCCGGCCGAGGAGCTCGGGCCCAGGGTGGGCCGGCTGCTCGAGGTGCCCGACGACCTGATCGGGACCGCGCTGGAGCTGGAGCTGGCCGAGGGCACGGTCGTGGCGGACTCGGCCGCGGGCGCGCCGTGCGTGTTTCTGGGGGCGTTGCACCGGGCCGAGCAGGTCATCGCCGAGCGGCTGCTGCGCATCGCGGCCGGCCGCCTCCCGTGGCCCGGCATCGACGTGGACAGGGCGCTGCCCTGGGTGGCGGGAAGGACCGGCCTGTCGTTGGCGCCGGGCCAGGCCGAGGCGGTGCGGTTGGCGCTCACGTCCAAGGTCGTCGTCATCACCGGCGGGCCGGGCGTGGGCAAGACGACCATCGTCGACGCCATCCTGCGCATCGTGGCCGCCAAGGGCGTCCCGCTCGCGCTGTGCGCGCCGACCGGCCGGGCCGCCCGGCGCATGAGCGAGGCCACCGGCCTGGAGGCCCGGACCATCCACCGGCTGCTCGAGGTCGATCCGCGGACCGGCGGCTTCCGGCGCGACGCCGACAATCCGATCGACTGCGGCCTGCTGGTCGTCGACGAGGCCTCGATGGTGGACGTGCCCCTGATGCGGGCGCTGCTCGGGGCGGCGCCCGACGAGGCGGCCGTGCTCATCGTCGGCGACGTCGATCAGCTGCCCTCGGTGGGGCCGGGCCAAGTGCTGGCCGACATCATCGCCTCCGGCGCCGTGCCGGTCGTGCGGCTCACCGAGGTCTTCCGGCAGGCGGCGCGCAGCCGCATCGTGACCACCGCCCACGGCATCAACCGCGGCGTCATCCCCGACCTCGGCCGGCCGGACGGCGACAGCGACTTCTACTTCGTGCCGGTCGAAGACCCCGAAACCGCCGCCGCCCGCATCGTCGACCTCGTGGCCACGCGCATCCCGCAGCGCTTCGGTCTCGACCCGGTCCGCGACATCCAGGTCCTGTGTCCCATGAACCGGGGCGGGGCCGGCGCCCGCTCGCTCAACATCGATCTGCAGGCCGCCCTCAACCCGGCCGGCGACCGCAGGATCGAACGCTTCGGCTGGACCTTCGCCCCGGGCGACAAGGTGATGCAGACCGAGAACGACTACGACAAGGAGGTCTACAACGGCGACATCGGCCAGGTGGCCGACGTCGACCCCGAGGCCGGCGAGCTGACCGCCCGGTTCGACGGGCGCGAGCACGTCTACGGCCTCGGCGAGCTGGACACGCTGGCGCCCGCCTACGCCGCGACCGTGCACAAGAGCCAGGGCTCGGAGTATCCGGCCGTGGTCATCCCGGTGCTGACGCAGCACTACGCGATGCTGCGGCGGAACCTCCTCTACACCGGGGTGACCCGCGGCAAGCGGCTAGTGGTGCTCGTGGGGCAGAAGAAGGCCGTCGCCATCGCGGTCCGGAACGTCGCGGGCCGCCGCCGCTGGTCGAAGCTGGACGAGTGGTTGAGGGGGACGGACGGACCCACCGCCGGATGACGACGAGGGGAGGACGGTCGTCCGCCCGTGACGGGCGTCGTCGTGGAGATCGGGGATAATGGTCAGGTGTCGATTCGCGGAGGGGGCGCAGTGTCGGTGAACGAGGAATCCAAGGGGTCGCGCCGGAACGGACCAACGAGGCCGGCCTTCGGGCTGCGCGGGTTGCTGATCGGGGCCGTCGGCCTGTTCGTGGTCGGCGCCGCCCCGGCGACGGCCCAGCCGGGCGGCGGCGATGCCGGCGGCCTCGTCTTCGGCACGTTGGGCGGCGGGTTCGGCGACGGCACGTTCATCGTGACCGGGGCCGGCGCGGGCTTCCGGCTGACCCGGCACGTCGGCCTGGACCTCGAGGTCATGCACCTCTCCGGCGACAGCGACACGTGGGCGGCTCCGCCGTTGTGGGACGACGTTTGGGCTTTGAGCAACGCGGCCGCCGTCGGTGCGGTGCCCGAAGACTATCCGCCGCTCGGCGTTCGCGACGACTACGCGTTCCTCTCCATCGAGGACGTCGGCCGGGACGTGACGACGTTCCTGACGAGATTCACGGTCGAGTTTCCCGTCGCGAACGGCCGGCTGTTTCCGTACCTGAGCGGCGGGGGCGGCGTGAGTCGGGTGAAGGAAGGAATCGGCTTCGTCTTCGATCCGGCGGTTCCGGAGTCCCCGTCGGACTGGCCGAGGGCCGGGCGGCTCCATCGGGCGCGTACGGGCCCCTTCGGGCGCACCATCTACCTGCCCGAGCAGGCCGAGGTCGGCCTGACCCTGGCGCTGGGCGGGGGCGTCGACCTACGGTTGTGGCGCGGACTCGGGGTCGGGGTCGACCTGCGCTGGTTGCGAGTCTTCCGCCCCTTCGACGCCCTCGACACGGCCCTGCTGACCGGGCGGGTGAGCTATCGGTTCTGAAGCGGCGCGGCCGCCCGCGTGCGACGAGCGCACCGCCCGTTCCGCCGGGGCATCGGCGACGGCGCGCCCGGACGCGGGGAATCGACGCGACCCGGTAAGGCCGGCCGGTGGCGCGGCCCGCGCCGACCGACGACCCCCGAGGGGCAGTCGGGCCGCGCAGGGTGGCGGAAAGCCGCGGCCGCGGGCGGGTGTAACCTCATCGACCGCGACCTCATCGACCGCGGCCTCGTCGACCGTGGCCTTATGACCGCGACCTCATCGAACGCGGCCTCATCGACCGTGGCCTCATCGACCGCCGCCGGCCCGAAACACCTCGTCAAGGAGCTGACATGAGCGCACGCCGTTACGTCCCGTCGTCACTCGTCATCCTCGGGCTGCTGGCCCCGTTCGGGTCGCCGACGCCAGTCCACGCCCAGTCCCCCGACGGGTTCGTCCCCGTCACCGACGCCATGCTGCAGGACCCGGACCCGGACGACTGGTTGATGTGGCGCCGCACCCTCGACACCCTGGGCTACAGCCCCCTCGACCAGATCGACCGCGGCAACGTCGGCGACATCCGCATGGTGTGGACGCGGGCGCTGGGGCCGGGGCTGCAGCAGGGGACCCCGCTCGTCTACGACGGCGTCATGTACATGCCCAACCCGCGCGACGTCATCCAGGCCATCGACGCGGTGACCGGCGACCTCGTCTGGGAGTACCGCCGCGACCGGCCCGACGACCTCGCCGAGTACATGATCGGCAGCCTCACCGACACCAACCGCAACCTCGCGATCTGGGGCGAGCTCATCATCGACACGAGCGGCGACGACTACATCTTCGCCCTCGACGCGAAGACGGGCGAGCTGGTGTGGGAGACCGAGGTCCTCGACTACCGCGTGCATCCCGCCAACCAGACCTCCGGTCCCATCGTCGCCGACGGCAAGGTGGTGTCGGGCCGGAGCTGCGCCCCAAGGGGCGGCCCCCACGCCTGTGTCATCGTCGCCCACGACGCCATGACCGGTGACGAACTGTGGCGCCGGCGGCTCATCCCCGGCCCCGGCGAGCCCGGCGACGAGAGCTGGGGCGCCGTCCCCTTCGAAGAGCGGAAGCACGTGGGCTCGTGGATGGTGCCGAGCTACGACCCCGAGCTCGACCTCGTCTACGTGGGCACGTCGGTCACCTCGCCGGCGCCGAAGTTCATGATCGGCGGAACCGACCTGAAGCACCTGTACCACAACTCGACCCTTGCGCTCGACGCCGACACCGGCGAGATCGTCTGGTACTACCAGCACCTGAACGACCACTGGGACCTCGACCACCCGTTCGAGCGGCTGCTCCTCGACACCGCGGTGGCCCCCGACCCCGCCGTCGTGCCGTGGATCAACCCGCGGCTGCAGCCGGGCGAGGTGCGGCAGGTCATTACCGGCATTCCCGGCAAGACCGGCATCGTCTACACCCTCGACCGCGCGACCGGCGAGTTCCTCTGGGCCATGCCCACCACCGCCCAGAACGTGGTCAGCGGCATCGACGGCGCGACCGGGGCGGTCACCGAGAACGCCGAGCTCGTCTTCGAACGCGAGGGGCAGGAGATGCTCATCTGCCCGAGCTTCGTGACCGGCGGCAAGGACCACGAGGCGGGCGCCTACAGCCCCCTGACCGGCCTGATGTACTACCCGCTGCGCAACGTGTGCGCGCGCATGATGGCGACCACCGAGGGCGGGCTGACCCTCTACAACCTCGCCCAGCGCCAGCAGATCGCGCCGGGCACCGACCAGGTCGGCGCCGTCTACGCGATCTCGGCCGAGACCGGCCACACCGCCTGGGTCTACGAGCAGCGGGCCGGCACCACCTCGCTCATCGCGACCGGCGGCGGGCTCGTCTTCGGCGGCGACGGCAACGGGCGGTTCCGGGCCCTCGACCAGGAGACCGGCGAGTCGCTGTGGGAGATCAACCTGGGGACCTCGGTCACCGGCTTCCCCATCACCTACGCGGTCGACGGCAAGCAGTACGTCGTCGCGAGCACCGGATCGTCGTTGAGCTCCCGCGACAACATGCGACTGACCCCGGAGCTGCAACCGAGCAACGGCAACAACCTTTTCGTTTTCGCCTTACCCTAACGTCGGTGCCGGTCCGTCCGTGTCGGTTCATGTCTGTTCGAATATGTCTATCGGCAGAGCGGTAACCAGGTCGTGAAAGGCGACGGGTGAAGGACGCGATTGGGCGCGAGCACTCGTCGTCGATCGTCCTCGTGGTCGGCGTTTCCGAGAGCTGACGATGCCAGCGATCCTGCGGGCCGGGTGTGCGGCGAGATGACACCGATGCCGACGACGAGGGTGTGGGTCGACGCGCGGCTGGGGCTGGTTCTCGGCGCGTCGCTGGTGCTGGCGCCGCTCGCCGGGAGCGCCCGCGCCGACGGCATCGAGCTGGAGTTCGGCGGCGGGCGGGTGACGCTGATTGCCGCCGACGCCGCGCTGGCCGATGTCCTCGCGCTCTGGGCGCGCGTGGGCAATACGTACATCGTCGGCGCGGAGGGCATCGACGGGCCGCCGGTGACGCTCCACCTGGTCGATGTCGACGAAGCCGAGGCTCTCAACCTCCTGTTGCGCCCGCTGGCCGGTTACATGGCGGCGCGGCGGCGGACGCCCGGGGCGGGCGCCTCGCGCTACGACCGCATCAAGGTTCTCGCCGCCCGTCCTCCGGGGAGCGAGGCCGCCCGCGGCGACCGAGCCGAGGCTTCGGCTCGGGCTCCCGCCCCGCCGCCCGACCCGTTCGCCTTGGACAACCTGCAACAGTTGCTGGAGGCGGTGTCCGCTTCACAGCCCGCGCCTGCGGCGACCTCTCCTCCCGCGCCGACGCCGCCGCGCGGCCCGCGACCCGCGCCCACCGCCCCGTTCCCCGGTATGGTCGCCGGCGCTGCCGGCGAGCCCCGCTGACCCGTCGGGGCGGCGCGGTCAGCGGGGGGCGCCGCGGCCGGTTCAGACGCCGGCGCGGGGAGGGTCGGTTCCGCGACAGGGCAACCCGCCGACCCTACTGGTAGACCGCCACCAGACCCGTCAGCGCCGCACCGTCGCCCGAGAACGACGACGCCGTCACCGCACCCTCTACCGCCACCGCGCCCGCCACGTGCGTCTGCGGCGGAGACGCCGCGTCCGGCGTCCCGATACGGATCACGTTCGACTCCCCGTCCACCCCCTCGTGCCCGATGTAGATGTTCCCGCTGCCGCTCGTGTTCGAACGGCCCGCCCGGTAGCCCAACCCGATGTTGTCGTTCGACGTGTTGTCCCGGAGAGCCTGGAAGCCCACCGCTGTGTTCCGGGCCCCGGAGACCGACTCACGAAGCGCCGACGCCCCGACCGCCACATTCTGCGTCCCCGTCGACACCCGCCGACCCGCCCGATAGCCCAGGCCCGTGTTCCGCGTCCCCGTCGTCACGTCCTCCAGCGCCTCGTAGCCGAACCCGCTGTTCCGGGACGCCGCGCTCGCCAGCGCCGACAACACGTCCTCGCCGAAACTCGTGTTCCGGTCCCCTACCACCTGCAACACCGAATCGCCCGCAGGACCCGCAGGGCCCACGGGGCCCACGGGGCCCACGCCACCCGCAGGACCCGCAGGGCCCGCAGGACCCGCAGGGCCCTCGGGGCCCGCAGGACCCGACGCCCCCAGCGTCACATAGAAGGTCGCGTTCCCCGCTGGGTCGGACCGACCCAGCGTCAGCAGATACGTCCCTGCAATCGTGCTGCTCGGCATCGCCACCACCACCGACATCGGGCTGGCTGACTGCACCGTCAGCGTCGTCAGCGCCAGCGTCACAAGCGGCGACGACGAGCCGCTCAGGCTCGTCCCCAGGATGTTCATCACGCCCTGAGCCGTGTCCAACTGAACCCCCAGGATCACCGGCGGCGGCGTCTGAGCCCGCAACCCCGCCGGACCCGACACGATCAGCAATGCCCCCAACCCCGCCAAGACCACCATGCGTCGAGTCATCGTCGTCCTCCCGCGATACATGTCCGTCCCCAAGTCACTCACCGTCCGCCGCACCGACGACGCCCTCACGGCGTCAGCGCCTCCAGCGCCTCCACCGCGGAACGAAGCTCCATGAAGTGCGCCGCCTTGATCGGCGTCACCCCCACCGTCAATACCGCGTCCGTCCAGGTCGGCGCCGTCAGACCGCACGTCGTCGACGCCGACGACAGCGCCGTCCGCAACTCCTCCACGTGAACCGCCTTGATCGGCGTCACCCCCACCGTCAGCACCGCGTCCGTCCACGGCGGCGCTGTCAACCCGCACCCCGTCGACACCGTCGCCGTACGCGTCCGCAGCTCTTCCATGTGAACCGCCTTGATCGGCGTCACCCCCACCGTCAGCACCGCGTCCGTCCACCCCCCAGGGGGGGTGTTGGCGGCGGTGACGGTGACGTCGAAGGACTCATCCGCAGTGCCGCCCTTGCCGTCGTCGGCGGTGACGGTGACGGTGGTGCTTCCGACGGCGACCCCGGTCACGGTCAGGGTGTTGCCGGTGACGGTGACGGTGGCCTTGGCGGTGTCGCTCGACGCCGCGGAGAGCGTCAGTGAATCGTTGTCATCGTCGATGAAGACACCGTCGAGGTCGACTTCCACGGTCTCGCCCACTCTCACCGACTGGTCGGCGATCGCGGTGGAGACTTCCGGTCTACTGGAGACCGGCGTGCTGATTCCGAAGGGGTCGTCGTCTTCGCAGGCGGGCGAATAGGCAACCATACGGACGTCGTAGGAGACGTCATCGAGCGTCACGGCGATTTCGCCCGGATTATGGCCCGTCGTGTTGGGGCCGAGGACGAAAAGCTTGGACGAAAACCCAGATCCGAGGCTATTGTCGTAAACCTCGTAGGTGCCGTGCGCGGTGGTGTTCGGATCCAGAACCTCCGTATAGGTCTTCCAGGAGGTCTCACTGGTCTTCTTGTAGTCGACTTGATACCTGTCGATGGTACAGGCCGAGCCATCCAGGCTCCAGCTCCAGAGGATTCTGAGCTCCCCCGTCGAGCCCGGGCCCACGCTGTCTATCGTCGGGGCGGGAGGCTGGGCGACCGCCGGCGCCGACAGACACATGGCCAGGACCTGCAGCAGCGCCGCCACCACCCGCACGTCGAGCCGGTTCCTGCCATCGCTGCGCATCGCTTGGTCTCGTTCGAACATCGCCGCACCTCGATTCATGAAAGTCATAGTCGGTTAGACCGTCGCCCTCCACTATCTCGAGCGGGCGCGCTGTCGACACGCGCCAGCCGGTGTTTCGGCGTACTATTCGCCAACCGTAAGGAATTGTCAAATGTCGTGGATCGGTCCTATCGGCCCTTTTCGCTGTATTCGTGCTATCGTTACCGTAAGCCTGCGGTGCGAGGTCCTGAGGCTGCGTCGCTACCCGGCTGTGCAGCCGCCCCAACCAACTTTCCAGGAGTCGGCCCGCTGGAGGCGCCGCGGTTCCGCGGAGCGCACGCCCGGCGCCGGCGGAGGGCCGGTTCCATGACGTCTTGCAGGGCCCTGCTCAAGCTCATCGGCGGGGGAGTCATCGTTCTCGCGTTCGCGTTCTGGCAGACCTTCGGGGTCTGCCTCAGGCGGTGGTCTCCTCTCGCCGCGCGCCGCTACGCGAACCGGGTCACCTCCCTCGGGTGCCGGGCGTTCCTGCGCCACTGGGGTATCACCGTCACGCTCAGGAACGCGCGTCACGTCGCGCCCGGGCAGGCGTATCTCTATGCCGTCAACCACCTGTCCTATCTGGACATCCTGGTCCACGGGGCCCTCTTCCCCTCGACGTTCGTCACGTCGCGGGAGATGCACGGGACGCCCTTCCTGGGGCACATCTGCCGGTTCGCCCAGTGCTTCTTCGTGGACCGCATCAGCCGGAGGCGGCTCGCGCAGGAGATAAGGGGCGTCGCCGCCCTCCTCGAGAGCGGCGTCCCCGTGACCCTCTTCGCGGAGGGCGCGGCGAGCGACGGGGCCGAGGTCCAGCCCTTCAAGAGCCCCCTGTTCAAGGCCTGCACGCTGGCGGGGGCGCCCGTGCTGCCGCTGACTCTCAACTACCGGACCCTGGACGCGACGCCCGTCGGCCCCGGGAACCGGGACGACGTGTGCTGGTACGGGGGCATGACGTTCTTTCCCCACGTCTGGCGGCTCCTCCGCCACCGGCGCATCGAGGTGGAAGTCGTCGTCTCGCCGCCCATCGCCGGGGCCGACTACCGGGAGCTGTCGGAGAAGACGCGCGAGGCCGTGGCGGGCTCGTACCGCTCGCTCCGCTAGCTGGGCCTGCGACGACGGCGACGATTTCCTGTCTCGCCTGTCATGACATTGGTGTCGGCCGCTCAGTTCGCGTCGAGCCGGCGGATCTTGATGTTCCGGAACGCGACCGGGTCGCCGTGGTCCTGGATGGCGATGTGTCCGCGGGGTTCGCGGCCGTAGCGGGGAATCGACGCGAACTTGCTGGCCATCGTCCGCTCCCGCCAGTCGGGGCTGCCGATCTCGTACTCGAGCAGCTTCTCGCCGTTCATCCAGTGCTCGACGCGGGCGCCGTGGACGACGAGGCGGGCGGTGTTCCACTCGCCGACGGGGCGGGTGACGTCGCGGGCGGGAGCGTGGACGGCGTAGTTGCTGGCGGCCGACGTGATGGGGGCCTGCCCGTCCCGGTGGCCGGCGTTGTGCAGAATCTGGAACTCGGGCCCGGTGTGCCACGTCGGGCCGTCGCCCTCCGCCACGCGGAACATCACGCCGCTGTTCCCGCCTTCTTCCACCCGCCAGTCGAAGCGCAGGTCGAAGTCGGCGAACTGCTCGACGGTGATGAGGTCGCCCCCGCGGCCGACCCGGGCCAGGGCGCCGTCGACCGCGCGCCAGCCGTCGGGCACGGTGTCGCGCCGGTACCCGCGCCACGCGGCGAGGCTGTCGCCGTCGAACAGCAGCTCCCAACCGGCGGCGCGCTCCTCGTCGGTCAGGGTGTTGGCGGCGGCCTCGTCGGCGCCCGTCGCCGGGGCGCCGACGGCCCACGCGATGCCCTGCAGCAGATGGGTCTGGAAGCGTGGGTCGTCCCACACCTCGGGACGGTGGCCGAGCGCGGTGTAGAAGACGCGGCCGTCGCCCTCCTCGCGGGTCCAGGCGAGGGCGAAGTCGCCGTCGTCGCGCCGGATGTTGCGCGCGTTCATGTCGACCGACCCGGTGTCGAGGCTCAGCAGCACGTCCACGTTCTCGCGCGACCACTCGCGGTGCTGGTAGATCTCGTCGTGGATGCGGAACGACTCGCCGAGGTGCCGCGTCGCCGGATGTTCGGGATTCTCGACCCGCACCGTGACCTCCTGGTGCCAGGGATGGCCGTCGAAGTAGCCGCCGATGAGGGCGAGATAGCCGGGCCAGGCGTAGAAGGTGTCGGTGGCGCTGTGCACGCCGACGAACGCCCCGCCGCCCCGCACCCAGTCGAGCAGGGCCGCCTTCTGCGCCTCGTCCATCGGCAGCTCGCCGGTCGTGAAGAAGACCACCGCGTCGTACTCGGCGAGGGTGTCCGCGGTCAGGGTCGAGGCGTCACGGGACACGGTCACGTCGAGGCGCCCGGTGTCTCTCGCGATGCGCGTGAAGACTGCCTCGGAGTGCGGCAGGACGGGGTGCGCGAACCCGGCCGACTGCGTGAGGTAGAGGACCTTCGCGGTCTCCGCCGCCGCCGCCGGCGGGCCGGCGAGAAGCGGGAGGGCGGCTGCCGCCACGGCTACGAGCTGAGCTGCGTTTCGCACGGTCCACATCCTTTCCGCGGTCGGGGTTCTGCTGCGCATCATGGTACCGCGTTTCTCGCCGCACGAGGACGCCGGCGCGCCGGGAGCCAGGGCGCGGCGCCCCGCCGCGTTCGATCCCGCGATGCATCCCGGCCGACGGGGTCGCGGCTTCGTCCCAGCGCCGAGGTCCGCTCTCGCCGCCCGCCCCGTCGATCACAAACCGGTCACCGCGTGGTCGGCCGTGACCCGGCCGGCCGAGGTCCGCTCTCGCCGCCCGCCCTGTCGGTCACGCGACGCCGGTCGGCCCGGGGGGGGCCGTGCCCGCCCCCGGCGGGTCGTTTGGCGCGCGAAACCGGCGCCCGGGCCTCGGGCCGGGGGCCGGCCGCCGGGGTATCCTATGGGCCGATGGCGGTGCTGGGGCTCGACGTCGGAACCGGCGGGTCGCGCGCGGTGGTCGTCGATGCCGACGGGGCGGTGACGGCGACGGCTACGGCGGCGCACGCGGCGTTCGACTCGCCCCGTACGGGCTGGGCCGAGCAGCATCCCGCCGACTGGTGGCGCGCGTCGCAGGCGGCCATCCGCGCGGTCGTGGCGGCGGGGGCGATGGCGCCCGGCGACATCCGGGCCGTCGGGTTGTCGGGCCAGATGCACGGCGCGGTGCTGCTCGACGCGGCGGGAGAGGTGGTGCGGCCCGCCATCATCTGGTGCGACCAGCGGACCGGCGCCCAGTGCCGGCGCCTCACCGACGAGGTGGGGGCGGCGCGCCTGATCGAGCTCGTCGCCAACCCCGCCCTCACCGGGTTCACCCTCCCCAAGCTGTTGTGGGTGCGCGACGAGGAGCCGGCGCGCTGGGAGCGGGTGCGGACGGTCCTGCTGCCCAAGGACTATGTGCGGTGGCGGCTGACGGGGGAGCGCGCCACCGACGCGGCGGACGCGTCGGGGACCCTGCTCTTCGACGTGGCCGGGCGGCGCTGGTCGTCGGAGCTGCTCTCGCACGTGGGGATCGACGAGGCCGCCCTCCCCGCCGTCAGCGAGGGCCCGGCGGTCACCGGCCGTCTCGCGCCCACCGGAGCCGAGGCCACGGGCCTCCGCGCCGGGACGCCGGTCGTGGCCGGCGGGGGAGACCAGGCGGCGGGGGCGGTGGGGATGGGCATCGTGCGCCCTGGCGCCGTCAGCGCCACCATCGGGACCTCCGGCGTGGTGTTCGCGGCCACCGACCGGCCGGCGCGCGACCCGGGCGGGCGCGTGCACACGTTCTGCCACGCCGTGCCCGACCGCTGGCACGTCATGGGGGTGACCCAGGGCGCGGGGCTGTCTCTGCGCTGGCTGCGCGACACCATCGGCTCGGGGGACGGAGGTTCCGCGGCGGCCGGCGACCCCTACGACCGCCTGTGCGCCGAGGCGTCGGCGGCCCCGCCGGGCGCCGACGGCGTGCTGTGGGCGCCGTACCTGATGGGCGAGCGCACGCCGCACCTCGATCCGGAGGCGCGGGCGGCGCTCGTGGGGCTGTCCGCCGCGCACGGCCGAGCGCACGTGATTCGCGCGGTGCTGGAGGGCGTCGCCTTCAGCCTGCGCGACAGCCTGACGATCGTCGAGGAGATGGGCGTGCCCGCGACCCGCATCCGGCTCGGCGGGGGCGGGGCGAGGTCGCCGCTGTGGCGGCAGATTCAGGCCGACGCGTACGGCCAGCCCGTCGACGTGCTGGCGGCCGAGGAAGGCGCCGCCTACGGCGCGGCGCTGCTCGCGGGGGTCGGGGTCGGCTTGTGGGGCTCGGTGGACGAGGCCTGCGAGGCCGCGGTGCGGGTGGCGGAGACGATCGCGCCGGAGCCCGGCGCGATGGCCGCGCTCGACCGGCAGTACCACCGCTTCCGCACCCTCTACCGCGCCCTGCACCCGAACGCCGGTGAGAGATGAGCAGGTGAGCCATGAAGCCCGGCGCGATGGCCGCGCTCGACCGGCAGTACCACCGCTTCCGCACCCTCTACCGCGCCCTGCACCCGAACGCCGGTGAGAGATGAGCAGGTGAGCCATGGAGCCCGGCGCGATGGCCGCGCTCGACGCCGGTGAGAGATGAGCAGATGAGCCATGTCTGACGACGCCTACGCTCCGCGTCCGGAGCACAAGTTCTCGTTCGGCCTGTGGACGGTCGGCAACCCCGGCCGCGACCCGTTCGGCGAGCCGGTCCGGCCGCGGCTGTCTCCCGTCGAGCTCGTAGCGCTCCTTGGCGAGGTGGGGGCCTGGGGGGTCAACCTGCACGACAACGACCTCGTGCCCATCGACGCGGCAGCGGCCGAGCGGGACCGCATAGTGCGCGAGTTCCGGCGGGCGTGCGCGGACCACGGCATCGTCGTGCCCATGGTCACGACGAACCTGTTCACGGACCCCGCCTTCAAGGACGGCGCGTTCACCGCCAACGACGCCGCGGTGCGGGCCCTCTCGGTGCAGAAGGCCATGGGGGCGATGGACCTCGGGGCCGAGCTCGGCGCGAAGATCTTCGTCATGTGGGGCGGGCGCGAGGGGACCGAGACCGACGGCTGCCGGCGCCCCGACGCCGCCGTCCAGCGGTTCCGCGAGGCCCTGAACTTCCTCTGCGAGTACTCCATCGCCAACGGCTACGGCTACCGCTTCGCGCTCGAGGCGAAGCCCAACGAGCCGCGCGGCGACATCTACTTCGCCACCACCGGCGCCTATCTCGGCTTCATCCCGACCCTCGACCATCCGGAGCTCGTGGGGGTGAACCCCGAGGTCGCCCACGAACACATGGCCGGCCTGAACATGACCCACGCGGTGGCCCAGGCGTGGGAGGCGGGCAAGCTCTTCCACATCGACCTGAACGACCAGGTCATGGGTCGCTACGACCAGGACTTCCGGTTCGGGGCGGCGAATCCCAAGGCAGCGTTCTGGCTGGTGAAGTTCCTCGAGGACGTGGGCTACGCGGGCCCCCGCCACTTCGACGCCCACGCTTACCGCACCGAGGGCATCGAGGGCGTCAAGGACTTCGCGCGCGGTTGCATGCGCACGTACCTCATCCTCAAGGAGAAGGCGGCGCGGTGGAACGCCGACCCCGACGTCCGCGCCCTTCTCGCCGGCCTCGCCGAGACCACCCAGGCCGCGCCGGGGTTCGACGCGTTCAGCCCCGACGCCGCGGCGGCGCTCCGAGGTCACCGCTTCGACCGCGCGGCGCTCGGGGCCCGCGAGCTGGCCTACGAGCGGCTGGACCAGTTGACGACGGAGATCCTGTTCGGCGTGCGATAGAGCCTTTACGCATACAATCGAGCGAATCTCGACCGCGGTACAGACGACGAGGGGAAACGACCATGATGGACAGTCTGCAGTTCCTCTTCCGATGGCTCCATGTGTTCGCGGGGATCATCTGGATCGGGCATCTCTACTTCTTCAACTTCGTCAACGGCCAGATGGCCGCGAAGCTCGACGGACCCACGAAGCAGAAGGTCGTGCCTGAGCTGATGCCGCGCGCGCTGTTCTGGTTCCGCTGGGGCGCGGCCTGGACCTGGATCACCGGGGTCCTCCTGCTGCTGCTCATCTTCTACCACGGGGGTCTGACCCTCGCCGTCGACGCGAGCTGGGGGGCGGCCTCGATCGCCATGATCGCGGTGACCTTCCTCGCCGTCTTCGGCTACGACGCGCTGTGGAAGAGCGGGCTCAAGTCGAACGTCCGCGCCGCCACCATCGTCTCGTTCGTGCTGCTCGCGGTCGTCGTCTTCCTGTTCGTGGAGGTCGGCGGCTTCCTGCCGCGCGCGGTCCTCATCCACACCGGCGCGATGTTCGGGACGATGATGGCCTTCAACGTGTGGTTCCGCATCTGGCCGGCGCAGCAGCGCATCATCGCCGCGGTGAAGGCCGGCAACCCGCCGGACCCCGCCGACCCGGCCCTCGCCGGGCTGCGCTCGAAGCACAACACCTACATGTCGCTGCCGCTGCTGTGGGCGATGGCCAACGAGCACGCGACGCCGTTCTTCGGCGGCAACCTCGGGATTCCCGGCGACTACTACTGGGTGGCGTGGCTCGCGGCCGTGGTGTTGGGGTGGCACATCATCTTCCACTGCTACCGCATCGCCGGCCGCGTCTCCGGGATGTGAGGCCGGCCCCAGGGGCGTGAGCGGCCCGGCCGGAGGTCCGTCGAGCCCTCTCGGCGGGGCGCCAAGGCCCTGTGCCCGGACGCGTTCCGGCCGGCCTTGGAGGAGGTTCGACACGGTACGTGGCCGGCGAACCGAGAGCCGGTGGAAGACCGCGAGGCCGAGGTCCAGTTCTACTGCACCGCGGAGGAGTGGGAGGAGCACAGGGAGCGCCTGACGGCGCTGACGCAGGCGGTGTACGAAGCCTGGACGAACAGCGATCAGAAGGAGAATGACGTCTGACGCCCGCGCCCGATCCGGGCGGTGGCCGGACCGGGCGCACGCGGGTGTCCGGTATCGATAGCGTCGTTGGCGACCTTGGCGCCCGGCCGGACCGGGCGCACGCGGGTGGCGGTGTCAGTCCCCCAGCGCGAACACCCAGAGGACCCCGCCCTGGGGCACCTGGACGTTCCGCTCGAGGTGCTGGTTGACGGCCCGCTGCATGCCCTGGGCGTCGACTCCCCAGCCGGACTGCACGGCGATGTACTGGACGCCGTCGACCTCGTACGACGCGGGGACGCCGATGACCCCCGAGTTCGTGCGCTGCTCCCAGAGGACCTCGCCGGTGGCGGCGTCGAACGCCCGGAAGTAGCGGTCGTTGGTGCCGCCGGCGAAGACTAGGCCGCCGCCCGTGGTCAGGATCGGGCCCCAGTTCTGCGACTCGGGGAACTCGTGGGTCCAGACCTGCTCGCCGGTCGAGAGGTCCCACGCCTGCAGCTCGCCGAGGTGGTCGGCGCCGTTCACCACGAAGACCTGGGACGAGGCGCCGGTGAACCCCTGGCCGGGGACGTACTCGACCTCGCGGCCGACGATGGTCGAGCAGAGGTTCTCGTTGGCGGGGATGTAGAGGTAGCCGGTCTGGGGGCTGTAGGCGGCCGGCGGCCAGTCCTTGCCGCCCCACAGCGAGGGGCAGAAGGTGGCGGGGCGGTTCGTGCCGGGCTTGCGCTCGGGGTCGTACTCGGGCCGGCCGGTCACGGGGTCGATGGCCGTGAACACGTTCTGGTCGACGTAGGGCTGGGCGTCGACGAAGGTGATGGCGTCGGGCCCGCGCTCGAGCATCCACAGGTAGCCGTTGCGGCCGGGGTGCACCAGGGTGGGGATGGTGCGGCCGTCGCGGGGGACGTCGATGAGCAGCGGGGCCGAGACCTCGTCCCAGTCCCACGAGCCGTTCCAGTGATACTGGTGGTATCCCTTGATCTCGCCGGTGTCGGCGTCGAAGGCGACGACCGAGTTGGTGTATAGGTTGTCGCCGGGCCGCTGGTCGCCGATCCACGGGCCGGGGTTGCCCGTGCCCCAGTAGGTGAGGTTCAGCTCGGGGTCGAACGAGCCGGTGATCCAGATGGAGGCGCCGCCGGTGCGCCACGTCTCGCCCGGCCAGGTCTCGATGCCGGGGTCGCCGGGGCCGGGAATGGTGTGCGTGCGCCACACCTCGTCGCCCGTCTCGGCGTCGTAGGCGGCCACGAACCCGCGGATGCCGCGCTCGCCTCCCGACGGACCGACGAGGACCTTGCCGTTGGCGATGAGCGGCGCGATGGTCATGTAGTAGCCGGTGCGGTAATCGGCGACGGCGGTCTCCCAGACCACTTCGCCGGTCACTGCGTCGAGGGCCACCACGAACGCGTCATGGGTCGTGTAGTAGACCTTGTCGCCGTAGAGGGCGACCCCGCGGTTGGTCCGGTGGGGATGGGCCATGTCCTCGGGGAACTGCCGCTGGTAGAGCCAGAGCTGCTCCCCGGTCCGGGCGTCCACCGCGATGACCCGGTCCTCGGGGGTGGTGATGAACATGACGCCGTCGTTGACCACCGGCGGCGACTCGTGGCCCGACGTGACGCCCGTCGACAGCAGCCACACCGGCTCGAGATCGGCCACGTTCGCGGTGGTGATCCGGTCGAGGGGGCTGTAGCCCCAGCTGTCGTAGGTGCGGCGGTACATCAGCCAGTCGCCGTCGGCCGGCGCTCGGAGCCGCTCGTCGGTCACCGGGGTGTAGGCGCGCTCCTGGGCGGCCGCCCCCGGCGGAACCGCCAGCGCGAGCGCGGCGACGGCGGCGCCCGCGGCGACGGGTCGTATCGGTAGTCTCGCCATGTGCTTCATCTCCTGCGTGTGCTGTGTCGTGGGCGCCGGGCCTCCGGCCACCGTCCTTCGGCGAGCGGGGCGGCGCCTCCTCGATCGCCGGGCCGCGCGGTAGCTCTCCGCGGTTGCCGACCGCGCCGGGCCGCGGTTGCCGACCGCGCCGGGCCGCGAACCAGCGCCCGGGCCGAGTTCACGGGGCCGAGGGCGACCGTTCCGGCGCGCCCTCACCCTCGCATTATGACGCGAACACCGCGGCGGCGCACCGCCGGGCCGCGACCCGGCCGGCGCGGCGCCCCGCCCAGGCCGCTTCCGGGCCCGCCGCGACCTGCTTCGGCGACGGAGAGCCGACGACCGGCGGCCGACCCGCCGCCCGGCCCGCGCAGGTCCGACCCGCCGCCCGGCAGTCTGCTCGGCTCGCCCCGACGAGACGCCGGTCGCCGGTCGGCGAGTCGACGGTACGGCGCCGGCCGCGCGCCGGTCGGGTCCGCCAACCCGCCGCCCGGCAGCCTGCTCGGCTCGCCCCGACGAGACGCCGGTCGCCGGTCGGCGAGTCGACGGTACGACGCCGGCCGCGCGCCGGTCGGGTCCGCCAACGCGCCGCCCGGCAGCCTGCTCGGCTCGTCCCGACGAGGCGCCGGCCGCCGGTCGGCGAATCGGCGGTACGACGCCGGCCGCGCGCCCGCTCGGTCCCGCCGTGAAGGCGGCGAGGGAAGTCGCGCTGTCAACGAAACGGGAGTCTCGAACGTCCTCTATGGTTATGCGAGAATTGTGCAATGGCGTACAGGGGGCGCGAGAAATGATGGCCACGATTCTCGGCGGGGGAGCGAACGGTTCCGCCTCGCGGCGTGACCGCCCCGGGCTGGCGGCTGGTGCGGGATGCCCGGCCGGCGAGTCAGGGGGCGGCGCGGCGTTCCACCATGGCCTTCTCGCGCTGATGCTCGTGCTCGCGCCGACGGTGGTCCAGGCGCAGGCGCAGGCGCCGGCGTCGGCCTCCCTGGGCGACGCCGTCGCGGTGGTCGCGTTCGACAACATCACCGGGGCGGCCGAGGACGAGTGGATCGGGTTCGGCGTCGCCGAGACGATCACGGCGGATCTCGCCGGCCTCGGCACGGTCGCGGTGGTGGGTAACGACGCGGTGGAGGCGGCCCTGCGCCAGGCCCGTCTCGGGCCGGGGGGGGCGGTGAACCTGGGCGACACCCCGGCCGTGCAGGCGGGGCGGGCCCTCGGGGCGCGATGGGTGATCGGCGGCGGCTTCCAGCGGCTGGGACAGCAGGTGCGGCTGACCGCGCGGATCGTCGACGTGGACACGGCGGCCGTGCGGCATGCGACCACCGTCGACGGCATGCTGGCGGATCTGTTCGACCTGCAGGACCGGTTGTCGGAGGATCTGCGCCGGGGGCTGTCGGGAGAGGCGCCCGCCATGGCCGCGAACTTGGCGCCCCCGGGCGCCGCACCGCCTTCGGGCGCCGCACTGCCTTCGGGCGCCGCAGCGCCCCCGGGTGCGGTACCGTCCCCGCCGCTTCGCCGGCCGGCTGCAGTCGGGGACCGGCCGGGCGGTGACCCGTCCGTGGCGGAGGGAGGCCGTCCTCCCTTCGTACCGCCGGGCGGCGGCCCGGGCGCGGGGGCCGGCCGCCGTCCTCCGTTCGCGCCGCCGGGCGGCGACCCGGGCGCGGGGGCCGGCCGCCGCCCTCCGTTCGCGCCGCCGGGCGGTGACCCGGGCGCGGAGGCCGGCCGCCGTCCTCCGTTCGCGCCGCCGGGCGGCGACCCGGGCGCGGAGGCCGGCCGCCGGTCTCCGTTCGCGCCGCCGGGCGGTGACCCGGGCACGGAGGCCGGCCGCCGGTCTCCGTTCGCGCCGCCGGGCGGTGACCCGGGCGCGGGGGCCGGCCGCCGTCCTCCGTTCGCGCCGCCGGGCGGTGACCCGGGCGCGGGGGCCGGCCGCCGTCCTCCGTTCGCGCCGCCGGGCGGCGACCCGGGCGCGGGGACCGGCCGGCGCTTCGGCGGCACGGCCGAGCCCGGTGCGCCGATGGCGCGTCCCGCCGGCTTCGGCGGCGCCCCCCGCATCATCGACGGCCCGCCGCCGCCCGTCGCCCCCGAGACGCTGGCGCGCGATGCGGCGGGGCGGGTGACAATTCGCGCGGTGCCCCTCGACCAGCCGCTCGCCGTCGACGGCGTCCTCGACGAGGGCGTCTACGAGATCGTCGAGCCGCTGACCGGCTTCGTGCAGCAGCAGCCCGACGAGGGGGCGCCGGCGACCGAGCGCACCGAGGCCTGGGTGTTCTACGACGACAGCAACATCTACATCTCCGGCCGCATGTGGGACTCGGCCCCCGAGTCGCGCTGGGTCGCCAACGAGATGCAGCGCGACTCGTTCCAGATCATCAACAACGACACGTTCAGCGCCGCCATCGACACCTTCTACGACCGCCGCAACGGGTTCGCGTTCATGGTCAACCCCATCGGCGGGTTCTTCGACTACCAGATCACCGACGAGGGCAACCCCAACAGCGACTGGAACCCGATATGGGACGTCCGCACGGGCCGCTTCGCCGGGGGCTGGACGGTGGAGATGGAGATTCCCTTCAAGTCGATCCGCTTCCCCGGCGGCGAGTCGCAGGTGTGGGGCATCCAGCTCGGCCGCAACGTGCGCTGGAAGAACGAGTGGAACTACCTGACCCCCGTCGCCATCTCCGCCGGTCCGGGGATGTTCCGTCTCTCGGCGGCGGGCACGCTGACCGGGCTGCAGGTGCCGTCGGGCAACCGGACGTTCGAGATCAAGCCCTACGGCATCGGGTCGTCGGCCACCAACGTCGCCACCGACGTCTACAACGAGGGTGACTACAACGGCGGCGTCGACGTCAAGTACGGCGTCACCGAGAACCTCACCGCGGACTTCACCGTGAACACCGACTTCGCGCAGGTCGAGGTGGACGAGGCGCAGATCAACCTGACGCGGTTCAGCCTGTTCTTTCCCGAGAAGCGCGAGTTCTTCCTCGAGGGGCGCGGCATCTTCGACTTCGGCCGCGGGGTGAGCTTCGGCGGCGGCGGCGGGCCCGGCGGCGGCGGCAGACCGGGCTCCGGCGGCTTCTTCGGGGGCGGCGACGTGCCCACGGTCTTCTTCAGCCGGCGGATCGGTCTGGAGTCGGGAACCACGGTCCCCATCCAGGCCGGGGGGCGGCTGACCGGCAAGGTCGGCGACTTCACGCTGGGGGCCCTGAACATCCAGACCGACGACGTTACGGACGTCGCGGTTCCCACCAACTTCACGGTCCTCCGGCTGAAGCGCGACATCCTGCGGCGGAGCGCCGTCGGCGCCCTGTTCACGGGGCGGTCGGTCTCGCTGGACGGGGAAGGAACGAACGAGGCGTTCGGCGTCGACGGTGTCTTCTCGTTCTACGACAACGTCAACTTCAACGGCTACTACGCCAAGACGCGGACGCCGGGCCTCGTCGGCGAGGACGAGAGCTACCAGGCCGCGTTCACCTACAACGGCGACCTCTACGCGGTCAGCCTCGACCACCTGCTGGTCGGCGACAACTTCAACCCCGAGGTGGGCTTCCTGCGCCGCGCCGACTTCCGGCGCACGTACCTGCAGGCCAAGTACTCCCCGCGCCCGGCCGGCATCGAGGCGGTGCGGCAGTTCACCTTCGGGGGCAGCTACGATTATTTCGAGACCGTGGCCGGCGTGCCGGAAACGGAGCTCGCCCAGGCCAACTTCCAGATCGAGTTCGAGAACAGCGACCGGTTCAGCGCCGACGTGCAGCGCAGCTACGAGTTCCTCGATGTGCCGTGGGAGAACATCCTCGGCAGCGATTACACGATTCCGTCGGGCGAGTACCTGTTCCGCGACTACTACGTCTCGTACTCGATGGGCGCGCAGCGCCGCCTCTCGGGCAACCTGTCACTGCAGTACGGCGAGTTCTACAACGGCGAGATCACGTCGGCGGGCTACTCGCGCGGCCGCATCGAGGTCACTCCCCAGTTCTCGTTCGAGCCCAGCGTCTCGGTCAACCACGTCAGGCTCCCGGAGGCGACCTTCACGGCGCCGCTCGCCATCACGCGGGTGACCTACACGTTCAACCCCCGCGTCTTCTTCAGCGGGCTCGTGCAGTTCAACCCGGTGCAGGAGGTGGTCAGCACCAACCTGCGTCTGCGCTGGGAGTACCGCCCCGGCAGCGAGCTGTTCGTCGTCTACAACGACCAGCGGGACACCGTGCTGACGCCGGACCAGCGGTTTCCATTGCTCCAGAACCGCGCTCTCGTTGTAAAGTTCACGAGACTGTTCCGCTTCTGATCGGCGGTCGCCCCCCGACCCGCACGGGCCGGGGGGAGAGCCGACGTGAGGCGGGGGCGACCGGCAGCGACGCGTCCGTCGCCGAGCCGGCTGTGGTTCGCCCGTGTCCGCACCGCCCGGCACCCTGCATGCGGAGAGCACCCACCATGTCCATTCGTCGCTTGACCGTCGTCCTGACCGTGTCCGGTTGCGTCGCGGCGCTGCCGCCGGCGGCCCCCGCCGCCGTCGCGGCCCAGGCCCCGCCCGCGCCCGCCGTCGACTTCCAGCGCGACGTGCGGCCGATTCTGGCCGACAACTGCTTCTCGTGCCACGGGCCTGACGAGGGCGCCCGCCAGGCGAGGCTGCGCCTCGACACGCAGGACGGGGCGTTCGGGGCGCGGCCGCGGGGCGCCGCCGTCGTGCCCGGCGACGCCGGGGCGAGCGTGCTGCACCAGCGCATCACCCACGCCGACGAGCGGCTGCGCATGCCGCCTCCGGCGCTGTCCGACAAGCGGCTGTCGGCGGGACAGATAGAGGTGCTGACGCGCTGGATCGACGCGGGCGCGCCCTGGGACCAGCACTGGTCGTTCGAGGCCGTCGCCGATCACGCGCCGCCCGCGGTGGCCGACGAAGCGTGGGCGCGCAACCCGATCGACCGGTTCGTCCTCGCGCGGCTCGAGGCCGAGGGGCTGACGCCCGCGGCCGAGGCCGACAAGCGGACGCTGGCCCGCCGGGTCGCCCTGGATCTGACGGGCCTGCCCCCGGACCCCGGCCTTCTCGCGTCCTATCTGAACGACGACTCGGACGACGCCTACGAGACCCTCGTCGATCGGTTGCTCGGGTCGCGGCACTGGGGCGAGCACCGCGCCCGCTACTGGCTCGACGCGGCGCGCTACGGCGACACCCACGGCATTCACATCGACAACTACCGCGAGATGTTCGCCTGGCGCGACTGGACGATCCGGGCGTTCAACGAGAACAAGCCCTTCGACGACTTCGTCGTCGAGCAGGTGGCGGGCGACCTCCTGCCCGAGCCGAGCCTCGATCAGCTCGTCGCCACCGGCTTCCAGCGCAACAACATCACCACCAACGAGGGCGGGGTGGTGCCCGAAGAGTACGAGGCGATCTACGCCAAGGACCGGGCCGAGACCATCGGCAACGTCTTCCTCGGGCTGACCGTCGGCTGCGCCACGTGCCACGACCACAAGTTCGATCCCATCGCGCAGAGCGAGTTCTACGCGATGACCGCGTTCTTCCGGAACACCACCCAGTACGTCATGGACGGCAACGTCTCCGACCCGCCGCCCATCCTCGTGGTGCCCGACGAAGCGGACCGCGAGCTCTGGCACGATCTGCGCGACGAGGCGGCCGAGCTCGACGCCCGGCTCGAGGAGCGCGCGGTGTCGGTGAACCCCGACTTCATCGAGTGGGTGACCCGCGGCGAGCATCGCGAACTGGTGACGCCGCTCGAGCCCGAGGCCGAGCTGCTGACGCTCGTGCTCGACGACCCGGCCGGCCCCGCCGTCGTCCACGAGGGCGAGCGGCGCCCCGTCGCCCTCGAGGCCGGCGTCACCGTCGAGGGCGGCCCCGACGGCCATCCCGCCCTGCGCTTCGACGGCGAGTCATGGGTCGAGCTGCCGTCCCTGGACCTCGACGCCGACACGCCGTTCTCCATCGCGATGTGGATCTACCAGCCCGAGGACGAGGGCAACTTCGTCGTGGCCGGCCAGTACGATCAGGAGGATGGCGCTCGCGGCTGGGCGGTGACCCTCGGCTCGCGGCAGCTCAGCTTCCGGCTGACGGGCGAGCGGAACGCCCGCGGGGTCGCCACCAGCGCCCGCGTCGGGCCCATCAACACCAAGCGGATGCCGGCCGGCGAGTGGACGCACGTCGTCCTCACCCACGACGGGTCGGGCGAGCGCGGCGGGCTGCACGTCTACCAGAACGGCGAGCGGGTGGAGGAGCAGGGCAGCGAGTTCTTCGCGAAGGCGGAGGGCAGCATCGTCACCGACGAGCCGTTCTACCTGGGGCGGGGCGGGGCCGTGAACCGCGGCGTCGTCGAGAGCCGCCACTTCGCGGGCGGGGGCATCGCCGATCTCCGCGTGTTCGACCGCGCCCTCACGGTGCAGGAGGCCAAGGTGGTGTCCGAGTGGCGGACCCTGCGGGGGGCGACCGTCAAGTCGCCTCAGGGCCTGACCATGCCCGAGCGCAACGTCCTCCGGCTGCGCTACCTGAGCATCGACGACGAGCCGTACCGCCGGCTCCAGGCCCGGCGCCGGGCGGTGGACGACGAGTGGCGCGAAGTGCGGCGGCGCGGCAGCATCACCCACGTGATGCAGGAGCGCGCGGACGGCGAGGCGGCGGCCTACGTTCTCGAACGCGGGGTGTACGACCAGCGCCGCGAGCGGGTCCTCGCGGGCACCCCGGCGGCGTTGCCGCCGATGGCGGAGTCGTGGCCCCGCAACCGTCTCGGCCTCGCGCGGTGGCTCGTCGACGACGCGAACCCCCTGACCGCCCGGGTGACCGTGAACCGGTTCTGGCAGCAGGTCTTCGGCGCCGGGCTGGTCGCGACCAGCGAGGACTTCGGGGCGCAAGGGGAGACGCCGTCTCACCCCGAGCTGCTCGACTACCTGGCCCACGACTTCCGCGCTTCGGGGTGGGACGTCAAGCGGTTCTACCGCAATCTCGTGACGTCGGCCGCCTACCGGCAGGCCGCGGCCGTGACCCCCGAGAAGCTGGAGCGGGACCCGCAGAACCGGCTGCTGTCGCGCGGGCCCCGGTTCCGGATGGACGCCGAGATGGTGCGCGACCAGGCCCTCGCCGCGAGCGGGCTGCTCGTGCGCACCATCGGCGGGCCGAGCGTGAGGCCGTACCAGCCCGAGGGGGTCTGGTCGACGGTGGCCATGCCCCAGAGCAACACCCGCGTCTACGAGCGGGACAGCGGCGACGCCCTCTACCGCCGCAGCCTCTACACGTTCTGGAAGCGGTCGGCGCCGCCGGCGTCGATGGATATCTTCAACGCGCCGACGCGCGAGCACTCGACGGTGCGCCGCGAGCGGACCAACACGCCCCTCCAGGCCCTGGTGACGATGAACGACACGCAGTTCGTCGAGGCGTCGCGGCATCTCGCCCAGCGGGCGATGCGCGAGGGCGGGTACGACTTCGACGGGCGGCTCGACTACATGACGACGCGGCTTCTCGCCCGCAGCTTCACCGTCCCCGAGCGGACGGTGGCGCGGCGGACCTGGGACCGCTTCGTCGACCTCTACGGCAACGACGCCGACGGGGCGAGGGAGCTGCTGTCGGTGGGCGAGTCGGCCCACGACGCGGCGCTGCCGCTGACGGAGTCGGCGGCGTGGACGATGTTGGCGAGCCAGTTGATGAACCTGGACGAGGTCCTGAACAAGTAGGGCCCGGAGAGCAAGCGATGCATCCATTCAAGGAAGCCGTTCGCGCGGAGACTCGGCGTCAATTCTTCGGCCGCACCGCCCGGGGCATCGGGGGGCTGGCCCTGGCCAACCTGCTGGCCGGCGACGCGTTCGCGCGGCCGGGGCAGGCCCCCGGGGCGGCGGCGGGGCTGCCGGCTTTGCCGCACTTCGCGCCGAAGGCGAAGCGCTGCATCTACCTCCACATGATGGGCGCCCCGCCCCAGATGGACCTGCTCGACTACAAGCCGAAGATGCGGGACTGGTACGACAAGGACCTGCCCGAGTCGATCCGCCGGGGCCAGCGGCTGACGACGATGACGTCGGGGCAGTCGCGCTTCCCCATCGCCCCCTCGGTGTTCGAGTTCTCGCAGCACGGCGACGGCGGCGCGTGGTTCTCGGAGATCCTGCCCCACACCGCGAGCATGGCCAACGACATCGCGGTCATCCGGTCGATGCACACCGACGCCATCAACCACGAGCCGGGCATCACGTTCATCCAGACCGGCCAGCAGATTCCCGGGCGGCCGTGCATCGGGGCGTGGTTCGCCTACGGCCTCGGCAGTATGAACGAGGACCTGCCGACGTTCGTGGTCATGAACGCCGAGCGCAGCCATCCCCGCGCCGGGGTGCAGGCGATCTCGGCCAAGCTGTGGAGCGCCGGGTTCCTGTCGCCGGAGTACGCGGGGGTGGGGCTGCGCACCGGGGCCGACCCCGTGCTCTACCTGCGCGACCCCGACGGCGTGTCGCCCGGCGTGCGGCGCGAGATGCTCGACGGGCTCGGCGAGCTGAACCGGCTGCGCCACGAGCAGGTCGGCGACCCCGAGACCCTGGCCCGCATCGGGCAGTACGAGATGGCCTTCCGCATGCAGTCGTCGGTGCCCGAGATGGCCGACCTGTCGAGCGAGCCCGACAGCACCTTCGAGCGCTGGGGCGAGGAGGCGAAGCAGGCCGGCAAGTTCCAGAACGCGGCCCTGATGGCGCGCCGGCTCGTCGAGCGGGGCGTGCGCTTCGTCCAGATCTACCACCGCGGGTGGGACGTGCACTCGTTCGCGCCGCAGGTGCTGCCGGCGCAGGCGCGCGACGTCGACCGCGCCGCGTGGGCCCTCGTCCAGGACCTGAAGGAGCGCGGGCTCTTCGACGAGACCCTCGTCATCTGGGGCGGCGAGTTCGGCCGCACCATCTACTCGCAGGGCCGCCTGACCCCCACCGACTACGGCCGCGACCACCATCCGCGCTGCTACAGCCTGTGGATGGCCGGCGGCGGGGTGCAGGGCGGGGTGGCTTACGGCGAGACCGACGACTTCTCGTACAACATCGTCAAGGATCCGGTGCACGTCCACGACTTCCAGGCGACCATCCTGCACCTGTTCGGCATCGACCACGAGCGGTTCACGTTCAGGCATCGCGGCCTCGACGCCCGGTTGACGGGGGTCGAGCCGGCCCGGGTCGTGCACGAGATTCTGGCGTGACGGTCGGCGGGAGGAGACCGCGGGGTGGAGAGTCGCCGTCGCCTACCGGCGGCTCTCGTTCCACCCGACGGCGCAGGTCCGGCCCGGCCGGTGTGAGGCGCCGATGACCGGCGCCGCCGTTCCCCGCCGGCGGGGTCGTTCGCCCCGCCATCCCGCCAACCACCTCTGCAACTCGATCCCGGTTGACCACGGTCGGCACGTCGCATGATCGAGCCCCTGTCGCGTGCGCTGTTCCACACTCTCGCGGCGAGCGGGACGGTGAAACGGCTCGCCTCGCGCTACGGCATGCGCGAGGGCCGGTTCGCCCGGCGGTTCATTGCGGGCGAGCGCGTCGCCGATGCGCTCTCCGCCGCCCGGGCGCTGGCCGGCCGCGGCATCGGCTGCACGCTGAACCACCTCGGAGAGGCCGTCACCGCGCCGCCGGCGGCTCGGGTTGCGGCCGAGGCCTACGCCCGCGTGGTGGAGGACGCGCGCGAAGCCGGTCTCGCGTGTCAGATCTCCGTCAAGCTCACCCAGCTCGGGCTGGGCGTCGACGCCGACGCCTGCGAGACCAACCTGCGCCGCGTGCTCGACGCCGCCGGCGACGCGAGCTTCGTGCGCATCGACATGGAGCAGTCGGCGTGGGTGGACCCCACCCTCGACCTGTTCGAGCGGGTCTGGCGCGACGGTCACCGCAACGTCGGCGTCGTGCTGCAGGCGTATCTCTACCGGACGGTCGACGACCTCGCCCGGGTGAACGCGCTCGGCGCCCGCGTGCGCCTCTGCAAGGGCGCCTACCAGGAGCCTCCGAGCGTCGCCCACCCGCGGAAGGCCGAGGTGAACGCATCGTTCGTGCGGCTGATGCACGCACTCCTCGAGGACGGCGTCGACCCCGCGTTCGCCACCCACGACCCGGACATGATTGCGGCCACCCGCGCACGCGCACGCGCCCTCGGCCTCGCTCCGGATCGGTTCGAGTTCCAGATGCTGTTCGGGGTGCGGCGCGACCTGCAGGCCCGGCTGGTCGACCAGGGGCACCGGGTCCGCGTCTACGTGCCGTTCGGGAGCGAGTGGTTCCCCTACTTCATGCGGCGGCTGGGGGAACGCCCTGCCAACGTGCAGTTCGTGCTCAGGAGTCTCTTCCACGAAGGGCGGGGTTGACGCCTCGCGCCCCGCAGAGCGCCTCCAACCGGTCCAACGTCGGCCCCAGGGTCGTCCAACTAACGTCGGTCTTCGGCCTCCGGTTCCGGCCGGAAGCTCACGTCGGGCAGGTACCGGACGAGCCACTGCTCGCTGCGGGTCACGACGCCCGACAGCTTCGCCATCACCGCGAGCGCGGCGGGGGCGCCGAGGGCGCGGGCCAGCGGCGAACCCTGGTCGAGGGCGGCGAAGCTCTCGACGTGGAAGACGTGCACGTACCCGCCCTCGCCCCCGAACGTCAGGGCGCCGGTGGTGTGGTGCATCTCCGCCTCGTCGAAATGGGGGAGGACGTCCTCGGCCATCACCCGCAGGTACTCCTGCTCGCGGCCGGGCGCGATCGAGACGATCTGCAGCAGCATGAGGGCCGGCGTCTCGCCCTCCGGGAGGGGGTTGTCGAGGGTCGGCGCCGTCCGCACCGCGTAGGTGGCGCGGCTCGTGATGACGTTCCTGATTCGGCTCACGATGCCGGCGCGCGCGCCCTCGTCACCGGTCTCGTCGAGCTGGGCGAAGCTCGCGAGCGGGGTGGTGATGACGAACCGGTAGGTGTCGCCGAAGACGGCGGTCCGCCCCACGCTGCGCCACGGCACGCCCGCCTCCTCGTCGAGGGCCGATAATTCCCGCTGTGCGGCCAGGAACTCGCCGACGCGGGCGGGATCGACGTGCACGATGGTCATCTCGAGCCAGGGCGCCGGGTCCTGGGCCCAGGCCGGCGCGGCCGGCAGCGTCGATTTCAGCAAGAGCAGCGTCAGCCCCCGCAGGAGCAGCATTCGCGGCGTGCCGGCGCTCGCGCGGCGGTTCCTGTGCTTCCCCGCCTCGCCGGCGCAGTGTGGCCTTGACATCGTTGGCATGGGTGAGTGGCCCGAGCGGAGTGACGGCGGCGAGGGCGCCGACGGCGGCGCCGTGGATCGCACCCGAAGTCGCGTACCGGGAAAACGACCGGCGCCGCGCAGGCCGCGATCCTCGGTCGGCGGGGCCGAACCGCCGAAACCTCGCAGGATGGAGTCGCCGCGGCTGCATCCCTCGGGTCGAGGACCCGCCGGCGACTCCCGCATCAGCAGGTCACGCAGTTGTCGTTGTTCTTCGATCCGAGGCTCTCGAGCAGCGCCACCGTCCGGGGAATCGGCGACACCCGCTGCACGGGGCCGTTGGCCATGTCCGCGGTCGTCTGGCCGCGCCGACTCACCGCGGTGACGTCGCCGCCCTGGTCCACGAGGTAGAGGATGAGCTCGTCGTCCCCGCGAGCCGCCGCGTGGTGGATGGCGTTGTAGCCGTTGTGGTCACGCTGGTTCACGTCGGCCCCGAGCTCCACGAGGTAGCGGACGGTGTCGAGCCAGGCGTCGGGGGCGTGGCGGTGGGCGTTGCCGGCGAAGCCCTCGCCGTAGCCCACGCCCGACGCGGCGTGAATCGGATACACCCCCGGGTCGCCCTCCTTGTAGGGCGGCAGGCCCGACGGGTCGGGCCCCATCGTCGTCAGGTCGGTCGCCACCCACAGCCCGGGCGCCGCCGGCAGCACCGCGGGCACGGCCGCCTCCTCGTCGTTCTCCGCCGTGGTGCCTCCGCGCGCGCGGCGCGGCGGCGGGGCGAGGGTGGGGACGTTCGGGTCCGCGCCGTGCTCGACGAGCAGGCGCATCGCGGGCAAGTCGGTCGCGTACGCGGCGCGCCAGAACGCGGTCGAGCCCCGCGTGTCCACGAGGCCGCAGTTCCGGTTGCCGCAGCCGCTGTAGACCATGTACCAGGGGTGGCGGGTCAGCCGGGCGTCGGGATCGGCGCCGGTCTCGAGCAGCGCCGCCATCACGTCGAGATAGGTCGCCAGCTGCAGGCGGTGCTGCTGGGGCTGGGGATACCGGGTCCTCGGCTGCCACTCGGCGTTCACCGTGGCCCACAGAGGAGTCACCCCGTTCAGATCGGACGCGAGGTTGGGGTCGGCGCCGCGGTCGACGAGCATCAGGGCCAGATCGAAGTGCGCGTTGATGGCCGCCATCAGCAGGGGGCTCGTGCCGTCGCCGTCTCCGACCTGGTTGACGTCGGCCCCGCCGTCGAGCAGGGCCTTCGCCGCGCCGGCGTGTCCCTGGCGCACCGCGTGGAGCAGCGCCGTCAGCCCGCCCTTGGTCTCGATGGCCGGCGGCCGCGCGTTCGGGTCCTCCCGGGCCGGCGGCGCCTCGCCCGACAGGTAGCGCGCGCGGCCCGCGAGCACCGCGGCCTGGACCTGGCTCGGCGTCGCCCGCGCGTCTCCCGTCTCGAACGCCTCCATCACCGCGCGCTGCCGCCGCCGGGCCTCGCCGGCGAGCCGGCCGTCCGCGACGAGGTCCATGGTCTTCGAGGTGATGGCGGGGTCGGCGCCTCGATCGAGCAGCACGCGGATGGCCTCGAAGCGGTTCCGCGCCGCCGCGAAGATCAGCGGCGTCTGCCCCCAGGCCGCCTCCCGCGCGTCGGGGTCGGCGCCGTGGTCGAGCAGGGCGGCGACCGCGTCGGCGCTTCCCGCCGCGGCCGCGACGTGCAACGGGGTCACCCCCGAGGTCGTGGTGGTCGCCGATACGTCGGCGCCCGCCTCGACGAGCTGCTCGATGACCTCGGGGCGCCCGCCGGTGCTCGCCGCGTGAAGCGGCGTGTAGTGCCCGATGCGGGTCACCGCGTCGGCGGAGGCGCCGGCCTGGAGCAGGGTCTCGACCATTCGGGCGTCGCCCCGCTCGGCCGCCCAGTGCAGCGCCGACATGCCGTCCCCGTGGGCGGCGTTCACGTCTGCTCCGTTCCGGAGCAGGGCGCGGACCGACGCCAGATCGCCGAGGCGCGCCGCGTCGGCGACCGGCGCGTCCCCCGGCGCCGCCGCGAGCTCGCCGACGCCGGTCGTCCCGGCGGTCACCGCCGCAACGAGGAACGCCCCGCCGACGGCCTTCGCGAGTCGACCCCTCGTGCGCGACACCTGTGACATATCCACTGCGCCTACCCTCCCGCCTCCGTCCGGTCCCGCGTCGGACCCCGCATGCGACGCCTCGCGACGGCCCTCTCGAGGCGACCGTGGCGTGCACGGCGCATCCGCGGCGCTACGCGCCCGCCTCGGTGGTCTCCGGCGCCGTCGGCCCCGACAGCGCGAACGTCCCGCTGCTGTCGCCGAAGTGGTCCATCTCGAGCCCCAGCGACTGCATCAACGTCAGCATCGCGTTCGCCATGGGGGTGCCGTCGGCCGCCTTGAGGTGCAGGTTGCCCCGGAGATGACCGTTGGCTCCGCCGAGCAGCACCAGCGGGCACCGACGGTGGTTGTGGATATTGGCGTCGGCCATCGGCGAGCCCCAGATGATGGCGGTCTTCTCGAGGAGCGACGCGTCCCCTTCCATCGCCTGCTGCATCTTCTGCAGGAAGTACGGGAGCTGTCCCACGCGGTATCGGCAGATCGTGTTGAAGTCCATGATCCGCGCTTCGTTGTTCCCGTGGTGCGACGCGGGGTGGAACGGCCGGTTGGTGCCGCTCTCGGGGAACACCCGGTTCTGGGCGTCGCGGCCGGTCTTGAACGAGATCACCCGGGTCATGTCCGTCTCCATCGCCAGCACCTGGAGATCGAACAGGAGCTGCATGTGCTCGGAGAACGAGTCGGGCACCCCGGGCGGGGCGTCGGGCAGCTCGCGCGGATCGGCGGAGCCGTCGTTGCGGCCCTCCACCATCTGGATGCGGCGCTCGACCTCGCGGACGTCGTCGAGGTAGCGGTCCATGCGGCGGCGGTCGGCGCCGCCGAGCGCGTTGCGCACCTCGGCCACGTCGTTCAGTATCCAGTCGAGGATGCTGCGGCGGGTCGCCCGCCGCTCGGCCCGCTCCTCGGGGGTGCCGCCGGTCCCGAACAGCATCTCGAAGGCGACTCGCGGGTCGCGAATCATCGGAAGCGGTTCGCTCGGCGATGACCAACTGATCGAGTCGGTGTACGCGCACGAGTAGTTGTAGGTGCAGCCGCCGGCCTGGTCGAGGTTCTCGATGCAGAACTGCATCGACGGCATCGGCGTCGACTGGCCGAACCGCTGCGCGTAGAGCTGGTCGAGCGACGTCCCGACGAAGAGGTCCGACCCCTGGGTCTGCTTGGGGTGGGACTGGGTCAGGAAGACGGCGGAGGACCGGAAGTGGTCGCCGCCGATCTCCGGCGGGCTGAACGCCTCGGCCATCCGCACGTCGGTGTTGCTGACGATGGTCAGGTAGTCGCGGAACGGCTCGAGCGACTTGAGGGCGTTGTCGGGCGCCAGCTCGAAGTCCGCCCCCACCGTGGCCGGGGCGAACAGGTTCCGGGTGGCGCCCCACTCGTTGCAGCCGGGCAGCCCGTGCACCTCCTCGATGCACACGAGCCGGGTCACGTCGTTGACCGCGGCCAGGGCGGTTCGTCCGAAGCGCCCCGCGGGGGCCATCGCATCGAGGAAGGGCAGCGCCACGGTGGCGCCCATGCCGCGCAGGAACGTCCGCCGGGGGAGGTGCTTGCCGGTGATGAACGCCATGAGTTCTCCTCTGACTCGGGCGAGAGGCCAGGGCCATCGCCCGAAACCGCCGCCTCTACGCGACCACAGGGTTGCGCTGCGGCATCCGATGCCGCCCGACCGACCCGGCCCGACATGCTGCGCGGCCTACGGCGCAGCCTCCCGACGTTCCCGACTGCGCTGAAACGCGTCGCTGCCGACCACGCCGAGGACGAACGAGGCCATCCGGTGGTCGTTCGCCTCGGCCGCGCGCGCGATGGCGCGGACCGTCGGCTGATCGAAGTGCTCGACCCGCCGGCCGATCGCGAAAGCCAGCAGGTTCTCGGTGAAGGTGCGGACGAGCGGCGTCGGCCGCGCCATCAGGGCATCGACGAGTTCGCGCGGGGTCGACACCGGGGTGCCGTCGTAGTAGTCACCGCGCGTGTCGAGGGGGACGCCGTGCTCGCGCACTCGCCACTTCGCGGTGACGTCGAAGTTGTCGAGGGCGAGCCCGATGGGGTCGATCAACCGGTGGCACGAGCTGCACGCGGGGTTCGACCGGTGCTGCTCCATCCGCTCGCGGGTCGTCAGGCGCCGGCCGTCGCGGGTCTCGTCGGTCTCTTCCAGGGCCGGAATGTCCGGCGGCGGCGGCGGCGGCGGGGTGCCGAGCAGCACCTCCATCACCCACTTGCCGCGCAGCACCGGCGACGTGCGGTTGGCCAGCGACGTCAGCACGAGGACGCTGCCGTGCCCGAGGATGCCGCGCCGCGTGTCGTCGGGGTAGGCGACCCGCCGGAAATGGCGCCCCGCCACGCCCGGAATGCCGTAGTGCCGCGCCAGCCGCTCGTCGACGAACGTGTAGTCGGCCCGGTAGAGATCGAGCAGACTGCGGTCCTTCTGCACGAGGTCGGCGAAGAACAGCTCGGTCTCGCGCCGCATCGCGCGGGCGAGGTTCTCGTCGTAGTTCGGAAAGAAGTTGGGGTCGGGCCGGACCTTGTCCATGTCCTGCAGGCGGAACCACTGCGCCGCGAACCGCGTGCCGAGCGCCTCGGCCCGGGGGTCGGCGAGCATGCGCAGGGCCTGCGCCTGCAGCTCGTCCGGGGTCAGGCGGCCCGCCTCGGCCAGCGTCCGCAGCTCCTCGTCGGGGGGCGTGCCCCACAGGAAGAAGGACAGGCGCGAGGCGAGAGCGGCATCGCTCAGGCGGTAGCCCCGGCGCGGTGCGTCGACCGGCGCCGGCTCGAGCCGCAGTACGAAGTGCGGGCTGGCCAGCAGCGCCTCCAGCGCGGTCCGCACCCCGACCTCGAAGCCGCCGGCCGCCGCCCCCTCGTCGAAGAACGACAGCAGCCCCTCGACGTCGCGCGGGGTGAGCGCCCGCCGGTACGCCTCGCGGCCGAGACGCTCGACGATGCGGCGCGCGCAGGGCCGGGCCTCGTCGGGACGAGTGGGTCGGCACGTGAAGACGCGCTGCCGGCTCGGCGTCTCGGACAGGCCCGTGACGCCGTGGGGCCCGGTGATGACGAGGTCGCGCACATGGGGCAGGGTGGTGACGCCCGCCCCGCCCGAGCCGCCGCCCGCGAACGACCAGTCGTGGGGGCGGATCAGATCCTCGTAGGGGCCGTCCGCCCGGCGGATGAACGCCGCCGCCACCCGGCGCGGCCCCGCCCGCACGAAGACCGGCGGGGTCTGGGCGCCCACGCCGCCCCGGCCGTCGGCGTCGACGCGTCGGTCGGTGTCGTAGTGCAGCAAGGCCACCCGCTCGCCGTCGATCGAGACGTCGATGTCTTCGATCCGCGTGTTCGCCCCCGACGTGAACGTCAACCCGAAGACGTACTCGGCGTCGGCGGGGAAGACGTGGTCGACGACGATGCCGCCGCGGGTGCCGTAGGGCGCGCCCTCGACGTGGTCCCAGGGATGCTGGGACACGTACTCGGAGTTCGAGTAGGTGTGGTCGACGGCCCGGCGTCCGGGCTCGCCCACCGCGAGCCGGGCGATGGCGCTCGCCGCGTTCAGATAGGCCTCGAGCAGCGTCGGCGACAGCGTCTGCGCGTCGGCGATGTTGTCGAAGTTGGCGCTCATCTGGTCGAGCGGCAGCCAGTCGCCGGCGTCGATCTCGAGGCCCAGCAGGTCGCGGACGGCCCGGGCGTACTCGGCGCGGTTGAGGCGCTGGAACGGTCGTCCGCCCGGGTCGGGGGCGACGCCGGCGGCCTCGTCGAGCTGGTTCTCGAGGGTCTCGGCGAGGGCCCGGAGGTCGGCGTCGGCGGGCCGGCGCGGCGTCGGCGGCGGCATCATGCCCGCGCGCAGCTTGCGAATCATCGCCTCGGCGACCTCGGGGTGGTCGGCCGCGGCCGCGACGTCGAAGTGCTCCAGCGACAGGTTGCCGCGCAGCGTCCGGTCGTTGTGGCAGGTGACGCAGGTGCCGCGCACGACGCGATCGGGGTCGGCGCCCCCCGGCGCGGCCTGGGCGGCGGCGAAGCTCGCCGCCGCGGCCGTGATGAGGGCGCACGACGCGACGGTGACGAACGAGGCCTGTCTGACCGGCATGGCGCCAACCTGCATCTACATGCGTGAACGCCAACAGTCTAGTCGCGGGTCCACGGCGGATTCAAGTGCCTGGCGCCGGGCCTCGCGAGGGCCCGCCGCCGGCGAACGCGCTGCGGTCCGCGAGGCAACACCTCGTTCGTCCCGTATCTCCGGCGGGCTTCGGTCCGCGAGGCCCACCTCGTTCGTCTTCGTATCTCCGGCGGCCCAGTGGCGCCGGACCGCGCGAGGGCCCGCCGCCGGCGAACGCGCTGCGGTCCGCGAGGCCCACCTCGTTCGTCTTCGTATCTCCGGCGGTCCAGTGTCTTGCACTGAACCGCGCGAGGGCCCGCCGCCGGCGAACGCGCTGTGGTCCGCGAGGCCGACCTCGTTCGTCCCGTATCTCCGGCGGTCTCGCGACCGTCGCCGTCGCCCTGGGGCGTAAGTGCGACTCGCCGCCGGTGGGCGGTGTCAGCGCCAGCCGTCGATCGAGTAGCGGGACACGGCCTCGTCATCCAGGTCGATGCCGAGTCCGGGCGCGGTCGGCAGGGCGACGCCGCCGGGAACGACCTCGAGGGCGGTCGAGAACAGCCGGCCGAGGTTGAGGACCCTGAAGTCGGTGAAGTACTCCACCCAGGCCGCGTTGGGGGTCGCGGCCACGAGGTGCACGTGCAGGTCGGCGAGCCAGTGGGGGGCGACGGCGAGGTCGTGGGCGGCGGCCAGCCCCGCGATGCGGCGCCACTCGGTGATGCCGCCGCAGACCCCGGCGTCGGGCTGGAGGACGTCGGCGGCGCCCCGGTCGACGATCTGGAGGAAGTCCCAGCGCGTCGCGTGGATCTCGCCGGTCGCGACCGGCGTCCCCACCGACTCCGCGACCCGCGCGTGCCCGTCGACGTCGTCGGGCATCAGAGGCTCCTCGATCCAGCCGGGGTCCCACTCCTCCCAGGCCCGCACCGCCCGGACCGCGCTCGCCGCGTCGCGCCAAGCGTTGTTGGCGTCGAGGAAGAGCTCGACGCCGGGGCCGACGGCCTGCCGGGCGGCCGCGATCCGGTCCGCGTCCTCCGCCGTCGACACGCCGCCGACCTTGATCTTGACGGCGGTGAATCCCATGTCGACGTAGCTGCGCACCTCGTCGGCGAGGTCGTCGGGGGTCTTGCCCTCGGCGTAGTAGCCGCCGCTCGCGTAGGCCGGCGCCATCTCGCTGCGGTAGCCGCCCAGGTAGCGGTGCAGGGGAAGCTCGGCCTCGCGGGACACGGCGTCCCAGAGCGCCTGGTCCAGGGCGCTGATGGCCCGCACCACCGCGCCCCGCCGGCCCTGCAGCAGGGCCTCGCGGTACATCGCTTCCCAGATCGCCTCGACGTCGTGGGGGTCGCGTCCCACCACCAGTTCGCCGAGCAGCTCACGCACCGCCAGGGTGGCGAGCCGGCCGCCCCGGGTGCCGCCGTAGCAGAAGCCGATGCCCTCGGCCCCGGTGTCGGTTCTCACGCGGACCAGGGTGTAGTGGCGCTCGGACACCGCCCGGGTGGCGAACGCGATGCCGCGATCGAGGGGTACGACGCAGGTGGTCGCTTCGGCGGCGGTGACCTTCACGTGGTTCTTCTCCTTGGTTGGGACAGTTCTGACGATGACGGGAATTAGGGGCCGCAGTAGTTGGCCAGGCTATCGCGGTCACTCGTCGCGAAGCGGCGCGGTCCGGCCCGGGTCGGCCCGGGCTTCTCTCTCGGAGCCTCCCGCTGACTCACCTTCCACCTTCCGCTCGGGAGCGTCCGGCCACTCCGGAGCGTCAGGCCGGCGCCGGCCCGGGCCGGCGCCCGGCGGTCCGTGACCCGACCCCGCGGGCCGGCCGGGGGGCGGCCGCGTGGCAAGTGGGCTCGACGATCCCCATCGGACCGCGCCTCGGGCGGCGAACCGGCGGGAGAAGCCGGCGCGGCGACCCGGTGCGGGGGGACGATCCCCGGTCGTCAGAACATCGCGATGGGGTTGACCGGCGACCCCGTGCCGTTGGGAATGCGCAGGGGGGCGATGGTCACCATGAACTCCCAGCGGTCGCGCTCGGCCGCGGCCTCGCCCAGCGCCTGGAAGTCGGCCCGGTCGAGGACCTGGATGCCGAGGATCGTCAGCGCGAAGTTGTGCAGGGCGGTCCGGGGCAGGTCGCCCTCGGGCTGCGGCGCGTAGCCGGGCGTCTCCCAGCCCGCGATGGCCACGTCCCGCTCCTTCAGCCACGGGATGACGTTGTTGTCGAGCCCCGCCGCCTCGGCGCCGGTGTCGAAGGGGCCCAGGGCGTCCTGCCGGGCCCACCGGCCCCACCGGATGAGGAACGCGTCGCCGGGGCCGACGCGCACCCCGGTCCGCGCCTCCCACGCCTCGAGGTCGTCGACGGTGATGCGGGTCCCCGGCTCGAGCCACGGCACGCCCTTGAGGCGCGGGATGTCGTAGAGCACGCCCCGCGTCACGAGGCCGTCCTTCACCGCCATGATGGAGTTCTTCAGCGCGCCGTCCTCCATCGTGACGAGGCCGTCCACGTCGTAGCCGTTCCACATCTTGCCGTCGAAGAAGACGTGCGCGAAGGCGTCGAGGTGGGTGGTGCCGGGACCGTGGATGCAGGGATAGCCGATGGTGTCGCTGGCCCCGGTGCGGGTGGCCCGAGACATCGACCACTCGACCGGGCACGGCACGTCGACCGAGCGGTAGTTCTGCGCGTTCGAGGCGAGCGAGACGGTGTGGCCCTCGGTGACGAGGGCCGCCGCCTCCGCCCGTTTCGCGGGAGTGATGAGGTTCGCCATGCCCAGCTCGTCGTCGGGTCCGAAGCGGCCCCAGTTCGAGAGCTCGGTCAGCCAGCGCTCGAACTGCTCGGCGCTGACGAGGGGGGGCGAGGCGTCCGGCTCCTGGGCCCGGGACCCGGTGGACAGGAGCGCCGCGCAGGCGACGGCCCCCAGCGACAGCGACAGTCGTCGAGATGCGGTCATCGGTCGATCTCCCCTCATCGAGTCCGGTGTCGTTGCCCCGCGCCGGCGGCTCGGTCGGGCGCGGCGGGGCGCGGAGAAGCGGGAAACGCGGCCATTATAGGCCCGTGGGGCGGCGTCGGGCGCGGGCCGCCACGCTATAATCTCCGCGGGAGTCGAAGGAAGGGCCGCGGACGCGGCGCGACCCTTGCGGTCGCGGCGCGGCGTCGAGGTCGCGTCGGGTCTTGCCGGCGCGAGCCTCCAGCGGCGGAAGACGCTCGAGGAGACGAGATGCGAACGAGGACCGCGATTGTCGCCGCCGCCGTGCTGCTTGCGGGGTCGTGCGGGGGAGACCCGCCGCCCGGGCCCCCTTTCAGGACGGACAACACCGTCCAGATGCTGATGGCGAACATGCTGGACCCGGCCGCCGACCTCCTGTGGGACGCCGTCGGGACGATTCTCGACGAGAACGGCGAGACCTACTGGGAGCCCGAGACCGAGGAGGACTGGCTGCAGGTCAGGCTGGGCGCGGTGGCCCTCGCCGAGTCGGCGAACCTCCTCATCATGGAGGGGCGCGCCCGCGACCAGGACCAGTGGATTAGCCTGTCCGAGGCGATGGCCGACGCCGCCATGCTCGCGTTCGACGCGGCCGCGGCGGAGGATCCTCAGCGGATCTTCGATCTCGGCGAGGTCGTCTACGAGACGTGCAACAACTGCCACACCCTGTACTGGGTGGACGACGCGGATCGGGGCCGGGCCATCGAGCCGGGGACCTGAGCACTCCTCGTCGGGCGCATCGCGATCGCCTGGGCGCCGAAGCCCATGAGCCCGCCCGGGGTCGGTTCGGGCGCCAGCCGGAGCCGCAGGCGACGATTGGCGGGCTGGCGGGCTGGCGCTAGCTGACCGTCCTTGAAGCAAGTTGCCATGTCGCAGCGCGTTCTTGCAGCGTTCGCCAGCGAAAACCGGCGGCGCGACGGCAAAGGAAGCTCTGGGACAGTCCACTAGCGGGGCGAGTCGGTGTCGAGCCCATTCATCTTCTGGCGCCGGGTCCTCGTCTACACGCATCGCTGGCTGGGCATCGCCGGCAGCCTGCTCTTCGTCGTCTGGTTCGCCTCCGGCATCGTCCTGATGTACGCCGGCATGCCGGCCCTCGACCCCGCCGAGCGGTTGGCGCGGGCTCCCGTCCTCGATCTCTCCACCGCCCGTCTCGACGTCGGCGAGGCGGCGGTCCGGGCGGGATTCACACCGGCGCGCATCCTCGTCGGCATGCATGGCGACCGGCCCGTCTACCGGTTCGCCGGCCGCGGCGGCTGGACCACGATCTACGGCGATACCGGTGAGACGGCAGGCGAGCTGGGGCGGGAACAGGCCCTGGAGATCGCGCGGCGGTTCATGCCCGAGCACGCCGCCACCGCGCGCTACGACGCGCGGTTGACGGCCCCCGATCAGTGGACGCTCCAGAGCGGCGCCTTCTTCCCCCTCCATCGCGTGCCGATGGGCGACGCCGCCGCGACCGTCCTGTACATCTCGGACCGCACCGTCGAGCCGGTCCTCGAGACGACCCGGCGGGGACGCTTCTGGGCGTGGCTGGGGGCGGTGCCGCACTGGCTGTACTTCACGCCCCTGCGGTCGCGAGCCGCCTTCTGGTCCGAGCTGGTCATCTGGCTGTCGATGCTCGGGTGCGTGCTGGCGCTGTCCGGGATCGTCTGGGGACTGTGGCGGTTGTCGGTCTCGACCGCGTACCGGTTGCGCGGCCGCGCTTCGCGCTCACCCTACGCCGGACTGATGCGCTGGCACCACTACGCCGGCCTCGTCTTCGGCGTCTTCGCCTTCACGTGGGTCTTCAGCGGCGGGCTGTCGATGGACCCATGGGGCTGGCACCCGGGGACCGGCGCGACGGCCGCGCAGCGCGAGGCGCTGGCCGGCGGACCGCCGCGCCTCGGCCCCCTCACCGCCGGCGGGCTTCGCGCCGCCGCGCGCGGGATCGGGGAGTGGTTCGAACCGAAGGAGCTGGAGGTCGTGCAGCTCGGGAACGAGCCGCACGTGCTGGCCGTCGACTCCGCCGGGGCGCCCTCCGAGGGTCCGGCCCTGCCCACCACCCTCGCCACCCTGTGGTCGCAGGCTCCCGAGCAGCGGCTCGTCTCGATGCTGCACCCGGAGGAGGGCGCCTTCATCCGGTTCGGCGACGAACGGATCGAGGCGATGGCGGCCGCCGCCATGCCCGGCGTCTCGATCGAAGAGGCCGCGTGGCTCCGGGCCTACGACGACTACTACTACGATCGCAGCCGGCGCCGGCCGCTGCCGGTCCTGCGGGTCCGGTACGACGACCCCGGCGCCACCTGGCTCTACTTCGATCCCTACCGCGGCGCGATCGCCCACAAGGAGGAACGCCTGACCCGGCTGAACCGCTGGCTGTACCGGGGCCTGCACGGGCTGGACTTTCCCGTCCTCTATTCGCAGCGTCCGCTGTGGGACGTGATCGTGATCGGCTTGAGCCTCGGCGGCATCCTCGTGAGCGTGACCTCCGCCGCCCAGGGTTGGCGCCGCCTGCGCCGCCACGCCCGTCGGCTGCGCCCGCCCTCCTAGCCCGGCCCGCCCGTCGTCGCCTTCCGGCGTCGCTGCTTTCTTGACCTTGACGGATCTGCGAGGTAAACTCCGCGCCTGCCGTGGCGGTCGTGCCGGCCGCGTCGCGTCCGGCGTCCCGAGGCGGCGACCGGGACGGATGCGGCGTCGGCGCAGCTCGGGGCGCGGGAGAGCCGATGCGAAGCGTCCGAGATGCCGCGGCACTCCCCGAGTCGACTGCTTGCACGGGCCGCGACCCCGGATCGGGGTTCATGCTCCCTCCTCTCGGCGGGCGGCGGGGTGCGGACGAAGCGCGCGGCGCGGCCGGAGAGACGACCGAGGGAGAGAGGCGCGGATGATTGCCAGCGTGCTTGAGTTGATTCGGCCCCTCTTCGAATGGGTCGACGCGATGCCGAGCAGCGTCGCGCTGAGGGAGTCCCTGAACGGTTACGTCTACCTGCTGACGGCGCACGTCGTCAGCATGGGGCTGGTGGCGGGGGTCATCGCGTACTGGGACATGCGCCTGACGGGTATGGCCTTGAAGTGGGTCCCGGTGTCGAAGGTGAGGTCGGGACTGTTCCCGTGGCTGTACGCCGGCGTGTTGATCAACGCGGGCACCGGCATCATCATGGTCTACGCGCAGCCGATGCGCTACTATCCGAACTTCTGGTTCTGGTTCAAGATGGGGATGCTCGTCATCCTGGCCGTCAATGCCGCGTACTTCCACAACAACGTCGAGAAGACCGTCGATCAGTGGGAGAACGATCCGGTGGCGCCGCTCAAGGCCCGGATGGCCGGCTACGTGTCCCTGGCGTTCTGGGCCGGCGTCATCGTGACCGGACGCATGACCGCCTACAGCGGTCTCGTGCCTCAGTGGTGGGCGAATCTGGGACTGGGGTAACGCGATGCTGCTACCTTTCTTTCAGTGGATGCAGGAACTGGGCTTCAGCGCCTTCTTCCTGAACTCGGTCTGGCCCACGCCCATCGTGCAGTGCATCCACCTGCTGGCGGTGGCGGTGTTCGCGGGCGCGGTGCTCGTCGTCGACCTGCGGCTGCTCGGGCGGGGGCTGACCGGCGTGTCGCTTTCGAGGCTGGCGCGGACCGCGCAGCCGTGGCTGGTCTGGAGCTTCGTGGTGCTGGTGCTGACCGGCATTCCCCAGATGTCGTCGACGGCGCTCAAGCAGTACTACAGCCCCTTCTTCTGGTGGAAGATGGAGGCGCTGTTCGTGGGCGTCGTGGTGACGTTCGTGATTCGTCGAATCATCACATCGAAGGAGGAGGGGCATTTCGGGCCGGTCTGGCCGAAGGTGGTGGGGGTGACGTCGATCGCGCTCTGGACGAGCGTCACGATCGGCGCGCGCCTCATCGGATTGTTGTCGTAGAGTTGTAGCGTCGAAGGGCAAGCTCGTGGTGGCGTGGAGCCCGCCGTCGCGCGGGATTCCGCCGGTCAGACACGCATGGGCGTGTCAGGGAGACACAGAGAAATGCAAAATCGGCTCAGAACAGCAACGATTGCCGGACTGACGGCGGCCGTGATGGTCTTCGGCCTGGCGGCGGCCGTCCAGCCGGCTCTGGCGCAGGACGAGGAGTACATGGCGCCGCGCACCGCCGCCGGCAACCCCGACCTGAACGGGATCTGGCAGGCCCTCGGCTCGCACCACTGGGACATCGAGCCGCATGCGGCGCGGTTCGGCCCCGTCGTCGAGATGGCGTCCCTGGGTGCGATTCCCGGCGGCCTCGGCATCGTCGAGGGAGGCGAGATCCCCTACACGGACGAGGCGCGGGCCCAGCAGCAGGAGAACCTGCAGTACTGGCTCGAGCGCGACCCCGCGGTGAAGTGCTACATGCCTGGCGTGCCGCGCGCGACCTATATGCCCTATCCGTTCCAGCTCGTGCAGACGCCCGAGTACGTGCTGCTCGCTTACGAGTTCGCGAGCGCCAGCCGCATCGTCTACATGGACCGCCCCGACTTCGTGGCCCCCGTCGACGCCTGGATGGGCCACAACATCGGCCGCTGGGAGGGCGAGACCCTCGTCATCGACGTGACCGCGCAGGTGCCCGACACCTGGTTCGACAGCTCCGGCAACCACCACAGCAACCAGATGCACGTCGAGGAGCGGTACACCGCCATCAGCCCGAACCACCTCATGTACGAGGCGACCATCACCGACCCCGAGACCTTCACGCGGCCGTGGACGATCCGGCTGCCGCTCTACCGCCGCATCGACGAGAACATGCAGCTTCTCGAGTTCAAGTGCGTGGAGTTCGCCGAAGAGCTGATGTACGGCCACCTGCGCAAGGACCCCGACCTGACCCCGGTGTTCCGGGCTACGGGACACGGCTCCGACCGGCAGATCGTGCTCGAGCCGCCCCAGTAGCGGACCGCTCGATGGCGCGAATCTCGGTATTGACACGGGACACGGGAATTCCGATAATCACGTGAGCGTGAGCTTACACAGCGAGGAGGCGTAGGAGATGCGAAGAGTACTTTTTGTCGTGGCGGCCGCGGCCTTCGTGGGTCTGGCCACCGTCCCCGGGGATGCTCATCACGCGTTCTCGGCTGAGTTCGACGCCAACCGGCCCATCCACCTCGAGGGCGTCGTGACGAGGATGGAGTGGATCAACCCGCACGCATGGGTCCATCTGGACGTCACGAACGAGGACGGCTCGGTCACGAGCTGGATGGTCGAGGGCGGCACCCCGAACACGCTGCTGCGTCGGGGCTTCACGAGGGACTCGCTGCTTCCGGGCACCGAGATCATCGTGGACGGCTACCAGGCCAAGGACGGCTCGAACAAGGGCAACGGCCGCGACCTGACCTTCCGGGACGGCCGCAAGCTGTTCATGGGTTCGTCCGGCACGGGCGCCCCGCGCGACGGCCGCGACCCCACCGAGCCCGAATAGGGCGGTACGCCGCAAGGCAGTTTCGGAGAGGCCCGGGTGCTCGGCGCCCGGGCCTCTTCGTGTGTACGGGGCGCTGGCGGCGTGGCCGCGCATCGCGTCGAGGCGCGCTCGGCCCCGGTGCCACGGGCGCGGCCCGGCGGAAACCCGGGCTGCGAGTGGCGAACGCGGCAGCCCCCCGCGTCTGGCGCTGCGGGCGCGGCTCGCAGTAGAATGGCGATCGGCATCATGTGTCGCCGGACAGCGTTCGCTTCGCTCCTCGCCGCGCTCGCCGTGGCGTCCGTCGCCGTCTCCGGCCAGCCGGCCGACCGCGGCGACGACTTCTTCCGCACCGGGGTCGAGATCGTCCAGATGGCGGCGACCGTCGTCGACGCCGACGGCCGTCTCGTGGGCGACCTCGGGCGGGACGACTTCGAGATCTACGAGAACGGCCAGCCGCAGCCCCTGACCCACTTCACGCGCGACCGCGTGCCTCTCAGCGTGGGTGTCGTCCTCGACGTCAGCCAGAGCATGTACGGCCAGCGCATCGACGACGCGAGGCTTGCCCTCGACCAGTTCCTGGCCGACCGGTTGGACGTGGGCGACGAGGTCTTCATCAGCGTCTTCAACCACGAGCCGAGCATCGCCGTGCCTTGGACCATCGGGCCGCGCGAGCTCCGCAACCGGCTCGACGACGTCCGCCCGTGGGGCGGCACGAGCATCTACGACGCGATGATGGACGCCTTGCCGCTGTTCGAGAATCGCAGTCATCCCCGCGCGGCGGTGGTCCTGATCTCCGACGGCTCCGACACGGGCAGCCTCGCCGACGTGCGCGACGTCCGCCGCCTGTTGCGGCGCAGCTCCGCCTTCGTGTACGCCATCGCCATCGATGCCCCGGACACGCGCGCCATCAACGACCGGGTCAACCCGTACGCGTTGCGGGAGATGACCACCGAGAGCGGCGGCTACACCGAGGTGGTGCACGACAGCCCCGAGCTGGGACCGGCGACGGCGCGCATCGCGGAAGAGCTGAACCACCAGTACATGCTCGGCTACCGGCCCACGCAGGAGCCCGACGGCAGCTACCGGTCGATCCGAGTCCGCATCAAGGGGCGGGACCACACGGTGCGGACCCGCCGCGGCTACGTCGCCGACCCACGGCGCCGCAATTGAAGTCGGCCGGCCCGCCGCCGGCGCCGGATGCGCGCGACCGGCGCGAGGCTGCCGTCGCCGCGCCAAGCGCGGCTCGCGGGGTTCGGCGCTCACGCGGCCACCGGGACTCCGGTCCGGCGCCCCGAGGAACCATGCCTTCATTCCTGAGACGATTGCTGCCCGCGCTGCTCGCGGCGTCCGCCGGCTGGCCCGCCCCGGGCCTCGCCCAGGACCCGCCGCCGTCCATCGCGGAACGGACCGCGGGCATGGAACGGCTGGCCGGGCTGATCCCGCTGCACTGGGACGCCGCGACCGGCGCCCTGTGGATGGAGATCGCCCGGTTCGACCACGACCTGCTCTACGTGCGTTCGCTCGCGGCCGGGGTCGGGTCGAACGACATCGGGCTCGATCGCGGCCAGCTCGGGGCGACCGCCATCGTCCGGTTCGAGCGCGTCGGCCCCAAGGTGCTGATGGTCCAGCCCAACCAGCGCTACCGGGTCGACACCGGGAACCCCGACGAGGCGCGGGCGATCGAGGAGGCGTTCGCCACCTCGGTCCTGTGGGGGTTCACGGTCGAGGCGGAGACGGACGGGACGGTGCTCGTCGACGTGACGCCGTTCCTGCTGCGCGACGCGCACGGGGTGGCGGATCGGCTGCCGGGCGCCTATCGGCTCGACGAGAGCCGCAGCGCCGTCCATTTGCCGCGCACCCGGGGCTTTCCCCGGAACACCGAGCTCGAGGCCCGGCTGACGTTCACCGGCGACCCGCGCGGCGAGGGGCCGGGGTTCGGGCGCGGATCGCTCGGGGCGGTGGCGCCCACCCCCCGGGCGGTGACGGTGCGCCAGCACCACTCGTTCGTCGAGCTGCCCGACGACGGCTATACGCCCCGCCCCTACGACCCGCGGGCCGGCTTCGGGGCGCTGACCTGGGAGGACTACGGCGCCCCGCTGGGACGACCGATGACCAAGCGGTTCCTGCGGCGCCACCGCCTCGAGAAGCGGGACCCCGCGGCCGCCGTCAGCGAGCCCGTCGAGCCCATCGTGTACTACCTCGACCGGGGGACGCCGGAGCCGGTCCGCTCCGCCCTCCTCGACGGCGCCCGGTGGTGGAACCAGGCCTTCGAGGCGGCCGGCTACCGCGACGCGTTCCGGGTGGAGATGATGCCGGAGGGCGCCGACAGCCTCGACGTCCGCTACAACGTCATCCAGTGGGTGCACCGGTCGACGCGGGGCTGGAGCTACGGCTCGTCGGTCACCGACCCCCGCACCGGCGAGATCATCAAGGGTCACGTCACCCTCGGCTCGCTCCGCGTCCGCCAGGACTACCTGCTCGCCGAAGGGTTGCTCTCGCCGTACCTGAACGGCGACGAGGAGCCGGCCGAGCTGTCGGCGATGGCCCTCGCCCGCATCCGCCAGCTCTCCGCCCACGAGGTCGGGCACACGCTGGGGCTGAGCCACAACTACTACGCAAGCACGCAGGGGCGGATCTCGGTCATGGACTATCCGCACCCGCTCGTGACCGTCAACCGGGGCGGGCGCATCGACCTGTCGGACGCCTACGACGTCGGCATCGGGGCGTGGGACGAGGTGGCGATCCGCTACGGCTATCAGGACTTCCCGGCCGGGACCGACGAGCCGGCGGCCCTCGACGCGGTGCTCGACGACGCGTGGGACGAGGACCTCCGCTTCCTCACCGGTCAGGACACCGGCGCCAACCCCCGCGTCCACATCTGGGCCAACGGCGTCGACGCGGCGGCCGAGCTGCATCGCATGCTCGATGTGCGGCGCGCCGCGCTCGACCGGTTCGGAGAGACCGCGGTGCGGAACGGCACGCCGCTGGCCCTCCTCGAGGAGGCGCTGGTGCCCCTGTTCCTGCACCACCGCTATCAGATCGAGGCGGCGGCGTCGGCCCTCGGCGGCGTCGACTACGCCTATGCGTTTCGGGGAGACGGGCGCGAGCCGCCGCGGCCCGTGCCCGCGGCCGACCAGCGCGCGGCGCTCGATGCGCTGATGCGGACGCTGCAAGCCGACGAGCTCACGGTTCCCGCTTCCGTCGCCGACCTCATCCCGCCCCGCCCCCCCGGGTACGGACGCCACCGCGAGCTGTTCCCGCGCTATACGGGAACGACGTTCGACCGCATCGCTCCCGCCGTCGTCGCGGCCGACCTCACGGTGTCGGCCCTCCTCCGGCCGGACCGGGCGGCCCGGCTCGTCGAGCAGTACGCCGTGGACGGCGACCTGCCGGGGCTCGCCGAGGTCGTGGAGACGCTCTGGGACGCGGCCTTCGGGGAGATGTCCGACGACCGTATCGAGGCCGAGGTGCAGCGGGCCGTGCAGCGGGTCCTCGTCGACCGCCTGATCCGCCTCGCGTCGGTGGCGCCGATGGCGCAGGTGCGGGCGCTCGCCGTCGCCGGGCTGCAGCGCAGCCTGTTGACGAGGGTCAGCTCCGACGGGGAGTTCGATCTGACGGTTCACTTGGCCCACATGAATGCCCTGGACCGCGACATCAATCGCTTTCTCGACGCCCCGGTCGACGGCGCCGAGGCGTGGGAGCCGCCCCCCGCGCCCCCGGGCAGCCCCATCGGCGATCCGGGGCTCCGCTGGTTGCCGGAGCCGTTCTGCTCGCAGTGGCCCGAGCCCGCCCGGTGGTGACGCCCGAGGTGCGCGCCGGCGGTGGACCGGGGCCGGTGCTCCGGGCCCGCGGCCTGCGCAAGCGCTACGGCGCCGGCGAGAGCGCGGTGGACGCCCTGCGGGGCGTGAGTCTGGAGCTCGCGGCCGGTGAGTTCGTGGCCGTCGTGGGGCCGTCCGGGTGCGGCAAGTCGACCCTGCTCCACCTGTGCGGGGGCATGGACCGGCCGACCGAGGGGACGTTGGCCGTCGACGGGATCGACCTCGCCGATCTGGACGACGAGGCGCTGACGGCGCTTCGGCGCGACCGGGTCGGCTTCGTCTTCCAGTTCTTCAATCTCCTGCCCACCCTCACCCTGGCCGAGAACATCGCCTTGCCGCTGCTCTTGGCCGGCGTGCCGCGGGGCGCAGGCCTCGCCCGCGCCGGTGAAGGGGCCCGGCGGGTGGGCCTCGCCCATCGTCTGGAGCACCACCCGGCCGAGGTCTCGGGGGGCGAGCTGCAGCGGGCGGCGGTCGCGCGGGCCCTCGTGCACCGGCCCGCCCTCGTCATCGCCGACGAGCCCACCGGCAACCTCGACACCGAGAACGGGGGGCGGGTGCTCTCGCTGCTGCGGGGACTCAACCGTGAGACGGGGGTGACCGTGCTCCTGGCCACCCACGACGCCGCCCTCGCGGCCGCCGCCGACCGCGTGCTCCGGCTGCGCGACGGCGCCGAAGAAGAGCAGCCGGCGAGTCTCCGCGCTTCCGAGCTGATCGAGACCTGACCGGAGCTAGTCGATTGACGCTCTTTCGGCAGTTCATCGTGCGCGGCATGCGGCGCGACCCCGTGCGAGGTCTCGTCACCGTGGCGGGGCTGACCCTCGGGGTCGCGGTGGTGGTGGCGATCCGCCTCGCCAACGTCGCTTCGGTGCGCGGCTTCGAGACCGCGCTCGACATCGTCGCGGGGCGGACCTCGCTGGAGATCGTGGGGGCGGGGGTCGGCGTGCCCGAAGAGCAGCTCGCAGGCATGGGGTGGCTGCGCGAGTACGGGCGCGTGAGCCCCGTCCTCGATCGCGACGCACGGCTCGAGACCGCGGACGGCGTCGGTCACCGGCTCCGCGTGCTCGGGGTCGACGTGCTTCGCGACCGACCGTTTCGGGAGTACCAGTTGCTACGCTTCTCCCGGCAGGGGCGGTCCCCACGGCCGCAGGAGCTGCTCGACGTCCTGCTCGACTCGACGTCGATCGTGTTGACGGAGCGGTTCGCGCAGCGGCACGGCATCGACATCGGGGCGCCGGTGCGTCTCGTCGTCGGCGACGCGGTGCACGAGATGGTCGTGCGCGGCCTGCTGCTCGACGAGGGTCCGGCGCGGGTGGCGGACGGCCGTCTCGCGTTGCTCGACATCGCCGCCGCGCAGTGGCGCTTCGACGGCCTGGGGTGGGTCGACCGGGTCGAGGTCCAGCTCTTCGACGCGTCGGCCGTCGACGCCGCGGAGCGCGCCGTCGCGGAGCGGCTGCCGGCCGGCCTTCGGGTGCAGCGTCCCGCGCAGCGGGGGCGTCAGGTCGAACGGATGCTCGCCGCCTTCCACTTCAACCTGAGCGCGTTGTCGTGGATCGCCCTCGTCGTGGGGTTGTTCCTCGTCTACAACACGGTGGCGGTCTCGGTCATCTCCCGCCGCGCCGAGATCGGGGTCCTGCGCGCCCTCGGCGCGACCCGCCGGCTCGTGCTCGGCCTGTTCCTGGGCGAGGCGGCGGTGCTCGCGGTGCTGGCGGCGGGGCTGGGCGCGCCGGCGGGATGGGGGCTGGCCCGCGCCGCGGTGGCGCTGACCTCGACCACCGTCAACACCCTCTACGTGACCTCGCAGGCGGTCGTGCCGCCGCTCGGGGCGGGGGACCTGGCGCTGGCGGGGGCCGTCGCGATTCCGCTGGCCCTCGTCGCGGCGGCGATGCCGGCGGCGGAGGCGGCGGGGGTCAGTCCCCTCCACGCGGTGCGCCCGCCGGGGGGTGGGGCCAACGCCGGGCGGTTCCCGCGGCGGGCGGCCTTGGCCGCGGTGGTGCTCTTCGGCGCCGGGGGGTGGCTGTCGACGCTCGACGCGGTCGGCGGGCTCCCGGTGTTCGGCCTCGCCGCGGCGCTCGCCGTCGTCTTCGGGGCGGCGGCCCTGGCGCCGGTGCTGCTGGCGTGGCTCCGCCGGCGGGGCCGCCCGATCCTCGTCGGCCTGTTCCGCATCGAGGGGCTGCTGGCCCACGCCAACCTGTCTGCCGCCGTCTCGAGGCTCGCGGTCTCGGTTGCGGCGCTCGTCGTGAGCCTCGCGATGCTCGCGGCCATCGCGATCATGGTCGGCAGCTTTCGCGAGACCGTCGCCCACTGGGTGGGACAGACCCTGCAGGCGGATCTCTTCGTGGCCGTCGCCGAGGGCGGCCCCGTCGGCGCGGCGGGCATCTCGGAGGCAGCGGAGCGGCGGATCGCGTCGCACCCTGCGGTGGTCGCGGTGGACGGGTTCCGCAGCGTCGACCTGCCCTATGGACCGGACCGCGACCTGATCATCCTCGGGGCGGGCCGCTTCGACGTGCTGCTCGACCACGGTGCGCTGCTGTTCAAGGATCCGGCGGACGGTCCGGCGGCGATGCGGGGGGCGATCGGAGCCGACGCGGTGTTGGTGTCCGAGAGCTTCTCCATCAAGCACGAGGCGGCGGTGGGCGACGACGTCGAGCTCGAAACGCCAGGGGGGCCGCACGCGTTCCGGGTCGCCGCGGTGTACTACGACTACTCGAGCGACCGGGGCCTCGTGGTGATGGACGAGGGGACCTTCGCCGCCCACTACGGCCCGCGGCGGCCGGGCGGCCTCACGCTCTATCTGGCGCCGGGCGCGGACCCGGAGACGGTGCGCGACGAGCTGCTGGCCGCGGTCGGCGACGATCACCGTCTCTTCATCAGGACGAACCGCACGCTGCGGTCGGAAGTGCTGCGCATCTTCGACGCCACCTTCGCGATCACTTACGCGCTCCAGGCCATCGCCATCGTCGTCGCGATACTGGGGGTGGCGGCCACCCTCCTCACGCTGGTGCTGGAGCGGCGGCGCGAGCTCGCGATGCTGCGGCTCGTCGGGGCCGGTCGCCCGCTGATTCGGCGCATGGTGGTCATCGAGGCCGCGTTGCTCGGGCTTCTCAGCCAGGGGGTGGGGCTGGCCGTGGGCGTCGCGCTGTCGCTGATCCTGATCTACGTCATCAACGTGCAGAGCTTCGGATGGACCATCCAGTTCCACCTGCCCCTCGGGTTCCTCGCGCAGTCGACGGTCCTCATCGCGGCGGCGACGGCCCTGGCCGGCCTGTACCCGGCCCGCGTGGCCTCACGGGCGGCGGCGGGGGCGGCGCGATGAGCGGCGTCGGCCTCGGCCCGCGCCGGCGCCTCCGGACCGCGTGGCGCAGGCCCGCCGCCGGCGGCCGCGGCGCTGCGATGAGAGCCGCGGTCGCACTTCTCGTGCTCGCTGCGTCGATGCTGCGGGCCCCGGACAGCGTTCCGGTCGCCGACGCGTGGCGAGACGCCGCGTTGCCCGGCGAGCGGCGTCACGCCGGCGTGACGGGCCGCGACGGGGCAGGGTACGCCCCCGCGGGCGGATCGGGCGTTTCGTCACACGACCGCGATGCGGCGGCTCTCGCCGAGCGGGCAGGGTACGCTCCTGCGGGCGGATCGGGGGCTTCGTCACACGACCGCGATGCGGCGGCTCTCGCCGAGCGGGCAGGGTACGCGGCGGCTCTCGCCGAGCGGCTAGAATACGCCCCCGCGGGCGGATCGGGCGGTTCGTCCCCGTCTCTGCGTCCTGGGGCGACCGGCGGTCAGGAGGCCGAGAGCGGGGCGGCGGCGGAGGGCTGGCGACAAGCCGGGCCGGGCCACGTCTGGCGGTTTCCGCGCGATCACGGCAGCCATCCCGAGTACCGCATCGAGTGGTGGTACTACACCGGCAACCTCGCCACGGACCGGGGCCGCCGCTTCGGCTACCAGGTGACGTTCTTCCGCGTCGGCGTCGACCCGGCCCCCGAGAACCCGTCGCGATGGACGGTCCGCGATCTCCACATGGCCCATTTGGCGCTGACCGATCTCGAGAGCGGCCGCCACCTGTTCGGGGAGCGGCTCGACCGCGGCGGGCTCGGATGGGCGGGGGCGCGAGTCGGGACCCTCGACGTCTGGAACGGCGATTGGCGGGCGTCGCTCGACGGCGGCCGGCATCGGCTCGACGTGGTCGACCGGTCGTTCGGAGTCGACCTCCGCCTCGACCCGGGGAGCGGGCCGACCCTCCACGGCGAGGACGGCTTCAGCCGGAAGGGGCCTTCCGCGGGCAACGCCTCGCAGTACTATTCGATGACCCGCATGCCGACCACGGGCCGCGTGCGGCTCGACGGCGAGTGGGTCGACGTGACCGGCGCGAGCTGGATGGACCACGAGTTCGGCACGACGTTCCTGGAGCCGGGCCAGGTGGGCTGGGACTGGTTTTCGCTGCAGCTGGACGACGGTACGGACATCATGGTCTTCCAGCTGCGTGATGCCGATGGGCGGCCCGACCGCCATTCCGCCGGCACCTGGGTCGGCGCCGACGGCATCGCGGTTCCCTTGGACGCCAGCGATGTGCGGCTGGCGCCGGGACGCCGGTGGACGTCGCCGGCCAGCGGCGCCGCCTACCCGGTGGCGTGGCGGGTCGAGGTACCAGGTCGGCAGGCGTTCCTGGACGTCGCCGCCGCCCTCGACGCGCAGGAGTTGGACACCGCGGCCTCGACCGGCGTGACCTACTGGGAGGGCGCGGTCACCGTGGACGGCCGGGTCGGCGACCGGCAGGTCCGGGGGCGCGGCTACCTGGAGATGACCGGATACTCGGGGCGCCCGATGAGCGAGGTGTTTCGATAGAGCATCGTGGTCCGTTGACTGTGCATCCGCCACCACGTGACCGACCGGCGTTTCGGCGGCGTCTCGGTGCGCCCGCGTTCCGGACCCTCCTTTGCGCGCTGCTTCTCGCGGGCGCCCCCGCGCCGGCCCTAGCGCAGGATGCGGTCCCGAGCCCGGGGGGGACGGGGACGTCGGCCGTGCCGGGAATCCCTGCCGCGGTTGCCGGGTGGGGGGACCCGCCGCCGCCGGACGACGCATCGGGTTCCGGCGTCGGAGGGCTCGCGCCGGCCGGGGCGCCGGACCGGCCGCCCCCGCCGAGCCCGCCGGCGGTAATCGCGCGCGACGCCCAGGGTCGCGCGTCGGTCCGCGCGGTCCGCCTCGCCACCGGTCTTCGCCTCGACGGCCGGCTCGACGAGCCGGTGTACGAGGCCGTGCCCGCCCTCAGCGACTTCATCCAGCAGATGCCGGTGGAGGGCGCGCCGGCGACCGAGAAGACCGAGGCGTGGATCCTCTTCGACGAGACGAACGTCTACGTCGCGGGGCGCGTATGGGACTCGGCCCCGCCCGGCGAGTGGGTGGCGAACGAGATGCGGCGGGACACGCCGCAGCTTCGCGAGAACGACTCGTTCTGGGTCGCGTTCGACACGTTCAACGACCGGCGCAACGGGGTCGCGTTCTACACGAACCCGCTGGGGGCGATCGGCGACTTCGGCATCACCAACGAGGGCAACCCGAACGGCGACTGGAACCCGGTGTGGGACGTGCGCACCGGCCGGTTCGAGGGCGGTTGGACGGTGGAGATGGCCATTCCGTTCAAGTCGTTGCGCTATCGGCCGGGTCCGCTCCAGCAGTGGGGGGTGCAGATTCGTCGCCTCGTGCGCCGGAAGAACGAGCAGACCTACCTCACGTCGGTGCCGATCTCGGCCGGCCGGCGGGGCTTCTTCCGCATGTCCGACGCCGCCCTGCTAGTGGGCCTCGACGTGCCCGACAGCGGCGCGAACCTCGAGATCAAGCCGTACGGCATCTCCGGGGTCACCACCGATCTGACGCTGGACCCGCCGCGCCGGAACGACGGGGCCGGCGACTACGGGGTGGACGTCAAGTACGGCATCACCCGCAACCTCACCGCGGACCTCACCTGGAACACCGACTTCGCCCAGGTGGAGGTGGACGAGCAGCAGGTGAACCTGACCCGGTTCAACCTGTTCTTCCCCGAGAAGCGCGAGTTCTTCCTCGAGGGGCGGGGCATCTTCGAGTTCGCGCGGGGAGGCGGCCCCAGCCTCCGCGACGGCGCCCTGCGGCTGATCGGCAGCGGGAGGTCCAGCGAGGAGAACCTGGCGCCCACGCTCTTCTACTCGCGCCGCATCGGGCTGCAGGAAGGGGCGGTGGTGCCCATCACCGGCGGCGCGAGGGTCACCGGCAAGGTGGGGGCGTTCGACGTCGGGGCGCTGAACATGCACGCGGGCGAAGCCCCGAGCGTCGGCGTCGAGCCGACCAACTTCACCGTCGCCCGGATCAAGCGGGACGTCCTGCGCCGCAGCGCCCTCGGCGTTCTGTTCACCAACCGCTCGCTGTCGCTCGGCGGCGAAGGGTCCAGCCAGACCTACGGAGCCGACGGCACCTTCTCGTTCTACGAGAACGTCAACGCCGTCGCCTACCTCGCCCGGACGCGGACGCCGGGCCGCACCGGCCGCGACCTGAGCTACCAGGGGCAGCTCAGTTGGGACGGGGACCGCTACGGGTTCCGGGCCGAGCACCTGACGGTGGAGGACAACTTCCGGCCCGAGGTCGGGTTCTGGCGGCGCGAGAACTTCCGACGCTCGTTCGGGGCGGCGCGGTTCAGCCCCCGGCCCGCGTCGATCGACGCGATCCGCCAGTTCCGGCTGGAGGGCAGCTTCGACTACGCCGAGACCGCGGACACCGGCGTCGTCGAGACCCGGCAGGCGCAGCTCGCGTTCCTGACCGAGTTCGAGAACAGCGACCGCATCGGCGTCTCGGCCGCCGACAACTACGAGTTCCTCGTCGAGCCGTTCGAGCCGGGGCGCGACGTGGTGCTGCCGGTCGGCGGCTATCGCTTCCGCGACTTCGAGACGACCTACACCCTCGGGGGTCAGCGCCGCCTGAGCGGCATCGTCACCGTCAGGACCGGCGAGTACTTCGGCGGCGCCATCCGGTCCATCGGCTTCCGGCGCGCCCGGCTCGTCCTCGTGCCGCAGCTCGCGGTCGAGCCGACGGTGTCGGTCAACTGGATAGAAACGCCGCAGGGCTCGTTCCGCGCCGACCTCCTCGTCTCGCGCATCACCTGGACCCTCTCGCCGCGCATGTTCTTCAGCGGCCTCGTCCAGTACAACTCGAGCACCCGCACCGTCAGCAACAACCTCCGGCTGCGGTGGGAGTACAGTCCCGGCAGCGAGCTCTTCGTCGTCTATACCGAGGACCGGGACAGTGACCCGCTCAGGCCGGATCGCTACGCGGGGGGGCTGCGCAACCGCGGCTTGGTCGTGAAGGTGAACCGGCTGTTCCGCTTCTGACGGCGTGCGTGGACGCACCCCCTGTGCCGGCGTGCGTGGACGCACCCCCTGTGCCGGCGTGCGTGGACGCACCCCCTGTGCCGCCGTGCCCATGGCCCCTGACGACGGGCGTGGACGCACCCTGCCCGACGGGCGGATCCGGTACGCGGCGAGCGAGTGCCCATGACGCCTGACGGCGGGCGTGGACGCAGCCCCCGTGCTGCCGTGTCCATGACGCGTGACGGCGGGCGTGGACGCGCCCCCTGTGCTGCCATGCCCATGACGCCGCGTTTTGCGGTATAACCACCGGGAGAGGAGCTTGTTCCGATGACTCATCCCCTGTCTCGTCGTCACTTCCTGCACGCGGCCGGCGCCGGCGCCGCGTCGGTCTGGATTCCCGAGCCGGTCAAGGGCTACAGCGCGGCCGAGATGCGGCGGCAGGCCCCCGGCGGGCGCCTCGAGGCCGGCATCTCCAAGTGGGACCTCGACACGCCGTGTCTCTGCGTCGACCTCGACCGTCTCGAGGGCAACCTCGACCGCATGCAGACCACCGTCACCCGCAACGGCATCGCCAGCCGCCCGCACGCCAAGACCCACAAGTGCCCGGCCATCGCGCGCTTGCAGATCGCCACCGGGTCGCTGGGCATCTGCACCGCGAAGATCTCCGAGGCCGAGGTGATGTTCGAGCACGGCGTCGAGCAGATCCTGCTGACCACGGTGAACGTGAGCCCGCGCAAGATCCGGCGCGCCATGTACCTGAGGAAGTGGTGCGACGGCTTCGTCCAGGCCGTCGACACCGCCGCCAACGCCCGCGACCTCTCCGATGCCGCGGTCGAGGCGGGGGTGGTGGCCGACGTCACCGTCGACGTCGATCCGGGCGGACACCGCACCGGCATCACCCCCGGAGCGCCCGCCCTCGAGCTCGCGCAGCTCGTCGACACCCTGCCGGGGCTGCGGCTGCGCGGCATGCTCTGCTACGACGGCGGCTCGCAGCACGTGACGGGGTTCGGCGAGCGGCGACGGCGCGCCTTGGCCAACCTCGAGGCGGCGGCCGACACCGCGGATCGCATGAAGCGGTCGGGGCTCGACACCGGCATCTTCAGCGGCGGCGGCACCGGGACCTACAACATCGACCACGAGACGCCGGGCCTGACCGACGTGCAGGTCGGCAGCTACGTGTTCATGGACGCGCAGTACCTGGGCATCGGGGGCGAAGAGGACGAGCAGGTCTACAGCGACTTCGCGCCCGCCCTGACGGTGCTGACCACGGTGTTGAACGACCAGTACGAGGGCCGCGCCACCACCGACGCTGGCGCGAAGGCCAACACCATCAACCGGCCGTGGCCCATCGTCGCCGGCGAGACGGGCATGAGCTACACCTCGGGCTCGGACGAGTTCGGGACGATCCGCTACGAGGCGGACGCCAGCCGGACGTATCGGGTGGGCGACAAGCTCGAGCTCATCGTGTCGCACTGCGATCCCGTGGTGAACCTCTACGACCAGCTCTACGGCGTGCGGGGCGACCGCGTGGAGGTAGTCTGGCCCATCGCGGGGCGGGGCATGTCCGTCTGAGCCCGCGTCGGCGGGCGGGACGCGGTTCGGGAATGGAAGCCCCCCGCGCCCGAATGACGATGTGGTGAGCTTCCCAGGAGGCGGGGCGGCGGCGGGCCCGACCCCCGCGTCGCGCCCCGCACGCGAGCGGGGCGCGGCCGGACGGTCGGGATCGGGGCGTTGCCGCTACCGAGTGCCGCCCCGCCGGCGGTCGCTCCGAGCCGGACGGTCAGGCGTCGGGAGCGGAGCTGCAACCGGGTGTCCGCACCGGAGGGCGGACGTCGGGGCGGTGCTGCGACCGCGTGTCCGCACGTGCGGCGCCTGGAGAGTCGCCGACGAGACGCCGACGGCTACGGCCGGCAGGGGTCGTGGCCGGGGAGTTCGTAGCCGATCATGAACAGGGCCGCTTCGAGCGCCCGCACGCGGTAGGCCTCGGCCAGCTTGCCGAATCGGCCCTCGTCGCAGACTTCACCCAGGATCCACGCCGTCCGGACGTTGCACTCGGCCCACGTCCTTCGGCCTCTCCGCCCGAAGCTCAACGGCAGAAATTCCAGCGATTCTGACGACGGGTTTCGGAGGTGTTTGCTGCTCCTTCCGGCATGCCACCGGAATCGCAGCAGTCCTGGAACTTCTGTTAACTGCTGGTCCTCGCAGTAGCGCCGCACCAAGTAGCCCATCGCCGCACCCACCCGTCCGTCGTACATCGGGAAACCGTCTAGCATCAGCGAGTAGACTTTCGTCCACCCCGAGTTCATGTATTCCACCCCGCCCAACCCCACGGTGTCCGCCTGTTCGGGGTCGAGCAGACGGGCGGCGTGGCTGAATGTGCAGAGCGCGCGGTCGCCGAGTCCGCACAACGTCTTCTTGTTGCCGCCCAACACGCCGCCCCACTTCATGATCCCCAAGGCGGCCGTGATAAAACGACAGTTGTGGCGGTTTCTTTCCGCAGCGCGAATCTCGCAGCGGAGTTGATCCAGCTTGGCTTGTGTGGCCCAGAAGTCAGAGTCGTTGCCGCCGCCAAAGACGTACCCCTCGTACGCCTCCCAGAGCGAACAGCACCGCCAGTCGCGCTGCGGCTTGTGCATTTGGTAGCCGTGCTCGAAAGACACTTCACCTTGAACGCGCGGGCGGAGCCAAGCGACGAAACACTTCACATGGAAATCTCGCAGGTAGTCGTCACGGGTCATGGACGGCTCCGCTTGCATGCGCCGCCGGTGGCTTCCGCAGACGCTTCTGGTCGCTCCGTCGGCATCAGCGTTGGCCCGAGCAGTCCCGCCCTCAGTCCTGACCGAATTGCTGTTCTTCATTCCCGGCCCCGGCAGCCCTTCTTCATTGTGTCTCGGGCATCACTTCCGTTTCGTCCTCGCGGCGCACCAAAGCGGGGAGCACGGCGCCGATCTCTCCGTGCACGACGGCGTGGGCGATGGCGTCGTGGGGCGTGGCGTCGCGGTTCACGATGACGACTTGCGCGCCCGCTTCGTGGGCCAGGCGGGGGAGGGAAGCGGCCGGCTCGACCTCCAGGGACGAGCCCGCCACCAGCAGCAGGTCGCAGTGCTGGATGGCGTCCTTGGCGCGGGTCATGACGCCGGGCGGCAGGGACTCGCAGAAGAGGATCACGGCCGGCTTGAGTAGGCCGTTGCAACGCTCGCACCGCGGCGCGGACTCGCCCGCCTCGATGCGGCGGTACACGTCTTCGGCCGGGACCCGGCCGCCGCAGCCCGGGTCCAGGCACACGGCTTCGGTCGCGGCGCCGTGCAGCTCGATGACCTGGTCGGCGGGCAGGCCCGCGCGCTGGTGCAGCGAGTCGACGTTCTGGGTGACGAGCAGGTCGAGCCGGCCCTGGCGGTGGAGCTCGACGAAGGCGTGGTGCCCGGCGTTGGGCTGCGCGTCGCGGAGCGTCGGCCACAGGCCGCGGGCCATCCGCCAGAAATCGACTCGCGCCGTGTCGTCGGACTCGAAATCGGGGAGGGTGACGCTGGCCTGACGGATCCACAAGCCGTCGTCCGGCGACCGGAAATCCGGAATGCCCGACTCGGTGGATATGCCGGCGCCGGTGAAGCCGACGATGCGGGTCGCGTCGGCGATGAGTGCGCGTGCGCGTTCAGTCTCAGTCGTAATGGTCGCTCCTTCGGGTTGCCGGGTGGAGTGGCATGACCTCTTCCGCCCCTGCCGTGCAACCCGTAAATTTGCGTAAACGATCACGTTAACCGCTGACGATGGCGGTTGTCAACGGGGCGCGTCAACGGCGGGCTGCGGCAGGGGGGGCGCCAGTTGTTGGCGCGGTCGTCACGGCGATGAGGAACACTCGGAAACGGTGTGGGATGTCGGGAGGATCGATGGGTCACTCGGCCGCGGCCATTGAACTGACCTGGATCGTCCTGGTATCGGAGTCCAGCGTGCCGACGACTGCCACCTTCTTTCCGGCGAACTCTCTTGACTTTTCCTGGTCGCTCAACCGATAGACTTCTTGGCCGTCGAACAAAACGAACTGGACGCTGTGGTCATCGACGCAAGCGATGGCGCAGGCAGCGTCGGTCGGCCCCATCCGCATTCCGGAATGATCGGCCGCGGGGCACTCGTCATCGGTGATCGTACCTGAGAAAGTCTGTCTGCTCTGGGCTGCAAACATCGTGGCGGAGGCGAGAAGAGCGGAGGCAAGAAGACCTGTCAGCAGATACTTCATAGAGCTCACGCAAAGGGAAGACGTGCGCAACCTGCGGAAAATCGGGGGGAAGGTGTGACACGTCACACCTTCCCCCTGATTCGTGGTCGAAACCCCGAGGCCGAGAAATTCTCCGCCGGTTTAGCGGCCCGGCAACATGATGTGGGCTTCCGGCGTGCCCGCGAACATCAGCCAGGCGCCGCCCGCGTCGCGAACCTCCGGCAGTCCGACTTGCTCCCCCGTCAAGTTCGGCATGCCGATGAACGTGTGCCAGATGGCGGTGTCCTGGCTGTCGCCCCGGAGGTTGTACCACATGGACCCGACTTCGGACAGCTCACGCGTTCCCGCTTCCCCGGCGGCCACGACGAGCTCCCTGATCCCTCCGGTGCCGCTGCTCGACAAGACAGGCCTGCCACCGGCCAGGGTTGGCGTGGCCTTGCTCCCCATCTCGGCGAACGCTCGATTCTGCGCGATGCGCGGCAGGTTGGCCTCGCTGCTGGTGCACTCCACCGACCACGGCCGCTCTCCGGGCCAGCCGGTCAGGTCGTAGCAGATCATGCGGCCGGGGCCGCTTCTCAGAACTTCGAACGTGAAGTCGGCAGCCGTGACCTCGTCGCCCGCATCCGGATTCCGAATCCACTTGATGACCGTGGCGTCCCTGGCCATGGCGGCGTTCGGCGCGGCGAGCAACGGCTTTTCGATGGGGTCTGTCGTATCGGTCCGGCGCTCCTCGTAGACCTGCGCCTGCGCGCCCATCGCAACCGCCATCACGCCGAGTACACACAGGGAAATCCGCTTCATGTGACCCTCCAATCGCTATGGCCCAAAATTGGGTGTCCAAACGTCGGCAACCTACCACGACGGTGCGTACTCTGTCTATCGAATTCTTCCGCCGACGGACAGGCCGCTCGGTACGCGCTCGGGAATCGTCCGGTCGAACGAGCCATCGCTCAGAGCATACAAAAACTCGATCAGATCCACGTCTTCTTCGTCCACGTTCTGCAACTCGCGAAGCAGCGGATCGAGCTCCTCGTAGTCGACGTTCGGGTTCCGGGAGCTTCCGGCGATGGTGGATTCATAGAACCCCACGACGGCGCGCAGCGTCCGGAACGTGCCATTGTGCCCGTATGGGAAGGTAAATTCGAGGTTTCGCAGCGACGGCGTGCGAAACGCATAGCTGTCGCACGCTGCTCGGGACGCTTCGGTGCGCGGCTCCGGAGGAGCGGCCGGGCAAGGCGGGTGCTGTGCGCCTCCGTCGGAGGCGGGCAGAGCAGGGTTGTCGGGCACGCCCATGATATGCAGCTTGTAATCGGAGAACATGGGCCCGTTGTGGCACTTGATGCACCCGATCTCCTCGAAGCGCTGCATTCCCCGGACCTGGTCCACGGTCATGGCGCTGCTGTCGCCGCGCATGTAGCGGTCGAACGGCGAGTCGTTGGCCAGCAGCGACCGCATGAACGCCGCTATCGCCCTGCCTAGGTTCTCCGCGTTGACCGGTTGATCGCCGCCGAAGGCCTCGGCGAACAGGCTCTGGTACTCGGCGTTGGCCTGGAGCTTCTCCACCACTCTCGCGACGGCCTCATCCTCCGGGTAGGTGTTCCCTCGCATTTCCTCGAGCGACTTGAGCGGTTCGAGCGCCTGCGATTCGAGGCTCCTGATGCGATTGTCCCAGAACACCGGCGCACTCGCCGGGTCGTAGCCGCCCGATTGATCGATGCCGTTGAAAGCAACGTTGAGAACCGTGGGACTATTGCGCTTGACGATCGGAATCGTGCTGCCGGGCGCCTGCCGCCGGAAGCGGCCCAGGCCGATGCCGGTCACGCCGAGCGACAGGTCGCGGTCCTCCGCATAGGCGTTCTGGGGATGATGGCACGTCGCGCAGGCTACATCTTCGGGTCCCGACAAGAGCGGGTCCCAGAACAGCAGTCTTCCGAGCTCGACTCTTGCTGGAGTCGTCGGGTTGTATCCCGGCCCCTGGTCAGTCGACGGCAGCGCCGACACACTGTTTTCGACGGCGCCAGCTTCTTGTCCAACCGCGCCGACTTGCATGAAAAGGAGTATGGCGACCGTAGCGGCCGCGACCAGCAGTCCGGTAAGGGGTTTCGCTCTGAACAAAGACTCACGGAATCGGCTTTTCGTCATTGCTGCCTCCCATCGCACGCACTATTACGATTCCCGCTCTTCGGCGGAATCTGTGGACCTCAACCGGCGCCAACGGACCGCGTGATGCCGTTCTTGCGCCCGATCCGGACATCTTTCGGCGCTCCCGGTCGGCCGGCCGATGCCGAGTGCGGTCGCGATGCGACGGTTGGCGACGGCGTCCATCAGCCATGCCTTGGCCTGGGGCGCCACGCGATGCGGCGCTGTCGCAAGGCGCGCCCACACCGGCAGCGTGCTCCTGTCTTCGGCGTCGAGCGGCAGCGGTGCGGCGGCGGGGTCCATTCCGACCCGCATGCTACTGAAGGCGCGGCTGACCGTCAAGCCGTCTTGGCGGTCTCCGCGGAAGCGGGCGCGCGCACCGGCGACGGGCGGCGGCGCGACCCCGCGGTGGCGGCGGAGAACCACCTTGGTCGACCCGCTTGACACGGTTCGGCGTTTGCCAGCGTGATGGGGTGCGACGGGGCCGGCAAGCCGGAGTCGGCGGGCGGCTGGGGTATAATCACCCCCCATGTGGACGAAGCTTCAGAACACCCCCCGCAAGCGGGCGCCCCGCAAGGTGGCGGTGGTCGACCCGGACCGCTGCTTCGGCGCGTTCGCGTGCTCGATCTGTCAGGCCGCCTGCCCCGTCGAGGACTGCATCGTCGAGGAGAAGGACGCCAACGACCGCTGGGTCTGCGCGGTGCGCATCGACAAGTGCATCGGCTGCGGGCTGTGCGTCACCATCGGCAACCCCACCGCGCCTGGCAAGCGGGACTTCGGGTGCCCGGCCGACTACGACGCGATAGACATGGTCGAGTACGGGGACGTGGTGGAGGCGGTCGAGGCGGGCCTGGCGTCCGACGCGCCGGTCGAGGCGGAGCCGGCCACGGCCTGAACCCGGTACCGGGCGCGGTAACGGCCCGGACCGGGGTGTCGGCGGAGCGCGACCTTCATGCCGGCTCGGCGCCGCGCCCGCCCAGCTCCACCAGGGGCGCGTCCGCGTCCACCCGGTCTCCTTTCTCGCACCGGACGGCGGTGACCACGGCGTCGCGTGGCGCCTTCAGCGGAAGCTCCATCTTCATCGCTTCGAGCGTGACCAGGGTGTCGCCCCGCGCCACGGTCTGCCCGGGGGCGACGGCGACGGCGGTGACGACGGCGGGCATCGGGGCGCGGACGGTCCCCGTGTCGCCGGCGGGTTCCGGGTCGGGAGCCGCTGCGCCCGGCGTCCGCGTCCAGCGGAAGGCGCGGCCGTCGACCCAGCCCCACTCGATGCCCGCCTCGCGGGCGACGACCACGTCGAACCGCCGTTCACCCAGCCGAACCCGGTAGCGGTCGCCGTCGATCCGTTCCACGTCGACGGGTTCCTCGATCCCGGCAATGCGGACGCGGCCGCGCGCCCCCTCGGCGCCCCGGGCGATGGTCTCGACGGTCACCGGTCGGCGGGGACGGGTCATGGGAGGGTCCATCCCTTGCCGGCCGGCACGTCGGCGCCGGAGGCGCGCGCCCGGCCGGTCCCGGCGTCGGCGCCGTGGGGGGTGATCGCCTCGGTCGCGGGGCGAGGATAAACGGTCATGACAGCCGCCAATTCCCCAGGGCGGTCCACGGGTCGTTCGCCGCGTCCGGCGCGCGCCGGCCCGTCGCGGGGGGGGCGGACGACAGCCGCGCGTCGACGGCCAGCGCCGCCGCGAGGGCGAGGGCCGGACCCTCGTCGTCCTCGGCGAGCAGGCCGTCGAGTTCGTCGTCGAGGAAACCGGTGTCCACCGGCCCCTCGGCCACCCGCGGGTGGCGCAGGATGCGCGACAGGAGATGGAGGTTGGTGCGCACTCCGAGCACGACGTAGCGGGCGAGGGCGGCCCGCGCCCGCGCCAGGGCCTGTGCGCGAGTCTCGCCGTGGACGACGAGCTTGGCGAGGAGCGCGTCGTAGGCGGGGGAGACGACGCCGCCTTCGACCACCCCGGCGTCGACGCGGATGCCGGGTCCCGTCGGCTCGCGGTAGCGAAGCAGGGCGCCGGCGTCGGGCAGGAAGCTCTCCGCCGGACGCTCCGCGTAGACGCGGCACTCGACGGCGTGGCCGCGCACCGTGATCTCGTCCTGCGACCACGGCAGGCCCGCCCCGGCGGCCACCGCGAGCTGGGCGTGCACGAGGTCGCGCCCCGTCACCGCCTCGGTGACGGGGTGCTCGACCTGCAGTCGGGTGTTCATCTCCAGGAACGCGACCGTCGCGTCGTCGCCGGCACCGTCGACGAGGAACTCCACCGTCCCCGCGTTGCGGTAGTCGGCGGCGCGGGCGGCGGCGACGGCGGCCCCCGTCAGCCGCGCCCGCACGCCCGGCGTCAGGCCGGGGGCCGGGGCTTCCTCGACGACCTTCTGGTGACGTCGCTGGACCGAGCAGTCGCGCTCGTGCAGGTGCACGACCCGCCCCGCGCCGTCGGCCAGAATCTGGACCTCGACGTGGCGGGGGCGGACGAGCCGCCGCTCGACGTACAGCGTGCCGTCCCCGAAGGCGGCCGCCGCCTCGCGACGCGCCTCTCCGATCGCCTCCCGCAGCCCGTCGGCCGCGCGCACCGTGCGCATGCCGCGCCCCCCGCCCCCCGCGGAGGCCTTCAGGAGCACGGGATAGCCGACCCGCTCGGCCGCGGCGGCGAGCCCGGCTTCAGTCTGATCGGCGGGGGTCTCGCCGGGGACGATGGGCACCCCCGCCGCCTGCATCAGGCGCCGCGCCTCGATCTTCGAGCCGAGGCGCGCGATGACGTCGGCGGGGGGGCCGACCCAGACGAGGCCGGCGTCGGCGCACGCGGCGGCCATCGCCGGGTCCTCCGACAGGAAGCCGTAGCCGGGGTGGACGGCGTCGGCCCGGGTCTCGCGGGCGGCGTCGACGATGGCGCCGATGTTCAAGTAGCTGTCGCGCGGGTGCGGCGGACCGATGACGACGGCCCGGTCCGCCGCATGAACGTGCGGGGCGCCGGCGTCGGCGGTGGAGCACACCGCCACCGATTCGATGGCCAGCTCGCGGCAGGCGCGGACGATGCGCAGGGCGATCTCGCCCCGGTTGGCGACCAGCAGGCGCGAGATGGTCATGGTCGACGGCCCTCGCGCGCGGTCTCACCGGCCGTTCGCCCTGCGTTCCCCGTGGCGAGGGCCTCCGCTCGCGGAATCCTCGCGGGGACGGCCGGCGCGGTCTCGTTCCGCGCGCCGAAGGCCCCCGTCGTGTCGGTCCGCTCGACGGCGTGGGCGCACCCCTCCTCCCGGTTGCGGTCGCTGTCGATAGGGTCTCCGCCCCGACCGGGCGCCACGAGAGTGTCGACCGCGACGGCGCCCCGGCGGCGAGCGTCGGCCGCCTCCGTGGCCGTCGCGCCCGGCCGGCCGTCGATCCACGCCCGCAACAGGGTCATGCCGCGCCTACATGCGGAACACGCCGAACCGCGGCTCGGCGAGGGGGGCGCCCGTCGCCATGGACAGGCCGAGGGCGAGGGCGGGCCGGGTCTCGGCCGCGGTGATCACGCCGTCGTCCCAGAGGCGAGCCGTCGCGTACCAGGGCGACCCCTCGCGGTCGTAGCGGGCGAGGATGGGGTCGCGGATCGCCGCCTCGTCGTCCGGCGTGAGCTGACGGCCGCGCCGTTCCGCCTGGCCCCGCTTCACCGTCGCGAGCACGCTCGCGGCCTGGGGTCCGCCCATCACCGAGATGCGCGCGTTGGGCCACATCCACAGCAGGCGCGGGTCGTAGGCGCGGCCGCACATGCCGTAGTTGCCGGCCCCGAACGACCCGCCGATGATGATGCTGAACCGGGGGACGACGGCGTTCGCCACCGCGTGGACCATCTTGGCCCCGTCCTTCGCGATGCCCGCACGCTCGTACTCCCGGCCGACCATGAAGCCGGTGATGTTCTGGAGGAAGACCAGCGGTACGCCCCGCAGGTTGCAGAGCTGGATGAAGTGCGCCGCCTTGAGGGCCGACTCGGAGAACAGGACTCCGTTGTTGGCGATGATGCCGACGAGGAAGCCGTGGAGGCGCGCGAATCCGGTGACGAGGGTGGGGCCGTAGCGGGCCTTGAACTCGTCGAAGCGGGAGCCGTCGACGAGGCGGGCGATGACCTCGCGCACGTCGTAGTGGCGCCGGAGGTCGACGCCGACGATGCCGCCGATCTCGCCCGGGTCGTAGCGCGGGGCCTCGGGCGCGGCGACGTCGCCGGCCGGCGGCTCGACGGCGTGGAGGGTCGAGACGACGGTGCGGGTCATCTCCAACGCCTCGGCGTCGTCTCGCGCGAGGTAGTCGGCGACCCCCGAGAGCCGCGTGTGGACGTCGGCGCCCCCGAGCTCCTCGGCCGGGACGTCCTCGCCGGTCGCCGCCTTCACGAGGGGCGGGCCGCCGAGGAAGATGGCGCCGGTGCCCTCGACGATGATCGTCTCGTCGGCCATCGCCGGCACGTAGGCGCCGCCGGCCGTGCACGAGCCCATGACGACCGCGATCTGCGCGATGCCCGCCGCCGACAGCCGGGCCTGGTTGTAGAAGATGCGTCCGAAGTGCTCCCGGTCGGGGAACACCTCGGCCTGCATCGGGAGGTACGCGCCCCCGGAATCGACGAGATAGACGCACGGCAGCCGGTTCTCGAGCGCGATCTGCTGGGCCCGCAGGTGTTTCTTGACGGTGACGGGAAAGTACGCGCCTCCCTTCACGGTGGCGTCGTTGGCCACCACCATCACCGCGCGGCCGCTCACCCGCCCCACCCCGGTGACGAGCCCGGCCCCCGGGGCCCCCTCGTCGTACATGCCCCCGGCGGCGAGCGCCGACAGCTCGAGAAAGGCGGTCTCGGGGTCGAGCAGCCGGTCGATCCGTTCGCGCACCGGCAGCTTGCCCTGCTCGGCATGCCGCCGCGCCGCCGTCTCGCCGCCGCCCTCCCGCGCCCGCGCCCGACGCGCTTCGAGGTCGCGCTCCAGGGCTTCCGTCGCGCGCAGGTTGGCGCGGAACTCGTCGCCGCGGATGTCGACGCTAGTCGGCAGGACGCGCATGGGGCGCCGATTCGGAAGTCGAGGACCGGCCGGACCGACCGGCGGGATCGATGCCGGACGGCGGCATTCACCGGCCGAGATCCCGATTATAGCCTCGCGTGGCGGGCGCCCGCGGGCCGGCGGGCCGGACGCCCGCCCGACGCCTCCTGTTATCCTCTAGGGGATGCGCATCGCCTACCAGGGTGAGCCCGGCGCCTACTCCGAGGCGGCCGCCCTGCGCTTCCGACCGTCGGCCGACGTCCTGCCGTGCGAGACCTTCGAGGCGGTGTTCGGGGCGGTCGGGCAGGGGCGGGCGACGCACGGCATCCTGCCCATCGAGAACTCGAGCCACGGCACGATTCACGGCAACTACGACCTCCTGCTGAAGCACGAGCTGCCGATCGTCGGCGAGGTGAAGCAGCCCATCGTGCACAACCTGCTCGTGCTCGAGGGGACGACCCGCGAGCAGCTGCGGCGGGTGTTTTCGCACCCGCAGGGCCTCGGCCAGTGCGAGCGGTTCCTCCGCACCCTGGACGTGGAGCTCGTGCCCACCTACGACACCGCGGGCAGCGCCAAGCTGATCCGAGACGGCGGCCTGCGCGACACCGGGGCCATCGCTTCCGAGCGGGCGGCCGAGGTGTTCGGGCTGTCGATACTGATGGGCGGCGTGCAGGACTTCGCCGACAACGCCACGCGGTTCCTCTTGGTCGGGCGTGATTCGACCCCCCTCGGCCCCGCCGACAAGACGACCATCGTCTTCAGCGTGACCAACGACGCCGGGGCGTTGTTCAAGGCGCTGAGCGTCTTCGCCCTGCGCGACATCGACTTGACGAAGCTCGAGTCCCGGCCGATCCCCGAGCGGCCCTTCGAGTACCTCTTCTACGCCGACCTCACGGCGTCGCGCGACGACCTGCCGTGCGCGCGCGCGCTGATGCACCTGGCCGAGTTCGCTCCCCTGCTGAGGACGCTGGGGTCGTATCCGCGCTGGGAAGAGCCCGGAACCGAATAGATGCCGAACCGCCTCGCCGACGAGCCCAGCCCGTATCTCCTCCAGCACTGCGAGAACCCCGTCGACTGGTACCCGTGGGGGAAGGAGGCGTTCGCCCGCGCCCGCGCCGAGGACCTGCCCATCTTCCTCTCCGTCGGCTACTCGACGTGTCATTGGTGCCACGTCATGGAGCACGAGTCGTTCGAGAACGAGGACATCGCCCGCGTCCTGAACGCCAACTTCGTCCCCGTCAAGGTCGACCGCGAGGAGCGCCCCGACGTCGACCGCGTGTACATGGCGTTCGTGCAGGCGACGACCGGCTCCGGCGGCTGGCCGATGAGCGTCTGGCTCACGCCGGAGCTGAAGCCGTTCTACGGAGGCACCTACTTCCCACCGTCGTCGCGCTGGGGACGCCCCGGGTTCGCGGAGATCCTGGCCGAGATCGCCAAGCGTTGGCGCGAGTCGCGGGCCGAGCTTGCGGCGTCGGCCGACGGCGTGATCGAGCGGCTGCGGGACGCGCAGCACAAGCCGAGCCCGTCGGGGGGACGGCTGCCGGACGGCGAGCTGCTGGCGGGCGGGGTGCGCGAGTACGCGGGCGCGTTCGACGCCCGCAACGGCGGGTTCGGCGCCGCGCCCAAGTTCCCGCGGCCGGCGGAGCTGCTCTACCTGTTGCGCGAGCACGCGCGCACGGGCGACGTCGAGGCCCGGCACATGGTGCTCGAGACGCTCCGGTCGATGGCCCTCGGCGGCATGCGCGACCACGTGGGCGGCGGGTTCCACCGCTACTCCGTGGACGCCATGTGGCGGGTCCCCCACTTCGAGAAGATGCTCTACGACCAGGCGCAGCTCGCCATCGCGTTCCTGGAGACGGCGCAGGCGGCGGACGAGCCGTCGTTCGCCGAGGTGGCCCACGACACCCTGGCCTACGTCCATCGCGACCTGCGTCACGCCGAGGGCGGCTTCTTCTCGGCCGAGGATGCGGACAGCCTGCCCCCGGACGGCGGCGCGGCCCCGTCCGGCGGACCGGCCGCGGCGAAGCGGGAGGGGGCGTTCTACGTCTGGGACCAGTCGGAGATCGAAGCGCTGTTCGGCGACGACGCCGACGTCGTCCGCTTCCGCTACGGCATCGAGCCGGACGGCAACGCCCCCCAGGATCCGCACGGCGAGTTCACCCGGAAGAACCTGCTCTACGTGGCGCGTGCCGTCGACGACGTGGCGCGGTTGAGCGGTCGGTCCCTCGAATCGGTGATGGCGGTGCTCGACGGGGCGAGGCCGCGCCTGTTCGAGGTGCGGGGCCGGCGTCCCCGCCCGTCCCTGGACGACAAGGTGCTCGCCGGCTGGAACGGCCTGATGATCGCGGCGTTCGCGCGCGCCGCGCGGCTCGCCCCGATGGGCGAGGCCGCGTCGCCCGATCCGCTCGAGGCCGCGGCCGGCGCGGCCCGGTTCCTGCGCGACCGCCTCTGGGACGGGGAACGGGGAGTGCTGCTGCGCCGGTTCCGCGACGGGCGCGCCGGCATCGACGGCTACGCCGAAGACTACGCCTGCGTGGTGTGGGGACTGCTGGAGCTGTTCCAGGCCGGCGGCGATCCGGCCTGGCTCGACTGGGCCAGGCAGCTCCACGCCACCCAGAGCCGCCTGTTCCGGGACGTCGAGGACGGCGGGTGGTTCAGCACCAGCGGCGACGACGCCACCGTCCTCCTCCGGCTGAAGGAGGACTACGACGGGGCCGAGCCGTCGGCGGCGTCGATCACCGCGTGGAACCTGCTGAGCCTCGCGCATCTCTCGGGCCCCGGGGAGGCCGGCGGGTATCGGGATCAGCTCGAGGAGACCCTGCGCCGCGTTCCCGCGTCGCCGCAGCTCGCGCGGGTGGTGCCCATGATGATGGCGGCCGCGTCGGTGTCGCACGGGGGCGTGCCGCAGGTGATACTGCTCGGCCCGCGCGAGGCGGCGGCGACGGCGGCCCTGCATCGCACGTTCACCGAGTGCTTCCTGCCCGGGGCGGTCAGCCTGGTCGTCGAGCCGGGAGACCACCAGCAGGAGATCGCGGCGCGCCTGCCGTGGGTCGCGTCGATGGAGATGCTCGACGGCCGGCCGACCGCCTACCTCTGCCGGGACGGCGCCTGCGACCGGCCGGTGAACGATCCCGGGGCGTTCCAGGCCCGGTTGGCGGCCCTGACCGCCCACCGCGCGCAGGCGGGCCGACCGTGAACGACTCGGTGACCAGGAGCGAGTTCGACCCGCCCGCCGCGCGCAGGCGGGCTGACCCTGAGGGCGGCGAAAGGGCCACCGCATGACCTTCGACGTCGAGGTGCTGCTGAAGGGGACGGACGAGGTGGTGACCGAGACGGTGACCTGCCGCGGTCCCGAGCCGCCGGGCTGGACCGACGCGGACGTGCGCGAGGTGCTGCTGTCGATTCTCCGGGTCTTCGACCGGGTGAACCGCAAGGAGGCGGCGGAGCCCGCCGAGGTCTCTCTGCGCGGCCTGAGCTGGATCGTCACCACGGCCGGCGCCGGCGTGGCGATCGCCATCGAGATCCCGAGCGGCGCCATCGCCGCCGGGCCCTTCGACCTGCCCGCCGACGAGCTGACCCAGATGATCGCCCGGGTCATCTCGTCGAGCGTCCAGGCGTCTTCCGTCCACTGATCTCCGCCGGGCCGGGGCCGCCCCGCGTGCGCCAACCGGCGGCACGGCGACTTCCGTCCAGCGGACTGTTCCAGAGCTTTGTTTGCCGTCCTGTCGCTGGTTTTCGCTGGTGAACGCTGCGAGTACGCTCCGCGATACGGGCAACTCTCTTCAAGGAGAGTTCACTGGCTAGCGCTAGCTGGAGCTAGACCGGATCGCCCGGGGTGGCGGCGCCGCGGCCGAATGGGCGGGGGAGGCGATGGTGCCGGAGGTGGGGGTCGAACCCACACGGGCCGTAAGGCCCACGGGATTTTGAGTCCCGCGCGTCTGCCAGTTTCACCACTCCGGCACTGAAGGTCCAGGGAAGCGCCGCGTCTACGGTCGGACCACGCCGTCGGCTCGCCACAGGTGCAGCGTTCGCGGCGTGCCGCGCTCGTCTTCGAACTCGTGCGTCACGTCCGGCCGCCAGTCGCCCATGCGGAAGGCATGCGACACGATGCGTGCGCCCGGTCTGAGCTGCCTCGTCAGGATCGGGCGCAGCCTTCGGTTGGACGAGGACAGCAGGTACAAGGTGACCACGGTGGCTTCGGACACGTCGGCCGCCATCGCGTCCTGGTGGATGAAGGTGACGAGGTCCTGCACGCCCCGACGCGCCGCGTTGGCGTTCGCCTCGGCGATCCGCTCCGGGTCGTAGTCGATGCCGACTCCGCGGGCGCCGAAGCGCTCGGCCGCGGTGATGACGATGCGGCCGTCCCCGCAGCCGAGGTCGTAGACGACGTCGTCGCGGGTCACCTCGGCGAGCTCGAGCATCCGGTTCACCACGTCGTACGGCGTGGGAACGTAGGGGGCCAGGTTCTCCGCCTGGCCGCGAGCGGCTGCCGTCGGCGGCGCGGCTGGCGCCGCAACGACGAGCGCCAGCGCCGCTGCAAGCATCGCCGCCCGTCCGTTCATGAAAGGCCTCCTGCTCGAATCACGTCGTACGCGCGAGCTTCTACTGTACCGTACTTTCGGTTCGCCTTCGGCGCCTCCGCCCGGCCGCGGGGGCTCCACGGACTCGTGAGATGCCCGCCCCGGCCCGGTCAGGCCGGCGGTTCGAGCGTCGTGGTCGGCGGCTCGCTTCCTGTCGCGCGCGCCGCCCGCGGCGGCCGCGAGCGGTTGGAGAGCCGCCGCCCGGCCAGGCCCTCCGTTACCGTAACCGTTGAGGAATGATGGGTTTGCCGTTGATCCGAGCAGCAAAATGAGCTATGCTGACAGGGTCTCTGCGCGCAACAGCCGGATTCCAACTGGGGGGTCAAGTGAAGTTCGAAGTTGGAGACAAGGTCATCTACCCGAACCACGGTCTCGGGGTGGTGCAGTGCATCGAGACCCGGACCATCATGGGGACGACCTGCGGGTTCTATTCGTTGCGCATGGCGGACAGCGACACCACCGTGCTCGTTCCCCTCGACAACGTCGACGGGGTGGGGCTGCGTCGGGCGATCGGGGACCGGGAGGTCAAGAAGCTGTTCACGCTGCTCGGCAACGGCAAGATCGACAATCACCAGAACTGGAAGGGGCGCTTCAAGGACAACTCGGACAAGATGCGCACCGGCTCGATCTACGACGTGGTGGACGTGCTGAAGAACCTCACGTTCCTCGCCAAGTCGAAGAACCTGTCGTTTCGCGAGAAGCGGATGCTCGATCGGGCTAGGTTCCTGGTCGTGTCCGAGATCTCCGAGGTCGTCGGCGACACCGCCGAGGCCATCGACGAGAAGGTGAACAAGGCGCTCGACCGTTGCTTCGTCAACCGGGATCGGGCGATGGCCCGGGCCAAGGCGGCGAAGACGAAGACCAAGGCGTCCGTCGAGAAGGCGCCCGCGGCCCGGACCCAGGAGGCCCGTGCGTCCTGAGGATTGAGCGACGTCCTTGGGGAGCCCGGTCCGGCGCCGCCGGACCGGGCTCTTTTCGTCTGCGCCGGCTCCCATCCCCTCATGCGTTTCCCGTGGTCCACCGTCGTCGCCGTCTCGAGGTCGGCCGCGGCCTACGTCGTGGTCTCCCTCTACGTCCTCGTGACGGCCCCCGTGGGAATGGCGATCGCCCTGTTGACCCGGCACCCGGGGGTGCTCTATCGGCTCGGCCGCCAGGGGGTGCGCATCGGGCTCGCCACCGTCGGCATCCGGTACCGGGTCGCCGGCGCCGAGCACGTGCGGGGCGATCGTCCCTCCGTCTATTGCGTCAATCACACCAGCAACCTGGAACCGCCCATCGTCTACATGGCGCTTCGCGCCGTGCACCCGAAGCTGCGTATTCTGTACAAGGCGGAGCTTCAGAGGCTGCCGCTGCTGCCCGTGGCCTTCGGGGTGGCCGGGTTCGTGCCCATCGAGCGCCGCAATCGCGAGCAGAGCCGGGCCGCCATCGACGCCGCGGCCGCGGCGCTGAGGGCCGGCTTCTCGTTCCTCGTCTTTCCCGAAGGCACGCGGAGCCGCCACGGCGAGCTCCTGCCGTTCAAGAAGGGCGGATTCGTGATGGCGATCCGCGGCGGCGCGGCCGTCGTGCCCCTGACGATTCTCGGGGCGGGCGAGGCGATGCGCCGCGGCAGCCCCATCATTCGCCCCGTCACCGTCAGCGTGCGGATCGGGCCGCCCATCGAGTCACGCCGGTTCGGCTTCGGCCGGCGTGACGAGTTGATCGACGCCACCCGGTCGGCGATGGAAGGGCTGCTCGCGGCGGGCCCCGTCCGCTGACGGGGCGGTCTCCGCCGTAGAACGGCGCGGGCTCCTGGAGGGTGGGTCGGGCGCTCGGCGGAACGGCAGGCGAACGATGGGCGGCGAGTGGACTGTCCCAGAGCCTGCTTTGCCGTCCTGTCGCGGGTCTATCGCTGGCAGGCGCCGCGAGGACGCCCCGCGACATGGGCCGCTTCTCTCAAGGACGGTCGGCTAGGAGCCGCCGGTGGCGAACTCGAGCGTGTGCGGGATCAACGGGGCGCCGTCGACGGCCTCGACGCCGTCTCCGAGCGTCACCGCGACCGGCCGGTAGGGGAGGAGGGGCTCGGCGAACTCTACGCTCAGGACCCGGTTCCGCAAGCGGTACTCCGTGGTGAGCGCCAGCGCGCCGTCGTCGGCCCCGACGTAGGCCGCGCGTACGTTCCCGGCGAACGAGTCCGGGTTCATGTCGCGCGAGAACTGGAACCGGACGGGGGCGTCGAGCGCCACGTCGGTGTCGTTCTGGGTCGGGGCCGAGAAGATGACCTCGGCCGGCAGCAGTTGCTCGGGGCGGGGCGCCTCCCGGCGGGCGGCGGCGGGCGCGGGCCGTTCCACGAGGGCCAGGCTCTCGGCTTCGATGGTGGCGAGGTGGTCGCCGCCGCCGACGACGCCGGTCACCTGCAGCCAGCGGTTGGTGTCGACCCTGGCCATCACGTCGAAGTCGAAGTCGTCCCCCTTCGGCTCCATGCCTACGATCCAGATGGAGGCGTCACCGGAGCGCAGCACGAAGTCGTCGCGAGTGTTGCCGGGCGCCTGCGGGAGGTCGCCGAACAGGTTGCGGGCCCGGAACCGGCCGGTCACGGTGACGGTCCGGTCGCGATAGCGGGCCGGTTCGAGCGAGATGCGTCGAACGGTGGCGTCGTCGGGCTCATCCGCCCGCCGCGTGTCGTCCGCGATCAGCACTCGAAGCTCGCCGCTCGACGGCCAGGACTTGCCGAGCAGCCGCTCCGAGAGCGCGGCGACTCCGTGGTCCGCCACGCGCGGGTCGTTCGGCTGTAGACGGCCCACGTCCCAGAACGTGCCCTCGATCTCGAGGACGTCCCGCTCGTCGGCGACCGGCGGGGCGACGTGCAGCGCACGGAGGCGCCGTTCCCCGTCGCTGATGAACACGTCCTGGAGATCGCCCTCGGGGGTGGCGCGCACGACCACGGGCTGCCGGTGAAAGAAGCTGGGATAGGCCTCGATCGCGGCCAGCGTGGTCGGCATGTAGCGGAGCGACTGGGCCGCGAGGGCGGCCGGGTGGAGCACCCCGGCGAGAAGCGAGAGAACCGCGACGGTGGCGGTGAACCACCACCGCCAGGCGTGCGGCGCCGGCCGGGCGCGCGTGGCGGGATGGCGACCGTCGCCGGTTGACGTGCTCCGCACACCGGCATCCTAACATATACTCTCTCGGGCAGTTGCGGCGACGGGGCGGTCGGACGGGCTGGGCCGCGGAACGATGGCAGAGCAGGTTTCGGAGCAGACCACCAATCGGTTGTCGCTGTATCTTCGGTTTCTGAACGAGCTCGACGCCGGTGGCGTGCGCACGGTGTCGTCCAAGGTGCTCGCGGCGCAGTTCGACCTGAACGCGGCCCTCATTCGCAAGGACCTGTCCCACTTCGGCGACCTCGGGGTCCGGGGCGTGGGGTACGTCGTCGCGGATCTGCGGCAGCGGCTGCGGGAGATTCTGGGCGTGGACCGGCGCCTGAACGTGACGATCGTCGGCGCCGGCAACCTGGGGTTCGCCCTCGCCGACTATCCCGGGTTCCGCAAGGAGGGTTTCCGAATCGTCGCGCTGTTCGATACCCTTCCCGAGAAAGTGGGCGGCCGGTCGCGGAGCGGCGTGCCCATACACGACATCCGCGAACTGAAGCACGTGGCGCGGCGCGAGCGGATCACCATCGCGGTGGTGGCGGTGCCGGCGGAGTCGGCCCAGATGGTGGTGAACACCGTGGTGGAGGCGGGCATCAAGGCATTGCTCAACTTCTCGCCGGGCGCGCTGCGGGTGCCGCGGGGCGTCAAGCTGAAGAGCGTCGACCTGACGGTGTCGCTGGAGAGTCTGTCCTTTCATCTCGCCCGCGGCGCCCGCCCGCCCGCCCGACCCTGAGTCATGCCGGAGGCCAAACGGAGCCCGTCGGGCGGGGACGCGGGGGCGCGACTGTCGCACGTGGACGACGACGGGCGCGTCCGCATGGTCGATGTCGGCGCCAAGGCGACCACGCGCCGGGAGGCGGTGGCCCGCGGGTCCATCACGATCGCGGCGGACGCCCTGCGCCTGATTCGCGAGGGGAGAATCGCGAAGGGCGACCCGTTGCAGGCGGCCCGGCTCGCCGGCATCATGGCCGCGAAGCGGACCGCGGACCTCATTCCCCTGTGCCATCCGTTGCCGCTGGCGCACGTGGAGGTCGACCTGCAGGAGCGGCCCGACGGCTACGAGATCGAGGCGGTGGCGCGAACGACGGCGCAGACGGGGGTCGAGATGGAGGCCCTGACCGCGGTGGCGACGGCCGCGCTGACCGTCTACGACATGGTCAAGGCGGTCGACAAGACGATGGTGATCGGCGATATCCGCCTGATGCGCAAGACCGGCGGCCGCAGCGGCGAGTACCGCCGGGGGTGATGACGGGCCGCCGGGCGTCCGCACGGTCGCGCCGGCGGGACGGCCGGCCCGACCGCCGGGCCGGGCTCGCGGCCGGACAGGAGACAGGACATGACCGATTCCGACATCCGGACCCTGGCGGAGCTGCCGTTCCGCGTGTCGGGGCGCTTCTCCAAGCCGGTGCTCATGGGGCGCTGCGAGGGCGAGCGGATCCGCGAGTGGTCGAGCCGGCAGCTCTTCGACGAGGTGCGCGACCTGAGTCTGGGGCTGGAAGCGCTGGGCGTCCGGCCGCGTGACCGGGTCGCAGTCCTTTCGGACAGTCGTCCCGAATGGGTCGTCAGCGACCTCGCGACACTGACGGCGGGGGCGGTGACGGTGCCCATCTATCCGACCCTGCCGGCGAGCCAGGTCGGCTACATCCTCGCCCACAGCGGAGCCCGGGTGGTGGCCGTCGCCGACGAGGAGCAGGCCGCGAAGGTGCGGGCGGCGCGCAAGGACGCGCCGGCGGTCGAGGCCATCGTGGTCTTCGACGGCGCCGCGCCCGGGACGGGGGCGGCCGACCGCGCCGCCGCCGGCGGTTCCGGGGACGCCGCGGTCGACGCGGAGGCGGGCGATGCCGGTGCTTCCGAGGCGGACGCCGAGACGCCGCTGCGGGAGTACTCGCTGGCCGAGACCATGGCGCGCGGCCACCAGCGGTTGATGACCGAGAACGGTCTGGGCCGCATCTTCAAGGAGCGGGCGCACGCGATCGAGCCCGACGCGCTGGCGACGATCATCTACACGTCGGGCACGACGGGGCGCCCCAAGGGGGTGATGCTCTCCCACCGCAACTTCCTGGCCAACGTCGGCGACGTCAACCAGGTCATCGGCATCTCGGACGACGACACGGCGTTGTCGTTCCTGCCGCTGAGCCATGCGTTCGAGCGCACCACCGTCTACATGTACCTGCACAACGGCGCGACCTTCGTCTTCGCCGAGTCGCTCGAGACGGTGGGCCGGGACATGCAGCGGGTCCGCCCCACGGTGATGACCGGCGTGCCGCGGGTCTTCGAGAAGCTCCGGGCGCGGGTCATCGCGGCCGTCGCCGAGGCGCCGCGGCTGCGGCAGGCGCTGTTCGCATGGGCCACCGGGGTGGGCCACGCCGCGGCCGACGCGCGGTTGGGCGGGCGGAGACCGGGGCTGCTGACCCGCCTGAAGGCGCCGATCGCGGACCGGCTCGTGCTCTCGAAGATCCGGGCGCGGACCGGCGGGCGCCTGCGGTTCGTCTGTTCCGGCAGCGCCCCGCTGAGCCGGGAGGTGGCCGAGTTCCTCTACGCGGTGGGGCTGCCGGTGCTCGAGGGTTACGGCCTGACCGAGACCGCGCCGGTGCTGACCGTCAACCCCCTCGGCGCGGCCCGGATCGGCACCGTCGGGCCGGCGCTGCCTCGGGTGGAGCTGCGCATCGCCGCCGACGGCGAGGTGCTCGCGCGCGGGCCGAACCTCATGATGGGGTACTACGAGAACCCCGAGGCGACGGCCGAGTGCGTCCGGGAGGGGTGGTTCCACACCGGCGACATCGGGCGCATCGACGAGGACGGGTACCTGTCGATCACCGACCGCAAGAAGGAGATCCTCGTCACCGCCGGCGGCAAGAACATCGCCCCGCAGCCGATCGAGGCGCTGCTGAAGCGCGACCCCATCGTCGCCGAGGCGATGCTCGTCGGCGACCGGCGCCCCTACGTGTCCGCGCTGCTGGCTCCGGACGCCGCGACCCTCGAGCAGCGCCTGGCCGCGGCGGGAATCGCCAAGGGCGGGCTCGACGATCTCGTCGGACGCGAGGACGTGAGGGCGTTGTTCCAGCCCATCGTCGACGCGGCCAACGCCGAGCTGGCGAGCTTCGAGCAGGTCAAGCGGTTCGTCCTCCTGCCGACGCAGTTCTCCATCGACAGCGGCGAGCTGACCCCCACGCTGAAGCTCAAGCGCCGCGTGGTCACGGAGCGCTGGCAGGACGCCATCGAGGGGATCTATCGGGACGCGTGACGCCCGCGCCCGCCGGATTCGGCCGGTTCTCGGGGTGCGCGGAACGCTCCGGAGGGCCGGTCCGGTCCACCGCTTCCCGCCGGAACCGGGCGGCCGCGGCCCGTGGCCGCCTCGGGCGCCCGTTTGCCCGGCCGCAGAATCCCGGTTAAGCTGATGTCAGCGATGTGCTTCCGAGGAGAACCCATGCACACGGGGCTCGCCCGGCGTGGCCCCGGCTGGCGCGTCTGGATCGCCGCCCTGGCGATTGCGCTGGTCGGTGTCGCGTCGGCCGCAACCGCTTGGCACGCGGATCACGCCGGCGACCAGGACTGCGCGGTCTGCAAGGTGCGTCACCAGCCCGCGGCCGAGCCGACCGGCGATCTCGAGAGCGGACCCGTCGACGTCGCGGAGCGGCTGGAACCGCTTCCCCGCGGCGGCTGGACCGCGTCCGCTCGACCCTCCCGCCTTCCCGCCCGCGCTCCCCCCGCCTAGTTCACCGTCCCTGAGACTAGTTCACCGTCCCTGAGAGAAGCTGCCCACGTCGCGGGGCGTTTTCGCAGTGTCTGCCAGCGAAAACCACCGACAGGACGGCAAAGGAAGCTCTGGGACAGTCCACTAGTTCACCGTCCTTGAGAACTAGTTCACCGTCCTTGAGAGAAGCGGCCCATGTCATGGGGCGTCTTCGCAGCGTCTGCCAGCGAAGAACTAGCGACAGGACGGCCAAGCAAGCTCCGGGACAGTCCGCTGGTTCTCGTCACTCGCTGCATTCGTCGATCGCGTAGCGGTCGCAGCGCCCCTTGATTCGCGTGCCCGTGGCGTACGGCCGAGTCTTGCGGCGCGTCGCGGGCTTCGGCGCCGGGCCCCGCCCGGCGGCGCGCCGTCCCCGGTCGCGCGGCCGGTTTGCCCGCCGCAAACGGAACCGTCTGCTGAAGCAGGCTCGAAAACGAGGAGAGTCTCGATGTATCGATTGGCTGCAACACGTTTGTCGGCGACCCTGGCCGCGGCCGCGCTGCTGGCGCTGCCGGCCCGGGCGCAGGAGACCGGCGTCGTCGGGGGCCGGGTCACCTTGGAGGAAGGCGGCGGGCCCGTACACGGCGCCGTGGTCCTGGTCGTCGGCGCGGGCGTCCTGGCCCTGACCGACGAGGACGGCGCGTTCGAGATCGACGCGGTTCCGGCCGGCGCCTACGAGGTGCTCGCGCAGCGCGAGCACCTCACGGCCGGCCGCCGGTCCGTCACCGTCGCCCCCGGGGAGACGGCGATGGTGGACTTCACCCTCGGCCTGTCGGCCGTCCACGAGGAGCTGACCGTCACCGCCTCGGCCGGCGGCGCGGAGACGACGCTCGAGGCGTTCAACGCGGTCACCACCCTGGACTCGTTCGACGTCGTGGCGCAGGGCGCCAACACCGTCGGCGAGGCGCTGCGGAACGAGCCGGGAATCGCCAGCCGCAGCTTCGGGCCGGGCTCGGACCGGCCGATCATCCGCGGCTTCGACGGCGACCGGGTGCTCATTCTAGAGGACGGGATCCGCACCGGCGACCTCTCGAGCCAGTCGGGCGACCACGGCATCACCGTCGACCCGAACGGGGCCGAGCGCATCGAGATCGTCCGCGGTCCGGCGACCCTGCTCTACGGGTCGAACGGCGTCGGCGGCCTCGTCAACGTGGTCACGCCCCACGAGAGCTACCGCGACTCGAGCTTCCAGGGCACGCGCGGGCAGTTCGCCGTCGACGCGGGGACCGCGAACGCCCAGGCGGGCAGCGCGGCCAGCTTCCAGCACGCGCAGGGCAGCGTCCTGTTCTGGGGCGGCGGCAGCCTGCGGCGAACGGGTGACTACAGCACGCCGGACGGTGCGGTCGAGAACTCGGCGACGGAGCTGACGAACGCGCAGGCCGGCGTCGGCTGGTTCGGCGACCGGGCTTACGTCAGCGGCGGGTTCAGGGCGGAGGACGGGCGGTACGGCGTTCCGTTCGCCGGGGAGTTCCACGGGGCGGGGCACGGCGACGAGGACGAGGACCACGAAGAAGAAGAAGAGGAAGAAGACCACGAGGGAGAAGAGGAAGAGGAGGACCACGAAGGAGAGGAGGTCTTCGTCGACCTCGCCACGCGGCGTCGCGTCGGCCGTTTCGACGTCGGCCTGCGCAATCTCACCAACCGGGCCATCGAGGGCGTTCGTCTCACCGCCAACGTCATCGACTGGGGCCACGACGAGATCGAGATCGAGGACGGCCTGGAGAGCATCGGCACTCGTTTCACCAACCGGACGACGATCCTGCGCGCCGAGGTCGACCAGCGCCAGACGGCGCGGCTGTCCGGTCGGTTCGGGGCCTGGGCCCAGATGCGGAACTTCGAGGCGGTCGGCGCCGAGGCGCTGGCGCCGAGGACGGACCAGACGTCGTTCGCCGCTTTCGCCTACGAGGAGGTCGACTTCGGACGCTACCGGCTGCAGTTCGGGGGTCGGGTCGAACAAAACGACTACCGGCCCGGTGAGCGCCCGGAGGGGGGAGAGGGCGACGAAGACCATGGTGACGAGGATGAAGAGGAGGAAGGCGAAGAGGATCACGACGAGCCCGAGGCGCCCGACCCCCGGGACCGGCAGTTCCTGGGCGCCTCGGCGTCATTCGGCCTCCACACCGATCTCGGCGCGGGCAGCGCGTTCGTGGCCAACGTCACGTCGTCGCACCGCGCCCCCGCCCTGGAGGAGCTGTACAACTTCGGTCCCCACGTCGGCAACCTGGCCTTCGAGGTCGGCAACCCCGAACTCGACGCCGAGACGACGCTCGGTCTCGACCTGAGCCTGCGGCACCAGTCCGAGCGCGCGCGGGCCAGCATGAACGTCTACGTCTACGAGATCGACGATTTCATCTTCGGCGAGCGAACCGGCGAGGAGGCCGACGGCCTCGCGGTCCTCGACTTCCAACAGGGTGACAGCCGGTTCCGGGGCTGGGACGCCCGCGCGAGCTTTCGGCTGGGGGGACGCGCCTGGACGACCCTGGGCATCGGCTACGTCGACGCGAGGCTCACCGCCACCGACGAGTCGCTGCCGCGTATTCCGCCGCTGCGCGGGACGCTGAGCCTCGACCTGCCGTACGGCGGGTTCACGGTCAGCCCGGAGCTGGAGTTCGCGGGGGCCCAGCAACGGATCTACCGGGGCGAGACCGAGACCGAGAGCTACTCGGTGGTCAACCTGCGCGCGTCGTACGTCTGGCCCCGGCAGCACGCGGCGCACGTCCTGAGCTTCACGGGATACAACCTGACCAACGCCCTCTACCGGAACCACACGTCCTTCATCAAGGACCTGGCTCCCGAGATGGGCCGCGGCGTCAAGGTGGGCTACTCGGTGCGGTTCTTCTAGCTGCCGGCGGCACCGGCATGAGGGAGGCTTCCTCGCGGCCGCGCGCCGCGAGGAGGCCCGACCGCTCCTCCGTCAGAAGATGGTGGCGTTCGACAGCGGCCACCAGCGGAGCTGGACCTTGCCGATGACGTACTTTTCCGGCACCTGACCCCAGTGGCGGCTGTCGGAGCTGCTGTTCCGGTGGTCGCCCATGACGAAGTAATGGGCGTCCTGGACCCGCTCGGGACCGAGGTTCTCGCGGCTCCGGAATCGTGGCGGCACGTAGTCGTCGGGCAGCAGGACGTCGTTCACGTAGACTTTCCCGTCCTCGATCCGGACCTCGTCGCCCTCCTGCGCGATGACCCGCTTGACGAACGACTTGTCGGGGTCGCGCGGGTAGTAGAGCATCACGATGTCGCCGGGTTCCGGCTCGCCGAAGAACCTGTACAGGGCCTTGTTGACGATCAGCCGGTCCTGGTCCTCCAGCGTCGGCTCCATGCTCCGGCCCTCGACCCGGGCGACCTGGAACCCGAACGTGACGATGAGGGTCGCGTAGACGGCGGCCGACGCGAAGGTCTTGATCCACGCGACGATCTCCTCGCCGGCCCGCGCCGCCAGCGCCGATCGATAGGCCCTGCGTTCGGCCTCGTAGGCCTGGCTCGGGGAGAGCAGGTGCGGTGGCGGACCCTCCTCGGCGATCCGGGCTACAGGCTCAGGTATTCCCGGAGACGCTTGGTCTGGTTGCGGCTGACCGGGATCTCCGTGCCCTTCCCGTCCTTCATCCTCAGGATGTAGTTGCGGCTGAACCAGGGGACTATCTCCTTGATCTTGTTGATGTTGACGACATGCGATCGATGCACGCGCCAGAACACCGCGGGGTCCAGATGCGAATGCAGTTCATCGAGCGTGCGGTAGTTCGACTTGCCTGAAACGCTCCCGGTCACGATGGTGATGACGTCGTCGGCCAGCGAGGCGTAGACGATGTCGTCTGCCGGAACGAGCAGGAAGCGGTTCCCGGCCTTGATGGCCAAGCGTTCCCGCCGCTGCTGCCGTTCCGCTACGTATTGGACGATCCGTTCGAGCTCCCGGTTTGCCGCCGTCCCGTCCGGCGGCTCGGCCGGCGCCGCGAGCAGACGCCGGACCCGCGCTATCGACTGGGCGAGCCGTGTCGCCTCGACCGGCTTCAGGAGGTAGTCGACGGCGCTGACCTCGAACGCCTCGATCGCGTACTGATCGTAGGCGGTCACGAACACGACCCGACTCCGGACCCCGCTTTCGAGCAGGCGGCGCGCCACCTCGAACCCGGTCATGCCCGGCATCTGGATGTCGAGCAGCACCAGGTCGGGATCGAGCGACTCGGCCAGCGCCACCGCCCGCGGCCCGTCCGCGGCCTGGTCGACCACCTCGACGTCGTCGAGGTGACGGAGCTGAAAGCACAGCTCGTTGCGGGCGAGCCGCTCGTCGTCGGCGACCAGGACTCGAAGATGCATTCTACCAAGGACCGCCGGTCTACCAAGGACCGCCGGTCGCTGACCACCGCTCCCTCGCCCACCCGTCGTCGCCCTCGGCGCCGCTGGGCGCCCCGCCAATCCTGCGGCAGCCCGCGCCGGTTGCGCGGCGCGGACGCCTACGCGGTGGCGGTTCGCGGCATCGCCAGCTCGGGAATCTCGATGCGGGCGCGCGTGCCTTCGCCGGGCGTGCTGCTCAGCTTCAGATGATAGTTGGCGCCGTAGATTACCCGCAGCCGCTCGTCCACGTTCTTCAGCCCGATCCCGCGTCGGCCTTCCGGGTCGGGGGCGTCGGTCACCATGCCGAGGCCGTCGTCGATGACCTCGATCACGGTATGACCGTCAATGCGCCGGCTCGCGAGGGTGACCCGGCCGCCCCCGACCTTCCGCGAGATGCCGTGCTTGATGGAGTTCTCCACCAGGGGCTGCAGCAGCATGCTCGGCACCAGTTGGTCGAGGGTCTCCGGGGCGATTCGCTTCTCGACGACCAGCGTCCGGCCGAAGCGGACCGTCTCGATGTCCAGGTACTCGTCGATGGACTCGATCTCCTCCCGCAGGCTGACGAAGTGCTCCTGGCTCCGCAGCAGCCGGCGCAACAGCCCGGACAGCTTGCCGATGAGCATGCGCGCGGTCTCGGGCTGCGAGCGGATGAGGGACGAGATCGACGTCAGCGTATTGAAAAGGAAGTGAGGGTTGATCTGGCTGGCGAGCGCCTCGACCCGGGCCTGCATGAGCAGCTTCTCCTGCTCCTGCAGCCGGTGTTCGATGCGCGCGGTGTTCCAGATCTTGATGGGAATGGCGACGGACATGACCGTCGTCAGCACGACCGCCGCCATCAGCTGGACGTTGGTCGCCTCGAGGGCGAACAGCCGCTGGGCGCCGAACTGTTCCGTGAGGGCCTGCCGGAGCAGCTCGAGGCAGACCGGTCCCGCCATCAGGGTGAACTGCCAGTCGATGCGGAACCGCCGCGTGAGCCGCCAGGTGTGCCGCTGCAGGGCCGTCACCAGCAGCGGGCTCACGTGCCAGATCGCCTCTTTGGGGCACAGCTCGCGCAGCCCGCCCCCGGCGAAGCCGCAACCGACCATGACGATGATCGCGATCCACTCGCCGGCCATCAGGGCCGGGAGGCCCACGAGTCCGCCGACGATCGCCCCGGCGTAGGGACCCGCGATGAGCCCGGCGAGGAACGAGCCGGCGAGGGACAGGTCGGCCGCCGCGTAGTTCTGCAGGGCATCCCCGGCCTGGGCGACCTGCCTATCGTTCAGGAGCAGCCGGGAGATGACGCCGATGCTGACGGGAATGCCGAACGCGAAGGCGAACGTCAACCGCTCGCGCCAGGCCCGCTTTTCGGTCAGGAGAATCCGGCGGAACTGGCCGAACCGGACGAGCATGGTGGCGAGCGCCGCCGCCAACGCGATCTTGACCACGAGGGTGGTCAGCAGCGCGTTCTCGGGGGTGAGGAACCTGACTTCCTCGGACATGGTCGGCGGGGGAGTCGAGGGGCGCGGCGGGCTGCAACGACGAGCGATTCCCCCCACTATACCGGCGTTCTCGGCGGCCTGTCAATCGGCACGATTGCGCCAAGACACTAGAATCAAATGAGTTAGGCGCGCGTGGAGCGCCGCCGCGCCTCGGCCCGGAAGCGGTTCGGCCGGGTTTCTCTCCTTGCCCATCCGTCGGCGAAACGGTATAGTCGCACGATTGCCGTCTCGGGGGTTGGCGCGTCGACGGTCGATCCTGTGTCCCCGAGGCCGTCCCGTCGACCGCCAGTGGAGCCCGATCGCATGTCCCCACCCGTCCACGAGTCGGACCCCAAGAAGGCGATGGCGTCTTCGGACGCGGCGACCCGCACGCTGTCCGTCGCTTCGGTGGAGACCGACTTCGTCGAGGAGGTCTACGAGAAGATCGCCTCGGTGTACGACTTCACGTTCGGTCCGACGCTTCACGCGGGCCGGATCGAGTCGATCGGGAAGCTCGGGATCCGGCCGGGAGACCGGGTGCTCGAGGTCGGCGTCGGCACCGGCATCAACGCGGTGCTCTATCCGCGCGACTGCCAAGTGACCGGCATCGACCTGTCCGCGTCGATGCTCGACAAGGCGGAGCAGCGCATCGCGCGGCGCCGGCGCACGAACGTCCGACTGCTGCAGATGGACGCCGAGGCGCTGACGTTCCCGGACGACTCGTTCGACATCGTCTACGCCCCGTACACCATCAGCGTGGTCTCCGACCCGATCAGGACGGTGCACGAGATGCGGCGCGTGTGCCGGCCCGGCGGCCGGTTCGTGTTCCTCAATCACTTCATGAGCACGAGCAGGCTGGGGGCGAAGATCGAGCGCTGGATCTCTCCCGTCACCGTGCATCTCGGCTTCAAGGCGGATCTGGATCTGCCCGCGTTCCTGGCCCAGGCCGGGCTCGATCCGATCTCGATCGAGAAGGTCAACATCCCCCGCATCTGGTCTCTCGTGACCTGCATCAAGGACGCCTGAATCGGGCCGCGCCCGCGCGGCGCGCACGGACCGGGGGCGGCGCACGTCGCCCCCCGGGTCATCCCATGGCACGCCACGAGCGCGACTTCTTCAACGAACGCCAGGAGCTGAAGCCCGCCAGCTTCACGTGCCCCCGGTGCCGGCACCGGGACGAGTACCAGGTGCGGTGGATCCGACGCCTCAAGAAGGACCGTCCCCCGCGCGGGGCCGACGCCGAGGACCGCGAGATGCACCGCAAGCTTCGCGACTACATGGTCCGGGTCGACGACATGGTGACCTGCCCCCGGTGCCGCCGCCGCTTCGAGATTCCCTCCCACCAGTCGATCGCTTTCCTGTGAGCGGTCCGGGACGACCGCCTGCGCCGGTGCCCTCGCGCGGATGCGTTGCCCCGCGGTTCGGTGCGCCGCCAGGTCCCGCCACCCGCGGACCGCGCACTGCGGATCGCGCACTGCGGACCGCGCCCTGCGGACCGCGCATGGCGGACCTGGATATAATCGGATCCTTGAGAACCCGATGCACAGGGGAGAGGCAGTTGTGACGAGCAGACGTCCCGGCTTGGGTGTGCTCTGCGCCGCGGTCGCGATCGGTGTCGCGTGCCTGCGGCCGGTCTCGGCGCCCGCCCAGGAGCGGTACACGCGCGCGCAGGAGGACGAGTTCCATCGCGCCGCCACCCGTGCGCTGGCCCACGGCGAATACGACGAGGCGCGGGTTCTGGCCGGGGAGCGGGACGCCGCCGACCCGTCGGCGGTGGCGCTGCTGGCGCGCCTCGACATCCTGCGCGGGGAGTACGAGGCGGCGGAGGAGCGGCTCGTTCCGGTCGCGGCCGAGAATCCGATTGGCGCGGCGGGGTTGGAGCTGGCCTTGCTGCACCAGTACCTGGGCCGGCGCGACGAGGCGGCGGCCCGGTTCCGGGTGCTCGTCGACCGGCTGCAGCGCTCGCCCGACGCCGTCGACCTGTACCGGGCGGCCCAGGCCGCACGGGCTCTCGGCCGCTACCGGCAGGCCAACACGCTGTTGCGGAACGCGGCCGGCATCGCCGCCGACGACCCCGCCATCCAGACCCTGTGGGGCGATCTCTTCGGGGAGAAGTACGACCAGGCGGAAGCGTCGCAGTCCTACATCGCGGCGCTGGAGATCGACGAGGACTGGGCCCCGGCGCTCCTGGGGATGGCCCGCGCTCTCGCCGACACGAACCCCCCCGCCGCGAGCGCCTCGGCGAGCCGGGCCGTCGAGATCGATCCCGACTACCTCGACGCTCACCTGTTCCTCGCCCAGCGCAGCTTCGACGATCGCGACCACGAGGCGGGCCGCGCGTCGCTCGATCGCGCCCTCGCCATCAACGATCGCAGCCTCGAGGCGCGGTCGCTGCTGGCCGCGGTCGCCTACGTCGAGGACCGGCTGGACGATTTCGAGGCCGAGGTTCGCCGCGTGCTCGAGATCAACCCGACCTACGGCGACGTCTATCGGGTCGCCGGCAACCTCACCGCCCGCAACTACCGCTTCGAGGAGGCGGCGGCCCTCGTGCGCCGGGGGCTGGCCATCGATCCGGCCAACACGCGCGCCCATGCCGAGCTCGGCATGCACCTGCTCCGCACCGGCGACGAGCTGGGGGCGCGGGGCGCTCTGGAGCGGTCGTTCGGGGAGGACCCCTACGACGTCATCACGTTCAACCTGCTGGAGATGCTGGACACCCTCGACGGGTTCGAGACGTTCGAGGAGGGCGACCTGATCGTCCGGCTGCATCCCGACGAGGCCCCGGTGCTGAAGGACTACGTGATCGAGATCGGCCAGCGGGCGCTGGACGATCTCTCGGCGCGCTACGGCATGGAGCCGGATGTGCCGATCCTGATCGAAATGTTCCCGCAGCACGACCACTTCGCGGTGCGGACGCTGGGCCTGCCCGGCATGATCGGCGCGCTGGGGGCCTGCTTCGGCAGGGTGGTGACCCTCGACTCTCCGCGCGCGCGCAGCCCCGGCGATTTCAACTGGGAGTCGACCCTGTGGCACGAGATGGCCCACGTCATCGCCCTCCAGATGTCGAACCAGCGCGTCCCCCGGTGGCTGACCGAGGGGCTGTCGACGTATGAAGAGAAGCGCGCGCGCGCCGACTGGGCCCGCGACCAGGACCTCGAGTTCGCGACCAACCTCAACCGGGGCGACGTGCTGTCGCTGCGAGACCTGAACGGCGGCTTCTCGCGGCCCGAGACGATCTCGATCGCCTACTTCCAGGCTTCGGTGCTCGTCGAGCACATGATCGACGCCTACGGCGAGTCGACCATCTACGATCTACTGCGGGCCTACGGGGAAGGCCTGGACACCGAGGCGGCCCTCGACCGCGTGGGGCTGGACTTCGACATGCTGCAGGCGTCGTTCGACGCCTTCCTCGAGGTGCGGTTCGGCGCGTTGCGGCGGGCGATGGAGAACCCCGAGCAGCCGAACCGCCAGCAGATCGAGGCCGTGCTCGGGCGGGGGACGGGGGACGCGGACCGGCCCGCGACCCCGGCGCCGAGCCGGGAACTGGAGGGCGAGGCTCGGCTCGACCGCCTGCGCGAGCTGGGCGAGGCGCATCCGGGGAGCTATCCCGTCCAGATGGCGCTGGGCCACGCCTTGTGGGCGGACGGCGACGCCGAGGCGGCGCGGGCCGCGTTCGAGCGGGCGGCGGCCCTCGCGCCGATGGCCACCGGCGACGGCAGCGCCCACTTGCCGCTGGCCGAGATCGCCCAGGAGCAGGGGGACCGGGAACGGGCGATGCGGCATCTCGATGCCCATCTCGAGCACGACCATCGCGCCCTCGAGGCGGCCCGGCGGCTCGCCGCCCTCGCGGAGGAAGCGGACGACGATCGGCGCCGCCACCGCGCCTACTCGCTGATCGCCGCGCTGGACCCGTTCGACCCCGAGCCCCACCAGTCGCTCGGCCGTCTCGCGCTGGCCGCCGGCGACACTGCGACGGCGGTGCGGGAGTTCTCGATCGCGATCGCCGCGGGGCCCATCGATCGGGTGTCGGCCCACGTCGATCTGGCGAACAGCCACCTCGCCGCCGGCGACCTCGACGCGGCGAGGCGCGAGGTCATCGCCGCCCTCGAGATCGCCCCGACCTACGCGCGGGCCCAGGAGATGCTGCTGGAGATCGTGGAGGCCGGCCTGTGACGCGGGCTTCCAGGGCGAGCCGGACGGCCGCCTCGCCCGCGCCGCCGCGGGCCCGGCTGAGGACCGTGGCGACATCGGCGCCCGCGGCGTGGCGGGCCGCCCGGCGGGCCGCCCGGCGCGTTGTGGCGCTGCGCCGGGGTGCGAACTCCTGCGGGGGCGCGGCTCGGGGAGTGCGCGACAAGGGTGGTGTGGCGTTCGACCCGGGAGCGAGCCGGGGCAGGCGGATGGGTCGCCGGCTGGCGGTCGTGGTCGCGCTGCTCGTCGCCGGCGCGGCTCCGGCCGCCGGCCAGCCGCCGGGGGCTGTCGTCACCGACATCGACGCGGCGCCGCCGACGCCCCAGCTCGACGGGCTGGAGTGGACGTTCGTGCGGATCCGCTACAGCTCGTGGGAAGAGCAGTTGCGGGCCTTCCGGGCGCGGTACTGGAGCGACCCCTGGGCCATCGACGGTCCCGCGGCCGAGCAGAACCTGTCGCGCCGGCTCGGGCGGGTGACCTCGATCCGGGTCAAGGATCCGGTGGTGCTCACTCTCGCGGACGAGCGGCTGTGGGAGTACCCGTGGATCTATTTCGTCGAGCCCGGGAACCTGCGGCTGAAGCCCGAGGAGGTCGAGATCCTGCGGGAGTTCCTGCTGCGGGGCGGCACCGCGACCTTCGACGACTTCCACGGGCCGATCGAGTTCGCCACCGTGCAGGAGGAGCTGCGGCGGGTGTTTCCCGGCCGGGAGATCGTGAAGCTCCCGCTCGACCATCCCGTGTTCAGCGCCTTCTACCGCGTGACCGAGTATCCGCAGATTCCGGGGCTGGGGTCGTTCTTCAACGGGGTCACCTGGGAGAAGGGGGGGTACGAGGCGGGGCTGCACGCGATTCTCGACGACGACGGCCGCGCCATGGTCTTCCTCAACTTCAACACCGACATGGGCGACGGTTGGGAGTGGTCGAACGCCGAGGACTATCCCGGCTACATCCAGTACACGGCGCGGGCCTACCGCATGATGATCAACGAGGTCGTTTATGCGCTCACCCACTGACCCGATCGCCGGCTGGGCGTCCATGCGCCCCCGCATCGACTCGATGCCGGACCGCACGCGACCGGGGACCCCGCGGCGTCGGACGGGCGGTGTACTCGGCCTGACCGCTGCGCGCTTCGGCCCCGCGGGCCCGTCGTGTTCCCTCGTCGGGAGGCGTCGGCCGTGCGTCTCGCCGGTCAGGGCGGGAGGGTCGGCGGCTTGGTTCGAGGCCACCCGGCTCGTCGGGAGGCGTCGGGCGGGCGCCTCGCCGGTCGGAACGCGGGGCCGGGTTCCGCCACGGTTCGCCGGCATCGCGGCGGCGCCGGTCGGGGCGCATGGCTGACGGCTCGACCGAGGTCCTCGACGTCGCCGGGGCCCCCGTGACCTCGCCGGCCGGCCTCTCGGCCGAGGCCGAGGCGGCCGCGTCCGCGGCCCGCGACCTCGCGCGCGGCCGCGAGCGCATCCTCGGCGAGCTCCGCCGGATCATCGTCGGGCAGGACGAGGCGATCGACCTCGTGCTGACGGCGCTGTTCACGGGAGGGCACTGCCTGATCACCGGCGTGCCGGGGCTCGCCAAGACCCGGCTCATCAAGGCCCTCGCCGACATCCTGGACCTGCCCTTCAAGCGCATCCAGTTCACGCCGGACCTGATGCCGGCGGACATCACCGGTACCGAGATCCTGGACGAGTCGAGCGGCCATCGCACCCTGACCTTCAGCGAGGGGCCGATCTTCGCCCAGATCATCCTCGCCGACGAGATCAACCGGACACCGCCCAAGACGCAGGCGGCGCTGCTGGAAGCGATGCAGGAGCACCACGTCACGGTGGCCGGGAAGAGCTATCCGTTGCAGCGCCCGTTCTTCGTGCTCGCCACCCAGAACCCGATCGAGCTCGAGGGCACGTATCCGCTGCCCGAGGCGCAGCTCGACCGCTTCATGTTCAACGTGGTCGTCCGGTACCTCTCCGAGGACGACGAGGTCAGCGTCGTGACCGCGACGACCGGCGACGAAGAGCCGCGTCTCGCGCGAGTGATGAACGGCGACGACATCCTCGCCGTCCAGCAACTCGTGCGGCGGGTGCCGGTGGCGGAGGACGTGGCGCGCTACGCGGTCCGCCTCGTCGACGCGTCGCGCCCCGGGCAACCCAACACGCCGGCCGTCGTCGAGAAGTGGGTCCGCTGGGGGGCGAGCCTTCGGGCGTCCCAGGCCCTCGTCCTCGGCGGCAAGGCCCGGGCCCTGGTGCGGGGGCGCTACCACGTCTCGGTCGACGACGTCAGGGCCCTCGCCCACCCCATCCTCAGGCACCGCATCGTCACCAACTTCTACGCGGAGTCGGACGGCGTGGACGCCGACGACGTCGTCGACCGCCTGATCGAGACGGTGCCGGCCCCTGCCAGCGGGATGTGAGCGCGGCCATGCCTCCCGCGGCGTCCGACGAGCGGTCGCTTCTCGATCCCGCCATCGTGGCCCGCATCGGGTCGCTCGAACTCATCGCCCGGGCCGTCGTCGAGGGGTTCCTGGTCGGCCTCCACCGCAGCCCCTTCAAGGGGTTCAGCGTCGAGTTCAGCGAGTTCCGCCCATACGTGCCCGGCGACGACCCGACCACCATCGACTGGAAGCTCGCTGCGCGCCGCGACCGCTACTACGTCAAGAAGTTCGAGGAGGAGACCAACCTCGAGTGCCACCTGCTTCTCGATGTCAGCGCCTCGATGGCCTACGGCTCCCACGCCGTCGACAAGCTCCGGTACGGGTCGTTCGTGCTGGCCGCGCTCGCCTACCTCATGCACCGTCAGCGGGACGCGGTGGCCCTGACCCTCTTCGACCACGAGGTGGTCGACGCGGTGCCCGCGGGCGCCCGGAGCGGCCATCTGCGGCGCGTGCTCTCGCGGCTGAGCCGGGCCGAGGCGGGGGCGCGGTCCGACGTGGCGATGCCTCTCCACCGCCTCGCCGCGCGCATGCGGCGCGGCGGGCTGGTGGTGCTGGTGTCCGACCTCCTGGACGAGCCGGAGGGCATCGTCGAGGGGCTGAAGCACCTGCGGTTCCGGGGCTCGGACGTCCTCGTCTTCCAGGTCCTCGATCCGGCCGAGCTGACCTTCCCGTTCGAGTCCGCGGCGAGGTTCCGGGACCTGGAGTCGGCGGAAGAGGTGGCGGTGGCGCCGGCCCGGGTCAGGCGGCGCTACCTCGCGGAGATCGATGCCCTCGTCGGGCGCTACCGCGACGCGCTCCGTCCCGCCGACGTCGATCATCACGTGCTGCGCACGGACCGCCCCCTGGACACGGCGCTGCTCGCGTATCTCGCGACGCGCGGACGGAGGCGCTGAATGTCGTTCCTGACGCCGGCGTTCCTGCTCGGCGCGCTGGCCGTCGCGGTGCCCATCGTCCTGCACTTCCTGCGGCGCGAGCGGTTGCCGCAGGCGCCGTTCAGCGACGTGCGCCTCCTGCGGGGGGTGCGGATGGAGCAGACCCGCCGGCAGCGCCTGCGCGAGCTGCTGCTCCTCGCCCTGCGCGTGGCGGCGCTGCTGCTGCTCGCCCTGGCGTTCGCGCGGCCGTTCGTCGCGGACCGGCCCGCCGCCGGGGAAGGCGCGACGGTGGTGCTGGTCGACACCTCCTTCAGCGTCTCCGCGCCCGGCCAGGCGGCCGAGGCGCGGGGGCTGGCCCACGCCGCCGTCGACGCGGCGCCCCCCGGGCGGCTCGTGGGGGTGGTGGCGTTCGACGACGAAGCGCGCGTGGCGGCTCCGCTCGCCCTCGCCCGGGCCGCGGCCCACGCGGCCGTCGACAGGTTGACGCCGCGCCCGCGCGGCACCCGCTACCGGGAGGGGCTCGCCGCCGCCTCGGCCCTGATCGGGGACCGGCCGGGGCGGGTGGTCGTGGTGACGGACCTGCAGGCGGCGGGCTGGGAGGCGGCGGGGACCGGCCCTCTCTCGCCGCACGTCGAGGTGGAGACCCGGCGGGTGACCGCGGCCGCCGGCAACCTCGCGGTGGTGGGCGTCGATCGCGAGCCATCGGGCGCCGCTGTTCGGCTGTCGCGATGGGGAGGATCCGGGGACGGGGCCCGGGTCACGATCGAGGTGGACGGGACGGTGGTCGACGAGAGCGTCCACGACGTGGGGTGGGGCGAATCGACGATCAGGCGTCCCGTCACCCTGCCCGCCTCGGGCCTCCTGACGGTGGCGGTCTCGGACCCGGCGGGCTATCCCGCCGACGACCGCCGTTACCGCCGGCTGGAGCCGGCGGACGCAGGCGAGGTGCTCCTGGTGACCGACGGGGGCGGTCTCCCCGAGGTCTATCTGGAGCGGGCCCTGGCGCCGGGAGGCGGGACGGGCGGCTTCACCGTCGCCACGGCGGCGGCATCCGCGCTGGGACAGCGGCCGGCCCTGCTGACGGAGGCGGCGGTGGCGGTGCTGGCCGGGACCCGCGGCCTCGGGCGCACGGGGCGCGAGGCGCTGGCCGCGTTCGTGCGCGGCGGGGGCGGACTGCTCGCGGTCGGGGGGGCGGCCGCGGCCGCGGCGGCGAGGGCGGGGCTCCTGGGCGCCGGGGCCGGTCTCGATCCCGCCGTGACCCGGGCGCACGCCGAGCCGGTGGCGTTGGTGCCCGCCGATGGTCGGCATCCCCTCGTCGGCGCCCTCGGGGGGTTGGCCGGCCGCCTGGGCCGGTCCCGGTTCGGCCGGACGGCGGAGCTCGACCCGGCGGGCGGCGGGGTGGTCCTGTCGTTCACCGACGGTGCTCCCGCGCTGGTGGAGCACGCGGCCGGCGCGGGGCGGGTCCTCGTTTTCGCCTCCGACCTCCGCAACGATGGCAACGACCTGCCGCGGCGGCCCGAGTTCGTGCCGTTCGTGCACGAGATGGTCGGCTACCTCGCGGCGCGGCCGGCCCGGCCGCGCGAGTTCGTCGTCGGCGCCGCCCCGCCGGGGGCGCCGGCCGAGCCGGGGCCGGCGCGGCTGCCGGGTGGGGCCGGTCCCGTCGTGCTGAACGTCGATACCCGGGAGTCGGCGTTCTCTCCGCTCACCGACGAAGCGTTCCGGGCCGCCGCCGAGCGTTTCGCCCGCGAGACGGGGGAAAGGCGGGGTTCGGAGGCGCCTCTCGGCGAGTCGGCGCCTCCCGAGGAGGCGGCCCAGAACTTGTGGCGCTATCTCCTGATGGGGATGGCCCTCGTGCTGGTCGCGGAAGGGTTGCTCGCCGCCCGGACCCCCTGACCGCCTCGTGGCGAAACCCGGATTCTCTCGGGTCGGGTCGTCAGGCGGGGTCCTCGCCGTTCTGGATGTAGACGTGGAGCTTTGACCACGGGCTGCCGACGCCACGCGGCGCCGGCGCGGCCCCGCCGGTTGCCGCCGCCCCGGCCGGGTGAGACAATTGGCGCCATGGACGGGCACGGGACCGAGCTGGAGACCGCCCTGACCCGGGTCCGGCGCCGCTGGCTGGCCGCCTCCTGGCTGCACGGTCTCGCCCGCGTGACGGGGGGCGTCGCCCTCGGCCTGTTGGTGGTCATCGCGGTGGAGCTGCTCGTCGCACCGCCGGACGTTCCTCTGCTGGCGGTGGCCGGCGCCGTGGTCGCGGCGGCGCTCGCCTTCGGTGCGCGCGTGCTGTGGCCGCTGCGTCGGCCGCCGTCCGACGCGCGGGTGGCGCGGTTCGTCGAAGAGCGATACCCTGAGCTGGAAGACCGCGTCGCCAGCGCGGCCGCCCTGGCCGCGGCGCGGCCGACCGCGGGGTTCCACGAGCTGATCGTCGCCGACGCCGCCGAGCGCCTCCGGGGGCTCGATCTCGCGCGGGTGGTCGCGCCGGCCCGGCTGCGGCGCGCCGTCGCGCGGGGGTTGCTGGCCCTGGCGGCCTTCGCCGCGGTGGTTTCGCTCGGATCCGGTCCCCTGGGCCGGGTCGTGCGGACCGCGTGGCTGCATGCGTCGCCGTCCGTCGCGGAGCTGGTGGTGGACCCAGGTGACTTCCGCCTCGTGGCCGGCCAGCCCCTCCGCGTTCGCGCCCGATTCGAGGACGGCGGTGGCGCGCCGGCGCGGACCCCGCCCGTCCTGGCCGTCCTCGACGGCATGACGCCGCGCGAGATCCGCATGCGGCCGACCGGCGACGCGTATCTGGCGGAGTTTCCGTCGGTGACCCGCGGCTTCCGGTACCGGGTCGCCGCCGGCGCGTTCACTTCCCGCGACTATCGGGTCGAGGCGTTGTCGCCGCCGCGGGTCACGCGCATCGACGTCGAGTACCTCTACCCGCCGTTCACCGGCCTCGCGCCCCGCGTCGAGCAGGACGGCGGCGATCTGTTCGCCCCCGCCGGCACCGTCGCGAGGCTGGTCGTGCACACCGACGAGCCGGTCGCCGAAGGGGTGCTGCGGCTGTCCGGCGGCGGCCGGGTCGTGCTGGCCGACGCCGGGGGCGCCCGCCTCACGGGGTCGCTGGTGGTCGACGGGAACGGCGGTTACCGGGTCAGCGTCGTCGATGCCCACGGACTGTCGAACCGCGACGCGACCGACTACCTCATCCGCGCCACCGCCGACCGGCCCCCGACGGTACGGGTGCTGCGGCCTGGCGGCGACCGGGAGATCACGCCGCTCGAAGAGGTCACGATCGAGGTGCGGGCCGACGACGACCACGCCGTCGATCGCGTGGACCTCGTCTACGCGGTGGCCGGCCGGGCCGAGCGGGTTCTGCCGTTCGACGTTGCCGAGGGGGCGTCGGCGGTGACCGGGGTCCGCACCCTCCTCGTCGAGGACCTCGGGGTCGAGCCCGGGGACGTCATCACCTACTTCGCGCGGGTGCGCGACGCGGCCCGCGCCGGCGTCGCGACGGAGGCGCGCTCCGACCTCTACTTCCTGGAGATCCGACCCTTCGACAACGAGTTCGAGGAAGCGCTGAGCCAGGGCGGCCTGGGGCCGCAGGCGGCCGAGGTCGGCAGGCTGGTGGAACTGCAGAAACAGATCGTCGTGGCCACGTGGCGGCTCGATCAGCAGGCGGAGGACCGGAGCGACGACGACGTGCGGGCGGTGGCGGAGGTGCAGGGCGACCTGCGCGACGAGACCGCGGGGGCGGCGGCCGCGGCGGGGGGGGGACTCGGGCGGAGCCGGCGTGGCGCCGCCGGCGATGACGGTCAGGCCGTCCAGCGCCGGGCGATGCAGGCCGCCGTCGAGGCGATGACCGCGGCCGAGGCGGCGCTGGCGGCGCTGGACACCGCGGCGGCGATGCCGCACGAGACCGAGGCGCTGAACCAGTTGCTCACGGCGCAGGCGGCGGTCCGGCGCCGTCAGGTCTCGATGCAGCCGAGGGCGGGATCGGCCGGCCGGCAGGCGCAGCTCGACCTCTCGCAACTGTTCGATCGGGAGCTGCGGCGCGACCAGGAGACCAGCTACGAGACTGGCCGACGGCCCGGCGAGCCGGAACAGGACGAGGAGGACGAGGCGCTCGCCCGCCTGCGCGAGCTCTCCCGCCGGCAGGAGCGAATCAACCGCGACATCGGCCAGCCGCCGGAAACGGAGACGGACGACGAGCGTCGCCGGCTGCTCGAACGGCTGAGGCGCGAGCAGCAGGAGCTGCGGGCGGCGCTCGAGGCCCTCGCGCAGCGGCTCGGCGGCGGGCCCGGCGCGGCGGGGTCATCCGGGTCGCGGGGGGCCGCCGGCGAGGAGCTGCGCCGGGCCGCCGAAGAGATGGAGCGGGCCGGTAGCGGCCTGCGCCGCGAGGATACCGGCGCGGCGAGAGAGCACGGCGACCGGGCCGTGGACGCCCTGCGTCGGGTCGCGGAGCGCCTCGGCGAGATCGACGGGGAGCGGCGTTCGAGGGCGGCGCTCGGGGACCTGCAGCTCGAGGCGCAGCAGCTCGCCGAGGCCCAGGGCCGGTTGGCCGGCGAGATGGAGCAGGGGGCAGGGGGGGAGCCCGGCTCGCGGTATCGCGAGCTGATGGCCGGCGAGAAGGAGGACCTTGCCCAGCGCGCGGAAGGGCTGGAACGCGGCCTGTTCTCGCTGCGGGGCGGTGGCGATGCCGCCGGCGAGCGACCGGCCTCGGCGGCGCCCGGGGGTGATCCGATGGTCGCCGAGGCCCACCGGACCCTCGTCGGGGAGCAGGTCGCGGAGAGGATGCGGGCGGGGGCCGAGCGGCTGCGCGCCGAGAGCGGGAGGCGGGCGGAGAACGCGGCGTCGCCGGCCGGCCCCGCCGACGAAGAGGCGGCGCTGGCGGAAGTGCTGGCGACGGTGGCCGGTTTCTTGCGGCAGGCGATGGCGGGCGACGAGAGGCAGCGCCGGCTGGCGGCCGAGCTCGAGACCGCCCGGCGCTTGCGGGAACGCCTGGAGGCGTCGTCGTCGGGCGATGCGTCGGGGACGGCGCGCGTCGGCGGGCCCTCCGACGACGCGTCGGCCGCGGGGGAGCCGTCGCGCGCTTCCCGGCCCGGGGACGAAGCCGGTCCGCCGGACGAGCGCTCGGGTGGAGGCGGGAGCGCGTCGGGCCGCCGCGTCGCCGACCGGTCGCAGCGGTCCGGACCGGGCGGGGGCGGGTCGCCGGACTCGGGACAGGAGGCGGCGGCCGAGCTGGCGCAGCGCCCCGAGCTGCTCCGGGCGCTCGGCGAGGCGAATCCCGGCCTTCCCGCCGACCTCGAGCGCTGGGTGCGGCAGTGGCGCAGCCTATCCGCGCCCAACGCCGACCCCGCGAGGCTGGACTTCGCGCATTGGACATCGCTCCGCCGCGATCTCGTCACCGCCCTGCACCGCTTCGAGGGCGACCGCGCGCGGGAGCTGGCGGACCGGGCGCTGCGGGACCGGTACGCGGCGCCGGGGGACGATGCGGTGCCGGAGCGCTATCGCCGCCTCGTGGAGCAGTACTACCGGTCGCTCGCCGACCCGCGGGCGGCTCCCTGATGCGATTCGCCGCTCCCTGGCCGTGGTGGGTGACCGTGGGGTTGGCCGCGGCCTTCGCCATCGCTGCCGGTTGGGGCTACCTGCGGCCGCTCGCGAACCTGTCACGGTGGCGCCGGGCATCGCTGACCGGGCTTCGGCTCGCCGTCTTCCTGCTGATTCTCCTACTGCTCGCCCGGCCGGTGCGGGAAGAGCCCGCCACCGCGGATCGCCCGGTGCTCGCGATCCTGCTCGACCAGTCGCGCAGCATGGGCATCGCCGACGTGGGCGGCGCGCGCCGTCTCGATGCGGCGGTGGCGGCGATCCGCGACGAGGTGATGCCGAGGCTCGCCGGCCACGTTCAAATCGACCTGTGGGGGGTCGGCGAGCGCCTCGAGCCCCTCGATCCGGAGACGGTGCGGGCCGAGGCCCGGTGGAGCGACCTGACGGGCGCTCTCCGGGAGGTCGAGGACCGCTACGCGGAGCGGCGGTTGGCCGGCGTCGTGCTCGTGTCCGACGGCGCCGACACCGGAGCCGGCGTTTCCGACCCGGCCGCGGTCGGGCCCACCGTCTTCACGGTGGGCGTGGGCGCTCGCGAGCCCGCCCGGGACCGCGAAGTGATCGACCTGACGGCGGACCGGCCGGCGGCGGCGGGGTCGGCGATCGACCTCGCGTTCTCCACCGTCGGCCACGGGTTCGGCGCGGACCCGTTCGACGTCCGAGTGCTGGAGGACGGCCGGGTGATCCGGGTGGTGACGGTGACCCCGCCCGCGGACGGCGCCGTCACCCGGACCGTCGTCCCGGTGTCCCCCAAGCGGGAGAGCGCGACGCTGTACACGGTCGAGATCCCCGTCGACGAGAGCGAGCTCGTCCCCGCGAACAACGCCCGGAGCGTGCTGGTGCCGCCCCCCGCGCGGCCCCGCCGCGTACTGCTCGTCGAGGGGGGGCCGGGCTACGAGCACAGCTTCCTGAAACGCGCCCTGCGCGGCGACCCCGGGGTGGTCGTCGACGCGGTGATCGACAAGGGCCGCAACGACCTCGGCGAGCGCACGTTCTACGTCCAGGGCGCGGCGGGCCGGGCCGGGGCGCTGGCCGGGGGGTACCCGGCGACGCGCGAGGCGTTGTTCCGCTACGACGCCCTCATTCTGGGCAACGTCGAGCCGGCGCGGCTGCGCCCGGCCCAGCTCGAGGACGCCGCCGCGTTCGTGTCGGAACGGGGGGGCGGCCTCCTCGTCATGGGCGCGCGCTCGTTCGAAGGGCGCGGGTTCCGGGGCACGCCGATCGAGCCTCTGCTGCCGCTGGCGCTGTGGGAAGAGGGCCGTGCGGGGGTCCTCGGCGCCGGGGCGGCGGCCGGCGCCCCGGCGCGCATCGTCCCGACTCCCGACGGCGCGCGCCACCCGATCATGCGTCTGGGCGGCGGTGTCGAGGCAACGAACCAGGGCTGGGCGGCGATGCCGACGCTGGGACGCGTCGTTCCCCTCGGGCCGCCCCGCCCCGGCGCGGCGCTGCTCGCGGTCGCGGCCGGCGACTCGACGCCGCGACCCGTCGTCGCGGTGCAGCGCTTCGGGCGCGGCCGCACCATGGTCTTCGCGGGCGAGGCGGCCTGGCGCTGGCAGATGCTGGCCCCTTCGACCGACACCACCTACGAGCGGTTCTGGCGCCAGACGGCGCGCTGGCTGGGGGGCGGCGCGCCCGACCGCACCACGCTGCGGGTCGGCGGCGGGCGGTTCGCGGGCGAGGCCCTTCGCATCGAGGTCGCGGCCGCCGGCGAAGGGTTCGAGCCCCTGACCGACGCCCGCGTACGGGTCCGCGTTCGAGATCCGAACGGCGACGAACGGGAGCATGCCGCGCCGCCCCGGCCGGGAGAGCCGGGTCGCTACGCGGTGGAGGTCGCACCGCGGGGACGGGGCGCGCATCGGGTGACCGCGGTCGTCGAGCACGCCGGCGGGACCCTCGAGCCGGCGGGAGTCGCCGTGCTGGTGGGAGGAACGGACCCGGAGCTGAGCGAGCCCCGCCGCCACGAGCGGCTGTTGCGGCGGCTTGCCGAGTCCACCGGCGGCCGGTCGTTCGATCTCGGCGGCGCCGCTCGGCTCGCGAGCGCGGTGCGGGCCGGCCTCGGGCCTCCGCCCGCCCCGGTCCTGCGCGATGCCTGGGACACCGTGTGGGGCTTCCTGCCGATCGTCGGCCTGCTCGCGACTGAGTGGGGCTTGCGGCGGCGGTGGGGGCTGCGATGAGCCGCGGCCGGCATCGCGGCGCGACGGGGCTGCTCGCGGTCCTCCTCGCCGGCGCCGCGTCGGTTGCCCCGTCGGCGCAGGATCGGTACGCCCTGGTCGTCAGCGGCGCCTCGGGCGGGGCCGCGTTGCACGAGAAGCACGCGCAGTGGCGCACCGCCCTCGTCACCGCCCTGCGCAGCGCTCCGCGGTTCGACGAGGATCACCTCATCGTGCTGGCCGAGACGCCCGGTCCCGGCGTGGGGCGCGCGTCGCGGGCCGGCGTCCGGCAGGCCCTGGACCGCCTGGCCGCCCGCATGGGCGAAGACGCCGTGCTCTATGTCGTCCTGATCGGCCACGGTTCGTTCGACGGCGTGGACGCGAAGTTCAACCTCGTCGGCCCGGACCTCGAGGCGCGCGAGTGGGACCGGTGGCTGCGGGAGCTGCCGGGTCGGCTCGTCTTCGTCAACACCAGCAGCTCCAGCTTTCCCTTCCTCCGGCGGTTGTCGGGGCCGGGTCGCACCGTCGTCACCGCGACCGAGTCCGCGGCGCAGCGCTACGACACGGTGTTCCCGGAGTTCTTCATCGGCTCGTTGACCGATGACGCCGCCGACGGGGACAAGGACGGCCGCGTCTCCGTGCTCGAGGCCTTCGAGTTCGCGAGCTTCGGCGTGCGGGAGTGGTATCGCCAACGGGGACGGCTGGCGACCGAACGCCCGCTGATCGACGACGACGGCGACGGGGTCGGCCGGGAAGCCGGGCAGCCGGGCCCGGACGGGCTTGCGGCGGCCCGGCTCCATGTCGGCGCGGGTCCCGGCGGTGCGCTCTCCCCGTCGACGGATCCGGTGATGGCGTCCCTGATGGCGCGGCGGGCGGCCCTGGAGGAGACGGTTCACGAGCTGAAGGCGATGCGGCCGCGCCTGTCGGCGGTCTCGTATCTCGCGGAGCTCGAGCGCACGCTGATCGAGTTGGCGCGGGTCTCGCGGCAGATCCGCCGCCTGGAATCGCACCCCCGCGAGTCTGAGCGGTAGGGAGTCGGCGCCGTGACCGGCGCGGACTCCTGCCGGGTAGGTTGGGCGCCCATCGTGGCCATGGCGACGATGGGCGGGCGAGGAGTCTCTCTTTTTCCATGCGTTGTGCCACCTGCGGCGCCGAGATCGCCGAGAAGGCCCTGATCTGCTTTCGGTGCGGCGCCGCGACCGCGCGGCGCCGCCGGGAGCCGGCGCGAATCGGCCGGCGCCGCCGTTGGCCCTGGGTCGTGCTGCTCGGGCTCGCGGCCCTGGTGCTGATCGGCTGGATGGTGCTCGGCGACGGGTGGTGGCAGCGGTTTCGGGTGCCGGACCCGGCCCCCGCCGGGCGGGTTCGGCAGGACGCCGGGGGCCGGCGGCGAAGGCGCGGGCCGCCGAGATCGCAAGGGCGTGAGAGAGGCGCGGATCCGTTCTCTTCAGCGGGCGGCCAGGGGGACGTAGTCGCGCTGGCTCTCGCCGACGTAGATCTGCCGGGGGCGGGCGATCTTCCGGGTCTCGTCCGACAGAAGCTCCTCCCACTGCGCGATCCAGCCGGCGGTGCGGCCGATGGCGAAGAGCACCGTGAACATCGCGGGCTCGAAGCCCATCGCCTGGTAGATGAGCCCCGAGTAGAAGTCGACGTTGGGGTAGAGCTTGCGATCGACGAAGTAGTCGTCCTCGAGCGCGATCCGCTCGAGCTCGAGGGCCACGTCGAGAAGGGGATTGCGGCCGGTCACCTCGAAGACTTGGTCGGCGGTGGCCTTGATGACCCTGGCGCGGGGGTCGTACGACTTGTACACGCGGTGGCCGAAGCCCATGAGCCGCCCCTCGCCGTCCTTCACGCTCTTGACGAAGGCGGGCACGTTGTCGACGCTGCCGATCTTCGCCAGCATGCGCAGGACGGCCTCGTTGGCCCCGCCGTGGAGGGGGCCGGAGAGGGCCGCGGCGGCGCCGGCCATCGACGCGTACGGATCGGCGTGCGAACTGCCGATGCCGCGCATGGCGCTCGTGCTGCAGTTCTGCTCGTGGTCGGCATGCAGGATGAACAGCACGTCGAGGGCCCGCTCGAGCACCGGGTCGGGCCGGTAGACCGGCTCCGTCCGCCGGAAGAGCTGGTTCAGGAAGTTGCCGGTGTAGCTGAGCTCGCCGTCCGGGTATACGTAGGGCCTGCCGAGGCTGTGTCGGTAGGCGTAGGCGGCGATGCTCGGCGCCTTCGCGATCAGCCGGATCGCCTGGAGACGCCGCGACGCGGGGTCGTCGACGGCCTTGGCGAGAGGATAGAACGTGGACAGGGCGCCGACGGTGCTCAGGAAGATGCCCATGGGGTGGGCGTCGTGGCGGAAGCCCTCCACGAACTTCTTGATGTTCTCGTGCAGCATGACGTGCTGCGACAGGTCGTCTCGCCACTCCGCGAGCTGAGTGTCGGTCGGCAGCTCGCCGTTCAGGAGCAGATAGGCGGTCTCGACGAAGGTGCTCCGCTCCGCGAGCTGCTCGATCGGATAGCCCCGATACCGGAGGATGCCCTTCTCGCCATCGATGAACGTGACCGCGCTCCGACACGAGGCGGTGTTCAGGAACGCCGGGTCGTAGGACATCATCCCGAAGTCGCCCGGATCGACCTTGATCTGCCGGAGATCCAGGGCGCGGATGGTGTCGTCGACCACGGGGACCTCGTACTGCCTTCCCGTGCGGTTGTCGGTGATCGTGAGCGTGTCAGCCATGTCTGTTCGCGGTCGTTCCTGTCATCGAGGATCGGATGGCGCGGACCCGGCGTGATCGCGTCGGGCTCCGGGTTGGCCGTCAGGGCTGTCGGTCCGGGTCGTCTTCGCCCGCCGCCGCGGCGTCTTCTCCCGGAATCCGATATCGTCCGTCCACCCAGTTCCGGAGATCCAGCAGCTTGCAGCGCTCGCTGCAGAACGGCGCCCATTCGCCGACCACGGCCCGCTCCCGGCAGTAGACGCAGACCCTCCGCCCCATCTCCTGGTTCCGCGATGCCGTTCGGCGGCGCCCGGTCCGGCCGGCCGGGACAATTCTAGTGCCGGAGCCCCGGCCCGTCCAGTGTCGGAAGCCCCGGCCCGCGCCGCGTGGTTTCCCGGCCGCGGGCGGGGGCGACGTTCGACCGGGGTCGCGGCGCCCGCCACGCTCGACCGTTCACGCGCCTGGCGGGAACTGGTTGCGCCGTGGCCTCGGCGGGCGGGGCGACGCTCGACCGGGGTCGCGGCGCCCGCCACGCTCGACCATTCACGCGCCCGGCCGGAGCCGGTTGCGCCGCGGCTGCCGCGGCCCGGCGGGCGCTGCTCCGCGTGCGGCTTCCGCGGTCCGGTGGGCGCTGCTCCGCGTGCGGGGCCGGAGGTCCTCGCCAACGACTACCGGCGGAGAGTCGACGGGCGTTGGTCCGCGTGCGGGGCCGGACGGGCTGGGCGGGTCTCGGGGGGGCGGCGGCGCCGGGGCCGCGCCCGTCAGCCCGCGCCCTGCAGGACGGCTCCCGCGACGCCGCCCCCGAGCACCAGCCAGGTGGAGTTGAGGCGGGTGGTGAACAGCAGGACGGCCGCCGCCGCGGCCAGCGCCGCCGTCGTCGGGTCGATGACGGTGGACCGGAAGAGGCTCCAGGTGACCGCCGCCATCAACCCGAGCGAGGCGACGACGACGCCGTCGAGGACGGCGCTCGTCGCGGCCGAGGCCCGCAGGCGGGGAATGAGGGGTTGGGAGCAGGCCACGAACAGGAACCCCGGCGCGAAGATGCCGAGGGTGGCGAGCATCGCGCCGCTCCACCCGTGCAGCACGTAGCCGATGAAGGTCGCGGTGGTGAAGACGGGTCCCGGGGTCACCTGCCCGATGGTGATGGCGTCCAGCAGTTGCGCGTCGGTCAGCCAGCCCCAGCGCTCGACGAGATCCGCCCGGAGGAAGGCGAGCAGGACGTAGCCGCTGCCGAACAGGACCGACCCCACCTTGAGGAAGAACAGGGTCAGGCGGGTGAGGGTGACGGACGCGGCGAGGCCCGAGCCGGCGGCCAGCGCCGCCGTCACCGGGAGGAACGCCGCAGACAGGGCGGCGATGCCGGGACGGCCGAACCTCGCCCCCGCCGTGACGATGCCGCCCAGGGCGAGCAGTCCGAGCTCGTTCCAGCCGTGGAGGGCCAGCCCCGTCGCGGCGACCCCGAGCAGCAGGGTCGACGGCCCCTTGACCGCGGCCGTCCCGAGCTTCCACAGGGCCTGGGCGACGATGGCGATGATGACCGGCCCGATGCCGTACATCACCCAGCCGAGCTGGGGGGCGTCGCCGAACCGGACGTAGGCCCAAGCGAGCGCGCCCACGATGAGGGTCGCGGGCAGGATGAAGCAGCTTCCGGCGACGAGCAACCCCTTGGCGCCGCCGCGATGGTACCCGAGATGGATCGCCATCTCGGTCGAGTTGGGGCCGGGAATGAGGTGGGTCGCGGCGAGCAGGTCGAGGAAGTCAGCGTCGGTCAGCCACCGCCGCCGCTCGACGACCTCGTCCCGCATCATCGCGATGTGGGCGGCGGGGCCGCCGAAGGCGGTCGCCCCCAGCCGGACGAACAGGCCGGCGAGTTCGCGGATGGCGCCGTGCGTCGTCACGCGGCGATTCTATCCCGCCGGGCCGGGGTAGGCGGCCACGCGGGCGTCGTGCCCCGGGGGGCCGGGTGGAGCCCGCAGCCCCAGGCGCGGTCAGGGCTCGACCTGCCGGGGGTCGATGATGCGGGTGTTCACGATGCCGAGCTCGACCCGCCGGTTCCTGGCGTGCGCCTCGTCGCTGTCGCCGGTGTCGAGGGGATAGGACTTGCCCAGTCCCTCCACGGTGAAGAGCTCGCTGGAGAGGCCGGCCTCGATGAGGTAGTCGGCGACGGCCCGGGCGCGCCGCTCCGACAGCCGCTGGTTGTACTCGTCGCCGCCGCGGGCGTCGGTGTGGCCGGTGATGGTGATGGCGAAGTCCTCCGAGGTGAACAGGATGCCGGCGATCAGGGCGAGGGTCTCGCGGCTCTCGGGGCGCAGCGCCGCGCGGTCGAAGTCGAACTTCAGCGAGCCCTCGTCCAGGTTCATCACCAGACCGAGCCCGGTGCGCCGGGTCTCGGCGATCCTGCCCAGCGCCTCGTTCAGGCGGTTCATCTCCGCTTCGGCGGCCTGACGGGCGGCCTCGGCCTCCTCCTGGGCGCGGCGGGCGTCCGCCTGCGCCGCGAGCGAAGTGGCCTCGACGTCGGCCGCTCGCGCGATGGCGGTCGCGGCCCGCTGGTCGGCGTCGGCGGCCTGTTCGCGCGCCGTCTCGGCGTCCGTCTCGGCCTCCTCCTGCGCGGTGCGCGCCTGGCGGGCGGACCGTTCCGCCTCGTCGGCCCGTGACGTCTGCTCGCGGGCGTCGTCGGCCGCACGCTGCTCGGCGACCTCCAGCGTGGCGATCCGGTCGTTCAACCCGTCGATGTGGTCGACCAACCAGCTCGCGAGAAGCCCGATGCCGCCGCCCACGGCCATGGTGAGGACGACGATCGGCAGTCGCGTTCGGGCGGTCGGTCTGCGGCGAGATCCGGGCGCGGCTGATGTCGAAGTCGTGGCCATGGTCGCCCTCGCTCTGCGGTTGCCATCATTGTCGCGCAGCGGGACGAGAAATCAAGGGACGACCGTGTCGGAGCGGCTCTGCGCTACGGCCTCGGCGCGCCGCGCCGGCGCCGCGACCCGGAACACGGCGCCCGAGCGGCTCCGCTCTCCGGCTTCGGTGCGCCCCGCTATGTCACTACAGCTCCCGCACCTCGCGGTGAGCGAGCAGGAACAGGGCCGCGACCAGCGACAGCAGGCAGCCGTTGACGGCGATGACGGCGGGCGCGGAGAACTGCGCGATGAGGGCTCCGCTCACGAGGCTTCCCAGGGGCATCCCACCGCGGAACGCCACTAGGTAGATGCTGATGACCCGGCCCCGCAGCTCGTCGGGGACGGTGAGCTGCACCAGCGAGTTGGTGAGCGAGAAGATGATCAGGAGGGCGGCGCCGCCGAGGAACAGCAGCAGATGGCTGGCGCCGCCGACCGGCAGCAGGGCGAACGCGGCGACGATGCCGCCGAAGACGATCTGGGCCTGCAGGAGCGCACGGCCCATGTGCCGAAACCGCCCCAGCCAGGCGACGACCAGTGCGCCGACCACCGCGCCGGCCCCGAACGTCGTCATCATGCGGCTGAGGAGCAGGACGTCGCCGTCGGCGAAGACCGGCAGGAAGGCTCGGATCGGCAGGGCCAGCGCGGTCGTCGCGAACGCCAGGGCGGTCAGCCCGAGGAGGGCGCGGCTGTGCCGCACGTAGCGCACGCCGCTCCCCAGCTCGGTCAGGATCCGCTGGCGCGTGGCGGGGGACGGCGGGGGAACCCGCATCAGTCCGAGGACCGCGATCACGACCAGGAACGACAGGCTGTTGAGGCCGAAGCAGGCGGCCATGCCCAGCCCCACCATGACCACCCCGCCGATGGCCGGTCCGACCATCTGCGCGAGGTTGAACTGGATCGAGTTGAGGGCGACGGCGTTCGGCAGATGCTCGCGGGGCACGAGGGAAGGCACCAGCGACTGGAAGGCCGGTCCGCCGAACGCCTGGGCGAGGCCCGACATGAACGACAGGGCCAGGATGTGCCACACCCGCACGACGTCGAGGAACACTAGCGCGGTGAGGGTCAGGGCGCAGGCCATCTGCAGGGCCTGGGAGCCCATCAGGAGGTGCCGGCGATCGTGCCGGTCGGCGACGACGCCCCCGATCAGCGTGAAAAGCAGCAGCGGCAGCTCGGCGAGGAACGTGTCGAGGCCGAGGAAGAAGGCGGAGCCGGTCAGGCTGAGAATCAGCCACTGCTGGGCGATGCGCTGCACCCACGTCCCGATCGCCGAGGTGAACGCGGCCAGCCACATGTTCCGGAACTTGGCGAACGTGAACGCGGCGACCAGCCGCAGCACCCGGGCTGGACCGGTCGGCGTCGCGGCGGCGGGTTCCGGGCGGGATGCGTCGCGGGGGGCGCCGGCTACCGGTTCGGCCACTGAATGTAGAGTCCTTCGCCCAGGAAGATGATGCTCGTCCACAGTCCCGTGGCGAGGCGGAAGAAGAGAAGCGGGCCGGCGGCGGCGACGGGGAGCAGGAGCCCGAGCTGCTGCGACATCGGCATCGCGGTGAGGGCGTTGATCATCACGTAGCCGCAGGCGGGAAGGATGCCGGACAGCCCGAGGTTGATGTAGATGACCCCGAACCACTGCCCGGGCTCGCGTTCGAAGCGCTCGCCGCAGGCCAGGCAGTGGTCGTGAATGCGGAACGTCGTCCGAAAGAGCCGGCCGTGCCCGCAGCAGGGGCAACGGAGCTTCGCGCCGCGGCCGAGGATGTCGAGGATCTCGAAGAACAAACCTGCGCCCCGATGTCACCCCGCATGGTAACACCCCTGCGCGCCGTCCGGGCCGCGGGTCGGCGCCCCGGGTTTCGCCCGACCCGCGTCGCCGAGCGCGGGGCGGGAGACCGCGGCGCGGGTCGGTACTCGCGGAAGAGCGAGGGTCTCCGGGCGTCCTGGGCGCGTCGCCGAGCGCGGCGCGGGCGGGAGATCGCGGCGCGGGGGCGGTGCGTCAGCGAAGCTCCCGCCGGGACCTCGGGTCGCGCGGTCGCGCCGCGACGAGCGGGGCGTCGAGGAACTCGACTTCCGGAGGGCCGGGGCGCTGCGATCCCGACTATGGCTGGCCGCCGGCGCGGCGCCCCGGCGCGGCCCATCTGACCGTCGGCGCGAGCGACCAGTCGAAGGCGTCGAGGCGGTCCGGTCCGAGACGGTCCACCTCGAGCCGCACCCGGGCCGCCGCGGCGAGTAAGTCCGCGACGTCGACGCCCTGGCAGACCGGCCCGAAGGTCCGCAGATGGCTCGTGCCGCGTTCGAGCATGACCCTGACGCCGTGGTGGTTGCCGCGCTGCAGGTGGTACATCGCGACCCCGACCTGCAGAATGCCCTGGTAGAGGCGGCGGACCGGCCGGGTCTCCGCCCGCCAGAGGTCCTCGAGCGTCTCGTGCTGGTCGAAGAACTCGCCGGCGTTGAACTGCTCGATCCCCCGCCGCAGCAGCGGCGGCGCGGGCTCGCGGCACGGGGGGGGCACGACCTCGATTATAGAGGCGCCGCGGGCGCGCTCCCGGAAGATGGTAGGGTGCTGGCTGACGCGGTTGGCGCGGCGCCAACCCCTCGAGGGGCGCCGCGGGCGCGCTCCCGGAAGATGGTAGGGTGGACCGCGTCCCGAATGATGGTCATGGCCGCGGCCGGTCATCGAGCGCCCGTCACGCCCGCGCTATCCGTCGTCGTTCCCGTGCTGCACGACGCGGCTCGGCTCGAGACGCTGTTGGCGCGGCTGGAGGGGCGGTCCCAGTGGTGCGAGGTCGTCGTCGCCAACGGCGACGCCGGCGACGCCGCCGTCCGGCGGATTCGCGCGAGGCGGCCGGACGTCGTCTGGGTCGACGGCGAGCCGGGGCGCGGGCGGCAGATGAATGCCGGCGCGGCGCGGGCGACGGGCGCGTGGCTGTTGTTCCTGCACGCCGATGCGCGTCCGGACGCGGGATGGACGGACGAGATCGGACGGGCCGCGGCGGCCGGCGCGGTCGGGGGCTGCTTGCGGCTGCGCATCGACGCCCGCTGCTGGCAGGCGCGGGTGATCGAGGCGGGAGTCCGCTGGCGGGTCCGCTGGCTCGGCATCGCGTACGGCGACCAGGCCATCTTCGTGCGGCGCGACCTCTTCCGGCGGCTTGGGGGCTACCGCCCGATACCGGTGATGGAGGACGCCGACCTCGTGCGGCGCATCCGCGCCCGGGGGCGGTTCTGGCCGTCGTCCGTCGGCGTCACGGTGTCGGCGAGGCGCTGGGAGCGGGACGGGTGGTGGCGGCGCACCGCCGCCAACCTCCGCATTCTCGCTCTGTATCTCGCCGGCCGGTCTCCGGAGCGCCTGGCCGCGCTGTACCCGGCGTGGAAGGACTCGGGCGAGGACGCGGTTTGACAAGACCGCCGCGGCGGAGCGAACATGACGCATAGCGGCCGGTGGCGAGATCCTTCGTCGAGCCGCTCGAAGGCGCCGGGGCTGGCCGCGACCCGGGTGTGGTGAACCGCCGGCACCGGAGTGGAGCACGACCATGTTGATCAAGCAGGCGCCGGATATCCGATCGTCGGAGATTACTCCCGAGCCGTTGTACCACGACCGGCGAAAGTTCATCCGCACCGCGTCCGGGGCGGTGGCCGGGGCGTTGGCGGCCGGGGCCGCAATCGGACCCGAGGCCGGCCGCATGCAGGCGCAGGAGCCCATCCCCGACCTGCGGAAGTCCTCGTTCAGCACGGACGAGGCGTTGAACTCGTTCGAGGACATCACGACCTACAACAACTTCTACGAGTTCGGGCTCGACAAGGGCGATCCGGCCCGCTATGCGCACGAGATGACCATCGACCCGTGGTCGGTCCGGGTCGAAGGGGAGATGAACAAGCCGCCCGCCGACGTGCCCCTCGAGGCGCTGCTGCGCCCGCATCCGCTCGAGGAGCGCATCTACCGGCTGCGCTGCGTGGAGGCGTGGTCGATGGTGGTGCCGTGGGTGGGGTTCCCGCTCGGCGACCTCATCAAGCGGTTCGAGCCGACTTCGAGGGCGAGGTACGTCCGGTTCGAGACCCTCTACCGTCCGTCCGAGATGCGCGGCCAGCGCGGGCGCTCGCTCGACTGGCCCTACGTCGAGGGCCTGCGGATGGACGAGGCCATGCACCCCCTGACGATCCTCGCGGTCGGCGTCTACGGCAAGACCCTGCTGAACCAGCAGGGTGCGCCGCTGCGGCTGGTCGTGCCCTGGAAGTACGGCTTCAAGAGCATCAAGTCCATCGTCAGGATCCAGTTCGTCGAGGACCAGCCGCGGAACTCCTGGAACGTGGCCATCCCGAACGAGTACGGCTTCTACTCCAACGTGAACCCGGAGGTGGACCACCCGCGGTGGAGCCAGGCGAGCGAGCGCCGCATCGGCAGCTTCTTCCGCATCCGGACCCAGATGTTCAACGGCTACGCCGATCAGGTGGCGAACCTCTACGACGGGATGGATCTGCGCCGCTACTACTGAAGATGTCGGTACGCCGCGTCAAGCCGTGGGTGTTCGCCGCCTGCCTGATCCCCCTGGGGATGCTCGTCTGGCGCGCGTTCACCGGCAACCTGTCCGCCAACCCCATCGAGTTCATCACCCACCGCACCGGCGACTGGACCCTGCGGTTCCTGCTGATCGCGCTGGCCGTGACGCCGGCGCGGCGCCTCTTCGGGTGGACCTGGGCGGCCGCCTTCCGCCGCATGTTCGGACTGTTCGCGTTCTTCTATGCCATGCTGCACTTCAGCACCTACCTGGTGCTGGACTTCTTCTTCGCATTCGACCTCATCCTCGACGACATCGTGGAGCGCCGCTACGTGACGGCGGGCTTCGCGGGGTTCGTCCTGCTCGTGCCCCTCGCCCTCACCTCGACCAGCGCCATGATCCGGCGTCTGGGGGGAGAGCGGTGGCGTCGGCTGCATCGGCTGGCCTATGTCGCCGCCGTCGCCGGGGTCGTGCACTATCTGTGGCTGGTCAAGATCGACGTCCGGCCGCCGCTCGCCTACGCGGCGGTGCTCGCCCTGCTCCTCGGCGTGCGTCTCTGGTTCCGGCTCCGTCCGCGCCTCGAGGCGGCGGAGGCGGGCCGGGGCGCCGTCCGGCCCCGCATCGCCTCGTAGCGATTGGCGAGGGTCCCGCCGCCGGCGAGCGGCGATACACGCCGCCGACGTCCCGCCCGCGTCGCCTTCGGCGCCGTGGCCGCCCGACCATCGCCTGCCGGCATCCTGCGCCGTGACACCGCGTTTCGGCTGGCTCGGGAAACGGCGCGGCGTTCCGGCACGGGTGACGGCGGGTCAGAAGATCTGGCGCGAGCGCTGTTGCCGGTGTGCCTCGAAGGTGAGCCGCGGCTCCGGCTCGTCGCTGCCGGCGATCTGCGAGGCCACGTAGTTGCCGACGGCGGGGCCGTGCTTGAAGCCGTGACCGGAACCGGCGCCGACCACCCAGACGTTGGCGATGTCCGGGTGGCGGTCGATGAGGAAGTCGCCGTTCCAACTGTTCGAGTACGCGCAGACCCGTGCGTCGAGCAGCGGCGCGTCGCGCAGCGCAGGAATGCGCCGGGCGAGGATCATGCGGGCGACCTGCAGGCCTTCCTCCGATGGGGTCCGATCCGCGCGCGTGGTCGGGTCGAACGCGGAGCCGTGGTGGTCGAGGCCGATCTTGAAGCCCCGTCCTTCGACGTCGGGCAAGCCGTAGACCCCGCCCGCGGGGTCGATCCACGCCGGCATCGCCGGGGGCGTGAACCGCCGGTCGCCCGGGTCGGGTCCGAAGAAGAACACCTCCTGGCGGGTGGGATGGATCCGTTCGCCGAGCAGGCCGGGGAAGACCTGCGGCAGCCACGCGCCGCACGCGAAGGCATAGGTGTCGGCGACGATGGTGTCGCCGGTGCTCGTCTGCAGCGACTCGACGCGGCCGGTGGACCCGGACGGGGGCAGCACTTGCGCGATCACGTAGTCGACGCTCCGCTTCACCGCCTGGCGGACGACGCTCTGCACCGCCCGCCGGGCGAGGATGACGCCGGCAGTCGACTCGAAGAGACCGCGGGTGACGGGCCCGAGCGTGAACTGCGGGTACCGGCGCTCCATCTCGGCGCGGTCCAGCGACTCGAAGGGAACGTGCAGACGCTGCAGATTGCCGGCGGTATCGTCGAGGGTGGTGTCGTCGGCGCGGGCCATCCACAGCACCCCGGTGGGGACGAAGAGATCCTCGCGCAGGTCGCGGAACAGCTCCTGCCACGCGTGGGCCGAGTACTGAGCCCAGCGCGAGTAGAGGGCGTGACCGCCGTAGCCGAAGCGGATGATGCGCGACTCCCCGCTCGAGCTCGATCGCGTGTTGCCGGCGCCGAAGGCGTCGACCAGCACGACGGAGCGGCCGGTGCTCCGAATCTGCAGGGCGGTCCAGGCGCCGAAGACGCCGGCGCCGATCACGGCGATGTCGGCCGAGTGTCGCGTCTTCGAGGCAGTGGTCAAGGTTCGAGGATCCCAGTCCGGAGAGCGCCGCCCGCGGTTCCGCTCACCGCTCGACCACCCTTCAGGAGCCCGCGTCCATCCCGGCGCAGGGTCGTGGCCCGCCCTGCGCCGCGGCCGCCGTCGTGTGACGGCGCCGGCTCCGGGCGCGTGCCAAGCTCATAAAATAGCACCGATGCCGTCCGGTTGTATCGAGATCCACCCCGATGCGCTGCACCTGCCGGCGGTGCTGGCCCCCGGGGAGCAACGCCGGCTCGCCGCGCGGTGCCTGGCCATCGGCCGGGGCCCGGCCGGCTGGTACGTCCCGCGCGTGCGGGGCGGGGGCCGGATGCGGGTTCGGATGGTCTGCCTGGGCCGGCACTGGAACGCGCGGACCTATCGCTACGAGGCAGTGCGCAGCGATCACGACGGCCTGGCCGTCCTTCCCCTGCCCGCCGACCTCGCGGAGCTGGCGTCGCGGGTGGCGGCCGCCGCGGGCATGCGGATCGCGCCCGACGTCTGCATCCTCAACTACTACGAGGCCGGGGGGCGGATGGGGCTGCATCAGGACAAGGACGAGCGCCCCGAGACGCTCGACGCGGGCGTGCCCATCGTGTCGCTGTCCGTCGGCGATACCGCGAAGTTCGTCATCGGCGGGTTCACGCGCAAGGAGCCGAAGACCGTGGTGCGGCTGGCGTCGGGGGACGGGTTCGTGTTCGGCGGCCGCAGCCGGCTGCGGTATCACGGCGTGGTGTCGATCCTACCGGGCTCGGGACCGTCCGGGCACGGTTTCGCCGGGCGGTTCAACCTGACGTTTCGCCAGGGCGCGGCCTGATCGCCTCGCGGCGGGACCGCTCCGTCGCCCCGGTCCGGGCCGCGGGGTGCGCCGGACAGCGCGCCTGTTGCCCGTTCAATGCGCCATTGCGCCATCCCGGGGCAAAGTTGCGGGGTACGCCGCCGTTTCCGGCTAGCGTTACGGTAGCACAGTGATGCATGCCCATGCGGCGGCGCCGCGTCGCGGGCGGCCGGTCGCCGGCGACCCGTTCGAGAGCGCCGGCGACACTGCAGGAGTCGAAAGATGCACAAGCCGATCAAGTACGCCGAGAAGGGCCTGACGCTGGTGGCGGATGCCGGCTTCCGGGTGTTCGATTTCGTCAACCGGTTCAACCAGCGGCCGTCGTTCACGCCGGCCTGGGCCGACAAGCCGCTGCTGAAGTCGCACGAGAAGGTGAAGCCCCCCCTGGGGTGGCCTCGAGAGACCGACTCGCTCTGCCCCAAGTGCGTCCGCGAGGCGCGACAAGAGATTCTCGACGGCAAGAAGGACTACCGGATCCTGCTGAACGAGAAGGTCGGCGAGATCAAGGCGACCATCATCGAGCGCGACGGCAAGATCATGATGGTGAAGGACTGTCCGATCCATGGCCACTTCGAGGACGTGATGGCCATCGACACCGAGTTCTTCAAGCACCTCGAGGAGTCGTTCCCGGGCAGCGACATGCGAGCCCACAACGACGAGAAGCTGCACAACCACGGCAGCAGCACCATCAAGTACGGCCGCGGTTCGGTGCTGACCATCGACCTCACGAACCGCTGCAACATGATGTGCGACCCGTGCTTCATGGACGCGAACCAGGTCGGGTTCGTGCACGAGCTCGGGTGGGACGACATCAAGACCCTGCTCGACAACGCTATCTCCATCAAGCCGAAACGGCAGATGTCGGTGCAGTTCTCGGGCGGCGAGCCGACCATCTCGCCGTACTTCCTCGACGCCGTGCGCTACGCCCGCAAGGTCGGCTACAACAGCGTGCAGGCGGCCACCAACGGCATCGAGTTCGCCAAGAGCCCTGACTTCGCGCAGGCGGCGGCCGACGCCGGCCTGCGCTACGCCTACCTGCAGTTCGACGGCATCGGCAACGCCGCCAACTCGCACCGGCTCGTCGGCAACCTCTTCGACGTCAAGCTGCGGGCCATCGAGAACCTGCACAACGCCGGGGTCGATATCGTCCCCGTCATCACCATCCTCAACGGCATCAACAACGAGCAGGTGGGCCGCGTCGTCCAGTTCGCCCTCGACAATCCGAAGAAGATCAACTTCCTGTCGTTCCAGCCGGTCTCGTTCACGGGCCGGGACGAGGAGATCACCGACGAGCGGCGGCACGCCCAGCGCTACACCCTGTCGCATCTCGCCCACGACGTGAAGGACCAGACCGGCATCGGCGAGCCCGTCCGCGACTGGTTCCCCATCTCGTTCATGGGCACCTTCACCGACTCGGCCGACTACGTCCACGGTCCGCAGGCGGACTGGGGCCAGCTCAACTGCGGCTGCCACCCCAACTGCGGCGTCGGCATGGCGGTGATGATCGACAAGGAGACCAAGGAGTCGGTGCCGGTCACCGCGTTCCTGAAGGCCGAGCGGCTGGCCAAGGACCTCGGCCGCGTCAACGACGGCGGCCGGAGCCGCCGGACCTCGGTCTTAGGCATGGCCCTCGCCCTGATGCGCAACTACGACCCGTTCAGCGCCCCGACCCACTTCAAGCTCTGGGACCTGCTGCAGAAGTTCGACAAGACCTTCGGCGCGTCGAAGAAGGACTACGGCAGCGTGACCGGCGACCGTACGCGGGCCGACATCGCCAAGCGGCGGTCCGACCGCTGGAACTTCCTGTTCATCGCCGGCATGTGGTTCCAGGACCTCTTCAACTACGACTTCCGGCGCACCGAGCGGTGCATCATCCCCTACGCCACCCAGGAGGGGGAGATCTCCTTCTGCGCCTACAACACGGGCGTCGGCTGGCGGAACATCATCGAGAAGATGCACATGACGGCCACCCTCACCAAGTGGTACGACGAGCACGGCCGCCACGAGATCTTCGCCGGGGGCAAGAAGGTCGGCCTCGAGAGCACCGAGCACCACCTGGTGCTCGACGCCGAGGCGGTGGCGGCGGGCGAGCAGACCGACCTCGACGAGCAGGGCATCGCCAAGAACGCCCGCCAGGAGAAGCTCGAGGCCCGCGAGCGGATGAAGCAGGAGGCCGAGAACCAGCGGATGGCCGAGCTCTACCGCCAGCACATCCTGAAGGAGGAGGCCCCGGCGGAGGGCCTCATCCAGATCCAGGGCCTCGGCGGGGCCGAGGCGAAGCCGGAGGAGGGCCGGCCGGTCGGCGTGGGCTAGTCGGGAGCCGCCGACGGGCGGGACGGGAATACGAGGGCCGCACGGCAACTGTCGTGCGGCCCTTTCTTCATGAGCGGGTCTCGACGCCGAGCGCCCGGGTCCGCGCCCGGCCGGCGATCGGCGCACCGGCGAACTCCCAGGCTTCCGCGAGCCAGTCGGTGATGGGGGACTCCACCTCGTCGCGGTGTCGGATGGGAATCGTGTGGCGCAGCTTGGACCTCGATACCCGGTCGACACGGCGCACCTGGGGCGCGTCAATGGTCCGGCCGAGGAAGACGCACACCTCGAGAAACGTTCGCTTCGGGCGGACGAAGAAGTAGCAGGACCTCCGCGAGAACATGATCGACCGGTGCGAGGCGTAGATGCGCTGGTCGCCGAACGCGATCACGGTCTCCCGAATCCGCTCCCAGGCCGCCTGCAGCTCCTCCGAGAGATCCGCGGTCAGCGCGGCCTCGGTGGTCGTCCAGCAGTCGTGCGCCTCGCCTTCGTCGACCCACTGCTTGCAGTGGTGGCACTCGTGGCCGCGCATGTTCCGATTCTACGAGGAGAATGCCATGGCCGGCTCGGATGGCGGCGAGAGCCTATGCCGGTGACTCCTGCTCCGACCATCGCGCGTCGGTTCTCGGGACGATCAGCGCGTCGAGCGCGATCACGCCTTGCCCGGCCGGGCGCACCACCACCGGATTCAGCTCCGCGCTCTCGATCCGTCCGGCATGGCCGGCGGCGAAGCGGGAAAGGGCGACGAGTGCTGCCGCCAGTGCGTCGACATCGGCCGGAGGGCGCCCGCGCGCGCCGGCGAGGAGGGGGAACCCCCGCAGCTCGCGCAGCATGCGGTGCGCCTCGGCGTCGTCGAACGGGGCGGGCCGGAAGGCGACGTCCGAGAGCACCTCGACGAACACGCCGCCGAGCCCGCACATGACCACGGGGCCGAACGTCGGGTCGTGCCGCACGCCGAGGATCATCTCGACGCCGCCTCGGACCATCGGGGAGACGAGGACCCCGTCGATCCGGGCATCGGGGCGCGCCGAGCGCGCCGTGCGGAGGATGGCAGCGGCGGCCTGGGCGACGTCGTCCGCGGCGGCGAGGTCGAGCGCGACGCCGCCGATGTCGCTCTTGTGCGCAATGTCCGGCGACGCGATCTTGACGGCTGCGGGGAATCCCAGTTGCGCCGCAGCCCGCGCCGCCTCGCGAGGGTCGACGCACAGCCGCGATTCGACCATGGGAATGCCGGCCTCGGCGAAGGCGCGTCTGGCCGCCGCCTCGCCGATCGGGGCCGGCGGCAGCGGCGCGGCCACCGGGAGAAGGGCCGGCGTCGACTTCGGCCGGTCGAAGCTCTCCGCGAGCCGGGTGAGGGCGGCGACGGCGCGAACCGCCCGGGATGGGTCCTCGAACACCGGGCACCCCGCCGCTTCGTAGTGCTGTACGACGTCGGGAGGGCCGACGATGGACAGGACGAGCAGGCGGTGGGGGTGGCGGCGCCGCGCGTCCTGCAGGATCTCGCGAATCGGCTCGACCATCGCCTTGGCGGCGGCGACGAACGTGAAGAAGGCGACGATGGCGTCGTAGGCGTCCTCTTCGAGGACGACGTCGAGGTTCGACCGGATCAGGTCGAGGTCGTTGAACGCCTGGGCGGTGATGTCGACGGGGTTGCGGGGCGAGGCGTAGGGGAGCTGCGCCTTCAGCCGGGCCTGGGCGCGGTCGCTCATCGGGGTGACCTCGAGCCCGCAGGCGACCGCCTCGTCCGCCATCTGGACGCCGACGCCGCCGGAGATGCTCATCAGCGCGACGCGCCGGCTCGCCGGTAACGCGCCGAAGGTCGCCGCGTAGGCGACGTCGAGCATCTCCTCGGCGTCGCGGGCGCGGTGGACGCCGAACTGGCGGAACACCCCGTCGTACACCGCGTCGCTCCCCGCCAGGGTCGCGGTGTGGGAGCGTACCGCGTCGGCGCCGATCTCGGTGCGGCCCACCTTCTGGAGGATGACCGGCTTGCCGCGCTCCCGGGCGGCGGCGAGCGACGCGAGCAGCCGGTCGCGGTCGGCGATGCCTTCGACGTAGGCGACGATGACGGAAATGTCGGGGCGCCGGGCGAGCCAGCCGATCGTCTCGGCGACGTCGACGTCGCACTCGTTGCCGGTGGTGACGAAGAACCGGATGCCGATGCGGCGGCGGGTGGCGAGCAGCGACAGGTGGCTGCCGTAGGCTCCGCTCTGGCTGACCAGCCCGACGTCGCCGGGCACGGGGCGGGCCGCCTCGAGGGTCGTCGTGAAGGTGGCGTAGAACCCGTTCGCGGAGTTGTAGATCCCGAGGCAGTTGGGGCCGACGATGCGCATGCCGGCGGCGCGGGCGATCGCGGTCAGCGCGTCCTGCCGCCGCCGGCCTTCGCCGCCGGTCTCCGCGAAGCCCGCGCTGAAGACGACCACGGCCTTCACGCCGGCCCCCGCGCAGGCCTCCGCCGTCTCGACCACCGCGGGGGCCGGCACCGCGATGATCGCGGTGTCGACGGGCACGGGGACGTCGGCGATGGTCGGGAACGCCGGGAGGCCCTGGATCGTGGTGCGCCGCGGGTTCACGGGGAAGATGGGCCCGGCGAACCCGGCGTCCCGCGTGTACGCCAGCGGTCGCCCGCCGATGCGGGCGGGGTCGTCCGAGGCGCCGATGATCGCGATGGAACGCGGGTGGAGGAGGGCGGTCAGGGCGTCGTCGGGCGCGGGGGGCGAATCGGCGGCCATGTCGCGTCTCGGAGTGATGGGCTGCCCGGCGCCCGGCGACCGGGTCCGGGACAGCGTCGGGTAAGGGCGAAGTTGCCGACGGCGCCCAGGGGCGCGCCTGCACGCGCGAGCGACGGCCGCGCGAGCCGCAGGAGTAAGGTGCGAAGTTGCCCGACGGCGCCCAGGGGCAGCCCGTTGGCTGCGGGGTGGTGCGCTCGCCCCTGGCAAGGTCACTCTCGTCGGTGTCTTCGGCCGGCCGGTTGACCGTCCTTTCCGCCGAGTTCGTACCCCGCGCCAAGCTATGGCCGCTATCCGCCGCGCGTGTGCATCTCGAGGTGCGGCTGCTCCTGCAGCGCTTCGACGGGGATGAAGGTGGCGCGGTCGGCGGCGGCCAGGCGTTCCTCGGCGCCGCGGTCGTCGCGCTGCCGCCACGTGGCCGCGATGAGGTCCTGCAGGGCCTCCCGGCTCGCGCCGGCCCGCAACGGCCCCCGCAAGTCGGTGCCGGTGCGCGCGTAGAGGCAGCGGTACCACAGCCCGTCGGCGGTCAGGCGGCTGCGGTCGCATCGTCGGCAGAAGGGCTCGGTCGTCGACGAGATGATGCCGAACACGAGGCCGTCGGGCAGGGTGAAGCGGTCGGCGGGCGCGGCGGTGGTCTCGTCGACGGCCTCGATGGGCCCGTAGTGGGCGGCCAGCCGGTCGAGCATCTCCCGGCGCGGCACGACGTCGTCCATCGACCAGCGGGTGGCGCCGCCCACGTCCATGTACTCGATGAAACGGACCTCGGCGTTCACCCGCCGGCCGAACTCCAGCATCGGCATGAGCTCGTCGTCGTTGACGCCGCGGATTACCACGGCGTCGATCTTGACGCTCTCGAACCCGGCCCCGGCCGCCGCGTCCAGCCCCCGCAGCACGTCCCGGTGGCGGTCGAAGCGCGTCAGGGCCTCGAAGCGGTCGGCGTCCAACGTGTCCAGGCTGACGGTGATGCGCGGCAGGCCGGCCTGCCGCAGCGCCACGACCTGGTCGGCGAGGAGGATGCCGTTGGTGGTCAGGGCGAGGTCGCGAAGCGCGGCCCTGCCGGCGAGCAGCGCGACGAGGTCCGGCAGGTCGGTGCGCAGCAGCGGCTCGCCGCCGGTGATGCGGACCTTGTCGGTCCCGAGGGCCGCGAACACGTCGACGAGGCGATCGATCTCCTCGAAGGTCAGGATGTCGTCGCGGGGCAGCCAGACGTAGTCCGCCTCGGGCATGCAGTAGTGGCACCGCAGGTTGCACCGGTCGGTCACCGATACCCGCAGGTTCGCGAGCGGCCGGCCGAGCCGATCCTGGACCTCCATCGCCTTCATTATGCCACTGCGGTAACCGCCTGGGGCCGTGGAGGAGAGTCAGGCGCCGCCGTTTTCGCGGCCGGCTGAGTCGGCCCGCGCGGGATCCGGCGGCGAACTCCGGTGGAGAGAGCCTCCCGCCGCCCGACGCCGGGCTCGTCGGGGCGGGGGCCACCGTCACTCCCTCTCCGCGGTTCGCCGCTCCCCCGTGCGTCGCCGTCCGCCTGCCGGTTCGACATATAATTCACGTCGTGCTTCGGCCCCACCGCGCCGGCTTTCCGCGGGTCGCGCCCACGGCGTTCGTAGACGAGAGCGCCCAGGTCATCGGCGACGTGGAGATCGGCGAGGACAGCAGCGTGTGGATGAACGCGGTGCTGCGCGGGGACGTCCACTGGATCCGCGTCGGCGACCGCACCAACATCCAGGACGGGAGCGTGCTCCACGGTATGAGCGGGGCTCACCCGACCCGGCTCGGGGACGAGGTGACGGTGGGGCATGGGGCGATTCTCCACGGGTGCGTGGTCGAGGACCGCTGCCTCATCGGCATGGGGGCGATCGTGTTGAACGGGGCGGTCGTCGGCTCCGGGTCGATCGTGGCCGCCGGCGCCCTCGTGGCGGAGGGGACCGCGATTCCCCCGGGGTCGCTGGTCATCGGCAGCCCCGGGAGGGTGCGTCGGTCGACCACCGGTGACGAGGCCGCGTCGATTCGCCGCTACGCCGATCACTACGTCGCCTACAAGCGCGAGTTCCTGACGCCTGCGGACGGATCTGGCGAGAGCCCGGACGCGCGATGAAGATGCGGTCGGCGGTCTGAAGGAAGGAAACCTCTCCTCACCGTGATTCCCGGCATTCGCGGCACGCGGGACATCCTGCCCGGCGAGGTGGGACGCTGGCGGCGCGTCGAGCGGGCGGCGGTGGAGGTGTGCGAACGCTACGGTTACGTCGAGGTGCGGACCCCGGTCATCGAGCGCGAGGAGCTGTTCGCGAAGGGGACCGGCGAGTCGACGGACATCGTCCAGAAGGAGATGTACGCGTTCACCGACAAGGGCGGCGAGCGGGTCACCCTGCGGCCCGAGGCGACCCCCAGCCTCGTCCGCGCCTTCGTCGAGCACGGCCTCGATCAGGCCCTGCCGTTCGCCAAGCTCTACAGCCTGGGGCCGATGTTCCGCTACGAGCGCCCGCAGAAGGGCCGTTACCGGCAGTTCCACCAGCTCGACGTCGAGGTGTTCGGCATCTCCGACCCGGCCGTCGACGCCGAGGTCATCGAGATGGCCTCGGCCTTCGTGGCCGAGCTGGGCCTCGAAGGGGCCGATCTCGTCATCAACTCCGTCGGCTGCGAGGCGTGTCGGCCTGCGTTCAGCGCCGCCCTGCTCGCCGCCCTCGGCGAGCGGGTCTCCGACCTGTGCGGCGATTGCCGGCGCCGGGCGGGGACCAACCCCCTGCGCATCTTCGACTGCAAGGCGCCGGCCGATCAGGCCATCATCGACGCCCTTCCCCATTCGGAAGACTATCTGTGCGAAGCCTGCCGCGACCACTTTGCCGACGTGCGGGGCCACCTGGACGCCTACGGGCTGGCGTACCGGGTGTCGCACCGGCTGGTCCGGGGCCTCGACTACTACACGCGCACCACGTTCGAGATTCTCGGGGCGGGGCTCGGGGCGCAGAACGCACTACTGGGCGGTGGCCGCTACGACGGCCTCGTGAAGCAGCTCGGCGGGCCCGACCGTCCCGGCATCGGGTTCGCGGCGGGGCTCGAGCGGCTCGTCCTCGCGTTGCCGGACGGCGCGGTCGACGCGGCGCCGGTCGACGCGTTCGTGGTCGCCCTCGGCGGCGGGACGTGGGAGTCGGCCCGGATGCTCGCCCGCGACCTGCGCCGGGCCGGTCTGCGAGTGCTGACCGACTACGGGGGCCGTTCGTCCAAGTCGCAGATGAAGCGGGCCAACCGCAGCGGGGCCCGGTTCATGCTCATTCTCGGCGAGGACGAGCTGGCCGCGGGCGAGGTCACGGTCAAGGAGATGGAGACGGGCGAGCAGCGGCGGGTGACCCGCGGCGCGGTGGCGAAGGCGATTGAGGGCAGGGTGTGAACCAGTGCGGACACATACATGCGGCGCGTTGCGCCCGAGCGACATGGGGCGGGAGGCGACCCTGGTGGGGTGGGTGCACCGGGTGCGCGACCTCGGCTCCCTCGTCTTCGTCGACTTGCGCGACCGCTACGGGGTCACCCAGGTCGTGGCGCGCGACGACGAGGCGCTGCTCGCGCAGGCGAAGCGGCTGAGGCCCGAGTTCGTGGTGACGGTCGCCGGCGTCGTCGAGCGCCGGTCGGAGGACACGCTCAACCCCAAGATCGCGACGGGCGAGGTCGAGGTCGCGGTGCAGTCCATCGAGGTCCTGAACGAGTCGAAGCGCCCGCCGTTCCACATCGCCGAGGAGACCCCGGTGTCGGAGGACCTTCGGCTCCGGTACCGGTACCTCGATCTGCGCCGCGGGCGGATGCAGCGGAACATGCAGCTCCGACACCGTGTGGTGCTGGCGGTGCGGCGCGCTCTCGACGAGCAGGGCTTCCTGGAGATCGAGACCCCGATCCTGGCCAAATCGACGCCGGAAGGGGCGCGCGACTACCTGGTCCCCAGTCGCGTGCATGCGGGCGAGTTCTTCGCGCTGCCGCAGTCGCCGCAGATCTTCAAGCAGATCCTGATGATCTCGGGCATGGACCGTTACTTCCAGATCGCGCGCTGCTTCCGCGACGAGGACCTGCGCGCGGACCGGCAGCCCGAGTTCACGCAGATCGACATGGAGGTGTCGTTCGCCACCCCCGACGTCGTCTTCGACATCGTCGAGCGCCTGATGGAGCCGGTGTGCGCCGCGGCGGGGCTGACCGTGGAGACGCCGTTTCCCCGCCTGACCTACGCCGACGCGATGGCGAAGTACGGGTCCGACAAGCCCGACCTGCGCATCGGCATGGCCATCGCCGACGTCTCCGCCGTCTTCGCCGACTCGAGCTTCCGGGTGTTCCGGGAGTGCGTGGCGGAAGGGGGCGTCATCCGCGCCCTCGTCGTGCCGGGGGCGGGGCGGTACTCGCGCAGCCAGGTGGACAAGCTCGTCGACGAGGCCATCGCCCTCGGCGCCTCCGGCCTCGTGTGGGCGCGGCGCGGGCCGGACGGCGACGTGCAGAGCTCGATCCTCAAGGTGGCGGGGGCCGAGACCCTGGGGCGGCTTCTGGAATCGGCCGGCGCCGGCGACGCGGACCTGGTGCTGGTGGCGGCGGGGTCGGGCGAGGAGCCGTCGCGGCTGCTCGGGCGGATGCGGCTGCAGCTCGCCCGGCGCGAGGGGCTCGTCGACGAGTCGCGCACCGCCCTCGCGTGGGTGGTCGACTTCCCGATGTTCGAGTGGAGCGAGACCGAGGGGCGGCACGTCTCCCGGCACCATCCGTTCACGTCGCCCCACGACGACGACCGCCGCCTCCTCGACGGCGGCGACCTCGGCGCCATCCGGGCCAAGGCCTACGACCTCGTGTTCAACGGCTGGGAGATCGGCGGCGGCAGCATCCGGATCCACGAGCAGCCGCTGCAGCGGCGCATCTTCGAGCTGCTGAAGATCAGCGACGAGGACGCCCGCTCGCGGTTCGGGTTCTTCCTCGATGCCCTCGAGTACGGGACCCCGCCGCACGGCGGCATCGCCTTCGGGGTCGACCGCATCGTGGCCCTGCTCGCCGGCGAGGCGTCCATCCGCGACGTGATGGCGTTCCCCAAGACCGCCGCCGCCGTCGACCTGATGACCGGGGCGCCGTCGACGGTGAGCCCCCATCAGCTCCGCGAGTTGCACTTGCAGACGGACGGGTGAGGGCCGCCTCCGCAGCCTGTCGCCGCGCGGGTCGGGGGCGGAGGGGACGGGGGCGTGACGCACGAGCCCGCGGGGGCCGCCGCCGCCCCTCGGGAGCCGCGGGGGGGCGGGCACTTGCCGTAGCCGGCCGATTGGTGCACGATCGCAGACGCACGTGTCCGAAGAACCCAGCCCATCCGGCACTGCCGCGGCCACGCGGATCTCCGTGCCCGACGACGGGATCGAGCAGCTGTTCGGCGCCCACGATTCCCATCTCACCGCCTTCGAGGAGCTGTTCGGGGTGCAGGTCCGCACCGACGGCAACCAGCTTCTCGTCGACGGCGAGGCGAGGGCGGTCGAAGGCGTGGAGCGGACCGTCCGGCAACTGTCGGCGCTGGTCGGCGACGGGTACCGGCTGTCGGCGGACGACGTGCGGCAGGCCGCGCAGCTCGTGATGCAGGACGCGACGGTCCGGCTTCGCGACTACTTCGTCAAGACCACCGTCAAGGCATCGAGCAAGCGGCAGGTCGCTCCCAAGAGCTTGAACCAGCGGCGGTACCTCGAGGCCATCGACCGCCGCGACGTGGTGTTCGGGGTCGGACCCGCGGGGACCGGGAAGACCTATCTGGCGATGGCCCAGGCCGTCGCCTGGCTGACCGCGAAGAAGGTCACCCGCATCATCCTCACCCGCCCCGCCGTCGAGGCCGGGGAGCGCCTGGGGTTCCTGCCGGGGGACATGCAGGAGAAGGTCGACCCCTACCTGCGTCCTCTCTACGACGCGCTCTACGACATGCTCGACCCCGACCGTGTCGACCGCCTCCTCGACCGCCGGACCATCGAGATCGCGCCCCTCGCGTTCATGCGGGGACGGACCCTGAACGACGCCTTCGTCATTCTCGACGAGGCCCAGAACACCACCGCCGAGCAGATGAAGATGTTCCTCACGCGGCTCGGGTTCGGGTCGAAGGCGGTCATCACCGGCGACATCACCCAGATCGATCTGCCGACGGGCCGCGCGTCCGGCCTCGTCGAGGTCCTTCGCATCCTGGAGCACGTGGACGGCATCGCGTTCAACCGCTTCGACGATCGCGACGTCGTGCGGCATCCGCTCGTCCGCAGGATCGTCCGCGCCTACGAAACCTGGGCGGAACGCCCCGACGAACCGGCCGCGGCGCCGGCTCCGGCGGGGCGGGGAGCCTTCGATTCGGCGTCATGACGGGCTCGATGGACCGCACGATGACGACCACCTCGACCCGCTGCGCGGCGATGGCGCTGCGATCAGGCCCCTCGACGGTGCTCGACCTCCGATGACCGCGGACGAACCCGACCCCCGCCCCGCGCCCGCCCGACTCGACGTGGTGGTGACGGACGGGCGCGGACGGCCCAAGGCGGCCGGCGACCTGCCGGCTTGGCTCGCCGGGGTGGCGCCCCGGTCCGCGGCCGGCCAGGCGGTGATCGCGCTGGTCTGCGATCGCAAGATGCGCGACCTCAACCATCGGTTCCGCGGCATCGATCGCGTGACCGACGTCCTGTCCTTTCCGGCCGGGCCCGACGGGACCGGGCCCCGCCGCGTCGGCACGGCCGGCCGCGCGCGGTGGCTGGGAGACATCGTGATCGCGACGGGGCGGGCGGCGCGGCAGGCGCGCTCGGCCGGTCTCACCGAGTCCGAGGAGCGGCGCCGACTCGCCCTCCACGGTTTGCTGCATCTGCTGGGATACGACCACGAGCGCGACGACGGGCGCATGCGGCGCCTGGAGCGGCGGCTCCAGCGGCGCGGCGGGCTACCGGTGGACGCCTCATGATGCCCCTGGCGCTGTTCCTGCTCGGTTGTGCGGTGATCTACGTGGCGACCATCGAGTCGGCGTTCGGGGCGATGGTGCGCCTGCCGGAGCGACTCACGGCGGAACGGGACGCCCGCAACGAGTCCCTGGTCACCCATCTCGAAGATCCCCTGCGGCTGTACGTCGTCACCCGCCTGCTGCGGGGCGGGCTCTTCGCGGTCGCCGCCGTGATCCTGGCGCAGTTGACGGGGGTGGCGACCCCGCGCGCGGTGGGCGTGCTGCTGTTGAGCATCGTGGGGTTCGTCGTGGTCTGCGAGCAGGTCGTGCCTTCCGCCCTCGCGCGGCGCAACGCAGGCCAGGTCCTCGAGCTGCTGCTGCCGTCCTTCGACCTGGCGCTCCGGGTCCTGGGGCCGGTGACGGGGTGGCTGCTGCTGCTGGCGCGGCCGCGGCGCGGACGGATCGCCAACGGGCGCGGCGACGGTGGCGCGGACGATCCGGTGGGCGAGGACGAGGAGGCTCGGGCGGAGGCGGCCGACACCGAGGAGCGGCGGCTCCTGCAGTCGGTGGTGGACTTCGGGGGGACGCTGGTGCGCGAGGTGATGACGCCGCGGCCGGACATCGTGGCCATTGCCCACGATGCGACGGTGGACGAGCTCCGGGCTCTTCTCGCGGACGAGGAGTACTCTCGAATTCCGGTGTTCGAGAACGACCTCGACAACATCCTGGGCTTCGTCTTCGCCAAGGACTTGGTGAAGGCCGACGGGCTCTCGGGAGACTCGCCCATCGTCCCGCGCCTGCTGCGGCCGGCCTGCGTCGTCCCCGAGGGCCAGCGCGTCGCCGACCTGCTGCGCGAGCTGCAGGTCAGGCACGCGCAGAGCGCCATCGTCGTCGACGAGTACGGGGGCACGGCGGGGCTGGTGACCATCGAGGACCTCCTGGAGGAGATCGTCGGCGAGATACGCGACGAGTACGACGGAGACGAGTCGGAGCCGGTGGTCGAGGAGGAGGGCGGACGCTTCGTGTTCCTCGCCACGGTGGGGGTCGGCGAGCTGGGCGAACGCCTCGGGGTGTCGATCGAGCGGGACGGCTTCGAGACGGTAGGGGGCTATCTGCTGACCCGGCTCGGGCGCGTGCCGGCGGTCGGGGAGACGGTCGACGTGGACGACCTCGTCGTCGAGGTGCTCGACGCCGAACGCCGGCGCGTGCGGAAGGTGCGGGTCAGCCGCCGGCCGGTGGCGGCCTCGGTCGAGGGATAGGCGTGGCGGAATCCGGACCGCCGGCCATGCGCGCCGGCTTCATGTCGCTGATCGGGCGCCCCAACGCGGGCAAGTCCACCCTGCTGAATCGCATCGTCGGCACGAAGCTGGCCATCGTCTCCGACAAGCCGCAGACCACGCGGAACCGCATCCTGGCGGTGCGGAACTACACGGGGAAGACCCCCGCGCAGGTGGTCTTCGTGGACACGCCGGGCATTCACCGGCCGCTGCACCGGATGAACGTGCGCATGGTCGACATGGCTCTCGAGTCGATCGCCGAGGTCGACCTGATCGGGCTGGTGCGGGACGTCACCGACGGCGTCGGGGCGGGCGACCGGTTCGTCGTCGGCGCCCTGGAGCGGGCCCCGGCGCCGGTGGTGCTGATTCTCAACAAGATCGACCTGATCGCGAAGCCGCGCCTGCTGCCGATCATCGACTGGTACCGGCGGCAGCGCGATTTCGCCGCGTTTCTGCCCGTGTCGGCGGCGACCGGCGACGGCGTCGACATCCTCGAACGGGAGATCGTCGAGCGGCTTCCCCCCGGCGAGCCGCTCTATCCGGACGACTTCCTCACCGACCAGCCGGAGCGCCTGCTCGCGGCGGAGACGGTCCGCGAGAAGGTGCTTCGCCACACCCACGCCGAGCTGCCGTTCGCGACCGCGGTGGTCGTCGACCGTTTCGACGACGGGAGCGAACCGGGGCGCCTGGGCCTGTTCTGCTCGATCCTAGTGGAGCGCCGATCGCAGAAGCCGATAGTCATCGGTCCCGGCGGGGCGCGCATCCGGCAGATCGGGACCGAGGCCCGACAGGACCTCGAGCGGTTCTTCGGCGTCCCCGTCTATCTCGATCTGCACGTGAAGGTGCGGGCCGACTGGCGCGACGACGACCGCATCCTCGACCAGACCGGCGTCGCGCCGACCGAGCAGGCGTGATAGCAGGGCGCCCGCGCCGCCGCGGAGACCGGCTCCGTTGGGCGCCCAACCAACCCTGCAGGCGTCCTGGCCCTAGCGCGCCATCCGCTCCGCCATGTTGCGAAGGAAGTTGACGATGTGCCAGATCTCCTCGTCGGTGATGCGGCCCTCCCAGGCCTCCATGTCGTAGGCGGGCGGGACGCCGTTGCGGATCACCTGGAAGATGTCGCCGTCGGTGTCGCCGTGCACCCACTCGTCGTCGATGAGGTTCGCCGGCCTCGATCCCGTCGGCGCCGTCATGCCCTGGCCGTCGGCTCGGATGCCGTGGCACGCACGGCAGAAGCGGCCGTAGACCCGCAGGCCGGACCGCACCGATTCCTCCGTCGCCTCGATCGGGTTCTCCGGCGGCCCGGCCGCGGTCTCCTGCGCGGGGCCGGCTGCGATCAGGGGGGGCGACCCCGCGGCCCCGACGAGGGCCAAGGCGAACGCGACGGCGGCCGGGACGGTTACGACCCGGCCGAGGCGGGCCGGGATTCCGCGCCGTTCAACGGGGCAGACGCCCGGCGGCTTCGGTTGGGCGGCCATCGGAGTCGCGGGCGGAGATTTCCGGGCTGGGGTCACTTGTCCTCCTCCATATGCAGGTTCACCATGAGTCTATACCGGCCCGCGGTTCGTGCCGCGTCCCGTCCATGAGGCGGCCGGCGTCGATGACCGGGTCGGCGTCCCGAGTGCGCCGACGTCCATGACGCCCTTCCTCCGTGGCTGCGCTCGCCGTCACGACGCCCGTCCACCGTGACCGCGTTCGCCGTTCCCGGCGTCCGCGCCGTCGAACCGCGCGGGCGCCGGGAGGTGGGTTGGGCGCCCGGCCCGGCGAACGCCAAGGCGAGGATGGGCGGACCGGGATTGCGCTCCGCCCGCGGGTCGATCTCCTTCGGCGCCTCGGGGATCCCGGCGACCCGGTCGCGGTTGACCGGTCGGCGGCCACGGGATACACTGCCGGTCCTGACCCGGGAACATCCAAATCGGAGAGATGAGCGAATGCGTAGACTGAGCGTTTTCTTGATGGCGGCCCTGCTCGTCGCGGGCACGGGGCGGGCCCAGGAGGCGGAGCCGCAGGTGTTCGGCGATCTGGCCGAGGTGATGCGCGGCATTCTCTTCCCGAACTCGAACATCATCTTCGACGTGCAGACGATCAACCCCAACGATCCCGTCGAGGCGTCGGCCGGCGATTCGGCCAGCGCGCGCTTCAGCACCATGTACACGGGGTGGGAGGCGGTCGAGAACGCGGCCGTGGCCCTCGTCGAGGCCGCCAACCTGATCGAGCTTCCGCGGGTGTGCGAGAACGTCGAGGACGACCCCGCGCGCAACGGTTTGCCCGCGCCGGTCGAGCGCGACGATTGGCGGCAGTACGTCGCCGCGTTGCGGGCGGCGGGCCAGACCGCCTACGAGTGGGCGTTGGCCCGCGAGTACGACGACTTCGAGGCCATCATCATGACCGGGGAGGTCAGCGAGGCCTGCTCGGCCTGCCACGGCGTCTACCGCGACAGCTACAACGATCCGCCCACGCCGCGCTGCACGCCTCCCACGGAGTGAGGCCCCCGTCGGTCGGCGGCGGTTCCCGTGACCCCGCCGGCCGCTTGGCGCCTGTGCGGGCATTCGGGCGACAGGCGGTTGTCGTCCGTTCGCCGCATCACCCACCCTCCGCTCACGGTGCGTCAGCCCCGACGCCGGCTCCACGGTGTGGAGCGTCTTCGACTGCCATTCCACCGTCTCCGGGCTTCGGGCTCGATGCTGCGTGTCTCTCGGCGGTCCCTGACCCGAGCGGCCCGGCGTCCGGCCGTCTGAACGGGCGCGCGCCCCGCTCGCGTACCGGGTCGCAGCCATCGCGCCCCGCTCGCGTACCGGGTCGCAGCCATCGCGCCCCGCTCGCGTACCGGGTCGCAGCCATCGCGTTCGCGCATGGGGATCCGGCGCCCCGGACATCACGGGGGCCGTCGGCACGGGCTCGCGAGGCGTCGCAGTCATCGCGTTCGCGCATGGGGATCCGGCGCCTGCGTGCGAGCGCGCGACACGCTCGCGTACCGCGGTTCGTCGCCGCGAGCGACGCGTCTTCGCTGTGCTACACTGGAATGATCCGATGCTCACCGTGGACTATCCAGAGGAACCCGACTTGTCGCGGCATTCGCCCGTGACCGCTCCCCGGACGACGGGACGATGCCCCTCCACCGCCGGATCGACGTGGTGCTCGACTCGGTCAAGCGACTGCAGCGGATAGGTGCGTCCGCGAATCTCCTCAACCTCCTCCAGAAACAGCGCCCCGCCGACCTCGCCGAGGTCCTCGGCGAGCTCTCCGACAAGAACCGCCGGGACGCGTTCGACCTGCTCCTCGACCGCGACAGCCGCCTCGCGATGGAGGCGCTGATGGAGTATGGCGCCGATCCCGGCGCCCAGTTGCTGGCCGACCACCCGCCCGAGCGCATCGCCCTGTGGCTGCTCGACCTGCCGTCGGACGACGCGGCGGCGCTCATCGATGAGCTGCCCGACGAGCTGTCGGCGGCGGTGCTCGACCGGATGCGCCCCCACGAGTCGGGCGAGGTCGAGAACCTGCTCGAGTACGACGAGCAGACCGCCGGCCGCATCATGAACCCGACGGTCTTCGCGCTGTCGGAGGAGCAGACGGCGGGCGAGGCCATCCACGCACTGCAGGGGTCGCGCGAGGTGGAGATGGTCTTCTACCTCTACGTGGTCGACGAGCGCCGGCATCTCGTGGGCGTGGTCTCCCTGCGCCGGCTGCTGCTCGTGGCCCCCGAGACCCCCCTGCAGCGCATCATGACCACCGACCTGATCAGCGCGCGGGTCGACACCGACCAGGAGGAGGTGGCGCAGCACGTCGCCAACTACAACCTGCTGGCCATCCCGGTGGTCGACGAGGAGAACAAGCTCGTCGGCATCATCACCGTGGACGACGTCATCGACATCATCAAGGACGAGGCCACCGAGGACCTCTACCGCCTGGCCGGGGTCAGCGGCGACGAGCACGTGTTCACCCCGGCGGGGGAGTCGGCGCGCAAGCGGCTGCCGTGGCTGGCCATGAACCTCGCCACGGCGGGGCTCGCCGCGTTCGTCGTGCGGGCGTTCCAGGCGACCATCGACGAGGTGGTGATGCTGGCCGTCCTCATGACCATCGTGGCCAGCATGGGCGGCAACGCCGCGACCCAGACCCTGACCGTCATCGTGAGGGCCATCGCGCTGGGCGAGCTCACCTGGGGCAACTCCCGCAAGGCGGTGCTGAAGGAGGCGCTGGTCGGGCTCGGCAACGGCCTCGTCCTCGGCACGGTGGGGGCCCTCGTGGCGTGGCTGTTGTCGGGGAACGTGTACCTGGGGGCGATCCTGGCCCTCGCGATGGTCATCAACCTGCTGGTGGCGGCGGTGGCCGCGACCCTGATTCCCATCGCCCTGCGGGCCCTCAAGGTGGATCCGGCGCTGGCGTCGGCGGTGTTCATCACGACGCTGACGGACGTTTTCGGGTTCTTCGCGTTTCTCGGCCTCGCCACCGTCTTCCTGCCCTACCTGGATCGACTGGTGTGATCGCGCCGGCGGCGTCATGGCCTCGGCGGTGGGGGAACGCTACAATGGTGGCCGGCCCGGCACTCCGCGCCCGCGATGCCAGTCCTGACGACCGACGCGCTGATCCTGCGCACCTACCATCTTGGTGAAGCGGACCGCATCGTCGTTTTCCTGACGCCGGAGCGGGGCAAGAAGCGAGGCGTGGCCAACGGGGCGCGCCGCCCGCGATCTCGGCGGTTCGCGGGGGGGCTCGAACCGCTGACGGCGGTGCGGCTCGCGTACTACGAACGCGAGCACCGAGAGCTGGTGCGGCTGCGCTACGTCGAGCCGGTGCGTTCGCCGATGCTGGCGCGCGACGGCGAGCGGCTCGGCTACGTCGAGTACTTCGCCGAGATCCTCGACGAGTGCGCGCAGGAGGCGGAGCCGAACGCGCCGCTGTTCCGTCTCGGGTCCGCGGTGGGGGCGCTGCTGGCGGGGGAGATCCCGGTCGCGCGGCTCGCCCGCTATTTCGAGTACTGGGTGCTTCGCCTGCAGGGCGTCTATCCCTCGTTGGCCGCCTGCGGGCAGTGTGGCCGCCGCCCCGACGCGGGCGGCCGCATCGACGCCGCGGGCGGCGGCTTTCGGTGCGGCGCGTGCGCCGGCGACCGGGGGCTCCCGCTGTCGGCCGAGGCGCTGCGGTTTCTCCGCGACGCCGCCGCGACGCCCCCCGACGCGCTGTCGCGGGTGGGGCTGTCGCCGCGCGCGGACCGGGAGCTCGATCGCGCACACGGGCGACTGCTGGCGATGCATCTGGAGAAGGAGCTGCGGGCCGTCAAGGTGTTGCGGGCGATGGCTCGGACGACGGCCCGTGGCGAAACGCCGCGTTGCACGAAGGGCGGCGAGGCGCCCGCCTGACCCGTCGCGGCGAGGGTGGATGTTGGGCATGCTCGACCGAGGAGCAGCCCAACCGGGATTCCGCGCCGGTCACGGCCGGTCCCGGAGAGGCGGCATCATGACGAAGATACCGGTCACCTCCCGCTCGGCGCGGGGTGCGGGCGCCTCACGGGCGCGGGCGCTCCTCGCGGCTTCGACGAGGGCCGTCGGGGCTGCGTTCGGGGGTCGGCGATGGGTGACGGTCCCGGCCGCGTCGCCGGGCGAGCCGCGGGCGGTGACGCCGTGACCCTCCAGGACCTGATCGCCGCGTTGTCGCGCTTCTGGTCGTCGCGCGGCTGCCTGATCCACCAGCCCCTCGACACCGAGGTGGGGGCGGGCACCATGCACCCCGAGACGTTCCTGCGCGTGCTCGGGCCGCGGCCGTGGCAGGTCGCCTATGTGCAGCCGTCTCGGCGCCCCGCCGACGGCCGCTTCGGCGAGAACCCGAACCGGCTGTTCAAGCACCACCAGTTCCAGGTGATCCTGAAGCCGTCGCCGGACGCGGCGCAGGACCTCTATCTCGACAGCCTGCGGGTATGCGGCATCGATCCCGTCCGCCACGACGTACGCTTCGAGGAGGACAACTGGGAGTCGCCCACCCTCGGGGCGTGGGGCATCGGGTGGCAAGTGCTCCTCGACGGGATGGAGATCACCCAGTTCACCTATTTCCAGCAGGCCGGCGGCATCGAGCTTTCTCCGGTGTCGGTCGAGCTGACCTACGGGCTCGAGCGCATCGCGATGCACCTGCAAGGTGTCGACGACGTCTACGACCTCGAGTGGGCGCCGGGGGTGACGTACCGCACCGTTCGGCACCAGGACGAGGTCGAGCAGACGAAGTACGCCTTCGGCATGGTCGACATGCCGGAGGCGGAGTACGCCGCCGCCCATCGGGATCTGTTCGAGCAGCATCACCGCATGGCCCGGATGCTGATCGGGTCGGGCCTCGTGCTGCCGGCGCTGGACGCGTGCCTCAAGTGCTCGCACACTTTCAACATCCTGGACGCCAGCGGCGGCATCGGGGTGACCGAGCGGGCCGCGTACATCCTCCGCGTGCGAGAGCTGGCGGTGGCGGTGGCGAGGGCCCACGCGGACGGGGAGTCCGGGGCGTCGCCGCCGGCCGGCGACGCGGATGCGGATCCGCGGGGATAGGTGCCCGTGGCGAGGTTCCGCGTTGCGCCGCGCACGAGGGACGCCGGCTGGGCGCCGGGGCGCCCGCGGCGCGGGACGGGGACGCCTCGTGGGCCTGCTCGACCGAGGCGCGACGGAACGGCCGAGCGGCAGGCCTCGCCGGTCGAGCCCCGCGGGGATTCTCGCCACGGGGGTCCGGTCGCCGCGGATTCCTGAAGGGGCGGCGGCGGGGGCGCGCTCCGCCGCCGGGAGCGGGACACGCACACCATGTATCGAGAGCTGCTGATCGAGATCGGATGCGAGGAGCTGCCCGCGAGCTGGATGCCGCCGTTGGTTCGGCAGCTCGGGGCCTGCCTGGGCGCTCGGCTCGAGGAGGCGCGGCTCGCGTGCCCGACGCCGCCCGAGGCGTTCGCGACGCCGCGCCGCCTCGCCGCCCGCGCGGCCCGGGTGGCGGACCGGCAGCCGGACCTCGAAGAGACGCTGACCGGACCGCCGGTCCGCGCCGCCTTCACCCCCGCGGGGGATCCCACCCCCGCCGCGGCGGGGTTCGCCCGCAAGCACGGGGTCGCCGTCGACCGGCTGATCCGAGTCGACACGCCCAAGGGGACCTATCTCGCCTACCGGCGCCGGCAGCGGGGGCGGGCGGCGCGCTCGGTCCTCGGCGGCGTGCTCGCCGCGACCCTGCGCGACCTCGCGTTTCCGAAGCAGATGCACTGGGACGCCCGGCTCGGCGACGGCCGCGGCGATCTGCCGTTCGGGCGCCCCATCCGCTGGCTGGTGTTCCTGTTCGGGGGGCGGGTCGTGCCCTTCGTCATCGGGCGGACCCCGGACGCGGCGGCGCGGGGGGTGGCCCCGATCCGCGCCGGCTCGGCCACCCGCGGTCACCGTTTCTTCTCGCGCGACGGCCGCCCCGGCCGCCCCGTGCGGGTGGGCTCGTTCGCCGAGTACCGGAAGGCCCTGAAGCGGCACTACGTGCTGCTGACCCGCGAGGAGCGCCGAGCCCGCATCGCGAAGAAGATCGAGACGCAGGCGAGGCGCGTGGGGGGTGTCGTCGGGGGCGCCGGCGGCGCGGCGTCGCTGCTCGACGAGGTGCCCGACCTCGTCGAGTATCCGTCGGTGGTCGCCGGCCGCTTCCCCGAGGAGTTCCTCGCCCTGCCCGACGAGGTGCTGAAGACGACGATGATCCACCACCAGCACTACTTCCCGGTGGCGACGGGCGACGGCCGCCTCACCGAACACTTCCTCGCGGTGACCAACGTCCCGAAGGACAACGTGCCCGCGATCGCCCGCAACTCCGAGCGGGTGCTCGTGGCGCGGCTGCGGGACGCCCGGTTCTTCTGGGAGGCGGACCGCGGTGCGCCCCTCGACTCGCGGCTCGACCGTCTCGACACGCTGCGGTTCCACGCGAAGCTCGGCAGCTACCTGGACAAGGCCCGGCGGATCGAGAAGCTGGCCGCCGCCGTCGCCGGCGACGCGTTCGGCGCGCCCGCCGCGGTCGGCCACGCAACCCGCGCCGCGCGCCTCGCGAAGGCGGACCTGACCACCGACATGGTCGGGGAGTTCCCCGAGCTGCAGGGCGTCATGGGCGGAATCTACGCCCGCGAGGACGGCGAGCCGGAAGAGGTGTGGCGCGCCGTCTACCACCACTACCTGCCGATCGGCGTCACCGCCGACGCCCCCCCGCGGGCCGACGATCTGGGCCGGGCCGGGGTCAGTTGGGCCGCGGTCGCCCTCGCCGACAAGCTGGACACGCTGGTCGGCCTGTTCCGCGCCGGCGAGCGGCCGCGGGGGGCGCGCGACCCGTTCGGGCTGCGGCGGCAGGCCCACGGCGTCTTCGCGATCCTCGCGGACCTGCCTGAGCTGACGGGGCTGACCGCGCGGCCCGACCTGGGCGGTCTGGTGGCGGCGGCGGAGGCGGCGCACGGGGGGGCGGACGAGTCGGCGCAGGGAGCGGCGGAGGGCGAAGCCGCGCACGGGGCGGGGCGCGGCGGGGCCTTGCGACCCAGCGGGGCGGGGCGGAGGCGGATCGGCCGGAGCCAGGCTGAGGACGGCGCCGGGCGCGGAACCGAGCACGGTGGAGCGCACGCATCGGCCAGCGAGCCCGAGGTGCTGGAGAGGTTGCAGCAGTTCCTGCTGGAGCGGCTGCGGTTCGTGCTGGAGCAGCGCGGTCACGACGTGCGCAACGTGCGGGCGGTGACGCAGCCGTGGCCGTCCTGGCGCGCCGTCGTCCCCCTCGACGCGCGCCGCAAGCTGGAGGCGCTGGCCGGGTTCACGGGGTCGACCGAGTTCCAGCAGCTCGCGGCGCTCTTCAAGCGGGTTCGCAACATCGCCCGGGAGCTGCCCGACGCCGAGCTCGCCGACGTGGAGGCGGGACGCGCGGCGGTATCGGACGAGTCGCCCGAACCGGCGGAGGCGGCGTTGGCGGCCGAGCTCGACCGGCGCCGGCCGGCCATCGAGGCGGCGGCGGCAACGGGGACCGACTACCACGCGGCGTTCGCCGAGGCGGCGGCGTTCGGCCCCGCCGTCGACCGTTTCTTCACCGACGTGCTCGTCATGGCCGGCGACCCCGGCCTCCGGCGCCGGCGCCTCGCCCTGCTGAAGCGGCTCGAGCACCTGATCCTGCAGCTCGCCGACGTGTCGGCGCTGGTGAAGGACGGCGAGTAGGCGACCCGGCGGCCGGCGCCGTCGGCGTCGTCGGCGGCTCGCGTGATAGCCTTCCCCCAAGCGGCCGAAGAGCCTGTCGAACGATGAATGACGTTCTGCGGTCGGCCGGTCTGGTTGCTTCGCTCGGGACGCCGCCGTCGCGATCAGCGCCGCCGTCGTTGGAATGCGGAACGGCGGGAAGCTCGATGCTCCGGACTGGACGCTCGACGTTCTCTCGGGGCGCGCGGACGAGTAGGGAGAGACCCTGTAGCCCCTGATCGGCGCCTGGTCGAAGACCCGTGACCCCTCACCCCCCGTCGGCGTCCGCGCCCTCCCAGGTTCAGGAAGACCCCCCGCCGCGCATCGTGCGGCTGCCGGCCGAGCTGGCGAACCAGATCGCGGCCGGCGAGGTCGTCGAGCGTCCCGCGTCGGTGGTCAAGGAGCTGGTCGAGAACGCCCTCGACGCGGGGGCGTCGCGAATCGCGGTGACGGTCGAGCTGGGCGGGAAGCGCCTCGTGCGGGTGGAGGACGACGGCGCCGGCATGACCGCCGGCGAGGCCCTGCTCGCCCTCGAACGGCATGCCACCAGCAAGATCCGGCGGGTCGAAGACCTCGCCGCCATCACCTCGCTCGGGTTCCGCGGCGAGGCGCTGCCGAGCATCGCGTCGGTGTCGCGCCTGCTGCTGCGCACCCGCGCGCGCGGCGCTTCCCGCGGCGTCGAGGTCCGGGTGGCGGGCGGCGCGGTCGAGTCGACGCGGGAGATCGGCGCCGCCGAGGGCACCGTCATCGAGGTCACCGACCTGTTCTACAACGTGCCGGCGCGCCGGAAGTTCCTGAAGACGGACGGGGCGGAGAGCGCGCAGGTCTCGCGGCTCGTCACCCAGCTCGCTCTCGGCCGGCACGGGGTCGGCTTCACGCTGACGAGCGGGCCGCGCCGGCTCGCGCAGTGGCCGCCGGTGGGGAGCCTGAGGGACCGGCTGTTCCAGCTCTACAAGGACCGCGACGACCTCGTCGAGGTCGGCAAGCAGGCGGCCGGCGTCACGGTGACGGGGTTCGTGGCCGGTCTCGCCGGGGGCGGGGGCGGGCGCGCGCGGGGTCCGCAGAACGTCTTCGTCAACGGCCGCGCCGTGAAGGACGGCACCCTCGCCCACGCCGTCGCCCACGCCTACGATGCCGCGACCATCAAGGAACGCCGGCCCGAGGTGCACCTGTTCATCGATCTGCCTCCGGACCGGGTAGACGTCAACGTGCATCCGACGAAGGCCGAGGTCCGGTTCCTCGAGCGGTCCCTCGTCCACGAGGTGTTGCGGCGGGCCATCGGCGAGGCGCTGGGGACGACCGCCGCCCCGGCCGTGAAGTTGTCCGGGGCGGCCGCCGGGCCCGCGGCGCCGTTGGCGGCCGGACCGGCGCCGGCGTCCGCGCCGGACACCACGGGCGCGGCGTCGCCGACGGACGGAGCGGCGCGGGCATCCGCGGCGGACGCCGCGGGCGGTTGGCGGCCGGTCTCGCACCGTGCCCCCGAGACGGCGTCGGGCGCGCCGGCCGTCGGGGAGGCGCGGGGCGGAGGGGCCGCGGCGGCGTCCGGGGCCCCCGCGGCGGCGTCCGCGGCGACCTCCGGCGCGGCGGGAGCGGCCGACGCCGGCCGACCCACCCTGGCCGACGCGGTGCGCGAGCTGCGCCCGGACGCCGTCCGCGTGGACGGCGCGGCCGGCGCCTCGGCGGCGCCGGCGGGCGGCGTCGTCGACCGGCCGATGCAGCCTCTGGGCCAGCTCCGCGACACCTTCATCATCGCCGTCGACGAGGACGGCATCGCCATCATCGACCAGCACGTGGCCCACGAGCGGGTGCTCTTCGAGCAGGTGATGGAACGCCTCACGGCCGGGCGCCTCGAGAGCCAGGGGCTGCTGCAGCCCCTCGTCCTCGACCTGCCGCCGGCCGAGCGGCAGGCCCTCGCCGCCCACGGGGCGGTGCTGGAGCGGCTGGGGTTCGACGTGGAGGCGTTCGGCGGCGACAGCGTGCGCATCGCCGCGGTTCCCGCGCTGGTGCCGCTGGCCGCGTCCGAGGCGGCGGTGCGCGGCCTCGCCCAGGATCTCGACGGCCTCGACGGCGGCGCCGCCGTCGACGAGGCGCTGCGCCGCAGCGCCGCCACCACCGCGTGCCACGCCGCCGTCAAGGCCCACGACCGGCTGACGTTCGAGAAGATGGTCTGGATGCTCGACGCCCTGCGCCGCACCGCCCACTCGTCGGTCTGCCCCCACGGCCGCCCCGTCGTCCTGCGCCTCTCACGCCGCGAGATCGAGAGGCGGTTCGAGCGCATCTAGCGGTCCGTGCGGCAAGTTGGTGAACCCGATCTCTCGCGCGCTCCATCGACGGCATCAAGGATAGCGGCGGCGGACTGGGTCCATCCGGGGGGGTGGCTGAGTGTTTGTCGTGGGCCTCGAGGAAACGGTGGACTTCATCGCGCAGCTCCCTCACGCCGGTGAGTCTCGGGGAAGCGCGAAGAACTCGTCGGCGCCAGAAGTCCGCATTACCCCACGCGCAGACGCCCGGGCCGCTGGTCCGATTGGCGAGACATGAGCACCCCCACGGAAGGCTGGCACGGCTGGGACGCCTACGCGCGGTTCTACGACTGGGAGAACGCCCAGACCGTGGGCCGCCGCGACGTGCGGTTCTGGGCCGACCTCGCCGGCCGGGCGGACGGCACCGTCTTCGAGCTGGGCTGCGGCACGGGGCGGCTCTCGGTGCCGGTCGCGCGCAGGGCGCGCCGCTTCGTGGGCGTCGACCGGTCGGGGGCCATGCTGCGGAAGCTGCGCGCGCGGCTGCGGCGCGCGCGCCTGACCGCCCGCGCCTCGATCGTGCGCGGCGACATCCGCGCCCTGCCCTTTCGCCCGGACCGGCGCTGCCGCCTCGTCATGGCGCCCTACGGGATGCTGCAGTCGCTGCTCTCCGACGACGACCTCGCCGCGACCCTCGACGGCGTCGCCCGGGTGCTCGCCCCCGGCGGCACGTTCGGCGTCGACCTCGCCCCCGGCCTGCCGCGCTGGGGCGAGTACGCCCGGCGGGTCGGCCTCCGCGGGCCGATGAGCGGCGGGCGCCGGGTGACCCTGATCGAGTCGGTGCGCCAGGCGCCCCGGCAGGGGCTGACGGTCTTCGACCAGGAGTTCGTGGAGACGCGCCGGGGTCGGCGCCGGAGCTACCCGGTGTCCATCGCCTTCCGCACGCTGAGTGTCCCCGAGATGGTCGATCGCCTCGAGGCGGCGGGCTTCACCGTCGACGCCGTGCTCGGCGGCTACCGGCAGGAAGCCTGGTCACCCGATGCCGAAATCTGGGTCATCATCGCGCGGCGAAGCTGACCGCCGGCGAAGCACGCGCGGCGCGCGGTCGCGCGGCCGGCGCCGCCTGACGGCCGCGTCCCGAGTCGGTTGGGTGCGAGATCGCGCGGCGGAAGCGCCGGTCCGGCGTTGCGCTCGATGGTGCGAGATCGCGCGGCGGAAGCGCCGGTCCGGCGTTGCGCTCGATGGTGCGAGACCGCGCGGCGGAAGCGCCGGTCCGGCGTTGCGCTCGATGGTGCGAGACCGCGCGGCGGAAGCGCCGGTCCGGCGTTGCGCTCGATGACGATGAAGTGCACTACGAGGGACCGCGCCTGTCCCGTCGTGCGCTTGACGATCAAGTGCACTACGAGGGACCGCGCCTATTCCGTCGTGCGCTTGACGATGAAGTGCACTACGAGGGACCGCGCTTATCCCGTCGTGCGCTTGACGATGAAGTGCCCCACGAGGAAGACCGCGACCCCGAACCCGAAGATGCGGGGGCTGGGTCCCAGGGGCCCGGCGATGAGAATCGACTCGAGGAGCGCGGCCATCCCCAGGAGCTGGAGTCCGCGGCCGACGTAGTAGAGGGCGCCGGGCATGGTTCAGTCTCTCTCTGCCGCGTCGGGCGGCGGGGGAGCCGGGCCGGTGCCGACGCCGGGGTCGGCGGCGGAGGCTCCGCGCTCGGCCCGGATGCGCCGCCAAGCCGCGAGGCGGCGGCCGATCTCCTTCTCGAAGCCGCGGGCGGTCGGCGCATAGTAGCGGCGTCCCCTCACCGAGGGCGGCAGGCAGCTCATCTCGGCCACCGCGTCCGGCTCGTCGTGAGCGTAGCGGTAGCCCTTGCCGTAGTCGAGGTCCTTCATCAGGCGGGTCGGCGCGTTGCGCAGGTGCAGCGGCACGGGGTCGGCGATCTCGCGGTGGGCGTCGGCCGCGGCCTGCCGGTAGGCCCGGTAGACGGCGTTGCTCTTCGGCGCGGTGGCGAGGTAGACCGCGGCTTGGGCGAGGGCGGTGTTGCCTTCCGGCATGCCGATGAAGTGTACGGCCTCCTTGGCCGCCACCGCCACCGCGAGGGCCTGCGGGTCGGCGTTGCCAACGTCCTCGGACGCGAACCGGACGAGCCGGCGGGCGACGTAGAGCGGATCCTCGCCGGCCTCGACCATGCGGGCGAGCCAGTACACCGCGGCGTCGGGATCGCTGTTGCGCATCGACTTGTGGAGGGCCGAGATCAGGTTGAAGTGCTCCTCGCCGCTCTTGTCGTAGAGCAGCGCGCGTCGCTGCATGGCGTCGGACGCGAGCTCGAGGGTGAGTCGGGCTTCTCCGGTTCTTCCGCGCTCGGCCGCGCCGGCGAGGGCGGCGGCGGCCCCCAGCTCGAGCAGGTTCAGGGCGACGCGGGCGTCCCCGTTGGCGTGCCGGGCGATGGCGGCGAGGGCGTCGGGGTCGGCGCGCAGCCCGTCGCCGCCCAACCCGCGCTCGGCGTCGCCGAGGGCGCGGGCGAGCAGGGTGGCGACCGCCTCGCGGGGCAGCGGCTTCAGCACGTAGACCTGCGAGCGCGAGAGCAGGGCCGCGTTCACCTCGAACGAGGGGTTCTCGGTGGTGGCGCCGATGAGCACGATGTCGCCGGCCTCGACCCGGGGGAGGAAGGCGTCCTGCTGGGCCTTGTTGAAGCGGTGGATCTCGTCGACGAACAGGATGGTCCTCCGGCCCCCGTGCGCCCGCGCCGCCTCGGCCCCCGCCAGCACCCCGCGGATCTCCTTGATGCCGGAGAGGACGGCGCTGAACGCGACGAACTTCGAGGTCGTCACGTCGGCGATGAGCCGAGCCAGCGTGGTCTTGCCGCTGCCGGGCGGGCCCCACAGGATGATCGACCGCAGCGTGTCGCGCTCGATCGCCTGGCGCAGCGGTCGTCCCCGGCCGACGAGAGCGTCCTGGCCGACCAGCTCGTCGAAGCGCCGGGGGCGCATGCGCTCGGCGAGCGGCGTGTCCGCCGCCGCCGTCTCGCCGAGGGGATCGTCGAAAAGGGATGGGGACGTCATGCCGATCTGCGTCCGCTTCGCGCGGGCCGCGCGTCGGGCGGCGTCACGCCGCCCCGCTGCCGGGCCGCTTCGTAGACGATGAGCGCCGCCGCGACCGCGATGTTGAGGGATTCGACCGGAGGCCGCATGGGAATCGACACCGACTCGTCGGCGGTCGCGGCCGCGCCCCGGTCGAGCCCGGGCCCCTCGGCGCCGAGCCAGACTAGGCAAGGGCCGGTCAGGTCGATCTCCGACACCGGCGTTCCCCCCCGTGGCGCCGCCGCGATGACCCGCAAGCCGTGGTCCGAGGCCAGCCGTCGGACCACGGCGGGGTCCTCGGCGCGGGCGACCGGGAGCCGAAACGTGCTGCCCATCGCGCCCCGGAGCGCCTTCCACCCGAGCGGGTCGGCGCCGGCCACGGTGACCACTCCCGAGGCGCCGCCCGCCTCGACCGCGCGGATCACCGCACCCGCGTTGCCGGGATCCTGGACCCCGCTCAGCCCGACGACCAGCGGAGGCGAAGCCCGCACGGTGTCCTCCATCGGGGCCGGGCGAAGGGCGGCCAGGGCGACGACCCCGCTCGGCGTCGGGGCCGGGCTCAGCGCGTCCATCACCGCCGAGGTCACCCGAACGACACGGGCGACCGGTTCGAGACGGCGGGCCAGCGCCACGACCCGGGGGGCGGGCGCCGTCGACATCGCCATCGCCGCGACGTCCACGCTCACACCCGCGGCGAGGGCGTCCTCCACTAGCCGGGGGCCCTCCAGGAGCACGGTGGAGTCGGCCGCCGCGTCGCGGCGCGCGGCGCGCCGGAATCGGGCCACGAGCGAGTTGCGTCGGCTGCTGATCGGTTCCACGGGTCAGTAAATCGCCGCCTCGCCTCGCTTCGTGCGTCCCCGACCGACTCGCCGGCCGCTCCGCCGTCTCCCGGCCTCGCTCACGGGTTCGGCCCGCCGTGGACCGAGACTCTCCGCGGGTGGGCGACCAGGGCGGGACCCGGGGGCGGCCGGTCGCCGCCTGGTTCCGGCAACCCAGGGCACTGCCGACGGAGCCCCGGGCGAGCATAGCAGATGTGCTATCGTTACCTGTTGGCGGGAACGCCGTCGCGCCGGGAGGTGGCCATCGGCGTTGGCGGTCCCGCGACGGCGGTCGGGTGGCGCGACTGCGCTCGCGACGGATCGGCGGGGTGACCGGGCGCGTCGGAGGCTGCGCCGAAACCCGCGGCGGCTCTCGCCACGGGCTCCGAAGTGGAGACGACGCCGGCATGAAGGCGGAACTGCTCAAGCGATTCGAGGACGATATTCGCGAGCTCGAGCGCGAGCTCAACAGCGAGCTGCCCCAGGAGATCAAGCGCGCCCGAGAGCTCGGCGACCTGCGCGAGAACGCGGAGTACCAGGCCGCGAAGGAACGGCAGGTCTTCGTGCAGGCGCGACTCGCCATGCTGCGCAAGCGCGTGGCCGAGTTGTCGCTGCTGAACCTCGACCGGATTCCCGCCGACCGCGCCGGTTTCGGTTCGACCGTGCACCTGCACGAGGTGGACGGCGACAGCATCGTCTACCGGCTCGTCATGCCCGAGGACGCCGATCCCGAGAAGGGGTGGATCTCCACCGCCTCGCCCATCGGCCGTGCGCTGATGGGCAAGGAGGAAGGGGACGAGGTGGCGGTGCCGACCCCGAGCGGGATACGGGAGTTCGAACTGATCAAGCTCGTCACGATTCATGGCGAGTAGACCGCCCGCCACGGCCCCGTCGGGCAGTGCGGCGCCCCCGCCGTCGTCCGGCGCCGAGGCGCGCTACTCCCCGCACCGGCGCACCGCGGTGGTGTTGACCGGTACCGGCACCGCCGGCGCCTATCATGCCGGCGTGCTGCACGCGTTGCACGAGGCCGGCGTCAAGGTCGATCTGATGGCCGGGCGCGGTATCGGCGCCGTCGGCGCCCTGTTCGCGGCGGTGGACGGCGCCGGCGCGCTCTGGGAGCGGTCGGGGCTGTGGTCGGCGCCCGGCGCGGCCCGGTTGTACCGGTGGCGCCCGGCGCTGGTGGCGGCCGCCGCCGTCCTCGGCGCCGCGCTCGCCACCCTTCTCCTGCCTCTCGGGGTGGTGGTCGTCGCCACCCTGGTTTACGCGATCGCCTACTTCGTCCAGGTCGCGGGGTTGAACGGGACTTGGTTGGCGAGTGGGTTCGGGCGGCTCGTCGACTGGGTCTTCGCGCCGGGCGTGCTGCCGGTCTGGTTGCCGCGCGTCACGGTGTTCGCCCTAGTACTGCTGCTCGGCGTGTTGAGCTGGTCGGCGGTGCTGACCTGGTACCGGACGCGGCCGGGTCGGCGTGGGCGCGGGGCGCTGTGGTGGCTCCTGGCCGGGGCGCCGCTCGACGCCGACTACGGGCAGCGCTGGTTCGGCCAGGGCCTCTGGAAGTCGGTGCGGGGAGCGGCGGCGACGGCGCGCCCGAGTCCCGAGAAGTTCGGGCTCCGGTACACGCGCCTGCTCTTGGACAGCCTCGGCCAGCCCGGGTTCCGCGAGCTCCTGATCGCCGTGCACGACCTCGACGCCTCCCGCGACCTCCTCCTCGCCATGCTCACGAAGAAGTTCCGGGGACCGTTCTTCCGGCGTCGGGGGGCGGGCGGCGGCGACCGGCCCCTGGAGGCCCTGGACCTGAGCGGATGGGCGGCCCGGCACGGGTTCGACGCCCTCGCCGCGTCCCTCGCCCTCCCGGTCGCGACGGAGCCGTGGTTGGTGCAGTTCCCGGCCGGCAGCGGCTGGCGGGGCGAGACGCATCGATTGTGCGACCGGCCGGACGCCGTCGGTCGCCTCCTCGACGAGGTCGCCGTCGCCGGGGTGCAGCAGGTCATCTTCGTGTCCGCGCAGCCCCCGCTGTCGGGTCCCCATGCCCTCGGGGGAGGACGGCGCGACGGCCGCGGCCGGATCGGCGAGTCGCTGCAGTCGATAGAGGCGTCGGCGGCGCGCGACGCCGTCGCCAGCCGGGTCCGGCTGTTCCAGGCGTTCTTCGAGATCCGCCCCGTCCACAATCCTCTGGGGCCCTTCGATTTCGCGGGCGCGTACGACGAGCGCTCGGACCGGGCGTGGACCCTCGCCGACCTCGTCGATCGCGGCTTCGACGACGGGTACCGGCAGTTCGTCAATCCCGTCTTCGCCCCCGGCGGCGAGGAGATGGCGCCGACGCCGCGGCCCCGCCCGCCGACCCCGGTGTCGCCGGTGGCGCACCAGTCCGCACGCTGAGACTTAGTTTCGGTCGATGACCCGGCGGACTGGCGTAGCACGCTCGCCCGCCGCAGTTGCGCGACCTTGACTTGCCTGGATCGGCCTGGTAGAAGGAACGGCACTCGTGAACTTCAACGGCCCGTTGTCGAAGCTGGGAGGAGGCGCCATGGATATCGGCATTGTGGAGTTCACCGCCCTGTTGGTGGCGACCGTCGTCGCCTTCCTCGCCAGCTTGAGCCTGTTGTTCGGAGCGGGCTGCGCGGGCTTGATCGTCGTCTGGCGGGTGTTCAAGATCAGCCGAAGTTCTGCAAAGTGAACTTGTCGGCTCCGTTCCATGGCGCAGGCTCCGGTCAACGGCAGCGCGCAGGGTAGGCGAGCCCGTTTGCCGCCACTCACGGCCCATGATGGCGGTGAGACCGGGGTATGGCGGCGGGGCCGCGTCAGTCGCGGCCGGCTTCGGCCCCGCCGCGGGGCCGCTCGGACGCGGGCGACGCGGGCAGGAACTCTTCGGCCAGCGCGTGGGTGACGGCGAGGACGCGGTCAGGCTCGACCGATCCGAACTTCTCGATGAACCGGTGGACGGGAGCGACCGCCTTGGCCATGACGCGATGGCCGCCGGCGCTGCCGATGTCACCGAACGACCGCCTCACGAACCGGCCGGCGTCGCCCGACACGCCGAGGTGGCGGGCGCAGATCACCACGTTCCGCTGCACGATTCCCGACACCACCGACCACGAGACCTCGTCCACCTGGAGGAGGAAGTCGGCGACGAACGTGATGAGGTCCTCCCGCGCGGCCTCGCCGACGTGCGACGTGTACAGGGACCCGCTGACCCGGCTGTGCCGCATCGCGGTGGACAGACACGCCAGACGCTCGAGATTCGTCTCCGACCCCTGCATCTTGCGGACGAGGGCGGCGTTGGACAGCGGGTAGAGGAAACGGAACGCATCGAGGTCCGACTCGTCGGTATGACGGGACAGGAACAGGGTGTCGGACTTGATGGCGTAGAGCATCGCGGTGGCGGTGCGCTCCGAGATGTTCGCATCGACGGCCCGCAGGTGCTCGGTGAGGATGGTGCAGGTCGAGCCGTAGTCGGGCCGGATGTCCTTGAACGCGGCGCTGTAGCCGGCGCGGGCGGGGTGGTGGTCGATGACGAGGTCCACCCGGTTGAGCAGTCCCCCGAAGTAGTGGGGCTGTACGTCGACGGTGGCGACGCGGGGGAACTCGGCGAGGGACCGCCGGTTGAGCAGCTCGATCCGGATGTCGAGCAGGTTGGCCATCCGGAGGTTCTCGGGGCGGGTGACGGCCTGGAACGTGCCGAGGATGGCCGTCGTCCTCGTTCGCCGCAGCAGCGTGCGCAGGGCGAGGCCGCTCGCCATCGCGTCGGGGTCGGGGTCGTTGTGGAGCAGGATCAGGATGCGGTCGGCGTCGGACAGGTACCGCTGGTACTGCTCGACGCGAGCGCGGGTGATCGACCGCTCGAGGGCGGCCCCGAGCGAGCCCCGGAGCAGGTCGGCGAGGGCGAGCCGCGTGACCCCGGATGCGATCAGTTGTCGCTGGCGCTCCTGCTGCCTGGGGCTCCGGGGCTGCTCGGCGTCGAGCAGGTAGACGAGGGTGGCGCCCGCGTCCCGGATCGTCTCGATCGTCTTTCCGGGGCTCCGGCGGGGGGAGTCCTCGACGATGACGCAGGTGGCGGGTCCGACGTCCGCCTTCAACCAGGTGTCGACCCGGCGCGGGTTGCCGACGTGAACGACGACCCCGGCGTCCTCCAGGCGCCGTCCGAGGAGTCGGTCTTCGACGACGAATTCGACGTCGAGGCGCGGCTTGAGCGTCCGGTCCAGGAGTCGGATGGTCCCCTCGTCCCGGCAGACGGCGAGGCACTTCATGCTCGTGACCGATCGAGCCGCGTCCGAATCGGCTCGAATACCCCATTATAGTCGGAGCACGGCCGGGGCGGCGCTCGGTCGGCGCCGGCCCCGCGGAGCGGGAATCGGATAAGATGGCCGACATCCGAAGCAGGAGAGTGCCATGCGCCGAGTCGCGACGTCGGTCGTCCTGGTCCTCGCGGGGGCGGTCGCGACCGCCGCGCAGCCGGTGTTTCGAAGCGGCGTCGATTTGGTCCGGTTCGGGGTCACCGTGCTCGACGACGAGGGCGAGCCCGTCTCCGGCCTGACGGCCGACGACTTCCGGGTGGTGGAGGAAGGGCGGGAGCAGCGCATCGCCTACTTCTCGCGCGGACTCGAGCTCGACAGCGACCGGATCCCGTTGCATCTCGGCGTGCTCTTCGACGTCAGCGGCAGCATGACCGTCGACGCGTCGTTCGCGAAGGCAGCGGCCATCCGGTTCCTGCGGGAGCTGGATTTCGCGGTCGACATGACCCTGGTCGAGTTCGACACCGAGGTGCGGGTGAGCCGGTTCGGCCGGGCCGACTTCCCGCGGCTCGTGGAGCGCGTGCGGAGTCAGCGGGCCGAGGGCATGACCGCGCTCTACGACGCTCTCGGGGTCTATCTGGATGGCGCCTTCGCCCAGGAGGGGCGCAAGGTGCTGCTGCTGTACACGGACGGCGCCGACACCCGGAGCCGGCTGCGCTACGGCGAACTGCGCGACCTGCTGCGGGCCTCGGACGTGACCATCTACGCCATCGGGTTCCAGGCCCGGCGGCGGACCACGGCGCAGATGCGCGAACGCCGGCGACTGCAGCAGATCGCGGGGCTGACGGGGGGGCGCGCCTGGTTTCCCATGTCGCAGGACGACCTGGACGAGATCTACGGGCAGATTCGCGAGGAGCTGGAGGCGCGGTACTCGCTGGGCTACGTGTCCACGGACAGGACCACCGACGGCGCGTGGCGCCGGGTGACGGTGAGTCTGCAGGGCGACCGGCCGGACCTCGACGACGCCCGCATCCGCGCGCGAGAGGGCTACTTCGCGCCTTATATCGAAGAGCCGGCGCCACGGTAACGCGCGCGAGCGTGCCCGGAGCGCGCGTCCGCCGCGCCCGTCGGCGGCCATCGAGAAACTCTCGTGCCCTCCACCTACGATCGGTTCAAGCTCGTCAGCGACTTCGAGCTGCGCGGCGATCAACCCCGCGCGGTGCGCGAACTCACGGACGGCCTGCGGCGCGGCGACCGGCACCAGGTGCTGCTGGGGGTGACCGGTTCCGGCAAGACGTTCACGATGGCCCGGACCATCGCCGAGGTGAACCGCCCGACCCTCGTGATGGTCCACAACAAGACCCTCGCCGCCCAGTTGTTCCTCGAGTTCCGGCGGTTCTTCCCGGAGAACGCGGTCGAGTACTTCGTCAGCTACTACGACTACTACCAGCCCGAGGCCTACGTGCCCGCCACCGACTCGTACATCGAGAAGGAGGCGACGATCAACGACGAGATCGACCGCATGCGGCTCTCCGCCACGCGGTCGCTCTTCGAGCGGCGCGACGTCCTGATCGTCGCCAGCGTGTCGTGCATCTACGGACTCGGCTCGCCCGAGGCGTATTACGGGTTGATGCTCCCGCTCGAGCGGGGCCAGCGCGTCGAGCGAGACTGGATCCTGCGCAAGCTGGTCGAGATCCAGTATCAGCGCAACGACCACGAGTTCGACCGCGGCGCCTTCCGCGTGCGCGGCGACGTCGTCGAGGTGCGCCCGTCCTACGAGAACATCGGCGTGCGCATCGAGCTCTTCGGCGACGAGGTCGACGAGCTGATCAGCTTCGACCCGGTCACCGGCCGGACCCTGCGGCGGCACGACAAGATCGCGGTGTATCCGAAGTCGCACTTCGTGACCCCGAAGGCGCGGACCCTCGAGGCGGTCGAGGCGATCAAGGCCGAGCTGGCGGAGCGCCGCGGCGACCTCGAGTCGATCGGCAAGCTGCTCGAGGCGCAGCGGCTGCACCAGCGGACCATGTTCGACCTCGAGATGATGCGCGAGATCGGCTACTGCCACGGCATCGAGAACTACGCCCGGCACCTGTCGGGCCGCGCCGCGGGCGAGCCGCCGCCGACCCTGCTCGACTACGTGCCGCCCGACGCCCTGACCATCGTCGACGAGAGCCACCAGACCGTCCCCCAGGTGCGGGGCATGTACCACGGGGACCGCGCGCGCAAGGAGATGCTGGTGGAGCACGGGTTCCGTCTGCCCTCGGCCCTCGACAACCGTCCCCTCACCTTCGATGAGTGGAAGGGCCGGGTGGGCCAGGTCATCTTCGTCTCCGCCACCCCCGGGCCCTACGAGCTGGACCAGAGCCAGGGGGTGGTCGTCGAGCAGATCATCCGACCCACCGGGTTGATCGACCCGGTGGTCGACGTCCGCCCGGTGAAGGGGCAGGTCGACGACCTGCTGCACGAGATCCGCCGGCGGGCGGAGCGGCGCGAGCGGGTGCTGGTCACCACCCTCACCAAACGGATGGCCGAGGACCTCACGCAGTTCTACCAGGAGCTCGGGGTCAGGGTGCGCTACCTGCACTCGGATGTCGAGACCCTCGAGCGGATGCAGATTCTGCGGGACCTGCGGCGCGGGGTGTTCGACGTGCTCGTCGGCATCAACCTCCTGCGCGAGGGGCTGGACCTGCCCGAGGTGTCGCTAGTGGCGATTTTCGACGCCGACAAGGAGGGCTTCCTGCGGTCGTCGGGCTCCCTCATCCAGACCGCGGGCCGGGCCGCCCGCAACGTCAACGGGTTGGTGATCATGTACGCCGACGTCGTCACCGACTCGATGCGCGCGGCCCTCGACGAGATGCAGCGCCGCCGCTCGCTCCAGGAGGCGTTCAACCGCGAGCACGGGCTGACCCCGGCGTCGATCGTGAAGGACATCGACGACGTGCTGTCCGGGGTTTACGAGCGCGACTACGTGACGGTGCCGGCGGTCCGGGAGACGGCCGAGACGTTCGGGACGCAGGCCGACCTCGACGCCCATCTCCGGTCGCTGGAGACGGAGATGCGGGCGGCGGCGGCGAACCTGGAGTTCGAGCGCGCGGCGGCGTTGCGCGACAAGATCCAGGCGCTGCGCGATCCCGGCTACGCCCTGTCGTGACCGGGCGGGTGGCCGTCGCACGAGGACGATTCGCCGAGCCGGCCGTTCGTCTCGTGCAACCCCGTGCAACCCCGCCGGACCGGCCGCCGTCGCCGGCGCGGGGTGGAGTGGTAGAATAGCCGTCCGACCTCGGAGTGGGCGCTTGGCTCAGTGGTAGAGCATCGCCTTCACACGGCGGGGGTCAGTGGTTCGAATCCACTAGCGCCCACCACTTCTTCGCGGGCAGTCGGCGAGGGGCGCCGCGCGGCGCCGGCGTCTGCCGAACGACCGGGAGTCCGCGGCGCGGCGGGGGCTCCGGTGGGGTCGGGCGGCAGGCGGAGCCGAAGGCGGTGGCTGGCGGCTGGTGCGACCCTGCGGCTCGGTGTCGCGACGCGCCGGTCGGACGCAGGTGACCGCGGAGCGGCTCGGCTCCGGAGCACGACGCCGGTCAGGCAGGATGCATCGCTCGTCCAACCCAGTGGGGCCTTCGCCTACCACCGCCACACCGGCCTCGGGCGCGGCCGGCGGCCCTGCCCCGTCGGTCCTCTTCACTCCCGAGCGTATCCAGGAGCGGGTCGGGGAGCTGGGCGCCGAGATCTGCGCCGGCTATCCGGCGGGCTGCGAGTTCCATCTCCTGTCCGTCCTGAAGGGCGGGGTCGTCTTCGTCGCCGACCTGATGCGGGCGATCACCCGGCCTGTCACCGTCGACTTCGTCGGGTTGGCGAGCTACGGGTCGGAGACCCGCCCGGCCGGTCCGCCGAGGCTGACGAAGGACCTCGACGACGATGTCGGGGGCCGCGACGTGCTCATCGTCGAGGACCTGATAGACACCGGGCGGACCTTGGCGCGGCTGATCGACCTCGTGCGCGCCCGGCGCCCGCGTTCCCTGCGCACCGTCGCGCTGATGGACAAGCCGTCGCGACGCGAGGTCGAGGTCGGCGTGGACCACGTCGGGTTCACCATCCCCGACCGGTTCGTGGTCGGCTACGGTCTCGACTACGGCGAACGGTACCGGGACCTGCCGTACATCGGCGTGCTCGACGCGACGGATGCCGGGTCGCCGCCCGCGTCGGGGCGGGCCGACCCCGGGTGACGAGCCGTCGACCCTGCCGGGCGCCCCGCACCGCTCGTTCGTCGAGCCTCCCGCCGGCATCGCGGACCGTCGGCGGGGCCCCGGGGCCGGGCGGCGCGGCCGGCGACGCGGGGGCCGCTGCGCGCCGGCGCGGCGGATGCGCCGAAGGGTGATAGGATGCCGTCGTTTCGCAACCGTCTTCACTCGAAGGAGCGGGAGAAAAGATGAAGATGCTCTTCGCACTCTGCGTCGTGGCCGTGTTGGCCGTGGCCGCGGTGGGCGTGGGGAGTGCTGCCGCCCAGCCGCTGAAGGTCGGCGACGCGGCGCCGGCGTTCAGCCTGCCGGGCAGCGACGGCAAGACCCACAGCCTGTCCGACTACGCGGGGACGCCGGTGGTGCTGGCGTGGTTCCCGATGGCGTTCACCGGGGGTTGAACGGCGCAGTGCAGGTCGCTGCGTGAATCCAGCGACGCGTTGAACGCCATCGACATGGCGTACTTCATGATCAGCGTCGACGATCCCGAGACGAACCGGCAGTTCGCGGAGTCGCTCGGCGCCGGCTTTCCCATCCTGAGCAATCCGACGCGGGAGGTCGCCGAGGCCTACGGGGTCGTGCCGTCCGGCGGGCGCGGGTTCCCGGCCCGCTGGACCTTCATCATCGGCGGCGACGGCCGTATCCTGCGCATCGACCGGCGGGTCAGGCCGTCGACGGCGGGGCGCGACCTAGTGGCGCACATGCGCGACCTCGGTCTCGACTAGTTGACCGCCGGTGCGGCGGATGCCCGCAGACCCCGGCGTGAGCGGAGGGGCAGCTTCGGGACCTGAACCGCAACCTGTCGCAGGCGCGAGAGAGGGTGGCGCATCGGCGCCGCCGCCGCCCTGGGACGGAGCCACGCGGGAGATCCCGGAACGAGCCCTCCGGAGGTTCCGGAGGTGAACCAGTGACGACCACCCTGCCGCTGTTGCTGTTCCTGCTGTCGGCCGCGATCATCGCGACCGTCTTCACCGTCGTGGCCCGGTCGACGGGCCGGGCCGGCGAGGTCGACGCCGCCCGCGCCAACCGACTGCGCGGGGCGTTCTTCGTGTCGTTGCTCGTCATTCTGGCGATCTTCCTGGGTCTGACCCTGCCGCGGCTGCCGTACCCGACGGAAGCGGCGGCGCCCGAGCAGATCGTCAACGTGGTGGGCCGGCAGTTCGCCTTCTCGCTCACCGAGGGTCCGGGGCCCGAGTCCATCGAGACGTGGGAGCGCGATTTCTCGCCGCTGGCGGAGGTCCGGACGGGAACCCTGGTCGAGTTCCGGGTCCGAACGCTCGACGTCAACCACGCATTCGCCATCTACACGCCGGACGGACGGCTGCTGGCCCAGACGCAGGCCATGCCCGGCTACGTCAACCGGCTGCGCGTGGTGTTCGACGCGCCGGGCGTCTACGACGTGATGTGCCTCGAATACTGCGGGCTGTCGCACCACGTGATGCGCGGCGTCATCGAAGTCGTCGAGGAGGCCGAGTGATGAACGATGTCGCCGCCACGGACGCGTACCCGGCGCAGATGACGCGCGTCACCCTCTACTGGGTCGCCGTCGGGCTTGTGCTCTTTCCCGTTCTCGCGGTCCTCGGGCTGGTCATGCGCACCCTGCAGGCCGGCTTCTTCCCGGCCACGCCGCCCGAGTGGTTCTACGCGGTGATGACCCTGCACGGTCTGGGCATGGTGGGCGTCTGGTTCGTGGCGGGCCTCGCCGCGATGAGCTTCCTGCTGACCCGGTACGTGCGCCCGAGCCTGAAGGTCTCCTGGATCGCGCTCGGCATGACGGCCCTCGGCGTCGTGATGCTGGTGGCGGCGACGCTCGTGGGCAAGCTCGGGGTCGGCTGGTACTTCCTCTACCCGCTGCCCTTCTACTCGGAGGGCACGTGGCCCGACTGGGCCACCGCCGCCCTCTTCGGCGCGCTCGCGGTGCTGGGGGTGGCGTGGACGGTCTGGTCGGCCGACGTGCTGCGCGCGATCGCCGGCCGCTACCGGCTGAGCGAGGCCCTCGGATGGCACTACCTGTCGGGCCGCGACGGGCCCGAGGTGCCGCCGATCGTCATCATCGCCACCGTCAGCTGCATCGGCGTCCTCGCGGGGCTCGTCGCCGCCGTCGTGATCCTGCTCCTCGTCGGCTGGGAGGTGCTCGGGGGCGGGGCCGCCAACGACGCGTTGCTGATAAAGAACCTCACGTTCTATTTCGGCCACATGCTCGTCAACATCACGATGTACTTCGGGGTGGCCCTCGTCTACGAGATCATGCCCGCGTACACCGGTCGGCCGTGGAAGACCAACACGCTGGTCGTCCTGTCCTGGAACACGGTGCTGGCGCTCGTGATGTTCGCGTACCTCCACCACCTCTACATGGACTTCGCGCAGCCGCGCTGGCTGCAGGTGCTGGGCCAGCTCTCGTCCTACCTCGTCTCGGTGCCCGCCGCCGTCGTCACCATCTTCAGCACGCTGGTGCTGACCTATCGGTCGCAGACGCGCTGGAGCCTCGCGCCGATGCTGCTCTACCTGGGGGTGATGGGTTGGGCGATCGGCGGCGTCGCCGCCGTCATCGACTCGACGATCACCGTCAACCAGGCCTTTCACAACACGCTGTGGGTGCCCGCGCACTTCCACACCTACTACCTCATGGGCGTCGTGCTGATGACGCTCGGCGGGGTGCACCACCTGGCCGTGACGCTCACGTCGGAGACGGAGAACCTGAAGCGGTCGCGGGTGATGGCCGCGCACCTGGTGGTGGGCGGATACGGGCTGATGTTCTCGTTCTACCTGGCCGGCGCCGACGCGGTGCCGCGGCGGTTCGCCGCCTATCCGATCGAGATGGCGAACGGGCCGCTTCTCGCCGGCATTTCGCTGGCCTTCATCCTCATCCTGTTCGGCGGGCTGGGGCTGTACCTATGGGACACCGGACGACTGTGCGCCCGCGCGTTGCGCGCCTGACGCGCGCGAGGGCGATTGCCCTCGCCGCGACGCTTCTCGCCGCGGCCGGTGTGCCGCCCTCGGCGGGAGCGGAGCCGCCGTCGGGCGTGGGCGTCGCCGCCCCCGACGCGCCGCCCGACGAGGCCCGCTACGTGACCCGGGACGTGCCGGACATCGCGATACGGACCGCCGACGGCGACGTCCTCCTCTCCGCCCTCTGGCGGGAAGGGCCGCTCGTCCTCACGATGGTCTTCACCCGGTGCGCCGGTATCTGCTCGCCCTATCTGCGCGCGCTGCGGCGTGCCGACGAGGCGCTGGACCTGCCGGATGACGTCAGGCGGGTGGTCGTCAGCTTCGACCCGCGCGACACCCCGGACGACATGCAGAGGACGGCCGAGCACCTCGGCGTCGCCGGCCACGCGGGCTGGGTGCTGGGGGTGGCCGCTCCGGCGGACGTCGATCGGCTGGCCCGCGCGCTCGGGTTCTGGTTCGAATGGGATGAGGACAGGCGGCAGTTCGATCACCCCGCCTTGCTCGTGGGCATTCGGGAGGGACGCGTGGCCCGGCTCCTGGTTGGCGGGTCGGTCAACCCGGCGCGATTGAGCGAGGTCGTTCGCGAGGCGCGCGGACAGTTCATCGCGAGCTATCCGCTGCCCGGCGATGTCCTCTTCCGCTGCTTCGACTACGACCCCCTCACCGGCGTCGCGACGCCGGCGTGGGGTGCGCTGGTGCTGCTCGTGCCCGCGATGGGCACGAGCGTCGCCACCTTCGTCCTCTTCCGAAGGGGACCGGCCCGTCGCCGTGCCGACAGGCGCGGCAACGGGCACGCCGGGGTCAGGCGTCGCGCGGCGGGTCGGCCTCGGCCGGCTTCTCCTTCGCGCCCATCTCGTCCTTGAACCCGCGGATGGCCTGACCCATCCCGCGGCCGAGCCCGGACAGCCGGTTGGCGCCGAAGATGAGCATCAGAATCAGGAAAATGATGATCAGCTCGGGAACGCCGAGCGTGCCGATGAGCGCGAAAACCGTCTGGTCCATCACAGGGCACCTTCCTCGTCGAAGCCGGAAATCTCCACCAAGAGAATAGCACGTCGGGGGCGCGGCGCGCAGGCCGGGCGCCGCCGCGGTTCGCCGGCGCCACCGCCGTTGTCCGCCTGCACCGCCGCCGCCCTCGCGTCCCGGCCGGCCCTTCGCAGGCCCGCGCCGGGGGCGGCAGGGCTCGCCGCCACCGGCCGGCGGCCTCGGTGGATCCGGAAAGCGGCGACGCCCGAGACGCTTTGTCGCGGCCCGGAAGTGTGATAGATCGACCGGCTTATGACATCTGAGCCCCCGCCGTCGACCGCCGGCTCCGCGCCGAGCGACCACCCCCCCGCCAAGACTGCCGCGGAAGCCGCGTTCGACGAGAAGCGGCGCAAGATCGGCTTGGTGGTCGGACCGCTGGCCTTCCTGCTCGTCCTCGCGTGGCCCTTCGAGTCGCTGACCCCCGAAGGGCACCGGCTCGCCGCGGTCATGGCCCTCGTCATCGTGTTCTGGGTCACCGAGGCGGTGCCGCTGGCCGTCACCGCGCTCCTCGGCCCGGCCCTGGCCATCTTCCTGCAGGTGGCGCCGGCCGGCGAGACCTTTCGGCCGTTCGCCAGCACCACCATCTTCTTGTTCATCGGCAGCTTCATCCTCGCGCGGGCCCTCTTCGTGCACCGGGTGAACGAACGGGTGGCGTTCGGGGTCCTCTCGCTGCCGATCATCGGGGCCCGGCCGACGCGCATCCTGTTCGCCTACGGCCTCATCGCCGCCGCCCTCTCGGCGTGGATGAGCAACACCGCGACAGCGGCGATGCTCGTCCCCCTCGGCGTATCGCTGATCCGGTTCATGGAGTCGACGGCGGACATCCCGAAGAAGTACGGCACCGCGCTGATGCTGATGACGACGTACTGCTGCTCGCGCGGCGGCATGGCGACGCCGGTGGGCACGCCGCCGAACCTGATCGCGGTGGGGATGCTCAGCGAGCAGCTCGACTACCGCATCACGTTCGTGCAGTGGATGCTGTTCTCGGTGCCCATCGTCCTGGTGTTGATCGCGATCGTCTTCGTCTACCTGAACTGGGTCGGCCAGACCGGCATGAAGGAGATACCGGGCACCGACCGCATCATCGCCGAGCGCAAGGCCGCTCTCGGGCCGTGGCGGCGGGGCGAAATCAACGCGGTGATCGCGTTCGGCGTCACCGTCTCCCTGTGGGTGGGGCCGGGCCTCCTCGCCCTCGTGCTGGGCGCCGACCACCCGGTGGCGAGCTCGGTGCTGGCCAGCGTGCCCGAGGCGGTGGCGGCTCTCGCGGGGGTGGTGCTGCTGTTCCTGCTCCCCAACGGTCCGAACGAGCCCACCACCATCACCTGGAAGCAGGCGGCCCAGATCGACTGGGGGACGATTCTGCTGTTCGGCGGCGGCCTCGCCCTCGGCGGGCTGGCCGCGTCGACTGGCCTCGCGCGGGTCGTGGGCGAGGGCATCACCGGGCTCGTGCCGACCAGCGAGCTGGTCACCCTGACGTTCGCGGCCGCCCTGTTCACGGTCATCCTGTCCGAGACGATGTCGAACACCGCGGCCACGAACATCGCGGTGCCCATCGTCATCTCGATCGCGGCGGCGGCGGGAGTCAGCCCGATCATCCCGTCCGTCGCGGCCGCACTCGCCGCCTCGGTGGCCGACGCCCTCCCGGTGTCGACGCCGCCCAACGCCATCGTCTACGCCTCGGGCCGGGTCCGCATCACCGACATGATCCGCTACGGCGTGCTGATGGACCTCATCGCGGTCACCGTCGTCCCGGCTCTCGTGCTGTTGATCGCCACCCGCTTCATCGGGTGATGGCGGCGCCTGTCGCGCGCCGTCGGCCGTGTCGCCCACCGGCGCTCCGGAGCGGGGCGTCCGACGGGGCGTGAGTGGACCGAGCGGTGTCGCAGGACCATGAGAATCGTCAAGACGCAGAGCCCCGAGGAAGCAGAGCTGGCGAGCAAGCGGGCGGAGTTGGCGGCCCTTCAGCGCGAGCTCATCGATCTCGAGCTGGATCTGTCGACTCTCGAGCAAGAGCTCGCCGCGTTCCGGGGGAATTATCTCCGCGTCGTGGGCAGACGTTATGCCGTGCTGGACGACATCAAGGCGCGGATTGCCGAAGCGCGCGCAGCCCGTCGTCCTGCCGATGAGGAGGTGCGGCAGGAGGCGCGCCGCACGCGGGAGGCGGCCGAGGAGACGGCGCGGCAGGTCAGCGACTCCGTGCCGGAGAAGCCCGTGCCTGCCTTTGCGCCGCCCGCTTCCCTGAAGACGCTGTTTCGAGCCGCAGCCAGGATGCTGCATCCGGATCTGGCCACCAATGAGGAAGACCGTGCGCGTCGGCACGAGTGGATGACGAAGGTCAATGAAGCGTACAAGCGGGGGGATGAAGCGGCATTGAAGCGGCTTGTCGAAGACTGGGAGTCGAGCCCGGAGTCGGTCGAAGGGACTGGAGTCGCGACGGAACTGGTGCGCGTGATCCGCCAGATCGCACAGACGAGACAGAGCATCGCGGACATCCGCTCACGGATCGACGCGCTCAAGGAAACGGAGATGCACTCCCTCTACGGGCGATACCGCGACGCGCGGGACGAAGGCCGAGATCTGTTGGAGGAAATCGTTGCTGACCTTGAGAGCCGGATCGCGGCGGCGAACGCCGAGTTGGCCTCGGTGCAGGGAGGAAACCAGTGACGGGCCGGCGGGGCGCGGTCGAGTCTTCAGCCGGAGGACGCTCCGGTTCCCTGACATCACCGGGCGCGGACTCCCTGTTCGCGCGCGGCCGTGCGGACCTGGAGCGTTTGGATGCTCGAGAGTACTTCGAGCGTGGCGAGCACCATAACCGTGAAGGTGAGTTCGAGGAAGCGGCGGCGTGGTTTCGGCGCGCCGCGGAAAAAGGGCACGCCGCCGCGCAGTACAACCTGGGGTGGGCCTATTCGACCGGGCGCGGGGTGGCGCAGGACGACGAAGAGGCGGCTGGATGGTTCCGCCGGTCTGCGGAACAGGGGCACGCCGTCGCGCAGTGCATGCTGGGGGTGGCCTACTGGGACGGGCGCGGGGTGTCGCAGGACGACGAAGAGGCGGTTGGATGGTTCCGCCGGTCTGCGGAACAGGGCGACGCCGACGCCCAGTACGCGCTCGGCGTGACCTACTTGACCGGGCGCGGGGTGTCGCATGACGACGAGGAAGGGGTTGTGTGGTTCCGCCGGGCAGTGGAACAGGGGCACGCCGCCGCGCAGTGCATGCTGGGGGTGGCCTACCGGGATGGGCGCGGGGTGGCGCAGGACGACAAGAAGGCGGTTGGTTGGTTCCGCCGGGCAGTGGAGAAGGGGGACGCCGACGCCCAGTACATGCTGGGGGTGGCCTACCGGGATGGGCGCGGGGTGGCGCAGGACGACAAGGAGGCGGTTGAGTGGTTCCGCCGGGCAGTGGAGAAGGGGGACGCCGACGCCCAGTACATGCTGGGGGTGGCCTACCGGGATGGGCGCGGGGTGGCGCAGGACGACAAGGAGGCGGTTGAGTGGTTCCGCCGAGCTGCGGAACAGGGGCACGCCGTCGCGCAGCGCGTGCTCGGAGTGGCTTGCTTGACCGGGCGCGGGGCGTCGCAGGACGAGGAGGAAGGGGTTGGGTGGTTCCGCCGGGCTGCGGAACAGGGCGACGCCGCCGCGCAGTGCATCCTGGGGGCGGCCTACTGGGACGGGTTCGGGGTGGCGCAGGACGACGAGGAGGCGGTTGTGTGGTTCCGCCGGGCATCGGAACAGGAGGGCGCCGTCGCGCAGGGCATGCTGGGGTTGGCCTACTGGACCGGGCGCGGGGTGGCGCAGGACGACGAGGAGGCGGTTGAATGGTTCCGCCGAGCTGCGGAACAGGAGGACGCCGACGCCCAGAACAACCTGGGGTTGGCCTACTGGGACGGGCGCGGGGTGGCGCAGGACGACGAGGAGGCGGTTGTGTGGTTCCGCCTGGCTGCGGAACAGGGGCGCGCCGACGCCCAGTGCATGCTGGGGGTGGCCTACTGGGCCGGGCGCGGGGTGGCGCGGGACGACGAGGAAGGGGTTGTGTGGTTCCGGCGGGCTGCGGAACAGGGGGACGCCGATGCCCGGTACACCCTGGGGTGCGCCTACTGGGACGGGCGCGGCGTGGCGCGGAACCACGCGGAAGCGGACACCTGGTTTCACCGTGCCGCGGAACAGGGGCACGCCGCCGCGGCCGAGGCCTACTGGGGCATGCCTAGGTTCAGCGCAAGCCCGGGGAAGCCGGGTTGATCCGCACAGGTTGTCATCCGTCACTGCCCCCGGCCGGGGACGAGGAACAGGTTCGTCATGTCGCCGTCGAGGCTGATGGTGCGGAGGTAGCGGTAGGTCGACGCCTCGAGCAGGTCGATGGTGGCGCCGGCCTGGTGGACGTAGAGGAGCCGGCCGTTGGTGCTCACCGCGAGCGACATGCGCGGGCGCCCGTCGAAGACCTCCCGCCGCTCGACGCGGCGCCCTTCGAGGTCGAACGTCCAGATCTCGTAGTGGCCGATGCGCTTGAGGACCGCGTAGGCCTTGCGCCGGTCCGGCGCGAGCGAGAACGAGGACAGCGGCTCGTCCGGCCCGAGGGTGTAGAAGTCGACGTCGCGCCCGGCCAGGTCGATGCGCGCGATGCCCATGAGGCGCCGATTCTGGACGGGGTCGGTGACGCGGAAGAGGTTGGTGAAGTAGCCGGGCTCCTCGTTGCGATCGAGATTGAACCCGAAGCTGAAGCGCTCGAGGTCGGGCGCCTCGACCGACGACAGCGCCCACCGGTCGACCACCTCGAACGCGTCCGTGTCGAGGGCCAGGATCTCGTCCCCGAACAGGTAGAGCAGGTCGCCCTCGGGCGAGAACATCATGCTCGCGCCGGTCCGCTCCTCGCCGTCCGGCCACGGGATCTCGCGCATGATCTCGTGCGACGCGAGGTCCACCTGCAGGAGCCGGCGGGGAGTGATCTCGTACCGGTCGAGGTGCTTGATCGCGGTGTCGGCGAGGAGGACGGCGTAGGCTTCGTCCGGCGACACCACCAGGCTGCGGACGCGCACTTGCGTCGAGCCCCCGCTGAGGGTGAAGGTGTCGATGGTGCTTCTCGATTCGAGGTCGATTACCTCGATGTGCTCGAACGTGCGGTCTCGCATGTACAGGCGGGAGCCGTCGGCGGACAGCCGCATGTCGTTGGGCGGCCCCCCGAGGGTCATCTCGATGGTGTCGACAACCTGCTCGGTCGCTTCGTCGATGACGTAGATGCGGTTGGGGAACGCGCCGACGTAGAAGGTGCCGTTGCCGCCGGTCAGCTCGCCGGCGGGCTGTGCCGACGCGGCGGGGGGCAGGAGGGTGAGAAGCGCGAACGCACCGGCCAGCTTGCGCATGGGTCGAGGTCTCCCGAACGTGGGACGGGCTCCGAGCCCGGAATTCACTGCGTGTCGTCCTGCCGCCGGCGGCGCGCGCGGCCCGACGGGAACGCCGGGGCGCCGCCCCCGCCGTGACGCCGGCGGAGAGCCCCACCCCGTTTGGGAACGCGCCGCTCCACCGGGCGGCCGGCCCTACGGAAAGATCAGGTCGATGTTGCGCCAGTCCTTCTGAGCGGCCGCGCACTTGCCGGTCCAATCCGGCGTGTGGTTCAACTGGTCGGGCACGTGCGCGGGCCAGAAGCAGCCGCGGTGGCAGTCGAACAGGTCGCGTTCGACCGGCTGGCACAGCCCCGCCGTGCCGCCGTTGCGGTCCGCCTCCCACCCCGGCTGGAAGACGAGCGAGCACCCCAGGGGGATGTGCGGCCCCTCGGGCTGCTGCGGCGGGCCCGAACCCTGTTGCTGCAGCGCGACGACGTCGCCGGCGGGGGACTCGTCGACCGGCGGCGCGGTGACGGTGCGCTCGACGCGGGCCGCCTTCTGGTTGATGGCTCTCAGGTGTCTCATGGTCTCACCGCCGTTCACTCGAACCGACGCAGGTACTCGGGGTTTCTGGCCGCCAGCTCGCCGTAGACGCGCAGGCAAACGTCGGTCCAGCCGCGGATCCACTCGCAGTAGTGCAGGTTCGCATGGGCGCTCGTCCCGTAGCGGGTGTGCGCCTCGTGGTAGCACCCGCCCGAGCACAGCGGCCGCGCCCAGCAGGTGTGGCAGTCGGTCTTGTTCGCGAGGTGGTGACGTTCGAGGAACGCGTTCTGGGCCTCGCGGTCGAGGCCTTCGTCGACCGTGCCCAGCTTGTGCTCGTCCGACCCCGCGAACCGGTGACACAGCCCGACATCGCCCCCGGTGGCCACCCCCACCAGCCCCAGACCGGCCCCGCACGGATAGGCCTTGCTCGCGCCCTTGTGAATCTCCTCGAGGGTCTCGCTCACGTTCGAGAACCCGTGGTGCTTCCCGGCCAGCGCCGCCTCGAGGAACTCGTCGGCGAGGGCCGTGAACTGTTCGACCATCTGGTCGAACCCGTCCCCGCCCAGCGCGTACTCGCGGCCCGGCGAAGTCGTGACGGGGGCGAAGCCCACCTCCTGGAACCCGATCTCCTCGGTCAGGTGACGGTAGATGCTCACGACGTCGCTGACCTGCGAGGTCAGGGTCACCCGGGCCCCGATGGGCCGGCTCGTGTGGCGCCGCAGCAGCTCCCGCACCCGCGGGAGCAGCTCGTCATAGCTGCCGCGGCCGTCGTGGAAGACGCGGAAGCGGTTCTGCATCTCGCGCGGTCCGTCGATCGACACCGTGACGGAGATGTCGTTCTCGGCGAGGAAGCCGATCATCTCCTCCGTCAGCAGCGTCGCGTTCGTGGTCAGGTTGAACTCGACCCGCTTGCCCCGGGCCGCGGCCTGCTCGCGGGCGTAGGGCACGACGCGGCTCAGCACCGGGTAGTTCATCAGGGTTTCGCCCCCGAAGAAGCTCACGTGCACCACCCGGTTGTCACCCGACTCGTTCATCAGCAGGTCGACGCTCTTGCGGGCGGTCTCCTCGCTCATGAACTTGGGCTGCGCCCCGGTGGTGGTGTCGACGATCTTGTCCTCGCTGTACTCGTAGCAGTAGGTGCAGGCGAGGTTGCACTGGTTGGTGACGTTCAGGACCGCGGTCGTCAGCGGGAACGGGGTCAGCGGGATGATCGGCGGCGCCGGAGCGGCGGGAGGCGCGGGGGCGGCGACGGTGCGCACCGCGTGAACCTGCTCGAGCTCGTCGAGCGTCTGCCCGAGGTCGGTGTCGGGGAACCGGACGCCGACGTCGGCGAGGAGATCCTCGCGCGGCACGCGCCGGCCGTCGAGGCCGTCGATCAGCGCCGCCGCCGGCTCGTCGAGGGCGAACACCGCCGCGCTCGGCACCAGGTAGAGGAACCGGCGGCCGGCCGCGGTGAACGGATGGAACTCTCCCTGGGCCAGCAGGCTCATGGCTGCTCCACCGCCGCGGCGTCCCGGCGCCGACGATGAGTGCGCGCGTGCGGTCCCGATGCAGGAGGGTTCATGGCTGCTCCACGGCGGTCGGGTCCCAACGCAGGTAGAGGGGCACGGTGACGAGGAGGTGGGCGCGACCGGTCAGCCCGTCCCCGTCGGCCGCGTCCGGCGGCCAGGTCGCCACCACCCAGACGTCGCCGACGTTGTTGCGGCTGCCGCTGCGCTCCACGTTCGGCCCGTCGACGGCGGGGACGAACCGACCGTCGGCCTCGATGTCGCCCACGTAGCGGACGTCGTCGTCGCCGATGGTCACGGCGTACTCCTCGATGGACCACCGGGCGTCGACCATCCCCAGGTCGAGGTCGTCATCGGTCGCCGGCTCGCCGTCCGGCCCGTCGTGCCACGCCCGCGCCTCGAACTGCTGGAACTGCTTGGGGAAGCGGACCCCGCCGACTCGGGCCATGCCCGCGCGCGGGGTCACCGCGATGCGGTCGATCTCGTCGTAGACGGTGAGGGCGTCGGTCACCGCGGTCCGGTCGATCACCAAGTCGCGGCCGCCGGTGGCTGCGTCCGGGTCGACCCGCACTTGCAGGTCGAGCCACTCCCCGGTCGTGCCCGTCACTGCGAGCACCGAGACGCCGGGGCCGAGATCGACGGCGTCGATCGACGCAGCCGCGAGGTTCCGACCGTGGACCCGCACCGTCGCGGCGCTTCCCGCCGGCAGCGACGGGGGATGCACGCCGGCCACCGCCGGGGCGTCGCCGAGACGCTCCAGGGTGACGTCGATGCCGGTCTCGTCGTAGCCGCCGGTGAACCAGCGGCCGTTCATGGTGCGCCAGTCGCGCTCGACGAACATCACCTCGCGCAGCTCGTCGGCCTCCGGGTCGCCGGGGATGGACCGGCCCCGCCACTGGAAGCCGGTGTAGACGATGGCGCGGCCGGTGCGCTCGACCGTCCGGCCGGTGTGCGCGAAGGTATACGTCGCCTCCGTCGTGAACTCGTCCTCGGAACCGGGCACGGGGGTTATCGTCATCCGGCCGTAGACCGCGCCTCGGCCGGGCGCGTGCCCGCGCAGCAGCCACGCGCCGCCCAGGCGGGGCGGACGCATCGTCGCCGACCACGCCGACCACGCCGCCGTCTCGAACGGGAACCGCGCCGACAGGTGGGCCACCGCCCGGTCCACCGCCTGCGGCTCGCCTTCGCCGGGGTCCCCGCGCCGGAACGCCTGGAAGTCGGTGAACGGGTAGTAGCCCCGATGCATCGCCATCAGCAGCGACCACTCCTCGCCGGTGCGCCGCTGGCTGATGACGCGCCCCATCGAGTGGCACTGAATGCACGTCTCCTCGACGTCCGCGTCGTCGTAGGACTGGTCGTCGCCGCGGCGTTCCGCTTCCCAGGCCGCGCCGAGCGCCTCGGAGGGGGCGAGGCCGAGGTTGTTCGCCAGGTAGCGCACCACCTCGCGGGCCGTCTCCGGGGTCAGGGTGACGTCGTTCAGGGTGACCATGCGGCGGATCGTCTGCTGCCACCCCTCGGGCGTCGTGCGCCGGAACGAGATGCGGGACAGGCGGCCCTCGTCGTCGGGCCGGTGGCACGAGCTGCAGGCCCGGCGCACCGTCTCGTCGTGGACGGGAATTCCGGAACCCTCGGTCTCGGCCGGCTGGGCGGCGGCGCCGGCCGCTGCGAGCAGCGCGACGGGGAGCAGAGCGAACACGGTCTTCGGACGAGGCAGTGGCATGAGGTCGACTCCGGCGACGGGTCCTTTGTAGCACATACGGCCGTGTCTGTCAGCCGCCTCGTCGACCGTGAGAACACGCTACCGGGTGGCGACGTGGCCGTCGTCGAGGTCCTGCCGTCCGATCTGCCGACCGTTCGCTACAAGGGCCGGGTCTGGGTTCGCGTCGGTCCGTCCCGCCGCGGCGCGAATCAGCAGGAAGAACGGATTCCGATCGAGAGACGGACCGCCCGGCAGCGGGGGCCGGGTTCGTCACTCTTCCGGGGCCGGAAATTACCTGGCCACTCACGCCGTCGCCCGGTCGCCGGTGTCCCGCAGCGCGCCCTTGGCGATGAGGACCGACAGGACGCCGAGGAAGTCCGGCAGCGGGGCGGGGGGGCAGACGCGGTTGTAGGCCTCGTACAGATCGGGAACCTGCCGGTGTAGCGGGGCCAGCTCCACGACGCGGACGAGGTCGATGTCGCGGAGGAATCGGAGGCCCCGGTCGGCGTCGGCGTCCGGCCATCCGGGGACGACGAGGCGATCCTCGAGGATGATGCGCCGTGTGGTGATGGCGGGGCGACGGACGACCCCGAGCCGGTCGCCGCGCCGGAGCTGCAGGGCCGGCGCGCGCCGGAGGGCCTCGAAGGCGGCGAGGACGCCGGGGTCCCGGCGCAGGGCGTCGACGGCCGGCTCGGGGGGGGAGAGCGGTCCCGCCTCCGGCATGGCCGCCTCGGCGCGGTCGGTCCAGAACGGGTGATCGTGCCGGCCCGCCGCCTCCGCGAAGAAATCGGCCGACTGCCGCTCGAGCGCGGCGTGCATCTCCCGTTCCCGCTCGTCGAAGAGGTCGAGCGCGACGCCGGCCAGCGCGGGGTCGGTCAGCGCGGTGTGCACGGCGACGGCGGCGAGCCACCCCGACGCGAGGGCCTTCTTGACGCCATAGGACGACAACGGGTCGATGAACGACCCGGCGTCGCCGACTAGCAGCATTCCCGGGGCCCGGTAGGCATGGGCGTCGTAGACGGAGGCGTCGCATCCCCATGGCCCGGCGTCGCGGACCGCCCCCGCCGTCAGGGGGCCGAGGGCTGCGGTCTTGGCGAGCTCCGCCGCGTAACAAGGCGCGAGGGGGCCGCCCCGTTCCAGGCGGGTGACCCGGGGGTCCACCATCAAGGTGAAATAGCGCTGCTCCGTCGTCACCGGGACCGACCACGCCCAGCCGTCCCCGTAGCTCTCCACTAGAGTGTGCGACTCGTCGGGGAGACCCCAGCCGCCGGGCCGGGACCACACCGCGGTGAGGGCGAGGGTCGTGCGCCCGGCCGCGTGGCGTCGGAGCCCGCGCCGGGCGACGACGCCGGCACGGCCCGAGCAGTCCAGCACGAACCGCGCGGTCAGCGACTCGGCCTTGCCCCCGGCCACGTAGCGTATCGAGGAGTCCGCCGCTCCGGCAGGATGGGACGGGGGCGCCGGATCCACCTGGCGAACGACGGCGTCGGTCTGCACGGCGGCGCCGGCTCGCGTGGCGAGGTCCAGCAGCAGGCGGTCGAGGTCGCTCCGCCGCACCTGCCACCCGACGCCGCCTCCCGCGAACTGCACCGCCCGCGGGCCTTGTCCGCCCCACCACACCGTGTTCCCGGTGCTGCGGAGAAAGCCCGCGGCCTCGATCTCCGCCGTCACCCCGATCAGGTCGAACAGCTTGCGGCAGCTCGGGGGCAGGGACTCGCCGAGGGCGCGGGCGTCGTCCACCGGCTTCGCCAGCACCCGCACGGTGTGGCCGCAGGCGGCGAGCAGTCGGGCCGCCGCCGCACCGGCGGGGCCGCCGCCGATGACGGCGACGTCGAGGGGCGCCGGGGGCATGCCCCCATTGTGTCCCAATCCGCCCGCGCGTGGCGGGAACGCCCTTGGCGAGCGCCACTCCCACCGCCACCGCTCCCAATCCGCCCGCGCGTGGCGGGAACGCCCTTGGCGAGCGCCACTCCCACCGCCACCGCTCCCAATCCGCCCGCGCGTGGCGGGAACGCCCTTGGCGAGCGCCACTCCCACCGCCACCGCTCCCAATCCGCCCGCGCGCCGGTGCGGTGGTGGCGGGTGCGCCGCTTCGGCTTATCCTGTCTGTGTGCTCGACCCGGACTTTCGCCGCGCCCTGTCCTATCTCAGGCCCTACCGATGGCAGCTGGCCCTGGTGGTGGTGTCGAGCCTCGTCTCCACCGGCTTCTCGCTCGTCGTGCCCCTGCTGTCCCGGACGCTGGTCGACGGCGCGATCCTCGCGGGCGACACCGGGGCCCTGCGCCTCGTGGTGCTCGTCTTCGTCGCCGTCACCGCGGCCGGGTTCGGGCTCAACGTGTGGAGCGGGCTTCGCTACACGCGGGTGTCGGCCGACGTCCTGTTCGACATGCGTCTCGCCCTCTATCGCCACCTGCAGCGGCTCTCGCCGCGGTTCCACGCCCGTACCCGGTTCGGCGACGTCATGTCGCGGCTGAACAACGACATCGGCGAGATCCAGCGCATCGCGTCCGAGGTCGTGCTCGCCTGGGTGGGGAACGTGTTGTTCCTGTTCGGAGCGGTCGTCATGCTGGCGTACCTCGACCTGCGGCTGCTCCTGCTCGGCGTCGCCGCCCTTCCCGTCAGCATCTGGGCCCTCGTGCGCTATCGCCGCCGCCTCGAGAAGCGGGTCGCGGTGCTGCGCGAGCGGAGCGCCGACATCGGCAGCTTCCTCATCGAGACCCTGCAGGGCGTCCGCCTCGTCGTCGCCGCCAACGCGCAGGAACGCGAGGTGCAGCGCTTTCGCAGCCGGAACGGCCGGTTCATCGACGCCCTGATGGCGATGCAGTGGACCACCTACCTGTCAGGAGGCCTCCCCGGGCTGGTGCTGTCGTGCAGCACCGCGCTGGTGTTTCTGTACGGCGGTCAGCGGGTCATCGACGGCACCCTGACCCTGGGCACGCTCGTCGCGTTCATGGCCTACCAGCTTCGGCTCTTCGCGCCGGTGCAGGCGTTGATGGGGCTCTACGCCAGCTTCGCGACGGTGCGGGTGTCGCTGGGGCGGGTGCACGAGATCCTCGACATCGAGCCGGAGGTGGTGGAGCCGCCCTCGGCCGAGGCGCTCCCCGACGTGCGCGGCGAGCTGGCGGTGGAAGGGGTCCAGGGCGAGGCGGCGGCGCCCACGGTGCGCGGCGAGCTCGAGCTGGACGACGTCACGCTGTCGTTCGATCGCGGCCCGGTGCTGGAGCACGTCACCCTGCGGGCGCCGGCCGGCGCCTGTCTCGCCATCGTCGGCCCGAGCGGCGGCGGCAAGAGCACCATCGCCGACCTCGCGCTGCGGTTCCTCGATCCCGACGCGGGGACGGTGCGGCTCGACGGGCGCGACCTGCGCACGCTGAGGCTGCGCGACCTGCGCGGGCACGTCGGGCTCGTGGAGCAGGAGCCGGCGGTGTTCCACGCCTCGATCGCCGACAACATCCGGTACGCGCGCCCGGACGCGACCGACGAGGAGGTGCGGGCCGCGGCCGCCCGGGCGGGGCTGGCGCGGTTCGTGGCCGCCCTGCCTCGCGGTTACGAGACGGTGGTGGGGGAACGCGGGGCAGCCCTGTCGGCGGGCGAGCGGCAGCGGCTGGCGGTGGCGCGGGCGCTGCTCGCCGCGCCCTCGGTGCTGGTGCTCGACGAGCCGACCGCGGCCCTCGATCCGGAGTCGGAGCAACAGGTGGCCGAAGGGTTCGAAGCGGTCATGCGGGGGCGCACCACCGTGATCATCACCCACCGCGCCGCCCTCGCGCGGCGGGCGGATCGGGTCGCGGTCCTCGACGGCGCCCGCGTCGTGGAAGAGGGCGCCCCCGACGAGCTGCTGGCGCGGGGAGGGCGGTTCGCGCAGCTGTTCGCGGCGGATCGCGACTCGTGACGGCTCCGCGCGCGTCGAAGCCGGTACGGGTGGCGGTGGTGGACAGCGGCGTCCATGCGTCCCATCCCCACATCGGGCGCATCGCCGGGGGGCTGAGCGTGGTGCCCGGCGCGGGGGACGGCGGCGACTGTGTGGACCGCGTAGGCCACGGCACCGCGGTGACCGCGGCGATTCAGGAACGCGCGCCGGAGGCGGACGTGTTCATCGTGAAGGTCTTCGACCGGACGCTGTCGGCGTCCATCGACACCCTCATCGCCGGCATCGACGCGGCGTGGCGGCACGGAGCGGACCTCATCAACCTCAGCCTCGGCACCGCGAACCAGGCGCACGCGGCCGCGCTGCGGGCGGCCGCGGAGCGGACCGCGGCGGCGGGGGCGCTCATCGTCAGTGCGGGGCGTCATGAGGCGGCGCGCTACCTGCCGGGGACACTCGACGGCGTGGTGGCGGTCGAGCTCGACTGGACGTGCCCCCGGCTGGTCGTGAAGGTGGGAACGGACGCGGAGCGGCGTCCGGTCTGCCGCGCGTCCGGCTATCCCCGGCCGGCGCCGGGCATTCCCCCGGAGCGGAACCTCAAGGGCCTGAGCTTCGCGGTGGCCAACGTCACCGGCGCCCTCGCCAGGACATTGCCGGGCGGCTGCCGCCCCACCGTGGACGCCGCGGTGGCCGCCCTGCGCGCCGCGGCGGACGGCGCGGGCCGCTGATGGCTGACGCGCGGCTTGCCGAATCGCCCGGCGAACCCGCCGAGGTCGAATCGTCGGCGAGCGCGACGGCGAGGAACCGCCCTTTACTCCGCGGTCGTCGCGCCGCCGCAGGAGCTGCCGGCCCCGGCGGTGCACCCGAAGCAGTGGGGGCCGGTCGCGATGCGGCGCCGCTCGAGGGCGGCGAGGGCGTGCGCGGGTGACGCCGGCCCGCCGTCGGGTCCCGGCAGGCCGCGAGCGAGGTCCATCACCGTCTGCGGGCCGGAGGGGTCCACGGTGAGGTCGAGCATCTGGTTGAAGTCGCAGTCGTGGAGCCGGCCGTCCCAGCCGATGCTGAGCGTGTGGCGGCACATCAGGCCGTCCACGGCGGCCGGATTGAATGCCTGCACCAGGCGGTCCATGTAGCCCTGCAGGTTCCCCGACTGATCGAGCCAGTCGAGGTACCGGCTGATCGGCATGTTGGTGATGGTGAACAGCCGGTTGAAGCGGATGCCGTGGCGGCGATCGAGCTCGCGCTTCCAGTCGCGCTCGAGAGCGGCCTGCCCCGCGGGCAGGAACGCCCCGACGGGGTTGGTCACGAGGTGGAGCTCGAGGCCCGAATCGGGCGCGCCGTAGCCCAGGGCGTTGAGCCGGCGCAACGCCTCGACGGACTGCTCGAAGACGCCGTCGCCGCGCTGCCGGTCGGTCATCGCGCCGGCGTACGACGGCAGCGACGCCACGATCTCCACCCGGTGGTCGGCCAGGAACCCCGCGAGGTCCTCGCAGGTCGGGAGGGTCAGGATCGTCAGGTTGCAGCGGTCCATCACGCGCCGGCCGAGTCCCGCCGCCCGCGCCACCATGTCCCGGAACCGCGGGTGAAGCTCGGGCGCCCCGCCGGTGATGTCGACGACGGGGATGGCCGTCGCCGCGAGCAGCGCGAAGCAGGCCTCGACCACCTCGTCCGGCATCACCTCGCGCCGGTCGGGGCCGGCGTCGACGTGACAGTGCCGGCACGCCTGGTTGCAGCGTTTGCCGACGTTGATCTGCAGCGTCGTCGGCGCCGCCGGACGCAGCGGTTCGTGTCCCGCCGACGCGGCCGCCTCCTGGAACGTGCGGGCGAGGGGCAGCGCTTCGAGGCGGGCGCGCTGGGCGGCGGGCGGGGCCAGCGGTGAGCGCGTGTTGAGCAGCGTCGGCAGGGCCATGGCTACATCGACAGCTTGTCGAGGCGGTTGCGCATCTGCACGCCGTGGACGAGCGCCGCCCCGCCGCGGATGGCGGCGGCGACGTGCACCGCCTCGGTCATCTGATCCGGGGCGGCGCCCTTCTCCAGCGACGCCGTCGTAAACGCGTCGATGCAGTAGGGGCACTGGACCGCGTGGGATACCGCCAGTGCGATCAGCGCCTTCTCGCGCTCCGTCAACGCGCCATCGGCGAACACCGCGTCATACCACGCCGAGAACTTCTCCCAGAGCTCGGGGGCGTCCTTGCCGATGTCGCCGAACTTCGCCAGATCGGGAGGGGAATAGTAGGTGTCCATGGACGAGTCTCTCGCGGTCTCCGCTGCGGCTCGGGGCGTCCGACCACGAGGTCCGCCCCCGCGAGGACCGCCTCGTTCGGCAGCGCCCTCGCGACGGGAACCCGTCGACCATCGTATCACTCGGCCATTCCCGGCCGGCGGGTGGTGGGGCGCCTTCGGCGCCACGGAAAGTAGCGGCGGAACCGATCGAGTAGCGGCGGAACCGATCGACTCGGAGCGCCGCGGGCATGGGGCTTCGCGGTGCGCGGCGAGGGACGAGGGCGGCGCCGGAGCCGGCGGGCCGGCCCCGGCGGAAGCGGGAGGAGGCTACTGCGCCTCGGTGATCATGATGCCTTCGAGATCGTCGGTGTCGCTGGGAAGCTCCATGCTTCCGGCCGGCACGTCGTTCCTCTGCAGCATGTAGGCGGAGATGTCCGCGTAGCCGGACGGGCTCAGGCTCGCCGGGGCGCCCTGCGGCATGGTGGTGCGGATGGCGGTGTACATGTCGCCCATCGACAGGTCGCTCCACCGGAAGAAGAAGGCCGAGCCGATCAGCGACGGCGCGATGCCGTCACCCATGAGGTCGTCGAGGTGGCACGCCGCGCACTCCTGGTCGTAGGTGCGCTGGCCGCGGGCCGCCTGTTCCTCGGTGTACACGCCGTCCCAGATCGTCTGGTCCTGGGCGGCGGGCGTCGTCGTGAGGGCTGCGGCAAGGCAGAACGTCGCGAGCAGGCACGCCGCGGAGACGCGGCGACCGGGGTTGGGGGACGGATTCCGCATTTCTCTCATACCTCGTCTGTCTGGGGGCGGTCAGAGGCGGCATCGCGCCGCCCGGTTGACGCCGGTTGCCGAAGAGTGCACGCGGCAGGCGCCGCCGTACGCACTTGTACAGAGCCTCGAACGCCTGGTACGGCGCGGCCTGACGCAGGCGCGCGGCCGCGGGCGGGCGAAGAGACCGAATCCGACGGTGAACTATATCATCCCCGGTCGGTCACTTGCCGTCGATGAGGTTGCCGATGCCGAGCGCGTGGTCCAGCACCGAGCCCTCGCCCTGCCGGCGCCCGCCGGTCTGCGGCGCCGCCTTGTAGATGCGGTCGGCGAGGCGGCTCAGGGGCAGCGACTGCAGCCACACCTGTCCGGGGCCGGTGAGGTTGGCGAAGAACAGCCCCTCGCCGCCGAACAGCGCGGTCTTGACCCCCCCCACCCACTGGATGTCGTAGCTCACGCTGGGCTGCAGGGCCACGAGGCAGCCGGTGTCGACGCGCAGCGTCTCTCCCGGATCGAGGTCCAGTTGGTGGACGCTGCCCCCCGCGTGCAGGAAGGAGAGGCCGTCCCCCTCGAGACGCTGCATGATGAAGCCCTCGCCGCCGAACAGGCCGACCCCGATCTTCTTCTGGAAGGCGATGCCGATGGAGACGCCCTTGGCCGCGCAGAGGAAGGCGTCCTTCTGGCAGATCAGCTCGCCCCCGAGCTGGCTCAGGTCCATGGGCAGGATCTTGCCGGCGTAGGGCGCCGCGAACGCCACCCGCGCCTTGCCGTGGGCGTTGTTGGTGAACACCGTCATGAACAGGCTCTCGCCGGTGAGGAGGCGCTTGCCGGCCCCCAGCAGCTTGTTCATGAACCCGCCCTGCTGTCGGCTGCCGTCCCCGAACACCGTCTCCATGACGATGCCGCTGTGCATGTACATCATCCCGCCGGCTTCCGCGACCGCGCTCTCGCCGGGGTCGAGCTCGATCTCCACGTACTGCATCTCGACGCCCTCGACGTGGTAGTCGATCTCGTGGGCGATGCGGCCCGCCGGCACCGGCGGCGCCGCGAGGGTCTCGGCCGGCAGATGGGTCCGCAGGCGCGGGACGTCGCCGACGGAGGTCCAGTTGGCCATGCCGGCGGTGTAGACCAGGGTCGAGGCGTCGGCGTCGCCGTTCCGAATGTCCGTGGCCAGCTTCGCCTCCGACATCGGGCCGACCTGGTTTCCGCCCTCGGCCCGGTACCACTGTTGGTCCGACATCGATGCTCTCCTCTTCGCTCACGCGGTCACGGCGCGATCCGGCGCGGCAGGACGGGGGCCGGTTCGGCGTCGCAGCGCCGTCGCCGCGCCGGCGTAGGGACGCTCCGGCGCGGCAGGTCGGGGGCGGGTTCGAGATCGCCGCGCCGTCGCCGCGCCGGCGTAGAGGCGCTCCGGCGCGGCGGGGGCGGAGGCTGGTTCGACATCGAGCCTCGTCGTCGCGGCGCCGTTCCCGCCCGGTGACCTCCCGCTCGACGACAGCGCCGCCCATGCTATTCTGCCAAGCTCTCGCAGGCTCGGCGCCGTTCCCGCCCGCCGCCGACCCGTCGATACCGCGGGACGCCGGCGCAGCCCACCGTCGGGGGTGCTGTGCGCCGTTGACGCCGGGCGCGGATACAGTCAGGGGATACGCGAAGGGTGGCGCCGCGGTTCCCCCGATCTCGCGATGGCACGGGAGACACCCGCGCCCGCCGCAATCCGGACGGGACCATCGCCGCGCCGCGGTTCCCCCCGATCTCGCGATGACACGGGAGACAGCGACCCGGGTGGAGGGCGTCGGCGTGGTTCCCGCCGGGGCCGCGCCCGGGACGTGCGAGGTCGCCAGTCGGTTCTTCGCCGAGCTGGCGCCGCTCGTCCGTCTCCGGGCCGTCAAGCTGTACCGGCTGCAGGTCGACGTCGCCGCCGCGGTGCCGCGGCTGCCGTGCCTGGACCACGAGGCGGCGCTGCACGAAGGCGTGGCGCCTCACGCCGCCGCCTACGTCGAGGATCCGGCGAGCGGCGAGCTGCACGAGCTGGTGCTGACGCCGGCCCGGCGCCGGATCGCGATCGACCCCGCCTCGACCCTGCATGAGCACACCGAAGCAGGGCGGGCGCGACTCATCACCGGGCTGCGAACGCGGTTCCCCGAATTCACGGTGACCGTCGACGGGGTGTCCCGGCTGCGCGGGGACCGCCGGGTGGCGCGCGCGTGCCGGGCCCAGATCACCCTGCGCGACGTGCTCGTGGGGGCCGACTTCGACCGCATCGCCCGCGGGATCGAGCGGCTGCGGGCGGTGGCGACATCGATGGAGAAGCAGTCGCGGGTGGCGTCCTGGAGCGTGCGCACCGTCACCGGGCCGTTGCTGGCCGCGTTGGGGTTCGTCGTCTACCAGGGCCTGGACCGACTCGTTCCAGAGCTAGGGGAGCCCGCCGTCGACGCGCTGCAGGCGCTGGCGCTGGGGGTCGTCGGCGCCGTCTTCCTCTACTACGGCCTGCGCGCCGTCCACCTGACGGAGATGGCCAACCGGGTGTGGAGGCGGACGGCGGAGTACGGCCTCATCATCGCCGAGCGTCGGCGTTTCGCCGGGGATGGGGAACCCGCCGAGCGTCGCGATCAGCCAGCCCATCCCCGTCGAACGCCGCCGGCGCCCGGGGCGCGCCCGCGGGCCGACTCGTAGGTCCGCGGGCGGACCGCCCCGCCGCTTCAGGGCTGGTCCGTCAGCGGCAGCAGCAACTGGGTCCCCGGTCGCGATCAGCCAGCCCATCCCCGCCGAACGCCGCCGGCGCCCGGGGCGCGCCCGCGGGCCGACTCGTAGGTCCGCGGGCGGACCGCCGCGCCGCTTCAGGGCTGGTCCGTCAGCGGCAGCAGCAACTGGGTCCCCGGCGGCCGTTGCACGTCGAACGCCTTGAGCGTGTAGTTCACCAGCGTGTAGTGGCCGATCAGGCCCACGAGGTCGACGATGCCCTGGTTGCCGAGGAGCCGCTGGGCAGCCTCGAAGGTCTCCCGGCTGAGCTTCGGCTCGCGGACCAGCTCGCGGGTGGCCTGGACGATGGTGCGCTCCAGCTCGCCGAATCCCGGCAGCCCGTCGCCTTCCGCCGCGGGACGGTCGTGGCGGAGGAGGTCGATGATCTCCGGCTCGAGCCCGGCCTGGAGCCCGAGCCCCTCGTGGGCCGACCACTCGTACTGGCTGTCCAGCGACCGGGCCGCGGTCAGGATGGCGAGCTCCGCCAGCCGCTGGTCCCGCGTCCCGTCCGCGCCGAAGCGCAGGTAGGTGCTGGCCGGGAACAGGTGCTCGGCCATCGGCGGGCTGTACATCCACATGCCGATGGGGCCCCGCAGACCGGTGGAGTAGCGGCTGTCCGGGTTCACGATGATGTCGAAGACGCGCCGGCCTTCGGCATCGAGCGTCTCGCGCTGAAGGGTAGGCAGCCGCGCCCACGAGTCCTCGTGGATGTCGGGCGGAATGTCGGCCCGGGTGACCTCCCGCGGGGTGAAGGCCTCTTGCCCGGCCGGCGCGCCGGCCGACGCGGGGGTCGCGAGGGCGACGTAGAGACCGCCCGCGACCAGCAGGGCGGCGGAGCCGAGGACGACGAGTCTGCTTAGTATCACGGGACCTCCGTCTGGGGCGACGCGGGACCGCGGCGCAAACCGGGGGCGGGCGCGGGGCCGTGGTCCTCGCTCGTTCGGAGTCCGGCCGGCTCGCCAATCGTGGCTTGAGGCGCCGCCCCGCGCCCGGCCGGCACTGCAGGTGTCCGCGCCGTCAGCGGCGCGGGTTTCCCGATCCGGCCCTATGCTCCCCCGGTACGGTCCGCCTTGGCAAGCCCGCCGGCGGCGCGGTCGCGGCGGTCGGGCGTGCAATCGGCGGCGGGCTCGTACCCGGGCTGCCGCGCGCGGCGCCGCGGGTCGGCCGACGGCGGCCGTGTCGTCTTCGTGCTCGGCCCCCGCGAGCCGTCAATCCCCCAGGTGGTCGTGCCGGGGCCTGGTCGACCAGTCGGGCGGCTATGCCATCGGCCCCCGCGAGCCGTCCCCCAGGTGGTCGTGCCGGGGTCTGCGTCGGCTTCCGGTGTCGCTTCACAACGTCCAGCTCGCGAGCCGGTCGCGGCAGGTGCAGAACCGCCCGAGCCGGCAGAGCGCGACCTCTTCCGCCGGAAAGCGGAACGGCGCCACCGCGAGGGGCCGCGGCCCGATGCCGACGGTCACGTGCGGATCGTACCGGTGTCGCTTCACAACGTCCAGCTCGCGAGCCGGTCGCGGCAGGTGCAGAACCGCCCGAGCCGGCAGAGCGCGACCTCTTCCGCCGGAAAGCGGAACGGCGCCACCGCGAGGGGCCGCGGCCCGATGCCGACGGTCACGTGCGGATCGTAGCGGGCGTAGCTCGACCGCTCGCGGAACCCCGTGACCCAGGCGACGTCGGCGCGTCGGGCCGGCGCTCCGTCGGCCTGGAACGCCCCGGCGTTCCCCGCCACCTCCTCGTCCCGCATCGCATCCATCAGCCGCTCGTGAAGCTGCCGGAGCGGCGCGGACACCGCGACGGCGAGGACCTGGGAGGTGCGGCCGCTCCCGGCCCCCGTCACCTGTACATCGAACGGTGCGAGCCGGCCGACGACGTCGCCGACGAGCCGGCTCACGTCGGCGAGCCGCCCGCGCCGTACGAAGTGCTGGCTCAGGGTGACGTGGGGATGATGAGATGCGTCGAACCGGAACCCGGCGTCCGGCGCGTGATCGAACCCCGCGTTCAGACGCTCGACGGCGGCCCGCGCGTCGCCGGAGAGGAGGATCGCGACGTCGACGGCGATGGGCATGGCGGCAACCGCGCAGGTACGCCGACGGATCCCTCAGAGGATCCGCTGCAACGCGTCGAGGAGCACGGCGTTCTCCTCGTCGGCGCCGACGGTGATGCGAAGGGTCTCGGCCAGCGCCGGCTCGTCGAAGTAACGCACGAGGACGCCGGACGCCTCGAGCCGGCGGTGGACGCGGGCGGCGTCGCCGGCCGGCGGCCGGACGAGCAGGAAGTTCGCCTGGCTGGGCCACACTCGGCACCCGAGACCCTCGAGGCGTTCGGCCAGGCGGCGGCGACTCTCGACGATCCGGCCGGCGACGCGCTGTGCGTAGGCGGTGTCGCGGATGGCCGCGGCCCCGACCCGGTCCGCCAGGGCGCCGACGTTGTAGCTGTCCTTCACCTTGCCGAGCCCCTCGATCACCGCCGGCGGCGCGATCGCGTAGCCGAGGCGGAGGCCGGCGAGCCCGTGGCTCTTCGACAGGGTCCGCAGGACGACGACATTGGGGCGCCGTCGAACGAGGTCGAGGGCGTCGGCGTCGGCGAAGGCGACGTAGGCTTCGTCGATCACGAGCAGGCCGTCGAGCGCGTCCGCGAGACCGGCGAGGGTCGCCAGCGGCGCGGCCGTGCCCGACGGGCTGTTCGGGTTGGCGACGAACGTCAGCGCGCCGCCCGCCTTGGCGAGGGCCGCGACGGGCAGGGTGAAGTCGGCGTCGAAGGGCGCCTCGACGACCGGGGTTTCCTGGATTCCCGCGAGGGTCCGGTAGAGGACGTAGGTCGGCGTGGGGAAGACAACGGCGCGGCCGGGTCCGGTGACGGCGCGGACGAGCATGGTGAGCAAGTCGTCGCTGCCGTTGCCGGCGAGGATCCACGTGGGGTCGACGTCGAGAACCTCGGCCGCCGCCTCGCGGAACTGCCGGCTGGCGGGGTCCGGATAGCGGCGCAGCTCATCGCCGTCGACCGCGGCGAGGGCCGCGAGGGCGCGGGGGCTCGGCGGGTACGGGTTCTCGTTCGTGTTCAGCTTGACGACCCGGGCGCCAGGCGCGGGCTGCCGGCCCGGTACGTAGGGCCGGAGGGCGTCGACGGCGGGGCGGAAGAAGGACACGGTGTCAGGGGAAGCGGTCAGCGCGTCCAGTCGAAAGCGTGCTCGGCGGTGACGACCCTCGATCCGCCGAGCACGCTCACGTTGTCGCCGGTCAGTCTCTCGCCGAACGCTCCGTATCGAAGCCGCACGGCGTCCGGCTGGGGCGCCACCGGGAACTGCGCGACGACCTCGACGCGGCCCGGCGGCCAGTAGGTCGTGTTGAGGCGCGTCCAGTACACCCCGTCCTGGACCACCGCCGAGCCGTCGGCGATCAGGTTCTGCGCGGGCCACTCGCCCCGCGGCAACTCGTTGGCGGCGGCGTGCGTGACCTGCCAGGTCACCACCGCGCCATCCGGCAGATCGGTCTCGCCATCGATGCGCAGCTCCCGCCAGCGCGTCTGGTGACCAACGGCCAGGCGAACCATCTCGCCGCCGCCGTTGCCGGCGGCGGCGGCAGGGTCGCCGTCCACGCCCTCCCCGGCCGGGACCTGGGTGCACCCCGCGAGCAGCGCGCCGGCCGCGACGAGGCCGGTTGCGGCCGGCCCCCACCCGTTCGGGGGGCGCCGCGCGCCGGAACTCGATGTCCGATTGCGGCCGAACAATGGTCGTTCCCCTGCCTGCGGAGCGCGCTCGCGGGCGGTCGGTGCGACTCGCTGACACTCCAGGCTCTCGGGGCCCATGCCGCGTGCCTGCGGAGCGCGCTCGTGGACGGTCGGTGCGACCCCCGCCCGACGAGCCGGTCGGGGCCTCGGGCGGCGGGATCTCGCGGTCCTTGTTACAGTATTCTAAGTGCACGGTGCGCCGGCGCCATCCGACGGCCAGAATCCCGAGATCCATGACCGACCCGCAGGACGACCGCCTCGCGCCGCTTCGGGCCCTCGCCGAGACCCTCGAGGACCCGGATCAGCTCGCCCTCGTGTCCGCCGTCGTCGCGATGGTCGAGCAGGATACCGCGCTCGTCCTCGAGCAGACCCACGCCGCCCAGGACATCGCGGCGCGGAACCGGGCGGGGGCGTGGATCGGCAACACGGAGCTGGCCGAGATTCTCGACGCCGCCGCCCACTACCTCCGGCGCTACAAGCCGCAACGCGAGGAGATCGGCCGCATCAAGGCCGCTCTCCAGGCCCGGCTCGACGCGAAGCCGCAGGAGCCCGCCGCCCAAGAGCCTGCGCCGTAGATCGGCTGGTTCTCCGCCGCCTTCACTCTCGCCATCCTCGTCTTCTCGGAGATCGTCCCCGAGACCCCGGGGGCGCCTGCGCGCGGCAGCTCGCCGGCCCCATCGCCGTCCCCCTGCAGGGGCGCCTGCGCGCGTCAGCTCGCCCTTGGCTCTGAGCCGCCAAATACCCAATCGTTGAGGTCCCCCTGCAGGGGCGCCTGCGCGCGTCAGCTTGCCGGCCCCGTTCACCCGGAGGCGGGGCGGGTCGCGAGATGCGGGCGCAACGCCGCCATGCGGGCGTCGACCGGCGGATGGGTCGACAAGTACGCGCCCATGCCCTTGCCGCCGGTCGGCTCCAGCGCCCGCAGCCTTTCGAACAGCCGCAGAGCGCCCTTCGGGTCGAAGCCCGCGGCCCGGGTCAGGAGCACCGCCAGGGCGTCCGCTTCGAGCTCCTGCTCGCGCGAGTAGGCGCGCTCCAGCCACTCGATGCCGATGCGCTGCAGCCAGGGGGCGATGACCCCGCGGCCCGGCGTCACGATCGACGCCGCGGAGTAGGCGGTCTGCCGCAGGACGCGGTTGACGGCGTGACGCCGGATGACGTGGGCCATCTCGTGGGCCACGACGAATCCCAGCTCGTCCCGGTCGCGCCCGCACAGGTCGGCGAGGGAGGCGGTCAGAAAGATGAAGCCGCCGGGCAGGGCGTAGGCGGTCGGCTGTTCGTCGCCCACCACTCCGACTTCGAAGCGGTGTCGCCGGTTGCGGACCACCCCGGCGAGCGCGGTCAACGTCTCGTCGAGCTGCGCCCGCAGCGCGGGGTCGGTCTCGACCCCGCTCTTCTCCCGCACCACCGCCGCCATGTCCGCGCCGACCCCGTGCTCGGCCTCGATGGCCTTGCCGTCGTCGCCGGTCAGCGAATGCCAGACCCAGGTCGCCTTGCGGGCCTTGCGGCCGGCGAGCCGGCCGAACCGGTAGAAGACGCCGCCGTCCGGCTCGCTCACGGCTCCGCGCCGGGGTCGAGGTCCTGGTGGCGCGCCCAGGCGTCGGCGAGAGGGGCCGGCTCGCACCGGGCGGCGATGGTCCGCCCGCGGCTCTCCGCCAGCAGGTCGTGGCGTCGAAGCTCGACCTCGCAGCCGCCCACGCCCCTGAAGCAGTCCATGCTCGCCCGGGGGTCGTCGGGGTCTTGCCACTCGGTGCAGTACACGGGGTCGTCGATCGGCTCGCAGCGTTCGGGCGTGGTGTAGCGCGAGTAGTTCGGGAGGGCGCTCACGAAGGCGTTGCATTCGTCCTGCGAGGGGAACTCGCCCCGCGTGAAGTCGACCTCGCCCCAGGGCAGGAGGTTGATGAAGGTCGGCTGCGGCCCGGGATCCGGCTCGGGGGTCTCGGCAGCGTCGGCGGCCACCTCGGGAACGCTGTCGGCGGCGGGGCCGGAACCCGCGCCGGACGGTCCGCCGCCGCCGCAGGAAGCGGCCAGGAACAACCCGAGACCGCCGACGGCCGCGCACGCGCGTATGGAAACCATGTTCCCGGCAGTATACGCCGAGTCCGCGCCGGCGAAGTCGCCCGGCCGGGGCCGCCGCGCGGGCCTGACGACGATCATGAAGGTTGGACGGTCCTTCCACCCAGGGGCAAGGTGAGAGTCGACGGGAAGAGGCGTGTCGTCGTGCCCGGCGCCGGAGAGTGCTCCTTGAACCGGCGGCGCGGAGCGTCGACGGCCAGACCCCGTCCGGCGGGTTGCCGGACGTCGCTCCACCCGGCGGAGTAGGGCGGAGTAGAATGGGGCGGCGGAGATGACGTGCCGAGAACGGCAGGGGGGAGCGTCCGAGATGACAGTGAGCAAGCTGACGGTGTTCGCAGGTACGGCCGGGCTGGCGTTCAGCCTCGCCTGTGGCTCGGCCCCGGCCGAGATCGGCGCCGAGGCGGAGCCGGTATCGGGCCCGCTCGAGCTCTCGGAGCTGGTCATGGAGATGCGCGACATGGCGTGGGCCGAGGAGGTCGATGCCGCGCAGGCGCTCATCGAAGGGCAGCGGCCGCATCACGACACGTCGTCGCCGCGCTGGCTGCTCGCCGCGTCGTGGCTCGGACGGGGCGCGGGCTTCGCCGAGCGCTGGGACGTGGCCGAGCGGTACGCGAGCGAGGCCCGCGACGGCAGCGTCGCCCTGCTCGACGGGCGCGAGCTCGACGCCGACAGCGAGCTGCCCCTCGCCCTGGGCGCCGGCATCGAAGTGCTGAGCCGCGTGCAGGACGCCCGCGGCGACCGCGCCGGCGCCGTCGAGTTCCTGACCGCCGAGCGCGAGGCGTACCGGGGCACGTCGATCGAGACCCGCATCCAGAAGAACGCGCTGCTGCTCAGCCTCGAGGGCGAGCCGTTCCCGGTGCTCGACGTCGAGCACCATTTGGGCGCCCCCCTCCCCGACGCCGAGAGCCTGAAGGGGAACGTCGTCGTGGCGTTCTTCTGGGCCCACTGGTGCCCCGACTGCAAGCGGCAGATCTCGGTCCTCGAGCAGCTCCACGACGCCTACGGCGACCAGGGTCTGGTCGTCCTCGGCCCGACGCAGCTCTATGGGTATGTGCAGCGTGGCGAGGACGCGACACCGGAGCAGGAGCTCGCGTACCTGCGCGGCGCCTACCAGGAGCGGTTTCCCATTCCGTCGTGGATGAGCGCGCCGGTCAGTCAGCGGAACTTCCTGGAGTTCGGCGTCAGCACCACCCCGACCCTCGTCGTCATCGACCGCGAGGGCATCGTGCGGCTCTACAACCCGGGCGACCTCCCGTACGAGGAGCTGGCGCCGCACGTGGAGCGGCTGCTGTAGCCGGTCCGTCGCGCTCGACGGGAGCCCTTGCCCGCGGGCTGGGCTCCCCGGTTTCACCCGCGTCGGCCTCGTGGCGGGGACGGCGTTTCGGGGCCGTGTGCCGGCTCACCGCGGCGGCGAGGGTAGGCAAGTGCCGTGCGCCGGCTCACCGCGGGGGCGCGGCGGCAAGGGTAGGCAAATGCCGTGCGCCGGCTCACCGCGGGGGCGCGGCGGCGAGGGTAGGCAAGTGCTGTGCGCCGGCTCACCGCGGGGCGCGGCGGCGAGGGTAGGCAAATGAAGAAGCGTGTTGTCGGCATCGTCGTCGCGCTCGTGCTGGCCGCGAGCCCCCTGGCCGCCCAGGAGTTTCCCCCGGGCTTCGTCGACCCGGCGCCCCTGCTCGCCGCCGTCGCGGAGGAGATCGGCGAGGCCGACCTGCGCTGCCTCTCGTACTCGGGCAGCGGCGGCTACGCCGGTGCGGTGGGCCAGACGTTCGAGAACGCGGTCAACATCGACTGGCCGCGCATCGGCTCGCTGGACAACTACACGCGCACCATCAACTGGGAGGCGGGCACGAGCGTGGAGACGTTCGACCGGGAGCCGGGTCTGGCGCCGGCGTCCTGGAAGTACGGTCTCGGCTGGCGCAGCGGCACGCCCACCCAGGCCGAGACGCGGCAGACGCACGTCACCAACGGCGAGTTCTCGTGGCACATGGACGGCGACGGGCCGCCGGTGGCCGTGCACCCCGAGATCGCCGAGGTGTACCAGCTCGACATGTGGCTCAACCCCCACGGGTTCCTCAAGGCCGCCCGCATGCCGGGCGCCAACCCGGTGGCGTTCTGGCGCTGGGAGCAGATCGAGAAGGGCCGCGACGGCAACGTCGTCACGCCCGAGAAGATGCACGTGGTCGCCATCGAGATGTTCGGCAAGTACCGAGTGGACGCCACCATCAACTCCCGCAACCTGATCCAGCGCCTCAAGACGACGGTGAACATTCCCGCCCTCGGCGACTTCAACATCGAGCACGAGTCCACCAACTTCGTCTCGTTCGGCAACGTCAAGTGGCCGACCGACTGGCACTCGCACCAGGGCTGGGACGACAACTGGCAGTTCTACCGCCAGAGCACCGGGCACAACGCCTATGGCGGGTCGTTCCCGGACATCCGGCCCAACGACTGCGGCGAACCCGTGCCGGTGCCCGAGGCGGTGGCCGAGGCGGACTGGACCACCGAGGTCACCGTCGACGAGATCGCCGACGGCGTCTACCGCCTCGGCGGCAATCCCGCCGCCAGCTACATGATCGAGTTCAGCGACTTCGTGGCCGTCTTCGAGGCGCCCGGCGACGAGGAGTGGAGCCTGAAGGTCATCGACCGGATCGCGGAGCTGGCCCCGGACAAGCCCATTCGCTTCGTCATCGCGTCCCACCCGCACTTCGACCACATCGGGGGGCTGCGCACCTACCTGCACGTCGGGTCGACCATCGTCACCCACATGATCAACCTCGAGTTCCTGAACCACGATGTGCTGACCTACGAGCCGCGGACCATCAAGCCGGACATCGTCTCGAAGTGGCCGCCGACGGAGCTCGCCGAGGGTTACAACTACGAGGCCGTCCAGGAGAACTACGTCATCACCGACGACTCCCGGATACTGCGCGTCTACTACGTCCAGCCGCTTCGGCACGTCGCGGGGATGCTGATGGCGTACCTGCCGGCCGAGCGCATCGCGTTCCAGTCGGCCCTGTTCGACACCCACGAGCCGCCGAGGCCGGCCCAGCTGCCGTCGATGCGCGCCCTGCACACCCAGGTGGAGCGCATGAACCTCGACGTGGAGACCCTGGCCCCGGTGCACGGCGACCCGGTGCCCTGGAGCGTGTTCCTCGACGCGCTCGATCAGTTGGAACGGTAGCTGAGGCGGAGACCAGCGCTGGCCGCGTCATCCCGGCGGCCCCCGGCGAGCCCGGCGCCGCGAGCGCACGTCGTCTTCGGGGCGACCTCGGGGCAGGGTGCGGCACACGGCTTCCGGCTCGCCGACGACTGTAGCCGGGACGTGCGGCATGCGGTCCGCGGCCTGCGTAGGCAACCCGGTTTCTGTTTCGTCGCGGTACTCACCCTGACGCTCGGCCTGGGACTGGCCCTCGGGCTCTTCGCAGTAGTCGACGCCGTCCTTCTTCAGCCCTTGCCGTTCGCGGACCAGGACGATCTCGTCGTCCTGTGGGAGAAGGACGACAGCATCGACAACCCCCACATCGAGGTCTCGCTGCCGAACTTCGAGGACTGGCGCGCGCAAGCCGGGTCGTTCGTCGACATGGCGGCGATGGGATCGACAACATGGGGAAGTGTGGAGGTTCAGGAGGACCCGCCAATCCGGTTGACGATCAGCGCGGTCTCCGCGTCCTTTTTCGACACCCTGGGGGCGCAGCCCTTGCTGGGTCGGACGTTCCTGCCGGAGGAGGACGGGGCCGAGGCCGAGCGTGTGATGGTGCTGAGCCACGCCGCGTGGCGGCGGTACTTCGACGGCGACCTCGCCGTCGTCGGTTCGACGGCGCCGGTCGGCGCACGGCGCGAGCCGTTCACCGTGATCGGCGTCATGCCGCCCGTGTTTCAGTTCCCGCCCGGCGCCGACGTGTGGACACCGGTAGGCCGAGAGCTAGCCGGTATCTTCCGCGAGAACGGGATGGACGCCGGCGCGCAGCGCGGCCTCGGCGTCCTCTACGCAATCGGACGCCTGGCGCCGGGCCGCACCGTGGACGAGGCACGGGCGGAGATGGACGTCATCGTGCCGGGGTTGTGGGAAGCGCACTTCTCGCGCTCGGGCACGCGGCGCGCGGTCGTGACGCCAATGACCGACTACGTCTTCGGCAACGCCGAGGCCGCGCTGTTCGTTCTCTTGGGCGGCGTGACGCTCCTGCTGCTGATCGCCTGCGCCAACGTGACCGGCTTGATGGTCGTGCGCGCGCAGTCGCGCCGGCGAGACACGGCGGTCAGGTGCGCGCTCGGCATCGGCCGGGGGCGTCTGTTCCGCGCCCACCTCACCGAGACTCTGCTCGTCACGGGAGCCGCGTCGGTGGGCGGCATCGCCCTCGCATCGGCGGCGCTGCCGGTGTTCGTCGCCCTCGGCCCCGCCGACATGCCCCGCCTGGAGCAGGCCGCGGTGGGCGGAACCTCGGTCGTCCTCGCCGCGCTGTTCGCCGCCGGGCTCGCGTTCGCGATGACCGCGGCGGCGTCTCCGCGCCCCGGCCGGGTGTCTCCCGTCGCGTGGCTGCGTGAGGGCGCGCATGGCGTTACCCCGGGGCACGCGGGAGCCGGCGCGCGCAACATGCTCGTTGTATCGCAGGTCGCGATTGCTCTCGTCCTCACGGTCGGGGCTGGCCTCCTCGCGTCCAGTTACATCAACCTGGCGCGTGTCGATCTCGGCTACCGGCCGGCTGACGTGCTCGTGCTCACCCTCGCGCCCAGGAACGGTGCGTACGAGGAGGCCGCGCCGCGGCGGACCGCCTACCGAGAGCTCCTTGCCCGCGTACGCGCTCTGCGCGGGGTCGAGGCGGCCGGCGGGGCGATGCTCATGCCCTTCGAGTACGGGGTCGTCGGCCTGGACGGCGGCGTGGTGCTCGAGGGAGAGCCGCTCGACGGACCCGACCGGCGGGAGCGGCCGCCGGTCACGCTGCAGTCCGTGTCGTCCGGCTATTTCGAGGCGATGGGGCTGGATCTCATCGGGGGCCGCACGTTCACCGACCGCGACACCGCGGACGCGCCCGCCGTGGTCGCGGTCAGCGAATCGCTCGCGCGTCATCTGTGGCCGACCGGCGGCGCGGTGGGCCGGCGTCTGATCGCGATCGGGGCCCAGGCCGGTTCCGTCGACGCTCCGGCTTGGCAGACCGTCGTCGGCATCGTCGAGGACGCCCGGTACCGGGAGATCGAGCGCGGACGGTTCGGCCTCTACGTGCCGTTCACGCAGGTGTCGATGGGCCTGAACCACTTGGTGGTTCGCACGCGGGCCGACTCCGCCGAGCTCGCCTCGGCGCTTCGTGCCGAGGTGCCTCGCGCTGATCCCAACTTCGTCGTCCGGTCAATTGCGCCGCTCCGCGGCCTCGTCGACGACGCCATGCGCCCGTGGCGCTTCAACATGACCTTGGCGACGCTGCTCGCGGGGCTCGCCCTCGGCCTCGCCGCCATCGGCCTCTTCGGCGCCGTCGCCTACGGCGTCGCTCGGAGGACGCGGGAGATCGCGGTGCGGCGCGCCCTTGGCGCGCAGGCGGTCGACATCCTGAGGCTGGTGTGGGGGCGGGCTGTCGTGCTCACGCTGCTCGGCGCCGCCGTCGGTCTCGGCGTGGCCCTCGCCGCTACGGAGCTGCTTCGCCCGCTGCTCTTCGGCGTGGCCCCGCGAGAGGCGGGGGCGCTGGTCGCGCTCACCGTCCTGCTCGTCGTCGTGTGCGGCGTGGCGAGCCTGTTGGCGGCGTGGCGCGCGACGAGAATCGACCCTGTGGCGGCGTTGCGGAAGTGATGACTTGATGCGCCCGACCAACGGCCCGGGTCGGTCGGGAGTGACCGGACCGGTCTTCAGGTCGCGATATGACGTCTACGACCGTGACGGAAACGATGCATCCCGCCTGACTGCGTTTGCTCCACGGTGGAATATACCCGTTATTCCCGCTCGTCGCGCCTTGTCACGCGGGCGCCTCGCCGCTCTCCGTGCGCCGCGGGGTCTTCACCACGGGCTGCCAGGCGCTCGAGGACTCGATGGTCGCCACGACGTCGAGGTTGTTCCTGCGCCACCTGTCGCCGGCCGGCCGAGGTCGGGGAACACAACGGCGTGCGGCGGTTGTTCTCCGACATGCCCCAGACCCGTGCGGTTGCGCGTCGAGTGGCGGCGCCGCCGGTCGCTCATCGTGCGACAGCCGGCCGGGCTCTGCACTACTCCTCCGGAAACGCTTCGATGAGCGTGTCGGCCATGCTGCGTATCTGCGTGAAGGCGTCGTCGATCAACCGGTCTTGTACGACGCCGGTCGGGAGCCGAACGGGAATGCACAGTCGATCCCGGTTTGCGTGCGCATCGGGGAACAGCTCCTTCGCCTGTCCCACCCGGCCCTTGAAGTCGGACGCTGAAATACGCGTCCAGATGGGGGTCATGCCCCTGTCGCTCCAGCTATGGAGATCGACGCCCAACCACACCCCGAACTTCGTGCGCAGTTGCAGGTAACGTCCCCAACCGCTGCGACTCAGCCCCTTCGTATCGGCGACCCCTTCGGCGACCAGTCGGTCAACGATGCCTTCTATCAGGCTGGCGTAGTTCGACATCCGGCGTGCGACTCGCCAATCGGTGACCGGCGAAGTGCCTGGAGGCTCGTCAATGGCGTCGGGTCGTCTGACGCGGCGCGCATCGGACGACACCTCCGCCGGCTCTTCGTGACCGTCCGACGGCAGGGAGCTCGATATCGCCCTTTCGATCAGCCCGCGAAGCTGGGCGATGTCGGGCTCGATGGCGTCGTGTCCTTCGGCGGCCGCGGCCTGCTGCAGCGTGTCGAACACCCATCCCCAACTCGTGAGCAGCACCCACCTCCACACTCGCGGCGTCTGCGCGCGTTTGGCGACCCTCATCCGGCGCATGTGCTTCGTGCTCGACTCGTCGGCGAAGGCGTAGCCCGCGCTCCGGCACCGCTCCTTCAGTTCAGCCCACAGGCCGCCGGCTCGATCCTCCGGCGCGATGAAGGCCAGCATTGGCTGGCCGTGCGGCGGGAGCTGCTTCAGGTACTGGACGGGCTGCATGGGGGTCAGCGATGCTTCGAGCTTGTTCTCGATGAACAGCCGGGCCTCGCCGTGCGCGTCGTAGACGATCAGGTCGGGCTTGGCGCGACCGAACTTCCACTCGGCGGCGATCCGCCCGGTCTCGAATCCGCCGCCCATCAGCCGTTCGACGAATGCGGAGGCGACGTCCGGCGCGGTCTCCAGCATGTGTTGCAGGGCCAGCGTCGCCGCCGGCTCGCGTCGATTCGATGGAATGACTTGTCCGAGCAGACTCTGCCGCGTCGGTGATCTCGATGGACGGCTTGACTTCAGTTCGTCTCGAGTCGTCGCGAGCCGGTCGGCCACGCGGCGCATCTGCTCGACGGCGCCGTCGATCGTGCGGACTTCGTCGCCGTCCGCTGGCAGCCGGATAGGGATGTGCAGTCGGCCGCCGTACGACCGGGCGTCGTCGAGGCCGGCCTTGACTCGCCGCCAGTGTCCGACGACGTCCTCCAAGACGCACCAAAGAGGAGTGGTACCCAAGTCTCGCCACGCCTTCACGTGGATGCCGATGCGCATTCTGAATGCGTCGTGCATCAGCATCGACCGATGCCGCAACCAGCCGGTCGGGTACGTACTCCAATACGGGTTCCGTGACACCAGCTTCGCAACACCGTTCTCTTCGATCCGTTCGGCTATCCTGTCGACCAGTCGCGCGAACTCGATCAGCCACCGGGCCAACTCGACATCCGTAACCTCGCTCGGTTCCAGCGGCGTGAACGCCCGCCGGTCGGTCTGATCGACCAGACCCAGAAGCTCGTCGATGTCCTGTTCGACGGCCCGATCCGCCGCCTGACGCCGTAGCTGATCGAGTACGTGCCGCCAACTGGCGATCATCAGGACGTGTCGGCCGGCGCGTGCCCAGGCCGGGTCGCCGGTTGGTGATGACTCGTCCCGCAGATCCGATCCCAGGCCGTCCTGACAGCGTCTCCGAAGCTCGCTCCACAGCCCGCGAATCCTCTCCCGCGGGGCGATGAAGACGAGCGCCGATGGTGCGTCTTCGGGAAGGTCCCGCAGAGAGAGGACCGGCTGCGAGTCATGCACGCCATTCCAGAACGTCGTCGCGACGAGGACCCGGGGCTTCCCGCTCGCATCGCGGAGGGTGATGGCCGGGCGGCTGTCGTCGGACCGAGACGCTTCATGTTCGACCCGGTCCGCCCGGAATGCGGGAACGCCTGCGGAGCCGATGAGCTTGACGAAGGCGTCGGCCATGCCAGGGGAGGTGCGTGTGTCGAGAATGTGGGCCAGCGCCCTCGTCGCGGCGTCTTCGGGGGGCCACCCGTCCATGATGTGTCGCAGCAGGTCCATGACCGTCCTCCCTTCGCTCTGCCGAGGCGGCTTGCGCTCTCGTCGGAGCGCGCCGCTTCCCGCACGCCGTCGCGATTCTCTCCCGGACGGCCCTCGGTGTCGCCAGTCAGGGCTTCGACGTGGTCGCAAGGCTGCGGCTGACCAGCTCTTGGCGCGAGCGTCGAACGTGATCTCTTGCCGTTCAGCGTTGCGATCTTCGCATACGTCCGGCCTGCTCCGGCCTAGCCCTCGTTGAGGTGATGATTTGACATCACATCGATGGGCATCCATGATGCCCGCGCTGGGCGGACGACGCTGACCGACCCGGACTTCCTGCGCTTTCCGAGTCTGCGATGGGTCGACCCGTGCCGTTGATGCGCCCGCCCGACCGCCCGAGCGGTCGGGAGTGACCGGACCCGTCTTCAGGTCCGATACGAAGTCGCGCGTCGCGCCCTCGGAGTGGCATAATCCGTCGGTGGACAGCCGCCAGGAGAGGCGGGAGCGGCGGGCCGCAGGCGAAGACGCGGCCGCAACGCGCGAACGCGACGTGAGGGGAGACTGGACATGGCGAAGCAGCGCGACAACGACCACGACGACTCGCGGCTCGAGAACGAGCAAGGCGTCAGCCGGCGGGACTTCGTCAAGACGGGCGCCGCGGCCGGCCTGGGCGCGGGCGCGCTGCTGGCGCCGGATCCGGCGCAGGCGCAGGCTCCGGTCTCGGCCGAGGACGTCACCTGGGACTACGAGGTCGACGTCGTCATCGCGGGGGGCGGGTGCGCCGGCCTCACCGCCGCCATCCGCGCGCGCGACCTGGGAGCCAGCGTGCTGGTGGTCGACGCGAACTACGACCTCGGCGGCCGCATGTTGCACAGCGGGTCGTTCGTCTCGCTCGGGGGCGGCGACCCCGTCCAGGTCCGCGACATGAAGGGCGAGAAGGACAAGGAGGGGTTCATCACCGTCGAGCCCACCGAGGCGCCGGAGGAGCTCGACGACAGCATCGACCTCCTGTTCACCGACCTCACCGACTGGTCGGTCCTCGACCGCAAGGGCCAGAGTCCGTACCGCTACAACGAGCGCGAGCTCTCGCGCGCGTGGGCCGAGAACTGCCCGGCCACGCGGCAGTTGCTCATCGACAACTACGTCCGGTTCGCGCGCGCCGGCGGCACCCACGGCGGCGGCGGCCTGTCGCGCGCGCGGGGCGCGCGCGCCTTCCTCATGCTCGGCGACAAGACCGACATCAAGGCGGGCACGATCACGGCCGAGGACGCGGGCGTGGCCGACCCCGAGCGCACGAGCGCGTTCGCGCCGGTGCAGATGAACGACGCAAGCCGCTCCGTCGCGCCCGGCGCCGTCAGCAACGGCGTTGCCCTCGCCCGGCCCCTGGAGTTCTCGGCGCGCGAGAAAGGCGTCGAGTTCATGCTGCACCGCCGCTTCGCGGACCTCATCCGCGAGAAGCCGTTCTCGGGCCGGGTGGTGGGCATCCGCGCCCACTACTCGCCGCGCCGCCACCCCGAGACGGGCGAGCTCATGCAGAGCTACTGGCGGAACGGCAACGTCGACGAGCGGCGCGAGACGGTGACCATCCGCGCCCGCCGCGGCGTCATCCTCGCGAGCGGCGGCCACGCCGGCAACCCCCAGGTCCGCAGCATGTTCTACCCGGCCATGCGCGAGCCCGCCTTCCCGACGAGCGGTCTCGCCCTGCAGGGCCCCCACGGCCAGGACGGCAGCGCGCTCGTCGCCGGCCTGCGGGTGGGCGCGAACCTCGCGGGGATGCAGCAGAACCTGTCGTATCCCACGACGTTCCACATCTCGACCCGCCTCGGTACCCGGGACGCGTACACGACGATGATGCCGGGGCACCCGACGTTCGGCTTCCGCGGCTCGGCCGGGGTCAACGTCGGCAGCGCCGGCTTCGAGGAGTTCATCGCCGTGAACCAGGTCGGGAAGCGGTTCTTCAACGAGGTCCGCCTGCCCTCCCGGCCCGCCGGCAGCCGGTACCCCGGCGACGGCGCCACTCCCGGCCGGGGGCTCGACCACAAGCCCCTCGACTGGCGCAACTGCCAAGCGAAGTGGGTGCGCGAGATGTACAGCTACGAGCACGGCCTCGACGCCGCGCTGGCCATCAACGAGGGGTCGGAGGCGCCCGACTACTACTCGGGGCCGCTCTGGGCCATCTTCGACGAGGAGGCCGTCGACCGCACCGGGTGGGAGCTCTACTATCCCTACGTGGCCGACAACGGCTACTTCTTCAAGGCCGACACCATCGAGGAGCTGGCCGAGAAGATGAAGGCGGGCCACGAGTTCCAGCGGGTGCCGCTGCGCCACCTCGCCGAGACCGTCGCCAAGTGGAACGAGCACGTGGACGCCGGGGCCGACCCCGAGTTCGAACGCGAGGCCGACGCGCCGATGTACCGCATCGTCCGGCCGCCGTTCTACGCGCTGTCGATCATGGTGGTCTGGCACGACTCCTACGGCGGCCTGCGGGTCAACGGCCGCCAGCAGGTCGTGGACATGCAGGGCGAGGCCATCGCCGGCCTCTACGCGGGCGGCGAGGCGGTGGGCGGCTTCAACAAGCACGGCCTCGGCAAGGGCCACGTGCACGGCTACATCGCCGGCACGCATGCCGCGGAGGAGCCGTCGGCGTAGAGACGGTCGCCCCGGGGCTCGGCTGGCGCCCGCAGGCGTCGCTTGAGCGCCGATGGCGTGACCTGTCGGTCGGCAGGGGCGCCGGCGAAGCGCTTGTCGAACTCGATGAGGCGGCTGCCCCCGCGTACTTGTCCGATTCGATGTCGGCGATCCCGTCTGACGGCTGACTGACCATGGACCGTAACGACGCGCCGCCGCCGAAGATGGCCGCGTCGGACGCCGAGGCGTCGTCCCTGATGGTGGACGCCGGCGCCGCCCCGCCCGACGTCGCGCGCGTCATCGTCTGGGACGTGCCGGCGGCCATCGAGGGCGGGAGGCGTTTCAGCGTCAGGATCGGAATTGCCTGTTCCTCCGGGGGCCGGCCCGACGGCTGTCGAGTGGAGGTGCGTGACCACGAGGGCCGAAGTCGGGCGACGGCCACCGTCGACGAGGAGCCGTGGCCCGGCACCGACGCGCTCTACCAGGCCGAGGTCGCGCTCGTCGCCCCGGAAGCCGAGGGCCTCTACGACTGGGAGGCAACGGTGACGCGTGCCGCCTCGGCGACGGGCGACAGGTCGACGGCCGGCGATGCGTCGGAGCCGGGCGTCGGGTCGGCGACCGGCAGTGCGGCGGAGCCGGGCGGTGCGGCGGAGCCGGGCGTCGGGTCGGCGACCGGCGGTGCGTCGGAGCCGGGCGGTGCGGCGGAGCCGGGCGTGGGGTCGGCGACCGGCGGTACGGCGGAGCCGGGAGGTGCGTCGGAGCCGGGCGTCGGGTCGGCGACCGGCGGTGCGTCGGAGCCGGGCGGTGCGGCGGAGCCGGGCGTCGAGTCGGCGACCGGCGGTGCGTCGGAGCCGGGCGTCGAGTCGGCGACCGGCGGTGCGGCGGAGTCGGGAGGTGCGGCGGAGCCGGGTGCGGTTGCGACTGCACAGACGGGTGGGCGCGTCCGCTTCGGCGTACGGGTCGTGTCGGCGCCCGAGTGCCGGGTGACGGTCGTCGCGCTGGACGCCGAGAGCCGGACCCCGGTCGAGGGGGCGCGGGTGGTGGCGCACCCGTACCGCGCCGTCACGGACGAGCGCGGGATGGCGGAGCTGCACGTCCCGGCCGGCGAGTACCGGCTCTTCGTCTCGGGAAGGGGCTGCATTCCCTTCCGCTTCGACGGAGCGGTGACGGCCGACACGACCATCCGGGCGGCACTGGAGCAGGATCGGGAGCTCTCGGATGCCGATATCTGGTCGTGATCGCTCCAGGGGGTCCGACTCGCCCGGCCGGCGACGCACCCTCGGCCGCGCGGGTGGGGGCGACACGCCGATGAGCACGGACGCCCGCCCGAGTGAGGGGCGCGGCGACGCACCCGCGGTCGCGCGCGTGGGGGCGACACTTACGCATGGCTGGAGTCGCATCCTTGGGAAGCCCTCGGCCGCGCACGTGGGGGCGACACGTGGCGGCTCGCGGCGGCGACGTGGACAAGCGGCCTCGGCCGCGCGGGTGGGGGCGACACGGGCGACACGAACGTGGGGGCTGGTCTGATGGAAGAGATCCTAGTGAATGGCCCGAGTCCGGGAGCCCGCGGCGAGGCCGCACGTTGTGCGCGTCGGACTCCGCGGGGCCTCGTGCATGGACTCCTCGCCTGTCTCCTCGTTCCCGGCGCCGTCGCCGCGCAGGTCGACGACGCGGCGCCGGGCCAGGGTCGGCAGCTCTACGAGCAGCACTGCGCCCTGTGCCACGGCGACTCGGGCGGGGGCCGCTCCACCGTGTTCCCGGCCCTGAACGGCAACGAGCGCCTCGGAAACGCCGCCCGCGTCGTTCGGGCCGTCCGCGAGGGCATCGGCGACATGCCGGCGTTCCCCGCCCTGAGCGCGGCCGACACCGCCGCCGTCGCGAGCTACGTGCGCGGCGCCTGGACGAACGGCTTCGGGGCGGTGACCGCTGACGACGCGTCGGCGGTGCTGGCCCGCCTCGCCGACGCGGGACCGGCGGCGTCGACCTGGGACGGCGTCTTCAGCGAGGATCAGGCGGCGCGGGGCCGGCAGGTCTACTTCGGCGCCTGCGGCCTCTGCCACGGCCGGCGGCTGAACGGCGCGCCGGACGACCCCGACATGGTTTCGACGCCGCCGCTGGCGCGGGCGCGCTTCCTGCGCGTGTGGGAGGGACGGTCGCTGGCCGCCCTGCTCGCGTACACGCGGCTGACGATGCCCGAGGACAACCCCGGGTCGCTCACCGACCAGGAGTACGCCGACGTCGTCGCCTACATGCTCTCGATGAGCAGGATGCCGGCCGGCGACGACGAGATCCCCGCCGATGCGCGCGGCCTCGCGAACATCCTGATTCGGCAGCGGCAATAGGCTGCGGTGCGGGTTGGCGCCATGCGTGGCGCCTTCGCATCGGACGGCTGGAGTGGACGAACCGATGACGACTCGGAGACGATCTCGCCGGCTGTCGGCCGGAACGCTGGCGGCGGCTTGGTGCTTGCTGGCGGCCGGAATCGCGCTGGCGCAGCCGGAGACGGATCGGCTGGAAGAGTTCCGGATCGAGGAAGCGACCATCGAGGAGATTCACCGGGCGATCCAGGACGGCCGGACGAGCTGTCAGGGCGTGGTGCAGGCCTACGTCGACCGCACCCGCGCCTACAACGGCGCCTGCACGCGGCTCGTCACCCTCGACGGGGCCCCGGTGGCGCCGGCGCGCGGTCCGGTTCGCGCCGGTGCGCCGGTTCAGTTCCCCACCGCCACCATTCCGGTCTCGAGCATCCTTCCCGACTTCGATCGGTATCGCGGCACACCGCTCGACCTGGGGCGGATGGAGCCCACCCTCTCCGACCCCGCCGTGCAGGCGCAGTACGGCATGGTCGCCGGCGTCCCCGACGCGGGTCAGGTCAACGCGTTGAGCACGCTCAACCTGCGCGGCGAGCGATCGGTGAGCTGCCAGGGGGCCTGCGACGCGCATCCCTCGACGGGCGAGCTGCCCGCCGGTTGCCCCGCCGCCTGCGACGGGTTCCGGCGGCAGCCCGACGCCCTCGAGCGGGCGGCGGAGCTGGACGCCGAGTACGGCGCCGACCCCGATCTCGCGGCGCTGCCGATGTACTGCATCCCCCTCGCGTTCAAGGACGTCTTCGATACTCGGGACATGCGCACGACGACGGCGGCGGACATCGACTTCGCCACCGACGCGCCCCCCGCCGACGCGACCGTCGTCGACCGGCTGCGGACGAAGGGCGCCATCGTCTACGCGAAGGCCAACGCAACCGAGTTCAACGGCGGCATCGGCGACCCCGGCGGGCCCGCCGCCGCGACCGCCCGGTACCTGGGCTACTCGGAGCGAAGCACCTGGGGCGGGCAGGCCTGCAACCCCTACGACACCGCGCGCTCGCCGCGCGGATCGAGCTCGGGGTCGGGCGTCGCAGTCTCCGCCAACCTCGTCACCTGCGCCTTCTGCGAGCAGACCGGTGGCTCGTGCAAAGGGCCGGCGTCGCGCAACGGCGTGGTCAGCCTGCTGACGACCAAGGGGCTGATCCCCTACGGCGGCGCCGTCGGGTCGAATCCGTTGGTGGACCGCGCGGGCATCAACTGCCGCACCGTGCGCGACGCCGCCCTCGTCCTCGACGCCCTCGTCGACCCTGCGCTGGGCTACTTCGATTCCCGGGACATCTACACGGCGTTGCCCGGCGCCCTGGTCTCCGACGAGCCCTACGCCGGCTTCGTCGTCGACGGCCTGCTCGACGGGGGAGAGCAGCCCCTGGCCGGCATGCGCATCGGCGTCGTGCGCGAGTACATGGTCAGGCACACGCTGAACGACGCGGCCATCAGCGACCGCATCGACGCCGAGATCAAGACCGTCCTCCGGGACCGGCTCGGGGCGGATCTGGTCGAGTCGCGGGATGCGCTCCACCCCGACGACCCCGACGTGCCCGACATGGCGTACACGTTCCAGGACGCGCTGGCCGAGATCCTGCCCATCCACATGCCCGAGTACTTTTCGCAGACTCGCGACGGCGCCCTCGAGTTCGCGGTGCCGGGCCACGACGTCACGTCGAAGCGCTACCTCGTCGAGCTCGCGGAAGGGCGCGCGCCGCTCGCCGCCAACCTGAACCTGCGCCGCGTGACCCTCTCGCCCGCGACGCGGGCCTTCGGGTTCCACATCGACCAGTACCTGGCTCGGCGCGGCGACGGGCGGGTCGTCGACATGGCGAGCCTCGACGCCAACACGAAGTACTTCTCGGCCGCGGCCGAGGCGGGTTCGGCGAACTGGGCCGCGCTCGACGACGTGCGTTCGTACGGCAACACCGAGCGCATGCAGATGCGCGCGGTCATGCAGCTCGTGCTCGCCAAGGTGATGCGCGAGAACCGGCTCGACGTGCTCGTGAACCCCGAGAACACCCTGCCCCACCAGAGGGTCGGCGGACCGAGCGAGCCCAGCGTCAACGGCCGCGGCGCGTCGGGGGCCACCCAGACCATCACCGCGCTCATCGGCGCCCCCGAGATCGTCGTGCCGGCCGGGTTCAACGACGTCGTCTACGAGCCGCGCTACGTCCTGAACGCGGCCGGCGACGCGTACGACGCCGTTCCCGGCTACGAGCCGTCGCGGCTGGACACGCCGCTGCCCATCGGCATGATGTTCTGGGCCGGCCCCGGCGACGAGGCCGCGGTGCTCAGGGCGGCGTCGGCCTACGAGGCGGCGACCCGTTACCGGACGCCTCCGCCCGACTTCGGCCCGCTTCCCGACCGGCCGTAGGGCTTGGCGGGTTCGGCTTCGTCGGAGAGGCGAGTCGGACCGTGTCGAGGTGACGCGGTCGCGCAGCCCTCGATGGGCTGGGCTCATGCGACCACCTCCGGGATCACGAGGGCGATGGTGCACCTGCACCGGGGGTCGCGCGGCACTCGATGGGCTGGGCTCATGCGACGCTTGCTGTGGGTTGGGGCGACGCCGTCGGCGTCGACGGCGCTTGCTGGGGGTTGGGGCGACGCCGTCGGCGTCGACGGCGCGAGGGGGCGCTGGTGATCGCGGGCGTGCAGGCGCCGGCGGCCGGGGCCCCGGGGAGTTGCGAATCATGTCGAGAGAGGCTCGCGTCGAGAGCGGCGGTTCGCATCGGTCGGCGGCGGCGGTGATCCGGGCGGCGGCGGCCGCCGTGATCGTGCTGGCCGGTAGCGCCGGCGGACCGGGCGTCGTCGGCGCCGCGGCCCAGCCGCAGGTCGCGGACGGGGGATTCACGGCCGAGCAGGCCGCGGCGGGGTGGACGGAGTACGCGCGGCAATGCGGGGAGTGCCACGGCGAGCGGCTGGACGGAGCGGAAGCGCCGGCCTTGCGCGGGGTCGACTTCCTGAACGGCTGGGCCGGGCGGTCGACGGACGAGCTGTTCGCGTACGTCCGGGACGAGATGCCGCCAGGGCTCGGCGGCTCTCTCGGCAACCGGGTCTACCTGGAGCTGGTCGCGTACATCCTGGACGCGAACGGGGCTCGGCCCGGCGACGCGCCGCTGACGGCCGAGGCGGCGGTCGTGATCGGCGACGCGGCGGACGTCGCCGAGGCCCGGCGGGCAGGGGCGGCCGGCGAGGCGCCGCGGCGGCGGCCCACGCGGTTCGTGAACCGCCCGGTCGAACGGACCCTGACCCCGGTCACCGACGCGCTGCTGCAGGACCCGGCGCCCGGCGACTGGCTGAGCTGGCGGCGGACCCGCGACGGCCACGGCTACAGCACCCTGGAGCAGATCACGCGCGACAACGTCGACCAGCTGCGGCTGGCCTGGGTGCTGGCGATCCGCGAGGGGAACCACCAGACGGCGCCCCTCGTGCACGATGGGGTGATGTTCCTGGCCAGCCCCGGGGATGTCGTGCAGGCGTTGGACGCGGTCACCGGCGACGTCTTCTGGCAGTACCGCTCGCCGCTGCCCGAGGACGCGCCTCAGCGCGCGCCCACCCGCACCTTGGCCCTCTACGGCGATCGGGTGTTCCTCGCCACCGCCGACGCGGCCCTCGTCGCCCTCGACGCGCGGACCGGCGAGGAGATCTGGCGGACGGTCAAGGCCGACTACACGCAGGGCTTTCGCCAGAACGCCGGTCCGGTCATCGCCGACGGCGTCGTCGTCACCGGCACCAACGGGTGCCAGCGCTACAAGGCGCAGACCTGCTTCATCACCGGCCACGACCCCGACTCCGGCGAGGAGCTGTGGCGGACATCCACCATCGCCCTGCCCGGCGACCCCAACGATGCCTCGTGGGGCGACACGCCGCCGTACCTCCGCGCCGGCGGCGACCAGTGGATCCCCGGCAGCTACGACCCTGAGCTCGGCCTCTACTACATCGGGACAGCGCAGGCGAAGCCGTGGGTGGCGGCGAGCCGCGGCATGACGACGCGGCAGGACGCCCTCTACACCAACTCGACGCTGGCCCTTCACCCGCGGACGGGCCGGGTCGAGTGGTACTTCCAGCACGCGCCGGGCGAGACCCTCGACCTCGACATCGTCTACGAGCGCGTGCTGGTGGATGCCGACGACGAGAAGTGGCTCTTCACCATCGGCAAGGACGGCATCCTCTGGAAGCTCGATCGCCGCACGGGGGCGTTGTTGGACCTGCGGGAGACCGTCTACCAGGACGTCTTCGAGTCCATCGACCGGACCACCGGCGAGCTGACCTACCGGCCGGACATCCGCGACGCGGACATCGGCGACCGCGTTCCCGCTTGTCCCAGCCTGCTCGGCGGGCACAACTGGCAGGCTTCCGCCTATCACCCCGGCGCCGGCGCCCTCGTCATCCCCCTCCACCAGGCCTGCATGTTCCTGACCGGCCGGGCGGTGGATTTCATCGAGGGCGGCGGGGGAGAGGCGGGCCGGTCGGAGTTCACGGAGATGCCGGGCTCCAACGGCAACGTCGGCAAGCTGGCCGCCTACGACGTGCGGACGATGGACGAGCTGTGGAGCCATGAGCAGCGGGCCGCGTTCCTGACGTCGACGCTGACGACGGCGGGCGGGCTCGTCTTCGCGGGCGACGCCGACCGCTTCTATCGGGCGTTCGACATCGAGACGGGCGAGGTTCTCTGGGAGACCCGCCTCGGGGCCAAGGCGCACGGCTACCCCATCACCTACGCGGCGGACGGCCGGCAGTTCATCGCCGTGCCGGCGGCGCTCGGAGGCGCGTTCCGCAGCCTCACCGCGACCCTCACGCCGGAGATCTTTCAGCCGGAGGGAGGCAACGCGCTCTACGTCTTCGCGTTGCCTGAGTGACCGATGATGTTACGGTTGCGTCCGGCCGCGTGTATATGCGTCCATAAGTCAATGACTGGTAGTAATTTATGATTCGTCGCCACGGACTGAACGGTTCAGGACGCATTGTGAAATCCGCTCCAATCCCGCATATAATGGGGGAATGGATGTTGTAGTCGAACCCGCCCCCTCGCCCCGCAGAACCAAGCGCCGGGGACGCCATCCCGACAAGGCTCTCTCGGCCGCCTTCGTCCGTTCCGCCCCGCCCGGCAGGCACGCCGACGGCAACGGCCTCTACCTGTTCGTCCAGCCGACCGGAACACGAAGCTGGGTCCAGCGCATCGTCATCCGCGGCCGCCGCCGCGAACTCGGACTCGGCGCCACCGCGCTCGTCTCCCTCGCCGAGGCCCGCGAACTGGCCCTCGCCAACCGCAAGCTGGCCCGCGCCGGGGGCGACCCCCTCGCCGAGAAGCGCCGCGCCGAGGGCGTGCCCACCTTCGCCGCGGCCGCCGAGCGCGTGCTGGAACAGAAGCGCGGCGGCTGGCGCGGCCGGTGGCACGCGCAGAACTGGTGGCGGAGTCTGGAGCGCTACGCCTTCCCCCGGATCGGCAGGCGGCCGGTCTCGGAGGTCGACACCGCGGACGTCCTCGATATCCTGACGCCCATCTGGCACGTGAAGGCGGAGACGGCCCGCGCCGTCCGTCAGCGCATTCGGTCCGTGCTGGAATGGGCCATCGCCCTGGACATGCGCAGCGACAACCCCTGCGATCGGGTGCTGCCGGTGCTCGGCCCGCAGAACGACATCGTGACGCACCGGCTGGCGCTGCCGCACAAGGACGTGGCCGCGGCCATTGCTGCGGCGCGGGCGGGTTCGGCGCAGCCCGCCGTCAAGCTGGCGTTCGAGTTCCTCGTGCTCACGGCGGCGCGGTCGGGCGAGGTGCGCGGCGCACAATGGGCCGAGATCGACACGACAAACCGAGTGTGGACCCTGTCGGCGCAGCGGATGAAGGCGAAGCGGGAGCACCGGGTCCCGCTGTGCGGTAGGGCGCTGGAGGTCCTCGACGCGGCGCGGGCGCTCGGCTGCGGCAATCCGCTCGTGTTCCCGATGCGGAGCGGGCGACCGATCTCGGCGTCGACGCTGCTCAAGATGCTCAACGACCTTCGGATCGCGGCTGTTCCACATGGCTTTCGCTCGTCGTTCCGGGACTGGGCGGCCGAGAAGACGGACCATCCGCGCGAGGTCATCGAGGCGGCGCTGGCTCACGTCGTCCAGAACAAAGTCGAGGCCGCCTACGCCCGGTCGGACCTGTTCGAGCGGCGCCGGCTGGTGATGGACGATTGGGCGGCGTACCTGGCTGGCGAGGGCCGGTGATGCGCCCCTACTAACGGCTGGGGTCGAAGTCCCGCTCGACCACCCGGTCCGACTCGACGGGGTTGGTCGGCATCTGCGGGCGCTGCGACGATGACTCTGCAGACGGCGGATCGCCGGGGTGGCGACCTTCCTTCCGTGCCTGGGCCTGGAGCTGGCGGATGTCGGCGCGAAGCCTCGCCTCGGCGCGCGCGTTGGCGGCCTTCCTCTCGGGGCTCCAGTGCTTCGTCAACTCGGACCAGGGGCGGTGGGCCATGGCGGACGTCTCGTAGGAACGAGTCCGGCGTTCCCGGGCCAACTCGTTCAGATGGCGATCATAGATCAGGTCGGCGCGGGGGACGTAGTTGTCGTAGAACCGGCGTGCGTGCGTCTTGTGGGCGCCAAGCAGCAGGATCGCCGTGCGTCGCGGGTCGAACGCGTAGAACACCCGGATGGGCCGGCCGCCGCTCTGGATCCGCAATTCGCGCATGCGGCCGTGGCGCGACTGGGTGATCGCCGAGCAGTAGGGGTATGGCAGTTGCGGCCCCTGTTCCGCGAGCATGTTGACGACCCGCGACACGTCGTCTTGCGTCCGTGCCGACAACTCGTCCCACCACGACTCGAATTCGTCGGTGTACTCGACTTCGTAGATCATGACCTGCCTCCGGATGAGCCGAACCACCGCGGCTGATTCGGCCTCAGCGGCTCGGGCCGTGGTCCCGCTCGTGTCCACGCTGCCGGCCGCGGTGCCGCATCATCTCCACCGCCCGCGCAAGGTCTCGGCCAGGGCCGTGCAGTGCTCGGTCAAGCTCGTCACCTGCGCGCTGAGCCGCTCGACCTGCCGCCGCAAGGTCTCGACCTGCTGCTGACAGGCTTCGGCCTGCGCGGCCTGCTGCGTCCGCTCCCGCTCGGACTGCTCGGACAACCGCCGCAAGGCCGTCATCAACTGCCGCTGTAGCTCGTCCATAGAGCTCCCTCACTCGCTCGACAGCTTCACGGCAGGCCGCCCGGCCACTCTCCAGGGCGGACGCTCCAGCGAGCCCGCCGGCAGCACGACGAACCGCTCGCCGTCGATCTCGCGCAGCTCGACGCGCCAAGTCATCGTCTCGAGCTGCGTCAAGGTCTCGCGGGCCTGCTCGATGTCCACGTCCAGGATCACCAGGGCCTGGAGCTGGCTCTCGATCCGCATCGACAACCAGCGCATCGTCCCCCAACTGCCGCCGCAGATGGCCAGAAAGAGACTCAGACCCGCCGCCGCGGGCAAGAGCCACGCCCGCCAGAGCAGGGCGCGGGTTCGTTCGGTCCACGCCGCCATATCGGCGTCGATGGAGCGCTGCGCGCTCCTCGCAGCGCTGCTCAAGCTCTCGCCAAGCCGCCGCAGCTCCGCCACGCCGGTCTCCTCGATCTCCCGGCGGTCGGTCTCCCACTTCCGCCGCAGCCGGGCGGCCAAGTCGCTCTGGCTGGAAGTCATGCTCGTACAACGCTCCCTTCAGCCGCCACCGCTTCCCGCTCTCCGGATCGCGGGCGGTCATGTAGTCGCTGCCCTGCCGCGGCACGTCGAGGCCGGCCTCCTTCAGCGCGGCGACGACGTCGGCGCGGCTGCGTACGACGCCGTGCTCGACGCGCTGCAGCAGGTAGTCGCGGACCAGCTCGCGCGGGTCGGCCTCGACTTCGAGGCCGGCCCGCAGCTTCGCCGCGTCGATCAACGCGCGGTGGCCGGGCTGCTGCGCCCTGGCGCGGGCCGGGTCGTCGGGCCGGCTCCAGCCGTGCTCGAGGTTGAAGACGTCACGCAGCGGGCCGAAGGTCTTCTGCCAGCCGGGCGGCGCGATGTTCAGGCTCCTGCCCGTCTCCAGGTCGCAGCGGGCGGCGAGGACGTGCACGTGGACGCCGCCACCGCGCTCGCGGTGCTCGACCACCGTCCACGCGTAGCGGTCCGGATCGAGGCCGGCCCAGGCGGTCTTCTCGAACTTGTCGAGCACGGCATCAATCTGCGCGTCGGTCGGGCGGTCCTCCGGCGCCCACGCGATGACGCCGGAGGTGTACTTGTGCCGAAACTCGAGCGCGTCGGCGACGGCGGCCACCTGGTCGGGATCGCCGCGGCGAACCGCGACGCCGTCGCGCAGCTGGCCGGCCGCGTCCCGCGCGCCGAGCAGGTAGTCGACCGCCGCCCTGGCCGAGCCGGTCCCGCGGGCGATGAACTTAAGGTGCATCGTCCGCTGCGTCGCCGACACGGGCGACCTTGTCTAGCGTCTGCGAGATGCAGACCAGGTTCGCGATGATCTCGACGGCGTCGATGGGCGCGGCGTAGGTGTTCGCCCAACGCGCGATCTGGTTCAGGTTGTTGCCGACGCGGGCGACCTCGCGGGTGCGCTCGCGCTCGACCTCGGCCGCCGCCGTAGTCCAGGTTCGCGTGCGCGCCATGGCCCGCCGCAGCAAGCCGGACAGCGGCACGCCGGCCGCTTCGGCCTTGGCCTGCCACGCGGCGGCCTCGGCCGGCGAGACGCGCAGGTGGATCTGCCCGGTGCGGCGCTCAGCCATCAGCGGCATCGACAGGGAGTGCGGGGGCGGGAGCCGCCGCCGTCCGGCCCGGCCGGGCGCGTGAAGCCGGGGGTCGAGGGGGGCGCAGCGTCCCCCTCGCCAGCCCCTTGTGTACACAAGGGGTATGCTGGCTCATGGTGCCTACGTCGCCGTGAGCCAGCTCGGACGGCAGGTGCTCGGTCGCTCATCGACACGGCCGGTTCCTCATGTTGCCGGCAGCGTGAACCGCCGTGTCAACCCCGGCTGTGCGGCGGCCGATCCGAGCCGGCTCGGGGACGGCTGGCGATGAAGTCGAGCACTTCCCGCTCGACCCAGCGGACGGCCCGGGTGCCGATGCGGATCGGCTTCGGGAACCGGGACTCGGCCATCAGCGCATAGACGGCCGAGCGGGACAGAGCGGTCGCCGCGGTCACGTCGCGCAGGGTGAGGAGTCTGGGCATGGCGGCGGAGGCGTTCGGCTGCACAGGGGGGGCTTGTCGGTTCGTCGTCATCTGAAGCGCTCCTTGGTGCGATGGACTGCAACAACCTGTCTGCGAACGGGCAGAATCCGAGCGTATCAAGTGCCATAACTATTTGCAAAACAAGGAGTTCCGTCCCGATCCGGCCTATTCCGTCCAGATCTATCCGATTGGGGCCACACGGGATTCCAAGAGGCCGGTTCGGTCCTCACCGATGCGACGCGGTACGGGCCAAGGCGGCAGATTTTTTTCGCGACAGCTCGATCCGGGCTGTCGCGCGTCGGGACGCGGGTGGTCGGGCGGCCCGTGCGGGCCGCGCCGCGGTGGCGTCGTCGAAGCCTGCCACCGGAAGGTGGCAGTGAGCGACCGCGGTCGGCTCAAGAGTGAGGTTCATAGGCCCGCGGGCACAGGGGCCGGGGCCGTACGACCCCGAGCGCCCGTCGACCTGGTGACGGCGTTGAGTCCGGCGGCACTTGTCGAGCGTCGAGCAACGTTGACGCGGGTGATCGAGCGCGTCGGCTCCGCGGCCTCGTCTCTTGCCGCGCGCAGCGCGGCAAGAGAACGGCGCAAAGCGCCGCGATTTTTCCCCTACCCGGCCGGCCGGTGACGAGGGCGGCCGGGTAGGCGGCGAGGTTCGAGTCACCCCCCCTGTGCCCCACAGTGACCGGGTCTCCGGAATCACCCCGTCCGTGACACTCGTGCCGCCCGCAGATCCCCGGCTCTCAACGGGAACCAAGGTCCCCGCTCGCCCCAAACGGCATGGCCCAAAGTGACGCAGAACGGGTAGGGAGCGACCTTGCCGAACACCTGCGGCAATGTCGCATGCAACGCGAGCCGCGTCCCACGGCTGCGATAGAATCAGCCCGCGGCGCGGCCAGCGATTGCAGCCGTGAGCGTGACCGCTCCCGAGACGGTCATGGGACGAGCAGACCACGGTTGGGGACGAGAACACCGATGAGCGGCGGCTTGCAGCAGGCGCTTGAGCAGATCCGCGCCGGCGCTCGTTCAGCGGCCGAGCGTGGGGCGCTGTTCGAGCGCCTGATGCGGCAGTACTTGCGCGAGGATCCGGTCTATCGGGACCGTTTCACGGATGTCTGGCGATGGTCCGAGTGGACGGCCCGCCGCCCCGACTTCACGGGTCAGGACACCGGCGTGGATCTGGTCGCCGAGGAACGCAGGGGCGGTCACTGTGCGATCCAGTGCAAGTTTCACGAACCGCGGACCCGTATCTCGAAGGGCGCACTCGACTCGTTCATCTCCGCTTCGGCGCGCAAGCCGTTCACGCAGCGCCTGGTCGTTGACACCGGCGCCGAGTGGGGACCGAACGCTCGCAAGACCATCGAGGGCCTGACGCCGGCCTGTCAGGTGCTCCGCTTCAATGATCTGGCGGAGCGCCCCATCGACTGGCCGAACCTGCGGCAGCAACAGCCGGAAGCACTCCGCTGGCGCGCCGAGCCGTTCCGCCCGCTCCCACACCAGAAGGCGGCCGTCGAGGATGTGGTCCGGGGGCTCGAGGAGCACGACCGCGGCAGGCTCGTCATGGCGTGCGGCACGAGCAAGACCTTCACCGCGTTGTGCGTTGCCGAATGCATGGCCGGCGTCGGTGGGCGCGTCCTCTACCTGGTGCCGTCGATCTCGCTGTTCCAGCAGTCGATGCGGGCCTGGGCCGAGCAGCGGACCGTGGCCCACCGCTACGTCGGCATTTGCTCCGACACCCGCGCCGGGCGCACCGACGAGGACGCCTCCCTGCGGGAGCTCGAGATTCCGGTGACGACCGACCCGACCGCCATCGCGGAGGCGTTGCGGGGCGCCGCGAAGGACGCCATGACGGTGGTCTTCTCGACCTACCAGTCGCTTAGCCTCGTCGAGCGGGCGCAGCGCGGCGGTGCGCCGCCGTTCGATCTGGTGTTGTGCGACGAGGCGCACCGGACCACCGGGGTCGAGCGCCCCGGCGACGGAACCTCGCCGTTCCTGCTCGTGCACGACGACGAGCGGATACACGCCGCCAAGCGGCTCTACCTGACTGCTACACCGCGCCTCTACACCGAGGGCGCCAGGTCGAAAGCGGCGCGCCACGCGGTCGAGGTGTTCTCGATGGATGACGAGAAGACCTACGGGCCGGAGCTGCATCGGCTGCCGTTCTCGCGGGCGGTCGAGCAGGGGCTGTTGGCGGACTACAAGGTCGTGGTCCTCGCCGTGTCGGAGCAGTCGGTCGACGGCGCGCTGCAGGCGCATCTGGCCGCCAGCGGCGGCGAGATCAACCTCGACGACGCGGCCAGGGTCATCGGCTGCTGGCGGGCACTGCAGAACCCGGAGAATCGCCGCCTCGACGCTGACCCCGTGCGGCCGTTGAGCCGGGCCATCGCCTTCACGAACACCATCCGCTCGTCGAAGCGTCTGGAGCGGCACTGGGACGGCCTCGTCGAACAGGCGGTGGAGCGGCTGCCCGCGGCGGAGCGGGCCGGCGCGTTTCGTTGCGAAACACGCCACGTCGACGGCCAGGACCACGCGCTCGACCGCAAAGCGCGCATCGAGTGGCTGAAGGGCGCCTCCGACGGCACGTGCCGCATCCTGTCGAACGCTCGCTGCCTGTCGGAGGGCATCGACGTACCGGCGCTCGACGCGGTGCTGTTCATGAGTCCGCGCAACAGCCAAGTGGACATCGTGCAGGCGGTCGGGCGGGCCATGCGCAAGGCGCCGGGCAAGACCTACGGCTACATCGTGCTGCCGGTCGCGGTGCCGGCGGGCGTCGACCCGGCCACCGCGCTCGACGACAACGAGCGGTTCGCGGCGGTCTGGGGCGTGCTCCGCGCCTTGCGCTCGCACGACGACCGCTTCGACGCCGAGATCAATCAGATCGACCTGAACAAGACGCCGACCGACCGACTCGTTATATTCGACCCCGGGACCGGCGAGGAGCGGACCAATGTGGAGTTGCCCTTCCTGCCCCTCGATCTGCCACCGGGGGCGATCTATGCGAAGGTCGTGGACAAGTGCGGCGACCGGAAGTACTGGGAGACGTGGGCAAAGGACGTAGCGGACATCTTCTCGCGCCTCGTCCTGCGCATCGCGGGCCTGCTCGACAGCCCCGAGAACGCTGCGCTTAGGGAGTGGTTCAGCGCGTTCCACGGTGAGTTGAAGCTCTCGATCAACGAGTCGATTCCCCGCGAGGGCGCCATTGACATGATGGCGCAGCACATCCTGACGCGTCCGGTCTTCGAGGCTCTGTTCGAGGGGTACGACTTCGCCGGCACCAATCCCGTCGCCAAGGCACTCGATGGGCTGCGCGAGGATTTCGCCGAGTTCGGGCTCGAGAGCGAGACGCGTGACCTGGAAGGCTTCTACGAGAGCGTGCGTCTGCGGGCACGCGGTCTCGACAACAGCGCGGCCCGGCAGCGCGTGCTGATGGAGCTGTACGAGAAGTTCTTCGTGACAGCGCTGAAGAAGGAAGCCGACCGCCTCGGTATCGTGTACACGCCGGTCGAGGTCGTCGACTTCATCCTCAACAGCGCCGACCACGTCCTCAAGCGGGAGTTTGGCCGTGTGCTGAGCGATACGGGCGTGCACGTGCTGGACCCGTTCACTGGCACTGGCATCTTCCTGGTGCGGCTGCTGCAGTCCGGGCTGATTCGGGACGTGGACCTGACGCGGAAGTACCGCGAGGAGCTGCACGCCAACGAGATCGTGCTGCTGGCCTACTACATCGCGGCGATCCACATCGAGGAGGCGTTCCACGGCCGGCGGGGCGCCGACAGCGGCTACGAGCCGTTCGGCGGCATCGTGCTCACCGACACCTTCAACCTGCACACCGAGCGGAGCGGCTTCCCCCGGGAGTGGCTGCCGGACAACAGCGAGCGGGTCGAGCGGCAGCAGGCGCTGCCTATCCAGGTGGTCGTCGGCAATCCGCCCTGGTCGGCGGGGCAGCGCAGCTCGGCCGACGACAACCCCAACGTGGACTACCCGGAGCTGGAACGGCGCGTGGCGGACACCTACGCGGACCGCTCGACCGCGACGCTCAAGAACAGCCTGTACGACACCTACAAGATGGCGATCCGCTGGGCATCGGACCGCATCGGCGAGCAGGGCGTCGTTGCCCTCGTCACCAACGGGTCGTGGATCGACGGCAACGTCGACGCGGGCGTGCGGGCGTGTCTGGCGGAGGAATTCAGCTCGGTCTACGTGATGAACCTGCGGGGGAACCAGCGGACTCAGGGCGAGCGCTCACGCCGGGAGGGCGGCAAGGTGTTCGGCCAGGGCTCCCGCGCGCCGGTTGCGATCACGATTCTGGTTCGCAACCCGAACGCCGCGCACGACGGGTGCCGCATCTTGTACCGCGACATCGGCGACTACCTGAAGCGCGAGGAGAAGCTCGCGATCCTCCGCGAGGCGGGCTCCGTCGCGGGCGTCGACGACTGGCGCGAGATCACGCCCGACCGGCACCACGACTGGATCGGTCAGCGCGACGACGCGTTCCAGGCGCTCTATCCGATGGGCTCGAAGGCGGCGAAGGCCGGGAAGTCGGACGAGGCGATCTTCCGGCTGTTCAGCAACGGCTACAAGACAGGGCGGGACGCCTACATCTACAACTTCTCCGCGGACGCCTGCGCGGAGAACGCGCGCAGGATGGTAGGTGACTACCGGGCCGCCATGCGAGTGCGGGAAGAGCGCCCCGAGTACGGGGTCGATGAGGCCGCGCGGCTGCACTCTCGTCACGTGCGGTGGGACCAAGCGCTACTCGATAACCTGAGCCGCAGAAAGCCGGTCCGGTACTCACCGGGTCGCATCTGGACGAGCCTGTACCGGCCGTTCGTCAAACAGTACTGCTACGTCGACTACTGTCTTGTTCACCGGAAGTACCAGCAGGACAGCATCTTCCCGCCGCCAGCGCCGGGAGTTGGCACGACTTTTGAGGACGGACGGACGGACGGACGGACGGACGGACGGACGGACGGACGGACGGACGGACGGACAAACCGCGTCATCTGCGTGCCGGGCGTCGGCGCGACCAAGGGCTTTTCGGCGCTCATCACCGACACGATGCCAGACCTGGAACTCGTGTCGAAGGGCCAGTGCTTTCCGCGCTACCGGTACGAGCGGAGAATCGCGTCATCTGCGTCCCCGGCGTCGGCGCCAACAGGCCCTTCTCGGTCCTCGTCGCCGACAGCATGCCCGACCTCCACTTCCTGGAGTTCGGCCAGTGCTTCCCCCGCTGGGTCTATCCCGCCCCGCGGGGGTACCTTTGACGACGCCGACCTGTTCCCGACGACGCTGGAGCGCGTCGACAACATCACCGACGCGGCCTTGGCGGCGTTCCGGCAGCACTACGGCGACGGGTCGAGCACGAAGGACGCGATCTTCGACTACGTCTACGGCGTGCTCCACGCACCCGCCTACCGCGAGCGCTTCACGAACGACCTGTCGAAAGGCGTGCCCCGCATTCCGTTCGCCCCCGAGTTCGGCGCCTTCGCCGCGGCCGGACGCGACCTCGCGGCGCTGCATCTCGGCTACGAGACCTGCGCCGAATACCCGATCGAGATCGTCGCCGCCCGCCCCGGTGGGCTGCAGCCGCAGCACTTCCGGCTCGGGCAGCGGGCCATGCGGTTCACGGACGGCGACCGGACGACGCTGGTGGTCAACGAGCACGTCCGACTGGCCGGCATTCCGCGCGAGGCCCACGACTACGTGGTCAACGGGCGCACGCCGCTGGAGTGGTTCATCGACCGCTACCGCGTGACGCAAGACAGGGAGAGCCGCATCGTGAACGACCCGAACGGCTGGTTCTCGGACCCCGAGGATCTCATTGCGGCGATTCGGCGGATCGTTCACGTGAGCGTCGAGACCGTGCGCATCGTCGGTGGTCTCCCGCAGCCGTTCGCCGAACCGGCCAGCGCCCCGGGCGGCGCGCGAACATGACGAATTCCCTCCTGGCCACCTTCGCCCGGCGGCCGGCAGGGGCCAGCGTCTACGTGGAGACTTCGATCGTCAGCTACCTGAATGCAGTGCCGTCACGTGACCTGATGCCCGCCGCGCAGGAGGCATGACGCGGGAGGTGGTGGCGCGCCGTCGCCGGTCAAGCGGCGCGTGAAGGCCGCAACACTCGGAAAACGCTGCGAGCGTGAGGGTCAATTCGGTTGGACGACCGAAATGGACGGTCCGAGGAAAGCTCCGATAGGCTTGTCGATTCCAGGTCATAATGAGGGGTACAGCAAGGGAAGTATCGCCGTCCTAGTGGCTATAAGTCTTTATTTTATAGGCCTTTACAGGGCCATCAGCACTATCGTTGCCGGAATGACGCGGCGTGGGGATGGCGATGGACAACTCGCCGCCGCCGAGACTCGGCGGCCGAAGGTAGATGATGCCGGCGGTCAACCCTGACATCCTCGTCTGGGCACGCGAGACGGCGGGGCTGAGCCTCCAGGATGCCGTCGCGAGGGTCGGCATTCGGGACGCCGGCGGCTTGGCGGCGATCGATCGGCTCACGGCGCTGGAACGTGGCGACGAGGAGCCCTCGCGGCCGGTCCTCGTCCGGATGGCGCGCCAGTACCGGCGTCCGCTGCTGGCGTTCTACCTGGCCGCCCCGCCGCGACCGGATAAGTACGGTGCGGACTTCCGCACACTACCCGGAACGCGTACCTCCGAGCAGGATGCTCTCATCGCGGCGCTCGTCCGCAACCTGCGGGGACGCCAGGAGATGGTTCGGGCCGCACTGGAGGCCGAGGACGAAGCCGAGCCACTACCGTTCGTGGGTGTCCTCCTCGACCGCGGGGAACTTGAGTCGCCGACCGACTCATTGCGCCGCGTCCTCCGGCGCAACGCGGAAGCGGCCCAATTGGCCGAGCGCGCGCGGGAGGCGATGGCCCAAGTGCTCGGCGACGACCTCAGCGCCGAGACCTACCGCGCGCAGCGGAACGCCACGGAGGCGTTCCGGTTGCTCCGTTCGCGAACGGAAAGCGCCGGCGTCTTCGTGCTGCTCAAGGGCGACCTGGGTAGTCACCACACGGCCCTCGATCCGGAGGTCTTCCGCGGTTTCGTGATCGCGGACGACGTCGCTCCGTTCGTGGTCATCAACGACAACGACTCCCGGGCCGCGCGGTCGTTCACGCTGCTGCACGAGTTGACCCATCTGTTGCTCGCCCGCACGGGCCTGGTGGGTCTCGATGCTGAAACGGAGGTCGAGGAGTTCTGCAACAGGGTCGCCGCGGAATGGTTGCTGCCACCGCGGGCGCTCGATAGCGTTGAGATTGAGCGGGCGCGGAATTTCGTCGAGCAGAAGCAGCGTATCGACGCGTTCGCTAGCAAGTGCAACCTCAGCCGAACGATGGTCGCGTACCGGCTCCTGCGCGCGAACCGTCTTGAGCGTTCGACCTTCCAGCGACTGCGAGCCGAGTTCCGCGAGGAGTGGCGGCAGCTTCGCGATCGCCAGCGCGAGGATCGGCGTGAAACGGAAGGAGGCCCCAGCTACTACACCGTGCGTCGGGACCGGGTCGGGCGGGGCCTGATCGAGTTCACGCGCCGCCTGGTGAGTTCCGGGGCGTTGTCGACCACCAAGGCGGCGATGATCCTGGGTGTCAAGCCCCCGCACGTGGGGAAGATGCTCCGTCCGTCACCGGCGCGGTAGGGGGCTGGGCTTGCTCTACCTGCTGGACGCGAACGTCCTCATCGACGCGAATCGCGACTACTACCCACTCGAACGCGTACCCGAGTTCTGGGACTGGTTGATCGATCGTGCAACCTCTCAGCAGGTCAAGATCCCGATTGAGATGTACGAGGAGATTCTCGCCGGCAAGGATGATGGTCTCACGCGTTGGCTCAGGGATAATCGGGATTCGGTACTCTTCGACGAGAACGCCGAGGCGGCTCTCGTGGCGCGTGTGACGGAAGAAGGCTACGCGCGGGACCTGAGCGAGGTGGAGATTGAGCGCGTCGGCCGCGATCCGTTTCTTATCGCCTACGCGTTTCGTGACCCGGCCGGGCGGACCGTCGTCACCACGGAGGCGTCGAAGCCGAAGAAGCAGCGGGCGAATCGCCACATCCCGGATGTGTGCGATGCCCTGGGTCTTCTACACTGCGATACCTACCACCTCATCCGCGCTCTGGATTTCACGACTCTGGGTCTTCGATGAGGCTTTCCTGGAACGAGATCCGGGCGCGGGCTGCCGACTCGGGTCGTCATGCTCCACGCCCGGCCAGGCGTTTCACGAACTGGACCAGAGGTGCGAAAGCCGGGTGGTCGAAGTTCCACCGCCCCTGTTTCGCACCTTCTCCCGGGCGCGGGCGGCCGCCAGGGTCTCACCGCGGCCGAATAGTGGTACAGTCGGTGCTCGTCGCCGACGCCACGGTGATCTTCAGAGCCGGGTCTTCGTGGCGCCTGCAGCACTCTGTCCTGGGGGGGTAGCTCGATGCGTGTTCCGGAGTCCGAGACGCACGGCGGTCGGCGGGCAGGGCACGGACCGCGCCGATTCGCCCTCGGGGTTCCGGCGACTGCGGGTCTGCTGGGATTCCTCGTCGTCGTCGCGACGACCGCCGTCGCGCAGGGCGGGCAAGAGGCGGAGCGCGGCCGTGAGACCATCGTCTACAGCAGCATCCAGCCCGCCAACTGGGATCTGTACCTGTTCGACGGTCCCGGTTCGGAGCCACGGCGGCTGACGACGGACCCCGGCCTCGACTACAACGGCGTCATCTCGCCTGACGGGCGCTGGGTGGTGTTCACCTCCGAGCGGACCGGCAGCCCCGACCTCTACGTGCTCGACCTCCACGGCGACGCCGACCCGCGGCCGCTCGTCGAGGGCCCCGCCATGGAGGACGCGGCCGCCATCTCGCCGGACGGCCGGCGGCTGCTGTTCGTCAGTACGCGGGACGGCAACGCGGACGTCTTCGAGATGGCGTTCCGACCTCGGGACCCGTCCGCGGCGGGCGAGGCCAGGAACCTGACGCGGCACGCGGCGGGCGACTACAACCCCACTTTCTCGCCCGACGGCACGCGCGTTCTTTTTTCGAGCAGCCGCGACACGGCGGTGGCGACGAGCGCGGGGGCGAGCCCGGGGCCGACCTACCTGGCCAGCGAGCTGTACGTGATGCGGGCCGACGGATCCGACGTGCGGCGGCTGACCCGCCACGAGCGCTGGGACGGCGCCCCGGCGTGGGCGCGCGACGGGGAGGACGTCTTCTTCTACTCGCAGCGGGACGGCGAGCCGCGTATCTACCGCGCCGCCGTCGACGGCGGCGGCAGCGCCGCGGCCGACCGTGACGCGGCCGGCACGGCGACGCCCGCCGCCGCCGACCCCGAACCCATCTCCATGCCCGACGAGGCGGCGCTGTCGCCGGCCCTCGGCCCCGAGGGTCGACTCGTCTACACCGCGCACCGCGACGGCCGGTGGACCCTCGTGTCCAGCCGGCCCGACGGCTCCGACCCGCGAGTCGAGAGCGACGGCGCCCGAGACTACTGGGCGCCGGCCTTCGATCCCGCCTCAGGCCGCCTCCTCGCCCACGGGCCGGGACCGGTCGCGGACGCGTCGGTGTTCGAGAGCGACGCGCCAGGAGCGTTCCTCGCCCACCCCCCGCTCCTCGTCGACATGCCGGACCGACAAGTGTCCCTGGTCGGCATTCGCGGCTACCTGCCGGCCGTCGATCCGACTTCGGGCGAGATCGCCACCAGCGAGGCGTTCGCCCGCCTCGTGGCGTCCCGGCCCGACGGCAGCGGGAGGCGCGTCATCCACGACCTCGCCGGGGGGGCGGACCGCTATCGGGGCCCCGACTCCGCCTGGGGGCCCTCGTGGTCGAAGGACGGCCGCTGGCTGGCGTTCATCGTCGGGCCGCCGTTCGCCTCCGACGCAGTGGACGTCGACATCTGGAAGATCCGCAGCGACGGCGCCGGCCTCGTGAACCTGACCCCGGACTCGGACGCCAACGACGCCCTGCCCGACTTCTCGCCCGACGGCCGCCGCATCGTCTTCCGCAGCCGCCGCGGCGGCAACGCCGACATCTACCTGATGAATGCGGATGGCGGCGACGTGCGGCGTCTGACCCACCACGAGGCGACCGACACGATGCCCGCGTTCTCGTCGTCCGGCGACCGCATCGCGTTCACGTCGCTCCGGGACGGGAACTTCGAGCTCTACACGATCGCCCTCGACGAGGAGGGGCGGTGGGGCCCGCCCGAGCGCCTCACCACGAGCCCCGGCCACGACATGCACCCCCGGTTCTCGCCCGACGACGAGTGGGTGCTCTTTACCTCCCAGCGCGCCGAGTTCGGCGACGAGCTGCCCCTGTTGCGGGTCGTCTTCCAGCCCCAGCCCTACGGCGAGCTGCACGCCGTCCGCCTCTCCGACGGTACAGTGGTCCGGCTGACCCACAACAAGTGGGAGGACGGCCCCACCGCCTGGGTCCGGGACGTGCCGGGCCTCGACTGACGCGCGGTTCGAGTGGCGGCGTGTTGCCGCGCGTCCAGGCAAGGAACGGGTACGGGTCTTCTCGGCGCGGGAGCATGGCGCCGTTGCCGGGTTGGTGATATAAGGGCGGCACGGGCGGCCGACACGGTGTCCAGGGGTCGCCCCACGGTAGCGAGGAGTGCGGACCATGCCGAAGGAAGCTCGCGTTGTATGCGGCGGATCGCGTTGGAGAGCAACCCGTCTTGCGGCCGCGGGCTGGGTCGCGGTCTGGATGGTGTCGGCCGGCCTGGCCGCCGGGCCGGGCGTCGGCGTAGCCGCGGGTCAGCCCGCGGGCGCGGACGGCGCCTTCACGGCGGACCAGGCGGCGAGCGGCTGGGCCGCCTACGGTGTGCAGTGCAGCGAGTGCCACGGCGTCGGCCTCGAGGGCATGATCGCGCCGCCGTTGTCCGGCGTCGAGTTCCTGAACACCTGGGCGGGGCAGACCACCGACGAGCTGTTCGAGTACCTGCGCGACACGATGCCCCCCGGGGCCGAGGGCGCGCTCAGCGACCAGTCCTACATCGAGCTCGTGGCCTACATGCTCGAGGCGAACGGCGCCCTGCCCGGTGACCGCACCCTCGCCGTCGGCGAGGCGGTGACGATTGGCGACGCCGCGGACATCGCCGAGGCGCGCCGGGCCGCCCAGGCCGGCGAGCGCCCCCGGCGGCGGATGTCGCGGTTCGTCAACCAGACCGTGCCCCACGAGCTGGCTCCGGTGACCGACGCCCTGCTCGCCGACCCCCCGCCCGGCGACTGGCTGACTTGGCGGCGCACCCGCAACGGCCACGGCTACAGCCCGCTCGACCAGATCACGCGCGACAACGTCGCCGACCTCCAGCTCGCGTGGTCCATCTCGGTCCGGCCCGGCAACCACCAGACGACGCCGCTGGTGCACGACGGCGTCATGTTCCTCGCCAGCCCAGGGAACGTCGTGCGGGCCATCGACGCGGTGACCGGTGACGTCATCTGGGTGTACCGCGCGCGGCTGCCCGAGGACGCGCGCCCCGGCCCCACCCGCACCCTCGCCCTCTACGGCGACAAGCTCTACCTCGCCCGAGCCGACGCCGCCCTCGTCGCCCTCGACGCGAGCACCGGCGACGAAGTGTGGCGCTCGGTCAAGGACGACTACACGCTGGGCTTCCGCCAGAACGCCGGCCCCGTCATCGCCAACGGCGTCGTCATCACCGGCACCAACGGCTGCGAGCGCTACACCGAGCAGACCTGCTTCATCACCGGCCACGACCCCGACACCGGCGACGAGCTGTGGCGTACATCCACCATCGCCCTCCCCGGCGACCCCAACAACGCGTCGTGGGGCGACACGCCGCCGTACCTGCGCGCGGGCGGCGACTCGTGGATACCGGGCAGTTACGACCCCGATCTCGGCCTCTTCTTCATCGGCACCGCCCAGGCCAAGCCGTGGGTGGCGTCCAGCCGCGGGATGACGACGCGGCAGGACGCGCTATACACGAACTCGACCCTCGCCCTGAACCCGCAGACCGGGCAGGTGCAGTGGTACTTCCAGCACGCGCCGGGCGAGACCCTCGACCTCGACATCGTCTACGAGCGCGTGCTCGTCGACGCCGACGGCGAGCAGTGGCTCTTCACCATCGGCAAGGACGGCATCCTCTGGAAGCTCGACCGCCGCACCGGCGCCTTCGTCGATCTGCGCGAGACCGTCCACCAGGACATCTTCGCGTCGATCGACCGCGACACCGGCGCGCTGACCTACCGCGACGACCTGCAGGACATCGCCGTCGGCGAGCGTGTCTTCGCCTGCCCGAGTCTCCTCGGCGGCCACAACTGGCAGGCGTCGGCCTACCATCCCGACGCCGGCGCTCTCGTCATCCCCCTCCACCAGGCGTGCATGCATCTGACCGGCCGCGAGGTCGAGTTCATCGAGGGCGGCGGCGGCACCGCCGGTCGCTACGAGCTGCTCGAGATGCCCGGCAGCGACGGCAACACCGGCAAGCTGGCGGCCTACGACGTCCGCACGATGGAGGAGCTCTGGAGCCACGAGCAGCGCGCGCCGTTCCTGACTTCGGCCCTCACCACCGCCGGCGGCCTCGTCTTCGCCGGCGACGGGGCGCGCTACTACCGCGCCCACGACATCGAGACCGGCGAGGTGCTCTGGGAGACCCGTCTCGCCTCTTCGGCCCACGGCTACCCGATCACCTACGAGGCGGGCGGCCGGCAGTTCATCGCCGTTCCCGCCGCGCTGGGGGGGGTGTTCCGCAGTCTGACCGCGAAGCTCAGCCCAGAGATCTACCAGCCGGAAGGGGGGAACGCGCTCTTCGTGTTCGCTCTGCCCGAATAGGCTGAATGAAGCTCGACTCAACCGTAAGTTCGGGCATGCGGGGCTGGACAGTCGCCGACGATGTCGCCGATAGAGACAGATCTGAACCAGAAATATGGCGTGACCAACCATTGACGGGGCAGCCGGGCGCAGGTGGATCCGATCGGCGTGCGCATCATGGTCTGAATGCGCGCAGGTTCGGCCCATCACTCCCCCCTTGTCACTCCCCTTGGAGGGAGTCGGCGGCGCGGGCGTGTCGGCGCCCCGTCGCCGGTGGAGGTGCGACGCCGTGCCCGACCTTCCCGTCGTGCACCGATCCGATACCCGTAACCTGCCGTCAGGATTGGACTTGGATTGAGGCTGGAGCCGGCGAGCGGACTCGAACCGCTGACCTGCTGATTACGAATCAGCTGCTCTACCAACTGAGCTACGCCGGCATGGGCGAGGACCCACTGGCTTGCGGGTGACGGCAGGCGTGGCGCCTCGGCCGTCTCCGCGGGTCGAGCCGACACCAAAGGCCGACCCAGGAGCCCCGGCCACGCGACGCGGATACGGCCGGCGACTCGACCTCGCTTCCCTCCATTGTACCCGGTCGCGGCGCGATGTGCACGAGGCGAGGCGTTGCACTTGCTCGTGCGTCGAGACGACGTCGACCTCGCGTCCAGCGCCGACAGCACCGGCGGTCGCGGCGCTGCGCCGAACTTCCACGCCGAACTACCGGTCGCGCCCACGGGCCGCCACCGGTTGGACGGCGGCGTACGGCCCGCGGTACACTGGCGAGTTACGGTACCGCCGGGGACGGCGTGCGGGGGACCGGCGTCACGCCGGGTCGTCGCGCGCCCGCTGGCGGCCGGCGGGCGGCGGAACTCCCTTATGCCAGAAGACCGAGCGGCAGCCGCGAACGGGCGCCTCGTCATTCGGGGCGCCCGTACGCACAACCTCAAGAACATCGACCTGACCCTGCCCGCGGGCCGGCTGATCATCGTCACCGGAGTCAGCGGGTCGGGGAAGTCCTCGCTCGCCTTCGACACCATCTACGCCGAGGGACAGCGCCGCTACGTCGAGTCGCTGTCGGCCTATGCGCGGCAGTTCCTCGAGCGGATGGAGAAGCCCGACGTCGACCACATCGACGGCATCTGCCCGGCCATCGCGATACGCCAGAAGAACAGCCTGCGGAACCCGCGCTCGACGGTGGGCACGACCACCGAGATCCACGACTACCTGCGGCTGTTCTTCGCCCGCATCGGCCGCACCATCTGCCGCCAGTGCGGGCGCGAGGTGGTGCGCGAGTCGGCCGAGGCGGCGGCGCGCGAGCTCGCCGCCCTGCCCGCGGGGACCCGGCTGCTGCTGGGGTTCGACTACGCGGTGGAGGACGCGGACGCCGCCGCCGGCGATCCGGTGTCGGCGGCGGTGGCGGACCTGCGAAAGCGCGGGTTCGCCCGCATCCTGGTGGACGGGGACGGCGACGACGGGCGCGTGGTCCGCCTCGACGAGGTCGACCCGGCCCGGCTCGCGGGCCGGCGGTCGCTGCGCGTCGTGCTCGACCGGGTGCGCGTGGGCCCCGACCCGCCGGGCCGGATGACCGACTCCATCGAGACCGCCTACTTCGAGGGCGGCGGCTCGGCGTTCGCCCTCGAGGTCGACCGCGACGGACGCCCGGCGGCGGAGCACCGGTTCAGCGAGCGCTTCGAGTGCCGGGCGTGCGGCATCGGCTACGAGACGCCGCAGCCGCGCCTCTTCTCGTTCAACAGCCCGTTCGGGGCGTGCCCCACCTGCCACGGCTTCGGCAACGTCATCGAGCTCGACCTGAACCTCGTGGTGCCGGACCGCACGAAGTCGATCCGGCGGCAGGCCATCGAGCCGTGGAGCAAGCCCGAGTACCGGCCCCAGCTCGCCCGGCTCATGCGCGCCGCGCCGGGCGGCGGGGTGCGGCTCGACACCCCGTGGAGCGATCTGACGGACGCCGAGCGCGGCTTCGTGATCGAGGGCGACGGCGCCGGCTACGCGGGCGTCCGCGGCTTCTTCGCCTCCCTCGAGCGGAAGAAGTACAAGATGCACGTCCGCGTGTTCCTGAGCCGCTACCGCGGGTACGTGACGTGCCCCGGCTGCGACGGGACCCGGCTGCGGCCCGAGGCCCGCGGGGTACAGGTCGCGGGGCGGACCATCGACGAGGTCTGCGCCCTCACTGTGGGCGAGGCGACCGCGTTCTTCGACGGACTCGCCCTCGCCGACGACGAGCGTGTCGTCGCCGACCGGCTGGTGCGCGAGATCCGGCGGCGGCTCTCGTTCCTGCGCGACGTGGGGCTCGTCTACCTGACCCTCGACCGCCTCTCGTCGACGCTCTCCGGCGGCGAGGCGCAGCGCATCAACCTGGCGACGGCGCTGGGCTCGGCCCTCGTCGGCACCCTCTACGTGCTCGACGAGCCCTCGATCGGCCTTCATCCGCGCGACAACGAGCGGCTCATCGCCATCCTGCGGAGGCTGCGCGACCAGGGCAACACGGTGCTGGTGGTCGAGCACGACGCCGACACCATCCGCACCGCCGACGTCGTCGTCGACCTGGGGCTGGGAGCGGGCGAGCAGGGGGGGCGGGTCATCCACGCCGGCTCGTTCGACACGCTGCTCGAGGACCCGCAGTCGCTGACCGCCAAGTACATGCGGGGCGACCTGACGATTCCCCTGCCCGCCGCCCGGCGGAAGCACCCGCCGCTGGGCATCCGGGTCGCCGGCGCCCGCGAGCACAACCTGCGGGGCATCGACGTCGAGATTCCCCTGAACACCCTGACCTGCGTCACCGGGGTCAGCGGGTCGGGCAAGTCGACGCTGGTGCACGATGTCGTCTACGCGGCCATCAAGCGACAGAAGGGGGCTTGGGACAAGCGGGTGGGGCGCCACGACGCCTTCGAAGGCGCCGAGCTGGTGAACGACGTCACCCTGGTCGACCAGACCCCCATCGGGCGCACCCCGCGGTCGAACCCGGTCACCTACCTGAAGGCGTTCGACCCTATCCGCGAGCTGTTCTCGCAAACGCGGGACGCCCGCGCCGCCGGCCTCACCCCCGGGCACTTCTCGTTCAACGTGCCGGGCGGCCGTTGCGACGGGTGCGAGGGCGAGGGCGTGGTGCGGGTCGAGATGCAGTTCCTCGCCGACGTGTTCGTGCCCTGCGCCGACTGCGACGGGCGCCGGTTCAAGCCGCAGGTGCTCGAGGTGCGCTACCGCGGCCGCAACGTCGACGACGTGCTCGACATGACGGTGCGCGAGGCCCTGTCGTTCTTCGCGGGCTCGGCCAGGATCTGCCGTCGGCTGCGCCTGCTCGACGAGATCGGGCTGGGCTACCTGCGGCTCGGCCAGCCCGCGACGACCCTGTCGGGGGGCGAGGCGCAGCGCATCAAGATCGCCTCGCACCTCGCCGCGCGCAAGACCGACCGCACGCTGTACATCCTCGACGAGCCGACGACCGGGCTGCACTTCGACGACGTCGCCAAGCTGCTCGCCGCGTTCGGGAAGCTGCTGCAGGCGGGCAACAGCATCCTCGTCATCGAGCACAACCTCGACGTCATCAAGTCGGCCGACTGGGTGATCGACCTGGGGCCGGAGGGCGGCGAGGGCGGCGGCCGCGTCGTCGCCGCCGGCACGCCCGAGCAGATCGCCATGGACGAGGGGTCGCACACCGGGCGCCACCTGCGCCCGGTCCTCGCCGGCGAACACGCGGCCGGCGCGTGACGCCGCGAGCGGTGTGGTACGATCCGCTCTCTTCGTCGTCGGTCCACCGAACGCCCGCGCGGTCCGGTTCGCCGTCCGCGCGCCGCACTTGATTCGTCATGGAATCGATTCAATCTACACGCCTGCGCAAGGGCATGCTGGTCAAGCACAACGACGAGCTCTATCGCGTGATGGACGTCACGCACCTGACCCCGGGGAAGGGGAAGGCGTTCGTGCAGTCGCGGATGCGGAACGTGAAGGCCGGCACCCTGCTCGATCACAAGTTCCGGTCGGCCGAGTTCGTCGAGCGGGCGGCTCTCGACGACCGCGAGATGCAGTTCACCTATCGCGACGGCGACGCGTTCCACTTCATGGACCTCGAGACCTACGAGCAGGTCGAGATGACCGCCGACTCCCTCGGCGATTCGGTCAATTACCTGCTGCCCGAGGCGACCATCCGGGTGTCGCTGTTCGAGGGCGAGCCGGTGGGGCTGGACCTGCCGATGACCGTCGAGCTCGCGGTGCAGGAGACCGCGCCGGCCATCAAGGGGGCCACCGCCAACGCCCAGCTCAAGCCGGCGACCCTCGAGACCGGCCTCGTCGTGCAAGTGCCGCCGTTCATCAGCAACGGTGATCGCATTCGCGTGAACACCGAGACCGGCGAGTACCAGTCGCGGGCATGACCGCCCGCGGGCGGGAGGCGGATCCGTGGCTGACGGGGAGCTGTTCTCCGCATTCGTCGATTCGGTCCTGCCCGTCGCCCTGTGGCTCCTCGGGGCGGGTTTCCTCGTCGCCAACCTTCGGCTGCTGGGCCGGTTCCTGCGGTTCCTCCGCCTGCGCCCGACCGCGATCCTGACGTGGCCGGGCCGGCGCACGTCGTTCTGCGAGGTTTCGCTCGGGCTGGGAATCCTGCTCGGCCTTCTTGCGTTCCTGAAGCTCGTCGTCTGGGACCGTCCCCTGGCCGACGCGTTCGCCGAGACGATGGGCTTCATCTACTACGGCTACGCGTTCCCCCTGAGCCTGCGCATCGGGCGCGGCTTCTACGGGGAGGGGGTGTGGGCGAACAAGGGGCTCGTGCGCTACGACCGGATCGGCGGCCTGTCCTGGCGGGAAGGGGCAGAGCCGAGGCTGGTGCTCATCGATCGCGTGCGCAACCTCGTGCGGCATCTCGACGTGCCGCAGGAGCACTACGGCGCGGTGCGGCGCCTCTTGCGCGACAAGATCGGGGCCCAGGACATCCGCTTCGAAGGGAAGGGGCTCGACCTCGGCTACGACGAGCGGGAAGTGGTGTGACGGCCCGCGCGCGCCTTCTCGCCGCCGCCTCGACGCGCCCCCCAGGGCGGCTACGACGAGCGGGAAGCGGGGTGACGGCCCGCGCGCGTCTACCGGAACCGTTCGAGGATGATGCCGATCAGCCCGGGGCCGCTCGCGGTGGGGTCGCCGAGCCAGTCCGGCGGGGTGAGCCAGACGAACGCGAGGATCGCGATGACCATGAGGTCGTACTGCCACGTGGCCCGCTCGAAGGTCCAGAACAGGGCGTGCCAGACCGCCCGTGCCGGCAGCGTCAGCAGTCGCTGTATGGTCATTGCGCCCCCGCCGCCGATTCCCGGGTCTCGAGAGCCCGCCACGTGAAGTAGATGCGGTCGAGCACGGTGACGATGGACAGCACCAGGATCACCCAGAGCACGGCGCCCATCCGGTTCGTGAACGCCCCGATCATCACGAGGACGATGCGCTCGGGGCGCTCCATGAACCCGACCTTGCACTTCTCGATCATCGACTCGGCGCGGGCCCGCGTGTAGCTCGTCATCACCGAGAACATCATCGCGAAGGCTGCGATCATGACGTAATCGGTCCGCCCGAGCTGCGCGTAGAGGTAGATGACGCCGATGAACAGCGACAGGTCCGAGAACCGGTCCATCACCGAGTCCCAGAAGCCCCCGAACCGCGAGGCCTGGTTGGTCGCCTCGGCCACCTTCCCGTCGATGAAGTCGAAGATGTTGGCGACGAGCATGATGAAGCCGGCGGTGACGAACTCGCCCTGCGCGAAGAACCAGGCCGCGACGAAGTTGATGAACACGCCGATCAGCGTGAGCAGGTTCGGGTGGATGCGCAGGACCACGCACGCCCGGATGATGGCGCGGAGCGGGAACATGCAGGCGGCGCCTATGGCGCCAGTGAACGTCATGGCGGGAGATGCGGCGCTGGCCCGGCGAGCGCCGCCTTGCGGCTCCGCTCGTCGCCCAGCCGACCCTGGCCGGTCCGCCCCCTTCCGCGGCGCGGACTGATAGGATACTGCCGGTGCGCCGCCCGACCGGTGCGGCGCTCCCCCGACAGCACGAACCCCTCAGTGTAGTCCATGGCCATTCGTGATCTCAAGGAGCGGATCGCGGCCCTGCCCGAGCAGCCCGGCGTCTACCTGTTCCTGGACCCGGCCGGCGAGACCCTCTACGTGGGCCGGGCGCGTTCGCTGCGGGCGCGGGTGCGGAGCTACCTGGGGGCGTACGGGTCGAGTCCCAAGACCGACGCGCTGCTCGACGAGGTGACCCGGTTCGAGGTCGTCGTCACCGACTCGCTGGTCGAGGCCCTCGCCCTCGAGGCCCACCTCATCAAGCAGCGGTCGCCGCGGTTCAACATCCTGCTGCGCGACGACAAGAACTACCCGTACCTGCAGCTCTCCACCGGCGAGGCGTTCCCTCGGGTGCTCGTCGCGCGCCGGGTCGACCCCCGCGACGGACACACCTACGCGGGGCCGTTCCTGCCCGCGACTCTCGCCCGGAAGACGATGTCGCTGACCCACAAGCTGTTCGGCATCCGGTCGTGCAACGAGGTCATCAACGGCCGCCGGGGCCGAGCCTGCCTGGAGTACGACATCAAGCGGTGCGCGGCGCCGTGCGTGGAGAGCCTGTGCACCGCCGAGCAGTACGCCGAGGCGGTCGAGCACACGAAGCTGTTTCTCGAGGGCCGGAACGACGAGCTCATCGCCGACCTGAAGCGGCGCATGCTGGCGGCCTCCGACGATCTGCGGTACGAGGAGGCGGCCCAGACCCGCGACGCCATCCGGACCGTCGAGACCCTCCGCGACCGCCAGCAGAAAATGTCGTCGGTGCGGCTCGGCGACCGCGACGCCTTCGGGGTGAAGGTGGGGCCCTCGGGCGCGATCATCCAGGTGTTCCAGATGCGGGGGGGGCGGGTCATCGAGCGCGTCGAGCTCGCCGCCGACCTCCCGGCGGGGGCGGGGTCGCCCGAGCGCGAGACGGTGCAGGCGGCGGTGCAGCAGTTCTACCAGGAGCGGGCGGCTCCCCCCGAAGTCCACGTGCCGGTCGAGATCGACGAGCCCGAGGCGCTGGCGAGCTGGCTGGGCGAGCGGGCGGGGCGGAAGGTGCGCATCGCCGTCCCGAAGCGGGGGGAGAAGCGGGGGCTGCTCGACCTCGCCACCCGCAACGCGGCCCTCGCCTACCGGTCGCGCTACAGCGACGAGGCCCGCGCCGGCGCCGCGGCTCTCGACGAGTTGCGCGTGGTGCTGGGGTTGCCGGGGCCGCCCCGGCGCATCGAGTGCTTCGACATCTCGACGCTGCAGGGGGCCGAGACGGTCGGGTCGATGGTCGTCTGCGAAGACGGCCGGGCGGTTCGCAAGGAGTACCGGAAATACCGGGTGCGGGGCGCGAGGTGGGGGGAAGAGCGCACGAGCCCGCCCGCCGCGCCGGCGCCGCGCCGACGGCGCGGCGGGAAGGGCGCGTCGAGTCCGGCGCCCGGCGCGTCGAGTCCGGCCGACGCCGGCGACGCCCGCCTGTTGGACGACTTCGCGTCGATGCACGAGGTGGTGGGCCGCCGCTACCGCCGGCTGCTCGACGACGGGGGGCCGTTGCCCGACCTCGTGGTCATCGACGGGGGCCGCGGGCAGCTCTCGTCGGCCTACGAGGCGTTCGCGACGCTCGGCCTGTCGAACCTAGTGGCAGTGGGGCTGGCCAAGCAGGAGGAGCTCGTCTTCACCCGCGACGCGGCCGAGCCCATCGTCCTCGACCGCGCGAGCCCGGCGCTGCTCCTGCTTCAGCGGATGCGCGACGAGGCCCACCGCTTCGCGGTGACCTTCCACCGCAAGGTGCGTTCCCGGCGCGACCTCCAGTCGGCCCTCGACGGCATCCCCGGAGTCGGGCCGCGCCGGCGGCGGGTGCTGCTGACCCGGTTCGGAAGCCTCGCCAACGTCCGCCGCGCGACCCGCGAAGAGCTCGTGCCGGTGGTCGGGGCCAAGGTCGCCGACGCGGTGCTCGCCCACTTCGCGGGCGGTACGTTATCCTGACGAGTCTTGCCCGATATCGGCCAGCTTCTCGTCATCCTCCCGGTCCTGCTCCTGTCCCTGACGATCCACGAGACGGCCCACGCGGTGACGGCGGACTGGTACGGCGACCCCACGGCGCGGCGGCTCGGCCGGATTTCGCTGAATCCGGCCGTCCACGTCGACCCCGTGGGCACGGTGATCCTGCCCCTGTTGGGCATCCTCGCGGGTGGGTTCGTGTTCGGTTGGGCCAAGCCGGTGCCCGTGAACCCCGCCAACCTGCGACAGCCTCGCCGCGACTTCCTGGTCATCGCGGCGGCGGGCCCGGCCAGCAACATCGTGCTCGCGATCGGGGCGTCCTGGGTGTTGGCCTCGGTGCCGGGCGGGCTCGCCGCGGCCGAGGGGTGGGCCGGCGCGGTGGCGACGTTCGCGTTCGCGATGCTGCAGTTGAACCTGCTGCTCGCGGTGTTCAACATGATTCCGGTGCCGCCCCTCGACGGCGGCAACGTGCTGGCGGGGCTGCTGCCGGCGGGGCTGGCCGAGTCCTACGACCGGCTCGTGCGGCCCTATGGGTTCCTGATTCTCCTTGTGCTGATGGCGACCGGCTGGCTGTACCGGCTGATCGGGCCGCCGATGTCGCTGTTGATGGGATGGTTGCTGCCGTGAAGTCACGCGTCGTCTCCGGAATGCGTCCGACCGGCCCGCTGCACCTCGGCCACCTCGTCGGGTCGCTGCAGCAGTGGGCCCGGCTGCAGGACGACTACGACTGCATGTATTTCGTCGCCGACTGGCACGCGCTGACGAGCGAGTACGCCGACACCACCGGCCTCGTCGAGAACGCCTGCGACAACGCCGCGGACTGGATTGCCGCCGGCGTCGACCCCGACCGGAGCACCCTGTTCATCCAGTCGCAGGTGCCGGAGCACGCCGAGCTCTACCTGCTGCTGCAGATGGTCGTGCCGATTCCTTGGCTCGAGCGGGTGCCGACCTACAAGGAGCAGATCGCCCAACTCGCCGAAAAGGACCTGTCGACCCTGGGGTTCCTCGGCTACCCGCTCCTGCAGGGCGCCGACGTCATCATCTACAGGGCGAACTACGTTCCGGTGGGCGACGATCAGGTCCCGCACCTCGAGCTCGACCGCGAGGTGGTGCGCCGGTTCCACGCGTTCTTCGGCGAGCTGTTCCCCGAGCCGCAGCCCCTGCTGACGAGCTTTCCGCGGCTGCCGGGGATCGACAACCGGAAGATGAGCAAGAGCTACGACAACGCCATCAGCCTGTCCGACGACGCCGGGACCGTGAAGAAGAAGGTGATGCGGATGTACACCGACCCGAAGCGCATCCGCGCCGACATCCCCGGCGCCGTCGAGGGCAACCCGGTGTTCACCTACCACGACGCCTTCAACCCCGACACCGCCGAGGTCGACGACCTCAAGGCCCGGTACCGGGCCGGCGCGGTGGGCGACGTCGAGGTCAAGCAGAAGCTGGCCCGCGCCCTCAACGCGGCTCTCGACCCGCTGCGCGAGCGGCGGGCGGAGGTGCTGGCCCGGCCGGGGCGGGTTCGCGAGATCCTGATGGACGGGTCGCTCCGGGCGCGTCGCATCGCGCAGCAGACGATGAAGCAGGTCCGCGAGGCGGTCGGGCTGGCGTACGGTGCGTAGATGACGAACCGGGCCGCGGCGGAGACCGGAGCGGGGCCGGACGGCGCCGGCCGGAGCGGCGAGTTCGAGTCGATCCTCGAGGACTATCCGGTCCGTCTCGACAACTTCGAGGGGCCGCTCGACCTGCTGCTGCATCTCATCCGAAAGAGCGAGATCGACATCTACGACATCCCCATCGCCCTCATCACCCGGCAGTACATCGAGTACATCGACCTGATGAAGGAGCTCGACCTCGATATCGCGGGCGAGTTCCTGGTGATGGCGGCCACGTTGATTCACATCAAGGCGCGGACCCTGGTCCCCCGTCCGGAAACGGGCGCCGAGGAGCCGGAAGAGGGAGAGGACCCGCGCGAGGCGCTGGTGCGGCGGCTCATCGAACACCAGCGGTTCAAGGCGGCGGCGGAGCTGCTGCACGAGCGGCAGACCGTGCGCAGCGCGCAGTGGGGGCGCGCCGACGAACGCCTCGCAGACCTCGCCGGCGAGCCGTTCGAGCGGGAGCTCGAGGTCGACCTGTTCGGGCTGCTGCAGGCGTTCCAGTCGGTGCTGAAGCGTGCGCGGGGGCGGCCCGACGTGCCCCTGCCGGCGGCGGAGGTGTCGATAGAGACCCGTACCCGGCAGTTGATGGAGCGCCTCGCGAACGCCGGGTCCTGCGGATTCGAGGACCTCTTCGCCGGCGACGGCCGTCGCGCGGAGCTCATCACGACGTTTCTTGCCGTGCTGGAGATGATCCGGCTGAAGTTGATCAGCGTGTTCCAGTCCGGGTCGTGCGGGCCGATCCGCGTTTATCTCCGCGAGCCGTCGGAGGATGCGCCCCGGCCGCTGCACTCCACCCGCGACCCGGGTTAGGATGCTGGCGGAAGGCGCCTCGGCCGAAGCGCGAGGCGGCGGAATGCGGGTTGCGGCTGCGTGCGGCCGGCAGCCCGGTGGCGAGCGCTGCCCGGCCGGGGTGGCGCGGCCGGGGGCCGGCGCGGTGGCGCGCGGCGCTTCGGTGGGTCTTCGGATTTGGACGACAGGGCATGTCGGACGGTCTCAAGCCGATTCTGGAAGCGCTCATCTTCGCGTCGCCGGATCCCCTGACGCCGGGGGCGATGGTCGATTTGATCGAGGGAACGTCGAGGGAGGACATCGAGCGCGCGCTCGAGGCGTTGCGGGCGGAGTACGACGGGCGCGGCGGCCTGCAGATGGTGCAGGTGGCCGGCGGCTACCAGATATGCACCCGCCCCGAGCTCCACGAGTGGGTGCGTCGGCTCTTTCACCGGCACTCGAAGCAGCGGCTGTCGGTGCAGGCGCTGGAGACGCTGGCCGTGATCGCCTACAAGCAGCCCATCACGAGCGCCGAGATCGCCGAGATTCGGGGGGTGAACGTGTCGGGGGTGGTGGGCACGCTGCTCGACCGGCAGCTCGTCAAGGTCGTCGGCCGCAAACGGGTGGTCGGGCGGCCGTTCCTCTACGCGACGACCCAGGAGTTCCTGAACCAGTTCGGCCTGAGCGATCTCGACGACTTGCCGAAGGTCGAGGAGATGGCCGAGGCGCTCGGCATGGAGGCGCCGTCGGCCCTGACCGCGGGCGGGCCGGAGGCGCCGCCGCTGCCGTTCGACGGGCCTGAGGAGACCACGCCGGCCCCCGACGCCCCGCCGTCCGGGCAGGTTCACTGAGCGCGCGCCGTGAGTGCCCCTTCCGCCCCGGACGGCGTGCGGCTGCAGAAGCTGATTGCGGCGGCGGGGGTCGCGTCGCGCCGGGCGGCGGAGTCGTTGATGCGCGAGGGCCGGGTCACCGTCAACGGCGCGGTGGTGTCGACCCCGGGCGCGAGGGCGGACCCCGGCGCCGACGACGTCCGGGTCGACGGGCGCCGGATCGGCGGCGGGGGGCGGCGGCGGTACCTGCTGCTGAACAAACCGCGCGGGGTGGTGACGACCCGGGATGATCCCGAGCGACGTCGTACCGTCATGCACCTGCTGTCGGGGGTGCGCGAGGCCGTCTATCCGGTCGGGCGCCTCGACTACGACAGCGAGGGGCTGCTGCTGCTCACCAACGACGGCGAGCTGGCGGCGCGCCTGACCCATCCCCGGCACCGCGTCGAGCGCGTGTACGAGGCGCGGGTCCGCGGCGTGCCGGACGCGGGGGCGTTGAAGCGGCTGGCCGGCGGGGTCGTCTTCGGCGGCCGCCGGACGCTGCCGGCCACCGCGAGCCTGGTGTCGGCGGGACGCGGCCGCGCGGGTGACCAGTCGTTGATCCGGATCGGGGTCACCGAGGGGCGGAAGCGCCAGATCCGGTTCATGTGCGAGTCGGTCGGACACCCGGTGGTGCGGCTGAGGCGGGTGGCGATCGGCCCGATCCGCGATCGGACGCTGCGGCCGGGCCAGTTCCGTGACCTGACGTCCGTCGAGGTGGCGGCGCTGCGCCGCGCGGTCGAGGCCGAAGGCCGCCGCCGGCGGGAGTCTGCGCCCCGGGAGTCCGCGCGATAGAACGTGCGGATTCATGGAGGGTTGGTTGGGCGGCAATCGGAGCGGTCGATGACCTCGCGGCGAGGAATCGCCGGGGCGTCGCCGGGTTCGCCGATGAAACCGAGTGGAGTGCCGGCTCGCATGGGCCCGGTGATCGCGATCGACGGGCCCTCGGGGGCCGGCAAGGGGAGCGTCTCGCGCGCCATCGCCAGGACCCTGGGGTGCCGCTACGTCGACACCGGCGCCATGTACCGCGCCGTCGCCTGGTGGGCCGACCGCCAGGGCCTCGCGCTCGACGACGAGCCGGCGGTGCGGCAGTTGGCGGAGCAGGTCGAGCTGACCCTGGACGGGGGCACGGTGGCCGTCGCCGGCCACGACGTGACCCGCGCCATCCGCACCGCCGAGATAGACGCCGCCGCCGCTTGCGTGGCCCGCATGCCGTCGGTGCGGGCGGCCCTCGTGGGGCGGCAGCGGGCGTATGCGTCGGCCGGCGACCGGGTGGGCGGACTCGTGATGGAGGGCCGCGACATCGGCACGACGGTGTTTCCGGACGCCGACGTGAAGATCTACCTGGACGCGGCGCCGGCGGAGCGGGCGGCCCGCCGGGCCGCGGACCCCGCGCACGGCCTGGGCCGCAACGCGTCGACCCTGTCGGACGTGGCGAGCGCGCTCGAGGCGAGGGATCACTCCGACCGGACCCGCGACAGCTCCCCCCTCGTGATGGCCGACGACGCGGTGCGCGTCGACACGACGGGGCTGGTGCTGGAGACGGTGATCGAGAGCGTGCTGTCCATCGTGCGCAGCCGGCTGGCGGAGCGCGGAGGGGCGGGGCCGCCGGGGTGATTCGGGGCGCCTAAACGCATTTGACGCGTTTCGGTAACTGTCGTATAGTCTGCGGCTTATCGCTAATCGATGCGTTTCGGCGGCGGGGATGTCGGGCCCCGGTTGCCCGCGTGTCGATGGCGCCGCCGCGCGGCGGCGGGGGGCACTCACAGGAGGATGCGCAATTCCATGACGAAGGCAGAAGACGTCGAGGTGGACCGCTCGGAGAAGACGGCACGACCGGCTCCCATGATGGTCATGGCCGACCATGACGACGACGGCGACGCGTCGAGTCGCGAGGAGTACGAGCGGCTGCTCCAGCTGTACGAGGGCAGTTTCCGCAACATCGCCGAAGGCGAAGTCATCACCGGCACGGTGCTGAAGGTGTCGTCGTCGGAGGTGGTGGTCGACGTCGGTTACAAGTCGGAAGGGATGATCGCCATCCAGGAGTTCCTCGACGAGAACGGCGAGTGCATCGTGCACGCCGGCGACGCCGTCGACGTCCTGCTCGAACGGACCGAGGATCGGGACGGCCACATCGTGCTCTCGCGCGAGAAGGCCGAGAAGATGAAGATCTGGGACGAGGTCGAGAAAGCCTACGACGACCAGAAGGTCGTCATCGGCCGCGTCATCGAGCGGATCAAGGGCGGGTTGGCGGTCGACATCGGGGTGCGGGCGTTCCTGCCGGGGTCGCAGGTGGATGTGCGCCCGGTCCGCAACCTCGACGCCCTGCGCGGCCAGGAGCTGCGCATGCGGGTGATCAAGGTCAACAAGAAGCGCGGCAACATCGTGCTCTCGCGGAAGGCGTTGCTCGAGGAGGAGAACGCCGAGAAGAAGAAGCACACCCTGGCGACCCTCGAAGAGGGCAAGGTGTTCCGGGGCGTGGTGAAGAACATCACCGACTACGGCGCGTTCATCGATCTGGGCGGGCTCGACGGGTTGCTGCACGTGACCGACATGTCGTGGGGCCGGGCCGCGCACCCGTCGGAGCTCTTCAAGGTGAACGACGAGGTCGACGTGATCGTGCTGAAGTTCGACCGCGCCAGCGAGCGCGTGTCCTTGGGCTACAAGCAGCTCCACCCCGACCCGTGGACGGCCGTCGAGGAGCGCTATCAGGTCGGCATGCGGCTGAGCGGCAAGGTCGTCAGCCTGACCGACTACGGGGCGTTCATCGAGCTCGAGCCGGGCGTCGAGGGCCTGATCCACGTGTCCGAGATGTCGTGGAGCAAGCGGGTCAAGCATCCGTCGAAGCTGCTCACGGTCGGCGACGGCGTCGAATCGATGGTGCTCGGCGTCGATCCCCAGGCGCGCCGCATCTCGCTGGGGCTGAAGCAGATCGAGTCGAACCCGTGGCACCAGCTCGCCGACAAGTACCCGATCGGGGCCCGGTTGAAGGGGCGCGTCCGTAACCTCACCGAGTTCGGCGCGTTCGTCGAGGTCGAGGAGGGCATCGACGGGCTCATCCACATCTCGGACATGTCGTGGAGCAAGCGCCTCAAGCACCCGTCGGAGGTCGTCAAGAAGGGCGACGAGGTCGAGGCCATGGTCCTCAACGTCGATCCCGACAACCAGCGCCTTTCCCTGGGGTTGAAGCAGCTCGCGACCGACATATGGGACGAGTTCTTCGAGAGCCACAAGGTCGGATCGGTGGTCGAAGGCAAGGTGGTCCGCATCACGAACTTCGGGGCGTTCGTGGAGCTCGCCGAGGGCATCGAGGGCCTCATCCACGTGTCGGAGTTCGACGACGACCCGGGTCGCGACAAGGTGGAGCTGAAGGTCGACGAGGTCGCCAGCATGAAGATCATCAAGCTGAGCCCGTCGGAACGGAAGATCGGCCTCAGCATCCGCGCCCTGAAGTCGGACGACTACGAGGCGGACTGGGAGGCCTACGGCGCGGCGTCCGGATCGCCGGAGGTGACTCTGGGCGACCACTTCAAGCATCAGACCTAGCCCGCCCATCGTCGCCGTCGGCTCCGCTGGGCGCCCGACCGACCCTCCAGGCGCCCGCGCCGTTCTACGGCGCAGGCTCCCGGTCCGCCCATCGTCGCCTTCGGCTCGGCTGGGCGCCCAACAATCGTGAGGGAGTCCGCGCTGTTCCACGGCGCGGACTTCCGCCGCCTTCGGCGCGTCGGGTTCGGCTCGTGGAGCGAGGGAGGTCTTGGTGGCAGGCGGGAGCGTGACCAAGGCGGCGCTCGTCGAGGAAGTGTCCAGGGCCGCCGATCTGACCAAGAAGCACGCCGAGGTCATCGTCGATACGGTGTTCCGCAGCATCATCACCGCCCTGCACCGGGGCGAGAAGATCGAGCTGCGGGGGTTCGGCAGCTTTCGTCTCCGGCAGCGCGAGCCGCGGAAGGGCCGGAACCCGAAGACCGGAGATCGGGTGGACGTGCCGCCTAAGCGGGTCCCCTACTTCAAGCCGGGCAAGGAGCTCAAGGAGCTGATCAACCGCGAGCCGGCTCCGGTCGACCGCCCGGCGGGCGTTCCGCGGGACGCCGGGCTGGCGCGCCCGGCGCCGGTGGCGATGTCCGGACCCGGCCGAAGCCCCGGCTACTGATTCGAGGTCCGGTGCCCGCCGGCTCGCTGGCCCGGTCGGGCCCTCGCCGGCTCGCGCGCCCGGTTGGGCGCTCGCCGCGGCGGCCCGCTCGGTTCCGGGTCGAGCCGGGCGTGGGCCGGATGGCTTGCTATCCGACCGGTCGCTTTCCGCCGCGGTCCCGCCCGGTTTCTTGGCCATGGAACGACTCTGGTCTCCCTGGAGGCTCGACTACGTGAGCGGAGCCGGCGCCTCGGGGAGCGGCGGCGCCTCGGGGGGCGGCTGCGTGTTCTGCGCGGCCCTGGCCGGGGCCGGCGAGACCTCGCCGCCGGGTTCCTCGCTGATCGTGGCGCGCGTCGACTCGTGCTTCGTCCTCGTCAATCTGTACCCTTACAACAACGGTCACGTGATGGTGGTCCCGAATCGCCACATCGCTTCGCTGGCCGAGGCGTCGGCGGCCGAGCTCGGCGAGATGATGACGATGGCCCAGCGGGCGGAGATCGCCCTGACCGAGGCGTACCGGCCGCACGGCCTGAACGTCGGGATCAACCTGGGACGGCCGGCGGGAGCGGGAATCCCGGGCCATCTCCACCTGCACGTGGTGCCCCGCTGGGACGGCGACACCAACTTCATGACGGTCGTCGGAGGCGCCCGCGTCGTGCCCGAGACACCGCCTCGGACGCGGGAGCGCCTAGTGCCCATCTTCGAGCGTCTCGCTGCCCGAACGCGGCCCTAGACCTGGAACGGCTCGGCTCGCCCCGGCCGGGGCGGTGCGGCGACGGTCGCCGCGCGCGACGATCCTCTGGCGCCAGCCCGGCGTCGTCACCGACGCGCGAGGAGATGGGCGGCGATGACCATGCGCTGCACCTCGGAGGTGCCCTGGTAGATCTCCGTCGCCCTGACGTCCCGGAAAAGCCGCTCGACGGTGGAGCCCCGGCGATAGCCGGCCGAGGCGAGGATCTGCATGGCCTTGTCGGCGGCGCGGTGCGCCGCCTCCGACGCGTAGAGCTTCGCCATGGCCGCCTCCCCGGCGCTATGCTCCTGCGTCTCCCTGGCGGCGGCGCTCCTGTACACCAGCATGCGCGCCGCCTCTATCTCGGTGGCCATGTCCGCGAGCATCCACTGCACCGCCTGGTAGCGGGCGATGGGGCGCCCGAACGTCCGGCGGCTCCGGGCGTGGGCCAGCGCCTCGTCGAAGGCGGCCTGTCCGATGCCGACGGCCTGGGCGGCGATCGCCACGCGGCCCCCGTCGAGCGCCCACATCGCGATGCGGAACCCGCCCCCGGGGTCGCCGATCATCGCCGCGGCGGGGACGCGCACGCCGTCGAGATCGAGGTCGCGGCATCCGAGGCCGCGGACGCCGAGGGTGTCGGGGGTGGCCGAGGCGCCGAGCCCCGGCGCGCCGGCGGGGACGAGGAACGCCGAGACGCCGCGGCCGCCGATGCCCGGCTCGGTCGCCGCGAACACGATGAACACGTCGGCGGCGACCGCGTTCGCCACCCACACCTTGCGTCCGGTCAGGCGGTAGCCGTCGCCGTCGGGGACAGCGCGCGTGCGCTGGTTGGCGGCGTCGGTGCCGGCGTCGGGCTCGGAGAGGGCGAAGCCGCCGACGGCGGCGCCGCTCGCGAGCGGCCGAAGCCAGGCCTCGCGCTGGCTTGGCGTTCCGAACCGGGCCACGACCTCGGCGACGAGCGAGTTGTTGACGGACAGGATGGCGGCGAGGGTGGCGCTGGCCCCGGCGACCGCCTCGATGGCCGCCGCGTAGCTGAGGTAGTCGCGGCCGGCGCCGCCCGCCGCGGCGGGGATGGTGACGCCCATCAGCCCGCGTCGGCCGGCCCGGTCGACGAGATCGGCGGGAAAGCGGTCGGCGGCGTCGATCTCCGCCGCCCGCGGCCGCACCTCCTCCTCCGCGAAGCGTTGCGCGGCGGTGCGGAAGGCCTCCTGGTCGGGCGTGAGCTCCAGGCGCATGGCGGCTGTCCGTTCTTGGCGGTCTCGGGAGTCGAGGAGGGCGCGATCGCGCCGCGGCGGCCCCGCCGAAGCCGTTGGCGGGAAAGGCCGTCGACGCGTTTCCCACCTCCGGAGATCATATGCGAGCACGCCGGACGGTCGGGGCCGCGGGGGCGGTCGCGGCGTGGACCGGACGGCGAGGATCCGAGTGGTATGATTCGCTTCAGGGTCTCCTTGCAAGGAGAGCGAGCATGTCGAGCAGTCGAAAAGGCATACGCGGTAGGGGCGGCAACGGTCTCGAAGCGCGGCGGTCGGGGTGGGCGGCGCCGGCGCTGGCGCTGGCCGCGTGGGTGCTTCTCTCGGGCGCGGGCGCACCCGCCCAGGAACAGGCGGCCCGCACCGACGGGGGGGACGGGATCGAGGCCCCGGCATCGAGCGGGGCCGACGGGCAGTCGCCCCCGCCGGTGTTCCGGACCGGCATCGACTTCGTGCGGGTCGACGCCATCGTCACCGACGAGGACGGCAACCCGATTCTCGATCTGACCGAGGACGACTTCCGGGTCTTCGAGGACGACGTCGAGCAGACCATCGAGTCGTTCCGGCTGGTGGAGATCACCGGCGAGCCGGATCCGACGCTGCCGCCGCCCTCCAGCATCCGCAACGACTACGACCAGGAGCGCGAGGCGGCGCGCACGGACTCGCGCATCTTCGTGTTCTTCCTCGACGACTACCACGTGCGGCGGGAGAACGGCGTCCGGATGCGGTCGGACCTCGTCGAGTTCGTCGAGACGCAGCTTCGGCCTACCGACCTCGTCGGCGTCATGTACCCCCTGACGCCGATCATGGACATGCGGCTCACCCGCAACCACGACCAGATCGTGCGGGCCCTCGAGAGCTTCGAGGGCGTCAAGTACGACTACCAGCCGCGCAACATGTACGAGCACGTGTACGCGAACTTCCCGACCACCACCGTCGAGATGATCCGCAACGACGTCAGCCTTTCGGCCCTGAAGGCGCTGGCCATCCACCTGGGGGGGCTGCGCGAGGGGCGCAAGTCGGTGATCGTGCTGAGCGAGGGGTACTCCAACTACGTCCCGCCCCAGTTGCGCGACATCGACGCCCTCGCCGGCGGCTTCTTCAACCCGGCGCGCTACGACCCGCTGGCGGGCGAATCGCACTTCGAGGAGACCCAGCAGTTCTTCGAGATGTCGTACATGCGCAACGAGCTGGTGTACACCGCCGACATCGCCAACCGGAACAACACCAGCTTCTATATGGTGGACCCGCGGGGGCTGGCCGTCGGCGAGTACGACGCCAGCCAGGTACCCATCGACATGCGCACCGATTACCGCATGCTGCGCGAGCTGCAGGACACGCTGTACGTGCTGGCCGACGAGACCGACGGCCGGGCCATCGTCAACCGCAACGACCTGCTGCCGGGCCTCTCCCAGATCGTCAGCGATCAGAGCGCGTACTACCTGCTCGGATACACCTCGGCGGCGGCGCCGACCGACGGCGAGTTCCACGAGATCGAGGTGGACGTGCTGCGCGACGACGTTCGCGTGCGGGCCCGCAAGGGCTACTACGCGCTGACGGCGGAGAACGCGGCCCGCGTGCTGGCCCCGCCGAAGCCGGAGCCTCCCCGCGCCGTCGACACCGCTCTGGCGACCCTCGCCGAGCCGAGGCGCGGCCGTTACGTGCGGACGTGGGTCGGCGCCCGGCGCGGCGACCAGGGCCGGACGGAGCTGACGTTCGTATGGGAGCCGATCGGCGGCGACCGCGCCCGCCGACAGGAGTCGGCGTCGCAGGTGATGCTGATGGCGATGGGTGACGGCAGCGCGTATTTCCGGGGCGAGGTGCCGGGTCGGGGAGGAGGCCGGCTGCCGCGTGTCCGGTTCGACGTCGACCCGGGCCAGCTCGAGCTGAACATCGGCATCGAGGACGAGTACGGCGACGTGCTCGACCGGGACTTCGACGAGCTGGTGGCGCCCGACTTCACCGGCCCCGACGTCGCGCTGAGCACCCCGCAGGTGCTGCGGGCGCGGAACGCGGTCGAGATGCGTGGGCTGATCGCCGACGTCGACGCCGTGCCGACGGCGTCGCGCTTCTTCCGCCGCACCGAACAGCTCCTGTTCCGGGTCGAGGCCTACGCGCCGGGCGACATCGTCCCGCGGGTCCGCGCCCGGCTCCTGAGCCGCGAGGGCGCCGCCATGATGGAGCTGCCGGTGGCCGCGCCCGAAGGCGATCGCCCGCACGAGGTTCTGCTGCAGCTCTCGCCGTTCCCGCGGGGAGACTACCTGATGGAGCTGTCGGCGGAGGCGGGCGGCGAGACCGCGTCGACGCTCGTCGCGTTCCGCGTTCAGCCCTAGGCGACCATGGAGCCGATTCGCGTCGTCATCGCCAAGCCGGGGCTCGACGGTCATGACCGCGGCGCGAAGGTGATCGCCCGCGCCCTCCGCGACGAGGGTATGGAGGTGATCTACACGGGATTGCGCCAGACTCCCGAGCAGATCGTCGAGGCGACCCTGCAGGAGGACGCCGGGGTCATCGGCCTGTCCATCCTGTCGGGGGCCCACAACCACGTGTGTCCCCGGGTGATGGAGCTGCTGCGAGAGAAGGGTCTGGACGACGTGCTGGTGGTCTTGGGGGGCATCATTCCCGACGCCGATCTACCGGGGCTGCGCGCCATCGGCATCGAGGGCGTCTTTCAGCCCGGAACCCCGATGCGCGATATCGTCAGCTTCATTCGCGAGAACCACCGGGCCGCGTCGGCGTGACCGGCGGCCCGCGGCGCCGCCGACGCCGCGCCGGTCCGTGAGGCGGCGAACGGGATTCCCTGTACGCCTGTCGAGGGGACGGACCTGCCGATGCCAGACACGCTGCTGCTTGCCGACGACAGCGCCACGATTCAGCGCGTCATCGAGATGACCTTCGCCGACGAGGACGTCCGGGTGGTGGCGGTCGGTGACGGGCGCGAGGCGATCGAGTGCATCGCCGCCGACCCCCCGGACATCGTGCTCGCCGACACCGACATGCCGGAGAAGGACGGTTACGACGTGTCCGCGTTCGTCAAGGCGGACCGCGCCCTGTCGCACATCCCGGTGGTCCTGCTGACGGGGGCCTTCGATCCGGTCGACGGCGAGCGGGCCCGCGAGGTCGGCTGCGACGCGGTGCTGGTGAAGCCGTTCGAGCCCAAGGCGCTGATCAGCCGGGTGCGTGAGCTCCTCGGCACGCCGGCGGCGGACGCCGACGACGGGTCCCCGGTCGGCGCGGCCGGGTCGTCGGCTCCGGAGGAGGACGCCGCGGCCGGAGACGGGAGCCCGGAACCGGCGGGTGAAGCCGCTCCGCCCGCGCCGTCCTCGGCGGAGGCCGATGCCTCGCCCGCGGCGACGAGCGCTTCGCTGGCGGATACCCCTGCGAAGGAGAGCGCGCCGCCCGCGGCGGAGGGCGCCTCGTCCGCGGCGGAGGGCGCCTCGCCCGCGGCGGAAAGCGCCTCGTCTGCGATGGAGGCTGCCTCGTCCGCGACGGAGGCTGCCTCGCCTGCGATGGAGGCTGCCTCGCCTGCGATGGAGGCTGCCTCGCCCGCGGCGGAGGCTGCTCCGCTCGCCCCGACCGACGGCGGCGGGGCCGCGGACGCAACGCCGTCGACCGTGCCCGCGGACGCAACGCCGTCGGCCGTGCCCGCGGTGGAGGCCCCGGCGCCGCCGACGCTGGCCGACGCCTTCGCGTCGATCCTCGCGGCCGAGCAGGGCGACCTCGACCGCGCCCGCACGGCCTATCCCTGGCGTCAGGCCGCCCCGGCCGGTGACGAGGACCTCGTCGAACGGGTCGCGGAGCGGGTGATTGAGCGGCTCTCGGACGAGGTGACCGAGGAACTCGTCTCCGAGGTCGTCGCCCGAGTGGCCGAGCGTCTGGTGCGAGACCAGATCGGCCGCGTCAAGCCGGACTGACCCGTCGGTCGGGTCGACAACGCCCGCGTTTCCGCCTCGACAGCGTCCACCAGCATTCCAGTCTGCGGCATCCGGGGCGATGCCGGCGCGTCCTCCGGCGCCCCCGGCCGCCTGATACGATGAATGACATGCGCGAGCTGAGCAAGGGGTTCGACCACGCCACCGTCGACCCGAAGTGGTACGAGTTCTGGGAGTCGAGCGGCGCCTTCCGCGCCGATCCGGGGTCGTCTCGCCCACCGTTCAGCATGGTGCTGCCGCCCCCCAACGTCACGGGGGTGCTGCACATCGGCCACGCCCTCAACCAGACCCTGCCCGACATCGTGTGCCGCTGGAAGCGGATGACCGGCCACGACGTGCTGTGGCTGCCGGGCACCGACCATGCCGGCATCGCGACCCAGAACGTCGTCGAGAAGCACCTCGCCGACGAGGGGACGGATCGCCACGCCCTCGGCCGCGAAGCGTTCGTGGAGCGCGTGTGGGCGTGGAGCCGGAAGAGCCACGGCACCATCACGAGCCAGATGCGCACGCTGGGGTCGTCGGTCGACTGGAGCCGCGAGCGTTTCACGCTGGACGACGACTTGTCGCGGGCGGTCCGACGCGTCTTCGTGACCCTGTATCGCGAGGGACTGATCTACCGCGGCAAGTACATCGTGAACTGGTGCACCCGGTGCCGCACCGCCCTGTCCGACCTCGAGGTGGTGCACGAGGAGCAGGCGGGCCGGCTCTACCACGTGCGCTACCCGGCCGCGGGCGGCGCCGACGCGACCGCGGGCGGGGTCGGCGCCTCGGAAGGAGGCGCGAACGCGGCCGCGGGCCGCGCCGTGACGGTGGCCACCACCCGGCCGGAGACGATGCTGGGCGACACCGCGGTGGCGGTGCATCCCGACGACGACCGCTACCGGGGCCTGGTCGGCGGGACGCTGCGCCTGCCCATCATCGGCCGCGAGCTGCCGGTGGTCGCCGACGCATTCGTCGACGCCGGGTTCGGGACCGGCGCCGTCAAGGTGACGCCGGCCCACGACCCCAACGACTTCGAGATCGGCCGGCGGCACGAGCTGCCCCAGGTGGCGGTGATCGGCGAGGACGGCCGGATGACCGCGGAGGCGGGACCCTTCGCGGGCCAGGATCGCCTGGCGGCGCGAGAGGCGGTCGTCGAGCGGCTCGAGGCCGAGGGCCTGCTCGAGCGGGTCGAGGACCACCGGCACGCGGTGGGGCGGTGCAGCCGCTGCCACACGGTGGTCGAGCCGCTCGTGTCGACGCAGTGGTTCGTGCGCATCAAGCCGCTGGCCGAGCCCGCCATCGCCGCCGTGAAGGACGGCCGCACCCGCTTCGTGCCCGAGAACTGGGCCCGCACCTACTTCGAGTGGATGGACAACATCCACGACTGGTGCATCTCGCGCCAGCTCTGGTGGGGACACCGGGTGCCGGCCTGGTACTGCGACCGGTGCGGAGAGGTCGTGGTGGAGGAGGAAACGCCGGAGGCCTGCGGATGCGGCGGCCCCCTGCGCCAGGACACCGACGTGCTCGACACCTGGTTCAGCTCGGGGCTCTGGCCGTTCAGCACCATGGGGTGGCCGGGCGCGACCGCCGACCTCGCGCGCTACTACCCCACGAGCGTCATGATCACGGGGCTCGACATCATCTTCTTCTGGGTCGCGCGGATGATGATGCTGGGCATGAAGTTCGCCGGCGACGTGCCGTTCAAGGTCGTCTACATCACTTCGCTCGTGCGGGACGCGCACGGGCAGAAGATGAGCAAGTCGAAGGGCAACGTCGTCAACCCCCTGCAGGTGATGGAGGACATCGGCGCCGACGCGTTCCGGTTCACCCTGGCCGCGCTCGCCTCGCCGGGCATGGACATCTCGCTCTCGGAGGGGCGCCTGCGCGGCTACCGGCAGTTCGTCAACAAGATCTGGAACGTCTCGCGGTTCGTGCTGATGAACCTGCCCGCGTCGATGGCCGAGCGCCCGCCGGTACCCCCGACGGCCGAGCTCGGGACCATCCACCGGTGGGTGCTCCACCGCGTGAGCGAACTCACGGCGGCCGTGACCCGCGCCCTCGAGGAGTACCGGTTCGACGTCGCCGCCGACCGGCTCTATCACTTCATCTGGCACGAGTACGCCGACTGGTTCATCGAGCTGGTGAAGCCGCATCTGCATGAAGAAGCCGAGGCGCGGGACCGGGAACGGGCGCTGGCCGTCCTGCTCGCCGTGCACGACCGGGTGCTTCGCCTCGCCCACCCGTTCATGCCCTTCGTCACCGAGGAGCTGTGGCAGACCCTGCCCCCCCCCGCCGACGCGGCCGAGGACGGACGCACGCCGGACGGGAAGGCGCGCACCGTCACCCGCGCCCCTTGGCCCCGGCCGACTCCGGCGTGGGCCGATGACGAGGCGGTGTCGGTGCTGACCCTCCTGCAGGAGGTCATCACGTCGGTACGCACCGTCCGGGCCGAGCTGGGGGTGCCGCCGTCGCGCCGGCTCCGGCTGCAGGTGGAGCACGCCGACCCGGCGGAGCGCGCGGTGATCGACGGCCACGGCGACTATCTGCGGCGCTTGGCCGGTCTCGAGGCGTTCGAGTTCGTCGAGTCCCCGCCGGCCGACCCCGACACGGTGCGCCGCATCGTGCGCCGCATGCGGCTGTATCTGCCGCTCGCCGGGGTCATCGACCGGGCGGCGGAGACGGCTAGGCTTCGCCGCGAGATCGACAGGATCTCGAAGCAGCTCGGCTCGCTCGAGGGCAAGCTGGGCAATCCGAGGTTCCGGGAGCGCGCCGATCCCGAGGTCGTGGCCGATACCGAGGCCCGGCACGCGGCGGCCCGGCAGCGTCGGCAGCAGCTCGACGAGGTGCTGGCGGAGCTGTCTCCGTGACCGCCGGCTTCGCGCCCGCCGGCTTCGCGCCCGCCGGCTTCGCGCCCGCCGGCTTCGCGCCCGCCGGCTTCGCGCCCGCCGGCTTCGCGCCCGCCGGCTTCGCGCCCGCCGGCTTCGCGCCCGCCGGCTTCGCGCCCGCCGGCTTCGCCCCCACCCCGGCCCTCGGCTGCACGGGGTCCGCCGTGGCGGCGACCTCGGCGGGCGGGCGAGGCGATCGGTGAGCGGTCCGTCTGCCGGCCCCTTCGAGGCGCGTCTTCGCGCCGCGGCCTCCCGGCTCGGGCCGTTCGCGGGCCGGGTGCATCACCATCCGCGGGTCGGCTCGACCAACGACGTCGCCGCCGCCCTCGCCGGGGACGGCGCGCCGCACGGCACGGTGGTGGTGGCGGACGAGCAGACGGCCGGCCGGGGACGGCACGGGAACCGTTGGTTCTCTCCCCCCGGCGCCGGCCTCTATGTGTCGGTGCTGTTGCGCACCGCCTCGTCCCCGGTGCTCACGCTGGCCGCCGGGGTGGCGGTGGCCGATGCCCTCGGTCGGGCGGCCGGGCTCGACGCGATGCTCGAATGGCCGAACGACGTCGTGGTCGGTCACGCCGGTGGCCGCCGAAAGGTGGCGGGCATCCTGGCCGAGGCGTCGACGGTGGGCGAGCGGGTCGATCGGGTCGTCGTGGGCATCGGCGTCAACCTGCGCGACGGCGCCTGGCCGCCCGAGCTGGCGTCGCGGGCCGGCTCGGTCGAAGGCCTCTCCGGCCGCCCCGTCGATGCCGCGGCGCTGCTGGTGGAGATGCTGGCGGCTTTCTCCGTACGGTGCCGCGAGGTCGAGTCGGGTCGGGTCGCGGCCCTCCTTCGGCAGTGGGAGGCGCTGGCGCCGTCGAGCCGCGGCGCCGCCGTGGAATGGTCGGTGGGCGAGGTCCGCCGCCGCGGGGTCACCGAGGGGGTGGACGATCACGGCGCGTTGATCGTCCGCGTGGAGGGGCGCCGCGAGCGGCTGTCCGGCGGCGAGGTGCGCCACGTCGGGCAAGGACGTTGACGGAAGCGCCTCGCCGCGGCGCGCCCCGGCTCGCTACGACCGGCTGCGCCCGGGTGCGGTCGGCGACCTCATGTCGAACGCTGTCCGGGCGGACGGGGGGCCGATGCTGCTGGCCATCGACGTCGGCAATACGAACATCGTCTTCGGTATCTTCGACGGCGCGCGGCTCGGCGAGAGCTGGCGGCTCGAGACCCTGCGGGGCCGGACCGCGGACGAGCTGCGGGTGCTCGTGGGTCGGCTCTTCGCGGAGGCGGGTCTGGACACGGCCCGGGTGTCGGGCGTCGTCCTCTCGTCGGTCGTGCCCCCGCTGACCGGCACCGTCGCGCGGGTGGCGCGCGACTCGTTCGGCGTCGACGCCCTCGTCGTCGACGCCGCCAACGCCGGCCTGCGCGTCCGCTATGACCCGCCGGAGGACGTCGGGGCGGATCGGCTCGTGAACAGCCTCGCGGCGCTCGACCGGTACGGGAAAGCGGGCCGGGCGATCGTCGTCGTCGACTTCGGCACCGCCACCACGTTCGACGTCATCTCCGCCGCCGGCGACTATGTCGGCGGCGTCATCTGCCCCGGGGTCGAGGTCTCGGCCGACGCGCTGTCCCAGCGGGCCGCGCGGCTGCCGCGGGTCGACGTCCGGCGGCCCAGGCAGGCCATCGGGGCGAGCACGGTGGCGTCCATGCAGTCCGGGCTGTACTTCGGCTACGTCGCCATGGTGGAAGGGCTCCTGACGCGCCTGCGCGCCGAGCTGGCGGGCGACGGGCCCGCGGTGAGCGTCGCCACCGGCGGGCTCGCCGCGGCCATCGCGGCCGAGACCGGGGCCATCGACCACGTCGACGGCGACCTGACCCTGCACGGTCTCCGGCTTGCCTGGATCCGTAACCGGGGAGCGGGCCGATGACGGACGCGGGGGCGTACTGCCGCGAGATCGAGTCCTATCTCTGCCGCTGCAACGACGGGCACTTGATCCGCATCGTGGGCCCGGCCTTCGAGCAGGTGCGGGGATGGGCCGAGGCAGGGGTGCCGCTGCCGGTGGTCACGGCCGGCATCGACCGGCGACTTGCCCGCTACCGGGCGACCGGGCCCCATCGGCGGCCGTTACGCATCGAGTTCTGCGAGGCCGACGTGCTGGACGCCTTCGACGAGTGGCGGCGGGCGGTCGGCGCCGCGTCGGCCCCGAGCGGCGCCTCGGACGCCCGGGAGGAGTCTCCGCGCGGCGCGCGGTCCGGCCGCCGCCTCTCACTACCCAGGTACGTCGATCGGATCCTCGAGGCGACGTCCAACCGGCTGGCCCGCGACGAGCTGCCGGAGGGTCTGCGCGCGCTCCTGACGCGCCTCGTCGCCGATCTCGACGCCCTCAGGCCCGCCGTGCGCGGCGCCCGTGGCGAGACGAGGCGGGCGTTGGTCGACCGGCTCGACGAGATCGACCGGGCGTTGCTGGCCTCGGCCCGCGAGGTGGTGGGAGCCGAGCTCGGCGACGTCGAGACCGCCGCCCGGGCCGAGCTGTCGTCGTTCAGGTCGCGCCTCGACACCGATGCCTTCGCCCGCGCCGTGCGCGCCAACACGGACCGGCGGCTGCGCGACCGGCTCGGGCTGCCGGTCGTCCGGTTCGAGGAATAGGAGCCGGAGCGGTGGCCGAGCGCTCGCTCCATGTCGGCCCGGTCCTGGCGCCCGTCGGGGGTGCATCCGCAGCGATCAGGCCGCGCGGCCGCACCGGACCCTACATGCGGTCGGGCGCCTCGCAGCCCATGAGGGCGAGGGCGCGGGTCATCTGCGCCTCGAACCACGCGACCCCGGCCGCGCGCCAGCGCCGGGTCGCTTCGTCGGGCTCCGCCACCACCGGGCTGCTGTGGTAGAAGCCGTTGAAGCGCTGGGCGAGCCCGAAGGCGTACTTGGCGAGGACGGACAGCTCCAGCGTGCGCACCGCCTGATCGGCGATCTCGTCCAGCCGCGACGCTTCGAGCACGAGCCCCCACAGCTCGTCGCCGGCGGGGCCCGCGAGTGCGGCGTCGGGCATCTCTCCAAGGCCCTCGACGATGGCGGCGGCGTCGAGACCGTGCCGCTCCTGTAGCTTCTTCAGGATCTTCCGGGCGCGGACGGTGGCGTACTGTAGGTACGGCCCGGTCTCGCCCTCGAAGCTGAGGGCCTCGTCGATGTCGAAGGCGATGACCTTGCCGCGGGAGAACTTGATCATGAAGTAGCGGATCGCCGCCGTCGAGATGATCTCGGCGATGCGTCGCTTCTCGGCGTCGGCGAGGTCGGGGTGGCGGGCCGCGACCTCCTGCCCGGCCCTCGACGTCACCTGGTCGAGCAGGTCGTCGGCCTTGACCCCGAGCCCCTTGCGGCCTGAAACCTCCACGAACGCCTTGCCGTCGTCGTCGGCGTGGCCGAGGGCGCGGGCGGTGTTGCGCGACAGGGCGACCATCTCGTACGAGAAGTGGGTGGAGCGCTCGGCCTCCTGCCGGTGCCCCAGCGCCGAGAGGGCCTGGGCGAGAAGCCGCTGCAGGTAGCTCTGGCGGGTGTCGATGACGTTGTAGACGCCGGCGGCCCGGCCGAACCGCGGGGGCGGGTCGCCGTCCGGGTCGGGAGCGGCGCTCGATGTGGTCCAGAGGGGCCGCCCCGATGGCTGCGGATCGGAGCGCCGGTAGTGGAAGTCGCGTCCGAGCCGGCCGAACTTCCAGAGCTGGTACGCGATGTCCTTGCCGACGTAGGTCACGGTGCCGTTCGACCGCACGATGACCTTGAGGCGGGCGTCGGGGTCGGGGTCGCCGCCGGCGGGGTCCGGCGGGGCGTGGGCGTCGCCGGGCTCGTCGATGGGCATGACCCAGCAGCCGGCGAGCCGCCCGTCCGGCTGGAGGTGGACGGCGCCCGAGGCCTTCAGGATCTCGAAGGCGCGGTCCCAGAACGCCAGCCGCAGGATGTCGCCCTCCCAGCTCAGCAGGTCGTACTCGACCCCGAGCCGCGCCATCGTCCGGAGGTGGCAGCGCACGATGCTGCCGGTCACCGCGCGGGCCATCGCCGCCGTCGGGTCGGCGTCGTGCTCGAGGTCGTGCAGGGCGGCCCGACGGTGCGACAGTCGCGCGTCGTCCTCGTCGTACCACTGCGTCACCCGCGCGTAGAGGTCCCAGCAGTAGTGGTCGAACCGGGGCTCCCCGGCGAGTCGGCGCACGTCGTCGACGTCCTTCTTCTCCAGCTCCCGCAGTCCCACCACCACGTCGGCCACCTGCACGCCGGTGTCGTCGATGTAGTTCTGCACCTCGACGTCCGCCCCCCGGAATCGCAGCAGCCGGCACAGCGTGTCGCCGAGGGCGGCGTTGCGGAGGTGCCCGACGTGGGCCGCCTTGTTCGGGTTGATGGCGGTGTGCTCGACGATGGTCTTCTCGCGTGCCTCGGCGGCGGGAGGCGAGGGGGCGACGCCGATGCGGGCGCGCGCGAACCGGGCCCGATCGAGGAACAGGTTCAGATAGCCGGCTCCCGTCGCTTCCAGGCGACCGAGGTTCGCCGGCCCCGTCGCCGCCTCGGCGATCTCGGCCGCGATCAGGCGGGGGGCCTTCCGGAGGGTGCGGGCGAGGTCGAAGGCGACGGTGATCGCGAGGTCGCCCAGTTGTCGGTTCGGCGGATACTCGATCACGATCGGAGGCATCGCGTCCGGGGCGAGGCCGTACAGCGTGTGCAGGGCCGATGCGATGGTGCGGCGCAGGTCCGCGTGCAGTGGCAGTATCATGCTCGGGTCAGTCGGGATGCGACGGTCCTTTCGATCGCCCGGCCGCGCACGAGATCGCGCGGGCGTGATCGTCCGGCGTGTTCAGGTTGAAGAGCAGCATGCCGTCGGGGTCGAACGCGGCCACCTCGTCGGGTTCCATTTCGCTCACGCACAACCAGTTCCCGAGATCGACCAGGCGGCGCTGTCCTCGGGCGATGCGGGCCCGGATCGCGTCTGCGCAGCGGCGGTCGTACACCGCGCACAGCGGTTGCGGGCCGGCCGCGTTTCGCGGGACCACGGCGTCGGCGTGCGGCGTCCGGACCACGAGGTGGCGGAGGAACGCGGCCGACAGGAACGGCAGATCCGCGGCGACGACCAGGGTGCGCCGGCTCGGTGATCGCGTCAGGGCGGCGTGCAGGCCGCCGAGGGCGCCGGTTCCCGGCAGCAGATCGCTGCACACGCGCAGCCCGGACGTCCGGAAGCGGTGATGGTCGTCGGCGACCACGAGCACGTGGGGGGCGACCCGGCCGAGCACCGCGAGCTGCCGTTCGATGATGCGCCGGCCGCCGACGACGAGATCGCTCTTGTCGACCCCGCCCAGGCGCCGACCCCGGCCGCCCGCGATGATCGCCGCGGTGCTCACGCTCGTGGTCACGGCCGGTGCATGGGCGGGAACGGGGGTCGGGGCCCGCTCGGCGGCACTCGTCTCACAGCGCGACAACTCTACCAGATATCCCGGTGCCCGCCGCCGGCCGGTGCGGCGGGCCGGTGCGGCGGGAGCACGGCGGGACGCCCGAGGCGTTCGCGCGACCGCGAGCTTTTCCCACGGGCTCGCAAAGCGTTACCATGGGGGTGGGGCTGCCTCTCGACCGCCGGCCCCGGCCGCGCGGGCCCCGAGGAAACGACCCATGACTTCGCCCCGGCGCCGTCTGGCGCTTCGACTGATTGCCGTCGGGGCGGTCTTGTGCGCGGTCGACGGTGCGGCGCCCTCGGGCCAGATGAGCGACGCCGTCGGCCAGGCGCGTGCCTCGGTCGTTCAGGCGGGTGACTCGGTCGGCCAGGCGGGCGACGCCGTCGACGAGGCGAGCCCCCCGTCGGGCCGGGAGGGGCCCCCCGCCGGGACGCCGCTGGTCCACGTGGCGGAGGTCGACGCGCTCATCCACCCCGCCTCGGCCGAGTTCATCGTCCAGACCCTCGACAGCGCCGGGGCCGAGCGGGCCGACGTGGTCGTCTTCGTGCTCCGCACGCCGGGCGGCCTCGTGGACTCCACCCGCGACATCAATACCGCGATCATCGAGTCCGAGGTTCCGGTGGTGGTGTTCGTGGGCCCGAGCGGGGCGCGGGCGGCGTCGGCGGGGTTCCTCATCACCATCGCGGCCGACGTCGCGGCCATGGCCCCGGGGACCCACGTGGGGGCGGCGCACCCGGTGGCCGGCAGCGGGCAGCCCATGGACGAGACGGTGGCCGAGAAGGCCGCTTCCGACGTCGCGGCCTACGCGCGGTCACTGGCCGCGCAGCGCGGCCGGAACGTCGAGCTGGCGGAGGAGGCGGTCGTCGACAGCCGGTCGTTCACCGAGGAGGAGGCCTTCGCGGCGGAGCCGCCGCTGATCGATCTGGTGGTCGACGATCTCGACGCGCTCATCGAGGCGCTCGACGGGCGGGCCGTCACCCGGTGGGACGGACGGGAAGAGGTCCTGCGCACGGCCGGCGCGCGGGTGGAGCAGATCGAGATGACGTGGCGGCAGCGCCTGTTGAGCGCGATCGCGCATCCGCAGATCGCGGTCCTGCTGCTGAGCCTCGGCACGCTCGGGCTGACGATCGAGCTGTGGAGTCCAGGCGCGATCCTCCCGGGCGTGGCCGGCGGGCTGTGCCTGCTGCTGGCGTTCTTCGCGCTGCAGATTCTCCCCGTCAACTACGTCGGGCTGCTCCTGCTGCTGTTCGGACTCGTGCTGCTGATCCTCGAGATGCTGACCCCCACCTTCGGCGCTCTCGCCGCCGGCGGGTTGGTGAGCATGGTGTTCGGGGCGTTGATGCTGATCGACTCGCCCCTGCCCGAGCTGCAGCCCGGGTGGCCGTTCGTGCTCACGCTGATGGCGGCGCTGGCGGGCCTGGTGACCCTGCTCGGGCGCCTCGCGGTCCGCGCCCACCTCAGTCGCCCGGTGACCGGCGTCGACGGCATGGTCGACCAGCAGGGCGAGGTGATCGAGCCGATCTCGCCCGACGGGACCGGCCGCGTGTCGACGCACGGCGAGATCTGGTCGGCGACCGCGGGTGAACTCATTCCGCGCGGCACGCGCGTGCGTGTCGTCGCCATCGACGGCATGACCCTCACCGTGTCGCCCGAGCGGCCCGCGGAACGGGTCGGGGAGAGACTCCAGTGACGACTTTGCTCAACAACCCCCTGCTCATCGCGGGCCTGATGGTGGCGTTCTACCTGGCGAGTTCGATCAAGATCCTGAACGAGTACGAGCGCGGGGTGATTTTCCGGCTCGGCAAGCTGCTCCCGCGGCCCAAGGGCCCGGGGGTCATCCTGGTCTTCGCCCCCATCGACCGGATGGTCCGGGTAGGGCTGCGGACCATCGTCATGGACGTCCCGCCGCAGGACATCATTACGCGCGACAACGTGTCGGTGAAGGTGAACGCGGTCATCTACTTCCGGGTGATGGACCCCCGGAAGGCGATCGTCGAGGTCGAGAGCTTCAACTACGCGACCTCCCAGCTCGCGCAGACCACCCTGCGCAGCGTCCTCGGGCAGGTCGACCTCGACGATCTCCTCTCGGAACGCGAGCGCTTGAACCGCGACCTGCAGCATCTGCTCGACCAGCAGACCGATCCGTGGGGCATCAAGGTGTCGGCGGTCGAGGTGAAGCATGTCGATCTGCCCGACAACATGCAGCGGGCGATGGCCAAGCAGGCGGAGGCGGAGCGCGAGAAGCGGGCGAAGATCATCCACGCCGAGGGCGAGTTCAACGCGTCCGAGCGCCTGTCCCAGGCCGCCCAGGTCATCGCCACCGAGCCTCTCGCGGTGACCCTGCGCTATCTGCAGACCCTGACCGAGATCGCCACGGAGAAGAACTCCACGATTCTGTTCCCGGTCCCCGTCGAGTTCCTGAACCTGCTGCCGAACGCCAGGACGGCCGAAAAGACGAACAGCGACGATGGGAACGACGGATCGGCCTGAGGTAACCGTCAGTCCGAAGCAGATCGTGTTCCTGGCGATGATCGCGGTCATGGCCGCGGTGGTGGCCTTTCTGTGCGGCGTGCAGGTGGGACGCGGGCTGTCGGCCCCGGTCGCGGGGGGCGCCGGGTCGGTCGCGGCGGTTGCCGCCCTCGACCTTGCCGCCGGTGTCGAGGCCACCCCCGCGGGGCTCGAGGAGGGCGACCCGTCCCGGCCGCGGCTCGGCGGCCTCAGCTATTTCGAGCGGCTGCGCGGAGTCGCGACGATACCGGAGACGCTGGCCTTCGCGGCGGCGCCCGCGGCGGCCGCCGCCGCGCCGGCGGGTCCGCCCGGCCCGCGCGCACCGGAGGGGGCGTTCGTGGTGCAGGTGATGAGCGTCCGCGGCGCGGCCGCCGCGCGGAACGTGAGGACCGGTCTGGAGGCCAAGGGGTACCCCGTCGTCGTCGAGCCGCTGACCCGGGTCCCCGGGGCGCTGCACCGCGTCCGGGTCGGACCCTTCACGGACCGCGTCGAGGCCGAGCGGGTCAGTCGCCGCCTCCGGACCGAGGAACGGTTCGAGCCGTGGGTCACCCAGCCTTGATTGTCGCCCGCCCGGCGCCCGCCCCCGTCGGGCGGCGGGCGGCGCGGTGAAGCGAGCCGCTCCGCTAGGCCGGCATCGTGGCCGACACCCTGTTTCTCGCGCTGCTCGCCGGCTATCTCGTGGGATCGTGCCCGACCTCGGCGCCGATGAGCCGCTGGCTGTACGGGAGCGACGTGCGCGACCACGGCAGCGGCAACCCCGGCGCCACCAACATGCTCCGGACGTTCGGTTGGAGGCCGGCGCTGGCGGTGCTGGCGCTGGATGCCGCGAAAGGCTGCATTCCGGCGTTGCTCGCGTCCTCGCTGCCGCTCGGCAGTCCGGCCGCGCCGGCGCCGCTGGGGCTCGCCGCCGGCGCGGCCGCGACTCTCGGGCACTGCTATCCGTTCTTCTCGCGCTTCCGGGGGGGCAGGGGCGTCGCCACCGCGGCCGGGGCGTTTCTCGCGACCTATCCGGGGGCCGCGGCGTGCGGGCTCGCGGTGTTCGCGGCGCTGCTGACGCTGTTCCGCTATGCATCGGTGGCCGCGATCGGGGCCGCGGCGGCGATGCCGGCGATACTGCTGGCGTTCCGGCACGCGCTGGACCACGCCGTGCCGCCTTCGGACGTGTATCTGGCGGCGGGGCTGGCTGCCTTCATCGCGTTCACCCATCGCTCCAATCTCTCGCGGCTGCGGCAGGGCCGCGAGCCCAGGATCCGCTCGGTTCCGTGAGAGACGCGAGTCCGCGGGCGGACCGGACAAGGACAGGAGGACGGACGTGACCATCGAGATCGACGAACAGCTCAAGCGCTACCAGGACCTCGTGGAGCGGTCGCTCGCCCTGCGCGGCTATCTTTGACGCCCCCGACACCGACCGCGAGCTGCGCGAGCTCGAGGCGCGCGCCGCCGCCGCCGACTTCTGGAGCGATCCGGACCGAGCGCAGACGGTGCTGCGGCGCCGCCGGCGGCTGCAGGACGACCGCGACCTCGCCGAGTCGCTGCGGCGCAAGGCCGAGGACCTGGCCGTCCTCGTGGACTGGATCGGACAGGGCGAGCCGGTGGAGGACGACCTGCTGGCCGCGCTCGACGCCCTTGCCGCCGAGATCGAGACCGGCGAGATCAAGAAGATGCTCGGCGGCGAGCACGACGACAAGAACGCCATCGTCACGATCCATCCCGGCGCGGGGGGCACCGAGTCGCAGGACTGGGCGGAGATGCTGGCCCGCGCCTATCTGCGCTGGGCCGAGCGGCGCGACTTCAAGGTCGACGTCATCGAGTGGCAGCCGGGTGACGAGGCGGGCATCAAGGCGGGCACCCTCACCATCGCCGGCGACTACGCCTACGGGCTGATGCTGGCCGAGGCCGGCGTGCACCGGCTGGTCCGGATCTCACCCTTCGACCAGGCGTCCCGCCGACACACGTCGTTCGCCTCCGTGTTCGTGTGGCCCGAGCTGCCCGAGGACGTGGAGGTCGAGGTCGACGAGAAGGACCTGCGCATAGACACCTACCGGTCGAGCGGGGCAGGGGGACAGCACGTCAACGTCACCGACTCCGCCGTCCGCATCACCCACCTGCCCAGCGGCATCGTCGTCTCGTGCCAGAACGAGCGGTCGCAGCACCGCAACCGCGACGCGGCGATGAAGGTGCTCAAGGCGCGGCTGTTCGACCTCAAGCAGAAGGAGCAGCAGGACAGGCTCGAGGCGATCGGCGGCGAGAAGAAGGCGATCGGCTTCGGCAGCCAGATCCGCAGCTATGTGCTGCATCCCTACCAGATGGTCAAGGACCTGCGCACGCGGGTCGAGACGGGCGCCGTGGACCGGGTGCTCGACGGAGACTTCGACCCGTTCATCAAGGCGTACCTGATGCAGAAGGCGGGCGGCGGGCCGTCGGCCGGGAACGAGCCGGCCGCCGGCGGGGGGGCGTGACGGACGGCCGCTCGCCGTTCTCGCGGGCGACAGCCCATGGGTCGGCCAATCTGTGCCCCGGCTTTACATCGAACAACTAAGATTATATAATCTCTCTCCTGTTAGTATTCTTCTCCGCCGTACGCACGTGCGGGTTCGTAAACTCTTTCAGGACATGGTGTTATGGGCAAGGTAATCGGAATCGACCTCGGAACGACGAACTCGGTGGTGGCGGTGATGGAGGCGGGAGAGCCGGCGGTGGTGACGAATCCGGAGGGCGGTCGGACGACGCCGTCCGTCGTCGCGTTCGCCGGGTCGGGCGAGCGGCTGGTCGGGCAGGTGGCGAAGCGCCAGGCGGTGACGAACCCGGAGAACACCGTGTTCTCCATCAAGCGCTTCATGGGCCGCAAGTTCGGCGAGGTCAGCGAAGAGATGAAGATGGTCCCCTACCAGGTGGTCAAGGCGTCGAACGGCGACGCCCGGGTCCGCGCCGGGGACAAGGAGCTGTCGCCGCCCGAGATCTCAGCCATGGTGCTCCAGAAGCTCAAGCAGGCGGCGGAGGAGTATCTCGGGCAGACCATCGGCGACGCGGTGATCACGGTGCCCGCGTACTTCAACGACGCCCAGCGGCAGGCCACCAAGGACGCCGGCCAGATCGCCGGCCTCAACGTCCAGCGCATCGTGAACGAGCCCACCGCCGCCGCTCTCGCCTACGGGCTCGACAAGAAGAAGGACGAGACCATCGCCGTCTACGACTTCGGGGGCGGGACCTTCGACATCTCCATCCTCGAGGTGGGCGAGGGTGTCGTCGAGGTCAAGTCGACCAACGGCGATACCCACCTCGGGGGCGACAACCTCGACCAGCGCATCATCGAGTGGATCGCCGACGAGTTCCGGAAGAGCGACGGCATCGACCTCCGCAAGGACCGCATGGCGCTTCAGCGGCTGAAGGAGGCGGCGGAGAAGGCCAAGATGGAGCTGTCGACGGTGGTCGAGACCGAGATCAACCTGCCGTTCGTCACTGCCGACCAGTCCGGCCCCAAGCACCTCGCCATGAAGTTGAGCCGCGCGCGCTTCGAGCAGCTCGTCGAGGACCTGCTTCAGAAGACGGTGGCCCCGGTCAAGCGGGCCCTGTCGGACGCCGGGCTCGACGCCTCGCAGATCGACGAGGTGGTCATGGTCGGCGGGTCGACGCGGGTGCCGCGCGTGCAGGCGATCGTCCGCGACCTGTTCGGCAGGGACCCACACCGGGGGGTCAACCCCGACGAGGTGGTCGCGGTCGGCGCGGCCCTGCAGGCGGGGGTGCTCGCGGGCGAAGTCAAGGACCTGCTGCTGCTCGACGTCACCCCCCTCTCGCTCGGCATCGAGACTCTGGGCGGCGTCCGCACCACCTTGATCGAGCGCAACACCACCATTCCCACCAAGAAGAGCGAGATCTTCTCGACCGCGGCCGACAGCCAGACGAGCGTCGAGGTGCACGTGCTGCAGGGCGAGCGGTCGATGGCGCGGGACAACCGGACCCTGGGCAAGTTCCAGCTCGTCGGGCTGCCCCCGGCCCCGCGCGGCGTGCCCCAGATCGAGGTGACCTTCGACATCGACGCCAACGGCATCGTGAACGTGTCGGCGAAGGACCAAGGGACCGGGAAGGAGCAGAAGATCACCATCACCGCCTCCAGCGGCTTGTCGAAGGAGGAAGTCGATCGGATGATGAGCGAGGCGGAGTCGCACGCCGACGAAGACAAGGCCCGGAAGGAGGCGATCGAGGCGAGGAACCAGGCCGACCAGGCGGTCTACGCGGCCGAGCGCATGATGCAGGACGCCGGCGACAAGCTGTCGGCGTCGGATCGCGAGCCGATCGAGAGCGCCGTCGCGGACGTGAGGAAGGCCCTGGAGGCGGAGGACGACGCCGCCCTGAAGTCGGCGATGGAGAAGTTGACCGCGGTGCAGCACAAGGCGGCCGAGGCGATGTACAAGCAGGCGAGCGAGACGCCCCCGCCCCCGCCGGACCCGTCGTCGGGGGCGCCCGGCAGCGGCGCCGGCGCGGCGCCCGGCGGTGGCGACGCCGCGGGGCAGGGCGAAGTCATCGACGCGGAGGTGGTCGAAGACAAGCAGTGAGGCCGGCGCCCTGCGTGGGGCTCCGCGACGCTCCGAATGCGGCGAGGGACCGACATCGGCCGCCACGCGTGGTGTGAGAAGGACGGATGGACCTGTACGTCATTCTCGGCGTCGAACGGAGCGCTTCGGCGGGCGACCTGAAGCGCGCGTACCGGCGGCTCGCGCGGAAGTACCATCCCGACATCAATCCGGGGGACCGCGAGACGGAGGCGGTGTTCCGGCGGGTGACCGAGGCGTACGAGATCCTCATCGATCCGGAGCGCCGCCAGGACTACGACGCGCACGGCCTCGCCGCGCCCCGCCCCCCGGAGGGCGACGTCGCGTTCGAGGGCTTCGACTTCTCCGGCGCCTCGGCCGGCGAGCCGGCCTCCACTTTCGGAGACCTCTTCGCCGAGGTCATCGCCGGGTCCGGCCGCCCCCCGCGCGAGGACGCGCCGGCCGTCGATCTGCACACCACACTGCAGCTCACGTTCGAGGAGGCGATGCGCGGCGGGACCCGCGAGGTGACCGTGAGCCGGGTCACCGCCTGCGGCGCCTGTGGGGGAAGCGGGGCCCGGCGCGTCGCCGAGAGCCGCTGCTCGAGCTGCGGCGGCGCCGGCCACACCCGCTGGACGCGGGGCCACATGGTGTTCTCCCGCGGCTGCGCCGAATGCGGCGGGACGGGGCGCCGTCGGCGCCGCCCCTGCGGCGTGTGCGGGGCGGAAGGGGTACTGTCGCGCATCGAGGCGGTCCCGGTCCCGGTTCCCGCGGGTGTCATGGACGGCGCCCGCCTGCGGGCCCCGGGCGGCGGAAACGCGGGCCGCCGCGGCGGTCCCACCGGTGACCTCTACGTCACCGTGACCGTCGATCCGCATCCCCTGTTCCGGCGCGAGGGCGACGACCTGCATCTCGTACTGCCGATCGCGGTCCACGAGGCGGCGTTGGGGGCGCGGGTCGAGGTGCCGACCATCGGGGGCCGGGCCCGCATACGCATTCCGCCCGGCGCCCAGTCCGGTCAGCGGCTCCGGGTGCGCGGCCGCGGCGCTCCCTCGACGGGCGCCGGTACGCCGGGAGACCTCATCGTCGAGATCAGGATCGTGCTTCCCCGAGTGCTCGACGAGCGATCGAAGGAGCTGATGCGCAAGCTCGCCGACCACAGCACCGAGGACGTGCGCGCCGGGTTGTGGTGACGAGCTGCCGGAGCCGGCAGAAAGCGGGTGGGACATGCCAGTCAGGGGATCCGGGCAGGGTTACTACATGATCAGCGCGGTGGCGCGCCGATTCGACATTCATCCACAGACGTTGCGCCTCTACGAGCGCGAGGGGCTGCTGAAGCCGTCCCGGACCGAGGGCAACACCCGACAGTACTCCGACGCCGATCTGGAGCGACTGGAGACGATACTGACGCTGACGCGCGAGCTGGGCGTCAACCTCGCGGGGGTGGAGATCATCCTGAACATGCGGAGCAAGATGGACCGCATGCAGGCCGAGGTCGACGAGTTCATGGCCTACGTCAAGCAGGAGCTCGCCCGCGGGCTCGGAGATTGGGAGCGGCGGCTGGGCACCGCGCTGGTAAGATCGTCGCCCACCGATCTGGTCCGCGTCGAGGGTCGGGCCGAGGAGGACCCCGGACGCGGTGACGTGGTCTGATCGGGGCCGCTTCGACCCTGCCCGCCGGCGGCCCGGGCGCCGACGGGAGACGCGATTGCTCCGATGTCCTGCCCACACTGTGACGGCGCCCGCTGGCGCCAGGTGTCCGATGGCGGCGTCCTCCGGGTCGAGCGTTGCGCGTGCTGGCGCGCGGACGCGGCGCGGACCCTGTTGACGGCGGCGCGGATTCCGCCCCGCTACGAACGCTGCGACCTGGACACGTTCGTCTGCTACGAGAACCAGAGACTCCGGACGGCGCTGCGTCGGGCCCGCCGGTTCATCGAGACGTTCCCGGTGGTGGACAAGGGGCTGCTGCTGATCGGTCCCCCCGGCATCGGCAAGACCCACATCGCGGTGGCGGTCTTGAGACAGGTGGTGTCGGAGAAGCGCGCGCACGGCCTGTACTACGACACGCGGAGCCTGCTCAACACGATTCGAAGCACCTACGACCCGGTCACGCGCACCTCGGCGGTGGAGGTGCTGCGCCCGGTGGTGGAGGCGGAGCTGCTCGTGCTCGACGACCTGGGGGCGGAGCGGCTGACGGACTGGGTGGACGAGACCATGAACTTCATCGTCAACACCCGCTACAACGATTGCCGTTCCACGATCTTCACCACGAACTACGAGGATCTCCCGGACCCGGAGGCGGTCGATTCGCTGAAGGCGCGCGTCGGTTTCCGCATGCACTCCCGGCTCCGCGAGATGTGCGAGTTCCTGGAGTACGATGGTCCCGACTACCGCGACTTCGAGTATCCGCCCAGCAGCGAGAATCTCGCCCATGCGTGGGAGGAGAAGAAGCGGGCACCTCGGTCGAAGCTGCCGGCCAGGACGTCGTCCCGGGCGCGGGCCCGCCTGAAAGCCGGCGGTTCCGAGCTGGCTTGGCCGGGAGGGCGCGCGGGCGGATGAGAGGCCGCGGGCTCGCATCCGGGGCGGCTCGTGCGCCGGCCTCGGGCCCCTCGCCGAGCATCGGCCACCATGCCGAGCCCGTCCCGGGCTTGGGCCAGCCGCGAATCCGCGCGACCAGGGGCCGCCTTCAGCCGCCTCTGCCGGGAGGGCACGGGCGAGGCGGAGAGAGAGCGTTCGGGATATGAGCCCTCAGCCGCCCCCGCCGGGAGGGAACGCCATCCCACCCGCCGACCCGCTCGGAATCTACCTCCACATTCCGTTCTGCGAGGCGATCTGCAACTACTGCAATTTCAACCGGGAGCTCGTCCGGGCCGACGTGAAGCGCCGCTACCTGGAGGCGTTGGCGCGGGAGATCGAGTCGGCGGGGGACGGCGAGCGCGCGGACACCGTGTTCTTCGGGGGCGGCACGCCGTCGGTGCTCGATCCCGCCGATGTCCGGACCCTGATCGCCGGATGCGCGTCGAGCTTCGCCCTCGATCCGGCGGCCGAGATCACCCTCGAGGCGAACCCGGAGACCGCGTCGAGGTCCCGGCTGGAGGGCTACCGGGCGGCCGGGGTGACCCGCCTCAGCCTCGGCGTGCAGTCGTTCCGCGACGCCGAGCTGCGCCGGCTCGGACGCGTGCATACGGCGGCGCGCGCGATCGAGGCGTTCGAGGCGGCCCGGGCCGCGGGCTTCGACGACATCAGCGTCGACCTGATGGTCTGGCTGCCGGAGCAGACCCTCGACGACTGGGGCGAGACCCTCGACGTCCTGCTGGAACTCGGTCCCGACCACGTTTCGTTCTACCTGCTCGAGCTCTATCCCAACGCTCCCCTTCGGGAGGACATGGCGCGGGATGGATGGGAGCAGGCGCCGGACGATGTCGCGGCCGAGATGTACGACGCGGCGCTCGACCGTCTCGAGGCGGCCGGGTACCGCCAGTACGAGATCTCGAACGCGGCCAGGCCCGGTCACCGATGCCTTCACAACCTCAAGTACTGGTCGGACGGGACCTGGGTCGGTTTCGGGTGCGGGGCCCATTCCACTCGCGGCGGCCGGCGGTGGCGCAACGTCAGCGAAACGGAGTCTTATGTGGAGCGGGTCTTGAACGGGACGAGTCCGGTGGGGCAGGAACGGGTGCTCTCGACCGACGAACGCGCGACGGATGCCTTGTTCCTCGGGCTGCGGCTCGCGGAGGGCGTCGACGTCCCCGCGGTCGAGAGGCGGTACGGGGTGAGGGTCTGGGAACGGTGGGGCGGGGAGTTGGCGCGATGCGTCGAGGCCGGCCTGCTGGAGGACGATCGGCGCCGCCTGCGCCTGACCCGGCCGGGCCGGCTGCTGGCCGGTGAAGTGATGCAGGTGTTCGTGTAGTGTCCTGAACCGGGTTCGCGAACGACTCTACATGGCGGTTTCCCGTGTTCACGGGCATTTGCAGTGATTCAGGCCTTTCGCCGACTTCGCGGCGGGAACGCTTGGGAGGGGTGGGGATGCGGATGACGGAGCGGCGGCGGGTGGGCGGCGTTGCCGCGGTCGTCGTGGCCTTCTGGCTCGGGTTCGTCTGTGGAGGCGGCGGCAGCCTTTCCGGCGCCGGGGAAATCCATGAGTTGTCCGCGGCGCAGCCGACTCCGGCTCCCGTGCCGGGTTCGGCTGTCCAGCCGCCGCCCCCGCCGGACTCGCCCACCGAGCCGCCGGAGGATCCGGCTCCCGTGGCGCCGTCGGAGGAGCCGGGTTCGGCTGCCCAGCCGCCGCCCCCGCCGGACTCGCCCGCCGAGCCGCCGGAGGATGCGGCTCCCGCGGCGCCGCCGGAGGAGCCGGGTTCGGCTGCCCAGCCGCCGCCCCCGCCGGACTCGCCCGCCGAGCCGCCGGAGGATCCGGCTCCCGCCGGGCCGCCGGAGGATGCGGCTCCCGCCGAGCCGCCGGAGGATGCGGATCCGACCGCGCCGCCGGAGGATCCGGCGTCGGACGAGTCGACCCAGGCCGATGCGGAGCGGGAGGAGTCGGTAGAAGCGGATCCGGAGATGGCGGCTCCGGCGCCGGAGCCGCCGCTGGTGCAGGAACGGCCCCGCGTTTTCACCGCGAACACCGGGGCGCTGCTCTACTTCGTCAGTCCGGGAGGGGAGACCGCCTTCGAGGAGACGCTGTCGCGCGCCGCGGAGGCCCTCGCGGCCAGCGAGAGCGAGGAGCGGCGGGCGCAGGCGGAGGGCTGGCGCACCTACAAGGCGGAGGAGCCGCTCGCCGACGGCGTTCTCCTGTACGTCTCCTGGCTAGACCCCGTGGTTCGCGGCGCCGACTACTGGATACCGGACATCCTGGACGAGGCCTTTCCGACCGAGGCGCAGGCGCTGTACGAGACCTACGCGGGAGCGTTCGCGGACGGGCAGATCCTGCTCAACCTGACACCGGTCGCGGGGCCGTGAGCGGGCCTGGCGAACCCGCCCCGAGGCCGCCGCAGCGAATCGCTTGGCCGAACGGGGCGGCTGCGGTAGAGTAGCGCCCTTGGCCGTCCATGCCGACACGTCCCGGTCGTGCACCCGTACGGGCGAACGTGGTTGGCAGGGCGGAGCACTTGCGGTAGAGTAGCGCTTTTTTTTCGGGTCGTCAGTCCTTGTCGGTGAGAGCCTGGTGCAAGAGGAGGAGCAGATGCGGACGATGTGGCGAGAGCGGAGAACTTCCGTGTGGGTGGGCGCGGCGGTAGTGTCGGCGCTGTTCGTGGGCGTAGTGCTCGGAAGCTGGATGACGCCCCCGCCGGCGCATGCACAGGCCCCGAGCGTCGTCCTCAACGGCGGCTCGGGCCTGTGGCAGTGGGTCGTGAACGACGGTCAGACCGACGACTTCGAACGGGTGATTCGGGCGTACGGGGAATCGCTCGCGGCCAGGAGCGGCGGCAGCGCCGGATTCACGCTGTATCGTTCGTCGGCGGGGGGGCCGGCCGTCTACTTCGGACACGTCGCCTCGGTCTCGAGCGGCAGCGAGTATCACCCGATCAGGGTGTTGGCGGAGCACTTTCCGCCGGGCCCGCCGAACAACGGCGACGAGGTTCGCGCGCTGGTTCCTCTCTACAGCAGCACCACGCTGGCGCAGCAGGGCGTTTTCGACCTTCGGATCGTGGCGTCGTACTAGGGACCGCGGCGCGCTGGGACGAGGCGGACACCCGGCGGTGGCGGCGCCGGTACGGCAATCGGAGTTCACGCGACGATTGCCGTACCGGCTCCCCGGAACGGTCTGCAGTCCGTCCCGGCTTCGCCCGGGTCGTCAGAAGGCGAGGTTCAGCCCGGTGTAGAACCGGTGATGGGTCTGGTTGGGCGACGACTCGTCGCGCAATTGGAAGATCCGATAGTCGAACCGCATCCGCAACGGCCCGATGAGGCCGATTTTGACCCCACCTCCGCTGTTGGTGGCGGCGCTGTTCTCCAGCAGATTCGCCCCTTCCTCCCGGTACAGCCCCGCCCCGACGGTGGCATAGAACTGAAGGCCGAACAGGGTCGGCGTCTGCGCCAGCACGTTGAACATCCCGGCGCGGCGGCGTGCGTTGCCCGTCTCGTCGGCCTTCGTGTCCGAGTACTCGAACTCGAGGCCGAAGGCCAGGAGCGACATGCCGACCGCGACGCCGCGGACGGGCCGGTTGGTCGGGGTGGTGTTGGAGCCGAGGAAAGCCGTGAGGTCGGCCTCGGCGCGCGGGGCCCCCGCCAGAAGCACGCCGAGGACCAGCAGGGAAACGGCGATGGATCGAAGGGACATGGTCGGGCCGCGGCGGAGGACGGACGAGGAGACCGGATTGACGTGATCATAGCAGAGTGGGCGGCGACCTCGGGACGGCCCCGCGGGGCGGGTGAGGGGCGGGCGCATCGGCTCCGGATCACCCGAAATCCTTGTGGTAGAGTGGCCGAAGACCCCATGGACTTTCGGCCGACCGACGAGCAGCGCCTCCTGCGGCAGTCCGTTCGCGAGTTCGCGGAAACCGAGTTGGCGCCCGGCGCGATGGCGTGGGACGAGGCGCAGAGCTTCCCCGTGCCCCTCCTGCCCAAGCTCGCGGAGCTGGGGTTGATGGGCATCCAGTTTCCGGCGCGCTACGGCGGCGCCGGCCTGGACGCGGTCGCCTACTGCATCTGCATCGAGGAGCTGGCCCGGGTCGATCCGTCGATCGCGCTATCGGTGGCCGCGCACAACGGGCTCGCGTCGGCCCACATCCACATGTTCGGGACCGACGCGCAGCGCGCCCGCTACCTCGCCCCTCTCGCCGCTGGCCGGCACCTCGGGGCCTGGGGGCTGACGGAGTCGGGCGCCGGGAGCGACGCGGGGAGCCTGCGCACGACGGCGCGCCGGGTCGAGGGCGGGTGGCGCCTCGACGGCTCCAAGACCTTCACCACGCACGCGACCCTGGCCGGCACGTACGTGATCATGGCCGTCACCGACGCGTCGCAGGCCGCGCACGGCATCTCGGCGTTCATCATCGAGGGCGGCGCGCCCGGTCTGACGTCGGGGCGCAAGGAGAACAAGCTCGGCATGCGGGCCAGCGATACCGCGGGGCTGTCCCTCGACGACTGCTTCGTGCCGGAGGACCAGTTGCTCGGCGAGGCCGGGCACGGGTTCATCGACGCCATGCGCGTTCTCGACGCCGGCCGCATCGGCATCGCCGCCCTCGCGGTCGGCCTGGCCCAGGGGGCCTACGAGGCGGCGCGGCGTCATGCCGTCCAGCGGGAGCAGTTCGGGTACCCCATCGCGTCGTTCCAGGCGATACAGTTCAAGCTGGCCGACATGGCCACGCGGATCGAGGCGGCGCGGTGGCTAACCTACCGCGCCGCCTGGCTCAAGGGTCGGGGCGGCGTCACCACGCGCGAGTCGGCCATGGCCAAGCTGCTTGCCAGCGAGACCGCGGTCCGCGTCGCCGAGGAGGGCGTGCAGATACACGGCGGCTACGGCTTCGTGAAGGACTATCCGGCGGAGAAGTTCTTCCGCGACGTGAAGCTGACGACCATCGGCGAGGGCACCAGCGAGATCCAGCGCCTCATCATCGCCAGGCAGTACCTGGGCGCCGGGGCATGACGGCGGATACGCGCGCGCTCGCGGCCGGCGTGTTCGACGGCGACCGCAAGGCCGTCGCACGCGCGATCTCCCTCGTGGAGGCCGAGGGGCCGGTGGCCGCGTCGATGGTGCGCGCGCTCCATGCCCGGACCGGGCGCGGGTACCTGGTCGGCGTGACCGGCGCCCCCGGGGTGGGGAAGAGCACCCTGGTCGACCGGCTGACCCTGGTCGTGCGGGCGCGGGGGGCGACGGTGGGGATCGTGGCCGTCGATCCGAGCAGCCCGTTCAGCGGCGGTGCGGTGCTGGGGGACCGGGTACGGATGCAGGCGCACGCCGGCGACGACGGCGTCTTCGTGCGCAGCATGGCGAGTCGCGGACGGCTCGGCGGGCTATCGCGGGCCACCGGCGACGCCGCCCTCGTCCTGGACGCGGCGGGTTTCGACGTCATCGTCATCGAGACGGTGGGGGTGGGGCAGGCGGAGGTCGAGGTCTCGCGGGCCGCCGACGTCACCCTGGTGGTGACCATGCCGGGCGGCGGCGACGGCGTCCAGGCACTGAAGGCGGGGGTGATGGAGATCGCGGACGTGTTCGTCGTCAACAAGGCCGACCACGCCGGGGCGGACCGGGCGGTGGCGGAGATCGAGGCCGTGCTGCGCCTGAACGACTACGCCCCCGGGGCGTGGAGGCCGCCGGTGCTGCGCACCCGGGCCACCGGCGGGCAGGGAATCGACGAGGTCGTGCAGGCGGTGGAGCGGTTTCGGGCCCGCGGGGGGGACGGCGCGGCGGCGCGGCGGCGGGCGCGGGCGCGGTCCCGGATCCGCGAGCTGGTCTCCCGGCGTTTCCTGGAGCACGCCGAGCATCGCGTGCTCGAGCCGGGAGGCTTCGATCGGCTCGCGGACCAAGTGGCGGACAGGGCGATCGATCCGTACACCGCGGCCGACCGCATACTGGACGCTGCCGTCGGCGGGACCGCTTCCCCGGATGATCGGAAGGCGCGTGCGAGAGACGCGGAGGCGGGATGAAGGCAAGGCTGGATCACATCGGTATCGCCGTCCGCGACCTCGACGCGGCGCTGTCCTTCTACCGGGACGCGCTGGGGCTGGAGGTGGGCGAGGCGGAGGAGGTGGCGTCCGAGCGCGTGCGCGCGCAGTTCCTGCCGCTCGGCGAGACCGCCCTGGAGCTGCTGGAGGCGACCGACGAGAGCTCGGCCATCGCGCGGTCCATCGAGCGTCGCGGCCCCGGCATCCACCACATCACCCTGCGGGTGGCCGATCTCGCGGCGACCCTCGCCGGCCTGCGCGACCGCGGGATCAGGCTGGTCGACGAACATCCGCGACGCGGCGCGGGCGGCAGCCTCGTGGCCTTCATCCATCCCTCCGCGGCGCAGGGCGTGCTGATAGAGCTCAAGCAAGACGCAGACCGGTGAGGTGCCCGCGATCCTCGGAGGACCCCATGTCGAACGATGGAATGCCGCGGGGTTCCGCCCGGGGCGGCGGGGCGGCGGGCAGGGACGTTCCGCCGGCGTCGAGGAGCGGTTTCGCGCCTCCGCGCCGGTTCTGAGGGGAGAACGGCGAGAATGCCGGAGCCGGAGGTTCGAATCGGGGTCATCGGCGGCAGCGGCCTGTACGACATGGCGGCGCTGACGAACCGGGAGACGGTCGAGGTGTCCACGCCTTTCGGCGCGCCCTCCGCGCCGTACGTCGTGGGCGACCTCGACGGCCGGCGGGTCGCCTTCCTCGCCCGGCACGGCGAGGGACACCGCCTGCTGCCGTCGGAGCTTAACTTCCGGGCCAACATCTTCGGGCTCAAGACCCTCGGGGTGGAGTGGATCCTGTCGGCCAGCGCGGTGGGGAGCTTGCAGGAACGGTACCGGCCGTTGGACATCGTCGTCCCGGACCAGTTGCTCGACCGGACCCGCGGGCGCGTCGGCACCTTCTTCGGCGGCGGGGTCGCCGCCCACGTCGGCTTCGCGCACCCCTTCTGCAAGCGGCTCGCCGACATCGTGATCGATGCCGCGGCCGGGTCCGGGGCCACCGTCCATCGCGGCGGCACCTACGTGTGCATGGAGGGGCCCCAGTTCTCGACCCTCGCCGAGTCACGGCTGTACCGATCCTGGGGCATGGACGTCATCGGGATGACGAACCTGCAGGAGGCGAAGCTGGCCCGCGAGGCGGAGATCTGCTACTCGACGCTCGCCCTCGTCACCGACTACGACTGCTGGCACGAGGGCCACGACGACGTGACGGTGGAGATGGTGATCGCCACGCTGCAGCAGAACGCGGTCACCGCGCAGCGGGTGGTGCGGGCCGCGGCCGCGCGCCTGCCGGTGACGCGCGACTGCGAGTGCGCGACGGCCCTCGCCTCGGCTATCATTACGCGACCGGAGAGGATTCCGCCGGCCGTGAAGCGGGATCTGGCGCCGATCCTCGGCAGGTATGTCTCGTAGCAGCAGCCCGGCGGTGGCGGCGGCGCGGCGGGAGTGCCGTCGGCCGCGGCCGAACCGCGGGGCGACGACCCGTCTCGCGGATCGCAGCGACGCCCCGGGCGGCGGCGCGGCGCGCGGGCGGGAGAGGGCGATGCCGTCGTGCATCCGATAGTGACCGTCGGTTCCGTCGCGTTCGATTCCGTGAAGACGCCGTTCGGCGAGGCGTCCCGGGTGGTGGGCGGGGCGGCCACGTACTTCAGCGTCGCCGCGTCCTTCTTCACCGACGTGAGGCTCGTGGGGGTGGTGGGCGACGACTTCGGCGAGGAGCAGACGCGGGTCTTCGCGGGGCGGCGCATCGACACCGCCGGCTTGCGACGCGTGCCGGGGGAGACGTTCCGCTGGAAGGGCGAGTACGGCTTCGACCTCAACACCCGGGAGACGATCTATACCCGGCTGAACGTGTTCGAGCAGTTCCGCCCGGTCCTGCCCGACGAGTATCGATCGACGCCCTTCGTCTTCCTCGCCAACATCCATCCGGCGCTGCAGACCGAGGTGTTGCTCCAGGTGGACCGCCCGACGTTCGTGGCCGCCGACACCATGAACTACTGGATCGAGGGCACGCCGGAGGAGCTGCGGGCGGTGCTGCGACGGATCGACGCGCTCGTCGTCAACGACGAGGAAGCGCGCCAGCTCGCCGGCGAGTCGAACCTCGTGAAGGCGGCGCGCGCCATTCAGGGCATGGGACCCCGTCTGCTCGTGATCAAGCGCGGCGAGCACGGGGTACTGATGACGCGCGGGACCGAGTTCTTCGCCGCCCCGGCCATGCCGCTCGATACCGTGGTCGACCCGACCGGGGCCGGCGACACGTTCGCCGGCGGGTTCATGGGGTATCTAGCGTCGGCCCGCGAGATCACCGACGAGGTGCTCACCCGGGCGACCATCGCCGGCAGCGCCCTCGCCTCGCTGGCCGTCGAGGACTTCGGGCTCGACGGACTGCTCGAGGCGTCCACCAAGGCCATCAACCAGCGGTTCCAGGCGTTCAAGCGGCTGACCCATTTCGAGGCGCTGTGACGGAGCGGGCGCGGGCGTGGATCGGCGGTGCGTTCACGGCCCTCACGCTGGGCTGGCTGCTCCTGGTCGTGGCGGCCCCGGCGGTGCTGGCCCGCGACGCCGGGGGGCGGGCTGCGACGTTGGCGTCGGCGGGCGCATACCTCATCGGCGGGGTCATTTGCCACCAGCTTCCTGACCGGTCCTTCCATCCCGGCGGCGTGCAGATGCCGGTGTGCGCCCGGTGTTTCGGGCTCTATCTCGGCGGCGGGGTGGGCGTGCTCGCGGCCGTCGGGCGCCGGCGCCGCGGCGCAGGGTCACGGCGCGGCCGCCGGCAGGGCGGGTCGGGTGGCGAGCGGACCGGTTGGGCGGCGTTGTCACGGGGGGAAGCGGTCGGCGTGGGGGGCGGCCGCGCGCCCGCGTGGCTGCGGTGGGCCGTCCTGGCGGCGGCGGCTCCGACGGGAATCACGTTCGCGGCGGAGATGGTGGGCTGGATGCCGTCGATCGGCGAGCTGCGGGCGGCGGCGGGCGTGCCGTTGGGAGTGGCGGTGACATGGGTCGCAAGTCTCGTGATTCGCGGCGATCTCGCGTAGCAGCCCCGGCCCCCGCGGCCGCGGCGGCCGGAGACGGGAATCGGGCGCTGGCGGCGGCCGCGCTCGGCTGTCTCGTGCCGGGCGGCGGACATCTGTGGCTGGAGCGCCGCCAGAGGGGCCTGGTGTTCCTGGTCGCCATTCCGTTGATGTTCGCCATCGGGTTGGGGCTCGGAGGACGGCTGTTTCCGTTCGACGCCGGCCAACCTCTCGTGCTGCTGGCCGCGTTCGCCGATCTGGGCAACGGGCTGCCCTGGCTCGTCGCCCGCCTGGCGGGGCTCGGCGAGGGCCGCGTCGTCGCCGAGTCGTTCGAGTACGGCAACACGTTCATCATCGTCTCCGGCCTGTTGAACCTGTTGGTCGCGCTCGACGCCTACGACGTGGCGCTGGGCCGCCGCCCGGAATCCGCGCCGTAGGCGTCCGCGCCTTGGTCGGGCGCCCAGCGAAGGCGACGGCGGGGGCCGGCCCGGCGCGGAATCCGGGGGGGGCGGCCGGGCGCCGACCCGCCGGGGACGATTGGCGGGCCGTGCGGCGCCGAGCCTGTTAGGCTTGGGGTTGGGGCGCCGTCGCCCCCAGGGGCTGCGCCGCAGAACGGCGCGGGCGCCCGGGCGGGTTGGTTGGGCGCGCGCGTCGGAGCCGCCGGCGATGACGGGCTGGCCGTGCGGCGGACGGGGCCACCGGCGGTTACCGGGCGGGAGAGAGATGTCGAGCCATCTGCTGGTGATGATGCTGTTCTCGGGGTTCGTGTCGCTGATCTTCGCGGTGTTGATGAAGGACCAGCCGGCCGAGCAGTTGAAGCTGGGCGGCCAGCTGTTCGCCGGCTTCGTGGGCGCCGCCCTCGTGCTGGGCTGGGTCCTGTATCCCTTCCCCCTGTGATCCGCCGCCGGTAACCGATGGCTCGCGGACCGCGGGGCGGCCTGCGCTCGCATCTTCGGGTCTGGGGTCCCGTATGGGCGGCCATGGCCCTGATCTTCGCCGCGTCGGGCCTGTCGCGCGCGCCGTCGGTGGCCCGCGCGATCGACGACGGGATCTGGCACGCGCTCGGTTACGGCCTGCTCGCGGCCCTGTTGCTCCGCGCCTTCGCGGCGGCGCGCTGGGACGCGGTCACGGGCCGCACCGCTCTGCTGGCGACCGCCGTGGCGACGCTGTACGGCGTGACCGACGAGCTGCACCAGTGGTTCGTGCCGGGGCGCACGGCCGAGTGGTCGGACCTAGTCGCCGACGCGACCGGCGCCACCGTCGTCTGCGGCGCCCTGTGGGCGTGGCGCTCGCGCGCGGTGCGCGGGCGCGCTCCTCGACGGGAAAGGACTTCATGAACGACGATCGGACGATCCTGGTCGAACGAACCGGCGCGGTGGCCACGGTCACCGTCAACCGGCCCGACGTGCTCAACGCCTTGAACGCGGAGACGGTCGCCGGCCTTGACGCGGTCTTTTCCGATCTCCAGGCGGACGACGAGGTCCGGGCCGTCGTGTTGACGGGGGCCGGCGACCGCGCGTTCATCGCCGGCGCCGACATCGGCGAGCTGGCGCGGCTGACGCCGCAGACGGCGCGCGGCCTCACCGATGGCGGGCACCGGATGTGCGACCGCATCGAGGGCCTGGGCAAGCCGGTCATCGCCGCCGTCAACGGATACGCCCTCGGCGGGGGATGCGAGGTCGCGATGGCCTGCACGTGCCGGGTCGCGGCGAGGACCGCTAGGCTGGGGCTGCCCGAGATCACCCTCGGGATCATCCCCGGCTACGGCGGCACCCAGCGGCTCCCGCGCCTCGTGGGACGGGGGCGGGCGCTGGAGATGATGCTGACCGGCGCACCGGTCACGGCGGAGGAGGCTTGGCGGATCGGGCTCGTGAACCGGGTGGTCGAGCCGGAGGCGTTGGGGGGAGAGGCCCTCGCGTTGGCGACCGCCGTCGCCGCGCAGGCCCCGGAAGCGGTGCGGCGCATACTCGATGTCGTGAACCACGGCCTCGACGTATCGATGGCCGACGCCACCGCGCTCGAGGCGACCGCCTTCGGGCTCATCTGGGCGACCGACGACGCGCGGGAGGGCACGACCGCGTTCCTGGAGAAGCGGAAGGCGAGGTTCACGGGCCGGTGACGGTGCAGGGCCCGACCGCGAGCGGCGAGCTCGGCGGCGTCCGCGTCGGCCTCGTCGTGTCGCGCTACAACGACTTCGTCACCGACCGGCTGCGGGACGGCGCGATGGAGGCGCTGCGGGCGGCCGGGGTGGACGACGAGGCGATCGTGGTGGCGCCGGTGCCGGGCGCGTTCGAGGTGCCCCAGGCGGCGCGGCGGCTCGCGTCGGACGGGGGCGTCGACGCGGTGGTCGGTCTCGGCTGCCTGATCCGCGGCGAGACGCCCCACTTCGAGGTGATTGCGGCGGCGGTGGCCCGCGGCCTCACGCAGGCGGCGCTCGACAGCGGGGTGCCGATGACGTTCGGGGTGCTGACCACCAACTCCGCGGAGGAGGCGCTGGCCCGGGCCGGGGCCGGCCGGTCGAACAAGGGGTGGGAGGCGGCGGACGCCGCGTTGGCGATGGTCCGCCTCTTTCGGCGACTGAAGCCGTCCGGCGCCGGGGGGCGCCCGGCGTGAGGGCGGTGGGCGCCGACCCGGCGCGCGTGGCGGCCCTCCAGTTGCTGTACCAGTGCGAAGTCGGCGGGGTCGAGGAGCCGGGCGGAAAGCGGGGCTTGGCCCGGGGCCGTCCGGGCCGGCCTCGGCGCCAGATAGGCGGGGTCGAGGGGGCGCGGTTCGACCGCGCGGTCGACCTCTACTGGCGGGAGCACGCGGCTCCCGAAGGGCCCCGACGGTTCGCGGAGGGCTTGCTGCGGGGCACCCTGGACGCGCTGGACCGGATCGATCCGCTCATCGAGTCGGCCGCCGACAACTGGCGCCTCTCGCGCATGGCGGTGATCGACCGGCTCGTCCTCCGGCTGGCGGTGTACGAGCTGCTCGTGGCCGAGGCCCCCGCCGCCGTGGTGATCGACGAGGCGATCGAGCTGGCCCGGACGTTCGGCGACGAGCCGTCGCCGCGCTTCGTGAACGGCGTGCTCGACGCGGTCCGCCGCGGGCTCGACGGGGACCGGCGCGAGGGCGGGCCCGCGACGACCTGACAGCCCGAGGGGAGAGCTCGCTCGATGCCCGGGGACTCCGTGCCGCGGGCGGCCGAGCCCCGGGCCTGCGCGAGGGACGCGGATTGCACGCGGCGGGGGGCGGCGAACGGCACTGCCCGCGACGATTTCCCATGACCGATTCTCGAGAGAGCGATCAGCAGGCGCAGCGGCGCGCCAACCTGGCCGCGGTCGCCGACCTGGGTGTGGCCGTCTACCCCAACGCGTTTCGCGGCAGCGACCCGGACCGCGGCGTCGAGACCGTGTCCGAGCTCGTGGACGCCCACGGGGCCGCCACCGGTGCGGCGCTCGAGGCGGCGCAGGTCCATGCCGCGACGGCCGGCCGCGTCCTCATCGTACGGAGCTTCGGGAAGGCCCGCTTCCTCGTGATCTCCGACGGCCGGAAGCGGATACAGGTCTACGTGCGGCAGGACGCGTTGTCGGAGCGGGGCTTCCGCGTCGCGGCGCTGCTCGACATCGGCGACCAGATCGGGGTCGAGGGCCGCCTGTTCCGGACCCGCACCGACGAGTTGACGGTGTGGGCGGTCCGCATCGAGTTCCTCGCGAAGTGCCATCGCCCGTTGCCCGAGAAGTGGCACGGCCTGACCGACGTCGAGACCCGCTATCGCCAGCGCTACCTCGACCTCATCGTCAATCCCGGGTCTCGGGCGGTGTTCGAGGTCCGCGCCCGCGTCCTGGCCTCGATCCGCCGGTTCATGGAGCACCCGGACCGCGGCTTCCTCGAGGTCGAGACGCCGATGATGCAGCCGATCGCGGGCGGCGCCCTCGCCCGGCCGTTCGTGACCCACCACAACGCGCAGGACATGGCGCTGTACCTGCGCATCGCCCCCGAGCTCTATCTCAAGCGGCTCGTCGTCGGCGGCATGGAGCGGGTCTACGAGATCAACCGGAACTTCAGGAACGAGGGCATCTCGACGCAGCACAACCCCGAGTTCACGATGCTCGAGTTCTATCGGGCGTACAGCGACTACCGCGACCTGATGACGATGACGGAGGAGCTCCTGGAGACGGTGGCCCGGGACGTGGCGCCCCTCGCCCGGAACGCCGCGGGCGCGTCCGAAGACGATGCGCCGACGCCCGCCGGCGGGGTCGCCGCTCCCGATGTTCCGGCTGCGGGGCGGAACCCGTCGCGAATCGCCGGCGGGGTCGCGCCCGGCGTCGGCGCTCCCGGGCTCGCCGCCGGCGCCGCCCCCGATGGCGCCGACGACGCGGCGGTGACCTTCGGAGGCCGGACGGTGTCGTTTCGCGGCCCCTACCCGCGCGTGAAGTTGCGGCAGGCGGTGTGCGAAGCGGCGGCGGAACGGCTCGGCACCCCGGTTGCCGAATCGGAGCTGCGGGGCCGCGAGACGGCCGCGCGGCTCGCCGCCCGCCTCGGCGTCGAGACCGCGCCGGACCAGGGGCCCGGCAAGATCGCCCTGGAGATCTTCGAGCGGCTGTGCGAGCCCGCCCTCGTGCAGCCCACCTTCGTGCACGACTTCCCGACGGAGGTGTCGCCCCTGTCGAAGCAGCGGGACGACGATGCGGACACCGTCGAGCGCTTCGAGCTGTTCGCGGCCGGCATGGAGCTCGCGAACGGGTTCAGCGAGCTCAACGACCCCGTCGAGCAGCGGCGGCGGTTCGAGGCCCAGATCCGCGACCGGCAGGGGGGCGACGCCGAGGCGCACCGCATGGACGAGGACTACGTCCGGGCCCTGGAGTACGGCCTGCCACCCACCGCCGGGGAGGGCATCGGCATCGACCGGCTGGTGATGGTGCTGACCGACAGCCCGTCGATCCGGGACGTGATCCTGTTCCCACTCATGCGGTCCCGGTGAAGGGGGCGGACGAGCTTCGCTACGTCGCCGCGCGCACGCCTGCCCGCCCCGCAGCGACGGGCTGCCTTGGGGTGAAGCAGAGACGGGCTGCCCTTGCGTGTAGTCGGCAACCCTGCATCGATCACCGCTCTTGATCGCGAGACGCATGCCCTTCGAGCTCTACGTCGCGACCCGTTACCTGCTGGCCAAGCGCCGCCAAGCGTTCATCTCGGTGATCTCCGCCGTCTCGGCGCTGGGTGTGACGGTCGGGGTCATGGCCCTGGTCATCGCCCTCGCGCTGATGACGGGCATGCAGCAGGAGCTGCGCGACCGCATCGTCGGGTCGGCCGCCCACGTCTACGTGTACAAGGTGCTCGGCGGCGGCTTCGTCGATCACGGGGCGGAGATCGCGAAGCTCTTGACCGTCCCCGGCGTCGTCGCCGCGGCCCCCGCGACCCTCGGGTACGGGATGGCGACGGCCCACGGCGTCGACGCGTTCATCACCGTCAAGGGGGTCGATCCGGGGCTCGAGGCGCAGGTCACCGAGGTCGCCGGGTCCATCGTCCGGGGAAGCTTCACGGCGTTGTCCGAGCCGCGCGACGGCGTCGTCGGCGGCGTGGTCATCGGCGACGAGCTGTCGCGCTCGCTTCGGGCGTCGGTCGGCGACACCATCTCAGTGCTGACGCCGCAGGGGGCGACGTTGTCCCCGTTCGGGCCGGTTCCCCGGTCGCGGCGTCTCGAGGTGGTCGGTGTCTTCAGCCTCGGGCTGCGGGAGTACGACAACTCGTACGGTTTCGTCACCCTCGACGTCGCCGGCCGCCTGTTCAACAAGGACCGGGCCGACATGATGGAGCTGCGCGTCGAGGATCTCGACGAGGCCTCCGACGTCGCGAGCGCGGTCACGGAGACTTTGGGGGCCGGCTACATCGCGCAGGACTGGGGCCAGCTCAACCAGGCGCTGTTCTCGGCCCTGTGGCTCGAGAAGATGGCCATCGGCATCACCATCGGGCTCATCATGATGGTGGCGGCCCTCAACATCGTGGCGTCGCTGGTGCTCCTGGTCATGGAGAAGAGCCGGGACATCGCCATTCTCAAGACGATGGGGGCCTCGTCGAGCAGCATCCGGATCGTCTTCGTGCTGCAGGGGGCGATCATCGGCGCGGTGGGGACCGCCGTCGGCGCCGCGTGCGGGGTCGTCCTGTCTTGGTCCGCCGACCGGTATCAGTGGATCCGGGTGCCGTCCTCGGTGTACGACATGGGGTGGGTGCCGTTCAGGGTCGAGCCGAGCAACTTCCTGCTCGTCGTGCTGGGCTCGCTGGCGGTCTGTCTGCTCGCGACCCTGTATCCTTCCCGCCAGGCGTCGCGGCTCGATCCGGCCGAGGCGCTCCGTTACGAGTAGGCCACCGCGCCGCGACGGCGCGGACGCCTGCAGGGTCGGTTTGGCGCCGGGGGGCGGCCGCGGCGAGACCCTGCGGTCGCCGTTCGGCGCCGATTGGCGGGCCGGCTACGGTCGCCGCGCTTTCCGTTCATGGCTTTCCTCGACGTCCGCGACCTCTCCAAGTCCTACGCCGTCGGCGACCGGCGGCTGAGCGTCCTGCGCGAGCTGGAGCTGGCCGTCGACGAGGGCGAGATGGTCGCCGTCGTCGGCGCCTCCGGCGTGGGCAAGAGCACCTTGCTGCAGTGCGTGGGCGGGCTCGACGCCATCGACGGCGGCCGCATCGTCATCGCCGGCACCGATCTGTCCTCCGCCGGCGACGACGCCCGGGTCGCGTTCAGGAACCGGCACGTCGGGTTCGTCTTCCAGTTCCACCATCTGCTGCCGGAGTTCAGCGCCCTCGAGAACGTGGCCATGCCGCTCCGCATCGCGAGGGCGGCGCGGGGAGAGGCGCACCGCCGGGCCGAGGCGCTGCTGCGGGAGGTGGGGCTCGGCGAGCGGCTGACCCACCGCCCGGGGATGCTCTCGGGCGGCGAGCAGCAGCGCGCGGCGGTGGCCCGCGCCCTCGTCATGCAGCCGGCCCTGTTGCTGGCCGACGAGCCCACCGGCGACCTTGACGAGCAGACCGGCCGCGAGCTCCACGCCCTGCTGCAGCGCCTGCACGAAACGCGGCGGCTCACGTCGCTCATCGCGACCCACAACCTGCAGCTCGCGGCGGCGTGCGACCGTGTTCTTCGCCTCGAGGACGGCCGCCTGCGGCCGGCCTGAAGGGCCGGTGGTCCCATCCCGAACCGCATCCGGGCCGCATCGGCCAACGCCCGGCCGAAGGCGGCCGGACGCCCCTCGGACACGCCGCATGCCGTCGCCAACCCGCGACCGGCGCTTGCGGGTCGACCCGAGGGCCTTATAATGACGAAATCGCCTTCGTGCGGTCTCGCGGGCATCCCGCAGGGCGCCGATGCCGCCGGTCGTCATGGTGACGTCGGGGGTCTGCGCCGTCGAGCGGGCGCGAACTCCGCAGGGTTGGTCGGGCGCCAAACGAAGGCGCAGCGCGACCTTGCGGTCACGTTCGGCGGCGATTGACGGCCAGGGGTCGACCGATGTTCGAGCGCTACACCGAGCGGGCACGCCGGGTCCTGTTCTTCGCCCGCTACGAGGCTAGCCAACTCGGCAGCATCTCGATCGAGACGGAGCACCTGCTGCTCGGGCTGATCCGCGAAGGCAAGGGGCTGACGAGCCGTATCTTCGCCCGCTCGCACCTGTCGCTCGAGGGCATCCGCAAGGACATCGAGGGGCGGACGGTGTTCCGCGAGAAAGTGTCGACCTCGGTGGAGATTCCGTTCAGCACCGAGACCAAGCGCGTCCTGCAGTTCGCGGCCGAGGAGGCCGACCGTTTGCTGCACAACTACGTGGGGACCGAACACCTGCTGCTCGGCATCCTCCGGGAGGAGCGCTGCGTCGCCGCGTCGATTCTCGTCGAGAAGGGCATGCGGCTGAACACCGTGCGCGAGGACGTCGTCCAGCTCCTGAACGAGAAGACCACCCTGACGCGCGTCAAGGAGACGCCGCTGCTCGCCGAGTTCAGCCGCGACCTCACCGACAGCGCGATGAAGAACCAGCTCGATCCGCTGATCGGGCGCGCCCTCGAGCTCGAACGGGTGCAGCAGGTGTTGTGCCGGCGCAACAAGAACAACGCCGTCCTCATCGGCGAGCCGGGGGTCGGAAAGACCGCCATCGTCGAGGGTCTCGCCCAGCGGATCGTCGGCGGCGACGTCCCGCACTTCCTCGCCGACAAGCGGATTCTCGCCCTCGACATCTCCCTCATCGTCGCCGGCACGAAGTACCGCGGGCAGTTCGAGGAGCGTCTCAAGGCGATCATGAAGGAGCTCGTCGAGAACCCGAACATCATTCTGTTCATCGACGAGCTGCACACCCTGGTCGGGGCCGGTTCCGCCGAGGGGTCGCTCGACGCCGCGAACATCCTCAAGCCGGCCCTGTCGCGCGGCGAGATCCGCTGCATCGGGGCCACCACCCCGGCCGAGTACCGGCGGCACATCGAGAAGGACCGGTCGCTCGAGCGGCGCTTCCAGGCCGTGAAGGTGGAGCCGACGAGCGAGACCGACGCCCTCGAGGTGCTGCTCGGCGTGAAGGACCGCTACGAATCGTTCCACCACGTCACCTACACGCCGGAGGCCCTCGAGGCCGCGGTGTACCAGTCGAGCCGCTACATCACCGAGCGGTTTCTGCCCGACAAGGCCATCGACCTGCTGGACGAGGCGGGGTCGCGCGCAAAGCTCCGCGAGGCCCGGTTCAGCGAGGAACTCGGCGACATCAACCGCGACATCCGCGCCGCGGTCGAGCAGATGGAGAGCGCGGCGGCCCAGAAGGACTTCGAGAAGGCCCAGTACTTCAAGGAGCAGGAGGTCGTCGCCCGCGAGAACCTCCAGTACGTGCGGGAGCGCTTCGACGAGGGGGTCGGCGCCGTCCCGATCGAGGTCGACAAGCAGGACATCGACGGGGTCGTGGCGACCTGGACCGGCGTGCCCCTGACGTCGATCGACAAGGACGAGGGCGACCGGCTGCTCGAGATGGAGAACGAGCTGCACCGGCGGGTCATCAGCCAGGAGCACGCGACCTCGGCGCTGGCCCGGGCCATCCGCCGGTCGCGCGCCGGCCTGAAGTCGCCCGACCGCCCCGTCGGCAGCTTCGTGTTCCTCGGGCCGACCGGCGTGGGCAAGACCGAGCTCGCGCGGGCCCTCGCGAACTTCCTGTTCGGGAGGGACGCCGCCCTCATCCGGTTCGACATGTCCGAGTACATGGAGAAGCACTCGGTCTCGAAGCTGATCGGGTCGCCCCCCGGCTACGTGGGGCACGAGGAGGGCGGCCAGCTCACCGAGAAGGTCAAGCGGCATCCCTACTCGGTGGTGCTCCTCGACGAGATCGAGAAGGCCCATCCGGATCTGTTCAACATCTTGCTGCAGGTCTTCGAGGACGGGCACCTTACCGACGGGCTGGGCAACCGCATCAGCTTCAAGAACGCGATCATCATCATGACCTCGAACATCGGGGCCCGCTTCATCCAGAAGAAGGCCTCGCTGGGATTCCAGCCCTCGGACGCCGGCCGGATCCAACGCAACGTCAGCGAGATGGTCCTGGGCGAGGTGCGGCGCACCTTCAACCCCGAGTTCCTCAACCGGCTCGACGAGATCATCGTCTTCGACGCCCTCGTCGACGACGACCTGCGGCGGATCACGCAGATGCTGGTCGACCAGCTCAACGAGCACCTGGTCGATCGGAAGCTGCAAATCAGTCTCTCGCCGGAGGTCGTCGACTGGGTGATCGAGGCGACGTGCAAGGACCGTTCGTACGGGGCGAGGCCGCTCCGGCGGGCGATTCAGCGGTACGTCGAGGACCCGCTCTCGGAGGAGCTGATACGCGGCCGCCTGCGGGGCGGCGAGATCGAGGTGTATCTCGACGGCGGCGAGCTGAGCTACCGCGACGCGGCGCGGACCTATGACGGCCGCCGGCTGACGGCGAGCGTCTGAAGTACGAGGGGGGCGTCGCCCGCCCCCGTCGACGAGGGACAAGGACGGACGGGAGGGCCATGAGACGTTCAGCAATAACGGCGGTTGCGGTCGCCCTCGCGGCGATCGGCCCGACCCCGAGCGCCGCGCCGGCGGCGGCGGGCGAACCGCGCGCGGCGGTCGAGCCGCGTGCCGAGGCCGGCCAGCCGGCCCCGCTGCCTCCGCCCGACTCGCCGATGCTTTTCACGACCCTCGAGATACAAGCCCCCACCCAGGGCAACGTCCTCAGCGTGGAAGGCAGCACGTATCTCTACTACATGGAGATCGACGACTACATCAGCCTGCCCTCGCAGGGACGGTGGACGCCCTACGACGAGACCATCGAGCAGGTGCTCCTCGAGGACTTCCGGCGGCTGTGGGACACCGGCTTCCTGACCGACCTGACGATCGAGATCGTCGACGATCCGTACCCCAACGGGGTCCAGGGCCGGCGCGCGATCTTCCTCCTGGAAGAGCGCGAACGGGTCCGGATCGTCAACTTCGAAGGGTCGGAGGAGTACGACCGGGCCGAGATCGACGACGCGATGGAGTCGGTCGGCATCGAGCTGCGCCTGGACAGCCGCATCGGGCCGGGCGTGATCCGGCGGACCGAGGGTCTGCTCCGGGAGATGTGGGCCGAGAAGGGGTTCCAGTTCGCCGAGGTGACCCACGAGATCACCGCCCTCGCCGGCGGCCCCCGGGTGGTGCAGCTCACGTTCAACATCGACGCGGGGCCCAAGGTCCACGTCTCGGACATCTCCTTCGCCGGCAACGACAACATGAGCGAGCGGTCGCTCAAGCGCCAGATGAGGTTCACGAAGGAGCGCTGGCTGTTCTCGTTCATCGGCGGCCGGGGGACGTACCGGCCGTTCGGCTTCGAGCAGGACGCCGACCTCCTCGTCGCGCACTACCGGAACAACGGCTACATCGAGGCCCAGGTCGGTCAGCCCGAGCTCGAGTACCTCGACATGGCCGAGGGCGGGGAGAGCCGCCCCGTGCGGCTCCGGATTCCCGTGAGCGAGGGAGAGCGGTACCGCATCGGAACCCTGGACTTCGACGGGCACGACGTGCTGCGGACCGAGGCCTTGAGCAGTATCTTCTCGGGGCTCGAGGCGGGGGACTACTACTCGGAGCAGGTGGTCCGCGACGCGTTCGACGTGGCCCGCGAGGCCTACGGGGCCATCGGCTATTACGAGATGACGGTGTTCCCCGACCTCGTCCCGCGGCTCGATGACGACGGGGCGCCGGCCCGGATCGACGGCGACCCGGTCGTCGACGTGACCATCCGGGTGCAGGAAGGGGAGCAGTACTTCGTCAACCGCATCACCTTCGTGGGCAACAACACCACCCACGACGAGGTGATCCGGCGCGAGATCAGCCTCTTCGAGCGGGGCGTCTTCAACACCGAGGCGCTCCGGTTCAGCGTCCGGCGGCTCAACCAGCTCGGCTACTTCGAGCCCCTCGACGAGGACACCGCCATCCAGATCGACAAGCGCCCGGGGGTCGACAACGAGGTCGACTTGACCCTCGAGGTCGAGGAGACCAACCTGAACCAGTTGACGTTCGGGGCCGGCGCGTCTCAGTTCGACGGTTTCTTCCTGCAGCTGGCGTTCCAGACCACCAACTTCCTGGGCCGGGGCGAGTCGCTCTCGCTGTCGCTCCAGAACGGCGAGCGCATCAAGAACTACGTCCTCGGGTTCACCGAGCCGTACCTCTTCGGCCGGCCCATCACCGCCGGGTTCAACGTGTTCCGCCGCGACATCCGGTTCATCAACCAGTTCACGCAGAGCTCGATCGGCGCGACCACGTCGTTCGGGATGCGGGCGGGCCGCTGGTCGCAGTTCTTCCTGGGCTACTCGTTCGAGGAGACCGACGTCGGCGAGCTCAACCCCGCGTTCCTGAACCCCCGGCTGCTGCAGTTCAACCCGTTCCTGCAGGACGCCCTGCTGCTCGGCGAGGGCGGGGCGCGGACGATCAGCTCGGTCACCCCCTCCTTCGTCCACAACACCGTCGACCACCCCATCTTCCCCATGACCGGCCAGCGCTACACGGCCGCGTTCGAGCTCGCGGCCGGCCTCGGCGGCAACACGCACTTCTACAAGCCGTCCGTCGAGGGGGTCTGGTACCTGCGGCACCACCCGAAGCTGACCTTCGGGGTGCGCGCGCGCGGCGAGTACGTCGCGCCGATGGCGGGGACCACCACGCTGCCGATCTTCGAGCTGCTGGCGATGGGGGGCGAGTTCAGCCTGCGCGGCTTCGACATCCGCACCGTCGGGCCGAACGACCCGCTCGTCTTCGACGCGTTCGGGAACATCGTCTCGGGCAGCGGACTCGTCATCGGCGGCAACAAGAGCCTGCTCTTCAACGCCGAGTACATCTTCGCCATCGCCAATCCCGTGCGGCTGCTCTTCTTCTACGACACCGGCCAGGTCGCCGATTTCGGGGAGCGGTTCTCGGGCGACCTGTTCAGGACGTCGACCGGGGTGGAGCTGCGGTTCTTCATGCCGGTCCTGAATGTGCCCTTCCGGCTGATCTACGCCTGGAACCCGCATCGCGAGGGCATCCTCAACGATCGGTTCCAGCCTCAGGAGGCGACCGTCTTCAAGTTCGCCGTCGGATCCACGTTCTGAGCCGCGGTCGCGGACCGGCGGAAACTGGTATCTTATTGGGGTGCTTCGGGTGAGGGCGGCGGGCGCCGATGCGCCCTCACCCTCGGGTTCGGGTGGCAGGGGTCGACAACGATCGAGGGACAGGTCTGATGAGATTGCTGAGTGCAAAGGCGGCGGCGATGGTCGCCTGTGTCGGGTTGATGCCGGGGTCCGTCGGCGCGGAGCAGGCGCCCCAGGCCCCGTTGCCGTTCCCGGCGGACGCCAGGTACGCCTATGTTGACTTGACGCGCATCGCCGCCGAGTCGGCCGCGGGTCGCGCCGCGAACCAGCAGCTTCAGCAACTGATGCAGCAGAGGCAGCAGGACCTCGTGGGGCGCCAGCAGGCCTTGCAGACCCGGCAGCAGCAGCTTCAGCAGAACGCGAGCGTGATGAGCGCGGAGGCCCAGCTCGTGGAGCAACAGGAGATCCAGCGCCTGGATCTGGAGCTGCAACGGTTGACCCAGGACGCGGACGCGGAGCTCCAGCAACTCGATCAACAGTTGCAACTCCAGTTTCAGAACAGCCTGATACCGGCGATCAATCAGGTCGCGACACGTAGGGGACTCCACTTCGTCTTCAACGCAGCCACGGGCGTATTCGCCTGGGCGGATCCCGCACTCGACATCTCCACCGATGTCATTCAGGAGCTCGACCGAGCCTCTGGAGGAGAGTGACGTCGAGCCCGGCTTCTTCGGCGCCGGCCGCGGCCGGCCTCTCCGACGGATTCGACGGGGCCCTCGATCGCCTCTGCTTCCGCTATCCCTCGGTGCTGCTCGACGACGTGGTCGAGCACGAACCGGGGGAGCGGATCGTCGCCGTCAAGAACGTCACCGTCAACGAGGAGTTCTTCCAGGGGCACTTCCCGGGCAACCCCGTCATGCCCGGGGTGCTGATGATCGAGACGTTCGCGCAGGCGGCGGCGGTGCTGCTGCTCGATCCGGCGGGTGGGACCGCCGCCTTGCGTGCGGTGCTCCGCGGCGTCGACGGCGCCCGGTTCCGGCGGCAGGTGGCCCCGGGCGACCGACTACGCGTCTCCGTCTCGATTCGCCGTCGTCGGCGCAGGATGGCGGTGGCGGCGGCGGTGGCCCACGTAGGCGAGCACGTCGTCGTCGAGGCCGAGCTGCTGCTGGGGCTGGTACTCGACGACGCCCGCATCGACCGCACCGCCCGGGTGGCCCCGGAGGCCCGGATCGGGGCCGGCACGGTGGTGGGGCCGCATGCCGTCATCGGCCCCCACGTGCGGATCGGGCGGGGGTGCTACGTGGGGGCGTCGGCCGTCGTCGAGGGGTGGACCGAGATCGGCGACGAGACGCAGGTGTTCCCGTTCGCCTCGATCGGGCTGATTCCCCAGGACACCAAGTTCAAGGGAGAGCGCACGACGCTGGTCATCGGCCGGCGCAACGTGTTCCGGGAGTTCGTCACCATTCACCGGGGGACGAGACAGGGCGGGGGCGTCACGCGCATCGGCGACGACAACCTGTTCATGGCCTACGTCCACATCGCCCACGACTGCCAGCTCGGCGACCGGACCATTCTCGCCAACGCGGTGATGCTCGGCGGCCACGTCACGGTGGAGGACCACGCGTTCATCGGGGCCGTCTCCGGGGTCCACCAGTACTGCCGCATCGGCCGACACGCCTTCGTGGGCGGCGCCTCGGTCGTGACCCTCGACGCGCTGCCCTACGCCCGCAGCGTCGGGAACCGGGCGCGCATCTACGACCTGAACACCGTGGGCCTCGAGCGCCGGGGGGTGCCCCGGGAGACCATCGGCCAGCTCCGGCGGGCATTCCGCCACCTGCTGCAGTCGAAGCTGAACACGACCCAGGCCCTCGATCGGATCGAGCAGGACCCGACCCTGCGCGGCCCCGAGGTCGCCTACCTCGTCGACTTCATCCGTTCGTCGCGGCGGGGTGTCCATCTGCGCCGTCGCAACCGGCGGATCGACCTGACGGCGGGCGATGACTAGAATCGGTCGCGGCGGAGGGCCGGCTTCGGGGCGGAAGGCTCGGCGCCCGGGCTGGGAGGCGTCATGCGGCTCGGCCTGATCGCGGGCAACGGCCGGTTCCCCTTCCTGGCCCTGGAGGGCGCGCGCCGGCTGGGCCACGACGTGACCGTCGTCGCCATCCGGGAGGAGACCAGCCCCGCCCTGGTCGAGGCCGCCGCCGCCGACCCCCCGGCGGCGGTGCACTGGGTCTCGCTGGGGCAGGTCGGCCGGTGCATCTCGATCCTGCAGGACGCGGGGGTGACGCGCGCGGTCATGGCCGGTCAGGTCAAGCACACCCGACTGTTCGCGGACATCGTTCCGGATCTGGCGGGGCTGAAGGTGCTCGGCCGCCTGAGGACGAGGAACACCGACGCGGTGATCTCGGCGGTGGCGGACGTGCTCGCGGACCACGGGATCGAGCTGGAGAACTCGACCGCCTTCCTGCGGCCGCTGCTGGCGGAGAACGGCCTCCTGACGGCCCGCCCGCCCTCGGCCGGCGAGCAGGCCGACCTGGACTTCGGCTACCGCATGGCGGACGCCGTCGCGGCCCTGGACATCGGTCAGACCATCGCCGTCAAGGACCGGGCGGTGGTCGCGGTCGAGGCGATGGAGGGCACCGACGCGGTCATCGCCCGCGCCGCCGAGCTCGCGGGGCCCGGCGTCTGCATCGTCAAGGTCGGCAAGCCGGCCCAGGACATGCGTTTCGACGTGCCGGTGGTGGGTCTGCCGACGCTGGCCGCGATGGAGAAGGCGGGCGCGAGGGTGCTGTCCGTCGACGCCGGGCGAACGCTGGTTCTCGACGGGCCGCGCTTCTACGCGCGGGCGGACGCCCAGGGCGCGACCGTGGTGGGACGGGGTTCGGGGGGGGAATGAGCGCGCCCGCGACCTTTCTCGGCGACTTCGACCGCCGCGGCCGTGCTGCGCCGACCGTGGACAGCGGAATGAACGCGCCCGCGGCTTGCTTCGGTGGCGCGTGCTGCCGCGGAGTCTCGCGGCGCCGGGCGGGCCGCCGATGACTGCGGGGTCGGCCTCCCGCGTTCCCCGCATGGCGGTGGTCGGGGCCGGACACTTCGGCCGGCGCCATGCGCGCATTCTGTCCGCCGCACCCGGCGTCCGGCTGGAGGCCATCGTCGACGTCGATGCGGAGACCGCCGCCCGGGTCGCTGCGGAGACCGGCGCACGGGCGGAGACCGAGGCGGCGGCGCTGCACGGCCGGGTGGACGCGGTCACCCTCGCGGTGCCGACCGAGTGCCACCACGCGGTGGCGGTTCCCTTGCTCGAGCGCGGCATCTCGGTCCTCGTCGAGAAGCCGATGGCGCGGTCGCTCGACGAGGCCGACGAGATGATCGCGGCCGCGACGACGGCGGGGGCGGTGCTGGCGGTCGGGCATACCGAGCGCTACAACCCCGCGGTGACCGCCGCCCTGCCCATCGTCGATGCGCCGCGCTTCATCGAGGTGCATCGCATCGGCGCGTTCTCCCCCCGCAGCCTGGATGTCGACGTCATCTTCGACCTGATGATCCACGACCTCGACATCGTGCAGACCGCGGTCGGCGGCGAGGTGACGGCCATCGAGGCGGTGGGGGTCCCGGTGCTGACCGATCATGTCGACATCGCCAACGTCCGGCTGCGGTTCGCGTCGGGGTGCATCGCGAACCTGACGGCGAGCCGGATCAGCCGGGACCGCGTGCGCAAGCTGCGGTTCTTCCAGCGGGACGCGTGCATCTCGGTGGACTGCGTCCGGCGGGAGGTCGAGACCTGGCGCGTCCGTCGCAACGGGGCCCGGGCCCCGGTCATCGACGGCGGGCGGCTGGACGTGCCCCCGGGCGAGCCGCTCGCGATCGAGCTCGACGACTTCGTGGCCGCGGTCGCCGGGGGGGGCGCCCCGCGGGTCGGGGGCGCCGAGGGCCGGCGGGCGCTCGCCCTCGCGGTGCGGGTGGCGGCGGCGACGCGCAGCGACCCCGGGATCTCCCAAGACTCCGCGGGGCAGGCGTCTGCGCCTTAGACTCGCACGGCTTGCCTGGAGGGTTCGGCTGGGCGCCGAGCGGGGTCTCAGGCGATTGGCGAGCCGGAAGTCCGCGCCGTGGACCGGCGTGGACACCTGGGGGGCCGGGCGCCGAGCGGAGCGGTTGCGGAACGTGCATCGACGGCGCGCCGGTCGCGTGGCACGGGAATTGCTCAGCAGATCACGCGAGAGGAGACATGAGGCAGCAGAGCAGGAGTCGCGGTGAGGGTGGCGTCCATGCCTGACGACCTGACGGCGGTCCTCGACAGGATCGAGGCCGGGGCCGTTCTCGACGATGGGGACCGGGAGGCGCTGATCCGGGGGCAAGACCTGATCGCGCTGGGCATGGCCGCGGACACCGTGCGGCGGCGGCGCCACGGGGATCGGACGACCTTCCTGCAGGTGGTCGCCGCCCCGGTCGCGGGACCGGCGTCCGCCGATCCCATCGCGGCCGACGCGGGGGAGCTGCGGTTGACGGGCCGTCCACCGACGCCCGAAGCGGCCGTGGCCGCGGTTCGGACCGCGGCCGACCGGGCCGGAGGCGTGCCGGTCAACGGCTTTGCTTACGGAGACCTCGATGCCCTCTGCGGGCACGACGCGGCCCGGCTCGGTGACCTGCTGGCGGAGCTGCGGGAGGCGGGGCTGGCGCGGTTGACGTCGTTCGCGGCCGACGCGCCCGATCCTGAAACCGTGGTTGCCGTCCTCGGCGGGAGCGGCCTCGCCGCCTCGACCCTCACGCTGGGCGGAGCGGTCGGGCAGGAGGCTTGGCGCCTTCTCCAGCGGGTGAGATCGTGGGACGGCGTCGGCGGCGTCTGCCGCGCCGTGGCTCCGTTGCCGCGCCTCGAGCCGTCGCCCCCGGCCACCGGTTACAGCGACCTGCGGCAGGTTGCGCTGGCGCGACTCCTGGTTGACAATATCGACTCGATTCAGGTCGACTGGTCGCGCCACGGTCCGAAGCTGGCCCAGGTGGCGTTGACGTTCGGCGCCGATGACGTCGACGCGGTCCCGGCCGTCGCCGCGGACGACAAGGGGTGGCGCCGGTCGCCGCGTGAGGAGATTCGCCGGAACATCACCGCCGCCGGCTTCGTTCCCGCCCCGCGGAACGGCCGCTTCGAGGCACTCCAGTCATGAGTCCAGTCCGCGTCAGCACGGTCGAGTACCTGAACGCGCAGCCGCTCGTCGAGGGCTTGGAGGGCCGGACCGATCTCTTCGACATGCAGTTCGACGTTCCCGCGCGATGCGCCCACCGTCTCCACGATGGGTCGGCCGACCTCGCGCTGATTCCCTCCATCGAGTACCTGGAGAACGCCGACTACCGCATCGTGCCCGAGCTCGCGGTGGCGTCCGAGGGCGCGGTGGCCTCCGTCGCGCTGTTCACCACCCGGCCGGTGACGTCGCTCCGGTCCATCGCCGTCGACAGCAACTCCCGGACCGCGGCCATGCTGCTTCGGATCCTGTGCGCCGAGTCGTGGGAGATCGAGCCTAAGCTCGTGAAGCTGCGGCCGGATCTGCCGGTCATGCTGAAGCGGTGCGATGCCGCCCTGATCATCGGCGACGCCGCGTTGTTCCTCGATCATGAGGAGAAGGGGCTGGAGAAGGTGGACCTCGGCGAGGAATGGACGGTCCTGACCTCGCTGCCCTTCGTATGGGCGGCGTGGGCGGGGCGCGGCGGCGCGCTGACGGCCGAGCACGGCCGGGCGCTTCGGGGCGCCCGCGAGCGGGGCGAGCAGGCCGTCGACGAGATCGTGGGCCGCCACTGCCCGGACGACGAGGAGCGGCAGGAGATCGGGCGGCGGTATCTCCGGGAGAACGTGTCCTTCGGCCTCGACGAGCGGGCTCAGCGGGGTCTCCGGAAGTTCTACGACTACGCCTGGGAGCAGCGACTGGTCCAGGTGCAACGGGACATCCGCTTCTACGAGTGGCCGGCGGAATGAGCATCGCGGCGATCGCGGAGAAGGTGCGGCAGGGCCGCCGGCTGGACGGCGGCGAAGCGCTCCGGCTCTACACCGGGGCGTCGACGGCGCTGCTCGGGCGCCTCGCCGACGCCATCCGTGCCCGCCGGCATCCCTCCGGCGTGGTCAGCTACATCATCGACCGGAACGTCAACTACACGAACGTGTGCGTGGCCCGGTGCAACTTCTGCGCGTTCTATCGTCCCGTGGGGTCCGGCGAGGGCTACGTGCTCGGCTTCGACGAGCTGTTCCGCAAGATCGACGAGACCCGCGCGGTCGGGGGAGAGCAGCTCCTGCTGCAGGGCGGACACAACCCCGATCTCCCCCTGGCTTGGTACGAGGACCTGTTCTCGGCCGTCAAGGCCCGGTATCCGGACTTCAAGCTCCACGCCCTGTCTCCGCCGGAGATCCTCCACCTGTCGCGGCTGTCCCTGGAGCCGGTGCCGGCGGTGGTCGACCGGCTCGTCCGGGCCGGACTCGACAGCGTCCCCGGCGGGGGCGCCGAGATCCTCGTCGACCGCGTCCGCCGCGAGCTCAACTGCCACGGCAAGGCGACCGCCGACGAGTGGCTGTCGGTGATGCGCCACGTGCACGAGGCCGGCCTGCGGTCGACGGCGACCATGATGTACGGCAGCGTCGACACCCCGGCGGAGCGGGTCGAGCACCTGTTGCGGCTCCGTGATCTGCAGGACGAGACGGGCGGGTTCACCGCCTTCATCACGTGGAGCTATCAGCCCGCCAACACCGAGCTTTCCGGCGTGGAGGCGACGGGCATCGAGTACCTGCGCACCCTCGCCCTCTCCCGCATCGTCCTCGACAACTTCGACAACCTGCAGGCGTCGTGGGTCACCCAGGGCGGCAAGGTCGGCCAGTTGAGCCTCGCCTTCGGCGCGAACGACATGGGCAGCGTAATGATCGAGGAGAACGTCGTGCGCGCGGCCGGGGCCGAGTACTGCATGGACGAGGCGGAGATCGTCCGGAACATCGAGGACGCCGGCTTCGTGCCGAAGCGGCGCAACATGACCTACGAGATCCTCGGCGACCCCCTCTTCCGGCTTCGGGCCATACCCCGGCGCACGGCCCTCGCGGTGGCCCGCCCGGCCGGCGACACCTCCGTGCCCGAGGAGCTGTCGCGGTACCCGGCCCGCAGCCGTCCCGGCAAGGAGCAGCGGGCGGCGTCGGGTCCGCAGCCGGCCTGACCCGCGCCCGCGCCGGCGGCGATTCGGGTCATCTCCGATCGGAAGTCCGTTACCGGCCCAGGTCGCGCACGAAGCGGCTGTCTCGCGCCGCACGCGCCCCGGCCGGCCGCGATTGCACCGCAGGAGTCCCGCGCCCGCACGCTCCCGCCGCCGCCGCAAGGTGACCGTGTGACCGCAGGTCGGCGCCGAGGCCGCAGGTCGGCGCCGCCATCGCAGGACCGGCATGAAGCGCTACATCGCCGACTGGGTGCTGCCGATCGAGGCGGCTCCGGTGCATCGGGGGCGAGTCGACGTGCACGACGGGCGCATCGTGCGGGTCGGCGCCTCGGCGGACGGCGGCGGGGCGCCGGGCCCGGTGGTCGACCTGGGACGTACCGCGATCCTGCCGGCTCTCGTCAACGCGCACACCCACCTGGAGCTGTCGGGGCTGCGGGGCGCGGCGCCGCCGGCTCCGTCGATGCCCGTTTGGGTCGACCGCCTGCTCGATCGCCGGGCGGAGGCGGGGCCGCCCGATCCGGTGGCGATCCGCGAGGCCGTGGCCGAGGCGCGGGGGTCGGGCACGGGGCTGTTCGGCGACATCGGCAACACGACGGCGGCGGGACCGATCCTCGCCCAGGCCGGCGTGTCGGCGCGCCTCTTCCGCGAGGTCCTGGCATTCCCCGACGCCGGGGCGGCGGCCGCGGTGGACGCGGCGGTGGGGGAGCTCGGTGCGGTGGAGGCGGTCGGGGGGCTCCGGGTGGGGCTGGCCGCCCACGCTCCCTACTCGGTCGGCCCCGGCGCCCTGGCGGCGTTGGACGCGGCGGCGCGGGAGCGGTTCCCCGGACCCAGGTCGATCCACCTCGCGGAGTCTCCGGAAGAGCTCGAGTTTCTGCAAGGCGGGGGCGGTCCCTGGCGTGAACTCCTCGAACGGCTCGGCCGCTGGGATCCCGCCTGGACCCCGCCGGGGTGCGGGCCCGTGGAGTACCTGGACCGCCGGGGCTGGCTCCGCGAGGGGCTGGTGGTCGTGCACGGCGTCCAGTTGACGGACCCGGAGCTTCGCCGGCTGGCCGAGCGGAGCGTATCGTTGGTGACTTGTCCGCGCAGTAACGCCTGGACCGGGGTCGGCCACCCGCCTATCGAGCGGTTCCTGCGGGCGGGCGTGCGGCTTGCCGTCGGCACCGACAGCCTCGCCAGCGTCCCCGACCTCAACTTGTTCAGCGAGCTGGCGCTGATGCGCCGCCTCGCGCCGTCGGCGCCGGCGCGCCGGCTGCTCGCGTGCGCCACGCTTCATGGGGCCGAGGCGCTCGGGTTCGACGACGAGCTCGGGGCCATCGCCCCTGGTCGCCGCGCCGACCTCATCGGGGTGCGCATTCCCCCCGACGTGGGCGATGTGGAAGAATATCTCTTGGGCGGCGTGACCGCGGACCGCGTCGTGCGGCTCGACGGCGCCCCCGACTGACGCGCCGCGCCGGCGGCGCGTCCGGCGCGACGGTGCGTCCGGCGCGACAGGCGGCATGGCATGACGGCTTCGGCTCTCCGATACATTCGATCGTGCTTCTCGCTCGTGCGATTCGGCCACTCGGTCTTCGCGATCCCGTTCGCCCTCGTCGGCGCCCTCCTCGCGGCCGAGCAGGGTCCGTTGACCTTCGCCCGCATCGGCTGGATCGTCGCGGCGATGGTGACCGCCCGCACCGCCGCGATGGGGTTCAACCGGCTGGTCGACGCGCGGTACGACGCCCTGAACCCCCGGACCGCGAACCGCGAGCTGCCGCGCGGGGCGCTGTCGCGGGGGGACGCGATCGGGCTAGTGGTGTTGTCGTCGCTCGCCTTCGTCCTCGTGACGACGCAGCTCGGATGGATCTGCCTGGTCCTGTCCCCCCTCGCCCTCGCCATCGTGTTCTGGTACTCGCTGGCGAAGCGGTTCACGACGTGGACGCAGATGTACCTGGGGCTTGCCCTCGCCGTCGCCCCGGTCGGCGGCTGGCTGGCCGCGGGCGGAGGCGCGGGCTGGGAGCCCTGGCTGCTGGCCCTGGCCATCGGCACGTGGGTCGCGGGGTTCGACATCTTGTACGCCTGTCAGGACTTGGCGTTCGATCGCGCCCACGGGCTGCGCTCCATTCCCGCCCGTTTCGGCGTGGGCCGGTCGCTGGCGATCGCGCGCCGGCTGCATGTCGGGACGGTGGCGGCGATGGCCGCGGTGGCGTTGGTCGCCCCCCTCGGCGGCTGGTACCTGGCGGGGGTGGGCGGGGTGGCGGCGCTGCTCGTCTGGGAGCATTCGATGGTTCGGGTCGACGACCTCTCGCGGGTGAAGAAGGCGTTCGACCTGAACGGTTACGTGGGCCTCTTCTACCTGGCCGCGACGGCCGCCGCTCTCTATGCCCGATGATCGCGGTCGCCGCGTCGCGGTCGGCATCACCGGGGCGAGCGGGGCTCTGTACGCGGTACGCACCGTCGCGGCCCTCCTCGCCGGCGGCTTCCGGGTCGAGCTAGTGGTCTCGGACTTCGGCCGCCGGCTGCTGCGCGACGAGCTCGGTGAGGCCGCCTCGTGCGACCGGCTAGCGGAGTACCTGAGCGATCGCTACGGAGGGAAGGTGGGGACCGGGACGCTCGTCGTGCACGGCAACCGCAACCTCGGCGCGTCGATCGCCAGCGGCAGCTATCCCTGCGCGGGAATGGCCATCGTGCCGTGCTCGATGAAGACCCTGGCCGGGGTGGCGCACGGTCTGTCGCGGACGCTCGTCGAACGCGCCGCCGACGTCATGCTCAAGGAGCGCCGCCCGCTCGTGATCGTGCCGCGGGAGACCCCCATGAGCCTGCCGCAGCTTCGCAACCTCGTGGCTTCGGCCGAGGCGGGCGCCACCGTGCTGCCGGCGATGCCGGCGTTCTACCAGGGTCCCCGGACCCTCGACGACCTCGCCGACTTCATGGCCGGGAAGATTCTCGACGCGCTGGGTGTTCCGCACGCCCTGTACCCCCAATGGACGGGATGACGGGCGACCCCGCGCGGCGCCCGGCCGGGGACGATGCGCTCCCGCTCGACAAGACCCCCCGGCGCATCGCCGCGATGTTCGACGGCATCGCGCATCGCTACGACCGGCTGAACCACCTCCTCAGCGCGGGACTCGACCGGCGTTGGCGGCGGCGGGCGATCGAGGCGGTCGCGGCGCCGGCCGGGGCGCGGATCATCGACGTGTGCACCGGCACCGCGGACCTCGCCATCGCCGCCTGCCGGCGGGACGCGCCGCCCCGGGCCGTCCTCGGGGTCGACTTCGCGGGGGCGATGCTGGCGATCGGGCGCCGCAAGGTGCGTGCGGCGGGCCTCGGCGAGCGGGTGCGGCTGGTGCGTGGCGACGCCTGTCGGCTGCCCTGCGGGACGGGGACGATGGACGCGGCGACCGTCGCGTTCGGGATCAGGAACGTGGTCGATCCGACCCGGGCGCTGCGCGAGATCGCCCGCGTCCTCGAGCCGGGCGGCCGACTGGCCATCCTCGAGTTCGGCGAGCCGCGCCTGCCCCTGGTACGGGGCGCGTATCTCTGGTACTTCCGGCGGGTGCTGCCGCGGGTCGGCCGGTGGCTGTCGCGGCACGCGGACGCGTACGCCTATCTGCCCGCGTCGGTCCAGACCTTCCTCGGGCCGGACGCACTGGCCGGGGTGCTGCGCGACTGCGGGTTCGCCGATGTCCGCGTGGACCGCCTGGCCCTCGGCGTCGTCTGTCTGTACGTGGCGCGCAAGCCGATACCTAGCTGAGGCGGCCCGCCGCGGGTACCCGACTACCCGGATCACCGGGATCGCGACCTGCCGCCGCGGGCCGTCGAGCCCGAGTTATACTGAGGGCTGCGCTCCCGTCTCATGTACTTCGACTTCGAGAGCCGCCGCTTCGAGACGCCGACCGTCGAGTCGGCGATGTCCTACCGCGAGTGCGCCCTCCTTTCCCTCTTCACCCACTTGTTCATCGCGCTGGCGGTGCTCGTGCTGCCCCGCCTGCCGTTCGTCCAGGAGGCGATGGAGCGCCGGGCCGAGCGGCTCGCCGAGCTCGCGCAGTCGGCGGAGGTCGAGCAACTGGCGTTGCTGCAGGTTCCCGACGACGCCCCGGAGTTCATCTTCGTCGACACCCTCGTGGACCCGGCGGCGCTCGCGCCCCCGCCTGACGCGGACCTGTCGGACCAGGACCGCGTCGCCCAGTCGCCGACCCAGGCCGAAGACCCGCTGAACGACCTGCCCAATGCCGAGGGGAACACGTTCGAGTTCGTGCAGACCCCGGAACCCGACGACGGGCTCGACCCGTTGACCTCGCTCGGCGACGATCCCGAGGCGATCGAGGAGGCGCTGGAGGCGGTTTCCGACGGCGTCGAGGACGGCACGCCGGACGAGTCGGGGGACGGCGCCGAGCCGGAGCCGGAGGAGAGAGAGGGCGAGTCTCCGCCGCTCCTGGGGGAGCGCCTTCTGCGGCGCCCCCTCGGCGATCGGTCGGGGACGATTCTGAACCGGGCGTTACGGGGACTCGACAGCGTGGCGCGCAACCGGCAGTACTACAACCTGCGCGGACGCACCGACGAGTACGGCTCCGACATCCGGTTCGATTCGAAGGGGGTCGACTTCGGTGCGTGGCTCAGGCGATTCCGTTCCCAGATCTATCGCAACTGGTTCATTCCCTACGCGGCGATGTCGATGTCGGGGAGCGTCGTCCTGACCTTCAACGTCCACATGGACGGGACGGTGACGGACCTCGCGGTGGAACGGCCGTCGGCCGTCGATGCGTTCACCAACTCCGCCTACAACGCGATTCGGGGGTCGAACCCGACCCACCCGCTCCCCCCGGAGTACCCGGACGACAGCGTCTTCTTCACGGTGACGTTCTACTTCAACGAGCGGCCGCCGCCGCAACACCGCTGATTCGGCATGACCGAACCGCCGCGGCTGACCGACCGCCAGCAGCTCGGTCTCCTGATCCTGTTGACCGTCGTGACGGTGATGGCGCTCCTGGGGTGACGTGCGACCACCCATCGGCTTGCGGGACCCGGACGGCCGACCGGTGCTGCTCGCCGTCGTAGGGCCGACGGCGACGGGCAAGAGCGCGCTCGCGCTGTCGATAGCGGAACGGGTCGGCGGCGAAGTCCTGGGCTGCGACTCGACGGCGGTCTATCGCGGCTTCGACATCGGCACCGACAAGGTCCCCGCCGCCCGGCAGAGGGGGATTCCGCACCATCTGATCGACATCGTCGAGCCCGTCGACGTCTACTCGGCGGCGCGATATGGCCGCGACGCGGCCCGCGTGGTTCGGGAGGTGACGGGCCGCGGGCGGCTGCCGATCCTGGCCGGCGGCACGGGTCTCTACTACCGCGCGCTGACCCGGGGGCTGTTCGCGGGCCCGGGGCGCGACGACGGGCTCCGGGCCCGGCTGGAACGGGTGGCCCGCGGCCGGGGCCGCGGCGCCCTGCATCGGCTGCTCGCCCGTCACGATCCGGCGTCGGCGCGGAGGGTGCATCCGTCCGACGAGAAGCGCCTGGTCCGCGCGCTGGAGGTGTTCCTGCTGACCGGCCGCACCCTGACCGAGCACTTCGCGGAGACGCGTTCGCCGATTGCCGGGCACGTCGTGGTCACGGCCGGCCTGCGGTTGCCGTTCGGGCAGCTCGAGACCCGCATCGCGGACCGGGTCGACCGGCAGTTGGCCGGCGGTTTGCTTGACGAGATACGCGGGTTGCTCGCGCGGGGTGTCCCGGAGGATGCGGGCCCGTTCGGGGGGCTCGTGTACCGACAGGCCCTGGAGCATCTTCGCGGCGAGCGCGATCTCGGCGGCGCGCGGGAGCTGATGGTCCGGGAGAACCGGCGCTACGCCCGGCGCCAGCTCACGTGGTTCAGGAAGGAGGCGGGGGTGCACTGGATCGAGGCGCCCGGCGAGCAACCGGCGGCGTGCGAGGCGGTGGCGGAGCTGCTCGAGAGGGCCGTCCGGAACGGGGCGGGGCGCGTGCTCTCATGATTCGACACGAGCTGGAGGCCCGCGAGGCCCAACACCTTGCACCGTACGCGGCGCTGAGCCGGGCGTCGAAGGGGCGGCGCCGGGCCGAGCCCGAGGATCCGATCCGGCCGGCGTTCCAGCGCGACCGCGACCGGATTCTCCACAGCAAGGCGTTTCGCCGGCTGAAGCACAAGACCCAGGTGTTCTTCTCGCCGGCCGGCGACCACTACCGGACCCGACTCACCCACACCCTCGAAGTGGCGCAGATCGCGCGCACCGTGTCGAAGGTGCTCGGACTGAACGAGGACCTCACCGAGGCCATCGCCCTCGGGCACGATCTCGGCCATACCCCGTTCGGCCACGCCGGCGAGGCGGTCCTGGGTAGACTGGCGCCGGGGGGATTCAGCCATTACGCGCACAGTCTGCGGATCGTCGACGTGCTCGAGCGGGACCACCGCGGCCTGAACCTGACCTGGGAGGTCCGGAACGGGATCGCGAAGCACTCGAAGGGCAAGGACGGCGCGCCCCTCGGGGGGGAGCCGGCCCGGCGCGCCGCGACCCTCGAGGGGCAGGTCGCCCGGGTCGCGGACATGATCGCCTACGTGAACCACGACATCGACGACGCGGTCCGGGCGGGGGTGATCGGGTCGTCCGATCTGCCGCAGGCTCCCCTGGAGCGGCTCGGACGGACCTCGTCCGAGCGCATCGGCGCCCTCGTGTCCGACGTGGTGACGGCGACCCGGGCCACGCGGCCCGACGTCGAGCTCCGCATGAGTCCGCCGGTCCTGAAGGCGCTGACGGCGCTTCGCGCGTTCCTGTTCGAGGCGGTGTACGAGAACCGGGTGGCCACCGCCGAGATCGCCAAGGCCTCCGGTATCATCGGCGGGCTCTGGGAGAGGGTGCGCCGGGCGCCGGACGCGTTCCTCGACAACCGCACGGTGGAGTCGGACGGGATCGACGCGGCGGCGCGCGACTTCATCGCGGGCATGACGGATCGCTTCGCGGTCCACCTATACCAGCGCCTGTTCATTCCGCGGCCCTGGGTGACGGGGGCGTCCCGCCGCGATGCCGGGCGGGCCGACGGCTGAACGGGGCGGGCGTCGGCCCTCCCTGGTCAGGTGTCACTCGGAACGACCGGAACGACGACGGCGAGACCCTGGCGCCATGCACGGCGACGCGGTTGGGTGTAACCGGAAGGAGACCTTGGGGTTATAATGCGGGATTCGTCCGGCGCCCGGTCCGTGAGCCGGTCACCACCGCGGTCGGGGTCGATTGAGATGGAGCCGAGGGCAGTCCGGACGGAGGCGACGGCGACCTCCGGGTATCTCGATCTGCGGGCGATCGAGGGGCTGCGGACGGACGTCCACCGCCGGTTCTCGGCCGGGGCGCTCACCACCGACGGTGGCCGGCAGTACCGGGTCGCGGGCGCGGTCACGCTCGATCTGCTGGTGCGGAAGGGAGGAGGCGACTATCGGCTGTCGGGTCGGATCGAAGGGAAGCTCGAGCTCGACTGCGGTCGGTGCCTGGAGCCCTTTCGTCTCGACGCCGGCGTGGACGTGGACCTTCTCTATCTGCCTGCTTCCGAGAACCGCGGTGACGGCGAGGTCCGGATCGAGGAGGAGGACTTGAGCACCGCGTTCTACCGGGACGAGCAGATCGACCTCAAGTCCCTCGTTCAGGAGCAGTTCCAGCTCGCGTTGCCGATGAAACCCCTGTGCCGCACCGACTGCCGGGGGCTCTGCGTGGTCTGCGGAGGCAACCGCAACACCGCTCCGTGTCAGTGTGTCGACAGTTGGGAGGACCCGAGGCTGGCCGGGTTGAAGCAGTTCCTGGAGCACTAGCCGGCTGGCGAGACCGGGCGACCCTCCGGTCGCGTTCGCGCGAACTGGCGGTCGCGTCGGGAGTCTTCGCCGGCGCGCAATTCCTCGGCTCGTCGCAGGCGTGGCGCGGTCGATCCCGGTTGGTGCGTTCCGCCGCGCGAGGGTATTCGAGAAGCACATGGCCAATCCGAAACGACGTCACTCCAAGTCGCGTACGGCGAAGCGCCGCACGCATCAGAGTCTCGACCCGGTGCTGCTGGGCGAGTGTCCGCAGTGCCACGAACGAAAGCCGCCGCACCAGGTGTGCCCGCACTGCGGCTGCTACCGCGGCCGCCAGGTGCGGCCCGTGAAGGAGGCTTGACACCCCCGGCCCTCTGACGGTCGCGAACGGTTCGCCCGTCCTCGAGAAGCCAGTCGATGATCGCATTCGTGTTTCCCGGCCAGGGTTCCCAGCATGTGGGGATGGGGCAGGCGCTCGCCGACCGGTTCCCCGAGTGCCGCGAGACGTTCGAGCAGGCCGACGCCGCGCTCGGGTTCGGCATCAGCAGGCTCTGTTTCGAGGGGCCGGCCGACCAGCTCGTGCTGACCGAGCACACCCAGCCGGCGCTGCTCACCGTCTCGACGGCGGCGGCGCGGGCCCTGGTGGAGCGAGGGGTGCAACCGGGCTGGCTGGCGGGTCACAGCCTCGGCGAGTACTCGGCGCACGTGGTGGCCGGCACGCTGGCGTTCGGCGACGCGGTGCGCACGGTGTGCAACCGCGGCCGCTACATGCAGGACGCGGTTCCGGTGGGGCACGGCGCGATGGCCGCGGTGATGGGTCTGGACGAGCCGCTGGTGGAGCAGGCGTGCCGGGAAGCGGCCGAGGCGCAGGTCGTGAGCCCGGCCAACCTCAACGGCCCCGGCCAGATCGTCATCGCCGGCGCGGCCGACGCGGTGCGGCGGGCGGGCGAACGCGCCAAGGCGCTCGGCGCGAGGCGAGTTCGTGGATTGCCGGTCAGCGCGCCCTTTCATTGCGCGCTGATGCAGCCCGCCCAGGATCGCTTGGAACGGGATCTGCGCGCTCTCGTCGTCGCCGATCCGGCCGTTCCCGTCGTGGCCAACCTGGACGCCGAGCCGAAGCGTGACGCGGCCGCCGCGGTCTCCGCGCTGGTGGATCAGGTCACGGCCCCCGTCCGGTGGGAGCAGGTGGTCCGGCGTCTTGCGTCGGAAGGGGTCGACACGTATGTTGAGGTAGGGCCGGGCAGGGTGTTGAGCGGTCTCATCAAGAGAATCGACGGCAGCGCGAACCTGCTGTCGGTGGCGGACCCCGACGGTGTCGACCAGGCGGTGGCGCTGCTGCGGCCGGCGGCGTGACCCGAAGCGACATGTCCGGCCCCCTGCAGGATCGGGTCGCCATCGTGACCGGCGCCTCGCGCGGCATCGGTCGGGCGGCGGCGATGCGGCTCGCGGCGGCGGGAGCGGCGGTCGTGGCGGCGGCGCGCGGCGATCACGCCGACGCGGTGTCGGCGGAGATCCGCGCCGCCGGCGGCCGGTCGGTAGCCGTGAGCGTCGACGTCACCGACGCGCAGCGCATCGACGCGATGGTCCGGGCCGCCCTCGACGAGTACGGCCGGATCGACGTGCTGGTCAACAACGCGGGTATCGTTCGCGACCGGCTCGCGCTCCGCATGGCGCCGGCCGACTGGGACCCGGTCGTCGCCACGAACCTGACGGCCGCCTTCCACTGCGCGCGCGCGGTGCTGCGTCCGATGATCCGCCAGCGCGGCGGCCGCATCGTCAACGTCGGTTCGGTGGTGGGGCGGATGGGCAACCCCGGACAGGCCAACTACGCGGCGTCCAAGGCCGGCCTGGAGGGGTTCTCGAAGGCGCTGGCGCGGGAGGTCGCCTCGCGCGGCATCACGGTGAACGTCGTGGCCCCCGGCATGATCGACACCGACATGACGGCCGGACTGAACGAGTCGGCGCAGGCGGCGATGCTCGGGCAGATACCCATGGGCCGGCTGGGGACGACCGAGGAGGTCGCAGGCGCCATCTGCTTTCTGGCGTCCGACGAGGCGGCGTACGTGACCGGGCACGTGCTGGCGGTGAACGGTGGAATGTACATGTAGGAGGCGAGTGAATGGCGGTTGCTGAAAAGGTGAAGAGCATCATCGTGGAGCAGCTCGGTGTCGACGAGGAAGAGGTGACGTCGGATGCGTCGTTCGTGGACGATCTCGGGGCCGACTCGCTCGACACCGTGGAGCTCGTGATGGCGTTCGAAGAGGAGTTCGGTCTCGAGATCCCGGACGAGGACGCGGAGAAGATCACCCGCGTCAAGGAGGCCGTGGAGTACATCGAGGCCCACTCCAAGAAGAAGTAGGGCGGCTCCGACGGGAGTGACTGTGAGCAGGCGGGTTGTGGTGACGGGCGTCGGCCTCGTGTCGCCGCTCGGTATCGGTACGTCGGCGACCTGGGAGGCGCTGTGCGAGGGCCGGAGCGGGATCGGCCCGATCACGAAGTTCGACGCCTCCGGCTACGCCGCGCGCATCGCCGGCGAGGTGCAGGGGTTCGATCCGCTCGCCTTCGTCACCCGGAAGGACGTCAAGAAGATGGACGTCTTCATCCAGTATGCCATCGCCGCCGCGGACTTCGCGGGCGCCGACGCGCGGCTGGAGGTGACGCCGGACATCGCGCCCCGCGTGGGTGTCTACATCGCCTCGGGCATCGGCGGATTCAGCACCATCGAGCGCGAGCACCGAGCGCTGCTCAACGGCGGGCCGCGCAGGATCTCGCCCTTCTTCATTCCCGCCGCGATCATCAATCTCGCAGCCGGTCAGGTGTCGATTCGCCTCGGCGCGAAAGGACCGAACTCGGCGACCTGCACCGCCTGCTCGGCGTCGGCCCACGCCGTCGGCGACGCCTTCGAGACGATCCGGCGGGGCGATGCGGACGTCATGGTGGCGGGAGGCTCCGAGGCCGCCATCACCCCCATGGGCGTGGGCGGGTTCGCGGCGATGCGCGCCCTGTCGACCCGCAACGACGAGCCGACCCGCGCGTGTCGGCCCTTCGACCGCGAGCGTGACGGGTTCATCATCGGCGAGGGCGCCGGGGTGGTGATTCTCGAAGAGCGCGCCCGCGCGATCGAGCGGGGGGCGCCGGTGTACGCGGAGCTCGTCGGATACGGAATGTCGGCCGACGCCCATCACGTCACCGCGCCGGCCGAGGACGGCGACGGCGCCCTGCGCGTGATGCGGGCGGCCGTCGAGCAGGCGGGCATCACGCCGGACGAGGTCGACTACGTCAACGCCCACGGGACCTCGACGCCGTTCAACGACCGCATCGAGACGCTGGCCATCAGGCGGTGCTTCGGGGACCACGCCGATCGCCTTGCGGTGTCGTCGACGAAGTCGATGACCGGTCATCTGCTCGGGGCGGCGGGCGGGTTGGAGGCCGGGATCGTGGCGCTGACGATGCGGGAGCAGGTCATTCCCCCGACCATCAACCTCGAGAACCCCGACCCGGACTGCGACCTCGACTACGTGCCCAACCTGAAGCGAGAGGTCGCGATGGAGTACGCCCTCTCGAACTCGTTCGGATTCGGGGGCACCAACGCCTCGCTGCTGTTCAGACGCCACCATGCCTGAGCGCCCGCACCACGCGCGGACCTCGGTACGGCACGGGGGCCGGCCGCGCGTTCTCCACGTCGGCGAGGCCGCCTCGCGCGAGAACGAGAAGAGCAAGGGATGAAGATTGCCGTCTGCGTGAAGCAGGTCGTCACCCGCGAGTGGCCGCTGCGGGTCGACGAGGCCCGCACCTGGGTCCAGGACAGGGACGCCAGCTTCGAGATGAACGAGCCCGACGCCTACGCCCTCGAGGAGGCGCTGCGGCTCAAGGAGCAGCACGGCGGCGAGGTCGTCGTGTGCTCCGCCGGCCCCGCGCGTACCGCCCAGGTGGTCCGGGAAGCCCTGGCCCGTGGGGCGGACCGGGCGATCCGGGTCGAAGGCGACGGCCTCGCCGCCGCGGACGCGTCCATGGTCGCCGAGGCCCTCGCCGGGGCCGTCCGCGACGAGCGGTTCGACTTGGTGCTGACCGGCCTGCAGTCGGACGACCAGGGGTTCGCCCAGACCGGCGTCGTCCTCGCCGAGCTGCTCGGCATTCCCCACGCCACCATCATCATGGAGGTGCAGGTCGCGGAGGGACGCCTGCGCGTGAAGCGGGAGCTCGAAGGCGGCTGGTTCCAGTGGGTCTCGATGTCCACGCCGGCCCTGTTGACGATTCAGAGCGGCATCAACCAGCTCCGTTACGCGACCCTGAAGGGCATCATGGCCGCGAAGCGGAAGGAGGTCCGCGTGGTCGAGGCGGCCGCAGACCTCGCCCCGCGGCAGGAGATTATCGAGATCCGGGTGCCCGAGAAGACGAAGCAGACTCGGATGATCGACGGTTCGCCGGCCGACGCGGCGGCCGAGCTGGTCAAGGCGTTGCGGGAGGAAGCGCGGGCGATCTGACGCCCGCCCCGGCCCCGGCGGAGTCTGCGCCGGAGCCGCGCGGACCGCAGGAGGGTCGTTCCGGCGGTGAGCGTGGCCGCGGGCGACGCTCTCCAGTCGAGGTGAGCGCACGGTAATGGTCCTGGTCATAGCCGAGCAACGAGACGGAGTCCTCAGCAACGCGAGCTGGGAGGCGCTGGTGGCGGCCCAGCAGGTCGGTCAGCCGGTTCGGGTCGCCATCGCCGGCGCGGAGCTCGGCGCGGCCGCCGGCGCGCTCGCCGCGGCGGACGTCGAGTCGGTGCTCGTCGTCGACCACCCCGAGCTCGCGTCTTACACCCCCGACGGCTTCGTGGCCGCGTTCGCGGCGGTGGTGGCCGACGCCGCCCCCGACCTCGTCTTCCTCGCCCACACCTATCAGACCCGCGAGTTCGCCCCCCGGCTCGCGGCGCGGCTCGGCCGTTCGTTCATCGCCGACTGCGTGGGGCTCAGGCCGCGGGACGATCGCCTGGCGTTCGTGCGTCCGATGTTCCAGGGGAAGTTCGTGGCCGACGTCGCACCGACCGGCCCTGCTCCCCACTTCGTCAGCTTCCAGATCGGCGCGTTCCGGCCCGACGCCCTGAAGCGGGGGGCGGCCCCCGCGCCGGTCACGGCGTTCCCGCTGACCCTGGAGCCCGGCACGATCCGGCAGTCGGTGGAGGCGCCGTTCCAGGAGGCCAAGCAGGCGGTGGACCTCACGCAGGCCGAGCGGATCGTGGCGGTGGGGCGCGGTATCAAGGCGCGGGAGCACCTGCGCCTCGTCGAGTCCCTCGCGACCGCCCTCGGGGCCGAGGTCGCGGCGTCGCGACCCATCTGCGACTCCGGCTGGCTGCCGATGGACCGCCAGATCGGCAGCTCGGGCCAGACCGTCGCGCCGAAGCTATATCTCGCCCTGGGCATCTCCGGCGCCATCCAGCACCTAGTGGGCATGAAGGGCGCCCGCACCATCGTGGCCGTGAACAAGGACGCCGAGGCGCCCATCTTCGAGGTCGCCGACTACGGCATCGTCGGCGACTTGTTCGACGTGGTCCCCGCGATAATCGCCGCCCTCGACGCGTGATGGAGCGTGAAACCCTCGACGTCGACGTCCTCGTCGTCGGCGGCGGCCCGGCCGGCCTGTCGGCGGCCGTCCGCCTCGCCGTTCTCCAGCGGCAGCAGGGGGGCGAACCCCTTTCCGTCGCGGTGCTCGAGAAGTCCCGCCAGAGCGGCTCGCACATGCTGTCGGGGGCGGTGCTCGACCCGTCCGGCCTCGACGCCTTGCTGCCGGACTGGAAGGAGCGCGGGGCGCCGGTCGAGACGCCGGTGCGGCAGGATCGCATCTACTATCTGACCGCACGGTCGCAGCTCCGGGCGCCGATCACGCCGCCGCCCCTGCGCAACCACGGGAACTACATCATCTCGCTCAACCGGTTCGTCCGCTGGCTCGCCGAACAGGCGGAGGCGGAGGGCGTCGACATCTTCACGGGGTTCGCGGGCACGGAGGTGCTGTACGACGGCGACCGCGTGGTCGGGGTCAGGACCGGCGATCGCGGCCTCGACCGGGAGGGCCGGCCGAAGGGGGCTTTCGAGCCCGGCGTCGACATCCGGGCCGCCGTCACCATCTTCGCCGACGGGGTCCGCGGCAACCTCACCAAGGGCCTCGTGCGGCGGCACGGGCTCGACGCGGCGGCGCCGCAGACCTACGCCATCGGCATCAAGGAGCTCTGGCGGATTCCGCCGGAGCGCGAGGCGCCGGGCACCGTCGTGCACACGGTGGGCTATCCGCTGCGGAGCGAAGAGTTCGGCGGCGGCTTCATCTACGTGCTGCCGGAGGGGCGCGTGGCCATCGGACTGGTGGTGGGGCTCGACTACCGGGACCCGCGGTTCGATCCGCACATGGCGTTCCAGCGGTTCAAGCAGCATCCCCTCGTCGCTCGCCTTCTCGCCGGCGGCGAGATGACTCGCTACGGCGCGAAGGCGCTGCCCGAGGGGGGCTGGTACGCGATACCGCGATGCCATCTCGACGGGGCGTTGATTGTCGGCGACGCCGCCGGGTTCCTCAACTCCATGCGGTTGAAGGGCATCCACCTCGCGATGCACAGCGGCATCCACGCCGCCGACGCCGCTTTCGCGGCGGTGCGGGCCGGCGACGTGTCGGCCGCGCAGCTCGTCCGGTACCGCGATCTCATCAACCGCGGCGGCATCCGCCGCGAGCTGTATTCGGTCCGTAACGTCCACCAAGCGTTCGGGGCGGGGTTGGCCGCGGGCACGACCGTCGCGGGGCTGGCGTGGCTGACCAACGGCCGGTGGCCGGCGCGGCCGCCGGCGAGCGAGCCCGGCCACGAGCGGCTCGCGTCGCTGTCGGGCTACTATCCCGGCGGCCCCGCCGATCCCGATACGCCGAGCAACGTGGTCAAGGTGGACCGCGCGCTGACCTTCGACAAGCTCACCAACGTGCACTACTCGGGGACCCGCCACGACGAGGACCAGCCCGTCCATCTGCTGGTGCAGGACACCGACGTCTGCCGCACCCGGTGCCGCGCGGAGTACGGCAACCCGTGCGTGCGCTTCTGCCCCGCCAACGTGTACGAGATGGTCGACGACGGGACGGGGAACGGTCGCCGGCTGCAGATCAACGCGTCGAACTGCGTGCACTGCAAGACCTGCGACATCATGGACCCCTACCAGATCATCGACTGGGTGCCTCCCGAGGGCGGCGGCGGGCCCGAGTACGAAGGGATGTGATCGTGGGCGCCGGCCCGCGCGCGGCCTCATCCTCCTCCCTCACTTCCTGGCAGCTCGCGCGGGCCCGGACCATCGCCGGGGTCGGCGCCCCCCTCATCGGGGCGCTCTGCCGGACCCTTCGCTGGCGCGTCGAGGGCATGGAGCACCACGACGCCATCGTGGCGCGCGGGCGACCGCCGGTCTTCGCGTTCTGGCACGGGCGCATTCTCCCGGCGACGTACTTCTGGCGCCGCCGTGGCATCGTGGTCATGACGAGCCGGAACTTCGACGGCGAGTGGATCGCCCGCATCATCCGGCGTTTCGGCTACGGGGCCGCCCGCGGCTCGACCTCGCGCGGGGCCCGCCGCGCCCTGATCCAGCTCAAGCGGGACGTCGCGGCGGGCCGGCCCGCCGCGTTCACCGTCGACGGCCCGCGCGGGCCGGCCCGCCGCGTCCAGCCTGGCGCGGTGTGGCTCGCCGGGGTGACCGGCAGCCCCATCCTCCCCTTCCACATCGAGGCCGAGCGCCATTGGTCGGCGTCGAGCTGGGACCGGACCCAGGTTCCCCGGCCGTTCAGCACCATGGCGGTGGCCATCGGCGCCCCGTTCGACGTGCCCGACCCCTCGGAGGACGGCGTGGTGGAAGCGCATCGCGCCGCCTTGGAGCGGGTGCTCTCCGCGCTGGTCGACCGCGCGGCCGTGATGCTGCGCGGGTAGGATGAGCGCTCCGGAGCATCGGACCTCCCCCCCCAAGGCCAGCACTCGCCTCGCCGATACCGGACGTCGACGGTGCTCCTGGCCGTTCGGGGTGAGGAAGGATAGATGCCACGCGAGGTGGCTTGATTGTGGCCGCGGCGCTTGGCGAGATGCGCCGGGGTCAGGGCGACGGCGGCCGGCAGACGAAGCTGTCGGCGTCGTCGATGTCGCCCGAGCCCGTGTAGCGGGCGACGTCGGGGTAGGGGCAGATCGGCCGCGTCATCAGCACCTCGGCGTTGCGATCGACGCGCCGGCCGACGAGGCGGTCGGGCGCCTCGCCGTTCTCGACCCACGCCACCAAGTCGGGCAGCGCGTCGATGGTGTTGACGCCCCGGCCGCCCGCGCAGTGGAACATGCCGGGGACCATGAACAGCCGGTAGAAGTCGGCGGCGTCCGGCGTCGCGGCGAGCACGTCCTCGTAGTAGTTCACCGCCATCATCGGGTTGAGCGCGGTGTCCGACCAGCCGTGGTACGTGATCATCCGGCCGCCGGCGTCGCGGAACCGGGTGAGGTCGGGGTCGGTGGCGTCGAGGATGCGGCGGATGGCGTCCATCCGGTAGGGGTCCTCGTCGAAGTCGAACTCGTCGAGCGACCACTCGGGGTCGTCTCGCGTGAACGCCATGTAGCGCATGAAGGTGACCCCGAAGAGCTCCAGCAACGGCGTGGCGCCAGTGGGGCTCACGAACCAGCCGCCCCAACCGCTCGTCCGGGACGCGAGCGAACCGAGGGGGTCGCCGAGCTCGGCCCCGAGCGGCTGCCCGGGGAAGTACGGCTCGCCGCGGCTGACGACGCCGCCGTAGATCTTCGCCAGCGTCTCGCCCTGCCCCTCGGTGAGGCAGTCGGCGCGGTCTGCGCCCTCGCACCGAGGGTAGTCCGTCCGCGGATCGAATCGGCACTCTCGCGGATCGTCGATGAGGCCGTCCTCGAGACCGTCGAGCCCGTCGCAGGCCGCGTAGATGGCCTCGCCGACCCGTGCGATCTTCTCAAGTCCCAGCGGATGCTCGCGCATCGCCCGTGCGAACCACACGCCGCCGATCTGGGTGTTGGTGAAGTCGAGCACGGGCGCCCCCGCGACGATGCCGTCGAAGTCCTCGGGGAAGCGCTGCGCCGACATCAGCCCCTGCCGCCCGCCGGTCGAGCAGCCGAGCCAGTAGTCGTAGTCGGCGGGGCGGCCGTAGTACTCGGCGACGACGGCCTTCACCTCGACCGCGGTCAGGTGGACGGCGCGGTAGGCGTAGTCGATCTCGCCGCCCCGGTTGTCGTACGCGAAGCTCGCGAGGGGATAGCGCGCCGCGTCGTGACCGGTGTCGGTCGAGGCGGTGACCCAGCCCTCGTCCCGCAACGCATCGTCGCGCCCCTTCACGGGCTGTTGCCCGGCGTAGCCGCCCCCGCCCCGCATGACGAACCGTCCGTTCCAGTTCGTCGGCAGGCTTGCGGCGAAGCGGATGTCGGGACGGATCACCGCATCGACCCAGCAATACTCCGTGTCCGTGCCGGGGTCCATCAGCTCGGCGTCCATGACGCTGACGTCGAAGTCGGTGCGCGACAGGAAGTCGGCGCAGGCCTCCGGCGACGGGGTCGGGGTCGTCGCCGCGGGGGGAGCGGCCCCGCAGGCGAGGCCGGTTGCGGCGAGGGCGGCGGTCAGCAGAAAGTGCAGGCGCATCTTGCGTGGGGGCATGTCATCGGCCTCCGCGGCGACGCGCGCAGGCGCGCCGCACGAACGCTTCGATCCGGGCGAACGAGACCGCGACGGGAATCGCGTCGGGCAGACCCGGGACGTCGCCCCGCGTGTCGAGGTGCGCGATCGCGGGTTTGCCGTAGCGTACCGCCAGCTTCGCCTCGCTCGCGGTACCCGCCGAACCCGGCAGGAAGATCAAGACGTCGGACGACAGGACGTTGAGGTGGTTGCGTGAGCGCTCGTCGCCGCCGCGTTCCCCGAGGCTGTCGAGGTGCGTGACTATCGCCAGCTCGACCCACGGGTTGGGGTACCCGGGAGGCGGCCGGTCGGGCGGTCCGTCTATGCCGCGACGGCCGCCGGCGGGCAGGATGCCGATGGCGAGGCCGCGCCGGTCCGGCACGCTCACGAACGCCTCGGTGACGGCGGCCATCACCCCGGGGCCGCCGCCTGTCAGCAGGTGATAGCCGGCGCGGGCGACCCACGTTCCCACACGCCGCGAGCGTTCCGCGTGCGACTCGCCGCTCGCGCCCATGACGCCGACGACGGGCCGCGAAGATGTCGTTGGCATCGGAGACGAACACTACCGGGCCACGGCGGCCGTGAGGCCGGTGCCCCACGTCCGGCCGATGTGCTGGTGCGGGGCCGACGCGACTTGGGCGCCCTTTGCGCCGGCGAGGCGCGGGCGGGCCCGGGCTGTCGCGGTTCGCCCTCCAGCGAAGCCGCTGGGCTCGGTTGCGGGCTGCCGGGGCCGTCCGGCGCCCATCATCGGCCTTCGGCCTGCCCGGCCGCCTGCCGCTCGACGTTCCTCGCCACCTCGAGGATGTGCCGGATGTCGTGGTTCCCCTCGTGGCAGGCGTACTCGAAGAGGGGACCCTCGCGCTTCATCAGCGGGAACTCCACGCTCCACGGCCGTGTCCAGGTGCTGTCGTCCTCCACGGTGAACTCGTAGCGGATCGTCTCCGCATCGATCCGGGTGAAGCGCTCGACCACGCGCAGCGCCTCGGTCGAACCCTCGTAGTGGGTCTTCTCGTTGAAGTTCGAGGTGTCCACGACCAGCGTATCGCCTGCCCAGTGGCCGCGAGAGTCACCCGGCCACTGCCGGATGCGCGTCGAGACCCGGGGGCGGCCGTCGAGGGGGATGATGCGGGGCGGGTTGTTGCTCATCTCCTGCATGACGACGACGTGGTCCGGCGTCTGGAAGATCTGGAGCATGTCGTTGTAGGACGGCGGCACCATCGGCGGGCCCTCGTGCCGCCACACTAGGCAGCGTTCCTGCAGGGTCCGCGTGTGGTAGCTCTCGTAGGACGGCTCGTCGATGTTGTAGACGAGATGGCGGCTGGCCTGCCGGCGCTTCCCCTCCCGCTCCACCGCCTCCGGGATGCGCGGCGGGATCCGTCCGTTCGGGGGGTCCACGATCAGCGACGTGCGCCGGCTCGAGAACGTCTTCCGCTGCTCCTCCGTCAGCCAGATGGCGTTGTCGTAGTGGATGTTCTCCTGCGTCTGGCGGGTCACCGCCCGGCGTTCCTCTTCCGTCTCGGCCGCGAGGATGTTGCGCGCCCGCAGGGGGTCGACCCCATCCTCGGCCACGAGGGCGGCGAGCTCGGCCGCCTCCTCCTCCGTCAGGAACGCGCGGTCGCCCACCGTCTCGGGGCGCTCCAGCGGCGTATAGGTGGCGCTCGTCCAGACGCCTTGCAGGTCGGGGTCGCCCCAGGGCGTCCGCGGGCCGGGCGCCTCGGCCGACTGGCTCGCCGCGGCCAGGGGAAGTACGCCCGCGACGACCGCCGCCAACAGCGAAACACCGTATCGTCGGCTCATGGCACGTCCTCCACGCGCATCGTCCTCGTACGCGCATCATGCCCTGCCCGGGCGCGGCGCGCAATACCCAGCCGGCGGGCCTGGCAGCCGGCGACCCCGGTAGGCGATCAGACAGCCCGCGCACCCTGCGCCGCGGAGCCCGCGGCGCCCGAGTCAGGCACGGAGACGCCTGATGCCAGGGAGGTCGTCGAACGCGCGGTCGAACGACAGGATCTCTTCCACGCCGTGCTGACGCATCACCGCGACGTGGATGGCGTCGCGGGCCGACAGCCCCGCCGACCCGAACAGGATGTCGCGGGCACTGGACACGTTATCCGCCGTGACCGGGAACACGTCGTCGACGGTGCCGAGCAGAGCGTCGAAGGCCGGTTGAATCGCATCTCGCCGGCCGAGCGCGACATAGCGATGCAGGATCTCCTGCAGCACCTCGGCGTCGCTGACCAGCCGCCGCTTGTCCATCGTGAGGCGTTCGAGCAGCCGTTGCGCGTCGGTCTTGTGGGGGTGTTCGGCTCCGACGAGGTACATCGGGACGTTCGAGTCGATCAGGATCACTTGCGGTAGCCCACTTCGATCTCCCGCAGCATCTGATCGATGTCCGCGGTGGGGAAGTCGTGACGGGCGGCCGTGCGGATCGCGGCGAGCTTCCGGTCGATGCTGCCCGACGCTTCGTCCCGCGCGGCGAGCCGCAGCTTCCGGCGGACCCAATCCGACAGGGTCAGTCCGTCCCGCGTCGCCAAGCGGCGGTACTCGCCGACCTCCACCTCGTCCATCACGACCTGTAGCCGGGTACTCATGGCGGTAGTATAACAGGCTATCTGCGTGAGTTGGCATGGCGCCCCGGCCGGAAGGCCCGGTGGGAGGCGGCGGCGCGACCGCCGCGTCGCGCGGCGATGCTTGGCGAGCCGGCGAAACGAGGAGCGTCTACGTCACCATCGTCGGCACCGGCGACCCCGCCCGCATCGTCTTCCAGGGCCGCGACGAGGACCGCCTGCGCCCCGTCGACGGGAAGTGGCGCATTGTGCGCCGCCGCATACTCCCGGAGTGCGCGCCGCCGCATACTCACGGAGTGGATCGAATCGATCTCGTGGTCGCGGCCGGGGTCGCCGGCGCTCCCTGACATCGGCACGGCTCTTGCTCCCGACGTGCTACGATGGCGCGGTCGACCTGCCGTCCGCCGCTGCCGTCGGAATGGGAGCGGAGCCTTGCAGATCGCACAGTTGGAACAGCGTATGGACGACCTCGAGCGTCGCGTCGACTGGGTCGAGCAGATGCTGCCGGATCTCGCGACCCGGGACGAGCTGCTCGCGGCCATCACCGCGTCGGAGCACCGCATCCGTACCCACTTCGACGTGGTCGCCGAGAGCCTTCGGCACGACGTCCGCCTGCTCGCCGAGGCCGTCGCCGCGCTCTCGGCACGGGTGGGCTAGCTCAGGTCCCCGCTTCGCCATGCTCCGGGTTACAGCCGTTCCTCGGTGTTCGACCCGACGATGCCGAGCCAGGAGTCTGCGCTGCAGGACGGCGCGGACCCCTGGCGGGTCGTGACCTGGGCCACGTTCAACTCGTCGTTGGAATCGCCGTCGTTGTTGCCCCGCGCGTCGCCGAGGGTGTACGCCACGCGCGCGCTCCAGTTGTCGGCGTAGCGCTTCTCGATCTGGAAGTTGAAACCACGGGCCTGCGGATCGCCGACCTCGGGCGCAGCGCCTGCGTGGGAACGAGGATGGGCCCCGGTATCTTGTATGATCCGGTTCGGGGCACGGAGTAGACACGGAGCAAGGGGAGCGGAGAATCAGCGATGCGTAGAATGAAGACGGTCGGTTGGTGTCTCGCGTTGGTCATCGGGTCCGTCGCGATCGCGGCCGCGCACATGGCCGTGCAGAAGACGACGCCGGAGGCCGACGCAGTGCTGACGGCGTCGCCGGACCACATTCAGATGTGGTTCACGCAGTCGCCCGACCCCGTCATCAGCCGGCTGGCTCTCGAGAGCGCGAACGGCGATGTGGCCTTGGGCAAGACGGAGGTCGGGGAAGACAGGTCCCTGGTGGCGATGCTGCCGTCGAAGCTTGCGGCCGGCGACTACACCGTGAGGTGGCGGACGGCGGGTGACGACGGACACACGCAGCGCGGGGAGTTCGCGTTCACGGTGCGCGCCGTCGACTGACCCGGAACGAAGCCCGGCCCTGGTTCCAGGCTGAAACGACTCGCCGTCGGGCGGCGCCGGGATCGGCCCGGAGACCCGGACGCTGTCTGCCCGCGGTCCGACCGGGAGCCCCCAACGCCGGCTCGCGGTATCGCGGCGGGCCTTGTCCGGTGCGGCCCGGGAAGCCGCGCGATGGGGCGTCGCCGGCTCCCGGGGAACCGATTGGGGCGCCAAAGGGCCGGAGCCCATGATTCGAGGGCTGGGCGTCATGGACGGCGAATCGTTCGCGCTCCTCCTGCTCGCTGGTGCGAAGTGGATCACCTACCTCGGGCTGATGGGGCTGACCGGCGCCGTCGCGGTGAGCCGCCTGCTCGCGCCGGCGAGCAGGGTCGTCGAGCCCCGGGGCGGCGCCGCCGACCGGCGGCTCCGCATGGTCGCCGTGGTCTCCGCGTCGGTGCTGGTTCTCGCCGCCGCCGCCCGCCTCTACGCGCAGACATGGTCCGTGTTCGGGCTCGACGAGCCGGTCACTCTCGAGCTCGTGCGACTCGTCGGCATCGAGAGCCGGTGGGCCAGCGGTTGGCAGCCGCAGGCGGGCGTCTCCGTCCTGGCCGTGGTCGTCGCCGCGTGGTGGACTTGGCGGCCGGAGGGCGGCTGGTGGCTGGCCGCGCTCGCCGCGGCCGGCGCCTGGGTCACGCTGCCCCTGACGGGTCATGCCGCTAGCTTCGGTACTTCCCTTCCGCATTTTGCCCAAGTCGCCCACGGGATCGGCGCGGGCCTGTGGGTCGGCGCCCTGGCCGTGGTCGTCGCCGTCGCGCGCCTCCTTCGCCGGGAGCCGCAGGGGCGGGAGCGAGTCGCCGATCTCGTGCGCCGCTTCTCGCCCATGGCGCTTGCCGCCGTCGCGACGATCGCCCTCTCCGGTGTAGTCACCGGTGCGTTCTACTTGGCCTCGGTGGACGACTTGCGGGCCACCCCATACGGGCGCGCCCTGCTCCTCAAGGTGGTCCTCTTCCTGGCGACCGGCGCCGTCGGGGCGTACAACTGGCGCCGGCTCACGCCACGCCTCGGCGAGCTCTCAGGCCCGGCCAGGCTGCTGCGCTCGGCGCGTCTGGAGCTGCTCCTGGCCGCGGCCGCGCTGCTGGTCACCGCCGTTCTCGTGCACTTGGCGATTCCGCGCGGGATGTAGCCGGGGCTGGTGGCGTCGAGGGGCGGCAGGCCGGAGTCGACGTACTCGCCGCGCACCGCCGTCCTCGCGCACTTGGCGATTCCGCGTGGGGCGATGTAGCCGGGCGGGTGGCAGCGGGGGGCGGCTGCCGGCGTCGACGCACTCGCTGACGGTCGCGATTCCGGGGCGTTCGGGCCGGAGGGCGGTGCGCCGCGCGGATGTGCCGTGTCGGAGTCAGGAACCGTCGGTCAGCGCCGACACGTTCAGTCCCGCCGCTTTCTTCAGGCGCTCGATCAGCTTCCGGTGAATCCTGGCGGGGTCGCCGCCGTTGGTCAGCACCGCGAGCTCCGAAAAGCACGTGGCGTGCATGCCGCAGAGGACGAAGTCGTTCATGCCCCGGGCGCCGAGGAAGTGCGCGCCGGCGAGCAGCGAGGCGGCGTCGATGACGACTCCGTAGGCGCTCCTGCCGATCCGATCCTTCACCTCGTCGGCGAGTATGGCCCAGTTGTTCTCGGTGAACCGCTTCATCGCCTCGTCGTTCGCGGCGCGGTGACACCGGAACTCCTCGTCCGACGTGATGCCCCATTCGTTCTGGAGCCAGCTCCCGGCGTCGTCCTTGAAGCCGATGTCCCGCAGGGCGGCCAGGGTCATCTGGTAGTAGCCGATGGCCGAGCTGTTCGACGGGCTGAGAGCGCAGCCCCTCGATTCGTGCTTCCTCGCCAAATCCAGATAGTCCCGCACGCCGGCGTTGTCGGCCGCGGCGAGGGCGGTGACGCTCAGGAGGCCGGCAAGCGCGGCGACGGCGAAGCGGCGACGCGCCGGGACGGGGCGCAGCGACGTGGGCGCGGATCGTGGTTGTGACATTGGAATCGGTTGGCCGGAGCGGTCCCCGAAGTCGGGACGCAAGCGCCGGAATTCGGCAACGGGGTACGGCGAAGGTCGATCTTGGGGATGGTCGCGCGAATGAAGGGGGTCGGAGGCTCAGGTCACGATACGGTGAAGGAGCAGGGGCGTTGGGGCCCCTGCTCCCGTCGGGAGTCGTGCGACGGCTACTGCTGCTGCTGCGCCGGTCGCGAATACTGGTCGATGTGCACCGGCCGCTCTCCGTCGGTCGGTATGCCCTCCCTTGCCATGATGAGCTCGAGCGCGTCGATGGTGGGCCGTGACATCCTCGGCAGCCCATTCCTGAACCCTTCGGCGATGAACAGGGGCGTGCGTCCCGCCGCGTTCGTCTGCTTCCAGACGTCCGAATCGGCGCCGCTGGCCGCCAGCAGCCCCACGACGGCAGGGAAGTTGCCGTACGCGGCGCCGTGCATCGCGGTGTCGCCGTTGGCGTCCACCGCGTCGATGTCGGCCCCGAGATCGAGCAGCAGTTGGGTGGCGATCAGCGCCTCGGCCTCGCTGCCCGCTTCCTCGTCGGGCGCGTTCGTGCCGAGACCGGCCGCCGCCATCAAGGGCGTGCTCAGCTCGGCGTTGGGCAGGAACGGATCGGCCCCCAGCTCGAGGAGCTGCTGCATGAGGCCTGCGTCGCCCCGGTCGGCGGCCATGAGGAAGGCTGTCGCCCCTTCCATCTCCAGCCCCGATGCGGTGTGCGGCGGGCGCCTGCCCTGCTCGAGGCGCAGGTTCACGTCGGCCCCCAGCGCGACGAGGGCCCGCACGAACTGCAGGCTGGTCAGGCGGCCCGCCCCCTCCGGCGCGGGGTCGCCCCGGTCGCTCGCGTCCGGCTTCCTCACCCAGCTCACGGTGTGCAGCGGCGCGAAGCCGGTGCGCTGGTCGTTGGGGTCGGCGCCGGCCTTGATGAGCTCGACGGCCAGCTCGAAGTGGCCGTTGCGCACCGCCAGCAGCAGCGGGCTCATGCCGTCGTCGATTGGACGGTAGGTCGCGTTGTTGACGGCGCGATCCGGCCCGTCCTTGATGCGTGTGAGCTCCGCGTTCACGTCCACGCCGGCGTCGAGCAGGGCTCGCGTGGCGTCGATGTGTCCTCCCCGCACCGCGAAGAAGAGCGGGGTGAAGCCGGATCGCAGGGAGGCGTGCGCGTCGGCGCCGGCCGCGAGCAGCGTCTCCACGATGGCCGTGTGTCCCTCGGCCGCCGCCCACATCAGGGCGGTCTGGTCGCGGGCCTCGCGCGCATTGGCATCGGCGCCCTTCGACAGCAGGGCCTCGACCGCGGCCAAGCTCCCGGTGCGGGCCGCGGTCATCAGCACCGTCTCGCCACCCCGCAGCGCCGCGTCGGCAGCGGCTCCGGCGTCGAGCAGCAGGGTCACGAGCTCGGCATTGCCGTTGGTGGCGGCGAGCGACAGCGGCGGGACGCCGTAGCGGTTCTCCGCATCGACGTCGGCGCCCGCCCGAACCAAGAGCCCCGCCGTCTCGAGGTCATCGTGGTACGCCGCCCAGTGGAGGGCGGTCATGCCGTCGACCTGCGCCGCGTTGACGTCGGCGCCGCCCGCGTGCAGCAGCGTGCGGACCAGCGCGCCGTTGCCGTCCTCGGCCGCGTCGGCGAGCGGCGCCTCGCCGGCTGCCCACGCGGCTCCGGCCAGCCCCAGCCCCAGCACCGACAGTCGGGCGATTCGTCCTGGATGCATCGGTTTCTCCTGGCCCGGGGATCGGCGCCTCGGCGCCGATCCCCGCCCGGCCAAGCTGCGGGGCCGAAGCCCTCCGTGAAGGCGCGGCCCCGATGTGGTTATCGGCCGTTCTGCTACACCGCGACAGGGTCGAAGAGGGAGTCGATGGTCCCGGTGCTGTCGCCGAACTGGTCGAGCTTCACGCCTACCCGGTCGAGCAGGCTAAGGTGGAGGTTGGCCAGCGGCAGGCCGGTCTCGTAGCGGATGTGCTGGCCGCCCCGCAGGCCCGCCGCGGCCCCGCCGGCCACGAGAATCGGCAGGTTGACGTGGTCGTGGAGGCTCGGGTTGCCCATCCCGCTGCCGTACATATAGACGGTCTGGTCGAGCAGCGACCCGTCGCCGTCGGGGGTCTCCTTCAGCTTTTCGAGGAACTCGGCGAACAGCGAGACATGGAACGTGTTGATCTTGGCGATCTTCGCGAGCTTCTCGGGGTCGTTGCCGTGATGGCTCGTCGGGTGGTGCGGATCGGGCACGCCGATCTCGGGGTAGGTGCGGTTGCTCAGCTCGCGCGTGAGCTGGAACGTGACGATGCGGGTGATGTCGCCCTGGAACGCGAGGACCTGCAGGTCGAACATCAGCCGCGCGTGGTCGGCGAACGAGTCGGGCACACCCACCGGGCGGTCGAGGTCGGGGAACAGGTTGTCGCCGGCCGCGGCCTCCGCCCGCTGAATCTGGCGCTCCACCTCGCGGATGCTGTCGAGGTACTGCTCGACGCGGGCCCGGTCGGCCGCCCCGACGGCGCCCTTGAGCCGCGCGATGTCCTCGCCGAACGAGTCGAGGAGGCTGGCCCGGCTCTCGAGAGCCGCCTGCCGCTCCTCCGTCGTACCGCCCTCGCCGAAGAGCCGCTCGAAGACGATGCGGGGATGGGCCTCGGCCGGCAGGGGGGTGGTCGGCGACGACCACGACAGGCAGTTCTGGTAGACGCAGGCGTAGCCGTTGTTGCAGACGCCCGCGAGAGGGTTCAGGTCCATCGACAGCTCGAGCGACGGCAGTTGCGTGTCTTGGCCGATCTGCAGGGCCGCGAGCTGGTCGGCGGTGGTGCCGAGGAAGTAGTCCGAGCTCTCGGTGTGCTTGGCGTAGGCCGCGCTCAGGAACCCGGAGTTCGAGGTGTCGTGCGTCCCCGGGTAGGAGAGCTGCAGCTCGGTGTTCGTGACGACCGTGAGCTGCTCCCTGACCGGCTCGAGGGGGCTGAGGATCGGGGTGAGCCGGCCCAGCCGGTCCTGGTCCGAGGGCGTCCACCGCTGGTGGTCGCAGCCCATCGGGATGAACACGTACCCGAGCCGCCGGATCGGCTTGGCCGGCGTCCGGGCGAGGGCGGTCGCCGCGGGGATCATCGCATCGAGCAGGGGCAGGGCCAAGGTCGCCTGCACGCCCTTCAGGAACGTACGCCGCGGTAACGCCTTCTTGGTGATGATCATGTGGAGTTCCTCATTTGAAACGGAACGCTCTTGACGATCCCGAGTATCAACGACGAGAAGCGGTAGTCCTCCGCTTCGGCGCCGCGGACGATGGCGCGGACGGCGGGCGCGTCGTAGTACTCGACGCCCCGGCCCAGCGCGAACGTGAGCAGCTTCTCCGTCAGCCGTCCGACGAACAGATCGGGCCGGCTCAGCAGCCCGTCCTCGAGACCGTCCACCCCGACGAGGGGGCCGACGCCGGGCAGGCCCCCGGACACGTCGATGGCGCCGTTGTCGCCCTCCTGGTCGCGCCAGCGGCCGAGGGCGTCGAAGTTCTCGAGGGCGAAGCCGACGGGGTCGATGGTCCGGTGGCAGCTCGCGCACGCCGGGCTGTTGCGATGCTGCGCCAGCCGTTCCCGCATCGGCAGGTTGGCCGCCACCTCGTTCTCCTCGAGGGCCGGCACGTCGGGGAGCGGCGGCGGGGGCGGGGCCCCGAAGATGTTGTCGAGGACCCAGACGCCGCGGATGATCGGCGAGGTCCGGGTCGCGTAGGAGGTGACGGCGAGGACGCTGCCGTGCCGCAGCAGCCCGCCACGCCGGCTGTCCTCGGCGAGGTCCACCCGCCGGAACCGGGTGCCGTAGACGTCAGGAATGCCGTAGTGCTTGGCGAGGCGCTCGTTCAGGAACGTGTAGTCGGCCCGCAGCAGGTCGAGCACGCTGCGGTCCTCGTCGATCACGCTGCCGATGAACCGCTCCGTCTCCTCTCGCATCGCCTGCCGCAGGTTGTCGTCGAAGTCGGGGAAGATGCGCCCGTTCGGGCTCAGCGCCGCGAGGTTGCGCAGGCGCAGCCACTGCCCCGCGAAGTTGCTCGCGAGGTTGAACGCGCGGGGGTCGGCAAGCATCCGCCGCGTCTGCCGCTCGAGCTCGGCGGGGTCGCTCAACTCGCCGCGGATTGCGGCGTCGAGCAGCTCGTCGTCGGGCAGGCTGCTCCAGAGGAAGAAGGAGAGCCGAGACGCCAGCTCGAGGTCGCTGACGTGGTACGCGGGGGCGGCCCCGCCGCGGTCGGGGTCGAGCTCGACCCGGAACAGGAACTCGGGGTTGATGAGAACCGCGCTCAGGGCTCGACCGATGCCGGCGTCGAAGTCGCCGCCCGCCCGGCCTTCCCGGTAGAACGCCATCGGGCCGTCGAGGTCCGCGTCCGACACCGGCCGCCGGTAGGCACGGCGCATCAGGGTGGAGAGGATCTCCCGCGCGCAGCTCTCCTCCCCGCTCTGGGCCGTCGGCCGGCACACGAACAGCCGCTCGCGGCTCGGCGTATCGCTCACGCCCTGCGGGGCGTAGGGGCCGGTGATCGACACCTGGTAGACGGCCGGGGTCAACCGCGGATGACGGGTCTCGTTGTAGTGCGACTGTCCGGGCCTGCGCTCGGTCTCCATCAACGACGAGCCGCTCTTCAGGAACGTGACGCCGAGGTCGTGGGGGCCGGCGGTCACCGAGGCGCGCACCTTCAGGTCACGGTCGACCAGGGCATCGTCCCCGCGCTCCGGCCGCTGCACCGTGAAGGTCGCGACGGGCACGCGGTCGAGCAGGATCTCCATCTCGTGCGGTCGCCGATCGCGCAGCCCGCCGATGTTGCCGGTGCGGTTCCGGGCGAGCCGGACCTGGATGTCGTAGTCGCCGTCCTGGGCGAACGTGTAGGGGATCACGACGCCGCCGCGGGTGCCCAGGGGCAGCCCCGGGACGTGTTCCTCCTGGGTCGTGTCCGCGGGCACGCGGATCACGTCGGCCTGCAGCGAGGTCTGGGTGTTGCCGATGACGAGCCGGCTGATCTTCTGGGCGGCCGAGATGTAGCGGTCGAGCAGGGCCGGCGGGAGGTCGCCGACGGTCACGTTATCGAAGCCGTGGCCGCTCTCGTCGGGCGGCAGCAGGGCGGTGGCGTCGATGTCGAGGGCCAGAAGGTCGCGGACGGCGTTCTGGTACTCGGTGCGGTTGAGCCGGCGCAGGGTCTCCGTCCGCCCCGGATTCGGGCTTGCCGCCGCCGCGGCGTCGAGCGTCGATGCCAGCCACGAGGTCATCCCGGCGCGGGCCTCGGCCGGCGGCTGCGGCCGGTTCGGCGGGGGCATCGTGCTCGTGCGCAGCTTGCGCAACACCTGCTCCCAGATCTCCGCCTCGGCCGGCACGTGCGCGACGTCGATGTCGTCCAGGCGGAGCCCCGCCGTCTCGAGCCGCTCGTTGTGACAGACGACGCAGTAGCGGTCGAGCAGCTCGCGCGCGTCGGACGCGGCGGGCGAGAGCGCTGCCGTCGCCGATTCGCCACCCGATTCCTGAGCTGGCGCGCCCGGCGGGAGCGCCAGGGCCACACCGAGGACCAGCGACCCGACGGGCAGCGTCACGATGCGCGAAACGGTCCGGGAAGACCCAATGCTCATCGCCGCATTGTAGGTGCTGACGGGTTGGAATTCAAGCGTAGCCCCGCCCGAATCGAGGGCCGCGAATCGTAACCTCCGTCCTCGGGGTCGGTCACGCCTCGCGACCTAGCCGGTGGGCGTCGAGGTCGAGCGCGTCGAGCAGGGGGCCGAAGCGCCGCTCGAAGTTGCCGAGCCTCCCGCTGGCGACGGTCAGGCGATCGTCGCCGCACCGTAGCACGAGGTCGTCGGACAGGCGCCCCCGGCGCCGGGCGAGGCGTACCGGCGCGGCGGGGTGGAATTCCGGCCGGATGGGATGAACCTCCGGCTCGCCGTCGTCGACGACGAGCTCCCTGTCGGGAACCGTCCCGACGACGATGCGGTCGCGACGGAACGCCAGCCAGCGCGTCCGGCCCGCGCGGCTGGTCGCCGCGAGCACGGCCAGCACCGGCTCGCCGTCGCCGAGCTGGCGCAGGATCCCGGGCGCCGCGTGAGGCGGCCACGTCGAGAGATCGGGCAGTCGCAGGCGTTCCCGCAAGCGTCCGGACGCGGCGTCGACGTAGTGCTTCCAGGCCCCCGCGACCTGCTTGCGTTCGGGAAGCAGAACCGACGCGTACAGCAGCACGAGCTGGTCGTACTCGATCGGCCAGGGCGGAGGGGCGGAGCACAGCAGATCGGCCACCGACGTCAGCAGCGGCTCGGCCAGGCGGTCGCCGACGAGGGCGGGGGGAGGCGCTGCCGGGCCCGGCCCTCCCGGGCCGCCCCCGGTCTCGTACGCCGCCTCCACCGCGCGCCCGAGCAGGCGTTCCGCCTCCTCCCCGTCCAGGGTCTCCTTCACGTGCGCGTGGAACGCGCCGGCGCGAAGGAGTCTCCCGGCCCGAGCGCGGTCGGCGTCGAGGCAGTCGCGCGCCAGGGCGGCGAGCAGGGCGAAGCCGTCGGCCGCGCGTTCCGTTTCGGGGCGGTGCGAGTCGCCGAGATCCACTGGCAGGGGCAGCCGGCGCTGAAGGGCCTCGATCGCCGACCGTGCGGCCGGCGCCTGCAGGCCGTGCATCCCCGACAGCAGATCGGCCAGGCGCTCGGCGACGGCCTGACGGTCTTCCGGCCGAAGCCCGTCGAGCTCGACGGGAGGGGCCGATGGCGGCGCGGGCGCGCGGTCCTCGGCCAGCGCGCGCAGCAGCGCCAACTTCGCGAACTCGTCCGGGATCGGCGCGCGCAGGATGCGGTCGAGCAGCCTGCGCCGGTTGTGATCGACGCCGGGGATGCACGCGTGGACGCGGAGGGCCTCGACGAGCGCGATCCAGTCCGCACCGCGGTACGAGCGCAGGGGGTCGTAGATGCGCGCGACGCGCAGGTAGACGAGCGCCACCGAGCTCTCCAGCAGCGTCTTCAGCCACACCTCCGCGCGCGACTTGATGAACCGCTTTCCCACGCGCTTGGCGACGTGCGTGCCGAGGGTCCACGCGACGACCCCGACGGGGCTCGCGCCGGCGGCGAGACGCGTGGCCAGGAGCGCGCCATTGACGTAGTGCTCCCAGGGCTCGAGCCTCCGGTAGAGGGCGAGGCCCTGCTGGGCCTGCTCGAGCTGGGTCACGACGGTCTTGACCGACCAGGAGGCGGGATCGACGAGCGGCGCCTGCCGCACGGCCTGCAGCAGCTCGCCGACGGCCGAGCGTACCGCGAGGGCGATGTCCCCGGTGCGCGCCTCGAGGACCGCGTTGTCCGATTCGGCGTGGTACAGCGCCGCGACCTCCTGCACGACGTCGCGCAGCTCGGCGAAGATGGCTCCCCCGTCGAGGTCCACGACGCGCCCGTCCTCGCGCCGGACGTAGCGCTGGTCGCGGATGCCGTCCCACACCCGGTCGCAGCGGTCGCGGATCATCTCGCCGAGCCGGCGCTCCTGCTCGTCGAGGGTCGTCGGTGGGGTCGGTGTTTCGGGACGGCGGCGGAGGAGCTCGTCGTAGGTCCGCTCGATCGGCGACACGCCCGCCGCGGTCAGTCTGGCGTCCAGCCCGCGGAGCTCGTCGAGCCGGCGGTCGAGCTCGGCCATCGCCCCGGGGTCGGGCGTGCTCCCGCGCCGTGCGGCCATGGCGCCGGCCCCCGTCGCCCCCGCCCCCAGCAGGGCGAGCACCGCGCCCGCCTCGACGGACAGAAAGACTCCCAGCGCGATGCCCGCGGCCAGGCAGACGAGCCCGCCGGCGAGCCAGACGATTCCTGCATGTCGCATGCGCGGCCGCAGTGTACCAGGAGGACGGACCGCGGCGGGAAGCGCGGGGCGGACGAGGGAGGGCTTCGGGAAGGCGCCATCGCGAGGCTGCGGCGGGAGGCTGCGGACGGCAGGGTAGGCGCGGTGCGGCAAGGCTGCGGCCAAGGCGCGGCGAGGAGGCCGCCCGGGGCGATTCGGGGGCGCGAGAAGGCGCGAAAAGGGGCGAAAAGCGGCGAGAGGGGGCGAGAGGCCGCGGGCGTCGGCACGGGACGGCCCGGTTATCATGATGGGTTGTGTTCGTGGTTGCGATGGTCCGAGTCGCGGTCGGCGGTCTGATCCTGTCGGGTATGCTTGCCGCGGCGCCGCTGGCGCACGGCCAGGCGGTTCGGTCGATCCGCGGCGCCGCCGGTTCTCTCGAGGTCGCGGCCTTCGAAAACCTGTCGGGCGACCCCGCCGACGCCTGGATCGGCGACGGGATCGCCGAGACGCTCGCGGCGGATCTCGGCCCGGCGCTGGCGGCCGTGCCGCCGGGCCTGAGGGTGGCCGGCGCCTACCAGCGGATGGGCGCCCGGTTGCGGATCACCGCGCAGCTTCTCGAACCGGACCGCGGACGCGTAGTGGCCGGTACGCGCGTCGACGGGGCGCTCGCGGACCTGTTCGGTCTGCAGGACGCGTTGGTCGCGCGTCTCGCGGAAGCGGTGCGGCGGGCGAGACCGTCCGCGGCGGCGGCGGGACGGCCGGGCCGGGCGCGGGCCGACAAGCGGTCGCCCGAGGCGAGCAGCACCCGCGGGGTCGACGGGCCATCGGTCTCGGGCCGGGCGCCGGCCGACATGCGGCCGCCCGAGGCGGCCCCGGAGGCGCCTCGGACCGCGTTGCCCCCGATCCGACCGGCGGCCCCGCTCGCAGGTCCTCGAGGGCTGCCCGGGGAAGCCTCCACGTCCGCCGCGGGGTTCGCGGCGGTCCCGGTCCCCATCGACGGCCCGCCCCCGCCCCTTCCACCCGAGGTGGCGGCCCGCGACGAGCTCGGACGCCTGACCCTGCGCGCGATCCGGCTCGACGCCCCGTTGCAGCTCGACGGCCGCCTCGACGAGCGCATCTATCTCGACGTCCCGCCGGTGACCGGCTTCATCCAGCAGGAGCCGGTCGAGGGCGAGCCCGCCGTCGACCAGACCGAGGTATGGGTGACCTACGACGCCGAGACGCTGTACGTGTCCGCCCGCTGCTGGAGCGCGGCGCCGGACCGCATCGTCGCGAACGAGATGAAGCGCGACAGCTACGGCATGTACGGCAACGAGACCCTCGGGGTCGTCCTCGACACCTTCTACGACCGGCGCAACGCGTTCGCGTTCACCACCAACGCCATCGGGGGCCTATTCGACGCCCTCGTCACCGACGAGCGCAGCCAGAACATCGACTGGAACACGGTGTGGGACGTCGCGGCGGGCCGGTTCGACGAGGGGTGGACGGTCGAGATCGCCATTCCCTTCAAGTCGCTCCGCTACCGGGCGGGGCCGACCCAACTGTGGGGCATCAACGTGCAGCGCCGGGTGGCGTCGACCAACGAGACCTCGTTCCTGACCCCGATCCCCGCCTCGCTCAGTTGGTCCGGCGCCTACAAGATGTCGTCGGCCGCAACCCTGGTGGGGCTCGAGGCGCCGGCCTCGGGAACCCGACTCGAGGTCAAGCCGTACGGCATCTCCGACGTCACCACCGACCTCGTCCGGGCCGCCGACGAGCGCACCCTGACGGGCGGCGACGTGGGGTTCGACGTCAAGTACGGCGTCACCCAGGGGCTCACCGCCGACTTCACCTACAACACCGACTTCGCGCAGGTCGAGGTCGACGAGCAGCAGGTCAACCTGACCCGCTTCGGTCTCTTCTTTCCCGAGAAGCGCGAGTTCTTCCTGGAGGGGCAGGGCATCTTCGACTTCGGCGGCGGCTTCGAGAGCGACGCCACCGCGTTCTACTTCGGGGGCGGCCAGTTCTCGGGGGCGGCGCCGATCCTGTTCTTCAGCCGCCGCATCGGGCTGCAGGACGGCCGGGCCGTGCCCATCCGGGCCGGCGGCCGGCTGACCGGCAAGGCCGGGCCCTACAGCATCGGCGTGCTGAACGTGCAGACCGAGCAGGCCGGCGACGCCGCCGCGACGAGCTTCTCGGTCGCCCGGGTCAAGCGGGACATCCTGCGCCGCAGCGCGGTCGGGGCCTTGTTCACGGGCCGCTCGGTGTCGCTCGACGGCGTCGGGTCGAACGAGGTGTACGGGGTCGACGGTCTCTTCTCGTTCTACGACAACCTGAACGTCACCACGTGGCTGGCGGAGAGCCGGCTGCCCGGCGTCTCCGGCGACGACGCCACGAGCTACCAGGCGAAGCTGGACTATCGCGGCGACCGCTGGGGGTTCCTCGCCGAGCGGCTGGGCGTCGGGGCCGATTTCCGGCCCGAGGTGGGCTTCGTGCGCCGGGACGACTTCCGGCGCAATTTCGTCGAGGGCCGGTTCAGCCCGCGGCCGCTGTCGATCGCGTCGATCCGCAAGTTCCTCTTCCAGGGCAGCCTCGACTACACCACGGACGGGGCCGGCCTCCTCGAGACGCGGGTCCGGCAGGGGCTGTTCGGCATCGAGTTCGAGAACGGCGACCTGTTCTTCGCGGGCGCCACCGACAGCTACGAGTTGTTGAAGACGTCGTTTCCGATGACGCCGGCCATCACCATTCCCGCCGGCGCCTACCGCTTCTCGAACACCCGCGTGGTCTACGCACCGGGTCAGCAGCGCGCCGTGTCGGGCGGGCTGAGCTTCGATCACGGCGGGTTCTTCGGCGGCGAGCGCACCGGCGTGGGCTACACCTTCGGCCGCGTGTACCTGTCGTCGCAACTGAACGTCGAGCCCTCGTTGTCGTTCAACTGGCTCACCCTGCCGTCGGGCGACTTCCGGACCGACCTCGTCTCCGTGCGCACGACCTACACGCTGACCCCGCGCATGTTCGTGGCGGCCCTCGTGCAGTACAACTCGACCCTCGATTCGCTCGGCACCAACTTGCGCTTCCGCTGGGAGTATCAGCCCGGCAGCGAGCTGTTCGTCGTCTACACCGACGAGCGCGACACTCTCGACCCGCGGGGGCCGTTCATCGAGAACCGCGCCTTCGTCGTCAAGGCCACGCGACTGCTGCGCTTTTGACGGCGGCCCGTCCGGCCGCTGGGAAGCCGGGCGCATCGCAACGGCGGGTCAAGGCGCAGTCGCCGTGAAGCCGGCGCGGGAGGGGGGACGTCGAGGCGCGAATGACTCGATCGAGCGGACCCTCCGGGGTCGATTCAGGCCGGCACCTGCTGCTGTACGACGGCGTGTGCGGGCTCTGCGACCGGTTCGTCCGGTTCGTGCTCGCGCGCGACCGTCGGCGCCGCTTCCGCTTCGCGACGCTGCAGGGGCCCGTCGGCCGCGACCTCGTCGCGGCGTTCGGCCGCGACCCCGACCGGGTCGAGACGGTCCACGTGGTCGTCGACTACCGGTCGGCCGCGGCCCGCGTGCTGAACCGGTCGGCCGCGGCGCTGTTCGTCCTCGGTGAGCTCGGCTGGCCGTGGCGGCTCGCCGCGATCCTGCGCTGGCTGCCCGCCGCGTTGCGGGACCGGCTCTACGACGGCGTCGCCGCCCACCGCTACCGGCTCTTCGGCCGCCGGGCCTCGTGTCCGGTCCCCGACCCGCGGTACCGCGACCGCTTCCTCGACGCTTGACCCGCCGTCACCCGCGCCTCCTCACCCGGTCCATCGGGGCTCGGGGCGTCGCCGCCGATGTACGCAATAATCTCCACGTCTGCTGGCAAGTCCGTGGCACTTCCTGCCATGTCGACGCTCTGCCGGTTCGAGGTGGCGAATGTTGCGACATCTTCGCGCGATCGATGTGGCGGCGATGGCCATGCCAGGGCTATTCGCCGCAGCCCTGTCCTTGCTCGCGCCGGCGTCGGCCGAGGCCCAGCGGGTCGAGCGCGTCGTCGACGGGGACACCATCGTCGTCGAGGGCGTGGGCCGGGTGCGGCTGATCGGTGTCGACACCCCCGAGACGGTGAGCCCCGGCCGGCCCGTCGAGTTCTTCGGCCGGGAGGCGAGCGCATTCACGAAGCGGCTGCTCGAAGGCCGGCGGGTCCGCCTCGAGTACGACCAGGACCGGACGGACCGCTACGGTCGCACCCTCGCCTACGTTCATCTCGCGGACGGGACGTTCGTCAACGCGGAGATCATCAGACAGGGCTACGGCCACGCCTACACGCGGTTTCCGTTCCTTCATCTCGACTGGTTCCGACAGCTCGAACGCGAGGCGCGCTCGACCGGCCGCGGGCTCTGGAATGCCGCGGCGTCACCGTCGCGGGCAGCCGCCGTGGGCGGGAATCGACGGACCGTCGCCGCCGCCGACATACCTTGGGACGACGACGGCAACAACCGCGTGACATGCGCCGAAGCGCGTCGGCACGGCATTGCGCCGGTGCCGCGCAGCCATCCCGCCTATGCATACATGCGGGACGGCGACGGTGACGGCGTCGTGTGCGAGTGAGCGCCGGGCGGCGCCTTGGCGCACCGTCGTCAAGCGCCCGGAGGTCGAGCGCCGGCCAGAGTGTCGCGCTTGTTGCGGACCACCTGGTCGAGGCGCACGGTCGTCAAGCGCCCGGAGGTCGAGCGCCGGCCAGAGTGTCGCGCTTGCTGCGGGCCATCTGGTCGAGGCGCACCGTCGTCAAGCGCCCGGAGGTCGAGCGCCGGCCAGAGTGTCGCGCTTGCTGCGGGCCACTGGGCCGAGGCGCGCGGTCGTCAAATGCCCGGACGTCGAGGGCTGGGCTCCGTTGCCGTCGGTACCCCGTCAGGCCCCGCGCCGCCGTCAGTGGCCGCGAGGCCTGACGGGGGAGCCCTGACCACCAGACCAATCGACGGTCGGTGCCGTTTCGTCAGCGTTTCCGGGGGAGGTCCAGGGCCGTGAACACCCTGCTCGAAGAGGCGATAGAGGCGTGGGAGGGCGCCCGCCGCGGTGTCATCGCCGAGGCCGCGGGCATCCCCGCCCGCGACTGGGACTTCCGGCCGGCCCCCGGGGCCCGTTCGGTGGCCGAGCTGGTCGGCCACGTCGTGGCCACCGGCATGATGTGGACGAACGAGCTGACCCGCCCCACCGCCGACTTCACGCGCAAGAGCTTCCCGGCGTTCATCCGCCACTATGCCAAGGGGGCCGAGGCGCGCCGATCACGCGGGGAGTGGCTGCGTCTGCTGCGCAGCAGCTACCGCGACGGCGCCCGACAGCTCCGCGACGCCGGCGAGGTGCAGATGCTGCAGTACGTGCGTCGCTTCGACGGCGAGCGCGGAACCCGCCTCACCTGGCTGCACCACGGCGTCGCTCACGAGGAGTACCACCGCGCCCAGCTCGCTCTCTACGCTCGGCTGCTCGGACGCACCCCGGCCCTCACGCGCCTGATTGAGCAGGCCGGAGGCTGAGGCCGCGTTCCGGCGGCGCCCGGCCCGACGTTCGGGGATTCGGGGCAGCGGGTCGTCGGTGGTGCTGCGGTCGAGCCACGAGACCGGTCCCCACGTTCGACCTGCCTCTCGTCGCGTGAGCGCTGGCGCGGCAGGATCTCGTCGAGCGCAGTTGTGATAAACCTATCCGCGGGGGCGCCGCCCGTCGGGGGATGCCCGAGGGGCAGGCGAACGCAGGGGAGGACGGAGATGAGGCGCAGCATCACGCTCGGCGCGGTGGTGGCGGTCGGCGTTCTGTCGGTCGGGGTCAACGGGTTCCAGCAGCTCAATCCTGACGCGGTGGACGCGGCCGTCATCGAGCAGGTGAAGGACAACCTCTACGTCATCACCGGATCGTCGCCGGTCGACCGGTCGCTGTTCAGCGGCGGCAACGTCGGCGTCTTCGTGATGGAGGAAGGCGTGGCCATCGTCGACACCAAGCTGCCGGGGTGGGGGCCGGTCATCCTCGATCGCATCCGCTCGGTGACCGACAAGCCCGTCGTCACCATCGTCAACACCCACACCCACGGGGATCACGTCGGCAGTAACGAGTTCTTCGACGCGGCGCGCATCGTGGCCCATGAGAACACCAAGGCGAACATGCAGCGCATGGACAATTTTCAGGGCGACAACGCGCGATACCTGCCCGCCGCGACCTACACCGACCGGATGAGCCTCGGCTCGGGGGCGGACCGCATCGACCTATACCACTTCGGCGCCGGCCACACCGACGGCGACACCTTCATCGTGTATCCGGCCCTCGGCGTGCTGCAGACCGGCGATATGTTCCCGTGGCGGGACGCGCCGTTCCTCGACACCGGCAACGGTGGCAGCGGGCTCGCCATGCCCGAGACGCTGGCCTCGGCCCTCGCCGGCATCGACGGCGTCGACGTCGTGGTGCCGGGGCACATCCCGGTCACGACCTGGGAGAGCTTCCAGGAGTTCCAGCGCTACAACGCGGACCTCGTGGACGCGGTCCGGACGGCCAAGGGCGCGGGCCTGAGCGAGGACGAGGCGGCGACGGGCGTCAGCCTCGCGAGCGGGTACCCCCACTACGACTCGACCCGGGTCGAGGCCGCGGTGCGGGTGATCTACAACGAGCTGCCGTAGGGGAGGCGCGGGACCGGGGACGCTGCGGGCGGTGGGTCGGAAGCACGCGCGGCGGTCTTGCGCTCCGGGCTGCCCGTCGGTGGCCGCTACGTCGTCACGTCGGTTGCGGCCGGGAGTCTGCGCCGTAGACCGGTGAAGACTCCTCGCAAGGTCGGTCGGGCCCCCGGCCGAGCCGCAAGCGACGCTGGACTGGCTCTAGCTAGTTCGACCGTCCTTGAGAGAAGCTGCCGTGTCGCGGGCGCCTTCGCAGCGGTTGCCAGCGAAAAACCAGCGGCACGACGGCAAGGGAAGCTCTGGGACAGTCCACTAGAACGCTCTCGGCCCCGCCAGCACCCGCGCCGGGAACAGGATGATCGCGGTGAGCAGCGCGAATACGCCGGTCACCGCGATACCGAGCAGGCGGAACGGCAGCAGCAACAGCCAGACGACGGGGTAGAGCAGCAGCGCCAGGAGGGCCAGCGGCCAGCACAGCACGAGAAGGATGCACCAGAGCAGGAGCTTGGTCATGGTTCTACCCGACTCTGACGAAGGCCCGACGCCGACGGTTCCGACGGAGCCGGTAAGGGAATCCGACAGGCCCACCGGCTTTCGCGGCGGGCTGCGGCGAGGTCGGCGAACATGACGCGGGTCGGCGGTTCTCCCGTGAGGGGAGAACGCGGTCGACTTACCGGGTCGCACGTACCAATCGATACGGATAGCAGCAGGGAGTGTCGATGCCGCGTTACCTTCCACAGCTTCTGGCTCTGCTGATCGCGGGCGGCCTCGCGCCGCCGGCCCACGCCGACGACTGGCCGGAATGGCGTGGGGCGGGCCGCCGGGGCGTTTTCGCCGAGACCGGCCTCGTCGAGACCTTCCCCGCGGGGGGCCTTCCGGTGGCGTGGCGCACCCCCATCCACGGCGGCTACGCGGGCCCCGCGGTGGCCGACGGGCGGGTCTTCGTCGCCGACGCGCGGCGTCCCGACCCCCGGTCGACGGCGGTGGTCGAGCGAGCCGTCGCCCTCGACGAGGAGACCGGCGAGGTGCTGTGGACTCGCGAGTGGGAGACCGACTACGCGGGCCTGCAGCTCGTGTACGCCATCGGCCCGCGGGCCACCCCCACCGTCGACGGCGACCGCGTCTACGTGCTCGGGGCCATGGGCCGGCTGCTCGCCCTCGACGTCGCCGACGGCACGGTGCGCTGGGAGAAGGACTTTCCCGCCGATTTCGGCGCCGAGGTGCCGTCGTGGGGCATGTCGGGTGCCCCGCTCGTCGACGGCGACCGCCTCATCTGCCTCGTGGGGGGCGAGCCGAACGCCAAGATGATGGCGTTCGACAAGCACACCGGCGAAGAGATCTGGCGGGCCCTGTCGTCCGACTGGGAGCCCGGCTACAGCCAGCCCATCGTCATCGAGGCGGGGGGCGTCCGGCAGCTCATCGCTTGGCACCCGCGGGACATCAGCTCGCTGGACCCCGAGACGGGCGAGGTGTATTGGGAGATACGCCACATCGTCGACATGGGCATCAACCCCGCGACCGCCGTCCACAGCGGCCGTTACCTGTTCTTCACCTCGCAGTACGGGGGCGCGCGCATGCTGCTGCTCGACGAGGACCGCCCCGGGGCGGAGGTGCTCTGGGAGGGGGTCGGGGAGAGCGACCCCGAGTACGGCTTCGACTTCGACACCCTGAACTCGGTCATCAGCACCCCCCTCATCCACGGCGACCACGTCTACGGCGTCGACGGCCACGGCGTCCTCCGCTGTCTCGAGGCGGCGACGGGCCGGCGGGTGTGGGAGACCGAGGCGCTGATCGGCGAGAGCACCAACTGGGCGACGGCGTTCTTCGTCCGCAACGGCGACCGCTGGTTCGTCAACACCGACACCGGCGACCTCGTCATCGCGCGGTTCTCGCCGGAGGGCTACGAGGAGGTGAGCCGCACGCCACTCATCGAGCCCACGCATCCCTACGTGCGGCGGCGGCTCTCCGGCTCGGCCGTCAACTGGTCGCACCCCGCCTATGCGAACGGCCACGTCGTCGTTCGCAACGACGAGGAGATCGTGCGGCTGTCGCTGGCCAAGGAGGAGTAAGGGTGCGTGGGCGAGGTTCACCCGGTCATAGAAGCCGCCGGCCGCGCCGGGGCGGCCTCGCGCGAGCAGGCACCGCGCCTGGAGCACGGGCGGAGCCCCGGACGGGCGGGGAGGGGAGCCGTCCGGCGGTGGCTCGCGGGCCGGTCGGCCTGTTTCTCGCGCTCGCCATCGCGATGTCGGCGATCGCGCTTCACGGCCAGGGCAACGACGCCGCGCCGCGCCGGGTCGTGGTGATGGGCGACCTGCGCCTGGGCGAAGGGCGCGCGGCGGACGGCGCGTGGTCGCCGCACGAGGACTTCCGGTGGGCGGAAGACCTCCAGGGGTTCCTGGCCGCCCTGGCGGAGGAGGGCGGCCCGACCGACCTCGTCCTCAACGGGGACACGTTCGAGCTGCTGCAGGCGAGCGACGGCGCCTGCGCGTGGGACGACCCGGCGCTCGGGTGCACCGAGGCCGAGGCGCTGGCCCGCCTGGACCGCGTGCTCGCGGCGCACCGCGACGAGACCGCCGCCCTCGCGGCGTTCGCCGCCGCCGGCGACAACCGGCTCGTGCTCGTGCCCGGCGACCACGACGCGGCCTTGTCGTTCCCCGCCGTCGGGCAGCGCACGGTCGAGGCGTTCGCGGCCGCGCCGGGACGGGTCAGGGTGGCCGGGGAAGGGTTCTGGCGCTCCGCCGACGGGCTGATCCACGCCGAGCACGGACATCAGATCGAGGGCCGGGCAGATCGCTTCGAGAGCTGGCCGGCCCCGTTCGTGACCCGCTCCGGCCGGCGGCACCTGGCCCGGCCATGGGGGCACGCGGTGGTTCAGGCGCTGTACGACCGCTACGAGCCGCGGTTCCCCATCGTGGACAACCTCGCCGACAACGGCGCCGGCGTGCGCGAGGCCCTCGCGGCGGCCGGGGTGGACGACGCGGGGGCGATGGCGCCCGAACTGTTGCGGTTTTTGCTCTTCCGCATGTCGTGGCAGCAGTTCCGGATGGACCTGGACCGCGGCGACGTGGAGCCCCCGGTGTGGGACCTCGCTCGCGTGCGCGAGGCGGGGCCGCGGTTCCTCGTCGACTCGCTGGCCGACGACGACCGGTTCAAGCCGCTCGCGGCGCGGGCGCTCGAGCAGGGTCGCCTGACCGCCCTCATGGAGGCCCTGACGGACGATGAGCTGACCGCGATCTGCGACCACCGCGCCGCCCTCCGGCGAGCGAGGCGGCGCTTCGAGCGCATCCTGACCCAGCTCGACCCGACCGGCCCCCCGCTCGCCGAGTGCCCGCGCACCCCGGAGACCGACGCGCCCCGGTTCGAGTATTTCTGGGGCTCGCGCGACCGCGTGTTCGGCCGTCACCTGGAGCGGTTGACCGACCCGCGCCCCGTCGCGGTGATGGTCCACGGGCACACTCAACTCGCCGACTACCGCCAGGGCAACTTCACCCGCGTCGAGGCCGGCCTGACCTGGGTCGTCGACGGCTTCTCGCCGGTGCGCGGGGCCGCGACCCCGATCGTCATCAACGGGGGCGCGTGGCAGCGCACCGTGACCCCGCGGCAGCTCGACGAGCACGGGCGGCGCCGGGGGCGGTCGAAGACCGAGGTGCTGGAGTCGATGCAGCCCGAGCACCTGCCTCCGTGCTATAGCTTCGTGCAGATCGATCCCTACGACGAGCGGCCCGACCCGCCGGTGGTGCGCTACTGGCGACAGGACCGGGACGGGACCTGGATGATGGCGCCCCGCTGCGGGCGGGACATATCCGACCCGGAGTCTGCGCCGTAGAACCGTGCCGCGGATTGAAGGCGGTGGCGGGCTCGACGGCGCAATCGGGACCACCGCGGCCGGACTCGTTCAATCGAGCATCGCGTCCACGGGGATGGCCTGCAAGTCGGGAAGCGTGGTGATGTGCAGCTGGGCGCCCTGTTCGGCGACCGTATGTTCGGTGTACCCGTCAGGGCCGGGGCGGCGGTATACGTGGACGCGCTCTTCGGGGAGCGCGAGCACCCAGAGTTCGGGGATGCCGGCGCGGGCGTACAGCAGGGGCTTCTCGTCTCGATCGAAATCCAGTGACGAATCGGCCACCTCGATCAGCAGGAGCACTTCGTCGGGGCGCGGATGCCGGTCGGTGTAGACGTCCTTCGGCTCGAGCAGGGCCACGTCCGGTTCCGGCTCCGAGTGATCGTTCAACCGAACGGGGTTCTGGATGCTGACCAGCGCCGCAGGCGTGACCCTCAACACCAGGAGTTCCGTCAGGCGGCGCACGCACTGGGCGTGGCGGCTGCCGATGGGGGCCATCTCGTAGATTCTGCCGTCGAGCAGCTCGACCCGGTCGCTGCCGTTCAGGATGCCGTGGCGCGCCAGCCGGTAGTACTCGCTGACGGTGAAGGTGCGCTCGCGGGGCGGCGCGATCGTGTCCATGTCCTGCATCGCGGTTTCCCGTGCCGACAGGCGCGGCACGCAGCTCCCTCAGGATAGCCGATCCATGGCGGGCCGTTCCGCGCCCCGGCGGCGCCTCGGCGGGGAGTCCGCACCTCAGGCCGCTCCCGACATGCACGAACAGCCCTGCCGACGGTGCGTTCCGCCGCTGCAGCGAGCATCGGGAGCGTCGGGGAATATCCGGCGCACCGCGTTCTATAATGCCGCATTTCGCCTCGAACGGATCGACGGAACGCTCAGGGAGAGAGTGATGAAGAGAGCGACGAAGAAGTGGTGGGTGCTGGTGGCGTTGCTGGCGGCGGCGGTGGCCGCGGGCAGCGCGAGCGCGCCGGGCGACGTGCCCGAGATGGACGGCGTGCCGGCGGCCGAGCCCGAGGCGGTGGGAATGTCCTCGGCCCGGCTCGAGCGCCTCGACCAGGTGATGCAGGGCTACATCGACCGCAACGAGGTGGCCGGGGTCGTCACCCTGGTGGCGCGGCGGGGCAAGGTGGTGCACTTCTCGGCCCTCGGGAAGCGCGACGTCGAGGCCGGCGCCCCGATGACCCACGACACCATCTTCCGCATTGCGTCGATGACCAAGCCCATCGCGTCGGTCGCGCTGATGATGCTCTACGAGGAGGGCCGCTTCCAGCTGCGCGACCCCATCGCCAAGTGGCTGCCCGAGTTCGCGGACATGCGGGTGGCGGTCCCCGCGCCCCCGCAGGAGCGGCTGACCGGCCGCTACAAGACGGTGCCGGCGGTCCGGCCCATCACCGTGCAGCAGGTGCTGACCCATACCGCGGGGCTCGCCAACACCTACCGCGGCATCACCCAGCCCGAGTTCCAGACGGTGGTGGCCCCGCGCGAGCCCGGCGACACGGTGGGCGACATGCTGAAGCGGCTCGCCACCCTGCCCCTCAACTTCCACCCCGGCGACCACTGGGAGTACGGCCGCGCCACCGACGTCGTGGGCCGACTCGTCGAGGTCATGTCGGGCCAGACTCTCGACGCGTTCCTGAAGGAGCGCATCTTCGAGCCCCTCGACATGCGGGACACCCACTTCTACCTGCCGAAGTCGAAGCTCGGCCGGTTCGCCGCCCTCTACCGCCCCGACGCCGACGGCCGGATCGAGCTCGCCGAGGCCCCGACGGCCGAGAGCCGCTTCGTGGCCGAGCCCCACACCTACTTCAGCGGGGCCGGGGGCTTGGTGTCGACGGCCCGCGACTACTTCCGTTTCCACCAGATGATGCTCAACGGCGGGGAGCTCGACGGCGCGCGCATCCTCGGCCGCAAGACGGTCGAGCTGATGACCGCCAACCACACCGGCGACAAGGGCATCTGGCTCGCCGGCCCCGGCTACGGGTTCGGCCTCGGCTACGCGGTGGTCACCGACCTCGGCCCGTCCGGGACCCCCCGCTCCGAGGGCTCCTACTACTGGGGCGGCGCCTTCGGCACCGTCTTCTGGGTCGATCCGTCCGAGGAGCTCATCGGCATCCTGATGGAGCAGATCCGGCCCTACACGCACCTCAACGTGCGGCCGGACCTCGCGACGATGACCTACCAGGCCATCGTCGACTGAGCCACGGATGGTCGAGGGTGATCGGCAATCCGCGACGGAGCCGCGATGCTGAAGTGGATCGTCCTCGCGACGGTGCTGGGGTGGGTCGGCCGGCTCATGCTCGACCGCGTGCGGGTGGCCGTCAACCGGCCCCCGCCCCCGCGCCGCTTCGACGTCTTCACGGTGCTCGCCGTCGTCGTCGTGCTGCTGTGGCTGTTGCCGTTCGTGCTGCCGTTCTTCAGAGGCACGGCGGAGTGAAGGGGCGGGTGACTCTTCACGGCCCTCTCGCGCAGATTCTGCTGCTTGGGCGATGAAGCTCTGACGCAAAATGCTGGACTTGAGTAATTTTACTCAAGATGGTGTTCGAAGAGGCATGAGCGTCATCGTCCCTCGCACGTGCACCGAACGCGCCCACACAGAGCCGGACCGCGGCCGGCTCACGGGCGCTGGACGCGTACCGGGACAAGCCGACCTACGTACTCACCCTGGCGGACACTGCCACCGCCGTCGGGCTGGCAACCCGACGGTCCCGAGGCGTTGAAGGTCCGGCTGGAGGAGAGCCTGACCGCGGACGAGGCGCGCCGGATCTCGGTCTGCGTCCTCGACGTGAGTGCGCCGGGGCGCGCCGGCCTCCGGTCCGGGCGGAGTATGGGCGAACCGGCCGCGCGACCACGCGCGGGCGCCATGGACGCGAGGATCCGGTAGCGCGTCGGCGCCGCGGCCCGGGGACTGCCGCCGACCACGCGGCTCGGCGCGGGCCCCGTCGCCGGCGCACGGACCTCCGGCCTCCCGGCGATTACCGACCGAAGAGGCTCTTCGGAATCCGCCCCGTGACCACTTGGGTCAGGTCCACCGCCTCGGCGACGTGGAAGTCGACGGCGATGCTGGCCAGCGACAGCGCCCGGTCGGGACTGAGGCCGTGCTCCTCGGCGAGGAACGCCACCACCTCTTCGACCGCCTTCCGGAGGGCGCGGTCGAGGTCGAGGTCGATGCCCATCAGGACGTAGTGGGTGTCGGTCTCCGCGCGCGGGGCGGTCAGCTCGCGGTCCTTGTGCAGCACGAAGCGGAAGCGTCCGGTGAGCGACTGCTCGATCGCGGTGCCGCTGACCTCGCCGTCCCCCTGCGCGGAGTGGGGGTCGCCGACGTAGAACAGGGCGTCGGGCTGCAGCACCGGCAGGTACAGGGTGCTGCCGGCCGTGAGGTCCTTGACGTCGAGGTTGCCGCCGAAGCGGCCCGGCGGCCGCGACGCCTGGACCCCGGGGACCGTCACGCCGGGCGCGCCGACGACGGGGTCGGGGGCGACGGCCATGATGCCCATGAACGGGGCCAGGGGCACGTGGATGCCGTCGCCGAAGAGGGCGACCTCGCGGCTGTTCACCACTGCCGTGCGGATCAGGTGCCGGCCGGCCGCGATGTCGCGCTCGGCGTCGTCGGGCCGCGACCCCGGGTAGGCGGGCGAGAAGACGCCGCCGGTGGGGCTCGTGTTGTTGACGCCGTAGGGGACCCGGGTGGCGAGCTCCAGCACCTGGATCTCGAGGACGTCGCCGGGCTCCGCGTTCCGGATCGCGATCGGCCCGGTGATGACGTGGCCGCTCCGGCCCTCCCGCGGGCGCCCCGCCCGCGACCCCCAGAAGTCGAGCACATCGGGGAGGATCTCGTCCGGCGTCACCCCGAGCACGCCCAGCGACAGGTCCGGGTGCTCGTCCTGGGTGGCCCCGGCGTGCGACAGGGTGTCGATGCGCACGGTCTCGCCGGAGTCGATGGTCAGCACCGGCGGCTTGTCGAGGGGGAACCAGCCCCAACTCAAGGTCTCCGGCCGGGACGGTACGAAGCGCTCGCCGTCCTGGGCGGCGGCCGCGCCGGGAGCGCCCGCCCACGCAGCCGTCAGCGAGAGCGATAGCGCAACGAGCGCGCCGCGGGCGCGGCCTGCGCCTGCACGGCGCCTCCCGAGATGGGAACGGTCGGACGCCATGGGGGTCTCGCCTTGGGCGACTGGGGGCATCTGTGGTTTCCTCCGGTGGTTCTCGGTTCGCGCGCGTCAGTCTACCAGGAGTCCGCGCCGAGGCTCGGAGTGACGCGGGCGCCTGGCGGCGGTGGCGCGCTAGAATACGGTGACGGTCACGGCACGGTTGCGGAGAGCTTCGAGGAGTCGACCATGAACATGCGATTGAGCGCGCTCGGCGTCTGCATCATCGTCCTGCTGAGCGCTTTCCCGGGGGCGGCCCAGACGAACTGGCCGCAGTTCCGCGGCGAGACGGCTGGCGTGGTCGCGGACGATCCCGCGCTGCCCGAGCGCTGGGGGCGGGACGAGAACGTGGCGTGGCGGGTCGACGTGCCGGGCCGGGGCTGGGCGTCGCCCATCGTCTGGGGCGACCACGTGTTCGTCGTGACCTCGACGGCGGCGGAGGGCGACGAAGTGCCGATCCAGCCCATCGAGAACTACCGGGCGCGCTCGCTCGGCGGGACGATGACCGCCGCGTTCATCACCGAGATGGACCGCCCCCTGCGCTGGGTCCTCCTCGACATCGACTTCGAGACGGGGGAGACGCGCTGGGAGCACACCCTGTACACCGGCGTGCCGGCGCTGCCGACCCACCAGAAGAGCACGTTCGCGTCGGAGACCCCGGTCACCGACGGCGAGCGCGTCTACGTCTATCTCGCCGACATCGGGCTGTTCGCGGTCGACTTCACGGGCGAGCCGGCGTGGTCGACGCCCCTCGACTGGCTGCCGCGCCGCCAATGGGGAGCGGCGAGCTCGCCGGTGCTGCACGACGGCCGGCTCTACGTGGTCAACGACAACGAGGAGGCGTCGTGGGTGGCCGCCTTCGACGCGGTGACCGGCGACGAGCTGTGGCGGACCGACCGGGACGAGCGGTCGAACTGGTCCACGCCGTTCGTGTGGGAGAACGACGTGCGGACCGAGCTGGTGACCACGGGCCAGAACGGCGTCAAGTCGTACGGGCTCGACGGCGAGCTGCTGTGGCGGCTCAGCGGGATGTCGTCGCTCGTCATCCCGACGCCGTTCTCCGAGAACGGCCTGCTGTACGTCAACTCGGGCTACGTGGCCGACCGGAACCGGCCCGTGTACGCCATCCGGGCCGGCGCGAGCGGCGACATCACACTTCCCGAGGGCGCCACCAGCAACGACTACGTCGTCTGGTCGCACCCGCAGCTCGGGTCTTACAACCCGTCGTCGCTCGTCTACCGCGGCACGCACTACACGCTCCTCGACCGGGGCATCCTGATGGCCTACGACGCCGGCAGCGGCAACGAGGTCTACCGGCGCCGGCGCATCACCGCGGGGACGCTGTTCACCGCGTCGCCGTGGGCGTACAACGGGAAGATCTTCGCCCTCAGCGAGGACGGCGACACCTTCGTCCTGCGGGCGGGCGAGGAGTTCGAGGTGCTGGGGCGGAACTCGCTCGACGAGATGACTCTGGCGACCCCGGCGGTGGCCCGCGGCAGCCTGCTCATCCGCACCGCGTCTGGCCTTTACCGGATCGCGGAGCGCGGCGACTGAGCGGGCGGGTCGACCGGCGGACCACCGCTCGTCGCGTGGGCCCGAGACGCGATCGCGTCGTGAACGGTGGGCTGTCCCTGCCGGGAAATCGACGGGTCGCTCGACCGGCACGCACCGCGGCGGGGCCAGAGCTTGAAGACCGACCCGAGTCGCGAGTGCGAGTCGAGGCCCTCGGCCCGCCCTTGGTCCAGTCGGCGACATCGTGCCGGTCGCCGTGCCGACTGAACCCGTCGATCGAGGGCCGGTGCCCGCAGGATGGAGGAAGGCGATGCGCAGAGGACTATTGCTGGTCGGTGTGGCGCTCGTACTCGCGGTCGGCGCGGCGCGCGCGGCGGGTCAACCGGCCGCGGCCGCCGTCGACCCCGTCAGGGAGCTCGTCGGCCGGCTCGACCTGGAGCGGTACAAGGCCACCATCAAGGGCCTGACTCAGTTCGGCGATCGGCGTCAGGGCACCCAGCGCAACCGCGACGCGGTCGACTGGATCGAGGCGTGGCTGGAGGAGGCGGGGTGCGCCACCGAGCGCGTCTTCTACACCTACGAGGCGCCCCCCCGGCGGGCAGTGCGGCAGCCCCGCCCGGGCGGCCGGCCGCCGGCCCCGAGTCGGCCCGAGCCCACGCCGACCGGCGGCCGCATCGGCCGCAACGGCAGCGGCCCCGGGGGCAGTTCCATCTTCGGCTACCGCAGCCCCACCGGCGTCGTCCGCGACCCGATGCTGCAGCCCGACGAGGCGCTGCGCGCGCTGAACATGGAGGAGCCGGTGGACGGCCCGCGCTCGCAGGTCTACTGCACGACGGTCGGCTCGACCCGACCCGACGAGATGTACATCCTCGGCGCCCACATGGACGGACACGGCTTCGGCGAGGCCGCGAACGACGACGGATCGGGGACGGCGCTCGTGATGGAGCTCGCGCGCATCCTCAGCGCGCCCGACGTCCGGACGGAACGGTCGATCCGGTTCGCCCTCTGGAACAACGAGGAGACCGGCCTGAACGGCAGCCGGGCCTACGTCGCGCAGCGCCGCGAGCGGCAGGGCCTCGAGGACCCGCCGGGGTCGGGCCGGTACCCCGAGCCGCGCTGGCTGGGGATGATCCAGCACGACATGATGTTGTTCGACCACGGCGCGCCCGGCCCCGACGGCGTGGTCAGCCGCGACCAGCGGCCGGAGGCCGACGTGAACATCGAGTTCCAGTCGAACTCGGAGCTCGCGGCCGAGTCGCGCGACCTCGCGTTCATCTTCAAGGCCGCCAACGACGCCTACGCCACCGACTATCCCGCCATGGTCGGGCCGCACATGACCAACACGGACTCGACCCCGTTCATGAACATCACGCCGTCCATCAGTCTGCGGGAGAACGAGCGGGGCATGCACATCGGGGCGGGCTGGGACCCCCACTGGCACCAGCCCACCGACCGCTACATCACGTTCACGGACGACGACTTCCGCCTCGGCCTGAACGCGGCCCAGACCACCCTGGCCGCGATTGCGCAACTCGCGGGGGCGACCCTCGTCGAGCCCTGACGCGGGGAGCGGCGGGCATGGGCGCGCGGACCGGCGCCGCGGCGCGGGCGCGGTTCGTCGGGATGCCGTCGGGGCGGGCACGGGCGCGCGGGGGCGCCGCGTGACGGGGCCTCCGAAGCTAAAACAGGGAGCTTCCGGCGAGCCGCAGGATGAGCTCGACCACCAGCAGCGGAACCAGCACGATCTGCAATCCGATGAACGCCGCGTTCGAGGCGAGGGCCAGGAACCGCAACCCGTCGCCGGTGGCCGGGGCCGCGGACAGCGGCTCGGTCCGCAGCGGTCCGAAGATGGTGCCGACGACGAGCACGAGGGCGATGACGCCGAGGCAGCTCAGGACCGTGACGTGCACGACGTAGTCGGTGGCGAACCGCATGAACAGGGCGTACGGCAGGAACGCGATGACCACGAAGAGGGCGGTGCCCAGCACCCACATGAGCATGCGTCCGGCCAGTCCCAGTCGTTGCGTCTCAGTCATGTGATCTCCGTTCGGAATCCGCTCGGCCCGTAACACGGGTCGCACCCCGGTTCGCCGGAGCCCCCGGCCGGGCGGCCGGGCCTCGCGGCGCAAGGGAGCCGCCGCCATTATACGCATGCCGTCGCGTGCGTGCTTCCCGGGTGGACCGAGGCGCCTGGCGCGCCCAGTGCGGCGCCACCGCCGGAAGTTCGGGTATGCGGCGCCGGCAGGTCGTTGACGACGTGAGGATGGGGCCAGGTCCGTACCGAGCGATCATGGCGTGACCGCACGCTGGTCCGGCAGCCGTCGACTGCGGCTCCGCTGGGCGCTCGACCCTGCAGGAGTCCGCGCCGTTCCAACGGCGCAGACTCCGGGTGCACCCGGGCGTCGTTGCGCGTCCACGCGGCGATGGACTAGCGACAGGCCTGCTGATTTAGAATGAACCCGCGGGAAGTTCGCGGCATCGACGCGGGCGGCCCGGCGGGGCACGGTTTCCGCCGCCGGGGCGTCCGGTGGCGGCCGTCGTCGGAAAACGTCGGACCCTCGCCGTGGCGCTGCCCGGCGAGGCTGGTCGAGGCCGCCGCCGCACGGCGCGGGCGCCGTCGGGCGGAGCTTCGGGTCGAGGAAGGAGTGAGATTCATGCGAGAGCGGTGGGTGACGGTATGGGGTCTGGTCGCGGCGTTCGCGGCCGCCGGGGCGCTCGCGCCGACGACGGCCGCCCAGTCGACCGAGGTCGGCTGGGTCGCGCCTCGTACGGCCGACGGCCACCCGGATCTGCAGGGGGTATGGGCCAACAACAACATCACCCCGCTCCAGCGTCCCGAGGCGTGGGCGGACAAAGAGACGCTGAGCGACGAGGAGTTGGCCGCGCTGCGGGTGTCGGCCGCCGGCGCCTTGAGCGACGGGGACGCGCTGTTCGGCGATCAACTCGTGCTGGCCGCCATCGCCGGGGTGGAGGCGACCTCCTACGACCCGACGACCGGCAACTACAACCAGTTCTGGATCGTCGAGCGCGACTTCAACAACCGCACGTCGCTCGTCGTCGATCCACCTGACGGCCGGATTCCCGCCGTGACCCCGGCGGCGCGGGAGCGGTTCCGCGCCGCCGCCGACTACCGGCGCGAGCACCCCGCCGACAGCTACACGGACCGGCCGCTCCAGGAGCGGTGCGTGACCTACGGGGTCCCGAGCATCAGCGCGGGCTACAACAACTACTACCAGGTCTTCCAGAGCGCCGATCACGTCGTGATTCTCAACGAGATGATCCACGACGCGCGGGTGATCCCGCTGACCGGCCAACCCCACCTGCCGGGGTCGGTGCGCCAGCTTCACGGCGACTCGCGGGGCTACTGGGAAGGCGACACGCTGGTCATCGAGACCACGAACTTCTCGTCGACCGCCAACTTCCGCGGTTCGTCCGACGGCCTCCACCTAGTGGAGCGGCTGACCCGGGTCGGTCCCCGGACCCTCGAGTACGAGGTCACCATCACCGACCCGACCGTGTGGACGCGGCCCTGGACGGTCAGTATTCCGTTGATGCGGAGCGACGAACCCATGTTCGAGTACGCCTGCCACGAGGGCAACATCGGGATGGACGGCATTCTCGCCGGCCACCGCGCCGAGGAGCGGGCCGGGGAGTCGCAGTAGGACGGCTCCCCTCGCGGGGAGGCGACGACGTCCGCGAGGGTCGGTCGACGGGAGCGGAGCGCCCCGGGACGCGCTCCCGGCCGGTCGGCGCGGCGGAGGCGCCGGAGGGTGCACGCCATGAAGAGTCCCGCAATCGCGGTGGGGATTGCCCTCGCGGTCTGCAGTCTCCGGCCCGCCGTCGCCCAGCCGCCGGATCCGGCGTACGACGCCGCCGTCCGGACGGTGGCGGAGCGGCCGGAGGTGCGTCGGGCGCTCGCCCTCGTGCGCGCGATCGAGCGGACGGCCGAAGCGACCCTGATCGAGCTGACGCAGATTCCCGCGCCCCCCTTTCGCGAGGCCGAGCGCGCCAGGCGGTTCGCGCAGCTCCTGCGGGCGGCGGGGCTTGTCGACGTGGCCATCGACGCGCCCGGAAACGTCATCGCGCGCCGGGCCGGGACGGCCGGTCGCGAGACGGTGGCGATCGTCGCCCACCTCGACACCGTCTTCCCCCCCGGCACCGACGTGACGGTCCGGCGGCGCGGCGACCGCCTGCACGCGCCCGGCATCGGCGACGACACCCGGGGCCTCGTCCTGCTGCTCATCGTGGCCGAGGCGCTGAACCGAGCCCGGGTACGCACGCGAGGAGACATCCTCTTCGTGGGCAGCGTGGGCGAGGAGGGCCTCGGCGACCTGCGCGGCGTGCGGCACCTGCTCCGGCCGGGGGGGCCGCGCATCGACCAGTTCATCGCCATCGACGGCGGTTCGGACGAAGATGTGGTCAACCGGGCCCTCGGGTCGCGTCGGTATCGCGTCACCATTACCGGACCCGGCGGCCACTCGTGGGGTGACTTCGGCCTCGCCAACCCCGCCCACGCCCTCGCCCGGTCCATCGACTACTTCGATCGCGCCGCGTCCGCCGTCGCCGGAATCGGCGTGTCGGCCAGCTACAGCGTGGGCCGCATCGGCGGGGGCACTTCGGTCAACGCGGTCCCTCGCGAGGCCTGGGCCGAGGTCGACATGCGCTCGACCGAGCCCGATCCGCTGGACCGGCTGGACTCGGCGCTGCAGTCGTCGGTCGCCCGCGCCGTCGAGGAGCTCAATCGGTCCCGTGACCGCGGCGCCCCGCTGGTGGCGGAGTTCGACGTGATCGGCGACCGGCCGTCGGGCGCCGTCGATCCGGGGGTTCCGCTGGTTCGCCGCGCCCTCGCCGCGACGCGCTACCTGGGCCTGCAGCCGCGCTTGGGGGTGGCGTCGACCGACGCCAACCTGCCCATCGCCCGCGGCATCCCCGCCGTGACCCTGAGCCGGGGCGGCGTCGGCGGCGGTGCGCACTCCATCGACGAATGGTGGGCCCCGCGCAACGCCCACATCGGCACGCAGCGTGCGTTGCTGCTGCTCGTCGCCTCGGCCGGGCTCGCCCGCTGAACCGACCTTCAATCGGCGTGGCGGCTTCGGCGCGACGGTCGATGCAGGCTGCGCGGCGCCGGCGCCGGCCGTGCTAGGCTGGGCCGACGATGGCTCCGTTGCCCTTCGGAACCGGCCGCCGGCGCCGTCGCGCCGTCCTGTGGGCGTCTCTCGTCTGCCTCGCCGGCTGCGGCGCGTCGCCGCCCGGAAGCGACCCCGCCGGCGAGACGAACCCCGCCCCTACCCTCACGAATCGGCCGCTACCGGCCGATAGTCCTGATGAGTCGCGGCTCGACGTGCGGCTGGAGGCGCTCTCCCGCGGGGCGCCGGCGCCCGGCGGCCGGGCGCGCAATCCGTTTCGGCTCGATCGGTCGCCGCCGTCGCCGCTCCTCGGGGCCGATGTCTCGGTCGAGGGGCCCGGCGCCCCGATCGGCGACGTGGACGGGTGGCGGCCGGCCGCGGAGGCGGCCGCCCTCCGGTTCCTCGGCATCCTCGACGCGCCGGAGAGCGCCGGGCTCGTGGGCGTTGTCGCCGACGAGGGCGGCGTGTACCACGGCCGGGTGGGCGACGTCGTCGGTGGACGCTACCGCATCGTCGCGCTCGACCGGACCTCGCTCTTGATCGAGCGAATCGAAGATGGAGAACGTCGGACCCTCAGCCCGAGCGGACGCTGAAGGCCGGCGTCACCAGGGGATCCACAGTGCGTGCCGCCGCTGACCACATCTCCGGGCGGAAGCCCTGCATCGCGGCGATCCTGATCGCGGCGGCGCTCTTGCTTTCCGGATGCGCCACTGACCAGGCGTTCCGCCGGGGCGCGACCGCCGCGCGCGAGGGTGACTGGGAGGTCGCCGTCGAGTACTACCGCCGGGCGGTGCAGGAGGCCCCCGACCGCGCGGAGTACCGCATCGCGCTGGAACGGGCGATGCTGAACGCCGCGTACTACCACGCGGCGGCGGCGGCCGAGCTCGAGGCTCTCGGCGATCTGCCGGGGGCGCTCCGCGAGTACCGGCGCGCCTACGAGCTGGATCCCTCCAACGAACAGGCCGGCGTCCGGATCGCCAACCTGCAGCAGACGCTGCGCGAGCGGGCGGAGGCGGCGCGGGCGCCGGCCCCCATCGAGGCGATGCGCACCCAGGCGCGGCTCGACACGCGCCCCGCCCTGCTCGACCCGGTGTCGGACGAGCCTCTCGTCATCGAGTTCGTCGACACGAGCCTCCGCGACATCCTCGACTTTCTCGGCGAGGCCGCCGGCATCAACGTGCTCTACGACCGCGAGTTCGAGGACGCGGCGGTGTCGGTGAGGCTGGTCGACGTGACCTTCGAGGAGGCGCTGTCCCGGATCCTCGCCGCGAACGTCGCGTTCCACAAGGTGATGGACCCGAGGACGTTCATCGTCGTGCCCGACACGGCGGACAAGCGCGGCGAGTACGAAGAGCTCGTCATCCGCACCTTCTACGTCTCGCACGGCGACGTCGAGGTGCTGGCGGAGCTGCTCACCTCCCTCTTGAACGTGCAGAACACGCCGGCCGCGCTGCAGGTGGTGGCGAATGTCGCGGCCAACGCGATCACGGTGCGGGCGACGGCCCCGGTCGTCGGCATCGTCGAGCGGATCCTCGCGGCGAACGACAAGCCGCGGGCCGAAGTCGTCATCGACGTCGAGATCCTCGAGGTCAACCGCGAGCGCGCGAAGCGGTACGGTCTCGACCTGTCGCGCTACTCCCTGTCGGCCGCGTTCTCGCCGGAGGGCGCCCCGGCCGCCGGCGGCGAGGACGACGGGGCGTCGGGACTGTTCAACCTCGATGCCCTCTCCGGCGGGGTCGGGGCCGGGGACTTCTACTTCGGGGTGCCCGCGGCCGTGATCGACTTCCTCGAGCAGGACACTCAGACCCGCCTCGTGGCGCAGCCGCAGATCCGGGGACAGGAGGGAGCCGAGCTCGAGCTGAACCTCGGCCAGGACATCCCGGTGCCGACGACCGCGTTCACCCCCCTGGCCGTCGGCGGCGCGTCGTTCAATCCGCTGACCTCGTTCCAGTACCGGCCGGTCGGGGTCATCCTGAGGATGCTCCCGCGCGTGACCTACGAGAACGAGATCATCCTCGACCTCCAGGTCGAGAACAGCACGGTGGGGCCGCCGATCCTCGTGGCCGGCCAGTCGCTGCCGACGTTCGGCACGCGCAAGGTCGTGACCCGCCTGCGGCTCCGGGACGGCGAGTCGAACCTGCTCGCCGGCCTCCTCAGCCAGGAGGAGCGCCAGATCCTGAGGGGGTTTCCCGGTCTGCTGCGGCTGCCCATCCTGCGGCGGCTCTTCTCGGCCAACGACGAATCGGCGCAGGCGACCGATATCGTGATGCTGCTGACCCCGCGCATCGTCCGCACGCACCGGCTGACGCAGGAGGACGTGGGCCCCATCCACATCGGCACGCGAAGCAACCCGGGCCTGACCGGCCCGCCTCCGCGCATTGCGCCGCGTCCGGACGGCGGGCCGTAGCCCCTCTGACCGGCGTTTCGCGGGGCCCGATACGCCCTTCTCACGCTTCGCCAGGCGAGCACCGCCCCTCCGGCGCAGCGCGGGGTCGTCGCCAAGGGCTTCCAGGTCGCCACCGCGGGCGGGCGGTCAACGCAATCCGCGATGAGTGGTATCCTGCCGACGTGGTCCGTTTCGAACGCAGGTGGATTGCCGGCCTCGCCGGTATCGCGGTCGCCGCGGCGGCGTCCGGCGGGGCCCCGCGCGCCTCGGCCGACGAGCTGGAGATCGCTTTCGGAGAAGGACGGGTCGCCCTGATCGCGACCGGCGTCCCCCTGGGCGATGTCCTCGCCGAATGGGCGCGGGTCGGGGGCACGCGCTTCGAGGGTGCGGCCGGGATGGGCGGTCCGGCGGTGTCGCTCCACCTCGATGACGTCGCGGAGCTCGACGCGCTACGGCTGCTTCTGCGTCCCGCCGCTGGCTTTCTGGCTGCTCCGCGTCCGCCGGGGGCGCTCGGCGCGTCGATCTACGACCGGGTCAGGATCCGGTCCGCGCGGCGCACCCCGCGGCCGGCTCCGGCCCAGCCGCGGCAGCCTCCGGCGTGGCCGCCCCGCCCCGTCCGCGAGGCCCCGCCGGCTCTCTCCGAGGCGGACCAGCGCGAGCGGCTGCTGCGGTTGCTCGGAACGCGCGCGGCTCCGGAGGTGGTGGTGGCCCGCCCGTCGACGGACGCGGCGCGCGACGGTGTCTTGCACGGACCCACGGCGCCGCGTCCCGGCATGATCGTGGAGTCCGAGCACCGGGAACCGTAGACGGATGGAGGGTCGACCAAGCGTGGGGTGCGGGAATGGAGAATGCCGGGCTTGGTTCGACGGGAGCGACGGGAGGATCGGCTCGCGCGTGAGCGCGCCGACCCCGCCGGAGTGGACACGAGCGTGGCGGAGCGGGTCGGCGGACTCGCTCGGAATGGGAGTGCTTCGATGAACAGAGTTCATGGTCCGTGGTTCGCGGCCGCCCTCGCATCGGCGGTCTTCGCCGGCGTCGTCTACCTCCAGGCCGGTGCGCCGGCCGCGCCGGATCGGCAGCCGCTCATCACCGAAACGCTCGTCGACGCCGAGAACGGGACGCTGACCATCAACGGCTACGACTTCGGGGGCGAGGCGCCGACGGTGACCCTCGGCATGACGGCGCTGCCGGTGTTGGCGGTGACCGAATCGGGGGTGGTGGCGGGGTTGCCCGAGCTCTTGCCCGGCACGTACCTGCTGGCCATCTCGTGGACCGACGGGGCGGGCGCGGTGTTCTATCCGACCCTCGGCGCGGTCGGTCCCGCCGGGCCGGCGGGACCGCAGGGCGAGCCTGCCCCGATCCTGCACACGGGCTCGGCCTCTCTGACGGCGCCGATGCCGTACGCCGGAGACGCGGTCGTGGGCGGCGACCCGGGAATCTCGCCGGACCACGCCGGTTCCGGGACCAATACGCACTTGGGCCAGAGGTCGCTCGAAAGCCTGACGGAAGGCCGAGGCAATACCGCGGTCGGCTACCAGGCGCTGCAGTTCCTGACCACCGGCCGGGACAATGCCGCTTTCGGCCGCCGGTCCCTGTACAGTCTGGTCGACGGCGAGGGCAACCTGTCCATCGGCGCCGCCGCCATGGACAGGGCGGTGGACGCATCCTCCAATACGGCCATCGGCAAAGAGGCGCTGAGGGACAATCTGTCCGGCGAAGGCAACGTCGCCATCGGGGCCCAGGCGCTCCAGAACAACCAGGGCCACCGGAACATGGCCATCGGCCGACAGGCCCTCTACGGGAGCCGGACCGGCTCGGACAACATCGCATTGGGATACGGTGCCGGCACCCGGAACTCGTCGGGCAGCAACAACGTGTACGTCGGCAACCCGGGCACGGACGGCGAAGAGGGTGTCATCCGCATCGGTACCGAGGGCGTGCACACCAGGACCATTCTGGTGGGCGAGGTGGAAGGCGACATCAACGTCGTGCCGGTGTACCAGTAGGTGCGTCGCCGAAGCCGCCTCGTGTCATGGGCTTGGCCGGTGGATCCGGTCGGACGGCGCCGTCGCCGTCGGTGCAGCGGTTGACGTGGCGTCGCGGTGATGGCGGCGAGTGACGCGATTCCGGGGCATCGAGTTCGGGCGAGCGTCCGGCGACGGCGGGGAGGACGACGGCGGGGAGGAGTGGTGTCCATGGGGCCCAGGGACTACATGCCGGGCAGTCGCGCTGGGTGTGGTGCTCCGCTCGGCCGCCGCCGCTCGACGGCGCTCGCCGTGGCGGTGCTGATGGCACTGGCCGTCGGCGAGGCGGCGGGACAACCCTCCGGTCTGTTCAGGGAGCCGGCGGCCGCCGGGGCGGCCGCCGGTCCCGACCTCCCGACCGTCGCCGATTCCATCACGTTGCGGCGGCGCCTCGTCGCCATCGACCTTGGGCAGCTCACGCCGCCGGCGGACACCGCCGCGACCTCCGGGGCGGCGCCCGCCGCGGCGCCGGCAGGCGTGTTGACGCTGAACCTGTTCGAGGACGTGTCGTTCACGGGTCTCGTCCGGAGCGTGGCGCCGACCCTCTCGGGCGGCTATTCGCTGTCGGGTCCCCTGGCGGGAGTCGAGATGGGGACGATGACCCTGGTGGTGAACGGCGAGGTGGTTGCGGGCACGGTGCGGACGCCCGAGGCGACCTATCGCATCCGGCCGGCGGCCGGCGGGCTGCACGCCGTCAGCGAGGTGGATCTGTCCCGGCTCCCCCCCCTCGGCGAACCCATTCCCCGGCGGGCGTGGGAGGACGAGGAGAGCCTGCCCATCGGACCCGACGGCGGCCGGCCTCCGATACCGCGTTGAGTATCTCTCCGAGCTGGCGCGCATCACGGCGCCGACCGACGCGACGCGAGCCGGCCGACCTCGATCTCGGACCCGACGCGGCTGGCCTCCGATACCGCGTTGAGTATCACCCGCGAGCTGGCGCGCACCACCGCGCCGACCGACGCGACGCGAGCCGGCCGACCTTCATCGTGACCGCGGCGTGCGGGCCTGCCGACGACGACGGAAGTCGGATCCGCGCGAGCGAGGGCGCGCTCGCGGATGCGGTTGCCGGCGAGCGGAGCCCCGCGCCGGCGTGATGCGTTCGGAGGGAGACGGCGGGAGCGGGCATCCCCGGTGACGGAGCCGCCCGCTCCCGAAGACGACGACTATCGGTAGGTGTCGATCGGCGGCAGCTGCGCGCCGGTCAGGTCGTCCGGCGGCATGTCGCCGGCCACCGCGGGCATGCGCAGGGTGCCGATGCCGTCGATGGTGGCCTCGATGGTCTCTCCGGGCCGCAGGTAGCGGTCGCCGGCGCGGGTCTCGGCCGAGCCGGCCGCGGTGCCTCCCGAAGTGCCGTTGTTGATCACGTCACCCGGATAGAGGGTGATGATCGACGACGCGTACTCCACGATCTCCCACAGCGAGTGGATCATGTCGCCGGCCTGCGCGTCCTGCAACACCGTGCCGCCGACGCTGAGGGTCTGGCGCAGGTTCTCCATCGGATCGCCGTAGAACTCCTTCGGAACGATCCAGGGGCCCTGCGGTGCGAACGTGTCGTGGCCCTTGCCGACGAACCAGTCCGAGCGGGTGGCGTTGCCGCCCGGCGGGCGCCCGCCGCGGTCGGACACGTCGATCGAGACCATGTAGCCGAAGATGTAGTTCTGCGCCTCGAGGGCTGACACGTACTTGGCGGGCCGTCCCACCACCGCGGCGAGCTCGACCTCCCAGTCGGTGCGGTCGCGGCCGTAGGGGATGACGACGGGGTCGCCGTCGCCGATGACGGCGCCGCGACTGGGCTTGAGGAACAGGTAGGGCACGCCGCGCTGCTCCTGCCGCCGCCGGATCTCGGCCGCCCGCTCCTCGGGCGTGCCGGCCTCGTTCACGTGACTGTAGAAGTTGACGGCGGCGTTGAGGATCTTGCCCGGATACATGATCGGGGGCCGGGTGCGCAGCTCGTCCACGTCGTAGACGAAGTCGGCCCGGTCGTCCCCCAGCCCGTTGGCGACCACGTCGTTGACGATCTCGTACAGCCGGTACTTCAGCCCGTACTCGTAGCGGCCGATCAGCTCGAGCATGTCTTCGGGCATCGGGACCCTTGCGAACTCCGGGTTCGCCTCGAGGGCCAGGTTCGCGACCTCGATGTCGATCACTAGGCTGTCCCGCAGCACGACGCCGACATGCGGCACGCCGTGGATGTCGAAGGTGCCGACCTTGAACGGCTCGACGGGGGTCACGTCGGTTTGGGCGGAGGCCGCTCCGGCGCCGGCGAACGCCGCGAGCAGGCCGACGATCAGGATTCGTCGCATACAGGTCCTCGTTTCCTCGATATCGGGGCCGCCTTGGCCCGTTGGCGCAAACCCTCCTTGTACTAGGCGGACCGGGGGCTGTCAAGGCGCGGCGTGACCGCGTGCACGACGGGAAGTCGGGCGCGGCGTCGCACCCCCCCCCCACGATGACGCGGGGCGCTGACGCGTCCGCGCCGCCGACTCCCCCAAGGGGAGAAGCAGGGGGAGTGATGGGCCAGACCCCCGTGCGCCCCACGATGATGTCGTGCCGCCGGCGCGACCCGTATACTATCGCCGGTTCGGGTCCCCGCAGGGTTTGCGGCCGGGGAGGGTTCGTTGGGTTGGAGCTGGCGAATCGGGTGCGCGGTCTGGATGTCCTGCCTTGGGGCGGGGGCGAGCGGGGCCCAGGACGCCGGCGGCGGCCCGGCGGCCCTCCGCGTGTTCCTCGACTGCAACCGCTGCGACTTCGACTACCTGAGGCGCGAGATCACCTTCGTGAACTACGTCCGCGACCGCTACGACGCCCAGGTGCACGTGCTCGTCACGACCGAGAACAGCGGGGGCGGCCGCCTGTACACGCTGGACTTCATCGGCCTCGAGGAGTTCACGGACCGGGGCGTGAGCTACACGTACTCGGAGAGCCGGACCGACACCGACGACGAGACGCGCGAGGGCATCGCCCAGGTTCTTCGGGTGGGTTTCCTGCACTACATCATCGACACCCCGATGGCCTACGACATCGAGATCGGGGCGGCGGGCCGGGGCGGGGTCGGGACGGGGTTCGCGGGCGGCGGGCGCCGGCCGGTGATGGCCCAGCCCGACGACGATCCGTGGAACTTCTGGGTGTTCCGACTCAGCACCAACGCCCGGGTGTCGGGCGAGGCGTCCCGGGAACAGCGCAACTTCAACGGGTCGGCGTCGGCGAACCGCACGACCGAGGACTGGATAGTCCGCGCCGAGATCGACGGCTCGTACCGGGAAAACGTGCACCAGCTCAGCACCGGCGAGTTCACGGACGTGCGGACCAGCTACCAGCTCGACGGACAGCTCGTGAAGAGCCTCGGGGAGCACTGGGGGGCCTCGATCCGGGGGGGATCCAGCGCGTCGACGTTCCTGAACCGGGACCGGCGGATTCGCGTGCTCCCCGGTGTCGAGTTCAACGTGTTCCCGTACTCCGAGTCGTCGCGCCGCAGCCTGACCTTCGCCTACGAGCTGGGGCTGGAGTCGTTCGACTACATCGAGGAGACCCTCTTCGGAAAGATGGAGGAGACGCTGGCCGCCCAGGAGGTCGAGGTCACCTTCGACGTCGAGCAGCCGTGGGGGGACAGCCGCGTCCGCGTGCGCTACAACAGCTACGTGAACGACTTGAGCAAGTACAGCACCTCGGTGTTCGGAAACCTGTCGTTCCGGGTCGTGCGGGGGCTGTCGGTGTTCGCCAGCGCGAGCACCGAGCTGGTTCGCGACCAGGTCTATCTCTCTGCGAAGAAGCTGACCGACGAAGAGATCCTCGTCGAGCGGCGGCAGCTCGCCACCGACTCGCGGTATCGTGTCTCGTTCGGGTTCAGCTATACGTTCGGTTCCATCTTCAACAACGTCGTGAACCCGCGGTTCTAGCGTTCGGCGCGGCAGTCGTCCGTGGCCGCCCGCGCAGTTGGCCGGCGGCGACCTCGCCAGTCGGCGATGGGGCGCCGTCCGGACCGGCGGGCGACCCTTACCCGGAACCAGAGGCATGAGCCGAATCCACGTCCTCCACGAGAACGACGAATGGGTCGAGCCGTTGCGCACGGCCCTCGACGCGCGCCGGCTGCCGTTCGACGAGTGGTTTCTCGACACCGGGGTCGTCGACTTCGGGGCCCGGCCCCCCGACGGCGTCTTCTACAATCGGATGAGCGCCTCGTCCCATACCCGCGACCACCGGTTCGGGCCGGAGTACACCGCGGCGGTGCTGGCGTGGCTCGAGCGCCACGGCCGGCGGGTGCTCAACGGCAGTCGGGCCCTGCAGCTCGAGATCAGCAAGGTCGCCCAGTACGCGGCCCTCGACGCGCACGGCATCCGCACTCCCCGCACCGTGGCGGTGGTGGGGCGCGAAGAGATCGTCGCGGCGGCGGCGTCGATGACGACGCCGTTCATCACCAAGCACAACCGCGCCGGCAAGGGCCTCGGGGTGCGCCTCTTCCACGACGTCGACGCCCTCGCCGAGTATGTCCGCGGCCCCGGGTTCGAGCCCTCGGTCGACGGCGTGACCCTGCTGCAGGAGTACATCGAGTCTCCCGACGACGCCATCACCCGGGTCGAGTTCATCGGAGGACGCTTCCTGTATGCGGTCGCCGTCGACACCAGCCAGGGGTTCGAGCTGTGCCCGGCCGACGCGTGCCGGGTCGACGACGCCTTCTGCCCCGTCGGGGATGCGGGGGCGTCGCTGTTCCGCATCGTCGAGGGGTTCGAACACCCGCTCGTGGAGCCCTTCGGGCGGGTCCTGGCCGACAACGACATCCACGTCGCCGGCGTCGAGTTCATCGTCGACCGGGACGGGACGGCGTACACGTACGACATCAACACCAACACCAACTACAACAGCGAGGCGGAGCTCGCGGCGGGGGTGTCCGGGATGGGGGCCCTCGCGGACTGCCTGGGGCGCGAGCTCCACGCGGCGGGCGTGAGTGGCTGATCGGCCGGGCGACGGTGTAGAATCTGCCCGTAGCTTACCGAGCGGAGCGCGCCTGCGGCGGGGTCGAAGGTGACGCGGCGCGACGAGGAGACGGGGGAGGAAGACATGATGGGAACCAAGAACCGCGGCCGGGGAACGGCTGGCCGGTTCCTGCGGGCGGCGGTGGGTGCGGCGCTGGTGATCGCCTCCGGCGCTTCGCCGGCGTTCGCTCAGCCCGACGCCGATCCGGCCGAGGCGCCCGACCTCGACGGCGTGTGGAACGGAGGCGGCGGCGTCCGGCCCGTCAATGGCCCGGCCATGCCTTGGGTGCCGGGCGAGAACTTCCCGGTACTGAACGAGCGCGGGCTAGCCTTCCAGTCGATCTTCGACGAGGCGATCGCGCCCAAGTACGACTGCGTCCCGGCGGCGTCGCCGGCCCTGCAGTACGACCCCTACATGATGGAGATCACGCAGTGGCCCGACCGGGTGCTGCTCCGCTACGAGAAGGACGATCAGATCCGCACCGTCTGGCTCGACGGCCGCGAGCCGCCGGCCAACGAGTTCACGGTCCAGGGCTTCTCCTCCGGCTACTACGAGGACGGCTCGCTGCACGTCGAGACCGTCAACTTCGTGTTCGACATCACCGGCTTCGACGACTACAACGGCATCCCGTCGTCGCAGCAGAAGCGGGTGACGGAGCGCTACTGGCGGGAGGGCGACGAGCTGAAGCTGACCCTGACGGTCGAGGACCCCATGTTCCTCCGGGAGCCCGTGTCCTACACCACCCGGTGGCTGCCGGCGCCGGAGGGCTACAAGCTGCAGCTCTACGGCTGCGACGCCGAGCAGGCGGGTCATCCCCGCCGGTTCCTGATTCCGAGGTATCGGTAGGCGTCCGCGCCGACCCGCGGCGCCGGCGCCGGCAGGAATGCCGGATGGGGCCGTGCCGCGGGCGACGACTGCCGACCCGAGAGTCACGTCGTCGATTGACGTTCGAGTTTCCGAGGAGGACATCGTGAGAGCTATCTTGTGGATCGCAGCGGCGGCGTTGCTGGTCGCCATGGCCGCGCCGACCATCGCCCACCACGCGAGCGCGCCCTTCTACGACCCCGAGAAGCGGGTCGAGGCGGTTGGCGAGGTGACCCGGTTCGTTTTCCGGAACCCGCACTCGTTCCTCTACGTCGATGAGCCTGGCGACGACGGAGAGGTCATCCACTGGGAGATCGAGATGGGGGCGGCGGTGTCCATGAGCCGCCGCGGCTGGACGCCGCAGACGATCCAGGCCGGCGACCGGATCAAGGCGGTGGGGCAGCCCTCGCGCGCTCCCGGCACGTTCGGCATGTGCTGCGCGGAGCTGACGCAGCCGGACGGCTCGCCGATCGCGCCGTAGCCTCGACCGGAACCACCCGCGCTGCTCCGGCCGTTCGGCGGGAGCGGCGCGGGACCGTCCCGAACCCGCCGATGCGCCTGACCTGGACGAAGCTCCCCGGTCCGCCCTTTCTCCGTTCGCGGCGCTCCGCGGGCGGCCTCGGGACCGGCCACGGAAGCCATCGGCGCCCTCGGCCGCCGATGGCCGCCCTCCCACCATGAGGATCGAGATGGCGGGCCGAAGCCCCGTGAGCCGTGGCGGCCGGCTTCGCTCGCGGCCGGACGCCTGACGCCCGTCGGGCGGCTCACACCGCTACGGCGCCGGCGCATCGTTCGGTCCTGCCGCCGCCTCCGCGGCGTCAGGCGGATACCCAGAAGCGGGAATGGCAGCTCTCGCACGCCGCGTCACGCCCGTCGGGCGGCTCACCTTGCTACGGCGCCGGCGCCTGGTTCGGTCCTGTTGCCGCCTCCGCGGCGTCAGGCGGATACCAGAAGCGGGAATGGCAGCTCTCGCACGCCGCGTCGAGACGGTCTCCCGACGCCAATAGCGCGTCGATGCTGCGCGCCTGCGCCGCGTCCCGCACCACCACCCCGGCATCGTGCAGCTCGCGGCCCGACCGCAGCCACGCGTCGTAGCGCTCGGCCACCCGCACCGCGATGTCCGCCGGCTCGAGGTCGATGCCCGGCAGCTCGGACACCGAGTCGGGCCCGGCGATCGCCCGGCCCTCGATCTGCAGCAGGTTCCCCGCCTCGAGCAGCCGCACCGCGTGGTGCTCCAGGGCCAGCCAGTCCTCGTCGCTGTCCGGCACCTCGCGCTCGATCCCGTCGCGAGTCGAGGTGATGACCACCGCGTCCCAAACCGCGTCCGCGGCGGGGTCGATCACGGCCCGCATCAGCTCTTCGACGGTGGTCGTCGGCTGGAAGTCCGGTTGCGGGCCGGGGTCGGGCACGGGGGCGCCGCCGGCGCAGGCGGCGAACAGGCAGACGGCCAGGCCGGGCGCCGCGGCCCGTGCCGGGGCCGGTCGGCGTTTCGTCGAATCCGGTCTCGATGTGGACCCCATCATCGGTGTCTCGCGGGCGCTCCGGCGGTACGCTCAGCGTTCGTCACCCGCCCAGTGTAGCCCACGTCCCCGTTTCCGTGCGGCGTTCGGGAGGGCCCGCCGAGCCGCGGGGCGCCGACTGCGAGTGCTCGCGACGCTGAACCGGTATCATCGAACAGACAGAGTGGCAGGCCGACCCCGGCAGGAAGGCGCCGCGACATGCCGGAGGCGCATCGAATGCACCTGTGCCTCGAGCGGCCTCGGGTAGAGAGGGCCGCGGCCGCGATTCTTCAGCACGCCGGCATCGCGACCGACGACTTCCTCGACACCTGACGCCCTCTCGCCGGAAAATACCAGCCATTCGGTCGGCATGCCATGACCCTGCCCGGTGGTCCCGCTGACAAGCTCGGCAACCGCTACGAGAAGTGGTGGACGGTGTCGGAGTTCGTGCGGATGCTCCGAGGTGACACGGATGCGATTCGCATCGAGGACCCCGGTGTCGAGAAAGCGGAGTTCGTCGTCGAGGTCGGCTCCCGACGGGAGTATCACCAAGCCAAGCGGAGCCACCCGAACGGCAAGTGGAGCCTGGCTGGCCTTCGGGGCGACGGACTGCTTGAGGCCATCGGAGCGCAGTTGGCGGATAACGACGATCAGTTCGTGTTCGCATCGGGCAGCGATGCCCGGGAGCTCTCCGAGCTCTGTGAGAGTGCGCGAGACGCGGAGTCAGTGGAGGAATTCGAACGACGTTTCCTGGAGGCCGAAACCCGGAAGCGGAGCCTCAAAGCCGTATGCGATGCCTGGGCGTGCGGTGTTTCCCCTGCCGTCGAGCGCCTGAAGCGGATCCAGGTACGCACGATCGGCGAGTCCGAACTGGAGGCGAAAGTGAAATGGGGAGTGCAGGCCCGCTTTCTGGCGCTGCCGATGAGAGTCGTGGAGGCGCTGCGCGGAATCGCTGAAGACTCCGTGCACGCGACCCTCACGCGCCAGGAACTCGTCGACGCTCTGAACCGTCGCGGCTATCGGCTTCGGCGCCTGACCGATCCCGCTGCGGCGGGGGACGCCGTTCGAGAGGCTACGGATCGATTCCTGAATCCAGCCAGGCAAAGGCTCATCCAGAACCGACTGGTGCCGCACGCGGCCGTCGGGAGGCTCCTCTCTCGGTTGGAAGAGCACGCGACTGACACCGTCCTTACCGGCGTGGCGGGATCCGGGAAGACCGCTTGCGTCGTCGGGGTCGTCGACGCCCTACGCGAGAACGACGTTCCAGTGCTGGCATTCCCGCTCGACCGTCTCATGGAGGCCTCGACGACTGCGGACCTTGGTCAGCGCCTCGATCTCGAAGAGTCGCCGACGTTGGTACTGGCGGCGGCGGCGAACGCGGCCGACAAACCGGGCGTCCTCATCGTCGACCAGCTCGACGCGGTCAGCGCGGTGTCCGGCCGGGACGACGCGTTCGAGCTCGTCGAGCAGCTCATCATCGAGGCGGGAGACCCGCGGCCGCGCCTAATCCACGTCGTCGTCGTGTGTCGGGAATTCGACTGGAAGAACGACTCGCGCCTGCGACAGCTCCTGCCCGATTCGGCCATGCAGATCGAGGTCACGGCACTCGCGACTGCCGAGGTCAAGGGCCTCCTGGACGACGCGGGATTCCGGCCGCAAGCCTTCAGGGGGCGACAACTGCGAATCCTGGCACTCCCGCAGCACCTGTCTCTATTCCTCGCGACGCAATGCAACCCGGAAGCAACGCCGCCGTTCGCCACGGCCAAGGAGTTCTTCGACCTCTATTGGGACGCAAAGCGCGAGTCCGTCGAGCAGCGGTATCCAGACGGCGGTCGCCATTGGATTGCGGTCATGACGAAGCTCTGTCAGGAGATGACGGACAGCCACGAGCCCTCCGTACCCATAGAGCATCTGGATGAGTACCCCGCGCAATTCGTGAGGGCATTGGCATCGGAGGGCGTGATCTCCGTCGACAATCGGCGGTGCGGATTCAGCCATGAGAGCTTCTTCGACTACGTCTTTGGCCGCGTCTTCGTCAGACGGCAGGCGTCGATCACGGCGTTTCTGAAGACCTCGGAGCAGCATCTGTTCCGCCGAGTCCAGGTGCGGCAGGTGTTGGCTTATCTTCGCGATTACCATCCTGCCCGCTACGCGCAAGATCTTCGCGATCTGCTCTCCGACGACGCAATCCGCGCGCACGTGAAGGACCGCACGTTCGCGCTGCTCGCCGAGGTCGAGAATCCGGCCGAGCGAGAGTGGACCATTTGGAAGACCTGGATTGACCCGGCACTCGATGCGATCGCGACAGGCCACACCAACGCCAACGACCCTTCCAGGCTTGCGTGGCGACGGTTCGTCGGGTCGCGGTCGTGGTTTCTGTATATCGACCAGCGCGGGATTGTCGCGGATTGGCTGGCTTCGGACAGCGACGCGATGGCCGAAATGGCGGTGAACTATCTGTGCGTGCATCAGCGTCACTCACCGGAGCGGGTCGCCGAACTTGTGGAGCCGTACGCTGAGCAGGGCGGCAAGTGGGGTCCACGACTACGGTCCCTCATGGAACGGGCCGAATACCACACGAGCCGGCGGTTCTTCGACCTCTTCTTGCGCCTTCTCGACAATGGCACACTCGATGACGCTCGCGATAGGTTTGTCTCGAATGGCACGTTCTGGAGCATGCTCTACGGGTTGAGTCAGGAGCGTCCGGAGTGGATATCCGAGGTGGTGGGACATCTGCTCCGGCGCCGGCTCGCGCGGATGCGGTCGGGCGGGGGTGATACGCCGTGGGCGGGAGGCGACCACGACTCGATTGTTCCGGATCTCATTGGGCAGTCCGCAATGCAAGACCCCGTGGGGTTCGTTCGCCACGTGTTGCCGTCTGTGCTCGATATCTCTGATTTCGCCGCAGAAGGTGAGACCGCCCCGAGGCGGGATCGGTTTTGGCCGGTCTTGTTTGGCTCAAGGCCACTTGGCCTGATGGACGGGTGCCTCCGGGGTTTGGCCGATTCGCTCGCTGCGCTTGGACGCAAGGACATCGGCGAGCTGCGCCCGGTCGTCGACGAACTGCGTCGCCGCGACACGTATACGGCCAATCACCTTCTGCTCTGCCTGTATCGTGCTGCGGCGGCCACAGCCGCCGACGAGGCGGTCACGACCCTCTGCGACGAGCCGTGGCGGTTCGAGTGCGGTTTTTCGGACAGCCCCCGCTGGAGCGCGACGGAAGTGCTGCGAGCGGTTACGCCGCTGTGCGCGCCAGCGAATCTGGAGCGACTCGAGAGCGTGATTCTGGACTACGTACCTCCCCTCGAGCGCTCTGCTGAAGGATACAAGCATCACGGGCACGCCCGCTTCACGTTGCTCTCGGCGATATGGGCAGGACGTCGCAGCGACACGGCCAACGCGCGAATGCGGGAGCTGGAACGGAAGTTCGGTGCGCGGGAAGAGGAGCCCCGCGGAATCGTGGTCAGCGCTATCGAGTCGCCGGTTCCGGGTGGTGCGACGGAGAGGATGACGGATGAGCAGTGGCTCAGTGCGATCGCGAAGTACGTTTCGCCCGATGGCATTCGAGGCGGCGCACGCCAGCTGGGGGAACTACTCGAAGCGCGAACGCGGAAGGACCCGGAGCGTTTTGCACGTCTGGGGCTGAAGCTTCCGACGAACGCAAGTCCCGTGTACGTCGAGGCCGTGCTCCGCGGCTTGAGCGTTTCGGCGGTCGGCAACGAGCTGAAGCTGGAGGTCTGTCGGAGAGCGTTTGCCGAATTCCGTGAGCCGTGCGGTAAGTCAATCGTCGATGTCATTCGGAGCATGGACGAAGAGCCGCCGGAAGAAGCCCTGCAGATCCTCGAGGAGCTGGCCACGGAACACGAGGATCCGACCACGGAGTTGTGGCGGGAGGAGCATGCCGGCGGTCAGCCGAACTACGGCGGCGACCCCTTTGGAGCAGGCATCAACTCTACGCGAGGCAGAGCCGCGGAGCTGATCGGCGAACTCATCGGCAAGAACGACGCTGCGATCGTTGACCGGCTCGGGGAGACCGTTGCTCGCATGATCACGGACCGCAGCGCGGCCGTACGGGCCTGCGCCGCCGGTGCGGTAGAAGCCATAGCGCGCCATCGGCCTGACCAGGGCATGTCTCTTTTTCGGCGTATGGACTTGCATGAGGACCGACTGCTCACGACGCCTCACGTCTACGGGCTACTCCAACGGAGCCTTCGCGATCGGCTTGCGGACGCGCGGCCGACTGTGCAGCGAATGCTCGGGTCGCCCGAACGGGCTGTGCGCGAAGCGGGTGGGCGATTGGCCGGCCTCGCGGGTCTGATGCATGACGGTGCCGCGGACCTTATGAGCGACGCCTGGCGTGGAGACGCGGCGCGCGTAGGCATCGCGCAAGTTGCGGCAGCGAACGTTGCTCGGCCGGACACTCGGGAGTGGTGCGGTACGAGGCTCGCTCGACTGTTCAATGACGACGACGACAAAGTACGGCAGGCAGCGGCGGACTGCTTCCGGGATTTGTCGGACGTGCCGCTCGATGCGTACGGCGACCTGATCGCTGCGTTCAGTGCTAGCCGGGCGGTGTCGAAGGCCTCACGGGGGCTCCTGGTCACATTGGCGGAAACGCGACAGCCGTTGCCGGAAAGCACATGCATGGTCTGCGATCAGTTGCTTCGTCGGGCGCGCGATGAAAGGGCTGACGACAGGGACCTGGACTTGGTCGTAAAGCTCGTTTTTCGGTTGTACCAGCAGCATCAGAATGACCCGGGGTCTCGTCGAGTGCTGGACTTGCTCGACCTCCTTTGTGTGGAAGGAGTGATGGGGACTACCAGGGAGTTCGAACGGTTCGAGTGGTAGGGGTGGGAGTCTGGCATGACGGGGACGGCGGGCAAGCGGATCTTCGTGGTCGCCGGACCGAACGGCGCGGGCAAGACGACGTTCGCCACCGAGTTCCTGCCGCACGAGGCCGGGTGTCCGATCTTCATCAATGCGGACCTGATCGCCGCCGGGTTGAGTCCCTTTCGTCCGAGTCGGGTGGCCCTGGAGGCCGGTAGGTTGGTGTTGAGGCAGGTCGACGCGCTCGCTCGACAAGGGCGCAGCTTCGCTTTCGAGACCACCCTGAGCGGCCGCGGTCACGCACGGCGGATCGCCCGGTGGCAGGAACAGGGGTACCGGGTGAAGCTGTTCTTCTTGCGGCTGCCCACACCGGAGGCGGCCATCGCACGCGTCGCGCAACGAGTGACGGAAGGCGGTCACGACGTGCCCGAGGCGGTGATTCGGCGGCGGTTCCATGCGGGTTGGCGTAACTTCGAGGAGACGTACCGAGGTCTTGTCGACGGGTGGGCGGTGTACGACAATTCCGACGACGTTCCGAACCTGCTCGGGGAGGGTAGTCGCAAGTGAGTATGCAGCCGGCGAGGTCGTCCCCCCCGGGGCGGGATCCTGACATGGTGGGCGCGGAAGCGGCCATGCACCGCGCGGCTCGGCGGGCTCGCGAGCGGGCGAAGCACGCGGCCCGCACCGCCGCGAGAGCCCGATGGGCCGCGAGGTTGGAACGCCTCCGCAGGTCGATTCGCGCGTTGGCGTCCCTGTGGCGGAGAGCGTGATTCGCAGCCGGCCCGGACTCACGGGCAGCGGAACCGGTCCTCCAGCGCCCGCAGCACGAGCTCCACGTCCAGCGCGGCGCTTTCTTCGGGGTGCTGGTCGAGGTACTGGATCACCCGGTGGACGGTCTGGGCGATGGTCGTGCCCGGCGGCACGCAGACGCGGTCAGGCATGAACGACTGCGCCGCGATCACGACCCCGCGCACGAGGCCGGCGCAGTAGCCCATGCCGAACGGATCCTGGTTGAACGTGTCCTCGCGGCCCGCGCCGGTGCGCCCGAGGAACTCGAAGTAGAGCCGGCAGCGTCCGTGGAGGAGGGCGCCGGTCCCGGTGCGGGCCGGCGTCTCCTGCTCGGTGCGGGCCGGTGTCTCCTGCTCGGCGCGGGCCGGCGTCTCCTGCTCGGCGCGGGCCGGTGTCTCCTGCTCGACGCGGGCCGGTGTCTCCTGCTCGGCGCGGGCCGGTGTCTCCTGCTCGACGCGGGCCGGTGTCTCCTGCTCGGCGCGGGCCGGCGTCTCCTGCTCGGCGCGGGCCGGCGTCACCGCGAGCAGCAGCACGACGAAGAGGCGGATTGCACGGGGCATGACGTTCCTACTTCGCCTCGGCGGCCTCCATTTCCTGCACCCGGGCGCCCCGCAGCAGGTTCTCCATGCCGTAGTTGCGCTCGTGGCAGGCGTACTCGTACATCAGGCCCTCGGTCTTGGGCATGTCGAGGGCGGCCGTCCACTCGCGCTCCCACGTCGTCGGGTCGCGGAACGTCACCTCGTAGCGCAGGGTGCCGGCGTCGGGTCGCGAGAAGCGCTCGACGAGCTGGAGACCCTCGCCCGATCCGCGCCAGGGGGCCTGCCCCGAGAAGCCGTCGCTCTCGACGACGAGGGTGTCGCCCTCCCAGCGTCCGTGCGAGCGGCCGAGCCATTGGGGCGGCGCGTGAGCCGGGCCCGCATCCGTCTCGAGGGGGATGATGCGGGTCTCGTGGACCATCTCCAAGAGGATCGCGACCACATTCTCGGTCTGGAAGATCTGGAGGTTGTTGTTGTAGGCGCCGCCGAGCCGGACGGCGCCACGGGTCAGGCAGCGCTCCCACAGGCCCCGGTCCTCGGGGTTCTCCGAGAGCGCGCGGGGCCGCGCGGCGGCGCGGCGCGCCTCGTCGCGGGCCTCGGCCTCGGGGGTTTGCGGGGGGATGCGGCCGTCGGGCGGGTCGATGATGAGGGCGGTCCGGCCGTCCGACAGTCCGCGGTCCCACCAGAACTGGTTGTAGGCGAGGCCGACGTCGCGCTCGGGGCTCAGCTCGGTGCGGCGCTCCGAGCTGGCGAACGTCGTGGCCTGGATGTTGGCCTCGGCGACCTCCTCCGCGGTCAGGAACTCGCGCCCCTCGTGACGCTCGGGCCTTTCGAGGGGGGTGACGGTGGCGTGGCTCCAGACGCCCTGCAGGTCCGGCGCGCCCCAGGGGGTCCGCGGTGCGGGTGAGCCCTCGGGCGCGCGTCCCGCCGACGCGGGCTGGCCGGCCATGGCTGACGCCGCCAGGCACGCGACGGCGAAAAGGGTCGAGAAGGCGACGAGCGTCCGATTCCTCATGGTCATCCTTTCGTCGGGTCCGGCATCACGACAGTATACGTCCGCGCCGTCGTCCGCGGGCGACGGAAGGGGCGCCGGGATCATGAACGGCGGCCGTCCCCGCGGGCAGGCCCCCTCGGGGGAATGACGCGCGGGGCGGGCAGGGGGGGAGGCGCGGTCCGGCTCGGCCCTGCGGCGGAGCCCGCCGGGCGGCGGGGCGTGGCCGGCGATGCAGGGGGCTCGGTGTCGCGGCGAGCGCCATTGGGGCTACCATGGGCAGGGTCTGCCGCAGGATGGACGCTAACGAGGCGGCCGTCCGCGCGCGGAGTCGCCCGGCGGCGCCCCGCCATTGCCCGTGCGGATGGGGCGGCCGTCCGCGCGCGGAGTCGCCCGGCGGCGCCCCGCCATTGCCCGTGCGGATGGGGCGGCCGTCCGCGCGCGGAGTCGCCCGTCTCGGGGCCGCGAGCGCCCGTGCGCGGGCGCAGCTTCCCGGTCGGGCGCGGAAAAGAGCCGATGAAGGAGGGGTCGATGCGATCGGTCGTCACGCTGGCAACGTTCGTCGCCGCCTGTTTGGCCGGCGCCGCTCACGCGCAGGCGCCGGATACGGTGTTTCTCGAGGAGCTGACCTGGACCGAGGTGCGCGACGCCATCGCGGCGGGGACGACGACGGTCATCATCCCGACCGGCGGCACCGAGCAGAACGGGCCGCACATGGTGCTGGGCAAGCACAACTACCTGGTGCGGCACAAGGCGGGGGAGGCGGCGCGCCGCCTCGGGGACGTGCTCGTCGCCCCGGTGATGGCCTACGTGCCGGAGGGGAACGTCGATCCCCCTACCGGGCACATGCGGTTTCCGGGCACCATCACCACGCCGCCGGCGGTGTTCGAGCAGGTGCTCGAGTATGCCGCGCGGAGCCTCGCGCAGCATGGGTTCACCGACATCGCCCTGATGGGAGACAGCGGCGGCAACCAGGCGTCGCAGGCGGCGGTGGCGGAGCGGCTGAACGCGGAGTGGGCGGGTGGGCCGGCTCGGGTGCATCACCTGACCGACTACTATCCGGGGCGGGGCGACGAGTGGCTTGTCGAACAGGGCGAGCGGGCCGAGGACGTGGGCACTCACGCCGGCATGCACGATACCTCGACGCTGCTGTTCCTCGACCCGTCGAAGATCCGGCTCGACCGGATGGAGCCGGGCACCGGGGGCGACGGCAACGGAGTCAGCGGTACGCCGTCGCGCTCGCGGGCCGAGTACGGCGAGCGGATTCTGGAGATGCAGATCGAGGCGGCGACGAGCCAGATCCGTCGGCTGCGCGTGTCGAGCCGCGGGCAGTGACGGGCCGCCCGCCTACGTGTCCGACGCGGCCCCGATCCGACCCTTCGGGGTGGTTCACGAGGAAGCCGGCCGTCTCGGTCCGAGAGGTCCGACCGGCCGGTCATCGACGTGTGGACCCGTCGACTCGGGGGAAGCGCAGCCAGCAGGTCCCGCCCGGGAACGCCCGCGATGCGACGAGTGGATGCTGCCGCTTGCCGTCCTGACGCGGAGAGATACGGAGGAGATCGATGACACGCCATGCACGTTTCGTTTCGCTGGCGGCCGCCGCCGGGGCGGCCCTCGCCACGCCGTTGCTCGCCGGGCAAGCCCCGGCCGGCGGGGACGACCTGCGGGGCACGGTGCGGAGCCCGGCCGGTTTCGAGGCGGGGGTCTGGGTGATCGCGGAGACCGACGACCTCGATACCGGGTTCCGAAAGATCGTGGTCACCGACGACGAGGGCCGCTTCCTCGTCCCCGATCTGCCGGATGCCTCGTACCGCGTCTGGGTCCGCGGCTACGGCCTCGTCGACTCCGAGCCGATCGAAGCGGAGCCGGGAGAGACCCTGGCCCTCGCGGCCGCGCCCGCCGCCTCGCCCCGGGAGGCGGCGCGGGTCTATCCGGCCAACTACTGGTACTCGCTCCTCGAACCGCCGGCCGCCGACGAGTTCCCCGGCACCGGCCCCGCCGGCAACGGCATCGCGCGCGGCCTCCGCAGCCAAGCCGCTTGGGTCGATGTCACCAAGCAGGGCTGCCAGCTCTGCCACCAGATGGGCAACCGGTTCACGTTCGACCTGGGCCACCTCGACGGATTCGACTCGTCGGCCGACGCGTGGGCCCACCGGCTGACGTTCGGCCAGCGCGGCCGGCAGATGAGCGGCGTCCTCGACCGATTCGGCCGCGAGCGGGGGCTCGCGATGTTCGCCGACTGGAGCGACCGCATCGCGGCTGGCGAGGTGCCGGAGGCGCCGCCGCGGCCCCGGGGCGTCGAGCGTAACCTCGTGCTCACGATGTGGGACTGGGCCGGCGAGACGTCGTACGTGCACGACGAAGTGACCACTGACAAGCGCGACCCCACCGTGAACGGGGGCGGGCTCGTCTACGGCGTGTCCATCACGACCGACAAGCTCGTCATCACCGACACCGCGCGGCACCGGTCGATCGAGCTCGACGTGCCGCTGCGGGAGCCGCGCGAGATGGTGCCGTCGATGTTCCCGACCGGGCCCGGGTTCGAGCCGTCGCCGTACTGGGGCGACGAGATCATCTTCGACGCCCCCGCCAATCCCCACAACCCGATGATGGACGCGCGGGGGCGGGTGTGGCTGACATCGACCGTGCGCCGCCGCGAGAACCCCGACTGGTGCCGCGCCGGGTCGGACCACCCCTCGGCCCGCTACTTCCCCATAGACCGCAGTGGGCGGCAGATCTCGGTCTACGATCCGGCCGCCGAGGACTGGGGGCTCATCGACAGTTGCTACGGCACCCACCACTTGCAGTTCGGGGAGGATGAGCAGGACACGCTGTGGCTCAGCGGCGACCCCAACGTGGTCGGTTGGCTCGACACGAAGCTGTACGACGAGACAGGCGACGAGCAGCTCTCGCAGGGCTGGTGCCCGACCGTCGTCGACACCAACGGCGACGGCGCGATCACGCGGCCCTGGAACGAGCCGGGCGACGTGGTCGACCCGGCGCGCGACACGCGCATCGCCGGCTTCGCCTACGGCATCATCGCCAACCCCGTCGACGACACCGCGTGGGTCGCCCGCACCGGGCCGTTCCCCGGCCGCCTCGTCCGCCTCGACCGGGGCGATGCTCCGCCCGAGACGTGCATCGCCGAGGTCTACGAGCCGCCGTCCGTCGAGAACTCCGCCGTCGACCCCGCGCAGACCGGGCACGCCCCCCGCGGCGTCGACGTCGACCGCAACGGCGTGATCTGGACCGCGCTGTCCGGCAGCGGCCACATGGCCAGCTTCGACCGCAGCCGGTGCCGGGTGCTGAACGGCCCCGACGCCACCGGCCAGCACTGCCCCGAGGGCTGGACTCTGTATCCGACCCCCGGACCGCAGATGAAGGGGGTCACCGCCTCCGGCAGCGCCGATTACCACTATTACAACTGGGTCGACCAGTTCGGTACGCTGGGACTCGGTCCCAACGTCCCAATCGCGCCGGGATCGGGGTCCGACTCCCTGCTGGCGCTGCTCCCCGACACCGGCGAGTGGGTGGTCCTGCGCGTGCCCTATCCGCTCGGGTTCTTCGCCCGCGGGCTCGACGGCCGCATCGACGATCCCGACGCGGGCTGGAAGGGGCGGGGGCTGTGGGCCAACTACGGGTCGAACCTGAACTGGCACATCGAGGGCGGGCAGGGGAGGCGCAGCGCCATCATCCACTTCCAGCTCCGACCCGATCCGCTGGCGGAGTGAAGCATCAACCTGCCTCCCCGACACTGGCGGAGTCTCCTGTATCTGGCCATTGCCCTGGACGTGTTCAGCCGGGTTCGTGGCTGCGACCCTCGCCGGCCCACTCCGCCCGGGGGCGGTCGTGGTCGACGACCGGCGTCCGGCAGCGGCGGCGTGAATCTCGCCCGAACGTCCCGGATGCCGGCGGTCTCGGGATATGGGCGCCCCCGGGCGAGTACCTGCGACAGCTCGCGCACGGGCCTGCAGATAGCGCGCCTTGCCGATGGCGGCGGTGGCCTCGTTCCGAGCACCACTTCGCGTGCGAGCCGGTATAATAGGGCACATTGAGGTGCGTCCGCCGGCACGAGTGGTCGAGATGGCTCGCCATCGGGGATACCGCTTGCAGCGCCTCGCGGGCGGATGACGTGGAGACCAGGAAGATGACCGTTCGGAGCATCACGATAGCCTTGGCCCTGGGAGCGGCGGCGGCCGGCGCCGCTTCGCTGGCCGTCACTGCGCGCGGCCAGTCGGAGACCGGCGACGGTCCGCGCTACGTCAACGGCGACGAGCTCGTCCGCCCCGACGACTACCGCGAGTGGATGTTCCTGAGCTCCGGTCTCGGGATGACCTACGAGGCCGAGCGGGTCGGAGAGGCCGGCAGCGGCGCGCGCCCCATGCGGTTCCAGAACGTGTTCGTGAACCGCTCGGCCTACGCGGGATTCGCCGAGACGGGGGAATGGCCGGACGGCAGCATCTTCGTGCTCGAGATCCGGGAGGCGGCCTCCGAGTCGTCGATCAACGTGGCGGGGAGCTTCCAGACCCGGCTGCTCTCGCTCGAGGCCGAGGTGAAGGACTCGCGCTTCGAGGACGGGTGGGCGTTCTACGCCTTCGGGCGCGCCGGCTCGATGCCCGACGCGGCCGCGCCCCTGGCCGGCGACGACGTGGCGCGTTGCGTCGAGTGTCACACCGAGCACACCGCGGTCGAGCGGACGTTCGTCCAGTTCTATCCGACGCTGCTGGAGATCGCGCGCGAGAAGGGTATCCTGAAGCCGGGCTTCTAGTTGACCGTCCCTGGGATAAGCTGCCCATGTCGCGGGGCGTCTTCACAGCGTTTGCCAGCGACAACCAGCGGCGCGGCGGCAAGGAAAGCTCTGGGGCAGTCCACTAGTCGCGATGGTCAAGTCGGACCGCCCGTCCAGCCGGCACCGCCCACCTCTACGCCGGACACCGCGGCGAGCACCGTCGTTCCCCACCCGGCGGCCGGCTGCCCGGACCGCGACTCGCGGACCTCGCGGAGCCGGTCGGTCTCAAGCCGAACCGAGACGCAGCAGCCGGCGGCTCGGGCCGTGACTCGCAGCCGTCGGTAGCCTACTGGAGAGACGGCGACCGTTCATGACACCCTTCGAGTTCCGTCTCCCGACCCGTCTCGTGTCCGGATCGGGCGCCATCGACCGGCTCGGGCCCTTGGCCCGGGAGTTCGGCTTCTCGCGGCCGCTGCTCGTCACCGACCGCGGGTTGCGCGACGCCGGCCACGTCGACCGCGTCCTCGATCAACTGCGCGACGCCGGCGTCGAGGCCGCCGTCTTCGACGCGTGCGAGGTCAATCCCGACGGCGCGATGGTCGACCGGGGCGTCGAGTTCGCCGCCGCGTGCCGGCCCGACGGGGTCATCGGGCTGGGCGGGGGCAGCCCCCTCGACTGCGCCAAGGGCGTCAACCTCCTGCTCACCAACGGCGGGACCATCGCGGACTACAAGGGCTACGGGCTCGCCCGGAAGCCGCTGCTCCCGATGATCGCAGTGCCGACCACCGCCGGCACCGGCTCCGAGGCCCAGAGCTACGCGGTCATCGCCGACACCGCAACGCACATGAAGATGGCGTGCGGCGACCCGAAGCTCGCCTTCGCGGCGGCGATCCTCGATCCCGATCTGACGGTGTCGCAGCCGGCCGCGGTCACCGCCGCCGCCGGCTTCGACGCCCTCGCCCACGCGGTGGAGACCGCGGTCACGACGCGCCGCACCCCGATCTCGGCGCTGTTCTCGCACGCCGCGTTCCGGCTGCTCGAGCCGCACTACGACCGCGTGCTAGTCGATGCGGAGGACAGCGACGCGCGGGCGGCGATGCAGCTCGGGGCGTTCTACGCGGGGGTGGCCATCGAGCACTCGATGCTCGGGGCTGCCCACGCCTGCGCCAACCCCCTGACCGCGCGCTACGCGATGACGCACGGCGTAGCGCTGGCGATCCTGCTGCCGCACGTCGTGCGGTGGAACACGGAGGGCGACCGCAACCTCTACCGCGAACTCGTCGACGGGCTGCCGGCGGCGTCGCCTGGCGGCCCGGCCGGAGACCGACTGGCCCGTCGCCTCGCCGACATCGGCCGGTCCGGCGGGTTCCCTCCCGATTTGCGAACCGCCGGCGTGTCGGCGGACGACCTGCCGTCCCTGGCCGAGGCTGCGGCCGCACAGTGGACAGGCACCTTCAACCCGCGGCCCTTCGGCGCCGGCGAGGCCCTCACGCTGTACCGGCGCGCCTTCTAACGTCCAACTAACTCTAACTCTAACTCTAACTCTAACTCTAACTCTAACTCTAACTCTAACTCTAACTCTAACTCTAACTCTAACTCTAACTCTAACTCTAACTCTAACTCTAACTCTAACTCTAACTCTGACGTTCGAGCCCGAGGTCACCACGACGATGACGATAGCCCACCTTCGCGTCTACACCATCAACAAGGGGCAGATGGAGAGCTGGCTCGATCTGTTCCATGGCCACATCGCGCCGCGGCTTCGCGAGCACGACATCACCGTCGAGGGCGTTTGGGTGAACGATGCCGGAACGCAGTTCATCTGGGTGCGGAGCTACGGGGAGACCGAGGCGGATCTCGAGCGGAAGGAGAAGGCGTTCTACGGCTCGGACTGGTGGCGGGCGAACGTCGACCGCGTGCGCGGCCATCTGGCCCACCGCGAGATCACGGTGATCCGGTCGGCGGGGGCCCCGGTGAATTGAAGCCGCCTCTCGGCCTCGCAAACGGGCGGCGCGCCGACCCGCCAGCTCAGCCGCCGAAGTCGAAGCGGCCGCCTGCGACGAAAGAGCGCGGCAGCCCCGGATACCCGAGTGCGCTCTGGTACACCGCGTCCGTTACGTTATCGATGCGCAGGAACAGCGCCAGCTCCGGGCGCACCCGGAACTGTCCGGCGGCGGTGACCAGCGTATAGGCGGGGTTGACGGTGATGTCCACCCCGCGACCGTCCGAGACTCGCTGAAGCCCGAGGAACGCGCTGTCGTGGCGGTCGCCCGTCACCCGCATCGCCACGTGCAGGCTCCCGCGCCCCTGCGTGTAGCCGAGGCGCAGGTTGGCCGAGTGCCGCGGCCGGCGCAGAAGCGGCTGACCCGGCTGGAACTGCTCGCTCGTGCTCGCGTTGGTCACCACCTCGGTGTCGACTAGCGCGTAGGACGCACTCGCGGTCACGCCGCCGAGCGGCCGCTGCATGGCGAGCTCGAGCTCGACGCCGTTCGCCCGCGACCCGTCGATGTTCACGTAGTCGGCGACGCCGTCGCCGCCGTAGCCGAGCGAGGGCGAGTAGGCGATCTGGTCCTCGTAGTCGTTGCTGAACCACGTGAACCGCGCCAGCCAGCGCTGGTCGTCGAAGGTCAGCTCGGCCCCCGCGTCGACGGTCAGCGCCTGCTCGGGCCGCAGGGAGAGGTCACCGTCGACCCACTGCGAGCCGTAGAGTTGCGAGAAATTCGGGTTCTTGATGCCGCGTCCGACGTTGCCCGACAGCCTGACCGACGACAGCGCGCCCTCGCGGAACGGCAGGGGATAGCCGCCCGCGGACAGCTTCGGGTTGACGGTGGCGCCATAGAGGGCGTTGTCGTCGACGCGGGCGCCGCCGGTGACGAACCACGCGTCGGCGACGTCGAGCTGCTGCTGCAGGAAGTAAGAGTGGTTCTCCACCGTCTGCACGGGGTCGAGGGCGTTGGATTCGCGATAGTGGTCGTAGCCGGCGCTCAGCACCTGATCGTCGAGCCACGTCGCGTTGATCTGGTAACGCACGGCGGGCCGGCGTAACTGCGCCTCGAATTCGAAGGGATGGTCGAAGCCGCTGTAGGGGCCGGTGCGCGCGAGAAAGCGTCCGGGGCCAAGGCTGGAGGGGTCGGCCACGAGGGCGTCGAAGGCGGCCTCGTCGAGGAGCCGCACGAGGTGTGGCCCGGCCGGGTAGATGGCGCCGGGCTCGCCCTCGAGAAGGGCGAAGACGCGGTACTGCGGGTCGGCGACGCCGTCCACCGACCGACGCCCGGAACGGAAGTAGCTCACGGTCGCGGAATGGTCGAAGCGCGGGGTCACGGCCTGGTCGAAGTCGAGGCGCCAAGTCAGGTCGTCGGTGTCGTAGGCGGTGCCGGTGTCGCCGGGGGCGTAGAGGATGGGGCCGACGGCGTTGGCGCGGGCGTTGCTGTAGCGAAAGCCGGTGCGGAGCCGCGTGCTGTCTCCGACGATGGCGCCGAGGCTGCCGTCGACCGACTGCTGGTCGAAGCGGTCCGGCTCGGGCAGGCGGTCCCGGAACGCGCCGTCCGTGCCGCGGTGGGCGACGCCGAGTTGGTAGTCGACGCGCCCGGCCGCGCCTCCGAGGACCCGGAGGTCGCCTCGGGTCGTGCCGAAGGAGCCGCCCTCGAAGGAGCCGGACATCCGGGGTCCGCTGTCGGGAGCGCCCCGCTTGGTGAAGATCTGGATAACGGAGCCGATGGCGTCGGAGCCGTAGAGGGCGGACTGGGCGCCGCGGACGACCTCGACGCGGTCGATCTCGGCGGCCGAGACGCGGCTGAAGTCGTAGTAGCCACCGTCGCCGTTGACGCGCACGCCGTCGATGAGCACGTGGTTGTAGTCGGGCTCGCCGCCTCGGGCGAAGACGGAGGCGAGGGAGCCTTCGCGGCCGGTGGACTCGACGTTGAGACCGGGGACGTAGCGCAGGACGTCGGCGACCGAGTGGCTGCCGAGGGTCTCGATGTCCTCGGCCGTGAACACCGAGTGCGACTCCGTGACCGACGAGGCCCCCTCCGCGGTACGGGAGGCGGTGACGACGACGGTGTCCTGGATGGGGGCGATGTCAAGGCGAAAGTCGGCGATCGCGGGGCCGGTCGCCGCCACCACGGTTGCGGCGGTCACGAAGCCGTCGAGATGGGCGGTCAGGCGATAGGTCGCGGTCTCGGGCAGATCCAGGCGGTAGCGCCCGTCGTCGCCGGTGGAAGCGGTCGACACCCATCGAAGCCCGCGCCGCGCCTCGACGGTGGCGCCCGGCAGCACCCCGCCGGACGAGTCGGTGACGAGGCCCGTCACCGCAAAGGGCTCCTGGGCTGCCGTCGGCGCGATGGCGAGCGAGCAGAGAAACGCGCCGAGCACGGCGCGATGACGCGTCATGGAGTAGGGTCCCGGGCTTCCCATGCTGACCGCGAGGGGGGTTCCGCTCCGCCCGTTCCGCCGCTGGCGCGCCGAGAGGACCACCGGGCGAGCGCGCCCGCACCGGTGGCCACTCCGGCTTCGGCTGACGCCGTCCGTCAGTCCGACGGTGCGGGGCCGAGGCCGTGCGCTTCGAGGAACGACCGGATGGTCGCGTAGATGTGCAGGTTCTCCTCGAGGCTGAAGCCGCCGTGACCGCCGCCCTCGATGGTCAGCAGGCGGTTCGGCACGCCGGCCCGGTCGAGGGCCTCGTGCAGGCGCACGGCGTGAGCGTGGGGCACGATGCTGTCCTCGTCGCCGTGGATCGTCAGCACCGGCGGCTGGCCCTCGCGCACGTAGGTGAGGGGCGAAACGCGGGCCGCCACCTCGCCGCGGTCGCTGCGGCTGCCGAGCCAAGCTTCGGTGAAGTTGCCCGAGGTGCCCGGCGGGCCCTGCATGAGGTCGACGACGTCGGTGATGCCGTACCAGTTGATGATGGCGGCCACCCTCAGCTCGGCCGTCGACCTGGCCCCCGTCGACCACGTCCGATTGCGGTCGCCGGGGCACTGGCGGTCGAGGCCGGCCGAGGCAGGCAGCATGCCGGTGGTGAGCGAGAGGTGCCCGCCGGCGGAGTTGCCGCTGACGACGATGCGGTCGAGATCGAAGCCGTACTGCTCGGCGTTGCGGTAGATCCAGCGCAGGGCGCAGCGGCAGTCCTCGACGGCGGCGGGGGCGTGGGCGTCGTCGGCCATGCGGTACTCGGCGTTGACGACGTTCCAGCCCATCTCCAGGTAGGGGAGAAAAGTGAGGGCCGAGCTCTCCTTGTTGCCGTTGGTCCAGCCGCCGCCGTGGATGTAGAGCAGCGTCGGCCTGCGGTCCGCGCCGCGCGCCTGGTACACGTCGAGCTTCAGGTCGACCCCGCCCGCGCGCAGGTAGGTGACGTTTGGGACCAGCCGGTAGCTGCCGGCCACCTGCACGAACTTCGCGGCCGCGTCCTGCGCCACCGCGGGCGGCGCGGCCGCGGCGATGAGAGACGCCGTCACGAGACTTCCGATCCACGCATGTCGCTTCCGCATAGCCTTGCCTTCCCGCGGCGCCCGGCGGCGTCGCCCTGAGTCCGAGGTGTCGTGCGGCTGGGTGCGGCTACTCCAGCCCGGCGGCGTCGATGCCCGCCTGGGCGCAGATGGCGTCGTTGGCGCCGGTGTCGCCGCTGACCCCGACGCCGCCGATGTGCTGGCCGTCGGCGGTCATGATCGGCAGTCCGCCCTCGAAGTAGTTCAGGCCGGGGACGAAGGCGGCGGCGGAGACGCCGTTCCCGAACGCCATCTGGCCCCACTGCAGCGTCGACCGCGGGCTGGCGGCCGAGCTGTGGGCCTTGGCCATCGCCACGTCGTGCGACAGGAGCTGGGCGTCGTCCATTCGCAGGTACGCCTTCAGGTTGCCGTGGTTGTCCATGACGGCGATGTGCATGCGCCACCCCTCCTGCTGGGCCGTGGCCAGGCAGCCGTGCACTATCGCCATGGCGGCGGCGCCGGTGAGCATGGGCCGGTCCTCGGTCTGGGCGGCGGCGGGGGCCGCGGTCAGCGCGAGGGCGGCGAGGCAGAGAGCGACGACGAAGCGGCGTGCACGCATGAGATGTTCCTCCGAGGTCGGTGTGAACGGGGGATCCGCTACCGGCTGGCCAGTGATGAACGTCGGCGCCTCTGCCAAGGCCCGTACCGGATCGACTTCCAGCCAACGAGTATATCCGCGCGGGCGCCTCGGCGGGAAGCCTGGGCGGGCCCGGGCGGACGAGCTGACCAGGAGAGATTGGCTGATGGCGCGTGGGGCGCCTCGGCGGGAAGCCTGGGCGGGCCCGGGCGGGGCCGGGGCGCGAGTTCCGGGGTCGGCGGAGCCGGCCGGGCGCCGCCTCGGCTCCGATGGCTCGGGCAGACGCGCCGCGCGTGCGCCAGAGTCGACCGGAGTCGGCCCGGCGCGCCGCGCGGCGACTCGTTGCGCCGCGGATCGGCAGGGGCACGGGTCCGCGCCGGTCACCGGAGGCGGCCGGACGAGAGATCACGCGGCCGGGGAGCGGGGAGCGGTCCGGCGCCGGCGAACCGCGCCGCGTCGCCGAGCGCCTCCTCGATGCGCAGCACCTCGTTCCACTTGGCCATGCGTTCGGAGCGGGAGAACGATCCCACCTTGAGCTGCCCCGCTCGCCAGCCCACCGCGAGGTGGGCGATGGTCACGTCCTCGGTCTCGCCCGACCGGGCGGAGACGATGGCGCCCAGGCCGGCGCGGCGGGCCGCGTCGAGGGCGGCCCGGGTCTCGGTCACCGTGCCGGCCTGGTTCGGCTTGACGAGCAGGGCGTTGCAGGCGCCGTCGCGGGCGGCGCGCTCGACGCGCGCGGCGTCGGTCACGAGGTAGTCGTCGCCGACCACCTGCACCCGGCCGCCCACCGCGGCCGTGAACCGCCGCATGCCGGCGTGGTCGTCCTCGGCGAGCGGATCCTCGATGGAGGCGATGGGATAGCGGTCGATCCAGCCGGCCAGCAGCTCGCCGAGGCCGTCGCTGTCCAGGGCCCGGCGCTCCAGGCCGAGGTGGTAGCGGCCGTCCCGGTAGAGTTCCGAGGCGGCGATGTCGAGCGAGATCGCCACCTCGTCGCCGGGGACGCGGCCGCTGTCCTCGATGGCCCGCACGAGCGACTCGAGGGCTTCTTCGTTGCTGTCGAAGGCGGGCCACCAGCCCCCCTCGTCGGCGACGCCCTGCAGGCGTCCGGCCGCCGCCATTCGTGCGCCCGCCGCCCGGTAGACTTCCGCCGTCCAGTCCAGGGCCTCGGCGAAGCCGGCCGCGCCGACCGCCATGACCATGAAGTCCTGCACGTCGACCCGCCGCCCCGCGTGGGCTCCGCCGCCGAAGATCTGGATCTCGGGCAGCGGCAGCAGCGCCGGCTCCGCCCCCAGGAGATGCCGCCACAACGGCTGCCGGGCGGCGCCGGCGGCCGCGTGCAGCGCCGCCATGGACACCGCGATGCAGGCGTTGCCGCCGAGCCGGCGCTTGTCCGGGGTGCCGTCGAGCTCGATGAGCACGCGGTCGAGGCCGGCCTGGTCGGTCACGTCGAGGCCGCGCAGCGCGGGGGCGACGACGGCGCGTATCCCCTCGACGGCGCGGGTGACGTCGCGTCCGCCGAAGGCGGCGCCGCCGTCGCGCAGGTCGAGGGCCTCGCCGCGGCCCGTCGACGCGCCGGCGGGGGCCGCCGCGCGCCCGCTGACGCCGCCCGGCAGGTGCACCTCGGCCTCGACGGTGGGGCGGCCGCGGGAGTCCCAGACGCGGCGGGCCGCGACTCGGGCGATGCGGTGGAGAGACGCGTTCATGGCGGGTCGCTCCGACCGGCCCTGTCCGGGCCGAAGCCGCCCAGCGGGTCGGGCGCCTGCGGCGAGGACTTCCGCGCCAGGCTCGACGCCCAGTCGTCGCGCACGGCGGCGAGGGTTGCGACCGGCTCGCGGAGCAGGCGGCGAGCCACCCTGCGCACCTGTTCCCGGTCTTCCTCGGCGACTACGTACTCGACCGGCGACTTCCCGTCCACCCGCGCCAACAGCAGCCCCGGCAGCAGCGCCGCCGCGCGCGCTTCGAGACCCTCGCGCCGCTCCCAGTCGGCCCCCTTCAGATAGGCCTCCGCCAGCCGGTGGAAACAGGAGAGGAACGCGGGGGTTGCCGTCGGCGTCCACAGGCATTTCAGCAGCAGGTGGTTCAGGCAGAACGCGAGGTCGAACGCGGGGTCGCCGTACCACGCGCACTCGGCGTCGAGAAAGATGGGGCCGCGGGGTCCGACCAGGATGTTCTTGGGGCTGACGTCACCGTGCACGAGGGCGAGCCGCGTCTCCGCCGTCGCCGCCGCGAGGCCGGCGAGGCGCGGGCGCAGGTCGGGATGTCGCTCGGCGGTGGCGAGCAGGTACGGCTCGAGCCGGATGGCGTGGAAGATGCCGCCGGAGTCGAAGCGGTCGTGAAGGTCGGCGCGGCGGGCGGTCGCGCGGTGAATCGCGGCGAGCCGGACCCCGACCTCCCGCGCCGTCCCTTCGTCAGCCTCGCCGCGGCGGAGCTGCGCCTTCCACGACGGATGGGCGGCCGGATCGAGGAATCCCATGACCAGGCAGCTCGACCGGGGATCCCGGGCCACGAGGGGCGGCACCCACGCCGGGTCGATGCTGGCCGCCTCCTGCATCCACGCCCATTCGTAGCGGCTGCGTGCGACCGGCGCCTCCCACGCCGCGTCGACCTTGAGCCGGGCGAGGGCCCGCTTGACGCAGACGGGGCCGCCGGGGAGGTCGACGCGCCAGATGTCGGACGAGACGCCGCCGAGCAGGGGAGTCATGGCCGGCGTCGCGTCCGGGCCGACGAGTCGCAGCCGGCGCAGGGCGTCGACGATGGCTCGGTCCGGTTCCGACACGATGTCTTATGATATCGGGGCCGGTGCGGCCCGGCCACGCGAGCGTACTACGTCGACGGGCCCGAGGTGAGGATGCCCGCGGCAGCGGTCGTGGCGAGGCCGCCGGGCGCGGGCCGGGCGCCGAGTTCGACGACATCGGCCGCCCTGACCGCATCGCAGGTCGCGCGAGGGAACCGGGTGGGGCGCCGGGCCGCGGGGCGCGCGCGGGCCGGTGGGGCGGTTAGGGAACCGGCCGACGGCCCGTAGCCGAACGTCGACCGCGGGCGTAATCGTCGACGGCGGCCGGACGGAACCGACGTCCGGGGCGGCCGGCCGAGGCGCTGTCGATCAGGGGGGCGGCCGGCCGAGGCGTCCCCGGTCAGGGATTTGATGCATGGGTGATGTGATGCGCGCCGTCCGCTGCCACCGCTACGCCGGCCTCGACGACGCGGGCAAGCCCGTCCCGGCGCCCGTCCCGTTGCGCGAGGTACTGACCCTGGACGAGGTTCCGCGACCCGTGAACGAACCGGGTCACGTGCTCGTGCGCGCACACTACGCCGGCGTGCAGTATCCCGACGCGCTGCAGGCGCAGGGGCTGTACCAGCACAAGCCGAGCCTGCCCTACGTGCCGGGCATGGACGTGTCGGGGACCGTCATCGAGGCCGACGCCGACCACGTGCAGCCGGGCGACCGGGTCATCGCGCAGATGAGCATCGGCGGTCTCGCCGAGGTCGTGAAGGCCCCCGCGTCGGCGGTCTGGCGCGTGCCGGCGGGGGTGGACCTGGCCGCCTGCGCCAACCTCGGTCGCAACTTCTTCCCCGCCCACTACTCGCTGAAGATCCTCGGTGAGGTCACCGCCGACAGCCTGGTGCTGGTGGACGGCGCGTCGGGCGGTGTCGGCATGGCGGCGGTGGAGCTGGCGAAGGCGATGGGCGCGAAGGTCATCGCCGGCGTCAGCACCCCCGAGAAGCGGGAGCTCCCGGCTGCGGCGGGGGCCGACCGCGTGTTCTGCTACGGCGCCGACCGCGAGGGCTACCGGCGCTTCAAGGACGAAGTTCGCCGGGCGTCGGCCGAGCTCGGGCATCCCGCCGGCGTGGACGTCGTGCTCGACATGGTGCAGGGCGACCTGTTCGAGGCGGCCCTGCTGTCGGTCATCCGGCCCCTGGGCCGGATCTGCCTGGTGGGCTTCACGGCCGGCCAGCGGCCGATCCGGCCGGGCATGATCCTCATCAAGCAGGCCGTGGTCATGGGCAGCATGTGGGGCGGCTGGGCGGCCGGTCATCCCGACCGGCACCAGCGGAACGTGGCCGAGATCCTCGACTTCCTCGCGAGCGGCGCGATCAAGCCGCGCGTCGACCGCCTCGTTCCGTTCGAGCGCTTCATCGAAGCCTTCGAGCTCTTCGAACACAACCGGGGCCGCGGCAACACCGTCGTCGGCGTCCATGAGTAGCGTGGGCGATCGAGTCGGGACCGTGACGAGAATCGCCTTGCCGTGCCGCGCGCACAGGAACCGCGGGTAAGCCGGACAGTTCTGAGGGCAGTTGGCAACGTTATATCGATCACTGCCCTTGGCGCCCAGCTCCGGCGCATCGGCGATGCCCGGTCTCGTGAGCCGGGAGCAGCGACGATATAGTCACATCACCAACGGACCGACTCAGCGCATTCAGCCCGCTGGTGCCTCGGCGGGAACCGGGAGGAGGGAACATGCCTGCTTCGCGTCGCGCTCTAGCCGAGACGTTACCCGTCGGCACGCTTCCGACTACCGCGCGGGGGCACGCCCGCGCCGGCACCACGGCGCGCCGCCTGCTGGCCGGAGCCCTGATCGCTACTGTCGCCATGTCCGGCGACGCGGGGGCGCAGACCGGCATGTGGACGGACTCTGCGCCGTGGAGCACCGCTGCCGCCGGCCCCGCGATCGAAGGCGACGGCCGCCAACTGCCCACAGGCATGCGCAGCGCCGTCGGTTTCCCGCTCGATCTGCTCAGAGTGCCTTTGGGCGGAGACGGCGTTTTCGTCGAGGAGGCGTGGCCGGAGGGTGTAACCGCCCCGGCCGATCCGCCCCAGCCGGCTGCCGGTGACCTGCGCGGGCCTCGGATTTGGCGCGTGGTCTTGGGGGCAACTACCAGGCAGCTCAGTGACACCTACGTGCTCGGAAACGAGATCAACGTGGTCGCCTTCTTGGACAAGGAGATCGAGGTTCAAGGGGAACCGACGCTCGTGCTGACCATCGGGTCGGCGCTGCGCGAAGCCTCGGTTAACGACGCGACGGGCACGAAGGCCCTCGTGTTCAAGTACCGGGTCCAGTCATTGGACTACGACCCGGACGGTTTCAGCATCGCAGCGGACGCCATCCGGCTGAACGGGGGCCGCGTTACGGACCTGGCGGGAAACGACGCGGACCTGGACCTGGGTTTTCACGCGATCACCGACCACGCGGATCACAAGGTGGACGGCAGTCGTGATCCGGCACCCGCAGTGAGATCCGTGGAGATTGTTAGTACGCCCCCGCAGGGAGACACCTACGTACTCGGCGATCGAATCCGGGTCCTGGTCGGGTTCGACGAAGACGTCAGCGTAGCCGCCCTCCCGACGCTCGCGTTGAGGATAGGGACGGCAACGAGGCAGGTGGTCGACGATTACGCTCGATGGACCGAGCCACGCTTGATGTTCTTGCGCTTCGATTACGCTGTGCAGGCGACCGACGTGGACACGAACGGCATCAGCATCGACACCGACGCGCTGCGTGCGAGCGTGCGGGACCGCACTGGCCAGTCAGCCGACCTTGATCTCGGGGCGCACGCGATCGTTGACGATACAGCCCACAGGGTCGACGGCCGCCGGGCCGCACCCACTGTCGTGACAGGCGTCCGAATAAACCCCGTCGCCCGAGGCGGCGACGCGTTCGTTCGGCTGGATGCCATCACGGTGCAGGTCTACTTCAACCGGAGAGTCGTGGTGACCGGATCGCCGCGGCTGGCGCTGGCCATTGGCACCGCGACGCGCCATGCCACCTACTACGCCACCGCCGACGACGGGCGCGTGTTTTTCCAGTACGAAGTGCAGGCCACGGATCGCGACGACGACGGGCTCGGCATCGCCGCCGACGCGCTGATGCTCAACGGCGGCGCCATCCGGGACATGAACGGCCGGGACGTCGAACTGGACCTCGGACCCCACGCCGTGACCAACCACCCCAGCGGCAAGCTCAACGGTGCTTTGACGACCGCGGCAGGAGTTGCCAACGTCTTGTTCCACTCCCGCCCCCAACGCGGCGATACGTACGCCGCGAGCAATAGTATCGAGGTGTTCGTCCTGTTCGACGCCGAGATCGAGCTGACGGGAGGCGACGGAACGTGGCCGGAGCTGGCGCTGGAGATCGGGACCGAGACACGCTTGGCGTCGCTGCGGTCGTGTGTCACGCAAGGGCAGGAGGACCCCATCCTCTTTTGCGAGAAGTACAACATCGGGCTTCACTTCGCCTATGACGTTCAGCGAGGCGACGTGGACGACGATGGCATCAGCGTACCGCCGGACGCTCTTCGGCTCAACGGGTTGCGCATTCGGGATCGGAACGGGAACGACGTCGCCCTCGACCTTGGGCGGCACGCGGTCGTAGACGCCCCGTGGCACAGAGTGGACGGCGCCGCGGATTACCCGCCGACCGTCACAGAGGTGTACATGACTACCCAACCGCAACGGGGATCGACGTACGGGTTGGGCGAACGAATCGCAATCGTGGTCGCGTTCGATGAGAAGGTGCGGGTGGCCGGAGAGCCGACACTGGCCTTGAGGCTCGGAGGCTCGACACGTGACGTTGCGTACATCCCGTCTCGGCCGGGCGCCGAATGGGATGGCATGTTGTTCCAATATCAAGTGCAGGCGATGGATCGCGACACCGACGGCGTGAGCATAGGGCCGGACGCCCTGCGTCTGAACGGCGGTAGCGTCGTGGACTTGACGGGCACGGCTGCGGAGTCGCAGCTAGGGGACCATTCGTTCGGAGACCACCCGGGTCACCGGGTCGACGGCGCCTTGGACCACGCGCCGGCGGTCTCCGGGGTGTGGATTCACTCTCGTCCGCGGTTCCGTGACACGTATCGGCGCGGCGAGGAAATCGAGGTGCGGGTGATCTTCGACGAGCCGCTGTGGGGGACGCGGCCCTTCACGGAACTGGGGCTGGCGTTGACGATCGGCGCCGAAACCCGGTTGGCCCCAGCGAAGTACCGTTATGGCCGAGGTCTCTTCACGTTCGGGTTCGGCTTCACGTACGTCGTGCAACCATCGGACCGCGACGCCGATGGGCTCAGCATCGAGGAGAACGCCTTTCGCGGGGAAGGCGTGGTGGTCGATGCGAATGGGAACTACGCGGACCTGAGTCTGGGCTCCCACGCGCTCGGGCACCAACCGGGCCACAAGGTGGAAGGCGACCGCTTCACCGACGAACCGATCGTGCCGGGGGAGACGCCGATCAGGACCACTCACTTCCTGGAGCTCAGGTCGCGCATCGACTACTTGCGGGCGGCGTTCGGAGAGAGCTCGTTCGCCTGGACGGATCCGGAGCTGACGCCGGGGGTCACGCCGATCAGGCTGGTGCATCTGACAGAACTCCGGTCGGCGCTCGATGCGGCTTACGCCGCCGCGGGACGGCCGGCGCCGACCTGGACGGACCAGGCGGCGGCGGCAGGCGGAGGGGTCAGGGTGAAGGCGGTTCACGTGACGGAGCTCCGCGCCGCCGTCGTTGCCTTGGAGCGAGGCGGCTCGGCATGATCCTCATCAAGCAGGCGGTGGTCATGGACAGCATGTGGGGCGGCTGGGCGGCCGGTCATCCCGACCGGCACCAGCGGAACGTGGCCGAGAGCCTCGACTTCCTCGCGAGCGTCCACTCGTAGTCGGTCACGAACGAGGAGCTCCACCAGCGGCCTGCATTGAAGGTGGACGCGGGGCTCGCCGAAGAGCTGCACGCGCCCTGGACGATGCTCGGCTGCGCTGCCGCCGGCGCCGCGCCCAGCAGGGCTACCACGGCTACCACACACGCGAAGCCCGCCGCCGACACGACCCGACGCCAACACTGCCGAGAGGCAGCTCGCATCATCGCCCTCCACGTCGAAGAGAAGCGCCGCCGTGCGCCGAACCGGGCCGGAAGAACACGGGGAGCCGCGCAGCCGCGCAAGCGTCCCCGGAGATCGCGACCAGTCAATCGCCTCGCGGCTGAGACGGACGAACCGCGAGGCGCCCGGCGATGGTCACGCATCAGAAAGCTCCTTCTACGCCGTCGCGGTACCGAACGTCAAGGGGAGGGGCGGCTCGGAGCCGCCCCAGGCCGCCCCACGGCTCAGCGCCGCGGCAGCCACTCCGCCGCCCACGCATACTGGTGCGGCGCCTCCACCTGGAGGTTCGTCCCCTGATGGTCCGGCCCGCCCTGTGGATTCCGCGGAAAGTAGTAGAGACTGCAGACCGATGCGGCGTTCTCCACCTGATTGTCCAGGGCGCTCGGATACCAGTCCGCCTCGTACCCCGCCGCCCGGTCCGCCTCTCGCGCCGCGATGTACGCCTGACCCTCCGGGGTCACCTCCCAGCCGGTCACTCGGTAGAAGTCCGGGTCGACGACCCAGTCCTGGTGTGCGTGGCAGTACTCGTGCGCGATCGTCGACAGGAACGTCAGGCTGTGGACGGTGATCATCCCGCCTTCATACCGGCCGCTGCTCACTTCGCGCGACTCGACCAGCCAATGCGGCTCGATCGCCGGCACCTCCCGCCGCAAGCGGTCCAGTTGCGGGTCGGACGGCCACTCGAGGCCCAGGATGACCCGTGTGAACGTCGGGTGCCATGAGCGCCTGTTCAGATTTCCGCCGTCCGCTTCCCAGTACTCCTCGTCCGCCCGCATCTCCTGAGGCTCGTACCCCGCCTTCTCCGCCCGGAAGCGCCGCGACCGGCACGCCTCGCTCTGCTGCGAGCACAACGGGTAGTCCGGGAACGTCACCAGACCCGATGAATCCGTCACCCCCGTCCACCCGTCCGTCTCGCCGCCCCCCGAGATCGTCACCACCGCATCGGCTATCGGGCACATGCGAGACCGAAGCGGGCAGTGCTCCATCACCTCGACCGTGAACTCCACCAGCGTCTGCAACGGCGGTTCGGGCGCCGGCGTCGGGGCCGTCGGCGACTCCCCGCACGCGCTCAGCCCCGCCGCGCCCGCCGCCAGGATGCACAAGCGCCGCCCCAACGCCACGCAGATCCCTCGCATGCGACACCTCCCGACGAGGCACAGCATACCGCCGATTTCGCCGAAGACGAACAGCCCGACCGCTCCCGCCGGACGGTCGCTCCGCGCCAGGCGCGCTCAGGGGCTCGCGAGGGACGAACGCTTGCTGCGAGAGTACGCCACGCCGGAAGCAAGTCGCGCACGGGTCGCGCACTACTCAGCGTCAGCAGATACCTGTCCGTCCCCACGTCACCCCACCGCACCGACGACGCCCTCACGGCCCCAGGCCCTCCAGCGCCTCCACCGCGGAACGAAGCTCCATGAAGTGCGCCGCCTTGATCGGCGTCACCCCCACCGTCAGCACCGCGTCCGTCCACGTCGGCGCCGTCAATCCGCACGCCGTCGACGCCGACGACAGCGCCGTCCGCAGCTCCTCCACATGAACCGCCTTGATCGGCGTCACCCCCACCGTCAATACCGCGTCCGTCCACGTCGGCGCCGTCAGACCGCACACCGTCGACACCGTTCCCGTCCGCGTCCGCAGCTCCTCCATGTGAATCGCCTTGATCGGCGTCACCCCCACCGTCAGCACCGCGTCCGTCCACACCTCGCGCGCCAGCGACAGCACATACGTCAGCGTCGTCGCCTCCCCGCTCGGACAGCTCGAAGCCCCCGCCGGGCACGCCGTCACCGACACGTCCACCGCCGTCGTCCCCACCGGCAGCGACACCGCGTACCCCGTGCCGCTCGACACCGCCGTCCCCGACACGGTCAACGACGCGTTCGCGTCCGACGCCGTCGCCGTCACCGTCACCGTCGTCACCGACCAACCCACCGTCGCCGCGTAGCTCGTCGTCGACGACGAGAACGACGGCGTCAGCGTCCCCGACGACAGCGACAGGTCGCTCAGCCCCGCATCCGCCGGCGCCAACTGCGTCACCGGCACCGCCACCAGGCCGCCGATGGTCACCGTCCCCGAACGGGACGACGACCCCGAATGCGCCGTCGCGCTCACCGTCACCGTCCCGTTCCCCGCCACCGTCGCCACGTCCACCGTCAGCCACGTCTCTCCCGCGCTCACCGTGTAGCTGCACACGCTCGACTCCTGCAACGTCACCGTCCCCGACCCCGCCACGCCATGCAACGTCAGCGAGGTCGGCGCCACCAATGCCGCCGGCGCGCACGACCCCTGCGTCACGCTCAAGCTCCGGCTCCCGATCGTCACCGTCCCGCTGCGCGCCGTCGTCCCCGGGTTCTCCTCGACGCTCACCATCACCGTCCCGTTGCCCGACACCGACGTCGAACTCACCGTTATCCACAACTGGTCCGCGCTCACCGGATACGTGCACGACCCGGACTCGCCGAGCAACACCACCCACGATTCGTTGCTGCCGCTGCCGAACGGCAGCGAGCCCGATGAAGGGTCGACGACGTTCGGAGACGACGGGCACGGCTGCCCCGACTGCCTAATCGTCACCGTCTGCCCCGCCACCGTCAGCGTGCCGGTTCGCCTGCTCGTGCCCGGGTTGGGGTCAACGGTGAACCCCACCGACACAGGCCCGGTTCCCGTGCCCGACGACGGTGACACGCTATAGATCCAGCTCAGGTTGTTGCTGCTCGCCGTCCACGAACAGCTCGAGGAGCTCGCCGTCACCGTCACACTGTAATTCCCCCCATTCCGCGACACCTGCCGAGACGTGGGGTTCACCGTGTACGTGCACGGCGTCTGCGTGACCGACACGCTCGTGCCGCCGATCATCACCGTCCCCGAACGGGTGCTCGTGGTCGGGTTGCCCGTCACGCCCACCGTCAACGTGCCGTCACCGGCCACCGGGTTCGGACCCGCCGACAGCCAGACCTCGTCGCCAGCGCTCACCGAGACGGAATAGCTGGGGCAAGTTGGGCTCGTCTGCAAGGCCACCGAAGCGCTGCCGGGGCCAGGGCCGAACGTCCGCGAACTCGGAACGACGCCCGGGCTCGTCGGACAACCTACCTGGGTGACCGTCACCGTTTGCCCCGCCACCGTCAGCGTGCCGGTTCGCGAGCTCGTGCTCGTGTTGCCGTCCACGTCGAACGACACCGACACCGGCCCGGTTCCCGTGCCCGACGACGGCAACACGCTGTGGATCCAGTCCGGGTTGTTGCTGCCCGCCGTCCAGGAACAGCTCGAATCGCTCCCCGTCACGCTCACACTGTAATTGCCCGGATGCTCCGACACCTGCATCGACGTGGGGTTCACCGTGAAAGTGCATTGCACCGGCTGCCCCGGCTGCGTGACCGTCACCGTCACGCCCGCTACCGTCAGCGTGCCCGTCCGGGTGCTCGTCGTCGTGTTGGGGTCAACGATAAACCCCACCGAGTCGTCGCCCGTGTCCGACGACGGCTGCACGCTGTGGATCCAGCTCGTGTTGCTGCTCGCCGTCCACGGGCAGCTCGATCCGCTCGCCGCCACGTTCACGCTGTAAGGCCCCCCATCCGCCGCCGCCTGCACCGACGTGGGGCTCACCGTGTAAGTGCACGGCAGCACCGTCACCGGCACGCTCGTACCGCCGATCATCACCGTCCCCGAAAGGGTGCTCGTGGTCGTGTTGCCCGTTACGTTCACCGTCACCGGCCCATTGCCGACCACCGGGTTAGGACCCGCCGACAGCCAGTCATCATCGCCGGCGCTTACCGAAACGGGAGACGAGCACAAGTTGGGCTGCTGCACCGTCACTGGCTGGCTGCCGCCGGCGCTGCTGAACTGCAGCGAGCTGGAATCGACGCCCGGACTCGTGTCGCAGTCGGCACCGCGTTGCGTTAGGGAGAACGTGCCTCCCGCGCCGAGCTGCACCGTTGCCAAACGGTCCGAGGTGCTCTGGTTCTCGCCCGCCGTATACGTCACCGTCGCACCGCTGCGCGACAGCGTCAGCCACGTCGCCGTCGTCGTCGCGCTAAGCGCGTCGCTCTCGCACTCTGACTCCGTGCAGTACGGACCCGTGCAGATACCGTCCAGCGGGGGTGGCGTCCAGTCGTACAGGATCGAGAATGTAGACGTCTCACCGCCAGTATCCATGATGTAGGACGAAGGTGTTGTCGAGCATGTGAAAGTGACGTTTTCTGGACGGTCATCGGCGGTGGTCACTGATCATGGTTGTCGGGAGCTTTGCGGCGCGGAGGTTTGCGACCCCGCTGCTTTTGTGTGAGTTCGGCCTCTCGGCGGCGGTAACTCTGCCCCTCGATGACGAGGATCTCGGCGTGGTGGGTGAGGCGGTCGATCAGGGCGACGGCGCAGGAGGCGTTCGGGAAGACGGTGTCCCATCGCTTGAAGGGCAAGTTGGTGGTGATGAGGAGGGAGCGGCGTTCGTAGCGTCGGCTGACGAGCTGGAAGATGAGGTCGGCGGCTCGTGCGTCGTAGGCGAGGTAGCCGACCTCGTCGATCGCGACCAGCGCGGGCCGGGTGTAGTGCTTGAGGCGGCGTTCGAGGGCTCTGGCGGTCTCCTGTCCGTTGAGGTCGAGCAGGAGGTCGGCGGCGGTGGTGAAGAGGGCGGAGTGCCCGGCGAGGATTGCCTGGTGGGCGATGTTCTTGGCGAGCATGGTCTTGCCGAGGCCCTGGGCGCCGACGAGGATGACGTTCTCGGCGCGTTGGAGGAAGTCGAGGGTGAGGATGCGTTGGAGGGCTGGGCGGTCGAGGGCGGTGGGCCAGTTCCAGTCCCAGTCGGCGAGGGGCTTGAAGCGGCCCAGCCGGGCGCGGGTGAGCCGGCGTTCGACGCTGCGGCGCTGTCGGTCTTCGAGCTCGGCGGCGACGATGTGTTCGAGGAGTGCAGTCGTACTCCAGCGTTTGCGGGTGGCGCTGGCGATGATGTCGTTGAGGTCTTCGGCGGTGCGGTTGAGTGCGAGTCGTCGGAGTTCAGAGGTCAGTGTCGTCGGGGTCGTGTTGTCCGAGGGCATCGTAGGTCTCCAGGTCGTGGGGCCGGACGTCGACGTCCCGCAGTCCGGGTCGGTCGGGCAATGTGATTCGGAGGGGCGGTCTGAGTCCGCGCCGCCGCCGCCGGGTTTCGAGGATATGGGTGATGGAACCGGCGCCGAGTGCATCGCGTTGGAGGGCGTCGTCGACGGCGGCGGCGAGCTCGTGCGGCCCGTAGTCGTTGAGGAGCGCGAGCAGCCTGGCGGCGTGGGGTCGTAGGGCTTCCCCGCGTTCTGCGAGCCGCTCGAAGAGGATGTCGGTGTTGGGGACGGCGGCGCGGAGCCGGTCTCGGGTGGTGTGGGTGTTGGTCTGTCGGGTGGCGGCGAGGAGTCCTTCGAGATGGGCGGGGTCCTCGACGGTGTGCCCGGTGTCGTAGCTTCGTCGGTGTCGGGCGAGTTCGACCTGTTGGTCGAGGATGCGGATGCGGGTGTTGCCGGCGAGGAGGGTGAGGGTCTTTCGGACGTGGGTGTGTGGGATGGAGTAGAGGTTGCGGTCGAAGCGGATGTAGGGTGTTTTTCCGGAACGGACGGCGCGGACGAGTTCGGTCTCGAATTGATGGGCGGGTAGTGGTAGCAGCCGGGGCTGCTCGTCGGCCCAGGCGTCGGCGACGGTTCGGTCGGGCTGTTCGGGGTGTCGGCGTTGGTGGGCGACCTCGTCACGCCAGCGTCGGAACTGGCCGTTGAGGTCGTCGAGGTCTCGGAAGGGTCTGGCGGCGAAGAAGGCGTGGCGGAGGTATTGTATCTGGCGTTCGACCTTGCCTTTTTCGTTACCCCGTCCCGGTGTGCAGGGTCGTGGGGCGAAGTGGTAGTGGCCGGCGAGTTCGAGCAGGCGGGGGTGGAACTGGACGGCGGCGCCGCGTCGGTCGAGGACGGCGGTTCGGAGATTGTCGTAGACGAGGTTGCGGGCGACGCCGCCGAGGGCGTTGAAGGCTTCGACGTGTCCTCGGAGGAAGCTCTCGAGGGTCTGGTCGAGGGTGAAGAGGGCGGCGACGGCGCGGGAATAGCCGAGGACCATGACGAATCCGGAGACGGCGCGCGTGCCGCGGCCGATGCGGACCTTGCCGAAGGAGCCCCAGTCGACCTGCGCCTGCTCGCCGATGAGGGTGACGACCCGGCGGTAGGCGGTGGGGGCGGTCTCGGGCCGCAGTCGCTTGACGAGGCGGCGAACCTGGTGGACCGAGCCTGGGTAGCCGCGGTGTCGGACCATCTCGTGGATTCGGGTGGCGCGGAGGGTGGGGTATTGGTCCAGGGTGTCTCGGATGAATGACAGGTAGGGGTCGAGGGCGGAGGGTCTGCACACGCCGCGGCGGACGCCTCCCGACTGGTGCTCGACGGCGGCGCGGACGGTCTCACGGTGGAGGCCGAGTTGGGCTGCGATGGTGCCGAGCTTCCAGTGCTCGCCGTAGTAGAGCCGTCGGATCTCGGCGTACTGGGTGCGCGTGATCATCGTCCCTCCTCTTGCGAACGCGGCCGGGCTCCGGCATGGCGACCAGCCACCGGCTCTGCCGGCCGCAGACCAGGCACCGCGTGGCCGGCGGGGCGGGCGCCGGGGCGGCGTCGGGCTCGGGGAGTCTGTCCGAGGGCCGGGGTGCGGGGGAAGTGTGATCCGTCACGCGTTGCCGGGCGCGGTAGGCGCGTTGCCGGTCGCGGTGGTCGAGGCGTCCTTCGGGGCTGCGCTGATGGCGGGCTCTGGCGGCTCTGACCGCCCGGCGGCGGGCGGCCGCGCGGCACTGCGGAGAGCAGTAGGCATGGCCGCGGTAGCACGCCGCGCAGATGGCGAAGGGACGATTGCAGTGCCGGCAGGCCTTCCGGCGGAGGGGCTGGTCCACGGCGTCGGAGCGCGCGGGGTGGTCTCCGACTGGACAACGAGCCTGAACCGTGGCACAACAGCAGGGACCGGCTCGGTCTGTCGGAGCTCGAGGCGGTCACGAGGGTCCGGTCGGCACAACCGGGCCCTCACCCCACGTCTGAGTCCGCTCACTACGCTACCCGAACGCCTTGCGGACCGCCAGCGCCGGGGCCGTGGACGCCGCCGCTCCCCATGGACGCAAAGAGCGCGCCCACAGGGAGCTTGGAAAACCGCGAACACCGCGGTTTCCCACAGCGCCCACAGCCGAGATTCTCCTCTTCATCAGGATCCGGACAAGATCGCGCCTGGAGCGCGGCGACAGGTGTCGAGAATTCGTCACTTTCGAGTGCGCGTTGACAAAGGGTTCGACGAGGAGCTACACGCGCCTTGGACGAAGTCCGGCTGCGCCGCCGCCGGCGCCGCGCCCAGCAGGGTCAGCACACACATGAAGCCCGCCGCCGACAGGACCCGCCGCCAACGCTGCCGAGAGTCAGCTCGCATCACTGTCCTCCAAATCGATAGAGAACCGCCGCCGCGCACCGGACCGGGCCGGAAGAGCACGCGGAGCCGTGGCCGACGATGGCCACACATCAGAATCCCCCTCTACGCCGCCGCGGTACCGACGTCAAGAGGAGGGACCGCCCCAGGCCCCCACGCCTCAGCGCTGGGTCAACCACTCCGCCGCCCAAGCATACTGGTACGGCGCTTCCACCCGGAGGTCAGGGAACGGCGGATCTCGGAAGTAGTAGAGCCCGCAAACTTCAGCCGCGTTCTCCAACTGGTTGTCCGGACGACTCGGATACCAGTCCGTCTTGTACCCCGCCGCCCGGTCCGCCTCGCGCGCCGCGATGTACGCCTGACCCTCCGGGGTCCGGTCCCAAACCCCGTTCCCGCCGCTATAGGAGTCCGGGTCGACCACCCAGTCCTGGTGTGCGTGGCAGTACTCGTGCGCGATCGTCGACAGGAACGTCAGGCTGTGGACGATGATCACGCCCTTCGAGTACCGGCCGCTGGCCACCTCGCGCGACTCCACCAGCCAATGCGGCTCGATCGCCGGCACCTCCCGCCGCAACCGGTCCAGTTGCGGGTCAGACGGCCAAGGCCGCCCCAGGATGATCCGCGTGAACGTACGGCTCCACGAACGCGTGCCCGGATCGCTATCGGCACCCCAGTACGGCTCGTCCGCGCCCACCTCCCGAGGCTCGTACCCCGCCTTCTCCGCCCGGAAGCGGCGCGACCGGCACGCTTCGCTCCGCTGCCAGCACACTGGGTAGTACGTGAATGTCGCCAAGCCTGATGAATCCGTCACCCCCGTCCACCCATCCGTCTCGCCGCCCCCCGAGATCGTCACCACTGCATCAGCTATCGGGCACCGCCGACTCCGATACGGGCACGGCGTCACCACCTCGACCGTGAACTCCACCAGCTCTGGTGGCAGCGGTTCGGGTTCCGGCGCTACCGGCGTCGGGGCCGTCGGCGACTCCCCGCACCCGCTCAGCCCCGCCGCGCACGCTGCCAGGATGTACAAGCGCCGCGCCAACGCCACGCAGATCCCTCGCATGCACTACCTCCTGACCAGGCACAGCATACCGCCGATTTCACAGAGGATGGAAAGCCCGACCGCTCCCGCCCGTCGGTCGCCCCGTGTCGCAGACCGCGCCTTCCTGCGTAAGGGAGAACGTGCTCCCCAAACCGAACTGCACCGTCGCGGAGCGGTCGGACGTGCTCGGGTTCGCGCCCGCCGTAAACGTCACCGTCCCACCGCTGCGCGACAGCGTCAGCCACGTCGCCGCCGTCGTCGCCGGCGGGTCCAGCACGGCGTTCGCGCACTCGGATGCCTCACAGTAGGGGCCGAAACAGATGCCGTCCAATGGCGGCATCGTCCGGTCGTAGTCGATCGCGAACGAGGCGCTCCCACCAGCGGGCTGCATGATGTATGACGCGGGGCTCGCCGAGGAGCTGCACTGGCCCTGGACGATGTCCGGCTGCGCCGCCGCCGGCGCCGCGCCCAGCACGGCTACACGCCTCAGCGTCGCGACAGCCACTCCGCCGCCCACGCATACTGGTGCGGCGCCTCCACCTGGAGGTTCGTCGACGTCGGCTTCCGATAGTAGTAGATCGCGCACACCGATGCGGCTTGCTCCAGCTGATTGTTCGGGCGACTGGGGTAAAAGTCCGCCTTGTACCCCGCCGCCCGGTCCGCCTCCCGCGCCGCGATGTACGCCTGACCCTCCGGGGTCCGGTCCCAAACCCCGTTCCCGCCGCTGTAGGAGTCCGGGTCGACCACCCAATCCTGGTGCGCGTGGCAGTACTCGTGCGCGATAGTCGGCAGGAACGTCAGGCTGTGGACGATGATCAGGCCGCCTTCGTACCTGCCGCTGGCCACTTCGCGCGACTCCACCAGCCAATGCGGCTCGATCGCCGGCACCTCCCGTCGCAAGCGGTCCAGTTGCGGGTCGGGCGGCCACTCGAGGCCCAGGATGACCCGTGTGAACGTCGGGTGCCATGAGCGCCTGTTCAGACTGCCGTTCGTCTCCCAGTACTCCTCGTCCGCCCGCGCCTCCCGAGGCTCGTACCCCGCCTTCTCCGCCCGGAAGCGACGCGAACGGCACGCCTCGCTCTGCTGCGAGCACAGCGGATAGTCCATGAACGTCACTAGGCCCGATGAATCCGTCACCCCCGTCCACCCGTCCGTCTCGCCGCCCCCCGCGATCGTCACCACCGCATCGGCTATCGGGCACATGCGAGACCGAAACGGGCAGTGCTCCATCACCTCGACCGTGAACTCCACCAGCGTCTGCAACGGCGGCTCGGGCGCCGGCGACGGGGCCGTCGGCGACTCCCCGCACCCGCTCAGTCCCGCCGCGCACGCCGCCAGGGTGCACAGGCGCCACCGCACCGTCACGCAGATCCCTCGCATGCGACACCTCCCGACGAGGCACAGCATACCGCCGATTTCACTGACTCCGTGCAGTACGGATCCGTGCAGCTGCCGTCCAGCGGGGGTGGCGTCCAGTCGTACAGGATCGAGAACGTGGACGTCTCGCCGCCAGTATCCATGGTGTAGGACGAAGGGTCCGACGAGGAGCTGCACGCGCCCGCGACGAAGTCCGGCTGCGCCGCCGCCGGCGCCGTGCCCAGCAGGGTCAGCACACACGCGAAGCCCGCCACCCAGGCCGCCGACAGGATCCGACGCCCACGCTGCTGATAGTCAGCTCGCATCATCGCCCTCCAAATCGAAGAGAACCGCCGCCGGGCGCCGAACCGAGCCGGAAGAACGCGGGGAGCCGCGCAGCCGCGAGCGTCCCCGGAGATCTCGACCAGTCAATCTCCTCGCCGTTGAACCAGACGACCCGCGAGGCGCCGACCGGCGATAGTCACACGTCGAACAAGCCCTTCTACGCCGCCGCAATACCGAACGTCAAGGGGAGAGGGTCGGCTGGGGGCGCCGCAGGCCGCCCCCGGGTTCAGCGCCGGGGTAGCCATTCCGCCGCCCATGCATACTGGTGCGGCGCCTCCACCCGGAGATCTGTCCCCTTATGGTCCGGCCCGCCCTGTGGATTCCGCGGAAAGTAGTAGAGGCTGCACACCGATGCGGCGTTCTCCACCTGATTGTCCAGGGCGCTCGGATACCAGTCGGCCTCGTACCCCGCCGCCCGGTCCGCCTCTCGCGCCGCGATGTACGCCTGACCCTCCGGGGTCGACCCGTACTCCCTATTCGTCAGCCGGTAGTAGTCTGGATCGATGACCCAGTCCTGGTGCGCGTGGCAGTACTCGTGCGCGATCGTCGACAGGAACGTCAGGCTGTGGACGATGATCACGCCCTTCGAGTACCGGCCGCTGGGCTCCTCGCGCGACTCCACCAGCCAATGCGGCTCGATCGCTGGCACCTCCCGCCGCAAGCGGTCCAGTTGCGGGTCGGAGGGCCACTCGAGGCCCAGGATGATCCGCGTGAACGTCGGGTGCCATGAACGCGTGTCCGGATCGCTGTCTGCGCCCCAGTACGGCTCGTCCGCGCCCACCTCCCGAGGCTCGTACCTCGCCTTCTCCGCCCGGAAGCGACGCGAACGGCACGCCTCGCTCCGCTGCGCGCACAACGGGTAGTCCGTGAACGTCACCAGGCCCGATGAATCCGTCACCCCCGTCCACCCGTCCGTCTCGCCGCCCCCCGCGATCGTCACCACCGCATCGGCTATCGGGCAGCGCCGACTCCGATATGGGCACGGCGTCACCACCTCGACCGTGAACTCCACGAGCGTCTGCAACGGCGGTTCGGGCGTCGGCGTCGGGGCTGTCGGCGACTCCCCGCACCCGCTCAGCCCCGCCGCGCACGCCGCCAGGATGCACAAGCGCCGCCGCACCGCCACGCAGATCCCTCGCATGCACCACCTCCCGACGAGGCACAGCATACGCCGGTCTCGGTGCGGTCCGCCGTGTCATCTCGGGCGCCTCGACAGCGCATAAAGGGCGATTCCGGCCGCGGTGGCCACGTTCAGCGAGTCGACGCTTTCGGCGATGGGGATGCGGACGCGGCGGTCGGCGCGGGCCACCGCCTCGTCGCTCAGGCCGGCGCCTTCGGCCCCGAGCAGCAGAGCCGTCCGCGGCGGCGGCGCGGCCGCGAGCGCCGCGAGGTCGTCCGCGTCCCGGTCCGGGGACAGGGCCACCGTCGTGCGGCCGTTCGCCCGGAGCCGGTCGAGGCCGCCCGGCCAGTCCAGCATCTCGCCGTAGGGAATCCGCAGGGTGGCGCCGATCGACGTCCGGATCGCCTTGCGGTACAGGGGGTCGCAGCAGCCGGGGCCGAGGAGGACGCACCGGGCGCCGAAGGCGGCGGCGTTCCGGAAGATGCTTCCGAGGTTGTCGGGGTTCCCGACCCGTTCCAGCACCACCACGAGGCGGGCGGCGGCAAGGGCCGGAAGGTCGGCGTCGGTCGCCGCCGCGGGCCGTTCACCGAGGGCCAGGCACCCCCGGTGGACCCGGAATCCGGTGATCTGCTTCAACACGGGTGGCGCGGCCACGTACACTGGCAGGGTGTCGAGCGTACGGTCGTCGAGCAGGTCGCGGAGGCTGCCGAGGGCGGCCGGCGTCGCCAGCAGCGCCCGCGCCGCGAGGCGGGGATGGGCCAGCAGCTCGCGCACCACGAACCGGCTCTCGGCCACGAAGAGGCCGCGCCGGCGGAGCAGGACGGGGTCCGGCACGGCGTGGAAGTCGTGGAGCCGCGCGTCCAGCGGGTCGTCGACGGGCACGACGGGCATCGCACCGTCAGGATAGCCGTTCTCGTCGAGGGTGAGCGCTCATGTCCTACTCGGCCCGCACGGAGGCCATCGCGCCGTTTCTCGCGATGGAGGTGATGGAGCGCGGCATGGAGATGGCCCGCGCCGGTCTCGACGTGCTGCAGCTCGGGGTCGGCGAACCGGGTTTCCCGCCGCCGCCTGAGGTGGCCGAGGCGGTCGCCGCCGCCGTCGCCGCCGGCGACACGCACTATACCGACAGCCGGGGACTCCACGCCCTGCGCGAGGCGATAGCGGCCGACTGCGAGCGGCGGCGGGGCGCGGCGGTCAACCCGGAACGGATCGTCGTGACCAGCGGCACCTCGCCCGCCCTCCTCATGGTCGTCAGCCTGCTCCTCGACCCCGGCGACGAGCTCATCCTGCCCACGCCCCACTATCCGTGCTACCCGAACATGGTGGAGATGTGCGGCGGCCGGCCGGTCCTCGTGCCGACCTCGCCGGAAGACGGCTACGTCATCGACGTCGACCGGGTGCGGGCCGCGATCACCCCGCGCACGCGGGGCATCCTGCTGGCCTCGCCGGCCAACCCCACGGGGGCGGTGCAGCCTCCCGAGGTGGTGCGCGGCCTCGCCGGGCTGGGGGCGCCGATCCTGTCCGACGAAGTCTACGACGGGCTGCTCTACGACGGCGCCGCCACCACGTCGCCCCTCGGAATGACCGACCGCTGCTTCGTCTTCGACGGCTTCTCCAAGCGGTACGCGATGACCGGCTTCCGCCTCGGCTACGTCATCGCGCCGGAATCGGCGATGCGGCGCCTGGTCTCGCTGCAGCAGAACCTGTTCATCTCCGCGTCGCACTTCGTGCAGACGGCGGGGCTGACCGCGCTGGAGAAGGGGGAGCCGCACCGGCGGATGATGGTCGCCGAGTACGACCGGCGTCGCCGCGTGCTCGTCGACGGCGTCCGCCGGCTCGGCCTCGCGGTGCCCGTCACGCCCACCGGCGCGTTCTACGTGCTCGCCGACGCCCGGGGTCTGGGACGCGACTCGCTCCGGCTGGCCTTCGAGATCCTCGAGCGGACGCAGGTGGCGCTGGGACCGGGCCGCGACTTCGGCGAGATCGCCGAGGGATTCCTGCGGTTCTCGTTCGCCGCCGCGTTCGAGGACATCACCGCCGCGCTGGCGAGGCTGGAAGAAGGGCTGCCGGCCCTGACCGGGCCCGGGCGGGAACGGTGATCGCCGAGGGTCGCCTAACCTCCGCGCTGGCGAGGCTGGAGGACGGGCTGCGGGCCCTGGCCGGGCCCGGGCGGGAACGGTGATCGCCGAGGGTCGCCGAACCGCCGCGCTGGCGAGGTTGGAGGACGGGCTGCCGGCCCTGACCGGGCCCGGGCGGGAACGGTGATCGCCGAGGGTCGCCGACCCGCGCCGGCCTGCCTGGAGGGTCGCCGACCCGCGCCGGCCTGCCTGGAGGGTCGCCGACCCGCGCCGGCCTGCCTGGAGGGTCGCCGACCCGCGCCGGCGCGGCTGCGGGATCCTGCGCGCGGGGACGGTGGCGGCGCGATGAGCGTCATCGCCGTTCCCGGGTGGCGGGGGAGCGCCCGTCCGCTGGGGAAGAGCCGTCGTCTCCGCTGTACAATGCGCGAGGCCCCGGGGGCCTGATCCGAGGGGCGGCGTTCGGTCGGGGAAGACGCTGCGCGCCCATCGGCGGGCGGCGAGGGAAACGGCATGGCGCGGTGGATTCGATTCGAGCGCGACGGCGCGACCGGCTTCGGCACGTTGTCCGGCGAGAGCATCACGGTGCACACCGGCGACATGTTCGGCGAGCCGACCGCGTCCGGCGCGACCCTGGGCGTCCAGGAGGTGGCGCTCCTGCTTCCGGCGCCGGCCGGCAAGATGGTCGCGCTGTGGAACAACTCGCGGGCGATGGCCGAGAAGACGGGGCAGAGCGAGCCGGCGGAACCGCTCTACTTCATCAAGGCCAACGGCTCGTATCTCGGCCCCGGGGGCACCATCCGCAAGCCGCGCTCGTACGACGGCAAGGTCGTGTTCGAGGGCGAGCTGGGCATCGTCATCGGCCGCGAGTGCCGGGCCGTCGACCCGGCCGGCGCCGCCGTCTGCATCTTCGGCTACACGTGCGTCAACGACGTCACCGCGGTGGGCATCCTCGGGAAGGATCCGTCGTTCCCGCAGTGGACCCGGGCCAAGAGCTTCGACACCTTCGGCGTCTTCGGTCCGGCGGTGGCGACCGGCCTCGACCCCCTGTCGTTGTCGATCCGCACCGTGCTGAACGGACAGGAGCGGCAGCGCTATCCGGTGACGGACCTCTTCTTTCCGCCGGACCGCATCGTCAGCGCGATATCGCAGGACCTGACGCTGCACCCCGGCGACGTCATCTGCTGCGGGACGTCCGTGGGGGTCGGGTCCATGAAGCCCGGCAGCACGGTCGAGGTGACCATCGACGGGATCGGCACGCTAGCCAACCGATACGAGGCGTAGGCGGGTTGCAGTCGCCGCCCGAGGGTCGCGGGGACTTTCGCTACGGGCCGCCATCGGCCGGAGAACGGGTTACCGGAACTGGCGCCGACGCGCCCCTCGGTGGCGTCATCGGAACGGGCGGCGCCAGCCGCGGTGCGGCAGGCGCAGGGAGGTCAGGCATGAGGACGCGAGACGCAATCGTGAGAGCCGCGGGAACGACGTTGTGCGGCCTGCTGTCGGTGACCGCGGCGGCGGCCGGTCAGACGGCGCAGGGGGAGACGTCGGCGCGGGACCTGCAGGGGGTCTGGGACTTCCGCAGCGCCATTCCCTTCGAGCGCCCGGACGACTTCGAGGGGCGGACCACGCTGACCCCGGAGGAGGCGGCGGCGTTCGCGCAGGAGCGGGTGGACGCCCAGAACGTCGACCTCTGGCGCGACGAGAACGGAAGGCTGCCGGTGTCGGGCGGCTACAACAACTTCTGGTACGACCGCGGCACCTCCCTCGGCGAGGAACGCCGGACGTCGCTCGTCGTGGACCCCCCCGACGGCAAGATCCCGGCGCGCAGCGACGAGGCCCGGGCCCGCGGCGAGCGGCGGCAGAGGCTGCTCGGGCGCGATGCGTTCGGCCCCGAGGACCGCGGCGCGTTCGAGCGCTGCATCCTGGGGTTCAACGCCGGCCCGCCGATGAACCCCAGCGCCTACAACAACAACATGCAGTTGTTCCAGACCGACGACCATGTCGTGATCCTGAACGAGATGGTGCACGACGCCCGCGTCGTCCCCCTCGACGGCTCACCGCACCTACCCGGCCACGTGCGGCAGTGGAAGGGCGACTCGCGCGGCCGCTGGGAGGGTGACACCCTGGTCGTCGAGACCCGGAACTTCACCGACAAGACCAGCTTCCGCGGCTCGGGCCCGGACATGCGGCTGACCGAGCGGTTCACGCGGATCGACCCCGACCGCCTCGCCTACGAGTACACCGTCCACGACCCCGCGTCGTTCGCGCAGCCGTGGTCGGTGCGGGTGGTCATGCTGCGGTCGGACAGCGCACTCTTCGAGTACGCCTGCCACGAAGGCAACTACGGCATGGAGAACCTGCTCGTCTCCGCCCGCGCCCGGGACCGCGAGCAGCCATAGCCACGGGACTCCGCGCCCGGCCCCATCCGAAACGGCCCGGGCGGCTCGTCGTGACTCCCGGAGACGGAGGCTGACGGTGTCGTGGGGCGGCGGTTCCGGGCGCGGAGAGCTACGAGTCCCTACCGACTCCCGTCAGGGCGCACTGACGTCCTGCGATTCCTGCGCGCGGCGCGTGACACGGTGAATCCAGTCACCATGGCCGGGCTGCGCGGTCCTACTAGCGGTCGCCGGCGACGTTGACGCGAATGCGGTAGAGCCCGGTGCGCGCGGTCATGTACAGCGTGCGCCGGTCCGCGTCGCCCCACGCCACGTTGGCCGGCACCTGGTCCGGCTTGATCGTCCCGAGGTGCGTCCCGTCCGGCCCGATGACCCAAACACCGCCGGGGCCCGTCGCCCACAGGTTGCCCTGCTCGTCGATCTTCAGTCCGTCGGCCGAGCCGCTCTCCTCCGAACCGCTGGCGTCGAGCAGCAGCTCGCCCTCGCCGAGGGAGCCGTCCTCGTTCACCGGGTACGCCGTCCACTGTCGGGTGGCGCTGTCGGCCACGTAGAGGCGCGACTCGTCGGGCGAGAAGGCGATGCCGTTGGGTCCGGTCTGCTCCCCGAGGCGGGCGAGTTCGCCGTCCGCGCTCAGCCGGTAGATGCCGTTCACGTCCTGCTCCCGCGCCTCGGGGCTCGGGAGGCCGTAGGCGGGGTCGGTGAAGTAGAGCGAGCCGTCGGAGTGGTAGTCGAGGTCGTTGGGGCTGTTCAGCCGTCCGCCCTCGTAGCTGTCGACGACGACGCTCCGCGTCCCGTCGGCGGCGATGCGGGAGATCCGGCCATTGTAATGCTCGGTGAAGACCACGTTCCCGTCCGGATCGACGATGATGCCGTTCGAGCCGACGAGCCGCCCTTCCTCGTGCTCACCCTCGTAGACCGGGTTCAGGAAGTCGCTGACGGCGCCGTCGGGGTCCCACCTGACGATGCGGTTGCCGGGGATGTCGCTGAAGAGCAGGTAACCGTCTCCGTCGTCGATCCACGCCGGCCCCTCGGTGAAACCGAACCCGCCGGCCAGCTCCTCGATGACGGCATTGGCCGGCACGAGCGCGTCGAAGGCCGGATCGAGCCGCTCGATCGTTCCTGCGCTCGGCGGCGCCTCCGGCTCGGCCGCCGGTTCCGGCTCCGCGCCGCCGCACGCCGCCGCCACGAGTACGCTCGACACCACCCATGTTCGCATCGCGTCGCTCCTCCCTCGACCACGTTGATTCCCGGCCGCAAGAGTAGCATGTCGCACGATGAAGTCGCGGGTCGCGGCATTCGTGCCGTCATCTTCCCGTTGAGCACGATATCTGTGGTACCGTGTTCGCCCCCACACGGGAGATCGATGATGAGGAACGTCACCATCACGCTGCCGGAGGATCTCGCTCGGTGGGTACGGATTCAGGCGGCGGAGGACGAGCGCAGCGTATCGAGGTGGATCGCTGAGCTCCTGAACGGGATGCGGCGCCGGGAAGACGACTACTGAACGCCGTCCGCGTGGTCGACCCCTTCGCGTCGCCGGAACGCACGCCGGCGGCGGTGGCGGAGGCATTGCCGTGACGACCAGCGGGCGGAGGAGCGAGTGAGATGGGGGTGGCGGACGACCGGCTGATGCCACTCTTCCCGGACACCGCGCGCGCGCCCGTCTCTACCGGCGTCCTGCCGTACCAGCACATTCGGACGCTGATTCGAAATGAACTCGTAACCGCGACGGCGCCGGTCGCGGACGACCAGGTGCAGCCGGCGAGCCTCGACTTGCGACTGGGTGCGGTCGCCTACCGCCTCCGGGCGAGTTTCCTGCCGGGCCAGCTCTCCACGGTCGCGCGCAAGCTCGAGACGCTGTCCATGGCGCGACTGGATCTGTCATCCCCGACCGTCTTCGAGAAGGGGTGTGTCTATTTGGCGCCGCTGCAGGAGAGTCTTCGGCTGCCGGACGGGGTGTCGGCGAGGGCGAATCCGAAGAGCACGACGGGCCGGCTCGATGTCTTCACGCGATTGATCACCGACTACGGTCGCGAGTTCGAATGGGTGCCGAACAAGTACTCGGGGCCGCTTTTCGCCGAGGTCGTCCCGCGGACGTTCTCGATCATCGTGCAGCAGGGCGCGAGGCTGTCGCAATTGCGATTCGTGCGGGGAAGGCCGCTCCCCTCGGACAGTCAGTTGGAACGTCTGGACGAGGCGGAGAACCTCGTCTACGTCGATGGGGACAGCCCCGGCCGCGCCGAGATCCGGGACGGGTTGAGGCTGTCGATCAACCTCACCGGCGACGACCCGAGTGAGGTCGTGGGTTACCGGGGCCGTAAGAATGCGCCTCTCGTCGACATGGTGAAGGTCGGGCACTACGACCCGGAAGAGTACTGGGACCGGATCACGAGCCGTTGTGACGGGCGGCTGATCCTGAATCCCGGCGACTTCTACATCCTGGGCTCGCGCGAGCGCGTCCGGGTTCCGCCGGACTTCGCGGCCGAGATGGTGCCGTTCGACCCGTCCGTCGGCGAGTTCAGGATTCACTACGCAGGCTTCTTCGATCCGGGGTTCGGCTACGGAGACAGTGACATTCGGGGTACCCGGGCCGTGCTCGAGGTGCGGGCGCACGAGGTGCCGTTCGTCATCGAGCACGGACAGGTGGTCAGCCGGCTCGTCTACAGTCGGCTCTTGGAGGTCCCGGACCGGGTCTACGGGCCGTCCATCGGGTCGTCCTACCAACGCCAGGGGCTGGCCCTGAGCAAGCAGTTTCGGCGAGCGGCGCGCAGGCCGGCCGGACGGCGTCACGGCGCCGGCGCACCGTCCGGGTCGTAGGCGAGTTGCGCCTCCACGGGCGGCGTCACGGCCCCGGCGCACGGTCCGGGTCATAGGCGACGTGCGCCTCCATCACCACATCGTGCAGTCGCCGGCACTCGCGGTTCATGCGGCGGAGCGCGCCTTCCCAGCCGGCCAGGTCCGCGGTGTCGCGCCACTGCCGATGGATGTCGGCGGCGAGGTTGCCGGCCCCCCGCCGGGCCTCGTCGGTGGCGCCGGGAGCGGTCGCGAGCGCGCCGAGGCCGTCGGCGACCTCGTCGAGGGTGCGGCCCAACGACCGCGGAAGCTGCGCATCGCCGACGAGCAGGGCGAGCGCGCGCTCCGGGCGCACCCCGACGCCGTGGCAGCGCTTGTAGGCGTCGGACGCCTGGCAGACTCGCAGCAGGCTCGACCATTCGCCGTCGACGTGCCCCTCGTCGGTCCGCACCGCGGCCAGTTGCGCCAAAAGCAGGGCGACCGTGAACTGGGCGCGCTCGATGAGGCGGCCCAGCCGCAGGAACCGCCACCCGTCGTCCCGGTACAGCGTGGTCTCGGTGACGCCGACGAAGGCGGCCAGCTCCTGCGCGAGGTCGGTGTAGAAGCTCTCGGGGGCCGTCGCCCAGATGTCTTCGATGCGCCGTTCCCGGAACCGCAGCCACGCCCGGTTCAGGCACGTCCACATCTCGGGGCTGATGCAGTGGCGCATCTGCCGCGCGTTCTCGCGGCCCTGCGCGAAGCTGTTGCGGATGGCGTCGGGGTTGGAACGCTCGAACGTCACGTCGTCGGCCAGCGTGTAGGAATCGGCCAGCGCGTAGTCGTCGTCGCTCTCCAGCACCGCGATGGCGGGTCCCGGCGGGCGTCGGCCCAGCGCGCCGTAGATGCGCCGCCAGCCGAAGTTGATTTCGTGCACCGGCCGGTCGACCAGCGTCGTCATCTGCTCGCCCAGCAGGCGGCACCCGTTCTCGGTCCGCTCGAGGTGGCGGCCCAGCCAGTAGAGGCCCTCCGCACTGCGCGCCAGCATCGTCAGGACTCCAGCACCCACACGTCCTTGCCGCCGCCGCCCTGACTGGAATTCACCACTAGGCTGCCCCGGCGCAGCGCGACGCGGCAGAAGGCGCCCGGAACGATGCGGGTCTCGCGTCCCCGGAGCACGAAGGGCCGCAGGTCGACGTGACGCGGCTCGATCCGGCCGTCGACGAGGCAGGGGGCCCGCGAGAGCGAGAGCACCGGTTGCGAGATGAACTCCGCCGGGTTGGCCCGCAGCTCCCGGGCGTAGGCCTCCCGCTCGGCCGCCGTGGCCTGGGGGCCCACCAGCATGCCGTAGCCGCCCGATTCGCCGACCCGCTTGACGACCAGGCGATCGAGGTTGTCGAGCGTGTACTCCAGGTCTTCGGGCCGGCGGCAGAGGCGGGTCGGCACGTTGGCGAGCAGCGGCTCCACACCCAGGTAGTAGCGAATCAGGTCCGGCACGTAGGCGTAAACGCTCTTGTCGTCGGCCACGCCGGTACCCGGCGCGTTGGCGAGCGTCACGTTGCCCCGGCGGTACGCGTCCAGCAGCCCCGGCACCCCGAGCAGGGAGTCCTCGCGGAAGACGAGCGGGTCGAGGAAGTCGTCGTCCACCCGCCGGTAGATCACGTCCACCCGGCGCAGGCCCTCCGTCGTCCGCGCATGGACCATGCCGTTTCTGGTGAGCAGATCGCGGCCCTCGACCAGCGCCGCCCCGATCTCGCGGGCCAGGAACATGTGCTCGTAGAAGGCGGAGTTCCCGACGCCGGGCGTCAGCACCGCGATGTACGGCTCGGGACGTCCGACGGGGGCCAGCTCTCGAAGCGTCGCCAGCAGCAGCTCGCCGTAGTGCTCCACCTCGCGGACGCCGCAGCGGCGATACAGCCGGCGGAGGCTGGACTTCACCGCCTTGCGGTTGGCGACCATGTAGGAGACGCCCGAGGGCACCCGCAGGTTGTCCTCCAGCACCGCGAAACCGTCGTTCGTCCGCACCAGGTCGGTCCCGCAGACCGTCACCCACGTCTCGTGCGGCGGCGCGAACCCCTGCATGGCGGTGCGGTACTGCGGGCATCCCCGCACCATCTCTTCGGGAATGACGCCGTCCGACATCGCCCGGCCGGCGCCGTACACGTCGGCCAGGAAGCGGTTGAGCGCCAGGACGCGTTGCGCGAGGCCTGCTTCCAGCGCTCTCCATTCGGCCGCCGACAGAATGCGGGGGATGCAGTCGATGGGGATGATGCGTTCGTCGGCGTCGCCGTCGCCGTCGCCGTCGCCGTACACCGTGAAGGTGATGCCTTCGTCGATGAACGACCGGGTCACGCGCTGCTGCGTCTCGGCCAGCTCCGGACCCGACACCCGGCTCAGCGCGTCATGAAGCGGCCGGCAGTGGGTTCGCGGCGCGCCGTCCGGCTGCAGCAACTCGTCGTAGACCGCTTCGTCGATCTCGTAGCCGTCGAAGTCCATGGGCCTCAACCAGCACAGGTTACCCGGATGGTAGCCGATTCGGTGTGTGATTTGGGAGATCCGTGAGACGGGACGGCGAGGCCATGGAGCGCTGCACGCCCCCGGTCTGTTACGCTGAGGCTTCCCTTCCATGCCGGGTGGCTCGCCGTGGGCGGCGCGCGCTCCCGGAGGGTCGGTTCGCGCAACGGCGGAGCCGCTGACGACGATTGGCGGGCCAGGCGCCACGCGGCGCCCCCCGGCGATTCCTCTCGACGCATGCGAATCTGGAGTCTTCACCCCAAGTACCTCGACGCGCGAGGCCTCGTCGCGCTCTGGCGGGAGGCGCTGCTGGCGCAGGCGGTGCTGAGGGGCGCCACCTGCGGCTACCGCCACCACCCCCAACTCGTCCGGTTCCGCCGCCGGCGTTCGCCCACCGGCGCCATCGCCGAGTACCTCCGGCACGTGCACGCCGAGGCGCTGGCCCGCGGCTACCGGTTCGACCGTGACCTCATCCGCTCGGCGGGCGCGCGCAGCAGGATGCCGATCGCGCGCGGTCAGCTCGAATACGAGTGGGAGCACCTGAAGGCCAAGCTCGCGGTGCGTGATCCGGAACGGGCGGTCCTCGCCGAGAGGGTGGCGTTCCCCGCGCCGCATCCGCTGTTCCGCGTCGTCCCGGGTGGTGTCGAAGCGTGGGAGGGGCCGTCCTCTCGCGGTCGGCCCCCGCCCGCACGACCCCGACCGCGAACGTAGGCGTGCGATCCCGGCGGGAGGGGTTGCCCTGCCCGCGTGCTATTCTGACGGGCGGTTTCGCCACGTGAAGGAGTGGACGATGACGAAGGGTGGGGGCGTGACGGCTGGCCGCCGCCGTGCTCGTCGCCGGGTCGGGGCTGCCGAGTGCGGCGGTGGCGGCGGACGGTGATCGCGGCGGACGGTGATCGCGGCGGACGGTGGTCGCGGCGGGCGTCACGGCTGGGGGACCTTCCGGAAGGGGTGACATGAGCAATCGAACATTCTGGAGCGTTGCCGCGGTTCTCGGAGTCGTCATCCTCGTGCTGGCCAATCCGCGCACGCCGGAAGAAGCCGTCGTTCACGCCCCCGGCGCGGCGGAGGACGTGGCCGCGGCCGACCCGCGGGCGGAGCCGGCGTCCGCCGCACCGGCGCCGGAGGCGGAGCCGGCCGGGGCGCCCGCCGACTGGACGGCGCCGCGCACGTCGTGGGGCGACCCGGACCTGCAGGGCGTCTGGACCAACGCCACCCTCACGCCCATCGAACGGCCTGCCGATCTGGGCGACCAGACGGTGCTCACGGCCGAGGAGGCGGCCGAGCTGGAGGTGCGGACGGCGGAGAGCCGGGCCGCGTCAGACCGTTTCATCCCCGGCGACGTCGGCGCCTACAACCAGTTCTGGATGGACAGCGGCAAGAACGTCACCGAGGACCGGCGCACCTCGCTCATCACGGATCCGCCCGACGGCCGCATCCCGTGGACCGAGGCGGGGCGCGAGCGGCTCGAGAGCGACCTCGCGCGCTACGGGGTGGGGCCGTTCGATACCTACGAGGACGCCGACACCGGTGAGCGCTGCCTGACCGACGGGCTGCCCCTGGTGCCGCTGCAGGGCTACAACATGAACTACCACATCCTGCAGTCGCCGGGCTGGGTGGCGATTCTCAACGAGATGTTCCACGAGTATCGGATGATTCCGGTGGACGGCCGCGGGCAGCTCGATGCCGACATCGACGCCATGCTCGGCGACTCCCGGGGCCGGTGGGAGGGCGACACGCTCGTGGTCGAGACGACGAACTTCTCGGACAAGCGGCACTTCCTGTGGCGCGCGACGTGGCGGGGGGCCCGGCCGTCGCTGCATCTCGTCGAGCGGTTCACGCGCGTCGACGACGAGACCATCGACTACGCGTTCACGATGACCGACCCGGAGATGTTCACGCAGCCGTGGACGGCCAGCGTCCCCATGACCACCAACCAGGAGTCGCGCGGGGTCACCTCGGGGCCGCTGTTCGAGTACGCCTGCCACGAGGGCAACTACGGGCTGCTGAACATCATGCGCGGCGCCCGCGTCGAGGAGCTCGAGTGATGGCGTACCTGTACGTGTCGTTCCAGGACGACGACCGCATCGCGGTCTTCATGCAGGACCCCGCGACGGGGGCCCTGAGCCGCCGGGAGGACGTGTCGGTCGAGGGCGGCCCGGCGCCGATGACCCTCGGCCCCGACAAGCGCGTGCTCCACGTCGGGCGGCGGGGGAGCCAGCAGCTCTCGAGCTTCGGGGTCGATCCGAGAAGCGGCGGCCTGTCCCTGATCGGGACCGTGCCCCTGCAGGGCGAGCCGGTGTACGTGGCGACGGACCGGTCGGGCCGGTACGTCCTGTCCGCCTACTACTACCAGAGCACCGCGGCCGTGCACGCGGTAGGGCGCGACGGGGCGGTGACGTTCCCGCCGGTCGAGTGGCGGTTCACCGCCCACGGCGCCCACGCCATCCTGACCGACCGCTCCAACCGGTTCGCCTACGTGCCGCACATCGCCAACCGGGGCCCGAACGCGATCTTCCAGTTCACGTTCGACGAGGCGACGGGGCGCCTGACCCCGAACGCGCCGGCGCACTACGCCCCGGAGGCCTATCTCGGTCCGCGCGCGTTGGCCTTCCATCCCGCGCTCGACATCGTCTACTTCTCCGACGAGCAGGGGGGCAGCGTCAGCGCCTACGCCATCGACGCGAAGGGCGGGACCCTGGCCCCGCTCCAGACGATCTCCACGTTGCCGGCCGGCTACGCCGGGCCCAACACGTGCTCGCAGATCGCGATGCACCCGTCGGGGCGGTTCCTCTACGCGCCGAACCGAGGGCACGACAGCGTGGCCAGCTTCGCCGTCGATCCGGTCTCGGGCCGACTGACGGCGACGGGGCGGGTGGCGACCGAGCCGGTGCCGCGGGCGTTCAACCTCGATCCGGCCGGCGGCTTCCTCTATTCGGCGGGCCTCGATTCGGGCCGCATCGCGTCGTACCGCATCGACCAGGACAGCGGCGAGCTGACACCGATCGAGACCTACGAGGGCGGGAACCGGCCGATGTGGGTGCTGCTCGCCGATCTCTGAGTCGGGGAGCGCCGCGCCCGGCAATCGGCGGACCGACCGGGCAGTGAGGGCGAAGCGATGCACGGCCTGATGATGGACTACCCGCTGACGCTCGACCGGATCGTCGAGCACGCGGCCCGGATGTTCCCGCACAAGCGGATCCTCACCCGGCAGCCCGACGGCGGGATGCACGACTACACCTACGCCGACCTTCGCCGCCGCAGCCGACGGCTTGCAGCCGCTCTCGCCGGCCTCGGCGTCGCGCCGGGCGACCGCGTGGGCACGTTCGCCTGGAACCACCACCAGCACCTGGAGATGTACTTCGGCATTCCCGGGGCCGGCGCCGTCTGCCACACCCTGAACGTCAGGCTCTTCCCCCGACAGCTCTCCTACATCGTGAACCACGCCGAGGACCGGGTGGTCTTCATCGACGCCACGGTGCTGCCCCTCTTCGAGCGGGTGGCCGGCGACATCGACTGCGTCGAGCACTACGTGCTGGTGAACGCGCCGCGCGACATCGAGACCGGGCTGCCGAACGTGCTCCACTACGAGGACCTCGTCGACGGCGGCGCCGACGACTTCGAGTGGCGGTCGACGGACGAGCGCATGGCGATGGGCCTGTGCTACACCAGCGGCACCACCGGCGACCCCAAGGGGGCCCTCTACAGCCATCGCTCGATGTTCCTGCACACCCTCGGCGAGAACCAGGCGATGGGGCTGGCCCTGACCGAGACCGATGTCGTGCTGCCGGTCGTGCCGCAGTTCCATGCGATGGCGTGGGGGCTGCCCTACGCGTGCACCTTGGCCGGCGCCGACGTCGTGATGCCGGGGCCGAACCTGCAGCCGGCGGCCCTCGCCGAGCTCATCGAGACGCACGGCGTCACGGTGGCGGCGGGCGTGCCCACCATCTGGAACGGGCTGTACCACGAGCTGAGGGCGAGGCCGCGCGACGTTTCGTCCATCCGGTCGCTGGTCGTCGGCGGGTCGGCGATGCCGCGCTCCCTCATCGAGGCCTACGAGCGCGACCTCGGGGTCGACGTGCTCCACGCCTGGGGCATGACCGAGCTGTCGCCCCTCGGCACGGTGTGCAAGCTGCAGCGGCAGCACGGGCCGTTGTCCGACGCCGAGCGGTGGGACGTCAAGGCGCGGCAGGGCACCCCCCTCGGGGGGGTCGAGCTGCGCATCGTCGGCGACGACGGCGCCGAGCGCCCGTGGGACGGCGAGACCATGGGCGAGCTGCAGGCGCGGGGCCCGTGGGTCATCCGCAGCTACTTCCGGCGCGAGCCGACCGAGGAGAGCTTCACCGCCGACGGCTGGTTCCGCACCGGCGACGTCGGCACCATGACCCCCGACGGCTACCTCACGATTACCGACCGCACCAAGGACCTCGTCAGGAGCGGCGGCGAGTGGATCTCGTCGGTGGCCCTCGAGGGGGCGCTGATGGCCCATCCCGAGGTGCTCGAGGCGGCGGTCATCGCGGTCCCCGACGAGAAGTGGGGGGAGCGGCCGCTGGCCGCGGTGGTACGGACCGAGGGCAGCGCGGTCTCCGAGGACGACCTGCGCCGGCACCTCGCCGAGCGCTTCGCGAAGTTCGAGATTCCCGACACCCTCGCCTTCGTGGACGAGCTGCCGAAGACGAGCGTGGGCAAGTTCGACAAGAAGGTGCTGCGCAGCCGCCACGCCGAGGGGAGTCTGTGAGGGGTCGGGCGGCGCCCGGTGTTCGGGGCGGTGACGGAAGCCCGGCGGTTGCGTGCCCGGGGCGGGAACCGTCGGGGCTCGAACCGCGACACTGCCGTTCATCGGGATTCAGGGGCGTCGCGCCAGGGCGGACGTCACGCGGAAGGGAGGTTCCATGGCCAGGTCCGGACGCATCGGATGGATGCCGGCGGCAGTTCTGATCGTCGTCCTGCTCGGCGCGGGCGGGGCATGGGCGCAGTCGTCGACGACGAACCCCTACCGGGCCACCTTCGGCTGGGAGAAGTTGCCGGAGGGACGGGTGACGGGGACGGTGAGCGGCGTCTTTCCGGACCCGGACGGGCGGCACCTCTGGATCCTGGATCGCTGCGGCGCCAACGAGTGCGCGGGCACCGACCTCGACCCCATCATGAAGTTCGACCTCGAGGGCAACCTCGTCGACAGCTTCGGGGCGGGGCTCTTCGCTTTCCCCCACGGCTTCTTCCTCGACCACGAGGGCTTCCTGTGGGTCACCGAGGGTGGATCGCACGGCGACGCCCGGGCCGCCCTCGGCGAGAGCATGGGCATCGGCCACCAGGTGCTCAAGCTGAACCAGCAGGGCGAGGTGGTGATGCGGCTCGGCGAGGCCGGGGTCTGGGGCGACGACGAGTCGCACTTCAACGGGCCGTCGGGGGTGGTGGTCTCGCCCGAGGGCGACATCTGGGTGTCGGACGGGCACCGCGGCGGCAACAACCGCATCGTGAAGTTCTCGGGCGACGGCACGTTCCTCTTCGCGATCGGCGGCGGCGTCGGCTCGGAGAGCAAGGAGGCGGCCCGCTTCAGCGACCCCCACGACATCAAGATGGACTCGCAGGGCCGGGTCTACGTGGCCGACCGCGGGAACAGCCGCATCCAGGTATTCGACCCGGACGGCGACCTGCTCTACATCTGGACCCATTACGGCAAGCCGAGCGGGCTGTTCATCGACCGCAACGATGTCCTCTACGCCGGCGACGGGCTGTCGGGCATGGTCCGGACCGGGCCCCCCGACGACTGGCGCAGCAACCTCGGCTGGGAGAAGGGCGTCCGAATCGGCGACCTGAAGACCGAGCAGGCCTGGGTGACGCACTTCATCCCCCAGCACGACGAGGACGTGGGGGCCGGCATCGAGTTCCTCGGGGTGGACTTCGACGGCAACATCTACGCGGGCGAGGTGAGCCGCCGCCGGCTGGTGCGCTACATCCTGCACCGGCCGTCGGAGCTGATGAAGCGGTGACGGCGGCCGTCCCCGCAGGCCGCGACGGCGCGACTCCTGGAGAGAGTGGTCGTGCGGCAAGCGGCGCGACTCCTGGAGAGTGGTCGTGCGGCGAGCGGAGCCGCAGGCGACGATTGCCGGGCTAGAATACCGGCACGGAACGGACACTCGAGTGGCGAAGGACTATCGACCAAGGAATGGACTCATGCGCAGATTGCACAGATTCACGGCCCTCGGCCTCGCACTCGGCCTGATCCTCGGCGTGACCGCGGGGACCGTCGAGGCGCAGTTCAGGGCGGCCGACTTCGAGTTCGGCGACCGGTTCGCCCTGCCGGAAGGGGAGGAGTCGCCGATCTGGAACCCGGCGATGCGGAAGCTGCTCGACGGCGGCCCCATGATCGGCGGCACGATCAGGGCCACCGACGCGCGGACGTACTGTGCGATGGCCGCCGCCGGCTACGACTTCATGTGGGTCGAGATGCAGCACGAGGCGACCTCGTGGGAGCAGGTGGCGCGGTTGTGGCGCACCTGCCCCGGGCCGGCCGCGCCGGGCGCCCGCGTGGCGTATGCCGACGAGCGTGAGATTCAGCACGCGACCGACATGGGCGCCGCCGTCATCGTGGTGCCGACCGTGGACAGCGTGGAAGAGGCGCAGGCCGCCGTCGACTGGACCTACTTCCCGCCCATGGGCCGACGCAGCTCCGGCGGCGGGCAGGGCCCCGGCGAGCTCTGGAACGACGTGCCCGGCGGCTACCGCCAGACGTGGAACGACAACGTCGTGCTCCTCCTGATGATCGAGACGCTGGAGGGGGTCGAGGCGGCTCGCGAGATCGCGCAGATCCCCGGCGTCGACGGGCTCTTCGCGGCGAGCGGGGACCTCGGCAACTTCTCGGGCTACGGCGAGGGCGACCCCGAGTACGAGGCCCTGATCGCGGAGGTGTCGACCGCCGCCAAGGAGGCCGGCATCCACGCCTGCGCCCCGCTGCGCTGGGCCGACCGGGCCGACTTCACGTGCTTCCAGGCGGGCACCGAGGCGGCCAACATCCGCCGCGGGGCGGCGGCCGAGATCGCGCAGGCCGAGGCCGCGTTCAACTCGACGGGCGGGGGCGGCGCGTCGTCGAACGCGGCGGCTCTTCTCGCCAACCTGACGGCCGAGTGCGGGTCGATCACCTACGAGGCCGACTGCTACGCGGCGGTCGAGGCCGCGGCGTCGGCGGCGGGCTCGCTGTCGGACGAGGATCGGGGTCTCCTCGTGAATCGTCTCGGCGCCATCGCGGCGGCCAACCCCAACCAGGCCGCCCGCATCCGCGAGATCGCGGCGGGCGGTGGGCTCGAAGTGCAGTAGGCGGCGGATCGGTCCGGTCCGGCGTCTTCTCCGGGAGTGATGTGTCGCCGGTCGAGGACCGGCGGTTCGCCCTTGCCGCGGGCCGCCGAGGCGCGCCGACGGCGAAGGAGAGGTCGATGAACAACCGATGGCGATGGCTGCCGGCGGTGGTGGTGGCGTGTGCGCTGCCGTTTTCGCAGCCGATGGCGGCGAACGCCCAGTCCGGCGCGGATGACGGCTGGGGTCTTCCCCGCACCGCGTGGGGCGACCCGGACCTGCAGGGCGTGTGGACCTCCGCCACCCTGACCCCGCTCGAGCGACCGGCCGGCCAAGCGGGGCGCGAGCGGCTCACCGACGAGGAGGCGGCCGCGATCGAGCAGCGGACGGTCGCGACCCGGGCCGCCAACGACGGCAAGTCAACCCCGGGCACCGTCGGCGGCTACAACCAAGTGTGGCTGGACGCGGGGACCCGCATCACCGGCAGCCGGCGCACTTCGCTCGTCGTCGATCCGCCCGACGGCCGGATTCCCTGGCGCCCCGGCGAGCGCGAGGCCCACGACCGCGAGCGGGCGCGCTACGGCGTCGGTCCCTTCCACTCCTACACCGACACCGACACCGGGGAGCGCTGCATCACCGACGGGCTTCCGAACATGGTGCCGCTCCAGCCCTACAACATGAACCTGCAGGTCCTGCAGACGCCGGGGCAAGTGGTGATGCTGCACGAGATGTATCACGAGCTGCGGGTCATCCCCCTGGACGACCGCCCCCTGACCGGCATCGCGCAGTGGACGGGCGAGGCGCGGGGCCGGTGGGAGGGGGACACCCTCGTGGTCGAGACCGTCAACTTCGTCGACAAGCCCGACGCCTACTGGAGCTCGCCGTGGCGGAAGGCGCGCTCGACCCTGCGGCTCGTCGAGCGGTTCACGCGGGTCGGTCCCGAGTCGATCGACTACACGTTCACGCTCGAGGACCCCGAGGTCTTCGAGCGCGCGTGGACGGCGTCGGCGCCGATGACCACCGACCAGGCGTCGCGCGGGGTGACGGCCGGCGAGCTCTGGGAGTACGCCTGCCACGAGGGCAACCACGCGATGATCAACATCCTGAGCGGGGCCCGGGCCGAGGAGGCGCGGGCGACGCAGGAGCAGGACTGACCGGCGGGGCGGCCCCGCGACGGGGGCGCGGCGCTACCGCGCCGGCTCCCGGTCCGCGGACTTCGGCAGCGCGAAGCTGAGAATGAGGTCGCCGCCGCGGCGGCCGCGCGAGCCGCCGCCCGAGGCGACGGTGACGAACTCCTCGCCGTCGACCATGTAGACGGCGGGCGAGGCGAAGATACCGGCGCCCGTGTTGTAACGCCACAGCTCGTCGCCGGTGCGGGCGTCGAACGCGAAGAAGTAGCCGGCGATGTTGCTGCCGGTTCCCACGAACACCACGCCTCCCTTCGTGACCACCGCGCCAGCCTGCCCGTAGCCCTCGAATATCTGCCGCCACACCAGCTCGCCGGTGGTCGGGTCGTAGGCCGAGAAGTAACCCTTGGGGCCGCGCCCCGAGTTGAAGGGCTGGTCGATGGCGTTGACGTACAGGAGCTCGGTGTCGGGACTATAGGCAATGGGGCCATAGCTGGCTCCGCCGCCCATGCCGGGAGCGAAGATCACGTCGCGGGTCACCCGGGGCAGGGGGGTGAACTGCTCCAGGAAGCGCTTGCCCTCGGCGTGCTCGGGGGGGATGTCGGTGGGAAACACCGGCGAGACCGGCTCCATCCGCTCGCCGTTCGCCTTGTGGGGAATCGGCTGGGTGGGGTAGGGCACCTCGCCCTCGCGGTCGGTCTCGGTCGGCACCGGGGTCTCGATGATGGGATGGACCGGCTCGCCCGTCTCGCGGTTCAGGATATAGAGCCAGCTGTTCTTGTTGGCCTGGGCGAGCGCCTTCACCGGCTCGCCGTCGACGACCATGTCGAAGAGGACCGGCTGCTGACCGTTGTCGTAGTCCCAGACGTCGTGGTGCACCTGCTGGTAGTACCACTCTAGCTGTCCCGTCTTCAGATCGAGCGCGATGATCGAGTCGGTGAACAGGTTCGCGCCGGCCCGCCGGGTGCTGTCGCCGAACGGGTTGCCGACCGCCGCGTAGAGGAGTCCGAGCTCGGCGTCGATGGACGGCGTCTCCCAGATGCCGCCGCCGTTGCGCCCGCCGCCGACCCAGGTCGGACCGGCGATGTCCCAGCCCTGGTCGTTCTCGTCCTGGGGAACGGTGTTGAAGTGCCAGATCACTTCGCCGGTCTCGGCGTTCACCGCGAGGACGTGGCCGCCGGGAATCATGCTCTCGCTGCGGGTCGAGCCGACGTAGAGAATGCCGTCGTGGATCTGCGGGGCGCTGGTGAACCAGTAGCCCATCGAGATGGCCGTCTCGACGTCGGGGTAGCGCTGGCGGAGCACGTCGAGGATGACGCTGGCCTGTCCGTTCTCGCCGAAGCCCTCGACGGGCTCGCCGGTCTCGGCGTCGAGCGCGAAGATGAACGAGCCGGCGGCGCTGTAGACGACCCCGTCGGCGTAGGTGACGCCGCGGTGGCGGAAGATGTAGCCCTCGCGCCGGCCGCCGCCGAGCAGCTCCGTCACGTCGTAGATCCAGAGCAGGTGGCCGTTGGCGGCGTCCACCGCGTAGACGCTGCCCCGCGAGTCGGTGACGTACATCACGCCGTCGACGATGACCGGGGTGGTCTGGTTGCTGACGCCGTCGATGACCCCGTGCTGGAAGAGCCACCGCGGAGTGAGCAGGTGGGCGTTCTCAGGCGTGATCCGGTCGGTCTGCGAGTACCGGCTGCCGGCGAGGTCGAGGTTGTGCAGCGGCCAGTCGACGTTCTGGGCGGCCGCGGTTCCGGCGAGGACGGAGAGCGTGCACAGGCTGGCGAGGGCGGCGCGGGCAGGTTGCATCGGTTCTTCCCCCGACCGCCCGGGGGCGGTCTCGAGTCTCGTTCGCGGGTGGCGTGATCGTGCCGGGATTGTAAACGGGCCGGCCCGTCGCGACAACGCGTCCCCCGCCCTCACGGGTCGAATCGGCTCTCGAATCGCGTCATAATAGGGTCGATGCGGGGAGGTCCAGTGCGTACCATCCCGCCCGCCGCGAGGTGACAGTGCCATGGATGAGCGCCAGTCGACGGAAATGAACGAGTCGTTTCGAAAGGGCTTGGGAGGCGCGACGCAAACGCGCCTCGCGGGCGCGGCGCTGGCGGCGCTGGCGGTGTTCGCGGTGGCGCCGCCGGCGCTGGCCGCGGACGACGTGATCGCCGCCGCGAGAGCCGGTGACGCGGCCGCGGTGCGCGTCCTCCTGGCGGAGGGAGCCGACGTCGACGCCCGTCAGGGGGACGGCGCGACGGCCCTGCACTGGGCTGCCCACCGGGGCGATCTCGAGCTCGCCGACGTCCTGATCGAGGCCGGGGCGGACGTCGACGCCGCCAATGCCCTCGACGCCACGCCCCTGTGGCTGGCGTCGCAGAACGGCGACGCGCGGCTCGTGGCTCGGTTGCTGAGGGCGGGGGCCGAGGCCGACGTCTCGCTGAAGATGGGCGAGACCCCGCTGATGAGCGCCGCGCGCTCGGGCGACGTCGCGACCGTCGAGCTGCTGGTCGCCGCCGGGGCCGATGTCGACGCGGCGGAGCGCGAGCGGGGGCAGACCGCCCTTATGTGGGCCGCGGCGCAGAGCCATTCGGACGTGGTGCGCGTCCTCGTCGAGGCCGGGGCGGACGTGCACGCCCGCAGCCGGGTCTGGCGCCAGCTCGAGAACACCGCCGGCAACACCAACCCAATCGGCAACTTCCGGATGGCCCACGGGGGCTCGACCGCGCTGTTGTTCGTGGCCCGCAACGGCGACGTCGCGACGGCCCGAACGCTGCTCGAAGCCGGGGCCGACGTGAACGACACCGCCGCCGCCGGCACCAGCGCCCTCGTCGTCGCCGCCCACAGCGGGCACCGCGCCCTCGCCGAGCTCCTGCTCGAGCAGGGCGCCGATCCCAACGCGGCCGAGGCCGGCTACACCGCCCTGCATGCGGCGGTGCTGAGGGGCGAGAGCGCGCTGGTCCGCGCCCTGCTGGCCCGCGGCGCCGACCCGAACGCGCCCGTCGTGCGGGGCACTCCCGGCCGCCGCTTCAGCGCCGACTACAGCATCCGTCACCAAGCCATCGGGGCCAACGCCTTCTGGCTCGCCGCGAAGTACGGCGAGCTGGAGAGCCTCCGAGCCCTGGCCGATCACGGCGCCGACCCGTTCATGATTCCCGCCAACGGCGTCTCCGCCCTGCAGGCGGCCATCGGCCGCGCGCAGATCTCGCAGGAGAACCGCCGCAACCGGGTCGGCGTACCCCCGCCCGACCACGTCGACCAGGAGGCGCTGGCGATGGGTCTCGCCCGCGTGGTCATCGCGCTCGGCGTCGACGTGAACAGCGCCGACGAGCGGGGGGAGACGCCGTTGCACGACGCGGTGCGCAACGGGTACGCCTCGGTCGTGGAGTTCCTGGTCCGCCGCGGCGCCGACGTGCGGGCCGCCAACAACCGTGACCAGACCGCCCTCGCCCTGGCTGAAACTCCTCTCCCCGTGCCCGGCACGAACGGCCGGCGCGCCACGCGCCCGGAGATCGCGGCGCTGCTGCGGAGCTACGGGGACGGCCAGTAGGCGGGCACCGCGGTCCGTGCAGGTCCGGCTGACATCCGCCGGCAGGAGAGCTGGCGCACGGATTGCGAATACCTGCGTTCAGCTTGCCGCTTCATGAACCCTGAATCGAGCCCATTCCGGCCCGGACAGCCGAGCGCGGAGGTGACAGAGCATGAGCAGGCGGAGAACGGTCGATCGTCGGCAGTTCCTGGCCGGCGGCGCGGGCGCCCTGGGGACGGCCGTCTTCGGTCGGCTGCCGCTGGGGGCGATGGTCGAGCAGGGCGCGCCGCCGGCGCCGCAGGGGTGGGACCCGGGGCGGGTGCGGCATCTGCTGCCGGCGGTCAGCGACACCCGGATCCTGCTGAAGGCGTCGTTCGACGGGCCGTTGCCGGATACGCCGGTGCTGCGCGTCGGGGCTACCGCCGTCCCGGGGCGCATGACGGACACCGCGGGCGAGTACTGGCTCTTCCATGCTACCGGCCTCGCGCCGGGGCGCCGCCACACGCTGTCGCTGCACGGGGCGGACGGAGCGGCGCTGTGCGAACCGTGGCCGTTGTCGACGTTCCCGTCGCCGGACGCGAGCCCCGAGCGGTTCCGCATGCTGTTCTTCACCTGCGCCGGCGGGCCGGGGGGGACCTACGAGGGCATCGGGCAGCGGAGCGGCTTCCTGCCGACGGCCATCCGCAACCGGCTGCTGCGGCGCGCCCTGTCGTTCGAGCCGGACGCCGCCGTCGCCAACGGCGACCACATCTACTGGGACCTGCACACGTGGCAGGGTGAGAACGCGGGGCAGCTCAGCCCGAGCGGCCGGATGTCGAACTTCGACTTCTCGGCCACCGTCTTCGGGGCGAGCAACGAGACGGCGATGAAGGCGGCGGCGGGGCCGCAGATCGTCCCCGTCTACGGGGCCGACTTCCGCTCGACGCCGGTCTTTTTCCTGCAGGACGATCACGACCACTGGGAGAACGACGCGGTCACCGACGACATCGCGAGCTTTCCCATCCCGTGGTTCCAGCTTCAGCTCGCGCGGGCCACGCAGCATCTCTACTATCCCGAGTTCCTGCCCGACGCCCGGCGTCCCGCCGGTCTGCCGTGGTCGTCGGCCGGCGACCGCGGCGACCTCTCGGAGAGCTTCGGGACGGTGCGATACGGCAATCTGGCGGAAGTGCTGCTGTACGACGTGCGCCGAACCCTGAGCCTCGCGGGTCGGAACGCGGTGTTCGTCGACGCTCAGGTAGAGCGGTGGCTGCTCGACCGTACCGCATCGACCGAAGTTCGGCATCTCGTGCACGCGCCGTCCAACCCGTTCGGGTGGAGCGCCGGCAAGTGGGGCGAGTGGTACCCGGACATCCTCGACCGCGAGCAGGGCCTGCTGACCACCGCGATCGAGAAACCGTACTGGCAGGAGGGCTGGCTGCGGCAGCACGACCGGCTGGCGCGGGCCATCGGCGCCCAGACGGCGCGCATTCCCCTCGTCATCAGCGGCGACCTGCACGCCATCGGCACGGGCCGCATCCACCGCGCCGGCGGGGTCGACCTCGCGGCGCGGCCGATCACCGCGGTGTTGAGCGGCCCCGTGGGCACGTCGGTGCGAGGCTTCCCGTCCGTGGTGCGCGGCATCGGGGCCTCGCCCCCGGACCACCTCGACGTCGAGGAGTCGGTGGCCCCCATCGAAGACCACGGCTTCACGCTGTGCGACTTCCTGCCCGACCGCATCGTGCTGCGGCAGTTCCGGTGGGACGTCGACCGCCAGCCCGTGGAGGCGATGGATCGCCTGGAGGCGTTCTACACGACGGAGCTGCCGCGGCCGGGTTGAGGGAGGTCACGCTTCGCGAGCCCGGAACTCGTCGCCGCGCAGAGTACTCCCTGCGACCCCGGCCCCCGTGGCCGGCCGAGGTCACGCTTCGCGAGCCCGGAACTTGTCGCCGCGCCCGTCGCCGCCGGCCGGTGGAGGATCATGATGAGCCAGACGCGACGAGATTTCCTGAAGCAGGCCAGTACGGCCGGCGTGGTTGCGGCCGGGGTGACGGCGGGGACCGGCGTCGGCGCCGCGCGACGCGCGGGGGGTGAGACGCGCGCGACGGGCCAGACCGCGGCGGACCCGGCGGTCCGGACGGTGCGCACGCCGGTGCTCGAGATCGGCTACGAGGAGCACGGGCCCGGCGAAGGGTTCCCCATCATCCTGCTGCACGGCTTTCCCTACGACATCCGCTCTTGGGACGGGGTCGCGCCGCCCCTCGCCGAGGCCGGGTACCGCGTGCTCGTGCCCTACCTGCGCGGCTACGGCCCGACGCGGTTCCTCGACGCCGAGGCGCCGCGGATGGCCGAGCAGGCCGCGATCGCCCAGGACGTGGTGGACTTCGCCGACGCCCTCGGCCTCGGTCGGGTGGCGCTGGCCGGCTTCGACTGGGGCAACCGGGCCGCCTGCATCACCTCGATCCTGCACCCCGAACGCGTGCGGGCGCAGGTGGCGGTGAACGGCTACTCGGTGCAGGACACCGTCAACCCCGGCCGGCCCGGCTCGGCTGCGGGCGAGGCGCGGCTCTGGTACCAGTGGTACTTCAACACCGAGCGGGGCGTGCGCGGGCTCGAGGCCAACCGGCACGACATCGTCCGCCACCTGTGGGAGACGTGGTCGCCGGAATGGGACTACACGGACGAGGCGTACGAGCGCTCCGCCCCCTCGTTCGACAACCCCGACTTCGTCGACATCGTCATCCACTCGTACCGCCACCGGCACCTCAACGCCCCCGGCGAGGCGCGTTTCCTGGAGGTCGAGCGGCAGCTCGCCGAGCGGCCGCCGATAACCGTGCCGGCCATCGTCCTGCGGGGCGACGCGAGCGGCTTCGGCCGACCGTCGCCCGACCCGTCCGGCGACCGGAGTCGGTTCACGAACCTCGTGGCGCGGCGCATCGTCGAGGGGGCCGGTCACGACCTCCCGGTGCAGCGCCCCGACACCGTGTCGGAGGCGCTGATCGAGCTGCTGGGGTAGCGCGGGAGCGGCCACGCGACCGTCGGCGCCTGACGACACCGGGCGCGGAGCCCGGGTCGCGCGCGGGCTGCGTCGTGCCCGATCCCTGCGAAGACATCGGTTCGACCCGCATCATTCTCATGCCACGGGAGCGGCGCCGCCGGGTATACTCCCTGCCGGTCTGCGATGGAGCGGCCGGACGATGATTGCGCCCTTCCGTCGCGCGGCACGGATCGACGAGCAGAGGAGAAGAACCGAATGAGCGACAGCCTGACCGGTGCAGAGTTCAAGGCCGCACTGCGGAACAACCAGCCGAAGATGGGCCTGTTCATCAATTCGCACAGCGTGACCGCGGTCGAGCAGCTCGCGCACAGCGGCTACGACTGGCTGCTGATCGACTCGCAGCACGGCCCGATGGGCTACGAGACGCTGTCCACCATGATCGGCGGCATCGCCAGCGGCGGCGCGAAGTCGCTGGTGCGGGTGACCGGTTACGGCGATCGCGCGGGCATCCAGCAGGCGCTGGACGTGGGGGCCGACGGCGTGCTCGTGCCGTACATCAACAACGCCGACGAGGCCCGCCAGGCCGTGAGCTGTACACGGTATCCGACGGCGGGGACGCGCTCGGTGTACTTCCCGCAGCGCAGCATGAACAAGGCCGGGCTGCTCGGCTACGCCGGTCCCGCCAACGACAACGTCATCTGCGCCCTGCAGGTCGAGACGGCGGACTGCATCAGGAACATCGACGACATCGCCGCGGTTCCCGGCGTCGATATCCTGTTCCTGGGGCAGAACGACCTGTGCATGTCGATGGGGCTCTACGAGAAGTACGAGTTCCCCCATATGTACACCTCGCCCGAGCTCAAGGAGGCCACCGACGCCCTGAAGGCGGCGGCCCTGCGCAACAACGTGATTCTCGGGCTGTTCCTCTTCGGCACCGACCGCGTGGCCGAGTTCCGCGAGCAGGGCTTCAGCCTGATCAGCATCGGCAACGACCTGCACCACCTGCTGACGCAGGCCGGCGCCCACGTCGACGCGATGGAGGGCATCATGCCGGACTGGAAGCGGCGCCCGACGGCGCTCTTCTGATCGGTCCGGGGCCGGGGCGCCGGCAGCGCCCCGGCCGCCCGCGACGGGGCGCGATGCAACGAGGAGGAGTCTTGGCGCGGATGACGCTGCGCGTGGGGGCATTGGCGGCGACCGTCTGCCTGTCGGCCGCCGCGGCGACGGCGCAGTCGGGGACGGCCGACTGGGAATGGCGCTCGTATGCCGCCGACGTCCGGGGCACGCGGTACGCGCCCCTGGACCAGATCACCGCCGACAACTTCGATACCCTGGAGCTCGCGTGGCGTTGGCGCACCGCCGACGCGCATCTGCCGGTCGAGAGCGGGTCGGGGATGGCCCTGGCGCCGGCCGCGACGGTATTCGATCGACTGGAGGCGGCCGATCCCGACCGCTGGGTGACCCGGCCGAGCATCGCGCGACTCTCGGCCACGCCCGTCATGGCCGGGGGCCGGCTGTATCTCGCGACGCCCATCTACCAGGCCGCGGCCGTGGACGCGCGCACCGGCGAGACGGTGTGGGTCTACAACCCACGGGTGTACGAGCAGGGCAGCCCGCCCCTGCCCGCGCCCTGGAACCACCGGGGGGTGGCGTACTGGGAGGGCGGCGGCGAGGCCCGCGTCATCTGGGGCACCGGAGACGGTCGGCTCACCGCGGTGGACGCGGCGACCGGGCTGCCCGCCGCTGCGTTCGGCGATGACGGCGGCGTGAGCCTCGAGGCGGGGCTGCCGCGGGCGCGCGAGAACCCCAGCCGGCTGCCTCCGCCGTCCCGTTCTCCACCCCTCGTGGTCGGCGACACCGTCGTCGTGGGGTCGTCCGTCCACGACTACCTCAGCCGGCGCGAGAACGCCCCCGGCTACGTGCGGGCCTACGACGCGCGGACCGGGCGTCATCGCTGGGACTTCCACATGGTGCCCCAGAGCGCCGACGCCTACGGGGCCGACACCTGGCTGAACGAGGCGTGGCGCTACTCGGGGAACACCAACGTCTGGGGCAACATCGCCGCCGACCCTGAGCTCGGCTACGTCTACCTGCCGACGAGCACCCCGACGTCCGACTACTACGGCGGCCACCGGCTGGGCGACAACCTGTTCGCCGAGAGCCTCGTCGCGGTCGACCTCGAGACGGGTCAGCGGGTGTGGCACTTCCAGATGGTGCACCACGGCGTGTGGGACTACGACAACCCCACCGGGCCCAACCTGCTCGACATCGTGGTCGACGGGCGCCCCGTCAAGGCCGTGGCCCAAGTCACCAAGCAGGGCTTCGTCTACGTTTTCGACCGGGTGACGGGCGAGCCGGTGTGGCCCATCGAGGAGCGGCCGGTGCCCACCGACACCGACCTCGAGGGCGAGCTGCTCGCCCCGACCCAGCCGTTCCCCACTCGGCCTGCCCCCTTCGAGTATCAGGGAGCGACGCTCGACGACCTCGTGGACTTCACGCCCGAGATCCGGCGGATGGCGGTGGAGGCGGTGGAGGGGTTCCGCCTCGGCCCGCTCTATACGCCGCTCTCGCTGCGGGGCACCGTCTTCCGCCCCAGCGCCGGCGGCGGGGCGAGCTGGGGCGGCGCCGGCGTCGACCCCGAGACCGGCCTGCTCTACGTGCCGTCGCGCAACCTGCACTCGGTGATGCGGTTCCGGGAGCCCGAGGCGCCCGACGACTCGAACCTGCGCTATCTTCTCAGCCGCGGCGGCGCGCCGTACCTCGGCGGGGGCAACCTGCGGCGCCAACCGCGGATGCCGGGCGGCCTGCCGCTGTGGAAGCCGCCGTACTCGCGCATGACCGCCATCGACATGCACACCGGCGAGCACCGATGGATGACGCCGACCGGCGACGGCGACCGTTACCGCAACCACCCCCGGCTGCGCGATCTGGACCTGCCCCCCCTGGGCGGCGACGCCGGCCGCAACGGTCCGCTCGTGACCCGGACGCTGCTCCTCTACACGCTCACCGCGGGGGGCGCCGCGGACGACGGCCCCCGGCTCGTGGCCTACGACAAGGCGACGGGCGAGCTGCGCGGATCGATCGACCTTCCGGGCGGCGCCATCGGCACGCCGATGAGCTACATGCTCGACGGACGCCAGTACATCGCGGTCACGGTGGGCGGCGATGCGCCGTCGCTCGTGGCGTACCGGCTGCGGTGATCGAGGAGCGGACCGTCACACGCGCGGCAACCGCCGTCGAGTGCGGCTCGGCCATCCACCGCGAACGGTGAGCCGGTCCGGCGGGCCGGATACGATGACGGGGTGATCACCGACGGCATCCGCGCGTTCATGGCGCCGGCTTCGAGCTTCCCTCGACTGGACCTTCCGGCCGGAAATCGCGGTTCAGAGGCTCGGGGCGGCCTCACAGCTCCCGCAAGGCGGTGGCCACCGGCAGGCGGGCGGCGCGGACGGCGGGGAAGATGCCGCCGACGAAGCCCATCACCACCGCCCACACGACGCCCTGGACGAGCAGGTCGGGGGTGACGCGGAACGCGAACGCGACCTGGCTGAACGTCTGCCAGTTGAGGGTGGCGGTCTGGTAGCCGTTGAAGCCGACGTAGGCGAGGAGCCCGCCGAGCACGCCGCCGGCGATGCACAGGGCCACCGACTCGGCCATGACCGAGATGACCACGGGGGTGCTGGAGAACCCGAGGGCGCGCAGCGTCGCGATCTCGCGCGTGCGGCTCGCCACCGCCGTGTACATGGTGTTGATGGCGCCGAAGACGGCGCCGATGCCCATGAGGAGCGCGATGACGGCGCCGATGCCGGTGATGATGCCGGTGACGGCCTGGGACTGCCCCACGTAGTACTCGTCCTCGCGCTCCACCATGACGTCGAGGCGGGGATCGGTGGTCAGGGCGTCCTTGAAGGTGTCGAAGGCGTCAGCCGAATCGAGCCGCGCGTAGACCGACTGGAAGGTGTCGCCGCGGCGATAGGCGGGCTGCAGCACCCGGGCGTCGCACCAGATCTCGGACTCGGCGACGGTGCCGCCGGCCTCGAAGATGCCGACGACTTCCCACTCGCTCTCCCCCCACCGCTGCGTCGACCCGAGGTCGATTCCGGCGAACTGGGTGGCGGCGCTGCGGCCGACGATGATCTCGTTGGTGCCGGGGCGGAACGCGCGCCCCTCGACGATGCGCACCTCCTCGCGGACCCCGAACGCGGCGGGCTCGACGCCGCGCAGGGGGACGTTGGCCGGCGACCCCGTGCTCCGCTTGGGCACGTCGACGACCACGAACAGCTCGGCCGACGCGACGGGGCCGCCGCCGGCCCGCCGCACGCCGGGCGCGTCCTTGATGACCCGGGTGCTCTCGAGCGGCAGCCCGCTGCTGAGTTCGGTGTCGCTGCCGCCGCGCATGACGATCGCGGTGTCGGGCGACCCGGCCCCGGCGAGGGCGGCCTGGAACCCTTCGGCGATCGAGAGCACCGCCACGAAGACGACCACGACCCCGGTCACCCCGGTCACCGCGACGAGGGACGAGCCCGCGCGCTGCGGCACGGTGCGCAGCGTGAGCGCGATCATCGTGAACATCTGGGCCAGGAAGCGCATGGCTCTCACACTTTCCGCAACGCGTCGACGATTCTGAGCCGGGTCGCCTGCACCGCGGGCAGGACGCCCGCCGCGAGCCCGAGCAGGAACACGAGGGCGACTCCCGTCGCGATGTCGCGCGTGGGCATGATGAACGTCGGCAGGAAGCCGCCGGTGGGGTCGCCCAGCCCGACGAGCAGCCGGCCGATGACGAGGCCCATGGCTCCCCCCGCCACGGCGAGGGCCAGCGCCTCGGCGAGCACCAGGACGAGGACCCCGCGATCGGTGAAGCCGAGCGTCTTCAGGACCGCCAGCTCGCCCGTGCGCTCGCGGATCGACTGCGCCATGGTGTTGCCGGTGATGACGAGGATGGTGAAGAAGACCGCGGTCAGCACGCCGATGACGATGAGACCGATGTTGCCGATCTGGTCGGCGAAGCCCTGCAGGAACGCCTGCTCGGTCGACGTCCGGGTCTCGGCCGGCGAGTTGGCGAAGCGGGTGTCGATGGCGGCCGCGACGTCGGTCGACCGCGCCGGGTCGTCGATGCGGATGACGTACTGGCCGATGAACCGCTGCCCGAGGTCGTTGGCCTCCATCAGGTACTCGTGGTGGAGATAGAAGCTCGCGGTGTCGTAACCCTCGACCCCCGCATCGTAGATGCCGTCGATGGTGAACTCCCAGGTCGGGCCGCTGCGGGTGCGGAAGATCGTGCCCTGGAGCGGGATCCGGTCTCCGACCTCCCACCCGAACCGGTCGGCCGTCGACCGGCCGACGATGGCTCCGGTCCGGTTCCGCAGCCACGCCTCGCGCTCCGCGTCGGTCAGCACGATCTCGGGGTAGAGCCGGAGATAGCTCTCGGGGTCGACCGCGAACTGCGGAAAGAAGTTGCGCGGGTCCTGGTAGACGCCGCCGAACCACGACATGTGGCTGATGTCGGCCACCCCGTCGATCGACGCGATTCGCCCGAGGTAGCTCTCGGGCAACGGTTGGACGAGGGATATCTTGTGGATGACGAGCATGCGGTCGGCGCCCGCCACGTCGACCCCCGAGCCGAACGCGATGCGGATCGCGACGAGGTACGAGAAGAGGACGAACGCCACGGCGATGGACAGCACCGTGAACAGGGTCCGGACCTTGCGCCGGAACAGGTTCTTCCAGACGAGGGGCAGGAACTTCATGACTGGGGCTCCGTCGAGAGCAGGCCCTCGTTCAGGTGCAGGGTCCGCTTGGCGCGGGAGGCGGCGTGGGGGTCGTGGGTGACCATGACGATGGTCTTGCCGTGGTCGGCGTTCAGTGCGTGCAGCAGGTCGAGGATCTCCCCGCCGGCCTTCCGGTCGAGGTCGCCGGTGGGCTCGTCGCAGAGCAGCAGGGTGGGGTCGGTCACGATGGCCCGGGCGATGCCGACGCGTTGCTCCTGCCCCCCGGAGAGCTGGCGCGGATAGTGCTTGGCGCGGTGGGACAGGCCGACGACCTCGAGGGCAGTGGCGACGTGGCGGCGGCGCTCGGCCCGCGACAGGGGGGTCAGCAGCAGGGGCAGCTCGACGTTGCGCTCGGCCGTGAGCACCGGAAGCAGGTTGTAGAGCTGGAAGACGAAGCCGATGTGCCGCGCCCGCCAGCGCGCGAGCTTGCCGCCCGACATGCGGTCGATGCGGTCGCCGCCGACCGTCACCGAGCCGTCGCTCGGCGTGTCGAGGCCGCCGAGCAGGTTCAGCAGCGTCGTCTTGCCCGAGCCCGACGGGCCCATCAGGGCGAGGTAGTCGCCTCGGGGAAGATCGATGTCGACCCCCTGCAGGACGTCTATCCGCTCCGATCCGCGCCGGAACTGCTTGTGCAGGTTCCGGACTGCCACCAACGCCCCGTTCTCGTTCATCAGCCCGCCCTCGGACGCCCGCCGCCCCGCATCGGCCGCACGCCACTCGCCACGATCATCGCCATTCTCTACTCTCTACGCGCCGACCCCGGTCCCCGTTCCGTGACCGCCTCCGACAACGCGACGAGCGTGCAGTATACGGCGTCCGCCTGCCGGTCGGTGTCGGCCAGGGTCCCGTCCGTTCGGATCACGTGGTCGGCGCGGCGCGCCTTCTCCTCGGTGGGAAGCTGGGCGGCGATGCGGCGTTCGGCCTCGTCACGGGTGAACCCGCGCGAGACCACGCGCCTGACCTGGGCCGAGTGTTCGCAGGCGGTGACGACGACCCGGTCGAACGTCTCGACGCGCGGGTTCTCGAAGAACAAGGGAATCGCGACGACGCCGAACCGGTGACCGGGGCGCCGCTCGATCTCCTCGAACCAGCCGGCGACGGCGCGCCGGACCCGGGGATGCACGATGGCGTTCAGCTCGGCCCGGGCCGCGTCGTCGGCGAAGACGATGGCGCCGAGCCGGCGCCGGTCGACGCGCCCCTCGGCGTCGATCACCGATGGCCCGAAGCGGTCCCGCACGTCCCGCCACGCCGGGCGGCCCGGCGCGATTGCGTCATGGGCCCACCGGTCCGCGTCGGACGTCGGCACGCCGTTGACCGCGAAGCGGTCGAGCACACGGCTCTTGCCGGTGGCGATGCCGCCGGTCAGGACCACCCGCATCGTCCGTCCTCGCCGGCAGGGTCGCCGCGTCGTCCCGGCGGCGTGTGGATGGCGGCGGACGCGCCGTTCGGCATCCTGTCAGTTCTCCTCGGCCGGGGTGATCCGTTCTTCGACGAAGGTGTTCCACTCGTGGCACTGAGGGCACTGCCACAACAGCTCGGTGCTGCGATAGCGGCACCGCATGCACACGTGGGGATCCCGGTAGAACACCGCGCCGCGGGTCAGCGCCATGTAGCGACGGACGCGGGGCTCGTCGAAGCGGAGGGTCGCGAGGGCCTGCCACACCACCTGATGCACGCTCAGGGCGTGGGGGTTGTGCACCAGCGAGTCGAAGAGGAGGTCCAGCGCGGCGGACGGATCGCCGCGGTCGGCGAGGTGGCGCCCCAACGCCAGCCGGGCGCGCCAGTCCTGCGGGTTGGCGTCGATGAGGCGTCGGCACAGGGCGGGGAAGCGCTCCGCGTCTCCCTGCTCGCGGCTCACGGCCTCGACGCGATCCAGGATCAGGTAGGCGCGGTCGGGCGCGACGTCGGGAACCCGGTTCCAGGTCGCGACGGCCTCGTCGAGGCGGCCCTCGCGGCGCTGCAGGTCGCCGAGGTCGAGGTAGGCGGGGACGGCGCGCTCGTCGAGGGCGATCGCCGCCTCGAACCGCGACACCGCCTCGGCCGGGTCGGCCTGCTCCAGCGCCTGCACGCCGAGCCGGGTCTCCAGGAACGCCAGTATGGCCTGGTGCCTCGGCCGCTCGCCGGGCCCGGCCAGCGCCGCGAGCCGCTGCCGAACGGCGCGGGCCTCGTGCCATTGCTGCTGCTCCTCGTGCAGCTTCTCGAGGTTCGACAACGCCTGCCGGTTGGCGCCGTCGATGCGCAGCACCTCGTTGAAGGCCTCGAGGGCCCGGTCCACGAAGCCGCCGCGCCTGAAGTCGAGCCCGAGGCACAGCAGGACGTAGGCCTGCTCGCCCCGCGTCAGCTTCGGGCGCTGCAGCAGTTGCTGGTGCAACTGGATGGCGCGGGTCACCTGCCCCTTCTCCCGGTACAGGTTCCCGAGAATCAGGTGAAGCTCGAGGGCGTCGGCGTCGAAGCCGACCGCGGTGTTCAGCTCTTCGATGGCGAGGTCGAGCTGGTTCGACGCCAGGAGGTTGAGCCCGAGCAGGTAGCGCGGCGACTCGCGGGCCCGGCGCCGGTCGATCCAGCGGCCGCCGCTCAGCTTGTAGCGCTCCCACGCCTTCCCCACCGCCAGACCTGCGAGCAGAGCGAGCAGCGCCACCAGCAGCCCCACGGAGTCGGCCATCAGAACAGCTCGGTGCGCCAGAGATCGTGCAGGTGGACGACGCCCTCGACCTGCCGGGCGTCGCCGACGACCACGAGCGCGGTGATGCGATGGGTCTCCATGAGGTGGAGCGCCTCGGCGGCCAAGGTCGACGCGGCGATCGTGCGCGGCGCCTTCGACATGACGTCGCCCGCGGTCCGGTCGGCCAGCGGCCGCCCGCCGACGAGCGCCCGCCGCAGGTCCCCGTCGGTGATGATGCCCGCGAGCCGCCCCGCCGCGTCCACCACGCAGGTCATGCCGAGCCGCTTGTCCGTCATCTCGCGGACCGCCGCGGGCATCGGGGCCTCGGTCCCGACGACGGGGACGGCGTCGCCGGTCTGCATCAGGCGGCCGGCGGGCAGCAGGCGCTTGCCGAGCCCGCCGCCGGGATGCAAGTGGGCGAAGTCTTCCTGACGGAAGCCCTTGCGGACGAGCAGGGTCATGGCGAGCGCGTCGCCCAGGGCCAGCGCCGCCGTGGTGCTGGCCGTCGGCGCGAGGTTCAGGGGACAGGCCTCGGTCCGGACACCGCAGTCGAGCGCAATGTCGGCGGTTCGGGCAAGGGTGGATTCCGGGGCTCCCGTCAGACACACGAGCCGGGCTCCGACCCGCCGGATGGTGTCGATCAGGCGCAGGATCTCGCTCGTCTCGCCGCTGTGGGACAGGGTGACCACGACGTCGTCATCCTGCACGACGCCGAGGTCGCCGTGAACCGCCTCGGCCGGATGGAGGAAGAACGCCGGCGTGCCGGTGCTCGCAAGGGTGGCGGCGATCTTGCGGCTGATGATCCCCGACTTGCCCATGCCGGTGACGATGACCCGCCCCGTGCAGGCGTCGAGGAGGCGGACCGCGTCGTCGAAGCGATCGTCGAGACGGCCGGCGAGGGCCGCGAGCGCGGCCGCCTCGGTCTCGATGACCTGCCGCGCCAGCTTCCGGTCGACCGGCGGGCCGCCGCCGGTCATCCGGCCGCCTCGGCGATCCGCAGCACCCGCTCGAGGAGCGGCTGCAGCCGATCGAGGCGGAGGGCGTTCTGGGCGTCGCTCTTCGCCCGCGAGGGTTCCTCGTGAATCTCGAGGAAGAGGGCGTCCACCCCGCTTGCGGCGCCGGCCGCGGCCAGCGGCTCGATGTACTCGGCCTGGCCCGCCGTCACGCCGTCGCCGGCCCCGGGAAGCTGCAGGCTGTGCGTCACGTCGAACACCACGGGGACGCCGAGCGCCCTGAGCTGGGGGAACGCGCGGAAGTCGACGACGAGGTCGCGGTAGCCGAAGCTGACCCCGCGCTCGGTGACGAGGACGCGCCGGTTGCCGGTCCCGGTGACCTTTTCGACCGCGTGACGCATGTCGGCGGGGGCGAGGAACTGCCCCTTCTTGAGGTTCACGGTGCGGCCGGTGGCGGCCGCGGCGAGGATGAGGTCGGTCTGTCGCGACAGGAAGGCCGGGATCTGAAGGACGTCCGCGACCTCCGCGACCGCGTCCACCTGCCCGGTCTCGTGGACGTCGGTCAAGACCGGCACGCCGTGGGCCTCCTTGACGGCGCTCAGCGCGGCGAGGCCCGCGTCGAGGCCGGGGCCGCGAAACGAGCGGCCGGAGGTGCGGTTGGCCTTGTCGAACGAGGCCTTGAAGATGTAGGGAACGCCGAGGCGTCGGGCGACGTCGGCGACGGCGCCGCCGAGGAACAGCGCGTGCGACTCGCTCTCGATGACGCAGGGGCCCGCGATGAGCGCGGGCGGCCCACCGTCGCCGACGGTCACGTCACCGATGTTCACGACGGACACGCGACCATTATAGGAGTCGGGCGGAATGCTCGCGGTCGGCTCGCTCGCGCAGACGCCCGGCCCGCCAATCGTCGCCTGCGTCTCCGCCCCGCGTTCGACCCGACCGTGAGGCGTCCGCGGCGTACTACGTCGCGGACGCCTGGTCGCCCTTCACGGCTTCCTGTAACGCCGGCCTTTCCTGCCTCGACCGCGCCGCCGCGACCTTGTGCTCGTGGCTCGCCCGCACGAAGTCGGCAAACAGCGGGTGCGGATCGAGCGGCTTGGACCGGAACTCGGGATGGAACTGGACCGCCACGAACCAGGGGTGGTCGGGCAGCTCGAGGGTCTCGACGAACCGGCGATCGGGGGATTGCCCGGAGATGACGAGGCCGTGCTCGGCGAGGGTCGACTCGTAGTCGCGGTTGAATTCGTAGCGGTGGCGGTGGCGTTCGTGCACCTCGGCGGCGCCGTAGATGGCGCGCGCCCGCGAGCCCTCGGCGAGTTCGCAGGGGTAGCGGCCCAGCCGCATCGTCCCCCCGAGGTCGTCGACCCCCAGCAGGTCGCGCAGCTTGTAGATGACCTTGTGCGCGGCGTCGGGGTTGCACTCGGTCGAGTCCGCGCCGTCGAGTCCGCACACGTTGCGCGCGAACTCGACCGCCGCCCACTGGAAGCCGTAGCAGATGCCGAAGTACGGGATGCGGCCCTCGCGGGCGACACGGGCGGCGCGCATCATGCCGCCGGTGCCCCGGTCGCCGAACCCGCCGGGGACGAGGATGCCGTCGGCGCCGGCGAGCAGGTCGTCGCCGCCGTCGGCCTCGAGCGCCTCCGCCTCGACCCATTGGATGTCGACGGCGAGCCGATGCCGGAAGCCGCCGTGGTACAGCGCCTCGTTGAGGCTCTTGTAGGAGTCCTCGTAGCCGACGTACTTGCCGACGACGTGGATGCGAAGACGGTCGGCGGGGCGCCGAAGGCTCTCGATCAGCGACTGCCACGCGTGCATCGCGCGCTCGGAATCGGGCAGTTGCAGCCGCCCCAGCACGTTGCGGTCGAGCCCCTCTTCACCGAGAACCAGCGGGACTTCGTAGATGCTCGACACGTCCTTGGCGGTGATCACCGCGTCCTCGTCCACGTCGCAGAACAGCGCGATCTTGCGGCGGATCTCCGCCGGCAGGAAACGGTCGGTGCGGCACAGCAGGATGTCGGGCTGTATCCCGATCGACCGCAGATCGCGGACGCTGTGCTGCGTCGGCTTCGTCTTGAGCTCGCCCGCCGCCCCGATGAACGGCACGAGAGTGAGATGAATGTACAGGGTGTGCTCGCGGCCGACGTCCTGCCGGAACTGCCGGATGGCCTCCAGGAACGGCTGGCTCTCGATGTCGCCGACGGTGCCGCCGACCTCCACCAGCACGATGTCCACGTCGTGGGCCACGGTGCGGATGCAGTCCTTGATCTCGTTGGTGATGTGGGGGATGACCTGCACGGTGCCGCCGAGATAGTCGCCGCGACGCTCCTTCTGGATGACCGAGAGGTAGATCTGACCGGTGGTCCAGTTGTGGTTCTTGGTGGTGAGGGTGTTGGTGAAGCGCTCGTAGTGGCCGAGGTCGAGGTCGGTCTCCGCCCCGTCGTCGGTCACGTAGACCTCGCCGTGCTGGTAGGGGCTCATCGTGCCCGGGTCGACGTTGACGTAGGGATCGAGCTTCTGCAGCGTCACCCGGTAGCCGTGGCCTTCCAGCAGGCAACCGATGGAGGCGGCGGCGAGCCCCTTGCCGAGGGAGGACACGACCCCGCCGGTGACGAAGATGAACTTCACGGGGCGGCCCGCATCGTTCAGTATCGGTTCGCTCATGCGGGAACTCCGGCCGCGAGACGTCGACGCACCCGTTCGAGATCGGCGGGCGTGTCGACGCCGATGGGGTCGTCGTCGATGCGCGTGGTCATGATGCGGTAGCCGTGCTCCAGGGCGCGGAGCTGCTCGAGGCGCTCGGCGCGTTCGAGGGGGGTCGGTTCGAGCCGGCTCAGGGTCAGCAGGAACGGCCGGCGGTAGACGTAGAGCCCGATGTGCTTGTCCACGGCGACGGGCGGCGCGGTGGACGCGCCGAGGCCGGCGCCGATCGGCGCGCGGGAGAAGAACAGGGCCCAGCCCGCCCGGTCGACGGCGACCTTGACGACGTCCGGGTCGCGCCAGGCGGCGCCAGCGAGCGGACAGCGCAGGGTGGACATCGCCACTGCGGGGTCGGCCGCGGCCGCGACGGCGGCGTCGATGACCGCCGGGGCGATGAGGGGCTCGTCTCCCTGCAGGTTGACGACCAGGTCGCAGTCGAGGTCGGCGGCGACCTCGGCGAGGCGGTCGGCGCCCGATGGGTGATCGGCGCGGGTCATCCGCACGTCGCCGCCGAACGCGGTCACCGTCCGCGCGATTCGATCGTCGTCGGTGGCGACGAGGACGCGGTCGACCGAACGGGCATCCGCCGCGTGCCGGTAGACGTGCTCGATCAGGGTCCGGCCGCCGATGTCCGCCAGCGGCTTGGCCGGCAGCCGGGTCGACGCGTAGCGGGCGGGGATGACGGCGACGGTGCGTCCGGCGGCGGGCGGGTCTCGGGGAAGCGGGGGTGTGGCGGGGCGCACAGCGAATCCTACCATGCCGGGCGGCCGCGACCCGCGCCGGCGGGTGGAGGTCGAGCACGCCCGGGCCGGGACCCGGAAGGCCGGCCGCTTCACGCGCCCGGGCGCGTGAAACCTGCCCTGGGGCAGTGGTCCATGCCAGGCCGCGGACTGCCCCCGGATGCAGACCGCTTCCGCTTCTGCCAGGCTCGCCGCCACATGGTGCGACTTCGTGGCGGCGTGGGACAGAGCGACGAACCTCGCCAGGTGGTTTCCGTCACCGCCCTCGCCGGGCGGCCGCGTGGACGTCGCCCCTCCCGCGCCGGTGGGGGCCGGTCCTTCCTGCCATCCGGCGGCGTTGACAGGCCCCGCCGGGAGCGCTTCGGCGTGGTACGATGAGGCGGAGCGAGGGGATGAGCAGGAAGCGTCTGGCGACCTGGGCGGGCGGCGCCGCGCTGCTCGCGGCGTGGCTGTCCTCGGCGGCGGACACGATGCCGGGCGGGGCCCCGTCCGCGCCCCCCGTTGGCGAGGCGGCGCAGTCCGCGACGGCGCCGCCGAACGCGCCCTCCGCGCTCGCGCGGATCGATCTGGAGCGGGAGGTGGCGCGAATGGCCGCCTACCTCGAGGAGGCGCCCCGCCTGCGGCCCATCGTCCGCAACCCGTTCACGCTCTCGCCCCGCGGCTTGGCGGACCGGGCCGGAGGCAGGGCGGCGATCGTGCCGGAGGGCTGGGCGTCGCGACCCGCGGCGACCGCGCCGGCCGCCCCGTTGCGGGTCTCCCTGGCCGGCATCGCGACCGACGACACCTCGTCCGGTCCCCGCCGGACCGCCGTTCTCTCCGTCGCCGGACAGGTCATGCTGGTCGAGGTCGGCGACGAGGTCCCGGGACCCTACCAGGTGCAGCGCATCGACGCTGACGCCGTCGAGCTGTTCGACCCCGGCCGGCAGACCTCGTTCCGGCTGAGCCTGCCGTAGCCCTCGACGACCGGAGGCAACTCCGGGTCGCCAGGGCGCGTGCTCGATAGTGCGGACGGAACGGTCGGTCGCCGCCCGGACACTGGCCGTTCAAGCCACGATGATCAGCGCGTTCGTCGACCGGCCCATCGGCACGAGCATGGGCGCCCTCGCCCTACGGAGAGTTCCGCGAAGATTTCTGCGTAATCGCTTCCCGGCCTTGGGACACCCGGCCGGGCCGCCGCGCCTTCTCCTCACGCGTCCCAGCCGGCAATCACGAGCGCCCGCCTGACGGCCGGCACCGCCTCGATCTCGTCGACGATGCCGGCCGCGAGGCCCGGATTGCGGTCGTCCTGCGGATCGATCTTCACCACCGCCACCGCGCCGCCCCGCGCCGCCCCCCGGCCGAGCGCGAAAGTCTCGATATTGACGCCGTGGTGGCCGAGAATACGGCCCACCTCGCCGATGACGCCCGGCTGGTCCTCGTTGCGGACCACGAGGAGAGTGCCTTCGAGGGGCGCCTCGATCTGTACGCCGTCGAGCAGGACCAGGCGCGGCCCCGCCTGCTCGAACAGGACGCCTTCGGCCCAGTGCTCGCCCTGGGCGGTGTGGAGCTTCATCGAGATCAGGTTCGTGAAGTTGCGGGGCCTCGAGCTGCGCGACTCGATGATCTCGATGCCGCGGTCGCGGGCCACCGCCCGCGCGTTGATGGGGGTGACGTTGTCCACCGTCGAACCGAAGAAGCCGACGAGGCTCGCGCCGACGAGCGGCTCGTTGTCGCCCTCGGCGAGCCCGCCGTAGTAGCGGAGGGCGAGGGCCTCGGGGCGTTCGTCGCCCATGCGGCTCAGCAGCGTGCCGAGCCGGCGCGCGAGCACCGTGTACGGCTGCATGCGCTTCAGCGCCTCGGGGCCGAGAGAGGGGTAGTTGACGGCGTTGCGCACGACGCCCGCGCCGAGGTAGTCGCGCACGCAGGCCGCCGTCTCGAGGCCCACCTGCTCCTGGGCCTCGTGGGTCGAACCGGCGATGTGTGGCGTGGCGACGACCTGGGGAAGGCGGACGAGGCGGTCGTCGGGGGGCGGCTCGACCGGGAAGACGTCGAGGCCGGCGCCGCCGAGGGCGCCCCGCTCGATCGCATCGGCCAAGGCCCCTTCGTCGATGAGGGCGCCGCGGGCAGTGTTGACGATGCGGGCCGACGGCTTGCACAGGGCGAGTCGCGCCGCCGTGAACAGCGGACCGGGACCGCTGGCGGGCGCGTGCAGGGTGATGAAGTCGGCGGCGCGGCAAAGCTCGTCCAGATCCATGAGATCCACGTCGAGATCGGCGGCGACCTGGCCCGCGATGAAGGGGTCGTGGGCGATGCATCGCATGCCGAACGCGTGCGCGCGGTGCACGACCTCGCGGCCGATGCGGCCGAGCCCGACGACGCCGAGGGTCTTCCCGCGTACCTCGACCCCCGTCAGGCGCTTCTTCTCCCACCGGCCCGCCTTGAGTCCGGCGTCGGCCTGCGCCACCGACCGGGCCGAGGCGAGCAGCAGGGCCATGGTGTGCTCGGCCACGCTGATGCTGTTGGCCCCCGGGGCGTTGACGACGAGGACTCCGTTACCGCTCGCGGCGTCGAGGTCGACGTTGTCGACGCCGGCCCCCGCGCGGGCGACGATCCGGAGCCGGGGCGCGGCGGCCAGCAGAGCGGCGTCCACCCGCGTCGCGCTGCGGACGATGAGGGCGTCGGCGTCCGCGAGGTCGGTCTCGAGCCGCGGCCGGGGCCGGCCGGCCTCGGCGTCGACGGTCCAACCCTGGCTGCGGAGCAGGTCCGCCGCCGACGACGGCAGGGGATCGGCGATCACGATCTTCATGCGGCGCTCGTTTCTCCGTCGCCTCGCGGCGACACCGGTCAGGCCTGTTCGTTCGCCACGCCTTGTCGGGCGGGCGTTCCGCGCCCCGCGACCGCCTCTCGGTCGGCTGGCGCACGCGGCGTCGTCAGGCGCTCTAGGGACGCGGTGCGACGCGGGCTTCACCACGGGCTGGGGCGCGGCCGGGCGGAAAGACGCCCGGGAGCGGCAGGGCGTGACGAAAAGTGTACCGCAGTATAATAGGCGGCCGCTCGCGGAGGTTGGCCCACCACGCGATCAACGCCCCCGGGACGGGCGCTTCGCGAACCGCCCGGGAGGCATTTCCACAAGGGTTTCGACGGTTCCCGGTGACGATGCCGCGTTCGCGCCGCCGCGCGATGCCCGAGGCGTCGCATGTCGGGCGCGCAGCGTGTGGCGCGCCGGGCAGGCCGGGGGTGAAAGGGGTACTGAACGCGTCATGAATCGAAAAGTCAGCGTCATCGGGTCGGGCAACGTCGGCGCCACCGCGGCACGGAGCATCGCCGACAAGGAGCTGGCCGATGTCGTCGTCCTGGACATCCTCGAAGGCGTGCCGCAGGGCAAGGGCCTCGACATGCTCGAGGCGTGCCCCATCGAGGGGTCCGACGCGCGGGTGCTCGGCACCAACGACTACGCCGACACCGCGGGGTCGGACATCGTCGTCATTACCGCCGGCCTCGCCCGCAAGCCGGGCATGAGCCGCGACGACCTGCTGAACAAGAACGCGGGCATCATCCGCTCGGTGACGGCCGAGGTCGTGAAGCACTCGCCGGACTGCATCATCGTCCCCGTGACGAACCCCCTCGACGCGATGTGCCAGGTCGTGCACCGCGCGAGCGGGTTCCCCCGCGAGCGAGTCGTGGGCATGGCCGGTGTGCTCGATTCGGCCCGCATGCGCTCGTTCATCGCCGAGGCCCTGCAGGTGTCGGTCGAGAACACCCACGCCTTCGTGCTCGGGGGGCACGGCGACACCATGGTGCCCCTGCCGCGGCTCTCCACCGTCGCGGGGATCCCCATCACTCAGCTTCTCGACGCCGCGACCGTCGACGCCATCTGCGACCGCACCGCGAACGGCGGGGCGGAGATCGTCAAGCTTCTGGGCACCGGCAGCGCCTACTACGCGCCGGGCTCGGCCGCGGTGGAGATGGTCGAGGCGATCCTCAAGGACAAGAAGAAGATCCTGCCGTGCGCGGTCTACCTGCAGGGCGAGTACGGCATCCGCGACCTGTTCGTCGGGGTGCCGGTGAAGCTGGGGGCGGGCGGGGCCGAGCAGGTGATCGAGATCGCCCTCGAGCCGGACGAGCAGGCGGCGTTGGAGCGGTCGGCGGCGGCCGTGAAGGAGCTAGTCGACATTCTGGGGGTGTAGTCGGGAGCGTCGCGGACCGGCGCGGCGAGCGGCGCGACGACCGCGCCCGCCGTTCTCGCGCGGCCGCACGGTCCGGGCGAGGTCCATCGTGAAGATCCACGAGTATCAGGCGAAGGCCCTGCTCGCCGGTCACGACGTCCCGGTTCCCCGGGGGGAGCCCGCGTTCTCCGCCGCCGAGGCCGGGGCGGTCGCCCGCCGGCTCGGCGGGCGGGTGGTGGTCAAGGCGCAGATCCATGCCGGGGGCCGCGGCAAGGGCGGGGGCGTGAAGGTGGCCGCCGACGCCGAGGAGGCGGAGAGGATTGCGGGCGAGATCCTCGGGATGACTCTCGTCACGCCCCAGACCGGACCCGCCGGTCGGATCGTGCGGCGGCTTCTGATCGAGGAAGCACTGGACGTGGCGGCCGAGCTGTATCTCGGCGTGCTCGTGGACCGGTCGGCGGGGCGGCCGGTCATGATGGCGAGCGCGTCGGGGGGGATGGACATCGAGGCGGTGGCGGCGGCGACCCCCGAGCTGATTCACAGGGTCCACGCCGAACCGGGTTTCGGGCTCGCGCCGTTCCAGGCCCGGCGGCTGGCCCATGCGGTGGGGCTGACCGGGAAGACGGCGCGCGCCGCGGCGGCGCTGATGAGCCGCGCCTGCGAAGCCTTCATGGCGGCGGACGCCTCGCTGGTGGAGATCAACCCGCTGGTGGTGACCGCCGCCGGCGCGGTGCTGGCCCTCGACGCGAAGGTCACGCTGGACGACAATGCGCTGTTCCGGCACGCTGATCTCGCCGATCTGCGCGACCCCGCCGAGGAAGATCCGCTGGAGAACGAGGCGTCCCGGCACGCCCTCAACTACATCCGGCTCGACGGCGACATCGGCTGCATGGTCAACGGCGCCGGCCTGGCGATGGCGACGATGGACATCATCAAGCTGTCGGGGGGCGAGCCCGCGAACTTCCTCGACGTGGGCGGGGGCGCCGACGCCGAGCAGATCCGCAACGCGTTCCGGATACTGCTGTCGGACACGCGGGTGCGCGCCGTGCTCATCAACATCTTCGGCGGCATCCTCCGGTGCGACGTGCTCGCGGCGGGGGTCATCGCGGCGGTGACCGAGCTCGGGGTCGACGTGCCGGTGGTCATCCGCATGGAGGGGACGAACGTGGAGGAAGGGCGGCGCATGCTCGACGAGAGCGGGCTGGACTTCACCACCGCCGGCGCCATGGGCGAGGCGGCGCGGCGGGCGGTCGAGGCCGCGCGCTGACCGCCGGCCCCGGGTTTCGAGGCTGATCGAATGGCGGTTCTCATCGACGAACGCACCCGGCTTCTCGTCCAGGGCCTGACGGGGCGCGAGGGCGCCTTCCACGCCCGTCAGGCCGTCGAGTACGGCACGACGGTGGTGGGGGGGGTGACGCCCGGCAAGGGGGGGACCACCCACGAGGGTCTCCCCGTGTTCGACACCGTCGCCCACGCGGTGCGCGAGACCGGCGCCAACGCCTCGGTCGTCTTCGTGCCGCCGTCGGTCGCCGCCGACGCGGTCATGGAGGCGGCCGATGCGGGCGTCGGCCTAGTGGTGTGCATCACCGAGGGCATCCCTACCCTCGACACCATGCGGGCGCTCGCGTTCAGCCTCGAGCGGGGCTGCCGGGTCGTCGGGCCGAACTGCCCCGGCCTCATCTCGCCGGGGCGGGCCAAGGCCGGCATCATCCCCGGCCACATCTGCCGCGAGGGGCGCGTCGGCATCGTCTCGAAGAGCGGCACCCTGACCTACGAGGCCATCGACCAACTGACCCGACTCGGGCTCGGTCAGACCACGTGCATCGGCATCGGCGGCGACCCCCTGATCGGTACCAGCTTCATCGACGCCCTCCGTCTCTTCGAGGCTGATCCCGCGACCGATGCGGTGGTGCTGATCGGTGAGATCGGGGGCGAGGCCGAAGAAAAGGCGGCCGCGTTCATCCGCGACGACGTGCGCAAGCCGGTCGTCGGGTTCATCGCCGGCCGGACCGCCCCCCCGGGCCGGCGCATGGGTCATGCCGGGGCCATCGTATCGGGCGGTCGGGGTACGGCGGCCGAGAAGATGGCGGCCCTGTCGGCGGCCGGGGTCTCGGTCGTCAGGAGCCCGTCGGACATCGGCGCCGCGGTGGCCGCGGCGATTCCTTCCGCGTCCTGAAGCGGCTCCGGAGACCCGCGGGCCGCCGAGCAGCACACATGGAGCAGACACTAGCGATCATCAAGCCGGACGCCGTCTCGTCCGGGCACATCGGGGCCATCCTGCAGCGCATCGAGGAGGCCGGCTTCCGGCTGGCGGCGATGCGCATGGTGCGGATGACGAAGGCGGAGGCGGAGGGCTTCTATGCCGTGCACCGCGAGCGCCCGTTCTTCGACAGCCTGACGACGTTCATGGCGTCGAGCCCAGCCGTCGTGCTCGCGATCGAGGCGCCGGATGCGATCGCGCGTTGGCGGGCGCTGATGGGCGCGACCGATCCGGGGCGGGCGGAGGCGGGGACCTTGCGGCGCCTCTACGGCAGCTCGATCGAGCACAACGCCACGCATGGCTCCGACGCGCCGGAGACCGCCGCGTTCGAGCTCGGCTATTTCTTCCGCGGCCTCGAACGGACCGGGTGAGCCCGGATGCGCCCCGCCGCCGTCGGGGCGCGGAGACGGAGCCGTCGGACACGGTCGGCGGGCCGTCGGGGCCACGCGGCCGACGACGATGCGACGCGGCCGGGGATCGAGGTCCGGCGGGGCTGGGGCGCGTCGGCGGACGTGATTTCGGGGCTCCCCGCCCTTGACCCGAGCCGCCATGCATAGTACGATTCTCACGCATTCCGGTTCGTGCTCTCATGCCGACGTCAGAGCTTGTGCCTGACGACACAAGTCTGTGCGGGCGGTTTCCGGTTCCAGATTCCTGATGGACAAGCTTCGCGAGCGTGAGCCTGAACGCCCCGCCGGGCCGCTTGCCGCCGCACCATCCCTCGCCGTTCAGTTCTTCCTGATCCCCCTCGCGGTCGTCGCGGTCGTCGTCGCCATCTACGGCGGGTTCCGCATGATGGTGACCGACGAGCGGACCCCCGAGGAGTACCTGCTCGACGTGCGGGCGGGGGGGCGCGAACGGCGCTGGCCGGCCGCCTACGAGCTGTCCCGCCTGATGGACGACCCCGCCGTCGAGGAGAGGCATCCGGGGCTGGGGCGGGCCCTCGTGGACGCGTTCGGCGATTCCCGGGGCGACGATCCGCGGATTCGCCGCTATCTCGCCCTCGCGATCGGCCGTCTCCGCATGCCGCCGCCGGGCACCATCGAGGCGCTGACCGAGGCGCTCGACGATCCCGACAGCGAGACCGTGATCAGCGTCGTGTGGGCGCTCGCCTCCCTCGGCGGCGAGGCGGTCGTGCCCCGCATCGTCTCGATGTACCAGTCGTCCGACGCCGGCGTGCGGAAGATGGCGGTGTACGCGCTCGGGGTGCTCCCGGACGACGGGGCCCATACGACGTTGCGGGCGGCTCTCGACGACCCGGCGCCGGACGTGCAGTGGAACGCCGCCGTCGCTCTCGCGCGCCACGGCGATTCGCGGTCCACGGGCGTGCTCGCCCGCATGCTCGACCGGGACCACGTCACCGGGCTCGTCACCCCGTCCGAGACTCGTCTCGACCCCGCGGGCTCGGTGATGATCAGCGGATTGCAGGCGGTGGCGGGGCTGGGTTCGGCCGACGTCGGCGAGGACCTGCGGTCGGCCGTTACCGCGCTCGCGGACTCGGATCCGAGCGTGCAGGTGCAGAACGCGGCGTTGCAGGCGCTCGATGCGCTCGATGCGTCACCGGTGAACCGCGGCGTGGCCGAGCGGAGACAGGAATCTGCGCCGTAGAACGGCGTCGACTCGCGGCATCGGCCCTCGCGCCGATGGGTGATTTGGGACAGAAGACGATGGCTGACGAGAACAAGACTCCAGCGTCTGCGGAAAACGCCGCAGAGAAGCCGTCCCCGGCGGCCGAGGCGGCGGCGGAACAGTCCGCCGAAGCGCCGGCGAAGGCCGAGGCGGCGGCCCCGCGCGCTGCGCAGCCCGCGGCCGGAGCCCCCGCGGATGCTCCGGCGAAGGCCCCGGCTCCTGCGGCGGCCGCGGCGCCGGCCGCGGCCACCGCGAAGCCGCCGGCCGCCGCCGCGAAGAAGCCGGTCGCGGCCAAGCCGGCGGCGGCCCAGGCGGCGTCCGGCGCGGACGCCAAGCTCAAGGGCCGCACCACCACCGCGGCGGCCGGCGCGGCGAGAAAGAAGAAGGCGGCCATTCCCGACGACTCGCCGCTGATGGGGCGCCGCGGCTGGATGGGGCTGGCGTGGGGCGCGTTCACCGCCGCCACCGCCGGCTGCCTCGCCGCGACGGGCCGCTTCATGTTCCCGAACGTGCTCAACGAGCCGCCCCAGCAGTTCGCCATCGGGTTCCCCGAGGACTACGGCGAGGGGGTCGACGAGCGGTTCAAGGACCGGTTCGGCGTCTGGATCGTGCGGACCGACAACGACTTCACGCACGAGGCGTCCGGGTTCTACGCGCTCTTCTCCGTCTGCACCCATCTCGGCTGCACGCCGAACTGGCTGTCGGCCGAGAACAAGTTCAAGTGCCCCTGCCACGGCAGCGGGTTCCGGCCCACCGGCATCAACTTCGAGGGGCCCGCGCCGCGGCCGCTGGAGCGCACGCGGATCGTGCGGGCCGAGGACGGTCAGATCCTCGTCGACAAGAGCCGGAAGTTCCAGCAGGAGCTCGGCCAGTGGACGGACCCCGAGTCGTTCCTTCCGATCTGAGACGACATGGCTGATACGAAGACCATCGAACCGAAGGCGCCGGCCCTCGTCCGGGCGTGGGACTGGATTACCGAGACGCAGATCTGGACGTCGATCTTCCGGCACGCGGCCCCGATCAACGACCGGAACCGCGTGCTCGTCATGCTCTCGAACGTGTTCCTGCACATGCACCCCGTGCGCCTGCGCAAGTCCGGCGTGCGGCTGCGCTACACCTGGTGCATGGGTGGCATCAGCTTCTTCCTGTTCCTGGTGCTGACCTTCACCGGGCTGCTGCTGATGTTCTACTACCGCCCGACGCTGGAGTACGCGTATTCGGACATCGTCGGGCTGCGCGAGCACGTGCCCCTCGGCATCATGCGCGAGATGCACCGCTGGGGCGCCCACGCCATGGTCATCACCGTGTGGCTGCACATGTTCCGGGTGTTCATGACCGGCTCGTACAAGCCGCCCCGCGAGTTCAACTGGAACATCGGGGTCATCATGCTCGTGCTGACCCTGTTGCTGTCGTTCACGGGCTACCTGCTGCCGTGGGACCAACTCGCGATCTGGGCGATCACGGTCGGCTCGAACATGGCCCGCGCCACCCCGTTCCTGGGGCACGAGGGCCCCGGCGCCTCGCTGATGGCGCTCGGCGACGTGCAGTTGGTGCACGCGGCCGACGACGCCCGGTTCGCGCTGCTCGGCGGCACGTTCGTCGGCGAGGGGGCGCTGCTGCGGTTCTACGTGCTGCACTGCGTCGCCCTGCCGCTCGTCATCGGCTTCCTGATGGCGGTGCACTTCTGGCGCGTCCGCAAGGACGGCGGCATCTCGGGTCCGCTCTAGAGCGCGCGGGACCGGTCTGGGACACTTGGACGGCGGAGACGAGACATGTTGGAAGGGTTGAAGGGCTTCATCGACCTGTTTGCCGACCCCCGGTTGTTCTTCCTCACCACGGTGGTGGCGCTGGTGCTGATCGTGTGGAAGCGCGAGGCATTCTCGTCCTCCCGCTGGGGCTGGGGGTTGATGATCTTCCTCGCGGTGTTCTTCGGGTTCGGCCTCACCGACTCCGACTTCAACCTGATCATCACCAAGCCGGACAACGTGCCCATCGTGGGGCTGATCTTCCTGCTCGTGTTCTTCACGTGGTTCTCGATGCGGCAGGCGGTGGACAACGACCGCCGCGCCGCCGGCGGCAATCCGCCGATCGAGAAGGACGAGGAGGACCGCGTCTGGACGTGGCCCGACCTCGTCTACACCGAGCTGATCTCGATGGTGGTCTGCACCGTCGTCCTGATCGTGTGGTCGATCGGACTCGAGGCCCCGCTCGAGCAGCCGGCGAACAACGCCAACACCCCCAACCCGTCGAAGGCGCCCTGGTACTTCCTCGGCCTGCAGGAGATGCTCGTCTACTTCGACCCGTGGCTGGCCGGGGTGGTTCTGCCGTCGCTGATCATCGTGGGGCTCATGGCGATTCCCTACATCGACAAGAACCCCAAGGGGAACGGCTATTACACGTTCAACGAGCGTCGGGTCGAGATCACCCTCTTCCTGTTCGGGTTCGTGGTGCTCTGGTCGTCGCTGATCGTCCTCGGGACGTTCTTGCGGGGGCCGAACTGGAACTTCTTCGGCCCGTTCGAGTACTGGGACATCCACAAGCTCGAGGCGCTGACCAACGTCGACCTGTCCGAGTACATCTGGGTGCGCGGGTTCGGCATGTCCCTGCCCGACCACTGGCTCGTGCGGGAGATCTTCGGCATCCTGCTGACCGTCGGCTACATCGCGGTCCTGCCGGTGGTGCTCGCGAGGAAGGGCCTGACGAAGTACTACGAGAAGCTGGGACCGGCGCGCTATTACGTCACCGTCGTCCTCTTCCTGTCGATGCTCTCGCTGCCGGTCAAGATGCTGACCCGGTGGGCGTTCAACCTGAAGTACGTCGTGGCGATTCCGGAGTTCTTCTTCAACATCTAGGTACTCTCATCTACGGCTAGCGCAATGGCAGACAAGCGGGCAGTCGGACACGCCTACAACATCGATTTCCTGAACGTGGTCTTCGCCGCGTCGAGCCTCTTCGTGCTCTTCTCGACGCTGTGGATGATCTGGGACGACTACGATCGGGAATGGAAGAACTACCAGCGCCAGTTCTGGGCCCTCGAGCAGGAGGTGACGAGCGCGAGCCTGGCCCAGGCCGAGCAGGGTATCGACCGGGCCCGGGTCGCGGAGCTCGAGACGCAGCGAGCGGCGGCCGAGCAGCAGCTCGCGGCCAACGCCGCGCAGGTCGTCGAGCTCGAGGACCAGCTCGCCGACGTGAACCGGCAGCTCTTCGTCGCCACCCGGAACTTCAACTTCACGAAGGCGAACTACGACGTCGATCGATACGACTTCGAGTCCCGCCGCGATGAGGCCGGCGGTCATGGAGAAGGCGAAGGGGAGATCCATGTCGAGGGCGAGGAGGACGTCACCGCCCTCTACGAGCGCTGGCTCGAAGAGGGGCTGATCGTCGAGCGGCTCACGGCGGAACGCGACGCCCTGCGCGCCCGCATCGGCGAGTTCAACGCCGACGTCGACGCCATCAACGACGAGCTGGGCGCGCTGACCGGCGAGGCGGACCGGCTGCGGGGGCTCGTCGCCGACATGGAGCCCAACCTCATCGACAACTACCTGCTGAACGCCCCGCTGCTCGACTTCATGGCGCCCACCCTGACGGTGCGCCAGACCATCACGCCGAACGTCGTCGACGACGTGAACTTCATTCGGGTGCCGAAGATGGACCGGTGCCAGACCTGCCATCTCGCCATCGACCGGGAGGGCTACGAGGACTACCCGCAGCCGTTCCGCACCCACCCCAACCTCCAGACCTACGTCGGCAGCTCGTCGCCGCACCCCCTGGAGACCACCGGGTGCACGGTGTGCCACGAGGGGATGGGACAGTCGATCTCGTTCGTCGACGCCGCCCACAGCCCGTCGAGCTCCGAGCAGATGGCCGCGTGGGAGGAGGAGTACCACTGGGAGGAGTCGCATCTCTGGGACTACCCGATGCTGCCGAGTGGGATGGCCGAGGCCTCGTGCGCGAAGTGCCACAAGGGGGAGGTGTTCGTTCCCGAGGCCGACAACCTGAACCTCGCCTACGGCATGTACGAGCGCGCCGGCTGCAACGCGTGCCACACCACCGTCGGGTTCACGGACCAGCGCAAGCCCGGTCCGAACCTGACCAAGATCGCCTCGAAGCTGGACGAGGAATGGGTGGCGCGGTGGATCCGCGACCCGCGCGCCGTCAAGGCCAGCACGTGGATGCCCAGGGTCTGGTACAACTCGAACACCAGTTCGCCCGAGGACGCGGTGCGTAACGAGGTCGAGATTGACGCAGTGGTCGCGTACCTGTTCGCCAACTCGGCGGATCACGAGCCCGCCATCGGCTTCCCGGGGCGCGGCAACGCCGCGAACGGACAGCGCATCTTCGAGTCGGTCGGCTGCCTCGGCTGCCACATCGCCGGCGACGAGACCCGGGAAGAAGCGGGGCCGCGACGCACCTTCGGGCAGCCTCTGCAGGCCATCGGAGACAAGACGAGCTACGTGTGGCTCTTCGACTGGATCCGGGACCCGCGCCACTACAGCCCCGAGACGTACATGCCGGACCTGCGGCTGAACGACTTCGAGGTCGCCGACGTCGCGACCTATCTCATGGGGCTGACCGGCGAGGGCGGGGTCGAGGCCGGCGCGACCTATGGCCCCGAGGACATCGACGCGACGCTGCTGGACTACATGCGGGCCATCGTGCCGTACGAAGAGGCCCAGGCGGCCATCGCCGACATGAGCCCGGAGGAGCGCCGGCTCGATCTCGGCCGGCGGGCGATCGGCCGCTACGGCTGCTACAGTTGCCACGAGATCGCCGGGTTCGAGGGCGTCCAGCCCATCGGCATCGAGCTCTCGCAGGAGGGCAGCAAGCTGCTGCCGCAGTTCGACTTCGCGTTCATCCACGCGGAGGAGGTGCCCCATACGAAGCGGGACTGGATCAACCAGAAGCTGCTCGACCCCCGCATCTACGACCGCGGGCGCATCCTGCAGCCGCTCGAGAAGCTGCGCATGCCCGACTTCGGCTTCTCCGATGCCGAGGCGCGGCTGCTGACCACCGCGGTGCTGAGCTTCCAGAGGGACGTTCAGCCGAAGGAGTCCCAGGTGCCGCGCTCGGCCCGCAAGGACGCCATCATCGACGGGCGCAACCTCGTGCGGCGGCGCAACTGCATCGCCTGCCACGAGATCGAGGCCGACGGGGGTGACTACCGCGAGTTGGTGGACGACGCGTCTCTCGCCCCGCCGCTGCTCACGCCGCAGGGGGCCAAGGTCAAGCCCGAGTGGATGTACGCGTTCCTGCGCGAGCCCATTACCATCCGGCCCTGGCTGGACGTGCGCATGCCGTCGTTCGGGCTCGACGACGCCCACTGGAACGGGGTGCTCGACTACTTCGCGGCGATCTCCGACACGGTGGGGCCCTTCCGTACCCATGACGTGGAGCTGGACGGCGACTTCGTCGAGACCGGCGAGGAGCTGTTCGAGCTGCTGCGGTGCCAGCAGTGCCATGTGCTCGACACCATTCCGGAGGACCAGGACGTCGCCAACCTCGCGCCCGACCTGCGAATGACCCCGGAGCGGCTGCAGCCCGACTGGATCCTCGACTGGTTGATCCGACCCCTCGACATCCAGCCCGGCACGCGCATGCCGACGTTCTGGACGGAGTATCCCGGCTCGTTCTATCCGCAGTTCGACCAGGACGCGAATGCGCAGATCGAGTCGATTCGGGACTATCTGCTGACCTTCAGCGGGGGACCGAGCCCCCTGCAGCAGGGGAACTGACTTGAAGGGCCCGCGGCGAACCGCGGGCTCTTCGGACCTGTGACAATCGTCCGACGGCGTGGCTGGGGCCGCCGGCGTTCAGAGTCTGACTCTGGGCGGCGAGGGACCTATCTCTGTCGGTTGCTGAACATGACGATGCTCTCGCGCGATGCCGCGCGCCCGTACTTCCCCATCTGCTGAGCGCTGTTTCCCCGCCACCGAACCACCCGAATCTCGCTGCAGGCGAGGCCCGCGCGCTCCCCGAGTTCGGCCGTGAACTCGTCAACGAGGAGGGCCGCGCCGTCGTAACGCGCGTTGCCGACCACGAACGCCACCTTGGCCCCGGCGCGGCATACCCGTGCGACCTCGCGGAGGCACAGGTACATGTCAAGGAAGTACCCGCGGAGCATGCGGCGTATTCGGCCTTCTCTCAGGTGGTCGATGCTCCGCTCGAGACGAGCCGGAGGCACGTACTCTTCCGCTGGCGGCCGCACCGGCCGCGCTTCCGGATGCGAGTGAAAGCTCTGGTGTCGAAGCGAACGGTTCTCTTCCCAATTCAGAAAACCGAACATCAACTCGACGCCGAACACCCTGGTGTAGTCGTGCCGATTCGGGTACGGAGGCGACGTGATCACGGCGGTATAGGCCTCGTTCCGATCCGGAAGCGTGCGGGCGTCCGCCTTGCGGGTAGTCCAGCCTTCGCGGACGGTGGACGGCGCTCCGTCCTGCACGTCCGACAGCATCATCTCGGCGCGCGCTTTGAACGCGTCCTCGACGGATCCGCCGTCGAGGCCCTCCTTCGTCCACCGAAGCCACCCGCCCGCCGCGACGGCATGGCTGAATCGCGGGATGATCGAGATCAGGGCGAGCCGAAAGAAATCCCGTTCAGACGCTGTACAGTCGAGATCGCGAATCCGGGCCGCCACCGCTTCGAAGGCGCTCAGCCGACCATTCGGCAGCGCACGTCGCAGGAACGCCGGATGGTCCCGGGCGGTGACGCTCGGTCGTGCATGCGACGATGAACCAGCGAGCGTGCGCCAGACCGAGTCAAGCCGAGCCCTGGACGCGTTCCGGGTCTTCACGTTCGATATCAGCACGGCCAGCGGTGAAAGGTCGTAGCCGGACGCCGGAACTCCCTTCTCCTTGGCCGCCAACAGCGTCGTGCCGGCGCCCGCGAAAGGGTCGAGTAGGGCGTCCCGTCCGTCGAGCCTCCACTCGTCGACCAGTGCGTGCACGAGGTCGCTCGTGAAACTGTGAGGGAACAGGTGCCACCGATGGACGGGCTTGTCCCGAGCCGCACGGGGTGTCAACCAGCGCCGCCATGACGGCGATTCCGTTACGCGGTACCGGCATGCGGCCGACAGGGATGGCGCGGAGCCACGTGACATGGGTCAGTATCCCTTGCCGCTCCTGGGCACGGACTCGGCATCCGGGAGGATCACGCTCTCGGGATCCCTCGACAACAGGACCGCGGTACGTTCTTGCAGATGCGGTCCCAGAGAAGGGTCTCTCTTGACGCGTTGGACGGTCTTCCGAAAGTACCGGTCCTCGGAGATGATCTGATGCGCTTGGGCCGCGATTGCGTCTGCGTAGATCACGCTGTCGATGACGCTCAGGTAGACCAGCCCCATCACTTCCTTGGCAATCGCAAGCACGTCCCGTCCACGAGCGGGGCTGCTGACCGTGGCCTCGATGCCGGCGGCCTGCAACATCCCGCCGAGTCCGTCGACGCCCCCGGCAATCTGCGTGCGGTCGTCGGGGAGAAGACGCTTGTCGATGTCCTTCTCGCGGAGCCGCGTCCACATTCGATCGGGAATGCCTTCAGCGGCGGCCTTCTCGATCGCCTTGCCCCGGGCTCGTCCTACCAGTAGTTCAAGTTCGGAGCCCGTCGAGTACTCGACAAGAGGGCTGTCGTGGCGCAATGACATGACAGCCCGCAGGCCCCTGCCCAGCGACCCGGCGAGGTCGGTTTCCGGCATGAGGCGCAAGTGATCCTCCGCGGCGGCGGGGTCGTCACCGAACGGAAAGAGGTTGTGCTCCTTGGCTCGGGACAGGTACAGGCTGACGAAGTGCAGTACGTTGGTGTCCAGAAACACCACCTTGCGCAGCGATGTCGCCGTCACGAGCTACTTGCGTCCTGGGCGCCCTGGGCTGCCGTGGAGAAGAGTCGCGCTCGCGCTTCGGCGTCCCTCATATACTCGGTCGTGAAGGGCACGGGTGTGGCCGCGTCGGCGGCCGAGATCGCGGAGGAGCAGACCTTGACGAGGCGTCGCGGATTCGTACGAGTCGCGGGACTGAAGGGGAGGTCGTCCGGGAACGGGAATAGACGCGTTGGGAGCGGTCTCTCGAGCGTCTGAGGCCTGGCGGCGTCCAGCCGCGACCGAATCAGGGCCGTGATGTCGTCGGGCTGCAACGGTTCGATCTGGAGAACGCCGTCGTGCTCGGCGAAGCGCTGCCGGAGCGCGGGCTCGAGGTCGCACGTCGTGCGGTACGCATCGGGGGTCATGGTCAAGAGCAACCAGAACGGGTTGTCTTCCTTTTGTGTGAGGTTGATCAGGCGCTTCAGCGTCGACAGGTAGTCGTGCGCGGCGCGCCGGGTCAATCGCTTCTGCAGGCCGATCTCTTCGAACTCGTCGATCAGGAAGGCGGTTGCTGCGGCGCCGGAGCCGCGGGACAGCGTCTTCAGAAGGGCGCCGAAATAGGGAGCCTCCTCCGCTTCGGCGACGAGGCTCTCCTTCTCGCGGGGAAGGAAGTCTCGATACTCGAAGTAGGGCTTCCGGACCGCGTCGGTCACGATTCGGGCAAGGCAATGGGCGATCTGCTCATCCGCTGTCACACCGGCGGCCATGACCGCCGCCTGCAGGGGAGCGGCGATCTCCTGGTGTAATCTGCGCCCGGGCCGACTCTCCGCCGACAAGTACTCCTCGAAGCTCGTCCGAAAGAGGCTCTGCTGGTAGGGCGTCTGCACGTGAGGGCCGGCGAGTTCCCAGATGAACTTCGCGAAGTCCTTGCGGCCAATGGTGCGGAGCAGCGTATTGGCGAGTGCGTAGAAGTGCACGCCGGGGTTGTCGAAGTAGTACGACCGGATGCGGTGCTCGGGAAGGAGCTCGTCGTGCAGCCATTGGAGAAGGCAGGTCTTGCCGGCGCCGTAGTCGCCGAGGATCACGACCGCCTTGGAACCGCGGGCGCGGGCAAGCGCTTGCACGAGATGGCGCAGCCGAGATTCAAGCGCGGTCGGCGGGGAGAAGGGGATGCCGATCGGGGGCCCCGAGGCGGCCGGCTCGAACGGATTGAAGGCGAGGTCAAGCGCGGGCGGCAGGTCAGGCATGACGGCGTCGGGCATCCTGGGCGTCGGCGGTGACGTCCTGGTGGAAGCGGATGTGTGACACGTACGGGCCGTTCTCCGGCTTGTAGTAGCGCCGGAGCGCGAGGTCCTGTTGTTGGGCGGACCGGGCGGCGAGGGTGGCGAGGCCGAGCGGCGTGGGGACGAGAATGGTGTGGCCCGGCCACCGGCGTCGCAGCCAGTCGAACGCGCCGAACAGTACGCTGCGTGGTTGCCGACGTTCTTGACAGTACTCCACGATGAGGTCCGAGACGGACAGCATCGTCCATTCTTGGTCGGTGTGTCGGGCGCGCAGCGATAGCAGGAACCGGACGGCGTGCAGGATTGCCGCGTCGCGGTCAGCGGGATCCGCCGGAGGCGCGGCGATGGGGAACAGGGTCGTACGGTCGAGGGTGCGCTCGGAGTATTCGTCGATGAGTGCCAGCTCGTCGCGCGCCCAATAGCGCAGCCCGTACAACACGGCGGGGACGGCGGCGCGGGAAACGTGCGCGGTCTCGCGGCCCGTGGCGTGATTGCGGAAGACGATGGCGGAACCGTCGGGTCGGGGTGGGCGCGTCCAGCACACCGGGGCGCCGTGCCGCCGGAAATCGGAGACGGTTCGGATCGGTCCGCGGGCCGGGGAGAAGAGATCGAAGAAGAGAGCGCGGCAGTGCTCGTTCTTCAGCACGAGAGCGGCGAAGCGCTCGCGGGCGCCCTGACTCGCGACGTGGGCGCCGTTCGCCGGGGCCGGCTCGGCCAACAACGCGGCGACCTCGGGGTCGTCGGGGTTCGCGCGCAGCCGCAGACCGTCGCGGACAAGGGCCCCGAGCCGGATGAGCGTGTTGCGGTAGTGGTAGAGGGTGGTCGGTTTGGGTCGCGGCTTCCGCGGTGTGAGCGTAACGCGGCCGTCTAGGACCAGAGCGTTGACGTCGCGGGCCCGCAGTCCCGCCGGCGCCGCGGCGACGGCGATCAGCAGGCGGTGGAGGCCAGCGAACGAGACGGCGCGCATCCAATACAGGCGTGACGGCGGTCCGTCGTCGAGGAACATCGGTCAGCGTATTCGAAGCAAATCCCGTGCCGTCCGGCGTGCCATTTGCGACGACTCCAGAGCCTGTTGTACCACATCCTGAGCGGCGACGCGTGCGGGCAGTGCAGGGCGCGGCGGTGGGACTCGCGGCAGGCTTGGCAGCCGGGGTTGCGCTCCGCACCCATGCGCGGGTTCAGGATCCAGTGGCGCTAGGCTCCGGACCGACGAGCATGTAAGCCCGGCCAAATCGTCGGCTGGCGGTAGTTCTGCGGCAGACCGCGAAGCGAACGCGATCAGAAATCGCCTCACGCGTAGAGGTGCCGACCGCTCAAGGAATCCCGTGCCTCGATCCGCTGTGAATGAGCGAGTCAGCGTGCACAATGGGCGTTGAGACCAGCCCATGTGGGCTTCAGCGCCATTCCAGATCGGCGGACGTCCGCAGTGCGGCGCCGGCCGCGCGCATCTCCTCCAGTGCGTGGGCGCCGTCGTCGATTCGTAGGTTCACGGCGGATATCGCGTCGGTCAGCAAGGTGACCGGCCACCCCTTCCTCAGCCCATCCAGCACGGTGTGTCGGACGCAGTAGTCGGTTGCGAGGCCGCCGACGAGCAGGCGTGCGACGCCGGCCGCTCGCAGGCTCTCCTCCAGCGTGGCGCCGTCTTCCAGGCGCCCCTCGAACGCCGAGAAGCCATCCTCGTCGGCGTCGACGCCCTTGCTCACGATGGCGGTGTCGGCGGGCAGTCGCAGATCGGGGTGGAACCGGGCGCCGTCGCTGCCCGCCACGCAGTGGACCGGCCAGACGCCGCCTCCGGTGACGAAGTGGCGCGACGCCGGGGGATGCCAGTCGCGGCTGGCGTAGACGGGCAGGCGGTGGTCTCCCGCGCTCCGGAGCACGTCGTTGAGGACCGGGACCACCGAGTCCCCGGCGGGCACGGCGAGCGCCCCGCCCGCGCAGAAGTCCCGCTGGACGTCGATCACGAGCAACGCGGTCGCCGGTTCGCCTGGAGGTCTCAAGGTCACGGAGAATGGTACATTATCGGCTCGCCATGCCGGGAGGGCTGTCCACCGACCTGTACGAGCTGACGATGGCGGCCGGCCACCACCGGGCCGGCCCGATGCCCCGGGCGTCGTTCGAGCTCTTCGTGCGCAGGCTGCCGCCGACGCGCGGTTACCTTGTTGCGGCGGGCCTCGATCAAGCGCTCGATTTCCTGGCGTCGTGGCACTTCACCGCCGACGATGTGGCCTACCTCCGCTCGGTCCCGGCGCTGGCCGGGGCCGGCCCCGAGTTCTTCGACGAGTACCTGCCCCGGGTGCGCTTCACCGGACACGTTCGGGCCGTCGACGAGGGCGTCCCGGTGTTCGCGGGCGAGCCCTTGATGCAGGTCACGGCCCCCCTGGCGGAGGCGCAGCTCATCGAGACGGCGCTGCTGTCCACGGTCCTCTTCCAGACCATGATCGCCAGCAAGGCGGCGCGCGTGGTGGAGGCGGCCGAGGGCCGGGCGGTCATCGAGTTCGGCGGCCGGCGCGCCCACGGCGCCGAAGCCGCGACCCTCGCCGCGCGCGCCGCGTGCCTGGCCGGCTTCCAGGCCACCTCGAACCTGGACGCGGGCCGCCGCTTCGGCCTGTCGGTGGCCGGGACGATGGCTCACTCGTGGGTCATGGCGCATCCCGACGAGCTGACCGCGTTCCGGCGCTACGTGGATCTGCACGGCCCGCGATCGGTCTTGCTCATCGACACCTACGATCCGCTCGCGGCGGCGCGGTCCATCGTCGAGGCGGGCTTGCGGCCGGGGGCGGTCAGGATCGACAGCGGCGACCTCGGCGCGCTCAGCCGAGCCGTGCGAACGATCCTGGACGCGGGCGGGCGCCGGGGAACCCAAATCCTCGCCAGCGGCGACCTCGACGAGCATCGTGTCGCGGAGCTCGTGGCGGCCGGCGCGCCGATAGACGGGTTCGGGGTCGGCACCGCCGTCAGCACCTCCGGGGACGCGCCCGCCTTGAGCGGGGTCTACAAGCTGGTCGAGATCGAGCGGGACGGGGCGATGGCGCCGCTGATGAAGCGGAGCCCCGGCAAGACGAACCCGCCCGGCGCCAAGCAGGTCTGGCGCGCGGGCCGGCCCGACGCCGCGGCCGGCGACGTGATGGGGCTGCCGGGCGAGGCGGTACCCGGCCGGCCGTTGCTGAAGCCGGTCATGCATCGCGGGGTACGCATCCTGCCGGGTCGGCCCTTCGCCGAGCTGCAGGCATCCTGCCGGGCGGCGGTGCGCGGGTTGCCAACCGCGGTGCGCGCGCTCCGGGACCCCGCACCGTACCCTGTCGCCGTCAGTGAGGGTCTGCAGCGGCTCACGTCCCGCCTGGCCGTGGCGACGGCGGAGAGCCCGGCGCCGGGCGCGACGGGCGCCGACGAACCGGTCGGTGCGTGAACTCGGCGTGAAGACGCGCCGGTGGTTCCCTCACGCCGGCTTCACGGCGAAGGCCGTACCTTCGTAACGGGTAGCGCAACTGGAATCGACGGAGCGAAGCAGTGGACACGGTGATCAGATGGTTCGACACGGCCCGCCGCGCCGGCCCCGACGGCGAGTCGGTGGACTGGTTGCGCATCGTGCCCTTCGTGGCCCTGCACGTGGCCTGCGCCGCGGTATGGTGGGTCGGGTGGAGCGCCGTCGCGCTGTGGGTGGCGCTGGCGTCCTACGCGGTCCGCGCGTTCGCGATCAGCGCGTTCTTCCACCGGGGCCTTGCCCACCGGGCGTTCCGCATGGGCCGCGTCGTGCAGTTCGTCTTCGCCTTCCTCGGGACGGCGGCGACACAGCGCGGCCCCTTGTGGTGGGTGGCGCACCACCGTGACCACCACGCCCACGCCGACGGCCGCGGCGACCCGCACGATTCCACGCGCGGCTTCTGGTGGTCGCACATGGGCTGGTTCCTGTGCCGGGCGGCGTTCGACACCCGCGTCGAGCGCGTGCCCGACCTCGCCAGGTTCCCCGAGCTGCGCTGGTTGAACCGGTACGATCTCGTCCCGCCGGTGGTCTGCGCGGCCGCGATGTTCGCGCTGGGGGAGGTGCTGCGGCCCGCGTATCCCGAGACCGGCGGGTGGCAGATGCTGGTGTGGGGCTACGTCGTCCCCACCGTGGCCCTGATGCACGCGACGTTCCTCGTCAACTCCGTGGGCCACCGCCACGGCCGGCGGCCGTACGAGACCCGCGACTCGAGCCGAAACAGTTGGTGGCTGGCGATGATCACGATGGGCGAGGGCTGGCACAACAACCACCATCGCCACAGCGCCTCCGCCCGGCTCGGTCTGCGTTGGTGGGAGCTCGACCCCGGCTGGCTCGGTCTGCGACTCCTGGCCGGCCTCGGCCTCGTCCGTGATCTGAAGACGGCCTCCCGAGACGGAGGACGATGCCCGTAGCCGTAGCGGGGGGAGTCGGCGCGGCCTCGAGCGCCGGAACCTGTCGAGCGGAGGCCGAGGATCATGCGGTTGGGACAGTGATCGATATGACCTTGCCAACTACCCTCAGAACTGTCCGGCTTGCCTGCGGCCCCGGTGCGCGCGGCACGGCAAGGCAATTCTCGCCACGGTGCTCGGTCATCGCGGGCCGAGCCGGACCGGCGTCGAGGCGCGGAGCCGCGCGGGTGGGAGACGGGGCGTCATGCGCGTAGCCGTGGTCGGCGGGGGCATCGCGGGCATGGCCGCGGCCTGGGCCCTCCAGGACTTCGCCGATGTCACCCTGTTCGAGGCGAAGCCGCGCCTCGGCGGCCATACCGACACCCACAACCTGCTGGTGAACGGACGGGCTCGCGCGGTGGACTCGGGCTTCATCGTCTTCAACCGCACGCACTACCCGCTGTTCTCGGCGTGGCTCGACGAGCTGGGGGTGGCCTCGCGGCCCACCGACATGTCCTTCTCGGTACGCCGCGAAGGAGACGGCGGCGCCGGCGTCGAGTACGGCACGACGAACCTGCGCGCGCTGTTCTGCCAGCGCCGGAACCTGTTCAGCCCGAGGTTCCTGTCGATGCTGCGCGGCATCCGCCGGTTCTATCGCGACGCGGCGCGAGTCGACCCGGACGACGCGCGCACCCTGGGCGAGTATCTGGATGCGCGGGGCTATCCCGGGCCCTTCGTCGACGACCACCTGCTGCCCATGTGCGCCGCGCTGTGGTCGGCGCCGCTGGCCGGCGTCCGCGAGCTCTCCATCGCCCACGTCGCCGCCTTCATGGCCAACCACGGCCTGCTGCGGCTGCGCGGCCGGCCGGAGTGGCGGGTCGTCGACGGGGGGTCGAGCACCTACGTCGACGCGTTCGTTCGACGCTTCCGGGGCCGCCGGCTCGTCGGGCGCGCCGTCGAGCGGGTCGAGCGCGGCGCGAACGGCGTGCGCGTGGCCGCCGCGGGCGCGGCGGCGGAGCGCTTCGACCGGGTGGTGCTGGCCTGCCACGCCGACCAAGCCCTGGCCCTCCTCGACGCCCGGCCCGCCGAACGCGCCGTGCTCGGCGCCCTGGGGTATCGGCGCAACCGGGCGGTGGTCCATTCCGATCCGTCGGTAATGCCCCGCCGGCGCGCCGCCTGGTCGAGCTGGAACGTGACCGCCGCGCCGGGGGCCGCCGGCGCGCAATGCCGGGTCACCTACTGGATGAACCGCCTGCAGGGGATGGCCGACGAGCCGCCCTTCTTCGTGACCCTGAACCCCCCGGGCCCCCTCCGGCGAGTGTGGATCGAGCGCGACTACGCGCACCCTTTCTTCACCCCCGAGGCACGCCGCGCGCAGAAGCGGCGGGCGGAGATCGACGGCGCGGGCGGGACGTACTACTGTGGCGCCTACTGGGGCTGGGGTTTCCACGAGGATGGGTTCCGCAGCGCCATCGACGCGGTCGACGCCCTGCGCCGGGAGGGTCGCGATGCCGCCTGAACTCTCGCGCGAGTCGAGCCGCCCCGAAGAAGTGGCGGAAGACGACCGCGCTGAGGTCGCGATGCCGCCTGAGCTCTCGCGCGAGTCGAGCTGCCGCGGGTGGGTCATCCATGCCCGCGCGCATCCCGTCCGCCACGCCTTCCGGTACCGCGTGTGGATGCTGCTGGTGGACCTCGACCGCGTCGGCGCGGCCCGGCCGCCGTGGGGCCGATTGCCGGTATCCGTCGACCGCGGCCACCTGCTGACCCGCGCCGAGGCGGTGGCGCACCTGGAGGGCGCGGGCATCGACGTGCAGCCGGAACGCATCCTCGCGTTGACGCAGCCGCGATCGGCGGGGACGTCGTTCAACCCCGTCAACTTCTACTTCTGCCGCGCCGGCGGAGAGTGCGCGGCCATCCTCGCCGACGTGCGCAGCACGCCCTGGAACGAACGGCGGTGCTACGTCCTGGACGCGCGGGGCCAGCGCGGGGTCTACCGCTTCGGGTCCGCCAAGCGACTGCACGTCTCGCCGTTCCTGCCGATGTCCGGACGCTACCGGATGAAGTTCTCGCTGACGGCCGACCGCATCCGCATCGCGATGCGCTTCGACCCCGGCGGTCGGCGGACGTTCGGCGCGGTGCTCTCCCTGGCCGCCGAAGCGCTGACCCGCCGCGCCGTGGTGGGCGGCCTGCTTCGCGCCCCGGCGCAGAACGCCGCCACCCTCGCCCGCATCTACTGGCAGGCGGGGCGGCTGTTCCTGAAGGGCGCGCCGTTCCACCCTCATCCGGCGGGAGCGGGAGCGCGTGCGCGAGGATCGAGCGATGGGTAGCAGCATACGCCCTGGAACGGCGGGGACGGTCGGAGGGTTGGTCGGGCGCGGGGCGGAGCCGCCAGCCGACGGTCGGCGGGCCGGCGGCGGAACGGCGCGGCCGCCCGGCCGCGCGGTCGGCGCTCGGGCGGCGCCTCGACGCGGCGACTGGCGGTCCGGCGCGGCCCGACGCCTCCTGCACCAAGCCCTGGAGGGGTTGCGCGAGGGCGCCGTCACCGTCGTCGACGGCGGCGGCGAGACGGTGCACGGCCGCGGCGACCCCGCCGTCCGCATCGTCGTGAACTCGCCGGCATTCTATCGGCGGGCGGTGTACGGGGGCGTCCTCGGCGCCGGCGAGAGCTACATGGACGGCGACTGGGACTGCGACGACCTCGTCGCGCTGGTGCGGCTGCTGACCCGTGACCGGCGCACCCAGGACGAGGTCGACCGGGGCCGGGGGCTCCTTGCGACCTGCGCGGATTCGCTGAGACACCTCGCGCGCCGCAACAGCCGGCGCGGCAGCGCTCGCAACGTCGAGGCCCACTACGACCTCGGCAACGACTTCTTCCGCCTCTTCCTCGACGAGCGCATGATGTACTCGGCGGCGGTGTTCGACGACGGCTGCGAGTCGCTCGAGGCGGCGAGCACGGCCAAGATCGAGCGCCTGTGCCGCAAGCTCCGTCTCGCCCCGGGCGAAACGCTGCTGGAGATCGGCGGGGGTTGGGGCGGCTTCGCCGTCCATGCCGCGGAGCGGTTCGGTTGCCGGGTGACCACCGTCACGCTGTCGCCGGCGCAGGCCGACCACGCGCGGGCCCTCGTGCGGGAGCGCGGCCTGGACGGGCGCGTCGACGTCGTGCTGGCCGACTACCGCGACCTGACGGGGCGGTTCGACAAGCTCGTGTCGGTGGAGATGATCGAAGCGGTGGGCCACCGCTTCCTTCCCGCGTACTTTCGCGCCTGCTCGCGCCTGCTCAAGCCCGACGGACTGCTCGCGCTGCAGGCCATCACCATTCGTGACCGAAGATACCGGCAGGCGCTGCGGTCGGTGGACTTCATCAAGAAGCACATCTTCCCCGGTGGCTTCATACCGAGCGTCTCGGTGCTGGTGGACGCGGCGGCCCGGCACGCCGACGCGGTGCTCATCGACCTCGATGACATCGGTCAGGACTACGCGCGCACGCTGCGCGAGTGGAGCCGGCGGTTCGAGGCGCGCCGCGCCGACATCGCCGCCGTCGGCTTCGACGAGCGCTTCCTGCGGCGGTGGCGGTTCTATTTCGCCTACTGCGAGGGCGGCTTCCTCGAGCGCGCGATCAGCGACGTGCAGATGCTGTTCGCGATGCCCGGGTACCGCGGACCGACGCGCTGCACGGCGGGGGGGACGTGGTGACGGTCTTCGGCGGTCTGATGCGGCTCGCCGAGTCGGGGCGCGTGCCCGACGCCGCGATCCGCGCCGGCATCCGCGCCCTTCTGCGCCGGCGCCTGCGCGAGGAGGCGGCGCACGACGCCGAGCGACGGCAGGCGCGCCGCCGCTCCCTGCTGGAGGAGCTTCGCCGCGGGCCCATCGCCGCGCGCCCCGACCTCGCCAACGCGCAACACTACGAGGTGCCGGCCGCGTTCTTCCGGGCCGTGCTCGGCCCGCGCATGAAGTACAGCGCCTGCCACTGGCCGCCGGGGGTGGGGGACCTCGCCGCGGCCGAGACATCGATGCTCGAGCTGACGGCGGCGCGGGCGGGCATCGAGGACGGCATGCGCCTCCTGGACCTCGGCTGCGGCTGGGGCGCGTTCGCGTTGTGGGCGGCCCGTCGCTACCCGGCAAGCCGGGTGGTGGCGGTGTCGAACTCGACCGCGCAGAGGAGGCTCATCGAAGCGCGCGCCCGCGAGCTGGGGCTCGACAACGTCACCGCGTGCACCGCCGACGTCAACGACTGGCGCCCGGCCGGGCGCTTCGACCGCGTGGTGTCGGTCGAGATGTTCGAGCACATGCGCAACTACCGCCTCCTGCTCGACCGCATCGCGGAGTGGCTGGCGCCCGACGGCGCGCTCTTCGTCCACGTGTTCTGCCACCGTTCGCTCATGTACCGGTTCGAGAGCACGGGAAGCGACGACTGGATGGGGCGCCTGTTCTTCTCCGAGGGGCTGATGCCGGCGCAGGACACGCTGGCCGAGTTCCAGGGCCGGCTGCGGTTGGCGGGGCAGTGGATGCTGGACGGCCGCCACTATCGCGACACGATTCGGGCGTGGCTGGCGAATCTGGACGCGGACCGCGCCGCCGCCGCCGATGCCCTGGCCAGGCCCGGCGGGGAAGCAATGCGCGTGCAGCTGCAGCGCTGGCGCATCTTCTTCATGGCGTGCGAGGAGCTGTTCGGCTTTGCCGGGGGGACCGAGTGGCAGGTCGGGCACTATCTGCTCGCGCCGGCTCGCGCCGGCTCGGGAGGGGCAGGTTGAACCGCCGGGGCCTGCGCGCGAGGCTCGGGCGGGTCTTCGCGGCCCAGGTGGCGGTGATCGGGCTCGCCACCGTGGTCGGCGTCTATGTGACCCGGGTGGTGGTCGAGGACCTGCTGACGCGGCGCGCCCTCGACCTCGAAGCCGAGCACTTCTGGCAGCTCGCGGCCGCCGACCCGACGCAACCCCTTCCGAACACCGCCAATCTGCGGGGCTACCTCGCCGCGCCGGGTTTCCCGCCGCCGCCGGACGATCTCGCGGGCCTCGATCCGGGATTCGGCCGCCGACCCGTCGACGGGCGCGACCGGCTGGTGCACGTCTCGGCGCGCGACGGCCGGCGTCTCTACCTCGTGTTCGAGGAGGACAGCGTCTCCGACCTAACCTTCTACTTCGGCCTGTTGCCGCTGTCGGTGGCGCTGTTGCTCATGTACGTGCTGTTGTTCGTGGCCTACCGGTGGTCGCACCGGGCGCTGTCGCCCGTCGTCCGGCTGGCGCGGCAGTTGCGGGAGGTCGACTTCGAGAGCACGGGACGCGTGCGGGTCGACCTCGACCCGTTGCGCGAAACGGCCGATGCGGAGCTGGCCGCGATGATCGAGGCGCTGGACCAGCTCGCGGCCCGGGTGGACGCGGCCATCGAGCGTGAGCGCGTGTTCACGCGCGACGCCGGGCACGAGCTGCGCACCCCGGTGGCGGTGCTGAAGGGGTCGCTCGATCTGCTCGAGCGCGACGATCGGGACCGCCCGGAGCGCGAGCGCGAGACGCTGTCGCGCATGCGCCGCACCGTCGACGACATGGAGGCGCTGCTCGAGACCCTGCTGCTGCTCGCCCGCGGGGAGGTGGTGCCGGGGGCGGAGGAGACCGTGGTCAACGACGTGGCCGCGAGCGAGATCGGGGTGCTCGCGGCGCAGGCGGCCCGAGCCGGCGACACGGTGTGCCTGCATGAACGCGACGAGCTGCGCGTACGGGCGCCGGCGCGGGTGGTGCGCATCGTCTTCGGCAACCTGCTGCGCAACGCCGTCAGCCACACCCGCGCCGGAAGGATCGACGTCATCGTCACCGCCGACAGCCTGACGGTGGAGGACACCGGCAGCGGGATGTCCAAGGCGCAGCTCGCGAACGCCTTCGAGCCTTTCTACCGGGCCGACGACAGCCGCCGCGGCGCCGAAGGGCACGGCCTAGGGCTGTCCATCGTACGGCGTCTGAGCCGGCAGTTCGGCTGGCAGATCACGGCCCGCAGCCAGCCGGGGCAGGGCACGTCGATGGAGATTCGGTTCCCGTGAACCGCGGCGGGCGGTCGTCGCGGCCCGCGCGTCGACCCGCGGGACCGGGCAGGAACCGGCCGCCGTGACCGGCGCCGCGCTAGTACGCGGCGGGCGTCGGGGAGGCGGAATGCCGCCGGTCAGTCCGGGGCCGCCTCTCCCGAGGCGCGGATGCAGTACCCGCTGCCGGTCACGGTCTGTATCATCGGGGTTCCGAACGGCTTGTCCACGGCTTGGCGCAGGTTGTAGAGATGGCTGCGCAGCGCGTCGCTGTCCGGTGGGTCCTCGCCCCAGAGCTCGTGCTCGATCTGCCGGCGGGACACGACCCGCGGATGCTCGCGCACGAGGACGGCGAGGATGGTGAACGCGGACCTCGACAGCGTCACGGGACGCCCGGCCCGCGTCACCTGCAGGGTGTCGGCGTCGAGCACGAGGTCGCCGATCTCGAAGCGCGCCGCGAGCCCCTGACGGCGGCGGGCCAGTGCCTCGACGCGGGCCACGAGCTCCGGCAGGTCGAACGGCTTGACGAGGTAGTCGTCGGCCCCGGCGTCGAAGCCGGCGAGCTTGTCCTCGAGCCGGTCGCGCGCCGTGAGCATGATGATGGGGGTGGAGCGCTTTGCCTCGCGCCGCAGCCGCGCGCACACCTCGATGCCGTCGGGCCCCGGCAGCCTGACGTCGAGCACCACCACGTCGTAGTCGCCGGTCAGCGCCAGGTGGAGGGCGCCGAGGCCGTCGGCGGCGTAGTCGACGGTGTGGCCGCACGACTCGAGGAACGCGCCGGTGGTCTCCGCGAGCTCCCGGTGATCTTCGACGAGGAGCACGCGCAACGCGGTCATGGCCGCACGTTATCACGGCGGGGGAGACCATGAGCAGCAGACGGTCGATGGCTGCGAGCGCGGCGGCGGTGGCGGTGGCGGGGGGCGTGGCCGCCGCCGGCAGTCACGGCGGCATCAGCCTGGGAGGAGTCCCGGTCTTCGCGCTCTGCGTCGCCCTGGCGTTCGTCCTGCAATGGGCGGCGTTCGTGCCCGCGTGGGTCCGGCGGACGGAGCGTTACTTCGATCTCGCGGGCAGCGGCACCTTTCTGGCCCTCGTCCTCTTCGCCGTCTCGGCGCGAGATGCGCCCGACGCCCGTTCGCTGGCCCTCGCGGTCATGGTCGCGATCTGGGCGGTCCGGCTCGGCGCGTTCCTGTTCGCCCGCATTCGCCGGCAGGGCTTCGACCGGCGCTTCGACCGCATCAAGCACGACCCTGCGCGTTTCTTCCTGACGTGGACGCTCCAAGGGCTTTGGGTGTCGCTGACGCTGTCCGCAGCGCTCGGGGCGGTGACCGCGGCGGCGGAGGCGCCCTTCGGTTGGCCGGCGGTCGTGGGCATCGCCCTCTGGGGCGCGGGGTTCATCGTCGAGGTGACGGCGGACGCGCAGAAGGGGCGCTTCCGGAGGGAAGAGGCGAACTCGGGCCGGTTCATCGCGACCGGGCTGTGGGCGCGCTGCCGCCATCCCAACTATCTCGGCGAGATACTGCTGTGGACCGGCATCGCGATCACCGCGTTGCCCGCCCTCGACGGCTGGCGCTACGTCACGCTCGTCTCCCCGGTCTTCGTGTGGCTGCTCCTGACCCGCGTCAGCGGCATTCCCCTCCTGGAAGCGCAGGCGGACGGGAAGTGGGGCGCCGACCCCGCCTATCAGGCCTACAAGGCGCGAACACCGGTGCTGGTGCCGAGGATCGGGCGGCTCCCCGGCCGGGCCGGGCATTGACGCCGGGGCGGCGCGGGTGGCGGCGCCTGCGCGGCGCCTGCGCTTCGTCCGCAGCGGGCCTGCTTGACCCCCAACGACGCGTGCCTGCGCGCTCCGTTCGCCCCGCCCGCCACCGGGCGTCCCGCCGGCGCGTGTAGTACCATCCCTCGCTGCGCCCCAGTCGGCGTGCGGCGCGCTGGCTGCTGCGCTTTCGGCGGCGTGAGGGGCGACCGGCGTTCCGCCGGCGGGTGGCGGCGCGATCGCGGAGAGCGCCGCCGCGAGCGCGGTCCGGCAGACTCGGAGAGATGGCGGAGGACGGCACGATGCGGGTGGCGATAGGGTCGGACCATGCCGGCTTTCGCCTGAAGACGCTCCTCGGCGACATGCTGCGGGAGCAGGGGCACGAAGTCGTGGACGTGGGCACGGCCAGCGAGGCCGCGGCCGACTACCCCGACTATGCCGAGTCGCTGGCGGTGGCGGTGCGCGGCGGCCGCGCCGACCGCGGGGTGATGATCTGCGGGAGCGGGGTCGGGGCGGGGGTGGCGGTCAACAAGGTCCCCGGCATCCGGGGCGCAGTCTGTCACGATACCTATTCCGCCCACCAGGGCGTGGAGCACGACGACATGAACGTCCTCGTTCTCGGGGCGCGCGTCGTCGGCGTGGCGCTGGCCCGCGAGCTCGTCGGGACCTTCCTCGCGGCGAAGTTCTCCGGCGAGGAGCGGCATCGTCGGCGCATGGAGAAGGTCCGGCGCCTCGAAGCCCGGCAATGGCCGGATGCCTGATGCGGCGCGACCCTCGGTCGCGTCGGGAGCCTCGCCGATGCGAACGCCGGCGCCGTGCACGACCTTCGGTCACGTCGGGAGGCTCGCGGCCGCCGGACCGTTGCGCGGCAGGCGCGGGGGCGGCCTCGTTCGCCGGCGTCCCGCGGGAGCGCTCCCTCGTGCCGCCGGAGCATCCCCAGTCACGCAACTCCCGGAGCGGCCGGAGAGTCGCGCCCCCCGGCGCCGCCGGAGCATCCTCTGACTGAATCGACGACGGGATGGCGGCTCGATCGCGGCCTCCGGGCTGCGCTCGACGAGGAATGTCGGCGCTGGGACCGCGACGGCCTGGTGGGTCGCCTGTGGCGAAGGGACCCGGCGGTGTGGACAGGCGGCGACGAGGCGCGCTGGCTGGGGTGGCTGGATCTGCCCCATGCGGAGGCGCCGGCCGACGCCTTGCGCCGGTTCGCTGACGGCGTGCGGGCCGACGGGCTCACCGACGTCCTCCTGCTCGGCATGGGCGGTTCCAGTCTCGGCGCCGAGGTCGTGGGCCACGTGCTCGGCGGGGGCGCGGGGGCGCCGGTCCTGCACGTGCTCGACACCACGGACCCGGCGCAGATCGCGCGGACCGCTTCGAGCATCGACCTGTCCCGCACCCTGTGCATCGTTTCGAGCAAGTCGGGCACGACCCTCGAGCCGGCGCTGCTCGCCGCCCACTTCCGGGATCGCATGCGGGAGGCGGTCGGACCCGCGCGGACCGGCTCGCACTTCGTCGCGATCACCGATCCGGGCTCGGCCCTCGAGAAGACGGCCGCGGTCGAGGGCTGGCGGCAGGTGTGGAGCGGCCGCCCCGACGTGGGGGGGCGGTTCTCGGTCCTTTCGAGCTTCGGCCTCGTCCCCGCCGCGGCCTGCGGCGTCGACGTGGCGGCGTTCCTCGCGCCGGCGCGGGAGATGGCCGAACGGTGCGGCCCCGACGTCCCCGCCGGTCGGAACCCCGGCGTGCGGCTGGGGCTGGCGCTCGGACTCGCCGCCGCCGCCGGGCGGGACAAGGTGACCCTGGTGCCGACCCCGTCGATCGGCGTCCTCGGCGGTTGGCTGGAGCAGTTGCTGGCGGAGTCGACGGGCAAGGCGGGACGCGGGCTCATCCCGATCGTCGACGAAGAGCCGGGCGTGCCCGCGGCCTATGGCCCCGACCGCCTCTTCGTTCATCTGCGCGTGGACGGCGACGCCGAACCCGGCCTGGACGAGGCCCTGACAGGTCTCGCCAAGGCCGGACACCCCCTCGTCACCCTGCCGACGCCGGGCCGGGAGGCCCTGGCCGCCGAGTTTTTCCGGTGGGAGCTCGCCACCGCCGCGTGCGGGGCGGTGCTCGGCGTGAATCCCTTCGATCAGCCCGACGTGGAGGCGGCCAAGGTCAAGACGCGAACGTTGACGGCGGCGTGGGAGGCGGGTACGGGGTTCCCGGACGAGACGCCGGCGGCGCGGTCCGACGGCATGGCCCTGTTCGCCGACGCCGCGACCGCCTCCCGCCTTCGCGCGTCCTCCGGCGACCCCGTGACCCTCGAGGCACTGGTCGCGGCGCATCTGGCGACCGCCGGGCTTGGCGACTATGTGGCCTTCTTGGCCTACATGGACCGGAGCCCGGCCAACGCCGCGGCGCTGCAGCGCATCCGGCAGCGGGTCCGGGACGCCCGCCGGGTGGCCGGCAGCGTCGGGTTCGGCCCGCGCTACCTCCACTCGACCGGCCAGGTGTTCAAGGGGGGGCCGGCGACGGGGGTGTTCGTGCTGCTGACGACCGACGCCGCCGTCGATCTGCCGGCGCCGGGCCGCTCCTGCACGTTCGGGACGGTCGAGATGGCGCAGGCGCTGGGCGATTTCGAGGTGTTGGCGGCCCGCGGGCGCCGGGTCATTCGCCTGCACCTCGAAGGCGGCGCCGAGGCCGGGCTCGATCGCGTGGAGTCGCTGTTCGAACGCGTGACCGCGGGATGAGAGGCCGGGAGTCCGCGCCGGAGCACGGCGTGGACTCCCTTGGTTGGGACAGTGATCGATATGACCTTGCCAACTACCTTCAGAACCGCCCGGCTTGCCTGCGGTTCTTGGGCGCGCGGCACGGCAAGGCAATTCTCGTCACGGTGCTTAGGACTTAGGGTCGATGAGTGCCTCTATTGAGCGCCCGGCGGATCCGCCGGCGACGACGGGCCGGGCGGCAGCCGGCGCCATGGAACGGCGCGCACCGCCGCAGGGCTTGACGGGGCGCGGCGTGGGGTCGGAGGCGCGACGGGCGCGTCAGCGCCCCGCCCAGGCCGGGGTGCGGCGGGCCACGAAGGCCTCGACGGCGTTCCGGAAGTCGTCGCTGGTGTAGCACTCGACGATGAGGTCGTGGGCGAGGGCGGGGTCGGGCCGGCGCTCCCGCTGCACGCGGCGGACGATCTCCTTGGTGGCGCGAATGGTCAGAGGGGCGTTGGCGGCGATGGCGGCGGCGGTCTCCGCCACCGTCTCGTCGAGGCGGTCGTCGTCGACGACCTGCGTCGCGAGCCCCGCCGCCAGCGCCTCGCGGGCGTCGAAGAGGCGGGCCGTGTACATCAGGTCCTTGAGCCGGTCCGGTCCGACGAGGTCCAGCAGCCGGGCGCAGTTGGCGGCCGAAAGGCAGTTGCCGAGGGTGCGGGCCACGGGAATGCCGAACCGGGCCCCGGGGCCGCAGATGCGCAGGTCGCAGGCGATCGCCATGACGCAGCCGCCGCCGACGGCCACCCCCTGGACGCGGGCGATGGTGGGTATCCGGACGCGCTCGAGCCGGTCGATCACCCGGTCGAGCCTCGACTCGTACGCGAGGGCGTCGTCCGGGGTCCGCAGGTCCTGGAACTGGCTGATGTCGGTGCCGGCCACGAAGGCGCGATCGCCGGCCCCGCGCAGCACGAGGACCTTCACCGCGGGGTCTTCGTCCACGGCGTCGCAGGCGTCGACGAGGGCGTCGTACATGGCCCAGGTCATCGCGTTGCGGGCGGCGGGTCGGTTGAACGTGAGGGTGGCGACGGGACCGTCGACGGCGTAGATGGCGTCGGGGGTGGACACGAGTTCACTCTCCTGGTCTAACGAGGCCGGCCCCGAGGAACGGATCGGCTTCTCGAGGGATCGGGCGGCAAGGCGAAGCCGCGAGGACGACGACTGTCGGACGAGGCACCGTGGCGAGCGTTCCCGCTGCATTCTACCGGCGATGCATCCTCCGTGACTGCGTCGCTCCTCGGTCGGAGATGCTCTCCTCGCGTCCGCGCGGCTTTTCGCCGCGGGGACGCCTCGGTGCAACGCGGGGTTCCACCCCCGGACGGGCGGGGCGATGACATCAGCACTCGACGGACTGCGCGTGCTCGACCTCACCCAGGTGATGGCCGGGCCGTTCTGCTCGATGCTACTGTGCGACATGGGCGCCGACGTGATCAAGGTCGAGCCCCCCGCCGGCGACTCGACCCGACGCATGCCGGGCGGCGTCGGCAGCGACAGCCCCAGCTTCAACGCCGTCAACCGGGGCAAGCGCGGCATCGTCGTCGACCTGAAGCAGCCGGCCGGCCGCGAGGCCGTGCAACGCCTCGCCGCGGGGTCCGACGTGCTGGTGGAGAACTACCGGCCAGGCGTGCTCCAGAAGTTCGGCCTGGGTTATGCGGACCTCGCCGAGCGGTATCCGCGGCTCGTCTACGCGTCGATCTCGGGCTACGGCCAGACCGGGCCGTCCGCCGGCAAGGGTGGCTTCGACCTCGTGGCTCAGGGCGTCTCCGGCCTCATGTCGGTTACCGGCGAGGCGGGGCGCCCGCCGGTCAAGGCGGGAATACCCGTGACCGACCTCGGCGCCGCCCTCTTCGCGGTCACGGGCATCCTGTCCGCGTTGCTCGCGCGGGCCCGCACCGGCCGCGGGCAGCTCGTCGACACGTCGCTCGTCGACGCCGGGGTCGCGCTCTCGGTGTGGGAGGCGACGCAGTACTTCTCGGGGCGCGGCGTGCCGGAGCGGCTCGGGTCGGCGCACCGCATGAACGCGCCGTACGAGGCGATCCGCTGCGCCGACGGGCACGTGACGATCGGGGCCGCCAACGACCGCACGTTCCGGCGCCTGTGCGAGGCCCTCGACCACCCGGAGTGGGCCGACGATCCCGATTACCGGGACGACACCCACCGCATCCGCAACCGAGCCGCCCTCGCCGCCCGCATCGAGGCGGTGATGGAGACCCGCCCCCGGTCCCACTGGCTGGAGCGCCTGGAGGGGCGCGGGGTGCCGTGCGGCCCCATCAACGACTATGCCGAGGTGATGGCGGACCCGCACGTCCGCGCCCGCGAGCTGGTGGTCGAGACCGTCCATCCGACGCTGGGGCGCATTCGGACCCTCGGCACCCCGATCAAGCTCTCGGAGACCCCGCTCGCGCCCGGCCGTCCTGCCCCGCGGCTCGGCGAACATACCGACGAGATACTCGTCGACGCGGGGTACGGGGCGGAGGAGATCGCCGAGCTGCGGCGGGCCGGCGCGGTGGGGTGACGGCCCGTCGTGGTGGCCGCGTCGCGCCGCCGGAGGCGCCGGCGCGCGAATGCAGCAGGCGCTGCGCCGGGCGACCGAGCCCGGCTGCCGACGAACGCGTACCACACTTGGAACGAGGACCATGGCGGAGAGAACCTATCGCATCGCGGTGATTCCCGGTGACGGGATCGGCAAGGAGGTCGTGCCGGCGGCCCAGGAGCTGCTCGAGGCGGTCGGCGCGCGTCTCGGCTTCGGCTTCGACTGGACCGGGTTCGACTGGTCGTGCGAGCTCTACGCGCGCACCGGCAGCATGACCGGGGGGCGCGACATCGCCGAGCTCGCCGGTTTCGACGGGGTGTTCCTGGGCGCCGTCGGGTATCCGGGGGTGCCGGACCACGTGTCGCTGTGGGGGCTGCTCATCCCCATCCGCCGGCAGTTCCACCAGTATGTCAACCTGCGCCCGGTGCGGCTCTGGCCGGGTGTGCGCACGCCGCTCGCGGACCGCGGGCCTTCGGACATCGACTTCGTGGTCGTCCGGGAGAACAACGAGGGCGAGTACTCGGAGATCGGCGGCCGCCTCTACGCGGGGACGCCGGCCGAACTCGCGGTGCAGCAGTCGGTGTTCACGCGGGAGGGCGTCGACCGGGTGCTGCGCTACGCGTTCGAGAAGGCGCAGGCGCGGCCCGCGAAGCACCTGACCTCGGCGACCAAGTCGAACGGCATCATCCACACCATGCCGTTCTGGGACGAGCGCTTCGCGGCGGTGGCGGCGGACTATCCCGACGTGAGGACCGACCAGTACCACATCGACATCCTGACCGCCCACCTCGTCCAGCACCCCGACTGGTTCGACGTCATCGTCGCGAGCAACCTGTTCGGCGACATCCTCTCCGACCTCGGCCCCGCCGTGGCCGGCTCCATCGGCCTCGCCCCCGGCGCGAACCTCGACCCCGACCGCACGCATCCCTCGATGTTCGAGCCCGTCCACGGCTCCGCCCCGGACATCGCGGGGAAGGGCGTCGCCAACCCCGTCGCCCAGATGCTGACGGGCGCGATGATGCTCGATCACCTCGGCGAGACCGCCGGGGCGGCGGCCATCGAGACCGCGGTCGAGAGCGTGCTGGCCGCCGGCGACCCGCGCACCGCCGACCTTGGCGGCAGGGCGACGACGGCCGAGATGACTGCGGCGGTCGTCGCGGCCCTCGAGTGAGCATGCGCCGGCCGTAGACGCGCCCCACCTCCCGCCTCGTCTGCGCTTCTGGCGAGCGAGCGCCCAGCCTCCGGCGGTGTGGTCCTCCCGAGTCTTGGCCCGGGGCGGCGGTTCGCTGGCTCTCGCCGCCCTGCTGCGGCGTTTGGCCCGCTACCCTGCGGACGGCTGCACCCAGCCGCCGCCGGCGACGAGCGCCCGCGCCACTTGCGCGCGGCTCTCGACGAGACCGACGGGAATCGGGAGCCAGGGCGTGATGCGCTCCCGCGCGGCGGCGAGCGCCCCGCCCGTCAGCAGGCTGCCCAGCAGCTCGGCGGCCTCTTGCCGAATGCGTTCGCCGGACCGGAAGAACACGAGGCGAGCGAGGGCGGTCTCGGCCCGGGCCTCGCCGCCGGGGCGGCCGTCCCAGCGCTTCGACACGCGCAGGACGGTGCTCTCGGCCAGGTAGGTCTCCATCGCGACGTCGGCGAGGCCGGCCAGGTACGCCTGGTGGTCGGGGTCGAGCAGTTGCGCTTCGTTCAGGTTGTCCCATACCTGCCCCAGCAGGAACAGGAACAGGCGCTTGAGCCCGCCGACGCCCCTGCGCAGGGCCGCGAGGGAGGGTTCCGGGGAGTCGGGGCGCGGCGCCTCGAGCGGCAGGCCGGCCACCGCCTCGCGCAGCTCGAGCTCGCCGCGGTCGGCCCGCTTGAGGAGGGTCTTGGCGATGCCGAGGCGGCAGATCTCGCTCGTGCCTTCGTAGATGCGGGTGATCCGCGAGTCGCGGTACCAGCGGGCGGCCGGGTACTCCTCGCTGAAGCCGTAGCCGCCGTAGACCTGCAGGGCGTCGTCGGCGACGGCGTGGTACGCCTCCGACCCGATGACCTTGGCCATCGCGCACTCGACGGAGAACTCGGCGAACGTCCGGAGCTTGGCGTCGAGCGAGACGGCGCCGCGGCGGCCCAGCTCCTCGGTGGCGGCGTAGACGAGCCCCGCCGTGCGATAGGCCACCGACTCCGCGCCGTAGGCGCGGGCCGCCATCTCCGCGAGCTTGCGCTGAATGAGGCCGAACTCGGCGATCGGCCGGCCGAACTGCCGCCGTTCGGCCGCGTAGCGAGTGGTGGTGGCGAGGGCCTTCTTGGCGGAGCCGGCGCAGTTCGCGCCCATCTTCATGCGGCCGACGTTGAGGGTGCACAGCGCCACCCGATGGCCTTGGCCGACCTCCCCGAGGAGGTTCTCCACCGGGATGGCGACGTCGTCGAGCTGCAACGCGCACACGGACGAGCCCTGGAGGCCGAGCAGGCGCTCGTGGGGGCCGACGGTCACTCCCGGGGTGTCGCGGTCGAGCAGGAAGGCGGAGAACGCGGCGCCGTCCACTTTGGCGAAGAGGATGAACAGGTCGGCCCATCCCGCGTTGGTTATCCACTGCTTGGAGCCGTTGACGACGTAGTGCGTCCCCGCGGGATCGAGAACCGCGGTGGTGCGGATGTTCATGGCGTCGGAGCCGGCCTCGGGCTCGGTCAGCGCGAACGCCGCCATCAGCTCGCCCCGCATGCAGCGGTCCAGATAACGGTCGATCTGGTCGGGGGTCCCGAAGTTGACGAGGGGGAGGGTGCCGATGCCCTGGTGCGCGAAGACGGTGGACGCAAGCCCGCCGAGCCACGATCGGCACTCGTTCATGCCGGCGATCGCGAGGGGGCTCAAGCCGAGCCCGCCGTGGGCCTCGGGGACCTCGGCCATGAAGATGCCGAGGTTCGCCGCCTTCTCGAACAGGGGACGGATGACCTCTATGTCTCTCCGGTCGATCTCGTCCAGCCGCGGCGCCACCTCCTGCTCCGCGAACTCCCGGATCGAACGCATCAGCAGCCGCTCGTCTTCGCCCATGTCCTCCGGGCACACGACGTCGTCGGGCTCGACGTCGTCCACGAGAAAGCGCGCCCCGCGCGTCCGTGACGTGATCTGCATGCTGCCCCTCGGCCCGAGTCGGGCCGTCCGGTCCCGTCTCGCCGTCGCCGCGCGGGCCGCTGCCGGGCGTGGCCGCCCGAGCCGTGGCGTGCAGGCGCATACCCGACGCGTACGGCGGGTACCCGGCGCGTACAAGGAAACGGGCCGGCATGGTTACGATGCCGGCCCGTCCCGAATTTGGTTGCGGGGGGGGGATTTGAACCCCCGACCTTTGGGTTATGAGCCCAACGAGCTACCGGACTGCTCCACCCCGCGTCAATCGCTGTCCGACGGCCGGTGTCCGTACCCGACCGCAACCTCGCTTATCGAGGCTTGAATTACCATACCAGATCAATTGGATGCGAGCAAGTCGCCGGCCGGCGGCGGGTCGTTGGACGCGACGCGGGGACGAGCCCGCTCGGGGTCGAAGGCGACCGGCTCGACGCGGTCGGTAACGATGAACACCCGTTCTCCCGGGCGGACGAGCCCGAGGTCGCGGCGGGCGAGGTCCTCGATGGCGGCCGGGTCGCTGCGCAGTCGGACCACCTCGTGCTGGAGGCGCTCGTTGGTCGCCCGGAGAGCGGCGATGGCGTCGGCGATCTCCCGGTGTTCGCGCCGGATCCGGACGTTGGCCGGCAGCCCCCGGTCGCCGATGAGCGCGTTCGCGATCAGGATCGCGGTCAGGAGGCCGAACAGCAGGCGCGCGAGATGGCGTCTTGGCCATTGGCTCTCCGCGCCGCGGCGCACCGGCGGCGTACCGGTCTTCCCCGCGGCGGGAAAAGGGAGCGCGGGTTGTGCGGGCCGTCCCCGCGCGCGGGAGCCGCTGTCGCGGGAGCCGCGCGGTCGGCCCCGGCGCTTTGCAGTATGAGGCATGCACTTGCTTGTCTCGGTTGGAACGGGCTCGGAGATTAGTTCTCGGCGGCCCGGTCGCCCCTGTCGCAGGAGCCGAAGGAGGCGTGGTGTCACTCGAAGCGGTCGTGGTCCTGGTCACGTTTCCGGTGGACGCGGACGTCGGTCGCTTCGCCTCGACCCTCGTGGGCGAGGGGTGCGCGGCGTGCGTGAACATCCTGCCGAACGTCGAGTCCGTCTACCGATGGGAAGGCCGGGTCGAGCAGGCGCGGGAGCGCCAACTGATCGTCAAGACCCGCCGGGCCCTGGTCGAGCGGTTGCGCCGCCGGGTCCGCGAGCTGCATCCCTACGACACGCCGGAGCTTCTCGTGTTACCCGTGGTGGACGGAGACCCGCGCTACCTGGCGTGGATCGACGCGGTGACCGGCGCGTCTTCCGCCGGCGGCGCGGCGCCGTGATCGCCGGTCCGCTCTGTTAACATCTTCCACCGCTCCCTATGGCTTCGCAGGAACCGGCGTCCGACCCCGGCAAGGCGGCCGCTTCGCCCCCTTCCGCCCCCGCCGCGCCCGACGGCGTCGACGGCCCTCGCGGCTTGGTTCGCGAACCCGGTCGCGCCGCCGGGCGCGGCCGCTTGCGCGCGTCGATGGAGGCGGTCGGCGAGGTGGTGGAGCTCTTCGCGTCGTCTCTGCCGGGTCTCACCATCTTCGCGGTCCTATTGCTCAAGGCGCTGATCGCCCTGTTCGGCGGCGCCGGCTGGCTGGGGATCCTCGACGCCGCGGGAAGCGTCGCCCTCGTGGCCGTCCTCGCGTATCTGATGGTGCGCATGCTGAACCGGCTGCAGCACCGTTTCCTGTGGCGGGTGCGGCGGAAGCTCGTGTTGTCCTACGTCCTGATCGGCTTCGTGCCCATCCTGCTCTCGGTGGTTTTCTTCCTGGTGTCCGGCGCCCTGCTGCTGACGACGGTCAGCTCCTCGCTCGTGCAGCTCAGCTTCTCGGAAGTGATGGAAGACGCGAACGAGCTCGCCGCGATGACCGTCGTCGACCTGGGCGACCTCGTCGAACCGGCGGAGGTGCGGGCGGTGCTGGCGGGCCGGGTGCGGGCGGTTCAGGAGCGGTATCCCGACGCCTCCCTCGCCGTGTCGTGGAGGCAGGCCGGCCGCGACCGCGTCGCCGGCGCCGGGCCGTGGCGCCACGTCTCGGGCGATCTGGGGTTCCCCGCCTGGCTCGGCGCCCCCCGCCATGCCGGCGGGCTCGGCGACGCTTCCGATGCCGGCGGGCTCGTCGACGATCCCGACGGCGCCCCCCCCGATGCCGGCGGGCTCGTCGTGACGCGCGGCCGAGCGGGCTGGACGGTGGTGGCGCGCGGGGTGGAGCGGTTCGACGAAGACGGTCCGGCCTACGCGGTGGTCGCGGATCTTCCGATCGTGGGAGAAGTCACCCGCCGCATGCAGGCCTCCCGCGGCGTCACGCTCACCGGTTTCAGGGTCACCCCGAGCACCGGCGGGGCCGGGGCTGGCCCCGCCGGTGCGGACGCAGGCCCCGCCGCCGCCGCGTTCGAAGCGCTACGGTTCCCGTTGGGGGCGCCGCCTCCGGCCGGCCCTCCCAGCCTCTACCTGTCCCCGGAGGCCCGCGTCGATCTCCTCGACTGGTCCACGGGCCTGCGGGGGCGCGGGGCCGTGGACTTCCGCGTGGATCCGATGGTGTTCTACCAAGAGGTCGTCGAGGGAGGCGAGGTCGCCCTCGGCGTCTTCGTGTGGGGGCTGCTCTGGCTCGCGGTGATCTTCTTCACCATCGAGGCGGCGGCCATGGTCATGGGTTTCGCGCTCGCCGGGTCGATCACCGGCGCGGTGCACGAGCTGTTCGCGGGCACCGAGCGCGTGCGGGCGGGCGACTTCGCCCACCGCATTCGAGTCGAAACGGAGGACCAGCTCGGCGAGCTGGCCGAGTCGTTCAACGCGATGACCGGCAGCATCTCGGACCTGCTGACCCAGGCCGAGGAGAAGCGCCGTCTCGAGGAGGAGCTGCGGATCGCGCGCGACATCCAGATGTCGCTGCTGCCCGCGGGGCCGGCCTCCGTGCCGGGTCTGGCGATCGCCGCGGCCTGCCGCCCCGCGCGGGAGGTCGGCGGCGACTACTTCGACTTCATCCGTCTCGACGAGCACCGTCTCGGGGTGCTGGTGGCCGACGTGTCGGGTAAGGGGACGTCGGCGGCGTTCTACATGGCCGAGCTCAAGGGCGTGGTGCTGTCGCTGAGCCGCTTCCACCAGAGCCCGAGGGAGCTGCTCATCGAGGTCAACCGCATCCTCTCCGCGACCCTCGACGGCCGTACCTTCATCACGATGACGTACGCCGTCGTCGACCTTGCGGCCCGCCGCCTGACCTACGCCAGGGCCGGGCATACGCCGCTGATCCATGTGCCGTCGGCGGCGGACGGACGCCGCACCACGCAGGTGCTGGCGCCGGACGGGCTGATCGTGGGGCTGCAGATCGACGGGGGCGAGGAGAAGTTCGCCGAGCTCCTCGAAGAGTCCGCTTTCCCTATCGAGTCCGGCGACCTCGTCGCCCTGTTCACCGATGGCGTGACCGAGGCGATGAACGAGGCATCGGACCTCTTCGGCGAGGAGCGGTTGAGCCGGATGCTGACCGAGCGGATCGAACTCGCGCCCGACAACCTGAAGCAGCGCATACTGGGCGCCGTCGAGGCGTTCGCCGGCGCCGCGGAGCAGCACGACGACATGACCATCGTCCTCCTGCGGGTCGGGGATGCGCCGTCTCTCCCGCCCGCGAGCCGCCCGTGACCGACGCCGGCCCGCAGGTCGTGTTCCGGACCCAGTCCACCATCGAGGCCGACGTGGTGAGCGGGCTCCTCGAGACGCGGGGCATCGAGGCGGTCATCTCGACGGGAGCGCCCCACGCCATCTTTCCCCTCACCGTCAGCGGCCTCGGCGAGGTGCGGCTGACGGTGCGGGCCGAGCAGGCTCGGCGCGCCCGGCGCCTCATCGCCGAGTTCGGGCAGCAGGTCTCCGACCGGGTGACGCGCATTCGGGACGAATTCCGCGCCGTCGAGGAGGCGTTGGGGTACCGCTTCAGGGATCCCGGCCTCCTGGAGCACGCTCTCACCCACCGTTCCCGCGCCCACGAGGACGCCAGCGGGGGGGTTCGCGACAACGAGTCGCTGGAGTTCCTGGGCGACGCCGTGCTCGGGTTCGTCATCTCGGATCGTCTGTTCCGCGAGTGCCCGGACTGGGACGAGGGGCAGAAGTCGAAGGCGCGCGCCGCGCTCGTCTCGACGGCGGCGCTGGCCCGTGTCGGCGAGGATCTGGGCCTGGGCGACCACCTCCTGCTCGGGCGCGGCGAGGAACGGACCGGCGGCCGGACCAAGCGGTCGCTCATCGCCGACACGTTCGAGGCCGTCGTGGCCGCGGTCTACCTGGACGGGGGGGTGGAGGCGGCGGACGGGTTCGTCGAGCGGTGGTTCAGGCCCCGGATCGACGCCGTCCGCGTCGGCGACGTCGGCCCCGGCGTGACGCGCGACCACAAGTCGGCGCTGCAGGAGTGGCTGCAGTCGCGCAACCGCGGCCTGCCGCGGTACGAGCTCGTGCGCACGAGCGGTCCAGCTCATCGTCGGGTCTTCGAGACCGAGATCCGGGTGGGAGAGCAGGCCCTGGCCAGGGGCGAGGGTCGGAGCAAGAAGGAGTCGGAGCAGCGCGCGGCCGAACGCGCGCTCGCGGGCCTCGCGACCCCGCCCGAGCCCTCGGGCTAGCGGAGTTCCGCGGCCCGCCTGAAGAAGGCTCCGCCTCGCGGCGCCGTTGCCGGTTTCGGGCCAGCCGACCCGGCGGAAGTCCGCGCCGCCCCGACGGGCCGACTCCTCGGCGCGGTCCGGCGTCGGCCGTTCATCCGACATCGCCGGACGGGTGCGCGGCTCCACCCCTTCTGCTACCATCGATCGCTTGGCGCCGCCGACTCGCGTGCGGCCAGGCGCCGGTGGCGCTCTCCCGGGACGCGGCCCGGGCAGATCGGGCGGCCGCCGGCTCTCACGGAACGAGGAACAGCGTGAACATCGCCGTCATCGGTGCGCAGTGGGGCGACGAAGGCAAGGGCAAGATCGTCGACATCCTCACGCCCGGTGCGTCCATCGTGGCGCGCTATCAGGGTGGCCACAACGCCGGGCACACCGTGCGGGTGGGCGAGACCGAGTTCATCCTTCACCTGCTGCCGTCGGGCATCCTGCACCCGGGGGTGCGCTGCGTCATCGGCAACGGAGTCGTGGTCGACCCGCTCGCCCTGTTCTCCGAGATCGACACCCTCGCCGCCCAGGGCATCGACGTCGGCGACCGGCTGCTCATCAGCGACCGCGCCCACGTCATCCTGCCGTACCACCGCGACCTCGAAGCGCTGTCGGAGGCGCGGCGAGGCGACCAGCGCATCGGCACCACGTCGCGCGGCATCGGGCCGGCCTACGAGGACAAGGCGGGGCGCCGCGGCATCCGGGCCGCCGACCTCGCCGACACGTCGGAGGACGGAGCCCTCGCCGGCGCGATCAGGGCGAACGTGGCGGCCCGCAACGAGGCGCTGGGGGACGCCGCGGCGGCCGATTGGCGGGCGCTGCACGCGGACGTGGGCCAGGCGGCGCGGCGCCTCGCGCCCTGGGTCGGCGACGCGTCGGTGTTCCTCGCGCGGGCGTTCGAGGCGGGCGAGTGCGTGCTCTTCGAGGGCGCCCAGGGGACCCTGCTGGACATCGATCACGGGACCTATCCCTTCGTCACCTCGTCGAACGCGACGGTCGGCGGCATCTGCACCGGCCTCGGCATCGGCCCCCGCGCCATCGGCTCCGTCCTCGGCATCGCGAAGGCCTACGCGACACGCGTCGGCGAAGGGCCGCTGCCGACCGAGCTGCACGGCGACGAGGGCGACCAACTACGGGAGAGCGGCCGCGAGTACGGCGCCTCTACGGGCCGCCCGCGACGGTGTGGCTGGTACGACGCGGTGGTGGTGCGCTACGCGATCCGCGTCAACGGCCTGGACGCCCTCGCGGTCACCAAGCTCGACGTGCTCGACGGCCTCGACGAGATTCCCCTGTGCATCGGCTACCGCCACGGGGACCGCCCGATCGAGGAGTTCCCGTCGAGCCGCACGGTCCTGGCCGAGTGCCGGCCCGTGTACGAACGCCTGCCCGGGTGGTCGCGGCCGACGGCCGGGGTGCGCCGGTACGAGGACCTGCCGCCCGAGGCCCGGGCGTACCTGGCGCGCATCGAGGCCCTGAGCGGGGTCCCGATCGCGATCGTCTCGACGGGCTCGGACCGGGCGGACACCATCGTCGTGGACGGCGGGCTCGTCGACCGCTGGCGGGCCGAGCGGGCGGCGGCGCGGCCCGTGGCCGCGGGGGGGGCGGGTCGCCCATGAGTCGGACGATTGTTCGCGTGGTCGCTGTTCTCGCGGTTCTCTCCGCCGCCTGCGGCGAGGCTCCGCCGCCGCCCGCCGACGAAGCCCGGGCGTTCCTCGACGCGGCGGAGGCCCGTCTGCTCGACGCCTGGATCTCGGCGGGGCGGGCGGCGTGGATTCAGAGCACGTACATCACCGAGGACACCACCGCGCAGGCGGCGGAGGCGCAGGCCGCGGTCATCGGCCTCACCATGGAGCTCGCGGCCGACGCGGCGCGGTTCGACGGCGTCGAGCTACCCGACGACCTGCGGCGCAAGCTGTTGCGGCTGAAGACGTCGCTGGGGGTGGCGGCGCCTGCCGACCCGGCCCGGCAGGTCGAGCTGTCGACCATCGCCGCGGGCATGGAGGCCGCCTACGGCCGGGGCGAGTACTGCCCCGACGACGGCGACGACTGTATGTCGCTGCCCGAGCTCGAACGGCGGATCGCCGAGGTCCGCGACACCGACGAGCTGCTGGACCTGTGGCTCGGCTGGCGCACGGTGGCGCCGCCCATGCGGGACGACTACGTCCGTTTCGTGGAGCTCGCCAATGCCGGCGCCCGGGACCTCGGGTTCGCGGATCTGGGCGAGCTCTGGCGCGCCGGCTACGACATGCCCCCCGACGCGCTCGCGGTCGAGCTGGATCGGCTGTGGGACCAGGTGCGCCCGCTCTACGAGTCGCTGCACTGCCACGTCCGGGGCTCCCTCGCCGACGAGTATGGCTCGGCCATCGTCCCCCCCGACGGGCCGATTCCCGCCCACCTGCTCGGCAACATGTGGAGCCAGACGTGGGCCAACGTCTTCGATCTCGTCGCCCCCCGGCGGGCCGACCCCGGCTACGACCTGACCGATCTGCTGGAGGACGCGGACGTCGGCGAGATCGACATGGTGCGCTACGGCGAGCGCTTCTTCAGCTCGCTCGGCTTCGGCCCGCTGCCGCAGACGTTCTGGGAGCGGTCGCTGTTCGTCCAGCCGCCCGACCGCGACGTGGTCTGCCACGCCAGCGCCTGGAGCCTGGACTACGGCTCGGACGTCCGCATCAAGATGTGCCTCGACGTGAACGGCGAGGACTTCGTCACCGTCCACCACGAGCTGGGTCACAACTACTACCAGCGCGCCTACCGGAGCCAGTCTCCGCTCGATCGGGACGGCGCCCACGACGGCTTCCACGAGGGCATCGGCGACACCATCGCCCTCTCCATGACCCCCGAGTACCTGGTCGAGGTCGGGCTGCTCGACCGGGCGCCTCCCGCCGACCGGGACATCGGGCTGCTCCTGCGACTCGCCCTCGACAAGGTCGCGTTCCTGCCGTTCGGCCTGCTCGTCGACCAGTGGCGCTGGCGGGTCTTCTCCGGCGAGATCCCGCCCGAGGCGTACAACGAGGGCTGGTGGGACCTGCGGACCGCGTACCAGGGCGTGAGCCCCCCGGCGCCGCGCAGCGAGGCCGACTTCGACCCCGGCGCCAAGTACCACGTCCCCGCCAACGTGTCCTACACGCGCTACTTCCTCGCCCACATCCTGCAGTTCCAGCTCCACCGGGCCCTGTGCGAGGCGGCCGGCCGCGAAGGGCCTCTGCACCGCTGTTCCATCTACGGGAGCCGGGCGGCGGGGGAACGCCTGCGGGCGATGCTCGAGTTGGGGGCGAGCCGGCCCTGGCGCGACGTCCTCGAGCTGGGGACGGGCGGGCGCGAGATGGACGCCGGCGCCATCCTCGACTACTTCGCGCCCCTGCAGGCGTGGCTCGACGAGCAGAACGCGGGCCGCTCGTGCGGCTGGAGGCGGGGCTGACCGCGCCGAATCGGCCAAGGCGGGCCGGATCGGCAGTCGTGGGTCACGGGAACGGGTTCACGGTCGGCCCGCCAGCAGCCCGAGGCTTCGGTCCCGGGAATGGGCAGCTCCACGGTCCATGGGCTGCACGGGAGCCGCTCCGTAGGGTCATCTCTCGGACGCACCGGTAACCAACTCACCTTGCATCGCCGGAAACACCGCGACCCGAGGGGCGCGCCACGGCTCGGCAACCGCCCGTGCGGGCCGGCGGCGCGTTCCGCTCGCGTCAGTTCGTCGACCGCCCGCGCCCGAACGGGCGCTGGCCCAAGGCGCGCTGCATCACTTCGTACTGCACCCCGATGATGTGGCCGATGGCCTCGATCCAGTACGCCGCGTTGTGGGCCCCCGGCATCTGCATGTAGTTGAAGGGGATGTTCTCCTGGGCCATGTACGCGACCAGCTCTTGCGCCCCCGCGATCAGCCGGTCCTCGGTGCCGCAGTCGAGGTAGATGTGCGGCAGGTCCTCTCTCGGGACCTGCTTGATCAGGGTGAACGGATCGTAGGCGTCAGCCTGCTCCGGGTTCGTGAACATTCGGCCCCGCGGCGACCGCTCGACTTGGCTGCTGAAGCCGTCGATGCCGATCAGGGGATTGGGCTGCCGGCGGCGGGCCAGTTGCTCGGCCGTCGGGGTGCGTCGCGGTCGCGGATCGAGCTCGCCCCTCAGGCGGGCCGCCGCCTGCCGGCCGTACTCGAGGGCGCCGCTCGTGCTGCCGATGGAGATGAACAGCTCCGGGTTCCGGAGCCCCATCGTGATCGCCCCGAACCCGCCCATCGACAGGCCGGTCATGGCCCGGCCCTCGCGGCGGGCGATGGTCCGGAAGTTCCAGTCGACGTGATTGACCACGTCGCGGACGATGTGGTCCTCCCAGTCGTTGGTCTGCCCGTCCTCGTTCTCCGCCCAGTTGACGTACCACGAGTTCCCGGCGTCGGGCATCACGACGATGAGGTCGTCGTAGAGGCCGGCGTAGAACGGGGCGCCGTTCGCGAGCCCCCACGCGGTGTAGTTCTGGGTCAGGCCGTGCAGCAGATACAGCACCGGATAGCGGTCGGTCGACGTCTCGTAGTCGCCCGGCAGCAGGATGTTGTACTTCATGGTCCGGTCGACGGCGGGGCTGAAGAATTCGACCGTCAGCAGCTCCCGTCCCTGGGCCGGCGCGGCGGCCACTAGCGCCGCGAGCACGAATACAACCGCCGCCGTTCGCGCGAGCTTCGCTCTCAGCATGGCTCTCCTCCGAAGGGTCACTGCGGCGTGCGGATGCCGTCGCCGCGGAGGGTCATCATGCTACCCCGAAAGCGAGGCCGTGCGAAGGCCGCCGCCTCGCCGCCTCGCGGTGGGATGGCGCTCGCGCGCGAGCGGATGAAGTGCCTGCCGGCGATCGGGAACGCCCTCGAGGTGGGCGTCGATCGACCCCGCCGGTGGCCGGCGCCGGCTATCGGCGGGACGTCCGCCGGGCGGTCAGGCGCCGTACTCGGCGTCGCTGACCGCCTCGAACCAGCTCGTCTTGGCGTCGATGTTGATGGCGACGTGCGTCATGGGGCCGTCGGGCCCGGCCCCGTGCCAGTGCCGCTCGCCGGGCGCAATGGCGATGAGGTCGCCAGGCGCCGCCTCCCGGACCGCCTCGCCTTCCTTCTGGAACCGGCACGTGCCCTCGACGATCTGGAGGAGCTGCGGGCCGCTGTGGGCGTGCCAGTGGGTCCGGGCCCGGGCCTGGAACGCGACGCGGTAGACGCTCGTGGGCGGTGCGTCCGATACGCCGTTCATGCGGGTCAGCCGGGCGCCACCCACGAACGTCTTCGGGTCCGACGGCTCGCTGGCGATGTCGGCGAGCGAGAAGTGCTTCATGTCGTCACCGGCCGCCCGCCGTAGCGGACGATGGAGTAGATGGCCAGGGCCGCGATGAGCGCGATGATGTACGACCCCGCGTTGAGGATGCCCTGGTCGGCGTACGACACGATGAGGTAGCCGACCGACCCCGGCAGCAGGGCGTAGTAGACGAAGGGGAGCAGGGTGATGCGGATGACCGACCCCTCCCGCCCGAGCAGCCCGACCACGGCCGAGGCCGCGACCACGTTGTGCACGCAGATCATGTTGCCGGCGGCGCCGCCCACCGCCTGGAGGGCGACGATCCACGTCGGGTCGACGGCGATGCGCTCGCCCATGCCGAACTGGAACTGCGAGAACATCATGTTGCTGACGGTGTTGCTGCCGGCCACCGCGGCCCCGATGCCGCCGATGAACGGCGCGAAGATCGGCCACGCGCCGCCGACCAGCGAGGCCACGCCGTCGGCGAGCACGATGGGCATCCGCTCGAAGCCGGCCGCCCCGCCCATGGTGTTGATGAACACCTGCACCATCGGCACCGTGAACACCAGTGCGATCGACGCCGAGGCGGTCACCTTCAGCGAGGTGGTCCAGGCCTGCTTGTAGGCAGGGCCGGGAATGCGGTGAATCAGGAACGTGACGAGGGACGTGGCGATGAACAGGCCGCCCGGCAAGTACAGCGGCTGCACCGCGTTCATGTTGATGCCGGTGCCGAGAATCTCCGGCCACGTCAGCGCGAACGTCGACTGCAGGAACGCCTCGAAGGGATCCAGCACCGGGCCCAGGATGGGGAACGGGCTGCGCGAGGTCAGCAGCAGCAGGGCGACGATGACGTAGGGCGTCCAGGCCCGAAGCAGACTCATCGGGGGGCCGTCGCCCGCGTCGTCCTTGATCTCGATGGAGCCGGTCCACTCGGCCGGCCAGCCCGCCTTGTCACCGAAGTCCCAGGCCTCTTCCGGCTTGGGCACGAGGAACCCGCGCCGCGCCGCCAGCACGACGATGAGGAGACCGACGAGGCTCCCGAACAGGGCCGGGAACTCGGGGCCCAGCAGGTAACCGGCGATGATGTACGGGATGGTCATCGCCAGGGCCGCGAACAGCGCGAACTTCCAGATCTGCAACCCCTCGGCGAACGACTTGCGTTCGCCGAAGAACCGGGTCATGAACGACACGAGGATGAGGGGTACGAGGGTACCGGCGATGGCGTGCAGCACCGCCACCCGGAAGCCGACGAACCGCAGGAAGTCGTTCCACTCGCCGGCCACGCGCTCCATCCCGTAGGCGACGAGGGCGGGGTCGGCGGAGAGCCCGGTGTTGACGCCGACTAGGATCGGGGTCCCCGCGGCGCCGAAGCTGACCGGGGTGCTCTGGATGATCATCCCCGCCATGACCGCGGCCATGCCCGGAAACCCGAGCCCAACGAGCAGGGGCACGGCCACTGCGGCCGGCGTACCGAAGCCGGCCGAGCCCTCGATGAACGAGCCGAAGAGCCACGCCACGATGATGACCTGCACGCGGCGGTCGCGGCTCACGTCGGTGAAGCCGCGCCGGATGACGTTGATGGCGCCGCTCGCTCGCAGCGTGTTCAGCAGCAGGATGGCCCCGAAGATGATGTAGAGCAGCGTGAGGGCGATGACGAGGCCGTTGATGGTGGCCGCCGCCACCTGCATGCCCGGCACCTGCCAGACGAACAGCGCCAGGGCCGCCGCCACCGCGTAGGTCAGCGGCATGGCGCGGCTGGCCGGCCAGCGCAGCCCGACCAGGAAGACCGCGACGGTCGCGATCGGCAACAGGGACAGGACGGCCAACGTCATCGTGCCCATCAGGGTCTCCCTTCAGTAGCGCGGGGCGCCGGGCCCGGATGGCCGGGCACTCCGGCGCGCCATTGTAGCGCACCCGGTGCGGTTGCGCGACGAACCGCCGCCGCGTTCCGGTGTCCGGTGTGCGTCAAGTCATAATGGATGGAATGACCGGCGACGCCGCCCGCCGGGGGAGGCATCGGCCGGCCGTCGCCGGCGGGACAGTGGAGTCGTGCTCATGCGCATCGGCGTACCGACCGAGATCAAGCCCGACGAGAACCGCGTCGCGATTACGCCGGCCGGGGTGGCCGCTTTCCGCGGGCGGGGCCACGACGTGCTCGTGCAGGCCGGGGCCGGCCGGGGCAGCGCCATCCCCGATGCCGCCTACGCCGGCGTCGGCGCCGCGATCGTCGACGACGCGGCGGACGTCTGGGGCCGGGCCGAGCTCGTGCTCAAGGTCAAGGAGCCGCTGGAGCCCGAGTTCGCCCTGATGCGGCCCGGCCAGGTCCTGTTCACGTACCTGCACCTCGCGGCGTCGAAGGCGTTGACCGAGCGCCTCCTCGAGCGGCGCGTGGTGGGCATCGCCTACGAGACGGTGCAGCTCGCCGATGGGACTCTGCCGCTCCTCGTGCCGATGTCCGAGGTCGCGGGGCGCCTGGCGATACAGGCCGGCGCCGCGTCGCTCGAGCGGATAGCCGGTGGCAAGGGCATTCTGCTGCCCGGCGTTTCCGGCGTGCGCCGGGGCCGCGTCACCGTCCTGGGTGCGGGCGTCGTCGGCTTGAACGCCTGTGTGGTGGGCGTCGGCTTCGGGGCCGACGTCACCGTCATCGACATCAACCCGCTGCGGCTCGCCTACGTGCGCGACGTGGTGCAGGGGCACGTCACCACCCTCATGTCAAACGCCGCGAACATCGAGGGGGCGGTGTGCGACGCCGACCTCGTGATCTGCGCGGTGCTCATTCCCGGCGCCCGCACGCCGCGGCTCGTCACCCGCCGGCATCTCGAGAAGATGGAGGACGGCTCGGCCCTCGTCGACGTGGCCGTCGACCAGGGCGGCGGGGCCGAGACGAGCCGCCCAACCACCCACCGCGCGCCGCGGTTCGTCGAGGAAGGCGTGGTGCACTACTGCGTGTCGAACATGCCGGGGGCGGTGCCGCACACCTCCACCTACGCGCTGACGAACGCGACGATGGCCTACGCCCTCGCTCTCGCCGACTGCGGCTGGCGAGAGGCGGTCCGCGACCCCGTTCTCGCCGGCGGCGTCAACGTCGTCGATGGCCGGGTCGTCCATCCCGCCGTCGCCGAGGCCCACAACCTCGACTGCACGCCGCTCGACGCCCTGACCGGGGGAGGGTAGGAGACCGATGGGGGACTACGTGCGCCTCGGAGACGCCGTCGACGTGCCGCCGGGCAAGGCGCGGTGCATGCGGCTCGCCGACCGGAGGGTCGCCGTCTTCAACGAGAACGGCACCCTGCTCGCGTACGACGACTACTGCACCCACGTCGGCGGGCCCCTCACGCAGGGCGCCTACGAGAACGGCGTGGTGACGTGCCTCTGGCACGGCGCGCAGTTCCGCGTGGCCGACGGCGCGCCCCTCACCCCGCCCGCCGGCGGACGGCTGCGCGCCTATCCGCTCCGGGTCCGGGACGGCGCCATCGAGATCGACCTCGGCGACTGATGGTTCGTCACGCCATGATCTTCGGGCGCTGACTCGGCCGTTCGTCACATCGCCAACGACGCCTCCGGCGCCGCATGCCCGCACGCTTGCACCGGCGCACCGGTCCGGCGCTGCGCCGCTAACGTACACCGTGTTAGGCTGACGACGATGCATGCAGAGGTAGCGAAGAAGACGCGTTCCACGCCGAGCCGCGTGCCACGCGCGCCTGTCGCAGGCGCGGTGATCGGCGCCGTCGCGCTCGGGCTGTCGGCGTGCAACGACTCGTTCCCGACGGGACCGAGCACCGTCGGCCTGCCTGCCGGCACCGCCGAACGCGACGCGCTCGTCGCCCAGTACAACGCCGCCGGCGGTTCGAACTGGACCGACGCCACCAACTGGCTCAGCAGCGAGCCGCTGAACACCTGGTACGGCGTCGAGGCCGACAACGACCGCGTGACGAGGCTCGACCTCTGCTGCCCCGACGGCAACAACCTGCGGGGGACGATCGCGCCCGAACTCGGAGCCCTGACGAGCGCCACGGACCTGCGCCTGTCCAACAACTTCCTGGCCGGCGGCATTCCGGCCACGCTGGGAGGGATGCGCAGCCTGGAGATACTTCGCTTGTCCAACAACGCGCTGAGCGGCGCGGTGCCCGTCCAGTTGGAGAACCTGTCCAACCTCGTCGAGCTGAGACTGCATCGGAACCGGCTCACGGGCGAGCTGCCGCGGGGACTCATGGACCTGTCCAACCTCAGGCGGCTGCGCATCGAGGACAACGACGGGCTGTGCGCGCCGTCCGACTCCGACTTCCAGGCATGGCTGGCGACGCTGGACGAGTTCGTGAGCGACTGCGATGCGCCGGCGTAGCGCGTCGGCCGGCCTGCTTCCACGCCTCTCTCCGGCGGTCGCAAGCCCTGCCGGCGGTCTCCGCGTGTAGAATGCCAGCTCGGCTCGCAGGAGTGGACGGGCGCTGACGTGCGGCCGGGGCGGCGTCCGCGCACGCGGGGTCGTAACCGGCGCCGGTCGGCACCGCTCCCGCGCGGCGAGCGGTGCGAATGATGGTCACGACAGGGGGGGCGAACGCCACCGAGCACTCGTGGTCGCGCTGGGTGCGGGCGCCCCAGGGCGTCGGGCTGCGCAGGGCGATCTTCCAGGTGCACGTGTGGGCCGGCATCGGTCTGGGCCTCTATCTGTTCGTGATCTGCGTGACCGGCAGCGTGCTCGTCTACCGGAACGAGCTGTACGTCCACTTCTCGCCGCAGCCGGTCATCGTCGACGGCGCGGGTGCGTCACTGGGCGACGACGCTCTCGAACGCGCCGCCCGACAAGCCTATCCCGGCTACGAAGTGGCGGAAGTGCGTCCGGGCGAGACCCCGAACCACGCCGTCGAGATCACCCTGACCCGCGACGGCGACCGCATCCGACGGCTCTTCGACCCGTTCACGGGCGAGGACCTGGGAGATCCCCTGCCGCTGGGGTACCGCGTGTCCGCCTGGACGCTGGACCTGCACGACAACCTACTGGGAGGCACGACGGGCCGGCGGGTGAACGGCGCCGGCGCGCTCTTGCTCCTCGCGATGGCGCTGACCGGCGCGGTGATCTGGTGGCCCGGCAGCCAGCGCTGGCGGCGCAGCCTGACCGTCGACCGGAGGCGGCTCAACTGGAGCCTCCACAGCGCCTTCGGCTTCTGGTTCTGGCCGTTCCTGGTCATGTGGGCGATCACGGGGGCCTACCTGTCCTACCCGGCCCCGTTCCTGGCGCTGGTCGACTACCTGGAGCCGTTCGATCCGTCCGACCCGGTGGAGCGCTTGGGCGACCAAGTCATGTACTGGCTCGCCTACCTGCACTTCGGCCGCCTCGGCGGCCGCGGCATCCCCGGCTGCGGGGCGCTCTGCAACTCGACGACCAAGGCGATCTGGGCGCTGGTCGGCCTGGTGCCGCCGGTGCTCTTCGTCACCGGCGCCGTCATGTGGTGGAACCGCGTGGTCCGGCGGTGGCTGAAGTCCGGCTCCGCCGCCTGACGTCGGCCGGCGAGCCGGCCGCGGGCTTCGCGAACGACCTCATCGATTCCTGGTCGGCCCGTAGTGCGCCGACGGGCGGCGCCAGGAGCCTGCGCCGTGGACGACGCGGGCTCCCCGCGGGTCGGTTCGGTCCCCCATGCGGAGCCGCCAGGCGACGATGGGCGGGCTGACGCTGGTGGGCCGCGCTGGGATCGAACCAGCGACACCCTGATTAAAAGTCAGGTGCTCTACCCCTGAGCTAGCGGCCCAAGTCCTTTTTTTCTATATACTTAAACGAACAACGCCAAGATCCGGCCCCGGAACTGCGAGCTGGTCGCGTTCCAGAAGTGAAGCAGGCTTGTTCGCCGACGGCCGTCGGGCAGGCGTGCGATCCCGTACCGCAGTTCCGCCAGGGCAATTGCCGGCAGCGCGAGCGCGGGCTCGTTGACTTCCAGCCACGCGATCACGCGCGGTTCCGGCGTCGGTCTCGTCAGTTCCGCCAGAACATTGGTGTCGGCCAGGATCACGCAAGCTCCATGGGCTCCTGCGTCTGCCTGTGCTCCTGGATGAACGGCTCGATGTTCTCGCCCGGCTCGACCCGCGCGATCAGGTTGTGCGGGAACCTGCCCGCGGACGAAGCCTCCTCGGCGGCGTGGTCGAGGATCGAACGCACCAGGGCTTCGAGGCTGCAACCGTGCTGTTCGGCCCGTCGGCGGAGTCGCGCTTTCGATTCCGCCGACAGGTTGCGAATCGTGATGCTTGCCATGGAGTAGGGGCCCAGTTCTTGGTTTTTCTTGACAATGGGCCGGCACGGGCCTCGGGCCCGACCCGCACCGTCAGTGGACGAGGATGTCCACCGAGGCGACCATCGATCCCCACTCGAAGCGCAGCTGGCTGTCTTCTAGGTACAGCGTCAACTGCTCGGCCGGTGCGTCGAGCGCGCCGACGGTCATGGGCGTGCGACCGAGGTCGCGCGATGGGTCGTACTGCGTGCCCCACTGGCCGGTCTCGGCGTTGACGATGAGCTCCGTGGTGTCGCCGGTGGTGAGCGTCCACAGCGTGTACTCCCCGGCGGGTACGTGGGCGGTCCCCACCATGAGATCGCGGTCGGTGACGAGGGTGGTGGCCTCGTCGGCCCCGAGGCGCCAGACGGATCCCTCGAGCGGCTCGACGGTCTCGCCGACGCTCCGGTCCCGCAGATAGGGGCGGCCGTAGGTGATCGAGATGTTCGCGTCGTCGACCTCCCAGTCGACGCGGACGTGCGGGCTGCCGGCCTGACCGTCGTGGACGGGCGTCAGGACGCCGCCGCCGAGCATGCTGGCCGGGACCTCGGGTGCGACGGGCGCCGGCTCGGTCGCAGTCGGCTCCTCACCGGGGCTCCCGCAGGCGGTCAAGACCGCAATGGCCGCCGCCGACACCGCCGTCGTGAAGCGAGACTTCCATTTCGTCATGATTCTGAAGACACCTCCGTGACCCGACTATAGCATTCTCGGGGGGCGCGACGGCGTAGCGCGGCGCCGCTCGGGGAAGGTCCGGCGACCTTGACGAAGCGGATAACCTTCTGATAGGGTTCGGGTTATCGTCATCGGCGTCCGGGAGCACGCTAACGACGCGGGCGCCGTGCGGCGGCCCGTGTGGCAGGGGGTCGGGAGAGCAAGTGGCGACGAAGCGCTTCGAGGTGGGGGCCCGGGTGCACGAGCCGACCTACGGCCTTGGTTCGGTCATTTCGGTCGAGGACGCCTTCACGCGCATCCAGTTCGACGACAACACCATCCGCAAGTTCCTGACGAGCCTGGCCAGGCTCGAGCCGTCGAACGAACCGGCCCCCCCCGCCCGCCCCCAGCGCAGCCGCAAGCGCAAGACCGGCACGGCGTCCGCCGCCAAGGCGACCAAGGCGACCAAGGCGAAGAAGTCATCGGCGCCGGCCGAAGTCGATCTCGATGCCGACGCCGGCGGCGACGTTCCCGGCGATCCGGATCTCGACGGCGATCTCGTCGATTGACCCCTCGGCGGCGACGCCGACAACGACGCCCGGTCCACCTGCCCTGTCTCCGCGCGGCCGCGATCACCGGCCCGCCGTCCACGCCATCGCCGCCCGGGCCATCGCCCGGCCGTCCGCGACGCAGTCGGGAATGCCGACACCGCGGAAGCCGGCGCCGGTGACGAAGAGGCCGGGGCACTCGCGCAGGCGCGTCTCGATGGCCGCGACCCGTGCGAGATGCCCGACGTTGTGCTGGGGGTTCGCGCGCTCCCAACGGTAGACGCGGGCGAGGCCGGGGCGGCGGTCGATGTCGAGCAGGTGGGCGAAGGCGCGGTGGGCCTGGTCCGTCAGCTCCGCGTCGCTGCGTTCGTCGACCCCCCGGTCGCGAACGCCTCCGAGGAACCCGCGCAGCAGGACCTGCCCTTCGGGAGCCCGGCCGGGCCACTTCGAGGTGACCCACGACCCCGCCAGCAGCGGGACCGCGCGCTCGCGGCGCGGCACGACGAACCCGGAGCCGAGACGGGGGCGACGGACCGCCGACCGTGGATAGGCCAGCAGCACCGTCGCGGTCGAGGTGTAGGGAATCTCGCCGCACAGTGTGGCGAGGCGCTCGTCCAGGGGGCGAACCAGGGCCGCGGTGATGTAGGCGGGGGTGGCGAGGATGATCCCGCGCGCGGAGATGGACTCGCCGGACGAGAGCCGCACCGAATGAGGGGACGGGCCGCCGAGGGTGACGGCGCGTGCGCCGCACCGGACGGCGGCCGGCGGCAGGGCCGCCGCGAGCGCCGCCGCGAGCTCCTCGATGCCGCCGGGCAGCGATCGGAACACCCCCCCCGGCGACTTCGGCGAGGCCTTGCGCCGCCGACGCAGGGCGCGGATCACACTGCCCGACTCGCGCTCGGCCTCGGCGAGGCGGGGGAACAGGGCCCGGATCGACAGCCGGTCGACGTCGCCGGCGTGGATGCCCGCGAGCAGCGGCTCGGCGATGTAATCGGCCGCCTCCGCGCCGAAGCGCCGGCGGAAGAAGCTGCCGACCGACTCGTCGGACCCGTCGCCGCGGGGGAGGACGAGGTCGGCGGCGAGACGCAGGCGGCCGGCGGGGGAGAGCAGGTCGCTGGCCGCCCAGGGTCCGAGGGCGGTGGGTATCCCGAGGACCGAGGCCTCCGGGATGGGGCGCAGCCGGCCCCGCAGCACGTACGCGGCTCTCGGCTCCAGCGTCGGCAGCAGGCGGTGTCCGAGCCCCAGTTCGCGGCAGAGCTCGATGGCGGCCGGCTTCTGCACGAGCAGCGAGTCGGGTCCCGCGTCGAGGGTGAACCCGTCGACGCGTTCGGTGCGGACCACGCCGCCGAGCCGCGGCGCCGCCTCGATCAACACGAACGACGCGCCGCGGCGGTGCAGCTCGTAGGCGGCGGCGAGCCCCGCCATCCCACCGCCGACCACCGCGACGTCGGTCTCCCTCATGGGCCGCTGCGCCCGGGGCCGCCGGCCCTCACCGCAGACCTGCGGACTGCTCGTGCACGAAGCGGGCGAGCAACTGCACGTGCTCGAGGTTCGTGGCGGGGAGGATGCCGTGGCCGAGGTTGAACACGTGTCCGGCGCGCCCGCGGGCCCGCCGCAGCACGTCCCACGCGCCACGCAGCAGACGCTCGACGGGGCCGAGCAGCAGGGTGGGATCGAGATTGCCCTGTACCGCGAGGTCGTCGCCGACGAGGTCCCAGCCTTCGTCGAGGGGAATGCGCCAGTCGAGGCCGATGACGTCGCCGCCCGCCTCGCGCATCGCCGGGAGCAGGGTTGCGGTGCCGGTGCCGAAGTGCACCATGGGGACCCCGGCCGGCCGGACGGCGTCGAAGATCTTCCGCGTGTGAGGCAGCGCGAACTCGCGGTAGTCCTCGGGGGAGAGTGCCCCCACCCACGAGTCGAACACCTGCACCGCCTGCACCCCGGCCTCGATCTGGGCGTTGAGGTAGTCTCCGACGATGCTGGCGAAAGTGTCGGCGAGCCGGTGCCAGGCCTCGGGCTCGCCGTACATCAGCGCCTTGGTCCGGGCGTAGTTGCTCGATGGGCCGCCTTCGATGGCGTACGAAGCGAGGGTGAACGGTGCTCCCGCGAACCCGATGAGGGGGACCCGTTCGGCGAGCTTCACGCGCAGGAGGCGGATCGTGGCGAGCACGTGGCCGAGGGCCTCGCGGGGCTCGAAGACATGGAGCTGCCCGATGCGCTCGACCGAGCGCACCGGCGGGTCGATGACCGGGCCCTCGCCCTTCACGAAGTCGAAGGGAATGCCCATCGGCTCGAGCGGCAGCAGCAGGTCAGAGAACAGGATGGCGGCGTCGACCTCGATGGCGTCGACAGGCTGCAGGGTCACCTGGGCCGCGAGCTCGGGCTGGCGGCAGATCTCCAGCAGGCCGTAGCGCTCGCGCAGACTCCGGTAGGCGCTCATGTAGCGTCCCGCCTGGCGCATGAACCACACCGGAGTCGCGTCCACCGGCTCGCGGCGGCACGCTCTGAGGAAACGATCGTTCACGGAGAGATCTCCTGTCGGGAAAGGACCGGAAGCGGGCGGTCGGCTTGGATGACTTTCAGCTTCATGCTACTGTACCGGCTCTCTCCGGATACCGCCACGAGACCGATTCCGGGCGGCTCCGGCTGACGGATCGGATGCCTTTCCTTCGGTTCTCCCGCGACAAACGCGGTTACGCCAACACCTACCTCTGCCACACGTTCCGTGAGGATGGCGTCGTCCGCATGCGGGTGCTCTACTGGTTTCGCACGCCGCCGGACATCGAGGTCGGCCGACTTGCGCTCGATGCCGAGGCGATTCGCGACATCGAGGCGTCGAATCCCGACCTGACCTTCGACTGGGACGAGATCATGAAGGCGAAGCCGCCGCCGCCTTCCCAGGACCACTCCGGCGGGGAAGCGCGGGAGCGCCGCTCGCGCCGCCGGAGGCGCGGGGCTTCGTCAGGGGTCGGCGACAAGGCTTCGGCGGGCGCGGCGGCGGCGGGAACGGCCGGCGGAAGCCGCGACGCGACCGACGCGCCCGCGCCCGGGGCGGAGCCCGGAGCCGGCGAGGCGTCGCCGGGTCGGCGGCGACGGAGACGGCGGCGGCGCCCCGGCGGCGGGCAAGGACGGGTCGCCCCGGCCTCGGACGCCGCCTCGCCGCCGGTGGAGCCGGATTCCGATCCGCCGTGAGCGAGTCTCGACACCGGCGCCTCGCCTCGGTGCGGCCGCCCCGGCGACGGCGGGTCGCGTCGCCCTGCTCTGCTATAATGCGCCGATGGGAATGACAGCACTCGGTCGCAGCGTCCGAACCGGTGTCGGTGCGGTCGCCGTCGCCGCTGCCGCCTTCACCGTCCTGGCTGCCCAGCAGCAACAGCCGCGGAGCCGGCCGGAAGAACCGGGGGAGACCTCCGTCGGCCAGATCGGAAGCAGCCAGCCGACCTTCCAGACCGGCGTGACCCTGGTCACGACCGACGTCATCGTTCGCGACCGCGACGGGATCTTCGTTCCCGATCTCACCCAGGGCGACTTCCGCATCTTCGAGGACGAAATCGAGCAGGAAATCGTCACCATGGTGCTGGTGCACGGGGGGCGCGTCTACAACCACCTGCAGCCGGCCCCGGCCGCCTCGGAAGGCATCATCCTGCCGTCGTCGCGGCCGGTGGACAACACGGCGGGCCGCATCTTCGTGATCTTCGTCGACGACCTGCACCTGACCCCGTCGCGCACGCCCAAGATACGGCAGATCTTCGAGCAGATCGGCGACCACCTCGTCCACGAGGGCGATCTGTTCGGCATCATCTCGACCGGCCCGTCGTCGCTCTCCATCGACATGACCTACGATCGCGAGCTGCTCTACGCGGCGGGCAACCGGATCATGGGCGACGCGCTGACCGTCCGCGACCAGTTGATGCAGATGGAGACCTCGCAGGGACCGTCCGAGGTCCTGTTCCGCGCCCACGTGGCGTTCAAGACCGCGCGTTCCGTGCTGCGGAACCTCGAGCGGGTTCACGACCGGCGCAAGGTCTTCCTCTACCTCAGCGAAGGCTACGACTTCGATCCGTTTCCCGAGTCGCGCATGTACAGCGGCCTGTTCCAGCAGCAGCGGCTGAACGACTACGGCACGCTCAGCAGCGATGATTACGACGCGCTCTACAGCGACCTGCCGGATCCGGCGACCGACCCCTTCGAGCGGCAGTTGCGCCAGGGGCAGGTGTTCGCCAATCTCGACCTGAGCTACGAGCTGGCCGAGTTGGCGCGGTCGGCCAACCGCGCGAACACCTCGTTCTACACCCTCGATCCGCGCGGACTGGTGGCGGGGCCGGATCTGGACATGCCGCAGCTCTTCATCGGCGAGTGGAACCGCCACATGTTCCAGACGCAGGGCACCCTGCGCATGCTGTCGGAGCTGACCGGCGGCCGGGCCATCGTCAATCGCAACGACTTCGACGACGCGTTGCGGGAAATCGACGCGGAGACGAGCGACTACTACGTCGTCGGCTTCTACACCACCAACCCCGACCCGACGATCAGAACGCGCCGGCTGCGCGTCGAGGTGCCGGGCCGGGACGGGCTGGACATCCGGGCGCGCACCCACTACACGCTGCCGCGCCCTCCGGCCGCAGCGACCGACGAAATTGAGGAGTGAGCTGAGAACCCTCGCGCTCGGCCTCCTCCTCGGTCTCCTCGCCATCGGCCGGCCCGTCGAGTCCTCGGCTCGAGGCCCGGGAGAAGGAGCCGCGCCGGCACGTGCCGCGCAGGCCGTCGCAGCGCCACGCGTGCGCGCCGCGGCCGCGATTATCTTCGATCCGGTGACCGGCGCCGCGGTCTGGGAGCTGAACGCGCGTGAGCCGCGCCCCATCGCCAGCATCACGAAGGTGATGACGGCGATGCTGTTCCTCGAGCAGGAGCCGGACCTCAGCCGCGACGTGGTCATCTCCCGCCGCGACGTCCGCCGCGCGTCGACGACCTACCTGCGGCGGGGCGAGCGGGTCAGCCTGCACGATCTCGTCCATCTCGCGCTAGTGGCGTCCGACAACGTGGCCGCACGGGTGCTGGCGCGCGCGTCGCGGTGGGGAACGAAGCGGTTCGTCAGCCGCATGAACGCTATGGCGGCCGAACTCGGACTGGAGCAGACGCGGTTCGCGGACCCGTCGGGGCTGCACGAGGGCAACGTGTCGTCGGCCCACGACGTGTCCCGGCTCATCGCGGCCGCCGGCAGCCGCCCCGAGATCGCCCGGATCATCCGCAAGCGCTCCCATCGCATCCGCACGAGCCGCCAGAACCGCGTCGTCCGCAACACCAACCGCCTCCTCGACAGCCGACCCGACGTGCTGGGCGGCAAGACCGGCTACATCAGCGAGGCCGGCTATTGTCTCGCGGCGCTGGTCCGGGTCGAGGACCGCGCCCTGTCGGTGGTGGTGCTGGGGGCTCGGTCGAATGCGGGCCGGTTCCGGGAGACGCAGCGCCTCGCGGACTGGGTGGCGAGGCGGGCCCCCGTGCTGCTCACGCCCGCCGACTGATTGGCCCGCCGTTTCCGTCCAGGGCGCCGGCGGGTGGGGCCATGTCGAACTGGCCGCGGCCGCTTGGCCCGGCCCGTGGGGTAGCCCACCGGCGGCGGTGGCGCCGGCCCCCGGGGCGACATCGCCTGCGGCGCCCGGCCCTGGGGCGACATCGCCCGCGGCGCCCGGCTCCGGGGCGACATCGCTCGCGGCGTCCGGCCCGGGGCGACATCGCCTGCGGCGCCCGATTGTCGCTCAACCGACCCTGCCATGGGTCTGCACCGTTCTGCGGCGCCGTTGCCCGGCGCGGAGGATCATTCGGGATGCGCAACGTGATCATCATCGGGTCCGGCCCGGCCGGGCTGACTGCCGCGCTCTACGCGGCGCGGGCGAATCTCGATCCGCTGGTCATCGAGGGAATCGAGTCGGGCGGACAGTTGATGCTCACCACCGCGGTCGAGAACTTCCCCGGGTTTCGCGACGGCATCATGGGGCCCGAGCTCATGGCCGAGATGCGGGCGCAGGCCGAGCGGTTCGGGGCCGAGATCGTCGCCGGCGACGTGACGGCGGTCGAGCTGGGGGCGCCCCCGTTCGTCGTTCGGGTGGGGGAGCAGGGCCACGAGACCCGGTCGCTCGTCATCTCGACCGGCGCCTCGGCCCGCCTCCTCGGCCTTCCCTCGGAACGCGCCCTGATGGGGCACGGCGTGTCGACCTGCGCCACGTGCGACGGCTATTTCTTCCGCGGCAAGCCCATCGCGGTCGTGGGAGGCGGCGACTCGGCGATGGAGGAGGCCATCTTTCTCACCAAGTTCGCCTCGCAGGTCACGGTCGTGCACCGGCGGGACCACCTTCGCGCGTCGAAGATCATGCAGGACAAGGCGTTCGCGAACCCGAAGATCGCCTTCGAGTGGAACGCCGAGCTGGTCGAGGTGAAGGACGTCGACCAGGGGGTCGTGACCGGCGCGGTGGTGCGGAACCGGGAGACCGGCGCGAGCCGGGAGCTCGCCGTCGACGGGGTCTTCATCGCCATCGGGCATACGCCCAACACGCGTCTCTTCGAGAATCAGGTCGAGCTGGACGCCAACGGCTACATCGTCGTCGCGAACGGCACGCGCACCAACGTCCCCGGCGTGTTCGCCTGCGGCGACGTGCAGGACCACGTGTACCGGCAGGCGATCACCGCCGCCGGCACCGGTTGCATGGCCGCCATCGACGCCGAGCGGTATCTGGAGTCCTTGTAGCTGGCGTGCGGAGCAACGCGTCGTCACCGCGCCGGTGGACGCTCCGGGTGTTCCTCCGGGGGCAGCCGTGCCGGGCGGCTTCTTCAATATCGCTCACCGACGAGATCGGCGTCGTCGCGGGAGGGGCGGCGCCGGCTCGGCCCGATCGATCACCGACGAGATCGGCGTCGTCGCGGGAGGGGGGCGCCGGCTCGGCCCGCACTCGCCGCGGGGCGGGCAGCGCCCCGGGCCTCCACCGCGTGCAGGAGGCCGCGCCGGCCCTGGTCGGCCTCGCTGGTGGTCAGTCGATCCACCCGCCGCCGAGCACCGTCTCGCCGTCGTAGAAGACCACCGCCTGGCCGGGGGCGACCGCGCGCTGCGGCTCGTCGAAGGTCACCGCGGCGCGATTGGCCGGGAGCGGCTCGACTCGGGCCGGCGCATCGGGGTGACGGTGCCGGATTCGGGCGGTGACCCGGCCGGATCCGCCGGGGGGAGACCCCGCTATCCAGTTGACCGACGAGGCGGTGAGGCGGTCGCGCTCCAGGGCGTCCCGCGGGCCGACGGTCAACGCGTTCGTGGCCGCGTCGATGTCGAGGACGTACAGGGGCATGCTAGTGGACAGCCGCAGACCCTTGCGCTGACCGACGGTGTAGCGGTGCACGCCGTCGTGCCGGCCGACCTCCCGCCCGCTCCTGTCGCGGATCGGTCCGCGCTTCGCCACTGCCGGGCGCCGCGCCTCGACGAGTCCCGCGGTGTCGCCGTCGGGGACGAAGCACAGCTCCTGGCTGTCGGGCTTGTCGGCGACCGGCAGCCCGCCCCGCCGGGCCAAGTCCCGCACTTCGTCCTTGCGCAGGTGTCCGACGGGGAACCGGGCCCGCGCGAGCTGGCCCTGGGTCAACGTGAAGAGGAAATAGGACTGGTCCTTGGCCGGGTCCAGGCCGCGGCGCAGGGCGTGGGGCCGTGCCGTCCCGGCCGCCGCGGTCCGACGCGCGTAGTGGCCGGTGGCGACGCAGTCGGCGCCCAGGGCGGCGGCCCGCTCCAGCAGGTGGGCGAACTTCAGGTCCCCGTTGCACTGGACGCAGGGAATCGGGGTGCGACCGGCCGCGTACTCTCGCACGAACACCGAGACTACCGCGGTCTCGAACTGCCGCTCGAAGTTCATCGTGTAGTGAGGGATGCCGAGGGCGGCGGCGGTGCGGCGCGCATCCTGCAGGTCGTCGAGCGAGCAGCATCCGCCGAACCGCGCGGCCCCCTGCTGCTGGTCGTAGAGCTGCATCGACAGGCCGATGACCTCGTGCCCCGCTTCGACGAGCTGCAGGGCGGCGACCGACGAGTCGACGCCTCCCGACATCGCAACCACGACCCGCATGGTCAGCGACTCGTCAGCGCCGCCCCGCGGCCGGTCAGCGCGCGAAGGCGACCGACGATGCCCGGGAGCACGTCGACGACGCGGTCCACCTCGGCCGTCGTGTTGCCGAGTCCGAGGCTGAACCGGATCGAGTTCTGGGCTCGGTGCGGGGAGAGGCCCATCGCGCGCAGGACGTGGGAGGGCTCGAGGGTCCCGGACGAGCAGGCGGACCCCGTCGAGACGGCGATGCCCTCCAGGTCCAGCGCGATGAGGAGCGACTCCGCCTCGACCCCGTGGAAGCTGATGTTCGAGGTGTTCCCGACGCGGGGGCTCGCGCCACCGTTGACGGCGGTTCCGGGCACCTCGGCGAGGATGCCGGCCTCGAGCCGATCCCGCAGGGCGGTCACGTCGTCCGCACCCTTCTCTCGCGGCTCCAGCAGCCGTCGCGCGGCCGCGCCGAGCCCCACGATGGCCGGAAGGTTCTCGGTGCCGGCCCGCCGGTTCCGTTCCTGCCGGCCACCCGTCATCTGCGCGTGCAGCCGCGTTCCTCGGCGGATCCAGAGGGCCCCGGCCCCCTTCGGGCCGTTGAACTTGTGGCCGGAAAGCGACAGCAGATCGACGCCCAGGCTGCGCACGTCGACCGGGACCTTGCCCACCGACTGCACGGCATCGGTGTGCACGACGGCCCCGCGCTTGCGGGCCATCGCGGCGAGCTCGGCGACGGGCTGAATCGTGCCGATCTCGTTGTTGGCGTGCATGACGGACACTAGCGCGGTGTCGTCGGTCAGCGCCTCGGCGAGCCGCTCGGCGGTGACCACGCCGCGTTCGTCGACGCCCACGAGGGCGCCGGACCGACCGCCGTCGAGGGCCTTCAACGTGCGCAGGACCGCTTCATGCTCTATCGCGCCGGCGACGAGACGATGCCGGCCGGTGCCGGCCGCCGCCTCGGCGACGCCGCGAATGGCCAGGTTGTTCGATTCGGAGCCGCCGGACGTGAAGACGATCTCGGTGGGCTCGGCCCCGATCAGGCGGGCCACCGCGGAGCGGGCCTCGTCGAGGGCGGTCTTTGCCTCCTGCCCGTACGCGTGCACGCTTGACGGATTGCCGAAGACGAGGCGCAGGGCGCGCGCCATCTCGTCGGCCACCGCCGGGGCCACCGGGGTCGTGGCGTTGTGGTCGAGGTAGATCCGGTTCACCCCATTCAGTCTACCAGCGTCGAGGCGGGGCGCCGCCAACCCGGGGCGCCCGACCGTGCGCCCCGCGCGCCCCCGACCGTACGCAGGCCTCTTCCCGCGGCTCGCCGATCGGCCTCGGCGGGGCCGGATCCGCCGATGGACGGATTCGTCGCCGTGCTGCGGCAGCCGGTGGACACTCCGCGCGCGCTCGTCGTACCATGAACGACGGAATCGGCCGCGCGAACGGAGAGAAGCAGTCATGTGGAAGCGGGAAGAACCAGCCCAGCCGGTCACCCCCCCGTCGGTGAGCACGCTCGGATCCGAGCCACCCAAGGCCACCGGCGCGGCCTCGAACGTGGTCATCGGGAAGTCCATCGTCGTCAAGGGCGAGCTGCACGGGAGCGAGGACCTGACCATCGAGGGGCAGGTGGAGGGCAAGATCGCGTTGAAGCAGCATGTGCTGACCATCGGAACCCACGGACGTATTCGGGCGCAGGTGTTCGCGAAGGCGGTCGTCGTTCTCGGTGAGGTCATCGGCAACATCGAAGCCTCGGACAAGGTCGCGATTCGCAATGAAGGGGCGGTCGAGGGCGACATCAAGGCGCCGCGCGTCGCCATCGCCGAGGGAGCCAAGTTCCGTGGCGGCATCGACATGCAGCAGGGGCAGGGCCAGGCGGGGAGCCGCAGTCGGAACGAGGCCAAGCCGGGACCGGAGTCGCGGCGGCCGGCGCCGAACGTCAAGACCAAGAGCGCCTAGCAGACGAGCCGGTACGGAGGAGATGGCTCGTCCAGTCGTCGCGCTGTTGAGCGATTTCGGCACTCGCGATCACTACGCGGGCACGATGCGGGGCGTGATCGTTGACATTTGCCCCGATGCCACCCTCGTGGACCTGACGCACGACATCCCGCCCCACGACATCCACACCGCGTCGCTGGAGCTGGCCGCCGCGTATCGGTTCTTCCCGTCCGGCAGCATATTCCTCGCCGTGGTCGACCCCGGCGTCGGATCCGCGCGGCGGGGGCTCGCCGCCGATACCGGCGACCATCGATTCGTCACCCCCGACAACGGGGTCCTCACCCACGTCTTCGGGCAGACGCCGCCTCGGCAGGTCGTCGAGCTGACCGAGCGGCGTTACGCGAGGCCGACCATCAGCCGCACGTTCGAGGGCCGCGACCGCTTCGCTCCCGCCGCGGCGTGGCTGGCGCGCGGGATTCGGCTCGCCGCGCTGGGTCGGCCCCTGCGCGACTACGTCACGCTGGACCTGCCCGCCCTCGACGTGCGGGAGGAGTCGATCGCCGGCGCCGTCGTCCACATCGACCGGTTCGGCAACGCGGTGACGAACGTCGACCGCCGGCACTTCGAGCGGCTGGCCGCCGCCGGCGGCATCGACATCGAGGTCGAGGGGTACGTGGTGGGGCGGCTGGTGGAGACCTACGCCGACATCGAACCCGGCGAGGTCTGCGCGCTGTTCGGCAGCACCGATCATCTCGAGTTCGCCGCCAACGCGGCCAGCGCGGGCGAACGCCTCGACCTGCAGGTGGGCGCGACCGTCCGGATTACCATCCAGTGAGAACGGCGCCGGCCGACGCCGGCCGGTCGCCGGGAGGAGCAGCGCGATCGCATGAGTGACAGCAGCCGGGCCGGCATGGCCGCCGACATCACATCCGCATGGCTCGAAGTGGTCGAGCGGGCCGCCGTCGCGTGCGCGCACACGATGGGGCAGGGAGATCGGCACCGGTCCGATCAGGTCGCGGTCGAGTCGATGCGCGCCACCCTGGATCGGGTGCCGATCGACGGCAGGGTGGTCATCGGCGAGGGCGAGCGCGACGAGGCGCCGATGCTCTACATCGGCGAGCTGGTGGGGACCGCGCACGCTGCCGGGAAGAGCATGGAGGGGGCGGCGCTGCCGCAGGTCGACATCGCCGTCGATCCGCTGGAGGGGACCAACCTGTGCGCCACCGGGGCGTCCAACGCGATCGCGGTGCTCGCGGTGTCGGAGCGGGGGGGGCTGCTCCATGCGCCGGACATCTACATGCAGAAGCTCGTCGTGGGGCCGAGCTCGAGGCACGCCGTCCATCTGGATGCGCCGGTGCGGGACAATCTGGGCGCCATCGCGCGGTGCCTGGACCGCAAGGTCGAGGACCTCGTCGTGATCGTCCTCGACCGGCCGCGCCACCGCCAGCTCGTCGCGGACATCCGCGAGGCCGGCGCCCGCATCCGATTGATCGGAGACGGCGACCTGTCGGCGGGCATCTCCGCCGCGGTCAGGGGCAGTGGCGTCCACGCGGTCATGGGAACCGGGGGCGCGCCCGAGGGCGTGCTGGTCGCGGCCGCGATGCGCTGCCTCAACGGCGAGATTCTCGCCCGGCTGGTCGTGGACACGCCGGAGAAGGAAGAGCGCTGCCGCTCGATGGGCATCACCGACATGAACCGGGTCTACCGCGCCGCCGACCTCGCCTGCGGCCGGCACATCACGTTCGCGGCCACCGGAGTCACCGACGGCACCCTGATGAAGGGGGTGCGCTTCTTCGGTGACGGGGCGCGCACGAACTCCCTCGTCATGCAGACCAGCCCGCAGCGCATCCAGTTCGTCGACACCATCCATCTGACCGGAGACTCCGACATGGTCGTGCACTTCTGACCGGAAACGAGAGGGGACGTCGGGGGCGGCAGGCGTTCGGCGCTGACGACGCGGCCGCTCTCGGAGCCGACGCCATGAGCAGCCGTCTCGTCCGCCTCGGAGAGAACGCGTCCGCCGAGGCCCTGCGCCCTGCCGCAGACGCCATCGTCGCGGGTGGCATCGTGGCCTATCCCACGGATACGCTGTACGGACTCGGCGTCGACCCGACCCGGGCGTCGGCGGTGGAAAGGTTGTGCGGGCTGAAGACCCGATCCGCGCAAGCCGGCATTCCCCTCATCGCTTCGTCCCTCGTCCAGGTCGAGTCCGAGGCGGGCGCTCTGCCTTCCCTGGGCCGCCGATTGGCGGCCGAGTTCTGGCCCGGCCCCCTGACCCTGGTCTTCGAACCGAAGGCCGCCTTCGCGGCGGGCGTCTGCGCGGCGGACGGCTCGGTCGCGGTACGGGTGCCGCGGGCTCGCGCCGCCTGCCGCCTCGCCGCCCTGTGCGGCGGACCGATCACCGCGACCAGCGCGAACCGAGCCGGCCGCCGCCCCGCCGCGACGGCGACCGAAGTGGTCTCGGAACTCGGCGCGGCCGTCGCCATCGTGTTGGATGGGCCGGCGGCCCTCACGGGACCGCCGTCGACCATCGTGGACGTGCGCGGCCGGCGCCCGCACCTGATCCGAGAGGGCGCCGTCGCCTGGGAACGCGTGCTACAATCGCTCGCGTGATGGCTCGCGTTCCAACTCTTGACACGCCGTGCCGAGAGCGGGTCCGTGGGTACGTTCCGAACGCGTCGGTCGGCCGATCGACGAGCGGCCTCCTTCCACCGGAATCGGGCAGGGTGGCGGCGGCGCATCCCGCGTCGGCGCCGGTGGAGGCGCTGCCGCGCGGCGGCGCCGGTTCCTCGCGGCGAATCGCTGGACCATGAGGAACGCGCGGGTCGCTGCCCTCGTCGCCGTGGGCGCGCTGTTGTCCGGTTGCGCCGCGCGCGTGCCGGTGGTGACCGCCCCGGCCTTTCCGGACTATCCGCTTCCCGTCGTGCCGCCCGCGCTGGCGGGGACGCGCGCCGCGTCCGATCACCGCGATGCGTGGACGTTCCTGCAGGCAGGACAGCTCGCGGCGGCGGAGCAGCGGTTCGTCGCCATCCTGCGAGACACCCCGTCGTTCCATCCATCGGTGACGGCGCTCGGCTTCGTCGAATTGGCCCGAGGCGATGCGGCCGGCGCCATCGCCCGGTTCGACGGGGCCCTCGCCCGGGTCCCGGCCTACGTGCCGGCGCGGCTGGGACGGGCCGAGGCGTTCCTGATCGAGGACCGGGTCACCGACGCGATCGGAGACCTCAACGCGGCGCTCGCCGCCGACCCCGGCCTGACCGACGTACGCCAGCGTATCGCCGGACTCGAGGCCACGGCGTTGACCATCCAGGTCGCGGCAGCCCGGGAAGCGGCCGCGGCGGGCCGCGATATCGAGGCGCAGGCGGCCTACGAACGGCTCATCGAGGCTTCTCCCGAGTCCGCGTTCCTGTATCTCGAGCTGGCGGAGGTCGAGTGGCGGATCGGTGGCGGGGCGTCAACGCTGGCCCGGCTCGAGCGCGCGGTCGCCCTCGATCCGGATGCCGTCGGCGCTTGGCTGCTGATGGCCGACCTGTATCTCGCCGCGGGCGATCTCGACCAGGCCGAACAGGCGCTGCTGAGGGCCGACGCCATCGCGCCGGGAGCCGAGGTCGCAAGCAGGCTCGCGGACCTGGATGCGCGCCGCCAGGCGGCCGCGCTGCCCGCCGAGTACGCCGCCATCGAAGCGACGGACGCGATTACGCGCGGACAGCTCGCGGCCTTGCTGGGCGTGCGGTTCGCGCCCTTGCTGGCGGGCCGGGCCGGCGACGGCGCTCCCATCATCACGGACGCCCGCGAGCATTGGGCGTACGGCTGGATGATCGACCTGGCGCAGGCCGGAATCATGCCGGCCGACGTCAACTACCGGTTCCTGCCCGAGGACGTGGTGAGCCGCGCGGAACTCGCGCGCATCCTGGTCCGCATGCTGCGCGCGGCCGGGGTCGAACCCGTCGCGCCGGCCGCGCTGCCGTCGTTCTCCGACCTGGAGCGCGGCCACCTCGACTATCCGGCGGCTTCGGAAGCGGCGGCGGCGGGTTTGCTGCCTCCGATCTCCGGGAACGCGTTTCGGCCGGGCCGCCCGGTCAGCGGTGACGAGGCGGTGGCGGCGTTGTCGCGGCTCGGCGAGGTGGCCGGTACAGGTCGCTGAAGCGGCCGCCACACGAACTCGCGTCGGCGCACGTCGAACGCGAGCACGAGCACGAGGTTGCCGACAGGAGTCTCTCGTCGGCGAAGCTCCCGACGCGACCGTCGAGGTCGCGCAGGTTCCGGCCAGGGCGGGCGAGCTTCTCGCCGGGGCCGATCCCATGGATGACGTGCCATGTCGGCGTTGACGGTCGCCAACCAACTGACGCTGCTCCGCATGCTGCTGATCCCGGCCCTGGTCATTCTGGTGGTGTACGGAATGAACGGCTGGGCCCTGGTGGTGTTCATCGTGGCGGGGGTGACCGACGCTCTCGACGGCGTGCTCGCACGGTGGTGGAGTCAACCGACGAGCCTGGGGGCGCTGCTCGATCCCATGGCGGACAAGCTGCTTCTCATCTCGACCTTCGTCGTGCTCACTCTGCCCGGGCTCGATCTGCCGAACCACTTCCCGGTCTGGCTGACGGTCCTCGTCATCAGCCGCGACGTGATCATCGTGGTGACGGTGGCGGTCGTGAACTTCGGCATCGGACGCCGCACGTTCCCGCCGTCGATGCTGGGGAAGCTGGCGACCTTGATCTACATCCTGACGATTGCCGTCGTGCTCCTGTACAACTGGCTGGGGCGCGGATCGGTCGTGGTGGACGCGGCCATCTGGGCCGCGCTGGCGATTACCCTGGTCTCGGGGCTCCACTACATCGCTCACGCCGCTCGGGTGCTGAGCGAGTGAGGGCGGGCGGCGGAGCGCCGGGGGCCTGCGGCGGGGAACGGCGCGGACGCCGGTAGTGTCGTCGGGGAGTGAAGCGGGGTCGCGGGCGACGATCGGCGGGCGCGGCAAGGACCCCCGGCGCCTGCGCGTGGCGGCTCGCACCGGGGACCCTCGTCACCCGCGCTCGGCGGGCACTCCCAGCGTCCTCCGGAACCACGCGATGGTCTCGTTCAGCCCTTCCACCAGAGACACGCGGGGCTCCCAGTCGAGGACCGCGCGCGCCCGGCTGATGTCGGGCTGTCGCACCCTCGGGTCGTCCACCGGGAGCGGTTCATGCACGATGCGGCTGCCCGATCCCGTCAGTCCGATGATCTGCTCCGCGATGCCCGCTACCGTCGTCTCGTTCGGATTCCCGAGATTGACCGGGTCGTTGGTGTCCGCATGCATGAGCCTGAGGATGCCGTCCACGAGATCACTGACGTAGCAGAAGCTGCGGGTCTGGGTGCCGTCGCCGTAGATGGTGAGGTCCTCCCCCCGAAGCGCCTGGGCGATGAAGTTGGGGACGGCGCGGCCGTCCCGGACCCGCATCCTGGGGCCGTAGGTGTTGAAGATCCGCACGATCTTCGTGTCGATGCCGTGATAGCGGTGATAGGCGGTGGTCATGGCCTCGGCGAAGCGTTTGGCCTCGTCGTAGACCCCGCGCGGTCCGATGGGGTTCACGTTTCCCCAGTAGCCCTCGGTCTGCGGATGCTCGAGGGGGTCGCCGTAGACCTCCGAGGTGGAGGCGAGGACGAACGTCGCCCCCTTGGCCTTGGCCAGGCCGAGCGCGTTGTGGGTGCCCAGCGCGCCCACCTTCAGGGTCGGTATCGGCCGCTCCAGATAGTCGATGGGGCTGGCCGGGCTGGCCCAGTGCAGCACCGCGTCCACCGGCCCGTCGACGTCGATGTAGTTGGAGACGTCCTGCCGCACGAACCGGAAATCCCGGTCGGCGAGGTGCGCGAGGTTCGCCGGCTCGCCCGTCGACAGGTTGTCGATGCCCACGACGCTGTCGCCGCGGTCCAGGAGGGCCTCGGCGAGATGGGATCCGATGAAGCCGGCGGCGCCGGTGATGACGACGCGATCACCCATGACGGTGCTCGATGCCGGGCCCGCTTCCCCGGGACCGCGCCGACGCGCGGCATGCGTACGGGGCGCGGGCCGCGTTTCAGTACGCGTGACGATGAAAGAACACGCGGAGAACCGTCAGCCACATGATCTTGAAGTCGAGGGCCACCGACCAGTTCTCGATGTAGTAGAGGTCGTACTCGATGCGCTTCTCGATCGACGTGTCCCCCCGCCAGCCGTTGACCTGGGCCCACCCCGTCAGGCCCGAACGGACCTTGTGCCGCAGCATGTACTGGGGAACGCGTTGCCTGAACTGCTCGACGAAGAACGGCCGCTCGGGCCTCGGTCCGACCAGCGACATGTCGCCACGGATGACGTTCCAGAGCTGGGGAAGCTCGTCGAGGCTGAGCTGGCGCAGCACGCGGCCGACCGGCGTCCGCCGGGGGTCGTCGGGGCGGGCCCACACCGGTCCGGTCTCCCGCTCGGCGTCCTCGAACATCGAACGGAACTTGTAGACGCGGAACGGGCGTCCGTCGAGCCCCATGCGCTCCTGCCGGTAGAACACGGGCCCCGGCGACGTCGCCTTGATCAGGGCTGCGATCGCAGCGAACGGCAGGCTCAGGAAGACGAGCGAGACGGTGGCGACGCCGATGTCGATCGTGCGCTTCATCAGGCTGTTGAGTCCCTGGAGGGGGACATCGTTGATGCTGATGATGGGGACGCCGTCGAGCTCTTCCAGGCGGGCGCGCAGGGCGATGACCTGCATGAGGTCGGGCACCACCTTGACGTCGACGAACTCCCGATTGGCGATCTCGATGAGCTCGAGCATCTTCACGTGCTCGTCGAGCGACAGGGCGATGTAGAGCTCGTCGATGCGCTCGCGCCGCAGGATGTCCGCCACCTCCGAGAGCGTCCCCAAGAGCGGCAGCCCCCGATAGCCCTGCCGGTCGGTGGCGCGGTCGTCGACGAAGCCCACGATGCGGTAGCCGAGCCCGCGGTGATGGAGCACCTTGTCCACGACGTGCCGCGCGACCTCTCCGCTTCCCGCGACGAGAATGCGTTGGAGGCCCACGCCCTCGCGCCACTGCCGCTCGAGGGCGGAACGGACACTGGCGCGGGCCGCGTAGGCGCAGACGACGCACAGCGCGAGGAACAGCGCCCAGACCAGCCGAGATACCTCGTAGACGCCCTGGTCCTTCAGCAGGTCGGGGACGAAGTACGCCTGGAACACCAGGGTGCCGGCCAAGCCGAGCACGACCGCGATCAGGCCCCCGATGAGGACTGCGAAGAAGTCGTCGACCCGGGATCGGATGCGCTCGTGGCGGTAGGCTCCCTGCAGCCACAGGCCGAACGGGAGCAGCAACCCGATGAAGGGCGCCAACTGCATGTACGACTCGATGGGGGGCTGACCCTTGGGCGCGGGGATCACCCCGGTCTCGAAGCGGAGCCAGTACGCGGCCAAGAACATCGTCACCCCGATGCCGCCATCGATCACCGACTGGATGATCATGCGCACTCGGGCGCGTTGGGTCATGGATGCAGCTCCGATGGAGAGGCGTTCATCAAGCGAATGACCTCCGTCGAGAACGCGGCGCGGAACCGCTCCCGGGAGAAGCGCAGAGCCTGCCGGCGGGCGGCGGTCGGGTCGGGCTGCCGCCGGTGAATCCGGTCGATGGCGTCGGCGAACGCGCCGGCCGTGGGTTCCTGCACGAGGATTCCGGTCTCGCCGTCCACCACGGTCTCGCACGCTCCGCCCTCGGCGAGGGCGACGACGGGGCACCCGCAGGCCTGGGCCTCGACCGGGGCGATGCCGAAGTCCTCGGGGCCCGGCAGCAGCATCGCGGCCGCGGTGCGATACGCCTGTCTGACCTCCTCGTCGCTCACGGGGCCGAGAAACGCCGTCTCCGGTCCCGCGATCTTCCGAAGGCGCTCGAGGTCGGGGCCGTCGCCGACGATCCGCAGCGGGACGCCGGCCTCCGTGCAGGCGCGTATCGCGAGGTCGACGCGCTTGTAGGGTACGAGAGCCGACACGATCAGGCAACCACGCCGCGACGAGGCGGGGCCCGGATGGAAGAACGAGGTGTCCACGGGCGGATACACGATACTCGCCTCACGATCATAGTATCGGCCAATCCTGCCCGCAACATATTGCGAAATAGCCACATAGCGGTCCACCCGACCGGCCGTCGAGGCGTCCCAGCGGGCAATCGCGGCGAGACCCCGGCGGAGCCACCGGCTGGCCCCCGCGCCTACGCGCTCCGGCCCGAAGTAGGCCGGGAACTGGTCCCAGGCGTACCGCATCGGCGTGAAGCAGTAGCACAGGTGCCGGGCGCGCCCCGGCGCCACGACCGCCTTGGCGACGCAGTGGCTGGTGCTGATGACCAGATCGAAGTCGTCGAGGTCGAACTGCTCCACCGCGGTCGGGAAGAGCGGCAGCAGCGGCCGGTAGTATCGGTGCGAGCCGGGCAGGCGCTGGATGAAGGATGTCCGGATCGGCCGCGCCTCGATGGCGGGCCCGACCGAGCCCCGGACATGCAGGAGGGCGAACCGCGCGGCGTCCGGGAAGAGCCCGCAGATCGTCTCGAACACGCGTTCGCCGCCCCGCATGCCGGTGAGCCAGTCGTGCACCAGCGCCACGCGGGCGTCGATCGCGATTCCCATCCACTGCTAGTATCCTGTACAGGCACGTCGCCGACGCGTTCCCGGTCCGGGCTCCGCACCGTGGCGCCGGTCTCGAGCGGCGGGCTCTCGCTCCGGACCCTTCGAGAACACCGGACAATCCATGAGAATGACGGTCGTCGGCACGGGCTACGTGGGTCTCGTGGTCGGCGCCTGCCTCGCCGAGACGGGCAACGAGGTCGCCTGCGTCGACGTCGACGAGGACAAGATCCGATCGCTGCGCGAGGGTCGCCTCCCGATCTACGAGCCGGGGCTCGACGAGCTCGTCCGCCGGAACGCCGCCAAGCGGCGGCTCACCTTCGACACCAGCCTCGCCCCGGCCGCCCGGGACTCGGAGGTCGTGTTCATTGCGGTGGGCACACCCTCGGACGAGGACGGCTCGGCCGATGTGCAGCACGTCCTGCGGGCGGCGCGAGACGTCGGGAAGGCGATGGCCGGCTACACGGTGGTCGCCCTGAAGAGCACTGTGCCGGTGGGCACGGCTCGCCGGGTGGAGGCGGCGATCGGGGAGGAGACGTCCGAGCCGTTCAGCGTCGTGAGCAATCCCGAGTTCCTCAAGCAGGGGTCCGCGGTCGACGATTTCCTGAAGCCCGACCGGGTCGTCGTCGGCGCCGACGACGAACGCGGGGCGCGGCTGATGGTCTCGATCCACAAGCCCTTCACCCGCACCGGCGCCCCCATCGAGGTCATGGACCGGGCCAGCGCCGAGCTCGGCAAGTACGCGGCGAACGCGATGCTCGCCACCCGGGTGTCGTTCATGAACGAGGTGGCGAACGTGTGCGACGCCGTGGGCGCCAACGTCGACCAAGTGCGCCGCGTCGTCGCCTCGGACCGCCGCATCGGTCAGTCCTTCCTGTTTCCCGGCGTCGGCTACGGTGGAAGCTGCTTCCCCAAGGACGTCAAGGCGCTGGCGCGGCTGGCCCGCGACGCCGACTGCCGCTTCCGGATCCTCGAGGCGGTCGAGGAGGTGAACGCCGCCCAGAAACGCCGGCTGGTCGAGAAGATGCTGGACGACATGGGCTCGCTCGCCGGCCGGCGCATCGCCGTCTGGGGGCTGTCGTTCAAGCCGCGCACCGACGACATGCGGGAGGCGCCGTCGATCACCGTCATCGAGAACCTCCTGGCGGCGGGAGCCGAGGTCGCGGCTTACGATCCGCAAGCGAACGAGTCGGCCCGCCGCATCTTCGGGTCGCGCATCAGCCTGGCGTCCGACAGCTACGAGGTGATCGAGAACGCCGACGCCCTCGCCATCCTGACCGAGTGGAACGAGTTTCGCGAGCCCGACTTCTCCCGCATGCGCGCGCTGATGCGCGCCCCGGTCGTCTTCGACGGCCGCAACCTGTTCGATCCCGCCGAGATGCGCGCTCTCGGCTTTCGCTACCGCTCGATCGGACGATGAGACCCCGATGAGCACGGTGCTCGTGACCGGCGGGGCCGGCTACATCGGCAGCCATGCGGTCAAGGCGCTGAGGGCGGCGGGCCAGGCTGTCGTCGTGTACGACAACCTGAGCGCCGGCCATCGCCCGGCGGTCCGCGGCGCCCCGCTCGTGGAGGGAGACGTCCGCGAGACCGGGCGGCTCGCGGCGACGTTGCGGGACTACCGGGTCGCCGCCGTCATGCACTTCGCGGGGCTCCTGTCGGTGGAGGAGTCGGTGCGGGAACCGGCCCGCTACTACGAGCACAACGTGCGGGGAGGGCTCTCGGTGCTCGATGCGATGCGGGCCGCCGGCGTGGACCGGATCGTCCTGTCGTCGAGCTGCGCGGTGTACGGCAACCCCGTCACGACCCCCATCGACGAGGATCACCCGACCGATCCCATCAACGCGTACGGGAGCTCGAAGCTGGCCGTCGAGCACGCCCTGCGCCACTACGGGCGGGCGTATGGCCTGCAGTCGATCGCCCTGCGCTACTTCAACGCGGCCGGGGCCGACCCCGACGGCGACCTCGGCGAAGACCACGACCCCGAGATCCACCTGATTCCCCGCGCCCTCGACGCCGCCTGCGGGGGCGCCCCGCTCCGGGTGTTCGGCGACGACTACCCGACGGCCGACGGCACGTGCCAGCGCGACTACGTGCACGTCGCGGACATCGCCGATGCGCACGTCCGGGCCCTCGACGTGCTGCGGCCGGGGAGGGGCGCGAGGGTCTACAATCTGGGCACCGGAACCCCGCATTCCGTACGGGAGGTGATTCGCAGCGTGGAACGGGTGACCGGGCGGCGGGTCCCCGCGGAGCCGGCCCCGCGCCGCCCCGGCGATCCGGCGGTGCTCTTCGCCGCGGCCGGGCGCCTCGAGCGCGATCTCGAATGGCGCCCCGCGCACACGGCGCTGGACGACATCGTCGCTACGGCCTGGCGCTGGCGCGAGCGCCACCCGGGAGGGTTCGGCTCCACGACACCGTGAATCCACTGCTTCGGCTGCTGCGATTCGTTCTGCCGCACAAGCTGCGCGTCATCGCCGCGCTGCCCGCCATGGTGCTCTACGCCCTGGCCTCGGGCGGCTTGGCCTACATCATCGAGCCGATCTTCGACCAGGCGCTTCCCGAAGGCGTCTACGTCGGGTGGATCTGCGGCGCACTGGTCGGGCTCTACCTCGCCAAGGGGGCGGGCGCGTACTTCTCGGTCTACCTCATGGCCGACGCCGGGCAGCGTCTCGTCCGCGACCTCCGCACCGAGCTGTTCCAGCACATGCTCGGTCAGTCCAGGACCTTCTTCGGAAGCCGGACCACGGGACGCTTGCTGTCGCGGCTGACGAGCGACGTCAGTCGCGTTCAGCACGTCGTGTCGGAGACTTGCGGCGACCTCATCCGCGAGTCGTTGGCGCTGGTGGCGTTCGCGGGCTTGCTGCTCTATCAGGACGCGAGGCTCGCGCTGGTGTGCATGACGGGGGCGCCGATCGTGGTGTATCCGCTGGTGCGTCTCGGACAGCATGTCCGACAGATGACGCACCGTGGCCAGGAGCAGATCGAACACCTGTCGCATCTCGCCGTGGAGGCGCTCACCGGCCACCGCATCGTCCAGGCATTCCAGGCCGAGCGGTTCGAGCAGCAGAGGTTCGAACGGGCTTCGCGCCGGCTCTACCGGACGATCATGCGGGTCACCAGCGCCCTCACGATTCTGCCGTCGATGATCGAGCTGGTGGGCGGAGTCTTCATCGCGGGCGTCCTCTGGTACGGCAGCCGCGAGATCGCGAACGGGGACCTGACGACCGGCGAGTTCACGTCGTTCATGACGGCGCTGTTGCTGATGTACGGCCCCGTGAGGAAGCTCAGCCGCGTCAACGCCAACATCCAACAGGCGATTGCCGCCTCGGAGCGGATCTTCGAGGTTCTGGACACCCGCACCGAGGCGGGCGACCGCCCGGGCGCCGTCGCGCTGCCCCCTTTCGCCTCCGAGATCGAGTTTCGGGACGTGACCTTCCGGTATCCGGACGACGACGAGGCGGTTCTGCGCGGCGTCTCCTTCACGGTGCGCGCGGGTGAGGTGGTCGCGGTGGTGGGGCTCAGCGGGGCGGGCAAGTCGACGCTGGTCAACCTCGTGCCGCGGTTCCACGACGTCGGCGGGGGAGCCATCCTGATCGACGGCGTGGACGTGCGCGACGTGACGTTGCGGTCGCTGCGCCGGGCCGTCGGCATCGTGACCCAGGAGACGTTCCTCTTCGACGCGTCGGTGGCCGACAACATCGCCTACGCGGCGCCCGGGACCTCCCGCGCGTCGATCGTGGCGGTGGCGCGCGCCGCCCACGCGCACGAGTTCATCGTGGAACTGCCGCGGGGCTACGATACCGTCATCGGCGAGCGCGGCCAGCGGTTGTCCGGCGGTCAGCGCCAGCGCCTCGCGATCGCGCGGGCCCTGCTCAGGAACCCGCCCATCCTCGTGCTCGACGAGGCGACCTCGGCCCTTGACGCGGAGTCGGAGCTTCTGGTGCAGGATGCGCTGGCGCGGCTTCTGCTCAACCGTACCGCGTTCGTCATCGCCCACCGGCTGTCGACGATTCGCCGGGCCGACGCCATCATCGTGCTCGAAGGGGGGCGGGTGGTGGAGTCCGGCCGTCACGAGGATCTGCTGAGGCGCCCCGACAGCAGCTATGCCAAGCTCTATGCGACGCAGGTCTCGGGTCGGAAAGGCGAGGAGCGGACCGCCGCCGCCGCGCCGCCCGCCCTCTTGGCGAGTCGAACGAGATGATCAAGTCGATGACGGGGTTCGCGGCGGGGAGCCGCGAGCTCGACACCGCCGCCCTCGGCGTGACCGCCCGGACCGTCAACCACCGCTATCTCGACGTCCAGGTGCGGCTGCCGCCGCTGCTGGCGCCGTTCGAAGCGGAGCTGCGCGGCGTCGTGCAGCGGCGGGTGGCGCGCGGTCGCGTGGAGCTGGCGGTGACGGCGCGGCTTCTCGGGCAGCCGGAGGTCGAGGTAGTCCTGAACGAGCCACTCGTCGACGCCCTGTCGGCGTCCGTCGAGCAGGCCCGGGCGCGGGGCGTCGCCACCGGCGGCCTGACCGCCGGCGACCTCCTGCGGTTCCCGCAGGCCCTAGTGGTCGAGGAGGTGGAGCTGGACGAGCGGGGCCGGACGGCGCTGGGCCGCGCCGCGGCCGAGGTGGTCGAGGACGTGCTGGGTGACCTCGACGCGATGCGCATGCGCGAAGGCGGCTACCTCCTTGCCGACCTCGAGACGCGGTGCCGCACCCTGTCGGATCTGGTCGGACGTCTGGAGGCGGCGGCGGAGTCGGGCCGCACCGGGCTCGTCTCGCGGCTGACGGCCCGCGTCGACGAGCTGCGGGCGCAAGTCGCGGTCGAGGAGTCGGCCGTCGCCCAGGAGATCGTGCGGTTCGCGGCGCGCTCCGACGTCAGCGAGGAGCTGACCCGGCTACGCGGCCACCTCGCCCACTGGTCCATCCTCACGGGCTCGACCGAGCCGTGCGGTCGCAAGCTCGACTTCCTCCTTCAGGAGATGAACCGCGAGGTCAATACGCTGGGCGCGAAGGCGGAGGGCGCCGACGCGAGCGAGCTGGTGGTCGCCGCCAAGGCGGAGCTGGAGAAGCTGCGGGAGCAGGTCCAGAACGTGGAGTAGGGCGCTTGCGCCGGACAGAGGCGTCGCCTCCCGAGTGAGGCGCAGGCCCCCGGAGCGACGGGGACCGCGGCGGCGTCGAAAGCGGCGGCTTCAGGTCAGGGTCCACGGGAGGGACGGGTGAACGGCAGGGGGAGCTTGTTCGTGGTCTCGGCGCCGTCGGGCACCGGAAAGACGACCGCCGTCGAGGCGCTGGTCGCGCGCGTGGACCCGCTCGAACGGTCGCGCAGCTATACGTCGCGCCCTCCCCGGCCGAGCGAGCGAGACGGCGTCGACTACCATTTCGTCGATCGGGAGCGCTTCGAGTCCATGCGTGACGCGGGCGAGTTCCTCGAGTGGGCCGAGGTGTTCGGTCACCTCTACGGCACCCGCGCCCTCGACGCGCGGCGGCGGCTCGACGCCGGTCGCAGCCTCGTCCTCGTGATCGACGTGGAAGGCGCCCGACGGGTCCGGGATGCGGAGCCGGGCGCGGTAGGCATCTTCCTGCTGCCTCCCTCGCCCGCGGTGCTCGAGGACCGCCTGCGCCGGCGTTCCGGCGACCGGCTCACCGAGCCGGAGATCCGGCGGCGGCTGAGCGTCGCCCGCCGCGAGGTTCGGCACGTCGGGAAGTACGATTACGTGGTCGTCAACGACGATCTCGAGGACTGTATCGAGCGTCTGCGGTGCATCGTCGAGGCCGAGCGGCTGACGTGGCGCGCGGCCGGCCCCGCCGCGCGTGCGATTGCGGCGAGCTTCGACGGGCCCGACGGCGGGGCCACGCCATGGCACTGATCGCGGTGGGAGTCACCGGCGGCATCGGCGCCTACAAGGCGATCGAGGTCGTCCGCCGGCTGCAGGACAACGGACACGACGTCGTGGTGACGATGACGTCCAACGCCCGGCGCTTCGTGGGGCCGCTGACCTTCGAGGCGATCACGCGGCGCGAGGTCATCACCGATCAGTTCGCGCCCGGCGCCAACGCCGGCATCGAGCACGTCTCGCTGGCCACGGACATCGGGGCGCTGCTCGTGGCGCCGGCCACCGCCAACACCATCGGGAAGCTGGCCCACGGCATCGCCGACGACTTCCTGACGTCGCTCTACCTGGTGACCCGGGCCCCGGTCGTCGTCGCCCCCGCGATGAACACGAACATGTACGAACACCCGGCGGTCTCCGCGAACCTCGCCGCCCTGCAGGCGCGCGGGGCCTACGTGGTCGCCCCCGGCGAGGGTTATCTCGCCTGCGGCTGGACGGGTCCGGGGCGGCTCGCCTCGGTCGAGGACGTGGTCGCGGCGGTGGAGCGGCGGCTCCGGCCGGACGGGGCCGACCTCGCGGGCCGGCGCCTTCTCGTCTCCGCGGGACCGACCTGCGAGGACCTGGATCCGGTGCGCTTCGTCGGCAACCGCTCCAGCGGACGGATGGGCTACGCGCTTGCCGCGGAGGCGCTGGACCGTGGCGCGAGCGTCGTGCTGGTGTCGGGCCCGTGCCGCCTGGATCCTCCCGCCGGGGCCGAGGTCGTCGCGGTGCGGAGCGCGTCCGACATGCACGCGGCGGTCATGGGCGGGGTGGGCGAGGTCGACGCGGTGATCATGGCCGCCGCGGTGGCCGACTATACCCCCGCCGGGGGACCGCGACCGCAGAAGATCGCGAAGAGCCCCGAGAGCCTTACTCTTACCCTGGCCCGCACCGCCGACATTCTGCACGACCTCGGCCGGTGGCGGGGCGACCGCCGCCGGCCCGTGCTGATCGGGTTCGCGGCCGAGACGCACGACGTCGTCGCGCGGGCCCGGGCGAAGCTCGAGGCCAAGGGCGCGGACCTGATTGTCGCCAACGACGTGTCGAGGGCGGATGCCGGGTTCGACGCGGAGACGAACGCCGCCACTCTCGTCGCGGCCGGGGGCACGACCGACCTGCCGTTGCAGCCCAAGCGCGACCTCGCCCGCGCGATCGTCGATTGGCTGCGGGACTGGCTGCCCGAGCGCCGGGAGCCGGATGCCGCCGAGACCACCCGCCATGACCGACCGTGAGCAGTTGCGGCGTCACCTGGAGTTCTTCCGGGACCTGGGGGTGGAGGGGGTCAGCCGCGAGGTTCGGTGGCGCGTGCGCGATCCGGGGGATCGTGACCACGTTCAGGCCGATGACGCCCCCGGCCCGGTCGAGCACGAGGGTCATCGGGCGGTCGGCGCAACCGATGGCACGAGCCTCTCCGGCGACCCGCCGTCCACCCCGGCCGGCGGCGAGGCGGTGGTGCCCGCCGTCTCCCCGCCGCCGACCTCCCCGGCCGAGCCGGCCCCGCCGTCGGAGAGCCTGGACGGGATTCGCGCCGATCTCGGCGACTGCACGCGGTGCAAGCTGCACGGGGGACGGACCAACCTCGTGTTCGGGGTCGGCAGCCCCACCGCCGACCTCGTGTTCGTCGGTGAGGCGCCGGGGCGCGACGAGGACCGGCAGGGGATTCCGTTCGTGGGCCGAGCGGGGCAGCTGCTGACGCGGATCATCGCCGCGATCGGGATGTCGCGCGACGAGGTCTACATCGCCAACGTGATCAAGTGCCGCCCCCAGAACAACCGGAACCCGGAACCCGACGAGGTGGCGACCTGCGAGCCGTTCCTGTTCCGACAGATCGACGTCATCCGCCCCCGGGTCGTCGTGGCTCTCGGCGGCTTCGCCATCCGGACCCTGCTCCGGACCGACGAGGCGGTCTCGCGTCTGCGGGGACGGGTGTTCGACTATCGCGGCGCGAAGCTGATACCGACGTTCCACCCCGCCTTTCTTCTGAGGAGCCCCGAGCGGAAGGGGGACGTCTGGGAGGACATGAAGCGCGTGCGCGCTCTGCTCGCAGGCCGTGAGCCCGCGCCCTAGACGGACGTGCCCCGCCGCCCTTGCCCCCGCGTCCGATGCCCCGCGTCGTCTCGGTCGTCGTCCCCGTACCTGCCCTCGGTCGCCTCGACTACGAGGTTCCCCGGGAGCTGCCGGCGCCGGAGCAGGGAACCCGCGTCCTCGTGCCCCTGGGTGCGCGCGTGGTGACGGGATGTGTCGTCGATCGCGCCGGGGCGCCGCCGGTCGGCGCCCTCAAGCCGCTGCTGGACGTCCTCGATGACGAGCCCCTGCTGCCGGCGGACGTGGTCGGGCTCGCTCTCTGGGTAGCCGAGTACTACGCCTGCGGCGGGGGAGAGGCGGTGGCGGCGGCGATGCCGCCGAAGGCACTGGTGGTCAGCGAACCGCGGGCGGAGATAACCGGAGCGGGCCGGGTAGCGCTCGCCGGTCGGCTGAGCCCCGCCCGCCGCCGCGTTCTCGAGCGCCTGTCCGACGGCGCGTCCCGGTCGGTGGCGGGGCTCGAACACCGCATGAGCCCCGAGGGCCCGAGCCGGGGGCGGCGGGGCGGGCGGCGGACCCTCCTCCGGGCCATGGCCCGCGACGGACTGGTCCGGCTCACCCAGCCCCTGCGGGGAGGCGCGTCCGCCTTCAAGACGGTCCGCATCGCCCGATTGACCCCGTCCGGGCGGGCGCGCCTGACCTCCGGCGCGCCCCTGGGGAGGCGGCAGCGCGAAGCGCTCGAACGGCTGGACGCGGCGTCCCGGAGCGTGGCGGTGTCGGAGCTCGCGGCCGGGGGCGTGCCGGCCGGGACGGTCCGCCGGCTGGCCGAGCTCGGCGCGGTCACGATAACGAGCGAGGTGCTCGAACGGGAGCCCTGGCCGTCCGAGACCCTGCAGGACCCGGACCCGCCGGTCTCCACGCCGACCCCCCGGCAGCGGCAGGTGATCGAGGCGCTGGAGGAGAAGGCGGGCGCCGGCGTCTTCGAGGTGGCGCTGCTCCATGGGGTCACCGGCAGCGGCAAGACGGAGGTCTATGCGCGGTTGGCCCGGACGACGGTGGCGAGGGGACGGCAGGCGCTGATCCTGGTTCCCGAGATCGCCCTGACCCCCGGCGTCGCCGCCCGCTTGCGGCCGACGTTCGGGTCCCGGCTGGCGGTCCAGCACAGCGGCCTCTCCGACGGCGCTCGCCACGACCAGTGGCACCGAATTCGCCGCGGAGACGTCGACGTCGTGGTGGGCACGCGGTCCGCGGTGTTCGCGCCGTTGCCGTCGGTGGGTCTGATCGTCGTCGACGAGGAGCATGACGCGTCCTACAAGCAGGACGAGAGTCCGCGCTATCACGGTCGGGACGTGGCGATCATGCGGGGGAAGCGCGGCGGCGCCCTCGTCGTGCTCGGCTCCGCGACCCCGTCCATCGAGACCTACCGCCACGCCGCCAGCGGTCGCTACCGGCGGCTGACCCTGCCGCAGCGCATCGGAAGCCGTCCTCTGCCCGCCGTGCAGGTCGTCGACATGCGCGAGGAGCTCGCGGAGCGCGGGCCGGACGTAGTACTGAGCGCCCCGCTCGCCGAGGCCATCGACGGCAGGCTGGAGCGCGACGAGCAGGCCCTGGTTCTCCTGAACCGGCGGGGGTTCGCGGCGTCGCTGCTGTGCCGTGGCTGCGGGCATCCCCTCGAGTGTCCGGACTGCAGCGTGAGTCTGACGTTCCACCGCGCCGCCGGACGGGCGCGTTGCCACTACTGCGGCTACTCGCGGGCACGTCCCGCGTCCTGCCCGCGGTGCTCGGGCACGGTCATCGAGCACGTGGGCTTCGGGACCGAACGGGTCCAGGCCGAGCTCGAACGCCGGTGGCCGGCCGCCCGTATCGCGCGGCTCGACCGCGACACGGTGCGGCGCCGCGGCGCCGCGGCCCGGCTGCTCCAGCGGGTGGCGCGTCGCGATCTGGACATCCTCGTCGGCACCCAGATGGTCGCGAAGGGGCACGACTTCCCGGGCGTGACCCTGGTCGGCGTGGTGTCGGCGGATGTCGGCCTCGGCCTGCCGGACTTCCGGGCGGCGGAGCGCGCGTTCCAGTTGCTGACCCAGGTCGCGGGCCGCGCCGGCCGGGGGGCGACGCCCGGCGAGGCGATCGTCCAGACGCTCCATCCTCGCCACTACGGCATCCGTCACGCGTGCGACCAGGCCTATGCGCCGTTCTATCGCGAGGAGCTGCGCTTCCGACGGGCCCTGCGGTATCCGCCGGTCGTCCCCTTGGTCTCGGCCGTCGTGCACGGGGCGCTCCGGGATCGTACCGTGCAGGATGCGTCCGCCCTGGCGACGCGGCTCCGCGCCTTCCCGGGCCGGTTCTCGGTGTTGGGGCCGGCGCCCGCGCCCCTCGCCAGGCTGCGGGGCCGGTACCGTGTGCAGCTCCTTCTGAAGGGCGGAAGCCGGGTCGAGATGCGGGAGGCGCTTCGGCGCGCGCTGGACGAGAATACCCGTCTGCAGCGGAGCGTCGTGGTCGACGTCGACCCGGTGTCGATGCTGTAGGGCCCGTGGCGGACCGCCCGCGGCAACCGGACGGGCGTGGCGCCGCCGGGCCGGGGCGTGACGACCGCGCTACGGCCCGATGTCTCCGACGATCTGGATGGGAGCGGGCGTGAAGCAGAGCACGAAGATGACGAGCGCGAAGACGGCGACGAGCATTCGGGTCCGGTCGATGGGGATGTGATGGTCAACGGTGGGCGGGTGCCGCGGGCCGAGCGCGACGAGCATGACCACCATCAGCACCGCCCAGACGATCCAGCTCGGCGAGTAGAAGGCGAGGGCGAAGAGGGCGGCGGCGGAGACCAGGGTCACGAGCGTGGAACGGGCGCCGAAGACCGCGTACGAGATGTGGCCGCCGTCGAGCTGGCCGATGGGGAACAGGTTGAGGGCGGTGGCCAGCAGCCCGACCCACGCCGCGAACCCCATCGGGTGGAGGTTGAGCAGATAGCCTTCCGGGGCCGATCCCCAAATGGTCCAGGCTGCCAAGCGGAACAGGAGCGGATCGCCCAGCAACAGACCGGAATCGCCGAAGCCGTCGGGCGGCGGCAAGACCCTCGACAGGTCGAGTCCGATGAAGAGGGCGGGGACGGCGACCACGAAACCCGCGATTGGCCCGGCGACGCCGATGTCGAAGAGCATCCGCTTGGTGGGAATCGGCTGCCGTATGCGGATGAAGGCGCCTAGTGTGCCGATGAGGAACGGCGCCGGCATGAAGTATGGGATCGACGCATCGACCCGATAGTGCCTGCACGCGCAGTAGTGTCCCATCTCGTGCACGCCCAGGATGGTCAAGACGGTGATGCTGTACCAGAGTCCGTGCCACAACACGAACGGCGCGTCGGTCTCCCCGAAGTCGGAGGCGAACTGCTGATGACGACAGGCGCCGACCAGGGTGGTGGAGAGGAGCGTGGCCAGCAGAAGCGTCAGGTTGATCCACGGACGGTCCCGGCGCGCGGCGGCGGGCGCCGGGGTTCTCGGGGCGGGTGGGGCATCCGAAGCGCCCGTCCGTGGATCCGTCGGCCAAGCCGGCGGCGGCGATTCGGGAACGGGAGCGGGAAGTTGACTCAAGAGGGGTCTGTCCGTGGGCTTGCGTCGCCCGCCGGCGGAGCGGAGGCCGTGCGGCCGGCGACGCGTCAGCCGTCGATGTCCTGGAGATCCTTGCCGGGCTTGAACCGGATGGTCCGGCCGGGTGGAATGCGCACTTCCTTGCCGGTTCGCGGGTTTCGGCCGATGCCCCGCTTGCGGGGCTTTACCTGGAAGACCCCGAAGCCCCTCAGCTCGATGCGCTCTCCGCGTTGCATCGAGGTCCGCATCGCGTCGAACACGGCGTCGACCGCCACCTCGGCCTTCACCTTGGTGATGTCGGCGAGCCTGGAGACCTCGTTCACGATGTCGACTTTGATCATGTCGTCGCGGCCAACGATGTATGTAAGCATCATAGGTACTGTCATTTACGGCTGTCAAGGCGCGGCCTGGCGGGCAACCGGGGCGGGAATGCGATGAGTCGTGAGGAGAGCCGCGCCGCAGGGCGGGTCGCCCTCGTGGGGCGGCCGAACGTAGGCAAGTCGACGCTCTTCAACCGCCTGACGGGCACGCGGCGCGCCATCGTCACCCCGGTGGCCGGCACCACCCGCGACGTCCTCGCGGGGGTGGTGGAGTGGCAGGGGCGCGTGTTCTCCCTCGTCGATACCGGCGGGGTCGCCGGCGCGAGCGCCGATCCCATGCAGGGGGCGGTGGCGGACCGCGGGCGGCGCGCCGCCGGGGAGGCCGATGTCGTGGTCTTCCTGGTGGACGGCGCCGAGGGGCCGGTGCCGGCCGACGACGAGCTGGCCCGCGAGCTCCGGGCGCGCGGGGTCCCGGTGGTGCTGACCGTGAACAAGATGGACGACCGGCGAGCGGGCCTCCACGTGCCCGAGTTCCACCGGTTCGGCTTCGAGCCGGTCGTCGAAATAGCGGCGGAGCACGGGCAGGGAATCGGGGACCTGCTCGACGAGGTCGTCGCGCGGCTGTCGCCGGGGCCCGCTTCCCCGGACGGCGGCGAGGAGCCCGCCGCGGACCCGGAGACCGGCGTGGTGGTGGTGGGTCGTCCTAACGTCGGGAAGTCGTCGCTGGTGAACCGGCTGCTGCGCGGCGATCGCGTGCTGGTGAGCCCGACCCCCGGCACGACACGCGACGCCGTCGACGAGGTGATGCGATGGCATCGGCGGCATTTTCGGATCGTGGACACCGCGGGCATGCGGCGCCCCGGTCGCGTCGCCGGGGGCGGACGCATCGAGGCGGTCAGCGTGGTGCGGGCCCGCCACGCGATGGAACGCACGGACGTCGCGGTGATCGTAGTGGATGCAGCGGCCGGGGTCGTGAAGCGCGACGCGGCCATCGCCGGCGAAGCGGAGGCGGCCGGCTGCGGCGTCGTCCTCGCCGCCAACAAGTGGGACCTCGTCAAGGGTCGCGGGCCCGGGTTCGCGGCCCGGTTCGACGAAGAGCTCCGCGACGCCCTCAAGTTCGTCGACTACGCGCCCATCGTTCACCTATCGGCGATGACCGGAGAGCGGACGGAGCGACTCCTGAAGCTCGTCGACGAGGTCGCGGCGGCCCGTCGGACCAAGGTCGCCACCGGCGAACTCAACCGCGTCGTCGCCCGGGCGACCCGCGACCACCGCCCGTCCGGCGCCGCACAGCGGACGGTCCACATCCGCTACGCGGTGCAGACCGGGGTGGCGCCCCCGACGTTCACGCTGTTCACGGGCCGGGGCGCACGCCTCCACTTCTCGTCCGAGCGGTTTCTCCGGCGCCGGCTGCGCGAGGCCTTCGGGTTCACGGGTACTCCCATCCGCCTGAAGGCGCGGGGACGTTAGCGCGACAGGCGACCTGCGGCGGCGAGGGAGTGCGGCGGCGCGAGCTGAGGGCGCGGGGACGTTAGCGCGACAGGCGCCCTGCGGCGGCGAGGGAGTGCGGCGGCGTGAGCTGAGGGCGCGGGGACGCTAGCGCGACAGGCGCCCTGCGGCGGCGGGGGAGTGCGGCGGCGCGAGGCTCCCGCGCTTGGAGCGCGCGACGCGGCGGCCGACGTGGGCGGCGGTGTATACTGGGGCTCGCCGCGAGGCGAAGCGATGGTGACACGGGAGAACGTGCCGGAGCGGTCCGTCTACAAGCCGTCCGAAGTCTGCGCCATCGCCGGCCTGCAGCCCTACGTGCTACGCTCTTGGGAGGCGGAGTTCCCCGACATGGGGGTTGCGCAGGGCGAGAGCGGCTCGCGCCTCTATCGGCGGAAAGACCTCGACCGGGTGCTCCGCATCCAAGAGCTCGTCTTCGTCGAGGGCCTGACCCTGGGGGCGGCGCGGCGGAAGCTGCTCAAGGAGGCGCCGGCCTCGCCAGGCGACGAAGCGCCGGCGTTGGAAGAGCTGCTGGGCGAGGAGGTCAGAACGCGTCTGGACGGCATCAAGAAGGGCCTGCACGCCATTCTGGATCTGCTGGCCGGACAGAAGGCCTGATCGCGTGCACGCCGCGAGTCGGGCGGTGAGTCGGTGTCGGGATGTGGCGCAGTCTGGTAGCGCACCTGACTGGGGGTCAGGGGGTCGCTGGTTCAAATCCAGTCATCCCGACCATCGTTCGACGTTGCTCTGCGGTCTTCGCCGGGCGTGTCGATGGGTCTTCCGTTAACCGCGGCCCCAGGGTGGCCGGTTACGCATTTGCGGCGTCTTCGTGAGCAGCCGGCTGCCGTGGCGGGACGCATGTGCGTCGGTGGTCGAGGCTCTCCGGGGCGCGGGCGTCGCCGCGGCCACCGTGGTTCCTCTCGGTTGGGCCATTGCGCCTATTCCCGACGTGGTCGGCTCAAGCGAATCGCCGGCCGAGGTGGATGTCCGGCCGATAGCCGCGGTTCATCGGACCGCGCCGCAAGCAGCTACGGTCCCTTCCGTCGTTTCTTCTCCCTCCTCTGCGGCGCGTCGATGCCTCGCCGAGAGACCGAATATCGTCTCCGTCGGGTCCCTTGGGCCCGACTGACGCCCAATTCCGCGCGATGGTCGTCGTCGCGCGGCAACCGGAGGACACAGGAGGACACAGCATGAGCCAGGCAGTCGAGAGACCCGCGCACAGCGGCAGGGTACGGCAAGGGTCGGTACTCGTTCGTGCAGCGGTCCTCGCGGTCTTCGCCATGGGCGGAGTGTTGTCCGCCGACGATTGGCCGCAGTGGCGGGGGGCGGACCGGCTCGCGGTCTGGCACGAGACGGGTATCGTCGAGGAGCTGCCGGACGAGATCGAGGTCGCCTGGCGCACGCCGATACGCTCGGGGTACTCCGGGCCCGCCGTCGCCGGCGGCCGCGTGTTCATCACCGACTGGCGGGAGGACCCGGGCTCGCGCACCCTGGACGGCACGGAGCGGATGCTCGCCCTCGACGAAGAGACCGGCGAGGTGCTGTGGACCCACGAGTGGACGACGTCCTATCGGATGCTCTCGGTCAGCTACGCGATCGGCCCTCGCGCCACGCCCACCGTCGACGGCGACCGCGTCTACGTCGTCGGCGCGACCGGGCGGCTGTTCTGCTTCGATGTCGAGACCGGCGCGGTGCGCTGGCAAAAGGACTACGTGGCCGAGTACGGCACCAGCGTCCCGGTGTGGGGCATCGCCAGCGCGCCCCTCGTCGACGACGACCGCCTCATCACGGTGGTCGGGGGTGAGCCCGACGCCCTCGTCGTCGCCTTCGACAAGCTTACCGGCGACGAGCTGTGGCGGGCGATCGAGGTCGAGGCCGAGATGGGCTATGCACAGCCGATCATCTTCGAGGCGGGCGGGGTTCGCCAGCTCATCGTCTGGCACCCGCGGGCCCTCGCGGCCCTCGACCCGGAGACCGGCGAGCTCTACTGGGAGCAGCCGTGGGACGTCTCGATGGGGGTGACGGTGGCGACCCCGGTGCGCAGCGGCAACTACCTGCTGGTGTCGCAGTTCTTCAACGGCTCGCTGATGATGCAGTTGAACCAGGACCGGCCGGACGCCACCGAGCTGTGGCGCGGCCGGAGCCGGAGCGAGCTGCCGGGGGAGACCGACACCATCCACGCGATGGTGACGACTCCCATCATCATCGGCGACCATGTGTATGGCGTGGACAGCTACGGCGAGCTGCGGGGGCTCGACGCCACCACCGGCGAGCGGGTCTGGATGAGTCCGGACATGACCGCGCAAGCCCGGTGGAGCACTGCCTTCCTGGTGCGGCACGAGGACCGGTACTTCGTCAACAACGACGAGGGCTTCCTGATTCTCGCCCGGTTCACCCCGGCGGGGTACGTCGAGCTCGACCGCACGCGGCTCATCGAGCCGACCGGCGGCTCCGGTGACCGTACCCCGCACGGTCGCATCGCCGAGCGTCTCGTCAACTGGTCGCACCCCGCCTATGCGAACGGGCACATCGTCCACCGCAACGACCGGGAGATCATCCGCGCGTCGCTGCGCGCGGCGGACTACTGACGAGGCGACGGCAGATTCCTGCAGTTTTTGTGGAGCCATGTCGCTCCGATTCGGTTATCATGCGGGGCAGCGCGCAAGCGACCGGTTCACTCATCACCGGGAGGGAATGTTGGCAAGAGTCAAGAAGCTCACCGAGGCGATGACGAAGACGCAGATGTTCGCGGACATCGCGGAGAAGACCGAGCTGACCAGGCGGCAAGTCGCAGACGTCTTCGGGGCGCTGGAATCGGTCATCGATCGGCACGTACGAAAAGGGGCCGTCGGTGTCTGCACGATACCGGGCTTGATGAAGATCAAAGTCGTCAAGAAGCCGGCGCGAAGGGCCAAGAAGAACGTGCCGAATCCGTTCCGGCCCGGCGAGACGATGGACGTCAAGGCCAAGCCCGCGAGCACGACCGTGAAGATCCTCCCGCTCAAGAAGCTGAAGGACATGGCGTAGCCCGCAGCTCTGCCGGGACCCACCGAACCGAAGGACATCGCGCAGCTTCGCCGGGACATCCGGGCGCCGCGGTCCGCCACCGCGGCGTTCGGTCTCCGGCGTCCGACCCCGGTTGTGACGTGAGGGGCGAGCCGGGTCCGGCCCGCGGGCCTTCAAGCGTCCTTCACGCGGTGGCGGGCGAGTGCTATGGCCACGTCGGTCTTGTCCGGCTCGACGGGTCCGCAGAAGTGGGCCCCCTCCTCGATGATCAGGCGGGGTGACGAGAGTCTTCCCCTGACGACGCTCGACGCCCTGAGCTCGATGAGCCTCGATGCGGTCACGTTTCCATCGATCCGACCCAGCACGGTGACGGTTCGAGCGAAGATGTCGCCGTGCACTTGCGCGATGCCGGTGACGGCGACGCCGTGGTCGGGCACCACCACCTCACCCTCCACTGCCCCTTCGATGATCACGTGATCGGTGGCGCTGAGCTGCCCCTTGGCGGTGATGTTGCGGCCGAAGCTCATCAACTCGCCGGCGCGGCGCAGGTCCCGATGCGGAGAGTCGTCTTCGGACGGATTCAGGCTGACGGTCGGGTAGCGGTCGATCGTCGCCATGGGTCGAGCGTGCGGCAAGGACTGGAGCGGGAGACGGGGATCGAACCCGCGACCAACGGCTTGGGAAGCCGTGACTCTACCACTGAGTTACTCCCGCTCGGTCGTCACACGCCTCCATCTTATCAGAATCGCACCCTCGTCAGCTTCGGATCAGGCCCAGCACCTCGTCCCGTCGCGCCTCCATCTCGTGCCGGGTCGACGCTTCCAGGTTCAGTCGAAGCAGCGGCTCGGTATTCGACGGCCGGACGTTGAAGTGCCAGCTCGGATACTCGACCGACACGCCGTCCATGTGATGGACGCGGCCGTCGGCGTAGCGGGCGGCGAGCAGCGCCAGCTGGCCCGCGACGCGCTCTCGATCGTCGAGCGCGGTGTCGATCTCGCCGGAGATGAAGTAGCGCTCGCGAAACGGCGCCAGCAGCTCGCGTAACGTCCGGCCCCGCGTCGACATGAGCTCCAGGATGAGCAGCGCCGGGATGAACCCGTTGTCGGCATGGAAGTTGTCGCGGAAGTAGTAGTGGCCGGTGACCTCGCCGCCGAAGACCGCGTTCTCCTCCCGCATCCGCTTCTTGAAGAACGCGTGGCCGACCCGGTTCATCAGCGCCCGTCCCCCGCAGCCGGCCACGGTGTCCCTGACGGCACGACTGGCCCGCACGTCGTAGACGACGGCGGCCTCCGGCGTCTTGCGGAGGAACGCCTCCGCCAGCAGCGCGGTAATGAAGTCGCCGGGGACGAACTCGCCTTCGCCGTCAACGAAGAAGCACCGGTCCGCGTCGCCGTCCCACGCGATTCCCGCATCCGCGGACCGGGCTCGGACCGCGGCCACGAGATCGCGTCGATTCGCCTCTATCAACGGGTTGGCCTCATGGTTGGGGAACGTCCCGTCGACCTCGAAGCAGAGCCGGGTAGTGCGGCACGGCAGCCGGTCGAAGAGAGCCGGGGCGACCACGCCCGCCATGCCGTTGCCGGCGTCGAGCACGAGCGAGAACGGTCGGATGGCCGCCGGATCGATGAAACCCATCACGTGGTCGAGATAGTCGTCGAGGATCTTCCTCTCGCTGCGCGCCCCGAGCCGGCCTTCGGGCGCCGGGAGGGCGCCTGCGGCGAGCATGTCGCGTATCTCCCCGATCCCCGCGTCGCCGCTGAGCGGCAACGCCTGCCGCCCGACGAGCTTGATGCCGTTGTAGATTCCCGGGTTGTGTGAGGCGGTGATCTGGGCGCCACCGTCGAGGTCGTCGCGGGCCACCGCGAAGTAGAGCTGGTCGGTCCCCATCAGGCCGATGTCCACGACGTCGGCGCCCTGGGTCCTGGCCCCGGACATGAACGCCGTCGCGAGGGCGGGCGACGACACGCGCATGTCGCGGCTGACGGCGATGCGCCGCGCCCCGATGTGGGCAACGAATCCCCGGCCAATCCGTTCCGCTAGCTCCTCGTCGATCTGATCGGGATACAGCCCGCGAACGTCGTAGGCCTTGAATACGTCGGGGTCGAAGGTCATGTCGTCATCTCAGGCCGGGAGTCGGCCCGGAAAGGCGTGGGCTCCCGGAGGTTCGTCTGGGTGGTGAGCGAAGGCGCAGGCAACCCTCGGCGGGCGGGAACGCCCACCGGGTCGCGGCGCCGGAGCAAAGAGCAGCTCGGCCCCTGGTGCGTCATACCCGGCTGTGGGCCGACAGCGCGGATCGGCTTCCCAGGACCGACCCGACGCCGATCTCGGCGCCGTCGCCGACCCGGCACGCCTCGCCGAGAATGGCTCCCCGCACCACCGCGTCCGCGCCGACGGCACTGTCGCCCCAGACGATCGAGCGCTCGACGACGGCGCGAGGGCCGATGGTGCAGCCGGGGCCGACCACCGATTCGGGGCCGATGCGGGCGCCTTCCTCGACGACGCAGCCGTCCCCGAGAAAGCTGGGGCCGGAGATCGCGGCCCCCGCCGCGATGCGGCATCCCGCGCCCGGTTGCACGGAGCCGGGCGGCTTCTCCCGGAAGGGCCCGGCGGCGCAGCGCCCGGCCATCAGGTCGCGGTGGGCCTGCATGTAGCTGGCGGGGCTGCCGATGTCCAGCCAGTAGCGGCGGGCGACGTGAGCGACGAACGTCTCCCGCCGGTCGACGAGCGACGGGAAGAACCGGCGCTCTATCGACCACGGCGTGTCGTCGGGAATGCGGTCGAAGGTCGCCGGCTCCAACAGGTAGATGCCGGCGTTGATCGTGTCGCAGGTGATCTCGTCGGGACCCGGCTTCTCCAGGAACCGCCGCACGTTCCCGCGGGCGTCGGTCTCGACGAGGCCGTACGCGGAGGGGTTGTCGACGGGTGTGAGCACGATGGTCGCTCGCGCGCCGCGTTCGCGGTGCAGCGCGACGACCGCGTTGAGATCGATGTCGGTCAGCACGTCTCCGTTGAGGACCATCACGGTGTCCCGGACGCCTCGCGTGGCGAACTTCACCGCACCCCCGGTTCCGAGGGGGTGGGGTTCGACCCTGTACTGCAGCGGCAGCCCCGCCTCGGCTCCGTCGCCGACGCGGGCCTCGATGCGCTCGGGCCGGTAGTTGAGACTGAGGATCACCTCGTCGATGTCCGGGACCTTTCTCAACAGGTCGACCTGGTAGTAGAGGAACGGACGGTCGAAGATGGGCACGATCGGCTTCGGAATCTCGAGCGTGAGGGGGCGGAGCCTCGTGCCGAAGCCGCCCGCCAGAATGACCGCCTTCATGCGGCGGGGATCTTAACACCCGTGGCGGCGGCACCCGGGTCGGCCGGCCGACATGTTGCGACCGGCCCGCCCGAACACTACAATGGGGCCGTTTCTTTCGCCCCAGATGAATCTGCCGAACAGCTTGACCCTGGCCCGCATCTTCCTGGTTCCGCTGCTCGTGGTCGTGCTGTGGACGGAGTTCGAAGGGAAAGAGCTGGTCGGGGCCGCGATCTTCAGCGTGGCCGCCCTCACGGACTGGCTCGACGGGTTTCTCGCGCGGCGGCAGAAGCAGGTCACGACCTTCGGCCAGTTGATGGACCCGTTGGCCGACAAGCTCCTGATCACCGCCGCCCTGATCTCTCTCGTGCAGATGGAGCTGGCCCCCGCGTGGATGGTGGCGATCATCCTCGGGCGCGAGCTGGGGGTCACCGTGCTGCGCAGCCTGGCCTATTCGCGCGGCGTGACGATGCCCGCGTCGCCGCTCGGCAAGGTCAAGATGATGTCGCAGGTCATCGCGATCCTGCTGCTCATCCTGGGCCGGGAGCACCTGCAGCAGTTCTTCGTGCTGGGACAGATCGCGCTGTGGGTGGTGGTGGTGACGGCCCTGGCGTCGGCGCTCGAGTACTATCGGCGGTTCACGCTGACCGGGGCGCACCCGAAGAGCGCGGCCTTCGAACCCCCGCCGACGCGCGTCGCTCCCGCGCCTGAACCGGTCCCCGACCGGAAGGCCCAGCGGCTCGTCTCTCCGTCCTGACGGATCCTGCTCGCGCCTTCGGCGGCGTCTTCTCGTTCCGCCAGCTCGCGCCTTCGGCGGCGTCTTCGCGTTCAGCGGCCGGTTCGCCGGGGTCGGGCCGGCCGTTGCCCCCGGGTTGCCGGCCCGCCCATCGTCGCCCTCGCCTCCGCTTGGCGCCCCGATCCACCCTTCCAGCCGCCCCGTGCCACGACTCGGACTCTCGGCGAGTCGTCATTGGTCGAGCTGGGCTTCGAGTTCGGAGATCCGGACGCGCGCCTCCTCGGCGTACTCGCTGGTCTCGAACTCCTCCAGGATGCGTGCGAAATACGGAATGGCCTCGGTAAGCGCCTGGCCTACGGCGTAAGACTCGCCGAGGTAGAAGTAGACCGCGTCGCGCTTCGAGTACTCGGGGTCGTTGTCCAGAATCTGCCGGAAGCGGTTGACCGCCCCGGGGTAGAACTTCGAGCGGTAGTAGAAATGGCCGACCGTGAAGTCGTGCTCGCTGAGCCGGTCGCGGGCCTCGCGCAGCCGTTCGCGAACCGTCGGCATCCACTCCCCGTCGGTCGGGTACCGGTCGAGGAAGTTCTCGAACTCGCGTATCGCGTTCCGCGTCTCGGTCTGATCCCGTTCGGCCCGCCGCATCTGGTGGAAGTGCACCATCCCCAGCTTGTACTGGGCGAAAGGCGCCCGGGGATGGGTCGGGTAGAGGCCGAGGAAGTCCTGGAACTCGGCGAGGGCGCGCACGTAGGCCTCCGTCGACCCTTCCTGCTCGTAGCTCTCCCCGATGCCCAGCCGCGCCGGCGCACGGTACTGGCTCTGCGGATAGTTGTCGCGGATCTCCACGAAGTACTGGCGCGCGCGGCGCCAGTCGCCCTCGTCGAGGGCCGCAGCCCCTCGTTCGAAGAGCAGGCGGTCAGCCTCGACCTCGCCGATCGTGGGAATGTCCGCACCGGGGGTGGTGCACCCGGCGAAGAAGATGGCGAGGGGCACGGCCAGCCCCGCGATCGACCACGAGCGCCCGACGGGCATCGAGGGGGGGCGGCAAGGAGGGATGGGTGCGCGGTGATGGTAGCTCATGGATGTTCTAGGCCAACAGCCTTCGGATGTCGGCGGGAAGCCGGGCCGGCCGGCCTTCGCCGTCCACCGACGCGTGAACGGTGTGGCCGAGGGCGACCGCGGAACGGTCGCCGGTCCGTCTCACCTCGTATTCGAACCGCACGCGGACCGGCGACAGCAGGTCGCCCCGCGTGAGAATCGTCAGCTCGTCGTCGTAGCGGGCGGGCTGCCGGTACTCGCAGTGGGCCTCGACGACCGGCAGCATGAACCCGGCCGCCTCGAGGTCCCGGTAGGTGTAGCCCACCGACCGCAGCAGCTCGCAACGCGCCACCTCGAACCACACGAAGTAGTTCGAGTAGTATGCCACCTGCATCCGATCCGTCTCCGCATAGCGGACGCGGACGGTGGCGCTTCCCCGAGCCAACCCGTCAGCCTTCCCCCACCGCGGCGGCGACCGGCGCGCCGGCGGCCGCGCGCAGCGCCCGCACCGCCGCCGCTACATCGGGAGCCTTGAAGATGGCGGCGCCGGCCACTAGGATCTCGGCTCCCGCCTCCACGACCCGCGCGGCGTTGAGACAGTCCACGCCGCCGTCGACCTCGACCGGCGCACGGTTGCCGGCCTCGTCGAGGAGCCGTCGGACCCGGGCGATCTTCGCGTCGCTGCCGCGGATGAACGGCTGGCCGCCGAACCCGGGGTCGACGCTCATGACCAGCACGAAGTCGACCTCGCCCGCCACCTCGGTCAGGGTCGACACCGCGGTGGCGGGATTCAACACGACACCGGCCCGCAGGCCGTGGCTCCGAATGTGCCCCAGGGTGCGGTGCAGGTGCGGCGTGGTCTCGACGTGGACCGAGATCGCCGCCGCGCCGGCATCCGCGAACCGGTCTATGTAGTGGTCGGGGTCGGTGATCATCAGGTGCACGTCCAGCGGGACCGTGGCCACGCGATGCAGCGCCGCGACGACCGGCGGGCCAATCGTGAGGTTGGGCACGAAGTGCCCGTCCATGACGTCGACGTGAATCAGATCGGCCCCCCCCGCCTCGGCCGCGGCTACCGCCGGCCCCAGGGCCGCGAAGTCGGCCGAGAGTATCGAGGGGGCGATGCGAACGCTCATCGGCTGACCTCGAGAGAGATCGCCTCGCCGTGGGCGATCTGGAACCCGGTCTGCGGGAACTGCCTCAGGACGACGCCCGGCTCGATGCCGGGGTAGGGATGGTCTCCGACCACCGAGACCCGGAACCCGCGGGCTCGCAGCACGTCGGCGGCATCCGCGCCGTAGACGCCGATGAGATCCGGCATGACGTAGGCGGCTCCGCGCTCTCCCCGGTTGATCAGAACGGAGACCGTCGAGGCCGACCCCCGAGGTGGAGGCTCCTGGGCGACCACGGCGTCGATGGGATAGCGGTCGGACCGGATCTCCGAGATGCCGTCCAAGCGCAGGGCGTCCTCCTCGAGCCGGGCGCGGGCGCCGCGCTCCGACTGTCCGATGAGGGTCGGCACGGATCCCGCGCTCGCGCCCGAGCTCAACCAGACTCTCACGTTGCGCCCGCTGCGGGTGGTCAGGCCGGTCGCCGGATCCTGGTCGGCGACGTGACCGGCGGGAACGCTCGGGTCGATTCGATCGAGCGGCTCCACCCGCACCTCGAGGCCGAGTCGACCGAGGGTCAGCGACGCCTGTTCGACGGTCTGCCCGACAAGGTTCGGCACTGCGACCTCGCGGAGCTGCAGGGCGACCTGAAGCCCGACCACCGCGAAGAGAAGGAAGATCACGCCCGCCACGGACACGACGGTTCCGGCCACCGCCAGCCGCGCCATCCAGCGGTTCACGCGGGAGGGGCGGCGGGAAGGCGCCGCGGGCGGCCGGCGAGGCCTTCGCCGGGCCGGGGATCGTTCCGGGGGCGAGCTCTCCGAGTGGCGGGAGAAAGCGGACACTCTATTCACAAAAATACTACAGGTTCCAGCCGCCGTCACCGTTTCTCGCGCCTCCGGCGCCTGGCCCCTGCGACCGACGGCCCCGCGCCCGGCCGCCGGCCGATCGCAGGACGAAGGAGGGGCCCCGGGTCCGCGCGCCGTCGCAGCACCACGGCGAAGAACGCGTCGAGGCCGTGGCGGAAGGGCGTGGTCGCCAGGCGCCCTCGATCGTCGAGCACGCCGCGCAGGCCCGGCGCGACCGGGGCGTCTCGGTCGGGGCGCGCCGGTTCGAAGTCGGGGCGGGCGTCCAGGAACGCGGCTACGACGTCCTCGTTCTCCTCGGGCTCGCTGGAGCAGGTCGCATAGACGAGGACGCCGCCGGGGCGGACCGCGCAGGCCGCATGATCGGCCATCGACAGTTGCTCGGCCGCGAAGCGTCGCAGATCGCCGGGGCGGCGGCGCCACCGTATCTCCGGGTCGCGCCGAAGGACCCCCAGCCCCGAGCAGGGCGCGTCGACGAGCACCCGGTCGAACACCGGCGCGAACGGAGCCCCGCGGCTCAGATCGAGGCGGACGAGGGTCGAGACCGCGCCCATGCCGGCCAGGGTCTCGCGCAGCAGGCGGAGCCGGGCGGGCCGGAGGTCGGCGGCGACGAGCAGGCCGCGCCGGTCCATCGCGCCGGCGATGGCGGCGGCCTTGCCGCCGGGAGCGGCGCAGGCGTCCAGTATGCGGTCGCCCGGCCGGCCGCCGACCAGCTCGGCCACCAACTGGCTGGCCTCGTCCTGGGCCAGGAAGAGCCCGCGGCCGGCGAGGGGCGTCCGAAAGGGGTTCCCGGCCACGACGGTGAGCCCGTCGGGCGCGAACCGGGTCGGCTCGGTCCTGACGCCGTGCTCCGCGAGCCGCTCCGCGAGCTCCTCCCGCGTCGTGCGGAGCCGGTTGGCGCGCAACGTCAGGGGGGGACTGGCGTTGTTGAACCGGACCCAGTCCGTGGCCGCCTGAAGACCGTAGCGATCGAGCCAGCGTTCGACGAGCCAGCGCGGATGCGACGCGGTCACGCTGAGATACGCGAGCCCCGTCTCCCGGTCCGCCGTCCCGTCCGGAAGGAGAGGCAGCCCCGGCGCCTGGCGGATCGCCCCTACGCGGCGAAGCACGGCGTTGACGAAGCCGGCCGCACTCGTTCTGCCGACCTGCTTGACGAGGCGGACCGATTCGTTGACGGCTGCCGCCGGGGGCACTCGATCGAGGTAGAGCAACTGGTAGCCGCCGAGCCGGAGCACCGTCAGTACATCGGGATCGATGCGGGCGATCGGACGCTCGGCGGTGCGCCCGATGACGTCGTCGAGGGCGCCCAGCCAGCGCAACGTGCCCCCGGTCAGCTCGGTGACGAGCGCCCGGTCCCGAGCGTCGGCGAGGGGGTCCCTGAACCGGGCCAGCGCGCGGGGCAGGTCGTCCCCCCGCAGCACCGCCTGCACGACGCGGTAGGCGGCGGTCCGGGCCTGGTTGGTGCGAGGCATGGAATCCGTCCGATCGGCGTCAGTCCGACGGGCCTCGCCCCGCGATCTCGAAGCGGCCCGGTTCGAGGGTCGGCAGCCCGATGCGGATGCACGGCGAGGCGAGTGGGGCATCCGGGGCGATCAGGACCCTCGACCGGCCGGCGGGGACGGCCGGAAGACGGCGTCCACCGCGATGTGCCGTCCCGCCAGGAACTCGCGGGCCGACTGCGCGCGTCGGCCCTCGGGTTGAATCTCGAGGATCGACAGTGTGGTTCCGGCGCCGCAGGCAACCCGCAACCGATCGCCCCGGGCCTCGACGATGGCGCCGGGGGCGGGCGCGGGCGAGGCCGTGGGCAGGTCCGGCGGCTCGGGCGTAGTGCGGCGTATCAGATATCGCGAGTCGTCCAGGAAAGTGAATGCAGGCGGCCACGGATGCAGCCCGCGCACGAGGTCGTGGACGGCCCGAGCCGGCCGGCTCCAGTCTATGCGGCCGTCTTCCCGGGTGAGCCGGGGCGCGTAGGTCGCCCGGTCGTGGTCCTGCGGCTGCTCGCGGGCGCGTTCCGCGGCGATGGCGCGGACGGTGGCGAGCAGCAGGTCAGCCCCTATCGCGGCCAGCCCCCGCTCGACGTCCCCGCTGGTCTCGTCCTCGGCGATCGGCCGGGATGCGCTCGCGAGCATGGGTCCCGCGTCCATCTCGCGAACGAGGCGGATCATGGTGACGCCGGTCTCGCGCTCCCCGGCGATCACGGCGCGTTGTATGGGCGCCGCCCCCCGGTAACGGGGAAGCAGGGACGCGTGCACGTTGATGACGCCGTGACGCGGCGTGGCGAGCACGGTGTCGGGCAGCATCTGTCCGTAGGCGACCACGACGCCGAGGTCGGCCCCGCTCGCGGCCAGCCGCGCCGCGAGGTCCGGATCGCGCGCCCGTTCCGGCTGGAGGAGGGGGATGCCGTGGTCCAGGGCCGACGCTTTCACCGGCGACGGCTGGAGGCGCTGTCCCCGTCCCCGGGGGCGGTCGGGCTGTGTCACCACCAGCGTCACGCGCTCGCCCGCCGCGACGAGACGCTCCAGCGACGGCACCGCGAACGCCGGGGTCCCGAAGAAGGCAATCTTCACCACTTGCCCGAACGCTGGAGCTTGCGCACCCGCCGCACGATCTGTTCGCGCCGGAGCCCCTGCATCCGGTCGACGAACAACGCGCCGTCGAGATGGTCCAGCTCGTGTTGCAGCACTCGGGCGAGCAGCGTCTCGCCCGCTATGGTGATCTCGGCGCCCTCGCGGTCGTAGCCCTCCAGGACCACCCGCGCCGGGCGCGTCACCCGCGCCGTGAACCCCGGCAGGCTGAGGCAGCCTTCCTCTTCCCGCTGCGCGCCTTCCTGGTCGACGACGCGGGGGTTGACGACGGTGACGAGCTCGTCGATGGACCGTCCGGCGGACGGGTCGGCGACGAAGACGCGCAACCCGACCCCGACCTGCGGCGCCGCCAGACCGATGCCGGGGGCGGCGTGCATGGTCTGGATCATGTCGTCGATCAGCGTCTGCAGATCGTCGTCGAAGTCGACCACCCGCCGCGCCGGCCGGTGAAGGGCGTCGGCGCCGTGACGAAGGATGGGGCGGATCAACCGGATTGCCCGTCCGAATCGGCGCTGCGCTCGTCCCGGGCCCCCAGCTCGCGAAGCACGTCGGCGCTGTTGCCGGCCGGGTACCGGGTCGGATCCTGGATGCGGGCGCGGGTCGCCTCGGCCCCCCTGGCGAGATCGAGCGGGGTCCGCCCGGCTTCGTCCTCCGCGTCGATGTCGGCGCCGTGCTCGGCCAGGAACCGCACCACGGTGGTGAAGTTCCGCTGCGCCGCGGCGTGCATCGCGGTGTCGCCCCGCAGGTCGGCGGCGTTGACGTCGGCCCCGTGCTCGACGGCGGTCCGGATCGCGGCCATCACGTCACGCTCGTCCTCGTCGGGCTTGCGCAGGGCGCTGTTGAAGAAGCGCCCGCGGTTGGCCGGCCCCCGCGCCGCCGCCACGAGGGGGGGGACGAAGCCGCCGGCGATATGGGGCGGCCCGACCCCTCCCGCCCGCTCGAACACCGCGCGCCAGCGCTCGAGAGTCGTCAGCCGGGGGTTCGCGCCGGCCTCTTCGAGCTCGCGCATGATGTCGGCGTCGTGGAACCACGCCGCCAGCCAGTAAGGCGTTGCGCTGACCAGCGCCGGGGCGAACGCCCAGTCCTGACTGGCGCGCCGCACCGGCGTCCCCGACCGCAGCCGGAGGTCGGGGTCGGCGCCATGGGCGAGCAGGGCCCGCACCAACGTCCGGTCGCCGCGCAGCACGGCAGCGTGCAGGGCGCTGTATCCACCCCCGATACCGTTGGGATCGGCGCCGCGGTCCAACAGCCAGGCGGCGAACGCGCCCTGGCCGCTAAGCGCCGCGAGGGCCAGGGGGGACGCGCCGGTCGGGGCCGGGTTCTCGATGTCGGCGCCGCCGTCGAGCAGAATCGCCGCCGCGGCGACGCGGCCGTGACGAGCCGCGAAGAGCATCGGCGTGAAACCGCCGCGATTCCAGACCACCCCCTGGTCGTACTGCGACCCGTTGGTGCTTTCCGCGTGCATCATCCGCGGGCGCACCCTAGAACGCGCCTCGACGTCCGCGCCGTGGCGCACGAGGATGGCGGCGACGTCGTCATGGCCTTGCGCCACCGCCCACATCAGGGCGGTCTGGCCGCGCGAACGCTCCGCCGCGTTCACGTCGGCGCCGGCGGCGACCAGGGCCCGCACGCCGTCCGCGGCGCCGGCCCGGGACGCGGTCATGACCGGCGTCTCGCCTTCCGGCAGCTCGACGTTCGGGTCGGCGCCGGCCGCGAGCAGGCGCTCGATCATCGCCCCGCTGCCGTTCTCGGCCGCGAGCCAGAGCGGGGTCGCACCGAGCTCGTTGGCCACGTCGACATCGGCTCCCGCCGTGAGCAGGAGCCCGACGACGTGCTGGTCGTCGCGGAAGGCCGCCCAGTGGAGGGCGGTGGCGCCGTCCGGCTGACGCAGGTCGGGGTCGGCGCCCTGCTTCAACAGGCGCTCGACCGCGCCGGCGTCGGCCGCCTTGGCGGCGGCGATGAGCGGGAGCGGGTCGGCGCCGGCGCGGGCCGGGTCGGCGGTCGCCGCCAGTGCGAGACAAGCGCCCAAGGTCAATGCGCCGGCGCGCAACAGCGACCGGCTCGCGGGGATGTTCACGCTCATCGAGACTTCTCCTGGATTCCAGAACAGGCCATGGATGCGCTTCACGGCAATCGGCCCATCGGCGGACCGCCGAATCATGCTACCGCAGGAGGGTCCGGGGTGGAACCCCCCGGTGTCGTCGCCGATGCCGGAAGCGCCGGCGCCGTCGCGCTCGGCGGCGGCGCCGTTCGTCGACCGGTCGCGCGCGCACGCGAGTCGCGGTCCGGCGAGCATGACATGGACGACGCCGGGGACCCGGTCGCCGCGCGCGCATCGGCGTCGTCACGACGTCGTCCGGCCCGGGCGTATCCGCGCCGGTCGCCGCGCGCGCATCGGCGTCGCGGTCCGGCGTGGATTACCGGCCGAGGGTGCGTTCGCGCTCGGGTCAAAGCCGGAGTACCCGCCGCGTTCACGATGGCCGGCGCCGGTACCGACCGCGCCGCATACCGGGCGTCGGCGTTCCCCCGGGGTCGGCCGCGGCATTGACACCGGCAAGGGAAACCGGCGACACTGTTTCGTCCCGTGAGGGGGGCAAACCCGCGTCGCCCGAGCTCGCGCGAGTTACGGCGGCCGCCTTGAGGGAAGCGGGAGGATCTCCTACGTCGCGGACTCCCGGCGCTTCCGATCCACGTTGGGCCGACATCTCATGATACGAAATCAGGCTCCGGCGCTCCGACGTTCACTCGCTGGACCGGGCGCGGCCCTGGCCGTGGTCCTGGTCTGCGCCTCGCAGGGCGTCGTTCTGGTCGGGCAGTCCGCGCCAGGCGCCGAGGCGCCGGCGGTCTCGCCCCAGCGGGCACTGCTCGACCAGTACTGCGTGACATGCCACAACCGCGATATCGTGGAGGGCGCTGGCGAGCCTCGATCGTCGCTCGTCTCGCAGCTCCGCACGGTGGGGCTGACCCTCGACACCGCCGACGTCGACAACGTCGGCGAGGATCCCGAGATCTGGGAGGCGGTCGTGCGCAAGCTGCGCGTCGGGGCGATGCCCCCGCAGCCGCGCCCGCGCCCCGACAAGGCCGTCTATGACGGGTTTCGGCGCTGGCTCGAGGACGAGCTTGACCGCGCGGCCGAGGCGAGGCCGAACCCCGGCCGCACGCTAGCGTTCCACCGGCTCAACCAGACCGAGTACCGCAACGTCATCCGCGACCTGCTCGACCTGGAGATCGACGTCGGCGAGTGGATTCCCGCCGACGCACCCGACCGCTTCGGCTTCGACAACAACGCCGGGGCGCTGTCCCTGTCGCCGTCCCTCTTCGAGCGGTACGTCGCGGCTGCCCGAAAGATCGCGCGGCTCGCCATCGGCGCCCCGCCGGCCGGCGGGGCGGTCATCGCCACCCACATCGTCCCCCTCAACCTCCAGCAGGAGAACCAGCAGAGCGAGGACCTGCCGTTCGGCTCGCGCGGCGGCGCCGCGGTGCGGCACCATTTCCCGGTCGACGGCGAGTATCTGATCAAGCTGCGGCTGCGAACCAACTACGTGGGCTACGTGCGAGGCATCGACCAGGCCCACGAGGTCGAGATCCGACTCGACGGCCGGCGGATTCGGCAGTTCACGTTCGGCGGCGACGCTCCCGGCATGCCGGCGCCGATCAGCTTCGCCGGCAACATCCGGGGCGACATCGAGTGGGAGTCGTACTCGCTGAACGCCGACGACGACCTCGAAGTCCGCATCCGGGTCGACTCGGGTCCGCACGTCATCGGGGTGTCCTTCCCCCGCGAAACGTGGGAAGAGGAGGGCGTGCTGCAGCCGCGCCAGTCCGGTTTCGCCCTCGCCGTCAACGACATGCCGGACGCCAACCCGGCCCTCGACGCCGTGCAGATCCACGGCCCGTTCACGGTCGACGGCCCCGGCGACACGCCGACGCGGCAGCGGCTGTTCTCGTGCACCCCGGCCAGCGAGGCCGAAGAGCGCCCCTGCGCGGCCGAGATCCTCGGCACGCTCGCCCGCCGCGCCTACCGCCGACCGGTGTCCGACGACGACCTCGACACGCTGCTCGACTTCTTCGACATCGGCCGGCAGGGCGGCAGCTTCGACGCCGGCATCGGCCTCGCTCTCGAGCGGGTGCTCGCCGATCCGGAGTTCCTCTACCGCATCGAGCACGACCCCGTCGACAGCCCGCTCGAAGCGATCTACTCGATTCCCGACCTCGACCTCGCCTCGCGGCTGTCGTTCTTCCTCTGGAGCAGCATTCCCGACGACGAGCTGCTGGCCGTGGCCGAGGACGGCTCGCTCGGCGACCCCGCGGTCCTGGAGCGGCAGGTGCGCCGCATGCTCGCCGATCCGCGGGCGTCGGCCCTCGTGGACAACTTCGCGGGGCAGTGGCTGCACTTCCGCAACCTCGAGGGCGTCTATCCCGACCCGCTCATCTTCCCGGACTTCGACGACAACCTGCGTGAGGCCTTCAAGGCCGAGACGAGCCTCTTCATCAACACCCTGATCCGGGAGGACCGCAGCATGCTCGACCTGCTGCGGGCCGACTACACCTTCGTCAACGAGCGGCTCGCCGAGCACTACGGGATTCCGAACGTCTACGGCAATCGCTTCCGCAAGGTGACCCTGCCGGCCGACGAGTGGGCCGGGCTGCTGAGCCACGGCGGCGTGATGACCGTCACGTCCTATCCCAACCGGACGTCGCCGGTGCTGCGCGGCAAGTGGGTGCTCGAGAACCTGCTCGGCGCCCCGCCCCCCGAGCCGCCGCCCGACGTGCCGACCCTCGAGGAGGAGAACGAGGCGGGCGAGCCGCTCACCATGCGGCAGGCGATGGTGCGGCACCGCGAAGACCCCGCGTGCTCGGTCTGTCACGCGCCGATGGACCCCATCGGGTTCTCGCTCGAGAACTTCGACGCCATCGGCCGGTGGCGCGCGACCACCGCGGGGGTGCCCGTCGACGCCTCGGGGGTCCTGCCCGACGGCGCCGCCTTCGAAGGCCCCACCGGGCTCCGTGATCTGCTGCTCGCGAGGCCCGACGACTTCGTCGGCACCGTCACCGAAAAGCTGATGGGCTATGCTCTGGGGCGTGCGATCGAGTATTATGACGCTCCAACCGTCCGGAAGATCGTGCGTGAAGCGGCCGGCGACGACTATCGCTGGTCATCCATCGTCCTCGGAATCGTGAAGAGCACCGCGTTCCAGATGCGGAGGTCCGACTCATGATGATCACCAGGAAAGCCATCCCGCGCCGTACCGTATTGAGGGGCATCGGCGCCGGCTTGGCGCTTCCCTTGCTCGACGGCATGGTCCCGGCGTTCGCGGCCATCCGCAACAGCGCCGCCAACCCCGTCCGCCGCTTCGGCGTCTTCTACGTGCCGAATGGCATGGCGATGAAGCACTGGACCCCCGAGGCGGACGGCCTGGGCTTCGAGACGACGCGGCTGCTCAAGGGCATCGAGGCGTACCGCGACCAGATGACGGTTCTGACGGGCCTCAACGGCGTGCCGAGCAACGCCGGTGTCCACGCCAGCGCCGCGACCCGGTTCCTGACCGGCGTGACCCCGGCCCGCACCGAGTCGAACCTGCGCGCGGGCATCTCCGTCGACCAGCTCATCGCCCGCGAGACGGCACGGCAGACCCAGCTCGGCTCGCTCGAGCTGGCGCTGGACAGCCGAGACGTGTCGGGTTCGTGCGACGTCGGGTTCAGCTGCACGTACACCAACACCATTTCGTGGCGGAACGAGACGACGCCGCTGCTCGGCGAGAACAACCCGCGCGCGGTCTTCGAGCGTCTCTTCGGCGATAGCGGGTCGACCGACCAGGCGGCCCGGCTGGATCGCATCCGCAAGGACCAGAGCATCCTCGACTCGGTGGCGGACAAGGTCGCCACCCTGCAGCGCGGCCTCGGGCCTGCCGACCAGGTGCGGGTGAACGAGTACCTCGACGCGGTGCGCGACATCGAGCGTCGCATCCAGATGGCCGAGGCGCAGAGCGACCGCGAGCTGCCCGAGGTGGTCCAGCCCGCGGGCATTCCCGCCACCTACGGCGAGCACGCGAGGCTGATGGCCGACCTGCTTCTGCTCGCGTACCAGACCGACCTGACGCGGGTCGGCACGTACATGATGGCGCGGGAGATCAGCGGCCGGACGTATCCCGAGATCGGGGTGCCGGACTCGCACCACCCGACCTCGCACCACCGCGACGACCCGACCCTGTACGAGAAGATCGCGAAGATCAACGAGTACCACCTGTCGCTGTTCGCGTACTTCCTCGAGAAGGCGCGGGCGACGCCCGATGGCGACGGCAACCTGCTCGACAACATGATGGTGCTCTACGGCGCCGGCATGTCCGACAGCAACCGCCACGACAACAAGGGCCTGCCCCTGGTGCTCGTCGGCGGCGGCGGCGGGCGGCTGCACGCGGGCGGCCACCTCCGCTACGAGGACACGTCCATCTCGAACCTGCACCTGACGGTTCTCGACAAGATGGGCGTGCGCGTCGACAAGATGAGCGACGCCACCGGCCGGCTCGAGCTGCTGCCGGTGGGCTAGTCGTTCTCCTCGACGGGGAGGATCGGTAGAGGCAACACCCTGGGCCCGGCATTCGTGCCGGGCCCTTTGTTTTGGGGACCGGTGGACCGACAGCGTGGCGCTCCTGCCGCGTCACCGGCGATGGCCCCGGCGCTCTTGCGCACCGGGGAGCCCTCAGCCAGGTCCGGGCCGGTGAAGCGCCGGTGACGATGAGCCGGCCATGAGGACGCTGACGGGCGTCACGTTGCCGTGCGTCGGGCGCGCAAGGCCGGAGTGGAACGGGTGCGCCCGAGTCGGGCGGCGCGTTTTCGCCGTCACGTCCCAGATGGAGAGCGGAATGACCAGACTGAGAACCGGGTTGTTGGCGGGCGGGATGGCGGCGGTGCTCGCCGTGGCGACCGGTTTGGCGGTGGAGCTGCAGCAGGGCGCCGGCGTGACGATCGACGCCGACGATATCGGGGGCGTCGTCACGAGCAGCGCCGGGCCCGAGGCGGGCGTGTGGGTGGTGGCCGAGACCACCGACCTGCCGACCCGCTTCATCCGCATCGTGGCCACGGACGACGAGGGGCGCTACCTAGTCCCCGACCTGCCCGACGCGACCTACGAGCTGTTCGTGCGCGGCTACGGTCTCGTCGACTCGCCGCGGGTCACCGCGACGCCGGGCCAGAACCTCGACCTCGAAGGCGTGGTCGCCCCCGACGCTCGCGCCGCCGCCGCCGTCTACCCCGCCGCGTGGTGGCTGTCGATGCTGGAGCTGCCGGAAGGCGAGCAGTCGCAGCAGGAGCTGGGCAGCCGGGTGACCGGTTGCATGAACTGCCACCAAGTCGGCAACCGGGCGACGCGCGAGATTCCCGGCGACATCCTCGACGCCGCCGACTCGCACCTCGCGGCGTGGGACCGCCGGGTCGCGATGGGGCCGATGGGATCGAGCATGGCCAGCATGTGGGGCGGTCTCGGCGACCAGCGCCGCATGTTCGCCGACTGGACCGAGCGCATCGCGGCAGGCGAGGCGCCGACCCAGACCCCGCCGCGGCCGGCGGGCATCGAGCGCAACGTCGTCGTCACCCTCTGGGACTGGGGCACCGAGACCGATGGCCGCACCGACAGCGCCGCCTCGGACGTCCGTGACGGCACCGTCAACGCCGACGGCCTCGTCTACGGCGTGGTGCAGCCGAGCGACATCCTCGCCGTCCTCGACCCCGTCGAGCACCGCGCCTTCAACATCGACATCCCGTCGGGCGGTCCCGTCATCCAGGGGCAGACGCCCGAGTCGCCGTACTGGGGCGACGACCCCGTGTGGGCCCGGCAGTCGGATCCGCGCAGCGTGGCCATGGACGGCGACGGGCGGGTGTGGCTGACCGGCCGCATCCGCGCCCCCGGCGAGCAGCCCGCGTTCTGCACCGACCCCGCGAACGCTTTCGCCGCCCACTACCCGATCGCCCAGGCCACGCGGCAGGTGTTCATGTACGACCCCGAGACCGAGGCGTTCTCCGAGATCGACACCTGCTTCTCGGCCGACCACAACCAGATCGGCGAGGACGAGCGCATCTACTACGGGTTCCCCAACGGGCTCGGCTGGATCGACATGGAGATCTGGGACGAGACCGGCGACGCCGAGGCGGCCCAGGGCTGGTGCCCCGGTGTCGTCGACGTCAACCAGGACGGTGTCATCACCACGGGGTGGACCGGGCCCGACGACCCCGTCGACCCGACCCGCGACCACCAGATCCGGTTCGGCTGCTATTCGCCGGCCGTGAACCCCGCCGACGGCAGCGTCTGGTGCTCGGGCAACGGTCGCAACCAGCGCCAGCTCGTGCGCCTCGAGCTCGGCGACAGTCCGCCCGAGTCGTGCACGGCCGAGCTGTACGAGCCGCCCCCCTCGGTCATGAACCCGGGCGCCTACGGCAGCGGCGGCCTGCACCTGACCACCGATGGCGTGGCGTGGCAGGACTGGCGGGGCAGCGGTCACTTCGCGCGTTTCGACCGCAGCCGGTGCGAGGACATCTCGGGTCCGCAGGCTGACGGGCAGGGCTGCCCCGAGGGCTGGACGTTCTTCCGCATGGACAAGCCGACCTACCAGAACGCCGAGGCGTTCCCCATCAACTCGGACGAGAGCTACCTCACCCAGGTCGACCACCACGATGTCCTCGGCCTGGGGCGCGACGTGCCCCTGTACGGCGTCGTCAACACCGACTCGCTCGAGGTCTTCCGGCCCGACACCGAGGAGTTCGTCACCCTGCGGGTGCCCTACCCCCTGGGCTTCTTCTCGCGGTCGTCGACGGGTCGAGTCGACGACCCGACGACGGGGTGGAAGGGCAAGGGGCTCTGGTCGAGCTACTCGAACTACGCGGCCTGGCACCTCGAGGGCGGCCCCGGCACGAACCAGAAGGTGATCAAGTTCCAGATCCGGCCCGACCCGCTGGCGCGCTAGCGCGGCCTCTACGGCCGCACGGGACGTTACCCGGCGAGGGACCTCCGGGCGCCAGTTCGTCCTGCGCCATGAGGACCAGCGACTGGCGGAACCGCGCCGTCCTTCTTGCGGGAGGCGGGCGGGGGATACGGCAAGCTGCTTCGCAGAAAGCGCGCGGCGGGCCCGGTCCTCCTGCCGCAGTTCCTGCGACGGCGGAGGCACCGTGCGTTCGCCGTGACACGCAGGGCGGGGTTTTCGGCGCCGAGCATTTCCGGCCGACATTTTGCATAAAGCCGTTGCCCACATCACAGGCGGCGGTCGGCACTCGATGTCGGAGGGAATCAGTGCGAGGTGAATTCCGTTCGAGCGATCTGGGACTTCTGGGCCGGAGCGACGTCATGACCCGGCTGCGCAGCAGCCTGCGGCGAGTCGCCGAGTCGCCGTTTCCCGTCCTCGTGACCGGCGAGAGCGGCTCGGGCAAGGAGCTCGTGGCGCGCGGCGTACACCGGCTGAGCGGCCGCCCCGAGCGCCGCTTCGGGGCCGTCAACTGCGCCGGCCTCACCGACGAGCTCGTCGAGGCCGAGCTGTTCGGTTACGTCCGCGGAGCGTTCACCGGGGCCGTGACCGACCGGGCCGGGCTCTTCGAGGCGTCGGACCGGGGCACGCTGTTCCTCGACGAGGTGGGGGAGCTGTCGCCGCGCGCCCAGGCCAAGCTGCTGCGGGTGCTGCAGGACGGCGAGATCCGCCGCGTGGGCGACACGGCGTCGCGCGCCGTCGACGTGCGGGTCGTCGCAGCCACGAACCGCCCGCTCGAGAGCGATGTCAGGACCGGACAGTTCCGCGAGGACCTGCTGTATCGGCTCGACGTGCTGCGGGTCGAGGTGCCGCCGCTGCGGGACCGCGGTGACGACGTCGTGCTGCTCGTCGACCACTTCTGGCAGCGCGCGCAGGCGCTCACCGGGAGCCGCGCCACGCCCGCGCGTTCGACCCTGGAGGCGCTGGCCCGTTACCACTGGCCGGGCAACGTCCGGCAGCTGGAGAACATCGTGGCGGCGCTGGTCGTCCGCGGCCCCCGGAGCGGCGTGGTGGGGCCGGCCCTGCTGCCGGCCGCGATCACCGGCGGGGCGAGCGGGCCGAACGGCCTGCCGACGCTGCACGAGGCGCGGCAGGTGTTCGAGCGCCGCTTCGTGAGCGGCGCCCTCGCCCAGGCCGGCGGCCGCCGCGCCAAGGCGGCGTCGGCCCTCGGGGTGACCCGCCAGGGGCTGGCCAAGCTGCTGAAGCGGCTCGACCTCGACGATCCGTCTCGCGCCGCCGTGCGCTGCGGCGACAGCGCTCGCTACGGCGAGCCCTCCGAGTCGTGACGGGGACCGAGTCGACCACGCCGCGGCGCCGCGACGCTGTCACTTCGACGGACACGAACCGGTCGGGCCGCGGCGCAACCTGCTACCCGAACATCAGGTTGACGATGAACACCGCGCCGAGAATGCCCGCGGTGTCGGCGAGCAGGCAAGCCGGCACGGTGTGGCGGGTGCGGCGGATGCCCACCGCCCCGTAGTACACCGCCAGCGTGTAGAAGGTCGTCTCGGTGCTGCCCTGGAACGTGCTGACCATGTAACCGACCAGTGAGTCGGGACCCTCCACGGTCATGATCTCGGCCATCACCGCGTAGGCCCCGCTGCCTGTCAGCGGCCGGAGGAGCGCCATCGGCAGCGCTTCGGCCGGCAGCCCGATGAGCGCCGTGATCGGCGAGAGCAGCGTCGTGATGAGGTCGATGCCCCCCGAGGCCCGGAACATGCCCACGACCACGAGGATCGCCACCAGGTACGGGATGATGCGCACCGCGACGTCGAAGCCCTGTCGGGCCCCGGTCACCAGCGAATCGTAGACGCGGACCCCGCGCGTCCAGCCGTACATGACGAGGACCGCCACGACCATCGGCAGCATCCACGCCGAGGTGATGGCGCCGAAGAGCTCGAACGGGGGGTCCATGCGGTGCTGCCAGACGAAGCGCCCGAGGAGGACGGCGAGGGCGAGCCAGAACAGCCGCCCCATCCAGCGACGGCCGGGCAGCGGCTCGAGGGCCTCGGGTTCATCGTGGGTGCCGTCCCCGCCGGCGGCGGGGTCCGGTGGCGGGGCCTCTCGCGCCGGGGCCGGCTCGGTGCGCCGGTAGACCGTCAGCCGGCTCAGCAGGACGGCCGCCGTCACCCCGACGATCGTCGCGCAGCCGCTGGCGAACCAGGTCGGGAAGAAGATGCCGACGGCGTTCTCCGAGCCTACCGACGCCCGCATCGCCACCACCCCCGAAGGGAGAATGGCGAGGGCCGACGTGTTGATGGCGAGGAAGAGGACCATCGCGTTGGTCGCGGTCCCGCGCTCGCCGTTCAGCTTGTCGAGCTCTTCCATCGCCTTGATGCCGAACGGGGTCGCGGCGTTCGCGAGCCCCAGCATGTTGGCGGCGATGTTGAGGATCATCGCGCTCATCGCCGGGCTGTGGACGGGCACGCCCGGGAAGAGGCGCTGCATGACCGGCCCGACCAGCCGCGCGAGGTGCCGAAGCGCGCCGGCATCCTCGATGACCCGCATCAACCCGAGAAAGAACGCCATCAGGCCGATGAGCCCGATGGCCAGGTCGACCGCGCCCCGGGCCGACGAGACGATGGCGTCGGTCAGTGCCTGCATCTGGCCGGTCAGCGCGGCCAGGAACACCGACGCGAGCGCCGCGAAGACGATGAGGCCGTTCAGCATGGGTCTGCAGCCGGGAAGGCAGGAGAGAGCGTCGTCGGCACGGTGGCCGCTCCCGACTCGCCTGCTTCACGACGATGCAGCCGAGTCTCGCGGCCGGGCGCGCCGGCGGACGCGCCGAGAGTGACTTCCGTCATCGTCCCGTCGGCCCCCCGCCGTCACTCCCCGAACACGCTCACGGTGTTCCGGAGGGCGTCGGTGGCCCGGATGATGACGGGCCCGTCGGCATCCCCCTCGAGAACCGCCTCGAACCGTTCCACGAGGCCGTCAGGCACGCCATCGAGGGGATAGACGACGCGCCAGTCGTCGTTGCCGACCGCGATCTCGACCCGCTGCACCGGCGACTGCGCGTCGCGCACGGTGAACGGGACGACGACGCGGCCGCCCTCGCGCCGCCGGGCTCCCACTTCGATGCGGGGCGCCGCGTTGTCGACGTCGAAGACGGCGCTGTCGCGCTCGCCGACCAGCGCCGCCCCGGGGGCGTTGCCCGCCGCGTCGGACGCGCCGATGCGCACGCGGTAGGCGCCGTCGGGGATCGTCGTGGTGTCCCAGGCGAAGACCGTCTCGCGCAGCCCCGTCCGAAGGACGTGCCACTCGTTGTCGCCGTCTCGCTGGTAGGACACCGAGTACTCGAGCGGGTCGCGGTTCTCGTCGCTCGCCTGCCAGCGGAAGGTCCGGATGCCCTTGCGGTAGCCCTCGCGGCCCACGGTGCTCGCCGCCGACGGCGAGGACGGCCGCTCGTCGAGCCCGGCGATGGGCGGGTCGCCGGTGCCGAGCGTCTGCTGGAAGACAGTCCCCGGCGCGTGCACCGTCAACCGGGTGATCACCGGCCGCAGGTTGCGCGGCAGGTATGCGGCGGTCACCGCGGTCAGCACCGGCGACGCGTCGTTCTCGCCGTGGAGGGTCGCCCGCCACTGCAGGTAGCGCGCGTTGGGGCTGACGATGGACGAGCCCGCCGCCTCGGTATAGGCGTCCGACCACGGACTCCAGGTGTCGTTGGGAATGGCGGTGTTGCCCGAACGGCTGGCCAGCTCGATGCGGCCGCCCGGCGGCGTCGTTCCGCGCCAGCGGATCGAGCCCCAGCGGGCCGCCGCCCCCGCATCGTGCACTTCCGAGTCGTAAGTCCCGCGGGCGGCCAGGCGGCCCGACATGCGCAGGACCCGGCCGGGATTGGCGGTGGCGTACCACAGCGAGCCGTCGGTCGCCGGCAGCAGCCGCGTCACCTGTCGGGCCGGGGCCTGGCCCGAGAGGACCGTCCGCGGCGGGTCGCCCGACACGCGATAGAGCTTGCCGTTCGGCCCCGTGCCCACGACCAGCGCCCCCCGGGCGTCGAACGCCGCGTCGAACGGCGTGTCCAGGGTCGACCGCCACAGCCGGTCCGATAACCCGTCGGCGGTGATGTGGTACACGGCGCCCTTCTCGCCGGCATTCGCGGACGTCGTGGACGCCGACGTCGTCGTGGGCGTCGCGGCACCTCCGACCACGACGGCGGAGACGCTGGTGGTCACCGAGACCGTCGGCACCGGGGCCGCCGCCGGGGCGGGGGCGGGCGCAGGGGCGGGCGCCGCGGCCGGCGCCGGCTGGCCGCTCACCGCCACCGCGAGGAGCGAACCGTCGGGCTGGGGGCGCAGCGACCGGATCTCCTCGTAGGGCGAGTCGAGCAGCACGAAGGCCCTTCCCGTCGGGTCGATGCGCAGCACCTGGCCGGGCGACTCGGTGCCCGCGAGCAGCGTGCCGTCGCCGCCCGGCGCGAGCGAGAGAACGTGGGCGGCGTCACTCTCGTAGAGCAGCGCGGGGCTGCCGCCGGCCGGCATCCGGTAGATGCGGGCGGGGTTGCCGGTGGCCACGTACAGGGCGCCGTCGCCGCCCAGGGCCAGCGCCCAGATGTAGGTCTCTTCAGGGTCGAACACCACCGTCGTCTCGCCTTCGGCGGTGACGCGGTACACCCGCCCCCCCGGCGAGGTGCCGGCGAAGACGCCGCCCGTCGGATCGGCCGCGAGGGCATGCACGTCGAGCTCGACGGCGTCGAGGACGACCGTGCCCGTGCCGTCGGCCCCCACACGGTAGAGACGCCCGTCCGTCCCGCTCCCCATCCACAGGGCCCCGTCGGACGCGCGAGCGAGCGACCAGAGCGACGGCTCGGGCGTCTCGAACACGGCTTCGGTGGCCGGGCCCAGCCGCAGGCGGCCCTCGTCGTCGACGGACAGGGCGTCGACCTCGCCGCGCAGGAACTCGACCTGCGTCGACACCTGCCAGAAGACCGGCGCGGATGCGGTCAGCGCGGACGCGGCGGCGACGAAGGCAATCGGAAAGAGGCAGCGCTTCATCGGAAGAGGACCGGATCGGCGGGGGAGGGGCGGTCGATTCACGGCGGGGGCGATCCCGGGGCGCGCCATCAGGAGCCCAGGTCCAGGTCGAGGACGCGGGCCCCGGTCGCGACCAGGTCCAGGGGCACCTCCCACTCGCGCACCGCGGCGCTGCTCATCCGGGCGAGACCGCCGCCGGGCCGGTCGGCCCCCAGCACTTCCAGCACGGAGCGGGGGAGCGACGGCAGCCGGCGGCCGTTCACGACCGCGCCGGCGTCGCGGCGGCGAAGCTGCACGTAGAAGCGGTCGTTGCGCCGCGCCGTGTTCAGGGCGTCGATGAGGTGCCGGAGGTCGGTGGCGCGCGCCGCCTGTCCCGCCTGCTGCCGCTCTTCGCGGGCGAGGGTCGCGCCGTCCGCCACCAGCAGGCGGAGGCGGCCACGCGCCGCCGCCGGCAGGTCGATCATCACCGTGCGCACCTCGACGTCGCCGTCGCGCTCGCGGATGGCGAGGCGCAGGGGCACCGTCCGCCCCGGCCGCGGCCGCGGGTCGTCCAACCAGATGCGTTCCAGCTCGGCCGTCCGCGTGCCGTCGCGGGCGGTTACCGACACCTCCACCCGTTCGACCGTCACCGGCTCGATGCCGTTGTCGACGAGCGCCGTCAACGGCCCCGCGACGTAGGCCGAGGCGAGCACGGTGGCGGCGGGCCCGGCGAAGGTCTCCTCGAACCGCGCCGGCGGATGGCCCGCCAAGGTCACCTCGCCTCGCAGCGCGTAGGTCGCCGCGCCCGTCTGGCGGTTGTGCGAGAACAGGGTGTTGAGCATCGCGTTGTACGCGAGCAGCGGCGTGAAGATCGCGTCGTCGACGACCTCGAACTCGAACGTGTCGGTCCGCTGCCGGTCCGGCGCGTCGAGGGTGATGCGGACGGGGACGAGGCGCGGGCCGGGGCCGAGGCTGCCGCTGATGCCGCTCGACCGGTCCTGGTCGATGGTGCCGAGGGTCTCGCCGACGGTGGCGACCCGCGACGAGATCAACTGACTGGGCAGCACGGTGTGCACCCAGGCGCGCGTCATCGGGAACCGTGACGCCCCCAGGTTGTAGAAGGGATGCCCGAACGCGTGCACCCGGCCGTCCTCGACGAGGGTGACGGTGCCGGTGCCCGCCATCGACAGGTCGCCCTGCATCAGACTCACGCCCACCGCATCGCCGGCCTCGAGGGGGGCGTCGGACTGCGCCGCCGCCCCGCCCGCAACGGCCCCGCCCACCACCGGGGTCAGGCCCGTCGGGCCGAACAGCGCCGCGATGCGGTCGAACGCGGCGGGGGTGAAGCCGCTCAGGGTGAGGGGGGTCGCGATGGGGCGCAGGCGGACCCCGTACGAGGCCCCGGTGTCGGCCGGCAGCCCCACCGCGTCGACGTCGCCGGGGCGTGCCGCGAAGGGTTCCGGACGATCGAGGCGCGTCGACAGCAGGTTCGTCAGGCTGTCTGCGGCCAGCGGGAGGGCAAGGTCGGGTGCGGCGCGCGCGGACCGGGCCGGCGCCGGGGTATCGTCGCGAAGCATCTCCTCGATGGGCGTGATGCCGGCGATCGTCTCTTTCGGGAACGAGCCCAGCGAGTAGGAGACGGCGCCGACGAGCCGCCCGTCGATGTACACGGGGCTCCCGCTCATGCCCTGGATGACGCCGCTCGCGGCCAGCGGCCCCCCGTCGAGTCGGGCCAGGATCAGGTTGCGCCGCGGCCCGAACGAGTTCTCGAGCACGCCGATGATCTCGGCCGTGAACTCGCTCCGCTTCGCCCCCTCGAAGACGGTGAGGCCGACGCCCTGCATGCCCGCCTGCACCTCGTGCACCGGCATGGTGACGGTGGCCGCGGGCAGCACCGCGATCAGGCCCCCGATCACGAGGGCGAGTGCCGGGAGCGGCCTGTTCGAATGCATGGAAGATGGCCGGAGGTGCACCTGGAACGAGACCGTTATAGCGAAGGACGTGCTTACCGGTCAAGCAGAAGGACGCTCGGGATGCCGGCGGTTGGCGAAGGGCGCGGCCCAGGCGTTCAGGAACAGGCAGTGCAATCCAACCTTCGCGGGGCCGCCCCCGTCGTCGTGCGGGCGGGTGCGACCGCTGTGGTAGGATCGCACGCGTTACAATCGGCGGCGAGTATCCGGCGGCGAGTATCGCAACGTTGATCTGGGCGGCCGTCGGGGCGTGACCGAGGACACGGTGACGCCCAGTCGGGTGAACGGCAGGGTCGACCGCCTGACGGGCCGCGTAGACGTGCTTCAGGATGCCGTGATGGCGCGGCAGCCTCGCGCGTCGTCGCCTCGTCGCGGCCGGCTCGGACGCGGCGTGCCCTTCGTGGTGGGGCGACGGCGCGGTCACGGAGGCGCCTCAGGTGTTCGAAGCGCAGACGATTCCGCGGCGGCGCGACGTCGCTACGACATGCGGCGGCGGAACCCGGGGTTGGCGGGGTTATCGGTTTACCCGGCCCCGAGAGGTGCGTCTGCCCGCCTGACCACAGCCCCAGCAGAACGCGACAGCCTCTCCGGCCCCCGGTTGGAGAGGCTTTTTCGTGTGAGGACGACCCCGATGAACCGGGCCCGACTGTGCGCCACCGTGACCGCCGGGACGACCGCGGGGCTGCGGGCCGCCCGCGACAACGTGCGCGGCGCCGACCTCGTCGAGTTGCGGCTCGACGGCGTCGCCGACCCCGATGTCGACGGCGCCCTCGCCGGGCGGTCCTGCCCGGTCGTGGTCACGTGCCGGCCGATCCGGGAGGGCGGCCGGTTCGACGGGTCCGAGGAAGAGCGGCGGCGCATCCTGGGGCGGGCGTTCGAGCTCGGGGCCGACTGGGTCGATCTCGAGTGGCGCAGCGGGTTCGAGTCGCTGATCGCGGCGCGGCGCGGCCGCAACGTCGTGCTGTCGGTGCACGACTTCGAGGCCACCCCGACCGATGTGGAGTCGCGGTACCGGGAGATGCGGGCCACCGGGGCCGAGGTCGTCAAGATCGCGGCCTACAGCCGCTCGGCCGCCGACGTGGTGAGGCTGCACCGGCTGGGCCGCGCCGCCCGGGGCGAGCCGGCGGTGCTGGTGGGGATGGGACCGATCGGCGTGCCGACTCGACTTCTGCCGGCGCGTTTCGGCTCGGCCTGGACGTATGCCGGCGACGGGGTCGCCCCCGGTCAGGTGCCCCTGTCCGACATGATCGGCCTCTACCGGTGCGATCGCGTGTCGGCTTCGACCGCGGTCTACGGGGTGGCCGGCGCCCCCATCTCGCACTCGCTGTCGCCGGCCATGCACAACGCCGGCTTCGCCGAGGCCGGGGTCGACGCCGTCTACGTTCCGTTCGAGGCCGCGAGCGCCGGCGACCTCATGGCGCTGGCGCAGGCGCTCGGCGTGAAGGGACTCAGCGTCACCGCGCCGTTCAAGGAGTCGATCCTGGACCAGGTCGTCGACGTCGACCCGGTGGGCCGACGGACCGGCGCGATCAACACCCTGCGCGCCGACGACGGCGGGTGGCGCGGCCTCAACACCGACGTGGCCGGCCTGCTCGCGCCGCTCGAGGCGCGGGGCGGCGTCGGCGGGCTCCGCTGCTGCGTGCTCGGGGCCGGCGGCGCGGCGCGGGCGGCGGCGGTGGGGTTGGCCGGGGCCGGCGGCGCGGTGGCGGTGTGCGCACGCCGTTCCGATCGCGCGGCCCGTGTCGCTGCCCTCGCGGGAGGCTCTGCCGTCCCGTTCCCGCCGTCCCCCGGCTCCTGGGACCTGCTCGTGAACACCACGCCGGTGGGGACCGCGCCGCACGTCGACGACACCCCGGTGCCGGCCCCGGCTCTGGCCGGCGGCGGCATCGTCTACGACCTCGTCTACAACCCCACCCGGACGCGGCTCCTCCGCGATGCCGAGGCGGCCGGCTGCCGGACCATCGGCGGTCTCGACATGCTCGCGGCCCAGGCGGTGCGGCAGTTCGAGTGGTGGCTCGGGACGCGCCCGCCCTCCGACCTGTTCCTGCGGGCGGCGCGGGAGGCCCTCGCCGCGCGGGAGCGGCCGTCGCGGGACGAGACCGCGCAGAGAGCGCCGGCATGAGCATCACCTCCTTCGAGACGTTTCGGGAGCTGGCCGGGCGCGGCACCTTCGTGCCGGTCTGCAAGGAGATACTGGCGGACGTGCTCAACCCCTTGTCGGCCTTCCGCAAGGTGGCCGAGCATGCCGACTACGCGTTCCTGTTCGAGAGCGTCGAGGGGGGCGAGCGGGTGGCCCGCTATTCGTTCCTCGGCAAGGATCCGTTCCTCGTGCTGCGGGCGCGGGATGGGCGGACGATCGTCGAGGAGGGCGGCGTCACCACCACCGATCCGGCCCCCTTCCTCGACCGTCTGCGGCGCGTGATGAGCGACTACCGGGCCCCCGTCGTGCCGGGCATGCCGCGGTTCACGGGGGGGGCCGTCGGCTTCCTCGGCTACGACGCCGCGCAGTGGTTCGAGCCGGGGCTCGAGGCGGTGTGGGAACGGCGCGGCGCCCCCGCGAGCGGCGACGACCAGGCCGGCTTCATGGTGTTCGACACCATTCTCGCGTTCGACCACGTCAAGCAACGCATACTCGTGATCGCCAACGCTCGCGTCGACCCCGGGGCGGACCTCGACACCGCGTACCGCTTCGCCTGCGCTCGCATCCACTTCCTCGAGCGGGAGCTCGAGCGCAGCCTGTCCGAGCCGGCGGCGAGCGGGTCGGGCCCGCAGGAGGTGAGTTCGGGCACCAGCCGGGAGGCGTTCGAGGCGGCGGTGCGGACCGCGAAGGACCACATCGCGGCCGGAGACATCTTCCAGGTGGTCCTGTCGCGGCGGTTCGAGGCCCCGGTCACGGCCGACCCGTTCAGCGTGTACCGGGCCCTGCGGCACGTAAACCCCTCGCCGTACATGTACTTCATCCGCATGGGCGAGCTGTCCATCGTGGGTTCTTCGCCGGAGATGCTCGTGCGGGTGGAGGGGCGGCAAGTCGTCACCCACCCCATCGCGGGCACGCGCCCCCGCGGCCGCGACGACGCCGAGGACCAACGGCTGGCCGAAGAGCTGAAGGAGAACGAGAAGGAGAAGGCCGAGCACGTCATGCTCGTCGACCTCGGCCGGAACGACCTCGGCCGGGTGTCCGAGTACGGCACGGTGCAGGTGGCGCAGTTCATGGCGCTGGAGCGCTACTCGCACGTCATGCACCTGGTGTCCCGGGTCGAGGGCCGGCTGCGCGAGGACCGGGACCGGCTCGACGCCCTCGCCGCGTGCTTCCCGGCCGGCACCGTCTCGGGCGCCCCGAAGATCCGCGCGATGGAGATCATCTCGGACCTCGAGCCGGCGCGCCGAGGCATCTACGCGGGGGCCATCGGCTACGTCGACTTCGCGGGCAACCTCGACTGCTGCATCACCATTCGGACCATCACCCTTCGCGACGGCCGCGCCCGGGTGCAGGCGGGAGCCGGCATCGTCGCCGACTCGGACCCGACGGCCGAGTACCACGAGACGCGGGACAAGGCCTCGGCCCTCCTGCGGGCCCTGGAGATGGTGTAGAAGCCCCGAACGGCGTGGACGCCTTGGCGGGTCGGTTGCGCGCCCAGCGGCGCCGGAAGGCGACGACGGTGAGGGACTCCGCGCAGCGAACGGCGCGACCACCCGGCGGGCCGGTCGGCGGCAAGGCGGGGCGAGGCAGAGCTTCGGGACTGGAACCATGGTGCTGGTCATCGACAACTACGACTCGTTCACGTACAACTTGGTCCAGTATCTGGGCGAGCTGGGCGCGACCCTCGTCGTGCGGCGCAACGACGAGGTGACGGTCGACGATATCGCCGCGCTCGAGCCGGAGCGCATCGTCATCTCGCCGGGCCCGGGTCGTCCCGAGCACGCCGGGGTGACGGTGGACGCGATCCGGCGCTTCGGGGCGAAGACGCCGATCCTCGGGGTCTGCCTCGGGCACCAGGCCATCGGGCTGGCGTTCGGGGCCGTCATCGCCTCCGCCCCGACGCTCATGCACGGCAAGCGCTCGATGGTCGAGCACGACGGCCGGGGCGTCTTCGAGGACATCGAGGGCCCCTTCGAGGCGGGGCGCTACCACTCGCTGGCGGTGGCCCCGGGTACCTGTCCCGCGGAGCTGGATGTCGCGGCCCGGACCGCCGACGACGGGACGATCATGGCCCTGCGCCACCGCGAGTGGCCCGTTCACGGCGTGCAATTCCATCCCGAGTCGGTGCTGACGGGGGTCGGCCACCGGATTCTGCGCAACTTCCTGGAGAGTTGATGTTCGCCGACCTCATCGAGAAGCTCCACCGCCGTCGCGATCTGAGCGTGGACGAGGCGGCGGACGCCATGCAGGAGATCATGGCGGGGCGCGCCGCCCCCGCCCAGATCGCGGGGCTGCTCGTCGCGTTGTCGATGAAGGGGGAGCGGCCGTCCGAGATCGTGGGCTTGGCGAAGACGATGCGCGCCAACGCCGTCCCCCTGCCGGGCGGCGACCGGCCGCGTTTCGACACCTGCGGCACCGGCGGCGACCGCTCGTCGACGTTCAACGTCTCGTCGCTCGCCGCCCTCGTCCTCGCCGGCTGCGGCGTGACCGTCGCCAAGCACGGCAACCGCGCCGTCTCGAGTCGGTGCGGGAGCGCCGACCTCTTCGGCGCCCTCGGGGTCGCGGTCGACGCGCCCCCGCCGGTGGTCGAGCGCTGCCTCGACACCTGCGGCATCGCGTTCCTGTTCGCGCCCACGTTCCATCCCTCGATGCGTCACGCCGCCCCGACCCGGCGCGAGCTCGGCGTGCGCACCGTCTTCAACCTGCTCGGTCCCCTGACGAACCCGGCCGGAGTCGCCCGGCAGCTCGTCGGCGTGTCGCGGCCCGACCACACCGACCTGCTGGCCCGGACCCTCGGCGATCTGGGGACGGAACGGGCGTGGGTGGCGCACGGCGCCGACGGGCTGGACGAGATCTCGACCACCGGCCACACCAAGGTGTCGGAGTGCACCGGCGGCGTCGTCCGCAGCTTTTTCCTGCACCCGGACGACTTCGGGCTGCCGGTGGCCCGCATCGAGGACCTCCGCGCGGAGTCGCCGGACGACAACGAGGCGATCGCGTGGGACGTACTCGCCGGCCGCCCGGGTCCCCCGCGGGACATGGTGCTCGCGAACGCGGCGGCGGGCCTGTGCATCACCGAGCGTGCCGCCACCCTGCGGGCCGGGGTGGCCATGGCCGCCGCCGCCATCGACGACGGCCGGGCGCGGAAGACGCTGGATCGGCTGGCGGCGGCGACGACGGCCGGGGCGGGGGAGGCATGACGCGCGGTCCGCGCCCCGGCGCCGGGCGGCCTTGCCCCGCGATGATCGCGGCGAAGGCGAAGGCGGAGGCGGTGCGCGACGACCGGGGCGGGGCGGCATGATGACGGACCCGCACCGCGAGCCCGGGCCGGACTTGCTGGCCACCATCGTCGCCGCCGCCCGTCAGGCGGTGCGCGACCGCCGGCGGGCAGTTCCCGAGGCGGTCCTCGCGTCGCGCGTCCCCGCGAGCCTCGACGGGAAGGCGCGGTTCGAGGCGGCCCTCGCGTCGCCCGGCCGTCCGAACGTGATCGCGGAGTGCAAGCGCCGGTCGCCGTCGCGGGGAATCCTCCGCCGCGACTATCGACCGGCGGCGATCGCCGCGGCCTACGAGCGGAACGGGGCGGCGGCCGTCTCCGTGCTGACCGAGCCGACCTTCTTCGACGGCTGCCTCGACCACCTCCGCGCGGTGCGGGCCGCGGTCGCGGTTCCGGTGCTTCGGAAAGACTTCGTCGTCACTCCGTACCAGTTGCTGGAGGCGGCGGCGGCCGGCGCGGACGCGGTGCTGCTGATCGCGGCCGCCCTCGACGACGCCGACCTCGGGGCCCTGCACGCCCGGGCGGGGGAGCTTGGGCTGGGGGTCGTCGTCGAGGTGCACGACGCCGGGGAGTTGGCGCGGGCGGCGCGGGTGGGGGCGTCGGTCGTCGGCGTGAACAACCGTAACCTGCGGACCTTGGCCGTCGACGTCGAGGCGTCGCAACGGCTTGCCGCGCGGATGCCCGAGGGCGCGATCGGGGTCGCGGAGAGCGGCCTGCGGACGAGCGGCGATCTGGTCCGGCTGGGCGCGGCCGGGTACCGGGCGTTCCTGATCGGCGAGACCCTGATGACCGCCGCCGACCCCGGAGACGCCCTCCGCGATCTGCTGGCCGGCGTGCCGGCGGCGGAGGCGGTTCCGGCCGCGGCCGGGAGCGTCTCGGGAGGCGACGCCCCATGACGCCGCCCGTCAAGATCTGCGGTATCACGCGCCCCGGGGACGCGGATCTCGCGGCGCGGCTCGGCGCGGCGTGGATCGGGTTCGTCTTCTGGCCTCGGAGCCCGCGGTTCGTCGAGCCGGAGACCGCGGCCGGGATCCTCGGCGGGCTGCCGCCGCACGTGAGCGGGGTGGGGGTCTTCGTCGACCAGGCGGTCGACGAGGTGAACGCCATCGCCGATCAGGTCGGACTCGGGGCGGTACAGTTGCACGGGCGGGAGACGACCGAGGCGTGCCGCCGGTGCCGCCGGCGCGTCATCAAGGCGGTGCGGATGGGCGACGGTGGCGCCGGCGACGACCCCGACGCGGTCTGGTCCGGCGCGACCGTCCTCGTCGACGCTTTCGACCCGGTGCGGATGGGGGGCACGGGACGGCGGGTCGACTGGGCGCGGGCGGCGCAGATCGCCGCGCGGCGCCCCTTGATGCTGTCGGGGGGCCTGCGGGCCGAGAACGTGGCCGACGCGGTCCGGCAGGTGGCGCCCTACGGCGTGGACGTGTCTTCGGGGGTGGAGTCGCAGCCGGGAGTCAAGGACCCGGACCGCCTGCGGGCATTCTTCGCCGCCCTGGCCGCTGCCGCTTCGACGGCCCCGGCCGCACGCGTGGAGCAGCAATCATGACGATGACGGACGCCGCGGCCGCGGCCGGCGCGGTCTTCGGGCGGCGCGACCCGGACGCGCGCGGGTACTTCGGCGCCTACGGCGGGCGCTTCGTGCCCGAAACGCTGGTGGCGCCGGTGGCGGAGCTGGAGGCGGCGTACCTCGGGGCTCGCGTCGACCCCGCCTTTCGAGAAGAGCTCGCCGCGCTCCTCGATCGGTATGTCGGCCGGCCGACATCGATGTGCGAGGCCCGGCGCTGGTCCGAGGAGGTCGGCGGCGCCCGGCTATTCCTCAAGCGGGAGGACTTGGCCCACACCGGCGCCCACAAGATCAACAACGCGCTCGGGCAGGCCCTGCTCGCGGTCCGGATGGGGAGGCGGCGGGTGGTCGCGGAGACCGGCGCAGGGCAGCACGGGGTGGCCACCGCCACCGCCTGCGCCCTGCTGGGGCTTGCCTGCGAGATCTACATGGGGGCCGAGGACATGGCGCGCCAGGCCCTCAACGTGGTGAGGATGCGGCTGCTCGGCGCCAAGGTGACCGGTGTCGACGCGGGGAGCCGGACCCTGAAGGACGCCATCAACGAAGCGATGCGTGACTGGGTCACCAACGTCTACGACACCTACTACCTGCTGGGGTCGGTGCTCGGTCCCCATCCTTATCCGCTGATGGTGCGCGAGTTTCAGTCGGTCATCGGCAGCGAGGCGCGGCGCCAGATCCTCGAGCTGACCGGGGAGCTGCCGGCCGCGGTCGTCGCCTGCGTGGGCGGCGGGAGCAACGCCCTCGGCATCTTCGACGGCTTCGTCGACGACGCCGGGGTCAGGCTGATCGGGGTCGAGGCGGGCGGAGAGGCCATCGCCGCGGGCCGTCACGCGGCCCGGTTCGCCACCGGCGCGGTCGGTGTTCTCCAGGGCACCCGCAGCGTGATCCTTCAGGACCTGCACGGCAACATCGAGCCGACGCACTCGGTTTCGGCCGGCCTCGACTACGCGGCGGTCGGCCCCGAGCACGCGTGGCTGCGCGACCTGGGCCGCGCGGAGTACACGTGGGTGACGGACGAGCAGGCGTTGCGGGCCTTCCAGCGGGTGGCGCGACTGGAGGGGATCATCCCCGCCCTCGAGTCGGCCCACGCACTCGCGCACGCCGAGGCGGTGGCCGCGGAGTGCGGGCGGGGGGCGGTGGTCCTCGTGAACCTGTCCGGCCGGGGCGACAAGGACGTCGAGATCGCCCGAGACCGGGGGCTCGGTGGTGATTCCGGCGGGGACGGCGGCGGACCGACGGGACCGGAGGCGGCGGCATGAGCTCGCGTATCGCCGACAGATTCGCCGACCTCCGGGCGGCCGGCCGGACCGGCCTCGTGACCTACGTCACCGCCGGCGACCCCGACGCGGAGCGTTCGGCCGCCATTCTACGGGCGCTGGATCGGGCGGGAGCGGACGTCATCGAGGTCGGGGTGCCGTTCTCCGATCCGCTGGCGGACGGGCCCGTCATCCAGCGCGCCTCGGAGCGCGCACTCGCGTCGGGAACGACTCTCGCCGGCGCCCTCGACCTGATCGAGGAGGTGCGACCCGATCTGGGTGCGGCGGTGGTGGTCTTCACCTACGCGAATCCCGTTCTGCGCCTCGGATCGGCGCGGTTCGCGGACCGGGCGGCGGCGGCCGGCGTCGACGGCGTGCTCGTCCTCGATCTGCCGATAGAGGAAGCGGACGGCCTTCGCGGAACCATCGTCGGCGCGGGGATGGACCCCATCTTCTTGTTGAGCCCGACCACGACCGACGACCGGATCCGGCGCGCCGCCGAGCTCGGGCGCGGGTTCCTGTACGGGATCTCGCGCCTCGGGGTGACCGGGGCGCGGGCCGACGTGGCAGCCGGCGTGCAGCTGTTCATGGCGCGCATTCGGCGCGTGACGAACCTGCCGGTGGCGATCGGGTTCGGGCTCTCCCGCCCCGAGCACCTCCGCGAGATCGGCGAGTACGCGGACGCCGGAGTCGTCGGGAGCGCGCTAGTGGACACCATCGCCCGCCAGGCCGACTCGGCCGGCCTGACGCACGAGGTGGAGCGGTACGTGGCCTGGCTGAGGGGCGGCGCGCAGGCCGGAGGAGGCGCGGGCGCGGCATGAGGTCAGAGGACCGGCAACCCGCGTGGTCGGAGCTCGAGGTCGTCGAGCGCGAAATCGAGAAGATCCGGCGCCGGATGGACGAGCTGGACGCCCGGCTGGTCGGCCTGCTGAACGAGCGGGCGAGCTGCGCGCAGGAGATCGGCAGGCTCAAGGACACGGTCGGCCTCAAGGTCTATCAGCCGCAGCGCGAGCGCGAGGTGCTGGACCACGTGCGGTCGGAGAACCGCGGCCCGCTCGACGCGGTCGCGATCACGCGGCTCTTCGAACGGATCATCGACGAGGCACGGCGCCTGGAGCGCTCGTCCGGATGACGGGGCCGGGGACGGAGAAGAAGGCGGACAGCAGGGGCAAGGTCATGGTCGTCGTGATGGAAGAGCGCGCGAGCGAGGAGCAGATTCAGCAGGTCATCGGGCAACTCGTGGAGCAAGAGTTCGACGTGCACCGGTCGACGGGCCGGATGCACAGCGTCCTCGGTGCGGTCGGGGGCAACCGGACCTTCGACGCCCGTCTCATCGAAGTGATGGACGGCGTGCACGAAGTGGTGCGCATCGCCGAGCCCTACAAGCTGGCGAGCCGGACGTTCCGGCCCGAGAACACCACGGTGTCGTTCGGCGACTTCCGCGTTGGCGGCGACGAGGTGATCGTCATCGCCGGTCCGTGCTCGGTGGAGACGGAGGAGCAGATCGCCGCCGCCGCCGCCGCCGTCAGGAAGGCGGGGGCCAAGGTGCTGCGGGGCGGCGCGTTCAAGCCGCGCAGCTCGCCCTACAGCTTCCAGGGACTGGGCGAGGAAGGGCTACGGCTGATGCGCGCGGCCGCCGACGCCCAAGGCCTGAAGGTGGCTTCCGAGGTCATGGACGTCAGCCAGATCGATCTGGTGAGCCGATACGCGGACATCCTGCAGGTCGGCGCCCGCAACATGCAGAACTTCACCCTGCTGCGGGAGCTGGGCCGCGGCAGCGCCCCGATCCTCCTCAAGCGCGGCATCTCGGCCACCATCGAGGAGTGGTTGCTGTCGGCGGAGTACGTGCTCTCGGGCGGCAACGCCGACGTCATCCTGTGCGAGCGGGGCATCCGGACGTTCGAGAGCTACACTCGGAACACGATGGACATTTCCGCGATCCCGGTGGTGCACAAGCTCAGCCACCTCCCGATCGTCGCCGACCCGAGCCACGGCACCGGGCTGCGCGACCAAGTCGCTCCGATGGCGCGGGCGGCCATCGCGGCTGGCGCCGACGGTCTCATCATCGAGGTCCATCCCGACCCCGACCACGCCCTCAGCGACGGCGCCCAGTCGATCTTCCCGGCGCAGTTCGACCGCCTCATGACCGAGCTGCGGATCATCGCGCCGGCCATCGGGCGCAGCATCTGCCTCGAGCCGGTCGCCTATCGCGGCTTGGGAGCGCAACGCCGGTGACCGACACGCCCAGGACCCTGCCGGTCATCCAGCCGCCGCCGCCGGCGACCGCGCCGCCCCCCTTCGAGAAGGTGGCGATACTCGGGCTCGGGCTCATCGGCGGCTCGATCGCGCTCGCGGCGAGGCGGCACTGGCCCGCGTGCCTCGTCATCGGCGTGGACCGCAAGGAAGTCCTGGAGAAGGCCATGGTGCTCCACGCCATCGACGTGGCGGCGGATGATCCCGTGGTGATGGCCGAGGCCGACCTCGTCGTTCTCGCGGCGCCGGTCGAGCAGAACATCGGCCACCTCGCGGAGCTGGAGCGGCACGTCGCCACGCCCGCGGTGGTGACCGACGTCGGGAGCACCAAGCGCACGACGGTCGAGGCGGCCCGGCAGCTTCCGTCGCGGTTCACCTTCGTCGGCGGGCATCCCCTCGGCGGCGCCCCCCGAGGCGGGATCGAATACGCTCGGCCGGACCTCTTCGTCGGACGGCCGTGGCTCTTCACGCCGGAGGGGACGGTGGCGGCCGGCGTGGTCGAGCGGCTGTCCGAGCTCGTCCGCACCCTGGGCGCCGAACCCCACCTGCTCGATCCGGAGGAGCACGATCGGCTCCTGGCGTGCGTCAGCCACCTGCCGCAGCTCGCGGCCAGCGCCCTGATGCACGTAGTGGGCGAGCGGGCCGGGGAACGCGGGCTCGTCCTCACGGGCCGGGGGCTGCTCGACGCCACCCGGCTCGCGTCGAGTCCGCCGGACATCTGGCGGGACATCTGCCGCTCGAACGCCGACGCCGTCGGCGACGCCCTCGACGACCTCATCGCCGAGCTCCAGGCGCTGCGCGCGGGGCTGGACACCGGGGCGGAGATCGACCGGGTCTTCGAGTCGGCCGGCGTCTGGCGGGCCCACTTGGCGCGTCTTCGTGGCGAGCGGCGGCAGGAGTGATCCCGGAGGTTCGCGTCGTCCCAGCGCGTGCTGGAGGGTCGATTGGGCGCTACGCGGGGCCGGAGGCGGTGATCGGGGAAGCTGCCAGGAGGACCGGGCTGGTGGCGGACAGCAAGGGTGGGGACGCAGTCGACTCGGCGGCCGGTGTCGTCCGCATGCAAGCCGAGGTCCGGGCGGCCATCCTCGATCACGCGCGCCGGGCGCTGCCGGACGAGTGCTGCGGCCTCCTGATCGGGGCGGCCGGCGGCGGCGAGACCCGCGTCACGCTCGCCTGGCCCGCCCGCAACCTGCGGCGCAGCCCGACCCGCTACCTGATCGATCCGGCGGATCACTTCGCGGCGATCCGGGCCGCCCGCCAAGCCGGCCTCGCGGTGGTCGGCGCCTACCACTCGCATCCCGCGTCGGCGCCGTCACCGTCCGCGACGGACACGCGCGAGGCCGACGACACGGACCTGTTGTACGTGATCGCTTCGCCCATCCCGGCCGCGGTGCGGGCTTATCGCCTCGTCGACGGCCGGTTGAGACGCGTCGAGATGAACCCCGCGGTCAGTCGGAGAAGAGGCCGCCCCGAATGGTGACCCGAACCCGGGCCGAGGTGACCACGTCGTCACCGCGCTTGAGATTCAACCGGACCTCGTAGCGATCCGGGAACTGGTAGGTGTGCCGTCTCGAGAAGCGGCGCCGGATCTCGCTGACCCCCGGCTCGTAAGGCTCGCAGTCGAAGATGCTCTCCGACACCGTGCCGTCGCCCCAGTCCCACTCGGCACTGAGGCAGTAGAACTCCTCATAGTCGTCCGCACCGCCCCGGAACAGGCCCGTGAACGAGACGGGACTCGTCGCGAAGGCGACGTTGGGGCGGGCGCGAAGCGTCAGTTCCGGGCGCTCGTCCTGGGCCGCCGCGCTCGTCGGAAGCGCCAAGGCCAACAGCGCCGTACCCAGAAGGGCGCGGCCGGTGAGTCGCCGTGAGCCCGATCCCTGCATGCGTCGATTGTAACGTCTATGGTTCCCGCGACGCCAGCCGGACCCGGTCAGCCTCCGGCCGCTTCCGCCGCCGATGGGATCGGAGCCCGGCCCACCATCGTCGCCCTCGTTCCGCCCGAGGCCAACCCATCGGGCAGGAGTCCGCGCGGTCTGCGGCGCGGGATTCCCGCGGGCGGACCGCGCAGCGCTCCGGCGTCGGGGGTGCGCGCTATAATCCGCCGATGCACACGGCACGAGAAGTCCTGCCCGTAGACTGCCGCTCCGGCGCACTGGGCGGCGGCGAGGCCGACCTGCTCTGCGCGCCCGTCTTCGAGAACGACGACAACGACGAGCTGTACGAGCTCGATGTCGCGACGGCTGGCGCCATCGGACGGGCGCGGGCCTCCGGCGAGCTGACGGGGAAGATCCACGAGCTGTACTCGACGGACGTGGTCGACGCCACCTGGGGCGCCCGCCGGGTGCTCCTGGTGGGAGCGGGACCTCGTGACGTCTATGCGACGGACCGGGCGCGGACGGTGGCCGGCGCCGCCGGCATGGCCGCTCGCGGCCGCCGGGCACGGCGGCTCGTCTTCGCGTGCGGCGCATCCGGCGGGACGCCGGCGATGGCGCAGGCGATCGTCGAGGGGCTGGTGCTGGGCGCGTTTCGCGACGACCGGTTCAAGACGGACGACTCGGCCGCCCTGCCCCTCTCCGCCGTCGATCTGGTCCTCGCCGGTGAGCCGGACGAGGCCGTGCAGGCCGCCGCCCGGCGGGGGGCCCTGTTGGCGGGCTGCACGAACATCGCGCGGGAGCTGTCCAACGAGCCCGCGAACCTGTTCACCCCGCGGGTCTTCGCGGACCGGGCCCTCGACCTCGTCGGCGGCCCGCGGACTTCGGTGGAGGTGCTCGCCGAGGAGGCCATCGACTCGCGGGGGATGGGTCTCGTCCGGGGCGTGGCGCAGGGCAGCGTCGAGCCTCCCCGCGTCATCGTCATGCGCTACGAGCCGGAGGAGGCGGCCGGCGGAGCGGGGCCGGTGCTGGCGCTCGTCGGCAAGGGCGTGACCTTCGACACCGGCGGCATCTCGATCAAGCCCTCCGAGGGCATGGGCCTCATGAAGCACGACATGTCGGGCGGGGCCGCGGTGGTCGGGGCCATGCGGGCCATCGGGGAGCTCGCCCCGCCGGTGCGCGTGATCGGCATCGTGCCGGCGGTGGAGAACATGCCGGGGGGGCGGGCCATCCGTCCCGGCGACGTGCTGACCGCGGCCGACGGCAAGCGGGTGGAGGTGCTGAACACCGACGCCGAGGGGCGGCTCATCCTCGCCGACGCGCTCGTCCTCGCCCGGCAGCTCGGGGCGACCCACCTAGTGGACGTCGCTACCCTCACCGGCGCCTGCGTGATCGCCCTCGGCCATCATGCCTCGGGCCTCGTGGGGACGCCGCCGAGGTGGGTCGAGTCGGTCCGTGGGACGGCGGCCGGGGCGGGTGAGCGGCTCTGGCCGCTGCCGGCCTACGACGAGTACGCCGAGCAGTTGAAGAGCGAGACGGCCGACCTTGCCAACATCGGGGGGCGCGATGCCGGGGCGATCACCGCGGGCATGTTCCTGAAGGCGTTCACCGGCGACCTCCCCTGGGCCCATCTCGACATTGCCGGGACCGCGTGGCACGAGGAGAGCAGGCCCTATTGCGCCAAGGGGGCCACCGGCGTCGGCGTCCGGACGCTGGCCGCGCTGCCGTTCGAAGCCGACTGGGTCAATCCGCCTGACGACCCGTCCGGCGCCTGACGGCGCCCCCCTCGGCCCGCCAGCCCCTCCGGCGCGCCTGTCCCAGGCCGGAGACGTGACGCCTCGTCCGGCGGCCACCGACCCGCGACCACGCGAGCCCCGACCTTCCGTCCGGTTCGACGCACGGTGCGCCCTCGATCACCGGAGCTGCATGTCGACCTCGTCGAAGTAGTCCGACCCGACGAGCACCTCGCGGGCCTTGCCGCCGGTCCCCGCCGACACCAGCCCGTCGGCCTCCATCATGTCCACGAGGCGGCCCGCGCGGCTGAATCCGATCTTCAGCCGGCGCTGGAGATGGGAGATGGACGCCTGACCCGCGGCCACCACGAGCCGCGCGGCCTCGTCGTACAGGTCGTCCCGCTCGAAGGCGTCGGCCTCGGCCGGCTTCTCCTCGGCCGTGATGGACGTGTCGTAGGTGGGTACGCCCTGCTTGCGCAGGAAGCCGCAGACGCGGGCCGTCTCCTGCTCGGAGATGTAGGGTCCGTGCACCCGCACCAGCCGCGACGAAGCCGGGGGCAGATAGAGCATGTCGCCGCGGCCGAGGAGCTGCTCGGCCCCGTTGCTGTCGAGAATCGTGCGCGAGTCGACCTTCGACGAGACCCGGAACGAGATGCGCGACGGGAGGTTGGCCTTGATCAGTCCCGTGATCACGTCGACCGACGGGCGCTGGGTGGCCAGGATGAGGTGGATGCCGACGGCCCGGGCCATCTGGGCGAGACGCGCGATGGACTCCTCGACCTCTCGGCCCGCCAGCATCATCAGGTCGGCCAGCTCGTCGATGGCGAGCACGATGTATGGGAGGGGCTTCGGAAGCTCCTCGGAATCGGGCGGCGCCTTCTCGCCCCGCCGGCCCGCCTCTTCCCGGAGTTGGGCGCTTACGTTGCGGTTGTACTGCTCCAAGTTCCGCACGCCCTCCGCCGCCAGTTGCTTGTACCGTTCCTCCATCTCGTGGACGGCCCAGCGCAGGGCGTTGGCGGCCAGCTTCGGCTCGACCACCACCGGGGTCAGGAGGTGGGGAATGTCCTTGTACATGCCGAGTTCGAGCCGCTTGGGATCGATCAGGATGAACCGAACCTCGTCCGGCGTGGCCTTGTAGAGGATGCTGGTGAGCATCGCGTTCATCGCCACGCTCTTGCCGGTGCCGGTCGAGCCGGCGATCAGGAGATGGGGCATCGTCGCCAAGTCACCTGCGATGGGCTCGCCGTGGATGCGCCTCCCGAGGGCCAGCGCCAGCTTGGACTCGCTCTCCCGGTAGGGCGGTGAGTCGAGCATCTGCCGTAGGGAAATCTGTTCCCGCACGCGGTTGGGTATCTGGATGCCGACGGTGGACCGACCCGGAAGCCGCTCTATCAGAATCGATTCCGCCAGCATCGCGAGGCAGAGATCGTCGGCGAGGCCGGTGATCCGGCTGTACTTCACGCCGGCGTCGGGTTGGAACTCGTAGGTCGTCACCACCGGTCCCGGGTGTATTCGGATGACGGACCCGTGGACCGAGAACTCCTGGCACTTGTTCTCCAGCAGCCGCGCGTTGTCGAGCAGCTCGCGCTCGTCGAACTGCTGCTTCGCTCGGACCGGGTCGAGCAGGGAGAGGGGCGGCAGGGTGAAGGCCTTCCGGCCGCGGTCGGACGTCGGGCGGGGCGCCGGCGCCGCCTCCAGTCCGAGGGTCGACGCGGGCGCCGGCGTCGACTGCAGCGCGGGCGCCGTCGTCGGCGCCGGTATCGGATCGGGCTTCGCGCTCCGGATTGTCGGCTCGCGGCCGGCGCGTTCGGCTTGCGGGGCGGGGCGTGTCGCGGCCGGACGCTTGCGTGTCGAAGTTCGCCGGGAACGGGGGGGAGGAGGACCGCCCGCCCCCTTGGCGGCAATCGGGTTTCCGGCGGCCGGAGGTACGGGCCCGTCGGCCCCGGCGACGGCGTTTCCGCGAACGCGGCGCTCGCGTCGGCCGCCCCAACTCCCGAACGCGGCATACCGCAGAGCGGCCCCGCTTCGGCCGATGCCGGCGAACGACCGGCTGAGCAGGTGTCCGAACGACACCTGGGTCAGGAGCAGGACGGCCAGGAAGAGCAGCGTGAGGATCAGGATGATCGAGCCCGTGCGGTTGAGATACTCGGCCAGCCGCTCCGCGAGCCAGCTCCCGAGGTAGCCGCCGGCGCGAAAGGGGCGCTCGACGGTGTCGAACGCCGAGAACGCGAGGGTGAGGAAGGACGAGGTGCACGCGAGGGTCAGGCCGAGGCCCACCGCGCGGACGTAGGCCCCCTGGAGCGGCAGGCACCAGAAGTAGTGCCAGCCGAGCACGAGGAGAACGAGGGGAAGCAGGTAGGCCGCGAACCCCACGAGCTGCAACGAGAGCTCGGCCACGAACGCGCCTACCCGCCCCGCGAAGTTCGCGGGCGTCTCGTGCCCGTCGGTGCTGAAGAACCAGACCGGGTCGACGGGGTCGTAGGTGGCGAGAGCGACGACCGCGAACAGGGCGGCGGCGAAGAGCCCAACCCCGAGGAACTCGCTCAACCAGCGTGACAGCGTGGATTGAGGCACCCGTCAGACCTCCATGATGACCGGCAGCACGAGGGGGCGCCGGCCCGCCTGTCTTCGGAACAGGCGTTGCAACTCGATGCGGACCCGCTCGGTGAGCAGGTCGTGATCGGAGCTCTCCTCGGGACTCGCCCGGCCGACGACCTCGGTCAGCCAGTCGGGCACGGCATCGAGCACGTCGCTCGTCCTGTCGTCGATCACGACGCCGCGAGTCACGACGTCGGGCCGTCCTTCGATCCGCCCCTCCCGCCGGTTGACGGCGATCACCGGGACGACCACGCCGTCCGCGGCGAGATGCCGGCGATGCCGCAGCACTTGGCTTCCGACCTCGCCGGAGCGGGCGCCGTCGATGAGGACTCGCCCGGCCGCGACCCGGCCCGCGATGCGCCCCTCGCCCGGGGCGAGGCGGATGACGTCCCCATCTTCGGCCAGCAGCACCGTCGTCTCCCCGCCGGCGACCCGCGCCGCGACCCGCGCGTGCTCCGCGAGGTGCCTGTACTCCCCATGTATCGGCACGAAGTAGCGCGGCCTGACCAGGGAGAGCAACATTTTCAGCTCTTCGGCGCTGCCGTGCCCGGAGACGTGCACCGCCCTCCCCTCGCCGTGCACCACCTCCGCCCCGCGGCGGGCGATGTGGTCCATCACCCGGCCGATGGCCCGCTGGTTACCCGGAATGGCGCGGGCCGAGAAGACCACGACGTCGTCCGGCTCGAGTCGGACGTGGCGATGGTCGTCGATGGCGATGCGTGACAGCGCGGCCAGGGGCTCGCCCTGAGACCCGGTGGTCACGCAGGCGACCCGCCGGGCGGGGTAGTCGCCGACCTCGGCATCCCGAATCAGGAGACCGGCGGGCAGGCGGAGGCGCCCGAGACGCGTCGCGATCTCGGTGTTCTGGACGACGCCTCGCCCCACGAAGGCCAGCTTGCGGTCGAACTGAGCGGCGAGGTCCGCGAGAATCCGGATGCGGTGCAGGCTCGAGGCGAACGCGGTGACCACGACCCGGCCGTTTGCGCTCGCGAACACCTGCTCGAGGCCCGGCGCGACGTCGATCTCCGATCCGGTGAACCCCGGCCGGTCGATGTTGGTGCTGTCGCCGAAGAAGGCGAGCACGCCCTGCCGCCCGAGCTCCGCGAAGCGGTGGACGTCGAGGGGCTCGCCGTCGAGCGGGGTCTGGTCGATCTTGAAGTCGCCGCTGTGCACGATGACGCCGGCCGGGGTGTGGAGGGCCACCGCCGCGCAGTCCGGCATGCTGTGGCTGACGCGGATGAGCTCGACGGTGACGTCGCCGACCTCGGCGGTGTCTCCGGCCTCGAGCGGGCGGCAGCGCTCGTCCGGGTCGAAGCCGTGCTCCGCGAGCTTCCGACCGGCGAGGGCGAGGGTCAGCGGCGTGCCGTACACCGGACCGTCCACCAGCGGCCAGACGTAGGGAAGGGCCCCGATGTGGTCCTCGTGCCCGTGGGTCAAGACCACTGCCGAGAGGCGGCCGACCCGCTCCTGCAGGTGCCCGATATCGGGTATGACGAGGTCGACGCCAGGCAGCTCCGGTCCCGGGAACATCGCCCCCGCGTCGACGAGGATGGCGGTGTCGCGCCAAGTGACGAGCAGCATGTTCATCCCGAACTCGCCGAGGCCGCCGCAGGGGACGACCTCGAGCGCAGGCTCGGCCACGTCGCGTTCCGGTGTCGAAGTCATGCTTCCTCGTGGCGGCATCGGCCCGAAACCGGACCGGAGAGGTTGGCGAGCGGTGGTCGCGCGACCTTGTCGCGGCGTCGGAAGTCTCGCCGGCGCGGAGCTTCCGTGGCCCATGACGCCTCGCGCGGTCCTCGGTCGCGTCGGGCGTCTTGCCCGCGCGCGGCTTCCGCGGCGCGAGCGCCCCGGCGCCACCGCGAATCACGCCTCATCGCGGGAAGCCGCGGCCAGGGTGTCCGCGAGGCGGGCCAGCGCCGGCAGATCGAGGGTGGCGGGGCGGCGGTCGGGGGCGACGCTCGCCCGCTCGAGCAGCTCCCGCGGCGGAAGGTGGGACACCGCGCGGGCCAGGGGACCGAGGGCGTTGAGCACCGTCTTTCGCCGCTGCGAGAACAGGGTCCGGACCATCCGCTCGAACAGCGGACGGTCGGTGACGGGGGCGGGCGACGGCCGAAACCGCAGGGAGACCACGGCCGAGCGCACGCGCGGCGGCGGGCGGAAGGCGCCGGGGGGCAGGGTCAGCACCCGCTCGGCGCTCGCCGCGGTCGCGGTGAGGATGGCGAGAGGACCGTAGTCTCGCGACCCCGGCCGTCCCACGACCCGGTCCGCGACCTCGCGCTGAAGCATGAGGGTGGCGTCCGCAAAGCAGCCGCGCCGGTGCTGGGTGTCCGTCAGGCGGCGCAGGATGGGCGTCGACACGTTGTAGGGCAGGTTGCCGGCCACGCGGGCCCGGCCGTCCCCGTGGCGGGGCCGCGCCTCGGCGACGAGGCGGGCCAGGTCCTCGTCCAGTACGTCGCCGGAGATCACGCGAACCGAGGCGGGGGCCGTCTGCCGCAGATTGGCGGCGAGACGGCGGTCCTTCTCGATCGCGACCACCTCGGCCCCGGCCTCCGCCAAGGGCAGGGTGAGCTGTCCGGAGCCGGCGCCGATCTCGAGGAACACGTCACCCGGCGCGGGCCCGATGCACCCCACCAGCTTCGATACCCACGTCGCCTCGAGAAAATGCTGGGCGAAACGCTTGCGGGCGGGCGGGCGGCCGGGCGGGCGAGTGGCGAGTGGCATCCGGGTTCGTCGTTCAGTGCACCGCCGGCTTGTTCCAGTCGGGCTTGCCGCCCGCCTCGGAACAGGCCTTGAGGTGTTCCTGCAGCGCCTTGATGAGGTTGGGCACGAAAGCCGTGGGGACCGCGATGCGCGACCGGACCGGCGCCTTGAGCACGCCGCCCGCCGCCGCCTCGCGCACTGCCTTCTCGGTGGGCGGCTGGACCTCGCAGAAGGTCAATGTGAAGTCGAACGGCGTGTGGGAGATCGCGCAGAAGTTCGAGTAGACGCGCGGCTCGTCGGACGCGTCGTCGGGAACGATGGTGAAGTTGATTTGCTTGCGTTCTTCCATGAGCTGCCCATCCTCGCGGGCGATGCGGTTCGTCGTCTCGCCTAGTATCGTCGCATCACGCCGATCACGACGCCTTGCACGCTCACGTCTTCCGGGTTCTCGATGATCGGCGCGTGGGTCTCGTTGGCGGGTTGCAGGCGGATCCGACCCTTCTCGCGGAAGAAAGTCTTGAGAGTGACTTCCGATCGGCGGAGCAGCGCCACCACCATTTCGCCGTTCTGGGCGACCTGCCGATCTTCGACGACGACGAGATCGCCGTCGCGGATCTGCTCGTCGATCATGGAGTTTCCGCGCACCCGCAGGGCATAGGTCTCCCGCGCTCCCACCAGGTCCTCGGGCACCGTCACCGTCTCCGCGTCGACGACCGCCTCGATCGGTTCGCCGGCCGCCACGTGCCCCAGCAGCGGCAGATCGACGGCCCGGCCTCCCGCCCGGGTCTGCACCAGCTCGACCGACCGGCTGCGGTTCCACGTCCGGCGAATGAACCCCTTCTCCTGCAGGTTCATCAGGTGCTTGTGAACGGTGGCGAGCGAGGACAAACCGAAGCGGCTCCCGATCTCCTCGAGGCTCGGGGCGTAGCCGCGCTCGTCGATGAACTCCTTGAGATAGTCGAGGATCTCACGCTGTCGTCTGGTCAGAGGTTGCAACGCGGTCTCCTGGCGGTCGCCCATCCGAAAGGGGTTACGAGACACTGCCGACACGGCAACTTTACACGAGGGCACAAAGAAAAAGCGAATAAAATCGCTATATACTCCGCAGATGGGCAATCGACTTGCGCGTTGGGCGGCGGCGCTGGCGCTCGCGGTGGGCGGGCCCGTGTCGGCCGGCGTGGTGGCGGCGGTGATCGGACCGGAGCGCCCCGGGGAGGCCGGCCGGGCGTTCCAGGCTCCCGACGCGGGCGCCGAGGAATCCGGCGCCCGACTGGAGCGCAGGCTCTTCGAGATCCTGCGGAACGCCTCCGAAGTCTCCCCGGAGGTCCGGCTGACCCCGCTGCCGGAACCGGACGTCAATGCCTATCTGGCGCACCAGGCGGTCCCGCATCTGCCGGTGGGCATCCGAACTCCGGTCGTGCGCATCGGGGACGGAGAGCTGTGGGCGGAAGCCGTCATCGATCTCGACGCGATTCGCGAGGCCCGCGAGCGCGCGAGGTTCGACCCGATTCAGTACCTGGGCGGACAGCTCTCGGTGACCGCGAGCGGCCGCGTGCGGTCCGGGAACGGGATGGCCCGGGTCGACGTGGAGACGGTGACCGTCGGCGGGATCCCGGTGCCCGTCGACGTGCTGCAGGAGCTGGTGCGGTACTTCACCCGGACCCCCGACCAGCCGGCTGGCGCCCGTCTCGACGCGCCGATTCCGCTGCCCTACGGCATCACGGAGCTCCGCCTGTCGCCCGGCTTGGCCGTCATCGTGCAGTGAGGGATGCGACGGGCCGTGGTGAGTGCACAGCCGCTCGCGTCCGCGGGTTCGGATCTTCGCGCCGGAGCTCTCGTGCCTGAACGGAAACCGCTCACCGCCAACCCGTTTCGCGCGTTGGCCCAGGACAGGGTCGGCGCCAAGACCGCGGGACTCGCCCCGCGGCCGGCCGGCCGAGCCCTCGGCGCCGGACGGCGGGGTCGGCGCGGCGCCTCCGCGAAGTCGGTCTGACCATGCGCATCATCGGGGGTACGCACGGGGGACGCCGGCTGTTCACGCCGCGCTGGGACGGCTTGCGCCCGACATCGGACCGGCTGCGAGAGACCCTCTTCGCCATCCTGGGTCCCCGCGTCGAGGGCGCACGAGTGCTCGATGGCTGCGCCGGCACCGGGGCGGTCGGCCTCGAGGCGCTGAGCCGGGGCGCGGCCCACGTCGTCTTCGTCGATCGCGATCCGCGGGCCGTCGCCTTGATCCGCCGCAACGCCGCCGCCTGCGGCCTCACCGACCGCTGCACCGTCCGGCGGGGCGAGTTGCCGGCCGCTTTCCGCCGGCTGCCCCCGGCCGCGTTCGACCTGATACTGCTCGACCCGCCGTACCGCGCGGCGAACATCGGCCCGATGCTCGCCGCGTCGGCCGCCCGCCTGGGTCCGGAGGGCCGGCTCGTGATCGAGCACGCGCGTCGGCTGAGTCCGCCGGACCCGCCTCTCGTCGAGGCACTGCGATCGGCGCGCGCCGGCGACAGCGTGCTCCGGTTCTACGGGCTGGCGGCCGATGGCGGAGCCACGCACGGTACCGCGCCCGAAGGACGCCGGCGGGCGCTCGGGGAACCGACCGACCAGACACTGGGGGGGTAGCGGAATCCCCTCCACGGACCCCGGCGGTTGACAGATGGTGCGCCGGGCATGACACCATGCAGGCCACCGTCCCGGACGGGGGAGCGTGACACGCCATGGCACCCGACCGCCCCGAACGCATCGCCGTCTATCCCGGATCCTTCGATCCGTTGACGAACGGCCACGTCGACATCATCGAGCGGGGGGCGGCGCTCTTCGACCGCATCGTGGTCGCCATTCTCGTCAACCCCGAGAAGTCGCCTCTGTTCAGCGTCGCCGAACGCGTGGAGATGACGCGGGCGGTGTTCGCGTCCCGGCCCGGCGTCGAGGTCGACACCTTCGAGGGCCTGCTCGTCGACTACGCCCGGAAGCGCGGGGCGGACGTGATCGTGCGGGGGCTGCGGGCGATCTCGGACTTCGAGTTCGAGATGCAGATGGCCCTCATGAACCGGCGGCTCAGCTCGGCCATCGAGACCGTGCTGATGATGCCGGCCGAGTCCTACACCTACCTCAGCTCGCGGCTCGTCAAGGAGGTGTTCGCGCTTGGGGGATCGATACGCGGCCTCGTCCCCGATCTCGTGGAGGCCCGCCTGGCCGAGAAGGCGCGCAGGACCGATTCCCTCATGGTCTGATCCGCCCTCGACGCGCCGGCGGGCGGTCGCGCCCCCGGCTTCCTCGGGGCGCGGCGCACCGCCAAGCGTCCGCGCCGTTCCATGGCGCAGGCGCCCTGGTGCACGCTGGGGCGGGACTTCACGGGGGCGCCCGGTTCGTCACGAGCACCACGGTCTGCAGGTCGGTGGCCGGGTCCGGCCACAGGAGGGTGCGCAACTGGAGGCGGCCGGTGTCCAGGTAGGCGACGCGCCCGAGCTCGTACGCCGTCGCATCGGCGGCTCGGGCGTGCTCGAGATCGGCGGCCGGGAGCACGCAGAGGACCGGCTCCGGCGAGGCGAGAAACGCGTGGAGCTGTTCCGGCGTGAACAGATCCACGTGCGGCCGGCCGACGTAGTAGAGCAGATTGCGCACGAAGACCCGGTAACGGCCGTACGGCACGTCGCCCGCGCCCGCCTCACGGACCAGAGCCGCCATGCGCTCGACCGGCTCCGGCCCCGGCGGGGAGAGCACCGAGTACTGCAGGCTGAGGGTCGTGACCACGGTAGAGGCGGCGAGCGCGGCGGGGAGCAGCCGCTGGCGTGACGCCAGCGCCGCCAGCACCACTCCCACGCCGGACAGCACGATGAGAACGGACGCAATCCGGACCGCGGCGAAGGCACCGCCGCCGAGGAGCACGCCGAACCTGCCCACCGCGGCGCCGAAGAGCAGCAACACCAGCCCCGACGCCGTTCCCCCGGCCGCCAGGAGCCGGTCCCGCCCGGCGCCGGGCGTGGCCCGCCGCGCCAGGGCCCGCGACAACCCCCGCGCGAGGAGCATTGCGAGCGGCGGCAGGACCGGCAGCACGTAGCGCGGCTGCTTGCCGATCGAGATGGAGTAGAAGATCAGCGGCGCCAGCGCCCAGAGGGCGAGCCGAACCTCGGTCGACCCCACCCGCCGCACCCCGGCGACCACGCCGCGCAGCGGTCGCCAGAAGATCAGCATCAGCGGCGACCAGGGCAGGAGCCCCCCGATGACGATCGGCAGGTAGAACCAGATCGGCCGCGGGTCGTACTGGTAGCGGTCGGTCGCGAACCTCGCCACGTTCTCGTCGATGAAGAACCGCTCGAGATAGGCCGCCCCGTGCGTCGCGGTCATCGCCGCGAACCAGGGCAGCGTCAGGGCCAGGCAGACCGCGGCGAGGAGGCCCACGTCGGCGGCGAGCCGGGCCGCGGACCGCCCCGGTCCGCCCCCGGAACGCCCCTCGGAAAGGCAGCGCCAGAGGGCCGGCGGGCCGACGGCCAGCGCGGGCAGGACGACCCCCACCGGGCCCTTGGTGAGGAACGCGGCCGCCAGGGCCACGCCGGCGGCGGCGAGCCATGCCCGCCGGCGCTCGCCGGCGGCCCGCGCGACCACTAGGGCCTCGAACGCGGCCCAGGTCGCCGCGGTGATGAAGCAGGCGAGGGCGAGGTCCGGCAGCGCCTGCCTCGCCCATCCCACGTAGGCGAAGCTGGTCGCGGTGACGGCGCCCGCGAGGAGCGCGGTATCGTCGTCGTACCAGCGTCGCGCGCACCCGAACGCGGCGAGCACGAGGCCGAGTCCGGCCAGCGCGGAGGGCAGCCGCGCCGCGAACTCGCCGGCGCCGGCCGGGAGGTACGCCAGCGCCACCAGCCAATAGAACATCACCGGCTTCTCGAACCGGTACTCGCCGTTGTATCGGGGAGTCACCCAGTCGCCGGTCTCGACCATCTCCCGCCCCGCCTGGGCGTAGAACGCCTCGTCCGAGTCGGTTATCGCGGGCCGGCCGAGGCCCACGAAGAACGTCAGGAACGCGAGGCCGGCGAGGAGCGCTGCGCGCGCGGACACGGCCGGATTGTATACGGCCCGCGGCGTGGCGAAGCCTTCGCATCCGGGCGTCCCGGGGCGCCGCGGTATACTGCCGCATGGCCCGAATCGCCGCCGTCGTCGGCGCGTCGCGAGACCGGAGGAAGTACGGGAACAAGGCGGTTCGGGCGTTCCGCCACGCGGGCTTCGACGTCGTGCCGATCACCACCGCCGCGGACGTCATCGAGGGGTTGCGCGCGTATCCGTCGGTGCTCGACGTCGCGGGCCGCATCGACCTCGCGACCGTCTACCTAGAGCCGGTGGCCGGACAGGCGGTCATCGAGGAGCTCGCCCGGAAGGGGATCGACGAGGTCTGGCTGAATCCCGGGGCGGACGGCCCGGAGGTCGTGGCCCGGGCCCGGGCCCTCGGCATCGAGCCGATTCTCGACTGCAGCATCGTCGGCATCGGCGAGAGTCCCGCCTGCTATTGAAGGCCTCGGAGGCGCCGCGAACGGCTGGCCGCGCGGGTTGACACGCCAGTTCGGGCGTGCCTATACTCGCTTCCGAACAGTCATTCCTCGTCACGGGCCTCGTGCGGGATGCTCCGCGTCCGACTCACGCACGGCTCACGAACTTCTACCTCCAGTTGATCGCCCTATGCCAACGAACCAGAAGCGCACATCAGCGCGCCCGCCCACGCCTCCCCCGGCCCCGGCCCCGACCGACACGGCCACCGCGGAACCGCCCCCCAAGCCGAATCGGCGCGCCGCCAACGGCTTGAACATCGGCGAGCTCAAGGACATGAGCATCGCCAAGCTGACGCAAGTCGCCAAGGACCTCAGCGTCGCGGGCGCGACCGGCATGCGCAAGCAGGAGCTGATCTTCCAGATCCTCAAGGCGCAGACCGAGCAGAGCGGGTTCATCTTCTCCGAGGGCGTGCTGGAGGTGCTGCCGGACGGGTTCGGATTTCTCCGGGCGCCGGACTACAACTACCTGCCCGGTCCCGATGACATCTACGTCTCGCCGTCGCAGATCCGCAAGTTCGACCTGCAGACCGGGGACACCGTCTCCGGCCAGATCCGCCCGCCCAAGGAGGGGGAGCGGTACTTCGCGCTCATCAAGGTCGAGGCCGTCAACTTCGAGTCGCCCGACTTCGCCCGCGACAAGCTGTTCTTCGAGAACCTGACGCCGCTCTATCCCGAGGAGCGGGTGACCCTGGAGACCACCGCCGACAACCTGTCGGCCCGGGTCATGGACCTCATGACCCCGATCGGGAAGGGGCAGCGCGGCCTGATCGTGGCCGCCCCGCGCACCGGCAAGACGATGCTGCTCCAATCGATCGCCCAGTCCATCGCCGCGAACCACTCCGAGGTCTATCTCATCGTGCTGCTCATCGACGAGCGGCCCGAGGAGGTTACCGACATGCAGCGCTCCGTGGACGGCGAGGTCATCTCGTCGACCTTCGACGAGCCGGCCCAGCGGCACGTGCAGGTGGCGGAGATGGTCATCGAGAAGGCGAAGCGCCTCGTCGAGCACAAGAAGGACGTGTTCATCCTGCTCGACTCGGTCACGCGGCTCGCCCGCGCCTACAACACGGTGATTCCCCCGTCCGGCAAGGTCCTCTCGGGCGGTCTCGACTCGAACGCGCTGCAGAAACCGAAGCGGTTCTTCGGCGCCGCGCGGAACATCGAGGAGGGCGGCTCGCTGACGATCATGGCCACCGCGCTGGTCGACACCGGCTCCCGCATGGACGACGTGATCTTCGAGGAGTTCAAGGGGACCGGCAACATGGAGATCCACCTCGACCGCAAGCTGGTCGACAAGCGGGTCTTCCCGGCCATCGACATCCAGAAGAGCGGCACGCGGAAGGAGGAGCTGCTGCTCGAGCCCGAGGACCTCAACCGGGTCTGGGTGCTGCGGAAGGTGCTGAACCCGCTGTCGGCGGTCGAGGCGATGGAGCTGCTGCTCGACAAGATGTCCAAGACGCGATCGAACCAGGACTTCCTGGCGTCGATGCAGAAGATGGGGTGACGGCGATGGCGGAAATCAAGGTTCGAGAGAACGGTCCCTACCTGGTCATCGGCGACGACGTGACCCTCGTCGACTGGAACGGCGCCTCCTACCCGGTGCCCCGCCGACCGTTCGCGCTTTGCCGGTGCGGCGCCTCCAAGAACCGGCCGTTCTGCGACGGTTCCCACAACGCCATTCGATTCGAGGCGGGCGAGGCCGCTCCGGCGGGCGAGGGCGCGTCAGACGCCTGAAGGACCGGTTCGGGCGGAGCGGCGGAGCCCCGAGCCGACGGCCCGGTCCGGGAACGGCCCATAGTTCCGCCGGCGCTTGCCGGGCCGCCCACGGCCGTAGCGACCCCGTCGCGGACCGCGCCGTCGCGCGGGGCAGGGATGGCCTTCCGGCCCCTCTGACGCTGGCGCGGCGGTTGCGGTCTCCCCGCCGTCGTCGAGCGGTCGAATCTCAGGCGGCGACGGGTTCCGTCGCGAACACGAGCTCCCGGCCGGCCGCATCCACCCGGACGTGGGCGCCCTCGCGCAGCTCGTGCTCCAGCATGCGCCGGGCGAGCGGGTCGAGCACCATCCGCTGCACGGTGCGCCTGAGCGGTCGTGCCCCGTAGACCGGATCGAAGCCGCGCTCGGCGAGCAGGTCCAGGGCCGCGTCGGACAGCTCGATGGTCATCCGGCGGTCCGCCAGCCGCTCGGCGAGCCGACCGAGCTGGATCCGGACGATCTCGCGGACGTGGTCGCGGCCCAGGGCGTGGAACAGGATGACGTCGTCGATCCGGTTGATGAACTCCGGCCGGAAATGCGCCTGCAGGGCCTCGAAGACCCGCCCGCGCAAAGCCTCGTCGTCGTCCCCGCGGCGCGCCTGCTCCGCGATGAGCCGGCCGCCGAGGTTCGACGTCATGATCACGACCGCGTTCTTGAAGTCGACGGTGCGGCCCTTGCCGTCGGTCAGCTGCCCGTCGTCGAGGAGCTGCAGCAGCACGTTCAGCACGTCCGGGTGCGCCTTCTCGATCTCATCGAAGAGGACCACCGCGTAGGGGCGGCGCCGCACCGCCTCGGTCAACTGCCCCGCGTCGTCGTAGCCGACGTAGCCGGGGGGCGCTCCGATCATCCGCGCCACCGTGTGCTTCTCCTGGTACTCGGTCATGTCGATGCGGACCATCGCGCGCTCGTCGTCGAACAGGAACCGGGCGAGGGCGCGCGCGAGCTCGGTCTTGCCGACGCCGGTCGGCCCCAGGAAGATGAAACTGCCGAGCGGGCGCGACGGGTCCTGGAGCCCCGCGCGGGCCCGGCGGATGGCGTTCGACACCGCGGTGACCGCCTCGTCCTGCCCGATCACGCGCTCGTGGAGCCGGGTCTCCATCTTCAGCAGCTTCTCGATCTCGCCCTCGACGAGGCGGCTGACGGGGATGTGGGTCCACCGGCTGACGACCTCGGCGATGTCCGCGTCGTCGACCTGTTCCTTGAGCATGCGGCCCTCGTTCCCGCCGTCCTCGCCGGCGGCCGGCGACTGTGCCGCGATCTCTCGCTCGAGCTCGGGCAGCCGTCCGTACTGCAGCTCCGACGCCCGCGCGTAGTCGCCCTCGCGCCGGGCCCGCTCGACGGCGAGGCGGACCTGCTCGATCGCCTCGGTCAGCTCCCGCGTCGCCTGAATGGCCGCCTTCTCCTGCTGCCACTGGGCATGCAGGCGCGTGCGGCTCTCCTTGAGGTCGGCGAGCTCGCGCTCGAGGCGGCCGAGGCGCTCGGCCGAGGCCGCGTCCTTCTCCTTGCGCAGAGCCTCGCGCTCGATCTCGAGCTGCATGATGCGCCGCTCGACCTCGTCGAGCTCCGCCGGCAGCGAGTCGATCTCGGTGCGCAGCTTCGCCGCCGCCTCGTCAACGAGGTCGATGGCCTTGTCGGGCAGGAAGCGGTCGGGGATGTAGCGGTGGGAGAGGGTGGCGGCGGCGACGAGGGCGGCGTCCTTGAACTGCACCCCGTGGTGGATCTCGTAGCGCTCCCGCAGGCCGCGGAGGATGCTGATGGTGTCCTCGACCGTCGGCTCGGAGACCAGCACCGGCTGGAAACGCCGCTCGAGGGCGGCGTCCTTCTCGATGTGCTTCCGGTACTCGTCGAGGGTGGTGGCGCCGATGGTGTGCAGCTCACCACGCGCGAGCATCGGCTTGAGGAGGTTCGAGGCGTCGATGGAACCCTCGGCCGCGCCGGCCCCGACCACGGTGTGGAGCTCGTCGATGAAGAGGACGATACGCCCGTCGGCGTCGGCGATCTCCTTCAGCACCGCCTTGAGGCGCTCCTCGAACTCGCCCCGGTACTTCGCGCCCGCCACGAGGGCGCCGAGATCGAGGCTGATGATGCGCTTGTCCTTCAGCCCCTCGGGCACGTCGCCCCGCGCGATGCGGTGGGCGAGGCCCTCGACGATGGCGGTCTTGCCGACCCCCGGCTCGCCGATGAGCACGGGGTTGTTCTTGGTGCGGCGCGAGAGCACCTGCAAGGTGCGGCGGATCTCGTCGTCGCGCCCGATGACGGGGTCGAGCCGGTCCTGGTTCGCGGCCGCCGTCAGGTCGCGGCCGTAGCGTTCGAGGGCTTCGTACTTGCCCTCGGGGTGCTGGTCGGTGACGCGCTGACTTCCCCGGACCGCGGACAGCGCCTCCAGGACCCGCGCCGACGTGACCCCGTGCGACGCGAGCAGGCGGCCAGCCTCGGTGCGACCGCCCTCCTCGGTGACGGCGAGCAACAGGTGCTCGGTGCTGACGTAGTCGTCGTTCAACCGCTCGGCCTCGCGTTCCGCCGCCTGCGCCACCGCGCGCAGGCGCGGCGACGGGCCGGGCTCGGTTCCCCCGCGGGCCTGCGGCTGCCTCCCGAGCCATGCCCGGGCCTCCTCGAGCAGCCGCGGAGGCTCGACCCCCAGACGCCGCAGCACCGCCGGCACGACGCCGTCGGGCTGGTCGATCAGGGTGACGAGCAGGTGCTCGGGAGCGATCTGCGGGTGATGCTGCCGTTCCGCGAGCTGCTGCGCGGCCAGCACCGCCTCCTGCGACTTCTCGGTGTAGCGCTTGAGGTTCATGGTTCCTCCTTCCGCCGTCATCGGGCGTTCGGACCGACCCTGCCGGTTCCCGCCGCCGACGGGCTCCGCCCGGCTACCGATCGACCCGCCCGGAGCCCATGCCGTGCGCGGCGCGCCCGGTCCCCCCGGGAACTGCCCGCGGCTCGGAGCGCCGGCCGCTCAACCGGAGCCCGACCGGTTCTACGGCGCCGACCGTTGGCGTTCCGACTCGGTTCACGGTCCCGGGCAGATCCACGGGTGCAGGGTACGCGGGCGCCCTGTCGAGTATGACGTAATATGAGCGATATCATAGCATATATATTTATGGTATGAGTTTCACCTTGCTTGACGTTCCACAATGCTCGATAGTTCCCTCGATATGGCGACACAAGACCGGTTTTCGTCGCGGTGGGGCCTGATTCTCGCGGGGCTGGGGATGGCCGTCGGCACCGGCAACCTGTGGCGCTTCCCCCGGGTCGCGGCCGAGAACGGCGGAGCCGCCTTCCTGATTCCCTGGCTGCTCTTCCTGTTCCTGTGGTCGCTGCCGCTGCTGATCGCCGAGTTCGGGCTCGGCCGGGGCAGCCGGCGCGGGGTCATCGGGGCCTTCGCCGACCTCGTGGGGCGGCGCTGGGCGTGGATGGGGGGATTCGTCGCCGTCACCAGCGTGATGATCCTGTTCTACTACTCGGTGGTGACGGGCTGGACGCTGAAGTACTTCACGGTGACGCTGCTCGGCGGCCTGCAGGGCGCGGCCGCCGAGGAGTATTGGACGAGCTTCAGCGCCTCGGTGTGGCAGCCGCTCGCGTTCCAGATCGCGGCGGTGCTCGCCGCGGCCGCGATCATCAGCCGGGGGGTGGTGGCCGGCATCGAGCGGGCCAACCGAGTGCTCATCCCGACCCTGTTCGTCCTGCTAGTGGTGGCGGTGGTACGCTCGGTGACCCTGCCGGGGGCGGGCCGCGGGCTCGGCTTCCTCTTCGACCCCGACCTGTCGCTGCTCGGCAGCTACCGCACGTGGCTCGAGGCGCTGACCCAGTCGGCATGGTCGACGGGGGCGGGTTGGGGACTCATCCTCACCTACGCGGTGTACGTGAAGCGCGAAGAGGACGTCGTGCTCAACTCCACCGCCATCGGGCTCGGCAACAACACCGCCTCGCTGCTGGCGGGCATGGCCATCGTGCCCACCGCGTTCGCGATACTCTCCGAGAACGAGGCCCTCGCGGTGATGGCGAGCGGGAACCAGGGCCTGACCTTCATCTGGATCCCCCAGCTCTTCGACCGGATTCCCGCCGGCGGCCTGTTCCTGCCGCTGTTCTTCCTCGCCCTGTTCTGCGCCGCGTTGTCGTCGCTGATCGCGATGTTCGAGCTGGCCACGCGCATCCTGATGGATACCGGGATGCCGCGGCCTCGGGCCATCCGCTGGGTCACGGGGGCGGTCATCGTCGGGGGGGCGCCGTCGGCGGCCAGCCTCGGCGTCTTCGACAACCAGGACTGGGTGTGGGGGCTAGCCCTCATGATCAGCGGCCTGTTCATCGCGCTGGGAGTGCGGCGCGTCGGCGTCGCGCGGTTCCGGCGCGAGCTGGTCGACCGGTCGACCCGCCACGTGCAGGCCGGACGCGCCTGGGAGTGGGTGGTGACGTGGCTGGTGCCGATCGAGTTCCTGGCGATGTTCACGTGGTGGACCTACCAGGCGGTGGCGGTCTTCGATCCGGCCGGGTGGTGGAACCCGATGCGGGTGAGCTCGCTGGGCACGTGCCTGCTGCAGTGGGGGATCGCGTTGGCCCTGCTGATCGCCTTCAACCGTCGCATCGCTGCGGCCAGCCTGCGCGGCAGCGCGTGACGTCGTGTCGGCCGGCCGACACCGCACGGATCGGGCGGGAGGCCCCCCCCAGGGCGCGGCCGGCTCCGGAGTCCTGTGTTAGTCTGAGAGGCTGGAACGTACCCTGAAAGGAGCGTCCGCTTGTATCCAGAGTTCATGATTGCGCCGATGCGGGAAGAGCTGACCCGGTTCGGGGTCCGCGAGTTGCGGACCGCGGAAGAAGTCGACAAGGCGATCGCCCAGACCCCGGGCACGACGATGGTCGTCGTCAACTCGGTGTGCGGCTGCGCGGCGGGCCGGGCCCGGCCCGGCGTGGCGCTCTCGCTGCAGCACGCCGTGAAGCCCGATCACCTCACCACGGTGTTCGCGGGCGCGGACATCGAGGCCACCGAGCGGGCCCGCAGCTACTTCACGGGCTATCCGCCCTCGTCGCCGTCGATCGCCCTGCTCCGCGACGGCAGGCTCATCTACTTCATCGAGCGGCACGAGATCGAGAACCAGGAAGCGCAGGCCATCGCCGCCCAGTTGACGGCCGCGTTCGACAAGCACTGTGCTCCCGAGCCGGTCGCCGGATAGCGGCCCCGGACGAGTCGGACATCCTCGAAGCCGCCGCGACGGGGCCGCCTCCGCGCTCCCTCGGTCGTCGGGTGAGAACCGTGTCGTCGGCCACGCGGCCGGCCGCGTCAGTCGGCCGGCCGCTCCGCCGCCGCGCAGATCGGCAGAGGCCGCCCGCCCCGGTAGCGTTCCGCGGTCGAGCGGACGACCTCCGCCAGCATGTCGAGGAACCGCGGGTCGTCGTTGACCGCGGTCGCCCGCCGCATCGTGATGGCGAGTTCGGCGCAGACGGCCGCGGCTTCGACATCGAGGTCGTAGAGAACCTCGATGTGGTCGGCCACGAACCCCAGCGGACAGAGGACCACCGTCCGGAGGCCGCCCGCCGCGGCGGTCCGCAGGTAATCGCAGACGTCCGGTTCGAGCCACGGATCCTGCGGGCGCCCGCTGCGGCTCTGATAGACCAGCGCCCAGTCGTTGCGCCCGAGGCGCTCGGCGACGAGCCGGGCCGAGACCTCCAACTGCTCGCGATACAGCCCCGCTCCGGTCATGCCGACGGGAATGCTGTGAGCGGTGAACACGAGCCGGGCCCGGTCTCGCTCGGACGTCGGCAGCGTGTCCAGCGCGGCTCCGACCCGCGCCGCCCAGGCCTCGATGAAGCCCTCGTGGGTATGCCAGTCGCCGACGTAGGACACCTCGACGTCGGGATGGCCGGCGGCGTGGAGTTCCCGGCGCGCGTTCAGCACGTTGTCGCGGTACTGTCCGCAGCTCGACCACGAACGGAACCCGGCGAGGATCAGCCCCACCGCACGTCGGGTGCCGGCCTGCGCCATTTCTCGCAAGGTGTCGGCGAGGAACGGGTGCCAGTTGCGCATGCCGACGTAGACGGGCAGCGGGAGGCCGTCCCGATCGAGCCGCTCCTGCAGCCCCGCCGCCTGTCGGCGGGTCAGCTCGGTGATCGGCGACACGCCGCCGAAGCGCTCGTAGTGGCGCGCCACCTCCTCGACGCGGGCGGGAGGCACGCGGCGCCCGCGCAGCACGTTCGCGAGAAAGGGCCGGATGTCGTCGAGTCCCTGGGGGCCGCCGAAGCTGACCAGGAGCACCGCGTCGAACGGCGCGGCGGGCGATGGGGTCATCCTTCGTTCATGATACCGTCTGGAGCCATGCCGAAGCTGGCTGCCAATTTCTCGATGATGTTCCGCGAGGTCGACATGCTCGACCGGTTCGGACTCGCGGCGCGCGCCGGTTTCACCGGGGCGGAGATCCAGAACCCCTACGAGCACACGGCCGAGGAGATCGCGTCGGCGTACCGGGACAGCGGCCTCGAAGCGGTGCTCTTCAACCTGCCAGCCATGGTCGGCGCCGTCCCGGGGCGGGAGGCGGAGTTCGACGAGGGGGTCGCCCGCGCGCTCGAGTATTGCCGGGTCACGGGTTGCCGGCAGGTGCACTGCCTGGCCGGGACCACCGACGACGCCCGGGCCGAGGCCACGTTCGTGGCGAACCTGCGGCGGGCCTCGGCCGCGGCCCGGTCGCCGGGGGTGCGGCTGCTGATCGAGCCGCTCAACACGCAAGACATGCCCGGCTACTTCCTCACCCATACCGCCGACGCGCGTCGAGTCATCGACCAGGTGGGCGAGGACAACGTGTTCCTCCAGTACGACATCTACCACATGCAGATCATGGAGGGCTTCCTCGCCGAGACCATCAAGGCCAATCTCGACGTCATCAGCCACATCCAGATCGCGGGCGTGCCGGGCCGGCACGAGCCGGACGGCTCCCAGGAAGTACACTATCCGTACCTGTTCGACGTGCTCGACGAACAGGGCTACGAACGCTGGGTGGCCTGCGAGTACCGTCCCGCCGGCGACACTCTCGCGGGTCTCGACTGGGCGCGTCCCTACGGCATCGACCCCGCGCGCGCCCGGTGAGCCCCTGCTGGTCTGCCCCTTGCCGGCCTGTCCGGGCATCGACCCCGCGCGCGCCCGGTGAGCCCCTGGGCCTCCAGCGGTGGCGCTTCCGTGAGAAATCGACCCCGCGCGCGCCCGGTGAGCCCCTGCTGGTCTGCCCCTTGCCGGCCTGTCCGGGCATCGACCCCGCGCGCGCCCGGTGAGCCCGGGTCTCGTTCACGCCCCTGCATCCCGACGGGACGAACCACGCCGCGCTCGACGCGGTCGATTTTCTCGACGAACCGGCCCCGGTTGAGGCATAATAGTCAATCGTGTCGGGGCGTGGCTCAGCCTGGTAGAGCACTCGGTTCGGGACCGAGGGGTCGGAGGTTCAAATCCTCTCGCCCCGACCACCCTTCCCGTCGGCGCCTTCGCTTCCGCCCAACGCAGCGACACGCTGCACCTCTCTCCGGCCGTTGCGCACCCGCCCCGCTTGCGCCGTTCACGGCTCAACGCAGCCCGGGAGCGAGCCCGCGCCATTGCTGCGAACAGCTCCGGGGCGCCGGGGTTCGGATATAATCGCGCGCTGCCGGCTGCCGCCCGGCGCACGGCGGACGTCCGGGGAGCACCCGGCGACGCCCGCTGCGGACTCCGGCGCCTGAGGCGCCCGGGACCGGTTCGAGGACGCCGGCAACCCGGAGGGGGAACGGGTTCGAGGACGCCGGCAACCCGGAGGGTGAGGTGATCGTCGCGAGGCGGTTCGTCGTCTCCGGACGCGTCCAGGGCGTCGGGTACCGGTTCCATGCGCGCGCCGCCGCCGCCCGGGAGGGCCTCCGTGGCTTCGTCCGCAACCTCGCGGACGGGCAGGTCGAGGTGGAAGCCGAGGGCGACGAGCACGCGATGCAGCGGTTCGAGCGGGCGCTCCGGCAGGGACCGCCGGCCGGGCTCGTCGATGGGGTCACGGTCACGGACATGACGCCGGGCGCCGCCTCGCCGGGGTTTCGGATCGTGGGGGAGTAGCCGGCCTCGATTCGCGGCGGCCTCCGGCCGGCGGCCGGAACCCGCGGACGAGGCCGGCGGCGCGCACGGGATGGGCGAAGCGCACATGGAACACCTGAAAGAGAAGATCCGGCACGTCCCGGACTTTCCGAAGCCGGGCATCGACTTCTGCGACATCACGACCCTGCTGCGCGACCCGGCCGGCCTGGCGGACGCGGTGGCGGGGTTGACGGAGCCGTTCCGCGCCGAACGCCTCGATCTGGTCTTGGGCATCGAGAGCCGCGGCTTCATCTTGGGGGCGGCGATCGCCGACCGGCTGCGCACCGGCTTCGTCCCCGCCCGCAAGCCGGGCAAGCTGCCGGCCGCCGCCATCCGACAGTCCTACGAGCTGGAGTATGGGACGGACGCTCTCGAGATCCACGAGGACGCCATCGAGCCGGGCCAGCGCGTGCTCATCGTCGACGACCTGCTCGCCACCGGAGGCACCGCCGGCGCCGCCCGCGACCTGGTGCGGAAGACGGGCGGGGAAGTGGTGGGCATCGCGTTCCTCGTCGAGCTGACCTTCCTCGACGGCCGCAAGCGGCTCGGAGACACGCCGCTCGTCGTCGGATTGCAGTACTGAAACCTCGCGACGACCGGACCACCACCATGCTCGAGATTGCGTTGGCGGCGGTCGCGGCCGCCATCGTGTACGGCGCCGTCCTCGTCTCGAAGGCGCTCGGAGGCCGACGGCGGGACGCCCAGATGCTCGAGTTGCTGGCGCTGTTCGGTCCCGCCTGCGAGCGGGCGCACGCCGATCCGCGCGCTCTCCTGGCGTGGTATCCGGTGGCGGCCGCGGCCCGACGGGCCTTCCCGGCGGCGGTCGCGGCTCTCGATGGTGGCGGCGAGGCCCGGTTCCCCTTCAGCGCCGCCGACCTGGAGGCGGCCCACGCCCAGTGGAGCACCGATTGGCTCGACTGGGAACGGCGTCACGACGCCAGGCATCGCGCCCGGCGCGAAGCCGTCGAGGCCGAGCTCGGGCAGGCCACCGACGAGACGGCGTCGCCGCTGCGGGCGCGCCTCGAGACCCTGGAGCGGCAGAGGCTCGAGCAGTACCAGCGGCGATACGAAGAGTACGCGCGCGTGTCGCGGGCCCTCAGGCAGCTCTCGGAGACGGAGCCCGCGGCGAGCCCCCGTTCATCCACTTCCCCCTCTCTTCCGTGACGAGAGCGGTCGCTTTTCGACCGTATCGCAGCCGGATTGCCGCCGCCGGCGGAGGCGCGGGGGCGGAAGGATGGCGGAAGGACCTGTTGCGGCGCCGCGGTCCGGCCGAAAAGGGGTACATGCTGCAGTCTCCGGACGAAGTCCACGACGTCATCTGTTCTCATCAGCGACGGGAGGGCGGTCCCGCGAGCTGGGTGGTGCGAGTCGGCGAGGCCACCCTGGGGGAGCGCGATTCGCTGGCCGGAGCCATCGATCTCACGCGCGCGGCCGCGCTGACCCACCGCCGGCCGGCCTGGTTGCTCGACGAGTCGGGATACCCGCTGAAGCCGATGCTGCCCTGGAACCCGTGACTCCCGGCGGCCGGCGCACTCCCTCCTCTGATAAACTGGGGCGTTACCCGATACGCGCGTGTAGCTCAGTCGGATAGAGCGACCGCCTCCTAAGCGGTAGGCCCCTGGTTCGAATCCAGGCACGCGCGCCAATCCGGCCCGTCGCGGGCGCCGCGCGTCTGGTACACTCTCGGCGATAGAGCGCCGCGCAGGCGCCGGGCAATGACCGGGAAACAGGCAGGAAGACCCCAATGAAGCGGAGTGAGCGGCATCACCTGAAGGAGAACGCGTTCGCTGCGGCGATGACCCGGCTTCAGTACCGGGCAGACAGCCTGGGGACGGGTCTCGCGATCGCCGGCGGCATCGCCCTGGCCGTCGTCGTGCTGTTCGGAGGCTACACGTGGTGGTCCGAGCGGGCCGAGGCGACGGCGGGGGTCCTGCTTGCCGAGGCGCTAGTCGTCGCCGACGCACCGGTGGTTCCACCGCCCGCGACCGATTCGCCGGACGGAGGAGAGGACCCGGCGACGGCCGAGCCTCCCTTCGCCCAGCCGCCCGGCTCCTATCCCACGATCGAGGCCAAGATGTCTGCGTCGCTTCCGATGCTGCTCGAGGCCGCCGACGCGTACCCGAGCACGCCATCGGGAATCACCGCCCGGTACCGGGCCGCCGCGGCCCTCGCCGCACTCGGGCGTCACGACGAGGCGGCGGAGCAGTACCGGCGGGTGATGGAGGGCGACGAGGTCGGCGTCTACGGTCGCATGGCCACCCTCGGGCTGGCGAGCGCGCAGATGTCCCGCGGCTCCTACGAAGAGGCGATCGCCCTCCTCGAGCCGTCCTCGGTCTCCGCCGCCGACGCGCCGCTGCCAGTCGACGGAATCCTGATGGAGCTTGGGCGCGCCTACCGGCTGGCCGGCCGTTCCGACGAGGCTCGGGCCGCGTTCCAGCGGATTATGGACGAGTTCCCGACTTCGCTCTACTTCGCGAACGCCGAGCGCGAACTCCAGGTGCTGCAGGTCGAGGGGTAGCGGCTCGGCACAGCGGCGGGGACGGCGGGAGAGCCCGGGCGTGGGCGGAGCGCCCGGCGACGCTTCCAGGGCCCGTTCTTCGCTGCGCGGCTTCCCGCAATCGGTCGGCGCTTGCACCGCGCCTCGCGCCCCCCGAGGCCCAGACGGAACGCGCGCCCCGGCCCGACGGGCGCCGTTGGTGCGTCGCCCCCCCGCTGGCTTGGTCGATGTCCACACGGGAGACTTCACGGTTCACGGTCGCTCTGGTGCAGATGGCCTGCGGCGACTCGGTGTCCGCGAACGTCGAGACGGCGGTCGAACTGGTCCGTGAAGCGGCGGGGCGGGGGGGGCAGATCGTCTGCCTGCCGGAGCTCTTCGGCTGCCGGTACTTCTGTCAGCGCGAGGACGCGGCCAACTTCGATCTCGCCGAGCCGGTCCCGGGCCCCACCACGGAGCGGTGCGCCGCCCTCGCCGCCGACCTCGGCGTCGTGCTCGTGGTCCCGGTCTTCGAGCGCCGGGCGGCCGGCGTCTACCACAACGCGGTCGTCGTCATCGACGCCGACGGCGCCCTGCTGGGCCGTTACCGCAAGACCCACGTCCCGGACGACCCGCTGTACTACGAGAAGTTCTACTTCGCCCCCGGCGATCTCGGTTATCCCGTCTTCGGGACGCGGTTCGCTCGGGTCGGTCCGCTGATCTGCTGGGACCAGTGGTTCCCCGAGGCCGCGCGGCTGAGCGCCCTCGCCGGCGCGGAACTGATCGTCTATCCGAGCGCGATCGGCTGGCACCCGGCCGAGCGCGAGTCGGTGGGGGCGGCCCAGCACGACGCGTGGCGCACCGTCCAGCGGGGTCACGCCATCGCCAACGGCGTCTTCGTCGCCGCCGTCAACCGCACCGGGCACGAGGGGGCGCCGGGCGGAGGCCTGCAGTTCTGGGGTCGGTCGTTCGTCTGCGATCCGAGCGGGCGGATTCTCGCCGCCGGATCGACGGACGGGAACGAGGTGGTGCTGGCGGTGTGCGACGGCGGGGCCATCGAGCGGCAACGGCGCGGATGGCCGTTCCTCCGGGACCGCCGCGTGGACAGCTACTCGGGCCTGACCGCCCGGATGCTCGACGGGCCTCCGAGCGGGAGAGCGCAGCCTGGCGGGGAGGCTCGCGGCGCCCCCGGCGGCGGGGGCACGCGAGCCTGAGCGGACGCATGGACCCGGCCGGCCGACCCGTCGTCCCGTCGGGCGCGCGCACCCCGCCTGTCGAAGGCCGGTGGCTCATGCCCGCCGAGTGGGAACGCCACCGCGCCACCTGGATCGCCTGGCCCCACAACCGCTCCGACTGGCCGGGCCGGATCGACGCGGTCCGCTGGTGCTACGTCGAGATCGTGCGTCGGCTCGCCGCCGTGGAGCGGGTCGAGATCGTGTTCCACGACTCTCGCTCGGAGCGGCGGGCCCTGCGGCGGCTCACCCGGGCGGGGGTCGATGCGAAGCGCGTGGGTGGGCACCGGTTTCCGACCGACCGGAGCTGGGTGCGCGACTCGGGCGGCACGTTCGTGCGGCGCGCCGCCACCCCGGGCGCGCCCGGGGACGTCGCCCTGGTCGACTGGCGCTTCAACGGCTGGGCCAGGTACGACGACTGGGCCCGGGACAACCGGCTGCCGAGCCGCATCGCCGCCACGAGAAGGGTGCCGCGCATCGTTCCGCGGAGCGGCGAGCGCCGCCGACCCGTCGTCCTCGAGGGCGGGGGCATCGACGTCAACGGTGCAGGGGCCGCCCTCGCGACCGAGGAGTGCCTGCTCGACCGGGTGGTGCAACCGAGGAACCCGGGGATGAGCCGGGAGGACATCGAGCAGGTGCTCGAGGCCTATCTGGGCGTCGACACCGTCGTCTGGCTGGGCCGCGGAATCGCCGGCGACGACACCCACGGCCACGTCGACGACGTTGCCCGGTTCGTCGGCCCGACCACCGTGGTCGCCGCCGCCGAGCCCGACCCCGCCGACGAGAACCACGCGCCGCTCGCGGACAACCTGCGCCGCCTGCGGGCGGCCCGCGTGGGCGGCCGCCGCCTCACGGTGGTCCCGCTGCCGATGCCCCGCCCCCTCCGTTTCGACGGCCAGCGGCTGCCGGCCAGCTACCTGAACTTCTACGTCGCCAACGGGCTCGTCCTCGTCCCGACCTTCAACGATCCGGCCGACCGCGCGGCCCTCGGCCGGCTGGCCGCGCTGTTCCCCGGTCGCGAGGTGGTCGGGATTCACGCCGTCGATCTGGTCCTGGGCCTGGGCACGCTGCACTGCCTCACCCTGCCGGAGCCGGCCTCCTGACCGGCGGGGACGCAGACTCGTGCCCTGCGGTCCGGCGTTCGTCGAGGAAGAAGGCGGATCGGGGCGAGGACGCAGCCCCCCCGCCGGATTCGGCGGTCGTGCCGCCGAAGATGTCGATGAGATCGTCGGCGGCCGGACCGGCCTTCCCGGCCATCAGCTCCCCGAAGTGCGACACACCGTACAGCACCGCATCCAACGCGCCGCAGAGGGTGGCGTCGTACAGATAGTCGCCGATGAACTGCAGCCGGGGCCAGCGAGGATCGGGGCAGTGACGCTGCCGCAGGGGGCGCAGGGGCACGCCGCCCGGCAGGGCGGAGACGCCGGCGACGCCCGTCCATCGGTCGACGCGGGCCTGGACGAGCAGATCCTCGGGCATCGGGGTGACCCCCGGCATGGCGCCGAGGACCGCGGCCACGACCTCCCTGTCGGGCTTCGCGGCGTACTCCAGGGCTGAAGCCCCGCCCATCAGCCAGCTCTGGACGCCGGCCCCCGACGAGCCGTCGTCCGGGGACTGGTCGTAGACGGTGACGCCGCCGAACGCGTCGCTCACGAAGTAGTCTTCCGGGAACTCGCGGCGCCAGAACCGCCGGCGGCACAGCAGCGTGACCCGCAGATACGCGGCGCCGTGGTCGTGATGGCGGACATGGTCGGCGACCGCGTCCCGCAGGCGTTCGTCGCGCCACCGGATCGCCCGGACGCCCGCCGGCGGCAGGGTCACGAGCAACGCGTCGACCTCGACGTCGTGTTCCTCGCCGTCGGGTCCATGCACGGTGACCCGCACCCCCGTCTCATCGTCGGCGGTCACCGCGGTGACCGCCGTGCGCAACGTCACCGGCGAGCGGACGCGGTCGGCGAGCGCCGCCGTGAGCCCCTCGTTCCCCGCCGTCAGGGTGTGCATGGTGCAGTAGCCGGGATGATCGATCAGCAGGTTGTCCATGCCGAACAGCCCGCTCGTGCGGGGCGGCTCCGTGGCGAGGTCGCTGTGGCACTGCATCGCCGTGAACCACTCGCAGCGCGGGTCGTCGATGTCGCCGAGCACGTCCTCGAACGTGCGCCGCTGCCAGGGGTGCCGGTTGTCCTTCTCCCGGCCCGCGAGGGCGTAGTCCGCGGGCGGTCGCAGCGCCGTGCCTTCCTCCCAGAACCGGCGCAGGCGGTCCATGCCGCGCCGGCCGAGCAGGCCCTCGAGGCCGCGGTCGTCCCGCAGGACGCGGTCATCGACCACGAAGTACGGCGTCCCCGTCAAGGGTCGGGTCTCCAGGCCCAGGTGATGGATCAGGTTGCGGAGCTGAGGATTGCCGGCGATGTCGTAGAGCTCCGCGACGCCCGCCTCGTAGCTCACGCCGGCCTCGGTCACGTGGGTCGTCCGCACGCGCCCGCCGGGGCGGTCGGCCGCCTCCCACACCTCCATCTCCACCGCGTCGCCGAAGCGCCGTTCAAGCAGGTACGCGCTCAACAGCCCGCTGAAGCCGGCCCCGACGATCCCGATTCGCTCCGCCATGACGCGTTTCCTACGGCGCGGACTCCCCGTCCGCCTCACGCTTCAACTCCGCCAGCAGGTTGAGCGCCTCCAGCGGCGTCATGCGGTCGACCTCGAGGCCGCGAAGGCGGCGGACCACCTCGGGCTCCGCCGGCGGGTCCGCGAACAACCCGAGCTGCGCGTGCCCGTTCGCAGCCTCGGAGGGCGCCACGGGGCGCCCCCCCCCGCGGGCCAGCTCGTCCTGCTCGAGGCCGTGCAGGAGCTGCTTGGCGCGCTCGACGGTCTGCGCCGGCAGGCCCGCGAGGCGCGCGACCTGGATGCCGTAGCTGTGGTCCGAGCGCCCCGGCTCGACCTTCCGCAGGAAGTGAATCTCGTCCTCCCATTCCCGGGCGACGACGTGGCAGTTGGCCACCCCCGGGAGCGTGGCGGCAATGTCCGTCAGCTCGTGATAGTGGGTGGCGAACAGCGTCCTCGGCCGCGCCGATGGATCGGTGGCGAGACGCTCGGCGACGGCCCAGGCGATGCTCAGGCCGTCGTACGTGGCCGTGCCGCGACCGATTTCGTCCAGCAGCACGAGGCTGCGGGACGTCGCCGAGTGCAGGATGTTCGCGGTCTCCTGCATCTCCACCATGAACGTCGACTGCCCGCGGGTGATGTTGTCCGAGGCTCCGACGCGAGCGAAGATCCGGTCGGTCATCGGTACTTTGGCGGACTTGGCCGGTACGAACGACCCGATGTGCGCGAGCAGGACGATCAGGGCCGTCTGCCGCAGATAGGTCGACTTGCCGCCCATGTTCGGGCCGGTCAGGATGACGACCTGGTGCGTCGAGCTGTTCAAGGTCACGTCGTTGGGGACGAAGGCGTGCCCGGCGTGGCGTTCCACGACGGGGTGCCGGCCCTCGGCGACGATCAGCTCGTCCCCGTCGTGGACGTGCGGCTTGATGTAGTCGTGGACCGCCGCCGCCTCGGCGAGTCCGGCCAGCACGTCGACGTTGGCCACCGCCCGGGCCGAGTCCTGGATGGGCGCCGCCGCCGCCGCGACCTCGCTCCTGAGCTTCTCGAACAGCTCGATCTCGCGTTCGAGGATCCGCTCGTCCGCCGCCAGCACCTTGTGCTCGTAGTCCTTGAGGGCGGGCGTGATGAAGCGTTCTCCGCCCGCGATGGTCTGCTTGCGGTGGTAGTCGTCGGGGACCGCGTGCAGGTTCCGCTTCGAGACCTCGATGTAATAGCCGAACACCCGGTTGAACCGGACCTTCAGCGAGCCGATGCCGGTGCGGGTGCGCTCGGCCGCCTCCATCGCCGCGATCTGGTCCTTGCCGCCACGGCTGATCGCGCGCAGCTCGTCGAGCTGCGCGTCCGCGCCGTCCCGAATCATCCCGCCGTCCCGGGCCGAGGCGGGAGGCGACTCGCTCACCGTCGCCTCGATGGCGTCGCGCGCCGCCGGCACCTCGTCGAGCTCGGCCGCGAGGCTGCACGTCAGGGGTGCGTCGAAGACCTGCAGGATCGCCTTCAGCCGGGGGACCGCGGCGAGGGAGCGCTGCAGCGCGAGGAGGTCCCGCGGGCCGGCCGTTCCCAACGCGGCCCTCGCGACCAGGCGCTCGATATCCTGCACGGACTTGAGGGCCTCGCGGAGCTTGGCCCGCTCGGTCGACCGGAACGCGAGCTCCTCGACCGCGTCGAGGCGGTTGCGCACCCGTTCCAGATTCGCCAGGGGACGCAGCAGCCAGCTCCTCAGCAGGCGGCTGCCCATGACCGTCACCGCGAAGTCCATCTCCGCGTACAGGGAGCCGGACCGTCCGCCCTCGGCCGAGCGCACGACCTCCAGATGACCGAGGGTGAGCGGGTCGATGACCAGTGCGTCGGCTGCCTCGCGGAACGCGATGCCGCGTACGTGGGTCAGCCGGCCTCGCTGCGTCTCGCGCAGGTAGTGCACGAGGGCGCCGGCCGCCGCGACCGCGGCGGGCCGGTCGCCGAGTCCGAAGCCGTCGAGTCCGGCCGTCCCGAACTGGCCCGTCAACGCCTCCCGCGCCCGATCCGGGCTGAAGACCCACGGGTCGAGGGACGTGACCGGCGGGGGGGAGACGTCGGGCAGCAGGGGCGCGACGTCGCGGTCCTCGGCCGCCACCACCTCGCGCGGTCGCAGCACCGCGATGTCGTCGGCGAGCGCCTGCCGCCCCGTCTCGCCGCCGTACTCCGCCGCCGCGAAGGCGCCGGTCGAGACTTCGAGGAGGGCCATGCCGTACCGGTCACGATCCGCCGAGTCGGCGGGGCGCAGGGTCGCGATCCCCATCAGGAACGACGGCTCCCGATCGTCGAGATAAGCGGTGTCCGTGAACGTGCCCGGGGACACGACCCGCACGACCTCCCGTTGCACGACGCCGCGGGCCTTCCTGGGGTCCTCGACCTGCTCGCAGACGGCGACGCGGAATCCTTTCTCCACGAGCCGGGTCAGGTAGGTGTCGGCCGAGTGATGGGGCACGCCGCACATGGGAATCGCACCGCCTGCGGCGTCCTTCGAACGAGACGTCAGGGTGAGATCGAGAGCCCGCGCAACGGTGACCGCGTCCTCGTAGAACATCTCGTAGAAGTCGCCCATCCGGAAGAAGACGATGGCGTCGCGGTGCTGCCGCTTGGCGTCGAGGTACTGGCGCATGGCGGGCGTCGGGGCCCGCACGGCCGCGGCATTTTCCTTCGGAGATGGGGTCACGAGGCCAACGGCAGGATCGGGGCGACGTCGGGCGCCGCCGGATGGCCGGGGTGCGACGGTCAGCGGATCGTGCGAGTATAGAAAGCGCGCCGACCGCCGTCAAGGCGCCGGGAAGCGGAAACCTTGCTCACGCTGGCCGTCGACACGACGACGAATCGGGGCGGCTTTGCCCTGGCGCGAAACGGGCGCCTGCTCGAGGAGACGTGCGGCGACGCCGGTTCGACCCACGGCGAGCGGCTGCCGGGGGCGATCCGCACTCTGCTCGGGCGACAGGGCCTGACCACGGCCGACGTCGAGCGGTACGTGGTGGCCCTCGGTCCGGGGTCGTTCACCGGACTTCGCGTGGGCATCGCCACGGTCCAGGGGCTCGCCTTGGTGCACGACCGGCCGGTGATCGGCATTCCGGTCCTGGACGCTCTCGTGGACATCGCGGCGCGGGAGATCGGCGAGAACGCCGCCCCGGACCTGATCGTGCCCTGGGTGGACGCCAAGCGCGGAGAGGTGTTCAGCGCCCTCTACGAGCCCGCCCCGGACGCGTCGCCGCTCGCCGGCATGGACGCCGCCGATGCCTCGGCCGGCGCCGGCTGGCGCATGGCGGAGGCGGCGACCTCCGCCGTCCCGACCGCGGTGCTCGACGGCTGGACCCATCGGCTGGGTCGGCGTTCCGCCTGGGTCATCGGGGACGGCGTCGCGGCGAGCCGATCGCTCCTCGAGACACGTCTCGGTCCCGGCTCTCGGCTGCTCGACGAGACCCCGACGCTGGCGGGAGCGATGGCGGCGATGGCAGTGCAGGCGCCGTGGCGCGAGCGGGCGGGAGCGCCGCACGCCCTCCGGCCCGTGTACGTGCGCCGGCCCGACGCCGAGCTGGCGCGTGAACGCCGGCTGAGGGAGTCCGCGCGTTAGACGCGCGGACCATGCCCCGGCGATCTTCCGGCGCCTATACAGGGGACCGGATTCTGTGGTACGTTCACCTTCCCGCACGATCGAACCCGAACATGCGGCCCGCCCTCGAGACCGCTTCCAGGAGGTGGCATGGGACAGGACTCGCAACAGTTGAGAGAGCATCTTCTCCAGACCGACAGCGGGTTTCGCCAGCTCGCGGAACAGCATCAGGAGCTCGATGCCCGCCTCCACGAGTTGTCACGCCTGGACCACCTGTCACAACCCGAACGCATCGAAGCCGCGAACCTGAAGAAGCGTAAGCTCCAGTTGAAGGACCGCATGCACGATATCCTGCGCCGCCACGCGGATCCCCAGACGGCCTGAGGCCGCGGTCCCCCGGCCGATTCATGCTCATGTCCATCGACCGGGCGGGTGCGCCGTTCATCGGTCTGGCGTTCGTCCCGCCCCTGGCATGCCTCGCCGCCGGGCTGCCGCTCGCGGCCCTGCTCCTGTGCATTCCCGCGATACTCGTCGCGCTGTTCTTCCGCGATCCGCCCCGCATGCCGCCGCAGGAGCCGGGCGCCGTCGTGTCGCCGGCGGACGGGCGCGTCCTGTTCGCCGGCCCGGCGCAGCCCGAAGGCTCGCCGCCCGGGGCATGGCTGCAGCTCAGCATCTTCCTGTCTCCTCTCGACGTGCACGTGAACCGCGTGCCGATCGGCGGGCGGATCATCCGGGTGGACCACTCTCGCGGCACCTTTCTGCCCGCGTATCGCCCCGGGGCGGGCGCGAACAACGAGCGAACCGAGGTCTGGCTGGACCACCATGGGCGCACCATCGTGTTCCGACAGGTCGTGGGAGCACTGGCCCGGCGCGTCGTCTGCCGGGTCACGCCGGGAAGCGACGTACGGACGGGTCAGCGTTTCGGTATCATGAAGTTCGGTTCGCGAATGGACCTGTTCGTCCCCACCGACGCCACGCTCGTCGCAGCCCGGGGCGATCGGGTGCGGGGAGGCGAGACGGTGGTGGCGCGGCTGGCCGCCCCGGCGGAGGAGGACGGGACTCATCCCTCGTGAGGCCCGAATTCGATCGCGGGCCCGACGACGGGCGGAGCGTCATCATGCCGAGAGTGCTCGCGGTGCTGCGGAACCAGCGCCGGACGCAACGTTTCCGCCGCAGCGTGTACCTGCTGCCGAGCATGTTCACCGTCGGCAACCTGTTCTGCGGCTACGCGTGCATCGTGCACGCGATGCGGGCGGACTATGCGACCGCCGCGGTGTTCGTGGGGGTGGCCACGGTGCTCGACGTGCTCGACGGCCGCATCGCGCGGCTGGCCGGGGCGGAGAGCGAGTTCGGCGGCGAGTTCGACTCCCTGGCCGACGTCATCTCGTTCGGCGTGGCCCCCGCGGTGCTCGTGTTCGCCTGGGGGCTCGAGCCCCTGGGTCGCCTGGGCTGGGCGGTGGGCTTCCTCTACGTCACCGCGACCGCGCTCCGCCTCGCCCGCTTCAACGTCCAGCCGAACAGCCCCGACAAGCGCTATTTCGCAGGGATGCCGAGCCCCGCCGCGGGCGGCGTCCTGGCCGCGACGGTGTTCGCCTGGCCCGACGGCCTGGGCATCGCGCAGGCGCCCGTCGTCGCCCTGCTGGTAGTGTTGGTGCCCGCGCTCCTGATGGTCAGCCGAATCCGTTTCCGCAGCTTCGGGGCCCTCATCGTGCAGCCGCGCCGCTCTTCCGTGGGCCTGCTGCAGTTCGCGATACTCGTCGCCGCCATCGCCGTCCAGCCCGAGCTCGTCCTGTTCCTGATGGCGTATGCGTACCTCGTGTCCGGCCCCGTCGGCTACCTGATGGGCCGCGCGCAGCGCGCGTCGGGACGCCAGGATGATCAGGTCCGCGACGCGGCCGACCTGAAGACCGCGAGCACCGGCTGACCACCGCCCGACGAGGCTCCCCGGCTGCGCTCGCTTCGCCGCCGTGCCTCCCGGCTGCGCTCGCTTCGCCGCCGTCAGGAGGCCGGCTCCGCGGCCGCGGCATCCGGGGTCGGCAGCGTGATGGTCACCTCGGTGCCGCAGCCCCGCTGGCTGACCACCGAGATGGTTCCGTCGTTCAGCTCCACGTTGCGCTTGGCGATCGCCATTCCCAGTCCAGTGCCGGTGATCCGGGTCGAGAAGTACGGCTCGAAGATGCGCGTCAGCACGTCCGGCTCGAGCCCGACGCCGGTGTCCCGGATGTTCACCTGAAGCTGTCGGGGTCGGCGCACGACCTCGATCGCGAGAGTTCCCTCGTCGGGCATCGCATGGAGGGCGTTCTCGATGATGTTGGTGATCGCCCGCTGCATCAGCACCGGGTCGAGGAGGAGACGCGGCAGATCGGGCGGCACGTCGACCGACACTGCGATCCGGCCCTCGAGGCCGGGTCGGTAGGGCGCCAAGATCTCGTTCACGAGGGCCGCGAGGTCCGTCGGTGCGCGCTTGGCCACGGGCGAGGAGGCGTAGCTCGAGAACTCCGAGGCAATCTGACGCAGGATGCGCACCTGCTTCAGGATCGACTCGACGCACCCCTGCAGCACCGGCGTCAGCGGGGACCCGCGGTCGGTGTGGACGCGCAGGAGGTGCTCGGCGCTGAGCTGGACCGGGGTGAGGGGGTTCTTGATCTCGTGGGCGACCTGGCGGGCCATCTCCGTCCACGCCTCGAGACGGTGGGTGCGCTCGAGCTGACGTCTCTGTCCGTCGAGCTCGACCGCCATCCGGTTGAAGTCCGCTTCGAGGACGACGAGTTCGTCGGCCGACCTCGCCGCCACTCGCTTCCGGATCCGGTCCGCCTGGAGGTCGGACACCAGGGGACCGAACTCGCCCCGGGCGACGCGGCTCGTGGCGCGGGTGAGCCGCTTGACGGGATTGGCGATGCCACGGGCGATCGCCCAGCCGATGAACCCGACGACGGCGGCAAAGAACAGGGCGGACCCGAGCACGCGGCGGTTGAGCTCGTCGATCTGCCCCTCGATCTCCTGTTGCCTCGACGCCAGCGGCACCGTGAGGATCACCTCGCGGCCGCCGACGCGGACCGGGGCCGCCGCGAGCTGGTATCGGAGGGAGCCGGCCGCGTCCTCGCCGACGAAGCTGGGCAGCCGGTCGAGGGCGATGGCCCGGTACACGAGGTCCGGCGTGCGCGTGGGCAGCACGCCCGACGCGTAGAGGTCGCGCGTGCTCGTCGCGACGAGGTTGGGCCCGTCGAAGATGTTGACGTCCTGGCCGATGACCTGACCGATGCGGACGAGGATGTCGTCGGTGAACCGCGCGATGATCTGCCCGTCGGGCGACTGAATCGGCACGGACTCCTCGATGACGCTTCTCGCCACCGCTGCCGTTCGCTGCGCGACGGCCTCGACGTCCGCGCGAAGCTGGTCGGCCAGGTATCCCTGAATCAGCACCGCGACCACCACCACGGGAGCGGTCGCCGCCCCCACGAACCAGATCTGCAGCTTGAGGGCGAACCGGGTCCGCACCTCGCGGTACGGCAACCTCTTTCGAAGCCCCGGAAACACCAAGGCCGCGAGGACGGCGGCCGCCAGGGCGAAGCCGAAGGCGGCGATCACCAGGAGGGCGATCTCCGATAGGTGGAGCAGATGGTCGAACGCCGTACGGGCCGGATAGCCGATCGCATAGATGCCGGCACGGGTGTTCGCGATGAACACCTCGTAGCGGCGAGAGTCCTTGTCGAGCCGCGTCCAGAACGGGTCCCGGGAGGCGTAGATCCGCTGGAACAGGGCATCGTCTATCGGCCATGCGCTGCGGTTCGAGAGGAACACCGGCTGCCGGCCCCAGCCGTAGAGCACCAGCTCGACGTCCCGGCCCGGCGCCCCCGGAACCGGCGAGCCGCGGGCCGTCTCCGGCGGCTCCACGTACGGGCTGCGCGAAGCGATGAAAGGCAGCGACTCGTAGTCGACCTGCGTGACGTGGACGACGACCGCTCCCGCGGGAATGTGCGTTCCGCCGTCGGGCTCGCAGAACCCCCGTTCCGCGTGAAGCATCCTGCGCTCCTCGGCGCCGAACGGGACCACCTCGCCGAAGACCTCCCATTCGCACCCGGGGTCGGTCCAGCGGGAAGCGGTGACCGAGTCGGGGATGTTCAGGGAGAATCGGCTCCGGAGCTCGCCATCCGCGCCGAACAGCTCGACCGCCGAAGTCAGCCGCGATGCCGCGAGGGCGGTACGGCTCCAGATTCGGAACGCCGCGTCGATGCCGGTTCGGTTCGGCGGCGAAGCGAGGGCCCGCAGGGGCGGCCGCGCGGCGAGCTCGGCGTCGATCTCCTCCAGGGCCCGCTCGAGCTGACGGTTGAGGTCCGCCGGGTGCTCCGCCGCCCGCACCGCGTAGCTGGTCGCCACGAGGCTTCGCCTCGCCTCGTCGGTCAGGGAGACGAGAGAGACGTACAGCGGCAGAGCCGGGGCGAGGAGCGCGCACAGGGCCGCGAGCAGCCTGGTCACCGGCTCCGCTCGGCGGAACCAGTGCATCAACTTCTGCGCACGAAAGGCGAGGGCGCTGCCGAGCAGACAGAGGAGCAGCGACGGCGTGAGCGGCGCCCAACCGGCGAGGGCGGCGCCGACGGCGGGAATCAGGACCAGCAGCAGCAGGCGCCAGGCGCGCATGGTGAGCGGCCGCGGCGACCACCGGGCCAGGGCGATGCTCATCAGGATCGCGGTGGCCCAGACCGTCCACGCGCTCGCCAGCACGAGGGCGAGCTGGAGGGACGTCCGGGCCGGATCGACCGGCTGCAGCGAGGTGTGCAGCAGGTTCATCGACGCGCTCGCCACCGTGTCCTGCAGCAGCCCGTGGTGGAGGCCGAGCAACGCGGTCACGGCGAGCAGCGTTCCCGCCAGCATCGTCCAGCGCCCGGTCCGGCCGCCCCAGCGCCAGGCGGCCCGCAACCACCGCCGGCGCCGAGCGGTCTCGCCGGCCAGCACCACCAGCACCGCGCCGACGGCCGTGGCGAGCAGGAGGTCCGCGGCGGTGCGCAGGGCCTGCGGCGCGAACAGCGAGCGATACGCGTCCGGCGAGAGGACGGACCACGCGAAGAGATCCGGCGAACCGGCCAGCCACACGAACATCGCGCCACCCAGCATCGCGGCGCATGCGAGCACGACCGGCCGCACGTGCCCGCGTCGGGTACGCCTCGCCAGGACTCGGCCTCCGGCCGCGAGGACCGTCCCGGCCAGCACGACCAGGAACAGGGCGGCGACGCGATGGCGCCACAGGCCGCGCACTCGGTCGATCTCGTCGAGACTGATGGAGGCGCTCAGGCGGACCGATCCGTCGGCCCCCGCCACGTTGAATCCGTGCACGCGGGGATCGCCGGCGCGAGCTCCGTCGCCGGCCCGCAGGACGGCGGGGCCGACCGAGGTGCGGACCAGGAATCCGTCGTCGGGATCCTCGCCGGCGGGGATGGAGGAGATGACGCGTTCGACGACCACGGTCCCCATCCGGCGCCCCTGCCCGCCCGACTCGATGTCCCCCTCGAGGATCGGCTCGACATGCACGAGCCGGAGCCCCGCGGGTCCGACCGTGGCGAAGCCGCCGGGGGCCGACTGCAGCCGTTCGGGGATCGGCTCGGCGGGGCGTCCGTGCCACGCGCGGGGCATCGAACGCGCGTCGTAGACGGTGATCGCGAGATCCGAGACGGCCGGATCGCCGTCCGCCGTCCGCAGGATGTCGAAGACTCTCCGGACCGCCGGCGGATCGCCGGTCAGGCCCTCCCGCACTTCGGCGCGGGCGGCCAGCTCCCGCGCGACGCCGGTCAGGGCCGAATCGAACCCCGCGATCCGTGTCGTGATCTCACGGGCGGCGCGCGCCGCCGCGGCTGCGTCCGTGCCGATCAGTACGCGGTCGAAGACGCCGCCGAGCACCGCGACGCCGAGGATGGCGATGCCGCCGCGGACGATCAGGCGGGACCAGCCGGAAACCGGGGCGCGCCGGGTCCGCCGTCCTCGCGGTGAAGCCACAGTCTGGCCAGAATACCTCACAGCCCGGGGGGAGGGCCTCGCGCTGCAACGGGCCCGGAGCGGACCAGCGGATCGTGGAGGCGCCCGCCGGACAGGCGCGGAGAGGGAGAATATTGGCCTCTTCGACCGGACGAGCAACACGGTCAAGCGGGATGCATCGCCGCTCGAATGCGGTGGGGACTCTCGCCGCGGGCGGTCAGGGCGAGGGCGGGGGCGGGGCGACCGCGTCCCCGGGAGGCGCCCCGGCCGTATCCGGTTCTTCCGCCGGGGGCGGTTCGGTCGCGTCTTCGTCCGGGAGCGGCTCGGCCGAGTCTTCTTCGGAGGACGGTTCAGCGGTATCGTCGCCCTCGTTCCCCTCGTCCAAGGCGTCGCCACCCTCCGTGGCCGGCAAGAGCCGCTCCCACACGGTGGTGGCGGCCGGATCGAGTCGCACGGGCCCGCTGGCGCGGCCCACCGCCTGAAGCTCGCCCTCCGCCGTCACCAGGATCACGAGCAGTCCGTCGCCGAGGGGATCGGAGACGGCCAGGGGAGCGAACGCCAGCTCGCCCGAGGCCTGCAGACGATGGTGGACCTCGCCGTCCGACGGCCCGTAGAGATTGAGCTCTCGGCTCAGTCCGCCCTGCATGACGAGATCCTCGGCCCGTCGCGGGCCGCCCGTCGGGCGGGCCGGGAGCAGCTCGCGCCACCGCTGCCCGCCGCTCGACCGGTCGAGGGCCCACAATGTGTTGTCGAACGAGGAGAAGTACACGTTGTCCTCGTCGACGGCGGGAAGGCCCGCGATGTCGCCGCCCGCGCGCCACCGCCACCGGAGCGCGCCGTCGCGCGGGGACAGCTTGTAGAAGAAGTTGTCGGTGGCGCCGACGAAGAGGTCCCTGGCCGCGAGAATCTCCTGCGGAGCGCCACCCAGCGGGCGCTCCCAGACGAGGGCGCCGGTCAACAGCTCCAGGACCGCGAGGCGGCCGCTGTCGACGGGCACGTACAGCCGATTGCCCGCGATGGTCGGCCGCGTACTGATGCCGCCGGGGACGGACTGCCGCCAGACGGTGCCCCCGATGCCGGCATGCAGCGCGAGCACCTCGTCGGTTTCCAGCGCGACGATCAGCCAACCCGCGGCCCACAGCAAGGGCGCGGAGACGTGCGGCTCCAGCCCCGCTTCCCAACGGACCGCGCCCGTCTCCGCGTCGAGGGCCAGCAGCCCCGTCGGGGTGGCCGCGTGGAGCAGCCCGTCACCCGCCGCGATCTCGCCGACCACGGTTCGCTCGACCTGCCAGATCTCCGAGCCGTCGACGAGGCTGACGGCGGCGACCCGGCCGTCGAACAGCGCCGCGAACAGCCGGTCGCCGGTTGCCGCCGGGGGCGCCGCCGCGGGCGCGGGCAGGGTGGTGGTCCAGCGGGTCGCGACGGGCAGCCACGTCGAAGGCGGCCCGGGAGGGGGCTCGGGCATCGTGGGCCGCGGTTGGCCGGCCGACGCGACCGGCAGCAGCACGGCGAGCAGGATCGCCGAGGCGCACCGGCTGGAGGTTCTCATCGGTGGGCTACAAGATATGGTGGTTACACGCGGGCACGTGCCATTATAATAGGGTCGCGACGGGCGGACGCCGGCCGTTCCCCGTCCCCGAGTCCGGCGCCGGCCCGGCCGGCGCGGCGGCAACGCACCCCGCAATCACCCGGTCGCCCGCGTGCCCCATCAGACGCTGCTCGTGCTCGACTTCGGCTCGCAGTACACGCAGTTGATCGCCCGCCGACTGCGCGAGCTCAATCTCTACACCGAGATTCTCCCGTTCCACACGCCGGTCGACGAGCTGGCGGCCCGCCGGCCGGCCGGGCTGATTCTCTCCGGGGGGCCGGCGAGCGTCCGCGAGCCCGGGGCTCCCCGTTGCCCGAGCGAGGTGCTCGCCCTGGGCGTGCCGGTTCTCGGCATCTGTTACGGCATGCAGTTGATGGCCGACGCGCTGGGGGGCGAGGTCGAGCCGGCCCCCGAACGGGAGTTCGGCGCCGCCACCGTCACGGTCGAGTCGGACTGCCCCTTGTTCGGCGGGCTTCCGCGCGACATCGGGGTCTGGGCCAGCCACGGCGACCGAATCGAACGCGTCCCGGACGGCTTCCGGGTGGCCGCGACGAGCGCCAACGCGCCGGTCGCGGCGATGGAGGACCGGGCCCGGAACCTCTACGCGCTGCTCTTTCATCCCGAAGTGGCCCACACGGAGCGCGGCGTCGAGATACTGCGGAACTTCGCAGAGACGGTGTGCGGCTGCCGCGGCGACTGGACGATGGCCTCGTTCCTGGAGGAGGCCATCGACCGCATCCGCCGGCAGGTGGGCGACGGCAGGGTGGTCTGCGGTCTGAGCGGCGGCGTGGACTCCACGGTGGCCGCGCTCCTCCTCCACCGGGCCGTCGGCGAGCGCCTGACCTGCATCTTCGTCGACAACGGCCTGCTGCGCCTGAACGAGGCCGAGCAGGTGCGAGGCCGGTTCGAGGGGCGGCTCGGGCCCGACATCGTCTTCGAGGACGCAGGCCCACGGTTTCTCGCCGCCCTCGACGGCGTCACGGACCCCGAGGAAAAGCGCAAGACCATCGGCGCGACGTTCATCGACGTCTTCGACGACGTGGCCCGCCGTCTCGGGCACTTCGATTTCCTCGCCCAGGGCACGCTGTACCCGGACGTCATCGAGAGCGTGTCGGTGGTCGGCCCGGCCGCGCCGATCAAGAGCCATCACAACGTCGGTGGCCTGCCCGAGCGCCTGCGGTTCGCCCTCGTCGAGCCGCTCCGACTGCTGTTCAAGGACGAGGTCAGGCGGCTGGGCGAGACGATGGGCCTCGACGAGTCGTTCGTCTGGCGACAGCCGTTCCCGGGTCCGGGCCTCGCGGTCAGGATTCTCGGCGAAGTTACGGCCTCCCGTCTCGCGACGCTCCGCGCCGCCGACGCCATCGTGGTCGAGGAGGTCCGCCGCGCCGGCTGGTATCGGCGGCTTTGGCAGTCGTTCGCGGTGCTGCTGCCGGTCAGAAGCGTCGGGGTCATGGGCGACGAGCGCACCTACGAGCACGTCCTCGCGATCCGGGCCGTCGAGAGCCGAGACGGCATGACCGCGGACTGGGCCCGGTTGCCGCACGACCTCCTGGCCGCGATCTCCTCGCGGGTGGTGAACGAGGTGCGGGGGGTCAACCGGGTGGTCTACGACGTCAGCAGCAAGCCGCCGTCGACAATCGAGTGGGAGTGAGCGGCGGCCAGCCGCGAGCGGGTCGGCCGGCCGGCGGCGCAAGTCATGCGCGAATCGAGCGGCGCCCCATGACCGAGTTCATCCATCTGCACCTCCACACCGAGTACTCGCTGCTCGACGGCGCCTGCCGCATCGGCGAGCTGCTCGATCACGCCAAGAAGGCCGGCGCACCGGCCCTCGCCGTCACCGAGCACGGCAATATGTTCTCGAGCGTGGTGTTCCACGACGAGGCGCGGAAACGGGGGATCAAGCCGATCCTCGGCTGCGAGGTGTACGTCGCGCCCGGCAGTCGTCACGAACGCAGCGGCACGCCCGGAGCGACCAACAACCACCTCGTGCTCCTGGCCGAGAGCCTCACCGGCTACCACAACCTCATCAAGCTCGTCTCCGCCGGTTACACCGAGGGCTTCTACTACAAGCCGCGGATCGACAAGGAGCTGCTGGCCCGGCACGCGGAGGGGCTCGTCGGCCTGAGCAGTTGCCTGAAGGGAGAAGTGGCGACGGGGCTCCGCACCGAGCAGCCGAAGCGAGCGCGCGAGGCGGCCGCGACCTACCGGGACATCCTCGGCCCCGGCAACTTCTTTCTCGAGATGCAGTACCAGGGCATCGACGAGCAGCGGGTCGTGAACTCCGGCCTGCTGCCGATGGCCCGCGACCTCGATCTGCCGCTCGTCTGCACCAACGACGTCCACTACCTGAGGCGGGAGGACCGCCGCCCCCACGACGTCCTGCTGTGCATAGGCACCGGGAAGAACGTCAGCGACGAGCAGCGGCTGCGCTACCACGGAGATCAGTTCTACCTGAAGACCGGGGACGAGATGCTCGCGGTGTTCGGCGACCATCCCGCCGCGCTCTCGAACACGGTGGCCATCGCCGAACGCTGCAACGTGGAGCTCGCATCCGACGAGAACCACCTGCCGAGCTTCGACGTTCCCGAGCCGTTCACCCTCGACGACTACTTCGAGCACGTGACGCGGGAGGGGTTCCGGCGGCGCCTCGAGACGTTGCGGCGTCAGGCGGACGCCGGTGCGCTGAAGCATCCCCTCGCCGACTACGAAACCCGGCTCGCGTACGAGATCGACGTCATCGTCAGGATGCGCTACCCCGGCTACTTCCTGATCGTCTGGGACTTCATCCGCTACGCCCGCGAGCAGGGCATTCCGGTGGGTCCGGGCCGGGGGTCGGCGGCGGGAAGCCTAGTCGCCTGGTGTCTGCAGATCACCGACGTCGACCCGATGCAGTTCGACCTGATCTTCGAGCGCTTCCTCAATCCGGAACGCGTCTCCCTGCCGGACATCGACATCGACTTCTGCGAGCGCCGCCGGGGCGAGGTCATCGACTACGTCACCCGGAAGTACGGGCGAGACAACGTGGCGCAGATCATCACCTTCGGCACCATGAAGGCCCGCGCCGTCGTGCGGGACGTCGGCCGGACCATGGGCATGTCGTACGCGGACGTCGACCGGGTCGCCAAGCAGATACCTCCCACCCTAAACATGACTCTCGAGAAGGCGCTCGAGGAGAGCCCTGATCTCAAGAACCTCGAGCAGCGGGACCCGCAAGTAAAGGAGCTGATGTCGGTGGCGCAACGCCTCGAGGGCATCACCCGTCACGCCTCGGTACATGCCGCCGGCGTGGTCATCACGCCCCGGCCGGTCACCGAGTTCGCCCCGATCTACAAGAGCCAGAAGGACGAGATCACCACCCAGTGGGCGATGAAGCAGGTCGAGCGGATGGGTCTGCTCAAGATGGATTTCCTGGGGCTGAGCACCCTGACCCTGCTGCACGACGCCGTCGACCACATCCGCGAGACGACCGGCGAATCGATCGCGCTGGACCGGCTTCCGATGGACGACGAGAAGACCTATCGGCTCTTCTGCGACGGCCAGACCCTGGGCATCTTCCAGTTCGAGAGCTCGGGCATGCGTGACACGCTGCGCAAGGCCAAGCCGCAGCGGTTCGAGGATCTGATCGCGCTCAACGCCCTCTACCGTCCCGGCCCTCTCCAGGGCGGCGTCGTCGACCGCTTCATCAACCGCAGGCACGGGCGCGAGGACATTCAGTACGACGCGCCCGGTCTGGAGCCGATCCTGCAGGACACCTACGGGGTCATCGCGTATCAGGAACAGGTGATGCGCATCGCGAGCGACCTCGCCGGATTCACGATGGGCGACGCCGACCTCCTGCGCAAAGCGATGGGGAAGAAGGACGCGGGGGTCATGCAGGCGCAGCGTCGGAAGTTCATCGAGGGTGCGGTTGCGCGGCAGGTGCCCGTCGGGCAGGCCGCCAACATCTTCAAGTTCATCGAGTTCTTCGCGGGCTACGGCTTCAACAAGTCCCACTCGACCACCTACGCCCTCCTTGCGTACCAGACCGCATATCTCAAGGCCAACCATCCCCGGCACTTCATGGCCTCGCTGATGACGATTGAGGCCCAGAACACCGACAAGCTCTCGCTGTACCTAGGCGAGTGCCGCGACATGGGCATCCCCGTGCTCGCGCCCGACGTCAACGCGAGCGCCATTGGTTTCCGCGTCGATCCCGAGGGAATCCGGTTCGGCCTCACCGCGGTCAAGAACGTCGGCGAGGGCGCCATCGCCTCCATCCTCGAGTGCCGGGAGCGGAGCGGCGGCGTCGAGTCGCTCTTCCGGTTGTGCGAGGACGTGGACCTGCGCCTCGTCAACAAACGGGTCTTCGAGAGCCTCATCAAGGCGGGCGCGTTCGACTCCGTCCTGTCGTCGGGAGGGGGACGCCCTCCTGACCGCCGGGCGCAGCTCCTCGCGGTCGTGGACCGCGCACTCGACCACGGTGGGCGCGTGCAGCGGGACCGCGAGCGGGGGCAGGCGCAACTGTTCGATGCGATGGACGCCGTCGAAGACGCCCGGCTGCCCGACGTCGAGCCCTGGACCGACTCGGAGCAGCTCGCCTTCGAGAAGGAATCGCTGGGGCTGTATCTCAGCGGTCACCCCATCGACGGTTACCGCGACCAGCTCGAAGCGGTCGGCGCCCGCACCGTGGGCGCGCCGACCACGGACGCCGAGGTGTTCATGGGGGGCATCATCAGCGGCTACCGTGCGCGGAAGACGCGGCAGGGGGCCCCGATGGCCGTCTTCACGCTCGAGGATCGCACCGGCAGCGTGGAGGTCGTCGTCTTTCCGAAGACCTACGAGCGGTGCGGCGGCGCCCTCGCCGCCGATCGCCTCGTGGTCGTGTCCGGCCGCCTCGATCGGGACGAGGAGGTCCCCCGGGTGATGGCCGAGGACGTGCGGCCGATCGAGAGCCTGAGCGGCGCGGTGGGGCGCACCCTGTCGGTGCGTCTCTCCGCGAACCGGCACGGGCGCGAGACGCTGCAGGCGCTGGCCGAACTCTTCGACATGCACCGCGGCCCGAGCTGGATCCGCCTGCATCTCGAGCTGCCCGGACGCCGCCCGCCCCTGCGGGTCGAGGCGAGGCTGACGGAGACCCGCATCCGCCCCTCCGAGCAGCTCGCCCTCGCGGCCGAGCAGATCTGCGGAAAGGGAACCGTCTCGTGGACGTGAGCCGGCCGGCATGAGTGCGTCAGCGACGGCGCCGCCGTCCCGGTTGATCTGGGATCACCCGGACGTCGACGAGCGTGCGGCCGAAAGGCTGGCCGCGGCTTTGGACCTCGACCCCGTCATCGCGAGGCTGCTCGTCCTGCGGGGCGTCGCCTCCGCCGAGGAGGCGGGTCGCTTCCTCCACCCCTGCATCGACCACCTCCACGATCCGTTCGAGCTCGCCGATCTTCCTCTCGCCGTCGACCGGTTGCAGCGGGCCATCGAGAAGCGGGAGCGGATCGCCGTCCACGGCGACTACGACGTCGACGGGGTGACGTCGACGGTCATCCTGCGCCGGGTCCTCGATCTGCTCGGAGCCGACGTCATCCACTTCATTCCGGAGCGCCTGAAGGACGGCTACGGGCTCGAGCCGGCGACGATGGAGCGTCTCGCCGCGCTCGGAGCCGGGGTCGTGGTCTCGGTCGACTGCGGCATCCGCAGCCAGGCCGCGGCGGCGCGGGCGCGGGAGCTCGGCGTCGACCTGATCGTCACCGATCACCACGAGCCGGAGGCGGTGCTGCCGCCGGCCCTTGCCGTCATCAACCCCAAGCGGCGGGACTGCGACTATCCCGAGAAGAACCTCGCCGGGGTCGGCGTCGCCCTCAAGCTGGTGCAGGCGCTGTGCCTGCGCAACGACCGCTCGGGATGGCTGCCGGCCTTCGTCAAGCTGGCTGCGGTGGGCACCGTCGCCGACGTCGTCCCGCTCCGGGGGGAGAACCGCGTCATCGCCAAGCTGGGCCTGGAACGGCTCTCCCGGAAACGCCACGCGGTAGGACTGCGAGCCCTCCTGGAGGCCGCGGGGTTGTTGGGAGAGAGCCTGACGAGCTTCCACGTCGCGTTCCGGCTCGCCCCTCGCATCAACGCGGCCGGCCGAATGAGCACGCCCGACTTGGCGACACGCCTGCTGCTGCTGACCGAGGACGACCGGGCGGCCGAGGCGAAGGACCTGGCCGAGCGGCTCGAGGCGGTCAATCTCCGGCGGCGGGAGGAAGAGGCGGAGATCCTGGCCGCGGCCCGACGCAAGGTGGACTCGGACCCGGACGTCGGGGCCCACGCGATCCTCGTCGTCTGGGGGGCGGGATGGCACCGCGGGGTCATCGGCATCGTCGCCTCGAAGCTCGTCGACCTCTTTCACCGCCCCGCCATCGTTCTCGCGGTGGACGGGGACGTGGCCCACGGCTCCGGCCGCAGCATTCCCGGATTCGATCTGCTCGGGGCGCTCGACCATTGCGGCGAGCTGTTCACCCGGTACGGCGGACACCGCCATGCGGCCGGCGTCACCCTCGAGACCTGCCGTCTCGCGGAGCTGCGGCGGCGGATCACCGCGTTCGCCGACGACCGACTCGGTCCCGAACAGCTCATGCCGCGGCTCCGCATAGACTGCCGCCTGCCCCTGGCCGGGATCACTCCCGACCTAGTGGCGGGTCTGCGCGCGATGGAGCCCTTCGGCTCGGGCAACCCCCGGCCGGTCTTTCGTTCCGGCCCGCTGCAGATCGTGGAGGCCCCCCGCGTGTTGAAGTCCCGGCACCTCGCGATGCGGGTGCGACAACAGGGCCGCGTGTTCCGCGCGGTCGCTTGGCGGATGGCGGAACGGGCGGACTTCGTGAAAGGCCACGGCGACGCCCTCGACTTGGCGTTCCACCTGACGGAGAACGCCTGGCGAGGCGAACGCACCATCGAATTGTCGGTGGTCGACGTCCGACCGGGAGAGATCGACGGCGCACCGGGAGCCATCTCGGGCGACGCCGCCGCGGCCGCCAGCCCCTCACGACGGTGAAGCACGCCGCGGCGCGTCCGATCGGGGGCGCCGGGGGCGGGTTCCGCCCGTCAGGGGGACGGCGGCGCGTTGAGGCCCAGGCTGGTTCGATTGGCGTTGTCGCCGTTGAGCGGGTTCTCCGGGCGGAGGCGGCGCAGACCGATGAGGCCGCCGGCGAAGAGCACGGCCAGGGCCGCCGCGACGAGGATCAGGACGCCGGTGAAGGTGAACGCGCCGATCAGGATGTCCGCGACGGTGATCTCTTCCGTCGCCGGCTCCGCCAGCTCGATGATGACCGGCGTCAGGGGTTGCTGCACGCCGTCATGGTACTACACGCGGCCCGCCCGGTTCGTCCGCGCGGCCGGTGTCTCGCGGCGGCCGCGGCACGGACGGCCCGCCCGCGCCGCGGTTTGCCGACGCCGGCCAAGCTCTATAGAGTGAGGACCGTGGACCACGAACGCGCCCGCCCGACCGCCGCCGAGACTGCACCGGCCGACGCCCCGGGCCCCGCCGGTGAATCGACCCGGAGCCCCGCAACCACCCCGGCGGGGCCTTCCGGACGCGCGCGGCGTCGTCGCTCGCCGGTCCGCTGGCAGCGGGCGGCGCGGCTTGCCATCGCTGTCGGGCTGGCCGTCTTCGCGTCGTTCCTCGTCACCGGAATGCGCGAACGACGAGACTCGACGGAGGCCCGCGGCGTCGACAGGGCCGACCCCGAGGCGATCATCGAGAGCGCCGGCAGCGAGTTCGTCCGCAGCGACGGCGACGTGGCCGTCTTCCGGCTCGAAGCCGAACGGCAGGCGACCTACTCGGATGGGCGGGTTCGGTTCTCCGGAGGCGTCACCCTGCGGGTGCCCCCGCGTGCGGGCCGGAGCGGCTTCACCATGCACGCGTCGGAGGCGCTCGTCGAGAACGGTCGGAGCGACTTCACGGTGAGCGGCGACGTGCGCATGGCCGACACCGACGGGTCGACGCTGCAGACCGGCGAAGCCAGCTACAGCGAGGCCCGGAACGTCGTCACCATGCATGACCGCGCGGGCCCGACGAGGCTCGTGCGCGCCGGCCTGGAGGCGGTCGGGAACGACGTCGTTCAGGACCGCGAGCGGCGGATCATCACCCTCGACGGCGACGCCGGCGTGCGGTTGACCGGCGACGCGGACAGGGCCGCGGTCGCCATCGACGCCCAGCACGTCATTCTCGCCGACGCCGACCGCTACATGCGATTCGACGCCCGGACGCGCATCCGGACCGGCGGCATGACCATCGTCGCCGAGGCCGCGACCGCGTACTTCGGGGAGGACGAGAACGCGCTCGAATCGATGGAGCTGCTTGGAGGGGTCCGCATTCGTTTCACCGCCGCGGGCGACGGCGGGCTGCGCGAGGCGGCGGCGGACGAGACCACCCTGGCGTTCGACCCGGCCACGCGGCGGCTCCGGCGGGTCGCCCTGACCGGGCAGTCGGTCGTCGAGCTGGTGGGCGCGGACGGCGGGGAAGGCTCGCGGATCGAGAGCGACACGATGGACGTGCTCATGGCGCCGGGCCGGGCCGAAGTCGTCCGGCTCGACGCTCGCGGCGGCGTATTCCTGCAGCTTCCCGTGAACCCCGGCGAACCCCGCCAGGAGATTCGCGCCCGGACGCTCACCGCGACCGGAACCCCGGATACCGGACTGACCGCGATAGACCTGGACGGCGGGGTCGCATATCGCGAGCGGCACGAGGCATCGGCGACCGAGGCGGCGGTCACCCGGACCGTCAGCGCCGAGCGGTTCGAAGCCGGCGTGGGTCGGGGGCTGATCGGTCTGCTCGACGTGCGGTTCCACGGCGGGGTCCGGTTCGAGGACGAGGCCCGCCGGGCCGAGGCGGCCAGCGCAGCCTACGACCTGCTCGGGGGGACGATGACGCTCTCGCCGGACGCGGCATCCCTGCCGAGCGGTGGTTCTTCGTCGGAGGGCGAAGCCACGCCGGACGGCGAGTCTCCGCCGGACGGTGAGCCTTCATCGGATGGCGAGTCTTCGGCGGACGGTGAGTCCTTGCCGGACGCCAACCCCGGCCTGCCGGCCATCCTCGTCGATGGGAACCGCACCATCGAGGCGGGAGGGAGTCTCAGGGTAGCCCTGGACGGGTCCAGGGTATCGGGGTCGGGCGGCGTGCAGACCATCCTCGCCCGCCCCGGGGACGGCCCAGGCGGCGGCGATGAGGACAGGGTGCCGGCCCTCATGGCGCGGACGCAGAGAATCAACATCCGGGCCGATTCCGTGGATTACGACAACGACTCGCGCCAGATTACCTACGACGGACGGGTCCGGATGTGGCAGGGCGATACGAGCTTCGAGGGTGAGACGATCGCCGTCGACCACGCGACCGGGGGCCTTTCCGTCAGCGGGTCGGCGCGAACGACCATCCAGCTCGTTCGCATCGACGAGGAAACGGGAGAGAGCGTCGTCGCCCGCACCGACGCCACCGCGGGCCGCTTCGTCTACGACGACGAGGCCCGGCATGCCCGCTACGAGGACGGGGCCGTTCTGCGCTCCGACCACGGCGACCTGGCCGCCGACAGTATCGAGGTCTTCCTGCAGGTCGACGGCCGGACGCTGGACCGGCTGGCCGCGAGCGGCGGGGTGCAGTTGAGGCTGGCGGGCCGATGGGCGACCGGGGAGACTCTCAGGTATCATGAAGCCGAGGGGCGCTACGACCTGGAGGGCGCCCCGGTGGAGATCGTCGAGGAGGCCGAGGCCGACGAGTCGGTCGAGGCCGAACCTTCCGAGCCGACCTGCCGCACCACGCGAGGGCTCGCGCTGACGTTCTACCGCGGATCCGACGCCGTTGCGGTAGACGGTCGCGACAGATCGAGGACCGAGACCAGCAGCGGCCCCTGCCAGCCGCTGGAGTTCTGAGCCCCGCGGCCGCCCCGCCGGGTGCACCGGGCGCTGCCGCCTCGCATGGCTACACTGCGTACCGAGAACCTGACGAAGTCCTACGGCGGGCGCACCGTCGTCCGGAACGTCAGCCTGACGGTCGCCTCCGGGGAGGTGGTGGGACTGCTGGGGCCCAACGGCGCCGGCAAGACCACGACGTTCTACTTGGTGGTGGGCCTCACCGCGCCGGATCGGGGCCGGGTGGTCCTGAATGACGAGGACGTCACCCGCGACCCCATGTACCAGCGCGCCCGGAAGGGCATCGCGTACCTCCCGCAGGAGCCGTCGATCTTCCGGGGGCTGACCGTCGAGCAGAACATCCTGGCGATCCTGGAGACGGTAGGGATGTCCCGTCGGGCGCGATACGCGCGAATGCGCGAACTGCTGAACGAGCTCGATCTCACGCCGCTGGCCAAGGCTCCGGCCCATACGCTGTCCGGCGGCGAGCGGCGCCGCGCCGAGATCACGCGCGCGCTCGTCATCTCTCCTTCGTTCATCCTGCTCGACGAGCCCTTCGCGGGGATCGATCCGATCGCGGTCACCGACATCCAGGAGATCATCTTCCACCTGAAGGCGCGTGGAATCGGCGTGCTCATTACCGACCATAACGTCAGGGAGACGCTGCGTATCACCGATCGCGCCTACATCGTGCACGACGGCGCCGTGTTCCGCACCGGGACACCGAGCGATCTGGCGCACGACGACGACGTCAAACGCATCTACCTCGGCGCCGACTTTCGGCTGGATTGACGACGCCGCCGGCCGATTCAGGCGCGTCGCCCCCGCCTGTTGCGGACGGCGGCAGGGGAGCACTAGAATCGAGATGGAGCGACCGAACGGTCGCGTCGGAAAGTCGCTGACGCGGGACTTCCGCGGCGCAAGTCCCCGGCACTCGATACGCACGCTCGCGCCGGTCGGGAACGCCGGCCCAAAATGGCACTGCAGCAAAGACTCCAGACCCGCCTCTCGCAGAAGCTCATCCTGACGCCGTCGCTGCAACAGGCGATAAAGCTGTTGCCGATGTCGACCCTCGAGCTCGTGGACGTGCTGACGCAGGAGGTGGTCGAGAACCCGATGCTGGAGGAAGTGACGGCCGAGGACCTGGAGCCGCCCGACGCCGCGAGTCCTGACGCGGCGAAGTCGGACGGGGAGGCGGAGACGGGCGCGCAGGACGCCTGGGACGACGCCGACTACGAGTACTTCTTCGGCGAGTACCTGGACGACGGTTACCGCCCGCATACGCCGCGCGAGGTGCCGGAGCTTCCTCCCATCGAGAACACGCTCTCGACGCCGGGCGCCTTGGCTGACCATCTCATGTGGCAGCTCTCCCTCCAACCCGACGACGACGACCCGCTGGTACGGGACATCGGCTCCGCCATCATCGGCAATCTGGACGATGACGGTTATCTGGTGGCGTCGATAGACGAGATCGCGGCGATGGGCGGGTGGGACACCCGAGACGTCGAGCGGGTCCTGCGCGTGGTTCAGGGCTTCGATCCGGTCGGGGTCGCGGCTCGCGGGCTCCAGGAATGCCTGCTGCTGCAGATTCGGCAGCTCGGCCTGAACGACACCGCAACCGAGTCGATCGTCCGCGAGCACCTGCCGCTGCTTCGGAATCAGCAAGGTCAGGAGATAGCCCGCCGCCTCGGGCTCACGATCGGGGAGCTGAAGCATCACGTCGGCGTCATCAGGCAACTCGATCCGAGACCGGGAAACCGCTACAACCCCGCCGCTTCGCAGCACGTCATCCCCGACGTCTACGTCGTGAAGGTCGAGGATCGGTACGTCGCCATGCTGAACGAGGACGGCATGCCGCAGCTCCGAATCAGCCCGGTCTACCGCCGGCTGCTCGACAAGAGCAACGGCAACCGCGAGACCCGCGCCTACGTGAAGGAGAAGTTCCGGTCCGCGTTGTGGCTCATCAAGTCGGTCGATCAGCGGCAGAAGACAATCCACAAGGTGGCCACTAGCATCATCTCCTTCCAGCACGAGTTCCTCGATCGGGGCATCGAGTGCCTTCGGCCGCTGGTGCTGCGAGACGTCGCCAACGACATCGGCATGCACGAGTCCACCGTAAGCCGGGTGGTCAACAACAAGTACATGCACACCCCGCAGGGCGTGCTCGAGATGAAGTACTTCTTCCACAACGGCATCAGCAGCGCGTACGGGGAGAGCGTGTCCTCGGTGGCCATCAAGCAACGCATCCGGAGAATCATCGAGGAAGAGGATGCCCGCAAGCCCCTGAGCGACTCGCGCATCGTACGCCTCCTGCAGGACGACGGCCTGATTCTGGCGCGACGCACGATCGCGAAGTACCGTGAGGAAATGAAGATCCCCACCTCGAGCCAGCGTCGGGTCCTGTTCTGACCCGCGCGCCCAGCCGCCCAGCCCGATGCGGGTCGGCTCGCGCCCGGTTTTCGTCGCGGGCGGCAAGGGGACTCGTCTCCGGAGCGACTGCCTACAGGACATCGATGCAATGCAATACACGTTGACGGCGCGGAACGTCCCGGTGAACGACGAGTTGCGCGATCTGATCGACAGGCGGCTGCTGCCTCTCGAACGGGTGCTCGGCGACGCCCTCGTCTCTGCCGAGGTGGTGTTGTCGTCGGCACGACACCTCTGCGTCTCGGAGCTCATCGTCCACGCGCGGGGCGACCACCGACTCCACGGCGTCGCGGAAGCGCCGAGCTGGCAGGCGGCGGTCGGCGCCGCCGTGGACAGGGTCAACCACCAGGCCCACACCCTCAAGGGAAAATGGCAGGACCGACGGCGTCATGCCGCACCGGTTTCGGAGTCGTCCGCCTACGACACGGAGACGGACGACACGACGCCTGCTACGTGAGCGAACGGTCACGCGCATCGACGGGAGCGCGGCGGCGCCGAGGCCGGCCGAGGGCTGGCGCATCGGCACGGCCGGGGGAGAGCGGCATGACCGCCAGTCATCGCAAGGCGGCGGGCAAGGCGCGTCCCGCGGGCACGGTGGAAGGCCCGGCCGCGGCCAATGCGCGCCCGGCGGCCTCAGAGGGCGCGGCGCCCGGAGAACGGTCGACCCGGTTCGTCGTGGTCACCGGCCTCTCGGGAGCCGGGAAGTCCGCGGCGATCCGAGCCCTGGAGGACCTCGGCCATCTGTGCGTCGACAATCTGCCCACGGTGCTCATCCCGGCCTTGGCCGACCTCGATTTCGGCCAGGGTGCGCGCCATGACGCCATCGCCGTCGTCGTCGACGCCCGGGACCGGCTGTTTCTCGATCGGTTCGCCGGCGTCTACACCGCCCTCCGCGCCCGGAGCCGCCTGCGGACTTGGCTCATCTTCCTCGAGGCCTCCGACGCTGCGTTGCTGCGGCGCTTCAGCGAGACCCGCCGGCCGCATCCGCTGGCGCCGTCGGGCTCGGTGATCGAGGGCATCCTGACCGAGCGGGCGCGGCTCCGCCGGATCAAGGAAATGTCGGACTTGGTGCTCGACACCTCCGACCTCACCGTGCACGAGCTGCGCCGAGCCTTCGGCGAGCTCGCGGAAGGCAGGGACGGCCGGGCGAGACTGACGGCGACGCTGCTGAGCTTCGGCTACAAGCACGGGGTGCCGCCGGAATCGGACCTGCTCTTCGACGTGCGCTTCCTGCCGAACCCGTACTTCGTCCCGGACCTCAGGCCGCGGAGCGGCAAGGACCCGGGAGTCCGCGACTACGTTTGCGCGGCCGAGACGGTGACGCCGTTCCTCGACAAGACCGCCGATCTGATGGAATTCCTGATTCCGAGGTACATCCACGAGGGCAAGAGCTACCTGACCGTCGGCGTCGGGTGCACCGGCGGACGTCACCGATCCGTCGTGATCGTCGATCGATTGAAGGCGAGGTTGTCCGGGCTCGCCGGCGTTCGATGGCGCGTGCGGCACCGCGACGTCGAAGCCGGACGGGGCGACGAGGAGGAGGGCGTCGGATGAGGGTGGACAAGCCGTGGGGCTACGAGCTGCACTGGGCGAAGACCGAGCGCTACGTCGGGAAGATCATCCACGTCGACGCCGGACATGCCCTCAGCCTGCAGTATCACACGGTCAAGGACGAGACCATCCTGGTCTGGAGCGGCCGCATTCGGTTCGAGACGGGGCGGGGCGACAACCGGGTGACCCGGGAGATGGGGCCGGGAGAGCGCGTGCACATTGCGCCGGGAACCGTGCACCGCATGACGGCCCTGGAACCCACCGACATCTTCGAGGTGTCGACGCCGGAACTCGACGACATCGTTCGACTCGAGGATCGGTACGGGCGCGGCGCCGTGGACGGTCAGTGCAGCGCTTAGAACGGAATGTCGTCCTCGGTCAGCTCGGCAGGTCCGGACTCGGCCTCCCCGGCCGCCATTTCCTGCCGGTCGCCGCCGGAGGCGCCGCGACTGCCGAGCAGCGTGATGCGGTCTGCCTGGACTTCGGTAGTGTACCGCTTGTTGCCGTCCCGGTCGTTCCACTCCCGGGTCTGCAGCCGCCCCTCGACGCAGATCTGCTTGCCCTTGGTCAGATACGGCTGCAGCGACTCGGCTTGGCGGCCCCAGACCACCACCCGGTGCCATTCGGTGCGTTCCTGACGCTGTCCGGACGCCTTGTCGGTCCACGTGTCCGTCGTGGCCAGGGTGAAATTGCTGACGGCCCGACCGGCGGCGGTATGCCGCTGCTCGGCGTCCCGACCGAGGTTGCCGACGAGAAAGACCTTGTTGACGCTTCCCATAGTTCTCAGTCCAGGCGGTCCAGCGCCTGTTGCGCCAGATTCGCCATGTTGTCGTCGGGATGCTCCCGCACTATGGTCTGGAACGTCTCGCGGGCCAAGTCGATCTGGTCGAGGCGCTCCAAAGCCAAGCCACGCTTGTACAACGCCTCGGCCACCGCGTTGCCGCCGGGATAGCGCACGACGACCTGCTCGTAGGCATCGGCCGCTTCCCGGAACAAACCGTCCGCGTAGTAGTTCTGTCCGATGTAGAACTGCGCGTCATCGGCCAGGTCGCTCCGGGGGAACGTGCTGATGAACTGCTCGAACCCCTGGATGGACAGGGCCCACTGGCCGGTCGTGTAGTCCGTGTACGCGGTGTCATAGAGCCGCTGCGGGGAAACCCCGGGGTTGACGGCGACCGGGGAGACCGGTCCCGGCACAGGACTCACCGGAAGACCCGTCTCCGGATCGACCGCCAAGTCGGTCAGGGACCCGCCCGGCAGGGGCATGGACATGCGCAGCGCCTCCACCTCCTGGGCGAGAGAGGACACCCGCACGTTGTTCTCGTCGACCTTCTCCCGCACGACCCGAACCCCCGTTGCCACGCTGTCGACCTGGAGCTGCTGATTCGCGAAACCCCGGCGAACGTCGGCGCCCTGCTCGTCGAGGCGCACGAGGATGGCCTGCAAAGTCTGGTCCAACCCCGCGAGCATGAGCTGCAGTCGCGCGTCCTGCTCCTGCAGCATCCGGATTTCTGCCGCAAGCTGCTGGTGCTCGCGGTTCTGGCCCCAGGCGGGAGCGACGGTCAGCACGGCCCCGAGCAATCCGAGCGCGAGCCTGAAGGGAAGCCATCTCATGACACTCACCTCTGCGCCGAAACGGGGAATGGAAACGGGAGGTGCTCGGGGCGGCCGAGCACCGGACGAGCGATCCGCCCTATGTTATCCCGCCCTTGGTCGAATCCGCCAGCCCGCCTCGCGACCGATCCGACCCGCCTAGGTCCCGGCTCGCCCGTCGTCGCCCGCGGGTCCCGGCTGGCGTCCGGTCAACCCTGCCGGAGCGCCGTCCAACCGCGCCGACCCTACTTCTGCGTGATCACGAAGTGCGCCCGACGATTGGCGGCCCACGCCGTCTCGTCGTGTCCGGGGTCGAACGGGAACTCCTTCCCGTAGCTGACGGTGCGGATGCGCCGGGCGTCCAGCCCCAGCTCGAGCAGGTACCGCTGGGCGGCCAGGGCCCGCCGCTCGCCCAGCGCGAGGTTGTACTCCGCCGTGCCCCGCTCGTCGCAGTGCCCCTCGATGGTCACGCTCCAGGTCGGGAAGCGCCCGAGCATCTCCGCGTTGGCTTCCACGATCCGCCGGCCGCGCTCGTCGAGCTCGGCGCTGTCCAACACGAAGAAGACCGGTTCGAGCAGCACCGAACGGTTGAGCTCCTCCAGCGAGCGGGAGGCGATGTCCTCGTTCGGCGTCAAGATCGCCACTGCCGGCGGCGGCGGGGCGGGGGCGACCTCCGGCGCCGGACCGGACGGAACGATCTCCGGCGGATCCTCGATCATCGTCTGCTCGATCTCCGGTTCGGGAAGCTCCGGCGGTGGGTTGTCCGAGCATGCGGCCTGCAGGTAGATCATCGGCAGGAGCGCGGCGACTCCCGCGAGGAATGGAGCGTGTCTTCGAGCGTGCATCTCGGTAGTGCCTCCTCTGTCTCCGAAACGGGTGCGCCCCGCAACCCCGGTTGCGAGCGTGCGCCGCGAGTTAGCGCGACCAGCTCGGCATCTCGTTGTTGCCGGTCGACGTCACCCGGCGCAGCCCCCGGCCGTCCCGTCCTATGGTGTAGATCTGCTTCGATTCGTTGCGCGTCGACATGAACGCGATGTGGCGGCCGTTGGGGGCGTAGCTCGGACTCTCGTTCGAGCCGAGACCGAACGTCAGCTGGCGGACCTCGTTCGTGGCCAAGTCCAGCACCTTGATGTCGTGCCCGAGACCGGTGCGTGACGAGTAGGCGATCTCGTTGAACGGCGGCGGCGACCAGGTCGGCCGGTCGCAGTACGACTCGTAGGTCAGTCGCCGCAGGCCCGTGCCGTCGGCGCCGATGACGTAGATCTGCGGCGCGCCGGTACGGTCGGACGTGAACGCGATCTGCTGGCCGTTGGGCGACCACGTGGGGCTGGTGTCGATCGCGGGATGATTCGTCAGCCGCTGGATGCCGGTGCCGTCGACGTTGGCGACGTAGATGTCGCTGTTGTTGTCGCGGTTCGAGTTGAAGGCGATGCGCCGGCCGTCGGGCGAGAACGCGGGCAGGAAGTTCTGCTGGCGGGTGTCGCCTGAGACCGGGTTCGCCATGCGGCCCTCGAACAAGTGCGACACCACGACGTCGGGGAACCCGGTGAGCCAGGACGTGTACCCGATCGACCGGCCGTCGGGGGACCACGCGGGGTTCGTGTTGAGGGTGCGGGACACGGTGACTCTGCGCGGGTTGGCGCCGTCGTAGTCGGTGATGTAGATCTCCTTCACCGCCCGGTTCTCGACGAGCCCGAACACCGATTCGCTGTCGCGGTCGGAGACGAACGCGATCCGCGTGCGGGCCACGCCCGCGAGACCGCGCTGGTGCCGGTGGATCTCGTCCGCGAGCTGGTGCGCATAGAGGCGGACGTTGCGGGTGGAGCCTGTGTAGATCACGCCGAACGCCGATTCGCCCGTGCGGATCGAGAACAGGCGGGCGGTAATCTCGAGCTGCTGCTCGCCACGAGTCCGAACGGTGCAGCTCACCACCCCGTCGGCGCCGATCTCCCGCCATCGGTCGAAGGGCAGATCGACCAGCGAGCCCGCGGCGGGGATCGTGCGGTAGACGTCGCGGGGAATCAGGCGGAACTCGCGTTCGAAGTCCAGGTCGTCCCACAGTACCTGGGCGATGGTGCGGCTCGCCTCCTGCGTCGTCCGGTCGGAGGTCAGCGGCAGGCAGTCCGGCACCGCGATACTCGGCTGGGACCCGATGCTGTCGCCGATGGTCACCCGTACCTCGTCCTGCTGCATCGGTTCGGCGGCTTCGACGAAAGCCGGCGGCGGGGGAGCGGCCAGCACGGCCACCGCGGCGACCAGGGCACAGCCCCAGGCCGGATGCGGGCAAGCTTGGACACCACTGCGAGCGCTGACCGGGCGGTGGATTCTCGAGCCATCGCGGGGGCGGCGCGAAATACGGGCCATCGATGAATGCTCCTCAGCGTCGATACTGGAAATCGAGGTGAACGGTCAGGCGGTCGGCGGGAAACGCCGGCGGCAGATAGGGCAGCTGCCTCGTCAGCAGCACGGCGCGCTCGGCGCTCGTATCGAGCGCGAAGTAGCCGCTGGTGGTCGTCCGCTCCACGTCCGTGATGCGGCCGTCGCGTTGGATGGTGAACTTGATCGTCACCGCGCCGGTCGCCTCCTGCCGGCGGTTCCAGTTGTTTCGGATCCGCTCCGTCATGATCGCGAGGTACTCCGGGCAGCAGAAGTTCAGGAGCTCGAGATCTCCGCCGTCGCCCAGCCCCCCGGCCGAGAGCCCCACGCCGCCCCCCTCGGCGCCCGTGTCGGCGAGGGCGTTGCCCTCCCGCAGAGCCGGTCCCCGGGTCGGCGTCCGCCCCCGCGACTCCTCCGGCGCCGCATCGGGCGGCACGTCCTCCTCGACGCGGCGGCCGGCGTCCTCATCCGGCAGAATCACCTCCGGCGGGGCGGGGGTGGGGGGCTGAATCCACTGGGGCCGGTTCGCCTCTTCGAGCGGCAGAACCTCCTGCACCGGGCGCGCGGCGAGCGCCGCCTGTCCGCCGGTGCTGGGCCCGGCCGGTCCCCCGAGGTTGATGCTCATGACGTCGGCCGCCAAGTCGGTATCGACGTCGGCGACGAAGGCCGACGGGAACAGGACGAGCATGGCCATGAGCGCGGCGTGCCCGGCAAGCGATATGGCGCAGGTGCGGCCGAGGCCGTCCCCTCCGGCCCCGCGCTGGCGAACCAAGTCGGTGATGGACTGCATGTCGCGCCTGGGCGGGTGGTCACGGCTCGGTCGGCACGTCGGTCACGAGCCCGACGTCGGAGACGCCGCCGGCCTTGAGCTCGTCGATCACGGACACCAGCTCCTGATAGGTGATGTCTCCGTCGCCCCGGACGAAGACCTCCCGGTCGGCGCCTTCGCCGAGCTCCTGGCGCATGCGTTCCGCGAGAACTTCGATCCGGACCAGGTCGTCCCCCACGTGCACGATCCGATCCTCGCGGAACGACAGTCCAATCGTCACGAACAGCCGTTCGGCGACGAGTTGATCCGAGCGCCGCGACACCGGCAGACTCACGTCCATGCCGCGTTGCATCATCGGCGCCGCCACCATGAAGATGATCAGCAGCACGAGCATCACGTCCACGAGCGGTACGACGTTTATCTCCGACAGCGACGTGGCGGCGCGGGGACGTCCGCGACGCCTCCCGCCGGTTGCCCCATTCGCTCCGTTGCCGTGGATCGTGGGCATGTCGTTATGACGCCTCTCCTGATGACGCCCGACGTCCGCCGGCGGGCGTCACATGAAGTTCCTCTCGGAGATGTTGAGGAACTCCAGCGAGAAGTCGTCCATCATCGACAGATACACGCGCACCTTGTTCGTCAGGTGGTTGTAGAAGTAGACGGCGGGAATCGCCGCCGCGAGCCCGGCGGCGGTCGCCACCAGCGCCTCGGCGATGCCGGGAGCCACCACCGTCAGACTCGTGGAGCCGGTCCCCGCGATGCCCTGGAAACTGTTGACGATGCCCACCACGGTGCCGAACAACCCGATGAACGGTGTGATGCTCGCGGTCGTCGCCAGCAGGTGGACGCGATGCTCGAGCTTGTTGACCTCGACGACCGTCGCGCGCTGCAGGGCCCGATCGACCGCCTCGAGACTCCGCAAGGCCGGGCGCTCGCCGGTCCCGCCGCTTCCCTGACGCAGTTGCGCGTTGAGCTCGGCATACCCGGCCTGGAACAGGCCCGCCAGCGGGCTGTGCTTCAACGAACGGCAAGCCGAACTGACCTCGGAGAACTTCGTGCTTCGTCGAAACACGTCCAGAAATCCCCAGGTCTGCCGTTCGATCCGGGGGAACAGCCACAGCTTGTGCAGCGCGATGCCCCACGAATAGACGGAGAAGAGAAGCAGAATGATGAGGACGAGCTTGGAGAGGGGCGTCGACTGGGCGATCCAGTCGAGCAGGCCACCGCTCAGCCCAGCGGACGATGCGCCATCAGCCTGCAGTTGCATGGCCATGGCGTAGCAACCAAGAGCACGCACGAGCCCTCCGTCAACTACCGATGCGCGCCGCTGGGAAGGCGCTGACGAGTAAAGCTAACACGGCCGGGAGGCGCTGTCAAACCTATGATAGGATGGCGCTTCCCGGCCCCGCCCCGGACCATGATCCGCTTTCTCAGCATTCGGGACTTGGCGGTCATCGATCGCCTCGAGCTCGACTTGGATGCCGGTTTCACCATCCTGACCGGCGAGACCGGCGCCGGCAAATCGATCCTAGTGGGCGCGCTCGGTCTGCTGCGCGGCGCGCGGGCGTCTTCGGGCCTCGTGCGGACCGGTGCGGAGCGGGCGGTGGTGGAGGCGATGGCGGAAGACGTCGACGGCGTCGAGCGGGTGCTGCGCCGCGAGGTGACGACGCAGGGTCGAAGCCGGGCGTTCGTCGACGAGCGGCTCGTGTCGAACGCGGCCCTTCGGGCCGTGGGAGCCCGGCTGCTCGACATCCACGGCCAGCACGAGCATCAGGCGCTCCTCGATCCGTCGACCCATCTCGAACTGCTCGATCGCTACGCGGACCTCGATGCCCTGCGCGCCTCGGTGGGGAACGCCTTTGCGAGTTGGCGCAGCGCCCGGCAGGGGCTCGATGAGGCGCGCGCCCGCGCTGCGACGGGGGTCGAGCGCGCCGAGATCGTGGCTCTGCGGCTTCGTGACATCGACGAGGTCGACCCCCTGCCGAACGAGGACGAGACGCTCGCCGCGCGACGGCGGCGGCTCGCCAACGCCGAGCGGGTCCAACGGCTGGCGGCAGAGAGTTATACCGAGCTGTACGATGGGGACGACGCCGCGTTGGACGCTCTCGACCGCGTGTGGCGGCGGGTCGAGGAGCTCGCGGGCTTCGACGCCGAGTTCGCGGCGCATGTCGCGGCGAGGGATACCGTGCGGCCCCACCTCGAGGAGCTGGCGTACGCGCTGCGATTGCACGCCGGCGGGGTGGACGCGGAATCGGGGCAGCTGCCGGCGGTCGAGGAGCGCCTGGCGCAGCTCGAGCGCCTCAAGCGGCGTTACGGCCCGACCCTCGAAGACGTCATCGCCCATCGCGACGCGTTGCGACTCGAACGCGAGCGGATGGAAGGGGAGACCGACCTCCAGGCGCTGGAAGCGGCCGCCGCGGAGGCCGGCGAGATCTACGCCGGCCGGGCCCGCACCCTGTCGGGCCGCCGCCGGGCGGCGGCGGTGGAGCTGGCTCGATCCCTGGAGAGCGGGCTGGGCGAGCTTGCGATGGAGCGGACGCGATTCGAGGTCTTGTTCCACGAGTCGGTCGAGGGGCAGGCAGCCTGGACCGACCGGGGGGTCGACCAAGCGGAGTTCTACTTTTCCCCCAATCCCGGGGAAGACGTTCGACCCCTGACGCGCATCGCTTCCGGCGGCGAGCTCTCGCGCGTCATGCTGGCGCTGCGGACGGTGATCTCCACCGACGCGCCGGGCCGGACGCTCGTCTTCGACGAGGTGGACGCGGGCGTCGGCGGGGAGGCGGCCGAACGCATAGGGGCCCGGCTCCACGGACTGGCGGAACGCTATCAGGTGCTCTGCATCACGCATCTGCCGCAGATCGCGGCGTTCGGCGCCCATCATCACCGGGTCACGAAGTGCTTCCGAGACGGCAGGACGCAGGCCACGGTCGAGCGCCTCGACGGAGAGTCGCGAGCCACCGAAATCGCGAGGATGATGACGGGGACTCGGGTCTCGGGTACCGTGTTGGAGAGTGCGCGCGAGCTGTTGGCGCCGATGGAGCCGGAGAAGCGGGACGGGACGGAGCCGTGAGGGGGCCGGGGCGAAGACCCGGCATGGACTGGGCGTGGAACGGCGCGGACCCCCGGTGGGTGGGTTGAGGGCCCGGCGGAGCCGAAGACGACGATGGGAGGAGGGCTGGCGGTCTGTACCGTAGAACGGCGCAGACTCCTGGCAGGGTTGCTTGGGCGCCCGGCGGAGCCGAAGGCGACGATGGGCGGGCTGGGAAGGTAACGGTGGCGAGGAAGTACTTCATCGAGACGTTCGGCTGCCAGATGAACGTCCACGACTCGGAGCGGCTCGCGGGTCTGCTCGACCAGGCCGGGTACGAGGCGGCCGAGACCGTCGACGACGCGGATCTCGTGGTCATCAACACGTGCAGCGTCCGAGAGCGGGCCGAGGAGCGGCTGTACACGGAGCTCGGCATGGTGCCCGGCGGCCGCGGCGCGAAGCGCCCCGTCGTCGCCGTCACCGGCTGCGTAGCGCAACAGGAGGGCCGAGCTCTTCTCGAACGCGGCCAGCGCGTCGACCTCGTGGTGGGAACGCAGGCGTTGAGCCGGCTGCCGGCCCTGGTTGACGGATTGGCCGCGGACCGGCCGGAGCGCGTCGACGTCAACCCCTACGACAACGTGTCGTTCCCGCTGGGGGTGGCCCGACGGTCGAACCCGGTGACGGCCGCGATCACCATCATCGAAGGATGTAACGACTTCTGTGCGTTCTGCGTCGTGCCGTACACGCGAGGCCACGAACGGATGCGGCCGGCGGGGGAGATCGTCGACGAGGTGCGGCTCGCGGCCGAGCGCGGCCATCGCGAGGTCCATCTCCTCGGTCAGATCGTGAACCACTACACGGCGCCGGATCGGCCCGGTTGCGACTTCGCGGAGCTGCTGGCGCTGGTGAACGACGTGCCGGGTATCGATCGCATCCGGTTCGCGAGCCCGCATCCGCGCCACGTCACCGGCCGCATGATCGAGGCGATGCGCACGCTCCCGAAGGTGTGCCGTCACCTGCACCTCCCGGTGCAGTCGGGATCGACCGCGGTGCTCGCCCGGATGCGCCGGCGCCACACGCGGGACGACTACCTGCGTCTCGTCGACCGGGTGCGGGCCGCGATGCCGGACATCGCGCTGTCGACCGACGTGATCGTCGGCTTCCCGGGAGAGACGGAGCGCGACTTCGAGGACACCCTCGGTCTGATCCGACGGGTGCGCTACCACGGCATGTTCTCGTTCAAGTACTCGGAGCGTCCGAACACCCTGGCCGCCAAGCGCCTTCCGGACGACGTGCCGGCGGTCGAGAAGACGCGACGGATCGTCGCGCTGCAGGAGCTGCAGAAGGAGATTCAGTCCGAGTTGCACCGGCGGCGCGTCGGCGAGGTCGTCGAGGTGCTGGTCGATTCGACGAGTCGCCGCCGCGCCGCCGAGCTGGCCGGCCGCACCAGCGGGAACACCGTGGTCAACTTCCACGAGGGTCCCGGCGGCGCCGCGGCCGGGGACCTGATGGGCCGACTCGTCCGAATCCGGGTGACCGAGAGCGGACCGTTCAGCCTTCGGGGCGAGCTCGCCGATTCGCCCTCGGCGCGCCCGATCCCTCCCGCCGGGGGCGATTCGACCGCGGCACTCGGAGCCTCGGCGGGGTAGCCTGGAACGCCCGCGGCTCCGTGGCCGCCCGACCAGCTCTCCGGGAGCCTGCGCCGTCCACGGCGCCGACTCGAAGGAGCAGCGGAGGTATCGATGCAGGTCGAGATGTCCATCAAGGGTCTGATGGTCGATCCCATCACCAACATGCCGATCGTGATCCTGCACGACGCCGAAGGGCAGCGGGTGCTTCCGATCTGGATGGGCGTCTTCGAGGCCAACGCCATCGCCCTGCAGATCGAGAACGTCTCGACACCCCGGCCGATGACGCACGACCTGCTGCGCAACGTCATTCACGACCTGGAGGCGGACGTCCACAAGGTCGTGGTCAGCGACCTGAAGGACAACACCTTCTACGCCGTCATCCACCTGACGGCGCGGGGCGAGCCGGTGGCCATCGACGCCCGCCCCAGCGACGCGATTGCGCTGGCGCTTCGCGTGCGGGCGCCCATCTTCGCGGAGGACGCCGTCATCGACCGCGCGAAGTCGGCGAACATCACGCCCGACAAGACCGACTCCGAGCGCCTGCAGAAGTGGCTGGAGGCCATCGATCCGGAAGAGCTGGGGAAGTACAAGATGTGACGGCAAAATGACGGCCCGCGTTCCTTGACAGGTCGTCGCGACCGTCCCTAGAATGATGCCGCGCCCGGATCGGGCGTCCGGCTGGATCCCTCGGCGCCATCCCTGCCTGCACCGCTCGACATGATCGTCGCGATCGCCAATCAGAAGGGCGGCGTCGGCAAGACCACCACCGCGATCAATCTGGCTGCCGCCCTGTCGCTCCGCCGGGGACGAACCCTGCTGATCGACCTCGATCCCCAGAGCAACAGCACCCTCTCGTTCATCGATCGCAACACGATCACCCGATCCGTCTACGACGCGTTCGCCGAGCGGGACTGCTCGCTCGAGGACGTCGTGGTGCCGGCCGAGCAGCAGGAGAACCTGTCTGTCGCCCCCGCCCAGATAGCGCTGGCCAAGTTCGAGGCGCGCATGGTCGGCGAGCTCGATGCCCACTTCAAGCTGAAGGACCTGCTGGCTCCGCTCGCGAGCCGCTACCGGTACGTCGTCATCGACTGCCCGCCGACCCTCGGCCTCCTCACCGTGAACGCCCTGGTCGCCGCGACCCATCTGCTGATTCCCATCCAGTCCTCCTACTTCGCGCTCGAGGGCACCGACGACCTGCTGGAGACGATCGAGAAGGTGAGAAGCCGGGCCAATCCGAGCCTCGAGATGATCGGCGTGCTGATCACCATGCACGACCGGCGCACGTCTCTCGGGCGGGACATCCGTACCCAGATCAACAAGGTCTTCGGCACGAAGGTGTTCAAGACGGTCATCTCGAAGAACGTGCGCCTGGAGGAGAGCCCCGCGTACCGCGAGTCGATCTTCTCCTTCGCCCCGGACTCCAAGGGCGCGTCGGACTACTATCGTCTGTGCGAGGAGGTCATCGACCGTGCCTAGAAGAGGACTCCCGAGCGCGGTCAAGATGCGCCACGATCAGCACTACGTGGAGGCGCTGGCCGCCTCCGCGGGCGTGCCTCTCGGGCGCATGGTGCCCATCGAGCAGGTCGACCCGAACCCGGACCAGCCCCGGCAGGTCATGGGCGATCTGTCGGAGCTGATGGCCTCGATCTCCGAGAAGGGCATCATCGAGCCGCTCATCGTGCGGCAGCGGCGCGGGCGGTTCCAGATCGTGGCCGGCGAGCGGCGCTATCAGGCGGCGGTCCGACTGGCCCTCGCCGACGTGCCCGTCGTCATCCGCGAGGTCGCCGACGACGAGATGCTCGAGATCGCGCTGATCGAGAATCTGCAGCGCAAGGACATCAATCCGTTCGAAATGGCGGAGGCGCTGCAGACTCTCGTACAGGTGCACGGTCTCAAGCACGAGGAGATCGCCAGGAAAATAGGCAAGTCCCGAACCTCGGTCACCGAGTCCCTCGCGCTCCAAGCCATGCCGGAAGAGGTCCGGGAGCTGTGTCGGCTGGCCGACATCACCTCCAAGTCCCTGCTGTTGCAGGTGGTCAGGCAGGGCGACCCCCGGAAGATGGTCGCCTTCGTCGAGCAGTTGACCCGGGGCGGCGGCCCGGCTACGCGCGAGCAGGCGCGAGCGGTCGCGGCGAGACAGGGCGACCGACAGAAGCCGGGGCGCCCCAAGGCCTTCGTGTTCAAGTACGTCCCGCCCGCCAGGAGCTTCAATCTCAACCTGAAGTTCCGGAAGTCCGAAGTCGAGCGCGAGGAGATCATCTCGGCCCTCACCGAGATCATCGAAGAGCTGCGACGCGCGGACTGAGGCGCCTCTTCGCGTGCGGCGGCTTCAGGCGGGTGCGGGCTACAGGCCAAACTTAACATAACATGCCTTATCCGACCCACTTCGTGGGTCGGATCAAGGCGGATGGCTTCGGAGCTCTTCTCCGCGGTGAGTTGGCGCTCGCCATCCGACCCACTTCGTGGGTCGGATCAGGGCGGATGGCTTCGGACCGGCTTCATCCGACCTCACTTCGTGGGTCGGATCATGGCGGATGGCTTCGGACCGGCTTCATCCGACCCCACTTCGTGGGTCGGATCATGGCAATTCCCTCGGTGGCTTCGGATCGCTTCTCGTTCGGCTTTTGGTGGGGTGCGGTGGTGGGCTCAGGGATCAGCTTCGGACCTCTTCGGTCTTGCTGGGGTGCGGCGGCGGGTTCGTGGTGGCGGGATCACGGGATCGGCTTGGTTCGACGCTTCGATCGCTGGGGTGCGGCCACGTGGGGCTCCGGCTGAATGGCGCCATGAGCGAGGGGCGTCGGCGGATGGAGAGGGTTCGACTCCCACGAAGCGAGGTCCGACATCGTCGCGTCCGGCGAGCGCCTTGGTACAATCGTGGGGGATGTTCCGCATCATCGATCGCTACATCGTCCGGGAGGCGCTGTGGCCGATCATCCTGAGTCTTCTGGTCTTCACTTTCCTGTTGATGATCCCCCCGATCATGCGGGACGCCGAGGAGTTGATCGCCAAGGGCGTGGACGGTTGGACGATCGCGGAACTCATGCTCTGGCTCGTGCCGCAGGGGCTCGGCGTCACCATTCCCGTGGCCGTGCTCGTCGGTCTGCTGATGGGACTGGGGCGGTTGTCGGGAGACCGCGAGATTGTCGTCATGCAGGCCTGTGGCGTGAGCACCTACCGCCTGCTGCGGCCGGTCCTGACACTGGCGTTGGTCTCCGCCGCCGCTACCTTCTACACCCTCGTCGTGCTGATTCCGAAGGCCAATCAGGCGTACCGGGAAATCGCCTACCGCAATATCGCGGCGGCGACCGAGAACGACGTCAAGGCGCGCGTCTTCTACAGAGGGCTGCCCGACATGGTCCTCTACGTCAACGAGGTCGATCTCCAGGGCACCGGCTGGTCCGGCGTGTTCCTTGCCGACACCGGGGACGACGGCCCGGGGATCTACGTTGCGGACGAGGGGCGCCTCGTGCTCGACCCGGAGAACCGCCAGGTCGACATCGTCCTGCGATCGGGGGCCCTGCACGAGGTCGACGAGACCGACCCCTCCACCTACAACGTCAACCGTTTCGACGAGACCGTGCTGGGGCTCGACTTCGACGAGGTCTTCCCGACCGGCGGGCTGCAGCCCGGGCTGCCCGAAATGACCATCGCCGAACTCCGGGCGCGCGCCGCCGAGCTCGAGGCATTCGGGCTGTCGGCGCACAACGAGATCATGGCGCTCCACCAGAAGTTCTCGTTTCCGGTGGCCTGCCTCGTGTTCGGGTTCATCGGCCTCGCCCTCGGCGTGACGACCCGCAGAGATGGCAAGCTCGCCAGCTTCGCCTTGGGCATCGGCGTCGTCTTCGCCTACTACATCCTGTGGTTCGGCGGTCAGGGACTCGCGAGAAGCGCCTGGATCTCGCCGCACTGGGCGGTGTGGATCTGCAACATCGCGCTGGGCGTGCTCGGCGTGGCGCTGCTGTCGTGGCGCGCCCGCTTCGGGGACCATCGGTTCCTGCCCGCCCTGCCCCGTTGGCGGCGCCGGCCGCCTTCACCGCCATCCGGGCCCACCGGTGCCGTGGCGGTAACCGGCGATGCAACGCCGCGACGCGGGGTGAGCCTGGGAGGCGGGCTCGGCTGGGGGTTCAGCCTGCTGGACCGCTACGTCGCCAAGCAGTATCTCAGGCTCGTCGTGCTGTCGTTCGTCGGGCTGCTCGGGATCTTCTACATCGTGACGTTCCTCGAGATCTACGACCGGCTGCTCAGGGGCGACACCACCCTGGACATGGTGCTGCGGTACTTCTGGTACGCCACGCCCCAGTGGGTCTACTACGTCCTGCCCATCTCGGCCCTCGTGGCCACGCTCGTCACCGTCGGGCTGTTCATGAAGACGAGCGAGCTAACGGTCATGAAGGCGTGCGGCATCAGCCTGTACCGCGTTTCGTTGCCCCTCTTCGCCTTCGCCATGCTGTGGAGCGGCACGCTCTTCGGCATGAGCGAGAGCTTTCTGGCCGACGCCAACCGTCAGGCCAACGAGCTGCGGCGGCTCATTCGCGGGGGCTCCCCGGAGTACGTCGACATTCTGCAACGGCGCTGGCTGATGGGTGAGGACGGCACGATCTACAACTACGGCAACTTCGACCCCACCGCGGTCACGCTGGACAGGGTCGCCGCGTACCGTTTCGCGGAGGGCGAATGGCGACTGGCCGAACGCGTGTTCGCGGGTACCGCCGTCCACGACGCGGAGTGGCAGGGCCGGGACGTCTGGGTGCGGGAGTTCGGCGAGGACAGGAGTCCGGGTGCTTTCGAGACGAGCGCGCAGCTCTCGTTGGCGCTAGCCCCGCCGGCCTCCTTCGCGGCGGAACCGAAGGACGCCGAGCGGATGAACTACCGGGAGCTGGAACGCTACATCGCAGAGCTGTCGGCGAGCGGCGAGGATGTCATCCCGCTCCGGGTCGAGCTGGAGCGCAAGTTGTCGTTCCCCTTCGTCACCTTCATCCTGACCCTGATCGCGGTGCCGTTCGCAGTCACGATGGGCCGGCACGGGGCGCTGTCCGGCGTCGGCATCGGCATCGTCCTCGCGCTCTCCTACTGGGTCCTCATCAGCATCTTCGCGGCCATCGGGAGCGCCGGGATGGTGACTCCCCTGCTCGCGGCCTGGGCTCCGAACGTCCTCTTCGGGGGCTCCGCCGTCTACCTCCTGCTCGCGGCGCGGACCTAGCCCCAAGTTGACCGTCCTCGAGAGAAGCCGCCCATGTCGCGGGGCGCCCTCGCAGCGTCTGCCAGCGAAAACCAGCGACAGGACGCGGCAATGGAGGCTCTGGGCAGTCCACTAGGAAGCCTGCGCCGTAGTCGGGCGCTCAGCGGAACCGAAGGCGACGACGGGCGGGCTGGAGCGAGCGCCGGCCCGGGCGTTCACGCCGCGACACGGCGCCTGGGAGGCTGACATCGGGGGCCAAGTGGCGCCGCAGGCGGCCGGTCGGGACCTGTGTACGGGGGAACGAGATCGGACTCCCGGTGGGCCCGCCGGGCGCCGACCGCAGCCGAGGGTTTCGGGCGGTCGGCAGGCCGCCCACTGTGGTTACAGGTCGGCCGCGCCGCGAAGGGCCTCGGCCTTGTCGGTCCGCTCCCAGGTGAAGTCGGGCTCCGAGCGGCCGAAGTGGCCGAACGCGGCGGTCTGCCGGTAGATGGGTCGGCGGAGATCGAGGGTCTCGATGATGCCCCGGGGGGTCAGCGAGAAGTGGTCGCGCACGAGGTCGCTCATCCGCTTCTCGTCGATCCTGGCGGTTCCGAAGGTGTCGACCAGTACCGACACCGGATCGGCGACGCCGATGGCGTAGGCCAACTGCACCTGCACGCGGTCTGCGAGGCCCGCCGCGACGCAGTTCTTCGCCACGTAGCGCGCCATGTAGCTCGCGGAACGGTCGACCTTGGTGGGGTCCTTGCCCGAGAAGGCCCCGCCGCCGTGGGGCGCGGCCCCGCCATAGGTGTCGACGATGATCTTGCGGCCCGTCACCCCGGCGTCGCCGTGCGGCCCGCCCCTCACGAACCGGCCGGTCGGGTTGACGTGGATGCGGGTCTTTTCGTCGAGGAGCGAGGCGGGGATGATGGGCTTGACGACATGGGCGAGCACGTCCTCGCGGATGCGCTCGTTGCCGACGTGGTCGCCGTGTTGGCTCGACACGACGATCGTGTCGACCCGCACCGGCGCGTCGCCATCGTACTCCACGGTCACCTGCGACTTGCCGTCGGGCCGCAGGTAGTCGATCGTCCCTTCGCGTCTGGCTCGCGAGAGGCCGCGGCACAGGTCGTGGGCCAGCGATATCGGCAGGGGCATCAGCGAGTCGGTCTCGCGGCACGCGTATCCGAACATCAGGCCCTGATCGCCGGCGCCGCCGGGGTCGACCCCCATCGCGATGTCCGGCGACTGCGGGTGGATGGACGACAGCACGGCACAGGTGTCGGCGTCGAACCCGAACTTGGCCCGCGTGTACCCCACGTCGCGGATCGCGGCGCGCACCACCTCGGTGAAGTCGTTCGATCCGTTGCAGGTGATCTCCCCCGCGATCATCACCAGCCCCGTCGTCAGCAGTGTCTCGCAGGCGACCCGGCCGGTCGGATCCTGGGCGAGGACCGCGTCCACGATGCCGTCCGAAACCCGGTCGGCCATCTTGTCGGGATGCCCCTCGGTGACCGATTCCGACGTGAAGAGATAGTGCCCGGTCCGGCCCATGTGGCGTGCTCCTTGCTGCGTGATGACTGCGGGCGACCGGCGCCGGCGGCACCGGCCGGGAGACGACGCGGCCCCGCCGTGGTCCGCGGAAGTGCTTTGCTGCGAGGCGACTACGCGCGGCAGACGCACGAATTGCCCCGCCGGCCGCATCGGCAACCGCTAACGATACCATCGACGCGCGCCGCGAATCAACGCGCCGGCGCCGGCCGAAGAGGCGGTCCAATCCCCGCCCCGACCGGTACCATGCCGGAGCGGCCTCACGCCCGCGGGTGGAACTCGTCGTGGATCGCCCGCAGCCGCGCGTCGAGAACGTGAGTGTAGATCTGCGTCGTCGACAAGTCCGCGTGACCGAGCAGGGTCTGGATGACGCGCAGGTCGGCTCCCCGCTCCAGCAGGTGGGTGGCGAAGGAGTGCCGCAGCACATGGGGGCTGATCTCCCGGGAGAGCCCGGCCTGCCGGCCGTACTTCTTGATTATCTTCCAGAACCCCACCCGGGTCAGGACTCCCCCGTCCCGCGCGTTCAGGAAGAGGAAAGCCGATTCGCGGCGCTTGAGCAGGACCGGCCGCCCGGAGACCAGGTAGCTGCGGGTCCAGGCGGCGGCCCCCTCGCCGATCGGGACCATCCGCTCCTTCGCGCCCTTCCCCAGGCACGTGAGCAGGCCCCGGTCGAGGTCGAGGTCGCCGACCCGCAGGCCCACCAGCTCGCTGACCCGCATGCCCGTCGCGTAGAGCAGCTCGAGGAGGGCGCGGTCGCGCAGGCCCGCCGGCCGGCCGGAGTCGGGCTGATCGAGGAGGCGGTCGACCTCCGCGAGGGAGAGAAACCGCGGTAACGCCGGCCAGGCCCGGGGCGCGTGGACGTCGTCCGCGGGGCTCGCCATGAGGCGGCCTTCGAGGACGAGGAACTGGTAGAAGCCCCGCACGCTCGCCACGTGGCGCGCCACCGATCGCGGTGACAACCCCGACACCATGAGTTCGCGGACGAAGGCCTCGAGATGGCCCCGGTCGAGGGCTGCGGGCGCCAGGTCCACCCGCGCCGCGAAGGCGCACAGCCGCGCGAGGTCGCGGCGGTAGGCGAGCACGGTGTTGGCGGCGAGGCGGCGCGACACGCGCATCTCGTCGAGAAAGCCGAGCACCTCGGGCGGGGCGTCAGCAAGGTCGGGCATCGATTGTCCGGGCTGTTTTGAGCGTTGTATACTGTGCACTTCAGATTCTATCGGCCGGAAGGGTCGACGGGTCGAGACGAGGCTCGCGCGGCCCCACCACCGGATCCACGCCAGGGTGCGAGCAATGCAGAGACGCTTCCTTCTTCCCTCCGGGTTTGTTGCCGTTCTCGTCGCGTCGGCGCCCATCGCCGCGGGCTCGACGCAGGCCGGGCCGGCCGACTTCGTCGTCCAGCTCAACGAGTACGTGCAGGTCCAGGAGGCCCTGGCGGCAGACGATTTCGAGACCGCGATGGCCGAGCTCGAGGAGTTCGCCAGCGTCACCGACGACGCGACCCGCGCCCTCGCGGAGCACGCGCTCGAAGCCGGCGACATCGAGGAAATGCGCGCCCGCTTCAAGCCGCTCTCCGAGTCGTTGGCCGAGCAGGCCCTGCCCCAGGGATTCGCGCGGGCCTACTGCCCCATGTACGACAACGGGTCGGCCTGGGTGCAGCGCGACGGCCCCGTCCGCAACCCCTACTACGGCGCGTTCATGCTCACCTGCGGCGTCGTCGACGCGGCGGCGGGAGCCCACATGGACCACAGCCCCCAGCACGGCGGCACCGTGTTCATGGCGCCTGACAGCTTCCACCATATCGAGGGCACGTTTCCCGAGCCGGGCCTGTTCCGGATCTATGCGACCGACAACTATCGGGAGCCGGTGGACGTCAGGAGCTGGACGGGGCGGGCCGTCACTCTCGAGGAGTACGACGAGGCGACCGATGAATTCGTCGAGGTCAGGGCCTTCGACCTCTTCCCGAGCCCCGACGGCGAGTTCCTCGAGGCCCTCATTCCCACCTCCGACCCGAACTACGACGCCCCCGCCGAATTCGCCGCCAAGGTCATCTTTCAGGAAGACTTCCCGGCCGAGCGCTTCGACTTCATCTTCGCCTCGCTGACCACCGAGGAGGCGGTCGCCGACGCCCTCCCGCCGGCCGTCTTCGGCGGGGACACGCCCGAGGCGGTGCCCCTGGCCCAGCGTATCTTGCCGGACATCCCCGGCACCGCGTTCGAAATCGCGGCCGAGATCTCGTCCCGTGATCGGCAGATTCGGGACCTGATCGCGCGCGGGGCGTTCACCGAGATCTTCATCCCGGCGCTTCAGGCCAAGGAGCTGGCCCTCGCCTTGCAGCAGGCGGCGGCCGACCTGCCGCCGGCGAGCGGCAACCAGGTACGCATCGCGGTCCGCCACTTGGTGCGCTCGGCCTATCTGTTGGACTGGTACGGCGATCTCGGCAACAAGAACAACGTCGACAGCGCCTACGCCGTCTTCGGCGGCGCCGTCGGCGAGATCAGCGCGGTCTACGACATCCAGTGACGCCGGCGGGCCTGTGGCGCCTCGCCCCGGCCGGTGTCCTCGCGCCGAACTTCGGGAGGATGATGATGCGACGTCAACCGACCAGGGCCCTCGTGCTGGCGGCCGTCGGGGCCGTCTTGCTGCTCGGCGGCGTGACGCAGGGGCATACCCCCATCGCGTCCCGCTTCACCTATAACGAGCACGTCTTCCCCATCTTCCAGCGCCAGTGCGGGAGCTGCCACGTCGAGGGCGGCATCGGCCCGATGTCGCTGCTGACCTACCGCGAGGCGTACCCGTGGACCCAGTCGATCCGCGAGGAGATCCTCGGCCTCCGCATGCCCCCCTGGAAGGCGGAGGACGGTTTCGGCAGCTTCAGCAACGGCCACGTGCTGCCGGCCCACGAGATGGACATGCTGCTGGAGTGGTCGGCCGGCGGGTACCCCCAGGGTCCGCGCAACCTCACGCCGCCCGCGCCGCCGCCGAGCACGGGGTGGAACCTCGACGAGCCGACGGTCGCGATTCCCCTCCCCGAGCCGTTCGTCCTCGACGCCGGCACGTCCGAGACGGTCCGGTACTTCGTGCTGCCCACCGACCTCGGGGCGGACCGGTCCATCCGCGCGATCGACGTCCTCCCCGAGAGCCGGGCCGTCGTGCGCCACGTCTCGGTGTACGTCGATAGCAGCGGCGAGGCCCGGTCCGCCGACGCCGCGGACGACGGGCCGGGATTCGCCTCGGGATTCGAGAGCGCCGCACCGGTCGCGGTGTGGTGGCCGGGCCAGCGGATCGAGGTTCTCGACGGCATCGGCTATCCCCTGCCCGCAGGGTCCGACCTCGTGGTGAGGGTCCTCTACAAGAAGACCTGGATAACCGAGGGACAGTCGTTCACGGACCGGACGCAGATCGGGTTGCATCTGGCGGACCCCGGCGCCGGCGCCATCGAGCAGACGGTGGTCGCCGCCGTGGCGGAGCCGGCCGGGCGCGAGCTGACCTCCCGTCACGTGTTCGACGACGAGACCACCCTCCTCGCCCTCCTGCCGGAGGTCGCGGTGGGTTCCCGTGAGCTCCAGGTCGAGGGGGTGCGGCCTGACGGATCGAGGCAGCCGCTCCTGCTGATTCGGGAGCCCGACCCGGCGTGGCCGACGCGGTACTGGCTCGAAGAGCCCCTGGACCTGCCCGCGGGAAGCGCGATCGAGGTCACGGCAACCCTGGAACGCGGCGCCGGGCCCGGCGACGTGCCGTCTCTCTTCGGCAGCGACGCGCCGATGCGTCTGCTGATCGACCACACCAACCGCCTGACGACGGCCGTCGATTGACGGTGACGCGATCGCGCCAGCCGACCGCTACAGCCGGCCCGTCGCCTTCAACAGCTCCGCGTTCAGCACCGCCGCCCCCGCGGCCCCGCGGACGGTGTTGTGCCCCATCGCGACGAGCTTGTAGCCGAGGACCGGGCAGGGGCGGAGGCGGCCGACGCAGACGGCCATGCCCCGGTCGCGGTCGGCGTCGAGCCGGGGCTGGGGGCGATCGTCCTCGTCCATGTACAGCACCGGCCGCGGCGGGGCGCCGGGGAGGTCGAGCTCCTGGGGGCGACCGCGGAAACCGCGGATGGCGGTCACCAGGTCGTCGACGGCGGGCGCCTCGTCGAGAGAGACCGACAGCAGCTCGGTGTGGCCGTTGATGACCGGCACCCGAGTCGTCCCCGCGCTCACCGTCACCGGATGGGGTTCCACCCCGGCGCCGTCGACCCGGCCGAGGATCTTCCGGGTCTCGGTCTCCATCTTCGCCTCTTCGCCGCGCACGACCGGAATGACGTTGCCGACGAGGTCGAGCGAGGGCACGCCGGGATACCCGGCGCCGGACGCGGCCTGCAAGGTGGAGACGATGACCTGACGCAGGCCGAACCGGCGCAAGGGCGCGAGGGCGAGGGCGAGAACGATGGTCGAGCAGTTGGGATTGGTGACGATGAGGCCCGACCAGCCCCGGGCCGCGCCCTGCCCGTCCAGCAGCGAGAGGTGGTCGGCGTTGATTTCAGGAATGACGAGGGGCACGAGCGGGTCCATGCGGTGGTTGCGCGCGTTGGTGACGACGACGTGCCCGGCCCGCGCGAACGCCGCCTCCACCTCGCCCGCCACCGACGCGTCGAGGCCCGAGAACAGCAGCTTCGGCGCCCGGCCCGGCGTCACCCGGTCGACGGTCATGTCGGCGATGCGGTCGGGCCGCGGAGCCGGCAGCCGCCAGGGGGTGGCGTCCCGATAGGCTTTGCCGGCCGAGCGCTCGCTGGCCCCGATCCAGGTGACCGTGAACCACGGATGGTCCGCCAGCCCGGCGATGAACTCCTGCCCGACCGTGCCGGTCGCGCCCAGCACCCCCGCCTCGATCTTCGTGCTCATCCTTCCCCGTTCCTCTCCGCCTCGCCGCCGACCGAGGCCCGCCCCGACGATCCGTCCCTTCGGCTTCCCCCGCCGCCGGGCGACGCGGTCGTCTCGAGCCGATCCTGCCGGAGCCCCACGCCCTCACGACGCGCCGATTGCCGGCCGACCTCGCGCGCAAGCTCGATCCCGCTCATCTGCCGTGGTGGGCCGGTGACGCCATCGCCGAGGCTCATGCCGTCGCCGCCGCGGCTTCGTCCGCCGGAAAGAACTCCTCGTGCACCGCCGCCGTCGCCTCGTCGAGCCGATCCGCCGAGATGACGCACGCCACCTTCATCTCCGACGAGCTGATGCAGTCGATGTTGATGCCCCGACGGGCGAGGACCGCGAACATCCGCGCCGCGAGCCCCGGCGTCGCCGCGAGCCGCGAGCCCACGATGGAGATCTTCGCGACGTCGTCCTCGACCACGCAGCTTCGCGTCACCCCCTTGGCCTCCCAGCCTCGCGCGAGCTCCTGCGCCCCCGCCACGAACTCCTTGTCGAGGATGAACGTGATGCGTCCCCGGTGGGCCGAGCTCGCGCTCTGGATGATGAGGCGGACGTTGATGCCTCCGGCCGCAAGGTCCTGGAAGACCCGCGCCGCCATGCCCGGCTTGTCGGGCACGTCCAGCAGGGTGAACTTCGCGATCTTCGCGTCCCCGGTTACCGCGATGACCTCGGCTCGTTCCATGATGCTCGCTGCTCCTCGAATCCACGTGCCCTCGCGCAGGTGGAAGCTGCTGCGCACGTGAATCGGCACGTCGTACTCCATGCACACCTCGGCGGCGCGGGGATGCAGGACCTTGGCGCCGCTCGAGGCCATCTCGATGGCCTCCTCGTAGCTGATCGCCGCCCACAGCCGCGCGCCCGGCACGCGGGACGGGTCGGCCGAGAAGACGCCGTCCACGTCCGTGCAGATCTCACAGGCGCCGGCCCCGAGGGCGGCGGCGAGGGCCGCCCCGGTGATGTCGCTCCCCCCACGCCCGAGGGTGGTGACGTCGTCGGCGTCGTCGATGCCCTGGAAGCCCGTCACGATGACCACCCGGCCCGCGTCGAGCTCGGCGCGGATGCGGGCGGTGTCGATGCTGCGGATGCGCGCGACGTTGAACACCCCGTCGGTGCGGATCCCGCACTGCAGCGCGGTGAGGGAGATGGCGGAAATGCCCCGGTTCTGAAGGGCCAAGCCCAGCAGCGACACGGTGACCTGCTCGCCGGTCGAGAGCAGGAGGTCCATCTCGCGGCCCGCGGGCCGGTCGGAGACCTGGTGGGCGAGGCCGACGAGCTCGTCGGTGGTGCTGCCCATGGCGGAAAGCACGACGACGAGCCGGGGGGTGCGGTCGAGGTTCCGTTCGATGCGGTCGGCGATGGCGAGAATCCGCTCCGTCGTCGCGACGGACGTCCCCCCGTACTTCTGCACGACCACCGGGGTGCCCCGGCCGGCCGGCGCGGTCATCGGCCCTCCCCGTCCGCGGCGGCTCGCGACCCGGCGGGGGCGGCTCGCAACGGGCGCTGCACCGTCATCGGCTCTCACCCGCCAAGGCGGCGTCAGCCGGCCGGGGAGCCGCCTCGTCGCCGAGCTGCGCCGACAGCTGATGCAGGAACAGCCCCACGTCGGTCACGATGCCCGCGGTCTGCGACGACCCGCGGTCGGCGAGCTTCGTCACCACCGCCGGGTTGATGTCCACGCACACGACGCGCACCCACGCCGGCAGCATGTTGCCGACCCCGATGCTGTGGAGCATCGACGACAGCATGATCACGAGCCTGGCCCCGTGCAGCATCTCGGCGTACCGTTCCTGCGCCTCGACGAGGTCCATCAGGGTATCGGGCAGCGGCCCGTCGTCGCGGATGCTGCCGGCGAGCACGTAGGGCACGTCGTTCACGATCAGATCGTGCATGACGCCGGTGCGCAACCGCCCCTGCTCGACCGCGTTGCGCAGCCCGCCCAGCCGCCGGATCACGTTGATCGCCCGCATGTGGTTCTTGTGGCCCTCGTCGACGGCGACTCCCGCGTCGAGGTCGACCCCCAGCGACGTGCCGAAAAAGGCGTGCTCGACGTCGTGCACGGCGAGGGCGTTGCCCGCCAGCAACCCGTCGACCCATCCCCTGCGGACGAGCCGGCTCAGGTAGCCGCCGCCGCCGCTGTGCACGACCACCGGCCCCGCCACCAACACGATGCGTCCGCCTCCCGCCTTGGCTTCCCTCATCATCTCGACGACCCGCGCCACGCTGACCTCCACGCGCCGTTCGGTCGACACGTCGCCGGTCATGAACGCGAAGCCCAGACGGTCACGCTCCTGGAACTCGGGCAGGACCCGGACGCCGTCGACCCCGCAGACGACCTGGTCACCACGCCGAACGTCACGGAGCTTGCGGCAGGCGGCCCCGCCATCGTGCACCACCACCACCGCGTCCATCCGCTGGCCCTCCACGTCGATCCAGCGACCGCCGTGGCGTATCTGCGTTCGATGGTTGGTGGTGGAGTAGAAGTCGTCGGGGACGAAGCCGTCGCCGGCCTCCGCGAGGCTGGCGTCGCGCTGCGGCCGGGGATGGCAACCGAGGGGCATCAGCTCCTCGACGAGCTCGCGGAGCCCTCTGCGGGTGCCCGCGGTGACCTGCATCTCGAGCTGCGAGAACTCCTCGTTGGTCCGGCCGATGGTGAAACGCAGCACCTGGTAGCGGGCGCCGCGCTCGATGACCTTGTCGAAGACGGCGGCGAGCAGCCGCGAGTCGATGAGATGGCCTTCCGCCTCGACGATCTCGCTGTACGACTCGGGGAAGCCGGTTTCAGGAGCCACGGCGCACGTCCTCAGGAGTGGACGGGTTGGGAGGTCCGCGACGCCATGAACGCCTCGAACTCGCGGAGGGACCGCCCGATGCGCGTCGCCTCGGTCGGGTGGTCGGCCATGACGTGGGCCGTCTTGTACCCGTTGCCGGTGATGCAGACGACGATCGACTCGTCCCTCGGGATGGCGCCGCTCTTCAGCAGGTTGATGGCGGCGGCGAGGGTGGTGCCGCCGGCGGGCTCGGTGAAGATGCCCTCGGTCCGCGCCAGCAGGGCGATGGCGTCGAGGATCTCGGCGTCGGTCGCGCGCGCCCCGGAGCCCCCGCTGTTCCGGACCGTTTCGAGCACTTGATGCCCGTCGGCGGGGTTGCCGATGGCGATCGACTTCGCGATCGTGTCGGGCCGCACCGGCTCGGGGTGGGCGGCCCCCGACTCGAGGGCGTTGATCACCGGCGCGCATCCCGCCGCCTGCGCCGCGTGGATCTTCGGCAGCTCGCCCTCGGCCAGCCCCAGCTCGAGTAGCTCCCGGAACGCCCGGCCGATGCGCGGAAGCAGGGTGCCGCCGGCCACCGGCGACACCACGTGCCGCGGATAGCGCCATCCCAACTGTTCGACGATCTCGAAGCCGTACGTCTTGGCTCCTTCCGCGTAATAGCTGCGCAGGTTGATGTTGGCGAACGCCCACCCGTAGCGTTCGCCGGCCTGCGTGCAGAGGCGGTTGACGTCGTCGTAGGTGCCGTCGATCTTGACGATGTGAGGACCGGCGACGGCCGAACCCAGGATCTTGCCCGGCTCGAGGTCCTGCGGAATGAACACGTAGCAGGTCAGGCCGAGCCGTGCGGCGTGGGCGGCCACGCTGTTCCCCAGGTTGCCGGTCGACGCGCAGCCCAGGGTGTCGAACCCGAGCTCGACGGCCCGGGTGGCGGCCACCGGCACCACCCGGTCCTTGTAGGAGAGCGTCGGGTGGTTCACTGAGTCGTCCTTCAGGTAGAGCTCCGCCACCCCCAGCTCGCGGCCCAGCCCGCGGGCCCGCACCAGGGGGGTGAACCCGGAGTCGAGGCCGGTCCGGGGCTCGCCGGTGACCGGGAGCAGCTCGCGGTAGCGCCAGAGGTTGCGCGGCCGCGCCGCGACCGCCTCGCGGGTGAGCGTCCGTCGCGCCGCGTCGTAGTCGTAGACGGCCTCGAGGGGACCGAGGCACTGGTCGCAGACGTACAGCGCCTCCGACGGGAAGGCGGTCTTGCACATCGCGCACCGCAGACCGGTGAACGCACTCATTGACGTCCCTCCCCTCTCGCTCCGGTCTGATCCGAGCCCACGCCGACGTCGTGCGGGCGCGCGCCCTCACTCCCTGGTTGAGCCATCGTTCTCTCCGGTCCGGTCGACGAACATCGGCAGCCACAACGGCGGCCGCACGTGGAAATCGAACCGGGCCGCGTCGGCGAGGGCCGCCGCGACCGCCGCCGAGCTGCACGACTCGAAGGTCATGACGAACGGCAGCTCGGCCTTGGGCCAGCCCGGCTCCTGCAGCACCGCGTCGAGATTGATGCCGTGCTGCGAGAAGACCCGGGCCAGGCTCGCGACGATGCCGGGGCGGTCGTCGATCATGAACCGCACGTAGTGAGGAGCTTCGAACTCCCGGACCACCGGAGACGGTTCGTCCGAGGTCGGCAGCCAGCCGTCCGGCGCCGCCGCGGTTCCGCGCGCGATGGCCATCAGGTCCGAGACGACCGCGACCGCGGTCGGCGCCCCACCCGCGCCGAACCCGGAGAACGCGGTCTCTCCGCCGAACTCCCCGTCGACGACCACGATGTTCCGGCTGCCCCCTACCCGCCCCAGCGCCGACGCCGCCGAAACCAGCGCCGGCCGGACCGCCGCGTGGAGGCCGCCGCCGGCGTCCGCAAGCAGCTCGGCCCGCGCCACCTGCCGGATGACGCACCCCAGCTTGCGGGCGTAGGCGAAGTCGATGGCGCCGACCGAGGTGATCGGTTCCACCGGAATATCGTCGACCTTCACCACGTGGCCGAGGCCGACGCCGACGAGAATCGCGAGCTTGGCCCGGGCGTCGTGGCCGTCGACATCGTCGGAGGGATCCGCCTCGGCGTATCCCAGGCGCCCCGCTTCCGCCAGTGCGCCGTCGAAAGGCAGGCCCGCGCTCTCCATGCGGGTCAGGATGTAGTTGCAGGTGCCGTTCAAGATGCCCTGAATCCGCCGCAGGCGGTCGCCGGCCACGCCCTCCCGGAGCCCTCGGAGAATCGGGATTCCCCCCGCCACCGCCGCTTCGAACAACAGGTGGCGTCCGTACCGGCTCGCCTCCCGCAGCAACCCGGGGCCGCAGTCGGCGATGACCTGCTTGTTGGCGGTCACCACCGATTTGCCGGCGGCCAGCGCCTGCTCGATCCAGCTACGGGCGGGGTCCTGTCCGCCGATGAGCTCCACGACGACGTCCACCGGGCTGTCGAGCAGCGCCTGAAAGGAATCGGTCCACACCACATCCGATCCCGCCCAGTCGACCCGCTTGCGGGCCACGTTCCGGTTGCAGACGTGGGTCAGCCGAACCCCGGAATGCGCGCCGCTGGCGAGGTTCCGCGCCACTGCCCGACCCACCGTCCCGAAACCGGCGATGCCCACGGTGCACTCGCCCGGCGTCGGTCGCCTGGCTGTCACATTCATGTGTGAATGCGCAAAAAAAAGCCATCATCCGGTGCGGATGATGGCTTGTCGGATCCTGACGGTTCTTCGGCTACATCACCCACTGTGCCCGCGCGGAGCGGGCGCCGTGGTCGACATCGGGACCAGAACCGCCATCCTCGTCGTCATCGCCTGAGCCTCGAACCGGGGCCGGCGTTCGCCGCGCCCGTATGTCGAAACGCATTCTACACCGCAGTGCGGCCGCCAAGTCAACCGCTCGGGCGCGATCCGCGCGATCCGGGCCGTCGCCGGCCGGGCGCCGCTCCGCGCGCTCGGAAGCGCTCACCCGGCGAGTGAGAGGCGCCGCGCGCCGGTTGACACCCGCCGGACCGAGGAGTAGTATCCGCCGCACCTCCGTCGGGTGGCGTCTCATGCCCAAGCGCTCGAAGTGGCAGTCCCTTCCCACCGAAGCCATCAACCCCCATTCCATCGCGATAGACCAGGCGTCTCCCGAGGAGATCGCCGACCTCATGCTGAAGGAAGACCGCCGCGTCATCCGCGCGGTCCAGCGCGAGAAGGAACGCATCGCGATCGCCGCCGAACTGATCACCGAGGCGTTCCACAGGGGCGGCCGGCTCGTCTTCGTCGGGGCGGGCACGAGCGGGCGCCTCGGCGTCCTCGAGGCGGCGGAGATGCCGCCGACGTTCAGCACCCCGGCCCACCTCGTGCAGGCGGTCATGGCCGGTGGGCGGGAGGCGTTCTTCCGGAACCGGGAGGGGGTCGAGGACAACTTCGAGGAGGGCGGCCGGGCGGTGCGCCGGCTGCGCCTGACGAGCAAGGACGTGCTCGTGGGCATTTCCGCGAGCGGCATGACCCAGTTCGTCCGCGGGGCGCTTACCCGCGCCCGCCGGGCGGGCGTGAAGATCGTCTTCGTCACCTGCTGGCCGGGCAGCGAGCTGCAGACGTTCGTCGACGTGATCATCGCGCCCGAGGTGGGACCCGAGGTCATCGCGGGGTCGACGAGGTTGAAGGCGGGCACCGCCACCAAGATGGTGTTGAACATGCTGACGACCATCGCGATGGTCCGCATCGGGAAGACCTACGGCAACCTGATGGTGGACGTGCAGACCGGCTCGGAGCAGCGCCGGAGCCGCGCCCGCAACATCATCACCACCGTGACCGGCCTCGACTACGACGCGGCGGGCGCCCTCCTCGGACGGGCGAAGTGGAACGTCAAGGCCGCGATCGTGATGGAGAAGACCGGCGACACCTATGCGAAGGCCCTCGCCCGCATCCGGCGCGCCGGGAACCTCGTCCGTCAGGCCATCGGCGAGGACGCGTTCCCCCGCTCCGCCCGCGGTTGACGCGGCCTGACGCCGACGTCCGGCTCCCCGGCCGAGTCCGGCCGCGCCGGACCGCATGGCACGTCGTCGTCGGGTGGCCCGAACCGTGACCCCGGCCCGCCGGACCTTCCCCCGATGAACCTGCTCGACCTCGCGGTCCTCGTCGTCTATTCGGTCGGCACCCTCGGGCTGGGCCTCGTCCTCGCACGGGGCCAGGCGACGGTCCGCGACTACTTCGCGACCGGCCGGCGGGCCCCGTGGGGCGTGGTGATGGCCTCGATCGTCGCGACGGAGACGAGCACCGCGACCTTGATCAGCGTCCCGGGCTTCGCGTTCGGGACCGACCTGACCTTCCTGCAGCTCGTCCTCGGTTACCTCGTGGGCCGGGCGATCATCACCGTGCTCCTGCTGCCGGGCTACTTCCGGGGCGAGTACCTCACCGCCTACCAGTTGCTCGCGGAGCGCTTCGGGGCGGGCGTGGGCCGCCTCGCCGCGACCATCTTCCTGGTGACGCGCAACCTCGCCGACGGCCTCCGCCTCATGGCGGCGGGGCTCGTGTTCGCCGCGGCCCTCCTCACCTGGCCGGCCGCGGAGGCCGCCGCGGCGGCGCTGGTCCCGGGGCTCACGCCGTCCACCAGCCTCCTCGTCACGTCGATTCTGGCGATGGGCGCGGTCACCATTGCCTACACCTATCGCGGCGGGCTGACGGCCGTTCTCTGGACCGACATGGTGCAGCTCGCGGTCTATGCGGGGGGGTCGGTGATCGCGGCCTTCGTCCTCCTGGACCTGGTGCCGGGTGGATGGACGGAGGTGGCGGCCGCCGGGTCCGCGGCGGGACGGTTCCGGCTGTTCGACTTCTCGCTGGACCCGACGCGCAGCTACACGTTCTGGTCGGGCCTCGTGGGCGGGGCCTGTCTCACCGTCGCCACCCACGGCACCGATCAGTTGATCGTGCAGCGGTACCTGTGCAGCCGCTCCCAGAACGCGGCCGGCAAGGCCCTGCTGTGGAGCGGCGTCGTGGTGCTCGCGCAGTTCACGCTCTTCCTCGTCATCGGGGTCATGCTCTACGTCTACTACACGGGCGAGGCCCCGAACGTGTTGGCGGCGCTGTCCGACGGCGGACGGGTGCAGACGGACCGCGTGTTTCCGACGTTCATCGTCACCGAGCTGCCGGCCGGCGTGCGGGGCCTCATGGTCGCCGCGATCATCGCGGCGGCGATGTCCACCCTCTCGTCGTCCTTGACCGCGTCGGCGTCGACTACCCTCGCCGACTTCTACCTGCCGGCCACCGGGGGCTGCAGGTCACCCGAGCACTACCTCTCGGTGGCCCGCCGCGCCACCATGACGTGGGGCGTCGTGCAGATGGCGGTGGCGCTCGCCGCGATTCCCGTCTCGCGGCGGATCGTCGACGAGGTGCTGGGGATCTCGTCGTTCACCAACGGCCTCATCCTCGGCGTCTTCCTCCTGGGCCTCGCCGGCTACCGCCGGAACGCGACCGCGTACGCCGCCATCGCGAGCGGCGCCGCCGTCATGTCGGGGGTCCGGCTGTTCACGGGGGTCTCCTGGCAGTGGTACGTGCTCATCGGCGCCGCCGCGACCCTCGCGGCGGGCTGGTCGGCGGAACGGACCGCCGCGCGGAGGGCGGCGGGGAACGACCAGGCGCCCGCGCAGTAGAGGGCGGCCTCGGTGGGTTGGGGGCGCCAATCGGAGCCGCCGGCGACGATGGGCGGTCGCAGGCGGCAGGGGATCGGGGAATACCGGGAATGGACACGCAGCAGGCGTTCGCGCCGGTGGCGCGGCTGATCGACGACGCGGTGCGCCGACGCGCCTTCCCCTGCGCCGCCGTCGAGGTCGGCGGCGCCTCCGGGCGGGTCTGGAGCCATGCGGCGGGCACGCTGTCGTACGACGACGAGGAGGCCGCCGCGCTCGACACGGTCTTCGACTTGGCGTCCCTGACGAAGGTGCTGGCGACGACCACGGTCATGATGCGGCTCGTCGACGCCGGGGCCGTCACCCTCGCCGACCGCGTCGCCGACCGGCTCGCCGAGTGGCGGGGCGGCGACCGCGACACGGTGACGGTGGCCGACCTCCTCGAGCACGCCGGAGGCCTGACCGCCCACCTGCCGTTCTTCCGCGACCACCACGGTCGCGCCGACTACCAGCACGCCATCTGCACGCTGCCCCTGGAGTATCCGCCGCGGAGCCGCTCGACCTACAGCGACCTGGGGTTCATCCTCCTCGCGTTCATCGCCGCCGATGCGGCCGGCGCCGGTCTCGACGAGCAGTTCGAGGCGGTCGTCTCGGCGCTCGAGATCGGCGATCTACGCTTTCGCCCTCCCGCGGCATGGCGTCCGCGGACCGCGCCGACCGAGGTCGACCCGTGGCGGGGCCGCTTGTTGCGCGGCGAGGTGCACGACGAGAACGGCTGGGCCCTGGGGGGGGTCGCCGGGCACGCCGGCCTCTTCGGGACCGCCCCCGCGGTGGGCCGCTTCGCCCGGGCGATCCTCGATACGCTGCAAGGGCGGCCGCGGCTGGCTCGCCCGGAGACCCTCGCCCGGTTCGTGCGGCGCAGCCGCGTGGCCGGCAGCTCGCGCGGGCTCGGGTGGGATACGATGCTCGCCACGTCTTCGTGCGGGCGTTCGCTGTCCCCGGCCGCGTTCGGTCACACGGGGTTCACCGGGACGTCCCTGTGGGTGGACCCGGCGCAGGACCTGTACGTGGTGCTGCTGACCAACCGGGTCCATCCCACGCGGACCAACGAGGCCATCCTCGAGGTCCGCCCCGCCGTGCACGACGCGGTGGTCCGCGCATCGACCTCCAGGAGCTGACGCGGCGCCATGACCCTCACGCTGTTCGACTGGCTGATCATCGCCGGTTTCCTGCTGTTCCCGGTCGTCATCGCCCTGTCCGTCGCGCGGCGCGCCGGCAAGAGCCCGCGCCAGTACTTCCTCGCCGGCGGCGACCTGCCCTGGTGGCTCGCGGGGACGTCGATGGTGGCGACCACGTTCGCGGCGGACACGCCGCTCGCGGTGACCGGCATCGTCGCCCGGGACGGGGTCGCCGGCAACTGGATCTGGTGGAATGGCGCTCTCGGCAGCATGTTGAGCGTGCTGTTCTTCTCGAGGCTGTGGCGGCGCGCGGGCATCCTGACCGACGTCGAGTTCGTCGAGATCCGCTATCACGGGCCGGCCGCGCGCCTCCTGCGCGGTTGCCGGGCCCTCTATCTCGGGCTTCCCGTCAACTGCATGATCATCGGCTGGGTCAACCTCGCGATGGCCAAGATCCTCGAGGTCACCCTGGGCTGGACGCGGCTGACCGCGGTTTTCGCGGGCCTCGCGCTGACCGGGGCCTACGTGACCATGTCCGGTTTGCGCGGCGTGGTCCTGACCGACCTCATCCAGTTCGCCCTCGCCATGACCGGGGCCTTCGCCGTCGCATTCTTCGCCCTGCGCGCGCCGGAGGTCGGCGGCCTCGCGGGGCTCGGCGAGCGGCTTCCCGAGACCACGTTCGCCCTGTTGCCGGGCGGCGGCGCGGCCGCTCCCGACGTCGGGTCGACGCTGACGCTGTCGGCCGCCGCCTTCGTGGCCTACCTGGGGGTGCAGTGGTGGGCGAGCTGGTATCCCGGCCAGGAGCCCGGGGGCGGCGGCTACCTGGCGCAACGGATGATGGCGGCGCGGGACGAACGCCACGCGACGCTGGCGACGTTCTGGTTCACGCTGGCCCACTACTGCGTCCGGCCGTGGCCGTGGATACTGGCCGCTCTCGCGGCGCTGATCCTGTACCCGGACATCGTGGACCGCGAGGCGGGCTACGCCCTGATCGTCCGCGACCACCTCCCCGCCGGCTGGCGCGGGCTGGTGCTCGGCGGCCTCGTGGCCGCGTTCATGTCGACGATGTCGACCCAGCTCAACTGGGGCGCCTCCTACCTCGTCCACGACGTCTACGCGCGCTTCGTGCGGCCGGACGCGGGCGCCGCGCACTACGTCCGCGCCGCGCGGGTCGCGACCCTCGGCATCATGGTCCTGAGCGCGGGGGTCACGCTGTACCTGGACAGCGTGCGGCAGGCCTGGGAGCTGATTCTCGAGGCCGGGGCGGGCATCGGGCTCGTGCTGATCCTGCGCTGGTACTGGTGGCGCATCAACGCGTGGTCGGAGATCGCGGCGATGGTTGCCCCTCTCGCGGGCCACCTCGCGCTGGCCCGGTTCACCGCCGTCACCTTCCCCGAGTCGCTGCTGTACCTAGTGGCGTGGACGACGGCCTGCTGGCTCGCGGTGACGTGGCTCACCCCGCCCGAGCCGCAGGAGACGCTCGCCGCGTTCTACCGGCGCGTCCACCCCGGCGGCCCGGGCTGGGCGCGATTGGCCGCCCGCGTCGGCGAGCCCGCGCCGGCGCCGATCCGGGGCCAGGTGGTCGACTGGCTCGCGGGCCTGGGGCTCGTCTACGGCGCCCTCCTCGGCACCGGCGCGCTGGTGCTTCCCGCCGGGGGCGCCGCCTGGCCGTACCTGGGGACGGCGCTAGTGAGCGGTGCCGTCCTCTACCGGCGCATCGACGCGCGGGGCTGGGCGAGCGTCTTCCACTGATCTTCCCAGCCACCAACGATGGTCGTCTTCGGTCCCGCTTGGCGCTCCGGAATCCGCGCCGTTCCGCGACACGGACTCCGAGGCCCCCGTCACTATCCGTTCGCCCTGCGTCCCGCCGACGGCGCTGGCGAATGACGCCCGGGCTTCGCGACGCGGGTGCGGCCCGGCCGGGATCACGACCGCCGACGACGACCCGCCCGGTCTCGCCGATGCGGGTGCGGTTCTAACCGGACCGCGACGAGGTTGGAGCCGCCGAGGATGTCGACACGGGCCTGCTAACATGGCGACATGCGCCCCGACGGAGGCCCGCGGGAGCGGCGGTCCCAGCGCGGCTACGCCATGGCCGGGCTGCTCGTCGCCATCGGGGTCATGAGCATCCTCATGACGGTGGCGATGCCGGCGTGGCGCACCCTCGCCAAGCGCGAGAAGGAGGCCGAGCTGCTGTTCCGGGGCCAGCAGTACATGCGGGCCATCGATCTGTACCAACGGCGGTTTCCCGGGGCCTACCCCGCCGACCTCGAGGTGCTCGTCGATCAACGCTTCCTCCGGCGCGCCTATCCGGACCCGATGACGGGGGGGCCATTCCGCATCCTGACGCCGGGCTCGGCGGCGACGGCCGCGGGCGAAGCGGATGCCGAGGGCGTCGAGGAGGATGGCCGCCCGCGCAACGAGAGGTCCCGCCGCGCCGCCGGGAATCTGTTCGGCGCGGCGCGTTCGGACGTCATCGCGGGCGGGGCCGGCCGGGTCTCCCCCGGTCCGTTCTCGCAGACCCTGGGCGGGGAAGACGAAGAGATGGGCGGCATCGTCGGGGTCGTCAGCCGATCCACGGAAGAGTCGCTCATCGAATACAACGGAGCCACTCGCTACGACCAGTGGCTCTTCGTCCACCAGGGGCAGGCGGTCACGCCGGGCGCCGCGGGCGGGGCGCCGTTCCCCGGCGCCACCGGGATGGGACCGGGTGGTCGGGCGGGCACCGGCGTCGGGGGGATGGATTCCACCGGCCTCTTCCGGCGCCCCGCCGGCGGCGGGCGCGATGGCGCCGGACCGGGGCGGTAGCTTTTCGCCCGCTCCGTCCAACCGCTTGCGGGGCGAGCGGCTTGGAGGGCGATGTCGGCCGGCCGACACGACGCCCGGACCCCTTCGTCATAGCCCTCCCCGAACTTGCCGATGGCGCCCTCTGCGATCATGCCGACACGACGCCCGGACGCCCCCTCCAGCACGGTCCCGGAGCGCCCGGGGGGCGGCGATCTCCACGACGCCCGGACGCCCCTTCCAGCATGGTCTCGGAGCGCCCGGGCGGCGATCTCCACGACGCCCGGACGCCCCTTCCAGCATGGTCCCGGAGCGCCCGGGCGGCGACCTCGCGCCCGGCCGGGTGCGCCGGGGCGGCCTTGGGCTACTTATGGGCCAACCGTCAGGTCGTTCCTGTGACACACCACGATGCTGCCCCGGAGACGCCGGTCCGTGAGTTCGGCCGGCCGTCCAGCGGGGCCGGAGGGGAACGCTCCATCGCTACCACTCGGCGTAGGGCGTGCCGTCGAGGCCGTTGCCGCTCGCGCCGCTGTGTACGTCGAAGACCCCCTGGGCCAGGGGATCGGCGGGGTCGTACTCGGCCAGGACCACCTGCCAAGTCGTCGTCGACCGCGTGAACGGATCCTCCGGGATGGCCCGCAGATAGCCCTCGGAGGCCAGGCTCCCGAGCGCCGGAGGATACTCGTTCCGGTCAGCGTAGTACTGGTCGATGGCGTCGCGCATGCGGAACAGGTCCTCCTTCAGGACCGCTTCCCGGGCCCGCGTGACCGCCGTCCCGTAGCTGACCATCGCGACCGCGACCAGGGTCGACATCAGCGAGACCACCACCACTAGCTCGATCAGCGTCCAGCCCGCCGCGGAGTCGGGCCGGGTCGCCGGACGCGGCGGGATGGGGGCCCCCGGGCGGGCCGCCGGACGCGATGCCATGGCGCGGGTCACGGAGCGGGTTCGCCGGTCCTCCATCATCACCACTCGTCGTAGCGGGTGCCGTCGAGCGCCATCGCCCTCGACCTCGTGTACACGTCGTAGACGTTGTCGCCGCTCCAGCGCCGTGAATCGGGCTCGTCCTCGTAGGAGCGCAGCCCCCAATCCCGGGTCTGCGTCATCGGATCGAACGGAATGCGCCTCAGAAAACGCATCCTGCGGCCCGTGACGTCGTTCGCGACCTCGACGCCCTCCACCAGGATCTCGAGGCTGGCCGGGTACCCCTCGTTGTCCGCCTCGACCTCGACGCCGCCGATCGTGCCGAGGTCGACGGCGTCCTTGTAACGGTCGATGGCGGTGCGCATCTCTCGCAGCGCCCGCCGCAACTCCGCCTCGCGCTGGCGCTGCATCGTCACCCGCGTCAACGGCAAGACCGCCGAGGCGAGGACGAGCAGGATGGCGCTGACCACGAGCAGCTCGACGAAGCTGTAGCCGGACCCGTCGCCCATGCGGGCGCGAAGCGCGCGGAGCACGCCGAGGCGACCCCTCATGACCCCGGTTGCTCCCCGGCGGCCGCCGGGGACGTGTCGCGGTAGTAGGTCGACACGCCCAGCGTGAGCATGAGGCCGTCGTCCGATTCATTCGCCTGGCTCAGTACGACGTCCTCGACGAGGATGAACTCGGGCGCCGTCTCCAGGACGTGGATGAACCGGCGAACATCCTCGTACCGCCCGGCGAGCACCATCGTCTTGCGCAGCCGCGACAGCCGGCTGCCGCGTTCCCGGTCCTCCGCGCTGCTCTGCCGCTCGACCACGAGGGCGGAATCGAGGGCCAGTCGATCCAGCCAGGAATACAGGATGGAACGGGCCTCCGCGAAGTCCGGCGGAAGCACCTGCGTATAGAACTGCTCGAGCCGGTCCTCGGCCCGCGTCGCGCCGGCCCCGGTCTCGGCCGCCGCCTCCCAGTCGGCGCGCACCTGGGCGAGTCGGTTCTCCGCCGCCGCCGCGGCCGCCTCGGCCTGGGCGACCCTTCGCGACCAGGGGTACAGGGCCACCGCGTAGAGCAGACCGTCGACCGCCAGCAGCAGCGCGACCGCCGTCACCAGCCGACGGTGGTCCGAGACGATCCGTCGCAGCAGCGTCATCGACATTCGGCTTCCCGCCTTCGGCCCGCGCGCCGCGGTCGCTCAGTCGCCCTGGGGCCGGGCATCGGACGCACGCGCCGCCGGCGGCGCCGCGGCCGGGCCCACCGGCGCGGCTCTCCCCCCGGCCCCGTCGACGGCGTCGTCGGCGGTCGGTGCGGCGTCGAGATAGCGGCCCCGGAGGACGGCGCGGTACATGCCGTCCTCGGTCAGCGTCACCTGCCGGCTCAGCACGCCGACGAACGCGCCCGACGTCTCGAGGGACGCGACGAACCGGCTGATGGCGTCGAGGCTTCGCCCCACCACCCCCATCGACACGTCGACCGTGCCCGGTTCGATCTCCGGCCGCACCTCGATCACCATCACGTCGGGCGGCAGGGTGGTCTCGATGCGGTTGAAGAAACCCGTCCAGGAGAACACCCGCTGCGTGATGAGGGTGTTGGCCTCCCTCGTCGCCTCGTCCAGCGCCGCGAGGTCGCGCGCCGTGACGCCGCGCTGCGCCTCGCCGGCGCGGCCCGCGAGGTCGGCGGTGGCCCCGGCCGCTTGGTCCGCGCGCGCGGTCAACTCACGGTCGAGCCGGGCGAGGTCGGCGAGACGCACGACCCCGGCGGCGAGGACCCAGAGGCCGAGGACCGCGACCGCGCCGAGGGCGAGCCGGGCGAGGCCTTCGTTGTAGAACGGCCGAGTGGCCAGATTGGTCCGCAGCATCGCCTGTCAGCAACATACCACGGGCGTCGGCCTCAGGGGCGGCCGTCCGCCGCGGCCCGTCACGCCCCCGCGGCGCCCGGGGTGTGCTCGCGCAAGAGCAGGCCCGCCGCCGCCGCGGTCACGTCGGGGAGCGGCCCACCGGACTCCGCGGCTCCGGCGGGCTGGCCCATCGCGATGGGGGCCACGGCGGCGCCGAGGTGCGTCTCGACGAGACCGCGCAGGTGGTCGGCGTCGTCCGCGTCCGCCCCCTCCATGGTCACGGCCAGCAGGATGCGGCCGTATCCGCCGCCGTCCAGTCGGTCTTCGTAGTACATCGTGGTCTGGTGCACGAGGTCGACGAAATCGTCGTCGTCGGTGGCCGGCCGGTGCCGGAACAGGATCAGGCTCCCGTCGCGGACGACGGAAACGGACCGGTAGCCACCCGCCGCGTGTACTAACAGCCAGTCCGCGCCGGCGGGGGGACCGGCGGCGAGCACTGCGTTGATCAGGCCGAAGCTCGCCAGGTCCACGACCCCGGCGTGCCCCCCGCCGCTGGCGCACGCGCCCTCGTACTCCTCCACGATGTCCCGCCGCATCAGGCTGACGACGAACACCCGCCCCCCGCCGACGAGGGGAGCGCCGGGCGTCCACGCCACCTGCGCGTCCTCGATCCGGAACGGCGCCGTCTTCCGGGCCTGCCACCGTACGAGCCGGTCGAGATCGCCGGCGCGCGCCGGCACCTTCTCGAACGGCAGCAGCGACACCTTGGCGGCGCTGTCGGGCACGACCAGGGCCACGCGCCGAGGCGCGCCCGGCAGGGCGCGGCGCACCTCCCGGACGACCTCGCGCACGGTGTCGGGCTCGGCGATGTTCGCGGCGTTGGCGGCCGGGACCACCGCCCCGACGGGAAGGGGCCGGTCGACGGCCGCCGTCACGCGCCGCTCACGGTCGAGGACGACGCCGGTGACGCGGTCGCTCGCGATCTCGATGCCGGCCGACGGGGCCGGGGCCGCGAACAGTCGGGGCAGGATCGACGGCGCGCTCATTTGACGAAGGTGACCTTGTTGATTTCCGGCAGGGTGGTCACGCCGGCCAGCGCCTTCTCGACCGCCGACTCGCGGAGGAAGCGCATGCCCTCGGTCCGCATCGCCCGCTTGATCTCCGAGGTCGGGGCCCGCGCCAGAATCATCTCGCGGAGGTGGTCGCTCAGGTCGAGCAGCTCGCACAGCGCGGTGCGCCCGCGATAGCCCGTGCCGTTGCATTCGAGGCAGCCGACGCCCTCGAAGAACTCGCGGCCCCTCGCCACGTCGGGGTCGAGGCCGGCCTCGGCCAGCGCCTCGTCGCTCAGCCGCACCGGTTGGCGGCACGCCGGGCAGATCATCCGCACGAGCCGCTGAGCCAGCACGCAGTTCAGCGACGAGATGAACTGGTAGGCCTCGACCCCCATGTTCAGGAACCGGCCGAGCACGTCGAGCACGTTGTTCGCATGCACCGTCGTGAACACGAGGTGCCCGGTCAGCGCCGACTGGATCGCAATCTGCGCGGTCTCCGAGTCGCGGATCTCGCCGACCATGATCTTGTCGGGGTCGTGGCGCAGGATCGAGCGCAGCCCGCGGGCGAAGGTCAGCCCCTTGCGTTCGTTGATGGGGATCTGGGTGACGCCGTGAAGCTGGTACTCGACCGGATCCTCGATGGTGACGATCTTGTCCTCGGGCGAGTGGATCTCCGACAGGGCGGCGTAGAGCGTGGTGGTCTTGCCGCTGCCCGTCGGCCCCGTCACCAGGACCATGCCGTACGGCTCCTTGATGGCGCGGCGGAAGCGGCGGAGTTCGGCGTCGGCGAACCCGAGCACGTCCAGACGCAGGTCGCGGAACTGTTCGCTGATGGTCTCCTTGTCGAGGATGCGGATCACCGCGTCCTCGCCGTGCACGGTGGGCATGACCGAGACCCGGAAGTCGATGGTCTTCCCCGGCACCCGCACCTTGAATCGCCCGTCCTGGGGGATGCGCTTTTCGGCGATGTCCAGCTCCGCCATGACCTTGATGCGAGAGAGGATGGCCCCGTGGAACTGCCTGTCCACCGGGCGCATCGCCGGCTGGAGGGTGCCGTCGATGCGGTACTTCACGTGGACGGCGTCGCCCAGGGTCTCGACGTGGATGTCGCTCGCTCGACGCTGCAGGGCGGTGTAGATCATCGAGTCGACGAGCCGGATGATGGGGCTGATGTCGCTCGTCAGCCGCTCGACGGTCAGGCTGTCCTCACCGCTCTCGTCCTCGTGCAGGATCTGCAGCTCGAAGCTCTCGGTCGCCTCGTCGAGAACCCGCTGCGACCCCTCGCTCTTCTGGAGGATGGACTCGATGGCCGACCGTGTCCCCACCGTCACCCGGATGGGGGTGTCGAGCAGCAGGGCCAGCTCGTCGATCCTCGGGAGGTCGATGGGGTCGGAGACGACGATGACGAGCGTGTCGTCCACCTGCCGATAGGGGACGAAGCCGTACCGGAGCATGAGGTCGGTGGGAATGGAGCGGAACAGGTCGGCGTCGACGCTGAACCGCTCCATGTCCGCGAACTCCACGCGGTAGCGTTCGGCGAGCCGGCGCGCCCGCGCGATCTCCTCCGCTCGGTCGGCGGGCGCGGACTCGCGGCCGGCCGCCAGGGCGCCCGCCTCGATAGCGCGGGCCTCGGCCGCGCCCTCGGGGCCGGCCGCCGGGGTCGGGTCGGAAGCACTCATGACAGCACCGTTCCGAGCTGCAGGAGGGGCAGATAGAGCGCGATGAGCAGGGCGGCGATGACGAGGCCCATCACGACCAGCAGCACCGGCTCGATGATCGCCACGAACCGCCCGAGCCGGGTATCGAGCTCTTCGTCGTAGAAGTCGGCGACGCTCGTCAGCATCTCCCGCAACGCGCCCGTCGCCTCCCCCACCTCGACCATCCTGATGACGACCGACGGGAAGATGCCGCGGGCCGCGAGGGCCGCGGCCAGCGCCTCGCCTTCGCGCACTCCCTGCCCGACCCGTGCGAGCTGATCCGCGTAGAAGCGGTTGCCGAGGGCGCGGGCGGCGACGTCCAGAGCGTCGACCAGGGGTATGCCGCCGCCGAGCAGGGTGGCCAGCGTGCGCGACAACTGCGACGTGGCGAACCGTTGCGCAATCGAGCCCACGCCGGGAATCCGCAGCACCACCCGGTCGAGCAGCGCCGCCCGGCCCGGCCGCTTCAGCCACCGCCAAGCCGCCGCGCCGGCCAGACCCGCGCCCGGGAGGATGAGCAGCAGGTTGCCCCGCACGATGTCGGAAACCGCGACGACCACCCGGGTCATCAGGGGCAGCTCGGCTGCGAACGTCGCGTAGAAGGCCTCGAACTCGGGGACGACGCGCAGGACGATGATCGACACCACCACGAGCGACAGACTCAACAGGATGGCCGGATAGATCAACGCCGACAACGTCTTGCGCCGCAGGGCGGTGACCACCTTGACGTAGTCGACGTAGCGGCGGATGACCTCTTCGAGGCCGCCGCTCTTCTCTCCCGCCAGCAGGGAGGCGGTGTACACGCCGGGCACGAGTTCGCCCTGCGCGTCGAAGGCTTCCGACAGCGCCGCCCCGGCGTGGACGCGGTCGTGGACATCGTTGAGGACGGCCCTGAACGCGGGGTCCTCCATCCGCTGGCGCAGGATGTCGAGCGACTGGACGAGGGGCAGACCGGCCCGCAGCAGGGTGGCCAACTCCTGGTTGAAGACGAGGAACTCCCGGGTCCGGATGCGCCGGCGGGGCGCCGAGGCGAGAGAGCCGGACCAGCCGAACGAGCCGCGGCGACGGAGAGCGAGGACGTAGAGTCCCTTCGCTTCCAGCTCCCGACGGAGGGCCGCCTCGCTCTCGGCGACGTGAACGCTCTCGATCACCTCGCCGGTCTCGGTGCCGAGCCTGCAGTGGAACTCCATGCGTTCGCGCCGGCCGCGCGGCGGGGATGCGAAGACCGCCTCCCCGGCCCGCGAACGTTCCGCCGGCCGCGATTCTAGCAGTCCGGAGCCCGCCGCGCCACGCCATCGGGCTCGGTCGCCATTCCCCTCGGGCCCCCGGTGGACGGGGTCGGGCTCCCGGCCCCCCCGCGAGGCTCCTCCGCGAGGCGCGCGGGCGGGGCATCAGGGTTGCCGCATGTTCTACCGCATGTTACAGTTGCGGCGCTCGTGCGCCTGCGCGACTGGGGCTCCTGGGCTCGCGCGAAGCGGTGCGTCCGGGAGCCCGCACGCGTAGAACGGAACCGATAGCCTGTAGGCCGCGGCCGGGGGCCAGGCCGACCCGTAGGCGACGATTCGCGGGCGAGGCTGCGGCTCACGCGCCCGGCCACGCTGCCAGACGGACCGCGAGTCCGGCGGAGAACGACGGCGATGTCTCTCGAAGCGCTCGGCATGGTGGAGACCAAGGGCCTCGTCGGCTCGATCGAGGCGGCCGACGCCATGGTCAAGGCCGCCAACGTGCTGCTCGTCGGCAAGGAGTACATCGGCGCCGGTTACGTCACCGTCTTCGTCCGCGGCGATGTCGGGGCGGTCAAGGCCGCCACCGACGCCGGCGCCGCCGCCGCCCGCCGGGTCGGCGAACTCGTGGCCGTGCATGTCATCCCGCGCCCCCACGGCGAGGTGGAGAAGATCCTGCCGCAGGCGTCTGGGTCGTAGAACGGCGCGGACGCCGGGCGGGTCTGGTTGGGCGCCCCTCGGAGCCGTCAGGCGGCGAGGGGCGGGCCCGGCCCGCGGCGTCAGTGATCGACCGCCGCGCATCCGGCCATGGCTGATCGGGCCTCCCCGAAAGACGCGAACGTCGATTCGACCCCCAATTCGGCGACGCCGAGCGATTGACCCGCCGCGCATCCGGCCATGGCCGATCGATCTGCCCGGAACGACACGGACCTCGACTCGATACGCGAGGCGCGGACGCTCGCCCGGCGCGCTCGGGCCGCCCAGGCCCGCCTCGGCGAGCTGACCCAGGAGCAGGTGGACCGCGTCGTCGCCGCCGCCGCCACCGCCGCCGCCGCCGAGGCGGCGCCGCTCGCCCGGCTGGCGGTCGAGGAAACCGGATTCGGCAACGAGCCCGACAAGGTCCGGAAGAATCTGTTCGCGGCCGAGACGATTCACCGGTTCATCGAGCCCATGCGCACCGTCGGCGTCATCCGGCGGATCGAGGCCGACCGGGTCGTCGAGATCGCCGAGCCGTTCGGCGTCGTCGCCGCCGTGGTGCCGTCCACCAATCCCACCTCCACCGCCATCTACAAGATCCTCGTGTGCCTGAAGGCGCGCTGCGCGGTCGTGCTGAGCCCCCACCCCGCCGCCGTCCGGTGCGTGCGCCGCGTCGCCGAGGTGATGACGGCGGCCGCGACCGAGGCGGGGGCGCCGGAGGACGCGGTCACGTGCATGACGACGGTGACCCTCGAAGGCACCCAGGAGCTGATGCGGCGCCGCGAGGTGGCCCTCATTCTCGCCACGGGGGGACTCGGCCTCGTGCGGGCCGCCTACAGCGCGGGCAAGCCGGCCTACGGGGTGGGGCCGGGCAACGCCCCCGCCTACATCGAGCGGACGGCGGACCTGCCGAAGGCGGTGGCGGACATCATCACCGGCAAGACGTTCGACAACGGCCTGCTGTGCTCGTCCGAGAACTCGGTGGTGGTCGACGAGGCGGTGGCGGGCGAGACGCGCCGCGAGTTCGAGCGGCAGGGCGGCTACTTCCTGAACGCGGCCGAGGCCGACCGGCTCGCCGCCGCCCTCGTCACCGCCGACCGGCTGCCCAGCCCCGACCTGGTCGGCCGGGCCGCGGCGGAGATCGCGGCCCGGACCGGCATCGACGCCCCGGCCGGGACCCGCGTCCTCATCGCGCCCCTCGAAGGGGTGGGGCGCGACCACCCCCTGTCGATCGAGAAGCTCTGCCCCGTCCTGTCGTTCTACGTCGTCGCCGACTGGCGCGAGGGCTGCGAACGGTGCATGGAGATCCTGCGCTACGGCGGCATGGGCCACACCATGGCCATCCACTCGCGGGACGAGCAGGTGATCCTCGAGTTCGGTCTCCGCAAGCCCGCCTTCCGCATCGTCGTCAACACCCCGACGACCCTCGGCTCGATCGGCATGACGACGGGACTCGACCCTTCGATGACCCTTGGCTGCGGCGGGCACGGCGGCAACATCACCTCGGACAACATCACGCCGCGCCACCTGCTGAACGTCAAGCGCCTGGCCTGGGAGACGCGCCCCGCCGACCGCCCCGCGCGCGCCGCCGCCGCCGACACCCCACCGACAGCGGCGCCGCCGGCCGTCGCGCGTTCCGCCACCGGCCGGCTCGACCCGGCGCTCCTCACCCGCCGCATCGACACGTTTCTGGCTCGACGCGGGGTTAGCGCGGCTTCATCTCCCGCCGGGGCCGATCCGTCGAACCGACCCGGCGCGGCCCCGGCGAACCGCGCCGCCACCGTCGACGCGCCACCGGCGGAGCCGCCGGCCGCCCCGGTGGAAACGAACGCTGCCGAGTCCGACCGACCCGTCGACTTCGTCTGCGAGAGCGACGTACGCGAGGCTAGCGAGAACGGCCGCCGCATCGCCGTCGACGACCGCACCATCATCACCCCCGCCGCCCGCGATCTCGCAGAGCGGCACGGCATCTTCGTGCGGGTCTAGCGCGGAGCGCGTCACCTGCGGTCCCGCTCGCCGCCCGACCGACCCCGCCCGGAGTCTGCGCCGTCCTGCGGCACGGACTCCGGGGAACCCGCTTGCGGCATTTTCCGCGGCCGGAGGACGGAAGCGGCCGATCGATTCCTGCCATGCTTCCGCAACCGCCCCCGTCGAGCGGCCCTCCCATGGCCGGCAGCCGTCTTGCAAGGCAATTCCGCCGTGCTGGCCATCGTGCGGAGCGCGGCCCTGTTCGGCATCGACGCACTTCCGGTCAGGGTCGAGGTCGACGTGTCGGACGGCGGGCTGCCGACGACCATCCTCGTCGGCCTGCCCGACGCCAGCGTACGCGAGAGCCGCGATCGCATCGACAGCGCCATCCGCAACTCTGGCATCGAGCTCCCGAAGCGACGGGTGACGGTCAACCTCTCCCCCGCCGACATCCGCAAGGTGGGGTCAGCGTTCGACCTGCCGATCGCCCTCGGCATGCTGGCGGCGGCCGACCTCGTCCCGAGGGACCGCCTCGACCGCACGGTCGTCGTCGGCGAGCTGTCCCTCGACGGCGCGTTAAGGCCGGTGCGGGGCATCCTCCCCATCGCGGCGCAGGCCCGGCGCGACGGCATCGAGCGTCTCGTGCTGCCCGACGCCAACGCCGCCGAGTCGGCCATCGTCGAAGGTCTCGAGGCCCTGCCGGTGACCTCCCTGGCGGGCGCCGTCGCGGTGTTGAAGGGAGAGTCCGGGCCGACGGCCCCACCGGTGCGGCATGCCACCCCCGCGGCCCCGGCGGGGCCGGACCTCGCCGACGTCCGGGGGCAGACGCTGGCGCGCCGGGCGTTGGAAATCGCCGCCGCCGGGGGCCACAACCTGCTCTTCATCGGGCCGCCGGGAGCCGGCAAGAGCATGCTCGCGCGGCGGCTGCCGGGCATCCTTCCGCCGCTGACCACGGACGAGGCCGTGGAGGTGACGACCATCCACTCGGTGGCGGGCCTGCTGCCGTCGGGCGTCGGGCTCGTCACCACGCCGCCGTTCCGGGCCCCCCACCACACCGCGTCGGACGTCGCGCTGACCGGCGGCGGGGCGATTCCCCGACCCGGCGAGATAAGCCTCGCCCACAACGGCGTCCTGCTCCTGGACGAGGCGGCCGAGTTCGCCCGCCACGTCCTCGACGCGCTGCGCCAGCCGCTCGAGGAAGGCGCAGTCCAAGTGTCGCGCGCCGCCCGCACCGTCGTCTTTCCGGCGCGCTTCCTGCTCGCCGCGACCACCAACCCGTGCATCTGCGGCTATCTCGGAGAGCCGACCCGCCCGTGCCGCTGCTCGCCCCATCAGATCGAGCGCTACCGCAGCCGCCTGTCGGGCCCCTTGCTGGACCGCATCGACGTGGGGGTCCGAGTCCCCGCGGTGCCGATCGAGGCGCTGACGGGCGCGGCGCCCGGCGAGGCCTCGGCAGTGGTTCGCCGACGGGTGGCGACGGCCCGAGAGCGGCAGCGCGCGCGGAACCGGTGCGCCGACGGCGCGAGCGTCAACGCCCGCCTGCAGGGCCGCGCCCTCTCCCGGCACTGCGCTCTCGACCCCGCCGGGCTCCGGATCCTCGCCGCGGCCAGCCGCAGGTTTCGTCTCAGCGCCCGGAGCTGCCACCGGCTGATGAAGGTGGCGCGCACGATCGCCGACCTCGCCGGCGACGAGAAGATCACGGTCGAGCATCTCGCGGAGGCGGTACAGTTCCGACTCGAGGAGTGACGCGGCCAGACCGTGGGGCTGTCCGGATCGAACGGGCGTGCCGATAGTCCGGGTCATGGAATCGCACAGGACGAAAGCGTTCGACTCGCCGATCCTGCTGTCTCTCGGGCGGGCGGCGGGCCTGGCGCTGGGGATGCTCCTCGCGGCCCCGGCCTCAGGAGCCATTGTCGCCGCGGCCCAGTCCACCGACGACCCGCTGGAATGCCTGGCGCTGGCCGTCTACTGGGAAGCGCGCGGCGAGGGGCGCGAAGGCATGACGGCGGTGGCCTCGGTCGTCCTCAATCGTCGCGCGCACGACGCCTTTCCCTCGACGGTCTGCGAGGTGGTCCTTCAGGGCGGCGCCAAGCCGGGCTGCCAGTTCAGTTTCTGGTGCGACGGCAAGAGCGACGAGCCGCGGGACGCGGATCTCTGGGCCCTGGCCCTCGACGTCGCGACGGAGGCGCTGGAAGGGGGCGCCGCCGATCTGACCGCGGGCGCGTTGTTCTTCCACGCAGCGGCGCTGGGTGCGCCGCCATGGAGGACGCCGCGCGAACGCACCGTCCGGATCGGACGGCACATCTACTATCGGTAGCCCGCCCCGAGGCACGGCCCGCACCGCACGCGTGCCCCGCCCCTCGCCCGCCCGCCGCACCGGCGGGCGCCGGGAACCCCTGCTACACGCCGACGGGGTCGTCGACGCTCCGGCCCCTGCGGATGAACTCCTCCTGCACCTCGCGACGCGGATCGTCGTCAGCCGGGGTTCTGAGCACGTAATCTCCGTCCGACCCGCAGTCCCACACCGAGCAGTTGTCCTGCTCGTAGGCGGCCAGGATCTCGTCGAGCTCCCGCTTGAGCGCGGGAGCCTCGACCGGGATCACCGTCTCCACCCGCCCGTCGAGGTTCCGCTCCATCCAGTCCGCGGAGCCGATGAAGTGCTCCGGACGCCCCCCGTTGGCGAACCGGAAGATCCGGCTGTGCTCCAGAAAGCGTCCCACCACGCTGAACACACGCACCGTCTCCGACAGTCCCTCCACCCCGGGGCGCAGGCAGCACAGCCCGCGGACGTTGAGCCGGATGGGCACGCCCGCTCCGCTCGCGTCGTAGAGCTCCTGGATGATCTCGGCGTCCTGGAGCTGGTTCATCTTGGCGTCGATGCCCGACGGCCGCCCCGCCCGGGCGTGCTCCGCCTCGCGTCGGATCAGCTCGATGAACCGGCGCCGCATCGACACCGGGGCGACGAGCAGCTTGCTGTCCTCGGGATAGGGAATCACGCCGGTCAGGGAGTTGAAGACGGTGGCGACTTCGTTGCAGACGGACTCGTTGCAGGTCAGCAGTCCGACGTCCTCGTAGATCCGCGCCGTCCCCGAGTGGTAGTTCCCGGTGCCGACGTGCACGTAGCGCCGCACGCCGTCCGGCTCGTCGCGCACGACGAGGGCGAGCTTGACGTGGGTCTTGAGCCGCTCCACGCCGTAGGACACATGCACGCCCTCCTTCTCCAGGAAGTTGCCCCAAGCGATGTTCGGGGCCTCGTCGAACCGCGCCGTGATCTCCACGAGCACCGCCACCTGCCGGCCCTGGCGCGCCGCTTCGGCGAGCGCCCGCAGCAGCGGCGAGTCGCGGTTCGTGCGGTAGATCGTCAGCTTGATGGCGAGCACCGCCGGGTCCGTCGCGGCCGAGTTCAGGAACCGCAGGACGGAGCCGTCGAAGCTCTGGTAGGGGTGGTGCAGCAGAATGTCGCCGCGCGCGATCTCGTCGAAGATCGCGGAGGGGCTGTCGGGCAGCCGGTGAAGCCGGGGGTGATCGACCGGCTCGTACGGCGGATGACGCAGGGCGTCGCGGCCCGGCGCGTCGAGGCTCTGGAGGTCGCTCACGCCGAGGGGCGCCCGCGTCGGATAGACATCGTCGGGGCCGATCCCGAGCTGGCGACTCAGCCACGACACGTGGTCGTCCGGCATGGTGCTGTCCACCTGGAGCCGGACGACCCCCGCGAAGCGTCGCGCCTTCAGCTCCGAACTCACCTGCCGGACGATGCTGCCGGGTTCCTCCAGCGGCGCGTCGCCGCCCCCGTCCGCCTGGTCGACGTCTCCCTCCGCAGCTCGCGTGACCCGGAAGACGTGGACCGCGGCGGGCGGCGAAGCGGGATACAGCAGGTCGAGGTTGGCCGCGATGACCTGCTCGATGGGCACGACGCCGGGGCGGTCGTCCAGAGGAATCCACCGCGGGCGATTACCGGGCACCTTGATGCGCACGAAGCGGGTGTCGCCGTCGTTCGGAATGAACACCGCGAGATTGAGCCCGAGGTTGCTGATGAACGGGAACGGATGCTCGGAATCGACGGCGAGCGGGGTCAGGATCGGTTGGATGTTGCGCGCGAAGTACGCGCGCAGGGCCGCGCGCTCGTCTCGGTTCAGGTCGTCATGCTGCAGGATGGGCAGCCCCGCCCGGGCCAGGTCCGGCACCAGCTCCTCGTGCCACAGCCGGCCGAGTTCCCCCACCTGGGCGATGAGCAGGACGCGGCAGGCGGCCAGCTCCTCGGCCGGAGTCCGGCCGTCGATGGAGAGCTTGTTGGCCCGGTGGTCGATCTCGCGCTTGAGGCCGCTCATGCGCTTCATGAAGAACTCGTCGTGGAGCATCCCGATGATGCCCGCGAACTTGACGCGCTCGAGGAGGGGCAGATCGGCGCGGCCGACGAGATGCAGCACGCGGCGGGCGAACCCGAGCCAGCTCAGCTCGCGGCTGAGGAACGCCCTGGCCGGTCCGAGGGCGGCGAGGCGTGCTCTGGTCGACACGCTTACCTTTCGATTCGGCGGCTCGCTGTTAACATTCCGCGGGGTTTCCCGCTTCCGGGAGCCTTCGATTATAGGACACCCGTCGTGCCGAACCCGATCCAGCCCCTCCCCGAGAACATCGCCGCCGTCGACCTCGGCTCCAACAGCTTCCACATGCTCGTCGCCCGGACCAAGGGGGGCGAGCCGGTCCTCGTCGATCGCCTGCGCGAGATGGTGCAGCTCGCCTCCGGACTCGACGCCCGCGACCGCCTCAGCCCGGAGTCGCGCGACCGCGCCATCGAGTGCCTGCGGCGGTTCGGGCAGAGGCTCCGTCACATGGACCCGAGCGACGTGCGGGCGGTGGGGACCAACACCCTGCGGGCGGCGGCCGACGCCGGCGAGTTCCTGTTGGACGCGGAACGGGCGCTGGGGCACTCGATCGAGACGATCTCCGGGATCGAGGAGGCCCGCCTGATCTTCCTCGGCGTGACGCGCACGCTGCCCGGACCCCGACGCCGGCGGCTGGTCGTCGACATCGGCGGCGGCAGCACCGAGCTGATCGTGGGTGACGAGGCGCCCCTCGACCTGGAGAGCCTCTACATGGGGTGCATCAACTTCAGCCGGACCCACTTCGGCGACGGCCGGCTCACCGCCGAGAACTGGCGGCGGGCGGAGCTGGCGGCCCTGCAGGAGCTGGAGCCGGTCATCGAGCGTTTCCGCTCGCTAGACTGGGAGGAAGCGGTCGGCGCGTCGGGCACCATCCGGGCCATCGACGGTCTGGTCCGCACCTACGGCTGGAGCCGGGAGGGAATCACGTCCGAGGCCCTCGGCAGCCTGCGCGGCATGCTGCTGAAGGCGGGGCGCATCGGCCGCTTGAAGCTGGATGGGCTGAACCCCAGGCGCAGGACGACGATAGCGGGAGGCGCCGCCATCCTGTCCGCCCTCTTCGAGGCCCTCGGCATCGACGTCATCCGACGCTCGGACGGGGCCTTGCGGGAGGGCCTCCTCTACGACTTCCTCGGCCGAATCCGCGACCAGGACGTCCGCGAGCGGGGGGTCGAGGCCCTCGCGGACCGCGCGCACGTCGACCGGCAGCAGGCGGCACGGGTGAGGCGGACGAGCCTGGCCCTGCTCGCCCAGGTGGCGGAAAGCTGGGACCTCGGCGCCCGCACGGCCCGACAGTTCCTGTCGTGGGCCGCGAACCTCCACGAGATAGGCCTGGACATCGCTCACAACCACTACCATCGCCACGGCGAGTACATCGTCGCCCATGCCGACCTGGCCGGATTCTCGCTGCCCGAGCAGCAGGCGCTGGCGACGCTGGTGCGGTCCCACCGCCGCAAGTTCCCGACCGCCGCCATTGCCGCCCTGCCCCGAAGCTGGTCGCCCTGGACCGAGCGGCTGGCCATGCCGTTGCGCCTATCGGTGGTCCTGCACCGGAGCCGAAGCCCCCTGCCCCTCCCCCCCATCGAGCTCACCGCCGCCGTGAAGGCGATGGACCTCCGGTTTCCGCCGGGTTGGCTGGGCGAGCACCCGCTGACCCGGGCCGACCTGGAGACGGAGGCCGCGTACCTGCGGGCCGTCGGCTACCGGCTGTCGTTCGGATGATTGCGCGGCCGACCGGCGGGCGCCAGGAATCGGGCGCCCAGCGAGACCGAAGGCGACGATTGGGCGGGCGGGCCAGTAGCTAGTGGACTGTCCCAGAGCTTCCTTTGCCGTCCTGTCGCTGGTTTGCGCTGGCAAACGCTGCGAAGACGCCCCGCGACGGGCAACTTTCTTCAAGGACGGTCAACTAGTCCAGGTGGGCCAGCATGCGCGGAGCGACGAGCCAGAGGAGCTCGCCGCACCCGGGGCGGACCTCGTCCCACCCGGCCGCGTCCAGCCCGATGCACGCGAGCGCGGCGGTCGGGAACCGCACGGCGGCCCCGCCGATCAGAACCGATGCGGTCTGCGAGCAGGCCGGCTCGTGTCCCACCACCAGAAGGGTCGCGGCCCCGCGGTCGACGGCGCGGACGCACGCCAGCACGTCGTCCGGCGTCGCCCCGTACAGCGCGGGGGTGACGCCGATGGGGGCCTGCCACCCGCCGGACCCGGTGGCGTGCCGCAGCGTCTCGGCCGTGCGCACCGCCGGCGAGCACAGGATGCGGTCGGGGGCCGGCCCCACCCGCTCGATGAACCTGCCGATCCGCCGAGCCGCCTTCACGCCGCGCGGGGCGAGCGGGCGCTCGCGATCCGGGAGCGACGCATCGTCCCAGCTCGACTTGCCGTGTCGGAGCAGGAGAATCGTCTTCATGACGGCCCCGTGAAGCCCTGCCCGAGCCGGCCCGCCACCTCCGCCCACAGGGCGGCGTAGGCGCGTGCGGCCCGGCCCGTCCTCTGGAACGCACACAGCGGCTCGCGCCGCGCGCTCATCTGCTCGACCGCGCTGGAGTACGGAATCTCGGTCGCGAGCATGGGGCACGGCATCTCGTCGGAGGCGTCGCAGATGCGGCGATGCAGCGTCCGGCGCCGATCGACCATCGAGTAGAACGGCAACACCCGCGCCGCCGCCGGCGCGCCCCGCAGGTGTCGGACGAGCCGGCGGAGGGTGCGGCGCGACAGCGTCGTCGGAATGGTGGGCACGATCAGGGCGTCGGCGACGGCGAAGACCGCCTCCGAGACGAGCGAGATGCCGGGGGCGCAGTCCAGGAAGACGTAGTCGTAGCCGGCCCCGAGCTCGCGGATTCGGCGGGTGAGGCGGCGGACGTACTTCGGGCTGTCGAGCAACAAGTCCAGGTGGCGGTACGAGAAGTCGGCGGGGAGCAGATCCAGCCCCTCGTAGTCGGTCTCGCGGACGTAACGGGCGAGGGGGCGCTTGCCGTGGACCAGCTTCTTCCCGCCGCCCCGCACCTTCATCCTGACCCGGAAGCACCAAGTGGCGGCGCCCTGCGGGTCGAGGTCGCAGATGAGGGTCGGCGAACCCGACGCGGCCGCGAGCCATGCCAGGTTGACGGCGGCCGCCGTCTTCCCCACGCCGCCCTTGATGTTGTAGGCCGCCAGCACCCTCATCGAGACGTCCCTGCGCGACCTCGCGGCCCTACCCTCGCGACCGATCGCGGACCGGGGCCTCCGAGCGCGAAGCGAGGAGCTCTCCGAGTTCGACCGCGGTCGGCGCCGCGACGAACCTGCCGACCTCGTCGACGAGTCGGCGCCGAGCCACGGCCTGCCGCGACTCCAGCCGGTCGACCAGCCGTCCCGTCGTCAGCAGCGCCGCCGCGTCGGCCCCGCCCGCGGAGAGCAGCTCCCGGGCCGTGTCCTGCAGCGCGTCCCGCTGGACCTGCAGGTCGTTGTACTCGCCGAGGTCGTCCTGCAGCCGCTTGAGGGCGCGAATGAAGGCGTTCACGCGGCCGGCTGCGAACAGGCTGCGGAAGAACTCGAGGACGTACCGCAGCTTCTTGCAGGCGATTCGCAACTCGTGGATGGTCTCGGCCGCGGTCTCCGCCGAGAGGAGACGCCCCCGCTTTCGCACCCGCGCGTAGGCCCGCCCGATTCGCTCGCCCGCCACCTCGCGGATCGGCCGGCCGGCGTTGGCGCCGGTCCCGTCCACGTCGGCGGCGAGGAAACGGCCCCATTCCCGCTCCAACCGCCGGTAACGGGCCGAGTCGAGCCCCGCGACCTGACGCGTGTGCGCGGCCCGTCTCCGGCGTTTCAGGTGGTCGGACACGGGCGCGAGGTCGCCGCGGGCTGAGACCGGCAGCTCGGCCTCGTAGCCGCGCAGACTCAGCAGGTGGACGTCGAGGTCGCGCGGCGGGCCCGTCAGCCGGCCGATCCAGGCGAACTCCCCGGCGAAGCGGCGCATCGCGGTCTCGTCGAAGACGTCCCGGACCTGGCCGAGACACGAGCGCGTTCGCCGTACCGCGACCCGGAAGTCGTGCAGGAACTCGGGATCCAGATCCGCGCGGAGCCCCTCCTCGTTGGCCTGCATCGTCTCCCACAGCGCGGCGAGGATGCGCCTCACGGCGAGGTCGGTGCGGGCATCCGGGTCGAGGCGCAGATCCAACTTGCCGGTGTAGTCGCCCGGCCGCCGGCCGATGGCGGCGAGGGCGAGGTCGAGCTCCGCGTCCGGTCCCGGCGCCAGTCCGAGATCCCCCTCCAGGAGCCGGCGCACGTCGCGGTAGGCCCGCTCGTAGCCCGTCATGCGGGTGAGACGCAGGACCGGCGGCAGCCGCCGCCGGCGCCGCGCGGGGTCGGCCGCCGTCCCCCGATCGAGCGACAGGCGCACCACCGCCTTGCCCCGGCGATCGACCACGGAGAGCCGTTCGCTGCGGCGATCGATCTTCACCACCGGCAGCAGGCGCCGGATGCCCGTCACCGCCTGCAACTCGTCGTGGAAGCCGCCCGGTGGCAGATCGCGGGCGAAGTCCGGCGCTGCCGGCAGGGTCGCCCGGTGACGGCACCGCCCGTCCAGACGGTCCCATCGCACGCGGCACGATCCGTCCCCCGCGTCCGAGAGGACCGTGCTCGAGTCGCGGTAGAGGCGCCAGTCGAACGTGTCGACGTACGTGCGGACATCGGCCCGCCCGCCCTCGCGGCGGATCGGGAACCGCTCCCCGAGCCGGGACGCGATTCCCGCCGCCGACTGCGACGGGTCGAGCGGATAGGCGTGGCGAAACGACATCGGTCAGGCCGGATCGTACACCGTCCGCGGCGCCGCGGGCCGATCGCCACTTTTCCGAGTCGCGCCGGTCGTGGTAGTATCCGTGCCCGAGAGGTGCGTGCTGGTCAAACGCTATTCCTTCATCGTCGCCGACCGTTCGACCGGAGCCGTCCACCGCTTCGCTCTGAGTGTCCGCCCGAAGCTGGTCGCCGCCCTGTTGATCGCTTTGCCTCTCGGATGGGTGGCCCATGCCGCTTGGCTGGACGGGTCCCGTCTCGATCCCGCCCGATTCCTGAAATCGCCCCGCTGGACGATGAACGACCGGCTGCGCTCGTTCAACGCCCTGCTTCAGACCGAGATCGACCGGTACAGCACCAACGCCGTCGACCTGTCCCGCCGCGCCGCCGCCCTGCAGCTCGTCGTGGCGACCCTGCGGGAGCAGTCCGTCGTCGATCCCGACGTCAGACAGGCCATGCTGCGAGTGGCCGAGGTCGACCGGTCGCACGCCGCGTCGGCTCTGCGGGCGGTGGCGCAGACGGTGCCGACCGAGACTCTGAATCTGCTTCACGATCTGCTCGACGTGCTCGAGGTCGAGCTCGGCGTCGTCCGGGACAACATTCTCCTGCGACAGGATCTGGCCGTCGCGACACCGTTGAACCTCCCCGTCCCCGGCCGGATCAGATCCCGCTACGGGTACCGGAGCGATCCGTTCACGAAAGAGAGGACCTTCCACGAGGGGCTCGACATTTCCACCCGGTACGGAGAGCACGTCATGGCGACGGCGGGGGGCCGCGTGGTCGCAGCGGGGCGCAACGGCGACCACGGCAAGATGATCGAGATCGACCACGGCTTCGGCCGGCGCACGCGTTACGCCCACCTGTCGGACTTCGCCGTCCGCGTCGGCGACGACGTCGAACGCGGGCAGCTCATCGGGTACTCCGGCGCCACCGGTCGCGCCACCGGGTCCCACGTCCACTACGAGGTCCTCGTCCGCAATCGACCGATGAACCCGCTCCGGCTGGTGTTCGCCTCCGGCAGCGTCTCGGCCGACTGATTCCCGTCGCGGCGCTCGACCCGCGCCATCCCGCTTGGACGGCGGCTTCCGCGTTCTCTACCCCGGGGCGTCGCTCCCCCGTCTCCCGGAGCGTCGTCGGTCTCTCCGTCAAGGGACGGCGCGCCGGTTTCACCGCGGGTCGGCTGGCACGCCGGCCGGCCGCCTTGACGGGTCCGGACCCCTTCCCTACAATCGATTACAGCCGTGTCTTCCGGACCGACACCGGCCTTGGACCATCATCGACAGTCGCTGCGTTACGGAGGGGCCCTGCCCGAAGACCACCCGGGAGCCGGCGCCGCACGACGGCGCGGACTCCTGCGGGGTCGGTCGGGGCGCCGAGAGCGGGTGCAGGCGACGATTGGCGGGCTGGATCGTCCTTGAGCGGGCCACTGGACTCGACCGATGCTGCAGAACGTCCTCAGGAAGGTATTCGGCACCCAGAACGAGCGTGATCTCAAGCGGATGCAGCCCGCCCTGGCGGAGATCAACGACCGCGAGGCGGCCGTCCGGGCCCTCGACGACGTCGAACTCCGCGGGCGCACGGTCGCCCTGCGCGAGCGCGCGGACCGCGGCGAGCCGCTCGACGACCTGCTGCCCGACGCCTTCGCAGTGGTGCGCGAGGCGGGCCGGCGCGTGCTCGACATGCGGCACTTCGACGTCCAGCTCATCGGCGGCATGGTCCTGCACCAGGGCAAGATCGCCGAGATGAAGACCGGCGAGGGCAAGACGCTCGTCGCCACGCTCGCCGCCTACCTGAACGCCCTCGGCGGCGGCGGGGTCCACGTCGTCACCGTGAACGACTACCTGGCCCGTCGCGACGCAGAGTGGATGGGCCGGATCTACCGTTTTCTGGGCATGTCGGTCGGGGTCATCCAGCACGATCTGCGCGACGCCGAGCGCCAGGCCGCGTACGCCTGCGACATCACCTACGGCACCAACAACGAGTACGGCTTCGACTACCTGCGCGACAACATGAAGTTCGAGATCGCGCACTTCGTGCAGCGCGGGCACCGCTTCGCCATCGTCGACGAGGTCGACAGCATCCTCATCGACGAAGCCCGGACCCCCCTCATCATCTCGGGGCCGGCCGAGCAGTCGACCGAGCTGTACTACGAGGTCGACCGCATCATCCCCCGCCTGGAGCCGGGGGCGGTCACCCAGGGCAACGTCAAGGCCGAGGATCGCGAGGCTCTCGAGGATACCGGCGACTACCTGACCGACGAGAAGCACAAGACGGTCAGCCTGACCGAGACCGGCATGGCCAAGGCGGAGAAGATGCTCGCCAAGCGCCTCAACCCCGGGGGGCTCTACGACCCCGCCAACATGCCGCTGCTCCACCACGTGAACCAGGCCCTGCGCGCCCACGCGCTGTTCCGGCGCGACGTCGAGTACATGGTGAAGGACGGCCAGGTCGTCATCGTCGACGAGTTCACGGGCCGGCTCATGCCCGGCCGCCGCTGGAGCGACGGCCTGCACCAGGCGGTCGAGGCCAAGGAGAAGGTCAAGATCGAGCGGGAGAACCAGACTCTCGCCACCGTGACCTTCCAGAACTACTTCCGCAAGTACGACAAGCTGTCGGGCATGACCGGCACCGCCGACACCGAGGCGCCGGAGTTCGCCAAGATCTACAAGCTCGACGTCATGGTCATCCCGACCAACCGCCCCCTCGTCCGGATCGAGGAGCCCGACTCCGTCTACCGGACCGAGCGCGAGAAGTACGAGGCCATCGCCGAGGACATCATCGAGAAGCAGGAGACGGGCCGCCCGGTGCTGGTCGGCACCGTGTCGATTGAGAAGTCCGAGCGCCTCGCGGGCCTGCTCAAGCGTCGGGGCGTCAAGCACGTCGTGCTGAACGCCAAGTACCACGCCCAGGAGGCGGAGATCGTCGCCCAGGCCGGCCGACGGGGGGCGGTGACCATCGCCACCAACATGGCCGGCCGCGGCACCGATATCGTTCTCGGGGGCAACGCCGAGTACATGTCGCGCCAACGGACCCTCGCCGAGCAGGCGGCGGAGCGGCTGCCGAAGGAGGAGGCCAAGTTCGTCGACGACGAGGAGTTCGTCTACTTCTACCACCTGGAGCACTTCTACCGCGTACCCCGGCCCGCGTGGGAACGCATCTACGACCAGTTCGCCGAGCAGACCGCGGCCGAGCACGAGGAGGTCGTCGACGCCGGCGGGCTGCACATCATCGGCACCGAGCGGCACGAGTCGCGCCGCATCGACAACCAGCTCCGGGGGCGGGCGGGCCGCCAGGGCGACCCCGGCTCGTCCCGGTTCTACCTGTCTCTCGAGGACGACCTGATGCGCATCTTCGGGTCCGACCGCATCTCGGGGCTGATGGAGCGCCTGGGGATGGAGGAGGGGGTGCCCATCGAGCACCGCATGGTGACCCGGGCCATCGAGCGGGCCCAGAAGCAGGTCGAAGCGCAGCACTTCTCGGTTCGGAAGCACCTCCTCGAGTACGACGACGTCATGAACAAGCAGCGCGAGAACGTCTACACGCTGCGCCGGGAGCTGCTCGACGGCCGCGTGCACGTGGACGACGAGGAGGTCGTCGACAGCCGCCGCTACCTGATGACCCTGGCCGAGGACCTCGTCGACCAGGAGGTCGAGGCCCACTGCGGGCGCGACACCGACCCGGAGGACTGGGACACGGACGGGCTGTCGCGCGCGGTCGGCGAGCTGGCGGGGCTGCCGCCGGAGCGGATTGACGAGTTCGAACTCGACGACAAGAACCCCGACGAGATGCTCGACACGTTGTGGGCGGCGGTCAAGTCGCGCTACGAGGAGAAGGAGGAGGGGATCGAGCCGGAGCTGCTGCGGCGGGTCGAGCGCGACGTGATGCTGCAGATCGTCGACACGCAGTGGAAGGACCACCTCTACAGTCTGGACCACCTCAAGGAAGGAATCGGCCTGCGCGCCCACGCTCAGCGGGACCCCCTCGTCGAATACAAGCGCGAGAGCTTCGCCCTCTTCCAGTCGATGAAGGAGCGGATCGACACCGAGATGATCCGCTACCTGTGGCGCCTGCGGCCCATCGCGCAGGGCGAGGGCGGCGAGAGCGCCCGGCCGGCCGCCCGCCAGCGCGCGCCGATGACCCTCAACCACCCCGACGCCGCCGCCCCCGCCTTTGCCGGCGCTGCCGCCGCGGGCCGCGGTCCGCAGCCGGCCCGGACCGGCGGCGACGACGCCAAGGTACGCACGGTGCGTCGGGAGACCAGGAAGGTCGGGCGGAACGAGCCGTGCCCGTGCGGCAGCGGCAAGAAGTACAAGAAGTGTCATGGAGCCTGACATGACGGCGGGCATCGACACGACGGCGATGCGTTTCACGGCCACCGACATCGCGGTGGCCCTGACTTTCGACGACGTGCTCCTGGTGCCCCGACAGTCCGAGGTGCTGCCGGCCGAGGTCGACGTCTCGACCCGGCTCACCCGGAACGTCACCCTGAACGTGCCCATCATCAGCGCCGCGATGGACACCGTGACGGAGTCGCGTCTCGCCATCGCGATGGCCCAGCTCGGCGGCATGGGGGTGATCCACAAGAACCTCTCCATCGAGGACCAGGCGGCGGAGGTCGACCGAGTCAAGCGGTCGGAGAGCGGCATGATCGTCAACCCGATCACGCTCGCGCCGTCCAACCGCATCGTCGAGGCCCTCGAGCTGATGAAGAAGTACCGGATCTCGGGGGTGCCGATCACCGAGGACGGCAGCACCGAGGGCCGCCTCGTGGGCATCCTCACCAACCGCGACCTGCGCTTCGAGCGCCGCATCGACCGGCCGATCGGCGAGGTGATGACCCATCGGGATCTCATCACGGTGCCGGTCGGGACGACCCTTCAGGACGCCCGGACCATCCTGCACCAGCATCGCGTCGAGAAGCTGCTCGTCGTCGACCGGGAGTTCCGCCTCAAGGGGCTCATCACCGTCAAGGACATCCAGAAGATGATCACCTACCCCACCGCGTCCAAGGACGAGCTGGGGCGGTTGCGGGTGGGGGCGGCGGTGGGCATCGCGAAGGACACCACGGAACGGTCCGAGGCTCTGGTGAACGCAGGCGCCGACGTGCTGGTCGTCGACACCGCGCACGGGCACTCGCAGGGCGTGATGGCGATGGTGCGCCGGCTCCGGGAGCACTTTCCCAGCGTCGAGCTGGTGGCCGGCAACGTCGCCACCGCCGAGGGCGTCGAGGCGCTGATCGCCCTCGGCGTCGACGGCGTGAAGGTCGGCATCGGCTCCGGGTCGATCTGCACCACCCGGGTCATCGCCGGCATCGGCATGCCGATGATCTCGGCCCTCGCCGAGTGCGGGCAGGCCGCGCAGCGCCACCGCGTCCCCATCATCGCCGACGGCGGCGTGCGCTACTCGGGCGACATCACGAAGGCCCTCGCGGTCGGGGCCGGCGCGGTCATGATCGGGAGCCTGTTCGCAGGCACCGACGAGAGCCCCGGCGAGCTGATCCTCTACCAGGGGCGCAGCTTCAAGGAGTACCGCGGCATGGGGTCGATCGGGGCGATGCGCGCCGGCAGCCGCGACCGCTACTTCCAGGAGGACTACGACCTCGCGAGCCCTCGCGAGGACGGCGAGAAGCTCGTGCCCGAGGGCATCGAGGGCCGGGTCCCCCACAAGGGGTCGGTCGGGGCCATGATCCACCAGCTCGTCGGCGGCCTCCGCGCCGGCATGGGCTACTGCGGCTGCCCCACCATCCCCGAGCTGCAGGAGAACGCCCGGATGGTGCGCATCACGCCCGCCGGCATGCGCGAGAGCCACGTGCACGACGTGGTGATCACCAAGGAAGCCCCCAACTACCGCTCGGAGTAGGCGCGGCTGCCCGCCTGCCCTGCGCTACGCGGACGAACCCGGCGACCGTGACGGCCGTTATCGTCATCTGCGGACCGCGCTCGGTCCTCCGCGCGTGTGCCTTCGGTCCACAGCCGCCGCCCTTGAACGACACTGGCGATGGAGGTCTGAGTGCTCGAATGAGGACCAGTGGGACTTGGCTCCACTCGCGGGGCGGCGCCAGCGTGAGTTTCAGCTCCCGGATCGTTCGCGGCGGGCCGTCCCGGCCCACGCAGGTCCGTTTCACATCAAGGGCCCTGCGAGGGAACGGGTGCACGCATTACGCGTAATCACCTGTTTCAAGTACTTGGCATGAATGTGTGGCCGGAACGCGTGTCTTCGTCCGGCGCCTCGATCACGAGCTCGCGCGAGTCGCCGCCACGGTCGAGGATTCGGACCGACACCGCGCCCGCGACTGGACGCGGCAGGCGGTCCGCCCATTCGATGCAGACGAGGGCGCCGGATTCCGGCAGCTCCTCTAGCCCGAGGTCGTCGGCCTCGGCCGGGTCGAGCCGGTAGAGGTCGACGTGCTGGACCCGGCCCCCGCCATAGGCCTGGACGATCGTGAACGTGGGGCTGCTGACCTGGTCGGGATCGATGCCCAAGCCCTCGACGAACCCCCGAACGAACGCGGTCTTCCCGGCCCCGAGGTCCCCGAAGAGCAGCACGACGGCCCCGGGGGGAAGACGCCGGGCGAGTTCGGCGGCGATGTCCGCCGTCTGTCGTTCGGAGTGACTCTCGTGGCGCGTGTTCATGGCCGTACTCGTCGGTCTCGGGGATCAGAGGGGCTGGAACGCGGGCTCCTGGGCATGCCGGTCGGGTCCTTCGCGGGCCAGGGTCACGAGGGCGGGGCCGAGGCTGCGCGCGAGGTCGCCGGCCAGGAGCCCCGCCCCGTGCTCGGCCGCCGCCGCGTCGCCGGCGAGCCCATGCAGGCAGACGCCGAGCCCGCACGCGGCCTCGACGTCCGGAAGCTGCGCCATACACGCGGCCAGCACCCCGGTGAGCACATCGCCGGTCCCACCCGTGGCCATGCCAGGATTGCCGGTGACGTTGATCCGGACGTCGCCGGCCGGAGTCGCCACCAGGGTCCGCGCTCCCTTCAGGACGACGAAGATGCCCTGCTCTTCCGCCAGGTCGCGGGCGACGTCGAGGCGGTGGGCGGTCACGTACTCGGTTGGCCGGCCGATGATGCGCCCCATCTCGCCGGCGTGCGGGGTGATGACCAGCCCGCGATCGGGACGCCCCCGGAGGCCGGCGGGATCGCCGGCGAACGCGTTCAGGGCGTCGGCGTCGAGCACCATCGGGACCGGGGCGCGGTCGACCAGCTCGCGCACGAACCGCGTGACGCCGGTTCCGCGCCCGAGGCCGGGTCCCACCGCGAGGACGTCGCACCGCTCCGCGAGCACCGCGGCGGCGGCTTCGCCCCGCACCCGCCCGCCGTCGTCGTGGTCGATCCCCAGGGTCATGTACTCCGGGGCCAGCGCGGCCACCGCGGGCTGGCAGACGCGCGGCGTCGCGACCGTCACCAAACCCGCCCCCGAGCGCAGGGCGCCGAGGGCGGCGAGTCCGGCCGCCCCGGTCTTGCCGGTTGATCCGGCGGCGACGAGCACCCGCCCGTAGTGGCCCTTGTGGGTGTCTCGGCGCCGGGGCGGGACCTGCTTCCGGGCCCATGCTCGGGTAATGACGGTCACTCGGGGCCCCGCTACGGTGTCCACCACGGAGGCGGGAATGCCGATGTCGGCGACCACCAACGCGCCCCCCCGCTCCGCGGCGGGGTCCAGCAGCAGCGGCAGCTTCGGCGCGCCGAGCGTCACCGTGAGGGCGGCGGCGACCGCTTCCCCGATCGGTTCCGACGCATCCGCGGACAGGCCGGACGGGAGGTCTATCGACACCACCGGAGTGTCCGAGGCGTTGAGACCGCGGACGACGGTCCGCCAGTGTCGGGCCAGGGGCCTCGTCAGGCCGGTGCCGAACAGGGCGTCGACCACCAGATCGCATCCGTCGAGGTCCGCCCGCACCGCTTCCCACGCGGAGGGACTCGAGACATCGACGACCCGGACTCCCGCCCGCCGGAGCGCTGACAGGGCGATCCCTGCGTCCCCCCCGACCTCAGCTACGGGCGCGGCAAGGCACGCCATCACGGCGGTGTTGCGGGCGGCCAGCATGCGGGCCGCGACGAACCCGTCGCCGCCGTTGCTCCCCTTCCCGCACACGACCGCGATGCGGCGGCTCTCGCCGAGCGGCCAGCGCGAGTCGAGGGCGGCGACGACCTGCCGACCGGCGGCCTCCATCAACACCTGCGACGGCACCCCGAACTCGGAGATCGTCCGCCGGTCCGCGTCACGCATCTGGGCCGTGTTCAGCACCCGCATCCTGTGCCGCCGTATCGGTGGTCACCCGGCATCGGGCCTGCCCGTTCGTCCAGGTGCCCCGGGCATGCCGCGACTCTCCGACAGGCGCCGGCGGCGGCCGCGGTTCGCGCCGATGTGCCGGATCCTGCCTCCGCGATGACCGAGGTGGCGGGCATCGGCGCGATCGCCCCGGCCGCACTCGACCTGTCACCGAGTCCCTGCGCGTATGGTACCGTGGACGGCGTGAATCCTGACCCTGTCGACGCCTCCGCCGCCCCCACCGGCATCGCCGAGGCCACCGTGAACGTGAACGGCATCGTGACGTCCGGCGACCGGGCCGTGGTCTCGGTCTTCGACCACGGCTTCCTCTACGGCGACGGCGTCTACGAGACCCTGCGAACCTACAACCGACGACCCTTCCTCCCCGACCGCCACCTCGCGAGGCTCCGTGCCTCGGCGGACCGCCTGTCCCTGGACGTCCCGCCGTCCAACGGGGAGCTGGAGTCCCGCATGCGCGACACCATGCGCGGCGTCCACCCGCAGGGCGAGGCGATGTTGCGGATCCTCGTCACTCGGGGCGTCGGGGACCTCGGCTACGACCCCGCCGTCTGCCGCACGCCGACGATCGTCATCATCGCTCGACCCCACCGCGAGTCGCCGGATTGGGTGCACCGGAACGGCGTGCGGCTAATCGTCGCGAGCGTCGTGCGCAACCACCCCCGCAGCGTCGACCCCGTCATCAAGTCCAACAACCTGCTGAACAACGTGCTGGCGATGCAGGAGGCGGTGCGCCACGGGGCCTACGAGGCGATACTCCTCAACCACCGGGGGGAGCTCGCCGAGTGTTCGCAGTCGAACCTGTTCGTCGTGCGGGACGGCGTGGTCCTCACCCCGCCGCTCGACGCCGGCCTGCTCGAAGGGGTGACGCGCAACCTGCTCTTCGAGGTCGGCGCGGACAGCCGGGTGCCGGTCCGGGAAGCGGTGCTCCGCGAGGCGGATCTGACGGACATCGACGAGCTGTTCATCACCAGCACCACCCGCGAAGTGGTCCCGGTCGTCCGGGTCGGCGACCGCGTCATCGGGTCCGGTTCGCCGGGCCCCGTGACTCGACGCCTGCTGGCGCGGCTTCGCGAGCGGGCCGACCATCTCACCCGCGGGCCCGACTGAATCCCGCGATGAGCGAGGTCCGCCTCGCCGGGCGCCGTTGCCCGACGCCTGCTGGCGCGGCGTCACTCCTGATAGGCCTCCACGGGCGGGCAGGCGCAGACCAGGTTGCGGTCGCCGTGCGCGTCGTCGATCCGTCCCACCGACGGCCAGAACTTGTTCGTGCGCACGAAAGGCAGCGGATAGACCGCCTGTTCCCGCGTGTAGGGGTGGGACCACGTGTCGGCGACGGCCTCGGCCGCGGTGTGGGGGGCGTTCTTCAGCACGTTGTCGACAGGGTCGGCGGCGCCGTCCACGATGGCCTGGATCTCGCCGCGGATGGCGATGAGCGCGTCGCAGAACCGGTCGATCTCCTCGCGCGGCTCGCTCTCGGTGGGCTCGACCATCATCGTCCCGGGCACGGGAAACGACACCGTCGGGGCATGGAACCCGTAGTCCATGAGGCGCTTCGCGACGTCGAGCTCGGTGACGCCGTGCGGCCGAAGGGCCCGCAGATCGAGGATCAGCTCGTGCGCGACCCGTCCGTTCGCCCGTGTGTACAGCACGTCGTAGTGCGAGTCGAGGCGCGCCTTGACGTAGTTGGCGCCGAGTATCGCGGTCGCCGTGGCCCGCCGCATGCCGTCCGGCCCGAGCATCCGGACGTAGCCGTGCGAGATGAGGAGGATGCTGGCGCTCCCCCACGGCGCCGCCGCGATCGCGGGAATCGCCCGTTCGCCGCCGACCGGCGCCAGCGGATGCCCCGGCAGATACGGCGCGAGGTGCTCCGCGCACGCGATCGGCCCCATGCCGGGTCCTCCGCCGCCATGGGGAATCGCGAACGTCTTGTGCAGGTTGATGTGGCAGACGTCGGCCCCGATTTCCGCGGGGCTGGTCACTCCGACCTGGGCGTTCAGGTTCGCCCCGTCCATGTACACCTGACCGCCGGCGTCGTGGACGATGCTGCAGATCTCCCGGATGGCGTCCTCGAAGACCCCGTGGGTGGACGGGTACGTGATCATCAGCCCGCACAGGGCGTCGCGGTGCGCCGCCGCCTTGGCCCGCAGGTCGTCGAGGTCGACGTTGCCGCCGTCGTCGCAAGCCACGACCACGACCCGCATCCCCGCCATGGTCGCGGTCGCGGGGTTGGTGCCGTGGGCGGACGCCGGAATCAGGACCACGTCGCGGCCGGCGCCTTCGTGGTCGCGGTGCCAGGCGCGAATGACCATGAGCCCCGCGAACTCGCCCTGCGCTCCGGAATTCGGCTGCAGCGACACCGCGGGCAGCCCGGTGATGGCGGCGAGCGACGCCTCCAGCTCACCGAAGACGGTGCGGTAACCCTCGGCCGTCTCCACCGGCGCGAACGGATGGACGGCGGCGAACGCCGGCCAGCTCACGGCGCGGATTTCCGACGCCGCGGTCAGCTTCATGGTGCAGGAGCCGAGCGGGATCATCGAGGTGTCGAGGCCCAGGTCGCGCCGCTCGAGCTGCTTCAGATAGCGCATCATCTGGGTCTCCGACCGGTGCCGGTGGAAGACCGGATGGCTCAGGTACGTCGACGTGCGCACGAGGGGCTCCGGCCAGTCGGGGGTCGCATCCCCTGCCGCCGTCGCCGCGGCCGCGAAGCCGAGGCCGGACGGGGGGACGGGCCGGCCCAGGGCGTCGGCGACGAGCGACACGATGCGAGCCACGTCGTCCGGCGTCGTCGTTTCGTCGAGGGCGAAGCCCACCGCGCCATCGGGGCGGTACCGGAAGTGCAAGCCGTCGGCGGCGGCCCGAACCCGCAAGCGCTCCGTCGCCTCCGCGGGCAGCGGCGCGGTGACGGTGTCGAAGAAGTGCGGGTGGGTGGGCGCCAGGCCCAGCGTCCGCAACCCCGTCGCGAGTCGGCGGGCCAACCCGTGCACACGGGCGGCGATGGCGCGCAGTCCGTCCGGACCGTGGTAGACCGCGTAGAAGCCGGCGAGGTTGGCGAGCAGGGCTTGAGCGGTGCAGATGTTCGACGTGGCCCGGTCGCGCCGGATGTGCTGCTCGCGGGTCTGCAGCGCCATCCGATAGGCGGGGCGGCCGTGCCGGTCGACCGAGAGGCCGATGATGCGTCCCGGCACCTGCCTGACGAGCCTCTCGCGGGTGGCGAAGAACGCCGCGTGGGGCCCGCCGTACCCCATCGGCACGCCGAACCGCTGCGAGTTGCCCACCACGATGTCCGCCCCGCTCTCGCCGGGGGGCACCATCAGCGTCAGGGCCAGCAGGTCGGTGCAGACGGCGGCCAGCGCCCCCGCCGCGTGGGCGCGCGCCACCACCTCGGCCACGGGGACGACCGCGCCGTCCTCGGTCGGGGTCTGGAGCAGGACGCCGAAGACGCTCTCGTCGAACCGCATCTCCGCCAGCTCGCCCACTTCGACCGCGATGCCCAGCGGCTCGGCCCGGCCGCGCACCACGTCGATGGTCTGGGGAAAGCAGCGCCGCGACAACAGGAGGCGGTCGGCGGCGGGGGCGGTGCGTGCGCGGACGCGGTGCATCATCGCCATCGCCTCGGCCGCCGCCGTCGCCTCGTCGAGCAGCGAGGCGTTCGCCACTGGCATCGCCGTCAGGTCGCCGACCATCGTCTGGTAGTTCAGGAGCGCCTCGAGACGCCCCTGCGCCACCTCGGCCTGATACGGCGTATAGGGGGTGTACCAGCCGGGGTTCTCGAAGACGTTGCGCAGGATGACGCTGGGGGTGGTGCAGCCGTAGTAGCCCAAGCCGATGTATGCCCGCCCCGGCCGGTTCCGGTCGCCGATCTCTCGCAGGCGGGCCAGATACTCGGCCTCGGCCTCCGGCCCCGACGTCCGAAGGGGCGCGCCAAGCCGGATGCCCGCGGGCACCGCCTCGTCGAGCAGCGCGTCCAGGGAGGCGGCGCCGACCGCCGCCAGCATCTCCTCGATATCGGCGGGACGGGGCCCGATGTGGCGCTCGGAGAACCGGTCCGCGGGTGGGTGGGTCACGCCGCCTACTTCACCAGCTCGGCATAGGCGGCCGAGTCGAGGAGCCCCCCGGTCGCGGCGGGGTCGTCCAGTTCCAGCGCGATCATCCACGTGCCGTGCGGATCCGCGTTCACCGTCTCGGGGGCGGCCGCGAGCGCCGCGTTCACTTCGGTCACCCGGCCCGCCGTCGGGCAGTACAGGTCCGACACCGCCTTGACCGACTCGATCGACCCGAACTGGGCGCCCCGGTCGAGCTGCCGTCCGACCTCGGGCAGCTCGACGTAGACGACGTCGCCGAGCTGACTCTGGGCATAGTCGGTGATGCCGACCCGGGCCGTCGTCCCCGAGATCAGGATCCACTCGTGGTCCTTCGTGTAGAGCCGGTCAGTCGGATACATGGTGCTCATCCCGAACGCTTGTAGAACGGCAACGGCACGACCCGGGCGGGGACCCGGCGCCCGCGAACGTCCACGTCGTACTCGGTTCCCGGCGCCGTCCCCCCCGCAGGCACGTAGGCGAGGGCGATGGCCTTCTCGAGGAACGGGGTGCGCGTGCCGCTGGTCACCACCCCGACCGGCAGGTCGCCGCGGAATACCGCATGGCCCTGACGCGCGATGCCCGGACCGACCATCTCCAGACCCGCGATCCGGCGGTCGACTCCCGCCTCTCGCTGCTTCACGAGGGCGTCGCGGCCGATGAAGTCGGGCTTGTGCCAGCCGACGACCCAGCCGAGGCCGGCCTCGAGCACCGTCGTCGTTCCGTCGATGTCCTGACCGCTGAGGCGCATCGCCGCCTCGAGCCGCAGCGTGTCGCGCGCGCCCAACCCCGCGGGCTGCAGCCCATGCTGTCGGCCGGCCGACATCAGCGACTCCCACAGCCGATCGGCTTCCTGCGGGGCCGCGAATATCTCGAAGCCGTCCTCGCCGGTGTAACCGGTGCGCGAGATCGTCGCCCGGATGCCCGCCACCTCGCCGGTCGCGAATCGGTAGTACCGGATGGCCGCGAGATCCACCTCCGTCAGCGACTGCACGATGTCGAGAGCCCGCGGTCCCTGCACCGCGAGCAGGGCGTAGCGCGAGCTCGTGTTCACCGCCACCGCGTCGCCGACGCCCGCAATGCCGTCCCGAATCCACCGGAAGCCGCGCTCGATGTTCGCGGCGTTGACCACGAGCAGGAAATGGTCGTCGGCCAGCCGATACACCAGGAGGTCGTCGACGAACGTGCCCTCCGGAGTCGCGAGGGCCGAGTACTGCGCCTGTCCGATCTCGAGGCGACCGGCGTCGTTGGTCGACACGCGCTGCACGGCGGCGAGGGCGTCCGTCCCCGCCACCTCGATCTCGCCCATGTGGCTGACGTCGAACAGCCCCGCCGCGCGCCGAACCGCGAGGTGCTCCTCGGTGATGCCGACGTACTGGACGGGCATCTCCCACCCCGCGAACGCCACCATCCTCGCGCCGAGGGCGACGTGGCGGCCATGCAGGGGCGTTTTGAACCGGGCGGAAGCCGAGGCGTCGCTCATGACACGGTAGCACCGGTGGTGGGCGTTCCCGGACGGGCTTGGCGGCCGGCGGTGGAGGTCCGGCCGCGGGTCGTAGCCCCGCTTGGCCGCCAGAGCGCCGGAAGACCCTGGCGAACTGTCCCAGAGCCTTCTTTTGCCCTCCTGTCGCTGGTTTTCGCCTGCAAACGCTGCGAAGACGCCCCGTGACATGGGCAGCTCCGCTCAAGGACGGTCAACTAGTAGAACCGTACTATGGGACCCACGGGGGGTCAAGGCGCGGACCCGCCGCGTCTACCGGCCGTCTTCGGTCCGGGCGTTGAGTCCGGCCGGCATCGGGGTCAAGGCCGCGGACCCGCCGGTCAACCGGGCGTCCGGGGCCGCGTGCTGGCCGTCAATCGTGCAGGGTGGCCTCTGCCGGCGGGTCCGTGGCTCTCAGGACGGACGGTGCGGCGTGCTGACCGTCAATCGCCCCGGGCGGTCTCCGCCGGCGGCTTGCGTGGCTCTCACGACGGACGACGCAAGTAAGACTGCAACGTGTGATAGCTGATGCCCAGCACCTCGCAGGTGCGACGCTTGTTGCGTCCGCATCGTTCGAGCATCAGCCGCGCATAGCGGCTGCCCCATGCGCGCATCGAGTCGGCGCGGACCACGGAGGGCTGCAGCAGCTCCACGTAGTCGCGGCTCAGCTCGGCCGGCAGGTCGTGCAGGCCGATGGTCTCGTCGGTCGCGAGGGCCAGCGCCCGTTCGACGACCCGCTGCAGCTCGCGCACGTTGCCGGGCCAGTCGTGAGTGCGCAGGGCATCGGCGGCGCTCTCCGACAGGTTCAGCCGGCGCAGTCCGTCGTACCCGGCCAGAAAGTGCTCGGCGAGCGCGATGATGTCCTCCCGCCGGTGACGCAGCGGCGGCACGTGCAGCTCGACCCCGGCCAGGCGATAGTAGAGGTCGGTGCGGAAGCGCCCCGCCTCCGCCAGCCCCAACAGCCGCTGGTTCGTCGCCACGACGATGCGGATGTCCACGGTTCGCGCCCCGTGCCCTCCCACCCGCTCGACCGACAGCTCCTGAATGGCCCGCAGCAGCTTCGCCTGCGCGGCCGGCGACAAGTCGGCGACCTCGTCGAGGAACAGCGTGCCCTGGTCGGCGAGCTCGAACTTGCCGCGGCGAGCTCTCACCCCGGTCGCGACCCGCTCTTCGATGCCGAACAACTCGGCCTCGAGCAGGGTCTCGACGAGGGCGGCGCAGTTCACGGCGACGAAGGGTCCCCGACGCCGTCGACTCAGCTCGTGCAATTGGCGCGCCACCAGCTCCTTCCCGGAGCCGGACTCGCCCTCTATCAGAACCGTGAAGTCGGTCGCCGCCACGCGCTCGATCTGCTCTCGCAACCGGCGCATCGGCACGCTCGATCCGACGAGCGGCGCCGCCGGCTCCGGCGGCCGACCGGGGGGCGGCGCCGCTTGGCTCCGACACCCGATGAGCAGACCCACCACCCGGGCCGCCTGGCGTAGCGCCTGGCGGTCCCAGGCATCGAGCGCGAAACCGGGATCGATGGTCACTTCCAGGGCGAGATCGGCGCGCGAGGGTACGGGGAACCGCAAGGACGTCTCGGTCGGTCCCTCGCGCGCGGCCAACGGGAGGGCGGGAGTCGTGGTCAGCCGTGCGCCGCGAATCGGGACCAGGCGTTCCAGAGCCGCGGGCACGGCGGCCTCGATCACCCCGACCTTCGCGCCGCCGAGAGTGCGTGACTCGAGCACGGTGAGGAACTCGGAGAAACGCTGCCCGCGCTCGCGGGCGTCGTCGCGCTGAAGGGCGGGGTTCGGACACGACATCGACAGGTCAGCCATGGCTTAGATGCGCGCTCCGTCGGGCGGGCATGATAGGCGCCGAAGAAGGGACAGCGACCGCACGACCGGCGAGCCGCCGTGCGAGTAAACGCACGAATAGTATACAAGTAGCACGAGAACATCAACGTGTTTTCACGTGCCGTGCGTCGACTTGCGGCCCAATCCCGCGGACCACGACGTCCCCGTGGTGACGGAAACGACGCGGTAGCCTCCTGCGCGGTTCATGGCCACCGTCGGGCCGGCCATCGCGGAGGCGGTCGCGCGGCGTTGATTCTCGGGTCGCCGACGGCGCTGCTTGTTGCTCGCCGGAGCAGCGCTGGCGGTCCGGCAACTGCGGCGGCGCCGCCGACGCCCCGCCGTGCGTCGCGCGGCGTTGATTCTCGGGTCGCCCACGGCGCTGCTTGCTGCTCGCCGGAACGGCGCTGGCGGCCCGGCATCTGCGACGGCGCCGCCGAGACCCCGCCGTGCCGTGATGGAAGTCCCCCCGCCGGCGACCCGCCCCCTTGGCAGTCGACCGCGGTCCAGAGTGACAGGGCCGTTCGCTCGAACCGCGGTTTCACGAACCCAAACGAATTCGATATGTCGACCGCCGTCCAGGGCGACGGGGGCGGCGTTCGCTCCCCGGCACGCGGCTTCAGTCCCTCTCCGGCAGGTCGATCGGCCGGTCGAACCGCAGCGCTCCCCGGTAGAGAACGCCACGGTCCGGCAGAATGTCGGTCACCCAGGCCCGAACCACTCCACCGGGCGCCGGCAGCTCGCCCTTGCGCGTCGTCAGCTGCAGCACCGTCTTCATCCCCGGGCGGAGCCGGGTCGCCGTCTCCACCAGCGCGCCTCCGGGCGAGAGCTCCATCAGCACGACGTCGACTCGGGGCCGCAGACGCGCCGCTCGCAACCCAGTGAGATCGGCCGCGGGCCGGCGAACGTGCCGGCGCCGCTCGACGCGCCCACCACGGGTCATCGGACCGTCCACGACGCGGTCCCCTCATGGAACTCGAAGATACGGGTTCGCCCCGTCGCACCGAGCACCCGCACCGCGAACTGTCGTCCCGATCGGTCGTGCAGGTACAGCGTGCCGCTCGTCGCCGCGCCCATGGGGCTGAACGTCAGACCGTCCGATGCGCCGAACCGAATCGGGTCCGAGCCAGCCGGCAGGGCCTCGCGGTTCGCGATCCCCGGCACCGCCGACGCGATGCCGATGACGACACCGGAGAAGCGATCGCCGATGCGCTCGAAGTCGGTCAGCCGCACATCCACCCCGCTTCGGACGTCCCTCGCCCGCAGGCCGTTGCCGTTTCCGTCCGCGAACACCGCGTAGCGGAACGCGTCGCCCTCGCGCTCGAACCGCAGGCCTACGTGGGCCGACTGCGTCACCGCCCGCACCCGGACCGACTGCACCCGGGCCGCGAGATGACGGGCGGCGGCGGCGCCGCGCATGCCGTCGAGCCCCACCCGCATCGACGGCAGCGCAAGCGCGGCGGAGACCCCGAGCAGCAGCAACACGACGCCGGCCTCGACCAGGGTGAAGCCTGCGGCGCGAGCGGCCACCGGTGGCCGAGCCGGCCGCGGCCGGCACTTCGAGTGCTCCGGCGCGTCCCGGAGACGGCGCCCCGGGACGCGCCGGACCGGGCGGCTACGGGCGCTGGCCGGCATCGGTCTCGGATGCGGCAACCGTCACCAGCGGCTTCAGCCTGAGGAAGGTGCGCTCCCCGATGCCGCGCACGTCCATCAGGTCCTCGATTCTCTCGAAGCCGCCGTGCTCGCGACGGTACTCGAGAATCCGCTCGGCCGTGCGCGGTCCGATCCCCGGCAGCGTCTCGAGCTCCATGCCCGTCGCGGCGTTCAGGTCGATCAGCGTGGACTGAACGCGCGGCGCTTCGACCGGCGCCGTCTCCTGAACCTGGGCCGCTTCCGACTGGCCCACGCACATCGCCAGCACCAACATGCCCCACAGAACTCGTCGCATCGTCTTCTCCTCTCGCAAGGGACTCCGGCAGCCACCGGCCCACCCCGGGCTCGGCGACCGGCTCACGCCCCGCCGCCGGTGCGGCGACCAACGACCAGGTCGGGCACGCGGGCCGCCGCGTGGCGGCGGGAACCCTGAATGAGAGCAAGAAGCGAGCCAAGGTCGGGCGGCCCGGTCGCGCTGAGGACAAGTGCCGCGTTTCCCGCATCAATGCGGCCAGGCTCACGGATCGAAGACGAGGGCTGGGCCGCCCCCGGCATCCGGATGACAACCGCCGGTCGACGGCGTGTTCCGATGTTCCCAGTCCTTTGCGGTCAACCGCAGATCGGAACGGACACCGAGAGTTGACGCAGCCGGCGCGTGGCGTACCAGGGAAGGCGGAAGGTCGTACTGTTGCTTGTTTGCGCGCGGGTCACCGGGTGGCGTATACTTGAGTGTTGCGGCATTCTAACGGGCCCGTTGCGCTGGTCGCTGTCGGCATAGGTGCTTTCTCTCGTCCCCATCGTCCAGAGGCCTAGGATTCAGCCCTTTCAAGGCTGAGACACGGGTTCGAATCCCGTTGGGGACGCCATCCCTCCGCTTCACCGTCCGGAGCAGCCGGCCGAGGCCTGGAGTTCCCGGTCTCGTCGACCGGGCCAGCGACGCACAGCCACGTCGTCGGCGCGCTGAACCCTCGGTCGCCGGCGCCAAGTCGAAAATCGGGCGGGCCCGCGCCGAGAGTGGCGGTCGCCGTCCGCCGGCGCGGCCTGGCGTCACTCCAGTTCCAGGATGGCCGACCGCAGCTCCATGAGATGAGCGGCTCGAATGGGGGTCTCCTTAGGCAGGGTCGGGTCCGAGTAGTGGGGCGGCGACTGCCCGACGGCCGCATAGACGTCCGCGAGCGCGTCCCGCAGCTCGGCGACGTGCACGCGCCTCACCGGCGTCACTCGGGGAGTCAGCATCGAGTCCGTCCACGGGAACGGCGGCAGGCCCGCGTCCTGCCGCAGCAGCCGGATGCGTTCTCGAAGCTCCAGGAAGTGAACCGCCCTGACCCGCGTCACCCCCGGCCGCAGAGGGTGGTCGGTGAACGGCGCCCGCGCCGAGAACTCGACCGAGTCGCCCGCGACGAGCCGAAGACCCCTGCACCTGCACCACTCCTCCCCTCGCGGTATCGCAGGCGGCGGTCCCGGCCGCACCGTGGCGGTCCGCGTACGCCGAGCCACGGCCACGCCGTCGCCGACGACCTGGCCGGCGCCGACAGTGGCCGCGCCCGTCGACAACGCGGCGCCGGAAGCCGACAGGGGAACGACCATGTCGAACGGCGCCCCCTCCTCCACTCGAACCGAGACGGCGCCGCCGAACGTGGTGTGTTCCGTGCGCACGAGATCGAGCGTCAGGGTGAACGGAGCGCCGGGATTGCCGTGGAGGGCCAAAGTGGTGAAGCCGGGCAGGCCGGAAAAGATGCCGGCGGGCAGCTCGGTCAACTCGTTCGTGTTGAGGTCCAGTTCTTTCAGCGCCGTCTGATCCGCGAAGATCCCGGGCGGGAGGGCTTTCAGCTCCGCGCCGGCGAGGCCCAGATAGTGCAGCTGGGGCAGGCCCTCGAACGTCCACTCCGGCAGAGTGCGCAAGGGGTTGCGGCCCAAAGATAGTCTCCGGAGCCGGGGCGACCCGCCGAAGAGGGGCAGCGTGGTCAACTCGTTCCCGCGCAGCCACAACCCTTCGAGGTTGCCCAGACCCGCGAAGAGTCGCTCCGGCAGCGCCGTCAACCGGTTATGGTAGAGAACCAGCGTTTGCAGGTTCGACAGGCCCGCGAACAACCCCGCGGGCAGCTCGGTCAACTCGTTCCAGCCCAGCCATAATTCCTGCAACCGATCGAGGCCCGTGAAGTGTCGTTCCGACAGGACCGTCAACCGGTTACCCCCGAGCTCCAGGTTTCGCAGGCTGGACAGATCCGCGAAGATCTCTTCAGGCAAGAAGCTCAAGTCGTTGCCTGCAAGAGCGAGCGCTTGCAGGCTGGAAAGGCCGGTGAAGGCTCCTCTCGGCAACACATTCAGGTCATTGTCCCTCGCAACCAAGGACAGCAGACCGGACAGATCCGCAAACACGTTCTCGGGCAGGGTGGTCAGGTTGTTGGAGCTCAAATTCAAACTATCCAGGCCGGTGAGGCCCGAGAAGACGCCGGCCGGCAGGTCGGTGAGTTCATTCTGGGCCAACCCCAAGTAATGCATGTTGATCAAGCCCGCAAAATCACCGGTTCTCAGCACTCCGATACGATGGCCCCGGAGATCCAGATATTGGACACGTGACAGGGCGTCATTCGTCACGTTCCAGCAGTGATCGGCGCCCGCAATCTCCACGAGCGCCTGCTGAACCAGCAGCGTGCGATCGCAGATGCCCTCGTTGACGGGGCCGATCTGCTCGACGAGAAACGAATGGCCGGAGAGCGTGACCCGACTGGCGCGTCCCCGCTCCTTGTTGACGGCGACGTCGTAAGTGAAGGCGCCGGACCCCGTGCCGCCGCCGGCGGTCACCGTCACGAATGCAGAGTCCGTGGCCGGGGTCCAGGCGCAATCGTGGTGAATGGCCACTGAAGCCTCGAACGTGCCTCCTTCCGCCGGCACGAACTGCCGCTCGGGCCTGAAGAACGGCTTGCACGCCGCCCGATCACGACTGCTGCGAAAGCCGGCGATAAGGAATCGGAGGTCGTTGAGAGCTCGCCGCGCGTCGGCGGGGCCGTCCACCGCGTTCGTCGGCATGTCGCCGGGCACGCCCAGCGCGTCACCGAGGTAGGTCTGGTCCGGATTCGAGAAGCGGAACAGCCGGTTGCAATGGAAGCCGGCATCCCGGCACTGCCAGTCGTAGGCCATGACCGTGCGCCAGCGGCGGGATTCCGGCGCGTCTTCTTCGAACGCTCGCTGGTTGACATAGCCACTGCTGTAGGGGTAAGGGCGGTTCTCGTTCGGTTGCTGGTACCGGTCGTGCCGCAACCCCATGGCGTGCCCCAGCTCGTGGGCAAAGTTTCTGGCGCCGCAGCGACGGCCTGAAGCGGTGAAGGCATAGCGTTCGTACTTGTGTTCCGGTAATCCCATCAGCCACGCGACGCCGCAGGCGTCGACCGCCTCATTGTAGACAAGATTCACGATGTCCGCCGCGTAAGCATTACGGAGCAGGTGGACATCGTCCATGCGCCCGTCCCGCGGGTCGGTGAGGTGAAACAGGGCCGGGATCGCCTCGCCCGTCTCCTCGTACTCGGTCTCGGCCTGCCCGACCAGCGCGATACGGTGGATGACGCCGCTGTCCGCGTACGCTTGGTTCGTCTCCGCCACCCACAGATCGACCAGGGCCTCGATCTGGGCGGCCCCGCCCTCCGCCTCTCTGGCTTCGGGCGTATGGACGACCAGCACGTCGATGACCGACCCGTCGTCGCCCGATTCAGGGTCGGCCTCGCCGGCGGTCGACTCGGGGTCGATGCTCATCCCCTCCATGGAATACGAGGGAATTGGATGACCGGCACGGTCCCAATCCGCGCCCGGGAAGGCCGGCGGGGGGATCATCGGCGAATCGTCCGAACCGGGAACGAGGGGCTCGGCGCCGGGCGGGAGCGCCGACAGGTCGACGGCGCGAACCAGATGCACCCCGTTATCGGCTGACCGGATCTCCCACGTCGCCGTCGGGGTCCGAACCGTGCCCGCCACCACCGGGCCGTTGACGACCAGCGCCATCGTCCCGAACGGCACGCCCTCGAGCCTCCCCGTCAGCGCGTAACCGGCCCGCGTCGGCGTGCTGTGCTCGACACTCGCCGGGAAGACGGCGTCCTCGAACAGATTCAGGGTCAGCGTCGCCGTTCCCCCCCCGCCCTCGACCGCCGCCCGCGCGGCCGCGAGCATGCTCAGATCGATGATCACTGGGCGGCTGCGGATCGTACGCGGCACGGCCGCCCGGGAGTTCCCCTCCCTGTGAGCGATCGCTGCCGAGTCGGTGTCGACGGCCGAGAACAGGCCTTCCACCTGCGCCCCCGCCTCCGCCCCCGCGAGGACCGCCAGGACACAGGTCGAGAGCAGACGCGCGGCGAATCGGGTGACTGCGGGTCTCATCGTCGATTCCTCCCAGCGTAGTTCACGCCACAATGATTACATGGGCGCTCCGCGGCGGTCCGGGTCGGCGCTCCGGGGCCGGTGCGTGGTAACCTCCCGATACGCCTGAACGCGGCTCGACTGCCCCGACCGGGGCCCCGGGGTGTGGCACGGTCGCGCGCGGCGTGCGCGGAACAGCTGCGGACGGGCCCGTCGGCGACCTGCCCGCGGGGGTCGCGCGCGGGCGTGCGTGGGGCAGCTGTCGGTGTAGTCGGCGTCGTGTGCGGTCCGATGGTCGCGCGCGGCGCGCGGAACAGCTTCATGAGACCTAGGAGACGTCGAGTCGCACGGGGGCTGCTGGCCGCGGTCCTCTCGGCGTTCGCGGCCTCGGCCGCCGCCGCGGGTCAGACGGCCTCGACAGCCGGCGCCCTTCCGCCGGACGTTGCCCCTCTGGCCCTGACCCCGACCGAGTACAACAACACCGTCGCCGACCTCTTGGGCCTGCCCCGCGACGGCGACCGGTGGCCAGCGCGCCCCGTCCTCGCCGACCGCATCAGTCCCCGGCGTGAGCCGAGCCGGGGCGTCTTCGCGCCGCCGCCGCCGCCGCCGGTGTGGCCGTGGCGGTTCCCGGCTGAGGCGGGCTCCAACGGGTTCCAGGGCATCGCCGAGGGGCAGGCGCCGTCGTCCTACCAGGTCGAAGAGCTGCACCTGGCGGCCATGCACTTCGCGTCGTTCGCCTTGGTGTCGCCCACGTTCTTCGTCTGCGACGAGTGGGTCGCGCTGAGCGCCGCCGAACAGGCGGCCTGCGCGTGGGACAGCCTCGCGCGGTTCGCCCGGCGAGCCTACCGCCGCCCCCTCGACGGCGGCGAGCGCCTGCGCCTGGAGGCATTCTGGCGATCCAACGCGGCGGCCGGTCCCCTCGACGAGGCCGTCGCCCTGACGGTGGCGGGCATCCTGCAGACCCCGACGTTCCACTTCCGGATCGAGCCGCGCCGCGACCGGGCCGGCGCCGCGTCCCCGACTCTGGGTCGGTGGGAGCTGGCGTCGCGCCTCTCCTATTTCCTTTGGGACTCGATGCCCGACGAGGCGCTGTTCGCCGCCGCCGGGGCGGGCGACCTCGACACCCGCGCCGGCGTCGAGGCCCAGGCCCGCCGGATGCTCGACGACCCGAAGGCGCGGCCCGCCCTGGTCCACTTCCACCACCAGTGGCTCGGGACCGACGACGTGCTGTCGGTCGCCCCCGCCCGCCGGGCGTTCGGGCCGCTGTTCGGCCTCGAGCCCCGGCTCGCCACCGCTCGGGACGACGACGTCGAGTGGCCCGCCGTCATGGGCCCGGTGCGCCACTCGATGAGGCTCGAGACGGAGTTGTTCGTGGAGCGGACGATCTTCGACGGCGCCGGCACGTTCACGGCCCTGATGACCGACCACCATGGCTTCATGTCCGACGCCACCGCCCCCATCTACGGCGCCGGCGCCGAGCGCATCGACGGCCCCGAGGCGACCCGGACGATAGACCTCGTCGTGGCCTCCATCGGCCGGCGGCAGCCGCTGACCCTCTATCCGGCGAGCTTCCCCCCCGAGGAGCGGGCCGGGCTGCTCACGCTGCCGTCGGTCCTCGCCCTCGGCGCCTACGCGGTGCAGCCGGGGCCCATCCCGCGCGGCGTTCGCGTGCTCGAGCGGATCGCGTGCATGCACCTCGGCACGCCCGTCCAGGGGGCGGAGACGGCCCTGCCGCCGGACACCCTCACCGCCGCGAGCACCAACCGCGAGCGCACCGCCGCCGCCACGCGGCCCGAGACGTGCAACACGTGCCACCGGACCATCAACCCGCCGGGGTTCGCCTTCGAGCACTACGACGCCATCGGCCGGTGGCGCTCGCACGACAACGGTCAGCCGGTCGACGCGAGCGGCTCGCTGACCCTGGCCGGCGGGGAGCGGCTCGCGTTCGCCGACGGCGTCGACCTCGCGCGGCAGCTCGCGGCGAGCGGCCGGGCGCGCGACTGCTACGTGCTGCACTGGACCCGCTACGCCCTCGGCGAGCGGCTCGACGCGGCGGCGCCGGGGCTCGACGCGCTGCAGGCGGGCTTCCGCGCCGACGATTCGATCGAGGAGCTGCTGGTGTCGATTGCCGGCAGCGACCTCTTCCGCCGGCGGCCGGTCGCCGGCGCGACGGGAGGCCACGAATGATCTCGCGACGACGCGCGCTGCGCCTGGGGGGGCTGACCGCCCTCGGGGCGGCGATTCCCGACGCCGCGCTGCGCGCCTTCGCCCCTGCGGCGGGGCCGGTCCGGCGTCTCGTCGTCATCAGCCACTGCCACGGCTGGCCTTACGAGGGCTGGCGGATGCGGCACCCGGGCCGCTCCGCGGACGAGCCCTGGACGCTCGATCTGGCGCCGCTCGCCGCGAGCGACTTCAGCCGACCCCTGGCCCCCCTGCATCGCCACCGGCGCCGCGTGCTCGCGCTCGACGGGCTCTCGCTGGCCACGGCGGAGCTCGACACCGGGGGCAACCGCCACGACCGGGGTTGGATCCACGCCTGGACCGGCGACAACGCCGACTTCGCGGCTCGCGACACGCGGGCCGTCTCGCCGTCGCTCGACCAGCTCGTCGCCGCGCACGTCGCGCGGGCCGACCGGCTCCCTTCGCTCGAACTGTCGCTCGACGCGGCCCTCGAGGCGGGGAGGCCCATCAGCTACAGCCTCGGCGGCATGCGCCTGCCCGCCGAGCGGTCGCCGCTCGGGGCCTGGAATCGGGTGTTCGGGCCGGCCTCGTCGGGCGACGCGGTGGGCCGGCGCCGCCGCACGACCCTCGACTTCGCGTACCGCGAGTACCGCGAGCTGGCCCCCCGTTTCACGGCCGGCGAACGGACCCGGCTCGAGGCCCACTTCGGGCTCGTCGAGCGGCTGGGCCACCGGCTGGAGAGCCTCGCCACGCTCGCGTGCGAGGCCCCGGCGCAGCCCGCGGCCGAGTTCGAGCGTTACGACCTCGGTTTCGACGCCTTCACCGATGTCGTCGCGGCCGCCTTCGGTTGCGACATCACGCGGGTGGTCACGCTGTCGCTCGGCGAGATGCCCACGGCCGACTTCGGGGCCGACCACATCAGCGACAAGGTGCACAAGGGCATCGCCCACTACATCCACGAAGACCCCGCCAAGTACGCCGCGATGACCGACTACGTCCGCCATCACGCGGCCCAGGTCGCGCGCCTCGTAAGCGCCCTCGAGGCGATCCCCGACGCGGGCGGCGGGTCGCTCATGGACAACACCCTCGTCGTCTGGGGCTCCGAGCTCGGCGACGGGTGGCACGGCTACGCCCACTACTGCCCCGTGCTCATCGGCGGCGAGTGGGCGTTCCGGACGGGGCGCTATCTCCACTGGCCGCACGGGACGCCGGCGGAGATGCGGGTGCCGTCTCAGGTGCTGACCGGCGGCGCGACTCGGTTCTCCGGCATTCCCCACCAACGCTTGCTGGTGAGCGTGGCCCGCGCCATGGGCCTCGACATCGGCCACGTCGGGTTGAAGCACGTCCGCGGGCAGCGGGGCGACTTCATCGACGTCGGCGGCCCGCTGCCGGGCCTCGCCTAGGTTGACTCAGCTGCAGGGATGCCGGCCGTTCAGGGCATCCAGTAGCCGACCTGGGCGCAGGCCGGCGCGGGCCCGGCCCCCCCATCACTCGACGGGTACGGCGCGCCCGTCCCGCAGCACGTGCCGGGCCTCATCGGTGAGAACGCTCCACTGTCCGTTCCACCGTTCGACGCGCGGCCGATGCCCGGGGAACGGGTTGGAGCGACGGAAGGTGGTATCGGCGGACACGAAGAAGAGCAGGCCGGGGGCCGCGTCGCCCCGGCAGCGGGGGCTCCGGAACACCAGGGCGTCGCGGCTACCGTCGCCGTCGAAGTCCCGCTGGTCCGGGAGATCGAGGCACATGTCGTCGGTCTCCCCCAGCACGACATGCTCCCGGTTCCCGATACGGGCGACGAGGATGTCGAAGAAACGGGCGCCCTTGACGACGTGGTAGACGATGCCGTCCGGCGGCTCGTAACCCCCGACGGGAACGGGGACCACCCCAGGCTCGGTCGGCGGGAGTCCGTCGTCCGGCTCGGGGGCGAGAATGGAATCGGAATCGCGCGGCAGCGCTTGCCGGGCGGCGGGCGGCGGCCCGGAATCGATCCGGCAACCGCCGAGCGCCGTCCCCAGGACCAGCCACACTCCCAGGACGGCGCCCGGTTTCATGCGTTTTGTCGGATGAGCCGGCCGCCGATCAGCCGAGCACCCCGGCGTAGCTGTCGGCGTCGAAGCCGACGAGCAGGGTCTTGCCGACCCGCAGCAGGGGCGCCCGCAGGTTGCCGGTGGCGCCGACCATGGCGTCCAGCACGGCGTCGTCGGGCACGCCGCCCGGCTCGAACTCCTCGACCCTCCGCCCCTTGGCGACGATGATGCGTGACGCCGCCTCGGCCAGCTCGCGAGCGTCCGTCCGGCCGAGCTTGCGGCTCGCCGGCACGCGTTCCGCCACCTCGATCCGGTTGGCCTCCAGAAACCTGGAGGCTCTGGCGCAGCTCGTTCAACCGGACCGGTGGTAGTACCAGTCGACCCTACTGCCCATCGCTCACCGCCGCCCTCTCGACCGCGCGAGCCCCGGTCAGCGTGCCGTCCATGCCGTAGTTGCCCTCGTGGCATGCGTACTCGAATATCGGGAGGTCGCTCCGGCGCATCGGGAGCTCCACCGACCACGGCTGCGTCCACGTCGTGGGGTCCGTCACCGTGAAGCTGTAGAGCAGCACGTCGTCGCTCATGCGCCGGAACCGCTCGACGAGGTGGAGGTTCTCGCTCGAGTTGCGGAAGCTGGTCTCGCGCAGGAAGTTCTTCGTCTCGACGACGAGGGTGTCGCCGTCCCACCGGCCGCGGGAGACGCCGGTCCACATGGGCACGGCGCCGTGGTCGCTGCCGTCGAGGGGGACGATGCGCGCGTTGTGGACCATCTCGTTGAGGATCACGACGTGGTCGGCGGTCTGGAAGATCTGGACGTTCATGTTGTAGGCGGCGGGCAACATCGGGGGCCCCGAGTTGAAGCCGGTGATGCACCGTTCGCCGAGAGGCCGGTCCTCCGGGCCCCACGAGGGCCGCTGGTTGATGCTCAGGCGCTCGGCGGCGCGGGCCTCGGCCGCCTCCGTCAACGCCGGAATCCGGCCGTTGGGCGGATCGACGACGAGCGAGGTCCGACGAGTCTCGACGACGGAGTCGCCGCGGTCCCACCAGAAGTCGTTGTAGGCGAGGGCGAGGTCGCGGCTCTCGCGGGTGCCGTTCACCTGTCCCCGGTCCGTGGTCTCCAGCTTCCGAGCCTCTCGATCCAGGTCGGCGTTGCTCGCCCGCACGCGTTCGGCGGCGTAGGCGGCGACCTCCTCCTCGGAGAGGAACGCCTGGTCCGCGAACTCCTCGGGACGCTCGAGCGGGGTCACCGTCCGGAAGTCCCAGACGCCGCTGATGTCGGGGTGCCCGTCGGGCGTGCGCAGGGCCTCGCCCCCGGACTGGGCGGCGGCCGGGGCCGAGATCGACAGCGCGAGCACGGCGCTGCCCGCGAGCACGGCGAGTGTTCGAATCGTCATGTTCCCTTCACCTCTGATGTGAGAAAGGCGCCCGCCCGCGCGGCGGGCGCGCCTTATGTCCATTTCGACGGCCTCGGGGCTCGACCGCCTGGTCCGCCAATCGTCGCCTGCGGCTCCGCCCCGCGTCCGACCATTCCCTCCCGGTGTCGCGCCGTTCTCCGGCGCAGGCGCCGGCCCGGCTTACGGCTCCGGTCGACTACGACTACCTCGACGCCTCGGCCGCGGCCGCCTCCTGCACCCGCGCCCCGGCGAGGATGTTGTAGAGGCCGTAGTTTCCCTCGTGACAAGCGTACTCGTACATCGGCTGCTCGTTCCACACCATCGGCACCTCGTAGGTCCAGGGCCTCGACCAGACGGTGGGATCGTCGATGGTCGCCTCGTACAGCAGCACGTCCTGCGACACCCGGGTGAAGCGCTCGGTGAGACGGAGGTTCGCGTCGGTCGAGCCTGAGCGGAAGCTCGTCTCGCGCAGGAAGTTCGCGGTCTCGACGACGAGGGTGTCCCCCTCCCAGTGCCCGCGGGAGTCCCCCTGCCACTGCGGCAGATCGATTTCCGGGCGCCCGTCGAGGGGGACGACGCGCGCGTTGTGGTTCATCTCGTTGAGAAGCACCACGTGGTCGGGGGTCTGGAAGATCTGCACGTTGTTGTTGTAGCCGCCCGGCGTCATCGGCGGGCCCGCGTTGAAACCGGTGATGCAGCGCAACTGCAGCCCGTTGGCCCCGAGATCTTCGATCCAGCCGCCCGGCGTCGGCGAGTGGTTGTCGACGCCTTCCCGCGCCGCGCGCAGTTGCGCCTGCCGCTCGGCCGCCTCGGGAACCAGCGCCGGGATCTTCCCGTTCGGCGGGTCGACGACCAGCGACGTGCGCCGGGTGCCGACGGGGGCGGTCCCGCGGTCGAGCCACAGGTTGTTGTAGAAGCCGGGGGCCCCCTCCTCGCCGCGGTCCACGCTGGCGGTGGCCTCCGTCCGCCGGGCGGGGCGGTTCAGGAGATCCTCGTTGCGAGCCAACGTCTCCTGCTCGAGGTTCGCGGCCTCCTCCTCGGAGAGGAAGGCCCGGTCGCCGAGGTCGTCGGGGCGCTCCATCGGCGTGATCGATCGGAAGTCCCAGACGCCCTGAATGTCGGGAGCGCCCCACGCGGTCCTCGGCATCGCCTCTCCCGCCGCCTGACCGGCGGCGCCAGCCGGGGCCAGCATGCCCAATGCGACGGCGACGGCGATCGCCCGACCCGTTGCGACGCGGTTTCGATGGTTCATGTCACCCTCCCTCCTCCTCCGTTCGCCCGCCGACCGCCGCTGCAGGCGTCTCGCGTCGGCGAGACTCCCGACGCGCCCGCCAAGTCGCGCCAAGGCTTCCGCTTGGCGCCCAAGCCGACCCTGGCGGGGTCTGCACGGTTCCACCGCGCAGGCTCCCGGCGTGTCACCGCATGATCGCCCACTTCGGCGGCCGGACGCAAGATGTCGCGCACGAGGTTCTTGCCGACCGCGGTCCGCGGTCGGCCGTCTCGGCGACGGGGCCCGGCCCGCGCCGTCGCGTCGTGACCGCGACGATATCCACGGCCATCGGCGTCCGCTGTCTCGGCGACGGCGCCCGGCCCGCGCCGCCGTGTCCTGCGTGCCGGTGGTCCATGGACAGCGTGTCAGTAGTCGGCCGCGTCGAGCGAGTAGCTGACGATCTCTTCGTCGTTCCGGGTGAGGACGTGCCGGTTGGCGTAGGCGGGATGGACCCAGCTGACGTTGCGCAGCTCCCGGCGGTTGCCGGGGTTGGAGGTCGGCGCGATCAGTTGCGTGCGGCCGATCTCCTCGTAGCCGGCCGGGCTCAGCCGCGAGATGATCAGCTCGCCGCGGTCGTTGTTGATGAACACGCGGTCTCGGTTCTTGACCATGAACCCCGACACCCAGCGGCGCCGCTCGACCGTGGCCTCCTGCGTCTCCCAGATGCGCTCGCCGGTCTCGGCGTCCAGGCAGCGGAGCTGGCCGTAGCTGCAGATGCCGTAGATGTAGCCCCCGTCGATGATGGGAGTGGCGAGCACCGCGTGCAGGCCCTCGGTGCGGATCTCGCTGTTGCTGCTCCCCTTCCAGGCGATGGTCGCCTCGGGGCGGTCCTGGTTGAGGGCGAGCATCATCGGGCCGTCGTAGAACGTCGTGAAGAATAGCCGCGTCCCCACCTGCACCGGCACCGCCACGGTCATGGCCCCGCCCACGATGTACGGCTGCCGCCAGTAGACGTCTCCCGTCACGGGGTCGAGCGAGGCGACCTCCTCCGGGTCCCAGGCGATGAGCTGCCGCGCCCCGCCCGCCTCGATGATGATGGGCTGGGCGACCCCGAGGTCGGCCTCGCTCGGGAGAGCCCGCCAGATCTCCTCCCCCGTCATCTTGTCGAAGGCGACGACCCGGGCGTCGGGGGGACCGCCGACGAAGCAGATGAGCCGCTCGCCGTCGACGAGGGGCGCGCTCGCGAAGCCCCAGTCGAAGCCCCACCGCATGCGGTCGACGCCGTAGTCCTCGGCGTAGCGCTTCCGCCACAGGAGCTCGCCGGTGTCGACGGCCAGGGCCGACATCACGCCGGTGCGCCCGAGGACGTAGACGCGGTCGCCGTCGACGGTCGGCGTCGCTCCCGGGCCGATCTCCCACTGAATGCCCGCGTAGTCCGCCTCCCACGACTGGGTCCAGAGAATCTCGCCGGTCGCCTCGTCGAGGGCGAGGGCCCGCTCGACCCCGCGCATGCCTTGTTGCGGCTCCCAATCGGTGACGAACACGCGGCCGTCGGCCACCGCCGGACCGGAGTAGCCGGCCTTGACGGGGGTGCGCCAGCGCGCCCTGAGCCCGCCCTCGGGGAACTCGCGGAGAATCCCCGTCTCGGTCCACACCCCGCGCCGCCCCGCCCCGCGGAACTCGGGCCAGTCTTCGGCGGCCGCCTCCGGCGCGGCGCCCAGAAGGCAGGCTGCGCAGGCCATGGCAGCGGTCAGTCTCGCGGTGGTCATTCGGCGTTTCTCCCGTCAGACGTTGAGGGCGGTGGATGGCCTCGCGGCGGGTTGCGGTCAGCGAGCGTCCAGCTCGGCGTAGAGCGCCACTACGGCGGCCTCCAAGTGCGTCAGATCGTAGTCGGCGTACCGGTCCGGCAGCGCCAGACCCGCCGCCGCCTCCGCGGCGCTGCGGCCGGCCGAGAACTCCCGCTCCACCGCGGCGACCAGATGCCGCACGAACGCGGCGTACTCGGCGACGTCGTCCCACGTCAGGAACCCGCTCCAGGCGCGGGCTCTGCCGCGCTCCCGGCGCCCCCGGCCCGCGTAGGTCGACGGGAACGGCCCGTGCCCGGTGATGACCCGCGCCACCCCGTCGATGGCCGCAACGACGCGATCGAGGGTGTCGGGAAAGGCCAGCCCGCTGCCGCCCCGCTCCAGGTCGATGACGGGGACGGCCTTGTCGGGAAACAGGCCCCCGAGGTAGGCGACGCCCTTCGCGGGAAAGACCACCACGATGTCGCCGTCGGTGTGGGCCGGGCCGAAGTGGTGGAGGTCGATGCGGTCGAGATCGTCGAGCAGCGTGAAGCGATCCGCGAAGGTGGTCGTCGGCAGGCCCGGTGCGCCCTCGGCGTAGCGGCCGTCGCGGAGCATCGCGGCCCGGGCGTTGGCGTGGGCGACGATGGTCACCGCGTCCGGGAACTCCGCGTTGCTCCCCGCGTGCTCCTCGTGCGCGTGGCTGTTGATGATCGTGGTCACCGGCAGGTCGGTCACCTGCTCGACCGCCTCGCGCATGGCGTCGCCCCACCCCGGCGGCTTGGTGTCGATCAGGACCACGCCGCCGTTGACCTCGTCGATGAGCGCGAGACCGTTGCCGCCCCCGCCGCCGAGGTGGTACAGCACGTCCCGGACGTTCAGGGTATCGATGCTGACAATCCGCTCCGCCTCGGTCTGCGCGAGGGCCGGCGCGACGGCGCCCGACAGAAGGACGGCGGCCGCGACCGCCCCGATCCATCTCATGCCATTACTCTCCGCTTCCTCGCCCCGGGCCCGCCTCGTCCGCGTCCGCTCGGGGGCGCTCTTCCGGATCCGGCCCGGTTGCACGGCGCCGACTCCCGCCGCTACAGCACGCCGGCCTCGTCCATCACCGCCTCGCACTTGCCGCGGATCTCGGTCGCCACCTCGAACGGGTCGCCCTGCACCAGCTCGGCCCGGAACAGCTCGACCGAGAGCGCCCCGGTGAACGCCTTCTCGGCCAGCTTCTGCAGGATGCGCACCACCGGGGCGATGCCGTCGCCGGGGATGATCCGCGAGTCGTTGTCGATGAGCTCGCGGGGGCCGTCGAGCAGGTCCTGGAAGTGGGTGTGGACCAGCTCGCCCGGCTCGAGGAGGTCCAGGTCCTCGAACTTGCTCATGCCCGACCAGAAGTGGAAGAAGTCGATCATCGGCCGGACGGCGGGATGGTCCGCGGCCCGAATCACCGCCAGCGACGACGTCAGCGTGGACAGGTGGGTCGAGGTGCGCGTGAACTCGATCATCGTGGTGAGATCGAACCCGGCGGTGATCTCCGCCACCTCGCGGACGGCGGCCGGCGTGGCGTCGAAGTCGGCGGCGGTGACCGGCCGGTTCGTCACCGACGGCGAGTAGATGCGCCGCAACCCCAGGCTCGCGAACTGCTCGCAACGCTCCCGCCAAGTGTCGAGCGAGGCCGCGCGGGCCGGCCCCGGTATCCACAGATCGGGCAGGGCCACCGCGGCCGAAACGGGCGTCAGCCCGTTGTCGGTGAGCACGCGCCTCGCCGCCGCGAGCGTGTCGTTGGCGAGGAAGTCGACCAGCAGCCGGTCGTTGAGTTCGACGTAGCGGATGCCCGCCCGCGCCCAGCCCTCGAGCGATCCGCGGTAACCGGCCGCCCGCGACGTGTTCTGGTGCATGGCCAGCAGCATCTTGCCGGGCTCGGCCGACTGTGCTCCGGCCAGCCGGGCGAGGGGGGCGGCGAGGGGGGCGAGCAGCAGGGAGCGTCTCGTCAGCATGGATTCCCGTCCTGTCGGGGCCGGCCTTCGCCGACCCGGTGTCTTCTTCATGACCGGCGTTCGCACCCGTCGGGCCCGGCCTCCATCCGCAACAGCTTCCTCATCGGACGAGTCGGCGCCGGCTCGGGATCGAACACGAACGAGGCTATCGACCGTTCTCCGGCGCCGTCGCCTCGGCTTCCTGCACCACCGCACCGGCGAGGATGTTGTAGAGCCCGTAGTTGCCCTCGTGGCAGGCGTACTCGAACAGCGGCTGGTCGTTCTTCACCATGGGGATCTGGTAGCTCCACGGCCGGTCCCAGGCATTCGGATCGTTCACCGTCACTTGGTACATGAGGGTGCCCTCCGACACCCGGGTGAACCGCTCCACGAGATGAAGGTCGGCGGTGGTCACCCCGCCCCGGAAGCTCGTCTCGCGCAGGAAGTTGGTCGTCTCCACGACCAGGGTGTCGCCCTCCCAGCGACCCCGCGAGTCGCCCATCCACTGCCTCAGCCCGTCGTCGACGTGCGGACGCCCGTCGAGCGGGACCACGCGTGAGCTGTGCACCATCTCGTTGAGGAGGACGACATGGTCCTCCGTCTGGAATACCTGGAGGTTCTGGTTGTAGCCGCCGGGGGTCATCGGCGGGCCGGAGTTGAAGCCGAGCAGGCAGCGTACCGCGAACATGCCGGGCCCGAGGTCCTCGACCCAGCCGCCGGGGGTCGGCGAGTGGCGGTTGACGCCGGCCCGCGCCTGCTGCTGCGCCTCCCGCCGCGCCGTCGCGGCGTCGGAGAGGGGCGGCACCCGGCCGTCGGGCGGGTCGGTCACCAGCGACGTCTGCCGCGTTTCGCTGACCCGGTTGCCGGGGTCGAACCAGAACTGGTTGTAGTTGCCGACGACGTCGGCCGGCTCCTGGTCGTCGCGCACCGCGAACGCCGCGAGGCGATCGGCCTCGAACTGCGCCGCCTCCTCGGGCGTGAACACCGCCTGTTCGGCCAGCGACTCGGGCCGCTCGAACGGGGTCAGGGTGCGGAAGTCCCACACGCCGTTCAGGTCCGGCGCCCCCCAGGCAGTACGGGGGGCCGCGTCGCCGGCCTCCGCCGACTGGGCGAGCGCCGCGCTCGGTGTCAGAGCGGTCGACGCCAGTACGAGCACCGCACAAACCGTCACCGGATAGCGCTGAGTGGCCACCGAATCCTCCTTCTATTACCGTTCCCGTACCGGTTCGGTACCGCTCCCGTACCGGTCGACTCTCGGTTGGCGCATGATCGCTCCGATGCCCGCCGCCGTCAACCCGACCGGATCGGACGCATGGCCCGGAGTCCGCACGCGCTCCGATCTCTCTTCATCCACGGTCGAGGATCCGGTTCCAGGCTTCTACCTGCGCCTGTTGGGCCGCGAGCAGGCCCGACGCATCGCCCTCGATCGTCACGCCGGTCATGACGTCGTTCTGGGCGATGGCGTCGACGACGTCCTGGCCCGAGACGACGCGGCCGAAGACGGAGTGCCGACCGTCGAGATGCGGGGTGGGGCCGTGGGTGATGAAGAACTGGCTGCCGTTGGTGCCGGGGCCGGCGTTCGCCATCGAGAGAATGCCGGCCGCGTCGTGCCGCCGGTTCGGGCTGAACTCGTCGGCGAAGTTGTAACCCGGACCTCCCCGGCCGGTGCCGGTGGGATCGCCGCCCTGGATCATGAAGTTGGCGATGACCCGGTGGAACTTGAGCCCGTCGTAGAAGCCGCGTTGCACGAGGTTCACGAAGTTGGCCACCGTAAGGGGGGCGTCGTCGGCGAAGAGGGCTATCCGGATCTGTCCCTTTGACGTTTCGAACACCGCCACCAGCTCGCTGCCTGCAGTCGTCGTCACCGTTCTCACCTCCAAATGACCCGGTCCCTGTCGGCCGTCGGCCGGCGGCCGGGCTCCCGGGTTCCCGGGCCGGCGCCGGCGCGCCTCTGGTTGCCGCCCCGCGGCCGCGGGCCGGTTCGAAGGGCCCATTCTCCCATGACCGTCACCGGCCGGCCGATGGCGTGGGCTCCCCCGCCCCGCGCCGCCCGGCGTACGCGGGCCGCGCCCGGCGGCGCGGATGCGATAATGGGCCGCTTCCGCCGGCTCACCGGGAAGCGGATCCGGAGGTATGACGATGAAGCCACTGCGAAGCCTCGCTCCCCTGATCGTGCTCGGGCTGTCGGCCGTCGCGGCCGCGCAGGAGCCCGAGACGATCATCCGCGGCGCCGACGTCTTCACCGCGGGCGGCTTGCGGCAGGCCGATGTCCGCGTGGTCGGCTCCGCCATCGCCGAGATCGGCACCGACCTCGCGGCACGCGGCGCCGCCACCCGCGAGATCGACGCGCGCGGCCGGCTGCTGCTGCCGGGGGGCGTCGACCCCCACGTGCACCTCGGCCGCGACCGCCTCGACGACTATACGTCGGGCTCGGCCGCGGCGCTCGCGGGCGGCATAACGACGATCTCGAACTTCGGCGGGGTGGGGGCGGGCAGCACCCCGGCCGCCGCGGTGGCGCAGGCCGCCGCGGACGTCGACGAGCAGGCCATCGCCGACTTCATCTTCCACCCCATCGTCTCCGACCCCGCGACCGCCACCCCCGAGACCCTCGCGGCCCTCGCCGACACCGGACAGACCACCATCAAGGTGTTCATGGTGAGGCCCACCTTCGACGCCAACGCCCCCGGCTTCGTGTCGACCATGCACGCGGCGCGGGAGACCGGCGTACTCATGATGATGCACTGCGAAGACGCTGCGCTGGTGCAGATCACGTCGGAGCGCCTGCTCGCCGAGGGGCGGGGCGGCCTCGATAACTTCGCCGACGCCCGGCCGGTGACGGCGGAGGTCGCGGCCACGCAGCGTGCGGTGTCGATGGCCGAGCAGACGGGCGCCGCCCTCTACATCGTCCACCTGTCGTCGGAGGGCGCTCTGCGGGTCGCCGAGCGGGCGCAGGCGCGCGGCCTGCCGGTGTACGTCGAGACCCGCCCCATCTACCTGCACCTGACCCGCGAACGGTTCGACGGCCCCACCCCGGGCCTCTACATCGGCCAGCCCCCGCTGCGCCGGCAGAGCGACGTCGATGCCCTGTGGGATGGCATCGCCGACGGGACCGTGCACGTCGTGGCCACCGACCATGTCGCCTACACGCGCGAGCAGAAGCTCGATCCCGCGCAGAACGTCGTGCAACACCGCGCGGGGATGAGCAACCTCCAAGTGATGCTGCCGATGCTCTACTCCGAGGGCGTCCGCGACGGCCGGATCAGCCTGGAGCGCTTCGTCGAGGTCACCGCCAGCAACCCCGCCAAGCTGTTCGGGCTCTATCCCCGCAAGGGAGCCATCGCGGTGGGGTCCGACGCGGACTTGGTGCTGTGGGACCCGGAGGAAACGCGGACCATCCGCAACGAGGACATGCTGTCGAACAGCGGCTACTCCGTGCATGCCGGTCGCGTCGTGACGGGCTGGCCGACCCTGACCATGCGCCGGGGCGAGATCGTCTATCGCGACGGCGAGGTGCTGGGCGCGGCCGGCAGCGGCGAGCTCTTGCGCCGCGATCGGTGGAGCGGGCCGCCGTTCTGAACCCGGCGCGGCGGCCGCCCGGAACGGCGCCGGCGAGGTGACGGGCGCGGCCGCCTCGCCGCATCGGCGATCACCGCCTCGACCACGAGGTCTATGGCCAGTCTGCCCCCACCAAGAATGGCCCCCGAGCAGCGATCCGAGATCGCCCCCAAAGCGGCCACCTCCCGATGGGGGAATCGGAGCGAGTCGCCGGCATGACGGAAGGGGCGGGGTGCCGCAGACCCGGAGCCCGGACACCCATCGTGCCTGCCCTACCTTCTCTCTGGGTTGTATCCTCGCTTCAGGCGCGTGTCGTCGAGGTTGCATTTGAACTCCTCACCGGAAGTGATGAGCAGAACCTCGAGGTCGCGCTGCGCGATGATCTCCTGGACGCGGGCGGAATCGAACGTGGCGACCACGCCGAAGAGCTGAACAGACGCCCCGAACACATTCGATGCGGTAGACCCATCCGTCACGTCGACGGAAAGCGGCTGGACCACGTTCCGCCCCTCATTGTCTCCGCGCGCACGCACCACCACCGTCTGGACGCTCGTCGCCTGGAGATTCGCGGCGGTGCGCATGTCGGCCCCCGCATCGGGCTCCGCCCAGATCGTGAACACGTCATCTGCGAGCATGTCCCGCACATCGGCGGCAGCCGGCCGCCCGGTATAGCGCCGCCGCGCGAAGTCCGCCTCCTGTGCGACCCGCGCCAACGGGGGCTGCCCGTGAATCCGCCAAGCCCGCAGCGGTTGCCCTTCCGCCGTGGTCAACGCCTCGTTTAAACGATTCCAGAACCCCCCGACGTTGGCCGTGCACGTGTGCATAATGCGGTCGAGGTCATCGTCCCAACCCACTGAAATCGCCGCTTCGATCTGGGCGTCGGTGTACTGGGCCGCGGCGGTTCCAGCGACACCGGACCCCAACACCAACGCCGCCAACATCATCGGGATACATCTGCTACACATGGACATCCTCCGATGGACTCTGACCGGAATTGGTCACCGGGCCGGAACAAGCTGACGATCAACCGGCGCGCGACAGTCATGGGTGCTCCGCCGCCACTTGCCCTTGCGACAACCCCTCCCCTTCGCAAGATGATCCGTGCGCGCAGATGATCCCGCACGGGTGCATGGGCCATGCCACATACCATAGCAGGCGACCACAATTGAGTCGATCCACTTATCGAACAGGGCACTGGAGAACCACGCCGCGCCAACCGTGAACCACTTCACGCGCTACAACTTGCGCCCCCGCGATGGCGGCCGGCGTGTCCAAGAAAGCTGTGGACCATCCGGGATATCCGTCGGCCTGCTCGAAGTGTGCGAAGCGGCCGCCGCGTGAAACTTGACGACTACCCGGCTATTCGGGCCGTAGCTGAAGCAGCGGCCACGGTCCGCCGGTCACGGCCCGGTCAGCGCCGGGCTTCCGCCGCGCGCACGGTGTTCGACAGCAGCATTGCGATGGTCAAGGGCCCCACCCCGCCCGGCACCGGCGTCAGCGCCCCGGCGACTGCCTCCACGTCGGGGTGCACGTCGCCGACGACGGTGGCGCCGCGCCGTTCGAGCACGTCAAGTCGCGGCGAGTCCGGCCCGAACAGCGCGGCGACCCGTTCGCGGTCGGTCATCCGCGTGGTTCCCACGTCGATCACCGTCGCGCCCGGCTTGACGAAGTCGGCGGTCACGAAGCCCGGCCGGCCTATCGCCGCCACCAGGATGTCGGCCGCCGACGCCACCGCCGGCAGGTCGCGGGTCCGGGAGTGGCAGACGGTGACCGTCGCGTGCCGGTGGAGCAGCAAGGCGGACATGGGTTTGCCGACGATGTCGCTGCGGCCGATGACCACCGCGCGGCGCCCCTCGATGGGGATGCCGTTCCGTTCGAGCAGCTCGACGATGCCGGAAGGCGTGCCCGGCGCGAGGGCCGGGCGGTTCTGCACCAGCCGCCCCACGTTGACGGGGTTGAAGCCGTCGACGTCCTTGGCGGGATCGATGGCGTCGAAGACCTGCTGCTCGGCATCGGCCCCCATGCCCGGCGGCAACGGGGACTGCACGAGCACGCCGTCGATGTCGTCGGCCGCGTTGAACCGCGCCACGATCGCCATCACCTCGTCGAGGGCGGCGGCGACGGGAAGGCGCTGGAGATCCGCGCGGATCCCGAGCGCCTCGCACGCGCGGACCTTGTTACGCACGTAGATCTCCGACCCGCCGTCGTCGCCCGCGAGAAGGATGCCCAACCCCGGCGGACGCCCCGCCGCCGTCGAGAAACGCGCCACACGCGGCTTCAGCGATTCCCGAATCTCCTCCGCCACCACCTTGCCGTCGAGCCGCTTCGCCAACACCATCCGACTGCTCTCCAAGACGCTCGCCCGCCCATCGCGCCCCCGGCCCTGGGGGATTTCGGATGCATGTTAGCAGGAGCGGGAGCGGTCCAATCATCCGGCCTACCCGGCCAGGGCCCATCGCGGCGCTCCGCGTTGCGCCGCGGCCGCGAGGCCGCCGAGGAGATCAGACGGACGGCGGGGCGGCCGATCCCGTAGTCGGGCTCGCACGGCTCGTTGAAGCGTGGGTCGACCGGCCCGACCGGTGCTTCTGCCCACTTCTATATACTGTCGCCCCGACACCGACGACAAGCCGGCCGTCCCCCTCCGCCGGGACGGGACGGGAGCCAAGGCATGGAGACCCTCGAGCAGCTCATCCGAACCGTCAAGTTCTATGTCGACAACTTCGGCATCCCGGTCGGCGAGCAGGTGGTGCCCCTCAAGGTCATCGCCCTCCTCGGGGTCGGCTCCTTCCTGACCGTCCGGCTCGGGTTCGTCCAGCTCCGGCGCCTCGGCCACGGGTTCGCGGTGACGGCGGGGCGCTACGACGACCCCGACGACACCGGAGACGTGTCGCACTTCCAGGCCCTGACCACCGCCCTGTCCGCCACCGTGGGCATCGGCAACATCGCGGGGGCGGCCTGGGCGATCCACTACGGCGGACCGGGCGCCCTGTTCTGGATGTGGATGACCGCCCTGCTCGGCGCCGCCACGAAGTTCTCGGAGGTGACGCTGGCCCAGCGCTACCGCGACGTGCACCCCGAGGCCCACAAGCACGAGGGCACGGTGGCCGGCGGCCCGATGTACTACATCGAGCGGGGCATGGGCGAACGCTGGCGGTGGATGGCGATGTTCTTCGCCATCGCCCTCGGCTTCACGGCGTTCATCACCGGCAACGCGGTGCAGGCGAACACCCTCGCCGACACCCTGGAGTCGAACTTCGGCACCCCCAACGTGGTGACCGGGCTGCTCGCGGCGGCGGCGGTGGCGGCGGTCATCCTGGGCGGCATCACCCGCATCGGCAGGGTCACCGCGATTCTCGCCCCCCTCATGGCCGCCATCTACGTCTTCGGCGCTCTCCTCATCATCCTGATGAACGCGGGGGCGGTCGTCCCCACGTTCGCGCTGATCCTCCGGGAGGCGTTCAACCCCACCGCGGGGGTCGCCGGCACCGGCATCGGCGTCCTCCTCGTGACCCTGAACTGGGGGGTCAACCGCGGGCTGTTCTCGAACGAGGCGGGACAGGGGTCGGCCCCGATCGCCCATGCCGCGGCCAAGACCGAGGAACCGGTGTCGGAGGGGGTGGTGGGGCTGGTCGAGCCGTTCATCGACACCATCGTCATCGTCACCATGACCTGCCTCGTCATCATCATTACCGGCGTGCATGAAGCTCGCGTGCCGTCGCAGTTCACGATGGCCGGGGGCGACCTCACCTACGTGGTGACGGAGCCGGACGGGGCGCTGCGGGAGGCCGCTCCGCCGGGCGAGATCCGCGTCGAGGACGGGCGACAGGCGATCGAGGCGGGACAGGCCGCCTTCGCCTGGCACGACGTGCCGGTGGAACGGTTCTACGTCGACGAGGCGCAGACGGTCGCCTTCACCGGCGTCATCGACACGGACGCCGGCGCCGCCACCGCCGACGACGGCGCCGTCCACACCGTGCTCTACGGCGACGCGCCCGAGGGCGGCGCCCCGCTGACGCAGCTCGGCTTCCAGCGTGGGCTCGGTCCCCTCGGGGACTGGGGCGGGACGATCGTGGTGCTCTCGGTGGTGCTCTTCGCGCTTTCCACCGCCATCGCCTGGAGCTACTACGGCGACCGCTGCGCCGCGTACCTGTTCGGGTCGCGGGCCATCGTGCCCTACCGGCTCGCCTACGTCGGCATGGTCTTCCTGGGCGCGATGATCGCTCCCGCCGCCGCCTGGGACCTCGGGGACATCGCCCTGGGCATCGTCATCCTGCCGAACCTGGCCGCCCTCGTCATGCTGTCCGGCCAGACCCGGGCCCTGATGGACAGCTACTTCGAGCGGAAACCGTGGTTGCGGGTCGGGAACCGGGAGTAGTCGACGCCTCGGGGGCGTCCGCGGGCCCTCCTCGTCGTGCTGTCCGGCCAGACCCGGGCCCTGATGGACAGCTACTTCGAGCGGAAACCGTGGTTGCGGGTCGGGAACCGGGAGTAGTCGACGCCTCGGGGGCGTCCGCGGGCCCTCACCCCACCCGGGCGCAGATCCACCGCGGGCGTGCGCCGCGCCCGGCAACGCTTCGCGCCGCGGGGGATCGCGCCGAATCGCCGGACCGAGCCCGCGCGAGGCGTCCGTTTCCGCGATGCGCCCGCCGCGACATGGCGACGCGGCTGCCGTCAGCGGGAGAGGCGCGGCGCCGAGCGTCGCCGCCGGCCAACCCGACGGCTCAGCCCTGGTCTTCGAGGGCTTCCACGTAGGCTCGCACTCGCCGCGCGGGATCCCCGCCCGCGAGCAGGTCGGAGATCACCGCGACCGAGGACGCACCCGCGGCGACGACGTGCGGCGCGGTCTCCAGGGTGATGCCGCCGATGGCGACCACCGGCACATCGCCGGCCGCCCGCGTCGCCCGGCGCACGGCCTCGATCCCGAGCGGGGCGTAACCGGTCCGCTTGGTGCGCGTTTCATGGACTGGGCCGACGGCGAGATAGCTGATGGGCTCGCGCAGCGCGGCTTCCACCTGCGCCGCATCGTGGGTTGACAGGCCGAGAAGCGCCGCCGGCCCCAGCAGGTCCCTCGCGACCCGGGCCGGGAGATCGTCCTGTCCGACGTGCACGCCTTCGGCGCCGGCCATCAGGGCGACGTCGCAGCGGTCGTTGACGATGACCCGCGCGCTTCGACCCGCCGCGGCAACGATCTCCCCCGCCCACTCGACCAGGGTCCCGGTCTCGACGCCGGGCGCGCGCACCTGGAGGAAACGCGCACCGCCGTCGAGGTACGCGCGGGCGAGACCGACCGGCGTCCAGCCGGCGCGGGCCGCCTGCTCCGCGTCGACGATGGCATGGAGCCGGGGCCAGCCGCTCATACCGCCGCGGTCCGGTCGGCGAGGAACCGATCGAGAAACGTAGTGGTCAGGCGCCCGGCGAGGCAGGCGGGATCGTCGAGGATGCGCAGATGCAGCGGCAGGTTCGTGTCGACGCCTTCCACCACCATCATCCCGAGCGCCCGGCGCATGCGCGCGATCGCCTCGGCGCGGTCTCGCCCGTGCGCGATCACCTTGGCCAGCAGCGAGTCGTAGAACGGCGAGACCATGTGGCCGGCGTGGGCCGCCGTCTCCACGCGGATGCCCGGCCCGCCGGGCAGCACGAGGGTCTCGATGGCCCCGGGGCTCGGCGCGAACGTCTCGGGATGCTCGGCGTTCACCCGACACTCGACCGCGTGTCCCGCGAGGCGGACCTCGTCCTGTTCCACGGAGAGCGGCTCTCCGGCCGCGATCCGGATCTGTTCCCGGACGATGTCGACGCCGGTCACCATCTCCGTAACCCCGTGCTCCACCTGAACGCGGGGATTCACCTCCATGAAGTAGAACCGGCCGTCCGCGTCCATCAGGAACTCGAACGTCCCGGCGTTCACGTAGCCGACGGCCCGTGCCGCCGCCGCCACGAGCGCGCCGATGCGCCCGCGGACTTCCGCCGCGAGCCCAGGAGCCGGCGCCTCCTCGATCACCTTCTGCTGCCGCCGCTGCACCGAGCACTCCCGTTCGCCGAGATGCACGGCGCCCCCGCGTCCGTCGGCCAGGATCTGGAACTCGACGTGCCGGGCGCCCCCGAGGTATCTCTCGAGGTAGACGCGGGGGTCGCCGAACGCGGCCTCCGCCTCGCTCACCGCGGCGCCGAACGCGTCGGGCAGCCGCTCCGGGTCGGCAACCAGGCGCATGCCCCGGCCGCCGCCGCCGCCGATGGCCTTGACGAGGAGGGGATAGCCGATCTCGCGGCCCGCCCGCACTGCCGCCGCCGGGTCCGCGACGGCCTCGGTGCCGGGCACGAGCGGCAGGCCCGCCGCCTGCATCGCCTCCCGGGCGCGGACCTTGTCGCCCAGCAACCGCAGGACCCCGGCGGGCGGCCCGATGAACGCGATGCCCGCCTCCGCGCACGTCTCGGCGAGGTCCGCCCGTTCCGACAGGAAGCCGTAGCCGGGATGGATGGCGTCGGCGCCCGTCGTCTGCGCCGCCGCAACGACGGCGAGGCGGTTCAGGTAGCTGTGCCGGCTCGACGCCGGCCCGATGCACACCGCCTCGTCGGCGAACCGCGCCGGAAGGCCGTGACGGTCGGCCTGCGAATGCGCGGCCACCGTACGGATGCCGAGCTCGCGGCAGGCGGCGATGACCCGCAGGGCGATCTCGCCCCGGTTCGCGACGAGTACCTTCTGGAACATGTCAGGACGGCCGGGAAGCCGCGTGCCGACCCGATTCAGATCGGCCGCCGCCCACGGCGACTCCATGCCGCGGCGGCTGAACCCGAAACGGGAGAACCGGCTGCAGTCGACCGCGCGCCGGCATCCGTCCGCCGCGCGCCGACGCTCGCGTCCTGGAACCCTGCGTGCCGGTCCCTCGAGTAGTCGAACGTGGGTCGGCGTCGTCCACCGCGGGCCGACCGCCCCGCTCCGCTCGACCGGATCGCCACGGCGCGGGAGCCGCGAGCGTCAGTCCGCCGGCAGAATCGCGAACAGCGGCTGGCCGTACTCCACCGCCTGACCGTTCTCGGCCAGGATCTCCACGACCCTTCCCGCGAACTCCGCCTTGATGTCGTTCATCAACTTCATCGCCTCGATGACGCAGAGCACTTCTCCCGGCTCCACCCGGTCTCCGACCTCGACGAACGGCGCCGCGTCGGGTGCGCCGGCCCGATGGAAGGTGCCCACGACGGGGGCCTCGACCACCGTCGCGACCGCCTCCCCGTCGGCCGGCGCGGGGTCCGCCACGGCGGGCGGGGCCTCGACCGGCGGGGCCGCGCCCCCCTTCCGGGCGCGAACGCGCAGGCCTTCCGACTCGATCTCCAGCTCGGCCAGCTCGTGCTCGCGCATCAGGCCGAGCACGCGATCCAGCACGGGGCCGATCCGATCGAGATCCATGTTCAGGAAGTCCACCCACGGCAGCGGGCGTCGCCGTCGATGACGGCCCATGCCCCGCCACGGGCATCGAGACCACACCACGCACCGCCGGCGACCGGGCGCCGACTGCGTGGTGGGGCTTTGGCTCCGAGGGCGGCGGCGGCGTTCCCGCCAGCTCCCCCGCGGAGGCCCATTAGACCACAACGAGATCGAGCGGCACGTCCGTCAACAGCTTGCAGCCGGTCTCCGTCACCACGACGTCGTCCTCGAGCCGGACGCCCCCCTCCCCGGGCAGATACACGCCGGGCTCGACGGTGACGACCATGCCCGAGGCGAGCCGCACCTCGGCGGAGTCGTCGTCCGGGCGCGGCTTCCCGATGCGCGGCCCCTCGTGGACTTCGATGCCCAGGCCGTGTCCGGTTCCGTGTCCGAACGCGTCCCCGAGCCCCCGGTCGACGAGCGCGGTCCGAGCCGCGCCGTCCACCTCGACCGCCCGAGCGCCCGGCTCCACCGCGGCGAGCGCCGCCGCGTGCGCCGCCTGCACCGCGTCGTGCCAGGCCGTCGCACGCGGCCCCGGCGGGCCGACGCTCGCCACCCGCGTCATGTCCACGCAATAGCCCTCGTGCACGCCGCCGAAATCGAGCAGCACGAGGTCGCCGGCGGCCAGCTCGCGGCGCCCGGGTTGCGCGTGCGGCAGGGCGCTGTTGGGCCCGCTCGCGACGATGGTCTCGAAGGCCGGACCCTCGAACCCGGCGCGGCGGATCGCCCAATCGATGTCCGCCGCGACGTCGCGCTCCCGGCGGCCGGGCCGCAGACCGGACAGCGTCTCGACCATCACCTTCGAGATTCGGGCCCCGGCCTCCTCCATGACCTCCAGCTCCCGCGCGTCCTTCACGAGTCGGCGCGACTCGACGAGTCCCGACGTCTTCCGCAGCTCGACCCCCGAGCCCGCGAGGGTCCGCTCGATCCAGTCATGCCGGGCGAGGGTCATGTGATCGGCCTCGACGCCGACGCGGCACCGGCCGCGCGCCCGCAGCAGCTCGCAGAGGGCCTCTTCGTACGACGTCTCGACCTCGGCGAGGACGACCGGCTGCTCCGGCGTCGAAGCGTCTTCGAGCGCGCGCCGGGCCGCCGTGACGTAGCGCGAGTCGACGATCAGGGTCGACTCGCCGGCCCCCGCCAGCAGCATGCCCGCGCTCCCCCGGAAGCCGGTCAGGTAGAAGACGTTGGCGGCATGGGTCACCAGGAGGAGGTCGAGTCGATCTCCGCGCTCCGACTCCGGCTCACCCTCGCGGATCCCGTCCGCGGCCGCCAGCAGACCGCTCCGGCGCCGAGCCCAGTACCCGTCGTTCCCCACGATTCCCCTTCCCGCGTGCCGGGCGGCCGCCTCGCCGGCCGGCCCTCGTGGGGGAACCATAACCCAACCCGCGGTCGGCCCGCCCAGGGGGGAGCCGGCGGCGAAGCGTTCGGCTTCCCGTCCGGGCTCACGGTCATCGCCTGACGATGCGCGGCGTGAGGAAGATCATCAGCTCGTCGGTGCTCTCGTTGCGGGCCGAGCTCCTGAACAGCCAACCCAGGACGGGGACTCGATGCAGGCCCGGGGTGCGGCTTCTCTGCTCGCTGCGGGAGTTCTCGTAGATGCCGCCGATGACCGCGGTCTCGCCGTCGCCGACCTGGACCGTGGTCGCCGCGCGCTGGGTGACGATGGAGGGAATCGGGGGGGTCCCGAGCGCCCGCGCGAAATCCGCGAACGAGTTCTCGACCTCGACCTGCATGATCACGGTGTCGGCCGCGGTTATCTGGGGTGTCACACGCAGGGTCAGCGCCGCCTCCTTGAAGTCCACCGTGACCGTGTTGTTGGCGACCGTCTGGTACGGGATCTGGTCACCCTGCAAGATCTCGGCCTGCACGTTGTTCTGGGTCGTGACGCGGGGACTCGAGATGATCCGCAGCTCGCCCCGACTCTCCAGCGCCGACAGGGCCACGTCGAGGTCGAGGAGACCCTCGGCCGGACCCAGGGCCACGTCGAGGGTCGAGGTCGGCGGCCCGACGCCGAGATCGATCCCCGTGGCGAAGCGTCGGTCCGGAGGGCTGCCTGCGTCGCTTGCAGACCCCTCCGGCTGCTCCGGCCCGGCCACGTCGCCCCCACCCGGCGCCCCGCTGCCGCCCAGCCCCCATTGCACCCCCAGGGCCCGGGCCGAGTCGTGGCCCGCGCGCACCACCCGCGCCTCGATCTCCACCTGCGGCTCCGACCGGTCCAGCGTGTCCAGCAGATCGTCGATGGCCGGCAGGCGGTCGGCGAGGTCCCGGATGATCAGCGTGTTGGTCCGCGGGTCGGTGAAGACCTCGCCGCGCGCCGACAGCGACGTGGCGGTGAGCAGCGGCACCAGGTCGTCGGCGCGGGCGTAGCTCAGGGTCCGCGTGAACACCAGCAACTCGCCCGCCTCCGCCGCTCGCCGCGCCAGGACCGCCCGCTCCTCCGCCTCCTGCTGCAACCGCTGGACCGACGCGATTCGCACCACCGTGCCGTCGATCTCGTACCCGAGCCCGTTGGCCCGCAGGATGACGTCGAACGCATGGTCCCACGGCACCTGCGTGAGGGCCACGTTCACCTCCCCCTGCACGCTGGCATCGATGACGATGTTCAGGGCGCTGATCTCGGCGAACACGCGAAGCACTGCCCGCAGGTCCGCGTTCTGGAAGTCCATCGTCACCGGGTCGCCGGTGTAACCGACGGTGACGCCGGACTCCTGACGGGCGCGCAGGGCGGCCACGGCGGGCGCGCGGCCGGCGGCCGGGGCCGCGGCCGGGTCGTGCGGGAAGACGACCGTCAGCGTGGCCGCTCCGGGGTGTCCGGGCTCGATGCGGTACGACGCGGAGCGCGCCAGCTCCAGAACCACCCGGGTCAAGTCGACGGACTCGCGGTCGACCCGCACGCGGTCGACGGGGTCGACCAGGACGCGTGTGGCGGGGCCGGCCTCGGCCGCGAGGCCGGCGAAGTCGATGACGAGCCGCGGCCGAAAGTGATCGATCCGGCGGATCGCGGTCGGCGACAGGTCGCCGTTCCCCCGAATCGTCACCGCGACCGCGTCGGGTCGAACCGCGGCCTCGACCGCCACGATCGCCGTCGCCGCCGTCGCCGCCGTCGCCGCGGCGGGGCGCTCGCCCGCCGCGGCCGCCGTGCCGGCCAGCACCGTCCACGCGATTACCCAGCCTCCTGTTCCCCTCATCGCGCGCTCTCCGTGTCCCGAAGGCGTCGGCGGATCGTCCGTTCCGCCGACGGCTCCAAGCCGGCCGGGTCCAGCCGGAACGCCACGGCGTCGGCGACGATCTCCTCGACCCGGCCGTCGTGCAGGCGGTCCCCCCGCCGCACCACATAGGTCCTCGCGTCTGGCGCCTCCAACACCGCGAGGCGGCCCTCGCGAGTCGCGACGACACCGCGCAGCACCGCCTCGCGCACGGCCAGGCCGAGTCGCCCCGCAGGGCGGTCCGGCGCCGGCCCGGAGACCTCCATCGCCACCGGCCTGACGAACGGATCCCGACCTCCGTCCAGCCCGTGATCGATGGTGATTCCCGGCGGGGGAAGCGGTTCCCGCGCCACGGCAGGCGGCGGCTGCTCGCCCGCCGCCGCCAGGGTGGCCCCGATCAGGCCCATCAGCACCGCCGCCGGCGCCGCGGTTCTCTCGGCAAGCATCTACGACGCCTCCTCCTCCGCTCGGTGGACGCCGGACCCGGGCGGGTCGAGCGGCACGAAGACCGTAGCCGTGCACGCCGCCGCGATGGTGTGATCGGATCCCCGCGAATCGACGGCCCGGACCACCACGTCTTCGATGGTGACGATTCGGGAGAGCCCGCCGACTCGCGCGAAGAACTCGACCAGACCCTGGTAGGTGCCGTCGAGGCGCAACCCGAACGACCGCTCCGCATGCAGGTCGCCCTCCACGGCGGGGTGGGGCCGAAGCGCCCGAACCGTCAGACCGGACTGGACCGCGAGGGCGCGCAGGCGCCGCGGTAGCGGCGAGACGTCGTCCTCCCCGGACCCGACCGCCCCCAGCCGGTCCAACCTGAGGGTCAGATCATCGACCCGATCCCGCGCGTGCGCGAGATCCGCCTGCTCCCGGCGGGCCCGCGTCAGTTCGGCCTCCCGGCCCGCCACCGCCGTGCGCTTCCCGTCCAGCTCCCGCATCCGCGGCCCCAGCCAGGACAGCCTGAGGGCGAGCAGCAGGGACGCGGCGAGGGCCGCCGCCGTTCCGATCCGCGCATAGCGCGGCAGCGCCGTGAAGCCTGTTTCCATGATTCGGTCCCCAATCCGTCGCACCCGCCCCGACCGTTCCTCGATGGCCCTGTCGAGCGCCGGCTCACGACGGGGGAAGCAAGAAACGCGCCCGAATCTCGAAATGGACCGCCCCGATCGCGGCCTGCCCCTCGAGTCGGCTGTCGACGATCTCGATCGGCGGCGGGAAGTACCCCGACGACTCCAGCCCGTCCACTAGCTCGGCCACCCCCGTCATTCCCGCCGCCCTCCCCGCCAGGCTCACGTCGTCTCCCTGTTGACGCAGCTCGGTCAGCCAGACGTCGGCCGGCAGGACGCGGCTCACCGCGTCGAGCATGCGAGCCGGCGCGCCCTGCGCCGCCCGAAGCGCCTCGACGCGCGCGACGCGCCGGGCCAGATCGTCGGCCTGCCCCTCGACCTGGCCACGGCGCTCCGTCACGCCGTCGAGGACCGCGAGCTGCCCGTCGAGGACCCGCATCCTCTCGTCCAGCCGGTCGGCCTCGTCCCCCATCGCGAGCCCCGCCCGCAGCATGAGCCCCAGCGCCGCCGCCAGGACCACGGCGCATCCCGCCAACCCGGCCCGATGGCCGACCGGCGTTCGGGTCGGCGCCGCCGGCCGGCGCTCCGGGGCCAACAGGTTGATGCGGATCATCGGTCGTCCCCCCGCCGCAAAGCGAGGCCGACGGCGACCGCGAACGTCGAGTCCGTCTCCCCCCGGCCATCCTCGCCCCACCCTTCGAGGTCGCAGCGGACCCGGCGGAAGGGATCGAGAGGCGAGACGGGAACGCCGATCCGCGTCTCGATCGCCTGCAGGAAAGCGGGCCCCGCCGCCCCGCCGCTCACCATCAGCTCGTCGACGCGCGCCGCCGCCGTCGTGGTCCTGAAGAAGTCGAACGTCTTCTCGATCTCCAGCAGCCGGTGCTCGTCCATGGCGCCGGTGACAGGGTCGGCGACCTCGGGGGTGGCTCCGTCCCCGGGCAGTCCCGCTTCGACGGCCGCGCCCCGGAACGAGAGGCCCGGCTCCGGCGGCGGCACCTCCGCGCACCCGTCGCCGCCCGGCGAAACATCGCGGGTGAGGAGGGTCCTTCCGTCCTTCACCACGTTGATGTTCATGCCGCCCGCTCCCGCGTTGACGAGCATCGTGACCCGGCCCGGCTCGACGCCGTAGTTGACCTCGAAGGCATTCTGCAGGGCGAACGCCGCGACATCGATCACCACCGGCACGCCGTCCGCCTGCGCGATGACCTCGGCCCAGGCGGCGACCTTGTCCTTCTTGGCGGCCACGAGGAGCACGTCCATCGAGGCGCGATTCGCCGCGTCGCCGCCCGCCTGCAGCACCTGATAGTCGAGGCTGACGTCCCGGACATCGAACGGAATGTACTGCTCCGCTTCCCAGCGAATGGACCCGGCGAGATCGTCTTCGTCCATCAGGGGCAGGGTCACGCGCTTGACGATGACGGCGTTGCCGGAGACGGCGGCCGCCACCCGCCTCGTGCGCGCCCCGCTCCTGTCGAGCGTCCGGCGGATGGCTTCGGCCACCGCACGGGGATTCGCGATGTCGCCGGCGACGATGCTGCCGTCGGGCAACGCCTCGCGGCCGATCGCGGTCACGCCGCGGCCCCGCGACGTCCTGCGTAACCCGACCGCCCTGATCGCGCCCGACCCGACGTCGAGCCCGACCAGCGCCTCGCTTCGGTGGAGAATCATGTCCGTGGTCCTCGAGCGGCGCCGCGTTCAGTGGTGAAGGACGATGACGCCACCGCCGTCAGCCCCTAATGCAAATCTCGGTCCGGATTCGCCCGCGCCGCTGCGCCCCGTCGCCGGCGACCACCGCCTTGCGCACGCTGCGAAAATCGCCACCGTCGCCGTCCCGCGCCCGGCAATTCTTGACACTGCGGCCAATTGCGCGTAGCCTTTGGGTTTACGTCTGCGGCCGGGGAGTCCGCTGGAGAGTAGATGTCCACGTATGCACCGTCAGCCCGGAGCATTGAACGGCGATGGCACGTCATCGACGCTGGCGAGCACGTGCTCGGTCGGGTGGCGACGGTCGCCGCGAAGCTGCTGCAGGGCAAGCACAAGCCGCGATACGCGCCGTTCCTCGACACCGGCGACTTCGTGATCATCACGAACGCCCGGCAGGTCAAGCTGAGCGGCGCCAAGGAAGAACAGAAGCTCTACCGCCGTCACAGCGGCTTCGAAGGCGGCCTGCGGGAAACGCGGGCCAAGATGATGCGGCAGCGCATGCCGGCGCGGATGGTCGAACAGGCCGTTCGCGGCATGCTGCCGAAGACCAAACTGGGCAAGCAGATGTATCGCAAGCTGAAGGTCTACGCCGGACCCGACCATCCGCATGCGGCCCAGCAGCCCACTCGATTCGAGGTGTCCTGACGTGGCGGCGACGACCTTCTACGGAACCGGGCGGCGCAAGTCGTCGACGGCGCGGGTGTTTCTGAAGCCGGGCTCGGGCGAGCTGGTCATCCGGGGCACCTCGCTGGAGAAGCGCTTTCCCTCCGAGGCGGTGCGCACGCGCATCACCGCACCGCTGCAGGTGGCCGAGGCCGCCGACAGGGTCGACATCCTCGCGACCGCCAAGGGCGGCGGCGTCACCGGACAGGCCGATGCCCTCCGGCTCGGCATCGCGCGGGCGCTCGTCCAGTTTGACGCCGAGCTGCGGCCGGTACTCAAGAAGGCCGGCATGCTGACCCGCGACGCCCGGATCAAGGAGCGCAAGAAGTACGGCTTGGCCGGCGCCCGCAAGCGGTTCCAGTTCAGCAAGCGCTGACCGCCCGCGGCGAGCATCGGGTTGGACCCGGCGTGAAGGGGTGCGAAGAAGGCGGAACCGGCCGGGCCGGCAGGTCCAGCCGCTCGTGTTCCGCAGAGGGGATGGAGAGAGCTTGACGTCGATCGCCATCAAGGACCTGCTCGAGGCGGGCGTGCACTTCGGGCACCAGACCAAGCGCTGGAATCCGAAGATGAAGCCCTACATCTTCGGGGCGCGCAACGGCATCTACATCATCGACCTGAGCCGAACCGCGGAGCTGTTCGACAAGGCGGAGTCGTTCGTTCGCGACCTGGCGGCCGAAGGCAAGACCGTGCTGTTCGTGGGCACCAAGCGCCAGGCGCAGGACCTGGTCGTCGAAGAGGCCCGGCGCTGCGGGATGTTCTTCGTGAACCAGCGCTGGCTCGGCGGCCTGCTGACGAACTTCGTGACCATCCAGCGCAGCATCGCGCGGCTTCGCGACATGGAGGCGATGGCCGAGGACGGCCGATACGACACCTTCTCGAAGAAGGAGATCGCCCGCATCGAGAAGGAAAAGCGGAAGCTGCACAAGAACCTGGACGGCATCCGCCACATGTCCAAGCTGCCCGACGCGGTGTTCGTGGTCGACACGCGGAAAGAGAAGATCGCCGTCGACGAGGCGCGCAAGCTGAAGATCCCGGTCATCGGCATCGTCGACACCAACTGCAACCCGGACGACGTCGACTTCGTGATTCCCGGCAACGACGATGCCCTGCGGTCGATCCGCCTCTTTCTGACGCGGATCGCCGACGCCGCCATCGCCGGTCGGGACCGGCGAGAGTCGTCGCAGAGTGCACCTGCCGGTCCCTCGGCCGCCACCGCCGCCGCACCGCCCCCCAGGGCGGACGGGCCGGCGCCGGCGGCTTCTCCGGCCTCCGCCTGACGGTTCCCCGCGGGAGTACGGGGCGATTCACGCCGCGGTTCCTCTTGCGTTCGCACGGGGCGGGGCGAGCAGGCCACGCGGGGGCGGTCGTCCGGCGCCGAGGGTCTCCTTCACGCAAGGCAAATGCGCCGGAAGCCTTCCGCATCGAGGGCATCCTGCAATACCGGGAACCGCAGCCCCGAGTCTACGCCGCAGGACGGCGTCGTCTCCGGAGGAGGCAAGGACTTCCCCGGAGGGAGGGTTGGACGCCAAGCCGGCCGAAGGCGACGATTGGCGAGCCAAGCACGCGGGGGCTGCCGGAGCCGCCGGCCGTCACCTGACGGATCGATACTCGCTCGCCGCGCCGGACGGGCGCGACCGGGTCACCCAATCGCGAGAGGTAGACTGAGAAATGGCTGTTTCCGCCGCACAGGTCAAGAGCCTCCGGGACAGAACCGGAGCCGGATTCATGGACTGCAAGTCCGCGCTCACCGAGGCGGGAGGAGACGTCGACAAGGCGATCACGATCCTGCGCACCCGCGGGCAGGCGCGAGCCGCCAAGCGATCGAGCCGAAGCACCAGCCAGGGCCTCGTCGGCAGCTACATCCACATGGGCGGGCAGGTCGGCGTGCTGGTGGAGGTCGGCTGCGAGTCCGACTTCGTCGCCCGGACCGACGAGTTCCAGCAGCTCGCCCGCGAGATCGCGATGCACATCGCGGCCGCGAGCCCGCTGTACGTCACCCGGGACGAAGTGCCCGGCGAGGACGTCGAGCGCGAGAAGGCGATCTTCCGGGCGCAGTTCGAAGGCTCGAACAAGCCGCCGCAGGTCATCGACAAGATCGTCGACGGCAAGATGAACAGCTACTATCAGCAGGTGGTGCTGCTCGACCAGCCCTCCATTCGAGACCCCAAGACCTCGATCGGCGACCTCGTGACCGCAGCCATCGCCAAGATGGGCGAGAACATCAACGTCGTCCGGTTCGCGCGGTTCAAGATTGGCGAGACCGCGGACTGAGTCCGCCGGCCGGAAGGATGGGTTGGGCGGCGCGCGGAGCCGCAGGCGACGGTCGACGGGGCCGGCGGTCTGCGCCGTGGCGCAGACGGCCGGGAGGATGGGTTGGGCGGCGAGCGGAGCCGCAGGCGACGGTCGACGGGGCCGGCGGTCTGCGCCGTGGCACGGCGCAGACGGCCGGGAGGATGGGTTGGGCGGCGAGCGGAGCCGCAGGCGACGGTCGACGGGGCCGGCGGTCTGCGCCGTGGCACGGCGCAGACGGCCGGGAGGATGGGTTGGGCGGCGAGCGGAGCCGCAGGCGACGGTCGACGGGCTATAATCGCCGACACTCGATGCCTGCCCCCGCCTATCGGCGCGTTCTTCTCAAGCTGTCCGGCGAAGCGCTCATGGGCGATCGATCGTACGGCGTCGATCCGCCCGTCGCCGACCAGATCGCCCAGGAGGTGGTCGAGGTGCGGCGGCTCGGGGTCGAGATTGCCGTCGTCATCGGCGGCGGCAACATCTTTCGCGGGCTGGCCGCGAGCGCGAAGGGGATGGACCGCACCACTGCCGATAACATGGGCATGCTGGCGACGGTCATGAACGCCCTCGCGCTGTCCGACGCCCTGGAGCGCCACGGCGCCGCCACCCGGGTGTTGACGGCCATCGAGATGCGCACCGTCGCCGAGCCCTTCATCCGGCGGCGCGCCATCAGGCACCTCGAGAAGGGACGCGTGGTGCTGTTCGCGGCCGGCACCGGCAACCCGTACTTCACCACGGACACCGCCGCCGCCCTGCGGGCGATGGAGGTGCGCGCCGACGTCATCATGAAGGCCACGAAGGTGGACGGCATCTTCACCGCCGATCCCGCCGTCGACCCGGCCGCGACACGGCTCGACTCGCTCTCCCACCACGAGGTGCTGGAACGGCGGCTGAACGTCATGGACACCACGGCCATCTCCCTGTGCATGGACAACCGGCTTCCCATCGTGGTGTTCAACTTGAAGCAACCCGGCAACGTCCGGCGGGCGGTGATGGGAGAACCGGTCGGATCGGTGGTCAACACGTAGTGGTTCGTCACGCCATGATCTTCGGGTGCGGACTTGGCCCTGACGGTCACGTCGTCAACGACTCTCCGGCACCGCACACGTGTCGTAGCAGGTGCAGAGGAGCATCCGCGCCGGGAGGCGTCACATCGTCAACCACTCTCCGGCACCGCGTGCCTGAGCTTCCGGTTGTGGCGCCGCCACTGGGAGTCCGTGCCGTGGAACCGTGCAGACTCCCGACAGGGTCGATTGGGCGAAGATTGGCGGGCCCGGACACGTTCGCCGCCCGCGCAGAGAGGATTCGAGGGTCGCTATGAACGTCACCGACGGAAAGAGCGCCGTGGCCGAGGCCCGGGCCGGCATGCAGGGACAGGTGGCCCACGTGCAGCACGAGCTGGCGGGCGTACGCACGGGACGGGCGTCGGTCGGCATTCTCGACTCGGTGCGGGTCGAGACCTATGGCACGCAGATGCCGCTGAACCAGGTGGCCACGCTCTCCGTGCCGGAGCCGACGCTCATCGTCGTGCACCCGTTCGATCCCACCCAGATAGGCGCCATCGAACGCGCCATTCAGCGCGCCAACCTCGGGCTGAACCCGGCCAACGACGGCAAGCTCGTCCGGATTCCGATTCCCCCGTTGAACGACGACCGTCGGAGGGAGCTGTCGCGCATCGTGCATGCGCTCGCCGAGGAAGGGCGCAATGGCGTGCGCGGCGTGCGCCGCCATGTGAACGACGCGTTGAAGACGCTGCTCAAGAACCACGAGATCTCGGAGGACGACGAGCGGCGCGCCCTCGACGACGTGCAGAGGGTCACCGACGAGCACATCTCGCGGATCGATGAGCTGCTCAAAGCGAAGGACGCGGAGCTCTTCGAGCGCTGACGGCCGCGACGATGGCGACCCGCTTTCATCTGGAGTGCTCCGTCTCCTGCGGCGCGGGGCCGTTCGACGCGCGGCGCCCCCACCACCTGTGCCAGTGCGGCCGCCCGTTGTTGGCGCGCTACGACATGGCGCACCTCGCGGCCACGTGGTCCCGCGAATCGCTGCGCGATGCGGCCCCGTCGATGTGGCGGTACTCGCCGGCCCTCCCCCTCGACGAGGGCGACCGCGCCGTGACCCTGGGAGAGGGTTGGACTCCCCTCTTCCCCGTGTCCCGGCTCGGAGCGGAGCTGGGTCTCGACCGCCTGTTCGTCAAGGACGAGGCGCTGAACCCGACCAACTCGTTCAAGGCGCGCGGCATGTCGGCCGCCGTCACCCGAGCGCACGCGCTGGGGGCGGCCACCCTCTCGGTGCCGTCGGCCGGGAACGCGGCCTGCGCGCTCGCCGCCTACGCCGCGAACGCCGGCATCGAGGCCCGCGTGTTCATGCCCCGCGACGTAAAGACGCCGTTCATCCGCGAGTGCCGCGTGCACGGCGCCGCCGTCACCCTGGTCGACGGCCTCATCACCGATGCCGGTCGCATCGCGGCCGAACAGGGCCGTCGGCTCGGCTGGTACGACGTCTCCACCCTCAAGGAGCCCTACCGGGTCGAGGGCAAGAAGACGATGGGCTACGAGATCGCCGAGCAGTTCGGCTGGCGCTGGCCGGACTGGATCGTCTATCCCACCGGCGGCGGGACCGGCATCGTCGGCATCTGGAAGGCATGCGAAGAGCTCGAACGGCTCGGCTGGGTGGAGGGCCCGCGCCCGCGGCTGGTGACGGTGCAGGCCGAAGGCTGCGCCCCGATGGTCCGCGCCTTCCACGCCGGCGCCGAGGCCGCCGATCCATGGGAGGGCGCGGCCACGGTGGCGGACGGCCTGCGGGTGCCGGCGGCGGTGGGCGATGTCCTCGTGCTGCGCGCGCTTCGCGAGAGCGGGGGGACCGCCGTCACCGTGTCGGACCGCGAGATGGTCGAGGGCATGCACGACCTCGGCCGCCGCGAGGGCATCGGCGCCGCGCCGGAAGGCGGGGCGACCCTCGCCGCGCTGCGGAAGCTGGTCCGCGACGGCGTCGTCGCGCGGGACCACCAAGTGGTCCTGCTGAACACCGGCGGCGCCCTGAAGTACCTGGATCTCGCCGAAGGGGGCTGAGCCCAACCCGAACGGGCCGGTAACGGCGGATGGTGGGTTGCCGACGTCGCGCAGAATAAGCGACTCGGAGCGGGAAACAGGGAGTCCGCCTACCCGCGACGCTCAGCAACGCAAGCGAGGTTGGGGCCGTCTCTGGACCGCCGACGCAAAGACTCGCACCCATGCCGGCACGACAGCCTGCCTATTGGGCCCGGAGCAGCGTCGTGGTTGGAGTGCGAACGGCGCGCAATGCCGGCACGAAACAGGCACACGCGGCGGTCGCGAGGACGATGAACAGCGCACTGGCAAGTACTTGCCAGTCCCATGGCTCCACTTCGTAGAGCAGCGCGGCCATCGTCCGTCCGGCGGCGATGGCTGGAATTACGCCAAAGAGCGCCCCCGCGGCGACCGGGAGCAGTCCGTATCCAAACGACATTCCGAACACGCGCAGCACGGGCGCTCCGACCGCGATCCGCACTGCGATCTCCGCCCGCCGCCGCGCGACGGTCGACGCGACGACACCGTACACTCCTATGCCCGCAAGCAGCATGGCGATCAGGGCAAAGCCGGCCATCAGCGCGACCTGGAACCGGCGTCTAGCCGTCGCCTCCGACACGATCTCGGCCATCGTGCGGAAGTTGTGCAACGGCAGCACGGGGTCGACGTTCCTGACTGCACTGGTGACGGCGGAGACCACCGCCCGTGGATCCATCTTGCTGCGTACCACCAGCGTCGTCCGCCGCTCCGCGTAGTCCCAATACGGGACGTACCCGACGAAACCCGGACTCTCTTCAATGTTGACGATCCGCGCATCCGCGGCTACGCCGACAACTTCGCGCAACTCGCCCGCGCTGCCACGCACGAACTTCCCAATGGGATCTTCCCCGGGCCACAGCGTCCTCGCCGTCAGTTCGCTGACGACGATCAGCCTGCGGCGGCGCTCGTTCTCCGCAAACATCCGTCCCCGCCGAACAGCGATGCCCATGGCCTGCGGATAGCCAGGGTTGACGAGGCGGTAGTTCGCCAGCGGCTGTTCCTCGGTCGGCCGCGTGTCGTCCGAACGCGCCAGGACATCGACGAACGAGTTCCCCTCAAGCGGCAACCGTTGGACCACCCCTGCCGCGACGACCCCCGGCGCCATCTCCAACCCGCGCAGCACTGCCGTGTACGCGCGCCTGATCCCATCGGCGTCCGAGTATCGGCGGCCGGAAACTGCATGCTGGCGGTAAAGATGCCATTGACCTCGAATCCCAAATCGGTCCTCATCAACCGGACGAGACTCACCAGCAGGAGACCAGTCAAAACGAGCAACGAAACCGCGAGCGCCGCCTGTAGTCCAATGAGCCGGCTCGGCATACTGCCTCGCCACCGATCCGCGGTGCCGCGAGCGTTCAGCGCTTCGATCGCAGCTACGCCACGAGTCCGCCATGCTGGCCCGACGGCGCACACCAAGCCGCAGGCCAATGCCGCGCCTAGCGAGACGACCAGGACGCCGCCATCGACAGTCACTTCTTCAAGGCGCGGCAGGTCCGTCGGCGCCGCCGCGACCAGAGCGCGAAGTCCGGCGCTGCCCCACAACACGCCACAGAGACCGCCACCCGCAGCAAGCAAGAGACTCTCGCGTAGCATGCACAACACGGCCTCTCCCCGTCGCGCGCCCAAGGCCCGGCGCAGAGCCAATTCGCGCCGCTGTTCCAGCCAGCGAACGCCCAACAGGTTCGACACGTTCACCGTCGCCAAGAGTAGGACGCCGAGAGTCGCGGCGAGCAGCAGCAGCAGCGGCCGCCGCGCGGGCCCCACAACCTCGCCAACCAGCGACTGCACGCGTACCTCGGGGCGAAACCGCGTGTTCGCGAACGCGTCGATCAGTACGGCGTTCAATTCTGCCACCGTCTGCGCCTCAGTCGTACCCGCAGGTATTCGTAGCAGCGTCAGATAGTCGTACCCACCAATCGACCGGATCTGGGCCTCTGACCAGACGAGGAGTTCCAAGAACTCCGCCGGCCCTCCCGTGTCGCCGCTCCCGTTCGCAGCAAGGTTCGATAGCGGCGGCAAGCTAAACGACCTAGGCAGAATGCCGACGACCTCTGCTGTTCCCCCGTCCAACCCGATGGTGCGACCTAGCACCGCCCGATCGCCGCCGTAGCGACGTTGCCACAGCCGGTGACTCAACACCACAACCCTCGGGCTACCGATCTCCCCGTCTTCCTGCCGAAACGCGCGCCCAAGAATCGGCTCAACGCCCAACAGGGCCAACAACCCCGGCAGCACCCGGGCGCCCTCTATCCGTTCCGCAGGCTCCCCGCTCGCCACCGCAGCGACATATCCCAACGCCGCCATCTTTGAACAGCTCGCTGGGCACGTCCGTCGCCAAGCGTCGACCGCGCGGGCGTTGCCGTCCCAAAACGGATACTGGGCAAGCTCGGGAATAACCAGTCTCACCACCCTCAGTTGTTCCGGCGCGCTATAGGCCAGCGGCGACAGCAGGATACCGTCGACGAACGAGTACATCGTCGTCACCGCCCCAACCCCCAACCCCACCGTCGCCATGACCGTGGCCGCAAGGGCTCGGCGCCGGGCAACCGAACGTAGGACCCTCCCATACTCCCCAGCCATCATCCAGGGGATTGTCCCTTTCGTTGTTGAACTTCGCGAGTAGCGGACTCCCTGTTTCCGCTCCGAGCCGCCTATTCTACGCCACGTCGGGAACCACGTCGTCGATCAGGGCGAGCGCGTCCAGGGAGCCAACGCGAGTACCGCAGGTCCCGGTAGCCCCGCACCCGCCGGTTCCGCCTCCACCAGCGCGCTCGCCACTCAGCGCTGGATCATCCCGCCGCCGCGCCACCGCTTGACCCGCCGCGTGTAGCCCTGAACGCTGCCCATCAGGTTCTCGATGTCAACGCGCACCCGAAAGTGACGAATTCTCGACACCCGTCGCCGCGGCCCGGCCGCGATCTTGTCCGGATCTTGATGAAGAAAAGAATCTCGGCTGTGGCGCAGTGGGCAACCGCGGTGTTCGCGGTTGCCAAGCTCCCTGTGGTGCGCGCTCTTTGCGTCCATGGGGAGCAGCGGCGTCCACGGCCCCGGCACTGGCGGTCCGCAAGGCGTTCGGGTAGCGTAGTGAGCGGACTCAGACGTGGGGTGAGGGCCGACCGGACTCTCGTGACCGCCTCGAGCTCCGACAGACCGAGCCGGTCCCTGCTGTTGTGCCACGGTTCAGGCTCGTTGTCCACTCGGAGACCACCCCGCGCGCTCCGACGCCGTGGACCGGCCCCTCCGCCGTAAGGCCTGCCGACACTGCAACCCCCCTTCGCCATCTGCGCGGCGCGCTACCGCGGCCATGCCTACTGCACGCCGCGGTGCCGTGCAGCGGCCCGCCGCCGGACGGTCAGAGCCGCCAGAGCCCGCCATCAGCGCAGCCCCGAGGGACGCCTCGACCACCGCGACCGGAGACGCGCCTACCGCGCCCACTGTTTCCTCGGCACAAGTGTGCTGTGCCCCAGCCTGATGCTATGATGCCAACCATGCGCAGCACGGTACGGATCGACGACGAACTGATGGTCGAACTCAAGCAGCGCGCCCACGAGGCTGGCGTCTCTCTGACGCGCATGCTGAACCGTACGCTCCGGGTCGGGCTGACCGCCCCTGCACGTCGAAGCGGGGGTACGCGACGGTACCGGCAGCGCACGGTCCCGATGGGCCGGCCCCTGGCGGACCTGGACAAGGCCTTGGCGCTGGCTGCCGTTCTCGAAGACGAGGAAGGCGCCCGCCGGCTGGCGTCGCGCAAATGAAAATCGTCGATCTCAACGTGCTGCTGTACGTGGTGAACGAAGATGCACCGCAGCACGAACGGGTCGTCGCTTGGTGGGAAAGAGCTCTGAATGGCGACGAGACCATCGGACTGGCGTGGATGGTCGTGTCCGGCTTCCTGCGAGTGTCCACGAATCACAGGGTCTTCCCGCACCCGTTGTCGGGCGAGGACGCAGTGCTGCAGGTCGATACCTGGCTCGCCCTCGATGTCATCTCGGTCGTCACGGAGACGCGGGACCACTGGCGCCTGCTGCGCGAGTTGCTGGCCGAAACCGGCGTCGCGGGCAATCTCACGACCGACGCCCACCTCGCGGCGCTGGCGATGACCCGTGGCGCGACGCTGGTCTCGTGCGACGCCGACTTCGCGCGGTTCCCGGGTCTCCGATGGGAGAATCCGGTACGGCGTTTGCGGCGCGCGTGACGGGTTGGACACGGGGCGGTGCGCGACGAACACCGTGACCGCTGCCCTCCAGCCAGTAGACGCGCGCGACCGTGCCACGGCCGTTCAGGGGCACCCAACGAAGCCGTGGAGTCGTCTCCAGAATCGATCTGGACCTCCGCGGGCGTCGCACGAGAGGATGGGGGGCAGTGCGGGGCTCCCTCCTTGCGATCCTGTAACCCCTTGTAGTAGAGTGACTTGCAGTAGTGCGGATGGTGGACCGCATGGGATTCGAACCCACGACCTCCGCGTTGCGAACGCGGCGCTCTCCCGGCTGAGCTAGCGGCCCATCATTTAGAATCAATAACTTACAGTGTTCGACCGAGAACTGCAAGCCTTTAGTGCTTCGCCGCCTCTGCGGTATAACTGAGCAATGGCGTATCGGGCGGTCTTTCGCTGCATCGCGGGGTGTGCCGGCGAGCATCCGGTCTGGCGCCCCGTCTACCGCTGCCCGTCGTGCGGCGATCTGCTCGAGGTCTCCCACGACGTCGAGAGTCTGAAGGATCGCTCGGCCGGCGCGTGGATGCGCCTCTTCGACGAGCGCTACAAGCGCACGACGTGGCCCTACGGGTCGTCGGTCTGGGGCAAGAAGGAATGGGTGTGCCCGGACGTGCGGAACGACTCGGTGGTGTCCATGGACGAGGGCGGCACCAACCTGTTCTGGGCGGAGCGCTTCGGGCTCGAGCTCGGCATGGACGACCTGTGGGTGAAGCTGTGCGGCAACTCCCACACCGGGTCGTTCAAGGACCTCGGCATGACCGTGCTCGTGTCCGTGGTTCGCCAGATCATGGACGAGGGCGGCAACATCCGGGCGGTGGCGTGCGCGTCGACCGGAGACACGTCGGCGTCGCTGGCCGCCTACGCGGCGGCCGGGGGCATCCCCGCCGTGGTCCTCCTGCCGCGCGGCAAGGTCTCCACCGCCCAACTGCTGCAGCCCATCGCCAACGGGGCGCTGGTGCTCGCCCTCGACACCGACTTCGACGGGTGCATGGCGATAGTCCAGCGGCTGGCGCAGGAAGAGGGCATCTACCTCGCCAACTCGATGAACAGCCTGCGGCTCGAGGGTCAGAAGACGGTCGCCATCGAGATCGTACAGCAGCTCGACTGGACCATTCCCGACGTCGTCATCATTCCCGGCGGCAACCTCGGCAACGTCAGCGCACTGGGGGCCGGCTTCGAGATGATGGCGGACCTCGGCATCATCAACCGGCAACCGCAGATCGTCGTGGCCCAGGCCGAGGCGGCCAACCCCCTCTACCTCGCTTACCGGCGCAACTGGGCCTTCGAGCCGGTGGGCGCGAAGCCCACTCTGGCGTCGGCCATCCAGATCGGCAACCCGGTGTCGGTGCGAAAGGCGATACGCACGTTGCAGCGCCACCGCGGCATCGTCGAGCAGGCGTCGGAGGCGGAGCTCGCCGAGGCGGCGGCCCGGGCCGATCGCACCGGCATGTACAACTGCCCTCACACCGGGGTGGCCCTGGCCGCCCTCATCAAGCTGCGCGAGCGCGGGCAGATCGACGGCGGAGCCCGCGTCGTCGTGGTGTCGACGGCCAGCGGCCTGAAGTTCACCGACTTCAAGCTCCGCTATCACGAGCGTCGGCTGCCCGACGTGCCCGCCGCCCACGCGAACGTCCCGGTCGAGCTGCCCAACGATTACGACGCGGTACGGCGCACCATCGACGAACGCTCGGCGCGCTGAGCGGCGGCGGGGTCGGCATTCATGCTAAGATGACGCTTGGGAATTTGTGCGGATGCCCATCTACGAATACCAGTGCTCACATTGCCGGCGGGACTTCGAGTTGCTGGTCCGCACGGGGGCGGCTCCGCCGTGTCCGGCGTGTGACACCCCGACGCTGGAGAAGCGCCTGTCGGCGTTCGCCGTGGGCCGGGCGGCCCCGGCTTCCGCGAGCCTCGCGCCCGCTGCCTGCGGCACTTGTGGCGACCCGCGGGGCGCCGGCGCCTGTTCGATGAACTGACTCCGGTGGCGGCGCCGACGAGACTGCGCCATCGAAACGGCGCGGGCTCCCGGCGGGGCGACCGGTCGAGCGCCGGCGGAGGCGGAGGCGATTATCGGCGGGAAGCCGCCGGGGTCATGTCGTGTGGCCGGCGACCGATAGCATCGAGGAGCGAACAGCAGCATGTCCGTGCCGCGGATCACCAAGGAAGCGCTGAAGACCCGTCTCGAGGAGGACGCCGCCAACGCGCCCGTCATCGTGGACGTCCGGCTCAAGTATCCGTACGAACACAGCACCATGACCCTGCCCGGCGCGGTGCGCCTGGACCCGGACGCCGTAGACACGTCGGGCCTGTCCCCCGACCGCGACGTCGTCGCCTACGATTCCGATCCGGAGGAGCTGGTGAGCGCGCGCGTCGCGGCGGCGTTGATTCGCCAGGGATTCAGGGCGAGCGCCCTCGAAGGGGGACTGCCGGACTGGATTACCGCCAAGTACCCCACCGACGCGAAGGACGCGCCGAAGCAGGCGCCTCCCAAGGCCGGCAGTCTGAAGGGTTAGGGCAGGGCGTCGGCGGGGGCGCGGCTCATCGATGCGATTCCCTCGTGTCATCGGCGTGATCGGTCTCACCGCGACGTCGGCGACCCTGGCGCCGCCACCGGCCGCGCAGGTGGCGGAATCGCTGTCGGCGCGCCCTGTCGCGTCGGTCGTGAGGCCGGCCGTCGGCGACGTTCCCGCCATCCACCGTGCCCCGGCGCCGATCGGACGGCGGAGCGTGACGGGCTTCGCTTCCCCGTCGCGCACGCCTCGGATCGCGGAGCCCGCGCTGCCCGCGCCGCTCTGGTTCGACCAGAACCCGCGGCTCATCCGGGCCGACCATGTGGGCGGGCTCTCGCTCGACGACTTTCTCGTCGCCGGCGACGTCGCGACCCTGACCTTCGAGCGGCCTGCTCTCAGCGCCGTCGACGACGGCTACATCGTGCGCGAGACGTGGCGGCGCGCCGGAACCACCGACATCGACGGCCACCTGATCAGCGTCTTCAACCCGAGCTGGGACGACGCCGCGCTCTGGGACAGCATCGGCTGGCAGCGCCGCGGGTTCGACCGCCCCTATGCGCGGTTCGGGACTCTGCTGATCCCGAGATCGTCCGGGGCGGCCAACGTCGGCGAAGACGTGGTCGAGAGGTTCGCGATCCGGCTTCGCTTGGCGCCGTTGAACGTGCCTGCGGCGCAGATCACGCGGATCGACGCCGGCGCCCAGTACGCGAGCCACGTCGTCAACCTCGTCATGCCGGGGTTCGGCGACCGCCGGCTGTCGGCCGGGGACTACGGCCACGAGCTCGACGAAGCGGCGAAGCGGTTCTATCAGCACTTCCGGGACGAGTACGCGTCGATCGCCTTCGTGCCGCGACAGCAGCACGTTGTACCCTACGACGCCTTCCATCACAACGTCCGGAACCCCATCGCGGGCCTTGGCGCCCTACCCGTCTTCGACGAATCACAGGCGTACGGCAGCGACGGCGTGCTCCGCTCCGTGGAGCTCTATCCGGACGTCTCGTTCACGTCCAACCTGTCGTCGACGCACGCCATCAGCCACCAGTGGGTCGACTATTGGGACTGGTCGGCGCTGGGCGGCGGCCTCGATCGCGCCGGGCGCGAGCCCGCCAGCCACACGCCCCTGCTCTATCCCGGCGAGGTCTACGCCGGCGCCGTTCTCGACGTGTCGCGGCGGGTGGCCGACGTCGGCGGCGGTACCGCGTTCGCGATCGAACGGACTCCCGCCCCGGCCATGCTGCATCCGACCACGCTCTATCGGATGGGGCTGATCGGGCCGGAGGCAGTGCCGACGCTCCTCGTGTTCGAGAACCAGGGCCAGTTCGACGAGACCGACTCGTCCACGCCCGCCATCGGAACCGCAATCGACGGCGGCGCGCGCCGGGTGCACATCAACGACATCCTGGCCGAGCACGGCACGCGCAGTGGACCCGTGGACGACGCCTGGTCGAGGGTGACGGTGGTGGTCTCGCGGGACGGATTGCTGTCGGCCGAGGAAATGAGCTACTGGAACTTCTTCGCGGCCCGGCATGCGGCGACCGGCGGGACGACCACGTGGGAAGGCGTTCCGTCGTTCTTCGAAGCCACCGGCGGCGCGGCGCCGCTGCGAACCGACGTGACGCCGCTCCACGCGCCGAAGCTGGTCGAGACGGTCGAAACGGGCTACATGCCCATCGCTCCGGGGGAGTTCAGGGTCGTGCAGTTCGACGAGCCGTTGCCGGCACGCTTCGCGGTCGGCGAGACGGCAGCGATCACCGGTACGGTGACGACCACCGAGCGCGACGACTTCAACCTCGCCTGCGTGAACTGGACCTACCCCAACGCGCCCCTCATCGAGCGAAACGGCAATGGATGGGCGTGTGGCGCGGTCACCGGCGACCGGTTCTCGGTCTCGTACCGCTTCACCATCGGCGACACCGGCCAGCGTGCGCTCGAGCTCTACCTCTACTCCCCGGACGCGGCTCCGCAGCTGCCCCGCGCCATCATCTCCGGAATCACGATAACCTCGCGGCTCGCTCCCCGCTCGCCCCCCCTTCCGGACCCCTGATGCCATGCCTGACCGGACCCGTGCGACGGCGCTCTTGCTCGCCGCGGCCTGCCCGCTCATCGCCGGCTCGATGTCGGGACTCGCCGCCCAGCCGCTGTCGGAGACCCCGGAGGACCTGCAGCGAGCGCTTCAGCGACGCTACGACCTCGTCCGCGACTTCACCGCCGACTTCACGCACACCTACGAGGGCGGCGTGCTCCGGACCACCCTCGTCGAGAGCGGCGCGGTCCTCATCAAGAAGCCCGGTCGCATGCGGTGGGACTACCGCGAGCCGGAGCGCAAGCTCTACCTGTCGGACGGCGAACATCTCTTCTCTTATCTGCCGGAAGACCGGCAGGTGATTGTCGGCGACTTGCCGGGCGCCGACGAGGCCACCACCCCGGCCCTCTTCCTGGCCGGCCGGGGGAGCTTCGCGACCGACTTCACGGCGGCGTTCGACACCGTCGACGATCCACCGCCCGACAGCCGCGTGCTGCGGCTGACGCCGACGCGGGCGGAGCGCGACTTCGAGTTCCTGATCGTAGTCGTCGACGCACCGTCGCTGGCCATCGTCCGGCTGATGGCCTACGACCTGCAGGGCGGCGTCTCCACCTTCTTCTTCTCCAACCTGCGAGAGAACGTCGGGTTGTCGGACCGCCCGTTCACCTTCGAGATTCCCAGTGACGCCGATGTCATCGACACCACCGCGGCCGAGACGTTCCGCTAGCCTCCCGGACCGAAAAACGTCCCCGGACGAGAGCTCGCGGCCGCGGGACGCGGCGGCTCGCGCCGGCAGGCGCCAGCACCCCGCGGGGCCGTTCGGGCGGGAAGGCCGCTCACCGGGTCGCGATGCGGGGCCGACGCGCCGGGCGCCCTTCAGCGCCGCGGGCCTCGCATCGGCTGGACTCTGTCTGGTACTGACCGCCGGCTGCGCGACCACCGCCAGGGACCGGGCCCGCACCGCGGAGCTGGCCGAGAACTTCGACGAGGCGATGATCGAGTACACGCGGGCGCTCGAGGAGAGCCCGGACGACCGGACGCTCCAGCGGGATCTCGATCGCGCGCGACTTCGCGCCGCGCAGTACCACCAGGCGGAGGGCCTCCGCCTCGCGGGCCTCGGGAACCACGAGGACGCGCTCGTCGAATACCGGATCGCGAGCGAGCTGGACCCGACCAACGCCGAGATCGAGGACGCCCTGCGCGAGACGGCGGAGCGGGTCCGAATGCGCGAGGCCGCCCTGCGGGCCGGCCAGACCGAGATCGAGAGGTTGATCGAACGCACCCGATTCCTCCCCGCGGAGGGGCTGGAGCTGCCCGACGAGGTTCTGCCCGACTCGCTCGTCTTCCGCGACGCGAGCACCCGCGACATCCTCACGGCGCTGGGCCTGTTCTCGGACATCAACGTCATCTTCGATCCCGACTTCGTCGACCAGCGCACATCCGTCGATCTGCGCGGCGCCCGGCTCTCCGCCGCCCTCGATTCGATCACCCGCTCCACACGGAGCTTCTACCGCGTCACGGCGCCGCGCACCGTGACCCTGATTCCCGACACGCCCGCGAAGCGAACCGAGTACGACGAAGAGATTGTCCGGACCTTCTACGTCAGCAATGCGGATCTGGAGGAGACCGTCAACCTGCTTCGCCTCGTCCTCGACCTGCGGCGGCTGTCCGTGGTGACCGCCACCGGGTCGCTGTCGATTAGGGACACGCCGGAGCGCGTGGCGGCGGCGGCCCGGCTCATCGCCGCCGTCGACAAGGCGCCGCCCGAGGTCGTGGTCGACGTCGAGCTGCTCGAAGTCGACCGGCAACGCTTGAGGGCCTACGGCCTGCAGTTCGCGACACCGGACTCTCCGGGCATCGAGGGCGTTCTGGGCGTCGATGCTCCCAACGGCCTGTTCATCGACGAGCTGGGCAGCCTGACCGCCGCGGACGTCTTCATCGCCGACCTCCCCGGGCTGTTCTATCGCCTTCTGAAACGGGACCGGCACACCAACACGCTGGCCAACCCCCATCTCCGCATGCTGGCAGGCGAGACCGCCGCCGCGCAGTTCGGCGACGAGATACCCATCCCGGTCACCACGTTCACGCCGTTCGCGGCCGGAGGCCTCCAGCAACAACCCGTGACGTCGTTCCAGTACCGCGACGTCGGCGTCGGGATCGTGGTCACGCCTCAGATCCACCACGAGGACGAGGTCTCCCTCATTCTGGAGATCGAGGTGAGCACGCTGTCGGGGGTCGGCTACGCGGACATCCCGACGATCGGCCAACGCTCCATCGAGACGACGATTCGCCTGCGGAACGGCGAGACGAGCATCCTCGCAGGGCTGATCCGGGACGACGAGCGCGAGGTGATGGAAGGCATACCGGGCCTGAGCGACCTGCCCATCATCGGCCGTCTGTTCGCGCGCAACCGACTGGAGACACAGGAAACAGACATCATCGTCACCCTGACCCCGCGCATCGTCCGAGGCTTCGATCTGGAGGAGACCGACCTGAGGGCGTTCCGGTTCGACGGCGACACCGGCGCCCCGCTGGACGTGATCAACCGCAACTCGACGGAACCGGTGCCCATCCCCGGCGCCCTGCGGCCGCCGGGCGGCGCGCAGCCCGCGCCACCCCGAGGCTTCGACCCCGGCGAGGTCCTTCCCATACGTCCCCCGCCTCTCGATCCGCGATGACCGGCGGCCACGGGTCCGGCCGGGTCTGCCTCACGGAGTCAGGCGACGCGCCGGAATCGAGGCAAAAGGCGTCCGCGGCGGCGCGCGCCCGCTTGTCCACGCGAGGCCGCGGCGGAGTCACCCGCCTTCGACGGCTATCCGCGCGCCCAGGGCGAGCAGCCGTTCGACGAGTTGCGCATAGCCGCGCTCGACCGTCTCCAGGGGGTGGATGCGGCTGGTGCCGGTCGCGGCCAGCGCCGCCGCGATGAGGGCCATTCCCGACCGCAGATCCCGGCTGTCGAGGGTCCGGCCGGTCAGGGAAGCGGGCCCGTTGACGATCATGCGGTGGGGGTCGCACAGGAAGAGGTTCGCGCTCATCCCACTCAACTGCTCGAGGGCGAAGAGCCGCAGCTCGTACATCCAGTCGTGGATCAGCGTCGCCCCCCGCGCCTGGGTCGCGAGCACGCAGATCAGGCTGACCATGTCGCTCGGGAATCCCGGCCACGGCGCGGTGGTAATCTGCCGGACCGCCTCGGGCCTCGAAGGACGCAGCCGCAGCCGCTCGCCGTCCACGTCGCAGTCGACGGCCATTCTCTTCAGCACCGACGTGATGGGCTCGAGGTCGCCGGCGGCGGCGCCGTGCACGTCGATCTCGCCGCCGGTGACCGCGGCCGCGACGGCCCAGCTTCCCGCCTCGATGTAGTCGCCGCCGAGGCGATGCTCGACCCCCGCGAGCCGACCGCCGCCGGCGATGCGGAGGGTCGATGTCCCCGTTCCCTCCACCTCGGCCCCCATCCGGGTCAGGAACCGGCACAGCTCCGCTACGTGCGGCTCGCAGGCGGCGTGCCGGATCTCGCTCGTCCCGGGGGCCGCGGCCGCGGCCAGCAGGGCGGTCTCGGTCCCCGTCACCGACGCCTCCTCCAGGTATAGGGAAGCCGGCCGCAGGCCGTCCGGCGCCTCCAGCACGAAGTCGCCCCCGCGATCCGTCAGGCGCCGCACCCCCATCGCCTCGAGGGCCTGCAGGTGGGCCGACAGGGTGCGCCGCGCCGGGAAGTCCCCGCCGGGGGGCGCGAGCCGCACCCGGCCGCGCCGCGCCAACAGGGGGCCGCACAGGAGCACCGAGCCCCTCAGCCGGCCGACGAGGTCGCGGTCCGGGACATCGCCGGCGACCTCCGAGCAGTCGACGCGCAGGGTCGTGGTTCCGCCTCCCTCGATCGCCGCCCCGAGCCCCGCCAGCAGATCCGCCATCACCTGAACGTCCTTGATGCGAGGCGCGTTGGTGAGGACACAGGCCTCGTCCGTCAGCAGGCAGGCGGCGAGCAACGGCAGCGCCGCGTTCTTGTTGCCCTCGACGTCGATTCGGCCCTGCAGGCGGTGGCCGCCCTCGACCACCAGACTCGTCAGACTGCTTCCCACCGGTCTCGTCATGGCCTCATCCAGACGCGGCGGAACCGGAGCCTCAGGGCCCCGCCCGCCAATCCGACCCTCCCGAGTCCGCACCGTTCTCGGCGCAGACGCCGAGACCGAAGTCCGCCGCCTGGGGCGCCGCTTGCCGCCCCGCCGGCCCGCCGGGAGTCTGCCATCCCTCGGGAGGCGGCGCCGTTCTACGGCCGCCGCTCCCGGCCCGCGGGGTCCAGGTCGAAATCGCCCAGGTACACGACCTCGTCGCGCAGCATCACCCCGAACCGTTCGGCGACGATGGACCGGCACGTCTCGACGAGGCGGCGCACGTCCCGCGCCGTGGCGCCTCCCTCGTTCACGATGAAATTGCCGTGCCGCGGCGACACCGACGCCCCGCCGATCCGGCGCCCCTTGAGCCCCGCGCGGTCGATCAGGGCCCCGGCCGACCGCGGAACCCCGGCCGGCAAGGGGCCGTCCTCGGGGCCCGGGTTCCGGAACACGCACCCCGCCGAGGCCTGACCGAGGGGCTGGGTCCGCTTACGAAACGCCAGCGACCGGCGGGCGGCGGCCCGAAGTCCCGCGGCATCGCCCCGGCCCACCCGGAACTCGGCCCAGCGGACGAGCTCGCCGGTGTGCTGCACGCGGCTGTCGTCGTAGCCGAACCCCATGGACGCCCGCGGGACGACGAGCTCCGCGCCGGAGCGGTCCACGAGGCCCACCGCGCTCACCCTGCCGCCAATCAACCGTCCGTCGAAGTGCGCGTTCCCCCGAATGGCGCCGCCCACCGTGCCGGGGGTGCCCGCCCAGGCCTCGAGGCCGGACAGGCCGCGCTGGATGGTCCAGCGCACGAGGTGGTTGACGGTCACGCCGCCGTCCGCCCGCACCGCGTCCGCGCCGATGCGCGAGATCGTCCCATGGCGCAGACGCACCACGAGCCCGCGCACGCCGCCGTCGGCAACCAGCACGTTCGAGCCGCCCCCGAGCAGGGTCAGCGGCAGCTTCAGCCGGCGCGCGACCCGGACCGCGTCGGCCAAGTCGGACGGCCGAGCCGTCTCGACCAGCCAATCGGCCGCGCCCCCGGTGCGGAACGTGGTCAGGCTCGCGAGCGGCGCACGCCGGCGAATGCGGTCTCCGAAGACCCCCGCGAGGCGGACGTCCACGGCGTCGGCCTCCGCGACCGAGGACGCGCGGGGCGGGCACGGAGCGGCGGGCGGCTCAGTCATCGCCACGTCAGGGTCTGGGGTCCCTCGATGCGCTGACGCCCCCGCCGCTCTCCGCGAAGACGCGGGCTTGCATCCCGGCCGGGCGCATCAGTCGCTGCTCCATCGCGACCAGGGCGGCGACGGCCTCGCGATGGCTGCAGGCGTCGAAGGCGATCCAGTCTCCCGGCGCGAGCTGTCCGGCCACCCCGAGGTCGGCGGTGATCACGGTCCCCAGCACGGCGTAGCCGCCGGTCGTCTGCCGGTCGGCCATGAGCAGAATCGGTTGGCCGGAGGGAGGGACTTGAATGGCGCCCGCGGCGGTCGCGGACGACAGCACCGGGGCGGGGTCGGCAAGGCCTATCGCGGGTCCCTGCAGACGGTAGCCCATGCGGTTGGAGTCCGGTCCGACGGTGAATCGGTAGTCGGGGAAACGCGCCAGGGCGCGGCCGTCGAACCGCCGGCGATCCGCGCCCGGCAGGAATCGCACTCGGGCGCCCCCCGCCGGCGTCGGGAACGCGGGGCGCCGTCGGACCGGGACCGGCGCGCCGCCGGGGGCCCCCGCATCGAGGCGGTCGCCACCCCTCAGCGGCCGGCCGCCGAGACCGCCGAGTCCGCTCGCGAGGTCGGTGCTTCGACTGCCCAGCCGCGACGGCACGTCGACGCCCCCGCGCACCGCCACGTAGGCGCGGGCGCCCGCCATGCGCCGCCCGAACCGAAGGCGACTCCCCCGGCCGGCGCGGGCCGCGACGCCGGTCCGCATCGGCCGTGCGTCGAGAAGCAGCGCGAACCGGGCCCCGGCGACGGCGAAGACGGTGTCGTCGAGGAACTCGATCTCCGGACCCACCAGGGTCACCTCGAGAGTCGCCCGATCCGCGGGGTTGCCGACGAGCATGTTCGCCATCCGATGCGACAACGGGTCCATGGGCCCCGCGACGGGCACCCCGAGGTGCTGGCAACCCCACCGCCCGGCGTCCTGCACGGTGGTCAGGAGGCCCGGGTCGATCACCTGGATCACGCGCCGTCTCCGGTCATCGGCGCCTCGCACGGCAGGGGCTCGAAGCGGACGAGATCGCCGGGCCCGACGAGGCCCGGCGGATCGCGGTCGGCGTCGAACATCCGCACCGTCGAGCGGCCGATGAGGCGCCAGCCGCCGGGCGCCGCGGTCGGATACACCCCCGTCTGTCCCCCCGCGATGCCCACGGAGCCGGCCGGCACGACCAGGCGGGGGGTGGGGCGTCTGGGCATCGCGATTCGCGGATCGACGGTGCCCAGGTAGGCGAACCCGTGCAGATAACCGACCATGTAGACACGATAAGTGGTCGCCGCGTGCCGCCGGACGACCTCGTCGGCCGGGCATCCCGCGAAGGCGGCCACTTCTTCCAGATCCGGGCCCGCCGCCCCGCCGTAGCGGACCGGGATGACGACCTGGCGGGACGCGACCGCGCCGACCGCCGCCGCGGACGCCGCCGTCTCCAGCGCCGCCCACACCCGACCCGCATCCGCCCGCAGCGGATCGAAATGGACGGTGACCGCGTGGTAGCTCGGGACGACGTCGCGCACGCCCCGGAGCCGCCCGGCCGCGACCCGCGACGCCGCCGCGACCACGCGGGCGTTGACGCCGGGCTCGATGCGCGGCTCGAACTCGAGGGCGACGGCGGCGTCTCCGGCGAAACGAATGCGCCAGTCACGAGCCGGACACGCCCTGTCGGTCACCGCCCCATTGCCTCAGCCGGCGCCCATTCCACCACGGGATCCGGAAGCGCCGTGCGCCGCCCCTCCTTCACGTTCCGCCGGTCGGGCGGGGGCGGGATCGGGCGGGGGCGGAGCGCCGGCGCAGGCGGGGCGGGAAGCCGCGAGCGCATCCAGAAGCCGTCCATGGACGCCTCCGAAGGCCCCGTTGGACATCGCGACGACGAGGTCGCCGTCCCGGACCTCGTCCACGACGGTCCGAACGATGTCCGACAACTCGGGCAGGTACCGGGCGCGTCCGCCCCCGCGGCGGATCGCCGCCGCAAGCTCCGATTCCGACAGCCGCTCGGCGACCGGCAGCGTCGAGCGGTGCACGCGCCAGATCAACGTCTCGTCGGCGTCGCCGAAGGCCTGCGCGAACGCCGCCTGGAAGACCCGTCGGCACGCGGTGGCGGACCGGGGCTCGAACAGCGCCCAGATCCGGCGCGTCGGGAACGCCCCCCGCAGCCCCGCCAGGGTCTCGCGGACCGCGGTCGGATGGTGCGCGAAGTCGTCGTACACGGTCACCCCGCGCTCCCGCCCGCGGACCTCGAGGCGCCGGCGGACACCCGCGAACCGCTCGACGGCGCCGACGATCGTGGCCACGTCCAGCCCTACCGCGCGGGCCACCGCGAACGCCGCCAGCACGTTCCGCACGTTGAAGTCCCCGACCAGCGGCATGCGCACCCGTCCGACCGGCGAGCCCCGCTGCTCCACCGAGAACCCGGTCCCCTCCGGATCGGGCTCGACCCCGGTCGCCCGCCAGTCGGCATCGGTGGCGAGGCCGAAGGTCTCGACGCGACAGGGCGCCCCCCGCGCCATCTCGAGCGCGGCGGGACTGTCGGCCCCGACGAGAAGGAGCCCGCGGCGCGGAAGCAGGGCGACGAACCGTCGCACCGCGGTGCGAATCGCGTCGAGGTCGGCGTAGATATCGGCGTGGTCGAACTCGAGATTGCCCACCACCGCGATGTCCGGCAGGTACTTCAGGAACTTCGCCGTCTTGTCGAAGAACGCGCTGTCGTACTCGTCGCCCTCGATCACGAACTCTCGGCCGCGCCCCAAGCGGAAACTGGACCCGAAGTTCCCGGTCACGCCGCCGATCAGAAAGCTCGGGTCGTGGCCCCCCTCGGTCAGCAGCCACGCCACCAGGGAGGCGGTCGTCGTCTTGCCGTGGGTGCCGGCGACGACGATCGACCGGCGATCCCACAACCAAGTCTCCCGCACCATCTCCGGAAGCGACCGGTAGCGGAGCCCCCGGTCGAGCACTGCCTCGACCTCGGGGTTGCCGCGCGACACGGCGTTCCCGATGACCGCCAGATCGATGTCCGAAGGGACGTGCGAGGCGTCGTAGCCGTCCCGGCAGGGGATCCCGGACGCGGCGAGAAAATCGCTCATCGGGGGATATACGTGCCGGTCGGACCCGCCGACGGTATGCCCTTCCTCCTTGAGCATCGCGGCCAGCGTGGCCATCGCCGTACCGCAGATTCCGATCAGGTGCACCTTCATCGCGTTCGGTTCGGCGCCCTCTCGCCCGCGTTCAGGAGACCGCCGATTCGGTCACCACGAGACGGGGGCGCGCGCCGCCGGCCACCCTCACCTCGACCCCCAGCGGCACCGTCAGGGTCGGTCCCGACGTATGCCCGGTCGGAAATCCGAACAGCACCGGCCCCGGAAAGGCGTCGAGCAGATCGGCGACCACGCCGCGGGCGGTCAGCGCGCCGCCGGGCTCGTCGCACCCCGGGAACTCGCCGCACACGACGGCGGAAGCGCGGCCCAGCACGCCGCTCCCGATCAACTGGGTCAGCATCCGGTCGATCCGGAAGGGGCGCTCGCCGACCTCGTCGAGCAGCAGCACGTAGCCGCCGGGCGGCGAGAACGCGTGGGGCGTGCCGAGCGAGGCGGCGAGTTGCGTGAGCGTACCGCCGAGCAGCGGCCCGCGCGCGTCGCCGGACCGGAGCGTCCGGAGCCCGTCGGCCCCCAGCTCCCCCATCGGCGCCGCGGTCATCAGGCTGCTCAGGAACGAGCCCCGGTCGTAGCTCCCACCGCCGCCGGCCAGGTCGACCACCATCGGCCCGTGGAAACAGACCACCCCGCAGCAGGTCGTGAGATACACGAGCAGGGCGGTGAGGTCGCTGTGGCCGATGAACGCCTTCGGCGCCTCGCCGAGGTCGCCGCAGTCGATCAGCGGCAGCAACTGGGCGCTCCCGTAGCCGCCGCGCGCGCCGATGACCGCGGCCACGGTGGCGTCCCGCCACGCCGCCACCAGGGCCGCGGCGCGGCGACGGGCCTCTCCCGCCACGTAGCCGCGGCGCTCGAAGATGCCGTCGGCGAGCACGGGTTCGAGGCCGAGGCGGGCGATCTCGGCCACCCCCCGGTCGAAGCGATCCCGGTCGAACCCGCTCGCCGGCGCCACTACCGCGATGCGGTCGCCGGGGACGAGGCGGCGCGGCTTCCGCATCAGGCGTCGATCCCAACCATCAGGCGTCGCATGGCGTCGGGAGCCGGTCCTCCGCGCCCGGCGTGACGGCACATCGACCGTTTGGGGCCGCCGCGCCCCGTCACGCCAGCGCCATCGTCTCCGCCAGCGCCTGGTGCTCGGCGGAGCCGATCCGTTCCAGTATCTCCCGGCGAGACGGCGGCCGGCGCGGCGGCTCGCCGGCGAGGAAGCGCGCCTTGACGCGCTGCTGGCGCGCGCACGCCTCCTCGACGAGGCGTCGATCCAGCTCGCCGGCCTCGACGGCATGGACGATCGCCTCCAGCACCGACGCGTGGCGCTCCACCGACGCCCCGCAGACGAGCACCGTGTCGCAGCCGCACGCGATCGCCTCGACCGCCGCCCGCTCGACCGTCCGGTCGGCGGTGATCGCCCCCATGTCGAGGTCGTCGGTCACCACGAGCCCGCGGTGGCCGCACTCGCGGCGCAGGAGGCCGTCGACGATCGTGCGCGACAGGGTCGCCGGACGTGCCTCGTCCAGCGCGGGGTAGACGACGTGCGCGGTCATCACCGCCGCGACATCCGCCGCGACGGCGGCCCGGAACGGCGTCATCTCGTGCGCGCGGAGCCGCTCCGAATCGTGCTCGACCACCGGCAGTTCCCGGTGGGAGTCCACGCTCACATCGCCGTGTCCCGGGAAGTGCTTGGCGCAGGCCGCCACTCCCCCCTCCTGCAGGCCGGCGACGATGACGGAACCGAGCCGGCCCACCGTCTCCGGATCCGACGCGAGCGCCCGATCTCCGATGACGGGGTCCGCGGCCTCGTTGAAGAGATCGAGGACCGGCGCGAAATCGAGACTCACGCCCACCGCCGACAGCTCGGCCGCCAACGCTTCGGCGAAACGCCGCGCCAAGTCGTCGGCGCCGCGGCGACCGAGACGCACCATCGCCGGCCACTCGGTGAACGGCGCCCGCAGCCGGGCGACCCGCCCCCCCTCCTGGTCGATCCCGACCCACAGGGGCGTCTCGCGCCCGAGCCCTCGGGCCTCGAAGGCCAGCTCCGCGACCTGCTCGGGCGCCTCGACGTTGCGGGCGAACAGCACCACTCCGCCGAGGTCCCACTCGCGCGCGAGCGCACGAAGCTCCACGGGCACGACACCTCCCGCGAACCCAGCCATCATCGCCTGCCCGACTCGACGATGCAGGGCGGTCACGGCCGCCACTCCCGATCGAGGCGCGGCGGACGCCCGCGGCGGCAGGCGCACGGGAACGACGCCGCGCGAATCGGGCCGACGTCGGGGCTCGGTCGCACGCTTCGGGAATGCTCTCTCGTCACGGTTGGTTCGTCGAGCGCACCGCCGCTCTCCGTGCGGCGGCGGGGCCCTGGGCCCGGGGCGGCGGGAAGCGACGGCCGGCGCCGGCCGGCCCGCGGAGGAACGACACCCGGCGATTATAATGCGCGCGTGCAAGTGCACGCATCGGCCCCCACGCGCATCGATCTCGCCGGGGGCACGCTGGACATCTGGCCCCTGTACCTCTTCCACCCCGGCGCGCAGACGGTGAACGCGGCCATCGGGCAGCGCGCCGCGTGCACGGTGTCGGCGAGCCCTGACCGCCGCCTGCAGATCGTCTCCGAGGACACCGGCGCAAGCCTGTACGCCGACACGTGGCGCCGACTCGCCACCGACGGCGACAACCGCCTGCTCGCGCACATCGTCCGATTCTTCGAAGTCGACGGCGTGCGGATCGCCACGCGCGCGGCGTCGCCCGTCGGGGCCGGGATCGCGGGGTCGTCCGCCCTCGCCGTCGCGGTGTGCGCGGCCCTCGCCGACTGGTGCCGGGTCGACTACCCGGCCGAGCAGCTTCTGACCCTGGCGATGAATCTCGAGGCCCGCACGCTGGGAATCCCCACCGGTGTGCAGGACTACCGTCCCGCCTGCCATGGCGGCGTGGCGGCATTGGAACTCGGGCCGGCGGGAGTCCGCCGGATCCCCCTCGACGTCCGACCCGCGGAGCTCGAGCGCCGCATCGTGCTGGCCTACAGCGGCGACTCCCGGTCGTCGGGCATCAACAACTGGGAGATCACCCGGCGGCACATCGAGGGCGATGCCGCCATCGTCGCCCACCTCCGCCGCATCGCCGAGATCGCGGCCGGGACCCGGGACGCCCTGACCCGCCACGACTGGTCGGCGCTCGCGCGGCACGTGAGGCTGGAATGGCGTGAACGGCAGGCCCTCGCGCCCGGCGTGACGACACCGGCCATCGACCGCCTGTTCGACGCCGCGACCGCGGCCGGCGCGACGGCTGGGAAGGTATGCGGCGCGGGCGGCGGCGGATGCGTCTTCTTCCTCGTCGATCCCCACCGCCGCGACGCCGTGCGCGAAGCGTTGGCCGGCGCCGGCGGCCGTCTTCTCGACAGCCCCATCGACGTCGACGGCCTCCGCGTCCGGAGACTCGGCTGACGCCGCGGCCCGGTTCTGCGCGGGCCGCACACAGCCATGGACCGCGATCCGGCCGCGGCGCCCCGCGGGGTCACGGCTCCATGTAGCTGAGGTAGTTGTCGTGAGTGATGGTGGCGGTCACGACTTCGCCGAGGCCGCCGAGCGTGCGCGCGTTCCGCTCGTTGATGGAGAAGTCGAACTGCCCCGCGTTGCCGATGTTGAGCGTGATCTCGCCCTCGGCCTCGAAGGACTCCTCTTCGCCGGCCTGCATGATGCGCGAGACCACTAGCTCGCCGTCCACCGTCAGCGACACCCAACTCTCGCCGCGGGGCCGCAGCACGATGGCCAACGGCTCCTCGCCGGCCGCAACCTCCCCGACCTCGACCGGCGCCGCGGGAGGCACGGAAACGGGCTCGGGGACGGCTTCGACCGAAGCGCCGGCGTTGCCGGGCTCGGGGGGGGCGACCGGCATGCTGCGCAGCGCGAGGAAGACCAGCCCGGCCAGAGGCACGCCGACGACGAGCAGCTTGAACACGGTCTCGAGCACCTGCCGCCCGCTGGGTAGGTGCTCGTGCCGGACCGCGTCGTGGGTCGCTTCCACCGGAGCCTGCGCCATGAAGTCGCGGGTCGTCTGGTCGGGATCGAGCCCGACCTCGCTGGCGTAGGCTCGGACGAAGGCCCGCGTGAAGATCCCGCCCGGCAGCGGATCGAAGTCGTTCTGCTCCAGCGCCTCCAGCGCGCCGATGGAGATCTTGGTCGTGGCGGCGACGTCGCGAAGCTCCATGTTCCTGGCCTCGCGCGCCTCGCGAAGACGCGCCCCCACGTCCACGGGCTTGGCGCGCGAGGACGCCGAATCGACCGACGTGACGTTCAGTGTCTCTCCGAGCATCTGCGGATCTCCGCTGCGATTGCGCCGATGGCATCGAAACTGCCCGCGGGTCCGGGCTCCGCGAAGAGACCGATCGCGGCTGCGCCGGCGGCGCCGGCATCCAGCACTTCTCTCAGATTGTCGACGGTCACGCCGCCGATTGCCAATACCGGGAGACGCACCATCCGAGTCGTCTCGGCCAGCGCGTCGACGCCGCACGGGGCCCGACCCGCCTTCGACGCAGAGGGGAAGACCGTACCCAGAGTCAGATAGTCGACGCCGCCCCCGGCCGCCACCCGCGCCGCTTCCGCCGCCCCGTGCACGGAGCGCCCGAGCAGGAACCCCGGCGGCAGATGGCGCCGCATCAACCGCGCGGGGGCGGAGGAACTCCGGAGGTGCACGCCGTCCGCCCCCGCCGCCAGCGCCACGTCGAATCGATCGTTGACTAGGATCCGGCTCCCGGTTCCCCGCGCGGCGTCGACCGCGCAACGCACCAGATCCAGCAACGCGCGATCCGGCAGATCGGGCTCCCGAATCTGAATCAGGTCGACGCGCGCCCGGACGGCGGCCACGATTTGCCGCGTCACCAGATCGGCGCCGCCGCCGTGCGGGGCCAGCCGGCGCCGACTCGTGACGAGAGCGACGACCGGCCGGCGTTTCAGGGCCTCCGCAACCAGGAGCCGGCCTCCTCCGTGAGCGCGCCGTCCACCCCGGCGGCGGGCGGCGACAGCCGCTCGCTGCGAGCCCCGCGCCGACGCCGGATCGATGCGCCGACCATGGCCGTCAGCTCCCGAACGCCGACCGCAAGGGTCACGAGACCGACACCCGATACCGCCCCCCGGACGCCGGGCAGGAGAGCCACGCTACCCCAGAACGGCAGGACCTCGACGAACAAGTTTCCGTCCCACATGCTGGACCAGGGCGCGACCAGCAGCACGAGACCCGTCTCGAGGAAGTACACGATCAGCAAGATGCGTGACAGTCGATGAATCTCGCCCTCCCCGCGGGGCCCGGAGCCCGCTCCCCGATGGTATCAGACATCGGGCAACGAGGCCGGCCGGAACGTCCGGCGATGCGCGGGCGACGGGCCGTGGCGGGCCAGCGCGACGAGGTGTTCCCGGGTCGCGTATCCCTTGTGGCGATCGAACCGATAGCGGTCGTCCGCCTGGTGCAGACGGACCATCTCGCGGTCCCGCGTCACCTTGGCCAGGATCGAGGCGGCGGCGATGCAGGCGCATCGGCGGTCTCCGCCGACCACGCCGCGCTGGGGAATGAAGAGTGACGGGACGCGGAACGCGTCGACGAGTACGAAGTCCGGCAGGGGCGTCAACCCGCGCAGCGCATCCTGCATCGCGGCCAGGGTCGCTCGGTGCACGTTGAGCCGGTCCACCTCGTCCGCCCCCCGGACGCCGACCCCCCAGGCGAGGCAGGAATCCACGATCCTGCCGTACAAGCGTTCGCGGGCCGCGGCGGTGACCAGCTTCGAGTCCCGAAGCCCGACGAGACGCCGGGAGGAGAGCACGACCGCGGCCGCGACCACGGGCCCCGCCAGGCATCCGCGGCCGGCCTCGTCGACGCCCGCGATGCGCAAGAAACCCAGCCGGCGCAGGGCGTTCTCCGTCGTGCGCCGCGCCGACGGTGATCGAGGCCGCCGCCCTCGCGGCGGGCGCGGCGACTCGCGCGGTCCGGGCGTCCCCATCCGCACACCGTTCCGCCCTGCCGCCGCCGCGCGGGTCCCGGCCGGACCGCGGACGGCGACTGCAGGCGAGCGGGCCCTACTTCGAGCCCTCGCTGGGTCTGCGCCGCTCGCGCAGCCGGGCCGCGCGCCCCCGCAGACCGCGAAGGAAGTAGAGCTTGGCCCGACGCACCCGGGCCGCGCGTCCGATCTCGATCTTGTCGATCGACGGCGAGTGCAGGGGAAAGATGCGCTCCACGCCCTGGCCGAACGACACCTTCCGCACCGTGAACGTCGCACGGGGCCCGCCGCGGCGAATGGAGATGACGACCCCCTCGAAGACCTGGATGCGCTCTTTCCCGCCCTCGCGGATCCTGACGTGCACGCGAACCGTCAGACCCGGCCGAAGGTCGGGGCGCTCGCGCAGTTGCTCCTGCTCTATCGTCTCCATGGCATTCATTCTGACCGCTCCAGGTGCGACGCGCCCAGCCGGCCACCACCGGCCGGAGCGCCGCGCATCGGCGTTCCGCGAGAGCCGCTCACTCCCCGCGGACTTGGCCGTTCAACTCCTCCAGGATTGCCCGATCCTCGCCGTCGAGCGCCGCCGCGTCCAACAGGTCCGGCCTCCGCGCCAGCGTCCGCTTCAGCGCCTCCCGCTTCCGCCAGCGGCGAATCTCCCCGTGGTGCCCCGACAAAAGGACGTCGGGCACGGCGTGGGCGGCTATCGCCGCCGGCCGCGTGAAGTGCGGATGATCGAAGAGCCCCCGCACGAACGAATCGTCCTCGACCGACCGGGCGTCGCCGACCACCCCGGGCACGAACCGGGCCACCGCGTCGACCACCACCGCCGCGGGCAGCTCCCCCCCGGTCAGCACGTAGTCGCCGATGGAGATCTCCTCGGTCGCCACCACGTCGCGCACGCGCTCGTCGATTCCCTCGTAGCGCCCGCAGAGCAGCACGACGTGACGCAGCCGGCTCAGCCGCAGCGCCTCCCGGTGCGAGAACGGCCGACCCTGGGGCGACATCAGCGCCACCGTGTCGGGGGCGCCGTGCCGACCTCGAATGGCCTCGACCGCCTCGATGAACGGCTCCGCCTTCAGCACCATCCCAGGTCCGCCGCCGTAGGGCACGTCATCGACGGAGCGATGGCGGTCGGTCGTGTGGTCGCGCAGGTCGTGCACGCCGAGCTGCACGACATCCCGATCCAGGGCCCGGCCGAGAACCCCCTCCCGCAACATGACCTGCATCATGTCCGGGAAGACGGTGACGACGTCGAACCTCAGAATCACCCCCACTTGCCGGGCGCCTCACGTGGCGCCCCGGACGCGTTACGAGGGGTTGAGCTCGAGCAGCCCCTCCGGCGGGTCGACGACGATGACCCGCTCGCGCGGGTCCACGCGCACGCAGATCGGAGCGGCCAGCGGCACCTGTACCTCCGTGGAGGCGTCCTCGACGACCAGCCGATGCACCCCGCCGCCCCCTTCTATCGAAACCACCGTGCCCACCGCGCGCCCCCCGACCGTCTCCACGCGGCACCCGATCAATTCGTGATAGTAGAACGTGCCGTCCGGCAGGCGCTCCAGCGACTCCGCCGGCACCCGGACCTCCGCGTTCGCCAGCGCCTCCGCGCCCGGGATGGTCTCGACGCCGTCGAAGCCGACGATGGGCCGACCCCGATGGAAGCGCACGTCCCGGAGCACGAGCCGTTCGACGCTTCCGCCGCGGCGGACGTAGACGGCGCGCCCCACCCGGAACCGTTCCTCGGCGAAGTCCGTGTCGGGGTTGACGACGACCTTGCCGGCGGTACCGTGCGGACGAGCGACGCGACCCACCGAGATCATCGCCTCCCAGTCCGCCTCGGCCGGGTTGGGCGCCTCGGAAGGTGCGCCGCCGACCCTGCGAGCCACCCCCGCGCCACCCTGACTCTCCCGCGCCGCTACCCTCACTGCCGCCCCCAGGGAACGCCTGCCTCGAGCCCCGTCGACGGTCCCGGCGGCATTGCGTCCGGCGCCAACGCGGGATCCCTCGCTAGCGATCGTCGACGAAATCGACCACGACGCGCCGGTCCTCGGTTCCGGCGGCCAGCGCGGCCAGCGCCCGAATGGACGCCGCGGTGCGACCCTGCCGCCCGATCATGCGCCCGAGGTCCTGACCGGCCGTCGACAGCTCGACATAGGTCGTGTCCCGCTCCTCCCGCTCCGTCACGGAGACGTCCTCCGCGCGGTCCGCGAGTTCCCGGGCGATGACCAGCACGACGTCTCGCGAACGGCTCATTCCGTCACCGCGGATTCTCCGCGCTCCGACGCCGAGGCGTCGGCCGACGCGGGAGCGCCGCCCCCCGCGGACACCTCCTCCGGCGCGTCGGCCGGCGGCGGAGGCGCGGGGTGCCGGGCGAGCAGTGTCCGAACGGTGTCGGACGGGCGCGCCCCCTGGCCAATCCAGTACGCCACCCGCTCGTAGTCGACCTCCACGACCTCGGGCTCCGGGCGCGGATTGTAGTGCCCCAGCGACTCCACGAAGCGGCCGTCCCTGGGCTGATGCGATTCCATGACCACCACACGGTAGAACGGCCGTTTCGTCGTGCCGACCCGACTCAATCGAATAGTCAACATGTCGCCAGTCTTCTCCTCATCTCGTCACCCCGCGCGCTCCGGGCCCGCGCTGCGTCTCGCCGGTCAACGCCCGGGAAACGGCATGCCCGGGGGCAGGGCCATGCGCCGCCGACCGCGCTTTCCCTTCCGCGGCCGGGACGCGCCGCCGACCGAGCGCAGCATGCGGCGCATCTCGAGGAATTGCCGCAGGAGACGGTTGACCTCCTGCACCGTCGTTCCACTCCCCCGCGCGATTCGGCGCCGGCGGCCGCCGTTGATGATCTGATGGTGCAGCCGCTCCCGGGGGGTCATCGAGTCGATGATCGCCATCGTCCGTCCGAGCGCCCCCGTGTCCACCTCGCCGGGCGCCTGCGAGGCCATCTGCCCCATCCCGGGAATGAGGTCCATGAGCCTGTCCAGCGGCCCCATCCGCTTCACCGCCGTCAACTGGTCCCGCATGTCCTGCAGGGTGAAATCGTTCCGCCGGATCTTGCTCTCGATCCGCGACGCCTCCTCGCGGCTGACCACCTGCTCGGCCTTCTCGACGAGCGAGAGGACATCGCCCATGCCGAGCATGCGCGACACCAGACGGTCGGGCTGGAAGGGGTGGAAGTCGTCGATGCGCTCGCCGTCGCCGACGAAGGTCACCGGCACGCCGACCACCGAGACCACCGACAGCGCGGCGCCGCCGCGGGCGTCCCCGTCCATCTTGGTCAGCACCACGCCGTCGATGCCGACCCGCCGGTTGAACTCGCCGGCGCTCTTGATGGCGTCCTGCCCCGTCATCGCGTCGGCCACGTAGAGCAGGTCCGACGGCTCGACCGCGACCTTCAGGGTCTCGAGTTCGCGCATCAGATCGTCGGCGATGTGCAGCCGTCCCGCGGTGTCGACGAGCACCGCGTCGAACCCCATCTCGCGCGCCGACTCCACCGCCCCTTTCGCCCGCGCCGCCACCCCGGTGCTGGAATCCGGCTCGTGGACGCGGACGCCGGCCTCGCGCGCCAGCACCCCCAACTGCTCGATGGCGGCCGGCCGCCGCACATCCGTCGACACCACCATGGCGTGCCGGCCCTGCCCCTCCAGCCACCTGGCGAGCTTGACGGTGGTCGTGGTCTTCCCCGCCCCCTGCAGCCCGAGCAGCAACACCACCTGCGGGCGCTGGCGGGTGGGGGACAGGCCGCCATCGCCTTCGCCCAGCAGCGATCGAAGCTCGTCGCGCACGATCGCCACGACTTGCTGAGTGGGCGTCAGGCTCTCCAGGACGGCGCTGTCGACGGCCCGGTCCCGCACCCGGTCGATGAAGGCGCGAACGACCTTGAAGTTGACGTCCGCCTCGAGCAGGGCCAGCCGTATCTCGCGAAGCGCCGCCTCGACCGCCTCGGGGGTCAGGCGGGCCTCACGGCGCACCGTGGCGAACACCGATTGCAGCCGTTCACTCAGCGAGCCGAACATGGGTAACCCAGGGGAAAGCGGACCAGACGCAACCGCTCATGATACCGCTCGTGGTGCGCCCCTTGTCAATGCAAATCGCGCACGGCGACGCGCATCGCGAGATCCGGCTCGCCCCGGAGGACCACCCGGGTCGACGTCGGCGCCGTCAGTGCCGGCAGAGCTGCGGCAAGGACGGTTCGTCCGATGGTCTCTCCACCGGTGTCCGCTCCCGGCCCAGGATCCGCCCCACATTTCTCACGAGCCTCCCGACGAACGCGCCAGCGCGGCGCCGCACTGCGCGGCGGCGCGGGCGGATCCACTCGGGTGTGATCGGCAGCCCGGGCCACGGGCCTGGGACCCGCGGGTCGGACTCAGACGGACTTCAGGGTGTGTCCCAGCTTGGTCTTCTTGGTCTTGAGGTACGAGCGGGCGAGCCCCGTGGTGGGCACTTCGAGGGCGAGCGAGGCCGCCACCGACAGCCCGTAGCCCTCGAGTCCGATGAACTTGCGGGGGTTGTTGGTGAGCAGCCGCATGCTCTTGACCCCGAGCTCGCCGAGGATCTGGGCGCCGATGCCGTAGTCCCGCTGGTCGGGCTTGAAGCCGAGCCGTTCGTTGGCCTCCACCGTGTCGTAGCCCTGGTCCTGCAGGTGATAGGCGCGGATCTTGTTGTTCAGGCCGATGCCCCGGCCCTCCTGGTTCAGGTAGAGGAGAACGCCGCGATCCTCGCTCGCGATCCGCTCCATGGCAGCGTCGAGCTGGGCGCCGCAGTCGCAGCGGGCCGAGTGGAACACCTCGCCGGTCAGGCATCGCGAGTGCACGCGAACGAGCACGTCGTCGCCGGCGCCGATCTCGCCCCGGACCAGAGCCACATGGGTCTCGCCGTTGACGATGCTCTCGAACCCCACCAGCTCGAACTCGCCGTAGTCGGTGGGCAGCTTCGACGACGCGACCCGCCGCACGAGCCGCTCGTTGCGCATGCGGTACTCGATCAGGTCGGCGATGGTGATCATGAGCAGCTTGTGCCGGCGCGCGAAACGCCGAAGCTGCGGCACCCGGGCCATGGTGCCGTCGTCGTTCATGATCTCGCAGATGACCCCGACCGGGTTGAGCCCGGCGATGCGGGCCAGATCGACGGCCGCCTCGGTCTGCCCGGCCCGCACCAGCACCCCCCCGTCCCGCGACCGCAAGGGGAACATGTGGCCGGGACGGGCCAAGTCCTGAGGCTGCGTGGACGGGTCGGCGGCGACCCGCGCGGTCATGGCCCGGTCATGGGCCGAGATGCCGGTGCTGGTCCGGTCCTTCGCCTCGATCGAGACGCAGAACGCGGTGGCGAACTGGGAGGTGTTCTCCCGGACCATGAGGGGAAGCTCCAGCCGGTCGAGCCAGTCTCCGGGCATCGGGAGACAGATGAGGCCCCGGCCGTGCTTCGCCATGAAGTTGATGATCTCGGGGGTGGCCTTCTCGGCCGCGACGGTCAGGTCTCCTTCGTTCTCGCGATCCTCGTCGTCGACGACGATGATCATCTCGCCTTCACGGATGGCCGCCACCGCCTCGTCCACGGGGGCGAACGGTCCGCGCCGGCGCTTTTCGTCGGCCAGCGCCAACCGCCCGCGGCGCGCCCGCCCGCCGTCGCTCTGCTCAACCATGACGCTCTCGGCTCGGAGAACGCCGCGTTGCGTCCTCCCGGATCGCCTCGGGGCCCGCCGACTCGCGCGGCCCTTCACGCCCCCGCGCCGTCACGCGGCGCAGGCTCGCAGGCGCCGTCATCGGCGCCGGACCTCCCGAACTCGCCGACCTCCAAGGCCCGGACCACATACTTCCCGATGATATCGCACTCGAGGTTGACGACGGCGCCGACCCGGGCCCGCGCGAGGTTCGTGTGCTCCCACGTGAACGGAACGATCTGCACGTCGAAGCCCGTCTCCCGCAGCCCCGCCACCGTCAGGCTGATCCCGTCGACGGCGATCGACCCCTTCCGCACGAGGTAGGGCGCCATGTCGGCGGGGAAGGACACCGAGACCCAGTGGAAGTCGGCCTCGTGCCGGATGCCCTCGATGCGGCCGGCGCCGTCGACATGCCCCTGCACGAAGTGCCCCCCGACCCGCGCGTCGGCGCGCATGGCCCTCTCCAGGTTCACCACGCCCCGCATCCCGAGCCCGCCCAGATTCGTCACCCGCATCGTCTCCGGCGACACTTCGGCCGAGAACGACGCGTCGTCGGCTCGGACCACGGTGAGGCAGACCCCGTTGACGGCGATGCTCTCGCCGAGGGCCAGCTCGCGCGCCAACGGCGTGCGCACCTCAAGCAGCAACCCCTCGGGAATCGGGGTCAACCCGGCCACCTCGCCCATCGCCTCAATCAAACCGTTGAACATCGGCCTCCAGCAGGACGTCCGCGCCCAGACACCGAGTCCGGACCGGGCCGAGCGCGGCGAGGGAAAAACGCGCGTCCGCCATCCACGGGACTCCCTCCCGCCCCAGGGTGACCGGACACAGATAGAGCCGTACGCGATCGACGATGCCCGCCTTCCACGCCGCCCGGTGGACCTCCGCTCCGCCCTCGATCAGCAGATCGCTGACGCCATGTTCGACGAGCCGGGCGGCCGCGATGGCCGGATCGCGCGCGGACAGGCGCTCGACGATGGCGCCGGCCCGCTCCAGGGCCTCCGCCCGCTTCGGCCACGCGTCCGCCGCGGCGGCGGTGGTCATGACGAGGACCGGCCCGTGCGTCAGCGTCGTCAGCACGCTCGCGTCCGGCGGCGTGCGCATCCGGGTGTCGAACAGCACCCGGACGAAGGGCCGCCGCCGGGCCGGGCCGCGCGCCGTCAGCAGGGGATCGTCCACCAGCACCGTCTCGGACCCGACCGCGACGGCGTCGACGACCGCCCGCACCTCCTGTGCATGAGCCTGCGACCCGGGTCCGCTCAGGCCGGTGCGCCAGCCGGGGGCGGCCGCGATGCGTCCATCGAAGCTCACCGCCGCCTTCAGGGTCACGAAGGGCCGCCCGCGCCGTTTCACGGTCACGAAGGCCTCGTTCAGGCGCGCGGCGCGCCGCTCTCCCACCCCCACGACGACCTCGACGCCGCGCGCGCGCAGGTTGCGGATGCCCCCGCCGTCGACGCGCGGATCGGGATCTTCCATCCCGACCACCACGCGGCGCACGCCGGCCGCGACGATGCGGTCGACGCAGGGCCCCGTCCGGCCGGTGTGACAGCAGGGCTCGAGCGTGCAGTAGAGGGTGGCCCCCCTCGCGGCCGCGCCGGCCTCCTCGATGGCCACCACCTCGGCGTGGGGGGCGCCGGCACGGACGTGATAGCCGCGCCCCACGACACGGCCCCCGTTCCAGAGGACCGCGCCCACCATCGGGTTCGGGCTCGTCGAGCCGCGGGCGCGCGCCGCGAGGTCGAGGGCCAGCGCCATCAGCGCCTCGTCCGACGCGCCGGGCGGGGCGGCCGCTGCGGGGCCGTCGCGGTCGCCTCCCCCAATCACCATCCCGACTCGAACAGGGCGTCCACGTAGTCCCTCGCCGAGAACGGGAGCAGGTCGTCGATCTGCTCTCCGACCCCGACGTAGCGGATGGGGACCCCCAGCTCCGCCGCGATAGCCGCCGCGATTCCGCCCTTCGCGGTGCCGTCCAGCTTCGTCAGCACGATCCCCGTGACCCCGGCCGAGTCCAGGAACGCCCGGGCCTGGGACAACCCGTTCTGCCCGACCGTGGCGTCGAGCACGAGCAGCGTCTCGTGGGGCGCGCCCTCGACCGCCCGGCCCGCCACCCGTCGTATCTTGTCGAGCTCGGCCATGAGGTTCGAGCGAGTGTGCAGGCGTCCCGCGGTGTCCACGAGGACCGCATCGCGCCCCCGCGCCCTCGCCGAGGAGATGGCGTCGAAGACGACCGCGGCCGGGTCGGATCCGGGGCGCGCTCGCACGAAGTCCGCCTCCACGCGGCGGGCCCACACCTCGAGCTGCTCGACCGCGGCGGCCCGAAACGTGTCGGCCGCGCAGATGACCGGGCGTTCGCCGGCCTGCGCGAGCAACCTCGCGAGCCGGCCCACGGTGGTGGTCTTCCCCGTCCCGTTGACCCCCACGACGAGCACCACGCGGGGTCGCGCCGCAAGCGCGGCGGCGGGGTCGGCGGCGTCGAGCACCTGCAGCAGCTCCGCCTTGACGACCGAACGCAGGTCCCCGTCGACGGCCCGGGCGCGCGCAGCCTCGACCAGCCGGGCGGTCGCCACGACCCCGAGGTCGGCCTCGAGCAGGATCTCTTCGAGGGTGTCGAGAGTTTCCGCGGAGACGGCGTCGGCGTGCGGCGCCGCGTCAGCGGCGGGCCGGGACTCCGGCAACTCGTTCAGCCGCAGCTCGACCGCGGTCCGTCGCAGACCGGTGCGGAACCGTCCGAACAGGCTCACGACGGCCCCCCCTTGCCGCCGTCCGACTCGTGCCGCTGCCGGCGCAGCATGAGCTCCCGGACGGCCGCCCGCGCCTCGATCCGGCCGGCGAGGACCGCGCCCATCTGGGCGGTGATCGGCAGGTCCACGCCGTGCCGGCCTCCCAGCTCGAGAGCGGCGGCAGTTGTCTTGACGCCTTCGGCGACCGACCGCATTTCCGCCAGTATCTCATCGAGACGCCGGCCCCGTCCGAGCTCGCGGCCCACGTGCCAGTTGCGGCTCAGGCCCCCGGTGCAGGTCAGCACGAGGTCACCGAGCCCGCTCAACCCCGCCAGGGTCTCGCGGCGTCCCCCCAGGGCGCACGCCAACCGGGAGATCTCGGCCAGGCCTCGGGTGATGACGGCGGCGAGGGCGTTGGGCCCGAGACCCAGCCCGTCGACGACCCCGGCGGCGATGGCGATGACATTCTTCGCCGCCCCGCCCACCTCGACGCCGACGATATCGTCGCTGGCGTACAGACGAAAGCAGGCGTCGGCCCGGAACTCCTGCTGCACGCGGCGCACGACGTCGCCGCACCGGCCCGCCACCGACACCGCGGTGGGCGCCGCGCGCGCGACCTCCGCCGCGAATGACGGGCCGGAGAGCACGACCACCGGGTGATTCGCCCCCAGCTCCTGGTCGATGACCTCCGACATGCGGTTCAGCGTGCCGACCTCGAAGCCCTTGGTCGCGCTGACGATCGTCGTTCCCGGGCCGACCTCCGGGGCGACGCGGCGCAACAGCGTCCGGGCGCTGTGGGACGGTACCGCCAGCACGACCGCGTCGGCCCCGGCCAACGCCCCCTCGAGAGAAGCGGTCGGTGCGACTGCGGGTGGGATGGGCGCTCCCGGCAGGTACGCCCCGTTCACGCGGTCGCGCCGCAACCGACCCACGAGCCCGGCATCGCGCCCCCACAGCCGGACCCGCTTCCCCACACGCGTCAGATGGATCGCCAGCGCCGTGCCCCAGGCGCCGGCCCCCAGAACCGTCACGTCGTTCATCGATCAACCCGTACGACCGCCATCGCCATCACCGGGATCCAATGTACACGCCCGCTTGGCGGCGACGGCGCGGCCGAGGCCCGACGCGGTCGGCCCGGGGAGGGCCAGGGGCGTCGACTCGAGCACGCGATAGCGGGCGCCGTACTGCAGCCGCCGGCTCTCGTAGAGGGTCAGGCGATCGACCAACCACCCCGCCCCTTCCGGCCCGACCGCCAACAAGGCCCGGTCCACGTCGCGCCGGCTCCGCGCCGGCCACCGCTTCATGCGTCCCAGCGTGATGTGCGCGCGAAACGGCCGAGTCTCGGGCGCGAACCCCACCGACGCGAGCCGGCGGTCGAGCTCGCTTCTCGCCGCGGCCATCCCGTCGCCGCCCTCGCCGACGCCCAGCCACACCACGCGCGGCGCCCCCGACGGCGGAAAACAGCCCGGACCCGACACCCGGACGGTGAACGCGCTGGTCTCGAACGGCGCCCGCAACACCGCGCGAACCGCTCCGACGTCGGCCTCGGTCACTTCCCCGAGGAACCGGAGGGTGACATGCAACCGCTCCGGCGCGACCCACCGTATCGGCTCGCGCCCGCCTCCGTCCAGACGCCGAGCCACGGCCCGGGCCGCGCGCGCGGCCGCGCTGCGAACCGCCGCGTCGGGGTCAACCGCGACGAAGATCCGCACCCTCGTCCCCCCGCCCCGGCAGCGCCCGCCGCAGCAGATCCAACGCGACCCGCGTGGCCTGTCCGCGGACCGCGGCGCGGTCGCCGGGAAGGCGAACGGTGGTCACGGCCTCCGTGTTCCCCGGACCCACCACCGCGATGCACACGGTGCCGACCGGCTTGGCGTCGGTGCCGCCGTCGGGCCCCGCCACCCCGGTGACGCCGACCCCGAGGTCCGCGCCGCCCACCCGCCGCGCGCCGGCCGCCATCGCCAGCGCCACCGGCTCGCTGACCGCCCCGTGGGTATCGAGGACCGCCTCGGGCACCCCGAGGACCGCCTGCTTCACCGCATTGGAATAGGCGACCACGCCGGCTTCGACGTAGGCGGAGCTGCCGGGCACGTCGACGAGCCGCGCCGCCACCAGCCCACCCGTGCACGACTCCCCCACCGCCACCCGTAGGCCTGCGCGCGTCAGCAGCGCTCCGACGACCTCCGGAAGCGACCGGCCGTCGCGGCTGAAGAGGTGATCTCCCAGCACGTCCGCCAGATCCGCCGTCGCCCCGTCGAGGACGGCGGCGGCGGCGGCCTCCGTTTCCGCTCGTGCCGACAGGTGCAGCTCCACCAGCCCCGGCGACGCCAGCACCGTCGTCTCGACCGCCGGGTCGGCCCGGCGCCACCGCTCGTAGACCGGCTGGGCCCGCTCTTCGACGTGCGACTCTCCCCGGCCGGCCACCCGCAGCACCCGTCGGTACAGCCGCTCCGCCGTCGCGCGGGCGGCCAGACGGGCCCGCACCGGCCCGGTGAACATCGGCTCGAGCTCGCGCGGGGGGCCCGGCAGCAGTATCACCAGCCGGCCCGCGTGCTCGATCCAGAGACCCGGCGCCGTACCCCGCGGGTTGTCGAGCACGTCCGCCCCCGCCGGCACTCGAGCCTGCCGCCGATTGTTCTCTGGCATCGTCCAGCCGCGGCGGGCGAAGCGGGCTCGTAGCTTATCGACGATGGCGGGGTCTTCGCTCAGGGGCAGCTCCAGGACGCCGGCAACCGTCTCCCGCGTCAGGTCGTCCACGGTGGGGCCGAGCCCGCCGCAGATCACGAGCAGGTCCGTCCGCCCCAGCGCCGACCGCACGGCGGCGGCGAGGTCGTCGCCGTCGTCGCCGACGATCGACTTGCGGCGCACGACGATGCCGAGCTCGTTGAGCCCGGCGGTCAGGAACAGCGAGTTGGTGTCCGACCGGAACGGCGTCAGCAGCTCGGTCCCCACCGCGATGATCTCCGCCTGAGACAGCGTCCGAGCCGGCCGCGGGGAAGTCGTGAGTGTCATCGATTCCGAATGCGTCGAGCGAGCCATGAGCGTCTCGCCAGGCCCGGCCGCGGGGTCGGCCGGAAGCCTGGGTCAGGCGCCCGCCAGCCACAGCAGGAGACGGAGCACCGCCTGCGCGTACAGCCCGGCCACGACATCGTCGGCCATCACGCCCCATCCGCCGGGCAACCGTTCCGCCCGCCGGGCGGGGAACGGCTTGACGATGTCGAAGAAGCGGAACGCGAGAAACCCCACCACGGCGCCCCCGAGCCCGACGGGGACCGCGGCCAGGGTCACCAGCATGCCCGCTGTCTCGTCGACGACGATGAGCCCCGGGTCCCGGCGTCCGTACGCCGATTCGACCCGAGTCGCGGCCGCCACGCCGATCACGGTGACCGCCACGAGCACCACGGCCTCCAGGGCGAGGGACCCGGAGGCGCGGACCGCCCAGAACAGCAGCAATCCCGCCGCTGACCCGAAGGTTCCGGGGGCGGCGGGCGCGTGCCCGCAGGGACCCATGGTGGCGACCGCCATGACCGCCCGGCCACGCCATCCCGCCGTCGCCGGCGCCGTCACGCCGCTCCGACCTCCCGCGGTTCGGGCGAGGCCGGCGGCGCGGCCAACACGCGGGTGCCCGAGAGCCGGTCGTGCAGCACTCGGCCTTCACGACCGACGCAGATCCACACGACGCCGAGGGCGATGGTCATGGACACGGGAGTCCACAAGGTGCGAATCATCGCCTTCGGCAGGGAGACCGGACCCCCGGCCGCATCGGCTACGCGCAGACCCCAGGCCATCTTGCCGATCGTCTGCCCCCCGGCCGCCGTCAGGCCCACCAGGTAACCCGCGTCCAACAGACACAGGAACGCCGCCACGGGCGGAAGGGGCAAGGCGCCCACCGCTTGCAGGTCCAATCCGGCGAGCCGGAGGGTCAACCAGACCACCGCCGCGTCGAGGCCGGCGAGCAGCCCGAGGTCGCAGCATCCGGCGGCGATGCGCCGGCCGGGCCGGACCCGCCGCGGGAGCGCCGGCTCGACGGCCTGCGCCGCCCTCTCGGGTGACGACGCGACCCCACGCCGCCGCTCACCGGATCTCGTGCCCCGCTCCTCGTGCGGGGACCGACGCACGCGGAGGGGGGCGCGGACCCGCGGTTGCGGCGCCAGGGTATCCGTCTCCGGCGGAAACAGCAGCAGGTCGGGGCCCGGTGCGGCCGGGGCCTCCCGCGCTGGCGCCTCCCCTGCCGGCGCCGTTCGGGAGTCACGCCGGGGTTGGGGCCGGTCGGAACGGGGCGGCGTCAGGGCCGCCTCCGGGATCCCCGGTGCGGGGAAGACGGCCGTCTTGGCGGCAACCGCATCGGGGGCATTCTACCAGCCACCCTCGGGCCCCGCCCGCGGCCCGCGAAGACCCGCGGCGAAAACCCGCGCGGTTCCGGATGCGCCTCGGCTCCGGCAGACTCGGCGACGGGCGCGGCGACCGTCGTCGCCGACCCCGACGACGGTGAGAGGGCGCGCCTCGGGTTCGGGCTGACTAGTGGACTGTCCCAGAGCCTCCTTTGCCGTCCTGTCGCTGGTTTTCGCTGGCAAACGCTGCGAAGACGCCCCGCGCCATGGGCAACTTTCTTCAAGGACGGTCAACTAGCCGACGGGCGCGGCGAGGTACGCGAGCCCGGCGAGGCAGGACAGCGGTCGCGTGAGCCGACCGTCGGCCGCGGCGGGGGCTCTCGCCGCGGGCTTGCGGCGTGTGTGTTATACCTGCGCCATGGGCCTGCTCGAGGCAGTTCCCAACGTCAGCGAAGGGCGTCGCCGCGAGGTCATCGACGCCCTCGCGAACGCCGTCGCCGGCGTGTCCGGCGTGATGCTGCTCGACACCTCGTCGGACGCCGCCCACAACCGCACCGTCTTCACGCTGGTGGGTGACGCGGCCGCGCTGAAGACCGGCCTGCTGGCGCTGTACGCCGCCGCACTCGCGCGAATCGACCTCCGCACCCACGCCGGCGTACATCCCCGCATGGGCGCGGTGGACGTAACGCCGTTCGTCCCTCTGGATCCCGCCGACATGCCCGACTGCGCCGCCATCGCGGCCGAGCTCGGCGAGGCCGTCGCACGGCGGTTCGACCTCCCGGTCTACTTGTACGAGCAGGCCGCCCGCACCCCGGGCCGGCGGCGGCTCGAGCGGATTCGCCGGGGCGGCTTCGAGAACCTGAAGGCGAAGATGCAGCAGCCGGAATGGCGGCCGGACTTCGGCCCGGCGGCGCCGCACCCCACCGCGGGAGCCACCGCCATCGGGGCCAGGCGCCTCCTGGTCGCCTTCAACGTCAATCTCGACACCGGCGACATCGATGTCGCGCGCCGCGTCGCCCGGGCCGTGCGCGCGTCGGACGGTGGCCTCGAGGCGGTCAAGGCGATGGGCGTCGGGACGGCGATCCCCGACGTAGTGCAGGTCTCGATGAACCTCGTCGACTTCGAGCGGACGCCGCTCCACGAGGCGTTCGAAGCCGTGCGGCGCGAGGCGGCGGAACACGGGGTCGAGGTGCGCAACAGCGAGATCGTCGGCCTCGCTCCCGCCGCCGCCCTCTTGCCCGCCGCCGCCCGCGCTCTGCGCCTGGACGGGTTCACCATGCACCGCGTGCTCGACCGCCGCCTCCCGAGCGGGAAGGCCGCCCCAGCGCCTGCCGCCGATCCGGAGACGTGAACGGGACCGCTCAGTCCTTGGCGTCGAGCAGGTCCTGCAGCTCGGTCATGAACTCTCCCACGTCCCGGAAGTCCCGATACACGGAGGCGAACCGGACGTAGGCGACCTTGTCGAGCCGCCTCAGCTCGTGCATCACCAGCTTCCCGACCTCCTTCGTCGGGATCTCCTTGTCCGGCCGCTCCTGCAGCATGCCCTCGACCCGATCCGCCAGCGCCTCGACCGCAGCCACCGTCACCGGGCGTTTCTCGCACGCCTTCAACATGCCCGAGGTGATCTTCTGGCGCTCGAAGCGCTCGCGGCTGCCGTCCTTCTTGACGACCATGTACGGAATCTCGTCGATCCGCTCGTAGCTCGTGAAACGCCGTTCGCACGCCTGGCACTCGCGCCGGCGCCGGATGACCTCGCCCTCCCGGCTCTCGCGCGAGTCGACGACCTTGTCGCCGAGATGACCGCAGAACGGGCACTTCATGTCGGTCTCCGGATCTCACGGTCTCCGGCCGTGGGAGCGTCGCACCGGGCTCCGCTCACCGCCGTACCGACCCTGCCGGCGGGCCACGCCGTGCGGCGCGCGCTACCGGCCCAGGAGGCGCCTCCGACCGCTCCGCTCGCCGCCGGACCGACCCTCCGGCGGACCGCGCCCTTTGCCGCGGAGGTCGCCCGCCACCGGTTCACGTCGAACCACCGCCCGCGTGGGCCGCGCCGTCGGGGGCGGGCGCAGACGCCGGCGATGCGTCGGGAGCGGCGGGAGGCGTCGACGGCGGCGGCAGGTCCGTCAGTACGCGGAACGTCAGGCCGTCGCGGGCCATCCATGCCAGTCCGACGACCGTCACCGGCGCGAACGTCGCCGCGTGCAGCACCACGGCCGCGCCCACCGCCGCGTCCATCGGCACCTCGTAGAACGCGGTCAACCCCACCTGGACCGCCGCGTGGAACCCCCCGACGCCGGCCGGCGTCGGCGCCGAGACGCCGAGGGCCATCAACGCCAGCAGGAGCAGGCCGCTGCTCGGGGGCAGCGCCAAGTCGAACGCCAGGCAGCCCCACCAGGCGGTCGCGCCCACCAGCGCCCACATCACGAGCGACCACGCGATCGCCCGCAGCAGACGCCCGGGGTCGCGGGCCACCCCCAAGCCCGTGCTGAACCGCGTGATGAAACGGCTCGCGGCCCCCCCGGGGCCGTGCGGCGCCAGCCGTTCCACCCGCGCCGCGAGCGCGACCACCCACGCCGGTCGACGCGCGGCAACGCAGACGAGGGCCAGCACGACGCCGGCGCCCACCGCGACCACCAGCCCCCCCGCCTTCAGCGCGCCGAGGACCTGCTCGTCGGTGGCCGGCAACTGGCGGCTGAACGCGGCCAGGAACAGCCCGAAGAGCAGACTCACCGCGATCATGTCGAGAATGCGCTCGACCACGATCGTCGCCAGCGCCGCGCTCATGCTGAGCGATTCGCGACGTGCGAGCAGGTAGGGCCTCACCACCTCGCCCAGCCGCGGCACGATGGTGGAAGTCGCGAAACCGATGATCGTGGCCCGGGTCGCCGACCCGACGCCGACCCGGCCGAGCGGGGCGAGCAGCAGCAACCACCGTTTGATGCGGACCACGTAGGCGAGGGCGATGCCGGCCACCGACGCCGCGATCAGGTCCGCCCGGGCCCCTTCGATTTCCCCCCACACCGACACCGGATCCGTGCTCCGGAACACCCACGCCATGAGAGCCACGGTCAGCCCTAGGACGCCGACGGTTCGAAGGTGGGTTCGCATGCGCTCGGTAGCCCGTCCGGGAGCGGTTCGTGAAGACGGACCGCGGAGATGCGTCTCGCCGGCCCGCCGGGTGGCGTCATGGTTCTCGGGGAAGACGCGCAAGCCGATACGGCGGCCCGACCGGGCATGATGCGTGCGGCCGGCGGCCGCGCTTCCTTGCCGCGCGCGCGTCTCTTCGGTAAGCTACGATTCTACATGCTCCCGGACTTGGATTGTCCCTGCTGACGACGCCCGGGAGCCCGTGGCGAAACCTGTAATCCACCGCCCGAGGGCGCCGCCGACCGGCTGGCGCTCGCCTGACCAAGCGTGGGTAGGGCGCAACCGGAATGAGGCCATCGTGACGTCCGCACCCGCACTGTTCGAGACCTCGCTGGAGGGACTGCGGCCGCAGCGCCGCGGCAAGGTTCGTGACCTGTACACCGTCGACGACCATCTCCTGATGGTCGCGACCGACCGCATCTCCGCCTACGACCTCGTCCTCGGCTCGACGATTCCCGACAAGGGCAAGGTGCTGACCCAGCTCTCCGCGTTCTGGTTCGGCCTCACCGAGTCCATCGTGAAGAACCACATGGTGTCGACGGCCCCCGACCAGTACCCCGCCCCGTGCCTCCCCCATGCCGAGACGCTGCGGGGGCGGTCGATGCTAGTGCGCCGCACCGAGCCGATCCCCGTCGAGTGCGTTGCCCGCGGGTACCTCGCCGGCTCGGGCTGGGCCGACTACCGGCGCACGGGCGCCGTCTGCGGCGTCGAGCTGCCGGCCGGCCTGCAGCAGTCCGACCGGCTGCCCGAGCCCATCTTCACGCCCGCGACCAAGGCGACGAGCGGCCACGACGAGAACATCACGGCCGAGCAGGCGGCCGAGATCATCGGGCCCCGGCTGCTCGCCCGGCTCCGCGAGCTGACCCTCGCGCTCTACGCGCACGGGGCCGAACACGCCGAGTCGTGCGGCATCATCGTCGCCGACACCAAGTTCGAGTTCGGGCTCGTCCGCGCCGGCGGCGCTCAGGCGGCGGGCGGGGACATCGGGGAAGGGGACGAGATCATCCTGATCGACGAGGCGCTGACTCCCGATTCCTCACGGTTCTGGCCCCGGGAGACGTATCGCCCGGGCGTCGCCCAGCCGAGCTTCGACAAGCAGTTCGTCCGAGATCACCTCGATGCGGTCCAATGGAACCGGCAGCCGCCGGCCCCGTCGCTGCCGGACGATGTGGTGGCGAGGACCGGAGAGAAATACCGCGAGGCCTACCGCCTGTTGACCGGGACCGAGCTCGACTGAGGTCGGGCGACTCTCCGCATCCCCGGGAGAGCCTTGCATCGCCTCTCCCGCCTCGAGGACGACGCCGACACCACGTCATCGGCGTCGGCGTCGAGCGTTCCCTGCTTGCATTCGCCTCTCTCGCCTCAAGGACGACGCCGACGCTTCGGCGGGCTGAATCGCAGCACCGTCGCAGGTCTCAGGCGGTCCGCACCGAAACCCGCACGTCGCCGGCCGCCGTCGGATCGGGATTGACGTCCTCCCGCTCGACCGCCCCGTCCATCAGGTGGATCACGCGGTGGGCGTGCTGCGCGACGTCCGCCTCGTGGGTAATCAGCACGATGGTGTTGCCTGACCGGTGCAGCCCTTCGAAGATCGCCATGATCTCGCGCCCCGTCTTGGAGTCGAGGTTGCCCGTCGGCTCGTCCGCGAGCAGCAACGACGGCTGGTTGACCAGGGCCCGGGCGATCGCCACCCGCTGGCGCTGCCCGCCCGACAACTCGTTCGGCCGGTGGTCCATCCGGTCCTCGAGCTCCACGAGTTCGAGCGCCGCCACCGCCTGCTCGTTCCGCCGCGCCCCCGGTACGCCCGCGTAGATCAGCGGCAGCTCGACGTTGTGCAGGGCCGACGCCCGCGGCAGCAGGTTGAAGGTCTGAAAGACGAACCCGATCTCCTCGTTTCGGATGCGCGCCAGCTCGTCGTCGTTCATGCGGCTCACATCCCTGTCGTTCAGCCGATACGTGCCGCTCGTGGGCGTGTCGAGGCAGCCGATGAGGTTCATCAGCGTCGACTTCCCCGAGCCCGACGGCCCCATGATCGCGACGAACTCGCCGCGCTCGATGTCGACGGAAACGCCACTGAGGGCGTGGACCGACTCCGTGCCCATCCTGTACGTCTTCCATAAATCCTTGGTGTGGATCAGCGGCATCGATGCTGCGCGCCTCCTTCCGCCATGGTATCCGGGCCAGCCTCCGACCCGACACCCACATCTTCTAATGACGCAGGCCGGCCGCCCGAGGTTCGGCCGACGGGCCACCAGGAGCCCGCGCCGTTCTACGGCGCAGGCTCCCGGGCTTGGGCTTGGACTCGGACTACGCGAAGAATCGTGACGAAGGGTGCGTGAGACGGCGTCCTCTGGGTCCGAGGCGCCTGAGTGAGCCGGCGTCAGTCGGCGATCCTGCGCAGCCGTGCGATCCGCCGACGCTACTCGGGCAGCGGAAGCTGGCGGCTGTCCGCCTCCCGCGCCTGATCGAAGGCCGGCGCCGGATCGGCCGTCCGCACCTGCTCCAGCCAGAACACCCCGTCGTAGGGAAGGGAGTTGCCGCGGGTGCCGATGAGGTCGACGTCGCCGTCCCCGTCCATGTCGCGGACGAGGAACTTGTCGAACATGCCGCGGACGCGCCGCGACACGTCGTGGCGGATCCAGGCCCCGGTGGGATCCTCAGGCTGCTCGAACCACGACAGGCGGCCCGCCCGGTGTGACGGAGAGAGGTCGGTGGCGTCGACGTCGCGCGGATCCTGGCTGTAGGCGCCCGAGAACGCGTCGAGGCGGCCGTCGTCGTCGATGTCGGTCAGCACGAAGCCCACGAGCCGATCCGGCATGAGGCCGCCGATGGGATGCAGGCGCCAAGCGCCGTCGGAATCGGCCGGCTGCTCCAGCCACGACAAGCCGTTGCGCTCGTCGAGAATGGCGATGTCGACGCGACCGTCACCGCTCAGGTCGACGAACTCCATGTTGAATCCGGTGACGATGGCCTCAGGCGTAATCTCGATGCGGTGCTCGCGGAACGCGATGTCGCCGCCTTCGGTGACGTTCTCGAACCAGAAGATGCGCCGTTCCATGCGCGAGCCGCCGATGACGTCGAGGTCGCCGTCGCCGTCGAGGTCGAAGGGCTGCGAGTTGATGGGAACGATGACGCGGGCTAGCTCGTGCTCGACCCAGGCGTCGCCGTCGAGGGGATCGTCGGGTAGCGCGAACCACGACACGGGGTGCTTCTCGGTCGTGCCCCGAGGCGGGTTCTGGCCGCCCTTGTTGGCGGCGACCACCTCGGGGCGGCCGTCGTCGTCGAAGTCGGCGAGGAAGACGCGGATGTACGAGCCGCGGTCGAGGGTGGAGGCGGGGATGACCCGCTTCCACCGCTCCTCCCGACCCGCCGCGCCGGGGTTCTCGAAGTAGATGAGGTGCGACAGCTCGCAGGCCACCACGACATCGGGATAGCCGTCGCCGTTCATGTCGCCGATGTCCACATCCTCGGCCGCGCCGGCTTCCTCGCCTTCGGCCAGGGTCCGGAGGTCCCAGGTGTCAGGGTCGGCCGAGCCGTAGGCGATGCGGACATGACCGTCGGGCACGCCGTCGTAGGTGGTGTCGGACTCGTGCACGGAGACGATGTCGAGGTGGCCGTCGAGGTCGAGGTCGGCCATGGCCAGCCCGTCGCTCCCGGCGAGGGCGACGCCGCCCACAGCGAGGTCGTCGATGATGTGCTCGCGCCAGGAGATGTACGAGCCGTCGGCGGCCTGCGCGCGCGTCGGCGTGTCCGCGATGGTCGTCTTGCCGTCGCCCGACTGGGCGGTTGCCCACTGCCCCGCCCCGATGACCGCGGCCAGCGCGACCGCCCCCGGGAGAACCGCAACGCGCGCCGTCCACCGGCGATTGACCCGTGCATGCATGACTCCGCTCCTCGACTCGACGCACGCTCGCGACCCGCGGCGCCGGGCTCCCAGTGGACTGTCCCAGAGCCTCCTTGGCCGTCCTGTCGCTGGTTTTCGCGGGCAAACGCTGCGAAAGACGCCCCGCGACATGGGCAGCTTCTCTCGAGGACGGTCGACTAGGGCTCGGCCGGCGGGTTGACGGTCACGGTCACGTTGACCGGCGTCACGTAGACGGTATCGTCCGCAACCGCCTGCAGCACGTAGTCGCCCGGCTCGCTGAACGAGACCGCGGTGACCGCCCGCCCACCCTCGCCGATCTCGGGCGTCCGCGGGCTGAACCGCACCTCGCCCGGCCCGCGCCAGTGAAGCCACGTAACGGCGAGGCCGGTGGCCGCCGCCTTGCGAGGGTCGACCATCGCCTGCGACTTCGGGCCGCGGCGGACGCGCCGTTCCGCGAGTCGCGGGTTCGGGGGCGGAATGCCGTCGTCTCCGGCGAGGACCGCGATCTCGAGCGTGTCCGGCAGGGTCACCTCGAGGTGATCCTCCCCCTCCAGCCGGACGACCGGGGGCTGGTTGTCGGCGTAACCCTGCCCCGTACCAGTCCCCCGGTTCAGGCGCAGGACGCCGCCGTCGATCTCCCATACCGGCCACAAGTGGCCGATGGCGCGGTCGGTCCGTCCGTTGTGGGTGACGGTCCAGACGAGATCCTGCTCGCGCCCCCAGTCGGCGGGCACCCTTACCGTGAACACGAACTGCTGGCGCCGATTGTAGAAGTGCGTCGGCTGCCCCCGGTCCGCCGGACCCGGCTCGAAGCGGTTGTTCGGTCCGACGGGGATGACCGGCTGCTCCTGGTAGTTGCGATTCAGGTAGCCGAAGACCATGGTGAACGATCCGTCGTCGTTCCGCTCCCACCCCTCGAAGACCGGTTGAACGTTCTGGCCGCGGTTCCAGCGCTCCTGCGCCGACCCGGCGGACGCCGTGAACGCGACCACCAGCGCAGCCGCGGCGGCCACGCCAAAGCTCGGAATCTGACCTCTCATGACTGCTCGTCCCGTGTCGTGCCTCGTCTCGCGGCGTCCTCGTTCCCGCAAGTCGTCTCTGCTCGGCCGGCGGCCCGGCGAGGGCCGCTCGGCGGCGCCGGCTACTCGTCGTTGTCGGCCAACGCCTCCCGCGCCTCGCGCTCCTTCTCGAACGCCTCGTCGTCGAGCTCGTACCAGCTCACCCACGCGAAGCTCATCTCGTCGCTCGAACGCTGGCCGAACCCGGCCCAGTTGGTGGGGTCGTCGTTCCAGCGGTTGGCCTCCGAGTTGTCGTGCCAGCTCGTCACGTGGAGGAGCGTGCCCTTCGGCAGCAGCGGCGCCACGTCGTCCTCGTAGTTGTAGACGATGTGCCACCCGAAGTCCCAGTCGGCGCAGCTCAGAATCTCCTTGCTGTTGTCAGGATAGATGGCCCCGAGGCACTGACGCTTGCCCAGGTTGTGCAGGTGGGCCTGGAACGCAGTGATGTGCGCGTTCTCCTTCAGGCGATAGTAGCCGTCGTGCCGCACGTTCGAGGCGCCGGCGGGGATGTCGAGGTCCTCGTCGTCGCCGACGTGGGCCGAGATGAGCTTGCGCTCGGGCACGACGCCCTTCGGATAGAACTGCAGGCCGACGCGGGTCCGGTCGGTGGTCTCGACGCCGATCGCGGCGTAATGCATGTTGAACTTGATCTGCGCCCCGGCCTTGATGAGGCGGCCGGTGCCGTCGGGGAAGATGTCGCCGTTCTTGCCGAGGGCATACTCGTTGAGGAAGGCGTAGTCGTCGTCGTCCGACTCAGGGTCGGAGTTGCTCGTCACCGCGTGGTGGACGACCGGGAAGCCCTCGAGGGACGGCTTGGTCTCGACCGCCCTGACCCAGCGGTCTTCGGTCAGGCCCGAGTCCGAGTAGAGATCCCCCCACCAGTTGGGAGCCTCGGGGGCGACCACGAACGGCTCGGGAATCTCGACGATCCAGTCGGGTTCGCCGATCTTCCACTCGGCGATGTCCCGGAACTCGCGCGGCGGCGGCAGGTCCTCGGGGTTGCCGCGCGGCGCCCCCGCGTCGACCCAGCCCGCGACGGTCTCGATCTCCTCGTCGCTCAGCGAGTAGTCGTACTTGAAGCCCTGGACGCCGATGTTCTTGTCGATGTACCAGGGCGGCATGGTCCGGGTGACCACCTTCTCGCGGATCGAGCGGGCCCACGGCCGGGTCTCCTCGTAGGTCAGCAGAGACATGGGCGCGATCGAGCCGGTGCGGTGGCACTCCTGGCACGAGCGCTGCAGAATCGGGGCCACGTCCCGGGTGAAGGTGATTTCGTGCGCCTCGTCCTGCGCCGCGGCAACGGCCGGCAGCGCGAGGAAGCCGAGCGCGGCGACCAGGGTAGCGACGAGCCCGGCGCGGCAATGCTGAGTCAGTGACATCTCGAGGTCCTCCGGACCGAATCGGGTGAACCGGTGTTCCCGGCCGCGGCGCGCCGCAGCCGACTGCTTATTCTGAACCAGGACGTGCACGAATCCAAGCGCCTGGCCCGCCCCTCTCCCGCGAATCCCCGCCCACCGTCGCGCCTTCGGCCCCGCTGGGCGCCCCATCGACCCTGCCGATGCGCGTCACGCCTTGATCCTCGGTTCCGACTTGGACCCCATTGGGTCACATCGCCAAACGACTTCCCGCACCGCCGTACCCCGAACTTCGCGCCGGTGGCGCGCCGCACCGGAGCCCGCGCCGTTCTACCGCGCGGATCCCTAACGCCGCAGCGAGAACACGTACAGCGCGTTCCCCGTCTCCGGGTGCACGATATCCGGGCTCAGCAGCGCCGGCACGCGGCGCGGGCTGCCCCCGCCGAGCCCGGTCGACACCGCGATGTACTGCGTGCCGTCGACCCCGTAGCTCACCGGGAACCCCTGCACCGAGGTGCCGAGCCGGGTCTCCCACAGGACCTCGCCGGTGGCCGTGTCGTGGGCGCGGAAGTAGCGGTCCACGTCGCCCGCGAACGCGAGCCCGCCGCCAGTGGTCAGCACGGCGGTCATGAACGCGGCCCGCTGCTCGACGCTCCAGCGCTCCTCCAGGGTGTCGACGTCGTAGGCGGCGAGCTTGCCGAGGTTGCCGTCGGTCCCCGGCATCTCGAACCACAGCCGGTCGGCCTGCGAACCCCCCGAGCCGATCTCCAGGGCCACCTCGCGGCCCGCGATCTCCAGGCAGCTCTGGCTGAGGGGGATGATCAGCAGCCGGGTCTCGGGGCTGAAGGCCGTCGCGTGCCAGTTGTGGCCGCCGGCGGTGCTCGGGCACACCGAAACCCAGTCGCCGATGCCGGCGTCGGCGATGTCCTGCCGGTAGCTCACGACCCCGGTGTCGGGATCGATCGACTCGAACACGTTCTGGAACACGGTCTCGGCGTGACCGAGGAACGCCCCCGTCTCGCGGTCGAGCTTCCAAAGGACGCCGTGCTTGCCGATGGTGAGAAGCACTCTGCGGCCGCCGCTCTCCACCAGCACCTGCTCGAACCCCTCGTCGAGATCGAGGGCCTCGCCGGGCACGTGCTGCCGATACCAGCGGATCGAGCCGTCGGCGGGCTCCAGGGCGAGTGTCGAGTTGGTGTAGAGGGCGGGGTCGTGGACGGTCAACCCCCGGCTCGCCGGCACCCACGGCTTGGCCTGGGCGACCGGCCAGAAGAGCAGGTCGAGCTCGGGGTCGTAGCTGCCGGGAATCCACGAGTCGCCGCCGCCCCGCAGGGAGAGCGGCAGGTCGCCCCAGGTGTCGCCGCCGGGGTCGCCGGGAGCGGCGATGGTGAGGCGCCGCCACAGCTCCTCGCCGGTGTCGGCGTCGTGGGCGGTGATGAAGCAACTGTCGGGCATGAACCGGGAGCAGCCGTTGATGCCGTTGACGACCCGCCCGTTCGCCACGATGGGCCCGCTCGAGTTCGAGTAGCCGTCGTTGTAGTCGGCCATCCGGCTCTCCCAGACCAGCTCGCCCGTACGGCTGTCGAGGGCCACGACGTGGGCGTCGCGCGCCCCCAGGAACAGCTTGTCGCCGTAGATGGCGAGGTTGCGGCTGTTCGCGCCGCGCAGCGCCTCCGGCAGGGGGCGGCGGTACTCCCACAGCAGGGTGCCGGTGGCGGCGTCGAGGGCCTGCACGACGTTGCCGGGGTTGGCGAGGTACATCACGCCGTCGTAGACGAGCGGCGTCGGTTGGTTGCGGCCGTCGCCCATCGACCATACCCACGCGAGCTGCAGATCGCCGACGTTGCCGCGGTCGATCTGGTCGAGGGGGCTGTGCCCCCAGGCGTCGTAGGTCCGGCGGTAGATCAGCCAGTCGTCCGGGTCGGGGTCGCGCAGCATCGCGTCGGTGACGGGAGCCCGCTCGGGCACGGGCCGGAAGCTGCGCGTGCCCCCGTCGAGGGCGGCCGCGGCCGGGTCGGGCGCCGTCGCGCCCCCGCCGCCGGCGAGCGCGGTGATGCCGCCCAGGGCCGCCGTTCCCGCCGCGACGCCGTTCTCGCGCAGGATGTAGGCGACGACGCTCGCGTACTCCGCCGGGGCGAGCGAGCCCCCGGCCCCCGGCGGCATCGTCACCTGCACCAGCGCGATCAGCTCGTCGACGGCCCGGTCCTCCCAGGCGCCCCGGAAGGTCGGACCCGCCAGCTCCGGCGCCTCGAACGACCCGGTGAGGTTCGACATGTGGCACGTCGCGCACATCTGCTCGTAGATCGGCTGACCGGCGTCCGCCTCGGCCGCGGTATAGCTCGTGGAGGCCAACTGCGCCGAGACGGCAGCCGGGACCAGCGCCACCGCGGCAACCACCATGCCCCACGTCAACCCGGCCGGACGCCGTCCGTGTCGTCGTCGTTGCATCAATGTCCTCCGTCGACTCCGTTGTCGTCTGATCCTCTCGTCGACCAACCGCTGATCGCCTCGGGGCCGAGGTATCGCTCCGCTACGGGATCTCCTACTGGGACGGCGCCATCGTGGCCGCGGCGGAGTCGCTGGGCGCGACGGTTCTCTACTCCGAGGACCTGAGTCACGGACAGCTCTATCGCTCGGTTCGCGTCGTCAACCCGTTACACTAGGCCCGCGCCATCAGTACGCCAACGCGTAGCAGTCGCGCCGCGGGTCGCCGGCGGCCAGCCGGGTGCCCGTGGCCGGGTCGATCAGCACCGCCGTCGCGCAGCCGGACATTCCGAACGGCGCCACCTCGTTGACGTGGTGGCCCCGGCGCCGCAGCTCGTTCGCCACCTCCGGCGAGATCCTCGACTCGAGATCCATCCGGTTGAAGCCGGCCGCGTGCGGCCAGAACGACCCGTGCAGGTGCTGGGTCCGCGCCCGCGGCCACGCCAGCGCGTCGTGCAGGTTCGGATACCAGTCGTCCCAGAACTCCACGATGTTGAGGAACGCCTGGAGGATGGTCTGGTCCTGGTTGTCGCCCCCCGGCGTGCCGATGGCCATCATCGGCTCGCCATCCTTGAACACGAGGCTCGGCGTCAGGGTGTAGCGCGGGCGGGCGCGCGGTCGGATCTGGTTCGCGCGGTCCGGGTCGAGCCAGAACTGCTCGCCGCGGGTGCTCAGGCCGATGCCGGTCTCGCCGAGAATGACCCCGCCGCCGGTCCAGCCCCCGCTCGGGGTGGCGTCGAACACGTTGCCGTCGGCGTCGACGATGGCGACGTGAGTGGTGTCCTTGAGCCCGCCGGCCGACGGCACGAACGACCCGTCGGCGTCGCTGGCCGCCACCCCGTCCTCGATGTCCGCGACCCAGAACGGCCACTCGTTCACCCGGGGGTCGTGGGGAAGCGGGTCGCCGGCCCGGAACGCGACCGACGCCCGGTCAGGCTCGATCTCCGCCGCCCGCTCCCGGGCGTAGGCGGTGGACAGCAGGCCCTCGGCCGGCACGTCGACGAAGTCGGTGTCCGCGTAGTAGGTGTCGCGATCCGCGTAGGCCAGCTTCATCGCCTCGACGACGGTGTGAATGTAGTCGGGACTGTTGTGGCCCATCGCCTGCAGGTCGAACTCCTCGAGGATGTTGAGTGTCTGCAACAGCACCGGGCCCTGGCTGTTGAATCCGTGCTTGTAGACGGTGTAGCCGCGGTACTCGGTGGCCGTCGGGGCCTCGACCCGGGAGTGGAACTCGGCGAAGTCGTCGATCTCGAACGGCGCCCCGTGGTCTTTCAGGAAGGCGACCATCTCCTCGGCGATGTCGCCCTTGTAGAAGCGGTCGCGGGCGGCGGCGATGCCCTGCTCGCGGCCGAGGTGGGCGTGGTCCCGCTCGGCCTCCACCATCTTCGTGAGGGTGGCGGCGAGGGTGGGGAACGCGATGGTCTCGCCGGCGTTGTACAGCGACCCGTCCGGCTTCAGCCAGAAACGCTGGTTGTCAGGCCACGCCTCCATGAACCCGAGATTCGCCTCGATGGCGCGGGCGGTGAGGGGCCGCAGCGGGAAGCCCTGCCCGGCGTGCTCGATGGCGCGGGCCGAAACCTCCTCGAAGCTCATCGTGCCCCAGCGTTCCAGCACGGTGAGGACGCCGTGCAGGGCGCCGGGCACGACGGCGGGGTCGAGTCCCTCGCCGAAGAGATCGCGCCCGCGCGACTCGTACCACTCGATGCTGGCCCCCTTCGGGGCCCAACCCTGGGCGACCACGGAGGTGACCTCGCCCTCGTCGGCCGGGTAGACGAGGATCAGCGCTTCTCCCCCCAACCCGTAAAGGTCCTGTTCCACGACGCCCCCGACCAGCAGCGCCGTGACACCCGCGTCGAACGCATTGCCGCCCTGCACCAGGATCTCGAAGGCGGCGGCGGTGGTCAGCGGGTGCCCGGTGGAAAGGCCCGCGGATCGGCCCGACACCGCCGGACGCTGGGCCTCGATCGGCGCGGCAACGAGAACGACGGCCAACGCGACGAAGACGACGGGCGCGGCGAGCACGCGGCGCCGTGCATGATTCGGCATCTCGACCTCCCGTGAACACGATCGCGGCGCCGGAGGCGGCCGCCACCGGTGGCGGCGCGACCACGCCGCGCCGGCCGACGCCAGGCCCACTCTCTTCACCGCCCGGCACACCGTGCGGAAATCAGCGGCGCTCCTCTGCGATCTGCGCCAGATACAGGTCTTCGAGCCGTTCGACGGCGGCGAGGAAGCCGTCGGGGTCGACGAACGTGTCGGGGTCGTACGCCTGCCCCGCCTCGTACTTGTCGTGCAGGCCGTACTGGCCCCCGTGCGCCGCGACCCAGACGTCGACGTCGAGCGCCTTCTGCTTGCGGAACGTCTCGGCGAAGTCGTCGGCGACGCCGGGATACGTCGGGTCGACGACCAGCCGCTTCCCGGGGTTGATGGTCCCCATGTTCGCGATGGCGACGCGGTACTCGCGCCCGTTCTCTTCGACGGTCATGAGATAGCTCGAGCTGCCCGCGGTATGCCCCGGGCTCTCCATCACCGTGAGCCGCGCGTCGCCCAGAACGAGCACCTCGCCGTCGGTGATGACGCGGTCGACCTCGACGGGCGGGAACGACACGCGGCCGCCGAAGTGCGGGTCGCTGAAGCCGCCGTCCTCGAGCACGGGGGCGTCGTCCGCCGTGGCCCACATCTCGGCCCCGGTGATCTCCTTGATCTCGGCGAGGGCCGCGGTGTGGTCCCAATGCGCCTGCATCTGCAGCAGCACCCTGACGTCCTCGAGCCGGAACCCGAGCGACTCCATGTTTCCGCGGATGATCCCGGTCGAGTCCTCCAGCCCGGTGTTGATCAGGAAGTGGCCCTCCTCGGACGTCACGAGAAAGACCGCGAGGTCGTAGGTCCCGACCGCGTAGAGGTTGCCGATGACGCGGTGGCCGGGGAAGGGGCGTGTCCATCCCTCCGGCTGGGCGGCGAGCGGCGCCGCGGCGACGACGACGAGAGCGCAGGCGGTGAGCAGACGGCGAAGAGCTGTTCTCATGACCGGAGTCTCTCCCTGTCGAACGGTTGCCGGAGGAGCGCCGCGCCGCAGGCCGGCGCCGGCCCCGCGCGGTGAGCGGTGCGGAAGCGGAGCCGCCGCGGGGGCTTCCCGCCCCTCACCGACCGGCGGCCGCGGCAGCCAGTTCGTCCATGCGATGTCCGCCCAGAATGCCGGGCATGCTGTAGTTGCCCTCGTGGCAGGCGTACTCGTAGAGCGGCTCCTCGGCGCGCCGCATCGGGAGCGACGCCGTCCACGGGCGCGTCCATGTCTCGGGGTCGTCGACGGTGTACTCGTAGACGAGGGTGTCGGCGTCGATGCGGGTCAGCCGCTCGACGAGGGTCATGTTCCGCGACGTCCCCCGCCACCGGCGCTGGTCGTTGAAGTGCGAGGTCTCGACGACCAAGGTGTCGCCCTCCCAGCGGCCGCGCGAGTCGCCCGACCACTGGCGGACGTCGTCGGGCAGGGCCGGGCGCCCGTCGAGGGGCACCACCCGCACGGTATGGACCATCTCGGTCAGCAGCACCACGTGATCGGGGGTCTGAAACACCTGCAGGTTCTGGTTGTAGCCGCCGGGGGTGACGGGTGGGCCGGCGTTGAAGCCGAGGATGCAGCGGTCGTAGGCGCTGCGGTCCACCCACGAGTCGGCGGGATGCTCCTGCAGGTACGCTCGCCGCGCCTCGTTGCGCGCGCGCCCCGCCGGCGACATCTCGGGCAGCCGCCCGTTCGGCGGGTCGACGACCAGCGATGTGCGGCGGGTGCCGACGGTGCGGGTGCCGCGGTCGAGCCAGAAGTTGTTGTAGAAGCCGGGGGCCCCGTCCTCGCCCCGGTCCACGCTCTCGGTGGCCTCCGTGCGTCGGGCCTCACGGTTGGCGAGCTCGGCGTTCCGATCGACGACCTCCTGCTCGAGGTTGGCCGCCTCCTCCTCGGTCAGGAACGCCTGATCGCCCAGCCGTTCCGGTCTCTCCAGTGGCGTGATGGTGCGGAAGTCCCAGACGCCCTGAAGGTCTGGGGCTCCCCATGCCGTCCGCGGAGCATCCTGCGCCGCGGCCGCCGCCGCCACCAGCCCGAACGCCGCCACCGCCGCGCTCACCGTTTCCGGAACTCGATGCCGCATGTGAACCCCTCCTGATGGACGTCGGACACCTCAATATACTCCCTTTACGCCCCCGAAGACGGTCTCGTCCGGCACCGCCGGCAGGGGCCGTGGCCGCCGATGGCACCGCGACTCCCCGCGCGCCGAAGGCATGAAGGACGAGCGCGGGACGACCAGCGGCGGAGAACCCCCGCGCGCCGCACCGAGCGGCGCCGACGCGTGCGCCGAGCCCGTCCGGCTAGCGGCCCGGCGACCCCGCCGCCGCGGCCCGCTCCAGGGCCCGCTCGCCGCCCAGCATGTTGGCGATGCTGTAGTTGCCCTCGTGACACGCGTACTCGAAGAGCGACTCGTCGATGCGGCGCAGCGGCAGCTCGCCCGACCAGGGGCTCGTCCACCGCGTCGGGTCCTCGACCGTGAACTGATAACGAATGGTGTCGGCGTCGACCCGCGTGAACCGTTCGACGATGCGGAGGCTCTCGGTGCGGCCGCCGTTGGCGGCGCGGATGCGGACCGCGTCGTTACCGAACGACGAACCCTCTTCGCTACGGGCGATGCGGTGGGTCTCGACGACCAGGGTGTCGCCCTCCCAGTGACCGCGCATCTCGCCCAGCCACTGCGGGATCCCGCGTTGGGGCCGCGGGCGGCCGTCCAGGGGGATGATGCGCGTGTCATGGATCATCTCGACGTGGATGACGACGTGGTCGGGCGTCTGCAGGATCAGGTAGTTGTTGTTGTAGCCGGTCGGCAGCATCGGCGGCCCCACCGACCAGAGCATGCAGCGGTCGTTGAGATCCATGTCGGTCCACGTGTCGGCCGGGCCGCGCCCGGCCCGCGCCGCGAGGCGCGCGTCCTCGTCCGCCTGCGCCTCGGGCGTCAGCCGCGGGAGCCGGCCGTCAGGCGGGTCGACGATGAGCGACGTCTGCCCGGTGGACGTCGTGCCGCGGTCGAGCCAGAAGTTGTTGTAGAACCCCGGCGCCCCGTCCACGCCGACGTCCACGCTCGCGGTGGCCTCCGTCCTCGCCGCCGGCCGAGCGAGCAGCGCCGCGTTCCGGTCGAGGACCTCCCGTTCGAGGTCGGCAACCTCCTCGGCGGTCAGCCGGTCCCGCCCCGCCAGCTCCACCGGGCGCTGAAGAGGCGTGACCGTCTTGTTCGTGTAGGCGCCCTGCAGATCGGGGTCGCCCCACGGCGTGCGCGGCGCCGGCGGCTGGCCGGCCGCCGCGAGAACCGGGAATGCGACCACCCCGGCCACGATCACCGAAACGAGGAATCGAACCGTCATCCTTGCCCTCCATCGGCCGCGCCACCCGCTTCGCCCACGGCGACCGGGAAACGGGATCCGACCTTGTCCGCCATCGACTCGACCCATGCTACGCCGCTGCAAGCCCGGCCACAACCACCCGAACGCCAGTCCGCAGGCCCGCCGGTCGGCATGCACGGCCTGCAGACCTTCGACTCGCGGAACCGGCGACTCCGCGGCGCGCCCCCTCACGGACCGAGCGGCGGCGTGTGCACCGGCGGGCGCCGCGCCCTCGTGGCCTGCTCGAAGGCGTAACCGAGGGCCAGCAGGCGCGGCTCATCGAACGCGCGGCCAAGAAAGGAGAGACCCACGGGGAGGCCGTCGCCGGTGAAGCCGGCGGGCACGATGAGGTCGGGGAAGCCGGTGAGGTTGGCGTATCGCGTCGCCGAGGGACTGCCGCCGCCGGTAGGCGCCGGGGCGACGTCGACCCGCCCGGGTCGACGCGGCGACGTGGGATACACGATCGCCGCGAGGTCGTCGGCGTCCATCAGCCCGCGGATCACGGTGCGCACCATCGGCAGGCCGTGCTCGACGACGGCGCGGTACTCCGCATCGGACAGCTCGCCGCTCGCATCCTCCTGCCGCATCAGGCGCCACCGGCCGGGGTTGTGCCCCGCCCCGTCGGCCGGGGCGGTCAGGCGGACCGACCTCGCCACCAGATCGGCGAGGCTCGCGTGGAACTCGGGCTGCAACGTCGCCAGGTACTCCGCGATCTGCGCCCGGAACTCGCGGTAGCGGACCACGGTGTAGAAGTCGCCGCCGGCCTCGAGGAGCCACCGCGGGAACCGCACGTCGACGATGGTCGCCCCGGCCTCGCGCATCACGTCGAGCGAGGCCTCGACGACCCAGTCCACGTCGCCGTCCTGGCCGAGGAAATCGCGGGCGACGCCGATGCGGGCGCCGGCGAGGGCGTTCGCGTCGAGATACTGCGTATAGTCGGTCTCGAAGCGGCCGCGGCTCCTGACGGTGGCCTCGTCGGCGGGGTCGACCCCGGTCATGACCCCGAGGGCGGCGGCGACGTCGTACACGTGCCGCGCCATGGGACCCGCGGTGTCGAAAGACAGCGCGAGGGGCACGATGCCGTCGCGGCTGAGGAGTCCCAGGGTCGGCTTGAGCCCGGCGATGCCGTTGGCCGTCGACGGCGAGCGCACCGAACCGCCGGTGTCCGTCCCCAGGCCAACCTGCGCGTAGGCCGCCGCGATCGCCGCGCCGGTGCCCCCGGACGATCCGCCCGGCGTCCGCAGCAGGTCGTGGGGGTTGCGGGTGCGTCCCCCCAGCGAGCTCATCGCGCCGCCCGAGGCGAACTCGCTCATGTTGACCTTGGCGAGGACGATGGCGCCCGCCGCGCGGAGCTTCGCGACGAGGAAGGCGTCGTCGGGCGGCATCGAGCCCGCCAGCAGGACCGACCCGGCGGTGGTCGGCAGATCCGCGGTGTCGAGGTTGTCCTTCAGTACGACCGGGATGCCGTGCAGCGGAGAACGCGGGCCGCGGGACCGCCGCTCGGCATCGAGCTCGCGGGCGCGATCGAGCGCGTTCGGGTTCAGGGCGATGACCGCATTGAGCCTCGGGCCGGCGTCGTCGTAGGCGGCGACGCGGGCCAGGTAGCTCCCGACGAGCTGCTCCGAAGTCAGGGCGCCAGCCTCGAACGCGCGGTTCAGGTCCTCGATGGTGGCGGCGGTGACGTCGATGGTCTGCGCGTGGGCGACGGTAACCCAGGCGAGTCCGAACAGCAGGATCACGCCACACAGCCGACGCCGAAAGGGTCGTGCACTCATGTCGGGGCTCCCGCGAAATGGCGCCGCCCGCCGTGATCTCCGCTCCGCCGGCACGTCGGTGTCGATGTCCCGGCGCGCCCCCCTCTACTCCTCCGGCAGCGATAGCGCGAATACAGCCAAGGGACCCCGCATTTATTGTGCTCTTTTATGTCAGGTTGCGACTGGTACCGATCACACCCACGCACAACTGCCGCTCGCGGCACCGACCCCGGCGCCCTGAAGCTGCCGGAATGCCCGAGCTCGGCCCTCTGGTCTCGAACCATCAACATACCTTCCCGGCGCTCGCGGAGTTCCTGTATCTGACCATTGCGCTGGACATGTTCAGCTGTCGGGTCGTGAGCCACGGCCCTTGCCGGCCCACACCACCACCCGCCGCCGGTCGTGGTCAACGACCAGCGTCGACAGGTAGCGTCGGCGCAAATCCCGCCCGAACAGTTCCGATGGGGAGGCCGTCTGATCCCGTCTCCAGCCAGTCCACAACACTTGGCACTCGCTCCGGCTTCTGTACCGTCTGGGTTGCCAACTCCTGCAGGTAGAGCAGGTAGCGCTCCGCCGTCTCGGACTGGCCTTTCGACTCAGATATCCCAAAGTGGTCCCAGTGGCGATAGCCGCTCCTTCCGCCATACTTCATGTTGGGTGCAGATCGGATCTTGGCGAAACCGAGCCACGCCTCGGAGTCCTCGTGGAACAAACTGGAGATCACCGAAGAGGCCAAGTAGAAGAGGTCGTTTACAGCAAGCATTGCTTGTATCAAATTGTGTTTTCGCAGCGCGAAATCCTCACTAGATGCTCGTACCTCGAGGGCCGTCGCGTTGATATTCACGCCGAAGCCGTTGAGCGTCGTGTGGAGCAAAGCCCGTCGCCGGCCGCCATCGATTTTGCAGCCGGACTGCTCGAGATCTTCGATGGTGTAACCGTCGTCCGTCAGCAAGAACCCCCCGTCGGCGCGCTTGGTGTAGATCTGGAGACAGTCGTTGTGGCGATCCAAGTACGGTGTGGTGATTTCGATCCAATCATCGACTTGGCGGAGTGTCGTCTTGCCACGCAGCCAGATCCCGTGCTGATCCAACAGCTTCTGCACTTCCTCTATCATGTGAACAACCTCCGTCGGATGACCGGTGACTCAACGACATTGCAGAACTGCATGAAATCAAAGAGCGTTTGCCAAGGATCCTCCAAATCGGCAAACCGATCCGGGCACGGGGGGTACGCCCACTTGTCGCCGAAACGCTCGCGGTAGATGTGGAGATGCGGCGAACCGATCTCCTCCCCGTTCGGATTGCGATGCGGCGTCGTGCCCAAGTCCAGCCGCACGAGAACTACTATCTGCCGCCCCCGGTTCTGGTAGGTGCACTTGGCGAGATTGATCTGTGACCGTTGCAGATCCAGAAGAAATGACTCACGTCGATCCGTCGAGATCAGCGGAACCGTGATCTTTCTCCCGAAGTCGGGATAGTTCAACTCATCCTCGCCCCCCCGGCGCTTCTCCAACTCCATGAGCGCGTTCGCTTCCGCCTGAGTGAGACCGGATTCAGCCATCGTCTTCCTCTTCAAACGTTGATAGCGATGACATCAATTGTTTCCATCGGGCGCCTCCCTCTCCAGCCGTGCGCTCCGCAACTTGTCAAGAGTCTCGATCACCCAATCAAGCCGTCTTCTGATGTAGTGTGCATCCCGCAGCGTCATCTGGAACACAAGATCCTTCTCATCGACATCGGTTGCAAGTAGAACCAGCGCGATTGGAACTGTGATCGGGTTGCTGCCGCTAAACCTCACCCGTACATCCGTTGTCACGTTGAGATTTCGAAATGATGGAATTACGAGTGACGATGCTCTATCGCGAGACATCGCGCTACGGATGTCTTCGCTGTGTGGGTGGAGGTGTTTCGTAAAGAATGACTCAACGCCAGGACGATCCTCTTCCCGCACAAATCCGGCGTGGACGGCTTCATCAAGAAACCGACCAATCTCCCACTCAGGTGGGGAGTATAAAGCTAATGTCAAGATGCTCACTGCCCTCATGATCGAGGACAAGGTTCCAGCAGGGACTCCCACTTCCTGCTCCATCTCCCCGCGGGGTGGGATTGGACAATTAGGATCTATCAGCCTGTCCACGTGGGTGGCCAGTTGAGAGAGGGCTGGCTCGGTGAGTTGAACCAAGGCGGAGAAGCCTTCGACGATCACATCTCGATCATCCAACGAATTGTGAAATAAGGGTTCTTGGGGCCAATCATTCGAACGGGTCATCTGGTAATCTCCGAGGTCCGTGTCCACATCGGTGACGTACTCCGATTCGGTTCACCTATTGACGCGGCTCGCTGACGGGGGCGGTGCGGCGCGGGTGCCGCCCGACGATCGCCTCCAGCAGTTCATCTGGGACCGCTTGCCAGCGCGGTCTTGACCTGCCGCCCCTGATCGCCGAGATGTCTCGTGCCCGAGAGCCTGCCGTTCCCGAGGCCTTCGGGCTCCCCCCGCCGCCCGCGTAGGTGGCTGCCGCCCACATCGCCGCTCCGCATCGTGCCCGGTTCACCGGCAGCACAAGTCCCGTGCCGACATGCCGACCCCCCGTGGGTCGGCGCCGGATGCCCTGGAAGTCCCCGGCCGACGTCTGGCCGCGGACGTCGCCGACCAACCGCCGCCGTTGAGTACGGTTCCGTTCAGTTGTGTCGCGAGTCATCTTGCAGCAATGTCGTCATGAGTGAGCAGCGGAGTGCGGGAGATCAAGTGGCTCGTGACGGCAGCGCGAACGCGACCAGGCGCGCGTCCGGCCCGGCGCCGGTGGCGATCAGGATGAACTGCCGGCCCGCGCGCGAGCGATAGGTCATCGGGTTGCTGCTCGTGCGGAACTCGGTGGCGACCCGGGTCACCTCGCGGCCGGTCCCGGCGTCGAACGCGTACAGGTAGGGATCGCCCCCGCCGAGGAAGACGAGGCCGCCGGCGGTGACCATGGGGCCGGGCGCGCCGGGGGTGCCGAGCCGGTCGGGCAGGTCGACGCCGCGCAGCAGCGGGTGCGCGCGCATGATGCGGCTGCCCTCGCCGAACGGCACGCTCCAGGCGATGTCGCCGGCGTTGAGGTCGATCGAGACCAGCCGCGCGTACGGTGGCTTGACGAGGGGTATCGGGCCGAGGCGGCTCCGCTCGGCCGGCACGTACCCGCCCAGCCCCCGGAAGATGCCGGCCGATCCGCCGCGCGGGCAATTGTTCGTATAGGCGACGTCGACCTCCGGCAGCTCGGGATCGGTCTCACAGACCTGGTTGGCCGACACCCCTTCCGAGGTCCGCACGTAGAGCCGGTTGGTCGTCGGGTCCAAGGCCGCCCCGCCCCAGTTGGCGCCGCCGTCGACCCGCGGCCTCTGCAGCGTGCCCCGCAGGCTGGGCGGGGTGAAGAGCGGCCCGAGCCGGTAGGTCTGCAGCTCCGCCGTCGCGATGCGATGAATCTCGGGTGTCAGGTCGTTCGCGTCGTCGAGCGAGACCCCCTGCGCCGCGAACGGCGGCGGCTTCGTCGGGAACGGCTGGGTCGGATACGGCACCTCGCCCGGCACGTCGGTAACGGTGTCGACGGGGCGCTCCTCGATAGGCCACACCGGCTCGCCGGTCACCCGGTCGAACACGTAGGTGAAGCCCTGCTTAGACACCTCGGCGACGGCGTCGATGGTGCGGCCGTCGACCTCGAGGGTCATCAGGTTCGGCGCCGACGTGAAGTCGTAGTCCCACAGTCCGTGGTGGACGGCCTGGAAGTGCCACTCGCGCTCGCCGGTGCGGGCGTCGAGGCAGACCAGCGACTCGGCGAACAGGTTGGCGCCGAGCCGCCGCCCGCCCCAGTAGTCGCTGCTCGGGGTGCTCGTGGGCACGTACAGCAGCCCGCGCTCGGCATCGAGCGACATCAGCCCCCACACGTTGGCGTGTCCGGTGAAGCGCCACGAGCCGCCCTCCCAGGTGTCGGCCCCGAAGGCGTCGTTCGACTGCGGAACGGTGTAGAAGACCCAGCGCCGCTCGCCGGTGTGGACGTCGAACGCCTGCACCGAGCCCGGGGTGTCGAACCGCTTCTGGATGCGATCCGGCACGCGGCTCCCCACGATGACGAGATCCTCGAAGACCACGGGCGGCGACGTCTGGTCGAACATCTCGTGGGTCACCGGGTTCGGGAAACCCTCGGTCAGCAGCACTCGGCCGTCGTCCCCGAACGAGCTGATGAGGGAGCCGTCGGCCGCGTTCAACGCGTAGAGGCTGTCGCGGCTGTTGATGAAGACCCGCATGTCCTCGCCCGCGCCCGCCGTCCGGTTCGCGGTCGCCGGCCAGACCGCGACCCCGCGGTGTTTGAAGCCGCCGGGAGGGCCTCCTTCCGGCCCCGTGCGCCACGCCTCGGGATCGAACGCCCACAGCTCCTCGCCGGTCTCGGCGTCGAGGGCGACCACCCGCGTGTACATGGTCGACACGTAGACGACATCGTCGATCATCAGGGGCATGACCTCGAAGCTTCCGGGCCGCGTACGGAAGGCCTGGTTCGGCAGCTCGTTCGGCTCCCAGGTCCAGGCGATCTCGAGCCGTTCGACGTTCGAGGCGTCGATGTCGGCGAGCGGCGAGTACTTCGACGCGCCCTGGTCGGCCCCGACGTAGGGCCACTCGACCAGGCCGTCCGACGGCTCCTGCGCCGTCGCCCGCCCGCCCGTCGCGACGATGAAGAGGGCCGCGGCCACAACGGCCGCGCCGCCGACCGCGTGCGTGTTGCGCTGCTTCTGCATCGAATGCCTCGCTCAAGAAGTCCGGGCCTTGGCACGGAGCCGACTACCCGCGGGGTCGGTGGAGCGTCCGGCGGAGCCGCGGGCGCCGCTCTCCAGGCCCGGCCGCCCGCGCCGCGGAACCGTGTAGACCCGGCCGGATGGGTCCGGCGGCGAACGAAGCCGCAGGCATCGCCTCCGAAGCCACCACGGCGACTCAGGGGAAGTTCGTCTTCACGATGCGGCGGTCGATATCGTCAAGGGAGGACACCCCCGCGAACGCCATCGCCTGCTTCAGCTCCGCGTTCACGATCTCGATCACCCGCTGCGCCCCCTCTTCGCCGAACGCCCCGAGACCCCAGCGCGACGCGCGGCCGAGGCAGACGGCGTCGGCGCCCAGGGCCAGGGCCTTCAGCACGTCGCTGCCACGGCGGAACCCGCTGTCGATGAGCACCGGGACCCGGCCGGCCACCGCCTCGACCACCTCCTCGAGCACCTCGAGGCTCGAGGGGCCGTAGTCGAGGGCGCGGCCGCCGTGGTTGGACACGATGATGCCGTCCACCCCGTGCTCCAGGCACTTCTTCGCTCCTTCACCGGTCAGGATGCCCTTGGCGAGCATGGGCACCTCGCACATCGGTCGAAGGTCGTCGAAGAGCCTCCACTCGTACCAGAGACGCCCCGCCGAGACGCGGTACGGGTTCGGCGGGTCCGGCCGCTCCCGCCGCGTCACTTGGCGCGGCGCCCCGCCGGTGTGCCTGACGTGCAGGTCGCGCTCGTAGTACGACGCCTGCTGGTCGATGGTCACGACGATCGTCTGCGCGCCCACCTCCTGGGCCGTGCCCAGCACCTCCCGGTTCGGCTCCATCTCGCGCGTCGCGTAGCGCTGGAACCAGAGCGGCCCGTCCGCGCCCCGCGCGATCCGGGGGAACGGCAGGCTCGACGCGTTGCTGACGATCATCGTGGTCCCGGTGGTCGTCGCCGCCCGGTGCATGCCGAGCTCGCCGTCGGGGTGCAGATCGCGCTGCCGGGCCGTCGGCGCCAGCATGACCGGGCTCGGCATCACGTGCCCGAACAGCTCCGTCGACGTGTCGATGGCGGCGGGATCGACCCCGCCGCGCCCGATCAGCTCCACCCAGTCGAAGGCGTCGCGGTTGCGGTACAGCGTGAACTCCGACTCGGTGCCGTGCGCCGTGTAGTCGTAGACGGCCAGGGGCACGTTGGCGCGGAAGATCGGCTCGAAGTCGAACACGTCCCGCATCTCGTCGAACCCGAGGAACCGCCGGTGGGAACCGAGCGGCCACGGGTCGCGCTGCGCGTGCAGCAGCGGCGACGCGGCCATGAACGACGCCAGGCCGGACAGCGCCTTCCTCCGCGACATGCCACGACGCCACCGCTGTTCGATCTTCGCCACGATGCCTCCTTGACGTCCGGTAGAGACGCGACGGCGCCGGCGGAAGTCCGGGCGACCCCGGAGGGCGCGCCCGAGCCGAGCCGGCCTCGGCAGTGTATCAGCAGAATGAGCGTCGCATCAGCAGAATGAGCGTGATCCGGACGGAGATCGACGACATTCGACGATTCCTCGTGAGTTTCCTGCCACCGGCAGCCTCGGACAACGACAAAGACACCGACGCATCGGACGTCCGCGATGACCGGTCCGACCAGACGGTCGCCGCCCCGGCGTCACGGAGACGATCCACCGCTGACGGGAGCGAGGCTGCATGCGTCCCCGCTGCACAGGTGCTTCACGATTATCGTCGCCGGAACGCGCGGGCCGGCCCGCGGGCCAGCCGGAACACGCCGTCCGGATCCCTGTTGACACTCTGCCCCTGCGACTGCTAATCTTGTCAGTCCGTAACGGAGAGTGCCAACCCCTCCTCGCCGGTACGCCGATGCCGATTCGGGGCAGGGATTCCTTCAACAACCCAAGGGAGTCGGACACACCATGGCAATCAAGGTACGACCACTTCACGACCGCCTCATCGTGCAGCGTCTCGAGGAGGAGGAGCAGCAGGTCGGCGGCATCATCATTCCGGACACCGCCAAGGAAAAGCCGCAGCAGGGCAGGGTCGTGGCCGTCGGCAAGGGCAAGGTCAAGGAAGACGGCGGCCTGCAGCCGATGGACGTCGCCGAGGGCGACACCATCCTGTTCGGCAAGTACTCGGGGCAGGAGATCAAGCTCGACGGCGAAGAGTACCTCATCATGCGGGAGGACGAGGTCCTGGGCGTCGTGCAGTAGCCGGCGGCCGCGATGACGGTCCGGCGGCGGCCCGCGGCCGCCCCGGTCACGCGAATTCGACCTGATTCTGGAGCACATCGACATGGCAAAGCAGATCGTCTACAGCGAAGGAGCGAGGCAGAACATCCTCGCCGGCGTCGACCAGTTGGCCAACTGCGTCAAGGTGACGCTCGGGCCCAAGGGCCGCAACGTCGTCCTCGACAAGAAGTTCGGATCTCCCACCATCACCAAGGACGGCGTGACCGTCGCCAAGGAGATCGAACTCAAGGACGCCCTCGAGAACATGGGCGCCCAGATGGTGCGGGAGGTCGCGAGCAAGACCTCCGACATCGCCGGCGACGGCACGACCACCGCGACCGTCCTCGCCCAGTCCATCTACCGCGAGGGCGCCAAGAACGTGGTGGCCGGCGCGAATCCGATGGAGGTCAAGCGGGGCATCGAGGCGGCCGTCTCCTCGGTCGTGGACAACCTGGAGAAGCTGTCGCGGGCCGTCAGCGGCGACATGATCGCCCAGGTCGGCCAGATCTCGGCCAACAACGACGAGACCATCGGCCGGATCATCGCCCAGGCGATGGACAAGGTCGGCAAGGACGGCGTCATCACCGTCGAGGAGGCCCGGACCCTCGAGACCTCGCTCGAGGTGGTCGAAGGCATGCAGTTCGACCGCGGCTACCTGTCGCCGTACTTCGTCACCGACTCCGAGCGGATGGAGGTGGTGCTCGAGAACCCCATCATCCTGATCCACGAGAAGAAGATCAGCTCGATGAAGGACCTCCTGCCGCTGCTCGAGCAGGTGGCCCGCCTGAACCGGCCGCTCCTCATCGTGGCCGAGGACGTCGAGGGCGAGGCCCTCGCGACCCTCGTCGTCAACAAGCTCCGGGGCACCCTGCAGGGCGCCGCCGTCAAGGCGCCGGGCTTCGGCGACCGGCGCAAGGCGATGCTCGAGGACATCGCGACCCTCACCGGCGGCAAGGCCATCACCGAGGACCTCGGCCTGAAGCTCGAGAACATCGGCATCGAGGATCTCGGCAAGGCGAAGAAGGTCACCATCGACAAGGACAACACCACCATCGTCGAGGGCGAGGGCACCCACGCCGCCATCGAGGGGCGGGTCAAGCAGATCCGCACGCAGATCGAGGAGACCACCTCGGACTACGACCGCGAGAAGCTGCAGGAGCGGCTGGCCAAGCTCGTCGGGGGGGTGGCCGTCATCAAGGTCGGCGCCGCCACCGAGACCGAGATGAAGGAGAAGAAGGCCCGCGTCGAGGATGCGATGCACGCAACCAAGGCGGCCGTCGAGGAGGGCATCGTGCCCGGCGGCGGCGTGGCCCTGCTGCGCAGCCAGACCGCCCTCTCGGACGTCAAGCTGGACGGCGACAAGCAGATCGGCGTGAACATCATCCGGCGCGCCCTCGAGGAGCCGATGCGCTGGATCGCCACCAACGCCGGCCAGGAGGGGTCCATCGTCGTGCAGAAGGTGCGCGAGCAGAGCGCCGACGAGGACGGCTTCAACGCCCAGACCGAGGTCTACGAGAACCTGATCGACGCGGGCGTCATCGATCCGACCAAGGTCGTGCGGGCTGCCCTGCAGAACGCGAGCTCGATCGCGTCGCTGCTCCTCACGACGGAAGCCCTCGTCAGCGAGATTCCGGAAGAGAAGAAGGACGCCGCGCCCGCCGGCGGCCACGGCGGCATGGGCGGCATGGGGGGCATGTACTAGACCCGGCCGGGATGGGGCATCCGCCCCATCCCTTCACCGGCGGCCGCGGCGCGGCGAAACAGGACCGGCTCGCGTCGACGCGCTTGCCGTTGCCGTGAACACGAAAGGGGGCGATCACCATACGGGTGACCGCCCCCTTTCTTCGTGTCCCGAGTGGACCGCAGGGCCGTAGTCGGAGGTCGGCTTATCGCAGGGTAAAGGACAGCTCGATGGTGACGAGGACCGCGACCGGCTCGCCGAACCGGGTGCCGGGCAGGAAGCGCATCTGCCGTGCGGCCTTGATCGCCTCCTCGTCGAGCCCGAAGACCTTGTCGAGCGACCGGATCACGGTGACGTCGCCGACGGTGCCGTCCGGCAGGACGACCGCCTCCACGAGCACCACCCCCTGCACCTTGGCCCGCATCGCTTCGGCCGTGTACCGGGGAGTGACGTTGCGCAACATGCGGGGTATATCGACGCCGTTGCCGGGCCGAAAGACGCCGCCCCCGGAGCCGCCGCCCTCGCCGGGTCCGAGGCCGTCCCCCTCGCCGGGCCCGATGCCACCGCCGGATCCCTCGCCGCCGCCGCCGTCGGCGCCGCTGCCGGCCGAGTCGAGGGCGCCGGACAGGAGCCCGTCGAGCAGCCCCGTCCGGTTCTGGAGCGAGGCGGCCATCGGCAGCGCCGAGAGCTGAATGTCGTCGAATTCCAAGGGATCCGGATCGGGTTCCGGCTCGACCTCGGGCGGCGCCTCCACTTCCTCCGGCACCTCGACCGGCACGTCGATAGCGTCCTCGCCGGCGGCCTCGACCTGTCGCGGCATCTCCAGCGACTCGTTCCCGCCGCCGCCGCCGCCGCCGCCGGGGCCCGCCTGCGGTATCCAGACGATGTCGTAGTTGACCCGCTCCTCGAAGATCTCCTCGACCGGCGCGGTTCGGACGACGAGCAGGACGAGAACCACCGCCAGCAGGTGACTGGTGAAGGAAGCCCCGAGGGCGCCGCGGATCCGCCCCCGCTGCACACCGAGGAAGGGAATGTGGTCGGTAGACTCCCAACCGGTGGCCGCGCCCGCGCGAGACGGCCGGGTAGTTCTCCGCCCGGAGCCGGATGCCGCCGGTTTCGCCTTCCGCCGGCGCCGCTCGGGCGGCGTGTAGGGCTGCCGCCCCGGGGAGAACGGGAGTGGTCCGAGGTTCAAGCCATCGCTCACGCGAAGCACCCCCTTAGCCCGCCAACCGTCGCCCGCGGCTCCGCTTGGCGCTCAACCAAGCCTCCAGGAGACCCGCCCGGCCCGGCAACGCGGGCTCCTCTCCCTAAGACAAACATCGCCTGACTTCGCCGGCAGGTGGCGCAGCCGTGTCCACCGACCCCGCCGGTGAGTCGGCGCCTTTACCTACCGAACCTACCGACTCCCGCGCGGCGCTGACCCGCCCGAACGACGCGCACTGCTCACACGCGGCCGGCCCACGCGCCGATCGAAGCGTTGCCGCCGCCGTAGGCGAACATGACGGCTAGCGCATCCGCCGCACGGGGCTCGCTGTGCACGCCCACTAGCACGCCGCCCCGCGCGGTCAGGGTCTCGAAGATGTACCCGTCGTGGGCCTGGAAGCCCGCGCGCCGGATGGTCGCGGCGATGCCGGCGCTCGCGAGGTCGCCCTCGCTCCCCTGCAGCGCCCCGACCAGGGGCCCGTGGGCCACCACGGACCCGATCCGGGCCACGTCCATCGTATCACCGTCCACCCCGAAGGTGCGCTTCGCGAGCTCCGTCGCCTCGGGGGTCTTCCGGCTGATGAGCGAGAAGGACTCCGCCGCGAAACCCTCCTTTCCGAGGGCCTCGAGCCCGCGCTGCGCCCACTCGACGTCCTGAAACACCCCGACCGTGAAACACTGCCGCCCTGTATCGTCCATTCCGCGTCCTTGTTCCCAATCCGCAATCTGCTGTCGACCGAATCGCGTCCTGCCGGCGCCCCCGGACGGACGCCCATCCCCAAGTCTAGCCACAGTTGGCGACGATGGCAAAACGCGGACGCCGTTCGCCCGGAGAGCGCGGCCTGCGACTCCGGTCGCCGAAAGGCCCACCTCCGGGTGCGCGCCCCGAGACGGCGCGGCTCCTACAGGACGATGCGCTTCTCGCCGACCCGCCGCGTGAGACGCTCGCGGTCCAGATACTCCAGAAGCGGAATCGCGAACTTCCGGCTCACTCCGTACCGATCCTTGAAGGCGGCGACGTCGATGGTCGCGCCCTCGCCGCGCGCCTTGAGGGAGACGAGGTCCGCCTTCAGCGATTCCACGGCGTCGACGTCGAACACGAGGGATCCGACCCTGACAATCGCCTTCTCGCGCACCAGACGCCTCAACACCCGCTCGAGCAGCTCCTCGTCGATGCCCACCTGCTCCCGAATCGCGGCCGGAGCCGGCGGGCGCAACCCCCCCTCCCGCAGCAGTGCGACGATCTCGCCGCTGGCCCGGAGCTCGGCCGGCGAGCGGGTCACGCGGTGGCCGGGCAGGGCGAGCTGATCGCTCGCGAGGAGACGGCCGTCGCGTGTCAACCCGTCGAGCACGGCCTCGAAGACGCCGGGGCCCGCGTGGCGGAAGACGCGTTCACGCGCCTCCTCCCGGGGAGCACCATCGCGCAGCGGGTTGATCCGATGGAACCCGGTCACCATGGCCAGTAACCGGTCACCGCCGTCGCGCAAGGCCTCCGTGTCGACAAGCCGATCGCCGATGCGCCGCACCGATCCGGCCGCGGACAACCTCGTCACCACCGCGTCCACCGACTCGGGTGGCACGCCGGCCCGCGCCACGAGCGCCGACGCCGGCAGCCCCGTCAGTCCCCGTTCGGCGACGAGGGCCGCCAACGCCCGGTCCTCTCCGGCGGCGCCGGCGTCGGACAATCCCCTCAGCAACCGCTCCATCCGCGCCCGCGTCGACCCGGCGCGAATGCCCCCGCGCGGCGGCGACGGATCGAGGATCCGACCGCCGGCGATGGTCAGCGGCGGGGAGTACGCGCGCAGGATGAAGCGGTCTCCCCGTGTCAGCACCGCCGCCCCCTCGAGCCGCAGCCGCACGAACGCCCGGCCGCCCGGGGGCAGGGCGTCGGGGGCGTCGCTTCCAGCGACGGCGCCGGCGAGGCCGGGCCCGAGCGCCACCCGACCCAGCACCTCGCACGTGCCGTGGTGGAACCGTACCCGCGCGCCGTGCCGCAGGCGCGGCGCCGACGGCAGGAGGTCGAGCACCGCGTCGACGCGCCGCGTCGCCTCGAGGCTGCCGGGGGTGACCGCGGTCTCCCCCCGTGCCACGCGGGCCGCGCCCGTCCCGGAGAAGTTGGCGGCCACGCGTTGACCGGCGACCGCGCTCGACTGGATCGCGCCGTGGACCTGCAGCCCCCGAACCTTGACGTCGACACCGGCCGGCAGCACCGTGAGGGTGTCGTCGACGGCCATCCGGCCCGAGACTAGGGTGCCGGTGACGACGGTTCCGAACCCGCGCACCGTGAACGCGCGGTCGATGGGCAGGCGAGCCGCGCCGGCCGGGGCCCGCCCCGCGCACCGGCCGGCCATCGCGAGCAACGCCGAACGCACCTCCTCGACCCCCTCGCCGGTCCGCGCGGAAACCGGAACGACGGGCGCGCCCTCGAGCGGCGACCCGGCCAGCAGGTCGGCGGTCTCGAGCTCGACCAGCTCCACCGTCTCGCGGTCCACCAGGTCCACCTTGGTGAGGGCCGCAATCCCGTTCGTCACCCCGAGCAGGCGGCAGATGTCGAAGTGTTCGCGGGTCTGCGGCATCACCGACTCGTCGGCGGCGATGACCAGGAGCACGCCGTCGATGCCGCTGGCGCCCGCCAGCATGTTCTTGACGAAGCGCTCGTGACCGGGCACGTCGACGAACGCCAGCCGGACGTCGCCGTCGCCCCAATGCGCGAAACCGAGATCGATGGTGATCCCGCGCGCCTTCTCCTCTTTCAGGCGATCCGGATCGGTGCCGGTCAGGGCCCGGACGAGGGCGCTCTTCCCGTGATCGATGTGGCCGGCGGTGCCGATGACGACGTGGCGCGCCATGACGTCAACCCCGTCTCCGGGTCCGCCGCGGGGCGCGGGGCCCGCGAGACCTCGTCGACCGGCGGACGCGGGTCGCGCGGCCCTGTCGCGGACCGCAGCTCCGCCCCGAGGCGCGGACCGCATCGAGAATCTCCACCACGCCGAGATCGATTCGTCGCCGGGCCGGGTCCACGCGCACCACCATCACGTCGATGCGGTCGCCCAGGCGATAGACCCTCCCGGTGGCCTCGCCGACGAGCGCGTGGTCCGACTCCACGAACCGGTAGTGGTCGTCGGCCATGCCGGACACGTGCACGAGCCCCTCGACGAAATGCTCGACCAGCTCGACGAACAGCCCGAAGCGGGTCACGCCGATGACGTAGCCGGTGAACTCGCGGCCGACCTTGTCCGCCATGAAGCGGACCTTCTTCCACTGGACGATCTCCCGCTCGGCGTCCTCGGCCCGCCGCTCCATGGCCGAGGCGTGCTCCGCCGTGTCCGTCAGCTCGTCGGCGAGCTCGGCCTCGCGTTCCCGAGAAATCCGGCTCTGCCGGGTCTCCCGCAGCAGGCGGTGAACCACGAGGTCGGGGTAGCGGCGTATCGGCGACGTGAAGTGGGTATAGACCTCCGACGCGAGGCCGAAATGCCCGATGTTGACCGCGTCGTAGTGCGCCTTCTGCATCGTCCGGAGCATGAGCAACGCCACCGGCCGTTCGGCCGGGGCGCCCTGCAGCCGCGCCAGGAGGCGTTGGAAGTCGCGCGGCTGCGCCCCGCCGGGGGGTGCGCCCAACCGGTGGCCGAGCGTGGCCGCGAAGTCGTCGAACTCGGCGACCTTGGCCGGATCCGGCGGCTCGTGGACCCGGAACAGCGCCGGCAGACCCCGCTCTTCGAGGCGCCGCGCCACCGTCTCGTTGGCGATCAGCATGAACTCCTCGATCATGCGGTGCGCCACGTTGCGCTCGGCCGCGACGATGTCCTCGACCGCGCCCGCCTCGTCGAGCACGAGGCGGGTCTCGTGCAGGTCGAAGTCGAGCGAGCCGCGGTCGCGCCGCCGAGCGGCGAGCCGCTGCGCCACCCCATCCATCGCCTCGAACATCGGCACGAAGGCGCCGTAGCGCCGCCGGAGGTCGGGATCCCGCGCCGTCAGGATCGCGTCCACCTCGGCGTAGGTCATTCTTGCATCGGAACGGATCACCCCGTCTTGCAGCTCGTATCGCGCGACGCGGCCTCGCTCGTCGATGTCCATCAGGCAGGACTGCACGAGCCGGTCCACACCCGGCTTCAGGCTGCACAGCCCAGTGGCCAGTCCCGCCGGGAACATGTGGATCGCGCGTTCCGGGAAGTAGACCGACGTGCCGCGCCGACGCGCCGACTCGTCGAGCGCGCTCCCCTCCGCCACGTAGTGGGAGACGTCCGCAATGTGCACGCCGAGCCGCTGGCGCCCGTTCGGCAGCGCCTCCAGGGTCACGGCGTCGTCGAAGTCGCGTGCGGTCTCCCCGTCGATGGTGACCGTGGTCAACCCGCGAAAGTCGCTGCGCCCCGCCAGGTCGGCCGGCGCCACCGCATCTCCGAGCCGGGTCGCCTCCGCCGCCGCTTCGGGGTCGTCTCCGTCGGGCAGCCGGTGCTTGCGGATGACGATCGCGGTGTCGACCCCCGCATCCTCCAGGCGACCGAGCACCGCCACGAGGCGTCCGACGGGCGCGCGCCCCGACCACCGGTCGACCGCCGCCACGACCATCTGACCGGGCTTCGCCTCGAGACCCTCGCCGGCCCGGATCCGCAGGTCCATCGCCACCCGTTCGTCGAGCGGAACCACGAACCCCGTGCCCGTGTCATCGACCTCGTAGCGGCCCACGACCTCCGCGTTCGCGCGCTCGATCACGTCGACGATCCGTCCCTCGGCGCGTTCGCGGGTGCGCTCCACCCGCACCGTCACTCGATCGCCGTGCATGGCGTCGCCGAGATTGACCCCGGCCACGTGGATGTCGCCGCCGCCATGCTCGGGGCGAACGAACCCGAAACCACGCGGATTGACGGCGAGGCGTCCCGCCACGAGGTGCATCCTGTCGGCGAGGCCGTAGCGATTGCCACGGATGCGGACCAGATCGCCGGCGTCGACGAGCCGGGCGAGCTGCCGGCGGAATCGATGGCGGTCGCCCCGCGCGATCCTCAGGACGCGCATCAACTCGCGGATCGTCGCCGGATGATGCACCCGCTCGCGGATGCTCCGCACGATCCCCGCCTCCCGTCCGTCCGCCCGTTCCATCGCATCCCTCATCGCGCCGGAGGTCTCGCGCCCGCGCAACCGTCACCGTGGCCGCAGGGTCGCCCGAGCATCACCTGCAGATCGCCCACGTTGGTGCCGGTCGGCCCCGTGCGCACGAGGTCGCCGAGTTGGTCGAAGTACGCGTACGCGTCATTCTCGGCAAGGTAGGCCGACGGCGGGCCCAGGCGCCGGGCCCGGGCGCGGAGAGCGGTCTCCGTGTCGACGACGGCCCCGGCCGCGTCGGTGGGGCCGTCGACCCCGTCGGTGCCGACGCTGGCGAGCACCGCGACGGCCCGCAGTCCCCCGATCGCCTCGACCGCGGCCAGGGCCAGCTCCTGGTTGCGGCCTCCGCGGCCGCCCCCGGAAACCGTGACCGTGGTCTCGCCGGACGAGACCACGCACCACGGCCCGGTCGACCCCGACGCCGCCTCGACCGCGCGCGCCGCATGCTTCGTCCCGGCGACCCGGGCCTCTCCGATGACCGGCTCGACAATCCGAGTGACGTCGTAGCCGAACCGCCGAGCCGCCTCCGCGGCCCCGGACATCGCGTCCCGCCGGCTCCCGACCACCCGATACATGACGCGATCCGGCGCCGGCGGCGTCTTCAACGTCTCGTCGACGAGGCCGTCGCATCCCTGCTCGAGCAGGCGCCGCACCCCGGCCGGTACGCGAGGGCCTATCGCGGGACGCTCGACGATGGCCAGCGCCTCGGCGAACCGGGTGGCGTCGTGGACCGTGGGCCCCGAGCCGATGACCCCGGGGTCGTCCTCGACCGGCAGGACCACGTCCGAGATCGCCAGCGTCAGCACCCGCCCCGGCGTGGCCTGGGCCAGGCGTCCCCCCTTCACGCCGGAGAGGTGCTTCCGTACGCAGTTCAGTTCGTGAATCGGCACCCCCGCCTCGAGCAGCACGCGGGTCGTCTCGACCTTTTCCGCCAGGCTGACGCCAGGCGCCGGCATCGTCAGCAGGGCGGAGGCGCCGCCGGACAGCAGGACCACGAGACAGCCGGAGGCCGGCGCGTCGGCCGCGCACCGCAGCGCCGCACGCCCCGCCTGCACGCTGTCCGCATCGGGAATCGGATGACTCCCGCGGTACCAGGCCAGCCCCTCCGGCATCGACGGCCCCGGACCCGGCCCGACCGCGACGCCGCGCCGGATCGGCCGGTCCAGGGCGGGCAGGAAGCCGTCGATCATCCCCGCCGCCGCCTTGCCCGCGGCCACGAGGGTCAGGGGCCCGCCCCCGATGAACGACTGCACGGCGGGTTCGGCGAGGGCCGTGCGGACGAGGCGTGCCGGATCCACGGCGGCGATCGCGGCGCCGACGACATCGATGGCGTGTCGGCGAACGAGCGACAGCGAACGAGGTGGAGAGGTCAGAAGGAAATTCAGTGGGTGACGGGAGGATCCGACCATGCGGACAGCTTCGTCACGCCATCGAACGAGCGAAGCAGGCCGCTGACCACCCGGTCGACGTCGGCGCCGCCCTTGGCACAGAGTTCGTCGACGCGGGCCATGACGCGACGAAGCGCCTCATCCATCTCGCTGATGGCGCATTCGGAGTAGGCGTCGCGCAACCGTCGCAGACCGTCGCGGTGCTTCAGGAACTCCTCGCGGTAGAACTGGGTGCGAATGCTGGCGAACGCGGGAGGCGTCCGGGGGCGCAAGTCCACCAGCAGGCCGGCGAGAGCAGGGTCTGGCCTCAACATGAAATGACGTGGTGCCAGTCTATGCCGAACGTGGGGACCTGTCAACGCACCCGAGGCCGGCGGGGGTACGACTGCGGCGAGACTCGCACGGTTCAGCCGCCATTGGCCAGCGCGCGCCGCAGGAGCTCGTTCACCAGGCGCGGATCCGCCCGCCCCCGGGTCTCCCGCATCACCTGCCCCACCAGAAACCCCAGCGACCCCGCGTTGCCTCCTCGAAACCGGGAGACGGCATCGTCGTTGTCCGCGATCACACGGGTCACGATCTCGAGAAGCCGAGCCTCGTCGCCGATCTGCCCCAGCCCCTCGGCCTCGACGATCTCCTCCGCTTCGCGCCCCGTGCCGTACATGCGCTCGAAGACGGTCTTGGCCGCGCTCCCGCTGACGACTCCGCCGTCGACCATCCGGATCAGCCGGCCGAGCGCCTCCGGCGACACGCCGACGGCGTCGATCGTGCCGCCCTCCGCGTTCAGCCGCCGGGTGACCTCGCCCATGACCCAGTTGGCCGCCGCCTTCGCGTTCCCCCCCGCAGCGGCGGCGGCCTCGAAGTACGCGGTCAGACCGCCGGTGTCGGCGAGCTGCGCGGCCTCCCCGGCCGAGACCCCGTACTGACGAACGAGCCGCTGCTTTCGCGCCTCGGGCAGCTCCGGCAGCGCCGCTGCGACCTCGGCGATCCAGGCCTCCGGCACGTCGACCGGGGGCAGGTCCGGCTCGGGGAAGTACCGATAGTCGTGCGCGTCCTCCTTGCTGCGCATGGACACGGTGCGATGGGCCGCGGTGTCCCACAGGCGGGTCTCCTGGTCGACCTCCCTCCCGGTGCGGACGACCTCGGTCTGGCGGTGGATCTCGTACTCGAGCGCACGCTGCAGGAAACGGAACGAGTTGAGGTTCTTCACCTCGACCTTCACCCCGAGAGCCCGCTCACCGACGGGACGAATCGAGACGTTCGCATCGCACCGCAGGCTGCCCTCCTCCATGTTCCCGTCGTTGACCCCGACGGTGGTGAGGATGCCCCGCAACCGGGTGAAGAACTCCGCGGCGTCGGCCGGAGACCGCAGGTCCGGATGCGACACGATCTCGATCAGCGGCACCCCGCTGCGGTTGAAGTCGAGATGGGTGTGGCGGTCGGCGCCGCCGGCGGCGGCGTGCAGCGACTTTCCCGCGTCCTCCTCGAGATGCACGCGGATGATCCGCACGACCTGGGCGCCGTCGTCCGCGGCGTAGCGCACCTCGCCGTCGGTCGCCAGAGGATGCTCGTACTGCGAGATCTGATAGCCCTTCGGCAGGTCCGCGTAGAAGTAGTTCTTGCGCGCGAATATCGAACGCGGCTGCACGGTGCAGCCCAGCGCGAGCGCGGCGCGGATGCCCAGCTCGACGGCGCGGCGGTTCAGCACCGGCAGCGCTCCCGGCAGCCCGAGGCAGACCGGACACACGTTGGCGTTCGGGGCGGCCCCGAAACGGGTGGCGCAGCCGCAGAAGATCTTCGTGTCGGTGAGGAGCTGCGCGTGGATCTCGAGCCCGATCACCGGCTCGAAGAGGGTGTCGCTCACGGTAATCACAGGCTCCGTTCAGAGACGGGCAATCGTCGCCCGAGACCCACCCGACGCGCCCCGAAACCCGGCACGGCGATGGTCGCTCGCGACCTGAGCCGCATGGCTCGGCCGGGCGCCCGACCGACCCCGCAGGGGTCCGCGCCGTGCTCGGCGCAGACGCCTAGTGGGCTGTCCCGGGGCGTCCTTTGCCGTCCTGTCGCCGGTTCTCGCTGGTAAACGCTGCGAAGACGCTTCGCGACATGGGCCCCTCTCTTCAAGGACGGTCCACTACGTGCGGCTGACCTGGACTTCGCGCGCGGGCCCGGCCGCCGCCACCTCGGCCGACACGTCGCCCGCGAACCGGCGGAAGTTCTCGGCGAACATGCCGGCCAGCCGACCGGCCTGGAGGTCGTAGTCGGCGGGGTTGGCCCACGTGCGCCGGGGTTCCAGCACCTCCGACGGGACGCCCGGACAGACGAGCGGCACGTCGAACTTGAAGACCGGGTCGGGCGCGGTCGGCGCGTCGTTCAGGCCCCCGGACAATACCGCGGCGATCAGGGCCCGAGTGTGCGCGATGGGCATGCGCCGCCCCACCCCGAAGGCTCCGCCCGTCCATCCCGTGTTGACCAGCCAGACCCTAGTGGGATGCCGGGCGAGCCGCTCGCCGAGGAGCTCGGCGTAAGTGGTCGGCGGACACACCATGAACGGAGCCCCGAAGCAGGCGCTGAACGTGGCCGTGGGCTCCGTGATGCCGCGTTCCGTCCCCGCGACCTTGGCGGTGTAGCCCGACAGGAAGTGATACATCGCGGCGGCCGGTGACAGGCGCGCGATCGGCGGCAGGACGCCGAACGCGTCCGCGGTGAGCATGATCACGTGACTCGGGTGCCCGCCCCGCAGGGACGGCACGTACGAATCGATGGCCGCGAGCGGGTACGCCCCTCGCGTGTTCTCGGTAACCGAGTCGTCGTCGAGGTCCAACCGGCGCGTCACCGGGTCGATGGTCACGTTCTCGAGAACGGTCGCGAACCGCCGCGTCGCGGCGTGAATCTGCGGCTCGGCCTCGGCCGAGAGCCGGATCATCTTCGCGTAGCACCCGCCCTCGAAGTTGAAGACGCCGCGGTCGCTCCACCCGTGCTCGTCGTCGCCGATGAGATGCCGGGCGGGGTCGCTCGACAGCGTCGTCTTGCCGGTCCCCGATAAGCCGAAGAAGACGGCGACATCGCCGGCGGCGCCGACGTTCGCGGCGCAGTGCATCGGCAGCACGCGCCGCATCGGCAGCAGGTAGTTCATCACCGCGAACACCGACTTCTTGATCTCGCCGGCGTAGGCGGTGCCGCCTATCAGGACCAGGCGCCTGGCGAGATTCAGCAGGATGAACACCTCCGAGTTCGTCCCGTGGATCCGTGGGTCCGCCTGGCACGATGCGGCGTTGATCACCGTCAGTTCGGGAACGTGGTCCGCGAGCCTCGTGCGGTCCGACTCGGTGATGAGCAGGTGGCGCGCGAACAACGCGTGCCAAGCCTTCTCGGTCACCACCCGCACCGGCAGACGGTAGGCTGGATCGGCCGCCGCGTAGCAGTCCTGCACGAACAGGTCCCGACCGCGCAGGTGATCGACGACCCTCTCGTGGACGGCGTCGAAACGATCCGGCGCTATCGGACGGTTCACGTCGCCCCAGGCGATGCGGCTCGAGCTCGATGGCTCGTCCACGAGAAACCGATCGCGGGGCGACCGTCCGGTGTGGAGACCCGTGCGAACGACGAGCGGTCCGGACGCGGCGACCGTTCCCTCCCGGCGCGCCACCGCTTCCTCGTAGAGCGCCGCCGTCGACAGGTTCCAGAACACCGATGCCGGGTCGACGATTCCGACGGACTCCAACCGCTGGTCAGAACTCACGTTCGACATTTCTCGCCAAAGGGGCCGGGAAGGACTCCACCGCCAGGAAAGGAAGGCCGGGGTGCGAACAACCGGTTCTCCGGACAACAGCGCCGACCGACGGCACGACCGCGGGCGGGCCGGGCACCGTTCGATTCTATGCTTCGCCTCCACGGGCGTCAACGCGGCGCCGGGTGGGGTGGCGCAGGCCGCCCGCACCGCGAGGCGCGTCGCCGTGGGCGGAGTCGCCTTCCCTGTATAATGAGCCCGTGGGGACACTGACTCCCTTGATGGAGAGCGGCGCACCGCCCCAGGCGGGAGGCCTGCCGATCACGCCAACGCCGGCCGCGGTCGAGACCAGGCTCGCGGGCCAGGTGAAGCGCCTCCTCGCAGCGGACCGGCGTGAAGAGGCGGCCGAGCGGTTCGGAGACATCGTCGATCGGCAGCAGCGCCGCGCGGCCCGCATCGCCTATCACTATCTGCGCGACGCCGCCGAGGTGGACGAAGCGGTCCAGGATGCGTTCCTCAAGGCGTTCATTCACCTGCCTTCGTTTCGCGAAGACCTGCTCTTCGATCTGTGGTTCACGCGCATTCTCGTCAATGCCTGTCTCGATCGCTTGAAGGCCCGCGGCCGCCGGGCGCGCTGGATGGTGCCCGCGGAGACTCGGGCGGGTCTGCTTCCGGATGAACCGCCGAGCCGCGAGCCGTCGCCGGAAGCGGCGCTGCTGGCCAAGGAGCAGCGGGCGCGCCTGGAGTCGGCCATCGACCGGCTTCCGTTGCGCCAGCGTACGGCCATGATCCTGAGCCATCTCGAAGGACGGCCGGCGCGCGAGGTCGGCGCCATCATGGGGCTCAACGAATCGACGGTGCGCGTGCACCTGTTTCGGGCGGTACGGAAGCTGCGGGCCGTACTCGACCGGGAGAGCTGGACCCGCCGAGGGCTTGCCGCGCCCGGCCGCCGGGCGAACCGCCGCGCGTGATCGGACCATGGCGGGTTGAGTCGAGAAGAATGACTGCGCTTCTGAGACGTTGGCGCGCCCGCATCGGCGGTCGGCATCCTTCCGAGGACCGCCTGCTGGAGGTGGTGTTCGGCGCCGGCGACACCGGCGCGACGCTTTCGACCGCCCGGCACCTCCGCAACTGCGCCCGTTGCGCGCAGCGGGCCGGCGATCTGCGGACCTTCGTCGAGACGCTCGCGGACGACGCGGGCGCCTCCTTCGACGAGGCCTTCCCCCCCGACCGACTCCAGGCCCAGCGAGCGCGAATCGCTCATCGACTGGCCCGGACCGGGGGCAGGGTCGGCGCTCACGCCGCGCGTGGCCGACCTCGCCGCCTCCATCCGATGATCTGCAACGCCTCGCCGCGGCCGCACCCGGCGCGCCGGTCGGCGCCTTGACCCCCATGAACGAAGCCGCGCAGCCGGTCCGGCTGTTCCGCAAGGGACTCTCCCTGAAGAACGAGGTGGCGGGGGAGCTGGCCGCTCACTACCACAGCGCCCTGGTGGACGAGGTGCGGGCCAGCGACTACCAGCGGAGGATCGGGCGCCTGCATCTGTACCTCGCGAGCGAGTTCGGCTTCTGTTACGGTGTCGACCGAGCCGTCGACTACGCCTACCAGACGCGTCGGCGCTTCCCCGACAGGTCCATCTATCTGACCGGCGAGATCATCCACAACCCGCGGGTCAACGAGCGGTTGCGGGACGCGGGCATCCGGTTCCTGAGCGACGCCGGCGAGGAAGACCACGCCCTCGGACCGGACGACGTCGTCATCCTTCCCGCGTTCGGCGTCTCGGTCTCGATGCTCGATCGCCTGCAGCGACAGGGTTGCACGCTCGTCGATACGACCTGCGGATCGGTTCTCAACGTCTGGAAGAACGTGCGCAAGTACGCCCGTGACGGTTTCACGGCGATCATCCACGGCAAGGCGAGGCACGAGGAGACCGTGGCCACCGCCTCGCAGGCCCTGGAGTACCCCGGCGGCCGGTCCCTGGTCGTGCTCGATCGGGCGGAAACGGAAATCGTGTGCGACTTCATCCGTCGCGGCGGCGATGGCGGCGCCTTCCTGACGAGATTCGCCGGCGCGGCGTCGCCCGGTTTCGACCCCGAGCGCGACCTGAGGCGGGTCGGCCTCGCCAACCAGACCACGATGCTCATGTCGGAGTCCCTCGCCATCGGCGAGATGATCCGCGAGGCCATGGTCGACCGCTACGGGAACGGCGACGAGCTCGCCCGGCGCTACCGGGCGTTCGACACCATCTGCAGCGCCACGCAGGACCGGCAGGATGCCATCGAGGCCCTGCTCTCCCGCCGGGACCTCGATCTGATGCTCGTCATCGGCGGATACAATAGCAGCAACACGCGGAACTTGGCCCGCCTGGCGGGCCGTCGCGTTCCGACCTATCACATCGCCGACGCGAGCGACCTGGTGTCGGGGCGCGAAGTTCGACACCGCCCGGTGGACGACGGGCGGCGACCGGTTCCGATCGCGGAAACGCTGAGCACGGACTGGCTTCCCGACCTGCCGCTGGTCACCATCGGTCTGACCGCCGGGGCATCGACACCGGACTCGGCCGTCGGCCAGGTCATCGACCGTCTCGACGCGCTCGCGGACGGCCGCCGGGAACAGTAAACGTTTCCCGTGGCCCGATAGTCTTGGAAGGACGAACGCGGGTCCATTCCGCTGGAGGACGCTCGATGCGCTGGTGGGCAAGTGTCCTGGCCGTTCTCGTCATCGCCGGCACGGTGGCGGCGCCGAAGGCCGACGCGCAGGATCGCCGGCCGCGCAAGTGGTGGCAATCGGTGGAGGTGACGGCGCTGCTCGACCTGAGCGCGGAGCAGGCCGCGACCCTCGACCGGATCTACCAGCGTACGCTTCCGAAGATGCACGAGTCCTTCCGTCGCCTGAACGCGGAAGAACGCACCCTGTCGCGGATGGTCGCCAACATGCAGGTCGAGGAGATCGACATCACCCGTCAGATCGACCGGGTCGAGGCGGCGCGGAGCGAGCTCAGCAAGACCCGAACGCTGATGGTCTTCCGCATGTACCGCGTCCTGGAGCCGGCCCAGCTCACGGCCCTCAACGAATGGATGGACGTGAAGCCGAAGCGCGAACGCTCCGGACGCACTCCGGGTCGCTGCCCCTAGGGAGCCCGCGGCACGACCCCGCGTCACAGGCGGCGGGGGCCGGCGTCGCTCCGGTATCCCCAGCCCGCGCTCGTGCGTCCCGAATACCGCGTGGCGGAAGAGAAGCGCATCGCGCGGAAGATTCGGACGACCCCACGAGTCTACGTACACGACAACACGGCGCCAACCCCGGAATCCGCCGGCCCGAGGCCCGGCACGCGGTCCTGCGAACCGCGAAGGAGCGACATCGTCATGTGGAGCGTCCCGTCTCGTGCAGTCGGGGCCGCCGCCCTCATGGTGCTCGGGGAGCTCCCGGCCGTCGTCACGGCCCAGCCCTCGCCCGAGGAGCGCGTGGACAGCCTGATCGCCCAGGCCCGTGACCGCCTGGCCGCCGTGCAGACCCCCGGCGCCGGGCCCCGAATCGACCTCACCCTGGACGAGGCGGTCGCGCGGGCGCTCGAGCGCAACCTGGACCTGGCCGTACAGCGGCTGAACCCGCAGGTGTTCGATCTCAGCCTCGCCCAGCAGCTCGCGGCGTATCGCCCCACGTTCGACACCAGCTTCTCCAACAACTCGCGCACCAACCCGTCCTCGACGCAGCTCGACGGCGGAGAGTCGGTGGTCAGCGACACCGTGATCCTGAACAGCGGGGTCCGCCAGGAGGTCGGGTGGGGCGGCGGCCGCTACGAAGTCAACTTCAACAACAACCGCTCGGCGTCGACCAACTTCTTCACTAGCTTCAACCCCAGCTATCGCTCGAGCGTCCAGGCCTCGTACACCCAGCCGCTGCTCCGCGGGTTCCGGATCGATCCGATACGGCAGGGCATCCGGGTCACCCAAATCAACCGCGACATCGCCGACATCGATCTGCGCCAGACGGTCACGAACACGGTGTCGGCGGTCCGGGACGCCTACTGGGAGCTGGTCTACGCCACGCAGACGGTGGCCGTGCAGCAGCAGGCCCTCGAGCTCGCGGAAGCCCTCGTCCGCGACAACGAGGCCCGGGTCGAGATCGGCACGCTGGCGCCGATCGACGTGGTCCAGGCCCGTTCCGAGGCGGCGGCCCGCCGCCAGACCCTCGCCCAGGCCGAGCAGGCCCTCGCCACGGCCGAGCTCGTGCTCAAGCAGCTGATCGTCGACGGCACCGGCGACGAATACTGGCGGGCGACGCTGAACCCCATCGACCTCCCCACCCTCTCTCCCGCCCCGATCGACCTCGAGGCGACCATCCGCCGGGCCATCGAGGAACGCACCGACCTGGAACGGTCGCGCCGTCAGCTCGACATCAACGAGGTGAACCTGTCGTCGATGCGCAACGAGAGGCTGCCCTCGGTCGACCTCACCGGCAGCTACCAGCTGCAGGGACAGGGCGGCACGCGTTTCTTTCGTTCGGGCCTCGGCGGCGCGGTGCTGACGGAGATTCCGGGGGGCATCAACGACGCGTTCGACCAGCTCGTCGACCTCGACTATCCGGTGTGGACGGTGCAGCTCAACGTGAGCTACCCGATCGGCCCGAGCGCGGCCGACGCCGCCTACGCGCGGGCGCAGCTGCAGACGCGTCAGGTCGAGGCGCAGCTCCGGCAGCTCGAGCTGCAGGTCGCCACCGAGGTCACCAACGCGGTCCTCCAAATCCGGGCCATCGCCCGGCGCATCGAGGCCGCCACCGCCGCCCGCGAGCTCGCCGAGGAGCAGCTCGCGGCCGAGCAGAGCCGCTTCGACGCGGGGCTGTCGACCAACTTCTTCGTCGTCCAGGCGCAGCGGGACCTCTCGACCGCCCTGGACACCGAGCTTCGGGCCATCCTCGATCAGCAGAAGGCGCTGATCGAGCTCGACCGCGTACAACGGACCTCGCTGTCGCAGGCGGGAATCCAGATCATTCAGTAGCCGCGAGCGAAGTCGCCGCCACCGACCCGACGGCGCATGCTTGAGGACCGTTCCCATGAAGAAGGTCTCCCTCGTCATCGTCCTGGCCACCCTCGGGATAACCGCGTACGGCTACCTGGGCTTCCGGACCACGGTGTTCGTCCCCGAAGTCAGCACGGTGGCCCTCGCGCGGGGCGACGTGGTCGACACCGTCGGCGCGACCGGGGCGCTCGAGGCGGTCACCACGGTCCAGGTCGGCAGCCAAGTGTCGGGCATCATCGACGCCCTGTACGCCGACTTCAACTCCATCGTCCGCGAGGGCGAGGTGATTGCGCGCCTGGAGCCGTCGCTGTTCCGGACCCAGGTCGAGCAGTCGCGCGCCAACCTCGCGCGGGCGGAGGCCGATGTGGCCCGGCTGACCGTCGCCCTGGAGGACGCGCGGACCCAGTTGCGCCGATCGGAGGAGCTCGCGGCCCGGAACCTCATCGCAGACTCCGAGCTCGAGGCCGCCCAGGTGGCGGTTCGGTCCGCCGAGGCCCAGCGCCAGTCGGCCGAGGCGAGCGTCATCCAATCGCGCGCATCGTTGAACCAGAGCGAGGTCAACCTCGGCCACACCGTCATCACCGCCCCCATCGACGGCATCGTCATCGCCCGGCAGGTCGACGTCGGACAGACGGTGGCCGCGAGCATGTCGGCGCCCGAGCTGTTCATCATCGCGGCCGACCTGACCGAGATGCAGGTCATCGCCAACATCGACGAGTCGGACGTCGGCCGCATCCGGCCGGGTCAGCCGGTGACCTTCACCGTCGACGCGTACGCGGCCGAAGAGTTCGAGGGCACCGTCTCGCAGATTCGCCTCGAGCCGGTGGTCCTGCAAAACGTGGTGACGTACGCCACCGTCATCGACGTCCCGAACAACGACCTCCGACTGAAGCCGGGGATGACCGCCACCGTGACGCTCGAGATCGCGAGACGCGAGAACGTGCTGCGCGTGCCGAACTCGGCCCTGCGGTTCCGCCCGACGCCGGACATGTTCGCGGTGCTGAACCAGCCGGTGCCCGAGGTCCTCCAGCGCAGTGGTTCCGGTTCCGGGGGCAGCGGCGCTCGACCGGGAGGACCGGGCGGGCGACCGGGCGGCTTCGGCGGACCAGGTGGCGGGGGCGGCTTCGGCGGACCCGGTGGCGGGGGCGGCGGATTCGCCAACATGTCCGATGCGGAACGCCAAGCGATGCGGGAGCGCATTCAGTCGATGACCCCGGAGCAGCGGGCCGAGTTCTTCGCCGCACGCCGCGGCCAGGGCGGGGGCGGACCGGGCGGGCGAGGCGGACCAGGTGGGGCGAGACGCCCCGCCAACCGAAGCACCGGCCCCGCGATCCCCGCGGTGGAGCGCGGGGCCAGGACCATCGACGCGTTGTTCTCGCCGATCCGAGTGGAAGAAACGACGGGCCGGCTGTGGGTGATGGACGGAGACGAGCTGAGTCCGGTGGAAGTGCGCTTGGGCGTGACCGACGGCACGGCGACGGAGCTGATCGGCGCGGCGGGCCCGCGCCCGCCGGCGAGACCGGCGGTCGACCCCCGGATCGCCGAGCTGCGCCAGCAGATCGAGCTGATCGACGACCCCGCGGCCCGCCGGAGCCTCGAGCAGATGATCGAACGGCTCGAAGCGACGCCGGCGGCGGCCCCGGCCGAGGCCCCCATGCTCGCCGCCGTGCTCGAAGAGGGGACGCAGCTCGTGACCGACGTCAGCACCCCCGAGGAGGGCTCGGGCCCCGCGGCGAGGTCCTCCTCGCCGCTCATCCCGCAGTTCGGCCGGCGCGGTCGACGATAGCGCCCGAGACGGTCATGACGACGACCATCGCGGTTCAGGACCTCACCAAGGTCTACGACCTCGGAGAGGTCGAGGTCCGAGCCCTCCGGGGCGTGACGACGGAGATCCGGACCGGCGAGTTCGTGGCCGTGATCGGGCCCTCGGGCTCCGGGAAGTCGACGTTCATGCACATCCTGGGGTGTCTGGACCGCCCGACGACGGGACGATACATCCTCGATGGACAGGACGTCTCCACCCTGTCCAAGAACACCCTGGCCACCGTCCGCAGCACGAAGGTCGGGTTCGTCTTCCAGGGCTTCAACCTGCTGCCGCGCACGAACGCCCTCGACAACGTGGAGCTGCCTCTGCTGTACAACGGCAACGGCCTGCGCGCCCGCGACCGGCGCCGCCGCGCCCGCGAGGCGCTGGCCGCGGTCGGGCTCACGGATCGGGCCCACCACCACCCCAGCCAGCTCTCGGGCGGGCAGCAGCAGCGCGTGGCCATCGCCCGCGCCCTCATCAACGAGCCCGCCATCCTGCTCGCGGACGAGCCGACGGGCAACCTCGACAGCCGCACCAGCATCGAGGTGATGGACATCTTCCAGCGCCTGAACACCGAGCGCGGCATTACCGTCCTCCTGATCACCCACGAGCAGGACATTGCGGAGTACGGCACGCGCATCATCGCCTTCCGCGACGGCCGCATCGTGAGCGACCAGCCGAACCCCGTCCGGCGCATGGCCGCCGACGAGCTGGCCGCGCTGCCGGACGACGACGACGCGGTCGGACCCGCCCTCAACATCCTGCGCCGGGCCCAGGTGGAGCTCGCCGAAGCGGACGGTGGCGGCGATGCGGTGGCGGCCGCCGAACGGGATCGGCCGCCCCCGGAGCTCGGCGAGCAGGACGACGGCGCCTCGGGCGCCAACGCCGTCAAGGAGGCGGGTGAACGGCCGCCCCCGGAGCTCGGCGAGCAGGACGACGGCGCCCCCCGTTCGACGACCGGGAACCCGCCACCGAAGGAGTAGCCTCGCATGACCCTGCTGCTGATCTTCCGGACCGCGCTCAAAGCCCTGGGACGCAACAAGATGCGCACCGCCCTGACCATGCTCGGCATGATCATCGGGGTCGCCGCGGTCATCACCATGGTGGCGCTGGGCACCGGGGCGCAGGAGGAGATCGAAACCCAGATCCGATCCGCCGGCACCAATCTCATCATGGTGCGCGCCGGCAACTGGAGCCGCGGCGGCGTCAGCGGCGGCATGGGGTCGTCGCCCCGGCTCAAGGTCAGGGACATCGCGGCGATCCGCGAGCAGGTTCCCGGCGCGCAGTACCTGAGCGCCACCGTCAACACCCGCGACCAAGTGATCGCGGGCGGCCAGAACTGGTACACCCGCATCGAGGGCGTCGACGTGGAGTTTCCGCTCATCCGGTTCTGGAACGTCGCCGACGGTGATTTCTTCACGCCGACCGACGTCGCGAGCGCCGCCAAGGTCGCGGTCCTCGGCTCGGTGGTCCGCGACAACCTGTTCGGGGAGGGCGTCGACGCCGTCGGCCAGTTGATCCGCATTCGCAACCAGTCGTTTCGGGTGATCGGGATCCTCGAGCCGAAGGGCTCCGGATCGTTCGGGGAGGACCAGGACGACTCGATCTTCGCGCCCTACACGACGGTCCAGCGCAAGCTGCGGGGGCGGGACGGCACCAACATCTCCGGCATCACCATCTCGGCCCGCTCCGCCGACGAGATTCAGGAGGTCTCCGAGGAGATCGAGGCGGTGCTGCGCGTCGAGCACGAGCTGATTCCCGGCGAGGACAACGACTTCATGGTGCGCACCCAGGACGACATCACCAGCATGCGCACCGGCATGACCCAGACGATGACGATGTTCACCCTGGCCATCGCCGTCGTCTCGCTGATCGTGGGCGGCATCGGCATCATGAACATCATGCTCGTCTCGGTCACCGAGCGCACCCGCGAGATCGGGCTGAGGATGGCGGTGGGGGCCAAGGGCAAGGACGTTCTGTGGCAGTTCCTGGTCGAGGCGATTGCCCTCAGCCTCGTGGGCGGCCTGATCGGCGTCGGCTTCGGCTTCGCCGTGTCCGGGGGGCTCACCGAGTTCCTCCAGTGGCCGGCCCGCGTGCCGCCGGACGCGGTGGTGGTCTCGGTCGGATTCGCCGCCGTCATCGGCGTCGTGTTCGGCTTCTACCCGGCCTGGAAGGGCGCCCAGCTCGACCCCATCGAGTCTCTGCGGTTCGAATAGCGGCGGGTATCGAGGTATCCGCGGGGTGGTCGTACGCAGGATTCGGGCCGCTTTCGGCGCTCGGCCGGAGAACGCTCGCCCGGGCCCATCGACCCGGGCCCGCAAGCGGCAACCGACGGAGGCGGCTCGGCCCGGGGCCGACATGAACCAGGGGCGTCGGGGTCAGGCTCTCCCCGCCCGAAGCATCGCCAGCAGTTGAGACACGGTCCTCCCCGTCACCGGATCGACCATCTCCGGGGAGATCTCGGCCAACGGCTCCAGGACGAACGCCCGCGAGCGGAATCGCGGATGGGGCAGCGCGAGCGAGGGCGACTCGACGACCAGGGCGCCCACCAGCACGAGGTCGAGGTCGAGCGTGCGCGGCGCGCCCTGATGCGAGCGGACCCGCCCCCGCTCCCCTTCTATCGACAGCAGCCGGGACAGGAGCCGGGCCGGCGTGTCGCGGGTCCCCCCCACGAGGGCCGCGTTGAGAAAGAGAGGATCGTCGACCGCGTGCTCGGGGCGGGTCTCGATGAAGCGGGAGACGACGACATCGGAGAGCGTTCGCCGCAGCCGGCTCACCGCGAAGTCGAGATGGGACGCGCGGTCACCGACGTTGCTCCCGAGCGCCACGGCCGCGCGTCGCTCCGGTAGTGCCATCGGCGGCCTCGCCAAGCACTCGGGAACCGCGGGCGAAGCCGGATGGCGGTTGCCGCCGTCATCAAACCCGCGGCAGGGTGGTCACCGCGCGCTCTGCTTCTCCTTGCAGGTGATGCACACGCGGGTCCAGGGAATGGCGTTCAGCCGCGCCTCCGCCACCGGCTCGCCGCAGTCCCGGCAGACGCCGTAGGTGCCCTGCTCGAGGCGCCAGAGGGCTTCCTCGATGGCCTGCAGAATCTTGGCGTCGGTCTGTTTGAGCTTGAGCTGAATGTGGACCTCGTTGTTGCCGGTCGCCTGATCGGCGAGGTCGCCCTGCCGGCTGCTCGCCCCCTCGGCCGCCTGAATCGGCTTGGCGCCCGCCCCCACCGTCAGGATCTCGGAGCGCTTGCGCAACAACGCGTCCCTGTAGCGTGACATGTCCATGGGGACTCTCCGGTGCCGCCACGCCGGCGCGGGTCCGAAGGCGGCGGTCCGCGAAGCTGCCGAACCGGCGTCTCGGCTGTCGCGCCCGCGCCGTCGCCGACGCGCCTCCAGACAGGCCGCATCCGGGCTGCACGTGCAAATGACGATCATACCAGATGGGCACCGCCGGCCCTCACGCGGCGACGGCCGGAACTCGGCGGGAGCCGACCGCCTCGACGCCGCAGTTTGTCCGGTATTCCCGAGCGCTTCGGGCACGTCCGACGCCTACTCGGCCCGGAGCGCGCCCAGCGGCTTGCGGCGCAACGCGTCGAGGCTGGCCGCGACGCCGGCGATTCCCACCACCAGTGTCGTCAACAGCATGCCGCCGACGTTGACCAGCGGCGCAGGGTTCCAGTCGATGTCGAGGAGATGGCGGCTGAGGCCCCAGGTCAGCCCGAGGGCGCCAATCGAGCCCACCGCGCCGGCGAGGACGCCCAGCGTGCCGTACTCGACGACGAGCATGGTCACGAGGCTGCGGCGGGTGGCGCCGAGGGTCTGGAAGATGGCGGTCTCGTAGCGCCGCTGGTACTTCGTCATCGCGACCGACCCCACGAGGATCAGGACGCCGCTGAAGATGGCGATGCCCCCGACCATCGTTATCGCGAGGGTGACGTAGTCGAGAATGCGCCGCACGGTGGCGATGATCTCGATCCCGTCAATCACCGAGACATTGGGGAAGCCCGCGACGAGATCGCGCTGGAGGCGGGCGCGCGCCGTCGTTTCCGGGGGGCCGCGCAGGAACGAGATGAAGCTGTGAGGCGCCTGATCGAACACCCCCGGACTGAACAGGAACATGAAGCCGCCGCTGCGCGAGTCGTCCCAGTCGACCGCGCGCACGCTCGAAACCGTCGCCCGGATGTCGCGTCCCAGCACTCGGAACTGCAGTACGTCACCCAACACCAGGTCCAGACGGTCGCGGATGCTCTCCTCCACCGAGACCTCGGGCCGGCCGGGGCCGGCCGGTCCCCAGAACGCGCCGTCGACGACCCGTTCGTTCGCCTCGAGATGGTCGCGGTAGGTCACCGTGAACTCGCGCCCGACGCCCCGCCGCCGCACCGCGCGGGCGGTGTCGAGCCGCGTGCGCTGGCCGTCCACGCCGTTGACCCGCGCCCGCAGCACCGGAATCAGGGTGGGAGCGTCGCCGATCCGTTCCTCCAGAAGCTCGCGGACCCCGGCCTGCTGGTCCTGCTGAACGTCGATCAGGAACATGTCGGGGCTGTCCTCGCGGATCTCCAGGGCGAACGCGCCCAGCAGGTTCGCCTGGATGGCGTGGATGCCGATGACGAAGAAGCTGCCCAACCCCACCGCGAGGAGGATGACGCGGGTCTGGTTGCCGGGCCGCGCGAGGTTGAGGACCGCGTGACGCACCGCGAACCGGGCGCCCGCGCCCAGGGGCTGAATCAGCCGGACGAGGATCCGGCCCACGCCGTGGAGCACGACGGCGACGACCGCGAAGCCGCCGCACACCCACAGGCCGGCCTCCCACGAGGCCGCCTGCCAGCTCGCCAGGGCGACCAGCCCCGCCGCCACCGCCCCCATCACCGCCCACTGCACCCAGTCGCGCGCCGCGGCGGTGATCAAGTTCCATCGGATCAGGGCCAGCGGCTTGACCGTCCGCATCTCCAGCAGCGGCCCCAGCGCGAAGAGGAGCGAGACGAGGACGCCCACCCCCAGCCCCTGGGCGACGGCCGAGCCCGTCACGCCGTACGTCAGATCCTCGACCCCGGCGACCGCCGCCGCCTGGGCGGTCAGCGAGGACGGCATCGACGCGAGCACCGCCGCGGCGAGCGCGACGCCGAGGAGCGCGCCCCCCAGCCCCAGAATGGCGACCTGGGCCACGTAGACGGCCAGCACCTGCCGGCTCGTCGCCCCGAGGCACTTCAGCACCGCGACGCTGCGGACCCGCTGCTGCACGAAGACCCGAGTGACGCTCCACACGCCGATGCCACCGAGCACGACCACCACGAACCCGATGAGGCTCAGGTAGTCCTCGGCCCGCGACAGGTTGCGGGCGATCCGATCCTCGGTGTTGCGATAGGAACGCACCCGCACGAACTCCTCGCGCAGGGGCTCGCGCAGCGAGGCAACGAGCGGATCGACACGGGCCTCGGGGACCCTCAGCAGGATCCGGCGTTCGGCGCGGGCGCCGAGAGTCAGCAGTTCCGACTCAATCAGGTCGGCGTAGTCGACGAGCACGCGCGGGCCGAAGCTGAACGCGCCGATGCCGCCGCCGGGCTCCCGCAGGATGACGCCGCGGATCTCGAAGCTGCGGTCGCCGATGAGGATGTCGTCTCCGACCGCCACGTCGATCTGGGTCAGCAGCTCCGGCCGGACCAGCGCCCCCCCGCCGGCGAGCAGGTCGTGGTCGTAGGATCGGCCGTCCTCGAGCACGAAGCGCCCGTAGAACGGGAACGCGGCCTCGACGCCCCGCAGCTCGACCACCCGGGCCACGACCTTCGACTCGTCGGCGGGGCGGGCCATCGTCGGCGTCTCGATGGACAGCGTTCTCGCCAGCTCCGGTTCGGCGTCCAGGATGCCGTCGATGATGCCCAGGGCCGCCTCGGACCACGGCTGCTCCGATTCAATCTCCACGTCGGCGGCCAGCAGCGCGCGCGTCTCGCCCGCCATCGCCACCCCCACCTGCTGGATGATCGAACGCAACGCCACGATGGCGCTGACGCCGACGGCCACGCAGACGAAGAAGAAGGCGAGCCGCCGCCAGGACGCGCGCAGCTCGCGACCGACCATCCGGAGCACGAACGTCACGCGAGCACCTCCTCGGCCGCCATCGGGGAAACCCTCTCGGTGCGGCCGTCGCGCATCCGCAGGGTGACGTCGGTTCCCGACGCCAGCTCGCTGTCGTGGGTCACGAGCACGATGGTGGTGCCGCGCGACCGGTTGAACCGATGGAGCAACTCGACGATGTGCTGCCCGTTGACGGTATCCAGGTTCCCCGTGGGCTCGTCCGCGAGGAGGATCGGCGGCTCGTTGGCGAGGGCCCGGGCGATTGCGATCCGCTGCTGCTCGCCGCCCGACAACTGCGCGGGATAGTGCCCAGCCCGGCCATCGAGTCCCACATCGGACAGCAACGCCGCCGCCCGGTCGGCCGCCCGCGCGGCGCCGGCGATCTCCAGCGGCACCAGCACGTTCTCGAACGCCGTCAGCGACGGCACGAGATGGAAGAACTGGAACACGATGCCGATCTTGCGGCCCCGGAGCCGGGCGAGCGCGTCCTCGTCGAGGCCGGAGATCTCCTCCCCGTCGATGACGATCTCACCCGTGGTCGGCGCGTCGAGGCCCGCGATGAGGCCCAGCAGCGTCGACTTCCCGCTGCCCGACGGCCCGACGATGGAGACGTACTGCCCAGAGGACACCGTCAGGTCGAGCGGCTGGACGATGGTCAGCGGCGCGTTCCCGCTGAGGACGGTCTTGGAGACGTTGCGAAGCTCGATCATGCGCTCACTCGGGGAACGAGGCAGGCGCGGCCGGGTCGCTGCCCCGGACCGCCGCCCGGCGCCCCCGACGCTTCCGTCACACCATCCATGTTACGGGGCCACTCCGCTTCGGCTTCGGCACGGCCCGGGAGTCGTCGGCCACGGATCCGATGACCGCGCGGGCCGGGCTGACGGCGAACGCGGCCGGAGACGGCGTCCCGCGGGGAATACTCTCGGGGCATCATGGGGCGAGCGCCGACAGCAACGGTTCGATCTCGTCCCTGACGCGGGCCGCGACGATCGCCGCCCCGTCCGCGTTGGGGTGAATGCCATCGGCTTGGTTCAGGGCCGGATCGGCGGCGACACCATCGAGCAGGAACGGCATGAACGCCACGTCGTACTCGCGGGCGAGATCGTCGAACACCGCGCGGAACGCGGCCGTGTAGGCGGCCCCGAAATTCGGCGGCGCCTCCATTCCCGCGAGCAGGACCCGAATGCCGCGTTCCGCCGCCAGCGCGAGGATCCGCGAGAGGTTTCGCCTCATCTGGTCGACGGGGAGTCCGCGAAGCCCGTCGTTGCCGCCCAGAGCCAGGACGAGGATGCGCACGTCCCCCTCCAGGGCCCACGCGGCGCGGCTGAGCCCCGCCGCGCTCGTATCGCCGGAGACCCCGGCGTTCACGACCGTCACCGCGTAGCCCTCGGCCCGCAGCATCCGCTCGAGGCGGGACGGGTACGCATCGTCGGCATCGAGGCCGAGCCCCGCCGTCAGGCTGTCGCCCAGCGTCACCAGCAACGGGCCGGACTGAGGAAATTCGGTCGCGTCCGCGCCGACGGCAGGGCTCCTCCTGGGCTCGGCCGCCACGTCCTCGTGGCCACCCCCGCAACCGGCGAGACCCATCCCCAACGCGACGACGATCGCCCGCCGAACATCGCTCCCGAAAATCCGCATCGCTGTAATGTTATTACGCAACCCCGGCCGCCCTGGTTTACGCGAGCGGCCGGGGGGCCGCGGTGCACCCTCGCACCCCCGGGGGCGGGGAGGTCGGTCGCGGCGCACGCGTTCGAGCGGCGGCGACCGGAGTCGGCCTCCGCCGCGGGCCCGACCCGCCGCCGGAGACGAGGCGGCGCGCCATCGCCGCGCGGCGCGCCGCCCCGAGGACCCGCGACCCCGCGCCGGCGACGCCGGCGCCGACGGTCACTCCCGGTTCCCGCGGGAGCGACTCAGCCGTCTCGAGCGTCAGTCCGACAGCCCTCGATCACTCCCGGTTCCCGCGGGAGCGACCGCGAGCGGACCAGGCGCGCCGGTACAGGAACACGTTCACGACCAGCAGCGCCGCCCCCAGCCCGGCCTGCATGCCGCGGGTCAGGCCCGGCGGGTAGATCAGCGCCGTGACGTAGTGCTCGATGAAGCCGTCCTCGTAGCCCGCCGCGCCCGCCCGCCGCCGCAGCCACACCTCGAGCGGAGTGAGGGGACAGACCCCGCCGGACCATTCGATGCCGACGCCCCAGACCACCGCCGGCAGATGCAGCCAGACGATGCGCGGGAACCGCCGCAGCAGCAGGGCGCCGGCCGCCGCGAACACGACGAACCCCGCGTGCGCCAGCAGGACGAGGTCGGCGAGTGCGGCGTACATGGCGTCATCCCCGGCCGGAGCACGTCCGGCGTGCCGTTGTGCGGTCCGGCCGCACGTGTAGAATAGGCCCATTCCCGGTCGGTCCGTCCGCCTGCGAGGTGTCCTGCTGATGAACGCCACCCTTCTCTCCGTCGTTGGCCTCGGGATGATCTTCATCGGCTACCGCTTCTACTCCAGCTTCATCGCCGAGAAGATCTACCGGCTCGACCCGGACTTCGAGACGCCCGCCCACTCGATGCGGGACGACGTGGACTACGTCCCGACCAACCGCGTGGTCCTGTGGGGCCACCACTTCACGGCGGTGGCCGGCGCCGCGCCCATCATCGGACCGGGCATCGCAGTCATCTGGGGCTGGCTGCCCGCCTTCCTGTGGGTCATCGTCGGCACCATGTTCTTCGCCGGAGTCCACGACTTCGGCGCGGTGTGGGCCAGCGTCCGCAACAAGGCGAAATCGGTCGGGGCCCTTTCCGGCGACGTGGTGAGCTCCCGCGCCCGCACCCTGTTCATGATCGTCGTCTTCTTCCTGCTCATGATGGTCAACGCGGTGTTCGCGGTGGCCATCTCGACCGAGTTCCAGGCGACGCCGAGCAGCGTGATTCCGGCATGGACCGCGGTCTTCGTCGCCGTCGGCATCGGCATCCTCATCTATCGCATGGGCGTGCCGATCCTCTGGCCCACGGTCGTCGGCACCGTCATCCTGTACGCCGTCATCTACCTGGGCGAGCGCTTCCCCATCGAGCTGTCGGCGGGCATGCTGCCGGTGGGCGCGCAGTGGATTCTCATCCTGTTCCTGTACGCCGGCATCGCGTCCCTCCTCCCGGTCTGGCTGCTCCTGCAGCCGCGCGACTACATCAACGGCATCCAGCTCTTCGTGGGGCTCGGGCTGCTCTACGGCGCGGTGCTGATCGCGAACCCCACCATCGTCGCGCCGGCCATCAACGCCAACGTGCCGGCGTCGGCCCCGCCTCTCTTCCCGCTGCTGTTCGTCACCATCGCCTGCGGGGCGATCTCGGGCTTCCACGGGCTCGTCGGCTCGGGCACGACGTCGAAGCAGCTCGACAAGGAGACCGACGCCCGCTTCGTGGGGTATCTCGGTTCGTCCGGCGAGGGCTCGCTGGCGCTGGTGGCGATCATCGCGGCGACGGCCGGGTTCGCCAGCCTCGGCGACTGGGAGGCCATGTACAGCGAGTTCGGCAACGGAGGCATGACCGCGTTCGTGCAGGGCGGCGCCCGCATCGTGTCGGCCGGCGTGGGCATCTCGACGGAGTTCGCGGCGACCCTGCTCGCGGTCATGGCAGTCCTCTTCGCCGGCACCACCATGGACGCCGGCGTGCGGCTGCAACGCTACATCGTGCAGGAGTGGGGCACCATCTACAACATTCCCATCCTGCAGAACGGCTACGCGGCCACGGGTGCGGCGGTGACCGCGTGCCTGCTGCTCGCGTTCGGCGCCGGCGGCCCGAGCGGCGAGGGCGGCATGCTGATCTGGCCGCTCTTCGGCACCACCAACCAATTGCTGGCCGGACTCACGCTGCTCATCATCAGCGTCATTCTGGTGAAGCTCGGACGCCCCGTCCGCTACACGCTGATACCGATGGTCTTCATCACGACGATGGCCCTCGCGGCGGCCATCTATCAGCTCGGCAACCTGTACCGCGAGGGCGGCATCCTCTACCCGCTGCTGTGGATCGATGTCGCGATCGTGCTGCTGGCCATCTTCACGATGCTGGAGGCCGGCTCGGCGTTCATGCGGGAGAAGCGGGCGGCGGAGGCCGCGGCGAGCGCCTGACCTCGCCGAGCGGGGGACGATGACCATGCGGGACCCGCGACGGCCTTCCGAGCCCGGCATCGACCGGAGCCCGGGGCGGTTCGCGCGCCTGCAGGAGTTGCTCGGCGAGTTCTACGCCGCCCCCTACCGGGGAACCCTGGCGCGGGCCCGGCGGGACGAGGACGACCTGTTCATGCTCTTCGTCTTCGCCGAGCTCATGGGGGTGCCGAACCCGGCGTCGTACTACACCCTCGAGCTGCAGCCGGTGCTGCTCGAGCGCTTCCACGAGTGGCACCGCCGACAGGGGCTCGACCACTCGCCCCTCGACGGCTTCCGCTGCTGCTAGCCGCTCCGCCTCGGACGTCCCGGGGACATCACGCGGGAGCACCGCCCTGTTCGACGAGATCCTGAGCCGTCCCCTCCTCTTCGTCGGAGGCAAGGGCGGCGTCGGCAAGACCACGACGGCGGCGGCCCTGGGCCTCGCCGCCGCCACGGGCGGCCGGCGCTGCCTGCTCGTCTCGACCGATCCGGCCCATTCGCTCGCCGACCTCTTCGGCCGCCCCGTCGGCGACCGCGAGACCGCCATCGCCGACACCCTGTGGGCGCTCGAGATCGACCCCGACCGTCAGGCCGAGACGCACGTCCGGGCCGTCAAGGCCCGCATGAAGCGCCTCGTGCACCCGCGCCAGTTCGACGAGATCGACCGGCAGCTCGACCTCGCGCGGCTCGCCCCCGGCACCATGGAGGCGGCCCTGCTGGAGCGCGTCGCCGAGATCATGGCCTTGGCGGGGCGCGAGTACGACCGCGTCGTCTTCGACACCGCCCCGACCGGCCACACCGTCCGGCTCCTGTCGCTGCCCGACATCATGGCGGCGTGGACGGACGGGCTGCTCGGCCACCGCGAGCGCTCGGCCCGCCTCGGCGCCGCCCTCCGGCGTTTCGGCGGGGGCCGCGTCCGCGGCGACGAGCTGTCGCGGCTCGAAACCGCCGTCGACCACGAGCCGGGCAGCCGCGACGCCCAGCTCGACGAACTCCTGCAGGCGCGACGGCGGAAGTTCATCCGCGCCCGCGAGCAGCTCCTCGACCGCTCCCGCACCGCCTTCGTCTCGGTGCTCAACCCGGACCGCCTCTCGGTGCTCGAGACGGTCCGGGCGCACGAGGTCCTGCGCCGCTTCTCGATCCCAGTGAGCGCGGTGGTGGTGAACCGGGTGCTCCCCGACGACGCGGAGGGCGCGTTCCTCGCCGCCCGGCGGCGGCAGGAGGCGCGCCATCTCGCGGAGATCGAACGAGCCTTCGCGGGGATGCCGCAGGTGCGCATTCCCCTCCTGCCCGACGACGTGAACGATCTGGACACTCTCCGCGGGCTGGGCCGCCGCATCGCGGGCGGCGATACGCTCCGGCCATAGAGGGCGCCGCGGGGTTCAGGACATCAGCCCGACGATCCGAGCGACTGGCGGCGTAGGCCGGGATCTCGGCCCGTTGCCGGTCAGTAGCGATAGTGCTCGGGTTTGTACGGACCGTCGACGTCCACGCCGATGTAACCCGCCTGCTCGGGGGTGAGCGTGGTCAGCCGGACTCCCAGGTGGTCGAGGTGCAGGCGGGCCACCTTCTCGTCGAGACGCTTGGGCAGCATGTAGACCCGCTTGCCGTACTCGCCCTTGTTGTGGTGCAACGCGATTTGGGCGAGCACCTGGTTGGTGAACGACGCGGACATGACGAAGCTGGGGTGGCCGGTGGCGCAGCCGAGGTTCAGCAGGCGCCCCTCGGCGAGCACCATCACGCTGTGGCCGTCGGGGAAGCGCCACTCGTCGTACTGGGGCTTGATGTGGACGTGCTGGATGCCCGGCGTCTTCTTCAGCCCCGCCATGTCGATCTCGTTGTCGAAGTGCCCGATGTTGCCGACGATGGCCTTGTCCTTCATGCGCGCCATGTGGCGGGCGGAGATGATGTCGCGGTTGCCGGTGGCGGTGATGAATATGTCCGCGCGCTCGATCATCGCGTCGAGGGTGTTGACCTCGTAGCCCTCCATCGCCGCCTGGAGGGCGCAGATGGGGTCGATCTCGGTGACGACCACCCGGCACCCCTGGCCCCGCAGGGCCTGGGCGCAGCCCTTCCCCACCTCGCCGAAGCCGCACACGACCGCGACCTTGCCGCCGAGCATCACGTCGGTGGCCCGCGCGAGGCCGTCGGGGAGCGAGTGACGGCAGCCGTACACGTTGTCGAACTTGCTCTTGGTCACCGAGTCGTTCACGTTGATGGCCGGAAAGAGGAGCGTGCCCGCCTCCGTCATCTCGTAGAGCCGATGGACGCCGGTGGTGGTCTCCTCGCTGACCCCGCGGATGCCGGGGCTGATGCGCTGCCAGTGCCGTTCGTCGCGGGCCCGGACGTTCCGCAGCAGGTCGAGGATGACGCCCCACTCCTCGGGCTCCGCCTCGGCGTCGAAGCCCGGCACCTCGCCGAGTTGCTCGAACTCGTAGCCCTTGTGCACGAGCAGCGTGGCGTCGCCGCCGTCGTCGACGATGAGCGAGGGACCGGCGCCGTCCGGCCACACGAGGGCCTCGCTGGTGCACCACCAGTAGTCGGCGAGGGTCTCCCCCTTCCACGCGAACACCGGGATGCCGCGCGGGTTGTCCGCCGTCCCCCCCGTCTCCGGACGCCCCACGGCGACGGCGGCGGCGGCGTGGTCCTGGGTCGAGAAGATGTTGCACGACACCCACCGCACGTCGGCGCCGAGCGCGTCCAGGGTCTCGATGAGCACCGCAGTCTGCACCGTCATGTGCAAGCTGCCCATGATGCGGGCGCCCCGGAGCGGCGCCTTGTCCGCATACTCCTTCCGCAGCGCCATCAGGCCCGGCATCTCCTGCTCGGCCAGCCGGATCTCGTTGCGCCCGAACGCCGCGAGCGAGAGGTCGGCGACCTTGAAGGGCTCGCGGTCCGCCCGGACCGCCTCGTCGAACGCATGCGTGGTGTCAACCGCCGTCGGTGCCATTCCCGTCTCCTTGCTCGAAAACGCCGCCGGCCCGCAACGGGCCCGGCGTCGGTCGATGACGCGGTGTCCGCACGGAAGACCGCCGGGGTCGACCCGACGCGCTCCACCGAACGGCCTTCATCCGCCGGATTGCCTACGCCGCTCCCGCCGCCGCCCGGTCACTCCGTCCTCGCGATCCGGTACAGCTTCGACTGGGTGCGCAGGATCACGCTGCCCCGCGCCACCGCGGGAGTCGCCAGGACCATCTCGTTCAACGCGTTCTTGTGGAGGATCTCGAACTCCGACCCCGCCTTGACCACGAAGGTGTCGCCGTCCTCGCTCAGCAGGAAGATCTTCCCGTTGTAACCCCATGGCGACGCGGTGAAGCCGTTCCCGATCTCGAGGCGCCGCCGGCCGTAGATCTCCTCGCCGGTCGCCGCGTCGTGCGCGAGGAGGAAGCCGCGGTCGAGCAACGTGTAGTAGATGTCGCCGTAGACGAGGGCGGTCGTGTTGTAGGTGCCGAGCAGCGGGTAGGCCCAGACGACGTGGGAGTCCTGCGAGTACGTGCGGCTACCGGGAAAGCCCTCCTGCAGTCCGCTCGCGACCTCCTGGTAGATCGAGATGTCGCCGGCCGCCCCGGGTTGGATGGCGTAGACCGGGCGCAGCGCGCCCCCCGGGTATCCCGAGCTGATGTAGACGAGCCCATGGCTGGTGAACGGGCTTGGGGTGGTCAGCAGCGACATACCTCCGAGCTCCCACAACAGCCCGCCGTCGAGGTCATAGGAGCGGACCTTCCCGGTGGCCGCCGTCACGATCTCGGTGCGCAGGGCGTTCTCCCACACGAAGGGGGTCGACCACGTGTGCCCCGGCTCGTCCCGCTCGACCCGCCACACGTCTTCGCCGGTCGCGGCGTCCAGCGCGGTCAGGAACGACTGCGTGGTGTTGTCGTTGAGCACGTAGAGCCGCCCGTCGTGCAGGGCCGGCGAGGACGCGGTGGCCATCGCCTGCATGGTGTTGAACGTCCCGACGTCGCGGCGCCAGATCTCCTCGCCCTCGAAGTCGAAGGCCGCCACTAGCCCGATGGCCCCGAAGTAGACATAGACGCGCTCGCCGTCGGTGACCGGGGTTTCCGAGGCGTAGCTGTTCTTGAGGTGCCGGGTGATGGCCGGGACCGCGCGATGGAGCTCGCGCACCCACCGCACCGCGCCGGTCTCGAAGTCGATGTCGTACACCAGCCACCGGTGCTCGCCGTTGGCGGGCACCGACCCGTTGTGCTCGCCCGGGTCGTAGAGGCCGGGAATCGGCTGCACCTCGTCGTCGGCCGCGCTGACCGCGGTGGTCAGGAAGATGTGGTCGCCCCAGACGATCGGCGAGCTCCAGCTCAGCCCCGGCACGTCGATTCTCCAGGCGACGTTCTCGGTCTCGCTCCACCGGTCGGGCAGGGCCGGATCGTCAGCCACGCTGCCAGCGTTCAGCCCACGAAACTGCGGCCAGTGCTGGGCGGCCGCTTCCGCGACGGAGGCCAGCAGCACCACGACGCCGAGCATGCCGATCACGGTGCGATTCATCGTCTCGTCTCTCCACGGTTCATCGTGGACGGTCTCGCGCGGATCCCTCACGAGGACGTTCCCGACGGGTCGGGCTCCTCGGGGTCTCCCGCGCGCCAATCCGGCCACCGGTATGAGGAGCGGGCCGACGGCATCGCCGGCAGCCGGCGGATCCCGTCTTGGGCCGCCTCGCCAGACCGACGACGCATCCGACGGTGTGCCTTCTCGCCTGCGCCGGGGAGACCGCGGCGAACGCGCCGCGCCTTCTCCATCGCTCCCATGGTACCCCACCGGCATCCGCGCCCGGCAGTGCGGGTGCCTGCGCTGCCCGGACCGCGGCGGCGCCGAATGGCCATCCGAGCCATCAGGGCTGTACCGACCTCCCATTATGGGACCATCCGCGTCCAGGCAGGACCATCTGCGTCCCGGTGAAACGACCCCGGCCGAGAGTAGGTCGATCCGCCTGCTGGCAGAACGCTTCGCTCCTGCGACGACGAGGCCGACCTCCTGACACGGCTCCGGCGCGGCTGACAACAACGGGAACACCGGTTACACTAGGGCGCAGTGAAGGCGCCACCGCGGGCTGGGACGGTCGGACGACCATAGCGGCGCGAGAGTGATCCGACGATGGTGAACGCGAAGCCGGCCGGCCTCTCCGGAATCGCCGTCTGCCTCGCGCTCGGGACGGTAGCAGGCCCGCCGATCGAGGCCCGCACGGCCGAGGTCGACGCGGCCCAGACCGTCGTCGACCTGACCTGTCGTCGCTGCCACAACGACCGGGCGCGCTACGGCAACCTGTCGCTGGACCGTTTCGAGGTCGCGGACGCCGCCGCCGACCGCCCGCTGGCGGAGAAGATCATCCGCAAGGTCCGGACGGGCCTGATGCCCCCGGCGGGAGCCGCCCGCCCCGGCGAGACCGAACTCCAGTCGCTCGCCGGCGCCCTCGAGACGCTGGTCGACGACGCCGCGGCCGGACAGGCGCCCCCGGCGCGCCGCAGCTTCCAGCGCCTCAACCGCGCCGAGTACGAGCGGTCGATCCACGATCTGCTCGCTCTCGACGTCCATGCCGGCGACTACCTGCCGCTCGACACCAAGAGCGCGGGGTTCGACAACATCGCCGACGCGCAACTGCTCTCCCCCACCCTGATGAACGGCTATCTCCGGGCCGCGGCCGAGATCAGCCGGCTGGCCGTGGGCGACCCGACGGCCGGTCCCCGCGAGGCGACCTACAAGGTCACGCGCTGGGTCTCGCAGCGCGAGCAGGTCGAAGGCGCACCCTACGGCTCGCGGGGCGGTATCTCCGTCGTTCACACGTTCCCCGCCGACGCCGACTACCGGTTCCGGGTCTCGTTCCACCACGAGACCACGGGCGAGCTCTTCGGCAGCGGCCGCGGGGCGCTGCACACGGCGGACCATCCCGAGCAGATCGAGGTCTCGATCGCCGGCGAGCGCGTAGCTCTCCTCGATATCGACCGATGGATGCACGTCTCGGATCCGGACGGCGTCAATCTCCGGACCGAGCCGATCCGCGTCACGGCGGGGCCGCACCGGGTGTCGGCCGTGTTCATCCGCCACCTCGAGGGCCCCGCGCAGGACCTCATCTCGCCCCACGAGTGGTCGCTGTCGAGCACGAGCGTGGCCAACGCCTACGGCTTCACGAGCCTGCCGCACCTCCGGGACCTCGCGATCCGGGGCCCGCTCGATCCCGTCGGGGTCTCGGACACCCCGAGCCGGAGGCGCGTCTTCAGTTGCCGGCCCGCAACGCCCGGTCATGCGCCGAGCTGCGCCCGCGAGATCATCGATCGGCTCGGGACCGCCGCCTATCGCCGGCCGCTGACCGGCGACGACCGTCGGCCCCTCATGGCTCTCTACGAGAGCGGCGCGGCCGAGGGCGGGTTCGAGGCGGGAGTACGGATGGCCATCGAGGGCATTCTCGCCAGCCCGCACTTCGTGTTCCGGATCGAGGCGCCCCCGGCCGGGGTCGACCCCGCGGGCGTCTTCGCCGTCTCCGAGCACGCGTTGGCGTCGCGGCTCTCCTTCTTCCTATGGGCCGCGGGTCCCGACGCCGAGCTCATCGACCTCGCCACCACCGGCCGCCTGTCGGACCCCGCGGTGCTCGACGCTCAGGTGGGGCGCATGCTCGCCGACCCGCGGTCGGAAGCCCTCGCCACCCGGTTCGCGGCCCAGTGGCTCCGGCTGCCCGACCTCGACGCGTTGCATCCCGACGTCCGGACCTATCCCGACTTCGACGAGCAGCTCAAGCACGCCATGCGGCGAGAGACGGAGCTGTTCTTCGACCACCTGGTGCGAGAGGACCGGAGCCTGATCGATCTGTTGACGGCCGACTACACCTTCGTCAACGAGCGCCTGGCCAGGCACTACGGGCTCCCCGGCGTCGCCGGCGAGCACCACCGGCGCGTGACGTGGCCGGCCGGCCAGCCGCGCCGCGGTCTGCTGGAACAGGGCAGCGTGCTGGCCCTCACCTCCTACGCCGACCGCACGTCGCCGGTGCTCCGCGGCAAGTGGGTGATGGAAGTGCTTCTCGGCAGCCCGCCCCCGCCCCCCCCGCCGGACGTACCCGACCTCGACGACACCGCGGTCGCCGACGGCGGCCGGCTGCTGTCGGTTCGCGAGCGCCTCGAGCACCATCGCCGGAGCCCCGCGTGCAGCTCGTGCCACCGGGCGATGGACCCGATCGGGCTCGCCCTGGAGCACTACGGCGTGACCGGGGCGATGCGCGTCAAGGACAACGGCAACCCGATCGACTCGTCGGGCGAGCTGTACGACGGCACGCCCGTCGCGAGCGCCGCCGACCTGCGCGCCGCGCTCCTGAAGCGACCGTCCGCCATCGCACGCACGTTCACCGAGAACCTGATGGCCTATGCGCTGGGCCGCCGCCTCGAGCACTTCGACATGCCCGCGGTCCGCGACATCGTCCGTGCGGCCGAGGCGGACGGCCTGCGCCTGTCCCGCTTCGTCCTCGAGATCGTCCGCAACCCCGCGTTCCGCACGCAGGGCCGGGCGCCGGCCTCCGTGGAGGACTGACCAGCATGGCCTTCGTCACCGGCAAGCATCTCCCCCGGCGCACATTCCTGCGGGGTCTCGGGACGACCGTCGCGCTCCCGTTCCTGGACGCGTTCGTCCCCGCCGGCCGACCCTGGCGCCGGGTGGCGGCCGCCCAGTCGCTCGACGATCCGACCCGGCTGGTGTGCATCGAGAACGTGCACGGCGCCGCCGGCAGCACCGCCTATGGGGCCTCGCGGCGCCTCTGGGCGCCGGCCGGGACGGGGCGCGGCTTCGACCTGACGCCGAGCGCTCTCAGCCCCCTCGAGCCGTTCCGCGACGTGCTGACCATCGTGAGCGACACCGATGTCCGGCCGGCGGAGGCGGTCACCCCGCCCGAGATCGGCGGCGACCACTTCCGCTCGAGCGCGACCTTCCTCACCCAGTCGCATCCGAAGCAGACCGAGAGCTCCGACGTCCGGGCCGGCATCTCCCTCGACCAGCTCTACGCCCAGCGGTTCGGCCAGCGCACCCCCATTCCGTCGATGCAGCTCTGCATCGAGAACGTGGACCAGGCCGGGGGCTGCGCCTACGGCTACTCGTGCGTCTACACCGACACCATCAGCTGGGCGTCGCCGACCGAGCCCCTGCCGATGATCCGCGATCCGCGGCTGGCGTTCGACCAACTGTTCGGGACCGGCGGGACGCCGGGCGAGCGCGCCCAGCGGCGCCGCCAGCAGCGCAGCGTGCTCGACTTCATCACCGCGGAGGTAGCCCGGCTCACCCCCACCCTGGACTCGGCGGACCGCCGGCGCATGGACCGCTACCTGACGGACATCCGCGAGATCGAGCGGCGCATCGAGCGGGTCGAGGCCCGGAACCTCGGCGGCGAGCCCCGCGAGCTGCCCGACGCGCCGGCCGGCGTCCCCGATTCGTTCGACGAGCACGTGCGGCTGATGTTCGACCTGCAGGCGCTCGCGTTCGAGACCGATGTCACGCGGGTCTTCTCGTTCAAGCTGTCGCGCGACGCCACCGGGCGCGTCTACCCCGAGAGCGGCGTCACCCGGGGCTTCCACCCCGCTTCGCACCACGGCGGGCGGGAGCGGAACATCGAGGAGTTCGCCCGAATCAACCGCTATCACGTGAGCCTCGTGCCGTATTTCCTCGCGAAGCTGCGGGCGCTCGAGGAGGGCGACGCGACCCTGCTCGACCGGTCGATGGTCATCTACGGCTCGCCGATGGGCGACCCCAACGTGCACAACCACAAGCGCTGCCCGCTCTTCGTGGCGGGCGGGGCCAACGGCCGCCTGCCCGGCAACCTGCATCTCCGCGCGACGCCGGGAACGCCGATGGCGAACGTGATGCTCGACCTGATTCAGCGTCTCGGCCTCGACGACATCGAGCGGTTCGGCGACAGCACCGGCACGTTCTCGCTGAACGCCTGAGGCCTCGACGGCCCGCGTCCGTCGTACTGGAGAGAAACATGCTTCGAGTCCGGACCGGCGTCCTTCTCATGCTGCTGTGCGCGGCGTCCGGCCCGGCCCGGGCAGCCGTCGAGGCGCCCCTCGCCGACGCGGTCATGCGGCAGGATCGGGCGGCGGTGCGGACCCTCCTCGCGGCCGGCGCCGACGTCGACGCGCCGCGCGGCGACGGCATGACCGCCCTGCACTGGGCGGCGCGGCACGGCGACGTTCGGGTTGCCGGCCTGCTCCTCGCGGCCGGCGCGGACCCCGAGGCGGTGACCCGCCTCGGCCGCCACACGCCGCTGCACGTCGCGAGCCGGGCCGGCCACGGCCCACTCGTCGCCGTCCTCCTCGAACATCGGGCCAACGCCGAGGCGTTGACATCGACGGGGGCCGCCCCACTGCATTTCGCGGCCCAATCGGGAAGCGCCGACGCGGTCGAGACGCTGCTAGCGCACGGCGCGGACCCCGACGCGCGCGAGCCGCGCTGGGGCCAGACCCCCCTCATGTTCGCGGCGGGGGCGGGCCGGACCGCGGCCGTCGCGCCCCTGCTGCGGTGGGGGGCGGACCCCGCCCTCACCGCGACGGTCGTGGACATCTCCGCCCGCAGCACGCTCGACCAGGCGGACAGCCGGCGGCGGCGCGGCCGCATGGCCAGGCGCTTGGTGAACCCGACGACGCGCAACCCGCCCGACCGGGCGGACCGGCTGCGGTGGCGGGCTCGCGTCGCGGCCCGGGCCGCGCGATCGGCCGACCGCGCGCGGCAGCGCGTCGAGTCGAGGCGCCCCGGTCCGGCCCGGCCGCGACCGGCCGCCCCATCGCGCTCCCGAGCGCCGGTCTCACCCCGACCCGTGACGCCGACGGCCGATGCCGACCGGCAGGAAGAGCCTGAACCCCTCGGCTACGCCGATCTCGTCGGCACCCACGGCGGCCTGACGGCGTTGCTGCTGGCCGCCCGGGACGGCCACGCCGAGACGGCGCTCGCCCTGATCGCGGGGGGCGCCGACGTCAACCGGGTGAGCGCCGCCGACGGCACGAGCCCCTTGCTGATCGCGTGCATCAACGGGCACTTCGATTTGGCCCTGCTCCTCCTCGAAGCGGGAGCGGACCCCACGCTGGCCAGCGCCGCCGGCGCGACCCCGCTCTACGGGACGCTCAACATGCACTGGGCCCCCAAGGCGCGGCACCCGCAGCCGACGGACCACCTGCAGCAGACCGCCTCGTATCTGGACGTGATGCGGGCGGTGCTGGACGCAGGCGCCGACGTCGACGCGCGGATCGAGAAGTCGCTGTGGTACACCACCTACAATCGGGACCTTCTCGGCGTCGACCGCGCTGGCGCCACCACGTTCTGGCGCGCCGCCTACGCCCTCGACATCGAGGCCATGCGCCTGCTGATCGAGTACGGAGCGAACCCGCATCTGCCGACCGTCACCGTGCCCAGCCGCGGGCGTTTCCCCCGACCGGACCCGTCCGGCCTGCCGCCGGTCCCCCTCGGCGGCCCCGCCGTGTCCCCGCTGCTCGCGGCCGCCGGCGTCGGCTACGGCCAGGGCTACGCGGGCAACTCGCACCGCCACGTGCCCGGCGGCTGGCTCCCCGCCGTCCGGTTCCTCGTCGAGGACATCGGCCTCGATGTCCGTTTCCGGGACCACAACGGGTACAACGCGGTCCACCATGCCGCCGCCCGGGGCGACGACACCCTGATCCGCTACCTCGTCGACCGGGGCGTCGACGTCACCGAGGTCAGCCGCCGGGGACAGACGACGGTCGACATGGCCAACGGCCCCGTGCAGAGGATTCAGCCGTTCCCCGAGACCATCGCGCTGCTCGAGAGCCTGGGCGCGAAGAACAATCACCGCTGCCTGAGCTGCTAGGCGCCTGCGCCGTGGAACGGCGCGCCCGACGGAGTGCTGCGCCGCCTCCGCAGGCCACGAGCGGTCGCGCGGACCCAACCCGGCTCCAGGCGACTTCCAGGGCGACCCGAGGCGGCGCACCCTCCTGCCGTTTTGGGTTATGATGGCCCTTCGATGGCCCCTGCGCCCGTCGAGGTCCAGCTCACCGTACGCCCGCGATCGCGCATCGATCTCCTCGACGTCCGACGTCGGGTGTCGGAGACCCACGGCGACGTGCTCGATCCGTTCCCGCAGGCGCTGTACAGCTCGTTCCACACCACCGCGGGCTACCTCGATCAGAGTCTGGCGACGCGCCTGAACCGCCGGCTCGGCGGCCTCGGGTCGTACCTCTCCTTCTTTCGCCAAGTGTTCCCCGAAGGGGCGGACTACAAGCACGACCAGCTCGACCTCCGCGAGGAGCTGTCCGAGGCGGAACGGCGGACGGAGCCCCGCAACGCCGACTCTCATCTCGCGTTCATCAGCGCCGGACTGCGAAGCTGCGTGACCTACCGCGGCAGGAACGGCGAGCCGGTCTACTTCATCGATCTCGACGGCGTCAACCGGGGCCGGACCCGGCAGCGGTTGACCACCGTGCTCGGCTACAGCAGCGAGAACGAGGTAGCGCGCGACCGCGTGACGGTGCCGATGTCCGCGCATCCCGTCGACTCGGTCAGCCTCAAGGATCCCCGCCTCGGCGTATTCGATCGCTGTGAAGAGCTCATCCGGCGACACGACGTCGCCAAGGGCCGCATTCAGCTCGCCCTCGCCCCCGGTGAGGAGCAGGCCGGCCTGACCGTCAACGAGTACGAGACCCTGCTCATGCGCCACGACCTCGCCGAGGTCCTGCGCAACCCCTTGCGGTTCATGGCCGAGAACAGCCGGGACCTGCTTTCCGATCCCCGGTCCATTCCGAACAAGACCATCAATTACGCCAAGTACGACTTGGTGCGGGTGTTCAACGAGCTGTTCGACGTCCTCCGCCTGAGCGACTCGGTGGTGGAGCGGATTCTGTCCCGCTTCTTCGTCGCTCCCGCCCGCCGCTTCCTGCAGGTGAAGCGCTCGGTGAGCCTGCCGGTGTCCGACCGGGAGACCCCCGGCGAGGGTCGGCTGGCCCAGGGACGCTACCAGAGCCCGATCCTGATGCAGTGGCGGCGGAACGAGCCACGCACGCGCGCGATAGACATCACCCTGACCCGTTTCCGCTGATCGACGTGTCTCGCGCGACGGGCACGCCCCACGAGGAGAACGCCATGACCGTCGACACCTCGCCTCGCGCCGACGCCCCGACCCGCCGCCGGTTCCTGCGCACCCTGGCGGTCGGCGGCGTCGTCGGGCCGGTGCTCGCCGGTCGACCCGCGGCCGCGCAGCCGGGCGAGTCGTTCTGGGAGGAGGTGCGCCGGCAGTTCGCGTTCACCGAGGAACGTGTCCCCATGAACGCGGCGAACCTCTGCCCGTCGCCCCGGGCGGTGGCCGAGCGGGTGAGCAGCCTGACCCGCGACATCGACGTCGACTGCTCGTTCCCGAACCGCGCGAAGTTCGGCCCCCTCCTCGAGGCCTCGCGCGAGGCGGCGGCGGCGCAGCTCGGGGTCACCGCCGACGAGATCGCCCTCGTGCGCAACACGAGCGAGGCCAACAACGTCGTCAACGCGGGGCTGCCCCTCGACGCGGGCGACGAGGTCGTGGTGTGGGACCAGAACCATCCGACCAACAACGTCGCCTGGGACGTGCGGGCGGCGCGTTACGGGCTGGCGGTGACGCGGGTGGCGACGCCGGCGGCGCCGTCGGGGGCGGACGAACTCGTCGCCGTCTTCGAGCGGGCCCTGACGCCGCGCACGCGAGTGCTGGCCCTGACCCACGTCTCCAACGTGAGCGGGGTGCGGCTGCCGGTGCGCGAGCTCTGCGAGGCGGCCCACCGCCGCGACATCCACGTCCACGTCGACGGCGCCCAGAGCTGGGGCGCGCTCGACGTGAACCTGCGCGACCTCGGATGCGACTCCTACACCGGGAGCGCCCACAAGTGGTTCCTCGGACCCAAGGAGGTGGGGCTGCTCTACGTGCGCGCGGACCGCGTGGCGGACATCTGGCCGAGCATCGTCGCCCCGAGCTGGGGCGGCGACGTCGAGCCGCGCCCCCGCGGCGCGCGCAGGTTCGAGTCGCTGGGCCAGCGCGACGACGCCGCCCTCGCCGCCGTCGCCAACACCGTCGCCTTCCACGACCGCCTCGGGGCGGCGCACGTCGAGGCGCGAATCGTCGAACTCGCGACGATGCTGAAGAAGGGCCTGCTGGAGGCCGGCTTCGAGCTCGTCACGCCGATGGCCCCCGAGCTCAGTGCCGGCGTCGTGATCGCCGCCACCCCCGACCGGCGCGGAGACCTGGTGACGGCCCTGTACGAGCAGCACGGCATCGCGGGCGCCGCCACCGGCGGACTCCGGCTGTGCCCGCATGTGTACAACACCCGCGAGCACGTTCATCGCGCAGTCCGTGGTGCGGCGGCGCTGCGGGCGTGACGATTGGCATTCGCGACCCAGGCAACCCGGTCCACACCGACCGACGACTGTCCGGTCCGCTTCCGTCACGCGGTGCCGATCGTCACGGAACGCCGTCCTCCGTCTGTACCTGCCGTGCCCACGACCGGTTCGCGGCGTACCACTCGACGACCCGCCTCACACCGTCCCTCCAGGGGGTGTGCGGCCGCCAACCCAGCAGCCGATCCGCCCGCGACGTGTCCGCCCAGGTCGCCGGCGCGTCCGCCCGATGCGGCGGGTGATGCTCCACGCGGGCGGTCCGCCCCACGCTGGCCTCGACGAAGCGCAGGACATCCATCAGCGGCGCCGGGGCGCCTGCCCCCAGGTTGAAGACCTCGTAGCCGGCCGGGGCGAGGCCGGCCACGGTGCCGCGCGCGGCGTCGTCGATGTACGTGAAATCCCGCGACTGCGTGCCGTCGCCGTACAGTCGGACGGGACGTCCTTCGTAGACCCACTGCACCAACCGGAAGACGCTCATGTCGGGCCGTCCAGCGGGGCCGTAGACGGTGAAGTAGCGGAAAACGGTGACGTCGAGCCCGAACTGGTGATGATAGGCGTGGCACAACGCCTCGGCCGCCTGCTTGGTGGCTGCGTACGGGCTCCGAGGCCGGCTCGTGTCCGAGTCCTCCCGGTGCGGCATGGGGCCGCTCGCATCGTAGAGGCTGGAGGTGGACGCCAGCACGAACTTCCGCACGCCGAGATCACGACAGAGGTCCAGCAGGTTGAGGGTGCCGGTGACGTTCGTGTCCACGAAGGCCCACGGGTCCTCGACGCTGGCCCGGACACCGGCGCGGGCCGCGAGATCGAGGACGCCGTCGATGGCCGGCCCGCCGGCGCACGCCCCGCCGAGGGCCGCCCGATCCCGGATGTCCGCCCGCCGGAAGGTGAAGCGCTCGCGCCCCCGCAGCCGATCGAGCCGCCACTGCTTGAGCCGGACATCGTAGGCGTCGTTCAAGTCGTCGACGCCGAGCACGGCGTGACCCGCGTTCAGCAACCTCCCGGCCACCGCGGCCCCGATGAAGCCGGCCGCCCCCGCGAGCAGGTAGTTGGCCACTGGCTCACGCGGCGGAACCGCCGGACAGGCGGTCCATGCCCGTCTCGTAGATCTCCCGAACCCGCGTGGTGACTTCGCGGTAGCGCGCGAGCAGCTCCCGTCCCGACATCGGCTCCCGGAGCCGGCGCGCGAACGGGTCGACGACGCCCGGATCCGTCGAGATGACGTTCCCGCCGACGTCGGTGGTGATGCGCAGCACGGTCTCGAGATCGCGGAGGAAGCCGTAGGCGTCGCGCAGCGCGTCGACCTCGCCGGGACGCAGGAAGTCGGTGTCGGGAAACGCGGCCAGCAGGCGCCGCGCCCCCGCGACCCGGAACTCGGGGCGAGCCGGCCCCTCCCGGAGCTGCAGCACCTGCAGCAGGAAGTCGATGTCGGCGAGACCGCCGCGGCCGCGCTTCAGATCGAGGTGCTCGCCCGCCGCCTCGTCGGCGAGCTCGCGCTCGATGCGGGTGCGGATGCGCCGGGCGTAGGCGACCACGTCCGGCGACCACGGCGCGTACACGAATCCCGCGACGACCGCCTCCACCTGCTCGGCGACGGCAGGGTCGCCGGCGGCGAAGCGACAGCGCGTCCACGCCATCCGTTCCCAGATCTCCGCGCGTTCGCGCAGGTAGCGTTCGAAGGCCACGACGGACAGGGCGAGGGCGCCCATCCGCCCCTCGGGACGCAGCCGGGTGTCGATCTCGTAGGCCGCGCCCGCCCCCGTGCGCTTCGAGAGCAGGTCTTGGACGGCCCGTACGAACTTCTGCTGCGGCTCGAACCAGGACCCGTCGCCGGCGTACAGGAACACGAGGTCGAGGTCCGAGTGCACGGTCAGTTCGCGACTCCCGAGCTTGCCGAGGGCGAAGACGGCCCAGCCGGTCTCCGGACCCGCCGGCGCCGGACCCGGCGCGCGGTGGTGCGCCACCACCCGCGCCGCCGCCTGGAGCGCGCAGTCGGCGACGAGCGACAGCTTCTCGTTCAACTTGTCGAGGCGGCGCTCGGTCAGCCACTCGACGAGCCCCTTGAACTCCTCGATGGCCTTGACCCGCCGGAAGGGATCGAGGCTCGACGCGGGATCGGCCCCTGCCGCCACCTCGTCGAAGCCCCGCACCACCTCGTCGCGGAACGTGTCGGGATCGACGACGGCGCGCCCGAGCGAGTCGAGGAGCTCGGGATAGGCGGCGAGCCGCGCCGCGTAGAGGTCGCCCGCGTCGAGCCCCGACACGAAACGCCGGCGCAGCTCCCGGTCGTCGAGGAGGGTTCGGAAGAGAGCCCCCGCGGCGCCGGAGCGGGCCGCCACTCGCTCGAACCGGACGAGCATCCGGCTCAGCCCGGCCGGCGTCTCCCCCGCCAGCATCTCCGCCAGCAGGTTCGCGAGCAGGTTTCGCGACGAGGACCAGCCGTGCGACGGCGCCGCGTCGAGGGCCCGCATGGCGTCGAGGGCGCTGGCCGGCTCGTCGACGCCGGCGTCGGCGAGCCGCGCCCGCGCGTCGTCGTCGGCCATGTCGCCCGAGAGCAGCCGGAACATCTCGCGGCCGGCGAGGCCGCCGTCCTCCGCCTCCTGCTCGAACAGATCCGCATAGATGGCGTGGACCCGGTCACGGTGTCGGTTCAGGACATCCACTAGGGTGTCGAGGTCGTCGAACCCGAGGCGCCGCGCCAGCGCCCTCAGCCCCCGTTCCGTGCCCGAGAGGGTGTGGGTCTGCTGGCCCTGCGCGACCTGCAGGCCGTGCTCGATGTTGCGCAGGAAGACGTAGGCGGCGCCGAGGTCCCGCTGCACCTCGGGCTCGATGAACCCGTGCGCGCCGAGGTGGTCGAGGGCGGTCAGGGTGTGGCCGGTGCGCAGGTCCGGGGTCTCGCCGCCGTAGATGATCTGGAACACCTGCGCGAACAGCTCGACCTCGCGGATGCCCCCGCGCCCCTCCTTCACGTTCTGGTCCAGATCGCCGCGCTTGCCGTGCTCGCGGTCGGCCCGCGCCTTGTAGCGGGCAAGCTCTTCGATGGCCGCGTGGTCCAGGTACTTGCGGTACACGAAGGGGATGGTCAGCTCGACGAAACGCCGCCCGAGGTCGAGGTCGCCCGCGATCGGCCGCGCCTTGATGAGGGCGAACCGCTCGAACGTCTCGCCCATGCTCTCGTAGTACTGCGCCGCCTGCTTCAGCGAGTAGACGAGGCTGCCGCGCTGACCCATCGGCCGGAGGCGCATGTCGACCCGGTAGAGGTAGCCCTCGCCGGTGTGCGCGGTCAGCAGGGTCGTGAGGCGGCGCCCCAGCTTCTGGTAGCGCTGCTGGGCGGTCCCCATGCTGTCGTCCGGGGCCTCGAAGACGTAGATGAGGTCGATGTCGGAGCTGTAGTTGAGATCGCCGCCCCCGAGCTTGCCCATTCCGATGACCGCGAACCGCCCCGGCAGCGGGCCCGCCGCCGCCGCCTGCTCGGCCGTCGCGATGTCCAGCACCTTGTCGACCAGCGTGTCGGCGAGGTTCGAGAGCTGGGCGGTCGTCGAAGTCAGGGTCTCCCGGTTCAGCATGCCGAAGAGGTCCATGGCCGCGACTCGCAGTATTTCCCGCCGCTGGTACCGCTTCAGCCCGTCCACCTGCAGCTCGACGGAGCTCTCGCCGTCGATCAGCCGGGCCAGCTCGCGGTCGTAGTCGTGACGGTCCGGCGGCGCGCTGTCGAGCTCGTTGCGCAGCCAGTGCAGGTAGCCGGGGTTGCGGATGAGAATCTCGCTGAGAAACGGGGAGGTCCCGAGAATCTGGGCCAGGATGTCGAGGATGTGCGGGTCCTCCTGCAGGGCGCCGATGAACGACGCCTTCGGCGTTCGCGTGGCGACGTACCGGCAGAACCCGACGACGGCGGCGTCGGGGTCGGGCGTCGTCGCGATCTCGTCGAACAGCAGGGGGGCGAGACGGCCGAGGGCCATGCGGCTCGTCAGGTCGTCGGCGAGCTGCTGCAACTGACGGTCGGCGGCCGCCCCGTCGCGCACTCCGCAACCCTCGATGAACCGCGCCGCCGCCTCCGGGGTCAGGTCGACCCCCAGGAAGATGTCTCTCGGCGCGACCGCGCCCGGCTCCGACGGCATGCCGTTTCCTCTATGACCGCGTCCCCGGTGCGCGCGCGACCCGCCCAACCGGCCCTGCCGGCCCGTCCGTCGCCGCCTTCGGCTCGGCTCGGCGCCCGGCCGACCCTGCTAGGCGACGTCCGTCTCCCCGGTTCGGATCACCCAGCTCTGCTCCACCGGCAGCACGAATACCCGGCCGTCGCCTATCTCTCCCGTGCGAGCGGCGTCCATGATGATCTCGACGGCCTCGTCGACCGCCTCGTCGGCCAACACGACCTCGATCTTGGTCTTCGGCAGCAGACTGATGTCGTACTCGCGCCCGCGGAAGATGGTGGTGTGGCCATGCTGGCGGCCATGGCCTCGCACCTCGGTGACGGTGATGCCGGGAATGCCCCGCTTGGCGAGCTCGTCCTTGATGACGTCGACCCTGCTGGGTCGCACGACGGCCTTGATCAGCTTCATTGCCCTAATCCGCGACTGGTTCATCCGCCCCGGCCGCTAGCCGGGTCGGTTCGTTCTCTCCGAACCGAGTGTACACGTTCCGCGCGGCCCTCGACACGCCGTCCCGCGGAACGAGGGCACGTCAGGCTCGTGAGATGACGGCCCCGGCGCGAACTTTCCCGTCGTGCCTTCATCAAGCATCGCGGCGCGCGGTCGCACTGGTTGTGGTACGATCCTCGGTCCGGGCTCGCGTTGCGCCGCCCAATCGGATCTCCAGCTCAGACGAGTCGCACCGCATGGTCGTCGGCATCCCTACAGAGACCTTCCCCGGCGAACGGCGAGTCGCCACCGTCCCGGCGGTGCTACCGGCCCTCACGAAGGCGGGCCTCGACGTCCTGCTGGAGCCGGGCGCCGGCGCGGCGGCGGGCTTTCCGGACGCCGGCTACGCCGAGCGGGGCGCGACCCTCGCGACGGATCGCGCGCACGTCTTCGCGGCCGCGGACGTCGTCCTCCAGGTGCGCGCGCTCGGGGCCAACCCTGTCGCGGGGCGCGCCGATCTGGCGCTGATGCGACCGGGGCAGGTGGTCGTCGGGCTGTCCGAGCCGCTCGGCGCGCCGGCCGCGGCCCGCGAGCTCGCGGACCGGGGCGTGACTGCGTTCTCCATGGAGCTCATTCCCCGGATCACCCGCGCCCAGAGCATGGACGCGCTGTCGTCGATGGCGACCATCGCGGGCTACAAGGCGGTGCTGGTGGCGGCCGAGGCCCTGCCCCGCATGTTCCCGATGATGATGACGGCGGCGGGCACCGTCACCCCGGCCCGCGTCTTCGTGGTCGGGGCGGGGGTGGCGGGGCTGCAGGCCATCGCGAGCGCGCGCCGGCTGGGGGCCAAGGTCGAAGCCTACGACGTCAGGCCCGCCGTCAAGGAGCAGGTGGAGAGCCTGGGCGCCTCGTTCGTGGACCTGCCCCTCGACACCGCCGGCTCGGAGGACGCGGGCGGCTACGCGAAGGCGCAAGACGAGGCGTTCTACGCGCGGCAGCGCGAGATGATGGGGCGCGTGGTGGCGGGCAGCGACGTCGTCATCACCACCGCCCTCATCCCCGGACGGCCCGCCCCGGTCCTCGTGACCGACGAGATGGTGGCGGGGATGAACCCTGGCTCGGTGGTGGTCGACCTCGCGGCGGAGCGGGGCGGCAACGTCGAGCCGTCGCGGCCCGACGAGGTCGTGACGGTCCACGGCGTGACCGTGCTCGGGCCGACGAACCTGCCGTCGACGGTGCCGTACCACGCCAGCCAGATGTACGCCCGGAACGCCTCGGCCCTGCTGCTTCACCTCGTTCGGGACGGCGCGGTCGCGCTCGACCCCGACGACGAGATCACCACGGGCACTCTGGTGTCGCGCGACGGCGACGTCGTCCATCCCCGGATCCGCGAGATCCTCGAATCGGCCTGACCCATCGCGCCGAGGTTGCCATGGATGCGTTCCTGCCCCTGCTGACGATCTTCATGCTCGCGGTCTTCGTCGGCTTCGAGATCATCACCAAGGTGCCGCCGTTGCTCCACACCCCGCTCATGTCCGGCAGCAACGCCATCTCCGGCATCACCATCATCGGCGCGCTCCTGTCGGCCGCCTCGCCCAACCGCGCGACGATCGTCCTCGGGTTCCTCGCGCTGGTCATCGCGACCATCAACGTCGTGGGCGGCTTCCTGGTCACGCACCGCATGCTCGGCATGTTCCGGAAGAAGGACTGAGGCCGACCGTGGACAGCGCGATCAATCTCGTCTACCTGGCCGCCTCGGTCCTCTTCATCCTCGGCATACGCGGCCTGACGCATCCGCGGACGGCGGTCCGCGGCAACCTGATGGGCGCGACGGGGATGTTGCTGGCGGTAGCGGCGACGTTGCTCGACCGGCAGGTCTTCGGCGCCGGCCCCCAGGGCCTGGCCGTTATCCTCGCCGGCGTGGCCCTCGGCGGGGCCATCGGCGCCACGCTCGCGCTGCGCATCGCGATGACCGCGATGCCCGAGATGGTGGCGCTGCTGAACGCCTTCGGGGGCGGCGCATCGGCCCTGGTGGCGGGCGCGGTGCTGGTGAGCGCGACCGAGCCGTCGGCGCAGACCACGGTGGCCACCGTCGCCTCGGGCCTCATCGGCTCCGTCACCTTCTGGGGCAGCCTCGTGGCGTTCGACAAGCTGCGCGGGCTGCTGCTGCCTGACGCGCCGGTCGTCTTCCCGGGGCAGCAGGTCCTCAACGGGGGCATCGCGTTGGTCGCGGTCGGGCTCGGCGTGATGGTCGTCGCCGATCCCGGCACCGTCGCCTTCTACGCGAGCCTCGTGGCGGTCGCGTCCGTGCTCGGCGTCCTGCTGACGATACCCATCGGCGGCGCCGACATGCCGGTCGCCATCGCCCTGCTCAACTCCTACTCGGGGCTCGCGGCCGCGTCGACCGGCTTCGTCCTCAGCAACGACATTCTGATCATCACCGGCTCGCTCGTCGGCGCCTCCGGCATCATCCTGACCCGCATCATGTGCAAGGCGATGAACCGGTCGCTCGTCAACGTGCTGGTCGGGGCAATCGCCGAGGGCGGCGGCTCGAAGTCGGATGCAGACGCGGTCTACGCGGGACGGGTCAAGAGCACCTCGGCCGAGGAGGTGGCGATGCTCTTCGACGGGGCGCGCCGCGCGGTCATCGTTCCCGGCTACGGCCTCGCCGTCTCGCAGGCGCAGCACCAGGTGCGGGACTTGGCGAACCTGCTCGAGTCGCGAGGCGTCGACGTGGAGTACGCCATCCACCCCGTCGCGGGCCGGATGCCCGGCCACATGAACGTCCTCCTCGCCGAGGCCGACGTCGACTACGACAAACTGAAGGAAATGGACGCCGTCAATCCGTCGTTCGAGCAGACCGACGTCAGCATCGTCATCGGCGCCAACGACATCGTCAACCCCGATGCCCGCAACGATCCGTCGAGCCCGATCGCGGGCATGCCGATCCTGAACGTCGACCAGTCCCGGACGGTCGTCGTCATCAAGCGCAGCCTCTCTCCCGGCTTCGCCGGCATCCCGAACCCGCTCTTCGCCGCCGACAACACGCTGATGTTCTTCGGTGACGGCAAGCAGGCGGTGCTCGACCTGATCGCCGCCGTCAAGGAGTCCTGACGACGCGTCACCCTGCGGGCGGCGCCCCAAGCCGACCGGGAAGGCTCCCATCGCAGCCGCGGCCGGCGAAGACGAGATGACGCAGCCCACGGATCCGCCGGTGTCGGATCGGCGCCCTGCGCCTCGAAGAGGCGAAGACGGGAAGGTGGGACGGGCGGATGGGTCGGAGGCGGTGAAGCTGTCCGGGGTGCGGCTCGTCCGCGACCGAACGACCATTCTCGAGGGGATCGACTGGCGCGTCCGCGCCGGCGAGCGCTGGGTGGTGCTCGGACCCAACGGCAGCGGCAAGACCTCGCTGTGTCAGATCCTGACTCTCTACCAGCATCCGTCCGCGGGCTCGGTGAGGGTGCTGGGGGGCGAGCTGGGGCGCGTCGACGTGCGGGCTCTGCGCCTGCGCATCGGGGTCACGAGCGCCGCCCTCGCCGCGATGATCCCGCCCGCCCTGACCGCCGAACAGATCGTGGTCGCCGGCAAGGAGGCGGCCCTGGCCCCCTGGTGGCACCGCTACCGCGAGGCCGACTGGGACCACGCGCGCCGCTGCCTGGACCGCGTCGACTGCCTCGACCACGCCGGACAGCGCTTCACGACGTTGTCGTCGGGCGAGCGCCAGCGCGTGCTGCTCGCCCGCGCCCTCATGTGCACGCCGGGGCTCCTGGTGCTCGACGAGCCCAACGCCGGCCTGGACCTCCCCGGCCGCGAGCAGCTCGTGCAGACCTTGGCGAACCTCGCCCGGACCGATCCGGATTTGCCCATCGTCCTGGTGACCCACCACCTCGACGAGATTCCCCCGGGATTCGACCACGCCCTGCTGCTCGCGGCGGGCCGCATCGCCGCCGCCGGCCCCATCGAGGACGTGCTGACGCCGCCGGCGCTGGCCGCGTGCTTCGGGCTCGCCCTGGACGTCGACCGTCGCCACGGCCGGTGGCAGGCCCGAGCCACCCAGCTGGAATCCGGTTTCCCGGACCCATGAACCACAATCGCGTCGTCGCCGGCCGCCGCGGGGAATGAAGCGAAGAGGAGCGCACCGAATTCGGCCACGCTCCGACAGTCGGCGTCCACGCCCGACCCGGCCGGTCGCGTCCGGGCTGCCAACCCGTCCGGCCGCCCGAGATCGACCCGACCGCGGCGCGCCGCCGCGTTCAGGAACCCGCGAACACGCTGGCCCGCAACGAATCGACCAGGGAACCGACGACCCGCGTGAAGTCGCCGGTCTCGGCGTACACCTGCCGCTGGGCGACGCAGCTGGGTCCGGTCCGCATGATGTCGCGGATGCGCATCAGCTCGGCGTGGCTGTCGAGCCGCCTCGACACCGGCTCGATCGATTCGAGCAGACGGTGGATCGACTCCGACAACGGCTCGAGCCGGCCCTCCTCGTCCACGATGACCTGCGCGTCCAGCGCCCACCTCGCGGCGCGCCACTTGTTTTCGCGGACGATCCAGTAACGCTGCACGGGCAGGTACACGCCGTTGTCGTACTGGTCGCCGAGCCAGACCGTCAGCGCTTGGATCAGCGCCGTCATCGCCATGATGTCGTCCAGGGTCGGCAGCCCGTCGCAGATGCGCACCTCGACCGTCCCGAACTGCGGGTGGGGACGGATGTCCCACCAGATCTCGCGGACGGACTCGATGGCCCCGGCCCCCACGAGGGTGATCATCAGGCGCTGGAACTCGGCCCAGTTCAGGAGCCGGTAGGGCAGCCCCGCCGTAGGCAGGCTCTCGAAGATCTTCACCCGAGACGAGGCCAGCCCCGTCTCCTCGCCCTGGAAGAACGGCGAGCTCGCGGACAGCGCGAGCAGGTGCGGAATATAGGTGGTCAGCGCGTTGAAGACGGCGATGGCCTTCTCGCCGCTCTCGATCCCCACGTGCACGTGCAGGCCGAAGATCATCAGCCGGCGGGCCGGCCATTGGCAGCGCTTGGCGAGCAGGTGATAGCGTTCCTTGTCGGTGATCTGCTGCTCGGCCCACCGCGAGAACGGATGCGTGCCGGTGCTCGCGAGCTGGTAACCGAGGTCATCGCACAGCCCGTAGAGCCCGCGCAGGCGCTCGGCCAGCTCGCGGCGGACCGCCGCGACGTCGGCGCAGACATCGGTGTTGATCTCGATGGTCGACTGGATCAGCTCCGGCTTGAGGTGGGCGACGGCCGCACGTTCGAGGATGTCGGAGGCCCCCGACACGAGGTTTCCGGTCTCGGGATCGATAATCTGCAGCTCGACTTCCACCCCGAGCGTGGGTCCCGACGAGCCGTTGAACGAGATGCGCATTGTCGTGTCCTGGGACCCGTAGCCCGAGTCCCGCCGCATCCGAACTGCGCGGCGCCGCTCCGCGCCCGTCGGACGCGTCAGTATACCGGCTCCCGACCGCCCCTGCCGGACCAGGCGCGGCGGGACGGCCTTCCCATCCTCGCACCGGGATGAGATAGTGGACCATGCCCTCCGCTACATCGCGCTCGACCCTGGTCCGTTACACGCTCTACCAGATACCGGAATGGGTGCTCGCCGGCGGCGCGGCCGTCCTGCTGTACCGTTGGGGCGTCCTGCCGGGCTGGGCCGGGACGCTGCTCGTGGCCGGAGTGATGGCGAAGGACGCCGCGTTCTATCCGCTGCTGCGAACCGCCTACGAGAGCGATTCCACGACCGTGATCGAACGGCTGATCGGGCTGTCCGGGGTCGCCGTCGAGCCTCTCGCGCCGCACGGCTACGTGCGCGTCCGCGGCGAGCTGTGGCGCTCGGAGGCAACGACGGACGCACCGCCGATCGGTCCCGGTCGCCCCGTGACCGTCGCCGCCGTGCGCGGGACGACCCTGCTGGTCCGTCCGACATCTCCCCGATGATGGCCGACCTCCACGAAGACACGAACTCGTCGGTCAGCGAGTGGGAACGATGCCCGCAGACACGATACGGTCATGCGAGCCGGCAGACGACGAAGACGCGATCACCCGCCGAGAGAGCGCCGCAGAGGGACGATAAGCCGAATTCTGTACCCGCCGCCGTCCGCGAACGGACCGGCGCCGGGCGACGACCATTCCTCTAGCCCCGCCATCGCTGGCGGGGTCCAGCAACCTACCCGGAGGCTTCGGACGGGCCGCCCTCCAGCGCCTCCCTATTCGGTCTTGCTCCGTGCGGGGTTTAGCCTGCCATCCGCCTTGCGGCGGACGCGGTGCGCTCTTACCGCACCTTTTCACCCTTACCCCTCGACGCCCCGGAGAACCGGACCGTCTCGAGGCGGTATGTTTTCTGTGCCACTTTCCTTCAGGTCGCCCTGACCGGGGATTACCCGGCGCACTGCCCTCCGGAGTTCGGACTTTCCTCCCCGCCCGATGTCGCAGGACGACATCGTGCGCAGCGGTCGTCTGTCCCTCTGCGGCGCGTTGGCCGTCACCGTGTTCGCTCTGGGTCCTCCTGGCTCGCCAACCGGCTCGGCCTGGCGCGTAGCCAACCCGGCCGCCCGCCCGCACCGCTCCACGGCGCGCGCGGCTAGGCGTCCGTCTCCTGCGATATCCCGTACTGCTCCAGCTTCTTGTAGAGATTGCTGCGCGGCGTGTCGATGACCTCCGCGGTCTTCGAGATGTTCCAGCCGTGTTCGCGCAGCCTGCCGATGAGGAACGCGCGCTCCGCCCGCTCCTTGAACTCCCGCAGGGTGCCGGCCTGATTCGCCGCGAGGCCCGCCGCGGCGTCCCGGGCTCCGGTCCGCACCACCGCGCGGACATCGCCCACGTCGATCGTCTCCCCGGGGGTCATCACCAGAAGCCGCTCGACGGTGTTCTTCAGCTCGCGGATGTTGCCGCGCCACCCTTCCCCCGCCAGCGCCTCGACGGCGGCCCGCGTGAACTCCCGGGGCCGGAAGTTGTTGTCGCGGCAGAACAGGGCGGTGAAGTGGCGGACGAGCCGGGGGATGTCCTCGCGCCGGTCGCGCAGGGGCGGCACCCGGATCGGGATGACGCTCAGCCGGAAGTAGAGGTCTTCGCGGAAACGCTCGTTGTCGATGTCCTCCTCGAGGTTCCGGTTGGTGGCGGCGAGCACCCGCACGTCGACCTCGATGGTCCGGGCCGACCCGAGCCGCTCGACCTCGCCCTCCTGCAGCACCCGCAGCACCTTGGCCTGGGTCCTGAGGCTCATGTCGCCGACCTCGTCTAGGAAGATCGTCCCCCGATCGGCCTGCTCGAACTTGCCGATCTGCTTCTGGGTGGCCCCGGTGAAGGCGCCCCGCTCGTGCCCGAAGAGCTCCGACTCGATCAACTCCTCGGGAAGCGCCGCGCAGTTGACCTGCACGAATCGCTCACGGCCGCGCCGGCTGTTGCGGTGAATGGCCCGCGCCACGAGCTCCTTCCCGACCCCGCTCTCCCCCTGGATGAGGACGGTGCTGCTCGTGGGCGCGGCCCGGCCGATGGCGTCCGTCACCGCCCGCAGGGCGGGGCTGTCCCCGACCATTTCGTGGCGGATCTCGGCGAGCTCGCGGTAGCGGCTCACCTCGGTCTGCAGCCGGTGCTGTTCGAGGGCGTTCCGGATGTTCACCTTGAGGACATCCCCCTCGAACCCCTTCTCGAGGAACGTGTACGCGCCCTGCTTCGTCGCCTCGACCGCGGTGCTGATGGTGCCGTGACCCGAGATCACGATCACCGGGGCCGCGTCGCCGCGCTCGCGCATTCGCCGCAGCACCTCCAGCCCGTCCATCCCCGGCATCTTCACGTCGAGCAGCACGAGGTCGACGCTCTCGGATCCGATCCGGTCGAGGCCCTCCCGCCCGCTGCGAGCGAGGAGGCACTCGTAGCCCTCGTACTCGAGGGTCATCTTGAGCGCGTCGCGCACGCTCTCGTCGTCGTCGACTACGAGGATCCGCCCGTTCATCGGCACTCGCCGGTCATTATAAGTTCGCGTAGCGGGTGGGGTGAACGCCGCTCCCCCGTGAATCGGCGACCGGCGAGGAGTCTGCGTCCTGGAACGACGGGGACTCCTGGGGGGGTCGGTCGAGCGCCGAAACGGAGCCGAAGGCGACGATGGGCGGGCCGGAGGAGATGCGTAAGGCGCGGGCGGGCGGCATCGCGACACGGCGGCGAGCGGGGCGAGGTGGCGCGGCGGGGGGGCTGGACGCGGGGCCGGGAACCGACGGTCAGCGGTCACGCGCCAGCACGTAGTCCGGCAGAGCCATCAGCGCATCGAGCTCCGGCGTGGGGGGAAAGTCATCGAGAAACCGTTTCGCGGCTTCCGCGAACTCCGCCGCCCGCTCGAAGGCGTGATCGAGCACGCGGTGCTCGGCCATCAGCCCGCGCAGCTCGTTCCAGGCGTCGGCGGTGAACTGCCGGTCGCGAACCAGGGCGTCCAAGAGGGCCCGGGCCGGCGCTCCCGCCTTCCGGAGCAGGTAGATCGCCGGCAGCGTCATCTTGCCCTCGCGAACGTCGCCGCCGACCGGCTTCCCGAGCACGCTCTCGTCGGCGGTGTAGTCCAGCAGATCGTCGACGAGCTGGAACGCGATACCGAGATTGATGCCGTAATCGCGAACGGCCATCTGCCGAGCCTCGGGCAGGTCGCCGAGCTTCCCGCCGATCTGGGCGCAACCGCCGAAGAGATGCGCGGTCTTCCGCCGGATGATCTCCAGGTGCTCCTCCTCGCTGATGTCCACATCCCCGACCTTGGTGAGCTGGTAGAGCTCGCCCTCGATCATGCCGCGGGTGACGTCGCAGAGCAGCCGCACGAGGTCGAGCGAGTCGACGGTCAGGGCCATGCCCATCGACTTGATGTAGAGGTAGTCGCCGAGCAGGACGGTGATGTCGTTGCCCCAGCGCGAATGCACGGTCTGCCGCCCCCGCCGGGTGACCGAGTCGTCGATCATGTCGTCGTGGACGAGGGTGGCGGTGTGGATGAACTCCACCACCGCGGCGTAGAGCGTGGCGTGCTCGCCCTGATAGCCGCCCAGGCGAGCGCACATCAGCAGGAGCGCGGGCCTCACCCGCTTGCCGCCGCTCGCCTGGAGATAACGGCCGATCTCGGGAATCAGCTCGACCCGCGACTCGATGTGCCGCACGAACTGCCGCTCGACCGATTCCAGATCGTGGCGTATGGGCTCGAAGATCTCGGCGAGGTCCGGGGGGACAGAGGTTCTCGACACGGCGGCAGCTCGCGCCCCGGATTTCAGCATAGATGCGCTCCAAGTGTCAACGTAACAACCCTTTAGGACCGGACCCGCGGGCGGCGGCGCGGCACCGGCGATGAAGGCCCGTCAGCCGAAGAGGGCCTCGAAGGCGGCGGAGGTCCGCGCGCGCACCTCGTCGGCGGTCGCCCCCCTGACGGCCGCCACCGCGTCGATGACGCGAGCCACCCACGCCGGCTCGTTGCGGCGGCCCCGATGCGGCGCCGGCGCCAGGTATGGGGCATCGGTCTCCACGAGCAGGCGGTCCCAGGGAACCGCGGCGGCCGCTTCGCGCACGCTGTCCGCCCGTTTGAACGTCGCGATGCCGGAGAACGACACGTGGAACCCGAGGTCGACGGCCCGACGCGCCGTCGCCGCATCGCCGGTGAAGCAGTGGAACACCCCGCCCGGCGGCGGCGCGCCCTCGTCTTCCAGGACCGCGAAGGTGTCCTCGTCCGCCTCTCGGGTATGGATCACCACCGGTCGCCCGAGATCGCGCGCCACCCGGATCTGACGCCGGAACACCTCGCGCTGGACCTCGCGCGGCGCGAAGTCGTAGTGATAGTCCAGCCCGATCTCCCCGACCGCGCGGGTGTCGGCCCGCGCCGCGACGGCCGAGCGCAGCCGCGGCCCCACCTCGTCGAGACACGCGATGAACTCCCCGGCCCGGTGCGGATGGACGCCGACCGCGAACTTCGCGCCGGGCCAAGCGGCGGCGACGCGCTCGGCGCGGGTCGCCTCGGCCGGACTCGTGGCGTCGAGGATGCACAGCACCCCCCGAAGCCCCGCCTTCCGGGCCCGTTCGACGACCGCGTCGAGGTCGTCCTCGAACGCCTCGTCCGCGAGATGGCAGTGAGAGTCGAACATCGGCGTCGCCGATCGGTCTCGGAGTCACACCGCCCGGACTCCGGCAGGGCCGCTCGAACGAGAAACGCGCTACGGCGGAGACACCTAGCGGACGCGGGACCCCGGGGGGGCGGCCGCCGGGTCGTCCACGCCCAGCAGAACCGGCTGACCGTCAGGATCGGTGGCCGCGAGGATCATGCCGTTCGACTCCACCCCCATCAGCTTCGCCTTCTGAAGGTTCGCGACGATCACCACCGAGCGCCCCACCAGGGTTTCCGGCGCGTAGGCCCGCGCGATGCCAGCCACCAGGGTGCGCTCACCGGCCCCGTCGTCCACCGTCACCTTCAGCAGCTTCTTCGACTTGGGAATCGCCTCGGCCGCGAGGACCTTGCACACCCGAAGCTGCACCTTCATGAAGTCGTCGAACGAGATGCGCGGATCGTCCGCGGGGGGCGCCGGCGCGGGGGGAGCGGTCGCGGCGCCGGCGACCGCGGCGCCCGAGGGGGTCGCCGCGTCCGAAGAAGCCGGAACCGCCTCCTGCAGCGTCCCCCCGGCCGGGGTATCGTCCGTCATCGTGATCCCTGTTCCTTTCTCCGCGGCAACACCGCTCTCGTCGGCCTCGACACGGGAGCCTCGCCCGCCCCTCGACGGCGCCGCTCCCGCCGCGGCGACGCCGCCCGCCTCGGCGGCGGTTCCGCCGAGGGTGCCGCCGGCCTCCAACCGAGGCCAGAGGGGCGGGCCCTGGACCACTAGGCGCTCGCCGCCGGACCAAGCCGCGTCGCGATCGAGCCGGCCATCGGCGATCGCGTCCGTGCGACCCATCCGCCGCCAGATCTCCGCGCAGGACGAGGGCATGGCCGGCCACAGCAGCAGCGCCGCGATACGCACCGCCTCCGCCATCTCGATCAGCGCTCGGTCGAGCTCGTCCTTCCGGTCGGGGGCCTTCGCCAGCACCCATGGCTCGGACCGGGTGATGAACTCGTTGGTGGCGTCGACGAGGTCGAACGCCGCCGTCATGCCGGCGTGCAGCTCGTAGTCGTCGAGGGCCGCCCGGTACCGCCCCACCACGCCCGCCGCGACCTCGGCCAGGCGCGGCGCCGCGCCCGGCGCCGGCGCCAAGCGCCCGCCGCGGTACTTGTGAGCCATCGCGCCGACGCGGTTCACGAGATTGCCGAAGTTGTTCGCGAGGTCCGCGTTGTAGCGCTCGTCGAAGCGCTCCCAGGTGAAGTCGCCGTCCTGGCCGTAGACGATCTCCTTGACGAGGTACAGGCGGAGGGGGTCCGGCCCCAGCCGGTCCGCCGCCTCGAGCGGGTCGACGACGGTGCCGAGGGACTTGCTCATGCGCTGGCCCTGCCAGTTCACCCACCCGTGGCCGAACACCCGTCGCGGCAGCTCGATGCCCGCGCTCATGAGCATCGCCGGCCACACCACCGCGTGGAAGCGGGTGATGTCCTTGCCGACGACGTGGAGGTCGGCCGGCCACCACCGCGCGAACTGCGCCTCGTCGGTACCGTACCCGACCGCCGCCATGTAATTCGTGAGGGCGTCGAACCACACGTAGACCACGTTCGACGGATCGAACGGCAGCGGAATCCCCCAGCGCTGCCCGGTGCGGCTGACGGAGATGTCCTCGAGACCGCGTTCGAGCAGCCGCAGCATCTCGTTGCGCCGCACCTCGGGCTGCACGAACCCCGGATGGGCCGCGTAGTGCTCCAGCAGCCGGTCGCGATAGCGAGACAGCCGGAAGAAGTGGTTCTTTTCCCTGACCCAGTCCGGCTTGCTGCGGTGCACCGGACACTCGCCGTCGACGAGGTCCTTGTCCTGCTTGAATGCCTCGCACGAGACGCAGTACCAACCCTCGTACTCGCCCTCATAGAGGTCGCCGGCGTCGGCGATGCGTTCGACGAGCGTCGTCACCGCCACGCGGTGGCGCTCTTCGGTGGTGCGGATGAAGTCGTCGAACGACACGTCGAGCTTCGCCCACACCTCGCGGAACACCCCTTCCATGCGGTCGCAGAAGGCAAGCGGCTCGAGCCCGAGCTCGGCCGCACGCTGGAAGACGTTCTGCGAGTGCTCGTCGTTGCCCATGACGAACCGCGTCGACAGGCCGCACAACCGGCGGTAGCGGGCGATGACGTCGGCCGTCACCTTCTCGTAGGCGGTGCCCAGATGAGGGCGGCTGTTGACGTAGTCGATCGCCGTCGTCAGATAGAAGCGACTCATCTTCCCTGCCACCTGGCCGCCAGTGGCGAACGACGCCGCTGCATACGGGGCGGCCTCCGCCACGGGCGGACCGACGCCGTGGCGCTCGTCATCGCCGGTCCGTCCGCGCCGCGAGTCCGGCATCCCGCGACGCCTGCACGGCGGCGGCGTGGACTTCCTTCACCGACACGCGGTGCTCGCGGGCCGCGCGGGCGCAGTCGTCGAACTCCGGGGCCACGTTGACGATCCCGTCGCCGCGCCGCGCCACCTTACATCGTACTTCGCCGTAGGCGGTCGGCACCGGCACGGTCTTCCGTTCCAGCACCTCGCGGGTCACCTCGCCGTAGCGAAGCCCGATGGTGCTCGTCTCGCGGAACAGGACGGCGCAGACCGCCTCGCGGCGGCCCGGCGGGACGAGCGCCGTCACGTGCGTGCCAGGGCGGTTCTTCTTCATCTGCACCGCGGTGTAGAACACGTCGACCGCTCCCGCGTCGTGGAGCTGCTCCATGAGGACCCCGAATATCTGGGGATTCATGTCGTCGATCTCGCAGTGCACGGCGACCACCCGTTCCCGTGGGCCGGCGTCCTCCGCCTCGCCGACGAGAACCCGCAGCACGTTGGGGTGTCCCCGCGGGTCGCGCGACCCGGCGCCGTAGCCGATTCGCTCGATGCGCATGGGCGGCAGGGGACCGTACTCGCCGGCGAACTCGGAGACGAGCAGCGCGCCGGTCGGGGTCAGGAGCTCGCCGGCCGGCGGGCCGGCGTACACGGGGGCCCCCGCGATCAACGCCGCGGCGGCCGGCGCCGGGACCGGCATGGTCCCGTGCGCACAGGCGACGGTGCCGCTGCCCACGTTGACGGCGGAGGCGACGATGCGCTCGGCCCCGAACCACTCCAGCGCGAACACCCCGCCCACGACGTCGATGATCGAGTCGAGCGCCCCCACCTCGTGGAGGTGCACCTTCTCCACCGGCATCCGGTGAATCTCCGCCTCGGTCTCCGCCAAGCGCCGAAAGAGCCGGGCCGCCCGCGCCCGGGACGACTCGGCCAGCGCCGACCGCTCGATCAGCCTCAGGATGCCGGAGAGATGGCGGTGAGGATGGCCGGCGCCGTCGCGGGCGGTCTCGGTCACCGTGAACTTCGTGGCCCCCACCCCGGACCGCGTCACCGGCTCGGCCGAAACGGCGCATTCGTCGCCGAGGGCCAGGCTCCCCAGCGCCTCCTCGAAGCGATCGAAGGGCAGGCCGGCGTCGAGGAGGGCGCCGATGATCATGTCGCCCGCTACCCCGGAGAAGCAATCCAGATAGAGAATCCGCCCCATGCGTTCCGCCGCGAATCGCCTCGCCGGCCGCCGACCTTCGACCGCGGCTCCACTTGGCGCCCAACCAACCCTGCAGGCGTCCGCGCCGTTCCGCGGCGCGGATGCCTAGATCCGCCCCATTTCCTTGAAGCTGCAGTACTTCGCGTCGGCCAGAATCACGTGGTCGACCACTTCGATCCCCATCACCAGTCCCGCCTCGACCAGCCGCGCCGTCAGCGCCACGTCGTCCCCGCTCGGCGTCGGGTCGCCGGACGGATGATTGTGGAACAGCACGATCGCCGCCGCCCCGCCGCCGGCCGCCGCCCGGAACACCTCTCTCGGGTGGACGAGGCTGGCATCGAGGGTACCACTCGACAGCAGGGTGGTCTTGAGGACGCGGTGCTTGGTGTCGAGCAGCACGATGCCGAACTGCTCGACGGCGCGGGCGCCGTAGATGGGCAGCAGAAAGGACGCAACCTCCCGCGGAGAAGTCAGGCGCTCGCGGTGGTCCGGCGGCCGCACCAGCGTGCGGCGACCCAGCTCGACGGCGGCGAGCACCTGCGCCGCCTTCGCCGCTCCGACTCCCTTGAGACGACACAGGTCGCCGAGAGACTGCCGCGTCAACCCGTGCACACCCTGCACCGCCGCCAGCACCCGATTCGAGACGTCGATCGCGCTCACGTCGCGAAACCCGTGACCGAGCACGATGGCCAGCAGCTCGTTGTCGCCCAAACCGGACGGCCCGAGACGCTCGAGCTTCTCGCGGGGTCGGTCGTGGAGGGCGAGTGACTTCATCGTACCACAGGCGGGGCGCGGAGACCGGCCCGCTCCCGAGGCGGCGGACGCGGCCCCTCGCCGGCCCCCCGTCCTCGATTGCTCTGCAAGAAACGCGCACATCTCGACGGATCGTCGACTCGCACCGGTTTCGGCCCCAATCAGCCAGGAGAGGCGGGGTGAGCGCCGGCGTCGACGTCGTCCGGACCAAGGCGTACGCGTACTCTGCAGAGAACCGGCAGCTCCGCGATCGCGTGGTCTGCACGATCGCGGTTCCGGGGGGTCTGCGCCGGGGGCGGCGCAGACCCCCCGGCAGGGTTGGTCGGGCCAGCGGAGTCGAAGGCGACGATGGGCGGGAAGGCGCGCCGATGGGCGGGCTAGCGCGCGGAGGCTTCGCCGATCCAGCATCCGGTCAGAACGACGTCCGCCCAACCGGTGAGCCGGATGCCTTCTTCCGTCCAGCGAACGCGCTGCGAACCACCGGGAGAGACCACCTCGACGTCGCGCGATGCGCCGCCGTAGGCGGCCGCGGCCACCGCGCTCGCGCACGCCCCGGTGCCGGACGCGGCGGTGGGGCCGACCCCGCGCTCCCAGATCAGTATCCGAATCCGTGACGGCGACTCGACCTCGACCAACTCGACGTTGGCGCCCTCGGGAAACGCCGGATGGGTGGCCAGAGCGGGACCGAGACGGTGGAGGCGGCGGTCGCTGACCTCCCCCCCGAGCACGATGCACTGGGGGTTTCCCACCGACAGCTCGACGACCTCGACCGGCTCGCCCGCCGCCTCGATCCGTCGCTGCCGGAGCCTGGCCGGCGCTCCCATGAGGGCGTCGAACGTCGTCCGCCGGCCGGACGACCCGACCCGCGTCAGGGGTATCGCGCCGGCGTCGGTCTCGATGACCGGGTGCGCGAGCGAGGGTCGCTCGCGCACGACGATCGCGGCCAGACAACGCACGGCGTTGCCGGAAACCTCCGCACGCCCACCGTCGGCGTTGTAGAGCGTCATCCTGGCGCCGTCACCGGTGAACGCGTACAGCACGAGCCCGTCTCCCCCGACCCCGGTGTGCCGGTCGCAGACGCGGCGGGCCAGGGCGGCGTGGCCGCCGTCCGCGGCCTGGTCGACGGGAACGAAGAGGAAGTCGTTTCCGTAGGCGTGGGCCTTGACGAGATCGAGTGGCATCGCTCTGCGGTTGGTGCCGGGAGCCCGTGGCGAAAAGCCCCGCCGCATTCGCGGGACTTCACCCCGCGCTCCCGGATCAGGGTCCCAGCGGGCTCCGGAACACCCAGGTCAGGCCCGCGGTCACCCCGATCTTGGGATCCAGCGCCGTGAGCCCGGTGAAGAGCCCGCCGTCCAGTCGGACCGCGCCGCGGGTATAGCGCACTCCGAAGGTCATGCGGCCGCGGCTCTCGGTGCCGGGCGGCGGCGTCCCGCGCCGGGTGCTGACCCGCCCGTTGAGCTCGCCGACGACCTCCGAGGCAGTGGTGATCGCGCGGGCCATCGAGACGCCGTAAGTCAGCACGTCGTTCTGCCGGTCGCCGCGCGTCGGGTCCGACAGGATGCCCACGCCGATGTTGCCGACGACGCGGATCGACTGAATCGTCTTGCCGACCAGCAGAGACTGGAAGAAGTCCATCGTGTCGAGGCCGAGTCCGCTCTCGTTGCCGGCGTTGGGCAACCGCGTCGCGAACCGCAGGCCGACCGTGGGCATCCGCGCGCCCTCGTCGGCCAGCTTGACCTTGGCGCCGATGACCGCGTCGTCCCAGCCCCGCGTCGTGTCGCCGGGCACCTGGACCATGTGCGCCAGCGGTGCGTCGAAACGCTCGGAGATGACGAGATGGCTGATGGACACGGCGTCGAGCTGAATCTCGGCCCGGGACCCCATGCCGAAGCTGAGCCCGAGCCGCGGCGCCCGCAGGAGCTGCCCCTTGAGCCCGGACACGGGATAGATGTGGCTCCAGGTGCGATCGAGGCCCGCCTCCAGCAGCACGAGCCCGTCCCCGACCGGCTCGGGATCCTCGGTCAACAGCGGCCGCTGTTGAGCCGCGGCCGGCCCCGCGGCCAGACACAGCCCGAGCATCCACCCTCCCAGACGTATCGCCGTGCCCCTCATCCCTCTCCCCGTTCAGAAGGCCTTCCCGGCGTCGAGCAGGATCGTCACCGGCCCGTCGTTGACGGCGTGGACCTTCATGTGCGCCCGAAACACGCCGGTCTCGACCGCGACCCCCCGAGCGCGGAGCCCCTCGACGATCTCCTCGTACACGGCGCGGGCCTCGTCCGGGGCCGCGGCCCCGTCGAACGACGGGCGGCGCCCCCGGCGGCAATCGCCGTAGAGAGTGAACTGCGAAACGAGCAGGATCTCGCCGCCGACCTCGCGCACGGAGCGATTCATGCGGCCGTCGGCGTCCGGAAAGACACGCAGGCCGACGACCTTGTCGACGAGATAGGAGACCGCGTCGCGCCCGTCGTCACGGCCGATCCCGACCAGAATCAGCAGGCCGGCTCCGATGCAGCCCACCGGCCGGTCGTCGACCGTGACCCTGGCCGAGGTCACCCGCTGCACGACCGCTCTCATGAGTTCCCGAGCCCGCGTTCCCGGCGATTCCCCGAACCCGACGGCACGCGCGCGTGGGCGGCGCGATCAGACCACCGCCGCCGCCTCGGTGGACGGCGGCCGGGGTCCGCCCGCGGTCGCGGGGACGCTTGCCCGGAGCTCCGCCACCGGGTTCAGGCGCCGGTCGAGGAGATGCCGCCCCGCTACGTTGCCGAGCGCCTTCAGCATCGACTGCTTCACCCCCGCATGCTCGCGCTCGAGGTCGAGCAACAGGCGCTTGACGCGCTGCCGCTGCAGGCCCAGGTCGCCGCAGACCGGGCAGCAGCAGCCGATGACGGGCAGGCCCGCCTGCCGCGTGTAGTCCCGCGCCTCCTCCTCGCTCACGTAGACCAGCGGCCGGATGACGACGTGGCGTCGGTCGTCGGACACCAGCCGGGCCGGCATGGCCTTCAGGGCGCCGGCGAAGAACAGGTTGAGCAGCAGCGTCTCGATGAAGTCGTCGGCATGGTGCCCGAGGGCGATCTTCGTCGCCCCCACCTCGCCGGCAATCCGGTACAGCACCCCGCGCCGAAGCCGCGCGCACAGCGAGCAGGGCGTGGCCCGCTCGTCCAGCTTCTCGTCGATGATCTCGCCGATCGAGGTGTGCTCGACCCGAAGCTCCCACCCACGCTCGGCGCAGGCCCGGGCCAGCTCGTCGTGCCGGTAGTCGCGGTAGCCGGAATGGACGTTCACCGCCACTAGGGTGAAGTCGACCGGCGCCCTCCGGCGCAGCGCGTCCAGCAACTGCATCAGTGCCCAACTGTCCTTGCCGCCGGAAAGGCCCACCATGACCCGGTCGCCGTCCTCGATGAGCTCGAAGTCGACGATGGCCTTCGTCATCTTGCGGGCCAGCTTCTTCTCGAGTGCGCTCTCGTACGCCATGACTGCGCTGTCGGGATGTCGTGCCGGAGGCCGATCCGTCCGCGGAGGATAGGTGCGCGGGCTCCCCACGGGCCAGCCCGCCCCGTCGCGTTCGGCGGGCGCCCGACCAACCCTCCGGAAGTCGCGCCGTTGCACGGCGCCGACTCCTACGGACCATGATACGCCGAAAACTCGGCGGGCGGACGTCGCGCCGGGACGGCTCGGATGCGGGCGGGACCGGCGAGCCGTCTCAGTCGAGGAACGTCTGCGACCACCGCTCCAGCACCATCAAGCCGAACAGAAGCCCCGCATGGTCGCGCCGGCCAGCCAGGTGCTCCTCGACCCGGCGACTGACCTCGCCTGGCTCGAACCAGCCTCGCCGCCGCACCTGGTCGGGTCCCAGAAGGTCCTGCATCGCCGGGGCCCACTGTTGCCGCAGCCAGGTCCGCGTGGGCATGAAGAACCCCGCCGTCGGCCGCCTCAGCGTCGACTCCGGCAAGAGCGGCCCCATCGCCTGCTTGAGGACGTACTGCCGGTCGCCGTTCCGAATCTTGAGGGAGCCCGGCATCGAGAACGCCAGCTCCATGACATCGACGTCCAGGAAGGGCGCCCGGGTCTCCAGGGAGGTCGCCATGCTCACCCGGTCGACCATCATGAGTAGGTCGTCGCTCAGGAACACTAGCAGGTCCGCGTAGAGCTGGCGGTTCAGCAGGTCGTCGGTGTGGGCGCCTTGTAGCTGCCGGCGAATCGGCGCGTACACGTCGCTGTCGACGAGGGCGCGGCGAAGCGCCGGCGTGTAGATGCGCCGCTTCGCGGGAACGTCGAGGACCGTCATCCAGCGGTAGTGCGCGACGTTGTCGGGCTCCGTCGCGAGCCCCCGGGCGAAGCGTCGCAACCGGTTGATGACTCCCTGCTTCTTCTCGCTGTGCGGCAGCAACGCCGTCGCGGCCGAGAGCAGCCGCAGCGCGGCGTCGGGGGCCACCCTCGTGACCCGCCGCGCCAGCGCCTCGGTCCGATAGCTCCTGTATCCCCCGAACAGAACCGCTCCCCCGCTGCCGGAGAGGGTCGTGGTCACGTGCTGGCGGGCAATCTGGGACACGAGGAAGGTCGGAAACGACGAGGCGTCGGCGAAGGGCTGGTCGAAGTGGGCGGTCACGCGTTCGAAGAGCGTCGGAAGGTCGGGGTCGACGACCGCCTCCCGATGGTCGGTCCCGAAGTGGGACGCCACGGCGCGGGCCTGGGGCAGCTCGTCGTAGCCGGCCGCGTCGAAGCCCAGGCTGAAGGTGGCGACCGGCTGCTCCGCCGCCGTCGCCATCAGGCCCACTACTGCGCTCGAATCGACGTCCCCGGACAGGAAGGCCCCGAAGGGCACGTCCGACATCATCTGGGCCGTCACCGCCCGCGAGAGCGCCTCGCGAAGGGCCGATGCCGCATCGTCGTCGGCCCAGCCCCGGACCGGCACCGAGGCCGGGTCCCAGTACCGTTCCACCTTCACGGAGCCGTGCTCGTAGATCAGGTAATGGGCCGGGGGCAGGTTCCGGACATCGGCGAAGATGGTCCTGGGCGTCAGCACGTACCCGTAGGTCAGGAACTGATCCAGCGCCTCGAAGTCCATCTCCCGCGACACTTCCGGCCGCACCAACAGCGCCTTCATCTCGGAACCGAAGAGAAGGCGCTGGGGGGTCTGCGCGTAGAAGAGCGGCTTCTCGCCGACCCGGTCGCGGCCGGCGACGAGGCGCCGGTTGTCGGCGTCCCACAACGCGAAGGCGAACATGCCCCGCAGCCGCGGGAGCACATCGACGCCGAACGCCTCGTAGCCGTGCAGGATGACCTCGACGTCGGAGCGGCTGCGGAACCGGTGACCCCTGCCGATGAGCTCCCGGCGCAGCTCGGCGTGGTTGTAGATCTCCCCGTTCGCGACGAGATGCGTCGACCCGTCCTCGCTCGAAAACGGCTGCTGCCCGTTGCGTACGTCGATGATCGACAGCCGCCGCATGCCGAGACCCGCTCCCGGACGCACGAGCTGGCCCTGCTGATCGGGACCCCGATGACGCAGGGTCTCGACCATGCGATTGATCTGGGTCGGATCCACCGGTCGGGCCGGGTCACGTTCGACGATGCCGGCGATACCGGACATGGGTCGGCAGGAGAAGGCGGGCGCCGCCGGCGGCAGGACACGCACCGGCCGGACGCTGACGCGACGATGGTACAATGGCCGCCGCCTGCAATCACCAGTTTCTTTGGTGGAGTGCAACGGATCGCTGCGTTTCCGTTCACGCTTCCCGCGCAGCAGCGCCCGTCGAGCGGTCGAGTTCCCGCGAATCGAGAGGTCTGAATCCGCCCCGCCGCCTCCCGGCCGGCCAAGGCACCGCCCCATGACCCACGCCGCCTCCCGCCTGATCGCCGGCGCGGCCGCCGCGGCCCTCTTCGTCGCGTGCGGCGGCCCGGACCCCGGCCCCGTGCTGGCGCCGTTCCAGGCCGAGCTCGACCGGCTGGCCCGCGAGGCCGAGACGGGGCGACGCATCGCCGTCCGCGGCGTGGACGACTGGCACTTCCTCGCCTCCGAGCTGCGGCAGGTCGGCCTCGGCGGCTACCTCGAGCCGGGCGCCGACGGCGGGCCCACGCCGCCGACGGGGGCGGAAACCGGCCCCTTCGCGACCGTGGTCGACCTGCACCGCCAGCTCGCGGAGCTGGGGGTCGAGCTGCTCTTGGTGCCGATACCGCCGAAGGCCGTCATCTTTCCCGAGAAGGTGTCCGGTGCGGTCGCGATTCCGATCCCGGTTCCCCGTCTCGATCCCGCCCTGCAACGGCTCTACGACCGGCTCCGCGCCGCCGGCGTCGACGTTCTCGATCTGACCGGGCACTTCATCCGCGAGCGCTTCCACCCGGAGGGCCCCCTGTACTGCCGCACCGACAGCCACTGGTCGGGCAGCGGTTGCACGACGGCCGCCGCCGCCATCGGCGACGCCGTCCGGACCCGGCCGTGGTACGCGGATCTCGACACGGAGTCGTTCGGGGCGAGCTGGTTCAGCACCGGAATCCGCGGCGACCTCGCGGGCCCCGGCGGCGTCCCCGGGGCCCAGGAAGAGCTGCGTCTGCGGGGCGTGATTCGCGTAGCCGGCCGCGACCGGGCGGCCGTCTCTCCCGATCCCGGGAGCCCCGTCCTGCTGCTCGGCGACAGTCACGCGCTGGTGTTCCATGCCGGCGGCGACCTGCACGCGGCCGGGGCCGGCCTGCCCGATCAGCTCGCCTTCGAGCTCGGCCTCCCCGTCGACCTCGCCGCGACGCCGGGCCCCGGCGCCGTCGCCGCCCTCGAGAGCCTCCGCGAGCGGGTCCGCGCCGACCCGGAGTACTGGAGCCGGAAGCGGCTGGTCATCTGGTGCTTCTCGGCGCGGGCGTTCGGCCGGCGCGACGACTGGCGGCCGGCATCCATCGCGCCGTGACCGAGATCCCCCTCGTTGACCTCCGGAGCCAGTATGCGTCGATCCGACGCGAGGTCGACGAGGCGGTGACGCGCGTCCTCGAGAGCGGCCGGTTCGCGCTGGGGCCCGAGGTGGACGCCTTCGAGCACGAGTTCGCCGCCTTCTGCGGCGCCCGGCACGGCATCGCCGTGAACTCCGGCACCAGCGCTCTCCACCTTGCCCTTCTCGCGGCCGGCGCCGGGCCCGGCGACGAGGTGATCACGGTCCCCTTCACGTTCGTCGCCACGGTGGCGGCCATCCGGTACACCGGCGCCACCCCGGTGTTCGTCGACATCGACCCCCGCACGCGCACCATGGACGTGAACCAGGTCGCCGAGGCGATCACGCCGCGCACGAAGGCGGTGATCCCGGTGCATCTGTTCGGTCACCCCGCCGACCTCGACCCTCTGCTCGCCCTCGCCCGCCCGCGTGGCGTGACGGTGATCGAGGATGCGTCGCAGGCGCACGGGGCCGAGTACCGCGGCCGGCGCGTCGGCGGCATCGGCGACCTGGGTTGTTTCAGCTTCTACCCCACCAAGAACCTCGGGGCCTACGGCGAGGGCGGCATGGTGGTCACCGGCGACGAGGCCCACGCCCGGACCATCCGCGCCCTGCGGAGCTGGGGCGACGACGAGGGCCATGCCCCTCCGCGGACCGGTTTCAACTACCGGATGGCGGCCCTGCAGGGCGCCATCCTCCGGGTCAAGCTGCGCCATCTCCCCGCGTGGACGAAGGCCCGCCGCCGCAACGCCGCCGCCTACGATCGAGCACTGGCCCCGACCGGCGTCACCGTGCCCGCGACCCGGCCGGACATCCGGCACGTCTACCACTGCTACGCGGTGGAGACCCCGCATCGGGACGCCCTGCGCCGCGCCCTCGACGAGGAAGGAATCCGGACCGGGCTGCACTATCCGGTGCCGCTACACCTGAAACGCTGCTGCGCCGAACTGGGGGGACGGGCGGGCGACCACCCCCGCGCCGAGGCGGCTGCGGCCCGCACGCTGAGTCTGCCCGTCTATCCCGAGCTGCCGGCGGGCGTGCCGGGGCGCGTGGCGGAGGCGGCGAAGCGCGTGTGTGGAGGGTGACCCGGGAGGCGTGGGCGGGCGCCGACCGAGCTGGTCGGCCGAGGAACCGACCCCCGGCGACCGGAGTCGATCGTCCCCGGCGCGTGGCGAGCGAGCATCGGCTCGGCCGAGATCCTCACGCCCGCGGTGGAGACGCCTCGTAGTAGCGCCGATAGTCCTGGCCGACGCCGCGCCGGAACAGCCAGCCCCCGAGCGGGCCGAGCCACCGCAGCACGTGGTGCATACGCCGCAGATCGGTCAGCTCGATGAGGTTCCCGTCGGGATCCCGGGCGAAGAACAGGGTGTGGCCGTGGGGCGACCGTTCGGGCCGGCTGACGATCTCCACCCCCTTGTCCACCAGGTAGTCGTGCCAGCGCCCGGTGTCGCGCACGTTGAAGCAGAGGTGGGTCAGGCCGACGCGGTTCCAGGCCACCTCCGCCGCCGGCTGGTCGGGCCGGAACTCGAATATCTCGATCACCGCGCCCCCCGGCACGCGGACCCAGCCGATCTTGCAGGTCGGCGCCGGCGCATCGACTCCGAAGAAGCCCCGCACCCGCTCCGTCGGGGCGTCGGACACGCCCACCAGCGGACACCCGAAGACCTCCCAGTAGAACCGGACCGCCCGGTTGAAGTCGGACACCGTGATGCCGGTATGACTGAAAGAGCGTACGCGCACGATGTAGTCTCCCGCGTTCCACCCGGTCACGCGCCGGGCGAGTCGGTAGCAGCCCGCCACTCCGTCGCCTCGCCGGAGCCGCGGCGCAACTCCGTCTCTCTGATGTGATCGGCCGCCCGCAGGGCCTGGGCGACGATGGTCAGGCCGGGGTTCACGGCCGACGAGGACGGAAAGAACGACGCGTCGACGACGAAGAGGTTCTCCACATCGTGCGTCCGACACCAGGGGTCGAGCACCGAGCGGCGCGGATCGGTCCCGAAGCACAGCGTGCCGCATTGGTGGGTCGTGTTCCGGATGGACCGTGGATGGACGTAGACGATGCCCAGCCCGAGCCGCCGCAGCATCCGCCGGACCTCCCGGACGAGCCGATCGTGGGCCCGGACGTTGTTCGGCCGGTAGCACAGCCGGATACGCCCGCCGGCGTCGACCGTCACCCGGTTGTCGGGCCGGGGCAGATCCTCGGTCATCGCGAGCCAGTCGAGCCCCCGCGCCACCCAGAAGTCGAAGAACCCCAGCGGCATCCACGGAACCGCGGTTCGGGCCATGACCCCGTGGGTCCTCCCCTGGGACTGGATCTGCCCCAGCGGGTACCCGCCATCCGGCCCGGCGAGATAGAAGTCGTTGATCGCCACCGTCTTCTGGAAGACGGCGTGGTTGCGGCGGAACGGATGGAACCCCGCCATCATCGTCGCGAGATGCGCCATGTAGCGCCGCCCCGCGAGCCCCGACGAGTTCGCGAGACCCCGCGGGTGCCGGCCGTTCGCCGACTGCAGCAGCAGCGCGGCCGAGTTCACCGCGCCGCACGAGAGCACCACGAGCGACGCCTCGACCCGGCGCAGCTCTCCCCCGTGGTCGACCTCGACCGCCTCGACCCGCCGCCCCCCCGGGTCCGTCAGGAGGCGCCGGGCCCGCGCGTCGGTCCACAGGGTGACGTTGTCTCGCGCAACGGCGGGGCGGACGCAGCAGACGTCGGCGTCGCTCTTCGCGTCGCGGTGGCACGGGAACGAGTTGCACGTATCGCACAGGATGCAACGTCCCGGCTCCCCAGGTCCACGGAGTCCCAGCGGCAGGGGGGAGGGGTGCAGCCCCTGCCCGCGGATCCGGGCCACGTACTGCGCCACTTGCTCCGCGTGGGGAACCGCGGCGTGCGGGAACGGCGTCCTCGGCGCTTCCGTGGGATCCTCGCCCGCGGCGCCGTGCACCTCGTACAGCCGCTCCGCCCGCTGGTAGTACGGCTCGAGCGTGTCGTAGTCGATGGGCCAGGCCGGCGACACGCCGTCGACGTGCTCCAGCTCCCCGAAGTCCTCGCGACGCATCCGGAAGAGGACGCTGCCCCAGAACTTGGTGTTGCCGCCGACGCAGTAGTGCATGTACGGGCGAAAGGGCCTGCCCCTGCCGTCCAGCCAGCGCTCCGACGTCTGGTAGCGCCGATGCTTCCAGACCGCCGCCGGATCCCGGTTCTCGGGCTCCCGGGGCACGAAGCGGCCCCGTTCGAGGAGCAGGATGCGGACCGGAGCATCGGCCAGGGCGCGGGCCATCGTGCCACCGCCGGCGCCGGTCCCGATGATGACGATGTCGTAGTGCTCGCTCGGCATCGCGGTTCAGATTATCGTCTCGCCGTGGCCGACCCGGGGACCGCCTCCGCGGCCCCGTCGTGACCCGCCCGCGTCCGCCGCCCCCGCACGGGCGCCCGGCCCGGCGGCCCGTTGCGGCGCCGCCCGCCCCCGTTCAGTCCAGCCGGGCCGCGGCGGCGGATGCCGTGGCCGTGTCCCCCGCGTAGATCTGGTCCATGACCCGCTGGTCGTCCATCGCGGTCTCCAGGCTCATCTCCGGCGGCCGGCCGGATCGAATGGCGCCTGCGAAGTCGCGGTACATCGCCCGGTAGCCGCGTATGTCCCGAAACCCCGGGAGAAAGAGCCGCGGCAGCCCGCGCCCCCGGGCCAGCACGAAGCCCCCGTTCGACTCGAACGTGATGACCCCGTCCCGCCCGTACAGCTTCGACAACCGGACGCCGCGCAGCAGCGAGGGCACCTCGCGCGAGTAGAAGAGGGCGCCGGCAGCGCCGTTCGCGTACCTGAACGCGGCCAGCATGCTCTTCGACCGGCGGTCCGGACCTCGCCGCGAAGGGGGCGGCGCGAACCCGGTCGCGGCGGTGATGGCCGGCCCCAGGCTGTTGGCGAGGTGCAGCCAGTGGATGCCCTCCTCGAAGAAGGCGTCGCCCCCCGCCATCCCTTCGTCGTTGCGCCAGTCGTCGGCCGGCTTAAGCCGGCGGACCACCGTCGTGAACTGGGCGAGCACCAGATCGCCGATGACCCCGCGGTCGAGGAGACGGCGCAGACAGGCGGCGAGCGGCTTGTAGTGGTCGTTCTCTCCGACGAGGACCACCCGGCCGGCGCGGTCCCGAGCCTCCCGCACGCGGCGGTAGTCCGCCATGCGGAGGAAGGCCGGCTTCTCGACCAGCACGTGCTTGCCGGCCGCCAGCGCCTGCAACGCCAGATCCAGATGGAACCGCGGCGGCACCGCGACCACCACCGCGTCCAGCCGGGCGTCCTCGATCGCCGCCGTATAGCTGTCGTAGCTGCCCGCCCCGCGGTAACGGCGCCGGTACGTCTCGGCCTTGGCTCGATCGCGGCTCGCGTAGCTGCACGTGACGGTCCCCCGCAATCGCTGCAGGTGACGGCTGTGCACGCCGGTGATGAAGCCGCATCCGAGAAACGCCAGATGCACGGGCATGGCGTGCCGTCCTGTCTCCGATTGCGCCATCGCAGCCCGCCCATCGTCGCCGGGGTCTGCGCGGATTGCGCGATGCGGCCCCGGATCCCGTCACTCGCGGCGTGAAGCCGCCATCGGATCCTCGGCCGGCGTCTCGATCACCTCGCGGATGTAGTAGGTCGGCTTGTCCTGCGATTCGTGATAGGTCCGGACCTGCAGCTCGGCGAGGAGCCCGAGGGTCACGAGCTGCACGCCCGTGAACAGCAGCAGTATGCCGAACAGCAGCAGGGGCCGTCCGCCGATGTCCTGCCCCCCGAACAGCCGTATGCACGCCAGCCACGCGGTGATCGCGGCCCCCACCGCCCCCATGGCCAAGCCGACCAGCCCGAAGATCTGCAACGGCCGCGTCGAGTAGCTCAGCAGGAACTTCACGGTGACGAGGTCCAGGATCACGTGCGGCGTCCGCGACAGGCCGTATTTGGACCGCCCGCGGCGGCGGGGCCGGTGGTTGACGACCACCTCGGCGATGCGTACGCCCTGCTCGCTCGCGATGGCGGGAATGAACCGGTGCATCTCGCCGTAGAGGCGCAGCGACTTGACGACGTCGGCCTGGAAGACCTTGAGCGAGCAGCCGTAGTCGCGCAGCCGCACCCCGGTCACGCGCGAGATCAGCAGGTTGGCGACGGCGGAAACGAGTCGGCGGGAGATCCACGGGTCGCGGCGCGGCTTGCGCCAGCCGCAGACGATGTCGAACCCCTCGTTCAGCTTGTCGACCATCCGCGGAATCTCGCGGAGATCGTTCTGCAGGTCGCCGTCCGCGGTGGCGATCAGGCGGCCGCGGGCGGCCGCGAACCCCGCCGAGAAGGCCGCGGTCTGTCCGAAGTTGCGGCGCAGGCGGACGACCCGCATCCGGGGGTCGGACGCCTGCAGACCGGCGAGACGCTCGAACGTGCCGTCGGTGCTGCCGTCGTCGACGAAGACCATCTCGTAGGCCCGCCCCCAGGCGTCCAGGGTCTCCGTCAGCTCTCGGTAGAGATCGTCGACGTTGGGGGCCTCGTCGAGGAGGGGAATGACGACCGACAGCTCTGGACTCATCGAATCGGGGGTGGAGGCGCGGTACGGCGGGATTATAAGCCGGACGCGGCGGCGCCGGACGCGCCGACGGCGCGAGGCGGGGGGGCGGCGCCGGCGCGGGACCGCGGAGGCCGGACTCCGGCGCCCCAGGGGGAACGGTCATCGCCTTATCGATGGCCGCGTGCAGGGCGTGCAGACTCCGGCGCCCCAGGGGAGCGGTCTGCTCGCGGCCGCACCGACGCCGACCGGTCAGAACCCGACGTTGAACGTGAAGGCGGTGGTCATTCCTCCCAAGTCGATCCGTTCTTCGGCCAGGAAGCCCTGGTCTATACCGAGCACGCCCCGGGCGTCCTGGTGGCGGAACTCGATCCCCGCCGCGTAGCGGCGTCCCCCGAACCGCAGCCCCGCGAGGTAGACGCGACCGGCGTCGCTGCCGTTCGCCGTGTACTGGCCCCAGAAGACGGGCGCGTGCTCGTAGCGGAAGTCGATGAACTCGCCGACCTCGCTGTAGCGCCAGTTGAAGAGACCCACGCCGGCGCCCGCATAGGGTTGCACCACCGCTCGCCGCCCGAAGGGAAAGAAGCGGGCGGTTGCGGTTAACGGCGCGACCCGCAGCGTGAAGTCCTGCTCGATCTCGGTCCCGTCGGGTTTGGCGAACCCGTCGTAGACGCTGAATGCGGTCCGCCGGTACCAGCCCGCCCCGACCCCCACCTCCAGATAGTCTCCGACCCCGAGGAGCCACTCGGCCCCGACGCTGGCGCCGTTCAGGTCGTCCGGGAAGAAGTAGAAGCCCCCCTGCAGGTTCGCGATCAGCACGTCATCGGCGATGCGCGTGTCCGCCCCCCGAACCGCGAAGCGCCCCAGGTTCAGGCTCAGCCAACTGTCCTGCGCCAGGAGCGGCGCGGGCCACGCGATGGCCAGGAGCACCGCGGGCACGACCCCTCGCATCGAACTCATCGACATCTCCTCCTCCTCACGGCCCCCCCGCGCCGGCCCGCGTCACACGTCGCGCCGCGACCGGGCTTCCTGGACCCGTTACGGAGTGAGCAACAGTCGTGCCAAGTTTGGGATTCCTGACAACCTGATTTCTTGCAACAACTTGCGGCATGTTCGACCGATCCGGCAATGTCCGTTCCAGATCACAAGGCGTCCGTTCGGGAGCACTCGCGGGCGTTGGGGGCAGTGGCCCCGCCGCCCCCGGGACGACCACCCGGTCAGCCCTCCGACGCCGCCGGGACGACATCGAGCGTGAAGTCGAGCATCCGCTCTCCGTCGAAGATCCAGCGACCGGCGAACCTGCGGCCCTCGACGACGAGTGGCAGCCAATGGCGGTCGTCCTCCCACATCTCGTCGAAGGGAATCGCGTCGACGTCGAACCAGATGGGCGCCGCCTCGTCGGTCTCCACCGGGTCGCCCTCGAGATCGGAAGCGCGGTAGACCCGGACGAACGTCGAGTAGCCGTCGACGAACTGGAAGCAGTGCTGCCCGAGTCCGACGAGGCCGAGCGGGGTCACCCCCAGCTCCTCGCGCATCTCGCGGACGGCGCAGTCGTCGAAGGACTCCCCCGGCTCGCGCCGTCCGCCGGGGCCGTTGATCTTGCCGGCCCCGAGCCCGCGCTTCTTGCGGATCAACAGGATTCGCCGGTCGCTGACGACGAAGACGAGCGTCGCGGGGTCCTTGGCCCGCCACGCCGTCCAGTCGATCTCGCGCACGCGTCGCGCCGTCATCCCGCCGGCTCCCTCCCGCCGTCCGGCGACCCGGACCGCTCCGCGATGATCCGGAGCATCTCGTCGTGAATCCGCCCGTTCGAGGCGACGATCTCGTCGCCGTGGGTGTCGAACGCGGCGCCGTCGAACCGCGACAGCCGTCCCCCCGCCTCCTCGACCACGAGGCTGGCCGCGGACATGTCCCAGGGATGGAGGCGCTGCTCCCAGAATCCGTCGAACCGCCCCGCCGCCAGGTAGCACAGGTCGAGGGCGGCGGAGCCGAGCCGCCGCACCGCCCGCGCCCGCGCGACGAAGGCGCCGAAGAGCCCCACGAGGTCGTCCACGTTGGCGTGGACGTCGTAGGGGAAGCCCGTGCACAGCATCGCGTCGAGCACGGACCCGGTGTCGGACACCCGCAGGGGGGCGCCGTTCAGCCGGGCTCCGGCCCCCCGCTCGGCCGTGAACAGCTCCCGGCGGGTCGGATCGTAGACGGCGGCCACCACCGGCCGCCGGTCCACCTCCAGCGCGAGGCACGAGCAGAAGATGGGCAGGCCGTGTGCGAAGTTGACGGTGCCGTCGAGCGGGTCGAAGACCCACTGGAAGCCGGCCGGGGTCCGCCCGCGGTCGTTCCCGAGCTCCTCCGCCAGCACCTCGTGGTCGGGAAACCGCTCCGCGATGACCGCGCGGCCCATTCGTTCCACGTCGACGTCGATGGCGGTGACGAGGTCGATCGCGCCCTTCTTGCGGACCTGCAGGTCGCCGCCCAGGCAATCGAGCTGCATCGCGCCGGCCCGCCGCACGATCTCGACGGCGGTGGCCAGCCAAATGGAAGGCTGCGACATATCGACAGGCAGGGAGAGATGGGTTGCGGGGGTGAAACGCCGCGCCGTAGCGGCCCGCCAATCGTCGCCTGCGGCGCCGCCCGGCGTCCGACCGACCCTCCAGGGACTCCGCGCCTCCTCCGGAGGCCGCGCGTTCCACCGCGCAGCTTCCTACGACCCCTGAGAAGCCGCCTGGAGGGTCTTCATCATCACCACCTCCATGCCCCCCTCCGGCGCCCGCTGGATGCGCACGTCGTCCATCAGGCTGCGCATGAAGAAGATGCCCCGGCCGCTCGCCTTCAGCAGGTTCTCGGGGGCCAGGGGATCGCCGACCTCCACCGGGTCGAAGCCGTCGCCCTGATCGACCACCCGCACCGTCAGGCGCGTGGGGTCGGCCGGCGGCGTCAACCCGAACTCCACGGTGACCAGCTTGTCCTCGATGTCCTGGTTGCCGTGCTTGATGGCGTTGATCACCGACTCGCGGACCGCCACCCCGATCCAGTGTATCGAGTCGCCGTCGAAACCGACGAGCTTCCCCAGCTCGTCGCTGACGAGTTGGACGAAGTCCAGCATGTCGAAGTGGCTCCGGAACGCAAGGCGAACGACGGAGTCGTTGCTCATCGGCAATGTCTCGCAGGGAACGGACCGGCCCCTAGGCTTGTCCGCGAGCCCCGCTGCCGGTACCTCGTGACGGACGACGATGGGAGCACGCCGATTCACCCGGGCCCGGCGACGGCCGGGGCGATCCAAGTCCGTAACATACTGTCGGTTCCCCGATCCGCGCAAGGCCGCCCGTCGACTAGGAGGAGTCTGCCGCGCAGGGCGGCGCAGACCCCCGGAGGGTCGGTCGGGCGCGACCCTGCGGTCGCGTTGGGAGCTTCGCGGGCGCGAGACGCCTCCGGCGGCGATTGGCGGGGCCGCATCGTCCGCCCGCCCGCGCCCCTGCTATAGTGCTAGCCATGGCTTCCGTCGTCGTGCACCCGGCCACCCGCGTCCGCGGGCGCTTCCCCGTGCCCGGCGACAAGTCGATCTCGCACCGCTATGCGATGCTCGCCGCTCTCTCGGAAGGCAGGTCGACCATCGTCGGCTATGCGCCGGGGGCCGACTGCGGCTCGACGCTGGCCTGTCTCCGGATGCTCGGCGTCCGGGTGGACGGTCCCCGGGAGACGGGCGGGGAGGACCGGCGGGTCGTGACCATCGACGGCCGCGGCGTCCGCGGCCTCGCCGAGCCGGGGGAGGCCTTGGACGCCGGCAACTCCGGCACCACCCTCAGGCTGCTCTCCGGTGTCCTCGCAGGCCATGCGTTCACCAGCGTCATCACCGGGGACGGTTCCCTCCGACGCCGGCCGATGCGGCGGATCATCGAGCCCCTCTCCCGCATGGGGGCGCGGGTGACGGCAGACGGGGACCGTCCGCCACTCACCATCGCCGGCTCGCGTCTCGAGGGCATCGACTACACCCCGCCGGTTCCGAGCGCCCAGGTCAAGAGCGCCGTGCTCCTGGCCGGGCTCCACGCGACCGGCGACACCACGGTGAGAGAGACGGCGGCCACGCGGGATCATACGGAACGGGCGTTGCCGATGTTCGGCGCGGAGCTGCGTCGGGTCGACGGCGGCATCGCGTTGCGCGCCGGCCAGCGTCTGCAGGCAGCCGAGCTGACCGTCCCCGGGGACGTCTCGTCGGCGGCGTTCTGGGCGACCGCGGCGGCGGCTCTGCCGGGATCGGACATCACCCTCGAGGACGTGGGGCTCAATCCCACCCGTACCGGGATTCTCGACTGGCTCCGGCGCACGGGGGCGAACGTCGACGTGTCGAGGGTCACCGAGAACGCGGGCGAGCCGCGGGGATCGGTCCGAGTTCGCCATGGCGGCCGGGCCGGGCTCACGGTGGGGCCCCGGGACGTACCGGGGCTCATCGACGAGCTGCCGGTGCTGGCCGCGCTGGCCACCCACGGTGGCGAGCTGCACGTCACCGGCGCCGCCGAGCTGCGACACAAGGAGAGCGACCGCATCACCGCGCTGGCCGACGGCCTGCGCGCGCTCGGGGGAAGCGTGGATGAGATGCCGGACGGATTCCATGTCGCGGGGACGAGGCCGCTTCGGGGCGGCGAGGCCGACGCCGCCGGCGACCACCGACTGGCCATGGCGTTCGCCGTCGCCGCCCTCGGCGCACGGGAGCCGAGCCGAATCCGCAACGCCGAGGCGGTGGACGTGTCCTACCCCGGCTTCTTCGATGTCCTGGCGTCCATCTGCGTCTCCGAGTGAGCGGCCGCACCCTGGACGCGGCCCAAGTCGCCGGCGGCCGAATGGCTCACTGGCGACGATGGGCGAACAATCCCCCGAGTCCGCTTCCGGCCCCGACGCGACGCCGGCCGATGCAAACTGACAAGATCTACCTGGTCGGGTTCATGGGCTCCGGAAAGACCAGCGTCGCCGGGGCGCTGGGCAGGAAGCTCGGCTGGCGTGTCGAGGACATCGACGACCTGATCGAGCGGCGCGAGCGAACGACCGTCGCCGACATCTTCTCCCGGCGCGGAGAAGCCTATTTCCGCAGGGTCGAACGGGCGGTGCTGGCCGCCCAGGTCCCGGTGCGCCACGCGGTGGTGGCGACCGGCGGCGGCACCTACGCGGACCCCGCCAACCGCGCCCTGATCGATGGAGACGGCGTATCCGTCTGGCTTGATGTATCCTTGACGCGGGTCATCGAGCGACTGCCGAGCGACGGACGACGGCCTCTGGCCGTCGATCGAGCGGGCATGGCGCGGCTCTTCCGCGACCGGCGGGCGGCCTACCGGCAAGCCCAGGTCCAGCTGGACGTGGGCGTCGCGCCCGTGGGCGAGCTCGTCGAGCGAATCGTCGACCGGCTTGGCGGATAGCCGACCGACTCGGCGCGGAGCCGACCGGCTCGGTGACCGGCAACCGGCGGCGGAGCTGCACACCGCGCCCGGACCGGCGGGCGCGTCCGCAGCCGGCGTGGCGAGGCCCCTACCCCATGCGCTTCCTGATTCTCAGCGATATTCACGGCAACATCGACGCCCTCGATGCGGTGCTCGCCCGCTCCCCCCCCGAGTCCTACGACCGCCTGCTGGTGCTGGGCGATCTGGTGGGCTACGGGGCGACCCCGAACGAGGTCGTCGAGCGCATCTTCCAACTCGAGCCGGACGTCGTCATCCGGGGCAACCACGACAAGGTGTCGACCGGCGTGGCCGAGCCCGACGACTTCCGCCGGATCGCGACCGAGGCGGCCCGCTGGACCCACAAGACGCTCAGCCCTAAGAACCGGGAACGCGTGGCCGCCCTGCCCGCGGGACCGAAGCGGGTCAACCGCGAGATAGAGGTGTGCCACGGCGCGCCGCTGGACGAGGACACCTACATCGCCGACGAGGAGGACGCGGCTCGGGCCTTCGAGGCGTCCCGCCGCCCCATCTGCTTCTTCGGCCATACCCACGTACCGGTGGCCTACGTGCAGCGGGGGTCGGACGTGGCGGTGACCCATCCCATTCCGGGCGGACCCGACACGACCGTCATCAACGTGGACAAGAAGTGGCGCTATCTCGTCAACCCGGGTTCGGTGGGACAGCCGCGCGACACCGACTCAAGGGCGTCCTACGCGGTCTACGACTCGAGGAAGCCGAGCATAGAGCTGCGGCGCGTGCCCTATCGCATCGATCTGGCCCAGCAGCGCATTACCGAGGTGGGGCTTCCCGAGAGCCTCGCGTTCAGGCTCGGGCTGGGCCGCTAGGGCTAAGGGCTAGGCATCCCGTGCCTTCTTCCGGGCGGCGCGCTCCTCGCGCCGACGCAGCTCCGCCGCGTAGGCGTCGGCGGCGGCGCGGGACCCCAGGATCCAGCCGACCACCAGCCCCAGCAGCAGGATGGCCGGAATATAGACGAAGTGTCCGGCGGGCATCGTCCGAGTGAGCCGGGAGTCAGGCCTCGTCCCGGTCTCCGATGCGGCGGGTCACGTCGGCGAGCTCCGCCTCGACGACGCCCAGCCGCTGCCAGATGGTCCACAGGTAGCCGACGGCGATCGCCCAGACCACGGCATACGCGGCGGCCACGAGCGGGGCCGCCGGCATCTGGTCCTCGGGCGGAATGTCGCCCATCGGCACGAAGCCGTCCTGGGCCGCGGTCGTCGGCGGCTGGGCCGCGTCCAGCACCGCCGCGCCCGCCGCCGTCGCGAAGAGCGCCCCCAGCGCCAGTATCCCGAGCACGCGGCGCCGAGACCCGGCCGGCCGCGACGCGCCGCTCAGTCGCAGAATCCCCACTCGTGGACCACCATCGGGAGAAGCTGCCCATGGCGCCGTGCGCTTCCGCGGCGGTTGCCGACGGAGACCAGCGAACAGGACGGCGAAGTCGGCTCTACGACAGTCCACTAGTCCTCCTCCAACGCCAGGTACAGGCGGTCGAGCACCGCCCGCTGCTCCTCGAGCCGGGCCCGGGCCGCGAGCAGCGCCATGCACAGCGCGATGAACCCCGCGAACGACCACCAGAGCGGAACGCCGAAGTCGACGGGCAGCGTGGGCACCACCGAGGTCCGCGGATGCACGGTGCGCCAGATCTCGGTCGAGACGTAGAGGAACGGCACATTGGCCATCGCGAAGATGCCGACTCCCGCGGCCAGGCGATCGGAGCCGGCCCCGCCGTATTGCCGCAGGAGCAGGTACGCGACCAGGATCAGCTCCAGGATGACCGCCATCGTCAGGCGGGCGTCCCACTGCCACCACACTCCCCACGCCTTGATTCCCCACAGGGGGCCGGTGATCAATCCCATCAGACCGAAGACCACGGCGAGCTCGGCCGCCGCGACGGCGAGGCGGTCGGCCGCCGGCTTCCCCCGGAACAGATACTGCACGCTGGCGATGCCGAGCACGAAGATGGCGAGGAACATCGCCATCCACGCCGGGAAGTGGAAGTAGAAGATCTTCTGGACGAGCCCCATCGTCGACTCGTAAGGGGCGCGGATGATGACGATGGGGGCGGTCACCAGGAAGAGCGCCGACAGGCCCGCAAGCGCCGGAAAGAAACGTCGGTTCATCGCTGTCATTCTGTCATGACCGGCTCGAATGTCCATAGCGCCAGGGTCAGGAACACCGCGTCGAAGAAGAACAGCAGGCCGATCCAGAGCCGCGCCATCGCCAGGTTGGGCTCGGGGTCGACGAGCACCGCGGTGCCGCTGACCCCCATGATCAGCACCGGGATGGTGACCGGGTACAGCAGCACCGGCAACAGGACGGCGCGGCTGCGCGCGCGGACCAGCATCGCCGAGAACAGGGTCCCCACGCTCGCGAACCCGAGGGTCCCCAGCGACAGCAGCGCGAAGAGTCGCACCGGGTAGCGAAACAGGGGGGCCTCGAACAGGAACGCCACCATCACCGTCACGATCGCTTCCACCACCGCCATGAGCAGGAGCAGGCCCGCCAGCTTGCCGACGTAGATGGCGGGACGGGCGACCGGCGCGAGAAGCAAGCCGCGCAGGGCGTCGTGGTGCCGCTCGCGCTCGAAGGCGCGGCCAAGGGCCAGGGTGCCGGAGAAGGCGATGGCGATCCACAGGATGCCCGCCGCCGCCCCCTCGACGGCGCGCCCGGCGCGGACGAAGCCGAACGAGAACACCAGGACGCAGGAGATCGCGAAGAAGACGGTCGTGAAGAGCAGCTCCCGGCTGCGCGACTCCACGCGCAGGTCCTTGCGGACGACGAGCCAGGCGACCCGCAGGAACTCGCTCATCTCGCGTCCCCCGCCGAGACCGCGGCCCGGTAGCGGTCGCGCAGCGTCCCTTCGCCCTTGAGCGGCCGCAGCCTGCCCGCCCGCAGCAGGAGCGCGCGATCGAGCAGGCCGTCGACGATGTCGAGGTCGTGGGTGGCGAGCACGACGATGCGGCGCTCGGCCCGGAGGCCCTGCAGCCGCTCCAGCAGCCTGCCGCACGATGCCTCGTCCAGCCCCGTGAACGGCTCATCGAACAGGGCGAGGCGCGGGTCGTGCAGGAGAGCGCGCTCGAGGGCCAGCCGCTGGCGCATGCCGCGGGAGAAGCTCTCGACGACATCGTCGGCCCGATCGTCCAGACCGGCCCGGACGAGCGCCTCGGCCGCCGCGCTCGGGGGGTCGTCGAGGCCGTGAAGGCCCGCGAAGAACTCCAGGTTCTCGCGCGCCGACAGCTCCGGGTACAGCTGCAGGTCGTGAGAGAGGAATCCGATGTGCGCGCGCAGGGCGGTTCCCGCCTCGCCCGGCGTCACGTCACCGTAGCGCACGGCTCCCGCCGATGGCGCGGCGAGGGTGGCGAGCACCGACAGCAAGGTCGACTTGCCGGCGCCGTTCGGGCCGAGCAGCCCGACGATCTGGCCGGCCACGCAGTCGAACGTCACCCGGGACAGGGCTCGGCGGCGCCCGAAGTGCCGGGACACGCCGGCCACCGCGATGCGATCGAAATCGACGGGGTTGGGAGTCGGCACGCCGCTCTCAGCACCCGGCCGGCCCCGTCGCGCGCGCGCCGGCTCGCGAGCCCGGCCATCCGCGAGCCCGGAGGCGGCGACAAGTCACGACCGGGACCCCCGCCGCGAGATCATGCCGGCGCCTGACCCGCGACGGCCGGCGTCGCACCGACCGCCAGAAGATCGTCCAGCTCCCGTAGCACGTTCTGAAGCTGATCGATGAGCTCGGCGCGCCGGGTCCGGTACCGGGTGGCCTTGATCCGGCCCTGCCGATGCTGCCGCTCCACCTTCACGAGCTCCGTGAAGAGCCTTTCGCGGCGGCGCTCGAGCGCCTCGCGCGGGTCCGGCCCCGTCTCGCCGCCGACCCCCACCGACCCCAGGATGCCGATGGCGACGATGAGCGCCGACAGGGCGAGGGTGACGAAGCGTGGCCAGCCGCTGTGATGGGGCAGGCCGCTCAGCTCCAGAACCACCGCCTCTCCCGCCGACACCCGCCGGCCCGCACCCCAGATCAGAGGAGACAGGCCCGTCTCTTCAGGACTCATCTCTCCCCGCCTCTCGATCTGAGCCGAGGCCACATCCACCGCGCCCCATTGCTCGACGAAGACGAGCAGCTGCTCGAAGTCCGCGGGAAACACCTGCGACAGCACGAGGCTGCCGCCCGAATAGGGCAGGATGCTCCCCACCCGCAACGGCGTGACCCCCGGCTCGAAGGCCCCCTGCACCCACACGCGCGGGCCGTCGACGAGGGCCCGCGGCGTCGACCCCTGCAACACGGCTCCGGACTGGGCGCCGGGCGGCAGTCGGAACTCGAACGGCGGATCGGGATCGACCGGCCAGGGCGACTGGTTGAACACGTCGAGCAGGTAGTACAACTCGATCTGCTCTTCGCCGAGTTCGATGAGAATGCGCGAATCCTGGCTCAGGGTCACCCGCCCCGGCCGCGCCGCGGGGCGGGCGTCGGCGTCTCCGAGGTCGCCCGAGGCCCCCACCAAGAGGACCGCGACCCCACCACGGCCGGGCGCCGCGAACGGCAGCGACTCGAGCGCGACCCCGTCGAGTTCGGTGGCCACCGTGACCTGCTCGCCGGGGTTCAGGGTCAGAAACGTCGCACGGCCTTCCGAGTCGGTCTCCGCCGTCGACGCCCGGTCGCCGGCGCGCAACTCGACCGTCTGCCCCGCGACGTCGTTCGCGAAGCTCCCTCGGATGACGCGCACCGTGATGGACCCGTCCGACAGATTGGGGTCGGGGCGCGGAATTCCCGACATCTGCCGCGGGTCCGGCTGGGCGAACGCGACCGCGGCGGCGAGACAGAGCACGCCGGCGCCGATCGCCGGTACCGTCACGTGCGCCACGCGCGGCTTCGCCGACGGGGGCGCCGATTCGCGCGACGAACCCGCACGGTTGCCCGAAGCAGACCGGACGCTGCGAGTGGTCTCGGTCACGACACCGCTCCCGACAGCGTGGCGCCGCACTCCTTGCAGAAGCGGGCGTCCCCGTCGTTGGAGGTCCCGCAGCCGCCGCACGTCCGCTCTCGGGCCGCCCCGGCGGCCGGCGCCGGTTCCGGAGACGAGCCCAACCGCTCCTCGAGCTCGCGCTCTATCACCGCGAGGAAGTCGACCGCCTCGACGTCGAGCTGCTTCATGAGGCGGATCGCCCGCGCCCGCAACCGCCGCCCCATCTCTTCGAAGTCGGTCTCCGACACCTTGCCCATCGCCCGATCGAACTCGAGCTCCTTGATGGACCGCAACACCAGGGTCTTCTCCCGCTCGACCGCGGCCCGGCTCCGCGAGCCGACCATCACGGTCGTCTCCTGGAACGTGCTCTGCGTCAGAGGCATGATCGCCCGGTACGCCATCAGACCCACGAAGCCGGCGGCGCCGATGGCCAGGGTGAGCAGGATCGCCCCGACGGGGTCCGACGGCCTCGCCACGAGGAGGGCAGCCGTCGCCGCCACCAGGGCGGCGAGGACGAACAGGTGCCAGAGGCGAAAGGAGGAGGTATCGATGGCCCGCTTCATGTGGACGGGATTGCGGTCTGCACCGCGCTTTCGCCGGAAATGAGGCCCCGCGGCCGGTCGCGGACGCCAGCCGATCCGCCCGGCGTGGCCTGACGGCTCCGCCGAGCCCGGAGAGCGTCGCCTACGGCTTGGCTCGCCGCCCGACCAACCCCGGTCGAGCAGGTCCAGGACCTCCGCATGCGTCCGGCGTCGCCTACGGCTTGGCTCGCCGCCCGACCAACCCTGCCGGGAGCCTGCACCGTGCCACGGCCCAGACGCCTAGTCGAGATCCCGGAGCTCGTCGTCGAGACGCGCCTCGAGCCGGTCGCGCTCATCGTCGAGCTCCCGGCCGTCGTCGCCCGACGCGGACTGCTCGCCGGGACGCGTCCAGCGCACCAGGGCGGCGCCCAGGGCGACCGCGCCGGTCGCGGCCAGGAAGTACGGAAACAGCCAAGCGAGACGGTTGAACCCCTCGTCGAGCGGCGCGGCCAGGGCCTCCTGGCTCTGGTGCTTGTCGATGTAGAAGCGCAGCACCTCGTCGCGGGTCAGCCCCTCGGCGACCAGGCTCCTGAGCTCCGCGCGGGTGGCCGAGGCCTCGGCGCACGTGCACTCGGCGAGGATCTTCTTGCCGCACCCGGGGCTGCCGCACATACAGACGAGCGACCGCTGAAGATCGAGCTCGAGCGCGCTGGCAGGAACGTTGGCGTCCTGAAGCGCGCCTTCGAGCTGGGCCGGCTGGGCGGTGGCCGCCGCCGGAGCCAGAGCCGTCAGCGCGAACGCCAGCAGGGCCGTCGTCGCCGTCGAGGCGGTGGCCGCCCCCTGCGGCACGGTCGCCCCGGCGTAGGCGAAGGCGCTCTCCGGGAGCAGCGCGATGCCGGTGCCCAGGGCCAGAACCGTGAAACCGAACCAGATCCAGTTCACGAGCGGGTTCACGGTGATTTGGAAGCTCGCGGCCTGGTCGCTCAGCTCGTAGCCCGCGAGCACCACGTAGAGGTCGTCGGCGATCGTCCGCCGCATCGCCACCTCGGTCGTCGGCTCGGTCTCGTGCTTGAAGAAGAACCAGCGCGCCGGGAACAGCTCGCCGAGGACCTCACCGTCCTCGAGCACCGTCATGTGCGCGGTAATCATCTGCTTCTGCGAGTCGGTGTTCTGACTCAGCCGGTCGTAGCGCACGGTGTAGGGGCCCAGCTCGTGCGCGTCTCCGGGGCGCAGGAGCACCTGCGAGTCGAGCTTGTACCCCGCCCCCGCGAAGCCCAGGAACATCAGCACGATGCCCACGTGCACGACGTAGCCGCCGTAGCGGCGCCGCGACCGCGCCACGAGCCCGACCATCGCGGTCACGAGGTCGGTGCCCGTCGCCTCGCGCCGCACCGCCGCCCCGCGGATGAACTCCTGCCCGATGGTGCCGACCACGAACGCGCACAGGGCGAAGCAGACCCCGGACACCCAGACCCGGAAGCCGAGCGCGTAGAGCCCGGCGCCGGTCGCCACCGCGAGCACGACCGGCCACGTGAACTGGTAGAGCAGGTTCGAGGGCGACGACCGCCGCCACGCCAGCAACGGCCCGATGCCGGTCAGGGTCAGCAGGATGAGCCCGATCGGCAGCATCCACTTGGTGAAGAACGGCGGCCCCACCGTCAGCCGCATCCCCGTGACCGCTTCGCTGAGGGTCGGGAACATCGTCGCGAACAGGACGAAGACGGCCGAGAACAGCAGGATCCAGTTGTTCGCGAGGAACGCGGCCTCGCGCGACATCCACGACTCGAGCTCGTTCCGCGCCCGCAGCAGCGGCATCCGGTAGATGACGAGGCCGAAGCTGACGACGAGGAGGACGATCATGAAGACGGTGAACATCCACGCCAGCGCGATGTCCTGGCCGAACGCGTGCACCGACTGCACGATGCCCGACCGGGTCATGAACGTCCCGAAGATGGTGAGGAAGAACGTCATGATGACCAGCGTCATGTTCCAGACGCGGAGCATGCTGCGCCGCTCCTGCACCATCACCGAGTGGAGGAACGCGGTGGCTGTGAACCACGGCAGCAAACCCGCGTTCTCGACCGGGTCCCAGCCCCAGTAGCCGCCCCAGCCCAGCTCCTCGTAGGCCCAGATCATCCCCAGAGTGAGCCCCAGCGACAGGAAGAGCCACGACATCATCGTCCACCGGCGCACCGCCCGCAGCCACGAGTCGTCGAGGTGCCCCGTAATCAGCGCCGCGATCCCGAACGCGAACGGAATCGTCATCCCGACGAACCCCGTGTAGAGCGATGGCGGGTGAATCGCCATGTAGGGGTTCTGGAGCAGCGGGTTCAGCCCCCGCCCGTCCAGCGGCGCCGTCGTCAGATAGGTCGCGAACGGGTTCTTGTGCACGATCATCACGAACAGGAAGAACATCTGCACGACCGCGATGACCGCGACGACGTAGGGAATCAGCTCGCGCTGCCGCTCCCGGTTCGAGTAGACGGCGGCCGACCCGAAGGCGGCGAGCAGGGTCACCCAGAACATGATCGACCCGTCGAGCCCGCCCCAGTACGACGTGAGCTGATAGAACAGCGGCTGGGCCGAGTCGGAGTACTGGTCGACGTAGCGGATCGAGTAGTCCTCGGTGACGAAGGCGTGGATGATGACCGCCGACGCCAGGAGCATCAAGGCGGTGACGAGGTACGAGGCGCCGATGCCGCTCTCGATCAGCCGATTGGATCGGCGGCGCGCCCCCGCCACCGAGACGGCGGCGGCGTAGGTGCAGACGACGAAGGCGGCCAGGAGGGTGAACGAGCCCAGGGATGCCATCGTGATTAGACCTCGCGGAGGAGTGTTCGAAGACCCGTCCCCGACCGGACGGCGCCTCCCTGACGCAGGAGGGACGATCCGCGGACCGCCCCCGCCGATAACTCGACTCCCGTCGGAACGCCGGGGAGCGCTAGTAGCTCGACGCCGCCGCGCCCAGGGTAGGCTTGGGCTCGTACTTGGACGGGCACTTGGCCATCACCCCGTTCGGCTTCACGGAGAAGCCGTTGGACGAGAGCTGCCCCGAGATGACCACCTCCGAGCCGTCCTGGAAGGTGTCGGGAACGATGCCGGTGTACTCGGCGTCGATCACGGCTCCGTTGTTCTCGACCTTGAACCGGTACTCCAGGGTGTTCGGCTTGACGAGCCGGGACCCCGGCACCACGTATCCGTGGATCTGCAGGTTCTTGCCGTACCACGCCTCGGGCTCGGCCAGGACCTCGTCGACGTGCATGTAGTACTCGGTGCCCTCGGCGAGCGTGCCCCAGAGCAACCCGCCGAACGCGGCGGACAGGACCAGGGTCGTCACGATCATCTTCACGGTCTTGGCTGGCATGCTGCTGCATCCTCTGGCGGGAAAGACGGCAAACCGTCTTCGGACGCCAAACCGAAATCTCGGGATATGTCGAAGGATACCGTGACGACGCCCGACCGGTCAACGGTCGGTGTCCGGCGGAGCGGACCGCCCGCCCCCGCGATTCGCCCCGCCGGCCAACTCGCGCAGCAGGCCGTCGACCAGCTCCATGGGCAGCCCCACCACGTTGGTGTACGAGCCCTCCAAGCGGGTGACGAACCGAGACGCCAGCCCCTGTATGGAGTACGCGCCGGCCTTGTCGGTGGACTCGCCCGTCGCCACGTACCAGGCGACATCGTCGGGGCTGAGCGACCGAAAGACGACGCGGGTCGCCTGCACGCCGTCGCAGCACCGGTCGGGGGCGTGCAGGGCGACGCCGGTCAGCACCTCGTGGCCACGGCCCGACAGCCGTCGCAGCATCGCGGCGGCGCCGGCGGCGTCGGCCGGCTTGCCCAGCACCACGCCGTCGACCACCACGAGGGTGTCGGCCCCGAGCACGACGGCCCCGGGATGGCGGGGCGCCACTGCCGCGGCCTTCTCGCGCGCCAGGCGGCGCACGAGTTCGCGCGGGGGCTCGCCTTCGAGCCGACTCTCGTCGATATCGGCGGGCGCCACCTCGAACCGGTACCCGGCGCGGGTCAGCAGGTCCACCCGCCGCGGCGAACGGGACGCCAGCACGAGACGCATGGATGTTACATTACAGTAACGCGAGACGGAGAATGCCACCGGAAGGGACGGCCGGTCGATGATCGTGGCGGGGCGTTGCACGACCGCCGCGCTGGGGATGCTGCTGCGCGACCAGCCGCTGTCGCCCGGCAAGGTCTCGCTGGCCTGGAGCGTCGCCGTCGGGCGCGACATCGGCCGGTTCACGAGCGTCGCACTCGGCCCCGACGGCGCTCTCACGGTGACCGCCGCCAACGACGACTGGGCCGGCGAGATCCGCGGATCGCGCCCGGTCATCGCGGCCCGCCTGAAGCGGTTGCTGGGAGACGGCGTCGTGAAGCGCATCGACATATCCAGCCTGACGGCCCCGGAGGAGAGAAGTTTCCATGCGAGAGTCGGTCATCGTCAGCGCCGTACGTCTGCCCACCGGTAAGTTTCTCGGCGCCCTGAAGGGCCTGCCAGTCACCGATCTGGGCGCCCGGGTGGTCCGCGAGGCCGTCGCCCGCGCCGGCATCGAGCCCGCGCTGGTCGACGAGTGCATCATGGGCAACGTGGTATCGGCCGGCGCCGGCCAGGCCCCCGCCCGGCAGGCCGCAATACGGGGCGGGCTCCCCGAGCACGTCGGGGCCCTGACCATCAACAAGGTGTGCGGGTCGGGACTCAAGGCGGTCATGCTCGCCTCGCAGGGCATTGCGACCGGCGACATCGACGTCGCGGTCGCGGGGGGCATGGAATCGATGAGCAACTGCCCCTACATGCTGACGCGGGCGCGCGAGGGCATGCGCATGGGCAACGCCGAGGTCCTCGACTCGATGATCCACGACGGTCTGTGGTGCTCGCTCGAGAACCAGGGCATGGGCATCGCCTGCGAGGCGGTGGTCGAGCGCTACGGCGTCTCGCGCGACGACCAGGACGCGTTCGCGGCCGCGAGCCACCACAAGGCGGCCCGGGCCATCCGCGAGTGTTGGTTCAAGGACGAGATCCTGCCCGTCGAGATTCCGCAGCGCCGCGGCGATCCCGTCCGGCTGGAGTACGACGAGCCGGTGCGGCCCGACACGAGCGCCGAGGCCCTCGGCCGGCTGCGACCCGCCTTCAAGAAGGAGGGCGGCACCGTCACCGCGGGGAACGCCCCCGGGGTGAACGACGGCGCCGCCGCCGTCGTCATCATGGGCGCCGACCGGGCCGAGGCCCTCGGCCTGACGCCGATGGCCCGGGTGGTCGGTCAAGCCGTGAGCGGGCTCGCGCCGAAGTGGCTGCTGATGACCCCGGTCGAGGCCGTCCGCAAGCTCCTGACCAAGGTGGGCTGGTCGATGGACGACGTCGACCTCATCGAACTCAACGAGGCGTTCTCGGCCCAGGCCCTCGCGGTCGTCCACGAGCTCGGCGTCGACCCCGGGAAGGTCAACGTCAACGGCGGGGCGGTCGCCCTCGGACATCCGATCGGGGCGAGCGGGGCCCGCATCCTGACGACCCTGCTCTACGCCATGCGGAACCGGAACGCGAAGCGCGGGGTGGCCACCCTGTGCCTCGGCGGCGGCAACGGCGTGGCCCTGGCCGTCGAACGCTGACCGACCCGGCGGCGCGGTGCCTGGAAGAGCTCCGAACGAGCGTCGTCCACGCGTCGGCGGGCTCTCGGGTGGCGGCAATACGCGCTCCGGGTCGGATCGACCGGGAGCCGCCTGAACCGCCAACCGTCGCCTGCGGCTCCGCTGGCGCCCCCGCCAGCCTCCAGGCGCCCGGCCGTTCCCCGTCGCCCCTACCGCTCGGGCCCCGCGTCCTCCAGCTTCCAGAAGGCGATGCCCCCGGCCTGCTTGCCGACGTCGACCGCGCCGACGCGCTCGCCGGTGGCCGTCCGGTAGACCTCGACGGTGCCGGGATCGGCGCCGATGCCTTCCAGGGTGACGAACGCGAACTCGCCGTCCGGGGTAACCACCACCCCGTGGGGAATGGTACGGCTAGTCCGCACGCGGGCGGTTTCCTCCCCGCTCCCGAGGTCCCAGAACCCGACCGCGTCGCCGTTCTTGTAGGTGGCGACCATGCGCGTGCCGTCAGGACTGACGTCGATGTTGTAGGGACCCGCCCCGGTTTCGAAGGTCCGCTCGACGCGCCAGTCCTCCAGGTCGATCTCGAAGATCCGGGCGACGTTGTTCCCGGTCACGTAGACCTTCCCGTCCGGGGTGGGGCGCGTGACCCAGGTCGGCATGACGCCGTCGCCGAGCGGGAGCCGGCGCGTGATCTCGAACGTGAACGCGTCGAGCTCTACGAGCTCGAAGTCCATCATGTTGACCGAGTAGAAGGCCGAACCCTCCGGATCGAGGCGCCCCCCGTGCGGCCGGACGCCGGTGTCGACGCGGGCGACCTCGCTCATCGTGTCCACCTCGACCACCGAGATGCTGCTGGCCTCCATCGGGCCGTGAAGGTTGAAGTTCACGGCGAAGAGCAGACCGGTGGCGGCCGACACGTCGAGGGTCGCGGGGAACAGGCCGAGGGTGACGTCGCCGACCCAGGCGTCGGTGCCCGTTTCGTACTTGTGCACGCTGCCGTAGGGAAAACCGTGGGCGATCGACACGTACCAGTGCCTCCCGTCGGGGTCGACGTTGATCCCGTGCGGCCCTTCGATCTCCGCCGGGTAGCTGCCCACCGCCAGCGTCTTCACCACCTCGGCCCCCGCCGGCCCGTAGCGGACGACGGACACCTCGTCCTCGGACTCCGCCGCAACGTAGACGTAGTAGCTGCGCGCGGACACCTCGGGCTCCGCGGACGCCGCCGGCGTCGTCCAGCCGGCCAGCAGCACCCCCATCACCAGGACTCGCGTCGCCCAGTGCCTCTCCATCATCGGCATCATCGGCGGGATCCCTCCCCTGAACGCCCCGCCCGCGGCGGACAGGGCCCGAACGCCGTCAGTTCACCATCTGCCCAACGGCTGACCGGCGCTTGCGCTTCTGCTGGAGCGAGCTCCGGTGGCCGCCTCGAGCCGTGATCGGCCGCGGGAGGACGTCATTGCGCGCGTGAACGCTCGAACCGCGACTCGTCTCTGCGACGATCCCCCTAGCGCGGCTCGCCGATGACGCGGCCCGGGCCGGTCCGCTCCTGCAGCTTCACGGCCCAGAGCCCGGTGTTCCAGTCGGTGAAGAAGATATGCCCCTTGTAGGGCTGCGGCCCCCAGACCATCGGGGCGTTGGCGATGTAGCCGTCCGGATCCGCCGGCTCGAACATCGCAATCTCGCGACCCTGCCGGTACAGGTCGCCCATCAGCTCGCCGGAGACGTCGACGACCCGGAGGCCCCCGTTGTAGAAGGCGGCGTAGAGCACGTCGTTCTCGATCCAGAAGTTGTGCGAACCCGCCTCGGGGACCTGGTAGCGGGCCACCTCTCGAGGATTGTCCCAGTCGCTCCAGTCGATGACATGGATCCACCCCGCCGCGCGGGAGGGCGCGCCACCCCGCGCGGGGCTGTAGCCACCGTAGGGAAACGACTCGTCGCCCGCGAACAAGTAGAACTTCCCGGTCGACTGGCTGCGGTAGGGGAACGCCGAGTGGTTCCACCCGCTGGGGTACGCGTAGCGCCCCAGCTCGACCGGCTGCTCGGGGGTCCCGCCGCGGCCCCCGCCGCCGACGTCGACGGCCACTATCCCGTCCGTCCAGTTCGACGAGAACGCCACCCCGTCGCTGACCCACACGTCGTGAATGCTGTGGCCGGGCGTCTCCAGCTCGAACCGTCCCACGCGCTGCGGGTTGCGGGGGTCCTCGATGCTGATGACGTCGTAGCGTCGCCCCGCGCTCAGGGCGAAGACGTGGTCCTCGGAGATGAACACGTTGTGTACGCCGCCGGTGAGCTGGTCGGTGAACTCGGACAGGATCGGCACCCCCTCGCGCGGGTTGCCCACGCCGAGGACGACGATGCCGTTCCGCCGGTTCGAGGCCCCCTCGCGGCTGATGACCGCGATGTCGCCGCCCTCCGACACCTTGACGTCGTTGACGGTGCGGGCGTCGACGTTCACCTCGTGCAGCCGCTCGATGTTCGCCGGATCCGTGACGTCCCAGATGTACGAGCGCCCGTCCGAGCCCCAGGTCCCGGTGATGGCGTAGTCCCGGCCGTCGGTCCCCTCCCAGATCCACAAATCGGAGGTGTGCCGATCGAGGACCCGCCCGCGCCCGACGACCTCGATCTCGCGGCGCACGTCCCGCGAGCCGACGGAGACGGTGGCCGACGCCGAGTGGAGGCCGGTGGTGGCCATGACCGTGTACGTCCCGGACCGCTCCGCCACGAAGCGTCCGTCGTCGGCGATGTGGGCGACCGCGCCCGCCGCGATGATCGTCGGCGCGGTCTCGCCCCCCACCGCGAACCGCACCGGCACGCCCCGCACCGGCAGCCCTCGCGCGTCCTTGGCGGTGGCCGTGAACCGCACCACGTCGCCGGTGGCCGCGGCGGGAACGCTCGCCCGCAGCTCGAGCGACGTCACCGGGCTGGTCTCCACCTCGAACGTGACGGGGACGCTGACGTCCTCGGCCGTTGCGGTGACCTCCACTTCGCCGGGGGCGTGGAGGGTCAGGAACCCGAAGCCGTCGACCTCGGCGATGGCGGCGTCGCTCGACGCGAACGACACCGGGACGTCGGTCCGCACCGCGCCGACGGCGTCGACGACCTCGACGGTCAAGCGAGGCCGCGTGCCGACGTAATACTTGGACGGCGCGTCGGCGAACGTGACCTGCGCCACCGCCGGGGGCGGCACCGTCACCCGCACCTCGACCTGCACTCGCGCCTCGGGACGACGGTCCCGACTGCCGGGATCGGCAGGCACGAGCGCCACGAGGGTGACTTCGCCGGGCCGGTATGCCTCGACCTCGCCGCCGCGCGTCACCGCCACGCTGCGCCTCGCGCGGGAGAAGTAGACGACGGTCGCGTCGTCGACGACCGAGCCGTCCGCGTCCCGGACGGTGGCGGCCAGCCTCGCCGTCTCCCCGACGGGGAGTGTCAACCGATCCGGCGTGACCTCGAGCGTGAGCGCACCCGTCTCCGTCTCCGTCTCTGTCTGCGTCTCCGTCTGCGCCGCCGCCGGCCACGGCGCGGCCGCGAGCGCCGAGACGGCGACGAGCACCGCGGCCGTGTTCCTGATGTCGGTCACGAGTCCCTCCCCACCGTCCGGCGCGGAAACCTAGCCTGGAAACCGGAATCGCGATTCGTGCGACGCCGGTTTCTCCGGTCGCCACATCGCACCCGACGGGACTGCGCCATTGTAAACCTGCTGCGAACCGCTCACGGAAAGACCGCCCACACGCCGGGGTCGCGGCGCCTGCCGAGAAGAGCCTCGTCCGCCAACCCGCCCTGAACGGCCGGCCGCGGCGCGCCGGCCCGACTCCCGGTCGGCCCCGTCGAAGCCGTCGCCTCGGCCCGCCCCGCAAGCCCGTGTCCCGCGCGACCGCCGCGCCCTGGGCGCCTGTGGCCGGTGGCGCCCCGTCCATGGCAGATACTGCTCCTCCGGACACCTCCCAGGATGCGACATCCTGCGCGCAGGTGCTCTCCAAGGCGAAAGTCCGACAACGACATAACATATTGATTTATTTATGGATAATTGATATTTGGCATCATACTTTCGCTTGACATCGGACCTGGCACGGTCCTAGAATGCCGAACTGTGACACTCCGGCCCCGGCCCACCCGCGACAACCGCGACGGTCGAGGCGCCGGCTCATCGACACGCGGCGTCCGCCGGCACTCCCCGGACCCTCCGGAGCGCTGACGCCGACCATTTTCGCGAGGTATCCATGCCCGAGGAACGCAATCTGCGCGAGCGCGACAAGGCCATCGACATGGCGGTGGGCCAGATCGAGAAGCAGTTCGGCAAGGGCGCCATCATGCGGCTCGGGCAGGATGCGGTCACCGCCGTGCCGCACGTCTCGACCGGGTCCATCAGCATCGACCACGCCCTCGGCATCGGCGGCGTCCCCCGCGGCCGAGTCGTCGAGATCTTCGGGCCCGAGGCGTCGGGCAAGACCACCCTGACCCTGCAGATCATCGCCCAGGCCCAGCGGCAGGGCGGCGCCGCCGCGTTCGTGGACGCCGAGCACGCGCTCGACCCCACCTACGCCAAGAAGCTGGGCGTCGACCTCGACGACCTCCTCGTCGCCCAGCCCGACCACGGCGAGCAGGCCCTCGAGATCGTCGAAGTGCTGGTGCGGTCCGGGGGCGCCGACGTCGTGGTCGTCGACTCGGTCGCGGCCCTCGTGCCTCGGGCGGAGATCGACGGCGAGATGGGCGAGGCCCAGGTCGGGCTGCAGGCGCGGCTGATGTCCCAGGCCTTGCGCAAGCTCACCGCGGTGGTGGCGAAGTCGTCCACGTGCCTCGTCTTCATCAACCAGCTCCGCGAGAAGATCGGGGTCATGTTCGGCAACCCCGAGACCACCACCGGGGGGCGCGCCCTGAAGTTCTACTCGTCGGTCCGAGTCGACATCCGACGCATCGGCGCCATCAAGGACGGCGACCAGGTCGTCGGCAGCCGGACGCGGGTCAAGGTCGTCAAGAACAAGGTGGCGCCGCCGTTCCGCATCGCCGAGTTCGACCTGATGTACGGCGAGGGCGTCTCGCGCGAGGGCGACCTGCTCGACCTCGCCGTCGCCCACCGCCTCGTCGAGAAGAGCGGCACGTGGTTCTCGTACGACGGCGAGCGCCTCGGCCAGGGGCGCGAGCGGGTCAAGCAGTTCCTGAAGGAGAACGCGGCGGTGTTCGAGTCGATCGACGCCCGGCTGAGGAAGGCGCTGCATCTCGGCCCCGAAGCCGAGCCGGCGGCCCCGGCCGCGGCCGCACCCAATCTCCGCGCCGCGAAGTAGCGGGTCAGGGCGCCACGGTCAGGTCACGGAGCCGGATACTCCATCGTGAACGGATCCGGCAGCGGAATTCGCACCGCCTCCCCGGGTCGCAACGCCTCGACGGAGTAATCCGGCTGATCCGGGTCGCCGGCGAGGATCGCGTCGAGGTCGCCGACGACGAGGATGGCCAGGGCGTCGGGGTCGAGGTAGCGACGCGCGGCGTCGAGCACATCGTCGGCGGTCACGGCCGCGATGTTCTCACGGTAGGTGGCGAGATAGGACGGGTCCCGTCCCGTGTACTCGTCCCGGGCGAAGAGGCCCGCCGTCGAGGCGGCGCTCGAGAAGTTGCGGGAGAAGGTCTCCACGAAATAGGCGATCGAGTTCCGCAGCTCCTCCTCCGTCACCGGCTCGGCGCGGATGCGCTCGATCTCCTCGAGCACGATCGCGGTGGCCCGGGCCACCGTCTCGCTGCGCGACTGGAAGCCGGCCCGGAACACGCCGTCGTAGTACGTGCCGAGCGCGTAGTTCGAGAAGGCGCTGTAGGCGAGCCCCTCGTCGGAGCGGACGCGGGTCAGCAGCCGGGCGCTGAAACCGCCCCCGCCGAGGATGTCGTTCATCACCAGCAGCTTGTAGCGGTCGGGGTTGTCCCGGGTGGTCGCGAGGTGGCCGATGGCGACCCGGCCCTGGTTCACATCGTCCTTGTCGACGAGGTACAGACCCGGAGCCGGGGTGAATCCGGGCGCGGGCACCGGCGGGACCGGCCTCGTGCCGGCCGCCCAGCCCTCGAACCGTCCTTCCAGCTCGGCGAGGATGCCGGCCGTGTCCACGTCCCCCGACACCGCGAAGATGAAGTTGCCGGGATGGTAGTACTCGCGGTGGAACGCCACTAGGTCGTCGCGGGTGATCCCCTCGACCGTCGCCCGCGTGCGCGGTCGGGTCGAGAAGTGGCCGTCGCCCCGCATCAGCCGCCCCCACTCGCGCTGCTCGATGCTCGCCGTGGCGTCGTTCCGCCGCTCCATCTGCTGCAGCGCCTGACTCTTGGCGAGGGCCAGCCGGTCCTCGTCGAAACCCGGGTTCCGGATCATGTCGAAAAAGAGGTCCAGGCAGGCGTCGAGGTCCCGTGTCAGGCAGTTCATGCTTGCCCCGCCCGACGTTGCGCCGACGCTGCTGCCGATCTGCGCGGCGAGGAAGGCGGCCTCCTCGTCGAAGTCGGCCGCGCTCATCGTCGCGGTTCCCCCGGCCCGCATCTGGCTGCCGGTGAGGCCCGCGAGCCCGATCTTGCCGGGCGGGTCGAGATACGCGCCGGTGCGGACGGTCAGCGCCACCGTCACCAGCGGCAGCTCGTGGTCCTCCACCACGAAGACGACGATGCCGTTCGACAGCTCGTGCCGGTGGTCGGCCGACACCGGCGGCGTGAACTCGAGCAGCTCGTAGGTCAGCTCGGAGGGGTGCGCGGGAATCGGCTGAGCGGCCGCGGTCGCCGCCGCCACCAGCGCGCCGAGCACCGCGATCCCCAGGACGCGGGCCGAACGGCCCCTCGGCTTCCGGTCGACGCGCATCATCGTCCGCCCTCCTCCGCCGCCTGCCGCTCGCGCAGCAGATCGAGCACCACCGCCACCATGTCCTGGCTCTCGGGCGGCGCCTGTGACGACATCTGTTCGAACTGCGCGATGAACTGTCCGAGCTGCTCCGCGTTCAACTGGCCGATCATCGCCTCAATCTGCCGGACCTGCTGCTGCTCCTCGGGGTCGAGCCCGGCCAGCCGCGGATCCGGCGCCTCGTCCGATTCCTCGCGGTAGTAGATCGCGACCGTCCGGTTCTCGGGCTCGAAATAGGTGCCGGCCACCCGCATGATGTCCTCGGCGGTCACCGCGTCGTAGAGCGGCGGGTCGGTGTTGAGGGTCTCCCAGCCGCGGTACGCCTCGCGCATCAGCATCGAGTACATCAGGAAGAAGTTGCCCTGAAGCTGGCGGAAGTTGGACGCCGCGTTCTGGTTCTTCACCTTCTGGAGTTCGCGCGCGTCCACCGGCTCGGTCTTCAGCCGCTCCATCTCCGCGTAGAGGGCCTGCTCGACCTCCTCGGGCGTATGTCCCTCGGCCGCGACGCCCCGCAGCTCGAACATGCCCTCGAACTTGAAGCCCGACTGCCCGCCCGACGCCTGGGTGGCCACCCCCTGGTCCTCCACCAGGGCCCGGTAGAGCCGCCCCGTCCGGTCGTTCAGCAACTGGCCGAGCACCACGAGGGCCGGCTCGTCGACGTGCCCGTCCGGCACCGAGTGGTAGCGGACGACGACCTGGGGGTTCGTCTCGGCGTAGGCGTGCATCCGCTTCTCGCTCATCTGAGGCATCTCGCGGGTGCGCGGCTGCGGCGGGGGCCGGTCGCCCCGCGACAGACGGCCGAAGTAGCGCTCGGCCAGCGCCTTCGCCTCGTCGGGGTCGAAGTCGCCCACGAGGGCCGCGGTGAGGTTGTTGGGGGCGTAGTACAGGTCGAAGAACTCGAGCGCCTCGGCGCGCGTGATGCCCTCGAGATCACTTGGCCAGCCTATCACCGGCCAACTGTAGGGCGACGACTGCCAGAACAGCGCGTTGAACTGCTCCTCGAACTTGCCGGTCGGCGTGCTGTCGGTGCGCAGCCGCCGCTCCTCGTGGACGACGTCGCGCTCGGCGTAGAACTCGCGGAAGACAGGGTTCACCAGCCGGTCCGACTCCATCCAGAACCACAGCTCGAGCTTGTTGGCGGGCACGTTCACGAAGTAGAGGGTGAAGTCGTAGCTGGTGCCCGCGTTCATGCCCGAGGCGCCCTGGCCCGAGTAGATGCGGCTGAAGTCCTCCGGGACGAGCAGCTCCTCCTGCTGCGCGAGGAGCGCCTCGAAGCGATCCATCAGTGCCTGGTGGCCCTCGGTCCGGTGGACGGGGTCGCCGGCGTCGTCGATGCGCCCCAGCCGCTCCGCCTCGAGGAGGGCCGCCTCCTCGACCCGCAGGGCCGCCTTCACCTCGTCGAGCTCGGCGATGATCTGCAGGTCCTGCTCGATGTTCCGGGTCCCGATGGTTGCGGTGCCCTTGAACATCATGTGCTCGAAGAGGTGCGCGACGCCGGTGATGCCGGGCCGCTCGTGGACCGATCCGACCTTCGCCACCCAGCCCGCCGCCACGTTCGGGTCCCCCGGCCGCGGCAAGAGCAGCAACGTCAGCCCGTTGTCGAGCACGACCTCCTCGACCGGCACCTGCTGCGCCCCGGCCGTGGCGCCGGCGCACAACGCGGCGAGCGCCAGCGCTCCGATGAATGTCCTCATGATGCCCCCCAAGCGCATCGCCGGTCGGGCGCCCGACCGGCCTCCGCCCGAGTGTGTCACAACCCACCGGCCGAGCCAAACGGACGCCGGCCACCGGGTCGGGTTCACGACCCTTCGGTCGTCTCGATCTCCTTCACTCCGGTCTTCCTGCGGGTCGTGCGCCCTCGACGTCGGCGGCCCGGTCGGCCCGTGAGCGGAGCAACCCCGATTCCCCACCACCGTCGACGAGCGCCGCGAACCGCAGACACGGTTCCCGCACCGGCGGGAATCGAATCTCCGCCGAACCGGATCGCAGGCCGGACAGGCCGACACGCGGCGCCCGGACCGCCGGCGGCGGGCCCGGCGCCGCGACGGCCTCCGTCAGGGCGTGGAAGCCGCGCCGCGCAGCTCGATCGAGCTCACGGCAACACCGAGCGCGCGCGTGTCGCGGGTCCCAGGAACGTGCGTGTCGCTCTGCAGCACGATCTCGAGCTCGGGCGGCGAGAGCCGGCAGGCCCCCAGATCGAACGTGGCGTCCCACCGCCCACCGATGGTCTCATCGAAGAGCGTGCAGCCGTCGACCGCGATGCGGAGCTGCTTCGGCGGGCCGGTCATCAGCACGTCGATCGCGATCTCCTGGGGTCGAGCGTCGAGCGGCGTCAGCAGCCGCGCATCTCCGCGGGTCCAGCGGAACGGCCGCGCACCGGCCCACTCGACGTCGTAGAAGCCGGACGCTTGCGCCCCGAGCATCTGGAGCTCCGCGTCCAGGACCAGGTTGGGCCACGCACCACCGGGGCCGGAGCCGGCCGCGGCCGCCAGCGCGATGGGCCCGCCGCCGGGCCCGCCGAGAATCTCGAACACCTCCAGCGCGTTGACGCCGGGCTGGAGCCGCGCCGGATCGACGATCGCCTCCCAGGCGGCGCGGCGACCGAGGGTCGGAAACGAGTACGGCTGGGTAATCGCGGCGACCACCCCGTTGAGAGCGACCGCGAGCATGGGGGCCGGCGCCGCGTCCGGCAGGTCGGGCACCGCACCGGTAATGTGGACCGGGAGGAACTCCGCTTCCGGATCGACGTCCTGCAGCAGCCGGAAGGTGTCGACGACCACGCGAAGGTCGGAGGGCCGCGTCGCCCGCAGCGGGTCGGCCGGCCGGCCGATCAACTCGCCGTAGCGGCCGTGAAAGGCACGAATATCGAGCGGGTCGCCGGTCGTGAACCACTCGAACTTGCGGGCCGCGCTCTCCGCGACCGCGGCGCGGACGTCACGCGGCCCCTCGACGCGGCTTCTCGCGCCGTCGAAGAACATCACCTTGGCGGGTCGCGGCGCGAGCGCCGGATCGAGCATGTCCGCGCCGTCGGCGGCCCAGGGCAACTCGACGCCGAGCTCGGCCGCCAGCGTGGGGAGTATGTCGATCACCTCGACGTTGGCGTCGACCACCGCGCCCTCTCGCTGCCCCGGCCGCTTCACGAAGAGCGGCACGGCCGCGATGTCCGCGAACGAAGATGGCGTCGGTCGGCGGAACGACGCGCCGGGCTGCAGGCTGGCGCCGTGGTCCGCGGTGACGACGATCAGCGCGTCGTCGTAGACGCCCACCTCCCGCAGCCGCGCCACCAGACGGCCGAGCAGCGTGTCGACGTATCCCAACTGGAGCAGGTACCGCTGGTGGTTGACCACGGCGGCCCACCGGTCGTCGACCCACCTGCCGCCCTGAAGGCCGACGCTCTGACGCACGGCCGTGAACTGCTGTCCCGTGGGCAGGTACAGCCACGGCTCGTGCGGGAGCAGCACGTGCATGAAGTGCAGCATCGGGCCGGCGCCGGTGATCGACTCGATGAAGCGCGTGACCGTCCGCCGCCGGTCGTCGACCCGCGCCGCCCGCCACCGGTTCTGGAACGGGTCGTTCACCAGGAAGTCGTTCCAGTTCTGATCCACGGGCGGCAACCGGGTGGTCAGATCGTCCGGCAGCACGACGGTCAGAAACACGACGGCGAGATCGCCCACGACGCCCGCGAGCCAGGCCCCGAGCGCTCGCTCGGCCGGGCACAGCGATTCCGGGCAGAGCTCGGACAGCGGCTCTTCGACGTGCAGCCGATACCGGCTGCCCAGCAGCGTGAACAGGTTGCCCGGATGGTCGGCGGCCACCGGCAGGCGGCCGGGCGACGGATACGTGCCGGTCAGAATCGCGGGCAGCGCATACTGGGTCAACTCGCCCACCGCGGTCGCGTTGCGAAACCATGTGGCGTCGTCGGCCAGCGCCGCGAAGTGCGGGAAGTTGGCGCGGTCGACGTTCCCCTCCCGGTCCAGCAACGCCGCAAGCTGGAGCTGGTCGAAGACCACCACGACCACCGGCGGCGTGGCGCCGAACGTCACGCCGTCGAGCGCACCGATGTCCTCGGCCGGCAAGAGCAGGCGGCCGACGCCGGGGGTGAGCAGGAACATCGCCGGCACGATGACGACGGCCGGCGTCAGGAACGTCGTGAACAAGCGGACGGGCGGGAGACGGCGGTACGCGTGCGCCGCGCCGGCGCCCGCGGCTGCGGCCAGCGCGACCAGGAGGGAGCCGGGCGAGACATCGAGCGACTTGAGGGCCGTGAGCGCCACGACGCCGGCAAGCCCCCCGACGACCACGGTCGCGACCCGCCGCCGCCACGCCGGACCGCCCGCGAGGCCGGCCGCCCGGACGGCGAGCACGCAGCCGGCCGGACCACCGAGGCAGACCACCGCCACCAGCAGCAGAAGGCCCATAGGCCACATGTCGTGGGCCACGAGGAACTCGGGGCTGCGCCCGACCAGATCGAAGACCGGCTGCGCGACGGCGAGGTTCCACAGCCCGGCAATGTGAAACGTCGCCCACCGGGCGTCGGCGGCCGACTCCTCCGGCGGCGACCACGGTCGCCGCCGCACATGACGCAGCCACTCCCGGACGCGGCGATGCAGGGGGCGCGTGCGCATCAGACCGTGGCGCAGGCCAAGGACGACGAGCAGCGCGGCCAGCGCCCGCCAGGGCGTGGACATGGAGAACGCCGTGCCGATGCGGACCGCTCCGAAGACGCCGGAAACGAGCACCGCGACGGCGAGCATCAGCGCGAGGCCGTCGGCGATGCGCGCCCACGCCGGCAACCGGGGTTCCGCGCGGTTCGGGTCGTCCATCCCCTTCAGGGCCGACAGTGATACAGCGTGCGGGTGCCCGAGGCCAGCGTTTCGTGACGGACGTCGCCGAAACGCCGCCCCAGCGCGGCGGCGACCGCGGCCTCGGAATAGTCGATTTCCTGATCCCGGCGATTGCGCAGCAGCCGCTCCACCATCGGGTCGTCGCGTCCGACGAACTCCAGGACCACCTCGGCGCCGAACTGCGCGAGCCAGTCCACGAACCCCTCCAGCGGGATGTTCCGCCCGATCACGAGATGGTGCACCAGGGCCAGGCACAGAACGAGCGCCGGCGCGCCGCGGTCATCGAGCCGCCGCCGTTCGCGCCCGCGCCACCCCAGGCCCGGTGACGGGTCGGCGAGGTCGGCCACGAGCGGAAGGACGTTCCCTGGACCACGGTCGCGGACCGTTCGGTAGAGACGCTCGACGACGACAGGGTCGGCGTCGAGGGCGAGAACGCAGTCCGCATGCTCGGCCGCCAGACGGGAATAGCTGCCGGTGTTGCAGCCGAGGTCCCAGACCAGCGGCCAGCGCCGCCGGGCCAGGACCGCTTCGACGAAAGCGACCTTGCGCTGCAGATCGGCGTCTTCGTAGGAATGCTGGCGCTGATACTCCGACCACGTCGATCGCTGCGGCTCCCACCGCAGCCGCTCCACCGTTCTTCGCAGACGGTCGATGTTGTGCTTGATGAGCACCGCGCCGAAACCGGCGTCGCGCAGCTCCCGTCGAACGTCCCCCGGCGTGTCCTCGTAGCGCGCCTGCGCCTTCGCCTGAAGGTACACGTGCGCCAGCACGCCGCGCCGCAGGAGGTGCCGGCCCGACAGCAACGCCCGGCACTGCTCCGCCGTGATCCCCTCCAGGCTACCGCGCAGCCAGGCATGGAACGGCACGTTGCGGTACGCCTGCAGCAGGAGCGGATAGAGAAACGTCTCACAGAACTGGCGGTAGCCGGCCCAGGGCTCGCCGGCGACGTACGACGTGAACGATCCGATGTCGATGAAGGTGGGACGCGCGCCGCACCACTGGATGTTGAAGGCGGTCGCGTCCTTCAGGGTCATCTCTTCGTCGAGCGCAGCGCGCGTCACGTCGAGCTGGAGCAGGGCGGCGTCCTTGAGCATGCCGAACGACCACTCGTACGGGTACGACACGACTGGCAACAGTTCGTGCTCGAGAACCGCCACCCAGCGGGGCGGGAGCGGCGGCAGCGACCCGGTGTCGGTCACGAGACGGGTCGGTATCAGACGCCGATCGGCCATGAACCGGGCGTGAAAGCGGGTCGCGGCGAGCCGCCGCCAGTCCGCCTCGGCCCGAGCCGTCAGGCAGCGGAATACCGATCCGTCGTGATGAAAGACGCGGGAGTCCGGGTCGCGGAACGAGCCGGTATCGAACCGTACGGACGGCTCTCGGTCACTCATCTGCTGCTGAGCGAGCCCATGATTGGCCGCCGGTACCGTCGGCGCCGGCTCGCGGGGTTCAGCGTTTGGGGCGCTGAGTTCTCTGGAAGACGGCCGTCACGCGATGCCAGTAGAGCCTCGCCACGACACCGACGGCCGCGACCCCGCCGAGAAGCACCTGCAACAGCATGCTGCCGGTCCCGGGGTCGAGATAGGCGTCGGCCGGCCTCTCGAGAATGAGCAGAAAAATGAAGATGACCAAGGCGGAGCGGAGCATCCGCGCAAGTATAACAGAACGATGACGGGCTGCCCGGCGGCGCGATGGTCGTTACCTGTCGGCCTGGGAGCCGGTTGCGCCGGAATCACCGTGTGCGGTACCATGCCGAGGTGCCGTGGCGGCGGAGGGAGCGCCGCTTTAGCCCGCAGGTCGCGCCCCGGGTGGTGTCCACGGCGCAGCAACCCCCCCGACGTGCCGAGGTAGCTCAGTCGGTAGAGCACATGACTGAAAATCATGGTGTCGGCAGTTCGATTCTGCCCCTCGGCACCATTCCGTAGCGCACGTCCGGCCGGTTGTCCGGGCACACGCCAGGCCGGGTGCGGCACGCAACGCACTACAGCCGCGCCCGCCCGCGGACGAGACCTCCCACCGCGGCCACCGCGTACCGCTGCCGGCCGCCGAGAGCTTCGCGGGCCGGCACGAGGGCAGCAACGGATCGGATTCGAATCATGACGAAGAGCAGCAATTTCGGCCTGGCGATCGTGGTCTGCGGCATCGTGTCGGCGGCAGCCTGCCAGAGCGACAGCCCCACGGGTCCGACGGAACCCGAGCCCCAGCCGGTCACGCTCACCGGCGCCTGGAGCGGGTCGGTCACCGGCACCTTCATCGCTACCGACACCGCCAACACGACCCTGACGGAGACCGACGGGACGGTGACCGGCGAGTGGTCCACGCCCATGCCCGCCACCCTGGTCGCGTTCGGGGCGCCCGCCAACGTGAACCTCTCGGGTCCCGTGACGGGGACGGCGTCGGGTACGACGGCCGAGCTGTCGTTCGGGTTCGCCGACATCGAGGTGTTCCGGCAGTACTTCGCCGAGGGCTGCGCGCTCTCGGTGACGGTGACGTCGTTCACGGAGACGACGATGGAGGCGACGTGGATGACCAACCCGTCGTGCCAACCGCCGGTCATCGACAGCGGCGCCATGATGCTCACCCGCCAGTAGCCTGGAAGATGGGCGGCGGCGGCGCCTGCTCGGCGCGGAAGGCGGCGCACGGAAGGACCGCGCGTGGGCGTCCGCCGAAGTGTCCGGCGCCGACGGTCCCGCCGCTTTCGGACGGGGAGGCCTCGCGCAGGCATCACCTTCGGCTCCGATGGCCGCCCCGCCTGCCGGGCGTCATCCGGAAGGCCGCGCGGCCCTATCGCGCCGCGTCCTGCCCGTCCAGGGCCGGTGTCGTCGCCGGCGCCTCCCGCCGCCGCGTACCCTGCTCGTAGGCGTAGCCCAGGCGCAGCAACGTCGCCTCGGCGAACGGCGCGCCGAGCAGCTCGAGGCCGACCGGCAGTCCGTCGTCGGTCAGGCCCGCCGGCACGGTCAGGGCCGGGAAGCCGATGACCGGGCTCAGGTACCGGTTGTTCCCGCGAGCATAGGCGTCCTCGGTGTCCGGGTTGGTCAGGACGTCGGGGGCGATGACCGTCGTCTGGTGGTCGAACGTCGCGTAGACCAGCGCGTCGAGGTCATGGTCGGCCATCACCCCGAGGACAGCGCGCCGCAGGCGCTCCCGGGCCCGGAGAACCGGCAGGTACTCCGGCTCGGACGTCGACCGGCCCACCACGTTCATCAACCCCTTGGCCCGCCACGGGACGACCCGCCCGGCCACGAGAATCTCGCGCAGCGACCCGACCGGGGCCTCGGGCAGCCCGGCGAGGTAGGCGTCGGTCGCCTCCTCCGTCTCGAAGCTGTTCCGGACGTAGGCCGCCTGCGCCTTGTCGACCCCCGGCACGTCGATCGGGTCGACTAGCTCCGCCCCGAGCCGCCCGAGGTCGGCGATGGCCCGGTCCACGACGCGGCGCACCTGCCGGTAGTCGTCCGACTCGGGATCGGTCTCGGCGTCCATGGGCTCGCGAATGACCCCGATGCGGGCCCCGCGAAGGCCGGCGGGGTCGAGGCCGTCGACGTACGAGTCCGGTGTTCGGCCAGCGGCGTAGGCGGTCACCGGATCGTTCGGGTCGTAGCCGGCGATCGCGTCGAGCAGGATCGCGGCGTCCCGGACGGTGCGGGTCATCGGCCCGAGGGTGTCGCTCGAAGGGTTGGCGGGCATCATCCCGTGGCGACTGACCAGGGGCACCGTGGGCCGCAGGCCGACGAGGCTGTGCACCGCGGCCGGGCCGCGGATGGAGCCGCCGGTGTCCTCGCCGATGGCGACGAGGCCGAAGTTGGCGGCGGCGCCCGCCCCGCTGCCTCCGGACGACCCGCTCGGGTTGCGGGTCGGGTCGTAGGGGTTCCGGATGATTCCGAAGCCGGACCCGACATAGCGCGAGGCGAACTCCCCCATGGTCGTCTTCGCGAGGATGATCGCCCCCGCCTCGCGCAGCCGGGTGACGATGGTCGCGTCGCGCCCCGACATGAACCCGTCGAACAGCGCCGAGCCGTAGGTCGTCGGCATGTCGCGAGTCTCGACCTGGTCCTTGAGCAGCACCGGGACGCAGTGCAGGGGGCCGGTCGGGCCCGAGTCCGCGAACGCGGCGTCGAGGGCCTCCGCCTCCTCCGCCGCCCGCGGATTGACGTACTCGATGGCGTTCAACGCGGGTCCGGCCTGGTCGTAGGCCGCGATGCGGGCGAGATAGCCCTCGACCAGCTCCCGGCACGTCAGCCGCCCCGCCGCGAAGGCCGCGTGCACGTCGTCGATGGTCGTCTCCACCAGACGGAAGTCCTGGGCGCCGGATGCGCCCGCCATCGACAGCGAGAGCAACAGCGGGAGGGCGAGCGCGGCCGGCCGTGCGGCGCGCGGGAACGTGGGGTTGCGGCGCCCTGCCGGCGCCGCCGCGGTGAGTCGTGTCACGGGTTCTCCTTGTTCTGCCGCAAGGGGCCGGATTATAGCCCTCCCCGGCGAATCCGCGACCGGGCCGGCGCCGGTTCCGGCGCCAAACCGGGGTCGACGTGCTACGCTGGCCGCGGATGGGACCGTCCGCGGTCCGAGCCCCCGGCCCGGGGCAGGGGGCGGCGGCGATGTTCTAGTTGACCGCCCTTGACGAGAGTTGCCATGTCGCGGGGCGTCTTCGCAGCGTCTGCCAGCGCAAACCAGCGACTGGACGGCAAAGGAAGCCCTGGGACAGTCGTCTAGCCGCCGCGCATGGCGTGCGGCCGGATTTCGCGCCGAGCGGGACTCCCGCCACGACCCTCGATCGCGCAGTCCGCTTGCGGCAGCCGATAAGATCCAGAGACCGCACATGGGGCCCCTGTCCAACGAGCTCGTGCTCGTCGTCGTCGTCGCAGCCGTCCTGCTGGGCATCTATCTGCTCCGGCACATCATCGCCTTCGCGTTCAAGCTCATCGTCTTCGTCGGCCTGGTCCTGGCCGGGGTCTGGGCCTGGCAGCACCGAGCCGAGATCGTCGACGCGGTCAGGCCCTATATCGATCCCGTCAGCGCCGGATTGGGCGAGCTGGATCTGTCGGATGTCCGGGAGGTGCTATCCGACCTCCTCTCGGACGAGGAGCCGAGCACGGCGGAAACCACCGGCGTGACGGACGCCGCCGGCACAACGGAGGAGCCCGGAAGGCCCACCGTCCCCGGAGAACCCGGGAGTTCCGTGGCGCCGGACGGCCACGAGGGCCCCGACGGAAACGACAATCCGGTCGATCTCGACCACCCCGAGTGATCGGCGCCCCGCGACCGCGCGCGTCCGGCCGTCGAGCGGCGCACTCGAACCGCACGAGAGGAAGGACCCGATGTCACAACCGCAGGAGAGCGCGATGTCAGAACGGCGGATGGACCGACGGACGCTTCTGAAGACGATGGCGGCGGCCGGGATGGCCGCGCCGTTCGCGGCCGGGGCAGCCCCCGCCCGGGCCGGCGCGGCGGGCGCGACGACGGCGGCGCAGGCCGACATCGCGCCCTTCACCATCGAGGTCGGCGATGAAGCGCTGGAAGACCTCGGGCGCCGGCTCGCGGCCACCCGATGGCCGCCCGACTCGCCGGGCGAGCCCTGGAGCTACGGCACGGACCGCGCATACCTAGAGGCGTTGATCGCCTACTGGCGGGACGAGTACGACTGGCGCGCGCACGAGGCGGCACTGAACACGTTCGATCACTACACGACGGAGATCGAGGGCCAGCGCCTGCATTTCGTGCACCAGCGGAGCCCCCGCGAGGGGGCGCTGCCCCTGCTGATGACTCACGGCTGGCCCGGCACCGTCTGGGAGATGCTGCCGTCGGTCCGCGCCCTCGCCGACCCCGCCGCCCACGGCGGCGACGCGGCCGACGGGTTCCACGTCGTCGCGCCCTCCATCCCCGGCTTCGGTTTCTCGGGCGAGCCCCTGGAAGGCACCGACATCGCCCGGACCGCCGAGCTGTGGGTGGCCCTGATGGACCGGCTCGGCTACGAGCGCTTCGGCGCCTACGGCAGCGACTGGGGAGCCGGCGTCACCCGGGCCCTCGGCGCCGCCTACCCGGACCGCGTCGTCGGCATCCACACCCCGGGCGCGCCCCCGCGCGCGCAACGGCCGCCCGAGACCGACGAGGAGCGCGACTACCTCGCCCGCGCCGAGGCGTGGTCGACCGACGAGACCGGCTATCAGCGGATCCAAGGCACCAAGCCCCAGACCCTGGCCTTCGGACTGACCGACTCGCCCGCGGGCGTGGCGGCCTGGATCACCGAAAAGCTCCGGTCGTGGAGCGACTGCGACGGCGACGTGGAGAACCGGTTCAGCAAGGACCAGATCCTCACCCTCGTCTCCATCTACTGGCACACCCGCACCATCGGCACCAGCGTGCGCTACTACTACGCCAACGGGCTGGGCAGCTCACGTCCCCGGCGGGCGCTGTCGCGGGGTCCGGTACAGGTGCCGCAAGGCTTCGCCCAGTTCGTGGGCATCCCGTCCCGGACGGGACCGCCCCGCTCGTTCGTCGAGGACGTGCCCGACAACGTCACCCACTGGTCGGTCTTCGACACCGGCGGACACTTCCCCGCCATCGAGGAGCCGGATCTTCTGGTCGGCGACCTGCGCCGGTTCTTCCGCACCCTGCGGTGACGGCGGGACCGGACACGCACTGCGGGTGCGACGCATACCCCGCGCCGCCGGGCGCCATCGAGGGCGGGGGACCGGGCAGGTTCGGCGGGGCGCGACGCGCGGCCGAAGCCGAACCACGGACCGGCCGAGAGTCGACAAGGCACCGGAGGCGCCGCCGGTCCGCCTGGCGCCGAAGGACTGCGCGCGCGCCAACCGGGATGTCGACGCCGGCGCGCCCGGTCGCGGCACGAATACCGCCCTTGTTCCGCGGTTCTTCACATCCCCCGCCGCGCCCCTTCGCGTCGGCGACGCTCGGAGAACCCGTCCCGGGACTCAACGCTGCAACGCGGTCATCGGCAGGATGCCGGCGGCGCGGCTCGCCGGGATGAAGGCGGCGGCAAGCGCGCATCCCGCGAGCGAAGCGGCGGCGACGGCGAGAGAGAAGGGGTCCCAGGGCGACACGCCGTGGAGCTGCGACGCCATCGACCGGGCGGCGCCGACGGCGAGAGGCAGGCCGAGAACGAGCCCGATGGCCACGCGCCGAAACGCCTGGCGCAACACCAGCGCGATGACCCTGACGCGACTTGCGCCGAGGGCCATCCGGATGCCGATCTCGTTCGTGCGCTGCTCGACCATGTAGGCGGTGACGCCGTACACGCCGACCGCCGCCAACACCAGCGAGACGATCCCGAACAGACCTGCGAGGCTCGCGACCGCGCGCTCCCGGGCCAGGGAGCGGTCGATCTGCTGCTGCAGGGTTCTGATGCTGGTGACGACCAAGTTGGGGTCGACGCTCGTCAGCGCCGTCCTCACCATGGGCTCGAGACCGCCGAGGGCGGAGTCGCTGACCACCAGGATGCCCTGGACGAGGTGGGACAGCCGCTCGACCATCCGCCGGTAATCGGTGCCGTAGTCGACACGCTGGGCGAGCGGAACGAAGAACATCGGACCCACCGGGCGGTTCGGCCCCGAGCCCGCGAACCTCGCGTCGCGCACCACGCCGACGATGCGGAAGGTACCGGCGTTCTCGATCCGCCCGACGCCGAAGTGCTGCTCCAGCGGGTCTTCACCGTCCGGGAAGAAGCGCCTCGCGAACGCCTCGTTAACGACTGCGACCGACGCGTTCATCTCGTCGTCGGTGGCGGTGAACCATCGCCCCTTTGCGAGGGCAACGCCCAGATCCTGAAGATAACCGGCGCTGACGCGGTTCCACGACGCCCCCGATTCGCTGGCCGCGTTCGGCCGGCCGCCGGCGACGAAGACCGACTCCCCCCAGTTGCCCGCGTAGGGGTTGTACAGCGCCAGTCCCGCCCCACGCACGCCGGGGAGGCTCGTGAGCCGCTGCTCGATGTCGCGATAGAGGGTCGACAGTTGCTGCGGCCGGTAGGTGGACGGCAGGCGCTTGAGGCCAATCAGCACGCGGCCCTGCACCTCGTAGCCGAGGTCCTGGCGCTGGAGGTTCACGAGACTTCGCCCGAGCATCGTGGAGCCGGCGACGACCGCGACGGCAAGCGACGCCTGAACGATCAACAGCGCCGTGCGAACGCGGGAGGAGCCGCCGACGCTGCGTCCAGAGCCGCGCAGCGCATCGATGGGATTCGTTCGGGCGGCGAGCCACGCAGGCGCGACGCCCGCAAGGACCGCAGCCGCGAGCGCCAGCCCCGCCGTGAAGGACAACGTGACGAGCGACGGCGTCGTCGCCACCGGCGCGAGCGTCGAGTCCGGGAGGGCCAACCCGACCAGCAGACGCGTGGCGCCGAAGGCGACCAGCAGCCCGACCACCCCGCCCGCCACCGCCAGCAACGCGCTCTCGGCAATAGCCTCCACCGCGACCTGCCGGCGCGTCGCGCCGATCGCGAGTCGCATCGCCGTCTGCTCGCGGCGCGCGACGGCTCGGGCAAGGAGGAGACTCGCGACGTTCGCGCACGCGATGATCAGCACGAGACCGCAGATGGCGAGCAGGATCCGCAGGCTGGCTCCGTAGCGTTCCTTCAGCGAAATGCCCGCGAGACCGATGCCGGAGCCGGCCGGCACGACCCGGATCGTCTGGTTGGGGAGCTCGCGAACGATGTCCGGCATCAGGTTGGCCGGGTAGTCGCCCTCGAACCGGATCCACCGGCGCAGGACTCCCGTCAGCCGGGGAGCCATGCCCTCGATGGAGGCGTCCTCCCGGAGACGACCGATCACGAACAACCATGGCGAGGTCGACTGGCGGAGCAGCGAACCCTCCCCGGCAATCGTCGGCTCGTGCTGCAGGGGGATCCAGAGGTCGGGCGGAAACGCGCGGACCGTCTCGCCGAAGAAACCCGGCGCCGCCACGCCGATCACCGTGAACGGGCGGCCCTCCACCACGAACGTGGAACCGACCACGGAGGGGTCGGCCCCGTAGGCTCCCCGCCAGGTACGATGGCTCAGCACGACGGCCGGCGGCGCCGAGGACCGGTCGTCGTCCGGCCCGAACACCCGACCGCTGGACGCATCGACGCCGAGGGTGGAGAAGTACGTCCCCGTGACGTAGCCCGCGCGCAGCGGCCTCGTCGTGGCGACTGCCGCGCCCTGCCTGCGGACGCTCAACCGCGAGCCGCCCCAGTCGAACGCGGTGATGTCCTCGAACTCCGCGGCCGCCGCCTGCAGCCGCTCGTACAGCGGAAACGAGAACGCGCCCCAGCGGCCGTGGCGGCCGATGACGGTGGTGTCGTCCCCGTCCCCTATCCGGTACAGACGTTCCGGGTCCGACACCGGCAGCGGCCGAAGCATGACGCTGTCCATGAGCGTGACGATCGCGGTCATCCCGCCCATGCCGAGCCCGAGCGTGGCCACGGCAGCGGCCGTGAACGCGCGCGCGCCCCGGAGCTTGCGACAGCCCTGGAACAGGTGCCGTCGGAGACCGTCGGCGACGAGAGAAGGGCCCGACCGGAGCAGGTCGGCGGGCGGGGCTTGCCCGGTAGTCGTCCGACAGGTCGAGGTCAGCCGCCGCCCCGCCTCCGAACCCGCCACCGACGACGACCGCTCCGGAATCTCTCTCGCACCTCGTCGCGGGTCGCCCAAGTCGCATCGTCCCTTGCCGAGGAACCGCGTGTCGCCCACTCGATGATCCCTCCGTCCGTCCGACGCTGAGCGCCCTCGGGACGAGACCTGTTTCGACGACCGCGCTGGAGCTCGGTCCGGCTTGGGTCTCCGCCTACCCGCCGCATCGCCGAAGTCCACGCAGCGGGAGGCGTCACCGCTGCTTGACGTGCGCGGCGCGGGCGCACAGTCCGCCGGCGAGCAGACCGAAGGCGTGGCCCTCCCAGGAGACCCCGGAATCGCGCGGCAGGATGCCGGCGAGCATGCCGCCGTAGGCGACTGCCACCACGACCGCCACGGCTACCGACTGCAGACTGCGTTCGTAGTAGCCGCGGCCGACGAGCAGGCCGAAGTAGCCGAAGATCAGACCGCTCGCGCCGACGTGCGCCGCGCTGCGTCCGAACACCCACAGACCGAGGCCTCCCAGCACGACGATGGCCAGCGTCGCCGTCACGTAGTAGGCGACGCCGCGGATGGCCACCATCCCGCCGAGAATCAGCAGGGGGAGCGTGTTGGCGGCCAGGTGCGCGAACGACCCATGCACGAGGGGCGCGCCGAGAACGCCGGAGAGACCGTCGAACCGGCGCGGGACGACGGCGAGGGCGTAGACGAGGTTCCCGTCGACGAGCAGACCGTAGAGCGACACCGCCCACACCAGAGCCGCACCGGCGAACAGCGCGACGGCCCGCGGCTTCCAGGCGGACGGGTCAATCACGAGTCACGCTCCGGGCCGTGGGGGCGGGGCATCACCCGACGGGGAGGTAGGCCGGGCCATCAGGAGGACGGAAGATGATGTCGTCCGCCCCTGGCGGCTTCGGGAGAAAACCCCGTCACCGCCGGGGGCGGACCGGCAATCCAACTCTAACCGTCGGTCGTCCGCGAGAGCTCCGACAGCTCGGTGAGCCGCTCGCCGGTGCTGTCGCCGAACGCCTCCACCGGCGCCCCGAAGGTGTTCAGCAGCGTGAGCTGCAGGTTGGTGAGGCGCTGGGTCTCGTCCGGGTACTTCACGTGGCGGCCGCTCGCGATGCGCCCGCCGCCGCCGCCCGCCAGCAGGAGCGGGAGGTTGCGGACGTCGTGCGAGTTGCCCTCGCTGATGGCGCTGCCGTAGAGGGTGACGACGTTGTCGAGCACCGTCCCGTCGTCGCCGTCCGGCATCGACGCCAGCCGCTCGAGGAAGTACGCGAACAACGACACGTGATAGGCGTTGATCTTGGCGAGGCTCTCGATCTTGTTCCTGTCGCCGCCGTGGTGCGAGATCGGGTGGTGCGAGTCGGACACGCCGATCTGGGGATAGGTCGCCCCGCTCTGCTCGCGGCCGATCTGGAACGTGATGACCCGCGTGGTGTCGGTCTGGAACGCGAGAGCCTGCATGTCGAACATCAGCCGCGCGTGCTCGTCGTAGCTGACGGGGATGCCGGCCGGCGACTCGACGACGGGCAGCTCGCGCCCCTGCGACTCGGCGTTCTGGATGCGCCGCTCGATCTCGCGCACCGACTGCAGGTACTCCCCGAGCTTCGCCCGGTCGCGGCTCCCGAGGCCGCCCTGCAGGCGGTCGACCTTCTCGAGCACCGAGTCGAGGATGCTGCCCTGCCGGCGCAGCCGCGCCGCCCGGACCGCGGGGTCGGTGCTGTCGACATTGCCGAAGAGGCGGTCGAAGACGACCCGCGGGTTGGTCTCGACCGGCAGCGGGGTCGACGGGCCGGCCCACGCGAGCCGGTTCTGGTAGGCGCAACTGAAGCCGACGTCGCAGGTGCCGACGCCGTTGACGGTGTCGGCCCCCTCGAGGCCGAGCTCGAGCGACGGCAGCGGCGTGTCCTGGCCGACCTCGTTGGCGAGAATCTGGTCCATCGAGATGCCGAGCTGCAGGCTCGAGCTGCCGGTGGTGGGCAGCGGCTCGATGCCGGTGAGGAAGGCGCCGGCGGGTTTGGCGTGGGCGCCGGAGGCGCCCGAGCGCGACCGCGCCCCGGTGTTGTCGAGCCCGCTCACCACCAGCAGGTGGTCGCGGAACGGCTCGAGGGCCTTCAGGGTCGGCGGGAGCTCGAACCCCCGGCCCTCGGCGAGCGGCGTCCACCGCTCCATGATGATGCCGTTCGGCACGTACACGGTGCAGAACCGGAGGGCGGGCTTCGCCGCGGTCTTCGCCAGCGCGGTCGCCGCCGGCACCATGCCGTCGAGCAGCGGCAGCGCCAAAGTGGCGCCGACGCCCCGCAGAACCGTCCGGCGAGGAATGGCCTTCTTGGTGATGATCATGACTCCGCTCTCCGCATCAGGAAGGGGGTGCTCTTGACGATGCCCGAAACCAGGGACGACCAGGTGATGTCGTCCGCCGCCGACTCGCGGCTGATCTGCCGGACCACCGGCAGGTCGTAGTGCTCGAGGGTGCGCCCGAGGGCGTAGGTCAGCATCTTCTCCGCGACGGTCTCGACGAACTGCTCCTCGCGGTCCAGGATGACGTCGCGGAGCCCGGCCAGCCCGTGCACCTCGGTACCGTCGACGAGGGTGCCCGAGGCGTCGATGGGGATGCCGGTGTCGAACGGGGTCCCCCCCTCGCTGGTGGTCCGCCAGCGCCCGATGGCGTCGAACGACTCCAGGGCGAACCCGAGGGGATCGATGACGTTGTGGCAGCTCGCGCACACCGCGTTCGCCCGGTGCTGCTCGAGGCGCTCGCGCACCGACCGCGGCGCCCCGTCCTCGCCCGCGGTGGGCAGGCTCGGCACGTCGGGCGGGGGCGGCGAGGGGGGCGTGCCGAGGAAGTTCTCGAGCAACCAGACGCCGCGCACCACCGGCGACGTGCGGTTGGCGTACGAGGTGATGGTCAGGATGCTCGCGTGGCCGAGCAGACCGCCGCGGTTGTCGTCGGGATAGTCCACGCGGCGGAAGTGGACGCCGTGGACGTCGGGGATGCCGTAGTGGCGGGCGAGCCGCTCGTTGACGAAGGTGTGGTCGGCCCGCAGCATGTCGAGCAGGGGCCGGTCGTCGCGGAGCTGGCTCTCCAGGAAGAGCTCGGTCTCCTGCCACATCGCCTCGCGCAGGTTCTCGTCGAAGGCGGTGTAGGTGGCGGTGTCCGGCGCCGCGTTCCGCAGCTTGCGGAGCTGCAGCCACTGGCCCGCGAAGTTCTCGACGAGGGCTCGCGACCGCGGGTCGGCGAGCATGCGCCGAACCTGCCCGTCGAGGACCCCGGGGTCGCTCAGCTCGCCGCGCTCGGCGAGACCGAGCAGCTCGTCGTCGGGGATGCTGCTCCACAGGAAGAACGACAGGCGCGACGCGAGCTCGATGTCGCTGACGCGGTAGGCGGTCCCCGGCGCCGCCCCCGCCGGATCGGCCTCGATGCGGAACAGGAACTCCGGGTCGACGAGCAGCCGCTCGATCGCGGCCTGGATGCCGCCCTGGAAGCCGCCCTCCGCCCGGCCCATCTCATAGAAGTCGAGCAGGGTGTCGACGTCGGTCCCGGTGGCGGGCCGCCGGAACGCGCGGCGGGCCAGACCCGACAGAATCGTCTCCGCGCAGGCCCGCTCGGCCGCGGCGTCGACGCCGGCCGGGTCGCACGTGAGCAGGGCGTCGCGGGTCGCCAGATCCGCGGTCCCGTCGGGATCGTAGGGGCCGATGATCTGCACCACCGACACCGCGGGGTTGCCGTCCTGCATCTCGTCCTGGCCGTGCGAGTAGGTCGACCGGTCGGCGGGCAGCGGCAGCAGCCCTTCCGGCAGGGCCGACTGGCGCTCGAACGCCACCCCCACCCGGTGCCGGCCGCCGGTCACGGGGACGCGCACGTCGAGCCCCTTGTCGGCGTTCAGGGCGTACAGCTCCCACTCGGGGAACGACCGCGAGTCGTAGACCTGGTCGAACTTGCCGGCGTAGCCCATCGGGGGCAACTGGCCGTCCTCCCACTCGCGTCCCACCGTGAACGTGCCCACGCGGGCGCCGTCGAGCCGCACGTCCATGCGGTGCGGCCGCCCCATGCCCCGCACGTAGCCGTACTCCTGCTTGCGGAGGTTCACGCGGATGACGTACTCGCCCGCGACCGGGAAATGATGCTCGACGGCGACGCCGCCGCGGGACCCGAGGGGCAGGTCGAGACTCACCGCCCCGTCCTGGTTCATGCCGCCGTGGACCGGATAGGTGTGGGCGACGGGCCGGAGCGCGGCGTCGCCGACGACGAGCTGGCTGATGCGCTGGGCCGCGGCGAGGTAGCGATCGATGAGTGTCGGCGAGACCGAGAGCACCTCGGCGATGTTGTCGAAGCCGTGATGCTCGTCGTCGGCCGGCAGCAGGGCGTTGGCGTCGATCTCGAGGCCGAAGAGGTCGCGGACGGCGTTCGCGTACTCGACGCGGTTGAGCCGGTGCACGGCCGAGCGCCCGGGGTCGGGGGCGGCGAGGGCGGCGCGGTCGAGCTCGGTCTCTAGCCACGCCACGAACGCGTGCGAGGCCTCGGCGTCGGGCCGGGGGCGGCCCGCCGGGGGCATCTCGCCGGCGCGCAGCCGCCGCACCACGTGCTCCCACGCGGCGGCGGCCTCGCCCACCCGCGAGAGGTCCATCGAATCGAGGGTGAGGTCCGCGGTGCGGGTCCGCTCGTTGTGGCAGGCCACGCAGTAGCGGTCGAGCAGAGCCCGGCCGTCCGCTGCGTTCGCCGCCGCCGCGGCCGCGAACTGCGGCAGCGACACGACGCCCCCCCGGGCGAGGTTGGCGCCCGGCGCCGGCTCGGCCCGCAACTGAAGCTGACCGGCCGCGGCCACTGCCGACACCGCGAGGATGACGAGTGTCCTGCGCACCATGTTCGTTCCTCTCGTTCGTTCCTGTCGCCGCCCGCGACCCTGTCGCAGCCCGCGACGAAGCCGTCGGCATCCCTCGGCCGCGGGTTCTTCCGACGGCTCTCCGGGCGTCCGCTACCCGCCCGACGCGTCCCTCAGCCGATCCACCAACTCTCTCGCCGGGGTGCCGTCCTCGTTCCGGATGTCGGGGTCGGCCCCTTCGGCGATCAGGAGGTCGGCGACGGCCCTGAACCGGTTCCGCGCCGCGCCGTGCAGCGCCGTGTTGCCGCCGCGGCCCGGCTCGTTGATGCCCGCCGCCCCGCCCGCCGCGACGACCGCCCTCACCGTCTCGAGCACGAGGCTCTCGTTGCCCCACTCCGCCGCGACCAGCTCCGGCGCGATGAGCCGGCTCCGCCGGTTGGTCGACCGGCTGAGCCCGAGACCCACCGCCGCCATCAGCGCGGTGCTGCCGTCCTCCATCGGAATCACGGGGTCGGCGCCCGCCTCGGCGAGGGCCCGCACGAGGTCCGGCTCCAGGTACTTGGCGGCGAGCGTGAACGGCGTCGCCCCCTTCTCGCGCAGGGTGAACACGAACTGGTAGGTCCAGCGGGGCACCGGCGTGCCGCGGACGAGCGGCGCGTCCGGGTCCGCGCCGGCCGCCAGCAGGGCCCGCAGCAGGTAGGGCTGCGACCGCAGCACCGCCGCGTGCAGGGCCGTGTACCCCGCCCCCGCCGCATCCGGATCGGCCCCCCGGGCCAGCAGGAACCCGGCGAGATTCTCGTGGCCGCTCATCGCCGCCACCACGAGGGCGCTGTTGCCGTCTGCGGCGCGGTCGTTCACGTCCGCGCCGGCCGCCAGCAGGGCCCTCGCCGACTCGATGTCGCCGTGCCGGGCCGCGAACAGCAACGGTGTGAACCCGCCGGCGTCGAACCACGCCGCCCCCTGCGGACTCGTGGTGCTGCGCTCGCCGGTCCCGCGGAACTGCCGCACCGTCCGGGTCCGCGCGTCGACGGCGGCGCCGCTCTCGATCAGCACCCGCGTCACCGCCGGCTGACGGTTGGCGGCCGCCCACATCAGCGCCGTCTGCCCGCGGGCCGGCTCCGCCGCATCGATGTCCACGCCGTGCGCGAGCAATGCCCGCACCGCCGCCGGATCGCCGGTGAACGCGCACCGCATGAGCAGCGTCTCCCCCGACCCGAGGGCGAGATTGGGATCGGCGCCGGCCGCGAGCAGCCGCTCGACGGCGCCCGCATGACGGTTCGCGCAGGCCGCCCACAGCGGCGTCGCCCCGTAGTCGTTCCGCGCGTCGACGTCCGCGCCGGCCCCGATCAGCCGCGCCAGCGCTTCCGCCTCGTTCCAGTACGCCGCCCAGTGCAACGCCGTGGCCCCGTCGGCCTGGGGGGCGTCGGGGTCGGCTCCTGCGCCGAGCAGGGAGGCTACGAGCGCCCAGTCGCGCGCCTTGGCCGCGTCCGCGAGACCGGCGTCCGCGCCGGCGCCGAACGCACCGGCCGCGCAGAGTCCGGAGACCACGAAGGCCATCGCGCACGCGACCGCGGATGCGCACGACCGGCGCTCGGGGACCGCGCGACGCCGCCCGAAGGATTGTATGAAGTGCATGGAAGCTACCCGCTGCGCACAGTAAGGCAGCCCGCCGGCAATGTCAACGTGTGGCGTTCACTCGGCCAAGCCGCGGCGCGGTCGCATCGACCAGGGGGGACGCCGCTCCGCCGACCCGGCCACCGGCCGTATCGCGGCCGGACGCAACGCCACGCCGTCTCACCGGTGCGTCCGCGAGCCCCGCCGGCGCGCCGTCAGAGCCACGCGAACTTCACGGCGAAGATCGCGGCGATCACGAAGACCCCAACCGAACACTCGCTCCCCCGCCCCGCCAGCACCTTGCTCACCACGTAGGTCAGGAAGCCGAGGCCGATGCCGTCGGCGATGGAGTACGTCAGGGGGATGGCGATGACCGTCACGACGGCGGCGCCGTACTCGGTGATGTCGTCCCAGTCCAGGCTCGCCAGCGGCTTCGCCATCAGGCACGCCACGTAGAGGATGGCCGCAGCCGTCGCATACGGCGGGACCGACTGGGCGAGGGGCGCGAAGAACAGGCAGGCCAAGAACAAGCCCGCGACCACCACCGCGGTCAGCCCGGTGCGGCCGCCGACCGCGGCGCCGGCCGCGCTCTCGATGTAGCTCGTGACCGGCGAGGTGCCGAGCAGGGTCCCGCCGACGGTGCCCGTCGAGTCGGCGATCAGGGCGCGGTCGATGCGCGGCAGCTTCCCGTCCGCGTCGAGCAGGTCGGCCTGCTGCCCGACCCCGATGAGGGTGCCGGTGGTGTCGAAGAGGTCGATGATGAGGAACGTCAGGATGACCGCGACCATGCCGCCCTGCAGCGCCCCGCCGATGTCGAGGGCGAGCAAGGTCGGCGCCGGGTTCGGCGGCGCCGCCGCGAGCCCCACCCACTCGGACACCCCGAACACGAGGCCGGCCGCGGTGACCCCGAAGATGCCGAGGAGCACCGCGCCGGGCACACGCCGCGCGGTCAAGGCGACGATGGCGCAGAAGCCGAGCACGGCCAGGATCGGGGCGGGCGCGAGCAGCTCGCCGGTCGTGACCAGCGTGGCCGGGCTGTCCTGGATGATGCCGGCGTCGGCCAGGGCGATGACCCCGAGAAAGACCCCGATGCCGGCCGAGATCGCCAGCTTCAGGGCCCGCGGCACCGACTCGACGATCCACCGGCGCGCCCCCACCACGCTCAGCACCAGAAAGAGCACCCCGGACACGAACACCGCGCCGAGCGCGACCTCCCAGGGGTGGCCCATCCCCAGGACGACGCCGTAGGTGAAGAACGCGTTGAGACCCATGCCGGGGGCGAGCGCGATCGGGTAGTTGGCGTACAGCCCCATCACCAGGGTGCTGAACGCGGACGCGAGGCACGTGGCGACGAAGACCGCCTCGAACGGCATGCCCGCCTCGGAGAGAATCTGCGGGTTGACGAAGGTGATGTAGGCCATCGTCAGGAACGTCGTCGCCCCCGCCGTCACCTCGGTGCGAACGTCCGTCCCCGCCTGCGACAACCCGAACTGGCGTTCCAGGAATGCGGTCACCGGCTCCATCCCCGTCCGCCGGCCGCGCCGAATGGCGCCGCCGGCCTGGGCCCGCTCCGGGCCGGCCCACGCGAAAGAGGGCCGGGCGGGCGTCGAGTCCACCGCGGGGGCCAGCCCGGAGAGCCTCGTCTGCGGCTCCGCTCACCGACCGACCAACCCGCCGGAAGTCCGCGCCATTCTACGGCGCAGACTTCCAGTGCAAGCGTCTGAGCGTAGGCGAAGGGTAGAGTCTACTATCTCGCGGGCGGCGCGCCGGCGCGAGCCGCATCCACCCCTGCCGCCGTCACAGCTGCTCGGGTCGCTCCCGGTCGCGGCGGACGAGGCTCGCGAGCACGCGGTCCGGCAGATGCCGCACGAGGTGGCGGACGAGGAGGGACATCCGCCACGGGAACTCGTAGACCTTCCGTTTCCGGCGGATGGCGCGGGCGATGAGGCGGGCCGCGCGGTCGGTGTCCATCAGCAGGGGCATGCGGAAGCGGTTGCGGTCGGTCATCTCCGAGCGCACGTAGCCGGGGTGGACGGTGGTGGCGCGGATGCCGGCGCGGGCCCAGTCGGGCCGCAGGCCCTCGACGAGCCGGGTGAGGGCGGCCTTCGAGGCGCAGTAGCCGGCCGCGCCGGGCAGGCCGCGGTGGGCGGCGAGGCTGGAGATCACCACCACGTGGCCGGCGCCGCGCTCGCGCATCGACGGCACCACCGCCTCGATGGCGTAGAAGACGCCGAACACGTTGACGCGGAACTCGGCCTCCAGCGCGTCGGCGGCAGGGACGAGGGCGTCGGTCCCCAGCGCGATGCCGGCGTTGGCGACGAGGAGGTCGACGGGACCCAGCCGCTCCGTCAGGCCGGCTATCGCGCCCTGGATCTCGTCGCGCCCGGTAACCCCCGCGGGTACGCACTCCGCGCGACCTCCTTCGTCGCGGATCTGCGCAGCCAGTGCATCGAGCCGGTCCGCGCGGCGGGCGATCAGCCCGACCCGGTAACCGTTGCGGGCGAGCTCGACGGCGAGGGCCCGCCCGATGCCGCTCGACGCCCCGGTGACGATGGCCACCTCTTCCATCTGTGCGTCCCTCCAGGCCGGCGTGACTAAGGCCCCAGTCCGAGGCACGAGGCTCGCGGGCTCGCGGCCGGCGATGCGCTCCGCGCGGCGACCACCTCGGTGCGGCAAGGCGCCCGCCGAGGCCGCCGAGCAAGGCATTGCGGGGCGGAGGGCGTCGCGGAGCCGGGCTCCGGCCGACGGGGCTCGGGCACAGGGCATGCAAACCCGGGACCAAGGGGCCGCGCGCGACTCTCGATGGCGTGCACCCACGCCCGGCCATCGCCTTGCGCCGGCGCTCCGACCCCGGTAGAGTGGCCGGACGGGGCGGAGGGAGAATACCGATGGGCAGATCGACACGCAAGGAGGCAGGCGTCAGTCGGCGGGCCTTCATCAGGCGCGGCGCCACCGCCGGTGTCGGCGCGACCGCGCTGGCCGGGGTCGGCGCCCGGCCGGCCGAGGCCCAGGACTTCTGGGACGCCTCGGCCGACTTCGTCACCATCGGCGCCGGCACGGCGGGGCTCGCGGCGGCGGTGTCGGCCCTCGATCACGGCGCGTCGGTCATCATGGTCGAGGAGAACGTCGACATCGGCGGGCACGGCATGTGCTCGGGCGGCAATGTCCACCTCGGCGGCGGCACCAGCAACCAGCGGAAGCACGGGGTGGAGGACTCGGCCGAGCGGGTGTACCAGGACTGGGTGCGCCACGACCACATGCAGAGCCGCTACAGCGACCGCGATCTCGTCCGGGCCTTCGCCGACGAGAACGCCGCGACCTTCGAGTTCCTCGTCGAGAACGGCGTCCGGTTCCAGGACCACCTCGTGGGTCCGACCGGCGCCTCGCAGGTGCGCCGCCAGCAGCGCACCGTGCAGTGGCCCGTCGCCAGCGAACGGGTGACGCACCACGAGACCCGCGTGGGCTCGGGCCTCGTCCGCGCCCTCGAGCGGAGCGCGCGGGCCAAGGGGGCGCAGGTGCTGCTGCGGCACAAGATGACGAGCATCGTCCGCGAGGGCCCCTCGACGGGGCGAGTGCTCGGCCTCACCGCCGTCCACGACGGCCGCACCGTCAACATCCGGGCCAGGAAGGGGCTGCTCGTCGCCACCGGGGGCAGCACCAGCAACGTCAACCTCCGGCGCACGTTCGACCCGCGGCTGACCGAGGAGTATCAGGTGGCGGGCGAGCCATGGTCGCGGCAGAGCGGCGACGGCGAGCTCGCGGCGATGGCGGTCGGAGCCTCGCTGTGGGGCACCGCCAACCAGACCGTCGAGGCGGGGATCGCCATCTCGAAGACCCGCCACATCGGGTGCCAGTGGGGCTACTCGAGCCTCATCTGGCAGCCGGACGCCCGCATCTTCGACCTCGCCCGCGCGTCGGGCCTGACCGTCACCGACTGGCAGGACGTCATCCTCGTCAACCAGCTCGGCCGGCGCTTCTGGAGCGAGACGGACGCCCGCTACGATTTCTTCGCGGCGGCCATGGCCGACACCGGGGACGAGTCGAAGCGTAACGGGGGCGGGCCGATCTGGGCCGTCTTCGACCACGACGCGGTCGAGCGGGAAGGCTGGGACCCGCAGCCGCCCAACGTCGACCCCGACGGCTTCTTCTTCACCGCCGACACCATCGCGGAGCTCGCCGCGGCCATCGCCAATCCCTACCAGGCGAAGCCCATGCCGGCAGACGTCCTCGAGGAGACGGTGGCCCGCTACAACCGGTTCGTCGACGCCGGCGAGGACGCCGACTTCGGGAAGCCCAACCCGCGGTACAAGGTCCGGACCCCGCCGTTCTACGCGGCGTGGTCCACGCCGATCCTGCACGACTCGCTCACGGGCCTGCGAACCAACCCGCGCGCGCAGGTCGTGGACATCCACGGCGACGTCATCCCCGGCCTCTACTGCGCCGGCGAGTCGCAGGGCGGATTCGCGCAGCACGGCCTGGGCCGCTGCCTCGTCTTCGGCCGCATCGCGGGCCGCGACGCGGCGGTGAACGGCGGAAACGCCTGACGGGAAGCGTGACGGTGAGCGACGAGGCGCAGCCGGCCCACCCCACGAGCGTGGCCGTCTGGGGGGCGCCGTCCCCCGTCGTGGCGTCCTCCCGGTTCACGGTCACGGTGGGTGTGAAGTGCGTCGCCGCGTGCCGCTTGACCGGGCAGCCCGTCGTGATCCGGGACGGGGCCGGCCGCGATCTCGGCCGGGGAACCCTCGGCGCGGCGCCTTCGGCGGGCACGCGCGCCCTCTACGCGGCCGCGGTCCCGTTGACCGCCCCCGCCGATTCCGGCGTGCACGTCTGGACGGCGGCGTTCCCGGCCGCGGCGAAGCCCGACCCGACCGCGACCGCCGAGCCGCCCGACCCCGCCGCGGCCGAGGCGCCGGGACATGCAGCCGCGGCGTGCACGTTCAGCTTCCGCACCGTCGAGCCGGCCGGGACCACGGTGACGGTCACCGTGGTCGACCAGGAGACCGAGGCCCCCCTCGCCGACGCCGACGTCCACCTGGGCGTCTTCCGGGCCTCGACCGACGCCGAGGGGCAAGCGCGCATCGAGGCGTCGGAGGGCAACTACGAGCTGTACGTGCGCAGCCCCGGCTACACGCCGTACACCGTACCCGTCACCGTGACGGGAGACGCCGCCCTTCGCGTCGCCGCCGTTCGCGTCTCCGACGCCGACCTCGACGACGATCAGGTGTGGATGTGAGGAAGACACGACTCGATCCTCCCTCCGTCGCAACCCGATCGCGCGGCGACTGAGGGTGCGGGAGGCGAATCCGCCGGACGCCCCGGTATTCTGATAGCGTTGCCGATCTGGCAGCGCCGCAACCCACGGGCAAGGGCGCGGGACGGCGCCGGAACGAGCCGACTCCGCGGTTTCGGCGAGCTGCGGGCCGCCGCTTCTTCGGGCGAGTTGCAGGCCGCCGCTTCTTCGGCGAGCTGCGGGCCGCCGCTTCTTCGGCGAGCCGCGGGCCGCCGCTTCTTCGGCGAGCCGCGGGCTGCCGCTTCTTCAGCGAGCTGCGGGCTGCCGCTTCTTCGGCGAGCCGCGGGCCGCCGCTTCTTCGGCGAGCTGCAGGCCGCCGCTTCTTCAGCGAGCTGCGGGCCGCCGCTTCGCGGCGCCGGCGGCGGGCTGCAAGTGGTGGACCGTCCCCACGATGCCCGGCGACAGGCTGCGACGAAGGGGACTGCGGCCGTGCCCGGCGTCGGCGCCGGCGCGAACCGGGAGGAAATCGACGATGGCGATGCGGGACGCGATTCGGTCGGTGGCGGTCGGCGCGCTGCTGCTGCGCGAACGCTGGCAGAGCGGGGTGAGCTACAACCCCCTGTCGGCCGAGATGGCGCAGGACCCGTATCCGACCTACGCCAGGCTGCGAGCCCACGACCCCGTGCACCGCAGCCGGCTGATGGACGCCTGGGTGTTCTCGCGCTTCGCCGACGCGGACGCCATCCTCCGCGACCACCGCCGCTTCTCGAGCGACCCCCGCAAGGGCGTCGCGTCCTCCGGCCGGCGGGCCAGCCTCCCGAAGGTCGAGGAGCCGAGCATGCTCTTCCTCGACCCGCCCGACCACACACGGCTGCGGGCCCTCGTCAACCGGGCGTTCACCCCGCGCGCGGTCGCCGCCCTCGAGCCCCACATCCGCGGGCTGATGACCACGCTCCTCGACGCGGTCGACGATCCGTCCGGCTTCGACCTCATGGAGGCGGTGGCGAAGCCGCTGCCGGTGATCGTGATCGCGGAGATGCTGGGCATCCCCCCGAGGGACCGCGAGCAGTTCGGCATCTGGTCGAACCAGCGCGCCCGCATTCTCGAGCCGACGCTGACCCCGGCGGAGCGGGAGACCGCGGAGTCGGCGATGCGGGCCCTCGACGCCTACCTCGAGCCGATCATCAGCGAGCGCAAGGCCGACCCCCAGGACGACATCATCAGCGCCCTCGCGCAGGCCGAGGAGGAAGGCGACCGGCTGACCGAGCGGGAGGTGCTCATCATGCTGCGCCTGCTCCTCGTCGCCGGCAACGAGACCACCACCAACCTCATCGGCAACGGTCTGCTCGCGCTGCTGCGCCACCCCGACCAACTGGCGGCGCTGCGGGACGACCCCGGGCTCATCCCGTCCGCGGTCGAGGAGCTGCTGCGCTTCGACTCGCCGGTGCAGGTGGACATGCGCAGCGCCCTGGAGGACTGCGACGTGAACGGCTTCCGCGTGCAGCGTGGAGACAGCGTCGTCATGCTCCTCGGCGCCGCCAACCGCGACCCGGACCGATTCGAGGCGCCGGACCGGCTCGACGTGACCCGCGGCGACCAGAACCACCTCGCGTTCGGCCGCGGCATCCACCACTGCCTGGGGGCGCCGCTGGCCCGTCTCGAGGGTCGCGTCGTTCTCGAGGCGTTGATCGAACGCTTCGGGTCGATGCGGCTGCTCGACGACCGTCCGGCGTTCCGCAGCAGCGTCGTGCTGCGCGGGCTCATCGAGCTGCCGATAGCCGGCACGCCGGCGTAGCGGGCGTCGGGACCGGCCTCGGCTTGCCCGACACGGCTGCTGTCGGGAGAGCCGGCGTAGCGCGCGCTGGGGTCGGCCTCGGCTTGCCCGACCGCACGAGCCGTGGTTCACTGTCCGGGAAGAATAGGCAGGCAGCGACCGCCGCGGCGATGGGTGGACAGCATGACCTCCCTGGCGGCCGATATCCGGCCAGTGGCGGTGGGCGGCGACGCCCGCCACGGCGATGGGTGGACAGCATGACGACCAACGACTCGAAGCGTTCCTTGACACGGTGGCCCGCGGCCATGCTCGTTGCGGGGCTCGCGGGGGCATGCGCGGGCGCGGCGCCGGGCCCGGGCTCGACGTCGGACGCCGACGCCGACGCGCCGCCGGCGTTGCCGGCGCCCGCCTTCCACCACATCCACGTCAACTCGGTCGACCCCGAGCGAGCCCTCGACTGGTGGGAGACGTTGTGGCCGGCCGGGAGGCGGACCACGGTGGCCGGGCTGCCGGCCTTCGAGGCCGACGGCGTCTATCTGCTGTACACCACCGTCGACGAACCGGCTCCGGGCGCGTTCGACCCCGAGCGGAGGCAGTCGGTCCCCCAGAGCGCGTTCTGGACGACGGGCCCGAGCACCGACGGGCTCGCCCTCTACGAGCGGCTGACCGCCCTCGACCCGGACGGCGAGCGGTTCGCATTCCTCCCCGTCTACACCGGGCCCGACGACACCGAGGGGGTGCCGCACTCCGGGCTCGCCCCGTTCGGCGACCAGCTCCTGACGGTGGCCGAGATGGCCGAGCGCGCCGCCCGCGAGGGGTCGAACCCGGCCCGCGACCGCACCAGCGGCCAGGACTTCGGCTACCTCGTCGACCCCGACGGCATCCTCGTCGAGTTCAACGGGAACGCCGCGACCGAGGACCTCTTCTACGGTCACCTCCACTTCTGGCACGAGCAGCCCCTGTGCGCGGCCAACTGGTACGTCACGCACCTCGGCGTGAGCCTGCCGCCGCTCCGCGACCCCGACACCGGCGAGACGTCGCCGCGCCCGCCCTACGAGCCTTGCGCGGTCGAGACCGGCGACGTCAGCTACCCCTCGTTCCTGCCCGTGGGCCAGCTCCGGACGCCGATCGCGAGCGTGCGCCTCGCCAACGCAGGTTGGATGTGGTACTCGCGCCAGTGCCGCGACGGCCGCTGCGGTCCCGAACTCGACCGCCCCCTCTCTCCGTCGCGCGGGCAGGTCGTCGACCATGTCGCCGTCACCTACCCCGACCTCGACGCGGTGCTCGCGCACCTCGAGGCGACCGGCGTCCCCGTCGTCGAGGGTCCCTATCCGTTCGGCGAGACACGCGCGGTGCTCATCGAGGACCTCGACGGCCTCGCGCTGGAGCTGATCGAGGCGGGCGCCGACTGAAGGGATGCGACCACGCCGGCGCGGCGGGTTCCGTCGCCGAAGCTCCACGCGCGGGTGGACGTCACCGGGCCACGATCACCGTGTGGAGGGGTGGTGTCGGAGAAGGCCGGCTGATGACCACGACCGGCCGGCGCTTGTCCGGGACGCTGCCGGTGCAGACGCCGGATCTCAACCGCGGTTCACTCTGGCGGCCATGCCTGGGCGTCCATCATGTCGCCGATTTCCGCCAGCATCTCGTCGGCGTGCCCGGCATAGGCCTGCCTGAACTGCTCGTCGATCTCGCGTCTTTGCCTGGCGCGCAGGTACAGCTCTATCGCCGAGCGGATGAAGACCGACCTTCCTCTTTCGCGAACCTCGGGGTCGGCATCGATGCGCCGCAGGAGATCCGCATCCATCGAAATCTGGACGGGTCGATCCGGCATGTCGAAACCTACTACATCTTCTTGATGGCTGGCATGTTGGCTTCGGCCACCGCACGCCGTTCGACCTACTCGCGGATGTCCCCCGCGCGAATCGTCGTGAACGACGTGGCGAAGCGCTCGTATTCGCCGACGACGCTGTCGCGCAACGCGAAGACGTCGAGCACCGGCGGATCGCCCGCCATGGCCGCGTCCGCACTCGGTCTCGGTGCGCGGCTCCCCGTCATGGTTCGACCGGCTCGAGGCGGAGGATCGCCCCGTCGTCGGCGTCGGTGAGCACGTAGAGCAGCCCGTCGGGGCCCTGGCGGACGTCGCGGATGCGCTGGCGCAGCTCGGTGAGCAGCCACTCGCGACGGGCCTCCTGGCCCTGCTCGTTGAAGACGATGCGTTCGAGGTGGCCGGTGTTGCGGATCATGCCGGTGCGCAGGGAGCCGACGAAGAGGTGGCCGCGCCAGTTGGGGAAGCGGTCGCCGGCGTAGAACGCCATGCCGGACGGGGCGACCGACGGGAGCCAGACGATCTCGGCCGGCTCCATGCCCTCCCGGTAGGTCCGGTCCGCGACGCGGCCGCCGGCGTACTCGCGGCTGTAGGAGACGACCGGCCAGCCGTAGTTGGCGCCGGGGAGGATGCGGTTGACCTCGTCGCCGCCGAGGGGGCCGTTTTCGTTGGCCCACAGCTCCCCCGTCGCGGGATGGATGGCGGCCCCGAGCTGGTTCCGGTGGCCGAGGGAGTAGACCTCGGGCCGGTGGCCGTCGCGGCCCACGAAGGGGTTGTCGTCGGGAATGCCGCCGTCGTCGAGCAGCCGGACGACCTTGCCGACCGTGTCGGCGGGGTCCTGGGCCCGGAGGCCCCCGGTGGCGGCCCCGAACGCGCCGCCCACCGTCATGTAGAGGCTGCCGTCGGGGGCGAAGGCGACGCGCGAGGCGGCGGTGCCGCCGACCGGGTCGGACCGGAAGAGGTCCTCGACGTCGACGAGCCCGTGCTCGGCCAGCCGCCCCCGCGCCAGCGTCACCCGCGCGCCGTCGCCGGCCGGCTTCGAGTAGGTCAGGTACACGAGTTGGTTGTCGGCGAACCGCGGGTGCAGGGCCACGTCCATGAGGCCGGCCAAGCCCTCCGCGTAGACCTCGGGGACCCCGGCGACGGGCTCGGGGTGGAGCACGCCGTCGCGGACGATGCGCAGCCTCCCCGGCCGTTCGGTCACCAGCAAGGCGCCGTCAGGCAGGAACGCCAGCCCCCAGGGATGCTCCAGCCCGCGGGTCACCACCGTCACCCGGACCTGCGGCTCCTCCGCGGTGGCGAAGATACGGGGTTCGTCCGGCAGCGGCACCGGGGGCAGGCCGGGGAGCTGGGCGGCGGCGTGCGCCGACGCGGTCAGCGCGCACCCGCAGACCAGCGCCAGACTCACCATCGGGGATCCGCGCGAGCCGCGTCTCTGCACTCTCATGGCTGCCTCCACGTGTGGATGCGGCGTCGTCGTCGCCGCCTCGCCGACCCCGTGCCCGCCGGGCGTGTCCCGTCGCCGGGTCGCGCGGCGGCCTCGCCCGAAGGTCACGGATTTCGCCGCCGTCACGCCGCCGCCGAATCTCGGCACGCCCGACCGACGCCGGGCACCTCGCCGAAGGTCACGGGCTCGGCGCCCCGCCGGCTGAGGCTCCCGCTCGACCCGCCGAAGGCCGCGCAGGAAGTGGTCCGGGACGACGTAACGGGAAGCTCACGGGCTCGGCTCCCCCGCCGGCTGAGGTTCCCGCTCGACCCGCCGAAGGCCGCGCAGGAAGTGGTCCGGGGCGACGTAACGGGTGTGCCAGTTCAGCCAGTCGTCCTCGTGTCGCCGGTACACGGGGTCGTCTTCGAGCACGGCCGACGCCGCCGGGTCGTAGACCGGCTGGTCGTGCGACGGCAGCGGCCCCACCGTCTTCGCGTGGGTGGTGTTGAAGTCGCCGTCCTTGACCCAGCCGTCGCCGATGAGCACGAAGTCGCGCCGCCACCCCGCCTCGGGCGGGGGCGGGGCTTCGAAGCGGAGCTTCATCTCGTCGCCGGCGTTCATGATGACGTAACGGTCGTCGACGCCGGCGAGCAGCTCGCGCACGTCGCCGAAGCGGGTGTGGAAGCCGACGAGATCGCGCCACCGGGGACGGTGGTTGCCGATCTCGTAGTCCGGCAACTCGAGTCCGCGCGGCCCGAGCAGCGCCGTCCGCGAGTAGCCGCGGTAGCCGAGGTCGGCCACGGCGGGGTCGAGCCGCGTCTCCCGCGCCAGACCGGGATCGAGCCGCGGGGCCTGACCGATCCAGTCCCAGTAGATCTCTAGGTTGGTCCGCAGGCGCAGTCGCCGCGGCCGCGTGCCGTCCGGGAGACGCGGCACGTCGACGACCATGGTCTTGAGCTTGCCGGCCGGGAAGCCGAGATCCGCGTGCAGCACGACCCAGCTCCCCTTCGCGTCCTGCCCCTCCATCGCCACCCCGCGGGGAATGGGATGGGCGCCCTGACCGAGAGCCACGTTGATGCTGCTGTCGGTGGGATAGACCCAGCCGTAGGCGAGCAGGGTCACCGCGTCCCACGTCTCCGTCGCCTCGTCGAGCTCCAGCTCGAGGTAGTGCGGCTCGGCGACGCCCTGGTGGGTGCCCTCGTCGAACGACGCCACGTAGCGGTTGTCCCGCTTCGCGACGAGCTCGCTCACATCGGTCCCGGCGTCGTCCCAGGCGCGGGTGACGGTGCGGGCGGGGCCGGTGACGACGGTGTCGAGGGGCACCGGGTCGCGGGCGAAACGTTCGTCCACCCATACCTCGGTGTCGGGCGGGTGGTCGACCACCAGCAGCGACACGTGGTCGAAGAAGTGCGTTTCCCACAGGTCGGCGGTGATGCGCAGGTCGTACTCGCCGTCCACCGCGGCGAGCTGATCGCCCCGAACGAGCACGCGGTCCTCGGTGAAGGCGATGTCGGCGGTGTCCTGGGCGTTGATGCGCAGCCCGAGGGGCGAGCGCCAAATGAAGTCGGTGACGAACCGCACCCGGCTCCCGTCGTGGGCGAAGAGCCACGGGCACGACCCCTTGAGCCGCTGCTCGGCCACGATGACCTGGTCGGCCGCGAACTCGAAGTCGGCCTGGGTCACGCCGTTCGGCCAGCTGATGCGGGTGACGTCGGCCTGGGTCTGCACCCCGAGCCCGAAGTGGGCGGGCGCGCCGGTCAGCACCTGCTTCTGGACGAGCAGGCCGGCCCGCACCTCGATCTCGCCGCCCACCCCGAACGCGTTGATGCGCTGGTCGCCGGCCGCGGTGTTGGCGCGGGGCCGGATCTGCTGCCAGCCGTAGCCGGCGTCGGCCCGCGCGGTCAGCCGGACCGGCGTGCCGTCGTCGATGCCGACGAGGTCGAGCAGGCCGTCGCCGGTCAGGTCGTGGGCGGCGAACACCTCGGCATCGACGCCCGCGTCGTGCGGCTCGAGACGGGACCCCTCGTCGGCCAGCCACATCCGGGTGCCTGACGGGCCCGACGCGAGCACGTCCAGCGCCCCGTTGTTGTCGAGGTCGGCCAGAAGCAGCCGGTGGGAGCCGGGGGCGGCCCCGGCGGGGAAGGCGTCCCAGAACCCGGCCTCGGCCGTCTCCCACGCGGCCCCGTCCCTGCTTCCCCGCCACAACCGACCGTCGGCGTCCAGCAGCGCGAGGTCGAGCCGGCCGCCGGCGTCGAGGTCGCCGACCGCGAGGGCGACCGCCGCCGCCGGCAGCTCGAGGGGCGCGGCCGGGTCGAACCGGCCCGCCTGACGGTTCTCGAAGAGGTGCAGCACGCCGTCTCCGTCGAGCAGCACGGCGTCGGGGTCGCCGTCGCCGTCGAAATCGCCCCAACCGAAGTCTCGGAGGGCGACCACGCCGGGAAACGGGCTCTCCCGGCGCCACGTCCCGTCGGCGTTGTTGCGGAGGACCGACGGCGCCCCGGTGATCGCCCCGAAGACGATGTCGAGGTCGCCGTCCATCTCGGTGTCGGCGGCCCAGACCCCGTAGGCGCCGCGAACCGCGGGATCGTCCCCCGGGATGCCGACGACCTCCGTGAAACCGGCCTCCGGCACGAAACCATCGCCGAACTCATCCCCCAACCACAGTCGGATCCCTCCGGGCCCGGCCAGCACCAGGTCCATCCGGTAGTCGCCGGTCCAGTCGAGGACGAGCACGCCGTCGGAGGACGGCGGCGCCGGCCCCGCCGGGCCCGTCCCGGCCGGAAACGGGAGACCGGCGGCGTCGCCCGGAGCGCCGAGGCGGCGCGCCTCCCGCCCGTTCGCGGCGACGACCATCGGGGGCTCCTCCCCGCCGGGCACCACCGCCACCACGACTTGGTCGTCGGCTACGTCGGGATCGAGCGGCTCGGCGTCATAGGCGAGGCTCTCGTCGCGGGGCGAGGCGGTGGCCGGGGGAGAAGGCAGCACGAGAAAGCGCATCAACGGCTCGGCGATGGCCTCGGCGCTGACGCTGACCCGGGCTTGGTCCTCCCGGAACGCGGGCAGCCGCACGAGGACGTTGCGCAGGAGCTGGGCCGGCCTCTGGGCCCCTTCCAGGTCCGCCTCGGCGACCGCCGCCGACAGCCCTTCGAGCTGGCTGACGGCCAGATCCGGCCAGCCGTCGGTCATCCCTTGCAGGCGATCGACGGTGTCGGCGAGGGCCGGCGCGTCCTGGCGGCGGGCGGCCACCCGTGCATGCTGCACGAGAACCGCGAGGTTGCCGGGTCGGCGGTCGCGAATCGCCTCGAGCTGAGCCTGGGCCTCGGCCGCCTCGGCGTCGCCGCCGGCCCGGTCGAGCTCCTGGGCGAGGGCGTAGCGAGCCCGCAGATGGTCGGGGTCGAGATCGATCACCTGGCGGTACCCCGCGACGGCGTCCTCGAAACGGCCCTGGAACCCCGCGAGCTGGGCCTCGAGGAAGCGCACGTCGGCGCTGTCGGGAGCGAGACCGCGGGCCGCCTCGATGTGCCCCGCCGCCTCCGTCTCGTTGCCGAACCCGACGTGCACGACGGCCAGGTTGGCTCGGATCGCGGGCTCGTCGGGGGCGAGCGCCGCCGCCCGCTCGAACGCGGTCTGCGCGTCGTCGAGCAGTCCGACCTCCAGGGAGGCCAAACCCCGGTAGAACGCGCGCACCGTCTCGCGGTACTCGGGTGATATCTGCGACGAGACGCCGGTGGGCGCGCCCCCGCAGGCGGCGAGACCGAGGGTAAGCGCGGCGACGCACGCCGCGAGCCTTCGAGATTCAGACACGCTCATCCTCATCGTGGTCGAGGTCCGGTTGCCGACGGGCGGCGGCTTGGAAGACGACGCCGCGGCGGCATGATAGCAGGGACGCGCGCCGGAAACGGCGGGATGGCGCCGGCGAGCCGGCCTCGGGCGCGGCGACGCTCCCCGAGCTCTACCCGGCCGGGTGGGAATAAAGAGACGCGCGCGAGTGATGGGCAACCCACCGTCGTACCACGGGCTTCGGCCCGGCCCACGGGCTTCGGCCCGGCGCTCGCGCTCGCCCGGTCGACCGAAGGGGCCCGTCGCACACGGCCGGCGGGAGGCCGCCCGCGGCGGCCAATCGCACGTCGCTCAACTCGCTCAGCCGGCCGGTGCGGACGGCCGGCGGGAGGCCGCCCGCGGCGGCCGATCACACGTCGCTCAACTCGCTCAGCCGGCCGGTGCTGTCGCCCACCTGCTCCGCCGGCACGTCCAGCTTGCCGAGCAGCGACAGGTAGAGGTTGGTCAGCGGCGTCCCTTCGGCGAAGCGGATGTGTCGGCCGCCCCGCAGATGTCCCGCTCCGCCGCCCGCGAGCAGGATCGGCAGGTTCTGGATGTTGTGCAGGTTGCTGTTGCTCATGCCGCTGCCGTAGAGCACCATCACCTGGTCGAGCAGCGACCCGTCGCCGTCCGGCGTCTCCCGCAGCCGGTCGAGATACCAGGCGAAGAGCCCGGTGTGATGGGCGCCGACCTTGATGAGCTTGGCGAGGCTCTCGGGCTTGTTCTCGTGGTGCGACAGCGCGTGGTGCGGGTCGGGCACGCCGATCTCGGGATAGGTCTGGGCGGTCAGCTCGGGCGTCATCAGGAAGCTGACGACTCGGGTCATGTCGGTCTGGTAGGCGAGCACCTGCAGGTCGAACATCACCTTGACGTACTCGCTGAACGAGGCCGGCGCGCTCGCCGACGGCCGCTCGACGACGGGCAGCTCCTGGTCAGACTGGGCCTCGGCCCGCTGGATGCGCCGCTCGACGTCCCGCACCGCCGCGAGATAGTCGGTCAGCTTGGCCTGGTCGGCCGCACCGAGCCCCTTGCGCAGCCGCGCCACCTTGCGGGTCACGGCGTCGAGGATGCTCCTGTCTTCGCGCCGCCGCGCTCGACGCGCCGCGGGGTCGGTGGTGGCGCCGTCGCCGAACAGCCGCTCGAAGAGCGCCCGCGGGTTGCTCTCCATCGGCAGCGGGGTCGTGGGCGTGCTCCAGCACAGCGTGCTGATGTAGGCGCAACTGAAGCCGGCGTCGCAGGCCCCGCCGAACTCGGGCAGGCCGATGCCCACCTCCAGCGACGCGAGCTGGGTCTCCCGGCCGAGCACCCTCGCCGCGATCTGGTCCACCGAGGTGCCGGCCCGGAAGTCCGCCCCCTCCGTCGGCTTGGCGTGCACGCCGGTGAGGAACGCGCCGGTGATGCGTCCGTGGCCGCCCGCGGGGTCGCCCGGCATCTGGGCGGCGGGGGCGTGGTCGAGCCCGGTCAGCACCTGCAGGCGGTCGCGAAACGGTTCCAAGGGTTGCAGAATCGGAGAGAAGCCGAACCCGCGGCCCTCGGCGGCGGGGGTCCAGTTGTTCATGACCGCCCCGTGCGGGACGTAGACCACCCCCAGCCGCGGCTTCGCCCTGGCCGCCGTCCGCTCGAGCGCGGTCAGGGCCGGAACCATCCCGTCGAGAAGCGGCAGGGCCACCGCGGTCCCGAGGCCGCGGAGCACGGTGCGTCGGGGAAGCGCCTGTCGGGTGATGATCATGATTCCGATCTCCTCATCTGGAACGGGAGACTGCGGGTGATGCCGAGGATTATCGACGACCAGCGGTAGTCGTCGGCGGCCGCCTCGCGCACGATGGCGCGGATGGCCGGGCGGTCGTAGTGCTCGACGCCGCGCCCGAGGGCATAGGTCAGGAGCTTCTCGGTGACGGTGGCGACGAACTCGTCGCGGCGGCCGTGCAGGATGTCGCGCAGCGCCGGCAGCCCGTCGAAGGCGGCGCCGTCGGGCAGCACCCCGGCGGTGTCGATGGGGGCCCCGCCCGCGTCGGCGTCGCGCCACTGGCCCACCGCGTCGAAGTTCTCGAGGGCGAAGCCCAACGGGTCCATGCGCGAGTGGCAGCCCGAGCAGACGGGGTTGGCGCGGTGCGCCTCGAGCCGCGCCCGCAGCGAGGCGGGCTCGCCGCTCTCCTCGCGCTCGGGCAGCTCCGGCACGTCGGGGGGCGGGGGCGGCGGGGGGGTGCCGAGCACGTTCTCGAGAATCCACTTGCCCCGCACCACCGGCGAGGTGCGGGTGGCGAGCGAGGTCACGGTGAGGATGCTGCCCTGCCCCAGCAGCCCGCGGCGCCGGTCGTCGTCCCACTCGACGCGCCGGAAGCGGGGGCCGTAAACGCCGGGGATGCCGTAGTGGCGGGCCAACCGCTCGTTGACGAACGTGTAGTCGGCGGTCAGCAGCTCGACCACGCTGCGGTCGTCCCGCAACTGGCTGCCGACGAACAGCTCGGTCTCGCGGATGAGGGCGTCCCGCAGGTTCTCGTCGAAGGCGGGGAAGGCGTTCACGTCGGGGGTGACGGTGCGCATGCGCCGCAGGTGCAGCCACTGCGCGGCGAAGCTCGTCACCAGGGTCCCGGCGCGCTCGTCGGCGAGCATGCGTCGCACCTGCGCCTCGAGCACGTCGGGGTCGCGCAGCCGGCCCGCCACCGCCGCCTCGAGGAGCTCGTCGTCCGGGATGCTCGCCGAGAGGAAGAACGAGATGCGCGCCGCGAGCTCGACGTCGCTCAGACGGTACGCGGTCGCGGGGGCGGCGCCCGGCGGGTCGCGCTCGATGCGGAAGAGGAACTCGGGGTCGACGAGGATGCTCTCGAGGGCGCGCCGGATGCCGGCCCGGAAGTCGCCCTCCGCCCGCCCCTCGCGGTAGAAGGCGAGCAGATCCTGCAAATCGTCCTCGGTCACCGAACGACGGAACGCCCGCCGCGCCAGCGTCCCGACGATCTGCGCTGCGCACGCCTCCTCGTCGGCCGCCGACGCCGGCTCGCAGACGAAGATGCGCCGGCGGCTGGGGGTGTCGGACGCGCGCGCGCCGGCGGCCTCCGGGCCGTCGTACGGACCCTCGATCTCGAAGCTGTCGAGGGCCATCGGCTCGACGTAGCCGCGGCCGGTCGAGAAGGTCCACAGCGGCAGGCGGGCCGGCGCCACCCCCTCCGGAGTCATCCGGCGCCCCGTGAACGAGACCGACACCGGCCGTGTCCCCGCGCGCGCCGGAAAGCGCACGGCGAGACCCTCGTCCGCCGCGCGCGCGCCGGGCGACCCCGACGGCGCGTCGTCCGGCCAGCGGCCGGCGCGCAGCAGGGCGACGCGCTCGCCGTCCACCCGAACGTCGATCTCCTGGGGCTCGTTGCGGCCTCCGTTCCGCCGCAGCGCAATGCGCAGCACGTAGTCGCCGTCGCGCGGAAAGTGGTGCCGAACCGCGGCGCCGCCGCGCGAGCCGAACGGCAGGTCGTCGCCCATGCGGCCGTCCTGCGCCAGCAGCGGCGACACCGGATAGCGCACGACGTCGGCCTCGATCGAGGCGTCCCCGACGGCGAGCCGGCTCACGGTGCGCGCCGCGGACATGTATCGCGAGAACGACCCGGGCGCGATGGTGAGGATGGCGGCGTTGTTGTCGAAGCCGAACGCCATGTCGTCGGCCGGCAGCAGGGCCTGCGCGTCGACCTCTAGGTGCAGCAGGTCGCGCACCGCGTTGGCGTACTCGAGCCGATTGAGGCGGTGGATGGCGGGACGCCCCGGATTCGGATGGTCGGCCGCCCACTGGTCGAGCGCCCGCTCCAGCCACCCGCCGAACGCGTCGTAGACGGCCGGATCGGGCCGCGGGCGGCGCGGAGGCGGCATCGACCGCGTGCGCACCTTCTCGAGAACCTTCTCCCACAGCTCCGCCTGCGGGCCGACCTGCTCCAGATCGAGGTCGTCGAGGGCGAGGCTCCCGGCCAGCGTGCGCCGGTTGTGGCAGGCCACGCAGTAGCGGTCGAGGATCGCCCGGTAGGCGGCAGCCTCGCCTCCCGTCGGTGACGCCGTCGCAACCGCGGCCTGCGCGGGCGCGCCCCCCCGCGCCCCGACCGCCTGCGCAGGCGGTGCGACAGCGCTCGCCGGCTGTCCGGCCGCCGACGCCGCGACGGCGAGGATGCCCCCACACGCCAGCACCGCCGCGCCCAGCGCGTTCGCCGCGGACCGACCCTCGCGCATCATCGCCGTCTCCTCCACGACACTAGCGGACGTCCCGCAGCTTCCATTGCGGTCCTGTCGCTGGTTCTGCGCTGGCAAACGCTGCCAAAACGCCCCGCGACGTGGGCCACTTCTTCAAGGACGGTCAACCAGCGGACTGTCCCCGAGCTTCCCTTGCCGTCCTGTCGCTGGCGTTCGCCGGCAAACGCTGCGAAGACGCCCCGCGACATGGGCAGCTCCGTCTCACGGACGGTCAACTAGCGGATGGCCCCCCGGCTGAAGTTCTCGATGAAGCTCGACCGCACCGTCTCGTCGCTGCCGAGCGCCCGCAGCAGGTCGGCGGTGCTGCCGCCCCCGAGTCCCGGCAGCAGGATGTGGCCGCCTCCCTCGGCGACCATCAGGGGCGTGATGCCGCGATCATCCTCGAGGTTCACCAGCGCTCCCCGGTCGACGAGCAGCTTCACGATCGCGTCCGACCGGATGTGGGCGGCCCCGTACAGGGCGCTGCGGCCCCTCAGGTTCACGGCGTTGACATCGGCCCCCAGCTCCAGCAGCAGTTCGACCGCCTCGCGGGCCTCGTCACCGGTCACGCGCGTCTCCGCCGGCACCTGCCCCAGCCCCGCCGCGACCATGAGCGGCGTGGTGTCCTCGTCGGTCGCGGTCCGCGTGTCCGCGCCGGCGGCCACGAGGCGGCGCATCACCTCGACGTCGGCGTCCATCGCGGCGAGCAGGAACGGGGTGGCGCCCAGCAGGCTGACCCGGAAGCGCTGGCTCGCGAAGCCGAACTGGGGCGGGTGGCGGCCGAGCCGGACATCGGGGTCGGCCCCGTGGGCCAGCAGCGCGTCGACGAGGGCCGGCTTGCCGCCGCGCAGGCCGTTGAGCGAGCGCCATTCCGGGTCGGCGCCGGTGTCGATGCCCCGCAGGCGGCCGGTCAGCTCGGTGTGCCAGGACCCCGCCGCCCAGTGCAGGGCGGTGTAGCCGGGGCCGTCGGCGTTCGGGTCCGCCCCGTGCTCGAGCAGCACCATCGCGAGACCGGCGTGACCGCGCACGACCGCGACGTGCAGCGGCGTGGTGCCGTCGGGCGCCGCCGCGTTCACGTCCGCCCCCGCCGCGACGAGGTCGCCGACGAGCGCCGGGTCGTCCTCGCGCGCGGCGATCAGCAGCGCCGTGAACCCGCCTCTCGAACGGGCCGCCACGGCGGCGCCGTGCTCGATCAGGGCCCGGGCCGCGTCCCCGTGCCCCGCGCCGGCCGCCCACATGAGCGCGGTCTGGCCGTGCCACGGCTCGACCGCGGACGGGTCGGCGCCGTGGGCGAGGAGCGCGCGAACCGCCTCGACCGAGCCGGTCCGCGCGCAGGTCATGATCGGCGTCTCTCCCGAGCCGCGGGCCCGGTTAGGGTCGCCCCCCGCCGCGAGGAGCCGGGTCACCGCGGCCGCCGCGCCGCTCTCGCAGGCGAGTCCGAGCGGCGTCACCCCGTAGTCGTTGGCCGCGTCGACGGCGGCGCCCGCCCCGACCAGCAGGTCGACGAGCTCGACGGCGCCGTGGTACGCCGCCCAGTGCAGCGCGGTCGCGCCGTCTGGCTGGGCCGCGTCGAGGTCGACACCCCGGTCGATCAACGCCCGCGACGCTTCGACGTCCCGCGCCCGGGCCGCCGCGATCAGGGCCCGGCCGTCGTCGTCGGCCGCCCCCGCCGCCGCCCCCGCCGGCGCGGCGAGCAGGCACGCCGCCAGCCCGCACCACCCGCGATACCGCCTCCCGGCCCCCATCATCGCTCCTCCAACCGTCGATCCGTCGCCTGGACGCACCGGTACCGGCTCTAATGATGCAACTCGAACGCCGAGTCCGCAACCCTGCCCGACCGGGAACGGCTTCCATCCTCCCGCGGCCGCCGCGCCGCAACGGGGGTCGCCCCCCTCGACGGAACCGGGCGGTCGCGGACGAAGCCGACCGGGCCGACCGGTTTGCGTTCCCGCCGGGTTTGGGTCAGCATGGGCTCGGGAGCCCACGTTGACACTCCCGCCGCATTCGATCGGCGTTGCGGCGCCGATCCCGTGCAACGGGTTCCGCCAGGGCTCCCAGGGAGGTTGCCATGGCACTTCGTATCGACCAACGGGACGTCGACGCCGTCAAGGTTCTCGATCTCAGCGGCAAAGTGGCCGGCGACGCCGCCGACGCGCTGTGGGACCGAATCGACGATCTGCTCGACGCCGGCAACACGAAGCTGGTCCTCAACCTCGGCGGCGTGTCCTTCATCGACAGCGCGGCGCTCGGCGGCCTGCTGTCGAAGCGCTCCGCCGTCCTCGGCGCGGGCGGCGAGCTCAAGCTGCTCAACCTGAACGAGCGCATCATGGACCTGATGGTGACGACCAAGCTGGAGATGGTGTTCGACACGTTCGAGTCGGAGTCGGACGCGGTGCAGAGCTTCTCGTAGACCGGACGGAGACCGTCGCCGGCGGCCCGTCGCCGCCCCGCGGCGCCGCCGCCTGGACCAACCCTGCCGGGGGTGCGCCCCACCCGCGGCGCAGCCCCGGCGTCGAGCCGGCGAGTCGATAACGCGTGTCCACTCAGGTTCCCTCGGGCGTCGTTCGCGTGCTGCTCATCGAGAACGACCCCGCCGGCGCCGAGCGGGTGCGCGCTCTCCTGCAGGAGACGCGGCGCCCCCGGTTCACCGTCGAGGTGACGCCCGCCGCCCCGGACGAGTCGGCGGAGACGGACACCCGCCCCTACGACGCGGTGCTGCTGGGGCTCTCGCCCGAGGCGGCCCGAAGCGGCGAGGGATTCGCGATCATCCGGCATCTCGACAAGACCGCGCCGGTGGTCGTCCTCGGCGCTTTCGACGACGAAGAGATCGCGGTCAAGGCGGTCAAGCGCGGCGCTCAGGACTACCTCGTCAAGGACGACCTGAGCCCCGAGTCGCTCGTGCGCAGCATCCGCTACGCGCGCGAGCGACACCGGCTGCTCGCCGAGCAGAACCGGCGCCTGGAATACGAGCTGAAGATCGCCGCGTTCGTCCAGCAGTCCTTCCTGCCGGCGGCCATGCCGGCGGCCCCCCGCCACGACATCGGGGCCTACCTGCACGCCAGCGGCCAGGTCGGCGGCGACTTCTACGACTGCATCGATCTGCCGGACGACCGGGTGGCCCTGGCGGTGGGCGACGCGTCGGGCAAGGGCATTCCCGGGGCGATCCTCATGGCCGAGACCCAGGGCATCCTGCGCGCGGAGGCCTCGACGTGCGCGACGCCGATCGAGCTCGTGCAGACCCTGAACCGGGCGCTGCTCCACGAGAAGAGCCAGGACCGCTTCGTCACCCTCTTCTACGGCGAGCTGACCCTCTCGACCGGCGAGTTCACCTTCGTCAACGCCGGACACCCGCGGGCTCTGCTGCTCGACGGCGACGCCGAATCGGCCCTCGTCTCGACGGGGCCGCCGCTCCGGCTGTTCGCCGACGCTGCGTGGGAGGCGCAGACCGTCACCATCGCCGAGGGCGGCCGGCTCGTCATCTACAGCGACGGGGTGACGGAGGCGCAGAACGAGGCCGACCGGTTCTTCGACCTGGACGGGATCCGAACGGTGATGGCCGAGCACCCCGACGCGTCCGCGCCCGAGCTGGCCCGACGCATCTGCCACGCGGCAGAGCGGTTCGAGCGCGGGAACCCGGACCCCGGCGACGACAAGACCGTCATGGTGATCCGCTCGGTGGACGGCTGACCGCGCGACCTGACGGCCGCGGCGAGATGCCGCCGGCGCGAGCGTTCCACGAGCTCAGGAGCGGCGGCGCTTCAGCAGGGTCACCTGATTGCCGCTGGCGTTGTAGCGCACGTCGTCGAGAAACGTCTTCATCAGGAAGATGCCCCGGCCGGTGGGCCGCTCCAACTGCTCGGGGGCGGTCGGGTCCCGCACCCCGGCGGCGTCGAACCCCCGCCCCTCGTCCCGGATGACGAAGCGCGCCCCGTCCGCCTCCAGGCTCACGCTGACGTGAATCCGCCGGTCCCGATAGGGGGCGGCGAGGCGGCGCTCCTTCGCGAGGGCCCGGTACGCGCGCGGGTCGTGGTCGCGTATCTCCGAGCGCACCTCCAGGTTGCCGTGGTAGCAGGCGTTGGTCAGGGCCTCGTCGAGGGCGGTGGAGACGCGGTGGCAGTCGGACTCGTCGAACATGCCCGAGTGCCGGAGGACGCCGGTCAGGTAGCCGACGAGCGACGAGAGCATGTCGAGGTCGTTCTCGAGGACGAACGACGCCGCCCGCAGGCGTCCCTGCAGGAGCGTGTCGCTCTGGCGCTCCCTGAACACGTCGAGGATGCGCTTGACCACCTCGACGAGGTCGCGCACGAGCAGCTTCTTCGGCACGTAGCTGGCGGCGCCGGCCTCGAGGGCCCGCGCCGCGAGCTCCTCGCTCCCCCGCGCGGTCATCAGCACCACGGGGACGAGGGGATGGTCCTCCTTGGCGTGCTCGACGAACGCGAGCCCGTCCAGCTCGGGCATCACCACGTCCGTCAGCACCAGGTCGACCGCGCGCTCTCGCATTCGGGCCAGGGCGTCCCGGCCGTGCTCGGCGTACAGCACCTGCCAGGATGCCCGCTCCAGCAGCGTCCCGGCCAGCTCGCGGTCGGCCGCCGAGTCGTCCACGACGAGGATGCATGCCACGATGTCGTCCCTTGCCATCGACCGGGCCCAAGGTCCGCGGCCCGCGGCGCCGCGGCGGCCGCGGCGGACGTCCCGACCCCCGCTTCCCACCGCGGCGCTGCGTCCGGGAGTCGGCGCCGCAGAACGGCGCGGACTCCTGAAGGGTCGGTTGGGCGACGATGGGCGGCCTACCGCCCTCGAACCCCCTTGCGGAGCTCGCCGACCGCCGCCTCGAGCTCCGGCTCGAGCGCGCGCCAGGCGTCGGCGGCGGCTCCCGCCGCTCCTTCCTGGCAGCGGTCCTCCAGGGCCTCGGCGAGGGCTACGACCCTCGCGCCCTCGAACGACCGGAGCGACCCGGCAATGGTATGCGCCGCGCGGCGCGCCACGGTCAGGTCCCCGGCCCCGAGCGCGCCTGCCAGCTCGGCCACCAACGAGGGGTGCTGACCGAGGAAACCATCGATCACCTTCGCCAGCAGCTCCCGGTCGCCGCCCACGGCCTCCAGAGCCGGGCCCCAGTCGAGGCGGCGCGGCGCCGCCGCGCCCGCCGCCGCCGCGCCGCTGGAGAACTCGTCGCTGACGGCCGCTTCCGCCCCGTCCCGACCGGCCGGCGCCAGCGCGTCGTCGGCCGCCTCGGTGTCGTCCCCGCCCGCCTCGGCGCCGTCCAGGCCGGGGGGCGGGCCGTCTCCGCCGCCCGCCGCCGCGTCCCCGTCCTCACCGACCGGCGCCCCCCCTTCCTCGTCGCGCGCGGCCTCCGCGTCTCCGCCGGACGCGGCGTCCGGCGACCCCTGCTCCACCACGCCGGCGATCGCGTCGAAGAGCTCCCGCGGCCGGTACGGCTTGAGCAGGAACCCGTCGAAGCCGGCGGCCAGGCACCAGGCCTCGTTGCTGCGCGACGCCCGCGCGGTCAGGGCCAGGATCGGGGTCGGGCTCGCGCCCTGCTCCTCCTCGCGGCGCCGAATCGCGGCGGTCGCCGCGTAGCCGTCCATCCCGGGCATCTGGAGGTCCATGAGCACCACGTCGAACCGTTCGGCCGCGCAGGCATCGACCGCCGCCACGCCGTCGCCCACGGTGCGCACCCGGTGGCCCTCCCGCTCGAGGAACCCGACCGCCACCCGCTGGTTGGCGACGGAGTCCTCGACGAGGAGCACGCGCAACGGCGCGCCCTCGACCACCGTCTCGCGACTCGGCGGCGTCTCGTCGACGCCGGTCTCCGAGAGCCCGAGCCGCGCGGTGAAGTGGAACGTGCTGCCCCTGCCCGGCTCGCTGTGCAGGCCGATGTCTCCCCCCAGGGCGTCCACGAGGCGGGAGGCGATGGCCAGCCCCAGGCCCGTCCCCCCGTAGCGTCGGGTCGTCGACGCGTCGGCCTGCACGAACTCCTCGAAGACCGCCTCCTGCTTGCCCGGCGGTATACCGATGCCGGTATCGGACACGTCGAAGCGAAGCACGACGCCGTCGTCGACCGCATCTTCCCGCCGGACGTGCAGCGCGATCGCGCCCCGCCGGGTGAACTTGACGGCGTTCGAAAGGAGGTTCGCGAGGACCTGACGCAGCAGCCGCCCGTCGCCGACCACCGCGTCCGGCACGTCGGCGTCGACTTGGTGCGACAAGGCGACGTCCCGGCCGTACAGGCGGGGTGCGAACGACTTCACCAGCGTGTCCAGTCGCTCGCGGAGGCGGAACGCGTAGGACTCGACGACCAGCTTGCCCGCCTCCATCTTCGAGAAGTCGAGGATGTCGTCGATGATGTCGAGCAACACGTCGGCCGACTCGCGCAGGGCGTCGAGATGCTCGCGCTGCCCGGACGTCAGGTCGGTCTCGCCGAGCAGCTCCGTCATCCCGATGACGCCGTTGAGCGGCGTGCGGATCTCATGGCTGACGTGGGCGAGGAAGATGCTCCTGGCCCGATTGGCGCGCTCGGCCGCGTCCTTTGCTTCCCGCAGCTCCTCCGCCTGGCGCTGCAGGTCCTCCTCGGCGCGCTTGAGCGCGGTCACGTCGGTGTGGCAGCCGAGCAGCCGGATGGGCTCGCCCTTGTCGTTGCGGACGGCGAGGCCGCGGCAGCGGACCCACACCGTGCTCCCGTCGCGGTGGCGGTAGCGGACGATCTGATCGTAGGGATGGTCGGCGTCGGCGAGGTGCTTGGCGAAGTTGTCGAGGGCGAGGTCGCGGTCCTCCGGGAAGATGTTGGCCATCCACCATTCGGAGGTGTTGGGGATCTCGTCGTCGCGGTAGCCGAAGAGCTCCTTGAACCGGGGGCTCATCCACTCCTGGTCCCGGCGCTCGACGTCCCAGTACCAGATGCCGTCGAGCGAGCCGGCCTGCAGGAACTCGAAGATGGCGGGGTCCTTGCGAACCAGCTCGTAGAGCTCGGTCTTCAGATAGTGCTCGTGCCCGTCCTCGGCCATGCCGCACCTGGGGTTCGTTCCCGCACGCGCCTTCCGGAGCCGCGGTGGAGGACGCGCTGCCGGCGGCCGGCGATGCATCCCGCGGCGTCGTTCCCTGCGGCCGCTCCTGCCGTCAGGCGTCCCCCCGTCGCCCCCGGGCCCGGACCGTCGTTCCCCGCGGCCGCGCCTGCCTCCACGGCGGCCGCGGGCCGCAAGCGACGACGGCCCTGCAGAACGTGTCCACAGGGCCGTCGCGAAGGTGCACGGGGCGCCGGGGCGCCGCCGTTAGGTGATGATCAGCGTCCGCGGATGCTGGTTGTTCTGCTCGAGGAACGTCTGCTTGACCTCGAGCTCCTCGGCCGTCGGCTGCCGGTAGCCGTTGGCGTCGGTCGCGCGCGAGGTGACGGTGTGCTCGCCCGGCGTCGCCCCGCGCCACTCGTAGGTGAAGAACTTCCACGAGTACTTCTCGGTCATCGAGGCGTCGAGGGTCGCCGCCTCCCACGGGCCGTCGTCCACCCGCACCTCTACCGACTCGATCGGGGTGCCGTCGTGCAGGATCACCCCGAAGACGCGGTGATGGTCGCCCACCTTGGTCACGCGGGCGATGTAGGACTTCAACCGCATCTTCGTGATCGCGGTCTCGACCCACTTCAGCTCGCCGTTGATCATCTCCCCCCTCAGGGTGCGGTACCAGCGCGCCTGCCACTTGCCCAGATAGGGGTCCTCCTGCACGTGTATCTCGGACAGGTACTTGACGTTCGGCGCCCCGTACCAGCCCGGCACCAGCAGGCGGAGCGGGCGGCCCTGATGCGCGCTCAGGGGCTCGCCGTTCAACGCGTAGGCGAGCAGCGGCTCGTCCGACAGGGCGATGTCGCGCGGCAGGCTGCGGCCGTACTGCTGGTCGACGTTGTAGGTGCGGCCACGGAAGACCACCTCTTCCTCGCCGCGGTCGGCCCCCAGGAAGACGATCTCGCGCGCCCGGTCCTGCAGGCCGGCCCCCTCCAGCACCGTTCGCAGCGGCACGCCGGTCCACCGGCCGTTGCTCGAGAGCCCGTTCAGGGGCCCGCGGTTGCCCGAGCACTCGAACCCGAACACCAGCTCGCGGCTCGGGAAGTTCCTGAGGTCGGTCAGCGACAGGTTGAGCGGGCGGTCCACCATGCCCGACACCTGGAGCCGGTAGGTGGAGATGTCGACATCCGGATGGCCGTGGTGCTGGGTGGTGAACCACTGGTCGGCCGGCGTGATCGGCCCGTCGATGTGCCGGACGTCGATGATGCGGCGGTCGGGCGTCCGCTCCAGCACTATCTCTTCCGGCAGGTCGGTGAACTCCACCAGCTCCTCGCCCTGCGCCAACGCCGGGAACGCCCACTCGGGCACACCGAAGGCCGCGAGCCCGCCCAGCGCGGCCCCCCCCTTGAGTACATCGCGACGCGTGGTCTGTTTCGGCATCGTCTCTTCCCCTTCGAACCTGCGGCTCCGCCGCCGCTTCCGGATGGATCTCGCGGCCGGGCCAAGCCCGACCGCAGCCATGTTACCAGCATTTCCGACGGTCGCGCCGCGGCTCGCTCCCGGTCACGCGCGGATCCGTTGGTCCAGGCGCGTGTACAGGTCGAACCTGCAGGCCTCGAACCTAGTCTGCCGCGATCGCCGCGCCGGGCCATGCCCGTTCACGGCGGCCGTGGCCCACCGCGCGCGGCGCTGCCGACGCCGTCCCGCCGCAAGCCCGCCTACGGCGTCGCCGCGTAGATGTCCTCGACGTACGGCGTCAGCCTCTCCGGCGCCCCGCTGGCGTAGCCCGCGAACCGCGCCGGCACCTCCCAGCCCGCCACGAAGTCGGCGGCCGACCGGCCGGCCGCCTTCGCGGCCTGGGCGTCGGCGACGAAAGCGCCGACGAACTCGGCGTACTCGGCGAGATCGGCCGGGGTCATCACGCTGCTGTGCCCGGTGATGATGCGCTCGACCCCGTCGACGCCCTCCGAGGCCTTGCGCAGGGTCTCGGGATAATCGATTCCGCTGCCGCCGTTGTTCGAGTCCATGATCGGCAGGTTCTTGCCGGGGAACGCGTCGCCGGCGTGCATCACGCCGAGGGCCGGGAACACCACCCACGCGTCGCCGCCGGTGTGGGCGCGGCCGAAGTAGTGCAGCTCGACCGCGTCGTCGCCGTCGCCCAACGTCAACCGGTCACTGAACGTGATCTCCGGCACCCCGTGCCCGTCAGCCCCGAACGGGCTCGGCCGCGCGGGGCGGCCGAGGCCCCGGACCGCGTTGTTCTCGCCGATCAGCCGCTGCGTGTTCTCGTGGGCCACGAAATCGACCGACGCCGGGAACTCGACGTTGCCGTCCACGTGGTCGAAGTGGGCGTGGGTGTTGATGATGGTGGTGACGGGGTTCGAGGTCAGCTCGCCGATCTTGTCGATGAGGGGCTGTCCCCATCCCTCGAGCTTGCTGTCGACGAGCACCACCCCGCCGTCGGTCACGAACGCAGCCGAGTTGCCGCCCCCGCCGCGGAGGACGAACAGGTTGTCTTCGAGCTGCTCGACCTCGAGGGTCCGCTCCCCCTGCTGGCCGGCGAGGCCTGCGACCGAGACCACGCCCGCCAGCACCACCGCGCCGAGCATCATCGCTCTTCTCATGACATTCCTCCCGAAAGAAAAACCCGCTGAACGAACCAGAACGTCCCGGCCGCGATGACCCCGACCGACCCCGCCACCGCCAGTTGCCGACCCGCCTTCTCGTTGCGCGCCCGCAGCCAGGCGAGAGCCGAGGCGACGACCACCGCCACCGCCACCTGCCCGATCTCGACGCCGAAGTTGAACGAGAACAGCGACCAGCCCAGGGCCCCCGTCGGCAATCCCATCTCGCGCAGCACGCTCGCGAAGCCGAACCCGTGGATGAGGCCGAAAACCAGGGCGATCCACACCCGCATGTCGCGCCCGCCCCGCACCAGCAGGTTGTCGGCCCCGACGTAGATGATGCTCAGCGCGATGATCGGCTCGACGACGTTGCCGGGCGGCCTCACCACGTCGAGCACCGCGAGGGCGAGGGTGATGCTGTGGGCGAGGGTGAATGCGGTGATGACGAGCAGCAGCCGGCGCAGGGAGCCGCCGAGCAGCAGCAGTCCGACCAGGAACAGCAGGTGGTCGGGGCCGATCAGGATGTGGTGGATGCCCTGGGGCACGAAGCGCCGGATGACGGCCAGCGTGCCCTGCGTGCTGCCGACGAAGTACTCGTAGCGGGGGTCGCCGCCGCTCAGGATCGCCTGCGACGTCAGGACCCCTTCGTCGTAGACGTTGACGAAGGTCTGGTGCTGGGGGTCGTAGGGGAACATGACCGCCTCGACGTCGATCCGCCCGGGCGCCCCCTCGAGCGCCACGCGGGCGCGCAGGCTGACCGACTGCCGCTCCGGCAGCGGCTCGGGGTCGGACCAGGCCGCGACGTCGATTCGGGCGCCGTCCACGGTGATGACCAGGCGCTCCCTGACCAGGTCGACGAGGCGCTGCGCGCGACCCCCCAGCCCGCCCGGCTCCAGCACCCGGTTGGGCGGTTGGACGGCGAGCTCGTAGGCGACGTCGAAGGCGTGGACGACGACCTCCAGCTCGATGGTCTCGGACTGGAGGCGGAGGTCGACGAAGCTGAACGGCGCAGGGTGCGCCGCGACCGGCGCGGGCGTCCAGGCCGCAGCGGCGAGACCGGCGCAGGCGACGAGGCGAGGGACCCACCGAATCATGCCCCCCAATGGTAACGCAGACGGGCGCCCGCCCGAACCACCGCGCGCCCCGCCCGAGGCTCTATACTGGCGGACGACTCGGGGCCCGTGCTGAAGACCGCGTCGCAACGAGTGGCGGGATGCCTCGCCGCTCGAATGCGGCGCGGCCTTCGCCACGGGCTCCTCGACTCACGAGCGACTCACGAGCGACTCGCGAGCGCACGGCTGCGGTCGACCCGCCGACACGTCACCGCGCGCTGCCGCGACTCGGAGGGAGAACCATCATGTCCAAGACCATGACCCGACGCCAAGCCATCCAAGGCCTCGCCGCTCTCGGCCCGGCCGCCGCCCTCGCCGCCCCGACCGCGGCGGCTCCCCGGCCGCCGGCCCGGCCCGCGGCCACCGCCCGCCCGCGCACGGCCGCGCAGCCCGCCCCGGTCGGCCCCTACGACCCCGACGTGCTGCCCGCGGGGGTGCGGTCTCGCTTCGTGCACGACGTCAACGGCCTCCGCGTCCACGTCCTCGAGGCCGGCTACGCGGGCGACCGCCCCGCCCTGCTGCTGCTCCACGGCTTTCCCGAGCTCGCCTACAGCTGGCGCAACGTGCTCGTGCCCCTGGCCGAGGAGGGCTACCACGTCTTCGCCCCCGACATGCGCGGCTACGGCCGCACGACGGGCTGGGACGCCGACTACGACGGCGACCTCGCCTCGTTCCGCCGCCTCAACGTCGTGCGCGACGCCCTGGGGCTGGTGCACGCGTTCGGCTACCGCGAGGTGGCCGCGGTCATCGGGCACGACTTCGGCTCGCCGATCGCGGCGTGGTGCGCGCGCATCCGCCCCGACGTGTTCCGGGCGGTGGCGATGATGAGCGCCCCCAACGGCGGGGTCGCCGACCTGCCGTTCGACACCGCGGACGACCCGCCGGCGGAGCCCGCCGAGCCCGGCCCCACCCTGTTCGACGACCTCGCGGCCCTGCCGCGGCCCCGCAAGCACTATCAGCGGTACTACCGGACCCGCGAGGCCAACGCCAACATGTGGCGCGCCACCCAGGGCCTGCACGCCTTCCTGCGCGGCTACTACCACTACAAGAGCGCCGACTGGCCGGGCAACCGGCCGTACCGGCTCGCGGCGCGGACGGCGGCCGAGATGGCGAAGATGCCGACCTACTACATCATGGACCTCGCCGACGGCATGGCCGAGACCGTCGCCAAGCACATGCCGTCGGCCGACCACATCGCCGCCAACACCTGGCTGCCCGACGACGAGCTGGGGGTCTACACCGAGGAGTACGAGCGCACCGGCTTCCAGGGAGGCCTGAACCACTACCGCTCGGGCGGCATCGGCGCCCCCGAGCAGCAGCTCTTCGCGGGATTGACCATCGACCAGCCGTCGATCTTCATCGCCGGGTCGAGCGACTGGGGCAGCTACCAGAGTCCGGGCAGCCTCGAGCGGATGCAGGAGCAGGCGTGCACCGACATGCGGGGCGTGCACATGGTCGACGGCGCCGGCCACTGGGTGCAGCAGGAGCAGCCGGAGGAGACGGCGCGGCTGCTCATCGAGTTCCTGCGGGGGCTGGCGTGACGAGTGACGGAGCGGCGCGAACTTCGCTACCGCGTGGCCCTGATCGTTCGATCTCGAACCATTTCCGGCCGCCGCGAGCAGGCCGACGACAGGATCGGCGCGTATCGAATCAACTGCGCGGCGCGGCCAGGCCGGCCTCGAGGCGCTCTTCGACGGCGCGGGCGCTGATGGCGCCCGCGTAGACGTAGAGCTGGCCGGGAAGCTGCTCGTCGAGGACCTCCTCGCTGACCCGCAGCCGGCGGCTGACGGCGAAGATGACCGGATGAGGGAGCCCCGCCTCGACCAGATCCACCCGGCGCCACACGGCCTCGCGGCTCCAGTAGCCCAGCGCCTCGAAGTAGACCCGGCGGCCGGTGCCGGCGTGGGTGAAGACGAGGTCGGGGACGCACAGACCGAAGCCGGGCACGTCGAGCAGCTCGTGCGCCACCGCGACCGTCCACCGCGTCTTCATCCGCCGGAACCGGTCGCGCAACCGGGCGACCTCGTCGGGCAGGCGCGCTTCCTCGTCGGCGACCCCGGTCGCCGGCTCGCCTTCGAGATGGAACTCGAGCGCCTGCCGCTCGGGGCCCCACAGGACGTCGGCGTCGAGCTCCCAGCGGCAGCCGCAGGCATCGAGGGCCGGCAGCAGGAGCGCGAGCTGCAGGCCGTAGGCGGTGACGGACCGGAACAGGCTGAACGGCCCGTCGATCTCGACGCGGCACACCCCCGCGGACGGCCGGGTCGCGACGTAGAGCAGCCGATGGAACTTCAGCCGGCGGAAGAAGAGCCGGAACCCGCCGGGGTCGGGCCGGTCGAACGTGACGACGACGCGAACCGCCCGCAGGAGTATCGCCTGGTGCTGCGCGGTCTCGTAGGCGGCGACGAGGGCCGGCCCCCCGACGGCGTCGAACCGTGCCAGGACCTGGTGCTCCTTCAGGTCAGCGAAGAGCGCGTCGGGCACGTCGCGCGCCGTCAGGCCGCACTCGGCGGCGGCCGGCGCGATGACGGCGTCGCGCTCGAACGCGTCGTCGTCGTTCAGGGCGCGCCGAGCCGCGGCGGCGCGGGCGAAGACGGCGCGCCGCAAGGCCGGCGCGTCCACGTCCGCCGGCGTCTCGAAGACGCAGCGGTCCCGCACGAGCTTCCGAAGGCCCCGGAGCAGCTTGTAGTCGGTGGGCTCGCACGGCACGTCGTCGCACGCCGCCTCGAACGCCGCACGGGGCCGGCCGACCCCGGCCTGCGCGGCCGCGACGTAACCGTCGGCCGCTTCCAACAGGCGCCCGCGCTCGGCGCGGCCCAGCCGGCGGGCCTCGATGCGACCGCCGCGCCGCCGCACGCGCACGAGGTCAGTCGTCAGCATGTTCGTTCTCGGCGCCGACGCCCTCCGCGTTCGGGGCAAGGGCGCCGCGCGCCCGCACCCGCGCCCGATCAGCCCTCGGCATGGGCTTCCCGGCGCCGCTCGCTCGTGAACACCTCGGTCGTGTCGTTCGCGACGAGCTCGTAGAGGACCGCGGTCTTGTCGCCCTGCTTGCGGAGGAGGCGGCCGAGCCGCTGCACGTGCTCGCGCGCCGAGCCGCTGCCGGAGATGACGATGCCGACGCTCGCGGCGGGCAGGTCCACGCCCTCGTTCAGGACCTTCGACGTGACGAGCGCGTTGTAGACGCCGGCGCCGAGGTCATCGAGGATGCGGGTGCGCTCGGAGACCTTCGTCTGGTGGGTGATGATGGGCAGGAGGAACCGGCGGGACAAGGCGTACGCGGTGCGGTTGCGCTCGGTGAACAGCAGCGCACGGTCGCGCCGGTGCCGGTGCAGCAGCTCGTCGACGTAGGCGAGCTTGGAGGGCGCCGCGAACGCGATCTCCTTGTGGCGCTGGTAAGCGGCCATCGCGCGCCGCCCCTCCGCGCTCTGCGACGAGCGCATGACGAACTGCGACCACCCGTCGGGGCTCGACATCCGAATGCCCTTGCCCACGACGAACGACCGGTAGACCGCGCGCGCCTCGTCGTAGGCGCGGCGCTCGTCGTCGGTCAGCTCCACGAGAATGCGCTCGACATCGTGGTCGGCGAGGTACTCGCCGGTGAGGTCGCGGACCCGCTTGCGGTAGACGACGGGTCCGACCAGCGATTCGAGGTCGGCGTGGCGGCCGTCCAGGCGCTCCGGGGTCGCGGTCAGGCCGAGCCGATAGGGCGAGAGGCAGCGCTCGGCCGCCAGCGCGTAGGCGGGGCCGGGCAGGTGATGGCACTCGTCGAACACGGCGAGGCCGAAGCGCGCGCCGAGGTGCTCCATGTGGATGTAGGCCGAGTCGTAGGTCGAGACGGTGATGGCCTCGACGCGATGGTCGCCGCCGCCGAGGACGCCGATCTCCGTCCGAAACCGCTCGCGCAGCAGCCGGTGCCACTGCCCCACCAGATCGAGGGTCGGCGCCACCACGATGGTGTCGCGGCGCACGGCGTCCACGGCCAGCAGCGCCACCTCGGTCTTGCCGGCCCCCGTCGGCAGGACGACGACCCCGCGCCCGTGCGCGGCCCGCCATGCCTCGACCGCCTCGTCCTGGAAGGGTCGAGGCTCGCGGCGCACCCGCAGGCCCCCGTCGAGGACGCCGTAGCCCCGGGCCTCGTCCTCGTATGCGATCCGGCGGCGCAGCAGGGCCCGCACCACCGGCGCATAGGCGGCGGCCGGCGCGCGGAACCGCCGGGTCCGCGGGTCCCACCGGCAGGCGTCGGGCAGAGGCGGTTCGGCGGCTCTGTCGAACCCGCTGATGTCCAGCGTGCCGGCGGCGAAGCGAAGGCGGACAGTCACGAGAGGAGCGCACGGATGTCCAGGCTCGGTCGGTTCGACCGCGGCGGTTCGAAGGGGCCCCGGCGCGCGCGGGATCCGCGGGACAAGCGCATCGGGCGCGGGCGCCTCCGGCTCGACCGCGGCGGTTCGAAGGCGCCCCGGCGGGCGCGGGATCCGCGGGGCAAGCGCATCGGGCGCGCGCGCCTCACACCGCGAAGCAGAAATCGTGTTCCTCGAAGCGCGACACCCTCGCGCCCCGGAACACGTTGGCCTGGGTCTTGCCGACTTCCGTCGTGACGCCGTCGTCGACGAGCCGCACGTCGCGCCCCAGGCCGCGCCCCAGAGAACGCACCAGGCCCTCCCGCAGCTCCGACTTCTCCAGCCGCCGTCCCCCGATGCGGAGGACCAGCCTCGCGCGGTCGGCCAGCAGCGGCGCCAACCCCGCCATCGACTCCTGGATGAACGTCCAATAGATACCCTTGTCGTAGTGCCGGTCGTCGCGCCGACCCTGGGGCATCCGCGCCGCCCCGCCGAGAAACCAGAGCCGCAGCCACTGGTCCTCGCGGTAGTTGGTGGTGTCGAGGTAGGGCGGCGACGTGATCACGTCCGTCACGCGGCCGGCCAGGGCCGGGAACGCCGCCGCGGCTCGGCGCGCGTCCGTCTGCACCACCGTCGCCCGTCCCGTCGGCGGGGCGCTCCGGAACCGGTACTCGATCATCCGTTCGAGGATCTCGAAGACGTCCCGCGCCGGCGGCGCGTACGCGCGCCGGGTCCACCACCGAACCGAGTAGTCCGGCTTCGTGCTGATCGTCCGCGGCATGCGGTTGCTGAAGCAGTTCGGCGACTTGTGCGACTCGCCGTGCAGCGCGCCGAGGCACAGGGCGGCGATGAAGCGATCGTCCCTGCGGTTCCGCCAGTCGAGCACGGACCGCAGATAGCGCACCTGCCGCAGCGTGTCTCGATGAAAGCAGAGATCGAAGAACGGCTCGATCTCACCCTGCCAACCCTCGTCGCGCGGCTCGCGGCAGCCCTGCCGCAGCGCATCGAGGCGCGCCCTCGCGTCCGCCGACGCCGGCGGATCGCCCTTCGCGCCCGAGACGCAGACCGCGACGGGATTCACGTCGGAGCCGGCCGCGGCTCTGCCCTGCAGCAGCGCCTGGAACACCGTGGTGCCCCGCCCGCAGTACGGATCGAAGACCACGCCGCGGTGCGGCGTCGCCGCGAGGTGCTTCTCGACGAACGTCTCCGGGAACATCGCGAAATACGGACAGATCGAGTGGAACCGATGCCTCATGCCGCCGTCCTCGCCCGGTTGCGGTAGTCGCCGACCCATCGGACGACCTCGGGCAGACGATTGTACCCTTCGACCGTCACGCCCGCCTCCGCCAACGGTGCGGCTGCCGCTACAAGACGAGGCACACGGAGGCGGTGCAGGACGTTGCCCATCACGCGCACGTCGTCGATGAACCGACTGTCCTCGATGGCGAACGGCACGATCATGTAGGGAATGAACTCCGTCACGGGCTGCGTACTGAACCAGCGGCTCCTGAACGCGCCCAAATGCCCCTTCAGCGACTTCTCTCGCGCGTCCTTCCCGGTAGCTACTTGCGCCGCGGCGAGCAGGAATCCGGGCAGGCCGTCGGCGTGCAGGCGCGCGGCGAAGACATCGACTTGATCGTCCTGCGGCCGCGTCGGCGCTCCGGGTTGCCGTTCGACGTTCCCGTCCCCGAGGCTCTGCCAGATCTCTTTTAGCTTGTCCAGGAACCCGGAGCCGTCCGACCGCGGGAATCCGAACGACCAGGCGTCGCCCTGCACTTCCGCGGCCAGCGCCGCCGTGGCGCAGCACTGGAAGTGGGACCGCAGTAGTCGGACCTCGGCGTCGGTCGGGTGAATGCCGGAGTTTTCGAGCATCGGCGTCACGGCCCGGAGATTAGACAGCAACAGGCTCAGCAGGTAGGCGGCCTGCCCGACCGACGGTGCCGTCGCCTCGCACGTCAGCACGCCGCCGCTCTCGTCGAGCGCGAACGGATAGACCTCACCCAGCGCGGACTGCCGCGAGTCGATTCGGTCCACCGTCTCACGACCGATGTCCTCGTCGCCCCCTTGCATCTCGTTGTCCACGTCGTGATGGTCTTCAGCGGCGCCGACCGAGACCGCACCCGCCAGGCCGGACGTTCTCACCGAGGAATCCGTCGCCACGAACGCACTCAGCTCCAGGAAGTCGGCCGCGCGATCGATGTCAATTGTCGGGCCCGTCACCTCGTCGATCGGCAGGTAGAGAGCCATCACGCCGTCGCCTCCCGTCGCTTCTTCGCCATCCGCGAGTACACGACATCGGCCGTTTCCTTTACGTCCTCGGCGATGTCGAGCAGCGACTGGTCCCGCCCGTCGTAGGCTCTCGTCGCTCCGGCCGCGTCTCGCAGCTCGTCGCGCGCCCGCAACAGCGACGCCGTGAAGCGCCGGTCCGTCGACTCCGTACTGGCGTGAGCCTCGTCCAGGTCGGCCGTATGCTCGAGAACCAGGCGGCTCTCCGCGTTGGCGAGCACTTCGCCGAGCCGCTTGATATCGGGGTTCTGCTGTTGTACGACCGGCTCTACGTCGTCGGCCTTGGAACCGTAGATCCAGACGAGCACCTGTCTCAGCCGCTGGAGCCTGTCCGCTGGCACCGGTTCCACTCGCGGGTCGTATCGCGACCAAGCGCTCTCCAGCCCCAGATAGTCCATGTACTGAGACCGCGCGAGCGCCGTATACAGGTGCGAGAAATTGAATCTCCGGGAGTGGCGATCCTCGATGTCGAACAGGCCTTCATTTCGCGCTTGGTCCAGCACGTAGATCCCTGCCACCATTCGCTTCACCGTATCGTGGCGATCGCCGATGGCGTTCGCTATGTCGTCGAGTCCGATGCCCTGGCTCCGGCCTTCCTGATACCACTCCGCCGCGAACCGCGCCTTCGCATAGGCGTCCCATTTCTCCGGGCCGTTGATGTGCTTGAAGCCGATGAACGCCCGCGCGCGGCTTCGGTCCCCAACCGGGTACACCGAGACCTCGTCGAGCGTCCCCAGTACCGCCTCGCTGATCTTCGGAACCGTGATGCGGGCGCTCTCGGCGGACGCGATCCTGGCGACCAGGGCCGGCTCCCGCAGCAGTCGCAGCGTGGCGAGCCGCCGGTTGCCCTCCAGCACGGTCAACGCATCGTCGCCGACGCCGCTCTCGGCCAGCACGACGAGCGGCTCGATGTCCAGATAGCCGTTGGCCGACATCGACTGCAACAGCTCGTCCAGCTCAGCCGAGCGCCAGAGCCGCGCGATGATCCACTCGTCCGACGCGTTCTCGCCCTCGCCGACCAGCCGCGGGTTCATCCGGTCCAGGCGCAGCCGCTCCACCGAGACCCTCGTGATCGTCTCCAGTTCCATGGTCATCACCGTCGATCGTCACCCGCCCGAATACCGTCCGGGCAGGTCGCCCGCTGCGGCGGGCGCCGCGCGCACTTCGGACGCAACCCATCCTGCACGTCCCGTCGCGACGAAGCCGGCCGGCCGCCCTCTGCGCCTACCTGCTTCGTCCGATCGCATCGACGCCGAGGTCGCGACAGATCTTGCGAGCCAGGACATCGTTGATCTCTCCGTGTCTGAACTCCAACGCTTCCGCAAGCGCAACTGCGAGGCTTCGCCGCAATTCCTCATGCGTGCGCTCCTGGCAGTTGACCCCCGGAATTTCCTCGATCCAGCCGATCCACCATTCCCCGGATTGCTTCACGACCGCGGTGTACCCCATGCGCATCCCCTCGTTCGCCCTGTCGCGTTCCAGTGCCGTTCCCTGCTGCCGGCGCAGGTCGTCGACGAGCACCTTGGGGTGCACCCTCTCCTGGATGTAGAGCGGCGGCGCCTGCACGACGAGGTCAGACGCGTTCTGCGCGTCCTTGCCGCGCCAGACGAGCTGCGGGTCGAGGTCGTGGTTGCGCCGCTCGTAGGCCACCCGGACGGGACTCTGCTCGGACCGAGCCATCACCGGCCGGAACTCGGCGGTCGGGATGTTCTTGCGCGACGCCCCGCCGGGCCTGAGCGCCTCGGACTTCGTGGCTCGCCTCTTGAGCATGGCAGCGGAACCGTGGATGGACTCACCCGGCATTGTACGACCGCACGGCCGTGCTACAGCTCGAACTCGTCGGTCGCGATGTGCCGTCAGGGCGCCACGCCGCGAACGAGACCGCGCGCGCATCACGCGTCGAAGGGATTCAGGACCTGGGCGCCGAGACCCTCGACGTCCGGGGCGTTGCGGGTGACGAGGGTCATGTCGTGCACACGGGCGGTGGCGGCCAGAAGCCCGTCGATGACCGGCACCGGACGGACGGCGCCCAGGCGGCCCCAGGCGTCGGCGACGCGACCGTCAATCGGCAGGACGCGGTCGGCGTACGACGTCACGACGTCCACTAGCCAACGCTCGAGGGTCTCCGCCTGGCGGGAATCGCGCCGGCGGAGGCGCTCGATGCCTTGCCGGATCTCGCCGGTCACAACGACGCTGATGAACAGGTCGGCATCGTTCACGCCGGAGAACCACTTGGCCACGCCGGCGTTGCAACGGTCCGCCTTGCGCACTTCCGAGATGACGTTGGTGTCGAGGAGGAACATCAAACCCCGATGTCGCGACCGAGATCGCGGGGCCGATCGATGTCGAGGTCGACCGGACACGAGGCGAGCAGCTCCCTGAAGCCGCGCGGGCGCGGGCCACCCAAACGGTCACGCAGCAGTGCACGCGTGGCGGCGTGGCGATCCGGATCGCGCAGCGCGGTGGCCACGGTGCGAATGAGCTCGACGTCGTCGTGGCGCACCTTGACCTCGCAACGGACCCATCCGCCTCGCTTCAGCCGGTCGCGATAGTCACGCACGGCGAGCGTTTGCCTCTTCGCCACGCCTCCCTTCTTTCCGGTAATGATACCGGATATCTGTTCTTCGCGTCCCGTGCGTCCCGTGCGTCGACGACCGTCAGCCCGTCGATGCGTCGGCGATGCTGCGGTCCTCCAGGCTCTCGCCGAGGAACATGTCAACCGTCGGCATGCCGGCGTCGCCTCACTGCCGACCCGGCATGCCGCCGCCTCGTCAACGCGGGAAACGCGGCACGGCGGGACCCGCCCCGGCCCGCCAGTCCTCGACGAGCAGTCCGGGCACCCGGCGGAACTCGGCGCCGTTCGCCGTGACCACCGTCAGGTCCGAGGCCAACGCCTGGGCGGCGATTAGCATGTCGTTCGGACCGATCGGTGTGCCGTGACGCTCGAGGTGCGTTCGCAACTCGGCGTAGTGCAGGTCGGCCGGCGCGTCGAACGGCAGGACGTCGAGCCCCGAGAGAATGACGTCGATGCGTCGGATCAGGCGTTCGGACCCCTTGCGGGCGGCCCCGTAGCGCAACTCGGCGGCCACCACGATGCTGGTGCACACCTGAGCCTCGCCGACCGCCGCGATGCGAGCGGCGACCGGACCCTGCGGAAACCGCGCCACGTCGGAAACGACGTTCGTGTCGAGCAGAAACCGTCGCGGCACGGTCACACGTCCACATCGTCGAGCGGCCCGAGCGTGCCGTCCACGTCGGGGAACGCTTCCGCCAGGGGCGGCAGGTCGGCCAGCAGGCGGAGCAGCCGCCCCCGACGGACAGGCTCGATGACCAGGCAGTCCGACTCCCGCCGCAGGATGGCCTCTGACCCCTCCAGCTCGAATTCGCGGGGAATCCGCAGCGCCTGGTTGCGTCCATTACGGAACAACCGCACGCGGCGGACAGGGGAGTGCGCGTTGGACGATGCAGGCATATGAACTAGCCTATGCCGTTGACCACTCACCGTCAAGTTAGCGCCGACAAGTTAGCGCCGAGACCGAGCCAGCGCCACCGCGGATAGCTCATCCGCCTGCTCGACCACCGCCTGGAACCGCACCCTTACCGCCGCCTCGAAGTCTTCCTCCATGGCGTAGACATCGGTCAGCTCGGCGAAGGCCAGCGTCGGCTTGGCCGTGAAGTCGAAGGGGATGCCGAGCACGTCGGCGTACTCGACGTCGAACAGACCGTGCTCGTTGATGTCGTACGACTGCCGGCGCAGGGCGCGCCCGACGACCTGCTCGCAGAGCAGCTGGGTGCCGAAGGCGCGCACGCCCAGGATGTGGGTGACGGTGCGGGCGTCTCAGCCCTCGGTCACCATCGAGATGGGACCACGCAGCGGACGGACCCGCCGAAGGCGCCGGGCCGGCCGACGGTGTTCATGACCTCCCGCAGCAGGGCTTGGTCGTGCACAGGCGCTCGGCCTGCCGCCGGTCGCCCGTGCGCGCGACGATCTCGCGCCGGAGGCCCAGCTCTGGACCCGAGCCTTGCAGCAGGGCGCGGCCGCCTTCTAGCCGCTCCGGATCACGACAACCGGTTGACTCAACAGACGGCCCTCTCCAGACGCGTCAGCGACACGAACCTGCCGGTGCCGCTCTCCGTCACGCCAGAATTCCCTCACGCCAGAATCGGGTCCACGACCCTGCCCGCCACGTCGGTCAGGCGGAAGTTCCGCCCCTGGTAGGCGTAGGTCAGCCGCGTGTGGTCGATGCCGAGGAGGTGCAGCATCGTGGCGTGCAGGTCGTGGATGTGCACGGGGTCGCGGACGATGTTGTACGAGAAATCGTCGCTCGCGCCGTGGGTGACGCCGGGCTTGACGCCGCCGCCGGCCATCCAGATGGTGAAGCAGCGGGGGTGGTGGTCGCGGCCGTAGGTGTCCTCGGTGAAGACGCCCTGGCAGTAGGCGCTGCGGCCGAACTCGCCGCCCCAGACGACGAGGGTGTCGTCGAGGAGGCCGCGCTGCTTGAGATCCGTCACGAGGGCGGCCTGGGCCTGGTCGACGTCCTTCGCCTGGCGCCGGATGCCCTGGGGCAGGCGGGTGTGCTGGTCCCACCCGCGGTGGAAGCACTGGATGAACCGGACGTCGCGCTCGGCGAGCCGCCGGGCGAGCAGGCAGTTGCGGGCGAAGGTGCCGGGGGTGCGCGAGTCGGGGCCGTAGAGCTCGAAGGTGCTGTCGGGCTCGTCCGACAGGTCGGTCAGCTCGGGCACCGAGCTCTGCATGCGGTACGCCATCTCGTACTGGGCGATGCGCGTGCTCGTCTCGGGGTCGCCGTACTCGGCCTCCTTCAGGCGGTTCAGGGCCCCGAGGTCGTCGAGGAAGCGGCGGCGCGTGCCGGGGTCGACGCCGGCCGGGTTCGACAGGTACAGCACGGGGTCGCCGGTCGAGAGGAACTTCACCCCCTGGTAGCGGGTGGGCAGGAAGCCGCTGCCCCACAGGCGGTCGTAGAGGGGCTGGCCGGTCTGGGCCGAGCCCTTCGAGATCATCGCGACGAAGGTCGGCAAGTCGGCGTTCATGCTGCCGAGGCCGTAGGAGAGCCAGGCCCCCATGCTGGGCCGCCCCGCGAGCTGGGCCCCCGTCTGGAAGAAGGTGATGCCGGGGTCGTGGTTGATCGCCTCGGTGTGCATCGACTTGATGAACGTCAGCTCGTCGACGATCTTGGCGGTGTGGGGCATGAGGTCGCTGACCCACGTGCCCGTGGCGCCGTGCTGCCTGAACTCGAACATCGACGGCACGAGCGGGAACCGCTCCTGCCCCGCCGTCATCGTGGTGACGCGCTGGTCGCCGCGCACCGACGGCGGCAGGTCCTCGCCGACCATCCGCGCGAGGGCCGGCTTGTAGTCCCACAACTCGTGCTGCGACGGGGCGCCGGACTGGAACAGGTAGATGATGCGCTTCGCCTTCGGCGCGTGGTGGGGCAGGCCGGGCAGGGCCCCGAAGCCGGCCGCCGCCCCGGGGGCGCCGCCGCCGGGGACCTGGGCCGCGAGGTCCTGCCCGAACAGGGTCGCCAGGGCCGCCGTCCCGATGCCGGTGCTCGTGAGCTCGAAGAACCGCCGCCGGGTCATGAGGCGTTCGAGGTGCGCGTCCATCGTCATTCCTTTGGTGAGCCTGCCGCCGAAGTTCAGCATCGGGTGGCGACCGCCGGGGCGACGCGGGCTCGGCCGCGCCGACGGTCTCGCCGCGCCCCGACTCGCGCTATTCCTTCGTGATCGTGCCGTCGAAGTTCAGGATCAGGTTGGCGATCATGGTGTAGGACGCCAGCTCGGCTACGTCCAACGTCTCGTCGCGCCCCGACTCGCCCTGGCTGACGAGATCGAGGGCGGCGCCGCGGTCGGCTTGGTAGCGGTCGAGGTGGCGCCGGTAGCCGTCCACCAGAATGTCGCGCGCGGCCGGCGGGGGCCGATGGGCGGTGGACAGGAGGTACGCATAGCCGATGCGGTCCTCCGGGGTCTCGCCTCCCTCGGTCATCATGCGCTCGGCGAGGCGGCGGGCCGCTTCGACGTAGGTCACGTCGTTCATCAGGTTCAGGGCCTGGAGCGGCGTGTTGGTGCGGCCGGTGCGTACGATGCACGTCTCCCGGGTCGACGCGTCGAACGTCATCATCGTCGGCGGCCCGAGGGTGCGCTTCCAGAACGTGTAGAGGCTGCGGCGGTAGAGGTCGTCGCCGGTCGCCTGCACGTAGTCGCCGTAGCCCCCCTCGACCATGTCGGCCCAGAGGCCTTCCGGCTGATACGGCTTGACCGACGGCCCCCCGACCCGCTCGACGAGGAGGCCGGACACGGCGAGGGCCTGGTCGCGGATCATCGGGGCCGGGAGGCGCAGCCGGGGTCCGCGCGCGAGCAGCCGGTTCTCGGGGTCGCTCTCGAACTCGTCGGCCGTCACGTGCGACGCCTGGCGGTAGGCGGCGCTCGTCACGATGGCGCGCTGCAACGCCTTGACGTCCCAGCCCGACTCGACGAACTCGACGGCGAGCCAGTCGAGCAGCTCGGGATGACTGGGGAACTCGCCCTGGGCGCCGAAGTTCTCGGCCGTCTTCACGAGGCCGGTCCCGAAGTACATCTGCCAGAACCGGTTCACCGTGACCCGGGCCGTCAGGGGATGCCCGGGGTCGACGAGCCACCGCGCGAACGACAGGCGGTTGGCCTCGACACCCTCCGGCAGCGGCGGCAGGACCGCGGGCACGCCGGGGAACACCTCTTCGGCGGGGTTGTCGTAGGCGCCGCGGTTCAGCCGGTAGGTGGGCTTGCGGACGGTCCGCTCCTCCATGACCATGACGGTCGGGAAGCTCGCCCACAGCTCGTCGCGCTGCCGCTCGAGCCGGGCCACGTCGCGCACCGCCGCCTGGACCGCCGCCGGCGCGTACTGGTCGAGGAACGCGAGGCGCAGCTTGTCGGCCTGGGCCGCGGTCCGCTGCCCGGGCTCGAGGAGGGCGATCCGGCCGAGGGTCTCGGGGGTCGCGACCACCGCGGCCTCGGCCGGAGAGAGCGCGCCCTCGTAGACGCGGACTTCGTCGAGGTTGCCCCGGAACCGCGGCTTGTCCGACCCGCTCGCCCCGATGCGGAGGGGATAGCGGGTGGCGGGCAGCCGGTTGCCGACGAGGTCGAGCAGAGGCTCGGTCGCCTGCAGGCGGCCGTCGACGTAGATGCGGATGCCCTCGGGGGTCTTCGAGCCGTCGTAGGTGGCGACGACGTGCTGCCACCGGCCGAGGGCGACCTCCCCGATGGTCTCCGCCGCGACCCCGTCGTCGAGGACGCGGGTCGACAGGTTCATCCGGATCCTGCCGTCCTCCAGATAGAGGCCCCAGCCGACCTCCCCCTGGTCGCCGCCGGCCGCGCGCGAGACGACCACGCCGTTCTCGGCCGTCGGGTACATCCACGCCGCGAGGCTGAACGCGTCGTCGTAGCCGACGTCGGGGTGGTCGCCGGCGTTGACGAAGCGCCGCCCGTCGAAGCTCGCGGCGTAGCCGAGGACGCCGGGGTAGAACTGCGGCAGTCCGTCCTCGAGCACCGCGGGCACGTCCGTCGACGTCTGGATGCCGTCGATGGTCCCCTCGAAGGCGTGGTACGCGAGCAGCCCGTCGCGGAGGTTCCAGTCGACCGGCCCCGCCCGGTCGAGCGAGGCCTCCCACTCGGCCTGCGCCGCCGCGGCCTCGGCGTCGAGGGCGGCGAGCGCCGCCCGCGCCTCGGCGAGCTCGGCGTCGAGCGCGTCCAGCTCGGCCTGCTGCTCGCCCGTCGGCGCGGTCACCAGGGGCGGCGAGTTCACGTACTTGAAGCCCTTGCCCCGCTCGGGGATGTTGTTGAAGTTCGCCATGACCTCGTAGAACTCCTGCTGCGAGATCGGGTCGAACTTGTGGTCGTGGCAGCGCGCGCAGCCCAGGGTCAGGCCCATCCAGACGGTGCCGGTGGTCGACACGCGGTCCACGCCGTACTCGGCGAGGAACTCGTCGACGACGATGCCGCCCTCGCTGTTCAGGCTGTGGTTGCGGTTGAACGCGGTGGCGACGCGCTGCTCCAGGGTCGCGTCGGGCAGCATGTCGCCCGCGAGCTGCTCGATCGTGAACCGGTCGAACGGCATGTTGGCGTTGTAGGCGTCGATGACCCAGTCGCGCCAGCGCCACATCGACCGCTCGCCGTCGGTCTGGTAGCCGTTGGTGTCGGCGTAACGGGCGGCGTCGAGCCACTCCACGGCCATGCGCTCGCCGTAACGCGGCGACGCGAGCAACCGGTCGACGGCTTCCTCGTAGGCGTCGGCGGAATCGTCGTTCAGGAAATCGGCGATCTCGGTGGGGGTCGGGGGCACGCCGGTGAGGTCGAGGGTGACGCGGCGCAGCAGGGTCGCGCGGTCGGCCTCGTCGGACGGGACCAGGCCCTCCGCCTCGATCCGCCGCAGCACGAAGTTGTCGATGTCGTTGCGCGGCCACCCGACGTCGGCGACGGGGGGCACGGCGGGCCGTTCGGGCGGAATGAACGCCCAGTGCGACTCCCACGCCGCGCCCTGGTCGATCCAGAGGCGCAGGGTCTCGACCTCGGCCTCGTCGAGGGCCTCGCCGCCGCGGGGCATCCGCACCCGGGCATCGTCAGCCGACACGCGGTGCACGAGGAGGCTCGCGGCCGAGTCTCCGGCGATCACGGCGGGGCCGCCGTAGCGGCCGCGGTCCGCGAACGGGCCCTCGGGCACGTCGAGCCGGAGGCCGGCCTGGCGCGTCGCCTCGTCGGGCCCGTGGCACGAGAAGCAGCTCTCGGCCAGGAGAGGCCGCACCTCGCGGGTGAAGTCGACGGTGCGCCCGGCCGCCGCGGCCGAGGCGGCGCCCGCCGCCGCGGGGGCGGCGCCGAGATGCGCGCCCTGGTCGATCCAGGTCCGCACGAGCTGGACCTGGTCGAGCGTCAGCGACCGCCCCGACGAGGCCGGCGGCATGAGGGCGACCGGCTCCTCCGTCGTCAGCCGCTGGAACAGCGGGCTGCCTTCGGCGTCGCCGGGCCGCACGTGGGTCTCGATGAAATCGACGGTGTCGAGCCGCAGCTCGGCCTGTCGGGTCGCCTCGGACGCCCCGTGGCAGGCGAAGCACGCCTCGGCGAGCACCGGCCGCACGTCGCGGTGGAACTCGACCGGCTCGGGCGCCTGGGCGAAGGCCGCTTCCGGACCGCGGTCCAAGTGGAGCCCCGCCGCCACCGTCGCGCCCAGCACCGTCAACACCCGCAGAATCGTCATACGCATGGCATCTCCCGAAGGGTGATGGTAGGCCCTCGGCCCGCGTGGCGCAACCCACCCCGGCGATCGGGCCATCGGAGCCTCCCGCGTCTCGTCCCTAGAGCGCCGTCATCCGACGACCGTCCTCGGCAAGCGACTCCCGAACCTCGTCCCTGTGCGCGGGTCGAACGACGGAGCGCCCGGCGCCGATGAGACCTCCACGCGTCGCGTCTACCGCCCCGACGACGCGTCGGCCGCCCGCGCCCCGCTCAGGGCGTTGATCATGCCGTAGTTGCCCTCGTGGCACGCGTACTCGTAGATGAGCGAGTCCGAGCGCCGCATCGGCAGCGCGGCGGTGAACGGCGCCGTGAACGTCGAAGGGTCGTCGACGGTGTACTCGTAGAGCAGCGTGTCGTCGCTCACCCGAGTGAACCGCTCGGTCAGCCGCAGGGTCGAGCCGAGGCCCAGCGCGACCAGCGCGTTCGGCTCGAAACTCGCCCGCATGTCCGAGTAGTTGCGGCTCTCGACGACCAGGGTGTCGCCCTCCCAACGGCCGCGGGAGTCGCCGTTCAACTGGAGCACGGTGGGAGGCAGATGGTCGCGCGAATCGAGGGGGATGATGCGGGCGTCGTGGACCATCTCGTTCAGGATGACCACGTGGTCCTCGTTCTGGAAGAGCTGCATGTTGTTGTTGTAGGCGCTCGGCATCATCGGGGGGCCGGAATTGAATCCGACGAGGCACCGCTCGGCGAGGCCGCGGTCCTCGGGGCCGTCGGCCCCGATGCCGGCCGACCGCACGCGCCAGGGGCGCTCGCCGGGGACGTCGACATCGAGCGATCCCGCCTGGCGGGCGGCGCCCTCGACCCGTTCGGGCATGCGGCCGTTCGCGGGATCGACGATGAGGGACGAGCGCCGGTCGTCGCCGACGGAGGTGCCGAAGTCTAGCCAGAAGGCGTTGTAGGCGCCCACGTTGCCCTCGGCCGGGGGCCGGTCGGCCGACTGCTGGGCCGCCGCCGCGAACGACTCGACGGCCGCCGCCTGCTCCTCGGTCAGCGTCTCGCCGAGCCCCTCGGGGCGCTCGAACGGGGTGGCGGTGCGGAAGTCCCAGACCCCCTGCAGATCGGGGCGGCCGTCGCTCAACCGGCGAGGCTCCCAGGCCTCGCCCGGCGCCTGTCCGGACGCGGGAACCACCGCCGCGCCCACCAGGGCTGCGGCCACGCACCACACGACGGTTCGATTGCTCACGGATGCTCTCCTCGCAAGATGTGCCGAATAGTGGATTCTACAATGCGCGTCGCGCCCTCGTACCGTTGAATCGACCCGGATTGGACCGGGGCGGCGGACCGACCTGCGGCTGCTCGCTCTCGACGCGAAGACCGGCCGGGGCCGGCCGGCTTCGGCGACGGCGGCTTCGGCGGACCGGTCGCGGAACATCCGACCGGGCCGGGAGCCGGAGCGGGGTCGGTCGCACGGCCGCGTCGTCACGTCGTCACGTCGTCACGTCGTCACGTCGTACAACAGCTTCACGCCGATGACGAAGAGCGAGGCGTGGACGATGCGGAAGAACAGCTCGTCGGTGGCGCGCTCATGCAGCCGGCGCCCGATCCAGACACCCACCGGCGCGAGGGGCAGCAGCACGAGCGAGGTGAGCAGGTTGTCGGTGTTCCACTGACCCAGCCACGCGTACGGGCCCACCTTCGACCAGTTCACGACGAAGAAGAACGCCACCCCGGTGGCCTGGAACGTCGTGCGGCCCATGCGCTGCGGCAGCAGGTAGGCGTGGAGGGGCGGTCCCCCCGCGTGCACCGAGAAGCTCGCGAACCCCGCCAGCGCCCCCCAGAAGACGCCGGCCGCGCGGCGGGGCGACCGCCGGGGCGACGCCGCCCGCGGCGCGAAGTACTGCAGCGAGTAGGTCAGGGCGATGACCCCCACCAGCGCCCGCAGGCCGTCGGGGGTCAGGTAGCCGAAGGTCACCGCGCCGAGCGCCGTGCCGAGCAGCGCGGCCGGCACCAGCACGCGGAGGTTGGGCCGATCCCACGCCCCGCGGTAGGCGCGAACCGCGAGGACGTCCATCACCATGAGGATCGGCAACAACACCGCGGCGGCCCGGGCGGGGCTGATGACCATCGCCATCAGCGGCACCCCGACCACCGCGATGCCGCCGCCGAGCCCGCCCTTGGCGATGCCGACGATGAGCACCGCGACCGTCGCGACGACGTAGAACCAGGGATCGACGATCAAGAGGGGACCGTCACTCGACCTCGATGAAGATCGGGTTCGAATAGAACCAGAGGTCGCGCCACGGGTCCTCGTCGGGCCCGTCCATCAGGGGCTCGAGGTCTTCGGTGCTGGTGCCGCGCACGCGGACGTAGAGGTCGCGGTCGACGGCCGGCAGCGCCGCCTCGAGGGTGAACCGGTCCCCGTCGCGGGCCAGCGCGTCGCGGTCGAACCGGGCGAGCACGCGCGTCGTGGGGTTGTGGTCGTTCGAGGGATCCGAGGCCGGTCCCCGCACCTCGCCCACGATGACGTCGACCCGCCGGACGGCGGGGTTCTCTCCCGCCCCGTTCGGGGTCTCCGGGTCGCGGAAACGGACCGTCGCGGTGACCTGCGCCCCGCGCGCGACCCGCAACGTGCCGCCGAGCCCCGCCTCGCCCCCCTCGGCGTTGTTCAGGCCGAAGTCCAGCTCGGTGACGAGGTCGCCGGCGACCGCGAAGACGCGGCCCTGCCGGAGCCCATCGAGGACATCGTCATAGGTCGGGCGGGCGTGGACCCAGGTCTTGTGGAACTCGCCGGGCCAGAAGTCGCTTCCCGCCCTCACCGTCTCGGTGTAGTGGAAGTGCGAGTCGGACGAGGCCACGATCCAGAAGCGGCGCCCCTCGCCGAGGAGCGCGTCCCACAGACCGCCGACGACGGCGGTCATCTGGTCGAAGCCGCCCAGGGTCTGCGCCCCCGGGTTCCAGTAGGAGCCTCGGTAGGTGCTGCCGTTCCGGTCGGTGAGGGTCGCGGCCTGGTGGCCGGGCGCGCCCTCCATGCCGCGGTACACGTCGGGCGCGAGGTCGTTGTTCTCGCGGAGCTCCCACGGCTCGTCGCGGCCGTAGCGGCCGATCGCCGACGCCGAGCGGGAAGGGTGATTCGCGAACAGGACCGGCAGCCGCTCGAGCCCCTGCATGTGGGCCAGCGCCTGCCGCCGGAGCGCCGCCGACCGCCGGCGCGGATCGGGAGGCAGGGCCCAGTCCTCGTTAGCGTCGAACCGGCTCTCGATCTCGTGGAGCACCCGCGCCTCGTCGTCCGCCCGCGGGATGATCAGCGTGTGGTGGTCCATGCCCGGCATGTTCAGCTCCAGACCGTAGAACTGCAGCACGTCGGGCACGAGCTCGCGCGACAGGGTCAGCTCGCGGTACGCCTGTTCGAAGTTCAGCTTGGCGTGGTTCGGACCGCCGTGGTCCGTCGTCACCATCCACCGCAGGCCGAACCGCCGGGCCATCGCCGCATTCCGCGGCGTCGAGTAGAGGGCGTCCCGCGCCTTGATGGGCGTCGGCGGGCTGGTGCGGTAGTCGTAGCCGGCGCTCCAGTGGCTGTGGATGTGCGAGTCGCCGGCCAGCCACTCGCGCTCGGCGGCCGGCGCAGCCAGCGCGAGGGCGGCCACGGCGGCCGGCACGGAGGACCAGACGAGGCGCGCAGCGGAGACTCGCGACACAGACATCGCGGCGATTCTAACACCGAGCCTCCAGGCCCTCCCGGCCGCCGTTCCGGCGCCGCGGGCTCCGCCCACGACCGCGTCCGCGCCGCGCCGCGAACCCCACCGCCCGGGGGACCGGGGCGCCGGACGCCCCGACGCGTCGCACCACGCGACGGCGCGCATGAGCCGGAGCGCGCGCCCCAGCAACCTCCGGCCGCCCCGCCGGGCGCCCCGACGCGTCGCACCACGCGACGGCGCGCACGAGCCGGAGCTCGCGCCCGAGCAACCTCCGGCCGCCCCGCCGGGCGCCCCGACGCGTCGCACCACGCGACGGCGGTCCTGCGTTACGATGAGAGGTGATGAGCACGTCCCGCGTGGCGACGCTCGGCTTCATCGCCCTGCTTCTGACTGCGGCCCATCTCGTCGCGGCCCCGGCCGCCGCCCTCGCGTACTTCGCCTCCGTCGCCCTGCATCCCCTGCTGGGCTTGGTGCTCGTGGGGGGGCTCGTCCTGGAGGCGTGGCGGCGGCCGTGGAGGCGGAGCCTCCCGGCGGCGGCCGGGGTCGGCCTGCTCGGGGCCGGGCTCGCCCTCGGACTGGCGGCGGCCGCCATCGGAGTCACCCGACAGACCGCCTGGCTGCTGCAGATCCACGTCGCGGTCTCGGCCGCCGGCGCGCTGTCTTGGGGCATCCACTTGTGGCGCACCACCGAGGGGACGCCCGCGTGGACCCGGACCGTTCGCGTCGGCCTCGTCGTCGCCGCGACGGCCGCCCTCGCGGCGCCGCTCGTGCGCGCGGTGCGCGACGCGGAGTGGCGCGAGACGCACCGCATCGAGAACCCCCTCCGCCCCCCCGCGACCATGGACGAGGAGGGGGACGGCGCGTCGAGCCCGTTCGCGCCGTCGTCGGCCACGACCAATACCGGCGACACGATTCCCGCCGACTTCTTCCTGACCAGCGAGACCTGCGGCCGCTGCCACGCCGACATCTACGAGCAGTGGAACGGGTCGGCCCACCACTTCTCGTCGTTCAACAACCAGTGGTACCGGCGGTCCATCGAGTACATGCAGGAGGTCGTGGGCACCCGGCCTTCGAAGTGGTGCGCCGGCTGCCACGACCACGCGGTGTTCTTCAACGGTCGCTTCGACACGCCGATCGTCGATCAGATCGACACCGTCGAGGCGCAGGCGGGGCTCGGCTGTACCTCGTGCCACTCCATCGTGCACGTCGGCAGCACCATGGGCCAGGGCGACTTCACCATCGAGTACCCGCCGCTGCACGACCTCGCGGCGAGCGAGCACCCGCTGCTGCAAGGCGTGCACGACCTGCTGCTGCGGCTCGCCCCCCGACCCCACCGCGACACGTTCATGAAGCCGTTCCACACCGAGCAGAGCGCCGAGTTCTGCTCGGCGTGCCACAAGGTGCACCTCGACGCGCCGGTCAACGACTACCGCTGGGTGCGGGGGTTCAACGAGTACGACAACTGGCAGGCGTCGGGCGTCTCCGGCCAGGGGGCGCGGTCGTTCTACTACCCCGAGACGCCGCAGACGTGCAGCTCGTGCCACATGCCCCTGGTACGGTCCGACGACCCCGCCGCCCGTGACGGATACGTGCGGTCGCACCGCTTCCCCGGCGCCAACACCGCCCTGCCGTTCGTCAACCGCGACCAGGCGCAGCTCGAGGCGGTGCAGGACTTCCTGCGGGCCGGGCAGGTTTCGATCGACGTCTTCGGCATCACCCGCGTGGCCGACGCGGCGCCGCCCGCCGCGGCGGTCCTGCCGGGGGGCGATCCCGCCCTATCGAGCACGTTCGCGGTCGGCGAGGAGTCGCTGCAGTTCGGGGCGGCCCGACGCCTGCCCGGCGGGCCGGCGCCGGCCGAGGTCGTCGCGCCCCTCGACCTGACGCCGGTGGCGGTGCGCCGCGGCGAGTCGGTGCGCCTGGAGGTGGTGGTCCGCACCCGGAACGTCGGCCACTTCTTCCCCGGGGGCACCGTCGACGCCTTCGACGTCTGGGTCGAGCTCGAGGCGGTGGACGACCGCGGCCGCGTGATCCTGCACAGCGGCGAGGCGGCGGACGGGGGCAGCGGGCCGGTCGACCCCGGCGCCCACTTCTACCGCAGCCTGCAACTCGACGAGCACGGCAACCCCATCAACAAGCGGAACGCCTGGGCGACCCGGTCCGTCGCCTACGTGCGGCTCATCCCCCCCGGCGCCGCCGACACCGTCCACTACCGGCTCGAGATTCCCGAGGACGCCGGCGACCGCATCACCCTGCGCGCGAAGGTCAACTACCGGAAGTTCGCGTGGTGGTTCACCCAGTGGGCGTTCGCCGGGGTCCGCGATCCGTCCGACCCGGCGCCGTCGGTCACGAGCGCCCACGACGACGGGCGGTGGGTGTTCACCGGCGACACGAGCGGCGTGTCGGGCCAAGTGAAGGCGATTCCCGACATCCCCACCACGGTGATGGCGGAGGCGACCGCGACGCTGGCCGTCGTCGACGCCGACGCGCCCCTCTCGCCAGCGCCGGCGATCCCCCGGGGCGACGCCCGGCAACGGGGACGCTGGAACGACTACGGCATCGGGTTGCTGCTGCAGGGCGACCTGCGGGGGGCGGAGGCGGCGTTCCGGCGAGTGATGACAATCGACCCCGAGTATCCGGACGGGCCGGTGAACGCGGCGCGGGCCCGGTTGCAGGAGGGCGACGTCGACGCCGCGATCCCCCTCCTCGAACAGGCTCTCGCCCTCGAGCCGGACCTCGCCCGCGCCCACTTCTTCCTCGGCACCGCCCTGCGGGCGCTCGGGCGCTACGAGGAGGCGATGGAGCACCTGGCGGTGGCGCGCGAGCAGTATCCTCGCGACCGCGTGGTCCTCGGCCAGATCGGACGCCTGCAGTTTCTCGACCGGCAGTTCGAGGCGGCCATCGACACCTACCGGGCAGTGCTCGCGATCGACCCCGAGGACGTGGCCGCCCACTACAATCTGATGCTCGCCCACCAGGGCGCGGGCAACCGGGAGGAGGCGGCGCGCGAGCGCGCGCTGTACGAACGGTTCAAGGCTGACGAAGCCGCCCAGGCGATAACCGGGGGCTTCCGCCGCGCCTCGCCCGAGGACAACAACGAACGGCAGGCCATCCACGAGCACCGGCGCCCGGACCCGCGGCCCGCCGCCCCCTGACACGATGACACGCTTGATCGCCCTGACCCTCGCAGCGTCGGCCTCGACCTTCGTCGTGATGGCCGCCACCCCGGTCGTCTTCACCGACGTCACCGAAACGGCCGGCATCCGCTTCACCCACAACACCGGCGCCTTCGGCGCCAAGTACATGCCGGAGACGTTCGGCTCGGGCGCCCTCTGGCTCGACGCCGACGGCGACGGGTGGCAGGACCTGTTGCTCGTCAACGGCACCGCGTGGTCCGGGCGCGGCGAGGCGGAGACGCACGCCGCGCTGTACCGCAACGACCGCGACGGCACGTTCACCGACATCACCCGCGGCTCGGGGCTCGACGTCCCCCTCTACGGGATGGGCGGGGCCGCCGCCGACTACGACAACGACGGGCACGTCGACATCTACCTCACCGTGCTCGGGCCCAACCGCCTGCTCAAGGGGACCGGAGACGGCGCCTTCACCGACGTGACGGCGGCGGCCGGGGTCGGCGACCCGGCGTTCTCGACCGCCGCCCTCTGGTTCGACTACGACGAGGACGGACACCTCGACCTGTTCGTCGGCAATTACGTGCAGTGGACGCCGGAGACCGACCTGTTCTGCTCGCTGTCCGGCGACGCCAAGTCGTACTGCACGCCCGAGTCGTACCAGGGCCGGAGCGGCACGCTGTACCGGAACCGGGGAGACGGCACCTTCGAGGACGTCACCGACGCGGCGGGTCTGCGCGCCCCCTCGTCGAAGGCGCTCGGGGTCGTCATGCTCGACCACAACGACGACGGCTGGATGGACCTGTTCGTCGCCAACGACACCCAGCCCGACCAGCTCTTCGAGAACCGCGGCGACGGCACGTTCGAGGACATCGGGGTCCTCGCCGGGGTGGCGTTCAGCGATGCCGGCGTGGCCCGCGCCGGCATGGGCGCGGACGCCGCCGACTACGACGGGTCGGGCCGGCCCGACCTCGTCATCGGCCACTTCTCGACCGAGATGATGGCCCTCTACCACAACGAGGGCAACGGCCTGTTCATCGACGAGGGGCCTCGCTCGGCCATCGGCCGGGCGACCCTGCTGACGCTGACGTTCGGCTGCTTCTTCTTCGACTTCGACCTCGACGGCTGGCCGGACATCTTCGCCGCCAACGGGCACGTCGCCGACGACGTCGAGCGCGTGCAGGCCCGCATCACCTACGCGCAGCCGCCGCAGCTCTTCCGCAACGCCGACGGGCGGTTCGAGGAGGTCGACGCCCCCGATACCGCCCTCGCGGCGGCGCAGGTCGGCCGCGGGGCCGCCTATGCCGACTTCGACCGCGACGGCGACCTCGACGTGATCGTCACCGCCAACGGCGGCCCGCCGCGGCTGCTCCGCAACGACGGCGGCAACGAGAACCGCCTGCTGCGCATCCGGACCGTGGGGACCACCTCGAACCGAGACGGCATCGGGGCCCGCATCGACGTGACGGCGGGGGGGCGCGACCAGTGGCAACTCGTCAAGACGGGCTCGAGCTACCTGTCGCAGAGCGAGCTGCCGGTGACCTTCGGGCTCGGCGGCGAGGCGCAGGCCGACTCGGTCGTGGTGACGTGGCCCGGCGGCGCGGTGGACCGCCTCGGCGCCGTCCCCGCGAACCGGATGATCGTCGTCGAGGAGGGCGCGGGCATCGTCGACACCGAGACGATCCCGGCCGCGAGATAGGAATCGGCATGCCGGCGCGGACGGCGCCCCACCCCCTGCGAACACTCGCAATCGCCGTCGCCGCGGCGCTGCTCGCGGCGCCGACCGAGGCTCAACAGACCGTCGACGACCTGCGCGAACGGGCCGAGGCGGGCGACGCGGCGGCGCAGTTCAACCTCGGCCGACTCCACGTGACCGGCACCGGCGTCCCCCGGGACGACGAACGGGCCGCGCGTTGGTACCGGAGGGCCGCCGAGCAGGGCCACGCCGGCGCCCAGCACGGGCTCGGGGTGCGCTACGACGCGGGCCTCGGCGTGCCCGAAGACGACGCCGAGGCGGTCCGCTGGTTCCGCCGCGCCGCCGAGCAGGGCCACTGGGAGGCCCAGTTCCGGCTGGGGCGGATGTACGCGCGCGGGACCGGCGTCGGCCGCGACGACGCCGAGGCGGTCCGCTGGTTCCGCCGCGCCGCCGAGCAGGGCCACGCCGAGGCGCAGTTCAACCTCGGCCGGATGCACTACAACGGGCGCGGGACGCCGCGGGACCAGGCGCGGGCCGCGCACTGGGTGCGGTTGGCCGCGGCGCAGGGCAATCCCACCGCACAGGTGACCCTCGCCAGCATGTACGAGACCGGTTCGGGGGTCGACCGGAACCTCGCCCTCGCCGCCCGCTGGTACCGCCTCGCCGCGGTGCAGGGCGACCCCGCCGCCCAGGTCACGCTGGGTTATCTCCACGACGCCGGCGCCGGGGTGCCCGAGGACGACGCCGAGGCGGTCCGCTGGATCCGTCGGGCGGCGGACCAGGGTTACGCGGAGGGCCAGTTCGCCCTCGCCAACCTCTACTTCAACGGCCGCGGGGTCGCGCAGGACCTCGCGGAGGCGATCCGGCTGGTCCGGCTCGCGGCCGAGCAGGGGCACGTGCGGGCGCAGTTCAACCTGGGGATGAGCTACGATAACGGCGCCGGGGTCGCGCGCGACGCGGCCGAGGCGGCGCGCTGGTTCCGCCGCGCCGCCGAACGCGGCGACCCGGCCGCGCAGCAGAACCTCGGCGTGATGTACGCCAACGGCGACGGCGTGCCGCAGGACCCGGCCGCCTCGTACCTGTGGCTCACGCTCGCCGCCGCACGGGCCCCCGAACCGGCGCGGGCCGGCCTGCTGCAGGCGCGCGCCGTCGTCGCCCAACAGCTCACGCCCGGCGAACTCGCCGACGCCGAGCAACGCGCCGCAGACTGGTCACCCGCCGCCGCGACTCCCCGCGAGGACCCTTGAAACCATGGACATCAACCAAGACCGGCTCTGGTACCTCAAGCTCCACTGGCAGGTCCTCGGCGCCATGCTCCTCGGCGCCCTCACCGGCCTGATCTTCGGCGAGGGCGCGGCGAACGCGGTCGGCTGGATCGGCGACCTGTTCATGCGCCTGCTGCGCATGATCATCGTACCGCTGGTCATCGCCTCCATCGTCTCCGGAGTCGCCTCGATCGGGGGCGGACGGGCCATCGGGCGGCTCTTCGGCAAGACGATGGGCTACTACCTGCTGACGAGCTTCCTCGCCGCGTCCACCGGCCTCATCGTCGTCAACCTGTTCCGGCCCGGGGTCGGCGCCTCCCTCGGCGACGCCACTGCCGGCGGCGAAATGCCCGAGCTCGACATCCCCACCTCCGGGGTCGACCTGCTCCTCGACATCGTGCCGCCGAATGTCCTGTCGTCGGCCGCCGCGGGCGACATGCTGCCCATCATCTTCTTCAGCATCCTCCTCGGGGCCGCGATCGCGACCCTGAAGACGGACGGTCACCGCGACACCCTCTCCCGCTTCTTCAACGCGTTCTTCCAGGTGATGGTGGCGCTGACCTCCGGCATCATCAAGCTGCTGCCCATCGGGGTGTTCGCGCTCATCACGCGGATGGTCGGCACCACCGGGTTCGAGGCGTTCGCGCCGCTGATCCGCTACTTCCTGACGGTGGGGACGGGGCTCACCGTCCATCTCTTCGTCACCCTCCCGCTGGTTCTGATCGTGCTGGCGCGCATCTCCCCCGCCATCCACTTCAAGAACATGCGCAACCCGCTGCTCATCGCGTTCTCGACGAGCTCGTCGGCCGCGACGCTTCCGGTGACGATGCGGACGGTTCAGGAGCGGGTGGGGGTCTCGAACAAGGTGTCCTCGTTCGTCCTCCCCATGGGGGCCACCGTGAACATGGACGGCACCGCGGTGTTCGAGTGCGTGGGAGCGCTCTTCATCGCCCAGGTGATCGGCTTCGACCTGTCGCTCGGCGCCCAGGTGGTGGCGGTGATGACGGCGCTGCTCGCGTCGATCGGCGCGGCCGCGGTACCGTCGGCGGGACTGGTGGTCATCTTCATCGTCCTCGACGCCATCGGGCTGGGCGGCCATCCGCAGGCCGAGGCCATCGTGCTCGCCATGCTCGCCATCGACCGTCCCCTCGACATGTACCGCACCGCCATCAACATCTTCAGCGACTCGTGCGGCGCCGCCATCATCGCCCGCTCGGAGGGAGAGGAGGGCGTCGATGCCGAGGTGCGCTGAGCGGGGAATGAACGCGATGGCGGGACGGCGGTCGCGGGTCAGCGACTCGTCCGGCGCCGCCATCATCGCCCGCTCGGAGGGAGGAGGGCGTCGATGCCGAGGTGCGCTGAGCGGGGAATGAACGCGATGGCGGGACGGCGGTCGCGGGTCAGCGACTCGTCCGGCGCCGCCATCATCGCCCGCTCGGAGGGAGGAGGGCGTCGATGCCGAGGTGCGGTGAGCGGGGAATGAACGCGATGGCGGGACGGCGGTCGCGGGGGCTGGGGGGACCGGACCGCCGAGACCCGCCGCCGCGCGCGGTCCGATCACGGTGACGCGCCCTGACCGGAGGGGCGGTTCGGCGCTATCGCGATCCGGGGCCCGTTCCGCGTCGGCCGACGCTCGCACAGCCGTGACACATAAGACACGTCACGGAACGAACACTTGCAATACAGGGAGAAACATGACAAACTGCCCGTGTCTTGGACGACACGGCTGGCCGGTTGATTGCGCTGATGGGTCGGTTCGCACAGCACACCGGGTTGAGTGTTTCCACTGTTTCCCGTCACGCCACGGGCAGCGGTGACACGGTGGCCCGGTTGCGACGTGGCGGCACGATAACCACCAAGAGACTCGACCGGGCCGTACTGTACCTATCCGAACACTGGCCGGACACGGTCGCCTGGCCAGTGGGTATCCCCCGGCCTGCACGCTCCGGCGACGCCACGAAACGGAGCCGCGCGAATCGACGGGTCGGCTGACCCCCGGCGACATCGCCCGGCCCGCCACCCGCAGCCTGCGGCGCCGCTCGGGGCCCGGCCAACCCTCCAGCCGACCGCGCCGTTCCACGACGCCGACCCGCGGCTCCGCCGCCCGTGCAGAGCTCCCGCCGCATTCCGGCGGCGACGCATCCCGCCCTGCGCCGGGCTGGCGACCTCCGGGCCGGTGCAACGCGAGACTCTCACCACGCGCGGTCAGGCGACCGTACCGCCGTGAGGTTGGCACCATGCCACCCGCCCCGCGATGACGTCGCCCGCGGCCATGGGCCTCGACAGGCGAGCCGCCTTGTCGCTGACCAGGTTCCATTCGCGGATTCGACGCAGGCGCCTGAACACCAGCCCCTCGCCGGTCAGGATGACGAACAACTGATCGTCCACCGCGGTCCGTCGGTCCTTGTCGACGACCACGAGGTCACCATCATGGATGGTGGGCGTCATCGAATCGCCGGTCGCGCGGACGCATGTCAGGTGGTCCGTCCGCGCCCACCGCGGCAGCACCTTCTCGGCAACCGCGATCGACAAGTAAGGCGACTCCTCGAACTCCACTTCGCCGGTATCCGCCCTCAACCGGACGTGCTCGGCCACCGGCATCATGCGGGTCGTCGACGACGCTCCGGCCAGCCGCGGCAGCAGCTCCGCCGCCACCGCCGCCCGCTGTGTCAACTCCTGCACGGCGCGCATCCCCTCGCGAAGCTGAGACGCCATGCCGTCCTTGTCGATCATGCCGACCGCATCGACGACACTGGCGTCCGAGGGGAGCTGGAGGGCCCGGGTGATCTCCTGCGGCAACTGCGGAGCTTTTCCGCTCCCCTGCGCGGGGCCGATGAAGAGCCTCATTCCCAGGACGGAGGCGATGGACTCGAGGGTCGTGTAGCGCGAGGCCCGGCCCTGCACGACGCTCCGGAGCTGACCGAGGGGAATGCCGGTCCGCAACGCGAACGGCCTCAGCCCTTCCGTCTCGATTCGCTGCCGCACCGCCTGTACGAGACTGTCTACTCCGTGAAGTGTCACTCCTAACACGATATACGAAACGGCGCTCACGGGTAAACCGCGTTTCCCGCACTACCCCCGGGCTGCTGCGCCCTGGCCCGCTACGCGACGGCTTCAACCACGAGCACGGCTCGATCCGGCCGCGTTCGAGCGCGTCGGGGGCCGCCGACGCACGGGTGGCGGCCGATGCGCAGGCCACCCTGCCGGCGTTGTTCGAGGAGGTGCGGCGACGGTTGACCGACGACCGGCGGCGGTTGACCGACGCCGACGGCAATTGACCGGCGCCGGCGGCAGTTGACCGACGACCGGCGGCGGTTGACCGACGACCGGCGGCGGTTGACCGACGACCGGCGGCGGTTGACCGACGACCGGCGGCGGTTGACCGACGACCGGCGGCGGTTCATCGAGGAGCGCGGCGCCGCCATGGCCGCCGCCCACGCCGAGCGCCGACGCGGGGCATCCGTGAGGCTCGTTACGGTTGGGACGCGAGCAGGAGCCTGCGCCGTTCCGCGGCCCAGGCTCCTACGGCAGGGCGAGGGCCACCCACTCGGGGATCTCCCCTCGGGCGCCGACTGCGACGACGATGTACTGTCGGCCCTCGTGCAGATACGTCATCGGACCGCCGGTGGTGCCGGCGGGCAATTCCGTCTCCCAGACCACCGCACCCGTCGCCTTGTCGTAGGCCCGGAACGTCCGGCCCCAGCGCCAGGACTGGTCCTGCTCGGGATCGGACGGGTCGCCGTCGCCGCGCTGCGTGCCGATGATGGCGTCGCTTCCCTCGCCGAGGAAGAGCAGCGTGCCGGTGACGAGCGGGGCGGGACGGTTGGGCGTGCCCAGCGGTGGCAGGTCGAGATGCCGCAGGCGCGGGTGGTCGCGCGGCCCGTCGCCGTTGGGGGCCATCCACGCGAGCTCGCCGCGGTTGAGGTCGAGGGCGGTGATCCGTCCGTAGGGCGGCTTGGTGATCGGCAGCCCGTGGGGCCGGGGGGTCGGGACGCGCAGCTCCTCGCCCCGGGGGGTGGCCCACGCCAGGGTGGCGTCCTCGTCCGTGGTGGCGGCCACGCTCCACACGGTCGGCATGGTGTGCGACACCGCGTAGTAGATCCCGGTCTCGGGGTCGAAGGCCCCGGTGTGCCAGTTGCCGGCGCCCCAGCCGCCGGGGGCGGTCAGCGTGCCCAGCTTGCCGTCCGGCGCACCCGTCCGCGGCCACGGCGGGGTGAACAGCGGCCCCAGCACCAGTTGCTCGACCGCCTCGAGGGCCGCCGCGCGCAGCTCGGGGGTGAAGTCGATCAGGTCGTCCTCGGTGATGCCCTGCCGGTCGAACGGAGGCGGCTTCGTGGGGAACGGCTGGGTCGGCGACGTCCGCTCTCCCGGCACGATCGACTGCGGCACGGGACGCTCCTCGATCGGCCACACCGGCTCGCCGGTCTCCCGGTCGAACACGTAGAGGAACGCCGTCTTGCTCGGCTGCATCACCGCCCGGACGCGCCGTCCGTCGACGACGATGTCGCCGAGGGTCGGCGGCCCCACCGTGTCGTACTCCCAGACGTCGTGGTGCACCATCTGGAAGTGCCACACCCGCTCGCCGGTCGCGGCGTCGAGGGCGACGAGGCTGTCCGAGAAGAGGTTGTCGCCGGGCCGGTGGCCGCCGTAGACCATCCCGGTGGGCGCCGACAGGGGTACGTAGACGTGGCCCAGCGCCTCGTCGGCGGCGAGGCAGCACCAGGACCCGAGGTCCCCCGAGTAGGCGGCGGCGCCGCCCCAGGTCTCGGCCCCGAACTCCCCCGGCCGGGGGACGACGTGGAACGTCCACAACAACTCGCCGGTGCGGGCGTCGAAGCCGCGGACATCCTCGGGGGCGGCCTCGCGGACCACCCCGCCGTCGCCGGCCCCGCCGGTGATGCCGGCCACGACCACCACGTCGCCGACCACGATCGGCCCCGCCGACCAGTCGAAGTCGCCGGCGAGGGGGTGGTCCCACCGCAGATCGACGCGGCCCTGGTCCGCGAGGCCGAACCCCGGCGCGGGCCGGCCCGTCCGCGCGTCTACCGAGTACAGATACCCGCCCCGCACGAACAGAAGCCGCCGAGCCGAACCGTCGGTCCACCAGGCGGCCCCGCGCGTGCTGCCGCCGGCGACCTCCTGGAGCGTGGCGGCGAACGGCGCCTGCCGCCAGACCGTCTCGCCGGTGGCGGGGTCGAACGCCTCGAGCAGCCCGACCGCGTTGGGGGCGTAGAGCACGCCGCCGATCATGACCGGCGTCGACCGCAGGTACGCGTTGACCCGAAGGTCGGGAAACGCCTCCTGCACCGCGGGGTCGAGACCGGGCCGGCGCCAGACGATCTCGAGGTCGCCGACGTTCCCGCGGTCGATCCGGTCGAGGGGCGAGTAGCGCGTGAACGCCTCGTCGCCGCCGAAGTAGCGCCATTCGCCGGCCGGTTGCGCGGCCGCGGGGAGGACCGCCGCCGTGCCCAGCACCGCGGCGAGGAGCATGCCCCGCGCGCCGCGCACGCCGGGCTGGCGGCGCGGTTCAGTCGGCGCGGCGCCGAGGCGCCCGCTGGTCAGCACGGGACAGCCTCCTCGCCGACGCGCCGACCGGGTTCCAGCGCCGCAGGACGGTTTCCCGGCCGGGGCCGGCATCCGGTTCGAACTCATCAGGAGATCCTCCATCGGCAGGCGAGCACCGCGCTCGCGCGGCCCGCGCGCCCATTGACTGGCGGGGACGAGAATAGCATCGTATAGCCCTCGTACCCGTCCTGACGCTGGTTTCGGAATGACTCGAAAGCGCTTCGAGCGACTCGTCGCCCGCGCCGTGCGCGGCATCCCCGCCCGGTTTCGCCGGGAGATGGACAACGTGGCGGTGGTCGTCGAGCCCCGTCCGTCGGCGGACCTCCTGGAAGAGATGGAGATCGAGCCGCCGGACACGCTGTACGGCCTCTATCAGGGCATACCGCTTCCGGAACGGGACTGGACCCACGGCAACATGCTGCCCGACCGGATCACGATCTTCCAGGAGCCCATCCTCGAGGACTGCGAGCACGAGGACGACATCGTCAAGGCCATCGGCGAGACCGTCATCCACGAGTTCGGCCACTACTTCGGGCTGAGCGAGGAGGAGATCGAGGAGATCGAGGAGCGCTATTGGCGGGGCGAGACCGACGCGGACACCGATTGAGAGTCTTGCGCCGTGGAACGGCGCGGACGCCTGCAGGGTCGCTTGGGCGTCCGCCTCCGGCTTGCATTCGTATGGCCGGGTGCGTATGCTGTCGAGTTGAACTTCTGTGTCTGGCCAGGGCTCCGAGCGGGCCCGAGGCGGTCAGCGCAGCATGGACCGGCGCCGGACCGCCCGGGCGCGGCCCCGGAGCCATCGGGTCGACACGCGGCAACCGCGGCAGTCCGCCCGCAGGAGAGCCACAGATGAAGACGAGATGCGTCGCGGGGTTGTTCACCTTGGCCTTGGCCCTGGCGCTCGGCGCGCCGGCCCTGGCCCAGTCGGAGGAACCGATGCGCAGGCCGCACGGCGACCCGGACATCTCCGGAATCTTCACGTTCCGGACGCTGACGCCGCTGCAGCGCCCCCAGCAGTTCGCGGACCGCGACACCCTGGACGCGGAGACCGCGGCCGCGTTCGAAGCCTCGGAGCGCACGCGGCAGAACCGCGACCTCTTCGACCCCGTCGCGGGCGCCCCCAACGCGGGGTACGCGCCGCGCGCTCAGGGCGGCGTGCTCTCCTACAACGAGTTCTGGTACGAGCGGGGCGTCGACCTGACCGACGACAAGCGGACGTCGCTGATCATCGATCCGCCGGACGGGAGGCTTCCGCCCCGCACGCCGGAGGCCATCGAGGCCGGACGTGAGCGGGCGGCCTATCGTCGCGAGCACATGTACGACTCGTACGAGAACCGCAGCCTGATGGACCGCTGCATCATGGGCTTCAACGCGGGCCCGCCGATGTCGTCGAGCGCGTACAACAACAACGTGATGATCTTCCAGACCCCGGATCACGTCGTGATCCTGAACGAGATGGTGCACAACGCGCGCATCATCCCCATCGACGACGTCGCCAAGCCGCCGTTCAGTCAGTTCTCCGGGGTGTCGCGCGGCCACTGGGAGGGCGAGACGTTCGTCGTCGAAACCACCCAGTTCCGCGGGGGCGAGAGCCGCGGCACCAGCCCGAACAAGCACCTCATCGAGAAGTTCACTCGGATCAGCCCGGATCGGGTGGCCTACGAGTACACGATCACCGACCCGACCGTGTACACCGCGCCGCACACGGTGTTGATGCCGTTCCGCCGCACCGACGGCCCGCTCTTCGAGTACGCGTGCCACGAGGGCAACATCGGCCTCTACGGCATCCTCGCCGGCGCGCGCGAGCTAGAGCGCCAGGGCCGCGAGCTGCGGCCGTAGCCGGCTGAGGGCGGAGCCCCGCGGATCGCGGCAGCTCTCGGCACGACGGGGAAGGGGAATCGGAGAGACGGGCCGGCATCGCGCAACCGCGGCGCCGGCCCGTCGTCCAATATGGGGCAGGCCTGCGCCGTGGCCGCCCTAGGCGGACTTCACACAGAATCGAAGCGCGCGCTGCGACCCGTCACCCGTGGCCCAACCGGGAGAGTGGCGACCACGGGTGATGAGAGCGCGGGCTAATACGCGTCGTAGCCTTCCGTCAGCTCGATGTAAGTGCCCGCGGGGCGGACTTCACACAGAATCGAAGCGCGCGCTGCGACCCGTCACCCGTGGCCCAACCGGGAGAGTGGCGACCACGGGTGATGAGAGCGCGGGCTAGTACGCGTCGTAGCCTTCCGTCAGCTCGATGTAAGTGCCCGCGGGATCGGTGAGGAAGGCGACCTTCAGTTGGACGCTGTCGATCTCGCGATACTCGACATCGAACTCGATACCCATCGCCTCGAGCCGCTCGCAGAACGCCTCCAGGTCGTCCACCTCGAAGCCGATGTGGTCGAGGGCGCGCCCGCGTGTCCCGGCCGGTTCGTCGACGCTGCCCGCCCCGAAGCTCATGTTCATGCCGGGCACGTCGGTCGTCGTCTCGATACGACCGCGCGGACGGATGCGGAGGCCGAAGACCTCCGTGTACCAGTCCAGCAGCTCTTCGTACTGCGGCGTGAAGAAGTGAATGTGGTAACCGGCGATGGGGACGTGCAGTGACGGGTCCTCCTGCAGTTCGACCCAGACGCCGTCCGGAGCCATGACGTAGGCGTTGGGCATCCCCTCCGAGCCGATGAACTCCGGCCCGACCTCCATGCCCGCCTCGCGCCACCGCTGCACGAACTCGGTGGTGTTGCGCACCTTGAACCCGAAGTGATCGAGCACCGAGCCTTGCATGGGGCCCGTCGGCTCCCGCTCCGTCAACGCGATCAGGAAGTTGGGCAGGCGGATGGTGGTCAACGGCCCCCTTTCGACGACCTCGCCGCCGAACCATTCGACCCACAGCTTCTTGTGGACCTCGATGTCGCTGACGTTCAGGTGAACGTGCCCGTAGGTGATCCCGGCCTCGTTGGGCACGGCGAGCTGGGCTTGGGCCGGCGCCACGAGGGCCAGCACGACGACGACGGTCGATAGCCACTTCATTCCGCGTTCCTCCTCGGCGCCGCCGGCCGCTGTTCCGGGTCTCTCGCCGGGTCCCGGCGACCCCACCGGCGGAAACCGGGTCCGGCCAGCAGTGTGTGGGTCTGGCATTGTAGTGCAATCGTGGACCGTGCGCGCCGCAGCGGACTCGGCCCGCCGGTTCCTCCCACTCCGGTGCATCGATCCCACGTGCCCCCCATCCCGCTCGGGGCCGCGCGAGGTGGGCTTCACGTCCGACGAGAGCCTCGGCCCTCACCGGCCGACCGACGGACTCCGGCCCAGCGTCCTGATGTTATCGTAGGCGGTATGATGACGAATTGGGACCACCGGATCGGAAGGCCAGCCCTGTTCCTGGCGCTCGCATTGGCCGCCGGCGCCGCGAACCCCGGGCCGGCCCAGCCGGCGCAGCCCGGCGAGGACGCCCCGCAGTTCCGCGTCGACCCGTTCTGGGCGCGCGAGCTGCCGGACGACTGGATGCTCGGGCAGGTCTCGGGCATCGACGTCGATGCGGACGACCACGTCTGGGTGCTCCACCGGCCGCGGACCCTCGACGCCCGGCAGCGTGGGGAGGAAGGGATGTGCTGCGTCCCCGCGCCGCCGGTCATCGAGCTCGACCCCGACGGCAACGTCCTGCGGTCGTGGGGCGGACCCGGCGACGGCTACGAGTGGCCCGAGAGCGAGCACGGCATCCACGTCGACCATCAGGAACACGTCTGGATCGGCGGGAACGCGGCCGGCGACGCCCACATCCTGAAGTTCACCAAGGACGGCGAGTTCCTGCTGCAGATCGGCCGCGCGGGCCAGAGCGGCGGCAGCAACGACACCGCGAATCTGGGGCGACCCGCCGGCATCCGGGTGGACCCCGAGGCCAACGAGGTCTACGTCGCCGACGGCTACGGCAACCGCCGCGTCATCGTCTTCGACGCCGACACCGGCGAGTACCGCCGGCACTGGGGCGCCTACGGCGAGCGCCCCGATGACAGCCCCCTGCCCCCCTACGACCCCGACGCCGAGCCCATCCGCCACTACCGCAGCCCCGTACACGACGTCGCCATCGCCCACGACGGGCTCGTCTACGTGGCCGACCGCACGAACAACCGCCTCCAGATCTTCGACAAGCAGGGCACGTTCATCAGGGAGGCGTTCGTGCGCCCGGCGACCCTCGGCAGCGGATCGGTCTCGGGCGTCACGCTCTCCGAAGACCCCGAGCAGCGCTGGCTGTACATCCCGGACGGGACCAACAACGTCATCTGGATCCTCGACCGCGAGACCCTCGAGGTGCGCGACCGATTCGGCCGTCTCGGCAAGAACGCGGGCCAGTTCTACCGGCTGCACAACCTCGCCGTCGACACCCGGGGCAACCTCTACACGACCGAGGTCAACGTCGGCCAGCGCGTGCAGAAGTTCGACCGTCTCGGCCCGTGACGCCGCCGAGTCGACGGTCGGGCGCCATTCCCGTGCCCGCCACGGTCCCTCGTATGGCCGAACCGCGCGGATTTCGCTCCCGCCCCTCACCACGACCGGCCCCACGCCGGACCACGGATGGCCGAATTGGCCCGACGCGGGGCGGACCAGCGGGGGTCACGCGGGCTCCTACCCCCGGATGACGCGGGGGAGCAGCATGTAGTGGCGGGGGCAGATCGAGACGGGATTCCGAATTGGCCCGACGCGGGGCGGACCAGCGGGGGTCACGCAGGCTCCTACCCCCGGATGACGCGGGGGAGCAGCATGTGGTGCCGGGGGCAGATCGAAACGGGATTCCGGGTTGGCCCGACGCGGGGCGGACCAGCGGGGGTCACGCAGGCTCCTACCCCCGGATGACGCGGGGGAGCAGCATGTGGTGCCGGGGGCAGATCGAGACGGGATTCTGGTAGGCGGCGCCGGTGAACGCCTGCAGGTAGCCTCGCAGGTCGGCGAGGGCCACGACCTCGTCGACGAAGCCCTGCCGGGCGCAGTAGGCGGGCCGCGAGGTCTCGTGGTAGCGGCCGACCAGCGCGTTCATGCGGTCGATGACGGGGTCGAGGGAGCGCCCCGCGGCATGCTCCTTGGCGGCGCGGCGGGCGTAGGTGGCGACGGCCGCGGTCTCGCCGTGCATCACCTCGATCTCGGTGGCGGGGGTGCCGAGGGTGAACGCGTTGTGGCGGTTGGCGGTGGGGCCGCCCATGACGTAGTGGGCGGCCGCCGTGCCCTTCCGCAAGACCACTAGCATCATCGGCACGTCGGTCTGCTGGATCGAGTAGATCAGGGCCTGCCCGAGGCCGAGCACCTCGGCCTGCTCGGCCCGCTCGCCGACGTCGATGCCCGACGTGTCCTGGAACCAGACGACGGGCAGCCGGTCGCGGCCGCAGAGGGTGACGAACTCGTTCATCTTGACGAGCCCCTGCCGGTAGAGCTTGCCTCCCATGCCCGGGTAGTCGCCGTACTCGGGATAGCCCTTCCCCAGATAGCCCTGCCGGTTGCCGATGCAGCCGACGAGCCGGCCGTCGACCTTGCAGACCCCCGTGAACACCTCGGGGCCGTAGTCGGGCCGGAACTCGAGGCGCTCGCTGCCGTCGACGAGCCGGGCCAGCACCTCGTCGAAGTCGTAGACCTCCTTCTGGTTGACGGGCAGCAGGTGGTAGAGGTCGTCGACCGGGAACGCGGGGTCTTTCGGCGCCGCCGCCCGGAAGAACTCGGGGCCGTAGGCGGGCGTCGCGCGCATGTACTCCTTCAACCCGTCGAGGACGCCGGTCTCCTCGTCGTAGACCCGCGTGAAGAAACCGGTGGCCTCGTGGTGGGTGGCGACATCACCGGGGGGGCGCGCCGTGAACTCGCGGGTTCTCGCGATGATCTCCTCGACCATGGCGGTGTCGAACCCGCCCTTGGGCGCCATGCCGGAGACGATGCCGACCCCGCCGACGGCCATGTTGGCGTCCTGGTGCGCGAGCAGAATCGTCGGGCTGACCGACTGGTACCCCCCGCCGGCGGGGTTCGTGCCGTAGATGCCGGCCAGCACCGGAATGCCGGCCTGCTCGAGCTCCGCGTGCCGGAAGAACGGCGTCCCCGCCCCGCGCCGGTTCGCGTAGAACTTCTCCTGCTCGGGCAGCTTCGCCCCACTGCAGTGGACGAGCCACACGAGGGGCACGTTGAGCCGCCGCGCGAGGTCGGTGGCGCGCAGGATGTTCTCGGACTGGCCGGGCAGCCACGCCCCCGCCATGACCTTGTTGTCGAACCCGATGACCACCGCCCATCGACCCTCGATGCGCCCGAGGCCGTCGACGACGTTGGTGACGCCCTCGTCGTTCTCGGCCGGGTTGTAGAGGGTGTGAAGCGGGCGCCACGTGCCGGGGTCCAACAGGTACTCCAACCGCTGGTACACGGTCATCCAGCCCCGCTGGTTGATCTTCTCGGTGGAGAAGCCGGCTTCCTCGGCCGTCCGGGCCGCCGCCGCGATGTCCGCCTCCACCGCCCGCAGCGCCTCCGCGCTCTCGGCCGCCCGCTTCGCCCTGCCCGGCTTGAGGGGCTTGCCGAACCGGTCCATCGTCTCGAAATACGGCTTCACTGTGCGGTCCTCTTCACCGGTTCGGCGCATGGCCGCAGGCGATGCCCGAGATGATGAGCTTCTGCACGTTCGACGTGCCCTCGACCACCTGCAGCGACTTGGCGTCGCGGTAGAGCCGCTCGGCCGGATACTCCGTGGAGTAGCCGTACGACCCGTAGATCTTCATGCACTCGTTGGCCGCGTGCACCGCCGCCTCGCTCGCCTGCAGCTTGGCCAGCGACGTCTCGTACTGGCTCGGACGGCCGTTGTCCTTGAGCCAAGCGGCCCGGTACACGAGCATCCGCGCCGCCTCGTGCTCGAGCGCCATCTCCGCGATCTGCGCCTGCACCATCTGGTGCTGCGAGATGGGCTTGCCGAACTGGGTCCGCTCGTTAGCGTAGCTCACGGCGGCGTCGAGGGCCGCGCCGGCGACCCCGAGGGCCCCCGCCGCGCACCCCAGCCGCGTGTTGTTGAGCTGCCACATGCAGATCCGGAACCCGTCGCCGGGCTGGCCGAGCAGGGCGTCCTTGGGAAGCTTCGTGCCGTGGAACGCCATCTCCCCGGTGGGCGCGCAGTGCAGGCCGAGCTTGGTGTCGATGTCGGTCGCCACGAAGTTCTCGACCTTCTTCGGCTCGAGGATGAACGCGCTCATGCCGCGGTGCTTCCGCTCCGGATCGGTCATGACGTAGAGCAGACCCGCGTCGCCCTGGGTGGCGTTCGAGACCCAGATCTTGCTGCCCGTCAGCTCCCAGTGGTCGCCCATGTCGCGGGCCACGGTGGTCATGCTCGCCACGTCGGAGCCGCTCTCGGGCTCGGTCATGCCGAAGAAGCCGATCTGCGTGCCCGCCACCCAGCCGGGAACGAACCGCTCCTGCTGCTCGGGGGTGCCGAACTTCGCCACGGTCAGGGCCGGCCCCAGGTTCTGCATGTTGAACGGCAGCCGCCACGACGCCGAGACCTTGGCGACCTGCTCGGCCATGAGCACCGACTCCACGAAGCCGAACCCGGCGCCCCCCAGCGATTCCGGCAGGGCGCAGGAGAAGAAGCCCAGCTCACCCATTCGCCGCACCCGGTCGAGCCGGAACTCGTGGTCCCGCTCCTCCTCCACGAGGGTCGGTGCGATGTCGTTCTCGGCGAACTCGCGCGCCGTCTCCTGCACCAGCTTCTGCTCGCCCGTCAGCTCGAAGTCCATGGCTCGTCGTCACTCCCCGATCGTCGCGAGCGGGTCGTCCTCGTCGACCTGGTCGCCGACCGCGACCCGCAGCGCCGTCACCGTGCCGTCGCACGGCGCGTACACCACCGTCTCCATCTTCATCGCCTCGAGGACCAGCAGCTCGTCGTCTTCCTCGACGGCGGCGCCGACCGCGACCGCGATCGACAGCACCTTCCCGGCCAGCGGGGCCGCCACGTCTTCCGCCATGTCATCGTCCTTCCCTGCCTCTACCCGCCCATCCGCCGTCACTCGCCGCCCGCGCCCGCGAACTCGCTCGCGAGTCCCACCGGAAGCGGCTCGAACCCCTGACCGCCCCAGCCGCCGTCACTCGCCGCCCGCGCCTCCATCCATCGCCGCGGTCTCGCCCTCGCCCGGCCGAACTCCGTCGTCCGCGCGGCGTCGCGACTCGCGTGCTTCCCGACGATGGCGACCTCGCGGCCCGAGTCGCCGCCGACCGCCCTGGGGCGCCGGTCGTCGCGAAACGACTCCGCTTGGCGCCGGACCAACCCGCCAGGAGTCCGCGCCGTTGCATTGCGCCGGCTCCTACCGCAGCATCGTCAGGAAAACGCCGGCCGCGATGACGGTGCCGATGACGCCGGCCAGGTTCGGGCCCATGGCGAACATCAGCAGGTAGTTCTTGCGGTCGGCCTCGGCTCCGACCCGGTGCGCGACCCGCGCCGCCATCGGCACCGCCGACACGCCGGCCGCTCCCACCAGCGGGTTGATCTTATCGCTCGTGAAGAGGTTCATCGCCTTGGCGAGGAGCACGCCGCTCGCGGTGCCGAAGGCGAAGGCGGCGAGACCGAGCGCGAAGATGAACAACACGTCGGGCCGCAGGAACGTCGGCGCGTCCATCGTGGCCCCGACGCTCACCCCGAGGAGGATGGTGACGATGTTCATGAGGGCGTTCTGCGCGGTGTCCGTCAGCCGCTCGACCACCTTCGATTCGCGGAAGAGGTTGCCGAGCATGAACATGGTGATGAGCGGGGCCGAGGCGGGCACCAACAGCACGATGCCCATCGCCGCCGCGATCGGGAAGACGAGCTTCTCGCGGGCGCTCACCTTGCGCGCCTTCCTCATGCGTATCTTCCGCTCCCCTTCCGTCGTCAGCAGGCGCATGATCGGCGGCTGGATGATCGGCACCAGCGCCATGTAGGCGTAGGCGGCGACGGCGCACGCGCCGAGCAGCTCGGGGGCCAGCTGCGAGGCGAGGAAGATCGTGGTCGGCCCGTCCGCGCCGCCGATGATGCCGATGGCCGCCGCCTCCTCCAGGGTGAACCCGAACGCGTGGGCGGCGAAGAACGTGACGTAGACGCCGCCCTGCGCCGCCGCCCCGAGAAAGATCAGGCGAGGCTGCGACAGCAGGGGGCCGAAGTCGGTGTGCGCGCCGAGCCCCAGGAAGATGAGCGGAGGGATGACCTCCCACTCGATGCCGTAGTGGTAGAAGCGCCAGATGAGGCCCTCGCCGGGGGTCATCAGTCCCGTCAGGGGCAGGTTCGCGACGAGGATGCCGAACCCGATCGGCAGCAGCAGCAGCGGCTCGTACCGGCGGTGGACGGCCAGGTGGATCAACGTGAGCCCGATCGCCCACATCACCGCCATGCCCGGAGTGACGGCCAGGATGCCGAGCTGATCGAGGAACGCCACTAGTGGACCGTCCCTGAGAGAAGCTGCCCATGTCGCGGGGCGTTTTCGCAGCGTCTGCCAGCGAAAACCAGCGACAGGACGGCAAAGGAAGCTCTGGGGCGGTCCACTAGTCGGAAGCCGGGTCGGCCGGGGCCGATTCGGGGGCGGGGCGGCCGAGAACGACCGCGAGAACGCGCATCAGGACGTACAGGACGGCGATGCCGGTAAAGACCCCGATGACGCCGTTGACGAAGATGTCGGTAGCCGTGGTCACCGGGCGCTCCCCCGCCGGTCGAACGGCGGGTCAGCGACAATTATACGGCGTGCGCGCCGTTCGTGGGGCGGACGCCGGGGCGGACGCTTACCCGGCCCGACGCGACGGGCTCGATGCAGACTGCATAGGCGTTACGCCTCGAAGGGGGACCGGGGCCGGTGCGCAACGGGCTCCGCGAGGCCCGCAAGGAACCGCCCTGGCGAGGACACCCACAAAAACAGAGTTCCACGGCGCCGCGAGGCCCGCGAGGAATCGCCGGTCAGCGAGAGCCGCCAGCCGACCAGGCCGGGGGCCGGCGCGCCGCCGCACGGAGCCGCAGGCTATCATGGTGGCCGATGTCTGCCGCGCGACGCCGGCGCCCCCGGCCGCCCGAACGGCACGCCCCGTCCCCGACCGGCGCGAGCCGAGTCGCCACCGCTTCCGGACCCGCCGGGTCCGGTTCCGCCGTCCCCGTCTGGGCCGTCCCTCTGGGGCTGACCCTCGCGCTCCTCGCGGCGTCGCTGGCGCCGCGTGTGCAGGCGAGCGCGATCCTCGCCGGCTCGTTCCAGGCCGCCGCGGCGGCGCTGGCAATCTGGCAGGCGGTCCTCTATCTGCGTCTCCGGGCGGAGCCGGCCGGCCGGTCGTTCCAGCTCGTCCTGCGGCCGCAACACTACCTGCAGGCCGCCGTCCAGCTCTCGGTGTTCCTCTACTGGGGATACTTCTGGCGTCCCGTCTACGACCACGCGTGGCTGCTCGTGGGTCAGCTCCTCTTCGCCTACGCGTTCGACCTGCTGCTCGCGTGGTCGCGCCGCGAGCGCTACGGGCTGGGGTTCGGCCCGTTCCCCATCATCTTCAGCACCAACCTCTTCCTCTGGTTCCGCGACGACTGGTTCTACCTGCAGTTTGTGATGATCGCGGCCGGCTTCATGGGCAAGGCTTTCGTGCGCTGGCGACGCGAGGGGCGCAGCACCCACATCTTCAACCCTTCCGCCTTCTCCCTCGGCCTGTTCTCGCTGATCCTGCTCGCGACCGGCACCACGGACCTGACCTGGGGCCAGGACATCGCCTCGACCCTGACCCTCGCCCCGCGCATCTACCTGTTCCTGTTCCTGATCGGGCTCGTCGTCATGTACGCGTTCTCGATCACCCTGATCGCGGGCTCGGCCGCGATCGTGCTCTTCGGGTCGAGCGCGCTGTACTCCGCCGTCACCGGGGTGCCGTACTTCATCGACTCGGAGATCCCGAGCGCGGTGTTCCTGGGGCTTCACCTGCTCGTCACCGACCCGTCGACGTCTCCCCGGACGCCGCTCGGCAAGGCCGTCTTCGGCGCCCTCTACGGGGCGGGGGTGTTCGCGCTCTACGCGCTGCTGGGGGCGCTGGGTCTACCGACCTTCTACGACAAGCTGCTGTGCGTGCCGCTGCTGAACCTGGGGGTGCAGCGCATCGACCGGCTCGCCGCCGCCATCCGGGCCCGCCGCGAGGCCGCGCCGCGGCCCGCGGGAACACGGCCGCCGACGCCCGCCGGTCTGCCGCAGGCCAACCTCGTCCACATGGCGGCCTGGGCGCTGTTCTTCGCCGCGATGACCGTGTCGGGCGCGACGGACAGCCGGCACCGCGGCGACACCGTCCCCTTCTGGGAGCAGGCCTGCGCCGACGGCCGGCCGCAGGCGTGCGCGCGGCTGGTGCAGATCCAGACCAACTACTGCGGCGACAACGCGGGATGGGCGTGCAACGAGCTCGGCCTGCACCACCGCGAGGGCGCCGTGGTCGCCGCCAGCCCCGAGCGCGCGCTCGAGTACTTCGCTCAGGCCTGCGAGCTGCGGTTCCAGGCCGGCTGCGTCAACCTGCTCGACCCCGAGGGGATGGTGCGGGCAAGTCCGCGCGCCATCGACCTCCGGCTGCTGCTCCGCGAGGCCGGCCCCAACCTGCTCGACATGCCCGAGCCGGCGCTCTACGCGCGGGCCTGCGACCACGGCTGGTCGTTCGCCTGCCGGTCGTGAAGTACACGGCTCGCCCCCCAGGTCTGTAGCGATGCCCACCGACACCTCTCTCCCCGCCCCCGCCGACACCGGCCCGAACGGCGTGATCGGACCCGCGATTCTGGCCGTGCTGGTTGCGGGAGCGGCCGTCTGGCTCGGGGTACAACCCGTTCCTGGAGGTCGCGGGGCGACGGCCGGCGCCCCCTCACCGGCGATGCCGACCGCGCTGCCGGGATTCCGCGCCGACGCCTGGTTCCTGCCCGACGATGCACAGCTCGGCTTCGTGGAGATCCCGGCCGGGGCGTTCTCGATGGGCGCCGCTCCGACGACCGACCCCGAGGCGTTCGACAACGAGCGCTGGTCGGCGACGACCGCCCAGGGGACGGTGGACCTCTCCGCCTACTTCATCGGCCGCTACGAGGTCACCGTCGCCCAGTTCGCGGCCTTCGTCGCCGCGACCGGGTTCCCCACCGACCCGCAGACTCTCCAGGCCCCCCCCGACCATCCCGTCGGCAACGTATCGTGGCCCGACGCGCTCGCCTACTGCCGGTGGCTGGACACCGAGTTGCGCGACTCGCCGCAGACGCCGTCGACCGTGGCCGATCGCCTTCGGGCGGGCTGGCAGGTCGACCTGCCCTCGGAAGCCCAGTGGGAGAAGGCGGCGCGCGGGCCGGACGGCCGCCGCTATCCGTGGGGCGACGAGATGCGGCGCGACCGGGCCGCACCCGGGAGCGGGACCGCAACCCCCGTCGGCAGCCTCCCGTGCCCCGAGTGCCCCTACGGACTGCTGGACATGAGCGGCAACGTCTGGGAGTGGACCCGGAGCCCGCTGCTGCCCTATCCGTTCGATGCGCGAGACTTCGGCGACCCAGCCGCCGACGCCCTGTGGGTCATGCGCGGCGGCTCCTTCAGCGACCCGCCCCGCAACCTACGGACCACCACCCGCGGCGGCGCCGACCCCGGCGCCCGCCGGCCCTTCATCGGCTTCCGAGTCGCCCTCTCGCCGCCCCGGCGTTAGGTTGTCGCCCTCTCGCCGCCCCGGCGTTAGGTTAGGGCCGGGAACCGAACAGGCGACGAAGCCAAGCGGTGAACCGGACCGCGAGCCTCACGCGCGCATCCAGGTCGCCGGCGCCGATGGCGGCGCCCATCTTCCGTGGCTCCGCCCGAGCCGCCAACCAGGCATGGATTCGGTGAGCGAAGCAAGAACGATGGCGCGCGGGCCGACGATGAGGCCGACATAGACCACGGGGATCCAGGCTGCCGACCTGGCGGACAAGAGATGCGGCGGGGGGTGGCGATCGCGCCGCCTCGGTGACCGCCGTCAGTCGCGCGCCGCCCCGGTGATCGCCGTCAGTCGCGCGCCGCCGCCTCGGCCGCGAGCCGAGCGTCCTCCTCCAGGATCCGCGCGCCGCGCAGGATGCCGCCGAACGAGTAGTTCGCTTCGTGGCAGGCGTACTCGTAGACCCGGTCGTTCGAGGCGGGCCAGATGTACTCGCCGCTCCACGGGGCGGTCCACACCGTGGGGTCGTCCACCGTGAACTGGTAGAGCAGCGTGTCGGCGTCGAGCCGGGTGAAGCGCTCCACCACGTGGAGGTTCCGGGACGCACCGTTGAACGACGGGTGGTCGGTGAAGTTGGTGGTGTCGACGACGAGAGTGTCGCCCTCCCAGTGGCCGACCGAGTCGCCCAGCCAGCTCCGAATCTCCGGGGGATTGTGCTCCTGGTTCATGCGGACGATGCGGGCGTCGTGCACCATCTCGACTAGGATCACCACCGTGTCCTCGGTCTGCACGATGCGCTTCATGTTGTTGTAGAGGACCGAGAGCATCGGGGGACCCGCCGTCGACCCGAACCCCATGAGGCACCGCTCGGCGTGCGGGCGCTGCTCGGGATTGTCGTAAGGGCCGGGCGCCTCGAGGTCGTCCGCGAGCCACCAGGCGGTGCCGTCGTTGGGCCGCGCGAGGCCCGCGCGCGCGGCCCGGGCGGCGCGGGCGCTCTCGGTCAGCGGCGGCTGCCGGCCGTTCGGGGGATCGGTGATGATGGAGGTGCGAACGAGCCCGTCGATCCGGAAGGCGGCGTCGCCGCGATCGATCCAGAAGGTGTTGTAGCCTCCGACGTTACCGGCGGCGCCGCCCGAACCGTCGCCGCCAGTTGGCGGCGCCTCCCGGCGGCCATCGCCGGTCTCGAACCCGGCCCGCTGCTCGCCGGCGCGCGCCGCCGCGCGTTCGTCCGACCCCGCCGGCGCGAGGCCGAACACTCGGGCGAGCCCGTCGGGCTCCGACGCGATGATCGCCGCCTCCTCCTGGGTCAGGGTCAGCCGGTCGCCGAACTCCCGCGGCCGCTGCAACGGCGTCACGGTGGCCGTGTCGTAGGTGCCCGACAGGTCCGGGCGGCCGGACGGCGTACGGGGAATGTCGGCGCCAGCCTGAGCCGACACGTCAACCGGTCCCGCCGCCCAGATCAGCCCGGCAACCCCCAGACACAGCGCGATTCGACGAGGCATGAGGTGGGTGCTCCTTCCGTGTTGAACCGATGACCGCTCGAAAACCGGCGCCCGGTCCGCCGACGGGCAGGCCGTTCAGGCGGCCGGGCGGACGTGGCGGCGCCGGCCCGTCGCCCCCCGGCGGACGCCCGGCCGTCCGCGCCGCCCGACGGTGATCCGCCGGCTCGCCTCGCCCCGCTGACCGCGTCCGGGCGAGCCCGCGCTTCAGTTGCTCGCGCGCAGCGCCGTCACCCCGCGTTGGAACAGGCGCTCGATCTGGGTGCTCGTGCGGAAGTCGGCGAGTATCTCCGCCCGCCGGCTCGTGCGCAGGTCCGCGATGATGTAACGCAACATGGTCGACATCACCGTGCCCTCTTCGGTGCCGGTCTCCGCGAACCGCCGCTGGAAATCCCGCAGCGTCGTGGCGAACGCGGGATGGTGCCACCGCTCCACGCCGGGATCGAGCCGCACGAACTCGTCGAGCACCGCCACGAACTCGGCCGGCGGCGGCCGGTGCCAGAACGAGACGTCGGGGCCGAACTCTTCGACGTACGACGGCAGATAGACGTTCGCCCCGGCCGGCACGCGCCGCACCAGCGCCGGATTGAACCGTTTCAACTCGTCGGTCGACAGCCCGGTCTCCCGTCGCAGCTCGGCGAGGGAGAGGCTGCGCGGCGTGCGCATGGCGAAGATCGGCGCCTGCGGCGTATTGGCCGTCAAGCGGGTGACGTTGACGGCGTTGCCGAACACCATCTCCGAATACAGGTACGAGACAGGGCCGTAGGTCCTGAACAGATTGCGGAAGCGCCGAACGGAGACGCCCCGCAGGTCGCGCGCGTACCGCGAACCCAGAAAATACTGCTCGCGGGTATCGCCCCCGCCCAGCCGCATCCCGTTGATGACCACGCGGCCGACGTTGACCCCGCCCGCGTGGTGCTCGGACAAGGCCGGAATGAAGCTGCCGTACATGGTGGCGAGAATGGTGAGATGGGCCGCGCAGTACGGCGCCTGCGTCGTCTGGTTGTACACCTCGATGACGTTCGGATCGAGCCGATCGAGGACGTTCCAGTTGCGCCGCAACCACTGGCAGAACCCGAGCGCATCCGCCCGCGACCGCGCCCTCCCGTTCAGCCCCGACTCCAGCAGCGCCTTGGCGAGACCGACGTCGGCGGGCACGCCCATCCGCTCGTAGATCGTCGCCCATTCCTGGAGAAAGCGACCGTAGCGGTCGGCGTTCGGCGCGATGAAGCCTCCCCGCGTGGCGTTGTGGATGACCCGTCCCCCGGTCGGCGGCTCCAGGAGCTCGGCTACGCGGTCTCGCCGACGCCCGAGCGCCGACGGCAGCCGGACCCCGTCGAGGGCCGCCTCGAGGGCCGGTTCGTACCAGACACCCTCGTCGTCCCAGTTGCGGGCGTTCGTCGGGAACGAGGCCAGCAGGCGGCCGTCGACCCCGCTCGCAAAGAGGATGCGACCGTCCGGAATCATGAAGACGTGCTCCCAGAACGGATGCGCGGGGCGATGCTCGGCCATCGCCGCGAGGTCCGCCTGGTAGCGGGCGGCCAGGAACGGCATCGCCGCCGGCTCGACCGGCTCCCGAGGCTCGCCCGCCGCGCCCTGCGCCGTCTCCCCGGCGGCCGCCGGCTGCTCTCCCGGCGGCGCAGCCGGCTCCTCGACGGGCGCCGCCGCCTGAACCGGCGCGGGCGGCTCAACCGGCGACGGCGCTTCAACCGGCGCGGACGCTTCAACCGGCGCGGACGCCTGAACCGGCGACGGCGCCTGAACCGACGCCGGCCGTGCGTGCAGCACCGACCGGTTGGATCCTCCCGCCGACGAGAGGAGCACGACGATTCCGGCGATCGCGGCGAGGCCGCGCAGGACGCCCGGACGCTTCACGCCGACGTGCAGGTATCTCTCCATGTCGCCCCCCAGCAAGACAACACGGATTGCTCTATGGCCTCACCCGCATGTACTTCTGTATCTTCCGCGGGCGCGGCTCGCCGCCGTAGATGTTGCCCTCGAGGTCGACGGCCACGAACTCGGCGCCGTTGCCGGCGGGGTCGCGCGGGTCGCCCCACGGATAGAGGATGAACTCGTCCACCCAGCCGGTGGCCACCTCGCCGATGCGGATGCCCATCTCCCAGCCGGGATTCTGCAGGTCGTCCGACTCGGAGTCGGCCACGTAGATGCGACCGTGGCCGTCGAAGGCGATGCCGCTCGGGCGGCCGAACTGGGTCCACTGCGCGAGGAAGGCGCCCTCCTGGTCGAAGATCTGGACACGGTTGTTCGACCGGTCGCCGACGAAGATGCGCCCGTCGGCGTCCATCGCGATCGCGTGCAGGGTGCGGAACTCGCCCGGCGCGTACCCGGTCCGGCCCCACTCCATGAGGTAGTTGCCGTCCTTGTCGAACTTCACGACCCGATTGTTGGTATCGTCGGCGTGGCCGTCGGCGATGAAGATGTCGCCGTTGTCGGCGACGACGACGTCGGCCGGCGCATTGAAGTGATCGCGGCCGCCGCCCGCCTTGCCTGGCGTGCCGAGGGTCATCAGCACCTCGCCGGTGGGGCTGAACTTGATGACCTGATGCCCGCGGGTCCCTTCTTCGGGGGTTCGGGCCTCGGACACCGCGTCGGTGACGTACACGTTGCCGTCGTCGTCGACGTCGATGCCGTGCGGCCAGATGAACATCCCGCTGCCGAAGCTCTCGACGGCGTTGCCGTCCATGTCGAACTTCACGACCGGATCGAGGTCGGAATCGAGGCACTCCCAGCCGAAGAACTCGCCGGGCGCGTCGCACCGGATGACCGCCCACAGGTGCTCGCCGTCCGGATCCATGGTCACCTTGCCGACCGCGCCCATCTCACGACCGTCGGGCAGCTTCGCCCACCCTTCGACCTGCCGATACGGGTTCGGCAGCACCTGTGCCGGCGCCACGCTGGTTCCGGCCACCGCCAAGGCCACGGCTACGACCACCACATGCAGGCTTCTCTTCATCGCTACACCTCGTTGTTGCGCTCTGGCGAGGACCTCGGGCCGGGGCTCGGACAGCCCGCGGCGGAATCCCGCTACATCGGGGCGACCATGCGTTTCCGTTTTCGTTTGCGTTCTCGTTTACGCCCGTTGCCTCGGGACCGAGCGGAGTCGCGGAATCCCATCGCCGCTCACCGCCCGACGACGCGTACACGCCCTCGGGGCAGCCGCGACCGACCAGGGCCATGGGCGTGACGCGCCAATTATACTCTCGACATGTCGCGGGAGATCCGCCAGCCGAGCGCCATCCCCCGCTGGTCGCACCGGGACCCGGTGGAAGGCGGGAACCCGTTCCCCGCCGGCGACGCGCGGCGAAAGCCCTGGGACGCCGCCACCCGAGAGGCGAGGCGCGCCCTCGAGCGCTGCGACGCCCACATCGCAGCCACCGCCCGGGTCACCCTCGACCCGGTCGTCTACCGCCCGCAATTGATCGACCTTGCGCTCCGGCGCTTCGACATCTGGGCCGAGCGAGGGCTCGCGGCGGTGTCGGACGAGGGCGGGCTCGGCGACTACCGGCGTTGGCTCGACGCCTATGTGGGAAACTGGCTGGTCTACGTCGCCGACACCTGCCCGAAGGTCGAGACCGGGGAAGAGCTGTCCACCCGGCTCGACACGGCGCGCCGGCGCTGGCTGGAGGCGGCGCACGCGGCGGCGGAACGACCGACGGCGCGATGAGAACGGAACGCCGGCCCCGGCAGCCAAGAAACGCGGCGTCTCACCGACCCTCCGATGAGAACGGAACGCCGGCCCCGGCAGCCGAGAAACGCGGCGTCCGGCTCACCGACCCAATGATGAGAACGGAACGCCGGCCCCGGCAGCCGACGAACGCGGCGTCCGGTTCACCGACTCGCTACTGCTCGTCGCCGCTGTCCTCTTCCATCAGATAGTCCCAGTGACGCGCCGCCTGTCCGAGGATCGGCGCGAGGTCGCGGGCCAGGAGATACCCCTGGTCGACCAGGGAGAGGGCCGCCTCGGTCACGAGGCCCAGATAGGCGGCGCGGCTGCCGTAGCGTTCCTCGATGGAGCGCCGCGAGTCGCCGCCCTGCTCCCGGTCCTCGGCCGTCAGCGGGAACGGGATGTAGGACCCCTGCATGCTCGACAGCACGTCGGTCGGACCCGCCCCGTCCCGGAACAGGTTCCAGCCGGTATAGGTGGCCAGCGGCACCGCGACCTCCGGCATCATCAGCCCGCCCGTCTCGTTGCCGTCGGCGTCGACCGCCGGCACGAGGATCGGGAACGCGGACAACACCTCGGGCGGCTGCACCGTCACGATGCCCCGCGTGCGGAACTCCGGACCGTAGACGGCACGGTACGCGAGGTGCGGCTCGGCCGGCTGGCCGACGCCCGGAAGCTCGGGGAACGCCACTGCGTCCCACGCCACGAGGTCGCCGTCGGCGATGCGAGGATAGACGCTGGGCGGCGGTAGCGCCGACTCGTCGCCGACCCAGCGGTCCATGGCGAGCAGCAGCGGGCGCAGGAACCACGAGTAGTCGTTCGGGTTGCTCGGCTGCTGGCCGATCGTGCGGCGCGGCGGGAAGCGGCCCGGACCGTGCTGCCCGCCCGCGAACGAGTAGATGCGCACGTTGTCGAGCAGCGGCGCGTCGGTCGAGCCGTCGACGGTGGTGTGGATGAGCGACGCCGCCCGGCCCCAGTACTCGTAGGACGAGTTCGTGTAGAAGACCTTCGGCATGTGGGCGGGCTGGATGGCCGAGAGCAGGCCGCCCTGCATGTCCGTCTCCGGGTCGCGCTGCGCGACGTCGGTGAACGGGAAGATGTCGCTCGGGTAGAGCTTGTTCAGGAACGGGTGCCCGTCGCGCGACGGTTGCGCGAACCGGTGGTTGAAGCTGCCGCGGCCGCCCCCGGCGACGTGCGCCATGACCCCGTCGAACGCCCGGCGGTCGTGCTCGTCCCGGTTGTAGCCGTGGTAGAGGAATGTCCGCAGGAAGCGCCCGCTCTGCGACACGCCCCACGCGACGGCGTGGTCGATGGCCCCGGCCGGCAGCCCCAGCTCGGGGCTCTCGCCGTACTTCATCCGCGAGACCATGTCGCGGACCGCGGCGGGCCCGAGGCCGACCAGCGCCGGGTCCTTCGCCACGTAGACGAGGTCGTAGAGCTTGTGCGGCTCGAAGCCCCCCGCCAAGTAGACGCGGGTCGGGTCGTCCACGATCTCGCCGCTCGCCTCGCGCCGCGCGAAGCGCCACTGACCGCGCGGCACCACCCGCCGCGGCTGGCCGGCCCCGTCGCGGACGGTCATCACGTTGGCGGGGTCGTCGGGGTCGGCGACCTCGTAGGCGATGTGGCTCCGGTCGGCGAGCGACTGGTCCCAGGTGCGCTCGCTCACCACGACCTCGCTGCGCACGAGCCCGGTGATGGTGGCCCCGTCGTCGGTCGCCACCGGCGTGTGCAGCCGCATCTGGCCATCGCGCACCGGCACGTCGAACTGCCAGCCGAGCCACAGCAGCGAGAAGCCGTTCTCGAGCAGGAACCCGTCGCCCATCTCCTCGGCGGTGCGGGGGGCGCGGCTGCCGGCCGCGTTGTTGAAATAGCCCAGCATGCCCTTGCCGCCGCGGTTCGACACCTCGTAGAGGACGGTGCCGTTGCCACGGCCGATGTCCGCCGGCTTCAGCAGGTAGAAGTTGGAGCGGAACTCGACCAGGCCCCGGTCGTTCCGAGGCGCGAGGTCGATGTCGGTGACGATGCGGTTGGCGGGGTTCGCAGGGTCGACCTCGAAGTGCACCATGCCGCTCAACGCTTCGTAGGGGCCGGCCAGGCCGTAGGCGCGTCCGTTCGCGACGTCGTGGCGGGCGTCGACCTCGATGCGGACCACATCGGCCGACGCCATGGCCGCGAGCAGCAGGGACACGGTCGCGAGCGCGGAAACAGGACGGGTCATGGTCAGGGTCCTCCCGATCCGGAACGGTCCGGCGCCGTTCTTCGGCGTTGTCTGGTCACGCCAATCATAGATCGACCGAGCGCCGTCCCGTGCGCGGGCCTACGGACCGCACCGGTCACGCCGATCTCCACGCTGTCGGGCCCGCTCGACCGGAAGACGCAGAGGATGAGCCATTCGACGCCGGCGCTCCCCGTTCGGCGGCCGGAGACCCGGCGCGCGCTACCCGCCGAGGGGCAGCACGAAGCGCCAGCCTTCGTCGAGGCGCTGCTGCAGGCGGCTCGCCCCGTCGCCGATGCCGCAGATCACTCGGTCCTGGGCTTGGCACGCCTCGAGCACGGTCCGGAACACCGCGTCGACCTCGGGGTGGTTCCGGTCGGGCGGATTGGGGCCAAGGCCGAGGTCGATGGCCATGTCGCCGGGGACGACCATGATGGCGCTGACCGGGGCGGCGAGGATGTCCTGGATGTTGTCGACCGCCTCCTGAGACTCGATCATCGCCACCGCGAACAACTCGCCGTCCGGGTTGAGCGGCCACACGTCGGCGACGGCGTGGTACTCGACGCTGTTCAACCCCCACAGGCGGGTCGCTCCGCCGGGCCCCCACCCGCGCTCGCCGCGGGGCTCGGGCGCCGACGATCCGCGGGCGGGCGGATAGCGCATCGCCTGCACGAGGCGCACCGCTTCCTCGCCCCGGTCGACATGCGGCAGGATGATGCCGAAGCCGCCGAGGTCGAGGACCTGCTTGACCGCCCACTTGAAGTCCTCGTCGCCGTCCTGCGGTATGCGGACGAGCGGCGTCAGGCTCAGCCGACCGTCGGCGTCCCGGTCCTCGTTCATTTCCGCCAGGACGCGCTGCACGCGCTCGCCCGAGAACGGCGAGTGCTCCATGTCGACGAAACGCCACTCGCGGTTGGCGATGGCGACGCCGCCGCCCTCCAGCGCCTCGATCACCTTGTTCAGCCGCCCGCCGTCCTGCGCGCCGGCCGACGCCGCCGCGAGCACGACCGCCGCCGCGGCGACCTGAGCCGCGATCGCCCGCATCCCCCCGCGCCGCGCCTTCGCCCGCCTCGTCTGTCGCTGTCTCATCAGGGACCTCCCCTACCGGATGTCTCGATACCGACACGCCGCCGCGGGCTCGGACGGACCCGCATCCCGGCCGGCGCCACCCTCGACGTGCCGCAGGATTGTACGCGGCGCCGCGAACGGCGGCAATCGGCGAGGCCGTTATAATCCCCCTTTCGAGAAGGGATGCATATGGCTCAGGTTTCCATCACCGTCAACGGTCGGCGGCGCACCGCCGACGTCGAGCCGCGCCTGCTGCTCGTGCACTTCCTGCGTGAACATCTCGACCTGACCGGCACCCACGTGGGCTGCGACACCAGCCAGTGCGGGGCGTGCACGGTGCTCGTCGACGGCCGCAGCGCCAAGTCGTGCACCCTCTTCGCGGTGCAGGCGGACGGCTCCGAGGTCACCACCATCGAGGGACTCGCCAAGGGCGACGACCTCCATCCCCTGCAGGACGGGTTCTGGGAGGAGCACGGGCTGCAGTGCGGCTACTGCACGCCAGGGATGATCATGTCCGCGGTGACTCTCCTCGAGGACAACCCGTCACCCACCGAAGGCCAGATCCGCGAGGGCCTCGACGGCAACTTCTGCCGCTGCACCGGCTACCAGCACATCGTCAACGCCGTGCAGAACGCGGCCGCGCGGAGGTCGTCATGAGCGGCGCCCCGGTCCTGCCGAAACTCGTCGGCCAGCGCGTCAAGCGGCGCGAGGACCCGCGGCTCGTCCAGGGGCAGGGCACCTACGTCGACGACGTGAAGATCTTCGGCCTGCGGCACGCCGCCTTCAAGCGCAGCGACGTCGCCCACGGCCGCATCCGCTCGCTCGACACGAGCGCGGCCGAAGCGATGGACGGCGTCGAGGCGGTGTTCACCGGCGCGCAGATCGCGGAGTTCCTCGACCCGATGCCCATCGGGACCCCGTTCCCCTCGCCCGAGCACCGCGCCGTCGCCGACGATGTGGTGCGCTACGTCGGCGAGCCGGTGGCGGTGGTGGTGGCCGCGGACCGCTACACGGCGCGGGACGCCGCCGACGCCATCGTCGTCGACTACGAGGTCCGGCCCGCGGTGGTCGACCCCGAGGTCGCGATGACCGGCCACCCGACGGTGATCCACGCCGACTTCGACAACAACCTGGCGGTGCCCCTGGCGCCGAGCGGGACGGGGGTCTCCGCCGACGGCAAGACGGTGGACGACAGCGCCGTGGACAGGGCGTTCGCCGACGCCGATGTCGTCGTGTCGCAGCGCATGGCGAACCAGCGCCTCGCCCCCACCGCGATGGAGCCGCGCGGGGTCGTCGCCCACTACGAGCCGGGCAAGGGCACGATGACGATCTGGTCGTCGACCCAGAACCCCCACATCCTCCGAACGTTCATCGCCAAGCTGAACGGCATGGGCGAGGACCAGGTGCGCGCCATCGCGCCCGAAGTCGGGGGCGGGTTCGGAGCCAAGATCAACATCTACGGCGAGGAGTACGTGGTGTCGGCCCTGTCGAAGCGGCTCGGCCTGCCCCTCAAGTGGATCGAGGACCGCTCCGAGGCGTTCCTCGCGACCATCCACGGGCGCGACATCATCGGCTACGTCGACATCGCGGCGACCCGCGACGGCAAGGTGCTGGGGTTGAAGCTGCGGCTCATCGCCGACATCGGCGCCTACAACATGCTGCTGACGGCGGCCATCCCGACCCTGACGATGTTGATGGCCAACGCGACCTACGACATCCCCGCCGTCCGCACCACCCTCACCGAGGTGTTCACGAACAAGACCCCGACCGACGCCTACCGCGGGGCCGGACGGCCCGAGGCCACCTACTTCGTCGAGCGGGGCATGGACATGCTGGCCCGCCGCCTCGGCATGGACCCGGCCGAGCTGCGGCGCCGGAACTTCATCCCGCCCGACCGGTTCCCCTTCAAGACCCAGATGGGCGCCGTCTACGACTCGGGCGACTACGCCAAGGCCCTCGACCGGGCCCTCGAGAACGCGGGCTGGCCGGCGCTGCAGCGGGAGCGCGACGCGGCCCGCGCCGAGGGGCGACTCGTCGGCCTCGGCCTCGCGATGTACGTGGAGGTGTGCGGCATCGGCCCCTCCGCGTCGCTGCCGACCGGCGGTTGGGAGCACGCGCAGGTCACCGTCGAGCGCGACGGGCGAATCAGCGCCACCACCGGCGCCTCTCCCCACGGGCAGGGCAACGAGACCACGTTCGCGCAGATGCTCGCCGACCAGTTCGGGGTGCCGTTCGACCACGTCCGCATCCATCACGGCGACACCGGCGTCGTCAAGCAGGGCATCGGCACCTTCGGGAGCCGCTCGCAGGCGGTGGGCGGCACGGCGCTGCACCTGGCCGGCGCCAAGGTCCGCCAGAAGATGGCGAAATTCGCGGCCGCCCTCCTCGAGGCGCACGAAGAGGACCTCGTGTTCGAGGCCGGACGCATCTCGGTGCAGGGCTCGCCCGACGCCGGCAAGTCGTTCGCCGAGGTCGCCGCCTACGCCTACGTCCCCGTGCCCCTGCCGGCCGGGCTCGATCCCGGGTTGAGCGAAGAGGCGTTCTTCGAGCCCCCCAACAACACCTACCCGTTCGGGTGCCACATCTCGATGGTCGAAATCGACCGCGACACCGGCGAGCTCGCGCTGCTGAGGCTCGTCGCCGTGGACGACGCCGGCAACCTGATCAACCCGCTGATCGTCGAGGGTCAGATTCACGGCGGCCTCGCCCAGGGCATCGGCCAGGCGGTGATCGAGGAGGTCCGCTACGGGGCCGACGGGCAGCCGCTGACCGGCTCGTTCATGGACTACGCGATCCCCCGCGCGGCCGACCTCCCGCGGTTCGAGCTCGACGCCACCGTGACCCCCACGCCCGTCAACCCGCTCGGCGCCAAGGGCGTCGGCGAGGCGGGGACCCTGGGGTCGACCCCGTGCCTCGTGTCGGCCACGGTCGACGCGCTCAGCGGGTTCGGCGTCACCCACATCGACATGATGCTGCGGCCCGAGAAGCTGTGGCGGATCATCCACGGAGGCCAGGCGTGATCCCGTCCGCATTCGACTACGAACGTGCGACCTCGGTCGACGACGCGGTGGCCCGGCTCGCCGCCACCGGCGGGGCCGGCAAGCTCATTGCGGGCGGGCACAGCCTCGTCCCCCTGATGAAGCTGCGGCTGAACGAGCCCGCGACCCTCATCGACATCGCGCGCATTCCCGAGCTAGCCGGCATCCGCGAGGTGGACGGCGCCATCGAGATCGGCGCCGGCACGGTGCACCACGCCGTCGCGACCTCGGCCCTGCTGCGCGAGCGCTGCCCCGTGGTCGCGGAGACCGCGGCGACCATCGGCGACCCGCAAGTGCGCAACCGCGGCACCCTCGGCGGCAGCATCGCCCACGCCGACCCCGCCGCCGACTACCCCGCGACGTTGCTCGCGCTCGACGCGGAGGTCCGCATCCAGGGGCCGCGCGGTACGCGCACCGTCGCCGCGCGCGACTTCTTCCAGGACCTGTTCACCGTGGATCTCGCCGGCGACGAGCTGATCACCGCGGTGCGGTTCGACCCCGTGCGCACCGCCGCCTACGCCAAGCTCTACCAGCGCGCGTCGCGGTTCGCCATCGTGGGGGTGGCGGCGGCCCTCGACATCGCCGGCGGCGCCATCCGGAGCGCGCGCCTCGGGCTGACGGGCGCCCTGTCGCACGCGGTGCGGCTGACGGCGGTCGAGGAAGCCCTCGCCGGGCGGCCCGCCGACGCGGACGGCGTCGCGGCCGGCGTCGGGCACGCCGGCGACGGCCTGACCGACCTCAACGCCGACATCCACGCCAGCGCCGACTATCGGCGCGCCATGGTCGGCGTCTTCGCCCGACGCGCACTGCGGGCAGCGCTGGCGCGCGGCTGATCCGAGGCCGGGACGCCCTCGGCGGACCAGGCAGCGGCTACGAGCGGGGCGCCGGGCGCGCCGGCGGCGGCGAGCACCGATGACCGCGGCGACGGTGGCCGAATGCCCAGCTCCCCTCCAGCGCGAACGCCGTCGAGGCCGCAGTCGCTGAGAAAGCCTGCGTCTGCGGGCCGCTCGTCGGCTCGACCCGCCGCCGCACGCGGTCTTCTTTCAGCCTTGTGCGCCGACGGGTCCGTCGCTCGCGTCAGGCCGGCAGGGGCGGCATCCGCGGCCCAGGGGTGCTGAACGTCATCTCGGTGATCGCCTTCACGCTCCGGTTCCCGTACCGGAACGGCACGACCAGCCGCAGCGGCGCGCCGTGCCGCGGCGGTATCGGCTCGTCGTTCATCATCCACGCCAGCATTACCTGCGGATGCCGCAACGTCGTCATCGGCTCGTCCGCGTAGAAGCGGTCGGACCCCACGAAGCGGCAGTAGTGCACGCCGGGAATCACTCCGAGCATGTCCGCGAAGTCGCTGAAGCGGACGCCCGTCCACTTGACGACGCCGCGCGGGTTCGGCGCGCCGCACTGCAGCAGATACGTGCCGGAGACGACCGGCAACGGCTCGAGGTCCGAGAACCGTAGCGTCCCGGAGAGCCGCGCCATTCCCCGGGTGTCGACTCGGATCGCCATGCGCCGGTAGTCGAACTCGATCTGGGGGGTCTGCCGCCCCTGCGTGCGCCACATCAGGGGATCGGTGATGGGGCCGGCCGCGCTCTCCGGATGCTCCGGGGCCGACCCGTCGGGGTTCAGCGGCAGCGGCGCCGGGAACCCTTCGCGCAGCGGGCGTTCCACGAGTGAATCCGGCCAGTCGTCCTGACCCTGCGCGGCGAGGGTCGCGGCCGGCCCGCCCCGGAGAACGCCGAGGGACAGTCCCGCGAGGGTGGAACCGGACAGGGAGATCGCCTTGCGTCGGGAGAGGGTCATCGGTGCACCTCCGAAGGTTGGGAAAAACGGGATCGCGGAGATTCTACCCGTTCCCGTCCGAAGCGGCGACGTGTCCGTCTACGCCCGCTCCGCCATCCGTTCCGCCGCCTCGCGCCGGGCGAACAGCACGTCGGCCAGCATCGGGGTGCCGTGGCGGCAGCCGAGGCGCACGTTGCCGCGGTAGACGTAGCCGAGATCGCGGAGGGCGGCGGCGATGTCCTCGAACGTGGGAGCGCCGCCTCCGGCCGCGTTGGGGTAGAACGCCGCCTCGACGATGACCGCGGCCGCGTCGCGCAACGTCTCCTCGCCGCCGTGAATGACCTCGAGGTCGAGGCCCTCGGTGTCGACCTTGATCAGCACGTCGGGCTTCAGGCTGAGCTCTGCGGCAAGACGGTCCAGGGTGTCGACTCGGACCGGAATCGGCTCGTACAACGCCGCCTCGCCCGGCGCCGGCGCCGCCAACGTCGACAGGATGTCACTCCGGCGGTGCACGTACAGCGGCTGCTGGGACGGCGCGCGGGCCAACGCCAGCTCGAACGCCTGGACGGCGCCGCCCTGGGTCTCCGCCCACCGTTCCAGCCTGCGGCACAGCCGGGGAATCGGCTCGACGCAGTAGACGCGGGCCCGGGGGAAGAGCCTGCGGAAGCGCCGGGCGGCCCGGCCCTTGTTGGCCCCGATGTCGATGACGGTGCGAATGTCGAGGTTGGTCAGGCCCAGCAGCTTCTGCCGCTGCTCGATATAGTCGGCGAGGTTCTTCAGGCCGAGCCCCTTGTGGAGGAACCGGAAGAACGGGCGCGACCCGAAGCTCGCTGGCATCGACGGCGATCATAGTCCGGTCGGAACGCACGACCCGTCGTCGCACTCCGTCTCCGGGCATGCGACCGCGGCAATCGACCCTTGGGGGGGTCGCGAACGCGTGGTATCTTGACCGGCTGGGACCGACCCGCGGAGCGCCGACGGCGCCCGCTCGACCAACGACCGACACCGGGAGACCGACATGCAACGGCTTGCCACCGCCATCGTCCTGCTCGCCTTCGCCGCCGCCACCGCGTCCGCCCAGCCCGCCGACGACGCGGCGGCCGCGTCGCCGTCCTTCTCGCCCGTCACCTGGGAGCGCCTGCTGAACGCGGCCGACGAGCCCGAGAACTGGTTGATGTACTCGGGCACCCTCGACGCCCAGCGCTACAGCCGGCTCGACCAGGTCCACAACCGCAACGTCGGCGGGCTCGAGCTCAAGTGGGCCTACCAGATCCCGCAGCTCGACCGGGCGGAGACGTCGCCGCTGGTGGTCGACGGCGTGATGTTCATCACCGAGGCGCCGAGCAACGTGGTCGCCGTCGACGCCGCCACCGGCCGGCTGTACTGGCGCTATGACCACCCGCTACCCGACGACCTGCGCATCTGCTGCGGGCGCAACAACCGCGGCGTCGCCATTCTCGACGACACGCTCTACATGAGCACGCTGGACGCGCACCTCGTCGCCATCGACGCGCGCACCGGGAATCTCGTGTGGGATCGGGAGGTCGCCGACCACCGGTCGGGGTACAGCAAGACGGCGGCCCCCCTCATCGTGAAGGGCGAAGTCGTGACGGGCATCGCCGGCGGCGAGTTCGGCATCCGCGGCTTCGTCGACGCCTACGACGCCGCCACCGGCGACCTCACGTGGCGTGCGTGGACGATTCCCGGCCCCGACCACCCCGACAACCAGACCTGGGCCGGCGAGTCGTGGCGCACCGGCGGCTCGGCGAGCTGGATCACCGGCGCCTACGACCCCGACCTCGATCTCGTCTACTGGGGCACCGGCAACCCGGGGCCGGACTGGAACGGGGACGTGCGGCTCGGCGACAACCTCTACTCGGACTCCGTGCTCGCCATCGACCACGAGACCGGCGGCCTCGACTGGTACTTCCAGTTCACGCCGCACGACGTGCACGACTGGGACGCCATCCAGGTGCCGATTCTCGCCGACCTCACCTGGGACGGCGAGGAACGCAAGGTCATGATGTGGGCGAACCGCAACGCCTTCTTCTACACCCTCGACCGTGAGACCGGCGAGTTCCTCCTCGGGACCCCGTACGCCGAGCAGACGTGGGCGGTGGGGCTCGACTCGAACGGCCGGCCGATCCGCGTGCCCGACACCGCCCCCACCCCGGAGGGCACGCTCGTTTCGCCGCCGGTCGTCGGCGGCACCAATTGGTTCTCGCCCGCCTGGAGCCCGCGCACCGAGCTCTTCTACGTACAGGCCTACGACGGCGAGGACATCTACTACAAGCGCGACGAGGAGTACGTAGAAGGCGACCGCTTCACCGGCGGCGGCTTCCAGCGTCCGCTGCCCGTCGACAACTACCACAGCGCCATCCGCGCCATCGACCCCAGGACGGGCGACATCCGGTGGGAGTACGCCCTCCAACCGCGCTCGACGGCCGGCGTGCTCGCCACGGCCGGCGACCTCGTGTTCAGCGGCAGCGTCGACGGCTACTTCTACGCCCTCGACGCCTCGACCGGGCGCGAGCTGTGGCACGTCGCCGTCGGGGCCATGGTGCACGCCGCCCCGATGACCTACGCCGTGGACGGCCGGCAGTACGTGACGATCGCGGCCGGCAACGTGGTTTTCACGTTCGGGTTGCCCGAATAGGCCGCGCGACAGGACGACTCGGGCTCCCGACCGGCTGCCGTCGGACGCGGCCGCACCCGGCGGCGATGTGGGGGTGCGGATCGACGGTGCCGGAGTCGCCGAGAATCGACAGGGACGCAGGCTCGCGGAGGCGCCCGACCCGCCAGCCGTGTAACGGGTGAGTACCGATAGTGCCTGAGCTGCCGGGGGTCGAAAGAGGGCGCAGGCTCGCGGAGGCGCCCGACCCGCCAGCCGTCTACGGGTGAATACCGATAGTGCCTGAGCTGCCGGAGGTCGAAAGAGGGCGCAGGCTCGCGGAGGCGGTCGCGGCGGGGCGGCGCATCGAGCGAGTCCGGTGCGCCGACGACCCGCTCGTGTTCGACGGAGTCGCGCCGCGCGACTGGCGGGACGCCCTCGAGGGCCGCCGGGTCGAGGCGGCGCGGCGCTGGGGCAAGCAGATCTGGTTCGTTCTCGACCGGCCGCCGCACCCCCTCTTCCACTTCGGGATGGCCGGCGGCTTCAAGACCCCGGCGTCGACGCCGCTGCAGCTCAAGTCGGGGCCGCGCGAGGACGCGGCGGTCTGGCCCCCGCGCTTCCTCAAGATCCGGATGCGCTTCGACGACGGCGGCGAGCTCGCGATGACCGACGGGCGCCGCCTCGGCCGCATCCTCCTGCGCGACGACCCCGAAGCGGAGCCGCCGATCGCCAGGCTCGGTTTCGACCCCCTGCTGGCGATGCCCCCGCCGAAGCGGTTCTCCGAGCTGATCCGGGGGCGCGGCGCCAACGTGAAGTCGCTGCTGCTCGACCAGTCCTTCGCGGCCGGGGTCGGGAACTGGATCGCCGACGAGGTGCTCTACCAGGCCGGCGTCGATCCCCGCCGCAACGCCGCCTCGCTGACGGACGAGGAGGCGCGCCGCTTACGCACCAGGCTCGCCGCGATCGTCAAGCGCGCCGTCGACGCCGACGCCGACGATGCGCGCTATCCGCGCACGTGGCTGTTCCACTGCCGCTGGGGCAAGCGCGCCGAGGCCCGGACGAGGCGCGGCGAGCGCATCGAGCACCTGACCATCGGCGGACGCACGACCGCCTGGGTGCCGGCGGCGCAGCGCTGACCCGCCCGTCTCACGCCCCCCGATGCCGGGTGCGGCCTACTGCTCGTCGTCGGCCAGCTCCCTCGCGCGCTCGCCGGCGAGGATGTTGGTCATGCTGGCCCCGATGCCGCGTGCGGCCTACTGCTCGTCGTTGGCCAGCTCCCTCGCGCGCTCGCCGGCGAGGATGTTGGTCATGCTGTAGTTGCCCTCATGGCAGGCGTACTCGAAGAGGAACGGCAGCTCGTCGGGCGGGAACGCGGTGAACGGGAACTCGCCCGAGAAGCTCTGCTCCCAGTGCGTGGGGTCCTCGACCGTGAACTCGTAGTGCACGGCGCCGGGGCCGGTCCGCGTGAACCGCTCGGTGACGGTGATGGTGTCGTCGTCCCGGCCGTTCGCGATGCGCAGCAGCACGGGGTCGCCGCCCACCGCCCCCGCGTTCGCCTCGGTGCGCCGCAGGTTGGTGGTCTCGACGACGAGGGTCTCGCCCTCCCAGCGCCCCCGCGCGTCGCCGTGCCACTGACGGATGCTCGTCGGCAGATGACCGCGACCGTCGATGGGGATGATCCGGAAGTCGTGGATCATCTCGACGTAGATCGCGACGTACCCGGGCGTCTGCATGATCATGAAGTTGTTGTTGTAGGCGCTCGGCAGCATCGGCGGGCCCGCCGACCACACCAGGCAGCGGTCGTTCAGCTCGAGGTCCTCCCACGAATCGAACGGCCCCTCGACGGGGAACGCGGCGTCGTGCGCCATCTTCCGGTCGGCGGCATCCGCCGTCCGCGTCGGCAGCCGGCCGTTGGGCGGGTCGGAGATCAGCGACGTCCGGCCCGTCGGCCGCGTGCCGCCGTCGAGCCAGAAGTTGTTGTAGCCGCCGACGTTACCCCCGGCCACGGTCCGGCGGGGCGGAGCCACGAGCAGTTCCTGGTTGCGGTCGACCCGCGCCTGCTCCTGGGCCGCCACCTCCTCGTCGGTCAGGAATTCCTTCTCGCCCAGCGCCTCCGGACGCTCGAGCGGCGTGATCGTCTTGTTGGTGTACGTGCCCTGCAGATCCGGATCGCCCCACGGCGTCCGCGGCGTGTCCTGGGCGGCGGACGCCGCCGGCACGAGCAGGAGCACGGCCAGGGCGGCCGCGCCGAAACGTGTTCGAGTCATGTGGTACCTCCCGTCTGGTCCCTGATCGCGCCTTCCGGGGCGCGCGACGTTCGCGAGTGCACGGTGTTCCCGATGCAGATTATAGTCCCGGTCTGCCCGGACCGGACGCCCCGCCGGGCCGGCCGCGCGGCTTCACAACCGTCCGTCCACCATCACGTCCAGCAGGGTCGGACCCGCATGCGCGAGCGCCTCCTCGAGGGCGGGTCCGACGTCATCCGGATCGACCACGCGCCGCGACCGGAGCCCCAGCGAGGCGGCCATACTCGCGAAGTCGACGGGCGGGTCGTCGAAGTCCATGCCGACGAAGCGATCGACGCCGTGGCCGGCCCGCACCCGCTGCTTGAGAATGCGGTAGCCTCGGTTGTTGGCGATGACGTAGACCATCGGCAGCCGGAGGTGGGCCGCCGTCCACAGGGCCTGGATGTTGTACAGGGCCGAGCCGTCCCCGAGCACCGCCACCACCGGCCGGTCCGCGACCGCGAGGCGGATGCCCACCGCGCCGGCCACGGCGAACCCGATGCCCCCGCTGGCCAGCCCGTAATAGCTGCGGCCGTCGCGATAGGGCCAGAGACGGGGCAGCGCGAGCGACGACGTCAGCGCCTCGTCGACCACCACCGCATCCGCCGGCAGCGTATCGCTCAGCACCCGCATCAGGTGGTCGGGCCGGATCGGCGCACCCCGGCAGGGCCCCAGCGACCGAACGAAGGCGGCCCGCGCCGCCGACCAGTTCCGCGACGCCAGGGCCTCGATGCGTTGCCGCGCCGCCGCCTCGTAGCCGGCCGGGCGGCGCACGCGAAGCCGATGGTTCAGCGCCGCGAGGGTCTCCCGGACGTCCGCCTGCACGGCCAGTTCCGTCGGGTAGTTCTTGGCGAGGTCGGCCGACCGCTCCCCCACCTGCACGACGGGCAGCTCCGGCGGCAACGGCGGCGGCCCCGGCACGGACATGCGCAGTACGTCGGTCCCGAGGCAGACCAGCAGGTCGTAGGCGCCGAGAAGGTCGGCGACTTCCCGCTGGTTGCGGCTCAGCATGCCGAGGAAGCACGGGTGCGACGACACGAACGGGGCGGCGGTGAGAATGGTGTCCTGGTAGACCCCGGCCCCGAGCAGCTCGGCCAGCGCGGCCGCCTCGGGCAGGGCCGAGCGGGTGTTCACCTCGTGCCCGACCACCATCACGGGGCGGCGGGCCGCGAGCACGCGGTCGGCCAACGCGTCGAGGACCGCGTCGGCGGGCCGGGTACGGGCCTCGACGCGGTTGCGCCGCCCCAGATCGACTTCGACGTCGTCGGTCAGCACGTTGCCCGGCAGCGAGACGAACACGGGTCCGGTCGGGGGCGCGAGCGCGATCTTGGCCGCCCGCCGCACGATGCGGGGCAGGTCCTCGAGCCGAGTCGCCTCCACCGCCCACTTGACGTGGGGGCGCGCCATCGGCTCGAGGGGCGCGTAGAGCATCGGCTCGGTCAGGCCGTGCCCGACGGGGTGCTGGCCGGCGGTGACGATGATCGGCGAGCCGATCCAGCTCGCGTTGAAGAGCGACCCGACGGCGTTGCCGAGCCCCGGCGCGACGTGGAGATTGCACGCGGCGAGGCGTCCGCTGGCGCGGGCGTAGCCGTCGGCCATCGCCACCACCGCGGCCTCCTGGGCCCCGAGCACGTAGTCGATCTGGGGAAAGTCCGGCAGCGCCGCCATCAGCGGCAGCTCGGTGGTGCCGGGATTGCCGAAGAGGTGGGTCACCCCCTCGTCGACCAGCAGGGACAGCAACGCGTGGCTACCGAGCATGGTCGGCGAGGGGGCGGCCGGTCGGTAACGGCGCTCTCGGCGAGGGCCCTTGCGTGAGGCCCCCGCCGCACCGGCTCCTGCCAGCCGTCGGCGAGGGGCCCTTGCGTGAAGCCCCCGCCGCACCGGCTCCTGCTAGACGTGGGCCATCAACCGGTCGTGACCACTCGGGGCCTGCTCGAGCCGGGTCAGGATCAGGTCCCGGGTCACCGGCGTCCGGAAGAGGTCGCCGTTCCCGCCCAGCGCGTCGGCGATGGCGTTCATCACCGCCCCCGAGCCGGCGCCCTGCGCCGCCTCGCCGATACCCTTGGCGCCCAGGGGATTGAACGGGTCGGGCAGATCCGCGGCGCCCCACTTCATGGCCTGCTCATGCGGCACGTCGAGGATGCCCGGCGGGCGGTTGCTGTAGAAGCGCTTGGCCACCAGCAGCCCCCAGCGACGGTCGAACACCCAGTTCTGGCTGAGAACGACCGAGAACCCCTGAATGGCCCCGCCGAAGACTTGAGCCCCGAACGTCCTGGGATGGATGATGGTGCCGGCGTCGCACCCCGCGGCGTAGTCGACGAGCCGGATGCCGCCGGTCTCGACGTCCACCTCGACCTCGGCGAACCCCGCGACGAAGGACATGCGCCGGCCGCCCTCCTCGAAGTTGTCGCGGGCGACCCCCATGAGGCCCTGGCCGGCGAGGGCGGTGGCCGCGGCCGCGGTCATCCCGTTGATGTCCTCGGGCAGCTCGTGGCCGTCGTAGCGGCCACCGAGGTCGATGGCGCGCTGCGCCGCCCGCGCGAGGCTCATGCCCACCGAGCGGTTGCCGGCACGGAACACGCGCTCGCCGCCGACGGTGTAGTCGTCGGGGGCCCCGCCGAGGTCGCGGGCCGCGATCTCGCGCAGCTTTTGGCGCGCGTCGAGCACCGCCGCCCAGTTGGCGCGCGTGTGCGCGTGGGCGGTCGAGCTGCCCGCCTGGAGGGAGCTCCACGGGAGGTGCCGGCTCGTGTCGCCCCACACCACGTCGCACTTCTCCCAGGGGATGTCCATGCCCTCGGCGGCGGGGCGCATCATGTCGAAGGTCGACCCCGTGCCGAGGTTGCCGACGCCCGACTGGATGGACATGCGCCCGTCCGGCCGGATGACGAACAGGCCGTCGACACCGGAGGCACCCGCCGCGAACGTGCTCAGGGCGACCCCGACCCCGGTCACCTTCGGGCCGTTGCGACGGCCGCTGCGCTGCACGCGCTCCTGCCAGTCGAACAGCTCGGCCCCCTTGTCGATGGCCTCCCGCGCGAAGGCGCTCGACACGTGCCCCTGGACGCCGTCCACGCCGGGCGCGCCGAACGTCGCCTGCCCCTCCGGCGCGTTGATCTTCAGCACCTCGACCTGGTCGAGGCCCAGCTCCTTCGCCGCCTTCTGGATGATCGGCGACAGCATCGTCATCGACTGCTCGCCCCCGGGGGCGCGCTGGGCGGCGCGCGGCGGCGTGTTGGTGTAGACGCCGGTGCCGCGCATGCGCATGGCCACCGGCTGATAGGCGAGAGAGCCCATGACCCCGAGGTTCATGTGGTCGCCCGACCGCGCGTAGGGCCCCATGTCGCCGATGGCATGGACGTCGAGCGCGGTGATCCGGCCGTCGCGCCGCATGCCGAGCCGAATGCGGGCCTGGATGCCGGGCCGCGCCTTGCCGAACGAGGTCTCGTCGCGGCGGGTCACCCGCATCATCACCGGCTTGCCGATCTTCTTCGACAGCAGGATGGGAATCTGCGCCTGCACGTAGCCGGCCGCCTTGCTGCCGAAGCCGCCGCCGGTGAACTCGTTGATGAGGATCACGTCCGACGGCTCGATGCCGGCCCAACGGGCGATCGGACCGACGCTGCGGTTCGTGCTCTGCACCGACGGATAGACGTAGAGCTTCCCCCCATCCCAGTAGGCCATGGTGGTGCGGCTCTCGAGCGGCTGGTGCGAGAGCGACTGGTGGTACGAGTGCTCCTCCACCACGACGTCGGCCTCGGCGAACCCCGCCTCGAGGTCGCCGTACGACCACTCGTCGGTCGCCTCCGAGTCCATCGGGATCTCGCCCGGCCCGAGCCCCGCCAAGTCCGCCTCGGTCCACTTCAGTTCGGCGAGCTCGCGCCCTCTCATCGTGTTGCCGTCGGTCCGGGCGTTCGGCCCGCCGGGGCGGAGACTGTCGAGGGGATCGAGGACGAACGGCAGCGGGTCGAGCTCGATGTCGACGAGCTCGACGGCGCGGGCGGCGGTCTCTTCGTCGACCGCGGCCACCGCGAGGATCGGCTCGCCCTCGTAGCGCGGCTGGTTGGTCAGGGCCGCCTCGTTCGGCGCGTCCACCTCGGGCAGGTCGTCGGCGGTCAGGACGCCTTCGACGCCGGGCAGGGCCTCGGCCGCGCCGGTGTCGAGCGACACCACCCGCGCGTGGGGCATCGGGCTCACGAGGAGCTTGCAGAAGACCATGCCCTCGGCCCGGTGGTCCTCGGCGTAGCGGGAACGGCCGGTGACCTTCGCGTGAAGGTCCGGCAACCGATAGTTCTTTCCGAGCAGTTTGTAGTCAGCCACTTCGAGGCCCTCCCGGTGTCCACCGCCGCCGGAGCGGGCGGCTATCGCCGCATTCTACCACCGCCGGCGGCCCGGGGATCGCGCGGATCGCGGGCCTTGCCGGTCCCGCTCCCCGCGGGCCCCGCAGACCGCGGCCAAGGGCCAAGCCCCGCCGTTCACCAGGGCGGCATCGTCGTCCGAATCGGGCGGCGACTTTCGCCCCCCGCCGGCGCTGTCGTTGCCGGCCCGACCCGCCGACTCCGCGGGCAAGTACGGCGCGGCCGTCGTTCCTCTCGCCGTCGCCGGCGTTGCCGGTCCCGACCAGCCGGCAGGCAACCCCGCGGGTCGGCGCGGGGTCGGGCGCCGGCCGATCTTGTCCGTCCTCTCCGTCTGCGACTATCATCCGCTTCGGAGATTCACCGCACGCCGTCAGGAGGAATCCATGCGTAGAGCACTCCCGTTTCTCGTCGTCCTCGCGACCCTGCCGGCCGGTCCGGCGGCCGCCCAGGACGTCGAGAGCGTCTTGCAGGCCGCCCGCGAAGCCATGGGCGCCCCCGGCTCCATTCGGTACTCGGGCGCCGGGTGGGTCGCCAACGTCGGCCAGAGCCACACCACCGCCGACGACTGGCCCCGCTTCGAGATGACCGCCTATTCGCGCACCATCGACTACGATGCCGGCTCGTCCCGCGAGACCTATACGCGCCGCCAGGGCGACTACCCCGCCCTCGGCGGGGGCACGCCGCTCGTCGGCGAGCAGGAGCGGACGCTCCTCACGAGCGGCGAGCACGCCTGGACGGTGCGCGGCGCCGAAGCGGTGCCCCAGCCCGCCGCGGCCGAGGTCCGGCAGCTCGACATCCGGACATCGCCGCACGGCTTCCTCCGGGCGGCGGCGGCCGCCGACGACGTCAGCGCCGTCGACGTGGTGTTGGAGGGGCGCGAGCTGACCATCGTGTCGTTCACGGCGATGGGCCGCCGCCTGAACGGGACGATCAACGAGGACAACCTCGTCGAGCGGGTCCTTACCTGGGTGGCCCACCCAGTGTTCGGCGACATGATCTACGACCACCGCTACACCGGCTACCGGGATTTCGGGGGCGTGATGTTCCCGACCGTGATCCACTCGCACCAGGGCGATCCGCGCGTCAACGCCGGTCACAACTCGATGGAGATCACGGTGACGGAGGCGGCGGCCGACGTCGACGTCGAGCCGCTCACGGCGCCCGAAAACGTGCGGAACGCGACGGTCCCGCCCGTCGTCGTCCGCTCGACCCGGATGGCTTCCGGCGTCTGGCGCCTCTCCGGCGGCAGCCACCACAGCGTCGCCATCGAGTTCACCGACTTCATCGCCGTCGTCGAGGCGCCCCAGAACGAGGCGCGATCGCTCGCGGTCATCGCCGAGATCCGCCGACGGGTCCCCGACAAGCCGATCCGCTACGTCGTCAACACGCATCACCACGCCGACCATGCCGGCGGCCTGCGCACCTACGTCGCCCAGAGCGCCACCGTCGTCACCCACGAGGCGAACCACCAGTTCTACGACGACGTGATGTTCCACCCCGGAACCCGCGCCCTCGAGCCGGATCTGCTCTCGTCCCGCATGCCCTGGTTCGCCCCCAACCGCGTCCCGTCCTACGAGCTGGTGGGCGCCGACGGCCACACCCTGACCGACGGCGAACGCGTCGTGAACATCTACCCCGTGCTGCGTCTCGGCCACGTGGGCACGATGCTCATCGTGCACCTGCCGGCCGAGCGGATCCTGATCAACGCCGACCTCTACTCGCCCCCCGCGCCGGGCGCCGACCCGCCCGCGGTCACCCCCAACATGCGGAGCCTGGCCCACAACATCGAGCAGCTTGGCCTCGACGTGGCCCGCCACGTCGGCGTCCACGGCCTAGTGGGCTCGCACGTGGACTTCATGCGGCTGATCGACGGGGAATAACGCGCCGCCGCGGCTTTCGGGCGGCCGCCGCTTCATCGCGTTCCGCCGCGACGTGGTCCGGCGGCGCCGACCACCCGGGGTGTCCGCCGCGTCATCGCGTTCCGCCGCGACGTGGTCCGGCGGCGCCGGCCACCGGCGTGGACCGCGGACGGAGGCGGTCGGCCCGGGCCGCAGCCTCGGCCCCGGTCGCGCCGCCCGTCGTAGAGCGCCGCAGGCACGCCGCCACGGCCCGTTGATTCCGCCTCGACAGTCCACTACGATAGGGTCGAACTTCGCATCGAGTCCCATCGACGCCTCGCGAGGAGACCGCCCAGATGCCTGCATCGCGCTTCCGTTGGTTCCCGCTCGCCCTGACCGCAGCCGGCGCCTTCGTCGCGGCGTCGGCCGCCGCTCAATCCGGCGCCGCGGCCGAGACCGCCACCTATCACCGGGACATCGCGCCCATCTTCGAGCGAAGCTGCCAGAATTGCCACCGTCCGGAGTCGGTGGCGCCGATGTCGCTGCTGACCTACGAGGAGGTGCGCCCGTGGGCGCGGTCCATCAAGTACCGCACCGGGCGGGTCGGCAAGCCGGACGTGATGCCGCCGTGGTACATCGAGAAGGACGTCGGAATCCAGGACTACAAGGGCGACATCTCGCTGAGCGCGGAGGAGATCGCGCTCATCGCGGCGTGGGTCGACGATGGCGCCCCGCGGGGCGAGCCCGTCGATCGGCCGGCCGTGACCCGCGTCGTCGACGCGTCCGGCTGGCAGATCGGGGAGCCGGATCTGGTGGTCCGATCCCCGGAGATCGAAGTCCCGGCGACGGCGCCCGACTGGTGGGGGCCGATAGGCGAGTCGGAGACGGGTCTCGCCGAGGATCGCTACGTCTCGGCCATCGAGATGCGCGAGCTGAGCACCTACGAGGGGCCGGCCGAGCGCGACACCATCGGCGGACTGTACGTCATCCACCACCTCGTCATGCTGCCCGTCGGCCCCGACGGGCGGCCGGTCGAGGAGGCCGGCTTCTGGCCGGTCCACGAGGTGGGGCGCAACCCCGACGTCTTCCACCCCGACGCCGGCAAGCTGCTGAAGGCGGGCTCGAAGGTCATCTTCCCCTCCGCCCACCTGCACTCGAACGGGCGGCACACCCGGGCGCAGCTCGAGATCGGGTTCAAGTTCCACCCCGAGGGCTACGAGCCGTCGCGGACGGTGCAGATCATCGGCCCCGCCACCGTCGATCTCGACATCCGGCCGCTGGAGGCCGACCAGGAGTTCGAGGCGTTCAGCACCCTGATGGATCACACCAAGATGATGGTGTACGAGCCCCACATGCACGCAGCGGGCGTGCGCATGTGCCTGGATGCGATCTGGCAGAACAACATCGAGACCCTAAGCTGCGCCGGCTACAACCACAACTGGGTACGCGTGTACACCTTCGAGGACGACGCGGCGCCGCTGCTGCCGCGGGGCACCATCCTGCGCATCCGGGGCTACTTCGACAACACGCCGGGCAACCCCAACGTGTCCGATCCGCGGAACTGGTCGGGGCTGGGCCACCGCTCGATCGACAACATGATGATCAACATCGGGCAGGCGGTGTCGCTGACCGACCAGGAGTTCGCCGACGAGATGGCGGCGAGGCGCGAGCGGCTGGGCCTCGCGCCGGGAGAGACGGTCATCGGGTGCCCCCTGTGCGGCTACCCCGACCCGGCCGAGCTGGTGCCGGCCACGGCCGACAACACCGAGGGCCAGTAGCGATGACGAGCAAAACGCCGACGCCGGAGCTGCGCGGGGCGGGAGCGGCGGCGGGCGCTCTGCTGGCCGCGGCCATCATCGCCGCCCCGGTCGCGGCCCAGGCCCAGGATCAGGGCGAGGTCGAGGACCGGCCGGGGCGCGAGCTGAGCATCTCTCCCGCCTACGAGGGCTGGGAAAGGAACGACGACGGCTCGTTCAACCTCGTCTTCGGCTACCTGAACCGGAGCTGGGACCCGGCCGAGATCCCCATCGGCCTCGACAACCGGATCGAGCCGGGCGACCCGGACCGCGGCCAGCCGACGCGCTTCCAGCCACGGCGGAACCGGCACGTGTTCCGCATCCGCGTGCCCGCCGACTTCGGCGACCAGGAGCTGGTGTGGACGCTCGTCCGCCGCGGCGAGATCGAGCGCGCCTACGCGACGCTGCATCCGGACTACTTCCTCGACGACGTCGCGATCATGAACAACAACGGCGCCGGCGGGCCGGCCGGCGGCGCCTACGACATCTTCGGCAACCAGCGGCCGGCGCTGGAGGTCGACGGCCTGTCGGTGCGCCGCACGACCGTCGGCGAGCCGGTGGTCCTGCGGGCCCACGCGACCGACGACGGCGTACCGAGAACGCGGAACATGCCGGCCCCGCGCATCGGCGCCGCCCGCATCGGAGCCGGCACCCCGAACAGTGCGAGCGGACTGCGCGTCGCGTGGATCGTCTACCGCGGGCCGGGCGCAGTCACCTTCGACCCGCCGCAGTTCAAGGTCTGGGAGGACTACCGGGCCGGCGCGGACTCGCCGTGGGCGCCGGGCTGGAAGACGCCGGAGCCGCCCGAGGACGGAACGTGGGTGGTCGAGGCGACTTTCCACCGGCCCGGCCGCTACGTGATCCGGTGCCTCGCCCACGACGGCGGCCTCGCCACCCACCAGGACGTGACGGTCACGGTTGCGCCTTGATCGCACGTCCCGGCATGCGGCGCCGGGTGGGACGAAGGCCGATGACCGAGCCAGGCACGTAATACCGCGTCGCCCGGCGCGCCAAGAGGCCGTAAGCCGGGACATACCCAGGCGCCGAAGCCGCGACGCCGGCCCGCCGGCCCCGGGGCGACGCCGTGCTCGCCCCGGGGAGCCGGGTCACTCCCGCCCCACCTGCCAGAGCAGGAAGCTCACCGTGTCGACCATCTCGTCTATCTGCTGGCTCACCGGCTGGCCGCCGGAGTGGCCGGCCCGGGTGTGGTAGCGGAGCAGGATGGGGTCGTCGGAGCCGTTCCTCGCCTGCATCAGGGCCGTCATCTTCCGCGCGTGCAGCGGCGCCACGCGGGTGTCGCCGTCGCCCGACAGGTACAGGGTCGCCGGGTAGTCGCCGCCGTCGACCACGTTGTGGTACGGCGAGTAGGCGTGGATGTACGCGAACTGCTCGGGGTCGTCGCTCGACCCGTACTCGGGCACCCAGAAGCCGGCGACGAGGAACTGGTGGTAGCGGACCATGTCGAGCAGCGGATAGGTGCAGACCACCGCCCCGAACAGGTCGGGCCGCTGGTTCGACACCGCGCCGACGAGGAGGCCGCCGTTGCTGCCGCCCCGGATGGCGAGGTGCTCGGGGCTCGTGTAGCCCTCGGCGACGAGGTGTTCGGCCGCGGCGATGAAGTCGTCGAAGACGTTCTGCTTGCTCTCGAGCATTCCGGCCCGATGCCATGCCTCGCCGAACTCGCCGCCCCCGCGCATGTTCGCCTGGGCGAAGACGCCCCCCGACTCGAGCCACGTCGTCGCGAGGGCCGAGAACTGCGGCGTCATGCTGTTGTTGAAGCCCCCGTAGCCGGTCAGCAGGGTCGGGTTGCTCCCGTCGAGGGCGACATCGGGCGAGTGGACGACGAACATCGGCACTTCGGTGCCGTCCTTCGACGTGAACCAGCGCTGCGTGACGGTGTAGGCGGCGGGGTCGACGGGCAGCTCGGGCTCGGCCCACACGGACTGCTCGCCGGTCGCGAGGTCGTAGCGGTAGATGGTGCTCGGCACGTGGAACGTCTGGAAGGTGAAGAACGCCTCGTCGCTGGTCCAGCGGCCCGCGCCGCCGCCGACCGAGCCCAGGGTGTCGAACGCGATGTCGCGGACGTGGGTCCCGTCGAGCTCGTGGACGGCGACCCGCGGCTGTACGTCCTGCAGGTACGACACGGCGAGCCTCCCGCCGAGGGCGACGGCCCCCTCCACGACGACGTCGTCGCGCTCGGGGACCACCTCGCGCCACCGCTCGAACGCGGGGTCGGCGGGGTCGGCGAGCACCACCCGCTTGTTGGGGGCGTCGAGGTTGGTGACGATGACGAGTTCACCGCCCGCGAACGAGGCCCACGACTCGGAGACCCCGTCGGCGATCGCGGTCACGAACGGGGTGTCGCGACGGAGGTCCTTGACGTGGATCTCGGTCGGCCCGGACGAGCCCTCGATGACGTGCACGACCATCCAGCGCCCGTCGTCGGAGACGACGCTGACCGGTATCTGGTGGCGCTCGTACCCCTCGCCGAAGAGCTGCACGTCGTCGGCCGTCGGGGCGCCGAACGCGTGGAACATCACCCGCGGAGTCACGTCGCCGTAGCGCTCGTAGTAGAGCCCGCCGCCGTCCGCGGCCAGCGTCACCCCGCCGTAGCGGGCCGCCGGCAGCACGTCGTCGAGGTCCTCGCCGGTGTCGACGTCGCGGACGCGGATGGCGACCTCGTCCACGCCCCCCTCGCGGATTGCGTAGGCCACCCGCGTCCCGTCGTCGGAGATGTCCCACAGGGCCACGCTCGTGGCGTGGTCCGGACTCATCGGGTGCGGGTCGATGAGCACTCGGTCCTCGCCGTCGAGCCCCTCGCGCACGTAGACCACCGACAGGTCCTGGTCGGCGCCCCGCCTAGTGTAGAAGTAGCGCCCCCCGCGCTCGTTCGGCAAGCCGACCACGTCGCGCTGGAGCACCGACGCGGCCTGCGCCCGCAGCTCGTCGCGGCCCGGCCGCGCCCCCAGCACGGCATCGGTGTAAGCGTTCTGCGCGTCGATCCAGGCGCGCGTCTCGGGCGACTCCTGGTCCTCGAGCCAGCGGTACGGGTCGGGCACCTCGACCCCATGCAGCGTGTCGACGACCTCCCGGACCTCGGTGGGCGGGGGCGGCGGCACGTCGATACCCGACTCCTCGTCGGCGGCGGCGCACGCCGCCATCAGCGCCACACCCGCGATTCCTGCGATTCGTCGCGATCCGGCCATCGTGTTCTCCTCCCGAACGGGCTTGTCCGAATTTCGGGCGCCCGTCGACCATCGACGTCGGCCGACGCTCCGAGTCGCCGGCGCTCCGTGGGATCTAGTGGACTGCCCCGGAGCTTCCTTTGCCGACCTGCCGCTGGTCTTCGCCGGCAAAACGCTGGTTTTCGCCGGCAAAACGCTGCGAAAACGCCCCGCGACATGGGCAGCTTCTCTCTGGGACGGTCAACTAGACCGAAGTTTCAGAGTCGATCCGCATCATGACCCGTGGTCGTGGCAACCGCAAGACCCCGCCGCGGATTCCGGGCGAGGCGCCGGCGGTTCCGGCCCCGGAGCGCGAAGCCGCCGGCGTCGCAGGTCCTGTTGCGGCGGGATGGTTTCGCGTAGAATCAGGGCCGGCGTGGGCGTGATCAGCGCCCCGACGAGGATGAAGCCAAGGAGATCGACATGTGTGATGAGAGAACCGATGCCGCCACCACGAAGTACCTGCGCGCGCGGGAGATGACCCGGCGGCAGTTCGGCGCGGTATCGGCGGGAGCAGGACTGGCGATGCTGCTGCCCCGGGCCGCGAACGCCCAGGCCGTCACCGAGTCCGAGATCGACGTCCGGACCCCCGCCGGCGTCTGCGACAGCTACTTCGTGCACCCCGCGAGCGGCGCCCACCCCGGCGTCCTGATCTGGCCCGACGCGTTCGGCCTGCGGCCGGCGAAGCGGCAGATGGCGAAGCGCCTCGCCGAGTCGGGCTACTCGGTGCTGGTCGTCAACCCGTACTACCGGTCGCAACGGGCGCCCGTCGTGGACAGCACCAACTTCGCCGAGGTGGCCGGGACGGTCAGGCCGCTGATGGCCGCGCTGACCCCCGAGACCCACGTGGCGGACGCGCGGGCCTTCGTGAGCTTCCTCGACGGCCAAGCCTCGGTCGACAGCAACCGGAAGATGGGGACCATGGGCTACTGCATGGGCGGCCCCATGACCATGCGCACGGCGGCGGCCCTGCCCGACCGCATCGGCGCCGGCGCGTCGTTCCACGGCGGCGGCCTCGTGACCGACGGCGAGGACAGCCCGCACCTGCTCGTGCCGCAGATGACCGCGCACTACCTGTTCGCGATCGCCGAGAACGACGACGAGAACGAACCCGAAGCGAAGAACGTCCTGCGCGAGGCGTTCGACGAGGCCGGGCTGCCGGCCGAGATCGAGGTGTACGAGGGCGCGCTGCACGGCTGGTGCCCGCCGGACACCCAGGTCTACGACGAGCCTCAGGCCGAGCGGGCGTGGAGCCGCCTCCTCGCTCTGTTCGAGAGCGCCCTCGGGTAGCGCCTCGCCACCCGCGGAAAGCATCGCGGCGCGACGGACCCGCCGGCCGGCAGGTCCGTCGCGCACCCAGGCGGCTATTCCGGCCGGTGCGGCAACCGCTCCCAGTAGAGGTTGCCGCCTACCAGGTCGCCGTCGTCGGTGGTTCGCGGGCGCCCGCCGAGGCGCAGGACGTCGCCTTCGAGGTGGTAGAGCCGCTCGGCGTCCGTCACCCCCTCGACCGGCCGGGTTCGCCCCTCCTGGTGGTGCACGACGTACACCGGTTCCGCGTCCTCGTGCACGGTGAACCGCCCGAAGTACCCGCCGTAGGTCCGGTAGGCGGCCATCGCCTCGTCCGGCGTGGGGGTCGCGCCCGCGTACGGCGTGCGCCCCTCGCGCGCCATCAGGTGCACCATCATGTGGCCCGTCGGCGTGTAGATGATCCAGGAGCCGGCGCGGCTCTCGTTCCGATCCCCGCGCCAGAACTCGCTGCCGCGATCCTCGTAACGGTCCGTGTAGAGGAGCTGACGGAACCCGACGAAGCGCTGCGCCTCCTCCGACAGCTCGGCGTCGGGCAGCCGCTCCCAGACGACCTGCCGCGTGCCGCCGCTCTTGGTCCCGTCGGCGGCGGCGGGGGTAAGGATGAGCCGGTCGCCGTCGATGTCGTAGAACCGCTTCGCGTCGACCTCGGCGCCGGGGTTGATCTGGCCGATGCGGTGGTGGACCAGGTACGCGCCCTCGTCGTCCTCGTCGACGCTGAACGGGCCGTAGTACGCGGTGTAGCCCTCCAGCGCCGCCTGCACCTCCTCCGGCGTCGGTCCCTCGTCGGAGAACGGCTCTCGATCGAGCGGCATGACGTTCACCGCCATGTACCCGGTGTCGCTGTAGGTGATGTAGCCGAGCGAGTTGAAGTCCTCGACGGGGACCCACGCGCCGCTCTCGTCCTTGACGTTGCGCCCGGCGAGCCGGTACGTGCCGACGATGGGGCCGCGCGGGAGGCCGCCCGATGCGGCCGCATCCTCCGCCGGCGGTGGGGACGGAGCGGGCGTCGACCCGCCCTCCGCCGCGGGGGCGGGCGCCTCCGCGCACCCGGCGAGCACGAAGGGCAGAGCCACGACAGCGGCGACGATCAGGGCGATTCTCCGGTTCCGCATACTCCTCCTCCGTGTTCGGAATGAACGGAAAGCCGCGTTCGAGCCGCCGGCACTACCGGCGGAGGCGACGCGCTCGGGCGCCCGCCGAAACCGTCTCCATCGGTGGCCGTCGGTCGAAACGGAGGAACGCGTCGGACCGCGTCGTCCCCCGCCTCACCACGCCAGGGTCAGGCCGTTGGTGCTCGTCCTCACCTCGAGGTTCCGCCACGTCAGGGGATCGATGAACGCCGCCAACCCGAGCGCGGCGAGCGCGGCGCCGACGATGCCCTCGTCGACGACCCACTCGTTGTGGGTGAAGCCCACCAAGCCCCCGGCCGCGATCAACCCGGCGCCGAGGATGAACTGGCGATTGCGCTCGTTCCGGATCTGCCGGAGGCGCTCCGGGTCGATGCGGTCGACGAGGAGCCCGCCGTCCGCTTGCAGCCGCGCGCCGGACTCCGCCGCGACGGCTGCCGGCGGCGCCTGTGCCTGCGCCGTCGAAGGAGAGAGAAAGAAGAGAACTGCCGCGAGACCTGTTGCGATATGGATGCGCATCCGACTCCCTTCACCAAGTGGTCGCAATTGTAGCAACTCGGGGCAGCCGACACAGCCCCCGGTTTTGCAGGGGATGCCATCCCGGTCCCGCGAACCCGCCCCGGCCCAACGCGCGCGGCACCCCGCCGCCGCTCGCCGAGACCCGGGGCGCGCACCCCGGGCGCCGTCAGCCGACGAGCGTGATCAGGTAGAAGATCCCCGTCCCGCCGAGCAGGACGATGCCGATCCACGACAGGGCCAGCATCGCCGGGCCGGGTCGGTGCTCCGGCGGCATCTCGCGGGAGGTCACCGCGCGCAGGTTGAGATAGCCCAGCACCGGGCCGGTCAGGAACGCCAGGGTGGTGGCGAAGTCGATCATCGTCGTGAGGTTGCCGATGAACAGCGCCATCACGAGCAGGGTCAGGGCAACCAGGGCGGCAAGAGTCCACCAGTACAGCGGGCCGCAGGATCGCACCGGCGCCCCCGGCGAACGCAGGACCAGGATGGAGCGCTCGATGGCGCGGGGGCCGCCGTCGAGCACCGTCATCGTCGTCGACAGCATCGTCGTCACCACCGCCACCAGCACCACCGGCCGGGTCCACGCCCCGAGGGTCGAGGCGTAGAGGTCCACGAGCTGCGTCGAGAACAGCGTGCCCTGCGCGGAGAGATCCTCGCCGGACTGGAACATCACCGCCGCCCCGAGGATCACGAAGGTGAACGCGAGCACCGCCGTCCCCACGTAGCCGATGAGGAAGTCGTGCCGCGCCGTCTCCACCGAGCACCGCTGCCCCGACGTCTCGTTCTTGGCGAGCGTCCACAACGAACTCCACACCGAGATGTCGATGGCCGAAGGCATCCACCCCGCCAGCGCCAGCAGGAACAAGAACGGCACCGTCGATCCCACCAGGTCGCCCGGCCAGAGCGCCACCGTCGAGAAGTCGGCGCGCGGCAGGCTCACCGCGGCGGCCACCAGCGTGGACACCGCGAGCAGCAGCACGACGAGCTTGATGGACAGGTCGAGCCCGCGGAACCGGCCCCACCACAGCAGCGCGCACCCGGGCGCCATGACCGCGGCCGCCAGCACCGCCGGCGGCCAGTCGACCCCCATCGCGAACCCCAGCAGATACGCGGTGAACATGACCACCGTGGCCTGGATGACCCCGCCCGTCAGCACCGTGATGATCAAGTAGAGCCACAACGCCCACCGGCCCGTGCGCGCGTAGCCCTCGACGAGGCTCTGCCCGGTGGCCGCCGCATAGCGCGGTCCGTACTCGAAGAACGGGTACTTGAGGACGAGGGCGATCAGGATGACCCCGGCGAGCCCGAAGCCGGCCGACGCGCCGGCCCGGGTCGACTGCACCAAGTGCGACACGCCGATGGCGGTCGCCGCCCACAGGATGCCGGGGCCGAACGCCACCCGAAGGCGACCAGCGATGGAAGGGTCGGATGTGCTCGCCATGACTGGCGAAGATGATACGTCGTTCCGGCGTCGCCCGGGCGCCCGACCGACCGCATTCCGCAGCCGTCCGCCGCGCCAGCGTGCGCCGCTCGGGGGCGCTCGGTGTCGGTCGACCTCCAGCGTGAGCGCCCGACGAGCGGCGAGGCGCTCCGTCGTCTCGCTGGGACTTGCCTAGCCCTCGACCGCCATCGGCTCGTCGCGGCCGACGACGTGGGTGGCGGGCCCCAGGATCAGCGGGTCGGGTTCCGTCACGACGTCGGTGTTCTTGTCCGGGTAGGGCAACTTCGAGAGGAACTGCAGCAGGCAGGCGATGCGGGCGCGTTTCTTGTCGTCGGACTTGATGACCGTCCACGGCGCGTCGGCGGTGTCGGTGTAGAAGAACATCGCCTCCTTGGCCTCGGTATAGCCGTCCCACTTGTCGAGGGAGGCGATGTCGACGGGCGAGATCTTCCACTGCTTCAGGGGATCGGTCCGGCGGCTGCCGTAGCGTCGCGCCTGTTCCTCCCGGGAGACGGAGAACCAGTACTTGAAGAGGCGGATGCCGCTGTTGACGAGCATGCGCTCGAGCTCGGGGCACTGGCGCATGAACTCGAGGTACTCGGAGCCGGTGCAGAAGCCCATGACCCGCTCGACCCCGGCGCGGTTGTACCAGGACCGATCGAAGAAGACGATCTCGCCCGCCGCCGGCAGGTGCTCGATGTAGCGCTGGAAGTACCACTGGCCGCGCTCGCGCTCGGTGGGCTTCTCGAGGGCGACCACGCGGGCCCCGCGCGGGTTCAGGTGCTCCGTGAACCGCTTGATGGTGCCGCCCTTGCCGGCCGCGTCGCGCCCCTCGAAGAGGGCGACCACGCGGGTCCCCGACTCCTTGACCCACCGCTGCACCTTCAGCAGCTCGGCCTGCAGGGCGGCCTTGCGCCGCTCGTAGGCGCCGCGCTTCATGCGGTCCGAGTATGGATAGACGCCCTCCTTGAAGACGCGCCGGATGACGTCGGGGTCGTGGCCCGGGTCCATGTCACTGCGTGGCCGCGCGCGCCGCCGCCTCCTCGAGGCGCGCGTTCCGGAGGATGTTCGCGAGCCCGTAGTTGCCCTCGTGGCAGGCGTACTCGTACATCGCCTGGTCCGTCTTCTTCAGCGGGAACATCACGGTCCAGGGCGCCACCCAGGTGGACGGGTCGTCGGCGGTGACCTCGTAGCGGACGGTGTCGGGTCCCACCCGGGTGAACCGCTCGGTCAAGCGCACCCCGCCGGTGGAGCCCCGGTACCCGGCGCCGTCCCGGTAGTGGGTGGACTCGACGACGAGGGTGTCGCCGTCCCACCGCCCGCGCGCCTCGCCGTGCCACTGGGGAATGCCGACGTGGGGCCGCCCGTCGAGCGGCACGATGCGCGAGTCGTGGATCATCTCGGACACGATGACGACGTGGTCCGGCGTCTGCAGGATCTGGTAGTTGTTGTTGTAGGCGCCCGGCAGCCGGGGCGTCCCGAAGCTGAGGCACCGCTCGGTGTTCGAGCGGTGGTCGGCGCCGTCGGCGGGATGCAAGCGCCGCCGGGTCGACCGCTCGGCGTTGCGCCGCCGGGCGTCCTCGGTCAGCGCGGGGACGCGCCCGTCCGGCGGGTCGACGATCAGCGACGTGCGCAGGTCCTCGGTCAGCTCCTTGCCGTAGTCGAGCCACCACTTCGCGTGCACGCTGGGGGCGCGGTCGTAGTCGGCCTGCTCCTCGAGCGTGCGAGCGGTGAAAGCGGCGGCCTCCTCCTCGCTCATCACCACCTTGCCCGCGAACTCGCGGGGGCGTTCGAGCGGCGTCATCGTCCGGTAGTCCCAGACCCCCTGCAGATCGGGGGCGCCCCATCCCGTCCGGGGAACCTGCCACGCCTCGTCCGCGCCGACGCCGGCCTGGGCGGCCGCCCCCGACGCGGCGAGCGAACAGCCGACCCACACCGCCGCGATTCGAAAGCCGAAGACCTGGGCGCTACTGCGCATGTCGCTTCTCCCTGCCTCGCGAGACCGGTCCACCCTGACCGCAGGACCGCCCCGGAACGGACTCTCCCGACCGGCGGCACGCCCGCGGCGCCCCGTGCACGATAGCACCCCGGGCGTTCCGGAGTCACGCTCGGCGGGCGTGTCCGCGCTGCGGCGCCGCCGGGCCGCACGGCATCGGCGGTGCAGGCGGCGTGACCGGCGACTTGTCGGAAGCAGACCGACCCGCGGGCGTGGCCGAGCCGGAGACTCCGCGTCGCGCTGCCGCCAAGCAGCGCCGCGCCGCTAGACGTCGCCGGCGCGGACATCGCCGGGTGGGCCGACCCGATCCGGACGACCGGCCGCCGCTCCGCCAGGCGGCCGGTCGCGGTGAGCGCGAGCGTCGGCGATTGACAACCTCCGCCGGTACGCACAGACTGGCGTTGCTTCTGCAAGCCGCGGAGCTCTCGACGCAGACCCCCGGTGCTCGACGTGAGCGTCGGCTCCGGCCCGCGGTCCGCGTCGCCGGCCGCGGTCGCGACGGACTAGCCCGATTCGAGGACGAACGATGGTGAACAACGAAGGACGGAGAATCGCAGAATGGAAGGCCGGCGCGCTCGGCCTGATCGCCGCCCTGGCGGCCGCGCCGGCCGCGGCCCAGGACCACGTGGGTCAGTACGAGCAGGCGGACATCGAGTTCGGCGCCCGCCTCTACGACGCCAACTGCGTGCAGTGCCATGCCGAGAACGGCGACGCCGTCGCGGGCGTCGACCTCGCCGGCGGCGTCTACAGCCGGGCCGCCTCGGACGCCGAGCTGATGGGGCTGCTTCGCGCCGGCATCCCCGGCACCGCGATGCCGCCCAACGAGTTCACGTCTTCCGAGCTCACCGGCCTCGTGGCCTATCTCCGCACGATGCGCGATTTCGACCTGAGCGCCGTCACCCTGGGCGACGAGACCCGCGGCGAGGCGCTGTTCGCCGGACGGGGCGCGTGCACGTCCTGCCACCGGGTGTTCGGCGAGGGATCGCGAGTGGCCCCGGACCTCAGCACGATCGGGGCCGTCCGCACCGCCGCCTACCTGCAACAGTCTCTGCTGGACCCCACCGGATCGATGCTGCCGGTGAACCGGCCGCTGCGCGCGGTGCTGGAGGACGGCACGGTCCTGACCGGACGCCGGCTCAACGAGGACACCTACACGATCCAGATGATCGACCAGGACGAGCGTCTGCGGTCGATCGAGAAGGCCGGCCTGCGCGAGCTGACGGCCGGCGCGGAGTCGACCATGCCGCCGGCGACGGACGCGCTCGACGACCAGGAGGTGGCCGACGTACTCGCCTATCTGCTCACGCTGAAGGGACTGTGAACGCCATGTCGACCATGACCTCGCTTCGCCGCAACCTCATCCTCTCGCTGCTCGCCGCCGCCCTGCCCGCCGGCGCGGCCGGGCAAGTCACGTTCGAGCGGCTGCTGAACGCGGAGGCCGAACCGCACAACTGGCTGACCTACTCGGGCGCCTACTCGAGCAACCGTTACACCACGCTCGACCAGATCACGCCCGAGAACGTCGACCAGCTCGAGCTGGCGTGGATCTTCCAGGCCAACTCGCTCGAGCCCTTCCAGGCCACCCCGCTGGTCGTCGACGGCATCATGTACCTCACCGAGCCCGTCAACAACGTGGTCGCCCTCGACGCCAAGCGCGGCAGCGTCTTCTGGAAGTACGAGTACACGCCGTCTCCCCTCGCCCGCCCCTGCTGCGGGGCGGTCAACCGGGGCGTGGCCATTCTCGACGACACGCTGTTCCTCGCCACCATCGACGGCAACCTCGTCGCCGTCGACGCCATCGGCGGCGCGCCGATCTGGCGGACCACCGTGGCTGACCCCGCCGAGGGCTACGCCCTGACCCTGGCCCCCCTGGTGATCAAGGACAAGGTCATCGTCGGGGTCGCGGGCGGCGAGTTCGGCATCCGCGGCTACATCGACGCCTACGACGCCGCCACCGGCGAGCACGCGTGGCGCTTCTACACCATTCCCGGACCCGGCGAGCCCGGACACGAGACCTGGGAGAACGACGCGTGGCGCACCGGCGGCGCGTCGGCGTGGCTCACCGGCTCCTACGACCCCGACCTCGACCTGACCTACTGGGGCATCGGCAACCCCGGCCCGGACTGGAACCCGGCGCAGCGCCCCGGCGACAACCTCTACTCCGACTCGGTGGTCGCCCTCGACCCCGACACCGGCGAGCTCGAGTGGTACTTCCAGTTCACGCCGAACGACCCCTACGATTACGACTCGGTGCAGATTCCCGTGCTGATCGACGCCCCCGACGGCGCCGGCGGCACCCTGAAGCTGATGCTCTGGGCCAACCGCAACGGCTTCTTCTACGTGCTCGACCGCGAGAACGGCCGCTTCCTCAACGGGACGAACTTCGTGCCCGTCAACTGGGCGAGCGGCCTCGACGACAGCGGCCGGCCCGTGCAGACCCCGCAGCCACCCGGGGCCACGACGTTCCCCGGCGTTCAGGGCGGCACCAACTGGTACTCGCCGTCCTACAGCCCCGAGACCGGGCTCTTCTACGTCTCCGCGTGGGAGGCCTACGGGTCCGTCTTCGAGGCCGAGGAGGCCGAGTACCAGCCCGGCCGCGTCTTCCTCGGGGGCCGGCCCGCCAACCCGTTCGGGGCGGGCGCCAACGTGCCCAGCCTGCGCCGGGGCCACATCAACAACTGGACCGACGCGGCCGGCGGCGGCGCCGTCATCGCCATCAACCCGCGCACCGGCGACCAGAGGTGGCGGGTGGCGATGACGGATGTCACGAGCAGCGGCATCCTCACCAGCGCCTCGAACCTGCTGTTCACCGGCAACCGCGAGGGCGACTTCCACATCCTCGACGCCGAGACCGGCGACGTCCTGTGGCGCAAGCCGCTCGGCGGCATGATCGCCAACGGCCCGATGAGCTACATGGTCGACGGCCGCCAGTACGTGGCCCTCGCGGCCGGGCACTCGCTGTTCGTGTTCGCGCTGAAGGAGTGAGCACATGGCGCGGGAGCGGGGCGGTCCCGGCGCTGGCCCTGCCCTGCTCCCATACCGTTCGCCGCTTCCGGCTTCGCGTCACCCTCCCGCTCGTGGCCGTCACCGTTTGCCCGGCGCGCGTACCGACGCTCGGATGCATGTGCCAACCCGACGAGCACGCACAGCGCGGAGCCGCCGGACTGCAGTGGTAGCATCTCGATGAGCGATGCTCACCGCATCCGTCGAGCGCACCGCCGTTCGTCGGCGTTCGATCGGGTCGCAGTGTAGCGTGCTCTTCGCGTCCGCGTGACAACTGTTTGGAAGCTCGGCAAGACGCGCGACCCCAGCCTAATCCCGGCCCGGCCACGGGCGCCTTCTGCAAGGACCTCGACGCAGCGGCCTGGCCCGAGAACAGCCCCGCCCGAGGACAACCCCACCGCCAAAACACCTGATCATCCAGGCCCTGTTCGGTACAGGCTCTAAACTTCGGACTAAGTTTGTCGAAGGTTCCATTCTGCGATCATATTGGTGTACTGCAGATAATCTGTCATTCTATATTGTGCCAGAAACAAATTTCTCTGAATTGTGGTCAACATGAACATAATGGCGAACAAATCGCTTTTCTCGCTGAATGACCGATACTCGCCACTGTCGGGCGGTTTGGCTGCAGCGACACCGTTTGCTTCAGGTACTACCAAGCCCGGCACAACGCGCAAAACAGCGTATTTTCCCAAAACATGCACGAGATCCGGTCGACACCTCTTTGGAACCCCACGGTTGTCTTTGTAATATTGAACAAGGTGACTATAGAGCCTGTCTTTGTCTATGCCATCATATGCAAATAGTATTTTGTAGGGGAGTTGCCATTTGCTTTTCTTGGGTGTCCTTATTATCGGCGCCAAAGGACTCTTTTCTCTGTCAATCAAGGGTAGTTTCCGGATAGCATCGAGCGACCTCTTAAGTTCTCGCTCATCCAGATTCGTCTTTATCTCCGCTACGGCTACGGTTCCCTCAATCGGAGCGATAGCGAGGCTGCCACTGCCCATCTCGAAACGCGGGCTACCAGTCCAAGTCATGATCACATCGATTTGATTGGACCGCTCACCCTTGAGATTAAACACATAGCCACCTCTATGGACCTCGCAGTGCTTAGGCAGGTGACGTTCGAGAAATCGGCGATAGACTTCCTCTCTGTCGCCGCCAACGACAGACGCATTCTCAAGAAGGGATGCCTGTCGGGACTGCCCGTTCAATTCTTCGGAGACAGCCTCAAAGTACTTGGCGATATCGGGATACGCATTGTTGTCATTCATGGATGCAAGGTCTTCTTGAGGTGTCGCCATCCAGAAGAACCCGCGCTCGATCTTGACGCTGCACGCCTCCACAACAGCGCGGTGAGCAGATACCGTGGTCACCGGCCGGCCGCAGCGGCGGCGGCCTCTTCGAGACGCGCGCCGGCGAGCATGTTCGCGGCGGCGTAGTTGCCCTCGTGACAGGCGTTCTCGAAGAGCGGCAGCGGGTTCCTCCGCAGTGTCTGCACCGCCGTCCAGGGAGCCGTCCAGATGGTCGGGTCCTCGATCGTGTACTCGTACTCGATGGCGCCGGGGGCGACCCGGGTGAACCGCTCGACGAGATGGGCCTCCCGGCTCGCGCCGACCAGGGGCAGCCAACGATCGAAGCTCGTGGTCTCGACCACCAGGGTGTCGCCCTCCCAGCGGCCGCGCGAGTCGCCCAGCCACTGCCGGATGCCGCCGTGGGGACGGTCGGTGATGGGGATGATGCGCGTCGTGTTGAGCATCTCGACGAGCATCACTAGGTGGTCTTCAGTCTGGAAGATCTGGACGTTGTTGTTGTAGGCGACGGGAAAGATGGGCAGTCCGGTCGTCCCCAGGCAGCGGTCGAAGTAGCTGAGGTCCTCGATCTGCTCCAGCGGCGCCGACCCGAACGACCCGGGCGCGCTGAACCGGGTGCGGCCCTCGTCGGTCCGCGGGGGTCGGCGCCCATTCGGCGGGTCGACGATGAGCGAGGTCCGCCGCGTCTCGACCACCTCCGTGCCGAAGTCCATCCAGAAGCGGTTGTACGCGCCGATCGAGCCGCCCGCCTCGGTGCGTTGGGCCGGCGCCCGATCCGCCGCCTCGTTCTGCTCGACCGCCCCCTGCTCGATCGCCCGGACCTCCTCCTCGGTCAGCAGCTCCCGGTCGCCGTACTCTTCCGGCCGCTCGAGCGGCGTCAAGGTCCTGAAGTCCCACACGCCGTTCAGGTCGGGCGCGCCCCACGGCGTTCGCGGCACGTCGGGGGTCTGGGCGGAAGCGGCGGCCGGGGCCAGCAGCAACGCCAGTGCGAGCAGGGTGGTCGCAGACTGATGAGACACGCGCATTTCGGTTCTCTCCGGGACAAGGGTTCACGACAAGGGTTCTCCGCGCCGCCGGCGTCGAACTCCTCCGGGGCCGCGCCAACGACGCCGGTACCCATCCATTCCAGCGCGGGCGGCAACTCCGCGACACGCCAACGAGGCTGCATCCCGTCGTGAACGGCACGCCTTGCCGGCCGGGCGCAGCCTGCTCTACGAGAACCGTAGCAGACGGCTCGCGTCCCCACAACCGCCACTCCCGCGGACTCTTCGTCTACGGGACCACCGACGCTCGTCTGCGCACCGCCGAGGCGAAGGGACGAGACGCCGGCAGTCTTGACACGCAATCTAGCCAGAATGAAAATCTAGACATGACAACTAGCCAGGACGCGTCATGACCGATTGGCCCCTGCACGATGCCAAGAACCGATTCAGCGCGGTCGTCGATGCCGCGCTCGCAGGCGGCCCGCAGCGGGTAACCCGGCGCGGCAGGCCCGCCGTCGTGGTGCTCGCGGTAGAGGAATACGAGCACCTGATCCACCTGGAGAAGGCACGCGCACCGACGTTTCCGGATCTGTTGCTGGCGATCCCGCACGGGGGCGGCGAATTCGAGCGCATCCGGCTGCCCTCCCGACCGGTGGACCTCTGATGTTCCTCGTCGACACCGACGTGCTGTCGCTGCTCCGCAGACCGGAACGCAGCCCCGGCGTCAGTCGATGGATGGCGGGGCAGCGGACCACCGACCTCTACTTGAGCGTCGTAACGGTGGCGGAGATCGAGCGCGGAATCACGCGACAACGGGGGCGCGACCCGGCATTCGCCCGCGCCCTCGCGACCTGGTTGGACAGCGTGCTCTCGCTGTACGGCGACCGGATTCTCCCTGTCGACGCGTCGACCGCCCGGCGCTGGGGCCGCCTGTCCGGCGATCTCGGACATGAAGACACGGACCTGCTGATTGCCGCCACCGCTCTCGAGCACGGCTTGACGGTGGTGACCCGCAACGTCCGGCACTTCGAACCGACCGGCGTACCGTGCCTGGATCCGTCCGTTACCGGTTCCGGCGCTACTCACGAACCGAACGCTCCATGAACGGGCGCATCGGGCTTCTACTAAGCCAATTCCCCCCAACGTCGATAAGCGAAGTCGCGAACCGAACGCTCCATGAAGGGCGCATCGTGCGCCGGATTCCTCGGCGGTCGGCGGCACGGCCCTACGGCAACGCCAGCGCGATCCACTCGCCGGGGTGGTCCAGCGAGCCGATGGGCAGCACGATGTACTGCTTGCCCCCGTGCATGTAGGTGATCGGCGAGCCGACGTTGCCGGCGGGGAGGGTCGTCTCCCACACCACGTCGCCGGTCTCCTTGTCGAAGGCGCGGAAGCCTCTGCCGGCGTCGGGGCCGGCGCCGGGCGGCGTGCGGACCATGATGGGGTCGCCTTCGCTGACGAAGAGCAACGTCTTCGTCAACAAGGTCATCGCGCGGCCCGGCTGGCCGAGGGGCGGGAGGTCGAGATGGGCGATGGCGGGGTGGTCTCGCGGACCGTCGCCGTTGGCGACCATCCAGACGTGCTCGCCGGTGTTCATGTCGATGGCGGTGATGCGGCCGTAGGGCGGCTTGAGCAGGGGCAGCCCCTGCGGCCCCTCGGGGAAGGCGCGGGTGCCGCGGGTGTAGCGCACGTTCATGCGGTCGGGGTTGCCGGGGGTCAGGTCGGCCGCGAACGTGCCCGTCACCGACGGCACGTAGAGCATACCGGTCTCGGGATCGAAGCCGGCCCCGCCCCACTCGGCCCCGCCGACCGAGCCGGGGAGCTGGAGGGTCCCCTTGGTGTCGCCGTCACCGTCGCCGCGGATCGAGGGCGGCGTGTAGATCTCACCCAGCACGAACGGCGCGGCGATCTCCTCGGCCTCGGCCCGCAGCTCGGGGGTGAAGTCGATGAGGGTGTCGACGGAGATGCCGTGCACGTCGAACGGCTCGGGCTTCGTGGGGAACGGCTGGGTCGGCGCGATCCACTCGCCGGGGGTGTCCGAACCGGGCACGGGACGCTCGACGATGGGCCACACCGGCTCGCCGGTGACCCGGTCGAAGGTGTAGGCCATGGCCTGCTTGGTGAGCTGCACCACCGCCTTGATCTCGCGGCCGTCGACCACGATGTCCATCAGGATGGGGGCGACGTTGTTGTCGTAGTCCCAGAGGTCGTGGTGCACCATCTGGAAGTGCCAAACCATCTCGCCGGTCTCCGCCCGCACGCAGACGAGGCTGTTGGCGTAGAGGTTGTTGCCGGGCCGGTGCCCGCCGTACATGTCGTTGCTGGGGGCGCCGGTGGGCAAGTAGACGAGACCGAGCTCCTCGTCTGCGCTCATCATCGTCCAGACGTTGCCCATGCCCGAGTACTCCCACGAGTCGTCGAGCCAGGTCTCGACCCCCGGCTCGCCGGCCCGGGGAATCGGGTTCCAGGTCCACCGCAGCTCGCCGGTCCGGACGTCGTAGGCACGGACGTAGCCGGGGCGGTTCTCCATGGTCAGGGGATGGTCGGCCATGGCCTGTCCGACCACGACCACGTCGCGGACGACGAGGGGCGGCGAGGTGAAGTTGAAGTCGACCAGCTCGTCGGTGTCTTCGAACACCCGGAGGTCCACCATGCCGGCGTCGCCGAACTCCGAGACCAGCCGTCCCGTGTCCACGTCGGTCGCCAGCAGGTACGGCGGCCGTACCGACAGGATGCGGCGGCCCGCCCCGGCCTCGTCCTCCCAGTAACCGACCCCGCGGTTGGCGGCGCCCCGCGGGGTCTCGTCTTCGCTGAGGAACGGCAGCTCCTGCACCCAGCGGGTCTCGCCGGTGGCGGGGTCGAAGGCCTCGACGATGCCGATGCCGTTCGAGGCGTAGAGCACGCCATCGACCATCAGCGGCGTCGACCGCAGGTTGTTCGAGTAGCGCAGGTTGTCCCAGCGCGCGTGCAGGCTCGCGTCGACGGCGGGGCGGCGCCACACGACCCCGAGATCGTGGACCGTCTCCCCGTCGATCTGATCGAGCGCCGCGTAGCGGGTGTACCCGCTGTCGCCGCCGTGGACGCGCCACTCGCCGTCGACGCCGTGCTGGGCCGCCGCGACCGTGGCCAGGGCCAGCGCGGCCGGCAGCATCGCGCCGACCGCCCGCCCGCGGCCGGTTCTCGCCATCGTCTCATCAGCCATCGCGTCCTCCGATTCCTGCGTGCCCGGCCGTCAGCGGATGGCCGAGAACTCGGTCGGCACGAGCATCCGCGCGTCGATGGTGTCGACCAGCGCCCGGTCCTCCGAGCGTTCGGCCGAGATGATGATGCGCTGGAACTCCGGGTCCTCCCCGAGCCTCGCCCACATCTCGTCCCGCGCCTCGATCGTCGGGTAGCCCAGCATGTAGACGAACGTGTCGTCGGTGTCGTCGCCGGTGGCCGCGTTCCAGTAGCCGATGTTCTCCATCCCCGCCCGCTCGAACATGGCGGCGGTGTGGTCGCGGAACCGGTCGGACAGCTCGCCCCGCTTGCCGTCGACCGCCTTGTAGACGCGCAGCTCGAACACCCGCGACTCCGGCTGCTGGGCCGACAGGCCCCACGCCATCCCGCACACGCCGAACGCGAAGCCCACCGCAGCCAGTGTCTTCCAAAGCCTCATCACGAACCTCCCGGTCTCTGGTCCAGTCTCCGATGCCGACCCGCCGCGCATCGCCGGCGGGGGTGCTGCGTCATTGCAAACGGTTCCGTCCCTCGTGTCAAGCCGACGGCGCACTGATACGATCTCACCCGCATGGAAGACACGCCGGTGGTCCGCGTCTCCGGCATCCGGAAGGCCTACGGCGCGACCGTGGCCGTGGACGACGTCTCGTTCGCGGTCGAGGCGGGCGAGATCTTCGGCCTGATCGGCCCGAACGGGGCCGGCAAGACCACCACCATGGAGTGCGTCGAGGGCCTGCGGCGGCCCGACCGGGGACGCATCGAGGTCCTCGGCCTCGACCCCATCCGGGACGCGGACGCCCTGCAACCGCGCATCGGCGTGCAGCTCCAGGAAGCGCAGCTCCAGAAGCGCATCAAGGTGTGGGAGGCGGTGGACCTGTGGGCCACCCTCTACGACACGTCAATCGACGGCGACCGGCTGCTCGACCAGCTGGGGCTGACCGACCGGCGCGACGCGTGGTTCATGACCCTGTCGGGGGGACAGAAGCAGCGGCTGTTCATCGCCCTCGCCCTCATCAACGCACCTGAGCTGGTGTTCCTCGACGAGCTCACGACGGGCCTCGACCCCCAGGCGCGCCGGGCCATCTGGGACTTGGTGCGCGGCATCCGCGACCGCGGGCAGACGGTGTTCCTTACCACCCACCTGATGGAGGAGGCGGAACGGCTCTGCGATCGCGTCGCCATCATCGAGCACGGGCGCATCGTCGACCACGACACCCCGGCCGGACTCGTCGCCCGGCACTGCCCTCGACGCAGCGTCGTGGTGACGACCGCCCACGACGGCGCGGCGGCCCGGTTCGCTAACCTCGACTCGGCGGACGCCGTCGATCGCGACGGGGACCGGCACACCATCCGCGGGCGCGGAGAGGACCTCGTGACCGAGGTCATCCACTGCCTCTCGGAGCACCGCATGCGAGTCACTGCGTTTCGCACCGAGGAACCGACACTCGAGGACGTCTTCCTCACCCTGACCGGCCACTCCATCCGCGACTGACCGTAACGCAAAGACCGCGACCGTCGATGTCCATGATCCGACGCCTCCCCCTGCGCGGCCTCGGCAGGCTCACCTGGCTCGAGATGAAGATCTTCGTGCGCGAGCCGATGGGCCTCATCGGCTCGGTCGTCATACCGGTGCTGATGTTCCTCGTGCTGGGGCGCACGTTCGGCCCGCGGCTCGCCGAGGCCGCGTCGCCGACCGCGATGGCGATGCGCACGGGCCTCCCCGTCTTCGTGGCGGTGTTCATCGCCATCAGCGCCGTCCTGTCGCTGGTCGCGATCATCGCCATCTACCGCGAGGGCGGCATCCTCAAGCGGCTGCGGGCGACGCCCCTCAGCCCCGTCACCATCCTCGTCACCCACGTGCTCGTCAAGCTCGCCCTGACCGCCGTCACCGTTCTCCTGATGTTCCTCGCGGGACGCCGCTACTACCCCGCCGGCGCCGACGTGCCGCTGCTCTCGTTCACGGTGGCCCTGCTCTTCAGCACCTGGAGCATCCTGTCCATCGGCTTCATCATCGCCAGCCTCGTCCGCACCGCGCGCTTCGCTCCGCCGCTCGGCAGCCTCTTCCTCTATTCGATGCTGCCGTTCTGCGGGCTGTTCGTCCCGGTGGAGGCGCTCCCGCCCGCGATGCAGGCGATATCGAGGGTAATTCCCCTGACCTACGCCGTCTCCCTGCTCTCGGGCATCTGGCAGGGCGACCCGTGGTCGGCCCATGTCGGCGACGTCGCCGCGCTTCTCGTCGTCTTCGGCGTGTGCACGCTGATTGCGTCGCGGGTCTTCCGTTGGGAGTGACCGTTGGGAGTGACCGGATGAGCCGCAGCGGGTCACGGTGGAGGCGCCGGCGTCCACTCCCGGGCGAGACGGCGGCCCTCCGCCATCTGTTCGGGAGTCAGCCACTCCGCCAGCTCGGCGCGCTGGCGGGCATAGAGACGCCAGTCGCCGCCGTCGAGGCTCGACCGCCAGGCCAGCTCGATCCACATGCTGGCCAGGACCGGGTCCTCATCGACCCCGGCGCCGTACGCATAGAGCGAACTCAGCGCGGCCTGGGCCGGGGCGTGGCCCTGCTCGGCCGCCGCCCGATACCAGCGCGCCGCCGCCCTGTCGTCACCGGCAACGCCGCGACCGCGGTAGTGGAGGAGACCGAGGCTGTACTGCGCGGGCGCATGGCCCTGCTCGGCCGCGAGCCGGGTCCAGCGAACGGCCTCCGCGTCGTCCTGCCGCACGCCCTCCCCGACGTAGTAGCGGCGGCCGAGTTCCGCCTGCGCGGACACCTCCCCACCCTCGGCCCGCTCGCGCAGATCCTCCGGCAGTTGCGCGGCCGCCATCGTCACCGCCGCGGCAAGGGGAATCGCCCCCGCCGTCACGAGGAGACGGCTCGCGGCGCCGACCCCGCCACCGCCCGATGCGTGTCTTGCGAGCTCCATCATCGCCCGACTCCCTGCCCCTCGCGACGCTCCCGACCCTCCACAGTGTACCGGCTCGGCCGCCGAACGACCCCAAGCCGAGGGAGAGGTAACTTACGATGCCGACGATTGACGAGACTCCGTCTGCGAGCCCCCGCATGCGAGAGAAGGCGCCTTCGGCGCAGCCCGAACCGTCCAGAAGCGAGACGACCTTGAGCGAGGACGCCATCAGCGCCATCCACGAGGGACGCGCCGATCACGCTGCCGGGAGGGCGTTCACGCTGACGCAGATCAAACGGGAGTTGGGGCAGGAACCCTGATCCGGCCCTCCACAGCCCGCGGCCGCGCGCCGTCGGGGTTACGAACGTTCCACCCGTAGCCAGCGCAGCCGCAGGCTGTCGACGCCCTTCGGTGCCGCCGCCCGCTGGAACTGTCCGCCTTGGATGCGTCCGCGGGGAGGCGTTACCGGTCGACGGATCTGCGCGGACACGCCTCACAACGGTGGAGAATCGCGTCGACCTCGAAGCCTCCAGCTCTAGCGCGAACTCGTCACGTCGTTGCTGATGCGGTAGAGCTTGGACTGCGTGCGCAGAATCAGGCTGCCGCGCACGACGGCAGGGGTGGCGAGGGCCATCTCGTTGAGCGAGTTGGTGTGCAGCAGCTCGAACTCGGGACCGGCGCGGACGACGAACGTGTCGCCGTCCTCGCCGAGCAGGAACACGCGGCCGTTGTAGGCCCACGGCGAGGCGGTGAACCCGGTGCCGGGGCGGATGCGGGTGCGGCCGTAGATCTCGCGGCCCGTGCGGGCGTCGTGGCTCAGCAGGAACCCGCGGTCGAGCAGCGTGTAGTAGGCGCCCTGGTAGACCAGCGCCGACGTGTTGTAGGTGCCCAACATCGGCTGGTACCAGACGACGTAGTCGTTGCCGGCGTCGCCCGGCGCGAGCGAGATGTCTCCCGAAGCGCCGGCGCGGATGGCGTAGACGGGCCGCGGCATGCCGCCGGGATAGCCCGAGCTGATGTAGACGAGCCCGTCGCGGGCGAACGGCGTGGGGACCACGTTGACGGTCATGCCGCCGATCTCCCACAACTCGCGGCCGTCGAGATCGTAGGACCGTACGCGGCGCCGGCCCGCCGTCACGACCTCGGTCCGGAGATCGTTCTCCCACACGAAGGGGCTCGACCAGTTCTCGTTCTCGTCGCGCTCGATGCGCCAGACCGTGTCGCCGGTGCTCGCGTCGAGGGCGAGCAGGAACGACCCCGTGGTGTTGTCGTTGACGATGTAGAGCCGCCCGTCGTGCAGGGCCGGCGAGGCGGCGGTGCCGAACCGTTGCCAGCCGTTGAAGACGCCGATCTCCCTCGTCCAGACCACCTGCCCCTCGAAGTCGAGGGCGGCGACGAGGCCGACCGTGCCGAAGTAGACGTAGAGCCGCTCGCCGTCGGTAACGGGAGTCTCCGACGCGAAGCTGTTCTTGATGTGCCGCTCGATGGCGGGCACGGCCGAGTAGAGCTCGCGCACCCAGCGGACCTCGCCCGTCGAGAAGGAGAGGTCGTAGACGAACCACCGGTGCGCGGCCGCGGCGGGAGTGGCCCCGAAGTCGGCCCCGGGGTCGTAGAGCCCCGGCTGCGGCGGCGGCTCGTCGCCGGCGCTGACGGCGGTGGTCACGAAAACGTGGTCGTCCCAGACGACGGGAGAGCTCCAGCCGAGGCCGGGCACGTCGGCGACCCAGACGACGTTCTCGGTCTCGCTCCAGGTCTCGGGCAGCCGAGGGTCGTCGGCGACGGCGCCGGCGGCCGGGCCGCGGAACCCCGGCCACTGGGCCGGCTGGGCCGCAGCCGGGGCGGCGAGGCCCATCGCGAGCATGGAGACCAGGACGAAGCCGGTGAGAAACGTGCCGCGCATTCGAATCCTCCCGGTTACCCGTGAAGCGTCTCGGCCCCCGCCCACGCGAAGAGGACCCAGGCCGGACCGCCGGCCTCCGCGCCGGCGGGGAGCCGTCGTAGGCGAGAGTACGAGGGCAACGCAACGGCCTCGCTCGTCGTCGCCATTGATGACCGGCGAACGGGACATCCTGGTGCGGCGATCTCCCTGCCGGCGCGCGCCCCGCCCCCGGGCCAGCTCGATGCAGGCCACGAGCGGATGACGCCCGTTCAGTCGCTGATGCGGGCCCAGCGTATCGTGCTCTGCACCTCGCGCCCCTCGTCGTCGGTCGCCGGGGGCGGCATCAGATTGAGGTGCGTCTCGGTCAGCTCGTAGAAGCGCTGCGCGTCGGTGCCGCTCTGGTTCGGGTTCTCGTTGCCGATGCGATGGTGCACGAGGTAGCCCTCCTCCTCGTTGACCGAGAACGGCCCGAAGTAGCTCCCGTAGGTGTCCACCACCGCGAGGGCCTCGTCCGGCGTCGGCTCATCGCCCGCGTAGGGCTGGCGACCGGCCCGCATCAGATGCACCGACATGTGTCCGGACGGGGCGTACGCGATGTACGCCGTCTCGTACTGGTCTGCGGGTACCGACTCGCCGTCGCCGGTCTCGCGCGTCACCGACTCGACCCGGTAGAAGCCGAAGAGCCGCCGGTGGGTGTCGGTGAGCGCCGACTCCGGCAGGTCGGGCAGCCTCTCCCAGGTGATGTACGACCGCGCCCCGTCCTCGCCGGCGGGCGGCTGGAGGATCAAGTTGTCGCCCTCGAAGGTGAAGAACCGCTGGTAGTCCGACCCCGCGCCGGACGGGTTGAGGCTGCCCTCGAGGTGGTGGGTGACGTAGCCCTCCTCCTCGTTCACGCTGTAGCGCCCGAAGTAGGACGCGTAGCTGCCGAGCTGGGCCAGCGCCTCGTCGGGGGTCGGCCCGCCCTCGGCGTACGGCTCCCGGTCGGGGCTCATCAGCGTCACCCCCATGTAGCCGGTGGCGTCGTACATGATGTAGCCGACGCGGTCCTCGCGCGGCTCGCCGATCAGCTCGCCCTCCGCATCACGACGCTCGCTGCGCACGAGCGACCACGCGCCGGCGAAACGGTCCATCGGGTTGGCCGCGGCCGCCTCCTCGACCGCCTCCTCCGCCGGTCCCTCGCCGTCGCAGCCGGCCAGGGGCGCCAGGAACATCAGCCCCACGACACCGATCGTCCGGAATAGCGCCCTGTGCATCGCTCTCTCCTTCCCCACGGTCTGCCGCAGTTCGAAACCGCCGGCCATCCCCGGTCGGATCGCGGACTCGCGCCACCGCCTCGCTCGACCGATCCCGCGGCGCGGCCCTCGACCACTAGTGGACGGCCCCGGAACTTCCCTAGCCGTCCTGTCGCTGGTTTTCGCTGGCAGACGCTGCGAAAACGCCTCGCGACACGGGCAGCTTCTCTCAGCGACGGTCAACTAGTGGACCGTCCCGGAGCTTCCTTCGCCGTGCTGTCGCTGGTTTTCGCTGGCAAGCGCTGCGAAAACGCCCCGCGACATGGGCAGCTCTTCTCAAGGACGGTCAACTAGCGCGAGGCCACGGCCCGAGGCACGGCCCCGCTGGCCCGACCCCTCGGTTCACCGACCTACGCGACTCGGCCCACCAATCGTCGTCCCGCAGCGCCGGCTTGGCGCCCGGCCCACCTTGCCAGGAGTCCGCGCCGCTCCACGCCGCGGACCCCTACCGCGTCACCGTCACCGTCACGTCGGCCGGGGTGTAGAGGTAGCCGTCGTCGGCCATCGCCCTGATCACGTAGGTCCCCGGCTCGCTGAAAACGGCCGTGGTCACGATGCGGCCATCCTCGGGAAGCGGCGGCGGGGTCCACCCCGGCGTGTGGTCCATCATCGGCGGGACGAACGGATCGAAGTCCACCGTCCCCGGCCCGCGGTACTGAATCCAGGCCAGCCGCAAGCCGAGCGCGTTGCGACGGCCCGGCGGGCGGCTGTTGCGGGCGGGGCGCATCGCGGGCACGCCGTCGTCGCCGATGACCGCGGTCAGCGACAGCGTTTCTCCCACCGCGACGGTGCGCCGGCGGCCCTCCGGCAGCTCGATCGTCGGCGGGTCGTTCTCCACCTCGGGGGCGCCGCCGCCGGCGCGGTTCATGGCGACGACCTGCTCGTCGATGATCTGCTCGGGCACCAGCCAGCCGACCGCGCGGTCGGTCCGGCCGTGAGCGGTCACCGTCCACACCAGCTCCCGGTCGCCCCAGTCGGCGGGCACCGTGACCTGCCACACGAACCGCTGGCGGCGTGGGTAGAAGTAGGTCGGCTGCCCCTGGTCGAGGTCGCCCGGCTCGAGGAAGTTGTCGGGCCCGACCGGGATGTTCAGCTCCTCCTCGTAGTTCCGGTTCAGGTACCCGAACAGCATCTCGAACGTGCCGTCCGGGTTCTGCATCCAACCCTCGAAGACCGGCTGCAGGTTCTGACCGCTGTGGTAGGTCTGCGCGACCACGGTCGGCGCCGCGGCCGCGAGGCCGAGACCCGCCAGCGCCGCCACGACGACCCCGAACGAGAGGCCGGGCTTCCGATCGCGGCTGTGGAGAATCGGCACGGCGCCCTCCCCAACTACTCGCTGCCGGCGAGCCGCCGCTCGGCCAGCCTCTGCTCGTAGATGTCCTCCGGCATGTGGAAGAAGCTCATCCACGCGAAGCTCATGTCGTCGATCGACCGGTTGCCGAACCCCACCCAGTTCTTCGGGTCGGGGTTGTAGCGATTGGCGGCGGTGTTGTCGTGCCAGCCGATGACGTGGAGGATGGTGCCCGCCGGCAGCAGCGGCGCCTCCTCGTCGGCGTAGTTGTAGACGATGTGCCAGCCGAAGTTGTGGCCGGTGCAGCTCAGCGTCTCGATGAGGCCGTCGGGGTGGATGGCCTCGACGCACATGCGTTTGCCGCGAATGTGCATGTGGGGCTGGAAACCCGTGACCTGCGTGGGCTCGGGCAGCACGTAGTAGCCGTCGCTGCGCACGTCGTCGGCGCCGGCGGGAATGTCGATGGTGTCGAAGCTGTCGCCGACGTGCCGCGAGATCAGCACCCGCTCGGGCACGTGGCCCTCGGGATAGAACTGGAAACCGACCCGCGTGCGGTCGGCAATCTCCTCCCCCACCGAGCTGTAGTGCATGTTGAAGCGGATCTGCGTCCCCGCCCGGATCAGCCGGCCGGTGCCGTCGGGAAAGATGTCGCCGTTCTTCCCCATCGCGTACTCGTTGAGGAAACCGCCGCCCTCCTCGCCGTCCTCCTCCTCCCACGTCATGGACGTGGCGACGTGATGCACCACGCGGTGCGCCCCGGGCGACGGCTTGGTCTCGACCGCCTTGATGTAGCGGTCGGTGGTCAACCGCGAGTCGGCCCAGATGTCGAGCCAGCGGTCCGCGTCGACGGCGCCGACCACCACCGGCTCGGGCAGCTCCACGATCCACTCCGGCGTCCCGATGCGCCAGTCTTCGAGCGACTCGAGCTCGATGGGCGGCGGCGCGTCGGCGGGGTTCCCGCGCGGGGCGCCGGCGTCGACCCAGCGGCCGATGGTCGCGATCTCCGCGTCCGACAGCGACGGATCCTCCTTGAAGCGCTTGACGCCGACGTTGCGCTCGATGAACCACGGCGGCATCTCGCGCTGCGCGGTCTTGTCGCGGACGGCCCGCGCCCACGGCCGCACCTCTTCGTACGTCAGCAGCGACATCGGCGCCACCGAGCCGGGGCGATGGCACTGCTGGCAGGCTCGCTGCAGTATCGGCAGCACGTCCCGGGTGAACGTCACGTCGCCGCCCCTCGCCTGCCCGGCCGCCGCCACGGCCGGGGCCAGGAGCGCGCCGGCCACGACCGCGAGCATGCCGGCGCGGGTCACGAAGCCGCCGTGCCACCGACTCTGCGTGCCATTCATCTCTGCTCTCCCACTCTTCTGGCCGCTTGCAGCGGCGCCTGTGTCGCCGCCGCCCGCAGGCGTCGCGGCTCGGAGCATTCTCCGTCAGGCCCGACGCCCGATCAACCGGAATGTCCCCCAAGCGCCGAAGGTCACCTGGTTCCTGTTCCGCTCCGGCAGGGTGCAATATCGAGGCGCTCGGCCTACGTTCAGATCGGAGGGATAACGACGCGGACAGACGATAGCCGTGCTCCTCGGGATGCGACGCTGCCCTTCACGAGCGGAGTGCACGCGGCGTAACGCGGCGTGCATACGGCGGGCACGCCGTCACCGAGGCGGTGCGGCTTGTTGGGCGGTCTCGCCCTGTTGCTCGGCGCAGCCAGGTGCATATTTGGGGGGCACGCCGTCACCGCGCCGGTGCGGCCGGCGCGCACTCCGCCAGATAGCCCATTGCCGTTTCGATGCCGCTCGCGGCGACCGGCACTTCGCTGAGCCGCAGCCCCATCTCGACCCCGGCCAGGGTGCCGAGCAGGCTCAGGTCGTTGAGGTCGCCGAGGTGGCCGATGCGGAAGACGCGACCGGCGAGCTTCGTCAGCCCCACCCCCAGCGACATGTCGAAGCGGTCGAGCACCACCCCCCGCACGCGGTCCGCGTCGTGCCCATCGGGCATCATCACCGCGGTGATCGAGTCGCTGTACTCCTCGGGGACGGCGCACAGGATCTCGAGGCCCCATGCCCGGACCGCCCGCCGCGTCGCCTCGGCGTGGCGGGCGTGCCGGGCGAACACCTGCGGCAGCCCCTCCTCGCGCAGCATGGCCAACGCCTCCTTCAGCCCGTAGAGAAGGTTGGTGGCCGGCGTGTACGGGAAGAACCCCTTCTCGTTGGCCGCGAGGACCGCGCTCCAGTCCCAGTAGGCGCGCGGCAGGGTCGAGCGGCCGTGGGCGGCGAGGGCCTTTTCGCCGACGGCGTTGAAGCTGAGCCCCGGCGGCAGCATCAACCCCTTCTGGGACGCCCCCACCGTGACGTCGACCCCCCACTCGTCGTGCCGGTAGTCGATGGACCCCAGCGACGAGATGGTGTCGACGATGAAGAGGGCGGGGTGCCGGGCGTGGTCGATGGCGTGGCGGACGAGGGGAATGCGGCTCGCGACCCCCGTCGACGTCTCGTTGTGCACGACGCACACCGCCTTGATGGCGTGCTCGCGGTCCTCCTGCAGATGCTCCTCGACCTGTGCGGGGTCCACCCCGCGCCGCCAGTCGCCGGCGACCCACTCGACGTCGAGGCCCATCCGCTCGGCGATCTGCTTCCACAGCGTCGCGAAGTGGCCGGTCTCGAACATGAGGACGCGATCGCCCGGCGACAGCACGTTGACGAGGGCCGCCTCCCACGCGCCGGTGCCCGACGCCGGGAAGATGACCACCGGCCGGGTCGTGCCGAACACCTCGCGCACCCCGTCGAGCAGCTCTCGCCCGAGGGCCTGGAACTCGGGACCGCGGTGGTCGATGGTGGGCTGCGACATCGCCCGCAGCACCCGGTCGGGCACGTTGGTGGGTCCGGGGATCTGCAGGAAGTGACGGCCGGCTCGGTAGGACATGCGCGCGCTCTCTCGTTTCTCGACACGGAGGTCGGATGCAGCCCGCACAATCTATCATCCCGGCCGCCGCCCTCGCTCTTCCGACCGACACCCGGCCGCCGGGCTCCGACAGAGCGGGGCCGCAAGCTCTGACCGGAGCCGCGTCGGCAGCCGTCGGCTGCACCACGGCTCGCCCCCGCCCAGCTCGGCGCTGATGGCGACCTGACCGACGCCCCGTCGGCAACCGTCGGATGGACCACGGCTCGCCCCTTCCAGCTCGGCCCTGATGGCGACCTGACCGACGCCGCGTCGGCAACCGTGGGATGGACCACGATTCGCCCCCGTCCGACTCGGCGCTGATGGCAACCTGACCGAAGCCGCGTCGGCAGCCATCGGACGGGCCGGCGCGTCACGCCCGGGCCGCAGGCGCCCAGCGAGCCCCGCATGCGCCTCGCTCAACGAGAAGTGTCGAGCGAGGACGCGCATCGCCGTCCGCCGCGGCGGCGACTTGCGCTCCGGAGCTCCCGGGCCGGGGGCGGGGCAAGGATATACTCCCCCCGTGAGCGACCGCCTGCAACGCGACCTCGAAGCGTGCATCGACGGCGAAGTGCGCTTCGACCGCATCAGCCGCTCGCTCTACTCGACCGACGCCAGCGTCTACCAGATCGAGCCCATCGGCGTCGTGGTCGTCCGCAACCGCGAGGACGTGCTGCGCACCATCGAGATCGCGCGCCGGCACGGGGTGTCGATCACCGCGCGCGGCGGCGGCACGTCGCAGGCCGGCCAGGCCATCGGCGACGGGCTGCAGCTCGACACCTCGCGGTTCTTCAACCGGGTGCTGGAGGTGAACCCGGAGGAGCGGTGGGCGCGCATCGAGCCCGGCATCGTCCTCGACGAGCTGAACGCGCACCTCGCGCCGCATCGACTGCGCTTCGCCCCCGACATCTCGACCGCCAACCGGGCCACCGTCGGCGGCATGATCAGCAACAACTCGAGCGGGGCGCGCTCGGTGCTGTACGGCAAGACCATCGACCATGTGCTCGACCTGCACGTGGCGCTCGGCGACGGGTCCGTCGCCCACCTGCGCCCCCTCGCCCCGGAGGAGCTCGAGGCGGCCTGCGCGGCCGACACCCTCGAGGGCGCCTGCTATCGGACCGTTCGCGAGCTGGCGCCGGCCCACGCGGCCGAGATCGACCGCCGCTACCCCAAGATCCTGCGCCGCGTCGGCGGCTACAACCTCGATCGGTTCACCGACCCGTCCCGGCCGTTCAACCTCGCCGAGCTGATCGTCGGCTCCGAGGGCACCCTCGGCCTCGTCGTCGAGGCGCGGGTCAACCTGGTGCCCCTGCCCGACGCCAAGGCGGTGCTCGCCCTCGAGTTCGACGACCTCCTCGACGCCCTCGGGGCGACTCCCGCGATCCTCGAGCACCGGCCATCGGCGGTCGAAGTCATGGACCGCTTCATCCTCGACCACGCCCGCGAGAGCCCAGCCCTCGACGCGCTGCGGCGGGCGGTGCTGCAGGGCGACGGGACGCCGGGCGCCCTCCTCTGCGTCGAGCTCTACGCCGACGACGCGGACGAGCTGCCCGGCCGCCTCCAGGCCATCGAGCAGGACCTCGCCGGGCGGGGCATCGCGTGCCGCACGACCCGGGCCCTCGACGCCGCCGCCCAGGCTCGCATCTGGCGCCTGCGGCAGTCGTCGCTGGGGCTGTCGATGGCGATGAAGGGCGACGCCAAGAGCATCTCCTTCGTCGAGGACACCGCGGTGGCCCCGGCGCGGCTGCGCGACTACATCGCCCGCTTCCTCGACATCGTGAAGCGCCACGGCAGCACCACCGGGGTCTACGCGCACGCCTCCGTCGGCTGCCTGCACGTGCGCCCCGTCGTCAACATGAAGACCGAGGCGGGGGTGCGGCAGTTCGAGGCCATCGCCGACGACATCGCCGAGCTGGTGCTGGAGTACGGGGGCGCCCTCTCGGGCGAGCATGGCGACGGGCTGGTGCGCGGCCCGTTCATGGCGCGCATGTTCGGCCCGGAGCTCTACGAGGCGTTCCGCACCGTCAAGCGCACGTTCGACCCGGCGGGGTTGTTCAATCCCGGCAAGATCGTCGACGCGCCGCCCCTGACCGCCAACCTCCGCTACGGCCCCGATTACCGCACGCCGCAGCCCGAGGGCTTCTTCGACTACGCGGCGTTCGGCGGCCTCGGGCGTGCGGTCGAGATGTGCAGCGGCGTCGGCGCATGCCGGAAGACGCTGGACGGCACCATGTGCCCGTCCTACATGGCCACCCGCGACGAGACGCACTCCACCCGGGGGCGGGCCAACGCCCTGCGGTCGGCGATGACCGGTCGCCTCGACGAGGCGGGACTTGGCGACCGGGGGGTGCACGACGCCCTCGACCTGTGCCTGGAGTGCCGGGCGTGCAAGGCGGAGTGCCCGGTCGGGGTGGACATGGCGCGGTTCAAGGCGGAGTTCCTCGCCGACTACCACGCCCGGCACGGGACGCCGCTGCGGGCGCGGCTGCTGGGGCACATCCGGGAGCTGTCGGCGGTGGCGAGCCCGCTGGCCCGGCTCGTCAACCCGTGGCTCGGCATGCCCTGGGTGCGCGCCCTGAACGAGCGATTGATCGGCCTCGACCGCCGGCGGGCGCTGCCGACGTGGGCGACCCGCACCCTGCGGGCACAGTGGCGCGCGCGTCCTCGTCCCGCCGCCGTCGACGGCGCGTCCGTCGTCCTGTTCGCGGACACGTTCACCAACTACTACCACCCGGAGATCGGGCTGGCGGCGGCGACGGTCTGCGAACGGGCCGGGATCGGGGTCGCCCTCGGGCCGGACGTCTGCTGCGGCCGCCCGCTCATCTCGCAAGGCCTGCTGCGCGAGGCGCGGCGCCGGGGCGAGGACGCGGTGGCCCGCCTTCGTCCCCTCGCCGAGGCGGGGCGGCCGATCGTCGTCCTCGAGCCGAGCTGCCTGTCCTCCCTGCGCGACGACCTCCCGTCGCTGCTGCGCGGAGAGGCGCAGCGGCGGGCGCGCGAAGTCGCCGGCGCATGTGTTCTGTTCGAGGAATGGCTGGAACGCGAGCTGGGCGCCGGGACCATCAGCCTCGACCTGCAGACCGGCCCCGAGCGGCTGCTACTGCACGGGCACTGCCATCAGAAGGCGCTGGGCCTCCTGCCACCGGCCCGGGCCCTGCTGTCCCGCATTCCCGGCGCCGAGGTGGTCGACCTCGACGCCGGCTGCTGCGGCATGGCGGGGTCGTTCGGCTACGCCCGCGAGCACTTCGACCTCTCCCGCCGCATCGGCGAACGCCGTCTTCTGCCCGCCGCCCGCGCCCTCGGGCCGAACGAACGCCTGGTCGCGGCGGGGGTCTCCTGCCGGCATCAGGTGCACGACCTCGCCGCTGCCCGGGCCGTGCACCCGGCTCAGCTGCTCGCGGAGCTGTTGCCGCAGGCCTGACGACGCCCACGAGGGATTCGCCATGAGACTCGTCGAGATCTTCGAGGTCGCCGAGGCGCCGAGGCCGGTCTCGTGAGGAGGCGCCGAGGCGCTGCGCCTTCACGCAGGGGAGACCGGAGCGGCCTACATGGGAACCGGAGCGACCTGAAGGAGAATGGGGACGCGTGCTCCGTCAGCTCCAGAAGGACGACGCGCCGAGGACGAGATGAGCAGAAGGACGACGCGCCGAGGATGAGATGATTCAGACTGCATCCCGTACGCGACAAGGTCGTCGCGGCATGAGGCTGGCCGCGACGCGGTTGGATGATCCCATGCATCGATGGGCACTGACTCTGTTGCTCGCCCTCATCGCGCAGGCGTCACTCGCCCAATCGCCGGTCCGAATGATCGTGACGGTGACGGACGGCGACGGCGCGCCGGTGGCGAACCTCACGCGCGAGGACTTCAGCGTCCGCGCCGGTGAGGTCGAGCTCGAGGTGGTGAACGCGGAGCCCATGCCCCCGGCCGTGCAGATCGTCGCCGTCTTCGACAACCTCGCGGTGACCCAGCGTCAACTCAACGCCGGCATCGCGCGACTGATCGGCGCACTCGACGACGAGAGCATACTCGACATGCAGAGCGTCGACGGCGAGCTGGACGCCGCCATCGTCGAGGCAGTGAACGACCTGCACGCCCGCGGCGCGCCCCGCCCCGTCATCGTGTTGCTGGGCCAGGCCAGCGAGATGGCCCGCTCCGAGCTTCAGTCCTCGCAGGTGCGCGGCCGACGGCGCGCGGCCGACCTGCCGGGGGACGTCCAGGAGCTCGTGGACCTGGTCACCGCCCACGGGATGCTGTTCGCCGGCGTGTCCGTCACTGACGTACCGCTCCCCAACCTCGAGCGCCTGGCCGCCGCCACCGGCGGCCGCTTCGAGCGCATCGACGATCCCGCGGCGCTCGCCGACACCCTCGCCGACATCGGCCGGGAGCTGGCGGCGCAGTATCTGTTGACCGTCGCAGCCGGCGCCGAGCCGGAGCCGACGCCTCGCGTGAACGCAACCCGGGACGGCCTCAGCGTCCGCGCAGCACCATTCGCACCCCGGCACTGACCCAACTCGACTCGACTGAGATCGACAGAACGGCGAATTCGTAAGCGAGGCGACCGGCGACATCACGACGGTCGACACGAGTTCGGTCGTGCCGCGCCTCGGCGAAAACACCAACTCCGCGGGGCTCCCGTCAGCCGCACAGCCAGCGCACCCCACACGCGCCGAATCCCCGCGGTAACCGTCGTCCTCCTCATTCAGCCGCCCCCGGCTGTGTCCGCAGGACCCTTCCCGGATCCACGGTCACCGCCCGCCAAACCGGAATCGCCACGGCGAGAACACCGACCGCGACCACGACGATCACCGCTTCACCCAGTGCGCCGACCACCCCACCAACCCCGAGCTCCGGCACTCGGCTCGCCAGAAGGCGCCAACCCCCAACGAAGATCCCCGTCCCCACCACAATCCCGCTCGCCACCACGAAGCCGCTATCCCCCATCAGCAGCATGAACACGTCCCATCGTCGGCCTCCCAACGCCATCCGCAGGCCGATCTCCTGCTTTCGCAATCCAACCACCCTACTCGCCGTCCCGCCCAGACCCAGCCCCATCAGCGCAAGAGCCAGAACACCGAAACCTCCGACACCGGTCGCCACGAGCCGGTCCCGCCGGAACACGTCCGCCAAGATGTCCTCCATACCGCGAACATCATGCGTGAGCACCCGCCCATCCAGCGATGTTACCAGCTCCCGCACGGCCGCCGCCCCAACCCCGTGCTCCGCCCCGAATATCAAGTGTCCCATGCCAAACGCGTCGCTCGGTCGAAAATAGGCCACCGGCGCCAGAGCCCCGTCCACGCTCCGGTATCGAGTGTTCCCCACCACCCCGACGACCTCAAAAGCAGCGCCGTCGTCCGTTGTACGCATTCGTCGCCCCACGGCCTCACCGTCCGGCCACAAGCGGGTCGCGAGAGCTTGACTTACGACGACCTCCAACGGTCCTTCTCCATCACCCAACCATCCTCTCCCACGAATCAGCGGAATGCCCAGCACCGAGAAAAAGCCGGAGTCCACGTAGTTGGTGACCACGTCCATCCGCGTCTCCGGCCGTCCATCCGCTGACACTTCCGCCAGGAACGTGACTCCGCCGAATGGGACCGAGACGCCCCAGCCTGCACCGTCGATACCCGGCGCCGCCGACGCCAGGCTCACGAGCGCAAGCCGAAACGACCTTCTCGACGCTTCCGTGTAATCCGCCGGAAACGACAGCGACATACGAACGACGCCCTCCGCCTCGAACCCGTTGTCGATCGCCACCTTTCGCCGAACGTCCTCCGCCAGCAGCAGTGCGGCGCAGGCGACACTCAGCGACACCGCAACTTGCGCGGCCACGACCACGTGCATCGCCGCCACGCCCGTCGCCCCCCCGCCGCGCCCTTCGACGGTTCGCCCAACGCCCTCTCGTTCCCATCGCCGCACGTCGACGACCAAGAGACTGCCCACCACCAGCGGCACGGCCACCGTCAAGACGCCGACGACACCGCCGGTAGCCGCTCCGACTCCGGTCGGTGGAATCACCGCCAACCCCGTCAGCACCCTCAACCCCAGCCACGCCGTCGCAATTCCGCACGCGGCGCCGATCACCCCCAGCATGCCGTGCCGAATCGCCTCCTGCCCAATCAGTCGCCATCCCGACGCGCCGCACGCCATCCGAACGCCACACTCACGACGCCGCGACTCCATCGACGCCAACCTGAGAATCCCGATGTTCGCCGCGCCGACAACGAACACCGACAGCGCCGCAAGTTGCAGCAGGAACAGCACCAGAACGAAGGTGCGCCGCCGTTCCGCCGGCAACGCCGCCTGCGCCAGGGGTATCACGTCAACCGACCAGCCTGCGTTGTCCTCCGGATACTCCGACGTCAGCGCCGTCGCCAAACGCGTCGCCGTCAGCTTCAGCGTCGACAGCGATGTATTCTCCATCCGCCGCGCGACCACCGTCACCCACGGGTTTCGTCGGTTTTCGCGCAGATCCACCAACCCAGGCCGAACTTCCGTCTGAAGTTCGATCGGCACCCATATGTGAGGAACATACTCCAAGGTCGCGCCTCGAAAGCTCCCGGGCACGACGCCGACGACCCGCACCGCGACGTCGTTCAGCCACAACGTGCGCCCCACCACCTTCGGATCGCCGGCCCAAGCGGAACGCCAGAAGTACTCGCTGATGACCGCCGTACGCGCATCATCGTCGGCCGACAACATTCGGCCCCGCAGCGCCTCCACGCCGAGCACCCTGAAGTAATTGCGCGTCACGAACGTCCCGCGTGTCGCCTGCCGCGCCCCCGCCGTCAGCGTGAGCTGTCGGTTTACGAACGCGGCCACTCCGTCTACGCCCTCCAAGCGCGCGGCCAGGGATCGGTAGTTCGGATACGATTGCCGTCCAAGGGAAACCAGCGTCTCGCCATCCCGCACCGCCAAGGGCGAGATCAGCAACCGCTCGATGATGCCGAACACGACCGCGTTCGCACCGATTCCCACGACCAGCAGCAACACGACGCAGCACGCCTCCGCTGGCCGCCGACGCCAATGTCGCAGAGCATGTGCGACATCCACCATCATCCCGTGCAGCCCTTACTCGCCAAGTGTGCCGTGTCTCAGTAGTTGGTTAGTTGGGAGCCGACCCAGGTGAGGAGCTCCCGCGTGGCGGCACACTCGCGGAAGACCGCCTACTCTACGCGCAAGGCGTCCATCGGGTCGATACGGGCGGCGCGGCGGCCCGGGAGCCAGCAGGCGACGAGGGCGACGCCGACGAGGGCGACGGGCGCCGCGGCGAAGGTCACTGGGTCGTCGGCGCCGACGCCGAACAGGAAGCTCCCGAGGAGCCGCGACGCGCCGGCCGCCCCCAAGAGGCCGAGGACCGCCCCCGCCGCGACGAGCCCGGCCCCCTGCCGGACGACGAGGGCGACGACGTCGCCGGGCCGGGCGCCGAGGGCCATGCGGACCCCGATCTCGCGACGGCGCTGCGAGACGGTGTAGCTGAGCAGGGCGTAGATGCCGAACGCGGCGAGGAAGAGCGCGAGAGCGGCGAAGAACCCGACGAAGACGGCGTAGAAGCGGGGTTGCTCGACCGCGGCCCAGAGCCGGGCGTCCATCGTCGCCACCTCGTCGATGCTCGCCGCCGGCGCCGCCGCGGCCACCGCCTCGCGCAGGAAGGGGACCGCGGCCAGCGGGTCGCCGACGGTCCGCACCGCGACCGACGAGGAGAAGAACATGCCGCCCAGCATCGACGCCCGTTCGATCTGCTGGAGCGGCAGGTAGGCCTCGGCCGCCGACTCGGTGATCGACAGCGCGCCGTAGCGAACGTCGGCCGCGACCCCGACCACCTCCCACGGTTCGTCGCCGGCGCCGGCGAGCAGCACGGGGCGGCCAACGGCCGACTCGCCGCCGAAGATCTCACGGGCGAGCGTCTCGCTGAGCACGAGCACCGGTGGACTCTCGGCGCCGTCGAGACGGGTGATCGCCCGTCCGCTCCGGAGGCGCAGCCGCATCGCGTCGAAGTAGCCCGGGCTGACGAAGTTGATGGGCGCCCGGGGAAGCGCGCGGGGGTCGGCCGGCATCGGGGCGCCCGCCGCGCGTAACGTCGTGGTCTGGCTGCCGCTCCCGCCGGACGCGAGGGGAAAGCGCGACGACACCCCCGCCGCTTCGACCTCGGCGAGGGCCTCCAGCCGGGCCAGCTCGTCCACGAGGGCGCGCCCGAAGCGCCGTCCCGCCGGCCGCAGGTCGGCGATCGCGTCGGGGGTCATGTCCGGGCGAAGCGTCGCGTCGGGGTTCCGGATGCGGGCGGCGATGACGTTGGCCGGGTCGTAGCCGCGGTCGATGGTCACGAGCCCGACGAAGCTGCGCAGGAGCAGCCCCGCCCCGACGAGCAGCACGATGGCCAGGGCGACCTGGGCCACGGCCAGGGCCGCGCGCACTCGGTTGGAGCGCAACAGCCGGAAGCCGCCGGGGGCCTGCGCGCTCCCCTCGTTCAGGGTGCTCGCCAGGTCGACCCGCGACCACTGGAAGGCGGGCGCGGCGCCGAACGACAGCCCCGCCGCGATCGACAGCCCCACCGTGAACGCCACCGACAGGCCGTCGATGCCGACCTGGTCGAGCCGCGCGATGTCGCCGGGCACGAGGGCGGGCGCCGCGCGCAGCACGACCGCCGCCGCGGCGAGACCGAGGACCCCGCCGCCGGCGCCGAGCAGGACGCTCTCAGTCAGGAGCTGCCGGACGAGCCGGCCGCGGCTCGCACCGAGGGCCGCGCTCACCGCCAAACCCCGCCGGCGCGTCACGCCGCGCGCGAGCAGCAGCCCCGCCACGTTGATGCAGGCGATCAGAAGCACGAGCGCCGTCGCCGCGGTCAGGGCCGTCAGCGCCGGCCGGTACGCGCCCACCATCTCCTCGAGCAGCGGCACGACCTGCGCCTCGCTCCGACCGAGCGCGCCGGCCCGAGCCGCCCCGGCGGGCAGCCCGAACGACGTCGAATCGGCCTGCAGGCGAGTGCGGACCTCCGTCGCCGCCTGTTCCGCCGAGACCCCCTCCGCGAGACGGCCGAGGCCGTTGAAGGCGACCACGATCACCATGCGCCGCTGTCCCGTGACGGCCGCCGGCGACGGCGCGAACGGGGGGACGACGAGCGGCGTCCAGAACTCGCCGTCGGGGTTCGGAAAATAGAACCCCTCGGGGAGCACCCCGACGACGGTGTAGGCGTCTCCGTCGAGTTCGAGGGGCGCACCCACGATACCCGGGTCGGACGAGAAGCGGTTCGTCCAGGCGCGGTGGCTCAGCAGCACGACCTGGTCCGCGCCCTCCCGCGCATCGTCCTCGGTGAACGGTCGACCGAGGCGGGGCGTTGCCCGCAGCAGCGGGAACATCCCGGGCGAGACCGCGGCGCCGCTCAGGGTGACCACGCCGTCCGGGCCCGCCCACGCCACCGAACTCTCCCGGTACACGGCGAGGCCCTCGAACGACTCGGCGTCCTCGAGCAGAGGCATCGACTGGTTCGACAGGTTGAGCGCGGCGCGCCCCCCGAACGACTCGCCGACGCGCACGAGGCGATCCGCGTCGGGATAGGGCAGCGGACGCAGCAACAGACCGTGGACGATGCCGAACATCGCCGTGTTGGCGCCGATGCCGAGGGCGAGGGTGACCAGCGCGGTCACCGTGAAGCCGCGCTGGCCGGCGAGCCGGCGCACGGCGGAGCGGGCATCCTGGAGCAGCGTATCCATGCGGTGGCATACCTCCCTTCGACGCCGATGCGGCGACCCGTGGCGCTAGAGTAGACGCCGGTGGCGCGGAAATGGCCGCGCGCCGCTCAACGCAGGTAGCCGCGGCGGGCCTGCACGCGCCGGCCGCGCCCGCGCACCTGCACGTCGAGCTCGTGCCACCCCCCGGCCTCGACGCCCTGGGGCGTGTAGGTCAGGAGATAGCGGCTGCGGAACTCGTCCACGACCCGGGCGAAGACGTCGCGCAGGCGGTCGAGGTCCGCCGCCACATACACCGAGCCCCCGGTGTCGGCCGCGAGCTGGGCCAGGTACTCCTGCCGGAAGAGATGCGGCTCGTCCGCGAACCAGCGGCTCGCCCGCCCGCGGCCCTCGCGCTGCCGCCAACCCTCCCGGGCGAGCCGGTCGTGATGGACGCCGTACACGACGACGTCGCTGCGGCGGGCGGCGTCGAGCACGTCGAGGGGATCGAGCCAGCTCGTGGTGTCGTAGCCGTCGCTGAACACGAGCACCACCGTCCGCCCCACCGCCCGGTCGCGCAGGGCGAGGGCGGCGAAGGTGGCGTCGTAGAGGGCGGTCGCGCCGCCGGCCCTGATCCGATCGAGGGCCTCCGGGAGAGCGGCCGGGGGGGCGGGGGGCTCGACGGCCAGGCGCAGCTTGTCGGAGAAGGTCACCAGGCCGACCCGGTCGTCGGGCCGCAACGCCTCGCCGGCCGTCTCCGCGGCCGCGAGCAGTCGGCGGAGAGGCGAGCCTCGCACGCTTCCGCTCGTATCCAGGACGAGCAGCAGGGTGACCGGGACCTCTTCGACGAGGACCGCCGCAACGTCCTGCGGCACGCCGTTGTCGAGCACCGTGAAGTCGTCCGCGGTCAGTCCCGCCACCGCGTCGCGCCCGCGGGTCACGAGCACGTCGACGGCCACCGCATCGACCTCGGTGCGGAAGGTCTGCCCCGCCGCCGGCGCCGCCCCGGCAACGAGGACCAGCCCCACGACCGCGGCGACGAGCCCGCGCGGCGGGACCGCGCCGCTTCCGGCCAGGGCGCGCCGCCCCGCCGACCGCGGAGGCCGGCCGCCCGGCGGGGCGGTCGGGGGGCCGGCAGAGCCGCAAGGCGACGCCCTCCGGGCGGGACGCCGCCGCGGATTCCCGCTCACCGCCGCACCCCTCGACGGGCGGCGCGACCACCGGCACGGGCGGGGCGCCGCCGCGGATTCCCGCTCACCGCCGCACCTCCCGGCGCAGGGCCTCCCGCAGCGCCGGGCCGTTGCCGAGGCCCAGCACGTAGTCGACCCAGGGATCGATGGCAACGCCCCCGTCGCCGCGCAGCACGGGATCGAGCACCGCCGCCGCACTGCGTCGATCCCCCCGCTGCTCGAAGAGGCGGCCGAGCGCCACCCGGGCCGCTTGGCCGTGCGGCTCGAGGGCGAGGGCGCCCCGGAAGCGGGCCTCGGCCTCGGCCGTCTCCCCCGCCGCCAGATGCAGCCGGCCGAGCAGCAACCGGCCCAGGTAGGCGTGGGCGCGAGGCATGCCGCCGCGGTCCGCCAGGGCCGTCAACTGCTCCCGCACCGACTCGCCCTGCCCCAGCAGCATCCGGACCCGGGCGAGCCGCAGCGCCGCCTCCGACGCGGCCGGGGCGACCCGAAGCGCCGCGCCGGCCCGCCGGGCCGCGGCGAGAAGCCGGCCACGCTTCCGTTCCTGCAGGCGCGGAAGGCGGCCGGACTCGAGCTCCGTCGGGTCCACCGGCGCGAGTGCGAGACCCTCGTTGAACCACGCGGCCGCCGTCAGCAGGGCCACGTCGTCGGGCAGCAACTCGCACGCGAGGTCCGTGAAGGTCACCCCGTCCCGCCACCCGCCGTGCTCGAAGGCGAGGAGCGCCGCCCCCAGGAACCAACGGCGGCGGAACGAGCCCTGGGGTTCCGGATCGCGGGCGTTCAGGTTCACCCAGCGGATAGCGAGCTCGACCTGATCCTCCGCGTCGCGGTGGAGGCCCCGCGACCGCAGCAGCCCCGCCACGTCGAGGTGCAGCATCGCCGCCGCCCGGAACAGCCGCTCGTTGAGGGCGGGGTCGGCGTCGGTCCCGGTCAGCCGGGTGTCGGGCTCGCGCACGCGGTCGAGGTGCGCGTGCACGGCGGACGGCGCCATCGCCCGCACCCCGGCCATGGCGGCGCCGGTGTCGCCGGCGCGGTACTCCCCGACGAGATCGCGGTAGGGGGCGAGCTCGTCGGTGAACCAGTAGTCCGATTGACCGGCCGGCGCAGGCGCCGCAGACGCGCAGGTCAACGCCGCGATCGGAAGCAGCGACCGGACGCGCACCCCTACTTCCCCTTCCTGACGGCCAGCAGCAGCACGTCCCTGGCCAAGTCCGAGCGCAGCGCTTCCACCTCGAACGACGGCACGCCGGGCGCGTTCGCGAAGGCGCGCCGGGCCCGGCCGCGCCAGTCTTTCTGCCGTCGCGCGTGCTGATAGCACGCGAGGAGGTCACCGGGCCGCATGGCGGCGAAGAGGGCGGCCACCTCGTCGGTCGTCACGTGCTGCGGACCCGCACCGACATCGGGAGCCAGGCCGGTATCGGGATCCAGGAGAACCAGCACCGGCGCCGCGTACTTCCCGACCCGCTCGCACACGCGGCGGAAGTAGGCGGCCCGGTCGACGAACGGGTCCCTCACGGTCGCGATGCGCACCCCGGTTCGCGCCTCCAGCCGCCGCAGGTCGTCGAGATCGCGAAAATGCCGGACGACCTCGTCGGGCAGGGGCGCCGGTCCGCGCGCCGTCACGAGCTTCGGCCAGTCGTCGTCGGGCCGATGCATCGCCACGTAGACGATGTCGGCCAGCCCCTCGCGACGGGCGAGATGCAGCGCGGCGCCCCACTTGACGACGTCCCTGTCGTCGCCGTACCAACGGTCACGCATCGTGCCCAGCCGCCCGCCCCGACGGGTCCGACCGCATGGACTACCGCCGTCGCACCGACTGAATCACCACCGCCTCGTTCGGCACGGTGTTCGACACCGGCACCGCGGCGATGCGGTCCACCACGTCGGTCCCGTCGATCACCCGCCCGAACACGGCATAGCCGAAGTCCCGAACGCCGTTGTTGAGGAAGTTGTTGTCGACGGTGTTGATGAAGAACTGGTCGGTGGCGCTGTCGATCTCGCTGGTGCGGGCCATCGCGATCGTGTAGCGGTCGTTCAGCAGACCGTTCTCCGCCTCGTTCTCGATCGGCGGGCGGGTCGGCCGCGTGCGCATCTCCGGCGAGTAGGCGCCGCCCTGGATCATGAACCCCTGGATGACGCGGTGGAAGATGGTGTTGTCGTAGTGCCCGGCGTCCACGTACTGCAGGAAGTTGTCGACGCTGATCGGGGCCTCGCCGGGGGCGAGCTCGACGGTGATGGTACCCAGGCTGGTCTCCATCACGACGACGGGATCGTCCTGCGCGGACGCGACGCTGAACGCGGCGATCGCGATGCCGGCGGTCACGCCCGCGATACTGCGGAACTTCATGGACCTCTCCCTTCTCCAGGCCGCCGCGGTTTTCTCTGCGCGAGCCCCGGCGAGGGCGCGCCGGGGGGCGGGCGGCGATGCGGCGCGTGCAACCCGATGGATGGTATCACCCCCCCCGCGGGACCCGACGGGCTCCCGGTGCTTCCCGGTCTCGCCGTCGCGGCGCCCCGGTGGGCTCACGCACTCCGCCGCGCCGGCGGCCTCTCCGGTCTCGGCGCCGCCGGGGGGGCCGGCCGGCCGCCGCGTCCGGTGCGGGCGGCTCTCAGTCGCCGCGGCGGCAGCTCGGCCCCCCGCGTCCAGGCGACCGAGAGCGGGCGGGTTCCGTGCGAGGCTCAGGCGCCCCGGCGGTACTTCAGGACCTGCGTCCAGGCGACCGAGAACAGACAGTAGGCGAGAAAGCAGTAGAAGCCCGGTCCGAGTTCCGACGTGAGCCGCGTCTGCATGTCCACGTCGACCTGCCGCAACAGCACCGGCACGCTGAAGCGGTTGGCCTGGGCCTGGTCGCGGGTGGCGAGGAACGCCAGCAACACCGCGACCACGAACACGTCGGCCATCGACCACTTCCCGATGACGTCGACGGCGAGCACGAGCCGCCTCCGGATCGCGTCGCCGGCCGCGTAGATCGATCCCAGCAGCATCCCGGCCTTGGTGGCGGGAACGATCACGCTGAACAGCAGGATCAAGAACGACACCAGGTAGTCGGCCGAGAGCCACAGCTCGCGGACGGTGCCGAGGATGGATCGGGTCTGCGCGTAGACGGTGACCTCGACCGGCTCGGGGATGATCGCCGCCGTTACCTCGGTGGTGATGACGACGCTGTAGACCGGCAGGATCACGCCGGGGACGAGGAGCACGAAGTTGACGAGGGTGAGGGCGACGACGACCGCCTTCGTCACCGCCCGTCGCCCTTCCGGATCGCGGCGATCTTCCGGTCGCGGGAGGACGCGAACTGCCCGAGGTCGCGGCGATGGTTGGCCTCGATCTCGCGCCGGCCCTCGAGGTCGATGGTGGCCGCGAGCTTCGAACGCATCAGGATCTCGGCCTCGGCGACCTTCGCCTCGTAGTCGCGGCGAGCGACGGCAATCGCCGCCTTCTGCTCGTCGCTCAGGGGCTGGCCCGCCGTGTCGCCGCCGGCCTCGGCGTCCCGCTGCCGGAGTCGCTCCATCGCCAGCTCGACCGCGCTCTTGGGTCCGGTGTCCGCCACGTCGGTGCTCTCCTCGCTCGCGCCCGACTTCGCGCACTCGGGCCGTGCCGCGGAATTATATCGCCCGCGCAGCGCTCCCTCTCGGGCCGTGTCCACGGCGCCGCGGGCCGAAGAAGGGCTTCCGGACGATTGACATTCCCTCGGTCAAGCCCGCACCCCCGCGCCCGGAAGGCACCGGAGGACGTTGAGGCGCCGGCCTGACGAGGCGCGACGAGCGAGAACATCGGGCCTACTCGACCGAGGGGCACAAGGCAGTCAGGCGGGCTGCATCGACGCTCGAATGCAGCGGGGAGTCTTCCACGGGCTGTTAAGATCGCCGCCCATGAAGGCCCTCTCCCGCCGGACGCTTCTGCGGGCGTTCGCGGGCCCCCTGGTCCTGGCCGGGTCGGCCCGCGCACGCGCGGGGGCGGAGACGGTCGCCGCGCAGCCGGGGGAGAGCGCCGCGGCCGTGCCGCCGGTGGTGCGGAACCCGCCGCGCCTCCTGTCGCCCGACGCTGCTACCCACGACTGGGCCTCGTTCCTCGGGCCCACCCACAACGCGGTGTCCACCGAGACCCACCTCAGCCGGTCGCTGCCGCCGCCGCTGGTGTGGGAGATGGAGAAGGGCACGGGCTACACATCGCCGGCCATCGCGGAAGACCGGCTCGTGTTCCTCCACCGACTGGCCGACAACGAGGTGGTCGAGTGCCGCCACCCCGAGACCGGCGAGCTGCACTGGGACTTCCGCTACCCGACGCGCTACCGCGACCGCTACGGCTACAACGACGGGCCACGATCGAGCCCGGTCATCGCCGCCGGTCGCGTGTTCACCCTCGGGGCCGAGAGCCGCCTGCACGCCTTCGACCTCGCGACCGGCCGCGGCCTCTGGAGCCGGGACCTGCGGGCCGAGTACGGCGTCCAACAGGACTTCTTCGGCGCCTCGTCGACGCCGCTGGTCGAAGACGGCCGAGTCATCGTGAACGTCGGCGCGCCGCGCGGGGCCTGCGTGGTCGCCTTCGACGCCGCCACCGGCGCCGAGCTGTGGCGGGCCGGCGACTGGGGTCCGAGCTACGCTTCGCCGGTGCCCGCCGTCGTGCACGGGCAGCGCCGGGTCTTCGTGTTCGCGGGCGGCGAGTCGTCGCCGCCGAGCGGGGGGCTGCTGTCCATCGACCCCGCAGACGGGGCCGTCGACTTCGCGTTCCCGTTCCGCAGCCGCACCTACGAGTCGGTCAACGCCTCGTGCCCGGTCGTGTTCGACGACAAGGTGTTCGTCTCCGCCAGCTACCGCACCGGCGGCGCCCTGGTTCGGGTCCTTCCCGACTTCAGCCACGAGGTGGTCTGGACGACCCGCGAGTTCGCCCTCCACTGGAACACCGCGATCCACCGGGACGGCTACCTGTACGGCTTCGACGGCCGCAACCAGGGCGATTCCTCGCTCGCCTGCGTCGACGCCGCGACCGGGAGGGTGGCGTGGCGCGAAGTGCCCCTGTGGCCCGAGACGTTCGAGCAGGGCGGGCGGGAGCGCCGGGTCCAGCTCGGCACCGCCCGGGGGTCGCTGCTCGCGGTCGACGGGCACTTCCTCGCCCTCGGCGAGATCGGCCACCTGCTGTGGCTCGATCTCACCCCGGACGGCTACCGCGAGATCTCACGCACGTGGCTGGCCGCCGCCTACGAATCGTGGACGCTGCCGGTGCTCAGCCGCGGCCTGCTCTACTTCGTCCAGAACTCGCGCGATCTCCTCACCGGCGCCGCCCCGCGTCTGCAGTGCTACGACCTGCGGGCGTAGCCCGCCAATCGTCGCGTTCGGCGCCGCCCGGCGCCCAGCCCCGCCCACGCGGTCCTTGCCGTTCGGCCCTGATTCGCGGCCCGCGCGAAGGGTCCCGCGCCGGTCGACGGCGGCGCGGTCCAGGCAGACGTGTCGTTCTCCGGGGCGCTCGAATTCGCGCGAAGGGTCCCGCGGCGGTCGACCGCGGCGCGGTCCAGCGCGATCCAGGCAGACGTGTCGTTCTCCGGGGCGCTCGAATTCGCGCGAAGGGTCCCGCGGCGGTCGACCGCGGCGCGGGTCGCGCCTGATGCGTCGCGGCCGGCCGATCCCGGGGGCCCTGCACGCGCCCCCACGCGCCCGACACGCGGCCCGGTTCGGGCTCGGGACCCCGGCGCCCACACTCCCGAAGCGCCCTCGCGCGGACCGACGGAAATCGACACCGCCCGCGTTACACTAGTTGAGCGTTCTTGAGAGAGGCTGCCCATGTCGCGGGGCGTTTTCGCAGCGTCTGCCGGCGAAAAACCAGCGACAGGACGGCAAGGAGAGCTCTGGTACGGTCAACTAGGTGGCCCGTGGCCGCTCCCCACACCCTCGTCCTCGTTCCCACCGAGATCGAGCGCCGTCACCTCGCCCGGCAGCGCGGATTCGGCGTCGACGCCCCGTGCGAGCTGTGCGGCTTCGGGCCGGTGGCGGCGGCGGCGCGGGCCCGCGCCGCCATCGCCGTGCACGAGCCGGAACGCGTGATCCTCGTCGGCATCGCCGGCACGTTCGACCCCGGCGGGCTCCCGGTCGGCACCGCCGCGGTGTTTCCGTCGGTGCTGATGCACGGGGTCGGGGTGGGCGTCGCCACGTTCGTCCCCGCGACCGACCTCGGCTTCCGCCACTGGCCGCGGAGCGGCGACGGAGAGGCCGACGGGCCCGACGCGCTGCCTCTCGCCTGTCCGGTCCCCCCCGCCGCCGGCCCCCTGCTGACCGTATGCACGGCGTCGGCGACGGACGGCGAGGCCCGCGAGCGGCAAGCGCGGTTTCCCGACGCGGCGGCCGAGGACATGGAGGGCTTCGCGGTGGCCTTGGCGTGCCGGCTCGCCGAAGTGCCGGTGGCCATCGTCCGCGGCATCTCGAACCCGGTCGGCGACCGCCGGTTCGAGCGCTGGCGGATTCCGGAGGCGCTCGATGCCGCCTATCTCGTCGCGGCCGACGTGCTCGACCGGCCCGACTGGAGCCACGACGGGTGACCCCGATCCACCTCGGCATCTCCACGTGCCCGAACGACACGTTCGCGTTCCACGGCATCCTGGAAGGGAAGGTGGACCCGCGCGGGCTCGACTTCCGCATCGATCTGCTCGACGTCGAAGCGCTGAACCGGCGGCTCTTCGCGGGCGACTTCGACGTCGCGAAGGCCAGCTTCCACGCCGCGCTACTGCTGAGCGAGGACCTCGGCGTGCTGCCCGTCGGCTCCGCCCTCGGCTTCGGCGTCGGGCCCCTGCTGCTCGCGGCGCGCCCCGGCGCCCAGCCTCGCCGCCTCGTCCCCGCCGCCGCCGGCGGCTCGCGACCCGCCCGCGTGCTGTGCCCGGGCGCCCACACCACCGCGACCCTGCTCTACGAGCTGTTCCACCCCGGCGAGGGCGCCGTCGAGCAGGTGGTCTTCTCCGACATCATGCCGGCGCTGGCGTCCGGGACCGCCGACTTCGGCGTCTGCATCCACGAGGGCCGCTTCACCTGGCGCGCGCACGGGCTCGCTCTCGTCGAGGACCTCGGCACGATCTGGGAAGAGAGGACGCGGGCTCCCCTGCCCCTCGGCGGCATCCTCGCGCGGCACACCCTCGGCTCCGAAACGATTGACACCGTGATCGCGGTCATCCGCGACTCGCTCGCGCACGCCCGCGCCCATCGCGCCGAGACCGTCCCCACCATGCGCCGCTACGCCCAGGAGCTGACCGACGAGGTCATGTTCAAGCACGTCGACCTGTACGTGAACGAGTGGACGGCCGACCTCGGCGACACCGGACGCGCCGCGCTCGAAGCCCTCGACCGCCAGGCCCGGCGGGCCGGTGTCGCGGCCCCGGGCGCGCCGCTGAGAGTGTACTGAGATGACGCCTGAAGGAGCGCGCCTCGGCGCCGCCGGAACGCCGTTCGCGGAAAGGAAGAAGGGTGACGTCGATCGACGCGATGTCGCCCACGAGACGGGGACGGTCTCAGCGGGCGAGTCCGGAACGGAATGCGGTCAGCCGCCGGCGCGGAGGACGCCTACCGCGAGCACCGCCCACGCCACCAGGAAACAGAGGCCGCCGATGGGGGTGACGGCGCCGAGCCAGCGGGCGCCGGTGACCGCGAGTAGGTAGAGGCTGCCGGAGAAGACGACGATACCGGCCACGAACAGCCAGCCGGCCGCGCCGACCCACGCGTTCGACCAGCGCTCCGCCGCCCAGGAGACGGCCAGCAGGGCCAGCGCATGGATCAGGTGGTAGCGGATGCCGGTGTCGTAGACCGCGAGCAGGTCGGGCGCGATGCGCTCGCGCAGCCCGTGGGCCCCGAACGCCCCGAGCAGGACCCCGAGCCCGGCCATCGCCGCCCCCGCCGCGAACCACCCTGCCACCATGCCCGCCTCCTCCCTGCGTCGTTACGACCCCGGTCCGCGGCCCTCGCCCATCCGGTCGGTCAGGTAACGGAGAATGTCGCGGACCGAGATGATGCCCGCCAGCTCTCCGCCGGCGCCGACGATCGGGATGTGCCGATAGCCGCCCACCGCCATGCGCTGCAGCGCGAAGGCGACCTTGGCGTCGGGATCGAGGGTCTCGGCCGGGGCGGTCATGAAGCCCGACACGGGGCGGTCTCCCAGCGCCGAGGCCTCGGCGCCAAGACCCAGGAGGGCGTCGCGCTCGCTGAAGATGCCGACGGGCCGGTTCGCATCGGCGACGACCACGCAGCCGGTGCCGCCGTCGACCATCGCCCGCAGCACGTCGCGGACGGGCGTGTCGGCCGCCACCACCACCGGGTCCTTCGGGTCGAGGACCTGCACGTGGTCGGCCAGGAGGCTGCGCTCGACGAGGGTCGCAGGGTCGGGCAGGTGGGCGTCGCTCAGCGATTGCCCGCACTCGGCGCAGTCGTCGACGCCGTCGAGATTGTCGGCCCCGCACCAGGGGCAGATCATGAAACCGTCCAGGTCTCGCCGGCGTTGAAGAGCGCGTTCAGGTCCCCTTCACCCGAACGCCGGCGGGCGGAATCCACCTGCGTCGCCAGCTCCTCCTCGTAGCGCGGCGCGTCGATGGCGCGGAAGACCCCGATCGGCTCCGGGAATCCGTCCTCGTAGCGGAGCCGGCTCAGCAGATAGGCCAGGCTGGGCTCGGACGCCCGCTCGTCGTGCACCAGCAGGTCGGCTTCGCTCGTGCCGTTCCCCAGCTCGACGACCTCGGGCTCGAGGCCGTTGAGGCGGATGCCCTTTCCGCCGTCGTGGCCGAAGACCAGCGGGGCCCCGTGCTCGAGCTCGATGGTGTGCTCGCTCTTGGTCTGCCGGTCGCTGGCGTACTGCCAGGCTAGGTCGTTGAACACGTTGCAGTTCTGGTAGACCTCGACGAAGGCGGTGCCCCGGTGCTCGGCGGCGCGCCGCAGCACCCCTTCCAAGTGCTTGATGTGGGTGTCGATGGAACGCGCCACGAACGTGGCCTCGCAACCGATGGCGATCGATAGAGGGTGCAGCGGGTTGTCGATGGCTCCCATCGGCGACGTCTTCGTCTTCTTGCCGAGCGGCGACGTCGGCGAGTACTGGCCCTTCGTCAACCCGTAGATGCGGTTGTTGAAGAGCACGATGTTGATGTCCAGGTTGCGGCGGATGGCGTGCATGAGATGATTGCCGCCGATGCTCAGTCCGTCGCCGTCGCCGGTGATGACCCAGACCATCAGCTCGGGCCGCGCCGCCTTGAGGCCGGTCGCGAAGGCCGGCGCCCGGCCGTGGATGCTGTGGATGCCGTAGGTGTTCATGTAGTACGGGAACCGGCTCGAGCACCCGATTCCGGAGATGAACACGATGTTCTCGCGCGGCACCCCCAGCGACGGGAGCATCTTCTTCATCTGCGCGAGAATCGCGTAGTCCCCGCATCCGGGGCACCAGCGAACGTCCTGGTCGCTCGCGAAGTCGGACGCCTTCAGCACCGGCAGCTCGACCGGCGCGGGCGCGGTCACCGCCCCGCCCGGCCCGCCGCTCCCGTTGCCGGGCGGCGGGGGCTCGGCGAGCCCGACCGGCGCGTCGCCGGGAGATGCCGTCTCCTGCTGCCCGAGGGCAACCCTACGCCACCAGCTCTCTAATTTTGAATACGACATCGGATACCGTGAAAGGCTTGCCCTTGACCTTGTTCAGCCCCACGCACTCGCGAAGGTAGCGCGACTGCACCAGCATGCGGAGCTGCCCCGTGTTCAGCTCCGGCACGAGAATCCGCTCGTAGGCGGCGAGCACTTCGTCGAGATTGGCGGGAAACGGGTTCAGATACCGCAGGTGGGCGTGCGCCACCGCGAGCCCGCCGCTCCGGCACTCGTCCACGGCGCTCGTGCAGGCGCCGTAGGTTCCCCCCCAACTGAGCACCAGCAGCTTCCCGCGCGCCGGCCCGTCCACCGCCTGGGGCGGGATGTCGCCGGCGATACGGGCCACCCGCTCGGCGCGGATGTTGGTCATGTGCTGGTGGTTCTCGGGATCGTAGCTGACGTTGCCGGTAACGTCTTCCTTCTCCAGCCCCCCGACCCGGTGCATCAACCCGGGCGTCCCGGGAAGGGCCCAGGGTCGGGCCAGCCGCTCGTTGCGCTCGTAGGGCAGGAACGGCTTGCCGTTGGCCGTCGGGGCGGGATGCTCCACCGGAATGCTCGGGAGATCCCTCACGTCCGGGATCGCCCACGGCTCCGAGCCGTTGGCGATGTAGCCGTCGGACAGCAGGATGACGGGGGTCATGAAGCGGGTGGCGATGCGCCACGCCTCGATCGCCACCTCGAAGCAGTCGCTCGGGCTGCGCGCCGCGACGATCGGGAGCGGCGACTCGCCGTTGCGGCCGAACATCGCCTGCAACAGGTCCGACTGCTCCGTCTTCGTCGGCAGGCCGGTGCTGGGCCCGCCGCGCTGGATGTTGATGACGAGCATGGGCAGCTCCAGGATCATGCCCAGCCCCATCGCCTCGCCCTTCAGCGCGATACCCGGTCCGCTCGAGCTGGTAATCGCCATCGCGCCGCCGAACGCGGCCCCGATGGCGGAGCAGATCGCGGCGATCTCGTCCTCCGCCTGCACCGTGCGCACGCCGAAGTGCTTCAGGGCGCTCAGCTCCTCGAGGACGGGGCTCGCCGGCGTGATCGGGTAGGACCCGCAGAACAGCTCCTTGCCGCTCAGCCGCGCCGCCGTGACCAGCCCCCAGGCCAGGGCCTGGTTGCCCATGATGTTGCGGTACTTGCCGGGGGCGAGCCGGGCCGGCTCGACCTGGTAGCTGTGGTCGAACGCCTCGGTCGTCTCCCCGTAATACCAGCCCGCGCGCAGCGCCTTCTCGTTGGCCTCGGCGACTTCCGGCTTGCCACCGAACTTGTCCTGCACGAAGCGCAGGGTCGGCTCGATGTCGCGCCCGAACAGCCAGTAGATCAGGCCGAGGGCGAAGAAGTTCTTGCAGCGGTCCTGCAGCTTCGAGCTCAGGCCCTCGACCTCCTTCACCGCCTCGCGGTTCAGCGTATCCAGGCGGACCTTGATGACGCGGTAGTCGTCGACGGTCCCGTCCTCGAGAGGATTGGTTTCGAGCCGGGCCAGCTTCAGGTCCTTCGCCTTGAAGCTCTCGTCGTTGACGATCAGGATCCCGCCCTTCTCGAGGTCCTTGATGTTGGTGACGAGGGCGGCGGGGTTCATGGCGACGAGGGCCTGCAGGGTGTCGCCGGGGGTGAAGATGTCCCGCGAGGCGAACTGCACCTGATAGCCGCTGACGCCGGCGAGGGTGCCGCGCGGCGCGCGGATCTCGGCGGGGAAGTCCGGGAACGTGGCGACGTCGTTGCCGTGCAGCGCCGACGTGTTGGTGAACTGGCCGCCCACCACCTGCATGCCGTCCCCGGAATCGCCGGCCAGCCTCACCGTGGCCCCGTCGAGCCTGACGGTGCGCTTCTCGGAGGCCGGCAGAGACGCGGATACCGGGGGTTCTTCGGTGGGCGCCGTCGCCGTCGACTCGTGCGTCATTGCTCGCTACTCGCAGTTGCGCCCGGCCGGGGCTAGGCCCCCTCGCGCGCCTCGGTCGCGTGGTGGGGCGCCGGCGGCAGGTTGTACACCGTCGCCGGAAAGTGATCGACCAGGAAGTGCAGGATGCTGCCGACCTTGACGAAGCCGACGGGCCGGCCCTCGGCGTCGACGATCGGCAGGCGCCGGTACCCCCCTTTCGCCATCCTGGTGATGGCGGCGCCGACGCTGTCGTGCTCGGACAGCGCGACCGGATCGGGAGTCATCACCCGCTCGATCGGCAGACTCAGGTCGACGGCATCGGCCATCAACGCCAATGCGTCGCGTTCGGTGAAGATGCCGACCAGCTTTTTCTCGCGCCAGATCAGCACCGCGCCGCGCTGCTGTTCCTTCATCCGTGCGAACGCCTCGCGCACCGGGGTGAGCGGATCGACACAGATGGGATCCGACGACACGACCTGTCGAAGGGTCTCGGAATGCAGACTCAACTGGGAACCCATGGATCCGGTTCGGGTCGTCCGGCCGCCCGACGCCCGCGTCGAGACGACGAGCGGTGCCCGCGCCACCGCGCCTCCGCATCGCCCCACCTGCGTAAGCCGCTCCTCGTGATCGGCGTGCCCGCGGGGCGCCGAAAGCTCCCCGCGGGCGCGAATCCTCTCCAGCCGAAGATTGTCGGACCGTCCGTCGTGATCCTGTAATGGCGGGGCTTCCACCTGAATCGGGAATCGACGCCCACGGGCCGACCGGCGCCCGTCAACCGCTCTCAACGCTCATTATACGCTGTCGGTGTCGTCTTTTTGACGCCGTTTCACCAAAAAAGACACTTGTTTTACGCAACTTTGACGGTTCGGCCGGGTCGAGGCCACTCGACCCCCGGGCCGGCGACGACGCAGGAGCCGGCGCCGCCGGAAGAGCGCGGGACGCCGAAGGCCCGATTCCGAGCGGTCCGGACACCGACTCGACGCTGTCCGCCCTTGTCGAGGCGTGCGCGGACGGCGCCGGTCGCGCACGCGGCGCCGCCCCCCCCCGAGCCGCCCCCCCCCGCGACGAGACTGGTAGAATCCCGTGGTGAACCTCGCGGCCTGGATTCTCGGCTACCTGAGGCCCTATCGCGGACGCGCGCTCGCGGTGCTCCTCCTCGTCCTCGCCGAGACCGGTCTGACCGCCCTCGCGCCGTGGCCGCTCAAGGTCCTGGTCGACAACGTGCTAGGCGGCGCCCCGTTCCCCCCCGCGGTGGCGGCCCGGCTGCCGGCCGCCCTCGAAGACACGGTACTCCTCCTCCTGACCGTCGTCGTGGCCGGCGTCGTCGTTCAGCTCGGGGCCGAGGTAGCGCGCATGACGCATACGCAGATGCAGGTCGACATGGCGCAGCGCGTCGTCTATCGGCTCCGCGAGCAGCTTCTGCATCACTTGCAGGCGCTGCCCCTCCGCCACCACATCGCGTCGCGGACCGCGGACGCCGTCTACCGCCTCGACGCGGACGCCTACTGCGTGGACGACCTCGTCATCGGCGGGGTCTTCCCGCTGACGGTCGCGGCGCTGAACCTGGGCCTGATGTTCGGGGTGCTCCTCTACCTGGACGCCACCCTGGCCCTCCTGTCGCTGAGCGTGGCGCCGTTCCTGTACCTGTGCCTGCGGCACCACGCACGGACGATGAGCGACCGGGCCGAACGGGTGAAGAACCTGGAATCGGGGCTCATCGAGCGGATACTCGACGTGCTGCGGTCCATCGCCGCCGTCAAGAGCTTCACGCGCGAGCGGTACGAGCTCGATCGCTTCGCCGACGCCGGCGACCGGACCCGGCGCGCCCGCCTCGATCTGACGTGGCAGGAGTCGATCTTTTCGGTCACGGTCACCGGCGTGACCCTCGTGGGCACCGCCCTCGTCCTCGGCGTCGGCGGCCTGCGCGTCCTGGAGGGCCGGCTCACGGTCGGCAGTCTGCTCGTCGTCGTCGCCTATCTCGCCGCGGTGTACACGCCGATCTCGGAGATCGCGCGGACGGCCGGGACGTTGCAGCAAGCGGTGGTGAGCGCGCGCCGCGTCCGCGAACTGCTATCGCTGACCCCGGAGGCCGCGGATGCGCCCGGCAGCGTCGCCGCCGACGGGCTCCGCGGCCACATCCGCTTCGAGGCCGTCGAGTTCGCCTACGAGCCGGGCCGGCCCGTCCTCGACGGCGTGAGTTTCGAGGCCCGCCCCGGCGAGCTTGTCGCCCTCGTCGGCCCCACCGGCGCCGGCAAGACCACCGTCGCGAACCTCATCCCGCGCCTGTACGAGAGGCAGGGCGGGGCGATTCTCATCGACGGAATCGACGCCGCGCGCTACGGGCTGCGGTCGCTTCGCCGACAGGTCGCGCTGGTCCCGCAGCAGCCCATCCTGTTCTCCGGGACCATCGCCGACAACATCCGCTACGGCCGGCTGGACGCCTCGGACGCCGACGTCGAGGCGGCGGCGCGCGCCGCCCGCGTCCACGATTTCGTCGTCCGCCTGCCGCGCGGGTATCGGACGGACGTCGCCGAGGACGGCGCCTCGCTGTCGGGGGGCGAGCGGCAGCGCATCGGCATCGCCCGGGCGCTGCTCAAGGACGCCCCCATCCTCCTCCTCGACGAGCCGACCTCCGCCCTCGACGCGATGTCCGAAGCGGCGGTAGTCGACGCGCTGCGGCAGCTCCGCGCCGGCCGCACGACCCTCGTCATCGCCCATCGGCTGTCGACGGTCCGCGACGCCACGCGCATCGTGGTGATGGAGCGGGGGCGGGTCGCGGCGAGCGGATCGCACCACGAGCTGATGCGGACGAACCCGCTGTACCGCACCATGTGCAACCGCCTCAGCCTCGGCTGGTCGGGGCGCGAGCCGGCGACGGTAGACGAGCTCATCGAGGGCCTGGCCCACCGGTCGTCGCCTTCGGCTCCGCCCGGGGCCCGACCGCCTCTCCCGGAGTCGGCGCCGTTCCACGGCGCAGACTCGTAGTCGCCCCATGCGGATCCTGTTCGCGGGCATCATCGGGCGCTACCCGTTCGGGGGCGTGGCGTGGTGTTCGCTGATGTACCTGGTCGGGCTGCGAGCGCTGGGCCACGACGTCCGCTACGTCGAGGACACCGGCGAGTGCGTCTACGACCCGGTCCAGGACGCGGTCTCGCTGGACCCGGCCTACGGCACCCGACACATCCACGAGACGCTCGCGCCGCACGGGCTCGGCGACCACTGGAGCTTCGTCAACTACGACGGCGCCTACCACGGCCTGTCGAAGGAGGCGGTGCGCGAGTACTGCGCCGGCGCGGATCTGATGATCAACCTGTCCGGCGGCACGTGGTTCTGGCGCGACGAGTACGCGCGCATCCCCCGGCGGGTGTTCATCGACTCCGACCCCGTCTTCACGCAGCTCGCGATCGCCAAGGGCGTGCCCTGGTACGTCGACTTCTTCCGAGAGTTCGACCACCTCTTCACCTTCGGGGCCAATATCGGAACGCCCGACTGCGATGTTCCTACCGGCGAGTTCCACTGGGAGAAGACCTGGCAGCCGGTGGTCACCGAGCTGTGGCGCACCGAGGCGCCGGCCGCGCGAAACCGGTTCACGACGGTGATGACGTGGCGCACCGAGAGCTTCGAGGATGTCGACGGCAACAAGGACCGCGAGTTCCTGCGGTTCCTCGATCTCCCGCGGCGCACCCCGAGCCGCTTCGGCCTCGCGGTGAACGGACCCGACCGGCTGCTCGCCGAGCACGGCTGGGGGCCGGTGCCGGCGATGGCGGTGTCGCGCACCGCGGACGCCTACCGCTCGTTCATCCAGGGCTCCAAGGCGGAGTTCGGGGTGGCCAAGCACGCCTACGTGGCGCACCGCTCGGGCTGGTTCAGCGACCGCACCGAGTGCTATCTCGCGGCGGGGCGGCCCGCCTTGGTGCAGGACACCGGCTGGAGCGCCCACGTGCCCGCGGGGTCCGGACTGCTGGCGTTTTCGACGGTGGAGGAGGCCGTCGACGGGCTCGCGCGGATCGAGGCCGACTACGCGGCGCACGCCCGGGGCGCGGCGGGCGTCGCCCGGGAGCACTTCGAGGCATCGCGCGTGCTGCCGCCGCTACTCGAGAGGGCCGGCTCGTGAACCCCGCCGCCGTCACGCCGCCCCCCTTGCGCATCGCCCTCGTCGGACCGGTGGCGCAGTCCATTCCCCCGGCCCGGTCCGGGTCGGTCGAGACGGTGACCGCGATGCTCGCCGACGGGCTTGCGGCCCGCGGCCACGACGTCACCCTGTTCGCCACCGCCTCGTCGGCCACCGCCGCCCGGCTGCACGCGGTGTTCGAGGACGGCTACCACCGCGACACCGAGCTGTGGCCGTGGGAGCTGTGCGAGCTCTTCAACCTGGCCGCCGCGGTCGAGCGCGCCGATGCGTTCGACCTGATCCACTACCAAGCCGAGTACGCCCCGCTCTCTCTCGCGTGGACCCGCACCGCGCCCGTGCCGGTCGTGCAGACGGTGCACCACGCGCCGTCCGCGGCCGAGGTCGCCCTCTGGTCGCGCTATCCGGAGGCGCCCTTCGTGGCCGTGTCCCAGGCCCAGGCGCGGTCGCTGGCCGGCCTCGACGTCGCCGCCGCCATCCATCACGCCGTCGATCCGACTCTGTTCGACTACGGCGCGCACCCCGACGACTACCTGCTCTTTCTGGGGCGGTTCACCGCGGAGAAGGGCGTGATCGAAGCCATCGAGGTCGCTCGGCGCACCGGTCACCGCCTGGTCCTCGCCGCCGCCGACAACGAGTACTATCGGGCGGCGGTGGCGCCACTGGTGGACGGTGACCGCGTGGTCTACGCCGGCGAAGCGGACCTCGAGGCCAAGGTCGCGCTGCTGCAGAGAGCGCGGGCCCTGCTCTACCCGCTGCAAGCGGCCGAGTCGTTCGGCCTCGTGCTCATCGAGGCGATGACGTGCGGCACCCCCGTGGCCGCCCTCGACCGCGGCGCGGTCCGGGAGCTCGTCGACGAGGGTCGCACCGGACACGTCCATGCTTCGCTCGACGCCCTGGCCCGCGGTCTCGGCGACGTGCTGGCCCTCGACCGGCGGCAGGTGCGGGCGCGCGCCCTCGATCGGTTCCGACCGGAGCGGATGGTGGACGCGCATATCGACGCGTACCGGCGGATCATGGCGGCGCATCGGCCGCAACCGGGAACGACCGCCGCCCGCACGCCCCGGCCCCCGCGACCGGCGGACCGCCGTCTCGCGGGCGAGGGGCCGCTGGCCAGGAAGCAGCAGCCTTGAGGACCGCCTTCGTCGCGCGAACGGGGTCGACAATCCCTCGTTGGGCCTCCGCCCACCGTCCCGCTCCCACGCGCGGGAGGACCGGGCCCGGACCCAGGGCCAGTATCTTCGGTGCTGGCACCCGCTCCCACGCGCGGGAGGACCGGGCCGTCAGCGTTCGATTGGGACACGCAGCCGAACCCCCGCTCCCACGCGCGGGAGGACCGGGCGTCGTCGACCCACAGGACGCCCCCCTAGAGGAGCCCGCTCCCACGCGCGGGAGGACCAGGCATGGAGAAAGAGGGCAGTGACACGATCGCGACGCCCGCCTGACGACGTCGCTCCGACCGCCGCGCCGGACGACGGCCGCCCGTCGATGCTCGCGGTCTTCGCCCACCCGGACGACGAGTCGCTCGCCTGCGGCGGGCTGCTGGCGTGGTGCGCGGCCATCGGGGTGCGGGTCTCGCTCCTCTGCCTGACCCACGGCGAGCATGGACGCGCGGGCCGCGACGGGCCCGCGCCGGGGACACGAGCGCTCCGGCAGGTGCGCGCGGCCGAGCTGCGGGCCGCGGCGAGAGAGCTCGGCATCGGCCGCGTGCGACTGCTCGACCATGAGGACGGGATGCTGCCGTGGATACTCCCGGACCGGCTCCATGCGGACATCCTGAACGAGATTCGGCTCACCGCCCCGGACGTCGTGGTCACGTTCGACGCGGACGGGCTGTACTGGCATCCGGACCACGTGGCCGTGCATGAACGGACCACCGCGATGGTGGGGGCCCTCGGCCGCGATGCGCCGGCGCTGTTCCACGTCAGTCTCCCCCCCGGCGCGATGCGTGCGGTCGTCGACCACGCCGCCCGCGTGAGCGAGGCGCGTGGGCTGGCGCGCCCGTTCGTGCGGTCCATCCTCGGCGTGGCCGACGCAGACGCGTTCGGCGCCGGGGCGCCGCCGCCGACCCTGGTCCTGCACGCGCGAGACCACGCCGTGCAGAAGCTGAGGGCGCTGCGCCGACACCGCACCCAGTTCGACGACTGCGCCCTGCGGCTCGTCGACGAGGGCGACGCGCCGCGCCTGCTCGGGACGGAGCACTACCGGCGATCCGAGGTCGGGGCCCGGGGCGACACGATTGTCGATCGGCTGGCCGCGGCGACCGCGGCCGGCCCTGGCCCGCCCATCGTCACCTTCGGCTCCGCCGGGCGGCCAACCGACCCCGCCAGCAGTCCGCGCCGCTCTGGGGCCCCGACTCTTGGTCGCCGGTGAGGGCGGAGAACGATGACGAACCGGCCGACTGCAGCCACGGCGCGACCCGCGAGCTCCCCAATCGAACGTCCGGGGCGAGCCGGCTGACGGGTCGGCCCGAGGGAACCATGCAAGCCACGCTCCTCGACTGGATTCGATGTCCCTTCTGCGGCACCCGGCTGCAGTTGGTCGACAACCCGGCCCTCGCGCGCGACGAGACCCGGATCGAGGCCGGGGTGCTCGGCTGCGAGTGCTGCGCCTTCCCGGTCATCGCCGGCATCCCCGTCCTGCTCGCCGACGAGGCGACCCGCGCCGCGATGCACGCTCTGGAGCGCGGGGCGCGGGACGAAGCGCTGGCGACCGTCCTCGACGTCCCGCGGGCGGACGCGGCAGCGCTGGCCCGTGCGGCCGAGGCGGCGGCGCTGACCTATCGCGACGCGATCGCGACGCTCGCCCCCGACGCCGAGGGCACCTATTTCCTGCATCGTTTCTCGGACCCGACGTTCGTCGCGGCCGAAGCGCTCGTGAGGGTGCTCAGCGCGGGATCGCCGGCCCGCGGCCCCTGGCTCGACCTCTGCGGAGGCACGGGGCACTTGGCGCACGGCCTCGCCGGGGCCGGCGAGGGACCGGGGCGCGCGGAGACCGTCATCGCCGATCTGTACTTCTGGAAGCTGTGGCTCGCGACCCGCGTCACCGCGCCCGCGGCCGACGCGGTGTGCTGCAGCGCCGACGCGCCCCTGCCGTTCGCGAACGACCGCTTCTCGATGGTCGTCCTCATGGACGCCTTCCCCTATATCTGGCACAAGCGGCTGTGCGCGGACGAGATGATGCGGGTGGCGCATCCCGACGGCGTCATCGCCCTGCCGCACCTCCACAGCTCGGAGGGCGAGAACTACGCGGCCGGCGACCCGCTCAGCCCATCCGCCTACCGCGGTCTCTTCGCGCCGTTCGATCCCGCCCTGTTCAGCGACGCCCGGCTGCTCGACGGACTCCTCGACGACGCGTGCGTCGATCTCGCCGACGAACGGTCGCCGGCTCAGCTCCGACGCGAGCCGACCCTGACCCTGGTCGCGGGCCGCCAGCCCGGCATCCGCCGGCGGGCGCCGGCGCCGACGCCCGCCGGCGTCGCCGGGGTCCTCGCCGTGAACCCCCTCTACCAGGTCGAGGCCCGCGACGGACGGTCCGTCCTGACCCTCCGATTCCCCACCCCCGAGTACGAGCAGGAATTCGGCCACTGCCGGCGCTATCTACCCGAACGGTTAACGGTGGACGGGGACGTTCGCGGCCGAATCGATCCGCGGCAGCTCGGGCCGCGCTGCGAGGAATTGAGGCGACGACGGGTGATCCTCGACCTGCCGCCGCGCTATCTGCAGCTTCGATAGGCAGCCAGTCGAACTACCGGATCGTGTCGGCGCCCAGAGCGGCAGTCTCCCCGTCGGGAGTCGCGATCCGCAGCTCCTCGGGCAGACCCTGGGTTGCGACCGATGATGACTGGCGTACGGACCAAGCCCAACCCGAAGTCTCAGAGCCCGTTTCGGCTCAACTCCCAGAATCCAGTAGAGTCAGGCCCAACTTGCAGGTCAAGTCGCGTATCGGGAAGTCAGGGCCAGTCGAGACGAGCGGCCACCGGATAGTGATCGGAGGGGTATCGTCCGTCCTCGTTGTACAGGACGGTCCGCGCGCTCCGCACGACGAGCGGCCCCCCGACTAGGATCCAGTCGATGCGCCACACCTCGTGGTGGGGAGGCGGCGGTCCGAAGCCGTTGCTCGTGAACGGCGGGCCGATCCGTTCGTCCGCCGCGAGCCACGCGTCCCGCAGGCCCCGGGCGGTGGCGATTCGCCACGTCTCGGTATCGCCCGCGCTCGCGTTGAAGTCACCGGTCACGACGACGGCGCTGCCGGCCGGCAGCGCGGCGACACGATCGGCGATCAAGCGGGCCGAGTCGTACTGGCGGGGCCCCTGCCTCAGCGTCAGATGGGTGTTGAACGCGTGAATCTCGCGGCCGCTCGCCTGGTGGTGGAACCGGGCCCACGTGACGATGCGCCCCCGCGGCCGGCGGAACCGTCGCCGCGGCCCCGGGCTTCTCGGCGGCGGCGGGACGTCCGGGGTGTCGGTGAGCCAGAAGTTGCCCGACGCGATGGGGCTCAGCTCGCGGTGACGGTAGAAGATCGGCGTGTACTCGCTGAGTCCGACGCCGCCGTTGAGGCCGCGGTCGACGCCGATCCACCGATAGTCCGGCAGCATCGCGTCCAGATACTCGATCTGCTCGTCGAGCGCCTCCTGGAGGCCGAGGATGTGCGGGGCGGCCCGCGTAATCGTCTCGGCCACCACGTGCCGGCGGTGCGGCCACGCGTCGGGGCCGTCGTCGACGTTCGACGTCCGGATGTTGAACGTCATCACGTCGAGGCTGATCTGGGCGGCGGCCGGCGGCGCCAGCCATCCCGACACCGCCGCGGCGACCAGCCCGGCGATGGCGGCGCAACCGGCGCGCAGAGCGCGGGGGCCGCGACGGCTCCGCAGGGCCGTGCGGACGCCGTGACGGGGGCGCCGGCCGCACGCGCCGGCCTCGCCCCGCCCCGCGTTCACGACGAATGCCGCCGATCCCGCGCCTGCGGCTTCTGCACCCGGCCGAGGGCCGACGGCAGATCGATGCCGGCCTGCTCGGCCAGGTCGTGGAGGAGCGGCAGCGACCCGATGAGCCCCCGCAGGAAGCCCGCCGTCGCCCCGCTGCCGTCCCGGCCGTTGGCGCCCGAGTCCCATACCGTGACCTGTCGATCTTGAGATTCTGGATCGCCTTGACCTGCTCTGCAACCAGCTCGGGAAGCTTCTCGACGATCAGCAGCGACGGGGCCAGCTCGGGCCGCTCGGCGCACACCCGCAACAGGTTCTCGTAGCCGGCGAATCGGCGCGGTTGGCCTCGTAGTCGGCGATGTTCGCCTTCGACTCGTTCTCGCCCTCGACCGCCGACGCCTCGAGCGAGGCGACCCTGACGCGCTGGTCCATCCCGGCCCGCTTCTTGCCCTGCACCGCCAGGGCCGTCTGCTCGGCGACCGCGATCTCCTGCTCGCGCGCGCGCGCCGTTCTACGGCGACTCCTCGTGCCCGCCGGGCCCAGGGTCGTCGCCGAACGCGTCCAGCAGGATCGGCAGCAGCCCGTCCATGCGCGCGACGGCGGGGCCGTGCGGCGCCAGCCCCGGCGCGAACCGGTGAGCGTCGACGAGCCGGTCTATCGACTCCCCGCGGCTCGCCACGACGTGCACCGGCACCTCCCACGACGCCCCGGCGCCGCTCACCAGAGCCGGGGGCTGATGGTCGCCCACCAGCACCAGCACGAGGTCCCGATCCGCCCGCAGCCGCAGATAGCCGTCGACGTTGGCGAACGCGTACCGCAGGGCCTCGACGTAGCTTGGTCCGAGGTCCGTCCAGTCGGCCCACGCGGACCACGCGCGATCGAGGTCGGCCCGGTCATAGGGGTCGTCGCCGAGCACCCGCGCCCAGTCGGGCTGGTACGGAGGAGCCGGCGCGAAGGGCGCGTGGGTGCTGATGGTGGCGAAGAACACGAAGGCAGGCCGGCGCGCCGCGGGGGCGATCTCGGCCGCGTCGACGCGTGCGAGCGAGTACTGGTCGTTGACCCCCCACCAACCGAACGGCGGCCCCCGGTAGTCGAGCCGCGCATGGTCGTAGATGGCCTCGAAGCCGTAGAACGCGCCCTCGGGCCAACCCACGAGAAGCCCCGGCATGATCGCCACGGTGCGGTAGCCGCGGCGCGAGAACAGCTTCACCAGGGTGTCCCGCTCCTGCGCCATGAGGCGCACGTTGGTGGCCGGGTCCCGCACCTCGGTGCCCGAGAGCAGACTGATGTGGGCGAGCCACGACTCGCCGCCGAACGTGGTGGACTCGACGAACGCCGAGGCCATGCGGCGTCCGGTCTCATCGACCGTCGTCTCGAGCCGCCGCCGCACCGGGGCCAGGGCCTCGACGAAGTCGGCGCGGTCCCAGCTCACGGCTCCGTAGGATTCCAGGAAGATGACGAACACGTCGGCGCCGGCGACGCGCGACAGGTCCGAGCGCATGACCGGCGGGGGTCCGAGGTCGCGCACCCCGGCCCCGCTCGCCTCGTAGGCCAGCTCGCCCAGCTCACGCGCGAAGGCGGGCGTCACCGGCTCGGCCACCCGGACGCCCGCCGGCGCCTCGACCCCTCCCCACTGCGCCAGCCCCAGCAGCACCACCGCCCCGGCCACGCCGGCGAGCGCGCGGCGCGGCGCCGGCTCGCCGGCGGCGACCGCGATGCTCCTCCACGCCCAGCGCGCCACGAGGAACAGCACCAACGGGACCAGGACCAGTCCCGCCAGAAACCCCGCCTTGAGCCAGGGATCGGCTACGACCGCGAACATCGCGCCGACCTTCGGCACGTGCTGCATGTCCCAGTACAGATTGACCTCGCGGCCGTAGAGGGCGGCGACGGTGACCTCGACGTACCGTCCCGCCGCCAGCAGCAGCCAGGCGACGGCCAGCCAACGAACGGCGGCACGGGGCGGACGCCGCCCCCACGTCCGCATCGCCACCAGTAGGAGGACGCCCGCCGCCGCCTCCACCGACAGATCGCGGCTGAGGCGCACCCCCAGCGTCGGCCAGACGTTGGCGAAGGTGAGCGAGACGTTCACCAGCAGGAGGGCCGCGCACGGGGCCGCGGCGCGCCGGACGGCGGCGAACCCCGTTCCGCCCGGTACCCCTGCGTCGGTCGTCATCGGTGTCGCGGGCCGGGAGCCCTCGGGCGAGGCCCGCACGGTCTCACCTCGCGCTCCTGCTGCTAGGGGGTCACGGCGTACGGCAGCCGCCGCGCGCCGACGGCGAGCGCCGCCAGCGCGCCCACGACCGGCAGAGCGTAACCGTTGGTCAGGTACGCGGACGAGAACAGGAGACCCATGGCGAAGTGGAAATTGAGGATCATGAACAACGCCGCCCCCGCCGCAAGCCGGGGACGGTATCCGACGAGCAGGGCGAGGCCGGTGGTCAGTTCGCCCAGCAGTACGAGCCGGGCCAGCACGGCGCGCAGCGGCATCGCGAACCAGTCGATGTAGAGCTTGCTGATCGCCGGCGCCGGTCCCCACCAGTTGCGGAGTTCGCTCTCGAGCAAGCTGCTGTCGCCCGCCCAGTCGAGCTTGCCGTATCCCATGGAGATCAGGAAGATCCCCAGGACGACCGAGAGCAGCCGGAGTCCGTTCGCGCTTGCGTCTCGCATCTCGCAGGCATTGTAACCGGGTCCGGCCCACCGCAGAATTCACCCTCATGGCGCGGACGCATCCCGGCCGGCTCTACGGTCTGTTCCGGTCCCTCGCCGTCTATCACGCGATCCCGCGGCGCCAGCACCGGCTGCGGCGCCTCTATGCGACCCTCGCCGGCCCCGGCGACCTCGTCTTCGACATCGGAGCCCACGCAGGCAACCGCACCCGCGCCCTCGCGGCCCTCGGCTGCCGGGTCGTCGCCCTCGAGCCGCAGCCGGACTTCGCGAGGCTGCTCCGCCTCCTGTTCGGCCGCCACCCGCGGGTGTCGATTCTCGAAGCCGCGGCTGGCGACCGCGCGGGCGTCGCGACCCTGTCGATCAGCGATCGGAACCCGACCATGACCACGCTGGCCGCCGCGTGGCGCGCGGCCCGCGAGCATGACCCGGTATTCAGCGACGTGCGGTGGAACCGTGACATCGACGTGGAGATGGTCACCCTCGACGCGCTCATCGATCGCTTCGGCCTGCCCGCGTTCGTGAAGATCGATGTGGAAGGCGCGGAGCCGGTGGTGCTGGCCGGCCTCACCCGCCCCATCCCCGCGGTGTCGTTCGAGTACCTGCCGGGCACGCTCGACTACGCGCGGATGTGCGTCCACCGGTTGCAGGCCCTGGGAAGCTACCGCTTCAACTGGTCGGTCGGCGAGTCCTACGAGCTCGCCGGCCGCGGATGGGTGAACGGCGATGCCCTCCTCGACGGCCTGCGCACCGGCCCCGCCCGCCGCCGGTCGGGGGATGTCTACGCACGGCTCGAGACGACGTGAGCGAGCCGGTCGCCGACCGATGAGACGGCCAGCGGCCCACCCGCAGCCCACGCCCGGCGATTCAGTTACCATGAAAAATCTCGATGCATACCGTCGACACTTCATGGCTTGAGAGCTTCGTGCGGACGCTTCTCGATCGCGACCTGCCGGCGCTCGGCGTGCGCGTGGCGGGGCCGACCCTGCGCCGATTCCGGACGTTGCCGGCCCACCGGCGCGGGCAGCTCCGGAACTCGTCGGCGTTCATCGTCGTCCGCGCCGGCCGCGACTCCTACCGACTGGCGGATGGAGTCCGGGCGGTGGCGGGCCGTCGGCTGGACGCCGATCCGGGGCTCTGAGCGATGCGCCGACCGCGAGAGACGGACACGCCGGCGTTCGACGCGGCGGACGTGCGGCGCTACTACGACCGGCACACCGGCAACTTCGTCGCCCACGGCGAGGGCGGCGCGGCCGGGGCGCTGCACCGCGCGGTGTGGGGCCCGGGAGTCGCCGACCACGACGCCGCGTTCCACTACGTCGAGGATCGACTCGTCGACCGCCTGCGCGATCAACCGATCGGGCAACCGCCGGCCCACGTCGTCGATCTCGGCTGCGGCGTCGGCGGCAGCCTCTGCCACCTCGCCGCCCGCCTGCCCGTCCGCGGCACCGGGCTCACCCTGAGCCCGGTCCAGGTACGCCACGCGGAACGGCGCATCCGCGAGGCGGGGCTGTCCGACCGCGTGCGGTGCCTCGAAGCCGACTACTGCGAGCCGCCGCCGGACCTTCCGCCGGCCGACCTCGCCTACGCGATCGAGTCGCTGGCGCACGGCCCCGACCCCGCCCGCTTCTTCGCCGCGTGCGCCCGCATCGTCCGCCCGGCGGGGCTGCTGGCGATCTGCGACGACTTCCTGCGGCCGGGCGACGGCCCCGCCGCCCGGCGGACGGTCGCCCGGTTCCGGCGGGGGTGGCGCCTCAACACCCTGCTGCATCCGCACGAGCTGCGCGCGCTTGCGGCCCGGGCCGGGTTCGAGCACCTCTCCACCGACGACCTCACGCCGCACCTGCGGCTGGGACGCCCCCGCGACCGCGTGGCCGCCCTGTTCATCGCCGCCTTCGGATGGCTGCCCCTGGACCGGACGCGGTTCGGCCATCTGGTGGGCGGGACCGCCCTGCAGACCTGCCTCGCGAAGGGATGGATAGGATACGATCTCGCGCTGTTCCGGCGGACTGCCGATTCACCGACTCCGGTCGCGGCGGTCGGAACACCGTCGGTTTCCGGAAGCCGCCGCGGTGACAATCCTCCGGCCTGATGTCAGACGATCCCATTCGCCGCTGGCAGGACCTCACCACCGTCGAGGCGGCGGCCCTCGTCTCGCGCGACCCGGTAATCGTACTGCCGGTGGCCGCGATCGAGCAGCACGGACCTCATCTGCCGCTCTCGACCGACCTCGTGATCGGCCTCGGCCTGCTGGCCGAGGCGTTCCGACGGCTTCCTCGGGACCTCCCGGTTCGGATGCTGCCGCCGCAGGCGGTCGGCACGAGCGGCGAGCACCGCCGGTTGGCCGGCACGCTCAGCCTCGCGCCCGAGCTGCTCGTCGAGTCCCTGGTCCAGACCGGTAGCGCCGTCGGGTCAGCCGGCGTTCGGCGCCTGGTCATCTCGAACAGCCATGGCGGCAATCGGTCGGCGATCGACATCGCGGCGACCCGCCTGCGGGAAGAGCACGGCCTGCTGGTGGTCAAGACGAGCTGGTTCCACGGCCCGCACCCGCGCGACGCCGGGCTACCGGACGAGGAATGGCGCTACGGGCTGCACGGCGGCGCCGTCGAGACGGCGATGATGCGGCATCTCCGGCCCGACCTGGTTCACCTCGACGCCGTGCGGCGGTTCCCGTCGCTGGACGAGGAGCTGGGGGGTATGCTGCAGCGGGTCTCGGCCGAGGGAAGCGCGTCGTTCGCCTGGCTCGCCGACGACCTCAATCCGCAGGGAGTCACCGGCGACGCGACGCTGGGAACGGCCGAACTCGGGGCGCGGCTGGTCGGGCACTACGGACAGTTGCTCGCGGAAGCGATGCAGGACGCCCGCCGGTTTCCGTTGGACCGGCTGGCGTGACCAACGGCGACATCCCAAGCGATGCAGGACGCCCGCCGGTTTCCGCTGGACCGGCTGGCGTGACCAACCGCGACATCCCACTCCGATGAACCGGAACGAAAGATGAATGAGCTGTCGATCCGGAAGGCGACTCTCGACGACCTGAACACGATCGTCGACTTCAACGCCCGCCTCGCCGACGAGAGCGAAGGCGTGCTCCTGGATCGCGGGATCCTGCGCCACGGGGTACGGGGGCTGCTGTCGGACCCGGCGCGCGGCGCCTATCACGTCGCTTGCGCGGACGGCGTGGTCGTCGGCCAGATGATGCACACGCACGAGTGGAGCGACTGGCGCAACGGGGACATCTGGTGGATCCAAAGCGTGTACGTGCACCCCGACCATCGGCGACGGGGAATCTGCCGCGCGTTGTACGAGCATCTGAAGGCCCGGTCCGCTGCGGATCCCGGCGTGGTGGGGCTGAGGCTCTACGTGGAACGCGAGAACGCGGTCGCCCAGGCCGCCTACACCGGACTGGGCATGCGGATGGCCGGCTATCTGGTCATGCAGGACTTGTTCGCGGGGGACGGGTAGCCGCGCCGCGAGCACCGGGAGGACCGCGGGGGGGCAGCCGCGACGGCGCGGATCGGAACCGGCGCGGACGTTCCTCGCACCTCGCCGCCGACCGCGCCCACCAGCACGGGCCGACGTCGGAGCCCGGCCCGGCTACTCCTGCCCCCGCGCGCCGGCGAGCATGTCGGTAAGCCAATGGCCGGCCCGGTCGACCTTGGCCTTGACGTAGGGGAGATTGTGTCGGTTCAGAGTGCCGAACAGCGGCTTGCGCTCGACCACGTCGATGCCCTCGTCGCGCAGTGCCGCGACCTTGTGCGGGTTGTTGGTCAGCAGCAGGACCCGCTCGACGCCCATGTGCCGGAGCATCTCGACCGCGGCGCGGTAGCCCCGCTCATCGTCGCCGAACCCCAGCACGCCGTCGGCGTCCACGGTGTCAAGGCCGGTATGCTGCAGGGAATAGGCCCGCATCTTGTTGCCGAGCCCGATACCGCGCCCCTCCTGGGCGAGGTAGAGCAGCACGCCGCCGCCGCCGGCCGTGAAGACACGCAGGCTTCCGCGCAGTTGCTCGCCGCAGTCGCAGCGGAGGCTGCCGAAGAGATCGCCGGTGAGGCAGGCGGAATGCAGGCGTACCGGTACCGGGTCGGGCCACTTCGCGGGTTCGCCGATCAGGACCGCGACGTGCTCGCGGAAGCTGTTCCCCTCGCGGAACACCATGAAGCGGGCGTCCTCGGCGTGCTCCAGGGGCACGGGTCCGTCGCTCACGTGGGTGACCTCGACGCGCTCGTCGGCGGCGAGGGCCTCGACCTGCGCCGTGGTCACGGAGAGAATCTCGCCGCTGGCCAACCCCGCATCGAGCCCGCCGCCTCCCCGGCCGCTCACCGACACGCCGACGACGGCAGGCAGCAGCCCCGCCAGCCGGGCCAGCATCAGCCCGCTCGACTCCGGCGTGGTGGCCGGCCGGGGATCGAGATCCGGCGCGTCGAACCGGCCGGCCGCCATGCAGAGACGGAGGATCTGCTCCGGCTGCGTCGCCCCGTTCAGCCCGAGGCTCACGTCCCGGGAAGGGCCGCCGTCGCCGAGGCCCATCGCGTGCGCCCGGTGGTGGGTCACCACGAGGCGCGGCCCGGTGTCGAGCCGGCGCAGGGTCTCGAGGGTCCGCTGGCTCAGCGTGTCCACCGTCGCCAGCAGGACGCCCGGCTCGCCGGCGGCGTCGGGCGATCCGCTGACGTAGAGAGGCCGTCCCTGTCGAAGGTCGAACAACCCGCGTTCCGCGTCGTACATGCTTCGAACCACTTCTTGTCTTGTCGCCCACGCCAGAGGCAGCGACGGACCTCGGGTGACGTTGGAGGACCGGACCGGTGCCGCCACTCATGACCGAAGACACCGCCTGGAGACTGCTGCGTACGGCGCCTCACGACGGGAGTGCGACGAAACGCACCGTTACAGACGATCATAATGCAAGCGGCGAGGCGCGGCTGCACGTAGGCCGCGGAGGCGCCTGGCGAACCTCGCCTCCGCCGAGCGACGCGGCGCGGGATCTCCTGGATCTGTACCTGCCCCTGCAGCTCGATCCCGATCCCGTCGTCGGCCAAGTCGGCCAGAGCCTGGACGGCCGCATCGCGACCGAGCAGGGGCATTCACACTACATCACCGGCCCCGCCGACATCCGCCGCCTGCACCGGCTTCGGGCCCTCGTCGACGCCGTCGTCGTCGGGGCCGGCACCGTCGCGGCCGACGACCCCCGCCTGACGGTGCGGGAGGTGGAGGGCGAGAACCCCGTCCGCGTCGTCCTCGACCCCGACGGGCGCCTCGGCCGCGACCGGGCCGTGTTCCGGGACGGCGCGGCGCGCACCGTGATCGTTCGCCGCGCCCCGCCGGGACGCCCCGGCGGCTGGTCGAAGCCGGACCTCCTGGAGCTTCCCGCCGACCCGGCGTCCGCCGATGGCAGCCTCGCCCCGTCCGCGATCGTCGCCGGCTTGCGCGCCCGGGGCCTGTCACGGATTCTCGTCGAGGGGGGCGGGGTGACGGTCTCGCGCTTCCTCGGCGCCGGCGTGCTGACCCGCCTGCACGTCGCCGTCGCGCCGCTGCTGATCGGATCGGGCCGCCACGCCCTCACCCTGCCGCCCGTCCCGTCCCTCGACCACGCCCTGCGCCCGCGGTGCCGGCGGTTCTCGCTCGGCGACGACCTGCTGTTCGACCTGGATCTGCGCTGACTCCTGCGCTTCTCTGCGCGTCGAACCGCGCGAGCGCGGCGTCAGCGGGCGGTTCGACTCGGCCGGCGCCGGCTCGCCCGCCGCCCCGGCGTCATCGGGTCGTCCGGAACCGCGACAAGGCTCTGCTCGGCTCGATCGGCCGCGGCTCGCCCGACGACCGTACGTCGGACCGCGCGAGCGTGGCGTCGCCGTGCGGCTCGACTTCGAGCGGCGTCTCCCGCCCGGCGCCCGCACGTCTGACGGGGTGAGGGCAGCGTCACCGTGCGGCTCGACTCCGATCCGCCGGCGGTCCGTCCGCCGCGCCGGCGCGGGAGCGCCCGCGTCGGAGACCAAGGGCCAGGAACAGGGCGCCGGGCGCGCTGCCGGCCAGCACCAGGAGCCCATAGGCGACGGACACCACGACGCCGTCGGCCGCGGTCAACCCCACCGCGCCCCAGAGCACCGCGGCCGCCCCCTCGCGCAGGCCCCATCCCGCCACCGTCACCGGAATCAGCATCGACATCAGGACCGGGGCGACGAGGGGAAGCAGAACCGGCAGCGGCGTCTCCACCCCCACCGCCCTCGCGGCCAGGAGATAGGTCGCCAGGTACGTCGCCACGACCACGGTGGCGCTCGCGAGCTGCGCCACGAACGCGCCCGGCGGCAGGTGGGCGGCCCCGACCTCGGCCAGGATGGGCCCGAACAGTGACCACTCGGACGACTGGCGCCGCATCCAAACGACCGTCGCGACGACGAGCCCGCCCGCCAGCAGTCCCGCCGCGATCATGACCGGCCGGGAGCCCGGGGCCACGGTGACGGGCAGGAAGAGCAGCGAGACGCCGGCCGCGGTGGTCATGACCACCTGGGCCGACAGGCGCTCGAACACCACCGCCCGCACCGCGGGCCCTCCCGGCGCCCGTACCCGGATCTGCGACCTCGCCTGACGCCAAGCCCGGGCCACGTCGCCGAGGACGCCGCCGGGCAGGACCTGGTTGAGGAAGATCGACAGGTAGTACTCGCGCCACGCGACCGGCCACGGGAGGTCGACGCCGAGCCGGCGGGCGGTGAAGCTCCACCGCCACGCGAGCACCGCCACCTGCACCGCGGAGAGAGCGAGCGCGGCCAGCACCCAGGACGGTCGCATGGACGCCAGCCGCGACGTCAACGCACCGGCATCGAGCCACACCGCGAGACCGCCGAGCAGGCCCAGGCTGACCGCCGCCCGCAGGAGGAGGGGAAGGCGCCCCGCACCGCGCCGCGGGAGCTCGGCCGCCCGCCGTTCGTGTCCGCTCATGCGGCGCCACCCGGCAGCGCGAGGAGATCGCGATGCCCGACCGTCACCCGGAACGACCCGCGGCCGAGGGTGGCCCGGCGGCGGACCGCCCACGCCGCCACCCGAGCCGCCGCGTCCGGCTGCGACTCGGCCGCGGCCGCCGCCCATCCCTCGAGAAGCCGGTCGGCCAGCCGGTGGTCGGCGGCCTCGAGCCGCCAGCTGCTCTCGGCGAGCCAGGTGCGGTACCCGGCCTCCCGGAAGAGACGCGCGGCGAGGGAAGCGGCCGCCGGCCCCAGGGCCCGGCCGAAGCCCTTGTCACCCTGTTGGTGCCGGTTGACGGCTTCCCGAACCAGGCCGTCGTCCGGGTCGTGGTCGACCCGCCATCCCGCCGCCGATTCCGTCATCCACTGCACCTCGCCGTCGTAGGTCAGCGCGAAGTACGCGCCGGCGGCGGCGTCCGCGCACCGGCCCACCATTTCCGAGAGCCACGGCTCGGAGACCAGATCCAGCAGGGCCGACGCGGTAACCAGATCCGCTCCCTCGACGACGGTCAGCCCGCCCGCCGCGAGATCGCGGCGCTCGGCGGCGACCGCGTCGACCTCCGGCGGCCCGTCGAAGCGCCGCAGCAATCCCACGTGCCGCGGATCGTGATCGACTAGGGTCCACCGCTGGCCGGGCGGCAGCCGCGGGGCGAGGTACCGCAGGTTGGCGCCGGTCCCGCTGCCCAGGTCGACCACCCGGCTCCAGCCGAGCCGCCTCCACGCCACGCGCAAGCGCTCCGGCAGCCTCGCGTCCCGCGCCCGCCGGTCCGCCGGCTCGCGCAACGCCAGCCAGTCGGCGTCGAACGTCTCCATGGGGCCGCTCCGGCCGCCTCCCGTCCCGCTCACCGGCTCACGCAAGGCAGCTGCGCCCTTCCCGGGTCGGAACCTGCGGCCGCCAACCTGCGCGGGCGAGGGCGCAGCCTCGCCGCCGGCGGTGTTTCGGCCCGCCAATCGGCGTCAACGTCTCCGTGTGGCCGCTCCGGCCGCTTCCCGCCCGTTCTTCCGATCCAGCGTCACGAAGCCCGAGCCCTCCTGGGTGCCTTCGAGGGTCACCGTCGTCATGCACGTGCCCGTTCTTTCCGATCCAGCGTCGCGCTGCCCGAGCCTGCCGTCGGCGTCAGACTTCTCGGTCGCCGGTCAATGCCAGTACCGCTTCCGCGAACCGGCGGGCCGCCCCCGACCAGTCCGGCAACGTCCCGGCATGACGGCGGGCCGCCGCCGCGAGCACCTCACGGCGCTCGGCGCCCCCCGGCTCGACGAGCAGGCGGTGCAGGGCATCGGCCAGCGCCGCCTCGTCGCCGGGGGCCACGAGCACACCCGCGTCGGCCGGCACGGTGTGAGGAATCGCGCCCCCGGTGGTGCTGACCACCGGGAGCCCTCGCGCCAGCGCATCGGCCAGCGCCATGCCGTACCCCTCGTAGTACGAGGGCAGCACGAACAGCGAGGCCCGATGATACAGACGGTCGAGCTCGGCCGCGCCGCACTCGCCGGCGAACCGCACTCGGTCGCCGAAGCCCGCCTCGCGTGCGAACGCGGTCACCTCGGCCGCGTAACCCGGATGCCGGTCGAGGCTGCCGGCGCAGACGCAGCGCCACGGCAGATCGGCGAGCCGGGCCAGGGCCGCCGCCAGCACCCGTTGGCCCTTCCGGGGCGTCACCGCCGCCACCGACAGCAGCAGCGGGGGTTCTCCCGATTCCGGGCCGTCGGCGAGGGGCACAGGGTCGGTGCCGGGGCGGACCGCACGCACGCGCGCCGGATCCACGCCATAGGCCTCGATCCGCCGGGCGGTGAACCCGCTCGTGACGACCACGCCGGCGCAGGCGGCCAGGGCCGCCCGCTCGAGGACCTCGAACCGGGCGCGCCGGGGCGCGGCGAGCCCCGTTTCGTCGGCGAGCGGATGATGAACCAGGGCAAGAACGCGCAGTCGGGCCCCCTCGGCCTCGACGGGCCCCGGCAACCCCCCGAGGGCCAGCCCGTCGACGAGCACCCGCGCGCCGTCGGGGAGGCCGGCCAGCACCGCCGCCATCCGGGCGCCGGCGCCGGCGTCGTCCGTGGGGAATGCACCCGCCACGCTGTGCACGTCGACCCGCCAGCCCCGGGCGCGCAGCCCCTCGACCATCCGGCGGTCGTAGATGTAGCCCCCGGTCTGCTGGTCGAGCCGGCCGGGCACGACGACGTGCAGGCGTGTCGAGGTCACACGGGACCCTCGTAGCTGCCCCAGGCGACGTGCGACTCGCGCAGGGTGACGCGGATGGAGGCGAGGCCGCGCGCGCCCACTCCCAGACGGCCGTGCCGCGCGGCCTCCGCGAGCCGGTCGAAGATGTGCCGGGCGAGGAACTCCGTCGACGTGTTCCGCCCCGCGAACGCCGGCTCCTCGTCCAGGTTGCGGTAGTTGAGGTCCGCGAGAACCTCGCCGAGGCGCCGGCCCGCCAACCCGATGTCCACCACCAAGCCGTCGTCGTCCAGCTCCGCGCGACGGAAGGTGGCGTCGACGACGTAGGTGGCCCCGTGCAGGCGTTGGGCGGGACCGAAGACCTCGCCCTCGAAGCTGTGGGCGATCATGAAGTGGTCGCGAACGTTGAGGCTATACATGGTTCCGTCGTCGCAGGAGTCAATAGCGGATGCGATGGCAGAGGGTGTCCCCCGGCGCGCGGCTCACGCGGGCCATGACGTCCGGCAGCTCCTCGAACCGGTCCTCGCCCGTAATCAGCGCATCGAGACGCGCGTCGCCGAGCAACGTCATGGCCAGCGCCAACCGGCGCGCGTGGTCCCACCGCGGGGTGCGGGCGGGGGGAAGGCGTCCGACCTGGCTGCTCCGCACCGTCAGCCGGCGGGCGTGAAAGGCCTCGCCGAGCGGCAGCGGCGCCGGCCGGTCGCCGAACCAGCTCGCCTCGACGATGGTCCCCTCCACGCCCGCCACGGCGAGGGCCGCGGCGAGTCCCTCGGGATGGCCGCTGGCGTGGATGACGAGGTCGGCGTCGGCGCCGGCGGGCGCCGTCGTGCGAAACGGGATCTCCAGGGCGTCGGCGACCGACGCCCGCGCGGGGTTCGGATCGACGAGGGTCAGCTCGGCCCCGGGCGTCGGCCGGCAGAGCCAGGCGCAGAGCAGCCCCACCACCCCCCCGCCCACGACGACGATGCGGTCGCCGACGACCGGGCGGGCGTCCCACAGCACGTTCACGGCGGTCTCGAGATTGGCGGCCAGGACGGCGCGGCCCGGCGGCACTCCGGCCGGCACCCGCGTCACCGCACTCCGCGGGACCGTGTAGCGGTCCTGGTGGGGATGGAGGCAGAAGATCACCTGCCCGTCGAGGTCCTCGGGGCCCTCGACCACCCGGCCAACGCTGCTGTAGCCGTACTTCACGGGGCCGGGGAACTCCCCCTCCTGGAACGGCGCCCGCATCGCCTGATACTGTGATGAAGGCACCCCGCCGCGATACACCAGCGCCTCGGTGCCACGGCTGATGCCCGAGTAGAGCGTGCGGATCGACACCTCGTGGTCCCGGCGCGGAGGCAGACGCGCGTCCAGAATGACGCCGCGGCCGGGCGCCTCGATCCAGAACTGACGTGCGGTGATCGGCTCCGCCATCGCGAGTCCAGCGCCGGACACCTTATCAGACCATGCCCGCGACCCGCCTTCGCGCCCCGGCCGGTCCCCCCGTCCACGGGCGGGGCCGCGTGATGGCGGAGCTGGCGCTCGGTTTGGCGCCGCTGCTGCTCGTCGCCGGGGCCACCGCCCGGCGGATCGAACTGCCGCGCGACTATCTTCCGACCGCGGTGGCCGCCTACGGCCTGTTCGCGGCGGCCGTTCAGGGTTTCCTGCCGCCTCAGCCCTGGCCCGGTTTGGGCGCGGCCAACCGGGTCACGGTGGGCCGCGCCGCGCTGGTCCTCTCGCTCGCCGCGGCCGTGCCGCACGCGCAGGCCTTCTCCGACGCCAGCCTCTGGTGGATCATCGGCATGGCCGCCGCCGCCCTTTGCCTCGACGGCGTCGACGGGCTCGTGGCGCGGCGCACCGGCACCGGCACGGACTTCGGCGCCCGATTCGACATGGAGCTCGACTCGGTCCTGATGCTGGTGCTGGCCGCGCTGGTATGGTGGAGCGGAAGGCTCGACGCCTGGGTTCTGCTGCTCGGCGCGCCCCGCTACCTGTTCGTGGCGGCCGGCCGGCTGATGCCGTGGCTGCGGGCTCCCCTGCCGCAGCGGCTGCGCCGCAAGGCGGGGTGCGTCGCCCAGGGCGTCGCCCTCGTCGTCTGCCTCGCCCCCATCGTCCCCGCCGGCCTCGCCGCCACCGGGGCGGCGGTCACCCTGGTCCTGCTGGTCGGCTCGTTCGCAGTGGACGTCCGCTGGCTCTTCGAGCGCCGGAGAGAGGAAGCTCGGTCGCGCAGCAGCGCTTGAGGCGCGGGCCGCCACCACGGACGACGGGTCAGCGTCCGCGCGTCACCCCTGCTCGACGGTATCCGTGCGGATGGTCAGTCCCGTCTCGGGGCGCCGTGCATCAACGCCCCGAGGACGCGGTGCGTCTGTTCAATGGAGTCGACGCGGCCGGTCGACCGGGCAATTCGCCACGCGCTCAAGAGGCCGACAGGGGCGCCGACCACGGCCGCGACAGCCTTGACCATTCGACCAAGCCCCCAAGCATGGCCCGGCCCCAAGACGGAACGACCCACGCCCTGCGCAGCCGATGCTCGGAAAGACCGCGCCGTGCCTTCACGGCTCGTCGAGGCGCCGCCAGCGCAGGGTGCCGTAGTTCACGAACGGCTCCCCGTCGACCGACATGCGCATGCGGACGTCGTAGTGGAACGGCGACAGCATGAACGTGCGGCCGGCGAGCCTGACCCGGCTTCCCCCGCGCTCGATCGGCGCTGCCTCCCAGTGGTGGGAGAAGTAGCCGCCGGGGTCGCCCCCGAGCCGGCCGACCTTGAGGAGCTCCCAGCCGCGGCTGTCCTTCTCGAGACGCACCAGGTACCGGATGCGCCGGTCGTACACCAGCGTGGATTCGACCGTCACGGCGCCGTCGAACGTGGTCGCCTCGATCGTGCTGGCGTACGTGCACCCCACCACGTGCCGCACCGTCTCGGTCCCCACGAACTCGCTCGACTCGGCCAGGGGTGAATCGGGCAGCACCCCCTCGACCTCCCACCTCCCGACGAAATAGTGGGGATCGAACGGGGCGGGGTCGTCGCCCTCGGCATCGCCCTCGACCCCGAGGGTTGGGCGTCGCAGAGCGTTGAGCCGGGCGATGAGATCGAGCTCCTGCTCGGTCAGGCACTGGCCCTCGACCTCGGTTTCGCCGGGCTGCAGCTTGACGATGGGCTCGGCCTCGAGCTCCGCGGGCGTCTGCGCCGCCGCCATCGCCGCGACAGCCAGAAGAACGCACACCGAGAGGACCGCGTTCCGCATGATGTCTCCTGTCGCCTCCGGCGAGAGCGGCGGGGAATGGGGAAGCCGAGGCAGGAACGCGCGGGGCGGCCCTGCGACGAGGCGGAGCGGCTCCCCGCCACGCACGTCGCAGGGAGCCGGCGCCGCCCGCCTCACAGGAGGCGGCGCCGACCGGTCGGGCCCCGCCCGCCAATCGCCGCCGAACGCGACCGCGGAGTCGCGTCGCGGCGTCCGCTTGCCGCCCAGCCGACCCGTTGGCCGCCCGCGCCGCTCGAAACTAGTCGTCGTCGGCCGGGGTCTCGTCGGCCAGCGTGTACCTCACGTTGGTCAGGTACATGTCGTCCCAGCTCTGCTCCGACCAGTAGACCTCCTTGTGCGGAGCCGGGTTGCGCCGGTTGTTGCGCGAGTTGTCGTAGCGGGCGATCGACTTCACAGTGCTGCCCGCCGGCACCCGGATCGGTTCGGCCAGCTCGTACTCGAACTGCCAGTCGAAGTCGTAGTCGGGGACCCGCAGCAGTATCTCCTCGCGGCCGTCGGGATACGTCACCACCCAGGTGAAGTCCTTGCCCCGGACGTGGGCGTGAACGAACATCGACTGGATGACGGCGTCGTTCTGGAAGCCCCCGATGCCCGTCACCGTCCAGCTCCCGTCGTTCGGCGGAATCGGCGCGAGGAGGGGGTTCAGCCCCTGCCCCACCTGACGGGAGGCGGCCCTGGCGCGGCGCTCCTCGGGCGTCAGCGGCGGCGGCGCGACCAACTGCTCGTTCTCGGAGGTGGTCTCGTTGAGACTGAGGCTGCGCACCCGCTGCGACCGCTCCTCGGTGGCCAGCCAAGCCCCGATCGAGGGCCGTGACGTCTCGGGCTTGCCCGTGGCCTGGTAGTGCAGGTTCCAGATGATGTAATCGAAGAGGTCGCCGCGGATCTCGCGCACCTGACCGGGCCGGGCCACGTCGGCGCCGACGCCGGGAATGTAGGGGCCGAAGCCCGCGCGCTGGGCGGCGGCCTCCTCGCGCTGCTCGGGGGTCAGCTCGCGGCGCTGGGCCCGCCCGTCCGCGGTCAGGCGCGCCACGTCCTCGGGGTCGACCTCCGGATCCCGCACCGGCACGTAGTCGACCTCGGGGCCGCCGGCCCACGCCGCCCCTCGGCCGAGCACCATGCCCGCGGGCAGGTTGACGAGGCCGGTGGTGATGTGGTGGGTCGCGGCGTAGTTGCCGGGCCGCACCTGGGTCGCCGACACCGTCATCACGTCGTCGAACGGCAAGGGGGTGTAGAGGTTGAAGTTGGGCGTCTCCCCCTCCGCGTCGATCTGCCACGCGATGGGGAACTCGATGACGTAGTCGGGCTCGATCCCTTCCGGATGGCTCCAGCCCGCGGACGAGAAGCGCGGGGCCTCGGGAGCCGGGCCCGCCCCCTCGGGGGCCCCGCCGTCGGCCCACGCGACGATCGTCTCGATCTGCTCGTCGCTCAGGCTCGTGTCGTTCGAGAACCGGCCGAACCGGGGGTCGGCGAACCACGGCGGCATCTCGCGCGCCTCGACCTTGGCCTTGATGGCGCGCGCCCACGGCCGCACGTCCCGGTACGACAGCAGCGACATCGGCGCCACTTGGTTCGGCCGGTGACAGCTCCCGCAGCTCTCGAGCAGGATGGGGCCGACGTGCTCGTTGTAGGTCGGGACTTCCGCCGCCCCCGCACCCTGGGCCGCCGCACCGGCCGCGCCGGCCAGCGACAGCGCGATGACACCCGCCGCCACGATGGTTGATCGCATGATCGACGTCTCCCTCTTGACGCTCACGTTCCGGAACCCGAGTCGCGGAGCACACCATCCGCCGGAGGCGCCGACTCCGCTGTACGACCGGCCGGGGGCGGCTGCGCCGCAACCCCGCGCCGGAACCGCCACGAGACGATTACCCGACTAGCCCGCCCATCGTGGCTGGGCCGTCCCACCAACCCTCCAGTCACCCGCTCCGTTCCACGCCGCAGGCCCTTAGGGGCAGTGCTCGGTATAACCCTGCCAACTACCTTCGGAACTGCCCGGCTTGCCTGCGGTTCCTGCGCGCGCGGCGCGACGACGCAACTCTCGTCACGGTCCTAGCGGGCGGCGGGCGCGACGGGCGGAGCCGACCCCCCGAGAAAGAGCCGCTCGCCGTTGGCGAGCAGGAAGTTCCGGCCCACGCCCTTGGGCGTGCCGTCCTTGGCGTAGTAGCCCTCGACGGTCAACTCGATACCGACGTCGAGGGTGTTCTTGGTGACCCCGTTGCGGATGAGTTCGTTGGGGCTGCCCCCCTCGATCATCCACCGCACCAGCTCGCCCTCTTCGTTCTCGATGTCCATGTGGAACCAGGAGTGGGGGTTGATCATCTCCCACCGGACGAGCTTGCCGGTCAGGGTCAGCGGCCTCTCGATGTCGAACTCCGCGGAGAACGCGTGATGGGTCGACACCGGCGCGGCCGCGAGCAACGCTCCCGCAACGACGACGACGCAAGCGAGCTTCGTGCGCATGGTTCCTCCCTGAACCGTGACCGGCATCCCAGCCGCCCACCGCCGCCTTCGGCTCCGCTGAGCGCCCAACCGATCCTACCGAGTCCGCGCCGTTCCACGGCGCAGACTCTCCCAGCGGTTCGTCACGCCATCATCTTCGGGTGCGGCCTTCGCCCTATCATCTTCGGGTGCGGCCTTCGCCCTGTCGGTCCCATCGTCGACGACTTCCCAGCACCGAATACTCCGAACTCTCGGCGGTGGCGCCGCACCAGCCCGTCCAATCGTCGCCTCGGCTCCACTGGGCGCCCGACCGCCCCCCCGGAGCCTGCGCCGTTCTACCGTGCAGGCTCCTGAGGCTGCTTGCGGAGGTGCCCGTAGATCAGATCCTCTACGAACTCGACGCAACGGAACTCGAGAATGCGGGCGTTCTCCTCCACGCGCCGATACAGGGGCATCCGCATCGTCCAGGGCCGCGTGAAGACGTTCGGGTCCTCCATGGTGGCCTCGTACCAGAGCGTGTCGGGGCTCCGCGGGGTGATGCGCTCCACGACGCGCATCGCCTCGGAGTGATGGTTGCCGGACTGGTCGAACCAGGTCCGGCCGTAGAACCCGGTCGTCTCGATGACGAGGGTGTCGCCCTCCCAGTGCCCGTTCGACCACCCCATCCAGCTGTCGGCGGGGGCGTCCATCTGGTCTTCCATGTACACCGTGCGCACGGCGCCGGCGAACTCGAAGACCATCATGACGTGGGCCCGGCTCTGGATGATCTGGAACGGGAACGGCATGTACATGCCGCGGGGCGTGCCCGGGAGGTAGCACTTGATGGCGGGGTCGCGCGCGAGCCGGTCGGCCCGGTTGGCGTCGCGCTCGGCCAGCGCCTCCGGCGTGTACGGGATGGTGCCGCCGTCGACGATGACCCCGAGGCCGCCCGGCACGGCCGAGAGCGCCCCCAGCTCGCGCACCACGCTCGGCCCCGCCGAATGGGGCTCGACGTCCCAGTGAGCCGAGTTCATCGCCTGCCAGATCCCGTTGAGATCGGGGCGGCCGTCCGGCGTCCGGGGCGCCTGGTACTCCGAGGTCTGACCCGCCGCGGGAGCTGCGGCGACCGCCGCCGCAACCGCCAACGTCATCGTCGCCGCGAGAATGCGCATCGCCACGTCACCTGTCCCTGCCCCGCTCGGCCTGCTCCGCCGCCGCCTCGGCCGCAAGCCGCTCTTCCAGGCGGGCGCCGACCAGCGTGTTGTAGAGCCCGTAGTTGCCCTCGTGGCAGGCGAACTCGAACAGCGGCCCCCGCGTCTTCTGCATCAGGTTCACGGCCGTCCACGGGCGGTCCCAGGTCCCCGGATCGTCCACCGTGAACCGGTACTCGATCACGTCCTCCGACACCCGCGTCAGGCGTTCGGTCACCTTCATCCGGTCGCCGGACCCCTGGAACGGGTTCTTGCCGTTGAAGTTGGTGGTCTCCACGACGAGGGTGTCACCGTCCCAACGCCCCCGCGACAGACCGATCCACTGCTGCACGCCGGCCGGGGGCGCGTCCGCGTCGACGAGCGGGATGATCCGCGCGTCGTGGATCATCTCGGACAGGATCATCACGTGGTCGGCCGCCTGCACGATGTGGTAGTTCGCGTTGTACCCGTTGGGCATCATCGGCGGGCCGACCCCGCGCATCATGATGCACCGGTCGTCGAGCTGGTTGGCCTCGGCCGAGTCCCACCGCCCCCCGAGCCGGGCCTGCGCCTCGGCCCGCTCCGCCGCCGTGCGCTCGCCCGCGGCGTTGACCGGCGGCAGCCGGCCATCCGGCGGGTCGACGATCATCGACGTGCGGAGGTTCTGCGCCCGCGCCGCCTGGCTGCGGTCGAGCCCGAACTGGGTGAAGTCGTAGTGGACGTCGGGGATGGTGCCCGGCTCCGTCTGCGCGCTCTCGCGGGCGGCCCGGCCGCCCTCGATCGCGGCCACCTCCTCGCGGCTGTAGAACGCGGCCTCCACCCCGTCCGGCCGCTCGAGCGGCGTGTAGGTCTGGTTCGACCAGAAGCCCTCCAGGTCCGGATGGCCGTGCGGCGTCCGGGGCGCCTGGTACGGGGCGTCGGCTTGGCCCGAGCCAGCCGGCTCCTGCGCCGCGGCCGAGCCCGGCGCTGCGATCGCCAACCCGGCCAGGACCGCCGGCAAACCGCCGGTCACGCTTCGACGTGGCATGGAACGCTCCTTCTCCTCCGCACGACGCCTGGCGGATCTCAACGCCCGCGGTTCACGAACCACGGCAATTATCGCCCAACACGCGCCGGTCGCGAAGCCAAAATCATGAGGGTTGACGAACCGCCCCTCAGCTACGCCCGGCCGTTCCCGGTATAATGGCCACTCGACATGGCTGACACTTCCGGCGACGGTCCCGTCGACGAGAAGCCGGGCCGGGCGACGGTCCCGGTCGCCGGGGACGGGGACCGCGCGACCGCCGCGGACGGCGAGGCGCTGAATCTGGTGGTGCCGGCGGGCGCCCCGGTCTCGGGGGGGACGGTGCTCGCGTCGCTGCGCAACTGGAACCGCCGGCGGCGTTCGCGCAAGCGGCGCGACGAAGACGCCCGGACCGCCGCCGAGGCCACGGACGCCGCGCGGCCGCCGTTGCGCTCGACCACGCCTGCACCGGCCGACGAAGCGACGGACACCGCGGAGCCCTCCGAGCCCAAGGCGGGACCGCCGGCGGTCGCGCACCCGACTCCGGTCGGGAGCGAGCCGGACGTCGAGCCCGATGCCCCGTCCCCGCCGGACCCCGACCCCGGCGCCGCGAGCCCCGGTTCCGGCGCGGAGACGCCTTCCGCGGAAGCGGCGGGCCGTCGCCCGGCGCCCCCCGCGTCGTCGGCGCAGGACCTGCCGCCGGCCGGCGGGTCTCCCGCCGCCGCGAGCCGGGATCTCATCGCCGAGCGCCGCACCGCGGCCCAGCGGGGCGGCGGCCAGGATCGCATCGACGCACAGCACGCCCGCGGCAAGCTGACCGCCCGCGAGCGCATCAAGCGCATGCTCGACGCCGACTCGTTCGAGGAGCTCGCCCCCTACGTCGAGCACCGGCACGCCGGCTTCGGGCTCGAGAAGAACCGCCACGCGGGCGACGGCGTCGTCACCGGCTTCGGCCAGGTCGACGGCCGGCGCGTCGCCATCTTCGCCCAGGACTTCACGGTGCTCGGCGGTTCGTTCTCCGAGGTCCAGGCCATGAAGGTGGGCCGGCTGATCGAGGCGGCCACGAGCAGCGGACTGCCCATCGTCGCCCTCCTCGACTCCGTCGGGGCCCGCATCCAGGAGGGCGTGTGGAGCCTCGCCGGGTTCGGCGACCTGTTCTGGCGCAACACCCAGGCGAGCGGGGTGGTGCCGCAGATCAGCCTCATGCTGGGGCCGTGCGCGGGCGGCGCCGTCTACTCGCCGGGGCTGACCGACTTCGTGGTGATGACCCGCGGCAACAGCTTCATGTTCATTACCGGGCCCGACGTCATCCGGACCGTCACGGGGGAGGAGGTCGACGTCGACACCCTCGGCGGCGCCACCACCCACGCGGCGGGATCGGGGGTCGCGCACTTCGTGACCGATGACGAGAACGGCGCTTTCGCGCTGACCCGGCGGCTGCTGGGCTACCTGCCGTCCAACAACGTCGACGACCCGCCGGCGCTCCCGCCCGAAGCCGTGATCGGGCCGGACACCGCGGCCCTCGACGGGCTCATTCCGGAAACGGCGGCGCTGTCCTACGACGTCCGCGACGCCATCCGCCTCATCGCCGACCGCGACTCGTTCCTCGAGGTGCACGCCGACTTCGCGCCGAACGCCGTCGTCGGCTTCGCCCGCATCGCGGGCCGGGTGGTGTCGTTCGTCGCCAACCAGCCGTCGCACCTCGCCGGCGTCCTCGACATCGACGCGTCGGACAAGATCGCGCGGTTCATCCGGTTCTCCGACGCGTTCAACATCCCGATCGTGACACTGGTCGACTGCCCCGGCTTCCTCCCGGGCACCGGGCAGGAGCGCCAGGGCATCATCCGCCACGGCGCCAAGATCGTGTACGCCTACTCCGAGGCGACGGTCCCCAAGGTCTCGGTGGTGTTGCGCAAGGCCTACGGCGGGGCCTATATCGTCATGAGCAGCAAGATGATCCGCACCGACGTATGCCTCGCCTGGCCGTCGGCCGAGATCGCGGTCATGGGGCCGAAGGGCGCCGTCAACATCCTGTACGCCCGGCAGCTCGCGGCGGTCGACCCGGCCGAGCGAGAGGCCGAACGGACCCGGCTCGAAGACGCGTTCCAGGAGAAGTTCAACTCGCCGTTCACGGCGGCGGCGGCAGGACACATCGACGACGTGATCTATCCGCGCGAGACCCGGGCGCGGGTGACGGCGGCGCTGAACTTCCTCAAGGACAAGCAGACCGCCACCGTCCCCAAGAAGCACGGGAACATTCCGCTGTAATGCTCGCCCAACTCGAGACGGTGCTGGAGATCTCGGCCTACGGCACCGTCATCCTCTTCGCCGCGCTGGCCGGACTGCTCGGCCTGATGTACCTGCTGACCGCGCAGTGGCCGGCCCGCGCCGCGCAGTGGCTGCTCGAGACGGTGCCCGGCTCGGAGCCGGCGACGTTCGGCCGCATCACCGACGCCGAGCGCGAGCGGCGCCTGCGCGCCGTCGCCATCGCGGTGGCGGTGGCCCGCGCGACCGCCGCGCCGGCGCCCGGGGTCCGAGACGGGACGCCGTCGCTCTGGCGGCAGGTCCACCTCGCGAAGCGCCTGAGCACGCAGATGGTCCACCGGACGAGGGCGCGGTCGTGAGCCGTTATCGGGTCACCGTCGACGGCCGGCGGTACTACGTGGAGATCGACGACCCGCACGCGAGCCCGATCACCGCGACGGTGGCCGGCACGACCTTCTCGGTCGACGTGGAGCCGTCCGACAGCACCGACGTACCGCTCGGCGATCCGGCGCCGCGCACGGCGGGGATCCGCCGGACGGCCCCCGCCGAGGCTCCCGCCGCGACCGTCGCCACCGGCGACCCGAACCGCATGATCGCGCCGATTCCCGGGGTGGTCGCCTCGATCGCGATAGCCGCGGGACAGACCGTCGCGCGCGGCGACGAGCTGCTCACGCTCGAGGCGATGAAGATGATGAACGTCATCCGGTCGCCACGGGACGGCCGGATCGACACCGTGCACGTGGCCCAGGGCAGCCGGGTCGCGCAGGGCGAGCCGCTCGTGTCCTTCGTGCCCTGAGCGCCGCGCCGCTTCCGACGCGCCGCCCTCCGCTCCGCGTGGCGGCGCCCACCGGTCTTCATGATTCCCCTGGTCCCCACGATTGCCCCCGAAGCGCTGCTGATGTTCGCCATCGGTGGGCTGCTGATCTACCTGGCGATCGCGAAGGAGTACGAACCGACCCTCCTGCTGCCCATCGGCTTCGGAGTGCTGCTCGGCAACCTGCCGAACTCGCCGATGAACCAGCCCGAGGGCATGCTGCAGTTGCTGATCGAGTTCGGCATCGACACCGAGCTCTTTCCTCTCTTCATCTTCATCGGCATCGGGGCGATGATGGACTTCCGGCCCCTGCTGTCGCAGCCGATGTTCGCGTTGCTCGGGGCGGCCGGCCAGCTCGGCATCTTCGCCACCCTCATCCTCGCCACCCTCTTCGGATTCCCCCTGAACCAGGCCGCCTCGATCGCGGTGATCGGCGCCATCGACGGGCCCACGAGCATCTACGTCTCGTCGCTCCTCGCCCCCGAGCTGCTGGCCCCGATCGCGGTCACCGCCTACTCCTACATGAGCCTCGTCCCCATCATCCAGCCGCCGCTGATGCGGCTGTTCACCACGCGGGCGGAGCGCCGCATCCGCATGCAGTACGCGCCGCGTCCCGTCCCCCGCAGCGCGGTCATCGCCTTCCCCATCGTGGTGACGATCGGCATCGGCTTCCTGGTGCCGCCCTCGGCGCCGCTGGTGGCGACGCTGATGTTCGGGAACCTGCTGAAGGAGTCGGGTGTCGTCGCGCAGCTCGCGAGCACCGCGTCGAACGAACTCGCCAACCTGTCGACGATCTTCCTGGGCCTCACCGTCGGCAGCCTCATGCAGGCCGAGACCTTTCTCCAGACCCAGACCCTCTTCATCCTCGGCCTCGGGCTCTTCGCGTTCGCCCTCGACACCATCGCGGGCATCCTGTTCGGCAAGGTGCTCTCGACCGTCTCGCGCGGCAAGGTCAACCCGCTCGTGGGCGCCGCCGGCATCAGCGCCTTCCCCATGAGCGGGCGGCTCGTGCAGCGGGTGGCGCAGGAGGAGGACTTCACCAACCACGTCCTCATGCACGCCATGGGCGCCAACACCGCCGGCCAGCTCGGCTCGGTCATCGCCGGCGGCGTCCTGTTGACCCTCTACGGGATATTCGGCTGACGAGACTGCGCCGCGGACCGACGGGGCCCATGGGCCCCGGGTAACCGTCGGCTGACGCCGGTTCTTGCGGCCAGCGAAAAGAACGCGATCAAGACCCGACTCGAACGAGCCGGCCCGACGACGCCTTTCGGTGTAAGCTACGGCGATCGGAACGTCCAGAAAGGGGAACCCTGCATGCGCCAGCACTCCATGGTGAAAGCCGTCTGTGCCGCCGCCCTCGTGGTGGTCGCGTCGGCGATCGCGGCCGAAGCCCAGTACAGCCTCACCGTCAACCGCGACCGGCTGGTCAACGCCGCGAGAGAGCCGCAGAACTGGCTGCTCATGAACGGCGACTACACTGCGACGCGCTACTCGCGGCTCACCCAGATCGACCGCGACAACGTCGCCGACCTCCGCATGGTCTGGGCGCTGGCCCTCGGCGGCATGCAGGACACCGGGCGCAACGGCCCCGAGGCCGAGCTCAACCCGCTGGTCGACAACGGCTTCCTGTACACCAGCGACGGCTGGGGAACCGTGTACAAGATCGATGCCCGCAACCCGAACTACGGCGAGTTCGTCTGGATCGCCGACCCCGGCGTCGACCACGAGGGCAACACGTCACGCACCCGCGGCATCGCCCTCTGGGACGACCGCGTGTTCGCGAACCTGCCGGACGGCCGGGTCATCTCCATCGACCGCGAGAACGGCGAGATCATGTGGGACGTGGAGCTCGCAAGCGTCAACGAATTCGGCCGCCGCGAGCGGTTCCTCACCGCACCGATGGTCGCCGAGGGCAAGGTCCTCGTGCACAACGGCGCCGGCGACGGCGGCACCCGCGGCTGGGTCGCCGCCCTCGACGTCGACACCGGCGACGAGCTGTGGCGCTGGTGGGTCGTGCCCGAGCCCGGCCAGCCCGGCAGCGAGACCTGGAAGGACGACCACAACGCCTGGAAGACCGGCGGCGGCGGCATCTGGCAGACCGGCTCCTACGACCCCGAGACCCGACTCTACATCGTCGGCACCGGCAACCCGTTCCCCGGCTACGACGCCGAGTTCCGCCCCGGCGACAACCTCTACACCAACAGCGCCGTCGCCCTCGACATCGACACCGGCGAGCTCGCCTGGCACTTCCAGTACACCCCCAACGACTCGTGGGACTACGACGAGGTCGGGGTGCATATGCTCTACGACCTCGAGATAGACGGCCGCATGCGGAAGGTCGTCTCCCACTATGCGCGCAACGGCTTCTTCTATACCCTCGACCGCACCGACGGCAGCTTCATCAAGGGCGCCCAGTACGTCAACGATCTGAACTGGACGGCGGGGCTCGACCCCGTCACCGGCAAGCCCGTCGAATACGACCCCAACCTCGACGTGCAGATCTACAACCCCGAGGCCCGGGCCATGCGCGGCGACCGCGACGAGATGAAGCGGGCCTGCCCGACCTGGCACGGCGGTGTCGCCCACCAGCCGATGGCCTACAACCCCGTGAAGCACATCGCCTATGGCGTCGGCACCGAGGGCTGCTTCGAGCAGACCGGCGCCGCCATGGTACCCGCCTCGCCCGACGGCGACATCGACGTCGAGCGGAGCGAGCGCCGCCAGTACGACAGCGATCTCTACTACGGGGCCCTGACCGCGTTCGACGCCGTCGACCACGAGGTGATCGGCAAGGCGGTGACCGAGATCGAAATCCGCTCCGGGGTGACCGCCACCGCCGGCGGCCTCGTGTTCACCGCCCTGCAGGACGGCTGGCTCGTCGCCTACAACGACGAGACCCTCGAAGAGCTGTGGCGCTTCAACGTCGGCACCCCCCTCAAGGGCGCCCCCGTCACCTACGCCATCGGCCCGACGCAGTACGTCGCCGTCCAGTCGAGCGGCCGCCACCTGCACCCCGTGCGGTACGACAACCTGGAGAACTCGAGCTACCTGTTCGTGTTCGCGCTCGACCAGCGCTGAAGGCTCGACTCGAGGAGGCTCATGGTGAGCGCTCCTCGGGCGGCCGGCTCTCGCCGCCGCTACCCCAGCAGCGACAGCAGGAAGCCGGCGGCGACCGCCGAGCCGATGACGCCGGCCACGTTCGGACCCATCGCGTGCATCAGCAGGTGGTTGTTCGGGTTGGCTTCCAGACCGACCCGGTTGACGACACGGGCAGCCATCGGCACCGCCGAGACGCCGGCGGCGCCGATCAGGGGATTGACCTGCCCGCCGCTCAGGCGGTGCATGGCCTTGCCCATCAGCACGCCGGTGGCGGTGCCCACCGCGAAGGCGACGAGGCCGATGGCGAGGATGCCGATGGTCTCGACGCTGAGGAAGGTGTCGGCGGCGAGCCGCGAGCCGACGGTCAGGCCGAGCAGGATCGTCACGATGTTGATGAGCTCGTTCTGCGCGGTCTGCGACAAGCGCTCGACCACGCCCGCCTCGCGCAGGAGGTTTCCGAACATCAGCATGCCGACGAGCGGCGACGCGGCGGGCAGCAGCAGGACGACGAGCAACAGCACCGTGAACGGAAAGAGGATGCGTTCGGTCGGGGACACCGGCCGCTGCTCGTCCATGGTCACGGCGCGTTCCGCCTCGGTGGTGAGGGCGCGCATGATCGGGGGCTGGATGATGGGCACCAGCGCCATGTACGAGTAGGCGGCGACGGCGATGGCTCCCAGAAGGTCCGGGCTCAGCCGCGAGGCGAGGAAGATCGCGGTCGGACCGTCGGCGCCGCCGATGATGCCGATGGCGGCGGCGTCCTGGAGCGAGAAGTCGATGGCCGGCACGACCTCGCTCATGGCCAGCGACCCGAGCAGGGTGAAGAAGATGCCGAACTGCGCCGCCGCCCCCAGCATCAACGTCTTGGGATCGGCGATCAGGGCGCCGAAGTCGGTCAGGGCGCCGACGCCCAGGAAGACGAGGAGCGGGAAGATCCCGGTCGACACGCCCACCGAGTAGAAGTAGCCGAGAATGCCGTCGGGGCCGCCGATCTCGGCCACCGGGATGTTGCTCAGGATGGCGCCGAAACCGATGGGGATCAGCAGCAGCGGCTCGAACTTCCTGGCGATGCCGAGGTAGACGAGAAGCCCGCCGACACCCATCATGGCGATCGGCCCGATACCGCCGAAGTTGGCGATGCCGGTCGTTTCCCAGAGTCTCAGGAGCAGATCGGATTGCATGCGTCGCGTTCCATGAGTGCGGGAGTCGGCGGCGTGAGTCGCCGCGGCATTCGAAACGCGATGCATCCCGCGCCGCGGCCTCGGCCGGCGCCCTCGGGGCGCGGTGCAACGCGGCGTCGCATCACGGGCAGCTAGGAGACGTAGATCAGGGGGTCGCCCTTCTGGACCTGGCCGCCCTCCTGGACGGCGATCGAGACGACGCGGCCCGCGCGGGGGGCGCTGACGTTGGTCTCCATCTTCATCGCCTCGAGCACGAGGACGACGTCGCCGACGGCGACCGCCTGCCCGGGCTGGACCCGGACGGCGCGCACGGTGCCCGAAAGCGGCGACGGCAGCGCCTCTCCGGCCGCGGCCGGCGCGGGGGCGGCGGGAGCCGGAACCGGCGGGCTCGACGGCTGAATGGAATCGACGGCGCCCTCGGGGCTGACCTCGACGTCGTAGGCCGTTCCGTTGACGTTGACCCGGTACCGGGCCGGACCGACCTCGGCCGCCGGGGCTGAAGTTGGGGCCGGCGAGGCCGCCGGGGCCGGCGAGGCCGCCTCCTCCCAGGGCGGCGGCTCGAACGCCGACGGATCGTTCCGGTGCTTCAGGAACTTCAGCCCGACCTGATCGAACAGCGCGTAGGTCAGGACGTCCTCCAACGGATCGTCGGCGCGCCGGAACCCCTCTTCCCTTGAGAGACGGTCCACCTCGGCGGTCAGCTTCTCCATCTCCGGGGAGATCCGATCGGCCGGCCGGCAGGTCACGGGGTCGTCGCCATCGAGCGCCCGCTTCTGCAGATCGGCGTCGACCGGGGCGGGCGTGCGGCCGTACTCGCCGCGAAGAACGCCCGCCGTCTGCCGGGTAATCGTCTTGTAGCGCTCGCCCGAGAGCACGTTGACGATCGACTGCGTCCCGACGATCTGGGACGTCGGCGTGACCAGCGGGATGAAGCCGAGATCCTCGCGCACGCTCGGCATCTCCTCCAAAACCTCGTCGAACCGGTCGGTGGCGCCCTGCTCCCGGAGCTGGTTCTCCATGTTGGTCAGCATGCCGCCGGGGACCTGCGCCGTCAGGATCCGCGCGTCGATGCCGCGGAGCGAGCCCTCGAACTTCGCGTACTTCTTGCGGACGCCGCGGAAGTACGACGCGATCTCCTCGAGCAGCCCGAGGTCCATGCCCGTGTCCCGGTCGCCGCCCTCGAGAATGGCGACGACCGACTCGGTCGCCGAGTGGCCGTAGGTGTGGCTCATCGACGAGATGGCGGCGTCGGCCATGTCGACGCCGGCCTCCACCGCCTTCACGATGGCCGCGGTGCTCATGCCGGTGGTGGCGTGGGAATGCAGCGAGATCGGCGCCGACAGCGTCTCCTTCAGCCTCGACACCATCTCTTCGGCCACGTAGGGCTTGATGAGGCCGGCCATGTCCTTGATGCAGACCGAGTGACAGCCCATGTCCTCGAGGCGCTTCCCGAGGTCGACCCACATGTCCATCGTGTGGACGGGGCTGATCGTGTAGGAGATGGCGCCCTGGGCATGCCGGTCCGTCTTCAGCACCGCCCGGACCGCGGCCTCCACGTTCCGCATGTCGTTCATCGCGTCGAAGATGCGGAAGACGTCCATGCCGTTACCGGCCGCCTTCTCCACGAACGCGTCCACCACGTCGTCGGCGTAGTGGCGGTAGCCCAGCATGTTCTGCCCGCGCAGCAGCATCTGGGTCTTCGTGTTCGGCAGGGCCTTGCGGAACCGACGCAGCCGTTCCCAGGGGTCCTCGCCGAGGAAGCGGATGCAGGCGTCGAACGTGGCGCCGCCCCAGAGCTCGACCGACCAGAAGCCCGCCTTGTCGATCTTCTCGCAGATCGGCAGCATGTCGTCCATGCGGACGCGGGTCGCGAGCAGCGACTGGGCGGAGTCGCGAAGGACCAGCTCGGTAATGGCCAGGGGCTTTTTCATGACTACCGCGCGTCTCTTCGATATGCGGTCACGGCGGCGGAGATGACCGCGACCAGCTCCGTTCCGCCGACGTCGACGCCGGCGGCGGCGGGGGCGTCCGGCGCCGGGGCGGGGCGGCCCACGGCGAGGGCGAGGCGGGACATGCCCTTGACGGCCAGCACCAGGAGGATCAGCAGGACGAACACCACGCCCATGCCTGCCAGCATGAGCCGGACCCCTTCGCCGAGCACCCCCGTCAAGACGACCGACCTCCCTCGAAGCGCTCTGCCGACGGCCGGAAACGGCACATGCTAGCACAGATCGCTAACGGTCCCGGGGCGTCCATCGCTCCGGGAACGCCTCCGAGAGCCCGTCCGCGACGCGCGCATCCGCCGAGTCGGGCCCCGCGCGCGCCCAGGGAACGGCGTCAGTCGAACAATCGCCGCGGCTCGAGGGAACCGGCGTCGCCATCCGAACGCATGGCACGCGTGATCGTCACGGTTGACGCTTCTCCTGTGCGATCTGGATCAAGTTGCCGCACGTATCGTCGAATACCGCGGTAATGACGGTCCCGAGGTCGGTCGGCAACTGTACGAATCGCACGCCTTTTGCCACGAGACGCTCGTGTTCGGCTTCGACGTCGTCGACCGCGAAGGAGGTCCAGGGGATGCCGTCCTCCACGAGCGCCCTCTTGAACGGACGCGCCGCGGGATGGGCATCGGGCTCGAGCACCAACTCCGTCCCCTCCGGGGCTTCCTCCGATACGACGGTGATCCAGGCATGCTCTCCCAGGGGGATGTTGTGCTTCAGCTGGAAGCCGAGCGTTTCCGTGTAGAAGCGAAGCGCCTTCTGCTGGTCGTCCACTAGGACGCCGGCCAGGTTGATTCTCATCCTTCGAATGTCCCTTTATCCGTGCAGATCGGTCGACGCTTCGCGATGGCCTTCAGCGGGCCCTTGCCTGACCCGGTAGTGCGGTCAGACTCGCGGGTGCATGCCGGATCTTGCGAAGAAAGAACCTCGCCCGTGGCCTGTCGGAAACGCCCTTCGGATCACGCCCTGGATCAGGTCCGCGAAGAGCGCTCGACCAGCGGAATCAAGTCAACCCAACTATCGGACAGGACCCTAGCTAGAAGGGGTACCCCGGAAGCCTCGGCGACCGGGGCCGCCACTCCGGCAGCGGCGCCCATCCGTCGCGGTTCGGCATTTCGACCTGAGGCAGGCTCTCGGCGTCGAGCACCAGGTCTTCCGCGATGACCTCGTTCCTGTACAGCAAAAAGGCGGTCAACGCGTACACCTCGTCGGCGGTCAGCGTACCCTCCTGGTAGAGCGGCATGCCGCGATTGATGTAGTCCCAGACCGTCGTCGCGTACGGCGAGCGGTACGGCAGTATGCGCCCCGCGGCCCACGGGTCGACGTCCGACCCCGGTTCGGTCTTCACCAGCCGGGGGGCCCGCCGGGGAGCCCGGCCGCCCTCCAGCTCCCGCCCGTGGCATCCCGCGCAACGTATCCGGTAGATCCGCTCCCCTTCGCCGGCGGTTCCGCTCCCCGGCGGGAGCTCCTCGCCCCTGGGGCCGATGGAGATGTCCCAGCCACGGACCTCTTCCGGGGTGGGGGCCCGTCCCAAGCCGTAGGCGGGACCCTGCGCCAAGGCACCGGCCGCCGTCAGCATCGCCAACGCGATGCCCCCGAGTACGCTGACGAGAATGGCCTTGCCGCGTGCGGAACGCCCGTCCCCGCGCGACGACGGACGGTCGCCGGGTGCGGCCGGCGACCTCACGGCGCTCACCGCCCTACGCGCGCCCATTGCTGACGCTCCCGTCGCCGGCGACCCGCCACGGCTGAATCGTGTTGTCGAGACCCGGCACGCCGAGGGACGGATCGCCGGGCCGGCCGAAGTGCTCGGCGACCTGGGCCTGCGTCGGTTGCACTTGGCCCACTTCGTCGGTGCAGCGCGACATGAGCACGGTCGCCTGCCCGTCCCAGCTCCAGGGGAGACGGAACCGGGTATGCGCCATGCGGTGCGCCGTCCCTTGAATCTCTGCCTCCTGCCAGCTCCGGCCGTCGTCGGTCGACACGTCCACCCGGCTGACGGCGCCCCCGCCGGACCAGGCGAGGCCGGAGACCTCGTAGAATCCACGGCCGGGCAGCCGCTGTCCCCCGGAAGGCCGAGTGATGACCGACTTGGGGCCGACCTGGTAACCCAGCGCGGCGCGCGTCGCGTTCCGGCTGAGGTGCCCGTAGTCGTTGTAGTTCAGGTAGTACTCGTCCGTCACCTTGATTCGCCTGAGGTACTTCGTGTTGAAGATCCCCTCGAAACCGGGAATCAGCAGCCGCAGCGGGAATCCGTTCTGCGGGCGCACCGCCTCGCCGTTCATGCCGTAGGCCACGATGCAGTCGTCCATGGCCTTGGCCAGCGGGAAGCTCGACGCGCCCTTCACGTTCTCGGTGCCTTCCGCGACGACCCAGGCCGCCCCGTCCTTGACGCCGGCCTCTTCGAGCAGCGTGGACAGGAGCACGCCGGTCCATTCCGCGCAACTCGTCATCCCGTGCGTCTCCTGCACGTCCTTGTGCGTGCTTCTCGCGCGGTTCCCCGCGCACTCGATGAAGTGCAGACGGGTCACCGACGGAAGGCGCTTCAGGTCCTCCATGGTGAAGACCAGCGGACGCTCCACCATGCCGTGGATCATGAGGCGATGCTCCGCGGGATCGATCTCCGGCATGAGGGAGCCGCGGGTGGTGCCCACGAAGTGGAGCGACGACGGCGTGATGGTGCCCACCGAGTCCTGGAGCGGCGCCGCCACGTGGAACACGAGCCCGAACGCGTCGGGCGACTCCCGGCCGCCCGGCGGGTGCGGTATGCGCACCGAGGTCACGAAGCGGGAGCGCTCGCCATAGGCGATCATGTCCGGGTCGCCCCTGATGTACCGCTCCGGCTCCGGCGGCGCCTGGCCGAGCGCCGGCTCGGCGGCTCCCACCGTCAAGCCGCCCGCCAACGCCGCGCCGCCTCGCAGGAATTCCCGTCGATCAGGTCGTTTCGTGCCCATGAATCTCTCCTTCGCAGCCCGAGGTCTCCGGCTGATTGTCTACCGCAGCCTGCAGTATAACCCCCGCAGCCCGTGACGGCGCCCCGCGTTGCAAAGAGAGCAGCGAGGCGCCCGCCTGAACGCAGTCTGGCGGGATGCCTCGCTGCTCGAACCCAGCGGGCCCATCCCGGCCTGCAAGGGCGCCGCGCCATGGCAGCCTCTCTCCGGGACGGTCAACTAGCCCGGCCCATGCGCCCGGAGGAAGGACCTTATCTGGCGCACCGCCAGTGGAATCCGCTCCACCGGCTGCTTCCATGGGAACATGCTCATTTCAGACCGTGGCGCGAGCATCGCGGCCTCGATGGCGACGTCGTAGGGATGCGCCGGGATGTCGTCCGGCAGGATGAGGATCGGCGTCTGCAGCTCGCGCACGAAGTCCCGAGTCACGGTGAAGACGAAGTCCGCATCGGTGCGGTACATCCTGGTCAGGAACCGGTCGACCATGTCCATCGTGATGTCGGGCCGGCGCGCGACGAGATCGGGTCCCCAACCGCCCATGTTGTTGTCGTAGAACAGGGTGGGATGCTGCGCGCTCCACGCGCTCGGCTGCGCCAGCACGGCCGCGACGACGCGATCGGGGGCCCGCCGCAACAGGTTCCAGATGAAAGGGCCGCCGATGCAGAAGCCGAGCACCATGAACTTGTCGATGCCCAGGTGGTCCATCAGGCCGAGATGATCGTCGGTATGCGCATCCCATGGCCGGTCGATCTCGAGCGGACCGGAGGACTGGCCGCGGTTGGAGTTGCGCAGGTCGGCCGAGATGACGCGGAACTCCCCCTTGAACTCCTCCATCGGGTCGAAGGGGTGCGTGGCCAAGCCGGCGACGGCCGAGTTCAGTCCGCCGCCCGGGATGACGAGCAGCGGGAAGCCGGAGCCCACCTCCTCGTAGCGGATGCGGACGGGACCTCGCTCGTAGAAGGACATGGCGGCTGCGTCCTGGCCGGCCTGCCCTGCGACCGCCCGCGTGGCGGCCAAGACCGTCGCCGCCGCGCCGGTCTTGAGTATCGTGCGCCTGGTCTGATCAACCACTCGTGCCCCCTCGCCGCGGCCCCACCTCGCTCACGACGCGCCGGGCCGGATCGCCCGCGCCGCGGCGGCTCAACGTATCACCCCGCAGTGGCCTTGACAACCATGGGGCATGGCGTCGCGCACGGAACCACCCATTCTCGGGGCCGAGGCCTCGGGCTGCTCGTGGCCCCCGGACTCACCCCGCCCCTTCGAGTTGGACTCCCCGAACGCGGAGCGGGGATCGCCGTCAGCTATCCGGCCCGCAGGCGGCACGCCGCCGAACGATGTAGGCACCGCGCATGACGTGGCCACTCGCCGTGCGGTGACCCGGGCTTGCGGCGCGCCCCCGGTCACCGATGTCGACCTCCAAGCGCGCCCTCCGTGCCAGGCCAAACGGACCGCGCGGCGCCTTTCGGTAGAATCACCGGCGACCGAAGACACCGCCCACGGAGGAGAGTCATGCGATTCGCCAGTGTTGCCGCCGCCGTCGTCGCCGCCGTGTTCACCATCCTGCTCGAGGGCGCCGCCGAACCCGCCGCCGCCCAGTCGTGGACCCCGCCGCCGCCCGACGAGCGCTGCCCCAGCAAGTGGGGCGCCGACGACGAGCGGGGCGCGGCCAACCACATGGCCCCCGAGACGGTGCTCAAAGCTGCGGGCCTGATCCGAACCGGCCAGGTGATCGAGCTGGGGCAGGTGCTGCGAGGTGAGATGCCCCTCGGCGCCCGCCACTTCGACCTCTACATGAAGCCGACCGGCCCGTTCACGGGGTCGAACCGGCGCGGCTCGAACGAGGAGCTGGTCGTCGCCGAGATGGGCCAGGTGGGCACGCAGTTCGACGGCTTCACCCACCAGACCATCGGCGACAGCCTCTACAACTGCGTCGACCGGAACGAGGTCATGACACGCGGCGGGTTCACCCGGCTCGGCATCGAGAACGTCGGCACCCTGATGACCCGCGGCGTGCTGATCGACGTCGCCGCCCTCAAGGGCGTCGACATGCTGCCTGACACCTACGAGATCACGGTCGAGGACCTCCAGCAGGCCCTTGACCGGCAGGGCGTGGCGCTGGAGCCGGGCGACGCGGTGCTCATCCACACCGGCTGGGGCGTGCTCTGGGATACCGACCCGGAGCGCTTCATGGCCACCAACCCCGGCATCGGCGTCGCGGCCGCCGAGTGGCTCGTGGAGCAGGACCCCATGCTGCTGGGCGCCGACAACCAGCCGGTCGAGGTCTCCCCCAACCCGGACCCGGAGGTGTCGCTGCCGATCCACCAGATCATGCTAGTGGTCCACGGCATCCACCTCGTGGAGCGGATGAGGTTGGTCGACTTGGCTGCGGCCGGCGTCCACGAGTTCGCGTTCGTCGTCCAGCCCCTCAAGATCGAGGGCGCCACCGGATCGACGGTGGCGCCGGTCGCGATCTACTGAGCGCGATCTCCTGAGAGGGCAGTCGGGTGCGGGGGCGGCCACGAGCCGCCGCCGGCCCGATCACGTTCCCCTTGCGGCGATCGGCGCGCCGCCTCCGGCAACGTGAACACGAGAGCTTCGTCCCGCGGAATCGGCAGCCAGGTTCGCACGGCGCGACATTCGCGGACGACCGACGGGGTCGGCGCTTCCATTCGTTCGCGCCACGCCGGCGCCGCACGGCGCTGAATCAGCGGTTGCGCTCGTACGGCGCACCGGTCCCCGACGACCCCACGAAGAAGCGCGACCCGTCGGGGAAGGTGATGTCGCGCGCGTTCGCGGTGTTCGAGCCGTCCTTGGCCCCGAAGCCGTCGATGACGAGCTCGGTGCCGGCGGGGATCGAGTTCTTGTTGAGCCCGCGCCGCATGAGCGAGTTGGGGGCGCCGCATTCGATGGCCCAGGTCGTCACCGTGCCGTCGTCGGCGGTGACGTCGACGTGGATCCAAGAGTGGGGGTTGATCCACTCGGTGCGCGACACCGTGCCCGTGAGCTGCAGAGGCCGGTTGGCGTCGAACTCGGCCGAGAAGGCGTGGTGCGCCGACACCGGCGCGGCCGGCGCGAGCAGGGCGACGGCGCCGGCCAGGGCGATGAACGAGGTCGTTGTCTCTCTCATCGGTCTCACCTGTTCTCACGGGATGGGGTTCACCCGGATGTCGTCGAGGTCGGCGCCGGTCATGAGCGAGAGGTTGCGGCCGTTGCCCTCGTGACAGGCGTACTCGAACAGCATGTGACCCTCGGGGGCCCGCCGCAGCGCGTCGAACTCGATGGTCCACGGCTGGGTGAAGACCTCGGGGTCCTCGATGGTCGCCCGGTAGCGGATGGTGTCGTCGTCGACCAGGGTGAAGCGCTCGACCACGTGCAGGTTGCCGCTGTGGAATACGCCGTGCCCCGAAGTGAGGGCGCTCGCCGGCGCTCCCTCGGGGGGCGCGCCGTGCCCCACCGGCCACGTGTTGTCGGTGAAGTTGGTGACGTCGACGACCAGGGTGTCGCCCTCCCAGCGCCCGCGCGAGTCGCCCATGCCGAGGCGGATCTCGGGGTCGGGATGGGGGCTGCCGTCGAGGGGGATGTACCGCGAGTGGTGGTTCCACTCGTAGAGGATGACCACGTACCCCGGCACCTGCAGGATCTGGTAGGTGTTGTAGCCCACCGGCAGGTGCGCGCGGGGCAGGGCGGCGGGGAGGCACTTGACGCGCGGGTCGAGGTGCTCGAGCTCGTCCTGCCGCGCCATCACCTCGCCCCGGCGCTCGGACGCCCACGGCTGGAACGGAATGCGACCGTCGGGCGGGTCGACGACCATCGGCCTGGTGACCCGCCCCGGGCGCGGCGGGGCGTCGGGGTCCGGCTCGAAGAAACGGGAGAACGCCGCCCCCTGGCCGAGGCTGACGCCCTCCGCCTGCCGCCACGAGTCGTTCGCGGCGGTTTCCATCGGCTGGGAGGCGCCGGGCAGGTAGTACCCGCGGAAGTCGGGGTCGCCCCACGGCGTGCGCGGGGGCTCGTAGTCTCCGTCCTGGCCCGCGGCGGGGACCGCCGTCAGTGCGAGAACCAGCGCCGCGCCGAGGGCTCGTCGAGCGCTCATCATCTTGCTCCTTCCCCCTGCTCGACCGCTATCTGCAGGAGATGGTCGACGCAGTCGTAGTCGAGTATCTGCAGCCCCTCGTCCATCCGCCGGTAGAGGGTCATGCGCATCGTCCACGGCCGGGTGAACACGTTCGGGTCCTCGAGGGTGACCTCGTAGTCGATGTGGTACGGCGTGGTCGGGGTGTAGCGCTCGACCACGTGCAGGGCGTCGCTGTGAAAGTTGCCGGCCGCGTCGAGCCACGTGCGCCCGTTGAAGTGGGTGGTGTCGACCACTAGGGTGTCGCCCTCCCATTGCCCGCGCGAATCCCCCATCCAAAAGTCGTTCGGGAGGGGATGGGGGCTGCCGTCGGTGTAGATGATGCGGACGGCGTGGGCGAACTCGTAGGTGACGACCACGTGATCGGGTGTCTGCAGGATGCGGAACGGAAACGGCATGTAGGTGATGCGCGGCACCCCCGGCAGATAACACTGCCGCACGGGGTCGGCCGTCAGCCGGTTCGCGTAATTCTCCTGCTGCTGCTCGGCCGCCCACGGCTGGTAGGGGATCTCGCCACCCTCGACCACCCCGAGACCGGCGGGAATGCCGTCTTGGGCGTTGTGGGGGCGGATGTCCCACGCCGCCGAGTTCAGCACCTGCCAGAAGCCGCTCAAATCGGGATTCCCCTCCGGGGTGCGTGGGCCGTCGTAGCCGGACGCGGTCCCGGGCTGCGACTCCCCTCCCCCAACCCCTGACGGCGCGGACGAGGCCGACGAAGGCGCGGAAACGGCCGATGGCCCGGAGGCCGACGAAGGCGCGGAAACGGCCGATGGCCCGGAGGCCGACGAAGGCGCGATGGCCGCGGACCCCACGGCTTGCGAGGGGTCCGCCGGCGGGCCGGACAGCTCGTCGAGGTAGCCCACGACCTGCCGGACCTCGTCGTCGCTCAGCTCGCGTGTCGAGATCGGGGGCATCTGGCTGTAGCCCTCGCGCACGATGGCGAGCACGTACTCGGCGTCGTAGCCGAGGGGGACGAGGCCGGGGGCGATGTCGCCACGCCCTCCCGCCCCGTGGCAGAGCTGGCACACCCGCCGGTAAGGCTCGGCCCCTGGATGATCCTGGGCCGCGGCGGCGGGAACGACGGCGCTCAGCGCGCCGGCCGCGAGGCAGGCGGCCAAGCGCAAGCCGCTACCGGTCCTGCGCCGCATCGCGTTCCTCGGCCCGGTGGCCGGCAAGGATGCCGTCCATCCCGTAGTTGCCCTCATGGCAGGCGTACTCCCAGACCTGGTCGTCCGAGTACAGCATCGGCACCTCGACCGTCCACGGCGCCGTCCAGGTCGCGGGGTCCTCGACCGTGAACTCGTAGAGCAGCGTCTCGGCGTCGACGCGGGTGAACCGCTCCACCAGGGTCATCGCCGTCGTCGCCCCGTAGCGCTCGGTGAACGAGTTCTTGTTGTAGAAGTTCGTGGTGTCGACGACCAGGGTGTCGCCTTCCCAGCGGCCGCGCGAGTCGCCCATCCACTGGGTCACACCCTCGTGCAGCGATCCGCCGTCGAGGGGGATTATGCGCGCATCGTGGACCATCTCGTTGAGAATCACCACGTAGTCGGCGGTCTGGAAGAGCTGCATGTGGTTGTTGTAGGCTCGCGGCTCCATCGGGGGCCCCGAGTTGAAGCCGAGCACGCAGCGCTCGCCGACGCTACGGTCCTCCCACGAGTCTGCGGGGTGCGCAGCCCGGTAGTCGGCCCGCGCGTCGGCCCGCGCCTGCCCCTCGGCCGACAACGGCGGGATACGCCCGTTCGGGGGGTCGACGATCAGCGACGTCCGCCGGCTGCCCACCGTGCGGGTGCCCCGGTCCATCCAGAAGTTGTTGTAGGCCCCGACGTTGCCCCCGGCCTCCGTCCGTTGCGCCTCCTGGTTCCACAACCGGGCGTTCCGCTCCACCACGTCGCGTTCCTGGTTCGCGGCTTCCTCCTCGGTCAGGAACGCCTGGTCGCCGAGCTCCTCGGGGCGCTGCAGCGGGGTGATGGTCCGGAAGTCCCAGACCCCCTGCAGGTCGGGGGCTCCCCAGGGTGTCCGCAGTTCCTCCGTCTGGGCCGGCGCCGGAGCCGGCGCCGACGACACCAGGGCGGCCAGCACGGCCAGCCCCGCGGCGAGCATTCGATGATTCATCTGAGTTCCTCCCGGCCCGGCGAGCATCGCCGCGCGACCTCGCGATCGCGCTGGGAGCTCGCTTGCGTGAAGCTCCTGCGGGCTCCGCCCACCGCCCAACCCACCTCCGGCGGTCCAGGCTGTTTGCACCACGCGGACCGCTACTGTGACGCGCCCACGATTATAGCCGGCCCGCCCGTCCTCCACGCAGGGTAGGGCCCTCCACCCTGGCCGGCGCGGGACGGCGACCACGCGACGGCACGTTCCCTCTCCGTCTTCCTCGCCGCCCTGGCGATCATCCCGTCATGACCGGCGACACGACGGGGCGGCGGGAAGGGGCGGTGGATGCGCCTGGACAAGACTGCCGACCTGATGCAGCGGGGTCATCGATCCTGCCGACAACTCGGGGCAGGGCGGGGACGCCGGAGGCACACGAACGATGATTCCCGAAGGGACCGCAATCGGGGTCGGCGTGGGACTCGCGCCCTCACGCTCCGGAGGGTCTCGCACGTTCGCCTGCCGAACGAGCGGCGCGCCCGAATCGAAGGGTCGGTCGACGTTCGCGTCCGTCGCGACCGCCGCCGAGCCCTCCTGCTGACGCGTGCCCTCGCAAGCGCTTCCATACGCTTGTGCGAACGAGTCTCAGTCGCAGCCATCGTTCTGGAATTGAGTCTCAGTTACAGGTTTGGGGCTGTCGCACGGGTTGTGATACACCATGTTTCAGCATGTCGGCTGAATTCGCCATACCCGATTGCCCCCTCGAAACGGGAACGACTCCATGACTGCTCATCTCCCGCCGGACTCGGTTTGCCAACCCGAGGAGAACGCCGAAGAACAGACGCTCTCGGGTCGCGCGAGAGCCTGTTGCTGGCTCTTGGTCGCGATCTTCTTCGTCGCGAGTTGCGGGGACGACCGCGATCCGCTCTTGCCCACGTCGCCGAGCGCCATACCCAGGAGCCCGTCCGCAAGTGCGGGCGGCGACGGCGATGGTGACGCTGACGCGGAGGGTGGCGGCGACGCCAATCCCGACGAATGGGGCGGAGACTGGGGCGAAGAGTGGGCCGGTGACCGGGGCGGGGATGGGGGAGACTTCCTCAGCGCGCTGCTCGACGGCCAGCTCGAGGACGACGGCGACACCGTGACCATCGTCCGGTCTGTACCTGTCACCCTCGCCGGAGATGGCGATGGGGATGGTGACGGAGACGGCGACGGCGACGGAGATGGCGACGGTGACGGCGACGGCGACGGAGATGGCGACGGTGACGGCGATGGTGACGGCGACGGAGATGGCGACGGTGACGGAGATGGCGACGGGGATGGGGATGGTGACGGCGACGGTGACGGGGACGGGGATGGCGACGGCGACGGGGATGGTGACGGCGATGGAGACGGTGACGGCGACGGGGATGGTGACGGCGACGGGGATGGCGACGGCGACGGGGATGGCGACGGCGACGGGGATGGTGACGGCGACGGCGACGGGGATGGCGACGGGGATGGGGATGGTGACGGCGACGGGGATGGGGATGGTGACGGCGATGGCGACGGCGACGGAGATGGTGACGGCGACGGGGATGGGGACGGGGATGGTGATGGCGACGGAGATGGTGACGGAGATGGTGACGGGGATGGTGACGGCGACGGCGACGGAGATGGTGACGGCGACGGCGACGGTGACGGGGATGACGTTGACGAATAGTGGCTACGGAATGCCGCTGGCCATAAGGAACACCCGTCCTCGGATTCCCATCCGTGGGCGGCGCGCGACCGCACTGCACGACGCGCGGCTATCGGCTTTTTCGCGAGCCGTCAGCCTCGCCTTACCTGCGTCATGGACTCCCTGGAGCCCCGCGGAACCGAAAGTCGAATTGACGGCATGAGCCCCACTCGACACGCGCCCCGGACGACGACGGGCCCGGACGAAGTTCCCGTCCTCCAACGCCCGACCCCGGGTCGCGCCACGCGAATCGCCGAGCACATCGACGTCGAGCCGTTTCTCGCCGAGCTGGAGGCCGCGTCCGATCTCTGGCTCGCCGACACGAGCCGCCAGCGCAAGGTGCGCTGCCAACGCGACACCCTCAACATATTCCTGCGCGTCGCGAGGAAGCCCTTACCCCCCGGGGCGACGAACGCCAACGACGTGCACGAAAGCCGCACCGCCCGGTTCGCCGCCCGCTTCCCGCACGCGTTGCGATTCTGCGAAAGGACCGCCGCCCTCCAGGACGGCGAGCTCGGACGCGCCACCCTCGTCTCCCTCCAGCCGCGCGGCTGGGTCCGCCCCCACGTCGACGCCGGCGCGTACTACCGTGTACGCGACCGCTTCCACCTCGTGTTGCGAAGCCCCGGAGGCAGTCCGTTGACGTGCGGAGACGAGACCGTGGTGATGCGTGCCGGCGAGCTCTGGGTCTTCGACAACAAGACCAGGCACGACGCGCGTAACCCCACCGACGAACCTCGCGTGCACCTGATATTCGACGTATTGCCCGCGAACGGCCGCGGGTACTACGTGCTGCCCCCCGCGGGATGAAGTCCAAGCTTCGAGATCTTCGCCGCCGCGACCAGAGCATGAGCCGCCGAATCGATCCGCAGGGTGTTGTCGTACGTCTCGGTGCGGAGCGCGCCCATGACCCGGCCCTTCCTGGAAACGTAGAACGCGTCCCGATCGTCACGAAACTGCAGCTGCCGCAACGACCTCAGGCCTCGGCCGACGGCGCGTTCGTAGACGCTCGCCCGCCGGTCGTCCCCCACCGCCCGAGCCAGCTTCACGCCGTCCGCCAGCCCTTCGAGGTACGCTCCCGTCGAGGCCGCGTGCGGCGGCCCGAACTCCGGCCGATCCGGATCGTAGAAGCGCCCGCGCAGGTCGCGCGCCAACCCGTCCCACTGCTGCATGGGCAGCAACCAGTCGTTCGTCTCGAGCACGAAGTCCGCGAGCTCCCGGCGGCCCGTCTGTTCGAACATGGCGACGCAGGCCTGCGCGTGCCACGGCACGAACGCCGGGTTCCTGGCGCCGTAATGCCGTTGTCGGCAGCGCGAGAAGGTCGTTGCCCACCGTTCTATCGTGGGCGCCCACGACACGCCCCGCCGTATCGCCTCCGCCCAGAACAGCATCGCCTCGCCGGAATAGAAGTTCCAGTTCTGACCGTCGCGTTCGGGAGGAAAAAAGAAGGTGCGGAAACCGTGGTCCTCGTCCACGAGGGACTCGACGCCGGCCGCGAGCATTGCCAGCTCCCGCGCGAGCCCTTCCGCCCCCGGGGTCTCCAGGATTGCGAGGCCGGCCAGGGCCGCCGCGCCCAGCTTCGCCCCCGTGCGCTCGACTATCGCACCCCGCCCGTCTCCCACGGGCCGAAAGTACCGCGACAGGTTGGCGCGCAGGTTTCGCAGGGCCGCCTCGCGGACAGCCGCGCCGCCCCGCAGCCGCGCCCATCGCGCGAGAGCCAGCGTCGCCAGAAAACGCCGGATGGCGTTGTCCGATCGGGATTCCACGCCGCGGCTCGGCCAGTACTTGTACGGCAACGAGCCGTCGGCCGCCTGGTTGCGGAGCATCCATCCTGCGATGCCCGCGGCCAAGTCGGCCGCGCGGTCCTCTCCCTTTTCTTGCGCCGGGGGCACGAGCGTCCCGCCGCGAAACAGCTTCGTCACCGCGGCGCCGCCCTTGCGGGTCAGCAGGAGCTGCCGGGCGGCAAAGACCCGCAGCCCGCCCTCCGCGACGAAGTCGGCGACGCCGGCCTTCCGGCGTTCCAGGAACTTCTCGAGCGCCCGCGGAAACGCGAGGTTCGCGGCGAGCATGCGGGTCGGCGCGAGGCGAACGACCTCTCCCCGGTACTCGATCTCCATGCCCACGACCCCGCGCGCGCGATTGCAGAACACGCGACCGACCCGTTCGGGCGCGACACGGCGGTAGCCGCTCGACGCGCAGACCTCCAGGACGTCACCCTCGCGGGCGCCGAGCCGGTCCGGCAGCCGGCACGACACGGCGTCGGCGATCCAGCCGCGGCATTGCGCAGCACCGCCTCGCCGCAGGCAATACCACGTCGATTCTTCCGGCCGAACGTCGGTATCCACTTCTTTCGAGGCAGGTGCTACGCCGCACCGGCATCCTATATCGGATCACGAACGCAGGCCATGTCATGACGAAGAGCTCCGTGACGCATCCGTCGGTTCGCTTCCTGGTCGGTGGCATGCTTGCGGCGGCGCTGGCGTGCGGCGACGGAGACGGCAACCCGGTCGCGCCGACTGCGCCCACGACGCCCACCAACCGGGCCCCGCAGGCTTCCCAGGCCATTCCGGACCAGGAGGTGATAGCCGGCGGCGACAAGCGGCTGGACCTGCAGGACTACTTTACCGATCCGGACGGCGACCCGCTGACCTTCGCCGCGACCTCCGGCGACGCCCGCGTGGTCACGGTGAGCGTCGCGGGGAGCGTGATCACGATCGCCGCCCTGAGCGCCGGCGCCGCGGAAATCAGTGTCACCGCCGCCGACCCCGGCGGCGCGAGCGCCACGCAGACGTTCACCGCGAGCGTGGGTCCGCCCACCAACCGTGCCCCGTTGGCTTCCGCACCGATCCTGGGTCGCACCCTGAAGCTGAACGAGAGCGAGAAGGCGACCGTGGACGTGAGCGTGCACTTCACCGACCCGGACGGCGACCCGCTGACCTTCGAGGCGACCTCCAGCGACCCGGGGGTCGCGACCGCGAGCGTCTCGAACGGCACGCTCACGTTGCTGGCGAGCGCCCTCGGCACGGCGAGCGTCACCGTCGCCGCGCGCGACCCCGGCGGCCTGGCCGCGACGCAGGCGTTCGCGGTGATTGTCGAGCAGGGGCGCCTCTCGGCGGAGCTGGAGGTGACGACGTGTCAGGCCGACGCCATCGGGCCCACGAACGTGCTAGTGGGGGGTACCGTCCGCGCCGTGGCGCCGCTGTCGTCCGCGCGCGTCACCGCCTACATGGATGCCCAGATACTCGGCGAACAGGCCCTGGGTGACATGGCGGCGGGCGCGACCCGGGAATTCACGATTCGAGGTTCCGCCACCGTGACGGCGACGTCCCGGTGCCACGTCGAGCTGTCCGCCGGCAGCGGGAACATGGCCGCGGCGGCATCCGTGTCGTTCCGTTGAGGACGATGTCGGCGCTTCCCGCGGCTCGGCCGACGCCGGGCAGCAGGACTGTTCGTCCGGATGCGGCATCACGATCGGTGTCGGCGCTTGCCGCGGCTCGGCCGACGCCGGGGGGCCTCGCCGACAGGGCGCTGAAACGGTCCGCACTACCCACCCCGCTTGCGGTTACGATGGGCGGCGCCCCCCGGGGCGGGGAAGAAGCAGCGTGGCCGTCAACGAGACCCTGATTCGCCGCATGACCCGGCTCGCCGTCGAGCACGGCGCGGTCAACCTCTCACAGGGGTTCACCGACGAGGCGCCGGTGTACGACTTGGTCTGGAGCGGGATCGCCGCGATGCTCGGCGGCACCGAGACGCGGCGCCGGGAGGTCGAGTCGATGACCGTGCGCGACCTGCTGGCCGCGCGCGGCGCGGCGGCCGGCGAGGCGCTCGACCTGACCCTGAAGGAGCTGCTGGCCGGGGCGCGGAACTCGCGCGACCAGTTCAACCAGTACTCGTTCCCGTTCGGGCTGCCCGAGCTGCGGCGCGCCATCGCCGGCTACACCGCCCGACTCTACGGCCGGCGGCCGGATCCCGAGGACGAGGTCACCGTCGTGCTCGGCGCGAGCGAAGGCATGGCGTCGGTCTTCTGCGCCCTCTTCGAGCCGGGCGACGGTGTCGTGGTGATGCAGCCCTGTCATGAGCTCTATCCGTCGCAGGCGGCGATCTTCGGGCTCGTGCCGCGGTTCGTGACGCTGCGCGAGGACCGCGGCGCCGGCAAGTGGCGACTCGACCGCGACGACGTGCGCACCGCCGCCGCGGACCCGTCGGTGAAGGCGCTCGTCGTGAACACGCCGCAGAACCCGACCGGCAAGGTGCTCGACCGCGACGAGCTGTCGTTCATCGCCGAGCTCTGCCGAACGCACGATCTGCTCGCGATCACGGACGAGATCTACGAGCACATCGTCTTCGACGGCCACCGGCACCTGTTCCTGCCGGGCTTCGAGGGCATGGCCGAGCGCACCGTCGTCGTTAACTCGATCTCGAAGACGGGACGCGCGACGGGCTGGCGCATCGGCTGGGTCCTGACTCCGCCCCGCTACACCGCCAGGCTCCGCGCGGTGCACGACAACCTCGTGGTGCAGGCGCCGACGCCGCTGCAGAAGGGCGCGGTGGCCCTGCTCGACCTCGACCGGACGTTCTTCGCCGGCATCGCCGACGGCTATCGGCGCAAGCGCGACCTCCTCGTCGGCGGGCTTCGCGAGGTCGGCTTCGCCGTGACCCCGCCCGAGGGCGCCTACTACCTGTTCGCCGACTACCGGGCCGTGCCGGCGCTCGAGGCGCTCTCGCCGACCGAAGCCGCGATGCACCTCGTGGAGAGGGTCGGTGTGGCGACGGTGCCCGGCGACAACTTCTACGCCATCGGCGACGACGGCAGCCGCTACCTCCGCTTCGCGTTCTGCCGGTCGACGGAGACCCTCGAAGCGGCGGTGGAGCGCCTGCGCGACGGGCTGTGAGCCGTTCCCCGCACCGTGCGTTCGTTCGGCCCGCAGCTCGTTCAGGTAGCGCCGTGCGTCCTCCCGCCGGGCCGCTCGGCGGAAGGAAAACCGTGGCTTGCGGAACGCGACGGTGGAGCGACGTTCAGCTCAAGGCAGGTTGGCTTGGCGGGCACGGTCCTCATCGATTCACGGATAGCCAATCAGATGACGGACCCGCCCGATTTCCGCCTCGGGTCATCGCGCGTGCCGGACGCCCGCGAGGAAGCCCGCGACAGGCCTCCCGCCGCGGTGGATCCGGGAGCGAACATGGATCCGGACTTCACCCCGCACGCCGACGTGCCGCAGTCGCGGCCCCGAGCAGGGCGCAGGGCACGTAGGTGACGGTCGACAGCACGCCGAACCAGAGCGGATGCGGGATGGCGGCGAGATTGGCGAAGCCCGCCAGGGTGAGCAGACCGCCCACGACGACGGCCTGGACGGCGGCCCGGTCCGCGGACACGAGGCGGACGATGACGCCGCCGCCGAAGCTGCCCACGACGTAGGACAGCTCGACCATCGACAACGCGCCGAGCGGCATCTGCGCCATCAGGGCCGCGATAGCCTCGGGATCGGTGAGGTCGGTGTCGGGCGGCGGCGGGTACAGCCACGTACCCACCGCCTGCACCGCCATGATGAGGACCACGCTGCCGAACAACCCCGCGACCACCGCACCGATTCGACGACCCATCCCTGGAATCTCCCGTGGTGAGCGCACCGGCGATCGTCCCCGCGATCCGCGATCCCGCCGTCTGCGGGGCTCTCGCGACCCGGCCTCGGTCCACTACCGCCGTCACGCCGTCGTACCGGCGAGCCCCGCGAAGACCTCGGCCAAGCGGAAGCGATCACACGCCGATGCGCCCGCGCGCCGATGCGCCTCCGCCCGCCGCCCGGCTCACGGCAGGGTGTTGCACACGTCGACCTCCTCGCCCCAGAAGTCGATGCAGCGGTCTCGGTTCATCTCGCCCTGTCCGACGACCTTGGCGAGCAGGAAGTCCACGAGCCGCTCGACCTCGCGGTTCTGGAGGGTCGCGCCGGGTTCCGGCAGTCGCAGCCCCATGCGCTGGAGGTCGCGCCGGGTCCGGCCGAGGCAGCGGTCGTCGGTGTAGGCGAGCCGATCGAACGCGGGCATCTCACGGCCCGGCAGCCCGCACTTGATGACGAAGACGAGCTGCTCGCGGTCGAGCGCGCTCTCGCGCAGGTTCGCCCCGTCCGGCGCCTGGTTGTCCAACTTCACGCCGTCGCCCGACCACCCGTGGCACGACTGGCAGTCGGCCTTCTGGTGATACAGCCGGCGACCGGCCGCGATGTTCCTTTCGTTCGGCTGGGCGGACGCCTCCTTCGGCCCGATCCAGGCGATGCCCGCGATCGCCGCGACCGGTACGAGCCCCCACCGCGCGACACCATGCCTCTTCATTGACGAACCTCCTTGGCGAAGCGCCCTCATCCGCCGACCGCGCGCCTGAGGCAGCTGGCGTCCCCGTCCGAACCGCGCGTGGCGCACGAGCATGATCGCCCACCGCCCGAACCCGACGCAACCACGCCGCCGCGACTACGGTCGCCGGCTTCCGGCAACACCGGCCCCGACGCGACTCCTGGAGCGTTGAACCCCGTCGCGACCGGCGATAGGATCGGCACCGGAAGACGGGACTCGACGCGCCGCCGCCGGCCGGCTCTGCCGCGGCGGCCCTGCGCGTAGAGATTGGAGCAACCAACGGAGGTCACCCCATGACGACCAGACGCCTCGCGGGACCGCTCGCGATCCTCGCGCTCGTACTCGCGCCGGCGGCGGCGCCGGCCCAGGCCCCGGACCGCTCGAAGGCGACCGCCCTGTCCGACGAGTACCCCGACGTCTCGGGCGTGTTCACGTTCCGTACTCTGACCCCTCTGCAGCGCCCCGACGCACTCGCCGAACAAGCGACGCTGAGCCCCGAGGAGGCGGCGGCGTTCGAGGCGTCGGAGCGGACGCGGCTCAACCGCGACCTCTTCGATCCCGAGACCGGGGCGCCGAGCGCCGGCTACCAGTCGCGGGCCGAGGGCGGCGTGCTGTCCTACAACGAGTTCTGGTACGAGCGCGGCATCGAGCTGACGAGCGACAAGCGCACGTCGCTCGTGGTCGACCCGCCGAACGGGCGCATTCCCTACACGGCGGAGTTCACCGAGGCCAACCGCATCCGGCGCCTGAACCTCCGCAACGGCTTCGCCGACCACTACACGGACCGCAGCCTGGGCGACCGCTGCCTGATGGGCTCGAACTCCGGGCCGCCGATGCGGCCGGGGTCGTACAACAACAACGTGATGATCCTGCAGACGCCGGGGTACGTGACCATTCTCAACGAGCACATCCACAACACGCGGATCATCCCCGTCGGCGACGGCGGGCACGGCGACATCCCGCAGTGGGTCGGCGACTCGCGCGGGCGCTACGAGGACGACTCGCTCGTCATCGAGACCCGGAACTTCCGGCAGGCGACCAACTTCAGCGGCTCGTCCAAGGACACGCAGCTCGTCGAACGCTTCACGCGCATCGACTCCGACACGGTGATGTACGAGTTCACGATCGACGACCCCAACAACTACACGCGGCCGTGGACGGCGGCGATCCCGTTCCGGCGCACCGACGACCCCATCTTCGAGTACGCCTGCCACGAGGGCAACTACGGGCTCTACGGCATCATGGGCGGCGCTCGGCGCCTGAACACGCAGCCCGTCGAGGGCACGCCGTAGCCGGGGGCGGCAGACGCGAACCAGGAGACACCGACGGTCTCCACAGGGTCCGCATCAGCCCCCACGACCCGGAACGCCGCCGTATGGCGGGTCGGCGAGACGCAGCACGTCGTCGACGCTCTCTCGAACTCGAACGAGGGCTCCGAGCTGCTGATGGCCCGGGACGAGGAGGGTGTCGGCGGGCGATCGCCCCGCGCCGGAACGCCGCCGGCCGCCCTCGTCACCCGAGGATGGTGTAACGATACTCCGTCGCGAACCGCATGCGGTCGCGCAGCTCATCGATGTGCGCGTCCGACACGCCATCGGCATAGCGCCTCGCCCCGTCGAGCATGTTGCCCGTCTCGACCACGCGCAGCGGAATCGCGTCATCCAACTCCGACGGGTCGTCGAAGCCGCATTGCATCTCCACCTTCAGGACCCCGGTGATCTTCTTGACCACCTGCCCGATTTCTCCCTCGCCCTTGGACGCTCGCGCAGACATGTGGTCGAAGGCAATCGACAGGCCCTCCACTCTGCCGGCGAGTCGTTTCAGAAACCCTGCTATCGCCGTCCCCGACAGGTACATCGTGTTACCTTCCCACAGGAACAGCGTAGTCTTGGACGCGTCCAATCCGGCCTCTTTCAGCGCCTCCACCAAGTCCACCTTCAGATAGTCGCACCGCACGCCGACGGCCGGCCGGATGTCGCGCTCAGCCAGCACTTCCGCCTTGAAGTCGAGCACCGCGGGCTGATCCACGTCGAAGAAGACCACGCCGTCCCGGCCGAAGATCGCCGACCGCATGTCGAAGCCCGCCCCGACACTCACGACCTGCTCGCCTCCCCCGGCCAGAAACCGCTCCACGACCGCGTTGAAAATGCACGTCCGCAGCCGCACCATGTCGGCGCCTTCGGGCAGGATGGAGGTGACCTGCGCCACCGTCGCCCGAATTCCGTCGTCCACGAACATCTCCGAGTACCGATCGCGGAACAACGGGTGCTCCCGGGCGCCCTCCTCGGCGCGCAACGCCGCGATGAGGAACGCCGTCATCCCCAGCTCGTCAATTCGGCTTCTGTCCACCTCGCACCACCTCCCATCCCCGCACCCGGCCGTGGAGCACGGGAATCTCCGAATCGCGAACCGTCAAAAGTCGATCTGGAAAGCGAACTTGGCCAGTCGACCGGGCATGATCGCCTGCGGCGCGAGCCATCCGGGATCCCCGGCGGCGGCCAGGCTCACCTGCTCCGACGTCACCGCGTTGGCGTTCAGTACGTTGTAGATATCGAACATCGCCCTCAACCGCGCACCATCGCCCAGGGTCGTCATCTTGGCGAAACGCAGGTCCACCTGATTGAACCGCTCCCCGTAGAACGAGCCCGGCTCGATGACGTTGAGCTGCACGCCCCCGGGGTATAGCGTCCCCACCCGACCCAGGGATGTCTCGTTGAACAGCACGACCGCCGCCCGTTCCGGCCCCGGGCTGTTCTGCAGCGTGCCCGCGACCTGAATGCCGTACGGCAGCGACCACGAGCCGAGCAGCTTGAGCTGAGTCAACCAGTTCTCGTCGCGTCGACAGTAGTCCAACGGCACCGCATCGTTGAGTCCGAGAGTTCGATTCGGGACCGGCGCCGGATCGAGTTCCCGCCGGGCGGAAAGCGTCTCCGGCAGCCTCGTCTGCAGGTCGCAGTAGTCGTGCGAAACGCGTCCGGTGCTCAGTCCCCCCTGCAGCAGGAGGTTGTCGGCCCGAGCCGCCATCGTGAAGTCGAGCCCCCGCCAGACCTCCGACTCGCCCCCGAAACCCTCGACGCTCGTATAAACCTCGTCGAGCGGCCGCACCGAGGTGGGCTTCAGGTCGTAGAAGCTCAGCGTTTGGCCGCCGCCGCCGGGCAGGCGGCTGTCGAGCGGCACCTGCACGGTTCCGATGTCGAAGTCTTCGGCCGCGACCGCGCGGTTGTCCAGGGTCGCCAGATTCACCTGGTGTCGTCGGAACCAGCCGAGACTCATGGACATCCCGTTCGTGATCTCGTGCTGAATGCTCGTGCCGATCTCCCAGTTCGCCTGTCGATTGCCCCAGCCCGACGACCACGCCGGGTCGGTGCTCCGCGTCGCCGCCGGCACGCCGAACGACGGGGTGTTGTTCGGGCTCAACAGCTCACCGTTGGGAAGGGGGTTGTGCGGGTCGCCCTGCGGGAGTCCGTCGCCCGGGATACACACGATGCTGTCGCCGATGCACCCGGTCAGGCCGTCGTTCCAGGCGCGGACCTGCTGGCGGTTCGACGCCGACGGGTTCATGCGCTGCGACCAGTCCGTCGCGTCGCGCGCGCCGTAGCGGTTGACGGCGAACTTGATGGCCGTCCGACCGTCCCCGCGCAGGTCGTAGGCCAACCCGAGCCGCGGCTGGAGGTCCCGCCACGTGACCACCACATCGCTCGGAATCACGAACGGCTGCGTCACCCAGGGCGTCGTCGGCCGCACCTGGTCGGGATAACCCGCCTGGACGTAGTCGAAGCGAAGGCCGGCGTTGACGGTCAGACGATCCGCCGTCCACTGCTCCTGGGCGTAGATGCCGAGCGACGGGGCGTGGTCCTCGGACAGGTAGTTTCCCCAATAGTTGACCTGCAGCGGCACGCCCCGGAACGTGTTGATGGACAGCCAGTTGGCGGTGCTGTCGTGCGACACCGCCGTCCTCTGCTCCAGCAGATTGAATCCGACCTTGAGATTGTGGCTGCCCGTGACGTAGGACACCGACGCCCGATAGCCGCTCGTGAACTTCGGGCTGCTGCGCGACGTGCCGCCGAGCAGCGGCGACGCGTTGCGGGACACGACCAGGCTCGAGAAGTCGAGCACGCCGGGCACGCCCGAGGCCGCGTACCGCGACGGACCCAACACATACGCAATCGGCTGACGCGAGGCGCCCGCCTCGATCAGCAGTCGATTGGTGTGCGGGCGGGCCCAGCTCAACTGATAGGTGTTGGTCCTTATCGCCGCGGCTACCGAAGCCTCCGGGGTCACGAAGATTCGAAGGGCGGGGCTGGCTCCCTGGAGGACGAACGGTTTGTCCGTGGCAGTGTTGCTCCAGTACGCCTTGAACTTGTCCTTCGACGAGGCCTGCCACGTCAGGTTGATCGACTGCTCGGTCGCCAGGGACTCGTCGGCGGAAGGTCGGTCCGTATCGGGTTCGAACAGCAGCGCCCCCGGGTCGACGGCCTGGAACACGCCGGGCGCCTGCAGCACCGCGCGCTGCCGGTTGTGGGTCAGGAAGAACCAGAGGCGGTCGCGGACCATCGGACCGCCGAAGGCCGGAGACAATCCCCAGTTCTCCTGCACGAGCGTCCCCGACTGCAGCCCCCGCTCGCGGAGGTCCGCGTCGAGGTTGTCGGCGTGCAGGCCGGTAGACGTGAAGTTGGCGAAGAGAGTGCCGCTGAACAGGTTGCCGCCTTCGCGCGGGATCATGTCGATGGCCACGCCGCCGGTCTCCATTTCGGCCGAGTTCGCCGAGTAGCTGTAGGAAATCTCCTCGTAGTTCGTGTCCGGCAGGTAGACGAGAGCGCCGCCCTGCACGAGCGAGTCGCCGACGTCGAGGCCGTTCACCTGAATCACCTGATCGTTCACGGAGCCGCCGTGAATGGCCAGCCGTTGCATGGTCTGGAGCGTCAAGCCCCCCGAGTCCTGAGACAGATTCGTGCCGTAACCGCTGTCTCCCTGCATGCCGGGCACGAGGAGCCCGTAGCCGGCCAGCGACCTGCCGGTCGGAATGTCCTCGATCACCTCGCGGCTCATCACCGTCCGTTGCTCGACGTTCTGCACGTCAAGCACGGGAGCGGCCCCGGACACCACCACGGTCTCCTGGATGTCGCCGACCTCGAGGGTGACGTCCACGTTGGCCGTGAAGCCGGTGGTCAGCTGAATGCCCTCCCGTACGACGGTTCCGAAACCGGACAGCGTATACGTCAGCGAGTATTCCCCCGTCTCGAGGCCGACGATCAGGTACCGCCCGTTGCCGTCGGTGACGGCGGTGCGCAGCCCCTCGATCAGCGCCGGACTGCGCGCCTCGACCGTGACGCCGGGCAGCACCGCGGCCGTCGTGTCGCTAACCGTGCCCCCGATGCCCTGCGCGAGGACCGCGCCGGGCGTCGCCAGCCCGACCAGGGTCAGGACCGTCGACAGCCGCAGCCCCGCGCGGCGAGTCGTTCGCGGGCGGACTCCATCCTTCTGGCTTGCGTATTTCCGCGTTGTATTCGCTGGCCTCTGCGACGTCATCCTGTGCTCCTTCTCCAATCGCTTCCGATCCGTCGCCTCATCGCAGCAACGCCGGCAAGGTACCGGACCGACGATTCCTCGGGGTCGATGACATGCGCCTCATCTTGGACGGGCCGGCATCCGAGGCGCGGGGAAGGCTCGACGGGGTTCCGTCCGGTTTCAGCGGGGTTCATGGCCTCACCAATCTGCACGCGGCCGGATGTCAGCGGAACACCATCGGTCACTCGGGCAACGCGAAGACGAAGAGCCCGTTGCCCCCCAACGGACGCCGGGCCTCGGGCGTCAAGTCTCTCGGCAGCATGCCGCCCCAGCTCGCCCCGCCGCTTCCCGTGGGTATCGCCAGGTACTGGCGGCCGTCGACCGCGTAGGTGATCGGAAATCCCTGGATCGAGGTCGGCAGCCGAGTCTCCCACAGGGTCTCTCCCGTGCGCGCGTCGAACGCGAACGCCTGGCGGTCCCAGCCCCCGGCGATGGCCAGGCCGCCGGCGGTCGTGAGGGCGGCGCTGTTGACGGGGGTGCGGAAGCGGCGCCGCCACATGACTTCGCCGGTGCGCATGCTCATGGCGAGGAACTCGCCGAGCTGCTCGCCGCTGGCGGGGTGGTGGTGGTTGGTGCGGCGCACCGGCCCCGTGCCGCCCCCGCCGGCGACCCGGTCGACGGGTCCGAAGACCGCCGTCTCGCAGTTCAGGTGGATGGGGATGAAGAACGCCTCGAGCCCCGGGTGATACGACATCGCGCGCCAGCTCTTGAACCCCGCGGTGCTGGGGCACCAGTAGATCTCCTGGCCGATGACGGGAATGGTGCCGTCGCGATAGGCGACCTGCCCGGTCACCGGGTCGATGTCGGCCACCGTCTGGTAGCCGAGGTCGTGGGCGCTGCGGAACCGGCCGGTCTCGAGGGCCATCTCCCACAGGACGCCGATCTTGCCCATCGTGAACACCGAGCGCCGGTCGTCGTAGTCGACGAGGATGCGCTCGAACACCTCGTCCATGTCGAGGGTCTCGCCCGGCAGGTGCTGGTAGTACCACTTCATCTCCCCGGTGTCCGGGTCGAGGGCCAGCGTCGAGTTGGTGTAGAGAGCGTCGCCGTCGGTGCCTCGCACGGCGCGGGCCCACGGCTTGGCCTGCGAAGTCCCGTGGAACAACGTCCGGGTCACGGGGTCGTAGCTGCCGGGGATCCACGAGTCGCTGCCGGCGCGGAACATCGGGGGCAGGTCGCCCCAGGTGTCGCCGCCGCGCTGACCCGGCAGGGCGATGGTCGACGTGCGCCACAGCTCCTCTCCGGTGGTCGCGTCGAGGCCGACGATGTAGCAGCTCTCCTCGCGGTAGCGGCCGCAGCCGGTCAGCCCCGACACCACCCGACCGTCCGCGATGATCGACCCGCTCGAGAACTGGTAGCCGACGTCCTGGTCGATGTCCGCGTCCCAGACCTCCTCGCCGGTCCGAGCGTCGATGGCGACGACGTGCGCGTCGGCGGTGTTCAGGTAGATCTTGTCGTCGTACATCGAGATGTTGCGGTGCATGCGGCCGGGGGGCGGCCCTCCGAAGCTGTTGCCGGGCGCCTCGGCGCCCCGGTCGTACTCCCAGATGAGGTCGCCGGTAGCGGCGTCGAGGGCCTGAACGATCTCGCCGGGGTTGGCGATGTACAACACCCCGTCATGCACCAAGGGGGTCGTCTGCTGGGGGCCCGGGCGCAGCGCCCAGCTCCAGACCAGGCGCAGCTCCCCAACGTTGTCGGTGTCTATCTGATCGAGCGGGCTGTGGGCCTGCCCGTCGAGCGTGCGCCGCCAGCTCAGCCAGTCGGCCGGGTCGGGGTCCTGCAGCATCGCGTCGGTGACCGGGGTGTAGCCCTCGACCTGGGCGGACACGGACGGCGCCGAGAGCGCGACGGCGATCGACGCGGAAACCAACATGAGTCGACGGAACATTGGGGCCTCTCCATCAGGAAACCCGGCACCCCGGCGCCGCGAGAACGGCGCAGGGTCCCGGCGGAGGTTGACATCCTGGCGAAAGCCCCCGCTTCGAGCGGCGATGCATCCCGCCTGACTGCGTTGCGCCGCGGTCGACAGAACCGGCGCGGCCCGGTGAGTCGCGGCCGGGGTATCGCCGGCGCGAGACCCCCGCCGGCCACGCTCCTATCGGATGTCGAGCAGCTCGACGTCGAACACCAGCAGACCGCCCGGCCGGCCGCCGCCCGGGTTGTCGCCGTAGGCGAGGTTGGCCGGGATCCAGAACCGGCGCTTCTCGCCGACCACCATGAGCTGGAGCCCTTCCGTCCAGCCGCGGATCACCCCGTTGAGAGGGAACATCGCGGGCTGGCCCCGCGCGACCGAGCTGTCGAACATGCGGCCGTCGGTGGTCCAGCCGGTGTAGTGCACCACCACCCGGCTGGTCGGGGCCGGGTGCTCGGCGCCCGTCCCCGCCTCGATGACCCTCGAGGCCAGCCCCGAGGCGGTGCTCTCGGCGTCGGCCGGCGCGGCCGCGACGTCGTCCGGGGCCGGTATGGTCACCTGGGCGTTTGCGCCGGCGGCGAAAGCGACCGAGAGGGCGCCGACGACGGCGGCGGCAATCGACATCCTGGGCGTCATGAGTTTCATCATGGCGCAGATCCTACTCTCTGGTCGCCCGCGGGCCAAAGCTCCGTGGTCTCCGCCGTGCACGCCGGTCCGCACCGCGACGCCGCGTCCGCGGTGACCGCGCGGCCGCTCAGCCGGTCCGCCCCACCACGACGGAGATCGAGCCCTCATGCCAGATGCACTCGGCGTCGAAGCCCGCGTCCTGCATCGCCGCCAGCTCGTCGTCCAGCGGGAAGTAGGTGTCCTCCTCCGCCCATTCCTCGAGGTGCCCGCGCGCGCGGGCCTCCTCGATGCCGCACGACACCATGTGATCGACCCAGAAGCGGTAGGCGGCGTCCCGCGCCGCCCGCTCCGCCGGCATCGTCGCATCGCCGTTCACGAAGATCCCGCCGGGCCGAATCGCGGCCCGAATCCGGCCGTAGAGGGCGCGCTTCGCCGCGAACTCCGGAATGTGATGCAGGGCGAGCGACGACGCCGCGCCGTCACAGCGCGGCAGCGCGTCGAGGAACGACATCTCGCGGACCTGGAAGCGTCCCTCGAACCGATGAAGCCGCGCCCGGGCCTGCGCGAGCATCTCCGGGTCCACGTCGATCAGCTCCACCGTCCGCGCCCCCCCGTGAGCGAGAATCGCCTCGGACAGCGCGCCGGTGCCGGCCCCGAGATCGATCACGCGGTCGGGGCCGGCGGCCGCGAGGATCCCGGCGACGACCTCGACCATCGCCTCGTAGCCGGGGATGAAGCGGCGGATCGTCTCGTCGTAGGCCGCCGTCTCGATGCGCAGATGGCGCCTGACGGAGTGGGTGGACATGGAGCGTACCGCCGAACCGGGGCCGACCCCGGCGCGAACAGGTTACCACCCGCGACGTCCGATGGTCGAAGGCCGGGGACCTGGAGCCGAGCCCGACCGTGGTCAGGATGGCGCCGGCCCCGAGGCGGGAAACAGGTCCTCGATGGAGCAGCCGAAGTAGTTCGCGAACTTCCTCGCGTTCTCGACGGTGATGGTCTGGTAGCGGCAGCGCGCCACGTCGCTGACGTAGGGCTGCGGGAACCCCAGCGCCGCCCCGACGGCGCCCTGGGTCACGCCGGCCAGGGCAATCGCCTTCGCCACGCGGTTGCGGCCCGGCTCGGCGCGCAGGGCGGCGAGCTGTTCCGGCGTCAGCATCGTGTCAAAAATATACGCCATAGGGCGTATCCGTGCAATCGTTATTCGCTCACGCGCTAACATGCTGATTCCATTGCACTACGTGTTTACACGTGTCGCGTCCATACGGTACCCTGAGAGTCGTGTCGCTGGGACAGAACATCAAACGGCTACGCTTGGCGGCGGGGATCTCGACCCAGAGGGCCCTGGCCGACCGGCTGCAGGTTCCGCAGCCGCAGGTATCGGACTGGGAGAACGACCGCTACGGCGCCCTCGAGACCCAGACGCTGATGAAGCTGGCGAAGGTCCTCGGATACACCATCGATCAGTTGCTGGACGGCGTCGACCCCGACTACGACCGGGTCCGCGAGTCGCGGGAGGCCGCCGACTTCCGGCCCGAACCGATGGACTACGGCGCCGCCGCCGCGAGCAGCATTCCGCTGGTGGCGGAAGGCTCGGCCGCGCCGGCGGGCATGCTCCGGAAGAGCGGCGCGCCGCCGAAGGGCGAGATCGAGCGGTGGATACCGCGCCCGCGCGACGTGGAGGACAAGGACGCCTACGGGGTCCATGTCCGCGGCGACTCCATGGCCCCCGCGTACCCGCCGCACACCATCGCCATCGTCACCCCCGACCGTCGCGTGCAGGACGGCGACGAGGCCTACGTGCAGCTCGCGCCCGACGAACGGCTGATCCGGCGGGTGCGGAAGACGCGCGGCGGCTACGTGCTGGAATCGTACAACCACAGGTTCCCGGCGCGCGTGGCCCCGCGCAAGGACGTGCTGTCGATGCACGTCATCCTCTACTCCCGCCGACGGGACTTCTGACCGCGCCGTCGACGCTCCCACCGGCGCCGGCGGCCCCTCGGGACGGCCCGCCGAGGTTTCGCTCGCCTCCGAGGCGATCTACGATCTCTGGGTCCGCGAGGCGGGCAGGCTCCCGGAGAACGGGAATACCGCGGTCGCGGCCAGGGGCTCGATGGACTCTGGCGCCCCGGAAGGAGAAACCGCGTGATGAGTGAGCGAGAGCTGCAGGCGAGCCCTGCGGGCGATTGGGTGTCGTACCGCCCCGAGATCAAGGTGCTCGACTGCACCATCCGGGACGGCGGCCTGATGAACGACCACCAGTTCAGCGACGAGACGGTGCAGGCGGTCTACCGGGCGTGCGTCGAGGGCGGCATCGACTACATGGAGATCGGCTACATCAACTCGCGCCGGCAGTTCCCGCCGGGGCAGTTCGGCCCGTGGAAGCACTGCGTCGAGAGCGACATCCGCCGCATCGTCGGAGACAACGACACCGCCGTGAAGCTGTCGGCGATGGCCGACGCCGAGAAGAGCGACTACCTCGAGGACATCCTGCCGAAGTCGGAAAGCGTCCTCGACATGATCCGCGTGGCCACCTACATCCACCAGATCCCGCTGGCCCTCGAGATGATCAAGCACGCCCACGACCTCGGGTACGAGACGAGCCTCAACCTGATGGCGCTGTCCACGGTGCCGGAGCGCGAGCTGAACGAGGCGCTGACCCTCGTGGCGAAGTCGGAGGCGGGCACGATCTGCATCGTCGACAGCTTCGGGGCGCTCTACGCCGAGCAGATCGACAGCTACATGGACACGTTCCAGGGGTACGCGGAGCCCGCCGGCAAGGTGGTGGGGATGCACGCCCACAACAACCGGCAGCTCGCGTTCGCCAACACCATCCAGGCGACCATCAAGGGCGCCAACCGGCTCGACGCGAGCATGGCGGGGCTGGGCCGCGGCGCCGGCAACTGCCCGATGGAGCTGCTGCTCAGCTTCCTGCACAACCCGAAGTTCCGGCTGCGCCCGGTCCTGCACTGCATTCAGCACCACATCGAGCCGATGCGCGAGGCGCTGAAGTGGGGCTTCGACTACCCCTACATGATGACCGGGGTGCTCAACCAGCACCCGCGGGCGGGGATGGCGTTCAACGAGTCAGCGGATCGCGGCGACATCATCAAGTTCTACGACTCGCTCGAGGACCCGGACTGATATCGAGAGCGAGTCGAGTCGACCCGGCTGAGACGGCGACGGCGGAACCGCATCAGCGCTCGCCGTTCAGCAGGTCCCAGTGCCGCCCGGCCCGCTCGAGGACGGCCGGCAGGTCGTCGGCCAGCAGATACCGGTCGGCGACGAGCGTGTTCCCGACCGACTCCACCTTCTCCAGGAACTCTTCCCGGGACGCGTAGCGCTCCTCGATGGACGGCCGCGGGTCTCCCGCCGACTCTCGCTCGGCCCGCGTGGCCGCGAACGGCACGTAGGACCCCGCGAGGGCCACTAGGCTGTCGGGATCGCCGGAATCCGGGTGCGTGAAGTTCCAGCCGGTGTAGGTGGCGAGCGGCACCGCCACCTCCGGATGCACGATGCCGGAGGTCTCGTTGCCGTCGGCGTCGACCGCGGGCACCAGCATCGGCAGCGGCACCCCGGCGTCGTCGGCGCCGGCCAGCCACGGGTTGCTCACGCGCGTCCCCCCGGTCCGGTCGTGCGGCGGCCGGACGCCCGGAATGGCGGGGAATCCGAGGTCCCGCGGCGGCACCAGGTTGCCGTCGGCGAACCGGGGATGCCGGCTCGGGGGCGGCTCGACCCCGTCGACGACCCAGTCCGTGAGCGCCGTCAACAGCGCCCGCATGTTCCACCAGTAGTCGGTCGGATTGCCCATCTCCTGCCGGTTCCCCGAGTCGCGCGGGGGCGGGAAGGGGCCGGGGCCGTGCTGCGTGCCGGCGAGCAGGTAGAAGCGCACGTTGTCCTGCAGGTCGATGTCCGCCTCGCCGTCCGGCGTCGCGTGCACGAGGGTGGCCACCCGCCCGCCGCCCCAGTACTCGACGCCGGTGTTGGTGTAGAGGATGCGGGGCTGGTTGTCGCGGCTCCGCTCGTTGCCCAGGGTGCCGTCGACGGCCCCTGTCACGGGGTCGCGCAGGGCGGCGTCGGCGAAGGGGAACGAGGTGGCGTCGAACATGCCCAGCGAGATCGGCGTCGCCCCGGGCTGGTTGAGGTCGAGCCGCGACGCGCCCGCGATGTGCGGGATCATGCCGTCGAAGACCCGCCGCCCATCGGTGTCGGTGTTGAAGCCGAGATAGAGGAACGTGCGGAGGAAGCGGCCGCTCTGCGACGAGCCGAACGAGAGGGCGTGACCGGCCGAGACGGTGGCGTCGGGGTCGTGCTTGATCCACGACGCGGTGTCCCGGACGGCGGCGAAACCGAGCCCGCCGACGGGGTCGCCGTCCACCGCGGGCACCGAAAAGCGGATGGGACGGCCATCCGGCACGTCGAACTCCCAGCCCACCCACACGACGGTGTAGCCCTCCTTCATCAGGAACCCGTCGCCGTAGGGCCCGCTGCCGCCGCGGTTGAACCCGAGCGCGGTCAGGCGCCCCCGGTTCGCGATGTCCACCAGCACGACCCCGTTCCCGCGCGCGGGGTCGGCGGGAGCGAGGATGCGAAGGTCGCCGGTCGCCTCGACCATCCCGTCCGCGTTCACGGGCGCTCGGTCGAGGTTCGCGATGACCTGGTTCCGGGGATGGGCGGGGTCGACCGCGAAGGTGATGCGGCCCACGATGAGTTCGTAGGGGCCGGCGTCGCCGAACGCGCGGCCGTCCTCGATGGGGCCGCGCTCGGTGATCTCGACCGACGACACGTCGGCCTGCGCCGCCGTCGGCACGAGCACGGCAAGGGTCAGGACGAGGGCGAGGAAGCGGTACGTCGACTTCATGGCGATGGGTATCCTTCGATGGCTTGATGGTCCTCGTCTTCCAGGGGACCCTCCTGGAAGCGGGTCCAACGCCGGACCGCGTTCACGTATGGACCGCGTTCACGTATGTAGAAGCGCGGTCGCGTCGGCGGCTCTTCTCCACCACGGGTCCCGGAGAAGCTGCGCCGTCCCGCGTCCACGCACGCCGAGCACGACCGCCGCGGCTCTCCGCCACGAGTGCGACGGTCGCGCGCCCCGCCGCGCCTACTGCTGCTCCGCCCCCGCGAGCTCCTCTGCGCGCGACCCCGCGAGGATGTTCGTCAGGCCGTAGTTCCCCTCGTGGCAGGCGTACTCGTACATCCTCCCGTCGAGGCGCGACATGGGCAGCGACCCGCTCCAGGGCCGCGTCCACGTGTTCGGGTCGGTCACCGTGAACTCGTACCCGAGGACGTCCGGCCCGAGCCGCGTGAAGCGCTCGACGACGTGGAGGTCGGTGCTGAGGTTGCCGTTGAAGTTCCGGATGAACGCGTGCCGGTTGAAGTTGGTGGTCTCCACCACGAGGGTGTCGCCCTCCCAGCGGCCGCGCGAGTCGCCGGCGTACTGGCGGATCCTCCCCGTGACGTGGGGGCGCCCGTCGAGCGGGATGAAGCGCGTGTCGTGGATGTGCTCCTGCAGGATCGCCACCATGTCCGGCGTCTGCACGATGTGGTAGTTGTTGTTGTAGCCGGTGGGGAACGACGGGATGCCGCGGTACCAGAGGCAGCGGTCCCCCAGGTCGAGCTGCGCATAGGTCTCGACCGGCTCCTGGCCCCCGCGCATCCGCGCGAGCCGCCGCGCCTCCGGCGAGTTCATCCGGGCCTCCATCTCCGGGGTCAGCGGCGGCAGACGGCCGTCCGCCGGATCGACGATGATGGAGGTCCGCCGGTCGGGCACCACCGACGTGCCCCGCTCCATCCAGAAGTTGTTGTAGGCCCCCACGCTGCCGCCGGCCTCGGTGCGCCGGGCGGGCGCGTTCAGCAGCTCCGCGTTACGGTCCACCGTGCTCTGCGCGAGGCCGGCCGCCTCCTCCTCCGTCAGGAACGCCCGGTCCGCGAGGTTCGCAGGGCGCTGCAGCGGGGTCAGGGTGGCGTTGTTCCAGATGCCCTGCAGGTCGGGATCGCCCCACGCGGTGCGCAGCGGGGCCTCCTCGGACGCTTGGCCTACGGCCGCAGCCGGCGCCAGCAACACCAGGAGCACGACGGACGCGACGGCGTGAGATGGACGGCTCATGTCACCCTCCTCCCGAATTCGGATCCTGTCGGCATCTCGCGACGCGTCAATGATGGCCCCGAACGGGATCCGGCGCAAGAGGCCCGGCCTGGCCGGTTCGTTGTAACATGCGGGCTGCCCGCGCGAGACCGTCATGGCGATCGAGCTCACGCCCCGGCAGGCCGGGACCATCGCGGCCGCTGTCACCACCGTCTCCGTCCTCGTCATCCTGCTCGCCGTCGGCCTCCTGGGGTGGCTGGCCGCGCTCTTCCTCCGCACGTTCTCGGGGGTGTTCCTGCCGCTGGCGGTGGGGGGCGTCGCGGCCCTCGTGTTCCGCCCCTACTACGACTGGCTTCGCGGCCCCGGCCGCCTGCCGGTGGCGGCGGCGGTCGCCGCCGTCTTCCTGTCGGCGCTCGTGCCGCTGGGCGTCTTCGTCGCGTTCTTCGGGAACCTCGCCGTCGAACAGGTCGTCGGTCTCGCCGCGCAGGCGCCCCAGTGGTGGGCCGATGCCCGCGACCGGCTCGAAAACGAGCTGCCGAGGGCCAGCGAGATGATCGAGTCGTCGGGCCTCGGCGATCGAGTGCGCGAGATTGCCGTGGCTCAGCAGGCCGCGATCTTCGAGTGGCTTCAGACGATGGGCGTGCAGGCGGTCACCGTCGGCTTCGGCGTCGCCCGCGGGCTCGGCGCCCTGCTGTCGTGGATCATCACCCCGGTCTACTTCGCCTACTTCCTCACGGCCGGCTTCCGGCTCGACACGGACCGCGTGCTGCCGTTCCTGAAGCCGGAAACGCGGGCGGACGTGACCTACCTGCTGCACGAGTTCGTGGACATCACGGTGGGGTTCTTCCGCGGCCAGCTCATCATCGCGCTGCTGCAGGGCCTGCTCTTCGCGGCCGGCTTCAGCCTCGTCGGCCTCCGTTACGGGCTGGTCATTGGCCTCGCCCTCGGGGTCCTGAACGTGATTCCCTTTCTCGGGAACATGATCGGCCTTGCCGTCGCCATCCCCATCGCCTTCTTCCAGACCGACGGCGGCTGGTCGACGTGCGTGCTCGTGCTCGGCGTGGTCCTCGTCGTCCAGCAGATCGAGGGCTGGTTCCTGACCCCCAAGATCATGGGGCAGCGCACGGGGCTGCACTTCATGGCCATCATCGTCGCCATCTTCTTCTGGGGCACGGCGCTCGGCGGGATCCTGGGGCTCATCGTGGCCATCCCCCTGACCGCGTTCCTCGCCTCGCTCTGGCATCTCGCGCGGGAGAAGTACATCCCGGAGATCGTATGAGGCGCAGCGTCCGCAGGGCGGCGGAACCACCCTAAGATCACGCACGACCTCGCCGAGTTCCGGCGCGTGCCGGACTTGACAGTCGAGACCTGGATGACGGGGTAGACTCATGCCCGCCGCGACCGCGCCCGCCCTCACCGGCATCCACAACGAGAACGAGTTCTACAGCCACCACCACCTGACGGAGATCTTCGGCGCCGACGTCCGGGCGACCGTGGACCGCTGGCTCTCGAAATCCAGTGCAGGCGGAGCGGCTGATTCGGGACCTGACCCCGGTTGACTATCGGGTGGAACACCCATGACGACAATCACTATCGAATTGCCGGAGGAGTTGGCGGAGGAGGCTCGGAGCCAGGGATTGCTGGGCGCGGGCGCTCTTGAGACCCTGATTCGCGATGCGCTTCGTCGGCAGGCGGGAAGGGAGCTGTTGGACGCCGCCTGCGGGTTGGCCGCGGCCGAAGTCGCGCCGATGACCATGGCGGAGATTCAGAAGGAGGTGGATGCCGTCCGGGCGGAGAGGCGCGGCCGTGCGGCTGGTGCTTGACACCAACGTGGTCGTATCGGCGCTGACGCAGCCCGCCGGGGAGCGCGACGCGCGCTGAGGGGACATTCCCGTCGCGGCGGCGACGAACTCTTCCGTCGCCGCCGGCCCACATCCCGACGATACCCTCCGTCGTCGCCGCCGGCCCACATCCCGACGATACCCTCCGTCGTCGCGGCCGAGGTCAGCGGCGCGCTCCGCGACTTCCTCCCCACGGGCTGCGGCGCCCACACACGAGGCGGCGTCCCGTCTTGCGTGGCGGCGCGCCGACTCTCGTGTCGGGCGCCACCGCACCGAGGGCGCCTCGGGGCTGGACCGTGATACGGTTACCGGACGCGACCAACACAGGGAGGAACGACATGGTGGTACGAATCGGCTCGCGGTTCGGTCTGTTGCTGGCCCTCGTGCTCGTGGCGGCGGGAGCGTGGATGGCAGGTCAGGGCTCGACGATCACCGCGGCCCAGAGCAACTTCGTCGGCGGCGACCCGTCACGGCCCGACGCCTCGGACATCCGAGCCCTACGCCTGCGGTTCGAGGCGGGCGCGCGGTCGAACTGGCACAGCCACGGCGGGTTCCAGGTGATCATGGCCGAGGAGGGACGCGGGCGCACCCAGGTGCAAGGCGAGCCGCTGCAGGAAATGGAGCCCGGCGTCCCCTACTACGCGGGCCCCGGAGTCGTGCATTGGCACGGCGCCGCCCCCGACTCGTACATGGTGCAGCTCACCGTCGTCGGCGGCGAGGGCCCGACCGACTGGCTCGGGCCGGTGAGCGACGAGGACTATCTGGGCCAGTAGGTCTCCGCCCCGTAGAGCGGCGCGGCGCTCGCGGGAAGCTGCTGCTTCGCACGAGGCGCCGCCGCCTCCCCACGAGTCCGCTGCCTCCGCCGGGACGACCGCCGCCTCCCCCCCCGGCTCGCTGCCTGTCGGCCTCGACGGCTAGCACGGCGGGATGACCGAACCGCGGTCGGCGCGAGCCGACTGCCGCCCGATGGACGGTCGAGGCGCGGTGCGCGCCTCGGCCGCCAGGCCGGCCCGGAACCGACGAGCCGGCCTGGTAACCGTGCCGATCAGTCCGCGCCTCGCACGCGCCCCAACCGGATCGCGGCGCCGGCGCTCACCAGCACCACCATTCCGCCGAGGACGAGGAGAGGAACCGCCGCGCGGCGGGCGACGTCGGCCGGACCTTCGTCGACGAAACTGAAGACCGGGACGTCGGGAAGAACGCCGGCGTCCATCCGCTCGTTGGCGAGGATGGCCGGCACGAAGAACTGCCGCCACTCGTCGGCGAACGCGCGCACCTGCGACTGGAATCGGGCGAAGCGCGCGTCGCCCGTCCCCGCGGCGTCGAACAGGGCCTCCTGGGCGAGGAGCGCCGGCGACAGGAATCGGTAGCGGCGCACCACCGCGAGCTGGTCGGCGCGGCGCGCGTCGTGCAACGCCGTCACCTCTTCGAGGCGACTGTTCACGGCGTCGGTGGCGGCCCAGGCGAGGGCCCCGAGGCCGGGCTCGTCGGCCACCACCCCGCCCGCCATCTCCGGATGGTCTTCCAGGTAGCGCGCGAGCAGCTCGCTACGCCGGTTGACGGCGTCGTTCGAGGCCTCTCGCTGGGCGGTGATCATCTCCACGCGGGACGGGAGGGGGTGCAGCAGCCCCGCCGCGATGTTGACGGCGGCCGGCAGCACCACCACTAGGACGAGCCATGCCCCCACGAGGGCCGTGGCGTTCCAGGCCGAGGACCGACGCAGGCCGTTCGCCCACGCCGCGAGCGCGAACCAGAACAGCGCGTACACGGTCACCGCCCCGCACCAGAGGAGCACCCGACCCGGCGAACCGAACGCCCCCGTTGCGAGAATGCCGAGCAGCGAGACCGCCGCGGCCAGCCCCACCACGAGGACCGCACGGAACGCGAGCTTCGCGAGCACGACATCGCGCGCCGACACGGGCTGCGAGAGGGTCAGGGCCAGGGTCCCCTGCTCGCGCTCCTCCGAGAGCACGTTGTAGCTGAGGGCGAGAACGAGCAGCGGCAACAGGTAGACGGCCACGAAGGCGAGGTCGAAGCGCCCGACCATGAGGTTGAGGGGATTCTCGACCTCCCCGTTCTGCTGGTAGGACGCCTCGTTGGTGTAGATGCTGACGTCGTAGTAGTACGGCAGGAGGTCGCTCTGCCCCACCGCCAGCGCGGTCAGGGGTCCCGGATCGAGCACCGCGGTGCGCGCGCCCCGGGCCCCGCCGAGGACGTTGGGGGCGCGGGGGTCGCGGAAGGGCGACGACGGTCGCCCGCCGTTCGCGATATCGGCCAGCTCCTGCTCCAGGGCGGCGACGCGCTCGGCGTTGCCGGTCCGCGCCGCCTCCACCGTCCGTTCCTGGAAGCGCGCCCAAGCCATGCCGTTGGCCAGCGCATAGACGAAGAGGACGGCGAACACCCCGAGCACGACGCGCAACGCGCGGTCGGCCGCGAGGAGGCGCCACTCGTTCCGCAAGACAGTGCGCAGGGTCATGGCTACGCCACCTCCGCGCGCTGCACCTGTCTCGCGGCGAGCAACCCTGCGCCGGCCAGCCACAGCGCCAGCACCAGGAGCGACAGGGTCCGGTTGCCGAGGACCCAGCCCAGCGTCGGGGCGTCGTACTGGAGGGGTGGCACGTCGGCCCAGAGCTCGGGCCCCGCCGTGTACAGCTCACCGGTGCGGGAGTTCTCGGCGAGGTCGAGGTTCATCTGCCGCATCAGGTCCCGACGATAGGCCTCGGCCGCGGTCGCGAAGTGCCGGTGCTGCTCGACGTCGGTGCCGGCGAGCCCCATCGAGAGCGTGCGCACCGCGAGCAGCGGCGCCGCCACCGCGAGGGCCTCGTGCACCACGCCCTGCCGCTCGAAGGTGTCCCACAGCGCACCGTAGTTGCGGTCGAAGATGCGGTTCCCGAACTCCTCGCTCTCCTGCAGGTAGAGCCCGACCTCGTTCACCGGCAGGTCCTCGGCCCGCTCCACGCCGTACTCCGCGAGGAGGCGTTCGCCGAAGGCGGCGCGGTCCGGGCGCTCGATATCCTCGACGCCCGCCGCCATCTCCTGCTCGAGGGTGTGGGCGAACTCGACCGCGGACGGCGTGGGATGGATCCACTTCGACAGGTCCACCGCGGCCCGCGGGGCCACCAGCCCGTTCACCACCCACACTCCCAGGAGAACGACCAGCGCGGTACGCGCCGAGCGGGCCCAAGCCGACACGGCCAGCCCCAGCCCCACGAACGCGGCGAAGTAGGCGAGGTAGACGCCGGCGAGAACCGCGCCCCGAGCCATGGGCGACGCCGCCGGACCGGTGCTGCCGACCACGAGGGCGGCCGCACCGACCACCGCCGCCGGCACCAGCAGCAGCGCGAGCGCGCCGGTCACGCCCAGGGCCTTGCCCACGGCCAGCTCACGCCGGGCGATGCCGGTGGCCAGAAGCTGGCGCAGCGTGCCCTGCTCCCGCTCGCCGGCCAGCGCGCCGAACGTCAGCAGGATGACGAGCAGCGGCACCAGGTTCTGCAGGACCTGGGCCGCCGTCAGCGCCCCCACGCGCTGGGCGGCCGTTGCGTCCTGGGCCGGGCGCATGAGGAACTCGTTCTGCCGGTGGGCCTCCAGCCACACCGACGTGCCGGTGTAGGGGTCCACCCCCTCGTCGACGAACGACAGGGCGAGGCGGGGCTTGAACGCGTAGATGCCATAGTGGGCGGCCGAATGGGGGTTCTTCTCGCCCTGCGACTCCCAGTGGTCGCGGGCGGTGGCCTGCGCCGCCGCGAGCTCCTCCTGCGCCTGTCGCGCCTGGACCCAACCGTGCCCCAGCGAGACCAGGAGCAGCGCCCCCACCAGGGCCGCGCACCAGCGGAAGCGACCGTCCCGAACCACGTCGGTGAACTCCTTGCGGGCGATGTGCTTGATCATCGATGACTCCTTCTGCGGCAATCGCCACCGTAGGAACTCCGCTTCCGCGACATCGAGGTCGCAGCGCGGGGCCGGCGATCGCGGCCCGACAGCTCTCCGGGCCGCCGCGCCGGGCGACGACCGCGGACGCCTTCACTACGCGCGACTACTCGTGCATGTGCTCCAGATAGATGCGTTCGAGATCGGCGTGGCCGATCTCGTCCGTGCTCATCTCGTTGACGAGGCGCCCGTGCCTCATGATGCCGACGCGGGTGCCGGTCTCCTTGGCGCGGAACAGGTCGTGGGTCGCCATCAGCACCGCGACCCCTCGGTCCCTGAGTCGCTCGAGCAGCTCCGAGAACTCGTTCGAAGCCTTGGGGTCGAGCCCCGACGTGGGCTCGTCGAGCAGCAGCGCACCGGCCTCCTTGGCGATGGCGATGGCAATGCCGACCTTCTGCCGCATACCCTTCGAGTACTCGGACACGCGCTGACCGACCGCGTCGCGGGGCAGCCCCGCGCCGACGAGGATGTCGGTCAGCCGCTCCGGCGCCAGCGACCCCGTGCCGCCCAGGGCGGCGAAGTACTCCAGGTTCTCCAGGCCGCTGAGGTTGCGGTACAGCATGACCTGCTCGGGGACGTAGGCCAGGCGCCGCTTCGACTCCAGGGGCTCCGCCGCGACGTCGAGGCCCGTCACGCGCACGCTCCCCGCCGTCGGCTCGAGGAAGCCCAGGAACAGGTGAATGGTGGTGGTCTTGCCGGCGCCGTTCGGCCCCAGCAGACAGTAGATCTCCGACGGCCCGACGCGGAGATCGAGGTCGACGACGGCCTCCACGTCGCCGTAGCGCTTGGACAGCCCTCGCGCTTCGAGAACGGGCGCCGACGCGCCCTCCGCGGGCGCGGACTGCGCCTCCATGGTCACGGCTTCGGTCATGGATCTCGATCGGGTCCCGGACGGATCACCGGGACGCCTCCCTCCAGTGAGTGAAGAGTGGATCAGCCGGCGCGCCACGGGCGCGTCGACGCAACTAGGGAGCTTGAGAGCTGAGAGCGCGCGCGAGTCGTCAGGCGGGAGGCGCCCGGGAGTCGTGCCCCTCGATCTCCGCGGCGCGGAGATGCCCCGGCAGATGCGCGCGGGCGCTGCCGCCGGCCGCCGGATCGGGGTGCTCGTGGACGCTGGAAGCGATGAGCGGCGGACCCTGGACGTGGCACAGGACGCACGTGTCGCCGCGCCCCTCGGCCTCGTCGTGGACGTGAGGCGTCGTCGCGACGGCCAGCAGCGCGAGCGCGAAGACCGCGCCCCACCGCAACAGCGTCGACGGACTTCCTCTCATCGGTGTCCCTTTTAGCGCGTTTCACGCGGCTACGTCAAGGGCGCCATCGCGCCGCCGAGAACGCCGGCGCGGCGCACGCCGGCCAGGATGCTCCGGCCGGCGGCGGGACGAGCAGGCGCCCCCACTCTTTCTGGAGCCCGTCGTGAAGCCCCGGCGCCTTCGAGCGGCGCTGCCTTCCGCTCCGGACCGTCGGCCCGTGCCGCCGGGCGCGACTCGACGCGAGGCTTGGCCACGAACCGCTGGCTTGGCTGCTAATGGAACCGCACCGCGTAGCCCACCCGCACGCCGCGGCCCATCTCGGGGGCCCGGTCCTTGATGTACGACGTGTGGTTGCGATAGAGCGTGTTCGTCAGGTTGTAGCCCGTGAACGACAGGATGTGCGACATCTCCGGTCGCGGCCAGACGTACGACGCGCGCAGGTTGACCACGGAATAGCCTTCGGTCTCGGTCTCGCCCCGGAACACGTCGGCCTGCCGCCCCGCGAGCTCCACTTGCGGGCTCAGCGTGAACCCGCCGTAGGGAATGTCGATGCCCAGCGTGCCTCGCAGCGGGGGGATCCGCGGCAGCGCCTCGCCCGTCGTCGTCAGCCGCGCGTCGACGTAACCGAGGCCGAGCGTCAGCCAAGTCCGTCCCGCGAGCCGGGTGGCGCCCCGGGCGTCGAAACCCGAGAAACGGCTGTCGCCCTGCAGGATGTTGAACACCGGCAGGTTGTCGGCCACCGCCCCGCTGCGGTTGCCGAAGACGAAGTTGTCGATGTCGTACACGAAGAAGTTCAGTTCGCCCCGGACGCGGTCGCCGCGGTGCCGCAGGCTCAGGTCCAGCCCGAGGGTGGACTCTGCGTCGAGGTCCGGGTTGCCGACGTCGAAGGAGAGCGTGCCGACGTGAGGGCCGAAGTTGTACAGCTCCTCGATGGCCGGAGCGCGGTGCGAACGGGTGAGGTTGGCGACCAGGGCGCTGCCGGCGCCGAGGTCCGCATGGAGCCCGACCGACGCCGATGCGCCCGCGAAGCCGCGGTCGCGCGCGGCGGGCGCCTCGAGCGCGTCCTCCCCACCCTCCTCGTGGCGGTCCTGCCCGTGCGGATCGTCGTGGTCGTCGTGCACACCCTCGCCGCTACGCTCCGCCACCTGGTAGTCGTCGCGGTCGAACCGACCACCGAACTGCACGCGAAAACGCCCCAGACTCAGCTCTTCGTAGACGAAGGCCGCGAACGACGACAGGTCCGTCCGCGGCGCGAGCGCCTCGATGCCGGCGGCCTCGAAGTCCCGCACCTGCGTCCAGACCCCGAATCTCCCCGCCAGACGAGCCGTCTGGCGCTGGTCCAGGTCGGCGCGAACGATGTAGGTCCGGTTGTTGTAGCGGGTGCCGACGCGCTGCCGTCCCGCCTCGCTCTCCAACTCGTCATGGTCCCAATCGACGACGTTCAGGCTGAGCCGTGCGCTCTCGATGGCGCGGTTGCCGAGATCCTGGACACCGATGTCGACCCGCCCGGCGCGACGCCGCCAGTCGAGTGCAATCGCCGTCTCGCCATCGTCCTCCCCTTGCCCGCCGGACCCGCCTTCGTGGTGGCCGTGAAACTCGCCGGCGAACGGCACCCCGTAGCGGCCGCCGTTCGCCGTCACGCCGGCGCTCGCGAAGAGCCGGTCCCCCGACCAGCCCACCCCGGCCCGCACGGTGCTCGACTCGGTAGCGGAGTTCTCCACCGTCCCCAGGGGCGTGGCGTAGTCGTCCGTCCGCCGCGTGCCGCCGCCCGCCCAGAGGTGCACGCCGTTCCGCGCGTGTTGCAGACCGAAGCTGCTGCCGGCCTGCGCGTTCGCACTTCCCACGTCGGCGCTGAACTGTGCCCGCGTGCCCTCGATCAGCGACGTGCGATAGGTCTCCTGGGGCGTGATCACGTTGACGACCCCACCGACCGCGTTCGGGCCGTACAACAGCGTCGCCGGCCCGCGCACGACCTCGATGCGTTCCGCGCTGTCGGGGTCGATCGCGACGCCGTGGTCACCGGACTCGCTCGACAGGTCTCCGGTGCGGACGCCGTCCTCCAGGACCAGCACCCGGTCGCCGTCGAAGCCGCGGATGATCGGCCGGCTCGCCCCGGGGCCGAAACCGCGGATCGCGACGCCCGGCTCGTTCCGAAGGACGTCTTCGAGACCGGCGGCCGACTCTCTTGCGATGTCGAACGCGTCCACGGTGGTGACGGCGTTGAAGGCCTCGAACGTCGTCTCGGTTCCGCCCGCCGAGGCGGTCACCGTCACGTCCTCGTGAACCGGCGAGAGTCCGAGCACGAAGTCCACCATCGAGTCCCCGCCCGGATCGATGTTCACCCTCTGCCGTGCCGCGGTCATGTGCTCGCGTTGCGCGAGGACCTCGTAGGAACCGGCCGGCACGCCGTCGATGACGAACCCTCCCCGTTCGTCGGTCAACGCGAACCTGCCCGTGCCCACGACGAGGACGACCGCGCCGCCGACGGAGTCGTACTCCTCCAGCGTCACCGTGCCGTGCACCCGGCCGGTCCCCTGGGCACGGACCGGCGCCGCGCTGAGGACGGCCATCGAAGCCGCCGCAAGAACACCTGTTGCCGCCAATCGGTACATCGGATTCCCCTTCTCCGAGCTCAACTCCTCGTGACCCTGGTCCCGTCATCCATCGCGCAGGGCGGCCGAGAACGACCCAGGCGCCGCGTCAGGGTCAGGGCACCCTGGCACGCGCAAGGCGGGCGCCGTGGACCGGTGTCGGCAGACGACGTCCTGAACCTGGGTCGGCCGCAGACAGGCGCCGTTGCCGGAGCGCGTGCCGATGCGCTCGCGGCAGTGCGCCGTCGACGAACGATGGACGGAACGCAGCGCGTGACGGGAGCTAGGCGGGCGGGCCGCGGGCGGGGAGGCGGCGGAAGTGACCGGACGCGGTCCATTCGACGCCGCCAGCTTGCTCGACCGACTCGGCAACGTCGCCGAATTCAATCTGCGACGAGTCCGAGGGTTCGGCAGGCTGGTACGGGAGCTGGCAGACCGCGCAACGCTGGTCGGCCGGGTGATCCTCGTGACAGAAGACCTCGGCGGCGGCGGCGCCGGCCACCGCCAGCGCCAGAACGACGATCCAGGCGCGCCAGCCGGAGCCGCGTCGTGCGAGCCTCGCTTGCAGGGGTCTTCTCTCGACCATCCGCTTTCGACGGTAGCAGAGGTCGCCGGACGGGGGCAAGTGGCGCGCAGGCGTCACTCTGGCGAATGCTCCGACTCGGGCGGCGACCACGGAGACCCATCGTCGGAGCAAGCCGGCCTGGCGGCCCGGCTTGACTCCGGATTGCTTTTGCACGTTCAATGAATGGGTGATGCTGTCGAAGGGCGCGGCCCTGCTCATCGGACTCGCGGCGGTCGCGCTCGCGGCGTCCGGCGCCGCGCTTCACGAGCACGATGCCGGCCTGCAGACCGCCGGCCTCGTCGACTGCGACGCCTGTCACTTCCGGCACGTGTCGGGAATCGCAGCGGACGGCACGCCCGCTCCGACCGGCCCGCTCCTCGTCGCCCACGTCGTCGCGCCGGCCCGACCGGACGGCGAACGCGCCGCGGCCCTCGGAGCCCTCCCTACGCGCGGCCCGCCCGCGTAGCCGCCCGGGTCGCGCCAAGTCTGCTCTGCGACATCCCAAGCTCCGACGACTCGCCATCGTCGCTCGTCGAATCGGCGCGCTGGCGCCGGCACGGACGCGGGCGTGTGCGCCGGCCTCGATAACCACGCTCGAGCCGGAGGATTGCTCCCATGTCACGCCTTCTCAGAGAAACACTCGTCTCCCGAGGGATCGCGGTCGCCGCCCTGCTGGCCGTCTGCGCCGGCGGCCCCGCGACCGGCGCGGCACAAGCCCAGGAAGCGGCTGATCAGCCGTTCAGGGCCGGTGCGCCGCTCGACCTGTCGTCGAACGCCAAGACCTACGGCGGCTTCCGGTTCGCCGAGAGCATGGCCTACGACGAGGCGCGCGACCTGTACGTCGCGGTAAACGCCGGGATCGCCCAGGACGTCATACCGAACGACGGGTACATCTCGCTGATCAACCCGGACGGCAGCGCCCACACGCTGAAATGGATCGGCGTCGACCGGAACGGCCTGACGCTGAACCACCCCCTCGGCAGCGACATCGTCAACGGCCTGCTGTACGTGGCCGACATCAACGTCGTGCGGTGGTTCGACATGGAGAGCGGCGAGCCGCGGGGCAGCGTGGCCGTGGAGGACGCGCAGCGCTTCAACGACATCGAGGTCGCCGAGGACGGCACGATCTGGGCCACGCAGACCGGGACCGAGGAGAGCGGCACCTGGCGCGTCTACCGCATCGGGCCGGACGGAGACTCGTCGGTCGTCGTCGAGGGCGCGCCCCTCGCCCGGCCCAACGGTGTCGCCTTCGACCCGGACGGGAACATCGTCGTGGTGAATGTCAACGACAACGCGGTGCTCACCTTCTCGCCCGACGGCGAGTTGGTCCGGACCGAGCACGCGGTGGACGGCGGCAACGACGGCCTGGTGATCCTGGACGACGGCACGAAGTACGTCTCCAGCGTCCGGATCGGCACCGTCTCGCGCATCCGCCCCGGAGAGGAAGCCGAGGTCGTGGCCTCCGGCATCCCCAGCGCCGCCTCGATGGCCTACGACTCGAAGCGGAACCGGCTGCTCATCCCGATGAACAACTGGAACGCCATCACCATCGTCGAGCTCGACTGATAGGATCCGCAGGATCGCTGACGACAACCGTCGAAACGCCATCACCATCGTCGAGTCGACTGATAGGATCCGCAGGACGGCTGACGACAACCGTCGAATCGCCTTGACCATGACGAAGCCGAGCCGGCCCACCGCTCTCGCAGCACTGCTGCTGGCGTGCGCCCTGCTGTCGGCCGGCCTCGTCTCCCACGAGCATGACGAGGACGGACACTCCGGCGGCCACGATCACGACTGCGTGATCTGCTGCGTCCATCACCACTCGTCCGCAACGACGTCGACGGCGCCCCTGCCCTCGACCCCGGACTTGGCGGTCCGCTTCGCCGCGTCGAACTCCCGCCGCGGCGGCCTCGACACCACGCTCGCCACCCAGGCGACGCGCGGACCGCCCGCCTGACGCCCTTACCACATCACCTCGACGGCTCGGCCGGACCGCGAGATCGGGCCGGGCCCGCGCGCGAACCTCGTGCTCGCAGGGCGCCACGTCCTGCGCGGCGGGTGCACGCGCACCGAATCGGCGGTCGTGCTGCACCAGGACGACGACCTGCATGCAGGCGTTCAGGTGCGGACGGTGACGGAAGCCGACTACCGGGAACCGCTTGAGCCCAGGGGCGGCCGTCTCGAGGCGACGGTCAGGCCGCCTCGTTTCGTGAGCCTGCGGCAACTGCCCTTCCGGAATCGGCGCGGAGGCACGGCAGTGCTGACGCCCATGGCGGCGCAGCGACAGATCGAACGGAGACCCGATGACTCTCACGACGGAACCGACGCGAGTGCGGACCCTGCGAACGCGGCTGTCCCGGGTGTGGTCGCGCCGGAGGGCGATCGCGGCGGCACTGCTCGCGACGGCGGGACTGTGGGGCGCCGCCGCCGCCTACCACCACTATCTCGCGGTGACGCGGGTCGCCTTCGTCAACTTCCCCGGCTTCCAGCTCGCGCGCATCGAGCGCGCGCGAGGGAGCGGGGCGGTACGCGTGGAGTCGCTGGACCTGGCGTCGCTCGACCGCGCCGCCGGCTATCCCGCCGTCTACGTCTTCGGGCGCGGCCTGCAGCTCGACGAGACCCAGCTCGAGCACCTGCGCGAGGCCGGCCGCCGCGGGACGCGTCTGTTCGTGCAGGGGGCCACGAACCCCGCCCTCGACGTCACCAACCTGCGCGGCGCACAGCTCGACGCGGCCAACGGCTACCTCGAGTTCGGGGGGGCCGAGAACTACGCCCGGCTGCTCAACTTCTCGCGGGTGGAGCTCGACGGCAAGTCGTTCCGCGCGCACCCCGTCGAGCCTCCCGTCGAGCGTTCCATGGACGTGCTGTTCCATCTCGACGACGACTTGACGTTCGAGACCGTCGACGGGTTCGACGCCTGGTACGGCGCGCAGGGGCTCGCCAAGGCGGCGGCCCCGAAGATCGCGCTGATCACGAGCGTGCCTGGACCCTTCAACGCCAACCGGGACCACGTCGACGCGTTCATCCGCGCGCTGGAGGGCCGCGCGTGGAACGTCTACCCGATGGCCGCCGCCGAGAAACGCCTCGACTTCCTCAAGCGCATCGACCCCGACCTCGTGGTGCTGATGCCGCACGGGCGGCTCACCCTGGGACGCGCCGACGAGGCCATCGCGTGGCTGCAGGAGCGCGACATCCCCATGCTGACGCCGGTGTCGGTGTTCCAGAACCATGACGACTGGGTGACCGATCAGCAGGGCATGGCCGGGTCCATGCTCACGATGAGCGTGGTGCTGCCCGAGCTCGACGGCGGGGTGGCCCCCTACGCGGTGGCGGCGCAGTTCACCGACGCGGACGGCTACGAGATCTTCGACGCGCTGCCCGAGCGGCTCGAGACCTTCTGCGACCTCGTCGAGCGCTGGCTCACCCTCAAGGCCAAGCCCAATCGCGACAAGCGCGTGGCCATCTACTACTACAAGGGACCCGGCAAGAACGCCATGAACGCGGGCAGCCTGGAGGTGGCGCCGAGCCTGCTCAACCTGCTGCGCTCGCTGCGCGACGCGGGCTACACGGTCGAGGGGCTCCCCGAGACCGACGACGAGTTCCACGCGCTCGTCCAGGCGAAGGGGCCGGTGTTGGGGCCCTACGCGCGCGGCGCATTCGAGCAGTACGTGGCCACCGGCGACCCGGCGCTGGTGCCGGCCGCCGAGTACGCCGCGTGGGTGGCGGAGGACCTCGAGCCGGGCATGCGCGACGCCGTCGTCGAGCAGTACGGCCCCGCCCCCGGCGAGTACATGACGGTCGGCGAGGGCGAGGAGACCGCGCTCGCCGTCGCCCGCGTCGAGTTCGGCAACGTCGTCATCCTGCCGCAGCCGCTCCCAGGCGCCGGCGACGACACGTTCCGACTCGTGCACGGCGCACGGAAGGCGCCGCCGCACCCCTATGTCGCCTCGTATCTGTGGACCCGCAACGCCTTCGGGGCCGACGCGGTGATGCACTTCGGCACCCACGGCAGCCTGGAGTTCACGCCGTGGAAGCAGATTGCCCTGTCGGACTTCGACTGGGCGGACGCCCTCGTCGGCGGTCTGCCGCACGTCTACGTCTACGTCATGAGCAACGTCGGCGAGGGCATCATCGCCAAGCGCCGCTCCTACGCGGCCACCGTGACCCACCTGACACCGCCGTTCATGGAGGGCGGGCTGTACGACGGGCTGCGTCCGCTGCGCGACCGGCTCGACAGCTGGCGCAACGCCGCCGACGGCCCGGTTCGGGCGGAGCACGCTCGCACGATCCGGCGCCTGGCGACGGAGATGAACCTGCACGTGGACCTCGGCCTCGACCCCGACGCGGCGTGGTCGGCGGACGAGATGTTCCGCCTGAGCAACCACGTCGAGACCATCGACGGAGAGAAGGTCCCACAAGGGCTCTACACCCTCGGCAACGCCTTCACGGCGAGCGAGGTCGACTCGACGGCGGAGCTGATGGCCATCGACCCCATCGCCTACGCCCTCGCCCGCATCGACACCGTCAAGGGCAGGGTCGAGGCCGCCGACCTCGAAGACGAGGTGTACTTCGAGCGCCGCTACCGCCGGCGCGCGCGCGACGCCTACGCGCGGCGGGTCGCGGGCGCGAACGCCGGGGCGGTGATCGCCGACCTCGTGGCGGACGCGGACCTGCAGCACGCCCACGCGTGGCGCGAAGCGTCGCGACGGCCGTCGGACGACGACATCATCCGCGGCTTCATCTCGATGGGCGCGGGCACGCGCAGCCGACCCGACGCCGCCGTGCCGGAAGCCCGCGCGGGCGAACTCGAGGACCTAGTGGCGCGCATTCTGCCGCACCCGCGGAAGGTCGAGTTCGTCGAGCGGCTGCGGTCGGAGCAGGAGTTCGCGCGGACGTCGCAACTGCTCGATCCCGTGCAACGCGAACGCGCCCGGACCATCGCCGCGGTCATCCCCCCGATGGCCGAGGCGCTGGAGATCGCCGACGACCCGGACGTGTTCGCCCTGCTCGAGACGATGCAGGACGCAACCCTCCGCGAGCGGACGTTCGCGCTGCTGAACGATCCCGGGCTCGTCGACCGCGTCGAGGACGAGAAACGGCGGCTGGCCGCGGAGCGGCTGGCGTTCGCCCTCGACGCGCAGCAGGTGGAGGCCCTGGGACGGGCGTGGGGCCACGAGTCGACCGGCGGGCTGGTGATCGCCGCCGGCGAGGACATCGAGGCGGCGCTGTCGGCGGTGGCCTTCTACCGCGAACACCGCACGACACTTCGCGGCCAGCTTCGGGACGTCGACGCGCCGGTCGCGGAGCGCCTGCGGAAGATCCTCGACGACCCCGCGTTCGACCCGCGCCTCGACGCCGCCGTCGACGCCGCCGGGGTCGAGCTGGAGACCCGCGCGGCCCGGGACGCGGAACTCGCCCGGGCGGTGCTGACGCTGGAGACGAGCGTGGCCGGCATCGACCGGCACCGGAAGGGCCTGCGCGACAGCTCGGACCTCGAGCTGGAGAGCGTGGCTCGCGGTCTCGGCGGAGGCTACGTCGAGCCCACGCCCGGCGGCGACCCCATCGTCAATCCCGACGCCGTCCCCACCGGGCGCAACCTCTTCTCCATCGACGCCGAGAAGACGCCGTCCCCGGAGGCGTGGACGGTGGGGCGCGGGCTGGCGGAGGCGCTGCTCGACGAGCACCGGCGCCGGCACGACGCCTGGCCCCGGAAGGTCGCGTTCACCCTCTGGCCCAGCGACTTCATCGGCACCGAGGGCGCCACCATCGGCCAGATCTTCCACCTGCTCGGCGTCGAACCGGTCTGGGACCCGTTCGGACGGGTCGCCGATCTGCGCCTGATGCCCGCCGTCGACCTTGGCCGGCCCCGCATCGACGTCGTCGTGCAGACCGCCGGCCAGCTCCGCGACCTCGCCGCGTCCCGCCTCGCCCTCATCAACCGCGCCGTCGCCATGGCGGCCGAGGCGCGCGACGCCGAGACGCACGCCAACTTCGTCGAGGAGGGGCGGCTGCGCGCCGAGGAAGTGATGATGGCCAAGGGCCTCTCCCCCGCCGACGCCCGGCGCTACTCGACCCTGCGCGTCTTCGGCGGCGTGAACGGCAACTACGGCACCGCCATCATGGGGATGGTCGAAAGCGGCGACCGCTGGGAGGAGGACGCCGAGGTCGCCGACCAGTACCTGCGCAACATGGGCGCCGTCTACGACGAGGGCGAGCTCTGGAGCTTCTACGCCGAGGGCGTATTCGAGGCGGCGCTCGCCGGCACCGAGGTCGTCGTACAGCCGCGGGAGAGCCATACGTGGGGCGCCCTCAGCCTCGACCACGTCTACGAGTTCATGGGCGGGTTGAGCCTCGCCGTCCGCCACGTCACCGGCCGCGACGCCGACGCCTACTTCAACGATTTCCGCAACGCCCAGCGGCCGCGCGTGACGGACCTGAACGAGACGGTCTGGACAGAGGCGCGGTCGACGCTGCTGAACCCCGCCTACATCGGCGAGATGCAGGAGGGCGGCGCCTCGTCGGCCGAGACGTTCGCCGAGACGTTCCGCAACACCTACGGCTGGAACGTGATGAAGCCGGCGGCCATCGACGACACGCTGTGGAACGAGCTGTACGAGGTGTATGTCGACGACCGCCACGACCTCGGGGTGGAGGAGTTCTTCCGGCGCGAGAACCCGTATGCCCTGCAGGAAATGACCGCGGTGATGCTCGAGACCGTGCGCAAGGGTCTCTGGGACGCCACCGCGCAACAGGTGGCGGTGCTCGCGGAGCTGCACACCCGGCTCGTGGAGGAGTTCGAGGCGGGGTGCAGCGGATTCGTCTGCGACAACGCGGCCCTGGCGTCGTTCATCGCCGAGCAGGCCCCGGCGGATCTGGCTGCCGCCTATCGCAGCGAGCTCCAGCGCAACCTGACGACGAGCGTCGAGCTGACGGAGGCGAGCGTGGTGCTGGCCCAGCAGGAGGCGGAGCCGCGGCCAGCGGACGCGGCGGCGAACCGCCCGACCCCGGCGCGCTTGGCGTGGCTGGGGGCGATCATCGCCACCGGGCTGTTCGTGCTCGCCTTGCTCGCCCTTCGGAGGCGGCGAAGCACGACCTGACACGGACTCGCGCCGACCTCATCGCGGGCTCGGCCACGAGTCGTTCGGAGGTGGGAGACGACCATGCGACGCATCTCTACCGCAACCGCCCTGCTGGCGTTCGTCCTGGCCGACGGAGCAGGCGGCGGCGCGACGGCGCACGCGCAGTCGCCGCTGTCGCCGCCGCCGACGCCCGAGACCGCGCCGCCCCTCCCGCACGCGTCGTCGGACGCGTCCGGGGCCTGGGTCGGCGACGTGCTGTACGTGCATGCGGGAGACCGGCCGACCCCGGCTCCAGCCGGAGCCGGCCCTGGGAGGGCGGCCCTCCACGCGTTGTCCCCCGGCGACGCCTCCTGGACCACGGTGTGGACCGGCAGTCCGATCCGCGGCGCGGTGCTCGCCAGCGACGGCGACGACCTCTACCGGGTGGGCGGTGTCGACGTCTCCGGCGCTCGCCGAATCCGGCCGGACCTGGAGCGCTGGGACGCCGCGGACCGGCGGTGGACCGGCCTGACGCCGATGCCGTCCGGCAGGACCGACCACGCGGCGGTCGTCGTCGGCGGTGAGCTCTGGGTGATCGGCGGATGGGCGCCCTCGGCCGGGGCGGAGACGCCCGGCCGCCGGCGCCGTCCGCCGCCCGTGCCGGCCGGCGAGTGGCGCGGCGAAGTGCTCGTCGCCGACATCGAGGCCGACCCCGTGGTCTGGACCGTCGTCGAGACGGCCTCGCTGCGCCTCCATTCGCTCGCCGCGGCCGTCCACGGCGACGCCATCTGGATCGCCGGGGGCATGACGCCCACGGGGCCCGGGATCGAGGTGCATCGGCTGGACCCGCAGACGCGGACCCTGGCGCCGGCGCCCGCTCCGCCGGTGCGCGGCCGCGCCCGGGGGGTCGGCCTGGGCTTGGCCTCCACCGGCGGCAACCTGTACGCGAGCGAGCTGAACCAGTTGTACCGCCTCGACTCCGACGCGACCGCCTGGCGGGCGCTCGCCTACGAGATCGAACCGGAACGCGCCAACCACGCACTGGTGGGCCGACCCCGCGCACACGCGCCGGTGGGCGGGCCGGGCGTGCTGCACGTCGTGGGGGGAGCCGCGCACGGGCGCACGCACGCCATCGTCGACCGGGTCGAGACCGCGTCGCTCCGACCGAGCGACATCGCCGACGCGCCGCTTCGCGCCGAGGGCGCGGCCGGCGACCGGCCACCCCTGGCCGGGGCGCGGCGCTGGCCCGGCTTCCGCGGGCCGGCGTTCGGTCACAGCCAGGCCCGCGACCTGCCCCTGACTTGGTCGGACGAAGAAGGCGTCGCGTGGCGGCACGCGGTCGGCGGCTACGGCCAGTCGAGCCCCGTGGTCTGGGACGGCGTCGTGTTCGTCACCGCCATCGACGGTCCCCTGCGCGAGACGCAGATCGTGGAAGCGATCGACGCCGAGACCGGCGTGCTGCGCTGGCGTCACACGCTGACGTCGAGCCAGCCCGTCGAGGTGACGAACTTCGTGGCGAAGGCCGCGCCGACGCCCCATCTCGACGCCGAACGCGTCTACTACCTGTTCGAGAGCGGCGACCTGGGCGCCCTGAGCCACGACGGCGAGCCCGTCTGGTCGCGGTCGCTGAAGGCGGACTACGGCGCCATCGAGGGCTACGGGCTGGGCAGCTCGCTCGCGAGTAACGGCGAAGCGCTGTTCGTTCTCGCCGCCCACGACGGACCGTCGTATCTGCTCGCCGTCGACCCCGCCACCGGCGAGACGCAGTGGAGGGCGGAGCGCCCCGCGAGGGCCTCCTGGGCGACGCCGCTCGTGCTGCAGCGCGGCGGCGACGAGCTCGTGGTGGTCAGCATCGACGGCATGGTCGAGGCCTACGACGCAGGAACGGGCGAACGGGTCTGGTGGCTCGACGGCCTCGCCGGTAACCGGATGCCGTCGCCGGTCATGGCCGGAGAGCTCATGGTGGTCCCCTCGATGGACTCGGGGTCGAATCTCGCGCTGTCGATCGACCGTCGCGGGCGGCTGCGAAACGAGCAGGTGCTCTGGCGCGGCCAGAGCGCGACGGCGTCGATGGCGTCGCCGGTGGTGACCGGCGAGTCGGTCTGGTTCACCAACTCGCGGGGCGTCATCCGCAGCCTGGCGCTCGATTCGGGCCAGTCGCGATGGGCGGTCCGCCTGCCGTCGCCGGCATGGGCGACGCCCATCGTCAACGGCGACCGCGTCTACCTGTTCGGAACCGACGGCGCAGCCTCGGTCTTCGCCGCGGACGCGGCCGAGCCGATCGAGCTGGCCAGGAATACGCTGACCGTCTCCGAGCGGGTGTACGGGGTCGCGGCCGTCGACGGCGCGTTCCTCGTCAGGACGGGCCGCGAGCTGATCCGCATCGGGGGCGGCGGCGCAGGCGGGCAGTGAACGAAGTCGCCGCCGTCCACGGCGCATTGTTCGCCAGGACGGCGCTGGCGCTGCTCCCTATCGGGCGCGCCCCGGCGCAACCGAGGACTGAACGGGGGGCCACCGTCGGCGGCTCCTTCTCGTGGATGACGGAGCGGAATCCGAGCCATATGGGTCGCGGCCGCGCAACCGGGACCGAGCCGGCCGAACCCGCCCCGTCGCCGTGCAGCGTTCTAGCAGAGTCATGACGAAGCCGAGCCGGCCCATCGCATCCGCGGTGCTCGTGCTGGCGTGCGCCCTGCTGCCGGCCGGCTTCCTCTCTCACGGACACGACGACGGGAGCTTCGAGCGTCACGATCACCACTGCACCCTCTGCTGTCTCCGCGACCATTCCACGGTGGCGACGGCGGCGGCCGTCGCGCCCGCGGCGGCGCTCCCGCTGGCGCTCGTCGCCGCGTCGACACGACGCCGGCACAGTTTCGGGACCACGCCCGAACCACACCCCGCCCGCGGCCCCCCCGCGTAACGCCTCCTCTCGCCTCGTCGACCCGGCTGCCCCCTCAAGCGCATCCGCGTGTCGGCCATCGAACCGTGGGAATCGGCGGCCCGTCGGCTGGGAAACCCGGCACGCGACCGCCGCGGAGGTGTGACGTGAGAATGCGTGTACGTAGTCGACTGGCTTTTCCTCTCGCCCTGGCCGTGCTCTTCGCGACCGGACCGTTCGCAGCAGGTCCTGCCTTCGGACAGGCCGGCTCCATTCAGGGAACCGTCGTCGCCGAGGACGGCGGCGCGCCGCTGCCGGCCGCGCTCGTGGTGCTGGACGGCACGGGAATGTCGGCCACCACGGGGGCGGACGGCACGTTCACCATCGACGGTGTTCCCGCCGGCGCCTTTCAGTTGACGGTCACGCGGGAGGCCTTCGCGACGCTCACGTCGCCGGTGACGGTGACGGCGGGGCAGCTCGTGCGGATCGACCTAGAGCTCCCGGTGCTGGAGTTCGAGGAAAGCGTGGTGGTGACCGCGACCCAGACCGAGCGCGCGGTCACCGAGGTCGCGGCCAGCGTCACGATTCTCGACGCGGAGACCATCCAGGCGTCCCCGGCCCGCAACATCCAGGACCTCCTGCGCCGGACGCCGGGCATCGACTTCGTCGAACGCTCGGGGATGGCGGCCCGGGCCAACTCGATGCTCGTCGTGCGGGGCGTCCCGGGCACCAAGCGGGCGCTCTTTCTCGTCGACGGGCTCCCCGCCAACGACCTCGGCACCGGCACCCTCGCCGAGTTGAACCTGGTCCAGGTGCAGTCGGTGGAGCAGGTCGAGGTCGTCCGCGGGCCGTTCTCCAGCCTCTACGGCGCCAACGCCTTCGCCGGCGCCATCAACGCCATCACCCGGCAGGGGGCCGGACCGCCGACCGCCGACTTCTTCGCGAGCGGCGGAAACTCCGGCTACTACCAGTTCGGCGGGTCGACCCGCGGAGAGTCGGGGCCCGTCTCCTACTCGTTCACGGCCGACCGCCGCCGCATCGACAACGTCTACAACCGCGACACGCGCCTGAGCGGATCGAGGACGGTCCCGCTGCAGAACGTCGGGTACGAGGACACGCGCCTGAGCGGCCGGCTCGACTTCGCCCCGGCCGACGGCTGGACGGCGACGCTGCTGCCGCGGATCTCACGCTACACGTCCGGGCTCGACGTCACGGGACGGCTGCCGGTGGCCGTCGACGAGAGCAGGACCGGCACGTCGCTGAACCTCGGCGGCATCCTGCGCCATCGAGGCTCAGGCGCCGTGTCGGCGCAGCTCAAGGTCAGCCAGCGCGACTTGCGTTCGAGCATCTTCCAGGAGAACTACACGCGCACACCGACCCGGACGACGACCATCCTCGGGCTCCCCGGATCGGGCCTCACCGAATCCGTCGAGCACGGCGCTCACGCCTTCGCCGCCCTGACCGACCGGGCCACGGCGATTCAGAGCACGCTCATCGAGCCCCAGCTCACCTGGACGCCGAGCCTGAACCACTCCGTGGTGTTCGGGGCGACCTACATCCACGATCGCGGTCACTTCGGGGACAGCCTCATCGTCGACCGCACGAACCTGCTCGGTTCGGACGCCGACCTCGCGACGGAGGCCATGACTCTGCAGACCGAGCTTCTCGCCGCCGGCGCCGTCAATCCGTTCGTCAGCATCGTCCGCGACCCGCCGCTCGGCGACGTCTTTCCCCTGTCGGACGGATCCCGGGAACGGTTCCACGTCGCAGCGGCCTACGTGCAGGACGAGTGGGACCTCGCGGACCGGGTGCGGCTCGTCCCGGGCCTGCGATTCGACTATCACTCCCGGTTCGGCACCGTCGCCTCGCCGAAGGTCGCGCTGCTGTACTCGATCACGCCGTCGACGCGCGTCCGCACGTCGGCCGGCCGCGCGTTCCGGGCCCCGAGCTTGTCGGAGCTCTTCGGAAACGTCGTCTTCCACGGCACCACGCCCGGCTTCCCGAACCCTAACCTGAGGCCCGAGTACATCACCTCGTTCGACGGGGGCATCCAGCACGAGGTGAGCCGCACGTTCCGGACCGAGATGAACGTCTTCCACAACGACATGACGGACCTCGTCCAGCTCATCGCCTCGGCCGACCGCAGTTACTTCGACTGGGTCAACGTCGCCGAAGCCCGCTCGACCGGCGTCGAGCTAGTGGCGAACGGGCAGGCCGCCGACTGGATCGACTACTACGCCAACTACACGTACACCGACAGCGAGGACTTGGCCACGGGGAACCTGCTGGCCCGCGTGCCGCGGCACAAGGTGAACCTGGGTCTCGAGGTCGGCGCCTGGCTGGGTTCGTGGCGACTGACCGGATCCCTCGATCAGCGGTGGGTGGACGACCGCTTCCAGACCTCCCGGGGCCAGCCGGTGTGGCTCGAGGAGTACGCCCGCACCGACTTCGGACTCTACGTCCGCCCGAACGACAACCTGCGCGTGGGCGTTCAGGTGCTGAACGTGATGGACGCCTACTACGACGAGTCGCTGGGGAGCCCGACGGCGGCCCGGATGTACTCGGTGAGCCTGGCGGTGACGCCGTTCTAGACGGGCGGGGAAGACCTGTCCGGGAGCCGGCCGCCGCGGGTCGGTTTCCCGGGCGGGAAGCAGGCGATTGGCAAGACGGTCGAGGAGCACGGTGATGATGGAATCGACGAGACGGACGGGCGCGCTACTGCGTCTCTTCAGGCCCGAGGTACGCCGCAGGACGATTCTCCTGGCCGCCCTCGCGCTGGCGGCGATGGGAACCGCGGCCAGCATCTACCGGCACTACGTCGCTCCCACCCGCATCGCATTCGTCAACTTCCGGGGCGTCCAGCTCGCCCGGCTCGAGCGGGCGCGCGGAGACCAGGCAGTCCGCATCGAGCCCCTCGCCCTCGACGCCCTCCATCGTGCGGCGTCCTACCCGGTCGTGTTCGTGCACGGGCGCGGCCTGGAGCTGCAGGAGACGCACATCGAGCAGCTTCGCGAGGCGGGGCGGCGCGGCGCCCGCCTGTTCGTCCGCGGCGTGTCGAACCCCGAGCACGACGTCACCAACCTGGAGGGCCGGCAGCTCGATCACGTCGGCGGCTACTTCCGGTTCGGCGGCACCGAGAACTACGCCCGCCTGCTGAACTACGCCCGCGCCGAGCTCGACGGCAAGGCGTTCCGGTCGGACCCGGTGCAGCCGCCCGCCGAGCGAGCGATGGACGTCCTGTTCCATCTCGACGACCGCCGGACGTTCGAGACCGTCGACGCCTTCCGCGCCTACTACGCCGAGCAGGGCCTCGCGAAGCCGGACGCCCCGACCATCGCCCTCCTCACCAGCGTGCCCGGCCCCTTCAACGCGAACCGCGACCACGTCGACGCCATCATCGGGGCCCTCGAAGCGCGGCGGTGGAACGTCTTTCCGATCGCGGGCAACGACAAACGGCTAGAGTTCCTGCAGGCGATCGAGCCGGACCTCGTGGTCCTCATGCCCCACGGCCGCCTCTCCCGGGGACGCTCCCGGGAGGCGATCGCGTGGCTCCGTGAGCGGGACATCCCGATGTTGACGGCGGTGTCGGTCTTTCAGGACCACGACGAGTGGATCGCCGACCAGCAGGGGATGGCCGGCGGGCTGCTGACCCTCAGCGTCGTGCTGCCCGAGCTCGACGGCGGGGTGGCCCCCTACGCGGTGGCGGCGGAGTTCGAGGACGAGTACGGCTACGAGATCTTCGACGTGATGCCGGAGCGGCTCGAGGCCTTCTGCGACCTCGTCGAACGGTGGCTGGCATTGAAGGCCACGCCCAACCGCGACAAGCGGGTGGCCATCTACTATTACAAGGGCCCCGGCAAGAACGCGATGGTCGCGAGCAACATGGAGGTGGCGCCGAGCCTCCTGAACCTGCTGCGCACGATGCGCGACGCCGGCTACACGGTCGAGGGCCTGCCCGAGACCGAGGACGCCTTCTGGGACCTCATCCAGGCCCAGGGGCCCGTGCTCGGGCCGTACGCGCGCGGAGCATTCGAGGAGTACGTGACCGAGGGGGATCCGGCCCTGGTGCCGGCCGCCCAGTACGCGGCATGGACCGAGGAGCATCTCGAGCCGGCGATGCGGGAAGCGGTGGCCGAGGCGTACGGACCCGCCCCGGGGGAGTACATGACGGTGGGCAGCGGCGACGACGCCGCCATCGCGGTCGCCCGCGTGCGGTTCGGCAACGTGGTCGTCCTCCCGCAGCCTCTGCCGGGGGTCGGCGACGACACGTTCCGTCTCGTGCACGGGACCCTCGAGGCGCCGCCGCATCCCTACGTGGCGTCGTACCTGTGGACCCGGCACGCGTTCGAAGCCGACGCGGTGATGCACTTCGGCACCCACGGGAGCCTGGAGTTCAGGCCCTGGAAGCAGATAGCGCTGTCGTCGTTCGACTGGTCGGACGCGCTCATCGGAGGGATCCCGCACGTCTACCTCTACATCATGAGCAACGTCGGCGAGGGCATCATCGCCAAGCGGCGCGCCTACGCGGCGACCGTCACCCACCTCACACCGCCCTTCATGGAGGGCGGCCTCTACGCGGGGCTGCGCCCCCTGCGCGACCGGCTCGACCGCTACCGCAACTCGGCGGACGGCCCCGTGAGGGCGGAGCACGACAGGACCATACGGCGTCTCGCGGTGGACATGGACCTGCACGTGGACCTCGACCTCGACCCCGAGCAGGCGTGGTCGGACGACGACTACTTCCGCCTGAGCAACCACGTCGAGACGATCGACGGGGCGAAGGTCGTGCAGGGCTTCTACACGCTGGGCGAGGCGTTCTCCGACGGCGAGATCCACGGGACGGCGGAGCTGATGGCCATCGACCCGATCGCTTACGGCCTCGCCGGCATCGACATCGCCAAGGGCGTGGTCGAGAGCGACATCCTCGACGACGCCGCGCTCTTCGAACGCCGGTACCGGGAGAAGGCGCGGCGCGCCTACGCGCGGCGGGCGGGGGGAGAGAGCGTCGAGACAGTGCTGTCGAGCCTCGTCTCCCCGGTCGACCTCGAGTCGGCGCACGGGGAATCGAAGCTGACCCAACCACTTCGCGTGCTGAAGGCGGGCGTCGCCGGCGTCGACCGGTACCGGAAGGGCCTGCGCGACAGCTCGGACCTCGAGCTCGAGAGCGTGGTGCGGGGCCTCGGCGGGGGCTACGTCGAGCCCTCGCCCGGGGGCGATCCCATCGTCAATCCCGACGCCGTCCCCACCGGGCGCAACCTCTTCTCCATCGACGCCGAGCAGACGCCGTCCCGGGAGGCGTGGACGGTGGGGCGCAGGCTGGCCGAGTCCCTGATCGACGAGCATCGGCGCCGGCACGACGCGTGGCCCCGAAAGGTCGCGTTCACCCTGTGGCCCACCGACTTCATCGGCACCGAAGGCGCCACCATCGGCGAGATCTTCTACCTGCTCGGCGTCGAGCCGGTCTGGGACCCGCGCGGGCGAGTCGGCGACCTCCGCCTGATTCCCTCGGCCGACCTCGGCCGACCCCGCATCGACGTCGTCGTGCAGACCGCCGGCCAGCTCCGCGACCTCGCCGCGTCCCGCCTCGCCCTCATCAACCGCGCCGTCGCCATGGCGGCCGAGGCGCGCGACGCCGAGACGCACGCCAACTTCGTCGAGGAGGGGCGGCTGCGGGCCGAGGAAGTCATGATGGCCAGGGGCCTCTCCCCCGCCGACGCCCGGCGCTACTCGACCCTGCGCGTCTTCGGCGGCGTGAACGGCAACTACGGCACCGCCATCATGGGGATGGTCGAGAGCGGCGACCGCTGGGAGGAGGACGCCGAGGTCGCCGACCAGTACCTGCGCAACATGGGCGCCGTCTACGACGAGGGCGAGCTGTGGAGCTTCTACGCGGACGGCGTCTTCGAGGCGGCCCTCGCCGGCACCGAGGTCGTCGTGCAGCCGAGGCAGAGCCACACCTGGGGCGCCTTGAGCCTCGACCACGTCTACGAGTTCATGGGCGGGCTCAGCGCGGCCGTCCGCCACGTCACCGGCCGCGACGCCGACGCCTACTTCAACGACTTCCGCAACATGAACCGGCCGCGCGTGACGGACCTGGAGGAGACGATCTGGACCGAGGCGCGGTCGACGCTGCTGAACCCCGCCTACATCGGCGAGATGCAGGCGGGCGGCGCCTCGTCGGCCGAGCACTTCGCCGAGACGTTCCGCAACACCTACGGGTGGAACGTGATGAAGCCGGCCGCCATCGACGACACGCTGTGGAACGAGCTGTACGAGGTGTACGTCGACGACCGCCACGACCTCGGGGTGGAAGAGTTCTTCCGGCGCGAGAACCCGTATGCCCTGCAAGAGATGACGGCGGTGATGCTCGAGACCGTGCGCAAGGGTCTCTGGGACGCCACCGCGCAACAGGTGGCGGTGCTCGCGGAGCTCCACACCCGGCTGGTGGAGGAATTCGAGGCGGGCTGCAGCGGGTTCGTGTGCGACAACGCCGCCCTGGCGTCGTTCATCGCCGAGCAGGCCCCGGCGGACCTCGCCGCGAGCTATCGAAGCGAGCTGCAGCGGGCGCTGACGACGAGCGTCGAGCTGACGGAGGCGAGCGTGGTGCTGGCCGAGCAGGAGGCGGAGCCGCGGCCGGCGGACGCGGCGGCGGCCCCGCCGACGCGGGCGCGGCTGGCGTGGCTGGGGGTGGTCCTTGCCGCGGGCCTCTTCGTGCTCGCGCTGCTCGCCCTGCGCAGGCGGCGGAGCACGACCGCCTGACGCACGGAAGCCATGGAGGCGGTGCTCGACGTCGTCGCGGGGACCGGCGTGGTCCTGCTCCTGCTCGCGGCGGCGTCCGCCGACCGGAGGTGGGCGCGCGGGGTGGCCGTGGCCGCGGTCGCCGCCGCCGTCTACGCCCTACACCCGCTCGCGGTGCGCCAGAGCCTGACCGCGTTCGTCAGCGGGCTGGACGGCGCCGACGTCCAGACGCTGGCGGCGCTGCTCGCCCTCGACGGCGTCCTCGGCTGCGGCGGAGTCGCCCTGCTGCTCGGCGCACGGCACGGCCGGCGGCTGCGCTGGTTCGAGCGGCTGGCGGTGCACCACGTCGGGGTCATCCCCGCGCCGGCGCTGTTCTACGTGGAGGTGAAGGCCTTCCACGCGGCGTCCGGATGGGCCTTTTCGACGACGGCGCTGGTGCTGTGTCTCGCCGTCGTCGTCGCCGGCCTGGGGGGGAGCGAGGCCATCCGGCGGCTGCTTCCGGACCGGGACGTCCGGGCCGAGCTGCGCCTGCTCGTGCACGTCGGGCAGGTGGTGCTGGCGACCGGGCTGACCGCGTTCGCGCTGCGGGGGGGCGTTGGGAGCACCGGGGCGGGGGTCGAGGCCGGCCCCCTCGCCGTCGTCGCCGGCGCCGCGGCCCTCGGCGTCCTCGTCGGCTACTGGAGCCATCGCCGGCGTCTGCGCCGCCTCGCGGACCGGGGGCGGTGATCGAAGCAGGATCGAGGGCTCGCCCACGCTTATCCGGTATTCTGCGATTTCCCACATCCCTGAGCCATGGAGCTGCTGACACGCGCCCTGTACCTGCTCTCGACCGGCCTGCTGGTGCCGGTCATCGTCCTGCTGCTGATTCTCTTCGGCCGGTCGCTGCTGCTCGTCGGACGCACCTACGGCGCGTGGCTGTCACGGCTCCGGTTCCGGGCCGCGCTGCGGCCCCTGCTCGACCGGCTCGACCGCGGCAACGTGGAGGCCGTACTGCGCGACGCCGACCTCCCCCCCGAGCCGCGGTGGACGCCCGCGGTCGCGCGCCTGCTCGACCACGGCGGCTCGGCCGTGCACCGCGAGAAGGTGCTCGCCGACTTCGAGGCGGGCTGCGAGACCGATCTCGCGGCGGCGCGGACGATGGCGAGGCTCGGCCCGATGCTCGGCCTGATGGGCACTCTCATTCCGATGGGGCCGGCCCTGGTGGGACTGGCCGCCGGCGACATCGCGGCGATGGCCGAGAACCTGCAAGTGGCGTTCTCGACCACCGTCGTGGGCCTCTTCGTCGGGGGCATCGGCTTCGCCGTCCAGCAGGCGAAGCAGCGTTGGCACACCGAGGCGCTCGGCGATCTCGAGTTCGTGAGCGGCCTCGTCGGCGAGCGAGCGCCGCACGAGTCTGCGCCGTAGAAGGGCGCGGAATGGAATATCGGAGGGCGGGTCGGGCGCCGGCGGGATGCGGCGGCGCACCTTGCGGTGGCTTCGGAAGCGTCGCCGGCGCGACACGCCGCGGGCGGCGATGGGCGGGCGAAACCGCGGAAGGAGGACGAGATGGCCGGGAGAAGGCGGCGGCGTGGAATCGGGGCCTCGCGGCATGACGACAGCGACCCGCTCGGGGCCATCGCGAACCTGTTCGACGTCGCGATGGTCTTCGCGGTGGCGCTCATGGTGGCGATGGTCAGCCGCTGGCAGTTGACGGAGTTCCTCACGCAGGAGGACTTCACGATGGTGAAGAACCCCGGCACGGCGGAGATGGAGATCATCACGCAGGAGGCGGGCGAGATCACCCGCTACCGAGCCGAGGACGTGGACGACGCGGCGGGCCGGCGCGGCCGGCGGGTCGGCATCGCGTATCAGCTCGAGAGCGGCGAGATCATCTACGTGCCGGAAGGCCCGTGACCGCGGCGCGCGGTCCGGCCGGCGGAGCGGCCGGCCCGGATCGACGAGGTCGCGCGACCCGCCGGAACGCCGTCAGGAGCGACGAAACCGGCCGGCGCGGCAGCGGCCTTATAATCGGCGGCATCGACGGTGGAACGCCAATGTGAAGCCTGGAGGTTGCAGATGAGGGTGGTTCGGTTGAGAACGACGGCGGCGGCGGTTCTGATCACGGCGGGCGTCGCGACGATGGCGGCGGCGCAGGCCCAACCCATCGACCCGACCCGCTACGAGGGCGCCATACAGGCGTTCGAAGCGGCGGACCGCGAGAACATGCCGCCGCCGGGCGCGATAGTCGTCACCGGCAGTTCCAGCATCGCCCGGTGGAACGACGCGATGCCTGCGGCTCTCGCCCCCTTGACGGTCATCCCGCGCGGGTTCGGCGGCAGCGCCATGGCCGACGTGCTGCACTTCGTCGACCGAGTCGTCATCGCGTACCAGCCGCGCGCGGTCGTGATCTACGAGGGCGACAACGACACCGGGCGCTTCTTCGTACCGCCGGCGACCATCGCGGCCGAGCTCGAGCAGATCATCGCGGCCGTCCACGCCGAGCTGCCCGACACCCGCGTCTACGTGATGTCGGTGAAGCCGAGCCTCGCCCGCGTGGCGGTGTGGGACAAGGCGCAGGAGACCAACGCGCTGTACCGGGAGGTCGCGGCGGCCGACGAGCGCGTACACTACATCGACGTCGTCACGCCGTTCCTGAAGGCGGACGGGACGGTCATGGACGACATCTTCATCGACGACGGCCTGCACCTGAACGAGAAGGGCAACCGCATCTGGGGGTCGACCATCAAGGCGGCCCTGATGCCCCTCGAGGCGCAGTTCGAGTCGACGAACGACTGAGCGACGCCGCCCCGGGGCGCCGGCATCGGCCATCGCCCCGGGGCTTGCCCCCGCACGCCGGCCCGAGCGCTCCTGTTCCACGCCGCGCGGAGGGCCCGCCTCCCGGTCCACCGAACGCCGGCAGGGTTCGCCGGCCGGAACCCTCGTGGGACGCCCCCCCAGCCCGCGACGTGCGTCCGTGTCGCGCCGCGCCCGAGGGCACAGGCGCACGGCCGGGGCGACCGCCCGACAAGCTGAGAAGGCGCATCCCGGTTCGCCATGGCGGCCGAGCCCGCCGAGCGCGCCCGGAGCGAAGAAAGCTGATATGGTTCAGGCTTGCACGAAGCTACTCGCCGAAAGGACCCGACCATGACAATGAAGTTCGCGGAAACGGCAGCGGCCGGTCTGGCCCTGGCAATCGCCGTCGTAGGCGCCCCGAACGCAGCCGCGCAGGAAGAGATGGCCGATAACCCGTTCTTCACCGAGAGCCCCCTGCCCTACCAGTTTCCGCCGTTCGACCGCATCGACGACGCGCACTACGCGCCGGCGTTCGAGCGGGGCATGGCTGACCAGATCGCCGAGGTCGAAGCGATTGCGGGGGCGGCCGAACCGCCCACGTTCGAGAACACCATCGTGGCCCTCGAACGGTCCGGCCAATTGCTGAACCGCGTCGCGGCGACGTTCTTCGCGCTCTCCAGCGCCGACACCAACGACGCCATCAACGCGATTCGGAACGAGATGGCCCCGCGGCTCGCCGCCCACACCGACCGCATGCTGCTCGACGCCGGCCTGTTCGCGCGGGTCGAGGCGCTGTACGAGCAGCGGGCGGAGCTCGACCTCGACGACGAGTCGCGGCGGCTCGTCGAGGAGTACTACGTCGACTTCGTCCGGGCGGGGGCGCGGCTCTCCGACGCCGAGAAGGAGCGGATGCAGGCCATCAACGCCCGACTGGCGGAGTTGTCGAGTCGGTTCACCCAGAACGTCCTCGACGAGGTGAACGCCTCGGCCGTGGTGGTCGAGTCGCGCGAGGAGCTGGCGGGGCTCTCCGAGGGCCAAGTCGCGGCCGCCGTCGCGGCGGCGGAGGCGCGCGGCATCGAAGGCCGCTACGTCATCCCCCTGCTGAACACGAGCGGGCAGCCGGCCCTGGCGGCGCTGGAGGACCGCGGTCTCCGCGAGCGCATCATGCGGACCTCGCTGGCCCGCGGGAGCCAGGGCGGCGAGTACGACAACCGCGGGGTCATCACGGAGATGGCCCGCCTGCGGGCCGAGCGCGCGGCCATGCTCGGGTACCCCAACCACGCCGCCTACATCCTCGAGCGGCAGACGGCCCGGACCGTCGCCGCCGTCAACGAACGGCTCGCGAGCCTCGCCCCGCCCGCGGTGGCGAACGCGGAGCGCGAGGCGGCCGACCTGCAGGCGATGGCCGCGGCGGAAGGCGCCGACCTCGCGCTGGCCGCGTGGGACTGGTCGTATTACACCGAGAAGGTTCGGGCGGAACGCTACGCCTTCGACGAGTCTCAGCTTCGCCCCTACTTCGAGATGGACAACGTGCTCGAGAACGGCGTGTTCTTCGCCGCCAACCGGCTGTACGGGCTGACGTTCGAGGCGCGGCCGGAGCTGCCGGTCTACAACCCGGACGTCCGCGTGTGGGAGGTGTTCGACGCCGACGGCGAGCCGTTGGCCCTCTTCATCGGCGACTTCTACGCCCGGCCGTCCAAGCGGGGCGGCGCGTGGATGAACGCGTACGTGTCGCAGTCGCACCTGCTCGGGACCTCGCCGGTGGTGGGCAACCACCTGAACGTGCCGAAGCCGCCCGACGGCGAGCCGACGCTGCTGACCTTCGACGAGGTCACGACGATGTTCCACGAGTTCGGGCACGCCCTGCACGGCTTCTTCTCGAACGTGCGCTATCCCTACTTCGCGGGCACCTCGGTGCCGCGCGACTTCGTGGAGTACCCCTCCCAGGTCAACGAGATGTGGGCCACTTGGCCCGAGGTGCTCCGGAACTACGCCGTCCACCACGAGACCGGCGAGGCGATGCCGGCGGACCTGCTCGACCGGGTGCTGGCGACGCAGCAGTTCAACCAGGGGTTCGCGACCACGGAGTACCTCGCGGCGTCGCTCCTCGACCAGGCGTGGCATCAGCTCACGGCCGACGAAGTGCCCGCCGCGACCGGGGTCGAGGCGTTCGAGGCGGCCGCCCTCGAGGCGGCGGGGGTGGCTCTCGAGACGGTGCCGCCGCGCTACCGCAGCACCTACTTCTCGCACATCTGGAGCAGCGGCTACTCGGCCGGCTACTACTCCTACATCTGGAGCGAGGTGCTCGACGCCGACTCCGTCGAGTGGTTCAAGGAGAACGGGGGCCTGCTGCGCGAGAACGGCGACCACTTCCGCAGCACGCTGCTGTCGAGGGGCGGCAGCGTCGAGGCGCTGGACCTGTTCCGCGCGTTCCGGGGGGCGGATCCCGACATCGGGCCGCTCCTCGTGCGGCGCGGCCTCAACTGACCGGGCCGGTGATACCATCGTTCGCTGCCTGAGGCTTCACGCGGCGAGGGTCCGTCATGGGAGTCGCGACCATTCGTACAGCGCAGGACACGCTCACGGTTCCACGGTCGGAATCGCAGCCGCGCGTGCGGCTGCGGCTCGCGCTGCGCGTGTTTCTCGCCCTCGCCCTGCTGCTGGCGGTGACCATCGTGGCCACGTCGGCCACCCTCCTCTACAACGCCGCCGCCACGCTGCAGGACGAGGCCGAGGCGAACGCCGTCAACCTGTCCGACCTGTTCTCCGCGAGCTTCGCGGAGATGGGCGAGATCTCCGTGGCCAACGTCGCGCGGACCCTGGACGCAACCCTCGACCCGCAGATGATCGCCCAGGCCCGCATCGCCGCCCATCTCACGGCGGCGGCGGAAGCGGCCGGGTGGAGTCCGCCCCGCATCATCCGCGTCCTGGAGGGTATCGTCGCCGAGACGGTGCTCGACGAGTTCTGGATCACCGACCAGTCCGCGTACTCGTACCTCACCAACGTCCGGGACGAACGGGGCGAGCTGGTGCCGTTCGCGTTCGATCCGGATCCGGCGGTGCAACCGCAGGCGTCGAAGTTCTACGTGCTGCTCGACGGCGTCGGCGACGACGACGTGATCACCCAGCCGGCCCAGGTGCGGGAGATCGACAGCCAGGTCTACAAGTACGTCGGGGTCGGCGGCGTCGACAAGCAGCGGATCGTCCAGGTCGGCAACGGGATCGTCTTCAGCGACCAGGAGATCCTGACGAGCCGCTACACGTCCGAGCGGGCCGACGTCTCGGCGATCATCGAGGGCATTCTCGGGCAGCAGATGGCAGCCCAGGCGACGATGCTCGAGCGCTTCATCGCCGCCGCGGAGGCGGCCGTCGCCGCGGAGGCGCCCGAGTGGACGCGGGACGACATCGATTTCCGGCTGCGGCGCCTCGTTACCCGGACCGTCATCGGCGAGATCCGCGTCGCCGACGCGGACAACGTTCCCCTCTACTCGAGCCTGCTGCCGCCCGTGGGCGGGGCCGAGGCGGCCCTGGTGCATCCCGAGGACCTTGACGAACTGCCCGACGCGCGGTCAGGCATCGTGGAGCATCCGACGGCGCCGCGGCCATCCGACGGCGCTCTCTACAAATACGTCACCGTCGCCACCGGCGACGCGGGGCGGCGAGTTCAGGTCGGCGTTCCCATCGAGAGCGCGTCGGGCGGCAACCTGCTCTACTCCGTGTATCAGCGCGAGGCCGACGTTCTGGTCCGCTCCGCTAACCAGGATCTCGACGCCCTCTGGGTCGTCAACCTCGATCGCGAGCTGGCCGCCGCCGCGCGGCGGGCCGAGGTGCAGACCAGCGACGGATTGAGCGCCTGGGAGCTGTTCGAGGACCGCGCCGCCGCGGTCATGGACACCGCCATGGACCTGGGGCGCGTCGACAGCGAAGTGAACCTGAGCCTGTTCTCGCCCGAAGAGCGGGGCATCTGGGTGGCCTCGCCGCTCATCAACACCGGCGGAATCCCCATCGGGGGCCTCGCCATCGCCGTCAGCCTCGACGACATCGCGGACACGGTGATCAGGGAGACCCTGACCACCGGCGCCATCGCGTTCGCGCTCCTCGCGCTCACCGGCTTCGCGGCCGCGAGAGGCACGCGGTGGCTGACTCACCCCATCGAGGTCATCGCCGACGCCGCTCGGCAGGTCGAGACCGGGAAGCCTCCCGACAACGAGGCGATGCAGGAGGTCATCGACCGCACCGACGAGCTCGGCAGCCTCGCCCGCGTCTTCTCCGACATGACCGTCCAGGTCTTCAACCGCGAGGAGCAGCTCGAGACGATGGTGGCGGCGCGCACTCGGGAGCTGCAGACGACCAATCAGCGGCTGCAGATCGCCCACGAAGCGATCGAGCAGGACCTCTCGATGGCCAAGGTCGTGCAGGAAGCGCTGGTGCGCGAGGGCAACGCCGAGTTCGGGGCCTTCTCCGTGTCGGCGCGGATGACCCCGGCCCAGCAGATCGGCGGGGACTTCGTCGAGTTCACGGACTCGACGGGCGGGAAGCTGTCCTTCGTCCTCGGCGACGTGTCCGGCAAGGGGGTCGCGGCGGCCCTGTTCATGGCCGCGTCCCAGTCCGCGGTGATGGGGGCCTTCGCCGAACACACCGGCATCTCCACCATCGCCAACGAGGCGAACCGCCGCCTGTGCCGGCAGAACCCGATGGGACTCTTCGTGACCTGCCTGCTCGGCATCCTCGACCTCGAGAACGGCCGGCTCGACTACGTCTGCGCCGGGCACGAGCCCGCCTGGCTCGTCGGCGCCGACGGCGAGCGCCGAGCCCTCTCGATGACGCAGGGGCTGGCCATGGGGCTGATGGACGACTTCGAGTACGCGAGCGGCAGCGAGGTGATCGGGCCGGGCGAGACCCTGTTCATCTACACGGACGGCCTGACCGACGCCGTGAACCTCAACGGCGAGCTGTTCGGCAAGGAGCGCCTGGAAGCGACGCTGGACGGCGCGGCGGGGCGTCCCCCCGCCGAGATCGTGGACCACGTCTGGAACGAGATCGGGGCCTTCTCGACCGGGGCCGCCGCCGCCGACGACACGACCTGCCTCGTGCTTCGCCGCCGGTGACCACGGCCGGCACACCGCGGACACGCCGAGTGGATTGGGCGCACCGTATGCTGCTATAGTGGCCCACCTGCGGACCGGTGCTCGCGCACGACACGATGCCAGACCTTCACGTCTCGCTGCCGGCCAAGCTGACCGAGGTGCGCAATCTGTCCGCCGCCGTCGAGGAGTTCGGCGACGCCAACGAGCTGCCGCTGCCCACCGTCTTCATCATCAATCTGGCCCTGGACGAGCTGATCACCAACGCCGTCACGCACGGCAGGTTCGACGTGCCGGATCCGAAGATCGACATCCATCTGGCGGCCGAGCGGAACATCGTGACGCTGACCATGGAGGACAACGGATCGCCGTTCGACCCGACGTCGATGGGCGCGGACGACGTGGACACCACGTCGGCGCTGGAGGACCGGGCGGTGGGCGGCCTCGGCCTTCACCTGGTAAGAACCTTCGCCCACGACATGGCCTACGAGTTCGCGGACGGCAGAAACCGCCTGACGGTACATCACCACTTCAAGTCGGAATCCGAGTGACCGCGCGGTCGACGGACAAATCCGCCGAGGGGCATCGATGAACATTGAAGTCGCGGAAGAACGGGAAGGCGGGGCGCTGATTCTCTTGCCGGTCGGACGGCTCGACAGCGCGAACTCACGGGCGTTCGAGTCGCTCGTCATGGAGCACATCGGCAACGAAGAGCGCCGGCTGATCTTCGACTTCAGCCGCTTGTCATTCATCAGTAGCTCCGGCATGCGGGTGCTCCTGATCGCGGCGAAGAAGCTCAGCGCCAACGAGGGCACCATCGCCCTGTGCAACATGCAGGACCACATCGAGGAAGTGTTCCGCGTCAGCGGCTTCGATCAGATCATTCCGATACGCGACTCGCGCGAGGCGGCCCTGGCCGTCTCCTGATTCCGGCTCTCGGTCTTTCGGCACCCAGTCATCCCCGCCCACCGCCGCCCGGGCTCGAATGGACGGCGGTGCGCGCCCCGGCGGAGGGCGACCCGGCACACCGGCGCTCGACGACCCGCCCGGCACACCGGCGCTCGACGACCCGCCCGGCACACCGGCGCTCGACGACCCACCCGGCACACCGGCGCTCGACGACTCACCCAGCACACCGGCGCTCGACGACCCGCCCGGCACACCGGCGCTCGACGACCCGCCCGGCACACCGGCGCTCGACGACCGGCCCGGCGCACCGGCGCTCGACGACCCGCCCGGCACACCGGCGCTCGACGACCGGCCCGGCGCCTCGTGAAGCGGGAGGCCGTGCTCGCCGGGCGCGCCGTCCCGGCCCGAACACCTCGTCGTGGATGGCGGGATCGAGTTCGTACGCGCCGAAATCCGTGACGGCGCCCCGTCAGAGCCGCCAGATGATCAGCAACTGCAGCAGGTTCTCGTCGGTGTCGGCGCCCAGCTTGTTCGACCAGTACTGGTACTCGCCGCCCAGGAAGAGCTGGTTCGCCTGGCCGCTGACCGCCTTCCCGAGGTCCCACACGAGCTGAGGCTGGGCCAGAATCCAGCTCCGGACCTCGTTTCCGAACTCGTCGGTGACGCGGTGGATGTACTCGGCATGGCCGAAGAACCCGAACGACTGGGCGCCGATGTCGAACCCCGCGCCCCAGTTGACGTCGAACATCCAACTGTCGCTCGTCCGCGGCGCGGCGCTCCCCGTGTTGCCGTCGATGAACGCGGTGAAGTCGGTGTTGAGGAAGAAGAACCCGGGCGCCGCCCAGGACAGCCGGAGGCCGGGCAGGTACTTGAAGTAGTCGGCGTCGCCGCCGAAGTTGATGCCGCCGATCAGGGCCACGTCCCGGAGCACTCCCCCGCCCACCGTCCGGCCGGACATCCTGCCGAAGCTCAGCGTCGGGTACCACTCGCCGTAGAAGTCCTTGTCGTTGAAGCCGTCGCCCAGACCGTCGTCGACGTAGTCGATGAAGAAGAAGCTGTCGCCGAGCGCCCAGCCCGACGCCTGCTGGAAGGTCAGGATGCGGCTCGGCGTGGACTCGCCCGAGAACGGATTCACGAGATTGCCGTACTGGAACTGGAACTCGGTCTGCGCGGCCGCCGGCGCGGCGGCGACGCCCGCCAGCACCGCAGCCAGTCCCCAACGCCGCCAACCCGGAACGGTTACGTCTGCAATCACGTCTCTGCCCTCGCCGGCCCGTGCGCCTGAGCCATCGACACCCGCCGGGGACCCGGAGCCTCGACGATTGTCCCTTTCGTTGTTGAACTTCGCGAGTAGCGGACTCCCTGTTTCCGCTCCGAGTCGCTTATTCTACGCCACGTCGGGAACCACGTCGTCGGTCGGGGCGAGGGCGTTCAGGGCGCCAACCAAGTAGCGCAGGTCCCGGTAGCCCCGCACTCGCCGGAAGCGCGGTTCCGCCTCCAACAGCGCGCTCGCCACCCAGCGCTGGATCATCCCGCCGCCGCGCCACCGCTTGACCCGCCGCGTGTAGCCTTCGACGCTGCTCATCAGGTTCTCGATGTGTTAGCGCGCACTCGAAAGTGACGAATTCTCGACACCTGTCGCCACGCACCAGGCGCGATTTTGTCCGGATCCTGACGAAAAGGAGAATCTCGGCTGTGGGCGCTGTGGGAAACGGCGGTGTTCGCGGTTTTCCAAGCTCCCTGTGAGCGCGTTCTTTGCGTCCATGGGGAGCGGCGGCGTCCACGGCCCCGGCGCTGGCGGTCCGCAAGGCGTTCGGGTAGCGTAGAGAGCGGACTCAGACGGTGGAGTGAGGGCCCGGTTGTGCCGACCGAACCCTCGTGACCGCCTTGAGCTCCGACAGACCGAGCCGGTCCTTGCTGTTGTGCCACGGTTCAGGCTCGTTGTCCAGTCGGAGACCACCCCGCGCGCTCCGACGCCGTGGACCAGCCCCTCCGCCGGAAGGCCTGCCGGCACTGCAACCGCCCCTTCGCCATCTGCGCGGCGTGCTACCGCGGCCACGCCTACTGCACGCCGCGGTGCCGCGCGGCCGCCCGCTGCCGGGCGGTCAGAGCCGCCAGAGCCCGCTATCAGCGCAGCCCCGAGGGACGCCTCGACCACCGCGACCGGCAACGCGCCTACCGCGCCCGGCAACGCGTGACGGATCACACTGCCCCCGCACCCCGGCCCTCGGCAGACTCCCCGTGCCCGACGCCGCCCCGGCGCCCGCGCCGCCGGCCACCCGGTGCCTGGTCTGCGGCCGGCAGAGCCGGTGGCTGATCGCCATGCCGGAGCCCGGCCGCGTTCGCAAGAGGAGGGACGATGATCACGCGCACGCAGTACGCCGAGATCCGACGGCTCTACTACGGCGAGCACTGGAAGCTCGGCACCATCGCAGCCCAACTCGACCTCCACCGTGAGACCGTCCGCGCCGCCGTCGAGCACCAGTCGGGAGGCGTCCGCCGCGGCGTCGGCAGACCCTCCGCCCTCGACCCCTACCTGTCATTCATCCGAGACATCCTGGACCAGTACCCCACCCTCCGCGCCACCCGAATCCACGAGATGGTCCGACAGCGCGGCTACCCAGGCTCGGCCCACCAGGTTCGCCGCCTCGTCAAGCGACTGCCCGAGACCGCCCGCACCGCCTACCGCCGGGTCGTCACCCCTCATCGGCGAGCAGGCGCAGGTCGACTGGGGCTCCTTCGGCAAGGTCCGCATCGGCCGCGGCACGCGCTCCGTCTCCGGATTCGTCATGGTCCTCGGCTATACCCGCGCCGTCGCCGCCCTCTTCACCCTCGACCAGACCCTTGAGAGCTTCCTCCCAGGACACGTCAAGGCCTTCAACGCTCTCCGCTGCGTCGCCCGCAACCTCGTCTACGACAATCTCCGAACCGCCGACCCCGCCGGCGCGGCGCCGCCGTCCAGGTCCACCCCCGCCTGCTCGAAACCCGCCGGCCACGACCACTTCGCCCCACCCTGCACACCGGGACGGGGCCACGACAAGGGCAAGGGCGAACGCCAGATCCAATATCTGCGCCACGCCTTCTTCGCCGCCAGACCCTTCCGAGACCTCGATGACCTAAACGACCAGTTCCGACGCTGGCGTGACGAAGTCGCCCGCCAACGCCGACACCCCGAACAGCCCGACCGAACCGTCACCGACGCCTGGGCCGACGAGCAGCCACGGCTGCCCCCACTCCGCGCCCATCCCTTCGAGACCGAACTCGCCCGCGCCGTGCGTCCGGAAAAACACCCTACGTCCGCTTCGACCGCAACCTCCACTCCGTCCCACACACCCACGTCCGTAAGCCCCTTACCTTCCTCGCCGGCAACACCCGGATCCGCATCCTCGACCAACAGGTCGAGCTCGCCCGACACCGACGAAATTACGACACCGGACACACCGTCGAGGACCCCCGTCCATCTCGAAGGACTTCTGGCCGCCACCCGACAGACCAACACCCACACCACCCGAGACCGGCTCCGCGCCGCCGTCCCAACACCGACATCCTCTTCGAGCGGCTCGCAGAACGCGGGAAAGCGCTACGACCCCACGCCGCCAGGCTGCTCGCGCTCCTCAACGACTACGGGCCGCACGAGTTCGCCGCCGCCCTTGACGACGCCCTCAAACGCGATGCACTCGGCGCCGGTCCATCACCCATATCCTCGAAACTCGGTGGCGGCGACGCGGACTCACACCGCCCCTCCGAATCACATTGCCCGACCGGCCCGGATTGCGGGACGTCGACGTCCGGCCGCACGACCTGGAGACTTACGATGCCCTCGGACAACACGACCCCGACAACACTGTCCTGGTCATCGAGGGGCAGAGTTACCGCCGCCGAGAGGCCGAACTCACACAGCAGCGCGATCAGCCACACCCCGGCCATCTGTTGCGTCCGGGTCATGACGATCTGGAGTGGTTCGGCGGCAAGTTGCTGCCAGTAGCGCATGGCCGCCTGCATCACGTCGGCTATAGCCCCCGGTAAACCATTGGCGGCGGGTCGTAGAGCCACCACATGGCCGCCAGGGCCGGCACCGACCAAAGCAGTTGCGGCCAGTAGGCGAGCGCGGAAAGCTCAACTAGTCGCGGGGGCTTCGGGCCGGTCGAATGCGCCGTCAGCATGTCGAACACTGACCACGGCCCCGGCATGCAGCGTGAAACCGATCAGCCCGACGATGATAGCCGCCGGGACGGCCAACAGGATCGGTTTTCCGGGAGGGGTGACAGGTTCCGCCAGCCCCGGCGCAAGCATGGTCATCCGAGACTGAGAAATCACGCCAATCCCGCCGACGACAAGGCGTTGATTACAACAGGCAGGAACGCCGAATACAGGCGGGGCGGCCCGGAAGCCGCCCGCGTCTGCACGAACCGGATAGGGCTGTCGAGCAGGCGAATGAAACTCATGACTCCCGCATTGGAGCTATACGTTTTCCGCCTCGCGTGCCAGCGCCAGTAAAGAACGGGCTTCCAGGCGATCTCAGGGTCGTCAAAACACGAAACGCGATCACCCAAAGCGCAACGAGAAACAAGGCGATTTCGATCATGATCGGATCCTTCCCCTCTACTCCGACGGCAGGTCGACATCCTCAGTTCTCCCCGTGGACCGCCGTCGAGCGCGTCCCAGTCCAGCAGGATGAGCCGCGCCGACGGGTCCGGGCCGCTCGCCTTCGCGTCGTAGGCGAGTGCCGCCGGAGCCAGGGCCGGTGCAAACATCACCGCCAAGGCTACCACGACCGCCGCCGACGTGCTACAGCGCCGCGTATCATGGGAATTCTTCAATAGTTCGGCGGCGCCGGGATCGAGCAACGCTATCGAGCCGCCGCCGGGCTTCGAAGCCGCTGCTGTGGTAATTTCAACGGGCACTGTGCGTGCCCAAACCTGCCCGGACCTGTCGGGTCACGGAGGAAGAATGCCTACCTCGCGGTCTTCACAACACGGCCCGCTACGTGAGCGCGTCTCGGCGGCGTTTGAGAAGCTCATCGCATCCGCCACCGAGCTGAACGCCGTCTCGGACGAGGTCGCCGAGCCGATCGCCGCCATCGAAGCAACGCTGAAGAAGCTCAATTTGGGAGTGTTCGCCTGGGCAGAGTTCGCTGGATGGGACGATCCAGCGAGAGGCTCATTCTGGGATCGTTCGATCGGGTACGCCAAGGTCTCGCGCGTATGGGGCATCGCTATTCGCGTGCGCTGGGGGCTGCTCAACGACGACGAGCCGGAGACAGAAGTATGGCGCTTCAATGACGCTCCGCGTTCCTATCGCCTCCAAGCACTGGACGGGCTGCCGGACCTGCTTGAGCGTCTTGTGGAAGCCACCTGCCAGACCACCGCAGCACTGAAGGACAAAGTGGCTGCGACGAAAGACGTGGCAGAAACGATTAGCCGGATGGCGCCGCCGAAGCCTGCGCGCAGGAGGTAGGCGGCTATGGCCAAGCTTCCGGTCCTGAAGCCTCGTGAGGTGGAGAAATTGCTCGAACGGCACGGCTTTCGCGACGTTCGGCAGCAAGGTTCCCACAAGCGATTTCGACACCCCGACGGTAGAGTGACGACGGTCCCGTTCCACGGGAGCCGAGACATCGCTCCGTCGTTGCTCCGCAAGATCGCTCGGGACGTCCAGCTGTCGGTCGACGAGCTTTGCGGATTCCGATAGGGCAGACAACCGACCGACGCGCCGCCACGACGTGAATGGAAGCGGGAGTGAGTCAATCAGCGGGAGCCGACGCGAATCTGTTGGACCCCGACGAACTCGCTCTCCGTCGACGTCTCACCATCCTGAAGGAGCAACTCGATGACTTCCTGCAGATTTCCGTGAAGCTCGTCCAGCGTCTCACCCTGACTGTGAGCTCCGGGGAACCCCGGGACCCAACCCACATACAGCCCGGTATCCGCGTCGCGCTCGACGACGGCGGGATAGCTCTTCATCTGGCGGAATCTCCGGGATGGTCGCGTTACACGGACAACTGGATGGTCGCGTTACACGGACAACTGGAAGTGGCGAACAGCTTCTGCGAGAACTCAGAATACCACGTCCACACGCTCGGCGCGTTCCCGTGCCAAGCCGGTCGCCCGTCCCGCCCGCGACGAAGCTGCGGGCCGGCGCGCGGATGGATGCGGCCGCCCGGCTGCATCCACCCGCGCATAGTCGAGGGACTTGTACCCGACTACTTCGCCAGCGCGTCGGGGCGGATCTGGAAGTGCACCACCTTGCTCGGCGTGCCCGCGCCGGTCTCGGCGTGGAACGGGGCCCGGGTGCTCCAGGTCGCCCAGACGCCCCTGCCCTTCCAGCCGAGGTCGGGGTCGTCGATGCGGCCGTCCATCCACTTGGTGTAGAACCCGAGCGGATACGGCACGCGCAGGATGACCCACTCGCCGTCGCGCAGCGCGAGCAGGCCCTCGGCCGCGTTGCCGGTGTTGATGGGCACGCCCTGGCCCAGCCCGAGCGTGTCGAACTGGTCGACCCACGTGTAGTAGCTGCCCTCAATGCTGCCCGAGGCGTCGATGCCCTTCATCTGGGGCATCGGCTCCTCGTACAGCGTCCATCCCTCGGGGCAGTGCTGGCCGGTCGCGTCCGGCCCGTTCAGCGGCCCCGTGCACTTGCTGCGGTCGAAGCTCGCCATGTGGCCGCTGGCGAGCGGGGTCCACACGACGCCGTTGCGGTCGATGTCCATGCCACGCGGCGAGTAGCCGTCCTGCACCTCGGCCCCGGGGTTCTGGAACGGCACTTCGTAGAACTCGGTCAGGCCGGTCTCGGAGGGGTTGTCGCCGGTGGGGTCGAACCGCAGCACCGCGCCGGGCATGCCGAGCGACGATCCCCAGATGCTGCCGTCGACGGGGTTGTAGGCCACGCCGTAGAACCCGGAGCGGATGCGGGTGTCCTTGGTCGGATCGGCGGGCTCGCCGGGCTCGACCCACTCGTCGCGGACGCCGTTGCCGTTGGTGTCGAGCACGAGCGGGCTCCAGCCTTGGGCCGCCTCCTCGTCACCGGTCTCGAGGAACAGGTTGGTGTTGAGCCACCCGATGACCTGCCCGCCGCCGCTCGTCCACAGGGTGTTGTCCTCGTCCTCGGCGAAGATCAGGTGGTGGGTGCTGTAGCAGGTGCCGACGAGGGTCATCTCGTCGGTGGCGGGGTCGTACACGGCCAGGTGCCGGTTCGCGCGGGGGTTGGGGAACGCGCGAGCCGACGGATGGTCGGACCCCTCCAGGCACATCGGCGGGTTCTCGGGGCCGCGCACCCGCGAGGTCAGCCAGACGCGGCCGTCCTGGTCGAGCATGGGATTGTGCACGTTGGACTGGCTGTCCCAGATCGCCTCGTTCCCCCAGTAGGGAGAGGGCGCCAGGGGCGGCCCCGCCGCCACCGGCGTGTCCGGATCGCGCACCGGCACGACGACCTCGGAGATCGAGTGGCTCACCGGATCGAGCACCGGCACGTAGTCGGCGCTGGCCTCGAGCGCGCCGTAGATCGGGCCGTAGGCGTTCACGGTGGGGTCGCGCTTGTCGGTCGACGCCTCGTCGTGCAGGTAGGCGGTGGGGTCGGCCCAGTCCCACTGGGTGACGACCACGTTGCGCTCGACCCCCTGGGGCCGCGGGGGCGCTTCGGGCGGGACCTCGCCGGCCATGATGCGGCCGGTCCAGTCGGCGTACATCTCAAGCGCGCGGCGGCGGCCCATCCGGTCGAGGCCCCCGCTCATGCTGCCCCCGGCCTGCCCGGACTGGATGCGGCGGTCCCACGCCGCCACCAGCGAGTCGAACTCGCCGAGCTCGGGCGGAATCTCGCGGGTGGCCTTGCCCCCGAGCCCGTGACAGGCGGTGCACCCGCCCGACTTCAGGCCGCGCAGCCACGCCGCCTGGTTGGGCACGTTCGGCGAGATGCCGTTCCCGTCCTGACCGGTGCCGGGGAACTCCTCGGGCCCCGGCGCCTCGAGCAGCGCATACCAATAGCCCGAGGGGTAGTACTGCGCCGCCGCCTGCGCGTCGGGCGCGACCACCGCCGTATGGTCCACGCGGGCGCCCGGCGACGCCTGCTGCTTCGGCGAGTCCACGAGCCCATAGCCGCGCACCCAGACGTCGTAGGTCGCGTCCGGCAGGTCCGGCACGACGTAGCGGCCCTCGTCGTCGGTGACGACGGTGCGGTTGAACCGGGTCGGCAGATCCAGGGTCTCGGCGATCACCCAGACCCCCGCCTCGGGCCCGTTCGGCCCCGTCACGACGCCGCCGATATCGTCGTCGTCGATGGCCACCGCCGCCTGCCGGGCGCCCAGCCCCGGCGGCAACGCCAGCATGCAGACGGCCAAGCCGCCCGCAAGCGCTCCGAGAAACGCCAACCTGCTTCTCGTCATCTTCTCTCTCCCTGGAATCTCCGTCCCGACCCTCCGTCACGACGGCGATGGCTTCGTGCGGCCCACGCCCCGCGGTCCGGAGCGGCCCTCCGCGCCACCGCCGACGCCGATTTGCGTCCTGCTGTTCCGACCGTGGTCGTCATGACGGTCTCGCGCGCCCCGATTTGGACACGGACATGCCACAATGTCAACCGTCCGTCCGTGGCGCAGGCAGTCGGCCGGTCGGGGGCGGAGTCGGTGAGCGAGCGACGGCGCGTACGATGCTCAAGCGGAACCTCGTGATCGCGGCGGCGCTGGCGGCCCTGGTCGGCTGCCGGGCGCAGTCCTGGGACCAGTACATGGACGCCGCCGCGTTCGCCTACCAGGACGGCAGGACCGAGGAGGCGGAGTCGTTCTTTCTCCTCGCCGCGCAGGTCGCCGAGGACTTCGAGGACACCGATCCGCGGCGGGCCCTGACCCTCGGCAACCTCGCCGACTTGTACCGCTCGCAGGCACGCGACGAGGCAGCCGAGGCGGCGTACCTCGAATCGCTGGCGCTGCTCGAAGGGATCGACGGGCCGGACTCGCCGAGGGTGGCCCGGTTCGTGGCCGACATCGCGGTGTTCTACACGGACCTGGGACGCGTCGAGGAGGCGGAACCGCTCTATCGGCGGGCGCTGGAGGCGCTCGAATGGGCCCACGGGTTCGATCACGACGACGTGCTGGAGCTGCGGACCACGCTGGCCGGGTTCCTCCTGCAGCAGGAGCGGTATCGGGAGGCGGAACCGTTGTACGTCGAGGTGCTGGCGATCCTGCTCGACACGCCGGAACCGGACCGCGACCTCGATCGGGTGCTGACCGCGCTCGACGAGTACGCGACCCTGCTGCGCGCCACCGGCCGGGAGGAGGAGGCGGCGGACGCGGAAGCCCGCGCGCGCGCCATACGGACGCGATTCTGACGGCCGGGAGCCCGTGGTCGCAACCCTGTCGCACTGCGCCCGCAGGACACCGGCGGGCGTCGGGCGCCCGCCTGGCCAAGCGCGCCGAAGGCACGTGGAGGGCTTGGGCGAACGCGGGCGGCCCGCCTTCCGTGGAACGCGCGGTCAGGTGGGCGGCGCCGCCGATCGGTAGGCAGCAGAGCCTCTCGCGATGAGCACCGGACGAAGGAGACACGCCTGCTCGACATGGACGAGCGGCACGCGCGCGAGCGGCGCGACTCGCGATGAGCACCGGACGAACGAGACACCCCTGCGCCTTCCCCGCGGGTGCGGGCGCGCAGGACGCGAGGAGACGGAGACATCCATCATGAGACGCCCGATCGTGCTGTCATCGGCCCTGCTGCTGCTCGTCGGCCTCGCCCACGCGCAGACCGCCACCGTCACCACCGTCATCGGCAACGGCGTTGCCGGCCTCTCCGACGCCCAGGTCGCCAACCCCTACGGCGTCGTCGTCGGCCCCGACGGCGCGCTGTACTTCTGCGACCTCGACAACCAGCGCATCCGGCGGCTCGACCGCGAGACCGGCGCCACCACCACCATCGCCGGCAACGGCGACCGGGGCTACACCGGCGACGGCGGCCCCGCCACCGAGGCGGCCCTGAACATGCCCCACGAGATTCAGTTCGACGGCGCGGGCCACCTCTACATCGTCGAGCGCGACAGCCACGTGGTGCGCCGCGTGGACACGGAGACCGGCGTCATCTCCACCGTCGCCGGCACCGGCGAGGCCGGTTTCTCGGGCGACGGCGGGCCGGCCGTCGAGGCGATGCTCAGGCGGCCCCACAGCATCGCCTTCGACCCCGAGGGCCGGCTCCTCATCTGCGACATCGGGAACCACCGCATCCGCCGCGTCGACCCCGCCACCGGCCTCATCGAGACCTGGGCCGGGACCGGCGAACGCGAACCGACGCCCGACGGCGCCCCCCTCGCCGGCACTCCGCTCAACGGCCCGCGGGCCATGGCCAGCGACCCCGACGGCAGCCTCTACCTCGCGTTGCGCGAAGGCAACGCCATCTACCGGATCGACCTCGCGGCCGAGACCATCCACCACGTGGCGGGCACCGGCGAGCAGGGCTACACCGGCGACGGCGGCCCCGCCCCCGCCGCGACCCTGGCCGGCCCCAAGGGGCTCGCCTTCGCCGAGGGTCGGCTCTACGTGGCCGACACCGAGAACCACGTCATCCGCATGGTCGACACCGCCACCGGCCTCATCTCCACCGTGCTCGGCGACGGTCAGCGCGGCGACGGCCCCGAGGACGACCCCCTGCGCTGCCGCATGGCGAGGCCCCACGGCATCTTCTACGAGACCGGTCGCGGGCTCTACGTCGGCGACAGCGAGGCCCACCGCATCCGGCTGCTGGAGTGAGGGGTTCGCGACCGCGGCTCCTCTCCCCTCGCGTCCGTCGGTGGGCGGCGTAGGACGGCAGCGTCGTACGCCCCATCGTCGGCGCGCGCGGCCGGATGGCCCGGTTGCCGTTCTTGTCGCATGAGCAGGAGCCGGGCACGGAATCGACGACCGAAAACCGGTCGGTACGCGTCAACCAGTGCGGCAGCCGAATTTATCATCATTTTTCGGTGAATTGATGATATGTGATAGAGTTGCATCAATGGTCATCAGTTTCCCATGAACTGATGATCCGCGGCGCCGTTGCCGTGCCGGTTCACCGTGGGAGAATGCCGTCGCGCCTCAGCCAGAGACGCACTCGTGAAGCGACCACGCTCGCCCTTGCCCCTCGACAAGCTGCTCCACCGGCACCGCGACCGCCTGCCGACCGTGCTGACGGACCACGCCTTCCACCCGATCGTGGACGGGCGCTATCTCCACTGGGACACGCTGCGCCGGCTCGACCCGCCCCCGAAGCTGAGCAGCGAAGAGTGGTGGACGGGCATCAGGCTGGTCCGGAGCGGCCTGTCCCGGCCCATCCCGTTGCGCGACGCGCGCGGACGGCCCTTCCGCTTCATGCTGCCCGACCCTGTTCAGGAGGCCCTGCACCGGATCGACAGCCGGGCCAGCGGGCGGATTGGAGTGGCCGACACAGTGGTCAACCGGCAGACCCGGGATCGGTTCATCGTCAACTCGCTGATCGACGAGGCCATCACGTCGAGCCAGCTCGAGGGGGCCTCCACGACGAGGGCCGCCGCGGCCAAGATGATCCGATCCGGGCGACGCCCCCGGGACCGCAGCGAACGGATGATCCTGAACAACTACCGGGCCATGCAGGCAATCCGCGCGATACGGGACTCGCCGTTGACCGTCGATGCGGTCCTGGACCTGCACGTCACGTTGACGGCGGACACGCTGCGCGACTCGGCCGCGGCCGGGCGTCTGCAGCGGCCGGAGGACGACCGCGTCGAGGTGTGCGACGCCAACGACCAAGTGCTGTACCACCCCCCGCCGGCGGAACAGCTTCCCGACCGCCTGAACCAGATGGTGCAGTTCGCGAATCAGGACGCCGACGACGGCGCCTTCATGCACCCTGTCGTTCGCGCCATCCTGCTGCATTTCTGGCTCGCCTTCGACCACCCGTTCGAGGACGGCAACGGCCGCACGGCCCGGGCGCTGTTCTACTGGGCAATGCTGCGCCATGGCTACTGGCCGTTCGAGTTCGTCTCGATCAGCCGTTTTCTCAAGAAGGCGCCGGGGCAGTACGCCCGGGCGTTCCTGCTCACCGAGACCGACGGCAACGACCTGACCTACTTCATCGTCCACCAGGTGGACGTAATCCGGCGCGCAATCGACGACCTCGACGCGTACCTCGAAACCAAGGTCCAGCAAGTGCAGCGGGTCGAGCGCATGCTCAAGCGGTCGACCGACCTGAACCACCGTCAGCTCGCGTTGCTGGGCCACGCCGTTCGGCACCCGGACGCCGAGTACACCACCCGGTCTCACCAGACGAGTCACGACGTGGCCTATGCGACGGCCCGCGCCGATCTGTTCCGGCTTGCAGAGCTCGGGCTCCTGGAACAGCGGCGGATGGGCCGGCGCACGCACGTCTTTCGCGCACCGGCCGACCTCGAGACCCGACTGGAATCGCTCGCCCGGGCCGAGTGAGCCCGCCCCGTCGGGCGCCGGGCGGTCGGCGTCGGGTCTGCGCCGGCGACCAACCTCACGGCGCGCTCTGTGGTATACCAGCCCTATCGACGCCGCGATGGTGTCGGCCACAGGAGTCGGCCGACTCCGCGGCGCCGACGCCCAGCCGGCGCATCACGACCTGCCGTCGGTGACCCCGATGGAGGGTCACGATAGGCCGGGCGGCAGAGACCGATTGATGAACCCTCATCAATTTTCATCGATTCCTGTGAAACTGATGAGTTCAAGCCCGGCGGATCTCGTGAACCGATGAGTTCAAGCCCGGCGGATCTCGTGAACTGATGAGTTCAAGCCCGGCGGATCTCTTGAACTGATGAGTTCAAGCCCGGCGGAAACGCCCGGCGCGCCCGGGGTACAGGAGGGACCTGCGATGTCACGTGGTCAGCTTGCGGCGGTGATACTCAGCCTGGGGCTCGGCGCCGCCCCGGCGCTCGCACAGCCCGTGCAGGACGACTTCCAGCGCCTGGGCGAGATCAACAAGGCGTCCGTCGTCATGCTGGCCGAGGTCGGCCTAGTGCCCGAACCGATGGCGGCGGAGATCGCCCGCGGCATCGCCGCGGTCGTCGCCGGGCAGGACGAGCCGGGCGCGCCGCGGTCGTCCGACTACCTCGACTTCGAGGCGCGTCTCGTCGAGGTCGCGGGCCGCGACGCGTCGCGGCTCCACACCGGCCGCAGCCGGCAGGACATCGGCTCGACGTTCCGGCGTCTCGCCATCCGGGCCGCCCTGCTCGACGCCTACGAGGCCCTGCTCGCGCCGCGCGACGCCCTGCTCGACCTCGCCGCCCGGCACACCGCGACCATCGTGCCCGCCTATACCCACGGCGTGCAGGCGCAGCCGACGTCGCTGGCCCACTACCTGCTGGCCTTCGCCGCCGCCCTCGACCGCGACGCCGAGCGCTTCGAGGAGGCCTTCGCGCGGGTGAACCGCAGCCCCCTCGGGGCCGCCGCCCTCGCCACTTCCGGGTTCCCTCTCGACCGCGGGCGCCTCGCCGAGCTGCTCGGGTTCGACGGCGTCGTCGAGAACGCCTACGACGCCAACCACGTCTCGTCGGTCGACTCGAAGACGGAGGTCGCTTCGACCCTCGCGATCTCCGCCCTGTCGATCGGGCAGCTCGTGGAGGACGTGCATGTCCAGTATCACGACCCGGCGCCGTGGCTGCTCCTCGACCGATCCCTCACCGGGGTCAGCAGCATCATGCCCCAGAAGCGGAACCCCGTCATCCTCGCCACGCTCCGGCGCCTCGCGAGCACCGTGATCGGCGACGCACAGACGGTGTTCCTCGCCGCCCACAACACGTCGACGGGGATGGCCGACTACCGCGCCCCCGACCAGCTCCTTCAGACCCTGGCCAAGGCCGCCGAGATGTACCGGCTGTACGCGCGCGTCCTGAACGGCTTGGTGGTCGACCCCGCGCGTTCACTCGCCGAGGTCGACGCCGACTACGCGACGATGACCGAGGTCGCCGACACGCTGCTGCGGCACGCCGACGTGCCGTTCCGCATCGGCCACCACTACGCGTCGGAAATCACCGAGTACGGCCGCGCACAAGGCAAGCGCCCGAAGGAGCTGACCGCCGACGAGCTGCGTCACCTGTACGAAGAAGCCTACGCCGAGCCGTTGCCGGTGGACGTGTCCCTCATCCAGACCGCCCTCGACCCCGAGCAGATGGTCGCCAGCCGGCGAGGCCTCGGCGGCCCCCAGACGGCGGAGGTGACACGCATGCTCGATGCGGGCCGCGGGCGCGCCGACGCCAGCCGGGGATGGCTGCGCGATACGCGCGCACGCCTGGCGCAAGCGCGTTCCGCGCTCCAAGCAGCGTTCACGGATCTGATGGGAGCCGCCCGCTGACTCCCCCCCGACTACGACTCCTCTGCTGGTCCCGCGCGCCGGCGGCTACCGGGGGTACTTGACCTGCAGCCGCTCGTACATCCGGACCACCGCGCGGGGGTCGGGCCGGGCCGCGTTGGGGCCGTAGTACCGCGTGTGGGCGCTGAGATCGACGCGCCGGGCCGCGCTCTCGGCGGAGACGCCCTCGGCGTACAGGTCGTTCACCTGGCGGTTGAGGTCCCGCAGATACGCCTGCAGGTGGTCGATCTGCTCGCGCTCCGTGAACGGCGTGCCGTGGCCGGGCACGATGACGTCGAAGTCGAGCGCCTTCAGCCGGTCGAGCGACGCCGGCCACTCCTCGACGTAGCCGTCGCCCATGTACGGCAGGCCGTGGCCGCCGGGGCGGCCGACGAAGAAGTCGCCGGTGAACACGATGCGCTCCTCGGGCAGGAACACGAGGGTATCGCCGCCGGTGTGGCCGCGCCCGGGGAAGTGGAGCTGCACCTCTCGGCCGCCCTTCACCAGGGTCATGGTGTCGCTGTAGGTCAGGTTGGGCGGGGTCGGCACCGTCTCCTGCAGGGCCTCCCAGTGGGCCTCCTGGATGCGGAGCTGGGTCTCCAGCCGCGCCCGCTCCGCAGCGTCCGCGGTCGCCTCGATCTGCGCCTTCCGCTGCGCGATCTGGTCGGGGATGACTTGGGTGAACGAGCGGTTGGTGCGCTGGCTGAGGACGTCGGACGACAGCATCGTGCGCACGAAGTCGTGGCCGATGATCTCCACGTCGTCGCCGAAGATCTGGTTCCCGTGCGCGTGGTCGAAATGGTAATGGCTGTTGAAGACGTAGCGGACGGGCTTGTCGGTCAGGGTCGCGATGCCCTCGAGGAGCCCGCGCGCGGCGGCGGGGGTCACCGCGGTGTCGACGACCATGACGTGGTCGTCGTTGATGATGACGAGCGAGTTGCTCATGACCGTCATCGACCCGGTGGCGATGGCGAACCAGACGCCGTCGGCGAGCTCCTCGAAGCGGTGGCTGGGGCTGCCGTCGGGGCTCTGCAGGGCGGCGCCGCGGGTCTGCCACTGCGCCGCGAACACGGCCAGGGCGACGATGGACAGGGTCATCAGAAGTCGTTTCATCGGTCGTTCGCCTCCTCGAGAACGAGCTCGTTGCCGCCCGGGACGGCGTCGCCCTGCGACGCCGCTTCCGGCCCGGCCAATCCTCCGGAAACCGGCGCCGTTCCACGGCCCGGCCGCCCGGCCACGCGCCCCGGTACCGACGCGTGGTGGTGTTCGAGGTACAGGTATCCGCTGTAGAACCCGGTGCGGTCGGGACGGTGCTGCCGGTCCCGGACGTGGATCGTCAGCGTCCGCGGCACCTGCGCCGCGTAGCAGTTGTCCCGCGCCGCGGTTTGCAGGTGGAGGTACGCCATGCGCTGTTCGCGGGCCTGGCGGTAGCGCGGCCGCTCCGCCGAGCCGACGTCCGAATAGGCGCCGCCCCGCATGCCGTCGAGAGGCGACGGCCGGTGGTTCGCCCGCCGCACGGCCCGCCGATCGCCGGCCTCGACGAGCCGGTCCACGATGGCCTGCGTCAGACGAGACGACGCGATGCACTCCTCCCGACTGCACTCGGCGTGGTCGCCGACCTCCTCGACGCGATGGGCGATGGGCTCGCCGAGCCGGGCCTGGAGCTCCAGCACGTCGGGCGGCGGCTCCCCGAAGTACACGATGCCGTCGACCTGCCGGATCACGTAGCAGTCCCCGGGATGCAGCTCGACGACCTCGACCCCGTCGTGCTGTGCGGGGAGCACCCAGTGCCAGATCTCGGGCGCCGGCCGCCGGTCCTCCTGCGCGACTCCCGCGCGTCCCTCCAGCGCCGCCGCGCCCAGCACGCCGCCGACCGCCGCGGCGGCGGCGACGCTCGCCGCCGCCAATCGCCGCCGACCGCGCATGCGTTCCTGCATCGTCCGGCCATTCTAGCCCGGAAGTCGTCGCCTGGCGGCTCCGATTGCCGCCCAACCAACCTGCAGGAGACCGCGCCGACCGCCGCAGATTCCTGCCCCGGAAACCGTCGCCTGACGGTCCGACGACCCCGCGGCCGACGTGCGGGAGTCGACACCGGGCAAGCTGCCGTCGCCTTCCCGCCGACACCCCTGCCACGAAGCGGGCACGATGCCCGCGGGAGGTTCCGATCCGAAGCTCGTAGACAGATTGGCGCCCGCCCCCTGCCACGAAGCGGGCGCGAGACCCGCGGGAGGCTCCGAGGTGCCGTCGCCTTCCCGCCGACACCCCTGCCACGAAGCGGGCGCGATGCCCGCGGGAGGCTCCAATCCGAAGCTCGTCGACAGATTGGCGCCCGCCCCCTGCCACGAAGCGGGCGCGATGCCCGCGGGAGGCTCCGAGCTGCCGTCGCCTTCCCACCGACACTCCTGCCACGAAGCGGGCGCGATGCCCGCGGGAGGTTCCGATCCGAAGCTCGTAGACAGATTGGCGCCCGCCCCCTGCCACGAAGCGGGCGCGATGCGCGCGGGAGAGGCTCCGCACCGGGCGACCGTCCTTGCCCGTCGAAGCGACGAGGCGTCATGGCGCGCGCCGCGCACGCGACTCGCGCAGCCGCACAGGACGACCGCCCTTGCCCGTCGAGGCGACGGGTGGCGGTATCATTTGTGCACTATCGGCGACGTGGATCGACACCTGCGAGGAGCGACGACGATGAGACGACGGGCTCACCCGATCGGCTGGATGCTGGCCGCGGCGATACTGGTCGCGCCGTTGGCGGGGGCGCAACAGGGGGCGCCGGCCAACGGCGAGTGGCCGACCTACGGGGGCGACCTCGGCAGCACGAAGTACTCGCCGCTCGACCAGATCGACGCCGGCAACTTCGGCGACCTCGAGATCGCCTGGCGCTGGCAGTCGGCCGACGCCTGGGTCAGCATGACGACCCCGGGCGGCGGCGAGTGGCGGGCGCGGTCGGACGTCATCTTCGGGGCCCTCGACGCGGCCGACCCCGAACGGTGGCGCGACCGCCAGCCGCCCTACACCAACAACCTCAAGGCGACGCCCCTGATGGTCGGCGGCCGGCTGTTCATCAACATGCCGACCTCGCAGGGCGCCGCCGTCGACGCCGCCACCGGGGAGACCCTGTGGGTCTACAACCCGAAGACCTACGAGACCGGCACCACGACGATGACCGCGCGGTGGAATCAGCGCGGGGTCGCGTACTGGACGGACGGGTCGGCCGAGCGCATCTTCTGGGGCACGAGCAACGGCTACCTGCTCTGCGTGGACGCGGCCAGCGGGCGGCCATGCCCGGACTTCGGCGAGAACGGCCGCGTCGACCTGACCCGCGACATCCCCCGCGCGGGCCGCGGCGACCGCGACTGGCTGAACGCCCTGCTCTACTCGGTGCAGTCCCCGCCCCTGGTCGTCGGCGACACCATCATCACGCCGTCGTCCATCTCGTCCTACAACATCACGCGAGAGGCCCCCCCGGGGTGGATGCGCGGGTTCGACGCGCGCTCGGGCCGCACGAAGTGGACGTTCCACACCATTCCCCAGGGCGACGAGTTCGGCAACGACACGTGGGGCGGCGACTCGTGGCGGGTCACCGGCAAGGTCGGCGTGTGGACGATGATGAGCGCCGACCCCGAGCTGGGCCTCGTGTACCTGCCCACCAACACCCCCGCCCCCGACTACTACGGCGGCCACCGGCCGGGCGAGAACCTGTTCGCGGAGAGCGTGGTGGCCCTCGACATCGAGACCGGCCAGCGCGAGTGGCACTTCCAGGCGGTGCACCACGGCCTGTGGGACTACGACTTCCCCGCCGCCCCGAACCTCGTCGACATCGAGGTCGACGGGCGTCCGATCAAGGCGCTGGCCCAGGTGAGCAAGCAGGGGTTCCTGTACGTGTTCGACCGGGTCACGGGCGAGCCGGTGTGGCCCATCGAGGAGCGGCCCGTGCCCACCGACACGGACATCCCCGGCGAGGCGGTGTGGCCCACCCAGCCCTTCCCCACCCGGCCTGCGCCGTTCGAGTACCAGGGCGTGACCATCGACGATCTGGCCGACTTCACGCCCGAGATCCGCCGGATGGCCGTCGACGCCGTCGAAGGGTTCCGCCTCGGGCCGCTGTTCACGCCGCAGAGCCTCAGCGGGACCATCCAGCGGCCCAGCGCGGGGGGCGGCGCCAACTGGTCGGGGGCGGGGATCGACCCCGAGACGGGCATGCTCTACGTGCCGTCGGTCAACGCCTTCAGCGTGCGCAACTACCGCGACCCGGAGCCCGGCGAGGGCGCCACCCTGAACATCATCGAGGCGCGCGGGGCGGGAACGCGGTCGCCGACCATGCCCCAGGGCCTGCCCCTGTTCAAGCCGCCCTACTCGCGAATGACCGCCATCGACCTGAACACCGGCGACCACGTGTGGATGAACCCGCTCGGCGACGGCGACCGGGTGCGGAACCATCCGATGCTGCGCGACCTCGACCTGCCGCCGATGGGCGGCGACCACAGCCGTAGCGGGCCCCTCGTGACCCCGACCCTGCTCATCTACGCGCTGACCACCGGTGGCTCGTCGGGCGGACCGCAGCTGCTCGCGGTCGACAAGGCCACCGGCGAGGCGCTCGCCTCGGTCGACCTCCCGCGCGGGGCGATCGGGACCCCGATGACCTATCTGCTCGACGGCCGGCAGTACATCGCCCTGACCGTCGGCGGGTCGCCGGTGCCCGAGCTGCTCGCGCTGGCCCTGCCCGAGTAGCGGCCGGCGCCGGCAAACGCGGACATGACCCCGGCCGCAGACCCGCAGCGACCACCGGCGGGAGAGACACCGGCGCGGTTCGACCGGCGGCGCAGGGCACGTCGCGCCGCCCCCGCCGCGGCGCGGGGCGCCGCCACCGGCCGTCGAGCGCCGCGCCGGGCCCGCCTTGGAGCGTTCCGGCGCCGCCTGGTCGGCGCGACGGTTGCGGTTGCCCTGCTTGCCGCCGGCGCGCCATACGCGGCGGCTCAGGCCGGCGCGACCACCGGCGTCATCCGGGGCGTGGTCCGCGATCCGCTCGGCCGGCCCATGCCCGGCGCGGTCATCGTCGTCCTGCACCGCGAGACCGGCCTGCAGTCCCTCATCGAGACCACCTCGGCCGGCACGTTCGTGCGGACGCTCCTGCCCCCGGGCGCCTACGACCTCACGGTGACGGCGGACGGGGGGTACGGCGTCGAGCGCATCGTGGGGGCGGCGCTGCGCGTGGGCGAGACCCTCGACCTCGCGGTCGACCTGCGGGTGGTGGCGGCGGAGACGGTCACGGTGGCGGCGGACGACGCGCTCCTGGTTTCGACGGCCGACGTGACGAGCTCGCAGCGGGTGGCCGAGGAGGTGGTCGACCGGCTGCCCAGCAACGGCCGCAACTACCTCGATCTCGCCCTGCTGACGCCGGGGGCGTCCATCTCGCAGGGTCCGGACGGCGACGTGCTCAACATCGCCGGCCAGCGCGGCATCTTCAACAACGTCATCGTCGACGGGGCCGACTTCAACAACCCGTTCTTCGGCGAGCAGCGGGGCGGCCAGCGGCCCGCGTTCACCTTCAACCAGGACGCGATCGAGGAGATCGTAGTGGTGAACCAGGGGGCGACGGCCGAGTTCGGGCGCTCGGCCGGCGGCTTCGTCAACGTCATCACCAAGTCGGGAACGAACGACGCGAGCGGGTCGGCCCACTACTTCGGGCAATGGGACGAGATCTCCGCCGCCTACGCGCCCGCCCGGGGCGGCGGCGAGCCCGACTTCGGGCGCAACCAGTTCGGCGGCACCCTGGGCGGCCCCCTCGTGCGCGACCGCGCGTTCTACTTCCTCGCTTACGACCAGCAGGCGGCGGCCGAGACGCGGCAGACGGAGCGCCGCGTCGTGAACCCGGCCGAGCTGGCCCGGCTCGAGGCGTTCCTCGAGACCCGTTGGCCGGGCCTCTTCGACGACGAGTTCGGGCCCATCCGCCGCACCGACGACGCCCGCTCGCTCCTCGCCAAGATCGACGTCACCCTCGACGCCCGGCACCAGCTCAGCGGCAAGTACAACCACACGTGGTCCGAGCAGGTGAACGGCACCTTCGACGTCGACTCGTGGGGACGATCCGCCAACGGCATCGAGGGCGCCCGGTCGCACGCGTTCAACGCCGGGCTGCGCTCGCTGCTCGGCAACACCCTGTCGAACGAGCTCCGCGTGCAGTGGGCGCGCGAGGACCGGCCCCGCTGGTACGACGGTCCGCTCCTGCCCGGCGCGACGCGGCCGGGGCCGCCGCAGTTCGACCGCCTCGGCGGGCGCCCGTTTCCCGACGTCGGCATGGACCTCGCCGACGGCTTCCGCATCGGGCTCCCGTTCTTTCTGCCGATCGACCCCTCCTACGACACCCGCCTGCAGGTGCTCGACAACGCCTCGGTCCTGCTGGGCCGCCACCTCGTCAAGGCCGGCCTGGAGTACAACCGGACCACCGCCGGCCAGCAGTTCATCGCGTTCGCCAACAGCCGCTACCTCTTCGACTCGGTCTCCGGCTTCATGAACTTCGCGACCCGCGGCAACCGCTACGTCACCTGCTCGGACGGGTCGACGAGCGACGCCGGCGTCTGCCCCGCCGGCGCGGAGATCACCGGGCCGGTGCTGCTCTACCTGCAGTCGGCGACGGTGCCCGGGGTGCCGCCCGACCAGCTCGGGCTGCAGCAGCTCCGGACGCAGGAGCTGGGACTCTTCCTGCAGGACACGTGGACCCCGCACGACCGGTTGACCCTGGACCTCGGCCTCCGCTGGGAGGGCTCCTGGCACCCCGACGTGTTCGTCGCGCCGGAGGACACGTTCTTCGCGCCCTACCTCGACGATCCGCGCTTTCCTTCCGACGGCCTCATCCCCCACGACCTCGACAACTTCCAGCCCCGCGTGGGCATGGCGTGGGACGCCGGGGGCGACGGCCGCACGGTGCTGCGGGCCAACGCCGGGTCCTACGTTGCGCGCATCCCGATGCTGGTCTTCGCGGGGCACCGCACGACGAACGGCGCCTTCCAGCAGATCATCTTCCGCAGCAGCGCGGCCTCTCCCGCTCTCGGGCCGGTGCCCGCTCTCGGTCGGCAGATCGACGGCTCGGAGACCCTGCCGTTCCTGCCCGACATCCAGGTTGCCGACCGCAACCTCGAGCTGCCTCGCACGTGGTCGTTCAGCGCCGCCGTCGACCGGGACCTCGGGCGCGGCCTCGCCGCGAGCGTCACGTTCACCCACGCGCGGACCGACGACCTCTTCCGCTTCGTCGACCGGAACGACCCCGTCCTCGGCGCGCCGTTCGGCCTCGGCACGCACCCCACCGGCGGCGGCCTCGGCGCCCTGAACGTGACCGAGAGCAGCGCCCGCTCGCGCTACCACGGGCTGACCCTCGGCCTGCGGGGACGGGACGCGCTCGGGGGGCGGCTGACGTTCGAGACCCACTACACGCTCGCGTTCGACCGCTCCGACGACGACAACGAGCGCGACCCGTTCACCTTCCGCTATGCGAGCGCTGCCGACCTCGCGCCCGAGTTCGGCTGGTCCGACCGCGACCGGCGGCACGGGGCGAACGGCTACGTCCTGCTCACCCTGCCCGGCGAGGTGCGCTTCGACAACGCGTTCCAATACCTGTCGGCGTCGCCGGTCTCCGAACGGTGCGCCGCCCCGGGGACGCGCGCCGCACAACCTTCCGACCGGATCTGCGCCGACGGGTCGGTCCTCCGGCGCAACACGCTGCGCCGCGAGAACGAGTTCGTCACGTGGGACGCGCGGCTCGCCCGGCGCTTCGACTTGGCGAGCGGCGCCACCGTCGAGCCGGTCTTCGAGGTGTTCAACGTGCTGAACGCCGACAACATCCTCGACACCGCACAGGGGTCGCTGCTGTTCAACTTCGACGGCGCCATCCGGAGCGGGCTCGGCGACACTCGGCGGGCGCAGGTGGGCGTCAATGTCCGGTTCTGAGCCTCGCCCTCGCGGGCGCGGACGCGCCGCGGATGCTCGCCGGGCTGTTCATGACGGTCCTGGGCCTCGCTCGCGGGCGCGGACGCGGCTCGGGAAGCCCTGGCCGCTGGCGGGCTACACGTGCCTCGCACTCGCGGGCGCGGACGCGGCCGCCGAGATCGCGTCGAGCGCGGTAGACACGTCGCCTCGCCCCCCGCGGGCGCGGACGCGCCGCCAGCGTCCGACCCGACAATCGGGTTGACGCTACGGCGGCCTCCCGCCGGGTGTCGAGAACGGCCTAATGCCGTCGCCGATCGTGTTCGACGTCACGATCGGGTCGCGGGCGCGCCATTTCGGGATATTGGCCGCAGGCCGCATTGGGTGAACGCGTTCGTCGGGCGCCACCACAACCGGGGCGGCGCAGAGGGAGATCGATGTCCGTTCGTGAGCCCGAGCCCATCATCTTCGACACCGACTCGGCCGTCTTCAACGACGACGCGGCGGCGCTGGCGATGCTCCTGCGCCGGCCCGACCGGGTCGACGTCCTCGGGGTCACCGTGGTCGCCGGCAACCACACCGTCCCGCAGGGCGCCGAGCACATGCTGCACCTGCTGGAGCTGGTGGGGGCGGCGGACGTCCCGCTTCACCTGGGCGCACGCGCCCCCCTCGTCAACACGGCCGAACGGGCGGCGCGGCAAGAGGCGCGGTGGGGGCCGATCTCGTTCAAGGGCGCCTTCGACGAGGGGCCCGACGTGAGCCCGCCGCACGGGGGGTGCTTCGCCGCCGCCCGTCCGCGGCCGACCGACGCGACGTCGTTCATCATCGACGCCATCGAGCGGCGGCCGGGCGAGGTCACCCTCGTCGCCGTCGGCCCCATGACCAACCTGGCGCACGTGTTCCGCGCCCGCCCCGACCTCGCGCCCCGCGTCAAGCGCCTCGTGTTCATGGGCGGGGCGGCTCGGGTGCCGGGGAACGTGACGCCGGCGGCGGAGTTCAACTTCTGGTTCGACCCCGACGCGGCGGCCGAAGTGCTCGGGGCCGGTGTGCCCTCCGTCGTGATGTTCGGCCTCGACGTCACCAACCACGCCCCGGTGCGCAAGACGCTCTTCGACCGCATCGTCGCCGCGGACACCCCGCTCACCCGGCTCATGCAGCACCACATGGGGCCGCGCTACGCCCGCGACCCCGCCGCGACCTACTACGTGTGGGACTGCATCACCGCGGCGTGGCTCGTCGACCCGTCAATCGTGACGCTGTCGGAAACCCTGCCCATCGCGGTCGAGACGGCGTTCGGCCCCGTCTGCGGCGCCACCACCGTGACCCCGCCCGGCGACCCTCGCGGCCGGCCCGTCGAGGTGATGCGGGATCTCGACGTCGGCGCCTTCTACGACCTGTACGCCGAATTGCTGACGGCTCCGTGAGCCCCGCGGGGCGGCGGACGGAAGCGCTGGCCGTCGCGAGGGGCCGGGATGACCCACTGCGCTCGACCGACGGGCCACCCGCAGGCGCGCGCGCCGCGGTCGAACGTCACCAAACGGAAGCGCTGGCCGTCGCGAGGGACCGAGATAACCCTGCGTCCGACCGACGGGCCCCCGCGTGCACCCGCCTCGGTCGAACGTCACCACACGGAAGCACTGGCCGTCGAAGGACCGAGTAGGCCCACTGCGCTCGACCGACGGGCCACCCGCGCGCGCACCCGCCGCGGTCGAACGTCACCAATCCGCGTCATTACATTGACGGAGCCGCGATTGACGGCGCCGCGACGGAACCACGGCGCCGCGACGGACCTACGGCGCCGCGACGACGCTGGCCCGGAACTGGATGGACGCGGTGTCGTCGTCGTCGTCGGTCGCCGAATAGACGTAGGCGGTCGCGGACTGGACGGCGGTCGGGTTCCCGGAGATGGTTCGCGCGGCGGCGTCGAAGGTGAGCCCGGCGGGCAGATCCGGCGAGAGGCCGTAGGTCAGGGGCGGGTTGCCGCCGGTTGCAGCCGGCAGCGACCGGTGGACGGCAACGCCGACCGTCCACGTCTGGTCCGAGACGAACTCCGCGAACGACGGCTGCAGGTCCTCGCCGTCGGGCGAAAAGGGGTTCAGAGAGCCGACGGAGTCGCACCCCGCCATCAGGGCGACCGCCGCGACCAGCGCCACCGACAGCAGGACGTTTCGGCGCTGCCACGGTGCCCGACTGGCTGATCGAGAAGGCGCCGCGACGACCAGCGCCACCGACAGCAGGACGTTTCGGCGCTGCCACGGTGCCCGACTGGCTGATCGAGAAGACGCCGCGACGACCAGCGCCACCGCCGACAGGACGTTTCGGTTCATGTCAGGGTCAGCCGATCGGAAGTCGAGCGCCTCGACCAGGCCCACGCCAGCGACAACGGCGACGGCCGCAGGTTTTCGTTCCCGGCCCGCAGATCGCCCCGCACCCTGACAGATCGTCCTTCGTCACAAGGTTCTCGCCGATCGCGATGCCGATCCGCCCGGTTACCGCTTTGGCCTGCGAGGGTTCGAAACCTGCGTCGCACAGCGCCTCGACGGCCCTGTGAGTGTCGAACGCAAGCGTGGCCACGGAGGCGTCACCGACCGGCCGTCCGCGCTCCCCCCAACGCTACCAGACATCCGACGCGGCCGGCAAGCGACCCGGACACCCGCGGACCGACCCAGGCGGCCGGTCCCACGCCATTCGTCGCGCGACGCCGTGAACCGCCGCATCGCGATAAACTCTCCGCCATGTCCGACCTGCCCGCGGCCGGCGCCGAGGCGCCGGCGTTCTCGCTGACCGACCGGCGGGGCGACCCTCTCGCGTTCGACGACGGCGGCGACGACGCCGGGGCCACCCTGCTCTTCTTCTTCAAGCACGACTGCGCGACGTGCGAGCTGACGGCGCCGCTCGTCGAGCGGCTCCACCGGGCCCTCGGGCCGCACGGGCTGCGGGTCGCCGGGGTGTCGCAGGACCCCGACGCCGAGACCGCCGGCTTCGTGGAGCGGCACCGCCTGAGCTTCGACGTGGCCCTCGACGCCGACCTAACGGTGTCGGCCGACTACGGGTTCGACGCGGTGCCGGCCCTCGTGCTGGCCGGCGGGGCCCGCCGGGTCCGGCGCAGCTTCGAGGGCTTCGAGAAGCAGGACCTCGTGGGGCTGATCGCCGAGGCGGCGGCGGCCTGCGGGGTCGCGGCGCCCGACATCGTCCGCGACGAGGACGGCCTGCCCGAGCATCGTCCGGGGTGCGGGTCGAAGGTCCACGACCCCGAGGTGGCCCGGCGGCTGGCCGTGAGGCGCGGCGGGGCGACGCTGGGAGCGAGGCGGGTGCGCATCCCCGTCGACGACGACCCGTTCGAGTTCATGGCGTCGCAGGGCCTGGGCGACGGGCTGCCGGTGGTGCCGCCGACCGAGGACCGCGTACTGCGGATGCTCGCGGGCACGAGCCGCCCCTCGTCCGACGTGGTCGCGCGCGTGCCCCCGAACCTCGCCCCCGCCACGGTGGAGAAGGTCGCGATCAACGCGGTCATGGCCGGCTGCCGGCCCGAGTACCTGCCGGTGGTCATCGCCGCCGCCGAGGCCGCCTGCACCGACACGTTCAACCTGCACGGGGTGCTGGCGACGACCTACTTCGCGACGCCGGTCATCGTCGTCAACGGGCCCATCCGACAGCGCATCGGCCTCAACTGCGGCGGCAACGTCTTCGGCCAGGGGTTCCGGGCCAACGCCACCATCGGGCGGGCGCTTCAACTCCTCGTGCGCAACGTCGGGGGCGGCCGGCCCGGCGAGGTCGACATGTCGACGCTGGGGCAGCCCGGCAAGTTCACCTGCTGCATCGGCGAGCACGAGGAGGTGAGCGCCTGGGAGCCGCTGCACGTCGAGCGCGGGTTCCCGGTCGAGGCGAGCACCGTCACCGTCTTCGCGGGCGAGGGGCCGCGGGCCATCCGGGACCAGCTCTCGCGGACGGCGCGGTCGCTCGGGGCCAGCATGGGGTGGTGCATGGAGACGGTGGCGCACCCCCGGCTCCACCGCATGGGCGAGGTCCTGCTAGTGGTGAGCCCCGAGCACGCGAAGACGTTCGCGCGCGACGGCTACACCAAGGCGGACCTGCGGGCCCGCATCCAGGAGGCGACGGCGAGGCCTCTGCGCGAACTGCTGCCCGACGACGAGTGCCGGAAGGGCATGGTCCCCGGCGCCCTGCCGAAGGAGCTCGTCGGCCCGGACGGCCGGCCGACCCCGGAGGCGCTCGACACGCCGCTGCCCAAGTTCCGCCGCGACGACGACATCCTGATCGTCGTGGCCGGCGGCGCCGCCGGGAAGTTCTCGGCGGTGGTCGGCGGCTGGGCGAGCGGCGCCGCCGGCTCGACGGCGGTGACGCGAGAGATCACGGACGCTGCGCTCTAGCGGGCTGCGCCAGAGCTTCCTTGGCGGTCCTGTCGCGGGTCTTCGCTGGCAAACGCTGCGCGGACGCACCGCCACATCACACGAACGATGAGCCTTGACCCGAACTCGACTCAACCGTGAAGATCACACGGTTCAAACGCGCCCAGGGTGAACGACATGCACAACGAGTCCCCGGTCATTCTCGACCCCACCGACGAGCGCGCCCCCATGGGGCGGCAGCCCGCGGCCCGGCCCGCCCGCCTCGAGGGTGCGCTAGGCATCATCGACATCGCGAAGGCGCGGGGAGACGTCTTCTGCGACGAGGTGGAGCGGCTCGTCCGCGAGCGGTTCCCCACGCTCGAAGTCATCCGCCTGCGCAAGCCGACCTACACGAAACCGGCCCCGGACGACCTGCGGGAGGAGGTGGGGGCGCGGTGCCGGGCCGTCATCCAGGCCCTCGCCGATTGAGGGTCCTGCACGTCGTGCAGTGTGCACGACCTAGTCGACTACGAGGCCCGGGGCATCCCCGCCGTCATGGTGGCGTCGAGCGAGTTCGTCCGCCCCGCCAGGATGCAGGCGGAAGCCCTCGGCATGCCCGAGATCGCGACCGGATCGGTCTTCGTGCCGCATCCGATACAGGACGCCACCGACGACGAGATGCGGGCGAAGGCGCGGGACGCCATGGACGACATCCTCGCCGCGCTGACCGCCCCGGCGTGAGGCCGACCGGCCCCGTCACCTGGCCGAGAGGAGCCCCCGCATGGACGCGATCGCGCCCGTGACCATCGTCGTCTACCTGGTGGGGGCCACCGCCGCCGGCAGCCTCATGGCCCGCCGGGCCGGCAGCTCGGCAGGCTGGGCGGTGGCCGGCGGCGGCATGTCCACCGCCATGGTCGCGGTCGGAGTCGCCGGCACGCGCATCGGGGGCGCCGGCACCTACGGCGTCGCCGGCGACGTCATCACCGGCGGCGTCTGGAACCTGTGGTGGTACGGCATCAACACGTTCCTCGCCCTCGCCATCGTCGGCATCTTCTTCGGCATCCACTACCGGCGCTTCCGGCTGCACACCGTCGGCGAGCTGTTCACCATCCGCTTCGGGACGCGGCGGTGCCAGTGGCTCACGAGCCTGTGCGTCCAGACCGAGTATGTCGTCGTCAACCTCATCGAGGCCTACGTCATCGGGGTCATCCTGAGCACCCTCACGCCCCTCTCCATGTTCGGCGGGGTCATGGTGGCCGCCGTCATCTTCTCCACCTACGTCTCGCTCGGCGGGCTGTGGGGCACCGCGGTCACCAACCTCATCCACTGCTCGGTGGTGCTCGTCGGCCTCCTCTGGGTGGGCCTGGCCGGCATCGACCAGCTCGGGGGCTGGCCCACCGTCACTGCGGCCATCGGCGACCAGCTCGCGTCGGCCTCCCGGAGCGAGACGGCCTGGTGGGGGTTCGCGGGGGCGGGGTGGCTCCCCGTCATCGGGATGTTCTTCGCGGCGTCGGTGCACACGCCGGCCGCCTCGGTGTACACGAACTATTCGACGGCGGCCCGCACCGAGCGGCAGATCGCGCCGGCGTTCCTGCTCGGGGGGCTCATCGCGGCCGCGATGTCGGTGCTCGCGGGCCTGATCGGCATCCTCACCACCGCCCGCTACGGCTTCGACGCCGGGCTCGGCGGCTACCGCAACCTCACCACCCTCGCCTCCGAGATCGACCCGGTGGTCGGCGGGGTCGCCCTCGCCGCGGTGCTCGCGGCGGTCATCTCGTCCGGGGGCCCGATCCTCCTCTCGAGCGCCACCATGGTGGTCGACGACTGGCTGCCGGCGACCCGCCGCGGGACGCAGGAGCAGCGTCTCAAGGCGTACCGCGTCACCACCACCGTCTACGCCTTCTCGGCGGCGGTCGCGGCCTGGTACGTCGCCACCCGGACCAGCATCTCCATCCTCGACCTGCTGCTGTTCGGCTTCGCCATGGTCGTCCCTCCCGCCGTCGCCCTGGGCTACCTGATCTACTGGCGGCGGACCACCGAGCAGGGCGCGTGGTGGGGCATGGCGGTCGGCTACGGGGCGGGGCTGGCCTGGTTCGCGGCGATCAAGATCGCGGTCGCGGCCGGGCTCACCGCCCCCGAGTCGGCGGGACCGGTGCTGCGCCTTCTCATCGAGGCCCTCACCGTCGGCGGCGAGGGCGTCGACCCGTCGTACTTCACCTTCTTCGTGCCCCTCGCGGTCGTCCCCGTCGTATCGCTGATGACTTCCGACGACGACGACGGCGGAGACTTCTACGACGTCGTGTCCGGGCGCAAGCGGCTGGCCTCGGAGTCGGGCTGACGGCTCACGCTCCTCTCGCGACCGGGGGCGCGCGGGGTCGAGACGCTGCGGACCGACGAACTCCCGCGGCGCCGACCCGGCAAGAGCGGCCCCGGCGGCGAGAGCGCGAGTGCTAATTGTCGGCGACCGAGAACAGGAGGTCCTTCGTCAACTCCTCGTCCTCCCGGTTGTCGGTGACCTTGATCGCCAGCCGATAGTCGCCGGCCGGGAACCCGCCGAGGGGGACGTCCAATCCGTCCATCAACTGGAACTGCCTCACGTCGAACCCCGGCGGAAGCGTCTGGTCATTGAACACCCGCGGGTCGGTGCGGTTGAAGAACTCCTCGCCACCGTCCGTCCGCGTGTAGAACTCGTAGTCGATGGTGATGTCGGGCATGCCGCCGCGGTGTCCGGTGTTGTAGATGGCGAAGACGAAGCCCAGCTGGTCCTGCTGGGTGAAGTCGCCGTTCAGCCTCGGCTCGACGAGGTTGGCGCCGACCATGTAGGGAGACCGGGCGAGCTCGTCCTCCGACGGCGCCTGGGTCAGCTGCCGCACGGTCTGGGTCAGGATGACGGTGCTGGTCTGCAGCTCGTCGTTCCAGAGATCGGGAATCGTGACCCGCTCGCGCAGGACGGTGATCGGCGGCACGAGCGCCTGCCGGCTTGACCGCCCGAAAGCATCGATGGACGCCTCGACCGGCGCCTCGCCGTCGAAGCTGTAGCGGACGGCGATGTAGAGGTCGTACTCGCCGCCCTCGGCCTGCAGGTTGCCGGGGATGCGGACCCGACCGGCCTCCCGCGCTGCGGACTCGGCATAGAAGCCGTTCTCGAACGGCAGGTCAGACGAGTCCGAGCCGGGCTCGGCCAGGGCCACGTACGTCACGACGTTGTCCGGGACGTCGTTGTTCTGGTCGCTCACCGCCGCGGGATCGATGAGCAGCGTGAACGGGACGTAGGTGAGGTCGTCCCCGCCCTTGAGATAGCTGGGCAGAAAGGTGATGGCGCCTGCGTCGGAGGCGCTTCCCCCCCGGCGGGCTTCGTCCACGGCCGCGACCAGCGTGCGCAGCTCGGCGTTCTGCCAGTCTTCGAGATCCTGCGCGCCGACCGGCGCGGCCGTCAACAGCATCGCCGTGACGCAGCCGGCCACGACCCAAGCGCTTCGGACACAGTCTTTCATGGAAGTTGCTCTCCTGGAACGGGTGAGTCTGTAGAAACGACCAATCATAGGCGACGAACAGCCCCAAGTCAAACAACATCTCCGCAAAGCGTTGAATTCAAGGGGTTTGTCTCGTCGGCTGAGGCGGAGCCTCGCCAGCTAGTGAAAGTCCCGGCTGCCGACCGTGTTCGGCCCCGCGTCGAGCTCGGGGCGCCATAGCGTATCCGCGACGAGGTGGACGACGCCGCCCGCCCGCTGGATCCTGCCGGTGGCGCCGAGGAACGACGCGGTCCTGGCGATCAGCGCATGCTCGTCGAACACCCGACTCCAGATCACGAGGTTGACGAACCCGGTCTCGTCCTCCAGGGTCATGAACACGACTCCGCCCGCGGTGCCGGGACGCTGGCGGCAAATGACGAGGCCGGCGTAGCGCGTCTTCCGCCCGTCGCGCATCGCCGAGACGGCGCGGGCGTCGGGCAGGCGCCGGGCCCTGAGCTGCGCCCGCAAGGCGGCGAGGGGATGGCCGCGCGGGCTGTGCGCGCTGGTGCGGTAGTCCCACGCGATGGTCTCGCCCGGTTCCAGGTCGTCGAACGCCGGGGTCTCGTCCCGCGCCGCCCCGGGCGGCAGGACCGGCGCGCGCGCACGGACGAGGCCGCGGACCTGCCAGAGCGCGTCGCGGCGCCGCCGCTCCACACCGGCCAGCGCCCCCGCCTCGGCGAGACGGCTCGACACCCGCTCGTCGAGACCGGTCCGGGCCACGAAGTCGGCAACCGAGCCGAACGGCGCCCGCCCCCGGGCGGCCTCGATGCGGGCCCAGTCGCGCGATTCGGACAGCCCCTTGACGTACCGCAGCCCCATCCTCACCGCGAACCTAGGTGTCCGTGCCGTGGAACGGCGCCGTCTCCGGAGCGGGCGCAGGCTCCCGGAGTGCCGGTCAGACGAGGAGCGGCGCGGCAGGGCGGCGAGGGCCGGGCCCGATTGCCCCGGCCCTGCCGACCCGCCCGCTCCGACCGGCCCCGGGGCCGGAGAAGACGGCGTCCCGCCTCCCGGCTCGAGGGTGCAGTCCCAGTCGCTGCAGATGACGTCGACCGGGCGCACGTCTACGCCGTGCCGCCGGGCGTCGTCGACGATGGTGGCCGGCGCGTAGAACCCCATCGGCTGGGCGTTGAGCAGCGCGCAAGTGAAGACGTCGGGATAGTGGCGCCGGAGCCAGGACGTGGCATAGGCGATGAGCGCGAAGCTGGCCGCGTGGCTCTCGGGGAACCCGTACTCCCCGAAGCCGCGAATCTGGTCGAACACCCGCTCGGCGAACTCGGGAGCGATGCCCTTGGCCGTCATCCGGCCGATGAGCCGGTCGCGGTGGCGTTCGATCCGTCCGCTGCGCCGCCACGCCGCCATGTCGCGCCGCAACTGGTCCGCCTCGCCGGCGGTGTAGTCGGCGGCGACCATCGCGAGCTGCATCACCTGCTCCTGAAACAATGGCACTCCCAGCGTCTTGCCGAGCACCGGCTCGAGGCAGGGGTGGGGATAGGCCACCGCCTCCTCCCCGTTGCGCCGCCGCAGGTACGGGTGCACCATACCCCCGGTGATGGGTCCCGGTCGGACGATGGACACCTCGATGACGAGGTCGTAGTAGCTGCGCGGGCGGAGCCGCGGCAGCATCGCCATCTGCGCCCGGCTCTCGATCTGGAAGACGCCGACGGTGTCGCCGCGGCAGATCATGTCGTAGGTGGCCTCGTCCCCCTCCGGGATCGCCGCCATCGACAGCTTGCGGCCGTAATGCCGCGCCAGCAGCCCGAACGACAAGTCGAGCTGGGTCAGCGCCCCCAGCCCCAACAGGTCGACCTTGAACAGCCCGAGGTCCTCCAGGTCGTCCTTGTCCCATTGAATGACGGTGCGTCCGGGCATCGCCGCGTTCTCGATGGGCACCAGGTCGTGCACCGGCTCGTGGCCCAGCAGGAAGCCGCCGGGGTGGATGGACAAGTGGCGGGGAAAGTCCCGGATCTCGCCGGCGAGCCGCACGAGGTGCGCCGCCGCCGGGCCCTCGCCGTCGATCACCTGCCTCACCGTGTCCCCGTCGACGGCGTCGTAGTGGGACAACCGCTTGGCGAGCCGGTCGACCGCCGTTTCGGGCAGTCCCAGCACCTTCCCCACCTCGCGCACGGCCGAGCGGGCGCGGTAGCGGACGACGTTGGCGACCATCGCCGCCCGGTCGCGCCCGTACTTCTCGTAGACGAACTGAATCACCTCTTCCCGCCGCTCGTGCATGATGTCGAGGTCGATGTCGGGCGGCTCGGCCCGCTCGCGCGACAGGAAGCGCTCGAACAGCAGATCGACCCGGGTGGGGTCGACGGCGGTGATGCCGAGGCAGTAGCAGACCGCCGAGTTGGCGGCCGACCCCCGCCCCTGGCAGAGAATGCCGTGACGGCGGCAGAACTCGACGATCTCCCACATGGTGAGGAAGTAGCCGCAGTAGTCGAGCTCGTCGATGAGGACCAACTCCTTCGCGATCTGCGTCCGCACCGCGGCGGGGACGCAGCCGCCGAAGCGCCGGCGCGCCCCCTCCTCCGCGAGCCGGCGGAGCCAGCTCGACGAAGTATCGCCGTCGGGGAGGCGCTCGGACGGGTAGCGGTAGCGGATCTCGGCGAGCGAAAAGCGGCACCGGGCCGCGATCTCGACGGTGCGCGCCACCGCAGCCGGGTCGTCCGGGTACAGCGCGGCGACGGCGGCCGGGGCCTTCAGGCCGTGCTCGGCGTTGGCGCGGATGCGGCGCCCCGCCCGGGCGAGGCTGACGCCGTGCCGGATGCAGGTCAGCACGTCCTGGAGGTCCCGGCGCGCCGGGTCGTGGTAGAGCACCTCGGTCCCCGCCGCCAGGGGCAGGCCGATCTCCCGGGCCCGCGCCCGCAGCCACCCTTCCCGGGGCGCCTCGCCGGCGAGCCGGTGACGCGCCAGGAGCCCGCAGGCCCGATCGCCGAAGGCGTCGCGGAGGGCGGCCAGGACCGGGCGGTCGCGGTCGGCGTCGGCCTCGGCCGTCCAGTGGGCGCCGGGCCAGAGGGCCAGCAGCCCCCCGGCGTGCCCGCAGACCTCGTCCATGGTGACGCTGCACTCGCCCTTGACGTGCCGCCGGCGGCCGCGGGTGACGAGCCGGCAGAGATTGGCGTAGCCGGCGCGATCGGCGGCCAGCAGCACCACCTGCGCCCCGCCTTCGAGCGACAGCTCGGCCCCGCAGATCAGGTGCACGCCGAGCTCGCGAGCCCGCACGTGGGCGCGCACGATGCCGTACACCCCGTCCCGGTCGGTCAGCGCGAGGCCGGACAGGCCCAGGGCATGGGCCTGCTCGACCAGCTCCTCGGGATGCGAGGCGCCTTCCAGAAACGAGTAGTTGCTCTTGCACCAGAGCGGCGCGTACTCCACCTCGGCTCGTTCCACCTCGGCCCATGCCATCTCGGTCCGGGGCTTTCCACCGCAGTCATTCCGCAGCCCACCGTCACGGCTTCATTCCACCGCGCCCTGTTCGAACCAGGCCCGGCGGCGGCGGTCGTAGTAGATCCAGCGCCAGGCCCGCCCACCGACCCCGGCGAAGTAGTAATCCCGATGAATCGGGGTCCTCCACCAGCCGCCCGACACCACGTAGGGACCGCGCATCCCCGAAACTTCGCCGCGGCCGGCGCCACCCCGCACCCGGCCGTCCAGCTCGCGCTGCCGCGGGGACGACAGCCGGCGCGGCGCGGCGAAAAAGCGCCGCACCAGCGAGAGAATGCCATCCGGGGCGGGGACCGGCCGCACGACGTGGTCGAGCGGCTGCCAGGCGAAGGCCGCCTCGGGCAGATGGCCGTCGGCGAGCGCCGCCCGCACCACCGCGCCGTCGCCGAACTCGGCCCTGATGCGGGCCACGGCGCGGTCGGCGGCCCGGAGATCGCGCCGGGTCCCTTCCTGGAAGAGCCGCAACTGCTCGCGGGTCGCCCGCGCCGGCGTCACCGCCAAGCCGATCTCGATCACCCCGGCGGACAGGGTCAGGCCCTCGATGCGCAGGTGCACCAGGTTCAGGACCTGCCGGACGTCGAGGGTCGGGGCGGCGGGGCGGATGCGCTCGACCCGCTCGGCCCGCGGCGCCGCGGCCGGCGTGTCCAGCCGCAGGCGGAGCTCCAGGCCGGCCAGCGCCTCCTGCCGCGACGCCATCACCCCGAGCAGCGGGTCGAGGGCCTGCTTCACCCGGAACAGCAGGCGCTCGACTCCGGTCTCCGGCGCATCGAGGTCGAGGCGGCGCGCGAGCGGCTCGACCGCCGGCGCGGGCCGGAAGGGGACGGTCAGGTCCCCCGCCGCCTCGCGGTGCAGCCGATGCGCCTCGCGGCCGAAGCGCCGGCGGACGCCGGCGGCCGGCAGCCGAAGGAACTCCCCGACGGTGCGGACCCCGAACGTGTCGAGAGCGTCGCGCAGCGCCGGGTCGACGTCGAGCCGGCGCAGGGGGACGCGACGGACCGCCCGCCGCTCGGCCGCGGCATCGTCGAGCACCGTCACCCGACCGTCCCCATCCCCCCGGTCCGCTTCCGCCCCGGCCCGAGCCCGCCAATCGTCGCCTGACGGCTCCGCTCGGCGCCCGACCAACCCTCCAGGACTCCTGGCCAGCGCATACGTGCCGAACCGGGTGAACCCCACCACCACCCGGCCCTGGAACCCGGCCGCCCGAAGCCGCGCCCGGACCCCGCGCCCCCAGTCCACCAAGGAGGCGAACAGCGGCTGCAGCCCGGAGGCGTCGAGCCAGAACACGCCGGGGCGGGTGCGGGACGGCTCGACGCCGGGCGTGAACCGCCGGAGCAGAGCGACAATCGCATCGACGCCGGCCGCGACGTCGCCGGGGGGCACCTCGGCCGCGCGGAGCCCGCCGGCCAGCGAGAGCCCCGTCGCGTACGACATGCCGGGCAGCACCCCGGCCCGGCGAGCCGGCTCGTTCACCCACTCGACGACCCCCTGCGGCCGGTCGCGGTCGACCACCGCCGCCGGATGCGCCGCCCACGCGGGGCGCTGGCGTATCAGCAGCTGCAAGGGCAGCGCCGGGACGTCAACACAGGCCATCCGGTCCACGACACACCTCGACGCGTCGCCACCCCGAATCCGCCCGCCGGTTCCGACATCGGCATCGGCAACTGCGGCGCCCCACAACTTGATTCGTTGGGCGCCGATGGTGACGTAGGTCCGCCCGCCGGTTCCGACATCGGCATCGGCAACTGCGGCAGCGGCGAGTCAACACAGGCCATCCGGTCCACGACACACCTCGACGTGCCGCCATCCGGGTCCGCCCCGCTTGTCCTTGAGTACCCGAGCGGTGCACGTGAAGACTCCGGACCCGAAGCGGCGGGCGTCCTCCCCGGCCCGCGCCGGACCCGCCGACGCCTGCCGCGCCTCGGCTCTGAGCGACACGAGGGAGCCGAGCGACGCGTCGCCGTCCCGCTTCCGGGTCAGGAACAGCACCGCCGACTCGTGCTGTCGGGCCAAGCCGAGCAGGCGCATCTGCATGGGGACCGGCACCCGGGCGGCCTCGCCGAGGTCGAGCACGAGGAGCCCGAAGGCGCCCGAGCGCGCCAAGTGCTCGGCCGCGCGCGGGAGCTGCCCGGCCGTCGGCAGCCGGACGACGACGAGGGCGTCGAGATCGACGCCGCCGCGCGCCGCGTCCGGGGGAAAGAAGGCGCTCTCGTCAGCCGTCAGCCAGCCCACCGGCTCGCCGGCCCGCTGGGCGTCGAGCACCAGCGAGAACGCCAGGGTCAGCCCCGCCGCGCCCTCCCGGCTCGACAGCTCGGCCAGTCGCCCGACCAGGACCGCGAGACGCCACGACCTGAGCGGCCCGCCGGCCGGTCCCGGGGCGGGCGCACTCCCGAGCGGAGACGCGTCCAGGCGCCCCGCCAATCGCGGCGGCAGCTTCAGCGTTGCGGCGCGGGCCATCGCGCATTCCCATCAAACCTACGGTGCGGCGCACTCGACACATCCAGGCGCCCCGCCAATCGCGGCGGCAGCTTCAGCGTTGCGGCGCGGGCCATCGCGCATTCCCATCAAACCTACGGCGCGGCGCACTCGACACATCCAGGCGCCCCGCCAATCGCGGCGGCAGCTTCAGCGTTGCGGCGCGGGCCATCGCGCATTTCCATCAGCCTACGGTGCGTCGCACCTCGACGACCTTGCCGAGCAGGGTGATCTCCCGGTCGGACCGGATGGGCGCGAACTCGGGGTTCTCCGGGTGCAGCTCCACCCGCCCGTCCCGCCGGCGCAGCCGCTTGACCGTCGCCTCGCCGTCGACGAGGGCCACCACCAGCGCCCCCGAATCGGCGGTCGGCTGGCGCCGCACGATCACGAGGTCGCCGGGCAGAATGCCGGCCCCCACCATGCTGCGCCCCTGCACCCGCAGCGCGAACAGCCCCGCCCCCGCGCGATCGACCGGCACCGGCACATAGCCTTCGACGTCCTCGACCGCCTCGGCCGGACGCCCCGCCTCGACCCGCCCCAGCAGCGGCGCCCAGCCCACCGGCGACGCCGGCTCGACGCCGATCGGCAGGCGATAACCGCGGGCCTTGCCGCGGGCCGCCGACAGCTTCCGCTCGGCCACGAGCTTCTCCAGGTGGTAGCGCGCCGTGTGCGGCGTGCGGAAGCCGAACACCTGCTGCACCTCGCGCACCGTCGGCGGGTCGCCGGCGAGCAACCTGTCGCGAACGAACCGGAACACCCGGTCGCGGGTCCGCCCCGCCCGTGCCTGGCTCATGTCCGGAGAATATAATACATATGTATCATCAATCAACCCCTCGCAGCTCCCTTCTCGGACCCGCCGGAACGGGCGGAACGACGGGGGACGGGCCAGGAGTCCGCACCGTAGAACGGCGCGGACCTGCCGTGAGCGCCCGCACGGCCGATTGCGGATCGCGCTCGATCACGGCCAGCACGACGCGGGGGGCCCGGTCAGGAATCCGCCGGCCCTGCTCCCACTCCTGCACGGGGTAGAGTCGTGATGATGGGCAGGTTGACCAGGGAGGAAACGGGACATCGTCGAGGCGTTCCAGCGCAACGAGCTGCACTCGCCCCGGAACAAGGCCGCGATGTCGAAGAGACCGGGAGTCCGCGGCGGCCTCCGAGAGGACCAGACGCCCTCGATCGCTATGCGCCGGCCGCCAAGCGCCGGATCAGGTCGGGCAGGTTGACGAACCGGACGGCGACCCCGCGGTAGTCGCGGACGTACGAGGTCACGGTGTCGTCGGTCACCACGAAGTTGTCGCCGTCGGGATAGCGGGCGCGAAAGGCCCTCAAGTTGCGCGCGTCGAAGCCGGCGGCGCGCCACTTGCACTCGATGGCTACGGGCGAGCCGTCCCTGCCGCCGAGGACGAAGTCGATCTCGTGTCCCCGCTTGTCCCGCCAGTACCGCACGCGGGGGCGCCGAACCCGGGCCAGGTACTCGTTCAGCACGTAGTGCTCCCACAGGAGGCCGCGGTCCTCGTCCCGCAGCCGGTCCCACCCCTTGAACAGGCAGACGAACCCGGTGTCGAACCCGTAGACCTTCGGCGCCGCCACGATCTCCGAGGCGCGGCGCGTGCTGTACGGCCTGACGACCTGCACGACGAGCGTGTCCTCGAGGACTCGCAGGTAGTTGGCGACGGTGGCCCGGCTCACCTCGCACGGGCGAGCGAGCCGCGTGGCCTCGAAGACGCCGCCGCTCTGCGCGAGCACGAGCTCGACGAACCGCAGGAACGACCAGCGACGCTCGAGGCGGAAGAGTTCCTGGATGTCCCGGGCCCAGTAGGAATCCAGCCACTCCTGAAAACCGTGCCCGGGCACGGCGGCGGCGAGGAAGAACGGCGGCAGCCCGCCGTGGAGGAACCGGTGATCGCGGCCGCGGGAGCCGAACTCCTGCTCGTCCTGCCCGATCATCGGCGTGAGCCGGAGGTCGCGCTTGCGGTCGGTGAGGGTGTCGCGGAACCGCCGGGAGGCGCCGAGGAACGACGACCCGGTCGCGACGACGCGCGTCTCCGGGTGATAGTCGGCGGCGATCTTGAGCAGCTCCGACGGATTGCGCAGACGCTGGATCTCGTCGACGACGATCCGCCGACCGGCCGCGTCCCGGAGAAACCGCTCGGGATCCTCGAGCGTGCGCCGCGTGCTCGGCAGCTCGCAGTCGAGGTACTCGACGTCGGGCAGGGAGCGGCACAAGAAGGTCTTGCCGACCCGTCGGACCCCGGAGAGCCAGACCACCGACTTCTCCCGCCACAGGCGCTCGATGGTCTCGGTCCAATGGCTGCGCCGAACCATATGCAGCCACCAATATCAGATAGTGCGACCAAACGCAATTATAATAACGTCTGGTCTCGCACCTGACCGCATCGGAGAAGCTCCGCCCGCCCGCGGCGACCGCCACGCCACGGTGGGCAGAACGCCGCTTCTCGTTCAGCACCCGTTCGTCCTGGGCGAAGGACGGTCAACTAGTCGATCTGGTACTCCGGCGTGCTCATGATGAGGTGCGCCACGAGGCGCAGCGGATCCTCCAGGTAGGTCTCGGCGCGGCCGAGGTCCGCGGTCCCGAGCTCGTCGTCGAGGAGCGTCACGAGCGAGTCGCGCATGCCCGCCGACACCGGCATGCGCAGGAACCGTGCCAGCAGGTAGTCGACGGCCTCGCCGGTGGTCGACGCGCCGGCGTCGAGGACCATCCGGGTCATGTCCACTCGGGCCGCGCCACGCGGGGTCGGAATCAGCTTCTGCATGGTCCGGGCCGCCGCGGTATAGCCGGAGACGCGGGTGTTGAACAACTCGTCGCGCTCAAGGGCGGCGAGGTCGAACGCCGACAGGTTGGCGGGGTCGTCGTCGAAGGCGATGGCGGCGCCGTAGTCGTAGCCCCGGCGCAGGCGGTCGCCCACGATCCCGTCCCCGCTGTACGTGAGGAAGTTCGGGTCGCGGAAGCCGACGATGTCGGGGAACAGGTAGTCGAAGGCGACGTTGCCCCGCTCCTGGAGCAGCGCGGGGGTGATCCACGCCCGGCCCTGCGCCCAGCCCGCGACCGACGGCGGGTTCAGCAGGTGCTGGCCCAGCGCGATGGCGGCGCTGTTGAAGTCGGGCACCCCGGGGATGTCCTCGGCCCCGAGATGCTTCAGCATCGTGACGATATGCTCGACCGGCCCCTTGATGTGAGCGCCGTAGCTCGCCTCACTGTAGAAGTCGCGCGACAGGAAGATCGTCCGCATCAACGGCTTCAGCTCATAGCGGTTGTCCCGGAAGACCGCGCCCAACTCCGCCTGCAGGGCCGGCGACGGATCCTCGCGGACGAAGAAGCGGTAGATCTTGGATGCGATGTACTCGGCCGTGACGGGCTGATCGAGGATGATGCGAAGCACGTCCACGCCGTCGAAGTTCCCGGTGCGGCCGAGGAAGGTCTTCTCACCGCCGTCATGCTGCCCGACGTTGACCACGAAGTGGAGGTTGTCGAAGTTCCAGCCGGTGAAGGCGCGGGCCGCCTCGCGGACGTCCCGCTCGGTGTAGTTGCCCACGCCCATGGTGAACAGCTCCATCACCTCGCGGGCGAAGTTCTCGTTGGCCGCACCCTTCACGTTCACCCCGGCGTCCAGGTAGTAGAGCATCCCGGGGTCCTGCGCCACCGCCACCAGCAGCTCGCCGAAGTTGCCCGTCGCATGCCGCTCGAACGTCTCGATCTGGAGCAGCATCTTGCGATAGTCGCGGACCTTGTTCTGGGCGGTGGCGAAGTGCCCGTGCCAGAACAGAGCCATCTTCTCCTCGAGGGGCCGGTGCGTGTCGAGCATCCGCTCCGCCCACCAGTAGCCGAGGCGACGGGTCTCGAGCGCGCTCGCGCGCAGCCAATAGAAGAACCGGTCGGAGATCGGCTGGGCGTGGCGGTTGACGTGGTCGGGCTTTACCCGAACCCCCATGCTCTCGCCGTTCCTGAGCCCCAGCTCGGTGGCGGCGGGCCGGCTCGGCGGGAAGTTCAGCAGCCCCTCGTCCCAGAACCCGGAGTGCTCGAACGGCGGCAGGTGGTCGTTCGGGACGTCGTCGTAGTCCACGAGAGAACGGACGGCCTCCTCGGGCGTCATGTCGGCCAGCCTTTGGATGTCCTCGGGCGCGCCGCTGAACCCCGCCCGGCCCAGCAGGTGCTCGGCACGGTCGAAGCTCCAATCGGCCCCGGTGATCGGGGACAGGTCCCCCCGCCATTCGGCCGGCCCCGGCTCCCAGGTCTGCGCGTTCGCGGTCACGGCGCCGCCGATGCAGAGCGCCAGCACGGCGCCGAGCGCCGCGGCACGGCCATGTCGAATCTTCATGGGATGTTCCCTCTCCATAGGTGCAGCCGCCTCTACAGGTGCAACCGCCCCCGGTCCGCGAGGCCCATCAGGAGCCTGCAATTGTGGCCGGCCGGCCCGCATTGTCAAGGCCGCGCCGAAGCCGGAGGACCACGACCCCGCGCCCCTGCCGTCGCCCGTTCTCGGCGCGACGCGCCCTCGATGACCAGGGGCGGCGGGTCCGGGCGCCCGACGCTCGAGCCCGCGCACGACGCCGGGGTCCGGCGGTCAGAAATCAGCAGGAGCAGGCGCGTTGTTGCCGTCCCAGTCCTTCACGTCGCCGTCCGGGTCCTTCAGGAACCCGAGCAGGCACCCCGGCGAGCCGTCCCTCACAGGGTGGCATCGCGCCTTCACGGCGTCGCCGGGCTCGATGTAGCCACGGGTGATGCCGCTCTCGGCCAGGTGGTTGCGGTCGCTGGCCTCGAGGGCCCAGATCTGAGGCTCGCCGTCAGGGCCTTCCACCTCGAGGTAGAGCCAGGAATGGGGCACCAGCAGGTGGAGTTCGGTGACGACCCCCTCGATGTCCGTGAACTCCTCCGAATAGTTGCCGTGGGAATGATGGCCCCCGGCGGGCAGGGCGAACGCGACCGCGCAGACGACGGCGAGACCGAGCTGGAACCGCATGATGACCCTCCTCACTGGCTTCCACCGTCGGGAGGCGACGACGGAAGCCGCCACGTAGTCTCTGACAAACGCTGCGAAGACGCCCCGCGACATGGGCGGCTTCTCTCAAGGGACGGTCGACTAGAACACCGCGGGAACGCGGGGCGGCGCCGGGAACCCGTTCGAGTAGGCGGACTCGTAGCGCAGCCCGTTCCCGTCCTCGTCGAGCCAGCCCAGCGACTGCTGGAAGAGCGCCGGCTCCGGGTAGCCCCGCGGGACCGTGCCTTCCGCGACGTAGAGCTTGTCCTCGTGCATGTAGATCGACACGAACGTACGGGACTCGTCAGGGTTGGTCAGGTGCATCTGGTGGCCTTCGACGCGGTCGAGCGAGTTGTAGCCCAGGTGCGTCACCTCGGCGTCCCGCTGCATGAACGTCCAGGTCGCGTAGAGCATCGCCCCCCGCACGTCGTGGCGCCAGTACCCCTCGCCGGTGGACCCGCCGCCGCTGCAGCGCTCCGCCCCCGGCGGGCAGCCGCCGGCCCGCTCCGTGAGGATGCGCTCGGCGTGGCTGTAGTCGGCCACGGTCACCGTGAAGCGGCTCGGGCCGCGCTCGGCGACGTAGACGCGCGCCGGCAGCTCGGCCCCGAACTCGGAAACCCAGGTCGTCTCGGTTACCGTCGGCTCGCCCGGAAAGTTGCAGGTGAACCGGTCCTCCCGGCTGGCGAACTCGGTCCAGTCCTGCGCCGCTCCCGGCGCGGCCACGAACACGACGCAAACCGCCGCGACGATTGTCATCAGGCGCATGGGTCGTTCCTCTCGTTTGAAGATCCTCCGTCAGGGCTCTTGCCGGCAGCGGTCCGCGCCCACTCCGCGCCCCTCGGCGCCAGCGTCGCGATAGACCTCGTGGCACCTCGCGCAGGCCTCGTTCACCTGATCGGTGACCGCGATGACGGCATCCCAGTCGCGGGATTGCGACGCCCGGTAGGCGGCCCGCCCCGCCTCGACGACGGCCGCGGTGTACTCCCGCCAGTCGGGCCGGTCCACGGGAACGGGCCGGCCGTTCTCGCACCGGCGGCCGGGCACGAGGAAGAGGGGCGCGGACTCGGCGATGGCCAGCGCCGCGAGGTCGATGGACTCCCATCCCGGATAGACGGTGTCCCCCCACTCGACGAAATCGAACGGCCGGGTCCCCGTCGGCGGGGGCTCCTCGGCCCCGGGATCCTTGATCTGCACGTTGAAGACGATGTTCGAGGCGGGGAACGCGATGGCCCGCATCAGCTGGGCGAGGTTGGCGATGGGGGTGACGGCTACGTCCCCGCCGACGGCGGCCGCGGAAGCGGTCGCGGCCGTGGGGAGCGCAACGTCCGCTAGCGCCGCGTCGGCTAGCTCCTCCGGTCCGGCCGGGAACCCCCCGACCTCGAGGATGTAGGCGGTGAGGTCGATCGACTCCCGCCGCGAGAGCGGCGCCGTCGCCTGCAGGGGCATGGTGTCGTGGATCTTGTCGACGAGCTCCACCACCGGCATCGCGCTCCAGACCGACAGGAACCCGTCTCCCGCGAGCGGCGGACCGACGCTGCCCTCCAGCGCCTCGCCGTGGCAGCTCGCGCACTGCGCCTGGTAGACCTGCGCGCCTCTCGCCGCCTGGCCGGCGGAGTACACCCCATCGGCCACGGTCCGCGAGGGCTGGGCGCGCGCCGTGAAGACGAAAGCCCCCGCGAGCGCACCGGCGCAGAGCATCGCGGCCGTCGCCCGGCGAACGGCTTCCCGGCCGGGTCGAATCCTGCACATGATGAACCCTCCCGAGCCTGTCGCCGACGGCCCCCGGACGTCCGCCGCCGACCCGTCGGAGCGTCCCGAATAGATGGCGGCAGGCCTCGCGGATGCCACGCTTCCTTCCGTTCGCGGGCGGCGCCGCGCGCCGCGAGCGGCGTCAAGACGGGACCACCAGTGGACCGCCACCGAAACAGGTCCGCTCGCTCCTCGCGCCGCTCCGACGGTTCGGGCCCCTGATCGTGCCGGCGGTCCGAACTCGACCGCGAGTCCAGCGCAAGCGGTGCAGCATAAACACACTCGTGTGACACACCGCAAGCCCGCCCATCGTCGCCTCGGCTCCACTGGGCGCCCCACCAACCATCCAGGAGCCCGCGCCGTTCTACGGCGCAGGCTGCCGGCCTAGCTAGAAGACGACGAGAAACCGGCCATCCTGGACCACCGCGGCGACGGTGCTTCCCTCAATGACGGTCCCGGCCCCGCCGCCCGGCTCTCCCACGGGGCGGCCGGCCGCGTCGAAGACCTGCCACTGCAACGAGCCTCCGAAGCTGAAGCCGGGTCCGTCGCCCCAGGCGAGCAGCGTGTCTCCGCCGGCGCCCACGGCGACCGCGGGGTTCTTGCGGCGGAAGCGAGCCCCTCCCGGCGGCGAGCGTGCGTCGTCGAGCCGGCCGGCGCCGGCGAAGTAGACCTGCCCCTGCGTCTCCCACGCCACGGTCAGGCCGCCAGGGCCGGCGGACAGGGTCGTGGTCGACACCGGGCAGGCCCCCAGGTCCCACGGCTGGACCAGCCGGTCGGAAAAGCTGCGGCCGCGGTCGGTCGACGTGAGCAGCCGCTGCCCCCGGCGCACGTTGTCGCCGGCCCCGCGATACGACACGTGGACGGCGCCGCCCGGCGCGACCAGCGCGCTCAGGCCGCAGCAGGCGCACGCGCCCTCCGCCACGGCGCTGACGCGGCGCGCCGGCTCGAAGGTCGCCCCGCCGTCGCGCGACAGCGTCAGAAAGACGCTTCGCCGGGCGTCCTCGCTCGCGCCGGCGTGCCAGAAGACGTAGACGTTGCCGCCCCCGTCGGCGGCGACGGCCGGACCCGCCTCGAGGGCCCCCGCCTCGCCGGCCGGCAGCTCGCGCCGGCGCTCGAAGCCCGAGCCGTCTGCGCGGCTCCGCGCGTACGAGAACGCCGGCGGGTCGGCCTGCAGCCAGACGACATGGAGCCGCCCGTCGGGTCCGAGCGCGAGCTGCGCGCCGTCTATCGGGCCCACGCCCGTCACCGAGAGCGCCCGGCTGTTGACCTGTCGCGGCTCCGACCAGCCCGTCGCGCCCGACTCGCGCGTCACGTGGAAGAGGTCGCCCCGACTCGTCTCCCCGGCGACGTACACGACGTGCAGGGTTCCCGCTCCGTCGACGACGGCCCGCGGCATGCGGCCGCCCTCGGGAATCCGCAACGTCGCGACCGCCGCGCGAGACGATGCCGCCGCGGCGCGCGGCGACACGGCGACGCGCGGCGAGAAACCCGCCCCGACCACGACCGTCAACAGGAGCGACGCGACCGCCGCACGCCCAAGTCGAAGCGGAGTGACCATCACGGCCTACCTTAACGCTCATCGGTCGCCCCCGCAAGACGACGGAGCGAAGACGTAAACGAGCCGTACCGAAGTCGTCCTATACTGGACCGCAGACATGACGGAGTGCATCTACACCCGAGACCCGCAGGGACGGCTTGAGCCGCTCGCCGGTGCGAGCTTCGAGAAGGAGGACGAGCTGCAAGCCCTCATCGCCGAGCATCCGGAACTGCTCGACGGGAGGCAGATGCGTCCGGAGGATCCACTACGCTGGATCCTTATCGCCCGAGAGCAAGGAATCGCCGAATCGTCCGACGCGGCGGCTCGATGGGCCGTCGACCTGTTGCTCGCCGATCAGGACGCGTTGCCGACACTGGTCGAGGTCAAGCGGAGGGCAAACTCCGAGATCCACCGCACCGTCGTCGGGCAGATGCTGGTGTACGCCGCGCACGCCGCGCGGACCTGGAAGGCGGACACGCTGCGCCGTGCCTTCGAGGAGTCAACGCGCGCCCGAAGTCTCGATCCCGTCGAAGAGCTGGAGAAGCTGCTGCAGTCGGACGGAGAGGAAGAGTCGGGCGCTGACCGCTTCTGGGATCGCGTGGCCACGAATCTCGACGCGTCTCGTCTGCGGCTGCTATTCGTCGCCGACGATATTCCCGTTCCCCTCGAGCGGGTCGTCGAGTTCCTCAACGCGCAGATGGCCGAGATCGAAGTGCTCGCCGTGGAGGTCAAGCAGTACAAGGGCGATTCGAAGCAGACCCTGGTACCGCGGGTGATCGGACGGGCTGCGGCTTCGCCGCGCCGCTCGAAGCTCGACCGCGAGTCGTTCCTGAAGGCGTTCGCCAACCGTGAACATCGTAGCGTCGCCGCTCAGCTGCTCGTCGTTGCCGATGAAGCCGGCGCCATCGTGGAACGGTACGCCAATGGCCTCGGCATCCGAATACCCTGCTCCCACTGGAAGAAGGGGGTCGCGGTCGCCTGGCTCTTCCCGCCTTCGCAGCAGGGCCACGCAGTCCTGAGAGGGCTGACCGCCGTCTCACTCGGGACGTCGGAGTCCCTCCCTGCCCTGGACGCGTCACCGCCTGACGACCAGCGGTCGGCGTACGCGGCACTGCGGAAGTGGATGGACGAGATTGCCGGCTACGACTTCGCGAAGGACGCACCCACCCCGTACTACCAAGCTCGCACGATCAACTATGACGACGCCGCGCGACACATCGAGCGGCTGTCGAGCAGCCTCCACCGCGTCGTGAGGGACGTCCGATCATCGTGACCGCGACGGCCGACTGGTTCGAGGTATGACGGCGGAGCCGGAGGGCGAGGCGTAGGCGAGAATCGGCATCATCGGACGAGTGCTGCCTGAGAGCCTGCGCGGAGCCGGTATCGAGGCCGATAGCGCCCCGCGTCGCGGGTGGGGGGTGCGACGCCGCGCCCGACTCTCGTGTCGTGCACGTCACGGCCGACGCGCACGCCGGTGGAGCCCGCGGATCCAGGCGTTCGGCGTTCATCTCGCCCGATGCTGCGCCGGCTGGCACCTCGCCTGACGCAAGCCCGGGCGGGGTGCTGCCCCGCCACCGCCGCGGTGGCGTCGGTGGCCTCCGCTCCCGCGCCCGGCGGCTGCGTTTACAGGCGCCGCGCCACAGGCTAACGTAGAACGCTGGGGCGGCCGTGCGAGCGAGCTGGGCGCCCGTGACTGGAGGTAGAGCCATGACGGTAGTGAAGGGTCGAAGCGTTGCGGCGGCGGCGCTCGTCGTTCTGGCGGCCGGCGCCGCCGCCGGCCAGGACGTGCCGCGGACCCCGTGGGGCGCCCCTGACCTGCAGGGCATCTGGGATTTCAAGACCGCCACGCCGCTCGAGCGGCCCGAGGACCGCGGCGAGCAGGCGTTCCTGACCGCGGAGGAGGCGGCCACCATCGAGCAGGAGCGGGTGGACCGGAACATCCGCCTCTGGGAGGCCCCGCCCCGTCGCACCGAGGCCGGGGGCAACGTCGGCGGCTACAACAACTTCTGGCTCGACTTCGGCACCACCGTCATCGACGACCGCCGCACGTCGCTCATCGTCGACCCGCCGAACGGCCGCATCCCCGCCCTCTCCGACGAGGGGCAGCGCCGCGCCGACGACCGCCGCGCGTACCGCGAGGCGCACCCGGCCGACTCCTACACGGACCGCAGCGCGTTCGACCGCTGCATCCTCGGGTTCAACACCGGGCCGCCGATGACCCCCGGCTTCTACAACCAGAACATGCAGCTCTTCCAGACCCCGGACCACGTCGTCGTGCTCAACGAGATGGTCCACGACTCGCGCATCATCCCCCTCGACGGCCGCCCCCGCCCCGACATCGAGTCGTGGACCGGCGAGTCGCGCGGAGTCTGGGAGGGCGACACGCTAGTGGTCGAGACCACGCACTTCAGCGACAAGCACGGCTACCGGGGATCGACCAAGGGCCGGCATCTCGTCGAGCGCTTCACCCGCGTGGACACCGAGACGCTGTTGTACGAGTTCACGATCAGCGACCCCGCGACCTGGTCGGCGCCGTGGACGGCGCGGATTCCGATGAAGTCGACCGAGCTGCTCCTGTTCGAGTACGCGTGTCATGAGGGGAACTACGCGATGCCGAACATTCTGGGGGGTGCGCGATTGGAGGAGCGCAACCGGGAGAGCGGGCAGGATTGAGTGTCCGGGGCGGATAGTAGCGGCTAAGCGCCGATGCCGCTCGCCCGCCTTGACGTCGGGCCGGAGCCGGCCTGCGAGTACGCGGTCGACGACGGCGCGCGGTTCACGGCGCAGCAAATCCGCGATGCCGCGCTGGCCGCGGACGTTCCGAGGGAAGCGACGTGGCTCAGAGCCGCTCCGCGCCGGGCCGGCCGTCCTCGACGACGAAGGACCCGCGCGTCGAGATGGGGCTGCCGGGCCGGGTCACGTACTCCAGCACCTGATAGTCGGCCCGGCACCGCTCCGGCGTCAGATCGCAGCGCACGTAGCCGCGCTGGCCGTTGTAGAAGCGGATCGCCGGGTTCTCGGCGAGCAGGGCGGCGGCGTCGTCGCGGACGTCGACGCCGTCCCCGCCCGAGCTGATGGAGGTGCCGACGAACTCGGTGCCGACCACCGGCGAGGCGGGGTCGCGGTAGTCGACCTTCAGGTCGTTTACCCAGTTGCTGTGGATGTCGCCGGTCAGCACCAGCGGGTTGCCGGGCCGGCGCGTGGCGAAGAACTCCATGAGCCGGCGGCGCGCGACCTCGTAGCCCGACCACATGTCCAGCGAATAGGACTCCCCGACGCCCGAGGTGAAGTCGATGCGCGCCATCATGATCTGCTGGGGGATGACGTTCCACCGCGCGGCCGAGCCGTCGAGCCCGTCCAGCAGCCAGCGCTCCTGCGCCTCGCCGAGCGGGGTGGCGGCGGGGTCGAACATGGCGTCGCAGGGGGCGCCCCGGCCGTCGCCGCACGGCTGGTCGGTGCGGTACTGGCGCGTGTCGAGGACGTGGATCGAAGCGAGGTCGCCCCAGCCGAAGGCGCGGTAGAGCTGGAGGTTCGGACCGGCGGGCAGAGACGAGCGGCGCAGCGGCATGTGCTCGTAGTACGCCTGGTAGGCGGCGGCGCGGCGCCGCAGAAACAGCTCGGCCGGCAGACCCGCCTCCTCGGACACCGCGTTCGCGTAGTTGTTGTCGACCTCGTGGTCGTCCCACGTGACGACCCACGGAAACGCCGCGTGCGCCGCCTGCAGGTCCTGGTCGCTGCGATAGAGCGCGTACCGGTTGCGGTACTCGTCGATCAGCTCGATCTCGTCGCCGGTGTGCCTTCGCACCCGCCCGTCGCGCCCCTCGTACTCGTAGATGTAGTCACCGAGATGGAAGACGAGGTCGAGGTCGTCCTCGGCCATGTGCCGGTACGCCGTGTAGTACCCCTGCTCGTAGTGCTGGCACGAGGCGAAGGCGAACCGCAGCCGGTCGGCGGGCGCCCCACGAGCGGGAAGCGTACGGGTCCGGCCGACGGCGCTCTCGTCGGCCCCGGCGCGGAACCGGTACCAGTACCAGCGCCCCGGATCGAGCCCGTCGACCTCGACGTGGACACTGTGTCCGAGCACTTCGCGGGCGACGCTCGTCCCGCGTCGGACCACGTCGGCCATCCGCTCGTCCCGCGCCACTTCCCAAACCACCTCGACGTCGTCCGGGGGCATCCCGCCGCCGTTCAGCGGGTCCAGCGCGAGCCGCGTCCAGAGGACCACGCCGTCGGACGTCGGGTCGCCCGACGCGACGCCGAGGGGAAACGCGGAGGGCTGGAAGAGAGACCGGCCGGAGGTGCGGCGGGCGGCGCCGAGTCCGAGCAGCGCCAGGCCGCCGATCAGCACCTCGCGGCGGCCCGACCGACGTTGGAGCAGCGAATCGACACGGAGGGGTTGGGTCATCGCTCGTCCCCGGCTCCCGACGGCGTGGTTGCGCCGCCCGTTGACATCATGACGAGGCCGCCGTCGCCGCCCCGCAACTCGGGTTGCGACAAGTCTACCCCGAGAACCGCTTCAAGCCCGCAGCGGGAGGGTTGGGATTCTGCTGATTCGAGTCCGAGTCGTGAATCGGCTCGGCCCCTGCCACGGTTCGGATCCGGAGGCATGGAGGCGCCGGCCGCAGTGGGCTATACTCCCGTACGAGGTTCGCGCCCATGCCACCGAAGCGTGATGCCGCCGACCCGCACGATGTCACTTCCGCATCGCGGCGGGATTTCCTGAAGTGGAGCGCCCTCCTCGGGGGCGCGACGGCGCTCGGGGGCGGCGGGCTGCTCCTGTCCCGGTACCCGACCGCGGGGCCGCCGGCCGGGGTCTCCGCCGCCGGAGCCGCCGCCGCCGCGACCCGCGTCTTCCGCACCGCCAACACCCCCGAGTGCCTCCACTGCGCGCTCCTCGCCCATGTCGAGGACGGCCGCCTCGTCAAGGTGACCGGTGACCCCGACTTCAACGTCCTCGCCTGTGCCCGCGGCATCTCGCGCATCCGACAGCTCTACAGCCCCCACCGCCTGAAGTACCCGATGCGCCGGGCGGGCCGGCGGGGTGAGGACCGATGGGAGCGCGTGAGCTGGGACGAGGCGCTCGACACCATCGCCGAGCGCTACCGCCGGATCCTCGAGGAGGACGGCAACCGGGCGTTCCTGGCCTTCGGGGGAACCGGCAACTGGTCGACGCTGTCCACCGGCGTGCGGGGGCTCTACTCCGCTTGGTGGAACCGCTTCGGGGGGGCGACGCCGATCATCTCGCAGCTCTGCTGCGCCTCCGTCAGCTCGGGGTTCAACGCGATCTTCGGGGGCGGGCGGTCGGAGTTCCGCGACGAGTGGGTGCACAGCCGCTACTTTCTGGCCTGGGGCAACAACCCCGCGGTCTCCAACCAGGGCTACGTCAAGAACCTCTTCCAGGCGCGGGAGGAACACGGAGCGCGGTTGACGACCATCGACCCGCGGCTGAGCGAGACGGCGGCCCTCTCGGACCGCTGGATCCAGGTCCGGCCGGGGACGGACGCGGCGTTCGCGCTCGGCATGATCCGGGTTCTGCTCGACGAGGAGTTGTTCGACAAGGACTACGTCCGGCGCTACACCAACGCCCCGTTCCTGGTGCGGCTCGGCGAGGGCGGCTACGACCTCGAAGGGGCGTCGCGGGGCTGGCCGGCCGGCGGCGAGACGCTGCCCGTCGACCTGCGCGACCTGCGGCTGCTCACCGACGGCGGCCGCGGCCCAGGAAGCTTCGTCGTCTGGGACGAGCGCGGGAGGCGACCGGTGCCGGCCGACACCCCGGGCGCGCAGCCGGCCCTGCGCGGCAGCTACACGATCGACGGCGTCCGGTACCAGCCGGTGCTGGAATGGGTGCGCGCCATCGCCGCGCGCTATACGCCCGAGGTCGTGCACCGCATCACCGGCGCCCCGCCCGACTCGATCGCGGCGCTGACGCGCGAGTACGCGGCCGCCAAGCCCGCCGCCATCATCCAGAACATGGCCGGCGCGCAGCGCACCGACCACGGCACCCTGACCGTCATCGGCCACCTCTACCTCGCCTCGCTCACCGGCAACATCGGCGTGCTCGGGGGCGGCGTCAACGACAACGGCGGCTACCTGAGCGAGGGCGGGACCGTCAACCCGCCGGTGCCGCTGCAGCGCAACCCGCGCATCGACGGCATCCCCGCCACGAAGCTCGGCGAGTACCTGGTCGAGCGCAAGCCGCACCCCATCCGCGCGATCCACGTGGCGGGCACCGGCGTGCTCACGCAGTACCCCAACACGCGCAAGATCATCGCGGGACTCGACAACATCGACCTGATGGTCGTGCAGGACATCTTCATGACGACGACGGCGCGCTACGCCGACTTCGTCCTGCCCGTGACCACCCTGTTCGAGACCCGGAACCTCCTCGCGGGCATCCGCAGCCGCTACATCCAGCTCATGGAGCAGGCGATCGAGCCGCTCTTCGAGGCGCGCTCCGACCGCTGGATCATGACCGAGCTGGCGAAGCGGCTCGGCTTCGGCGACGACTTCGACAGGCCCGACGACGATCTGCTGCGGCATGTGCTCGAGCCGACCGGGGTGACCCTGGAGCAGTTGGAAGAGGGCCCCGTCAACCCGATGCCCGACCCGTGGGTCCCCTTCGCGGACAAGAAGTTCAACACGCCGTCGGGCCGCATTGAGCTCTTCTCGCTGTATCTGCAGGAGCGGGGCTTCGACCCCCTCCTGGAGTACCTGCACCCGGTCGAGGCGCCCTGGGTGGACACCGCGCGCGCCGCGCGCTATCCGTTGCAGCTCATCAACCGCAAGAACCACAACCACGTCAACTCCAGCTTCCACCACCACGACTTCCTGACCGAGATCTGGGCCAGCCAGGAGCTGCAGATCCACCCCGACGACGCGCGGCCGCGCGGCATCGAGGACGGCGCGCGCATCCGCGTCTTCAACGACCGCGGCGAGATCGAGGCGATGGCGCGAGTCACGAACGGCATCATGCGCGGCGTGGTGAGCGTGACGACGGGCTGGGGGGCGGTGGACGAGAAACAGACGGCGAGCATCCTCAGCCCCGACAAGTACGAGCCGATCTCGCTGGGCCACACGCTGAACTCGTCGATGGTCGAGGTCGCCGGCGGCAAGGCGGCGCCGAGGGGGGACGCGGCATGAGCAAACAGGTAGCGTTCTTCTTCGACGCCAACCGGTGCACCGGCTGCCGCACCTGCGAAGTCGCATGCAAGGTCGAGAACGGGGTCGAGCTAGGCCCCCGCTGGCGCAAGGTCCGGACGGTCGAGGGCGACGGCGACGGCGGGCCGTACATGTACCACGTGTCGATGTCGTGCAACCACTGCGAGGTCCCGGTGTGCGCCGAGGCCTGCCCGTCGGGGGCGATCACCAAGCGGCCCGACGGCATCGTCATCGTCGACGAGAGCAAGTGCATCGGCGCCCGTCTCTGCGCGTGGGCGTGCCCCTACGACGCGCCGCAGTTCAGCGAAGAGACCGGCAAGATGGAGAAGTGCAACTTCTGCTCGCACCGCATCGACGCCGGCACCGGGGGCCCCGCCTGCGCCGAGGCGTGCCCGACCAAGGCCCTGCAGTGGGGCCCGCTCGACGAGGTCGCCGCGAAGGCGGGCGCCACCGACCGGTTCGGGCCGCTGCCCGACGCCGACATCACCAAGCCGGCGATTCGCTTCATCCCCCTCAAGCTCGTCCGCGCCTGACCGCGCCGCCCGGATGGAGACGCGCGACTGGTCGCTCGTGTTCTTCACGGTCCTGACCCAGGCCGCGGTAGGGGCGTTCCTCGTCCTGCAGGTCCTGCGGCGCCTGTCGGATCGACGCCGCGCGCGCGAAGGCGTGCGCGCGGCCGACGGCGGGCCGCGCGCGCACCGCGCCGGAGACGCGCGACGCGACGGCCCGAAGGCGCAGGGCAACCGCCCGGCGGCGGCGAACGAACGGAGCGCCGGCCGGGAGGCCGCGGTCCCCCTCCTGATCGTGCTGGCGGTGTTGTCGGCCGGCTTGTTCGCGGCCCTCTTCCACCTCTCCACCCCGCTCCAGGCAGCGCGCGCCGTGGTGAACTTCTCGACCTCGTGGCTGAGCCGCGAGATCGTCTTCGGCAGCCTCTTCGCGGCCCTGCTGGGCGCGCTCGCATGGCGGGAATGGCGCGCCGACGGCGCGGCGCCGGCCGGTCCGGGGCGGGAGCGGCGCGCGGCGGGTCCGTCGCCGGCGGGCGCGAGCCTCGTCCTCGCCGCGTGGCTGCCCCGGCTCACGGCGGCGGCGGGAGTGGCGTTCCTCGCCTGCCAGACCGCCATCTACCTGCTGCCGGCCCAGCCCGCCTGGAACAGCTTCGCGACCCCGGCCGCGTTCGGAGGCACAGCATTGCGGCTGGGCGTGATCGGCGTGGCGGCGGGGCTGGTCGGACGCGGTCTCACGCCGGAAGCCGACGACCCTGCCGCCGGCCCCGCCGCGGCTTCGTCGGCGTTCGTGCCCGGCCTTGCGCTGGCCGGCATCCTGGCCGTCGCCGTGGAGTTCGTCGTCGTGCCGCTCCACCTCGCCGCCCTGGCCGGCGAGCCGTCGGCGGCCGCGGCCGCGAGCGCGCAGCGGCTGACCGGCGACTACGGCGGCGTGCTCCTGCTGCGGCTCGGGTTGCTCGCCACCGCGGGGGCGGCGCTCGTCGGCGTCTTCGCGCTGACCCGCGGGCATCTTCCGCCCTCCCGGCATCGACTCGCCGCCGCCCTCGCGAGCGGGGCGTTCGGGCTCGCCATCGTGTCGGAGGTGTGCGGCCGGTTCCTGTTCTACGCCATGCGCGTGAGGGTGGGCATTTGACCGCTCCCGCGCCGCACGACGGCGGGGGCCGGCGCGCGGAGGCCGGCGCGTCGACCGGTCCGGAGAACCCGCGCACGACGGCTCCCGCGTCGAACGATGGCGAAGGGCGCGCGGAGGCGGGGTCGTCGAACGACAGGGAGGATGGGCGCGGGCCGGCGTCCGCGTCGAGCGAGGCGCCCACGGTCCCCGACGAGTGGCGGCGGCGGCAGGAGGAGCAGGCCCTCGCCTACCACTTCCTCGGCCGGTGCTTCTACGAGGCGCCGGGCGCCAAGTGGCTGGCCGCGCTCGCCCGCGACCGGCTGTTCGAGGCGTGGCCCTTTCCGTCCCGCGACGACGGCGCCGCCGCCGGGCTGGCGTCGCTGAACGCGTTCTGCGCGGGCTGGGACGCGGCCGGGCTCGGCGCTCTCGAATGGGACTTCAACCGGCTCTTCGTCGGCCCCGGCGAGATGCTCGCCCCGCCGTGGGAATCGGTCCACCGGAGCAAGACGAAGCTCACCTTCCAGGAACCCACCCTGCAGGTGCGCGAGCTCTACCGGCGGTTCGGCGTCGAGGCGCCGGGCATCCACCGCGAGCCGGACGACCACCTCGGGCTCGAGCTGGCCTTCCTGGCCACCCTGTCCGACCAGGCCGCCGGGGCCGCGGTTCGGGGCGACGCGGCGCACCTCGCGCGGTGCTTCCAGGCTCAGGGGAACTTCCTGCGGGACCACCTGCTCGCATGGGCGCCGGCCTGCCTCGCGCTCGTCGAGAAGCACGCCGAGACCGACTACTACCGCGGCGCGGCCCGCCTCGCCCTCGGGTCGCTCGCGGAATCGGCGCGCCTCTGCGGGGCCCGCGCCACCCCACCGTCGAGAGGGTCGGTCGCCCCGGCCACGCTCGCCGAATCGGCGCGCCTTCGCGATGCCGGCGCCACGGACCCGTCGCGGTGACGCCGCGGTCCTGAGCGCCTTGACTCCTCGCTTCCCGTCCGAACGTCTCTTCGCGTCCGCTCGGGAACGGCGCCTCTGGGCCTGGACGCTCGCCGTCGTGGCCGCCATCTACGCGACGATCGGCCTCGCGCGGACGTTGAACGCGGCAATGGGCGACCTCGGCCTGGGCGCCGGCCTCTTCATGCTCTGCTGCCTGCTGGTGCTGGCGACCGCGGTGACGCAGGGCCTCAGGGTTCGTCCCGGCGGGGCCGAGATCGCCGTCGCGCTGGGGGTCGCGGCCGCCTACCTGCTGGTGCTCGTGCGGATGTCGATTCCGACGGAACGTTCGCATCTCATCGAGTACGGCGTCGTGGCGCTGTTCATCCACGAAGCACTGACGGAGCGGGTGAGTCACGGCCGCCGCGTCCCTGCCCCGGCGCTGCTGGCGGTGCTGGCCGCCAGCCTCGTCGGCGTGCTCGACGAATGCATCCAGCTGCTGCTGCCCAGCCGGGTGTTCGACCCCAGGGACATGCTCTTCAACCTCCTGGCGGCGACGATGGCGGTGACCGCCAGCTCCGCGCTGCGCTCGGCGCGGCGGTGGAGGACGGAGTGACATATCGATGCAGCCGCTGTATGCTTTAGCATCATGCGGACGACAATCCGGCTCGCGGATTCGCTCTTGATGGAAGCGAAGCACGAGGCAGCCAGGTGCGGCATGACGCTCACGGCGATCATCGAGGAGTCGCTGCGCGCGCGTCTGGCTCGCACCGGCGCCGAGCCGCGCACGCGTGTACGGCTCACCACCACCGGACACGGCGGGTTGCGCCCCGGCATCGATCTGGATGACTCGGCATCCCTGCTCGACGTGATGGACGGCGTGGAGTGATTCTCCCCGATGTGAACGTGCTGGTGTACGCGCACCGGAGAGATGCGCGCGACCACGCCGCCTATCGGGGTTGGCTCGAGTCGACGGTCAACGCCGATGCCGCCTTCGGGCTGAGCGACCTCGTGGTCAGCGGGTTCGTACGAATCGTCACCCACCCGCGCATCTTCGAAGCCCCGAGCTCTCTGGTCGACGCGATGCAGTTCGCGGAGGAGCTGCGCACAAGCCCCAACCGCGTTGCGGTCTCCCCAAGCCGCGACCACTGGCGGATCTTCCGCCGTCTCTGCGACACGGCCGGCGCGAAGGGCAATCTGGTGTCCGACGCCTGGCTCGCGGCCATGGCCATCGAGCACGGCTGCGAGTGGATCACGACCGACGGCGACTTCGCCCGGTTCCCGGGGCTACGATGGCGACATCCGTTGAAGTCGTGATGGCCCTCTCCTCTCCTCCCGTCGGGAGTCCGCGCCGGTCTGCGGCACGGACGCTCGGCTGGCATAAGATCGTAGCCACGTTTTTCTGCGGAGGATTGACCATGCGATGGAGGGGTGCGCCAGGCGCTTGCGCCGAAGGCGCTTCGAGCCGGCGGAACTTCCGACGCGACCGCGAGGCCGCGCGGGAGGCACGCGGCTTGGTCGCCATGCTGCTGTTGGCGGTCGCGGCGGCGGGGCCGCCGGAAGCGCTCGCCCAGGCCGGCGCCGACCCGAAGGAATGGCGCTTCTACGGGGGCGACCCCGGCCACACGAAATACACGCCGCTCGACCAGATCACCGCCGACAACGTCGACCAGCTCCGGATCGCCTGGACCTGGACCTCGGTCGACGAGAAGCTGCGAGCCGAGAACCCGGTCATCGGCGAAGGACGCCGGTTCCGCACCTACGCCTACGAGGTCACCCCCCTCGTGGTCGACGGCGTGCTCTACACCACCACCAACCTCGGACAGGTCGCAGCCGTCGACCCGACGACCGGCAAGACCCTGTGGAGCTACGACCCGGGCCTCTACCTCGACGGCCGACCCGCCGTGCACGGCTTCCTGTCGAGGGGGCTCGCGTACTGGTCGGACGGCGAGGAAGCCCGGCTGCTCTACGCCGGCGGGCGGACATGGCTGGTCTCGGTCGACGCCAAGACCGGCGAGCCGGACCCGAACTTCGGCGTGAACGGGCGGGTCGACCTGACACGGGGGCTCGGCCGCGTCATCGACACGAGCCAGTACGCGGTCAGCTCGGCCCCGCTCGTGGCCGGCGACACCGTCGTCGTCGGCTCGGCCATCACCGAGGGCACGGGCCGGAAGGAGGCGCCGCCGGGGCACGTCCGCGGCTACGACGTCCGCACCGGCGAGCGGAAGTGGATCTTCCACACGATCCCCCAGCCCGGCGAGTTCGGCCACGAGACCTGGGGCAACGACTCGTGGCAGTGGGCGGGCGGGGCCAACGTCTGGTCGAACATGAGCGCCGACCCCGAGCTGGGCACCGTCTACCTGCCGATCGGCTCGCCGGTCACCGACTACTACGGCGGCCACCGCCCCGGCGACAACCTCTTCGCGAACTCGCTGGTGTGCCTGGACGCCGAGACCGGCGAGCGGTTGTGGCACTTCCAGTTCGTGCACCACGCGGTGTGGGACTACGACCTGCCGGCGGCGCCGAACCTCATCGACATCACCGTCGACGGGCGGGAGATCGCGGCCGTCGCCCAGATCACCAAGCAGGGGTTCACGTTCGTCTTCGACCGCGCCACCGGCGAGCCGGTGTGGCCCATCGAGGAGCGGCCGGTCCCGCCGTCGACGGTGCCTGGCGAGCGCACTTCGCCCACCCAGCCGTACCCGACGAAGCCGCCGGTCTACCTGACGAACGGGTCGCTCGAGGATGACCTGATCGACTTCACCGACGAGCTGCGGGCCGAAGCGCTGGAGATCTACCGCCGACACACGGCCGGCCCGCTCTACACACCGCCGGCCTTGGGCGGCAACATCGTCCGGCCGGGCTGGAGCGGCGGCGCCAACTGGTGGGGCGCCGCCTTCGACCCCGAGACGGGGCGGCTCTACGTGCCGAGCTGGTCCCACTTCTCCTTCGTCGTGCTCGAACCAGGCGACCCCGCGCGGTCCGACCTGACCATCCGGCCGCGGGTGAGCAACCTGCCCGGGCCCCGGGGGCTACCCCTCTTCAAACCGCCCTACTCGCAGCTCGCGGCCCTCGACATGAACGCGGGCGAGAAGCTCTGGAGCGTGCCCCTCGGCGACGGCCCCCGCGACCACGAGGCCCTGCGCGGCATGGACCTGCCGCCGCTCGGCAACTACGAGAAGAGCGGCGGCCCCCTGCTGACGAAGACCCTGCTCTTCATCGGCCAGGGCATCGAGTCGAACCGGCTGCGGGCGTTCGACAAGGACGCCGGCTACGAAGTGTTCGAGATGGCGCTGCCGGCGCGGTCGTCGTCGGCGCCCATCAGCTACAGGGCCGACGGCCGGCAGTACATCGTCCTCGCCGTCGGCGGCGGGGACGCCCCCGAGCAGCTCGTCGCGCTGGCGCTACCGTGAGACGAGGCGCCGGCCTCGCCGTCGGCGGCGGGGACGCCCGCGAGCAGCTCGTCGCGCTGGCGCTACCGTGAGACGAGGCGCCGGCCCCGCCGGCGGCGGCGGGGACGCCCGCGAGCAGCTCGTCGCGCTGGCGCTACCGTGAGCCGAGGCGCCGGCCTCCGCTTATCGCAAGGGTACCGCGGCACGTGCACTGGTCGTGATCGCCCCGGGAGCATCGCCATGAAGACCGTCATCATCGGTATCGCGTTGCTCGGCGTCGCGGGGGCCCCGCGGGGAGCCGCCGCCCGGCAGGAAGAACCCCCGATGGTCTTCCAACGCGTCTGCAACATCGTGGCCGGCGGAGAGGCCGCCGCCGAAGCCCTGGCGCGCGAGATGGTCGACCTCGTCGGGGGGAAGTACTCCGGCGCAGAGATGTCGGCGAGGACCGGCCGCTGGATGACGGGCTTTCAGAACATCGAGCGGCCCGTCGACCAGATTCTCTTCAGCGAGCGCCACGCCGACGACGACATGCGCCGGATCTTCAACGAGATCCTGATGGGCGACGAGGAGTTCCGCGCCATGCAGCAGAAGATGGCGGGGGTCGTCGATTTCAGCAGTTGCACGGAGACCCGGTATCGCGCAAGGCCTTGACGGGCATGGAGGGCGCAGCGATGAGACGAACATTCGCACTGGTGGTTCTGGGGAGTCTGCTGGCCGCCCTGGCGACGCCGGCGGCGGACGCGCGGGTGGTGCGGATCGTCGTCGATCGGGCGACGCCGTACGCCGGCGGCCAGTCGTTCGGCGACGCCGGCCCGTTCGAGCGCCTCGACGGCACGGTCTACATGGAGGTCGATCCCGGCGACCCGCTGAACGCGGTGATCGTCAACCTCGACCGCGCGCCGCGCAACGACCGGGGGATGGTCGAATTCAGCGCCCCGTTCTTCATCATCAAGCCGGTCGACATGGCGCGCGGCAACCAGAAGCTCCTGTACGGCATCAACAACCGCGGGAACGCCATCGAGCTCGGCTTCCACACCTTCCCCGCGACCGGCCCCGACGCCGACGACGGGCTGTTCTTCCGCCTCGGCTACAGCCTCGTGGACGCAGGCTGGGCCGGCGACGTCGTGACGACGGCGGCGCGGCTCGGGGCCAACCTGCCGGTCGCGGCGCAGGCCGACGGCAGCCCCATCGTCTCGCGCATCCGCATCGAGTACCCGTCGGACCCGACGGCGTCAGGCGCCGTCACCCACACGCTGCCGCTCAAGGGGAACGACCGCTTCGTGAGCTACGAGACGGCGGACACCGACACCGCGCACTCGATGCTGACGGTCCGCGACACCATCGACGGCGAGCGCCGGCCGGTCGCCGCCGACGGCTGGGCGTTCGGCACGTGCCCGTCGGGCGAGTCTCTCTCGCCCTCGACCACCGACATCTGCCTCTTCGACGGGTTCGACCCCGACAAGGTGTACGAGCTGATCTACCCCGCGAAGAACCCGTGGGTGATGGGCCTCGGTTACGCCGTCACGCGGGACCTCGCCTCGTTCCTGCGCTACGAGTCGGCCGACGACGCGGGAACGCCGAACCCCCTCGCCGCGAGCGCCGAGGCCACCGGCATCCGCCGCGCCTACGGGCTCGGGATCTCGTCGACGGGGATGTACCTGCGCGACTGGCTGTACCTCGGCTTCAACGAGGACGAGGCGCACCGGCGCGTGTTCGACGCCGTCCGCATCCACATCCCAGGGTCGCACCGGTTGTTCGCGAACGTCGAGTTCTCCGACCCGAACATCTACTCGCGCCAGGACCGGACCCCCGACTTCACGTCGCAGTCGGTCCCGCCCCTGACCTACGCGGTGACCACCGACCCGGTGACGAACGTGCGCGACGGCATCCTCAAGCGGCCCGCCACCGATCCGCTCGTCTTCCACGTCGACACGAGCAACGAGTTCTGGCAGATGAAGGCGTCGCTGAACGTCCACGACGGGCAGGGCGACCCGGTGCCGGTCCCCGACAACGTCCGGTTCTACCTGCTCGCCAGCCACCCCCACGGCGGGGCGGCGGGGGTCGGGGCGATGCCGACGGCGCGGGGGGCCTGCGCGTACGTGACCAACACCTACCGCAGCGCGGCGCCGGCGATGCGCGCGCTTCTCGTGGCCCTCGACGACTGGGCCGACCGCGGCGTCGAGCCGCCCCCGAGCAGCTACCCCGACGTGCGCCGGGGGACGCTGGCCACCGTGGACGAGGTCGCGCGAACGTTCCCGGCCATACCCGGCGTCGCGTTCCCGACGCGGGTGAACGGGCTCGACGCGCTCGACTTCGGCCCCACGTTCGGCCCCGGCGGCGGCCGCCAGACAGTGCTGCCGCCGACGCGCGGCGGTTCGTACCAGGTGCTCGTGCCGACGACGGACCGCGACGGACACGACGTCGCCGGCATCCACACCGTCGACATCGCGGCGCCGGTCGGCACCAACACCGGCTGGAACCTGCACGCGGCCGGCCCCCGCGGACGTGACCTCTGCTCGCTGACCGGCTCGTTCTTCCCCTTCGCCCGGACCCGCGCGGAGCGGATGGCCAGCGGCGACCCGCGGCCGTCGCTGGAGGAGCGCTACCGCGACCACGCGGGCTTCGTCGATGCGGTCCGCCGGGCCGCCGACGAGTCGGTCGCCCGTCGATTCCTGCTCCTCGAGGACGCCGAGGTGATCGTCCGGATGGCCGAGGAGAGCGACGTGCTGCGCTGACCGCGGGCTGAGCGGCGGGATCGTGCAACGTGGTCGGGGCAATTGCCGGATGGACGACACAGCTACCGCGCCAGTGCACGATCATGTTCTTCCGTCGACAAACGTGGTCGGAGCAATTGCCGGATGGACGACGCAGGAGCTGTCGCACTGATCGCGGGGTGAGCCACCGCATCGCGTCGTGCAACGGACGTCCCGCCGAGGCGTCCGTGTCGGTTAGGTTAGACTGCCGGTTGACCCGCGGTGCGCCAGCCCTCGCGCCGGATTCGGCCGGCCGGGTCGGGCTCCGCGACTCTCGACGGAGGTCGGCGATGAGCGTCATGAGAGCAGACGAGTTCCCCTCGCGCCGGATTCGGCCCGCCGGGTCGGGCTCCGCGACTCTCGACGGAGGTCGGCGATGAGCGTCATGAGAGCAGACGAGTTCGTGCGGCGGCTCGACGCCGCCGTCAGCGTCGGGGACGTCGAGGCCGTGACCTTGGCGGTGCAGCGCGAGATCGAGAACGCCCTCGCGCCCGGGCGGCTCCAGCTCGACGAGCGTTTCCGGCGCACCCGCCCCGACCGCTATGCGAGGCGGCTGCTGCACCGCGACCCCGCCCGCCGCTACACCGTCCTCGCGCTCGCGTGGGCCCCCGGCCAGGGGACCCCGATTCACGACCACCCCAACCTGTGGAGCGTCGAGGGCGTCCTGGAGGGCGAGCTGGAAGTGACGCAGTACGCCCCGATCAAGGAGGAGGCCCACCGCTGCCGCTTCGCGCCGGTCGAGTCGCACCGCGTCGTCGCCGGCGACGCCAACTTCTTGATCCCGCCCTTCGAGTACCACGCGCTGAGGAACGACCTCACCGACCAGCCGTGCCTCACGCTGCACGTCTTCGGCGGCGAGCTGATGGAGATGAACACCTTCGACCCGGCCGGAGACGGCTGGTACGAACGCTCCCTGAGCCGCGTCTCCTACGACGACTGACACGCGGGGAAGGGGCGTGAACGCCGAAAATGAGCGTCGAGTTCACGCGTAACCTGCAGCGAACTCGTCGCGCGCAGCAAAGGCGCATCTACTTCCGGGTCAAGTAGGTCACCGATGCGGCAGCCAGCTCAACTCCGCAAGGTTCACAAGGTCTACGCGCGGGGGCGCTCGACGCGCGCCAACTCGAGGATCTCTTCCTGGGTCATCGGACTTCGTGGATGGTAACTGAGGCACATGGGGCTGCGCACTCGCTGAAACGGCACCCCATCGCTTGCCACGAAGAACTCCCCGGGCCGCAGGCGGGCGATGCCCCGCGCGTCGCCGCCCTTCTGAGCGGCCATTTCCTGGGCGGCCGCGATTTGCGCCGGGGCATTGAGCAAGCCGTAGAACTGCGTCGTCGCGTTGCCGGGGATCCGGTTATGGAGGCCCTTCGGCGCCTGAGTGGCGAAGACCAGGCCGAGGCCGTACTTCCGTGCCTGTGAAGCCAAGGCGAGGGTGCTGTCCGTGGAGGCGGTACGGCCGGTCGACGGCGCGAACGACTGCGCTTCGTCCATGACCAACAGGCCGCCCAGCGGCCGATCGCCGGCGGGGTGCTTCTTCACCCAGGTGAAGAGAGCCATCTGCAACTGATTGACGAAGCGCTGTCGCTGCTCGTCGCTCGGCAGCCCGACGAGACTGATGACGGAGATGCGCGCACGTCGGCCTCCCGCCGGCTGGAGCAGCACGGATGGATCGACGGCCTCGCCCATCCCACCCAACAACGGGTCGTTCACCGTCTCCGCGAGCAGCGTCTGGGCGATGTCCGCCGCGAGCTTCACGCCGCCTGCAAGCTGACTGACGCCCTCTGGCAACGCCGACAGATAGCCGAGGAATCCCCTGAGGTCGCCACCGCCGCGCCGCACGTAGGCGGCCAGGGCTTCCTTCAGTACCGCTCGGCTGTGGATGAGACGTGCGCCTGACGCGGGCAGGCCCGAGCGCGGGACGAGCGAGGCGACGGCGCTGTCGATTGCAATCCCCAACTCGTCCGGCTCGTTCGCCACGTCGCCCAAGCCGGCCAGCGGTGCGAACGAGAGCGGCCGTCCCGTCGTCAGCCGCGGCGTCCACACCACAACTTCGGTGTCGCGCAGGTATCTCGCGGCCTTCCCAGCGTCGCCTGGGAGCCAACCCAGGGGAGGCTCGGGCCAAGCCGAACCTAGGCGTGCGAGGTCGTTGTTCGGATCGAGCACGACGGCCGAGACGCCCCTCAGCGCGCATTCCTCGACGAGCCGGCGGATGAGCACGGTCTTGCCGGAGCCGGAGCCAGCGAAGATCACCGTATGGCGTCGCAGGTCCTCAAGTCGTACGTTCACTGATCGGCTTGTGCTCTCTGCGATGCCGATGAGAATGGAGTCCTCGGCGACCGTCTCGGGCGGCTTGCCAGCTTTCGACGTTGCGGCAACTTCAGACGGTGCGACCGCCTTGGGCGGTTCGGTAGTCGTCGACGAGGTGGCAGTTCGCACCGGCTCATCGGCGCCCGTCGGCTCAGCAGTCCTGGGGGATGAAGCAGACTCGGGGATTTCGCCGCCTTCGGCCGAGACTGCGGGCTCCAGACTCAAGGACGCGAGCAGCGCCGTGCCGCTTGCGTGACGACGCTTCTTGAGCCAAGCGGTGAGCCCCGTGGGCTGATCTTCAAGAAGCTGCTGCAGCGCCCGGAACACCTTGAGATCGTCTTCCTGCAGCGCCACGACGGCTCCGCCGTGCGCCCGGAACCAGTCGAGCGCCTGCTGTGTCTTCCGGCCCTCGGACCACGCTGTGTTGCGCAGGATGAAGAGCCGCCGCCGCTGCCGCGAGAGCTGGAGCCCCGATGCCGTCACCGCAGACCGCAGCCGGTTCAGCGACGCCACCGGGCTGGCGTTCAGGACGGCTCGGAACGACGAATGCACTTCATCGTCCGTGTCGGCATCGACTATCCGCCGTAACCGCGCATGCAGCGATGGCTTTCGCCCCGGTGGCGGATCCACCGAGAAGTCTCCCGCCTCCGCGTTCTCCTCCGCCCACGCCGCCAGGCCGGCGCGCAGCAACGGCGGCAGACCATCGTCCACCGTCGTCTCGTCGAGGGCGTCGGCGACGTTCGCTCTCCGCACCAACCGGCTGAAATACTGATCGAGGTCCTTTCTTTCCTCCCCTTCTCCTTCTTTTCCTCCTCTTTCTTCTTCCTCGCCCTTTCCTCGGGTTTCGACCGCCAACTGCTTCAGCTCGGTGACCTGACCCCGCTCTACACAGCGCGCGCAGTGGTCCTGAACCAGGTTGATCAGACCGCGCGGAGAGAACTGGTCCGCATCGGCAAACGCAATCGGCTTCACCGGCCAAGTCGGGTACAGGGGCGTGAACCCGGCGCGGGTGTAGGCGACTCGGAGGTACGCGGCGATCAGCGCCGTCCCGACCCTCGCCGAGGGAATTGGACGAAGGTAGACGGCCGCCGAATACCGTTCGTGCGCGGACGCCACCGACCGCTCGCGAATCAGCGCCCAACTATCGTTCAAGCACGACAAGACGACCAGCGAGTGCTGCACGTCCTCGGCGAGATCCATGAGCCCGGTAGCCACTTGATCGAGCAACAACTGCTGTTCATCACCGGAGAGCGACCGTCCGAGCGCGATCAGTCCGTCGAGCTGGTCGACCGCCACGAGGGTCACAAGCCCCGCGACCCTCGTGAGCCGGTCAATCGCGCTGACAACCTCCCGGCACGGGATCCGGCTCACGCGGATGGAATGTGCGCGAACCTCATCGAGATCGACTTCCAGCCCTTGCAGTAGCGCTTGGCCGACGTCCTGGTGTGCGAAGTCCTCGCTATTCGTCAGGATGAGCGCGAGCGCCACCTCGAGGGCCACCCGGTCCCGGTGCTGGCGACCGAGCAGTCCCTGCAGCCTGCGGCGAACGACCTTCAACTGCGCGAGGTCGAGCGTTCCCGCCACCAGGCACTCGGTCTCCTCCCGCCGCAGGCCAATCGCATGCCCCAAGCCCCGAAGGACGGTGCTCAACTGGCTCCTGCCTCTCCCCGCGTTACGGTGGAGCGCGTCCACGTAGGCGAGCGCCAAGCTGTCCCAGAACCGCCGCGTGTCACTCGGCTGAAAGAGAACGAAGACCTGCCCCCGCTCGACCACCGCGTGGCGGACGCGTCCCAGGAAGTGCGACTTGCCGATTCCCGGCCGCCCTTGAATGACGAGGTTGCCGACGGAGGCGCCGTCGCGCACGCGGTCGAGCGTCTCCAGAACCCGGTCGAACGCCCACGTATGAATGCCGTCGACGTGGATGACATCGTCGCGCCAGATGTCTTCGCCCTTGTGAAAGGTGGAGAACGCGACCTGCCCGAGCGCCTTCAGCGCTGCCTCCATGACCATCACTCCATGCTGATCAAGTGCATGTCGTCCACGCCGAGGCGAAGGGCCGCGTCTCGGTCGGCCTGCGTGAGGCGGCCGCGGTCCTCGTGCAGCGTGAGATTGATTTCCTTCGCGCGGAACAACCGGATGAGCTCACCGTCCACCTCGCGGCGCGGCCAATCACCGAGCCGCGCCCGGAGGTCTCGCAGCTCCACCCAGTCCCACGGTCGGGATGCGAGGTCGCGGTAGGCCACCCGGATCCGATCGCGGAGCGAGCCGGGTTCCGGAAGCGTCGGAGCCAGAAGTTCCTGGATCAGCATTCCCCGCGCGTCGAGCGCGACCTTCAGGCCGTTGAGGAGCGCGTACAGGGCGCCGCCGGCCGAGCCCGCCCGGGGCGGCGTCGCTGCGTCGAGTTCGGCCACGGCCCAAGCCCAGCCCGCATCGGTCAACTCGTGGGCAAAACCCTTGGGCCCCAGGTTGCGGCTCCGGAGAAGCCCGGCTTGGTTGAGCTTCTCCCGAGTCAACCGCTTCACATCGAGCCCGTAGCGCCCCTTGAGCTCAGCGTTCCGCGTCTCCGAGTTGAGGGCCATCAGCGCGATCATCACGGCGCGTTCTGGAATGCCATACGCCATCTCACGTCTCCCGTACTGTGGGCCGCCGCCGGTCTTCCAGGAATCCTGCGAGCTCGTCGAGGACGCGGGCCGCGTCGCCGAGGACCTCCTCGTTCGTGTAACGCAGAACCAGGAAGCCTGCCCGCTGCAGCGCGCGGTCGCGCGCCCGGTCGGCAGCGTACTTGTCGCTGTCCAGGTGGTCGGGTCCATCGAGCTCGACGACGCACTTCTCCAGCGACCAGACGAGATCGACCCGGATGGGGTTGGCCAGTGGTCCCGGCGACCAAGTCTGGTTCCAGGCGCGGCCGTTTGCCCACGAACATCGGGCGAGGTGCGTTTCGAGGCGCTGCTCGGCTCGGCTGAGAGGATTGGGCCGCCCACGCAGCGGCGTCAGGCCGGAAGGGCGCGGGGCGGCCGGCGGTTCCGACGCCGGCATCCGGCTCCGGAGGGAGAATCGGGGCACGCGCGTCATGAAGGCGGTCGGGGCCCCGAAGAGCCAGACGGTCAACTCCCCCGGCCCGGCCAGCCAGAGGGCGTTCGCTTCCGCGACTTCGATCTGCGCCGAGTTCCACGTACCCGTCAGCTCGACCATCACGACGAAGGGTTCGCACTCGTAGGCGCGGAGGACGAGCTTCCGGGCTTGGCGTACGGCCGTTTCTCGGGGGAATTCCGTTACGGCAAGCGGCCGCCCGGCCAGCGACGCCTCCGCGGCCGCGATGAGGAACGGGCCGAACAGCGCGCTGTCGGCGGCCGCTCGCTCGCACATCGTGCGCAGCGCCGCCATACCGGCGCCGCCGGGCCCTGCGAGGCGTTCCGCCTCCGGCAGCCAGGCGGGATACGTGGCGCTGACGGCTTCCGACAACGCGTCGATAACCTGCTCCGTGAGATCGCGCCGGCCCAGGCCTGCGACGTCCACGGCGACCGTCAGGACCGCCGCCTCCACCCCGAGAGTGGATTCGACCCGCTCTCGCACCGCGGCCGGTGACGCCTCCGGCCAACCCGCCAATGGCTCGCCGGCCAGCGCCTCGAACCCGGAATCGCCCCGAACAGCGCCGTACCGGGAGACTGTGGACACGAGGCGGGATCGTACTCGAAACGCAGGCGGTGCACGCGAGAAGACCCACGCGCGGCGGCCCGTATGGCGGTGCGGCGCGCCGGACTCGCGGGGCCTGTCTCTGAACGAGCCGTGCCGGTCGGGTCAGCCGCGGCCGGTCCTCAGAACCGGAACAGCCGGTTCACCTTGACCACGAACCCGCGGTTGCGGAGCTCCGAGAACCGGTCGGGGCGCAGGGGGTCGGTCAGGCGGTCCTCGGTGTAGACGACGAAGAGCTCGCTGCCGGGCGAGTATTCCCAGCGGAGGCGCAGGTTGTTGCTGACGGTGTCGGTGCTCGAGTTGTACTGAATCAACCCGCTGAAGAACATACGCGGCGTGAAGGAGAAGTTCACCCGGGACACGAGGAGGTCGGTGCGGAACGCCCCCTGCGGCGAGTCGATCCAGTTGACGGAGACGCTCGGCTCGAGGGAGAGGCGCTGGGTCACCGCCATGCGCCCTTGGCGGAACTCGACGGAGCGGATGGTGCCGTTGAAGTAGTCGCCGGCGCGCACCGTGAGGGTTCCGTTCAGGCGGCGCTGCGCGCCCGGCGAGTAGGTGCCCTCGACGTCGAGGAACTGGTAGCCGCCGACCGGGAAGACCACGTCGTCGGGCCCCGGCGTGAACTCGGTGTGCAGAAACTCGTAGTTGTCGGCTACCGAGACGCCGAACCGGTCGCTGTTCTCGAGCTCGGTGGAGAACGCCAGCTGCGACTGCCGCGTCTCCACGATGCCGAGGTCGGCGGTCTCGATGTAGTCGTAGCTCGCTTCGAGGCGAAACTGCCGGATGTTGGCCAGCGACCGGGGCCGCGGGCTGTAGCGCGCCGTCCCGTAGGTGCGGCGGAAGTTGTCGCGACGCAGGAAGCCGACCTCGGGGATGAAGTTGTCCTCGACCACGAGGTGCTCGCCCTGGAAGCCGTAGAGGTCGCCGGCGTAGTTGAAACGGCCCTGGTAGCTCAGGTCCTTTCCGTCGTTCCCCGGGGTCTGCGTGCGGGCCGCGTAGGCGAGGAGGCTCACGTTCTCGTAGAACGAGAACGTCGCGTCGGCCCCGTAGGCCTGACTCGATCCGTCGCCGAGAAGCGAGACCGAGCGGTTGGTGAAGAGCCCCCCGATGCTGCTGCGACGCAGGATGTCGCGCTTCAGCCGCACCACCGTGAAGTTGGTCATGTCCGCCGCGGCCGCCGCGTCTTCGTCGGCCTGGATGTTCAGCAGCCCGACGTCGAACGCGCCGATCTTGCCGGTGACCCGGCCGCCGCCGACAATCGGCACCACCGACCCGTTCTGCAGCCCGATCCGCCGGCTGTAGAAGAGGGTCGGCGCGTTGCCGCCGCCGAAGAAGCCGCCGCCCCCGCCCCGGCGCAGGGCCCCGCCGAAGCCGCCGACGACGCCGCCGCGGGCGAAGTCGAAGATGCCGCGGCCCTCGAGGAAGAACTCGCGCTTCTCGGGAAAGAACAGGCTGAACCGGGTCAGGTTCACCTGCTGCTCGTCCACCTCGACCTGGGCGAAGTCGGTGTTCCAGGTGAGGTCGGCGGTCAGGTTCTGGGTGATGCCGTACTTCACGTCGAGGCCGCCGTCGCCGTTGCCGGCGTTGACGGTGGGTTCCGACGCGGCGAGGTTGGTGCTGATGCCGCCGATGCCGTAGGGCTTGATCTCCAGGTTGGCGCCGCCGCTCGGGACGTCGAGCCCGACCAGGGTCCCCGCGCCGGAGACGCGGAAGATGCCGCCCGGCCCCGACCCCGCCGAGATCGGCAGGGCCGTGATGTAGGCCCACTCGTTCTTGCGGCGCACGTTGCGCCGGAGCTGCACCCCCCAGATCTGCGAGGGCCCGGGCCGGTAGCGGAGCGACTTGAACGGAATCTCCATCTCGACCGTCCAGCCGCCCTCGAAGCGGCCGGTGCGGACGTCCCAGATGGGGTTCCAGTCGCTGTTCGGGTTGCCTTCGTTGGTGATCTGGAAGTCGGCGATCGCCCCGAGGGCGTTGGTGTAGAACGCCACGCCGTTGCGCCGGTCGTAGAAGGTGTCGAAGATGACCGCGAAGGTGTCGTTCTGCCGGAGCTGCCGGGTGTCGCGCCGCATCTCGTTCGCCACCCACTGGCTCGGCGGCGCCGAGTCCCACACCCGCGCCGCGACGTAGATGTTGTCGGCGTCGAACAGGATCCAGGCCTCGGTCTCCTCGGTGGCGGGCGCGCCCTCGTCCGGCGACTGCTGGATGAAGCCGGTGATGGCGGGCACCGTGAAATAGACGTTCTCGTCGAGCTGGCCGTCTAGCCGGATGCCCTCGGGCCACTCGACGGCGCGGATGGTGGCGTTCCCCTCGTCGTCGCGGCGGATCACGTCGGGCGGAAGCGGGGGCGCCGGGCCGTCGATGACGCCCGGCGCGAAGCGCGGCGCCTCGAACCCGGCGCCGCCCGGGGGCGCCGGCGCGGGAGCGGCCGGGGGCGGCGAAGCGGCCGTCGCCGCGGACGGGGCCGCGACCCCGGCGAACCGTCCCTCCGGCCGCGACGGCGGCGGCCCGCCCGCGGCTCCCGCGGGCGGCGGACCGCCAAGGGACGCCGCGGCCGGAGGCTCGGGCGCCCCGCGCCCGGCCGGCGCCCCCGGCAGGAACGATCCCTCTGCGAACGCGGAGGGCCCCGGCCGACGGCCCGCCGTCGGGGCCGCGACGGGATCCACCGACGCATCGGGGCCGCCGGCGGCGACGAGATCCGCGGCCACACGATCCTGCAGGGCGAACAGATCGGCGGCGCCGCCGTCCACCACCGTCGCGGCCGCGACGGTCCCGGCGCCCACGTCGACCACCCTCGCGGTGATGCGCAGTCGTTCGCCGACCCGCTGGTAGCCGCCGCCGACCACCCACCGCGCCCCGACCGCCCGTCCCGTCTCGACCAGGGTCGCATCGGTCACCGCGGTCGCGCCGGACACGCCGGGCCCATGCATCGGCTCGCGGACGAGCGAATGCACCGACCACCGGTCGCCCATCTCCGCCGCGACCACCTCGGCGATGCCCCGGCCGAACCAGTCGTCGGCGGGAGCGCCGGTGATGTTGACGAACTCGGTGACGACGACTGCCACCGGCGGGACGCCCTGGGCCCCCGCCGCCACCGACGCGAGCCAGCCGAGCAAGCCGGCGACGGCGACGCGAGACGGATGAGTGTGCACCACGATTCGATAGACGCCGGTCGGAGAACCGCCGTTTCACCTGCGAGATCCACGAACGAGCGACGACCGAACTCACGCGGCGGGCAGTTCGGGCGGCGGGGTGGACGGCGTCAGCGCGCCGGCGGGGCCTCGCTCGGGGCGAACGGGTCCGCCGCCCCGTGTTCGATCAGGAACGCGACCACGGTGTCGAAGCTGTCGTCCAGGGCCGCGTCGACCGCAGTCCGTCCGCGCGCGTTCGCCGCGTCGACCTCGACGCCCAGCTCGACCGCCACCCGGGCCGCCACCAGCGTCGCGGCCTCCATCGCGGCCGGATCGGGACCCCGCCCGAGCTCCGTCGCTTCCGCGACTCTCGCGCGGTGGTCCACGCCCCAGAGGGGATCGGGGCCTCCGAGACCGACCGCGGCCATGAGGGCGGTCGTCTCCCCTTCATCGAGCCACATCCGGCCAGCCGCCGTCCGCCGGTCACCGGTCCACCAGGCCGGGCGGTGCGTGGCGAGGGGGTCGGCGCCGTGACGGGCGAGGAGACGCATGATGCCGGCCTCGCGGTGGCGCGCCGCGAGCCAGAACGCCCGCGCCCCGACGTACCAGGGCGGGAAGTAGAAGTCGGCGCTGTCGCGGGTGTAGCGCGTCGACGCCGATACCCGGGCGTTCGGGTCGGCCCCGGCCGACAGCAGGGCGTCGGCCAGCCGCGGATCGCGGTGCAGGATCGCCGCGTGCAGCGGCGCATAGCCGCCCGCGTCCGCGTTCGGGTCGGCGCCGCTGTCGAGCAGGAACGCGGCGACGGCGCCGCTGCCGCTGAGGGCGGCGACGGCCAGCGCGCTCGCCCCGTCGGGGGTCGCCTCGTTCACGTCTGCGCCCGCCGCCACGAGCAGCCGCGCCGAGACGACGTCGTCCACCCGGGCCGCGAACAGCAGCGGGGTGAACCCGCCGCTCTGCACCTCGGTGATGTAGCACTCGTCCCGCGGCACGCACTGCAGGCCGTAGTTCGCGTACGTCGAGATGGTCTTGACGGTCTCCGTGAACGTGCTCGATCGCGCACCCACGTCGGCGCCGTGGGCCAAGAGCACGTCGACGACGGCGGCATGCCGCTGCGCCACCGCCCACATGAGCGCCGTCTGGCCGCCGTAGGCCCCCGCCGCGGTGGCGGCGTCGACGTCGGCCCCCGCCGACAGCAACTGCCCGACCACGTCGGCGTTGCCGGTGCGGGCCGCCGTCATCAGCAGCGTCTCTCCGAACGGCAGCGCCCGGTTCGGGTCGGCGCCGGCCGCGAGCAGAATCCGAGCCATGGCCGGGCTTCCGTTCTCGCACGCGGCCCAGAGGGGCGTGACCCCGAGGTCGTTCTCGGCGTCGATCTCGGCCCCGGCGCGAATCAACCGGGCCGCGAGTTCGCGGTTGTCGTGGTAGCTCGCCCAGTGGAGCGCGGTCGACCCGTCACCCTCGCGCACGTCGGCGTCGGCGCCCGCCGCCAGCAGCGTGCGGACCGCGGCCCAGTCGGCGCGCCGCGCCGCGTCGGCGAGCGCCGCCTCGGGCGGCGCGGCGGCCGCGGCGGCATGAGCGCCCACTAGGACCAGCAGCAACCCGGATCGGCAGATGTGCGCCATCCGTACGCCGGCGGAGCTCCCGCCGCGGGTTCCCGTCATCGGTATTCTCCTCCCGCCTCGGCGGGCCCCTGCGCGCCGCTGCGGTCGCGTGGGAGGTTCGCCGGCGACGCATCATGCGCGCGCAGCCGCGCGCAAACGAGGCGGTGAAGCCCAAGGCGAAGCCGCCGGCCGCATTCTCCGCGCGCATCCGCGCGCAAGCCCCCGGCCCGGGAAAATCGCCGCCTGCGGCGCCTATCGCCGACCGGACCGACCCCGCCGGAGCGGCGGCGCCTCCATCGACGGTGGAACGACGACACCACCGCCAACAACGCCGATCGCCAACCAGGACCGACCCCGCCGGGGCGGCGGCGCCTCCCTGGCCGGACAGCCGCCCCGCCGCGCGAACGCCCTACACCGCCGACAGCGTGTCTATCTCGTCCACCGGCAACGCCCCCGTGCTGCCGCCGACGCGCTCCAGCGGGAAGTCGAACTTGTCCATCAGGGTCAGCAGCAGGTTGGCGTGCGAGGTCCCGTCGTAGCGGAGGTGCCGCCCGCCCTTCAGCCGCCCGCCGCCGCCGCCGAGCACCAGGATGGGGACGTTGTTGCCGGCGTGGCGCGTGCTGTTCGACATGCACGTGCCGTACACGATGGTCATGTTGTCGAGCATCGACCCATCGACGTCGGGCGTCGCCCGCAGCCGCTCGAGATAGCGCGCGGTCAGCGACGCGTGGTGCGCGTTGACCTTCGACATCCGGGCGATGAGCGCGGGGTCGTTGCCGTGGTGCGACAGCGGATGGTGCGGATCGGGCACGCCCACCTCGGGATAGGTCCGCGTGCTCTGCTCGCGCCCGAGCATGAACGTGGCCACGCGGGTGATGTCGCTCCGCAGGGCCAGGAACTGCAGGTCGAACATCAGCTCGACGTGCGCCTCGAACGTCGGCGGCACGCCCCGCGGCTCATTCGCGAAGGCCTCGGGGTTCAGGTCGCTCTTCGATTCCGCGACCTCGATGCGCCGCTCGACGTCGCGAATCGCGGCCGTGTAGTCGTCGACCTTGCGCCGGTCGTCGGCCCCGACCCGGCGCTCGACGTCGGCGAGCTTGTCCATGACCGAGTCGAGGATGCTCCGCTTCTCGGCCATTCGCGCCCGCCGCACGGCGGGGTCGGTCGAGCCGCTGTCGCCGAACAACCGCTCGAACACCGCTCGCGGGTTGTTCTCCATCGGGAGCGGCGTGGTGGGCGTGCGCCACGAGATGGTCTGGGTGTAGGCGCAGCTCAGACCCGAGGTGCACTGCCCCGCGTTGGCCTCCTTGTCGATCGACAGCTCGAGCGAGGCGAGCGGGGTCGAAGCCGCGAACTCGCTCGCGAGCAGTTGGTCGATGGACGTGTCGGCCACCACGTCGGTCTCCGACGCGCCCCCGCGCCGCGTGCCGGTCAGGAACGACCCGGAGGCGCCCGCGTGCACGTAGGTCCACGACGCGTTCAGCCCCGAGAAGACGAGCATCTGGTCGCGGAACGGGGCGAGAGGCCGCAGGATCGGCGTGAGCTCGAAGTCGCGCCCCGCCGTCGACGGCGACCAGTACTCCATCGCCATCCCGTTCGGCACGAAGATCGCCTGGAAGCGCCGCACCGGCCCCGCCGCGTTTCGGGTCAGCGCCGACACGCCGGGGGCCATCGCGTCGAGGAACGGCAGCGCCACCGTCGCGCCCACGCCGCGCAGGACCGTCCGGCGGGACAAGGGCTTCGTCGTCAAGATGTTGTCGCCTCTCATGTCAGTCCTCTTGTCGGCCTGCATTCGGTGACGCAAGCCGCAACCCGTTCCCCGTCACTCCGCCGCCCGCCGCATCAGGAACGCCGGGCTCTCGACCACCCCGAGAATGATCGACGACCACCGATGATCGTCGGCGGCCGCGTCGCGCACGATGGCGCGCACCGTCGGCTGGTCGTAGTAGCGGAGCTCGCGCCCCAGGGCGTAGGCCAGAAGCCGCTCGGTGAGCGTGCCCACGAACTGCTCGGGCTCTTCGAGCAGCAGTCCCCGAAGCCCGGCCAGGCCCACCGCCGTCACCCCGTTCGGCAGGGTCCCGGCGGCGTCCACCGGGTGGCCCGTCTCGGTGACGGTCCGCCACCGCCCGATGGCGTCGTAGTGCTCGAGCATGAAGCCCGGCGGATCGATGCTCCGGTGGCAGCTCGCGCACGCCGGATTGCGCCGGTGCAGCTCCAGGCGCTCGCGCATCGACGCCGGCGCGCCGCCGTCCCCGCGCTCGGGCAACGCGGGCACGTCGGGCGGCGGGCCCGGCGGCGGCGCCCCGAAGATGGTCTCGAGCAGCCACCGTCCCCGCAGGACGGGCGAGGTCCGGTGCGGATAGGAGGTCAACGACAGCAGCGACCCGTGGCCCAGCAGCCCGCCCCGCTGCTCGAGGTCGGGCAGCTCGACGCGCCGGAACCGGCTGCCGTAGACGCCGGGGATGCCGTAATGCCGCGCCAGCCGCTCGTTCACCCAGGTGTAGTCGGCGCCGAGGAGGTCGAGGACGCTCCGGTCCTCGTCGATGGCGCCCGCGATGAACCGCACCGTCTCCTGCCGGAACGCCTCCACTAGATCCTGGTCGAAGTCGGGATGGACGGCGGGCTCGGCCCTCACGTCGTCGAGGTTGCGCAGGTGCAGCCACTGGGCGGCGAAGTCGTCGACCAGTGCCTCGCTGCGCGGGTCGGCGAGGAGGCGCCGCACCTGGGCGCGCAGGACGGCGGGGTCGGTCAGCTCGCCGCGCTCGGCGACGCCGAGCAACTCGTCGTCGGGAATGCTGCTCCACAGGAAGAACGAGAGGCGCGAGGCCAACGCCAGATCGCTCAGCGGGTACGCCCGCCCCGGCGCCGCGCCGGGCGGGTCCTCCTGCACCCGCAGGAGAAAGTCGGGATCGACGAGCAGCCGCTCGAGGGCGAGCTGGATGCCGGTGTCGAAGTCGCCGCCCTCTTTCGCCCGCCCGTCCCGGTAGAACTCGATCAGGGTCGCGACGTCGCTCTCCGTCGGCGGCCGGCGGTAGGCGAGACGGGCCAGCCGCGACAGGATGCGCCCGGCGCACGCCTCCTCCGCCGAGGCGGCGGCGGGGCGGCACGTGAAGATGCGCCGCCGGCTCGGCGTGTCGTCGGGGACCGCGCCCTCGTAGGGGCCCTCGATGGTCAGCGCCTGCACCTCGGCGTTCCCGTGGTACTTCTCGTCGTTCGAGAGGACCGCGCCCTTCATCGCCGGCTGCAGCGGTCCTTCGGGCTCCCACCGGTTCCGGACGAAGGAGACCCCGACGATGTGGGGTCCGCCGTCGACGGCGGCCCGGACCTCGAGGTGGGCGGCCGACTCGCGGACGTAGCGCTCCCACTCGGGGTCGCCCGCCTCCGCCGGCGACCACGTGTGGGGGGCCGGCGTGCCCGGCGCCTCGCCCCCGACCGTGAAGCGCTCGACGAGCCGTCCGTCGATGCGGAGGTCGAGCAGGTTCCTGCGTCCCATGCCGCGGACGTAGTCCTGCCAGTTGGTGGTCAGCCCGATCCGGAAGATATAGTTGCCGTCGGCGGGGAAATGGTACGTGGCGGCGAGGCCGCCGCGGGACCCGAGCGGCAGGTCGTCGCCCTGCCGGTCGGCCTGCGTCAGCAGCACCGAGTTCTCGAACCTCGCGAAGTCGGGCGCCGTCGTGACCCCGGTGGCGAGGCGCGAGATCTTCCGCGCCGCCGACAGGTACCGCTCGAGCTGCGAGGTCGAGATGGACAGCACCTCGGCGTTGTTGTCGAAGCCGGTGTCCGAAGTCTCGTCGCCGGGCAGCAACGCCGTCACGTCGACGTCGAGCGCGAGGAGGTCGCGGACGGCGTTGCCGTACTCGGTGCGGTTCAGCCGGTGCATCGAGCCGGTCCGCCCGGGGTCCGGGTCGGCGGCCGCCGCCTCGTCGATGCGCCCGGCCAGCCACGCGGCGGCCGCGCGCGAGGCCTCCCGACCGGGTCGCGGCAGCCCGGCCGGCGGCATCGAGCCGGCGTCGAGCCTCTCGATTACCCGCTCCCACCGCTCGGCGTCGACGCTCGGCCGCTCCGTGTCCACCGTGTCCAGCGCGAGCCCCGTCTCGCGAAGCTGCGCATCGAGGACGGACGCGGCCCCGCCGGCCGCGGCGACCCGACCCTCGTTGTGGCAACTGACGCAGTAGCGATCGAGAAGGCCGCGGACGGATTGCGCGGAAGCCGGCGGCTGGGCCGCCGCGGCCGCGAGCAGCCGGCCGGAGGGAGGGCCGGGAGCCCAGCTCCCCGCCGTCCCCACGGCCAGCGCAACCGCTGCGAGCATGGCCGGCGGCGAGCCGGCCCGCAATACGCTCATCGTCCCTTCCGCGTCACTGCCCCCCGTCGGTCGGCACGGACGCCGGGGCCGGGAACGGATACCCCGGCGGGCCGTAGGTGTAGTACGCCCCGAGATCGTCGATCGCGTCCATGTCCGGATAGAGCACCCCGAACGCCGGCGCCTCGCGGCTGCCCCGCGGCGAGTACCAGACGGCCCCGTCGCGGGTGATCTGGATCTTCGGCGAATCGGCGTGCCGCTGCGGCTTCGGATAGAACGTGAACTCCTCCGTCCGCGGGTCGAACTTCCACAGCGTGGCGCCGTAGTCGCCGTCGGTCCGCTGGCCCACGTCGGGCGCCCAGATGTTGTCCCACGGGTCGGCCGCGACGTCGTAGGGCTCGGCGTTCTGCTGCGGTATCGTGAACTCGGTCATCTTGCCCGTGGACTGGTCGAGCTTGACCAGCTTGCCGGCCCGCTTGCCGGCCGAGTAGATGCCCCACCAGATGTTGTTCTGCGAGTCGACGTTCAGCCGCCGCGTGTGCCCCGGGTAGGTGGGCGCCGTGAACTCCGTCCACGAATTGTTCGACGTATCGAACTTGACGATCTTGCCGCCGCTCCACAGGGCGATCCAGATGTTGTCGTTGCGGTCGGCGACGACCCCGTAGGGGATGGCGTGCGGGGTCGGGATGCGGAACACCGACACCTCACCGGTGGCCCGGTCCCACTTGCTGAGGGCCCCGCCCATGATCCAGCCGACGTAGATGTTGCCCTTCGAGTCCATGGCCAGCGACTGCATGAACTTCGTCGGGTTGCGCACCACGTCGTCGGGGTCCATCGGAATCTGATACTCGAAGGTCTCGGTCTCGGGGTTGAACCCCAGCAGCCGCTTCTCCGCCGCCCCGGTGCGGCCCCGGTGCTCGGGCAGCCAGATCAGGCCGGACGGGTCGATCAGGATCTCGTGGTTGCCGTTCCGGGGCTCCGGATACAGGTACTCCCACTGCTCGCCGGTGCGGGGGTCGAGCTTGACGAGCCGATGCGGCACGCCGCGGTCGACGAGCCAGACGTTGCCGTCGGCGTCGAAGCGCGGGTCCTGGCCGTAGCGGCCGACCCGGTCGCGGGCCCACGGCTCGGCGTTGACGCCCTCGCCGGGCCCGTCCTTGGCGAGGTAGTACTCGATGTACATCGCCTTGCCGAGGGCCTCCTCGTCGACCGGCGTCTGCTGCTCGATGCGGACGCGCCGGCGCTTGCTGTCGGGCCCGAAGTTCTCGACGACGTATGCGAGCAGGTCGTCGCGGTCCTGCCGGCCGAAGCGGAACATCGACGCCCGGAACGCCAGCAGCCCCTGCGCGTAGCGAGTGGGATCCTGCTCGCCGAGGGTGCTGCCGACCATGTGGTCGATCCAGGTCTCCCACTGCCGCTCGGTGCCGGGGCGAGTGGGGAAGAAGTTCTCGCCGTGGCACGCCATGCACACCTGCTCGGCGACCGCCTTGCCCGGCCCCGGCGGGTAGATCTCGTCGTAGTCGGCGTACTCGAACGCTCCCGATCGGCCGCTCTCCATCGCGGTCCGGCCCGCGGGGATGACGAGCGGCGGCGCGTCGCCCGAGAGCGGGCCCAGCGTCAGGTCGACCTGGGCCGCGTCGCCGGCGCTCACCGTGATGGTCTGCACGTCCGACTCGAGGCTCTTCGTGCTCGCGCTCACCTCGTAGGCGCCGGGGAACAGGGCGACGGCCCGGTAGCGGCCGCGGTTGGTGTACACCTGGTACACCATGTCGCGGTCGAGGTTACGGACGTAGACCTGCGCCGCCGTGAACGGCTCCGAGGCGGTCACCGTCCCCGACAGGGTTGCGGTTCCCGGCACTTCGGCCTGCAAGCCGGCGCCGGTCAGGGCCACGACCGCCGCGCACAGCGCCGCGGCCAGCAGCCGGGCGCGGCAGGGGCTCGCGCCACGTGTCTTCGAAAGCACCATCGTCTGCTCCTTTGACGATCGACGGATTGAGTCCACAAGAGGATGCGCCCGGCGGCGGGTCAAGTCAAGCCTCGCGCCCGGGTGCACGCCAGGAGAGTCGACCGCGGGGCTCGCGCTCCGACGCCGAACACAGGAGTCTGCGGTCGTGCACGGGTTCTCGACCGCGGCCGTCGTGCTACAGTCGATCCTATCGACCTCGAGGTCCCCCGAGCCGCGGAAGCTCCCGCTCGGGCGACGCCGACGGGCCGCCCTTCCGGCGCCGCGCCGGGACGCGCCCTCGCCAGGAAGAGACGACGAGCCCTAGCCCAGAAGAGACGACGCGCCCTCGCCAGGAAGAGAAACGCCGCCGTGACGACTCCTCCCGACCGGCCGAACCGCGAGCCCGTCGCCCGCCGCCCGGCGGCGCGGCCGAGGCGGGCGGGCGCCCTCGTGGGAGAGGCGGGGGGAGGGCGAACCGGCGCTATAATCGCGCTTCGCGCTGCTCGCGACACGGCGATCGGGGCGGCGCTGAACCGGCCGCGCGGCCCCCGCGTTTCGCGGCCGGGCCGCCCTCTGACGCCCCGCGTGGAGGCGCCAGGTGACCGCGGATCGCGAACGCGAGAGAATCGAGAGTGATGTTCATCGTTCTCCAAACGCATGGGAGGCAAGCATGACCCGGAGCAAGGACGCACTACCGATACTCCTGCTCGTGTCGATGTTCACGGCGGCGGCGGCGGCGGCGCAGGACGGCGAGATCACCGGCCGCGTCGTCGACGAGACGGGGGCGGTGCTCCCGGGCGCGACCGTCACCCTGACCGGCCCTGACGAGGCGCGCACCGCGCAGTCGGACGGCAACGGCGACTACGTGTTCCCGGCCCTGGCCGCCGGCACGTACTCCGTCACGGGAACGCTCTCCGGCTTCTCGGACGCGACCCTCGACGGGATCGTCGTCGCCGACGGACCGGTCGAGGCGCCGCTCCTCGACCTGTCCATCGCGAGCTTCGGCGACACCGTCGTCGTGACCGCCTCGCGGACCGAGGTCCGGGTCGTCGACGCGCCCGTCACCACCTCGGTGGTCCCCGCCGCCACGCTAGAGACCACGGCCTCCACCAACGTCGGCGATGCCCTGCGCTCGGTGCCCGGCGTCAACGTCATCCAGCTCTCGGCCCGCGACGTTCAGGTGACGAGCCGGCAGTCCACGGGCCCGGTAGCCAACTCGCAACTCGTGCTGATGGACGGCCGCAGCGTCTACCTGGACTTCTTCGGCCTCGTGCTGTGGGACACGCTGCCCGCCAACCAGGGTGACATCGAGCAGATCGAGGTCGTCCGCGGGCCGGCGTCGGCCACCTGGGGCGCGAACGCGATGACCGGCGCCGTCAACATCATCACGCGGCCGCCGCGAGACTCGGTCGGGACGACCGTGAGCATGAGCGGCGGCTGGGTCGACCGCGAGGCGGGGTCGACCCTCGGACAGGGGGCGGGGACGATGTTCGGGGCGAACGCGACGGTCACCCGGGCGCCGAGCGACACCCTCGCCTACCGCATCAGCGCCGGTTACTTCCAGTCCGACGCGTTCCCCCGCCCGACCGGGCAGGTGCCGGTCGTCGAGGACCCGCGGATCCCGGGCCGGATGGTGGGCGGCGCGCCGTATCCGCTCGACGGGGTCGGGCCGTTCGGCGCCGCGTTCGCGAACCGGGGCACGAGCCAGCCCAAGTTCGACGTGCGGGTCGACCAGGAGGTCGCGAACGGCGGGCAGTTCTCGTACTCGGGCGGGGTGGCCGGCACCGAGGGCCTCGTGCACACCGGGGTCGGGCCGTTCGACATGCAGCGCGGGTCGTACGTCGGCTACGGCAAGATGGGCTACACGCAGGGCGACTTCCGGTTCCAGGTCTTCACCAACATCCTGGACGGCGACGCGCCGAACCTCCTGCTCGCGGACCCCGCCACCGGCCAGCCCGTGCAGCTCGGGTTCAAGGGCCGGACCTTCGACGTCGAGCTCGGCAACTCGACGTTCGTGGGGGAACGGAACCGGCTGACCTACGGCGGCAACGTACGCCACAACACCTTCGACATCACCATCGCGCCGGAGGCGTCCGACCGTCTCGAGTTCGGCGCCTACCTGCAGGACGAGATCTTCTTCGACCGCTTCCGCCTGATTCTCGGGGGCCGGGTCGACAAGTTCGGCAGCGTCTCCACCCCGGCCTTCTCGCCGCGGCTGTCGCTGATGTTCAAGCCCGGCGTCGACCACTCGGTGACCGTCTCCTACAATCGGGCGTTCCGGGCGCCGTCGATCATCAACAACTTCCTCGACATGAGGGTCGTCTCTCCCGTCGACCTGAGCGGGCTCGCGGCATTCCGACCCCTGCTGCCGACGCTGCTGCCGCCGGGGCTGCCGCCGGCGGTGGCCCAGGGAGCGCTGCAGCAGCTGGAGCAGCAGCTCGACCAGACCACCGCGCAGCCGTTTCCGCTCGTGGTCGGGTCCGTCGGCAGCGACCTGCCCCTGGGCTCGACGCAGCGCCCCGGCCTCACGGAGGAGTCGCTGACCGCCTACGAGCTGAGCTACACGGGAACCTTCGGCGGCACGACGGCCGGCGCCGCCGTCTACCTGAACCGCCGCGACACCCCCATCGCCTTCACCGAGGTGGCGCCAAGCGTCGACCCCTACACGGCGGAGAACCCGCCGCCGGGCTGGTTGCTCCCCCCGCAGGTCCTGCCGTTCATGGCGTCGCTCGGGATCTACCTGCCGCGCACCGCGTTCACCTACTCGAACCTGGGGCCGACGCGACAGGTGGGGGCCGAGCTGTGGTTCGACCAGCGCATCTCGCGCTCGACGTCGGCGTGGGTCAACTACTCGTGGCAGGCCGAGCCCGAGATCCTGGCCTCGGACGACCCGCTGCTGCCCGATTTCCTGCCCGAGGAGCTGAACCTGCCGCCGACCCACCGCGTGAACATCGGCGCGTCGCTGAACGGGACCCGCTTCCTCGGGAACGCGTCCATCAGCATGGCCACCGCCGCGTTCTGGTCGGACGTGTTGACGTCGGCGTTCCACGGCTACACGGACGGCTACACCATGGTCAACGGCAGCTTCGGCGTGCGGTGGAACAGCGGCGCCGTCACGACGCTGCTGAAAGTGACCAATCTATTCAACCAGGACATCCAGCAGCACGTCTTCGGCGACATCCTGCGGCGGACGGTCGTCGGCGAGGTGCGATTCAGCCTGTAGCGGCCCGGCGTTCCAGGCGGGGCGGCTGGGCCACGGCGACGGCGGACGGGTCCGGGGCGACGTAACCTTCGAGACAGGGGGGCACGCGGACCGAACAGCAGGCTCCACGGGGCCGCCCCGCCCGTCAAGTCACGAAACGGAGGCGAACCATGCAGGGAAACACCCAGGTCATCGACACGCTGAACCGCGCGCTGACCATCGAGCTGACCGCGATCAACCAGTACTTCTGCCAGGCCAAGATGTGCGCCAATTGGGGCTTCCACCACCTCGCGAAGAAGCACCACGAGGAGTCGATCGGCGAGATGAAGCACGCCGAGCAGCTCATCGACCGCATCCTGTTCCTCGAGGGGACGCCGGAGATCGCGCGCTACGACGTCATCCGAGTCGGCAGCGACGTCAAGGAGCAGATCGAGAACGACCTGCAGCTCGAGGCGAAGGGCGTCAAGCACTACAACGAGGCCATCGCCCTGTGCACGCAGCTCGGCGACAACGGCACGCGTGAGATTCTGGAGCCGATTCTCGCCGAGTCGGAAGAGCACCTGGACTGGGCCGAGACCCAGCTCTTCCGCATCGAGAAGGTCGGCATCGAGAACTACCTGAGCGAGCAGATGGGAGGCCACGAGCGGTAGCCCGCGACGACGCGCCCTTGCCTGAGCGCCTCGACCAGCTTCGGCGCCGGGCACGGGCTCGGGCTCAGGGGCGTGCGGCCCGAGCGCCGTCGACTCAGGCGGGAGGACTGGGAGGACTGGCGTAGGTCTCGCCGGCGGCCAGGCACGGGGGCGGGCTCGACCAGCGCGTCAGACAGCTCTCGAGCCGGCCGTGGCAGGCCGTGCACCCGGTGCCGGCCTCCGTCGCGCGGATGAGCTCCCGGACGGTCTGGACGCCGCGCTGCTCGACCGCCGCACGCAGCTGGCGCTCGGTGACCCGCAGACACGCGCAGACGACCCGGCTCTGGTCTGCCCTCTCCATGCGCTCCGCATCATAGCACGATTGAGAATGAGACGCGATCTCAATCGAGCGAGCCGGCCGGCGTCTCCGCTAGTTCCCGTCGTAGACGTGCTGCACGGTCGTTCGGAGGCTGCCCTCCGGCGCCGCGAAGTCGCTGTACTGGCCCGGCACGCTGTAGGCGGCGACCACCTCGTCCACCGACAGCCCCGCCGCCTTCCCGTGCTGCGCCTTGCTCACGACGTCGTTGAAGAACCCGCTGAAGTCGACGAACTCGGCCCACGTGACCGGCGTGGGGTTGTGTCCCGGAATGACGGTGTCGACGCCGGAGACGCCCGCGACCGCCTTCTTCAGGGTCTCGCCGAACTCGTTGGCGCTGCCGTTGCCGTTGGCGACGTCGATGAACGGCAGCCCCTTCCGCTGGAACATGTCGCCGGTGTGCATGGTGCGCGCTTCCCGGAAGACCACGAACGTGTCGCCGTCGGTGTGGCCGCGGCCGAAGTGGTAGAGGTCGATGCGGTCCGCGCCGTTGAAGAGCGACATCCGCTCGGAGTAGGCGAGCTTCGGCAGGTACTTCGCGTTGTCGCCCTTGAAGGCGTCGCAGTTGGTGACCGGCTCGCAGGTCTCTCGCGACATCTGGGCCAGGGTGTTCTCGTGCACCACGAAGTTCACGGTGTCGGGCAGCTCGATGTTGCCGCCGCTGTGGTCGAAGTGGGTGTGGGTGTTGATGACGTGGGTGATGGGCTTGTCGGTCAGCTCGCCCACGGCGGCGATGATGTCCTGGCCGTAGCCGTTGATCTTCGTGTCGACGAGCGCGACCCCGTCGGTGGTGATGAAGATGGCGGTGTTCCCGCCGCCGCCCATGCCCTGCACCTCCGGCGCGTTCCCCAGCACGTAGAGGTTGTCGGTGATCTGCTGCACCGCGAGGGCCGCCCGCTCCTGCTGCGCCTGGTACGTCGCCCCCGTCAGGACCACGCCGACCAGCGTGAGCGTGGCCAGGAATCTGCTTCGTTTCATCTCTACCTCCTCGCGCGCCGCAACGCACCGGACGGGACGCACCTCTGGGCGGTCAAGCCGGACCAGGTGACGGCGGCGCACCCGAACTATACCGGCCCGGGCGCGTTCAAGCCAGCGCTTGCGGTTCACCCTGGAAACCCTGGGGCCACACCGGCGCGGGCGCGTTCAAGCCAGCACCTGCGGTTCACCCTGGGGACCCTGGGGCCACACCGGCCCGGGCGCGTTCGAGCCAACACCTGCGGTTCACCCTGGGGGACTCTAGGACCGCTCCGCACCGCGGCAAAGCCGAGCCACGATGTCCAAGTCAGCCGGCCCGCTCCACGTCGAACGCGGCCACGTTGCGCGTCTCCCTGCTGAACTCGATGCCGATCAGGTGCACCGGCTCACCGGCGGACCGGTACTTCTCCGCGTAGCCGCGCGCCTGCAGCTGCGCCAGCGCCGAACCCTCGCCGCCCAGTTCCACCACCTTGAACTCGAAGATGTAGACGTTGCCGTTGAACCGCACCGTCATGTCGATGCGGCCGTGGTTGGTGCAGTCCTCCACCGTGATGTCGAGCCCGAGCGACGCGAAGTAGGCGTAGAACACGCTTGCGTAGTAGCCCTCGTAACGGGCGATGTCGTTGCTCGTGTACCACTCGTACGGGATGCTCGCGAAGAAGGCGTGGACCACCTCTTTCAGCCCCGCGAAGTCGTTCGCCTCCAGAAGGTCGTAGAGCCGGATCTCGTTCGCGGTCTGGCGCGACCTGTCCTGCACCAGATGCCCCAGCAGGCTGCCGTTCAGGCTCTGGTAGACCTCTCGGTTGGGATAGCCGAGCCGGTAGCGGACCCTGCCGCCCCGGTTCGTCTCGCCGACGATGGTCAGATAGCCGGTCTGGAACAGCAGCGCCTCGGGCGCGATGTGGTCCACGTCGAAGGCCGACAGCAGGTCGTCGCCGGCCACCAGCGCGTCCAGGGTCGGGGCGCTCACGCCCCGCCGGCGCAGCGTCTCCACCAGGAACTTCGGCGTCCCCGTCTCGAACCACCACGCCCTGAACTCGCGACGGCGCAGGAGCAGCAGGATGTCGAAGGGGTTGTAGACGCGCTCGGCCCCGAGCCAGCCGTAGCCGTTGTACCAGTCGCGGATCGCCTGCCGGTCCAGGCCCGGCAGTTCGGGCCCGAACACCTCGTCGAGGTCCCGTTCCGTGTAGCCGCAGATGGTCGCATACTCCGGGTCCAGCGTGATGTCGGTCAGGTTGTTCAGCCCCGAGAACAGGCTCACCTTCGAGAACCGGCTCACCCCCGTCGTGAAGCTGAACCGGAGCTGCGCGTCGCAATCCTTGATGACCGCGTACAGCCCGCGCAGGTAGTCCCGGTTGGCCCGCGCGACGTCCGGCGCGCCTTCCAGCGCGTCCAGGATGGGCTTGTCGTACTCGTCCACCAGCACCACGACGCCGCGGTCGGCCCGGTCGTGCAGCGTGGCGATCAGGCGCCGCAGGCGCGCCGGGCCGGAGTCGTCGGGGTGCGCCGTGATCTCGGCGCGCGCTTCCAGGGCCCGCAACATCGACGCCGTTTCCGCCTGCACGCCCCCTGGCTCCTGAAACACCCCGCTGCCGAAGCTCAGCCGCAGCACGGGGTGACGCACCGACCAGTCCCAGTCGCCGTGAATCGCAAGCCCCCGGAACAGCGCCTCGTTGCCCTCGAACAGCTCCTTCAGCGTGTCCAGCAGCAGGCTCTTGCCGAAGCGCCGCGGCCGCGACAGGAAGTAGTGCTTGCCCTCGTCCACCAACCGCCGAATGTGCGGCGTCTTGTCGACGTAGTAGTAGTCCCCGCCGCCGACCTCACTGAAGGCCTGGAGACCGATGGGCAGCTTGCGTTTCCGCATGGGCGCGGCCGCCGCCATCACGCTCGCTCCACGTCGAACGCGGCCACGTTGCGCGTCTCCTTGCTGAACTCGATGCCGATCAGGTGCACCGGCTCGCCGGCGGACCGGTACTTCTCCGCGTAGCCGCGCGCCTTCAGTTGCGCCAGCGCCGAACCCTCGCCGCCCAGCTCCACGACCTTGAACTCGAAGATGTAGACGTTGCCGTTGAACCGCACCGTCATGTCGATGCGGCCGTGGTTGGTGCAGTCCTCCACCGCGATGTCGAGCCCGAGCGACGCGAAGTAGGCGTAGAACACGCTCGCGTAGTAGCCCTCGTAGCGGGCGATGTCGTTGCTCGTGTACCACTCGTACGGGATGCTCGCGAAGAAGGCGTGGACCACCTCCTTCAGCCCCGCGAAGTCGTTCGCCTCCAAGAGGTCGTAGAGCCGGATCTCGTTCGCGGTCTGGCGCGTCCCGTCCTGCACCAGATGCCTCAGCAGGCTGCCGTTCAGGCTCTGGTAGACCTCGCGGTTGGGATAGCCGAGCCGGTAGTGGACCCTGCCGCCCCGGTTCGTCTCGCCGACGATGGTCAGATAGCCGGTCTGGAACAGCAGCGCCTCGGGCGCGATGTGGTCCACGTCGAAGGCCGACAGCAGGTCGTCGCCGGCCACCAGCGCATCCAGCGTCGGGGCGCTCACGCCCCGCCGGCGCAGCGTCTCCACCAGGAACTTCGGCGTCCCCGTCTCGAACCACCAGGCCCGGAACTCGCGACGGCGCAGGAGCAGCAGGATGTCGAAGGGGTTGTAGACGCGCTCGGCCCCGAGCCAGCCGTAGCCGTTGTACCAGTCCCGGATCGCCTCCCGGTCCAGGCCCGGCAGTTCGGGCCCGAACACCTCGTCGAGGTCCCGTTCCGTGTACCCGCAGATGGTCGCATACTCCGGGTCCAGCGTGATGTCGGTCAGGTTGTTCAAGCCCGAGAACAGGCTCACCTTCGAGAACCGGGTCACCCCCGTCGTGAAGCTGAACCGGAGCTGCGCATCGCAGTCCTTGATGACCGCGTACAGCCCGCGCAGGTAGTCCCGGTTGGCTCGCGCGACGTCCGGCGCGCCTTCCAGCGCGTCCAGGATGGGCTTGTCGTATTCGTCCACCAGCACGACCACCGGTCGCCCTTGCTGCTCGTGCAGCGCCTCCAGGAGCTGGGCGAAGCGCTCGGGGCCGGTGGCATAGCCCGAGGAGACTCCCGAGCGGCGTTCCACTCCATCCAACTGCGCCATCAGGTTCACGTGCAGGCCGTCCGGCTGCTGAAACAGCCCGCTGCCGAAGCTCAGCCGCAGCACGGGATGGCGCACCGACCAGTCCCAGGCGTCGTGAATCGCGAGCCCCCGGAACAGCGCCTCGTTGCCCTCGAACAGCTCCTTCAACGTGTCGAGCAGCAGGCTCTTGCCGAAGCGTCGCGGGCGGGACAGGAAGTAGTGCTTGCCCTCGCCCACCAGCCGCCGGATGTGCGGCGTCTTGTCCACGTAGTAGTAGTCCCCGCCGCCGACCTCGCGGAAGGTCTGGAGACCGATGGGGAGCTTGCGCTTCGTCATGAGGCGGTTGCTATCTGCCTGCGCCGGGTTTAGCGTCAGGCTCGGCTGCGAACAGCCCCAAGCCGAAATGGCTGCCGTAGCCGATGGCCAGCGGTCCCGTCAGCGGCCCCGCCAGCTCGATGTCGAGCAGGGTGCCGGCGGCGGTAGTGGCACGCCTTCGCCGACCGCGATCAGCCACGTGGGCAGGTCGACGTCGATGAGACAGCGCAGCAGGCGCGTCTGCCACCGGAACGGCGCATACCCCGGTCGCCCCGCCTCGCCGGTCAGGCACGCGACAGGCGACCTCCAGACGGGGCTCATCCACCGTGGCACCCCTCCCTGCAACGTAACACACCTTCGTCACGGCTCGGCATGTTGACATGGCCCACGATGCCATCTCCCACGCCCATGAGCTGCACCTCGTCGAACACCCGCTGCGCGTCCTCCTGCAGGAGCGCGAATCCCATCGGCCAGACGGCTCGCGACGAGGCGTAGCCGCCCATCAGAGCGCGGCTCAGCAGCATGTCCTGCGTGCCGACGGATACGGCTGGGCGCTTGGCCTTCGCAAACCAGCCTTCGGCGTCCACGCCTCCCATGAGCGCGTGCACGCCTTCGGGCCGCGGCAGGCGGTTCAGTCGCAGGACTCGGCCGCGAGTCTGGCGAACCAGCTCCTGACGGTCCGCCGGTCTGTTCGACCAGCGTCGGCATCGGTAGGCACCAGACGAGCCGGCGAGGCGTGGCCCGTGGACTCCGCAGGCGCTGAGGCCACCAGCCCAGCGTCACCGCAGCCGTCTTACCCGAGCCGGTCGGCGCGACCCAGAACGGTCGGCCACGCCTCGGCCGCGGAAGCCAATCGCCACACGTCGGGCCGGGCTTCGTCGCCGAGGGCGATGCGATAAAGGGCTGCACCGCCAAGCGGCCCTCCATGCAGCGACTCCGCACAGTGGGGTTCATTCTACCTACCGGCTTGGCCAATGCGGGCGCGCCCGGCTCGCTACCGTAGCGGCCGGCCTTGTCAGCTCCTGTCGGTCCGCGGTTGACAGCCAACCCGATCCTGGAGGGGATACTACCTCGCAGACCGATGTCGCTTGACAGCGGTTCGAGACTCGTGGTACGACCTCAGACAGCGAATCACCACCAAGGGGCAAGTCACCATTTCCCAGCGACTGAGGCGCGAGTTCGGGTTGCTGCCGCACACCGACGTCACGACCGAAGAGGCGGACGGCTGCGTCGTGATCCGTCCCGTGCCCGACAAGCGCGCGCTCGTCGCCCAGCGCCTGCTCGAGGCGCGCGGGATCGCGGGCTCCGGCATGAGCACCGACGAGGTAATGCGCCTCACGCGCGGGGACAAGTAGTGTCTCTAGACGCCAACGTCCCGCTCGACGTCTTTGCGGACGACCCAACGTGGCGACCGTGTGTTGAACCCACGCGCCCCGCGCGGGGCCCCTACCTCTCACCGGCCGACCTGCCAGCTTCAACCCACGGCCCGCGCGCGGGGGGGCGACGCGATTTCCTCTTGGAGGTGCGTCCGGCGACGAGACGAACCGCGAGAACCACGACTCATGATTCGAGCCCGTGCCGCTCGCCCCGAACGGGTGATCGGTTTCGACCGGAATGGGTGATCGATTTCACCGGAATACGCAGCATGTCCTGAAGGTGCTGAAGGTTTCCACCCACGCCCCCCGCGCGGGGGGCGACCCTTGTGCTATGTAACCGAATTCCATTCCAAGGTGTTTCAACCCACGCCCCCCGCGCGGGGGGCGACTGCATCGCCACGAGCACGAACCAGGCGACGGCCGCGTTTCAACCCACGCCCCCCGCGCGGGGGGCGACCCTCCAGGACCTTGGCCTGAATCATCGTGTCCCTGTTTCAACCCACGCCCCCCGCGCGGGGGGCGACACGGCCTCGACGGCCTTCGTCCGCTCAGGGCGCATGTTTCAACCCACGCCCCCCGCGCGGGGGGCGACTCCGTCACCGCCGCCCAGGTGGCGAGCTGGCTATAGTTTCAACCCACGCCCCCCGCGCGGGGGGCGACCGACGACCGGGGCGGTCCGACCTACGGCGGCATGTTTCAACCCACGCCCCCCGCGCGGGGGGCGACGCAGGCGCGCGGCGAGCCCGACGATGTGCGCATTCCGGTGAAATCGATCACCCATTCCAGTCGAAACCGATCACCCATTCCGGCCGAAACCGATCACCCGTTCCGGCTGAAACCGATCACCCATTCCGGCCGAAACCGATCACCCGTTCGGGGCGAGCGGCACGGGACTCGAATCATTGAGTCGCGGATCTCTCGGTTCGTCTCGTCACCGGTCAGTGGGGGTTATCGCATGGAATCTCCTTTCGTGTCGAGTCGTCGACGTGGTCTTCGTGTCGGCCGGGCTGAACGCCGCGAGGGCTCGGCGGCCCACCGCGTCTCGTGAGCGTCGTGGACGGCCGGGACGCCCCGTCCAGGCCGGGCCGCCAGGCCCATAACTGCCATCCGAGCCGCGGGGCGGGCGGCGTGTCACCCGAAGGGCCGTAGCGTAGCGGAGGACGCGCGGAGCGCGTTGACACGCCGCCCGTCTCGCCGCTACGTGTCCTCGACCTCCCGACAAGCTGCCGTGCGTCTGGCCGGTCATCGGTCGTCGCCCAACAGCGCGGAGTGCCAGTCATGAGTCCGGGCTCCCGGTTCGAGTCGAGGGCCGGCGCCGTTTGCGCATCGAGTCGCCCTTCAGGTCGAGCTTGTACGCCTGGTGCACGAGCCGGTCGAGAATCGCGTCGCCGAGGGTCGGGTCGCCGACGACGTCATGCCACTTGTTGACGGGGAGCTGGCTCGTCACGACGGTCGAGCGCACGCCGTGACGGTCTTCGAGCACCTCGAGCAGGTCGAGGCGGTTCTCGGCGCTGAGCGGAGTCAGCCCCCAGTCGTCCATCACCAGGACCTGGGTCTTGGCGAGCGACTCGAGCCGCCGCGGGTAGCGTCCGTCGGCGCGCGCGGTGGCGAGGTCGCTCAACAGGCGGGACACGCGGACGTAGAGCGCACTGTGGCCGTGGCGGCAGGCGCTGTGGGCGAAAGCGCAAGCGAGCCAGCTCTTCCCGATGCCGGTCGGCCCGCAGATGAGGATGTTGAGGTGTTCGCGGACCCAGCGTCCGTCGGCGAGGGAGAGGACGACCTGCCGGTCGAGGCCGCGGCGGTGTCGGAAGTCGATGTCCTCGATGCAGGCTTGATGCTTGAGCCTGGCGCGGCGCAGCCGGTTGGTGAGCTGCCGCGAGTGGCGCTCGGTGAGCTCGCGGTCGACGAGCAGGCCGAGCCGCTCCTCGAACGAGAGGGCCTCGACCTCGGGGGCGTCGAGCTGCTCGGCGAGGGCCCTGGCCATCCCGGCGCAGCGGAGTTGCTGGAGCTTGTCCACAGTCGGATGAGTCAGCATCTGGGCGTCCTTCCGGCGTTGTCACGGTAGTAGAGGGCGCCGCGGATGTTGTCGTGGTCGACGGGCTCGGCGCGTTCGGGCGACTCGGCGTGGGTCTCGTCGAGTCGGTGACGGAGGATCGATTCGACGCCGCGGTAGCTACAGCTGTCGACGGCCCGTGCCCGGGCGGCGGCCGCTTCGAGGCGGGCGTCGCCGTAGCACTTGGCCAGGCGCTGGAGCCCGATGCAGGAGCGGTAGGCCTGCTGGGGGTGCCGCCGGGCGAGAAGGGCGGTGACCAGGGCGGCGGTGTCGGGTCCGATCTTCTCGGCCCAGCCGACGAAGCGGTCGGGTGTCCAGTCGCCCAGCCGGCGGTGCTTCTCGGGCATGTGCTCGACCGCGGTGGTGTGGCGCCCCTTGTTCAGTGAGCGGACGTGGCTGGCGACGCGCTGCCCGCGATGGAAGCACTCAACGGTGCGGGCCGTCAGCCGGACGTCGAGCTGGCGGCGGACGAGCGCGTGCGGGACCGAGTAGTAGTGCCCGTCGACCTCGACGTGGTAGTCAGTGGACGCCCGGACAGCCTTCCACTCAGCGAAGACGTAGGGGCTGTCGGGCAGCGGGCGCAGGGCCGGCCGGTCGAGCTGCTCGAACTGCGAGCGCCGCGACCCCGGGAGCTTGCGGAACGGCCGGGTGTTGAGCCGTTCGAGCAGCTCGGCGATCGCGGCGTTGAGCTCGACCAGCGAGAAGAACGTGCGGTGGCGCAGGGCGGCGAGTACCCACCGCTCGACCACCTGAACCGCCACCTCCGCCTTCGCCTTGTCCCTGGGGCGGCGCACCCGCGCGGGCAAGACGGCCACGCCGTAGTGGCGGGCGAGGGCGTGATAGGTCGGGTTCAGGTCCGGCTCGTAGCGATGGGCAAGGCTGACCCCAGAGCGCAGGTTATCGGGCACGACCAGCTCGGGACAGCCGCCGATGAACTCGAAGGCGCGCACGTGCGAGGCCGTCCAGTCCGGCAGGGTCTGTGTCCACGTCGCTTCGGCGAAGGTGTAGCTCGAGGCCCCGAGTACGGCCACGAAGACCTGCGCCCGCCGCTCCTCGCCGGTCTCACGCTCGACCACCGGGACCGTCTGCCCGGCGTAGTCGACGAACACCTTCTCGCCGGCGCGGTGGTCCTGGCGCATCACCAGGTCGAGCTTCCCGGCCCAGGCCCGGTACTGGTCGCAGAACCAGCTGTACTGCAGGCCTTCCGGGTGGGTCTCCTTGTACTCCTGCCACAGCAGCGACAACGTCACGCTCTTGCGCCGCAACTCCCGGTGAACCTCGCTCCAGTCCGGCAGTGGCCGCGCCGTGCGGCTCGGCGGCGGCGCCGGAAACAGGCGCCGCTCCAGGCCGCTGTCGTCGACCGACTCGGGTACGGGCCAGCCGACCCCCGCCACCCTGGCGCGGCGCAGGTACTCGCCCACCGTCGATGGCGACGTCCCCAGGCTGCGGGCGATGGCTCGGACACTCAACGCGCCGGTGAAGTACAGCCGCAGCACCTCTCGAATCTTGCGCATGGACAACCTCCTGTTCGCCAAGCGTTCGTCCCTCCTGCAAAAGCAGGAAGATCTCACGGCTGGCGGGGTCGTCCCGCGCCGCTCAACTCCCGACGGCGGGTGATCGGTTTGGACCGGAATCAGTGATCGGTTTGGACCGGAATCAGTGATCGGTTTGGACCGGAATCAGTGATCGGTTTGGACCGGAATCAGTGATCGGTTTGGACCGGAATCAGTGATCGGTTTGGACCGGAATACGCAACGATGCCGGTGACGTTTCAACCCACGCCCCCCGCGCGGGGGGCGACGGGCGAGTTATCCGCCATGCCCATCACGTCGCCTCCACGTTTCAACCCACGCCCCCCGCGCGGGGGGCGACCCGGGTCCCAAGCCCCGGAAGGAGACATCAGCATGTTTCAACCCACGCCCCCCGCGCGGGGGGCGACACGGGATCGATGGGGAAGTTCGGGGTAGATCTGGTTTCAACCCACGCCCCCCGCGCGGGGGGCGACTCGCGGAACGGACACGACGAAAGGAGCGCAGGTGTTTCAACCCACGCCCCCCGCGCGGGGGGCGACGCGGAGTCTCGTTGCGACGAAACGCGTCGGTATATCGTTTCAACCCACGCCCCCCGCGCGGGGGGCGACCTGCTCGGGGTGGTGAGCCCCGATTCGACCAGGGGTTTCAACCCACGCCCCCCGCGCGGGGGGCGACCCGAGGGGGGGCGCTTCCGCCTCCTGCGCCACCTCGTTTCAACCCACGCCCCCCGCGCGGGGGCGACTTGCGCCTGATTCGTCCAGTGGCGGATGGAGTAGTTTCAACCCACGCCCCCCGCGCGGGGGGCGACCGCCGCGGTCCGGTCGCAACTACACGGTCAAGGTGTTTCAACCCACGCCCCCCGCGCGGGGGGCGACTGGCGGAGTTCCGCGAGGCGTGCAACCTCCGCGACCTGTTTCAACCCACGCCCCCCGCGCGGGGGGCGACTTGGCGACTGGCCACGGTGCGGTATCTCGGGCCGTTTCAACCCACGCCCCCCGCGCGGGGGGCGACCCTGCACTGGAGCTGACCCTCCTGTGGTATCGACCCGTTTCAACCCACGCCCCCCGCGCGGGGGGCGACGTGCTCCGGCATCGGAGCCGACGAGGGTCGTCAGGGTTTCAACCCACGCCCCCCGCGCGGGGGGCGACCCGCACAGCGGCCGCAGGAGCCGGGAGCCGGCCGCGTTTCAACCCACGCCCCCCGCGCGGGGGCCCCCGCGCGGGGGGCGACCGCCGGCGGCCGTCGCAAACGCGGGCTGAACCGTGTTTCAACCCACGCCCCCCGCGCGGGGGGCGACTACATCCTCAGCACCCAGTCAACGTCCGTCATGAGTTTCAACCCACGCCCCCCGCGCGGGGGGCGACATGTCGACGTCGCGAATCAGCTTGTCGTAGACGGTTTCAACCCACGCCCCCCGCGCGGGGGGCGACTCGATGATGGCGTTGGCCAGGTGGGTGCTCTTGTTTCAACCCACGCCCCCCGCGCGGGGGGCGACGCGCATGCGCGCGAGTTGATGCGCGACTACTTCCATGTTTCAACCCACGCCCCCCGCGCGGGGGGCGACACGTCAGCGAAGCTCGCCGACGACGCTGTGGGGAGCGTTTCAACCCACGCCCCCCGCGCGGGGGGCGACCCTCGACGACGAACACGGCGAGCAGGGCGAGAGGGTTTCAACCCACGCCCCCCCGCGCGGGGGGCGACTTCCATCCGCACCGTCACGGCCTCGCTCAGGCCGTTTCAACCCACGCCCCCCGCGCGGGGGGCGACTCGGGTCCGAGCAGACAGCCCACCACATGCGTGTTTCAACCCACGCCCCCCGCGCGGGGGGCGACTTCTGCCTGCCCTGCGGCGCACGCAAGGGGATCAAAGTTTCAACCCACGCCCCCCGCGCGGGGGGCGACCCGCGAGGAATCATCAAGCGGCTGCTCATCCCGCATGTTGTTTCAACCCACGCCCCCCGCGCGGGGGGCGACATTCGGCCGGCGTGTTCGGTGTCGCGTCGAACATGTTTCAACCCACGCCCCCCGCGCGGGGGGCGACACCCGCGCGCTGGTGCTCGAATCGCTGGCCATCGAGGTTTCAACCCACGCCCCCCGCGCGGGGGGCGACCACGACCGCAGCGCGATCGTCCAGCAACACCAGCGTTTCAACCCACGCCCCCCGCGCGGGGGGCGACATGGCTTCGATGAACGAGTGGACGCGCTTCACGTTTCAACCCACGCCCCCCGCGCGGGGGGCGACTCCCGACATCGGACGTGAAGACGAGCGGGCATGTCGAGTTTCAACCCACGCCCCCCGCGCGGGGGGCGACCCGGCCCTCGTCGTCCGCGACCTCGGGCGTCACGAAGTTTCAACCCACGCCCCCCGCGCGGGGGGCGACTCCAGCTCGGCGGACGAGATCTGCCACGGGCACGTTTCAACCCACGCCCCCCGCGCGGGGGGCGACCAGAACGCGGGCGAGCGTCCGCCAGTGCTCCCAGGTTTCAACCCACGCCCCCCGCGCGGGAGGCGACCGTATCCTCGTCGACCAAGCTCGCCATCTTGATGTTTCAACCCACGCCCCCCGCGCGGGGGGCGACCCGGATGCTGCTCGACCGGCTCCAGCACGCCCTAGTTTCAACCCACGCCCCCCGCGCGGGGGGCGACTTGTCGAGGTCGCGCTGCCGCGTGATGTCCGCCACGTTTCAACCCACGCCCCCCGCGCGGGGGCGACGACATCGTGGCCGGCGTGTCGCTGGAGCACTTCGCGTTTCAACCCACGCCCCCCGCGCGGGGGGCGACGTCGGTGACCGACCTCGACGCCATCGCGTGGTGGTGGTTTCAACCCACGCCCCCCGCGCGGGGGGCGACTTCTTCGCGGAGGGCGGCGCGTGGCTACCCTCCTCGTTTCAACCCACGCCCCCCGCGCGGGGGGCGACATGGGGCCAGGATGTGATACTATATTCATATCGGTTTCAACCCACGCCCCCCGCGCGGGGGGCGACACGAGTCCTCCGCCAAGGCAGGCGACGTACAGCAGGAGGTTTCAACCCACGCCCCCCGCGCGGGGGGCGACTGGACGCGCGGGGAGTTCTGCTCTCACGGCGGCCAGTTTCAACCCACGCCCCCCGCGCGGGGGGCGACTCCGCACGAATAACTCATTACTGCACAGATGGTTAACCGCCGGTCTGCGCGAACCTCAGGCCTCCCGCCAGCGTCACGACGCTGAGCGCCGCTCCGGAACGCGATTCTGCCCGTGGCCATTGCATTTCAGAGCTCCGCGAGCCTCCCGGCGACCCGCCGTCAGCTTGCGGTTCGCGCAGGGTCAGAAAACGAGCGGCCCTGTCGGGTCATACGAAGCCTTGCTCCCAACGTGCTCCACTCTCGACCGCCAATTGGCCCCGAGTCGATAGAATCGCAGGCTGTCCGTCTCTTTATCGATTTCCGCGACGAGTCGCGCACGAAGCGACGTCCATTGCGCCGCATCCACGTTGCACTCGAATACCGAATACTGCACGCGTTGTCCGAAGTCCCCACACAGTCGCGCTACACGGCGCAGTCGCCGTCGACCCGCAGTATCGCCGGTGGCCACGTCGTAGGTAACCAGCATGAGCACCTCGACTGTCTCCTATCGCCACACGAACGGCGGATATTCGTCCAGGTCACCGCGCAGGCACCGGGCCAGCAACGTTGCCTGCACGAACGGAACGAGACCGAGCGTGGTCTTCTCCTTGATGAACGGATGTAGCAATTCGTCCTTCTTGCGCGTTTGGTAGGCGACCAGCACTGCCTTCCGTGCGTCGTCCCGCAGCGTGACCGCCCCGCTCACTGCCGTTGCGAAGTCACTGCGGCGAAGCTGCCCACGGTTGATCAGCGACAGCGTCAGGCGGTCAGCCAGCACCGGGCGAAGCTCTTCCATGAGGTCAAGCGCCAAGCTCGGCCGCCCTGGGCGTTCCCGATGCAGATAGCCCACGGCCGGATCGAGCCCGGCGGCTTCCAGCGCCGAGCGACCAGTCGTGTGTCAGCAACGTATACAGGAACGACAGCAGCGCGTTCACGGGATCGAGAGGTGGCCGGCGCGAACGACCCCTCAAGGAAAAACCCCGACTCTCGCCACGTATCAGATCGTCGAATATTCTGTAGTACTCTCGCGCAGCTTCGCCCTCGATACCACGCACCACGTCCGTCGACGAGGAGCGTGCGCTACGCCGCGCCGCATCGGTCAACCGCCGCTCGCAAGCGGTCACGCGCTCCCGGGCATCGGCGGACATCGTGGCGCTATGGTCCCGCAACGCGCGCCGGACCACCGTGCGCTGGTTGAGCAACTTCCCCGTCACGATGTGGCCCGCCAGTCCAGCCGTCAACGCGCCATCGTCCGTGGCTCGGTACTGAGCTCGCCTCAGCAACACGTTGCCGGCGACCGGACCCTCGACCCGGGCGAAGAAGCGACCGTTTCGCCCAAGCATGGAAACGCAGACCCCCCGCCGGGCGCAGTGTCCGACCAACGCGGGCGTCATCCCGACCGCACCGAAACACACGATGCCGCCGAGAAGGTGAATCGGCACGCGGCCAGTCTCGACATTGTCCGCCTCCACGACGACGTTCTCGCCGTCCTTGCGGAGCCACGCGTTCTCGGTGGTGACGTAAAGGGTGTTCAGGTGACGACGCATGGACGGTGTCTCAGTGATCGATCTGGGTCCCCAGCCATCGGCCGACCACACCAGCTCCCACCGGCCGTTTCGGCTGACACAACTCCATCAGCGAGCATGCCTCGCACTTCTGCGGTTCGTACAACGGCGCCGGCGTGTCGCCCCGATCAATCAGACGGCGCACCTCGTCGGCCGCCCGCTCCGTCAGCTCTCGCAGATCACGGTCGAACACGACGACTCGCCGCCGACGACTCCGCCCGTAGAAGAGCGCCCCTTCGAACACCGACAAGCCGAGCATTTCCTCCAGACACAGGGCCTGCGCGCAAAGCTGCACCTCGTCGGCGCGATTCTCCTGTGGCCGCCCGCGCTTGTACTCCACCGGATACGGCGCCCCGTCGCCTCGTACCTCCACGACGTCCGCGACTCCGAACACGCCGAGCCGCCGCGATCGCACGGCCACGCTCCTCTCGATGCGTACACCGGCTCGGCGATCCGCTCGCCCCCCATCCGCACGCTCGTGCAGCAAGCGCCCCTCAGCCGTGAAGCGGTTTTCCGACCACTGCCGCTCGATGTGGATCAGCGCGCATCGCCGTGGGCAGTACAGCAGGTGCTGCAGGGCCGAGATGGGCGCCATTTCCGCCTCGCGCACCGTCGACTCCGCCCTGCCGGTCAGCATTCAGATCCTCTCGACGATGTCCACGCCTGCCGGCAGATCGCCCGTGTCCACCTGCACGCTGTAGTCCGCGTACTCTCTCGCCGGCGGCAGAGCCCCGTGACCGGGCTCGTACTCCTCGCCGTCGTGCCGCCGCTTGATCACCACCCGGTCGAAGAGCGTGTGCGCGGGTGCGTTGCCGAACGCGCTCTCGTGCCTGAAGACAATCAACCGCCGCGCCGCCATTTCACCCCGCGCCGCCGACCGGTCGTGGTCGAACATCTGGGCGAGCGCCTCCCAGAGCAGGTCGAGGTCCGACTCGGAGAATCCCGTGCCTCGTCCTCCTCCGTCGCCGGCCAGGCACGCTGACACGTAACCGTGGCCGCGGTAGAGCCCGTAGGGTACGATGTGCTTGCGTCCCATCGTGCGGATGTCACCCTTCGATTCCGCGTCGGCCTCCGTGGTCGCCGCCATGCGAGTGATGGACACCTCCAAGGGAAGAACGGGCTCGACTGAACGAGCGAACGCGAACTGCACGGGCCCACGCACCTGACCGCAATTGGCGCCCTTCGTGGACATGACTGCACCGAACGCCCGAACGTCGAAAAAGTGCGAGCACATCCACGAAGTCAGCTCCCTTGCAACTCGTTCGTCCTTCGGCAGTCGTTCCCGATCCTTCGTGGTCGCCTCCGGGATAACCGCATCCCACGCGAGCTTCTGCTGGCGCTCGAGAACCGCCCGTTCCGCGACGTAAATCTCATACCCCGGTTCGTCCCCCTTGGTCAGGGCGACGAAGTTGCGCACTTTTCGCTTCAGGCAAACGTCGGAAACCAGACCCCGATTCGTCTCCGGGTCCAAGCGGGGCAGATTCCCGGCGTCCGGATCCCCGTTCGGATTGCCGTTCACCACGTCGAACAGGTACACGAAGTCGTAACGGTGGGTGATTGCGTTCATGGTCATCGCAGATCCCTATTCGGGCCGTTCGGACCCGACTCTTGCGAAGCTCCGTCGGCGCCGGCCGAGCCCGTCTGCCCGTCGGATTTCTGTCTCCACTCTCGCTGATGATGATAGCCGATCGCGAAACGCCCTTGGTCTGCGAGGCTCAGACTCCGCGGAAAGGCTGTATCCAGGCCTGACAGAATTTCATCGATCTGGTGATCGAACCAACTCGCAAGCCCGCCTTTGTCCTTCCGGAGGGTCGCCAGATGACTCGCAGAGCTGCGCTCCAGCAGCGGAAACACCAAAGCCGGCGTGGCCGACGCGGCGCCGAAGTACCGATCCTTGATAGTGGCGTTTACATTGCCGAGCGCCGTGCGCTGGACACGCTCGTAAACGGCGAACAAGCGCCCAAGACGGTAAGCGGGGCTGCTCTCGTGTCGATTCAAACCCACGGGCACATCCTCCTTCTGAAAGCCCAACCGATAATCGCGGGCGAGACACGCCTTGCAGATGGCCGCACGCAGGGCGCTGATTTCCTTGTCCGCTCGCATCCGACCGACGATGGCCGCCAGTAGCGATTGCGGATAGCGGCCACCGCCCAGAATGGCCCGCATCAGCGCACCGCCGAGCGTCGGCGGGATGTTCTGCGTTTTGCGCTGGAGGGCGGTCTCCCGGAGTAAACGCCTGACGCCCGGCGGGTTTCGCCAAGGCGGCGGGTCGAGCCTGAGGTCGCGCCAGTGCCTGCGAACGCACCCGTAGATCTCGCCGATCGTGCTCTCGCACCAGAAACGGACGGACACGCGGGCGGCATTGGGCGCGAGGCCGAGCACGAAAAAACGTGTGTCCGCGTCCAGCTCGGGATCGACCTCCGTCAACGGCCGGCCTTCCGCAATCGCCGTCATCCTGTCCCGAACCCGCACCTCCTGGTGGACATCGTTGGGGGGAGGCGGGTCGAGGAGAAGGGAGAACAGATCCTCGCCCCGAGCCGCTCGCCCGTGGTCGCCGCGTGCTTCCGCCCAGAACACGGTCGTGGTGTCACCGATCTGGATGCGCCGGCGGCTGTCGCGCTCCAGAAGCGTGTTGAGGGCCGCGGTGTAGGCGAACGCCGCCCTTTCCGAGACCGGGGCGTTGGCGCCCCGCTCCTTGCCGAACGACTTGAACGCGTCCTTGTCGAAGGACACGATGGAGGCGCCGGAGGGTTGGGCGCCTGCAACACCCTTCACGGACGGGTGCAGACGAGCAATGGGCGTACGGTCGCCGGTCACCAGACACCGGCCTTCTGCGCCGCCGCTCGCCTTCAGGTGGTCGGACCAGGCGCGCTTGACGGAGGCTCTCTCGTGAAGAAACCCCAGCTCTCCGTCCAGCCGAAACACGACATTCGTGTCGAGCATGTCGTCGGCGTAGCGGAGCCGCGGGTAATCGTCCGGTCGCCAGTAGTCGAGAAAGCGCAGGAACGCCCGCACGGCGTCGTCGTCGCAGTCCGCGAGCAGCCGGCGGTGGAGATCCCTGAACGCGGCGTGCTCGCGCTCTGCCGGCGCCGGCCGCCGCGTCTCGCTGTCGCGCTTCACGCCCAGCGCAAAAGCCGTCTTGTCCCAGAGGAAGTTCGGCAGGGGCTGCCCGGTGCGCTTGACGGGACGCGGCACCACGCACCGTCTCGGCCTCGGGGCATTCTCGGGGGCTTCACGGAGGTCCTTGACGTCGACCGGCGCTCCATCGGGCGAGATCTGGATCGTGTACGAAATGTTCTCTCGGGAAAAACCGAAGGCGGGGGCCTCGCCGGTCGCGCTGAGACGATCGTGCAGACTCGCCAGTGCGTGCAGGACGGTCACGACAGAACCTCGTCGGAGCCCGGAGCCGGCACGTCGATCACGCCGTCCCGGAGGGCCGCGCGGAAGAAGCGGGGCGTCATGGCGTCGCCGTAGTCGATGTCGTGCAGCATCCAGCCCAGGTCGCGGTCGCGCTGGTCCGGGCGTAGCTCTGATTGCGGCATCGAATCCGTGACCAGCGCGAACTGAGCCGCGAACTCGCGAGCGCCGAGATAGGGCCGATGGAAACACTGCCCCCGCGCGGCGCGGCGGTTGAACATGGCGATGTGCTTGGCCTCGGTGTCGTCGATGCCCGCAAGGGGGGTCAGGACGAAGTGCGCCTCGATGACGTACGCCACGCACCGAAGCAGCGTCGCGGCGCGCTGCTGCCGATCGTCCTCGATGAACGTGCGGAGCTCCGCGGTCGTTCCGCTCTTCATCGCCCGGCGAACCGCGCGCACCGGAATCTTGCCCCCTAGCTCGTTGCGGCGCAGGTTCTCGAAGCGGATGGGCTTGAGGACATGGATGCGGTCGACGACCCAGCGGATGGCCGGCTTCCAGTGGATCGCCTCCAGGACGCCCCGGGCCGCGGACGGGGTCATCACGTCGTACGACACCCGCTCGACCTTCATCTCGGGCCGGGTGAAGCACGCATACTCGCCCCAAACGTGCAGCTTCACGCCGTAGGCCATGATCGTGCTCCGTGTCGTCTGAAACGCCCTGCCGAGTCAATCACCTGGGACGAACCTCGTGCATGATATATTGCCCTGGAGATGAGTCCGGCACCAGCGCAAGAGCCGACGGCGTTCCAGTGTTACGCCTACGGTACGGGCGAGCGGTGGCACGGAATCTGCACGGATTTGGACATCGCGGTCGACGGCGCCTCGCTCTCCGAGATCGAGACCGCGCTGACGACAGCCATCGAGATGTACCTGGAGACCGTCGCGGAGTTGCCTGCCGACGAGCACCGAGATTTCCTGAACCGCCGAGCTCCGTGGCGCGTCAGAGCCTCGCTGGCCGTCTCGGCGTGGATCCACCGTCGCAGGGGCGCCGGCGACCGGCACCCGAGAGCGTTCTTCCTGCCGCCCCACGTCGTCTCCCCCTCCTGATTCACCCGCGGCGGCGGAACATCCGCGCCGGCAGGCCGGACTGGCGCCTGATGGACTGCAGCGTACCCAGCGCCACGTCGTCCCCCTCCCTTCCGACCACAGTGACCAGCCGACGCCGTCCGCTCACGACGCCTTCGTACTGTCGATGGCTGCTCCGGCTCCATCGCTTTAGGTAGAACCCGCTGCTCTCCAGGATTTGCCGGACGTCGCGGACCTTCATCGGCATCGATCGCGAGGGGCGTCAAGGATGGCGAAGTTGACCCCGGCAACGACCTCGCGGCTATCCGCGCCCCCTGGAGGAGAACTAGCGCCTCCAGGGGACGTCGCCGGCACAGCCCACCACGTACACGTTTCAACCCGCGCGACCGGTGAGGCCACGACGGTAGCGTCAGTATAGCATTGTCCTGTCGTGTAGGTAGTTGGTAAACTGATCGTCACCAAGAACGAGGGTCGGGCCGGCCGTTCGGCGCCAGTCTCAGCACACCAGCCCGCCAGGCTCCCGATACGTTGGATCGGTCGGCGCCAGACCGATGTCCCGACGGTACAAGTCCCGATTCGCCAGCTTGACGAATTGCCGGCCGAACTCCTGCTCGCGGACAACCGAAGCGGCGCCCGCGGCGACAAGCTCCTGTCTCCTTGACGGCGGAATCTGCACGACGTACGGCTGAAGCCCTCGCGCGATCCGGCCCGGATACGGTGCGTGCTCCAGCTCGCGGAGCAGGCGCTCGACCGTGTCGTCATCTTCGCGGAATCCCCGCCACGGCGTCACAATCGGCTCTTCGTAGTCCTCGATCAACCGGAACTGCCCGGCGATCGTCTCGAACGGAAAATCCAGGTCGAACAGCCGCTCGGCCAACTGCCGGAGAATCTCGTGGGCATCGAGGGCCGCCTCGCCTTTCGACCAGTACAGCTCGCGAAAGTAGGCATCAATGGCCTCCAGGGAGAGCGGATCGCGATCGAGATCGCGCATCACGACGCGGGCGGCATCGGCGAACTGCCGTACCGCGAGCGGCGGCGTGCGCCCCTCTCCGTCCGAGGGCTCGAACACGAATACGTCGCCTTTGGGGGCCCGACCCTCGCGGTTGCATCGACCCGCGGCTTGGCTGAGCGATTCCAGGCCGGCCTCGGCCCGCCAGACGACCGGGAAGTCGAGATCGACGCCGGCCTCCACCAGCGACGTGGCGACGAGGCGGACGGGGACGCCATCCTTCAGACGGCCGCGCACGGCATCGAGCGTCTCGCGGCGATGACGGGCGCACATCATCGTCGTCAGGTGAAACGCCCCATCGACGTCGCCGAGCCGCTCGTACAGCTCCCGCGCGTGGCGACGTGTGTTGACGATGCAGAGGACCCGGGGCAAACCGCGCAACTCCTCCGCCAGTCGCGCGTCCTCCACCGGACCGACGCGGTGCAGCCGCGTCCGCTTCAGGCGGTTGTACAGATTCTCCGGAGCCGGCGCCAGTTCCCGCAGGTTCCGGAATCCGCCGCTGAAACCCTTCGACGCCGCCAGCGCCGGCTGGGTGGCGGTGCAGAGCACGATGCTCGCCCGCCAGTTGCGCGCCAACTCGTCGAGGGCGGCGACGCAGGGGCGGAGGTGCTTCAGCGGGAGGGTCTGAACCTCGTCGAGCACGACGACGGCGTTCGCCACGTTGTGCAGCTTCCGGCACCGCGAGGGCCGGTTCGAGAACAGGCTCTCGAAGAACTGCACGGCCGTCGTGACGATGACCGGGGCGTCCCAGTTCTCCATCGCCAGACGCAGCTTGTCCCTGGACTCGCGTTCGCGGATGCGCTCCTCGTCGAACGTGCTGTGGTGTTCGACCACGAAGCTCGCGTCGCCGCCCTCCGGATCACCGAGCGCACGGCGGAACACGTCCGCCGTCTGCTCGATGATGCTCATGTAGGGAATGACGTAGATGACACGATCGAGCCCGTGCCGCAACGCATGGTCCAGCGCGAAGGCGAGCGACGTCAACGTCTTGCCGCCGCCGGTGGGCACGGTCAACGTAAACAGACCGGGCGCAACGTCCGCCTTTTTCCTCGCGTGGACGAGCACTTCCGATCGCAGCTCGTTCACGGCGCCGGTCGCATTCGCGGCCAGTGCGTCGAGATGCACATCGAGCCGTCGGCGGAGCTCTGCCAAGTCAGGATGTCGACCCCGAAGCGCCGGAGCACCGTCCGACCCCTGGTAGAAGGCCTCGGTGTCCAGGTAGTCGGCGTCGACGAGCGCGGAGAACACCATTCGAACGAAGAACGCCGCACAGAAACCCGCGGTGTCGCGGTCACTGAACCTGAGTCTCGGCATGGTCAACGACGGAAGCGCAATCTCCTTCTCCCAGATCGGCTCCGGCATCGGGCAGCTCTCGCCGAGGCGGTCCGCCAGCGCGGTCGTTCGGTGGCCGTTCACTCCGTTGGCCAGGCCGGCGTGGTGCCCTGCGACACAGAACGCCAGCATCTTGCCGCATGGCTGCCCGTACCGCTCGGTCGCGACCCTCGCGCCCGGACCGGAATGATCGAATCGCCGGCGGTCGCCATCGAGCCGCGACTGGAACGCGGCGGTGTACTTGCCGAGGTCGTGCAGCAGCCCGGCCGCGCGACCCCACTCCGCCAGACCGACGGAATCGAGGAACGCGCCCGCCCGTTGCGCCGTACCCTCGAGGTGGGCGGACAGGCCCTGCCTGTGTTCGCGGTCCCCAGACGTACTGTGGGCGAAATACGTCGGCCGCGTCATGTAGATCGTCTCTCCTCGGTCGCGGCGGCTGCAGAGTAACGTGGTCGTGAGTCCGCTAGCGCCGCGTCAACCCGGCATTCGGCCCGCCGACCAATCCGGGCTTAGGCGCTGCCCGATCCGAGGCGGGCACGATGATGCCCGCCTCGACGTACTCACGAGTCCACGAAATCGGATCCCTCCCGCTTCCGACCATCGGGCTCGGCCGGCGACGCTGGCCGACGGCGGCGTGAGTCGCGTGGTTGCGGAACGACACTCGCACTTGCCCGCGCCGCACCGGATCTCCGGCGCGCCCCGGCGGGCCGTCCGGCGGGACGACGTCGCGGGCCGCTCACGGCAGGGTGAACGTCACGAGCATGTTGCTGCCGGTCGGCGCCTCGAGTTCCGGCGCGTAGGTGCGCAGCCGGTTGCCGACGCCGCCGACCGGCACCGTCAGATACTGCCGGCCGCCGGCCTCGTAGGTCACCGGGTAGCCGCTGATCTGGCTGCCCAGGATCGTCTCCCAGAGGACCTCGCCGGTCTCGGCGTCGAAGGCCCGGAAGCGTCGGTTCGAGTCGCCGAAGAAGACGACGTTGCCGGCGGTGGCGAGGGTGGTGCCGGCGTTGGGCGCCCGCTGGCTGTAGCGCCAGACCTCGCGGCCGGTGGAGATGTCGATGGCCCGCACCTCGGTCAGGTCGCCGGCCGGCCCGATGTCGGGGTCGGGAATCGAGAACCGGGGGCCGGTCCCCGAGACGGTCCGGGGGTTGAGCGTCTGGTTCAGGCACGAGCGGTTGATGGGCACGTAGAGCAGTCCCGTCACCGGGCTGTACGACCACGACCACCAGCCCTTCACGTTGTGGCCGCAGATGATGAACTGGTCGCCGGGCTCGCGCGCCACCAAGTCCATGTTGATGGTGGTCGCGCCGGTCTCCACGTCGACGTCCGAGATGACGAAGCGCTCGGTGCTGTCGAACGGGAAGGGGTCGGCCCACAGGAACTCGCCGGTTTCGCGGTCGTTGACGAACAGGCCGCCGGGCTCGCCGAGGACGACGACGATCTTCCGCTCCTCGGCGACGCCGGTGAGGTTCGGGTTGATCCAGCGCACCGCCGCGGGGTCGGGATTGACCACGGTGTCGATGAGGGTGCGCTCCTGCACGAAGTCCTGATCCCAGTCGTCGCACGGCAGGTACTGGTAGTACCAGTCGATGGCGCCGGTGTCCGCGTCCATCGCGATGGTCGAGTTCGAGTACAGCTCGCACGGCGTGCGGTCGCCGACGTCCCAGGTGCCGCGACGCACGAGGCGCGTGTAGGGCAGAGGCACCGCCACGCCCCAGAACACGCGGTTCAGCTCGGGGTCGAAGCTGCCCGGCACGCCCCACGGCGAGACGTGCACGCGGTCGGCGGTCGGCAACGCGCCCCATGTCGCCCCGCCCGGATCGTCGGCGCCGGCGGCCGTGTAGGTGCGCCAGCGCTCGACGCCGTCGCCGGCGTCGTGGGCGGCGACGAAGCAGCGGGCCTCGAGGCTGGCGGGGCTGCACGTCCGCCCGCTGACCACCATCCCGTTGACGATCGTCGCGCCCGACGAGTGGGTGATGCCGTCGCGGTAGTCCGCCGTCCGCGACTCCCACGCGAGTTCGCCGGTCTCGGCGTCGACGGCGATGATGTGGGCGTCGGCGGTCAGGTGATAGACGTGGCGGCCGTAGAGGGCGAGGTTGCGCGTGCGGTCCCCGAACTGCCCGAACTCGCGGATATCGTCCGGCTGGTCGCGCCGGTAGTCCCAGATCAGGTCCCCGGTCGTGGCGTCGAGCGCCTGCAGGTGGTCGTAGCCCGGCTGCGCGATGTACATCACGCCGTCGTAGACCAGCGGTCGTATCTGCTGGGCGCCCTCCTCCATCGCCCGCATCCACGCGAGGCGCAGCTCGCCGACGTTCTCGCGGTCGATCGCGTCGAGGGGGCTGAAGGCCTGGAAGTCGTAGGTGCGATACGCCATCAGCCAGTCCCCGGGGTCGGGATCGCGGAGCATCTCGTCGGTGATGGGCACGAACTCCTGCGCCTGGCCGGCCGCGGCCGGCGTCGGGAACGCGCCGCACGCCAGCCACGCCAGAACCGCGACCACCCCGACACGCGCGAGTCTCGACTGTCTCGTCATCGGCGTCCTCCTGTGCACGCCCAATCGTAGCAGCCTTGCGGCGGGCTGCCCCGAGCATTCGACCGGCGTGCCCGGGCAGGTGCGCGTTCGCCGTCGAGGACCATCGCCGGACGGCAAAGCAGTCGGTTGACATACATTGCTCTGCTATGCATACTTCCCTTACGTATTCTCCGAGGGCAGGCGTACGGGCGCCGGCGACGCGGGTCCACCGGGAGAAGAAGAACACCGATGAATATCGGCAAGGACCTCGTCGCCGCCTCCGCCACCCCGCTCGTGCTCGCCATCCTGACGGAAGGCGACAGCTACGGCTACGCGATTCTCAAGCGGGTCGGGGCGCTCTCGGAGGGCCGTCTGCAGTGGACGGACGGCATGCTCTATCCCGTGCTGCACCGCCTCGAACGGCTCGGCTGCATCGAAGCGCGCTGGGAAGCCTCGCCGAACGGCCGGCGGCGCCGGTACTACCGCATCACGGAAGCCGGCCGGGCAAACCTAGCCGCGCACCGGCGCCAGTGGCAGGTGGTGGACCGTGCGTTGCGGAGCGCGGGACTGAAGCTGGTCGCGGAGACCGTCGGCTAGGAGCCTGCGCAGTAGTCGACCGCCCCTGAGAGAAGCTGCCCCTGCTCGCGGGCGTTATCGCAGCGTTTGTGCCGCGGCGGCGCAGCCGCCGGCGGATTGGCCGACGACGACGAGGACGGGACGATCGATCATGGCGACGCGCGACGACGCGGTCGAGGAACAGATTGCCCGGTGGCGCGAGTACCTGCGCCGGCGGCAGGCCATCCAAGCGTCCGACGTGGAGGAGCTGGAAGGCCACCTGCGAGACCGGATGGCGGCGCTCGCGGACGCCGGGCTGGACGCCGACGAGGCCTTCCTCGTGGCCGTCAAGCGGCTGGGCGACCTCGACGCGGTCTCGCGGGAGTTCGCCCGCGAGCACGCCGAGCGGCTGTGGAAGCAGCTCGTCACGGGCGCGGGCGCGACGGGGCCGGCTCGCGCCCGCGCCGGCCGCGAGACCCTGGTCGTCGTCGGGCTGGCGCTCGCGGCGGCGCTCGCCATCAAGCTGCCCCCGCTGTTCGGGCAGCCCTCCCTGGACCCCGACCAGGAGCTTCCGGCGTTCTACTTCCTGAACCTCAGCCTGTTCGTGCTGCCCCTGCTCGCCGGCTACTTCGCCTGGAAGCGCGGGATCGACCGGGCCGCGTGCCTGCGGCTGGCCCTGCCGTTCGCGGCGGCCGCCGTCTTCGTCAACGCCGTCCCGTTCACGCCGCGCGGGCACACCCAGGTGCTGGCCGCCCTGCACCTGCCGATCGCCCTGTGGCTCGTCGTCGGCGTCGCCTACGCCGCCGACCGGTGGCGCACCTTCGCCGGGCGCATGGACTTCGTGCGGTTCTCGGGCGAGCTGTTCATCTACTTCGTGCTCATGGCCCTCGGCGGCGGGGTGCTGACGGTCTTCGCGGGCGGCATCTTCGCGGCCATCGGCGTCGATGTCGAGCGGCTGATCGTGACGTGGATGCTCCCGTGCGGCGCGATGGGGGCGGTCATCGTGGGCGCCTGGCTGGTCGAGGCGAAGCAGAGCGTCATCGAGAACATGGCGCCGGTGCTGACCCGCGTGTTCACGCCGCTGTTCACGGTGCTGCTGCTGGCGTTCCTGGTGACGATGGCGTGGACAGGCCGCGGCATCGACATGGACCGCGACGTGCTGATCGGCTTCGACCTGCTGCTCGTGGTGGTCCTCGGCCTCCTGCTCTACGCGGTGTCCGCGCGTGACCCGCAGGCCCCGCCGGGCCTCTTCGACGCGGTGCTGGTGGTGCTGGTGGCGAGCGCCCTCCTCGCCGACGCGGTGGCCCTGGCCGCCATCGCCGCCCGCATCACGGAGTTCGGCTTCAGTCCGAACCGGGTGGCGGCCCTCGGCGAGAACCTCGTCCTGCTCGTCAACCTGGGCTGGTCGCTCCGGCTGTACGCACGGTTCCTCGCGGGGCGCGGCCCGTTCTCGGCCGTCGAGCGCTGGCAGACCGCCTACCTGCCGGTCTACGCGGGGTGGGCCGCCGTCGTGGTCGTCCTCTTCCCGCCGATCTTCGGCTACCAGTGAGGACCGGTCCCGCCGGGCGGGCCCGACGACCGCGGTGCCGCCTACCGGATCGGGGCGAACGGCGCCGCCGGCTCCCGCACGCCGGGGTGTCCGGCCTCGATGCGCTGCCGCGAGACGAGCGCCACCCCCGTGCCGCCTACCGGATCGGGGCGAACGCCGCCGCCGGCTCGCGCACGCCGGGGTGTCCGGCCTCGATGCGCTGCCGCGAGACGAGCGCCACCCCCGTGCCGCCTACCGGATCGGGGCGAACGGCACCGCCGGTTCGCGCACGCCGGGATGTCCGGCCTCGATGCGCTGCCGCGAGACGAGCGCCACTGCCGTGCCGCCTACCGGATCGGGGCGAACGGCACCGCCGGTTCGCGCACGCCGGGATGTCCGGCCTCAATGCGCTGCCGCGAGACGAGCGCCGCCGCCTCGAGGGCCAGCTCCTCGTCGGCCCGGCCCGCGTGCAGCAGGTTCACCATGGCGTGGTTGCCCTCGTGGCACGCGTACTCGAAGAGGGTCACGTCGGCGGCGGACCGCTGCATGGGGATGGCCACGGTGTACGGCACGGCGAAGGTCTCGGGGTCCTCGACCGTGATGCGGTAGTCGATGGTGTTGGCGTCGACGAGGGTGAACCGCTCGACGAGGGTCAGGGTCTCGCCCGACATGCGCGGACCGGTCGGGGTGACGTGCGAGGGCTGGTAGTCGCCGCCATCGAGCTTGCCGTTGAAGTGCCGGGTCTCGACCACGAGGGTGTCGCCGTCCCAGTAGCCGCGCGCGTCGCCCAGCCATTGGCGGATGCCGTCGGAAGCATGGGGCCGCCCGTCGAGGGGCACGATGCGCGCCTCGTGAATCATCTCCATCAGCAGCACGAAGTGGTCCGGGGTCTGGAATATCTGGTAGTTGGCGTTGTACAGGGTGGGGATCATCGCCGTCGGCAGCGTCCGCGAGATGCAGCGCTCCCAGTTGTTGCGGTCGAGCCACGAGTCGGCCTCGCCGCGACCCTCGCGCGCCGCCTCGCGGGCGATCAGGCGCTCGACGCCCTGCTCGGTCATCCGGATGCGGCCGTCCGGCGGGTCCACGATCAGCGCCTCGCGGTCGATGCGGCCGGCCTGCTCCAGCCAGCCCGCCCCGGTGCCCCCGGTCGCCTCGATCACCGCCCGCTGCGCGCGGCGGCTCAGCGCCCACTCCTCGTCCGTCAACCGTTCGAGCGGCGTCGTCGTCGAGTTGTTCCACAGTCCCTGCAGGTCCGGGTGCCCCCACGGCGTCCGCGGTATCGCGGAGCCGTCCGCTTCCAAGCGTTCCGGGACCCACTGGCCAGCCGCGGGAGCCGCCACCGCCAACGCCACCACGAACGCCGCGCCGGCGCCGTAAGTCCAACGTGTCTTCATCCGCATCCGCGCACCTCCCGAACCCACCGTCGCCGCGCCGGCCGCACGCCGTTCAGGCGTCGCCGGCCGACTCGGGCGGCTGCCCCTTGTACTCCGCCCACGGTATCCACCCGGACCGCGTCCTGAACCCCCACCGGCGAACTCGCCGTCCGCGCACGACGACGGTCACGGGCGGCCGGGCCGGGTCGATCTCCACCCGGTGCAACCAGCGTGCCGGCCGCAGCCGAACCGCCGCCGGCGGGTGCCAGCGCCGCACCGGCGCGCCGTCCGCCCCCGACGTATGCTCCCAGTACCCGCCCCGGAGAATGACGGTCACGAACCACCACGGGTGGTCGTGCAGCGTATCGTCGTCGCTGGCGTGGAACCAATGGACGTAGATGCCGAACCAGCGGGACGAGACCACCCGCAGCCGCCGCAGGTACAACTCGCCCGCGTGCCGATGGATGGACTCCCACTCCCAGATCCGGAATCGCGACGCTTCAGATTCCATCACGGCGGCGGCAGCCTCCGTCCCCTGGCAGCCAGCTAGCGGCGCGTTCCCTCGACGTCGGTGCGGACACTGAACAGCGTCTTGCCCGCGGTGACGTACAGCGTGCGCAGATCCGGTCCCCCGAAGGCGGCGTTGGTAATCGTATCCTCGGGCACCGGGATGTGCTCGATCAGCTCGCCGGCGGGCGAGAACACGTGGACGCCGGCCACCGTGTCGAGGGTCTCGCTCGTGCCCCGCGTGCGGTTCAGCCCCGCCGCCACGTAGAGGTTGCCGGCGCTGTCGATGGTCATCCCGTCGCCGCTGCGGCCCGGCAGAAAGTCGTGGAAGATGCGCATGTTGTCGACGGCGCCCTCGGGGCTCAGGTCGTAGGCCCGGATCAGCCGGGGCCCGCCCTCGGCCTGCTCGGTCTCGATGACGTACAGCGTGGTGTCGTCGGGCGAGACGACGATGCCGTTGGGCCGCATCACCTCCGGCTCGGTGAGAATGCGCGCGACGGCGCCGTCCGGGTCGATGCGGTACACCCCGTGCACGCCGGTCTGGCTCTCGGCGGGGTTCGGGCCGGGCCGGTCGGTGAAGTAGATGCGCCCCTGCCCGTCGATGGTCAGGTCGTTCGGCTGATGCAGCTCCTTCCCCTCGAACGAGTCGACCAGCACCTCGACCTCGCCGGTCGCCATGTCGGTGCGGGTGATGCGCGGCAGGGCCGTCTCGCCGTCCCCGCCTTCACACGCGAGCAGCCGCCACTCGCTGTCGAAGATCAACCCGTTGGCGCGGTTGCTGGGCTGGCGGAACGTGGTGAGCTCGCCGCCCGACCACCGCATGATGCGGTTGTTGCCGAGGTCCGTGAAGTAGACCGAGCCGTCCTCGGCCACCGTCGGACCCTCGGTGAACGCCACCGTGGTCTCGACCACGAGCTCCCGCGACGGCCCGGCGTCGGCGGGGGCGGCGGCGGCGGCCGGGGGCGGCGCGGCGCCGGAGGCCAGGGCGCCCTCCAGGCCGGCCACGCTGTCCTGCAGCTCCGCGATGCTGTCGGCGGTGGCCGCCTGCTGAGTCTCCAGGTTCTCCAGCACCCGCAGGACGTGGGCGGTCCCTACGAACTGCGGCTCCGAGCCGCACGCGGACAGGACGAACGACAGGATCGCGGTCGCCGCGATAGCGAATCTCTTCATCTGGGTGCTCTCCGGTCTGGCAGCCCGTGGGGAATCCCCGCTCCGGTCGAGCGACGGTTCATCCCGTCTGGCTGCGTTGCTCCTCGATCGAGACATGTCCGACGTTCTCCCTCGCCGCGCCTCGTCGAGCCCGGCCGGGCAGTGGCCGGCCCGCGGCGCCTTGCCGCCCGTCGGCGTCCCCGGCTCCGGCCGGCGCCGCCCCGGCGCGGTGCGTCGCGGGGCCCGCCACGGGCCGCCGAGTGTGAGGTCGCACGGGCCGCCGAGTGTGAGGTCGTACGCCTACTCCGGCAGCCGGAACGCAATCAACTGCGGCGGGCGCCCGCCGATGGTGAGCGCGATGTACTGGCGCCCGTCCACGCTGTAGGTCATCGGCGTGCCCAAGGCCCCGGTGGGCAGGTCCACCGACCCGAACTCCTCCCCGGTCTCCTTCGACCGCGCGACGAGACGCGGTCCCCCGTCGCTGCCGCCGGCCGAGAGGGCGCTCACGACCAGCGTCTTCGTGAGCACCGGCCCGCCGACCCCGTCGCCGCCGAGAGGCGGCAGGTTCAGGTCGCGCAGCCTCGGATGGTTGCGGTACCGGTCGCCGTTGCCGAGCGGCTGCATCCACAGGTGGTCGCCGGTGTTCATGTCGATGGCGGTCATCCGCGAGTAGGGCGGCTTGAGCAGCGGCAGCCCCTGAGGCATCAGGTTACCGCTGCGCGAAGGCCCCAGACCGCGGGCCATCCGTTCTCCCTCCGGGGCGCCGTGGGTGTAGGCGACGGTGGCGCCGAGCGCCGGATCCGGCTCGTACATCGTGATGACCACCGCCTGGTTCCTCGACGGCACGTAGAGCACGCCAGTCTCGGGGTCCATGGCGGCCCCTGCCCAGGTCGCGGCCCCCCCGTCCGGCGGACGCATCAGGGTCCCCTGCCAGCCGCCCTCCTCCCGCCGCGAGATCGGCGTGAACAACGGCCCGAGCCGGTACGGCTGCACCGCCTCGACCGCCATCTCGCGGAGCTCGGGGGTGAAGTCGATGAGGTCGTCGATGGTCACGCCCTGGTACTCGAACGGCGCGGGACGGGTGGGGAACGGCTGGGTCGGCGAGACGTACTCGCCGGGCATGTTCGTCTCGGTGGGAACCGGGCGTTCCTCGATCGGCCAGACCGGCTCCCCCGTCACCCGGTCGAACGTGTAGACGAAGCCCTGCTTGCTGACCTGCACCAGCGCCTTGACGTCGCGTCCGTCGACGGTGATGTCCACTAGGTTGGGATGCGTGGGGAAGTCGTAGTCCCACAAGCCGTGGTGGACCGCCTGGAAGTGCCAGACCCGCTGTCCGGTCTCGACGTCGACGGCGATGATCGTCTCCGAGAACAGGTTGTCGCCGGGCCGGTCGGCGCCGTAGTAGTCGTTGGTGGTGGTGCCGGTCGGCAGATAGACGTGCCCCAGCTCGTTGTCGCCGGCGAGCATCGACCAGACGTTGGCGTTGCCCGAGTAGCGCCACGATTCGTTCAGCCACGTGTCGGCGCCGAACTCGTCGGCGCTGTTCGGCACGGTGTGGAAGTCCCACGCGTGGGTCCCGGTCCGGACGTCCCAGGCTCGCACCCACCCGGGCACCGCCTCCTTCGTGATGCGCCGGTCGGCGACCTGCGAGCCGTGGATGACCCGGTCGCGCACCACGATCGGCGGCGAGTGAATGCCGTAGAGCATGGCGTTGAGGTAGTCGCGCTCCTCCCGGTCCGCCCGCGGCAGGCCGACCATCGCGTCGACGATCCCGCTGCCGTCGGGCCCGAAGTCGGGGCAGGGCCGCCCGGTGCCGGCGTCGACGCAGACTAGGTAGCCGGCGCCGGTGCCCCAGAAGATGCGCTCGTCGCCCTCCCCGTCGGTCCAGTAGGCCACTCCCCGCTGCCGGAAGGTGCCGGTCATCGGAGTGGTCCCCTCCTCGTAGCTCTTCGGGTTGAAGACCCACAGGGTCTCGCCGGTCACCGCGTCGACCGCCACGCCCTGCGAGATCGCGGTGTTGAAGTAAAGCACTCCGTCGACCATGAGCGGGGTCGCCTGCATGCCGCCGGCACGCGGAGGATGCCCGCGCCGGTAGAGGTTCGGGTTGTCCTCCTCGAGCGAGGCGACGATGGTCTCGAGCGGCGCCCACCACTCGCTGCCGTCCGGCATCGTGCGGCTGACCATGGCGTCGACCGACTCCCAGCGCCACGCGATCTCCAGGTCGCCGAAGTTGGTGCCGTCGATCTGGTCGAGCGGCGAGTACTTCTGGCCCGCGATGTTGCCCGCGTAGCTGCGCCATTCGCCGTTCTCGGTACCGTAGGTCTGCCAGTCGCCGTCCTGCGCCCTGGCCGCCCCGGGCGACGACAACAACAGCAGGGCGACGAGCCCGGCCGCCAGACGTGTCGGCATCTGCGCCATCGACTGAACCTCCCTCGACTCTCCCGAAGTCCGAAACGCAAGATTATACCCGGGAGTCGGCAACTCACGCCCGGCGGCGGCGGGCGGCTCGAACGCGGAGCTGGCCTCGTTCCCCCGGCGGCGGCGTGTCCGCCCCGGAGCGGACCGGGCGGCGCGTACGGTTCGCCGGCGGAGCCGACAGGGCGGGAAGCCGCTAACGGTCGCCGCGCCGGCCGCCCGCAACGCGGGGATGATGGCCGTGGACGTTGGCCCGCGCCGCCGGGTTCGCGGGGGTCGCCCCCCCGGCCTGCGGCCCCTCTCCCATGACCTTGACCGCGCCGTCCGCCACGAGCTGCTTCACGGTGTCGCCCCCGGCATCCTGGGTCGAGATCTGGCCCTCCTTCCGCGGCCCCAGCCGCAGCACCTTCCCGCGGGACAGGTGGATTCTCAGGAACCGGGAGGTCTGGTTGAGGATGGTGATCATGGTTCGCGCGTCTCCGTCGCCGTTGCGATGATACTGCACCGCGGCGACGCCGCCGGGGCCGGCTTTGCGTTTCCCGCGGCGACGGGGTATGCTGGCAGCTTGCGCGCGACGCGCGCCGCCGGTATCGACGGCCGTGTTACGCTTCCCCGCACCACAACAGGAGAGGCACACCATTTCTTCACGAATTTTCGTCGGCAACCTCAGTTACGAAACGTCATCGACCGAACTCGAGAACCTGTTCGGACAGGTCGGCCAGGTCACGGAGGTGTTCCTCCCCGTCGATCGCGCCACCGACAAGCCGCGGGGGTTCGCCTTCGTCGAGTTCGGGGATGCCGCCTCGGTGTCCCAGGCCATCGAGAAGCTGGACGGCACCGAGCTCAACGGCCGCAATCTTCGGGTGAGCGAAGCCCGCGACCGGGCGCCGCGGCCGCCGATGGGACCGCCTCCCTTCATGGACGACGGCCCGCCCTCCATGGACTTCGGTCGGCGCCCGGCGAAGCCCAAGGGCAGCCGCCGGGGACTCCGCGGCCGCAAGCGCGGATTCTAGGCGCGGCCCACCGCCACGACACGCCACGGTAGGCAGTCGACCGGGCGCCCGGCATCCCGCCGGCGCCCGCATTCCAGTGCAGTCGCGGGCAAGCGGCGGCGCCGACCGGAAGTCGGCGCCGGGCGGCCCGCGTCAGGGCAGGGCGAACGCCAGCGTCTCGCCGGGGGTTTCGACGTCCCCCGTCGCCACCAGCAGATACTGCTTCCCGTTCGCCAGGTAGGTGACCGGCGGCGCGATGGTGCCCGCCGGCAGCTCGGTTTCCCAGACGACATCGCCGGTGGCCTTGTCGTAGGCCCGGAAGATGCGGCCGCCGTAGTTGGTCACGATCTGCGGCGGCATGCCCTCCGGCACGCGGGCCCCGCCCGGCAGGTTGGTCGAGCCCTCGCCGATGAACAGCAGCGTCTTCGTCAGCAAGGGCGCGGGGCGGCCGGGGACGCCGAGCTTGCCGAGGCCGAGGTGGCGAATCGCGGGATGGTTCCGCGGGCCGTCGCCGTTGGGGGTCGTCCACACGATCTCGCCCCGGTTCATGTCGATCGCGGTGATGCGCCCGTAGGGCGGCTTGAACAGCGGCAGGCCCTGCGGGCCGCCGATCCACTGCCGGCTCCCCTTGATGTAGTTGAGGTTCGTGCGGTCCGGGTTGCCCTCGATGACGTCGGCCACGAACGGCGACGTGATCGAGGGGATGTAGAGCATGCCGGTCTCGGGGTCGAACGCCCCCCCCTGCACGTCGGCGCCGCCCTGCGACCCCGGAAGCTGAATCGTCCCCTGCTTGTCGTTGGGCCCGTCCCCCCGTATCGACGGCGGCGTGAACATCGGGCCGATGACGTAGCGGTCGGTGATGGCAATCGCCTCCGCGCGCAGCTCGGGCGTGAAGTCGATCAGGTTCTCGATGGTCGCCCCCTGCCGGTCGAACGCCGGCGGCTTCGTCGGGAACGGCTGGGTGAGCGAGGTCAGCTCGCCCGGCACCGCCGACTGCGGCACCGGGCGCTCCTCGATCGGCCACACCGGCTCGCCGGTCGCGCGGTCGAAGACGAAGACGAACGCCTGCTTGGTGAGCTGCGCCACCGCGGCGATCTCGCGGCCGTCGACGGTGATGTCCATCAGGATCGGGGCGGTCGGCACGTCGTAGTCCCACAGCCCGTGGTGCACGGTCTGGAAGTGCCAGACCCGCTCGCCGGTCTCGGCGTCGACGCAGACGATGCTCTGGCCGTAGAGGTTGTCGCCGCCGCGGTGACCACCGTACATGTCGTTGGTCGGCGAGCTCGTCGGCATGTAGACGTAGCCGAGCTCCTCGTCGGCGCTGAACAGCGACCACACCGGCGCGTGCCCCGAGTACTGCCACGAGTCGTTCATCCAGGTGTCGGTGCCGAACTCGCCGGCCTGGGGGATGGTGTGGAAGACCCAGCGCAACTCGCCGGTCCGCACGTCGAAGGCCCGCACGTCGCCGCGGATCCCCTCCATGGTCTGGAACGTGTCGCTCATCGACTGCCCGACCACCACCACGTCCCGCACCACCGTCGGGGCGCCCCCCCACCGGTAGCGGGCCCCCTCGGCGAGCCCGATGACGAGGTGCACGCGACCGCCGTCGCCGAAGTCGGGAAACAGCTCGCCGGTATCGGGATGCAGCGCGTACATGTACTCGCCGCGCTGAGAGATGATGCGCGCCTCGTCCCCGTCGGACCAGTAGGCGACGCCGCGGGTGCCGGCCCCGCGCACGTCGTCGGCGCCGCCGTACGGCGTCTGGACCCAGCGGGTGGCGCCGGTGGTCACGTCGAAGGCCTCGACGAGGCCGACGGCGTTGGGCACGTAGCCGGTGGCGCCCACGATGAGGGGGGCGGCGGTGGAGACGTTCGAGAACCGGAGGTTCGGGTCCATCTCCAGGTAGGCCGGATCGACGATGGGCCGGCGCCAGGCGATCTCGAGCTGGTCGACGTTGTCAGCCGAGATCTGGTCGAGGGAAGAGTACTTCGTGCTGCCCAGGTCGGCGCCGAAGCTCCGCCACTCGCCGTCCACCGCCCCCTGCTGGGCGAACCCGGCGGTCGCGGCCGCCAGGGCGATCACGGTCATCCACGAAATCACGCGAGGACGCATCTGCAGAGCCTCCTTGAAGAACAGGTCGTTCCACGGCGGGTTCGATATCGAGCGTTCGTCTCAGGGTCAGGGCGCCTCATTCTACCGCGTGACGTCGGCAGGCGGCCGCGGTCCGCGTCGGGCATCTCCCCCAGTGTCCGTTCTTCGCGAGGTCGCCGGCAACTTCACCCGGCCGGCTGGTCGCGGGTGGTCCCGACCGAGCGCGTCAGGCGCTTCACGATGGCGCTGTAGTTCAGCAGGGTCCGCTCCCCCGCCGACACCTGCCCGCGGACGAAGGTCAGCGAGCGGGTGCGCCGGACGACCTCGGCCGTCGACTCGACGAAGTCGCCGACCTCGCCGGGGGCGGTGAACTCGCAGCTCAGTGACACGGTGACGCACCGCTCGCCGGGCAGGCCGTGGATCGCGGTCAGGCACAGCGCGTAGTCGGCGAAGGTCATGAGGACGCCGCCGTGGAGCTGTCCCGCGGTGTTGGCGTGCTTGGGCTGCGCCTCGAACGCGAACCGCAGCCGGCCGTCCCCGTCCTCGCGGTAGCACAGGGGTCCGACCAGGTCCTCGAACGGATCGAGGTACTCGAACAACCGATAGCCCTCGGGCACACCTGTCATGGTTCCTCGCGTGGCGAACGCCTCCCAGGACGTCGCGGTCCGTGTGGCCCGGCTTCGGGCCGCCGGGGAGCGGTGTCGATGCCCCTCACGGTAGCTCCAGGATCCCTTCGGGCCGCTCCAGCCAGTAGTCCGGACGGTGCGGATCGAGCGATGCGCGGGAGAACGGCCCCCACAGCGCCGCCGCCGTCGTTACGCCCGCCGAGCGACCCGCCTCGCAGTCGTGGGGCGAGTCGCCGATGAAGACGGTCTCCGCCGGCTGCGCCTCGAGCCGCGCCAGCGCCGCGAGCACCGGCGCCGGATGCGGCTTGTGCTCGGTCACGTCGTCCGAGGTCACGAGCAGGTCGAAGAAGCCGTCCAGGGCGCAGTGTCGCAGGCCCTGCTCCGCCGCCGTCCGGTTCTTGCTGGTGACGATGCCCAGCCCCGCCCCGCGCGCCCGCAGCTCGGCGACGACCCGGTGAATGCCCGCGTAGGGCTTCACGAGCCGGTCGTGGTGCTCGAGGTTGTGGGCGCGGTAGGTGGCGGCCATCCGTGCGACCTCCTCGCCGTCCCGCGCATAGCGGGCGAGCTGCGGCCGCAGCGGCCGGCCGAACCCGGCGCGCCAGTCGTCTTCGTTCGGCACCGCCCCGCGATGCGCCAGCATGGTGTGACGGAACGACGACATGATCAGCTCGATCGAGTCGATCAGCGTCCCGTCGAGGTCGAACAGATAGGTCGAGAGCCGCGCCATCGTGGTGCCGGCGGATTATACCGCCCGGCCGCCCTGCGGGGGCGCCACCCGATACAATAGGCTCCCGGTTCGGGGCGCCATCCGGTTGCGGCCCCGCGCGGGAGCCGCCCGGGCGTCGCCCGTCATGACGACCGGCGCCGCCGCGAGGTTCCCGAAAGCAGAGATCCCGTTGCCAGAAGAACCGACGCGCATCTATCTCGACTACAACGCGAGCACCCCGATCGCCCCGGCGGTGGCCGCGGCCATGCGGCCCCTCCTCGACGCGGGCTTCGGGAACCCGTCGAGCGGGCACTGGGCGGGCCGCCCCGCCCGCGACGCGGTCTGCGAGGCCCGCCGCCGGGTCGCGTCGATGCTCGGGTGCGACGCGGACGAGATCGTGCTGACGAGCGGCGGCAGCGAGGCCAACAACCACGTCGTCAAGGGCGTCGCCCTCGGCGCCGCCACCCCGCCGCACATCGTGACCACCGCGGTCGAGCATCCCGCGGTCCTCGAGCCGTGCCGCCTCGTCGAATCCCTGGGGGCGCGGGTCACCGTGTTGCCGGTGGACCGGCACGGCCTCGTCGACCCCGACGACGTCCGGCGGGCCATCGCTCCCGACACCGCCCTCGTCAGCGTCATGCACGCCAACAACGAGGTCGGGACCGTCCAGCCCGTCGCCGAGATCGCCCGCATCGCGCGCGAGCACGGCGTCCTGTGCCACACCGACGCGGCGCAGTCGGCGGGCAAGATCCCGGTGCGAGTGCGGGATCTCGGCGTCGATCTGCTGAGCCTGGCCGGGCACAAGCTGTACGCCCCCAAGGGGGTCGGCGCCCTGTTCGTCCGGCGCGGGGTGACCCTGACCCCGCTCGTGCACGGGGGCGGCCACGAGGGCGGCCGGCGGGCCGGCACCGAGAGCGCGCTGCTCGCGGCGGGGCTCGGGGCCGCCTGCCGCCTCGCCGAGACCGACCCCTGCGCGGATCGCCTGCGCGAGCTGCGCGACCGTCTGTGGGACGGGCTGCGGGCGCAGCTCGGCGACCGCGTCGTCCTCAACGGCCACCCGGACCGGCGGCTGCCCAACACCCTCAACATCAGCGCCCCCGGCCGGTACGGCGACGAGATCCTGGCGCGCATGCCGGAGATAGCCGCCTCGACGGGGTCAGCCTGCCACGCGGGAGAACGCCGACTCTCGCCGGTGCTGGCGGCCATGGGGGTGCCGCCGGACGTCGGTCTCGGAGCCGTCCGGCTCAGCGTCGGCCGCGGGACGACGGCGGCGGATGTCGACACCGTCGTCGAGCGGATTTCGAGGCGCCTGTGACCGTCATCTTCCGCGACCCGCGTGGACGGAGCCGGCGGGTTCGACCGGCCGCGACGAGGCGCAGCCTCCCGTCGGCCTCGGGCCGGGCGGGGCATCCGGTCCGGGTCGAAGAACGCGGCGCGGTCCCTCACCCGCCTCGACGGCGCGGCGGCGACCGCTTCCCGGCTCCCCGGTGGACCGTGCTCGTGGCGGTCGCCCTCCTGACCGCCTCACCCCTGGCGGGATGCGCGCCGGGAGGCCGCGACGCGGGGACGCTGCCGCCCACCCGGGCCGAGCGCACCGCCTACGAGCAGACCACCGGCTACGGCGAGGTCATGACGTTCGTGACCCTGGCCGCGAACCGATCCGGGCGCATCCACGCCACCACGTTCGGGTCGACCGTCGAGGGCCGCCCCCTGCCGCTCGCCGTCGTCGGGGACACGCCCGACGCGCGGCCCGCCTCGGTCGTCGAAGCCGGGCGTCTCCGCGTCTGGCTGCAGGGGGCCATCCATGGCGGCGAGGTCGCCGGCAAGGAAGCGCTGCTCATGCTGCTGCGCGACCTCGCGGCGGGCGGCCACCCGGAATGGTCGTCGTCGATGGTGCTGCTGTTCGCTCCCGTGTACAACGCCGACGGCCACGAGCGCATCGGGCCCGACACCCGCCCCTACCAGTTCGGGCCGGTCGCGGGGCAGGGCGAGCGGGCCAACGCCCAGGGGTTCGACCTCAACCGCGATCACATGAAGCTGGAATCGCCCGAGGCCCGGGCCCTCGCCCGCGCCTATCACGACTACGATCCGCACGTCGTCATCGACCTGCACACGACGAACGGCACCGAGCACGCCTATCACCTGACCTACTCGCCGCCGCTCCACCCGAACACCCATCCCGCCATCGACGCCCTCCTCCGCGACGAGTGGCTGCCCGCGGTGACCCGCGCCGTACGGCAGTCGGACGGCTGGCGCTTCTACTACTACGGCAACCTGCCCTTCGCGGCCGGGGCGGAGCCGAGCTGGCGCACGTTCGACCACCGCCCGCGCTTCAACAACAACTACGTCGGGCTCCGCAACCGGATCGCCCTGCTCGGCGAGGCCTACGCCTACGCGCCGTTCGACGAGCGCATCCGGGCCTCGCTGCGGTTCGTGGAAGAGGCGCTGGCGTTCGCCCACGAGAACGCCGGCGACATCGCCGCCCTCGTCGAGGCCGCCGACGCCGAGCCCGTCGCCGGGGCCCGCCTCGCGACCCGCGCGGTCCCGGTGCGCACGGACGCCCCCGTCGAGATCCTGCTGGGGCGCACCGAAGAGGTGCCGAACCCGTACACCCGGGCCCCGATGCGGCGCCGCCTCGACGTCGTCGAACCGACCGAGATGTACGAGTACGGCGCCTTCGCAGCCGCCGACGACGGCGTCGAGGTCGCCCCCGACGCCTACTACGTGCCGGCGAACCTCGACGCCGTGATCGATCTCCTGGCCGCCCACGGCGTCGACGGCGCCCCCCTCGACGCCGACGCGACGCTCGCCCTGGAGGAGTTCGTGGTGCGCGGCTCGTCGGTGGCCGACCGCCCCTTCCAGGGCCATCGCGAACGCACCGTCACCGGCGACTGGACCCCGGTCGAGCGCGCGGTGCCCGCCGGCACCCTGGTCGTGCCCCTGGATCAGCCCCTGGGACGGCTCGTGTTCACGCTTCTCGAGCCGCGCTCCGACGACGGAGTCGTGAACTGGAACCTAGTGGATCACGCCGTCGGCGCGGCGGGCTCGTCGTACCCCATCCTCAGAAGGCCACCCGAGCCGAACGCGCAACGAGCCGCGCGGTCTCGCGGCGCGCCATGAGGCTCGTCACCGAATCGTCGGCGAGCCGCGGCAGGGCACGTCGGGAGAATGCTCGCGCCCACTCGGGCGGGTCGTAGGTCCGGGCACCCTCGGCAGCCGCGGCAGGGAACGTCAGGAGAATGATCGCGCCCACTCGGGCGGCTTGTAGGTCCGGGCGCCCTCGGCAGCCGCGGCAGGGAACGTCAGGAGAATGATCGCGCCCACTCGGGCGGCTTGTAGGTCCGGGCGCCCTCGGCAGCCGCGGCAGGGAACGTCGGAAGAATGCTCGTGCCGGCGCAGCCGCGGGAAGGGTACGGCGCGCTGCTCACCCCCCGACCCCGAGCACGGGCACGAGGACGAGCCCGGTCACGTAGACGGCGTAGAGCCCGAGCAGCAGCAGGCCGCCGCCCCGGTGGAACTGGCCGGTCCGCGCGGTGAGGGTCAGGACCGCGGCGAAGAACACGCCGAGCCAGCCGTAGGAGTAGACCTGGGTGAAGACATCGAGGGTCAGCGGGTTGATGGCGCCCGAGAGGCCGACGATGAGATAGAGGTTGAGGACGTTGGCGCCGATGATGTTGCCGAGCGACAGGTCCGGTACCCCCTTCCGGGCGGCGGAGACGCCGGTGACGAGCTCCGGCAGCGATGTCCCGATCGCCACCACCGAGAGCCCGATGATGACCGACGGCACCCCGAGGGCCGCGGCCAGCGACTGCCCGGAGTCGACGAGGAAGCGGCTGCCGACGACGATGAGGGCCGCGCCGAGCACGAACAGGCCGACGGCTCTCGCGAGCCCGCTCGTCTCCGGCTCGGGGCCGCCCGCCGCCTCGGCGCGGCGCCGCCGGATGCCGAGGTAGTCCCAGGCCAGATAGGCGAACGCGAGGGCGAGCAGGACCGCCGCGAGCGGCCGACTGAGCGTCCGGTCCCAGGTGAAGACGACGACGAGCACCGCGGCCGACACCATCCACGCCGCCCGCCGGACGAAGTCGCGCTTCTCGACCTCGACCGGGGTCAGGAGCGAGACGGTGCCGACGATGAGCCCGATGTTGCAGATGCACGACCCGACCGCGTTCCCCAGCGCGATGCCGGTGTCGCCGACGCTGCTCGCCATCGCGGAGACCACCAGCTCGGGGGTGGTGGTCGCGAGGCTGACCAGCGTCCCGCCGATGACGAACCGGGGAATGTTCAGCGCCCGCCCGATGTAGATGCTCGAGTCGACGAACAGGTCGCCGCCCTTGGCGACCAGACCAAGACCGAGGACGATGAGGGCGATGTCGTAGAACACGGATCGGCGGCGCCCCTCTGCCGCCGGCGGGCAGGATGGAACGGGCGGGAACGGGACGGCGACTCGAGGCCGCGATGACGACGGGCCGGCCACGGCGTCCCGGCGACGCCCGCGGCGGTCGACCCGACCCGGGCCGCCTCGCGCCGGACGGCCCCGATTATAGCCGAGAGCGGGCCGGAGCAGGGCGCACGCCACCGGATCGCCGGATCGCCGGATCGCCCGCCTGCTCGGCGTGCGTATCCCGCCCCATGGGGCCGAGCAGGGCGCACGTCACCGGATCGCCGGATCGCCGGATCGGCGGCCTGCTCGGCGTGCGTATCCCGCCCCGTGGGGCCGAGCAGGGCGCGCCGTCACCGGGTCGCCGGGTCGCCACCGGGTCGCCCGACGCCGCCGTCTCCGGCGACGTCCCCGTTCTATACTGGTGACCATGCCTGTTGCCGACGTCCCGCCGCCGGCCGCCCGCGCGCCGGCCGCCCCGCCCGAACCGGCCCGGGCGGGCCTCAACGAGCGGATCGCACGGTTGCGGGAGCTGCTGGCGGGGCTCGACCGCGTCGTCGTCTGCTTCTCGGGCGGCGTCGACTCCGGCTACCTGCTGGCGGAGGCGGCCCGTTTGCCGGGGAACGAGGCGACCGCCCTCACCGCCGTCTCGCCGAGCTTGGCCCCCGAGGAGCGGGCCGGCGCCGAACGCCTGGCGCGGCGACTGGGCGTTCGCCACGTGCTGGTCGAGACCCACGAGCTCGACGATGCGCGGTACGCGTCGAACCCCGTCAATCGCTGCTTTTTCTGCAAGAACGAGGTGTACTCGGTGGCGGTGGCCGAAGCGGCCCGTCTGGGCGCGGCCCACGTCCTCGACGGGTTCAACGCCGACGACCGCGGCGACCATCGGCCCGGCCGCCGGGCCGCGCGCGACCACGGGGTGCGCTCGCCCCTCGACGAGACGGGCTTCGGCAAGGCGGACATCCGCACCGCGGCGCGACGGCTGAGCCTTCCGGTGTGGGACAAGCCGGCCCTCGCCTGCCTGTCGAGCCGCTTTCCCTACGGCACCGCCATCACCCCGGAGCGGCTGACCCGCGTCGCCGCCGCCGAGCGGGCCCTGCGCGAGCTGGGGTTCCGGGTGTGCCGGGTGCGGTTCCACGGCGCCACCGCCCGCATCGAGGTGGAGCCGCACGAGATTCCCCGGCTGCGCAGCGCCGGCGTGCGCGGCGAGGTCGTCCGGCGGTTCCGGGAAGCAGGCTTCGCCCGGGTGACGGTCGATCCGCGGGGCTACCGTCAGGGCTCGCTCAACGAGGGGGTGTCGGACAGGAGCCCGAGGTGAAGCCCCCGGGGATTCGCCGCACGCTCCGGCGCGGCGCGCGGCGGCGCTGCCCCCACTGCGGCCGCGGGCCGCTCTTCGTCCGGTGGATCACGTTGCACGACCGGTGCCGCGTCTGCGGACTGCAGTACCTGCGGAACCAGGGCGACACCTGGCTCTACTGGATCGTGATGGACCGCATCCCCATCGCGATCGGGCTGATCCTGATCGTCTTCTTCGGACTGCACACCCCCACCTGGCCCACGGCGCTGCTGTTCTTCGTGGCGATGGCCGCCCCCCTCGTGGCGACGATGCCGCAACGCCAAGGCATCGCGGTGGCCCTGAACTACCTGTCGCGGGTCTACTTCCCCGACCCGTCGGACGACCTGCCGGCGGCGGAGCCCCCCGAAGCGGCGTGAGAGCGGCGGCCGGCGCCGCCCGCGCGGTTGTGGCGCGGCAGGGAAGCACGGCAGAATGACAGCCCATGCCCACTGCCGATCGACCTCGCCGCCCGAACCCCGACCTCGATGCGCCGTCGCGGTCGACGCGCCGAATCTGGCGGGCCGCGGCCGCTCTCGTGCTGTGGTCCGCGACCGGCGCGACCGCCCAGGAGCCGGACTTCGATCGGGCCCGGGACGAGGCGGCGGCCCTGCTCCAGGCCCTCGTGCGCATCGACACCAGCAGCCCGCCGGGCAACGAGACCGAGGTCGTGAACCTCCTCGGGAGCGTCCTCGACGAGGCGGGCATCGGCTCGACGGTCCTCGCCCTCGACCCCGACCGGGCGAACCTCGTCGCCCGACTGCGCGGCGACGGGTCGAAGCGCCCGATCCTGCTCATGGCCCACACCGACGTGGTCGGCGTCGACCGGGACGACTGGTCGGTGGACCCCTTCGGCGGGATCATCCGCAACGGCTATCTCTGGGGCCGAGGCGCCGTCGACGACAAGGGCCAGCTCGCGGCGATGGTGCAGGTGCTGCGGCTGCTCGCGCGCCACCGGGTGCCGCTGGCGCGCGACGTCATCCTGCTCGCCGAGGCGGGCGAGGAGGGGTCGACCGAGATCGGGATCGACTTCGTCGTCGAGCGGCACTTCGACGCCATCGACGCCGAGTTCGCCCTCAACGAGGGGGGACAGATGACGGGGTCGAACGGCGCCGTCGACATCGTGCACGTCGCCACCACCGAAAAGGTGCCTTGGCGCGGCATCCGCCTCGTGGCCCGGGGCACCGCAGGTCACGGCTCGACCCCTCGTCTCGACAACCCCATCGTGCGCCTGGCCGGTGCGGTGGCCAGGGTCGCGGCCTACCAGCCCCCGATGCGGCTGAACGAGACCACCCGCGCCTATCTCGACCGACTGGCCGACGTCAGCCCGAGGGACGTCGCGTTCCGCTACCGGAACCTCGAGAGCTCGCGGTGGAGCGAGACCATCCGCCGGACGCTGCGCGAGACGGACATCGGCGTCAGCGCGATGCTCCAGACCACCATCTCGCCCAACATCATCCGGGGCGGGTTCCGCCGCAACGTGATTCCCGCCGAGGCCGAGGCCGAGCTCGACGTCCGCGCCCTGCCCGACGAGGATCTCGACGCCTTCCTGGTCACCCTTCGCGACCTCGTCGACGACCCTTTGGTGGAGGTCACTCCCCCCACGAGCATGCGGCCGGCCGCTTCCCCCTCGCGCCTCGACAGCGAGATGTTCCTGACCCTCGAGCGCGTGCAGCGGCGGATGTTCCCGGAAGCCATCACCCTGCCGACGATGCTGGTGGCGGCCACCGACTCGGCCCAGCTCCGCGCCCGGGGCGTGCAGACCTACGGTATCGGCATGATCCGGGACGAACGGAGCGGCGTCCACGGCACGGACGAACGGGTATCGATGGAGGCGCTGGGCCTCTTCATCGAGTACTTGTACCGGGTCGTGACGGAGATGGCGGCCCGCTGACGACAACGGGACCGGGCCGGCAAGGCGGTAGTCGACGGACCGCAGGGTCCGGGACTCAGTGGACGACCTGATCGTCGATGGTTTCGTCGAACTGGTCCTCGACCGGATCGAGGTGGGGAATCTCGAGGGCCCGCACCGACTTGATGGCGATCATCAACGCCTCGTCGGCCGTGCAGGACAGATCGTTGTCCCGCAGCCGGGCACGCGTCTGCCTGAGCTGGCGGAGCACCTGTGCCCTGTCGAACCGCTGGCCCTCGCAATGCTCGCAGAAACCCATGGCTGGCTGTCCCTTTCGTCGTCGCTGGGGCGAACGCCCGGCCGGTCCGACATCCTGCTCCGCAAGCCCAGGGCTCGCGGGGCTTCCATCACGGGCGGCCCGACGCCAGTCAAAACGATAGCACAAACCGCGCGGGAGCGATTCCTGGGCGGAGCCACAGGGTCCGGCGCGGCGTGGCGCATGGTACAGTGGGTCGGGGCGGGAAGCGGGCGCGGCCGCCGCCCGGCCTCGCCTTCGCAGGGCCGCCCGCCCCTGGGGCAGTCCGGCCGCCGCGCCGCTCACGATCGACGGGGACCGCCCCCGCCGGTCGCGACCGTGCTCCCGAGCGGACACCCTGCCACCTGGCGGCGACACCGGCGGCAGCGTGGGAGACCGCCGACCTCCCGCTCGGCCGGGGGTGGCGGGAGGAACGGGACTAGGCGTCCGCGCCGGGGAACGGCGAGGATTCCTGCCGGACCGATTGGGCGCCAAGCGGCGCCGACGGCGACGATTGGCGGGCCGGGAGTCCGCGCCCCGGAAGACTCCTGCCGGGGGGCGGCGGGGCGCCGAACGGAACACGACCGCGACGATTGGTGGGCTGGCGAGGAGTTGGCACGCCGCATGCTTGTCATTGTGACGACGACCCCGGATCGAGTACCGAGCGGGTCGCCTGGAGGGAGGGAGTCGCCATGAGACGTCTCGCACGTGCGTTCTGCATCGCGGTTCTCGCCGCCGTCTGGTCCGTGCCGGCCGGCGCGACGACGGAGCCGGACCAGGCCCGGCAGCGCGGGTCGCGGCCCACGCAGGCGCAGCGTGCGCCCCAGCGGGCGCCGCAACGGGCGGCGCCACCCCGACGCATGACACAGCCACGCCGGGCGGCGGGCGGCGGGCGCACGACCGCGCAGCGCGCCCCGGCGCGGCGCGCGGCGCCGCGGGCGTCCGGCCCCGCCCGCGCCGGGGCGCAGTCGCCGCGCAGCGCCGGCCGGGCCGCCCCGGATCGCGCGGCGGGACGCGTCCGGAGCGCGGCTCCCCGCAGCACCCCGCGGGTGGTTCCCGAGCGCACCACGCCCCGCCGCCGAGTCGGCGAGCCCGCCACCGGGGGGGGCGGTCGCACGCAGACCGCGGTCCGCACACCCGACCGGCGCATCGGCCAGACCACGCCGAGGGCCGGCGGACGCGCCGCGGGCACCACGCCGCGCGACGGCGGCCGCACGGGGGCGGTACGCCGGGCGCCCGACCGCCGCGCCGGGGGAACCGCGCCGCGAGTCGGCGACGGCGGGACGAGGAACGGCGCCGCCACCCGGGTCGCCCCCACCGACACGGCTCGGCGTGGAGCGCGTCCGCGCCGGACGCCCGACGCCGGTGTCGTCGGCAACGGCCGGCGGGGCGTCGCGCGGCCGGTCGGAGCGACGGGCATCGGCGTCGCCGACGCCGGCCGCCGCGCCGGTCGGGCCGCCGTGAGGCCGTCGGACGGCAGGGGCGGTCGCGGCGGCGCCGCCGTCGTCGACCGTCGCGGTCCGCGCGGCAACGCCGTCCGGCGGGCGGACGCCCCGCTGGCGTCGCGCCCCATCGTCGTCAACAACTACGTCGACGGCGGGCGGCGCGGCTACCGGGGATACCGCCGTTACGGCGGCCGACACCACTACGGCATCCCGCACATCCTCGGCAGTTACTTCTACTTCCCGGGCTACAGCACGTTCAGCCTCGGCGTCGCGGTGGGATCGGGCCTGCATTACCCGGATCCGTACTGGAACCCGTACTGGTACGGCTACTACGGCCATGGGTACGGGTACACCGCCTGGGGCGGGGGAACGTTCGACTACACGGGCAGCTTGCGCCTGAAGGTCCAGCCCCGCTCCGCCGAGGTGTACGTGGACGGCTACTACGCCGGCCTGGTGGACAGCTACGACGGCATCTTCCAGCGGTTGCGACTCGAGGAGGGGGCGCACCACATCGAGATTCGCCACCCCGGCTACGAGCCGATCGCGTTCGAGGTCAGGATCCTTCCGGGCGAGACGATCACCTACGAGGGCTTCCTGCAGCCGCTCTGACCGTGGCGCGGGCGCGGCCTTCAAGCCTCCTCGGGCCGCGCCCGCCCGCAGCTCCAGCACTCGGAGAACTGCGCCTCGACCGTCTCGCCGCACCGACAGCGCCACGTCTCGGGCTGCCGCCCCCCCGCCGGGGCGCTCCCGAACTCGGTCGCCAGCTCGCGAGCGCGAGGGAGCCGGTCGTCGTCGAGCACCCAGACCGACGGCCGGGTCTCCATCCTGAACAGGCCGCCGCCCTGCAGCGGCACGAAGTCGTCGCCGCGCACCACCGCGTCGATCTCCTCCTGCGCGAGGAGGTCCTTGAGCATGTGGGCCTCCACCGCGTTCGCGGCCACGTGGATCCGCTTCAGGGTCGACATGCGACCCGCGTCTGGCGGAACCCGCCGAGGCCCGCGAAGACCGCCCGGTCGCCGAGCTCGTGCTCGATGCGAAGCAACCGGTTGAACTTGGCGGTGCGCTCCCCGCGGCACCCCGACCCGGTCTTGATGTGGCCGCAGCCGGTGGCGACCGCGAGGTCGGCGATGAAGGTGTCCTCGGTCTCGCCGGAACGGTGGGACATGTAGGCGCCGTAGCCGTGCCGCTGCGCGAGGCGGACCGTCTCGAGCGTCTCCGACACCGTCCCGATCTGGTTCAGCTTGATCAGGATCGAGTTGCCGACGCCGCGGTCGATGGCCCGCTGCAGTATCGCCGAATTCGTGCAGAAGGCGTCGTCGCCGACGAGCTCGATGCGATCGCCCAGGGCGCGGGTGAGGTCGGCCCAGCCGTCCCAGTCGTTCTCGGCGAGGGCGTCCTCGATCAGGACGATCGGATGGCGGTCGACCCACCGCCGCCAGAGCTCGATCATCTCCGCCGTCGTACGGGCCGCGCCACCCGACTTGAACGCGACGTAGCGACCGTCGCGCCACATCTCGCTGGTCGCCGGGTCGAGGGCGAGCGCGATGTCCGGGCCGGGGCGGTACCCGGCCCGCTCGATGGCCTCCAGGATCAGGGCCACCGCCTCCTCGTTGCCCGCGAGGTCGGGGGCGAAGCCCCCCTCGTCGCCGATCCCCGTCGACTTGCCGCGCGCCTTGAGCAGCCCCCGCAGGGCGTGGAAGGTCTCGATGCCCATCCGGAGCGCTTCCGCGAACGAAGGCGCATTGTGGGGGGCGATCTTGAACTCCTGGAAGTCGACGGTGTTGTCGGCGTGGCGACCGCCGTTGATGACGTTGAGACAGGGGACGGGCAGAACCACCGCGTCGGCGCCGCCGAGGTGCCGGTACAGCGGCACGCCGGCCGACGACGCGGCCGCGCGCGCCGCCGCCATCGAGACCCCGAGGATGGCGTTGGCGCCGAGCCGCGCCTTGTTCGGCGTGCCGTCGAGCGCGATCAGCCGCTCGTCGATACCCTGCTGGTCGGCGGCGTCGCAGCCGACGAGCGCCCCCGCGATCTCGCCGTTGACGTGGGCGACCGCCCGCCGCACGCCCCTGCCGCCGTATCGCGGCCCGCCGTCCCGCAGCTCCGCCGCCTCGCGCTCGCCGGTCGACGCGCCGGACGGCACCCGGGCCTCGGCCACCGTCCCGTCTTCGAGGTGCACGCGGGCCTCCACCGTGGGGTTGCCGCGGGAGTCCAGCACCTCCAGGGCGTCGATGGACCGTATCTTCATGCGCCTCCGCTCCGGGGAATTGCCGCGCGCCCGCCCCGCTACGACGCCACCGGCGCCGCCACCCGTTCCACGCCGCCGGCGCCGCGCGCCGTGCCGGGGGCCGCCACCGGCACGCACCCCGCGCGGCAAGGGTCCGGAACCGGCGGGCGCGGCCGCGGGGCGACCCCCGCCGCGAGCGGGTCACGCATGTTCACGGGCGAGGGTGTCGTTGAGTGTACAGCCGATGCCGGGGCCGTCCGGCACCTGCAGGATCCCGTTCTCGAAACGCTCCGGGGGGTCGACGAGGTCGCCCCGCCACGGCGCCTCGTTCCACTGGTATTCGAGGATGTCGAAGTTGGGCAAGTAGGCGCAGACCTGCGCCGACGCCATCGTGCTCACCGGGCCGCTCGGGTTGTGCGGCGAGACGAGCACGCCGTCGAGCTCGGCCACCGTCGCGATCTTCTCCAGCTCGGTGATGCCGCCGCAGTGCTTGACGTCGGGCATGATGATGTCGACCGCCCGCTCGCGGCACAGCGGCGCGAACCCCTCGATGCCGAAGAGGAACTCGCCGCCCGCCATCGTCTGGCCGATGCCGTCCTTGATGGCCTTCGTCGACGCCAGATCGGTCGGCGGCACCGGCTCCTCGTACCAGGACAGCGCCTGCGGCTCGAGCCGCCGCGCCACCTCGATGGCGAGGGGCACGTCGAAGAAGCTGTGGACGTCGATCTTGAGGTCGACGTCGGGGCCGATGGCCGCCCGCATCGCCTCGATGCAGGCGATGCCCAGCTCGGTCGCCTCCTCCACCGCGCGGACCGGGCCGTCGAGGGGCGGGAAACCGTCGAACGGCGCCCCCTTGATGGCGCGGAAGCCGTCGGCGACCGCCTGCCGCGCGTTCGCCGCGAACCCTTCGGGCGAACGGTCGGCGGTGGCCCGGTTGATGTTGGCATAGGCGGGCAACTCGCGCCGCACCGCGCCGCCGGCGAGCTCGTGGACGGGGGCCCCGAGGGCCTTGCCGACGAGGTCCCACTGCGCCTGTTCGAGGGCGCTGAACGCGGTGGCCGGCGCCCGGCCGCGCCCGGCCGCGGCCCGGCCGCGCTGTCGATAGCTCTCGATCTCGAACGGCGACCGATCGCGGATCAGGTCGAAGAACGGCCCCACTTCGGGGAGCTCGGTCCTCCGCCCCATCGAGGCCTCGCCGAGGCCGGTGATCCCGTCGTTGGTCGCGAGCCGCACGAAGATCCAGTTGGTGCGGCGGGTGACCCGCACGACGATGAGCTCCATGCCGGTAATGCGCAACCGGCGCTCGGGTTGGCCCAGGGGCAGGGCCGACGCCGCGGACGCGGCGCGCGGCGCGAGGGGCAGGGCGGCGCACGCCGAAAGCGCGCCGAAGAACCCGCGGCGAGTGGGTAGCGGCTTCACGGCGTCATTCTACACTGGCGGCAGCGACGGTTCGGAACCGGGCCCAGAGGGACCGGGGCGGTACGCTAAGCTAGTGGTACGAAGAAAACGCGTGGGCCTCGGCAAGGGCAGGGCGCAGTCCTTGCCATCTCTGACGGAGCAGGTCGCCGACACGGACCGAAAATGACCCGCTCGCGATTCATCCACAATCACCAGTCTCTCGCGCGGCCGGCCGACGACCGGTTCGGCCTGAACGCGGCCGCGACGCGGGCGCTCGCCGATGCGCTCCGAGCGGTCGGAGTCCTGCCATGACCAACGACCACGTTCGCCATCCGGGAGACAGCAGAATGACACCGCGACCGCACGCCCGGACGCACCCCGCCCCGCCCGCCGGTGGCCGCGGCGGGCCGTCGCGCCGGTCCGCGGCGGCGCCCCGGCCCACGGCCGGACGCGGCCGCGCGCGAGCGGCGGCGCTGGTCGTGGCCGCCACCATCGCCGGAACCGTGCTGCCCGCCAGCGCGAGCGCCCAGATCGGGGGCTACGTCAGCCTCAACGGCGGCGCGCAGGCCACCGCCACGACCTTCACCGACAACGTCGTGTTCACGGAGTTCCACGAGGACGCGGACTTCGACGCCGCCTACGCCGTCGGCGCCGGCATGATCTTCGACGGCGGGGCCGGCGTCCGCCTGGCGAACGGCATCGGCTTCGGCGTCGCGGTCAGCCGCTTCAACCGGCTCGATCCGGCCTCCATCGACGCGCGCGTTCCCCACCCGTTCTTCTTCGACCGACCCCGGTCGCTGACGGGCAGCGAGACCGACCTGACGCGCATGGAGACCGCGGTGCACATGGACGTCCGCTGGTTCGCCCCGGTGGCCGACGCGGTCGAGGTCTCGATCTTCGGCGGACCGACGTTCTTCAACCTCCAGCAGGATCTCGTGACCGCGATCGGCTACGACCACGCCTATCCCTACAACGAAGCCAGCCTGGCGTCGGCGACCACGACGGCGACGTCGGCGTCGGCAATCGGCTTCCACGCCGGCGCCGACATCGGGTTCTACTTCTCGGAATCGGTCGGGGTGGGCGCCCTGCTCCGCTACTCGGCCGCGACCGTCGACCTCCCGTCCGACGACGGCGCGATCCCCGTCGATGCGGGCGGGTTCCAAGTCGGCACGGGACTGCGGATCAGGTTCTAGCTCTAGCGGACTGTCCCAGCGCTTCCTTTGCCGTCCTGTCGCTCGTCTTCGCTGGCAAGCGCCCCGCGACAGGGGCAGCTTCCGGGGCGGTCGACTAGCGGACTGTCCCAGCGCTTCCTTTGCCGTCCTGTCGCTCGTTGTTGCCGGCAAAACGCTACGAAGACGCCCCGCGACATGGGCAGCTTCTCCCAGGGGCGGTCGAACTAGTGCGGCTCCGCCTCAGACCGACGAGGCACTGTACGGTAAACGCAGATCCGGGCCGCCTCGACCCACCGCCGGCTCAGGGCGCGCGGACCTCGATGTCGAGCTCGGCCCCGAACAGCATGGTGCGGTCGCGGTCACGGGCCGCCCACCGCAGCAGGGCCGCAGGATCGGGCTCGACCACGCCCTCGAACGAGAGCACGTCGTTGGTGATCACGCGGATCGGCTGCCGGAAGTCGAACTGCTCGGGCGACAGCAGCAGCGTGTAACGGCGGACGCCGCGCGTCGCCGCCCTGATCTCGTTGCCGTTGCGCAGGAGCTGCACGCGGCCGGTCGGCTCGGGGCGCGGGAACGCCATCCGAGCCGGTCCCGCGGGGAGGTCGTCGGGGGGCGTCAGCACGAAGGCGAGGCGCTCGCCCTCGCGCTCGACCTCGACGTCGATCCCGGGGGCGTCCCGTGGCGCCTGCACCGCCTCGCGCAGGTCGTCCACCGTCGCCACCGCCAGACCGTTCACGCCGACGAGCACGTCGCCGGCGCGCACCCCGGCGGCCTCGGCAATCGACCCCGCCACGATGTCGATCAGCACGATGCCGCCGCCTTCGAGCAGGCCGAGCTGGTTGAAGCCGATCGGTACGCTGGGCGGCGACGAGGCGATCTCGTTGAAGTCGTCGAAGGTGCTCTCGCCCTCGACGGACCCCAGCTCGGTGATCACCAGCCAGTGCGCGCGGTTGAATCGCTCGCCCGACTCGGTCTCCCAGACGAGCCGGTCAGGCAAGGGCCGGCGGGTCTGGGCGACGATGAACGCATCCACCCGCGGGCTCTCCTCGTCCCACCACTGCATGTCGTGGCCCGCCTCGGGCCTCGGCCGGAAGTCGACGTAGACGCCCGCGTTCACGAAGAGCTGCAGGAACGGCAGTACCGACGAGATGGGGTACAGCCGGTCTTCGCCGCCGTTGACCACGAAGAACGGCTTGTTCCGCAGGTTGGCCACGTGCATCTGGCCGTCGGCGGCGGTCGACGGGCTGGAGAGAACGGCGGGATGCCCGTTGAACGACAGGAAGCCCGCCCAGGGGGTGGGCGCCTTGAACGCGTGGTAGAACGCCCCCGTCCCCCCGTCGGACACGCCCATCAGGTGGACCTGGTTCTCGTCGACGTTGTAGGTCCGCTTGAGGTGGTTGACGACGCCGGCGAGGTTCTCGATCTGGCTCGCCTGCCACCACATCGTCTCGCGCCACGATTCGGGAAACAGGACGATCGCGTCGTCCCGGGCGTAGCGCTCCTGGTTCCGCCACCACGCCGCCTCGTCGCGACGGGGCCGGCTGACGCCGCCGTGGAGGTACACGCGCACCGGATAGCGGCGGGCGGGATCGTAGCCCTCGGGAATCCAGGCGATGGTGCGGTACTCGACACCATCGGGATTCCGCCGGGTCAGCACGCGGCGACCGCGCGGCGCCCCGGCGTCGTGGACGGGCCCCGCCCGGAGCAGGGGGAACAGCGACTCGATGCCCGGGTCGAGGGCGAGGATGCGATCGACGGCGCCGTCGACCTCCTCGGGCGAACCTGCGGCCCAGAAATCGGCGACGGCCGGCCCGAGGTCCTGCGCGAGGAGGGGCGCCGCCATTACCCCCGCCGCCAACGCGAGAGCGACGCCGACGACCGCGCGCCGCACCCACGGGGTTCGCCGACTTCGCGCATCCATCGGTAACGACACTCGATGCTCCTGGTTCTCGGCCTCGACGTCCGCCGCGGGGCCGGTCGTTCCGGCGTGACCCGCGCGGCGCGTCCCGTCGCACGGGCACGGGCGTTCGCGGTTGTGCGGACGACCGGCGGGGAGAGGCCCGGCACGGGCGGGCCCGGGCTCTCTCCCGACCCATGGTTTCACGGCGTGGACTCCCGGCCCGCCCACCGTCGCCTTCGGCTCCGCTGGGCGCCCGACCCATCCTCCAGGAGTCCACGCCGTCCTCGGCGCGGGCTCCTACTGCCCCCCGGTGGTGGTTCCCGACCCGACCGCGGTCAGGCCGTTGGCGGCGAGAAAGCGCTGGATGGTCTCGAAGATCGCCACCGTCTCCTCACGGTTGAAGCCCCCGTGCCCGCCGCCGGGCACCGTGTGGAGCTCGTTGGAGATGCCCGCCGCCTCGAGCTTCGCATGGAGCTCGGTGGCATGCGCGTAGGGCACGACCCCGTCGGCGTCGCCGTGAATCGTGAGGACCGGCGGCAGTCCGGACCGCACGTAGGTCAGCGGCGAGACCCGCTCGGCCACCTCGAAACGGTCGGCCATGCTGCCCAGCCACGTCACCGCGTAGGTCTTCATGTTGGGCCCGTCGAGAAGGTCGCCGACGTCGGTGATGCCATACCAGTTGATGATCGCAGCCACCGAGAGATCCTCCGGCCCCGGGCACTCGCGGTCGAGCCCGGCCGACGCCGGGACCATGCCCGTGGTCAGGGCGAGGTGCCCGCCGGCGGAGTTGCCGGTGACGACGATGCGCGAGGCGTCGATGTTGTACTGCTCGGCGTTGCGGATGACCCAGCGCAGCGCGCACAGGCAATCCTCGACCGCGGCGGGGGCCAGCGACACCTGGGCCAGCCGGTACTGCACGTTGACGACCGCCCAGCCCTTCTCCAGCCACGGGAGCAGGCGCAGGACGCTGGCCTCCTTCGAGCCGGCCCGCCAGCCGCCGCCGTGGATGTACATCAGCACCGGGGTCGGGCCCTCGGCGCCGCGCGGCAGGTACAGGTCGACCTGGTTGTCCCGGTTGTTCGCGGTGTGGTACGTGACGTTCGGCACCACCCGGTAGGTGTTCGACAGGTGCGACGCCCACGCCGCCGTCGAGTCGAGCTGCGCCTCGGCGATCGCCGGCGCGCTGAGCGCCGCCACCGCCATCGCCACGATCGCCGCCGCCCCTCTTCGTGTCCTCATGTGTCCCTCTTTCTTCTCCGCCCCGGCCCTCGAGCCGACGCGGGTGACTGCGCCGGCCCCGGGCCGGCGTGCGCTCTCCGTTGCCGCCGCCGGATCGCCCCGCGTCGGGGGCGCCGGTCCCTTGAATCGCGGCCGGAGGCTGCGATTCCCTCCCCTCCGACCTCCGGCGAGCGACGCCGTCCTGCCGGCGCCGGCGGCTACGGCCGTCCGTCCTCCCGCGCCAACCCGCCAATCGTCGCCTGTCCGCCTCGCCGGCCCCGCGCCAAGCGGCGCTCCGGGAGGCGGGATGTTCGAGCGTCGCTCGGCTGCGCTGGGCGCGCCGCCGACCCTGCCGGAGTTCTGCCCGTGCTACGGCGCAGAACCCTGGGTCGCCCCCGCCGCCGGGTGCAGCAGCGTCACGCTCTCGGTGACCGAATCGACCTTGCCGCGGCTGTAGAAGATCGGGAAGTACTGGTTGCGCGCCCACAGCTCGAACAGGTCGCGATAGTGCGGATTGTCCGGATCGCCGGACTGGCCGGGGGTGTTCAGCCCCACCGAGTTGTCCCAGTTCGCAGTGTCCGCGACGATCATGAACGACGCCCCCGACGTCTGGTTGTCGCCGTTGCCGGTGTTGTGCACGGTCCCCCCGTAGCCGCCGCGCGGCAGCGGCCCCACGTCGAGCCGGGCCCGCATGTCAGGGCTGACGGCCGCGGTCATGGGATGGCGGATCAGGGCGTGCTTGAACTTCTCCTGACCGTACTGCCACTTCGACCGGTCGGGGCCGAGTCGATCCTCCAGGTCCGCCAGGGCCTGCGCGAGGCTGCGGACGAGGACGGCATCGCGTCCCGCCAGCGGGTCGTCGCCGAAACGGCCGTCGGGGGCGGCCAGCCAGTCGATGATGCGCTTGGTGTTGAGGCCCCCGATGAGCTCGCGCGCCGCCTCGGGCACGATGAGGTCGCGCATGTTGGTCCGCAGCCGGCGCTCGAAGCTGACGTAGATGGCGGCCTCGACCGAGTCCTTGTCGAGCACGAAGTCCCAGCCCCGCAGCCGGTCGCGCAGCTCGGCCACCTTCGGGTCGTCGATCTCGATCTCGCGCAGCAGGGGGACGATATTGCGGCCCGCGACGGTCAGGTCGTCGTGCTGCATGCGCATCATGTCGACGACCGTCATGTGCCGGCTCACGTCCAGCATCTCTTCGACCCGCGCCGCCCGCATCTGGTCGCCCCACGTGTAGTGCAGCGCCTCCCAGTACGGATAGCCGTCGGGCACCGTGTAGTTGTTCGCGGTGCCGTAGAACCCCTTGTCGGGGTTGAGCACGCTCGGCAGGGCGGTGATCGGCAGGTAGCCGTCCCACTCGTAGCGCCCGTCCCCCGGCACCGGCACGAGCCCGCTGTGAAGGGGCCGGATGGGGGACACGCCCACCGCCTGGTAGCCGATGTTCCGGTCGCGGTCGGCCCAGACCATGTTCTCGGAGGGGATGCGGCTGTAGCTGCACGCCTCGACGAACTCCTCCCAGGTGCGGGCCTGGTCCATGCGCAGGCTCGCCAGGTAGGGGGCGCCGCCGTAGTCGAGCCACGCCGCGCGCAGCGCGTAGGCCTTGTGGTTCTCGCGGTCCTCGTGGAGCACCGGGCCGTGACGCGTGTACTTCAGCTCGACGTCCACCGCGTCCCGCCCCTTCACGGGGACGCGGTCCTCGATGACCGTCATCGACTCCCAGCGCCCCAGGTACCGGTACTGGTTCGGGTCTTCGGGGTTGGTGTCGTAGACGTAGAGGTCCTCGTTGTCCTGTCCGAAGACGGTCAACCCCCATGCGCCGTGCTCGTTGTGGCCGATGGACACCCCCGGCAGCACCGGCTCGCCGCCCCCGATCACGTTCCAGCCCGGCGCCACCAGATGCACCCAGTAGCGCAGCGACGGCGCGCTCTGCACGCGGTGAGGGTCGTTGACCATCAGCGGGAACCCGGTCAGGGTGCGGCTGCCCGCCACGACCCAGTTGTTGCTGCCGATGGCCTCGTAGTCCTGCCGCTCGAGGTCGATCTCGCTCGGCAGGGCGCCCGCGAGCCGCTCGTACGTGGCCCGGTCGCCGCGGTGCGCCTGGACGATGTCCTCGGGCTCGAACCGCACCGACCGCCGGTGCGCGCGGTACAGGTCGAGGATGCCGTCGTGCAGCAGCGACGCGTCCACCGCCGGGTCGAGGCTCAGGTCGGGGTCGCCGTAGTAGTAGTTGAGCTCCTCGACGGCGTCCTCGCCGAGCAGCGCAACCGCCCGGGCGTTGCGGATCTCGGCGGTGACGTTGGCCACCAGCCCCTGGTGGCGCGAGACGACGACCTCGGGCGTCCAGTGGCCGGGGGTGATCCCCAGCAGCTCGAACTCGACGGGCAGCAGCGACGGATCGGCGTTGGCTCGGTCGACGTACGCGTTGATCCCCTTCACGAAAGCCGGGATGATCAGTTCCCCGCGGTCGTGATAGTGGTTCATCTCGGTGGTCATGTCGCCGCGGAACCGGTGCAGCCGCGCGCCGATGTCGCGCTCGAGCTCGCGCGGCCCGAGAATCTCCGCGACGGTGCCGGTCGCCTGCCGGCGCCAGATCTCGAACTGGAACAGGCGGTCGCGGGCCGCCGCGTAGCCCTGGGCGAAGAAGAGGTCGGCCTCGTTCTCGGCGTAGATGTGGTTGATGCCCCAGCGGTCGGTGACGATCTCCACCGGCGCCTGCAGGCCCGCGATCTCCAGGCGCTCGGACTGGGCCGCGACCGGCCCGCCCGCGCTGGCGAGGGTCAACGCCACGCCGGCCAGGAGCGCGCACCGCAGGGCGGCGCCGCCTCTCGGAGGGTGGGTCGGCCGCCCCGCGGAACCGCCGGGCGGCGGCGGATGGGCCGGGGCGACCGTCCGGACGCGGGTGCTGCGAGTCATGGCGGTGGCTTCCTCCGTTCGGATGTTCGGCCCTCGATTTCGTGGCGGAACGCATTATAATCCCCGCGCCTCGTCATCCCGGCGCCGTCCGATTCCCGACGCTTGGTCAACCGCTCCCCGAACCGAATATGCCTGACGACGCCTCGCCGGCCACGGGCCGGCCCACGGCCCCGAACCGCCCGTCACCGCACCCTGGCCCCGGCGGCCCTCCGGACGCGGCCGCGGGCCCCGCCGCCGTCGCGCCGCGCCGGCTCCCCGCCTCCGAAGATTGGTGGGCGGTCGGGCTGGGTGGACTCCTCATCGCGGTCGCCGCTCTCGGGCTCCTCACCGGCGTGGCCGGGCTGGGCCGCTGGACCGCCAACCCCCTCGACGCCCTCGACGGGCGGGTGGCGGGGCTGGCCATGCTGGGCCTGGGGCTGGCCCTCGTCACCGGGCTGGCCGCGCAGGCGATGGGGGGCCGGCTCGTCCAGCACCAGGCCGGGTTCTTCGGTCTGTTCGGGCTCGCGGTCCTGTCGTACTTGCTGGCCAACCAGACCGGCATCCGGGCGGCGGGGGTGGGCTACGCGTTCTGGGCCCTCGCGCTGGGGCTCGTCATCTCGAACACCGCCGGGGTCCCCGGCTGGCTGAAGCCGGCCCTGCGCAGCGAGCTGTACATCAAGACGGGGCTCGTGCTCCTGGGGGCGGAGATTCTCTTCAACCGCATCGTGGCCCTCGGCCCGCCGGGACTCGTCGTCGCCTGGCTCGTCACCCCGGTCGTCATCTTCTTCATGTACCGGTTCGGCACCCGGGTGCTGAAGATGGCCAGCCCCTCGCTGGTCATCGTCATCGCCGCCGCCACGTCGGTGTGCGGCGTGTCGGCCGCCATCGCGACGGCGGCGGCGGCGCGCGCCAAGAAGGACGAGCTGACCCTCGCGGTCGGCATGACCCTGATCTTCACCGTCGTCATGATGATCGTCATGCCCTTCGGCATCCGCGCCGTCGGCATGGACCCGATGGTCGGCGGGGCCTGGATCGGGGGCACGGTGGACGCCACCGGCGCCGTCGTGGCGGCGGGGGCGATGCTGGGGGAGGAGGCGGGGCAGGTGGCGGCCGTGGTCAAGATGATCCAGAACATCCTGATCGGGGTCGTGGCGTTCCTGGTGGCGGTGTACTGGGTGACCGGCGGAGATGCGCGGAGCGACGCCGACCGCCCCGCCGGGGCCGAGATATGGAACCGTTTCCCCAAGTTCATCCTCGGCTTCCTGGGGGCGTCGCTGGTGTTCTCGTTCGTGCTCACGCCGGCCCTCGGGGACGACGCGGTGGCCGGCATCGTCGACCTCACGTCCGACCTTCGCGGCTGGCTCTTCTGCCTCGCGTTCGCGAGCATCGGGCTCGAGTCGAACTTCCGCGCTCTCGCGGGCCAAGTCTCCGGCGGCCGGCCGATTCAGCTCTACGTCGTCGGGCAGGCCTTCAACCTCGTGCTGACCCTGCTCGCGGCCTGGCTCGCGTTCGGCGGGGTCCTCTTCGATCCGGCGCCATGAATCGACAGAAGCGCAGACGGCCCGTACGGTTGCTCGTCGGCGTGGCGGGGCTGGGCGCACTCGCCCTGTTGATCTCGCAGGCCGCCCGCCTGCCCGGCCCGGCGGGCGACGCCATCCGGGAGAACGCGGCCGCCGACCGCGACGCGACCGCCTTGTTCTACACCGAGGTGAACGGTTGGTCCGGGTGGCCGGACCCCCGGAACAGCGCCGCCGCGCGGTCGAGGGCGTCGCGATCGCCCACCAGGACCGCCGTGTCCCCAGCGCGATAGGCGAAGTCGGCCTCGCGCTGGTAGCGCGGCCGCCCGCCCCGGATCACCGCGATCTGCACCGCGCCGGTGGCCCGACGCAGGTCGAGCGACGCGGCGCTCTCCCCCACCGCCGGCGCGCCGGGCTCGACCTCCGCGAGCTCCAGGGCGTTGTGGATGCCGAGGTGCTTCAGCGTGTCGAGGTGCAGGTTGGGCCGGGCACGCCCCCGCAGCAGCCCGTAGTGCTCGCCGCGCACGGCGTCCAGCTCGCGGGCGATGCGGGCGGCGGGTATCTCGTAGCTCTCCAGGGCTCGGGCGAACAGCTCCAGCGAGGCCTCGAACTCCTCGACGACGACCTCGGTGGCCCCGAGCCGCGTGAGCTCGTCGATGGACTGGACGTAGCGCGTCCGCACGACGATGGCCGCCCCCGGCGCGGCGCGGCGGGCCGCCGCCACCCCCCGCCGCTCGTCGAACGGGGACGAGATGGCGAAGACCACCAGCCGCGCCCCGCCGGCCGCCGCCCGGGCCAGCACGGGATGCCCGGCGCCGTCGCCGTACAGCGCCGTGAAGCCCTCGCGCCGGGCCGCGTCGACCAGCTCCGCGTTCTGGTCGACGACCAGGCACCCGATGCCCGCCGCCTGGAGCATCCTCGCCAGGTAGCGGCCGGCGAGGCCGTAGCCGATGACGATGGCGTGGTCCTTCGGCCCGGCGGCCGCCCCTTCCGCGGCCGGGGCGGGACCCGCCGCCCCGGCGAGCCGGACCGCCCAGGGCCGGGACGCCGCCACGAGGAACGGCGCCACCATCATGGAGAGGGCGGCGACGGCCAGGAACACCTGGTAGTGACCGTCCCCGAACAGGCCCAGGGGCAGACCCGCCGCCGCGAGCACGAACGAGAACTCCCCGATCTGGGCCAGGCTCAGCCCCGTCGCGACGGCGGTGTCGAAGCGCCGCCCGCGCACCATCACCGCACCCGCCGCGACGGCCGTCTTCACCCCCGCCAGCAGCACCGTCCCCCCCAGGAGCAGGGGCAGGTGCGCCGCCACCACCGTCAAGTCGAGCAGCATGCCGATCGAGGTGAAGAACACGCCGCTGAAAAGGGCGCGGAACGGCATGACGTCGTCGAGGGCCTGCAACCCGTACTCGGACTCGGAGATGACGAGCCCGGCCAGGAAGGCGCCGACCGCGAGCGAGAACCCCGCCGCCCCGGCGGCCAGCGCCGTCCCCATCGCGAAGAACCCGACGCACAGGGTGAACAGGTCGCGGTCGCGCGTCTCGACGACGCGATCCAGGGTCCAGCGGACCACGAGCCGCCCTCCGGCGACGAGCGCGGCCATCGCGGCGAGCCCCAGCCCGAGCCGGAGCCCCAGGCCGCCACCCCCGCCCGTCGCGGGGTCGCCGCCGCCCCCGTCGTCCACGCCCGCGAACAGCGGCACGGCGAGCATGAGGGGCACGATGGCGAGATCCTGGAACAGCAGGATGGAAATGGCCTCGCGGCCGTGCGGCGCGTCGAGCTCGCCGCGATCGGAGAGGCTCCGGGTGACGATGGCGGTGGACGACAGCGCCGCGAGGGCGCCATAGAACAGGCTCTGCCCCGGCGGGAGGTCGAGCAGCGGGCCCGCCGCCGCCGCGAGGCCCATCACCCCGAGCACCTGCAGCCCCCCCGCTGCGAGAATCGACGCCCCCCACCCCAGCACCTGCGACAGCGAGAGCTCGAGCCCGATCTCGAACAGCAGCAGCACCACCCCGATCTCGGCGAGAGCGGCCACCGCGTCCGGCTCGGGAATCAACGCGGCGCCATGAGGGCCGATGGCGACGCCGACCAGGAGGAACCCCACCAGCGTCGGCGCCCGAAGACGGTGCGCGAGGGCGGCGACGGGAATCGCGAGGCCGACGATCAGGGCCAGGTTGCGGAGGACGGCGAGATCGTGCATGGGCGGGGACCACCGCCGCGGGCCGTCAGCGGCCCCGGCGCCGGAAGTACTCGATCTGATGCTCTCGGACGTTGCGGTTGTGCTCGCGCAGCGTGTCGGCGAACACGTGCGACCCGTCGTTGCGGCTGACGAAGTACAGATGAGGCACGTCCGCCGGCGCCACCGCGGCCCGCAGGTCGGCCCCGTTCGGCGCGCCGATGGGGCCCGGCGGCAGCCCGGGATGGACGTAGGTGTTGTAGGGCGAGTCGAACCGGAGGTTCTCGCGGGTGAGGTTCCCGTCGTAGAGCCCCGCGAGCTCCAGGGCGTAGATGACGGTCGGGTCGCACTGCAGCAGCATGCCCCGGTCGAGGCGGTTGTTGAACACGGCCGAGACGATGGGCCGCTCCTCGTCGAGCCCCGTCTCGCGCCGGATGAGCGACGCCAGCGTCACCACCTCGCGGACGGCGAGTCCGAGGGCGGCCGCCTGCGCCTGCAGATCCGAGTCGAACGTCCGCCGGAACTGGGCGACCATCGCCTCGACGAGGTCGTCGGCGGTGGCGTCGCGCGGCAGCGAGTAGGTCTCCGGATACAGGTACCCCTCGAGGTCGGCCGCCTCGGCATCGAGGTCGCCCACCAGATCGGCCCGCGCGCTGGCGGCGAGGAACGCCTCGGACGACCCGAACCCCGACCGGCCGTACAGCCCGGCCATCTCGCGGCGGGTGAGCCCCTCGGGGAAGGTGATCGGCAACAGGTGGACGCGCCCGTCCGCGAGGGCGTCGACGACCGCCATCGCGGACAGCGGCGCCGTGAACCGGTACTCCCCCGCCTGCAGACCGCGGTCCCGTCCGCTGCGCCACAGCGCGAGGCGGAACGTCGTCTCGTCGCGGACGACGCCCGCGGCCGCGAGCCGGCGGCCGATCTCCGGCGTCGGCGTCCCCGGCGGGATGTCCACGAAGACCTCGTCGCCGGCGTAGCCGCGGAACGCGTCGTCCGCGCGGTCGTAGAGACGCTTGCCGCCGTACGCGGCGAGCGAGCCCGCGACCAGCGCGACGACGAAGGCGACCGCGAGGAGCTTCTTCATGGTCCTTCCCGCCGCGCCCCCCCGTCGAGGTGGTCCTGCAGGATGACGGCGGCGGCGGCGGCGTCCAGCCGCGCCTTGCGCCGGCGCCAGTCGCGCTCGCGCAGGGCGAGCCGCTGCTCGGCCTCGACGCTCGTGAGCCGCTCGTCCTGCAGCGCGACCGGCAGCCCCGTCCGCTGCCCGATGGCCCGCGCGACCGCGGCCGCCCGCGCCTCGCCGTCGTGGCGCCGGCCGTCGAGGTGAGCCGGCCGCCCGACGACGACGCGTGCGACCGGGGTGTCGCCGCGGGCCAGCTCCGCGAGCAACGTCGCGACCCGTTCCGCGATCGAGTCGGGGGATCCCGCGCCGCTCACCGTCCGCCACGGGGTCGCGAGCGTGCCCGTCGGGTCGCTGACCGCGATGCCCATCCGGCGCCGCCCGAGGTCCAGCCCCATCGCCCTCACGCCGCCGGCCCCCACGAGGCCCCGGGGCACTCGGCGGTCGAGAGCGGCGGGGACCGTCGCCGCGAGCTCGTCGACCGACGCAGGTCCATCTCGTTCAAGACTAGCATCCCCGGCCGGCCCCGGCCCCCGGTCGACGCCCGGGAAGCCCGGCCGCGAGGCAGTTCGCGCGCGGTCCCCACTTCGATCGCCGATCCTCCCGCGGATTCGATAGAATTGCGGGATACGAAGGTCGGGCGCCGGCGCCGCGGAGCGGCGTGGACGCTCGGCAGATGGGTTGATCGCCGGGCGAAGCCGACAGCGACGCCTGGCGGGCAACGGGCCCGAGCCCCGGCGGGCCCCAAGCATCGAGGTTTCCTCGTGACCGATCGCACCCGCTTCATCGTTCTCGCGCTGACGCTGCCGATCATGGCCTACACGCTGGTCGGCAGCGTGCTGGGCCGCGTGGTCGCCCAGGAAGGCGCCTACCGGCACCTCCGGATCTTCGAGGAGGTGGTGTCGCTGGTCACCGCCAACTACGTGGAGCAGGTCGACGCCGACCTCATCATGCAGGGCGCGCTGTGGGGACTGGCGGAAGGGCTCGACCCGGAGAGCTCGTACCTGACCGCCGACGAGGTCCGACTCCGCGACGCCGGGCTGGACGACGCGGACGCCGGCGTCGGCCTGACCCTGACCCGCCAGTACTACGTGCAGGTCGTGGCGGCGCGGGACGGCTCGCCCGCCGCCCTGGCCGGGCTCCGGCCCGGCGACTACATCCGCGGGATCGACGGCAACCCGACGAGGATGATGTCGGTCGTCCGCGCCCGGCAGCTCCTGCGCGGCGCCGCGGGCTCGACGGTCAGCCTGGAGGTGATTCGAGGCAACGCGGCCGAGCCGGTCACGCTGGAGATCGTGCGGGGCGAGTCGCGCTCGGCCAACGTCACCAGCCGCATCGCGGCGCCCGGCGTCGGCTATCTCCGCATCGCGGAGTTCGACGCCACCACCGCGGGCGCGATCGGCGCCGCGAACGACACCCTGTCCGGACAGGGCGCCGAGAGTCTGATCATCGACCTCCGCGGCACCGCGACCGGGGCCTTCGAGACCGGGATTGCGGCGGCGGAGCTGTTCACCGACGCCGATCCGTTGGTGATGAGGGAGTCGTCGAGCGAGCAGCTACCCGTGGCGCGCGGCCCCCGCCGGCCCTCCATCGGCGGGCCGGTGGTGCTGCTGACCAACTTCGGCACGGCGGGCGCGGCGGAGCTGTTCGCGGCGGCCCTCGCCGACGCGGGACGGGCCGAGACGGTGGGCATCCGCACCGCGGGGCGGGCGGCGGAGCAGACGCTGGTGCGGCTGCCCGACGGGGGCGGCCTCCTCCTGTCGTCGACACGCTACCTGACCGCGTCCGGCGAGCCGATCCATCGCCAGGGCGTGACGGCCGCGGTCCCGGTCCAGGAGCCGGCGGTCGAGCTGGATCCGGCGGCGCCGACCGCGTCCGACGAGGACCCGGGGGACCCCGTGCTCGAGCGGGCGCTGGAGCACCTAACCGGCGCGTCGGAGGAGCCCGCCCCCCAGGAGCCCGCGCCGTAGAGGGTGACGCCTCGTCTCGGGTGGCGGTGCACGACTCTCCTGTCGTGCGCCCCCGCGCCGCCCTCGGTTTGACTGATTCATTCGAGGGTTGCTATATTGCCTTGTTTCGGGGTGTCCCCGGGTTGTCCCGCTATCTCTAGGCGCGTAGCTCAGTCTGGTTAGAGCGCCTGCTTGACACGCAGGAGGTCGGCGGTTCGAGTCCGCCCGTGCCTACCATTTCTCCAGGGATCTGCGTTGTGCACGACGCGACCCCTGGCGGGTTGGTTGGGCGCCGAGCGGAGCCGCAGGCGACGACCGGCGGGCTGGTACCTGCCACCCGCACGGTACGAGCACGCCAAACGACCATGCATCAGGTGACCGTTACCCTCCCCGACGGCTCCACCCGGCAGGTGCCGGCGGGGACTCCCGTGCGCGCCGTCGCCGAGGGCATCTCGCCCCGCCTCGCGAAGGCGGCGCTGGCCGCCACCGTCGGCGACCGCATGGTCGACCTGAGCCATCCCCTCGATGAGGACACGCCGGTCCGCATCGTGACCCGGGACGGACCGGACGCCCTGGAGCTCTACCGGCACAGCACCGCCCACCTGCTCGCCGCCGCCGTCACCGCCCTGTTCCCGGAAGCGCAGTGCGGCATCGGGCCGCCGACCGAGGACGGCTTCTTCTACGACTTCGTCGTGCACCGCCCCTTCGTGCCCGACGACCTCGAGGCCATCGAGGCGAAGATGCGGGAGATCGCGCGGCAGGACCGGGCCTACGAGCGCAAGATGATGCCGAAGGAGGAGGCCAAGCGGTACTTCGCCGACCGCGGCGAGCCCCTCAAGGTCGAGCTCATCGAGGAGAAGGGCGGACCGGTCGTCTCGTGCTACACCATCGACGGCGTGTTCATGGACTTCTGCACGGGCCCCCACGTGCCCTCGAGCGGGGCGCTCAAGGCGTTCCGGGTGCTGAACAGCTCGAATGCGTACTGGAAGGGGGACGCCCGCAACCAGCCGATGCAGCGCATCTACGGCACCGCCTTCTTCAACGAGAAGGCCCTCGCCGAGCACGTGCACCGGCTGGAGGAAGCCAAGAAGCGCGACCACCGCAAGCTGGGCCGCGAGCTCGGGCTCTTCACGTTCCACCATTGGGCGCCGGGGGCCGCGTTCTGGCTCGCGCACGGCGCCACCCTGTGGAACCTCCTCGCCGGGTACATGCGGGAGACCCTGTTCCCCGAGGGCTACGTCGAGCTCCGAACGCCGCTCGTCTACAACAAGCAGCTCTGGGAGACCTCGGGCCACTGGGCGCACTACGCGGAAAACATGCTGCGGGTCGAGTCGGAGGGCGAGACGTACAGCCTCAAGCCCATGAACTGCCCCGGGCACATGCTGGTCTTCGCGAGCGAGGTCCGCAGCTACCGCGACCTGCCGATCCGCTACCACGACCAGAGCGTCCTGCACCGGGACGAAGCGTCGGGCGTGCTCGCGGGGCTGACCCGAGCCCGCCAGTTCTGTCAGGACGACGCGCACTGCTTCGTCGCCCCCGACCAGATCGGCGGCGAGGTCGAGCGCCTGCTGCGCCTCGTGCAGCGGGTCTACGCCGATTTCGGGCTCGAGTTCTCGGTCGAGCTCTCGACCAGACCCGACACGTTCCTGGGCGAGACCGCCACCTGGGACCAGGCCGAAACGCAGCTCGAGCAAGCGCTGGAGGCGGCCGGCCAGCCCTACCGCATCGCCGAGGGCGAGGGCAACTTCTACGGACCCAAGATCGACTTCCACGTCGTCGACGCCATCGGCCGCAACTGGCAGTGCGCGACGATTCAGCTCGACTACCAGCTTCCGGAGCGGTTCCAGCTCAAGTACATCGGCGAGGACAACGCCGAGCATCGCCCCGTCGTCATCCACAGGGCCATCTTCGGCAGCTTCGAGCGGTTCATCGCCCTGCTCATCGAGCACTACGCCGGTGCGTTCCCGCTCTGGCTGGCCCCGGTCCAGGCGGTGCTCGTGCCCATCGCCGATCGCCACCACGACTACGCCGAGTCGGTGGCGGCGCGGCTGCGCGCGGCCGGCCTGCGGGCCGAGGTCGATGCCCGCCACGAGAAAATGGGGTATAAGATTCGCTCGGCGCAGCTCCGGAAGATCCCTTACATGCTGGTCACGGGCGATCGCGAGGCGGCCGAAGGGGCGGTGTCCGTCCGGCACCGGCGGGACGGTGACCGCGGGGCTCGCCCCGTCGAGGACTTCATCGCCGCCGCCCTCGACGAGGTTCGGCGGCGCGGGGCCGGCGACGGCGACGCGACGCTCCAGTGACGGCGTCCGCACCGCACCACTTTCACCAAGGGGGACGTTATCGCTTTCGTTCGCAACCAGAGACGTGAGGTCCGGACCCGCACCAACGAGCGGATACGGGTGCGGGAGATCCGGGTCATCGACGATACCGGCCAGCAGCTCGGCATCATGTCGCCCCCCCAGGCGCTCGCCATCGCCCGGGAGAAGGGGCTCGACCTCGTCGAGATCTCTCCGACTGCGTCGCCGCCCGTGTGCCGCATCATGGATTACGGGCGCTATCACTACCAGGAGCAGAAACGCACCCGGGAAGCGCGCAAGAACCAGAAGTCGATCGAGCTCAAGGAGATCAAGTTCCGGCCCAAGGTGGACGAGCACGACTACAACTTCAAGAAGAAGCACATCGAGCGCATCGTCAAGGAAGGCGACAAGGTGAAGGCCACGATCTTCTTCCGCGGACGGGAGATGGCCCACCCCGACTTCGGGCGGCGCATTCTCGATCGCCTCGTCGAGGACCTCGAGGGCGTGGCCGCGGCCGAGACGCACCCGAGCATGCAAGGCAACCAGATGCACATCATCCTGTCCGGCGTCAGCGGCGGCAAGAAGGGACAGGGGAGCTAGGATCCGATGCCGAAGATGAAGACACACCGCGGGGCCGCGAAGCGCTTCAAGACGACGGGCAGCGGCAAGGTGGTGCGCAGCCAGTCGTTGAAGCAGCACATCCTGACGAGCAAGACGACCAAGCGGAAGCGGAACCTCCGGAAGTCGGCCCTGATCTCGGCCGCCGACACCCGCCGGGTTCAGCGCCTGCTGCCGAACGGTTAGCGCATCCCCGGGCGGGGCCGCGGCGCGGCCTCACCCCGGGTTCATGGACCGGGCGGCCCGAACCGCCCCGAACGACGGATTTCAGGAGTTGAACGGATGCCGCGAGTCAAGCGTGGATCGGTGCGGCGCGCAAAGCGCAAGAAGCTGCTGGCGCGCACCAAGGGCTTCTTCGGCACGAAGAGCAAGCTCTACAGGGCTGCGAAGGAAGCCGGCGACAAGGCGGCCGAGTACGCCTACGTCGGCCGCCGCCTGAAGAAGCGCGACTTCCGCCGCCTGTGGATTCAGCGCATCAACGCCGCCGCGCGCGAGCACGGGCTCAGCTACAGCCGGTTCATGCACGGCCTCGGCGCGGCCGGGGTCGCCCTCGACCGCAAGAGCCTCGCCGACCTCGCGGTGGCGGAGCCCGCCGCCTTCGCGCAGCTCGCGGCGCAGGCCGCGGGTCAGGACGACGCGGCTCCGCCGGCCGGCGGAGCCTCCGCGTCCTAGGCGTCCGCCCCGTGGAACGGTGCAGACGCCTGCGCCGCGAGCCTTTCGCGGGTCGTATCGGTTCGGTCTTCGCGCCGGCCCCGCCATGACTCACGCCGTGACCGCCCAGTCATGACCGCCCCGAGCGACATCGACGGCATCCGCGCCGCCTTCCAGGCGGACATCGCCGCGGTTTCCTCCGAGCCCGGCCTGCAGGCGGTGCGGGACCGATACCTCGGCCGCAAGCGAGGCGCCGTCGCGGCGCTGATGAAGCAGGTGGCGGGTGCGCCCCCCGAGGCCCGACCCGCGCTCGGCAAGGGCGCCAACGTCCTCAAGCGGGAGATCGAGCAGGCGCTAGAGGAACGCCGCAAGGCGCTGCGGGCCGACGCGCGGCCAGCCGGGGCCGTCGACGTCACTCTGCCGGGCCGCGAGGCGCCGTTCGGACGCCGCCACCCGCTGACCCTGATCCGCGAGCAGGTCGAGTCGATCTTCGAGGCGTGGGGCTTCGAGATTCTCCAGGGCCCGCAGGTCGAGGACGACTACCACAACTTCGAGGCCCTGAACATGCCGCCGGACCACCCGGCCCGCGACATGCAGGACACGTTCTACCTCGACGGCTCGATGCCCGGCGAGGGCGCCCCCGCGACCCTCCTCCGCACCCACACGTCGGGGATGCAGATCCGCTACATGGAGCGCCACGAGCCGCCGGTGCGCATCATCGCGCCGGGACTGGTCTACCGCCGCGACACCCCCGATCTGACCCACTCACCCATGTTCATGCAGGTGGAGGGGCTGATGGTCGACGAGGGGATCACGATGGCGGACCTGAAGGGAACGCTCGTCGGCTTCCTGAAGGCGTTCTTCGACCCCGGCACCCGGGTCATGTTCCGGCCGAGCTTCTTCCCCTACACCGAGCCGAGCGCCGAGGTCTTCATCAGTTGCGTCTTCTGCCGCGGCGACGGGTGCGCGGTCTGCAAGCAGACCGGCTGGCTCGAGATCCTCGGCTGCGGCATGGTGCACCCGGCCGTCTTCGAGGCGGTGGGATACGATTCGGAGCGCTTCACGGGCTGGGCCTTCGGCCTCGGCATCGACCGCGTCGCCCTCCTCAAGTACCGGGTCGAGGACATCCGGCTCTTCTACGACAACGACTTGCGCCTGCTGGAGCAATTTCCCCATTGAGAGTCCTCGTGTCGTGGCTGCGGGAGCTCGTCGACGTTCCGGTGGGGGTCGACGAGCTGGCTGACCGGCTGACCCTGTGCGGGTTCGAGGTCGGCGCGGTCGAGCCGTGGCCGGCCGACCCCCGCACTCCCGACGGCGCGCGGGACGCGGTGCTCGATCTCGAGATCACGACGAACCGCCCCGACTGCCTGTCGGTGTTCGGTATCGCGCGCGAAGTGGCGACCGCCTACGACACCGACCTGCGCGCGCCGGCCGCCCCCCCGGAGACCGGCGCCGGCGAAAGCGACGCCGTCGCCATCACCATCGACGACCCCGACCTCTGCCCGCGCTACGCCGGCGCCCTCGCGCAGGTGACGGTGGGGCCGTCGCCGACGTGGCTGGCGCGACGGTTGGAAGCGGCCGACGTGCGCCCCATCAACAATGTCGTCGACGTCACGAACTACGTCATGATCGAGCTCGGGCACCCCATGCACGCGTTCGATCTCGACCGCCTCGCCGGGCCCGAGATCCGCGTGCGGCGGGCCCGCGCCGGCGAGACCGTCCGCACCCTTGACGGCGTGGACCGGACCCTCGACCCCGACATGCTGACCATCGCCGACGCCGAGCGCCCGCAGGCGGTGGCGGGAATCATGGGCGGCGCCGCCTCCGAGGTCGGCGCCGCGACCCGGTCCATCCTGCTCGAAGCCGCCTGGTTCGATCCCATCTCGGTGCGGCGCACGAGCCGCCGGATGGGCCTCGCCACCGACGCCTCCTACCGGTTCGAGCGCGGCGCCGACGTCGCGGCCCCGCCCGCCGCCATCCACCGGGCCCGCCGGCTGCTCGCCGACATCGGCGCCGGCACCTCCCGGGGGGCGCCGGTCGACCGCTTTCCCGCTCCGCCGCGACCGATCGAGGTGCGGCTGCGCCACACCCGAATCGCCCGCGTGCTCGGCCATGGCGTCGACGAGGACTTCGTGGCGCCGGCGCTGACGCGCCTCGGCTTCGGGCCGACACCGGCCGCGACGGACGAGGGCCCCGCCTGGCGCGTCCGGGTCCCGACGTTCCGGGTAGACGTCAAGCGCGAGGAGGACCTGATCGAGGAGATCGCGCGCCACCACGGCTACGACGAGATTCCGACCACGTTCCCGGCCCTGACCCGGCCGGCGCCGGCGCCGGGCCCCTGGCGGGCCCGCGACCGCCTCGTGCGACGCCTGCTGACGGGCGCCGGCTACTCCGAGGCGGTCACCTACGGCTTCGTCGAGGAGGCGGCGGCGCGCGCCGCCCACGGCGACCCGAAGGACATCGTGGCCCTCCGCAACCCCCTGTCGGAACGCGGGGCGGTGCTGAGGCCCTCGCTGCTGCCCGGTCTCGTCGACTCGGTGGTCCACAACCGTCGCCGCGAGCGGCACGACGTCCGGCTCTTCGAGATCGGCAGTCGGTTCCGCCGGGGAGACGGCGAGACGCCCGCCCTGGGAATCGCCATCGCCGGCCCGGCGACCACGGTGCACTGGAGCGCCCCGGCCCGGCCGGCGGATTTCTTCGACCTGACCGGCGTCATCGCGAGGCTGTGCGCGGGGTTCGGCATGGACGCGGCGTTCGAGCCGATGACGGCCGGCCACCTGGCGCCGGGGCGGAGCGCCCGCGTGCATCTGCAGAACGGCCCCGACCGCGTCGTGCTGGGCGAGGCCGGCCAGCTCGATCCGGCGTTCGCGGCGGCGCGCGGCATGACCGGATCGGACCCGGTGTACGTAGCCGAGCTCGATCTGCGGCCGCTCGACCTCGGCGTTTTCGAGCGCCTGCGCGCGGCCCCGGTGCCGCGGTATCCGTCGGTCACGCGCGACATCTCCGTCGAGGTCGCCGACGCCTTGTCTGCCGCGCGGCTTCGTGACACGATCCGGGCGGCGGCCGGGCCGGCCCTCGTCGACGTCGTCGAGGTCGACCGGTACACGGGGTCGGGGGTGGCGGCGGGCGCCGTCAGCCTGTCGGTCCGACTGACGTTCCGCGCCCCGGATCGGACGCTGACCGACGCCGAGGTCCAGCGAAGCACCGACAGGGTGCTGCAGGCGCTCGCGGAAACCCATCGAGCGCGACAGCGGTAGACGATCGAGACGAGAGGCGGCCCCGGGACCGCCCGGCAAGCGGCCATCGGACGTCACGGACAGCGGCCGCCCTTGCCACGAGGAGTACTCATGGTGACGACGGAAGCCCCGGCGGAACTGAAGCCCATCGAACAGTTGGCGGATCGGGTTCAGACCCTCATCGAAGTGCTGGGAACCACCCGCGAAGAGCTGAAGATGGCCCTCGACGACAATACGCGCCTATCGGGCGAGGTGGAAGAGCTGCGCGGCCAGCTGCAGACCGCCGAGGAACGGCAGGAAACGCAGAACCGGCAGAGCCAGTCCGAGCGCGACGAGATCCGGGACCGCATCACCCGGATGCTGGAACAGATCGAAGAGATCAGCCTGTAGATGCCCCTGGCGGGAGCCGCGCGCCCCGCCGCCGCCCCGCCCGCGCGTCCGGATGCTGTCATCGTGACCGACATCGAACACGGGTCCGCGACCAGCGATTCACCGCAGATGGTGACGGTGGAGATCATGGGACAGCGCTTCTCGATCCGGAGCTCGCTCGACATCGAGTACATCAACCGGCTGGCCGGCTACGTCGACCACAAGATCCGGATCGCGACCGAGCATTCGACCGGAGGCGACACCGTGCGCATCGCGGTGCTGGCCGCGATGAACATCGCCGACGAGTACTTCCGCAGCCGCGACACCGGCAGCACCCTCGAGCTCGCGTTGAAGACTCGGGCCGGGGAGATCGAGCGGATGGTCGATGACGCCCTCGCGGATGCGGGGCCGGAGCCGGCGACCGAGACCTGACCGGATCGGCCCTGTCGCGGGACTCGCCGGCCCGGCCTTGCGGGCAGTCCGGGTTCGTTCTAAGATGGGGGCATCGAGAGCGATTCAGACAGGCGGTCACGCTCTGCCGCATGTGTCGGCTGGCAGTTGGCAGCCATGTGAATTACCAGATCCCTGCAGTGTTCGTGATGGTCCTGGAGGCTCGTTTGAGCCAACGCTATACCCAAGAGAGCCGCGACGCTTCGTGGCGTGCACGCCTCCGCGCGAGGTAGCGCAAAGCGAAGCTGATTGCCAAGCAGCGGCTCCACCTGCTGCCAGCAGGTTCATTCGACCTCCCCACACGGCAATGCGGGGCCTTACGCCTCACCTCTCCGGGCGTCGCCGTACGGGAACCCATCGCTGACGCCATGGGTTCCCGTCCCCGCGACCGCCGTCGAGGGGCTGCCCCGCCGCGCCGTCCGTCTGGCGCTCCCCGCGACCTCCGGCTGCGCCAGCCGTGGGGTCAGAGGGACCACCCATGGACCTTCTCCCGACCGCCGGCATCGCCCTGGCCGTCGTCGCCGTGTGTCTCCTCGCCTGGTTTCTCGCCCGCGAACGCGCCGCCCGCACCGTCGGTCAGGCGAACGAGGAGGCGGAGCGGCTTCTGCACGACGCCCGCCTGGAGGCGGAACGGCTTCAGCGCGACGCCCGCCGCGACGCCGACGCCTACCGCAAGGAGGCGGAACTCGCGGCCAAGGAGCAGGCCCAGACGCTGCTGCAGGAGAGCGAGCGTCAGAGCCAGGAGCGCCGCGACGAGCTCGATTCCATCGAGCGGCAGATCGCCGGCAGGACCCGGGAGCTGACCGAGCAGGATCGCGAGGCCAAGCTCGTCGAGGCCCGGCTCGCCGAGCGTCAGCAGGACCTCGACGAGCGGGACCGCACCCTCGCCGAGGAGCGCCGCCGCTGCGACGAGATCGTCCGCGAGCGTCAGCAGGCCCTGCAGCGCGTCTCCGGGCTCACCGCCGACGAGGCGAAGGAAATCGTCATCAAGCAGATCGAGCAGGAGGCCCGCCGCGACGCCGCCAACCTCGTCAAGCGGCTCGAGGCCGAGGCCCGCGAGCAGGCGGCGGAGAAGGCGAAGCAGATCATCACCCAGGCCATCCAGCGCAGCGCCCCCGAGCACACCATCGAGACCACCGTGTCGGTGGTGGACCTGCCGAGCGACGACCTCAAGGGACGCATCATCGGCCGCGAGGGCCGGAACATCCGGGCCCTCGAGCAGGCCACCGGGGTCGAGCTGATCGTCGACGACACCCCCGGCGCGATCATCCTGTCGAGCTTCGACCCCTTCCGCCGCGAGGTCGCGAAGCAGGCCATCGAGCGGCTGATAGCGGACGGGCGCATCCATCCCGCCCGCATCGAGGAGGTCGTCGAGAAGGTCAAGGTCGAGCAGGAGGAGCTGGCCCTCAAGGAGGGCGAGGCGGCCGCGTTCGAGCTGGGGCTCTTCGACATGCACCCCGAGATCCACCGGCTGATGGGGAAGCTGAAGTTCCGCACCAGCTACGGCCAGAACGTGCTGAGCCACTCGAAGGAGGTCGCGTACCTGGCCGGCATCATGGCCCGCGAAGTGGGGCTCGACGCCCACACCACGATCCGCGGCGCCTTCGTGCACGACATCGGCAAGGCCATCGACCGCGAGCTGCAGGGCACCCACCTCTCGCTCGGCATCGACTTCCTGCGCCAGCACGGCGAGAAGGAGGCGGTCGTCGACGCCATGGCCGCCCATCACATGGACATCGACTGGCCGTCGCTCGAGTCGATGCTGGTGCAGGCGGCGGACGCCATCTCGGCGGCCCGGCCGGGCGCACGGCGCGACATCCTCGAGTCGTACATCAAGCGCCTCAAGCAGCTCGAGAGCATCGCCGACTCGTTCGACGGGGTCTCCAAGGCGTTCGCGCTGCAGGCGGGCCGCGAGGTCCGCATCATGGTCGAGAGCGAGAAGGTGAGCGACGAAGAGGCGGTCTGGCTGTCGAAGGACATCGCGAAGCGGGTCGAGAACGAGCTGCAGTACCCCGGCCAGATCAAGGTCACGGTGATCCGCGAAACCCGGGCGGTGGACTACGCCCGGTAACGCCGCCGCCGGCCCCGGGACGACCGTCGCCGACCTGGGCGAAGCGGCCATCATCGAGCGGATACGACGGCGGACGCCGGCGCCGCCCGACTGGGTCCCCACCGGCATCGGCGACGACGCCGCGGTGGTCGAGCCGGCCCGCGGCGCCCTCGACGTCGTCACCACCGACACTCTCGTCGAAGGAGTCCATTTCGACCGGTCCTTCGTGTCCGCGCCGGACATCGGCCACCGCACGCTCGCCGTGAACCTGAGCGATCTGGCGGCGATGGGGGCGACGCCGCGCGCGGCGGTGCTGTCGCTGGTCCTCCCCGGGACGCTGGACGCGGCCGACCTCGACGCGATGGTCGAGGGCCTGCTCGGCCTCGCGGCCCGTCACCGGGTCGCCCTCGTCGGCGGCAACGTCACCCGCACGCACGGCCCCCTGGTGCTGGACGTGACCGCGATCGGCTCGGTCCGGCGCCGGCGCGTGCTGACGCGCGCCGGCGGGCGGCCGGGCGACGAGCTGTGGGTGACGGGAACCGTTGGCGCCGCCGCGGCCGGGCTCGCCGCCCTGCAGCAGCCGCCGCGCGCGGGCCCCGACCCCGCACCCGACCCCGACATCGACGACTGCATCCGGCGCTACCGGCGACCGGAGCCGCGGGTTCGCATCGGGACCCTGCTCGGCCGGAACCGCGTGGCGCGGGCCGGCATCGACCTGAGCGACGGGCTCGCGGACGGGCTGCGCCAGCTCGCACGCGCCTCGGGGACGGGGGCGGAGGTGGACGCCGCCGCGATACCGGTGCACCCCGGGGCGCGCCGGTGGTTCGCCGCAGGCGGCGACCCGGTCGAGCCGGCCCTGCGTGGCGGCGACGACTACGAGCTGCTGATCGCGGTGCCCCGCCGTCAGCGCCGAGCACTCCGAATGCTGGCCCGCCTGTTCCAGGGCGTCCCCGTCACCCGCATCGGCGAACTGACGAAGGCCCCCGACCTCGTACTGCGCACCCCGGACGGCGAACGGCCCGTGCCGGGGGGCTACGAGCACTTCCGGGATCCACCGCCGGCCGGCGACCGCCCACGTGACCTCCCGCCGGACCCGGCCCCGCGCCAGTGATCACTTGCCGCCGGACGACCGCCACGGTATCGTGCCGGGGGGCTACGAGCACTTCCGGGATCCACCGCCGGCCGGCGACCGCCCACGTGACCTCCCGCCGGACCCGGCCCCACGCCAGTGATCACTTGCCGCCGGACGACCGCCACGGTATAAAGGCAGATTGTCAATGACGCGTCCGGACCGCCATCCCGGACGCGGCCGGGGCGGCGGCCGGCCCAGCCGGAGCCGCCACGGGTCCGGGCGGAGCCGAGGGGCCCGCCGCCTGTCGTGAATCCGGAGGAAACCGATGAAGAGAGCCACCTACGCCGCCCTCGCCGCCCTGATCGCAGTGGCAGTCCTGGCCGCGGGCAACGTCGCCGCGCAGAACCCCGCGCACAACCACATCGGCCACGTCGCCGACGCGTGGCGCGACACGCCGGACGGCGAGGGCCTGCTGCCGGCGGCCGTCGCCGAGGCCGAGATCGCGGCGCGCCACGCCGGCCTGGCCGCCAGCGACCCGAGCAACTTCGCCTCGATGAAGCGGCACACGACGCACGTGCTGCACGCGGTCGATCCCTCGCAGATCGAAAGCGGCCCCGGACGCGGCTACGGCGTGAAGCGCGGGGCGGCCGGCGCCGCGCAGCACATCACCGCCGCCGCCGACGCCGAGGGCGCGTCCGGCGCGGTCCGGACCCACGCAGTCCACGTCGCGACGTCGGCCCAGAACACCGTGGCCCGCGCGGACCGGATCGTCGCGCTGGCGCAGCGCATCGCCCGGACGACGACCGCGGCCGACGCGGCCCCCCTCGTCGCCGAGCTGAACGACCTCGCGCAGGCCTTGCTGTCGGGGGTCGACGCCGACGGCGACGGGCGTACCGGCTGGCAGGAGGGCGAGGGCGGCCTGGAAGTGGCCCAGACCCACCTCGGCTTCATGAAGCAGGCCGAGGGGCTCTAGCCGCCTCGCGACCGGGGCGTGTGGCGGTGAGCCCGCGGGCGCCGCCGCCACACCGCCGGCCGTCTCCGCCCCCGAGACGCAACCGGCCGGGGCCCCGACCACGCCCGTTACCCGGCATGCCACCGGCCCGGCATGTCGACCGCCCCCGCGCCTGTCTCGATGAGTTCGCGGCGTTTCTTCGACGAGCCGCCGCGCTCTGATCGCCGGGTACGTCGCTTCTCCGGGCGATGACTCCGCAACACGCCGCCCTCGGGGCGACAAGCGCCTACGACGCGGCCGGCGCGATCCCGACCTCCTGGTCGCGGTACTGAAGCTGGTAGAGCTTGTGGTACAGGCCCCGCTCGGCGAGCAGGCGCCGGTGGCTGCCCTGCTCGCGCAGCCGGCCCTTGTGAAAGACGAGAATCGTGTCCATGTCCTGCACCGTGGACAGGCGGTGGGCGATGGCGATGGTCGTCCGGCCGGACATCAGCACGTGCAGCGCGTTCTGAATGAGCTGCTCGGTGTCGGTGTCCACGCTCGACGTGGCCTCGTCGAGCAGCAGCACCGGGGGGCGCGAAGCGAGGGCGCGCGCGAACGACAGCAACTGGCGCTGCCCCACCGAGAAAGTGGCCCCCCGCTCGGCCACCGCGGTCTCGAACCCGTCGGGAAGTGACGCGATGAACCGGTCGGCGTGCACGCCGCGCGCGGCCCGGCGCACGTCGTCGTCGGTGATCGCCTCGTTCCCCAACCGGATGTTGTCGGCCACCGTGCCCGAGAACAGGTAGACGTCCTGAAGCACGAGCCCGAACCGCGACCGCAGGTCGTGCAGCGGCAGATCGCGGATGTCGACCCCGTCGATGGTGATGCGCCCGCGGTTCACGTCGTAGAACCGCATCAACAGGTTGAGCACGGTGCTCTTCCCCGCCCCGGTGGCGCCCACCACGCCGACCCGCCGCCCGGGCGCGACATCGAAGCTGACGTCCTCCAGCACGTACTGCTCGCCGCGGTACGCGAACCACACGTTCTCGAACCGGATATGACCCCCGTGCTGCGAACCGACCTCCGGCCCGCCCGGACCCGGGGGCGGCCCGCCGCGATCCGGGTCGTCCCGCCGGCGCGGCGACCGCGCGACGGTGGGCGGATCGCGGTGACCGGCCTCGTCGTCCCATCCCGGCGCCCGCGCCGCGCCGGCCGGGGCGGCGGGGGTGGTGACCGGGTCGACGCGTTCCCTCTCGAACCTCCGCACGCGGTCTCGCACCGTTTCCGCCGCCGCCGGGTCGGCGACCGAGCGCATTACCGAGCCGTCGGCCCACGGTCGGCGCGTAGCGACTCGTACCGCCTCCGCCGCCGACGGGTCGGCGACCGCCACCGGCGTGTCGAGCAGCGCGAAGATGCGCTCGGACGACGCCATCGCCGCCTGCAGGATGTTGAACTTCTCGGACAGGTCGCTGATGGGACGGAAGAAGCGTTGAGAGTAGAGCACGAACGCCACCAGCGAGCCGAGCTCGAGGCTGCCCTGCAGGGTCCACGCGCCGCCGAACCAGATGATGGCGGCGACGGCGAGCGCCCCCAGCACCTCGATGGCGGGATAGAACACCGCGTAGAAGAAGATCGACGCGAAGTGCGCATCGCGGCACCCGCGGTTGATCGCGTCGAACCGCTCGTACTGGCGCGCCTCGCGCCGGAAGAGCTGCACCGTCGCCATCCCCGTCACGTTCTCCTGCAGGAAAGAGTTGATGCGCGCCAACCAGCCCCGCACCTCCCGGTACGACTGCCGGGCGTTGCGGCGGAACCACTGCGTCACCGCCGCGATGAGGGGCAGAACGGAGAGGGCGACGACGGCGAGGCGCCAGTCCATGACGAACAGCACGACGGCGATGCCCGCCAGCATGAAGACGTCGCGGAACACCGACACCACGCCCGACGCGAACAGCTCGTTCAGGGCATCGACGTCGGTGGTCACGCGGGTCATCAGGCGCCCCACCGGGTTGCGGTCGAAGAACGCCACGTCGAGGCGCTGCAGGCGTCCGTGAATCTGCATCCGCAGGTCGAAGATGATGCGCTGCCCGGTGACCTGCAGCGTGTACGTCTGCACCACCTCCAGCACATAGGACGCCACCAGCACGCCGAGCAGCAGCAGGGCGAGGGGGGTCAGGCCCTCGACGTCTCCGGCCGCGATGTGGGTGTCGATGGCGACCTTGGTCAGGTACGGCGGCGCGAGCTGTAGGAGGGAGAGCCCCAGTATCGCCAGGAACGCCACGCCGATGCGAGCGCGGTAGGGCCGCATATAGCCCAGCAGTCGGCGCATCAGGCGCGCGTCGTAGGCCTTGCCGAGAACCTCGTCGTCCGCCTCGATCATCCTCGCTCCAGCGCCTGCTCGATGAGCTGCTTCCGGTGCAGCCGCGCGTACAGCCCGTTGTGCGCCACCAGCTCGTCGTGGTCGCCCCGCTCGACGACGCGGCCCTCGTCGAGCACGAGGATGAGGTCGGCCGCGCGCACCGTCGAGATGCGGTGCGACACGACGATCGTCGTACGCCCGCGCAGCACGCGGCGCAGATTGGCGAGGATGTCCGCTTCCGTGCGCGCGTCGACGGCCGAGAGCGCGTCGTCGAGCAGGAGGATGCGCGCATCGGCGGCGATCGCCCGCGCCAGCGCGGTCCGCTGCTTCTGCCCGCCCGACAGGGTGACCCCGCGTTCGCCCACCCGCGTCGCAGCGCCCTCCGGGAACCCGGCGAGATCGGTGTCCAGCCGCGCCAGGGCGAGCGCCCCGGTCACGACAGCCTCAGCGTCGCGCTCCCCGCCGCCGGTCACGCGGGCGCCCGTCGTCTCGCCCTCGTCGGCGTCTCGCCTCCCCGCGTCCGTCACCCCGCGTCCGTCGCCGACGGCGCCGGCGGCCCCGCTCCCGGCGGCTCTTCGCACCGCGGCATCCGCCGCTCCGCCGTCGGCCACGGGGCTCCCCGGGCCGCCGTCGGCTCCCTCCGCGCCGGCCGCCTCGACCCCGAACGACACGTTCGCGGCGATGGTGTCCGAGAACAGGAACGGGTCCTGCGGCGCCATCGCGATCTGCCGCCGCAGCAGCGGCAAGGGGAAGTCCCGCACGTCGACGCCGTCGACGAACACGGTCCCCCGCGGCGGGTCGAAGAGACGCGGCAGCAGGGCGAGGAGCGTCGACTTGCCCGAGCCGGTGGGGCCGATGACCCCGAGCACGCGGCCCGGCTCGACGCGCGCAGACACGCCATCGAGCACAGGCCGACCGCCGTACGCGAAAGTCAGGTCGCGGAACTCGATGCGGCCGGCGAAGCCGTCGGACCCGATGCCGTCGGCGGAATCGCGGCGCGGGCCGCGCCCCGCTCCCCCGGTCGGATCCACGGCAGACGCGTGGGCCACGCCTGCCGACGAATCCTGGCGAGCGCCGCGCCGCAATCTCCCGGTTCCCGGGCGGCGCGCGGCGGGGGCGGGAGTGGCCGGCGCCGGCGCCGAACCCGGCGGCAGGGCGGCGCCCGCGGCCGGGGACTCGGCCGGGCGCGCGTCGAGAACGTCGCACATCCGGCCCCACGCCGCCATCCCCCGCTGGAAGAGATTGGTCACGAAGCCGAACGCGATCATCGGCCAGCTCAGCATGAGCAGGTAGGCGTTGAAGGCGACGAACTGCCCGACCGTGATGCGCCCCTCGATGACGTGGCGCGCCCCGAGCCACAACACCAGCACCCCGGCGAGCCCCAGAAAGAACCCGAGACTCGGATAGAACAGGGCCTGAACCCGGATGAGCCGCGCGTTGCGCGCGAAGTACTCGCGGTTCTCGCGACGGAACCGCTCCGTCTCCACTTCCTCGCGGCAGTACGCACGCACCACCCGCACGCCGGCCAGCCCCTCCTGCACGACCGCGCTCAGCGTCGAGAGCTGCGCCTGAATCCGCTCCGTCCGACGGTACACGGCGGCGCCGAAGAACTTGACGGCGACCGAGACCACCGGGAGGCACGCCAGCGCGGCCAGGGTCAGGACGGGATCGATGGACAGCATGAGGGCGACCGCCACGACGAACACGAGGCCGGTGCTCGTCATGTACATGACGGCGGGGCCGACCATCATGCGCACCGCGTTCAGGTCGTTGGTGGCGCGCGACATGAGGTCGCCGGTGCGCGTGGCCTGGAAGTACGCCGGCGGCAGCCGCTGCAGGTGGGCGACGAAGGCGTTGCGCAGGTCGTACTCGATGGCGCGCGAGGCGCCGACGAGGATGCGGCGCATGAGGAACCGGAACCACCCGCCGGCCATCGCAAGGCCGAGCAGGGTCGCCGCGTGCACGGTCAGCTTATCCCGGGTGACGCCCCCCGTCAGGTCGTCCACCGCGTAGCGCAACACCCACGGCCCGAGCAGCGAGAACGTGGTCGTGAGCACCAGGCACAGCAGTCCGAGCAGGAACTGCCGGCGGTAGCGCAGGACGCACGGGACGAGTCGCGCAAGCGGAGACATGGAACGGGGAATCGCGCGCGGGCCGGGCGACCACAGGGAGCCGGCGGGCAGGTCGCCGGGGGGGCCGCGACATCTCAGGATACCAGCTTCCGCGGCACCCGGGGGCGCAGGAAGGCGGGCAGTGGCTCACCGCGCGCCGCGACATCTCAGGATACCAGCTTCCGCGGCGCCCCTGCTACGGCGCAGACTCGTGCCCCGCCTGAGCGGAGAGGGGTATCGTCGCGAGCCGGCGCCCGGCCTCCTGCAGCGTCTCGTTTCGCTTGCAGAAGGTGAACCGGACCTGGGTCCTTCCCAGGGCGGGATCGTGATAGAAGCTGCTGCCGGGGACCACCGCGACCCCCACGTCGGCCACCAGGTAGCGGGCGAACTCGAGGTCGTCGGCGAAGCCGAACCCGCTGACGTCGGTCATGATGTAGTAGGCCCCGCGAGGTCTGAAGCACGTGAACCCGCGCGGCTCGAGCAGCCCCAGCAGCAGGTCGCGTCGTCGCCGGTAGGCCCCAGCCAGCTCCGCGTAGTAGGCGTCGGGCAGCGCGAGGGCGGCCGCCCCCGCCTCCTGCAGCGGCGCCGCCGCCCCCACCGTCAGGAAGTCGTGTACCTTGCGGATCGCGCCGGTCAGCGCCGGCGAGGCGATGGCCCACCCCACCCGCCACCCCGTCACGCTGTAGGTCTTCGACAGGCTGTTGATGGTGACGGTGCGGTCCGCCATCCCGTCGACGGCGGCCATCGGGACGTGGCGGGCCCCGTCGTAGAGGATGTGCTCGTATATCTCGTCGGTGATGGCCAGCACGTCCCACCGGCGGCACAGCCCGGCGATGGTCTCGAGCTCCGCGCGGCTGAAGACCTTGCCGGTCGGGTTGTTCGGCGTGTTGACGATGACGGCCCGCGTCCGGTCGTTGAACGCGGCGGCCAGCGCGTCGGGGTCGAAACGCCAGTCCGGCGCGTGCAACCTCACGTAGCGGGGGACCGCCCCCGACAGAATCGCGTCGGGGCCGTAGTTCTCGTAGAACGGCTCGAAGACGACGACTTCGTCGCCGGGGTCGACGGCGGCGAGCATCGTCGACATCATCGCCTCCGTCGAGCCGCAGCAGACCGTGACCTGCGTCTCGGCGTCGACCGGCACGCCGTACCGGCGCGTGAACTCCCGCGCCACCGCCTCGCGCAGCGGCCTCGCGCCCCACGTCACCGCGTACTGGTTGATGTCGGCGGCGATGGCCGCCTGCGCGGCGGCCTTCAGCTCGGCCGGCGCCGCGAAGTCGGGAAACCCCTGCGACAGGTTGATCGCGTCGTGCCGATGGGCCAGCCGGGTCATCTCGCGGATGACCGACTCGGTGAACCGGGCCGCCTTGCGCGAGCCCGCGGTGGTGCGCATGGGCCGATCCATCTCACCGGGCAACGGTCGGCGGAACCCACGGGCCGAGAGCGAGCCCTCCGCTCAAACCGTGCATTGCGGATCTCCCGCACGGAGCCTTCCGGGCGGACGCGGTTCGCTGCATGCGAAGCCTCCGGCTACCGAATCGTGCCGCGCAGCCGGACCGACCGGCCGCACGGCGGCGATTTCCAGCGCCTTGTCGAGGAAAGCGACTAGTAGGCTGTCCCAGAGCTTCCTTTGCCGTCGGGCCGCTGGTTTTCCCTGGCAAACGCTGCGAAAACGCCCCGCGACATGGGCAACTCTCTTCAAGGACGGTCAACCAGTGGGCTGTCCCAGAGCTTCCTTTGCCGTCGGGCCGCTGGTTTCGCTGGCAAACGCCGCCAAGCGCCCCGCGACATGGGCAACTCTCTTCAAGGACGGTCAACCAGTGTCAGGCGGGAGACTCGCCGGGGGCGAGGACCGCCTCTCCCGAACCGGCGTCCGGATCCTCGAGGGAGAGCCTTCCTGCGGCGGACTCGAGGCCGCCGCACGCCTCCAGGTGCGCGAGCTGGACGAGACGGGCGGCGGTCAGCCCTTCCAGGCAGTGTCCCGCGTGCCGGGCCAGGATCTCGATCGACGCGCGCCAGCCCGCTGCCGGCTCTCTCCCGCCGTCGTCGCCGTAGACGATGGCGCTCACATCCCCGCCGACCATCACCGGCACCGCCACTGCGTTCGCGCCCGACGGCAGCGTCATGAACGCCGGCGCCGCGCCGCCCGCCCCCGCGTCCGCGCCGGCCTCGACCGACCGCGACGCCGCCGCCTGCGCCGCCTCGCCCACGATACCCGCGTCGACGAGGGCCACATCGACCTCACGGGCCGACGGCAGCGCCGGCTCGAAGCCCACGAAGCGCCACCCGCGGATGCGCTCGCCCTCCACGATGACCACTCCCGCCCGTTGCGCCTCGCTCCCGGCGGTCTCGGCCAACGCGTTCAGCACGTCGGTCAGGCTCGACGCCTGGTCGAGCCGGCGCACGCCGTCGACCACCCGGCCCAGCACCTCGTCGGGCTTGGGCGCCGCGGCCAGGGTCGCCTCGAGTTCGGCCAGCGCCGCCAGGGTCCGGTCGGCCTCGGCCCGCACGCCGCCGACCTGCTCCGCGAGCACGCGGTCGGCCTCTGCGCGCGCCGCCGCCAGCGCCTCGTCCATGGCCTGCCTGGCCTCCGCCCGCACGCTCTCTGCCTCGTCGCGAACCGCGCGGTCCCGATCGGCGTCGGCATGCCGGCGGGCCTCGTCCAGCGCCGCCGCCCGCTCGCGCGCCGCCGCCGTCAGCAGCTCGCCGATGAAACCGTGAATCTCCGGCTCGGACTGCTCGCGGATCCGCCGGAGCAGCTTCTCGCCCGACCGCTGGACCGCGTCCTCGAGAACCATCGCCACGTGAGAGTATACGCGGGATCGCGCGGCCGGGGGCGACACGGCGGACTCCCGACCGGCCCGGGGGCGGCGCCGCAATCCGCGGCATGATCGAACCGCGTCACACGACCTCGCGGTGCTCCGCATCGATGCCCCGACGTCGACGCTGCGGCCCGTCACCATCGGGCTGCGAGCCGGCGCGGCCGGGGTTCCGAGCTCAGGCGGCGCGCCACCGGGCGGATCCCCGCCCGGCCCCGGGCGCGGTCGATCTGCGGTATAATCGAGCTTCGGAGAACGAGCGCGCGGAGCTCCCGGCTCCGGCGCCGCGCACACACCACCAAGAGGAGGGGGCGACACGGCTTCGACGGGGATAGGCGAACACGGGATGCATGCCGAGCACCATCGACTCGCTAATCCGATGGACAAAACCATAACTGCGGACAACACGCAGCTCGCTCTCGCCGCCTAATCAGGCGACGACGTTCCCCTCGCCTTCGCCTGCGGGGCGGGACGGAACGTCATCCAGCAGGCTGGCTCCGGTCCGGGGCGACGACGGGCCGTAGCGAGATTTTTCGACGCTCAGCCGCCGGCGGTTTCGGCCGCGCTCTCACGCCGGGGGCGAAGCAACAGGCGCGGACAAGCATGTAGAGTCTCGTGGGGACGTATTCTCGGACGCGGGTTCAACTCCCGCCGCCTCCACCACCCATTCCTTGACCCTTGGGACAACAAGCAGCCGAAAGTGCAGCGATCATCGAGGATCGGCGCTCCCTGTTGTCGCCCCCGGCCTGAAACGGCCGTTCGCAGCCGCTACTCGGTGTCTATCCGGACTCGCTCGGCGAGTCGCAGATCCTCGAGGATCTGACGCAGCTCGGTCAGCAGCGCGTCCGCGCCCGGTCCACTCGTGCTCAACTCGCACGTGACGCCTATCGTCAGGTCGCCGCCGGAACCCGCCCGGAGCTTCGGGATCAGCCGCGTGCCGACCCGGTTCCAGCTCTCCGCCGGGATGTCGCCATGCACGCGAAGCGTCCTGGTCCGTGGCGCCGGTTGTTCGGGCAGCTCCGGCTTGGGCAAAGTTCCCGATCCCGGTCCGGTACCGGTGGAACCGCCTGACGACCCGCCCGCAGGGAGAGTCGGTTCCGGTTGCGTCTGCTCTTCAGGTGGCGGGGCCTTCAGTGCTTCGGCTCGGCCCCGGGTCAGCAGGCAAACGCCCGCATCGAAGGACACTTCCGCCGCGTCCACCGGCTCCTGAAACCACACGCGGTCCGGCCGGGCGGGGTCCCGACCGGAGCCGAGCCCGAAGTCACCGCCGGCGACCCACTCGACGATCCGGCGGCGCAGCACGGCGTCGGGGTCGACGAGGCGTGTCAGCGACCCGTCGAGGAAGCACTGGCGCAGGCTGTCCAGCGGCCACGCCCCGTCCTCCTTGAGTGCCGGCGGCCAGTTGCGTTCGATGTAGCCGGCGCCGACCGATTCGTTGAGGCGGGCGTTCGACCGGAGTGCGCCGATGACGCGTCCGCAGAGCGTCTCCGCGCTGCTGGAGTGACCGGCCCCGAGGTCGATGACTGCCAGCCCGTCGGCCGCCGACGCGTCGGCGAAGACCATGAAGCGGTAGTCGCCCCAGACCTCCTCGCGGGCCGCATCGGCGGCGGCGCGGACCTTCGCACCGATCTCGGCGCGGTCGGTGGCATCGAGCTCGTTCCCGAGGGTCCCCGCCGCCACTTCGCCGGCGACACGCTTCCACGCGAGCCAATGCTCGACCCGGTCCCGCAATCGCCGCCCAGGCTTCCGGACTGCCCAGACGAGCGCGCCCGGATACCTCCGGCGCGATGCGCCGCGGGTTCGCGTCCACTCCGCAATCCGCTCACGCAAGCCATCCACCGCCGCGCCGGTCCATTCCGCGGCCGGGTCCATGACCACCAACGTCAGCTTCGGCGTGTCGGGAATCGATGCCGAGTCGACGGGAAAATGGACGCGCGGAATGCGCTTGTCACGGTCGAAGTCGTCCTGAACCAGACTGCGGATGGCCGGCCGGATCTCGTCCTCCTCGTCGAGCGAGGCACGCCGATCATTGACGACCTTCTTGATGGTCGGCCGATAGCTGATCCGGAAGCCGTCCGTTCCCACGCGGCGCAGGAAGTACGCGCGTTCCTCCAGCGCCAGGGCCGCGCCGTCAATCGACGTCGTGTCAATCGCCGGCTCGCCCAGCGCGAAGCGCAGCTCCGGCAGGTGCGCCACCTTGTCGACCTGTCCGCCGGACGACTCGAACAGCATGGTCGTCCCGACGCGGCGGTGGATGTCGCGGAGCGCCGCCTTCGTGTCGCCGTCCAAGGCCCGCGCGTGGGCCTGAGCGCCCGCGATGTCGGCCTCGATGGCGGTGGACAAGCGCGACTCGCCGAGCTGACCGAGAACGACGCCGGCGAAGTCGGAGACCTCCAGCGGCGCCGACCCGAGCGTGATCAGCGGCTCCGTGCGGGCGCCCTCGAAGCCGTCGCGCTGCGCCCACGAAATCCACTGCGCCAGCATCGCCAACGTCCCGCGCGTCTGCTGGAACTGCGACAGCGCCCGCCACTTGCGCTGAAAGACCGACAACGTGGCCGGGTGGAACGGGTAGCACGCCTCGAAGCGCGCCCGCAGATGCTCGCGCGCCTTCGCTTCCGTGGCGGCGCTGTCCACCAACGTCCATTCCGGCGGCAGCCGCTCGCGACGCTCGAAGCACCAGTCCGCGTACGCCCTGGAGACCTTTTTTCGAAAGCGCTCCTGACCGAATTCGTCGAACAGCCGTCGCCGGACGACCTCGCTCACCTCCGCCTCGTCGTTCGCCAGCAGGTCCTTGGCGACACGCCGGACGACCTTGGTGATCTTGTCCTGCCACGCCAGGTCGAAGTCGGACATCTCCACCTGACTGCGCGGCAGGCTGATGACGGCGGCCCCGTGCGTCGTGCCGGTCATGGCGACGGTCAGGTTCTGGATGAAGGCGTGGAACGGGTCGGCCATCTCACGATAGCGGTTGACGAAGTTGAGCACCTCGTCGAACAGCACCAGCACCGGCGCGTCCGCCGCCGCGAACACGCGGCCGAGGGCTTCGGTGCCCGGCGGCGTCGTTGCGGCCTGCGCGCCCAGCAGGTCGACGCCCCGATCGCCGGCGAGCTGGCGGGCGACGTCGATCCACGGGGCCTCGCGCCCCTCGCGCGGGTCCCAGGCGTTGCCGATGAACACCGCGACCCGAGCGCCCGGCGCGGCCGACAGCCCCGCCTCGTGCAGCAACGACCTGACATCCTCTCGATCCGCCAGGCGGTCGCTTGCCGTGACCAAGTGATAGAGCACGGTGAGCGTGTGGGTCTTCCCGCCGCCGAACTGGGTGACCAGCGTCAAGACCGGCGCGGTGTTCGCGGTCTCTCCGGCCAGACGCCGCAGCACCATGCCGGTGTGGTCGCGCAACGCCCGCGTGAAGCAGGTACGGTCGAAGAACGCCTCGGGGTCGCGGTAGTCCGGGGGCGCCGTGCCGGCGACGACCTGCTCGAGGGCGATGGCGAACTCGTCCGGATTGAACGAGCGGCCTTCGCGCACCTCCCGGCGCGGGCGGACGACCCTGTACCAGGGCTCAAGCGCCATCGTTCACGTGTCTCCTCTCGCCTTCGAGTCGGCGGGCTCGCACCCTCGCTCACGATCCGGCGCCGCCCCGCGTAGCGCGTCCCGCCGTTCCGTCATCCGGACCATGCGCGGACTGGCGGGTGCGTCCGGAAGCCGTGCCTGGTGGTCGATGACTCTACGCGCGCGGTGGTGCGACTACCCACTCGGCGTGGCGGACGAACCACTTCCGCGTGGATCTCGGTTTCGGCCCGCAGACCTTGGCGTGCGCCGGATCCGCCGGAACCGGATCCGCGTGGACTGTCTGATCCCTGGAACGCACCTGGCCGGCCAGGATCGACACCAGGCCGAAGCCGCTGTGATTCGCCAACACCCGCCCCGGCTCCCCGCCGCCCTCCTCGATCACGTCCTGGCGGGAGACGGACATGGGGTCTCCGTCCCGGTCGTCCTCGAACGCCGCCGACGAAGGCCGGATGCAACCAGCGTTGTCGTCGCGGACGAAATGCCATGGCGGGACTCTCCGCAGAAGCCGAACCTCGTCGACGATCTGCGGATCGTCCGGGAACTGTTGCCTGCACGCTTCCGGCGACGTCACGAACTCAGCCCGAGGCCCTTCTCAGCCAATCTCGGACTGTTGCTTCGTGACCGGCCAGGGCCGCTTCGACCTCCTCACCCGACTGCCGATCCTCGGCACACCAAGACACCGACCCGTCGGGCTTGACTTCAACTTCGATGTCCACTCCCCGCCGGTGCCATTCGAGCTGCAGCCCACCCCGCACCGTGGGCACGAGTTCGGGGACGGCGACATCCCGAACCACGTAGGCCGCCAGAAACTCGAGGGTCTGCCTGAAGGCAGCATCCGAAACCGGCTCGGCCCCGTGCGAGTTCCACCCCCGAGGGAGCTGCTGCAGTTCGCACACGCGCTCGAAGGCGCGCCAGAGCCCTTGGGACACCTCACCCCCGAGCACCCGAATCCTGATTTTCCGCGCCGGCCGCCAAGGCGATTCCCACGGCGTCTTGACAAGCCGATCCGCTAGGGCGTAGACAGCCGCCGCCGACACGGCCTTCGACGACCAATCCAGCACCGAGCTCTCGACCAACACGCCCGGACTCTCGTCAGTCGCATCAATCAGATCGGGCATCCACTCTCTCCCAGCAGCTCTGCATGGCGTCGGTCGTCAGGTCCGCGAAGCCGCGAACCACCCATTCCCGCCCCAGATCGAAGAACTCGAAAGCTCCCTCGGTCCCGGATCCGATCGGGGCTCCCCGCGCCATCAGATTCAGGGCCCAGACCGGGCTGCCCGCGGTCGCGCTCCACGAGGGCTGAGCCGTCACGTACAACCTGCCGGCCGGTCTCGCCATGCCCGGGACGCGGATACGATAGCGCCACCGCAGCACGGCGTCCTCCGGGGCCGGCAGAAATGCAGCGATGGGCAACGGCGCCCAGTTCCTCAGGAGCTTCTCAACCTCTCCATGGTTCTCCCATCCTCCCGCGGGCTCGATGTGGTTGACGTACGTCACCTCACATTGGTTGACCTCCAGATCACCGAGACCTTCGTCCGTGAGAAACTTCTCGAACACGGACACTTCGTGTCGGAAGCGCTCGCGGATCCCCTCGTAACGCGGATAGGTATCGCCTTGGCCGATCTTGCGCCAATTGTGAATGAAGCGGTCCTGCTGCACCTGGACCAGCTCCGTCTTGGCCTCGTTCACGAACCAGACGCGAGGAGCAGGCGGCTTGTCCTCGAAGGCGATCTCCACCGGCGGCGGTGACGGCGGATCGAAGCTCTCCGAGGTCGGCGTCAGCGGAGGGCGCTCTTCGATCAGCGGCAACCGGTCGCGATACTTCCGCCAGAGCAGGCCGATGTGAGCGGTCGTCAGGCGGGGCAGCGATGCGAACTGGAGCGAAAGGGCGACTTCCACCAAGGGTGGCTTGGCGAAATCGGGCAGGTCCAGAGGCCGGTTGGAATTCACGGAGTTGCTCCCGCCAGTATATCGGACGATCAACGGATCGATCTTCGCGGGCTCGCCCCGCGGGCTCGCCGGCGCTGGGTCGACGCGCCTCGGGTAACAGATAGCGGCCTCATCTCGGCGCCACGAGCAGCATGGCGTCGAGCAGCCGCTTCTCCTCGCTGCCGCGGGGATAGAGCGCCGACAACGCGTTCGACAGCCGCAGGAAGTCGGGGCCGCGCTCCCGCTCCGCCTGTACCAGCGCCCGCAGCGCGTGCGTCTGCCCGCCGGCCTGCAGCAGCATGCCGGTGTGGACGCGGTCGAGCGTCGTCGCACCGGAGCGGTCGGCGGCACGATCGGCTGCGCCGTCGGCCCCGTCGCTTTCGCCCTCGCCCGCACCCTCGCCGTACCGCGGCGGCCGCTCCCGCAACTTGACCGCCGCGCCCGCCTGCCGGTCGGGAAAGAGCAAGCCCTGCAGCGGGTCCGCGCCGGCCGCCGCCTCCTGCTCCAGCCAGGCGGCGACGGCCTGCGACCCGCGCTGGCCGAAGAGCTGCCGAGCCCGCTCGGTCACCGGCAGCAGGCGGACCACGCCCTTCTTCGTCTCGATGGTATGCTTCTCCCACTTCGGCAGATCGATGCCGAGCGGCTGCGCAAAGCGGCGCACGACGTCGAAGACGAGGGAGAAGCCCTTCGCCTTGCCGCCGCCGGCGTCCTCGCCATCCGCGCCGGCGTCGTCACCCGGCTCGTCGATATCCCGGCCCTCCGGCTCGCCGGCCCCGTCGCCGGTGGTCGCCTGCAGCGTCCAGAGGAAGAGCGCCGTCAGCCGCGCGTCCTCCTCCAACGCACCGGCCAGACCGTTGCGCGCCTTCGCTTCCGCCGCGCCGAGCACGCTCTCCAGCGCGGTGCGGCCCACGACCTCCCACACCTTCTCCAGGTACTCGGAGAGGCCGACCGGCCGCCCCTCCGCGGTCTCGACGGCGCGGAAGCGGCTGAAGATCTCCAGGGCGGGACCGATGCACGCGAACACCAGGTCGGCGCCGCGGATGCCCTCGCCCTGCAGGCGCTCCATCCAGTCGCCGACCCGGCCGGGCAGCGCACGCAGCACGTCGGCCCAGTCGCCGACCGGCGCGTCCTCGGGCCGCGGCCGGCAGACGAGATGGATGCTGGTGGCGAGGGCGGCGGAATCGCGCGCACGCAAGCGGGATCCCATTTCGGTCGCGATGGGCCATGACCCGGTGATGGTCCAGCCGCCGCGGATCAGGCCCGAGAGCAGCGCCTCCCAGCCCTCGGTGGTCTTGTGGGCGAAGACGACGGAGCCCACGCCGTCTTCGTGCAGCACGCGGCGGCCCTCCGCGAACGCCCGGGCCATCGTTTCCTCGAACCAGGCCCGGTCCTTGGGTCGCCCATCGACCTGCTTGGTCTCGTCCTGCACGGCTTCGACCGTCTTCGGCGACAGTGCGTTTTCGGGATCGAACGGATCGCGCAGGAGCGTCCCTTCGGGCATTGCACGTCTGAGCCACACAAGGAAGTAGTCGGAGAGGTCGGCGTAGGGAATGGCGTCGTAGTACGGCGGGTCCGTGAACCAGACCCAGGCAGTCTCGTCGGGGAGAGGGTGGCTCGCCGCGTCGGCGGCCTGGATCTGGCCTCGATCCAGAAGTTTCGAGAAGCGCTCCCCCACTTGACCCACCCAGTCCAAGGCGCCAGCGAATGCGCCCGTGGAATCCGAGAACGGATTGCCTTCGCTGAAGTCCCAGACCAGTGGCAGGGCCTGACGAGAATAGACGCCCTCGTGATTCTCTCTCGTGGTATGCCACCGGCAGAGCGAGCAACCGGCATGGGCGGTTCGGCTCAGCGCCAAGGCCAACGCCGCTGACGGTCTCTCGGACTGGGAAAGGAGTGCAAGTCGACCCAACTCCACCAGCGCCGCCTTCTGCCGCGCCGTGAACAGGTCGCCCCACCGGCGCATGCCGTAGCGCTGGACGCGGAAGCCGAGGGTGCCAATCGGCGGCAGGGGCTCGTCGGGTACCGGACACAGCCCCTGTCTGCCGCCGCGCTCCCACTCGGCCAGGATACCGGCCACGCGCTCCTGTGCCCGGCGAACCGCCAGGTAGTCCCGCTCGGTGGGCAGCCGGTAGCGCCGCCCCTTCTCGCCCGGCTTGAGGGTGACCACCGCCGACAGGCACGCCCCGCCCCGGCGCCTACCCTGCTCGTCGAAGACGACATCCGCGCCCCCGCGCTGCGCGGCGAGCTGCGCCCGCACCCGTTCCGGCGGCAACACCGCCTCGCAGCAGACGCACGCCGCCTTCGCACGGGCCACGGTGCCCGCGCGGACATCCTGGTCCGAACCAGGCTCGAAGATCTCGAACTCGACCCGCGGCGGCCCGTCGTCGAGCCGCACGACGCGGGGCCGCAACGCCCGCCTGCGACTCGCCTTCCGGCACAGCCACAGCGACCGCAGCAACGGGATTTCGGCCCCGCAGTTCGGCGTTTCGCAGCGCACGGTGCGCGCCCACAGGTAGGCGATGGGCGTCGCGCCGTCGGGGTCCGGCGGGTAGAGGTCGGCCAGTTCCTTCTCGGCCGCGGTCTTGATCCGGCCGCCGACCCGGCGCAGCTCGTCGGCGAGGCCCGGGCCGTGACGCGGGATGTCCTCCAGCATCACCTTGAGGATCAGGCACGCCACCGGGTTGAGGTCGCTCGCGAACGCCTCGCAGCCGAGCCGGAGGGCCTCCAGGGGAATCGACCCGCCCCCCGCGAACGGGTCCACCACCAGAGGCGCGTCCTCGCCGTGGGCCGCGCGCACGAGGTCGCGGCCCACCCGGAGGTAGGTCGGATGCGCCGCCATGTCCCAGTCGGCGAACGCCCCGATGAACCACAGCAGCGCCTTGCGCAGCTCCGCGTCGTCCCGCGGCGGCTGCCGCACGGCGCCCAGGACTTCCGTCGCCCGCCCCTTGAACGCCGCCGGGCAATGCGGGTCGACGGGGTCCGGCAGCAGTAGCGCCAGCAGCACCGCTCGGCTCGACGCCAGCGGCCGGCGCGCCCACCACAGGTGCAGCGTCGAGGGATGCCCGTGGCGGATGGACTTCTCCCGCGCCGCGTGTTTCGACACGACGGCGATGGGGAAGTCCACCTCGGCGAGGCGCTTGCAGGCGCGCGGGATCATCGGCACATGTCTCGAGTCCGATCGATTTTCGACGTTGTCAAGCCTGGCGGCGAATCTCCATTGCTTCCTCGACCACATTGGCGAGATACTTGGAAATCCAATCGTAGCGCTCTTGACTATCTTGTCCTTGCGGATCGTAGCACCGCGCTACGGACGATAGCTGTCTCTGATTCCCCAGCTGGATGTAGTCAAAAGGATTATGGCCCGGCAATGATGTGTGGCCCTCGCGGTTCTTAAGCCCATCAATGCGCAACCCGACCACTCCCATGTGCCCATCCCAGGCCTTGATAATTTCGTAGTTGATCCACTTGCGATTAGCGGTAGCGGATCCAACCAGAACAATGCAGCAGGAACGGCCTTTCATTTGATCGTCGATCCATCTCTCGATGGCTGAATCGCCGCCACGTTTTACGGCTTCCCAATCGTTGTCTTTAGCGGGTTGGTTTCCCTCAATAACACCGATGTTGCGCACCTGCGCTGCCCGCCAGTTGTCAGGCTGATAGTGAAAGCTGTAGAACACTCTTCGCTTCATAGTATCGGGTTCCTTTGCAGCGTGGTTAACTGAGCACAAGGGCGATTGCGACCGCTAACGCCAAGCTGCCGTAAAATGGCCACAAGGTGATCGAAAGCGTTGCGCTCCACCAGGACCGGTGACATGCGGAGGTGTCCATAGAGAAGTCAACGCGAACTTCTTGTAACGTTCGGACTTGGTTGTACAGGTCTCGAAACAACCTCTCCTGCCATAGGAAGTAGCCGTCGAGCCCCCAAAAGACAAGAACTGGAACGAAACCGATCCAGGCGAGGTCTGGTCGGCTTTCCGGGATGAACAACGCGAGGAGGGCCGACACGAGAATCACGGCCCATCCCTTGATGCGAAACGAGTTGCCCGCAAGCCGGTTGATCACGCCCTGGATAAGCTCAAGGTGCCTGATTTTCTGATTCATTGGCCATGTCCTGGAGAATCCATCGTATCGACGTTCAGCCAGTAATGCTGAACTTTCCTGACTTCGCGCCAAGGGAATCGGGTTGGATCCGGTATGGGCTCTCTCAGCGTCGGCTCTGTTGCGCAACCGGTGACTACATAGAGCCAGTAGCAGTCACGGCGATCCTGAGCGACACGGCGTTCGTTGGGGGAAAGCAGAACGCTGCCGGTCGTCGCGGCCAGCCCCTTGACTTCGATCAGCCGGAGCTCGCCGGATTCCAGGTCAAAGCTGGTGACGTCGTAACCGAGGTTCATGGCGCTCACGTCCTCGACGCGGCGCCCCTGACCCCGTTCATGGTCCATGACGACGCGCATGGCCGTCGCCTCGGTCGCCGGGTCGGGCCGGTGGCGAGTCACGTCCGCCGCGCCGCGGTCGGGGTGCGGCAGCACCAGGACGCTGGTGATCCGTTCGACCGCCTGGAGCGTGAGCGCCCGTTGCCGCCCCAGCTCCTCGCGGCGGCGGTCGCGGCGGGCCAGCAGCTCGCCGTGCCGCGCTTCCGCCTGGGCCAGCCGGCCTTCCGCGCCCTGGCGTTCCGCCTCCACGTCGGCGTTGGCGCGTCCGATCTCCTCGTCCGCCCGCGACAGCAGCTCCCTGAGCGACAGTTCCACGTGCTTCGCCACCCGCTCGACCTCGGCGAGCCGTTCGGCGCGTGTTTCTTCCAGAAACGGCGTAAGGATGCGCTCCTGGAGCCAGGCCGTCGGCTCCGGCCGCGAGGCGACCTCCGGCAGCGCGTCCGTCGCGGGGGCCGGCGTCAGGTTGCCGAGAACGCCCGGCTCGCACGCTCGCGGCTCGCCGCCGGCGACCGACTCCAGGGCGAACAGCCGCTCGTGCACGACATGCCCGAGTCCGTCGACCACGCGGGCGCGATAGAAGTCGATGCGCGCCGGCGCCTCGTGCGCGAGCGAATGGAAGGTCGCTCCCGTCGCGAGCGGGTCGGCCGCCCGCTCTCGGGCATGGCGGCGGATCGACTCGAAGAGGGGATGGCCCGGCGTGACCCATTCGAGGGCGTGCTTCTGCGCCGTGTCGCGATCCGTGCTGCACCGCGGATACCGGGCCGCCAGCTCGGGCAGCCGCCAGTCGGGATCGCGCTCGTGACGGCGCAGCGAGGCCGGCGTGCGGCCCGGATCGAAGGCGTGCGGCAGACCGCCGACGAAGTCGAGTTTCAGCGGGGCCAGCGGTGCCGCCTCCCGCAGAAAGCGGGCGATGGTCTCCGGCACGACCCGGCGCTCGCAGGCGCGGGCGCGGCGCTCGACCAGCATCTCCAGGTTCAGCTTCTTCGACGCCAGCCCCTCCAGTGCGTTCTGGCAGATGTTGCGGAAACGGCCCTCGTCGACATTGCGCAGCAGCCGCTCCTCCAGGTCCGCGTCGCCGAGCCGGCCCGCGTAGTAGTCGCGCAGCACGCGCTCGACATGGGACGCCGGCAGCACCTCGCCGACCACATTGAACACCGCGTCGTCGTCGAGGGCGTCGCGGATCTCCTGGAGCTTTTCGAGCAGCCGCTGCAGCACGCGGCCCTCGATCGTGTTCGTGGCGACGAAGTTGAGGATCAGGCAGTCCCTCTCCTGGCCGTAGCGATGGATGCGCCCCATCCGCTGCTCGAGGCGGTTCGGGTTCCACGGGATGTCGTAATTGAACAGGACGTTGCAGATCTGGAGGTTGATCCCTTCGCCGGCCGCCTCGGTGGCGACGAGCACCTGGACCTCGCCCTCGCGGAACTGCTGCTCGGCGTGGAGTCTCGTGCCCGGCTCGTCCCGGCCGCCCGGCTTCATGCCGCCATGGATGCTCGCCACCTTGAAGCCCCACGCTTCGAGCGTCTCGACGAGGTAGTCGAGCGTGTCCTTGAATTCGGTGAAGAGCACGAGCCGCTGCTTCGGCCGGTCGAAGAAACCCTCGTCGCGCAGCCGGTCTTCGAGCATGGAGCGCTTCGCCTCGTCGCCGGCCTGCTCGACGGCGCGCGCCCGGACGGCAAGCGCCCGCAGCTCCGCGATCTCCTCGCGCACCATCTCGGCCTTGCCCGCCAGCGTGACCGCGTCCAGCAACCGCTCCAGCCGCTCGCGGTCGTGCTCCTCCATCTCTTCCAGCTCGTCCGGCGTGGGCAGGTCCGGTGGGGCGGTGCGGGCGAGGTCCTGCGCCTGGGCGAGCCCGCGGTCCAGCCGCTCGGCCCGGTTCACGAGGCTCCGTCCCATGGCCCGCGCGCTGGAGGCCAGGCGCCGCTGGTAGAGCGCCATCAGGAAGCCGACGGCGCGGGCGCGCGGCGTGTCGCCCGCCGCCGCGGCCTTGATGCTCTGACGCTTCACGAACCGCGACACCTCGGTGTACAGCTCGAACTCCGGGCCTTCGATGGCGAAGTTCACCGTGCGGGGGATCCGCTTCGTGAAGATCTTGCGGGCCGTCCACTGCCCGTCTCGGTCGCGCTGCGGGAAATGGACCATCGCTTCTTTCGTGCGCCGCAGGTAGAACGGCGCCCGGCCGTCGTCCATCGCCGCCCGTATCGAGCGCACGTCCGCGTAGGCGTCGCGGTCGAGCAGCTGGAGAAACAGCGAGAAGTTCTCCGGATCCCCCTTGTGCGGCGTCGCGGTCAGCAGCAGCATGTGGTCGGACGAGTCCCGCAGCAGCTCGCCCAGCTTGTAGCGCTGGCTCTTGTGGGACTCGTCGCGCGCCGACATGCGGTGCGCCTCGTCGACGACGACCAGGTCCCAGTGCGTCTGGCGCAGCCCCGGCAGGATGTCCTCACGCTTGGCGAGATCGAGCGACGTCACCACCTTCGACTGCTGCATCCACTGGTTCACGCCGAACTGGGCGCGCAGGTCGCCGCCCTTCATCACCAGGAACGTCTCGTCGAACTTCTCCTTCAGCTCCCGCTGCCATTGGAACGCAAGGTTCGAGGGGGCGACGATCAGGACACGCTCGGCGAGGCCCCGCAACTGCAGCTCGCGGATCAGCAGCCCGGCCATGATCGTCTTGCCGGCCCCGGCGTCGTCGGCCAGGAGGAACCGCACGCGGGCCAGCTTCAGCAGGTGGTCGTAGACCGCCTCCAACTGGTGCGGCAACGGGTCGACGCGGGAGATCGACAGCCCGAAGTAGGGATCGAACTCCCACGCGAGGCCGAGCGCGTAGGCCTGGAGGCCCAACCGGAGCAACCGGCCGTCGCCGTGATACTGGAAGCCGCCATCGAGAACCGTCAGCCCGGCCAGATCCGCCGCGTTGAGCGACACCTTCCGAAAACGCTCGGACCGCATGCCCACGAGGCCGAGCGTCCAACCCGAGGGTCCGGTCGCCACGACGGTCTCCACCCGCATCGGCTCGCTGAACAGCGGGCCGGTCAGGATCTGACCGTCGCACGGGATCACTGGATGACTCATGGGGGAAACGGAAGGTCTGCGCCATCGGCTCCGGTCGAGACGGGTCGGCGGCGGCGATGGACCCGTCGTCGGTGGGCAACAGCCGGTCCGCGCCCATCGGCTTCGGTCGTGACCTGCACTGTACCACCCGGTCGTCCTCTCGTCAGTCGTCGTGGACCGCTCACCCGCGACCGAGGCCTTCGATGCGGGCGGATCCTGGGCGGCATGCCTCATGTGACCGGCCGTTGAGACCGAGGCCGCCGGATGCAGGAGCCGGGCGTGGGCGGGAACGAGGCCGCACCGATGTTCGAGGTCGCGACCGGCAAGCCGGCGAGGGCGGGAGCCGGGAACTCCGGCCGACCCGGGGCGGAGTCGGCGTCAACGCCGGAGGCCGCGCCGATGTTCGAGGTCGCGACCGGCAAGCCGTCTAGGGCGGGAGCCGGGAACTCCGGTCGAGCCGGGTCGGGGTCGGCGTCAACGCCGGAGGTCGCGCCGATGTTCGAGGTCGCGACCGGCAAGCCGTCTAGGGCGGGAGCCGGGAACGCCGGCCGACCCGGGGCGGAGTCGGCGTCAACGCCGGAGGTCGCGCCGATGTTCGAGGTCGCGACCGGCAAGCCGGCGAGGGCGGGAGCCGGGAACTCCGGCCGACCCCGGAGCGAGGTCGGCGTCAACGCCGTCGGCCCGAGCGCGGAGCATTGTCGGGCTTGATCCGGCCATGCGGAGTTCGGCAGGGTCGGATCAAGCCCCGACGCGACATCAGTCGATGGCGAAGCAGTAGAACAGGCCGGCGCCGCCCGTAGCCACCAGGTCGTCCTGTGAGCAGCCGCGCGACGGGTGCGCGGTGTTCCAGGGCGAACCCGGCGTCGTGAAGGAGTAGCGGTCGGCGTGGCCGAGCATCGCGCTGCCTTCGCTATTGCTGGTCCAGTTGCCGCAGGTGCGGTCGTCGCCCTCGGGGAACGCCGTGCCGTCGAGCCGCGAGCCGGTCAGCACGTCGTGCTCGGTGAAGTCGGGGTCGCCGTCGATGCGCGATGGGAACTGGTTGCCGTTCTCGTCCAGCGAGTGGGTCCAGTTGAAGTTGGAGTTGTCGTAGTGCAGGCTCTCGACGCTGGTGGCCATGACGAGGCCCTCCGCATTCGCCCACGGTCCTTCCCCGATCCGATCGCGTGCGTTCTCGGCCCCGGGGCCCTGCGTGCTCAGGTAGGCCCGCCAGGTGCGGTCGCCGCTCCCCACCGCGGCGGCCAGCGACTGGCAGTGGGCGTCGGCGCCGGCCAGTCCACCCAGGTTGGCGCCGTCACCGACGCCGGTGCTGGTGACGAAGAAGCCCATCGGAGGCGGCTCCTGCGCCTGTGGCTGGGCCACGACCGACAGCCCCGACAGGACCAACGCACCGAAGACCGCCGCGGCCGCCATCTGAATTCGTCCGTTCCTCATCTGAGCGTCCTCCTTTCGGGGTGGCGAGCCGGCTGCCGTCGGCGCTGGGCCCGGCCGCGCGCGCGGCCTCCGCTGCGAGGGCCACATCCGGGCCACGCCCTCGCATTCGCAGGCCGGGCCCGGCTTGAACGCCTCGACTTCGAGCTCGCCAACTCTCGGGCTCCCATTCTACACCCACGCTCATCCGACCGCCGTCGCGCCCAGCGGCGTGAAGGGCGGATGTTGCGCTACGATCGGACGAGACATCGTGCGACAGGAGGACGGGGTGGCGATCACGCTCAACGTGAACGGTCAGCCCCGCACAGTGGACGTGGAGCCGGACACGCCGCTGCTGTGGGTGCTGCGCGACACGCTCGGATTGACGGGCACCAAGTTCGGCTGCGGCATCGCCGCCTGCGGGGCCTGCACCGTGCACGTGGACGGCCGCGCGATCCGCACGTGCACGGTGCCGGTGTCGGCGGTCGAAGGCATGGCCGTCACGACCATCGAGGGCCTCGCCGCCGACGGCCGGCTGCATGCGGTACAGCAGGCGTGGGTGGATCACCAAGTGCCGCAGTGCGGGTATTGCCAGTCGGGCATGATCATGGCCGTCTCGGCGCTGCTCGCGCAACGGCCCGACCCGAGCGACGAGCATATCGACGCCGCCGTCACCAACATCTGCCGCTGCGGCACGTTCGTCCGCGTGCGCCGCGCGATTCACGCCGTCGCGAAGGGCGGCGCTCTCGCCGCCGAGGGCGGCGCGGCCGATACGGGCGAGGCCGTCGCCCGCGGCCACGATTCCGTCGGGGGCGGCGCTCTCGCCGCCGGGGACGGCGCGGCCGATACGGGCGAGGCCGTCGCCCGCGGCCACGATTCCGTCGGGAGCGACGCCGTCACGGCCGGCGAGACCGCCGCTCCCGCCCACGCCGCGGCCACGAGTGACGCCCCCGCCCCGCGCGACGCCGCCACCGGCGCCGGCGGCAATGGACCGGCCCCGCGCGGCGCCGTCGCGAGCGGCCACGGAAAGGAGGCGCGCCATGGGTAAGTGGACGCGCCGCGCCTTCATCGGGACCGGGACCCTCGTGGGCGGGGGGTTCGTCATGGGCGTCGCCGGGGTCGTCGTCGCGCCGGGCCGCCACGGCATCGTCTCGGCCGACGCCGCCGACAAGGGCGAACTCACGACATGGATCACCGTCACCCCCGACGACCTCGTCACCATCCTCATTCCCCACTGCGAGATGGGGCAGGGTTCGCAGACCGGGCTCGCGATGATGGCGGCCGAGGAGATGCAGGCCGACTGGGACCGGGTGCGCATCCGCGAGGCGCCGGCCCTCGACGCCTACGCCAACGCCTACCTGCTGCGCGCGTTCACCGGCGACTCGATGCCCGCGCCATTGGGGCGCGCCGTCGACTACGGCGCCTACCGCCTCGCGCGATGGTTCGGCACCCAGGCCACCGGCGGCTCGATGGCGGTGCGCGGCACCGGCTACGGCATGCAGCTGGCGGGCGCGGCGGCGCGCGAGATGCTGCTCGCGGCCGCGGCCGAGCGCTTCGGCGTCCCCGCCGGCGAGTGCCGGGCCGAGCGGTCGCGCGTCGCCCACCCGTGGTCGCGCCAGAGCGCGACCTTCGGCGATCTGGCGAAGGCCGCGGCGGCGATGCCCGCCCCCGACAATCCGCCCTTGAAGGACCCCGACGCCTATACCATCCGGCGCACGGCGAAGCCGCGCTTCGACATCCCGCCGAAGGTCGACGGCAGCGTCACCTACGGCATCGACTTCACCCTGCCCGGCATGCTCCACGCGGCCGTCGACATCGCGCCCGTTCAGGGCGGGCGGCTGGTGTCGGTCGACCCCGCGCCGGCGCAGGCGATGCCCGGCGTGAAGCGGGTCGTCGAGCTCGACGAGGCCGTCGCGGTGGTCGCCGACAGCTACTGGCGCGCCCGCCAGGCGCTGGCGGCGCTGAGCCCCGAATACGACGACGCCGGCCACGGAGGCGTCTCGAGCGAGACCATCTTCGCGGCGTTCGACGAGGCCCTCGGCGACGCCCCGGAGATGCCCGAGGACGCCGCGCGGATCATCACCGCAGACTACCGCGTGCCGTTCCTCGCCCACGCCACCATGGAGCCGATGGCGTGCACCGCCCGCGTCGAGGGCGACCGCGCCGAGGTGTGGGCGGGCACCCAGGACCCCCTGAACGCCCGCGCCACCGCCGCCGGCGCCCTCGGCCTCGACCCGGGCCAGGTCCGCCTGACCAACCTCATGCTCGGCGGCGGCTACGGCCGGCGCCTCCCGTTCTGCTTCGACTATGTCGACCTCGCCGCGCGCATCGCGCAGGCCATGTCGCCCACCCCCGTCAAGCTGGTCTGGAGCCGCGAGAACGACATCCGGCACGGCTACTACCGGCCGGCCGCGATGTGCCGCTACGCCGGCGCCCTCGCCGCCGACGGCCGCCCCCTCGCGGTGGGGGCCCACTACGCGGGCGGCGGCGACCGCGAGTCGCTGTTCATGCCCTACGCCATACCCGAGCGGCGCTTCGACGGGCGGCGCGCGCCGCACCACGTGCGCGAGGGCGCGTGGCGGTCGGTGCTGAACTCGCAGCACGGCTTCTTCAAGGAGTCGTTCATCGACGAGATGGCTCACGCCGCGGGCATGGACCCCTACGAGTACCGGCGCAACCTGATGGACGAGCATCCCCGGTTCCGCGCCGTCCTCGACCGGGCGGCGGAGATGGCGGGCTGGGGCGGCCCACTTCCGGAAGGCGAGGGCCGCGGCATCGCCATCGCCGAGAGCTTCGGCTCGATCGTCGCCCAGGTCGCCCACGTCGCGGTGTCGCCCGAGGGCGGGCTCCGCGTCCGCAACGTGTGGGCCGCCGTGGACTGCGGCGACGTCGTCGAGCCCGACAGCGCCGCCGCCCAGATCGAGGGCGGCGTCGTCTTCGGCCTCTCCGCCGCCCTCGTCGGCGAGATCACCATCGCCGAAGGCCGCGTCGTCGAGAGCAACTTCCACGACCACCAGATGATCCGCATGGCCGACGCCCCCGACGTCCAGGTGGCGTTCATCCGCTCGGGCGCGCGTCCGGGCGGCCTCGGCGAGCCCGGCGTGCCCCCGGTGGCGCCGGCGGTGACCAACGCCATCTACGCGGCGGCAGGCATTCGCGTGCGCGACCTGCCGATCAAGAACCAGAGGCTGGCGCCGACGTAGCAGCCGCGGCGGCAGGCACTATCGTCCACAGGGCTCGAAGCGGCCCGCGGATCGACGGCGCCGCCCCTCACAGGCCGAGCTGGCTCGCCATGTCGTTGAAGTCGGTGGACACCAAGTCGAAGTCGGGGTCGGGCGTGAGGTCGCGCTCGACGCCGGGGGCGAACTCGGTCGGCCGGGGGACGTAGCCGGTCCGGAACCCGAGCCGGGCCGCCGCCCGGAGGTCGCCCTTGTGGGCGGCGACCATCATGCACTGCTCGGGCTCGAGGCCCAGCAGGTCGGCCGCGGTCAGGTAGGCCTCGGGGTCGGGCTTGTAGTGGCGGGCCAGCTCGGCCGACAGGACCGCGTCCCACGGGATGCCCGCGTTCTTCGCCATGTTGACGAGCAATGCCACGTTGCCGTTCGACAGCGACGCCAGCACGTAGCGCCGGCGCAGCCGGGTCAGCCCCTCGACGGTGTCGGGCCACGGCGTCAGGCGGTGCCAGGCGCGGTTCAGGTCGTCGAGCTCGTCCTCGGTGAGGCTATCGAGCCCGTACTTCGGGACCAGCTCGTCGAGGATCATCCGGTGCAGGTCGTCTATCTTCGTCCAGCCCAGCTCGCCCCGGCGCACGCGGCCCATCGCGGGGCCGTAGCCGGCCCGCCAGTCGTCGGCGAACGCGGCCCAGTCGGCCTCGATGCCCTTGCGGCGCCCGACCGCCTCGCCCTCCCGGGTGATGCTCGTCCGCCAGTCGACCACGGTGCCGAAGACGTCGAAGGTCATCGCCCGCACACCTCGGATGCGCTCGCTCAGCGCCTGCCGCGCCGGAAGCGCCGCGAACGCCTCCGTCCGCGCGAACGCCACCGCCGCCAGCCCGGCCGAACCGCTCGCCAGGAACTCCCGCCGTCTCATGTCCCGGTCGGTGATTGACATCGAAGATCCTCCTTCCGTCCCACAGCCCATTGCCGCCTCAGCGTATCGCTTCACTCGCTTCCGTGTCCACGGGACTTCGTAGACCGCCCCGGCCCCGCCGGCGCAAGCGTGCACGACATCATGGTCGGATGCACGCAGGTTCGGCCCATCACTCCCATCACCGGGAGTCGTCGGGGGCCGTCCTTTCGGTCGGGGCCGTGATGGCCCTAAAATGGAGAATTCAGGAAGGAGAAGACTCGATTGCCCAGAAGAACGATTTCCGCGGTTGCCCTGCTGACACTCGCCCTCTCCCTCGTCCCGCCGGCCGCCCCGGCCGCCGCCCAGGACGCGCCGGACAACGACTACTGGTGGCCCGACCGGCTGAGCCTCGATCCGTTGCGCCAGGCCTCGCCAGGGTCCAGCCCCCTCGGCGAGGACTTCGACTACCGGACGGCGTTCGAAAGCCTCGACCTCGACGCGGTCGTGGCCGACCTCGAAGAGGTCATGACGACCTCGCAGGAGTGGTGGCCGGCCGACTACGGCCACTACGGGCCGTTCTTCATCCGCATGGCCTGGCACAGCGCCGGCACTTACCGGACCCTCGACGGTCGGGGCGGCGCCGACGGCGGCCTGCAGCGCCTCGCGCCCCTCAACAGCTGGCCCGACAACGGGAACCTGGAGAAGGCGACGCGGCTGCTATGGCCCGTCAAGCAGAAGTACGGCAGCAGCATCTCGTGGGCCGACCTGCTGATTCTCGCCGGCACCGTCGCCCTGGACTCCATGGGCTTCGAGACCCTGGGCTTCGCCGGCGGCCGCACCGACGCCTGGCAGCCCGAAGACGTCAACTGGGGGCCCGAGGGCGAGTGGCTCGCGTTCGACCGGCGCGGCGAAGACGGCGCGCTGCGTCACCCCCTCGGCGCCACCCAGATGGGCCTGATCTACGTCAACCCCCAGGGCCCCGGCGGCAACTCCGATCCCGAGGCGGCCGGCCACGCCATCCGCGAGGCCTTCGGCCGCATGGCGATGAACGACGAGGAGACGGTCGCCCTGATCGCGGGCGGCCACACCTTCGGCAAGGCCCACGGCGCCGCCGATCCCGCCCGGTACGTGGGCGTCGAGCCCGAGGGCGGCGAGATCGAGGCGCAGGGGTTCGGGTGGAAGAACACCTACGGGACCGGCCGCGGCGCCGACACGATCACGAGCGGCCTCGAAGGCGCGTGGACGACGAACCCCGCGGCTTGGACCCACGATTTCCTCCGGAACCTCTACGGCTACGAGTGGGTGCAGACCACGAGCCCGGCCGGCGCCATCCAGTGGGAGCCGGCCGACGGCGCCGCGTCCGATTCGGTGCCCGACGCCCACGATCCGTCGGTCCGCCATGCGCCGATGATGCTCACCACCGATATCGCCCTGAAGGTCGACCCCGCCTACCGCGACATCACCTCGCGCTGGCTCGACGACCCGGAGGAGTTCGAGGACGCCTTCGCCCGCGCCTGGTTCAAGCTGACCCACCGCGACCTCGGCCCGACCTCGCGCTACCTCGGCGATCTCGTCCCCGACCAGGAGTTCGTGTGGCAGGACCCCGTTCCCGAGGTCGATCACGCCCTGATCGATGCGCAGGACGCGGCGGCGCTCAAGGCCAGGATTGTGGATTCCGGGTTGTCCACGGCCGAGCTGGTCCGGGCGGCCTGGGCCTCGGCGTCCACGTTCCGCGGCACCGACATGCGCGGCGGCGCCAACGGGGGGCGCATTCGGCTGGCGCCGCAGAACGGCTGGGCCGCGAACGATCCGGCGGAACTGGGCCGCGTGCTGGAGGTCCTGGAAGGCATCCGAAGCGACTTCAACGGCGCGCAGTCGGACGGCAGGCGGGTCTCGCTGGCCGACCTCGTCGTCCTCGCCGGCGCCGCCGCCGTCGAGCAGGCGGCGACGCGGGCCGGCGTCGACGTCGACGTGCCGTTCGCGCCCGGACGCACGGACGCCACGCCGGAACAGACCGACGCGGACTCGTTCGCCCTGCTAGAGCCGACCGCGGACGGATTCCGCAACTACTTCGCCGACGGCGCCGCGCGGTCACCGGCGGAGATGCTAGTGGAGAAGGCGGCCTTCCTGAACCTGACGGTCCCCGAAATGACGGTCCTCGTCGGCGGCATGCGGGCCCTCGACGCCAACGCCGGGGGCTCGGCCCACGGCGTGTTCACCGACCGCCCCGGCACGCTCGGCAACGACTTCTTCGTCAACCTCATGGACATGTCGACGGCGTGGACGCAGTCGGCCACCGAGGGCGTCTACGAGGGCCGCGATCGGACCACGGGCGAGCTGAAGTGGACGGCGACGCCGGTCGACCTGATCTTCGGCTCGAACTCCGAGCTGCGCGCCGTCGCCGAGGTCTACGCGGCCGACGACGGCGAGGAGAGGTTCGTGCACGACTTCGTCGCGGCCTGGGCGAAGGTGATGACCCTGGACCGCTTCGATCTGCTCGATTGAGGCGAAAGCGCCGGAGAACGCCGGCCGGAGACGCCCTGACCCGCACTGGGTCGTGGACACGGGCCGGCCGGCGCGCTCCGGTGACGGAAGCCTGCCGAGATCCCCACCCGCGCTCGCGGCATCAGTACTCCCGGAAGATCCGTCGGATCTCGTCGAGGTCTCGGGTCTTCGCGAGGGCGAGCATCAGCAGGATGCGCGCCTTCTGCGGGTTGAGGGTGTCGCCCGCGATCATGCCCCGCTCGTCGTAGCCGGGGAGCGGCACGACGCGGCCGCTGCCGGTCCGGTTCGACCGGACGACGACGGGGCGCTCGGCCTCGGGCAGCGACGCGATCCGGTCGAGGGCGGCGCGCTCGACGCCGGAGACGAGACCCGCGCCGGTGCCCGCGAGCACGATGCCGTCGACCCGCGCCTCGATCAGGGCCTCGATCAGCACCGGGTTCGGTTCGACGTAGGAGTAGACGATGTCGACGGTCGGCAACCCCTCGACGCCGGCGAGGTCGAACTCCGAGTCGGCGGTGTGCCGCTTCGTCGGGACCCGGTAGAAGCTCACCCGGTCGCCGTCGACGTAGCCGAGGAACCCGAGGTCGCGCGAGCGGAACGTCTCGACCCGGTAGGTGCTGGTCTTGGTGACGTCGCGGGCGGCGTTGATCTCGTCGTTCATGACCACCAGCACCCCCTTGCCCCGCGCCTCGGGAGAAGCAGCGGTGCGCACCGCGTTCAGCAGGTTCAGGGGCCCGTCGGTGCTGATCGCGGTGGCCGGCCTCTGGGCGCCGACGAGGACCACCGGCCGGTCGTGCCGCACCGTCAGGTTGAGGAAATAGGCGGTCTCCTCGAGGGTGTTCGTGCCGTGGGTGACGACGACCCCGGCCGCCTCGGGGTCGCCGTCGAAGATCTCGTCGATGCGGCGGGCCAGCCTCAGCCAGTCGTCGAAGGTGATGTTGGGGCTGCCGATGTTCGCGACCTGCTCGACCCGCACCGCCGCGTGTTCGGCGATGGCCGGCACCGCCGCGACGAGCTGGTCGCCCGAGAACGCGCCCGAGCGGTACCGGGTCAGGCTGGTCGCCGACGGGCCGGCGCCCGAGATCGTCCCGCCGGTCGCGAGCACCCAGACCACCGGCAGTCCGCCGGCCGTCGCCTGGGCGCGGGCCGGCGCGCCGGACCCCAGGGCCCAGGCCGCGGCCGCCGCGGCGGCGAACAGCACCGGCAGCGCCCGACGGCGGGCGCGCGCCGCGGCCGGCGGCGGCCGCCGGACGCACCGGGCGGCTTTCGAGAGAACGGGGACGCCCCGCGTGCCCCTGAGACGCGCCGTTTGTCGTGTCATCATGCCATCTTGAGCGTCGAGCCATCCGAAGGCAAGTGCTGCGGCACGATCGACCTCGGCGCCGAGCCCTCGACGGCCCTCCCGCGGAGGGGTGATCACGCGGCGCTCGGGGCTCGCGTTCCATGCTTACCGGCCGCGTGGACGGACGCTTCGGTCAGTCGGATCCCGCCCGAGGATCGGGGCGGACCGGCCCGGCGGGCAGGAGGCCCTCTCGACCGCGGGCGAGGCGTGGACTTCCCACCGCGAGCCCATGCGCGTACCATTGCGCCATGTGCCGACCGGCCGGGCGGCGGCCGCGTCGGCGAGGAGGTCGTCGATAGCCATGTACAGAGCGCATTCCAGTCGGCATCCGGTGATTCGTTTTGCGGCGGCCGCGGCCGTCGCGTGTCTGGGGACCGTCGGCGCGAGCGCCCAGGACGGCGCCGGCGGCGGGGAGTGGCGCGTGTTCGGGGCGGACGCGGGCGCCACCCGCTACTCGCCGCTCGACGAGATCGACGCCGGCAACGTCGGGGACCTGGAGGTGGCCTGGCGGTGGAGCGCGCGCGACCAGGGCACGCCCCCGCCGTCCGGCCGGACGCAGATCAGCCCCATCGTGGTCGACGGGGTCCTCTATACCACCATCGGCAACCAGCGCAGCGTGATCGCCCTCGACGCCGCCACCGGCGAGACCCTCTGGAACTGGCACCCGGGCGACAACGAGCGCCGATGGGGCGACATCATCGAGCCCGTGGCCCGGAGCGCGGGGCGCGGCGTGTCCTACTGGACGGACGGGGCGGGGGACGAGCGCATCTTCGTGGTGACCCCGAGCTTCCAGTTGGCGGCCCTCGACGCCCGGACGGGAAGTCTGGTCGAGGACTTCGGCGACGCCGGCGTCATCGACATGATGGACGACCTGCGCTGGGGCGAGCGGCCGGCCGCGGAGAGGGCGGGCCGGGTGGCCAACACGTCGCCGCCGGCCATCCTCGGGAACGCGCTCGTGGCGTCGATCTCGTTGCACACCGGCAGCATCCCCACCCGGGCCTCTCCCAACGAGGTCTGGCCGATGAACATGCCCGGCGACGTGGTGGCCTACGACACCCGCTCGGGCCGCATGCTCTGGCGCTTCAACACCGTCCCGAAGGAGGGCGAGTTCGGCGTCGACACTTGGCTGAAGGCGGACGAGGCCCTCTGGGACGTACCCACCGGCACCCACGACTGGGTGCGGGAACGCCCGGATCTCCTCGACGCCTCGTGGAAGTACACCGGCAACGTCGGGCACTGGGCGCCGGTGACGGCGGACCCCGATCTCGGCCTCTTCTACGTGGCGACGGAGACACCCACCAACGACTACTACGGCGGCTATCGACCGGGGGACAACCTCTTCGGCAACTCGGTGCTGGCGCTGGACGCGGAGACCGGCGAGCGGGTGTGGCACTTCCAGCTCACCCATCACGAGCTCTGGGACTACGACATCCCGACCGCCCCCATCCTCGTGGACATCGAGGTCGACGGCGCCCCGATCAAGGCGCTGGTGCAGCTCTCGAAGCAGGGGTTCGCGTACGTCCTGAACCGCGAGACGGGCGAGCCGGTGTGGCCGATCGAGGAGCGGGCGGTGCCGCCGTCGGACGTGCCGGGCGAGCGGGCTTCCCCCACGCAGCCCTTCCCCACCCGGCCGCCGGCGTTCGACCAGCAAGGCGTGACCGAGGACGACCTGATCGACTTCACGCCCGAGCTCCGGGCCGAGGCCCTGCGCATCGTGGAGCAGATTCGGCTCGGGCCCCTCTATACGCCCCCGTCCCTCATCGAGCCGGGCGTCAACCTCGGCACCCTCGGGGCCCCCGGCGCGGGCGGCGGCGTCAACTGGCCGGGCGGCGCGGTGGATGTCGAGGCGGGTCTCCTCTTCGTGCCGTCACAGACGAGGCCGACGCTGTTCGGACTGACGGACGGCACGGAAGGGACCGGCGTGCGCTACCACATCTCGTTCTCCCGAGGTGTTCCGACCGTCCGGGACCTGCCCCTTCTGAAGCCGCCCTACGGTCGGATCACCGCGATCGACCTGACGGTCGGCGAGATTCTGTGGCAGATCCCGCACGGGGAGACACCCGAGTACGTCCGCCGGCATCCGGACCTGCAGGGCGTGGACGTGCCGGCCACCGGAACCCTCACCCAGAGCTCCGGGCTCCTCGCGACGTCCACCCTGCTGTTCGCCGGCGAAGGACAACGGGGCGCTCCCGTGCTTCGGGCTTACGACAAGCGGACGGGCGACATCGTCCACGAGATCGGGCTTCCGGGCGGACCGACCACCGGGTTCCCGATCACGTACATGGCTGACGGCCGGCAGCACCTCGTGGTGGCGGCCCTCGACGAAGAGAGAATCGCGGAGCTGGTCGCCTTCTCGTTGCCGTAGGCGCCGGCGGCGCGGCCGCCTCAGCGACGGCCGGGGCCGTACAGCACGCGCCCCGGCCGCGCCCCGGTGTGCTCGCCGCCTTCGACGACGAGGACTCCGTTCACCAGGACGTACTCGACCCCCTCGGAATACCGGTGCGGCTCGGCGAACGTCGCGCGATCGATGACGCGGTCCGGATCGAAAACCGCGAGGTCGGCGAAGAACCCCTCGCGCACGAGCCCGCGGTCGCGCACGCCGATCCGCTGCGCGGTCGCGCCGCTCATCTTCCGGACGGCCTCTTCGAGAGTCAGCACGCCCCGCTCGCGCACGTAACGGCCGAGGACCCGCGCGAACGTGCCGTACTCGCGCGGGTGGGGCACGCTCTCACCGAAGACCGAGACGCCGCCGTCCGAACCGATGGCGGTGGCCGGATGCCGCATGATGCGCTCGATATCGGCCTCGTCCATCGCGTGGTAGACGGCCCGCGCACCGCCGTTCTCGATGATCTCCATCACGAGGTCGGCGCCGGCGGCGACCGTCGCCGCCTCACCGCGCTCCACGAGGATGTCGGCCAGGCTCTTGCCCTCAAGCGATCGGTCCCACTCGCACAGCCCGATGACGATGTTGGCGGGGTCGCCGCCCCCGCGGTCGTGCTCGATGCGGTAGGCGATCTCCTCGCGGATGCGCCGGCGCGTCTCGGGGTCCCGTAGGCGCGCGACGAGCTCGCTCGTCCCCCCCTCCTGGGCCCATTGCGGGACCACCGCGGTGATGGAGGTCTGCGAAGCGGTGTAGGGGTACTGGTCGATGGTGATGTCGACGCCGCGCGCCCGCGCCGCGTCGACGAGGGCGAGGCTGTCGGCGCTCCGCCCCCACGCGGGGCGGCCGATCGCCTTGTGGTGGGTCATCTGCACGGCGATGCCCGCCTCCTCGCCGATGCGTATCGTCTCGCGCACCGAGTCGAGAAGCCCCTGGGCCTCGTCGCGCATGTGCGAGATGTAGATGCCGCCGTACCGCGCCGCCACCGCCGACAGCGCGATGACCTCCTCGGTCGACGTGAAGCTGCCCGGCACGTAGAACAGCCCCGTCGAGAGCCCGAGGGCGCCCGCCTCCATGGCCCCGGCGACGAGCGCGCGCATGCGGTCGAGCTCGTCGCGCGTCGGCGCGCGGTCCTCGGCCCCCAGCACCTCTCGGCGAATCGTCCCCTGACCCGCGAAGACCGCCCAGTTCGGGCTGATGCCGGTGGCGGCAATCCGGTCGAGGTGGGCGCCGATGGGCCACGGCGAGCTGCCGTCGTTGCCCTCGGTCAGGGTGGTCACGCCCTGCAGCAGGTAGTTGTCGGCGGTCGGCACGTCGAAGATGCCGCGCACGGCGTGGGTGTGCGGATCGAGGAAGCCGGGCGCGACCACGAGCCCCGACGCGTCGACGACCCGGTCCGCGGCCGCGCCGGCCAGGTCGCCCACGCGCGCGATGCGGTCGCCCCGCACTCCGACGTCGGCGCGAATCCAGGGGTTGCCCGTCCCGTCGACGACCCGCCCCCCGCGCACGATCACATCGAACCGCGCCGTCTCCTGCGCGGCCGCGAGCGCAGCCGGCAGGAACAGCGCGAACAGCACCCAGAGACGCCGTACAGCCATCATCACCTCCTGCAGCCGCGCCGGCGGCGCCGTTTCGCGATCCCCGCGACCGCGTCAGCGACGGCCGCCCCGGTCGAGCCTTCGAGCGCGGCAGCCGACAGATATAGTCGAACCACTCGCGCCGTCCCCGACGACGCCCGCGACGCCCGCGCACCCGACTCCTACCGTCGCGCGGCCTCCGCCTCCAGCGCGCGGGCGCCGCCCAGCATCAGGGGCATCGAATGGTGCCCTTCGTGGCACGCGTACTCCCACATGTCCTCATCGAGCCGCCGCATCGGCACCTCGTAGGTCCACGGGCGCTCCCACGTCTCCGGGTCGTCCACGGTGGCCCGGTACAGCAGCGTGTCGGCATCGACCCGCGTCAGCCGCTCGGTCAGGCGCATGCTCCCGCTGGTGCTGCGCCACTGCCGGCGGGGGTCGAAGTTGGCGGTCTCGATGACGAGGGTGTCGCCCTCCCAGCGCCCGCGCGAGGCGCCCGACCACTGCAGGAACGAGGAATCGAGGGCGGGGCGCCCGTCGAGGGGGACGATGCGCACGGTGTGCACCATCTCCGTCATCAGAGCGACGTGGTCGGGGGTCTGGAACACCTGCAGGTTGTTGTTGTAGGCGCTCGGATTCATCGGCGGCCCCGCATTGAACCCGAGGATGCAGCGGTCATAGGTGCTGAAGTCCAGCCACGAGTCGGCCGGCTGGGCGCGGCGGTGGGCGGCGCGGGCCGCGGTGCGCTCCTGGCCGTCGGCGGTCATCGCCGGGTAGCGCCCGCTGGGGGGATCGACGATGAGCGACGTGCGCCGCGTCCCCACCGCCTGCAGGCCCTGGTCGAGCCACGTGTGGTTGTACGAGCCGTTCCCGCCGTCGGGCCGCCGGTCGACGTTGGTGCCCGCCTCCGTCCGCTGCGCGGGCAGGTTCAAGAAGTCGTTGAGACGGTCGAGCGCCCGCTGCTCGAGCGCGGCCACCGCCTCCTCGGTCAGAAACTCCTGGTCGGCCAGCGCTTCCGGCCGCTGCATCGGGGTGATGCTGCGGAAATCCCAGACGCCCCCCAGGTCGGGGGCGCCCCAGGCGGTCCGCGGCGGGTCGTCCTGGGCCCCGGCGGGGGCCGCGCCCACTATGACGACGAACAGACACACCGCGATGGACACCGCGGTCGTTCGATGGCTCATCCTGTCCTCCCAGCCCGCCCATCGTCGCCTTCGGCTCCGCTGGGCGCCCAACCAACCCTGCAGGAGTCCGCACCGTTCCTACGGCGCAGACTCCTGGCCCGCCCATCGTCGCCTTCGGCTCCGCTGGGCGCCCAACCAACCCTGCAGGAGTCCGCACCGTTCCTCGGCGCAGACTCCTGGCCCGCCCATCGTCGCCGGCGGCTCCGCTGGGCGCCCAACCAACCCTGCAGGAGTCCGCACCGTTCCTACGGCGCAGACTCCTGGCCCGCCCATCGTCGCCTTCGGCTCCGCTGGGCGCCCAACCAACCCTGCAGGAGTCCGCACCGTTCCTACGGCGCAGCCTTTGGTGCTGCTCCAGGCTCGGCGGGCCGACCCCGGCCCGCTCCGCCCGGGGCGTCACCACCCGTCATTTGCCGATTATCCCCGATTCGAGGCCGCGTCCAGCAACACATGGCCCCGAACCGGACCCCGCAGGCCGTCCGGCGAGGCCGGGACGCGTATAATCAGGCGAATCTCGTTCATGAAACGCCTCTCGCACCGGAGGTAGCAGATGCGCAAGTCATCCCCGGCGGCGTTCGCGGTTCCCGCGCTCGTGCTCGCGCTCGGGGCCCAACCGGCCCTCGCCCAGTCGGACGACGGCATGCCGATGCGAACGCCCGACGGGCACCCGCACATCTCGGGCGTCTTCACCTTCCGGACCCTGACGCCGATGCAGCGGCCGGCCCAGTTCGCCGACCGCGAGACCCTGGATCCGGAAACCGCGGCGGCGTTCGAGGCGTCGGAGCGGACGCGCCAGAACCGGGACCTGTTCGACCCCATCGCGGGGGCGCCCAACGCGGGCTACGCGCCCCGCGCGGCGGGGGGCGTGCTCTCCTACAACGAGTTCTGGTACGAGCGGGGCATCGAGCTGACGTCCGACAAGCGCACGTCGCTCATCGTCGATCCCCCCGAAGGACGCTACCCCCCGCTGACCGAGGCGGCCCGCCAGGCCGACGCGGAGCGGAGGGCGTACCGGCGCGAGCACATGTACGACTCGTACGAGAACCGGAGCATGGGCGACCGCTGCATCGCGTTCACCAAGTCGGGCCCGCCCATGCGGCCCGGGGCGTACAACAACAACCTGATGATCTTCCAGACCGCCGACCACGTGGCGATCCTCACCGAACAGGCGCGCCAGCACCGCATCATCCCGCTCGACGACGTGGAGAAGCCGCGGATCGAGCAGATCGCGGGCGTGTCGCGGGGGCGCTGGGAGGGAGAGACACTGGTCGTCGAGACCGCGCAGTACCGCGACTGGGGGAACGGCACGATCGGCCCGAGCCTCCGCCTCGTCGAGCGGTTCACCCGGCTCGACGCGGACACCGTCGCCTACGAGTACACGGTGACCGACCCCGAGCGATACACCGCGCCCTACACGGTCATGCTGCCGTTCCGGCGCACCGACGGCGAGATCTTCGAGTACGCCTGCCACGAGGGCAACATCGGGCTCTATGGCATCCTCGCCGGCGCACGGAACCTCGAGCGCCTCGGGCGCGAGCTGCGGCCCTGACCGGTCGGGCGCCCGCCCTTCGTCGTTCCGGTCGTGCCGATGCCTTGCGGGTCCGGGGAACGACCGGTCGCCCCGTCGCAACCGAAGGGGCCGGTGATGCCGTCGAATTCGGGCAGCATGGATGCGGCGGGGTCTGAGTTCCGCGGGAATCGAACCACACACCTCGTTCTCTCGTGACGCGCCACCTTCGAGGCGCGGAACCGACAACCGGCCCGGCGGCCCGGCAGGGTCCGTCCGGGCGGAGGAATCAGCGATGAATGGTCTTCGTGTGCACGTTGTGCTCGGCGTGCTGACGGCAGGCGTCGCCTTCGCGCCCGCCGCGGGATGGTCCCAACCTGCGTCCCCGGAGAGCTGGGAAGCGCCGCGCACTCCCTGGGGCGACCCCGACATCGGGGGCGTCTGGAACAGCTCGACGGTGACGCCGCTGGAGCGCCCGGAGGCGCTGGCCGACCAGGCGTTTCTGACCCAGGAGGAGGCGGCCGCCATCGAGGCGCGCGTCGCTCGCGCCAACGCCCGCGCGAACGCGCCCAGCGAAGTGCGCACCGAGCCCCTGCCGGTGGGCGGCAACGTCGGCGCCTACAACGCCTTCTGGATCGATCGCGGCACGACCGTGGTCCCCACGCGGCGCACGTCGCTCGTGGTCGACCCGCCCAACGGACGGCTGCCCGCGCTCACGCCCGAGGCCGCGGCGTACGTCTCGTCGCCGGCGCGGCAGCGGCTGAAGGCGGTGCGCGAGGGGGTGGTGCCGGCCGACTCCTACGCGCAGTTCGACTGGGGCGACCGGTGCATCTGGTACCGCGGCGTCCCGTCGCTGCCCACGGCGTACAACAACAACTACCAGATCGTGCAGACCGCCAGCGTCATCGCCATCGTGCAGGAGCACATCCACGACGTGCGCTTCATTCACCTGGACGGGCGTCCGCGAATCGACGGGCGCGTCAGCCAGTTCGGCGGTCATTCGCTGGGGCGCTGGGAGGGCGACACGCTGGTCGTCGAGACGGCCGGCTTCGGCGAGCGCGCCTACTTGTTCTCGTCCGGCCCCGGGCCGCAAGGCGGCACCAACTGGGACCTCAGCCCCGCCCTGCGGGTGGTGGAGCGGTTCACCCGAGTGGGCCCGGGGACCCTCGACTACACCTTCACAGTGGACGATCCCGACGTCTGGACCACCCCGTGGACCGGCTCCTCCCCGTGGGCGCGGGGCGACCAACCCCTCTACGAGTACGCCTGCCACGAGGGCAACTACGGGATGACCAACATCCTCGCCGGCTCGCGCGCGGCGGAGGCGAGCGGAGAGGGCCGTTAGGATTCAACCTTCCCCTTTTCGCCATCACCGTCATCCGGGCCCGTTCCATGCTCCGTCGTCGCGCCCTACCCCCGGGGCAACCTGCCGCCCGCGATGTCGTCGCCGCCCGTCGGCGCTTCGCCGGCCCCGCTGCGGGACCGCGCTTCGACACGAATCACACGCGTGTCGCCGGCGGGCGTCGACTCGCGACGGTCCTGCTCCTGGGGACGGCAGTGCTGGCGGGCGCGGCCGGTGCGAGCGCGCAGGCGCCGGAGCTGGTGACGGATCGCCCCGATCGAACGGAGTCGGCCACGGTCGTGCCGCGGGGCCTGCTGCAGGTGGAGACGGGCTACCAGTTCACCCGCGAAGGGGGCGTCGACAGCTTCGCAGCGCCCGGTACGCTGTTCCGTATCGGCCTCGGCGGGCGGACGGAGCTTCGCCTCGGCCATGCCGGCGTCGTGGGGGCGGAGGGGCGCCGCGGCGCGGGCGACAGCGAGGTCGGCGCGAAGGTCAACCTCCTGCGCGCGGACGGCCGGCGGCCCGAGCTGGCGATCGTGGGCGGCCTGTCGCTCCCGACCGGCGACAGCCGCTTTTCGAGCGACGGCGCCGACCCTTCGTTCCTGGTCGCGGTTGCCCACGAGCTCGCCCCGAGACTGGCGCTGGGCTACAACGCGGGGGCCGCGTGGGCGTCCTCGCCCGACGCGCCGGGCCGCGACGCGTTCGTCGTGTACTCGCTCGCCCTCGGCATCGGCGTGACGGAGCGTCTGGGCGCGTTCGTCGAGGTCTTCGGCGACCGGCAGGTCGCCGCAGAAGTCGCGACCAGCGTGTCGGCGGACGGGGGACTGACGCTCCTGCTGACCGATGTCCTCCAGCTCGACGTCGCCGTCGGCCGCGGACTGCGCGGCCCCGCCGACGATCTCTTCGTCGGCGCCGGGCTGAGCTTTCGCCTGCCTCGCTAGAGCCAGACTCCTTGAACTGCCGAGACCTTACGGATACGTCGAGTTCAAGTTGCGATCGTCTTTCTTCGCCGCTCTGGATCCTTCAACCGGCGGCCCCGAGCACGCTCGACCCTTCATACTTGCCGGCGGCCCCGAGCACGCTCGACCTTGCATGCTTGTCGGTAGGAGGCGCAGCCCCGCTAGAGCTGGTTGACCGTCCCTGAGAGAAGCTGCCCATCTCGCGGGGCGTTTTCGCAGCATCCGCCAGCGAAGACCAGCGACACGACGGCAAGGGAAGCTCTGGGACAGTTCACCAAAAGCCCGAACGAGGCTGCGCCCCGCACCGACGAGGCATGCAGGCCCGGGTGGTCGGCGGTGAGGGGAATCGTCGGCCGGCGCCGGTTCCGCGGCCGGCGAAGCGAACACGACCGAGACTTGACTCGAATGGTGGGAATGCCGGCCGTTCAGGGGGTCCACCGGCGGCAGAGTCGCCGTTCGTCAACCGGCCAGGGTCCGCCGCCGATGGAACACCATGGCCGGCCGGCCGTCGCCCGCCGTGAGCCGCTCCACGCTCACCCCGAACACCGACGCCACGAGGTCGTCGTCGAGCACTTCGGCGGGAGGACCCGTCGCCCGCAGGCGCCCGCCATGCAGGACCGCGACGGTGTCGGCCCAGCGCGAGACGACGTTGAGATCGTGCAGCGCGAGCGCGATGGTCGCCCCGCCCCCGGCCAGCTCGCGCAGCAGGGTCAGGGTCTCGATGACGTGGTCGACGTCGAGGTTGGCGGTGGGCTCGTCGAGCAGGATCACGTTCGAACCGGTGGCGAGGCTGCGCGCGATGACGGCGCGCCGGCGCTCGCCGCCCGACAGCTCGGTGACGGGGCGGCCGGCGAGATGCGCGACGTCCGCGCGGGACATGGCGGCGGCGACGGCCGCGGCGTCGGTCGAGCCGGGGTCGTCGAACCGGCCCAGGTGAGGGTGCCGCCCCATCGTCACGAGCTCTCGCACCGTGAACGGGACGTCCACGTGCGTGTCCTGCGGCACGAAGCTGACGCGCCGCGCCAGGAGCCGGCGCGAGATGCGCGGCAGGTCGGTCCCGTCGAGGCTGGCGCGGCCCGCGGTGGGCGTCCACAGCCCGGCCAGGAGGCGCAGCACCGTCGACTTGCCCGCCCCGTTGGGACCGATGAGGGCGGTGACGCGGGCGGGCGCGGTCTCGACGGTGACGTCGCGCACGAGGTGGCGGGTCCCGATGCGGAGACTCGCCCGATCGAGCCGCAGGCTCATGGCGCGGCGATCCCTCCCCGCTGCCGGCGCAGCAGGTAGAGAAAGAACGGCGCCCCGCAGGCCGCGGTGATGATGCCGAGCCGGATCTCCGTCGGCGGGTGGACGGTGCGGGCGAGCAGGTCGCAGACGATGACGAACAGCGCTCCGCCGAGCATCGCGGCCGGCAGCAGCGTGCGGTGCGACGGTCCGAGCACGAGCCGCAGCATGTGCGGCACGATCAGGCCGACGAAGCCGATGACCCCGCTCACCGCGACCGCGGCGCCGGTCAGCATGGCCGCCGTCGCCAGCATCGTCCGGCGCACCCGCTCGACGTCGACGCCGAGGCTCGCCGCGGTCTCCTCGCCGAGCAGCAGCAGGTCGAGGTCGCGAGTGTGCCAGCGCGCCGCCACCGCGCCCAGCGCGACCGGCGGCAGGCACATCCAGACGTGGGTCCAAGTGCGGTTGTCGAGCCCGCCCATCAACCAGAAGACGACCTCGTTGGCCACCTGCCAGTTGACGACGCTCAGCGATATCAGCAGCGTGGCGACGGCGGTCGACAGCGACCCGAGGGCGATGCCGGCCAGCAGCAGGGTTGCGACGGGGGTGCGTCCGGCGCGGGTGGCGATGGCGTGGACGGCGGCGAGCGCGGCCAGCGCACCCGCGAACGCGAACAGCGGGAGCCAGAACACGGCCGCGGCCGCGAGCCCGCTGACGAACGTCACCACCGCCCCCAGCGCCGCGCCCTGGCTGATGCCGATGACGCTGGGCTCGGCCAGCGGATTGCGGAAGAGCCCCTGCATCTGCGTCCCCGCCACCGCGAGAGCCCCCCCCACCAGCGCCGCGACCAACACGCGCGGGGTCCGGATGATCCAGACGATGACCTGCTCGGCCTCCGAGATCTCCCCCAGGTCGATCCAGCCGGCCGGCAGCGCCCGCGACGCCAGCACCCGGACGACGGCGCCCCAGGGGATGCCGGTACTGCCGACGGAGATCGCCGCCACCGCCGCCGCCCCGAGCAGCACCGCCAGCAGCGGCAGGCCGACCCGGGCGGCGCCGCGGACTCCCGGCCGGCGTTCGGCCTCGGTCACGGCGTGTCCGGATACAGCGCGGCGGCCACCGTCTCGGTCAGCCCCGCCGCGTACTGCGACATGGTGATGAACTGCCGGTGGTCGATGACCAGCACCTGTCCGGTCCGACCCGCCGCCGTCACCTCCACTGCCGGATGATCGAGAAGGCGCCGACGCGCCGCGTCCTCGTCGCCGGCCGGCGCGTCGGCGACGATCCAGTCCGGGTTCCAGGCCGCGATCTGCTCGCTCCCGATCGCGCCGTGCGGCCCGACCCCCTGCTCGGCCGCGACGTTCACCGCGCCGAGCTCGGTCAGGATGTGGTCGAAGAGCGAGCCCGCGCCGAAGGTGCCGGAGAAGCCGACGTAGACGAGCACGCGGGGCCGGGGCGCCGCGGCGGGGCGGCGCGCCGCCGCCGCCGCGATGCGGTCGCGGAACCGCCGCATCACGCGTTCGGCCGCCCGCTCCTCGCCGGTGAGCCGGCCGACGGTTTCGAGGCCGGCCGCGATCTGCGAGAAGTCGTCGAACACCGTCAAGAGGCGGAACGTGGGGATGCCTGCGCCCCGCGCCAGCGCCACGTAGTCGGCGCGAGCGGTGTTCGACGCCACCAGCAGGTCGGGGCGGCGACGCAGGAGGGCCTCGGGCTCGCCGGCCACCGCGACGTCCATCCCGCCGACGATGTCCGCGACGTAGCTGTAGCGGGCGTCGTGGGCGACGGCGCTGACCGCGGCGATGCGCGACGGGGGCACGACGGCGAACAGGAAGTGGTCGGTGACGAGCGCCTGCGACGCGATCCGCGACGGCGGCCGCGGCAACGTGAGCGCGTCTCCGGCGTGGTCGCGCACCGTGCGCGGGAACTCGGCCGGCGCCAGCGCCGCGCTCCGTCCCGCGAAGCTCCAGCCGTCGCCGGCGTCGACCGTCCAGCGCCAGGCGGCCAGCAGCAGAGCCAGGCACAGCACCGCTTCCAGCAGGGCCCGCAGGCGCCCCCGGGGCAGACGGCGTCTCCACGGACTCATCGGCTCACCACGCGCGCGACCATTTCGGGCCGTCGGTCGCGCCGGTCCGCAGGGCGGCGTCGACGCCCGCCTCGACCTCGATCCGGCGGCCGAGAATCCACAACAGGTCGGAGAGGCGGTTCAGATACGCCAGCAGGTCGGCGCCGACGCTCTCGCCCGATTCCGAGAGCTGCACCACCCGCCGTTCCGCCCGGCGGCACACCGCCCGCGCGACGTCGAGGGCGGCCGAGGCGGCGTGCTCTCCGGGAATCGCCCAGTCGCCCAGAACGCCCTCGATCGCCTCGATGCGCCGGACCTCGGCCGTCAGCCGTTCGACCATCGCGGCAGTGACGGCGGACGGCTGGCCGGGCCGGGGCGCCGGCGTCGCCAGCTCCCCGCCGACCGCGAACAGCTCGCGCTGGACGCTCTTGAGCAACTCGCCTCCGTCGGCGTCCCCGCACATCGCGCGGGCGAGCCCGATCTGGCTGTTCAGCTCGTCGACCGCGCCGTAGGCTTCGACCCGAAGCGACGCCTTCGAGACCCGAGCGCCGCCGACGAGGCCGGTCTCGCCGCGGTCGCCCCCCTTGGTGACGATGCTCATGTCGGTTTCTCTCCAATGCCGGCGCCGTGCCCCCAAAACCGGCACGCCGCCCGAGGTCCGCGTATGATGTGAGGCGTGCCCGACCCGGGGTCTGCCGCACGGCCGCCGCGCCCGATGCGCGGCAGGCGCCACCGCGCGCGCACGACCTCGGGCGCGCAGGCGGCGGAGCGCCCCGGCCGCAGCGGCCGACGGAAACGTCCGACTACCGGATCGCGGGATGCCGGCCCGTCAACCGCGTGACGAGCCGCACGCAAGCAGCAAGAAGAGCCATGACAGGCGGGAACCTCCTTTCGGCGTGTCCACGCGCCGAACTTCGCGGACCGGCAGGCCGGCCCGCGGGGTTGCATGACCCTCCCGGCGATCGGTCTCCTGACTCGCGGATCGTGGCGGGACGGCAGAGTCTTCCCGTGTCGGCGCGACCCCTGGGCCGCGATGGCAGTCTCGCTTGCGCGACACTCCCGCGGTGCGAGCGCCTGCGACCTGACGGCCGCACTGGAAGCGCCGCCAGCGCGGAGCTTCCATGGCGCAAACACCCGACCGGGCACGGTGACCGGCGCCCATCGGCGCCTGCGTGCCGCCCGCTCCCCGCATACAGTGGCGGGACCGTGTGGGATTCTCACCCACTTCCCGGCATCGTCGGGAGCAGAGCTGTCGCCTCGCAGTATAGCACCCCGCCCACGGCCCCGGCGGCCGGGCCCGCCGACCGTGCGCGGCGCCGGGCCGGCGTGCACCGGGGGCTCGGCCGCTACCGTCGCACGCGCCGCCACTCCAGCGAATCTCCGGCCCCGCGGTCGCCACGATATCTCCCTCGCCCGGCGCCGACGACGCCACGTCGCGCTCTCTTCGAGGTCCTTCTGGAAGTCATGTCGGGTGGCGCGGCCATTCGGCGGGCGCGTGGCCGGGCTCCGCGCCGCCCTGACCCGCCCATCCCCGCGCCACGCCCAACCTGCTCGCGGGCTCCCCGATGACCGCGACCGAATGGCGGCAGGCGGCCGACATCCTGCAGCGCGGCGATCTGTTCGTCGCCCGGCGGTCCGGGCGTTTTCTGCTGGTCGAGCTGCTGGCTCCGCACCGCGTGGTCAGCACCTCCACCGCGTGCGGCGGCCAGCGGGAGGACGTAGCCTTCCTCGCCAACCACCAGAGCTGCGAGGGGACGGGAGACACCGTTCGATATGACCGCATCGCGGGGCTCGGACCGGCGGGGTACCACGAGGCGGTCTGCGGCGAGATGGGCGTCCCTCCCGACCGGACGGCGCTCATGGGCACCGCCGCCAACATGGCCTGCGCGGCCCACCGGACGGCCGCCTTCGACGATCTACGGGTCGACGCGTTCGCCACCGCCGGCGTCGCCGGCAACGCCGCTCGCGCCGGCGACCCCGCGGGCTGGGTGGAGGACGGGGACGGGCGCTGGCGGCGGGTCGACGTCGACGACCCCGACGACGCGGGCCACACCGTGGCGCCCCGCGACGGGACCATCAACATCATCGTGCTGCTCGACTGCCCGGTCACCGCGGCCGCCCAGGCGAGGGCGGCGGTCACGCTGACCGAGGCGAAGTCCGCCGCACTGGCGGAGCTGGCCGCGCCCAGCCGGTACTCGCCCACCATCGCCACCGGGACCGGCACCGACCAGTTCTGCCTCGCCGCTCCCCTCGACCCCGGCCGAACGCCGAGGACCGCGACCGGCCCGCACGCCAAACTCGGCGAGCTGATCGGGACGGCGGTGATCGAGGCCGTCAAGGACGCGCTGCGGTGGCAGAACGGGCTCGAGCCGTCCCTGACGCGCGGGTTGTTCCATGCGCTGGGACGCTTCGGGGTGACCGAGCCGCGCGCGCTCGCGCGCCTGGCCGAGCTGCTGCCGGCGGAACGCTACGCCCTGCTCGACCGGAACCGGCACGCCGTGTTCTACGAGCCGGGCGTCGCCGCCGCCGCCTACGCGCTCGCCGCGGTGCTCGACCGCGCGGCGTTCGGCACGCTGCCCCCGGGCGCGGCCGCCGAGGCGATGCGGCAGCAAGCCGCGTGCCTCGCCTGCGCGCTCGCCGCCCGCCCCCGCGACTGGCGCGCGTTCCGCGCAGAGCTCGCGCAGGCGCCCGCCGATCCGGTCGAGCTGGTGCTGCGCGCGCTCGCGGCCGGCTGGAGCGCCAAGTGGACCTGAGCCCGCTGCTGCCGCGCGCCGACCTCCTCCTGCTGGCGGCGGGGCTCGACGCGGCGCTGGGGGACCCTGTCTACCGCGGTCATCCGGTGCGCCTGATGGGCGCATCGCTCGCCGCGTTCGAGCGGTGGCTGCGCGCCGCGGGGGCGGACGGCCGCGCCGGGGGCTGCGTGCTGTTCGCGCTGCTCGGCGCGTCGTGGGTGGGCGGTCTCTCGCTCGCGCTGCTCGGCGCCACTCGGCTGCATCCGGCCGCCGGCGCCGTCACGCACCTCTTCGTGCTCTACAGCCTGCTGGCTCTCGGCGACCTCCTCGCCCACGGCGGCGCCGTCGACCGCGCCGTGGCGGCGGACGACTTGCCCGCCGCGCGGCGCGCGACCGCGCGCCTGGTCGGACGCGACGTCGACCGCATGGACGCCGCCGCCTGCCGCCGCGCCGCCATCGAGAGCCTCGCCGAGAACGTCGTCGACGGCGTGGTCTCACCCATCGCCTGGTACGCCGTCCTGGGCGTGCCGGGCCTCGTGGTCTGCAAGGTCGTCAGCACCATGGACTCGATGGTCGGCTATCGGACGCCGCGCCACCTGCGCTTCGGGTGGTGCGGCGCCCGCCTCGACGACGCCGTGCAGGCGGCGCCAGCCCGGGCGACATGGCTCCTGATCGCGCTTGCGGCCGCCCTGCTGCCCGGGTGCTCGGGCCGGGGAGCGCTGGTGACCGGCTGGAGGCAGCACGCCGTCGTGCCGGGGCCGAACCCGGGCTGGAGCGAAGCGGCCATGGCCGGCGCCCTCGCGCGGCGCCTCGCCGGCCCGATTCGCCTCGGGGGCCGGGTGGTCAACGAGACTTGGCTCGGCGACCCGGACCACCCCGCGGGGGGGACGGCCGTCGACTACCGGCGGGCGCGGACCGTCGTCTGCGTGACCACCGCGCTGGCGCTCGCCGCCGCGGCGGCCGGCGTCTGGCTGGCGCAGGCTGGATGAAGGGTGCTCGGTGCCACCAGTGGGTGACGACTACCCGCACAAGAGCGACTACTTCAACCAGCCCGGCAGCAAGCCTGACGACGACCACGGCAAGGACTGACGCCCACAGCTTGGGGGATCAGGCCGGGCCGGCCGCACGCACGGCTTCACTCACGTTGTCGGCGTATGCCCGAAAGTTGTCCCGGAACAGCGCCGCGAGCTTCTTCGCCGCCTCGTCGTAGCCGCTGGAATCGCTCCAGGTCGATTTCGGGACGAGGATGTCACTCGACACATTCGGACATGCCGTGACGACCCGCAGCCCGAAGAACGGTTCCCGCTCGGTCGGCGCGGTCGTCAGCACGCCCGCGTGTATCGCGTCCAGGATGGCCCGCGTGTCGGCCAGCTCGATTCGCCGGCCGACGCCGTACGGCCCGCCGCTCCAGCCGGTATTGACCAGCCAGACGCTCACCCCGTGTTCGACGATCTTCTCCGACAGGAGCGAGGCGTACTTGCCCGGATGCCAGACGAGAAACGGTCCGCCGAAACAGGGCGAGAACGTCGCCTGCGGTTCGCTGACGCCGACTTCGGTACCGGCCACTTTTGCCGTATACCCGCTGATGAAATGGTATTCGGCCTGTTCGGGCGTCAACCGGCTGACCGGCGGCAGCACGCCGAACGCATCGCAGGTGAGGAAGATGATGTGCTTCGGGTGATTCGCGATACACGGGCGACGTATGTTCGGAATGAACTCGATCGGATAGGCGCCGCGGGTATTCTCCGTGATGCTGCTGTCGGAGAAGTCGACATGATGGTCGGATGCGTCGTAGACGACGTTCTCCAGCACCGCGCCGAACCGCAGCGCCTCGAAGATCTCCGGCTCGGCCTCACGGGTCAGGTAGATGGCCTTGGCGTAGCAGCCGCCCTCGATGTTGAAGATGCCCGTGTCGCTCCAGCAATGCTCGTCGTCCCCGATCAACGCGCGCTTCGGGTCGGCCGAGAGCGTGGTCTTGCCCGTCCCCGAGAGACCGAACAGCACGGATGATTCGCCGGTCGCCGGATCCGCGGTCGCCGAGGAGTGCATCGACAGGACGCCGCGTTTCGGCATGAGATAGTTCATCAGCGTGAAGACCGCCTTCTTCATTTCGCCCGCGTACTGCGTGCCGAGAATCACGACCTCCTGCCGTTCGAGACTCAGGTCCACGGTGGTCTTCGACGTCATCCCGGTCGTGTAGCGGTTGGCCGGGAACGCCCCGGCGTTGAGAATGACGCAGTCGGGAGCGCCGAACGCCTGCAACTCTTCCCGCGTGGGCCGGATCAGCATGTTGTGCATGAACAGCGCGTGATACGGGCGGGCGCAGATGACGCGCACCTTCAGCCGATACGCCGGATCCCAGCCGGCGAAGGCGTCCACGCAATAGAGCACCGGCCGGCTGTTGAGGTAATCGAGCGCGCGTTCGCGATTCACGCAGAAGGTCAGATCGTCGAGACCGATATTGACGCTGCCCCACCAGACGTCGTCGGACGATTCAGGGTGTCTCACGACACGCTTGTCCTTCGGCGAACGGCCGGTCTTGTCGCCGGAGTACGCGATCAAGGCGCCGGTATCGGACAGGGTCGTTCGCGTGTCGTGCAGGAAGGCTTGTTGATACAGCACCGGGGGGGAGGCATTTCTGTGGACCGTCTCGACATCGAGCCCGTACTCACGGAGATCGAACATCCTCGCTCCCTTCGATTGCATGTCTTGCCTGCCCGTACGCATCCGGTAACGACCGATCGAGACTTCCATCACGCCGCGCGACATACCTCAATACGGATCCGACGTCCACGGCCGGAGAGATCGGCTGTGTGCGAGTCCACCCGGTTGACGGCGCCGACCCCGGTGAATGAGCGCTTGCCCGAGCCGCCCGGGACCGGGTCGAGTCCGCTCCCGTGCCCCGTCACAGCGGCGGCGTCCGCTCGTGCCAGTCCGTCGCCTGCTCGTAGGCGTGCGCGAGCGCGAGCACGTCGACCTCGCCGAGGGCGGGGCCGCAGAGCTGCAGACCGATTGGCAGGCCCCCGCGGCTGAAGCCGCACGGGACGCTGATGGCGGGCGTGCCGTACCCGTTGAAGGGCGCGGTGTTGCGGATCAGGGTCGCGGTCGCCTCGCGCGGCGTGGCCCGCGCCGCCGCGATGCTGACGGGAAGCTCCACCAGCGTCGGCGTGACCAGCACGTCGACGTCGTCGAACACCGCGGCGATGGCCTTCCTCACGAGCGCGAGCTGATAGCGCGCCTCGGCGTAGTCCGCCGCGGACATCCCGGCCCCGCCCTCGATGCGCGCCAGCGTGCTCTCGTCGTAGAGGTGGCGCCGCTCTTCGAGGAGGGCGGCGTGATACGCATACGCCTCGACCCCGACCGTCCGGATCTCCGGCAGCGGCGGCAGCTCCACGTCTCGCGCACCCGCCGTGAGATCACCCAGGAGGCCGAGCGCCCCCTCGACGGCGGCCAGCACCTGCGGGTCCACGTCTTCGTAGTACATGCGCGGTACGCCGAGGCGCAGCGTCGACGTCGGACGCCGCAGCGCGCTCGCGTAGTCGGGCATCTCGGCCTCGATGCTGGCGATGCCCCGCGGGTCGTAGCCGGCCATGGCCTGCAGCAGCAGGGCCGCGTCGGCGACCGACCGGCACATCGGACCGACATGGTCGAGAGAGACGCTCAGGGGGACGATGCCGCGGATGCTCGCCAGCCCGTAGGTCGCCTTGAGACCGACGATGCCGCAGTGCGCGGCCGGTATGCGGACCGACCCCCCGGTGTCGGTGCCGAGGGCGCCGGCGCACAGCCGCGCCGCGACCGCCGCGCCCGAGCCGCCCGACGACCCGCCCGGGATGCGGTCCACGTCCCACGGGTTGCGCACGGGACCCGACAGAGTGAACGCCGACGTTCCGCCGTAGGCGAACTCGTGCAGGTTGAGCTTGCCGAGGACGATCGCGCCCGCCGCCTCGAGCCGCGTCACCACCTCGGCGTCCTCGTCGGGGACGCGGTCCGCGTACACCGCGCTCCCTGCCGTCGTCCTCACCCCCGCGGTGTCGATGTTGTCCTTCAGCCCGATCGGGATGCCGTGCAGGGGCCCGCGCCACCGGCCGGCCGCCAGCTCAGCCTCGAGGGCCCGGGCGCGCTCGACGGCGCGCTCCTCGGTCACCGTCACGAAGGCGTTGAGCCGGGCGTCGAGGCGTCGGATGCGCGCGGCGTAGGCCTCCACGAGGTCCACCGGCGAGAGGTCGCGGCGGCGAACGAGCCGCTGCGCCTCGGCGATGGTCAGGTCGGTGGGATCGGTGGCCTGCGCGAACGCGGGGCGGTCGGCCAGGCATGCTGCGGCAGCGCTCGTCGCGAGGAAGTCGCGTCGGGTGAGGGGGGTCGGCATGTCATGTCCTTCGTAAGCGACCGCGAGTTGCCGAAGAAGTCGAGTTGCAAAGGTCCCCGTCCTCGACGTTCCGCACTTCGACCTGCGTGTGGTCCGCCATGCCGCCCAGGTCAACGGCGCGGTAGCATTCCGGAGCGCATTTCATGGTCGTCGCCCGACCCGGTCAGCGACGCCGAGCGTCGACTTGCCGGCGGAAGTCCTCCGCGTCGGTGCACGCCAGAGCCGCCGCGACCACGGCGTCGCGAGGGAGGTCCGCGACCGCATCGGACAGGTCCGCGGGGACGGACACGCCGCGCGCCTCGAGCAGACTCCGCACGACCGCCGCCAACTCCTGCGCGCGACCCTCGGCCAAGCCCCGGGCACGGCCCTCCGCCAGCCTCTCCTCGCCCAGCGCGCGCAGCATCGGGTCGCCGTCGGGTTGCCGTCGCTCCCGCGCGCCCAGCGCCCGGCCCACCCGCGCCAGCACCGCGTACATCCGCGCCGTCACCCGGCCGGTCAGGCCCGCGTGAATCTCTTCCGCCGTCCACCCCGGAAAGGCCACGCTCGCCGCCACCGACCGGTAGCTTCCGCCGAGCATGCGGTGAATCGTCACCCCCGCCGGCTTGCGCCGCGTCGCCCCCGAGGGCGGCACCACCACCCACAGCTCGGGGAAGCCCCACGCCTCGTACAGCGGCAGCTTGCCCGGGCGCACGTCCGTCGTGTGGTCGACCTCGAGCACGACGTCCGGCAGGTCGTGCTCACCGACGACCAGCGACCCCGATGGCGTCACCGACCGGTCCGGATGGAGATAGACCGTCTCGTCCGCCTGCATCATCCGGTCGGGCTTCCCCGCCGCATCGCGCACCAGCAGGTCCACCGACCCGAACAACGCGACCGGGGCGCCCCGCACCATCGCGATCCGCTCCACTAGCTGCGACAGCCGCCGGGACGTGCCCTCGTGGATGCCGCCCACCGGCTCCGCAACCACCCAGGCGGTCCCGGTCCGCGCCTCCCAGTACTCGATGCGGCCCTCGAAGTCCTCGATCCGGTCGCGCAGCAGCGGTATCGACCGGCATCCCGGAAACCGCAGCTCCTCGTCGACCGCCGCGCCGTGACGCCACTGCGGACGCGCCGACACGCCCGCAACGCCCCCCGGAGCGCGGGCCGGCCGACCGCCCCTGTCGCCGCCCCTCATCCGATTATTCTAGCAACCCGAGCCGGAAGACGTGCCCCACAGGGGGGCGAAAAACGCCCCTCTCCACATCGCCCCAAGTCGAGGGGGGCGCCGCTCACGCGGAGAGGCACGCCGCTCAGCCGGAGAGGCACGCGCACGCGCGTCGGATCCGCGTGCAGGCTTCCGCGAGCCGGTCCGTGGCGAGCGCGTAGGAGACGCGGAAGTACGGCGACAGCCCGAACGCCTCGCCGTGCACCACCGCCACCTCCTGGCTGTCGAGGAGATACTTCGCGAGGTCGCCGTCGCTCTCGATGACGCCGCCGTCCGGGGTCCGCCTCCCGATGGTCCCCGCGCAGTCGACATAGAGATAGAAGGCGCCGTCCGGGCGGCTGCAGGTGAGCCCCTCCGCCTGGTTCAGCATCGAAAGGCCGAGGTCGCGCCGCTCCCCGAACACCGCCACGTTGCCCCGGATGAACGTCTGGTCCCCGTCGAGGGCCGCGACTCCCGCCCACTGGCTGATGCTCGACGCCCCGCTGGTCGTCTGCGACTGGACCTTCGACATCGCCGCGATCAGCGCCTTCGGTCCCGCCCCGTAGCCGAGGCGCCATCCCGTCATGCAGTAGGCCTTCGAGAGCCCGTTCATGGTCAGGGTGCGCCCGTACAGGTCGGGCGCGACCTGGGCCATCGTCGCGAACCGCCGGCCGCCGTAGATGATGTGCTCGTAGATGTCGTCGGTGAGCACCCACACGTGCGGATGCCGGCGCAGCACCTCGGCGAGGCCCTCCAGGTCGTTCGCCGAGTACACGGCGCCGGTCGGGTTGCCGGGGTTGTTGAGGATCAACCACTTCGTCTTCGCGGTGATCGCGCTCTCGAGCCGTTCCGCCGACAGCCGGAACCCGCTGCCCGCATCCGTCGCGACCACCACCGGAGTCCCGCCCGCGAGCAGCGTCATGTCGGGATAGCTCACCCAGAAGGGCGCGGGAACGACCACCTCGTCCTCCGCATCGAGGGTGGCGGCGAGGGCGTTGTAGATGACCTGCTTGCCGCCGTTGCAGACCAGCACCTGATCGGGCGCGTAGCGCAGCCCGTTCTCGCGCTCGAGCTTGCGGCAGACCGCCTCGCGCAGCTCCGGGATGCCCGCGAGCGGCGGGTACTTGGTCCTTCCCTCTACGATCGCCCGAATCCCCGCGATCTTGACATGGTCGGGCGTGTCGAAGTCCGGCTCCCCCGCCGCGAGGGCGATGACGTCGCGGCCGGCCCTCGCCATCTCCATCGCCCTGGCGGCGATCATGGCGGACGGGGAGGCCTGGATGCGGCTCAGGCGCCGCGCGACGACGGACATGGCTGGCTCTTGTGTCGTTGTGCGGGCGGGTGAAGGACCGCGGCCGACCGGCGCAGGTGGGCACTCGATCCGTTGGACTCGCTCGACTGGGATCCGTCGGGCCGGCTACCGCCCCGCCGCCTCGGCCTCCTGCCGGCGGTTGCCGGCGAGGATGTTCTCGATGCCGCAGTTGCCCTGGTGGCAGGCGAACCCGAAGAGCGGCAGCACGCGGCGAACCCCTCGGCGCCTCCCGGTCGCGCGGGAGCGCCGTCGCCTCACGGGACGACGGTGATCTCGCCCAGCGCCCAAGGGTGGTCGGCGCTGTGGAACCGGTACGTCCCGGGCGCATCGAAGGCGACGTACTCGAACAGCCCCGGCTCGATGGCGCCGGTGGTCCAGCTTCCGTCCTGCGCCACGATCGTGCGCTCCGTTCTCCCGTTGTTGACGAACCGCACCCGCGTGCCGGCCCTCACCCGGATCCGTTGCGGGTTGAACGCATGCTCGTCGAGGGCGGTCCGGCTGCCGCCCAGTGACCAGGACGGGTTCTCGCGCAGCGTGCCGGTCTGAATCTCGTCGGTCTCGGTCGGCGCCGGGCCCGTCCACCGGACGAGGTCGGGCGGGTCGGCGACAGGCTCGTCCCGCGGCGCCAGCTCGCCGTCGAGCGCGAACGCCCAGAGCTCGCTCCCCATCGGCAGCGCCACGTACTGCCGCCCGTCGACGGCGTAGGTGGACACCGGTCCCGGGCGCATCCGCAACCCGCCCGGGGCGGCCTGGAACGACCACCGCCGCTCGCCGGTCGCGGCGTCGTAGGCGTCGAGCTGACCGTCGGCCGAGCCCCAGAACACGAGCCCGCCGGCGGTCGACATCGGGCCGCTCGTGGCCAGCCGCCCGCCCAGCAGGTCCTGCTTCCACGCCACCGTGTTGGTGCGCGGGTCGACGGCGGCCAGCACCCCCGTCGACTCGGGGAGGCCGAGCCGCAGGTAGCCGGCCGGGCGGTTGTCCGAGATCCACGGGTCGTCGAACCGCTTGGCGAACCCCACGTGACCCCGGCCCTGCGCATAGATCAAACCGGTCTGCGGGCTGAACGACATCGGCGTCACCCGCACCATCGGAATCGGCGAGCCGAGCGCCACCACATGTTGCCGGTCGACGCTGGGCGGGGTGAAGAAGCTGCAGCTCAGCTCGAACGGCGGCGGCACCCGGTCGCGCCAGTACGAGCAGTCGGGAATGATGCGCTCGGCCCCCACCGGGAACGGCTGGGTGTCGGCGGTGAGCTGGCTCGGGTCCTGCGGCACCGGCCGCTGCTCGATCGGGGTCAGCGGCTCGCCGGTCTCCCGGTCGAACAGGAACAGGTAGCCGTCGGCCCGGATGGCGGCCACGCCCTTGCGCATCCGACCGTCCATCTCCACGTCGTAGAGCAGCATCGGGGTGGCGATATCGGCGTCCCAGATGTCGTGCCGCACCACCTGGAAGTGCCAGCGGCGTTCGCCGGTCTCCATGTCGAGGGCCAGCACCGAGGCCGCGAAGAGGTTGTCGCCCTCGCGGATCTCGCCGCCGAACATCGGCACCGGGTTGCCGGTCGCGAAGTAGACCAGCCCCAGCGCGGGATCGACGGTCCCCACGAGCCAGACGCCGCCGCCCCCGACCTGCCAGATGTCGGAGTCCTGCGGCCACGTGTCGTGGCCGAACTCCCCGGGGCGCGGGATGACGAAGAAGGTCCAGGCCACCTCGCCGGTCGCGGCGTCGACGGCCACGACCCGCCCCTGCCCCCCGCTGTCGCCGTTGGCCACGCCCACGAACACCTTGCCGGCGGCGTGCATGGGCGCGGTGGTGACGGTCTCGCCCGCCACCGCGGGGACGCTCCCGACCGTCGTCGCCCAGACCAGCTCCCCGGTGTCCTGCCGGAGCGCCGCCACCTGCACGCTTCTGAGACCGACGAACACGAGGTCGTCGTTCAGCCCGACGCCCTGCCACGACGGCGCCATCCCCGACGCGGCGTCATCGGCCTGCCAGCGCCACCGCGTCTCGCCGGTGGCGCCGTCGACGGCGAGCACGCTGGCCCCGGCCGTCAGGTAGAGCACGCCGTCCTTCACCACCGGCGTCGAGCGCGACGACCCGCCGCCCTCGAGCCGCGTGACCCAGGCGCCGCCCAGCCGGTCGATGGTGTCGGTGGAGATCTGGTCCAGCGTCGAATAGCGCGAGCTCGTCCAGTCGCCGCCGGCCAGCGGCCAGTCCTCGGCCGCGAAGCGGCTCCCGGGCTCGGGCGGCTGGCCCTGTGCGATTCCGGCCAGGCCCGCGGCGACGGCGGCCAGTGCGACGACGACGACGCGCTTGAATCCATCCATGTCGATCGGAACTGTCTTCAAGATCTCCCGCCTTGTCAAGACGAGCCTCCCGGCTGACCGGGCGGTGCCACGGCCGCTCCCGCCGTCGACAGGCACGGCGAAGCCGACCCGGTCTCGCAGGCAGCCGACCGGCTTGACCGCCGTGCGCCGCCCGCCGGCATCGGCGCGACCACGCGAGACACGGCGCCGACCGGAGCGATCGCCGGCGCCGCCCTCCCCGCACACCAGGGCGGGCAGCGCGAGACGCGGCGCCGACCCGGTGACCGCGGTGCGCCGTCTTCCGGCATCAGGGCGGCAACGCGAGACCGCATCGGCGTTGCCGCGGGGAGCGGCGCGAAACGACCGCCGACGCGGCCGCGGCGCCTCGATCCGGGTCAGCGCCCCTCGTAGATGTGGTTGACGATAGCCGTCACGCTGAACGTGCCCTCGAGGGGCGCCGCGTGGTCAGCGAACCGCGCCGGCTTGACGTAGGCGGCGATCGCCTCGTCGGCGCCGATGCCCGCATCGATGCTCCGCCGGGTCTGCTCGTAGAGGTCCATGTAGAACGCCCGGTACTCCACGAGGTCGCTCCACGCGAGCAGGGTGTCCCCGTGGCCGGTGATGATGGTGTCGACGTCGGGGACGGTGTTGACGACCCGGGTCAGGGTGCGGCCGAACTCGACGGCGCTGCCGCCGTTGCCGTTCGCGGCGTCGATGAACGGGAGCACCTTGCCGAGGAACATGTCGCCGGTGTGCATGGTCCGCGCCGCCTTGAACACGACGAACGTGTCGCCGTCGGTGTGGCCGCGGCCGAAGTAGTAGAGGTCGATCTGGTCGGGGCCTCCGGTGAACAGCGACAGCCGGTCGGAGAAGGTGGTCGACGGCAGGTACTTCGCGTTCTCGCCCTGGAAGTCGTCGCAGTTCGTCGGTATCGGCTGGCAGTCGGTGCGCGCCCAGTGGCGCCGGATGTTCTCGTGGGCCACGAAGTGCACGGTGTCGGGGAACTCGGTGTTCGACCCGCTGTGGTCGAAGTGGACGTGGGTGTTGATGATGGTGGTCACCGGCTTGTCGGTGAGCCGCCGCACGTGCGCGAGGATGTCGGCCCCGTAGCCCTCGTTCTTGGTGTCCACGAGCACCACGCCGCTCTCGGCGATGAAGAGGGCGGTGTTTCCGCCGGTGGTGGACCCCGAGCCGAGCATGTGCAGCTTGTCGGTGACGCGGTGCACCTCGATCGGCGGCCTCGGCTCCTGCAGGGCCTCGATGCCGGCGGTCCAAACGACCAGCCCGAGCGCGAGAGCGGTGAACGGCAACAGTGTCAGGCGTCGCATGTCTCTGCTTTCGGCGTTCCCCGGGTCACGGCGCGGCCGACGACTACGTGACACGACGTGATGCGGTCTCGACACATCGATGGCTGCGCTCCCCCCCGGAACGCGAACGCTCCCCGGGGCCGCCGTCCGAGCCGCGGCCCCGGCCGGTCGGGATCACGCCAGGATGTCGTCGACGACGACGCCGGCAACGTCGGTGAGCCGGAAGTCGCGCCCCTGACTCCGGTAGGTCAGGCGCTCGTGGTCGAGGCCGAGCAGGTGCAGGATGGTCGCGTGCAGGTCGTGGATGTGCACCTTGTCCTCGATGGCGTAGTAGCCGTAGTCGTCGGTGCGGCCGTGGCTGTGGCCGCCCTTCACACCGCCGCCGGCCATGAACATGGTGTAGCCGTGGGGGTTGTGGTCGCGGCCGTTGCGGGCGCCCGCCTCGGCCCCCGGCGTGCGCCCGAACTCGCCGCCCCACAGCACGAGGGTCTCGTCGAGGAGGCCCCGCTGCTTGAGGTCGGTGATCAACCCCGCCACCGGCCGGTCGATCTCGGCGCAGCTCCGGGGCAGCCCCGTGATGAGCCCGGAGTGATGGTCCCACTTCGTGTCGGGCCCCGTGGGTGGCCTGCACGAAGCGCACCCCCGACTCGGAGAAGCGCCGGGCGAGGAGGCAGCGCAGGCCGAAGTCCCCCGCCACCGGGTCGTCGAGGCCGTAGAGCCGCCGGGTGGCCTCGGACTCGCCGGCGACGCTCATCACTTCGGGCGCCTCGGTCTGCATGCGGAACGCGAGCTCGTACGACTCGATGCGGCCCTCCAGCGCGAGGTCGGGGCCGGTCGATACGAGCTGCCGGCGCTGCCAGCGCTGAAGCAGGTCGACCTCGGCCCGCTGCACGTCGACATCGATGGCCTGGTTCTCGAGGAAGTCGATGGTCGCCTCGGCGGTGTTCATCCGCGTGTTGCCGATGGCGGTGCCGTTGTAGGCGGCGGGGAGGAACGCGGCCGAGTAGTTCTGCACGCCGCCGTGCTGGTACGACGGGCAGATGGTCATGAACGCGGGAAGGTTCTCGTTCTCGGTGCCGAGCCCGTACGAGATCCACGACCCCATCGACGGCCGCACGAAGCGGTCGCTGCCCGTGTTCATGGCGAGGATGGCCCCGCCGTGGGCGGCGTTGGTGCCGTACATCGACCGCACGAAGCAGAGATCGTCGGCCACGCCGGCCAGGTTGGGCAGCAGCTCGCTCACCCAGTGCCCCGACTGCCCGTGCTGCTTGAATTCCCACGGGCTCTTGAAGAGGTTGCCGGTCTCGTTGAACTGCACGTCGGGCTTGGCGAACGGGAGCGGCTTGTTGTCGTCGCGGACGAGCAGCGGCTTGTACTCGAACAGGTCGTGCTGCGACGGCCCGCCGTGCATGTGCAGGAAGATGATGCGCTTGGCGCGGGGCGCGAAGTGCGGCGCCCGCGGGGCGAGCGGGTCGTCCTGGGCGGCCAGCAGGTCCTGCTGCAGCAGCGACGAGAGGGCCAGCCCCCCGAAGCCGCAGCCGCAGGTCTTCAGCATGTCCCGGCGGGTCACCGGCGGTGCCTGGTAGTGGGGTCGGCGCATCGCGTCCTTCCGGGTATGGGGCGAAAGCCCGTGGCCAAGCCCCGCGGCATCGAGGCCCCGGAGAGCCGGCAGGCACAAGCGCGCAGCCGAGCGCGACGGCCGCTCCATCAACCGCGGGGGTTGCCAATCTACCACGCCCCCGGCGCCCCGAGCCGAGAAAAGTCGGCAGTGGTCGCCCCCGTTGCCCCCGACTCCCGCCGGCGCGATAGACTTCCCGGCCATGACAACGAGACTTCAGCCGATGCTCCGCCTCTGTATCGCCGTCTGGCTCCCGGTCGGAGTCCTGGCCTGCTCCCACGACGCTGGGTCGGCGGATGCCGCCGCGCTGGCCCCCGTAGACGGCGTGCGAGCCCGGCAAGACGTGCAAACCCGGCAAGACGTGCAAACCCGGCAAGACGATGCGGAGGAGGCGCGGCGCCAGGAACTCCTCGCCCAGTACGCCCAGCAAGTCGCCACGGAGGAGGACCGACGCCGCGCCGAGCAGGGAGACGCCGACGCGCAAGCGCTTCTCGCGGTGGTGTACTACAACGGGCGGGGCGTGGAAGTGGACCATCAAGAGGCCGTGCGTTGGGCCAGACTAGCCGCGGATCAGGGGAACGCCCGCGGACAGAGCATGCTCGCGGCGGCATACTTCAACGGGCTAGGCGTGGAGCAGGACTACGCCGAGGCGGCCCGCTGGGCGCAACCGGCCGCCGAGGCGGGCAGGACCGGCGCCCAGGTCATACTCGGGACGTTGTACCGGCACGGAAACGGCGTTGCGCAGGACTACGTATCCGCATACGCGTGGCTGAGCATCGCTGCATCCAACCGGGGCGTTGCGGGTGCAGGCGGGCTGATCGACCGTCTCGCCTCGCGCATGACGCCCGAGCAGCTGGAAGAAGCCCGGGCACGGGTGCGCGAGTGGGACCGTTGGTGACGACCGAGCGGATAGCAGTGTCGTATGACGAGCCATCGTGCGGCTAGAGTAGGCACTATTCGAGCCGCAGCGTCGTCACCGGATCAACGCGTGCCCCACGCCGCGCTGGAAACCAGCAGGCCACCAGCGCGGCGGCGGTCAGCGCCAGCGGCGCCAGCAGGAAGGACACGAGATCGCCGGCGGCAATGCCATGGAGGAGGCTCTGCAGTAGCGGTCGAGACATCGCCGCGGCCCCCATGCCCATGAGGGCGCCAACGACGACGACGGCCACCCCCTGCCCGACCACTAGCGCGAGGATCCGGGAGTTGCGGGCGCCCAACGCGATGCGGATGCCGATCTCTCGCTCGCGCTGAGCCACGATGAAGCTGAGCAGCCCGTAGACGCCGATGACCGCCAGGAGCAGGGCGAGCCCGGCCAGCGACCCGACGAAGAAGGCGTAGAGCCGCGGCCAGGCGACAGCGTTCAGGAGCCGTGCCTCCATCGTCGAGACCTCGCCGATGGTCGCCTGCGGATTGGCAGCGCCGATGACCTCACGGAGGAACGGCACGACGGCCAGCGAGTCCGCCATCGTCCGGACGGAGACCCGGACGCGCGAACTGAAGCCGAAGAACCTCTCGGTGGCTTGGGCGATCGGGAAATATGCCTCCGCCCGCACTTCACCCGTGAGATCGAGACCGCCGTACACGATGTCGCTCACTACACCGACGATCTCCCAGGGCTCGCCGACACCCACGATCACCCGCTGACCGACAGCCGGCCGGTTGCCGAAGAGCTCGCGGGCCAGAGTCTCGTTGGCGACCAGGACGCGCGGGTCGTCGCCGCCATCGTGGACCGTCAGCGTGCGACCGCCGATCAAGCGGAAACCCAGGACCTCGAGGAAGCCCGGGCTGACGACCTGAAGCGCCGTACGAGGCATCTCGCCCGAATCGCTCGGGATGGGTGCGCCGGCAGGGCGGAGCAGACCGAAGCTGGGCGTATTGCCCCCGAAGGGAACGTGGCGGGAGAGGCCGACTGCCTCGACACCGGCGAGGGGACTCAGCCGCGCCGACATCTCGGCGAAAAGACGCTCCTGGAGTTGCTGATGTGACCCCATGATCTCGGGCATGCGGACCGCCATCTCGTGCGGTGGGAAGCCCATCGGGTTCGTGACGTCCGCCGTGACCACGTTGGCCGGGTCGAAGCCACGGTCGAACGTGAGAAGCTGGACGAAGCTGCGCAGAAACAGCCCCGCGCAGATCAGCAGCATAGCCGCCACGGCGACCTGCGTCGCGGACATGACCGTGCGCACCCGGTGGGCGCGCAGCCGTCCGGAGCCGCCGACGGACTGCTCGCCGCCCCCGTTGAGAACGTGCACGAGGTCGAGCCTAGAGCGCTGGAGCGCCGGCCCCACCCCGCACAGCAGCCCGACAGCGAGCGAGAGGCCAGCCGTGAACGCGAACACCGCCCCGTCGATCTCGACCTCGTCGAGGCGGGCGACGTCGACCGGCGCGAAGATCGGTACGGCGCGGAGGATCAGGGCCGCAACAGCCGAGCCCCCCGCACCCCCGGCGAGAGCCAGCACCAGGCTCTCGGTCAGAAGCTGACGAACAAGCCGGCCACGCCCAGCGCCGAGGGCCGCACTGATGGCGAGCGGACGCTGACGGGCCAGACCACGGGCCAGGAGCAGGCCGGCGACGTTCAGGCAAGCTATCAGCAGTACCAGCACCGCCACGGCGGTCAGTATCGCGAGGGCGGGGCGATACTCTCCGACCATCACCTCAAGCAGCGGCGTCACTCGGACGCCGGGCCGAGCATCGGTGGCGACCGACGCCTGAGCCGGATTGTTGCCCTGCAAGAGGCTGTCGGCTTCGGCCGCCGCATGCTCCACGGAAACGCCGGGTCGGAGGCGCCCGAGCGCTCTGGACGCCACCCGGGGGCCGGGGTCGCCTGGCGGCCGGAGCGCGTACGGCAGCCAGAACTCGGTGGTCGGGGACGGGAAGTCGAACCCTTCGGCCAGCACGCCGACCACGAGGTGCGGCTCGCCATCAAGGTCCATCATGGTCCCGACGACGCTCGGATCGGCGCCGAAGCGGTTCGTCCAGACCCCGTGGCTCAGCAGGACGACCGGCGCCGCGCCCACCCGCGCTTCCTCCTCGAGGAAGAGCCGCCCCCGATGAGGAGCTGCGCGCAACAACGGGAACAGCGACGGTGAGGCGAAGGTGCCGGACAACCTGGCGCTGCCCCAGTCGCGGGAGGCGGCCTGGTAGGCGGCGACCTGCTCGAACGACTCCGCGTTCTGCTGAAGCAGCGCCACCGAGCGGTTCGACAGCGTGTTCGACCGCCTTCCGAGGGCCGACAACTCGTCGATGCGCACAATCGCGTCGGCGTCCGGGTACGGGAGCGGGCGAAGGAGAACGCCGTAGACGATGCTGAACATCGCGGTGTTCGCACCGATGCCCAGCGCGAGGATCACCGTCACGGTAGCCGCGAAGGCGGGGGCGCGCCCCAAGCCGCGGAGGGCTCCGCGCAGGTCACGCCCCAGATCGTCCAACCAGCTCCACGCGAGCAGCCTCATTCGCCTTGCCTCGCTCGGCTACTCGCTCCGGTCGGACACACGATCGGCCACCCCAGGCCCCTATCGAGTTCGAAACGCCGCCGCCATGGGGGAGCCGGCCCTCCAACGCTTCTCGCCGCCGGTCGTGGTGTTGGCAGGCTGGAAGGTGCGGGGCACCGATGGTTCCACAGCTTCCCGAGGCCGGTTGCGTGACGAGGTGACGCCCGTCGCGGGTCGTCAGTCGACGTAGATGAACTCGCTCGCGCCGAGGATGACGTGGCACAGCCGCGTCCACGCGAAGCGCTCGGCGTCGCCGGCGGGCGCGGTCCCGCGCATGGCGGCGAGGAAGGCCAAGCTCTCCTCGATCTCGACCTCGGCGGCCGGCCGCCCGTAGGCCTCGACGAACGCCCGCTCGACCCGCGCCGCGTCGCCCCCGAGGGGCATCGCCAGCAGCCGCCCCGCGAACTCGCCCGCCTGCTCCTCGACGAACGCGCTGTTCATCATGAGCAGGGCCTGGGACGGCACCACCGTGACGGGCCGGGCGCCGACCGAGTCGCTGGCGTTGCCGAAGTCGAAGCCGGCGAAGATCTCGTAGATGGCGTTCCGCACCACCGGCATGTACACCGAACGGCGCGGGGCGCGGTAGAAGTCGAAGCGCCCGAACGTGTTGCCCTCGCTGAAGACGTAGCCGCGCGGGTTGTACTCTTCGACGCGCCCGCCCATCGTCAGGTCGAGGGTGCCCGCGAGGTGCAGCAGGGCGTCGCGGATCGGCTCGACCTCGAGCCGTCGGCGGTTCATGCGCCAGTGCAGCAGGTTGTCGGGGTCGACGGCCGCGTTCGCCTCGTCGTAGCCGGCGCCGAGCCGGTAGGTGCTCGACAGCAGGATCTCGCGGTGCAGCGCCTTGACCGACCAGCCGCCGTCGACGAAGCGGCGCGCGAGCCAATCGAGCAGCTCGGGATGGGTGGGGGCCGAGCCGGTGGCGCCGAAGTTGCTCGGCGTGTCGACGAGGCCGCGCCCGAAGTGCCAGTGCCAGATGCGGTTGGCCATGACCCGCGCCGTGAGCGGGTGCTCGGGATGCGTGATCCAGCGGGCCAGCTCGAGCCGCCCGCTCGCGTCGGCGGGGATCGGCGGCGGCGGCACGATGTGGTCGGTGACGCGCAGGAACCCGCGTGGCTGCGGGGTGTCGGCGAGGTTCAGGTGGCTGCCGCGGATGTGGACGGGGAGATCGACGATCTCGCCCTCCTCGACCGACATCGCGTAGGGCGGCTCGGGCGGGGAGGCCGCCTCGCGCTCCTCGACGACGGCGCGCAGCCGGGCGAGCTCGGCCACTGCGTCGGCCGGATAGAGGGCCTCCTCCGCCTCCTGGTCGAGGCACAGGATGCATAGCCGACCGTCGTAGACGAGCCGGCGCAGCTCCTCCTGCTCGCGGGGGAGCCGGAAGTCGGCCGGGGAGAGCTCCTCCTCGTCCTCCAGGCCCAACCGCTGGAGGTGCTGGTCCCAGGCGATCTCGATCACCGCGAACAGGGCCGCGTAGCGCCAGGCGACCTCTTCGAGGCTCCGGGGCGCGGGCCCTCGGACGAGGCTGCGGGTGAGGGGCGCGATGAGGACCTTCTCGGAGGCGATGAGCGCCCGCAACTCTTCGGTGACTTCTTCGTAGCGTTCGGGCGGCGCCGCCGCGTAGGCGTTCCAGATCTCGAAGACCACGCTCGGGTTGGGCCCGTCGCCCTGCACCGGGGGGGCCTCGCGATAGCGGAAGAAGGCCCGGACCCAGCGCTCGACGACCGCCGCCTCGAGACGTTCGCGGCTGGCTATCCGGGCGATCTCGGCGCGCCCCCGGACCTGGCTCGCTTCGTCGTCGCCCCAGGCCGGGTAGGCTTCCTCGGCCGCGAGGAGATAGCCGGCCAGCGCCTGCCGCCGCGGCCGCCGAAGCCGATCGTTCTGCTCGTCGACGAGCTCGTCGACCGCCTCCCGCGCTTCCTCGACCCGCTCCTGCGCCGCTTCGTAGCGGGCGACCGTCTCCTCGTCGGCCAGCGGACGCTCCACCCACCGGCCCACGCTGCGGTCGCGCTCCATCGTCATGGTCGATCGCAGAATGCCGGCCATCGCGTAGTAGTCCGCGGTCGGGATCGGATCGAACTTGTGGTCGTGGCAGCGGGCGCAGCCGATGGGCTCGGCGAGGAAGGCGCGGCCGATCACGTTCACCTGCTCGTCGACGATGTCGATGACCATCTTGTCGACGTCCTGCTCGGCCAACACCTTGGCGCCGAGCGTCAGGAACCCGGTCGCGGTGACGTTCCCGAACCGCTCGTCGTCGCCGGCCGCCGGCAGGAGGTCGCCGGCAATCTGTTCCTGCACGAACCGATCGTAGGGCTTGTCCGCGTTGAACGCGTCGATGACCCAGTCGCGGTAGCGGAACGCGTTGGGGTGCGCGATGTTCTCGTCGAGCCCGTTCGAGTCGGCGTAGCGGGCGACGTCGAGCCAGTGCCTTCCCCAGCGCTCGCCGTAGCGCGGCGACGCGAGCAGCCGCTCGACCACCCGCTCCCAGGCGTCGGGCCGCTGGTCGGCGAGAAACGCGTCGATCTCTTCCGGGGTCGGGGGCAAACCGGTCAGGTTGAACGTGACGCGCCGCAGGAGCTGCCGCCGGCCGGCGGGGGCGACCGGGGCCAGCCCCTCAGCCTCGAGCCGGGCGAGAACGAACCGATCGATGGCGTTGCGCGCCCACGCCGGGTCGCCGACGGCAGGCGGCTCGGGGCGGGCCATCGGCCGGTACGCCCAGTGCGCGCGGCCGGGACCGAAGTCGTAGTCGGCGCCGCCGTCGGACCGGGCGGCCACGACCGGGGCGTCGGTGGAACGCGGATCCACGGCGCCGCGGGCCACCCAGCGTTCGAAGTCGGCGACGACGGCGGCCGGCAGCCGGCCGTCGGGTGGCATCTTTATCGGCCCGTCGTAGCGGATGACGTCGATGAGCAGGCTCTCGTCCGGCGAGCCCGGCACCACGGCGGCGCCGCTGTCGCCGCCCGCCCGCAGCCCGGCCGCGTCGACCAGGGCCAGCCCGGCCTGGATGCGCTCGGGGTCCGCACCGTGGCACTGGTAGCAGCGCTCGGCGAGGACGGGGCGGATCTTCGACTCGAAGTGATCGAGGTCCTCGGCGGGGAACTCCTGGGCGCGGGCGGGCCCGGCGAGGCCAAGCGCCAGAACGGCGATCAGGAGGCCGACCCGGACCGCGTCATGTCCGTGCGGCGACGTCCGAGCAGGTGTGTTCATGGACTGACCGCGGCAGTGTAGCGCAGACCCGTTGGCGAACCAAGTTGGCCGATGGCAGCCGGCCGCACGGGCGGCGAGTCTCCCTTGGAACTCCGGCCGCCACGGCGTGCTCTTCACGACACAAGTCGATTCGGTTTCGTGTCAACATTCGACCATGACGCCCGAAACGTGGTCCGCCGTTGCGGTCGGCGTCGCCATCGCCGGCCTGTTCATCCGCGTGGACACTCGGATCGCTCGCCTCGACGACCACGTCCGTGGACAGGGTGAGCGCCTCGCCCGGCTCGAAGGCAGGGTCGACACACTGGAAGGCAAGGTCGACACTCCGGAGGGCAAGGTCGACACACTGATCGCAGCATTCGTGAAGCCCAGGGACGCGTGACGTCCCCGCGACGACTCCCCCCTCGAAAAAGCGCGGACCAGCGGGGCGCGCGCGCGCATTCGGCGTTATGATCGCCGCATGGAAACGCTGAAGGTCGCCAAGGTCGGTTCGGTGGCCCGGGTTCTGGTGGTCCTGATCGGGCTGCCGAGCGCCGCCGGCCTTCCGCAGGACGCCGCCGCTCAGGCGACGGAGCCCCCGGTAACCGCGTCCGCGGCGTCGGTCCGCGAGACCCTCGACCAATTCTGCGTGCGCTGCCACAACGACCGGACGCTCACGGCGGGGCTGGCCCTCGACAGGCACGACCTGGGGGAAGTCGGCGCCGACGCCGAGACCTGGGAGCGGGTCATCGTCAAGCTCCGCTCGCGGACGATGCCGCCGGCGGGCAGCCCGCGGCCGGCCGAGGCCGCATACCGCGCCGTCGCGTCGTGGCTCGAGACCGAGATCGACACGGCGGCCCTGGCCCGGCCGGACCCGGGCCGCGGCGAGACGTTCCACCGCCTGAACCGGGCCGAGTACCACGCCGCCGTCCGTGACCTCCTCGACGTCGACGTCGATGTCGCGGAGCTGCTGCCGGCCGACGACACCTACGAGCATGGCTTCGACAACAACGGCGACGTGCTCTCGATCTCGCCGGACCTAGTGGCGCGGTACCTCTCGGCCGCGCGCCGGATAAGCCGCCTCGCCGTCGGCATTCCCCCCATCGGTCCCGCCGTCGCGACCTACCGCGTGCACCCCGGCCTCGTGCAGGACGACCGGCAGCACGACCGACTGTCGTTCGGCTCGCGCGGCGGCGTCGCGATTCCGCACTACTTCCCCGTCGACGGCGAGTACACGATACGGGTCCGCTTGCACCGGAACTTCTCGGACTACATCATCGGCTACGCGGCGCCGCAGGAGCTCGACGTGCGCGTGGACGGCGCCCTCGTCGAGCGGTTCGCGGTCGGCGACGCCGACTCGGTGGGGCAGATGGCCCCCCTCAGCTTCTCGGGGAACATCGCCGGGGACCCCGAGTGGGAGTACTACATGAACACCGGCGACGCCCACCTCGAGGTCCGCTTCCCGGCGAAGGCGGGCCGGCGGACGGTGGGGGTCTCGTTCGTCCGGCGGGCGTCGGAGCCCGAGGGGGTGCTGCAGCCGCGCAACCGCGGCTACGGCCGCTTCGTCGACGAACGCTACGACGATGATGCGGCGGTGGAGCAGGTCGCCATCGGCGGCCCGTACAACGTCGAGGGCCCCGGCGACACCCCGAGCCGCCGCCGAGTCTTCGTCTGCCGGCCGCCGGCGAACGCGGCGGCAGACGAGGAGCAGGCCTGCGCCGGGCGCATTCTCGGCAAGCTGGCCCGCCGGGCGTACCGCCGACCGGTCGACGGCGGCGACGTCGAGGCGCTGCTCGAGTTCTTCCGCGCCGGGCGGCGTGACGGCGGCTTCGACGACGGCATCCAGTTCGCGCTGGAGCGGATGCTGGTCGACCCGGAGTTCCTGTTCCGCATCGAACGCGACCCGGCCGACGCCGCGCCGGGGGCGCCGTACCGACTGGGCGACCTGGAACTGGCGTCGCGGCTGTCTTTCTTCCTGTGGAGCAGCATCCCCGACGACGAGCTGATCGAGGCCGCGGCTGACGGGCGGCTCGGCGACCCGGCCGAGCTCGAGCGGCAGACGCGCCGGCTGCTCGCCGATCCCCGTTCGCGCGCCCTCGTCGACAACTTCGCGAGTCAGTGGCTGCGCCTGCGCAACCTCGAGTCGCAGGAGCGCGAGTCGGCCGACTACCCCGAGTTCGACGAGAACCTGCGCGAGGCGTTCCGGCGCGAAACCGAGCTGTTCGTCGAGAGCAACATCCGCGAGGACCGCAGCCTCCTCGACCTGCTCGGCGCCAACTACACGTTCGTCAACGAGCGGCTCGCCCGGCACTACGGCATCCGCGGGGTCTACGGCGACCGCTTCCGGCGGGTGACCCTCGACGCCGACCATCCGCGGGGCGGCCTCCTGGGCCACGGCGGCCTTCTGATGGTCACCTCCTACCCGAACCGCACGTCGCCGGTGGTGCGCGGGAAGTGGCTGCTCGAGACCCTGCTCGGGGCGCCGCCGCCCGAGCCCCCGCCGAACGTGCCGGGGCTGCCGGACCGCGGCGAGGGAGGCGAGCCCGCGTCGGTCCGCGACCGGCTCGAGCGGCATCGCGCCAACCCTGCGTGCGCGGGCTGTCACGCGCCGATGGACCCCTTGGGCTTCGCCCTCGAGAACTTCGACGCCATCGGCTCGTGGCGCGCGACGAGCGAAGCAGGCCGGCCCATCGACGCGTCCGCGACGATGCCCAGCGGCGAGGCGTTCGAGGGGCCGACGGGCCTGCGGCGAGTGCTGCTGAGCCGGGGCGAGGACTTCGCCGCCACCGTTACCGAAAAGCTGCTCGCGTACGCGCTCGGGCGGGGGCTGGAGTACACGGACCGCCCCGCCGTGCGCCGGATCCTGCGCGAGGCGGCGGACGACGACTACACTTGGTCGTCGATCGTGCTCGGCATCGTCGACAGCACGCCGTTCCAGTGGCGGCGAACGCGGGCCGACGGGCCGGCGCCGGTGGCGGTAGCGGCTGGCCCCTGACGGTCGCCGGCGGGCCGACGGCGGCGCCCTGGAGGCCACCGGGCGGCGGGGTCCCGGCGCCGGGCGGCGGCGTCCTGGAACGTGTGCAACCGCCGGCCGACGGGTTGCGCGGCCATCGAAGCCGCGGGCGACGTTCCGAAGCCGAGGGGCTGCGCCGGTGTACGATGCAGACTGCGGCGGGTCGGGCGTGCGGCGATCGGAGCCGCAGGCGACGAATGCGAGGGCGTTACAAGCCACGACGAGCAGGTTCACATCATGATGATCTCCAAGATGTCGCTGCCCCGGCGGACCGTGCTGCGCGGCCTGGGCGCCGCGGTGGCCCTGCCGCTGCTGGACGCCATGGTCCCGGCGGCGTCCGCCCTGTCGCGGACCGCGGCCGCGCCCACCCGGCGCTTCGGCGTCGTCTACGTGCCCAACGGCATCTCGATGGAGTACTGGACCCCGGCCGAGGAGGGCCGCGGGTTCGGGATCACCCCGATCCTCCACCCGCTCGAGCCGTTCCGGGACCAGCTCACCGTGGTGTCGGGCCTCCGCGGCTACTGGACCCCGGCCCACGCCGGCGCCTCGACCACGTTCCTGACCGGCGCGGCGGGCGTCGCCGGCGAGACCGCCCCGGTGGCCGGCATCTCGATGGACCAGTTGCTGGCCCGGGAGTACGGCCGGCACACCGAGCTGGCGTCGCTGCAGCTCGCCATCGACAGCCGCGCCAACGCCGGCCAGTGCAGCGGCAACCACAGCTGCGTCTACACCAACACCATCTGCTGGCGCAGCCGGACGACGCCGCTGCCGATGGAGAACAACCCGCGCGTGGTGTTCGAGCAGATGTTCGGCGACAGCGGCAGCACCGACCCCGCCGTCCGCCGCGCCCGCATGGCGCGCGACCGCTCGATTCTCGACTCGGTGACCGGGAAGGTCGCCGACCTGAGGAACGAGGTCGGTCCCGCCGACAGCCTCAAGGTCGACGAGTATCTCGAAGGCGTGCGCGACATCGAGCGCCGCATCCAGCGGGCCGAGCAGCGGCAGGACTTCGACGTCCCGGAACTCGCGCAGCCCGAGGGCATCCCCCCCACCTTCGCCGAGCACGTCGCGCTGATGTTCGACCTGCAGGTGCTGGCCCACCGGATCGACCTCACCCGCGTGACCTCGTTCATGATGGGGCGCGAGGTCAGCTCGCGAACCTACACCGAGATCGGCATCCCCGACGCGCATCACCCGCTCTCGCACCACGAATACAAGCCCGAGAAGATCGCGTTGATGTCCAAGATCAACGCCTACCACGCGTCGATGTTCGCCGACTACCTGGCCAAGCTGCGCGCGACGCCGGACGGCGACGGCTCGCTGCTCGACAACATGCTGCTCCTCTACGGCTGCGGCATGTCCGACAGCAACGCCCACAGCCCCCTCGACCTGCCGGTCCTGCTCCTCGGCGGGTGCGCGGGACAGTTGGAGGGCGGACGCCACATCCGCTACCCGGGCGACCCGTTGATGCCGAACCTGCTGGTGACGCTGATGGACAAGCTCGGCGTCCCGGTGGAGAGCCTCGGACAGAGCGACGGCCGGCTCAGCGTGGAGCGGCTGACGGGCGTGTAGGCCCGCGGCGCGAGATGGACGCGGCACGGAGCCGCGCTTCGCCGCCTCGCGGTGACGGCGACAATCTCGCCGACGGCTATCCGCGGAGAGTCGCGTCCGTCGTAGTCGCCCGCCGCCGCCCGCTCACCGCCCGTGGCAGCGGGCTTGCATCGCTCTTCGCCGCGTTCATGACACGCGCGCCGGGAAGTCGGCCTCGTCGCGGCAAACGAGCGCCGCGCGGACGACGGCGGCGTCGGACATCGCGTCCATCTCCCGCACGCGGGCAGGGTCCTGATCCATCGACGACGCGCGGATGGCAACGGCGACGCCGTCTCAATGCCCTTCGAACGCCGGCACGGGGCGGCCGGCCAGGTAGTCGAGCAGCACGTCGCACGCCGCCGTGGCGAAGCGGCGGTACCCGTCGTCGGTCGGCCAGCCGATGTGGGGCGTGAGCACGACGTTCCCGTGGGTCGTGAGGGGATGCCCGGGCGGCAGAGGCTCCCGGTCGAAGACGTCGAGGCCGGCGCCGGCGATGCGCCCCGCCGCGAGAGCGTCGACCAGAGCCGCCTCGTCGACGATCGGGCCTCGCGCGGTGTTGACGAGAAACGCGGTCGGCTTCATCAGGGCGATGCGTCGTGCGTCGATCAGGCCCCGCGAGGACGGCGACAGCGACACGTGAACCGTCACGACGTCGGCCTCGCCCAAGAGGTCGTCGAGCGCGCGGCGCGCGGCGCCGGCCCCCGCCGCCGCCTCGTCGGTCAGGGTGCGGCTCCAGGCGGCGACCCGCATCCCGAACGCGGTTCCGAGGCGCGCGACATGCCGGCCGATCCGGCCGAGGCCCACTACCCCCAGGGTCTTCCCGTGCAGCACCGGCGTCGACGCCGCCGGCCACTCCCCCCGCCTGATCGCGGCATCGCAGGCCGGGATCCGCCGCATCACCGCCATCGCCAGACCGAACGTGAGCTCGGCCGCGCCGATGGAATGCCCGGCCGACGCCCTGGCGACGACGATGCCGCAGTCGCGCGCCGCCGCGAAGTCGATGTGGTTCGCGTGGTTGCCGGTCTGCACGAGGACCCGCACGTCGGAGAGCTGCTCGAGCAGCGTGCGGTCAAAGCGCGTGCGCTCGCGGTTGGCGATCACCGCATCGAAGCCGCGCAGCGCGGCCGGATCGCCGAACGGCCCCGTGAACACGACCACCTCGGCGCGCTCGCGCAACCGGCGTACGCCGTCGGCGCCTTCCCACGCTCGGTGTATGTCGTCGAGAATCGCGACGCGCATGGCCTCGTCCGCCCATCGTCGCCTTCGGCTCCGCTCCGCTGGGCGCCCGACCGACTCCGCCCGGCGTCTGCGTCGCCGGACGGCGCAGGCGCCTACCCGAACAGCAACCAGCAGAGCGCGGCGCCGACCACGGACATCGAGAGCCCCCACGCGAGGAGCGCGTTGAACAGCGCGCGCGTGTCGGCGCCGGCGGGCGCCGCGGCCAGGAACAAGGCGCCCACGGTGGAGAGGGCCGAGAGATCGACGAGCCCGCCGCCCACCGTGATCGACCACGCGAGGTGCACGGGCTCGACGGCGCCGACCTGCTGCGCGAGGTCCGGCGCCATCGGCAGGAACGCCGGCATCACCACGCCGGACGTGCTGCTGTACACCGAGATCAGGCCCGTCCCGAACGCCATCATCGGCACGACCGTTTCCGACGTGGAAATGCCGGCCAGCCCCCTCGTGAACAGGTCCATGCCCTCGGTCCGCTGCATGATCGAGATCAGCACCGTCACCCCGGTGACCATCAGGATGACGCCCCACGGCATGCGCCGAACGGCCTTCTGCTCGTCGACGCTTCCGAGGAGGGTGAGGAGCGCGGCGATGAACACCGCCGTCAGGCCCACGTGCGCGTCGAAGCCGACGACCGCGACGATCAGCGCCGAGATGCCGGCGACGGTCAACCAGTGCCGACGCTCGAAGCGCTCGACCTCCAGCTCCGCCGTTCCGGCGTCTCCCTCGCGTCTCCGAAAGAGCTTCGGGCCGCCGAACAGCACGAAGCCGCCGGCGCCCACGATAACGTGCGCCAGCACGTTGTACCCGTAAGTCTGCCACTCGAGGCCGCCGAGGCCGATGCGCGCCATCACGTCGCCCGCGATGACGCCGCCGGGGGCGAACGGCGACAGCGTGCCCGCCAGCGCGCCGTTGCCGGTCATGAGGGCCATCAGCAACGGCGGAATGCCCACCTTCCCCGCAACCGCCATCGCGGGCGCGGCCAGCAGGGCGCTGGCCGGTGTGCCGCCGGGACCGATGGTCGACACGACCACGCCCAGTGCGAAGAACATGAGGGGCAGCAGCCCCGCGTTCCCCCGGCAGAGCCGGACGGCCCGGCCGGTCAATCGGGACAGCGTGCCGTTGGTGTCGGCCATGCTGAAGAGCAGCGTCACGCCGACGAGCGTGACCAGCAGCGGCACGGGGAAGCCCGACAGGACGGTCTCGACCGACATGCCGCCCAGGTACACCCCCACCAGCCAAGCCATGGCCAGCGACAGGATGCCGACGTTGATCTTGGTGAGGACGCTCAGCGCGACGGCCAGGACGAGCGCCGCGACCGAGACCCAGGCGAGCGTCATCGCGCGATCGCCGCGGCCGCGGGAGCGGCGCTGAGGACGCGGGCGAGCCGGCCCACGTCGGGCAAGTCCTCCAGCCCCTCGACGAGGCCGAGGGTCTCCTCGATCGCCGGCGGCGGCAGCACGAGTGACGCGCAGTCGCTGAACTTCTCGTGGAGCTCATCGCGGGTGAACGGCAGGTCGGGCCCGCCCCGGTAGCGTTCGTCCGCTGGCTCGACGAGGGTGCGGCCGTCGTCGAGATCCACCTCGACGGTGCTGCGGATCTTCTCCCAGCCCTTCGCCTCGATCTCCGGGTCGAGCACGCGCTCCACCCGCCGCATCATCGCCTGCACCGGCGCACTGCGGACGAACTCGTCGTTGAACTCGTGAACGCCCGCCTTCCGCCGGAGCGCGATGGCGCTCACCATGAACGCCGGACAGAACTTCGCCTCGAGTTCGTTGGTCGCGATGGGGTACCGCAGCGGATTGAGGATATTGGACCCGGCGCGCACGCGAATGGCCACGATGCGCTCGGGCTGCACGTCGTGCGCGATCACCAGCCGTCGCATGGCGTCCATCGTCGGATGCCCGAGCACCCCGCACGGGTACGGCTTTATCGATACGCCGGGCCACACGATCGTGTGCGGGTCGCCGAGCTTGCCGACGATGCGTTCGGCATCGAAGCCCTCGCCGTGGCTGAAGGCCTGGAAGAAGCCCCACGGTGGGTCGAGGGCGTCCCCGCCGCCCGTGAAGCCTCTCGCGGCGAGCTCGGCCGCGACCACGCCGTTCTGTGACGCCCGACCCACGTGCAGCGGCTTGGTCATCGACCCGAAGTTCACGCGGATGCCGGAGGCCGAGCTCGCCGCGATGGCGAGGGCGTGGGCGATGCGGGCGCCGTCGAGACCCAGCAGCTTGGCCGCGGCGACGGCCGCGCCGAACGTGCCGACGGTGCCCGACGAGTGGAAGCCCTTCCGGTAGTGGTCGGGGCTGATGGCCTCGGCGATCTTGCACTCGACCTCGAAGCCGGTGAGAAACGCCTCGAGGAACGCTTGGCCGGACGCCTGCTGCCGCTCGCCGATGGCCAGCGCCGCGACCATCGGCGGCACCGTCGGGTGCGTCAGCAGCCCGAAGATCCGGTCGGGACTGGTCGCCAGTTGCGTGTCGTCCCAGTCGAGCGCATGGCCGCTCGTCCCGTTGAGCAGCGCCGCCGAGGACGCGCCGCTCCTGAACGGCTCGGGGCCGAACACGCTGGACTCCGGCTTCTCGTCGACGGTCCGGACGTAGCCGCGCAGGATGCGGCCAGCGCCCTGCGTCGATCCGGCCAGCATGACGCCGAGACCGTCGATGACGCACCGCTTAGCGATGCGGACGGCCTCGGCCGGAAGCGCTCGCCAACGGGACCGGTCGACGAAATCCACGACCGCGCTCGTGGCGCGCTGTTGGTCGCTCACAGGACTCCCCTCGACGAATCGGTCTCCCACCGGACCGCTCGGCGGCCGGCGCCCGGGCGGCCGACGGCGCCCTTGACCGGCTCTGCGCGGGTTGCGAGGCCACCTCCAAGGCACCGCCGCGGGTCGACCTCGGGAATGCCCGGCGAGAGGCAGGACTCACGGCCTCGTGGGTCAGCGGCGCCGCCGAAGCCGCGCCAGGAAATCGGCCTCGTCGGTGCAGGAGAGCGCCGCGCGGACGACCGAGTCGTCGGACGTCACGTCGATCTCCGACGCGCGGGCAAGACCCTGGTCAGAGATCGCGATGCCCCGCGCCCGAAGAATCTCGCCGACCATCTCCAGCCGGGTTGCCGCCCGGCCCTGGGCCACGCCCTCCGCCCGGCCCTGACGCCGGTGCCAACCGAGCATCGGATCGTCGTCCGGCCCGGTGCCGTCCCGCGCGCCGAGAGCCGCGCCGACGCGGTGCAGCACCGCGAACGTCCCTTCCGACAGCGCCGTCTCGTTCAGGGCGGTGTGGATCTCCGCCGCCGTCCAGCCCGGAAGCGCCCCGCTCACGGCCGACGCCTGGAACGCACCCCCCACCCGCCGGTGGATCGTCAGCCCCGGCCGCCGCCGGCGCGACCGGCTCGCCACCCCCTGCTCCGGCACCTCCACCCACACCTCGGGGAAGCCCCACGCCTCGTACAGCCCCAGCTTGGCCCGACGCACGTCCGTCGTGTGATCGACCTCCAGCACCACGTCGGGGAAGTCGTCCTCACCCGCCATCATCGCCTTTGGGCCCGGCAGGCGCGCGCGACCGGGATGCACGTACACGGACTCGTCGGCCTGCAGGATGCGCCGCGGGGCGCCGTGCGCGTCCCGCTGCATCAGGTCCATCGACCCGTAGCACACGATGGCCGACCCGCGCTCGGCGGCAATCCGGTCCATCAGCGCCGTCAGCCGACGCGACGGCTTCTCGTGATACGGGGTGGTCGGCTCGGCGACCCACGCGATCTCGGTGGCGGCGTCCCAGAACTCGAGGCGGCCTTCCCAGGTCTCGATCTCGCACCGCGGCACGCGCCGCGGCGTGCAGCCGGGGAACGCGTCCGCCGGCAACGCGGCCTCAGGGGCGGCGGTCGCCGTCGCGCCGTGGCGCGGCCCGTGCGGCTGGGGTTCGAAGTCAGCCATGGCTCGATCCTCGCACGAGCGCCGCGCTCAACGCGACTGCAAGGTCGCAAGACGGTTCGATCCTCGCACGAGCGCTGCGGTCAACGCGACTGCAAGGTCGCAAGACCTTTCAGCAACTCGACGGTGGCGTTGTCGTCGCCCCCGCGGCGGCCGGCCACGTCCACCGGACTCTGTCCGTCGTCGTTGAGGGCATCCAGGTCGGCGCCGCGGTCGGCGAGCAGTCGGACGACCGTGTCGAGGCCCCTTCCGGCGGCGGTGTGCAGCGCCGTGTTACCGGCCGAGTCCGCCGCGTTCACGTCGACCCCCGCGTCCAACGCCACTCGGGCGGCCTCCCGCACGAGCCGTTCGTCCTCGGCCGGGTTCGGGGCGAGCCCCGGCTCCCGGCGGCGGCGGGCGGCCACCGCCGCCATCAGCGGCGTGGCGCCGTCCGCCATGACGAACCGTGGGTCGGCGCCGCCGTCGGCGAGCGCCCGCATGACGCCGGGCTCGGCGAAATGCCCGGCGAGCCAGAAGGCGGTGGCGCCGACCACGTCGTGCTGCAGCACGTAGTCGGGGCTGTTGCGCCGCCCCTGGCTGCCGCGGACCACCGGCGCGTTCGGGTCGGCGCCGCGCGCCAGCAGCGCCGTCGCCAGCGTCTCGTCGCCGCGCAGGGCGGCGGCGTGCAGAGCGGAGTAGCCGGCCCCGGCCGCGCGCGGGTCGGCGCCCTGATCGAGCAGGAACAGGGCGAGCGCGGTATGGCCGCTGTGCGCGGCCACGACGAGGGCGCTCGTGCCCGTCGCGGCCGTGTCGTTCACGTCGGCGCCCGCGGACACGAGATGCCTCGCGGCCGCGAGGTCGCCCTGTCGGGCCGCGAACAGGAGGGGCGTGTTGCCGCCCAGCACGGTGTCGATGACCCCGCTGGGGTTGAACCCGGCGGTGCGCGTGTGGATGCGCCGCGGCTGCGGGGCCGAGCGGGCATGCACGTCAGCCCCGAGCGCGATCAGCGCCTCCACCACGTCGGGATGCCGCTGGGCCACCGCCCACATCAGCGCCGTCTGCCCCCGCGTGTGCTCCCGGGCATTCAGGTCGGCCCCGTGGGCCGCGAGCAGGCGCACCGCCTCGGCCGACCCCGTGCGCGACGCGGTCATCAGCACCGTCTCGCCCGAGGGCAGCGCGGCGTTCGCGTCGGCGCCGGCCGCCAGCAGGACCGCGGCCATCGCCGCGCTGCCGTTGAGGCAAGCCAGCCACAGCGGCGTCGCGCCGAAGTCGTTCGCCGCGTCGACGTCCGCGCCGGCCCGCACCAGCGCTTCCGCCATCGCCGCGTCATCCCCGTGCGCGGCCCAGTGCAGGGCGGTGGCGCCGTCCGCCTGGCGGGTGTCGGCGGAGACACCCTGATCGAGCAGGGCGATCACGCCGGCCGTGTCCGCCGTTCGGGCCGCATCGAGCAGCCGCGCGTCCTGGGCGGCGGCCCCGGGACCCGCCAGGGCCGGCAGCAGCGTCGCCAAGAGCGTCGATCCGGCCAGATTCCTCACCAACACGGCCTTCGTACGCGCGGCCCGGCGTGGGCGGCGGAGAGAGGCAGGTCCGAACCCTAGCGTCATGTCATCCCTCTCGAATCCGCTTCCTGCTCGAGGCTCCTTTGCCCCGGTCCGTAACCGTGGGCGGCCAGGAAGTCGGCACGGGAGCCGTACTCTCGTCTGATGAGGCGCGCCGCGCCCGTGGCCGAGGCACGGCCGGACCGCTACGGGTCGACGGTGATCTCCCCCACCATCCAGGGATGGTCCTCGCAGTGATAGAGGAACGTCCCCGGCTCGTCGAACGTGACGAAGTCCCACAGGCCGGGGTTCAGCGTGCCGATGCGCCAGCTGCCGTCGCGCGCGGCCAGGGTGTGGGGAATCTCGCCGTTGTTGGTGAACCGCACCCGCGTGCCCGCGCTGACGCGGGCGCGGACCGGGTTGAAGTTGTACTCGTCGAACGCGTAACGCCGACCGCCGACCGAGCCGCGCGGGTTCTCGAGCAGGGTCGCGGTCTCGATCTCGTCGGTCTCGCGGGGGGCGGGACCGCGGGGCCGGTCGTCGACCGGCGGGTCGGGCGAGGGCTCGCCCCGCGGCGGCACCGCGCCGTCGAGGGTGAACGCCCAGAGCTGCGGACCCATCGCGACGGCGATGTACTGCGTGCCGTCGAGCTCGTAGGCCGACGCGGGGCCGGGGCGCAGCCGCGAGCCCTCTTCGCTCGTCCGGAACGCCCAGCGGCGGGCGCCGGTCTGCACGTCGTAGGCCTCGACCTGTCCCCCCGGCGAGCCGCGGAAGAGCAGGCCGCCCGCGGTGACGAGGGGGCCGCTCGTGCCGAGGAACGCGGCGGGGAACTCGTTCTTCCACGCCACGCGGCCGGTCGCGGTGTCGACGGCGGCGAGCACCCCGACGTCGTCGGGCAGCGTGAGGTGGAACCGTGCGGTGTTCCAGACGAAGGGGTCCGCGAAGCGGCGCGCGCGGCCGACGTGGGCGCGCCCCTGCGCGTAGATGTAGCCGGTGTCGGGCGAGAACGCCAGCGGGGTGACCCGCACCAGCGGGATCGGCACCCCCGGCGCCACCACCGTCTGCTCGTCGACCGAGGGCGGCGTGTAGCTGCTGCAGTTGAGCTGGAACGGCGGCGGCACGCGGTCGCGCCAGTACGAGCACTCGAAGAGGATCGTCTCGGTCCGGGTCGGGAACGGCTGGGTCGGCGCCGTGAGCTGGTGCGGGTCCTGCGGCACCTCGCGCTCCTCGATGGGCAGGAGCGGCTCGCCGGTCTCGCGGTCGAAGAGGAACAGGTAGCCGTCGGCGCGCATCGCCGCCAGCGCCTTCACCGGCTCGCCGTCGACGGTGGTGTCGTAGAGCAGGAGCGGCGTGGCGATGTCGGCGTCCCAGATGTCGTGGCGGACGACCTGATAGTGCCAGCGCCGCTCGCCGGTCTCCATGTCGAGGGCGAGGACCGAGGCGGTGAACAGGTTGTCGCCCTCGCGCAGCTCGCCGCCGAACATGGGCACGGGGTTGCCGGTCGAGAAGTAGACCAGGCCGAGGTCGGGGTCGACGGTGCCGACGAGCCACACGCCGCCCCCGCCGTACTCCCACGAGTCGCTGTCCTGCGGCCACGTCTCGTGGCCGAACTCGCCGGGGCGCGGGACGACGAAGAAGGTCCACACCACCTCGCCGGTCGCGGCGTCGAGGGCGAGCACGCGGCCCTGCCCGCCGATGTCGCCGTTCGCGAGGCCGACGAACACCTTGCCGCGCGCGACCATCGGGGCCGTGGTCACCACCTCGCCCCGCGTCCGCTCGTCGCTGCCGACGCGGGTCGCCCACACCAGCTCGCCCGTGTCCCGGGCGAGGGCGATGACCTCGCCGCTGCGCGCGCCGAAGAAGACGCGGCCGTCGTCGAGCCCCACGCCCTGCCATGAGGGGACGCGCCCCGTCTCGGCGTCCGGCTCCCAGCGCCAGACGGGCTCGCCGGTCCGCGCGTCGAACGCGAAGACGTTGGCGCCGCCAGGCAGGTAGATCACGCCGTCGTCGACCACCGGGGTCGCGCGCGACGCGGCGCCGCCGGGGAGCGGCGTCACCCACGCGCCGCCGAGGCGGTCGACGGTGTCGGCCGTGACCGCGTCGAGCGTGGTGTAGCGCGAACTCGACCAGTTGCCGCCCGCGAAGGGCCAGTCGGTCGACGGATAGCCGCGGCCCGGCTCGGGCCCCTGCGCGGCGAGGCCGCCGGCGAGCGCGACGAGGCCGGCCACCGAGGCGCAGGCGACGGTGACGACGAGTGAGCGTTGGCGCCGAGGCATGGATGCCCTCCTCAACTGCGAGCGCCGGCCGCGGGGCGTTCCCACCCTCGTCACGGCAGCGCGTAGGCCACGAGCGAGCCGGGGAACCCGGTCTGAATGCTGCCGATCTGCACGACGATGTACTGCTTCCCCTCGTGCAGATAGGTCATCATGCCGTACTGCCCGGGCGCGGGGAGCTCGACGCTGCCGAGGATCTCGCCGGTGTACTTGTCCCGGCCGTGCAGCAGGAGCGGCGCGTCGGGCACGATCTGCCGCGTCCCCTCGCTGAGCGAGCGGGTCTGCACGAGCAGGTCGCCGGTCACCATCTGGATCGAGAAGCCGGCGCCGCCCGCGTTCGGGACGTCGACGCCCGCGAGGCGCGGGTTCTCGCGGATGACCTGCGCGGTCTCGCCCACCGGCAGCGACCACGCCTTGTCGCCGGTGTTCATCCGGTAGGCGGTGAGCTGGTTGTCCATCGGCTTGTAGAGCCGCAGGCCGTCGATGCGCGGCAGGCCGGACACGGAGACGAACGGCTCCTGCTCGGGAGTGGGCCGGCGGAAGCCGCCGGGCAGCCACGCGGCGACGGTGGTGCCGGTGGTGGGGGTCGAGTTGGGGGTCGCGCCGCCGGGGCCGGGCCGCGCGTAGTCGGGGTTGTCGTCGTCGACGCCGCCGGTGGGCCGCATGAACGACGGCGCGTTGCAGCTCCGGCGGTGCGAGCTGAACATCATCCCCGTGCTCGGGTCCGCGACCGGCGGGTGGGGAATGACGTTGCCGCCGCCCTGGCAGCCGACGTTGTTGTAGAAGTCGTTGGCGTGGTTCTCGGGCAGCGCCGGCACGTAGAGGCCGCCGACCCGGTAGTGCGCCAGGATGGCCAGCGCCTCCTGCCGCAGCTCGGGCGTGTAGTCGATGACGAACTCCTCGGTGAGGCCGGTCAGCACGATGGGGTCGACGGGCTCGGGCCAAGTCGGGTAGGGCTGCCGGGGCGACGTGTAGTTGCCGGGCACCTCGGTCTGGATGACCTCGCGCTCCTCGATGGGCCAGATGGGCTCGCCGGTCTCCCGGTTGAAGGCGAAGATCAGCCCCTGCTTCGTGTTCTGGATCAGCGCCGGAATCTCCTCGCCGTCGACCGTCAGGTCCATCAGCATCGGCGGCGTCGGCAGGTCGTAGTTCCACTGGTCGCTGCGGTGGATCTGGAAGTGCCAGCGCCGCTCTCCCGTCTCGACGTCGAGGGCGAGGACACTGCCGCCGAACAGGTTGTCGCCGGGCCGATGGCCGGCGTAGCTCTGCACCGTCGAGGCGTTCGTCACGAGGTAGACGAGGCCCAGCTCGGGGTCGGCGGAGGCCGGCGCCCACGTCGACATGTCGCCCGACCACTGCCACGCGTCGTTGTGCCACGTCTCGTGCCCGAACTCGCCGGGGCGCGGGATGACGTGGAACTTCCACAGCACTTCGCCGGTGGCGGCGTCGACGCCCATGATGTCGCCGGGGACGTTCTCGATGCGGGTCTGGCCGTAGCTCGGCTGGTGGCCGACGAGCACCACGACCACCCCGTTGACGACGATGGGCGGCGCCGAGGCGGTGACCATGCCGAGCTCGCGGGGAATGCCGTAGCCGGGGTCGTAGCTGGCCGCGCGGTCGACCCAGCGCCCCCAGTCCTCGACGAGGGGAGGAATGAGGTCGAGGCCGCCCGACGGCGGGAAGCCGTCGAGCGGGATGGGGCTGCCCCAACTCTCCAGCGGCCGGCCGGTCTCGGCGTCGAGCGCCCACAGGAAGAACGCCGGGCTGGTGACGAAGATCACCCCGCGGCCGTTCACCTCGGCATAGGCCACCCCCTTGCCGTAGGCCTGCCGGGGCGAGCGCAGGTGCCGGACCGTCTCGGGCTCGCGGAACGACCAGAGCGTCTCGCCGGTGGCGGGGTCGATGGCCACCACCTGGCGCCGCGGGGACGCCACGGTGTAGACGACGCCGTCGACGTAGATCGGGGTGGCCCGGTTGAAGTAGTCGAGGTTGGGACCGTAGTTGTCGCCCCGCCAGATCCACGCCACCTCGAGGTCCGAGAAGTTGTCGCCGTCAATCTGGTCGAGAGCCGACGAGCGCGTGTGCCCCGCGTCGCCGCCGAGGTAGCGCCACTCGCCGTTCTCGGTCCCGGTCAGGCGCTGCGCCGAGGCGGCGGCGGCCGGCAGCAGCACGGCGGCGCCGGCGGCGCACAGGGCCAGCGCCCGCGATGTGAATCGTTCAGTCATGATGAGTCCCATTCGTCCCGTTCCGCGATTCGCCGTCATCCTACCGCTTCCCGGAACGAGGGTCCACGGGGGCGTGCAACCGGTCCGAATCCAGCCCGGGGCCGTCGCGGGCGGCTACGGCGCCATCGGGGCCGAGAAGTCCGGCGGTGGAGCATCGCGACGTCCTCGCCACTCGGCGGCGCCGGATGAGCTGCAAGTGGACTCGTGATCGCGACGGGCGCCCGGCCGCGGCCTCACGGTGGTGCTTCGAGAGCCCGGGCAACCGCGGCGTCGCCCGCGTGCTCGCCTCCGCAACCGACGAGCCTGGAGCTCAAGGCGCGGTCATGTAGTCGAGGGTCAGGTTGGTCAGAGCCCGCACGCCCACCAGCAGCGCCCCCTCGTCGGCGAAGAACAGCGGCGAGTGGTTCACCGGCGCGGTGGCGGGGTCCTGGTCCTCGGGAGTGACCCCGAGGAAGAAGAACAGGCCCGGCACTTCGTGCTGAAAGTACGAGAAGTCCTCGGCGACGGTCATCAGGTCCTGCACCACGACCGGGTCGTCGCCGGCCACCCGCTGCAGGGTCGGGACCATCCGTTCGGTCAGGGCGGGGTCGTTGACGGTCACCGGATAGCCGTGGGTGATCTCGACCTCGGCCGTCGCCCCCGCGCTCGCCGCGATCTGCTCCGCCGTCCGGCGGATGCGGCGGTGGATGTCGCGGCGAACCCCGGCGTCGAACGTGCGGATGGTGCCGACCATCTCCACCTCGTCGGGGATGATGTTGCCCCGCACCCCGCCGTGGATGCTGCCGATGGTGATGATGGACGGCGTGAGCGTGATCGGAAGCTGGCGGCTGGCGATGGTCTGGAGCCCCAGCACGATCTGGGAGGAAACGACGATCGGGTCGACCCCGCCCCAGGGGGCGGCGCCGTGGGTCTGTCGACCGCGCACCACGATGCGGAGCCAGTCGGCGCTGGCCATGGTGCTGCCCGCGCGGTACGAGAGCTGCCCCACCCGCGCGGGCCCGACGTGCAGGCCGAAGATGACCTCGGGCCGCGGGTTCTCGAAGGCGCCTTCCTCCAGCATCAGCTCGGCCCCGCCGCGCTCGCCCTCGGGCGCCCCCTCTTCGGCCGGCTGGAAGATGAACTTCACGGTCCCCGGCAGGTCCTCGCGGATCGAGGCGAGCACGTCGGCCACCCCCATGAGGATGGCCACGTGGTTGTCGTGGCCGCAGGCGTGCATGACGCCAACCTCCCGGCCGTTGTAGACCGCCCGCTCGCGCGACGCGAACGGCAGGTCCACCATCTCGGTGACGGGCAGCGCGTCCATGTCGGCGCGCAACGCCACCACCGGCCCGGGCCGCCCGCCCCGCAGGGTGGCGACGACGCCGGTGTGGGCCACCTCGGTCCGCACCTCCATGTCGAGCGAGCGCAGATGGTCGGCTACGAGGGCGGCCGTGCGGAACTCGCGGTTGCTCAGCTCGGGATGCTGGTGGATGTCGCGCCGCCAGGTCACCACCCGGGGCTCGACGGCGCGGGCGCGCTCCTCGGCCGCCTGCCGCAGCGCGTAGACGTCCGGGCCCTGGGCCGACGCCGGCGTCACGCCGCCGGCCAGAAGCACGATCGCCGCCGCCGAAAGCACCATCGCCGCCGCCGGAAGCACCATCGCCGCCGCCGGAAGCACCATCGCCGCCGCCGGGCCGCCTGCTCGCGGCGCGCGCCCCGGTTGCTCGATTCGGTGTCGTTTCACAGGTCTCCTCCCGTCTGCCTCTCCTCCATTGTCCATCGGATTGCCGGGCCGGTCCACGCCGCGACCAGGCCGGGCGAGGCGCTTGGGCCAGAGCCGGGGAAGTGATACAGTGGGCGGGCTCGCGCGGCCGGCGGCCCCAGGACGGGCCGAGGCCGCCTCCGATCCGACAGGCGCCGGCGACACGGCATCTCCCGCGACGGCCTGCGGGAGCGTGTGCACGGCCGGGCATCCCGCCCAAGAACCTGCCGGCTCGGATCGAGTCCGCGGGGACACGTCGCGTTCCGGACCTCGCTAGCGACCGGGGCGCGCCTCGCGGCACCTGTAGCGAACGCATTCTGGAACCTTGGCGTCCCGGGGTGAGGGAACGCGGCTTGGCGACTCGTCGCCGGGCGGAGTCGGGCCCCGAACGGGACGCCCTTTTTGCGCCGCATGACGGTCCGTCGAGGCCGAACTCGTCTCGCCCCGGCCACCGGACCGCGTCGACGCGGAGGCTCGAGAACATGCATGACGCGACTCACGTCAGCCGCGGTTCGGCGTCCGTCGACGGTCCGAAGCGCGTCAAGTACGTGCGGAAGCTCGACCAGATCACGCAGCTCTCCGCGCGGGAACGCGACCGGCTGGGGCCGGTGGCGGACCGCTACGTCTTCCGCGCCAACGACTACTACCTGGACCTCATCGACTGGGACGATCCCCACGACCCCATCCGCCAGCTCATCATCCCGCGCGAGGAGGAGCTGACCGAGTGGGGCGAGCTCGACGCCAGCAACGAGGAGTCGATAACCGTCGCCCGCGGCGTACAGCACAAGTACACCGACACGGTGCTGCTGCTGTGCAACGAGGTCTGCGGGGCGTACTGCCGCTACTGCTTCCGCAAGCGCCTCTTCATGGACGAGAACGACGAGGCCACCAACGACGTGACCGAGGGCCTGCGGTACATCGCGGAGCACCCCGAGGTCACCAACGTGCTGCTGACCGGCGGCGACCCGCTGTTGATGAGCACGCGGCGGCTGGTGGAGATCTTCGAGGCGCTGCGGGCGATTCCGCACGTGCAGATCATCCGGCTCGGGTCGAAGATGCCCGCCTTCGACCCCTACCGGGTCCTCCGCGACCCCGATCTGCAGGCCGCCTTCCGCAAGTACTCCACCCCCGCCCGGCGCATCTACCTGATGGCCCACTTCGACCACCCCCGCGAGCTGACCGACCTCGCGATCGAGGGCATCGACACCTGCATCCGCAACGGCGTGATCTGCGTCAACCAGTGCCCCCTCATCCGGGGCATCAACGACCACCCCCGGGTGCTGGCCGAGCTCTACGCGAAGCTGTCGTACATCGGCTGCCCGCCCTACTACCTGTTCCAGGGCCGCCCGACGGCCGGCAACGAGCCCTACGAGGTCCCCCTCGTCCAGGGCTGGTCGATCTTCCAGCAGGCGCTGACCCGCGGGTCGGGCCTCGCGCGGCGGGCGCGCTACTGCATGTCGCACGAGCGGGGCAAGGTCGAGGTGCTGGGGATCGACGCCGAGCACGTGTACCTGCGCTACCACCAGGCGAAGTTCCCCGGCGACCTCGGGCGTTTCTTCATTCGCCGCCGGAACGACGAGGCCTACTGGCTCGACCAGCTCGAGGCCGTCGACCGCGAGCCGGTTCACGCCTGAGCCGGCACGGGGCACGGCGGCAGGCCCGCCACTCCCAGCCCCGACCCACGGCCAGTGGTGCGGCGTGCCTGCGTGGACGGCACGGAAGCACCGCGCATCGCGGTCGCCCTCATCCGCCTCGCGGGCCGGTCCCGCCCGCTGGACCGAACCGGGAGGGCAGGAGGGATCATGGCGCCGGATCGCGCCGCCGCGCTGTTCTTCGAGTTGTTCAGCGGACTGCCCCGCCAGGGACCGGGAAACCCGGCGAGCACGCGTCGGGCTCTCGGACTCGTACCCGACGTCGGGCCGCGCACGCGCGTACTCGACATCGGCTGCGGCACCGGCGCCCAGACGCTCGTGCTGGCGCACAGCTCGCCCGCCCACATCGTCGCCGTCGACAACCATCCGCCCTTCATCCACGAGCTGAGCCGCAAGGCACGCAGGCTGGCCGTCGCGGACCGGCTGGAGGCGCGGGTGGCGGACATGCGCACTCTCGACTTCGCGGACGGCTCCTTCGACGTGATCTGGTGTGAAGGGGCCATCTACAACGTGGGGGTCGAAGCCGGCCTGAACGACTGGCGCCGGCTGCTGCGGCCCGACGGGCACATCGCGCTGACCGAGGCGTGCTGGCGGCGACCCGATCCGCCCGCCGAATGCGCCGCGTTCTGGCGCCGGGAGTATCCGGCGATCCGCGGCACGTCCGCGCTGTTGGAAGTCGTCGGAGCGTGCGGTTACGAGACCGTGGAGCACTTTCCGCTCCCCCCGTCGGCGTGGTGGGACGACTACTATCGGCCGCTGCAGGACAACGTGACCGCGTTCCGCGAACGTCATCGCGACGAGAAGGATGCACGGGAATTGGCGGACCAATGCCAGCACGAAATCGACATCTGGCATGCCTACTCGGCGTTCTATGGCTACGAGTTCCTGGTGCTGCGTGCCCGTTGAGAGGCGGCTGCGAGCGTCGCGTCGACAGGCCGCTCTCTCTCGACGGCGCCGCACGGAAACGCTTCGGCGCGGAGACCGAGGTCGCGCAGGGCGTCGTCGAAGATGCCGGGCCAGCCGCGGTTCGCGGCGGGGCTCGCGGGGCTGGGGTGGGGCGCGGTCCCGCACCGTGACCCCGCGGCGCGAGCGATGGGGGCCGCGCGGCGGGCCGCGAACCCGCCGATGCCGACGACCAGGGTGGAGCGCAGGTGCGCCACCACCGCCGCCAGCGCCTCGTCGCAGACGGCGAACAGCGGGTCGCGCTCGGACCGCGGGAGCGTGTCGGGAGTGAGGTTGCGCCCGGTCGCGCCCACGAAGGCGAGCGGGCAGTAGTTCCACACGAAGGCGTCCCGGAAGAACCGTTCCGGCGCGCCGTAGCGCGCCTGCGCCCAGCCCCAGAAGCGCGCGCCGCTCACCTCCCCCCGGCCGATGTCGAAGCCGCGCACCGGCCGTTTCGGGTGCTCACGCGCCGGCCTCTCGACCGGCGCACGGATGCCGAGCCAGTCCCGAACCATCGCGACATCGCCGAACGGCACGCCGGTCTGGACCATCCCGAACGGCCCGGGGTTCATCCCGACGAACAGCACATCGCGCGGCTCGGCGCCGTACCGCTCCAGGTAGAGCCGGTGCGGCGCCCACGCGTAGTCGAGCGGCGCGTAGACGCAAGTGACCGGCGGCGCGAACCGCAGCCTCCGGGTGCGCTTCCGGAGTCTCTCGGCAATCGCGACCAGCCCGGGCGTGGATGGCGCTTGATGGCTGATGCTCGACATCGACCCGACCCCGCTACAGGACCGCCGCCGATGCCGATCGGCCCTGGCCCCTCCAGGGTAGCCGCGGATCCCGAACCGCCACCGTGCTTGGGTCCGACTACGCGGGCGTGCTCGTGCGCGACGGGTGGCAGGTGTACCGGTGCTACACCGACTCCTTGCACCAGAGCTGCGTCAAACACTTGGTTCGCCGTTGCCAGGAACTGGAGCAGGACCACCCCCATAGGTCTCTGGGATGCCCTGGAAGTACCCGGGCGACGCTTGGCCGCGCACGTCGCCGACCAACCGCCGCCGTTGTTCCTATGGTCACTGTCGGCGCGTGGAGGAGACGAGCCGGCGGAGCATAGCACGCCCGCGCCACGCCGGTCGACGCGGTTCCGAGGCGGCCGGACTCGACCGGGACCACCAACGTCGCCTCGGCTCCGCGGACGCCCGGCCGACCTTCCAGGAGCGGCGCCGCTCCGGGGCGGTGACGTCGGTCGGTCGCCGTGGACCTCACCGGCGCGAAGCGCGATAATCCCACCATGTCTCTCGAGTCCCGGCTTGCCCGCGGTTCCCTGCTCCTGCTCGGCCCGGCCCTGCTGTCATCGGCCGGCGGCGTCGCGCCCCCTCGGCCCACGGCGTCACTGACCGCCGAGCTCAAGGCGGCCGGAGAGGCTACCCGCGCCCGGCCGCAGCCCCCCCTCGCGGAAGTACCCGGTGCCGGACGACCGATGCCGTTCCTGGCGACCGAGTACGCCGCCATGTGCGAACCCGAGCTCGGGCGCGTTCCCAAGGTCGCCTGCGACGCCGGGGTCCTCATCCCGATCACCGTCGATGGCGTCGAGGTGTTCGAGGATCCAGGCAACCACGCCTGCGACAATCCCGACGGGTTGCGGGGCGGCTGCGCGCCGGGCTCGCGCCTCGGGCACGTGGAGGGCCGTGACGTCGACGGCAATCCCCTGCCGCACGTTTCGTGGGTGTACTTCTGCCGCTCCGTGGGCCCGGAGAACCTCGAACGCCACGGCTGGGGCTCGGTGCAGCTCATCGGCTACAATCGCGGGTCGGGCGCGACCTGCTTCTTCGAGGCCGCCGACGGCCGGCGATCGCTGCCCGAGGGTCATCCCGCGAACTCCGAGATCCAGGATCAGCGGCCGTGGGTCGCGTTCGACGAGTACCGCATGGTGGGTCAGATGCCCGGACCCGACGACCCCGACTTCAACGACGCCTTCATGCCGCCGCCCCCGGTCGACATGAACGGGGACGGCGAGCCCGATGTCGTGCAGTGCGTCCAGTGCCACCAGTCCGGCCCGTTCATCCACGACCCTTTCATGGACAGCGCCCGGGACCCCGACGACCCGAGCCGACCCGTCATGCCCGAGATCACGGGCCGGGACGTGCCCTACTACGTGGTCGGGGGATCCGACTGGGACATGCGCACCATCCACATCGAGGGCAACCGTTGTCTCGGCTGCCACAGCGCCCCGATGGAGATCTCGCAGATCTTCGAGGCCGCGCAGCTCGAGGTGAACAGCTTCATGCCCCCGCACGCCCCCGGCAGCATGGCCGACGACTACCAAGCGCTCGTCGACTGTTGGCTCGCGGGGCCGGAGAACACGCCGGGCTGCGACTGGGTCGTACCGTCGGCGCAAGGGCGTGAAGGCGGGATCGTCGGCGACGACTACCCGCACAAGAGCGACTACTTCAACCAGCCCGGCGGGAAGGGCGACGACCACGAGGGCAAGGAGAACGAGGGGTAGCGTAGGCAGGACGGGTGGGAAGCCGGCGGCGCACTCGCAGCAGATCCCGACGGCCGCGGTGATCGGCGTCGGCGTCGAGCGCCTACGGTATCGCCGAACCCCCTCCCGGCCTCGGTGGCGGGGTGATTGGCGGGGTAAGCGGGCACCGGGGCGTCCTGCTCGGCCGGCCGGCCCGTGAGGGGATAGCGAGGAAGCATGATGAGAATCGCCACGAAGCTGTGGCCTGCGACCCTGCTCGCGGCGGGGGTCGCGGCCCAGGGTCCGGCGGTGCCGGAGAACGTCTACTTCGGCGACCTGCACCTGCACACGCGCTACTCGAACGACGCCGCGACGTTCGGCACGACGCGCACGCCCGACGACGCCTACCGTTACGCCAAGGGCGAGGCGGTCCCGCACGTCGGCGGCGTCGAGATTCAGCTTCGGACCCCGCTGGACTTCCTCGCCGTCACCGACCACGCCGAGAACCTCGGCCGCAGACAGGCGGGGCCCAATCCTCCCCCGAACCTCGGACAAACGGTGTGGGCCGAGATCGTCGGGGCCGCGGTGAGGCACTATGCGCCGGGCGAGTTCACCACTTTCGCGGGTTACGAATGGACGGTGGGCACGCGCGAGGGCAACCTGCACCGGAACGTGATCTTCGCGGGCACCGACGACCTGCCCTTCCCCTTCTCGCGCCTCGATTCAGACAACCCCGAAGACCTCTGGGACTTTCTGGACGCGCAGCGCGCCCGCGGCGTCGAGGCGTTGGCGATCCCCCACAACTCGAACGTCAGCAACGGCAAGATGTTCGCGCTGGTCGACTTCGCGGGCGCGCCGATGACCGCCGACTATGCGGCGCAGCGCCTGCGCAACGAGCCGGTGGTGGAGATCACGCAGGCCAAGGGCACGTCGGAGACCCACCCGGCCCTGTCCCCGAACGACGAGTTCGCCGACTTCGAGCTGTTCCCGGAGCTGCTCCTTGCAAACCGCCCCATCGGCGGGGACGGGCCCCGCGCCGGGGTGGCCCGCGTCGACGGACTCGTGCCGGGCAGCTATGCGCGGGAGGCCCTCGTCAACGGGGTGCGGATGCAGGCCGAGCAGGGATTCAATCCGTTCCAGTTCGGTTTCGTCGGCGCCACCGACTTCCATTCCGGCACCTCGGCGGTGGAGGAAGACAACATGACGAGCATGTCCGGCGACGCGGTCGACGGGACGCTCGAGGAACGACTGGTCACCAACACCTGGAGCCGGCTGCCGTTCGTCGCGCGCAGCGCCGCCGGGCTGACCGCGGCGTGGGCCAACGAGAACACGCGTGAGGAGCTCTACGCCGCGTTCCGCCGGCGGGAGACCTACGCCACGACGGGCACCCGCATCACGGTGCGGTTCTTCGGCGGTTGGGACTACGCCGCCGACGTGCTCGAGGACGACGACTGGGTCGCGCAGGGGTACGCCGGAGGCGTCCCCATGGGCGGGGTGCTGCGCGGGGCCGAGGGCGATGCGCCGACGTTCGTCGTCCGGGCCGCGAAGGACCCGGTCGCGGCCAACCTCGACCGCATCCAGGTCATCAAGGGCTGGAGCGCGGAAGGCGAGACCTTCGAGCGCGTCTACGATGTCGCGTTGTCCGACGGCCGGCGAGTCGGCCCCACCGGGAAGGCGCCGCCGGTCGGCAACACCGTCGACGTCATGCGGGCGACCTACACCAACGACATCGGCGCGGCGTCGCTGCAGGCCGTCTGGCGGGACCCCGACTTCGACCCGGACGTGCACGCGGTCTACTACGTTCGGGTGATCGAGATCCCCACGCCGCGCTGGTCGACCTACGACACCGCAGCGGCGGGCCTCCCCCCGCGCGGCGACGTGATGCCGACGCTGCAGGAGCGCGCGTACACGTCCCCGATCTGGTACATGCCGGGCAATTGAGGGCCCGTGGTGAAGCCCCGCCTTGCCCTGGGCCCGGAGGGTGCCCGCAGCTCGCCGGAGCTTCCGCGCGGAAGGACGGGACGTCCACGCATACCGGGCGCGGGCGGCCGTGGAACCGGGAGGGCAGGCGGGATGCATCGCCGGTCGACCGCAGCGGCCGCTCTCTCGGCGAACTTCCTGGCGCAGACCGAACACACTCTGACGGGCCTGTCATGAACGCATCCCCATGGCGACGGTTCTGGCGCGAGCCGCTGACCCGGTTCTTCGCGGCCGGGGCCGGTCTCTTCGTCCTGTACGCCGTGATCGGGAGCCGGGCGCCGACTGACGACCGCCGCATCGTCATCGACCGCTACGAGCTGGAGGCGTTGGCCGCCCTCTGGCAGGCCCAGTGGAGGCGCCCGCCGACCCGTGACGAGCTGACGCGGCTCGTCGCGGATCGCGTCCGGGAGGAAGTCCTCTATCGGGAAGCCCTGGCGCTCGATCTCGACGAGAACGACGTCCTCGTCCGCCGCCGCCTCGCGCAGAAGCTAGAGAGGGCGCTGAACGACACGGCCGCCACGGAGGAGCCGAGCGCCGACGACCTCCGGGCGTATTTCGAGTCGCACGCCGATCGGTATGTCGAACCGGCCGCGCTGACCCTGAGCCACCGGTTCTTCAGCCGCGACCGGCGGGGCGACTCGGCCGAAGGCGACGCGCGCCGGGGGCTCGAAGCGCTCGCCAGCGGCGGGACCGCCGACGACGACAGCTTCCACGCGGCCAAGACGTTGACTTTGCAGGACGCGGGCCGGCTGGAGCAGATATTCGGCACCGCGTTTCGCGACGCCGTCGTCGAGCGCGCGGCCCGATCCGGGTCGGGCCACGCGTGGTTCGGGCCGGTGCACTCGGCGTACGGCGCGCACCTGGTGCGGGTGGATGCCTACCAGGCGGGGCGCCGACAGTCTCTCGGCGAGGTCCGCGAGACCGTGCTCGACGACTGGCGCCGCGACCACGTTGCCGCCCGCGAGTCCGAACGCTACGCCGATATGCGCGCCCGCTACGAGCTCGAGGTGGCGCCGTTCGACGCCATCGGCGACTTGGTGCAGCCATGAGGGCGGCGGTCCCCGGGTTGCCGTAGCCCGGGAAAGGGACTGCCATCGGAAAATGTCCGTAGCTGTAACCTTCAGGGCCGAGGGCCGCAGGTCGACGGGAGTTCCGCGACGCCGCCGTGACGGCCGGCGTGCGACCAGGACGGCGGCGGCCCGCGTGTTGACGGCGATGGCGCTGTCGTCGTTCGCGTCGCCCGCGTACGGCCACGAGACGCGCCTCGCGTTCCTGGAAGTGCGCTCGCCGGGACCGGGCGACTTCGTGTCAGTGCTGAAGATCCCGGTGACCGGGACGACGGCGTGGCCGATCGAAGCGCGGTTGCCCGCGACGTGCCGGCCCCGGGGTCCCGACCGCCGCTTCCGCCAGGCGGACAGCCTCGTCGTCGAGCAGCGGTTCTCCTGCGACGTGACCGGCGCCGCGCCGGTGATGCAGCTCGCGGGCCTCGCGGGCGGCTTCGTCGACGTCCTGGTGCGGGTCGAGGACGAGCACGGCAACCGGCTGACGCGGGTGGCGTCGGGCGCGCTGACCGAGATCCCGTTGAGTCCGGGTGGCACGGGGGCCTGGGACCGGCTGGTTCTCGGCGTCGATCACATCCTGGGCGGCGTCGATCACCTACTGTTCGTCGCCGGGATGATCCTGCTCGTACGCGGATGGCGCCGCCTCGTCGCCACCATCACCGCGTTCACTATCGCCCACTCCGTCACTCTCGGGATGACGGTCCTCGATGTGATCCGCGTCCCGGGCCCGCCCGTCGAGGCGTTCATCGCCCTGTCGATCGTCTATCTGGCATTCGAGATCCTGCGGCGCGACGAAGCCGCCGCCAGCTCGGCCCGGCCGTGGACGATGGCGTTCGCGTTCGGTCTGATGCACGGGTTCGGCTTCGCCGGCGCCCTGCTCGACACCGGACTGGCGGGCCGCGACGTCCCGATGACGCTGCTGCTCTTCAACGTAGGCATCGAACTCGGGCAGATCGCGTTCGCCGCCGCATGCGGCGCCGTGCTGTGGGCTGCCTACCGGCTCCTCGACACGCCGGCGCGGCGGGCCCGGCTCGATCACGCCGCCGCGTACGGCCTGGGCGCCGTCGCGAGCTTCTGGGTCATCGAACGCGTCGCCGCCTTCTGGGGGTGAGGTCGCTACGACGCCGTATCCCCCCACCCGTGCAACTCAATGGTCGTCGTCCCCGCCTGGAACGACCCGGCCCGGCCGGCGCCCCGCCGCGGACTTGGCCTGAACATACCGACCCCACGGGCGACCGTCAAACGGGCGCCGGCCCGAAACGGAGCCCGCCCCCCGAGCTGCTTGCCGATCCGTGCGATGATGGATGACTGGGTCTCAACCGCGCGGGGACGCGCGCGAGCCGAAGGAGCCGAGATGATCCGCATTGCCGTCGTTTGCACCGCCGTGGGATGGATGCTCGTCGGAAACCAGGCCGCCGCCCAGGAGGCGCTGCGCTCCGCCCACCACGACTACCGTGCCGTGACGGTGGCCGACGGCCTCGACGTACCCTGGTCGATGGCGTGGCTGCCCAACGGCGACATGCTGGTCACCGAGCGCCCGGGGCGCCTGCGCATCGTGCGCGGCGGGGCGCTGCTGCCCGACCCGGTTCCCGGCGTCCCCGCCGTCGTCGCGAGGGGGCAGGGCGGGCTCTTCGACGTGCTCCCCCACCCCGACTTCGAGACCAACCGCCTGCTCTATCTCAGCTACGCGCGGCCGAAGGGAGAGGGCTCGACGACGGCGGTGGTCCGAGGCCGTTTCGAGGGCGACCGGCTCACCGACATCGCGGACGTCTTCGAGGCGCAGTCCGAGGGCGGTGGTCACTACGGCGGGCGCCTGACGTGGAGCCCCGACGGCCTCCTCTTCGTCTCGGTGGGCGACAGGATGGCGCGCACCCGGGGCGACCTGACGGCGCACCCCGCGCAGAACCTGTCGAACCACCACGGCGTCACCGTCCGTCTCCACGACGACGGCCGCGTGCCCGACGACAACCCGTTCGTCGGGCAGCCCGGCGCCCTACCTGAAATCTGGAGCTACGGCCACCGCAACCCGCAGGGGCTCCTCGTGCACCCCGAGACCGGCGATCTGTGGGCCCACGAGCACGGGCCGCAGGGCGGCGACGAGCTCAACCTCATACGACCCGGCCTGAACTACGGCTGGCCGGTCGTCGGCTACGGCGTGAACTACGGCAGCGGAACCGCGATCCACGCCGGCACCCGCGGCGAGGACATGGAAGCGCCGGTGCATTTCTGGGTCCCGTCGATCGCCACGTCCGGCCTGATGGTCTACACCGGCGACCGGTTCCCGGACTGGCAGGGCAGCTTCTTCGTCGGCGGGATGGCCGGTCGCCAGCTCGCGCGCCTCACGCCCAGCGTCGACCGACCCGGCGGAATCGAGCTCGAAGAAACCCTGGCCTACGGCATCGGCCGCGTGCGGGACGTCCGCCAAGGCCCCGACGGCTACATCTACCTGGCGGTCGAGCACCGCGAGCAGCCGAGTCGCGTCGTGCGCCTCGAGCCGGTGTCGCGCCGGTAGCCCGACTGACGTGCCGTCGCCAGTCACCGTGACCCGCTCGAAACCACGCAACGATTCTGGCCATGCTCCTCCCATACGGCGCGTTCCGGCCCCCGTCCGCTGCTGCGCCAACTCCACCTTGTGCGTCCTACGACCCGAAACTCGACGTGCTGCTGCGCATCGAGCCGACCGCGGCACCCAGTCGCCGGAGCCGCGTGGTAATGGAACACCATGTCAACCATGATCATCAGACGCAGTTGATCTCGTTTGCCAACTCCGCCTGTGGCTTTCGCTGAGGAATGCCGCCATGAATCTCCAGCAGGTGGAACCCTTCCACCGACGCCACGAATTCACGGGGCGCTTCATTCTTGACGATACGGAAACCGATCCCGTAGAGCTCGTCGTTGAGTACAACGAACTGACCGGTGGGCCGATTACAGGCATCGTTCGCAATCGTGGGTCGGCTACCGACGTCGTCCGACAGGCGTTCGAGTCCCCCGGGCCATACCGAGTGGTGTCCGCTACGGATGAACCCCTCAAGATTGACGTTGACGGAGTATTCGTCACACAATTTTCTCCGGAGCCTAACGACGTAGTCGCCGAGTTACTGTGCGGCGTCGTCTCCGAGTCATGGCGTCAAAGCGTAGATCCCGCAAGCCCCGAACGCCAGCTTTTCTTCAGACTCGCCGGAGGCCTGGGAAGTCTCGAACCACGAGAGATTCCGATATTCAGTTGGACGGGTGAACGCCGAATTGAACTCACAAGCAGCACGCTCGACCTCGGCGTACCATGGCCCGGCGTGATTGAACTGCGAAACGAGTACGTTTGGGAAGAAGACGGAACTCCGCGCCGCGGACGTTACGCTAGCGTGCCGACACTGCGCTTCCAATGCGACGCATCGGAAGAAGCGCTCTCCGACGAGCAAGTCATCGAGAAGGCGAGAGTTCTCGCGGACGACGCGACACTGCTCATGTCATTCGCCTGCCGCCATTGGGTCTATTGGTACCAATACACGTTTTCTACACCACGATCCGTGTATCGACATCGCATCGAGAGCAGCCGAGCCGGTCAGCAACCAAAAGACAACATACGACCCTCCCCAATCGGCCAGAAACTGCAAGACTTCCTTCGCATCTGCTTGCCAGCGTATCAAGAACATCGGGAGAACGGTAGAGACCTGCGTCTACCGATCGCGCACTCGATTCCCGAGGCTGGACGCCGCTACACGGAAGAACGATTCGCGTCAGCTTTCTGGGGACTTGAGAAGCTCGTTGCTGTGTTGGACAAACCTGGCTCGGCCGCGACGCGACGAGAAGAAAAGCTATCGGCGAGGCTGCAACGTCTATGCGACTCGTTGGATGTCACCTGGCGGGATCTGTACCCTGCGAACAATAGGCGGAAGAGACCGAAGTTCATCGAGACACGAAACAAGGTCTTTCACTCATCCAGCTCTGTCAATGGCGAGCTCGTGTGGCGCGAGACGCAGCGAGTGTCCCTTTTGTTCGAGCGATTGGTGCTCAAGGCGCTGGGTTGGTCCGAATTGGACAATACGACGGCAGCGGCGGCTGGACTTGAGATCGACAAGAAAGTCTAAGAGTAACGCTCACCCATCCGGCGTCACGTCCGGGCGCCCCGCCGCTAACGCGTTGAGGTAGGCCAGGCACAGGTCGCGGGAACGGAAGCTTCCCCAGGCGGCTCGGTCCTGCCGCTCGACTATCGGAAAGGTCGACCAGACGTACCGCACGTCGTCGCGCTCGGTGACGCCGTAGAGGTGGAAGAACAGCGCGTCGAGCTTCGCCCGCACGTGCACGCGGCGGTCTTCGTCCCACGGGAACGGAGGCCGTACTGCGCCCCGCTCGTCCACGTGGCCGAGGTCATGGGCGAACGGAGCCATGTCGTGCGCGGTGTACGTGAGCTCGAGCACCGCCCCGCGGACGATGTCGGCGGCGGTCATCGCGCCGAAACGCACCTGCGCGTAGCGCTCGGGCGGCACGACGGGAAGCTGCTCGACGATATAGAGGTTGAGGTGTTGGCCCTGCACTTTCTGGCGCGCCACGAAGTCGAAGATCGCGGCGTTGAAGTTGGCCAGCAGCAGCCACTCGTCGCGTCCGGACGTCGTGGGCCGCCAGATCGGCATCGTGTTGCCGACGCCGACCGCGGGCAGGAGGGCGGCGATAAACGTCCGCACGTTGGTCGGCGCCGTGATCTCCTTGAATCCGAGCACCCAGGTCTCGGACGCCCACCCGCAGGCCGACTCCGGCACCCAGTACTGCGGCTCCGGTAGCCAGGCGGGGTCGGCGCGCTGCTCGGGCGTCGCGGGTTGCGGCTGCGCGGGCCGTTGGAGGTTGTCGGCGTGAACGACGATGCCGGCGGCCCGGTGGTCGAACGCCTGCACCATCTTGCCTTCGTACAGCGGCAGCCAACGGCCCACCGGGCTGTCGAAGCGGTTGCCGCCGATCGACCAGGCCTCTTCCTGCTCCTCCAGCTCGTCGCGGCGGCGGAACCGGTGCGAGTCGTTCGTCATGTCGAACATGCGCTCGTAGCGAACCGGCCATGCCGCGGCCGGCGGATCGCCCGACCGGTCCACCAGCACCGGGAGGCGCTCGTAGATCGCCGTCGTCAGCGCGGCGTCACGGCGCGTACGGAAGACCGGGGCGGTCCCCGTGTTGGGGTTCACGCGCGTAAAGTCGTCCGCCGCCAGTCGGAAACGGCGTGCGGGGTCCGAGAGTTCTGCAACGTCGCGAAGGTAGAACGCACAGTCCGCCGGCGTCGTGGCGGAGGTGGGGCCGGCGACGAAGACACAGAACTTGAACGACGCATGTTGGTCCGGGAAGAACGCGCCCCGGTTCTCGAAGTCGTACAGCGCCCGCAGCCGTCCCTCCGTCGCCACGCTCCGGAAGAAGCGCGCCGCCGTCTTGTCGGCGGCGATACCCGACGGCACGACCAAGCCGACGAGCCCGTCCGGCCGGACCAGCGACAGCGCCCGCTCAACGAACAGCGCGTAGAGGTTGACGTCGCCGCCCGACAGCAGCGGGTAGTTGCCGCCGCGGCGGGCCACGCGGGCGGCGGTCTCCGCACGCTCCGACGCGTGCTGATACTCGTGCGCCAGCGAATCGCCGGTCTCCGCCAGGGTTGCGACCATCCGCCGGCGGTCGGCCGCGCGCGGCTGCCGGGCAATGTCCGGACGTCGGGCCGCGAACCACTCCACCTGCTGCAGCTTCATGCGGTCCCAGGGGGGATTGCCGATCACGGCGTCGAAGCCCCCCTGCCACGCGGCGCCCCAGTCGGTCCACACACCGGGGAAGGCGGGCTGCCAATTGAAGAAGCGCTCTTCGACCGCGACCGCGCGCGCGGCGTCGAGAAGGCCGATGAAGCGTTCGTGGAGGGAAGAGGCGGGGGACACGACGGTCCGGCCGGCCGCGATACCCACCGGATCGCCGAACGCGCCCTGCAGGAACTGCCGCAGCGCGGTCCGGCCGTCGGCGTCCCGCACGTCGAGCCACTCGAAGGCATGCATCAGGGCCAGGAACGCGTCGAGCGGCCCGGTCATGGCCACGATCTCCTCGAACAACCCCGACGACTGGCTGGTCTCCTCGATCTCGGCGTCGGACAGCGCCTCGATGGTCCGCATCGCCATCGCCGCACGCGTGGCCCGGTTGAGCGGCTCGTGGAGGAAGAGCGGGCTGCCCCGCCCCGCCGTCTTGTCGAACGCCTCGCGCACCGAGCAGCCGAAGAGGCTGTTGCCGCAGCGCAGGTGGTGATCGAGAAAACTGAGGGGAGCGCCGGCCGTGAAGGTGTGCAGCCACAGCGACACCTTGGCCAGCTCCACCGCCATCGGATTGCGGTCCACGCCGTAGACGCAGCGCTTGAGCACCATGCGCCGTACGATGCGCCGGTCGTCGAGGCGGTCGGCGTCCACCGTCCAGCCGCGTTCGGCGGCGTTCCGCCGGACGGTGCTGCGCGTCTCGTCGATGCTCTCGGTGACGGGCGAGGCGTACCCCGGCACCTTCGCCTCCGCTTCCGCCATGGCGGCGATGACGCGGTCGGCGAGGTAGTCGACGAGGCCGACCAGGAAGTGCCCCGACCCCATCGACGGGTCGCAGATGCGCAGGGCGAGGATGGCCTCGGCCGGGTCCAACGACCTCAGCGCATGCGCACGCTGCCCCTCGCCAAGGCGCCGGATCGCCGGGTCGCCAACCCGCTCGGCGAAACGATCGAGCCGGGCCTGCACCAGCGGCTCGATCGTCTCCCGGAGAACGAGGCCCACGAGCTCCGGCGGCGTGAAGTAGCTGCCCGTCGTCCTCCGCACGAACGCGTTCGGGCGCACGACGACATCGGCGCCGTCCCGCGCCAGCTCGCGTTCGAGGAGGCGCTCGTAGATCGAGCCGAGCTGCTGCACGCTGAGGTCCCGGTAGTTGATGTAGCGGCGGCCGCCGGTGCTGCGCTCGAACGACAACGCGTCGATGACGTCCGCCACGACGTCGTCGCCGAGTCGGACCGCGCCGAGCAACGGAGTCCGTCGCCGGTCGAACAACCCGCCGTCGTAGGGCGGCAAGCCGATCGACGCGTCGCCCTGGTCGACGATCCGGCACAGATCGTCGATGGCCGACCAGTAGCTCGTGGCGCGGGCGGAGAACGCATCGCCATCGTCCTTGCGCCGCCTGACGTCGTCGCGCACCCGCGCGCGGAGGCTGTAGTCGTCGTAGCGGGGATCGCGCACCGGCAGCAGTTCACGGTCCTCGGCGTAGAGGATGAACAGGAGCCGGTAGAGGAGCGTCAGGGTCGCGTCCCGCACCTCCGGCAGCGGCGCCTCGGGGGCGGCGGCGGCGACGGCGCGGGCGAGATCGGGGAAGACGCGGTCGAAGACGAGGTTCGCCAAGCTCGCCGCGACGCGCTGTTCATAGTACGCCCCCTCGTCGATGGCCCGCTGATGGAACGTCCGCGCATCCGTGGCGCCCGGGAGAAACGCGTCGCGCCCGAAGATCAGGACGAACAGTCGCAGCCCGTGACGCCGGTCCGCGTCCGAGAGGGCGAACAGCCCCTCGTTGCAGCCCGGCACGTCGAGCACGGCGGCGAGATCGACCTCGAAGAACTGCTCGGCCACGGAACGGGCGCCGGCATGGTAGAGCCGCCAGCAGCGGCCGTTGGTGAGGATGCCCCAGCGGCAGTCGCCCGCCGTCAGGTCGTCCACGCGCCGCAGGTAACGCAGCATCTGCGTGGACGGCGCCGTGCTCGCGCGCCGGTCGGACCGACCGTCTAGCGGCCGAGCCCAGCGTTTCGACTCGACGATGGCGAGACCCAGCCCGTAGCGCCGCCACTGTTCGTCGATGGCGTTGGCGCGGCCCTTGACTTCCTCGTCCGCGAACAGCAGGCCGTCGGGCACGTCGTCGGCGCCCTGAGCCGTCAGGTTCTGCTGGCGCAGGCTCGCCACCCAACCCAAGCGCGCCAGCACCGGCCAGATCAGGTCGTCCTCGGTCTGGCTCTCGTTCGTCTTCGGTCCGGTCGGGAAGCGGTCGAAGAGCGACCGCAGATCCCTCTCGACCCGGCCGACGGTCGCGTCGTCGAGCGCGCGCCACTCGTCGAGCTCGGCGACCGATTCGGTGAGGAAATCACGCGCGAACAGAGCGCCCTGAAACATGAGGAAATCAAATAACGGACAATTGTGCGGTCAACGACAAAGCGCAACTTACGAATACCGAGTGCGCCCCAACACCGTCGGACTCAGCCGACGCTCACCGTACTGATCTCCTGAAATAGGTTGTCAACGAAGTCTCTAACGCTCTTGCGGTTCGCTGCAGCCCTGGCGCATTCATACACAAACAACTCTTTCGACATCATTCCATTGTTCAGATGGGTGCCATAGAATCTCCTCAGAATCTCCTTGCCGCTGTAATTCTCACGTCGTTCCTTCTTGCGCGTCAATTCGTGTATTTCTTCATGGCATTGTTTTCGCAATTCCGTAATAGTGGCTTCAGCGGTCTTGTCCTGCAGTTCTTGTACGTGAGTGGCAACCTGCCCTTGCAGGTCGCTCAACGGGTCCTTCGCACGAAAGCCAAAGTAACCTATTTTGTCTTTTATGCGCCGATCTATTTCATGTTCCTCAAGATCATCCAAGATTTGATCGAGAGATTCTTCGACATCGCCAGAACTCTGCAACTCCGTCTTGTGACGTGTTAAACTAATCGCATCCCAGATCACTTTAGGATCCACGAGCAAGTTCTCGATCATGGAAACAGGCAGATACTTGACACGAGGATCGTCCTCATTGACATCGACAACGTCAAGGTCGCGGTCGACCAGGGCATAAGCTCCAATCCGCGACGACAGCTCACCACTGAAAATCCGGGCCAAGTTACGTGCGAGCTGCTTGCACTGCGCCTTGCCTCCACCAGTGAGAACTGTCACCTGCGAGAACAGAGGGTTCAAATGGCTCAGTATTCTTTCATCGGCTGCGGTTCTGGAGTGCATATTGGCCTGTACGCCTTCGACTACCAAAATCGTGCGAAGTGCAGTCACATTTGACACGGAGCCAAAAACACTGCGAATCGTCGCCAACTTTTCATCGCTGGAAGCAATTCTGACAAGTTGATTATCTGTGGCGTCATCAGCCATCGTTTCTGACGGTTGCAACAAAAACAACTCGTTGCTGTCAGCCTGTTCCACTATAGTTAACGAATGTGTTGCCAAGATGAACTGAATGGCCTCTCGGGAAGTTAGACGCCGCAGATAGTCGAGGACTTTGCCCTGCAGGTTGGGGTGCAGGTGGAGTTCAGGTTCATCCATGAGAACGCAGACCGGCTCGGTGGCGTCTCGACCGCCGTTGTCAGCATCGCTGCCTTGATCGATTAATACTTGGACTCGGTTTTCGATTATAGGAAAGAACAACTGAATGATCGCCTTCTCACCGGAACTCAGGTCATCGATATCCACTTGGATGTTCTTGGCATGAACGTTCCAGAGGCACTTAATGTTGCGTCGGTCGGAATTATCGATTCTCTCGAAGCGAAGATGAGGCAAAAGATTTTCGGTTAGTTCCCTGAGAGGCTTCCAGACGTCCGGCATGGGACCCATTGCTCCGGGGTGCTTCTCATATCGCTCAAAAAACGCGTCTCTCCTGTTTAGCTCGACTTGACAGAGGGAGTACTTTAGATAGTTACTGGTCTCGTCGTAGTCCCACGCGCTCCTGGAGTAAGAGTGGATCTTGATCCCTTCATGGTTCGGTAGGTCTTGTCTGGACTGCAGCTCTCGCATCGACAGTCGCTCTCCTGCGGCGTAGCGCATTTGCACTTTTTGCCTACCGCTAGTTCGGTGTGGTCCGACATATAAGATGGAACCACCAGAATCGGAGCGTTGACGGAGTTCGTCAAGCAGGGTGGACTTTCCGCAACCGTTAGGACCGGTCACGATCATTATCTTTGGAACTGAGTCGCAGGAAGCTCTCCGAATACTGCGGCGATCGCGTACGTCGAATTGCGGTATTGGCAGTGTCATGAAACGATCCCCGAGTACCGCACGGGCATTGCGGCGGGTCATCCATGGTACGGGTTACTCACCGTCAGGGTCGACGCCAAACAGCAAGGGCGGCACTCGCGTCGGGAAAGTCATTGGCCTTCCACGACACGAGGCCGCCCCAATAGTGTGCCCGGCCCCTGCCCCGGAAAAGGGGCAAGAGTGCCGAGAGAATCACACGAACAAGCCCAGGGTCTTCATCTTCTCGCCGATCACGCCAGCCGAGTCGGGGTGGCCGAGGAACTCCTCGATGAGGCTGGCGTAGACGCGGCGGAAGTCGACGGTGTGCTGCAGGTTGTCGCCGTGCACGAGCTCGGTGAGGCTCGGCGGGGTGCTGTACTGACCGCCCTCGACGCCGCCGCCGACCACGAACGACACGTTGGCGGTGCCGTGGTCGGTGCCGAGGTTGGTGTTCTCGGGCACGCGGCGGCCGAACTCGCTGTGGATGAAGACGGCCACGTCGTCCTGCTTGCCGAGGCGCTTCATCTCCTCGAAGAAGGCCCACACCGCGTCCGAGCAGTACTGCACCTGGCGGTTGTGCGGGCTCTCCTGGTTGACGTGGGTGTCGAACAGGCTGCCCTGCAGGCGGACGTAGTAGAGCCGGGCGGGGAAGTCGTTTTCGATGAGGGCCACGACCTTGTCGAGGTCGAGCAGGCGCAGGTCGGGGTTGCGGGTGCGGTTGTAGTTGTCCCAGGCCTGGCTGACGAGGGCGGAGGCGTCGCGGGCGCTCCGGTTCACGTCGAGCAGGAACTTGTGGGCGGCGGTGCGCGCCTCCTGCCCCGTCCCGAGATGGTCCACGTAGGTCTGCTGGGGGTGGAAGACGGCGCGGGTGAACGCGGACGGCTGGTCGAAGACGACCGGCACGTGCTGCCGGGCCCGCACCGCGAGGCTCTGGGTGGCCGAGATGTTGACGAGGTAGTTGGGCGTCCCCGTCGGGTCGAGGGCGTCGGCGGTGCGGCCGTACCAGCCGTACTCCTCTCCGCTGTTGGGGGCGCCGGTGTGCCAGTACGAGGCCGAGGTGAAGTGCGAGAACGACGGCTGGTCGTAGCCGGCGCCGTGGATGACGGCGACGTTGCCGTCGTTCCACAGGCGGTGCATCCCGAGCATCGACTTCTGGAAGCCGAAGTGCTCGTCGACCTTGAGGACGTCGGCCTCGCGCACGCCGAGGTTGGGCCGGTGCCGGTAGAGCGCATCGTTGCTGTAGGGCACGAACGTGCTCAGCCCGTCATAACCGCCGAACCACTCGAAGACCACGAGGATCTTGCCCTCGGTGGCCGCCACCGCCTTCGACGCCGCCCCGAACAGCGGGGGCAGGGGGCTGACCGCCCCGGCCAGCCCGAGGGCGATGCCGCGGGCGCCGATCTTCAGGGCCTCGCGACGGGACACGCCGCTCGCCTCGCACAACCGCCGGCCTCGATTCGTCATCGTCATGTCCCACCTCCGGCAGCCCGCGGGCCGCCCATCCAAGCTAGTTGATCTGGTACTCCGGCGTGCTCATGATGAGATGCGCCACCATGCGCAAGGGGTCTTCCATGTACGTCTCGGCCCGTCCGATGTCCGACGTGCCCAGCTCCTCGTCCAGCAGCGCCACCAGAGCGTCGCGCATCGACGGGGCGATGGGCACCCGCAGGAACCGGCCCAGCAGGTAGTCTACCGCCTCGCCGGTGGTCGCGGCGCCCGCATCGCGAATCATGCCGGTCATGTCGATTCGGGCCCCGCCCCGCGGGGTCGGGATCAGCTTGCGCACCGCCCGCTCCCACCCACGGTAGGTCGACACCCGCGTATTGAACAGCTCGTCCCGCTCGAGGGCGGCCAAGTCGAACGCCGACATGTTGGCGGGGTCGTCGAGGGAGATGGCGCTTCCGAAGTCATACCCCTGCCGCAGCCGGTAGCCCACCTCGCCGGCGCCCCGGCGCGACAGGAAGTTCGGGTCGCGGAAGTTGACGATGTCGGGGAACAGGTAGTCGAAGGCGACGTTGCCCCGTTCCTGGATGAGGGCGGGGGTGATCCACGCCCGGCCCTGCGCCCAGCCCGCCACCGACGGCGGGTTCAGCAGGTGCTGACCCAGCGCGGTGGTCGTCCGGTTGAAATCGGGCACGCCGGGGACGTCGTCGGCCCCGAGGTGCTTCAGCAGCGTGACCACGTGCTCGACCGGCCCCTTGATGTGGGCGCCGTAGCTGGCCTCGCTGTAGAAGTCGCGCGAACGGAAGAGGGTCGAGAGCAGGGGCCGCAGCTCGTAGTCGTTGTCGCGGAGAATCGCGCCGAGCTCGCGCCGGAGGTCGTCGGACAGTTCCTCGCGCACGAAGAAGCGGTAGATCTTGGCCGCGATGTACTCCGCCGTGACCGGCTGATCGAGGATGATGCGGAGCACGTCGACGCCATCGAAGTTGCCGGTCTGCCCCAGGAACGTCTTGGGGCCGTCGTCGTGCTGGGCGGGGTGGACCACGAAGTCGAGGTTCTCGAAGTTCCAGCCGGTGAACGCGCGGGCCGCCTCGCGGATGTCGGGCTCGGTGTAGTTGCCCACCCCCATCGTGAACAGCTCCATCACCTCGCGGGCGAAGTTCTCGTTGGCCGAGCCCTTCACGTTCACCCCGGCGTCGAGGTAGTAGAGCATCGCCGGGTCCTGGGCCACCGCGACCAGCAGGTCGCCGAAGTTGCCGGTCGCGTGCCGCCCGAACGTCTCGATCTGGAGCAGCATCTTGCGATAGTCGCGGACCTTGCTCTCGGCCGTCGCGAAGTGCCCGTGCCAGAAGAGGGCCATCTTCTCTTCGAGCGGCCGGTTGGTGTCGAGCATGCGCTCGGCCCACCAGTAACCGACCCGGCGGGTCTCGAGCAGGGTCGCGCGCAGCCAGTAGAAAAAGCGGTCGGACACCGGCTGGGCGTGGCGGTTGACGTGGTCGGGCTTGACCTGCACCCCCATGCTCTCGCCGTTCCTCAGCCCGAGGTCGGTGGCGGCGGGGCGGCTCGGCGGGAAGTTCAGCAGGCCCTCGTCCCACAGCCCCGAGTGCTCGAACGGCGCGAGGTGACCGTTCGCGGTGTCGTCGTAGTAGACGAGCGACCGCACCGCCTGCTCGGGACCCAGGCCGGCGAGCGCGGCGATCTCCTCGGGAGAGCCCCCGAACCCGGCCCGGCCGAGCAGGTGCGCGGCCCGGTCGGCGTTCCAGTCGGCGGCGGTGATGGGCGACAGGTCGTCGACCCACGACGCCGGTCCGGGCGACCAGGGAACCTGAGCCGACGCGGCGCCGGCGGCGAGCACGCATGCGAGCAACGCGCCGGCCACGGCCGCCGCCCGGAGGTGTCTTGTCGTCATCAGCGAATCCTCACGGCATTCGACCCGGCCGATTCGCCCGGATCATGCCTTTATACCCCAACGTGCGGCATCTGAATAGCCCGATCTGCCCCGACCTGCCCCGACCTGCCCCGACCTGCCCGCCGCGCCGCCCGACCCCGCCCGTGTGTCGACGTGCTCGGCAATAGTCGTCAGCGTCACGCCGACCTGCCCGCCGCGCCGCCCGACCCCGCCCGTTGCGGGTTGACGGGAGAGACGGGATACCCTCAGGTTGGAGGAGGCGTTTCCCCGGCTCCCGGATCGCCATCTGCGTCGGCGCGGGGGTCGGCTACAATGCCCGGGAGCGGTTCACGCACCAGAGTTCCAAGGAGAGTCCCCCAAGAAGGAGTCCGCGAAATGAGAGTTGCATCCCACGTCCGGAAGCCGCCCTTCCGTCGCCTCGCCAGTATGCTCATCGTCGCCGCCCTCGGCCTCGTCCTGGCGTCGGCGCCCGCCCCGGCCCAGGACCTGAACGAGGAATCGGCGGACGCCATGAAGGCCGCGTTCATGGCCGACATCGAGGTGATGCGCGGGAAGTTCCTCGGGCTCGCCGAGGCGTTCCCGGCCGAGACGTACACGTGGCGTCCGATGGAGGGCGTACGGTCGGTGTCGGAGGTCCTGATGCTCATCGCCAGCGAGGGCTACGGGTTCGTGCCGATGGCGCTCGGGGCCCCGACGGCCATGAGCCGGCAGGAGTCGCAGGCCCTGAGCGCGATCACCGACAAGGCCGAGGTCATCGAACACCTGACCCGGGGCTTCGACTATGCGCGGGAGCAGCTCGAGGCGCTGGACCCGGCCACGATCACCAGCGCCCGCAACCTGTTCGGCCAGGAGCGGACCACCCCGGCAATCATGTTCTTCGTGGGCGGGGACATGCACGAGCACCTCGGGCAGCTCATCGCGTACGCCCGGACCAACCGCATCGTGCCGCCCTGGAGCCGGTGACGTCGGCGGAGATTCCGGCCGCCGCGCGGCGGCGGGTGGGTCGAAACGCCCCCCGGCCCGTCCGCGCGGCGCCGCCCGGGCGTCCGGGACGAATCCCCACCCCGCTGCAGCGAGACCGTCGACGGCGGCGGGGCCTTCCCGACGGGCTCCTCGACAGCACACAACCCCGCCGGGCGATGACGTTCGCCCGGCGACAGGAGGAATCATGAAGCGACTGTTTCCCGTGCTCTTCTTGGCCGCGGCGGGCCTGTTGGCGTTGCCCGCGACGGCCGCCGCGCAGTGCGAGGCGGACGGCGACATCGAGTTCGTCTGCGGGCCCGTCAGCCCCGAGGACCTCATTCAGATACCCGACTCGCCGTGGGTCATCGTGGCGAGCATGGTGGACGACGGCTACCTGTCGGCCGCGGACAGCCGCGACAGCAGCACCGTCCGGCTCTTCCCGACCACGACGACCCCGTCGCGAGGGCGCCACGACATGGCCCGCTACGGCGGCTGCCCCGGCATGACCACCGAGCAGTTCCGGGCGCACGGCATCAGCATCCGGCCCGGCGACGGCGACACCCACACGCTCTACGTCGTACGCCACACCGAGCGCGAGGCCATCGAGGTGTTCGAGGTCGACGCCGGCGGCGCCGTCCCGTCACTCACCTGGGTCGGGTGCGTGGTGGCCCCGGAGGGCCTCGGCCTGAACGCGGTGGTGCCGCTGCCCGAAGGTGGGTTCGCGGCGACCAGCCCCGCCACCGGCGACATCTGGGAGTGGCAGCCCGGCGGCGACTGGACCCGCGCGCCCGGCAGCGAGGGCATCGGCCCCAACGGCCTCGAGATCGCGCCCGACGGGCGGTCGTACCTCGTGGCCGGCTACGCCGCCGAGTCGATCATCCGGCTGCCCCGCGGTCCGAACGCGATGCCGACGGACCGCATCGAGGTCGGCTTCTACATCGACAACGTGCACTGGGCGCCCGACGGCACCCTGATCGCGGCCGGCCACCGCGCCCCCGAGCGCGCCCGCGTCGGCGAGTGCGTCCGCGGCGTGAGTTGCGAGGGCGTCACCTCGCACGTCGCCCGCGTCGACACCGAGGCCCTGACCGCGGAGACGATCTTCTCCTACCCCAGCAGCGACAACCTGCGGCTGGGCACCGCCGCGATCCAGGTGGGCGACGAGCTCTGGGTCGGCAGCGTCGGCGAGAGCATCCGCATCGCGCGGGCCCCGCTGCCGTAACGCCGACCCCGAGCGACCGATTGCGTACGACGACGGGATCGTGGGCTCCGCCCTCGATCCCGTTTCGCACCAGTCCCGTCCATCGGCAACGCCGGCGGCCCGCGGTCAGGGCAGCCGCAGCGCCGCGAGCGCCCCCGGCAAGCCGGGACCGGCGACCTGCACGAGGATGTACTGCCGACCCTCGTGCAGATAGCCCATCATGCCGTACTGGCCCGAGGCGGGCAGCTCGACGGTGCCGACCCGCTCGCCGGTTCGCTTGTCGAGGGCGTGCAGGCGCGGCGTGCCGCCGGTGCCCTCGGCGGTGACGACGAGGGTGCGGGTGACCATGGTCACCGGATGCGAGAGCAGCCCGGTGTTCGGCAGGTCCACCCCTTGCAGCGCGGGGTGGTCGCGGATGCGCTCGGGGGTGTCGCCGTTCGGCGTCTCCCAGACGTGCTCGCCGGTGTTCATGTCGATCGCGACGATGCGGCTGTACGGCGGCTTGAAGATCGGCAGCCCCTGCGGCCCCCGGAAGTCGCCGCGGTTCAGCACCGCGAACTCGCTGATGGTTCGCCCCGTGGTCTTGATGTCGTCGGGCAGGTCGATGAGGGCGCCCGGCACGATGTTCTCCGACCGGCAGCCGCGCCGGGTCGACACGTAGAGGATGCCGGTCTCGGGGTCGGCCGAAGTCGGTCCGAAGATGTTCGACGCGCCGCTCGGGCAGCTCACGAACGACCGGAGCCCCGACGGGTGCCCCCGCTGGATGGGCGGGTTGAAGATGGGCCCGAGGCGGTAGTTGCGGGTGATCGCCAGCGCCTCGGCCCGCAGCTCGGGGGTGAAGTCGATGAGGTCGTCCTCGGTCAGCCCCTGCATCTCGTAGGCGGCGGGCCGGGTAGGCATGGGCTGCGTGGGCGAGAGACGCTCGCCCGGCACCTCGGAGGGCGGCACGGGCCGCTCCTCGATGGGCCAGACGGGCTCGCCCGTCGCCCGGTCGAAGGTGTAGGCCCAGCCCTGCTTGGTGGCCTGCACCACGATGCGGCGCGGTTGCCCGTCGACGGTCACGTCGAGGGCCACCGGGGCGGTGGGGTTGTCGAAGTTCCAGATGTCGTGGCGCACGGTCTGGAAGTGCCAGCGGCGCTCGCCGGTGCGGACGTCGAGGGCGATGACGCTGGTGCCGAAGAGCCCGTCCCCGGGCCGGAAACCGCCGTAGAAGTCGATGGTGGGCGGGTTGGTCGGGATGTAGACGAGCCCCAGCTCGGGGTCGGCCGACATCGGCGCCCACGACGAGACGTCGCCGGTCCACTCCCACGCGTCGTTCTCCCACGTCTCGTGGCCGAACTCGCCGGGCCGCGGGATGACGTTGAACTTCCAGAGGTGCTCGCCGGTGCGGGCGTCGTAGCCCAGGATGTCGCCCGGCACGTTCTCGATGCGGGTCTGGTTGTAGCCCTGCTCGGCCGAGTTGCCCACCACGACGACCCCGTTGACGACGATGGGGGGCGACGAGCTGGTGATGTAGCCCAACTCGCGGGGAATACCGAAGTCGGGGTCGTAGGCGCCGTCCCAGCTCAGCCACGGCCCCCAGTCGGCGATGAGGTCGGGCAGCAGGTCGACCACGCCGGCGTCGGGGAACCCGGGCAGGGGAACCGGCGTCCCCCAGTCATCGAGAGGCCGCCCGGTCCGCGCGTCGAGGGCGTAGAGGAAGAAGGCGGGGCTGACGGTGTAGATGACGCCGCGGCCGTCGATCTCGCCGTAGGCGACGCCCTTGCCGTAGCCGTTCCGCATGCCCCGGTCGAAGCGGGTGGTATGCGGCTCGCGGAACGTCCAGAGCGTCTCGCCGGTCGCGGGGTCGATCGCGACCACCGTGCGGCGCTCGCCCGCCACCGTGTACAGCGTGCCGTCGACGTAGATGGGGGTCGAGCGGGACACCGCGAGCCGCGAGGGGCCGAAGTTATCGCCCCGCCAGAGCCACGCCACCTCGAGATCGTCGAAGTTGTCGGCGGTGATCTGGTCGAGGGCGGAATAGCGGGTGTGCGCGGCGTCACCCCCGATGTAGCGCCACTCGCCGGCGTCCTGGGCGACCGCCGGCGCGGCGACCGCCAGGAGGATGGCCGTGACGATGCCGAGCTGCAGCCCGCGCGCGGGCAATGCCATGGCTGTCATCCGCTCTTCCCTCCTCTGGCGCGCCGGCTGCCGAGCAGGGCCCTACGGCGCCGGCGGCGAGACGATCTCAAGCTGCCCGAGCGACCGCGCGCTCGTGGGCAGGTCCACCTCTCCCGCGGGATAGCCGTTGACCTGCAGTAGATAGGCGACGATGGCCGCGTACTCGGCGGGGCTGAGACTGCCCGGATCGGCCTCGGGCATCAGCGTGGAGATGGTCTCGAACAGCTCGCCGACGGGGCGCCCCACCCAGCTTATCCGGAACCGGCCGCCCGAGAACTCCCCGGTGTCGTGGCAGGCGGCGCACACGTCGCGGAACGTGCGCTCGCCGCGTGACGCCTGGGCGGGCGTGAAGACCCCCTCGATCACGGAGCCGACCGACGACCGCGCCGCAGGGGCCGGAGACGCGGGGGCCGACCCCCGCGTAACGGCCGCGGACGGGGCGACGACCGGCGACTCCCGCCGGGCCGCCGCGGGCGGGGCGACGGCCGGCGACTCCCGTCGGGCCGCCGCGGAAGGCGCGGGGGTCGGCGCCCGGGCGACGGTCGGAGACGGCGCGGCGGCCGGAGACTCCCGCCGGGCGACGCCGGACTCCACGCCCACGTCGGGGCGCGCGTCGGGCACGAAGCCGTCGCGGTTGGGCATCTCGACCTGCGGCAGGGTGCGTGCGTCGATGAGGTCGTCCTCGCCGACGAGGCCGTTGAGGTGGAGCACGTAGGCGACCACCGCGTAGACCTCGTCGGTCGAGAGCGAGCCGGGCTGGTTGAACGGCATGGCCCGGTTCACGTAGTCCCACAGGGTGGTGGCGGCGGGCCAGTAGCTGCCCACCGTCTTCCGCGCCCCGTCGCCGGCCAGCGATCCCTGCCCGCCGGCCAGCCGGTCGTCCGGTCCCTCCTGCCCCGTCGGCCCGTGGCAGGCGGCGCAGCGGCGGTCGTAGAGGGCCCGGCCCTCGGCCGCGGTCCCGCCGCCCGCCGGCAATCCCTCGCCGTCGGGCCCGACGATCGGCCCCCACGCCTCGATCTCCTCCGGGGTCGCCGGCGTGCCCAGATCCGTCAGCCGGGCGCCGCCGGCCGACGGCTGCGCCCACACCGCGCCGGCGCAGATCATTGGCAGCGCCACGCCGGCGACAGCGGCCCGCACCCGCCATCCGGACCTCGTTCTTCTCCGCCCGGCCGCCCGAACGGACGCGCCGACCCGCTCACACATCGACGTTCTCCACCCCGCCGTCGGCCCGAATGCGCCAGGCCTGCAGCGCGTTGTTGTGGTAGCTCGATCGCGTGCCCCGCGCCGCGATCAGCGCGTCGCGGGTCGGCTGCCGGTCGCCGGTCTCGTCGATGCACCGGGAGACGAGGGTCGCCGGCGAGCCGTCCCAGCGCCAATCCAGGCGGAACCGCGTGTGGGCAAGCGGCAGCACCGGCTCCTGGAGCCGCGCTTCCGCCCACGACCCGCCCCCGTCGGTCGACACTTCGACCGCGCGCACTCGGCCGCGGCCCGACCACGCGAGCCCCGAGATCTGGTGGAAGCCCGGCCCGTCCAGCCGCTGCCCACCGGACGGCCGCGTGATGACCGACTTGGCGTCCATCACGAAGGTGAACTGCCGCGCCTCGCCGTTCGGCATCAGGTCGGTGTATTTCGAGGTCTCCTCGCGGGTCTGCCAGGCACGGTCGACGAGCTGCATCCGCCGCAGCCACTTGATGGAAATGTTGCCCTCCCACCCCGGAATCAGCAGCCTCAGCGGGTACCCCTGGGCCGGCCGCAACGCCTCGCCGTTCTGACCCCAAGCGACGAGCACGTCGTCCATGGCCTTGTCGAGGGGCACGCTGCGGGTCATGCGGCACGCGTCGGCCCCCTCCGCCACGAGCCAGCGCGCCTCGGGCCTGACCCCCGCCTCGCGCAACAGAACCGACAGCGGCACGCCGGTCCACTCGCTGCAGCTCGTCATGCCGCAAGCGTCCTGGGCGTCGGTACCGGGGCGGGCGGGAGACCACTTGACGCGACCGTTGCCCGAACACTCGATGAAGTACACGCGGTTGACGGCCGGCAACCGCCGCAGCTCGGCCATCGTGAACACCAGCGGCCGGTCGACGAGGCCGCCGATGGCCAGCCGGTGCTCGGCCGGATCGATGTCGGGAATGCCCGCGTGGTGCCGCTCGAAATGCAGCGCCGACGGCGTGATGCTGCCGTCGAGGTCCTGGAGCGGCGTCAGGCTGCCCGCCGCCTGGTCGTAGCGCGAGGCGCGCACCCGCCGGGTCGCGACCTCGAAGCGGGAGCGCCCGCCGTAGGCGCCGACCCCCGCCCCGAGGGTGCGTCCCGCGCGCGCCTGGCCGGCGGCCGGCGCGGCCGGCAATGCGGGCAGGGCGACCGCGGCGGACCCGAGCGCGGCAGCCTTCAGGAATCCCCGGCGGCTTCGCCGGGGCGGCGACGGGGTGTCACGCTCTGGCATCGGTGCTCCCTTCGGACGGGACCCCGCGGCCGTGCGCGGTCCGATCCATCTGCACTCAGCGGTCCGAAGACGCCCCGGGCGCTGGAACTGCGGTCTCGGCCCGAGCCGGGCATCTCCGCCGCGGGGTCCGGAACGCACGGGCGCCGGAACTGCGGTCTCGGCCCGACCCGGGCATCTCCGCCGCGGGGCCGCCGGCCGCGTCCCGATCTACGGACGCCGACACTATTTTCTGAACGCGCAAATCACGGACCGTCGCCGCGCGCCCTTCGCGGAGAAATGGCGTCGGCGCGGCGTCGGGGCACTCGGCATCCCGAGACAACCGGAGGCGGCGACCCCGCCGCCCGCGGCACTCCGCGCACCGGCGCCGGAACGTGACACGATTTCCCATAGCGTATGGGGCAGGCCGGGGGCTGTCAATCGCTCGGCCCGTTTCCCCTGGAACGAAGTGTGAGCGAATGCACTGCTGCCCCACAAATCTCTATGGAGCAGCCGGTTTCCGCCGAGGCGCACGCCGAGGCCGCAACCTGATCGATGTCGACGCCCACCGGGTCCCACACGCGCCCCGCGGTTTCCGCCGAGGCGCACGCCGAGGCCGCAGCCGTCGTCCGCTGCGCGGAGCAACAGGCTTGATCAATCGGCGTTGCCCGCCGCTTGCGGGACAGGCCGGGTGATGGCAGACTGCTGGCATGGCGGTGCAGATCACGATACGGGGCGTGCCGGACGCTGTCCGCGACCGGCTGGCGCAGCGGGCCACCGACCAGGGCCAGTCGATGCAGCGGTTCCTGCGTGACGAGCTGGAGCGGATTGCCGCCCGACCCGCGGTCGGCAAGTGGCTGGAGGACGTACGGAAACACAAGGCAGCGGCGCAGCGGCAGGTCACGGCCGCCAGCATACTGCGCGCCCGTGACATGGACCGGGTGTGAGAGTCGTTCTGGACGCTTCGGTAATCGTCGCGGCGCTAATCGATTCAGGCCCACGGGTCGGTGGGCCGAAGCGGAAGTGGCGGCCGGGGACTTGGCGGCTCCCGAGCTAGCGCTCGTCGAGGCCACGAACATCCTCCGTCGGCTCCTTCTTCCCCTTCGCTGACCGCATCTGGGACCTGCGGCGCAACCTGACGTCGTACGACGCCTGGTACGTGGCGCTGGCCGAACGGCTCGCCTGTCCGCTGGCCACTCTGGATCCTCGCGGCGTCGCCCCGGCCGCCTCCCGCCGTTCCTGCCCGTCGAAGCCGCCGGGCAGCGACGCGGCGACCCTCTTGGCGCGACGATCCCACGTCGCGGTCGATTCGACGACCACGTGTCCCTGGTGCGCGTGAAGGCGAGCGACGAGGTCCTCGTGCCGAGGCTCGAACGCCTGGCACACCGGCCGAGTATCCGTCTGATTCTCACGCAGGGTCGGTGCCGGGAGCCGGTTTAGTGACAACGAAGACAATTTTTTGTATACTCAAAAATACATGCCCGAACCGGTCTTCGCTCTCCTCGTGTTCGCCCTGCTCGCGGCCGCCTCGGTCGGGCTCTTCTGGCCGGCCGGCGGCCTCGTCGGCCGCATTCGCCGCTTCACGAACCTGGACGAGCGCATCCGGCTGGAAGACGCCATCAAGCACATCTACAGGTGCCAGCGGACGCGCCAGCGCTGCTCGCTCGACAGCCTCGCGGGGCGGCTGGGCGTGTCGCGGGCAAGGGCCGCGACGCTGATCTCGCGGCTCGCCGAGCTGCGGCTGGTGCGGACCCCGGGAACCGGCCCCGTTCTGACCCCGGACGGCGAGCGCTCGGCGGTGCAGATCGTGCGCACCCACCGCATGTGGGAACGCTATCTCGCCGACCGGACCGGGGTGCCGGCCGGCGAGTGGCACGCCGAGGCGGAGCGGATGGAGCACACGCTGTCCGCCGCGCAGGTCGACGCCCTCGACGCCCGCCTCGGACATCCCGTCTGGGACCCGCACGGCGACCCGATTCCCACCCCGGCCGGCGAGATGCCGCCCGAGCCCGGCTTCGGCCTGCCGGGGGCGGACCCGGGGCGGACCGTCGAGGTGCTGCACCTGGAGGACGAGCCGCGCGAGATCTACGACGCCCTGCTCGCGAGCGGGCTGTCCCTGGGAGCCCGCCTGGAGATTCTCGAACGCAACGACCGCAACGTCCGCCTGCGCGCGCACGGCCGTACGTGGGACCTCGACGCGGTGACCGCCGGCAACGTCACCGTGCGCTACCTGGCCGAGGACGAGGCGGCCGACACCACCCACGCGACCCTGCTCGACGCCCCGCCGGGGCGGACGGTGCGCGTCGCCAGCATCTCCCGAGCCTGTCAGGGGGCGCAGCGCCGGCGCCTCCTCGACCTTGGGCTGGTGCCGGGGACCGCGGTGACCCCCGAGCTGACGAGCGCGGCCGGCGACCCCGTCGCTTACCGCATCCGGGGCGCCCTGATCGCGTTGCGGAGCGCCCAGGCGGGGCTGATCTGGATCGAGCCGCCGGGCGCCGCGGCGCCGCAGGAGGCGGTCTGATGGCGGACGGCGGCTCGGGGGGGCTCGTGCCCCGCCTCGCAGGGTGCGCGGAGCACCGATCCGACAGTCTGGTCCGGCTCGGGCTGAGCCCCGACCGATGGGACGCGCTCGTCGCCCTCGCGGGCAACCCCAACGTCGGCAAGAGCACCGTCTTCAACGCCCTCACCGGCCTGCGGCAGCACACCGGCAACTGGCCCGGCAAGACCATCGTGCGGGCCGAGGGTGCGTTCGCCCACCGCGGCTCGCGCATCAAGCTCGTCGACCTGCCGGGCGCCTACTCGCTGCAGGCGGGGAGCGCGGACGAGGAGGTGGCGCGCGACTTCCTGCTCTTCGGGCGCCCCGACGTCACCGTGGTGGTGGTCGACGCCACGCGCCTCGAGCGCAACCTCCACCTCGTCCTCCAGATACTGGGCATCACCGACCGAGTGGTGGTGTTCCTGAACCTCATGGACGAGGCCCGCCGGCACGGTGTCGCCGTCGACGCGGCCCGGCTCGGAAACGAGTTGGGGGTGCCGGTGGTCGCCGGCTCGGCGCGGAACCGCGTGGGCATCGACGAACTGCTCGACGCCGCCCACCGGGTCGCGACGGGCGAGACGCGCACCCATCCGTTCCGCCTCGTGAGGCATGCGCCCGCCGTGGAGCGGGCGGTGGCTTCGTTATCGGAGGCGGTCGAGACGACGTTCCCCAGGATCGCGAACAGCCGCTGGGTGGCCGAGCGCCTGCTGAACGCCGACGACGCGGTGGTGACGGCGGTGCGCTCGGGCGAGCTGGGTCGGATCGGCGCCTACCCTGCCGACGGCGCCGGCGGGAACGGCGACCGCCACACCGAAGGCGGCGCGGACACCCATGGCCGCGGCCTCGCCGACACCGACCGCCGCAACGGCGCCAACGGCCGCGGCGACCCCGGCGAACGCAACGGCCACCCCCGCGCCGACGCCCCCACCCACCCCGAGGGCGGCGCGCGCGTCGGCGGCCCCATCGCGACGCGCGGGCTCGACGGCGGTGGCGGAGTCGACGACGGTGGCGGGCTCGACCGCGGTCCTCGCGCCGAGGCCCCCACCCACCCCGAGGGCGGCGGCCGCGTCGGCGGCCCCATCGCGACGCGCGGGCTCGACGGCGGTGGCGGAGTCGACGGCGGTGGCGGAGTCGACGGCGGTGGCGGAGCCGGCGGCGACTACGGAGCCGCGCCCCCCGCGCCGGAGGCCGCCCGCGAGCAGGTGCTGCAGAAGGCTCGGCAGCTCCAGTGGGACCTGCCCCCCGACTTCCACGACACGGTCACGGAACGCACCTACCACGCCGCCCAGCGGATCGCGGAAGGCGCGATGCGCCGCGGGCTCGGGCGGGCCGGCTTCGACCTCGACCGGCGCCTCGACGGACTCCTGACCAGCCGGTGGCTCGGGTTCCCGCTCATGCTCGCCATCCTCGCGGTGGTCTTCTGGCTGACCATCGAAGGCGCGAACGTCCCGTCGAGCCTGCTCGCGGCCCTGCTGATCGACACCGTCCACCCGTGGCTGACCGGCATCGGTGAAGCGCTACGCATGCCCTGGTGGCTCAGCGGCTTCCTGTTCGACGGCATCTACTTGGCCACGGCGTGGGTGATCGCGGTGATGCTGCCGCCGATGGCGATCTTCTTTCCGCTCTTCACCCTGCTCGAGGACTTCGGCTACCTCCCCCGCGTCGCGTTCAACCTCGACGCGCTGTTCCGCCGCGCCGGCGCCCACGGCAAGCAGGCGTTGACGATGTGCATGGGGTTCGGCTGCAACGCGGCGGGGGTCGTGTCGACGCGCATCATCGACAGCCCGCGCGAGCGGCTCATCGCCATCATCACCAACAACTTCTCGCTGTGCAACGGGCGCTGGCCGACGCAGATCCTCGTCGCATCCATCTTCATCGGGGCCCTCGCGCCGGCCCACCTCGCGGGGCTCGTGTCGGCCGCGGCGGTGGTCGGCATCGCGGTGCTCGGCATCGTGATGATGTTCGGGGCCTCGTGGCTGCTCTCGCGCACGGTGCTGCGGGGCGAGGCGACGAGCTTCAGCCTCGAGCTGCCGCCGTACCGACCGCCCCGCCTCCTGCAGACGCTGTACACGTCCGTGATGGACCGTACCCTCATCGTGCTGTGGCGCGCGGTGGTGTTCGCGATGCCGGCGGGCGCGGTCATCTGGCTCATCTCGAACATCACCCTCGGCGACGCGAGCCTCGCCGCCCACTCGGTCGACTGGCTGGACGGGCCGGGCCTCCTCATCGGGCTGAACGGCGTGATCCTGCTCGCGTACATCGTCGCCATCCCCGCGAACGAGATCGTCATCCCGACGGTGCTCATGCTGACGGTGCTGACTGCGAACGTGGCGGGGGCGGGCCAGGGAGCGGGGGTGATGTTCGAGCTCGACAGCGCCGACGCCACCGGCGATCTGCTGCGGGCCGGAGGCTGGACGCTGCTCACGGCGGTGAACCTCATGCTGTTCAGCCTGCTGCACAACCCGTGCTCGACCACCATCTACACCATCTACAAGGAGACCCGCAGCGCCCGCTGGACCACCGTGGCGGCCCTGCTGCCGGTGGCGATGGGGGTCACGGTGTGCTTCCTGCTGACCCAAGTGTGGCGCCTTCTCGCGTAGCCCGCCGTCGTCGCCTCGTTCTCGCCGGCGAGAGGACGGGACCCCACAACCGCTGGCGGCACGAGACGGCCGTGCGCCGACCCGCGGCGCGCCGAGTCTCGAGCGGACGCGCCCCGTGGCCGGCAATGCGACCTCGCCCGTCGCGGGCGCCACGAACGCGCCGCAGGATATGATGGGCGCGATCGCGATTTGTAGGAGACCCATGATCTGGAACCCGGGAGTCTGCGTCCTAGAAGACTCCCGGCTGGTCGGTTAGGCAACAATCGCAGCCGCGCTGGACCGACGCAGACCTCGGAGCAGCCGCGTGTCGACGTCGCAGATCTCAGCCGCCAGACCCGCAGCGCAGTACGACCGCTTCGCCGAGATCTACGGGGTATGGACGGAGACGGCGCCGGCGGCTCGGGCGAACCGCCGGTTCTACGTCGAGGCGTACCTCGCCGCGGAGGGGCCGGTGGTGGAGCTCGGTGTGGGAGACGGGCGCATCGCGGTGGAAGCGGCGGCACGCGGATGCCGGGTGATCGGGGTCGACGCCTCGCCGGTCATGCTTCGGCGATGCCGCAAGCGCGCCGAGAACGCCGGCGTGAGCGATCGGATCGAGCTGCTGGAAGCGGACTTCCGCACCTTCCGCATCGACGAGGCGGCCGCGCTCGTCACCCTGCCGTACCACAGCATCGGGCACCTGACGAGCATGCCGGCGAAGCGCCAGGTGATGCACCACGTGTTCAGCCGGCTCCGCCCCGGCGGGCGGTTCATCTTCGACGACTTCCTGATGACGTCCGGCGCCTTGGCGCGGATGCGCCAGGTGCAGCTTCGAGCCGTCTATCCGTCGGCGGCGGGCACGGACATCCAGTTGTGGGTCACCTCCCGCATGGACGAGAAGACCCGGTCGATGGAGGTCATCACCTGGGAGGACCACCTCACGGCCGACGGCAGCCCCGAATGGCGCCGCTACCGGCGCCTCGACCTGAGCTGGCTCGACCCGGACCAGGCCCGTATGATGCTGCTCGGGGCCGGATTCACGATCGACGCCTGCCTCGGCAGCTTCGACGGGACGCCGTTCTCGATGGACACCGCGGCCGAGCAGATCTGGATCGCCCGCAAGCCGGGCCAGGCTGCGCCGTAGAACGGCGCGGGCGCCGACAGGGTTGGTGGGGCGCCCAGCGGAGCCGAAGGCGACAATGGGCGGGCTGGCGGGCGGGGCGGCGCGTAGCGTCGGCGCCGCGGCCGGGCGGGCACGACGACGCAAGACGACGGAGCCGCAGCGCATGGTGGGAACGGCGGGACTCAAGAGCCTGGAAGTGACCGGCATCGTCGGGGTCTACCCGCGCGAGCGGGAGCGCCCCCAGCCGGTCGTCTTCGACATCGAGGTCGACTACGACCTGGCGCCCGCCGCGCGGTCCGACGCACTGGCGGACGCCATCGACTACGACGACGTCGCCGCCGCGGTCGGCGAGCTCGTCCGAGAGCGGCGGTTCGCGCTCCTCGAGACCATGGCGGAGGCAGCGGCGGCGCTGCTCCTCGACCGGATCGACCGCGCGCAACGCGTACGGCTGGAGGTCCGCAAGCCCCGGGCGGTCCCCGCCGCCGCCTGCGCCTTCGTCCGGGTGGAGCGCACGCGCTCGTGAGCCCCGCACAGGACACCCCGGTCGCGGTGGTGACCGGCGGCGCGCGTCGCCTCGGACGCCGCCTGTGCTCTATGCTGGCCACGCGTGGCTACGATCTCGTCGTGCTCTACCGCACTTCCGAACGGGACGCGCGGTCGCTGGTGCGCGAGATCGAGACGGCGGGACGCCGCGCCCGCGCACTCGCCGCCGACATAGGCGTCGAGCGCGACGTGGCCGCGGTCTTCGACGACGTCGCGGCGGCGGAGGGCCGGGTCGACCTCCTCGTGAACAACGTCGGCAACTACGACCCGCAGCCGGTGACCCGGCTCGACCCCGCGGCGTGGGACGCGACACTCGCCGCGAACCTGTCGGGCGCGTACTACTGCTGCCACCACGCCCTGCGCCTCATGCGCGAGGGCGGCAACATCGTCAGCATCGGCATGGCCGGCCTCGAAGGCATCCGCGCCAACGTACACGGCGCCGACTACTACGTCAGCAAGACCGGGCTCCTCGTCCTGACCCGCGCCCTCGCGAAAGCCCACGCCGGCCGGCGCATCCGGGTGAACATGGTCTCGCCGGGGCAACTCGAGAACTCCGTCGACCTGCCGCCGCCCGACGCCATCGGCCGGTGGGTCCCGCTGGGGCGCGCGGGGCGGCTCGACGACGTCGCGCAGGCGGTCGAGTACCTGCTCGACGCGACCTACGTCACCGGGGTCAACATCGACGTCTCCGGCGGTTACCGGCTTTGACGTCGTCGGCAACGACAGCATCGGCCTGGTCATCTCTCGGACGTCGACATCGACGTTCCGGCGGCAACCGGCTTAGCGGTAACGAGTCCTGTTCACTTCGCGGATACCGCGCCACGTCGACATCGACATTCCGGCGGCAACCGGCTTCGCGGGCCGCGGCGAGACCCACGTCCGCATCACGAGTGGCGACGACGCCGGGCGGTGGAGCGAGCGGCTGACACCACGATGAAGCACGGTGACGGCGGCGCAGCGCGGTCCGGCGGAACCACCGCAAAGGCGCGGCCGGAGAGCGACCTCCTCGACCGGCGCGGGCTCCGGCATCTCGCCGCGCACGGCGAAACGACCACGGCGGCGCGGCGGGAGAGCGACGAATCGCCGCCCCTTTCCGCCACCGCGCTCTGGCCGCTCTGGAACCGGGCCGCGGAGTGGGAGCGCCGGCTGCGGATGATCCGCGAGGCGCGACGGTTCCTGTACCTGTCCACCTACTACCTGGAGTACGACGAGTACGGCGCCGAGCTGCTGGCGCTGCTGCTCGAGGCCCAATGCCGCGGCGTCGCGGTGAACCTGCTCATCGACGGCTTCGGCCAGCGCCTCGGCGGGGTCTTGATGGCGCCCGAGGTCAAGGCGGCCCTGCGGGACCGGCTCGACGCCCTGCGCGGCGCCGGCGCCGTGGTAACCGTCTACCGCCCGCCCCGCGCGATGCAGCGGCGCCTCGGCGGCGGCCAGCACGTCAAGATCCAGGTCTCGGAGAAGGGCGAGGCGATCTTCGGCAGCAGCAACGTCACCCGCACGTCCTTCGAGGGATGGAACGAGTACTCCGTCGCGCTGCGCGGCCCCGTCGTGCGTGCTCTCCTCGATAGCTACCGGACCATCGGCGGCGAGGTCGACCCCGCCCACCTCCGCGACCTCGACCGGCGCGCGGCGGGAACGCCGGGAGACATCGATCTCGACTACTGGCTATGCAATCCCAACCTGCACCAGGGCCGTCGAGGGCCGCTCGGATGGCGCGGCCGGAACGTAGTGACCGATCGCATGCTCGACATGGTGAACGCCGCCCGTCGGCGCATCGAGCTCACGACCTTCTACTTCAAACCCGCCCCGGTGCTGCGGGATGCGCTGCTCGCGGCGGCGCGACGGGGCGTGGAGATCGAGATCCACCACTCCCACCGAGACGCGCTGCCCGCCACCGATCTGGCCTGGATCGGGGCCGCCGCCGGCTATCCGCGGCTGCTGGACGCGGGCGTCCGCATCTATGAAAACCGGGCCGGCGAGCACTCGAAGATCGTGCTCGTCGACCGTGCCTGGGCCGCCTTCGGCAGCTACAACTTCGAGGACGCGGCGCACGACCGGCTCGCCGAGGCCATGCTCGCGACCCGTCACCCGGCCGCCGTCGCCCCGGCGCGCGAGATCTTCGACCTGCTCCGGGCCGACCCGTGCAACGCGCCGGTGGACCGGCGGTTTCGCCGGGGGCTGCCGGCCGGCCTGCGGCTGCGCCTCGCGCTGCTCGGCCGTCTCAAGCGGTGGATGTGATGTCCGAAGACCTGCGCTTCTCCGAGATCGAGCACAAGTTCGTGGTCGCCGACGACTTCGACCCGGCCGGCTTCCGCGCCGCGGTGGAGCGGCTGCACCCGACACGCACCAACGCGCTGCGGGTCCGCGATCGCTACTTCCTGACCGAGGCGGGGCGGCGCGGGCGGTTCATCCTCCGCCACCGCCACGATCCCGAGCTGCACCACCTGACCCTGAAGTCGCTGGCCCGCGACACGGAGGTGCGATCGGAGGTCAATCTCGACCTCGGCCACCACGCCGGCGATCAGGCTGCCGCCGTCGACGCGTTCGTCGAACGGCTCGGAGTGACTTGGCGCGGCGTCCTCGACAAGGACCTGACGGTCTGGTACTTCCCCGACGTGGAAGTCGCGCACTATCGCGCCTCGACCGGCGCGCGCGCCGTCGAGTGCGTCGAGTTCGAGGCGACGCGCAAGCCGTCGCTGGCCGCCGCCCTGCGCACCGTCGAGCGCTACGAGCGCGCGACCGGGTTCGGTGACGCCACGCGCTCGCGCCGCTCGCTGCCGCAGATCCTGTTCCCCGAGATCGCGGCGGCGCTGGCGGCCGCGGCGGGCGCGAAAGCGGGGAGCGACGACCGGGGGGACTGAGCGACGGTGCTTCGTCGGCCGCGCGAGCATCGGACGGCGCGTGCAGTCAGCGGGCGGCGAGCGCGCGCCGGGTCGTCCCGCCCGACGCGCCGCCGGTGCGCGCGACGATCCGCATGAAGTTGTCGTAGAGGCGGCGCGCGTTGCGGTTGAAACCGGCCATGCCCACCGACGCATCGGCCTCGAAGCGCGCGAGGGCGCCAGGCCCCAGCGCGCGCTCCAGTCCCTGCCCGTAGGCGGGCACCGCGCCCCACTCGGGCACCGTCCTCTGCGTGATCTCGACGTGATACTGAACGCTGTAGGCGCTGGCGCCCACCCCGAGCGCCTGCACCGCGCAGGCGGGCGAGGCGGCGAGGACGCGGGCGCCGGGGGGCGGTTTCAGCACCTCGGCGCCGTGCCACTGCAGGCAGCCATGCACGGCGGGCACGCCCTCGAACAGGGGGCTCGCCCGGCCCGCCTCCGTCAGCTCGACGTCGAAGATGCCGATCTCGGGCTCGGCCGCCGGCCCCACTTCGCCCCCGAGGGCCTGCGCGAGGAGCTGATGCCCGAGGCAGAAGCCGAAGAACGGCATCCGCCGCTCGACGACGGATTCCCGGATGGCGGCGCGCTCGGCCTCGAGCCACGGATGGAGATCGTCCTCCCAGACGTCCATCGGGCCGCCCATGACCCACAGGGCGTCGTAGTCGCCGAGATCCGGAATGGGCTCGCCGGCGTCGAGCTCGACGGCGCGCCACTCGACGCCGTCCTCGCGCATGAAGTCCCGGAAGACGCCGGGATGCTCGACGGCAATGTGCTGGAAGACGAGGATCTTCGGGTCGGCTGCCGACATCAGGTGTTCTCCACCAGCGACTCGGACGATCGAACGAAGTGCTTGAGGGCCCGATGCGTGCCCGTTGCAAGTCGAACGGGCGCGTCAGCCCGAGGCGCTCAGGCGGCTCGACGTCCGGACCGTTCGAGGCCATGCCGGTCCGCGTGGTCATGACCATGTTAATGCACCCCACGCCGGAGAACGTCGCACAATCTCCCCCCCCCTTTTACTCAGGGGGCGTGATGGGACGAGCCGCGTGCATGCCAACCCATGATGTCGTGCACCGGTGGTGACGGGCGCGGTTGCACGGATCGGAAGATTCACGGTACGGTCAGGCGGCACATTGGCGGCCCGTGGCGATGCGCACTCTCCTCTACCGGCTGATCGGCTCCGTCACCTCGATTCGTCCCGAGGAAACGACCCCGGTGGTGTTGATGTTCGCCTACTCGTTCCTCGCCATGACGTCGTACAACATCGTGAAGCCGCTGACCCGGTCGCAGTTCATCGCCGCCCTCGGCTCCGACAACCTGCCGTACGTGCTGTTCGCGGCCGGGGTGTTGATCGGCGGCGTCATGCACTTGTACACCGGCGCCATCCGCCGCCTGCCCCCCCGCCACGTGATACCCCTCACGCAGGCCGCCATCATCGGCATTCTGGTCCTCTTCTGGGGCCTCCTGCAGACCGGGGCGGAGTGGGTCACGGTCGCCTTCTACTTCTTCGGCCTGATTCTCGGCATCCTGCTGATCAGCCAGTTCTGGACCCTGGCCAACGACGTCTTCGACGCCCGCCAGGCCAAGCGCCTGTTCGGGTTCATCGGCGGCGGCGCCAGCCTCGGCGGGGCGCTGGGGGCCGGCATCACCGCCGTCGTCGTCGAGGAGGTCGGATCGGAACAACTCGTGCTGGTGAGCGCGGTCACCCTCGCCGGCTGCACCGGCATCGTGATGCTCCTGCTCGGCCGCCACCCCGTCGGCGAGCACACCGGATTCGACGCCCCGGACAGCGGCGTCGGGGGCCGCGAGGGGCTCCGCCTCCTCGCCGGATCGCGCCCGCTCCAGGTGCTCGCCCTGACCGTCGCGTGCGCCTCGGCGGGGGCCGCCGTCGTCGACCAGCAGTTGAACATGGCGGCGGAGGCGATGCGCGGCGAGGCCGGCGGAGACAGCATCGCCGCCCTCTTGGCCGAGGTCACCGCCTACCTGTCCATCGGCGGATTCGTCGTGCAGGTGGCCCTCATCAGCCGCATCCATCGGTCGGCCGGCATCGGCGTGGCCCTCCTCCTGCTCCCGTTCGGCTTCAGCGCCAGCGCCGCGCTCATCCTCTTCACGGGGACCCTGTGGGCGGTCGCGGGAGCGCGGGTGCTCGGCTCGACGCTGCGCTACACGCTCGACAAGACGACGCGCGAGGTCCTCTTCGTACCCCTGCCGGCCGAGATGCGGCGCCGGGTCAAGCCGTTCATCGACGTCACCATGGACCGATTCGCCAAGGCGGTGACGGCGGTGCTGCTGCTCGCCCTCATCCAGCCGTGGGGACTCGGCCTGGACTGGCGCCGATTGAGCTGGGCGACCCTCGCCATCACCGGGCTCTGGATCGCCGTCGCGATCCGCGCGCGACGCGAGTACCTCCGGTCGTTCCGGGCCAGCATCGACGCCCGGACGATCACCCCGGAGGCGGTGATGACGCGTGCCGGCGAGGCCGCCACCGTCGAGACCCTGGTCGAGGAGCTGTCCAACCCCGACCCCGCCGCCGTGCTCTACGCCATCGAGATGCTCGAGGCGCTGGACAAACCGCACCTCGTCACGCCGCTCCTCCTGCGCCACGAGTCGGGGCGGGTCAGGGTCCGCGCGCTGCACGCGCTGGCGTCGGGCCGCTCGCGGGTGGCCCACCGCTGGAAGGACGTCGTCGAACGGATGACCCGGGACGACGACGTCGACGTGCGCGCGGCCGCGCTCGAGGCCCTGGCGAGTCTCGCCCATCAGGACGCCGCGACGGTCATGGCCGGCCATCTCGCGGACGCCGAGCCCCGGGTGGCGGTGGCCGCGGCGGCGGCCCTCGCCCGGTCCGGCCGCGAACCCGACGCGGCCCTCGCCGCCGCGACGTTCCGGAGACTCATCGAGGACACGCGCGACGCCGGCGCCGAGGGCCGGCGGGAAGCGGCGCGGGCCCTCGCCAGAATCAGGACCGACGACCCCCGCTTTCGCACCCTGCTGGCGACCCTGTTGCACGACCATCGGGTCGACGTGGTCCTCGAGGCGATTCGGAGCGCACGGGTCCTCGGCGCGTCGGACGGACTGTTCCTGCCGGGCCTGCTCTCGAGACTGGCCCACCGCGGCCTGAAGCACCCGGCCCGGGAGACGCTCGCGGCCTACGGGGAAGCGAGCATCCCCGCCCTGCGCTACGCGCTGGAGAACCCGCACGAGCAGGTCTGGGTGCGGCGGCACGTCCCGTCCACGCTGGCCCGCCTGCCCCACCAGGCGGCGATGGACGCGCTCGTGGGCAGCCTCGACACCCCCGACGGGTTCCTTCGCTACAAGGTGATAGCCGCCATCGAGCGCCTGCGGCGCCACCATCCGTCCCTGGCCGTGCCTCGCGCCGTCATCGAGGCGTTCCTCATCAAGGAGTCGACCCGCTACTGCAACGTCCTGAGCCTCGCCGACAACCTTCTCGGACACGCGCCGGCGCCAAGCGATGCGCAGCTCGAGCACGCCCGCGGCGTCGAGCGGGGAGAGCTGGGCCGTGCAGCCCTGTCCGTTCGGCACGACACCCTGCTCGCACGTGCTCTCCGCGAGCTCTTGGAGCGCAACCTCGACCGGATCTACCGGCTCCTGGGGATCCTGCACGAGGTCGGCGACGTCGCCGCCGCCCGGCACGCGATAGACTTCGGCGACCCCAGGCGCCGCGCCCGCGGCCTGGAGTATCTCGACAACGTGCTGCCCGGGAACGTGCGCAAGCGCATCCTGCCGCTCATCGACGAGACGCCCCTGCCCGCCAAGGTCGAGCACGCCAACCGCCTCCTGGGCACGCGGACGCGCGATCTCGAGGACACGCTGGCGCAGCTCATCCACGACACCAACCCGGTGATCGCGGCGACGGCCATCCACTTCGCGGCCGAGCATCTCCCCGACGCGCTGGCCGACGATCTGCAGTGGGTGAACGCCCATCGCGCCGTCGCGGATCCGCACGTCGGGGACACCGCCTCCTGGGCCCTGTCCCTCCGAGCCGCCGGCCGGGCGTCGACCCCGGCGGATGTCCGTCGGCTCCCGACGGCGGAGATCGCGAACCGACTGAGGCGCATCCCGATCTTCGAGTTCGTCTCGGTGGACGAGCTGTTCCGGGTCATCGACGCCGGCCGGCAGGTGTGGTACGCGCCGGACCAACCGGTCGGAACGGAGGGCGCGACCGAGGCCGTCGAGCTCCTCATCGAGGGCTCCGTCCGCCGGTCGGTCACCGACGGCGACGGCGACACCCTCCACGCGCCCGGCGTGCTCGGTCTCGAGGAAGCGCTGCAGGGGGCCCCCACGACGCGGCCGACGTGGGCCGACCGGCCCTCGGTCTGCCTGCGCATCGGGTCGGCCGACTTCGTGGCGATGGTGTCCGACGACGACTTGCTGGCGCAGGGGCTGTTCCGGTTGCTGCTGACCCCCGCGGACGGCCGCCGCGACCGCAGCCCCGCCCACCTGCCGGCGGTGACCCTGCCGCAGTCGGCGCTGCAGCCGTTCGACGAGGCGATGCTGCTTCGTCACCACCCCCTCCTCGGTCGGGCGGCGGCGACCGAGCTCCTCGCTCTCGTGCGGGCCGCGCGGCGTCTCTCGCTCGAAGACGGCGAGGTGCTGGTGCTCGGCGACGCCCCGGCCGCGCTGTGCCTGGTGCTGGAGGGGGCGATGCGCCTCGAGTCGAGCGGCGCCTCGCCGATAGTGGTCGGACCGGGCGGCACCCTGTTCGTGGCCGAGACCCTCGCGGGGGGGCCGGCGGGATGGCAGGCCACCGCCGAGGGCGCGTGCCGTATCCTGCGGGCGGAACGGGACGAGGTGTACACGGTGTTGTCGGAGCGGGTCGACTTGCTGCAGGATCTCTTCAGCGGCGCGCTCGCCGGCGGAGCCTCCGCCCCCACGGAACGGGTGCGCAAGGGCAGGCCGACCGCCCCCTCGACCGCGTAGGGGCCTGCGCCGTTCGGTCGGCTCCCGGAGACCACTCATGCCCATGCCCCGTCCATCCCCGGCCTCGTTGGTGGCGGTTCTCGTGCTGGGGCTGGGCGCGCCGGAACCCGGGCATGCCCAGGTTCGCGCCCCCGAACTCTCGGCGGCGGAGATGGAGGCCTTCCTCCTCGACGCCGAGCTGACGGACGTCCGCGACGTCGGAACCGGCGTGACGGGCTCGCAGCGCGCAACCGCCTCCGACGGTCGACTGACCCACGACGTTCACATCCAGTCGGTCGACATCAGCCGTTCTCGGTTCGTCGCCCGCGGCGCCCGGGTGGAGCTGAACTTCAGGGACTCCTACCTCTACAACATCGCCGCGTACCGTCTCGCCGTGCTGCTGGGCATCGACAACGTGCCCATGTCAGTCCTGCGCCGGGTCGACGGCCGACCGGCCGCGGTCACGTGGTGGGTCGACGACGTGGCCATGACCGAGAGGGAACGCATCGAGCGGCGGGCCCTGGAACCGGACCCCGCGAGAACGAGCCGGCAGTTCTACACGCAGTACGTCTTCGACGAGCTCATCCAGAACCGCGACCGGAACCAGGGCAACACCCTGTGGACGACCGACTGGAAGATGTGGCTGATCGACCACACCCGCGCGTTCCGCCAGGACGTGGAGCTGACGAAGCCCGAGCAGCTTACGCGCATCGGGCGGGAGTTGCTCGACAACCTGCGCGGCCTGACCCCGGAGGCCCTCGAAGCGGCGCTCGGCGATGTGCTCAGCCGGGGAGAGCGGTCGAGCGTGATGCGGCGGCGCGATCTCCTGCTGCAGCACTTCGACGACCGCATCGCCCGCTTCGGCGAGCGCGGGGTGGTCATCGACCCGGAGCCCGCGCCGTAGACCGAGGACGCCGGATGCAGCCCACTGCCAGACTCGCGCCGCCGACCGCCCTCTCCGCCGACCGGCGCGCGCGTCTCCGCCGCGCCGCGGCCGCGGCGGCCGTCCTGGCCCTGCTCGCGGCGCGCGGCGCCCCCGCTCCGGCCGCGACCCAGCCCGATTCCCGCCGCGTCGTCGCCGTCGGCGACATCCACGGCGCCGGCGACGGGCTGGCCGCGATCCTGCAGGAGACCGGCCTGATCGACGGCGAACGCGGGTGGAGCGGCGGGACCGCGACCCTGGTGCAGACCGGCGACTTCACCGATCGGGGCCCCCACGTACGCGACATCATGGACCTCCTGATGCGACTCGAGAGCGAGGCTTCCGAGGATGGAGGCGAAGTCAGGGTGCTCCTGGGCAACCACGAAGCCATGAACCTGATGGGCGACGTCAGGGAGGTCAGCCCCGCGACCTTCGCCGCCTTCGCGTCGGAGGACGCCGAGCGGCGGCGCGACGACGCCTGGCGGCAGTACGCGAGGCACGCGTCCCGGCGGCGCTCGGACGGGAGCGGCCCCGAGCGTCCGGACCCGATGTCCCGCGACGAGTGGATGCGCGCGCGGCCGCCCGGCTTCGTCGAGTACATGGAGGCGATGGGGCCCGACGGGCGGTACGGCCGCTGGCTGCGGGGCAAGCCTGTCGCGACCGTGGCCGCGGATACCCTCTTCGTGCACGCCGGCCCGTCGCCCGGCCTGGCAGTGGAGAGCGTCGAGGCCATGAACGACAGAGCGCAGGGCGAGATCGAGCGCTTCGACCGCCACCGACGCCATCTCATCGACGCCGGGATCATCCTGCCGTTCTCGACGTTCCAGGAAATGTTCGCGGCCGTGGCCCGGGAGCTGCGGACGTGGATCGAGCGCCTGTCCCCCGAACCGCGCCAACCACGCCGACGTCGGTCGTTGACGCGCGCGGAGAGAGCCCTCATCGACGTTCTGGTCGACCTGCAGACCATCGACAGTTGGTCGATCGTCGACGCCGACGGTCCCCTCTGGTTCCGCGGACTCGCCCTGCGGCCGGAGCAGGAGGTCGACGGCTTCATCGGCGGCCTGTTGGCGCGTTTCGGCGTCACGCGCGTGGTGGTCGGTCATTCGGTCACCCCGTCCCGGCGGATAACCGCCCGCGCGGCGGGGAGGGTCTTCCTCATCGACTCCGGCATGCTGGAAGACGTCTATCGGGGTCGGCCCTCGGCGCTGGAGCTGCTCGACGGGCGGATTACCGCCATCTACCCGGGGGAGCGCATTCGGATCGACACGTTCGTCGTCCCCTCGCCGCGGTGACGACCGGGCCGTCCGGGGAAGTCGTCGCCTCTCCTCGGGGCGGATGCGCGGATAGGGGACGCCCCTCGCGTCGCCTCCCCCCGGACGTCGCATGTTGACCTCCTCGTCGTCGGCGCCGGCGAGGAGCAGACGCCCCTCGCGTCGCCTCCCCCCGGGCGTCGCCGCCCCCGTGCCGCCGTCGACGGCGAGGTGGATCTCAGACGACGAGGGGTCGGCGCCGCGCTCCCCACCGGCCCGGCTGCGCGAGGAAGCGGCCCGCCAGCCTCGTCGCACAGGTCGGGCAGCGGCCTCCGGCCTCGAGACGCCAGCGCGTGATGCGGTAGCCGTCGCGGCCGATCAGCACGGCCCCGCAACCGGGACAACGGGTGGACTGCCCGTCCTCGTCCCGGATGTTGCCGGTATAGACGTAGCGCAGGCCCGCCCGCAGCCCCTGCTCGCGCGCCCGCCGGACGGTGTCGGGCGGCGTGGGGGGCGCGTCGAGCATCCGGAAGTCGGGGTGGAACGCGGTGAAGTGCAGCGGCACGTCGGGGCCGACATGCTCGACCAGCCAGCCGCAGAGGCGGTCGACCTCGTCGCGCGAGTCGTTCTGCCCGGGGATGAGCAGGGTCGTGACCTCGAGCCAGACGTCGGTCTCGCGGGCCAGCCACGCAAGGGTGTCGAGCACCGGCTGGAGGTGGGCGAAGCAGATGCGGTGATAGAAGGTCTCGGTGAACGCCTTGAGGTCGATGTTCGCCGCGTCCATGTGAGCGAAGAGGTCCCGGCGCGCGGCCGGCGACACGTAGCCGCTCGACACCGCGACGCTCTTCACCCCGCGCGCACGGGCCGCCTTCGCGCAGTCGATGGCGTACTCGGCGAAGATGATGGGGTCGTTGTAGGTGAAGGCGACGCTGGTGCACCCGGCGTCGGCCGCGGCCGCGGCCACCCCGGCCGGAGACGCGGCGGCCGACAGCGCGTGGTCCTCCCGCGCCTTCGAGATGTCCCAGTTCTGGCAGAAGCGGCAGCCGAGGTTGCAGCCGGCGGTGCCGAACGACAGCACGCTCGACCCCGGGTAGAAGTGGCTCAGCGGCTTCTTCTCGATGGGATCGATGCAGAAGCCGCTGGCGCGGCCGTAGCTGGCGAGCACGACCTCGCCGCCGCGCGCCTCCCGCACGTAGCAGAACGCCTTCTGCCCGTCGTGCAGCCGGCAGTAGCGCGGGCACAAGTCGCATTGGACCCGGCCGTCGTCGAGGCGGCGCCACCACGAGCCGCGCACCACGCCCGGCTCGATCTCTTCTCGGTCGATCCGGCCGGTGTCCATGTTCCGCATCCTCGACGCTCGCCCGGTCGACTCGGGCATCCGGGGGATGTCGTCTTCGCCTCCCGCTTCGCGCAGTAGGGCCGCCCCGGCCGCTCACCAACGGAACAGGCGCTCGCCGGCCTCGAGGTAGAGGCGCCTGGCGACATCGGCGGCAACGGTCTTCTCCAGGTACGGGATCGCGATGGTGTAGCCGCCGGCCCCCGCGCCAGCGGTGTCGATGCGGACCGAAGCCATGTGGTGACGGCGGTCGAAGGGCGACTCTCCGAGCCCCACGGTCTGGATGCGAGCGAGGGGCACGATGGCCAGCTTCCGGGTCCACCAGCCCGACCGGAACAGCACCCCCCACGGGGTGACCGCCCAGGCTGCGTGCGCCACCCAGCGATGGGCGTGCAGCAAGGCCACGAGCGCGGCCGGGGGAGCCACGGCGAGCCCCCACGAGCCCGCGGGCAGGGTGGCGAGCAGGGTCAGGGCGGCAGCCGCCGCCAGCCCGCGGACGAAGACGCGGCGCCGCGCCCCCGCCGCGAGCCGCCGCCACGCCACGCCGGCGAGATCGACTTCCGGAAGGACCTGCCGCAGGAGGACCGGGACCTGCGCCGTCTCCACCATCGGGGCCAGCCACTGGCTCTCCGCCTTGCCGCCGGCCGACGAGGGATCGAAGTCGACATCGTCGTCGGTCGCCGCGGCGCCGCCGACCGTGCGCAGCTCGATCGACTGGCGGCGGAACCTGCGGTGCAGCGGCGACTCGGTCGCCGTCAGCGACTGGATGCGGCCGGTCGGAATGGTGCGGCGGACGCGGGTGAGCAACCCGTAGTCGGCGCGCAGGTCCGATCCCCGGCGGGTGAGGGTGAAGCCGTGGAGCTGCAGCAGGAACCAGACGACCGACAGCACGCGGAGCAGCACGAACGCCGCCGCCACGAGCGTGACCGCGAGCAGGACCCCGGTCAGGACCGGGTTGGCGAGGCGGAGCCCGCTCAGCCACTCCGCCGCCGCGCCGAGCGGCAGCCGTTCCGCGGCGGACCGCAGCACCGGCTCCAGGAATTCCCCGTCCGGGCGGCTCTGCGCGAGCAGGCCTAGCGCGGCGGCGACCACCACCATGCCCTTGTTCGAGATGACGCCCAGCTTCACCAGCTCGCCGGTCGGCACCCGCAGCAGCAGGCGGTCGCGGGGCCTGGCGGCGGCCGCGGCCGCGGACCCCTCCGCCGGCCCCCGAACCGGCCCGTCGCCAGCCGTCGGCGCCGCCGTTCCGGCGGTTGCGTCCGCGATGGCCTCCGCCGCGCCGACGGCGCCTCGCGCAGCGGGCCGGCCCGCGAACACCCGGGCGTGCATCTCGGCCACCGCGTCGAGCGACAGCACCCGCATCACCGCCTCGGGCCGGACGCCGCTGGCCGTCTCGACCCGCACGAGCGCGACCCGGCAGAGGCGGTGCAGCGGGTTCTGGACGAGGTCGATGTTCTGGATGCGCTCGTAGGGGATGTGGCGTTCGGTGCGGGTCAGGAAGCCGTCGCGGACCACCATCTCGTCCGCCGCGAGACGGTAGCGGTAAACCCGATATCGGACCAGGGCGGCGGCGATCACGGGGCCGATGAACAGCCCTCCCCAGAGCTCGTAGCTGCCGCCACCCGAGGCCACGAGAAACAGCAGGGCGGGAACGATGAAACCCTTGGCGAACTGCGCGGCGGTGAAGACCCACGACAGGGGATGCAGGCGCCGGTCGTCAGACGCCACGACCGCCTCCCGCCTCGATCAGTCGGTCGCGGAGGGCGATCGCCTCGCGATGCCCGAGGCCACTCAGGGCGACCGACGCGTCGCGGGTGCCGGCGGTGTGGATGACCAGCGTGGCGAGGTCGAAGTAGCGCTCCAACGGGCCCCGCGACACGTCGGTGTGCTGGACGCGCGAAGTCGGCACCGACGTGACCGTGCGCCAGACGACGCCGCGGCGGATGGTGACCCCGTGGCCGTCGAGGCGGTAGCGGATGTGCCGGTACCGCACCGCCGGCCACAGCCAGCTCGCGGCGGCGCCCGCCCCCGAGAGCGCCAGCACCGCGGCGCCGACGCCGGCGGCGGCCTGTCCGCCCAGCGGGGTGGCGACGGCGGCGACCAGGACCGCGGCGAGGGCGGACGACGCCCCCAACGACACCCCGATCGCGCCGGCGAGCCGCGCCGCGGTGACCGACGCGGGGTCCAGCGCCCGGTCCGCCTCGCTCATGTCTCCGATCCCGCGGTCCGAGACCGTGGCGGGGTCGCCGCCCGCAACATGGCCCGCGGCCAGCCGCGCGGGCGGGCTCGCGCCGGAATGGTCCGTCGCGACCATACCCCTCCGCTCACGCCCTCGCGCCGCGCGCCCTCGCGCCGCGCGCCTCGTACCCGACGTGCTCGCTCACGGCGGGGTCGGCGACCAGCGAGCGACGGCACGACCTCGACGCCGAGGGCGCGGTCGAGGCGAGTGTCGGTCGCCCGGTACACCCCGCCCCGACCACCCACGGCCCGTCCACCGCGAAAAACCCGAAGCTCACGACCGGAGCCAGTGTCATCGTGGGTGCCCGCGCACCGGCGCGCCAGTCCGCACGACCGGAGCCAGTGTCATCGTTGGGTGACCGCGCAGCGGCGCGCCACCCGCACCAACTCAGGCTATCACGGCGGAACACACCGCGGGAACGCTCAGCCCGTCCCGACCGCCACTCGGCGCGCAGACCTACGGTACAATCCCGATTCACGATGGCCCGATTGGAATCCCTTCCCTCCCCCGGCCCCGCGTCCGCGCCGCATGCGCGGATTCCGCCCGCCTCCGACAGGAGCTGAAGCGATGTTGAACCGCCTGCGGCTAGAGAACTTCAAGGCGTGGCGCGAGGTCGACCTGCGTTTCGGCCGGGTGACCGGGCTCTTCGGCGCCAACAGCGCCGGCAAGAGCAGCCTTCTCCAGTTCCTCCTTCTGCTCAAACATACCAGGAACGCCACCGACCGAGGACTGGTCCTCGATTTCGGGGGGCCGGGCGCATTGGTGAACCTCGGCGGGTTCACCGACGTCGTTCACCGCCATACCGAAGACGAACACATGAGGTGGACGCTCGACTGGAAGCTTCCCCAACCCTTGAGGATAGCGGACCCCGAGCGACCCCGCGGCGCACCGCTCTTCACCGGCGACCGACTGCAGACCCGGTTCGAGGTCGGCTATCGCGGCAAGCGACTGTTGCCTCGGGAGCTCGCCTACGAGTTCTCCGGTGTCCTTTTTCGCCTCGGACCGAAGAAAGACGACAAGCAGAAGTTCGAACTCGAGACCGCCGGCACGGGGTTCCGATTCCGGCGCACGCAGGGACGTGCGTGGCCGCTCCCCAATCCCGCCAAGACCTACCTGTTCCCCAACGAGGTAAGGAGCTACTACCAGAATACCGAGTTTCTCGGTGATTTCGAGCTCGCATACGAGAAGGCGATGGACTCGCTGCACTATCTCGGCCCCCTGCGTGAGTACCCGCATCGGGAGTACCACTGGGGCGGATCCAGCCCGGACGACGTGGGCCAGCGCGGCGAGCGGACGGTGGATGCCATACTGGCCGCGACCCGCGACAACGAGAAACGGCGTCTCCAGCCCAAAGCCAAAGGAGTACGCCTGAGGCCGTTTCAGGCGACGATCGCCCATTGGCTCAACGAGCTGGGGCTGATCCACGACTTTCGTGTCGATGAAATCGCGGAGGGCGCGAACCTGTATCGGGCAACGGTGAAGACCTCCCGCTCGAGCGTGCCGACGGCGCTGCCGGACGTTGGTTTCGGCGTATCCCAGGTCTTGCCTGCACTAGTCCTGCTCTACTACGTACCAGAGGGTTCGACGGTCCTCATGGAACAGCCGGAGATCCATCTTCATCCTGCGGTGCAGAGCGGCCTCGCCGACGTGATGTTGAATGTCGCCCGCGTGCGAAACGTACAGATCGTCGTGGAGAGCCACAGTGAGCACCTGATGCGACGCCTACAACGGCGGGTGGCGGAAGAGAAGGCGTCCCCGGAAGACGTGAAACTGTATTTCGTATCCTCGAATGACGGCGCGGCCCAGCTCTCCGATCTGCGCCTGAACGAATGGGGCGAGATCGAGAACTGGCCGGACAACTTCTTCGGCGACGAGATGGGCGAGATCGCGGCGATCGCGCAGGCCGCGTTGCAGAGAAGGATGGAGCGATCGGAATGACGTCTTTCGTGGTCGACACCAACGTCGCGATAGCGGCCAACGGTCGCGGAACGCACGCCAACCTTCAGTGTCGGCAGTCCTGTGTGGAGCGGCTCTTGTCGGTCGTCAAGGAGGATGTCGTCGCTATCGACGATCAGAACTCCATCCTGACCGAATACGCGCGGCACCTCCGCCACTCGGGCATGCCCGGCGTGGGCGACGCGTTCTTCAGACACATATTCGACCATCAGTATCAGGTCGATCGCGTTCGCCGAGTATCAGTGACACCATGTAAGGACGACAGGAGAGGCTATGTCGAGCTGCCGGAGAATAAATTCGACCCATCCGACCGCAAGTTCCTGGCCGTTGCCGTGGTCGCAAAGGCCGTTGTTCTGAATGCGACCGACAGCGATTGGGACGAACAGACAGGGCTGCTGGATCGTCTCGGGGTCCAGGTCCGGCAACTCTGCCCGCAGCATGCCTCTAAGGCGGCCGGGCGAGGCCGATGACGCGCGAACGCGGGCCGCGAACGCCCGCGGCCCCGAAGTACCCCGGCACGCCGTACTGGCCCTGGTCGCCGACCGTCGGTCGTGGCGACGCGATTCACGCGAATCCCGAGCGCTTCGTGGGAAGTCCCGTGGTGGTGACCGAGAAGCTGGACGGAGGCAATACGCTCCTCCATGCCGGCGCGGTCTACGCGCGGAGCGTATCGGCGCCGTCCGACGACAAGTGGATGGCCATGGTGAAGAAGCACCACGCCTGGAGGGTGACCGAGCCGGACGTCCATCTGTACGGCGAGGACATCTACGCGGTGCACAGCATCGCGTACGAGCCCGTGGCGGAAGAGCGAACTTTCTACGCCTTTGCGCTTCGCCACGCCGACGGCCGGTTCGCCCCGTTTGCCGACGTGGAGGAGTACGCAGGTCGGCGGGACATCCCGGTCGTGCCGGTCCTGTTCAAGGGGTGCTTCCAGTCCGTAGCCGACATCCGCGCGTTCGTGGACCGGGCTCACGACGAACCGTCCGCGCTCGGCGGCGAGCGCGAGGGCGTTGTTTTGCGGCTGGCGCGGGGATTTCCGGCGTCGGAGTTCGCGGACAACGTCTGCAAGAGCGTCCGCGTCGACCACGTGCAGACGGACGACCACTGGACCCGCCACTGGCGGCCGTGCCGAATCGCGCGGCGTTGACGGTCGCCGGGCCTTGGAGGGAAGCCACGTAATCCGTGGCCCCCCGGCGATTGCGCTTACCCCGAATCGACCAGCAGCTCTCCGCCCCAGAGCCGGCGCAGGAACTCCATGACGGGCAGAATCGCGACGCCGTCGACGACCCGAGCGACGGACTCCCCGCAGACCAGGATCCGCTCCGACAGCGGCGTTTCCTCCGCCAGGCGCCGCGGCCCGAACCGGAATACCGAGCGACTGCGCAGATCGCGTGCGAGGTCGAGGCGGCGGGCGAGCGCCAGCGCAGCGTCCATCACGATGGGTCAATTCTAGCAGCGCAGATACTGGAAAGTCCGGTTTTCGGCATCTTACCTGCGGAATCAAGCCACCGGCGTGCCCATCGGCCGGCGATTCCACGCATTTCGACGTCGGGGCGCATCGACCCGTCCCCGGCCCGGCCGCGGCCACGCCGGCGCCCCCATCGGCCGGCGATTCCACGCATTTCGACCGTGAGCGGGCGGTTGCGAAGCCACGGCGTGTCGTCGTGACGGTGGATGCCGGGCGTGCACGACGGCCACGGCTGAACAACGGGAGCGAGGCGTTACCTTCAGCGCGAGAACAGGTAGGTCATCTTGACCGCGAGCTGGCGGTTGCGGAGCCACGGCGTGTCGTAGTTGCCGTAGATGCCGGGGGTGTACAGCCAAGGCTGGTCGTACAACCGCATCTCGTCGTAGGCGATGTAGATGTCGCTGCCGGGGCTGTAGATCCAGTTGAACCGGACGCTGGTGCTCAGCTCGTTCAACGTCGAGTTGTACTGGGTCAGGGTGCGCAGGGTCATCTCCGGCGAGAGGGCGAAGTCGAAACGCAGCGACGCGAGGTCGGCGACGAAGTCGCCCCACGGCAGCTCCACGTCGTTGCGGTCGAGCCGCAGCTCGGCCGCGATGCGGCTCGTGGCCCGCAGCCCGAGGGTGGCCCGGGAGTTGACGCGGGTGCCGCCGAAGAAGGTCTGCGGCGAGTAGCCCAGCTCGCCGTAGAGGCGGCGCGACGGGTCGCTGCGATAACGGTAGTTCCACTCGCCGAAGCGGTACGTGCCGGGCGGAATCGTGACCCCCTGGCCGAAGATGGTGAACGGGATGTCGAGCTGCTCGAAGTGGTCGTTGTACCACACGGTCATCGACGAGCCGTTCTCGAAGTAGGTCCCGATCATGTGGTGGATGCGCCGCGTCAGCAGCCGGTTGTTCTGATCGGTGGTGTACGTGATGTTCCACATCGGGTCGAACATGCGAATGCCCCAGCGCCCGGGGCGGGGGTCCCACTCGCCGTGGAACTTCGAGGTGCGGATGCCGACGCGGGGCACGAAGCCGACCTCGGCGTTGAAGTTCTCCTGCAGGTCGATGTACTCGCCGTAGACGCTCCACGACGGGCTCAGCCAGGTGGCCCGGGCGTAACCCGCCATGTCCCGCCCCGACTCACCGGGGCACTGGGCTCTCGTGATGGTGCTCGCCCCGCAGAGCGCGGTCTCGGTCTTGGCGAGGAACCCGTTCACGGTGAAGTTGCGGTGCAGGGCCAGGGTGGTGTCGGCGGCCAGGGTGCGGTTGAAGTGCGCGTCGTTGATCGAGCTCTTGTCGATGACGATGCCGCCGACCTTCGACCGCGACAGGATGTCGCGGCTGTAGCGCCCGACGAAGAAGTTGTCGCCGGGATTGCCGAACGCCTCCTGCGTGGTGATGTTCATCGCCGCGACGTTGTGGCGCTCCACCTTGCCCGAGACGCGGGCGCCCCCGACGATGGGCACGGGCTGGCCGGTGTCGGACAGCCCGATGCGCCGGGTGAAGAACAGGTCGGCGAGGCGGCTGAACCCCGAGGACGCGCCGACGTTGAACATGCCGGCGTTCTCGAGGAAGAAATCACGCTTCTCGGGGAAGAACAGCGGGAACCGGGTCAGGTTGACCTGCTGCTCGTCGACCTCGACCTGCGCGAAGTCGGTGTTGAGGGTCACGTCGAGGTTCAGGCCCGACGCGAGGCCGTACTTGACGTCGAGGCCGAGGTCGCGGAAGCCGCTCCCGTCGAGCCCCGCGCCGAACCCGCCCTCCCCGCGGTCCTGCCGCCCACCCGTCAGTAGGTACGGAGTCACCCGCAGGTCCATGCCCTGGTCGACGCCGGTGATGCCGGTCATGGTGCCGGCGAGGCTCACCCGGGTGAGGGTGTACTCCTTGGAGATCGGCGCCCAGTACACCTGCTCGTTCTTCCTGCGGATGTTCCGCATGAAGTTGACGCCCCACACCTGCTCCTCGTTGTCGGGGAAACGCAGGGTAATCATGGGGATCGCGATCTCGGCCGTCCACCCCTCCGGGGTGCGATGGGCCACCACGTCCCAGACCCCGTCCCAGTTCACGTTGATGTTGGAGGTGTTGGTGCCGCGCCACCCCCCCTCGCCCTCCTCCGAGACCTGCTGCTCGAGCTTGGCCCCGAGAGGACTCGTGACGAACATGTAGCCGGACCGGCGGTCGTGGAAGGTGTCGAGGATGACCTGGAAGTTGTCTTCGTCGAGCATCCGCAGCGAGTCGCGGCGCATCTCCGTCGCGATGACCGCCTCGGGGGACGAGTCGAAGGCCTCGACGCCGATGTACAGGGCCTGTGCGTCGTAGAGCAGGCGCACCACCGTGCGCTCGGTGGCGGGCTCGCCCTCGGCCGGCTCCTGCTGGACGAAGTCGTCGACGACGGCGGCCGACAGCCAGACCTCCTCGTCGAGCCGGCCGTCCACGACCGGCGGCCGGTCGACGCGCCGCGGCTCCACGCGAAGCCGCTCGGCCGGCGGGAGGCCCGAGTCGTCCGGGGCGCCGCTCCCCTCGAAGACCAGCGGCTGGCCGGCGGCGAAGGAAACGCCGGCGTCGTCCGCCGACGACGACTGGGCGACGGCCGGCGCGGCGGCGCCGACCAGGCAGAGTACGGACACCGACAACCAGGCTGTACGCATGTTGGCGCTATTATAGCCGCGCGAAGGAGGACGGATCGATGAAGGAACGCCTGCTCGGCGCACTGAACGAGGCGCAGGAGTACTTCGACCGCAGCACCCACGCCCTGACCGAGGACGACTCGGGCTACGCCCCCGCGGAGGGCACGTTCACCGCGGCTCAGCACGTGGCGCACGCCGCCCAGACCATCGACTGGTTCGTCGAGGGCGCGTTCAGCCCCACCGGCTTCAGCCTGGAGTTCGAGGCGCTCGATCGAAGGGTGCGCGAGGTGACGTCGCTCGCCGACGCCCGCGCCTGGTTCACGCGGGCGGTCGAGCAGGCCCGCCAGGCGATCGAGTCGACGTCGGACGACGACTGGAGCCGCCCGCTGCCGGCCGGCCCCATCCTCGGCGGCCAGCCGCGCGCGGCGATCTTCGGGGCGATTACGGACCACACGGCACACCACCGGGGCGCGTTGACGGTGTACGCGCGGCTCCGCGGCAAGACCCCGCCGATGCCCTACATGGAGTGAGCGGATGTCCGGCTAGCGGCGGGGCCGGTAGGTCCACTTCGTCAGCCGCAGCGCACCGCCGGCGCCGTCGTGGAAGAGGGTGCCGTTCAGACGCGTGACATCTTCGATGCGCGCCTCGATCCGGAAGTGCCCGTCCTCGGGATGGTTGGCCTCGGCGACGAGCTCGAAGGTGTCGGGATCGAACTCGATGACGTCGAACGCCACGGTCGCCGGGTTCAGCATCTCGCCGGTGATGGCGTCGCCATCGACCTCGAACCGCACCGTCGAGGCGTCGTAACCCGACTCGGGAATCCACTGGCCCGACCACGTGCCGCGCAGGGCGTCGTTCTGCGCGAAGGCCGGGGGGGCAATCAGAAACGCCGCCAGCAGGAACCGCGCTCGAGTGGCTCTCATGGCCAAGAGTCTACGGAAAAACCGGTTCGGGGGTAAAGTATCGCCCATGCCGGCGACGCACCCTCTCGCAACCACCGGGCTCGCCCTCGCGGCCGGCCTGCTCGCGGCGTCCGCCCTCGGGCAGCCGCGCGTCCACGAGATCCGCGTCGAGAGCCCCGCCATGGCCTCGGGCGAGACCATGCCCCGGCGGTACACGCCGGACGGACACAACGTGTCGCCGCCCATCACGTGGAGCGGCCTGCCGACGGGCACGCGCGAGATTGCGGTGGTCTGCGCCGACTTCGGGGCCGGGAGCCCACCGCCGTGGGTGCACTGGATCGTCTACGGCATCCCCGCCGACGCCGGCGGACTGCCCGAAGGGCTGCCGATCCTGCCGGAGACGCCGATGCCCGCGGAGCTGGGCGGGGCCGTCCAGGGGCTGAACGGGTGGCGACGGCCCTACTATCGGGGGCCGGCCCCGCCGGCGGGCACGCCGCACCTGTACCACTTCACGGTGTACGCGCTCGACGAGGCCCTGGCGCTCGAGCCGGGCCTGACGCGCCGGAAGCTGCTCGAGGCCATGGACGGCCACGTGATCGGGCGCGGCGACCTCGTGCCGATCTACGAGCGGTTCTAGCGACGGTCCCGGCGCGCCGTGCCCGGACTGAGAGACGCGGCCATGCGCGCCTTCCCGGCGGAGGCCATGACCGGGCCGAGCAGGCGCACCCTGCCCCGGCCGAGAGACGCGGCCATGCGCGGAGTCGATGCCGTTCGAGCGGCAGCGTTTCTCCGCCACGGTCAGCCGAGAGCGTGGGCCAACGGTCGGCCCGCTCCCGCCGGGGAATCGGGAAGGGCCGAGCCGCGGGTCTTGCGGTTGCCGGGGCGACGGCCGGCAAGACACGCAACGAGGAGCAGCCGATGACACAGAAGGGTCCACCGCTCATCTCCCGGCGCGCCCTGCTGCGCCGCGCCGGCGCGGCGGCGGCGGCCGGCGCGGCAGCCGGCACGGGGGCGCCGGGCGCGGCGGAAGCGCGCGCGGAACCGGCCGCGACGGCGCCGGCCACACCGGCTCCGGGCGCTGCTCAGGCCCCCGCGCCGGAGCCGCTCCGCGCCGCCTACGAACACTTGACGGCGGACGAGGCGGACCTGCTCGAAGCCATCGCCGACCAGTTGATCCCGAGCGACGACCTCGGGCCGGGCGCGGTGGCGGCGGGCGCGGTGGTCTACATCGATCGCGCCCTCGGCGGCGCCCTCTCCGAGTCGCGCGAAGCCTACCGGGCGGGCCTGGCCGCGTTCGACCGCTACTGCCGGGCCTCCCGCGGCGCGCCCTTCCGCGAGCTGCCCCACGTCGACCAGGTCTCGGCCCTCATCGACGTGGAGACCGGCGCCGCGACCGGCGCGCGCACCGGCTTCGCGGGCAGCTCCGCCGCGTTCTTCGACATGGTGCGCAACCACGTCCTGCAAGGCACGTTCGGCGACCCGTGGTACGGGGGCAACCGGGGCTACGTGGGCTGGGACCTCATCGATTATCCCGGCGTGCGGACGGCGGTGTGGCCCCGGTTGCAGATGCAGCTCGAAGCCGGTGAGCTCGAACCCGCCCGCCGGTCGGCCTACGACACCGAGTACTTCGACAAGGCGGTGGTCGACGCCGCCACCGGGGAGACGCGCCATGGCGACTAGGCTGCCGGGAACCGATGTCGTCATCGTGGGGCTCGGGGCGGCCGGCGGCGTCGCCGCGCTCCCCCTCGCCGAGGCCGGGCTCGACGTGATCGGGCTGGAGGCCGGGGGACGCCTCACCCGCCGCGACTTCGCCCCCGACGAGATCCGGAACAACGTACGCGCCTGGCCGTTCTCGGTCCAGAAGTGCGCCAACGAGGTGCCGACCCTCCGGCGCACGCGGTCGGAGACCGCCGTCCAGGGCGGCGGCCACCCCATGATGAACGCGGTCGGCGGAACCACCCTCCACTACTGGGCGCAGAGCTGGCGGCTCAACCCGTGGGACTTCGAGGTCGTCTCGGCGACGACGCGGCGCTACGGGCGCTCCCGGCTGCCCGAGGGGACGACGGTCGAGGACTGGCCCTTCGGCTACGAGGAGCTGGAGCCCTACTACGACCGCGTCGAGCACGAGATCGGCGTCTCGGGGCAGGCCGGTAACGTCGAGGGCCGGCGCGACGAGCGGGGCAACCCGTTCGAGGGCCCCCGCAGGCGCGACTATCCGATGCCCGCCCTGCGCTGGACCGGCTTCCTCGAAGGCATGGCGGACGCGGCGCGCTCGCTGGGGTGGCGGCCGTTCCCCGGGCCCGCCGCCATCAACTCGCGGGCCTATCAGGGGCGCTCGGGCTGCATGTACCACGGCTTCTGCAACCGGGGCGGGTGCCACGTCGACGCCAAGAACTCGCCCGCGGTGACGACCATCCCCCGCGCCGAGGCGACGGGACGGCTGAAGGTGGTCACCCACGCCCACGTCCGGCGCATCGAGACCGACAACCGGGGGCGGGTGACCGGGGTCACCTATGTGCAGGACCGTGAGGAGTTCTTCCAGCCCGCGCGGTTCGTGCTGCTCGCCAGCTATACCTACGAGAACGTGCGCCTGCTGCTGCTGTCGAAGTCGCGGGCGTGGCCCCTCGGGCTCTCGAACAACCGCGCGCAGGTCGGCCGGCACTACCTCAGCCATCACCAGGGGGCGGGGGTCACGGCGCTCTTCCCCTACGACCTGCACGCCTGGTACGGCCTGCCCGCGCAAGGCGTCGCCGTCGACGACTGGGCCGACGACAACTTCGATCACGGGAATCTCGACTTCATCGGCGGCGGCAACCTGTGGGTCTACTCCGACCGGCGCCCCATCGCCGCCGCCGGCATGAGCACGTTCGGGCGCGCCCCCGCGTGGGGCTCGGCGTGGAAGGCATTCGTCCGGGAGAACGCCGACCGGACGAACAGCGCCTACATCCAGAAGACCACCCTGCCCTACGAGTCCAACTACCTCGACCTCGACCCGGCGGTCACCGACCCCGTCGGCGATCCCGTGATCCGGGTGACGGCCGAGTACAAGCGGAACGAGCTGGCCATCGCCGAGTTCCTGCAGGACAGGATGGAGCGGTGGTACCGCGCGGCAGGGGCGGTCGAGGTGTTGCGGAGCGGCCTCGGGGGTCAGATGGGGGTCTCCACCCACGCCTACGGCGGGACCCGCATGGGCGACGACCCCGAGACCAACGTGGTCGACCGCTACGGGCTGTCGCACGAGGCGCCGAACCTGGGGATCCTCGGCGCCTCGGTCATGGGCACGAGCGGGGCCCGGAACCCCACCCTGACGGTGCAGGCCCTGGCTTGGCGCACGGCCGAGCACGTGGTGAGCAACTGGCGTTCGATTGCGGAATAGCTCCGCTACGCCAGGACGCGCAGCACGACCCGCCGGTTCTGCGCCCGCCCCTCCGGGGTGTCGTTGGGGGCCACCGGCCGGTCCTCGCCGTAGCTGATGATGCTCATCTTGTGGAGGGGAAGCTCATGCGCTTCGTGGAGATAACGCCGGGCGTTGTCGGCGCGCTCCATGCCGAGGCGCGCGTTGTTCGCGGGCGAGCCGGAGGCGTCGGTATGCCCCTCGATCTCGACGAATGACGCGATCGGCAGCGCGAGCAGGTCGGCCGCGAACTGGTCCAGGTACGCGCGGACCTCGTCCGGCAGCGCGGATTGCGAGATCCCGAAACCGCCGACGTTTTCGTCTATCACCATCTCGTACACGAGGCGCCGGTTCGCGCTCTCGATGGTGTTGCCCAGTTGGTCGGCGGACCTCTGCGCCATGTCCGCCGCCATCTGCGCCGAGTTGGCGCTGGCGAACGCGTTCCGGGCGGTCTCCTCGACGGCCTGAATCTGGGCCGCCTGTTGCTGTACGATGGCCTCCGAGTCGTCCAGGTCGCGGCGCATCTCCGAGATCTGGGCGCCGACCTGCGCCTGAAGCTGCGCGGCCGTTTCGTCCACGTAGCCCGTCGTGGCGCAGCCGCCGAGCAGTGCCGCGCTCGTCGCCACCGCCACCATTGCCGTTACTCGCATGAGGGTCCTCCCTACCGGGTCCGATCCGCCTTGCTCATGTCTTTCCGCCCTGCCCCGCCGGCCCGGCCGAAGGCCGAGGCGGGCGCCGGGACGCATCCCGCCTGGCCCGCCCGCCGTCGCCGAGCGGCTGCGACCGGCGCTCAACCAACCCGCCAGGTGTTCGCGTCGTTCACCGGCGCGGACCGCGGGCGGGATTACCGACTGTATCGGCGCGGCGCGCCGGGAACTTCATATCCCGTCGCCCCGCCCGCCGCACTTCGCGCGGGCGGCGCTGGCGTTGCTCCTGGCCGGCACGGCCGTCCCGCCCGCTGAAGCCCAGCCGGGACCGAAGGCCCCGACCCGACCCGAAGCCGCCGGCGGCGTCGTCCGCCCCGTCGTCCGGCCGCCGCGGGTAACCGCCCCGCCCGTCATCGACGGCCGGCTCGACGACCCGGCCTGGGACCGCGCCGCCCACATCACGGAGCTCGTTCAGCGCCGGCCCCTCGACGGCCCGCCGGCCACCGAGGCGAGCGACGTCTACGTCGCCTACGACAGCGACCACTTCTACGTCGGCCTGCACGCGCACTACACGGACCCCGGCATGATGCGCGCGAACCGGCGCGATCGCGACGAGACCGTCGAAGACGACCTGTTCCTGATCTACTTCGACCCGTTCCTCGACCAGCAGCGGGCCTACGTCTTCACCGTGAACGGCTACGGGGTGCAGGGCGACGCGATCCTGCGGGCGGGGGCCCTCGGCGGCGGCCGCTTCGGCGTCCCGCGCGGCGACGCCTCGTGGGACGTCTTGTTCGACACCGCGGCCCGCCTCGTCGACGACGGGTTCGTCGCGGAGGTGGCCATTCCGTTCAAGAGCCTCCGCTACCCGCAGCGCGAGCCCGGAACCCCCCACCGGTGGGGGCTGCAGATCGCGCGCACCATCGGCGGCAAGGATGAGGCCGACGTCTGGTCGCCGACCTCGCGCGACATCGCCGGCTTCCTGCCCCAGATGGGCCGGCTCGAGGGCATGACGGACCTCTCGCGCAGCCACAACATCGAGATCCTGCCCACCGTCACCGCAACCCGGTTCGGCGTCCTCGACCGCGGCACCGGCCGGTTCGACGAGGGGCGCCTCCGGCCTGAGGGCGGCGTCAACGTGAAGTACGGCGTCACGTCCAACCTCACCGCCGACGTCACCGTCAACCCCGACTTCTCGCAGATCGAGTCGGACCTGCCGCAGATCGAGATCAACCAGCGGTTCGCGCTGTTCTACCCCGAGCTGCGGCCGTTCTTCCTGGAAGGGGCCGAGATCTTCGACATCCGGGCGCCGATCACCACCGTCCACACTCGCACCATCGTCGATCCCGCGTACGGCGCCAAGCTGACCGGCAAGGTCGGACGGACCACCCTCGGGCTGCTGTACGCCAACGACGCCGAGCCGGGAAACGTGGACGACCGGGCGGACCCCGCCTTCGGGGAAGCCGCGCACACGTTCGTGGGTCGGGCGCGCTACGACCTCTACGCCGAGTCGCACGTCGGCGCCGTCTTCACCGACCGGGAGCTGCACGGCGGCTACAGCCGGCTCGCCGGCGTGGACTCGAACTTCCGCCTCGGCGACACCCACGCGGTGGCGTTCCGCGCCATGAGGACCGACCACCGACCCCCCGGGGGCGGGCGGACGAGGGGCGACCTGCTCGACGCGAGCTTCCGCAAGAGCGGCCGCAACCTGCGCTACGCGCTGTCGTCGTACTCGCTGTCGCCCGAGTTCAGGACCGACGTGGGGTTCGTCCGCCGCACCGACCAGCGCTACACCTCGGTGACCGGGGGCTACCGCTGGTGGCCGGAGCACTGGCTCCGCAACTGGGGGCCCGAGTTCGTCTACGGGCGCAACTACGACTTCGCGGGAGTCCTGCAGGACGAAGTGGCCGACGCCGGCATCAACCTCGCCCTCGCCCGGAACATGTTCTTCGCCGGCAACGTCCGCCGCGAGCTGGAGCGGTTCGGCGGCATCGACTTCCGAAAGACGCGCGCCCGGTTCTTCGGCCGGGTCGACACCAGCCGCCGCATCGGCGTGTCCCTGGAGTACCGCCGCGGCGAGCAGATCCGCTTCGACGAGGAAGCGCCCTACCTCGGCCGGGAGCAGGGGATCACCGCGAGGCTCGCCCTGCGCCCCGTCCCCCGCCTCCGATCCGCCATCAGCATCACGACGAACCGTTTCACCGATCCGGGCCTCGGCGGCGACGCCGTGTTCCACGTCCGCATCTACCGCGCCCTCACGACCTACCAGTTCAGCAACCGCCTGCGCTTCCGCAACATCAGCGAGTACGACACGTTGGACCGGACGCTGGACCTGAACTTCCTGCTCACCTACCGCGTCAACGCCGGCACCGTCTTCTACGCCGGATACGACGACCACTATCAGCAGGCAGACCGAATCGACGGCCATCTGCTGGACTGGCACGAGGTCGGCAGCGGGCGCTCGAGCGGGAACCGGCGCGAGCGCACCAACCGCGCGGTGTTCCTCAAGCTCCAGTACCTCTTCCGGTATTGACACGCGTCAGCGTCGACCGCACGGGGTCAACGCGTTGACGGGGCGGCCGGACGGCGTGACGCTCGCCGGTAACGACGCCCTCGGGGCCGCGACGGCGCGGTATAGTGGGGCGTGACGGCCGCTGCAGGATCCGCGTCTGCCGCCCGCCGGCCCGACCGCCTCATGGACGACCCGCGTACCGCCTCGGCCGCCCCTCTCGGCTCCGGCGCCGGCATCCTGCTCATCGCGGTCTTCTCCATCGCCACGTGCGGGCTCGTCTACGAGCTGCTCGCGGGCACCATCGCCAGCTACCTTCTCGGCGACAGCGTCACCCAGTTCTCGACCGTCATCGGTGTCTACCTGTTCTCGATGGGCGTGGGGTCGTACCTGTCGCGCCACGTTCACCGCGATCTGCTGGTCCGGTTCATCGAGATAGAGATCCTCGTGGGCCTCGTCGGCGGCCTCTCCTCGCCGGTGCTCTTCTTCGCGTTCTCCGAGGTCGACGCCTTCCGCGTCGTGTTGTACGGCTGGGTCACCGCCACCGGGGTGCTGGTCGGCCTGGAGATACCGTTCCTCATCCGCATTCTGAAGGACGAGTTCCCGCTGCACGACCTCGTCTCGCGCGTCCTGTCCCTCGACTATCTCGGAGCGCTGGCGGCGTCGCTGCTGTTTCCGCTGTGGCTGGTGCCGCAAGTCGGCCTGATGCGATCGTCGTTCGTGTTCGGGGGGCTCAACGCGCTGGTCGCGGTGTGGACCTGCCACTATTTCCGCCGGCGCCACCGCCGACCGCGGCTCGCCGTGCAGGCCTGGGGCGCAGTCGCGGTGATGGGGCTGGGCGCCGCGTTCTCGGACGACCTCACCACCTGGTCCGAGCGGCGGCTCTACGACGATCCGGTGGTCCTGTCGCGGTCGTCACCCCACCAGCGCATCGTCTTGACGCGGGGCGGCGACGGCGTCCGCCTCTTCCTGAACGGCAACCTGCAGTTCTCGACCCTGGACGAGTACCGCTATCACGAGGCGCTCGTGCACCCCGGCCTGGCCGCGGTGGCGGCGCCGCACCGGGTCCTGGTGCTGGGCGGCGGCGACGGCATGGCGGTCCGCGAGATCCTGAAGGACGAGCGGGTGCGCGAGGTGACGCTCGTCGATCTGGACCCGACGATGACGGATGTCTTCCGCGACCACGAGGCCTTCGCCGCCCTCAACGACTACGCGCTGCGCTCGCCCCGGGTCGAGGTGATCAACGCCGACGCCTTCGTCTGGCTCGAGTCGAACCGCACCGGCTGGGACTTCGTCGTCGTCGACTTCCCGGACCCCCGCACCTACTCGCTGGGCAAGCTGTACACGACCACCTTCTACCGGCGCCTCGCGGGCCGCCTCAACCCGGGGGGCGCCGCCGCCATCCAGAGCACGTCGCCGCTGGTTTCCCGCCGGGCGTTCTGGTGCGTCGTCGAGACGGTACGGGCATCCGGGCTGCATGCGCGACCCTACCACGCGCCGGTGCCGACGTTCGGGGAATGGGGCTACGTGCTGGCGTCGCCGGAGCCGCTGGCCCCGTCCGACGCGTTCCCGCCGCATCTGCGGTACCTGACCCCGGCCATCGCGCGGTCGCTGTTCGAGTTCCCGGCGGACATGGCGCCGGTGCCGGCGGAGGTGAACCGGTTGAACAACCAGATCCTCGTGCAGTACCACGCGGAGGGCTGGGAAGACTACGCAGGGAACGGCGCCGGCAGCCCGTGGTAGCAACCGGGCCTGAGCGGGCCGTGGTGGCGCCCGCCCGCAGGCTGCGACGGCTGCGACGGATGCAGGTCGGACCGCGGTCGACCAGGAGCAGGCTTCCGACCAGGAGCAGGTTTCGGACGGGATGAACCGGCCGCCGCTCCACGTCACCGAGGCTCCGCCACACGGACGGCGGGAACCGATGGACACACGACGGAACCTCCCCGACCGCGGGCTGACGCGCCGGGACGTCCTGCGCCTGGGTCCGGGCGCGGCCGCCGCGATGGCCCTCGGTTGCACCACCGGCCCCCGCGCCTCCGCCGAGAGGGCTCTCGACGCCGGTCGCATCTCCGGCGCCATCGTGGGCGCCTCCCACCGGCTCGGGCATCGGCTGCGGGACCGCGCCCGACCCGAGCCGCAACAGGTCCGCGAAGTCCCCGTGGTCATCGTGGGGGCCGGCGTGGCTGGTCTGTCCGCGGCATGGAAGCTCGCGAAGAGCGGGATGCGGGATTTCGTCGTCCTGGAGCTGGAGACCGACGCAGGGGGCAACTCGCGGTGGGGAAGCAACGACGTCTCGGCCTATCCCTGGGGCGCGCACTACCTGCCCGTCCCCACCGCCGAGGCGACCGCGACGCGGGAGCTGGTGGCCGAGATGGGCCTGGTCCTGGACACCGCCCCGGACGGGAAGCCGATCTACGACCCGCGCCATCTGTGCCACGCCCCGCAGGAGCGCCTGTTCGTCGACGGGGGGTGGCGCGAAGGGCTGTCGGCGCGGGACGTGGTGGCCCCCGTCGCCGGCTCACCCGCCGCGGGCGAGCTCGCGGCCTTCGAGGCCGACATGCGTCGATACCGGGACTACCGGGACGCACGGGGCCGCCGGGCGTTCGCCCTGCCCATCGCCGCCGGCTCCACCGACGCCGCCATCGTCGAGCTCGACCGCATGTCGATGCGCGAATATCTCGACCGGGCGGGCTGGTCCTCTCCCCGCCTGCGCTGGTACGTGGACTACTGCTGCCGCGACGACTACGGCTGCACGCTGGAGACGACCTCGGCGTGGGCGGGATGGCACTACTTCTGCTCGCGCCCCGACGACGTCGAGTACCTGACTTGGCCGGAGGGCAACGGCCGCGTCGTACGGCACTTCCTGGATCGGGTGGGCGGGAGCGTCCGCACCGGGATGCTCGTCTACCGCGTACGGGCGACCGGCGACGCGGGGGCGGGCGGCGGTGCAGCGGGGGCGTCGGATGGCGTCGGCGTTCCGCCCGGCGCGGTGCCCGCGGTCGACGCTTTCCTCGGCGCCGTTCCCGCCGACGGCGTCGAGGTCGACGCGCTGGACACGCGCTCCGAGACCGCGGTGCGGTTCCGGGCGCGCCACTGCATCTACGCCCTGCCCCGGTTCACCGCGCCCCACGTGATCGAGAGCTACGCCCTCGCCGGCCTCGACTCGTTCACCTACAGCCCGTGGGTGGTCGCGAACCTCACCGTCGACCGGCCGCCGGACGACGCGGCCTGGGACAACGTGCTCTACGACAGCCCCTCGCTCGGCTACGTCGTCGCCACCCACCAGGACCTGCGGACGGCGCCGGGCCCCAGCGTGCTGACCTGGTACCTGCCCCTCGCCGCCCCCAACCCCGACACCGCCCGCGCCTGGATGCTCGAACGGGAATGGCGCGACTGGGCCTCGCTGATCCTCGCCGACCTCGTGCAGGCCCACCCCGACATCGAGTCCCGCGTGTCCCGCATCGACGTCATGTTGTGGGGGCACGCGATGATCCGGCCGGTGCCCGGCTTCGTCTGGGGCGAGGCGCGGCGCCGGGCCGCCGCCCCGCACGGCCGCGTTCGCTTCGCCCACTCCGACATGAGCGGGATCTCGGTCTTCGAGGAGGCGCAGTACCACGGCGTGCGGGCGGCCGAAGAAGTGATGCGAGCGCTGGGCCACTCCCACGCGACGTCGCTGCGGGAGACCGAGTCGGCGTGAGATCCGGCCGAACGGGCCGAGGCCGCCCTCCCGCCGGCCCGCCCGTGCAGAGTGCCCCGCTACCCTCGAACGTGGGGGCGGCTACGGCTCTACGGCCAGGTGGGGGCGCACGAGTCTCACGCGAGGCGCGCCGCAGGGCAGCGGGCGCGGCGGCCGGGCGAGTCCCTGCGACGGCGACGGGAATCACCTTGCCACGCAAGGCGCAGACGCCTAAGCCGTCGCGATGCCCATCTTCTTCTTCAGCTCGGCCAGCGAGTCGGCGCCGGCGCTGGGCGACGGTCCCGCGAGAGCGCGGTCGATGTCCTCGTCGATGGTGCCGCCGACATCGCCGAGCTGGTCGTAGGCCTCGGCCAGCGACTCCTCCTCCTGCACCCGGTGCTTCATCTTCTCGAGCATGGCGACGGTGCCCGAGGCATCGGCGCCGGCGAGCTGCTGGTTGATCTTGCGCATCGACGACGCGGTACGGGCGCGGGCCCGCAGGGTGATCAGCTCGTTCTCGTACTTGGTGATCTGCCGCTTGAGGTCCTCGACCTTGGCCTGAAGCTGGTCGGACATCCTTCGCTGGGTCTCATAGTCGGCGCCGACCCGGGCCGATTGCTGCACTTCGTGCTCCTTCTTCTCCAGCGCCGAAGTGGCGAGCCGTTCCGCCTCGGCCGCCGCCATCTCGCCGGCCTCGGCCCGCCGCAGCAGGAGCATCGCCTTGCGCTCGTAGTCCGCCGCCCGCTTCTTGTGGTCGTCGGTCTCCTTCTGCAGGCGGATGGCCAGCGACTTGACCTGGGCGAGGCTGACCATCGCCGCCTGGAGGTTCTTCTTGAGATCGCGGATGCCCTGCTCGGTCATCCTGATCGGGTCCTCGAGCTGGTCGACGGCGGCGTGAGCGTTCGACTGGGCGACCTTGAACATTCTGCGAAAGATACTCATGGCTACTTCTTCCAGTAGGTGAGGAGCTCGGCGCCGTGCTCGGCCAGGGCCAGCGTCAGGGCCCGGATCGAGCCTTCGAGCTCGTTCGGATCGAGGTTGGCGAGCTGCAGGGTGTCCCGGTAGAAGATGCGACCGCCCGTCTCGTCGAGCACGAACGCTCCGTGCACGAGCGTGTTGTTCATCTGCAGCAGCCGGGAGAAGAGATCGCCCGGCTCCGCCGGCACCTCGCCGATCAACTGCTCGAGAATGACGATGGGCGGCTCGCAGTCGATGACGAGCTGCTTGATGCCGTTGTCCTCGTCGTCGACCACCACCAGGTCGTCGGCCTCGTTCTCCGCCGTGATCGTGAGCCCGAGATCGAGCACGTGGCCCTTGACCGTTTCCAGATGCTCAGACATTCATCGCGCCTCCTCGCGCGTTGCCTCCCGTGCACGCCGTCCGGCCGCTCGTCGCGCGGGTCCGCCGCCGTCTCGTTCCGGCGTCGGTCCCGGGGGCGGCTCGAACGCCCCGGTCGCTCGGGGCCGGGACGGGATTCTCTTTGACTTACGATCAGCGGCTGCGTCGTGTTCACGGCGCGGCGGCCGCCCTGCGCTCGCGGGCCGAGATCACCACTAGGCGGTCCTCGGCCGCGACCACGGCGTCCGTGCCAGGGTTGGTCTCGATGGCTCCGTTCCCCCCGCGCTGAACCGCCACCGCGATCTGGTCCTCGTCGCGCTTCAGGGCGGAGAACACCTCGAAGAACGGCCGGCCGGCCAGCGCCGGCGGCACCGGCACGGTGACCAGATCCTGCCCCACCCGGGCGCTCAGCAGCTCGCGCAGCACGGTGGAGATGCCGTGGTCGAGGGCCGCCGTCGACATGACCCGACTGCAGAGTTCGGCCCCCACCACGATCTCGTCGGCGTGGGCCCGCTCGCAGTGGCGCACGTTCGCTTCGGTGGCGAGCTCGACGATGGAGTAGACGTCGGGGTTGAGGCTCTCGACGGTCAGCGTCGACAGGACCGCCTTGGCGTCCCGCGCGCCGTAGTCCAGCGACCGATCTCCCACGATGACGGCGGTCGCTGCGTGGTCGATGCCGGCCCGCTTCAGGTTCTCCTCGGTCACGTCGCCGCGCACGAAGTGGAGATGGTCGTCCGCGACCGGCTTCGCGTCGATGTCCGCCAGCAGCACGATGTCGGCCCCGGCGGAGCGCGCGTCGGCCCGCAGGTCGGCCAGGATCTCCTTCATCCGGCCGTTCCAGCCGCACAGGATGATGTGCCCTTCGAACGCGTACGAGTCCATGCCCCGGTCCTTCCTCATGCGCTGCTCGACGAACACGCCGGCGATGGTGGCGGTGAACATGCCGAGCACGCCGATGCCGAAGAACATCAGCACGACGCCGATCACGCGGCCGCCCATCGAAACAGGAGAGATGTCGCCGAAGCCGACGGTGGTCAGGGTGACCACCGACCACCACAGCGCGTCGGGCAGCGACCGGCCCTCGAAGAAAACGAGGCCCGCCGCCCCGCCCAGGATCAGCACCGCGATCACGCCCAGGAGCCGGAACAGGTTCTCGCGGCGCATGAAGCCGAGGAAGCGTCTCAGGGCCTGCGCCACGGCGGAAGTGAACGTGCTCACTACAGCGTCAGGCCGATCAGCATGGAAGCGGCGAGATAGGTGACGCCTTCGATGACCCCGGCCCCGAGGTTGGGCCGCTCCTGCGCCAGCTCGTCGGCGAGACGTGCGCCGGGCAGCAGCACCTTGTCGGCAAAGAGCCGGACCAGCGGCAGCAGGATCAGCCCCACCACCAAGTAGTACCCGAACTCGGTCAGGCTCTCGTTCCAGGACACGAAGTCGCCCTCGCCGGCGAGTCGGATGACGTTGCCGAATCCCACGAGAACGCCCGCGAAGGCGACCGCGACCGCGACGTTGCCGCCCTCGATCCGGTCGTGGAGGTCGTACGACGTAATCCGGTCGTAGAGGACCCCGGCGACGACGAGGGCGGCGAGGCCCGTGACCCAGAACACGAGCGCCGACGCCATCCCCCCCTCGCCGGACAGCGCACCGGCCGTGATCAGCCCCACCGCGACGTAGTTGGCCCCCTCGAGGATGCCCACGCCGACGTTGCCGTCCTCGACGATCTCGCGCTCGTTGTCGAAACGCGAGAACACGAGCCGGTCGTTGACCCAGGCCGACAGATTCAGCAGAACGATGGCGAGCCCGCCGAACATGACGAGGCCGATGACGTCGTCGAGAAGGCTGACCGAGGCGGGCCCGGACACCACCCCGCCGAGCACGATGACCAGCCCCAGGTAGTAGCCGGCGACGGTCACCGCGAGGGCCAGGTTGTCCTTCTCGATCAGCTCGACCCGGAGCACGAATCCCCGGTGGAGCGCGTCGTACGCCCACTTGCCGACCGCCAACAGCACGAGGATGACGGCCAGGTAGACGAAGCCGGCCACTATCTGATCCACGGACATCTCACGCCCTCCCGAGGCCAATCAGCCCGCGGCGGAAGCTGCATTCGACGGACGATGCGCCCTGTGCCTCGCCCGGTCCCCGGTTCGATGGGGGTTCTGCCGCAAGATAGCCCGCCGACCGCCGCGTGCGGCTCCGTTGGACGTCCAACCAACCGCCCGGGAGCCTGCAACGCTCCACGGCGCAGACCCCAACCTACTTGCCGAAGCTGCGGACGCCGCCCGCCATGCGGCCGCGCACTCGCTGGCCGAACGACCGACCCTGCGCAGCCTGCCGCGCCTGCTGCCGGCGGAAGAAATCGGGGTTCGTCTGCCGGGTGGTGGACCCGTTGGTGCCGTACACGCCGCCCCCGGGTCCATACCAGGTCCGGCCCTGGCTCCGCGCGTCCCGGTAGCCGTCCCAGTCGTCGCGGTAGATGGGGCGCCCGAAGCCGCCGATGAGGTTGCTCAGCAGCGCGTATTGGCCGTAGAACTCCCAGAACGAACGGCCGCCCCCGTCGTCGCGCCACTGCCCGTACCGCTCGTCGCCCACCTGCTGGTAGCCGGGCGGGTGCTCCTCCCGGTCGACGGCCCCGTCGGGGCCCTTCGACAGGACCACCATGCCCAGCGACGACTGGTAGCGCGCGTAGGTCCCGGAATCGACCTCCAGCCAGTCGAGGACCGTCTCCCGGTAGACGGGCTCTTGCGAGCCGGCCTGCGCCTCGCCGACGACGACACGGTACTGGTGCGCGTAGCCGAAGCCCTCGTCGCTCATGTCCTGCAGCACCACCGAGTACTCCGGGTAACGGTCGAGCTGCTGTGCGAGCCGTTCGAGCGGGGTCTCGCTCGTGCAGGACGCGGCGGCGAGAAGGGTGGCCGCGATGAGCGCCGTCGCCCCGCCTCGCCACGCAGGCGCCCGACCCGTTCCGGTGCGGCGCGCGGCGGCGCCGGGGGCTTCCGTCGCCGGACGGCAACGGCCTGTCCACGAACGCAGCGAAGGACGGCGGTTCATTCCGGGCTCCCGGGCAGGATGTGGGTGAACTGGTAGTCCTCGACCACGCGGCCGGCCGCCGCCGTGAACTCCGTCTCGCCCCATTGCTCGACACCGACGAAGGCGGTTTCCGCCTCGTCGACGAACTCCCAGCGGACCACCGGCTCGCCGGCTCCGGCCCCGTCGGCGAACATGTGCCCCGCGTAGGAGGCGTCGAGGCGGTACTCACCCCCCTCGAAGACGATGCGCTCGGGGGGGTCGTCGTGGTCGCGAACGTGCCGGGGAACGTCGCCGGCGATGTCGCCGACGGCGATGCGGCGCGACAGCGACCAGGCGTCGCCGACCCGCTCGAGGTAGCGCTGCTCGCCGCTCGTCGTCAGCTCCCACTCCTCGATGTCCTCGTCGAGGCCCGAGAACCGGTAGCGGGCATAGCCGGTCACCGTCCAGGTGCGGAGGTCGTAGTCGACCAGATAACCGACCCTCAGCTTCCCGAGGACGAGATCGGCGAGAGGATCGGGGGCGTCGTCCTTCGGTTTCCGGCCGAACAGCCGATCCATCAGACCCACGGACCCACCGACTCCTGTTCCATGCCACTCGCTCCGGGGGTCACCGTCGCGATTGCCGTTGCGCGATGAGCAGGTCGAGCTTCCCCGTTCCATGCTACTCGTTACCCGTGAATCGGCCAAGCGGACCGGGCTGCGCCGTGTGCACGACAGGTGAGTCGGGCGCAGCGTCGCACCCTTCTACGGCGAGCCCGAACCCGTGCCGGTAGTCGGGTGCACGACAGGAGAGTCGGGCGCAGCTTCGCACCCCCCACCGGCGACGCGGGGCGCAGGCTTCCCCCGCCGGGGAAGCCTGCGGGAAGCCGGGGGACGAGACGTGGGGCGGCGTGCCCTACGAGGAGCGGATCGGCGGGTGCGAAGCCGCGGGCCTCGGTTATGATCGGCCCATGGGGCTGATGGTCGGCATCGTCAATCTCGTCCTGCTGCTGTTCATCATCGAGGCCTGGGTCAACGGCCGGATCCCGGCCGTCCTCGCCAAGGTGGTGGACGATCGGCTCAACGATCCCGCGAACCCGGCGAACGAGCGCCTCGAACGCCTCGAACGCCGCACCGGCGAGATCGGCGCCCGCCTCGACAACCTCGACCGCCACATGAACGACATCGACGCCCGGATCGAAGGGCTCGACCGCCGGTTGAACGGGCTCGACGCCCGTCTCGACGGCCTCGGCGGCCTGTTGAGCGAACTCGACACCCGGGTCGGGGTGCTGGACACCCGACTCGACCGGGTAGACGCCCAGGTCGCCGTGCTCAACGCCCAGACCTCGCAGCAGATTACCGACCTCGACCGGCGCGTGCGGGACCGGCTCCGCGGCCTGAAGCGCCGCGAGAAAGCCCCCTAAGGCCCGCCGACGCCCCCGCGCAGCCGCGCCGCCGCGTTCGCCTCCGCCTGCGCGACCTGCTCGGCCGTCATCTGCGCGGCCACCGTATCGCGCGCCTGGGCGATGGCCGCGCCCTGCGGCCCCGGAACCTGCAGGGCGGCGAGGCCGAGCCAGGTGTGGGCGGCTACGAGGTCCCGCTCGACGCCGCGGCCTTCGGCGTACCGGCGGCCGAGTTCGCCCTGCGCGAAAGGATGTCCCTGTTCGGCGGCCAGGCGCACCCAACGGGCCGCCTCGGCATCGTCTCGCGGAACGCCGCGGCCCTCGGTGTAGGCGAACCCGAGGTAGAACTGAGCATCGGCGTAACCCTGATCGGCGGCGAGACGGATCAACCGCACCGCTTCCGCGTCGTCCTGCCCTACCCCGCCGCCCTCCAGGTGGGCGAGTCCGAGGTAGTACTGTCCCAGCGGATGTCCCTGGTCGGTGGCGCGGCGGAACCACCGCACCGCCTCGGCCGGGTCCCGCCCGACGCCGCGGCCCTCGGCGTACATCGCCCCGAGATTCGCCTGCGCCTGCGCGTCCCCCTGCTCGGCCGCGAGCCGGAACCACCGCATCGCCTCCGCCGCGTCCTGCGGCATGCCGAGGCCCGCGGCGTACATCGTCCCGAGGCTGCCCTGGGCCTGGGGGTGTCCCTGCTCCGCCGCGAGCCGGAACCACCGCGCCGACTCCGCGTCGTCCTGGGCGACGCCGCCGCCCTGGGCGTGCAGGATCCCGAGCTGGAACTGCGCCTCGGCCAGGCCCTGCTCGGCCGCGAGTCGAATCCACCGCGCGGCTTCGGCCTCGTCCGCGGCGACCCCGCCGCCGACGAGGTACATCATGCCGAGCTGGCCCTGGGCGATGGCGTGCCCCTGCTCCGCCGCGAGACGCAGCCACCGCACCGCCTCGGCGTCGTCCTGGGCGACGCCGCGCCCCTCGCCGTACGCGAACGCGAGGTTGACCCGGGCCTGCGCGTCGCCCTGCTCGGCCGCGAGACGGTACCACCGCACCGCCTCGGCGAAGTCCCGCGGGACCCCGCGCCCCTCGGCGTACAACATCCCGAGCTGGCCCTGCGCCTCGGCCAGACCCTGCTCCGCCGCCGACTGCACCCACCGCAGGGCCTCGGTGTCGCTCGGCGGGACCCCGCGCCCCCCGGCGTACAGCATCCCGAGCCGGGCCTGCGCCTCGGCCAGACCCTGCTCCGCGGCCAGCCGAATCAACCGCGCCGCCTCCGCGTCGTCCTGCGGGACCCCGCGTCCCCCCGCGTACATCGCCCCGAGCTGCCCCTGGGCCCGGGCGTCCCCCTGGTCCGCGGCCAGCCGCAGCCACCGAAGCGCTTCGGCGTCGTCCCGCCCGACCCCGCCGCCCCCGGCGTAGAGCACGCCGAGCCGACCCTGCGCCGCGACGTCCCCCTGCTCGGCCGCGAGACGCAGCCACCGCGCCGCCTCCGCCCCGCTCCGGGGGACCCCGAGGCCCTCCGCGTACATCGACCCGAGCCGACCCTGCGCGGCGGCGTGCCCCTGCTCCGCCGCGAGCCGATACCACCGCGCGGCTTCCGCATCGTCTTCGGAGACGCCCCGACCCTCGGCGTACATCGACCCGAGCTCGAGCTGCGCCGCGACGTCCCCCTGCTCGGCCGCGAGGCGGAGGCGGTCGACGTCGGCGGCCGGAGAACAACTCCAGAGGCAGAGGGTCAGCCCGCCGGCGAGAGCAGAGCGCCCGAGGCGGGCGACCGGACTCGTTGACATTTCAGTGGAGGTCCGCGCCGATTATACGACAGCGGCCGAGCCCGGGGGGAACGCGCGGGCGGGGCGAGCCCGGCCACGAGGCGAGGCCGCACCGGCACGCCCCGACTTGCGGATGGTGACGCAGGAGCCGGCGCCCGCATCCGGCCGCGAGGCGAGGCCGCACCGGCACGCCCCGACCGGCGGCGACCGCGCGTCTGGTATAGTCGAGATAGTCGAGATGGTGTCACGCCGTCGAACCCGGGCGACCTCGATCGCCCCGCCCGCCGTCGCCCGCAACCTGGCGGCCTGCCTATTTTGCGCGCTGGCGTGGGGCTGCGGGGGCGCGGACGACCAGGAAGTCGCGCCCGACCCGCGCAGCGCCATCCTGCCCGAAGGGGCGCCCTCCGACGCCTTCGCCCCGCAACCCGTCGGCGAGCCTCGCGGCGAGAACGAGCGGCCCCTGATCGCCCACGTGGAGGTCGTCGACCTCGACGCCGACGGCCTTCCCGACATCCTGGTCTGCGACGCGCTCCGGAACCGCGTCGCCTGGATCCGCCAGCGCCCGGCCGGCGTCTGGACCGAGGCGCCCATTACCGACGACATCCGCGCGCCGGCCCACGTCGAGCCGACCGACTTCGACGGAGACGGCGACCTCGACCTGCTCGTTGCGAGCCTCGGCGAGCTCTTCCCCAGCGACCTGCGCATCGGCTCGGTCGTCGTCCTCGAGAACGACGGCGAGCAGCGCTTCACGAGCCGGGTCGCGGCCGAGGGCATCCCCCGGGTCGCCGACGTGCGGGCCGGCGACCTCGACGGCGACGGCGACCTCGACCTCGCGGTGGCCGCCTTCGGCTACGACCACGGCGAAACGCTGTGGCTCGAGAACCAGGGCGGCTGGGCGTTCGAGGCCCACGTCCTGCAGCGGTTCTCCGGCGCCATCAACGCCCTCGTCGCCGACCTCGACGACGACGGGGCCCGCGACATCGTCGCCCTCGTCAGCCAGGAATGGGAGGAGGTCTGGGCCTTTCCCGGCCCGCAGCTTCGGCAGCGGCTGCTCTGGGGGACCACGAACCCGGACTACGGCTCGAGCTGGATCACCCTCGTCGACCTCGATCGGGACGGAGACCTCGACATCCTGCACAGCAACGGCGACGCGTTCGACTACGCGCCCGCCGACAGCCGCCCCTGGCACGGCGTGCAGTGGCTGGAGAACCGGGGCGGCCTGCAGTTCGAGCCGCACCGCATCGCCGACCTGTCGGGGGCGTCGAGCCCCCAGGCCGCCGATCTCGACAACGACGGCGACCTCGACGTGGCCGTGGTCAGCGCCTACAATCAGTGGGGAAGCGAGTCCGCTCACAGCCTCGTGTGGCTGGAGAACAACGGGCGGATGCAGTTCGCGATGCGTCGCGTCGCGCGCTCGCCGACCCACCTCATCACCCTGGCCGCCGGCGACCTCGACGCCGACGGCGACATCGACCTCGTCACCGGCGGCATGCACATCAGCGGCCCCTACGACCGGATGTCGCGGGTGACGGTCTGGAGCAACGGTGGCCCGCCGGCGCCGTGACAAACGCCGCCGGGGCGCCGCGGCGCCCGGGCTGGCGACCGCGGATCGGGGAACCTCCCGCAACGAGACCCAACCCGAAGGGGCCGCACCGGCCTCCGGGCAGGGGGACTCCCCGTCCCCGAGTGACTCTCGTGACACGACGCCGGCCGAGGGGGCGGCACCGGGCTCTCCGCGGGCCGGGACGGCCGCGAGTCCGAGAGAAGGAGCGAAGGGGCGCGCTCGACGAGCCGCGCCGGGCGCGCCGCAGGTCGGCGCGACGGCGGAGACGCCTTCACGCGCGGCCGCGCGGTGGAACCGGGCCGCGACGGGCGAATCGGCGGGCCGACCGACGGAGGAACCGCGCCCCGACCCCGACGCGAGCCGACCGACCGCCTTCTCCCACGACCGCTCCGCCACCGGCCGGCATTCGTCGCGGCGACGGCGCTGGCTGGCCTGGGTCGCGGCCGCGACGGCGATCGCCGTGCTCTATGCCGGCGCCACCCTGGCGAGGCGGGCGATGTACGCGGCGCGGCTGCCCGCCCTGCCCGAGCTGTCGGCGCAGCCCCCGGCCCTGCGCCAGCATCTCGAGGCCGCGGACCGCGCGGCGCGAGACCAGCCGACCGCCGCCGACGCGGTGGGGGGGCTCGGGCTCGCGTATCACGCCGACCTCTTCTTGGACGAGGCGGACCGCGCCTACGCGGCGGCCGAGGCGCTGGATGGTGACGCGTGGCGCTGGAGCTACTACCGGGCGCTCGCCGCCGGCGCCCGCGGCGACACGCCGGGGCTGGCCGACGGGCTGCGCCGCGTGGTGGCCGCCGCGCCCGATTTCGGCCCCGCGTGGTGGCGGCTCGGGGAGGCGGAGTTCAAGGCGGGGCGCTACGACGCCGCGGCCGAAGCGTGGCGGACCGCCCTGCCGCTGGGAGAGCCGGCCCCGACGGCGGACCCCGCGCCGTCCGCGGAGCCCCTCGCGGCCGCGGCGGCCCGACCCCCGCGGTGGACGCCCGGCGCGCCGGTGTCCGCGTACGCGGCGTTCGGCCTCGCCCGGGTCTCACTGGTGCAGGGCGACGCGAACGGCGCAGTGCGATTGCTGGAGGAGACGACCGCGGCCGCGCCCGGTTTCGGCCCCGCGTTCCGGCTCCTCGGCGACGCTTACGCGACCCTCGGCCGCGCCGCCGATGCGGCGCGCGCGCTGCGGACCGCGCGCCGCCTGCCCCAGTACCAGGCCTATCTCGATCCGCTGGCCGAAGCGCTCGTCCGGGAATCGCGAAGCACCACGTTCCTGCTGCAGCAGGCGGCCACCGCCGACCTCACGACCAACGCGGCCTGGCGCGAGTACCTGATTCGCCGCGCCCTGGAGTTCGACCCCGACCACGACGTCGCCCTCGCCGAGCTGGCGACGACCTTCCGCCGGCTCCGCCGGTACGAAGAAGCGCTGGAGCTGCTCGAGCGCCGGCGTCGGGAGCGCCCCGACGATTACGGGGTCCTCGCCGACATCGGCCGCTGCCTCTCCGGCCTCGGGCGCTACGAGCAGGCCGAAGAGATGTTGCGCCGGGCGCTGGAAGGCCTCGACAACGCCCCCACGCGCTACGAACTCGGCGCAGCGCTCGCCGCCTCGGGCCGGCCCGGCGAGGCCATCGCCGAGTACCGTCGGGCTCTCGACCGCAATCCCAACCACCTGGGGACGCTGAACAACCTGGGCGTGGCTCTGGCCGAGCAGGGCCGGATGGACGAGGCCGCCCTCCACTTGGCGCGGCTGGTCTCCCTCGACCCGCAGAACGCCGACGCCCACGCCAACCTCGGCTTGGCCCTCGCCGCGGGGGGCGCGTCCGACCGGGCGGCCGGCGCCTTTCGCGAAGCGCTGCGGCTGGATCCCGGTCACGCCGAAGCGCGCAGGGGGCTGGGAGATCCCGGGCTGCGTTGAAGGGCGGACGAGAGGGGAATCCCGCCGTCTTGCGCTCGGCGCGGCGCGGCGAGGTCCGGCGATCCGCGACCGGTTCGTCCGGCCGTCACGGGCCGAGAAGACCCGGCTCCACGGGCAGGCCCGGACGGTACTCCGGCTCGTCGTCCCGCCAGGGCGTCCGGGAGGGCTCTCCACGCGAGTACGCGGCCAGGTTCGCGGACATCAGTTGCGCCAGGTCGCTGCGCCCAGCGTCGCGGGCGACGTCGATGGCGAGACGCTGCCACTCCATGGCGCCGGCGAACTGTCCGACCTCGGCCAAGGCCATGGCCATCGTCTCCGCCGCGCCGGTCGTCTTGACGGTGGCGACGACGGCCTCCGCCAGGGCGGCGGCCGCGGGCCCGTCCCGAACGCCGGGATCGGGTGACGCGGCGAGCAGGCGGGCCAGGGCCATCGCGAAGGGGGCTTGGTCGGGATGGCGCTCACGCGCCGCCGCGAACCGGTCGCGCGCCTCTCGGTGGCGCCCGAGACGGACCAGGGCCATGGCTTCACCGAAACGGCCCGCGACGAGGTCGGGCGCGATGTCGAGCACACGCCGGTAGTGCGGGAGCGCCTCGTCCACTCGCGCCGTGCGGGTGTAGCCGTCGGCCAGGCGCAGGTGCGCCTCTACCGACTCCGGCGCCAGCTCGGCGGCGGCGGCGTAGCGGGCAATCGCCTCCGCGTCCCTGCCCGCCCGTTCGAGGAGGGTCCCGACCATGTAGTTGGCCTGGGCCGACCGCGGGTCGAGCCGAAGGGCCGCCTCTAGCTCGACGAGCGCCTCGCGGGGGCGCCCGCCCCGGTCGAGCGCCATGCCGAGACTGAGCTGCAGGTCGGCGTCGTCGGGCTCCAGCTCGAGGGCCAGGCGGAACTGGCGGACGGCCTCCTCGCGGTCGCCGGCGGCGTCGGCCTGAAGGGCCATCGTCCGATGCCGCTGCGGGCTGCGGAGGGCGTTCCGCAGCTCTTCCATCAGCGGGTCCGGCATGGACACCCCCACGCCGGCGGAGTAGCCGCCGTCCGTGCGACCGCCGCTTCGATCGAGGTGATGGCGGGCCCGGTCGAGGTCACCGAGCCCGCGGTGGGCCATGCCGAGCTGGTAGTGCACGATGGTGGCGGCGGGATTCTGTCGCAGTACGGCATCCAGGTGATCGACGGCGGCCGCATAGTCTCCCGCCGCCAGGGCCGCCCGTCCGAGCTGAAACCGCAGCGCCTCCGACCCCGGCCGGAGCGCGCGCGCCTGTTCCAGCAGGGGCTGCACGGCATCCCAGCGCCCCAGGTCGATGTTGACGTCGATCAGCCAGAACAGCGTCGGGAAATCGCGCGGCCGCTGGTCGTGCGCCCGCCGGAAGGCGTCGACCGCTTCTTCCGGGTCTCCCCGCCGCTCGTAGAGGTGCCCCAGGTAGTAGGCCCAGCGGAACGTCTCCGGGACCAGCCGTCGGGCATTCAGGAGACACGCTTCCGCGGCGTCGAAGTACTCGCCGGCCATCAGCAGCATGCCCAGGCGGCCGTAGGCGTCTCCCAGCTCGCCGGTCCCGGACGAGGCGGCGGGCTCCAGGGCCTGGTGGGCGTCGCGAAGCTGTTCCTGGACGGCCTCGTGCATGCCCGACAGGTCGGGCAGCTCCACGGGCAGAACGTCGGCGTCGACGGCGAGACGCGGCGAACCGCACCCGGCCAGGAGACAGGCCGCGAGCACCGCACACGACAGCTTGGTCCGCCGCATGGCCGTCACCGGGCCGCGCCCGAGCCCTCCGTCAGCGTCGTCCAGGCGTCGACGTCGACGCCGGTCCATTCCTCGACCCGGCCGCTCGGCCAGCTCACCTGCACGCGCTCCACCGCGGTCGCCTCCCCGAGGCCGACGAGCACGCGCGGGTCGTTGGCCGAGGCATAGCTGCCGTCGGCGCGGGCGCGGCGCCAGAGAGGTGGGCCGCCGCCGGTCCGGAAGACCGCGACCCGCGCACCCAGCATGTCGCGCGGCGCCTCGGGCCCGCCGACGAGGCGCAGCCCCAGCCAATGGCGGCGGTGGCCGACCTCGTTGATCAGGAGGCGGGCCGGCCCGTTGTTGTTGGTCACCAGCACGTCGATGTCGCCATCGTTGTCGATGTCGCCGAAGGCGGCGCCCCGGCTGACCTCCGAGTGCGTGAACACCTCCCCCGCCCGGCCCGAGATTTCCTCGAAGCGCCCGCCGCCCAGGTTGCGGAACAGTTGGTTGGGCTCGTGCAGGGGAAAGGGGTCGCCGACGCGGGCGAGGGCCTCGATGGTCCGGACCGCACCGTTGACGACCAGGGCATCGAGCCACGTGTCGTTGTCGGCGTCGAACCACGCCGCGCCGAAACCGGTGTAGGGCAGGCTGGGCGCCCCCAGCCCCGCCTCGGCGCTCCGGTCGGCGAAGAACCCCGAGCCGTCGTTCACGTAGAACGTGTTCGTCTCGGCGCTGACGTGGGTCATGAACAGGTCGCCGTCGCCGTCACCGTCCACATCGCCCACATCCACGCCCATGCTCGCCTCGGCCGCCCCGACCGCGTTGACGGCCACCCCGGCGAGCAGCGCGTCGTCCCGGAAACGCCAACCGCCCTCGTTGATCCACAACTGGTTGGGCTCGCCGTCGTTGGCGACGTAGAGATCGACCAGGCCGTCCGCGTTCAGGTCCGCCGCGACCACGCCGAGAGCAGGCCCGAACGCCCTGTCGACGCCCGCTTCCGCCGTCACGTCGATGAACGTCCCGTCTCCCCGGTTCCGGTAGAGGCGGTCGGGCTGATAGGGATAACTCTGCGGCGCGCAGTAGCTGGGCTCGTCGGTCGCCGTCCGGCACCGGTCGCCGTCGCCCGGCGCGTAGACGACGTAGTTGCCGACATAGAGGTCGAGCCAGCCGTCGTGGTCCGCGTCGACGAACGAGGCGGCCACGCCCCAGAGGGGGTCGTCGACGCCGCTGGCCGCGCCGAGCTCGGTGAAGGTGCCGTCGCCGTCGTTCCTGAAGAGCTGGTTCGGCCCCCGACGCGTGCGGTAGAGGTCGGTCCAACCGTCGTTGTCGAAGTCGCCGGCGGCCACCCCCATGCCGTAGGAGGCCACGTCGAGTCCGCTGCCCGGGGTCACGTCGGTGAAGCGCAGCACGCGAGCGCCGCCCGCATCGACTTCGAGATCGTTGCGATAGAGGCGGTCGGTCAGGGGCTGCCCCGCCGTCGGCGGGAACAGGGCGTCGTCCAGCGTCCGACCCGGTCCGAGCATCTGCCCCTGCAGCAGGTAGACGTCGAGATCGCCGTCGTTGTCGAAGTCGAACAGGGCGCCGCCCGACCCGAGAACCTCGTTGAAGTAGTACTCGCCGGACATGCCGTTGAAGTGGACGAAGTCGAGGCCCGCCGCCGCCGCGCCGTCCGTGAACCACGTCTCCCCCGCCTCGGCCCCGGTCGCGGAGGCCGCGTCGCCGGCCGGGCCCGGGGCGGGTCCGGCCGGCTCCCCGCAGGCCGCCGCGACGATCGCCAGCCCCCAGACCGGCAGTCGCGCTCGAAACGCCCGGGGGGGCGGCGCCTTCAGCTTCATCGGACCCACCGCGAAAGACCGTCTCTCCGGCGCCGCAACGCAGGTCGTCGACGGCTCGCCGGCCGGCGGGCGGTGAGCGCCAGCGGGACTGCGCGGTCGCCGGGCCTGAACACGTCGGGGATCACTACCGTCAGTGTAGGGCAACCCGCCGGCGACGGCAACGCTCGCCGCACATCGGTTCTGGGTCGACGAATGCGCCGGGGTGTAGGGCAACCCGCCGGCGACGGCAACGCTCGCCCCTCCCGGTGCGCCCCCATCGAGCCCAAGTCCCCCAAACGCCGCCTAGTCGACCGTCCCTGAGAGAGGCTGCCCATGTCGCGGGGCGTTGTCGCAGCGTCTGCCAGCGAAACCAGCGACAGGACGGCAAAGGAAAGCTCCGGGGCAGTCCGCTAGTCGACGGCTATCCCACCGTGGTCGAGCGGCGACGGCGAGAACCGGGGGCGGCGAGGGCCGAAGGCGCCGAGGGCGATGTCGACGAAGCTGGCGCCGCGCGGCTGGGTGTAGGCGAAGGCGCCGTGGTACTGCTCCTGCGGCGTGAATTGCCCCGTCTGGCCTCCCAGGCCGGTCGGATGCATGATGTCCCGTGGGTTCGACGTGTGGAAGAAGCCGAGCGCATGGCCGATCTCGTGCATGATCAGCGATGGCGTCACGCATGATGGTCGGCGCATGTTCAACGCGATGCAACCGCGCATGCGCCCGATGTACGCGCGCCCGCAATCGCCGAACTGTACCTCGATGCCCCGGCAGGCCACGGACCTCGGCGTCTCCGTCGGCTCGGTGCCTTCGACGACGATCCAGTTGCCCTCGACCGGCTCCTGCATGCCTAGCCGCCCGGTGTCGACGCGGCCGGTGTAGGAGGCGCCCGTCAACTGCGGGACGGCGTGCGGAATCGCCTCTTGGATGCGATTGACGATCTCCGGACTCAGGCTGTCCGCCATTATCAGGAAGTCGGGGGACGGGGTCGGCAGCCGCCAGAGCACGCGCTCCTCGATGGGGCGGTACGTGAAATCACGGGCCTCGCAGGCCGCCGGCGTGCGGCAGTCCCAGTCGTTGAACGCGAACTGCCTCCAGAAGGCCTCGTCGGCTCCCACGGGCGGGACGGGTCGGACCTCGATGTCGGCGCTCGCGCGGTGGTCGCCGACCGTCGCCGTAATGGCGGCGACGCCGACCGCATGGCCTTGAACCTCGCCATCCTCGGCGACCGAGACCACCGCGGGGTCGCTCGACGTCCAGGTGGCGACCTCGAGCCTCGTCGTGCCGTCGCTGTACGTGCCGTGCGCCGCCAGCTTGACCGTGTTCCCGACGATCAGGCCGGCCGGCGGGACGTTGGCGACCTCGATGCCCACGAGCGTCGGAACGACGGGAACCGGCGTCGTCGGGGCGGTCGGGCTGCGGACGTCGTCATCGCCGCAGCCGGCGGCGAGGAGCGCGATGGCGAGCAAGGAGGCCGTCCTGCACCCGGCCGTCGCCCTCCCGGCGCCCACTCGGCCAGGGTCCAGGGCGAGCGCGGCGGCCGTCCTGCGCCCGGCCCTGGCCCGCCCGGGACCCACGCCATGATCCAGGGCGAGCGCGGCGACCGCCCTGCGCCCGGCCCTCGCCCGCCCGGTGCCCACGCGGCCATGGTCCGACGGTGGTCTCATGTCACACCTGCGTGTCACTGAACCGGGGCGATCCAGGCCGATGCGGGGTGATGCCGGGTCGGGCCGACTACATCCATGCTCCCCAGCCTCCGGGTCGAGCCTGTCGTTCCCGCGGCTTGCGCGGGCAGCGGCGGGCTGCCGCGCGAAATTCACGGCCACAGGTCGCCGAGGCTGAAGGTGACGGCCTCGAAGGGGCGGATGCGGACCGGGGCGTCGTCCTCTGCGGTCGCGATCAGCACCCATTCGCCCTCGCGGAGCTCGAACGCTTCCAGGGTGCGATCCGCGGGGTCGACGAGCCAAAGATGGGCCACCCCCTCTCGCGCGTAGATCGGGCGCTTGCCGTGCAGGTCGATTTTCCGCGTCGAGGCGGAGAGCACTTCGCACACCCAGTCCGGCGCCAGCGTGAAGTACGCCGCGTCGGGGTATTCCGGCATGCGCTCCCGGCGCCAGCCCCCGACGTCGGGAACCAGGATGTCCTCGTCCAGGTGCAGCTCCGGCTCGTCGATGATCCACCATCCGCCGGGGCCGCCACGGCCGAACTGGAAGGGGCCGGAGAGATCCGAGCCCAGAGACGAGGCCGCGAGCGCGTGGGGCGAGCCCGGCCGCGGCTGCGTGTGGAGTACGCCGTCGATGATCTCCGCAACCCGGTGCGCCGGCGCGTCGAGGACGTCCTGATAGGTCGCCCGCCCTTGGCGCGGGACCGCATCTCGCCGGCGCGCCGCGGCGTCTGTGCTGCTCATCGCGTCGCTAATTCCCCCCGGCCCATTGTAAGCGACCGGTACGCGATCGCGCGGATCCGTCTTGCGGACTCGGACCGGCTCGTTCGCCGGCACCGACAACGGCGGCTTGGACGACCAGGCCGGAGGGCCCATCGACTAATGAAACACCATCAGCATGCCCCGATGGCGCAACGCGCGCGCGGGTTACGCCGCCAGGCAAGGCCGTTCCGTGCGCTGGCGCCGGTGACACCCTGCACTCTCAACTGGAACTGCGCCAGTCTCGCGTTCAGTCAGCGGGTCGGGGGCGCGAAGATCCACGAAATGTGTGCAGCTCTTGGGAGGCCCCATGCCGATACGTTGAGGCATCGCGCGAAAGGAAGGTCACCGTGGCGACTCGCAGGCCCTTGGGCCTCAGCGAGCCCGCCCGGACGTGCGGCGCATAGAACGCCTGAAGCGAGACAAGGCGAAGCTGGTCAAGGGGCGCGGCGAAGTGAGAGCGCCGCAGCAGAAAGCTGTGAAGAACTAACTCAAGTCGGCGCCGCCACACGGGCAACCGGCCAGGATCGCTAAGGACCGGCCGGGTCGGGACAAGGGCCTTGCGGAATTGCTTGATGACCTCGACCGGCGAACCCAGCAGAGGGGTGCTAAGGCGGCCTTGGCAGCGTAGTGGAGGACTCAACAAAGGAAAGGAGGTTTGAACGTGCCCCTTTTGAGTCGGTGGTCGGGAGATATGTCTCTACGTAAAAAACCGCGCCCAACAGGGATCACCGCCCGCCCGAGGGCGGGCGGTGATCGATTTGCGTCCGCGCTAGAATCGGGCCGTAACCGTTGCACGCCCCTTCCAGCATGCGGTTGCCGCACTTCTACGAACGACCGTGGCTTCTCCGCGTCGGTTGTGCCGTTAGCACTGCTGGAAAGTGGTGCACTGCCATGAGCCTTCCGAGTTCATAACACAGATTGTCTCGCTAGTGCAACTTCCGTACGGCGAGCTACCACCACCACCACCAGGCGGGGTACCACCACCCGAGCCAGGGCCCGGCGGAGGAGGAGCGACCCCCGGATCATCGGGCGGAATGCAGCTCTGATCCGTGTCTCCTCCGCACGATCCTTGGGCGAAGGCCGTCGGGGCTACCGGACCCGCGAACAGCACAAGCGGAAACGCTGCGAGCACGGTAAGCAACAGTGTTCTCTTGAGCATTTGACCCTCCCCTAACTTCAATTGACTGAACCAAGAGTCACCGCCCGCCCTCGGGCGGGCGGTGACTCCTAAGGCGACCGCACCAGCTAGCTAGAAGCGGGCGGTGACCGCGAACTGGATGACGCGGCCTTCCAGCATCCGGTTGCCGCGCTCCCAGGAGCTCAGCGCCTGGTAGGTGGCCCCGGTACTCCCGCGCGCATTACGTGACCCCGTGTGCTCGAGGACAACGCCGTTGTTGAGCACGTTGTAGAAGGAGAACCGCGTGTCGTACCGCCAAGTCCCGATGTTGAACACCTTCTGCAGGTTCACGTCGAGCTGGGTCCAGTACGGCAGGAACTTCACGCTGCTCAGCGGGACCATCGGATACCAGGCCCCGCCGGTGGAGCGCTCGATATTCCCCAACCCGGACGGGATGATCTCCTGCCCGAGAACGCACGGCGCCACGCAGTGGCCGGGCTGCCCGTAGAGCTCGACGGAGTAGGTCCGGTATAGGTCGTTGGTCGACGTGCGGTGGACGTAGAGACCCTCCTGCAGACCGCCCCAGTCGCCAAGACCGCCCGGATACGCCTGCAGCGAGAAGCCGGCCTGCAAATCGCCGAGGACCGGCATCGAGAACGGCTGCGTACCCGACAGCTTGAACTCGTGCCGGTACGGACGAGGATACGCCCCGGCGTCGCAGAACCGAAGCTGCGTGGGGTCGTCACCGCGCTCGAGGATGTCCGAGCAGCCGTTCACCTCACCGCCATAACGGCTGCCGGCACCACCGTTGGTGTCATAGCCGTAGATCGTGGTCCGACCGGTGTCCTCCACCGACCAGCCGCCGAACAGGGTGCCGCCGCCCGGCAGCCGTCCCTGCAGGCTCAGCTCGAAGCCGCGGTAGACATTGCTGTACCCCGGACCCATGGTGCGGTCGGTTCGGCCCACCGTGTTCGTGCGCACGGCCTCGTCGATACTGAACGCAGTGAAGTTACCGACCATCGGGTAGGGCCGCGCCACCTGGAAGTGGTTGACGCCCGCGTACTCCGGCAACGGGTTGCCATTCGCGTCCGCCCCGTAGTTGGCGAAGGTCCAGTTCGGGTTGTCTGTGTCCCACGTGTTGGCGTAGGCGCGCTGACGATACTCGCCACTCAAGGAAATGCCCGGGAAGACCTCCTGCTGGATGCCGACGGTCCAGATGCGGTTGTACTCTCGCGCAAAATTGTCCAGGTTCGGCGTGAAGGTAGGATCGGTGATGGACCCGAACGTCGCCGACTGAATCGCCCCGATCTCCCAGTTCTGCGCAACACCGTCGTAGTTGCTCCCGTACGGGTTCATCCCGGTACACGCGTCGCCCGCCGCGTTCATGTGGCAGTCGTACCAATCTCGGTTCTCGAAAACCGAAGCTCCGTACGAATAGCGGCGCGCCAAGTTGCCGCCTACGTCGCGCACATACTTGTTCCAGCCGAACTTCAGCGCCGTCCGCGCGTCGCCGAATACATCGTAGGCCACGCTCAGCCGCGGCGAGAAGTCGGGGCCGAAACTGGGAAGCGTGCTCCGCTCCCGGCCCGGCTGGAGCTGCGCCGGCACGAACCGCCCCTCGCCCTTGGGCGCCTCGGGAATCGAGACCGCCGCGAAGTCGACTCGCATTCCGTAGTTGAGGGTCAGCCGGTCGACGGTCCACGAGTCCTGCGCGTAGAAACCGCCGTTGTAATCCAGCTTGTAGGACTCGAAGGAGGGGAAATTCTGAATCCGCACGTAGTCGGGGGTGCCCGTCAGGCCGCAGGGCGTACCGGCGTCGAGGTTGGCCTGCGCCTGGGGATGGTCGCAGTTGAACCAGTCGACCCCGTAGAGAAGCGGCGAGTCCGTGATGAGCCGCCCACGCGGGTTTGCGCCATCGTCGTAGTAGAGCGACAGGCCCCCGTTGCTGTTCCGCGTGTGTCGGTTGTGCCCGTTCGTGAAGTTCATCCCGAACTTGAAGCTGTGCGAGCCCGTGACGTAAGACAGCGCGCTCTGGTAGGCCCAGCGGTGCGTATAGTTGTTGTTCTCGCCGTCGTTCCGGGCGCCGTACAGCATACCGAGCCGCCCATCGTTGACCGCGACCTGGCTGTACCACGGGTCACCGCCCATCGATATGGGCATCTGCGCCATGTGCTGGGCCGAGCCCACCTCGGGGAAGCACGGTGTCGAGAAACACGTCGCCATCGACTCCGGCACTTCCTGGAAGATGAGGTTGCCGTCTTCGCGGTACCGGTAGTAGCCGGGGTCCCAGTCCTCGTAGATCAGCGAGAACCCGAACTCCGCCAGCATCCGGTTCGACAGCGTCCCGGTCCACTTCGCCGTCCCCGTGTCGTAGTGCGGGGACGTCCACGACGACGACGCCGTGTTCAGGTCGGTGCCCGGGCCGTGCTGGCTGAACCGGCGCTTCCGCACCTTGTCGAACATCGTCGAGAACTTGTGCTGCTGCGTCACCTGCCAAGTCAGCCGCACGTTAGCGCTGTGGATGGTGTTGTTGTCCAGGCCCTGCGTGTAGTCGGGGTTCACGCTGTTGGTGATCTGGTTGTTCACGCCGTTCCACCGACCCGTCGAGAAGAACCACAATCGGTCGCGGAACACCGGCCCCCCGATCGCCCCGTTGTTGTCGTAGATGAGGTCGACGCCCGTCGCCTGACGGATGCCCTGGGCCTGCGCGAGGTCGCCCAGGTTGTCGGCCTGCCAGTTCCCCGGCGTGAAGCCCGTGAACCAGTTCCCGCTGAACTGGTTGCCGCCCTCGTTCGGGATCATGTTGATGCGCAACCCGCCGGTCTGGGTCTCCGCCCCCTGGCCCGAGGTCGTGTACGACGTCTCCGCCGCCAGCATCGGGTTGAGGTAGGCCTGGTACCGGCCGTCGCTGATCATCGTGTTGATCATCATCCCGTCGACCTCGATCGTCGTGTTCGAGGCGTCGAGGCCGCGGCCCATCATCTCGGACTGCTGCACACCCGCGGTGCCGCCCACGTCCGGCTTGTGGACCTTCACCCCCGGGATCAGGAGCGCATACGACCACATGCTGCGGCCGGTCGGAATCGCCTCCTGCGTCTCCCGCGTCATGACCTCGATGCGCTGCACCTGCTGCACGTCGACGACCGGCGTCTCGCCGGAGACCGTGATGGTCTCCTCCACCGAACCGACCGACATCTGCACGTCGATCGGCAGGGCGACGTCGGCGCCGAGCACGAGCTGGTCGCGCACCTGGGTGCCGAAACCGGGCAGGGTGAACACCACGCTGTAGACACCCGGCCGCAAGTCGATGATGTTGTAGTTGCCGGTGCCGTCGGTGAAGACGACACGCGACCCCTCGATGAGCACGTCGCTCGACGCCTCGACCGTCACACCGGGCAGCACGCCCCCGGTGTCGTCCGTGACCGTACCCGCGATCGAGCTCTGCGCCACGGCGACCGCGGGCGCCAGCAGCAGGACCGCCGCCGCGACCGCAAGGAACCTACCCAACCTCATGCGTGCACCTCCTCCAACAGAAACGACCACCGATTCCGATTCATCTCTCCTCGATTCAACCGACGCGGGCATTCACGAACGCAGCCCCGACCCGTCAGTTGCGACGCTCGCCGAGCCTCACGACAAAGCCGAGCGAGATCGAGAACTCCTTGAAGTCCTCGCCGCCCGGGTTCACCAGCGACGACGCTCCGCTCAGGTCGGTCTGCGCATCCTCGTCAGGATACATCGTCAGCCGGTAGTCCGCCTGGATGCGGAACGCGGTGTTCGGGGTCATGTCGATATCCACCCCGCCGCCGGGCTGAATCGCCCAGTGCGTCGCGGTGTGCGCGAAGAAGCCGATCTTGCGCAACGACCGCGCCACCCCGAACAGCGCGTGGAAATACGGCCGCACCCCGCCCGCCTGCAGGTGGAACCGCGGGCCGCCGACGACGCTGGCCGTCTGGATGTGCACCTGGCACTGGTTCGAGTAATCGCCCACGAACAACGGCGAGCAGTACTCCGCCTCGGGCCGGTTGAACGAGAGGGCCTGGAAGTCCTGGCTCGGGTTGGGCATCACCGGCAGGTCGTTCGGACCACCGGAGTAGACGGATGACGCCTCGATGCCCCTCCGGTAGTGCCCGTTCACGTCGAGGGCCAGCGACAGGCCGCTGTTGACCTCGTACGACGTGTCGAAGAACCACCCCAGCGGCAGGTTGGACGCGTTCGCGGCGAGCTGGTCGTTCGTCAGGAACGAGTACCCGACCGACAGGTCGCCGCCGACCTGCGCCGATGCCGGCTGGGGCATGACGAGCACCGCCGCGGCGAGCACGCAACCCAATACAAGACGCTTACGCATTATCCAGAACCTCCTCCAAGAGCCGTATCCACCGTTTGCACCCAGCCGCTCCGCCGGCTGGGGCTCCACCGCGACCGCGCGCCAGCGGAGCCGATGCCGCCCCCCCTCAGTCTAAGCAAGCACCGTGCCGCTTCGCGTGACGGAACCCCAACAGCGCGATTCGCGTTTGGACCCGCCCGTTCTCCGGAAATCAATCCAAAACATTGGTGAAAATCCAACGATTTGGAGCCAGCACCCCGTCGAAGGACCGAAGATCCCTCGGCGTCCCTTCTCGGCCGCCTGCCGCCCGGAACGACCTTCCGGGGAACCGGAAGTTCCGGTTCCGACAGAAGCTCCACTCCACGCCGAATCAGCCGTGCACATTAGCGGTTTCCGACCGGCGGGTCAACAAGAATCTCGCTCCGGGGGCGGCCCGCGTGCTACGATGCCCCATCGGCGGCGCGCGAACCGGGCCGCCGGCCGTCGCGCGGCGGAGCGTCATGAGCAGCGACACGAAGGGGATCATCGGCACGGTGATCGCCATCATCCCGGAACGGTCGCACCGGCCTTCGCCCGGCCCGTCCGACTGAGCGGCCGGCATGCTGGGCTGGGACCACGCGGCCGGTCTTGTCGGCAGTACGGGCCGTCGCGCCGCCGGCGCGGCCCTCGCCGCATGGCTCGGAACGGCCGGAGGGGCGGACGGCCCCGAAGCGGCGCTTGCCCATGGCGGCGCGGCGGCGGCCCCAGGCGGCGCGGCGACTCAGGCGACTGCGCCCGGCCACGTCACCTTCACCCGGGACATCGCCCCCCTCCTGCAGACGCACTGCGCAGCCTGCCACCAGCCCGGCGGCATCGCCCAGTTCAGCGTGCTGACTTGGCGCGAGGTCCGGCCTTGGGCGCGGGCGATCCGGCAGTCGGTCCGCACCCGGTCGATGCCGCCGTGGAAGCCGCGGCCGGGCTACGGTGGTCCGTTCGTGGCCGAGCGGCGGCTGAGCGACGCCGAGTTGGACCTGATCGTGCGATGGGTCGACGGCGGCGCGCCCGAGGGAGACCCCGCCGACCTCCCGCCGCGACGCCGGGACCCGGCCGCGGGGTGGCGCCTGGGCACGCCCGACCTCGTGATCGAGATGCCCGAGCCCTACCTGCTCGGCGCCGGCGGCGAGGGGGACGACATCCTCCGCAAGTTCGCGATTCCCATCCCGGTGGCCGGGACGCGGTACGTGAAGGGTCTGGAGTTCCAGCCCGGGAACGCGCGGGTCGTCCATCACGCCAACCTCAAGATCGACCCGACCTCGGCGTCGCGCCGGCTCGACGCGGAAGACCCGGAACCCGGCTACCAGGGGGTCACGCCCTTCTCCGCCCGTTTCCCGCGCGGCTACTTCCTGGGGTGGACGCCGGGGCAGGCGCGCCCCCTCGAGGCCGAGGGCATGGCTTGGCGCCTCGACCCCGGGTCGGACCTGCTGCTGGAACTGCACCTGACGCCGGCCGACGAGCCCCAGCCGGTTCAGTCGCGCATCGGCTTCTTCTTCACCGACGCGGCCCCGACCAAGAACCCGTTCACGATCCGGCTCGGCAAGCAGGACCTGGTCATTCCGCCGGGCGCGACCGACTACCGGAGCGTGGACCGCTACGTGCTGCCGGTCGACGTCGAGGTGCACGGCGTGCAGCCGCACGCCCACTATCTGGCCGAGGACGTGCGGGGGTACGCCACCCTGCCCGACGGGACCCGCCGGCCCCTCATCCGCATCGACGACTGGGACTTCCACTGGCAGGACTTCTACCGCTACGAGACGCCGTTCGTCCTGCCCCGGGGCACGGAACTGGCGATGGAGTTCACCTACGACAACTCCGTGGGCAACCCCGACAACCGCTTCGCGCCGCCGCGCCCGGTGAGGTGGGGCCAGGACTCGTCGAACGAGATGGGCGACCTGTGGATCCAGGTGGTGCCGGTCCGCCCCGCCGACCTCGATCCGCTGATCCGCGACCGGCGACCGACGGAGCTCGCCGAGGACATCGTGGGCTTCGAGATGGAGCTCGCCGCCGACCCCGACCAGGTCATGATGCACGACGACGTGGCATCCCTCTACCTGCAGTTCGGGCGGATCGACGAGGCGGTGGGCCACTACCGGGAATCGGTGCGCCTGCGGCCCGAGTCGCCGGCCGCCGCCTACAACCTGGGCACGGCGCTCCTGCAGTCGGGCGAGCTCGACGAGGCGGCCGCCCACCTCGATCGGGCGTTGCGGCTCGACGCCGACTACGCCCTCGCCCACAACAACCTCGGCGCCGTCCGGCGGCTGCAGGGCCGGCTGGGGGACGCGGCACGGCACTTCCGGCGGTCGCTCGCCATCCGCCCCGACGACGGAGAGACGCTCTACAACCTGGCCGGCGTGCTGATGATGCAGGGGGCGCTGGACGAGGCGGTCACGCTGTACGGGCGGGCCATCGACGCGGCCCCGGGGGCGCCCGAGCCGGCGGCCGAGCTGGCGTGGCTGCTGGCGACCCACCCGGACGCCGCGCGCCGCGACCCCGCCCGCGCCGTCGCGCTCGCGGAGCGGGCGGCGGCCCTGACCGATCACGCGCAGCCGGCGGTGCTCGATGTGCTCGCCGCCGCCTATGCCGCCGCCGGCCGGCTCGATCGCGCCGTCGCCACCGCGGAGACCGCCCTCGGCTTGGTGTCGGCGGGCCGCGGCGACGTGGCCGCCGTCATTCGCGAGCGGCTCCGCGGTTACCGCCGCGCCCTGGAGGAACGGACGGCTCCGGCCCGGCGGGAACCGTGACGGAAGCGCCGTCACCGTTCGTCCGGCCGGCCAGGCCGCGAGGGACGGGCTCTCGGGGTGGGACGTCGCCCGGAATGGGAAACTGCTCCTGGTAGGCGCCGCGCAGGGCCGCAAGGGACGAGCGCTCGGGGCGGCACGTCGCCGGCCGACTGACTCCAGCATGTCCTCCCGTCATCGACGACGCCGCCACGCGACCGAGCCTCGACGCACGCCATCCCCGGCCGCGACCGCCCGCCCGTCCCCGGGCCGGCCGGCCGGCGACGGGTTCGGCCGCATTGCGCTCGCCATCTTCGGCCTCGCCCTCGCGGTCCGGCTCGTCCACGTGTGGCAGCTCGGCTCGGCCCCGTTCTTCGACCTCGCGATGGGCGACGCGCAGAGCTATCACGCGTGGGGGATGGAGATCGCGGGCGGCGACTGGCTGGGCGGCGAGACCTTCTATCAGGCCCCGCTGTATCCGTACTTCCTCGGCCTCGTCTACACGCTCTTCGGCCCCGGCCTGCTCGCGGTGAGGCTCTGCCAGATCGTGCTGGGCTCGGCCGCCTGCGCCCTGCTCGCGATGGCCGGCCGGCGGCTCTTCTCGAAGGAGGCGGGCGTCGTCGCGGGCCTCATGCTCGCGGTCTACGCGCCCGCGATCTTCTTCGACGGCCTGATCCAGAAGACCGCGCCGGGGGTGTTCCTGCTGTGCCTCCTCCTCGCCCTCCTCGCCCGGCTCGTCACCGAGCCCGGCCGGCCCCGGGCGTGGCTGTGGCCGGGCGTGGTCCTCGGCGCCCTCGTGCTGACGCGCGAGAACGCCCTCGTCTTCGGCGCAGTGCTTCTGGGCTGGCTGGTCCTGTCGCGCGACGCCGGCCGGCGGCATCTCGCGCGGGCGGGGGCCCTGGCCCTCGGGCTGGCCGTCGTGCTCCTGCCGGTGGCGGCGCGGAACCAGGCGGTCGGGGGCGATTTCCTGCTGACGACGGCCCAGTTCGGACCCAACTTCTACATCGGCAACAACCCCGATGCCGACGGCACCTACCGCCCCCTCGTGCCGGGGCGCGGCGACCCCCGGTTCGAGCGCCGGGACGCGACGCAGATTGCCGAGCGCGATGTCGGGGAAACCCTGACGCCGGCACAGGTGTCGAGCCACTGGACCGGTCGGGCCCTCGATTACATCCGCACCCAGCCGGGAGACTGGCTGCGGCTGACCGGGCGCAAGGTGATGCTGGCCCTGAACGGGTCGGAGGTGGCCGACACCGAAGACCAGCTCAGCCACGCCGACTGGTCGCTCCCCCTCCGGCTCGCCGGCCACGTCTGGCACTTCGGCCTGCTCGCGCCCCTGGGGGTCGCGGGCATCTGCCTGACGTGGGGCCGGCGGCGGCAACTGCGGCCGTTCCACCTGATGCTCGCCGCGTACGCGGCGAGCGTGGTGCTGTTCGCGGTGATGGCGCGCTACCGCCATCCCCTGGCCCCGCTGCTGATGCTGTTCGCGGCGGGCGGAGTGGCGACGGTCTGGGAGATGGCCAAGGGCCGGCAGCCGGCGGACTGGACCTGGCAGGGGGCCTGGGCGGCGGCGGCGGCGGCCGGCCTGCTCGTCTTCTGCAACTGGCCGGTGCTCTCGATGAGCGACATGCGCGCCATCACCGCCCTGAACGTGGGAACCGAGCTGCAGGCGGAGGGCCGAATCGAGGAGGCCGTCGAGCAGTACCGCCAGGTGCTGGCCCTGACCCCGGACGACGCCCTCGCCCACAGCAACCTCGGCACCGCCTTCGCCGCCCAGGGCCGGCTCGAGGAGGCCGTCGGCCACTATGAACGGGCGCTGGCCCTGGCGCCCGAGGACGCCGACACGCACTCCAACCTGGGCAACGCCCTCCTCTCGCTCGACCGGGCCGAAGCGGGCATCGCGAGCCTCCGGCGGGCCCTCGACATCGACCCGACCTCGGCCGAGGCTCACGCGGCGCTGGGCATCGCGCTGCACGACGTCGGCCAGATCGACGACGCGATCGTCCACCTGCGCCGCGCCGTCGACCTCGGCGTCGTCGCCGCCGACCTCCACAACCGGCTGGGCATCGCGCTCGGATCTCGCGGCCGGATCGACGAGGCGACGGTCGAGTTCCGCCGCGCCGTCGAACTCGAACCGGCGCACATCGACGCCCACGCCAACCTGGGCACCGCCCTGCAGATGCAGGGGCGGCTCGACGAGGCGGTCGCCCAGTTCCGGACCGCGCTACGGGTCGCGCCGGACCATCCCGACCTGCAGGCCCGGCTCGACGCGGCGCTGGCCGACCGCGCGGGACGTTGAGGGCCGGGAATCCGCGCCGTAGCCAGTGCTAGTGGACTGTCCCGGAGCTTCCTTTGCCGTCGTGTCGCTGGCCTTGCCGATAAGCGCTGCGAAGAGCCTTGCCGCTAAACGCTGCGAAGGGCCTTGCCGATAAACGCTGCGAAGACGCTCCGCGACATGGGCAACTCTCTTCAAGGACAGCCCGCTATGCCTCGTTCAGACGTCGAGCTGGCGGTCTCCGTCGACGATACGTCGGTGGAATCGCGCTGCCACGAAGCCTACTCCAGCTCGTCGTCCTCCCACGGGATGCGGCAGGGCTCGCCGCGGAGGTACCGTGCGAGGTTGGCGGACATGCGCTGCACCGCGGCTGACTGCCCCGCCTCCTGCGCGACGGACATCGCGAGGCGCTGCCACTCGACCGCCCCCGCGAACTGCCCCAGCTCGGCGTGGGCCATCGCCACGGTCTCGGCCACGGCGGTCGTGCGGAGGCGCCCGGCCAGGGCCTCGGCGAGGGCCAGCGCACGGGGGCCGTCGCGCAGCGTGTCGTCGGGGGCGGCGGCGAGGAGCCGGGCGAGGGCGATGGGGAACGCGGGTTCCCAGGGATGCCGCTCGACGCCGGCCGCGAGGCGGTCGTGCGCGTCACGGTGGCGCCCCAGCTTGACGAGGGCCAGCACCTCGCCGAAGCGGGCGTCGCGGCGGTCGGGGACCTGCTCGTAGTAGATGAGGGACGCGGCGGCCCGGTCCGACCTGCGCAGCGCCTCGGCGAGGCGGAAGTGCGCCTCGCCGCCAGCCGGAGCCTCGGACGCGGCCAGCGTGTAGTGGCCGATGGCCTCGTCCATGCGGCCGCCGGCCTCGCGCACGGCGCCGATGGTGAGGTGGGTCCGCCCCGTCAGCGCCGGATCGAGCCGCGCCGCCTCCGCGAGGTACGCCAACGCCGCCTCCGCGTCGTCGCCCGACAGGTGCAGGCTCATTCCCAGGTACCAGTTGAGCATCGCGTCGCCCGGCGCGAGCGCGAGGGCCTGCCGGAACCGGAGGAGGGCTTCCGGCCAGTCGCCGACGACGGCGGCGTCCAGACCCCGCGTCCGGTCGTCGCGAGGGTCGGCCGCGAGCGGGACGGACCCGACGGCGCCCGCACCCAGGTCGATCGGGGCGAGTGCGACCGGGGTCAGCGCCGCATCGCCCTCGCGGGCGCGATACGCGCGATCCAGCGCCACATTCGCGTACACGTCCGTCTCTCCCGTCGCAGGCCAGGTGACGGCCACCGTCCGGACCGCGGTCGCCGCCCCCAGCCCGATCTCCTGCTGCAGGCTCGACCCCCCGAAGCTGCCGCCGGCCCCCACGGTGACGTGGACCTCGCGGTCGCCGTCCGGAGTGACGGCGGTGACCGCGATGCGGGCGCCGATGGCGGCCCGGTTCGAGGCCACCCCCTCGAGCCGGAGGGTCAGCCAACGGTTGCCGTGGCCGGGGTTCAGGTACAGGGCGTTCGGGAAGGTGTCGCCCTCGAAGGCGCCCCCGGTGACGTGGTACAGGTCCTGGTCGCCGTCGGCGTCGACATCGCCGAACGACACCCCGTGCCCCTTCTGGAGGTGCCCGAAGCCGCCCGACGAGGTGACGTCCTGGAACCGCTCTCCCGCCGCGTTCCGGAACATCAGGTTGGGGATGAGCATGCGGTAGTCGGGGTCCCCGGTGCCCAGGTACAGGTCGAGGAACCCGTCGTTGTCGAGGTCGCCGAAGTTCGACCCCATGCCCACCATGATCCGGTCCAGGCCCACCGCCGCGGTCACGTCGGTGAACGTGCCGTCGCGGTCGTTGCGGTAGAGGCGCGGCAACTGGCCTCGGTGCGGCTGGCCGAGGCGCTCGAGGACCACGTCGGCCAGCCCTCCGCTGAAGCCGCTGACGAAGAGGTCCTCCCACCCGTCGTTGTCGTAGTCGAAGAACCACGTGGGGAAGCTCACCGGCGGCCCTTCGACCCCCGCTTCGGCCGCCGCGTCGCGGAACGACCACGCGCCGGCCGGCCCGGGCCCCTCGTTGTGGAAGAGCAGGTTGGGTTCGTCGGGCCGCAGCCGCGTCACGTAGAGATCGAGCCGCCCGTCGTTGTCGTAGTCGCCCCAGACGGCGCCCTTGACGAACCCGACCACCGCCACGCCGGCCGCCTCCGCGACGTCGCTGAACGTCCCGTCGCGGTTGTTGCGGAATAGGCGGGACGGATAGACGGACCCGCCGCCCGAAGCGGCGGCGCCGACGCCGCCGGGAGCGACCCGCGACTCGTTGCCGATGAACAGGTCGACCCACCCGTCGTTGTCGTAGTCGCCCCACGCCGCCGCCTGCGTCGGGGCCGGCATCAGCAGGCCGGCCGCCGCGGTGACGTCGGAGAAGGTGCCGTCGCCGTTGTTCCGCAGGAGCGAGTTCGGGTGCCCGGTGTCGAGCCACGCCCCCCGCAGGACCAGCAGGTCGAGGAACCCGTCGTTGTCGTAGTCGGCGTGGACGACGTGCAGGCCGCTGACGAGGCCGTCGAGCCCCGCCTCGGTGGTCCGGTCAGAGAAGGCGCCGTCGCCCTCGTTGCGAAAGTACCGCAACTGGTTGGGGTTCTCTCCCGCCGCCACCGTGAACAGGCCGGCCGACGAGGCGACGATGTCGAGGCGGCCGTCGCCGTCGAAGTCGTCCATGACGCTGCCGCCCTTGCGGCCCGCGTCGTCGAGGCCGAGCCGCCCCGCCACGTCGGGGAAGCGGCCGACGTCGTGCTCGGACCGGAACGCCGCGGGAGGCACGAGCCACTGCTCGGGCACGTGGAACGGGTACTCGCCGACCATCATGTAGGCGAGATTGAGCAGCCACTGCGCGGCCAGCGCGGTCGATTCGTCCGGGGGGTCGCCCAGAATGCGGGTGTACTCCGCGATGGCCCGCCGCGCCGCGCCGTCGTCGGGGTGGATTGCGTCGCGGTCCACCGGCGCCGAGCAACGGCCGGCGGCGGGGCCGGACACGCAGTTGCTCTGCATGGCCGCGCGCAGGTGGGACAGGGCCAGGAGCTGCCGCACCGCGCTCACGAACGCGGGAGAGACCGACGGGTCGGCCGACGCCTCGCGGAGGATGTCCTCGAGCGCCGCCGCCGCCGCCTCGCTCCGGCCGGCGTAGAGCTGGTACCGGGCAATCTCCGAGCGGTAACGCAGGAGGTCCGGCAGAAAGGTGGGCGGGGCGACCGCGGCGAGGGCCTCGGCCCGCATCGATCCGGCATAGGGGTTGGTCTGCGCCGCCGCGGCGGCAATCGCCTCGAGACGCGCCACCATCGCGGCGGTGCCGGACGCGCCCCCGCCTTCCTGCCCGGCCGCCGCCGGACCCGCCGCGAGGGCGCACGCCGCCGCCACGAACCCGAAGCGACAGACGCCAGCCGCCGTCATTCGTTCCTCACCGACGGGATTGCCGCTGTCCGTGGCAGCCCCGCTGCATTCGAGCCGCGATGCAGCGCGGGGTTCCGCTGGGGGCGGCGCGCCGTCACCGCAACTGCGTCCTCAACTCCGTCAACTGCGGATGGCCGGGGAGAACGGTCAGCGCCTCGGCCAGTCGATCTCGCGCCTCCTCGGCGCGGCCGAGGCCGGCGAGGGCCATCACGTACCCCGTCCACGCATCCGCGAACCGCGGATCGGCCACCACCACCCGGCGATAATGGGCAAGCGCCGCCTCCGCCCGTCCCGTCACCCGCAGCGCGTCGGCGAGACCGACCCGCGCTTCCACATAATCGGGCTGATGCTCGACGGCGTCCCCGAAGCGCTCCGCCGCCTCCGGGTAGCGTCCGTCCAGCATCGCCACCATGCCCAGGCCGAAGTGCGCCTTCGCGAAGTCGGGAGAACGGCGGATGGTCTCTTCGAACTGCTCGATCGCGCCGCCCGCGTCACCCGCCATCATCAGTGTCGTGCCCAACCGATGCCGCAGCGCGGGGTCGTCGGGGGCCAGCTCCAACCCCCGGCGGAACAGGTCCTCGGCCGCCGCCGGCCGCCCGTCCTGCAGCGCCCGCACGCCGCGGGTCTCGTAGGTGATCGCGCTCTCCAGCACTTCCGAGTAGGCGTCCATCAACGGATCCGCCACCGTCGCCACACCGCTCCCGCGCCGGCGGAGGTGCGCCTCGGCCCGGCCGAGGTCGCCGAGCTGCCGATAGGCCATCGCGAGCGGATAATGCAGGCTGGTCGCGCCCTCGTCGACCGAGAGAGCGCGCCCCAGGTAATCGACCGCGCGCGCGGCCTCCCCCTTCGTGAGCGCCGCCCGCCCCATGCCCGCCAACGCCGCGGCCAGGCCGGGATCGAGAGTCAGGGCGCGCATGAACGCCTCTTCGGCCGCATCGGGCCGGCTCTGGTCGAGCAGCGTGTCGCCCAGCCGGACCAGGGCCGGCAGATCCGTCGGCCGGAGCTCGTGCGCCCGCGCGAAGAGTTCGGCCGCCGTCGCGCGGTCGCCCTCGACGGCGTGGAGATGGCCGAGGTAGTACGGCCAGCGCATCTCCCCGGGAGCGAGGTCCATCGCGCTCCTGAAGCAGTCGCCGGCCGCCTCGCGGTACTCGGCGGCCATGAGCACCACGCCGAGCTCGCCGAAGGCGCCGGCGAGTTCGGCGGGCGGGGCGTCGGCCTCGGCCAGCTTGGCCGCGAGGCGGGCGTGACGCTCGCGCACCTGGCGCTGGACCGATGCCGCCACGCCGGAGAGATCCGGCAGGGCAATCGGCTGCCGCGGGCCGCCCGCCCGCATCGGACCCCCTTCGCCGGCGAGACGCGACACCAGGGCGCCCTCGTCCGGCGCGGCGCAACCGCCCGCGAAGGCCACGGTGCAGGCGAGGAGCCACGTGACGGGCCGGCGCCACGTCATGTCACCCGCCCTCGCCTTCGCGCAGCGTCGTGTAGCGGCCGGGAGGAACATCGCGCCACGCCTCGGTGCGCCCGCCCGGCCACGTGACGCGCACCTCGACCGGCGCCGACGACGCCCCGAGCCCGACCAGGACGCGCGGATCCTGGGCGGAGGCATAGCTCCCGTCGGATCTCGCGCGGCGCCACACCCGCGAGCCGTCCCCCCGAACGACCTCAACCCGAGCGCCGATCATGTCGCGGGGCGCGTCCGCGCCGACGAGCCGCAGGCCGACCCACTGGTTGCGCCCGCCGATCCGGTTGACGAGCAGCCGCGCCGGACCGGCCCCGTTGCCGACCAGCACGTCCGTGTCGCCGTCGTTGTCGATGTCTCCGAACGCGGCGCCCCGGCTCACCTCGGACCGCCGGAGCGCCTCGCCGGCGCGGTCCGTCACGTCGTCGAAGCGGCGGTCTCCCCGGTTGCGGAACAGCAGGTTGCGCTGCTGCAAGGGAAACGGGTTGTCCGGCCCCAACGCGTCCATGTCGCGGGTGACGTGGCCGTTGACGGAGAAGAGGTCCAGCCACCCGTCGTTGTCGAAGTCGAACCAGGCGGTCCCGAAGCCCGTGTAGGGCAGGCTGGGCAGGCGGATGAGGGCCTGCATGCTCTGCTCCTCGAACAGGCCGGCGCCGTCGTTGACGTAGAGCGTGCTGCCCTGGCCGATGAGCTCGGTGACGAACAGGTCCTCGTCGCCGTCGTTGTCGAAGTCGCCGGCATCGACCCCCATGTCCGCCTTGGCCTCGCCACCGGCCCCCAACGCCGCCCCCCACAACGGCGCGCGGTTGATGAAGGTGCCGTCGCCGCGGTTGATCCAGAGCTGGTTCTCCTGCTGATCGTTGGCGACGAAGATGTCGATCCAGCCATCGTTGTCGAAGTCCGCCGTCGCCACCCCGAGGGCCGGTCCGAACTCGTAGGCGACGCCCGCCTCCGCCGTCACGTCGACGAACGTGCCGTCGCCGCGGTTACGGTACAGCCGGTCGGGCTGCGCGCGGTAGACCTCGGGGGGGCAGTAGTCGGGCGGGCCGGACCGGTTGTAGCAGGGGATGTGCGTGTCCAGGTCGAAGCTGAGGTAGTTGCCGACGAAGAGGTCGAGCCAGCCGTCGCGGTCGTAGTCGAGAAAGGCGGCCGACACCCCCCACCGGTCGGGATCGTGCGTGCCGCTCTCCTCCGACACGTCCGAGAACGTCCCGTCGCCGTTGTTCCGAAACATCCGGTTCCGCTCGAACCCGGTCAGGTAGAGGTCGACCCAGCCGTCGTTGTCGTAGTCGCCGGCCGCGGCCCCCATGCCGTGTCCGCCCGGATTCAGTCCGCTCCCGGCCGACACGTCCGTGAACCGCAGCCGGGGGCCGTCCGACGACGGCGCCAGGTCGTTTCGGTAGAGGCGGTCGGTGAGCGGCCCGTCCGGGGGCGCCATCAGCGGCGGGTCGCTCCCGAGCGTCCGTCCCTGCGCGACGTGGACGTCGAGGTCGCCGTCGTTGTCGTAGTCGAACAACGCCACGCCGGGGCCCATGATCTCGGTCTGGTGGAAGTTGCCGGACATGCCGTTGAAGTGCACGAAGTCGAGCCCCGGCGCGCCCTCCGTGAACCACTCGCCGGGGGCCGGGCCGACCACGGCGTCCGCCCCCGCCGACGCGCCGGCGGCCGCGAAGTCGGAAGGCGGGGCGCTGCTTCCCGTCCCGCACGCCATCGTCAGGCCCAGAAGACTCGCGCCGACGACGATGAGGCTCGACTGTCGCAGCGTCACATGCGTCACATTCGCATCTGATCGATCAGGAATCCGCGGGCCGAGGGTCGATTATCCCACCGCCACCGCGCCCGCCGCAATATGGAGTCCGGTGGCCGCCGGCGCCGCCGGACGGCGCGGTCGCGGACGCGCCGACGAACGCCGCCGACCCGGGGCGGGTCCTGTAACATGAGAGACACGGGAGGCATCTTGACGACGACGACGCGTGACCGTCACGACCTGGAGACCCTGCGTGCCCGCGAGAGGGAGTTGACCGCCGTTCACGATCGATTCCGCGCCGCCGGCTTGTCCCTGGATCTGACCCGCGGCAAGCCGAGCCCGGCCCAGCTCGCGCTGTCCGACGACCTCGACGCCGATGGCGGACCCCCGACCGCCGCCGACGGCACCGACGTCAGGAACTACGGCGGGCTCGACGGCCTGCCCGAAGCCCGGCGGCTCGGCGCGGCCTGGCTGGGCGTGCGTCCCGACGAAGTGATCGCCGGGGGCAACAGCAGCCTCACGCTCATGTACCTGTACCTGCTGAACGCCTGGCTCCACGGCCCGGCCGGCCCCGACGGCGCCTGGCGACAGTCCGGAACGGTGCGGTTTCTCTGCCCCGTACCCGGCTATGACCGGCACTTCGCGATTCTCGAGGATCTCGGCATCGAGATGATCAACGTGCCGATGCGCAACGACGGCCCCGACATGGATCGGGTCGAGGACCACGTGCGCTCCGACCCCTCGATCCGGGGTATCTGGTGCGTGCCGAAATATTCCAATCCCGGCGGGCAGGTCTATTCCGAGGCCACCATCGACCGCCTCGCCCGGCTCGGCGCCATCGCCGGCCCGCACTTCCGCATCCTGTGCGACAACGCCTACGCGGTCCACGATCTCGACGACGAGCCGCCGCCGCTGGCCAACATCATGGACGCGTGCCGGCGCCACCGCACGGTGGACAGCCTGGTGCTGTTCGCGTCGACGTCGAAGGTCACGCGGGCCGGCGCCGGCATCAGCTTCATGGGCGGTTCGCCCGCCACCCTCGACTGGTTTCGGCGGCGGATGCAGGTAGTGACCATCGGGCCGGACAAGGTGAACCAGTTGCGGCACGTCCGCTTTCTGCGCGACCTCGACCACGTACGGGCGCACATGCGGAAGCATGCCGCAATCCTGCGCCCCAGGTTCGAGCTGGTGTTCCGCCGGCTCTCGGAAGCGTTGGGGGGAACCGGAACCGGTTCCTGGACCACGCCCCGCGGGGGCTACTTTCTTTCGTTCGACGCGCGCCCCGGCTTGGCGGGGGAGATTGTCCGCCTCGCGGCCGGCGCCGGCGTCAAGCTGACGCCGGCCGGCGCCACGTTCCCCTATGGACGGGACCCCGGCGACACCAACATCCGGCTCGCGCCGACGTTTCCGGAACTCGGGGATCTCGATCGGGCGATGCAGGTGTTCGTGGCCTGCGTCGAACTCGCCTCGGTGAGACAAGCGCTGGAGAGGCGATAGCGCTTCGGGCGCGGCGACGAGGCGTGGACAGGCGGACAAGGACGCGACGAACCGCCAAGGCGGGCCCGCGCCGGAACCACCGTTTCGAAGCTGTCGTCGGCGGGACGGCCCAAGCACCACCCATGGCGCCCCCCGGGACTAGGCCGCGAACTACTTCCCCGCCTTTTTTGCGGCCTTCCTGCGCGCCGCCCAGTATGCGGTCATCCGCTCGGATACCGCCCTTCTTTCCTCGGGCGTCATCTCGCGGCGCTTTCTCTTCGGCTTGGCCCCGGAAGCAGGTTCCGCGACCGCGGCCTTGGCCGCCCGCTTCCTTGGCGAAGAAGAGGCTCGCCGGGCGCGCGGCCTCGCTTGTGGGGCAGAGTCTCCCAGCATCTCCTCGACGTCGCTCAACGCCTTGATCTCGTCCTGGAGACGCTCGATCCGTCTCTGCCGCTCGGCAATTGCATCTGCTATGACACTCATTGGGCGCAAAGGATAGTAGCACTCTGCTTGGATTGTCAAACCCGGCCGGCGGTGGACGGGTGGACGAGAGCACTTGGACAGGCGGCAAGCGCCGTCGGGTCGCCCGTCCATCACTTCCCCCTTGGTTGGAGGAGTCGACATCGCGGGCGCGTCAGTCAACTTGGGAGGAGTCGACGTCGCCGGCGCGTCAGTCAACGCCCGCGTCGCCGGCGAGGGCGCCCCGCCGCGGCGCCTCACTGCTTGTCGCGCACCCGGCGTGGACGAGGGCGCAGGGCGGGGCACGCGCGCCGGAAGCACGCGCGAGGGATGGGACACCCGCCTCGGTTGTGGTAACTTGGTGTTGCTGCAATAGCCGTCGGGGCGTGGCGCAGCCTGGTAGCGCGCCTGCTTTGGGAGCAGGAGGCCCCCGGTTCGAACCCGGGCGCCCCGACCATTCTTCCCCGCCTGGCGTCGGGCGGCCCTCGGCGAGACGTTCGCTCGCAGCGTTTCGCCCGGCGTCGCCGGCCCGTCCCCCCTCCGGACGGACTTCCCAGGACAGCCGCCCTCCCCATCGTCGCCCGCGGCTCGGACGGGGGTCCAAACCAACCCTGCGGCGGTCCGCGCCGTTTCTACGGCGCAGACGGCTGGCGAAAGAAGGCCGCTCCGTGCCACGACTCGCCGGCCGGCAGCTCCCAACGACCTTCGCGAACCTGCTCCACCTTCGTCAGCGTATTGTCGAAAACGACCGTCCGGGAACTCACCTCCCCGCTCTCGGCGAGGTCGGCGAACCGTTCCCGCGACACCCTCGCGATGCCGGCCGCGGCGCGATAGAGCACCGGTGCATGGTTCACCAGCTCGACGCCCAACACGACCTGCAGATCCTTCATGCGGCGAACGAGAGCGTCGACCGAGCACCCGGACGCCCCGGCCGCCCGCTCGTCGACGGCCACGAAGATGAACTGGTCGTACCGCAGATCGCGCGCCGCCCTCAGGGGCACTTCGTGCGCGGTCCACTGTTCGATGAATGCATCGACCTCCCGGGTCACGCGTGAGCGTTCGTCATCGGCCAGGGGACGCTCGGCCGCGAAGATCCACAGGCGCGCTTCCGGCGGCAGGTCATCGAAGGCGACTCGGGGCATCTCGAAACCTCCTGCTAGACCGGCTCCTTGACGGTGACCGCATCGAGGAACGGCATCATTCCTCGGAGTTCGGCGCCGACCTTCTCGATCCGATGCTCCTGCTCGGCCCGCCGCCGCGCCATGAACCAGGGCCGGCCGGCCTTGTCCTCCGCGATCCACTTGTCGGCGTAGACACCGTCCTGAATGTCCTTGAGAATGCCCCGCATCGCCTCACGGGTGGCGTCGGTCACGACCCGCGGCCCCCCGGTGTAGTCGCCGTGCTCGGCGGTGTCGCTGACCGAGTAGCGCATGTAGTTGAGGCCGCCCCGGTAGATGAGGTCCACGATGAGCTTCAGCTCGTGCATGCACTCGAAGTACGCCACCTCCGGCTGATAACCGGCCTCCACCAGCGTCTCGAAGCTCGCCTTGATGAGCGCGCTGACGCCTCCGCACAGGACCGTCTGCTCGCCGAACAGGTCGGTCTCGGTCTCTTCCGCGAACGTCGTCTCGATGACGCCGGCGCGGGTGAGCCCCAACCCCTTCGCGTAAGACAGGGCCAGGGGCTTGGCGTTCCCCGTGGCATCCTGCTCGACCGCGATCAGGGCGGGCGTGCCGCCGCCCTCGAGAAACACCTCGCGCACGCGGTGGCCCGGGGCCTTGGGGGCAATCAGCGTCACGTCGACGTCCGGCGGCGGAGTGATGGTCCGGAAACGGATATTGAAACCGTGGGCGAACATCAGCATGTCGCCCGGGGCGAGGTTGGAAGCGATCGACCGGTCGTAGATGTCCCGCTGCCGGGTATCGGGGGCGAGAATCATGACCACGTCGGCCCACGCCGCCGCCTCGCTGCCGCTCTTCACCGTCAGCCCGTCCGCTTCCGCCCGCGCGCGCGAACGGCTGCCTTCCGCCAGCGCCACCTGCACCGAGACCCCGCTGTCCTTGAGATTCAGCGCATGAGCATGACCCTGGGAGCCGTAGCCGAACACGGCGACCTTCCTGCCCTGTATGAGAGAGAGATCCGCCGAGTCGTCGTAGTGAATCGTTGCCATTCTGCTTCCGCCTCGTCAGTGGGAATGATCCCGAGGGTCTCGGGACGGGACTACCGGGTTGCGCCGACTTACACGGAATAGGAGACGTGGTCGCCGTGCTCGACCTCGGCCGGGGCCTCCGCGGTCTCCGTCGCCACGCTCTGCTGCCCCCGCGACATGGCGACCCGTCCGGTTCGCACGATCTCGAGCACGCCGTAGGGCTGCAGGACGCCCAGCAGCCCGTCGATCTTGTCCTCCGTGCCGGTCGCCTCGACGATCAGCGACTCGGGCGCCACGTCGACGACGCGGCCCCGGAACGTGTCGACGATCTGCATGACCTGAGTCCGGGTCTCCTGGGTCGCCGCCACCCGAATGAGCGTGAGATCACGGACGACGGCCGCGTCGCCGGTCAGGTCGGTGACCCGCAGGACGTTCACGAGCTTGTACAGGTTGGCTTCGAGACGCCTCGCGCCGTTGTCGTCGGTGTCGACGACTATCGTCATGCGGGACACGCGGGCCACCTCGGTGCGGCCCACCGTCAGCGACTCGATGTTGAACGCCCGGCGGCGAAACAGCGACGCCACGCGGTTCAGCACCCCGGGCTTGTCCTCGACATGCACGACGAAGGTACGCCGCATGGTCTTAGTCGTCCGCCGTCTCGACGATGGGGCTGGGGCTCGGCCGCCGGATCATCGCGTGCAGATCGGCGCCGGCCGGCACCATCGGATAGACGGTGTCCTCCTGCTCGACCCGGAAGTCGATGACCACCGCCTCGGGCTCGGCGCGCGCCATCGCCACCGTCGGCTCGACGTCCTGACGCCGCGACACCGTCGCGCTGCGCAGGCCGAAGGCCTCGCCCAGCTTCGCGAAGTCGGGGCTGAGCAGCGGCGTGGCCGCGTAGCGTCGCTCGTAGAAGAACTCCTGCCACTGGCGCACCATGCCCAGATAACCGTTGTTGATGATGGCGACGTTGACCTTCACCTTCTCCTGCGCAATGGTGGCCAGCTCGCACATCGTCATCTGGAAGCCGCCGTCGCCGACGATCGCCCACACCTCGGCCTCGGGCCGCGCGAGCTTCGCGCCGATGGCGGCGGGCAGGGCGAACCCCATCGTCCCCAGTCCCCCGGACGTAATCAGCGACCGAGGCTCCTGGTGGTGATAGTACTGGGCCTCCCACATCTGGTGCTGACCCACGTCGGTCACCACCACCGCCTTTCCGCCGGTCATCCGCCAAATGTCGTTGATGACGTGGGCGGCGTAGAGGTGACCGCTGTCGGGCAGGTTCTGGACGTCGCGGACGGCCGAATCGCCCTTCATCCCCGCGATGGCCTCGAGCCATGCGCGGCGGTCGCCGGGCTCTATCCGCGGCAGCAGATCCCGCAGCACGCCCGAGAGGTCGCCGGCCAGGGTGACGTCCACGAGGACGTTCTTGTTGAATTCGGCCGGATCGATGTCGACGTGGATCTTCCGCGCGTTGGGCGCATACGTCTTGACGTTGCCGGTCACGCGGTCGTCGAAGCGCATGCCGAAGGCGAGCAGGAGGTCGGCCTCCTGGATGGCCTGGTTCACCCACGCCTCGCCGTGCATGCCCATCATGCCCAGGTTCAGCGGATGCAGGGCGGGAAACGACCCGATGCCGAGCAGGGTCATGGCGACCGGGATGTCGGCCCGCTCCGCGAACTCGCGGACCAGGTCCATCGCGCCCGACAGCATCACCCCGTGCCCGGCGAAGATGACCGGGCGCTTCGCGCCGTTGATGAGCTCCACCGCCTGCCGGCGCTCGGTGTCGGAGGCCCGGAGCTCCGGCCGATAGCCGGGCAGTCGGACCGGGCTGTCGTCCCACACGAACTCGGCCGAGGCCTGCTGGGCGTCCTTGGTGATGTCCACGAGCACCGGTCCGGGGCGACCGGAGCGCGCGACGTAGAAGGCCTCGTGGAGGGTCGGCGCCACCTCGGACACGTGCGACACCAGGTAGTTGTGCTTGGTGATCGGCAAGGTGACGCCGGTGACATCGGTCTCCTGAAAGGCGTCCGACCCGATCAGGCGGCTTCCGACCTGCCCGGTGATGCAGACGATGGGCGACGAGTCGAGCATGGCGGTGGCGATGCCCGTGACCATGTTCGTGGCGCCGGGCCCCGACGTGGCCACCGCCACCCCGACCTCGCCGCTGGCCCGCGCGTAGCCATCGGCCATGTGGGTCGCCCCCTGCTCGTGCCGCACCAGGACGTGCCGGACCGGGTACTCGAGCATGGCGTCGTAGGCGGGCAGAATCGCGCCGCCGGGATAGCCGAACACCGTGGTCACCCCCTCGCGGACGAGGGACTCCCACAGGATCTGTGCGCCGGTTCTCATGTTCCCCATCGGCCATACCCGCCGCGGGCGGCGAAGACCCGCAGCTCCCTCACGCCGTCGTCACCGCACCCTCGGCCGCCGACCCCACGAGACGGCAGTACTTCGCCATCACGCCCGTCGCGTACCGCGGCCCGGGCGCCTGCCAGCCGCGCATGCGCTCGGCGATCTCCGCCTCGTCGACCTCGACCCGAAGCTCGCGCGCCTGGAGGTCGAACACGATGATATCGCCGTCGCGGACCGCCGCAATCGGCCCCCCCTGCGCCGCTTCCGGCGCCACGTGCCCCGCCATGAGCCCGCGCGTCGCACCGGAGAACCGGCCGTCGGTCAGCAACGCGACCGAGTCGCCGAGACCGGCCCCGACGATGGCCGCGGTGACGGCCAGCATCTCGCGCATGCCGGGTCCTCCCCGAGGCCCCTCGTAGCGAATCACGACGACGTCGCCCGGCCGCAGCGCACCCTTCTCCACCGCCTCGAAGCAGGCCTCCTCGCTGTCGAACACCCGCGCCGGCCCCCGGTGCCGCCGGTCGCCGTAGCCCCCGGCCACCTTGACGACGCACCCGTCGGGGGCGAGGTTGCCCTTCAAGATGATGAGCCCGCCTGTCGGAGTTATCGGCTCGGACACCGGCCGCACCACCTCCTGCCCGGGGGCCTCGGCCGCCGCCTCCGCCTCCTGCCCGATCGTGCGGCCGGTGACGGTGACCTCGTCGGACCGCAGCACCCCCGCCTCCTGCAACCGACGCGCCACCAGACGGCTTCCACCCGCCCGGTACAGATCCGTCGCCACGAAGCGCCCGCCCGGCTTCAGGTCGGCCAGCAACGGCGTCACGCGGCTGATGCGGTCGAAGTCGTCGATGGAGACGTCGACGCCTGCCTCGCGCGCGATCGCCAGCAGGTGCAGCACCGCGTTGGTCGAGCCCCCGGTGGCGGCCACCGACGCGATGCCGTTCTCCAGCGCGCCCCGGGTCATGATCCGTCGCGGCCGGCGGTCCGCCTGGACCAGGTCCATGATCAGACGCCCGGACTCGCGGGCGACGACGTCCTTCTCCTCGTGCATCGCCGGCACCGCGTTGTGGCTCATCGGCGAGATGCCGATCAGCTCGCAGACGGTTGCCATGGTGTTGGCGGTGAACTGTCCACCGCACGCGCCCGGTCCGGGGCAGGCCGCGTCCTCGAGCGCCTTCAACTGCGCGTCGGTCATCCTGCCGGCCGCGTGCGTGCCCACCGCCTCGAAGACGTCCTGGATGGTGACGTCGTGGTCCTCCCAACGCCCCGGGGCTATCGAGCCGCCGTAGAGCACCAGCCCCGGAATGTCGAGCCGAGCCACCGCCATCACCCCGCCGGGAATGGTCTTGTCGCAGCCGACCAGCACGACGAGCCCGTCGAACAGGTTGCCGCGGGCGACGAGCTCGATGGAGTCAGCGATGACCTCGCGGCTGACGAGCGAGGCCCGCATGCCGTCGCTGCCCATGGTGATGCCGTCGGAGATGGACACCGTGTTGAACTCCATCGGCGTCCCCCCGGCGGCGCGGATCCCGTCCTTGATACGCTCCCCGAGCCGTCGCAGATGAAAGTTGCAGGGCCCGATCTCGGTCCACGTGTTGGCGACCCCGATGATGGGCCGACGCAGCGCCTCGTCGTCGAACCCGACCGCCTTCAGCATCGATCGGGCCGGGGCGCGGGACGGGCCGTCGGTAATCGCGCCGCTGCGGGTCTTGCCTGGCGTGGCGGTCATGTGCGTAGGCCTTCCGACGAAAAAAGGGCCATCACCCGGCTGTGGATGATGGCCCTCGAATCTGCTGCTCCGGTCGGGTACATCATCCACTCGCGGCCGGCGCAATGACGACGCCGGCGCGGTGAACACTGACCACGACGAAGCAACGGGACACGCCAACCATGGACATGCGGACTTCGGAAACGGAGTCCCTATTGTAGCGCGGCCCGGGAGCCGGGCTCAAGAGTTCTTTGGCCGCCGCCATTCACGGCTTCCGACCCGCCGCCGTCGGGCGTACGACGCCGGGTCACCGCTCCGGCAGCGGCTCGCCGTCGGGCACGAAGCGCAGGGCAACGCCGTTGTTGCAGTAACGCTGGCCAGTGGGCCGCGGACCGTCCGGAAAGACGTGGCCCTGGTGCCCGCCGCAGCGGGCGCAGTGGTACTCGGTCCGCGGCAGAATCATCTTGAAGTCGCGCTTCGTGCCGACGCTGCCCTCGATCGGCGCGAAGAAGCTCGGCCAGCCGGTGCCGCTCTCGTACTTGGCCGCCGACTCGAACAACGGCTGATGGCAGGCGGCGCACACGAAGGTCCCGGCGCGCTTCTCGTGGTTCAGCGGACTCGATCCGGGGGGCTCGGTGGCCTCCCGAAACAGGACCTCGAACGACTCCGGCGGCAGCAGCGCGCGCCACTCCTCCGGCGTCTTCTCCGGCGTCTTCGTCGAGGCCGGCCTCGTCTCGGTCGAAGCTGGGTTCGTCTCGGTCATGACCGTCTCCTGCCCGAGGATACCACCGCTTGCGGGCCGCGCGTCCTCGCCCCTCCCGCCCCGTCGCCCGCCGGCGGACACTTCGGTTGCCGCGCAGTCGACCCGGGGCCGCCGCCGCGGCAACTCGCGAGTCTCACGTCAACGCCCGTTGACGGCGGTGCTCGGGCCGGATTCGACAAGAGGATCGCGGCCGCGTTCGCTGCCGGCGCGACGGATCCGCCGCGCGCTCGACGCCCCGGGTTGCCCGCCGCGCCGACGCACCCGGACGCCCCCCCGGCCCGCAACCCGTTCCACCGCTGGTTTCCCCGCGTTCCGCTTCGCCGCGCCGCCTGGCACGTCCCTTGTAGTCGTTCAGGGCACGGGCGGTCGAGCCGATTCGACGCCCGAGAGCGCGGCACGAGGCCGCGCCGAACCCGAGGAGGTCACATGAGGAAACGAAGGTTCCTGGCGGCGGCCCTGCTCGCCGCCCTCCCGCTCCTGGTCGGCGCCCTGCAGCCCGGCCCCCACCTCTCCGAGGCCGACGCCGCCGACACCGCCGGCGCGACGTACGCGGCCGGCGCGACGTACGCGGCCGAGCCCCCGAGCGGCCCGAGAGCCCTCTGGTGGGCGGGGGTCGACGGGAAGACCGCAGCCCTGGCCGGCCTCTCGCTGGCGCTGGCCACCTTCAACGCGGGGCTCGGGCTGGGCATCGGTTTCTAGTCGCGGTCATCCGCTGACGACGCTGTACCGAACCCGATCGGTCGGCGCGCCGCGAGAAGACGTGCGATGCGGCGCTGGAGAACAACCATGACGAAGAGAACGTTGGCCGCGGCGGCTCTCGCCGCGCTCCCTTTCGCGGCCGGCCCACTGCGGGCCGATTGCATCAGGGCGACCGACGCCGCCGCGGCGCGAAGCGTCGCGGAGCACGACGGGGGCCCGCGGTGGGTCTACGTCCTGGGTGACGCAGCCCCGTTCACGCCCCAACTGATCGCGTGCCCGAACACCGGTTGGCGCTGCCTGCTCTCCATGCTGTAGGGGCGACTACGCGGCGGAGCGGACGTCGACCGGCGGGCGGGCGACCGCCTCGACGCGACGGCCTTCGACCCGCCGTCGAACGAGAACGGGGAATCGAGGTTCGTAGCGTGTGACAATTGTGTCGCAAATCGCATACCATAGGAGGACCTTATGCACAGACGAACACTACTGGCCACGGCGACGTTGACCGCGCTCCTGCTCACGACGGGGAGCCTCCAGACCACCCCGACGGGCGTCGAGGTGGAACCGGCGCCTCACGCATCCAGCCTGCAGACCATGCAGTCTTCGGAGGTCCCGGCCGCCCCCCGCTGGGGCGCCGCCTTCGGGTGGGGCATCAAGTGGAACCTCGCCACGCTAGTCATCTGCGCAGCGTTCACGGGACCGGGCGCCCTCGCTTGCGGCCTGACCGGAGCTGCGTAGCCGGGTACGCCGGGACGGTGAGGGTCGCGGATTGAGGGCGGGACGAGCGACATGGACAAGCTGGACCGATGGTCACGTTCGTGGTTCGTCCTGTTCGCGGTCAACGCCCTCCTCTTCGGCCTCACCGTCGGCGCCGGCTGGCTGAGCGCCGACCTGCGGGGAGAACAGCTTCAGGTGCGCCCGTTCGCTGAAGTGACCGGCGACCGCATCCACTCGGACGCCGCCTACATCCTGCGCGCCAACCTGCGGGTCGCCGGTGGCATGCTGGCGGGGGCGTGCACGCTGGGGCTGTTCTCCCTCGTGGGGCTGCTTCTCAACGGATTCGTGCTAGGGTACGGGGTCGCCGCGCTGGCGCGCGGCGCCGGAGCCGTCCTCCCGTTCCTGGCCAGCTACGCGCCGCTGGAGTTCCTGGCGTTCATTCTCGTCGTCACCGCAACGCAGCACTTGTCGTTCGGCGTGGTCCGCTGCCTGACCACCGGGGAGCCCGTGCGGCCCCGGGCCGGCATCGTCAGCCTGACTGCGGCAGGGGCCCTGCTGGTCGTCGCCGCCGTCGTCGAAGCGAGTGTAATACCGGCGATTACCGCGATCGTCGGGCAAACAACGTCCCCCGGAGGACTCCGGTGAACGAAGACACCGTCCTCGAGCTCGTCGACGTCCAGTGTCGGTTTCCCCGCTTCGAGCTGGGCCCCCTGTCTCTGAAGCTGCGCAGAGGCCGCGTCTACGGCCTCCTGGGTGCGAACGGCGCCGGGAAGACGACGCTGCTCGACCTCGTCGCGCTGCAGACCAAACCCACCGCCGGCGCCCTCCGCACGGAGGGCGAGCCCGTGCCGTGGGGCTCGTGCGCCTGGAAGGCGCGGCTCAGCTACGTCCGCGAGGTCGTCGCCTTCTACGACGAGCTCACGGTGGCCGAGACGCTCCGGCTCGCGTCGCGGCTCTACGGTCGCTGGGACCCGACTCTGGCCGCGCACCTCGTCGACATCCTGGAGCTGCCGTTGGACCGCCCCGTCCGCGAGTTATCGAAGGGCACGAAGGTCAAGCTGGGCATTGCGGGCGCCCTCGCGCACCACGCCGAACTGCTGCTGCTCGACGAGCCGACGGCCGGTCTCGACCCCTCCGCCCGGGCCGGCGTGCAGGCCATCGTGCGCGACATGGTGCGGGACCATCCGCGGCTCTGCGTCGTGTTCTCGTCACACATCTTCGAGGACCTGGAGGAAACCGCCACCGACCTCCTCATGCTGAGGAACGGGCGTCTCGTCTTCGTAGCGCCGGCCGACGTGATCGCGACGTCGACCCTTTATCGGACCGAGGCCGCGGGAACCGTGGGGCCCTCATCGGACGTACTGGCCCGTTGGAAGGCCAAGGGCATGGAGTGGCTCCTGGTGCTCGGCGGAAGTGGGCTCGACGCCGACCTGCGGCGGCGAACGGACCATATCGAGGAGCGCCCGGCAAGCCCGCTCGCGGCCCTGTATCACGGCATCGGACATCGCCACGGAGACGACGGATGAACCTGACTATCCTCGTGGCGCTTCTCGCCAAGGACCTCCGGCTGCACGGCCGGCCGCTCGCGCTGCTCATCGGCGTGATATTGGCGGCGTGCGCCGCGGCTACGCAGTTCGCGCCGAACCGCGACATGGTTCCGGGGTTCGTTGTCAACATGAACATGCTCGCGCTGCTCCTCCTGTCCGAGTGGTTGATCGCAAGAGAAAGAGCCAAACGCTCTTTCGCGTGGCTGCGCTCGCTGCCCGTGGGCGACCGCGCGGTGGTCGTGGGCAAGTTCCTCTACGCGGCCATCGTTTCCGTGGGGCTGTGGACGACGTCGTCCGCCCTGTTCGCCCGCGGGCTGTGGTCGCCCTGGAGCACGGGGCTGGTGCTGCAATGCGGCCTGCTCCTGCTCGGGGCGCTCTTGATCGGGGCACGGTGGCGTACGAACTGGCGCTACGCCCCCATGGCCGCCATGGGTGTCTTCATCGGCCCCATCCTGATCTTCCTCACGCTCCTGGGCGAGGACACGGTCGGGGGGGCAGCCCTGGCGGCGTTGTGGGGCACCTCGTACGGCCCGCCGCTCGCCGCCGCCGCTCTACTGCTCGTGTACGTCTCGACAATCTGGTGGACGGTGCGTTGGGTCGAGCGCGCCGACACGTATCGGCTCGTCGACTGAACGACCACGGGGACCGCCATGTTCACGCTGTTCTGGAGTCCGATTCGCTTCTTCGAGACCCGCCGCACCGACGGCCTGCACTGGCTCGCGGCCGCCGCCGCGCCGGCGCTGTGCGCGGTGCTGCAAGCCGTCAGCGGCTCCTTGACCACCGCCAAGGTCCTCCCGGAGATGCAGCGGATCATGGCCCTCGTCGAGACCCCCTTCGCCGATTTCCCCGCACAGGGCCTGGCGATCGTCGGGGGCCTCCTGGGCTACCCGATGTTCTACGGCGTGATGTTGCTCGCAGTGCTGGCTCTCGACGTCGTAGCCGCCGGATCGCAACAGCCGCGCCTGCTGGCCAAATTCACGGCCATGAGCTTCTACACTCAGGTGCCTTGGTGCCTGGTGATGATCGCGATCGTCTGGTACTGGACGCCGGAGCCCGTGCGCGTGCCGGTGGGCGCCACGGAAGCCGAGATCCTGGAAGCGGCAGCCCGCTATCAGCGCGACATCCAGTCAGAGCCGGCGATGGCGACGGGACGGCTGCTGGGGCACTACTCCAATCTCTGGCTCTCGGCCGTGCTCGCGATCGCCCTCAAGGTGGTCGGCTCGCTGTCCGTCCGGACCACCGTCGCGGTCGGAGCGGCCCTGTTCGTCATCTGCATGGCGGGGCCGATCTTCAACTTCGTGCTCGAGAGCCTGCGTTGACCGACCCCCTCCAGCGCCACGCCGAGCGCGCCGGGTTCTCGCACGTGCCGGCGGACTTGGCGTTCGACGCCGAGCGCGATCGCCCCCGACTCGTCCGCGCCGTCGAGGAGCGACGCCCACCCGTTCGCGCGATCCTCGACGGTCTGCGGCGGCGGCTGCCCGTCGCCCGCAACGCCGGCGAGGGCATCGATGGTCAGTTCTACCGGCTGCCCGGCCACTACCAGCGGGTCTGTTGGGCCATTTCCGATCCGGGCGGACCGGAACGACTCTGGGAAGGAGACGTCATCGCGTTCGAGGGCACCGAGCCGTTGATGGCCGACTTCGACGACTACCTGCGGTGGATGATGACCACGCCGTTCCGGACCGGCGACCTTCCCATGGGGCTGCACCTCCCGCTCGTCTCCGGCGTCCCGCCCGGCGCGATGCCCCTGGACGAGTGTGATCGGGCCCAGCGGCTGGCCGCGACGTTGCACGAACGTCATCTGACGGTCTACGGCGAGTTGGCGCGCGCGCCGGTGCCGCTGGCGGTGCATCGATGCCCGGCCGGGGACACCGCGCGCTACGTGGAGGCCCTGCGGCGGCGTCTGCCGGAGCCGGCGTTCGAGCGCGCCGCGGCCTGCGCGCGCCCCGGGTTCGGGGTCTCCGTGTGGTACTACCCGACGGCCCCGATGCGGGTCGACGACCTGGCGCTCCTGGCCGCCACGGACCCGCAACTGCGGGCGGCGCCGGCGGCGGGCGAGGAAACCGTCGCGGGCTGGTGCCGCCAGTTCGCCCGGCTGCTGCACCTGGGGTTCATGCCGTTTGCCCCCTGGAACGCGGCCCGCGGGTCCTGCGTGGACGCCGCCGGCGCGTGCATCGACGGCGGGTTCGCGAACCTCTCGACTCTCGTGCCGTTCGAGGCGATTCCCGACGACGATTGGTTCCGGCGCAGCCTGCTCGACAGTGTCAGGAGACTCTCACGGACGTTAGCCGCCTTCACGGACGCGTTCGCCGAACGGCCGGCCACTCGAGAACGCTCCGACGTCGACTGGCTGAGCCTGACGTTCCTGCGCCCCCGCCTGCTCGATCAGATCGAGCGCGAGGCGCCGGCCGGGACCGCGCTCGATTGGCGAATCTCCTCCTGCTTCAGGCTCGACCGTCTCGAAGATCTGGCCGCCGCGACGGCGGAGACTCCGCCGCCGTTCCGGCCCTATCGACCGGCCCCGACCGACGGCTGAGCGGCGGGCGGGCGGTGGGTAACGACACGCCGCCGGTGTCCATCTCGCCCTCTCCCCGTGTGATAGGATGGCGATTGCCCCAATGCAGACCATGGATTTCGTCGCAGCCGTTGGTGCAGTCGCAGCCCTTCTGGCTGCGGTCTTCGGGTATGTGAACGGACGAGACATCAGAGAGCTCAAGGGACGCGTCGACGAGATCAGGCGCATCCTGACCGAGCACGTCAGCGCTCCCGGCCTTCATCGATAAGGCGATTCTCGCCGCGGGCACCGGGTCCGCCATGGCTGCAGACGACACCGAGACCGGCCCCGCGTTCCCGCTCGGCGATTCCTCGGGGCCGAGGACCGGGCCGGACCAGCGTCGACACCATTCGGTCGGCCTCTGGCTGGTCCTGGCCGCGCTCGGCCTGTGGCTCGGCGTGATGCTGTTCATCGTGGGGTCGCAGGACCCGCCCGAAGAGGCGGCCGCCGGCGTGCCGCGCGCCGCCGACGCCGCACTCGGAAGCCCCGCCGCCCCCGCCCCGGTCGGCGCAGCGGACGCACCGCGCCGCCGATCCGCCGAGCCGAACCTGATCCCCGCTTCGCGCCGCGACCCGGCCCCGGGCTTCGCCTTGCCCGACATGGACGGGGGCACCGCGACGCTGGCCGACTACACCGGACGAGTCCTGCTGCTGAACTTCTGGGCGACGTGGTGCCTGCCGTGTCGGGCCGAGATGCCTTGGTTCGTCGAGTTCCAGACGGCTTTCGAGGACGATGGCTTCGCCGTGCTCGGCGTCTCCGTGGATGAGCCGGGGCGGGACATCGTCGAGCCGTTCCTCGAGCGCTCGCCGGTCAACTACCGGATCGCCCTGGCCGATACCGTCGATCGACTCGCCCCGTTCGGTCCGAAGAACGTGCTGCCCACCACCTGGCTCGTCGACAGGCAGGGCCGGATCGCGGCCGAGCACATCGGTCTTGTGAGCCGCGAGGCGATCGAGGCCGAGATTCGGCTGCTGCTGGCCGAGTAGCCGACCTGTCCCGCCGCGACGGTCTGACACCGTGACCTGCCGCATCGTCAACGCCCTCATCGTCAACGAAGGCGCGGTCGTCGAGGGGGACCTGTCGATCGACCGCGGGCGCATCGCCGGGATCGACGTGAGCGACCCCGGAGGCGCCGTGATCGACGCCGCGGGCGCTTGGCTCCTGCCGGGCATGATCGACGATCAGGTCCATTTCCGCGAGCCCGGGCTCGAACACAAGGCCACCATCGCCACCGAGTCGCGGGCAGCGGTCGCAGGGGGCGTCACCAGTTTCCTGGAGATGCCCAACTGCAAGCCGCAGACGGTGACGGCCGAGGCGCTGGAGGACAAGCACGCCCGTGCCGCCGCCGGCTCGATGGCGAACTGGGGGTTCTACCTCGGCGCCACCAACGACAACCTCGAGGCGGTGAAGGCGGTCGACCGCCGACGCGCCTGCGGCATCAAGGTGTTCATGGGCTCGAGCACCGGCAACATGCTAGTGGACGACGAGCGGACCCTCGAGAGCATCTTCGCCAACGCACCCCTGCCGGTCGCCACCCACTGCGAGCACACCCCGACGATTCTCGCGAACGAGGCCCGGGCAAGAGAGAGGTACGGGGAGGAGATACCGTTCGGCGAGCACCCGCGCATTCGCTCCGCCGAGGCCTGCTACCGGTCGTCGAGCCTCGCGGTCGAGCTGGCCCGGCGCCACGGCACGCGCCTGCACGTGCTCCACATCACGACGGCGCGGGAGCTCGGACTCTTCGAGCCGGGAGATCTCGCCGGCAAGCGGATCACGGCGGAGGCCTGCGTCCACCACCTGTTCTTCGACGACAGCGGGTACGCGACGCTGGGCGCCCGCATGAAGTGCAACCCCGCCATCAAGTCCGCGGCCGACCGGGACGCGCTGTGGACGGCGGTGAACGACGGCCGGATCGACGTGATCGCCACCGACCACGCGCCCCACACCGCGGAGGAGAAGGCGCGCCTCTACGCCGACGCCCCGGCCGGCCTGCCCCTCGTCCAGCACGCCCTGCTCGTCCTGTTCGAGCAGGTGCGGTCGGGCCGGTGCTCGGCCGCCACCGTCGTCGAGAAGACCGCCCACGCCCCGGCCCGCCTGTTCGACATCCGTGACCGCGGGTTCATCCGGGAGGGGTACTGGGCCGACCTGGTCCTCGTCGACCCGACGGCGGGAAGCCGCGACGAGCCGATCCTCGCGAAGTGCGGGTGGAGCCCGTTCAGCGGGTTCGCGTTCAACGCCCGGGTGCGGGCGACGTGGGTGAACGGCGAGCTGCGGTACCGCGACGGCCGGTTTCTCCCCGGCGCCGGCGGGCGCGCCCTCGAGTTCGACCGCTGATGGCCGCGGCGGGATGGGCGCCGCCACCCGTACGGACGACGGCTTTCGACGCCTTCGCCGCGAACCGGGGCGACGGTCGGAAGGCCGTGGCAAGACTACCGACTGCACTCGACCGGCGGCGCGTCCCGCTCACCGGTCTCGGTGCATGGCGGGCGTCGGCACGGCCCCCCGGTACTCTGCGCCGTGAAACGGTGCAGAATACCGGCAGGATTGGTTGGGCGGCGAGCGGAGCCCCAGGCGACGCTCTCCGGGCTGGTATTCCGCGCCGTGAAACGGTGCAGAATACCGGCAGGATTGGTTGGGCGGCGAGCGGAGCCGCAGGCGACGCTCTCCGGGCCGGTATTCTGCGCCGTGAAACGGTGCAGAATACCGGAGGATTGGTTGGGCGGCGAGCGGAGCCGCAGGCGACGCTCTCCGGGCTAGATGCCGTCCTCCATGCGGACGACGATGGTGTCGCACAGCCCCTCGATGGTGCGGTGCTCGTCGTCGCCGATCTGCACCGTCAGGCGATACTCGCCGCCCTCGAGCTGCATCTCCATGCCGTCCGAGCCGTCGCCGAAGTGCACCCAGGGATCGGCGGACGGGATGATCTCGCCGGGAGGCAGACAGTCGGTATCGATCGCGACATGGTAGTGCCCAACGCCCTCCCGCACCGTGGTCACCTCTTCGGGGACGGCGCCGATCTCGAAATTCTCGACGCCGAACGTGATGCCGAGCGGAATCTCGGTGGCGTGATCGGTCTCGTCCATCGGGGCGACGAAGAACACCCGCGGCTCTCCCGACGGCTCCTCGGCCGCCGCTTCCTCCATCGGTTCCGGCGCGCTCTCCGGCGCGGCTTCCTCCGTGCCGCCCCCGCAAGCCGCGGCGCCAATGGCGGCGAACACCGCGACGGCCAGCATCCCCTTCCACCTCATTGAAATATCCACCTGCACGCTCTCCCCTCCTGATTCGACTGAAACACTTCAAAGCGATCTTAGCAGCCCTCGACCGAAACGGGCTCCCGCCGCCTCACCGGCCGCGGCCTCCGTCCGCCGCCTCGCTTACGTGGAGGACCCTCGTCGAGGGCCCCCGCCCCGGAAGGGGCCGGCGGCGGCCGAGCCGGCGCGGCGGCGCCCCGCCGTCAGCTTGGCCGATAGGCCAGCACGAGGCCGGCGCCGATCGCGGCCATGACGAGCCCGAGGAAGAAGATCGGCGACGGCAGGTTCTCGGGCGGGTTGTAGAGCATGGCCACGAACACGCTGACCACCGGCGCCCCCGCGAAGACGAGCGGCGGCACCACGGTGGGGCGACCCCCGTTGACGAGGGCGAACACGATGCCGAGCGCCCCGAGGGCGCCGAGCACCCCGGCCGCGAGCGTGAACCCGGCCCCCCCCGCCGTGAACACGTCCCAGCTCCCGGCCCGGGCGATCATCGTCCCGGGAATCAGGATGGCGACGAGCAGATACGCCACGCCCACCATCAGGAAGGCATGCACGCCGCTGCCCCCCAGCGCGACCTGTCCCTTGTGTAACGTTGGAATGTAGGTACCCCAGCTCAGTACGGTCAGCAGGACGAACGGCAACCAGCTACGCATTCCGGATCTCCTTCTGCGGCTGGGCGGACCAGCCGCGGCCGCGAAGAACGCCGTATTGTATATTGGCCGTCCGCACTCGTCGCTCCCGCGGGCGGGACGCGAAGGCGCCGGGCGATTCGCCGCGCGCCCCGACCGCGCACGGCGGCCGGCGGCGGAGAACGGCCTTCGGCACGACTGCTGCCCCGGTTCCACTGACGGTGAAGCCGCGGCCACGACCTGTCGGGATGAAGCGACACCCGAGCCTCGTTCCCCTGTCTCACGACCACCACGACATCCTGGTGATCGCACAGGGGCTGATCCGCGGCCGGGCCACGGCGCCCCGATCGGACTGGCCCACGGACCGTCGGGCTCAGGCCGACCGCGTGCTGGCCTTTTTCACGCAGACGCTGCAACCGCACTTCGCGGTGGAGGAGAGCGACCTCTTTCCCCTCGCCGCAAGATGGCTTCCGGCCCGGGCCGAGCTGCTGAACGCCCTGCGTAGAGACCACGACGACCTGCGGGGCGAGATTCTCGCGCTGCCCACCCGCTCGGCCGCGGAGCTCGCCGCCTGCCTGCCCGCGCTCGGGGCCCGGCTCGAGACCCACGTCCGGACCGAAGAACGCGTGCTGTTCCAGGCCATGCAGCAGGCGGTGCCGGGCGTCGATCTGGACCGAATCGGAACGACGATCAGGCAACGCCTGCTGCGCGCTGCCGCCTGTCCGGCGCCGGTGGGGCCGACCACTCGGCTAGGAGGTTGAGTCCCCCGGGGCGCGGTCCCTCGACGGCGCCGCACCCGACGCGTCGACGACGTTGCCCGTGGAGTGCGCCACGCCCGCGCCCCCGCGACGGCGGCGCCATTGAGCCGCGATCCGCTCATCATCCGTGCACGTCGGGATGACCCGCCGCGCGGATGAGGGGCGGGGCCGGTCACGCGCCGGGTTCGCCGTCTTGCGCAGCGATGCGCACGGCCCGGAACAGCAGGTCCGCCGCCTGCAGGATCTTCGCGCGCAGGCGGGGCGGATAGCCGGGGTCGAGCTCGTCGAGGAACTCGCGAACGACCTCGGCCGCAGCGGCGGAATTGTGCCCGCCGAGGGTGGCGCCGAGCCAGCCGGCAGGGAAGAAGATGTCGCCGGTGCGCTGGACCTCCGCCAGCAGATCGAGAGCAGGGCGGATGAACGGTCGGGAATCCTCCGCCCTCAGGGGATGGTGCAGGTAGCCCAGACCGGCCAGCACCCAGGGCTCGCGCTCGCGGTTGGCGGCGTCCCGCAGGCGGGAGAAGAACCGCGCCCGGACGTCCGGGTCCGGCGAGAGCGCGGGCCGCAGGAACTCGAAGCGGGCGAGCCGGTCCGGGTTCTCGATGCGAGCCGCCTGCAGGGCCAGGATCTCCTCCGTCCCCGGCGCCCCGCGAACCGCGAGGGCGGCGCCGAGGGCGGTGAAGTCCCGCTCGGAGAGGGTCACGCCCGGCGCCGTCTCGTCCTCCGCCCAGATGCGCCGCAGCCGCGCCACGCCTTCCGGTGTCCGGACCAGCCCGTACCACGCGCGGAAGTAGGCGGCCTTGCGGGTGGACTCGGGGCTGTCCGACACCCCGGCCCACAGAACCGCCTCGACCCGCGGGGCCGCGGCCCGGCGCGCCTCGTCGCCCATGAGCGACCAGTACGTGGTCGAGAGGTACCCGAGCAGCCGCTGGGCGTTCTGCTCGACGGGTTCCGATGCGACGCCCCGGAGGAGCAGCTCGAACCAGTCTTCGACGAGGACGTCCCCTTCCAGCACCGCGTCCCACAGTGTGCCCCAGGCGATGCCGCGGCTCAGGGGATCCGCGATGTCCGGGGCCGCCTTCATCAGGAACCCCGTGCTGTCCGCGTCGAGCCGGAAGCGGCCGTACTCGACCCCGCTTCCGTTCGGGAGCACGAAGCGCGGCGCAGGCCGCTCCAGGTCGACCGACGCCACGGCGCCGGCGAGCAGCACCGGCGCCCGGACCTCCCCGTCGTCGTAGGCCAGCAGCAGCTCGAGCTGCTGCGGCCACAGGCGCGACCGGCCGGCCGGGTCCGACTGCTCGAGGGTGATCCGGCCGGCGGCGGCGCCGCCTCCGGCTCCACGCCCGACGGTGACGGTCGGGCGCCCGGGCTCCTCCACCCACACCGCGCTCCAGGCCCGCAGGTCGGTCCCGGTGCGCCGATCGAGGATGTCGATGAGGTCCGGCCACGTCGCGTTGCCGTACCGGAACGCCCGCAGGTACTCGCGCAGGCCGCCGCGGAACCCCTCTTCACCCACGAGCCGCTCCAGGTGCCGCATCACGATCGGCGCCTTCTGGTAGATGATCGGCCCGTAGAGCGCCCCCGCCTCCTTCAGGTTCTCGAGCGGCTGCCGGATGGGATTGGCTCCGGCCGTGCGGTCGATCCCGTAGGCGGCCTGGTGATGCGCGAGGAAGAACCGGAGATCGTGGTCCACCTCGGGGAACGAGGGATGCACGATCTTGGCGGCGAGGAAGTTCGCGAACACCTCCTTAGTCCAGACGTCGTCGAACCAGCTCATGGTGACGAGGTCGCCGAACCACATGTGGGCGGTCTCGTGTGCGATGAGGCTGGCCCGGCCGAGGTACGCGGCCTGGGTCGCCGATGGGTCCAGCAGGAGGCTCGAGGCGCGGTAGAAGATCGAGCCGGGGTGCTCCATCCCCCCGTACTGGAAGGCCGGGACGAGCACGAAGTCGAACTTGCCGAACGGATAGGGGATCGCCGTGTAGTCCTCGAGCCAGTCGAGCGCGGCGGCGTGGAGGTCGAAGATGGCGCCCCGGTTGCGCGCCACCTTCGCGGCATCCGTCTCGCGGTGGAACATCCGCATCGGGCGGCCGCCCCGCTCCGCCGTCTCGACCTGGAAGCGGCCGACCGCGAACGCGAACAGGTACGTCGGAATCGGCTGCGTCTCGGCGAAGCGCCACGAGACCGGCCCGTCCCCTTCGGCCCCGCCCGCCGCCTCGACGGTCTGCCCGTTGGCCACCGCGACCCACCCCGCGGGCGCCTCCAGGGTCAGCTCGAAGCGCGCCTTCAGGTTCGGCTGATCGAAGAGCGGCAGCGAGAAATGGGCCCGGTCGGGCACGAAGAGGGTGTAGAGAAAGTCGTCGTTCCGGTTGAGGGCCTCGTCGCCCGCCTCGAAGTCCAGCTCGACGCGGTTCCCCTCGGCCGCGCGCAGGGCGGCGGCGGGAACGACGACGTGGTCGTGCCGGGGCGCCCAGTCGACGGCCGCACCGTTCGCCCGGACCGCCGCGACCCGCCGGGACGGGTCCCTGAAGTCGACGACCAAGTCGCGGCCCTCGGAATCGGACCACGCGAAGCGAATCTCGACGGTTCCCGAGACGGGCGCCCTCCGCTCGCGGGGGATCCGGAGGTGGTACCGGTACCGCACATCGGACAGCGTCGCGGCCCGATGCTCGGCCAGGGCCCACGACACGCCTTCGTCGATCTCGCTCGCCGGCATCGCCTGCTCCGGGAATGCACTGCGCACGGACACCAGTCCGAACGCCAATGCAAGTGCAATCGAGAGACACCGAGCCGCGCGTTTCGATGGCATCTTCCTCATCCTCCGGACGCTCCGCCCGCCTACCCTGCGGCCCGCCGCCCGCCTCTTGCCCGCAACGTCACCCGAGCGGGAAGGCGCGCAGGACCCGGCGGGCGCCGGCGGCGGTCAGGCTCCTGGACACCGCGCCAGCCGGCGATCAGAACTCCACCGCGCAGTCGCCGATGTACTGCTCCGGCCTCGAAGTGAAGCCGACGAGGCGCGTGTCGGTGTACTCGTGGCGGGTGTGCACCGCCATCCGCCGGCCGTCCGCCGTCTCGCGATCGATCACCGTCGTCGTGTACAGCGGCCCCACCGTGAACATCTGGACGAGATGGAGGTAGTCGCCGGTCTGTCGCACGATGATGTGCGAAGCGCCGTAGGGACCGACGATGGCGGCCGTCGCGCCGTCGGCGTCGATCTCCTCGAAGCGCAGCGACAGCGTGGAAGGCTCGATGCTGGCCTCGGCGTCACCGTCGGCCCAGTTCGCGGTGGCGATGACCGTGAACGAACAGTCGAGGGCGGTGGCGTCGTACAGGTCCTGCGCGAAGGCGCCGGGTGGGGCGGCGAGGGCGGCAAGGAGCGACGCGACCGCGGTCGCGCCAAGTCTGATGCGCGGCATGAGTCCTCCCGTTGGGATAAACTTCCGGCAGCCCGCGGTGGACCCCGCGTTGCATCCGGCGGCGAGGCGCCCGCCCGACGAGTCGCGAGGAGGGCGCATACCGCGCATAGCGCAACCGCGGACTGCAAGCAGTCCGTCCGAACAACGCAGTCGGGCGGGATGGCATCGCTGCTCGAATACAGCGAGGGCTTCCGCGACGGGCTGCCGAGCATTCTATGAGAATTCCGATCCTGGCGTTGCTGCTGGCCGGCGTCGTGGTCCTGGAAGGACAGTCGCCCTTCGATCCGCTGTTGCAGGAGCAGCTCGGCCAGCTGTTCCCGAAGGCCGCCTCCTTCTCGCCCAAGGGGGGGTCGCCGCCCCACTTCAAGGCGTTCGCCGGCAACGGCGACATCGTCGGCTTCGCTTTCTGGACCACCGAGCTCGAGCCGCTCGAGCGCGGCTACGACGGCCCCATCCAGGTGCTGGTGGGGGTCGACCTCGACGCCGAGCTCACCGGCATCATCGTCGCCCGGCACCACGAACCCTACGGCTACTTCTCGATCGATACCCCCGAGTACGGCGCGCAGTTCGTCCGGAAGAGCGTGCGCGACCGGTTTCGGGTCGGCGCCGACATCGACTCGGTGGCCACCGCGACCATCACCGTCCGCAGCGCGACCCGGGCGGTGCGCAACGGGGCCCGGCGCATCGCGCGCCAGTTCCTGAGCCCCGAGGGGGGGCTGCGGTGATCCGCCAGGAAGCCCCCGGCCTGATCGCGCCGGGCGCTTGCCGCTGGCTCCTCGCCGGCGCCTTGCTCCTCGCCGGGGCCGGACCGGCCGGGACCGCCTTGCTCCTCGCCGGGGCCGGGCCGGCCGGGGCCGCCCCCACGCAGGCGGCGCCCGGAGCAGTTCCCGAGGCCCGGCCGGAGCCCGCGGCCGTCCCCGCTGCCGAGCCGCCGGAATCAGCCGCCGCCCCCGCGGCGCAGCCTGGACCGCGGGTCTCCTCGGCGCCGCAATCCACGGACGGTGCCGACGAGCCGCCGGCCGACGACGGGTGGGACTTCGAGGAGGACGACGACGCCTGGGACTTCGAGGACGACGACGAGGGCGACGACGCCTGGGGCTTCGAGGACGACGAGGGCGGCGACGCCTGGACGTTCGGAAACGAGGAGGAGGAAGCCGAGACCTGGGGCGCGCTGCTCCGCGATCAGGCCGCCGACCTCATTTTCTTCACCGGCTTCGCGGCGCTGGTCCTGGTGGGTTTCTTCCGGAAGAGCGTCCCGCTCAAGTACGTGACCCTGGCCGCCGCCGTCGTCTACATGGGGTTCACGAAGAGCCAGCTCATCTCCGTCGTCAACGTCTACGGGTTGGTGACCGGCAACATGCCGGTGTTCCGATACAGCCTGGCCTGGTACCTGTTCGCGGCGTTCACGGTCGTCACCACGGTGCTGTGGGGACGGCTCTACTGCGGGCGCGTCTGCGCCTTCGGGGCCCTCACCCAGCTCATGGACCGGGTGGTGCCGGCCCGGCTGCGGGTCGACGTGCCGCCCTGGCTCGAACCACGGGCGGCGTGGATCAAGTACGGCCTGCTGGCGACGGTGCTCGTCTACTTCCTGGCTACGGCGGACATCCCCGCCTACCGCTGGGTCGAGCCGTTCTGGATGTTCACGCGGCGCGGCACGACCGCGATGTGGATCGCGCTGGCGCTGCTGCTCGCGGCCACCGTGTTCGTGCGCAACCTCTACTGCCGCTTCCTGTGCCCGGTGGGCGCGTTCCTGGGGATTCTGTCGAAGGCGACCGTCTTCCGGATCAAGCGGTGGAGGGAGTGCGACACCTGCAGGATTTGCGAGAAGGCGTGCGAGTGGGGAGCCATCCAGGGACCGCGTATCGACATGACCGAGTGCGTCCGATGCGACGACTGCGAGCGGCTGTACGCGGACGTGAAGAAGTGCCCGCACTGGCTGCTGCTGCTGCGCGCCAAGCGGAAGCAGCGGCAGGCGGCGCCTTCGGTCATCCCCGTCCGGCCGGCCGCGTCGACCTGATTCGCCGAAGCGAGGACACGATGCCGATCTACGAGTACGAATGCCGCGGTTGCCGGAAACAGTTCGAGCTGCTCATCCTGCCGGGCGCCGACCCCGCGTGCCCGGCGTGCCGGGGGACCGACCTGGAAAAGCTCCTGTCGATCTCGTCGGTCAGCTCGGACGGGACCCGGCAGCGCAACCTGGGCCTCGCCCGCCAAGCCGCGAAGAAGATCCAGCGCGACAAGGCGCACGCCGAGCACGAGGCGTACCACCACCATCACCACTGAGGGAAGCGGAACCGCGCGGCGCGCTACCCGGTCGGGCAGGCGGAAGCGGGCGGCGGCCTTGACGCGCCGCCGCCGACACCGAGTGCATCGCGGGGCCGTGACGGGGTCGCTCAGGCGTGCCCGTCCGGACTCGGCGGGCCGACGTGTGCGTCGTGGGCCACGGCGCGGACGCCTACACGTCCGACAGGTGCTTCAACTGGCCGGTGCTGTCGCCGAGCCTCTCGGTCGGCACGCCGACCTTGTCGAGCAGGCTGAGCTGCAGGTTGGTCAGCGGGGTGTCCCCGGCCACGCGCACGTGACGACCGCCGCGCATGCGTCCGGCGGAGCCGCCCACGAGCAGGATCGGCAGGTCGACGTGCAGGTGCTGGTTGCCGTCGCTGATGCCGCAGCCGTAGAGCATCATCATGTGGTCGAGGAGGCTGCCGTCGCCGTCCGGCGTCTCCGCGAGGCGCCCGACGAAGTACGCGAACTGCTCGATGTGGTGCCGGTTCAGCTTGGCCAGCTTCTCCATCTGCACCGGGCGGTTCTGATGGTGCGACAGCCCGTGGTGGGGATCGGGGATGCCCAGCTCGGGATAGGTCCGCGGGCTGACCTCGCGCGACATCATGAACGTGATGACCCGGGTCATGTCCGTCTGCAGGGCCAGCACCTGCAGGTCGAACATCAGCCGCGCGTGCTCGGCGAAGGTGTCGGGGATGCCCCCGGTGGGCCGGGCCAGCTCCGGCAGCTCGACGTGGCTCTGCAGCTCGGCGAGCCGGATGCGCCGCTCGATGTCGCGGATCGCGTCGAGGTACTGGTTCACCTTGTCGCGGTCGGCGGGCGCGAGGGTGTGGCGGAAGCCGTCGACCTCGTGCACGAGCGAGTCGAGGATACTGCGGTCCTCGCGGATGCGCGCGAGCCGGGCCGCCTGGCTGGTGTCGTCGGTGTCGCCGAACAGCCGCTCGAAGACCGCCCGCGGCTGGTTCTCCATCGGCAGCGGGGTGGTCGGGTTGCGCCACGACAGGGTGTTGGCGTAGGCGCAGCTCCATCCCGCCTCGCACGCGCCGATCAGCTCGTTCGGGTCGAGGGCGAGCTCGAGCGAGGTCAGCTGCGTGTCCTGGCCGATCTTCGCGGCCGCGATCTGGTCCATCGACGTCCCGCCGCGGATGTCCGGCCCCTCGGTCTTCTTCGGGTGCACCCCGGTGAGGAACGCGGAAGCGGCGCGGACGTGGTCGCCGGTGCCCTCGCCGGGCAGCGGGAACATCGGCTCGCTCCGGAGCCCGCTCACCACCGTGACTTGGTCCTGGAACGGCGCGAGAGGGGCGAGGGTCGGCGGCAGGACGAAGTCGCGGCCCTCAGCCGCCGGTGTCCACTGGTCCATGATGACGCCGTTCGGCACGTACCCGACGTAGAGCCGCGCCTGAGGCCGCGCCGCGGTATTGCGCATCGCCGACAGGGCCGGCGCCATCCCGTCGAGCAGCGGCAGGGCCAGCGTGGCGCCGACGCCGCGCAGAAACGTCCGCCGGGGCAACGCCATCTTGGTGATGATCATGACGCGGGACCTCTCCTCATCTGAAACGGCACGCTGCGGGCGATGCCCGCGATGATCGCCGACCAGCGGTAGTCTTCGTCCGCGGCCTCGCGGACGACGCGGCGCACCGCCGGGGCGTCGTAATACTCTACACCGCGCCCGAGCCCGTAGGTCATCAGCTTCTCGGTCACCGTGGACACGAAGCTCTCCGGCCGCTTGAGCAGAGCCGCGGCCAGCGACTCGGGCCCGTTCACGGGGGTGCCGTCGGCCAGCTCGCCGGCCGCGTCCACCGGGGTCCCCGCCTCGGTCACCGCCCGCCAGCGGCCGATGGCGTCGAAGTTCTCGAGCGCGAAGCCCAGGGGGTCCATGACCCGGTGACAGCCCGCGCACGCGGGGTTCGCGCGGTGCACCTCGAGGCGCTCGCGCACCGAGCGGGGCGGCTCGCCGCTGTCGTCGTTCTCGGCCAGGGCCGGCACATCCGCCGGCGGAGGCGGGGGCGGCGAGCCGAGGATGTTCTCGAGCAGCCACTTGCCCCGGACCACCGGGGACGTCCGGTGCGCGTACGACGTCACCGTCAGCAGGCTGCCCTTGCCGAGGAGACCGCGGCGCGGCGACAGCCCGCCGTCGAGGGCGACAGGCCGGAAGTGGTTCCCGTAGACGCCGGGGATGCCGTAGTGCTCGGCCAGCCGCTGGTTGACAAACGTCTCGTCCGACGTCAGCAGCTCGAGGACGCTGTGGTCGGCGCGGATCTGCCGGTCGAGGAAGAGCTCCATCTCGCGGGCCATGGCCTCGCGGAGGTTGGCGTCGAAGTCGGCGAAGGCGTACGGGTCCGGGGCCACCAGGGCCATGTTGCGCAGGTAAAGCCACTGCCCGCCGAAGTTATCGACGAGCGAGGCGGCCCGGGGGTCGGCCAGCATCCGTTCCACCTGAGCCTCGAGCACGCCCGGCTCGCGCAGCGCGCCCCGGTCGGCGAGGTCGAGCAGCTCGTCGTCGGGAATGCTGCTCCACAGGAAGAACGACAGCCGCGCCGCCAGCTCGTGCTCGCCGACGAGGTACGGCGTCCCCGGGGCCGCCCCTTCGGGGTCGCGCTCGCGCCGGAACAGGAAGTCCGGGCTCACCAGCACCCGGCGCAGGGCCATCTCGATGCCCGCATCGAAGTCGCCGCTCTCGCGCCCGAGATGGAAGAAGCGCATGAGCATGTCGAGGTCGCCGCCGTCGAGCGGCCGGCGGAACGCGCGGCGCCCGAGCGCCCCGAGGATCTCCCGAGCGCAGACCACTTCCTCGGGACCGGACGGCGCGGCGCCGAGCGGGGGCCGGCAGACGAAGATGGCGCGCCGGCTGGGGGTGTCGCCGCGGCCGGTGACGTTGTAGGGCCCCCGCAGCTCGATGCGGCCGATGGCCGGATCGTGGCTCTGGTCGCCGGCGTACTCGTAGCTGGTCACCGCGTAGTGGGGCCGGCGCATGCCCTCGATCACGGCGGCTTGGTCGACGAAGGTCACCGCGAGCAGGTGGGGGCCGGCGGGGACCCTGAAGCGCACCTCCTGCCCGTCGTCGGCCGAGTTCCGGTAGTCGCGGCGCTGCTCGGCCCCCGACGCGTCGAGGATGGGACCGCCCACGGTGAGCGTCTCGACGAGGGCGCCGTCGAGCCGCACCTCCAACTCGTGGCGGTTGGCGAGGCCGCGGAGCCGCCCGTCGTAGGTGCGGGCCAGGTAGATCCTGACGACGTACTCTCCGTCCACGGGGAACGTGTGCGGCACCGCCAACCCGCCCCGCGAGCCGAACGGCAGGTCGTCGCTGACCCGGGCGTCCTGCTTCAGGTACTTGTCGACGGTGAAAATCTCGGTCGACGGGGCGAGGGTCGGGTCTCCTACCGCGAGCCGGCTGATCTTCCGGGCCGCCGAGAGGTAGCGCTCGGTCAGCATGGGCGACACCGACAGCACGTCGGCGATGTTGTCGAATCCGTAGCCCGAGTCGTCGGCCGGGAGCAGCGCCCGGGTGTCGACCTCGAGGGCCAGCAAGTCGCGGATGGCGTTGGCGTACTCGGCGCGGTTCAGGCGGTGGACGGCGGGGCGCCGGCCGGGGTTCGGATCGGCCGCGGCGGCATCGTCGATCGCCGTCTCGAGGCGGGCGACGACGCCTTCGTACTGCGCCTCGCTCGGGCGCGGCCGGCCGGCCGGCGGCATCGTGCGGGTGCGCAGCTTGCGGATGACCCTCTCCCACAGCTCGACCTCGCCGGCGTCCTCGCCGACTCCGTCGAAGTCGACGCCCTGCAGAGAGACGCCCGCGGTCAAGGTGCGATCGTTGTGGCAGCCCACGCAGTAGCGCGTGAGCAGAGACCGGTCGTCCGGCGCGGACTGCGCCGCCGCGGCGCCCGCCCCACCCGCCGACAACGACAGCACCGCCGCGGCCAGAGTGGCCGGGAAGCCCCGAGTACGCCCGTGACGTCGTGTCATGTTCGTTTGATGGATGGAGTTGCCCCAGAAGCCCGCCGCTGCATTATCATGAAGGGCCCCGGCGGCAGTCAAGCGACGTTGCGCGCTCCTGGAACGCCGCGGGAGCGGGAATCGGCCCTTCGAGAGAGGCGGCGAGCCCCCGCGAGGCTCGGCGCGAGCGTCGGGGAACGGGAGCGCCAGGCCGCCGCGAAGGATCGCCGCGGAGCCGAGAAGCGGGAATCAGCCCTTCGAGAGAGGCGGCGAGCCCCCGCGAGGCTCGGCGCGAGCGTCGGGGAACGGGAGCGCCAGGCCGCAGCGAAGGATCGCCGCGGAGCCGAGAAGCGGGAATCAGCCCTTCGAGAGAGGCGGCGAGCCCCCCGCGAGGCTCGGCGCGAGCGTCGGGGAACGCGAGCGCCAGGCCGCAGCGAAGAGCCCGCGGAGCCATGAGCTGGCCGCGGGAGTGAGTCCGCCCTACGAACGAAGCGGCAAGCCCCACGAGACTCGCCGAAACGCCGACGGGCGGGAGGTCCGCGGGCCGCCGCACCGGACGGCAACGAGGCCGAGAACCATGCAGGCACAACCATCGACGGCGGCCACGGTCGCGATCGGCATCCTGGCCGTCGCGCTCCCCATCACGTCCCGAGCCCAGCCGACGTTCGCCGTACCGGACCTCGTGGCGGCGGCGAGAAGCAGCGACCACTTGGCGGTCCGGGCCCTTCTCGAGGCCGGCGCGGACCCCGACGCGACCTACGGCGACGGCTCCACCGCCCTCCACTGGGCGGCCCACCGCGACGCCCACGCCATGGTCGTCGATCTGCTCGCGGCCGGCGCCGACGTCGACGCCGGTGACGATCACGGCGTCACGCCGTTGTCGCTGGCCTGTCTGAACGGCAACCGGCGCGTCGTCGATACCCTGCTCGCGGCCGGCGCCGACCCCAACGCGGCGCGCACCAACGGCGAGACGCCGCTGATGACGGCGGCGCGGGTCGGCGGCCTCGATGTCGTCCGGAGCCTGCTCGCAGCGGGGGCCGACCCGAACGCCCGGGAGGCCACCCTCGGGCAGACCGCGTTGATGCTCGCGGTGGCCGAGAACCACACCCCGGTGGCTCGCCTGCTCCTCGAGACCGGCGCCGCGGTCTCGGCCCGCTCGACGAACCGGTTCACGCCGCTGCTGTTCGCGGCCCAGCAGGGCAACGTCGAGGCGGCCGACCTGCTGTTGTCCGCCGGGGCCGACGTCGACGAATCGGCGCCGGACGGCATCGGCGGCAACACCAACGCGCGCTCGCGCTTCGTGCCCGACACCGACGCCGCCGCCCTGCTCGTGGCCATCGACAGCGGCCACGCCGAGATGGCGCGCTTCCTGCTGTCGCGGGGCGCCGACCCCGACCACGACGGGGCGGGGCGCACCGCCCTGCACGCCGCCGTGCAGCGGAAGATGCCGGAGGTGGTGGCGGCGCTCATCGAGCACGGCGCCGACCCCGACTCCCGGATGACGAAACGGCTGCCGTTCGTCTCGCGGCGCATCACGCAGGGCCACGGGCTGTCGCCGTCCAACATCGGGGCCACCCCGTTCTTCCTCGCAGCCAGCTACAACGACCTGGAGAGCATGCGGATCCTCGTGGAGGGCGGGGCCGACCCGATGCTGCGGACCGACGACGAGACCACCGCGCTGATGGTCGCCGCGGGCGGCGACTACGTGGAGGGCGCGGACAAGTACGGCGTCCGGTGGTTCGGAGACAACCTGCCCCTGCAGGAGTCGGCCCTCGAGGCGGCGAAGTACCTCCTCGAGCTCGGCCTCGACGTCAACGCCAGGAACATCCACGAGCAGACCACCCTGCACGGCGCCGTCTACCTGGGCGGGACCCTGCTCGTGCCGTACCTGGTCGAGCAGGGGGCGGAGGTCGACGTCGTCAACGTCCGGGGGCAGACGCCCTGGATGATAGCGGCCGAGGGCGAGTACCGCTCCGGCTCGTTCTACACCCACAAGGAGACGGGCGAGGTCCTGGAGCGGATCGGGGCCGACAAGACCCTGGGCGAAGACCTGGGACCGAACTTCCGGGAGATATTGGCCGCGCGGGAGCAACAGCAGCAGTAGGACGCCAGCCCGGCAACCGATCGCGGCGCCTTGGCGGCCAAGTCGCTGGTGGCCGTCCCGGGCCGCAGCAGGACGCCAGCCCGGCAACCGGTCGGCGGCGCCTCTCCTCTGTGGTGGAAGCCCCCGCCCCCGACGGTCGGCGGCGGGCCAGAAGCAACGGCGCCACGCGGCCCGGTTGCCGGTCGAATTCACCGGGCCCCTGCGCCGGGGGCCTCATGAGGCGGGCTCAGCCCAGACTCCGGCGGGCTCAGCCCAGACTCGCCAGCAGGGCGTCGACGCCGGCCTGGGCCACGACCTCGTCCTGGTCCGGGGTGCCGGAGCTGCAGCCGATGCCGGCCACGATCTCGTCGTTCACGAACACCGGCAGGCCGCCGGCCACAATCATGAAGCGCCCCTGGTTGCTGACGTGGATGCCGAACGCGGGGCCGCCCGGCCCGCTCACCTCCCCGTAGGACCGCGTCGATCGCCGCGCCGCGGCGGCGGTGAACGCCTTGTTGACGGCGACGTCGATGCTCGTGATGCGACCGCCGTCCATGCGGTGGAACATGAGCAGGCTGCCGTTGTCGTCGGTGATCGCGATGTCCATGTCGACGCCGATCTCGCGCGCCTTGGCCTCGGCCGCGGCCATCATCACCCGGGCGTCGTCGAGGGTCAGCTTCTGGGCTGTTCGCATGAGGTCTCGTCCTCCCGCCGCGGATTATAGTCGGCCCGCCGGGGCGCTCGGGGAGCCGCGGGAGCCCGGGAACCCGCAGCCGGGCGGCGAGCCCGCGCCGTGATAGGATGCGGCGTCATGGAACGAACACTGCGTCACGTCGCCCTCGCGGGGGCGCTCTGCGCCCTGCCGCTCGCCACGCCGACCGCGGCCGCACAGGAGAGAACGCCCGTGGACGTCGCATCGCTGGGACCGCAGGTCGGAGAGACCGTGCCCGACTTCGCGCTGCCCGACCAGAACGGCCGCGTCCGGACGCGCGACTCGATCCTGGGGCCCAACGGCGCGATCCTGCTGTTCCACCGCTCGGCCGACTGGTGACCGTACTGCAAAGCGCAGCTCGTGGAGCTGCAAGACCGTCTGGAAGAGCTCCGAGGCCGGGGACTCGGCGTCGCCGCCATCAGCTACGACTCGCAGGACGTGCTCGCCGACTTCAGCCGGCGGCGCGGCGTCACCTTCCCGCTGCTCGCCGATGACGATTCGAGGGTCATCACCGACTTCGGCATCCTGAACACCGTCGCCATCGAGGCCCAGGGTCCCAACCGCGACCACCCCGACGTGGTTGCCGACGTGGCCAAGTACGTGTCGGTGTTCGGGGCCGGCTCGAACATCATCGGCACGCCGTACCCGGGCACCTTCATGCTCGACGGCGAGGGGCGCGTGACCGCCCGCTTCTTCGAGGAGTTCTACCGCGAGCGGAACACCACCGCGAACGTGATGCTCCGGCTCGGCGAGGGGCTGTCGCCCATCGAGGCCATCGAGGGCGAGACCGCGCACTTGAAGTTCACCGCCTACGCCAGCGATCCGGCCATCACCGTGGGGACCCGTTTCTCGGTGGCAGTGGAGATCGAGCCGCACCCAGGCATGCACCTCTACGCTCCGGGGGCCGACGAGCTCGGCTATCGCGTGCTCGGGCTGTCCCTGGCGCAGCTGCCGCACACCCGGTTCGAACCGGTGGCGTACCCGGCGTCCGAGATTTACCACTTCGAGCCGCTCGACGAGCGGGTGCCGGTGTACCAGACCCCCTTCACCCTGCTGCAGGAGGCGGTGGTGTCCGGCGCCCCGGGCGTGGAGGAGGCCCTCGCCGAGATCGACGCGGTGACGCTGTCGGGCACCCTCGACTACCAGGCGTGCGACGATCGACTCTGCTACGACCCGGTGTCGGTGCCGCTGTCGTTCACGTTCGAGGTCGACGTCCTCGACCGGCAGCGGGCCAATCGGTAGCGGCTAGCCGCGAAGAAGCCTGCGAGAGACTCAGCGACGATCAGAAGGACTTCTTCGACATGAAGAACGGCCTGCCGGAGGCTCCTTCAGCGATCGAACAGACGGCGCCAACGATGGCGGACAGCGAGTCGTCGGAGGACGAGTAAGCGTTCACCTCTCTCACCCTTCGTCGAGGCAAGCGTCAGCAGCCCTCCCGATCTTCGCAGGCGTCTCCATGCGGGGGGCCGCCGCTGGGTGAAGTGGGCCGCTTCGACCGGCGGCACGCCGGGGTGACCGGGCGATTCGCCCGCCGCCTCGGCGCAGCGGTGCGCCGGCCGGCGGCCGGCGCGAGCCTCTCACCGCGCGGCGTCGCTGACCAACCAAGTACGGTCGCAGGGCATCAGGAAACACCTGCCGGGCGTTGCGCCTTACGCGGCCCGGTCCCCGGCGGGTTGGCTCCGTCAGCGGCCGGCGCTCGCCTCGGGGACTCCCAGATCCAGGGCCACAATGCGGGCGCGGTCGCGGGCGTAGAGGGTGGTCCCGACGAGGGTCGGCACCGTCCACGACCGCGTGTCGAAGAGCGGGGTGGTGGCGAGCCGATCGAGCCCGCTCGGGCTCAGTCGGACGAGGGAGAGGTCGCCGTCCTCCTCGAGGACGATCGCCTTCCCGTCGCCGTGGACCATTGTCGCGCGGCTGAAGCCGCGCTCGCGCCAGGCGGTCTCGCCCGTCTCCATATGGGTGGCGGTCAGGATGGCGGCCGCACCCTGGCCGCTGGTGCCGTAGATGAAGCCGCCGATGCGGAGGACGTTGAGGAACGTGAACCGCAGGCGGCGGTCCTCCCACAGCAGCTCCGTGTGGACGACGTCCCCGTCGGGCACGAGGCGGATGGCCTGGCTGCCCCCGATGTAGCCCGACGAGAAGAACAGCACCCCGGTCTCGGGGTCGTAGTGGGGAATCTGGAAGTTGAAGTCGTTGCCGGCGTCGTGGGGGTGGGCCCAGAGCACGTCGCCGGTGTCCGGGTCCATGCCGACCACCGCCTGGCCGGCGAAGACCACCGCGTGGGTCCGGCCGCCGACCGGAATGAGCCCCACCGGGGCGTGGGATACGAGGAAGCTGCCGCTCTTCCAGATCACTTCGCCGTCGCTCTGGCGCAACGCCATCACCGCCTGGCCGGGGCCGCCGACCTGCAGCAGGATGGCGTCTCCGTAGGGGGTCGGGCTCACCCCCGACCCCGGCTTGATCATCGAACGAATCAGCAGGGGCGGCGCCCCGAAATCGGTGATGAGGTTCCTCGACCACAGCAGATCGCCGGTCTCGGGGTCGAAGGCATGAAGCTCCTTGTTGCTGCCGACCGTGAACAGGCGACCGCCGGCCAGCAGCGGCGTCGCATGCGGCCCCGCCCCCTGGTCGAAGTCCTGGTTCTTCGAGGCGTACTCGTACTCCCACAGGGTCTCGCCCGTCGCGGCGTCCATGGCGATGACCGCCTCGCGCGGCGTCCACGGAGCGCCGCCGCCCGCGCTGTGGGAAACGCGGTACATCGTGAACAGCCGGCCGCCGGAGACGAGGACGGCGGAGTGCCCGGCGCCCAGGGGCCGGCTCCAGAGCTCGGGCGGCCCTGCGGCCGGCCAGCGCTCGGCGAGGCCGGTCGACTCGGCCGTGAAATCGCGGTTGGCGCCCGCCCACTGGCGCCAGTCGCCGTCCTGCGCGCCAGCGGCCACGGCGGCCAGGAGGAATCCCGCGGCCAGGACCACCCGGGCCGGCGTCTCGTATCTCGTCATCGCGGCGCCCTCTCGCGCGCGACGGCCGCGCGATCCGCAGCGGGCACGTCCTGCGGAAACTCCTTGCATGGCATCGCCCACGTCTCGCAGGCGCCGACGGGGCGATCCGCGCGGTAGACGAGCCGGTTGCGGGTCTCTCCGTCCGGCGTCGCCGTGGTCACCTCGATGGTCAGGGTCCCGCCGTCGGGGCTCACCCACATCACCTCGTGCATGGCCATGTCACCCCGCGCCCCCTCCGCCACCAGCCGATCGCCCTCCCACCGCGACGCGACCTCCATCGTCGTGTCGCGGCCGACGGGGATGGTCAGCTCGCGACCGGGCGTGAACGACCAGGCCTTGAGGCCGTTGGTCTCGGCGCCGACGATGATCGTGCCGTTGGCCGCATGCGTGATGAACAGGCGCCCGATGTCGTCCCCGCCGCGCCCGCCGCTGAACGCCGGCGCCGTGAAGTCGCTCGCCTCGCGGTCGAGGGTCCACATCCCGGAGAAGTCGGGAATCTGCGCGGAGGCGAGCCCTGCGACCAGCAGCATCCCGGCTGAAGAACCGACGTACCTTGCAGCGTTCACACGCGTCCCTCCTGCGACCGGCGGCAACCCGAAGCCGGCATCCCACGCTCCACCGCGCCCGCACGACCGGCGGTCCACCATGCGCCCGGCCGACGAGGCGTGACGGAGGAAGCACCACGGCAGTCGACGACCGCGGAGCCCGATTCGGCTCCCCGGACCGACCCCATCGGACAAAGACAAAGCGTCGAACGCAGCGCGGACGCTCGCCGCAGTGTTCAGTCTCGCCCCTTCAGCGCCGTCCTGCAAGCCGCACTATAATCGGCGCGGCGGCGAACCGGCGAGCATCTCGACCGGGCGACCGGCCGTCGGCCGGTGGAGGTCGTGTCGACGACGACTCCACCGCGCGTAGCGCGAGGCGGGCAGCGACATTCGTCGAGACCGACCCGTTCAGCGACATCGCCGTCGCCCCGCCCGCCGGCGACCCGGCCCAGTCCTCTGCAACCCCATTCACGCGTGCCGAATCCGCCTGAGACAGCCCGCCCCGCGCCCCCGGAGGTCGACCAAGCGGTCCTGCTCGAGACCCTCGAGCGCTACTGGGGCTACCGCGAGTTCCGCCCCCTGCAACAGCAGGCGATCCGCGCGAATCTGGAGGGTCGGGATAGTGTAGTCGTGCTGCCGACCGGCGGCGGGAAGTCGCTGTGCTTCCAGATGCCGGCCATCGTCGGATCCGGCGGCGGGATCGGCCTCGTCGTGTCGCCGCTCATCTCGCTGATGAAGGACCAGGTGGACGGCCTGGTCGCGAGCGGCGTCTCGGCCGGCGCGCTCAACGCCTCGATCACGCCGGACGAGCGGCGCCGGGTGTACGCCGACCTCGACGAGGGGCGCTGCCGGCTGCTCTACGTCACGCCGGAGCGCCTCGTCGGCGAGGGCGGGGAGGGCTTCCGGGCCCGGCTCCGGACATGGGGCGTCCGATTCGTCGCAGTCGACGAGGCGCACTGCATCAGCCAGTGGGGGCACGAGTTCCGGCCCGAGTACCGTCAGCTCGCGCAGGTCAGGGGCGACTTCCCCGGGGCGGGGCTGCACGCGTTCACCGCCACCGCCACCCGGCGCGTGCGCGAGGACATCGCCGCCCAGCTCGCCCTTCGCGATCCGGCGGTGCTCGTCGGCTCGTTCGACCGGCCCAACCTGATCTACCGCGTGCGCACCCGCACCGGTTTGAAGGACCAGATTCGCAGGGTGCTGGAACGCCACGCCGGAGAGGCGGGCATCGTCTACTGCCTCTCGAGGCGCGAGGTCGAGTCGCTGGCGGAATGGCTCGAAGGGCAGGGCCATCGCGCCCGCCCATATCACGCGGGGCTGCCTGACGAGACGCGGCGGCGCCACCAGGAGGAGTTCCTCCAGGAACGGGTCGACGTCATGGTCGCGACGGTGGCCTTCGGTATGGGCATCGACCGGTCCAACATCCGCTTCGTGATCCACGCGGGAGCGCCGCGGTCGCTCGAGCACTACCAGCAGGAGTCGGGCCGCGCGGGCCGGGACGGCCTCGAGGCCGAGTGCATCCTGTTCTATTCGGGCGCCGACTTCGCGCGGTGGCGGCAAATGCTCGAGCAGAGCGGCGAACTGACCGACACCACCCGGCGGCTGCTGACGGGCATGTCGCGGTACGCCGCCGGCACCCGCTGCCGGCACCGCACCCTCGTCGAGTACTTCGACCAGCCCTACGAGCCAGACGCCTGCGACGCCTGCGACTGGTGCCTCAAGGAGCTCGAGCGGATCGACGACGAGCGGGTCCTCTGCCAGAAGATCCTGTCGGCGGTGGCCCGCCTCGGGCAGCGGTGGGGCGTCGGCCACGTCATCGACGTGCTGCGCGGGCGGGCCACCGACGCCGTCGGCCGGGCGCGCCATCAGGGGCTGAGCACGTTCGGCCTGCTCGCCGACGTGCCCGTCGGCGAGCTGCGCGGCTATCTCGACCAGCTCACCGAGCAGCAGCTTCTGCTGCGCACGGCGGGTCCGTTTCCGGTGCTCCAGCTCACTGACCGCGGGGTGGCGGCCCTGAAGGGTCGAGCCGACGTCGAGCTCTACCGCCAGCCGCGGCCGGCGCCGGGCCAGCGCAAGCGCCGGCCCACGGACGACCCCGCCACCTGGCAGGGCGTCGATCGCGAGCTGTTCGACGCCCTGCGGCAGTGCCGCCTCGAGATCGCGCGGGCCCGCGGCGTCCCGCCGTACGTGGTCTTCCACGACAACACGCTGCGCGACCTCGCCCGACGGCGCCCGACCACGCCGGAAGCGCTGCTCCAGGTCTATGGCATCGGCGCCCGCAAGGCCGAGGACCTCGGGCCGATCGTGCTCGACGTGATCCGGGAGCATCGCGGGGAGCCCTCGGGTCCCGCCTGAGCCCGTCGCGGGACGACGCCGCGCTACCCGCCATCGTCCCGCCCGAGACTCGCGGGCGGACCGGCGCTCCCGCCGACGGAGCACGCCCGGGGAGCTGCGCATCTCGCCGACTCCGGTTCGTACTACCGGCGCACGAGCATCGGCATGCGGGGCATCGACTCCGAGCCGCCGCACACCTTCATCTTGGCGCGGCCTCCCGGTCGGCGACGGCGACGTCTTGGGGGTTCAGCTCGATGACCGCGGACAGGAGGCGATGGTGGTACAAGCCGCGATCGCGATGCGGGTCATGGTCCGGCAATCGCGGAGCCTGGCCGCTGGCTCACGGTCTCCGCGTCCATTCGCGTCGCGAACGCGGGTCCAGCGGCGAGATGCGCGGGGACGGAGGACGGTCGGGCCCCGTCCCCGCGCGACCCGGTCACGTCCGCACGCGAATGACCACGCGGCGGTTCTGGGCGCGGCCCTGCGCCGTATCGTTGGGCGCCGCCGGACGATCCTCCCCGTAGCTGTACACGCTCATCTTGTGCAGCGGCACGTCGTGCTGCTCGTAGAGGTAGCGCTGCACGGCCTCGGCCCGGCGCATGCCCAGCCTCAGGTTGAAGTTCGCGTCGCCGACCGAGTCGGTATGCCCCTCGATCTCGATGAACTCGTTCTGCCCGTCGGCGGCGAGCTGTTCGACCAACTGGTCGATCCGCGCCCGGGCCGCGTCCGGCAGGTCGTCCTGGCCGTTGGCGAAGTTCCCCTGGTCCTCGCTCAGCGTGACCTCGAGGATCAATCGGCCGGCCGCCGCCGCCATCTCGTCGACGCGGACGCCGACCTCGCCCGCGGCCGCGGCCGCGCCGTCGGCCGCCGCCTGCGCCATCTGGGCCGACTGGCCGGCCGCCATCGCCCGCTGGTCCACCTCGCCGATCCGCTCCTCGTTCTGAAGCGCCCGCTCCTGGGCCTCCTCGACCGATACCGCCACCGAATCGATCTTGGCGTCGACGACGGCGGTCTCCGTCCGCACGAAGCCCCGGGTCGCGCAGGCCGGCGCCACCAACGCGATCAGTGCCGCCAACGCCGCCATTCTCCACATCGTCACTCGCATGGTCTCTCCCTCGCTGCAGGTCGTCCGTCCAGTTTCGCTCTACCAGCCACATAGCCGCGGCGTGCATGAACCGCCAGCCGTTCATCCACGGTTCGAAGCTCGATGGGGCGCCATCCCCGCCGGAAGCCGGGCCTGAACGTCACGACATACTGATACCGCAAGCCCGGCACCAACGCTCGCACCGCTTCCAGCATATCCCGTTCCGTGCCGGTCGCCCGTACGCTCCCCCCGGTCCAACGCGCGAGATCCGCGAGGGTGGCCGACAGGGCGGCGCTGTCCGACCCGCCCGCGCCACCCGGCCCGTCGCGCCGGTCCAGCGCGCCGCCGACCGTGAGCAGATGCACCTGCACGGCGATGGCGCTCGCGACCCCGGAGACATCCTCCACGGTGCGGCGGCTGCCGGTGTCCACGCCGTCCGTCACCACGAGGAGCGCGCCGTGGCGATCGCCGCTCCCGCCCATCAGGAACGCAGTGTCCGCCACCGCATCGTAGAGCGAGGTCCGGCCATACGGCCGGCCCGGCAAGTCGAGGTCGAACTCGGCCAGGTCCCGGGTGAACGGCACGATCTCGCGCAGCGCCGTGTCGAACGAGAAGAGCGCCGCCTCGTCGCGGCCCGGCTGCAACGCGCCGACGACGGTCCTGACCGCGCGCCGAGCGCGGGCGATGTTGCCGTCGATGGCCATGCTGCCGCTCATGTCGACCAGAATCGCGATGCGCAGGGGCGCATCGCTCTCGAACACGCTGCGGATGGGACGTCCGAACCCGCTGTCGACGAGCCGGAAATCCCGGCAGGCGAGGCCCCGCACGATGCGCCCCCGCGAATCGCGGACGGAGGCGTTGACGGTCACCATGTCGACGCCGGAACTGAAGACCGGCGCCGCATCCCGCGTCACCGGACCGACCGTGCGCTGCCCGCCCGCGGCCGGCGGCGCCGGAATCGCCAGCAGCAGCAAGACGAGCATCGAGAGCGTCACGCGGGGCATGTGGACAATCGGTTCGGCAGACGCCGCGGGCGGCCCCGCCCGACGGACATCATCTACGATTCTACGAGCTTCGCGTCGGCGGTGCACGCCCCCGGGCCGGCCGGAACGCGGCGGCAACACAAGGTCGCCGGGGCCGAGAGACCCCGCCGCAGGAACGGACGCGCCGGGGCCGGGGCTCACGGCAGCGCGGCCGACGGCAGGAGCCGCGCTATCTCGAGTGACGCCGCGCGCGCGGCCGGCGGAATCGCGCACGGCGCGATGTCGCCGGCCGCACCGTACACCTCCAGGCGGCGGACCTCCGCCACCAGCCGCGCCGCGAAGTCGGTCCGGCTCCGGTCCAGGTGATCGATGAGGGATCCGGCGGGGGGGCACGCGCGCACGTCCACGGCCGGATGCTGGCGGGCGAAGGTCGCGAGGCACCGGCGCATCGCGAACGCCTTGGCGACCAGCAGCGCGGACCGCGGCTCCTGCCCCGCCGCCGCGAGAGCGCTCATGCCGAACCGTACGTTCTCGAGAGTATTGCCGGCGGCGACCTCCGTGGTGACGGCCGCGGCCGGCACCCCTCGGCGCATCATCTCGCCCTTGAAGACGAGCGCCTCCGGCTTGTCGAAGACGTGCTCGGTCATCGGGCCGGCCCGCCCCGACACGAGTACGCGCGGAGCCCATCCCGCCGCGTAGAGCTCCGCCGCCCGCCGGGGCACCTCCAGCCCCCGGCTGCCGAACACGAAGATGACGTCGCTCGGCGCCGGCGCCTCGCTCCGACACAGGTAGCTCCATATCGGCTGCAGCAACCGGGCGTACGCCTCCGCCTCGAGGCTCTCGATTCCCATGCGGATCTTCTAACACGGCCGCCGGCGACGCGCCGATCGAACGCGGCCGCCCGTACGCTATGATGGCCGGAGGTTTCCTCGGCCACCTGCAGCCCGCACCTCGTCGACAGGTCATGTCCGCGTCGCCAGCGCCCCACTCCCCGGTCGAACGATGCGCCCGCGCCCGGAGGCCGCGAACGCGAGGAATCGGGTGGGCGGTCTGCGCCCTGCTCGCCGCCGCCGTTCCCGGCGGCGGTCAGCCCGCCCCCGAGACCCTGACCATCATCTCGCGGGACGGCCGACGCCCCCTGCCGACCGTCGACATCGACGGTCGCACCATGGTCGCCCTGAGCGAGCTCATGGCGCCCTTCGGTCTCCGCCGGGGCGACGACCGGCAGCCCGGCCGCCTGACGCTCGTGCGGGGCACGTCGGTGATGGTGCTGACCGTCGACGACGGGATCGTGTCGGTGGCGGGGCGGCTCGAGTCGCTGAGCTCGCCCCCGGTGGAGCGCGGAGGGCTCTGGTATGTGCCGACCGACTTCATCGGACGGGCGCTTCCTCTGATATCGGAACAGGCGGTCGAGCTGAGATCGCGCTCGGGACTGGTGGTCGTGGGCGACGTGCGCGTTCCCCAGGTAGTGGCGCGCTATCGCCGCATCGGTCGCGGGTCGCAGTTGCGCCTCATGGTCACCCCGAACGTCGAACCCCGCGTCGAACGGGCGGCCGAGGGGCTGTTCGTCACCTTCGAAGCGGATGCCGTGGACCTCGTCATGCGCGACTTCGTGCCCGACGATCTGGTCCGGCAGGTGCGCGTCGACGACCGGCGCGCCCGGCTCGAACTGGAGGTGAGCGACGCCTTCGGCAGCTTTGCCGCCAGCAGCTCACCAGCGATAGGCGGCAGCCTAGACGTCGTCATCGAGCTGAGGCCGGCGACGGCGGCCCGCGCCGCCCCCCCGCCGGAACCCGACCCGCGCCCCGTCGCGGAGACGGAAATCGGCATCGAGGCGGAGGATGCCGAGCTGCCGGCCCTGGCGGATTTCACCGAACCGTCGACGATCGGCGCCATCGCCATCGATCCGGGGCATGGGGGCGCCGACGTCGGGACCCGCGGCCCGGAGGGCACGCTGGAGAAGGACGTCACCCTCAGCGTGGCCCGCCGGCTCGAAGCGGCCATTCGGCGCCGGCTCGGGCTGCGCGTCGTGCTGACCCGCTCCGGAGACACCCACGTGACGCTGGACGAGCGGGCGGCCATCGCCAACAACAACCGCGCCGACCTCTTCATCAGCCTCCACGTCAACGCCTCGATGCGGGAATCGGCGGCGGGAGCCGAGGTTTTCCATCTCCGCCCCGACGAGCACGACGACCTGGGCGACGGGACCGCCGGCGAGCGGATTCCCGTGGTCGGCGGCGGAACCCGGCTGCTCACCATCGTGCCCTGGGAACGGGCGCAGCACCCCTTCGTCGAGCGGTCCGCGGTGTGGGCGCGGACGGTGGCCGAGGAGCTGCGCGCCCGGCTGCCGATGAGCCCGCGGGGCGTCCAGCAGGCGCCGCTCCGGGTGCTGGTCGGCGCCAACATGCCGGCGGCTCTCGTCGAGATGGGGTTCATCTCCAACCCCGACCAGGAAGCCCAGCTCGTCTCGCCGGCCTTCCAGAACGCGGTCGTGGACGGGCTAGTGGAGAGCATCATCCGTTTCCGCGACCTCGTGGAGCGGGGCTTTCCCGACGAAGACGACGATCTCGCCGACGACGCGCCCCCGGACGGCTCGGCGCGGACCCGGGAGCCGATCCCGTGAGCGGACGGACCTGGCTGGCGAGAATCGCGTTCGCGGTCGCCGCGCTGGGCGGCGCCTGGGTGCTGCTCGTCGGGCTTCCCGGGTGGTACCCGGCCGAAGACGCCGCGGTCCCGGCCGCCGGGGCGGCGGATCCTTCGACGGCGGGCGTACAGAGCGTCTCGACCCTCTTCTACGTGTCCGAAGACGGCATGCGGCTCGTGGGAGTGCCGCGCCAGTTGCCGCGCCAGCCGAACCCCACCGCGCAGGCCCGCGCGATTATCGAGCAGCAGCTCGCGGACCCGCCGCCGCCGCTCCTCTCGCCCATACCCCCGGGCACCGCCCTGCGCGCGATCTATCTGACCGCGGACGGCGACGCGTTCGTCGACCTCACCGAGGAGATCGCACTCGGCCACGCCGGCGGGTCGCGGGAAGAGCTGTTCACGGTGTACGCCATCGTGAATGCCCTGACCACGAATCTCGCTTCCGTCGACGGCGTGCAGATCCTAGTCGACGGCGTGGAGGTCGACACGCTGGTCGGACACGTGGATCTGCAGCGTCCCCTGAGACGGAACCTCGACCTGCTGGAAGCCCCCAGCGCCGATTGGACGCCGGCCGACGATGCGCCGGTCGACCCGGACCGTTCGTCATGACCGCTACCGCCCGCAGCGACGCGCGCCCACCCGATCAGCTCCGTCCCACCCGCCTGATCCCGCACTTCCTCGATCACCCCGAGGGGTCGGTCCTCATCGAAGCCGGGCGCACCCGGGTCATCTGCGCCGCGAGCGTCGAGGAGAAGGTGCCACCGTTCCTGCGCGGCGCCGGCAAGGGGTGGGTGACGGCCGAGTACGGGATGCTGCCCCGCGCCACGTCCACGCGCACCGCCCGCGAGGCGAGCCGGGGCCGGCCGAGCGGGCGCACCCAGGAGATCCAGCGTCTGATCGGGCGCTCGCTTCGAGCGGTCACGACCCTCGAGGCGCTCGGCGAGCGCACGCTCTGGATCGACTGCGACGTCATCCAGGCCGACGGCGGCACCCGCACCGCGTCGATCACGGGGGGGTTCGTGGCCCTCGCCTTCGCGCTGCGCCGGCTCCGAGAGCGCGGCGCGATCGCCCGCATGCCCCTGAGCGATCACGTCGCCGCGATCAGCGTCGGGGTCGTCGGCGGCAGCCCCCTCCTCGACCTCGCCTACGAAGAGGACTCGAACGCAGAGGTCGACATGAACGTGGTCATGACCGGTGACGGCCGCTTCATCGAGGTGCAGGGAACGGCGGAGGGCGCGCCTTTCTCCCGTACCTCGCACGACGCCCTGCTCGCGCTGGCCGAGAACGGCATCCGCAGGCTCGTCGACATGCAGCGGGACCTGGTGGGAGCCCTGACCGGGTGACCGTCGGCACCCCGCCCCGACTGCTCGTGGCGACCACGAACCCCGGCAAGCTCGCCGAGATCCGGGACATCCTCGGGGAGGCGCCGATGACCCTGGCGACCCTCGACGACCATCCCGGCATCGCCGAACCCGAGGAGACCGGCACGACCTTCGCCGCCAACGCACGCCTGAAGGCGCTCTACTACGCCGAGGCGACCGGGGAGTTCACCGTCGCCGAGGACTCGGGGCTCGAGATCGACGCGCTGGACGGCGAGCCGGGGGTGCGCTCGGCGAGATTCAACGGCGAGTCGTACGCGGACAAGTTCGCGGCGATACGGCGCATGCTCGCCGACCGGGGCGCGGAGAGCAGCAGCGCGCGCTTCGTCTGCGCCCTCGCCCTGGCCCGCCCATCGTCGCCTGAGGGCTCCGCCCCGCGCCTGACCAACCCGCCGGGAGCCCGCGTCGTTCCACGGCGCCGACTCCCGGCGCGCGCGGTCGGCATCCTCTGGGAGACCACGGGCGTCGTCGAGGGCCGGGTGCAGCTTCCTCCCCGCGGCGACGGGGGCTTCGGCTACGACCCCATCTTCCACTACCCCGCCTACGGCCGCACGCTGGCCGAGGTGACCCCGGAGGAGAAGGCCGCCGTCAGCCATCGGGGGCAGGCCTTCCGGGGGCTTCGCCGCTATCTGGCGACCGAGGGTGCGGCAGCTCGATCGTGAACACCGTGCCACCGCCCTCCCGGTTGGCGGCCCGCACCGACCCCTCGTGCAGACCGACCAGGTGCTTGACGATCGCGAGCCCGAGCCCGGTGCCGCCGGGGTCGCGGGGCCGTGCGTCGTCCACCCGATAGAACCGCTCGAAGATCCGAGTCAAGTCCGCGTCGGGGATGCCCGGGCCGCGATCCGCGACGGTGATGCGGACGACGCCGTCCTCGCCCGCGGCGCCGAGTTCGATGATGCCGTCGGGGGGGGAGTAGTTGACGGCGTTCTCGACGAGATTGCGGATGGCGTCGTGCAGCTTGACGGGATCCGCGAGGACCGTGCCCGTTTGCGGGGCGACGGTGGTCCTGACGTCGAGATGCTTGCTCTCGACCAGCGGCGCCAGCTCGCCGGCCACCGAGCCGAAGGTCGCCTCCACCGCGCACGGCGTCAGCACCAGCTCTTCCTGTCCCGCATCGAGGCGAGCCAGCCGCAGCAGGTCGCTGACCAAGCGCTCCATCCTCGCGCTGTTCCTGGCGATGATCGCCACGAAGCGGCGCGCCTCGGGGTCGGCCTCGTCGAGGAGGGCCTCGACCCCGCCCCGAATCGCGGTGAGCGGCGTCCGCAGCTCGTGCGACACGTTGGCGACGAAGTCCTGCCGGACCTGATCCGCCCGTCGGAACTCGGTGACGTCGTGAAGGACGAGGGCCACGCCTCGCTCGGCGTTGGCGGCGAAGGGCCGGGCGTTGGCCAACAGCACCTTGGGGGGGTCGGTATTCAGGCGCACCTCGTTTCCGGCTCCGACCTCGCCGGCGACCGCCGCCGCGATGACCCGGGTCACTTCCGGATGCCGGATCAGCTCCACGTGGAACCGCCCCGCCGGATCGCTCTCGATGCCGAGCATCCGCTGCACCGACTCGTTGGCGATCTGCACCCGGCCTTCGTCGTCGATCACGAGAACCCCCTCGACCATTCCCCCCAGAATGGCGTCGACTCGAGTCTGCTGGCCGGAGAGGTCCTTCACCTGTCGGGCCAGCTCGCGCGCCGTCTGATCGAGTGCGCGCGCCATCACCCCGAGCTCGTCGTCGCCGTGATCGCGCACGTCCGGGAAAGGCGCCCCCGTCGAATAACGCCGGGCCATTCCGGTCAGCGCGAGGAGCCGCCGCCGGAGCCGGGTCGAGGCGAACCAGGCGATCGCGAGGGCCCACCCGACGGCGACGAGGAACCCCGCGGCGAGCGCGTAGGCGAGCGAGTCGAGCCGGTCCCCCTCGCCCCCAGGCGACAAGCGCGCCGGTCCGACGACCAGCGCAACGGTGGCGAGCGCCGCCGCAGCGACCGCAATCGACGTCAGGAACAGGCGGGTCGGCAGCCTCACGGGACCTCGAGAGAGCGGGCGGACGGGGCCCGGCGGCGGCCATCGCGGCGCGGCCGCGGCGGCCGCCGTTCGGCGCACCGTCACGCGCTTTCGATGAACTTGTAGCCGAACTGCTTGATGGTCACGATGTGCTCCACCAGCGTCGGCAGCTTCTCGCGCAGCCGGCGGATGTGCACGTCGACGGTACGGGTGCCCCCCGTGTACTGGTACCCCCAGACGTCGGAGAGCAGGAGATCGCGCGACAGCACCCGGCCGGCGTGTTCGATCAGGTACTTGAGCAGCAGGAACTCCTTGGCCGTCAACCGGGCCGGCCGCCCGTCCTCCGTGACCTCGTGTCGGTCCAGATCGACCACCAGCGGGCCGAACCGGAGGATCTTGTCCGGCCCGTAGGGCTGGGTGCGGCGCAGCACGGCCCGCAGCCGCGCCACCAGCTCCCGGGGGCTGAACGGCTTCGTCACGTAGTCGTCGGCGCCGAGCTCCAGCCCCTGGATCCGCGCCTCCTCGTCCGCCCGCGCCGTCAACATGATGATGGGCACGGAAGCGGTCTGCGGATCGCCGCGCATCAGCCGGCAGATCTCGAACCCGCTGAGCCCCGGCAGCATCAGGTCGAGGACGACCAGATCGGGCCGCCGGCGAATCTGCTCGAGCGCGTCGGTGCCGCTTCCGACGACGCTGGTGTCGTAGCCGGCCCGCGAGAGGTGGTGCTCGACCAGCTCCGCGATGTCGGGGTCATCCTCGACGACGAGTATGCGGCTGCGCATCGGCAAAGGATCCTCGGAGGGCCAACGGCCCGCTCACTGCTCCCCGTACGGCGTCGGACCGGCCCCGCGGGCTCCGCCCTCGCGTCCGTGATGGCGAACGTCGCGCCCCGACACGATGAAGATGGCCTCCTCGGCGATGTTGGTGGCGTGGTCGCCGATGCGCTCGAGGTGTCGAGAGATGAGCAGAAGCTCCAGGGCGGGCTGCGTCACGGCGGCGTCGGTGCACATGACCCCGATCAGCTCGCGGAACACCCGGTCCTTGAGAAGGTCGACGGAATCGTCGCGGTCGAGCACGGCCTCGGCCAGCCGGACGTCCTGCCGGACGAAGGCGTTCAGGGAGTCGCGCAGCATGCCCTGTGCGATGTCCGCCATCCGGGGCACGTCGATCAGGGGCTTGACGGCGGGGTGCGCCAGGTACCGCAGCGTCGCTTCCGCGACGTTGACCGCGAAGTCGCCGATGCGCTCCAGGTCGCTGTTGATCTTGAACCCGGACACCACCACCCGCAGATCCGTCGCCACCGGCTGGTGCAGGGCGAGAAGCTGGAAGCACCGCTCGTCGACCTCGATGTGCAACCGGTTGATCGGATCGTCGCCGGCGAGCACTCGTTCCGCGAGCGGGTGGTCCCGGTCGACGAGCGACTGCACCGACGCCCGCACCTGCTCCTCGACGGCGCCGGCCATCACCAACAACCGCTCCTTGAGGTGGTCGAGATCGTCCCGGATGTGGGGCATTCGTCTCTGCTCGACCAGCACGGAGGGCGCCGCCGGCGGCTCCGATTGCCGCCCGACCCACCCCGGCAGTCCGCGCCGTTCTGCGGCGCCGGCGCCTAGCCCAGCCGACCGGTGACGTAGTCCTCGGTCAGCTTCCGGGCCGGCGCCGTGAAGATCCGGCTCGTCAGGTCGTGCTCCACCAGCTTGCCCAGCCAGAAGAACGCGGTACGGTCCGAAACGCGGGCGGCCTGCTGCATGTTGTGGGTCACGATGACTATCGTGTAGCGGCGCTTCAACCGATAGACGAGTTCCTCGATACGCTGGGTCGCGATCGGATCGAGCGCAGACGCGGGCTCGTCCATCAGCAGGATGTCGGGCTCGACGGCGAGGGCCCGCGCGATGCACAGCCGCTGCTGCTGGCCCAGGGACAGAGCGAGCGCCGGCTCCCGCAGGCGGTCGTGCACCTCGTCCCACAGGGCGGCCGTCTTCAGGCTTGCTTCGACCCGATCCTCGAGCTCGGCCCGCGATCCGGTCAGGCCGTTGATGCGCAACCCGTAGGCGACGTTCTCGAAGACCGACTTGGGAAAGGGATTCGACTTCTGGAACACCATGCCGACCCGCCGGCGCACCGCGACCGGATCCGCGTCGGGCGCATAGATGTCCTGTCCGTCGATGGCGACGACCCCGGTCACCCGGGCCGCCGGAATGAGATCGTTCATCCGGTTCAGCGCCCGGAGGAACGTGCTCTTGCCGCACCCGGAAGGGCCGACGCACGCGGTGACCTGCCCGGCGGGGATGCGCATCGACACGCCGTCGAGCGCGCGCGTCTCGCCGTAGAAGCAGCTCAGGCCCCTGACCTCGACCCTGGTGGTGGTCTCGACGACCCCGCGATCGCCCTCACCGCGCACGGCGACCTCGGCCAGGGACGGAATCGCCGTGCTGCTCGACGCCATTGATCCAGGAGCCCCACCCGCCGCGGGTCGCGCCGTCGTCACCGCTGATACCGGTCCCGCAGCCAGGCCGCGAAGCCGTTCATCGCGAGCAGCAGGACCAGCAACACAATGATACCGGCAGCCGCGTTCTCCAGAAACGCTTCCTGCGGCCGCGACATCCAGTTGAACACCTGGATCGGCAGCGCCGTGAACGGCGACCCGACGCCGTCCGGCGCGAACGGAACGTAGGTCAGGGCGCCGATGGCGATCAACGGCGCCGTCTCCCCGATCGCGCGCGACAACGCCAGTATCGTCCCCGTGAGCATGCCCGGCAGGGCGATCGGCAGCACCTGGTGCCGGACCGTCTGCCACCGCGTGGCCCCCAGCGCGTAGGACGCCTCCCGCAGCGACGGCGACACCGCCCGGAGCGCTTCGCGGGAGGACAGGATGACCACCGGCAGCACCAGCAGGGCCAGGGTCGCGGCCGCGGCGAGGACGCTCCGGCCGAACCCCAGGGTGCGCACGAACAGCCCCAGGGCCAGTAGCCCGTAGACCACCGACGGAACTCCCGCGAGGTTGGCGATGTTGAACTCGATGAGACGGGCCCACCACCCGCGGTCACCGTACTCCTCCAGATAGACCGCCGCCCCGATCCCGATCGGCACCGCCAGCACCGTGGTCACCGCGATGACCCACACCGTGCCCGCCAGCGCCGGGAAGATGCCGGCGTTTTCGGCGTGGCGCGACGGAAGGCCCGAGAGGAAGTCCCACGACAGCCGCCCCAGCCCGTCGCGAAGGATGTCGACCAGGAGGATCGCGAGCACCAGCAGCCCCAGCAGGGTCGCCCCCAGCCCCAGGCCGTGCAGGACCGGATCGGCCAGCCGGCCGCGCCACCGCGGGCTCACGGATACGCCTCCCGGTACCGCTCCCGCAGCCACGTGCTGACGAGATTGAGAGAGAACGTGCCGATGAACAGCAGCATGCCGACCGCGAAGATCGTCCGGTAGGCCAGGGATCCGGTCGGGGCGTCGCCGAGGCTGACCTGGACGATGTACGCGGTCATCGTCTCGATCGGCACCAGCGGATTCAGGGTCAACCGGGGCTGCTGCCCGGCCGCGATGGCCACGATCATCGTCTCGCCGATGGCCCGCGAGACGGCGAGGACGGCGGCGGCCAAGATCCCCGACCTCGCGGCGGGGAGGACCACCCCGAGCGTCGTCTGGGCCCGAGTGGCCCCCAGCGCCCGCGACGCGTCCCGGAGTCCGCGCGGCACCCCCTGCAGGGCGTCTTCGGAGAGGGAAGACACCACCGGCAGGATCATGACGCCCATGACGAGACCGGGGCTGAGCGCGTTGAACCCAGAGAGGCCCGGAATGAACTGCTGCAGGAACGGGGTGACGGCGAGCAGCGCGAAGTAGCCGTACACGACGGTGGGCAGACCCGCCAGGACCTCCAGCACCGGCTTGACGCTCCGGCGCACGCTCGGCGGCGCGTACTCGCTGAGATAGACGGCGGTCAGCAGCCCGGCAGGTAGCGCCACCGCGAGGGCGATGGCTGACACGAGGAGGGTGCCGGCCACCAGCGGCAGCACCCCGAAGGACTCCTGGAAGAAGCGGGGCGTCCAGACCGTGCCGAACAGGAACTCGAACGGCGACACGTCGCGAAAGAACCGGATGGTCTCGATGGACAGGATCGACAGGATGCCCGCGGTCACGAGGACCGAAGCCCCCGCGCAGGCGCGCAGCACCCACTCGATGACGCCCTCGATGCGGTCCTGTCGTGTCCGCGCCATGTTCGCAGCTACGGCGGGCGGGGCCGGACGCGACCGCGCGGCCGGCGGGTCGCGGCGCAACTCTCGGTGGCGTTGGGAGTCTTCGCTGACGCGAGACTCCTGCGGCGCGAGCCGACAGGGTCACTCGGCGACCCGGGGCGGCTCAGCAATAGCTCGGTCGACTCAGCAACGCCTCCAGCGACGCGACCTCGTCGCCGCCCCGGCCCGGGCCGCAGTACACCGTGCCGACGATCCGGTCTTCGAGCCGCCGGCGCACCAGGGTGTACTCGCGGGCGGTCAGCGACACATAGCCCACCTCCCGTACGAGATCCGCACCGGCGGTCAGAAAGTAGTTCACGAAACCGGCGACCTCCCGCCGGTCGAGGGCGCCCGTGGCGACGTACAGGTAAACCGGCCGGGACAGTGGCTGGTAGGTTCCGTCCCGCACGGTGTCGGGTGAGGGGCGGACAGCCCCGGCGCCGTTGGTGTCGTCGCCGTCGTCGATGGCCGACAAGGCGAGGCGATCCCGGTTCTCCTCGTAATGGGCATAGCCGAAGAAACCCAACGCCAGCTCGTCGGTGGACACCCCCTGGACGAGCACGTTGTCGTCCTCGCTCGAGGTGAAATCGCCGCGGCCGACCCCCGGCGCGCCCACGATGGCCTGGGTGAAGTAGTCGAACGTACCCGAGTCGATGCCCGGACCGAACAGGTGCAGCTCGCGATCCGGCCACTCGGGCCGGATCTGATTCCAGCGGGTGACGGTCCCCTGCGCCGACGGTTCCCACATCCGCTTCAGGTCGTCCGGCGTCAGGGTCTCGACCCAGTCGTTCTCGGCATGCACGACCACGGCGATGCCGTCGTACGCGATGGGGAGCTCGACGAACTCGATCCCGGCCGCGGCGCACGCCTCGATCTCGGCGGGTCGGATGGGGCGGGACGCGCTCGAGATGTCCGTCTCCCCCGCGCAGAACTTCTCGAAACCGCCGCCGGTGCCGGACACGCCGACCGTCACCCGGGCCTCCGGGTCCACCCCCCGATACTCTTCCGCCACCGCCTCGGCAATCGGAAAGACGGTGCTCGAGCCGTCGACGGTGACGACCTGCGCGGCGCCGTCGATCCATCCGCGACACGCGGCCGTCCCCGCGAGCGCGATCAAACCCCCGACGCCCGCGAACGACAAGGCGGGAATCAGTCGCGACATGTGCGATGCACGACAAGGGACCGCGCCCATCATCTGCGTACCCTAGCGTCAGTCGAGCCCGGCGCGGTTAAGGGGATGTAAATTCTACGGTGTCGGCTCCGCGTCACAGGTTCTCGGCGGAGCGGTAGCCGAGACCGAACACCGTCTCGATCCGGCCGCCGGCCGGTCCCGGCCTCGCCCGCGACCGGTCGAAGTGGACGTCGACGGTGCGGGCGCCCACGGCGCCTCCGCTCGCCCGCCTGCAGCCCGCATGCCGCCGCCCTGCGCTCCTCTTGGAAGCTCGTGGAGAAGCCTGCCGCCGGCTCGGGCGTTCGCCCCTGGCGACACTCGAACGCAGCCGCAGTCGTCTCGCCGCCATGAAGGTCCGGTAGGCGGTGCGCCAATCGCCCCGGCGGCGGAACCCGCGACCCGCCGCGACCGGGGACCCGAGCCCCCCGCCGAAATTAACGCCGATGTAATCGCCCCGTTATCCATCTGTCACAGACGGCCTGTACCGTTGCACATATGACGAACGGCCGAAACGACCCTCCCGCAGCTTCCATGCCACGTGGGGGGAGAAGCACCGCACTTCGAGAAGGCAGCACGCGAACAGGGTTCCGGGTCGGGTTGACGGCGGCCCTGCTGCTGGGCGCCGCCACCGGCGCGGCGCAGGAGACGGGGCGGGTGGCCGGGGTGGTCATCGACCAGACGAACGCGATCACCCTCCCCGGCGTGCCGGTCGAAGCGGTCGGCACCACCTACGTCGCCTACACCGATCTCGACGGCCGCTACGACCTGGCGCTGCCGGTCGGTGAGCACCAGATCAGGATCTCGCTCGGAGGGTACGCCGAGCGGCTCGTCAACATCGAGATCGTCCCCGGGGCCGTCACCGAGGTGCAGGTCTCGCTGACGACCAACGTCTTTGCGGAAGAGGTGGCCGTCGTCGCCGCCGCCCTCGAGGCGCAGAGCTCGACCGCGTCGGCGCAGATGATGCTGCGGATGCGCGCTCCGGCCGTGCAGGACAACATCGGCGGTTCGGAGATGCGCTCGAACAACGACTCGGACGCGGCCGACGCCATGAGCCGGGTGACCGGGGTCTCGGTCGTCGACAGCCAGTCGGTCTTCGTGCGGGGCCTCGGCGAGCGCTACAGCAACACGACCCTGAACGGCGCGACCCTGCCCACCACCGAGCCCGACCGCCGGGTGGTGCCGCTCGACCTGTTCCCGACCGGTCTCATCGACAGCGTGCAGGTCAGCAAGACCTACACGCCCGACAAGCCGCCGCAGTTCGCGGGCGGCCTCGTCGAGATCATTCCGCTGAAGCTTCCGACCGAGACCGCCTACGAGTTCTCGCTGGGGGGCGGCTACAACTCGCTCACCACCGGCAAGAGCGGTCTCGGCTACGCCGGGGGCCGCCCCTGGAACGGATTCGACGGCGGGACCCGCGCGCTTCCCGCCGACTTTCCCGACCGCAAGGTCATCCGCGGCGGCCGGTTCACGAGCGGCGAACTCGGGTTCCTGCGCAGCGAACTGGAGCGGCTGGGCGAGTCCTTCAGCAACGTCTGGGACCCGGTGCGGCAGGAACAGCCGATGAACCAGTCCTACAGCGGGCTGTTCGGCGGGCGCTTCGGCAAGCTGGGGGTGGTCGCCACCCTCCGGCACTCGCAGAGCTCGCAGATCACCGACGAGGAGCGCACGTTCTACAAGGTCGGCGCGGGCGGTGTCGAGCGGTTCAACGGCCCCTACGACTTCGACGAGACCCAGTTCGTCTCGACGGTGGGCGGCGTCGGTAACCTCGCGTACCAGCTCAGCCCGAACCACCGACTGTCCGTCGACAACTTCTACACGCACGTCGGCACCGACGAGACCCGTATCTTCCAGGGATTCAACAGCGACGCCGACACCGAAATCCGCAACCAGCGGCTCTTCTTCGTCGAGGAGCAGATCCGCGCGCACCACGTGGGCGGCGACCACCTGTTCCCGAACGCCTCGAACAGCCGGCTCGACTGGAAGATCGCGGTCTCGCAGGCGGACCGCGCCGAGCCCGACCTGCGCGAGGTGCTGTACGAGTTCGACCCGGCCCGCGAGGCCTTCGTGCTCGCCGACGAGTCCCAGAGCGGACTGCGCCAGTTCAACGACCTCGTGGACGACAGCGTGGAGTTCAGCGCGAACTGGTCGACGCTCGTGGAGAACTGGGCGGGGCTGCCGACCCAGGTCAAGTTCGGGACCAGCTACATCGACCGCACCCGCGACTTCCTGTCGCGGCGGCTCCGGTTCGTCCCGACGAACACGCACGGCCTCGACCTCTCGCGGCCGGCCGAGGAGCTGTTCACGTCGAGCTTCATCGGTCCGAACTTCCAGCTCAAGGAGGAGACGCGGCCGACCGACCAGTACGACGCGGCCCAGAAGACCTTGTCCGCCTACGGCATGATCGACGTGCCGCTGGCCGTCCGGCTCCGTCTCGTGGCGGGGACCCGGGTCGAGAACTTCCGCCAGCAGGTCGACACCTTCGAGCCCTTCGCGCGCGCCGTCTTCGGCGTCAGCGACGTCATCCGAGCCGACCTCGACGAGACCGACATCTTCCCCGCCGTCAACCTCGTGTACTCGATCCGGAACGACCAGAACCTCCGGGTCGGGGTCAGCCAGACCGTCAACCGCCCCGAGTTCCGGGAGCTCGCGCCGTTCGAGTTCACCGACGTGGTCGGCGGCCGGGCCACCGTCGGCAACCCCGACCTGCGGCAGTCGCTGATCCAGAACATCGACGTGCGCTGGGAGCTCTTCCCCGGATCCGGCGAGGAAGTGGTCGCGGCCAGCTTCTTCTACAAGAACTTCGACAATCCCATCGAGCGGATCGTCGAGCCGACGGCCCAGCTCCGGACGTCGTTCACCAATGCCGACTCGGCCCGCAACGCCGGCTTCGAGATCGAGGGCCGCAAGGCGATCGGCCAGTATCTGTTCCTTGGCGCCAACTACACCCGGGTCGACTCCGAGGTCACCCTCGACGCCGCCGCGCGGCAGGTGCAGACGTCGCTCGTGCGGCCCCTCGCCGGCACTTCGAAGAACCTCTTCAACACCACGATCGAGGTGAGCAACGCGGGCTACTCGGGCCGCCTGCTCGTGAACTTCTTCGACGATCGCATCAGCGACGTCGGCTCGCTCGGCCTGCCCGACATCATCCAGGACGGGCGGAGTTCGCTCGACTTCGTCTTCGCCAAGCGCTTCCGGCAGGTCAGCTTCCGATTCGCGATCTCGAACCTGACCGACGCGCCGTACGTCTTTCGGCAGGGCGGGCTGGACCAGCGGGTCTACAAGCTCGGCCGCACCATGGCGTTCGGCCTGTCCGTGCATCCATGAGAGCCGTGTCCGGAGCGCCGGCAGGCCGGAGATTCGAATCATCCGAACCAGGACGGACGAGCATGTTGAAACCAACGCGTAGCACGACCCCAGGAGCCCATGGCGAGAGTCCCCGCCGCCCTCGACCGGCGATGCATCCCGCGCGGCCGCCGCGCCCCTCGGTTGCAGATGCCCAATCTGCGCCCTCGTCGCGCCTTGGCGCGCGGGCGCCTCGCCGGTCTCGGCGCAACGCGGGGCTTCGGCCCGGGCTCCTGGGCGGCGCCGCGGCGGCGCTGCTGCTCGCCGGAGCGGGAGTTCTGCTGACGGGCGAGCCGGCCCTCACCCAGTCGACGACCGACTGCCGGCGCGTCTACGGCATCGACAAGGCGGTCTGCGTCGTCAGCGGACGCATCACCGGCGACACGACCTGGAGCAGCGACAGCTACTGGGTGCTGCGGGGCGCCGTCTTCGTGGAGGCGCCGGCCCGGCTCACCATCGACGCAGGCACGGAGATCTTCGGGGAGTTCGCGACCAACGGCACCCTCGTCATCGCCCGCGGCGCCCAGATCCTCGCCGACGGCGCCCCCGACGCTCCCATCGTCTTCAGCAGTGACCAGCCCCTCGGCGAGCGGGGGCGCGCCGACTGGGGCGGGCTCATCATCAACGGCCGCGCCCCCCTCAACGTACCCGGCGGCGAGGCCGTGGGCGAGGGCGACACCGGCACGTACGGCGGCAACGACCCGGCGGACGACAGCGGGCACCTCAGGTACGTGCGCGTGGAGTTCGCGGGCACGGAGTTCAGCCCCGACAACGAGCTGAACGGCATCGCGTTCCAGGGCGTGGGCAGCAACACCGAGGTCGACCACGTCATGGTGAAGTACAACAAGGACGACGGCCTCGAGTTCTTCGGCGGCACGGTCCAGGTGAAGCACGTCGTGCTTCAGGGCATCGCCGACGACAGCGTCGACTGGACCGACGGCTGGACCGGCAAGGGGCAGTTCATCATCGTCATGCAGAGCGGCGACGACGCCGACCAAGGCATCGAGGCGGACAACAACGGCGACAACAACAACCTGACCCCGCGCTCGCACCCGACCCTCTACAACGTGACCCTGATCGGCGACCCCGACACCGACCAGGGCAGCGAGAGCGACATCGGCTTGCTGCTGCGCGAGGGCACTGCCGCGACGATCCGGAACTTCATCGTCCTCGGCTTCAAGGAGGGCGCCATCGACATCGACCACCCCGCGACCTACGATCAGGTCGACAACGGGAGCCTGACCCTCGGGAGCGGCATCATCCACGGCAACTGCGTGGTGAGCGGGTGCGACGGTCAGTTCCGGCCCGACGGCGACGACGGGGCAAGGACGGACACGGGAGCGACGGCGACGAGGGAGATCGTCAGCGGCAGCCCCGACGTCGCGTTCGTCGACCCGATGCTGGCGAATCCCTACGACCTGTCGAACCCGGACTACCGGCCGGTCGCGATGTCGCCCGCCCTGAACGGGTCGGTGACGCCGTCCATGCCCCCCAACGACGGTTTCTTCGACGTCGCCGACTTCATCGGCGCGGTCGGGCCGGCCGGCGGCGGAAAGGACACCTGGTGGCACGGGTGGACCGACTTCGCGACCAACTGACGGCGCCCCGGCGAACTCCGCTTCACGACGCCCCCCGTCGCGCGACGAGGGGCGCCGCGTACACGACCCTCCTCGCCCTCGCTCTCTCGGCGTGCGGCGCGCCGCCACCCCTCGCCGACACCGAGCCGTCGTCGGAAGCGCTGGCCGGGGCCGTGCTCGACGCCCTCGCCGCCGGCGACGCGGACCGCCTCGCGGGGCTGGCCCTCGACGGCCAGGAGTTCCGCGACGTCGTCTGGCCCGAGCTCCCGGCGAGCCGCCCCGAGCGCGGCGTCCCCGTCTCGTACGCCTGGGCCGACCTCCATCAGAAGAGCTCGAACGCCTTGCGCCGGCTCGTCGCCCGCTGGGGCGGACAACGCTTCACGCTGCTCGGCGTCGCCTACGGCGGCGAGACCACCGACTACCGCACCTACCGCGTGCACCGGGAGACGCGCCTCCGCGTGCGCGACGAGAGCGGCCGCGAGACGGAGATGGCCTTCTACGGGTCGACCCTCGTGCGAGGCGACGAGTACAAGGTCTTCAGCTACGTGGTCGACTGACCGGCCCCACGGGGTCAAGATAGTCGCCGGTCGACCGCTCCGGCGCGACCGGGAGAGGACGGCGCCATGGCACCGCGACGGGACTTCCGACATACCAAGATCCTGTGCACGCTGGGCCCTTCCAGCTCTTCACCGGAGCAGATCGAGCAGCTCGCCCGCGCCGGCATGAACATCGCGCGCCTGAACATGTCGCACGGCGACCATGCCAGCCACGCGCAGGCGATCCGGGCCGTCAAGGGCCTCAACGAGCGCTTGAACCACCCCATCGCCCTGCTGCTCGATCTCCAGGGGCCGGCCATACGCACCGGCGACCGCCTCGGGCACCTCGCCCTCGACGTCGGCCAGGAGTTCCACGTCACCGTCGCCCCCACCGTGGACCTCGAGGCCAGGAGCATCCACGTCGACTACCGGGACCTGGTTCACCAGGTGAAGGCGGGCGACCGCATCACCGTCGACAACGGACTCATCAACCTGGAGGTGCTGGAGACGAGCGAGCACGACCTGCGATGCCGCGTGCTGGACGGCGGGGTCCTCGGGTCGCGCAAACACATCAACCTGCCCGGCGTGCGCATCAACCTGCCGTCGATCACGGAGCAGGACGTCGCGGACATCCGATTCGCGGTCGAGCACGACGTCGACTTCCTCGCGGTGTCGTTCGTGCGCAACGCCGAGGCGGTGCGCGACGCGCGGCGCATCATCGTGGAGGCGGGCGGGCGCTCCTTGCGGATCGTCGCCAAGATCGAGAACCAGGAGGGCCTCGACAATCTCGCGGAGATCATCGACGCGGCCGACGGCGTCATGGTGGCGCGCGGCGACCTCGGGGTCGAGGTGGAGTTCGAGATGTTGCCCGTGGCCCAGCGCGACATGGTGCGGCGTTGCGTCGTCGCCGGCAAGCCGGTGATCGTGGCGACCCACCTGCTGGAATCGATGATCGACAACCCCATGCCGACGCGGGCCGAGGTGACCGACGTCGCCAACGCGGTGTACGAGCAGGTCGACGCGATCATGCTGAGCGGGGAGACCGCGACCGGGAAGTACCCCGTGCGCTGCGTCTCGGTGCTCGACCGCATCGCGCGGCGCATCGAGAAGGAGCAGGGGCTCGGGCTCCACCGCGGCCGCGAGCCCGAGACCATCCGCGAGCAGCTCGCCCGCAGCGCCTGCCGGCTCGCCGACTCCCTCGGCTCGCGGGCCATCGTCGTCATCACGATGCGGGGGCTGCTCGGACACCTCGTCAGCAGCTTTCGCCCCCGCGGCGCCATCATCTACGCCTTCACGACCACCGAGGTCGTCCGCCGGCGGCTGTGGCTGTCGCGGTCGATCGTGCCGTTCATGATCGACGTGTCGGGAGACCCCGATCAGACGGTGGTCCGGGCCCTCGATCGACTGAAGAAGCACGACCGGCTGGTGAGCGGCGAGCCGGTGGTGATCGTGGCGAACGTCGCCACCACCCACGGCTACGTGAACGCCATCCAGGTGCGCACCATGGAGTAGCGTCCGCGGTGGAGCCCCGCGCGCGCCGGCACGGCGACCGGCGGCGAACCGGCCGGGCGAATGAACGCGACGCCGCTCCTGGCCGCGGGCCGCGGCCACGCGACCTCGACGGTCGGGTCGGCGGCGCGAGGGGCTCAGAAGAGGCGCAGCGTCGCGACGGTCAGCAGGGCGGGAACCACGAAGAACACGGCGAGGACGTAGACGAGGGCGAGCCCCTTGCGCTCCGCCCCCAGTTCGGCGATCCAGCCGGCGCCCCGAAGCGGCAGCCGCCGCAGCCACGGCACCCCGTAGACGACGGTTACCGCGAACGCGTTGAACAGGAAGTGGGCCAGCGCGATCTGCAGCGCCGGCTCGCGGCTGGCGCCCGTCACCGCGGTCGCCGCCATCAGCGCCGTGATCGTCGTGCCGATGTTGGCGCCGAGGGTGAAGGGATAGACCTCCCGCAGGGCGAACACGCCGCCCGCGGCCAGCGGCACCATCAGGCTCGTCGTGGTCGACGACGACTGCACCAGCACCGTCACCACCGTCCCCGACAGGATCCCGGCCCCCGCTCCCCGGCCGATCGCGCCATGCAGCAAACGCCGGGCGTTGCCCACCATGACCGTCTTCAGCGCCCGGCCCAGGTACGTGATGGAGACCAGGATGAGCACGACGCCGAGCCCGATCAGCAGGACCCCGCCCCCGCTCCCGCCCAGCGGATCGGCGAGGGCCCCCGCCAGGGCGCGGCCCGGCCGGACCGCGCGGCCCAGCAGGTCCCACCCGCCGGTGGAGTAGGACCCCACGGACACGAACGTGGTCAGCAGGGCTTCGCTGGCCCGTTCGATGAGCCCGAACGCGACCTCGATCGGCAGGAAGATGACGATGCCGAGCAGGTTGAACCAGTCGTGCACGGTCGCCGCCGCGAACGCCCGTTTGAACTCGTCGGCGCGCCCGATGTGGCCGAGACTGACCAGGGTGTTGGTGACGGTCGTGCCCATGTTGGCGCCCATGACCATCGGGATCGCCACCGCTACCGGCAACCCGCCGGCGACGAGGCCGACGATGATCGACGTCACCGTGCTCGACGACTGCACGAGGGCGGTGGCCAGGGTGCCGAGGAGCACGCCCACGAACGGGTTCGTCGCGAAGCCGAAGAGCCGCTGCGCGCCGGCCTCTCCCCCCACCGCGAGACGGAAGCCGTCGCCCACGACCCCCACCGCGACGAGAAGCAGATAGACCATGACGGCGACAACGCCCCACGCCGCGGCCGGCCGCGGGGCGGGCCCGTCAGCGTCCGTGCCCTGGTTCTCGGCCATGCACCACCCTTCGCGCTAGCGCGACCCTGCGGTCGCGGGCGCGCAACCCGCGCGCAGCGTTGCCGGCGGACTGCGAATGCCGGCGACATGGTACCCGGCTTTGCCGCCCGCACGCCCCGCTCACCGTGTCCGTCACCCGGAAGCGGCGCACTTCGCCCTGTCCGTTACGCGTTCGACGCCGCCGAGATGCCGGCAGGTCGGCCCGTCACTCCCTCCTCGGGGGAGTCGGCGGCGCGGGCGCACCAGCGCCCGCGTCGATGGTGGGGATGCGGCGCCGCGTCCGACTTCCCGTCGTGCACCCCCGCTGCCGCTCCCATTGGACGCACCTGCGCCGACCGGCGATAATGGCCGGGAGCCTGCGTGGCGTTGTCGCCGATGGGCGGGCCAGGACACCGGCATGTCGCAATCACACCAGTTGAAGAAGCGCCTGCGGAGCCTGGAAAAGCACCTCTCGGAGGAGAACCCGGTCCTGCTGCAGGCCGTCGCGAGCTTCCGCAAGCTCGACCGCGTGTGCTACCGCCTCGGGCTCCTCGAGCCGGAGGAGTCCTTCGCCACGCGCATCTCCTGGTGGCCGATGATCTCGGTGCTGGGGACCTACTCCTCCGGCAAGTCCACGTTCATCAACCACTACGTCGGGCAGCCGTTGCAGCTCACCGGGAACCAGGCCGTGGACGACCGCTTCACGGTGATCTGCTACGGGCAGGAAGACGAGGGCCGGGTACTGCCGGGGCTCGCCCTCGATGCGGACCCCCGCTTCCCGTTCTACCGACTGAGCCGCTCCATCGAGGAGCTGGCGACCGGGGAGGGGCGGCGCATCGACGCCTACCTGCAGCTGAAGACCTGCGCCAGGGGCAAGGTCCGGGGCAAGATCGTCATCGATTCGCCCGGCTTCGACGCCGACGACCAGCGCACGTCGATCCTGCGCATCACCGACCACATCATCGACCTCTCCGACCTCGTGCTGGTGTTCTTCGACGCCCGCCATCCCGAGGCCGGCACCATGCGGGACACCCTGGATCACCTCGTGGCCCAGACCGTCAGCCGGCCCGACTCCAGCAAGTTCCTCTACGTGCTCAACCAGATCGACACCACCGCGCGCGAGGACAACCCGGAGGACGTCATCGCCTCGTGGCAGCGCGCCCTCGCCCAGAAGGGGCTGACCGCCGGCCGCTTCTACCGCATCTACAACCCCGCCGCCGCCGTCGCCATCGAGGACGACACGCTGCGCCAGCGATTCGAGGCGAAGCGCGACGTCGACATGAAGGAGATCCACGACCGCATGGAGCAGGTGGGCATCGACCGCGCGTACCGCGTCGTCGGCGCCCTCGAGCAGACGGCGCGGGACATCCAGGACCTGTTCGTCCCGAAGCTGCAGGCGCTGCTGCTCGAATGGCGACGGGGCGTGCTGCGGCTCGACGCCGTCGTCTTCGGCGTGCTCGCCGCCGCCGTCGGCGGCTGGACGCTGTGGACCGGCGAGTGGGACGGCCTGAGCTTCTCGCACCCGACGTGGGCGGCCCTGTTCGACCTCGACCCGCTGTGGCGGGTCGTGCTGCTCGCGGTGGCGCTGCTGGCCGGAGGCTACCTCCACGCGAGGCTCCGCGCGCGGGCGGCGCGGGCCGTGCTCGCGCGGCTGGCCAAGCAGACGCCGGACCCCCACGGCACCCGGTTCGCCGACAGCCTGCCCCGCGCGTTCCGGAACAGCGCCGAGGGATGGCGCAGCATCTTCCGGCGCCGCCCCGTCGGCTGGGAGGCCCGCTCGCGCCGCCGCGTCGCCGACGTGCTGCTTGAGGCCAACGGCTACGTCCAGCTCCTGAACGACCGCTACACCGACCCCTCGGGCACCGGCGCGGGCACGGTTCCGTAGCCCGCCCATCGTCGCGCCTCCGGCTCCGCTCGGCGCCCGACCGACCGCAGAACGCTCCTGTCGTGCACGCCCGGGGCCGCCCGGCTCGACTCTCGACCCGACCACGTGTAAGATACGCGTCTGTACTTGTACGTGCAGCCCCTCGAACGGGGTTGCGCGCTTGCGTTTCGCCACCGCTACGGAACGCGGCGAGGGTCGACATGCGCATACAGAAGACGGCTGTCCTTTCGGTCGTGCTCGCACTCGCGTGGGTGGGACTCGCCCGACCGGAGGCCGCGGGCGCCCAGACGCGCGGCGCTGAGCAGTCGCTGGTCAACCGCTACTGCCTCGGCTGCCACAACGACCGGGCTCTGCAGGGCGGGCTGTCGCTCGAAGCGGCGCCCCTCGACGACGTCGCCGGCCACGCCGATGTCTGGGAGCGAGTCGTCCGCAAGCTCCGGGCCGGCGCCATGCCCCCGGCGGGGTCTGCGCGACCCGAGGCCGACGCCTACCAGGGCCTGCTCACGTACATCGAGACGGCGCTCGACGCCCACGCCGACGCCGCCCCGAACCCGGGGCGGACGGAGACGTTTCGGCGTCTGAACCGCACCGAGTACCGCAACGCGGTTCGCGACCTGTTGGATCTGGACGTCGACGTGACCGCCCTGCTGCCCCGCGACGACGCGAGCTACGGCTTCGACAACGTGGGGGTGGTCGAGCTGTCGCCCACGCTGATGGAGCGGTACCTCTCGGCCGCGCAGAAGATCAGCCGGCTCGCCGTCGGCAGCGCCGCCATCGTGCCCGGCAGCCGCGTCGTCGTCCTGCGCCCGGACCTCACCCAGGAGGGGCACCTCGAGGGGCTGCCGTTCGGCACCCGCGGCGGCGTCGTCGTCGACCACACGTTCCCCCTCGACGGCGAGTACGAGATCGAGGTGCGGCTGGCCCGCAACCGGAACGAGAACGTCGAGGGTCTGCGCGACCCCCACGTGGTCGAGATGCTGCTCGACGGCGAGCGCCTGAAGCTGTTCAACGTGGTCCCCGACCGCAACCGTCTCGGCGGCTACTACGCCGACGAGGCGGTCGACCGGCATCTCAACCTGCGGCTGCACGTCGCCGCCGGCCCCCATACCGTGGGCGCCGCCTTCCTCCGGAAGAGTTCGGCCCTCATCGAGACCGAGCGGCAGCCCTACCAGGCGCAGTTCAACCAAGACCGCCATCCTCGGCAGCAGCCGGCGGTGCATTCCGTGTCGATCGCCGGGCCGTTCAACCCCGGCGGGGCCGGCGACACGCCGAGCCGCGACCGCATCTTCACGTGCCGGCCGGAGACGGCGGCCGACGAGGCCGACTGCGCGACCGAGATCGTCTCGACCCTGGCCCGGCGCGCCTACCGGAGACCGGTGTCCTACGGCGACATCGAGACGCCTCTCTCGTTCTACGAGCGCGGTCGCGCCGACGGCGGCTTCGAGGCGGGCATCGAGCTCGCGCTGCGGGCGCTGTTGGCGAGCCCCGAGTTCCTCTTCCGCATCGAGGAGGACCCGGACGACGCCGCCCCCGGCGCGCCCTACCGGCTGAGCGACCTCGCCCTCGCCTCGCGCCTGTCGTTCTTCCTCTGGAGCAGCATTCCCGACGACGAGCTCCTCGATCTCGCCGCGGCCGGCGGGCTGAGCGACCCGGCGACCCGCGAGGCGCAGGTACGGCGCATGCTCGCCGACCCGCGGGCCGAGGCGCTGACCACCAACTTCGCCGGCCAATGGCTGCACCTTCGCAACCTGGAGACGGCGGCGCCGAACCTGCGCCGCTTCCCCGACTTCGACGACAACCTGCGGCAGGCGTTCCGGCGCGAGACCGAGCTGCTCTTCGAGAGCGTCGTCGGGGAGGACCGCAGCGTCCTCGACCTCCTGAGGGCCGACTACACGTTCCTGAACGAGCGCCTCGCCCGCCACTACGGCATCGCCGGGGTCTACGGCAGCGGGTTCCGGCGGGTCGACCTGCCGCCCGACAGCCTCCGGGGCGGGCTGCTGGGACACGGCAGCATCCTGACCGTCACCTCCTACGCCACCCGGACCTCCCCCGTGCTGCGCGGCAGCTGGATTCTCGACAACCTTCTCGGCATGCCGCCACCGCCCCCGCCGGCGAGCGTGCCGCCCCTCGAGGAGCCCGAGCCCGGCGTGGCCGCGCGGTCGATGCGCGAGCGGATGGAGGCGCACCGCGTGAATCCGGCGTGCGCGGCCTGCCACCGGCTGATGGACCCGGCCGGGCTCGCGATGGAGAACTTCGACGCCATCGGCCGGTGGCGCGACCGCGCCGAGGACTGGAGCCCCATCGACGCCCGCGGCAGCATCCCCGGCGGCGGCGAGTTCGACGGCGTGACCGGGCTCCGCGACGCCGTGCTCGCCCGCCCCCGCGTCTTCGCGGGCACGGTCGCCGAGAAGCTCCTCACCTATGCGTTGGGCCGCGGGCTCGACCACCACGACGGGCCGGCGGTGCGGCGCATCGTCAGCGACGCCGCCGGCGACGACTATCGGTTCTCGTCCCTCGTGCTCGGTATCGTAGAGAGCATCCCGTTCCAGATGCGGAGGTCGCAGTCATGACGATCAGCAGGATGGCGCTGCCGCGCCGGACGTTCCTCAAGGGTCTGGGCGCCACGGTGGCGCTGCCGTTGCTCGACGCGATGGTCCCCGCGCTCACCGCGCAGGCGGCGACCGCCGCCAACGCGCCGCGGCGGCTCGGGTTCGTGTTCATCCCCATGGGGATGAACCCCGCCCCGTGGACGCCGCGCGAGGTGGGCCGGCTGAAGGGGCTCTCGCCGTCGCTCGCGGCGCTGACCCCCCACCTCGACGACGTGACGGTGGTCACCCACCTCGACCTCGAGAACGCCCACACCACCGGCAACCACGCCTCGTCGAACGCGGCGTTCCTGAGCTGCCTGAAGGGCAAGCGCACCGAGGGCAGCGACTACGAGCTGGGCATCACCGTCGACCAGATCGCCGCGCAGCAGATCGGGACGGACACCCCGATACCGTCCCTGGAGCTCGGCACCGACCTCATCGTGCAGGTCGGCTCGTGCGACAACGGCTATGCGTGCGTGTACCAGAACTGCCTGTCGTGGTCGTCGCCCACCTCTCCCCTGCCGATGGAGGCCGACCCGCGCGTGGTCTTCGAGCGGCTCTTCGGCGACGGCGGCACGGCCGAGCAGCGGCGGGCCGAGATGGAGAAGAACGCGAGCATCCTGGACTGGGTGCTCGACGACATGGCGAAGCTGCAGAACCGAGTGGGCCATGCCGACCGCGTGCGGGTCGACGAGTACGTCAGCACCGTGCGCGAGGTCGAGCGCCGCATCCAGCTCGCCGAGGATCAGGCCGCGAGTTCGCTGCTGCCGGACCTGACCCGCCCCACCAGCGTCCCCGCCGACTGGGAGGACCACGTCAAGCTGATGTTCGACCTCCAGGTACTGGCCCTGCAGGCGGACATGACGCGGGTCGTCACGTTCCAACTCGCGCGCGAGGCGAGCACGCGCACCTATCCGCAGATCGGCGTGCCGGAGCCGCACCACCCCATCTCGCACCACGTGAACGACCCCGAGAAGCTGGCCAAGCTCGCGAAGATCAACGCGTACCACGTGTCGCTCTTCGCGTACCTCGTCGACCGGCTGAAGTCGACCGAGGACGGCGACGGCTCGCTCATGGAGCACTCGACGGTCATGCTCGGCAGCGGCATGGGCAACCCCGACGTGCACGACCACCGCAACCTGCCCATCGTGGTGGCTCGCGGCGGCAACGACAAGCCTTGGGGCGGCCGCCACGTGAAGTACGAGCCGGGGACGCCGCTCGCGAACCTGCACTTGGCGCTGCTCGACGACGTGGGCGTGCACCTCGACCGGTTCGTGGACAGCACGGGGCGGGCCGCCGAAGTCATGGAGCCGCTGTCGCTCTGACGACGCGACGCTCCGGCATGGGGTTCGGGGTCGGCGCCTCCGCGACGGGCGCCGACCCCGGGAAGCCGGTGTGAACGGGAGCGGGAACGTCAGGCTCCCGACTGGCGGGCTCGGGTTGGTCGTCGCTTCGGAAGCCCGCTCAGGTGGGCTCGCAGCTTCGTAGTCCCGGCGCCGTTACATCACGGGACCGCGCGCCAGCTCGGCGGCCGACCACGCAACGCAGAACTCGGGAGACAACCGCATGACTCGCGTCAGACTGTTGTTGGGCCTCACGCTGACGGCGCTCCTTGCAGCCGCGCCATTCGCGGTCGCCGCCCCGGCCGACGTGTCGCTCGTCGACGCCGTCAAGGCCGGCGACGCGGCTCGCGTCCAGACCCTCCTCGACGCCGGGGCCGACCCCAACGCGGCCGAGCCCGACGGCGCCACCCCGCTCCACTGGGCCGCGTACCGCGGCGACGTCGAGTCGACCCGGCTGCTCCTCGCCGCCGGGGCCGTCGCCAACACCGGCAACCGCTACGGCGTCCGGCCGCTGTCGCTCGCGTGCCTGGCGGGCAGCCCCGGCGTGGTCGAGGCCCTGCTCGACGCCGGCGCCAACCCCAACAGCACCCTGACCGAAGGCGAGACGGCGCTGATGACGGCGGCCCGTGCGGGCAACGTCGACGTCGTCGAGCTGCTCCTCGACGCCGGGGCCGACCCCAACGCCCACGAACACTGGAAGGGGCAGACGGCGCTGATGTGGGCGGCGGCCGAGGGCCACGCCGCCGTCGTCCCCGCCCTGGTCCGCTACGGCGCCGACGTCGGGGCGCGGTCGACGCGCGGCTTCACCGCCCTGCTCTTCGCGGCCCGCGAGGGCCGCACCGACGTCGTGCAGACCCTGCTCGAGGCGGGGGCGGACCTCGACGAGCAGATCTCCATCAACTCGACCCTGACCGCGGGCGGCGTGGAGCGGCGGCGCGCGTCCGACGCCGGACTGAACGCGTTCCTCCTCGCGGCGGGGAGCGCCCACTTCGAGCTCGCCGCCTACCTGCTCGACCGCGGCGCCGACCCCAACGCCGCCCCGCGGGGCTGGACCGCCCTGCACCAGCTCACGTGGGTCCGCAAGGCAGGCATCGCCGGCAGCAACAACCCCGCCCCCCGCGGCTCCGGCGACATGACCAGCCTCGACTTCGCGCGCAAGCTCGTCGCCCACGGCGCCGACCTGAACGCGCGCGTCACCACGCGGCCCCCGGCCGGCATCACCGCCTTGAACTTCATCGGCGGCACCCCGTTCCTGCTCGCGGCGCGCACCGCCGACGCCGAGTACATGGAGCTATTGGCGGGATTGGGCGCCGACGTGTCCCTCACCAACGAGGACGACTCGACCGCCCTGATGGTCGCGGCCGGCCTCGGCACCTCGTCGCCCGGCGAGGACCCCGGCACCGAGGCCGAGGTCCTCGAGGCGGTGCAACTGGCCCTCGACCTGGGCCTCGACATCGACGCCGTCGACAGGAACGGCGAGACCGCCATGCACGGCGCCGCCTACAAGCACCTGCCGCGAGTGGTGACCCAGCTCGCCGACGCGGGGGCCGACGTCGAGGTGTGGAACCGCGCGAACCGGCGCGGCGCCACGCCGCTGGGCATCGCCGTCGGCATGCACCGCGGCATGAACCTCCTGAGCTCGCCGCAGACCGCCGACGCCGTTCGCGACGTCATGCGCGCGGCCGGCGTGACGCCCGACCAGTAGCGCGGGCCTCCTCCCGGCGAGACCGCGGCACGCACGCAGCGGATTCGCGACGCGCGGTCGCACTGCCGGCTGTGTCGTGCGAACCTCGCCTTCTGACTCGGCGGGGCACTGGCTGCACACGGAAGCGGGCGAGGCCGGCCGGACAACGGCGGTGACACCGCCCGTGAACGCGCTGCGCGTGAAGGCGGTTCCCGCAACGAGACCGAACCGACCGGCCGCGGCGCCCGACCACCCGCCGCCCCGCCGTTCAGCGTTCCCGGTCGCCGCGGCGCGGGCCCTCCCGCTACCGGTCCCGGGCCCCGAGAAGAGTCAGGCCACTGCCGGAACCGCCCGCGCTGCCGCTCGAAGCCAACTACTCCTGATCGTCCGTCGCCGCCTGCGCGTCGAGGACGCGCTGGCCGCTCAGGGCGTTGCGCACCGCCCAGTTGCCCTCGTGACACGCGTACTCGTAGATCTCGTAGGTGGGGTCGGCGGTCAGAGGCATCTGGATGGTGAACGGCGCCGTGTACACGTTGGGGTCGGTGACGGTGACGGTCCAGACGATGGTGTCCTCGGAGACGCGGCGGAAGCGCTCGACGACCTCGAGGGCCTTGCTGGTGGGGATGCCCTTGAGGCGGCGGCCGGCGCTGCTCGATGCGATCCAGCCCCGGTTGTGGAAGTTCCTCGACTCGACCACTAGGGTGTCGCCCTCCCAGCGGCCGCGCGAGTCGCCCATCCACATGCGGATGTTCGCGTCGACATGCGGCTCGTTCGAGATGGGGATGATGCGGACGTCGTGGATCATCTCGTGCTGGATGACGAAGTGGTCCGGTGTCTGCACGATGCGGTAGGCGTTGTTGTAGCCGGCCGGCAGCATCGAGCCGGGGACGCCGCGCGAGATGCAGCGGTCCCACACGCTCATGTGAATATAGTCGTCGCCGTTGTGGTCGAGGTTGTACTGCTTGGCGTCGAGGGCCCACTGCCGGATGCGCGCGCGCCCGTCGGGGGGGTCGATGATGAGCGAGGTCTGCCCCGTCGACAGCACCGTGTCGCCGGCGTCGAGCCAGTAGCTGCCATAGCCGCCGACGTTCTGGCCCGCTTCGTAGCGCCGCGCCGGGGCCTCGTCGCGCGCTTGCTCGTCGACGATGCGCTGCTGGTTGATGGCCGCGATCTCCTCGTCGGTCAGGAACGCGCGCCCTTCGAGGTCGGCGGGCCGCTCGATGGGAGTCAGGGTCTTGTTGCCCCACATGCCCTGGAGGTCGGGTTGGCCGTCCGGTGTCCGCGGCAGCGTCCAGTCGGGGTCGACGACCCGGTCGAGCTGTGCGCTGGCCCCGGCCGCACCTGCGAGCAGACCGGCGGCCGCGAAGGCGGCGATGACGAGGCGTCGGCGGTTGGTGAATCTACGCATCGAAAATGGCTCCTTTCCATCGTCCGGGTCGAGGCGCGACCCGGCTCACGTATCGTCGCCGGCGCGTCGATGGTTCACGAACCGTCGCGCCAGCCGCCCACCTGCAGACCCGCGTTGTCGCTTCTGCTCATGACGACCGTTGCAGCCCGAACCATCGCACGGGCCTGACATCCGCAAGCGGGCAAATCGTCGTATCGTCAGGTCAGCGCTCGGCGCCCGCGCCGGCGGTTTCGCGCTCCTGCGTCGCCGAGCCACTGGCGGACGGCGCCGGGCAGGTGCCGCGCGTCGCCCAGCGGCACGATGCGTCATGGACGATCTCGTTGAAGATGGCCATGGGGTCACTGTGAATCGTCATCGTGCCAACCCTTCCTTCGCCGTCCCGAATCCGGCCCCGGCACGAACTGGATCCGCCCTCACATCACCCTGTACGCATCACGTGCCGAGTCTCGCCCGGCCGGAGGGGCCGCCTTACTCGCAGACCTCGGCGAGCCCCTGGACCGCGGTGACGTTGATGCTGTCGACGGCGTCGGCGGCGCCGCTCTCGTCGCGGATCAGGAGGCCCTTCGTCTCGACCTTGTGGCCCAGGTAGGCCTCGGGGCTCGGGAAGACGTAGAGCAGCTTGAAAGCGCGGTCGCCGAGGGGGATGGCTTGCGCCTCGGCCAGGGCGTCGCCGGCCGAGGGGGCGGGGTCGGAGGCGCGGACCTCGGGGCTCGCGGCGGACAGGCGCCAGCCGGCGTGGCCATCGCCGACGAGGCAGCCGACCACCCGCACCAGGGCGAAGTTGGGGACGACGCCGGGGCCGTCCTCGCCCTCCACCCGGACGCCGCCGAGGAGGCCGGCCGAGAGCTCGGCGTCGCCCGACGGGAAGCCGTTGCGCTCGAGGACGTAGCTGATGATGTCGACGTAGGCCTCGTCGGACAGGTTCTCGGAGCCGTCGGGAGGCATCGACTGCATGCGCTCGTAGAGCCCGTCGAGGGTCAGCCCCGTCCAGTCGCGCAGGAACACCACCCCGGTGAGGGACCGACCGGCGCCCCCGGTGAGGTCGGCCCCGTGGCAGCGCTGGCAGCTCGCCTCGTAGCGTTCGCGCCCGCGGGCGGCCTGCCCCGTGGTGTACACCCCGTCCTTGACGGTGGTCTCGACGTCAGGCTCCTGGCTCGCCGCCACCGTCAAAGACCCCGCCGCCATCGCCGCCGCCACGACCGCCGTCATCAGCACTCGCATCGTCTTCGCCTGCCTCGTTCCTGGAATACGTGAACGCCCGGCCGCCGCCGGGCTGCTCGTTACCACCCGCTCCCGCGGATGACCGCGGATCCGGTCGACGGATTGCGGCGCGTCGCCTCCGAGCCACCGGCCTCCGCAACGCCATGCGGCGCAACGGGACGGACCCGACCGCGGCTCATCGTCGGCGAGCGGCCGCTGTCCGTGCAGGAAGCGCCCTTCGCGCGATGTTCCGCGAGCGCGGGCGGTCCGATCGTCGCCCGGACCTCGCCGCCGGCCGAAAACACGACGCGTCGCACGCTAGTGGACTGTCCCCGAGCTTCCTTTGCCGTCGTGCCGCTGGCTTTTCGCCGGCCAACGCTGCGAAACGCCCCGCGACATGGGCAACTGTCTTCAAGGACGGTTCCACTAGCGCCCTGCGAGCGACTCGATCAGACGCACCGTCGCCGGCGCGGCCTCGATGTTGCCGGTGCGGCCGCGGGCCACGATGCTCAAAGGGGTCTGCCCGCGCCGGTTGGCGATGTCGAGGTCGGCGCCCTGCTCGACGAGGAGCTCGACGACGGCGTCGAAACCCTTGTCGACCACGTAGTGGAGGGCGGTGTTCCCGTCCTCGTCCACCGCGTTGACGAACGCGCCCCGGTCGAGGAGGAAACGTACCGCGTCGAGGGTGCCCGCCTCGTCGAGCATCTGAACCTGGAACGCCGGCGTCTTGTGCAACGTCCGCTCGCGCCGGTCCCACACCGCGTAGCGCCAGCCGGCCCCGGCCGCGAGCATCAGCGGTGTCCACCCGTTCTTCAGCGGCAGCCGCACGTCGGCCCCGGCCTCGGCGAGAACCCGCATGATGTCGCGCTCGGTGAACTTCGCGGCGAGCGCGAGAGGGGTCGCCCCGAGCAGATGCTCGCCGATCATCAGCACCTGGCCGTTGCGAGTCACCTTGGTGGCCAGCGTCACCTGGGCGTTCGCGCTCGCCCCGCGCGCGAGCAGGGTCTCGACCACCGCGAGGTCGCCGGTCAGCACCGCCGCGTGCAGGGCCGTATAGCCGGCGCCGGCGGCGTTCGGGTTGGCTCCCCGATCGAGGAGGGTGAGGGCCAGCTCGCGGTGGCCGCTGTGCGCCGCCACCACCAGGGCGCTCGCCCCGTCGGGGGCGGCGTCGTTGGCGTCGGCGCCCGCGTCGAGAAGCCGGCGCGCCACCGCCGCGTTGCCGTTACGGGCCGCGAAGAGCAGCGGCGTGAACCCGCCGATCTGCGTCTCTTCGGCGTCGGTGCCGTAGCTGCGCCCGAGTTCGCCGTAGCGCAGCTCGGACTGCAGCCGCCGGCTGATGACGAACCGTCGCGCGCGCGACCGCGCCCTTACGTCCGCGCCGTGGTCGATCAGCAGCTGCACCACGTCGGCGTGGCCCTGCGCGGCCGCCCACATCAGCGCCGTCTGCCGTTCGAGCGACTCGCGGGCGTTGACGTCGGCGCCCGCGTCGAGAAGGCGCCGCACCGCCTCGACGTCGCCGGTCCGGGAACAGGCCATGAGGACGGTCTCTCCGGTCTCGACCGCCGCGCCGGGGTCGGCGCCGGCCGCGAGCAGCAGCGCGACCATGCCGGGACTGCCGTTGTCGCAGGCGAGGGCCAGCGGGGTCACGCCCAGGTCGTTGACGGCCGCGGCCCCGGCGCCGGCGTCGGCCAACCGGCGCGCCGTCTCGAGGTCGTCGTGGTAGGCGGCCCAGTGCAGCGCCGTCGCGCCGTCGGGCTGGGCCGCGTTCACGTCGATGCCGTCCGCCCCGCCCGCCGCGCCGAGGAGGGCGGCGATGGCCGGGGCGTCCTGCCGCTTGACGGCGTCGATCAGGCGCAGGTCGGGAACCTGCGCGGAGGCCGCGGCGACGGCGAACCAGAACGCGCCGGCCGCGAGGAGGCCACAGCGGAATCCCCGCCGCAGGGTCCCGGGCGACCGACGCCCTCGTCGACTTCGAGACGTCGCGAGGAGGCCGCGGCGGAATCCCCGCCACAGGGGGCCGGTGCAGTGCGCGGCTGCACCACGGACCCTCCAACCGACCCCCTGCGGCGGGCGCACGCGAGGGAAGTCGGGCGCGGCGTCGCACCTCCCACCGGCGACGCGGGTCGCTGACGCGCTCGTGCCGCCGACTCCCCCCCAGAGGGCGAGTGATGGGCCGAACCTGCGTGCGGTCCAACCAGGATGGCGTGCACCTCGCCGCGACCCTGCGCTGCCGATAGGCATGGCGTCGACGTCCCCGTCAGATCCCCGTCAGCCGATCCGGCCCCGGGCCGGCCAGCAGCCGGGGAAGCGGCCCCGTGCTGTCGCCGATGCGTTCGACCGGCGCCCCCAGCTTGTCGAGGAGCGACACGTGGAGGTTGGCCAGCGGGGTGCGGTCGCGTTCGGGATAGGCGACATGCCGCCCGCCCGCGAGCTGCCCCGACGCGCCGCCGAGCAGCACGATGGGCAGGTTGTAGGGCGAGTGGGCGTTGCTGTCGCTCATGCCCGCGCCGTACATCAGGATCATGTGGTCGAGCAGCGAGCCGTCGCCGTCGGGCGTCGACCGCAGCTTCTCGACGAAGCCGGCGAACAGGTCGACGTGGTAACGGTTGATCTTCGTCAGCTTGCGCAACGCCTCGCCGACCCCGCGGTGGTGCGACAGCGGGTGGTGGGCGTCGGGCACGCCAATCTGGGGATAGGTGCGGCCGCTCAGCTCGTGCCCGCTCATGAACGTCGTGACCCGGGTGCGGTCGGTCTGGTGGGCCAGCAACTGCAGGTCGTACATCAGCCCGGTGTGCTCGGCGAAGTCGGCCGGGGCCCCCAGCGGCCGGTCCATCAGCGGCACCTCGCGGTCGCCCTGGGCCTCGGCCACCTCGATGCGCCGCTCGACGTCGCGCACGGCGTCGAGGTACGCGCCGAGCTTCAGCCGGTCGCCGGCGCCGAGGCTGTCGCGCAGCCGGACCACGTCGGCCCGGACCGAGTCGAGGATGCTGCGCTGCTCGCGGCGGCGCACCTCGCGGGCGGCGGGGTCGGTGGTCTCGTTGTCGCCGAAGAGCCGCTCGAACACCGCCCGCGGGTTGTGCTCCATGGGCAGCGGGGTCTGAGAATCGCGCCACGAGATGGTGTACGAGAAGGCGCAACTGAACCCGCCGCTGTCGCAGGAGCCGGCGAAGTTCGCGCCCTCGAGCCCCAGCTCGAGGGACGCCAGCGGCGTGTGGCGCCCGAGCTCGCGGGCCGCGATCTGGTCCATCGAGACCGCCTCGGGGTTCCACACGCCGGGATGCACGTCGGTGAGGAAGCGGGTCGCGGCGCGCGAGTGGCTGCCGCCGCGCGTGCCCGGCGGGGGCGTGCAGTTCAGCCCGGACAGCACCAGCATCCGGTCGCGGAACGGGGCCAGCGGCTCGAGAATCGGCGTCAGCTCGAAGCCGCGCCCGGTGGCCGCGGGTGTCCAGCTCTGCATGACCATGCCGTTGGGCACGTAGACCGCACCGAACCGCACCGGCCCCGCCGCCGCGCGCGCGCTCAGGCCCGGCGCCATGCCGTCGAGAAACGGCAGGGCCACGCTCGCTCCGAGCCCCCGCAGCACCGCGCGACGCGGAATCGTCCGCCTCGTGATGAACGTCATGACTCCGATCTCCTCATCTGGAACGGCACGCTCTCGACGATGCCCCGGATTATCGACGACCAGCGGTACCCGCCGGCCTCGGCGTCGCGCACGATGCGCCGGATCGCGGGCTGGTCGAACGACTCCATCCTCCGCCCCACGGCGTAGGTCAGCAGCTTCTCGGTCACGGTGCGAACCACGCTCGTCTCGTGGGCGAGGACCGCGTGGCGCAGGGCGGCCGGGCCGTCCACCGCGGTCCCATCGGCGAGCGCCCCCGCCGCGTCGACCGGCGCCCCGTACTCGTCGGCGGCCCGCCACCGCCCGATGGCGTCGAAGTGCTCGAGCGCGAACCCCGGCGGGTCCATCATGCGGTGGCAGGCGGCGCACGCGGGGTTGGCCCGGTGCCGCTCCATTCGCTCGCGCATCGTGCGGGGCGGCGCCCCCGCGTGGTTCTCTTCGAGAGCGGGCACGTCCGCCGGGGGTTCGGCCGGCGGCATGCCGAGGACGTTGTCGAGCAGCCACTTGCCGCGCAGCACCGGCGATGTCCGGGTCGGATAGGCGGTCACCGTCAACAGGCTCGCGTGGCCCAGCAGCCCCGCCCGCGCACCCTCGACGGGCACGCGGCGGAATCGCTCGCCGTAGACGCCGTCCCGCCCGTAGTGCCGGGCGAGCCGCTCGTTCACGAACGTGTAGTCGGCGTCGAACAGCTCCATGACGCCGCGGTCGCCGAGAATCTGGCTCTCGAGGAACAGCGCCGTCTCGCGCTCCATGTCAGCCCGCAGGTTCTCGTCGAACTCCCAGAACACGTCGGCGTCGGGAATGACCCCACGCACCCGGCCGAGCTGCAGCCACTGGCTGGCGAAGTTCTCGACGAGGGCCCGGGCCCGAGGGTCGGCGAGCATGCGCGCGACCTGCCGGTCGAGCTCGTCCGGATCGGAGAGGCGGCCCGCCTCGGCGGCGGCGAGGAGCGGCTCGTCGGGGATGTCGCTCCACAGAAACAGGGAGAGGCGGGACGCCAGCTCCGAATCGCTCAGGTGGTACGCGGTTCTCGGCGGCGCGCCGGGCGGATCGCGCTCGATGCGGAACAGGAACTCGGGGGCTACGAGCAGACGCTCGATCGCCTTCCGGATGCCGGCCTCGAAGCCGCCCGCGGCGCGGCCCTGCTCGTAGAACGCGAGCAGGGTGTCCAGATCGCGATCGTCGAGCGGCCTCCGGTAGGCCCGCCGCCCCAGGGTGGACACGATCTCGGCCGCGCAGCGGTCCCCACCGCCCCCCCCGACCGTGTCCGGGCCGGCCGCGCCCGCCCCCGCCGCACCCGGCCCGATTGCGCGCCCGGCGTCGGCGTCCGCCTCGGCGCCGGGCCGGCAGGTGAAGATGCGCCGACGGCTAGCGGTGTCGCCGGGGCCGGCGGGGTCGTAGGGGCCGGCTATCTCCACCCGGTCGATCGCCGCGTGGCCGTGGTAGAACCCGAGCCCGCTCAGCGAGAAGCCGGAGAGCCGGCGCTCGAGAATCCCCGTCGGCTCGGTGCGCGCAGCCACGAACGACACCCCGACGACGTGCTCGCCGGCGGTGGCCGGCACCGTGACTTCGAGGTCGGCGTCGGCGTCGATCGACACGTACTGCTCCCACGCCGGGTCGCCCCGAATCGTCCCGAAGAACGTGTAGGCCGACGGGTACCCGAAGCGGTCGGCGTCGCCGACGGTGAAGCGCCGCACGAGGCGCCCATCCAGGCGAACCTCGAGTTGCTGGGCCGTACCCATGCCGACGATGTAGTCGTAGATCATCCGGCGCAGCCGGAGCTTCACGCGGTACTCGCCGTCGAGCGGGAAGTAGTGGCGGACGGCCAGCCCCCCGCGAGACCCGAACGGCAGGTCCTCGCTCATGCGGTCGTCCTGGTACATCAGCCGCGGCGTCGAATAGGTGGCGGCGGCGAAACCGGGGCCGACGGCGGGGTCTCCGACCGCGAGCCGGCTGATGCGGTTGGCGGCCGCGAGATAGCGGTCGAACAGGGCCGGCGACACCGAGAGGGCCTCGGCGTCCGTGCTGAATCCTTCCAGGCTCACGTCGTCGGGCGGGAACAGCAGCCAGCTCTCGTCGACGTCGAGGTCGAGGAGACTGCGCACGGCGTTGCGGTACTCGGGGGTGGTCAGGCGGCGCACGGCGGGCCGGCCGGGATCGGGGCGGGCGGCCGAGGCGGCGTCGAGCCGGCTCTCGAGCCAGACGAGAAACCGCGCGTGGACGTCCGCGGCGGGGCGCGGCCGGCCGGCCGGCGGCATCATGCCGAGCCGCAGCTTGCGGACGATGTGCTCCCAGACCTCGGCGTCGGCCCCGACATCACCGGCGTCGAGCCCGTCGAAGGCCACCGGCACGAGACCGCGCGCCTCCCGGGCCGCCGTGTGGCAAGCGAGGCAGTAGCGTTGCAGCAACGCCTGGGCGGACGGGGCATCGTACGTCGACGTCGGACCCTGACCGGCAGACACCGCCAGCGGCGTCGAGACCGCCAGCGCGAGCGCCCATACCGCCGACCGCCGGACGGCCCGCGTCCTCGTCGACTGCTTCATGTCGCTCACCGCACCGCTGCCGCCTCGAAGGCGGCGACGATCCCATCCACCATCACGGTCATTCCCAGCCATCGCTACTGTAGTGCCAGCCGGGTTCGTTGGCAACCTGATTCGCCTGCGATCCGCCGGATGGCGGCATCGGTACGCCTCGACGCTCCCGGCCCCTGACGGGAGCCGACGGGGTGCCCGGCCTTCTATCCGCCAGGGGGATGCACCCGGGTTCGGCCCATCACTCCGCTTGTGGGTGGAGGGCGTCGCGGCCGACCCGGACCAGCACAGGATGCACGCGGGTGCGGCCCATCACTGCGGTTGTGGGTCCAACGACACGCCGGCCACGATGTCGACCTGCCGATGCACGCGGGTTCGACCCATCGCTGCGGTTGTGGGTGCCTCGCACGGCCTCGGTCACAGCAGCGATCAGCACCGATGCACGCGGTTCGGCCCATCGTTCCGCTTGTGGGGGGAGAAGTCGAGAACGCGGGCGCGTCAGCGCCCCGCGTCGCCGGTGGAGGTGCGGCGCCCGACTCTGCCTGTCGTGCGCCCAGGGCACATGCTACGACGTTGCCCCTGAACGCGACGGTGCGGCGCCGCGCCCGACTTCGCGTGTCGTGCGCCGCCGCCGCGGGGCGGTGTTTACCTGCGGGCGGGTTGATGGCATAATTCCCCATTCGTCGTAACCGCGTATCGGTCGAAGGAGTCAATTCATGGGAATCCAGGCGCGAACAGTCGCGGTCGTCTTGGCGGTCGGGGCCCTGGCGCTCGCCGCCGCCCCGAGCCAGGCGAACGAGGGCGACGTCACCTACTACCGGGACGTCCTGCCGATCATCCAGGACAACTGCCAGAGCTGCCACCAGCCCGAGGGCCAGAACCTCGGCGGGGTCGTGGCGCCGATGGCGTTCATGAGCTATGAGGAGACCCGGCCGTGGGCCCGCGCCATCGCCCACAAGGTCGAGGCGCGCGAGATGCCCCCGTGGTACGCCAAGGCGCCGCAGGGCGTCTTCTCGAACGAGCGCCTGCTGACCGACGCCGAGATCGAGACCCTGACGAGCTGGGTCGAGGCGGGCGCCCCCGCCGGCGACCGGGCCGACGCCCCCGAGCCGCGGCAGTTCGTCGAGAACACGAGCGGCGGCTGGTCGCTCGGCACGCCCGACTTCGTGTTCAAGCTCGACGAGCCCTACTTCGTCGAGGACGACGTCTACGACCTGAACATCAGCTTCTTCAAGACCCTGACCGAGGCCGATCTGCCCGAGGACGTCTGGGTGCGGGGCTGGGAGTTCAAGACCGACGCCGGCAAGGTCGGCCACCACATGTGCGGCTTCGTCCGCGGCCCCGCCCCCGACCAGCCGCCGATCGAGGAGGTCGCGGCCGACGAGGGCGCCGCCGGCAGCGGCCAGCTGCTGACGTGCATCGCCGAGGGCGCCGAGGCGGTCATGCTGCCCGACGGCTACGGCCTGCGGCTCGAGGCGGGGTCGACGCTGACCTACAACATGCACTACCACAAGGAGCCGGGCGAGGGCTCGGGCATCTGGACGCAGCCCGAGATCGCCTTCTTCCTCGAGGACCGGCCGGTGCGCTACCAGGTGGTCAACGACTCCATCGGCAACACCGGGTTCGAGATTCCGCCGGGCCACCCCAACTACCGGATCGGCACGTCCCGCACCCTGGACAAGGACATCCAGGTGCTGACGTACTGGCCTCACGCCCATCTGCGCGGCACCGCGTCGCGCTACACCGCCATCTACCCCGACGGCCGCGAGGAGCTGCTGCTCGACGTGCCGCACTACGACCAGGGGTGGCAGGAGACCTACAAGTACAAGGAGCCGAAGCTGTTGCCCGAGGGCACGCGCATCGACGTCAGCTTCTGGTACGACAACTCGCCGGAGCGGGCCGCGCGCTACGACTTCCGCTCGACCGATTCGCCCGGCCACGGTCCTCGGACCGACGACGAGATGACGCTGGGCTTCATCGGCTACGCCGTCGAGCTCGACGAGCCCGCGAACACCACCGACGACGACTAGCAAGACCCTTCCGGCCGGGAGACCCGCCCCGCTTCGGGCGTGGGTCTCCCGGATCTCTCCCGCCCCGGTTTGGATACGCCATGCCTGCACTGCCATTCCGCATCTCCGCGTGCGCCGTCGTCCTCTACGCCCTGACGCAGACCGCCGCCCCGGTGCTCGCCGGGCAGGCCGGCGAAGACGCGGATGGCCTCGTCCGCACCGGGTTGGTCCTCAACGGACGGTCGATCAGCGTCGACTACGACCCCGCCCTGCCGTCGGACCACCCCTCGCTGCTCGTGCTGCGGGCCGGCTCGACGCAGGCGGCGGTGCGGCTGGGGCGCATCGAGGGCCACCGCTCGCTGGCCATCGGGACGCTGGTCCCCGACCCGGACGAGCCGCGGGGCCCGGCCCCGGATCACGATCTATGGCTGATGCGCACCGCGGCGGGGTGGGTGCTCGACGCCCGGCCGGTCGAGGAACCCACCGACGAGGGCGAGGGCGCCGACGACGCGGCGGGCGGGAACGCCGATGCGGAGGGCGCCGGCGCCGACGGGCCGGACGACGCCGAGGGCGAGGACGCGCCACCCTCGCCACGGCCCGCCCGCATCCTCCTCTCACACCAACCGCTCGCCGACGAAGCCGAGACGCTGGCCGTGCGGCTGCTGCCGGCCGCCGTCGAGGCAGGAACGCTGGAGCTGGTCTGGGGCCGCAACCGCTGGGCGGCCGACTTCGAGTTCGTCGAGCTGCCGCGGCCGCCCCGCCCCGAACGCACCTCCAACGTCGGCCCCGGCACCAGCCTGACCCGAGATTCCGACCTCGATGCGCGGTACCGGGCGACGGCGCTCGGGTCGCGTAACGAGACCGCCCTCCGGACGACCGACGGCGCCCGCATCCAGGTGCTCTTCGAGCAGGAGCTCGGCACCGACGGCGTCGACTTCGCGGCGCTGGAGTCGATTGGCGACGGCGACCTCGTCGAGCTCACCGAGGGCGCGGTCATCCGGCTGCGGAGCGAGGTCCCCCTGCGTTTCGGCGACACCCTCATTCCGACCGACAACCTCGCCCCCGACTTTCCCGGCTCGTACGGCCTCTGGCTGCGGGCCTCGGGCCCGGGCTGGACGCTGGTCTTCAACAACGAGCCCGACTCGTGGGGCACCCAACACGACCCCGCGTTCGACGCGACCGAGGTCGACATCGACCACACGCACGGCGGCCCCTACGAGGATCGCCCCCTCGGCGTGTCCCTCGTGCCCGTGGACGCCGACGAGGCGCGCCTCGTGATCGTCTGGGGCCAGCACGTCTGGTCGGCCGACTTCACCATCGAACCCTGACCGCCACCGCTACCGCGTCGCGTCAGGGCTCGGCCCGAGTTCGACAGGCGATCCGCGAAGCTGGCCGCTTCCCCGGCATCATGGCCGGAGAAGAGCCGGCACGAGAGACAAGCAGTCAGGAGGCTCCGATGGCACGGCGTCTTTCTTCGATACTCGTTGCCCTCTTGCTGGCCGTCGCCGCGGCCCTGGTCGCGGGCCTGCCGCGGCTGGCCGCGTTGACCGGCGGCGCCCAGGGCGGGTCGGACGCGGCGGCGTTCCAGTTCGACGCGACCTGGCCGAAGCCGCTACCCGACAACTGGACGCTCGGTAACGTGGTGGGGGTCGCGGTGGACGCCCGCGACCACATCTGGATCGTGCACCGCCCCGGCAGCCTGACCCTGCAGGAGCGCGGCGCCGACGAGGATCCACCGCTCGCCGAGTGCTGCCGTTCGGCCCCCCCGGTCATCGAGTTCGACCAGGCCGGCAACGTGGTGAACGCGTGGGGCGGGCCGGGCGAGGGCTACGAGTGGCCCGACTCGGAGCACGGCATCTTCATCGACCACCTGGACAATGTCTGGCTGGGGGGCAGCGGCGGCGACGACGCCCACATCCTGAAGTTCACCCGCGACGGAGAGTTTCTGCTGCAGATCGGCCGGCACGGGCAGGGCGAGGGCAGCAACGACCTCGCGAACTTCGGCCAGCCGGCCGAGATCGACGTCGACCCCGAGACCAACGAGGTGTACATCGCCGACGGCTACGGCAACCGGCGGGTCGCCGTGTTCGACGCCGACACCGGCGAGTACAAGCGCCACTGGGGCGCCTACGGCAACCGGCCGACCGACGAGCCCTACGCCTACGACCCCGACGCGCCGCCATCGCAGCAGTTCGGGCGCCCGGTCCACTGCGCCACCCTGTCCGACGACGGGCTCGTCTACGTCTGCGACCGGGTGAACGACCGCATCCAGGTGTTCGAGCGGGACGGCACGTTCCTGAACGAGGTGGTCATCGCGGGCCGCACGCGCGGGTTCGGGTCGGCGTTCGACGTCGACTTCTCGCCCGACGGCGACCAGCGGGTGCTCTACAACATCGACGGGATGAACCAGAAGGTCTGGCTGATCGAGCGGTCGAGCCTCGAGATCCTCGGCTCGTTCGGCTTCGGCGGGCACATGGCCGGCGGGTTCACCGCCGCCCACAGCCTCGCCGTCGACTCGATCGGCAACATCTACGTCGGCGAGACGCTGGAGGGCAAGCGCGTCCAGCGGTTCGTCAACATGCAGTAGGCGCGCCGGTCGGACTACAGGCAATCGGGCGCCGGTCCGTCAACAGGCAGTCGGGCGCCGGTCCGACGGCCGTCCTCAGCGCACGAGGCGGCCGTCGCGCACCCAGACGTCGCCGCCGACCGTCACCGTGGTGTCGGTGAAGAAGTTCCAGCGGACGTAGCCGCCGGTGACGGCGCCGCCGAGCTCGGAGTTGTCGCCGAGCGAGAGCCGGACGATGCCGGCGCCGTAGCCGTAGTAGGGTATCCAGGGGTTGCGCTCGGGCACCGCGAGCAGCGGGTTGAACCCCAGCGCGAACTCGCGGAAGGCCCGCGCCCCCTCGGGGACGCCGGCGAGCTCCGCTTCCGCCGCCTCCTGCCCCGACTCGGCGGTCATCCCCGTGACCCGCCCGCTCTCGATCTCCACCCGCAGGCCGGTAACGGGCCGGCCGTCCCACTGCGACGGCGGGAAGGCGATGACGCCGTCCACGGTCTCCTCGACCGGAGCCACCCGAATCGCCCCCGACGGCAGCTCGATCTCGCGGTCGATGAGGATGACGCCCTCGTCGGTCCGCGCCTTCGAGGCATTGCCGTCGCCGAAGTTCACCGGCCGGTCGCCGATGCGAAACCGTATGTCGGTGCCCAGCGGCGACGTCACCCGCACCTCCGCCCCTCGCATCGCGGCTACGAAGCGCCGCTGGACCGCCGCCAGCCCCGCGTAGTCGGTCTCGAGCAGCGCATGCTGATACGTGGCGTCGATGACCGCCTGCGACGGCATCGGCTGCCCCGGCAGGGGGAACGCGCTGCCGTTCTGGGTCCAGTGGAAGTGGATGGTGCGGCCGATGCCCTCGTGCAGCAGGTCCTGCAGCGCCGCGTACACCGCGTGGTCGGGCCGCGCCCCCGGTAGCATGATGGCCCCGTCGAAGTCGCGCAGCATCTCGCGGTAGACGGCCCGCGCGGCGGCCGCGCCCTCGGCCAGCAGGTCGGCGTCCCAGTCTTCGGGGTGCGGCTCCTCGATGACGTCGATCACCCCGAGGTCGACCGCCCCCGCCCGCAACAGGGCGTAGCGCAGCGGCGGAATCAGCGCGTCGAACTGCCCCGGACGCGCCACGAGGAGGATTCGCTCGCCCGGCTCGGGCGCGAGCTGCGCCACCAGGCGCTCGGCCATCGCCTCCCACTGCATGGTCAGGCGGGGCTGGGCGGGGGCGAGGCCGGCCCCGAGGGACAGGACCAAACCAATGGCGGCGAGAATACGCACGACGTTTCTCATGACTCGAGTCTCCCAGCAAAGGTCCGCGAGGAACCCCGCCCCGCGGACGCGGAGCCCCATGGCAATCCGGACGGGGGCCATCGCCCCGAGCATCGCGGTCTCGCCGCGACCGGCGTGGCGCCGATGGCTCGTGGCCAAGGCCCCGCCGCATCCGGCCGGCGCAACGGATGTTCCGCCGGATTCCTACGGCCAGAGCCAGCCGAACGTCCCGGCCGTCAACAGCGCGTAGATTACCCCGTCGAACATCGTCGACAGGGTGAAGCGCCAGCTCCGGTGCCACCAGATCGTGCTCTGCGGAATCGCCAGCGCGTAGCCCGCGAAGGCCACCGTGCCGACGATGCGGAACACGAGGCCGTACTCGGCGCCCGGCCCGAGGGCGATGCCGGCCGTGTAGCCGGCGACGGCGCCGACGATCAGGCAGTAGACGAACCACTGCCCCAGGCTCCTGCCGACGTTCAGCAGCCCGTTGGGAAGCACGGTCAGGAACACGACGGGGCCACGCTTCAGCTGCTCGGCGAACTCCGGGGAGTTCATCTCCTTCATGGTCGACGCCCGCGGGATGGCGTAGTCGCCGGGCGGAATCTCCAACCCCCGCAACGCGTCCGCCGCCTTCTCCTGATCGGGAACCGGCCCGGCGTCGGCGACGTGATACGTCAACAGCATGTGGATGACCGAGCTGGCGACGAAGACGAGGACCGCCGACAGCAGCACCGGCAGCCACAACGACAAGATACTGACCATGGACGACCCTCCCGCCGACACGGATTCTGCCGCCGAGCATAACCCATTCCCGACCCCGACCGACCCGCCGATCGATGCCGGCGCCGCCCACCTGCCTGGCCGCCCGTCCGGAGGTCGACCTGCCCGGCCCGCGTTCCGCGGGTCGGCGATTTGCGGTAACATCCGCTCCCATGCCGCTGGGACACGGCGTTCCGCCGGCGTCCGCCACGCGTTCTCGTCGCGGAACCGCTCGCGGGACTGACGGGCGGGCGGGCCTGACGGGCCGATCGGGCGGAGAACGAAGCCGCGAGGGGCGGCGGTCCCGGCCGGATGGCCGAGCGATGGAAAGGGGTTCACGATGCTGCTGGCGCTGCAATCTTCTCGTACGGTGTTCCGGGTCGTTCCAACGACTCGGGTGCTCGCCGTCCTGCTGGGAATCGCGATGATCGGAGCCGACGCTCCCGTGCACGCCCAGTCCGACGAGCCGCTCGGCCACGGCTACAGCCGGCCCGCCCGCAGCCCCCACGGCAGCCGTTCCGAGGTGATCGCGCCGCACGGGATGGTCGCGGCCAGCCAGCCCCTCGCGGCCCAGGTCGGCCTCGACATCCTCAAGGCGGGCGGCAACGCCATCGACGCCGCGGTGGCCGTCAACGCCGTGCTCGGCCTCGTCGAGCCGCACATGAACGGCATCGGCGGCGACCTCTTCGCCCTCGTCTGGGACGCCGACACCGAGCGGCTCCACGGGCTGAACGCCACCGGGCGGGCGCCGTACGAGATCAGCCGCGAGACCCTCGTCCGCCAGGGCTACTCCCGCATGCCGGGGAACGGACCGCTGACCTGGACCGTGCCGGGCGCCGTCGACGGCTGGCACGAGCTGCTCGAACGTTTCGGCACCATGACCCTCGCCGAGGTGCTCGCGCCCGCCATCCGCTACGCCCGCGAGGGCTTCCCGGTGAGCGAGATCATCCAGCGGCAGTGGGCGGGGGCGATGCCCTCGCTCGCGCAGTGGCCTGACTCCGCCGCCACCTACCTGCCCGACGGCCGGCCGCCGCGCGTCGGCGAGGTCTTCCGCAATCCGCGGCTCGCCGACACCTACGACGCGATCGGGCGGGGCGGCCGGGACGCGTTCTACAAGGGCGACATCGCCCGCCGCATCGTCTCGTTCAGCGAGGCGAACGGCGGCTACTTCACGATGGCCGACTTCGAGGACCACTCGTCGGTGTGGGTCGAGCCCGTCAGCACCAATTACCGCGGCTACGATGTCTGGGAGGTGCCGCCCAACAGCTCCGGCATCCTGGCCCTGATGATCCTCAACATCATGGAGGGCTACGACATCCCCGCCCTCGGCAAGAACACCGCCGACGCCATTCACCTCTACACCGAGGCCAAGAAGCTCGTGTGGGCCGACCGCGACACCTACGTGGCCGACGCCGACGCCAACGAGCTGCCCACGCAGCCGCTCATCTCGAAGTCGTACGCCGACGCCCGGCGGCGGCTCATCGACCCCGAACGCGCAGCCACCGACGTGGCGCCGGGCCAGCCCTTCGACCACAGCGACACCGTGTACCTGACCGTGGTCGACGAAGACCGCAACGCCATCTCCCTCATCGAGAGCATCTTCGGCGGCTTCGGCTCGATGGTGGTGCCGGGCGACCTCGGCTTCGCCCTCCAGAACCGCGGCTCCGGCTTCACGCTCGAGGAGGGCCACCTGAACTCGCTCGAGCCCCACAAGCGCTCGCTGCACACCAACATGCCCGGCTTCGTGACGAAGGACGGCAAGCCGTTCATGTCGTTCGGGGTCATGGGCGGGGCCATGCAGCCCCAGGGCCACTGGCAGGTGCTGTCGAACATCATCGACTTCGGCATGAACCTGCAGGAGGCGGGCGACGCCGCCCGGGTGCGCCACAGCCCGAGCAGCCAGCCCGGCGGCACCGTCGCCGTCGAGCCCGGCGTCTCCGACGAGGTCATCGCCGAGCTGGGCCGCCGCGGGCACCACGTCGTCCGCGCCGGCGGCGGCGGCATGGGCGGCTACCAGGCCATCATGATCCACCCCGAGACCGGGATGCTGCACGGCGGGACGGACGTGCGCAAGGACGGGCAGGTGGTGGGATACTGACCGGCCGGGCTCGGGAAGACAAGGGACTTACGACACGGCACAGTCGCGGACCCATGCATCCGAAGCTCCCGGCCAAGCGTCACAGGGAACTGAAGGACAAATGGAGTAAGTCCGCCTACTACAGCCGAGACCCGTCTCATCCACGGGCGCACCTCAACCTGCGCTTGCGCCGCAGTCTCAGTTGGCTCGACCGTGCAGAGCGCGAGGGGAGAGACTACGATGCGTCGTTCGTCTTCTATTGGATAGCCTTCAACGCAGCGTATGGAAAGCAGAAATCTCCGTGGCACGACTTAATCAAGGAAAAGGAACTCATTCACGAGTACTTGCAGCGCATTATCGCCGAAGATTGGAACGCCGTCAAGAAGGCTATCTGGCCTCACCTTGCGACTCCCATCAAACAATTGATCGACAACGAACATGTGTTCTATCGGTCCTGGGAGTCCCAAAACATGGAACCCGATATCCATCAAGACTGGAAAAGGAAATTTGAGAAGGACAAGAGGGACGTAAAGGAGGCATTACACCAACGCACCAAGGCGCTCTGGCGGACCGCTCAGTGCATACTCTTCGATCGCCTCTATACGCTGCGTAATCAGTTGCTGCATGGTGGCGCGACGTACGCCGGCAGCGTCAATCGAGAACAGGTCGAGGACGGTGCCCGGATCATGGTCAGTTTGATGCCGTGCTTCATCGAGGTAATGATTGACCACCCGGAGACGAATTGGGGAGTTCCCCGCTTCCCCGTCCGGGTCGACCAGTTTACTCGTCCGCCGCGGTAGTTGGGTGGACTGACCGTGAGATCCAAGTTTCGTCGAGGCGGCGCCGTGAAGATTCGGAGAGGACGTTGGTAACGAACAGGTACCTCAGTCCGGCCACTCGGGCTCCCGAGGCGGGCAGCGGTCACGCCAGCCCTCGGCTTCGACCGGCGTGAGTTCCCGCCGGTCGAGGCTCGCCTGCGCACGCCAATCCCTGAGTCCCTGCCAGAAGACGCTCCCACCCGCTCCCGATTCCAGGCGTTCGCGCTCTCGCCTCGAGACCAGCACGGCGACCCGCTTGCCGCAACGGCGAGGCTGCGTCGCGACACGGCATGACTTCGTCGCGGTGAGGGCCAACCGTCGAACCGTCGTCATCGAGACTGAGGGTCTTCGAACTCCCGCTCGTTCCCCCGGTCGATGATCCCGATGATCGCGGCGAAGGCTCGCGAGACCGCCGCGATCTGCGCAGCCCCGAGACGAGTCCGCGCGGTCAGCTCGCTCCGATCCAGTACAGGCAGCCAGGCCCGGCGCCTTCGCCCAGCGGTATCTCCAGCGTGATCTCGAGCGTCTCCAGGTCGACGACGGCGACGCGGTCGGCCGCCCTCAGGCCGAGGAAGGCGCGCCGGCCGTCCGGCCCCACCAGGACCGCGCCGTCCCCGGTGTCGGCCGAGCCCACCGTCACGCGCTCGATCACGCTGCGGGTGGCGGCGTCCATCACCACCAACGACGCCGCCTCGCCGTCGATGATCAGCACGCGGCCGTCCGGCGTGAACTTCAGCCGGTTCGCGTCCTGCATGCCCAGGTCGAGGGTCTCGACGACCCGGCGGCTCTCGACGTCGATGATCGACACGCCGCCGTCGCCCCGAGTCGCGGTCCAGAGCTCGCGGCCGTCCGGCGACAGGTCGATGCCCTCGGGCCGCTCTCCCGGCACGGGGATGTCGGTGAGCCGCGCCCGCGCCGGGCCCTCCAGCACGTTCTCGACCATCGTGACGGTGTTCGAGCCGATGTTCGGCGTGAACATCGCGCCGCGCTCCCGATCGAGCACGAGCATGTGCGAACCGTCCTCGCCGATCCCGAGGGTCCAGTCGATCGCGTCGGCGGCGGGGTCGTAACGGCCGATCGACTTGTAGCCCTCGATGGTGAAGTACAGCTTGTCGTCGGCGAAAAGCACGTCGTGGGTCAGGCTGCCGGGGCCGGGGTCGACCCGGCGGATCTCCTCCCGCGCGGCGATGTCGATGACGGAGATGCCGTCCACCATGCTCGCCACGAAGGCCAGCCGCCCGTCGTCCGACGCGGTCACTTCGTGGGGATCCCGGCCGGTCGGCACCTGCCCCAGCACGTTGCCGCTATCGGGATCGACGATGGCGAGGGCGCTGGCGTCCCGGAGCAGCACGAGGAGCCGCCCGGACGACGGCGCCTGGGCGCTCGCGACGCCGGCCAGGGCGACCACCGCACCCAGCGAAAGCGCGACGATTCCGCGGAACGAGGTCTCGACATGTCTCATCTGACGTCTCCTTCGTCGGTCTGATGACCCGACGGACGGTATTACGACTGCTAGTGGACTGTCCCAGAGCTTCCTTTGCCGTCCTGTCGCTGGTTTTCGCTGGCAAACGCTGCGAAGACGCCCCGCGACATGGGCAACTTTCTTCAAGGACGGTCAACTAGAACGAGCGGCCGGAACTCGCGGTCTTCGGTCTGATGACCCGACGGACGGTACCACGACTGCTTCGACGAGCGGCCGGAACTCGCGGTCTTCGGTCTGATGACCCGACGGACGGTACCACGACTGCCTGAACGAGCGGCCGGGAGTCGCAGTCTACCGCCGCCACGCGAACAGGCGGCCGAGGATCGCGCGCTGCCGGTCGCTGAACCGCGCCCTGCGCAGCTGGTCGGCGGCCTTGCGCCAAGCGTCGGCCCGGGTGGGATAGGGATGAATGGCGGAGCCGATGACGCCGAGACCGGCGCCCGCCTTCATCGCCACCGTCACCTCGCTGATCAGGTCGCCGGCGTCGGCCGCGACCACGGTGGCGCCGACGATGCGGTCGGTCCCCTTTCGGACATGGACGCGGGCGAAGCCGGCGTCCTCGCCGTCGAGCACGGCGCGGTCGACCTCGGCGAGGGGCTGCGTGAAGGTCTCGACCTCGATACCCTTCGCCCGCGCGTCGGCCTCGTACATCCCGACATGGGCGATCTCGGGCTCGGTGTACGTGCACCAGGGGATGACCAGCGACTCGGTCGACGCCTTCCCCAACCCGAACGGGTGCGGGAACAGCGCGTTCTGAATGACGATGCGGGCCATGGCGTCAGCCGCGTGCGTGAACTTGAACGGGGAGCAGACGTCACCGGCCGCGTAGATGTGGGGGTTGGTGGTCCGCAGGTGGGCGTCGACGGTGACGCCCCTCCGGTCGAAGGCGACCCCCGCCGTCTCGAGGCCGAGCCCCTCGACGTTGGGCGCGCGACCGACGCCGAGGAGAATCTCGTCGACGGTGACGTCCCGCGATTCCCCGCCTGCGGCATAGCGGATCCGCTTTCCGCCGCCATCCCCTCCCGCCGTCGCGGGAATGACCGGCTCGACCCCGCCGATGGCGGCGTCCAGGACGAACCGCACGCCGTCGTGCTCCATCCGCGCCTGCACCACCGCGGTGGCATCCGGATCCTCGCGGGGAAGGATGCGGGAGGCCTGCTCCAGCACCGTGACCGCGCTGCCGAAGCGGGCGAACGCCTGGGCCAGCTCGCAGCCGATGGGGCCGGCCCCGATCACGGCCAGGCGCGGCGGCGGCTCGGTCAGCGAGAAGACCGTCTCGTTGGTGAGGCAGCCGGCCTCGGCCAGCCCCGGGATGGGCAGCGCCGCGGCGCGCGCGCCGGTGCAGACGGCGGCGCGCGAGAACCGCAGGGTGGCGTCGCCCACCGCGACGGCATCCGGCCCGGTGAACCTGGCCTCGCCGATGAAGACGTCGACGCCGAGCCCGGCGAACCGCTCGGCGGAGTCGACGCGGCTGATCTCGGCCCGCAGCCGCCGCATGCGGGCCATCGCCCGCCCGAAGTCCCGCTCGATCCCGCCGGGAAAGGTCAGCCCGAACGCCGCCCCGTCCTGCGCCGACGCCCACACCCGCGCGGCCCGGAGGACAGCCTTCGAGGGGACGCAACCGACGTTGAGGCAGTCGCCGCCCATCAGGCGCCCTTCGACGAGGGCCACCCGCGCACCGAGGCCGGCCGCGACCGCCGCCGTCACCAGACCTGCCGTCCCCGCCCCCACGACGACGAGGTTGTAGCGGCCCTCCGGCGTCGGATTCCGCCACCCGGGCGGGCGGACGTTGGCGGCGAGCCTGCGGTTGAAGGCGTCGTCGGGCAGGAGCGCCGCGGAGTTCACGACCTCATGATACTGGCTATAATGCCGTGGAGGCCGCACCGTCGAGGAGAGACCCCATGCTGTTCGCGAACCCCGCCAGCCTCCGGATGCCCACGGCCGAGGAGGCGCTCCCCGGTCGTGACGAGCCGATGCCCGTGGCCGGCGGGCACTTCGTCAGCGGCCGCCCCATCGCGCCGCCCTTCCCCGACGGGATGACGCGGGCGGTGTTCGGCATGGGCTGCTTCTGGGGAGCGGAGCGCGAGTTCTGGCGGATCGAGGGCGTCTACACGACCGCCGTCGGCTATGCCGGCGGGTTCACGCGGAACCCGACCTACCGCGAGGTGTGCAGCGGCGGGACCGGCCACACCGAGGTCGTGCTAGTCGTCGCCGACCCCGCCGCGATCTCGTTCGAACGGCTCCTCCAGGCGTTCTGGGAGGGCCACGATCCGACCCAGGGCATGCGGCAGGGCAACGACGTCGGCACGCAGTACCGCTCAGCCATCTACACGGCCGGCGACGAGCAGCACCGTGCCGCCTGCGCCTCGCGCGACGCCTACCAGGCGCGGCTGCGGGCGGCCGGCTTCGGCCCCGTCACCACCGAGATCCGCGACGCGCCGCCCTTCTACTACGCCGAGGACTACCACCAGCAGTACCTGGCGAAGAACCCGGGAGGTTACTGCGGCCTCGGGGGGACGGGCGTGCGCTGCGCGGTCGGCGTGGCGGTCGCCGGTGCCTGAACCCGCGCCCTCGGCAACCACCGTCGTGGACTGGACCGGCTACGAGGCGGTCCTGTTCGATCTCGACGGGGTGCTGACGGCCACCGCGCGCCTGCACGCCGCAGCGTGGACCCGGCTCTTCGACGGCTACCTGGCGCGGTGCGCGGCCGACCGCGGCCAGCCGTTCCGGGGGTTCGGACCGCGAGACTACGCGCGGTTCGTCGACGGCCGACCGCGCTACGACGGGGTGCGCGCCTTCCTCGCTTCCCGCGGCATCACCTTGCCCGACGGCGCGCCCGAGGATCCGCCGGGCCGCGAGACGGTCTGCGGCCTCGGCAACCGCAAGCAGGCGCTCTTCCGCGAAGTGCTCGCGAGCGAGGGCGCCGACGTCATTCCCGGCGCCGTCGCGGTCGTACACCACCTCCGGCGGCACGCGGTGCGCGTCGCCGTCGTCTCGTCGAGCCGGAACTGCGCGGCGATCCTGGACGCGGCCGGTATCGCCGGCCTCTTCGAGCTGCGGGTGGACGGGGTCGTCGCCGGGCGGCTGGGCCTGCCCGGGAAGCCGGCCCCCGACACGTTCCTGCATGCGGCGCGCGCGCTGGGGGTCGCCCCGTCGCACGCGGTGGTGGTCGAGGACGCGATCGCGGGCGTCGAAGCCGGTCGGGCCGGCGGGTTCGCCCTGGTCGTCGGCGTAGACCGCGCCGGCGCCCCCGGCGACCTCGCGCGGGCCGGCGCGGACCTCGTGGTGACGGACCTCGCCGACACGCTGCCGGCCGGGGCGAGGCCGGCCGCCGCGCCCGGCCGCTAGTGGTGCGCCACGGCCGAAGGTTCGGGCATGGGTGCGGGGGGGTCCTCGACGATGTTCCCGACAAGGCCAAGTCCGCACCCAAGGATCACGGCGTGACGAACCGCTGGTAGTGTGCGCCGTGCAACGGCGCGGACTGGTGCAAGGCTTGGTTGGGTGGCGGAGGCCGCAGCGCGACCCGGCGGTCGCGTTCGGCGACGATGGACTGACCAGGAGACCGGCTGATGGACGACCGCTACCACGCAGATCTCCCCCGCGACATCTATCCCGCCGACGAATGGCGGCTCGTCGAGACGCGCTTCGACCCTCGTCGCGTCGGCGCCTCGGAGTCGCTCTTCACCACCGCCAACGGCTACCTCGGCATGCGCGGCACCTGCGACGAGGGCCAACCGGTCGTGCACAACGGCACCTACGTCAACGGCTTCCACGAGACCTGGCCCATCGTCTACGGCGAAGAGGCGTACGGCTTCGCGAAGCTCGGACAGACCATCGTCGACGTGCCGGACGCCAAGATCATCCGCCTGTACGTCGACGACGAGCCGTTCTTCCTACCGACGGCGACCCTCGACCGCTACGAACGCACCCTCGACATGCGCGCGGGGACCCTCGACCGCACGCTCGTCTGGGCCCATTCCTCGGGCCAGCGCGTCTCGATCCGGTCGCGCCGGCTCGTCTCCCTCGAGCACCGCCACCTCGCGGCGATCGCCTACGAGGTGACCCTGTTGGCGCACGACGCCCCCGTCGTCATCGTCTCGGAGATCGCGGCGGAGGGACGCGCGTCCGGCGGCAAACTCGATCCCCGCACGCGGCAGTTCGGGTGCGAGGTGCTCGATCCGCAGGTGAGCCGCGCCGCCGAAAGCCGCATCGTGCTCGGGTACCGCACCCGGTCGGGCGGCATGACCCTGTCGTGCGCGGTCGACCACGAGCTGCGGACCGACTGCGACTACACGACCGACGTGCGATCGAGCGGGCCGGAAGGGCGCATCGACTTCTCGATCGACGGCAGGGTGGGCGAGCGCATCCGCCTCGTCAAGTACATCACCTACCACTCGTCGCGGCGCCCCCAGGCCCACGAACTCTGCGAGCGGGCCGACCGGCTGCTGAACCGGGCCGTCCGGCGCGGCTTCTCGGACCTGATCGACAGCCAGCGGCAGTTCCTCACGGACTTCTGGCGCCGCAGCGACGTCGTCGTGAAGGGGCAGCCGGAGTGGCAGCAGACGATTCGCTTCAATCTGTTCCACATCTGCCAGGCGACGGCGCGGGCCGAGGGCGTCGGCGTGCCGGCCAAGGGGCTGACCGGCCCCGGCTACGAAGGCCACTACTTCTGGGACACCGAGATCTACCTCCTGCCGTTCCTCGTCTACACGACCCCGCGCATCGCGCAGAATCTGCTGCGCCTGCGCCACCGCCACCTCGACGACGCGCGGCGGCGCGCGGCCGAGCTGAACCAACGCGGCGCGCTCTTCCCCTGGCGCACCATCGACGGCAACGAGGCGTCGGCGTACTATGCGGCGGGGACCGCGCAGTACCACATCAACGCCGACATCGTCTATGCCCTGCGCAAGTACGTGGAGGTGACCGGCGACACCCGGTTCCTCGCCGACGTCGGAGCCGAGATCCTCGTCGAGACCGCGCGCCTCTGGGTCGACCTCGGCTTCTTCGACCGCCATGACGGCCGGTTCCGCATCCACGGCGTCACCGGGCCGGACGAGTACAACGCCGTCGTCAACAACAACCTCTACACGAACCTGATGGCGCGCGAGAACCTCCGGTACGCGGCCCGGACGCTCCGCGCGATGCGCGCCGACGACGCGCCGGGCTTCAAGGTCCTCGTGCGCGCGACCGGCCTCGACCCCGCGGAAATCGACGCGTGGCAGCTCGCGGCCGACCGCATGTACCTGCCCTTCGACGAGCGCGACCGGGTCCACCTGCAGGACGACTCGTTCAAGGACAAGGAGGACTGGGACTTCGAGCGCACCCCGCGCGACAAGTACCCCCTCCTTCTTCACTACCACCCACTCGTCATCTACCGCCACCGCGTCGTCAAGCAGGCGGACGTCGTGCTCGCCATGTTCCTCCTCGGGCAGGAGTTCACCCCGGGGCAGAAGCGCCGCAACTTCATGTACTACGACCCGCTGACGACCCGCGACTCGTCGCTCTCGTGCTCCATCGAGAGCATCGTCGCGGCGGAGGTCGGCGAGGCCGAGAAGGCGTTCAACTACTCGATCGACGCCGGGTTCATGGACCTCGCCAACGTGGCCGGCAACGTGCAGGACGGTTGCCACATCGCCTCGATGGGCGGATTCTGGATGACCCTCATCTACGGGTTCGCGGGCATGCGAGACGACGGCGGAGGGATCACGTTCTCGCCGCAGGTGCCCCCGCAGTTCGAGAGCCTCCGCTTCCCCTTGCAGGTCCGTGGCCGGCGGCTGGAGGTGGAGCTGACGCCGGCGTCGGCCACCTACCTGCTGCGGGGCGACGAGCCGCTCGCCATCGGACACCAGGGCGAGACGATCGAGCTGCAGCCGGACGTAGCGGTCACCCGGCCCTCCTCGGGCGACGCCCCGACCGCGGGCGTCGCCGAATAGCGTCGCCGGCAAGCGCTTGCCTTGTTGGCGTTTCGCGCTGGCGGGACTGCCGACGCGGCCCCAGGATCGCGCGGGGAAGCCGGCGTGCGCCCGTCGAGGGCCACGACGTCGAGCCGCGGCCCCAGGATCGCGCGGGGAAGCCACGCGTTCGGCCTCCCCGCGGCCCCACGATGGGTCCTGGCGCCCCCGTTCCGGGCGGTCGCGGCGACGGCGTGTCACGCCGAGGGTCGCCCCTCTTCACTCCGCGTCGGGCCCGAGTGCCCCGCAGTCGCCTGACGTCCTCGCGATTCGCGGCCGCGCGGCCGCCACGGCGGGCTGCCAGCCCGCGAGATCGCCCCCGGCTACCAGCGGAAGCCGAGCGCCATCCGGAACGTGCGTCCGCCGTCCACGCCCGGGAGGTACGGCGGGTAGTCGCCGACCGATGTCCCCTCGCCGAACCGGGGGCCTTCCTGGTACGTGGTGGGAAGGCCGAGGGCGTCCACCGGCCCGTCGTAGACGGGCTCCACCGTCGTGTTCCAGAAGACGAGCTTCTGGTTGTTGAACACGTTGTAGAGCTCGAACTTCAGGTACGGGCTCAAGTCGCTCCAGACGGGAATCTGGTACTGAGCGGACAGGTCGAACAGGCCGTAGCCGTCGTAGTTCTCGCTCCCGCGACCCGCGAAGAAGATGCCCTGTGACGTCGGCGGGCTGGCGTAGGCCAGCGGGGCGAGAATCGCCTCCTGCTCCGCCGTGATGGGCACGCCGCCGGCCGAGAGACTGTACGTGAGCCCGGAGTTGTAGCGCCAGATGCCGCCGAGGTCGACGGCGCCGACGCCGCCGAGATCGAGGTTGTAGATTCCCCAGACGCGTATCTTGTGCCGCTGGAAATCGTTCAGGCGCCCATAAGGATAGTGCCGGTCAGGGTCGAAGACCTCCGGGTAATCGAAGGCAATCGAGGGAACGCCCGGCTGGTTCGTGTTCTCGCCCTCGAAGTTGCCCTCATTCCTGATCTGCAGCGTGTAGCTGCCGTCGAGCTGCAGGCTGCGCCACGGCCGGTACGTGCCGTCGAACTGCAGCGCGTCGTAGTTGCGCTCGAGCGCGTTCGTGTTCCGGTAGACCTGGTTGTCGAAGACGCCGAAGGACCGACCCTCGTACATGACGTCGGTGAACCCGGTCGTCAGGTCGATGAAGTCCTCGACGAAGTTGCTGGCCCGGCGGCGGATGAACGTGGCCTTGAAGTAGCCGTCGTCGCCGAGCGTGGCGCCCGCCGACAGCGTGAACTCCTTGGTGACGGGCGACTTGAGGTCAGGTTCGCTGAAGACGTTCTGCGTCGCGAATCCGCCGTCGACGATGAAGTAGTTGTCGGGATTGAAGCCCGGCGCGAAGTCGCGGCCCTGGCCCGCCGGTCCCACGTAGGCGCCGACCAGGACGTCCGGATTGCCGACGTTGGTGGTCTCCGCGAACTGCGCCTCGCTGTACTTGCCCGCGTAGTGACTGTAGGTGCTCTGGATCGTGAAGCGGCCGTCGCCGCGCGGGTCGAAGGCCATGCCGAGGCGCGGCACGACCGAGCTCGTGTCGACCGTCGTGATGCCGCCGGTCGCCTCGCTGTCGACGGTCTCGCCTCGCACGCCCAAATTGAAGGAGAGGTGGTCGCCCAGCGTCCAGTTGTCGTTGACGAAGAAGGACGTCGTGTTGATGTCGATCCTCGCACCGCGCACCGGCAACCAGTTCTGCATCACGGAGAAGGTTCCCGCGCCGAACGGCACGAACACGGGCGTCAACTGCTGGTCGGCGTCGAGCAGCGGGGCGCCACCCGCGTCCACCACGTAGTCCGCGTAGAACACGTAGCCCGTCGAAGTCTGGGAATTGCCGCCCGTCCGCGTGGACGTGTACCGTTCGAAACCGGCCTTGACACTGTGCGTGCCGAAGCCCGCGGTCGATGCGAACCACGTCACGTTGCCCGTGATCTGCTGGTTGTTGCGGTCCTCGGGGTCCGTGGCGTCGAAGTACGGCGCGTTGTAGTGCCCGAACGACAGCGTGCGCGTGAGGAACGGCGAGTCGAAGATGTCGGTCGACGTGCCCCCCGAGTCACGGAACCCGAACCGCTTCTGCGAGTACTGCACTTCGGCCGCGATGTCCGAGCTGAGCGATCCGCGATAGGTCGCGACCATCAGGTCGTTCGGACGACGCGCCGCCGAGATCGTGCTCGGAACGATGCTGAAGCTGAACGTGGGGCTGACATTCTGCGTCTGGTTCAGCATGTAGCTGCCGGCCAGCGTGTGGCCGGGCGCCAGCGTGCTGGTCAGCTTGACCTGGTTGCGGTCGTTCGTGCTCGTCTCGCTGTAGCCGATGGCGGTGTCGCTGAACGTATCGGTGGTCTCCCGATCCGCCAACCGCCCCGAATAGAAGAACCAGAGGTTGTCTCTGACGACCGGCCCCCCGAAGGTCCCCTCGTGAATCAGGTTGTTGCCGAGGTCGCCCTCGCGGGGCTCGCCGTCGCCCTCGTCCCGCTCGAACGGCGTGATCGAGGTCCACGACGGCTTGTACAGGTTGAGCCGGTAGCTACCGGAGAAGTCGTTGCCGCCGCTGCGCGTGATCACGTTGATGACGCCGCCCGAGAAGCGGCCGTACTCGGCGGAGATGCCCGACGTCAGCACCTGCGTCTCCTGGATCGCGTCCTCGACGTAGAGGGTGTTCGAGGTGCCGAAGAGGTTGTCGTTCACGTCGACGCCGTCGATGAGGAAGATGTTGTCGTAGGCGAAGGAACCGTTGATGGTGACCTGACCGGCGTTCGGGGTGTTGTCGGTGAGCCCCGGCTGCAGCTCCGCAATACCGAACGGGGTCCGGCTGACGGGAAGCGCGTTGACCTGCTCGGCGGTGGTGTTGGAGCTGGTCTCGGTGGTCTCGATGGGCGTCGGCACCACCGCCACGACCTGTATCGTCTCGGTGACGCCCTCCGGGGCCAGCACCGCGTTGACGCCGATCTCGCCGCCGAGCGGCACCGTGGCGGCCTCCTCGACGGTCTCGAAGCCGGGAATCTCGAACGACACGGCGTAGTCGCCGGGCGGCAGCGCGACGATGCGGTAGTTGCCGTTGACGTCGCTCACCGCGGTTCGGAGGCCCTGCAGCGCGGGCGAGCTGACGGTGACGGCAACACCCGGGAGCGCAAGGCCCTGCGCGTCCACGACGGCGCCGCGTACGGCGCCGGTCTGGCGCCCCTGCCCATAAGCGTCGGTTACGAGCGCCAAAGGCAGGATCACGCCGAGGGCGAGCAGCCCGCGGAGTAGCGCCGCCGCGCAGGCGCCGCGGGCAGTCGGAGCCGCCGAGTGCCGCGCCCTGCGGGGGCCCGGCCGCAGCCGGGCGCACCTTCCCTTTACCGAGGTCGTCATGGTGTCCTTTCCAGTTGGAGATGCGGACCCTTGGCCCGCAGGATTCTGCCCTCTGTCTGGTCTCTCTATTTCTAGTCTACATGAGTTTGCATGTGGAGTAAGGAGCGTACGGAGCGTGGACAGCGTCGCGGCCCGTTGGCCCGGCGCGGGCCCGTAGCAAGACTGACACGAATGTCCTGGCGCTGCCGCAGACAGGGCCGCGTTCAGGATGCCTCGCCGCCCGGTCCGGCCCTGGGCGGCCGGAAGCTCAGCATCCGCTCGACCCGTGCACGGTACCCCTGCGGCCGCTTCGCGATCAGGCGCTGCTCGATGAGCCAGTTCAGATCTCGCGTCACCGTCTTGTCCGTCTTGTCGGCATAGAGCTCGGCGAGCACGGGGTTGAGGCGACGGAGGCGGGCTCTCGGAACCGGATCGGCCTCTGCGGTCAGAGCAAGCACGAGCTCGCGCCGACGGCTGAGAGCCGGCGAACGCCGCTTTTCCTGAAACCGCCGGAACACGAAGTGCTCCCACGCGATGGACAACTGGATGTCGTTGATGTAGCGGCACTGCTCTTCCAGACCGTCGACGAGTCCCCGCAGGGCGTAGCGAACGAAGCCGAGGGGGTCCCCACGACCGGCCCCCGCGCGGCTCGCCCGGTCGAGCTGTCGGTAGTACTCGGCCCGCGTCAGGTTGTAGTGGTTGCTCAGAAGCTGCGCGGACGTCAGCGGCACCCCGGCCCGCGCCAGCAGCATGAACTCGACCAGCCTTGCGGTACGACCGTTGCCGTCGCCGAACGGATGAATCCACGCGATGTACAGGTGGGCGACGATCGCGTGAAGGGTGGCGGCCGCAATCCGATCGACGCGTTCGTCCCCCATCAGCGAGACGTCGCCCCACTCTTCCTCGAGCCACCGGCAAAGCCGGGCGAGCAGGAACCCGCAGTCCTGCCGGGCCGCACCCCGGTAGCGGCCGACACCGACGGCGAAGGCCGGGATCTCGCCGGGAACGACATCTTCCTCCAGTTGCCCATCGAGGCTGTCCAGCACCTGGGAATTGAAGGCGGCGATCCCCTTCGCCGTGAGCCGGAGCGGGCGGCCATGCAGCAGTTCCGCCGCGATCGCGTTGCAGGCGCGGACGATGTTGTCCACTTCCCGGCCCAGATATTCCTGCGACGGCGGCAGGTCCAGGCGCCCATCGACCCGCGCGCGAATCTGCTCTGTGCTGAGCGTGTTGCCCTCGATCGCGGTGGTCGCCTGCACGCCCTTGACCAGATAGAGCTTCTGCATGTCCTCGGCATTGCCGGGCGGCAGGGCGGCCCCGGCGATCTGCTCACATCGGGCCGCGGCTTGGCCGAGCAGCATCCAGAGACCCGTCGGCGCCGCCCGAAGATCGAGGGTGAAGCTGATCCACGGGTGACTGCGCTCATACTCGCGACCGGTCATCGACGACTCGTTCTTCTCCGTTCAGGTTGCGGACCCAGGGCGCCCGGGGGCTCCCGAGCAACCACCCACCATTCTATTCCAGGCCCAGAATTGTCCGCCGCAGTGTCCTGCTGGGTCGTCTCACCTTGCGGTCGACGTCGCGGAGCCGCAGCCTCGTTTCTCACGTGCTCGTCGTCGAGCCGAGGAGCTTCCGCGATCTCGGCGCGGTCGCGTCGAGCGGGTCCGGCGCCGCCTGAAGGGCATCCGCGTCACTAGGCGCACCAAGTCGTCGAGCGGCTCGATCGCGTCTCGGCGCCACCAGCATTGGGGACGTGACGATCACCGATCCGGACGTCCACACGTGACCCTGGCGGGTCTCGATACCGCTGACCGCCGAACCCACCAATGGGATGTCGAGTGCGCGGGCCGCGAGGGGAGTTGCGCCGTGCCGACCGCGCTGAACGGGGCGCGCTCTCTCGATCGCACGGCATAGAGGGCGGATACGGCGGCAACGGCTCGACGGGGCGCGTCGAGGCCGAGTCGTGGCGAGGGTCGCCGCGTTCGGGCGGAGAGGTCCCCCACCCGAACGCCGGCGGATCGGTCGGACCGCCTACGCCTCCGGCTGGACGATCTCAATCCTCACGCCGTCGGGTCCCGTCACGAACGAGATCAGCATGTCCTCGCCGAGGGGGTTGGTGAAGGGGCGCGGCTCCATGTCGAACTCGACGCCCTTGCCCCGGATCACCTCCGCGGCGGCGCGCAGGTCGGGAAACTGCCACCCGAGGTGATCGAAGGCGCGGCCCTCGGTCGGGGCGAGCTCGCCCTCCTCGCGGGAGATGAGCAGCCAGACCGCGCCGTAGCGCAGGCCGGCGATGCGCCCCTTCAGGCTGTCGCGCTCGCCTTCGAAGATGTTCTCGTACCAGTCGAGGGCCGCCGCGGGGTCGGCGGAACGCAGGTGCAGGTGGTGGAAGCCCAGCCACTCGGTGTCCTCGACGACCTCGATCTTCGTGCCCCACGGATCCTCGACGAAGGCGAGCTTGAAGAGGCCGTCGATCTCGCGCATCGGCTCGAGAATCTTCACGCCGGCCGCCTCGAACGAGGCCATCTTCGCCGCGAGGTCGGTGAACGAGAAGCCGATGTGGTCGACCCCGCTGCCCACGCTCGGGCCGGTCGGCTCGCGCTCGAAGAAGATGATGAGGGTGTCGCCGGCCGCGCAGGCGTTGTGGCGCCCGTAGTCGGTGCACCCCATGTGGGTCATGTACCACGCCTTCGCCTCCGCCGCGGACTCGGCGACGAGGTGGATGTGGTGGTAGTCGGCGGCGGCGGCGACGGCGGGCAGGCCGGCGAGCCAGGCGGACGACGCGGCGAACAGGAGCATCTTGCGGATCATCGGTTTTCCTTTCGTTGGTCGTGCTTGCGTTTGCGCGCGCTTCGAGCACCCCGCGGCGCCGCGGCGTCCATCGCCCCGGCCCTGAGTTGCCCGACCGCCATCACGCGGCCGCGCGGCGTCGAGGATTTGCGCCCGCCGGCCGATCTCCGAGTCCGGGATGCCGGACGGCAATCACGCGGCCGTGCGGCGGGCGCGCGAAGCGGCGGAATCGGGCTGCGCCCGGGGCGCGCTCCGCGACCCATGCCGATCACTGTCCTTCGCGCTGCTCGAGACGCGCGGTGCGCAGCATCCCCACGATGGAGTAGTTGCCCTCGTGGCACGCGAACTCGTAGATCGGCTGCGTGCGGCGCTTCAGCGGAAGCGCCGCCGTCCACGGCGCGGCCCAGGTGGCGGGGTCGGTGAACGTCATCTCGTAGTCGAGGGTGTCGGGGCCGGTCAGGGTGAACCGCTCGACGAGATGGAGGCCCTCGGCGGATCCTCGGTAATAGCTGTTCTCCGAGAAGTTGCGGGTCTCGACGACCAGCGTGTCGCCGTCCCAGTGGCCGCGCGAGTCTCCGTTCCACTGGCGGACGGCGTCGGGAAGATGGGGGCGCCCGTCAAGGGGGATGAGCCGAGCGTCGTGGAACGCCTCGCTGACGAACGCGACGGTGTCGGGCGTCTGGACGAGCTGGTAGAACGTGTAGGGGCCGGCCCCGAAGTTGCCCCCCAGGCGCGGTACGCCGGTCGTCACGCAGCGGTGGATGTTGTTCAGGTCCTCCGGACCGGTCTTGAGGGCCCATCCGGTGTCCACTGCCGCCTCGCGCGCCCGCGCCTCCGGGGTCAAGGCAGGGACGCGCCCGTCGGGCGGGTCGATGACGAGGGACGTCCGGTCGGTGATCCACACGTCGACCATGCCGATCGAGCTGCTGGTGGACCATGCCTCGTAGGTGTCGACGTCGTCGAGGGCGGCGAAGAACGCGCTCTCGGGTATCGCGAACGCGCTCCTCCCGTTCCGGAAGATGCGCTCCACGCGGGCGCTCAGGGTGGCGACCTCCTCGTCGGTCAGGTGCGTCCGGTCCCCGAACGCCTCGGGTCGCTGCAGCGGGGTGGCGGTGTTGCTCAGCCAGACGCCCTGCAAGTCGGGGCGTCCGTCCGGCAAGCGGGGCGGGGCCCAGTCCTCGCCGGCCGTCTGCGCGCGGGCGGGACCGGCGGCGATGGCCAGCGCGATCAGGGTGATGGGCGCCACGGTCCGTGCCCGGAGCTTGCGCGCGGGCAGTCTCGCGCCGCCGGCCCGGCGAGAGGCCTCCGCCGACACAGCGACATGTGCCACGAGCCTGGGCGCAGGCCGTCTCGCGCCGGCGGGACCATCGACGGGACCGCAAGCTCGTGCCGGATGACAGCGACGCATAGGGTGATCCTCCTGTCTCCTGCCCACGGGCGCGTCTCTCCGACATGCGCCGGGAGCAAAGCCGCCACGCGCATCCGGCCCCGGCCCGTTCTCAACTGACGCCCGGCACGGCGGCAGGCGGCGACGTCGACGTCCTTGCGCCCGGCCCCGGATTCCCTCGGCACGACGGGGCCCGGGCGCACCGACCGTCTCACCTCAACGCGCGGGGGCCGGCGCCGCCGCCGCGGGGGGCGGCGCATAGATGTCGAAACCCTCCGCCGCCTCTTCCTCTTCCGTCGGCGGCGTCACCCCCGCCGCGAGCATCGCCTGCTCGATGGCCGCCACCGTCACCGGCGACGGCTTGAAGTTGCCGAACCGGTAGCCGCGGGCAATGGTCAGGGGCGACCACCCGAACTGGTTCTTGCGCGCCCACACGCCGATGTCCGCCCCGCTCGCAGCGAGCAGCCCCACCACCGCCGGCAGGTTCTTGTAGGCGGCCCCGTGCATGGCGGTCTCGCCCCTGGCGTCGACGGCGTCGATGTCGTTCCCGAGGTCGAGGGCGAGCTGCACCGCCTCGATCACCTCCGCCTCGGTCCCCGCGTCCTCGCCCGGCGATCGCGTGCCGAGCCCCGCCGCCGCCATCAGCGGCGTGCTGTTCTCGGCGTTGGTCCTCAGGGGGTCGGCCCCGAGGTCGACGAGGGTGCGCATGAGCTCGGCGTCCGCGACCAGCGACGCCAGCATGAACGGGGTCGAGCCCGGCTCGTGGTGGCGGGTGTTGTTCAGGTTGCGCCGGATCGGCATCCGGGCGTTGACGTCGGCGCCGTGCTCGACCAGGGTGCGCACGAGCTCGAGACTGGTCATGCGCCCCGACCCGTCGGGGGCGGGATCGTTGTCGCCCACGCCCGGCTTGCGGACCCTGGGGATGACATGCAGCGCCGTGTATCCCGGACCGTCCGCGTTCGGGTCGGCGCCGGCCTCGAGCAACGCCGCCGCCACGTCCCAGTGGGCGTTGGTCACCGCGAGGAGCAGCGGCGTGGCGCCGACCCGGACCGGCCGCCCGGTGCGGTAGGTCTGCTCCCCGCGAACGACCTCCTCGACCGCGCCGTTGACGTCGGCGCCAGCGGCGAGGAGCAGCCGGACCACGCCGAGCCGCCCCTCCCGCACCGCGAACAGCAGCGGCGTGAACCCGGAGTCGAGAGGGGTGGTGAAGTCGGCCCCCACCTCGATCAGCGTCTCGACGACGTCCACGTGCCCTTCCGCCGCCGCCCACATCAGGGCCGTCTGCCGGCGCCGCGGCTCGGCCGCCTCGATGTCCGCCCCGTAGGCGACGAGGGCGCGGACGACATCGACCCGCCCCGAGCGGGCGGCGGTCATCAGCACCGTCTCGCCCCCCGGCAACGTGGACCCGGCGTCGGCGCCCGCGACGAGGAGCCGCCGGACCATCGCCGCGTTGCCGTTCTCGGCGGCCAGCGCCAGGGGAAAGACGCCGTAGCGGTTCCGCGCGTTCACGTCGGCGCCGGACGCCGCCAACCGTCCCACGAGGCCCGCGTCGTCGTGATACGCGGCCCAGTGGAGGGCGGTCATGCCGTCGACCTGCACGGCGTTGACGTCCGCCCGCTCGTCGAGGAGCCGATCCACGGCCGCGTGGTCGCGTTGCTGGACGGCGTCGGCCAACGGCGCGTCGGATGCGGCGGCGGCGAACGGCGCCAGACCGACGATCGCGGCGACGACCCCGCCTCTACGCAATGCTCTGCGATGCATCTCTCGGTCTCCCGTCTCCGGCCTCCCGGCGCCCGCCTCCGGACCCCCCTACAACGCCACCGGGTCGAGCAGCGTGTCGATCGTGCCGGTGCTGTCCGACCACCGGTCCAGCTCGACCCCGACCTTGTCGAGCAGGGTCAGGTGCAGGTTGGCCATCGGCGTCGGCTCGGCGTAGCGGATGTGCCGCCCCCCGGCCGTCCTCGCCGCGCCGCCGCCGGCCACCACCACCGGCAGGTCCACGTGGTCGTGCACGTTGGGGTTCCCCATCCCGCTGCCGTACAGGTACAGCGAGTGGTCGAGCAGCGACCCGTCGCCGTCGGGCGCCGAGGCCAGCCGATCGAGGAAGTACGCGAAGAGCGACACGTGGTACTGGTTGATCTTCGCCAGCATCGCGAGCTTCTCGGGGTCGTTGCCGTGGTGCGAGATCGGATGGTGCGGATCCGGCACCCCGATCTCGGGATAGGTTCGGTTGCTCGACTCCCGCGCGAGCTGGAAGGTGATGACCCGCGTGACGTCTCCCTGCAGCGCCAGCACCTGCAGGTCGAACATCAGCTTCGCGTGGTCCTCGTAGGCGGCCGGCACGCCGATGGGACGGTCGAGATCCGGCAACGCGTCGAGCTCGGTCTCCGTCTCCGCCCGCTCGATTCGGCGCTCGACCTCGCGTACCGACTCCAGGTACTCGGCCACCCGGGCGCGGTCACCGGGACCCAGCTCGCGCTGCAGCCGCGCGATGTCGTCGCGCACCCAGTCGAGCAGGCTCGCGCGGCGACCGAGGGCGGCCCGCCGCTGGGCCGCGGTGCCCCCCTCGCCGAAGAGGCGCTCGAACACCATCCGGGGATGGGCCTCGGGCGGCAGGGGCGAGGTCGGCGACGACCACGAGAGGTTGTTCTGATAGACGCAGGCGTAGCCGTTGTCGCACTGACCGACCATGTCGAGCAGGTCCATGGCCAGCTCGAGCGAGGGCAGCCGCGTCTCCCGGCCGATCCGCCGGGCCGCGATCTGGTCGACGGTGGTGCCCAGGTAATAGTCGGTGCTCTCGGTCCACTTCGCCTTGGCCGCGCTGAGGAACGCCGCGTTCGAGGTGGCGTGGGTCCCGGGGTACGCGTTCCGGAGCTCCAGGTTGCTGACCACCGTCAACTGGTCCCGAACCGGGGCGAGCGGCCCGAGGCTGGGCGAGAGCTGGGTCAGATCGCCCTCCCCGGGCGGGGTCCACATGGCGATGTTCGACCCCATCGGGATGTAGACGAACCCGAGCCGCCGGACCGGCCGCGCCGCGGTGTCGGCGAGCGCCGTCATCGACGGAACCATCGCGTCGAGCAGCGGCAGCGCCACCGTGGCCCCGACGCCGCGCAGGAACGTCCGCCGCGGCAACGCCCTCTTCGAAATCACCATGGTGCTCTCCTCATCTGGAACGGCATGCTCTCGACGACGCCCGTCACCAGCGACGAGAATCGGTAGTCGTCCTCCCCGGCCGCCCGCAGGACGGCCCGGACGGCCGGCGCGTCGGCGTGCGTGACCCCGCGACCGACGGCGAACGTCAGCAGCTTCTCGACCACCGTGCCGACGAAGAGCTCGGGCCGACGCAGCAGCGCCGCCTCGAGCGCGTCGACGCCATCGACGGCGGTCCCGTCGAAGAGCGTCGCCGTGGCGTCGATGGGCATCCCCCCGTCCGCGTCCCGCCAGCGCCCCACCGCGTCGTAGTTCTCCAGCGCGAACCCCACCGGATCCATCAGCTGGTGGCAGCTCGCGCAGGCGGGGTTCTCGCGATGCGCGCTCATCCGCTCCTTCATCGATCGGGCGCGCGCGCCGGTCCCCGTCTCCTCCAGCTCAGGCACGTCGGGGGGCGGCGGCGGGGGCGGCACCCCGAGGATGTTGTCGAGCACCCACTTGCCGCGGATGACCGGCGACGTGCGGGTCGCGTAGGAGGTCGCGAGCAGGATGCTCCCCTGCCGCAGCAGCCCGCCCCGGGCGCCGCCCTCTTCGAACTCGACGCGGCGGAACCGGCTGCCGTAGACGTGGGGCACGCCGTAGTGCTTCGCCAGCCGCTCGTTCAGGTAGGTGTAGTCGGCCCGCAGGAGGTCGAGGACGCTGCGGTCCTCGCGCAGGACGCTCTCGACGAGCATCTCCGTCTCCTGCCGGAACGCCTGCCGCAGGTTGTCGTCGAAGTCGGGAAACACCCGCATGTCCGGGGTTATCGCCTCCAGGTTCCGGAGGTGCAGCCACTGGCCCGCGAAGTTGGTCACGAGGTTCGAGGCGCGCGGGTCGGCGAGCATCCGGCGCACCTGCCGCCGGAGCTCGCCGGGCGCGGTCAGCCCGCCCCGTTCCGCCACGCCGAGCAGCTCGTCGTCTGGGATGCTGCTCCACAGGAAGAACGACAGCCGCGACGCCAGCTCGAGGTCGCTCAGGCGGTAGGCGGCGCCCGCCTCGACGCCGGCGGGGTCGCGCTCGACCCGGAACAGAAACTCGGGGCTCACCAGCACCGCCGCGAGCCCCATCTCGATGCCTGCGTCGAAGCCGCCCTCGTCCCGCGCTGCCCGATACAGCTCGAGGGGCCGCTCGAGGTCCGCGTCGGTCACCGGGCGCCGGTAGGCCCGCCGCATCATGGTCGACAGGATGTCGGCGGCGCAGGCGTCCTCCTCCGCCCCCGAGGCCGGCCGGCACGTGAAGATGCGGGCGCGGCTCGGCGTGTCACCGGCCCCGGCGGGGTTGTGGGGGCCGACGATGGAGATCTCGTAAACCGCCGGCTGCACCCGCGGGTGCCGGTAGTAGTTGAAGTGGGCCTGGTACGGCTGCCGCTCGGTCTCGAGCAGCAGCTCGGGCTTCTTGGGAAACGTGACGGCGAGGGCGTGGGGGCCGGCGGCGACCGCCACTCGCTGCGTGAGATGCGCGTCGAGGGTGTCGTGCGACGGCTGGTAGTTCAGCGCATGCTCCTCGACCTGGTCGGGCGGGCGCACCGTGAACTCGCCCACCAGCTCGCCGTCGAGCAGCAGGTGCAGGTCGTGCGACTCGCTCAGGCCCTCGACGTGCTCGTTCCGGTCGCGGGCGAGCCGGATGCTGATCTCGTAGTCGCCATCGAGCGGGAAGGTGTGCGACAGCAGGGCCCCGCCCCGGGTCCCGATGGGCATGCCGGGCAGGTGCCCCTCCTGGGTCAGGTCCGGCCGGCTGCGGACCGTCACGCCGCCGGGCCCGAGGCCGGGGCGCCCGACCGCGAGGCGGGCGATCTTCTCGGCCGCCCCGACATACCGTTCCAGCAGCGTCGGCGAGAGGTTCCCGACCGTGATGTTGTCGAACCCGAAGCTGGACGAGTCGCTCGGGAGCAGGGCGGCCACGTCGACCTCAAGGGCCAGCAGGTCCCGGACCGCGTTGTGGTACTCGGTGCGGTTGAGCCGCCGGAACGTCTCCGAGCGCCCCGGGTCCGGCGCCGCCGCGGCGTGGCGGTCGAGGGCGGTCTCGAGCGACCCGATCGCGGCCGCGTAGGTCGGCTCGTCGGGCCGGCGGCCGGCGGCCGGCGGCATCTGGCGGGCGCGCAGCTTCCGGACCACCCGCTCCCAGACCTCGGCGTGGTCGGACAGCGGGGCCTCGGCGACGGTGTCCAGGGCGAGGCCGGCGGTGCGAGTCCGACTGTTGTGGCAGGCCAGGCAGTAGCGCTCGACCACGGCCCGGTACGCGTCCGGCTCCGGCGCGGCGCCGGCGGCCGGCGCGGCGCCCAGCGTGGCCGCGAGACCGGCGGCGGTCATCATGCCCGCCGCGGTCGGGTGGAGCGTCCGACTTCGCCTCGGTTTCAGCATCCGGCGTACCCCCTGACGGGATGGCGCGGTGGCGGTGACGTTTTCCGGCTCCTTTATACACCGATATCGGACTGGCGGGGTTCCGCGTCCGCGAATCCGTCTTATGATGGTCACTGAGGCGGCGCCTCCCCGACCGGCCCGAGAACGACGGCGCAGCATCGGAAAACCATGTCCGGCAACCCACGCCCCTTCACGATCGACACCGACAGCCGCGGGCGAGCCGTGCATATCGCCCTGGTCGTGGCCGGCATCCCCTTCGTCGTGTCGCTCGCGGGGCTGGTCCTCAGGTCGCCCCTGGCCGACCTCGCGCTGCTCGACGAGGGGCCGCTGGCCGTCGGCGCCGCGGCGAGCGGCGTCGCCTTGGCGCTGATCGTCGCCGGGGCCTGGACCGTCGACTGGTGGACGGTGAGAAGGCAGATGCGGGCGCTCGATACGGTGAACCGCCAGATCGAGGCGTCGGGCAACGAGCTCGAGACGGAGCGCGCCCGCCACGCCATGGAGCTGAAGATCGAGTCGATGGTGATCGAGGAACCCGCCGAGGAGGAGCCGGGCGCCGATCTCGAGATTCGGCCCCCCGTCTCCGACGCGGCCGCCGGGACGCCGAAGTTGCCGGAACGGACACCGTGACCCCGCGGAACGCCAACGAGATCGTGACCGTCCTGGACCGCAGCATGCGGCGGGTCCGCCTGTCGCTGGTGCTCTACGGCGTCCCCTGCCTGATCTCGCTGGCCGGGCTCGGGTTTCGCGGCGCCCTGGCCGGCCTCTCGCCGAACCTGCCCGCGTACCTCGAGATCGCGGCGACCCTCACCGCAGTGGGCCTCCTCCTCGTGCTCGCGGCGGGATGGCAGGCCACGCGCCGCGCGCTGAGGCAGCTCGACCTCAAACTGCGCGAGACCACCGCCCGGCTCGCCCTCAATCGCCAGGAGATCGACGCGGTCAAGGCCCGGCACACGCTCGAACGAAGAATCAAGACCATGGAGATCGAGCACGCGGTGGCGATCCGGGAGGCCCGCCTCCGCATTCGAGAGCTCGACCGCACCCTCGACGATCGCGCCCCCGCCGGCGGGCCGGGCGATGCCGACGAACCGGCGGCCCGCCCCCCTGCGCGCCGCCCCCCGCCGTCGACCCTCAACCGGCCTCGCCGGATTCTGCCGGAGGCGGAGTCGGACCGACCGGCGGCGGCTTCCGACGAGAGCGCGTGACGGCCGGAGCCCGCCCGAGTCCGGGGCAAGCGCACGCGCCGGGATCGCTCAGCCGGCCGCGCCGACGAGCGCGCCCAGGACCGCGCCGATCTCGCCGCGGACCACCGCGTCCGCGATGCCGTCCAGCGGGGTCGGCTCTCGATTCACGATGACGAGTCGCGCCCCCGCCGCCTTCGCGAGACGCGGGATCGAGGCGGCGGGCTCCACCACCAGCGAGGAGCCGACGGCGATGAGGAGTTCGCAAGCCTCGGCCGCCGCCTGCGCCCGCCCCATCACGTCGAGGGGCATGGCTTGGCCGAACGAGATCGTCGCCGGCTTCAGCAGACCGCCGCACGCGCGACAGCGCGGCGCGCGCTCGCCCGCCTCGATGCGGCGGCACGCCTCGTCCGAAGTGATCCGGTCCCCGCAGGTCAGGCACTCCGCCTCGGTGGTGGTGCCGTGCAGCTCGAGCACGATGTCGGCGGGCAGCCCCGAGCGCTGGTGCAGCCGCTCGATGTTCTGAGTGACGAGGGCGAGGAGCCGGCCCTGCCGGTGCAGCTCGACGAACGCGAGGTGCCCCGCGTTGGGCTTCGCTTCACGCATCGCCGGCCACGCCTCCGCCTTCTGGCGCCAGTACTCGACGCGGCCCGCCTCGCTCGACACGAACTCGTGGAAGTCGACGGTCCGGTTACGCGCCCACACGCCGTTCGGACTCCGGAAGTCCGGGACCCCCGACTCGGTCGAGATGCCGGCGCCGGTGAACCCGACGATGCGCGACGCGGCGGCGATCAGCTTTCGGGCAGCTTGGTCGCTCATGGCGGGGATCGTAGCAGCCCGGCCCCCCGTGGCGCGGCCGACGCCCGCGGAAGCGGCTTCCCGGAACGGCGGCACGTGCGACCCGGAGTGCGCCCTGGGGCGTGGCCCGGCTGCCGTTGCGGGAAACGATGTCCAGGAACGGCGGCGGGGTGCGAGCGCGCCGCCGCCGCGGGAGGGGCTTGCATCGGAGACACCCTGGACGTCAGGGTGGGTCCGGAGGGTCGAATCCGCGCGCGAACGCCACGACGAGCCACCAGAACAGCATGCCCAGTCCGCCCGCGAGCACATAGAGGGCGCACGCGAGCGCCAGCACGCCGGCGATCTCGCCGATGATCCTCATGGAGGCGCCGGCCCGACGGAGGAAGGGCGGGCGCGGGAACCAGCCACCGCGGTTCGACGACGGTGATTCGGGCACTCTCGACATGATCCCACGAGCGGGCGACGGATCCGGATCCACGACGGGTCCATGACGGATCCATGACCCCGCCACCGAGGACGGTGGCCCCGCACGGTAGCATGGTACGTTTGCCATGCCCGCCGCGACCCTGACCCATTCCCGCATCGCGGCGTTCTGGCTGCCGCTGGCCGGCACGTGGCTGATGATGGCGGCGGAGGGCCCCTACCTCGCCGCCATCATCGCCCGGCTCGATGAGCCGACCGAGAACCTCGCCGCGTTCGGCGTGGCGTTCGCCCTCGCGATCATCATCGAGGCGCCGGTCATCATGCTGATGGCCGCCTCGACCGCGCTGGTCACCGACGCCGCGAGCTACGCGGCGCTGCGACGGTTCGCCTACACGCTGGCGGCGGCGCTGACCCTAGTGCAGGTGGTCACGGTGCTGCCGCCGGTGTTCGACTGGCTCGCCCTGTCGCTCATCGGGCTGCCGCCGGACGTGGCCCGACTGACCCACCACGGGCTGGCCATCATGCTGCCGTGGCCCATCGCCATCGGGTACCGGCGGTTCCGGCAGGGGCTGCTGATCCGCCGGCGTCTGACCCGCCTCGTCACCTACGGCACCGCCGTGCGGCTCGCGGCGATGAGCGCGGCCGCCCTCGCCGCGGCGCGGACGCCGGGACTGCAGGGCGTTCACGTGGGAACCATCGCGCTCGCCACCGGGGTCGTCGTCGAGGCGGTGGCCAGCCGCGTGATGACCCGGGGCGTCGTGGCGGAGCTGCAGGCCGGCCCGGCGGCCCCCGCGGCCTCGGAACCCGCGGCGACGGGCGTTCGCGCGTCCGCGCGGCCGGCAGCACAGGGTCTCCCGGGCCCGCCCCGACGAGCGACCGCGCTGACGATGCCGGCGATCTTCCGCTTCTACCTCCCCCTGGCCATGACGTCGCTCCTCGCGATGGCGGTGCAGCCGGCGGTGACCTTCTTCGTCGGCCAGAGCCGGTTCGCCCTGGAATCGCTGGCCGTCCTGCCCGTCATCCACGGGCTGACCTTCCTCTTCCGCGCCCTCGGCCTGTCGTTCCAGGAGGTGGGCATCGCCCTGTTCGGCGAGCGGTGGGAGCAGTACCGGCCCATCCGCAACTTCGGGTGGATGCTCGCGGCGTTCGCGGCCGGCGGCCTCGGGCTCATCGTGTTCACGCCGCTGGCCGCGGTCTGGTTCGAGGGCGTGTCCGGCCTCTCGCCGGAGCTGGCGGCGTTCTCGCTGCTGCCGGCCCAGATCCTCGCCCTGCTCCCGGCCGGGTCGGTGTGGATCTGCTTTCAGCGCGCGGTGCTGGTCCACGCCCGGCAGACGGCGCCGATCACGTGGGCGGGCATCCTCGAGGTCACGGTGGTCGTCGTGCTGCTCACCGTCACCACCCAGTTGCTGTCGTGGGTCGGGGCGGTGGGGGCGGCGACCGCGATCGTCGGCGGGCGCCTCGCCGGCGTCCTGTTCCTGCACGCCTTCACCGCGCGGGTCGCGCGCCCGCCGGCGGCCGAGCCCGCCCCGTCTTCCGACGCCGGCGGCGCCGTTTCGCTCGGCGGGGTGACGCTGCCCCCGGACCCCGCGGGGCCGAGTGGATCGCGTTCCGCGAAGCGTGCGAAGCCCGCGTCGCTCGGCCGGTGACGCCCGGGCGTTCACGCGGCACGAGCCAGACCCTGGCGGGAAGCCGGGCGCGGCGGGCCCTCGTCAGCCGGCCGGTGACGCCACCGCCCCCTCGACGATTGCGCGCAAAGGGGCGGGCAGATCGAGAGCGAGGGCGGCGCCGCGCCCCTCCTCCGACATCTTCCGCCACGTCTTGCGGAGCACGCCGGCGAGAGTCTCCGCGTCGTGCTTCGGCGCGAAGTCGGCGAGATAGTGCTCGATGAAGACCAGGCAGACCACGTCTTCGAGGAGCTGCACGTCGGGGTCGGCCTTCAGCCGCTCCTTGCGGAGCAGCGCCCCGACCCGCGCCACGACGTCGTCACCGTAGCCGACGTCGCGCAGGATGGCGCCGGCCGTCTCGGCGTGGAAGCGGGCCAGGTCCGTCCGCCAGCGGCGGTACCCCTCGCGGCCGGTCGGGTAGTCGGTACGGGGAATCGTCCAGCGCCGGATGTGCTGGCAGCGGGCGGCGAGCCGCACCGCCTCCGGCGCGTCGGGCCGGAACCGCTCGAGGCGGGCGGTCATGCGCCGCGCGTACACGAGCTCCTTCGGCTGCCCGGCCCCGTCCGCGGGCTCGCGGTTCGGGTCTTCCGCGTTCGCGGCGTCGAAACGCTCGACGGCGCGCCGGAACCGGTCGTCGGAGGTCATCGGCGATCTCCGGGCGCGGTCCGGCGCGGCGAACGGGTCGACGAAAGCCCGCCGCGTGGGGCGGCGAGATCGGCGGAGTGTCCGGAACTCATTCCGGCCGTTGCTCGTTGCCGCCGGCAGGCGTCCGCCTCGACATCAGGTCGGCGAGGCGCGCGATTTTCGAGTCCAGGCCCGCGATTTTCGAGTCCAGGCCCGCGATTTTCGAGTCCAGGCCCACGAGTTTCGAGCCGACGGCCGCGAGCCTCGAGTCGACGGCCGCGAACTTCACGTCGACGGCCGCGAACCTCGCGTCGACGGCCGCGAACCTCGCGTCGATGGCCGCGACCCAGGGAACGTCGCCCGCCAGCAGCTTCTTGACGTCCGTCTCGACCACCTTGACGTCCGCTCGGAGCTCCCGGTGGGCCTCGTCGTTACGCGTGATCTCCCGTCGCAGGAACCACGCGATGACGCCGAAGAGGACCACGAGGGCCCCAAGCAGCCACGCGACCGCGGCGCCGAGCTCGATCGAGATGGATGGGGCGGCGTTCGCCGCAAGCACGGTGGGGGACATCCGAGCCTCCAGGTCCTTGCCGAGCGCGCCCGGGCCCCGCGCGTCTCCGGCGCGCAAGGCCGAGGCGACCCTCGAGCTGATGCTAACATGCCCGACCGACCGGCCAGGCCTCACGCCGGAGGCCTTTGCAGGAGGCGTGCCAGACCCGCTCGCAGGCCCCCGAAACCGGTACCGGTCGACGCTTCGTCACCGTAACCTGGAGGAGATAGCTCGATGGCCATCGTCGTCGGACAGCCCGCCCCCGACTTCACCCTGCACGAGACGCCGCAACAACGACGCAGCCTCCGCGACTACCGGGGCCGGAACGTCGTGCTCGTGTTCTTCCCCGGAGCGTTCACGCCGGTCTGCACGGCGGAGATGTGCGCCCTGCGCGACCGCCTCGACGGGTTCCAGGCCGTGAACGCGGACATCGTCGGCATCACCGTCGACCCGCCGTTCGTGCAGGCGGCGTGGAAAGCGGCCAACGACGTCGACTACACGTTCCTCAGCGACTACAACCGGGAGGTGGTGACCGCCTACGGCGTCGCGTTCCCCGACCTCGCCGGCCTCGACGGCTACGTCTGCGCCAACCGCGCGGTGACCGTCGTCGACAAAGAGGGTGTGGTGCGCCACCACTGGGTGGGCGAGAGCCTGCGCGTCGAGCCCGACTACGCCGAGCTGCAGTCCGTGGTGGCCGGCCTCCCGTAGCGCGCCGGAGTCCGCAAGTGACCGGCGCCCTCTCCCGGCTGACCTCGGCGTTCCCCCTCTGGGTGCTCGGCGCGGGCGTCGCCGCCCTGATTCGGCCCGACTGGTTCACGTGGTTCAGCGGCCCCCTGATCACCGTCGGCCTCGGCGTCATCATGCTCAGCATGGGCATGACCCTCGGTTTCGACGACTTCCGCCGCGTGGGGCGGGAGCGCGCCCGGGTGATGCCGGGGGTGGTCCTGCAGTACACGGTGATGCCGGCGCTGGGCTGGGGCCTGGGGTATCTCTTCGCCCTGCCGACGCCGTTCGCGGTGGGCCTGGTGCTGGTCTCGTGCTGCCCCGGCGGCACCGCCTCGAACGTCATCGCGTACCTGGCGCGGGCGGACGTGGCGCTCTCGGTGACGCTGACGGCGCTGTCCACCCTGCTCGCGGTCCTGATGACGCCCATCCTGACCGCCCTGCTCGCCGGCAGCCGCGTCGACGTCCCCGCGGCCGGGCTCCTCCTCAGCACCGTCCAGGTCGTCGTCGTGCCGGTGACGGCGGGGGCGCTGCTCAAGTGGCGCTTTCCCCGCGCCGTGGACGCCGTGCTGCCCGTCGCGCCCCTCGTGGCCATCGTCGCCATCAGCCTCATCGTCGGCTCCGTCGTCGGCGGCGGGCGTGAACGCATCATCGAGGCGGGCCCGAGGCTGGTCCTCGCCGTCGTCACCCTCCACTCGCTCGGTTTCCTCCTCGGCTACCTCGCGGGCCGACTCGCCCTGCGCCGAGAGGTGGCGGCCCGGACAGTCGCGATCGAGGTCGGGATGCAGAACACCGGCCTCGGCGTCGTCCTGGCCCAGCAGAACTTCGCCAACCCCCTCGTGGCCGTCCCCAGCGCCATCGCCAGCGTCTTCCACTCCCTGGTCGGCAGCCTCGCCGCGGCGTGGTGGCGACGGCGGGCGCCCGGCGCGTGAACCGCCGCGTCCGACTCGACGCGCCCCGGCGGCATGGAAGAGCCGGAGGCGACGTTCGGGGGGCGGGCGCGGCGGCCGGACGCGCCTCCTGCCCTTGACGCGAAGGTTGAACTAGTCCAGACTGGTTCCGCCCATCGCAGACAGCAGTCGGGAGCAACGAATGGCCGCCTACGATGAACACGAGCCGCGCGCGTGGACCGTCGCCGAGGCCAAGGCCAGGCTGTCCGAAGTGCTGCGCCGCGCCGAACAGGATGGACCGCAGCGCATCGGGACGCGCAGGGTCTTCGTGGTCGTGCCGGTCCGAACCTGGGAGGAGATCACCGAGCCGCGACCGTCCCTCGGGCAGTGGCTCATCGCACACGCCCCGGGCGCCGGCGCCCTCGAGCTCCCGCCGCGCGCCGAAGAGCGGGAGCGACCCGGCCCGTTCGACGACTGGACCGAGGAAGACTGGAGGGCGCTCGACCGCTCGGAGCCCGGTCGGGGGTCGGCGGAGTGACCGGGTTTCTCCTCGACACCAACGTCGTGTCCGAGATGCTCAAGCCGGCCCCGGACGCGCGTGTCACCGAGTTCCTCCGCGCCCGGCACGACCGCCTGTGGCTCTCCGTGGTGGTGCTGTACGAGTTGGAGTACGGCGTGCAGCTTCTTCCCGCGGGAGGGCGTCGTCTCCGATTAGCGAACCAAGTCGCCGGAATCGTCGCCCACCACGCCGGCCGCATCCTCCCGGTGAGCAGCGAGGTCGCGCAACGAGCGGCGCGGCTCCGCGCCCGAGCCCGGCGCTCCGGGAAGCCCGCACAGACCGTCGACGCGCTGATCGCCGGGACCGCCGAGGCGGAGTCCCTCGCCGTGGCGACCCGCAACACGGCGCACTTCGCGCCCTTCGACATCGATTCGATCGATCCGTGGTCCGGGCAGGCCGGGTACTGACATTCCTGATCGGGCGGCCTCCTTCCGATCCGTCTCCGTCTGCCCCGTCTGCCAGACGCCATCGACGAAGACCGGGCCGGCCCGGACCAGGGGCAGCAGGTGCGCTCCGTTCGGCCGGTGTGGAACGGGTCGGGTGGAGGCAGGCGGACGCGGACCGTCAGGGCTGTCAGGGTCTGCCGTTTCTCTCGTCAGGGAACACCGGGAGCACGTACGTCCCTGGCCGCAGCCCCACCACGAAGGCGCCGTTTCTCAGTGAAGGCTTGTTGTAGCGCAGCGTGCCGGGGTGGGGCTCGGGGCGGCCGGAGTGGCGGTGAACGCAGTCGCCGGCCGCGACGTCCCACTCCATGGTCGGCCCGAGCCGCGGGTAGACGTCGGCCAGCCCCTCGGCGACCAGGCAGAACTTCAGCGAGCTGCCGCGCTCGATCCGTTCCACGACGTTCAGGGGATCGAGGAACGCATCGAGCGCGGCGCTGGGGTGGGACCGGCTCTCGACGACGCGGAGCGGATCGGACGGACTGGAGAGGGTGGACCGCAGGCGCCGCGGCGGGCCGTGGCCCTCGCGCTTCCACGCCCCTTCTCCGGCGCGGGCGTAATAGAGCAGCCCCGCGGCGGGCGCCGCCACTACCCCGAGGATGGGCTCGCCATCGTCGATCAGCGCCACGTTGACGGTGAACTCGCCGGTGCGGTCGACGAACTCCTTCGTCCCGTCGAGGGGGTCGACCAGCCAGTAGCGCGACCAGCGGCGGCGCACCTCCCAGGGCGGCAGCTCGCGCTCCTCGGACAGATACGGGATGGCGGGGTCCAGCGCCGTCAATCCCTCCCGGATGATCGCATCGGCGGCGAGGTCGACCGCGGTCACCGGCGAGCCGTCCGCCTTCGCCCGCACCCAAGTGTCGCCGGCCCGGTAGCCGTCCAGCACGACGGCGGCGGCCCGCAGCGCCACCTCGTTCACCGCGTCCATCGTCACCATGGGCACACAGTGTAGCCGTCCGCGGCGGGCAGGGCGGCGGTTCCGGCGCCGGGGCCGGCCGGCCCCTCGGGCTGTTGTCGAGCATGTGAAAGTGACGTTTTCTGGACAGTCAACGGCGGTGGTCACTGACCATGGAGGCCGGAGCCGGTCGGGCCGCGCCGCCCGGTCCCGGCGCAGGCGGCGCCTCGCAGGACGCGCTCGACCGGCGGGCTCGGTTACACGCCTCGCAGACGCCGGCGGCCAGCGGCGTCAGCTTCCGAGAGTGGGCAAGCGCCCGCGGAGAGACCGGCGAACGAACGAGCCCGCCCCAATCGCCACCGGCCACTCGAGTCTCGCAAGCGCGGCGCACGGACGAGCGCAACACGCCGGCCTCAGCACGGCAGATTGCGCCCCGGGATCAGCTCGCGCAAGAACCGGTCGACCGGCAGGCACCGGACGCCGTTCCGTTCCAGGACCTCGTCACCGCGGTACAGGAGGAGCGGCGACGACTCGGGATAGTCCTGGTGGAACGTTCTGAGCCCCCGGAGGTCGCGGGGGCGCACCGACCGGCTGTTCTTGACCTCGATGGCATGGAACCCCGCGCCGCCGTACAGGATGAAGTCGACTTCCGACCCGCCCCGCGTTCGCCAGAAGTGGACGCGGCAGTCGGCGCCGGCGTAGCTGATCCACGCCCGCAGGTGCTGCAGGACGAGGCCTTCGAGGGCCGGCCCCGCGATCTCCTCGCGCGCATCGAGAGGCCCGGCCGGACGCAGCGAACGGAACACGCCGGAGTCGAAGAAGTAGAACTTGGCGTGCGCGACCACCGCCCGCTTCGCCCGCCGCCGGAAGACCGGCAGCCGTGTCGCGATAAGCAGGTCCTCCAGGATGCCCAGGTACGACTCGACGGTGTTGCGGCCGGCGACGCACTCGCGTGCGATGTCCGCGACGTTCAGCACCTGGGCGTGCGAGAAGGAGGCGACCTCGAGGAACCGGCTGAAGTCATCGAGCCGGCGGACCAGACCCTCCGCCTTGACTTCCTGCTGAAGATACAGGTCGACGTAACCGCGCAGGGTCCGGTCCGGCTGCGCCGCCATCACCACGAGCGGTACCATGCCGGACTCGAGGCTCCGGTCGAGATCGAAAGCGTCCCCGAGTTCGGCGGCCATGAAGGGATGCATCGCGCACAGCACGGCCCGCCCCGCCAGCAGATCCACTCCCGCGCGGCGCAGCTTCCGGGCGCTCGATCCGGTCAGAACCAACCTCGTCGACTTGTCGCGCTCCAAGTGCTGGTGGACCAGCGGGAGGAGCTGGGGCACGCGTTGGATCTCGTCGATGATGATCGTTCGCCGGTCGGCGTGGGCTCGGAGGAAGTCCTTCAACCGTTCCGGCCGTGTGTAGTAGTTGCGCTCGGCCTCCGCATCGAGGAGGTCGATCCACGCCGCGTCCGGATATCGGGCCCGCAGCCAGGTCGACTTGCCGGCGCCGCGCGGCCCGAACAGGAAGTAGCTGCCGGACGGGTGATCGAAAAATCGCGACACATATGACATTATGCGTCTCAATATAGCATCTGCATCGCCGGCATCGCAGGCTGCGTCCCCGTGCGGTGCCCCACTGCCCTTGACGCGCGGTACGGCAACGGGGCACAATAGCGCGTTGTGACGTTGCGCACGCGCACCGGTTGTCGTTGCTGCTGTTGTCCGGTGGCCGCCGAGGCCCCGACGCTGACGGTCGCGTGAGGTGACGCACAGACGCAGAAGGAAACGAAAGCAATCACCGGCGCGAGAGACCGAAAGCCCGGGGCCGCAAGGCTCCGGGCTTTTTTCGTGTGAGCTGCCGCCGCGCCCGAGCTGCGGGAGGCCGGCGGGCGGCGCCGGGGCCACGAGCGACATCGTTCCGGGCGGGGATCCATGGCCGACGCGGCGCCGCCGCTCTTTCCGGCGTTCCTCAAGCTGGCGGGCCGGGCGGTCACAGTGGTCGGCGGCGGGCCGGTAGCGGCGTCGAAGCTGCGGGCGCTGCTCGACGCGGGCGCCCGGGTAACCGTGGTGGCGCCGGAGGTCAGGGACGCCATCGCGGCGAGCGGCGCGGACGTCCGCCGACGCCGCTTCCGGGCCTCGGACCTCGACGGCGCGTGGCTCGCGGTGGCGGCGGCGCCGCCCGACGTCAACCGCGAGGTCGCGGCGGCGGCGGCGGAGCGGCGCCTCTTCGTCAACGCGGTGGACGACCCGGCGAACGCGGACCTCTATCTCGGCGGCGTGGTCCGCCGGGGCGGAGTCACCGCCGCGATCTCGACCGACGGCCGGGCCCCGGCCCTCGCCGGGCTGATCCGGGAGGCGCTCGAGATGCTGCTGCCCGAGGACGAGGTCCGGCGGTGGCTCGCCGCGGCGGACGAGGAGCGAGCGGGCTGGCTCGCCCGCCGCGTGCCGATGGAACGGCGGCGGCCGTTGCTGGTGAGCACGCTCGCCGCCCTCTACGGCGATCGGATGTCGACCCGAGAGATCGAGCGATGAGACCTCGACCGCAGCAACCGGCGGCTCAGCCTCGGCCGGCGACCCGGGCCCGACGACCCGCGACCGGCGCCGACGGCCCCGACCGGGGACGCAACGCGACCCCGGGCTTCGTGTCGCTCGTCGGGGCGGGTCCGGGAGACCCGGCCCTGTTGACCCTTCAGGCGCTGGACCGGCTCGACCGGGCCGACCTGGTGCTGTACGACGCCCTCGTGGCGCCCGAAATCGTCGCGCTCGCGCAGGGGGCCCAGTGCTTCTGCGTCGGCAAGCGGGCGGGACGTCGGTCGGTGCGCCAGGAGACCATCGTCCGCCTCCTGGTCCGCGCCGCCCGCCGCGGGCGACACGTGGTCAGGCTGAAGGGCGGCGACCCCTACGTGCTGGGGCGGGGCGGCGAAGAGGCCCTGGCCCTGCGGGCGGCGGGCATCGCGTTCGAGGTGGTGCCGGGGCTGACCACCGCCGTCGCCGCCCCGGCCCTCGCCGGGATTCCCATCACCCATCGCGGCGCCGCCTCGGGGTTCGCGGTCGTGTCGGGCCACGACGAGTCGAGCTTCAGGCCGGTGCTGACCGCGCTGCCCCCCGGCTCGTTGACCGTCGTCGTCCTGATGGGGCTCGCCCGCCGCGCCGCGGTCGCGTCCTGCCTGCTCGACCGCGGCTGGCCGGCCGACACGCCGGCCGCCATCGTGTGCGCCACCGTCTCGCCGCGGACCCGCGTCTGGGCCGGGACGCTGCGCGAGTTGGGAGCCGCCCCGCACCCGGCCGACGAGGGCGCCCCCGGCACGATCGTCATCGGCCGCGTCGTCGACCTTCACGCAGTGCTCGACGCGACGCAGCCCGACACGGCGCCGGCCGTCGAACGAGAGAGCTGGAGCTCATGATGACCTGGAAGGAAAGACTCGGCGACCGCATCCCGGCGGATCTGGCGCGGGAGATCGACACCTTCGAGAACCAGATCGCCCTGAAGCGCCAGGGCCGCATCGACGACAAGGTGTTCGCGGAGACCCGCCTGCGGCGCGGCGCCTACGGGCAGCGCTACGACAACGGGCAGCGGAACGACGGCAACGGGGTCAAGACCCTCGCGTTCCCCTCGAACGGGTTGACCAAGGGGCCCGACACGGTGTGGGACGCCCCCGGCATGCAACGCATCAAGATTCCGTTCGGCGGGCTGAACCCCGACCAGATGGACGCCCTCGCCGACCTCGCCGAGGAATACAGCGACGGCATCTGCCACATCACCACCCGCCAGGACGTGCAGCTCCACTTCGTCCACCTCGACGACACCCCGGCCCTGATGCGCCGGCTCGCGGCGGTCGGCATCACCACCCGCGAGGCGTGCGGCAACACCGTCCGCAACGTCACCGCGTGCCCGCTCGCGGGCGTCTGTCGCGACGAGACCTTCGACGTGACCCCCTACGCGCGGGCGTCCATGCGGTTCCTTCTCGGGCATCCCGACGCGCAGGACTTCGGCCGCAAGTTCAAGGTGGCCTTCTCGGGGTGCCGGCAGCACGCCTGCGGCCTCGTCAACATGCATGACTTCGGGGCCATCGCGGCGACCCGCGAGACCACCGACGGGGTCGAGCGCGGGTTCGAGGTCTACGTCGGGGGCGGGCTCGGCGCGGTGCCCCACGAGGCGAAGCTCTTCGAGCCGTTCATGGCCGAGGCCGATGTGCTGCCGACCCTGCAGGCGATCGCGCGGGTGTTCGCGCGCCTCGGCGAGAAGCGCAACCGAGCCCGCGCCCGCATCAAGTTCCTCGTCGCCCGGCTCGGCATCGACGAGTTCCGGCGCCTCGTCGAGGAGGAGCGCCGGGGCCTCGCCCACGACGAGGGTTGGACCGCTTGGCTCTCCGACCTGTCAGCGACCGACGAGCGCCCCCTGAAGGACGGCGAGCCCCTCGACGGCCGACCGGACACGTCGGCCTTCGCGGCCTGGTCGCGCTCGAACGTCTACCGCCAGCGCCAGTCGGGATACGCGGTGGTCACGGTGAGCCTGCCGTTGGGCGACATCACCAGCGATCAGCTTCGGGGGCTTGCCGACGTCGCCCGCCGCTACGTCGGCGACACCGTCCGCACCACCGTCGAGCAGAACATCGTGCTGCGTTGGGTGCGCGAGTCCGACCTGCCGGCGCTCCATCGAGAGCTGGGCGCCATGGGCCTGGGGCGGCCCGGCGCGCAGTCGATCGGCGACATCACCGCCTGCCCCGGCACCGACACCTGCAAGCTGGGCATCGCCTCGTCGCGGGGGCTGGCGGCCGAGCTCGAGCGGCAGGTGCGGGCGCGGCTCGACACCCTCGACGAGGCGGTGCGCGACCTGCGCATCAAGATCAGCGGATGCTTCAACTCGTGCGGCCAGCATCACGTCGCCGACCTCGGGTTCTACGGCGTCAGCCGGCACGTGCACGGGCGGGTGGTCCCGCACTTCCAGGTCGTGCTCGGCGGCAAGTGGGTCGAGAACGCGGGGGCCTACGGGCTCGCCATCGGCGCGGTGCCGGCCCGCGAGATCCCGAAGGTGGTCGGGCGCATCACCGATCGCTTCGTCGGGGAACGCGGGCCCGACGAGACGTTCCACGCGTTCACGACCCGCATCGGCAAGCGCGCGCTGCGCGAGATGCTCCAGGACCTGATGGCGGTGCCCGACTACGAGGTCGCGCCCGACTACTACCGCGACTGGGGCGACCCCCGCGAGTTCGGCATCGGCGACATGGGCATCGGCGAGTGCGCGGGCGAGGTGGTCAGCCTGACCGAGTTCGACCTCGCCGGCGCAGACAGCCAGGTCTTCGAGGCGCAGCTTCAGCTCGAGGCGGGCAACGTCGCCGCGGCCGACGGGCTCGCCTACGCGGCGATGCTGCAGGCGGCGCGGGGGCTCGTCAAGACCGAGTTCATCGACGTCCCGGACGACCCGGACCGCATCGTCGCCGAGTTCCGAACCCGCTTCTTCGAGACGGGCGTGTTCCTCGATCGGTTCGCGGGCGGGAAGTTCGCCCAGTACCTGTTCCGGCGGCACGCCCGCAGCGGACCCCCGGCCGGCGTCGACACCGTGCGGCAGTCGATCGAGGAGGCGCAGCTCTTCCTCGAGGCTACCCACGCGTGCCAGGCGCGGCTCGCCGGCGCGCCGGCGGCGGCCCCGGCCGCGGCGGGCGAGGCGGCCCTGACCGGGAGCCCCGCGTGAGCGCCGTCGCCGCCGCCCCGCCCGACGCCAGCGCCGTCGCCGTGCAGCGCATCGGCCTGAAGGTCTTTCTCGACGACGAGGCGGTGCTCTCGCCGCGCGACGTCATTCCCGTGTTCCATCGCTGGATCCAGACCCGGGCGGTCGACGGGATGCTGATCGACGTCGCCGACTACACCCACCTCTCCACCGGGCCCCTCGTGCTCCTCGTGGGTCACGAAGGCCGCTACGTCCTCGACCACGGCGACGACCGGCTGGGGCTGCAGTACTTGCGGACCCAGCCGCTGGACGGACCGCTGGAGACGCGACTGCGCACGGTCGCAGGAACGCTCGTCCGCGCCGCCCGGCTGCTCGAGAGCGACGCCACCCTGTCCGGGCCGGTCCGCTTCCGCGGCGACGAGATCGACTGGGTCGCGAACGACCGGCTGCTGGCCCCGAACACGCCCGACACCCTGTCGGCCGTCCGGCCCGCGTTCGAGTCGTTCCTCGGGACGCTGTCGGACGTCGCCCCCTGGACCCTGACCCCCCGCACCGGACCGGGAACCCGCTTCGGCATCCATGCCCGCACCGCCGCCGAGGCGCCCCTGGAGACCCTTGAACGCCGCCTCGCCGTCCCTGCCGGTTCGTGAGACTCACGCGCCCGCGGCCGCGCAACGACCACCGCCAGCCGTCGGTTGCACCGACCCGCTCGCCCCGACACGCCTGCCGGACTCGTCCGCGGCTGGAGATCATCGACGAGCCGCCGTCGGCCCGTCCTGGCGACCGAAGTCTCCGACAGTATTAGTAATACTGATACTGCCATAACCGGCTATTAGCCGACTGTGGTATATTCAGCGCCCTCATGCACCTCGAAACGCTGCGCATTTTCTGCGACGTAGTGCGTCATCAGAGCTTCTCGCGGGGCGCGAGGGCCAGCTCGGTGAGCCAGTCGGCGGCCAGTCAGGCGGTGCGGCAGCTCGAGAAGCACCTCGGCGCCCAGCTCATCGACCGGTCCAAGCGGCCGTGGAAGCCCACTCCCGAGGGCCGGCTCTTCTTCAAGGGCTGCCAGGAGCTCGTCGAGCGTTATCACGAGCTGGAGGCCGCGGTGCGGCACCGGCGGAACCCGTCGGGCCGGACGGTCCGGCTCGCGACCATCTACTCGGTGGGCATCCACCAGTTGACCCAGTACGTGGACCGATTCCGCGCCGCGGCGCCGGGAGCCGAGGTCGACCTGCAGTACATGCACCCCGGCGAGATCTGCGAGCAGGTGCTGAGCGACCGGTGCGACCTCGGCCTGATCTCGTTCGTCACTCCGCGGCGCGAGCTCGCGGTCATCCCGTGGAAGCGACAGTCGATGGTCGTGGCGTGCCCGCCCGCGCACCGTTTCGCGAACCTCGCGGCGGAGGGGCGCGGGGTCCGGCCGGCGGACCTCGCGGGCGAGCGCTTCGTGGCGTTCGACCGGAAGCTGCCGGTCCGCCGCGCCGTCGACCGGTTCCTCCGGCGCCACCGCGTCGACGTGACGGTGACGGCGGCGTTCGACAACATCGAGACCATCAAGCAGGCCGTCGACGAGGAGGCGGGCATCGCGATCCTGCCGGAGCCGACCCTGCGGCGCGAGGTGCGGCGCGGGACCCTCGTGCAGGCGCCCCTCGTGCTGCCGACGGGAGAGCCGCCGCTGGTGCGGCCGCTGAGCATCGTGCACCGGAGCAATCGACGGCTGAACCCCGCCGTCACCGCGTTCATCGAGCTGCTCGGGGCCGACGCGCCGGCGACGAGCGGCTCGCCCGGGACGCCCGACCCCCGCCGGGCCGCGAGAACGCGCGGCGCACCGCCGGCCGCGGTCCTGACGACGGGCGCCGGCCCGCAGGGAGCCAATCCATGAGCGGATCCGCAAGAACGACACCGCACGCATCGGGCCGGGGACTCTACGACCCCCGGTTCGAGCACGACTCCTGCGGAGTGGGGTTCGTGGTCCACATCCGGGGGCGGCGCTCGCGCCGCCTCGTCGACCAGGCGCTGGAGATCGGCGTCAACCTGCTCCATCGCGGCGCCTGCGGGTGCGAGCCCGACACCGGAGACGGGGCGGGGCTGTTGCTGCAGGTCCCCGACCGGTTCCTGAGGCGCGAGACGGCCGCGCTCGGGTTCGCCCTGCCCCCGGAGGGGCGATACGGCGTCGGCATGCTGTTCCTGCCGCGGCCGCCCGACGAGCGGCGGCGGGTCGAGGGGCTCGTCGCCCGCGTCGTCGACGAGGAGGGCCAGACCCTGCTCGGCTGGCGGGACGTCCCCACCGACAGCAGCCCGCTGGGGGCCACCGCCCGGCGGGGCGAGCCCGTCATCCGGCAGGTGTTCATCGGACGCGACCCCGCCCTGGGGGACGGCCCGGACGCGCAGCCCCGGTTCGAACGCAAGCTCTACGTCATCCGCCGGCGCATCGAGAACGCCGTCGACGGCCTCGGCCTCGGGACCCCCGACGCGTTCTACGCAGCCAGCCTGTCGTCGCAGACCATCGTCTACAAGGGCATGCTGATCGCCGACCAGGTCACCACCATGTTCCCGGACCTGGTCGACCCCGATCTCGAGTCGGCGATCGGCCTCGTCCACTCGCGCTTCAGCACCAACACCTTCCCGTCGTGGCCGCTCTCGCACCCCTACCGCTACATCGCCCACAACGGCGAGATCAACACGCTGCGCGGCAACATCAACTGGATGCGGGCGCGCGAGGCGCTGTGCGAGTCGGACCTGCTGGGGGACGACCTGCAGAAGCTGTTCCCCATCATCAAGGAGAGCCAGAGCGACACCGCCACGTTCGACAACGTGCTCGAGTTCCTGGCCATGACCGGCCGGTCGCTGCCCCACGCGGTCCTCATGATGATTCCGGAGCCGTGGCGGAAGCACGAGTCGATGGCGGCCGACCGTCGAGCGTTCTACGAGTACCACTCGACCCTGATGGAGCCGTGGGACGGCCCCGCGTCGATCGCCTTCACCGACGGCACGGTGGTGGGAGCGGTCCTCGACCGCAACGGGCTGCGCCCGTCCCGCTACTACGTCACGAAGGACGACCTGGTGGTGATGGCGTCCGAGGTCGGCGTCCTCGACGTGCCGCCGGAGAACGTGCTGGTCAAGGAGCGGCTGCACCCGGGCCGGATCTTCCTCGTAGACACCGCGCAGGGCCGCATCATCGATGACGAGGAGATAAAGTCGGGGCTCGCGGCCGAGCACCCCTATCAGGACTGGCTGGACGCCGAGGTCGTCCACCTCGACGACCTGCCGCCCGCTCCCGGGGCGGCGCCGGTCGACCGCGAGTCGCTGCGGCGGCGTCAGCGCGCGTTCGGCTACACGGAGGAGGACCTGCGGCTACTACTCGGCCCCATGGCCGCGCAAGGGGTCGAACCGATCGGCTCGATGGGCACCGACACCGCCCTCGCGGTGCTGTCCGACCGGCCGCGACTGCTCTACGACTACTTCAAGCAGCTCTTCGCGCAGGTCACCAACCCGCCGCTCGACGCCATCCGGGAAGAGCTCGTCACCGACATGAGCTCGACCCTCGGCGCCGAGCGGAACCTGCTCAATCCGGAGCCGGCGTCCTGCCATCAGATCCGCATCGAGTACCCGATTCTCGACAACGAGGAGACGGCGCGCATCCGGCACAATCCGGACCCGGCGCTGCGGGCGACAACCCTGTCCACCTTGTTCGACCCGCGCGAGGCGGGCGGCATCGCGAAGGCGATGGACGAGCTGTGCCGCCGGGCCAGCGCCGCCGTCGCCGAGGGCTGCGCCATACTCGTCCTCTCGGATCGCGGCGTCGACGCCGACCGCGCCCCCATCCCCGCCCTCCTCGTCACCGCCGGCGTGCACCACCACCTCGTGCGCGAGGGCGCCCGCACCCGCTGCGCCCTCGTCGTCGAGTCGGGCGAGCCCCGCGAGCCCCACCACATGTCGCTGCTGCTCGGGTACGGCGCGGGGGCGATCAACCCGTACCTGGCCTTCGAGACCATCGAGGAGCTGATCGAGCGCGGCGACGTCGCCGACGTGGACGCGCGGAAGGGCATCCGCCATCACATCCTCGCCCTCACCAAGGGGGTGCTGAAGGTGATGTCCAAGATGGGCATCTCGACCCTGCAGAGCTACCGGGGGGCCCAGATCTTCGAGGCGGTGGGCCTCGACAAGCCGTTCGTCGACCGCTACTTCACGTGGACGGCGTCCCGGCTCGCCGGCATCGGCATCGACACCGTCGAGGAGGAGGTCAGGCAGCGGCACCGGGCGGCGTTCCCGACCCGCGGTGACGAGGACGACGAGCTCGACAGCGGCGGCGAGTACCAGTGGCGGCGCGACGGCGAGTACCACCTGTTCAACCCCGACACCGTCTACAAGCTGCAGCACGCCACCCGCAGCGGACAGTACGCCGTCTACCGCGACTACGCGCGGCTCGTCAACGACCAGAACCGCAAGCGGGCGACCCTGCGCGGCCTGTTCCGGCTGCGGTCGGGCGACACGCCGGTCCCCCTCGACGAAGTCGAGCCGGTCGAGTCGATCTTCAAGCGGTTCTCGACCGGCGCGATGTCGTTCGGCTCGATCAGCGCCGAGGCCCACGAGACCCTGGCCATCGCCATGAACCGCATCGGCGGCAAATCGAACACCGGCGAAGGAGGCGAGGACCCCGCGCGGTTCACCCCCGACGCGAACGGCGACCTGCGGCGCAGCGCCGTCAAGCAGGTCGCGTCGGGCCGGTTCGGGGTCACCAGCGAGTACCTGGTGAACGCCGACGACCTGCAGATCAAGATGGCGCAGGGAGCCAAGCCGGGCGAGGGCGGCCAGCTCCCGGGGTTCAAGGTCTACCCGTTCATCGCCAAGATCCGCTACTCGACCCCCGGCGTGACCCTGATCTCGCCGCCGCCGCACCACGACATCTATTCGATCGAGGACCTCGCCCAGCTCATCCACGACCTGAAGAACTCGAACCCGCGGGCCCGCGTGCACGTGAAGCTCGTGGCCGAGGTGGGGGTGGGCACGGTGGCAGCGGGGGTGGCCAAGGCCCACGCCGACGTCGTCCTCATCTCGGGGCACGACGGCGGGACCGGGGCCTCGCCGCTGACGAGCATCAAGCACGCGGGGGTGCCTTGGGAGCTCGGCCTCGCCGAGACCCAGCAGGTGCTGGTGCTCAACCAGCTTCGGGACCGCATCGTCGTCCAGACCGACGGCCAGATGAAGACGGGCCGCGACGTGGTCATCGCGGCGCTGCTCGGGGCCGAGGAGTTCGGGTTCTCCACCGCGCCCCTCGTCGTCGAGGGCTGCATCATGATGCGGGTTTGCCACCTCGACACGTGCCCGGTCGGCATCGCGACCCAGAACCCCGAGCTGCGCAAGCACTTCTCGGGGCGCCCCGAGTTCGTCGAGAACTACTTCCGCTTCGTGGCCGAAGAGGTGCGCGAGGCGATGGCGGAGATGGGCTTCCGGACCCTGGAGGAGATGATCGGCCGCGTCGACCGGCTCGATACCACCGGCGCCGTCGACCACTGGAAGGCGCGGGGACTCGACCTGTCGCCGATCCTGCTCGACCCCGACATGCCCGACACGGTGGCCCGGCGCTGCGTGCGCGAACAGGACCACGGCCTCGATCGGGCCCTCGACAACACCCTCATCGAGCGCTGCGCGCCGGCCATCGAACACCGGACCCCGGTGTCGCTCACCCTGCCCATCCGCAACGTGAACCGCACCGTCGGCACCATGCTCGGGTCCGAGATCACCCGCCGCTGGGGCGGCGCGGGGCTGCCGGACGGGACCATCGACGTCACCTTCAAGGGCTCGGCGGGGCAGAGCTTCGGCGCGTTCCTGCCGACCGGCGTCACCCTGACCATCGAGGGCGACGCCAACGACTACTTCGGCAAGGGGCTCTCGGGCGGCCGCCTCGCCGTGTATCCCCCGCGGGCCTCGACGTTCGTGGCCGAGGAGAACATCGTCATCGGCAACGTCGCGCTCTACGGCGGCACCGGTGGCGAAGCGTTCGTGCGCGGCGTCGCGGGCGAGCGGTTCGCGGTGCGCAACAGCGGCGTGAACGCGGTGGTGGAAGGCGTCGGCGACCACGGCTGCGAGTACATGACGGGCGGCCGCGTGGTGATCCTGGGGCGCACGGGTCGGAACTTCGCGGCCGGCATGAGCGGCGGCATCGCCTACGTGCTCGACCCGACAGGGACGTTCGCCCAGCGCTGCAACCCCGGCATGGTCGACCTCGAGACGCTCGGCGACGAGGACGACGAGCTCGTGCGACAGCTCATCCGGCGGCACGTGGACCACACCGCCAGCGCCAACGGGCAGGCGGTGCTCGACGGATGGGATACGGCGCGGCCGGCGTTCGTGAAGGTGATGCCGCGCGATTACAAGCGGGTGCTCATGGCCGAGGCCAAGGCGCGGGCCGAGTCGCGCGAGCCCAACTTCGCGGAACTCGTCGGCACCGGCGCGGGCTAGGAGTCCGCGCCGTGGAACGGCGCGGACTCCTGCAGGGTTGGTTGGGCGCCAGGCGGAGCCGAAGGCCTCCCCATGCTATTCTGGCCGGAGTCCGAGCCCCGGCATACGAACACCCTATGGGAAAGCTGAAGGGATTCATCGAGATAGACCGGCAGCAGCAGGCGAGCCGCGACGTGGCGGAGCGGGTCCGCGACTGGCGGGAGGTCTACCTGCCGTACGTCACCGAGGACCTGCGCGCCCAGGGGGCACGATGCATGGACTGCGGCATCCCCTTCTGCCACCAGGGGTGCCCGCTCGCCAACCTCATCCCGGACTGGAACGACCTCGTCTACCGCGACCAGTGGAAGGCGGCGATCGAGCGCCTGCACAAGACCAACAACTTCCCGGAGTGGACGGGGCGCCTGTGCCCCGCCCCGTGCGAGGGCTCGTGCGTACTCGCCATCACCCGCGACGCGGTGACCATCAAGTCGATCGAGATGGCGATCGTCGAGCGGGCGTTCGACGAGGGCTGGATCCGGCCCGAGCCTCCCGCCTCGCGGACCGGCAAGACGGTGGCCGTCGTCGGCTCGGGGCCGGCGGGGCTGGCCGCGGCCGACCAGTTGAACCGGGCCGGGCACCGGGTCACCGTCTTCGAGCGGTCCGACCGCATCGGGGGACTCCTGCGGTACGGCATCCCCGAGTTCAAGATGGAGAAGCGGTTCCTCGACCGGCGCCTGGACATCCTGGAGGCGGAGGGCGTCGAGTTCCGCCCCAACACCGACGTCGGGGTGACGGTCCCGGCCGAGGCGCTGCGGCGCGAGCACGACGCGATGCTGCTCGCGGGCGGCGCGGGGCGCCCCCGGGACCTGCAGGTCCCGGGACGCGAGCTGTCCGGCATCCACTTCGCCATGGAGTACCTGACGCTGCAGAACCGGCGGTGCGAGGGCGACGCGATCGGCGACGACGAGTTCATCACCGCGAAGGACAAGCGCGTCGTCATCATCGGCGGCGGCGACACCGGGGCCGACTGCCTGGGCACGGCGCACCGGCAGGGCGCCCGGTCGATCCACCAGTTCGAGCTGCTGCCCCGGCCCCCGGCCGAGCGGGACGCGGCCAACCCGTGGCCGGAGTGGCCCAACGTCTTCCGGGTGTCGGGCGCGCACGAGGAGGGCGGCGAGCGCGTCTACTCGGTCTCCACGGAACGGTTCACGGGGAACGCGGACGGGCAGGTCACCGCCCTGCACGCGACCCGCGTCGAGGGAAAGCGCGAGAACGGGCGACTCGCGTTCGCCCCGGTCCCCGACAGCGCGTTCGCGCTCGAGGTCGACCTCGTGCTGCTGGCCATGGGGTTCCTGGGCCCGACCCGCGGCGGGCTGCTCGACGAGCTCGGGGTCGCACTAACGGACCGCGGCAACGTGTCACGCGACGAGAACTGGATGACCAGCGTCGACGGCGTGTTCACGGCCGGGGACATGCAGCGCGGCCAGTCCCTCATCGTGTGGGCGATCGCCGAGGGCCGCAGCGCCGCGGCCGGCATCGACCGGCGCCTGATGGGCGAGTCCCGGCTTCCCATGCCCCTGCCCTGAGGGCGGACCGGCTCCCCGGGCGACGGCGCGACGGTGCGATCCGGGCGATTCCGCCGCATTTCCGAAGGCAGGCGTCGTTGACGGCGGGACGATGGGCGCCGGGCGAGTCCCGCCGCACGCCAAGACCGGCGCCGCCGACGGCGGAGCCTTGGACCGGAAGCCCGCCGCCGGCCCGGCGGGCCGACCATCGACTAACGAGGACGCAGGAAGACGTGGCGAAGGGAAACGGGTCGACGGACATCCAGCGGCTCGAGACGCTGGCCGAGGTGAACGACGCCCTCGCGGGCGGGTCCAGCCTGCGGGCCGCCCTGCACCGGGTGATGCAGCTCCTCGACCGGCGCGACAGCGTGGTGTGCGGGTCGATCACGCTGCTGAACCCCGACTCGGGGCTCCTTCACGTGGAGGCGTCCGAGGGGCTGACCCCGGAAGGACGCTCGGCCCGCTACTCGATCGGCGAAGGCGTGACCGGGCGGGTGGTCGAGAGCGCGAAGCCGGTCATCGTGCCGCGGGCCAGCAAGGAGCCGATGTTCCTCAACCGGGCCCGCCGCAAGGACCTCGACCGGCGCGACATCAGCTTCATCTGCGTCCCCATCAAGACCCGCAAGAGCAGGGAGGCGGTGGGGGCCATCAGCATCGACCTGCCGTTCGAGAAGGGACGCGACTACCAGCGCTACGTCAAGTTCCTCGACGTCGTCGCCACCATGATCGCCCAAGCCATCCGCGTCAACCACCTCGTCGACGCCGAGCGTCAGCGGCTGACCGAGGAGAACGTCCACCTGCGCGGCGAGCTGAAGGAGCGCTACGACTTCGCGAACATCGTCGGCACCAGCGGCCCCATGCGGCAGGTCTACGCCCAGGTCTCGCAGGTGGCCTCGGCCAACACGACGGTGCTCGTGCGCGGCGAATCCGGGACCGGCAAGGAGCTGATCGCCCACGCCATCCACTACAACTCACCGCGGGCGAAGAAGCCGTTCGTCAAGGTGAGCTGCGCCGCCCTCCCCGACTCCCTCATCGAGTCGGAGCTTTTCGGCTACGAACGCGGGGCGTTCACCGGCGCCCAGACGCGGAAGAAGGGCCGGTTCGAGCTGGCGCAGGGCGGCACCCTGTTCCTGGACGAGATCGGCGACCTGAACCCGTCTACCCAGGTCAAGCTGCTTCGCGTCCTCCAGGAGCGCGAGTTCGAGCGCCTCGGCGGCACCGAGCCCGTGAAGGTCGACGTGCGCCTGATCGCGGCCACCAACGCCTCCCTCGAGAAGGCCATCGCCGCCGGCACGTTCCGCGAGGACCTGCACTACCGCCTGAACGTCTTCGCGATCTTCGTGCCGCCGCTGCGGGAGCGGAAGACCGACGTGCTGCTGCTGGCCGACCACTTCCTGGAGCGCTACGGCGTCGAGCACGGCAAGCAGGTGCGCCGCATCTCCACCCCCGCCATCGACATCCTGATGGCCTACCACTGGCCGGGCAACGTGCGGGAGCTGGAGAACGCCATGGAGCGGGCGGTGCTGGTGTGCGACGGGAACGTCATCCACGCCCACGACCTCCCGCCGTCCCTCCAGACGGCCGAGGCATCGGGAACGGTCATGAGCCAGTCCCTCGGCGAGGCCGTCGAGGCCTACGAGAAGGACCTCATCGAGGACGCCCTGAAGGTGACCCGCGGGAACCGCGTCAAGGCCGCCACCCTCCTCCGCTCGACCGAGCGCATCGTGAGCTACAAGGCCAAGAAGTACGAGATCGACTGCGCGCGGTACCGGAACTGAGCCGTCGGCGCGCGCCGGATCGGCGGGACTCCCCTCGTCGACCGGGTACCCGCCGGTCCGACCGCCCCGCCGGCGGCGAGCGGCGCTTTCCGCGAGCCCCTGGCCCGCGAGGTAGGCCGCCACGATGCCGGTCCGACCGCTCCGCCGGCGGCGAGCGGCGCTCCCGCGACGCCGGCCGGGCGGGGACGAGGCGTGATATGGTCGCCGGGGCGTTCGATGAGCCAGGCGGCTCGCCCCCCGGCACTCGAGCCGCCTGGCCGGGACGCGTCGCTGCATCCCTTCGGATGCCCTGACAGGGAGACCACGAATGCACCGTTTCGCCCTTCTCGCCCTCGTCGCCGCGCTCGTCGTCCTCGTCCTCGGCGCCGGCGCGCCCGCCTCCGGCCAGGCGCCGGAGGTGCGACCGGTCACCGACGCCATGCTCGCCGACCCGCCGCCGGAGAGCTGGCTGAACTGGCGCCGCACCCGCGACGGGTGGGGCTACAGCCCGCTGGACCAGATCACCCGCGACAACGTCGGAGAGCTCCGCTTGGTCTGGTCGTGGGCCATGGAGACCGGGTCGCAGCAGACCACCCCCATCGTGCACGACGGCGTGATGTACCTCGCCAGCCCCGGCAACGTCGTGCAGGCCCTCGACGCGGCGACCGGCGACCTGCGGTGGGAGCACCGGCGCGAGTTCCCGACGGCGCGCGGCCGGGGGCGGCCCAACCGCAGCATCGCCATCCACGGCGACCGCATCATCCTGAACACCGCCGACGCGAACATCGTCGCCCTCGACGCGCGCACCGGCGAGGTGGCGTGGGAGACGGAGGTCGCCGACGCCGCCAAGGGTTATCAGTACACCAGCGGGTCGCTCGTCGTGGACGGCGTGGTCATCTCCGGCATGGCCGGCTGCCTGCGGTTCTGGGATGACGGCTGCTTCATCACCGGCCACGACGCGGCCACCGGCCGAGAGCTGTGGCGCACGTCGACGGTGGCGCGGCCCGGCGAGCCTGGCGGCGACACCTGGGGCGACCTGCCGATGATGTTCCGCGGCGGCGGCGACGCCTGGATCGCCGGGTCCTACGACGCCGCGCTCGGGCTCACGTTCTGGGGGGTGGCGCAGGCCAAGCCGTGGGCGCAGGTGAGCCGCCGCACCGACGGCGACGCCCTCTATACCAGCTCGACGCTGGCCCTCGACCCCACCACCGGCGAGATGCAGTGGTACTTCCAGCACCTGCCGGGCGAGTCGCACGACATGGACGAGACCTTCGAGCGCATCCTCGTCGACGTCGACGGGCGGCCGTCGGTGTTCACGATGGGCAAGCTCGGCATCCTGTGGCAGCTCGACCGCGAGACCGGCGCGTTCATCAACGCCACCGACCTCGGCTACCAGAACATCGTCGACATCGACGCCGACACGGGCGGCATGTCGTTCCGGCCCGGCATGATGCCGGTGCTCGACGAGCGGCTCGAGTTCTGCCCGAGCCACTCCGGCCTGAAGAGCTGGCGGGCGATGGCCTACCACCCCGAGACCGAGGCGTTCTACATTCCGCTGACCCTGAACTGCCAGCGCACCGTCTACGGCGACGTCGAGTGGCGGGAAGGCGGCGGCGGGGCCGGCATGGTGTTCCGCGAGAACTTCCTCCACCCCGACAGCGGCGGCAACCTCGGCGAGTTCGTGGCCATGCACGTCAGCGGCGAGATCCTCTGGTCGCACCGGAAGCGCACCCCGTACATCTCGGCCTCGCTGACCACCGCCGGCGGCCTCGCCTTCGTGGGGACATTCGACCGCCGGGCCTACGCCTACGACGTCGCGACCGGCGACGAGCTCTGGGAGACGCGCCTTCCCACCTCCGTGCAGGGCTTCCCCATCACCTACGCCGTCGACGGCCGACAGTACGTGGCGATCGGCACCGGCATCGGGGGCGGGAGCTGGACGACGATCCCCCTCGAGCTGGCCCCCGAGAAGCGGCGCCCCAACGGCGGGAACGGGCTCTTCGTGTTCGCCCTCCCCTGAACATCCTCAGCCGCCACGCCCCGTCATGCACGGCACGAGGCGCAGGAAGCTGAACACTCGGCGAAGCAGAGAGCGTCAACAATACCCCTCAATTCTTGACAACATTAGTAACAAATAGATACCATTCTGCGTGATTGCCAGGCGGCTAGCGGATGCCCTGCGGACTTGGCGGCAACGCCCCGACCGCAAGCCGCTCGTGCTCCGAGGGGCCCGGCAGGTGGGCAAGACGACGTCCGTCGACCGGTTCGGCGCGGAGTTCCGTCAGTACGTCGCCCTTAACCTCGACCAGCCCGGCGATCGGGAGATCTTCGACCAGGGCCTGCCCCTCGCATGGACGCTCGAGGCCATCTTCTTCCTCAAGAACGCCGACCCGGCCGAGGCGTCGACCCTCCTGTTCCTGGACGAGATCCAGAGCTCGCCGCACGCGGTGCAGTTACTGCGCTACTTCGCGGAGGAACGCCCGGACTTGGCGGTGATCGCGGCGGGGTCGCTGCTCGAAGTGGCCCTCGATCGGTACCAGGCCAGCTTCCCGGTGGGGCGGGTCGAGTTCCTCTACCAGTATCCGTTGACGTTCGCCGAGTACGCCGCCGCCGTTCCCGGCGCATGGCGGGACGCGATGGCGGCGGTCCCCTGCCCGGACTACGCCGTCGCGCCCCTGCGGCGTCTGTTTCGGGACTACGTCATGGTCGGCGGCATGCCCGAGATCGCGGCGTCTTATCTCGAACATCGGGATCTCGGCCGCTTGACGCGACTGTACGAAGGGCTGCTGGTCTCGTACGCGGACGACGCGGCGAAGTACGCCCGCGGCCCGACCCAGCTCGGTCATCTCCGACACGTCATCGAGACCGCCCCCTTGCAGGCCGGCGAACGGATTTCGTTCCAGGGGTTCGGCGGCTCCAATTTCCGTTCCCGCGAGATGGCCGACGCGCTCAGGACCCTGGAGCAGGCCATGCTCCTGTTCCTGTTCTACCCCACCACCGCCGTCGAGCCGCCCGCCCTGCCCGACCGGCGCAAGGCGCCGCGCCTGTCGTATCTCGACACCGGCTTGGTCAACTACCGCGCCGGGCTGCAGACCGGGTTCCACTCACCCCGCGGGCTCGGTGCGGTGTATCGCGGCCGTCAGGTCGAGCATGTCGTCGGCCAGGAGCTCATGGCCGCCGACGTTCGAACCAACGACAAACCGCGTTTCTGGGTGCGGCAGAAAGCCGGGGCCACCGCCGAGGTGGACTACCTGCACCGGTACCGTGACCGTCTCGTGCCCTTGGAGGTGAAGTCCGGCAAGAGCGGTGCGCTCCGGTCGCTGCATCAGTTCATGCAGCGCGCGAATCACGACCTGGCCGTGCGACTCTGGGACGGGGACATCGACCTTCACACGGCGAAGACGCCCACGGGACGCCGGTTCCGGCTGCTGAATCTGCCCTACTTCCTGCTGCACCGGTTGGACGCCTATCTCGATTGGGCGGAACGGGGAGGCGTCGGGGAGGGGTGATGGGGCGGCGTGCCATGCCGCCGTCACCGGCGGGCCATGCCGCCGGGCCCGGGGGATCATCGCGTTCTTCGCCGACCACGGCACTACGCCCGGCCGGCGATCACGCCCGGCCGGCGATCACGCCCGGCCGGCGGCCCCGTCGGTCCGAGGCGAAGCCCCGCGGGCGCAAGGCGGCCGCGCACGCCACGGCCGGTTGCACCGGAGCGGCAAGGCATGTATAGTGGCTTCATGGGTCGACGGACTGCGTCACGCGTGGGCAGTGTGCTCCTCGTGGGCATACTCCACGTGATGGGCCTTCCCTGTGCGGGGATGGCTGCGACGGTCTCCGCCGCCCACTGCGACGACCGCGATCATGAAGCCGGCGCCCTGAGCGCCGTCTGCGACCACTGCGATTCACCGCGCTTGTGCGCCGCCCCTCCCGGCGGCGAGGGCGTGCTGGGTCGCGCCTCGGTGAGCGCCTCGCTCGATTTCACGCTCCCCCGCCCCGCCGCGGACACCTGTCCGCGCGTCGCGCCGCGGCCCATCTCCCGCGCGCCGGCTCCCGCATTCGACACACCCCCCGCACCGCTCCGTTGCTGAGGGTCCGACCCGTTTCGTCCCCAACCTCTGCGCCGTTCACTCGCCGCTGATCGCCTGAGTGACCGGCAGGCGGCCTGTGCGCCCCCGGTGGCATGAACGGCACAGGCAGCGGCAGGATCCCGTTGGCGGTCATCTGATGGAGAACAGCGATGCAGACCAACCGGAGGAGCTTCCTCGGCTCGATGATGGGCGCCGGCGCCGCGGCCGCGGTGCCGGCCGGCGCCGCCGCGCAGTCCGCGGCGGCATCCGGGCGCGGCGGCTCGCCGCTACCCGTCCTGACCCCCGACCTGCCCACTCTGCAGCCGCGGCAAGTCGACACCGACGGGGTCAACAAGGAGTTCCACATCATCTGCGAGCCGGTCAAGCGCGAGTTCGTGCCCGGCCGCATGATCGACTGCTGGGGCTTCAACGGCACCTGCCCCGGCCCGACGATCGAAGTGACGGAGGGCGATAGAGTGCGGCTGGTGGTGGAGAACCGCCTGCCGGAGCCGTTCGCGATGCACTGGCACGGTTTCGAGATCCCCATCGAGATGGACGGCGTGCCCGGCGTGACGCAGGACCCGATCGAGCCCGGCGGCACGTTCGTCTACGAGTTCACCCTGCATCAGAACGGCACGTTCTTCTACCACTCGCACATGCCCATGCAGGAGCTGCTGGGCATGGTCGGCCTGTTCATCATGCATCCCCGGCAAGCGTACCAGCCGGCGGTGGACCGCGACTACGGCATGATCTTCCAGACCTGGGACATCAAGCCCAACGCCACCGTGCCCGCCACGCTGGGCATGGACTTCAACTGGCTGACCATCAACGGCAAGGCCGGCCCCGACACGACGCCCCTGCTGGCGAAGCTGGGCGAGCGCGTGCGGCTGCGGATGGTCAACCTGAGCATGATGCACCACCCGATCCACCTGCACGGGTTCACCTTCCAGACGGTGGGCACGGAGGGCGGCCGCATGCCCGAGTCCACGTGGGAGCCGGGCAACACCGTGCTCGTGGGGGTGGCGCAGGCCCGCGACGTCGAGTTCGTGGCCGAGTACCCCGGCGACTGGATGCTGCACTGTCACCTGCCGCATCACATGATGAACCAGATGGTGGCGTTGGTCGGCCCGCGGCACATGCAGCACGGCGGCGGGGCCATGACCAACGTGCCCGGCTTCCGGCAGGACATGTTCATGCCGATGGACGAGGCGGTCGCCAAGCCCGAGACGCGCGGCATGCGGCCGACCTGGTCCGGGGGCGTGATGGGGATGATGACGGTCGTGCGCGTCCTCGAACCGGCGGCGTTCGATCAGATCCAGGCGGAGATCGCCGCGGCAGGCGGAGAGGTGGCGTGATGAGACGCAACTCGATGGCGGTGAGGGTCGCGGCCGGGCTCGCGTGCCTGGCGGCGGCCGGGTCGGCGGGTGCGCAGACCCAAACGCTGGAGGGGCTCCTGCAGCTGGCCATGGAGCGCAACCCGACACTGGTGCAGGTCCAGTCGCGTATCGACGCGGCGCGGGCCGACGAGGCGCAGAGCGGTCTGTGGCCCAACGTCCACGCGGCCTACACGACGGAGACGGTCAACGGGCACGAGAGCCACGCCGCGTTCTTCCGTCAGACGCTGCCCACCAGCGGGCTCATCGGGGCCAGCAAGGCGGTGCACGCGCGCGATGCGGAGGTCGGCGAGATCCTGCTGGAGGAACAACGGCTCCGGGTGGGCAACTCGGTGCGCATGCTGTACCGCGACGCGCTGATCGCCGTCCCGCAGATCGCGCTGCAAGAGGAGGTGGTGGCGCATCTGGAGGAGACGCTGACCACCATCGAGCAGCTCGTCAACGTCGGCCTCGAGGATCGCACGGACGTGCTCGAGACCGAGATGGAGCTACGCCACGCGCGGCTCGATCTGAACGAGGAGCGCCTCGAGCAGCGGCACGTCTGGACCGAGCTCGCCCAGATGGTGGGCGACCCGACGTTGACGCTCGCCCCGCTGGCCGGCGATCCGCTGGCGTTGCCGCCGACGCTCGAGTACGACGCGCTGTTGTCGCGGTTGCTGGCGGAGAGCCCCGAGCTGCGCGCCGCCGAGGCCCTCGTGGAGCGGGCCGCCGCCGCCGTGCAGTTCGAGGGAAGCGAGACGCGGCCCGACATCGGACTGACCGTCGGCCGACGCTACAACCGGGGGTTGGTGGGCTTCGGCCACGACTCACCGGTCCCGCCCGCGTGGGAGATGTTCTACGACGTCGATTTTTCGCTGCCGATCTGGAACCGCAACCAGCACGGGGTGCGCGCCGCCGAGGCCGATGTCCGGCAGGAACGCGCCGACGCCGACCGGCTCGCTCTAGAGCTGCGGGCCAAGTTCGAGGACCTGTTCCACGAGTACGAGGTGGAGCGGGCGGAAGCGCAGGTTTTCCGCGACGAGATCCTGCCGCGGGCCGAGGAGGTGCACGCCCTCACGCTCGCCCGGTACGAGGATTTCGGCGAGGAGTACGGGGAGGTGCTGGAGGCGCGCGGCGCGATCCTGAAGACGCGCGGCGAGATACTCGAATCGCTGGCCGACGCTTGGCGCAAGACGATACTCATCGAGGGACTCCTGCTCGACAAGGGGTTGGCCCACCCGGACCTGCACCTGCTGGAGAACTCGTCCATCGGAAGCGCGGACACCGAATACAAGTAGCCGGCCACCGCCGTTCCCGGCAAGAGGAGAAGTGATCATGCGACGCTTGTCGATGGCCGTGGGGGTCGCCCTGCTGTCGGGGCTCGCCCTGCCGCCGCCCACGGCCGCGCAGCCCGTCACGCTGGAGGAGCTCCAGCGGACCGGACGGGAGCGGAACCCGACGCTGGTCGTGGTTCAGGCGCGGCTGGAGGCGGCCCTCGCCGACACCGCGCAGGCCGGGCTGTGGCCGAACCTGCACGCCGCCTACCAGCAGGAGCTGGTCAACGAACATCAGTCCCGAGGCCTCTTCCTGCGGCAGACCCTGCCCATCAGCGGACGTCTCGGCGCCGGCAAGGCGGTGCACGCGCAAGACGCCGACCTCGCGCGGCTGCTGGTGGCGATGCAGCGTCTTCGGGTGGACAACTCGGTGCGGCTGCTGTATCGGGACGCCCTCATGGCCGAACAGAAAATCGCGCTGCAGGAGGACGTCGTCGCGCTCGTCGAAGAGGAGCTCCAGACCATCCACCAGCTCGTCAACGTGGGGCTGGAAGACACCACGGACGTACTGGAGACCGAGATGGAACTCCAGCACGCGCGCCTCGACCTGAACGAGGAACGCCTGGAGCAGCGGCACCTCTGGACGGAGCTCGCGCAGATGGTCGGAGACCCGTCGCTGATGCAGGCGCCGCTCGCGGGAGACGCGCTGCGGCTGCCGCCCCCCTTCGACTACGACATGTCGTTGGCGCGGCTGCTGGAGGAGAGCCCGGAGCTGCAGGTGGCCGAGGCGGAGGCGGCCGTGGCCGCGGCGGCCCTGCGGTTCGAGGAGCTGGAGAACCGGCCGGACCTCAGAGTGATGGCGGGGTATCGCTACAGCGACGCCGTCTTCGACGAGAACGGTCTCCCGGCCGAGTCACCCGGGTGGGAACTGGTCCTCGACGTCGACCTCGGCGGCTTCTGGTGGAACCGCAACCAGCACGGCGTACGGGCGGCCGAAGAGGACTTGGCGGAGGTCCGGGCGGGGATCCGACGCACGGAGCTCGACCTGCGAGCCCGATTCGACGAGGTGTTCCACGAATACGAGGTGGAGCGCGCGGAAGCGCAGAGCTACCAGGACGATATTCTGCCGCGCGCGGAGGAGGTGCACGCGCTGGCGCTGGGGCGCTACGAGGACTTCGGGGAGGACTACACGGAGGTGCTGGAGGCGCGCGCGAAGATGCTGGAGGTGTCCGGCAAGCTGCTGCAGGCGCTGGCGGACGCGTGGCACAAGGCGGTGCTCATCGAGGGGCTGCTGCTCGACCACGGACTGCGGGCGCCCGACCTGCACTTCCTGGAGCAGACGGCTCTCGGAAGCGCGGAGACCATGATCCGGTGAGCCGCTCCCCCGGCGAACGCCTGACGGCGGAGCCGACGCGACTCGCGTCGGCTCCGCGCTGCCGTCAGAACGCGAACTCGGTGCCGACGTACACGCTGCGCCCGACTTCCGCGATCCGTTGCAGGGTGAACGGATTGAGCGAGTTCAGATGATTGACGTAGTAGGTGTCGGTCAGATTGTGCACGCCGGCCCGAAGGGTCACCCCCGCAGGCGTCTCCACGTCCGCGAGCAGATCGATGGTGGTCCAACCCGCCGTCATCGTCTCCAGACGCCGGGCGGCGACCTGTTCCTGCGCCGCCGTGCTCGTCACCACGAGTTCGACCCTGCGCGTACGGGCGGGGTTGTGGAGTTCGACCGCGTACCGCTGCTCGAACGGCGGGACGCCGAACACCGGCTCGCCGAACAACACGTCCTCGGCCCGGACGTACGACCAGCTCGCCCGCAGATCGAGCCACGGCCCGGCCGGCGCCTCCGCCGTGGCGTCGAAGCCGGCGAATCGGGCCTCGTCGGCCTGCACGTAGCGGAACACGGTCTCCGGACTGAGCGGCAGTCGCTTCGCCACGTTGGGGTCGGGCGCGACCGTGATGTAGTCGCTGATCCGGCGCACGAAGGCGTCGAGCCCGAGCGTGGCCCCCCGCACGGCCAGGGTGGTCGCGACGTTGTACTCCAGGCTCTGCTCGGGAACGAGACTCGGATTGCCGACGAACTCGGCCGATGTCTGGAACTTCACGGCGGGGAACCGATCCGCGAATCGCTCCAGCGCCGAAGGGTTCCGCGCGACCCGGCCGACGCCCGCGGTGAGGAGCCACGTGTCGGTCACCCGGAAGGTCGCGTTGCCGGCGGCGCTGAGGTTCGTGTTCGATTGCGCGAGGTGGTCGCCGGACACGAGCCCCGAGCCCATGCCGTGCCCCGGCATGCCGCCCGGCTGCAGACAGGTCGCGGTCACGCAGGGGAACCGTCCGGTCTCGCGATCCAGCGCGTACGGCGGTGTGCCGTTGTGGGCGAAGAACATCGTCACGTCGCCCACGCGGGCACGCTCATGGTCCACCCGCACCGTGCCCGCGACGGCGCCGCGACCGCGTTCGTACACCGTCTGCGCATAGACGCCGCCGTTGGTCAACCGGGCCTCGGGCCACACCGGATGTCGATCGACGTGGATGGCGCCGGTACTGCGATTGCTCACCGACTGCGTGGCTTCCTGGCCGAGGCGATAGAAGTCGCCCCCGAACCGGTGGCGGAGCCGCCCCGCCGGGTCCTCGAGGGCGACGTGAAACCGCCCGCCGACGGTATCCGCCGTGGCGGGCAGATCGATTCGGATGGGGAACGGCGGCGTGCGCTGCGGGTTGGGCAGCGCCGACGGCTTGTTGTGGTTGTTCATCAGGTGGTCCTTGGCGTTCACATAGACCTGAGCCCCGACTTCGCTGAGCAACCCGGTCTCCCGCCGATGCGCGATCTCCAGCGCGTGCGACTGCGTCCTGAAGAACGTGGCGTCCAGAATCCGCCCCGGGTAGTCGAGGTCGTTCTGGTGCTGTATGCCGCCGCTGTAGTCGAGCTGCGTCCGAGCGCTCAACCGCGCGCCGAACCCCCAGCGCGAGTCCAGCGACTCGTAGTCCCCCTGGACCGTCGTCCCGTTACCGTCCGTGTAGTCGCCGCCGATGCGGGCGTTGGCCTGGAGCAGGAACCGGAACCGTTCCGAGCTGCCGTACACGCTCCCGAATCCGTCGCTCGACGCCCCGTTGCCGCGGAAGTTGTAGCCGCCGCGCCCGTTGACCTCCAGCGGGCCGGCGCGGTACTCCGGTCGGAAGGTCTCGGCCCGGATGGCGCTCAGGGCGCCGGCGCCCCAAGTCAACGCATACGGCCCCCGGACGACCCGCAGCGCCTGCAGGGCGTGCGGACTGACGTGGCTCAGGCCCGAGTCCATCCGGGCGGGGCCGGCGGCGAACGTCCTCGTCCCGTCGACGAAGACACCGATCTGCTCGGCGTACAACCCGCGCACGGACGGATCCAGGTTGACCGAGCCGCGCCGGACCGCGGTGACCCCCGGGTGAGACCGCAGCGACTGGGCGAGATCGCGCGCCACCTGCCGCTCGATCCGGTTCGCGCTCGTGACCAGCTCCGTCGCCAGCCCCGGCATCAGCGCGGAGACGGTCACTTCCTGGGTGAACGAGCCCACCGTGAGCACCACCGCGACCTGCGCACCATCGGCGGAGACGGCAACCGTCTCTTCGTGGGTCGTGAAGCCGAGCAGCGACACGCCGAGGACGTAGTCGCCGGGGGCGACCTCGTCCACCGTGAACTCACCCCTGCGGTCGGTGACGGTCAGCGCCGCAACGGATCCGGCGCCGGTCCGCAGCACGACCGTCGCCCCGGGCAGCGCGAGATCCTGTCCGTCCCGCACCGTCCCGTCGACGCGGCCACCGACCTGAGCTTCGGCGTTCAGGCCGACTCCGATTATCTGAAGAACCACCAACGCCGGACCCCATATTCTTTGCACGTGCGCCTCCCTGAGCTGTCGATCGGACGGACCATGGACAGGGTTGCGATGAACGCGGACCAAGGGCAGCCCGGGCGGAACGGCGGCGAACCGCCATTTCTCTTCCCGGAGAGCAGATCGCCCCCGTGAGCACGACCCGAGGCTTCGCCCCGGACGCACAGTTGGGTGCACGCGTTCAGCCGCCTGTCTATACGACAGGATACACGCCGGCAACGCGTGCCTTCAAGGCGCCGTTGGTGCGTACGCCGACGAACCGGGCGCGGTTCCCCGCGTCCGTTCACCCCTTCGGAGCCCGAACGCGGACCGCGCGGGCCGCATCGCCAGCCGGGTCGCGGAATCGTTGACATAACGCTCCTTCCGCCAGTGGCTTGCCAGCGCCGGTCGACCCGCCCCGCCGGACACACGACGGGGCTGTTGTTCCTGTGCGTCGCCAACTCCGCCCGCAGCCAGATGGCGGAGGGGCTCGCCCGCGCACGGTTCGGCTCGCGGGCCCGGGTGGCGAGCGCCGGCTCGTCGCCGACCGCGGTCAATCCCCTGGCCGTCGCGGCCCTCGACGAGATCGGGATCGACATTCGCGGGCAGCGGTCGACCCGCGTCGACGACATCGACCCGGCGACCGTCGACGTGGCGGTGACGCTGTGCGCCGAGGAGGTCTGCCCGGCGTTTCCGGGACGCGTGCGCCGGCTGCACTGGCCGATGCCCGACCCCGCGGCGGCGTCGGGGTCGGACGCGGAGCGGCTGAATCGGTTCCGGTCGGTCCGCGACGAGATCGCCCGGCGGCTCGGCGATCTCGAGGTGGAGGCTACGCGGGTACGCGACCCGGGGTCGCCGCCGGCGCGGCGCTGACCCGGGACTCCCCGCGCCGCGAGCGCGTCGCGGACAGGAGGACCAAGGGAGTCGGAACCCTGGCCAGGGCCCCGCGGCGCGAGCCCCGGAGGCAACCGGCGGACCCGCGATGACCGCCGTCTGATTCATGTTCCTCCCCCTCGGCGACGAGCCGAACCCCCGTGGGACGCCGGTCGTCACCTGGACCCTCATCGGGGTCAACGCGGCCGTCTTCCTGCTCTTGACGCTGCCCCTGAGCGGCGCGCGGCCGGCCCTCGACGACCCGGTGCTGGGCGAGTACATCCGCGCCATCTACCCCCGGCTCTCCGGCCGCATGGCCCTCGAGACGCTGCTGCAGCAGGTGTCGGCCTACGACCTCGTCGTCTTCGCGCACGGCTTCCGCCCCGCCGACCCGAGCCTGTCCGCCCTCGTGACCTCGATGTTCCTTCACGGCGGGTTCATGCACCTCGCGGGGAACATGCTGTTCCTGTGGATTTACGGCGACAACGTCGAGCACCGGCTGGGGCGGTGGCGCTATCTCGCCGCCTACCTCGGCACCGGGGTGCTGGCGACCCTCTCGCACGCGGTCCTGGATTCGGGCTCGGCGCTGCCCATGGTCGGCGCCTCGGGCGCCGTCTCCGGCGTGCTCGGGTTCTACTTCGTGTGGTTCCCGCGCAACCGCGTGCGGCTGTGGATCATGCTCTTCCCGTTCTTCATGAACGTCGTCCACGCCCCGGCGCGGCTCGTCCTCGGCGTCTACCTCGTCGTCGACAACCTGCTGCCGCTGCTCGCGACGAGCGGGAGCGGGGGCGGCGGCGTCGCCTACGGCGCGCACATCGGCGGGTTCGTGGGCGGACTCGGATTCGCCTGGTGGAGCGCGCGGCACGAGGTTCGCGCGCGGCCGCCGGAGTATGCGCCTCCGGCCCCGGTCATCGACGGCGACCCGTCGTCGACCCGCGGCATCCGCCAGTTGATCGTGGCGGGCGAGCACGAGGAGGCGGCGCCCGCCTACTTCCGGCTCAGCCCGGCGCGTACGGTCAGGCTGCTCATGCCGCGCGACTCTCTCGAGTTCGGCCGCTGGCTGGCGAACCACGACCATCCCGACGCCGCGCTGGTGGTCTATCAGCGACACCTGCGCGACTACCCCCTGGGGCCGTACCTGGCCGAGGCCCACCTCGGAGCGGGGCTGGTGCAGCTCTACGCGCGCAATCAGCCGACGGCGGCCTATCAGCATCTGATGGCGGTGCTCGACACCGATCCGCATCCCGAAACCGAGGCCTACGCGCGGCGCGCCCTGGCGGACATCGCCCAGCCGTGAGTGCGCGCGGCGCCGCTGTCGCTTCGCCTCGGCGCGCGCCGCATGCGCCTCGGTGACCACCCGGCGCCGGGCGGCGGAGACGGCACGAGGGGACGGCGCCGGCTCGCCGCCCGCCCGCGCCAACGTCGGATCGACCTCCCGGCTCGGACATTTTCGTAGGCTTCCCGCCCCCGGCGATTCTCCCCGGCCCACGATTCCCCCCCGGATTCATTGGGCGGATCGGATGCGCGGGGGCGACCCGCCAAAGTGGCCCGCTACTTGCTATTGCTAACGGGTATGACGGCAAAGACAGGGCCACGACCGGACACCGTTTGCCGCCACTGCGTCGAGTCGTCGCCATCGGTGGCGATCGGGCTCGGTCACGACGATGGGAGATGCCGAGGAGAGTCGAGATGAAACTGATCAGCGCAATCATCAAGCCGCATGTGCTCGATGACGTCAGGGATGAGCTCGCGAAGGCGGGTGTCCAGGGCCTGACGGTCACCGAGGTCAAGGGCTTCGGCCGCCAGAAGGGCCACACCGAGGTCTACCGGGGAGCGGAGTACACCGTCGACTTCGTGCCCAAGGCGAAGATCGAGGCGGTGGTGGCGGACGACCTCGTCGAGGCGGCCAGCAACGCCATCACGCAGGCCGCCCGGACAGGATCCATCGGCGACGGCAAGGTCTTCGTGAGCGACGTCGGGCAGGCGGTCCGCATCAGGACCGGCGAGATCGGGGAGGACGCGCTGTAGGACCTCCGAATTGGACAGACCGCAAACACCGAATTGGACAGACTGCAAACAGAAGGAAGACACCAAATGACGAATGAGCTGCCGAGACGGATCGGTCGCTGCGCGCTGTTGCTTGCGGGCCTCTTCCTGGTCCCGAACGTGGCGTTCGCGCAGGACGTCTCCCCCGAGATGTTCACCGTCAACAACACCTGGATGCTCGTGGCCACCTTCCTGGTGTTCATCATGCACCTCGGGTTCGCGGCCCTCGAGAGCGGCATGACGCGGGCCAAGAACACCGTCAACATCCTGTTCAAGAACACCGCGATCATCGCCATCGGGCTGCTGACCTACGCCGTCGTGGGCTTCAACCTGATGTATCCCGGGGACTTCAGCCTCGGCGAGTTCTTCGGGTTCGCGGGGTTCGGGCTCGACCCCGGGACCGAGGGCAACACGTCGGCCTACAACCCCGGCTACACCTACTACACCGACTTCATCTTCCAGGGGATGTTCGCGGCGACGGCGGCGACGATCGTGTCGGGCGCGGTGGCCGAGCGCATCAAGCTGGGGTCGTTCCTCGTCTTCACCACCCTCTACGTCGCGATCATCTATCCCGTCGCCGGGTCCTGGAAATGGGGCGCGGGCTGGCTCGACCAGATGGGCTTCTACGACTTCGCGGGGTCGACCCTCGTGCACTCGGTCGGCGGCTGGGCCGCCCTGGCCGGCGTCATCGTGCTGGGGCCGCGGCTCGGCAAGTACGTCGACGGCAAGATCCGGCCGGTCGCCGGGCACAGCATGCCGCTCGCGACGATCGGTGTCTTCCTGCTCTGGCTAGGCTGGTACGGGTTCAACGGCGGGTCGGTGCTGAGCGCCGATCCCGCCCTCGTGTCCCTCGTGTTCGTCACCACGTCGTTGGCCGCCGCCGCCGGCGTCATCGGGGCCATGGCCGCGTCCTGGGGGCTGCAGCACAAGCCTGACCTCAGCATGGTGTTGAACGGCTCGCTGGCCGGCCTCGTCGGCATCACCGCCGGCGCGGACACCGTCGGCGTCATGTCGGCCATCATCATCGGGTTCGTGGCCGGGATCATCGTCGTCGCGTCGGTGCTGGGACTCGACCGGGCCAAGCTCGACGACCCCGTGGGGGCGATCTCCGTCCACCTCGTCTGCGGCGTGTGGGGCACCCTCGCGGTGGGGATCTTCAGCACCAACGCGGAGCACTCGTTCCTGACGCAGCTCATCGGCGTCCTCGCCTACGGCGTGTTCTGCTTCGCCGCAGCGTTCATCATCTTCTTCGCGCTCAAGGCGGCGCTCGGGCTGCGGGTGGATCCGGAGGAGGAGCGCATCGGCCTCGACGTGGGCGAGCACGGGATGGAGGCCTACGGCGGCTTCCAGATCACCCAGGCCTAGGCCTAGGCCTAGGCCTCGGCCTCGGGCTCGGGCTCGGCGTCCGCGCCCTAGAACGGCGCGGACGCCCGCGGGGTGGGTTGGGGCCCGACGAGATCATGTGAGCCTCGGCGTGCGTGATCGCGGAACCCGGGCCACCCGGCCGAATGGAACACCGAACAAGACTTGACTCGATTTGTCAGGATAGAGGCTGCTCGAGGAGCTCGAAGCGTGGGCAGTCCGCCGCGGCGGCCCGATCCACCGGGCGTCGCAAGCGGAGACGGACGGAAGACGATGCGGGCGGGCTGCACGCGAACGAAGGATGCCCGCTGCACGCATCACAGGCATCACAACCAGTCCAGAAGGAGAGAATCAGGGAGATGACTTCGACACGCACACCCACCACCGCGAATCGCCTGATCTGCGGCGTCCTGGCCGCGGCGACGGCGTCCATCCTCGCCGGACCCGCCGCGGCGCAGAACAACGGCAACATCTCGATGAGCGCCGGGGCCGACGTCGTGAACCAGTACTACTTCCGCGGCATCATCCAGGAGACCAGCGGCTTCATCATGCAGCCGTTCCTCGACGCCAGCATCACCTTCGGCAACGCGTCGATAACCGCCGGCACGTGGAGCAGCCTGCACTCCGCGGGAGACGCCGGATTCGGCGGCGCGCCGGAGAGCTTCTACGAGACCGACTTCTACGCCGGCGTCGGCGGGGCGGCCGGCCCGGTGGGCATCGACCTCACCTACACGGCGTACATGAGCCCGCGCGGAAGCTGGGGCACGACGAAGGAGGTCGCGCTCGGCCTGAGCTTCGACAACGTGGCGGCGCCCTACGCAACCGTCGCCATCGAGACCGCCGGCGGCGCGGAGGGCGGTCCGAACAAGGGAACGTACTTGGAGATCGGCTTCGAGCCGGCGGCCCCGATAGACGCGCCGGTCGGCCTGTCTTTCCCGGTGGCCCTCGGCATGAGCCTGAACAACTACTTCGAGTACGTGGACGCCGCCGGCGCCATGACCGACGGCAAGTTCGGGTTCTTCAGCGTCGGAGCGTCCGTCGGCATACCGCTCGACACCCCCGAGGAGTACGGGTCGTGGGAGCTCGGCCTTGGCCTCAGCGCCCTCGTGTTCGGCGAGGCGCTCAAGGCCATCAACGGCGAGGACTCGGGCTTCAAGCCGATCGCGCTCGTCGGTCTGAGCGTCGGCTACTAGCACGAGGCGGCGCCCGGCGCCGGGCCATCGGCGCCGGGCACACGACCACGAAGCGGGGCGCGGCCCGGAACGACGCCGGGAATCGCCGGCCTGACCCGTGACGGGGCGTTCGACTCGCGAGTCCGTCGCGCACCCAGGCGTTCGTGGGTAGGCCATGCCAAGGCGACATGCGGAGGGACGCGGCGTGCGTGCACCCGGGCGTACGCGGATACGCCCGTACACACGAAACGCAGCCCCATCTCTGGTAAGATGCATCGTTTGCGGACAGCCGCAAGGCGGCCGGCGACGAACCGTCATCGGATCGAGCCGGTCCGTGTTCGACAACGCGGGGCGCGGGACGCGTCCATGCACCGACCGCGCGCTCGCGTGCCCGTTCCCGACGCCGTCCGGCGTCCTCCCCCCGGGGCGAGCTTCCGGGGGATGGCCGGGCGCCGTCTCGAGCGACCGCGCAGTCCCGAACCGATGACCAGCACCTCCTCCGGTTCCGCGCCCGTGGAGGGGCAGTCCCCGGCCGACGCCCTCCGGGCGGCGCGCGACCTATACGCGGCGGACGCACGGCAGGCGCGCGGGGGCCGCTTGGCCGCCCACGCGTACTCCGCCGCGGTGGACCGCCTGCTGGGGGAAATCCTGACCGCGGCCGCCGCCCGCCCCGGCGCTTCGACCGCCCCCATCGCCCTGGTGGCGATCGGCGGCTACGGCCGGCGTCACCTCTGCCCGCACTCCGACATCGATCTGCTCGTCCTGTTCGACCGCCGGATCGCGGCGGCCGAGGAACGACTGGCCAAGGCCCTCCTGCACGCGCTGTGGGACCTCGGCTTCGACGTCGGCCACCAGGTGCGGCAGGTCGCCGAGCTCGAGCGCGTGGAGACCGACAACCCCGAGTTCCTCGTGGCGGTCTCCGACGCGCGGTTCGTGGCCGGCGAGTCGGCGGTCTTCGACCGGCTCGCCGCCCTCGTCCTCGACGCCGCGTCGCCCTGGCGCGGAGCCGCCGTCGACGCGCTGCGCGGGCTGATCGCGGACCGTCAACAGCACTACGGCCACACCATCTATCACCTGGAGCCGGACATCAAGGAGGCCCCCGGCGGGCTTCGCGACCTCGCCGCGATCCGGACCCTGGCCGCGCTGACCCCCGGCGAGACCGACGGAGTCGCCTCCGTCATCACCGGGCGCCGCGACGATGCCCTCGACGAGGCCGAGGAGTTCCTGCTGCGCATTCGATCGATGGTGCACCTCGACAACAAGCGCGACCAGAACATCCTGAGCCACGAGCACCAGGAGACGGTGGCCGAGCGGTTCGGCTCGCCGGGCACGAAGGCGCAGACGGTGGAGGCGCTGATGAGCGTCTACTTCCACCACGCGCGCATCGTGTCGCGGGTGCTGTCGCACGTCCTGGAGGGCACCGATCCGGCCCCCGCCTCCGTCCCCACCCGCGCCATCGCCGACAACATCGAGCGCCGACGGGACGGGGTCGGCTTCGTCGACACGGTCCGCGCGTCGCTGCAGCCGAGCACGTGGCTCCCGGTGTTCCAGGCCGCCACCGACGAAGGCTGCGCGGTGGCGCCCGACACCCTCGCGTTCATCGAGCGGCACGGCGACCGCTATACGTCGGAGCAGTTCTTCCCGGGAAGGGCCGAGTGCGAGGGGTTCCTGCGGTTCCTGAAGCCGAGGGCCGGCCTCTACGACCGCCTGTCGGAGATGCACGAGAACGGGCTGCTCGGACGCATGTTCCCGGAGTTCCGCAAGGTCTACTGCCGGGTCATCCGCGACTTCTATCACAAGTACACGGTCGACGAGCACACCCTCGTGACCATCCGCAACCTGTCGGACCTCGCCGATCCCGACTCGTGCACACCGTCGCGCCGGCGGTTCTCGGGCGCGCTGGCGGAGCTGGAGGAGCCCGAGCTGATCGTCCTCGCGCTGCTGTTCCACGACGTCGGCAAATGGACGAACAAGAACCACTCGGAAGAGAGCTGCCGCATGGTGGCGGGGCCCCTGCGCCGGCTCCGGGTCCTCCCGCAGGCGGCCCGCACCGTCGAGTTCCTGATACGCCACCATCTCGTCATGTCGCAGACGGCGTTCCGGCGGGACACCCAGGACCCCGAGGTGCCCCGGCAGCTCGCGCGGCTAGTCGGCACCGAGGACCGGCTCCGGATGCTCTGCCTGCTGACCCTGGTGGACATTCAGGGCACGACGCCGGAGACCCTGACGCCCTGGAAGGAAGAGCTCCTCTGGCGCCTGTACGTCGACACCTACAACCACCTGACCCTGGGTTACGGCGACGAGGTGATCGCGAAGGGCGAACAGAGCGTGGCCGAGCTGCTGGCCGGCCGACCGGCGGAGATCACCGAGGAGCAGGTGACCCGCTTCCTGGACGGGCTGCCCCGGCGCTATCTGCGCCTCGTCGAGCCGCGGCAGGTGTACGACCATGTCGTCCTGTCGCGCGACCTCGAGTCGAACGGCGTGCGGGTACACCTCGAGCGGCAGGACGAGGTGTGGGAGCTCGGCGTGGTCACCCGGGACCGCCCGCGGATCTTCTCGAAGATCTGCGGCGTGCTGTCGTACTTCGGCATGGACATCCTGCGCGGCCAGGCGATGAGCAACCGCGAGGGCTTGGTGCTCGACTTGTTCCGCTTCGTCGACGCCGACAAGTTCCTCGCCCTCAACGAGTCGGGCCCGGCCGAGCTGACGCGTCTGCTGCAGGAGGTCCTGACCGGCGCCGTCGACCTCGAGTCGATGCTGAAGGGGCGCGAGGCGGCGGCGCGCGCACGACGCCGCCCGATTCGGGTTCTCAACGTGGTGCACTTCGACCACTTCTACTCGGACCGGTACACCGTCCTGGAGGTCGGCGGCGCCAACCAGTGGGGCCTGCTGCACCGCATCAGCCGGGTCATCTCGGAGCACGGCTGCGACATCGACCTGGTGCTGATCTCCACCGAAGGCGACCGCGCGACCGATGTGTTCCACTTGACACGCGAGGGCGGCAAGCTGTCGACGGACATGGAGCACGATCTCCGTACGGACCTGGAGGCCGCGCTAGGCGCGGGGGAGGCGGCGTAGGCGTCCGCGCGGCAGAACGGCGCGGACCCCCGGGCCGGGCGCCAGGCGCAGGCGCAGGCGACGATGGGCGGGCCCGGGGGGGCCAGGGGCGGGACGCACCCGCACCGCGGGCAGGCCCGTCGACGGAATCGAACCGAGGATTCGACGCGCGGACCCGCGGTCGAAGCGACGTCAACGAACGGTGTTACAGGAGGACACACGGATGACAGCGAACGACGTGATGCAACTGATCAAGGACAAGGGGATTCAGGGGGTCGATCTCCGGTTCGTCGACCTGCCGGGTCTGTGGCAGCACTTCACCGTCTCGGCGAAGGAATTCGAGGCGGACGTCTTCGAGGAAGGGATCGGATTCGACGGGTCGAGCATCCGCGGCTTCCAGGCCATCCAGGAGAGCGACATGCTGCTCTTCCCGGACCCCTCGACCGCGTTCGTCGACCCGTTCTTCGAGCGGCCGACCCTGAACATCATCTGCAACGTCAAGGACCCGATTACCGGCGAGTCGTACTCGCGCGACCCCCGCTACGTCGCGCAGAAGGCCAACGCCTACCTGAAGAGCACGGGTATCGCCGACACCGCCTACTTCGGGCCCGAGCCGGAGTTCTTCATCTTCGACGACATCCGGTTCGGCCAGAGCCACCAGCACGGCTACTACCACATCGACGCGGCCGAGGGCTTCTGGAACGCCGGACGCACGGAAGACCCGGACGCGGCCGGCAACTCCCGCAACCTGGGCTACAAGCCGCGGTACAAGGAGGGCTACTTCCCGGTGCCGCCCATGGACAGCCACCAGGACCTGCGGACCGAGATGATGCTCGAGCTCGAGAAGGTCGGCGTGGAGGTCGAAGTGCACCACCACGAGGTGGGGACGGCGGGGCAGGCCGAGATCGACATGCGTTTCGACTCGCTCGTGAGCATGGGCGACAAGCTGCTCAAGTACAAGTACGTCGTCAAGAACGTGGCGCGGCGCCACGGCAAGACCGTGACCCTGATGCCCAAGCCCATCTTCATGGACAACGGGTCGGGCATGCACGTGCACCAGAGCCTCTGGCTGAACGGCAAGAACACGTTCTTCGAGGCCGACGCCTACGCCGGGCTCAGCAAGACGGCGGTGCACTACATCGGCGGCATCCTGAAGCACGCCCCGGCCCTGCTCGCCTTCTGCAACCCGACCACCAACTCGTACCGGCGCCTGGTCCCCGGCTACGAGGCGCCCATCAACCTCATCTACTCGATGCGGAACCGGAGCGCCGCCGTCCGCATCCCCGTGTACTCGGGCAGCGAGAAGGCGAAGCGCATCGAGACCCGCTTCCCCGATCCGACCTGCAACGGCTACCTCGCGTTCAGCGCGCTGCTGATGGCCGGGCTCGACGGCATCCAGAAGGCGACCACGCCGATGGGGCCCCTCGACAAGGACCTCTACGACCTGCCGCCCGAGGAGCACGCGAAGATCCCGAGCACCCCGGGCAGCCTGGAGGAGGCGCTCGACGCCCTCGAGGCGGACCACGAGTTCCTGCTGAAGGGCGACGTCTTCACGCAGGACCTCATCGACGCCTGGATCGATTACAAGCGCGGCGAGGTCGACGCCATCCGCCTGCGGCCCCATCCGTGGGAGTTCGCGATGTACTTCGACATCTAGCCGACGCGCACCCCGATACCGCCGGGATCGGCGGATCGGGGGCATCGCGAGGGGCCGCCGGCCAAGGCTGGCGGCCCTCTCCCGTCGCCGGCCGTATCCCTCCTTTCTGATACACTTCGCGCTCGCATGACCACACAGGCCGCCGTTCCCGCCGTGCCGTTCTGGGTGAACGGGCGCCGCGTCGCGCCGGCCGGCGGCCGGGAGGGCGTCGTCACCGACTCGGCGACCGGGCGCACCGTGCGGACGGTGCCGTTCGCGACCCCCGACGACGTCGACGCGGCGGTGCGGGACGCCCGGGCCGCCTTCCCCGCGTGGCGCGACACCACGCCGCTCCGGCGGGCCCGCATCCTCATGCGGTTCCGCGACCTCCTCGAGCGGCGCAAGGGCGACATCGCGCGGGTCGTCACCGAGGAGCACGGCAAGACGCTGGCCGACGCGGCCGGTTCGGTGCAGCGCGGCCTCGAGGTGGTCGAGTTCGCGAGCGGCATCCCCCACCTGCTGAAGGGCGAGCACGCCGAGGACGTGGGGGCCGGGGTCGACTCGCACAGCACGCGGCAGCCCCTCGGCGTCTGCGTGGGGATCACCCCGTTCAACTTCCCCATCATGTGCCCCATGTGGATGGCCCCGGTGGCCCTCGCGTGCGGCAACACGTTCGTGCTGAAGCCGTCGGAGAAGGACCCTTCGGCGAGCATGATGGCGGCCGAGCTGCTCGACGAGGCGGGGCTGCCGCCCGGCGTCTTCAACGTCGTGCACGGCGACCGGGAGGCCGTCGACGCGCTGTTGACTCACCCCGAAGTCGCCGCCGTCTCCTTCGTCGGTTCGACGCCGGTCGCCCGGCGCGTCTACGAGACCGCGACCGCTCACGGCAAGCGCGTGCAGGCCCTCGGCGGGGCCAAGAACCACGCGGTGGTGCTGCCCGACGCCGACCTCGACGCCGCCGCCGACGCCCTCATCGGCGCCGCCTACGGCTCGGCCGGCGAGCGTTGCATGGCGATCTCGGCGGTGGTGGCGGTCGGCGAGGCGGGCGACGCCATCGTGTCGCGCATCCGCGACCGGGCGGCCGCGGTGCGGGTCGGCCCAGGCGACCGCGAGGGGGTCGAGATGGGGCCCCTCATCACCCGCGAGCACCTCGACCGCGTGGCCGGCTACGTCGACCTCGGCGAGCAGGCCGGGGCCGACCTCGTGGTCGACGGCCGCGGGGTCCGGGTCGAGGGGCACGAGGACGGCTACTTCCTGGGGCCGACGCTGTTCGACCGGGTGACGGTCGACATGCCCGTCTACCGCGACGAGATCTTCGGGCCGGTGCTCGTGGTGTTGCGCGCCGACACCTATGACGACGCAATCGACATCGTCAACCGCAACCCCTACGGCAACGGGACCGCGGTGTTCACCCGGTCGGGCGACGCGGCGCGCCGGTTCGCCCGCGACATCGAGGTCGGGATGGTCGGCGTCAACGTGCCGATTCCCGTGCCCATGGCGTTCTTCTCTTTCGGGGGGTGGAAGGGCTCGCTGTTCGGCGACCTCCACGTGCACGGCGAGGACGGGGTCAGGTTCTACACGCGAACGAAGGTCGTCACCACCCGGTGGCCGGACCGCCCCGAGGCGGTGAGCCTGAGCATGCCCACCCTGAAGTAGGCGCCGCGGCCGGGGCGTGACCTCGCCGGTGCCGACTTCTTCGGAGCAGGCTCGCAGGAGAATCTCGATGGCTGATTCGCAGGCCGGCAACCGGTGGCTCCCGTTGATCGGGGGCACGATGTTGAACGTCGTGCTCGGCTCGTTCTACGCCTGGAGCGTCTTCGTGCTCCCCCTCGAGGGCGAATTCGGCTGGGCCCGCGAGCAGACGTCGACGACCTTCAGCATCGGCATCTTCACGATGGCGGTGACGTTCGTCCTTGCCGGCCGCCTGCACGCCACCGTCGGGTTCCGCACCCTCGCCGCCATCGGCGGGCTGCTGTTCAGCGGGGGGTTCTTCCTCGCGAGCTACACGACGTCGCTGGCGTGGCTGTACATCACCTACGGGCTCATCGCCGGGGCCGGCAACGGCATCGGCTACTCCATCGCGATACCCGTCGTCTCGAAGTGGTTCCCCGACCGCCGCGGGCTCGCCATCGGCATCGCGGTCGGCGGCTACGGCGCCGGGTCGGGCATCTTCGGGCCGATCGCCGACGAGCTGCTCATCCCCGGGTCGGGCTGGGAGGCGACGTTCCGGATCTACGGCGTCATCTTCTTCCTCATCTCGATGGCCGGAGCCTGGCTGCTCAAGCCGGCCCCCGACGGCTTCGCCCCCGAGGGCTGGGACCCGAGCCAGCTCAAGGCGGCGGTGACCCGGGCCGCGCGCGACTTCACGCCGTCGGAGATGCTGCGCGGCAGCGCGTTCTACTTCCTCTTCCTCGCCTACTTCATGGGCGCCATCGCGGGGCTGGGGCTGATCAGCCAGCTCGTCCCGTTCGGCACGGAGGCGGGCATCACCAGCGTGGCCCTGATCGGCCTCGTCGTCGGGGCCGTCGGCAACACGGTGGGGCGCGTGCTCTCGGGCGCGATGTCGGACAACATCGGGCGGCTGAACGTGCTGCGCCTGATGGTGCTGGTGTCGGCGGTGGCGATGCCCCTGCTCTACCTGCTCGGCTCCAGCGTGGCGTTCTTCGTGCTCGGGGTCTTCGCGGTCTACTTCTGCTACGGCGCCCTGCTCGCGGTGTTCGCGGCGACCTCGGCCGACTTCTACGGCACGAAGCACCTCGGGGTGAACTACGGCCTGCTGTTCCTCGCGTGGGGGCTCGCGGCGGTGGTCGGGGCCCGGCTCGCGGGTTTCGTCTTCGACACCTTCGGCAACTACCAGTGGGCGTTCTTCGGGGCCGCGGTGCTGTCCATCGGCTCGCTCGTCTGCCTGTACCTGGCGAAGCCGCCGACCGCGGAAGAGGCGGCCTGACCCCGCGTCCGTGGCCCGGACCGCCGCCGCGCCGCAGCTAACGCGCCGGCGAAGCCCACGGGAGACCCCCCGCCGACCCGGACGACCGGCGCCGCCGAAGGGTCGCCGCGCCGGCGGGTCATCCGCACCATCGACACGAGACCCAGGCGACGCCCAATCCCATGTCCGCGATCATCCAGCTCATCGGCAACCTCGGCGAGAGCCTGTCCCGCTTCACCCAGCGCTGGATACCCGACTCGTGGGTGGTGTGCATGTCGCTGACGGTGCTGGCGATGCTGCTCGCCATGTTGGGGGCCGGCGCCGGCCTCAACGAGACGGTGCTGGCGTGGGGCGGCGGCATGTGGGCGCTCCTCGAGCTGGCCATGCAGTTCGCCATCGCCCTCATCGCCGCCCACGCCTGCGTGTCGTCGCGGCCCGCGTTCCGGTTTCTCGACTGGCTCGCGAGCCGGCCCGACGTCGACCGGCCGGTGCAGGCGGTGGTGCTGCTGGGGCTGTTCTCGATCGTCGTCGCCTACTTCAACTGGGCCGCCAGCGTCGTCGCCTCGGCCCTGTTCCTGCCGTTCGTGGCCCGGCGGAACCCGCGCGCGGACATCCGCGTCCTGATCGCGGCCGGCTACCTCGGCCTCGGCACCGTCTGGCACGGCGGGCTCTCGGGGTCGGCCCCCCTCATCATGGCCACGGCCGGAAACCCCATCACCACGCCCGCACCCGGCGCCGAGCCCCTCGTCGACCGGCTGCTGCCGGTGACCGAGACCCTGTTCAACTCGTTCAATCTCGTCTACCTCGCGGTCGTGTCGGTCGTCGCCCTCGGCATGGTCGCAGTGCTGCATCCGCGCAAGAACGCCCGGACGCTGTCCGAGGACGAGCTAGCCCGGATCATGCCGTCGATGCCCGAGGAGACCGAGCCGACGACGCCGGCGGCGGGCATCGAGGCGTTCCCGGGGTGGATCTTCCTCGCCGTGCTGCTGATCGGCTATCCCCTCGGGCACTCCATCGTGACCCAGGGGTTCGGGGCGAGCTGGACCATCAACGCCTACAACGCCGTGTTCCTGATGGGGGCGATGCTGCTCCAGCGGCGGCCCGCGAACCTCGTGCGGGCGTTCGGCAACGGGGCGCGGACCGCGTCGGGCGTCATCCTGCAGTTCCCGTTCTACGCCGGCATCTTCGGGGTCATCAACGGCACCCCCCTCGGCGACTGGCTCGGCTCGCTCTTCGTGCAGATCGCGACCACCGAGACCTATCCCCTCATCGTCTACATCTACTCGGGGATCGTGAACGTGTTCGTTCCTTCGGGCGGCTCGAAGTGGCTGATCGAGGCTCCCTACCTGCTGCCGGCGGCGCGCGACCTCGCGGTGTCGCCCACCACCACCCTGCTCGCCTACTGCTACGGCGACTCGACGAGCAACCTCATCCAGCCGTTCTGGGCGATCCCCATCCTGACCGTCACGCGGATGAAGTTCGGCGACGTGCTCGGCTACAGCGGCCTCGTCGCGGTGGTCCTGTTCCTCGTCACCGCGGTGGCGATGCTGCTGGCGCCGTCCAACCTGTGAGGCGGAATCGGACCGCCGCTTCAGTCGCCCTCGACCGGATCGAGAGACAGCTCAGCTTCTGAGGCGGAATCGGACCGCCGCTTCAGTCGCCCTCGACCGGATCGAGAGAAAGCTCGGCTTCATCGGCTCATTCCCCGGCCCCGCCGCCGGCGGGCCATCACCCACCGGCGGCGGCGGCGGCGTGAGCGATCACGCCGGCGGCGGCGGCACGAGATGCGGGAGGACGTAGGCGAAGATCATCGTGACGACCGCCATGCTCAGGGCCAGGATGATGCTGTGCTTCAGGGTGATGCGGAAGAGGCGCCCCTCCTGCGACGACGCCATGCCGGTGGCGGCGACGGCGACGGCGATGCTCTGAAGCGAGATCATCTTGCCCATGACCCCGGTCGCCGCGTTCGTCGACGCGGTGAGGATGGGGTTCAGCCCCAGGGCGTTGGCGGTGACCACCTGCAGCGTCCCGAACAGCGCGTTCGACGACGTGTCGCTGCCGGTGAGGAAGACGCCGGTCCATCCGAGCATGGCGCTGAAGAACGGGAAGAGGGCCCCGGTCGCCGCGAAGGCGAGCCCGAGGGTCGAGGTCATGCCCGCGTAGTTCATGAGGAACGCGAGGGCGAGGACCGACGCGATGGTCAGCAGCGGCTTCTCCAGCTGCTTGAGCACCGCCCGCACGATGCCGAAGAACTTCCCGACCGGCTCGCCGATGACCAGCGACGCCGTGAACGCGGCGAGGAAGCACGACGTGCCGGCCGCCGACAGCCAGTTGAAGTTGTAGACCGCGGCGTACGGCGACGGCTCGGGGGTCAGCGGCGGCACCCGGGTGACCACCTCGTGCAGCAGCGGCACCGGGATCGTCGTGCCCACCGCGTTCAGCAGGCCCTGGATGGGCGGGTAGCGCCACACGAGCACGAACCCCACGAGCAGCATGTAGGGGGTCCAGGCCGACACGAGCTCGCCGGTCGAATGGGTGCGCGACCGGGTCGTCGCCGCCACGTCGCCCTCGAGGCGAAACGGCTTTTCCGGATGCCACATCTTCATGGCCGCGACCATCGCGATCATGGCCGCGATCGACGCGAGGATGACCGCGAGGGCCGGCCCGAGGGTGTTGGTGACCGCGAACAGCACGATCGCGAAGGTGACCGCGCACGCCAAGACCTGGGGCAGCACCTCCAGGGACCGGCGGAACCCCGACATGACGACCACCATGTAGGCGGGGATGATGATGCCGATGAGCGCGCACAGCCGGCCGGTCATGGCGCTCAGGTCCGACTCGGGCAGCCCCGTGACCTGGGCGAGGGTCACGACGGGGATGCCGAGCGAGCCGAACGCGACGGGCGCGGTGTTGGCGATGAGGCAGATGAACGCGGCGTAGAACGGGGAGAAGCCGAGGCCGGTGAGCATCGCGGCGGCGATGGCCACCGGGGTCCCGAAGCCCGCCGCCCCTTCGATGAACCCCCCGAAGGCGAAGCCGATGAGCACCGCCTGCAGGCGCCGGTCGTCGCTGAGCGAGCCGATCGAGTCCTTGATGATCTCGAAGCGGCCCGAGTCGAGCGTCACCCGGTAGAGGATGAGCGAGGCGACGACGATCCAGCCGATGGGGAACAGGCCGAACGCGGCGCCGTAGACCATCGCGGCCCCCGCCTGCACGACGGGCATGCCGTACACCCCCACCGCCAGCACCACCGCCGCCCCGAGGGCGGTGAGGCCGGCGATCCAGCCGGGCTTGCGGCGGACCCCCAGCATGTAGAAGAGGATGAGGAGGGGGACGGCCGCGGCGATCGTCGAATAGCCGAGACTGTCCGCGATGGGCGTGTAGTCCTGCTGCCAACTGCTCAACATGGTCGGTATCCGTCGTCAGAGGGTGGCCGGCGCCGAGTGAACGCGCCACTTTAGCACGCCGCGGCGGGGCCTGCACGCCGGGCCGGCCTCGTTTCGGAAGCCGTCGCGGCGTCGACAATCTTCGCCCGCGGCTGACCAGGCGCGTGCAGCTCACAGCGGCCGGGTCGAGAGTGACGCCGGCGATGCAGGCCGGCGTGATTCGGACGAGGGTCGGCCTCGAGACGTTCGATGACGCGATAATCGAGGTCGGCGACAACCGGCGTGCCCCATGGGTCCTTTCCGTCGACGCTTTGGTTCACGAACCCAACATCTAGTGGTGCCGGATTCGGATACCGCAAAATGTGTCCGTGTGTGCTAGGCTCTCGACAGACATGGCCGTCGGTGTCCGTTCCAGTCCAGGCGCGCCCAACGGCGGCCGCAGGCCGTTCGCAGGATCTGGTGAGATTCTGACCCTCGCCGAAGTCGCAGAGTACGCGAGAATTCCGAGGAAGTCCGTCCACAGGCTCGTCGGGACCGGCGATCGGCCCGCGTTCAGCGTCGGAAGACACTGGAGGGTCCTCCGTTCCGAGCTTGGCAGATGGATTGCAGGACAGTCCGCTCAGAAGGGAGAGTCAGCCCAGTGACGGGCGCCGAACGCGTGTCGTTCTCGGGCCACGAGACCTTTCCGTTCCGGTATCCGTGGCTCAAGAAGGCGGTGGACGCCGCCGACGAGGACGCGTACGCGTTCGAGGCCGACGACGCGATGGTGAAGCTCGGGGTCGGCAAGAACATGGTGTCGTCGATGCGCCACTGGGGCTTGGTGACGGGCATGCTGGAGAATGCGCCGCGGCCCCGCGGCAGCCGTCGCCGGCCGCTGGCCCCGAGCGAGCTGGGCAGGGCGTTGCTCCTCGATGGAGGTTGGGACCCGTTCCTGGAGGACCCCGGCACGCTGTGGCTGCTCCATTGGCAGCTCGTGAGACGGCCCGAGCGGGCCACGACGTGGTGGTGGGTCTTCAACCAGTACCCCGGCACGATCTTCACGCGGGCCGACATCCAGGAGGCGCTGGAGACGCTAGGGGCGCAGACCGGCTGGACGCGGTTCACCAGCGCGTCGTTGAAGCGCGACATCGACGTGTTCGTCCGCACCTACGCACCGGTGCGGCGCCGCAACGTCCTCCTGGAGGACACGCTCGACTGCCCGCTCGTCGAGCTGGGCGTGATCCGCCCGACGAACCGGCAACAGGCCCTCGCGCTCGTGCGCAGCGACCACGAGTCGTTGCCCGACGGAGTCTTCGCGTATGCGTTGGCGGAGTACCTCCAGCGGCAACCGTCGCGGGTGCAGACCGTCACGCTCGAGGAGCTCGCGTTCGGCGACGGCGCCCCGGGGCGGGCGTTCTGCCTCGACGAGCCCGGGCTGCTCGGTCGGCTCGACCGCATCGAGGCCCTGACGGACGGCGGCGTAGTTTTTGACGAGACGGCCGGCCTGAAGCAGCTTTACGTGCACGCTGCGCCCGAGCCGACGGCGTTGCTGCACCGGTACTACGATTCGGCGTCGGTCGAGGCCGCGTGACGATGGACGCCAGCCCGGGACCGGCCAGTCTATCGAGCCTCGTCGAGGTCGAGCGCCGCTTTCGGCGCTCGGTCAACCTCGACCGCGACGCGGGGTCGACGGAGGCTCTTGACGGCTACGTCGTCACGCCCGCGGTCCGCCGCGCCCTCTCGCAGATCACCGAAGGGCTCGATGACGAGGCCGGCGACCGGGCGTGGAGTCTGGTAGGGCCCTACGGCTCGGGCAAGAGCGCGTTCGCCGTCTTCCTGGCGGACCTGCTGTCGGGCAGCGGCAATCCGGGCGGGGACGCGGCCAGAGGCCTCCTCGATGGGGCGAACGGACTCGCGACGCCGCAGCCGTCGCTGCTCCCCGCGCTGTTGACGGCCGAGCGTGCTCCCCTGGACACCCTCCTCCTGAAGTCGCTGCGCGCGACGATCGAGGCCATCTGGGCGACGCGGCGAGGTGCGAAGCCACGGGTGCTGGGCGCCATCAAGCGACTGCTGAACGGATCGGCCCCGTCGCTCTCCCGTTGCGCGACCTCCGACGTCGTCGAGTGCTTCGAGGAGGCGGTCCGGACGATAGGCGACAAGACCGGCGCGGGCCTGCTGCTCATCGTCGACGAGGCCGGCAAGGCGCTCGAATACGCGGCGCAGAAGCCGACCCGCGGGGACGTCTACCTGCTGCAGGCGCTCGCCGAGGTCGCGGCCCGCAGCAACGGCTTCCCGTTCGTCATCCTGACCGTCCTCCACCAGTCTTTCGATCGATACGCGCACCAGTTGGGGCCGTCCGACCGGAACGAGTGGGCCAAGGTCCAGGGCCGCTTCGGAGAGCTCGCGTTCCGGGAGGGCGGCGACCAGATCATCCGGCTCACCGCCGCCGCGATTCGCCGGCGCGGCGAGCCTCGCGACACCGCGGGCTGGGCCCGCGCGGTGTCGACAACCGCGGCCTGGGTGGCCGAAGGCACGGGCTGGGACGAGTCCCGATTGGCCGGCTACCTCGACGGGTGTTGGCCGCTCCACCCCGTCGCCACCGCCCTTCTCGGCCCGCTGTTCCGCGGCCGGCTGGCCCAGAACGAACGGTCGCTGTTCGCGTTCCTGTCCGCCGGCGAACCGCTCAGCTTCCGCGACTTCCTGCGGACGAACGGGCCGGACCGTCTGTACACCGCCGACCGGCTCTACGACTACGCGACGGGCATGCTCGGCGACCGTATCCTCGGCCGAGACGGGCGCCCGTGGGCGGAGATCGACACCGCGATCAGGCGGCTGCCGCCGGAGGCGGACGCCATCGACGAACAAGTGCTGAAGACGGTCGGCCTGCTGGGGATGCTCGGCGACCAAGTCGGCCTCCGGGCATCTGCCGAGGTGGTCACGGCGTGCGTCGGCGGGAACGGCGCGGCGGAGGGCGCGCTCGAACGCCTCAAGCAGCGGTCCGTCCTCGTGTTCCGCCAGTTCCGCGACGCGTTCCAGATCTGGGAAGGCAGCGACCTCGATCTCGACGACCTGGTCGTCCGTGCCGAGGGCCGACTGGAGACCGATTTCTCGGTGGCGCAGGCGCTGCAGCGTGAGGCGCCGCGTACGCCGCTCGTCGCGCGCCGCCACCTGTTCGAGACCGGCACCCTGCGGTTCTTCGACGTGCGGTTCGTCGACGCATCCCGCCTGCTGTCGGGTGAGGAGGCGACCCTGGGCGGCGAGGGTGACGGCGTGGTGCTCCTCGCGCTGCCCCGGACCGAGCAGGAGGCGGACGACCTCGGACGGCGGCAGGGCATCGCGGGGCTCGCCATCGAGCGGCTCGGCGCAGGCAAGCCGGTGGTGCTGGTGGTGCCCGAGGCGTCGGCGCGCCTCACGCAGCTCACCCGCGAGCTGGCCGCTTCGCAGCTCGCCCGCGCCACGACGTCGGAGCTGCAGTCCGACCCGACGGCGAGAACCGAGCTGAGCAGCCGCATCGACGAGCTGCAGCGTCAGATTGCAGCCGAGGTCGAGCGGGCGTTCGACCCGCGTCGGAGCCGTTGGTTCACCGGGGGCGAGCGTCTGATCGCAGCGTCGTGGCGCGACGCCTCGCGTGCGCTGTCGAGCCTGTGCGACACGCACTACGCCGACGCGCCTCCGATCAGGAACGAGCTCCTGAACCGCCGGGCGCTCTCCACATCGGCGGCCAAGGCCCGCCGGAACCTGATCGAGGCCATGCTCCTGCGCCGCGATGCCGAACAGCTGGGCTTCGAAGGCAATCCGCCCGAGGTCAGCATGTACCGCTCCCTGCTCGAGGCGCACGGCCTGCACCGGCGGCGGGCCAGGGAAGGCTGGAACTTCGGAGCTCCGAGACGGCAGATGCAGCCGGTGTGGAAGGCGATCGATGCTTTTCTCGGCGACACGGAGGCCGGACGCAGACCACTTGGCGAGCTGTACGACCGGCTTCGGCGTCCACCGTTCGGACTCAAGGACGGCCCGCTGCCAGTCATCGTGATTGCCGCACTCCTCGCACGGAACGATGACGTCGCCGTCTACGAGCGCGGGTCCTTCATGCCGGCTTGGACACCGTCACACGCCGAACGGCTGCTGCGGTCTCCCGACGGGTTCGAGATTCGGCGGTGCCGCATCGACAGCTCGCGTCAGTCCCTGCTCACCCGCCTTGTCGAAGTGTTGCGGCTATCCACCGAGCGCGAGCCCGCTCTCCTCGACGTAGTGCGAGGCCTCGTGCGGTTCGTCGCGAGCCTGACACCCTACGCCCGCCGGACCTTGAGAGTCTCCACGCGGGCTCGGCGTATCCGCGAAGCGCTGGTCCGAGCCCGGGAGCCCGCGCAACTCCTCTTCGACGAGCTGCCGGTGGCGTGCGGGTGCCCGCCGTTCGGCGTGAACCAGTCAGACGCCGCTCAACGCGTCGACGAGTTCGCCTGCGCCCTCGAGGCGGGACTCCGGGAGATCGAGAACGCGCACCCCGCCCTGCTCCAGCGGGCCTGCGCGGTGTTGGCCAACGAGCTTAGTCTGCCCGACACGCCGGCGGATCTAGGGGCGGAACTCCGCCGTCGGGCTCGTCACCTTGAAGACATCGCCCTCGAGCCCATGCTTAGGAGCTTCGTCTTGCGGGCCACCGACGAGGCGCTTGCCCCCGACGATCTGATAGTTTCCCTGCTGACGCAGCTCGCGAGCAAGCCGCCCCACGAGTGGTCCGACGCCGATGAGGACCACTTCCAGGTGCGAGCCGCACAGTTGGCCCGAGCGTTCAGTACCGCGGAGTCGCTCGTGGTCGCCGGCGACGGCCCCGACGACGGGCACGGTCTGCTCAGACTGGCAGTCGCGCGGCGTGGTCATCCGGAACGCGACCGTGTGCTACCGTTGCGGCCCGCGGACAACGCGCGAGTTGCAGCGCTCCGTGACCGTATACTGAAAACCGTGAGCGCGAACGGCTCGAAGACCGCCGCGTGCCACCGCGACCAAGCGCTAGCGGCGCTGGCCCTCGCGGCGGAGTCCCTGATCGACGCTTCGAAATCGGAGCAACCGGGAAAGGACGGCCAGTGAGCGACCGCGTGCGCCATATCCTGAGCATGTCCGGCGGCAAGGACAGCACCGCACTCGCCGTGTACATGCGCGACCGCGAGCCCGACATGGAGTACGTCTTCTGCGACACCAAGAAGGAGCTGCAGGAGACCTACGACTACCTCGACAAGGTCGAGGCGTATCTCGGCAAGCCGATCATCCGGCTGAACGACGAGCGCGGGTTCGACCACTGGCTGGAGGTCTACGGCCACTACCTGCCGTCTCCGCAGATGCGCTGGTGCACCCGCCAGCTCAAGATCCGCCCATTCGAGCGCTTCGTCGGCGACGACCCCGTGATCAGCTACATCGGCATCCGCGGAGACGAACACAGGGATGGCTACATCTCCTCGAAGCCGAACATCACGCCCCGGTACCCCTTCAAGGAGGACGGCATCACCGAGGCCGACGTGTACCGGATTCTCGACGAGTCAGGCCTCGGCGTGCCCGATTACTACGAGTGGCGAACCCGTTCCGGCTGCTACTTCTGCTTCTTCCAGCGCAAGGTCGAATGGCTGGGGCTCAAGGACCACCATCCGCAGCTCTTCCAGGACGCCAAGGCCTATGAGAAAACCGACCCTGAGACCGGTCGCCGCTTCACGTGGTCGCAAACCGAAAGCCTCGCCGAGCTCGCCCGGCCCGAGCGCGCTGACGCAATCCGCCGACGGCACCTCAAGGTCCTCCAGGCCGAAGAGACCGCCAGACCCGACCGACCGCTCATCGAAGTACTGGCCGAAACCCTCGATCAGGAGAACGACCAGGAAGGCTGCCTGATCTGCCATCTCTGAGGACGCTGCCGCCGAGATGAGTAATGCCGACCCCCAACAAGACCGCAATCCAGCGGGATTCGCTGTTCCGCCCCCTGGCCCTCGCGCTCGAAGACGGTCTGCTCTCCTTGCGGACCACGTTCTCCCAACCAGGCTCGCGCGACAACTACCCGACCCGAGAATTAACCGCGCCTTTGTTCCAGAGACGCCACACCCACGCGCGATGGAGGCGGCATTTGACCCATGACCGACGCTACTAGCGGCAGCCCTGGTTACGGCGTAGCGCAGGTCGTCTCGCACTTCGGCCGCCCGCAATTCCGAGCTGTCCTCGGGCCTCAACTTCTCGCACTCGTCGAGGCGGCGCTGCCGCCACCTGAGCAACCGCCTGCGCTTCGCCGCGCAACCCTCTGGCGACTCCGGACCAGCCCTGACCGCGTTCTTCCCCGGCCAGACCTCCGCGACCTTCTCCTCGACGCAACACCGGTCGAGTCCCTCCCGGAACTAGCCCAACGAGTCGACGCTTGCTCCACAGACGCGCTGCGACACCTGCCCGTCGAGAACGATTCCGAAGTCTGGAACCTCCTCCTGGGATTTTATGGACTCGACTTGCCCGCGTCGTCCTCCACGCCTCCCGGCTCGGCCATCGAGCGCCTTGAGCCCCAGTTCGGCCTGTTCCCGCATCAGCGTCGAATCGCCGGTCAAGCCTACGAGACTCTGCGCGACGGTCACGGTCGCCTGGTCCTCCACATGCCGACAGGTACCGGCAAGACGCGGACGACAATGCACGTTGTCAGCCGCATTCTCCAGGACGCCGAACCAAGCCTTGTCGTCTGGCTTGCTTCGAGTTCGGAACTCCTTGAGCAGGCAGCCGACGCCTTCCGATCGAGTTGGACCCGATACGGAAGTCGCCCGCTACGCGTGGCACGCTTCTGGGGCAAGTACGCCCCGCCCCTCTCCGACTTCACCGACGGCCTCCTCGTCGCAGGATTACAAAAAACCCATGCCTGGAGTAAGCGCGCCTCCATCGACGTTCTCCGATTGGGAGCACGAACTCGCCTGGTCGTCGTGGACGAGGCCCATCAGGCGATAGCGCCGACGTACCGCAACTTGATTACCTCGCTCGCGGACACCGGCCCTTGTACCTCGCTACTAGGCCTGACCGCCACACCTGGTCGCACTTGGGCGGATGTCGACGCCGACCAGAAGCTATCCACCTTTTTTGGCGAGCGCAAGCTCGCGGTGGAGATCGACGGCTACGAGGACCCCGTCGTCGGACTTGTGGAGGGAGGCTACATGGCCCGCCCGACCTTTTCCAGGCTAACGGTGGACTCCAGCCCCCACCTCAAGCGGGTGTTCGAACACGGATCATCGGGAGAAGACTACGATGAGTCCGTCCTCGATGCAGTCGCAGCAGACCTGGATCGCAACCTCGCGATCATCCGCGCAATCCAGCGGTTGGCGTCCGAGGGCCATACGCGGATCATGTTTTTTGGGGCCTCCGTTTCCCATGCCGAACGCATTGCCGCGGGCCTGGCTGCCCTTTCCATTGACGCTCACTTCATCAACTCCAGTACCGCGGCCTCGTCGCGACGTCGCATAGTGCGGGCTTTCCGCGCCCGCTCAAGCAAGCCGCTCGTGCTCTGCAACTACGGAGTCTTGACTGCCGGGTTCGACGCTCCGAACACCAGTGCCTGCGTGATAGCCAGACCCACGAAATCGCTCGTGCTATACAGTCAGATGGTCGGCCGTGCAACGCGCGGGCCGCTCGCCGGCGGCAACCCGGCGTGCGCTATATCCACCGTCGTCGACGTTGGGCTTCCGGGGTTCGGTGACCTCACCGAGGCCTTCTCGAATTGGGAGGATGTCTGGACATGACGCATGTTGCTGCAGGCGCCGAACAGGGCGAACTCTTTGCGCACGAGATCATTCCGCTTCGATTGGCCATCACGGCGATGCGCGATTCCGGCTACAAGAACACCGCGTATGCCCTGGCGGAACTGATCGACAACGCGGCCCAGGCCGGGGCCGGGATGATCGAAGTTCTATGTCTGGAGCGGCGGGCGATCGTGAATCAGCGCGAGCGTTCTCGTCTTCACAGCATCGCCGTTCTCGACAACGGATCGGGGATGGACTCGTCCACGCTCAGAATGGCTCTCCAATTCGGGAACGGCACGAGACTCGACGACCGGTCCGGTATCGGGCGTTTTGGTATGGGGTTGCCGAACGCCTCGATTTCACAGGCGGCGCGGGTCGACGTCTGGACGTGGCGGAACGGTCCGTCGAATGCGCTCTGGACCTATCTCGACCTCGAGGAAATCGATACTGGCTCGATTACCGAGGTGCCTGACCCGCAGCATCATGCGCTTCCGCGCGACTGGCGAGAATTGTCCGATCATGTCGGTTCGAGCGGTACGTTGGTCGTGTGGTCGAAACTTGATGCCGACCGACTTACCTGGAAGCGTGCGGCCCGCGCACTCGACCACGCCGAGAGAATCGTCGGGCGTGTCTACAGGCGCTTGATCGCGGATGGTTCCGTGGCAATTCGGCTGTACGCGAAAGAAGAAGGCGCGATTGAGGCCATCGTGGACCGCGAGGCCACCGTCAATGACCCCCTGTATCTCCAACCTCTCCCGTCGTTGCCTGAGCCCTTCAACCGCGTCGCGATGTTCAAGGAGGCTTGGCCCGAAACACACGACATCGAGTTTCAGGGCGCAGTGCACAAGGTTTTCGCCAGGTATTCGATCGCGAAGCCCGAGACCGTTAGGGAAGCGGGTACAATCAAGCGCGGCAAGACCGCGTACGGGAGTCATGCCGGTGACAATATGGGGGTGTCCGTGTTGCGGGCAGGCCGCGAGCTCATCCTCGATTCGGGCTGGTGTAACGGCAATGACCCACGCGAACGCTGGTGGGGCGCCGAGATCGAGTTTCCGCCGACCCTCGACGAGGTTTTCGGCGTGCCGAACAACAAGCAGGCCGCGACGCATTTTTCCGAGTTGGCGCGCACAAATTGGCGGGAACTGATGGAAAGCCCCGAAGAGGAATTCCGCGATGTGGTCAGCCGTCTCAAGGAGGACGGTGACCACCGAGGTTGGCTACTCGAGTTGAGCGACGCGATCCACAGGAACCTGAGTAAGCTGCGAGGTCTCGTGAAGGGGCAGGGCGCCGGTAGCAGGTCTTCGAGGAAGACCAGACACGGCGAGGCCGACGACGTCACCACCGCCGTCAACACGGTTTGGAAGAAGCGGTCGGAGAACAATCCGGTCGAAGGCGACAAGGAAGATCCGGATCTGACGAAGGTCCAGAATGACCTAACGGAGAACAAGGGATACAGCACACGCGATGCTGAGGATCTCGTGTCCTTGATTCACGATGAGCGACTGCGAGTCGTCTTCTTGGAGGCGGACTTTCCAGACTCGTTCCACCTGTTCAACGTGGAGATGAAGGGCAACATCACAGAGATCACGTTCAACCGGCTACATCCGGGCTTCGACGACCTCTTCGCTACCGTGGCCCTCGATGATCCCAGCATGAACGAGTTGGCGCCGGAAGAGGTCGAGGAGAGGCTCGTGAGAGCGGTGAATGCGACAAAGTTGGTCTTCGCGGGATGGGCCCGGTACGAACGGGAGGCTGGCCTAAGTCGAGCGCGAGCGTTGCAGAGTGTGCGACTCGGTTGGGGCCAAATGGCGGCGCGGTTTCTCGAACCCGACGAGGATCTGTAGGCCGTTCGCCGCGGTCCCATGGTCAGAGCCATGATGGTCGAGGGAGAGCGTCTGAAGGCGCTACTGCGGGGCGCCCGGCGCCAGGTAGTGTTATGCGCGCCGTTCATGAAGGCCAGAGTGGTGGAGACACTGCTGTCTGTCGTGGCTGACGACGTGCTGGTTCGTCTTGTCACCCGGTGGCGAGCGGTGGAAGTGGCCGCAGGCGTCAGTGATCTGGGCGTCTTCGAGCTGGCGAACAGGCGTGCACGGACCGAGTTGCTGCTCCTCGACGACTTGCACGCGAAGCTGTTCATGGCGGACGAGCGTTGCCTTGTAGGGTCGGCGAATCTGACCGGCGCCGCACTCGGGTGGTCGGAATTCAGTAATGTGGAGCTCTTGGTGTCGACCTCATCCAAGAACGAGGATGTGGCAGTGCTGCTGCGACAGCTCGAAGCGGCGGAACCCGCCACACTCGCGAGACGCTCCGAGGTCGAACAGGATGCCGCCGCGCTGCAGGTGGGGGCCTGGGCGGAGGGCAGCCCCGTCATGGCCGAGAATCGAGCGGGGGGATGGTTGCCCCGGTGCGCCGCGCCCGACAGGCTTTTCGACATTTACCAGAATCCCGACAGTCCCCGTGCAGCGGCGGAGACACGTCAGGACGGCCTGGCGGATCTCAGGGACTTGAGGATTCCACCTGGACTGTCACAACGACGGTTCGATGAGGCTGTAGCGTTCGCTCTGCGGAGGATTCCGTCTATCGGGCGCATCTTGAAGGAGGTGCCGGGTGTCATCCGGGACGACCGCGGCGTCGAGCTGGTCGAAAGCGAACAACCAGCCACGAGTCGGGGTGATGCGGCCCTTCAGTGGCGGATCGTGCGGGATTGGATTGGATTCTTCTTCGCAAACGAGTTCGAAGTTGCCCCGGAGTCGTTCGTCACCCGACTGAGGCCGCGATAGAGGCTGGCCGCTACCGCGGTCAGGCGAGACGGTGCACGGGTGCGCCCGTTGTCGCCGCGCTAGCGCTAGCCATCGAACATGCTGCGCGGTCACGACTCGCAGCGGTCGGACAGCGTGGTGATCGAGGTGAGATTCAGCAGATCGGCGGCACCCGCCGTATCGGGGTTGATCAGGCCCTTCGCCCATACCTTGTGACCGGTGCGGGCGGGCACGCCGAACTCGTCCAGGGTGCCGACGAGGCGGATGGTTCGCGCGCCGAGCGGGGTGTCGGCCGGCGGGTCCTCGGGCATGCGCTCCTGGAGGGCCTCGGGCTCGGTGGCGCGGACGAGGTGGAAGCGGCCGTCGTCGTTGCTCTCGACGCAGCCGACGGTCGCCATGATGGGCATCGGCTGGGCGCTCGACAGGCTCGCCAGGGCGGCGACCAGCGAGAAGACGAACGCGGCGGCGAGCGGGCGCCAGCCGGGACGACGCCGCGGGGCCGGCCCCATCATCGACCCTCCGCTTCCGCTTCGGTCGCCCCGGAGATGTCCTTGGTCCACCACGCGGTGCCGAAGTTCCGGAAGGGGCCGCCGTCGACCGAGATGCGCGACTCGACCCGGTAGTTGACCGGGGACACGAGGCGGGTGACCAGACGGAGCTGCACCTGCTGGCCGTCGACCTCGAAGGGCGGCGTCTCGTAGTGGATGGTGTAGAAGCCGCCGAGGTCGCCGCCGACGCGGCCCGCCTTGAAGAGCTCGAAGCCGCGGCTGTCGACCTCGTAGCGGGTGAAGACCTTCTGCTCGGCCAGATAGATGATGCGGGAGTCGACCGTGAACGGGCCGTCGGGGCCGTCGGCCTCGATGCGGCTCGTGTAGTAGCGGCCGTCGCCGGTCGAGAAGACCTCGGCGCCCCGGATGGTCCCGCCGGGGCCGAGGGGGCTCTCGGGCACCCGCCACTCGAACTCCCAGGCGCCCGGGAAGTAGGCCTCGTAGTCGAAGAGGGGGATCTCGTCGCCGGCCTCGGTGGGGCGGCCCCGGTCGGGAATCTGCCCCTGGGGAAGCTGCGGCTGCGGCTGGGCCGGAGCCGGCGCCGGCGCGACGAGACCGAGCAAGAACGCCAACGTCACTACCCGCCGCATCGATCAGTCCTTTCCCGGCCCCGCGCAGGTTCTGGGATCCGCCTCTCGAGTCCTGCTCCGAGCGCGGCGGCGCCGTGCAGCCTCGTCAAGTGCCAGCGAGCGGCGCGGTGGCCGCGACGAGGGTGACGACGCCGCGGCCCGCATCACGCCTCGATCAACTCTGCCGCCCGACGCGGCCGCCGCGCACGAGTGGTCGGCCGGCCGGGAGCCCCCGACACCGGCGACGGCGTCGGGGACCCGCCCGCTACTCGTCGTCGGTCGTCGCGAGCTTCGTCAGGTCCTGGCTCTCGATGGTGTACTCGGTGAAGGCCTGGTACATCTCGTCCCAGCTCTGCTGCCCCCAGTACACCTCGAGGTGGGGACCGGGGTTCCACCGGTTGCCGAGCGAGTTGTCGTAGACGCCGATGCCGGTGATCTTGCTGCCCGCCGGCAGGTACAGCGGCTCGGCCAGCTCGTAGTGGATCTGCCAGTTGAAGTCGAACTCGGGGACGTCGAGAATCGTCTCCTCACGGCCGTCGGGGTAGGTCACCACCCACCGCAGGCTCTTGCCCCGCAGGTGCATGTGGGGCGAGAGGCCGTAGAGGGTGATGGCCTCGCTGACGGGGGTGATGCCGGTGATCTTCCAGTCGTCGGTGTAAGGCGGGATGTTCGGGATGGCCCCGCGGCGCACGCGACCGGTCTCGGGGTCGCGGACCGGCTTCACCTCCTCGCCCTGCACGATGTAGATGTCGGCGCCGAACGGGTCGGTGGGGAACGCGTTGCCGGCCTGCCGGGTCAGCACCTCGTGGGTCACCGGCTGGGTGTTGAACCAGATGCCGAGCTTGGTGCGCTCCTTCGCCTCGACCCCGATGGGGTTGTAGTGCATGGTCCAGCGGATCCACTTGTCGGCGGCGAGGCGCTTGCCGGTGCCGGGGCGGTGGCGCTCGACGCCGCGGCCGGGCACGTAGGAGAGCAGCTTGCTCGCCCCCGGCAGGTTGACCTCGTTGAACACCTGCTGCGCGACCTGACCGGCCGACTCGGCCGACGCCTCGGTCTCCGTCTCGGGCCGCTCGGGCAGCGGCGCCCGCAGCAGCGAGTTGCCCTCGAGGTCGTGCAGCACGCCGTCGATGACCTGGGTCCCCCACGGGAGGTCGACGGTGTAGGCGCCCGAGTGGTGGACGACGCGGTAGTCGCTGGGCCGCATCTCGAGGACCTCGGCGAAGCGGTCCTCGTCCCACGGCATCTCGGTGTAGAAGTCGATGTAGTCCTCTTCGCCCTCGGCCGCCACCGTGTACTCGACGGGCAGCTCGAAGACGTAGTCGGGCTCGCCGCCCTCGTAGGTCCAGCCCGGCGGGAAGTCGGGCGGCTCGGGCCGGTCGGCGGGGTTGCCTCGCGGGGCGCCGGCGTCGACCCAGGCCGCGATGGTGTCGATCTCGTGCTGATCGAGGTACCGCTCGTTCCGGAACTTCATGCTGTTCTCGGGGTCGGCGGGCCACGGGGGCATCTCGCGCGAGACCACGAGGTCCTTGACGGACCGGGCCCAGGGGCGCACCTCGGCGTACTCGATGAGGGTCATCGGCGCGATGTTGTCGGGCCGGTGACAGGTGACGCAGTTCTCGTAGAGGATCGGCGCCACGTCCTTGGCGAACGTGGGAGCCGACTCGGGCGCCTGCGCCGCCGCGCTGACCGCGCCTGCGCCGAGCACGACCGCCGACACCGCCGCCGAAATGCGAATCCGCATGGCAACTCCTCCTGGACCCGTTGACGTCATCGAAACGGGCGTTGACGCTCCCTGCTCAACGCGTCGAAACGGGCGTTGATGTCATCGAAACGGGCGTCCACGCTCCTGCTCAACTCGTCGAAACGGGCGTTGACGGCATCGAAACGGGCGTTGACGTCATCGAAACGCGCGTTGACGGCATCGAAACGGGCGTCCACGCTTCTGCTCAGCGCGTCAAGGCGAGCGTTGACGTCGCTGATCCGGGCGTTGACGTCATCGAAACGAGCGTTGATGCCGCCGGCGATGATCGCCAGGAACCCGACGACAACGGTGACGACGGCGATGCCCGTCCCGATCACCGAGACGACGATGGTTCTCGTGTCCGTCACTGGTCCCTCACCATATCACGGCCCATCCCGGTCGAGGGAGTGCCCGAGACGCGTCCCAGGCCGGACGGAAGCCCCCCTCACCGCTTCCCGCCCCGCGCCGCCCGCCGGTCGAGGATTGCCTCGATGCGGTCCATCGTGCGCTCCATGCGCGCGATGAGGGCGTCATAGGGAGCATGGGTTGCCAGATCGATGCCGTACTCGCCGAGCAGCTCGCAGGCATAGCGCGAGCCGCCGGCCGAGAGCACCGCGAGGTAGTCGTCGCGCGCCCGCGCGTCGCCGGCGAGGAAGCGCTCGGCGAACAGGGCGGCGGCGGCGATGGAGGTGGCGTACTGGAAGACGTAGAAGTTGCCGTAGAAGTGGGGGATGAACATCCACTCGACGGCATAGGCGGGGTCGATGGCCATGACCCCCTCCTCTGCCCCGTGGTAGCGGCGCAGCAGCGACCCGTAGAGGCCGGTCATCTTCTCGCCCGACAGCGCGTCGCCCGACTCGACCGTCTCGTGGATGGCGAGCTCGAACTCGGCGAACATGACTTGCCGGAAGAAGGTGCCGCGGATGCCCTCGAGCACCGTGCCGAGGTAGAAGAGGCGCTCGTCGTCGCCGACGTCCTGGGCCAGCAAATGCTCCTGCAGCAGCAGTTCGTTGGTGATGGAGGCGATCTCGGCCGTGAACGTGGGGTAGCCGCACGTCTCCCAGGGCTGCCGCTCGTTGGCGAGCCGGGTGTGGATGGCGTGCCCCCACTCGTGGGTGAAGGTCGAGAGGTCGGTGAACCGGTCGTTGTGGTTCAGCAGCAGGTAGGGGTGGACGTCGTAGACATCGCCGAACATGTACGCGCCCGGCGCCTTCCCCGCCTGCGGGTAGACGTGCATCCAGCGTCCTTCGAGCCCCTCGCGCAGCAGCGCCCGGTAGTGGGGGCCGAGGGGCGCAGTCGACTCGAGGGTGAGGGCGGCCGACTCGTCGATGCCGAACCGGCGGTCGAGCGCGGCCAGGGGCGGGTAGATGTCGTAGTAGTGCAGGTCGTCGAGCCCCAGCATGCGCTGCCGGATGCGGAAGTAACGGTGCAGCGACGGCAGGTGGCGGTCGGCCGCGTCGAGCAGCGTGCGGTAGACGGCGGCGGGGATGTTGGGGCCGGCCAGGGCCGACTCGAGGGCGCTGTCGTAGCGCCGGGCCCGGGCGTGGAAGACGTGAGCCTTGACCTGCGTGTCGAGGAGCTGCCCGACCGTCGCCTCGTAGGTCTTCCACGCGCCCCAGAACCGGTCGAACACGAGCTTGCGGTCGGCGCGAACGGGCGACGCCCGGTGCACGGTGTAGGCGGACTGGTCCAGCGTCACCTGCTCGCCCGTCGACAGGGTGACGGTGGGGAACGGCATGTCCGAACTGGTGAGCAGGGCGTAGATGCGCTCGGGGCCCTGCACCACGGGGCCGGTGGCGGCGATGATCTGCTCGGACTCGTCCGACAGGGTGTGCGGGGCGTGCCGCAGGGTGTCGCGCAGGTGGAACGCGTGGGGGGCGAGGCCCGGCTCCTCGGCGATGAAGCGCTCGATGGCCTCGGCGCCGACGCGCAGCAGCTCGGGCGAGACGAACGCGACGGTCTCGCCGAACCGCGACCGGAGGGCGGCGGCGAGGCCCCGGCGTTCCTGCGCCGCCGCCACCCGGCGGTCCTCGTCGGCCTTGAGGAACGCGTGGACGAACAGCCGCGAGAGCGCCTTGTCGGTGGCGGAGATCACGTCGAGGGCATCCCGTAGCGTAACCGCGCTCTCGCCCAGCCGGCCCTGGTAGCCGGCGAGCGACTCGACCCGCTTCTCGAGGTCGGTCCGCGCCGCGTTCCAGGCGTCGATGTCGGGGTAGATCTCGCCGAGGTCCCACTCGATCTGCTCGGGCGAGCCCGGCTTGACGTCGGCGGTGGCGGAGGCGGTGGCTGGCGTCGTCATCTCAGTGGTGCAAGCGCTGGCTCGGCGCAGACGCCTAACCGCCGTGCCCGTTGTTCGCGAGCTGCCGCAGCACGAACGGCAAGATGCCGCCGTGCCGGTAGTACGCGAGCTCGTCGGGGGTGTCGATGCGCACCCGCGCCGTGAACTCGCGGGCCGAGCCGTCGGGGGCGGTCGCCCGCACTCGCACCTCGCCGCGGGGGGCGAGGCCGTCGGCGATGCCGGCGATGTCGAACGCCTCGCGGCCGGTCAGGCCGAGGCCGGCCGCGCTCTCGCCGTCCTGGAACTCGAGCGGCAGGACGCCCATGAACACGAGGTTGCTGCGGTGGATGCGCTCGAAGCTCTCGGCCACCACCGCGCGGACCCCGAGCAGCCGCGTGCCCTTGGCGGCCCAGTCGCGCGACGAGCCCGAGCCGTACTCGCGGCCCGCGAGGACGACGAGGGGCACGCCGGCCGCCTGGTAGCGCATGGCCGCGTCGTAGATGCTCATCTGCTCGTCGTCGGGCTGATGGCGGGTCCAGCCCCCCTCGGTGCCCGGCGCGAGCTGGTTGCGGAGGCGGATGTTGGCGAACGTGCCCCGCATCATCACCTCGTGGTTGCCGCGGCGGCTGCCGAACGAGTTGAAGTCCTTGGGGTCGACCCCGCACGAGATGAGGTAGGCCCCGGCGGGGCCGTCGGCGGGGATGGCCCCGGCCGGCGAGATGTGGTCGGTGGTGACGCTGTCGCCGAGGAGGGCGAGCACCCGCGCGCCGCGTACGTCCTCGGGCGGCGCCGGTTCGGGGGCGAGGTCGTCGAAGAACGGCGGGTTGCGCACGTAGGTCGACGCGTCGTCCCAGGCGAAGCGCTGCCCGCCCGGCGCCGGCAGCCCCCGCCACCGCTCGTCGCCGTCGAAGACGCCGCGGTACTTGTCGGTGAACTGCTCGGTACGGACGGCGGCGGTCATCGCGGCCTGGATCTCGGCCGCCGACGGCCAGACGTCGCGGAGGAAGACGTCGTTGCCGTCGCGGTCCCGCCCCAGCGGCGCGCTCGTCAGGTCGACGGTCATCGAGCCGGCCAGCGCGTAGGCGACGACCAGCGGCGGCGACGCCAGGTAGTTCGCGCGCACCTGGGGCTGCACGCGGCCCTCGAAGTTGCGGTTGCCGCTGAGCACCGACGTCACCACGAGGTCGCGCGACCGCACCTCGGCCGAGATGGCCTCGGGCAGGGGCCCGCTGTTGCCGATGCACGTGGTGCAACCGTAGCCGACGAGGTTGAAGCCGAGCTCGGCCAGCGGCGCCAGGAGGCCGGCCGCCTCGAGGTACTCGGTCACCACCATCGACCCCGGAGCGAGGCTGGTCTTCACCCACGGCTTCGGCTTCAGCCCCCGCGCGGCGGCGTTCCGGGCGAGCAGGCCGGCCGCGATCATCACGCCGGGGTTCGACGTGTTGGTGCAGCTCGTGATGGCCGCCACCACGACGGCGCCGTGGTCGAGACCCGCCCCGTCGCCGCCAGGGCGGACGGTGGCGCCGGGCAGCAGCGTGTCGAGGGCCCCGGTGAAGGCGGTCGCCGCCTCGCCCAGGGGCACCCGGTCCTGGGGCCGCTTGGGCCCGGCGATGCTCGGCTCGACGTTGCCGAGATCGAACTCGACGACGTCGGCGTAGACGGGGTCCGCGGCCGGCGCCCCGAACATGCCCTGCGCGCGGGCGTAGGCGTCGACGAGGGCCACCTGCCCGGCGTCGCGCCCGCTCAGCCGCAGGTAATCGAGGGTCATCTGGTCGATGGGGCAGATGGCCACCGTCGACCCGTACTCCGGCGACATGTTGCCGAGGGTCGCCCGGTCGGCGAGGGTCAGCGAGGCGAGTCCGGGGCCGAAGAACTCGACGAACTTGCCGACGACGCCGTGCCGCCGCAGCCGCTCGGTGATGGTCAGGACGAGGTCGGTGGCCGTCGTCCCCTCGGGCAGCCGGCCGACGAGCTTGAACCCCACCACCTCGGGGATGAGCATCGAGATGGGCTGGCCCAGCATCGCCGCCTCGGCTTCGATGCCGCCCACCCCCCAGCCGACGACGCCGAGGCCGTTGACCATGGTGGTGTGCGAGTCGGTCCCCACCAGCGTGTCGGGGTAGGCCATGGGGGGGCCGCCGCCGTTCCCGCTCAAGCACACCGTCCGCGCCAGGTACTCCAGGTTCACCTGGTGCACGATGCCGGTGTCGGGGGGCACGACCCGGAAGTTGTCGAACGCCTGCTGACCCCACTTCAGGAACGCGTAGCGCTCGCGGTTGCGCGAGAACTCGAGCTGCGCGTTCAGGTCGAACGCGTCGGCGCCCCGGAAGTGGTCGACCTGCACCGAGTGGTCGATGACCAGCTCGGCCGGCTGCAGCGGGTTGATGCGGGCGGCGTCGCCGCCGAGCCGGGCCACCCCGTCCCGCATCGCCGCGAGGTCGACCACCGCGGGAACGCCGGTGAAGTCCTGCAGCAGCACCCGGGCCGGCATGAACGCGATCTCCTTCGTGCCGCCGGCCGCCGGGTCCCACTCGGCGAGGGCCCGGATGTCGTGGGCGGTCACGCGACCGCCGTCCTCGCGGCGCAGGAGGTTCTCGAGCAGGACCTTCAGCGAGTACGGCAACCGGCCCACCCGCGGGAACCCGGCGCGCTCCAACGCCTCGAGGCTGTGATACGAAACCGTGGCGTCGCCGGCCACCAGGGTGGAAAGCGTGCCGAACGTGTTGCTCATGGTTGTCTTTCTTGAGGGATGATGGGGGCCGTTGAACCCCTCATTTTCGTTCACGCGCGGACGGGGCGCAACCCGCGAGCCCTCCCGCCGGGCGCACGACGGGAAACTGCGTGCGGCGCCGCACGCCCGACCGGGGGACGCGAGGCGCCGACGCGCCGCGCAGCCGCCTCCGTTTGCACCAATCGACCGGCACTTGCAACAACGGCGCCGACGCGCCCGCGCCGCCGACTATCGGCCAGATGCTGCCCGCGTCGTCCGCGTGCACCTTGCAACAACGGCGCCGACGCGCCCGCGCCGCCGACCCTCCCGAGGAGCGTGATAAGCCGAGCCTGCGTGCGTCCAACGATGATGTCGCGCACCCCCCGGCCGCCGCGCGCGGTGGAGCGTCGAGGGGCCGCAGGCGGTCAGTCTTCGCCGAAGACCTGCGCTTCGAAGGTGTGGACGGCGGCGACGGTCCGCCAGGCGTCGGCCGGCAGCCCGGCCTTGACGCACGTCCGCGCGAGGAGGGTGTCGCGGTCCCAGCCCCACTCCGCCGCCACCTGGGGGAGCAGGAGGGCGCGGTTCGGCCCCTGCTCGATCATGATCCCGTGCCGGCCCACCTCGACCTCGGTCGGATCGTCCACCCGACGGAACGGGGTGAGCACGGAGACCTCGAGGCGCACCGCGGGAAGGTCCGAGAGCGGCAGGGGCGGAAACCGCGGATCGCGGGTCGCGGCGTCGGCCGCGCACCGAGCCACCACCTCGGCGAGAGGCTCGTCATCCTCGACCGAGCCGATACAGCCCCGCAGCCGGTCGACGAGCCGGATGGTCACGAAGGCGGCGGCCGGCTCGCCGAGGGCGCCGGGGGAAGCGAGCGGCTCCGGCTCCCGGTCTTCGAGCCGGGCCGCAACGGCGCGGCGCGCGTGGCGCAGCAGCCGCCGCCGGTCGTGCGACGTGAGCATCAGCAACCCCGCAAAAGGGAGGGCGCGGCCGGCAGCGCGAGGGCCGGCAGCGCGAGGGCCGGCAGCGCGAGAGCCGGGCCGATGGCGGTCATCGCGTCGCCCGCCGTCACGCGGGAACCGTCCCCGGCGATCCGCCCGCGGCCCGAGCGGCGCCGCTCTCGCCGCCCCGTTCGAACGTCGCTGCGAGGTAACCGACCACGGCCGACTCGTCGCCCGAGACATCGCCCGAGTCGGCGCGGCGCAGCACCCGCGCCCGGTCGGCCCCGAGACGAGCGGCGGCGAGCATGACGGCGATGGCCGCGCCGCCCCCGCAGGCCACGTACCGCCCGCGCTCGTTCAGGGAGTAGCTCTCGTACTCGGCCAGCAGGCCGGGGGCGTCGAAGCGGGCGACGTGGTCGACGACGACCTGGTCGAGAGCGGCGGCGCGGGCCGCGTCGAAGTAGTGCGAGAGGTCGGTGCTGGCCACCAGCAGCGGTGCGAGCCCCGCGCACGCCTCGGCGAGGGCCCCGGCCAGGGCCTCGATGGTCGGGCGCTCTTGGTACCCGAGAAGCAGCGGCACGATCGGGACGCCGGGCAGCACTTCCTGCAGGAACGGAAGCTGCATCTCCAGCGCGTGCTCGCGGTCGTGGGCGGCCGGGTGGGTGCCGACGACCGGCGACGCGAGCAGCCGGTCGGCGACGCCGGCCTCGACCGCGACGCGTCCGAGCGGCGTCTCGAACGCCCCCGCCGGCCAGATCGCCACCCCTTCGAAGCCATGGTAGTGCGACGGGCCGACGAGGACGACGACGTCGTAGGGGCGGCCGGCGACGGCGCGGTAGGCGTGGGCCGCGACCGGACCGGAGTAGACGAGCCCGGCGTGCGGGGCGATCACGGCAACCACGTCGCGGGCCGGGGTCGGCTCGACCTCGGCCAGATGGCCGTCCACCGCGGCCCGCAACGCCGGGACCGTGCCCGGATACCAGGTGCCCGCCACCGCGGCCGGCCGGATCGGATCGGACGACTGGAAACCCATCGCAACCTCGGCGCCTGCAGCCCCGTGACCCTCACCTCGCGGCCGCCCCGCCGCGGTGCGGCGCTGCCGCCCTAGCCCCGTGACCCTCACCTCGCGGCCACCCCGCCGCGGTGCGGCGCTGCCGCCCTAGCCCCGTGACCCTCACCTCGCGGCCCACCCCGCCGCGGTGCGGCGCTGCCGCCCTAGCCCCGTGACCCTCACCTCGCGGCCACCCCGCCGCGGTGCGGCGCTGCCGCCCTAGCCCCGTGACCCTCACCTCGCGGCCCGCCCCGCCGCAGTGCGGCGCTGCCGCCCCAGCCCCGTGACTCTCACCTCGCGGCCCACCCCGCCGCGGTGCGGCGCTGCCGCCCTGCCCGCGCCGCCACTGCTCCCCCTGGCCCCGGCCGCCCCGCGGCGGAGAGCCGCCGTCAGGGTTCGGGCGCGTTCCGCGGCGCGCTGTCGCCTTCCGGCTCGGGAAGCGGAGGAACGTTGCCCGCGGGGTCGCTCGGCGGCACGCCGAGACCGAGGGACAGGGCGATGCGCACGCCGATGTAGACCAGCAGCGTGAGAATCGCCGGCGCCCCCATGACGAGCCAGAACGGGTCGAGGGTGAGCCCCACGAAGAGCGACATCGCGCCGAGAATCAGCATGATGCCCACCATCCACGGCGGGTGCTTGAACAGCGGTCGCTCGTCGTTCATGGCGCCGACCGATTGTCGCACACCGCCAGCCCTGGCGCGCGCCTCGTAGGCCCATGGATCGGCCTGTTGCGTGGGTCTTGGCCCAAGCCGGCTCCCCGTGAATCGAGCACCCGCCAGCGCCGGGGGCCGCCATACGACGATGATGCCGTGCGGCCCCGCGGCCCCTCGCGCTCCCGCGGGCCCCGCCAGCGCGCAGCCTCGCGAACGCGGGGAACGCGGGTGCTACACTTGCCGCTTCTGCCCCCGGCGCGCAACGCGACGACCGGTCGTTCCTTCCCTGGACCCCGTTGGGAGACGTTGCCCATGTGTCGACACACCCCGCTGCATCGTTCCACGACCCGCGCCCGCCGGCGACTCGCACCGATGGCGTGCGTGCTGGCCGTGCTCGGCGCCGCCGGCGTCGCCGCCCAGACCCGGACGTCGGACGGTCCGTGGCAGACCTACGGGACCGGGAACGGCGAGTGGCGGAGCTACGCGGGCGACACCGCGGGCACGAAATACTCGCCGCTGGACGACATCGATGCGAGCAACTTCGGGCGGCTCGAAGTCGCGTGGGCATGGACGACGGCCGACGCCGTGCTCAGCCGGTCGACCCCGGGCGGCGGCGAGTGGCGGGCGCCGCGCGAGACCATCGTCGAGTCGCTCGTGGCGGACACGCCGGACCTGTACCGGGAGGGCCAGTCGCCGAACCCGTCGCGGCTGCAGGCGACGCCGCTGATGGTGGACGGCGTGCTCTACTTCAACACGCCCCTCTCTCAGGGAGTCGCGGTCGACGCGGCGACGGGCGAGACGCGTTGGGTGTTCAACCCCAAGAGCTACGAGGAGGGCACGCCCTCGATGAGCGGCCCCTGGACGCAGCGCGGCGTCGCCTACTGGACCGACGGCGAGGGCGACGAGCGCATCTTCTGGGGCACGGGCAACGGCCATCTGGTCTGTGTGCAGGCCGGAACGGGGCGGCCGTGCCCCGACTTCGGGCCCGACGGCAGCGGCATGGTGGACGCGACGGTCGGCATCCCGCGGGTCGACCGCGAGGCGCGCGACTACCTGAACGCCATGCTCTACGCCATCAACTCGCCGCCCATCGTGGTGCGCGACCGCGTGATCCACGGCTCGCAGATCGCCGACGTCCGCATCACCAAGGAAGCCCCGCCGGGATGGGTGCGGGCCTGGAACGTGCGGACCGGCGCCCACGAGTGGGACTTCCACACCGTGCCCGACGGCCCCGACGAATACGGCGCCGACACCTGGCTGAACGAGTCGTGGCGCTACTCGGGCAACGCCAACGTGTGGTCGATGCTCGCCGGCGACGACGAGCTGGGCTACGTGTACCTGCCCACCGGCGCCCCGACCAACGACTACTACGGGGCCGACCGGCCCGGCGACAACTTGTTCTCGCAGTCGATCGTCGCCGTCGACGTGGAGACCGGGCAGCGGGTGTGGCACTTCCAGGCGGTTCACCACGGGCTGTGGGACTACGACTTCCCGACCCACCCCAATCTCGTCGACGTCACCGTCGACGGCCGCAGCGTCAAGGCGCTGGCGCAGGTGAGCAAGCAGGGGTTCGTATACGTCTTCGACCGCGTGACGGGCGAACCCGTCTGGCCCATCGAGGAGCGGCCGGTCCCGCAGTTCACGAACCTGCCGGGCGAAGTGCCGGCGCCGACGCAGCCGTTTCCGACCCGGCCGCCGCCGTTCGAATACCAGGGGGTCACCGTCGACGACCTCGTCGACTTCACGCCCGAGATCCGGGCGATTGCGATGGAGGCGGTGGCCGACTTCCAGCTCGGCCCGCTGTTCACGCCGCCTCTGCGAGGCGTCGACGGCGGCGTCCAGGGCACGATTCAGCGGCCGGCCATCGACGGCGGCGCGAACTGGGGCGGGGCCGGCGTCGACCCCGAAACGGGCGTGCTCTACGTGCCGTCGCAGAACCGTTTCTCGGTGTTGCACTTCTACACGCCGGACCCCGCCGACGGCGGCACCATGCGGTTCACCCAGGGCCCGTTCGGCGGCGGCCGGCAGCCGAGGATGCCTCAGGGGCTGCCCCTGTTCAAGCCGCCCTACTCGCGCATGACGGCGGTCGACCTGAACGTCGGCGACACCCTGTGGATGGAGCCCAACGGCGACGGCGACCGCTTCCGCAACCATCCGTTGCTGCGCGACCTCGACCTGCCGCCGCTCGGAGGCGACGGTCGCGGGGGGCCGCTGGTGACGAAGACCCTGCTCGTCAGCGCCCTCACCGCCGGCGGCACGGGCGGCGGCCCGCGCCTCGTCGCGCGCGACAAGGCGACGGGCCGCATCGTCGGTTCGGTGGACCTGCCCAGCGGCGCCATCGGGACTCCGATGACCTACCTCGTCGACGGCCGGCAGCACATCGCCCTGACCGTCGGCGGCGGCCCGCGGCTGATCGCGCTGACCCTGCCCGAGTAGCGGGCGGCCGAGCCAGCGTCGGGTCGCGACTCCGCCCCGACCCGACCCGCGTATCGCTCATCGTGCGCGGGCGGCCAGCGCGACCATGGCGGTTAGGCTCATGGCGCGCGTATCCTGCGCGAGCGGGCAGCTCTCGGCCCCCCCGTGGACCACGAACTTGCGCGCCGGCCGGAGGTCCGCGCACGCGCTGTGGAATCCCCGGGAAACCCGGGGCGCGGAGCTGCGCTGATCTCGATCGCCCAGACCTCTCCCGCGTCGCTGCATCGGTCGACTCGGGGAGATGGCGGCTCGAACGGGGGTCGCGGCGAGCCTCGTGCCGCCCGTCCGCCCCGACGACGGGTCGAACGCGCCGGCCGTCGGCGTCTGCTACCATTCTCAGCCGTGCCCGACACCCTGACGCGCGCCGACGTGGACCGCATCGCGCGGCTCGCCCACCTCGAGCTGACCGAGGCGGAGGCGGAGCAGTTCACCCGCCAGCTCGGCGACATCCTCGCCTGGTTCGAGCGGCTGAACGCCATCGACACCGCCGGGGTCGCGGCCACCACCCACCCCGTCACGTCGGCCCCGGTCATGCGCGACGACCTGCCGCGGCCGTCGCTGCCGGTGGACGACGCGTTCGGCAACGCGCCGGACCGCGGTGGCGAACGGCTGTTCCGCGTGCCCCAAGTCATCGGCTGATGGAGCTCTCTTCGCTCGCGACCATCGCCGACGTCCGGGCCGCGCTGCGCGACGGTGCGACCGCGGTGGACGTGTGCGCCGAGTTCATCGACCGTATCGCGGCCCGAGACGGGGCCGTACGGGCCTTCACCCACGTCGCCGCCGACCAGGCCCTCGAACGGGCGGCGGCGATCGACCGGCGGGGGCCCGACGCGCCGGAGCTGCCGCTGCTCGGGGTCCCGATCGCGATCAAGGACAACATCTGCACGCGCGGACTCCCGACCACCGCGTCGTCGCGCATTCTCGCGGAATACGTTCCGCCCTACGACGCCACCGTCGTCGAGCGGCTGGCCGCGGCCGGGGCCGTCGTGATCGGCAAGACGAACTGCGACGAGTTCGCGATGGGATCGACGACCGAGCATTCGGTGAGCGGCCCCACCCGCAACCCGTGGAACCTGGCCTGCGTACCGGGGGGGTCGAGCGGGGGTTCGGCCGCGGCGGTGGCGGCGCGGCTCGCCCCGGTCGCGCTGGGCTCGGACACCGGCGGTTCGATCCGCCAGCCTGCGTCGTTCTGCGGCGTCGTCGGACTGAAGCCGACCTATGGGCGAGTATCCCGCTACGGGCTGCTCGCGTTCGCCTCGTCGCTCGACCAGATCGGACCGTTCGGGCTGACCGTCGCCGACGCCGCTGCCCTGCTCCAGGCCATCGCCGGTCCCGATCCCCGTGACGCCACGTCGGCGGCCGCCGCGGTCCCCGCCTTCGCCGACGCCGCCGAACCGCTGCGGCGGCCGACGATCGGCGTGCCGTGGGCGCTACTGGAGAACGGCGTCGACGTCGGGGTCGCCTCGGCGTTCGGCGCGGCCATCGAGGCCCTGCGGGGCCTGGGCGCGACCATCGTCGACGTCGCCCTCCCCCACGCCGAGTACGCGGTGCCGACCTATTACATCGTGGCGCCGGCCGAGGCCAGCTCGAACCTGGCCCGCTACGACGGGGTGCGCTACGCCTACCGGGCGCCCCTCGACGAGAACGACGCGACCCTGGACAAGATGTACGACCGCACGCGCCGCAACGGGTTCGGCGACGAGGTCAAGCGGCGGATCATGCTCGGCACCTATGCCCTCAGCGCCGGCTACTACGACGCCTACTACCTGAAGGCGCAACAGGTGAGGACGCTCATCCGGAACGACTACGACGCCGCCTTCGAGCAGGTCGACGCCGTCGCCATGCCGACCACGCCGACCACCGCGTTCCGGCTCGGCGAGCGCTCGGACGATCCGCTGCAGCTCTACGTGGGAGACGTCTTCACGGCCAGCGCCAATCTCACCGGGCTGCCCGCCATCAGCGTCCCGTGCGGCCGCGACGACCACGGACTCCCGGTCGGTCTGCAACTGATGGGGCGCGCCTTCGACGAAGAGACCCTGATCAGGGTCGGCGCGGCGTACGAGGCAGAGGCGCGGTGGTGGCGCGAGGCACCGGCGCCCGAGCCCGCCTGAGGCGGCGCACCCGACGGACGACGGGCCGGCGGCCCGTCACTCCTCGCGGGCGGCCGACTGCTCCAGAAGCTCGGGGGTCTTGAGCTGATCGGCGGGCCCCCGCGGCACGCTCGGCGAGAGGTAGCGCGCCCCCGACCCGAGGCGGTCGTCGAGGCTGCGCACCACCCGGCTGCGCTTGTCGATGGGCCGGAGCTTGGTGAGGCCGACGAGGACGCAGAAGCCGAGGAACACGGTGAGGAGAAAAACGGTCGAGAAGCCCAGGCCCTGCAGCAGCCCCAGCAAGACCGACTGAATGTCGCTCACGAGACAGCCTCCGGCAACTCGTAGACGACGAGGCCCTGCTCGACCTCCTCCATGGCGACGCGCTCGAGGCGGATCGTCACGTCGGGCCGCTCGCCGGTCTCGGGGTCGGGCCGCAACGGCTCGAGGCGCGGCAGCGCCCCGCGCCGCAACTGCTTCGCGCGCTGCGCAGCCACATCCACGAACAGGAACCGGTTATCCACCGGCGGCATCGGCTCGTCGGGAATCCGCGGCATCGCGATCGGCTGGGGAACCGCCGCCTCATCCCGGTCTTCCGATACGCTGTCGAAGTCCTCGTCCATGGCGCGGATCGTACTCCAAAAGGGGCCGCCGAGTCGACCGGCGGCGAGGCCCCGGCCCGGCCTCGTCGGTCCCGCGCCTTCGTGTGCGATCATGGATGGGGCTTCCGCCCCGGCCGGAGGCGCGGCGGGACCGCCCGGCCGGCGCCCGCCGCGCGGGGCTCGGGCCGCCGAGGTACGCCGAGGTTGCAGCCGGACCGCGGGGGGCGGCAAAGCCGCGGCGTCGGGAGCCGGCGCGCGGGTCGCAACGAATTCATGAAGATCCTGTTCATCGGCGACATCGTGGGGAAAGTCGGACGGGCCCTGACCCGGCGCGGCGTGTCGGCCCTCGTCCAGCGGCACGACGTCGATCTCGTGGTCGCCAACGTCGAGAACGCGGCCGGCGGGAACGGCATCACGCGGGAGATCGGCGAGAGCCTGCGCGACCACGGCATCCAGGTGATGACGTCGGGGAACCACATCTGGGACAAGAAGGAGGCCCTCGACTACATCGAGCTCGAGCCGCGCCTGATCCGGCCCGCCAACTACCCGGACGGAGTTCCCGGCGCCGGGCGCGTCGTGGTCGCGGCCCGATCCGGCGAGCAGGTCGGGGTGATCAACGTGATGGGCCGGGTGTTCATGGCCCCCCTGGAGAACCCGTTCACGGCGGTGCGGCGCGAGATCGAGGCCGTCCGCGAGAGCGCCCGCGTCATCCTCGTCGACTTCCACGGCGAGGCCACATCCGAGAAGATCGCCATGGGATGGCACCTCGACGGCGAGGTAACGGCGGTGGTGGGCACCCACACCCACGTGCAGACCGCGGACGAGCGGCTGCTCCCGAAGGGCACCGCGTACATCACCGACGTGGGCATGACCGGACCCCACGACTCGGTGCTCGGGGTCGAGAAGGAGGTCGTGCTGCGCCGGTTCCTCACCGCCCTGCCCGGACGGTTCGACACCGCCCGCGGCGACCCGCGCCTGCACGGCGTCCTCGTGACCGCCGACGCCGCCACCGGACGCGCGACGGCCATCGAGCGGCTGAGCCTGACCCCCGCCGACCTGGAGGCGCCGCCGGCGCCGGGCGGCCCCTCGTGAGCGCCCACCCCACCCTGCCGTTCGACGCGGCGCCGCCGGGGCGCCGGCCCGCCCGGCAAGTCGTCACCGTCACCGAGCTGACCGGCCGCATCCGGACGCTGCTGGAATCGACCTATGCCAACGTGTGGGTCGAGGGCGAGATCGCCGACTGCCGTCTGTGGAAGACGGGACATCTCTACTTCACTCTGCGCGACGAGAACGCCCGGCTCAAGGCGGTGATGTTCCGGTCGGCGGCGCGCTACCTGCGCTTCGCGCCGGAGGACGGGCTGCGGGTCGTCGCCCGGGGCCGCGTCACCGTCTACGAGCCCAAGGGCGAGTACCAGATCGTCTGCGAGCACCTGCAGCCCCACGGTCTCGGGGCGCTGCAACTGGCATTCGACCAGTTGAAGCGCCGGCTCGAGCAGGAAGGGCTCTTCGCCCGCGAGCGGAAGCGCCCGCTGCCGGTGCTGCCCCGGCAGATCGGCGTCGTGACGTCCCCGGACGGCGCCGCGATCCGCGACATCCTGCAGGTGCTCCGCCGGCGGCACGGGACCGCCCACGTGGTGCTGTACCCCGTGCGCGTGCAGGGCGAGGGCGCGGCCGAGCAGATCGCCCGCGGCATCCGGCGCCTCGCGCGGGAGGACGGCGTCGACGTGATCGTGACGGGGCGGGGCGGCGGCTCGCTCGAGGACCTGTGGGCGTTCAACGAGGAGCCGGTGGCCCGGGCCATCGCGGCGGCGGAGGTCCCCGTCATCTCCGCCGTCGGCCACGAGATCGACGTCACCATCAGCGACATGGTGGCCGACGTCCGCGCCGCCACCCCCTCGGCCGCGGCGGAGATGGTGGTGGCGGGCCGCCGCGATCTCATCGATCGCATCGACAGGCTGGGCGAGCGGCTGCGCACCGCGGCGCGATACGCCGCGGCCCGCCGGCGCACCCGGCTGCTCGACCTCGACCGTCGCCCGGGGCTGGCCGGCTGGCCGGGACGGCTCGCGATGCGGGGGCGGCACGTCGCGGGCCTGACCCACGCCGTCGGGCGACTCGCCCGCACCCGCCTCGCGGATGGAGCGCGCCGGCTCGCCGCCCTGCGACTACGCCTGGAAGCCGGCGAGCCGGGGCGGCGGCTCGAGGCGGCGCGCACCCGCCTCGTCGCGGCGGAAGGCCGCCTCGACACCGCCTTCACGCGGCGGCGCGACAGGGCGCAGGGCCGGCTCACCGAGCTGTCGGGGCGGCTCGACGTCCTGAGCCCGCTCGGCGTGTTGGGACGCGGCTACGCGATCTGTTGGCAGGGCGACGGGAAGGCGATCGTCCGGGACGCGGCCGCCGTCTCGGTGGGAGACCCTCTCGTCATCGGGCTCCACCGCGGGCGGCTCGGCTGTACGGTCACCGGCAGGCAGCCCGAGGCGGGAGCCCCCGTTGCGCCGCGCCCGGCCGGCGGCGGCGAACCGCCGAGGCGCCGGCCCGACCCGGCGTGAGGCAGGCGGCGGGGCTTCCGACACCGGCAAGATGAGCAGGCACGGCATGCCCTGGGGGCTCGATACGCGGCGTATGGATGACGGCGGGGCTTCCGACGCCGGCAAGACGAGCAAGCGCGGCATGCCCTCGGCGCTCGATACACGGCGTAAGGAAGACGGCGGGGCTTCCGCCGCGGAATGCCGGGACGAACCGCATGAGTGACGACATCAAGGACTTCGAGACCGCCATCAAGGAGCTGGAGTCGATTGTCGACACGCTGGAGCGCGGCGACCTGCCGCTCGAGCAGTCGCTAGAGCTGTTCGAGCGCGGGGTGCGGCTGTCCCGGTTCTGTCACACCCGGCTCGAGGACGCCGAGCGCCGCATCGAGGTCCTGACCGAGCACGGCGAACGGCGGGCGGCGCCCGACGCCCTCACCGCCGGTGCGGAGGACGACGGGGCATGAGCGGCGGGGTCGCGTTCGATGCGTACCTCGGCGCCCGGCGGCGGGAGATCGACGCAGCCCTCGATGAAGCCATCCCCGCCCCGCCCGCGTGCCCTTCCCGCATCGCCGAGGCCATGCGCTACAGCGTCTTCGCCGGCGGCAAGCGCCTCCGGCCGATACTGACTCTGGCCGCGGCCGAGGCGGCATGCCCACGGCGGGCGGGCTCCTCGGCCCCGGACGACGCGGCCCGGGCCCTCGCCATGAACGGCGCCTGCGCGATCGAGCTCGTCCACACTTACTCGCTCGTCCACGACGATCTGCCGGCGATGGACGACGACACCCTCCGGCGGGGCCGCCCCACCTCGCACGTGGCGTTCGGCGAGGGCCTCGCCATCCTCGCCGGAGACGCCCTGCTGACCCACGCCTTCACCCTGCTCGCCCGCCGCCCGCCCCGCGCGCCGGCCGGGTTCGAGGCGCGGCAGCTCCGCGCCGTCGCCCGCGTCGCGGAGGCGTCCGGCGCGGCCGGCATGGTGGGCGGCCAGGTCCTCGACCTCGACGCCGCGGCGACCGGGTCGGAGTCCATCCCGGGGGCGTCGGCCGCCGACCCGGAGGCGGCCCTGCGCAACGTGCACGAGCGCAAGACCGGCGCCTTGATCGGCGCCGCGGCCGTCATCGGCGCCATACTGGCCGGCGGAAGCGGTCCGGCGGTGCGCGGCGTCGGCGCCTACGCCCGTCACCTGGGGCTGGCGTTCCAGATCGTCGACGACGTCCTCGACGTCGAGGGCAGTACCGCCCGGCTCGGCAAGACGACGGGGAAGGACGCGGCCGCCGGCAAGCCGACCTACCCCTCCGTGCACGGCCTCGACCGGTCACGGGTTCTCGCCGCCGACGCCGTCGCCGCCGCCCGCGACGCCCTCTCGTCGGCCGGGCTCGGGGGACGACTGGGAGACATCGCCGAATGGGTGCTTTCCCGCACCTCGTGAGCGACGTCGCCGCGAACGGAGCCTTGCCCCGATGACGACGCGGGTCCGGCTCGACACGCTGCTGCACGAACGCGGCCTCGTGAGCTCGCGGACGAGAGGACGGACGTCGGTGCTCGCGGGGCTCGTGCGGGTCGACGGCCGCCCCGCCACCAAGGCCGGCGCCCTCGTCCCGACCGACGCCGAGGTGACCCTCGACGCCCCCGATCACCCGTGGGTGGGCCGCGGCGGGGTGAAGCTGGCCCACGCCCTCGACGTCTTCGGCATCGATCCGGCCGGCGCCGACGCGCTCGACGTCGGCGCCTCCACCGGCGGGTTCACCGACGTCCTGCTGAGGCGCGGCGCCCGCGCCGTCGCGGCCCTCGACGTGGGCCGGGGCCAGCTCGACTGGCGGCTGCGGCGCGACGCCCGCGTCCGGGTCCTGGAGCGCGTCCACATCGGCGCCGTCACCCCGGACGACCTGCCGGCCGGCCTGCGCCGGTTCGACGTGGTCACCGTCGACGTCTCGTTCATCTCCATCGTCCGGTTCATCGACCGGCTCCCGCCCCTCCTCGTGCCCCGGGGAGACCTCGTCGCCCTCGTCAAGCCACAGTTCGAAGCGGGACGATCGGAGGTCCGGCGCGGCGGATTGATCACGGATCCCGACGTGCACGAACGCGTCGTCGAAGACGTCGCCGCGGCCGCGGCTGCGGTAGGATTGAGGCGCGTGGCGACGACCCCCTCACCGATCACCGGGACCAAGGGCAACCGGGAGTTCTTCCTGCATCTGCAGGCCCCGGCCTCAGCGTGATGGGCAGCGACGACCCCGCGCCCGTCACCGGCGTCGCCCGCGTCGGCATCGTCGCGAAGACCCGCCTGGCCGCGGCGGCGCCGGTGGTCCGCGACGTCGTGACGTGGCTGGAGCGGCGCGGCCTGGAACCCGTGGTGGAACGGCGGACCTCGGAGCTCGCCGGGCTGACCACGATCGGCGGCGCCGACGCGGCGGACCTGCCGGATGCCGCCGACCTGATTCTCGTGCTCGGCGGCGACGGCACCCTCCTCGGCATGGCCCGCCGCATCGCGGCGGCGGCCGCCGACCCACCCATTCTCGCCGTCAACTTCGGGGGGCTCGGCTTCCTGACCGAGATCACCCTGCCGGAGCTGTTCGACGTGCTGGCGTCGGTGGTGGACGGCAACGCCCGCGTCGACGAGCGCCGCATGCTGCGGTCGCGCACGGAGCGCGGCGACGCGACGACGGGGAGAGGCGTCGCGCTGAACGACGTGGTCATCACGAAGAGCGCCGTGTCCGGGATGATCGATCTGTCGGTGTCCGTCGGCGAGCAGTTCGTGGCGCAGCTCCGAGCCGACGGCCTCATCGTCGCCAGCCCCACCGGATCGACCGCCTACAACCTGTCGACGGGCGGACCGATCGTGCATCCCCTCGTCAACGCCTTGGTCCTGACCCCCATCGCTCCCCACATGCTCGCGAACCGCCCCCTCGTCCTCCCGGAGAGCACGGCGATTCGCATCCGGCCCGACCTGTCCAAGCCGCACGCGGAGGCCTACGCCAGCTTCGACGGCCAGACGGGCTTCGATCTCCGGCACGGCGACACCGTCGTCGTGGAGACCGCGCCGCGCCCCCTCCGCATGATCCGCGCCCCCGCGCGCCCTTACTACGCGGTGCTGCGCGAGAAGCTCGGCTGGGCGGCGCGCTGACCGTCCCCGCAGGCCGTCGCCACGGACCCGGGGAGGGCGGCGAAACGCGAGGTGCTTCCGTGCGACCAGGCGTGGAGCGCATCCCGCCCCGGGGACTCCGACCGAGACGAGTCTGCGCGGAGGCGGCTTCGTACCGGCGAACTCCCGACGCAGCCGCAGGCCGCGCCGCCCGAGGCAGCCGCAGGCCGCGCCGCCCGAGGCAGCCGCAGGCCGCGCCGCAACCGTCAGGTCGCGCCGCCGCTGATGGGCGGGTGGTGGATGATCTGGACGGTGTTGCCGTCGGGGTCCTCGATATAGAGCGACCGCGCGCCGTCCCGATGAGTCCGCGGCCGGGCCTTCAAGGTCACCCCATGCTCGTCGAGGTACGCGGCCCAGCGGTCGACGTCGTCCGCGCGCCGCACCAGGAGCCCGAGGTGATCGAGCCGGCCGGGCCCCGGCGCAGCGCCGGGGGCGGCGCGGTGGAGGGCGAGGTTGTCGCCGCCCGAGGTCAGGTAGACGTTGTCGCCGTCCGGCTCCCACTCGACCGCGAAGCCCAGCCGCTCGACGTAGAACCGGCGCATCTCGTCGAACGCCCGCGCGAACAGCGCGAGGTGCCGAATCCCGAGATGTTCCGGCCGGCCCGACACTCCCCCAGTCTATCAGCCGAGGCGCACCGACGAGTCTCCGTGACGTGACCGCCCCGGCAGAGTCGGACCGACGGTTGGGGCGTCGCGCTCGGCGAGGGCGCATCCCTTCCTGCCGGCCGGCGCGGGCGACCGGGCGGCGGCAGCCGACGGGGAGCCGTGCGCCCTGCCCACGGGCGAGTCTGTGTCTCCTCCCGAAGGCGGCGCCGTCCCCTGGCGCCGACTCCTGCTAGAATCCCGGGCATGGCTCCTCGCTCGGGCGCCCAGGCCCGGTGCGCCCTCTGCGGGGCGAAGGACGTGTCCGAGCCGCGCGGCGACGCCAAGTACTGCCGCGACTGCTGGGACAAGAAGGTCGCGGTCGAGGACGTCGTCGCCCGCGAGTTCGCCGTCAAGCGGTACATCCGGGCGCACAGCGCCGAGAAGTACCTCGTCTACCACTCCACCCTGAAGCGCCCCTGCGGCCAGTTGATCGTAGTGGACGACGGGTACGATCTGTTCCTGACGCTGGTGCTGTACCCGACGTTCGGGTGGGACGAGCCCGCGTACCACCTAGAGGGCGACCCCGACGGCCGGGCCTTCGCGGAGATCCTCGTCGACGTGGTCGCGGCGGAGGTCATCGAGCCGTGGGGCGGGGGCAAGTGGCACCTCGAGATCTTCCGCACGAGTCACGCCGACCCGGAGGACTGGAACGGCGAGATGTGAAGCGGCGGTTGAGGTTCGGGGCGACCCGCCATATAATGAGCGTTCCATTTTCGTGGGTGCGGTATGCCTTCGGAGGTCAGTTCATGAGAGGCCTGAGACTCGCGGCGTTGTTCGGTTGTCTGGTGGCGGTCGGGATGTCGCTCGGCTGCGGCGGGGAAGAGGTCGAGGCCGAGGAAAGACCGCTCGCGGTCGAGATCAATCTGCGCGACCTCCTGGAGAACCAGGGAGAGTCGGACTTGGTCGCGACCATCCGCGGACCCGGGCAGGTCGGGTACCTGCAGCCGGTTTCGCGCCGGGACCGGCGGGCGAACGAGATGGTCACCACGTTCCGCATCCAGAACACCTCGGTCGGTGCGCTGGCCGGGTTCCGGGTGGACGAGTTCTGGTACGACCGCGGCGGCGACACGGTGACCGGTGGCTCGTTCCGGCTGCCGCAGCCGTTCCTCCCCGGCCAGGTCATCGAGGTCGAGATACGCATCCCTCGCAACGCGCGCATGGCCCGCAGCAACTACGAGTTCACCCACAAGAACGGCGTCATCGAGGCCACCCTCTTCGAGGAGATGGACGAGCCGACGCCGCTCGAAGAGGAAGAGGCCGAAGGGGCGGAAGTGGCCGAAGCGGCCCAGTGAGCCTCCCCGCCGAGGGGGCTGATTCGCACGCGTGAGCCCCGCGGCCGACGCCTGGGCCGGGCGGGAAGCGGGCGAGAGATCGAGCAGGCTGGCGCCAGACGGAGAGAGTTCCGTCTGGCGCCTTCGCATTTTGGGACGCCGCCGACGGCCGGTTCGGTGAGGCTAGGCGAGGCCTCCGTTCCCTTGACCATACCCGTTGCGTGAGCGGATCGTCCCGCGCGCTCCACCATACCCGAACGGCTTGCGACGACGGGTCGACCGACCTTTCGCGCGGTTGCGGCGTCCATACCATTAGATGACGTGGACGCCTGCCCGCCACGATCGGGCCGCTGCTATACTGCACGCCATGAGCCTGGACCTCGCCGCCGTCCAGCGCGCCCTGCGAGACGAGAGGCTCGACGGGTGGCTGTTGTACGACTTCCACGGGTCGAACCCCATTGCCCGCCGGGTCGCGGAGTTCGACGCGGCGGCCAAGATGACGACGCGGCGGTGGTACTACCTGATCGCGAGCGACGGGCCGCCGCGAGGCTTGGTCCACGCCATCGAGGCCGACCGTCTGGACCACCTTCCCGGAAGCAAGACCCGATACGCGGGGCACGACACCCTGGACGCCGGCCTGCGTGAGCTGCTGGCCGGCTGCGCGGCGGTGGCGATGGAGTACTCGCCGGCCTGCGCAATACCCTACGTGTCCCGCGTCGACGCCGGCACCGTCGACGCGATCCGCGCCCTCGGCGTCGAGGTGCGTTCCTCCGGCGACCTCATCCAGCGGTTCGAGGCGGTGTGGGACGCCGAGGCCCTGGCCTCGCACCGGGCCGCGTCCACCGCGCTCCACGAGATCAAGGACCGCGCGTTCGACCTCGTGTCCCGCCATCTCCGCGACGGCCGCCCCGTCACCGAGCTTGGCGTGCAGGACGCGATGGCCGGCTGGTTCGAGGAAGCGGGGCTCGTCAGCGACTCACGGCCGGTGGTGGCCGCGCAGGAGAACGCCGGCGACCCGCACTATCTTCCGACGACCGAGCGCCACCGCCGCATCGGCCCCGGCGAGGTCTTGCTGCTCGACCTGTGGGGCAAGAAGAAGGACGAGCCGGGCGCGGTCTACGCGGACATCACCTGGATGGGGTTCACCGGCGCCGCCGTGCCCGCCCGCTACGCCGACGCGTTTCGGGTCATCCGTGACGGCCGCGACGCCGCCGTGGACCTCGTGCGACGGGCGGTCGAGGACGGACGCGAGCTGCGGGGGTGGGAGGTGGACCGCGCGGTGCGCGACCGAGTGGGGGCGGCCGGGCTCGGCGACCGGTTCGTGCACCGGACGGGGCACAACCTCGGCGAGGAGGTGCACGGCAACGGCGTGCACCTCGACGATTTCGAGACCCACGACGAACGGCGGCTGCTGCCGGGCACGGGCGTGACCATCGAGCCCGGCGTGTACTTCGAGGACTTCGGACTTCGAACCGAGATCAACCTCTACGTCGGATCGGAGACCGCGACGGTGACCGGTCCGCGGCAGGAAGAGATCCGGTCTCTGGGGTGAAAGGGCACCGCGTGCTGGAGGGCAGGATGGCTACAGGCAGGAACACGTTCTTCTCGGGAATGCTGATCGCGGTCACCTCGGTCGCGATCGGTCTCGTGCTGGCGGCGCGTCTCGACCTCGTGTCGGACTCGGCGGCCCAGACCTCCAACGCCGCGGCGACGGGGCTGACCCTGCCCGAGACCAACAGCCAGCCGATCACGGGACAGCTCGGGGCGACCACGTTCCGCGACATCGCCGAGGCCCAGAGCCCGATGGTCGTCAACATCAGCACCGAGTCGCGGAGGCCGGCGCGCGACCGGAACCGGTTCTTCGGGGGCGATCAGGACGAGCTCTTCCGCCGCTTCTTCGGGGAACCGCCGGATGGTGACGAGGAACGGCGGACGCAGTCGGCCGGCACCGGCTTCGTCATCGACCGGAGCGGGCTCATCGTGACCAACAACCACGTGGTGGCCGACGCCACGCGGATCGAGATCTCGTTCTTCGGCGACGATCAAGAGTCCTACGAGGCCGAGGTCGTCGGCCGGGATCGCCTCACCGACAGCGCCCTCCTCCGGCTCACCGAGCGGCCGGACCGCCCGCTGCCGGTTGCGACGTTCGGCGACTCGGACCAGATGCGCCCGGGCGACTGGGTGATGGCCATCGGCAACCCGTTCAACCTTGGGCACACGGTGACGGTCGGCGTGGTCAGCGCGGTGGGCCGCCCGTTCCAACAGGTCCCCGGCCGGCCCCAGCAGGTCATCCAGACCGACGCGGCCATCAACCCCGGCAACTCGGGGGGACCCCTGCTGAACCTCCGCGGCGAGGTCATCGGCATCAACACCGCGATCGTCAGCGACCGGCCGAGCAACCTCGGCATCGGGTTCGCCGTCCCCATCAACACCGTGCGCGACCTCCTGCCCCAGCTCCGCGCCGGCCGGGTGACGCGGGGGCGCATCGGCGTGTCGATACTCGAGGTCACCGACGACGACTACGAGTATCACGGGCTCAGCGAGCCCATGGGCGCGATGGTGCAGTCCATCGAGCCGGAGGGGCCGGCCGACGAATCGGACCTCGAGCTGGGCGACGTCATCGTCAGCTTCGACGGGGAACGGGTGGAGAACGTCGGGGATCTCCAGCGCAAGGTCTTCGACACGCAGCCGGGCACGCGGGTCGACCTGGGCGTCTATCGGGAAGGCGAGGCGACGACGGTCCCGATCACGGTCGGCGAACTCGACCTGGAGAACGAGGGCCGAAGGGCCGCCGTCGAGGTCGAGGACGTCAGCACGGGCTTCGGCATGAACCTCCAGGACCTGACGGCGGAGACGGCGCGGCAGCTCGACCTGCCGCGGGGCGCGCGGGGCGCCGTCGTCACCGGCGTGGAGCCGGGCGGCCCGGCCCAGGCCGGCGGGGTGCGCCCCGGCGACCTGATCACCAGCGTCAACCGCGTGCCGGTGGAGACGGCCGCCGAAGCCAGCCGGGCGTTGAACGAGGTCGACGAGGGCGGCGTCGCGTTCCTGCTGGTCAGGCGCGGAGACGGCGAGAGCCTGTTGCGCATCAGCCGGGAGTAGAAGCTCGCGGAGGACGGCGCGGGCTCCGAGCCGACCGAACCCGCTGCGATGGGTGACGCGCTCCGAACCCTGATCGTCCGGCGCATCCGCGACCGCGGACCGCTGACGGTGGCGGCGTTCATGGAGATGGCGCTGTACCACCCGGAGCTGGGCTACTACGCCCGCGCGCCCCGGCGGACGGGGCGCGCGGGCGACTTCTACACCAGCGTCGACGTCGGCCCTCAATTCGGCGCCCTGCTGGCGGCCCAGCTCGACGAGATGCGAGGCCTGCACGCCGCGGCGGGGGCCTCCGGGTTCGATCTCGTCGAGGTCGGGGCCGGGAACGGCCAGCTCGCCCGCGACGTGCTCGACCAGGCCGCGTCAGCGTATCCGGCGCTGCATGCGGCGCTGCGACTGACCCTGGTGGAGACGAGCGCGGCCGCGCGGGCGGCGCATCCGGAGACCCTCGGGCCGCACCGGAACCGCCTGCATGCCAGCATCGCCGCCCTGCCGGACCGCGTCTCCGGGGCGATCGTCGCCAACGAGCTGCTCGATGCCCTGCCCACCCACGCCGTGACCATGACCGCGGACGGCCTGCGGGAAGTGTACGTAGACGCCGACGGCGACCGCTTCGTCGAGACGGCCGGGCCGCCGTCGAGCCCGGCCCTGGCACGCTACCTCGACCGGCTCGGGGTGACCCCGCCGCCGGGGTGGCGGGGCGAGGTCAACCTCGCCGCGGTCGACTGGGTGCGAAACGCGGCCCGAACCCTGACGCGGGGCTTCCTCGTCCTCATCGACTACGGCCATCCCGCGCGCGAGCTGTACGCGGGCCACCACGCGAGCGGGACCCTGACCACGTACCAGCGCCACCTCGTGGACGCGGCCGACTCGGACCCCGACCGGCGGGGCGGACCCGCCTGGCTCGCCGACCCGGGCGAGCGGGACATCACGTCACACGTGGACTTCACGTCGATCGAGCTCGCGGCGCGCGACGAAGGGCTGGCGGTCCTGGGGCTCGTCGACCAGACCCGCTTCCTCCTCGGCCTCGGGGCCCTCGACGACCCCGCCGCGGCCGCGGACACGGCCGGCGGCCTCCGCCATCGGCTGGCCCTGAAGACGCTGCTCGCGCCCGGCGGGCTCGGCAGCACGCACCGGGTGCTGATGCTCGGCAAGGGGGTCGGCCGCCCCGCGTTGAAGGGGTGCTCGTTCAAGTGGCGGGAGACGGCGTCGTGACCGCTCCGACCGAGCGCGAGATCAAGCTTCGGTACGACGCGCCCGACGCCGCCCGGCGGGCGGTGCTCGCCGCCGGCGGGCGGCCCCTGCGGGGGAGGCGCCTCCAGAGCGACTGCCTGCTGGACCGCGAGCGGGAGCCGCTGGCCGACCATGCCTGCACGTTGCGACTCCGCATCGACGGCGACGCGGCCCGAGTGACGTTCAAGGGGGCGCCGCGCCTGGGGACCACCAAAGTGCGGGAAGAGCTGGAGACGGCGGTGGGCGACGGCGAGATGCTGCTGCAGGTGTTCAATCGGCTCGGCTTTCGCGTCTGGTTCCGCTATCAGAAGTACCGCGAGGAGTTCCAGCGCGGCGACCTGGTGATCGCGGTGGACGAGGCGCCCATCGGCACGTTCGTCGAGCTCGAGGGCAGCGAGCCCGACATCCTGGCCATGGCCGGCGCGCTGGGCCGGGAGCCGGACGACTTCATCCTCGACTCGTACCTGGCGCTGTTCCGCGCGCACTGCGCCGCGACGGGCGCGTCCGCGTCCGACATGGTGTTCGACGCCTCGTGACCAGCCTGCCGCCGGCCCTCGTGCTCGCCGCCGGTCTCGGCACCCGCTTGCGTCCGCTGACTTTCACCCGGGCCAAGGCGGCGGCGCCCGTCGCGGGGACCCCGCTGATCTGCCGGCAGCTCCGCGCGCTGGCCGGGGCCGGCGTCCGCGACGCCGTGGTCAACCTGCACCACCGGCCCGAGACCGTCGCCGCCGTCGTCGGCGACGGCGCCGCCCTGGGCTGCCGCGTCCGCTACTCGTGGGAACGACGGGTCCTCGGCTCGGCCGGCGGCCCGCGCCACGCGCTGCCCCTGCTCGGCGACCGGTTCTTCATCGTTAACGCCGACACCCTGTGCGCGGTCGACTTCGGCGCCCTGCTCGACCGGCACCGCGCCTCCGGCGCGGTGGCCACCCTGGCGGTGACGGTGCATCCGGCCCCCCGCCGCTACGGCGCCGTGCTGGCCGATCCCGGAGGCCGGGTCGCAGGGTTCGCCCCCCCCGGCGCCGCCCCCAGCGCCGACGCGCAGTGGCACTTCGTCGGCATTCAGATCGTCGAGGCCGCGGTGTTCCGTGACCTGCCCGACGGGGTGCCCGCGACGACCGTCGGCGGGCTCTACGACGCCCTGCTCGCGGCGGGGCGGCCGATGGCGGTGCACGAGATCGCGGGTCCGTTCCACGACATCGGAACGCCGGCCGACTACGCGGCAACGGTGCGGGCGGTCGCCGAGGCCGAGGGGCGTCCAACGGTTCAGATCGGCGACCGGTCGGTGGTTCACCCCACCGCGCGGGTCGAGCGCTCCGTCCTCTGGGACGACGTGGTGGTCGGGGCCGACTGCGTGGTGACCGATTGTGTCCTCGCGGACGGAGTCCGGCTCCCGGACGGCGCCGTCCTCGAAGGACGCGCGGTGGCGCCCGGCAACGCCGACCCCGAATCGGAGCCGCCCCTGGCCGAGAACGAGACGCGAGTCGCCGGCCTGCGGGTGGCGCCCCTGTGAGGCGGCCCCACCCCCTGGAGCCGCCGCGCCGCGCTTCGGGGCCGAGTCGGCGGGGCGGGCGATCGAGCCGCGCGACCACCGCTCGGGGGACCGAGCGTGACCGGTACGCGTCGGGCGGCACTCGCAAAGAACCCTCGGCGGTATGAGCGAGACATCGACGATGTCCGGGGACGCGTCGGCCCGCACCCTCGACGAGCGGGTCGGTCAGTACCTGCGCCGCGCCGGCCTCCTCCCGGCGACGACGCGGGTCGAGCCCCTGCACGGCGACGCCTCCAGCCGCACCTACGTACGGGTCGCGCCGACCGGCCGGCCTGCCATGGTGCTCGCCCTCCACCCGGAGCGGTTCGCGCCGGGCTCGCTGCCGCAGGTCGTCGTGGGGTCCATCTTCCGCCGGCTCGGGATCCCGATACCTGCGGTGCTCGACGAGGCGCCGGACCTGGGCATCCTCGCGGTCGAGGACCTCGGCGACGAGACCCTGCAGCGCTGGATGGCGGGCGGCGCCGACCGTGATCCAGCGCCCCTGTACCGCGAGGCGATTGGCTACGTCGCGGCCCTGCAGACCGGCGGGGCGCCGTTCCGGGACGAGGGCGCCCTCCCCTTCACCCTCGCCTTCGATGTTCCGAAGCTCGCCTGGGAGCTCGACTTCTTCCGGTCGGAATTCCTCGAGGCGCACCGTCGGGTCACGTTGAGCCCGGCCGAGACGGCGGCGCTAGCCGGCGAGTTCGCGGTCATCGCGGAGGACCTCGCGGCCGAGCCGCGGGTGCTGTGCCACCGCGACTATCACTGCCGGAATCTCATGGTGCGAGACGGCCGGCTGGTGGTGATCGACTTCCAGGACGCCCGCCTCGGTCCCGGCACCTACGACCTGGTCTCGCTGCTCCGGGACTGCTACGTCGACCTGCCGGACGACCTGACCGCGGCCCTGACGAAACAGTTCCTCGACGCCGTGCCCGCGCAGCGGACCGGCGACTTCGAGGCCCGGTTCGACCTGATGTCGGTGCAGCGGCACCTGAAGGCCCTCGGCACGTTCGGTCACCAGGTCGCCAGACTGGGACGCGGGCACTTCGCCGAGCCGGTGCCCCGGACCCTCGCCCGGCTGCGCCGGACCCTTCAGACCTGGCCGCGCTTCGCGCGCCTCCGCGAGCTCCTGGCCCCGCACGTGCCCGAGCTCGGCTGACGCCGTTACCGAGGAGTGCCCGACAAGAGAACGAGACGCGGTCGGGAACGACGCCGAACCCGCCCGTCCGACCGTGCCAGGAGCGGTCGTCACGATTCCGCCGAACCCCTTCGGCGACTTCGGCGACGACTTCAGCGACGACTTCGGAGAGAATCATAGGGAAGCCGGGTAACGCCCATGAAGCGCCGACGTATCCGCGACGTCCTCGCCGCCCCGCCGTCCGACGGCCCCGTCACCGTCTGCGGCTGGGTCCGCACGAAGCGCGTCGCCAAGCGCTTCGCCTTCCTCGCGATCAACGACGGCTCGTCGCAGGAGACGCTGCAGCTCGTCGTGGACGGAGGCACGCCCGCGTTCGCGGCCCTCGACCGCGTGCTCACCGGCGCCGCCGTCCGCGCCCGCGGCGCGATGAAGGCGTCGCCGGGGGCGGGCCAGCGCGTCGAGATGCAGGTGGATGCAATCGACGTCCTGGGGCCGGCGGCGGCGGAGTACCCTCTCCAGAAGAAAGGGCACACCCTAGAGTTCCTCCGCGACATCGGCCATCTCCGGCCGCGCACCAACACGTTCGGCGCGGTCTTCCGCGTTCGCAACGCCCTCGCCGCCGCCGTGCACGAGTTCTTCCAGGGGCGGGGGTTCGTCTGGGCCCATACCCCGATCATCACCGGGTCGGACTGCGAGGGAGCCGGCGAGATGTTCCGGGTCTCGGCCCCCGCGGCCGGCGCGGCCGAGTTCTTCGGCCGCCCCGCCCACCTCACGGTGAGCGGCCAGCTCGAGGCCGAGTTCATGGCGATGGCCCTGGGGGACGTCTACACTTTCGGGCCGACCTTCCGGGCCGAGAACTCCAACACGTCGAGGCACCTCTCCGAGTTCTGGATGATCGAGCCGGAGATGGCCTTCGCGGACCTCGACGACGACGCCGCGCTCGCCGAGGACTTCCTCAAGGCGATGTGCGCGGCGGCCCTGGAGCGCTGCGAGCAGGAGCTGGCGTTTCTCGAGAAGCACTACGACGCCGCCTCCGCCGCCGCCCTCCGCGACCTCGCCGAGTCGACGTTCGCGCGCCTCTCCTACACCGAAGCGGTGGACGCGCTCCAGAAGGCCGAGGTCGCCTTCGAGATCCCCCCTGCGTGGGGCCGGGAGCTGGCGACGGAGCACGAGCGGTACCTGACCGAGAAGCTGTGCGGCGGCCCCGTCATCGTCACCGACTACCCGCGCGCCATCAAGCCGTTCTACATGCGCGTCAACGACGACGGCGAGACGGTGGCGGCCATGGACGTGCTGGCCCCCCGCATCGGCGAGATCATCGGCGGCAGCCAGCGCGAGGAACGGCTGCCGGTGCTGGAGCAGCGGATGGACGAGCTGGGCCTCGACCGCTCGGAGCTGTCCTGGTACTGCGACCTGCGCCGCTACGGCAGCGCCGAACACGCCGGGTTCGGCCTCGGCTTCGAGCGCCTGGTGCAGTACGTCACCGGCATGGCCAATATCCGCGACGTCATCCCCTGCCCGCGCGCGCCGGGGACCATCGACCTCTAGCCGGCTTCGTCGTCGGCAGCCCCATCGTGCCGACCGATTGGCTCGGCGGGGGATCGCTGTACCCGGCGAGTAGGGCCGAGTGCCTCCGGTCGTCGACTGCGACGCCGGGCCTCGCCGGCGCCGGCCCCGACCCGGGGCGGGAGCCCCTGCGTCAGGCCGGCGCTGCAGCCGGCGTGGGCGACGTTGCTCCTGGTTGCCTGCCCATGCGGCAGCTATTAAAATTTCAGCGTTTATTTTTAACGGGATGTCTCGTCGTTTAAAGAGACTTAATTGGGTCGGCGGCCTCGCCATCATGCAGCGCGGAGACACCGGAACGTACCGAGAGACGAGCGTCGGTGGCGAGCGGGTCCACGCCTTCTCCTGTCGCTGCCCGGGGTTCGCGACATCACCGGACTGTCCTTTCCGGCAGCGTCATCGGCAATGCAAGTCCTTGTCGAACAACGGATTGCGCGAGAACTGACGGACAAGCCCCGCAACCGCCTGTACGTCTACGACCGATACTTGGCCATACTCAACGAAGGCACCGAGCTGGCGTGACCGGCAACGAACGCGAGCAGGCGCGTGTCGCCCGTTGCGAGGACCGAAGACCGGCCGCCAAGCGCCCTTGCCCTACCCACCTCGGGGGCTTATCCTGATCGATTACAGTTGACGGGAGACGACGAGTCTCGGGGTCCATTCGCAAGGAGAAGCATCGATGCGCAGACATTCCATCGTGGCGCTCGCGGCGGCGGCGGTGATGGCCGGGGCGTCGGCGGTCGCGGGGCAGGCCCCCGACGGCTGGACGGCGCCGCGGACGGCGGACGGCAGGCCGGACCTGGGCGGGGTCTGGGCCAGCGACTCGGCGACGCCGCTGCAACGGCCGGAGGAGCTTGGGGACCGGGAGTTCCTCACCGACGAGGAGGTGGCGGCCCTGGCCGCGCACGCGACCGATTACTCCGCCGTCGGGGGCGACGCGGTGTTCGGCGAGACGCCGTTCCGGCGCGCGCTGGCCGCCCTGCAGGCGCCGCCCCAGGAGGAACGAGCCGCGGCTCGGCCGGCCCGGCGCCGGTCGACGGGCAGCTACAACCAGTTCTGGATGAGCGGCCGCTGGTTCGAGAACCGCACGTCGCTGATCGTCGATCCGCCCAACGGGCGGCTGCCGGCCCGGACCGCCGAGGCGCAGGAGCGGGACCGGCGGCGGCGGGAAGCGCGCGACGCGCCGCCGCCGGACCGGCGGCTGACGCTCGCGGAGGAGGTCGCCCGCATCGACCCCGCGATCCGCTGCCGCGGCGGCGGCGCGCTGCTGAGCGGGCGGGGCTACAACAGCACCTACCAGATCTTCCAGAGCACCGACTACGTCGGCATTCAGATCGAGATGCACCACGACACAAGGCTGATCCCGATCGGCGACGCGGCGCCGACCCGGGTCGGCCCGCCGACCGCCATGGGCAGCTCGCGCGGCCGCTGGGAGGGAGACACGCTGGTGGTCGAGACCACCAACCTCTCGCGCGGCGTCGGGGGCTCGACCGCCGACGTGACGATCACCGAGCGGTTCACCCGGGTGGGCCCCGAGCTGCTGCAGTACGAGTACACCTTGGACGATCCGTCCACATGGACGCGGCCGTGGACCGCGCGCGTGTTCATGCGCCCGAGCCCCGGCACCGGCGTCCTCTACGAGTTCGCCTGCCACGAGGGGAACTACGCGATCGAGCACGCGCTGCGCAACGAGCGGTATCTCGAGGCGCGGTCGGACCAGTAGGCACGCGAGGGGCCGGTCGGGGCGGGAAGCGGAGCCGAGGACGGCGGCCTCCCGGCCCGGCCGCGGTCGCGGCGTAACCGGCAGCCACGGCCCCGGGCGCGTTCGCCGGCCGCCGCGGCCGGGCGGATGCGCGAGCCGGTTTCTCCGTGGTATGATCGGCCGGTTACGTTCGCGGTGGTGATTGCGAGTGGGCGTTCGCGGCCCACTTTTTGTTTTTCCGGGACGGAATCGTCGTGGCGCCTTCCAGGTCGTCGGCCGACCGGATCGGGCGGATTCGGGCGATCGCGGAGCGGGTCGCGCACAGCCACGGGCTCGTGGTGTTCGATCTGCAGTTTCGCCGCGAGTCGATCGGCTGGGTCCTGCGCATCGTCATCGACCGCCTCCCGCCGCCCCAAGCCGGCGCAGAGCACGGCGACAGCGTGACCGTGAGCGACTGCGAGGCGGTGAGCGTGGACGTGAGCGCGATCCTCGACGTCGAGGTGACGTTCGACCGCGCGTACACCCTCGAGGTGTCGTCGCCCGGGCTAGACCGACCGTTGCGGCGTCTAGACGACTTCGAGCGGTTCATCGGCCGGCGGGCCAGGATCGTGACATCCGAACCGGTCGACGGGCAGCGCTTCGTTTCGGGACGGATTGCGGCCGTCCGCGACCGGACGATCGTGATCGTGGACGGCGGGACGACCCGCCGAGTCCCCGAAACGGCCGTCGCGCGGGCGCGTCTCGAGGTCGAGATGTAGCCGCGGCGCGGCCGACGAGCCGGCCGCCGGGGGGCGTGACGCGCGGGCCCGGTCGAGGCGGCGGCTCCGCCGGGTCGACGCGGAGGCGCTCGTCGCCTGGACGCGCTCCCTCGGGACCGTCGCAGGGAAGTGTCATGAACAACGTACTGCAACAGACCATCGACGCGTTGGCCAAGGAGAAGGGCATCGAGGCGGACATCATCGTCACCGCCATCGAGGATGCCGTGCTGACGGCGTCGCGCAAGTACTACAAGTCGGACGAGAACCTGCGGACCCGGTTCAATCCCGAGACCGGACAGGTGGAGCTGTTCGCGGTCCGGCAGATCGTGGACGAGGTCGCCGACCCCGCGACCGAGATCGCGTTGACGGAAGCGCAGGAGCTGTACGGCGACGAGGCCGAGGCGGGCATGGAGATCGAGTTCCCCAAGCCGACCGACGTGCTCGGCCGCATCGCCGCCCAGACCGCCAAGCAGGTCATCTTCCAGAAGGTCCGCGAGGCGGAGCGGGAGAACGTCTTCGAGGAGTACGGCCAGCGCCTGGGAGAAGTCGTCAACGGCCTCGTCAAACGCTTCGAGAGCGGCGACATCATCGTGGAGATCGGACAGGTCGAGGCCCTGCTGCCGAGGCGCGAGCAGTCCCGGGCGGAGAACTACACGACCGGCGACCGCGTGCGGGCCGTCATCAAGGAGGTCAACAAGAACACGAAGGGCCCGCAGATCATCCTGTCGCGCACGGATCCGGTTCTGCTCATCAAGCTGTTCGAGCAGGAGGTGCCGGAGATCTACGACGGCACCGTGGTCATCAGGGGGGCTGTGCGCGAAGCCGGGGATCGGGCCAAGGTGGCGGTCGCCTCCCGCGAGCGCGACGTCGACCCGGTGGGCGCCTGCGTCGGCATGAAGGGCACGCGCGTGCAGGCCATCATCCGGGAGCTGCGCGGCGAGAAGATCGACATCGTCGAGTGGTCGGAGGAAGCCACGACTCTCGTGACCAACGCCATCAGCCCGGCCCGGGTGCAGCGCGTGTCCATCGTGGACGACACCGAAAGGGTCATCGAGGTCGTGGTCGAGGACCGGCAACTGTCGCTGGCGATCGGCAAGAAGGGACAGAACGTCCGGCTCGCGGCCAAGCTCGCGGGCTGGAAGATCGACATCAAGAGCGAGGAAGAGAAACGCCGGGAGGTCGAAGCGCAGTTCGACGAGCTCGGGGTGGAGCCGGCGCCGTTGTCGGTGCCCGGACTCGATCAGGCGATGGTTGAGAAGTTGAACGAAGCCGGCATCGAGACGGTGGAGAGCATGATCGCGGCCTCGGCGGCCGAGCTGAGCAACGTGCTGGGCATCTCGGAAGGCGCGGCCGAGGCGCTACGCCTGGACGCGGAGGCGGCCACGATGGCGGCCGGCGGGGCCGTGGGCACGGGCGTGACCGAAGCGGTCCCCCAGGACGGAATCGAACCGGTCGCCGTCCGCGCCTCCGGGGCCCCGGACGTCGAGCTCGCCCCGGCGACCGAGAGCGTTGGGGACGTGGCCGAGGCCGGTCACGACTCGGCGGGCGGCGAATGAGGCCCCCCGGCGCGACCGGTGACGGAACGGCCCGCCTCCATCCCGGATGGGGAACGGCGAACGGGAACTCGCGGACACCGCAGACAGAGGACAGGCTTTGGCAACGATTCGGATCTACAAGGTCGCCGAAGTGCTCGGGATCCCGAGCCAGGAAGTGATCGACCTCCTTGCCCGCGAGCACGGCATCGAAGTCAAGAGTGCATCGAGCACCATCGAAGAGATCGTCGCCCGCGAGTTCGCCAAGCGCATCGCCCGCGAGCGCGACCTGAGCCTGCCGGCGGGGCGCCTGTTCTCGGGGGCTTCGGCCTCGGCCGGCCGCAGGGGCGCCAGGGCCGCCAAGGCGGCGGAACCCGCCCTGCGCCCGAGGCTGGGCCCGCCACGACTCGTGAAGTCGCCTCGCCCCGCCGCGCCCGTGCCGGCCGCCGCGGAACCGGACGAGATCGCGGCGCCGGCGCCGGCCGTTTCCCTGCCGGCGGTGACGACACCGCCCGTCGCGGCCCGGGTGCCGGCCTCGCCCGAAACCGAGAGGCCATCGACGCCGATCGAAGCGCCGGCGACGGCGACCGCCGCGCGCACGTTCGCAGCCCAGCCCACCGCCGCGCCCGCAGCGCCCGCGGGTCCGGTCGTCGTCGATCCGGCCGCAGAGACTTCACCGGCGCCAGCCGAACCGCCCGCACCGGCGGCCGCGCCCGTGGTTCCGAGCCAGGAGCCGCCCGCCTCGGTCGAGCCGGCGGCCCACATCGAGCCGGAAGCCCCCGCGCAACCGGTTGCGCCGACCGTTGCCGCCGCACCGGCTGCAACCGCCGCACAGGCCGCAACCGCCGCACAGACCGCAACCGCCGCACCGGCCGCAACCGCCGCCGCGGAAACACCGACCGCCTCGACGGCGGCGACCGCCGCAGTCGAGCCGGCGCCGGCCGCCACGCCGCCGATGCCACAAGCCGCGGCGGCGGCATCGACGACGGAGTCGCCGGCGGCGACGCCACCCGGCGGGGTGAAGCGGACCGGCCGGTTGGTTCCCTCGACGCTCAAGCTCCGCATCGAGGAGCAGGCGCCGCCGCTGGTGCCGACGACCGTCTCTCGGCCGCCGACGATGGCGCCGCCGGGCCCGACCCGCCGGCCGTCTCCGCCGTCGGCCCGACCCGCCGCCCCGCCCCGGCCGCGCCCCGGGTCGCGGCCGATCGCGCCGGCCCCGTCGCGGCCGAGCGCGCCGCTTGGAGGGCCCCGGCCGCTGCCCTCGCAGCCGGTCCGCGCCCCGGGAGCCCGACCCGCCGCGCCCGCGGTCGGCTACCGGCCCGCGTACCGGCCGCCGCCACGCCCCCCCGGCGGCAGGAAGCGACGGCCGCAGCGCCCGTCGACCCCGTTCACGCCGCCCCCGCCGCCCCCGATCACGCGCACGATCTCGCTCGCCGAGGGCATGACCGTCAAGGACCTCGCCGAGAAGCTGGCGCTGCGAGCCAAGGACGTCCTGAAGAAGCTGATCGAGCGCCGGTTGATGATGACCATCAACACGACGCTCGACACCGAGACGGCGACGATGGTGGCGCGCGAGTTCGGCGCCGACGTCGAGATGCGCTCCTTCGAAGAGGAGATGCTGGAGGTCGAGACCACCGCCGCCCAGGACGAGGACTTCTCATCGCGGGCGCCCGTCGTCACCGTGATGGGGCACGTCGACCACGGCAAGACGACCCTGCTCGACGCCATTCGCGACTCGAGGGTCGCGGAGCGGGAGGCCGGCGGCATCACCCAGCACATCGGCGCGTACACGGTGGAGATCAGCGGGCGGAAGATCGTCTTCCTCGACACGCCCGGCCACGAGGCGTTCACCCTGATGCGGGCGCGCGGCGCGCGGGTCACCGACATCGTCATCCTCGTCGTGGCCGCCGACGACGGGGTCATGCCCCAGACGCGCGAGGCCATCGACCACGCCAAGGCCGCCGACGTCCCCCTCATCGTCGCCATCAACAAGATCGACAAGTCGAACGCGAACCCGGAGCGCGTCAAGACGGAGCTGTCCGAGCTCGACCTGACGCCGGAGGACTGGGGCGGCAAGACGGTCACCGTCGAGGTGTCCGCCAAGCAGCCGCGGAACCTGGAGCTCCTCCTCGAGATGATCCTGCTGGTCACCGACCTCGGGGAGCTCAAGGCCAACCCCAAGCGGAGCGCGAGCGGGACGGTGCTCGAGGCCAAGATCGACCGGGGCCGCGGGCCCGTCGCCACGGTCCTCGTCAAGGACGGCACTCTCCGCATCGGCGACAACTTCATCGCCGGCCCCATCGTCGGCAAGGTCCGCGCCCTCATCGACGACCGCGGCCAGCCGCAGAAGGAGGCGGGTCCCTCGAGCCCCACCGAGGTCCTGGGCCTGACCGGCCTGCCACAGCCCGGCGACACGTTCCAGGCGGTGGCGGACGCCGCCAAGGCCCGGCAGATCGCCATGCTGCGCCAGGGCCAAGCCAAGGAGAAGACCCTCGGGGAGAAGGGCGGGCGCCTGACCCTCGAGTCGCTCCAGCAGCAGATCGCCGAAGGCGGCACGCGGGAGCTACCGATCATCGTCAAGGCCGACGTCCAGGGCTCGGCCGAGGTGCTCGCCGACGCCCTGGGCAAGCTCGGCGACGAGCGGGTCAAGGTGCGCCTGATCAGCAGCGGGGCCGGCGCCATCAACGAAGGAGACGTGGTTTTCGCGGCCGCCTCGAACGCCGTCATCGTCGGCTTCAACGTCCGGCCGGACCGAAACGCGGCCGCCATGGCCGAGCGGGAACACATCGACATCCGCCTCCACCGCGTCATCTACGACGTCACCGAGGAGATCAAGAAGGCGATGGCCGGACTGCTCGAGCCGACCGTCAAGGAGATCCGGGTCGGACAGGCCGAGGTACGGGACGTCTTCAAGGTGCCGAAGTTCGGGGCGGCGGCCGGCTGCCTCGTGGTGGATGGCAAGATCAGCCGGGCGAGCGAGACGCAGGCGCGGTTGCTGCGCGACAACGTCGTCATCCACGAGGGCCGAATCGGCTCGCTCCGCCGGTTCAAGGACGACGTGAACGAAGTGAAGAACGGTCTCGAGTGCGGGATCGCCTTCGAACGCTACGCCGACATCAAGGTCGGCGACGTGATCGAGGTGTTCTCGACCGAGACGATCGCGGCCACCGTCTAGTGGTCGCGTCACGGGAACGGGTTACGTCCGCCCACAGGCAGCCTGAGGCTTCGGCCCCCGGCAATGGGCGGTTCCGCGGTCCGTCGGCTGCATGGGCGCCGTGGAGTCGTTTCTCGGACACGCCGACAGTGGACTGTCCCAGAGCTCGCTTTGCCGTCCTGTCGCTGATTTCGCTGGCAAACGCTGCGAAGACGCCCTGCGACATGGGCAGCTTCTCTCAAGGACGGTCCACTAGCGACCCGCGCCGGCAGCGATGATCGTCGGACTGCTCTCCATCGAGCTTCACCTCGCCGGCGCACGCTCGCTCAAGGACAAGCGCGCCACCCTCCGGCGACTGAAGGACCGGTTGCGGCGCCTCAACGTCGGGATCGCCGAGGTCGACCACCACGATCTGCACCAGCGCGCGGGCCTCGGGGCGGTTTCGATCGGCGTCGATCGGGAGGTGGCCGAACGCACCCTCGAAGGCGTGCTCACCGAGATCGATCGCATCGAGCCGGGCCTCATCGTGCGCAGCGAAGTGGAGTGGCTGATCTGAGAGGCGCCGCCCCGGAAGCGGCGTTGAGCTGCTCCCTGAAGACCACGTCCATGACATTTTCCCGCCCCGAGCGCGTCGGCGAGCAGGTGCGCGCCGAGCTGTGCGCGCTGCTCCGGACGTCGGCGTCCGACCCGGCGCTGCAGCTCGTCACGGTGACGCACGTGCGGATGACCCGCGACCTGCAGCACGCGCGCGTGTATTACACGACCCTGGGGGATGCCGCGGAACGCCGACTGGCGGGCCGCGGCCTGCGACGCGCCGCCTCGTTCCTGCGCGGAGGGCTCGGGCGCCGGCTCCGCCTCCGGCATGTACCCGAGCTGAGCTTCGTGCACGACGACTCGATCGAGCGGGAGCAGCGGATCGCGCAGATGATCGAGAAGCTGCGCCTCGACGGGCCCGCTTCTCCGCCGGGTACCGACCCCTCCGATTCGTCAGAAGCCCCTGAATGACCAGACCCCCTGCCGAACGCGGCCGTATCCGCGACCGCCTGCTGAACGCGGGCCGCGTGCTCATCACCTCGCACGCAAGGCCGGACGGCGACTCGCTAGGCTCGCAGCTCGCGCTGGCGGAGGCGCTGACCCGGCTCGGCAAGGCGGTCCGGGTAGTGAACGCCGACCCCCCGCCGGCGCGCTACGCGTTCCTTCCCGGGGCGCCCGCGATCGAGGTCGCCGAATCGGTGGAGGACGACGCGGACACCGTCGTCGTCCTCGAGTGCGGCAGCATCGGCAGGACGGAGGTGTCCGGCTTCGAGGACCGGTTCATCGTCAACATCGATCACCACGCCGGCAACACCGGGTACGGCGCCGTCAACTGGTGCGACGAATCGGCGTGCGCGTGCGGGGAGCTGGTGTTCGAGCTGATCGAGGCCCTCGGGGTGGACCTGACGCCGTCGGTCGCCACGAACCTCTACGTCGCCATCCTCACCGACACCGGATCGTTCCGGCACGCCAACATCACCGCGCGCACGTTCGACATCTGTCGCCGCATCGCCGACGCCGGCGTCGACGCCGCCGCCGTCGCCGCCCGCGTGTTCAACAACGGCAGTCTCGGACGACTGCGGCTGACGGGCCGGGTGCTCGACCGGATGCAGATCGAGGGCGACGGCCGCATCGCGGTGCTCGCGGTCGACGAGGCGATGCTGCGGGAGACCGGCTGCGAGCCGGACGACCTGGAGGGCGTCGTCAACCTGCCGCTCGCCGCCGGCGACGTCAAGGCGGTGATCCTCCTGAAGGGCATGGACGACGGCCTGCGCGTCAGCCTCCGCTCGAAGGACGAGATCGATGTCCGGCGGGTCGCGGTGTCGTTCGGGGGCGGCGGGCACCGCAACGCGGCGGGGCTGACCGTCGAAGACCCCGCCCCGGGCTTTCGGGCCCGGCTCGTGAACCAGGTGGCCGCGGCGATAGCGGAGTCCCGTCCGGCGTGAGCGCCCCGCAGCCCGCCGGCGTCCTAGTCGTCGACAAGCCCGCCGGCCCGACGTCCCACGATGTCGTGGCGGTCGCGCGGCGAGCCCTCGCGTGCCGTAAGGTGGGGCACCTCGGCACCCTCGATCCGCTGGCCACCGGGGTGCTGCCCCTCGTGGTGGGGCGCGCCACCCGGCTCGCCCCGTTGTTCTCGGGCGCCGGGAAGCGGTACGACGCGGTGGTTCGGCTGGGCCTGTCGACCGATACGGACGATATCGGCGGCGACGTCATCGGAGGTCGGGACGCCGGCAAGCGCGACGCGCCAGCCGCGCCGCCGGCGCGCCGGGTCGTCGAGGAGGCCGCCGCCGGGTTCGTCGGCTCCCACCTGCAACGCCCTCCCGCGGTGTCCGCCAAGAAGATCGAGGGCGTGCGGGCGTACGAGCTGGCCCGGCGACGACGCCCGGCCGCGCTCGAGCCGGTCCGCGTCACCGTCGAGAGCCTGACCGTGCTGTCCGTCGATGGGCCGCGAGTGCGGTGCCGCATCGTGTGCTCGAGCGGCTTCTACGTACGGGCGCTGGCCAGGGACCTCGGCGAGAAGCTGGGCTGCGGGGGGTGCCTCGAGACGCTGCGGCGCGAACGACACGGCCGGTTCACGCTGGACGACGCCGTGCCGTTGCCCCTCCTCGCCGAGGAGGGACCCGCCGCGGCCGGCCGCCTCATCCCGCTCGCCGAGCTTCTCCCGGAGCTGCAGGGCATCGTCGTCACCGAACGGGGGGCGCGGCGAGCCGCGCACGGCAACCCGCTCGGCCCCGCGGACATCGTGGCGAGGGCGAGCCTGCGCGGGGGGGCGGCGCCGACGGCCGGCGCGGTCGGTCAGGCGGCGAGGGAGACCGCACGGGGCGCTCTCCCGGAGGCGGGCGGCGGAGCGCCGAGACCGGGCGAGCGGGTCAGGGTGATGGACGCCGACGGCCGGCTGTTGGCCATCGCGGAGCCCCACGCGGGGGCTTTGCATCCCAGGATCGTTCTAGTGTAGGATCGCTCGGTTGAACAGAGGGATGGAAATCGTCGAGGACGATTGCGGCTTGGAAGCGGCGGACTGCTGAGCCATCTCCTGACGGTTGGTAGCTGGACCCCGGACCGGAGTGATCGGCAGTGGTGTTACACAAGGATCAGAAGACCGAGCTCATCGGCTCGTATCGAGTACACCAGACGGATACCGGCTCGCCCGAGGTGCAGGTCGCTCTGTTGAGCGAGCGCATCAGCTATCTGACCGAGCACTTCAAGATCCACGCAAAGGACCACCACTCTCGACGTGGGCTGCTGAAGCTGGTCGGACAGCGCCGGCGTCTCCTCGACTACCTGAAGTCGAAGGACACGGGGCGCTACACCGACCTGATCCGGCGGCTGGGACTTCGCAAGTAGGCTCGAACGGCCCCGGTCTCGCTACCGGTTCTCCCCCTCGCTCGTCTACCCGCCGTCGGCGCGCACTGGAGTGGATCAAATGTTCTCAGGCGAAGTGAATGTCGGCGGTCGTCCCCTGACCCTCGAGACCGGCCGGTTGGCCAGGCAGGCGAACGGCTCGGTCGTGGTGCGGTACGGCGACACCATGGTCCTCGTCACCGCGTGCTACGCGCCCGGCGAGCGGGAGGGGATCGACTTCCTTCCCCTGACCGTCGACTACCGGGAGAACACCTACGCCTCGGGGCGCATCCCCGGCGGGTTCTTCAAGCGCGAGGGCAAGCCGCCGGAGAAGGAGGTGCTGACGAGCCGGCTGATCGACCGGCCGATCCGGCCGCTCTTCCCTGCCGGCTGGCACCGCGAGACGCAGGTCGTGGCCTTCGTCATCTCCGCCGACACCGACAACGACTCGGACGTGCTCGCCCTGACCGGGGCCTCGGCCGCCCTCGCTGCCTCCGAAATACCGATGGAGGCCACCATCGCGGCGGTCCGGGTCGGGATGTTCGAGGACCGGATCGTCATCAACCCGACGTACGACCAGCGCCGCCGGGGCCGGCTCGATCTCGTGGTGGCGGGAAGCCGCGACGCCCTCGTGATGGTGGAAGCGGGGGCGCAGCAGTTGTCCGAAGCGGAGATGATCGATGCGCTGGACGCCGGCCACGAGGCCATCCGCGGCATCATCGACCAGATCGACAAGCTGGCCGAGGCCGCCGGCAAGCCGAAGCTGAGCGTAGGGACGAAGGCGCTGGCGCCGGAGTTGGTGAGCGAGACGGAGAGCGCGCTGCTCGGCCCCCTCGCCGACGCCATGCGCATCCGCGACAAGCTCGAGAACTACGCCGCGGTGGACCGCGTGCTCGACGAGTACCTGACGACCCTGCCGGAGGACGACGCCGAGCGCCGCGGCGACGTCAAGGCCGTCTTCAAGGGCCTGAAGGAACGCGTGCTCCGGGACGAGGTCCTCGAACGCGGCCAACGACTGGACGGCCGCGCGTTCGACGAGATCCGGACCATCACCGCGGAAGTCGGCCTGCTGCCCCGCACCCACGGCTCGGCCGTGTTCACCCGCGGCGAGACCCAGGCCCTCGTCACCGCGACCCTCGGCACCGCCGACGACAAGCAGAAGGTCGAGCTCGTCGACGGCGAGATGTACCGCCGGTTCATGCTGCACTACAACTTCCCGCCGTTCTCGGTGGGCGAAGTCAAGTTCCTGCGCGGCCCCGGACGGCGCGAGATCGGCCACGGCAACCTCGCCGAGCGGAGCTTGCTGCCGGTCCTGCCCGGCGAGGAGACGTTCCCCTACACGATACGGGTGGTGTCGGACATCCTCGAGTCGAACGGGTCGTCGTCGATGGCCTCGGTCTGCGGCGGCACGCTGGCCATGATGGACGCCGGCGTCCCCCTCTCGGCCCCGGTCGCCGGGGTCGCCATGGGCCTGATCGTCGACGAGGCCACCGGGCGCCACGCGGTGCTCAGCGACATCGCGGGGGCCGAGGACCACTACGGCGACATGGACTTCAAGGTCGCCGGCACCGCCTCGGGCATCACCGCCCTGCAGATGGACATCAAGATCGGCGGCATCACCCCCGCGATCATGCGCGAGGCGCTCGAGCAGGCCCGGGCGGGCCGACTGCACATCCTCGATCGCATGCGCGCCACCCTTCCGGATTCGCGCTCGAACATCTCGACCTTCGCCCCGAGAATCATCACCATCAAGATCCCCGTCGACAAGATCCGCGACGTCATCGGGCCCGGCGGGAAGACCATCCGCAGCATCATCGAGCGCACCGGGGTGCGCATCGACGTCGAGGACGACGGCACCGTCAACGTCGCGTCTAACGACGACGAGTCGGCGCGGCGCGCGCTCTCGATCATCGAGGAACTCACCGCGACCCCCGAGGTCGACAAGTCGTACCTCGGCACGGTGCAGCGCATCACCGACTTCGGGGCCTTCGTCGAGGTGCTGCCGGGCGTCGATGGCCTCTTGCACGTCTCCGAGATCGCGCACTACCGGGTCAAGGACGTGCGGGACGAGCTTCAGGAGGGCGAGCAGGTGCTCGTGAAGGTGATCAACGTCGACCCGTCGGGCAAGATCCGGCTGAGCCGCAAGGCGCTGCTCGACAAGCCGGCCGGCGCCGAGGAGGCCGGCAACCGGCGCGACCGCCGGCCGGGACAGGCGTAGCCCGCCCATTCGGCGCCTACGGCTCCGCTGGGCACCGAACCAACCCTCCAGGTCTCGGAATTCGCGCCGTTCTACGGCGCAGGCCCCTGCCCGCCGATCGGCGCCTTCGGCTCCCCCTCGCCGGCCGACGCGGAGGCCGCACCGGTTCGGCGGCGCAGGCAGGCTCCCCGCCGGCGCCTACGCCCGGCCCAGCTGCACCGAGACCAGCTTCGAGACCCCCGGCTCCTCCATCGTCACCCCGTAGAGGCGATCGGCGATCTCCATCGTCTTGCGGTTGTGGGTGACGAGGATGAACTGCGTTTCCGACTGCATCCCCCGCAACATCTCGACGAAACGGCCGATGTTGGCCTCGTCGAGGGGCGCGTCGATCTCGTCGAGCAGGCAGAAGGGGCTCGGCCTGAACTTGAAGATCGCGAACATCAGGGCCATCGCGGCCAGCGCCTTCTCGCCCCCGGACAGAAGTTGAATGCTCTGCAGGCGCTTGCCGGGCGGCTGGGCGATGATGTCGATGCCGCTCTCCAGCAGGTCCGTCTCGTCGAGCAGGGCCAGCCCCGCCCGGCCGCCGCCGAACAGGGTCGAAAAGGTCTGCTGAAAGTGCAGGTTGATGGCGTCGAACGCCTCGCGGAACCGCTCGCGGGTGGTCTTGTTGATGCGGCCGATGGCCTCGACGGTGGCCTCGATCGACTCGACGAGGTCCTTCCGCTGCGCGGTCAGGAAGTCGAACCGTTCGTCGAGGTCGTCGAACTCCTCGATGGCCATCATGTTCACGGGCCCGAGACGTTCTATCTTCTCGCGCAGGCTCGCCGTCATCTCTTCGATGTCGACCGCCCCACCCGCCGGCGTCGAGACGGGCTCCGGGTCCGTCCCGGCCGGGGCCGCGGCGGTGGTCTCGCCGCCGTCGCCCGAGACTGCGCCGTCCTCCTCCGACCCGTCCGCCTCCTCGGCTTCGACCGGGAGTGAACCCGCATCGGCGAAGCCTTCCCGCTCGAGCGCCTCGGCTCGCGTCGAGACCTCGTCGAGGGTCAGTTGGAGCGTGTCGCGGCAGGTCTCCGCCAAGTGGTCGAGATCGCGCTCGGCGGTGACGCGAGCGAGATCGATGGCGGCCGCCTCGCCGCGCCGTTCCTCGAGGTCGGCGCGCGCGACACGCACCGCGCCATCCTCCGTCTCGAGCCTTCCGCGCAGATCGAGGACCTGCTCGTCGGCGGTGCGCACGTGCTCGCGCAGATCCGACAACTTCCTGACCTCATCGTCGAGCTGCCGTTCGGAATCGGCCACCGAGGCGATCAACGCCTCCCGCGCCGCGGCCACCCGCGCGTGCTCGGCGGCCCGATGATCGAGCCGTTCATCGAGCTCGCGATTGGCGCGTTCGGTCCGCACCACGCCGGCCTCCAGGGCGGAAGCGCGCTCGACGAGGGCCGCGTGAGCGGCCTTCACCTCCGCCACGTCGCGCCGCAGCTTCTCTATCGACTCCCGCCCATCGAAGACCCGCCGCTGCGCCGCGGCGAGCCGCTCGTCGGCGACCCGCTGCTCGCCCTCGAGCCGTGCGATCGAAGCCCGCGCCTCGTCGCGCCGCACTTCCAGGGCAGTCCGCTCCTCGCCCACTGTGCGGCGCTCGTTCTCGATGAGCGTCTCCTTCCGGACGAGCCGCCGCGCCGCCTCCCCCAACGCGGTCCCCTGCATCTCGTGGCCCAGCATCGTCTTCTCGTGCTGGTGCCGCTCACGCTGCATCTCGCCGAGGGCGGCCTCGGCCGCCGCCGCCGCCGCGTCGCGCTCGGCAACGGCGCCGGCGAGACCCTCCACGGCGGCTTGCTCGGCGGAGAGCCGGGCTTCGAGGTCGCGGATCTCCCGCTTCGCCGCGAGAATGCCGAGTGCCTCCGCCTTGGCGCCCCCATCCAGCCGCGCCGGACCCCGAAACACGTCTCCCTCGGGGGTCGCCACCGGCGCCGCGGTCAACTCGGCCGCCGCCGCCGCCGCGTCGAACGACGGCGCCAGCCAGTGGCCGGCGAGAGCGGCGCGGACGGCGGCGGCAGCCTCGCCCGCGACCTCGACCACGCCGGCCACGGGCTCCACGGCCGCCGACGGCGCCGCGGGGGCCGGCGCCGTCGCGTCGGCGGCCTCGACGACCAGGAAACCGACCCGGCCGGCCCCGCGGCTCCGCACGAACGCGATGCCCGCCTCTGCATCGGAACGCGAGGCGACGACGACGTGTTGCAGCAGATCGCCGAGACAGGCTTCGACCGCCCGCTCGCGGCCCGACGGCACCTCGAGGTGGTCGGCCACCGATCCCAGGTGGCGCACCCCTTCGTCCTCGGCCGACAGCAGCAGTCTCGCCGCGTCCGTGTAGCTGGCGCGGGTCGCCTCGATGTCGCGGAGGGACGCCAGTCGGCCGGTCAGACCCGCCAACTCCTGCTCACGCCCGCGGAGGTCCCGCGCAATCGCCTCGCGGTCGCGGCGCACGGCCGCGATCTCGGCCTCGCGCTCCGCGCAGGCCGCCCTCGCCCCGTCGAGCGCGGCCTTCGTCTCCCGTTCCGCGGCGTCGAGGCGCACCCGTTCCGCCTCCAGCGCCTGCGACTCGATGGCGAGATCCGCGGTCTCGGCCTCGAGCTTCGCCATCGACTCGCCCAGCTTCCCGTGGCTGGCCGACGCGTGCTCGATGGCGTGCTGCAACGCGGTGGCTGCGTTGACCGCCGCGAACACGTCGCTCCGGGCCGCCTCGACAGCGCCGTCGAGCCCCTCGATCGCGAGCTGGGCCCGGGCGAGCTCGTCCTCCTTCGCCTTCAGGCCGGCGCCGACCTCTTCCCGCTCGGCGCCGCAGCGGCGCGCCTCCCCGATCTGGGCCTCGAGCTCGGCCCGCGCCGGACCCCGCCGCGCCCGCAACGCCTCGAGCTCGCCGGCGGTCTCGCCGAGCGATCCGGCCAGCGTCTCGATCTGCCGGCCGTCGAAGGTCAACTGCTGCTGGCGCCGCTCGACGGCGAGGTCGAGGGCGTGGGCGGCGTCCCGGCTTCGGGTCGCGGTGCTCTCGGCCTCGGCGAGCTCGATCTGGCTGCGCTCGCGGTTGCCCTCGACCGTCGCCACCCGCGCCGCCGCCGCTCCCTCGACCTCGCGGGCCGTCTCGAGCCGGGCGCGGGCCGATGAGAGCTCCGCCGCGAGGGCGCGGCTGCGCCGGGCGAATCCCAGCGTCTCCCACCGCCGGAGCTCCTCGCGCAGCCGGCGATAGCGCCGAGCCTTGGCGGCCTGACGCTTGAGCGACCGCCGCTGCTTCTCGACCTCGTAGATGATGTCGTCGACCCGGGTCAGGTTCTGGCGCGCCGCGTCGAGCTTGAGCTCGGCCGCCCGCCGGCGGCTCTTGTACTTCGTGACGCCGGCCGCTTCCTCGAGGAGCTGCCGCCGCTCCGTGGGCCGGGCCCCCAGGATCTGGCCGATCCTGCCCTGCTCGATGACCGCGTACGCCTTGACGCCGACGCCCGAGTCCATCAGCAGATCCTGGACGTCGCGGAGGCGGCAGACCCGGCCGTCGATGAGGTACTCGCTCTCGCCGGACCGGTAGAGGCGGCGCCCGACCTCGATGTCGCGCGTGATGAGGGGCAGCAGATCGTCGATGTCGGCGTCGTCGGTCGGCGGGCCGGCACCCGCCGGCGCGGGCGCATCGGTCCGCGCCGAGCCCCGACGCCCGTTCGGATCGGGGCCACCGACCTGCCCCGGCGCCGCCGCGACCTGGGCGAGATAGAGCTTGACCTCGGCCGTGCCGATGGGCTTACGGCCGGCGCTGCCGGCGAAGATGACGTCCTCCATGCGCTCGCCGCGCAGGCTCTTGGCGCTCTGCTCGCCGAGAACCCAGGTGATGGCGTCGATGACGTTGCTCTTGCCGCAGCCGTTGGGGCCGACGATGGCGGTCACCCCATCGTCGAACACGAGGTCGGCGCGTTCGGGGAAGCTCTTGAACCCGGAGATGGCGAGCTGCTGCAGGCGCATGGCCGTCCGTACATCAGAACAGCCGCCCGAAAACGGGGTAACGACAATCACCCCTTTTCGAGCGGCTGGGAACGCTGCGAAAAGACCTGGAGGGCCTCCGGACCCCATCAGGGGCCGCCGGCGCCGCCGCCGGGCGGACGCGCAGGGCAGTGTACCAGCAGCCGGCCCGGCGGGCAAGCGTTCGCGCGGCGCACTAGCGGCGCATTCTACCGGCCCGCCGCCACCGCGGCGCCGCCCCGCTGCGACCGCCGCAGCAGGCGCTCCGCCTCGGGAAACAGGCTCAGGGCGAGCTGCGCCTGGGGATCGGCGCCCACTAGGTTGCGCCGCGCCTCCTCCACGCTGAAGAGGGCCAGATCGATCTCGTACCGCATCATCGCCCGAACGAAGTCGATGTCGGTATCGAACGCCTCCCCGTCGATGGTCAGGCCCCGTTCCTCGAGCTGCGCGCGGAAGGCGTCCATCATGGCGTCGTCGATGACGAACCCGGGCGCGAGCCGCTCGCGGCGCTCTCCCTGGTCCTGGATTCGAGTATCGCCCACGGCCGAAAAGCGCTCGGCGAACGTGGCGAACTCCTGCCGCGCATGGAGGAGACGTCCGAACCGCGTCGGGTCGAACCCCTCGATCGGCCCGGCCAGGAAATAGTCAGGCTCGATGCCCCCGCCGCCGTACACCTCGCGCCCGCCCTCGGTCAGCCGCCGTTCGTCGGGGTCGGGCTCGGCACGCTCCTGGTCCCGCCACGCGTAGGTCAGGTACTCGTCGAACGTCCCGTCCCACGGCCTCTGGATCATGCGGCCGCTCGGGGTGTAGTAGCGCGCCGTCGTCAACGCGAGGCCGGCCTCGCGGCCCACCCGGTAGACCGACTGCACCAGCGCCTTGCCGAACGTCGTCTCCCCAACGATAAGGCCGCGATCGTGATCCTGGACCGCCCCGGACACGATCTCGGCCGCACTGGCGCTCTCGCGGTTCACGAGCACCACGAGGGGGACGTCGACGTGGCCGCCGTCCTCCCGCGCGTGGTAGTCCTGTTCGGAATTCTCTATCCGGCCACGGGTATAGACGATGAGCTCTCCCCGCGGCAGGAACTGGTTCGACACCCGGATCGCCTGGTCGAGCGGCCCCCCGGGGTTCTTCCGCAGATCCAGCAGCAACTGCTCCATGCCGAGATCGTCCAGCCTGCGAAGCGCCTGCCGCAGCTCGCGCGAGCTGGTCTCCGAGAAGTCGCCCAGGCGCACGTACCCCGTCGTGGCGTCGATCATGAACGACGCCTGCACGGTGGGTATGTTGATCTCGTCCCGCTCGACTTCCAGATCGATGAGCTTGTCGTAGCCGCGCCGCCGGATCGACACCATGACGGTGCTGCCCTTCGGGCCGCGGAGCTTGCTGACGGCGTCGTCGCTGGTGATGCCGCCGGCGTCCTCGCCCTCGATGCGGGCGATGACGTCTCCGCGCCGGATGCCGCGGCGGTACGCGGGCGACCCCTCGAAGAGGCTCATCACCGTGATGTCGCCGTTGATGACGTTGATGGAGATGCCGAGCCCGTAGTAGCGCCCCCCTTGCCGCTCGCGGAGGCGCGCGTAGTTGCGCGGGTCCATGAAGTTCGAGTGCGGGTCGAGCCTCTGCAGCATGCCCGCCGTCGCCCGGTAGACGAGCTGCTCGGAATCGACCTCGCCGGCGTAGGTGGTCTCCACCGCCGCGAGGGCGGTCGCGAACACCTCGTACCGATCGTCGAGGCGGTCCTGACCCGCCAGCACCCGTCCCCCGAAGAATCCGCCCAGGACTGCGGAACCGACCACGACCGCCACCGCCATCGTGAGAGTTCGCCTTCGAGTCATGGCTAAGATGCTAACAGAAACCGGGCGGGATGCCGCACCAATCGACGACCGGTCGGCGCCGACCGGCGGGGAGGACATGCCGGGAGTCACGCGCGTGCTCCCGGGGAGTCGTCTGTGCCGCAAACGGGCGAACGCCTGGCGGGACGGTTGGGCGCCAAGCGGAGCCGCAGGCGGCGAGGGTCGGAGTCGGACCGGGCGCCGCCGCCGCCAGCGCCGGGAAGGGGCGTCGCGCGCAGTTAACACACTGTACAGGAAAGACTTGCGCCGGGAATCACAAGGCCCGCAGCTTGACCGTGTCGGCGGCTCGTTCCTATAATGGCGAGTCTGGGAGTTGTGTCAGCCGCCGCCCATCCCGCGGCATGGCCGTGGTGTCGGCGCCATCCGGCACGCCCGCTGCAAGGAGCGCGATCATGATCGGTTCGATCGGCACGATGGAGTTGGTCGTCATTCTGGTCATCGCCCTGATGGTGTTCGGCCCGCGCAAGCTGCCGGAGCTCGGCCGCTCCATCGGCAAGAGCCTGGGCGAGTTCAAGCGCGCGTCGAACGATCTTCGCCATACCCTCGAGGACGAGATCCACGTGGAGGAGCAGGCCCGGCGCGAAGCCGCCAAGCCCGCGCCCGCCCCGTCTCCCGCGCCCGCCCCGGCCCGCGCGAACACCCGGGACCCGGACCCGGTGCCCAACACCCTGGGACAGGAGTTCGACCCCGAGGCAACGGCCGCGAGCGAGGCCGCCGAGCCCGCGTCCGCGCCGACCCCGGCCACGCCCGCGACCGACCCGCACCAGGAGCAGCCCGGCGCGGTCTGATCGATTCGAAAAACCATGGCCACGTCCGCGGTCCCCGTTCCCGACTCCCCGGAGCCGGACCCCGAAACCCGGCTCGCGACCCGACCTGACGACGAACGCCCCGAGCTCGAAGAGGACGAGCTCGACGGCTCCGGCGGGCGGATGTCGTTCCTCGACCACCTGGACGAGCTGCGCCGGCGGCTCATCACCGCGGTCACCGCGATCTTCGTGGGGTTCGTCGCCTCGTACTTCTTCCACGAAGAGCTCACCGCGTTCATCATGGTGCCGCTGTTCGACATACTGCCCCAGGTGGAAGGCAGGGAGAGCGGCTTCAGCATCATCGATCCGACGGAGGGGTTCTTCCTCTCCATCAAGGTGGCGGCCCTCGCCGGGCTGATCCTCGCGATGCCGGTCGTGCTCACGCAGTTCTGGCTCTTCGTGGCCCCCGGTCTGTACGCCCACGAGAAGCGGTTCGCGATTCCCTTCGTCAGCCTCTCGTCGCTGTTCTTCGTCGGCGGCTGTCTCTTCTCCCACTACATCCTGTTTCGGGTGGCGTGGCTGTTCCTGGGCAGCTTCGCGACCGAGTACGTCGTATTCCAGCCGCGGCTGCAGACGACGTTCTCGCTCTACGTCCGGTTGACGCTCGCCTGCGGCGTCGTATTCCAGATGCCGACGGTGGTGTTCTTCCTCGCCCGGATCGGGCTGCTGACCGCGCGCTACCTGATACGGAACACCAAGTACGCCATTCTGATCATCTTCATCGTCGCCGCGGTGCTGACCCCCACCGGCGATCCGGCCACCCTGACGATGATGGCGGCGCCGATGATGGTGCTCTACGCCCTGAGCATCGGGATCGCGTGGCTCGTGGCGCCCCGGCGGCAGGGCGGCGACGACGACCTCTGATTCATCGTCGCCGTGGTGCTGACCCCCACCGGCGATCCCGCCACCCTGACGATGATGGCGGCGCCGATGATGGCGCTCTACGCCCTGAGCATCGGGATCGCGTGGCTCGTGGCGCCCCGGCGGCAGGGCGGCGACGACCTCTGATTCATCGTCGCCGTGGTGCTGACCCCCACCGACGATCCCGCCACCCTGACGATGATGGCGGCGCCGATAATGGTGCTCTACGCCCTGAGCATCGGGATCGCGTGGCTCGTGGCGCCCCGGCGGCAGGGCGGCGACGACCTCTGCCCCCGCGGCGGACGCGAGTCAGGCGACGGCGCGGGGCGGTTCAGCCGGTGTCGTACCAGCCGAAGCTCCGTCCCGCCACGGGACCGGCCGCTGGTTGCGGATCGGAAACCCGCGGTTCTACGGCGCTGGCGCCTGACGCGGCGCCGGCGCGAGAACGGCGAGGACGAGGAGCCGGCCCGGCCCCGGATTGCGGATGCCGTGGGGCGCGCCGGCCGGCGCCACGAGCAGCGCGCCGGCCTGCATCGGCGCCTCGCGGCCTTCGAGCAGAAACACGCCCCGCCCCTCCACGACGTGGTAGACCTTGTCCATGTCCTCGTGCGCGTGGAGCGCATGGGACTGGCCGGGCTCGAACGCGTTCAGGCCCACCATCACCCGCTCGGAGCGGAAGAGGGTGCTCTTGCCCATCTTGTCGGGCGCGTAGACCGCATGGTCTCGCGGCACGATCGGGGTGGGATGTTCCATGGGAATGTTCCCGACGCGGCCGGCCCTTCAGGCCCGGTCACGTCCGCGAAAGGCCGCGGCGCGGCGCAGGACGGGTCACCGTCCACGAACCGCCTCGGCGCGACGACGCATGCGACGCGGCCGTCCAGGCGCCTCGGGCGCGCCAACCGCGTTCAGTACGACTTCGCGAAGCAGGCGTCCACCTGCCCCGGCTTGCCGCACTGTATGCAGCTCCCGGACGCGGGAGGCGGATCGAGGGGCAGGTTGCGGATGGTCGCCTGGGTGGCCGTCTTGATCTTCGCCTCGCAGTCGGCGTCGCCGCACCACGGTGCGATCACGTAGCCGGGGCGGCCTTCGAGGACCGCGTCGAACTCGGCCCGGTCGAGGGTCCTGACGGTGTGCTCGTCCCGGAAGCCGACGGCGCGGTCGAACAGCGCCTGCTGGATCGTGCCCAGCAGATCCTCGACCCGGCCCGCCAAGCCCTCCATGGGCGTCGGCATCCTGTCGCGCGTGTCGCGGCGGACGAGCATGACCTGCTCGTTCCGGATGTCGCGGGGACCGATCTCGAGGCGCAGCGGCACCCCGCGCATCTCCCACTCGGCGTACTTCCAGCCGGGCGAATGCCCCTCGCGGTCGTCGAGCATCACACGGACGCCCCCGGCCTCGAGATCCTGCCGGATGCGCTCGGCGTGCGGCAGCACCGTCTCGCGCCAGTCGCCCCGGGGGATCGGCACGATGACGACCTGGTGCGGCGCGATCCGCGGGGGCAGGATCAACCCGCTGTCGTCCCCGTGGGTCATGACGACGCCGCCGATGAGCCGCGTCGTCATTCCCCACGACGTCTGCCAGCCGTACTGCACCGTCTTGTCACGCCCCTGGAACGTGATGTCGAAGACCCTGGCGAAGTTCTGCCCGAGGTTGTGAGAGGTGCCCGCCTGCAGGGCCCGCCCGTCGCCCATCAGCGCCTCGATCGAGTACGTCTTGTCCGCCCCCGCGAACTTCTCGCTCTCGGTCTTGCGGCCCTCCAGCACCGGCATCGCGAGCTCGGTCTCGCAGAAGTCCTTGTAGACGCCGAGCATCTTCAGCGTCTCGGCCTGCGCCTCCGCCTCGGTCTCGTGCACGGTGTGGCCTTCCTGCCACAGGAACTCGGTGGTGCGCAGGAAGAGGCGGGTGACCTTCTCCCAACGAACGACGTTGGCCCACTGGTTGATGAGCAGCGGCAGGTCGCGCCACGACTGTATCCACTTCGAGTACATCGTGCCGATGATGGCCTCCGAGGTCGGGCGCACCACCAGCCGCTCCTCGAGCTCCTCGTCGCCGCCGTGGGTCACCCAGGCCACCTGCGGGGCGAACCCCTCCACATGCGCGGCCTCCTTCTGGAGCAGCCCCTCCGGGATGAACATCGGGAAGTACGCGTTGACGTGCCCCGTCGCCTTGATGCGCCGGTCGAGGGCCTGCTGCATGCGCTCCCACATGGCGTAGCCGTACGGGCGGATGACCATGCTGCCCTTGACCGGCGAGTAGTCGGCGAGCTCGGCGCGGCGGATGACGTCCGTGTACCAGCGGGAAAAGTCCTCGGACCGGGGGGTGATCTCCTTGACGAACGCGGCGTCCTTGTCCGGCATCGGCGGCGGGTCCTCCGGGCGAAACTGTTATCCTACCATTCCGCGGTCGGGCCGCCCGTGGCATCGGATGCGATGCATCGCCGCTCGAATGCAGCGGGGACGCTCGCCACGGGCTGTCGGGCCTCGCCCCGGGGTGCCGTGCGCCCGCGGCCACGACGGACCCGCCATGGAACCGACCCGCATCGACGTCGAGAGCGCAACACGGACCTACCCCGTCTTCGTGGCCCACGGGCTCGCCGCGGCGCTGGACCGGTGGCTCACCGAGGCGGAAATCGGGAATCAGAGATTCCTCGTCTCCAGTCCGACGGTGTGGGCCCGGCACGGCAAGACGATTCAGGCCGCGCTGCCGAAGGTCGAGCCCCTGCTCGTGCCGGACGGAGAGCGGTCGAAGACCCTGCACACGGTGTCGCGCATCTACGAGGCCCTGATCCGCGCCGGCGCCGACCGGCAGTCGACGATCGTCGCGGTCGGGGGCGGGGTGCTCGGGGACACCGCCGGCTTCGCGGCCGCGACCTATCTCCGCGGCGTGGACCTCGTGCACGTGCCGACGACCCTGCTCGCGCAGGTGGACAGCGCCGTCGGCGGCAAGGTCGGGGTCAACCATCCGCTGGGCAAGAACCTCATCGGCGCCTTCCATCCGCCCGCCGCGGTCATCGCCGACCCCCAGCTCCTCGAAACCCTGCCCCGTCGCGAGCTCCGCGCGGGGCTCTACGAGGTCGTCAAGTACGGGGTCATCGCGGACCGGCCGCTCTTCGACCGGCTCGCGGACGGCCTGCCCCACATCTTCGCGCGCCGGCCGGAGCTCCTCGTCGACATCGTCGCCGCCTCGTGCCGCATCAAGGCCGCCGTCGTCGCCGCCGACGAGCGCGAGGGGGGCCGGCGCCGCATCCTGAACTTCGGGCACACGGCCGGCCACGCCCTCGAGGCGGTCACCCGCTACCGGCGTCTCCGTCACGGTGAGGCGGTAGCCTACGGCATGCTGGTCGCGGCGCGGATCGCGGCCGACCGCCGCGTGCTCGACAAGGGGGACCACGCCGCCTTGAAGGAGCTCATCGGGCGGATGGGGCCGCTGCCGTCGGTGACCGACCTCTCGCCGGCGGACGTGCTCGCGGCCATGCAGCGCGACAAGAAGGTCGTCGCGGGGCGCCTGCACTTCGTGCTCCCGCACGGCATCGGCGATACCCTCATCGTCGACGACGTGACCGAGAAGGACATCCGGCGCGCCCTCGGCTCCATCGGGATCCGGGGCCGCGCCTAGCGCACGACGTTCCACGCGACCATCCGGACCTCGGCGCCCTCTCCGACCAGGGTCGCCTCGACCGCCCGCTCGACCCGAAAGGAACCGAACGCGGCGGCCCGCACCACGAGGCGGCGGCCCGCGGGCTCCGACGATCCCGGGTCGGGTTCGGTGGCGCCGCCGCCGCGGATCCACGCCACCAGGTAGAGCCGAGGAACCCGCTCGGGCGCGCCGACGAGCTCGCCGAGCCACCCTCGCGCGAACGGGCGCCACGGAGATTCGCCGGTCACGTCGCGGCCCGCGGCCAGGGTCCGGGTCTCCGCCTCGACGTCGACGACCGACCCGTCCGGCAGGGTCACGACGGCGGGGCCGGCCTGGAACCGGGAGAAGCCCGAGCCGTCGACCAGTGCGTTCCAGTCGGTGGCCCCGGACAGCTCCGCAACCACGCCCGCCAGCAGACCGTCGGCGGCATACAGGGCCTGCACGCCGCGCCGGTGGTTCGCTTCGACCGCCTCCTCGATCATGACGACGGCGACGACGGCGGCGGCCAGGGCGGACACCACCGCGCCGCCGGCCATCGCCATCAGGAGCGCGCTCCCCGTCTCGGCGTGGCGCACGGCTACCTCGCGAGCTGCAGGTTGGGGGGCGCCGCCACGACGGCGGCGCGGTAGTCCGACGCGCCGGCGCCGGCGCGAAGCTCCGGATCGGAGGCATCCGGGCGCGATTCAGCGTCCGTGCCGGCGGCGGTTGCGGTCCCGACCCAAGTGTCGAGCCCGATCGCCCGCACCCGCAACAGGTCCGCATCGAACGGCGACCACGCCGGCCCGCACCACGGTCCGTCCGCGAAGCGATCCAGCGGAATCTCCTCCAGCCGACCGCCCGACGCTTCCGACCCGTTGATCCCGCATGGCTCTCCGGCCGCCGCGCCCCCGAAGAACCGAAACTCCAGCGCCGCCACGCCGTCCAGCAACGGGAAATCGCCCCGCCATCCGTCGTAGCGCCTGAGCTGCCGCCGGCCCTCGTCGAGATAGTAGTGACGCACATCGATCGGCGCAATCGCCGCCCCCGCCTCGAAGGCGGCTGCGGTCGGACCCACCGGATCGAGTCGCAGCGTCGTCTCGCCGGTATCCCGCACCCGGAACAAGGCCCACGCGGGGCGGTCGTCGAAGATCAGAACGAGGTCGCCGGTGCGGTAACCACAGGCCGGGGAGCAGCCCGGCGCCGGGGCGAGTTCCGCCTCCGCGTCCGGGCCGCTCACCGCCTGGAGCAGCCGCGTCTCGACCCCGCCGTCGGGTGACACGGACAGCACCGTGATCGCGTCCGAGCGAACCCGCCGATGCTCGCCGTCGCCGGCCCGGCGCCCAACGCGGTACGGCACGACCGCGGGGAGCAACCGCGGGAGCGGCCCGGGGTCCACCCGCGCGGTGCCTCGCCCCGCCGCCATCAGGTCCGCGTGCAGCCGGTCGAAAGCATGCCGCAGGCGCTGCTGTGCGTCGGCCATCGCCGGAAGCGACCGGTTCAGCCGGAGCGCGGGGCGCACGGTGCCGTAGAGCCCGGCCACCACGACCAGCGTCAGCGCCAGGGCGACGATGGCCTCGAGGAGCGAAAGCCCCGCCTCGCACCGGAGGGACCGGCCTGCGCGAGGCACCCTCGAGTCGCCGCCCTCCCCGCGACGGACACGCCGCCCAGTCCCCGTCACGACCCCTCCGGCGCCGGCAGCAAGGTGACCACCACGACCTCGTTGGGGGCGCGCGCCCGCGACGCACCATCGCCGCGCCCGGAACCGGTCGCGACCCGGATCTCCACAATCAGGGTCCCCGGCCGGGCCGGATCCCCGCGGACCGACGTCACCCGCCGGTACGCAGCGCCGGAGGGCGGGGCCGCGCCCCGGGCGAGCAGACGCCCCCCCGAGCTCAGGAACTCGGTCTCCGCCGTTCCCGCCGCCAGCGGCACGCCCCACGGCGTGCCGCCGGCGCGCAGCTTCTCGATCCGGTCCACCGCGAAGACGAGGGACGACGTCCGGTGGCGGGCCAGCACGAGCGCACGGGCCGACGCCACGAAGAGGTGGGCGACGCCGGCCGCCAACGCGGCGAACAGACCGGCGGCGACCAGGGCCTCGACGAGACCGATGCCGCGGGCGGAGCCTGCGCGGGCCCGCTTGTCGTCGAGCCGCCGCCGTCGGCCGCGCCGGTTTCCCATGGTCATTCGAACTGGAAATGCAATCGCCGGGCCAGGAGTCTGCAGGGCTGGTTCGGCGCCACGAGGCGCCGAAGCCGACGACTGGGCGGGCCGGAGTCTGCGCGGTGGAACGGCGCCGCCTCCAGGCGAAGACGCAGACTCACTGGCGGGTTGGTTGGGGCGCCAAGCGGAGCCGAAGGCGACGATCGGCGTACGAGGGTCCGGGACCGACGGGCCGGCGCGGGGCCGCGCCCCGTTCACCAGTAGCGCCCGAGATACCAGTGGACCAGCGGCTCGGCGACGTGCGTGGACAGAAGGGCCGCGAAGGCCAGGAAGGACCCGAACGGCAGGGGGTAACTCGAGTTGTCACGGCTCGCGAGGACCATGGCGCCGCCGACCACCGAACCGGACAACGAGGCGACCAGCAGCGTCAGGAGCATGTGGGGCCACCCGAGGAAGGCCCCGACCATGGCGAGCATCTTCATGTCGCCCATGCCCATCCCCTCCCGACCCCGCACGCGGAGGTAGGCCTCGCCGACCGCCCGGAGGATCGCCCATCCCGCGACCGCGCCGACCAAGGACGCCCGCCAACCCGGCTCCCACCATAGGCTGCACGCCAGCCCGACCACCACCCCCGGCAGGGTGATGACGTCGGGCAGAACGCGATCCCGGAGGTCGATCGCCCCCAGGGCGATCATCGATGCCGCGAAGGGCAGACGGACCGCGAGCAACGGCTGCCAGCCGAGCTGCCGGTACTGCAGGACGAACACGAGCGCGGTGAGCGCCTCGACCGCGGGATAGGCCGGCGATATCACGGCCCGGCAGGTTCGACAGCGGCCGCGCAAGGCGATCCAGCTCAGCACCGGCATGTTCTCGAACCACCGCAGGCGGCGGCCGCAGGCGGGGCACCGCGAGGGAGGCGAGACGACCGATTGGCCGCGCGGCAGGCGGTGGATGCAGACGTTGAGAAAGCTGCCGACCGCGAGCCCCGTCGCGACGATCAGCACGATCGCCGAAGGGCCGGTCATCGTGGCGGAAGCCCGGGCAGGCGGCGGCCGTCCAAGAAGACGGGCCGGGCCGGACGCGCGGGGCCCCGGACCGCCTCGCGGCGATCCTCGCGGTGCACGAACGTCGCGAGAGCCTGTCGCAACGAGACCCGCGAGCGGCTCACGGCGTCGGTGGCGCCTCGGCGGCGCGCTCGAGCTCGAGCGCGATCGCCGCGTCGAGGATGTTGGGCGGCAGCGCCGCGTTGATCACGACGCCGTTCACGACGTAAGTCGGGGTCGCCTCGATGCCGATGAGCGGCCCCAGCGCGATGTCGGCGCGGACCTCCTCGAGGACCGTGTCGTACAGCTCGTCGAAGTCGGTCATGCCGGCCACGTCGGCGAGCCCCTCGCTGACCGTCTCCCGCGACATGGTCGGCTGATTCTCATAGAGCCAGCGCGCCATTTCGTCGTCGCGCCCTTCGCGCCGGGCGAGGCGGACGGCGACGGCGGCCTCGCAGGCCCCCATGTGTCCTGCGAACGGCGTCTGCTCGTTACACTCGGGGTCGAGCGGATAGTCGATCTTGACTTGCCTCACCGCCCCGGGATGGCTCGACTCGTAGCGCGCGAAGATCGGCGCGTACAAGAAGTGGGCCCTCGCGCACGACGGACACTGGTAGTCGTTGAACTTCAGCACCAGCACCTGCGCGCCCTCCCGCGGCACCGGCAGGTCGACGCGCGGCTGGGCGTTCCAGAAGCGCACGAACTCCGATTCGGCGTCGGCGGAGCCGGACGGCGGGGCCGCGCCGGACGCGACCGAGGCCACGGGCGATGAAGACGAGGCGAAAGGCGGGGCCGGCCCGGGCGGCTCGGCCAGGAACGGGAGCGTCGCAATCACGGTGAGCGCCAAGTAGGCGACGGCGACGCCCCGCGCCACGGGGCTCCTGACGAGCTGTCCCGCGTCAACGCGCAGGCGGCCGGGAATGGACGCCAGCGACACGCCCCCGATGGTGCTCACGGCCAGGAAGATGCCGACGACGGCGACGTGGGCGGTGACGCAGAGCAGGCAGAGCGTCCGCAGGACGAAGAACGACTCGTAGGCGAGGAACAGCACCGCAGCGAGGCCGACCGTCGACAGCACCAGCAGGTATCCGCCCACGCCGCGGGTGAACTCGACCGGGCCCCGCGCCGCCACCGTCAACAACGCCACGAGGCCGAACCAGAACGCACCGAACACCGCGACGGGAACGCGCCCCACCGACCCGAAGCGGCTCATGTAGACCTCGGTGCAGCTCACGCGGGCGTTGACGTCGCAGAAGCTCACGTAGGCGGGATCGTGCGCGATTCGATAGTGCACGAACGCCGAGGTCGCGGCCGCGGCGAAACCGGCGAGCGCAAGCCCGATGATGATGCGGCGAACGGTTGGACTCATGGTGCAACTCCCGTTGTCGACCGGTACTTCGACGGCGCGGCTCGCGATGCGCCGCGTGGGGGCGGCGCGGCGGTGGACGCGCCGTCGCGGACTCGTCGCCGACGCCCCCGGAAACCGGTCCCCGGCAAGCGCGCCGCGCGGCTACTGGATGGGCGTGGCCCCGGCCGGCGCGCCGTTCTGGGTGACCGCCACCGGCCCCGTCGACTGGAAGATGGTGCCGCCCTGGTTGGTGCCGAAGTGCCGCACCCCGCCGCCGGACGCGGGCGATGCCCCGACGAAATAGGTCGTCACCACCCCGCCGGCGGCCACGCCGTTGCAGGACGGCGGCGCTCCCTCGGCCGGCGCACCGGGCGTCAGCGCCACCGAGTAGCTGCTCTTCATGGACGGGTCCGACGCGAGGTCCGTCCCGATGAAGCCGTCACCCCCGCCCACCGTCGGCGGCGTCGCCAACAGGGCCAGGCTCGGCGCATAGAAGCCGTTGCCGCAACTGGCCGCGAACGTCGCCTGGGCGGCGTTGACGGCTCGCAGGGAATTCATCGCCGAAGCCTCGTTGGCGGACATGCGAGCGCGCATCAGCCCCGGCGCCGCGATGGCGGTGATGATGCCGATGATCGCGACTACCATCAGGAGTTCGATCAGGGTGAAGCCACTGCTGCCATTGGCCTTCATTCGTGCCTCTCCTTACGTTGTCGTTGCGTCGGCGGCCTGACCGGACTCGACGTGATCCCCGGCCGTCGTCGCCGAGCGGTCGCGCGAACCCGCCCGAGACCACCGGCACGTCGATGCGCATCCCGCCGAGCGTATTCGGTGCGCCGATTGCCGCCTGCGGCTACGCTCGGCGCCCAACCAATCCACCATGTGTTCGCACCGCCTGCGGCGCAGACTCATGGTGCCCGACAACGTCCATGCAAGCATCGATCCGTCGCAGCCTCCGCGGCGGGATCGCGGTTCGCGGCAGACCCCGGTCCGAGCCGCCGAAGCTGGGCCCGCCGAACACCCGACCGCCCCTGCTCGACCGTCGGATCCGGGAGGCGAACCGGACACGGGCCCATTCTACGCCGCCGGCTTCGGGAGCGCACGCGACCTGTGCTCCCGAACCGACAACCCGCGTTCCCCGACGTCGCGGCGCCGCGAGAGTCGTCATCCGAGATCGTACTTCTTCGCATAGTAGCGGAACGACCGAAAGCTCATGCCCAGCAGCTCCGCCGCCCTGACCTTGACGCCGCCGGCCTGGTGAAGCGCCCGCGCGAGGTACTCCCGCTCGAGGTCCCGGACGTGCCGCCCGAGGACGAAGCCGGACTCGGGCAGCGCCTCCGCGCGAGCTCCTTCAGGGCGCCCCACCCCGGCCGGCCCACCGTGCAGGGGTGAACCGGGTCGGCCGGCCGGGCCCGGCCCGTCATCCAGCTCGAGGCTGTCGACCTGCACGCGGTCCGACACTTCGAGAACGGCGGCCCGCTCGACGACGTTCTCGAGCTCGTTGACGTTTCCGGGCCATGGACGAGTCTCGAGGATCCGCTCGGCCGCAGGGGAGAGCCCCCGGAGGTCCCGGCCCCACTCGCGCGCGAACCGCTCGACGAAATGGCGCGCCAACGGCACGATATCCTCTCGGCGCGCGCCGAGCGGCGGCACGTGAATGGTGAAGACGCCGAGGCAATAGAAAAGATCACGGCGGAACTGGCCGTCCTCGACCATCCTCGCGAGGTCCCGAGTCGTCGCCACGACGATGCGCGCCGCCTCGGCCTCGCCTTCCCGGACACCGGCCCGGCCGCGCGCACGCGTGAACCGGCGCCCCTTCAGGCACCGCAGCAGCAGCGCCTGACTCGCCGCGTCCAACTCTCCGACGTCCGTCACGAAGACGGTCCCCGGCTCGGCCGCCCCGACGCGCCCCGGCCGTCCACCGCGGGTGGAATCGGGATCGAGAATCGCCTCGGGCAGCGGGTTGGCGCTCACACCGACGAACGGCAGGGCAGCCCGCCGGGAGCCTTGGTGAATCGCGCGGGCCACCAGCTCCTTGCCGACGCCGATGTCGCCGGTGATCATCACCGTGACGTCGGTGGGCGCGACGCGCGCGATCCGTGCCCTGATGTCTCGCATCCGGGGACTGTCGCCCACGATGTCGTACCCATCCGGCGGTTGCCGACGCCCGGCGGTTTTTCTGGACATGTCGTTCTCGAACCGCATGACGGGAAACCCGGGCGGACGGGCGAGACCGCGGGCAAGCCGGAGCCGCCAGCCCACCAGTCGTCGCCTGCGGCTGCGCTTGGCGCCCAAGCGAACCCGCCAGGCGTCCCCGCCCGGTCGGGGCGCAGGCGCCTGGCGAGGCTGCGCCTCGAACGACGAGGCATGTGAGCCTCGGTGTCGTGATCGTGGGCTCGGGCTCACCTGGGCGACCAAAGCACGACCGAGACTTGACTCGACCATAGAGACCATGGCCGCTCAAGGCGTCTAGACCGCCATCCGACCGATGAGATCGAAGATCGGCAGATACATGGCGATGACGATGCCGCCGATCACGAGTCCCAGCAACGCAATCATGACGGGCTCGAGGAGGGTCAGCAACCCCGCGACCGTCGCGTCCACCTCCTCCTCACAGAAGTCGGCGACCTTGGCGAGCATGGCGTCGAGCGCCCCGCTTGTCTCGCCCACGCCGATCATCTGGAGCACCATCGGCGGGAACATCCCCGCCCGCCGCAAGGGCGCGGACACCGTTTCGCCCCGCTCGATGGCGTCACGGGAGACCAGGACCGCGTCCTCGATGACGGCGTTGCCGGCGGTCCTCGCGGTAATCTCGAGCCCCGCGAGAAGCGGGACGCCGGAGCCGAGCAGCGTGGCCAGCGTGCGGCAGAACCGGGCGACGGCGACCTTGCGCAGGATGAGACCCAGCACCGGGAGCCTGAGCAGCATGGCGTCGACCATGCGCTCTCCCCGCGGAGTGGCCCGAAACCACCGGAATCCGAACGCCAGGGCGGCCGCCGCGAGCGCGACCAGGGGAAAGTACGACACGAGCCCGTTGCTCGAGGCGATGACCACCCGCGTCGGAAGCGGCAGCACGGCCCCCAGCCCCGCGAACAGCTCGTCGAACGTCGGGATGACCTTCCACAGGATGACCCCGACGATGACGGCGGCAATGGCCACGACCGCGATCGGGTAGGTCATGGCGGACTTGACCTGCGCCCGCAGCCTGACGTTCTTCTCGATGTGCGTCGCCAGCCGCTTCAGAATCGTATCGAGGATGCCGCCCGCCTCACCCGCCGCGACCATGTTCGTGTAGAGGGAATCGAACATCCGCGGATGCTCCCGCATCGCATCGGCAAGACTCGAACCCCCTTCGACCGCGATGCGGGTCTGCAGAATGGCCGCCCGGAAGGGCCGGTAGGCCTCGTGGCGCCCCAGGCTATCGAGACACTCCACAAGCGGCATGCCGGCGTCGATCATCACCGACAACTGGCGGGTGAAGACGGCGAGGTTCCTGGCCGGCGCGGACCGGCCCCGGCGCGCGTTCGCAGACCGCTTCGCCCTGCTTCTCAACGGCTCGATCCCGGTAGTGGCATTGGCCTCGCCCTCGGCGTCCCGGCCCGCGCGATGAGCGTCCGAAGCTCGTCGGGCATCGACGACGCGGCCATCGCCGTTTCCTCCGAAATGCTTCCCCGCCCGGCCAGCGACGCCAGCGCTTGGTTCATGGTCTGCATGCCGTGCCGCCCCTGCCCCGCCTGCATCGTGGAGTACAACTGATGCACCTTGTTCTCGCGAATCAGGTTGCGAACGGCCGGCGTCGGCGTCAGCACCTCGGCCGCGATCACGCGTCCCCGGCCGCCCGCCTGGGGGAGCAGGGTCTGACAGAGGACGCCCTCGAGCAGGAGCGCGAGCTGGCCGCGCGCCTGGGGCTGACGACTGTCGGGGAACGTGTCGATGAGCCGATTTATGGTCTGGTAGGCGGAGTTGGTGTGAGCGGTCGCGAGGGTCAGGTGGCCCGTCTCGGCGATGCGGAGGGCCGCCTCGATCGTCTCGAAGTCCCGAAGCTCGCCGATCAGCACGACATCGGGATCCTCGCGGAGGGCGGCCCGCAAAGCGGCCGCGAAGCTCACCGTGTCGCTGTGGAGCTCGCGTTGATTGACGAGCGAGCGCTTGTGCCGGTGGACGTACTCGATGGGGTCTTCGATGGTCAGGATGTGGGCGCGCCGCTCCGTGTTGATCCGGTCGATCAGGGCGGCCAGCGTGGTGCTCTTTCCGGACCCGGTCGGCCCCGTCACCAGCACGAGGCCGCGGGGGCGCCTGGACCAGGTCTCGACGACCGGGGGCAACCCCAGCTCGGCGAGGTCTCTTATCGTCTCGGGCACCAGCCGGTAGACGGCCGACACCGCGCCGCCCTGCCGGAAGACGTTGCAGCGAAACCGCGCCAGCCCGCCGACGGCGAACGAGCAGTCGAGCTCGCGGGTCTCCTCGAAACGCCGCTGCTGCGCGTCGCTCAAAGCCGAGAACACCAGCTCACGCGTGTCCTCGGCGCCGAGGCGCGGCAGGTCGAGCGCCCTGAGCTCGCCGTCGACGCGGACCTGCGGCGGCGAGTTCGCGGTGAGGTGGAGATCCGATCCGTCAAGCTCCACCGCCGCTCTCAGCAGCTCCTCAAGGTTCGGCATGGTATCTGACCGGCCCGCCAATCGTCGCCCGCGGCTCCACGCGTGGCGTCCTGGCACTCGTCCAGGCGCCCGCGCCGTTCCACGGCGCCGAGCTCCCAGTGTTCGTCACGCCATGACACTCAGGTTCCGACTTGGCCCTGTTGGTGACATCGCCAACGACACTCCGGCACCGCATTCGAGCACGTTCCGATATTCACGACGCACTAGCTCACCGTCTCCTTCAGCACCTCTTCGACGCTGGTGACCCCCGCCGCGATCTTGCGCAGTCCGCTCGCCCGAAGCGTGATCATCCCGTCCGCGACCGCCTCTCGGCGGAGGTCGGCGGCCGAAGCGCCCTGCCGGACCAGATCGCCGAACCGATTCGTGAGCGCCATCACCTCGTACAACCCGATCCGCCCCCGATAGCCGCGGCCGTTGCAGCGCTCGCACCCCGCTCCCTTGCGCGGCGCCACGCGGGCGGCCTCGTCGGCCCCGAACCCGATGGCTTCGAGTACCGGCCCCGGGGTCGGTTCGTCTTCGACGCACTCGGTGCAGATCCGCCGCACGAGCCGCTGCGCACAGACGAGGCTGACCGCGCCGGCGACGAGGTACGGCTCGATCCCCATGTTCACGAGCCGGTGGATGGTGCCGGCGGCGTCGTTGGTGTGCAAGGTCGAGAGCACGAGGTGGCCGGTCAGGGCCGCCTTGATCGCGATCTCCGCCGTCTCGAGATCGCGGATCTCGCCGACGAGAATCACGTTCGGGTCCTGGCGCAGGAACGAACGCAGGGCGACCGCGAAGGTGAGCCCCGTGCTCTCGCGCATCTGCACCTGGTTCACCCCCGCGAGGTTGAACTCGACCGGATCCTCCGCCGTCATGATGTTGGCGGCCGGGGTGTTGAGCCGAGAGATCGCCGAGTACAGGGTGCTGGTCTTGCCGCTGCCGGTCGGCCCCGTCACGAGCACGAGCCCCCAAGGTCGGCGAATCGCCTCCTCGAAGCGGCTGAGCGACTCCGCCTCCAGGCCCAGCCCGGTCATGTCCAGGGTCAGCCGGCTCCGGTCGAGCAGCCGCAGCACGATCTTCTCGCCGTGGAGGGTCGGCAGGCAGGACACGCGGAAATCGACCTCCTTCGCGCCGCCGTCCGCGTTCAACCTCAACTTGATGCGGCCGTCCTGGGGAAGCCGCCGCTCGGCGATGTCGAGTCTGGCCATCACCTTCAGGCGGGACGTAATCGTGTCGCGGTACTTCAGCGGAGGCTCCATGATCGGGTACAGCGAGCCGTCGATCCGGAACCGGATCCGATACTGCTTCTCGAAGGGCTCGAAGTGGACGTCGCTTGCTCCCTTCTGAATCGCCGACGCAAGAACCACGTTGACGAGCCTGACCACCGGCGTCTCCCCGCTCTGCGACTCGAGGGCGGTGACGTCGACCTCCTCCATCTCCTCGATCACTTCGACGTCGCCGCCGATCCCGGGCACCTCCTCGAGCGCCTTGGCGGCGAGGGCGAGCTGGCTCTCCCCGAGGGCCCGCGCACCCCCGTCGAGCCGCTCTCCGTAGCACCGCTCGATCGCTGCGGCGATGGCGGCTTGCGTCGCCACCACCGTTTCCACGCGGCTCCCGGTCATGAACTCGATGTCGTCGACCGCCGAGACGTTGGCCGGATCGGCCATCGCGATCGTGAGGGAAGTCCCCATGCAGGCCAGCGGCACGGTCTCGAACTTTCGGGCCGTCGCCGCCGGCAAGAGCCCGATCACGCCGGCGTCGACGTCGAACCGGCCGAGGTCGATGAACGGAACGCCGTGCTGCCGACCCAACGACGACGCGGCCTCGGCGTCACGGACGAAGCCCAGTTCGACGAGGTGAGAAGCCAGCCTGCCGCCGGCGGTCCCCTGGCGCTCCAGCGCTTCGTCCACCTGGGCCCGCGACACGTGTCCTTCCTCGATCAGCAGTTCACCGATTCGAGCAGCCATGGTCTCCCTGGAACGGCGCAAACGGAGTCGACCAGCCGACTGACGACAATCGTACAAAACTGACATAAAATGTCAATTCATCGCCGAAAGAGCCCTCCCAATGGGACATCGATTGTCAATTCATGAAGTCGTCGGGCGCAAGCAAGAGGGCGGACGGGACGAGGCGGGGTTGCGGCGACGGCCCGCCGCACACCGGCACGGAGCGCGGGGTCCGGCCGACGGCGGCGGGATGCGAAGCTCGGCGGGGGACTCTGGTCGGGGCCCGCCGACCCAGGCCCGGCGGTCGAGCGCGGGCGGGCTGGCGTCGGTCACCCGACGATGACGGCCGCCGCGATCACCGTCGTCCAGAGCCCCTGCTTGTCGCCGACCGCCGTCTGGGTGACGTTCTGGGTCCGGACGATCTTGTTGGAGAGCCGGTAGACCTCCTTCTTCTCGTCCCAGCTCTTGTCGGGGTCGAACTCGAGGCCCAGGGTGGTGGCGAGCATCTCGGCCGCGAGCTCCTCGGCGTAGTCGCCCGCGGTCTCCTCGTTCTCGCCGAAGCTGTGGTGCTCGGACAGGTACCCGAACAGCCGCCGGTCGCGCGGAATCGCGACCCCGATGGTCGCCGCCACGAGCCGGTGGGGCTCGCGGGTGGCCGCCTCCGACATCACGACGAACGCGATCTGCCCGGGCTTCAGCTTTCGGACCCCGGTGGACCGCGGCAGGATGCGGCAGCCCGGGGGGAAGATGCTCGACACCCGGACGAGATTGCAGGCGGCGATGTCGGCCGACCGCAACGCCAGCTCGAACGAGGTCAGCTTCTCGCGGTGCTTGCCGACGCCCTTGGTGAAGAACAGCTCTTTCGGGACGAGTTCGATCACGTGGCTCTGCCGGGGAGGAGTTGCGGGCAACGCGGGGGCGCCGACGGGATCCGCCCCACCGCGTTCCGAGACGCAGTGTGCGACCGTAGTGCAACCGGCGGCCGGCTGTCAAGGACGCACAGATCGCCGGAACGGCGCGGGAGACCTGGGCGGGATTGAACATTTGGCCGGGCCAGGGCGTATACGGTACGACGGCCCGGCGCCACACGGAATCTGCGCCGTGTCAGGGCGCGAGTTCCGGCAGGGGCGCTTGGGCGCCAAGCGCTGGCGGCGATTGGCGGGCCAAGACCCTTGCGAACGGAACCGGCGACGAGCGCGCGAAGGGCGCTGGTGCAGCGCCACCGGCCAGGAGTCATGGTTTTGCGGTGCCGTAGGGTCGTTGACGATGGGACCGATAGGCCCAGTCAACACCCGACATCATGGCGTGATGAATCACTAGGCTATCGAGGCACGCGAGGGACTGCCGACAGGTACAATGGCGGGTTGCCGCCGGCGCCCGAACCGACGTCAAGTACACGATTCGAGCCATGACCGAAAAGAGCGACGCGGCGCGACCCGAGGGCGGACCTTCCCCGAACGTCGCGGCACGCCTGTTCGGCGTACTCCTGTCGCCACGGTCCACGTTCGCCGCGATCGTGGACCGGCCGCGGCCGTTCGGGGCCCTGCTCGTCGTCTGTCTGTTGTCCGCTGTTCCGGGCGTCTGGCTATCGAGCACCGAGCTGGGGAAGCAACTGCTCCTCGCTCAGCAGATCGAGGGCATGGAGTCGTTCGGCATGACGGTGACGGACGAGGCGGTTGCGGGCATGGAACGCAACCTCGAGAACGCGGCGTACTTCGCTGCCCTGGGCCCGCTGGTCTCGCTGCCGATCATCACGTTCATCATCGCCGGGCTCGTCTGGACCGCGTGCTACGTGATTCTGGGTGCGCATGCGCCGTTCAAGGCGATGTACGCCGTCGTCACTCACATCGGGGCCGTCGGCGTCGTCCAGCAGTGGTTCGTCGCTCCGCTCAACTACGCGCGCGGCGCCATGGGCGTTCCCACGACGGTGTCCGCGCTGCTGCCGATGCTCGAGGAAGGCACCTTCGTTCAGCGGACGCTCGGGCTCGTCGAGCTCTTCATCGTGTGGCAGCTGTTTCTGCTCGCGGTCGGCACCGGAGTCCTGTTCAAGCGGCGCACGGGCCCCATCGCGACCACGTTCTACAGCCTGTACGCGGTAATCGCTATCGCGGGCGGCTTCATCATGTCTCGCCTGGGAGGGTGATCCGTTGACCGCTTTTCGCAAGGCCGTCCTCATTGCGGCGCTCGCGGTCCTCGGGGCCGCGGTCGTCTACGTCAACCTGACGTTCGAACGCGCCACCGGCCCTCAGGTGGAGGTCGAGGCGGTCGAGCGCCGCTACCTCGAGGCCATCGTGTCCGCGCCGGGCACCATCGTGCCCCAGCTCACCGTCGACATCAGCGCCAACACCATGGGCCAGGTGACCCGACTCGAGTTCGACGAGGGCGACCGCGTCGCGATCGGCGATTTCCTCCTCGAGATCGACCCCGAGACCTTGCGCGCGGCCGTCGACCGGGGCGAAGCGGCGCTGCAGGCGTCGCGGTCGGCCCAGCGGCAGGCGGAGGTCACGGTGCAGACGGCGCGGGTCAACCTCGAGCTGGCCCGCGACAACCTGGAGCGCCAGGAGCACCTGTGGGAGCTTCGGCTCGTCTCGCGGGAGGCCTACGAGCAGGCGCTCAACGACGTCGCCCTCAGGGAGACCGAGCTGCAGGCGCGGGAGGTGGAGGTCGCCACTCAGGCCCAACGCATCCGCCAGGAGGAGGCCAACCTCGAGAGCGCACGCTACGAGCTGACCAAGGTGACGATTACCTCGCCCATCTCCGGCGTCGTCACCCGACGCAACATCGAGGAGGGCGAGACCGTCGTCGTCGGCACCATGAACAACCAGGGCACGGTGCTGGCCACCATCGCCGACCTCTCGGTCATAGAAGCCGAGGTGGAGGTCGACGAGACCGACATCCCCGGCGTCGAGCTCGGGCAGCGCGCCGTCGTCACCATCGACGCCTTCCCCGACGACGAGTTCTCCGGCGTCGTGACGGAGATCGGCAACAGCCCCATCAACCCCGTCGGGGCCGGCGTCGGAGCCGGCGGCGCCGGCAGCCAGGCGACGACGTTCAAGGTCGTGGTCACCCTGGACGAGGCGATTCCCGGCGTGCGCCCCGGCTTCACGTGCACCGCCGACATCACCACCGCGATCCGCCCCGACTCGCTGGCGATTCCCATACAGGCGTCCACCGTGCGCGAGGTGGTGCTGGACGCGGACGGGAACGTGGCGCCGCGGGACACGGGACCGCAGGGCCGGAGCGTCGTCTCGGCCGCCGAGGCGGCGGACCTCGGGGCGGGAGAGACCGAGGAGGAGCTCGAGGGCGTGTTCGTGGCCCGCCAGGGCCGCGCGGTGTTCGTCCCCGTCGACACCGGCATCGCCGGCGAGCGCTACTTCGAGGCGCTCTCCGGCGTGGCGGAAGGCGACCTCATCGTCACCGGGCCGTTCAGCGAGGTGCGCAACCTCGCCGACGGCGCCTCCATCCGGGTGGTGGAGCGTGCGACGCGCCGCTGACCTCACGGGCATCGCCCTCCGCGCCATCTGGGCCAACAAGCTCAGGTCGACCCTCACGATTCTCGGCAACATCGTGGCGGTGGCTTCGATCATCGCAGTGGTGTCGCTGATTCAGGGCGTCAACGCGGAGGTCGGCAACGCCATCGTCTCGCAGTTCGGGCCCGACTCGTTCATCATCGAGCGCACGCCGATGGTCATGACCGAGGCCGACATCGAGGCGACGAGGAACAATCCCCGCGTGTCGCTCGACGACGCCGACGCCATCCGCCGCTTCGGCCCCAGCGTCGGCGCGGTCATGGCCCAGTCGCGGCGAAACGGCGAAGTCCGCTACCGCGACCGAGTGCTCGAGAACGTCGCCATACGGGGGGTGACCCGCGACTACGTGGAGTTCCCGACGTTCACGGCCGAGCGCGGGCGCCTGGTCAACCGCACCGAGATCGATCGCAACCGCGGCGTCGCGCTGCTGGGCGCGGAGGCCGCCGACCGGCTGTTCGATCAGCTCGACCCGATCGACCGCCGCATCAAGGTCCAGGGCGTGAACTTCCGCGTCGTCGGGGTCAGCGAGCCGACCCTCGCCGCGTTCGGACAGTCGCAGGACGAGTTCGTCATCATTCCGATGGGCCAGTTCCGCAAGCTGTTCGGGGCGCGCCCGTCGCTCGTCCTGCGGGTCCGCTCGGACACCCCGGAAGTGTTCGACCGCGCCGTCGACGAGGCGACGGTGGCGCTGCGCATCGAGCGGCAACTGCGCGCCACCGAGGAGAACGACTTCGGGCTGTTCACGTCGGGCGCGGTCCTGGGGCTCTACCAGCAGGCCACGACCGGCATCTTCGCGGTGCTGGTGGGCATCGTCAGTCTGTCGTTGGTGGTGGGGGGCATCGTCATCATGAACATCATGCTCATGGTGGTCTCGGAGCGCACCCGCGAGATCGGGCTGCGCAAGGCGCTGGGAGCCCGTCGCCGCGATCTCCTCTGGCAGATCCTGGCGGAGTCGGTGATCCTGTCCGTCGCCGGCGGCCTGATCGGGACCGCGTTCGGTCTCGCGGTGGCGCTTGGCCTGAGCGCGATGACGCCGATAACCGCCGCCGTGCACCCGTGGTCGGTGGTGCTGGGCATCACGATGACGGCTGCGGTCGGGCTCTTCTTCGGGCTGTACCCCGCCTCGAGGGCGGCGTCGCTGGATCCGATCACGGCGCTGGGCCGCGCCTGAGCCGGCCCGAAGCCGGTGGCGCGAACCCGCGTCACGCCGAGAACGCCGAGAGGGACGGCGGGCTGACGACGCCCCCGACCCTCCGACCCGACGAATCGAGAGCCATGCATTCCTACGGCGGCCTTTTCGGGGAAATCGTGACGATGGCGGTGGCGACGCTGCGCGACCAGAAAGCGCGGTCGGGGCTGACGATCCTCGGCGTGGTCATCGGCATCATGTCCATCGTCGGCAGCACCTCGCTGATCCGCGGACTCGACCAGTCGCTGCGCGAGACCATCGAGACGATGGGGCCGGACACCATCATGCTGACGAAGTTCTCGGCCATCAGCATGGGCTCGGGCGAGGAGTTCATGGCGCTGATTCGGCGCCCGAACCTCACCACGGCGGACGCCGACGCCATCGCGCGCCAGGCCGATTCGCTCGCTTCCGTGGCCGTCGTGCTCGGACAGGGAGGCCCCCCCACCCAGGAGCGGGTCTACTACCGGTCGGAGCAAACCAAGCCGATCATGATCTTCGGCACCACCTCCGACTATCCCGACGTGCAACCGGTGGACCTGGTGGAGGGCCGTTTCTTCACCCCGGGCGAGACCCGCCGGCGGACGCGGGTGGCGGTGCTGGGCCATACACCGGCCGAGGCGCTCTTCCCGAACACCGACCCCATCGGGAAACGTGTCCGCATCGGGACCGGCCGCTACACGGTGATCGGCGTGGTCGGGGAGACACCCAGCCCCGGCGGCTTCAACATGGGGCAGGACGACTTCGTCCTCGTGCCCCACACCACCTATCAGAAGCAGTTCGGGATCCGGGCGCAACGAGCGTTCGGCGGCGTGATGCGCGCCGTGATGATTGCGGCGGCCCCCCGGGAGGGCGTCGATCCCGAGGTCGCCATCCGAGACATCGAACGCGTCATGCGCATCCGCCACGGGCTGCGCCTCGACGAGCCCAACGACTTCGAGTTCATCACCCAGGACGCGATGCTCGCGCTGTGGGACCAGATCAGCGGCGCCACTTTCCTGTCGCTGATCGTCATCTCGTCGATCGCGTTGATGGTCGGGGGCATCGGCGTCATGGCGATCATGACGATCTCCGTGACGGACCGCACTCGCGAGATCGGCACCCGCCGGGCCATCGGGGCGAAGCGCAAGGAGATTCTCTGGCAGTTCCTGCTCGAAGCCGCCTGCCTCACCGGCATCGGCGGCCTGATCGGCATCCTCCTCGGTAGCGGCGTAGGCCTCGGCATCCACTGGGCGACCGGGTTCCCGGTCTCCCTACCCTGGTGGTCATTCGCCCTCGGCCTGGGGTTCTCCAGCGGCGTCGGCATCGTCTTCGGCATGTATCCGGCCATCAAGGCCTCCAGCCTCGACCCCATCGAAGCCCTGCGCTACGAATAGGCGCTGTCGTAGCAGCTGCAGTTTCGAGCCCGGCGTGGCGCCTGACGGCGCGGGGCGGTCGGGCGGGCGGGGACGACACTGCGTCGTCCCACTGCGGGTGGCGGCGCGTCCGGTCGGACGGCGGTCAGCCCGAGCCGGAACTCGCCGGCCTTCCGGTCGCAGAGCTTGCGGGTGATCGGCCCGGAGAGGGCGCCGTGGAGGACATCGACTTCGGCGAGCAGCCCGATGTCGGAATCCACGGGCCGCCGTCCCTTGAGCAGTCGCCCGGAGTGGCGTAGGATGTGGGTTTGCGTCGGCAGCCGACGAGGGACACGGCGGCCTGGGCTGCCGAAGCCGCGGCCTCGACGAGAGCGTTTGCGGACGGCCAGGCATCTGCGGCGCAGGAGGATACCCGAGCCATGAAAGTGTACGACGCGGATCAGATCCGTAATGTCGCGTTGGTGGGACACAGCGGCGCCGGCAAGACGCAGCTCGCCTCGGCCCTTCTGTTCGACGCCGGCGCCGTCAACCGCCTCGGCGCCGTCGACGACGGCACCACCGTCACCGACTACGACGACGAGGAGGTCGCGCGCAAGCACACGCTGTCGTCCAGCACCGCCTTCGCGGAATGGAACAAGACCAAGATCAACCTCATCGACACGCCGGGCATGGCGAACTTCTTCAGCGACGCCTGCTGCGCCCTGCGGGTCGCCGACGCCGCCCTCGTCGTCGTCGACGCGGTGGCCGGCTGCGAGGTGCTGACCGAGAAGGTGTGGGCGGTCGCCGACGAGCTGGACCTGCCCTGCATCGTGGTGCTCAACCGCCTCGACCGTGAACGTGCGAGCCTGCCCCGCTCACTCGACTCGCTGCACGAGGCCCTCGGCCGCACGGTGGCGCCGATCCAGCTTCCGATCGGAGAGGAGAAGGGCTTCCGCGGCGTCGTCGACCTCGTCGCCATGAAGGCGCTGACGTTCGATTCGGACGGCCGAGCGGTGTCGGCCGGCGAGGTGCCGGCCGAGCTGGCCGATGAAGCCGATGCGGCCCGAGAGGCCCTCATCGAGCTGGTCGCGGAGGCGGACGACGCCCTCATGGAGCAGTTCTTCGAGGCCGGCACCCTGACCCAGGAGCAGTTGGAGGCGGGGCTCAAGACGGCCGCCGCGGGGCGACACGTGTTCCCCCTGGTGTGCACCTCGGCCACCGCCAACATCGGCATCCAGCCTCTGCTCGACGCCGTCCTCGCGTATCTGCCGTCCCCGATGCAACGGCCCCTGCCGGTGGTCGACGCGGAGGGTGACACGACGGCGGCCGACCCGTCCGGCGGCGGCGCCGCCCTGGTCTGGAAGACGGTGGCCGACCCGTTCGCGGGGCGGATCACCATGTTCCGGGTGGCGAGCGGCTCGATCGCGGCGGATTCGACGGTCCAGAACGTCAGCCGCGGCGTCGGCGAACGCATCGGCGGCATCGCCCTCATGCAGGGCAAGACCCAGACCAGCGTCTCCGAGATACGTGCGGGCGACCTCGGCGCGGTCGCCAAGCTGAAGGAGACCCGGACCGGGGACACGCTGGCGCCCAAGGAGACGGCGTGGCGGTTCCCGCCGTTCAAGTTCACGGAGCCGGTGCTCTCCTACGCCATCGAGCCGAAGAGCCGCGGAGACGAGGAGAAGATCAGCACCGCCCTGCAGCGGCTGCAGGAAGAGGACCCGACCATTCGCTATGCCCGCGACGCCCAGACCTCGCAGCTTCTGCTCTCGGGGCAGGGACAGTTGCACATCGAAGTGACCGTCGCCAAGCTCAAGCGTCGCTTCGGGGTCGAGGTGAACCTGAAGCTGCCGCGCATCCCCTATCGCGAGACCATCAAGGCGTCCACCGAGGCGCACGGGCGCCACAAGAAGCAGACAGGCGGGCACGGGCAGTTCGGGGACTGCAAGATCAAGGTCGCGCCGCTGCCGCGCGGCGAGGACTTCCAGTTCGTCGACGAGATCTTCGGGGGGGCGATTCCGCGCGGGTTCATTCCCGCCGTGGAGAAGGGCATCCGGGAGGCGCGGACGCGGGGCTACCTCGCGGGCTATCCGATGGTCGACTTCCAGGTCACCCTCTACGACGGGTCCTTCCACCCCGTCGATTCGAACGAGATGTCATTCAAGATGGCGGGCCGGCTCGCGTTTCGCGACGCCATGTCGCGCGCGAAGCCCACGCTGCTCGAGCCGGTCATGAACGTCGAGGTCTACGCGCCCAGCGACTACGCCGGCGACCTCATGGGGGACCTGAACGGCCGCCGCGGCAAGATCGGCGGGATGGAGACACGGGGCGCCTCGACCTCGATCAAGGCCGAGGTCCCGATGGCGGAAATGCTGACCTACGAGCAGCAGCTCACCTCGGCCACCGGCGGCCGCGGGTCGTACCACATGGAGTTCTCGCACTACGAAGAGGTGCCGGCGCACATCATGCAGAAAGTGATCGCGGACGCCAAGACCGACAAGGGCGAAGACGACCAGGAAGACTGAGCCGTCACGTCGTGGTCGTGTTCTCGGGCTTCTCGTCGTCCTCCCCGCGCCGCAGACGCTTGGCGGCGGCGCGCAGGCGCCCCCCCACTCCCTTCTGCTTCGCGGCCCCGGCCGCGGCCGGGGCGGCGTCTTCCGAATCCCGATCCTCGCTCGGATCGTACTCGCTGCCGACGAGTTCGATCTGCGCAATCTCGGCCGAGTCTCCCGGACGACGGCCGAGGTGCAGCACCCGCGTGTACCCGCCCGGACGTTCGGCGAAGCGAGGAGCAATCGTGCCGAACAGCTTGCCGGCGATCCGCTTGTCGGCGATATCGCGCGCCACGAGCCGGCGCGCGTGCAGCGCACGCGTCGTTTCGGCGCCCTCCGCAATGCCGCGCTTGGCCACCGTGATCAGCCGCTCGACGAACGGACGCAGCTCCTTCGCCTTGGCGAGCGTCGTGTCGATCCGCTCGTGGCGCAACAGCATCGTGGCCTGATTGCGCAGCGTGGCGAGTCGGTGCTCGGTCACACGACCCAGTTTCCGGTGCGCTACTCGATGACGCATGCTTCCGTTTCCTCTCGTGCGGGCCCTGGCAGACGGTGGCGACGATCCCTCGCTGCACTCGATCGGCAACGCGGGGTTTCACCACGGGCCGCCGGAGCCGGCTACCCGTCCTCCGTCTCCGCGTCGGGCGCCGGCTGATCGAATCGCATACCCAGACCGAGCCCCAGCGACTGCAGTATCTCCTTGATCTCGTTGAGCGACTTGCGGCCGAAGTTCTTCGTGCGCAGCATCTCCGCCTCGGTCTTCTGCACAAGCTCGCGGATGGTCTGGATGTTGGCGTTCTTCAGGCAGTTGTAGGACCGGACCGAGAGCTCGAGCTCCTCGACGCTCTTGTCGAGATGCTCGTTGTCCGGCGACCGATCGGGGTCCGGGTCGGGTGACGTCTCGCCGGTCTCGTCAAGATCGATGAAGATGCTCAGGTGGTCGCACACCAGCCTCGCCCCGAGGGAGATCGCGTCCCGGGCGGTCACCGAGCCGTCGGTCCAGACGTCCACGGTGAGCTTGTCGTAGTCGGTCGTCTGACCGAGCCGGGCCGCTTCCACGAGGTAGTTGACCTTGCGCACGGGGGAGTGGACGGAGTCGATGGGGATCCAGCCGATGCCGAGGTCCTCGTCGAAGTTCTTCTCCGCGGAAACGTACCCGCGTCCCTGCTTGACCCGCATCTCCATGTGCAGCGAACCGCCGTCGGCGACGGTCGCGACATGCACGTCAGGGTCGAGAATATCCACCGCGGCATCGATTTCGAGATCCGCCGCCCTGACCGTTCCCGGCTTGTCGGCCCGCAGATACAGCGTCTTCGTCTCGTCGCTGTGCAGCTTGATGGGAATCTGCTTCAGGTTCAGGATGATGTCGGTCGCGTCCTCCACGACGCCCGGAATCGGGGAGAACTCGTGAAGCACGTTGTCGATCTTGACGCTCGTGACCGCGGCGCCCTCGATCGCCGACAACAGCACCCGACGCAGCGCGTTGCCAATCGTCGTCCCGAAACCGCGCTCGAACGGCTGTGCGGAGAACCGGCCGAAGCGATCGGTCAGCGTCTCCGCATCCAACTCCAGCCGTTTCGGTCGCTGGAAGCCTTTCCACAACATCAAGTCAGTCCTTTCCGAGACCGGGGCCGCTTCTCTACTTCGAGTACAGCTCGACGATCAACTGCTCCTGCACCGGCAGGTTAATCTGCTCGCGGGTCGGGAGCGCGGCGACCCGCCCCGTCATGGTCGACGCGTCGAACTCCAGCCAATCGGGAATCCCGCGCCCCTTGACCTCCTCCATGGCGTAGAGAATCGCCGGCTGCTTCGCGCTGCGCTGGCTGACGCTGACGGCGTCGCCGGCCTTGAGCGAGAGCGACGGAATGTCGGCCCGCCTGCCGTTCACCCGGACGTGACCGTGCCGGACGAGCTGCCGGGCCTGAGGCCGGGAGGTCGCGAGTCCGATCCGGTAGACGACGTTGTCGAGCCGGCGCTCGAGAAGTTGCAGCAGCGTCTCGCCGGTGATGCCCCGTTGCCGTTCGGCCGCCGCGAAGTAGCGGCGGAACTGGTTCTCGAGCACGCCGTACGTCCGCTTGACCTTCTGCTTCTCGCGAAGCTGCGACCCGTAGCCCATGACCTTGTTGGGACGGCGGCGCCGCCCCTGCTGGCCGGGCGGGACGTTACGCTTCTCGATGGCGCACTTCTCCGCGTAGCAGCGCTCACCCTTCAGGAAGAGCTTCATGCCCTCGCGACGGCAGAGACGGCAAACGGGTCCTGCGTATCGTGCCATGCTGATTCTGCTCCTCGTTCCTACACGCGCCGCCGCTTGGGCGGCCGGCACCCGTTGTGAGGAATGGGCGTCACGTCGCGAATCGACTTCACGCTGAGACCGGCCGAGGCCTGCAACGCGCGAATGGCGGATTCGCGGCCGCCCCCCGGACCCTTGACCCGAACGTCCACGGTACGCATGCCGACCGCCTTGGCGCCGTGCCCGGCCCGGATCGCGGCCTGGGTGGCCGCGAACGGGGTGCCCTTCCGCGAGCCGCGGAAACCGATGCCGCCGGCGCTCGACCACGCCACGACGTTCCCTTCGGTATCGGCAATCGTGATGATGGTGTTGTTGAACGACGCTTGAATGTGCACGATGCCGTGGTGCACGACCCGCTTGTCGCGCTTCTTCTTGAAGGTCTTCCTGCGCTTGGCCGGCCGCTTGCTCGGCGTCGGAACCGAAGCGTCGACCGTCTCCAGCTTAGCCATTCGCGAACAGTCCTTTCCTGCTAGCTCGTCCGCTTCTTCGCGACCGCGCCCCGGCGCGGCCCCTTACGCGTCCGGGCGTTCGTCTGCGTCCTCTGGCCGCGAACCGGAAGGTTGCGGCGATGGCGCATTCCACGGAACGACCCGACCTCCATCAATCGCTTGATGTTCATGGTGACCTCCTTCCGGAGATCACCCTCGACCCGGCCCTGTTCCTCGATGACCCGGCTGATCTTACGGACGTCGTCCTCGGAGAGGTCCTTGATCCGGATATCGGGATCGACTCCGGCCTCCTTCAGGATTACTCCGGAACGATGGTCGCCTATCCCGAAGATGTACGTCAGTCCGGTCTCGATGCGCTTGCTTCTTGGAAGATCGACACCCGCGATTCGAGCCATGGTCCGGCCTCACCCCTGTCGCTGCTTGTGCTTCGGATTCGAGCAGATCACGCGCACCACGCCGGAACGGCGCACAATCTTGCACTTGTCACAGATTCGCTTCACCGATGTTCGTACCTTCATTCACTCCTCGCCCTCGAAGGCCCGCCCTCAACTGCCGACCCGCCGGAAGCCGGGCCCCGCGCGGGTCGCGATGCCGAACGGCGCGGCCGCGCTCCGTCGACGGACCCTGTCAGTGGAGCGACGCCGGCCCCGCCGTCCGAGCCGCCGCCGGGCTCCGCGCCTGGCCGTCGGCGGCGGCGCCCACGCCCCCCGCCACCGTCAACACGTCCGCACCGACATCGGTAACCGCCACCGTATGCTCGAAGTGCGCCGCGAGGCCCCCGTCGCAGGTCACCGCGGTCCAGCCGTCGCCCAGCACCTTGACGGCCGGCCTCCCCAGCGTGACCATCGGCTCGATGGCGAGCACCATTCCCGCTTCCAGCCTCGGTCCATGACCGGGCTCGCCATAGTTCGGTATCTGCGGCTCCTCGTGCAGCGCGACCCCGATGCCGTGGCCGACGAACTCCCGGACCACCGAGAACCCGTGCGCCTCCACGTGCCGCTGCACGTGGTGGCCGATGTCGGAGACGTGTCCGCCGACGCGCACCTGCGCGATGCCGAGGTCCAGCGCCTCGCGGGTGACCCGGAGCAGCTCCGAGACGCGATCGGGGACGCCGCCGACGGGCACGGTGATCGCCGAATCGCCGTAATACCCGCCGAGCACGACCCCCATGTCGAGCGACACGATGTCGCCGACGACGAGCGGCGCCGCCGACGGAATGCCGTGTACGACCGCCTCGTTCACCGATGCGCACAGCGTCGCCGGATAGCCGTGATAGCCCTTGAACGCGGGCACCGCGCCGGCCGCGCGAATCCGCCGTTCCGCCAACCCGTCGAGTTCCAGGGTCGAGACGCCGGGAGCCACCATCCGGCGCAGCTCGGCGAGCACGTCCGCCACCAGGGCATTCGCCTTGCGCATGCGTTCGATCTCCGCCGGCGACTTGCGGACGATCATGAACCGGGCTCCCCTGCCGTCGCTCTCTCGGCCACCCGCTCCGCCAGCACCGCCTCGACGGCGGCGGCCAGGGCCGACCCCACCTCCGCCGGACTCCGGTTCCCGTCGACGGCGCGAAACGAGGAACGCTTCGAGTAGTAGTCGACGAGCGGCCGGGTCGCGTCGGCATACACGCGCAGCCGCTCCCGCACCACCGACTCGGTGTCGTCGCTCCGTAGCGCCAGCTCGCCGCCGCACCGGTCGCAACGCGGCCCCGGCGATTGATCGACGCTGGTCACCTGACCGCACGCCCCGCAGACCCGCCGTCGCGCGAGCCGGTCCACCAGCGCGTCGTCCGGCACTGCGATGTCGATGGCGATCAGCGGCGGACGCCCGGTCATGATCTCGTCCAGAGCCATGGCCTGGGCCACCGTGCGGGGAAAGCCGTCGAGCACGAAGCCGGCCGCGACGTCCTCGCGGCCCAGACGGTCCCGCACGATGGCGATCATCAGCTCGTCGTCGACCAGGCCTCCCGCGTCCATCGTCGCCTTGGCCCTCCGGCCGAGCTCGGAGCCGGACCTGACCGCGTCCCTCAGGATGTCGCCCGTCGAGATCTGCGGTATCCCGTGCCGGCGGGCGAACTCGACGCCCTGCGTCCCCTTCCCGGCGCCGGGAGGCCCCAGCACGACGAGGTTGATCGCGGAACCCATGGAAACGGCCATTCCCAGCCGCTAGCCGCGGCGGCCCCGGATGCGGGTCTTGCGCATGAAGCCGTCGTAGTGGCGCATGATCAACTGCGACTCGACCTGCTGCACCGTGTCCATGGACACCCCGACGATGATCAACAGCGAGGTTCCCCCGAAGTAGAACGTGACGTTCAGACCGTCGGTGATCCACCTCGGGGTGACCGCATCGAGGGAATCGCCGATGAACGGAATCGCGGCCACGCGGAACCCGACGATCATCAGGTCGGGAAGCACCGCCACGATCGCCAGATAGATGGCCCCGACCAGCGTGATGCGGGTCAGGATGGTGTCGATGTACTCGGCCGTTCGCTTGCCCGGCCGGATGCCCGGCACGAACCCGCCGTACTTGCGCATGTTCTCGGCGACGTCGTCCGGATTGAAGATGATCGCCGTGTAGAAGTAGGCGAAGAAGATGATGCCCCCCATATAGAGGAGGTAGTAGAGGGGCATGCCGTTCGCCAAGTTCTCGGTGATGCCCTGCGCCCACGCGGTCTCGGGCATCGCGGACGTGATGGTCGCGGGGAACGCGAGAAGGGACGAGGCGAAGATGACGGGAATCACCCCTCCGGTGTTCACCTTCAGGGGAATGTGGGTGCTCGTGCCGCCGTACATCCGCCGTCCCACCACCCGCTTCGCGTACTGAACGGTGATCCGGCGCTGCCCGCGCTCGATGAACACCACCGCGCCGATGACCAGGATCATCATGACGGAGAGAATCAGCAGGCGGAACAGCCCCATCTGGCCGGTGCGCAACTGATCCAGCGTGTTCAGGACCGCCGCCGGCAGGTTGACGACGATGCCGGCGAAGATGATCAGCGACATGCCGTTGCCGATCCCGCGCTCCGTGACCTGCTCCCCCAGCCACATGATGAAGCAGGTGCCGGTGGTGAGGGTGAGGACTACGAGGAGGCGGAACCCCCAACCGGGGTTGTAGACCAGGGGCAGGCCGCCGGCGATGTTGGTCTGGCTCTCGAGCCAGAACGCGATGGCGAACGCCTGCACCGCGCACAGCACCAGCGTGCCGTAGCGGGTGTACTGCGTGATCTTCCGGCGCCCGAGCTCCCCTTCCTTCGACAGCCGCTCGAGGTACGGCCAGACGACGGTCAGGAGCTGGAGAATGATCGACGCGCTGATGTAGGGCATGATGCCCAGCGCGAAGATGGTGACCTGGGCGAGATTGCCGCCCGAGAACATGTTGTAGAGCCCGAACATGGTCCCGGCCGCCTGCTCGGCGAGAATCGCGAGCGCGTCGGTGTTCACGCCGGGCGTCGGAATGACGCTGCCGAGGCGGTATACCGCGAGAATGGACAGCGTGAACAGCACCCGGGTACGCAGGTCCGAGATCGCGAAGACGTTCCGCAGGCTGTCAAGCATCGATGCGCCCCTTGCCGGCCAAGCCCCGATAGCCGCCGACCCTCACCCCGTCACGACCTCCGTTCGCCCCCCGGCCGCCGCGATCAGCTCGGCCGCCTTCCGGCTGAACTTGTGCGCCTTGACCGTCAACGACACGTCCAGGCCGCCCCGGGCCAGTACCTTGACGAGTCCGGCGTTCGACCGCACCAAGCCCCTCTCCCGCAACAAGGCCGGCGTCACCTCCGCGTCGGCCTCGAACCGCTCGGCGAGGGTATCCAGATTGACGACGGCGTACTCCACCCGAAACGGATTGAAGAACCCTCGCTTCGGCACGCGGCGGTGCAGCGGCATCTGGCCGCCCTCGAAGCCGCGCTTCCGCCGGTAGCCGGATCGGGACTTCTGCCCCTTGTGGCCTCGCCCCGACGTGACCCCGGAACCGGAGCCGTAGCCCCGCCCCACCCGCTTCTTCGCGCGTTTGGCGCCACGGGGTGGTTTCAGATCGCTCAAGCCCATCGTCAGCCCTCGCAGTCCGTCACGCGGACCAGATGCCGAACCTTGTCGATCATCCCGCGGACGGACGGTACGTCCGGCAGCTCGACCGTGTGGTTCAACCGCCGCAACCCCAACCCCTGCACGACCTTCGCCTGACGCTTGTCGAAGCCGATCGTGCTCCGGACCAGCGTCACGCGTACGCGCCCGGCCTCCCCGGCCGTCGTGTTGGTCATACCGCCCTCAGCTCCTCGATATCGACGCCGCGCAGCCGCGCGACCGACACCGGATCCTTCAGATCCATCAGGCCGGCGAAGGTGGCCCGCACGACGTTGTGCGGATTCTGGGTGCCCAGAGACTTGGTCAGGATGTTCTGAACGCCGGCCGATTCCAGGACCGCGCGCACCGCGCCACCGGCGATGATGCCGGTACCGTCGGGAGCCGGCTTCAGCAGCACTCGGCCGGCCCCGAAGCGCCCGACGACCCTGTGCGGTATCGTCGTGCCGTCGAGGGGCACTCGGAGCAGCGCCTTCTTGGCCGCCTCGATGCCCTTCTTGATGGCCGACGGCACCTCCTTGGCCTTGCCCACCCCGAACCCGACTACGCCGTGGGTGTCGCCCACGACCACGAGGGCGCTGAAGCTCAGGTTCTTACCGCCCTTGACCACCTTCGTGACGCGGTTGATCGAGACGACCGTGTCCTTGAGGTCGAAATCGTTGGGGTCGATCTTGGCTCGCGTATAGCTCATGGCAGTTCCCGGCAGCCCGTATCACCCGCGCGGCAGGATGACGGTTCCTCGCTCAGAATTGCAGACCGGCCTCTCTCGCCGCGTCCGCGACCTTGCGGACCCGACCGTGGTAAAGGAACCCGCCCCGATCGAAGACCACGCTCCGGATGCCCTTCTCGATCGTCCGCTCCGCGATAAGCCGGCCAACGACCTCGGCGCCCGCCACGTTTCCGCCCGAGGCGCCGTCCCTGAAGCTCGCCTTGATCGCCGGCTCGATGCTGGACGCCGATGCGAGCGTGGCGCCGCTCGAATCATCGATGACCTGGACGGCGATATGCCCCAGGCTGCGAAAGACCGACATTCTCGGGCGCTCCGACGTCCCGGCGATCTTCTTGCGCTGGCGCAGTGCGATACGGCGGCGCCGATCCTTTTTCGTCTTGACCTTCATGACACGCTCGACCCCCGGGGGCACGCGGGCCCCTGGCAGCTACGCTCCCGTCTTGCCGACCTTCTTCTTGAGCACCTCGCCCGTATACCGAATCCCCTTCTGCTTGTACGGGTCCGGCTTTCGGAGGCTCCGGATGTCGGCGGCAACCTGCCCCACCGCCTGGCGGTCCACCCCCGACACCACGAGGTGGGTCTGGTTCTCCACCGCCACCGAGATGCCGTCGGGCACGTCGAACACGACCGGGTGCGAGTACCCCAGCGCCAACGTGAGCCGCTGGCCGGCCACCTCGGCCCGGTAGCCGATGCCCACGATGTCGAGCTCCTTCTTGAAGCCGGTGGACACGCCGGCCACGGCATTCGCGACGAGACTGCGCCCGAGGCCGTGGAACTTGGCCATGGCCCGCTCTTCGCGCTCGGGCCGCGCACGCAGCGCCCCGTCCTCCATCTCGATCACGATCCCCGGCGGCAGCGCCTGCCGCATGGTCCCTTTCGGTCCCTCGGCCTCCACCGCGTCCGCCGTGATCCGTACCGTGACTCCGGCCGGAATCGGGATCGGTCTCTTGCCCACTCGCGACATCTCGTCACTCCACCGCCCGGCTCGACCCGTCGCGAAAGTCCCCGCCGCATTCGAGCGGCGCTGCGCAACGCGGGGCTTCGCCGCGGGCCGCTACCAGACGTTGCACAACACTTCGCCGCCCACGCCCATCTTCGCCGCTTCGCGTCCGGTCATGACCCCGCGCGAGGTGGTGAGAATGGCGGTGCCGAGGCCGGCGAGAACGGGAGGCACGTTGCCCCGGCCGCAGTACACGCGCCGGCCGGGCCGGCTGACGCGCTGGATGCCGGAGATGACGTTCTCGCCGCGCGATCCGTACTTCAACTGGATCCGAATCATCGGACGCGCCTGCTGCCCCCGTTCGACGACGACCTCCACCATCTTGAACGAGTGAATGTAACCCTCGCTCTGCAGAATCCTCGCGATCTCCGTCTTGAGCCGCGATGCCGGGATGTCCACTCGCCGGCGGTGCGCGGCGGTCCCGTTGCGGATTCTCGTCAACATGTCGGCGATCGGATCAGTCATGTCTCTCTTGTCTGTCGAGTCCGCGCCTCGGCGACGCGGATCGTCACCAACTGCTCTTGGTCACGCCCGCGATGTCGCCCTCGAGCGCGAGCCGTCTGAAGCACAAGCGGCACAGCGCGAACTTGCGGATGAATCCCCGCGGCCGCCCGCACAGACGGCATCGGTTGCGCAGCCGCACCTTGAACTTCGGCGGCTTGTCCTCCCTGACCATCTTCGCAATCGTCGCCATTGAGCACCCCTTGCCCGGCAAATCGTCGCCTGCGGCCCCGCCGCGCTGCCGCCTCCAACCACCCCTCGCGGGGGCCGCGCGGTTCCACCGCGCTTCGTCCAGTCCGTCCGCCAATCGTCGCGGGACGCGGCCGCCGGATCGCGCTGCCGCCAGCGCCCGGCGTCCAACCAACCCTACAGGAGTCCGAGCGGTTCCACGGCGCAGACTCCTAGCTCGTCCGGAACGGCATCCCCATGAGCTGGAGCAGCCGGCGTCCCTCCTCGTCGGTCCTGGCGGTGGTCACGACGGAGATGTTCATGCCGCGCGACTTGTCGACCTTCATGTAGTCGATCTCGATGAACATCAACTGATCCGGAAGCCCCAGCGTGTAGTTGCCGCGTCCGTCGAACCCCTTGGGGGAAACGCCGCGAAAGTCCCGGACGCGAGGCAGCGCAATGGAAATCAGTCGATCGAGAAATTCGTACATGCGATCCCGGCGGAGCGTGACCATCGAGCCGATCGGCATGCCCTGACGCAGCTTGAACTGGGCTATCGATTTCCGGGCCCGCGTCGTCAGCGGCTTCTGACCGGTGATGCGGGTCAGATCGTCGCTGCCGGCATCGATCAGCTTCACGTTCTGCGTGGCCTCGCCGAGGCCCATGTTCACGACGATCCGCTGGATCCTGGGCACCGCCATGACGTTGGTGTACCCGAACTCCTTCGTGAGCGCGGGAACCACGCTCTCCTCGTAGCGCGCCCTCAGTCGACTCGTCATCGATCCACGACCCCGTCGCACTTTCGGCAAATCCGAACCTTGCGGCCGTCACCGAGCAGACGCCGTCCGATCCGTGTCGGCGCGCCGCACTCCGGGCAGACGAGCTGCACGTTCGATGCGTGCAGCGCCGCCTCGCGCTCGACGATTCCGCCCTTGACGTTCTGCCTGGGGTTCGGCCGCGTATGACGCTTGATGATGTTCACGCCCTCGACAATCAGCCGGTTCTTGGCCGGCACGAGCTGCAGGACGCGCCCGCGCTTCCCCCGGTCCCTTCCCGTGATGACGACGACGTTGTCGTTCTTGCGGATAGGGGTCTGTAGTCTCGACATGGCTCATCCGCTCGCAGCGGCGGGACGGCCCGATCGCGGGCCCGCCGCCCTTCAGAGTACTTCCGGCGCCAGAGAGATGATCCTCATGAACCTGCGTTCCCGCAGCTCGCGCGCCACCGGGCCGAAGACCCGGGTGCCGATGGGCTCGCCCTGCTCGTTGACCAGGACCGCCGCGTTTCGATCGAAACGAATGTAGCTGCCGTCACGTCGGCGGTGCTCCTTGGCCGTCCGCACGATGACGGCGCGGACGACCTGACCCTTCTTGACCGCCGACCGCGGGGCGGCCTCCTTCACCGATGCCGTCACGAGGTCACCCAGCTTCGCGAAGCGACCGGTCGACCCGCCGATCGGGTTGATGACCGCGATCTTCCGGGCCCCGGAATTGTCCGCGACCTCGAGGATCGATTGCATCTGGATCATGGTTCTGTGCTCGCTCTGCCGGGGAAGGGCCGCTTCCCGGCCCGCCCACGCCAGCCCGCCAATCGCCGCCTTCGACTCCGCCCCGCGTCCAAGCAGCCCGCCGGGCTCTGAGCTTCACTTCCGTGAGGCGGGACGCCGTGCTACGACTCGGACTCCCAGTGGTTCGTCACGCCGTAATCTCTCCGGGTCGGACGTGGCCGCCCTTGGTCACATCGTCAACGACCATCCAGCACCCGCATACTCGGACTTCCGGCTGCGGCGCCGAACTAGACGGCCTTCGCACGCTCGACCACGCGGACGACCGCCCAGCGCTTGCGCCGGCTGAGAGGCCGGGTCTCGACGATGGCGACGACATCGCCCTCGTTGGCCTCGTTGTCCGGATCGTGCGCCATGAACTTCGACGTGCGGCGCTGGATCTTGCCGTACAGTCCGTGCCGGACTCGGCGCTCGACGGCCACGACGATGCTCTGATCCATCTTGCCGCTGACCACGACGCCCTGGATTTCTGCCTTAGTCCCCATCCGCTGCTTCTTTCGTGTCGCTCGCCGGCGCTTCCGCGTCGCTCGCCGGCGCTTCGATGCCGAGTGCGTAGCCGCGCAGGAGCGTCTTGACCCGGGCGAGGTCCTGCCGGGTCCGACGCAGCTTGTTGGCCGCCTCCTGCTGCCCCATCGACTTCTGGAGCCGCAGGCGAAACACCTCCTCGGCCAGCTCCCGCTCGCGTTGCTCGAGGTCCGACACGCCGAGCTCCCGCAGCTCCGTAATCGACGTCATGATGCCTCGACCCCGCCGAACCGGGTGGCGAACCTGGTGTGGATGGGCAGCTTGGCCGCGGCCAGGCGCATCGCCTGCCGCGCCACCGTCGCGTCTACGCCTTCCATCTCGAAGAGGATGCGGCCCGACTTCACCACCGCCACCCACTGCTCGGGCGCGCCCTTGCCCTTGCCCATCCGGGTCTCCTGGGGCTTCTTGGTGATCGGCTTGTCCGGAAACACCCGGATCCAGATCTTCCCGCCGCGCTTGATGGAACGGGTCATCGCCACCCGCGCCGCCTCTATCTGGCGATCCGTCAACCAGCAAGGCTCCATGGCCCGCAGACCGTAGTCGCCGAACGACACCGTCGAGCCCCGCCACGCCTTGCCGGTCATGCGGCCGCGATGCTGCTTCCGGTGCTTGACTTTCTTCGGCATCAACATGACTGCTACCTCGCAGGTGTCCGGGTACCGGGCCTCAAGCGGGCGAGTTGACCGTCCTCGAGAGAAAGCTGCCCTTTCCGCGGGGCGTCTTCGCGGCGTTTGCCAGCGACGAACCGGCGACAGGACGGCAAGGAAGCTCCAGGACAGTCCACTAGACCCGCGCTCCGCGGCGCGGTACGCGATACTCTTCGTCGCGGGCCAGCCGCGGCTCGTGACGATCGCCTTTGTACAGCCACACCTTCACTCCGATCTGGCCATAGGTGGTGTTGGCTTCGGCGAATCCGTAGTCGATGTCCGCGCGCAGGGTCTGCAGCGGCAACTGCCCGTGCAGATACCATTCGGTACGCGCGATCTCCGCGCCGTTGAGGCGTCCCCCCACTCGCACCTTGATGCCGCGGCCCCCGAACCGGAGGGCCGACTCGACCGCCTTGCGCATCGCGCGGCGGAAGGCGACGCGCTTCTCGAGTTGCAGGGCCACCGACTCGCTGATCAACTGCGCATCGAGCTCGGGCTTCTGAATCTCCTGGATGTTGATGAACACCTCGCGCTTGGTGCGGCGCTGGATCTCGGTCTTGAGCTTGTCGACCTCGGTGCCCTTGCGCCCGATGATGATGCCCGGCCGAGACGTGCAGATGTCGATCTTCAGCTTGTTGGCGGCGCGCTCGATCTCGATCTTCGACACGCCGGCGTGCTTGAAGCGCTTCTTCAGGTCGGACCGCAGCGAGAGGTCCTCGTGCAGGAGCTTGGCGTAGTCGCGGTCGGCGTACCACCGCGACCGCCACGTCTTGTTGAACCCCAGCCTGAACCCGTACGGGTGAACCTTCTGCCCCATGTCGTCAACCTCTGGCGCTCGACCGCTTCCGCGGCCGCCGCGCGGACCGCCTCTTGCGACCGCGTCCGGAGGACCCCGCCCCGGCCGAGCCCGGCTCGCCCGGAGCCGCGACATCCGGCCGCTCCACGACGTGCACGGTCAGGTGCGCGGTCCGCTTGACGATGCGGAACGCGCGGCCCATCGGCGCGGGGCGGATGCGCTTCATCGACGGCCCCTGGTCGGCGTAGCACTTCGACACGAACATGCGGTCGATGTCGCCGCCCGCCCCCTCCTTCTGCTCCGCGTTCGCCACCGCGGAACGGAGCACCTTGGCGATGTCGCCGGCGATGCGCTTCTGCGAGAAGCGGAGGGTGGCCAGCGCCCGGTCCACGTTCTGGCCGCGAATCAGGTCCATGACGAGCTTGGCCTTCTGGGCCGAGGTTCGGACATAACGCGCCGTGGCACGCCCTTCGATCATCGTCATTTGCCCTTGCCGACAGAGGCGGCCTTGTCGCGCTTGCTCGTGTGGCCCCGGAACAACCGGGTCGGCGAGAACTCGCCCAGCTTGTGCCCGACCATGTTCTCGGTCAGGTACACCGGAATGAACTTCTTTCCGTTGTGCACCGCGATGGTGTGCCCGACCATCTCGGGAATGACCGTCGAGCGTCGAGACCAGGTCTTGATGACCCGGCGGTCTCCGCTGTCGTTCATGCGTTCGACCTTCTCGAGCAGCGGTATGTCGACGAACGGTCCCTTCTTCAGCGATCGACTCATTGACGCCTCGTCTCAATCCCCGGCCGCCCGCGAACCGCGGCGGTCCCGAGCATGGCCGGGCCCGCCCGCCCCGTCCCGCCGACGACCGACCGCCGCGCGACGCCCGTGCGCCCGCCCGCCTCCACGCCGTCCCGCCTCACTTCCTCCGCCGGCGGCGCTGGACGATGAACTTGTCCGACGGCTTCCGGCTCCGGGTCTTGTAGCCCTTGGTCGGCATCCCCCACGGAGACACGGGATGGCGCCCGCCGGCCGCCTTGCCCTCGCCGCCGCCGAGGGGATGGTCCACCGGGTTCATCGCGACCCCCCGGACGTTGGGCCGGCGCCCGAGCCAGCGTTTCCGGCCCGCCTTGCCCAGCGACACGTTCTCGTGGTCGACGTTGCCGACCTGACCGACGGTGGCCACGCACTCCTTCAGAATGCGACGCACCTCGCCCGACGGCAGCCGCACCGACACATAGCTCCCCTCCTTCGCCACGAGCTGCACGCTCGCGCCCGCGCTGCGGGCGAGCTGACCGCCCTTGCCGGGCTTGAGCTCCACGTTGTGCATCTGCGTGCCGAGGGGAATGTTCTTGAGGGGCAGGGTGTTGCCGGGAAGGATGTCGACGCGGTCGCCCGCGATGACGGTGGCGTTCAAGGCCACGCCGGCCGGGTGCAGGATGTACCGCTTCTCGCCGTCGGCGTAGGTCACGAGAGCGATGCGCGCGGACCGGTTCGGGTCATACTCGATGGTCGTCACCCGCCCCGGCACGTCGCGCTTGTCGCGCTTGAAGTCGATGATGCGATACGTGCGCTTGTGCCCGCCGCCCCGCTGCCATATCGTGACGCGGCCCGCGTTGTTGCGACCGCCCGATTTGGGCAACGGTTCGGTCAGCGGTTTGTACGGCTTCGTTGCGGTGATCTCGTCGAACGTCTGCACCGTCTGGAATCGCCGCCCCGCCGACGTCGGCTTGTACTTGCGGATAGTCATCGTCTCGCCCGAAATCGTCGCCGGACGCGACCGCAGCGTCGCGCCGCGGCCGCCGAGTGCCGCCCCTCCAACCCGGCGGGGAACCCTCGCCTCCCATTCGGGAGGCGCCGTTCCACCGCGCAGACTCCTCGTCCCTTAATCGCCTTCGGCGCCGCCTGGCGCCCAACCAACCCTGCTACGCGCCTTCCAGGAACTCGGGTACGTTCTCGCCGTCGCGCAGCCGGACGTAGGCCTTCTTCCAGTCCGGGCGCTGGCCCGAGAAACGCCCCTGCCGCTTGATCTTTCCGTGATTGATGGACGTACGCACACTGGCGACCCTGGACCCGAGCAGCCGCTCCACCGCCTGCTTGATCTCGACCTTGGTCGCCCGCATCGCGACCTCGATCACGATCGTCCCCGTTTCCTCACGCTGGATGGTGGTCTTTTCGGTGACGAGGGCCCGGCGGATGACTTCGGTCTCTCTCATGATCCCAGTACCTGCGTGAGCCGCTCGACGGCGCCGCTCGTCATCACCACCTGTCGGGCGTCGACGACGTCCCTGGCGCCGAGGCGCGCGGTCGCCACGAGTCGGACCCCGGCGATGTTGCGCACCGCCAGCGCCAAGTTGGCGTCGGGCCGCACGTCCACGAGCAGGGCCTTCGAGGCCACGTCGAGACGGTCCAGCAGCTCGACCGCGAGCCTGGTACGCGGCTCGTCGACGCCGAGTCGATCGACCACCAGGACGTCACCGCCCCCGAACTTCTCCGTCAACGCGGCACGCAAGGCTCCGCGCACGACCTTCTTCGGCAGGCGATACGCGTAGCTCCGCGGCTGGGGCCCGAACACGGCGCCGCCGGTACGCCACAGCGGATTGCGACTCTCGCCGACCCGCGCGCGACCGGTACCCTTCTGGCGCCATGGCTTCTTGCCGGTGCCGCTGACCTGGCCCCGCGTCTTCGTCGCATGGGTGCCGCGGCGCTCGGCGGCCGATTGGTGCACGACGGATTCCCAGATGAGGTCCCGGTTCGGCCGGCCGCCGAACACGACGTCACTGACCTCGACCGAGCCGATCTTCTCGTTCCGCAAATCAAGGACATCCAGCGTCATCGCCGCAACCCAAGCCTGTTCAATCGTCAATCCTCGGCCGCAGGAGAGTCTCGCGCCCGGCGAAGCTCCTGACGCGACCGCAGGTCCGCCGCTACTTCCGCTTCTTCGCCGGCGCCTCGGCCGCAGGCGCGCGTTTCGGTTTGGCGGCGACCGCCTTCCTGATGACGACGACCCCGCCCGGCGCTCCCGGGACCGCCCCCCTGACCACCAGCATATGCTGCTCGGCGTCGACCCGCAGGACCTCCAGGTTCCGCGTCGTGACGCGGTCGCCGCCCATTCGCCCCGGTCCACGCATGCCCTTGATGACCCGGGAGGGATACGACGACGCCCCGATGGAGCCCGGCGCGCGGTGGAACATGGAGCCGTGCGTCGCGCGCCCGCCGCCGAAACCGTGCCGCTTCATGACGCCCTGGAAGCCCTTGCCGCGGCTGACCCCCACGACGTCGACCCGATCGCCGTCCGCGAAGACCGACGCGACCACCCGATCGCCCTCGGCCGGACCGTCGCCGTCGACGCCGACCTCCCGCCGAATACGGGTCGGAGGCACGTTGGCCCTCTTGTAGTGGCCGGCGGTGGGCCGGTTCACGTTGACCGCGGCGTCCTCGACGAGCCCGAGCTGCACGGCGGCATAGCCGTCGCGCTCGAACGTTTTCCGTTGCACGACGACGCACGGGCCGGCCTTGATGACGGTCGCCGGCATGATGGCGCCGTCGTCGCCGAACAACTGGGTCATTCCGATCTTCCGCCCGAGGATTCCGGTCACCATGATCGTCTGCGTCCGTGGTGGGGAGCTCCGCCGAGAGCCCTCCCCGCTGGCCCGCCAACCGTCCTACCCGTTGCTGTCCTTTCCGAACGCCTTGATCTCGACGTCGACGCCGGCCGGGAGATCGAGCTTCATCAACGCATCGACGGTCTGAGACGTCGGTTCGAAGATGTCGATGAGCCGCTTGTGGGTGCGGATCTCGAACTGCTCGCGCGACTTCTTGTCGACATGGGGCGACCTCAACACCGTCCACTTGTTCAGATCCGTCGGCAACGGTATGGGCCCGGCGAGGCGCGCCCCCGTCCGCCGGGCGGTGTCGGCAATCTCGTGCGTCGACTGATCGAGCACCCGGTGGTCGTAGGCTTTCAGGCGTATCCGAATCTTGTCGCTGAACATGGCTTCATGCCGGGCCGTCAGACGGCTACTCGACGATCTCGGTGATGGCCCCCGAGCCCACCGTGCGGCCGCCCTCCCGGATCGCGAACCGAAGACCCTTCTCAAGGGCCACCGGCGTGATCAACTCCACCTCCATCGCCACGTTGTCCCCGGGCATCACCATCTCAACCCCGTCCGGCAACGTCGCAACCCCCGTCACGTCCGTCGTACGAAGGTAGAACTGAGGACGATAGCCGTTGAAGAACGGCGTGTGACGACCACCCTCGTCCTTCGTCAGAACGTAAACCTCGCCCTTGAACTTCGTGTGTGGCGTGATCGACTTCGGCTTCGCCAGAACCTGACCACGCTCCACCTCGTCCTTCTCCAGACCACGAAGCAGAACACCGATGTTGTCGCCGGCAACTCCCTCGTCCAGCAGCTTCCGGAACATCTCCACCCCGGTCACCACCTTCTTCTGGGTCTCCTGGAAGCCCACAATCTCGATCTCGTCGCTCACCTTCACGATGCCGCGATCCACTCGACCCGTCACCACCGTCCCACGACCCGAGATCGAGAACACGTCCTCGATCGGCATCAGAAACGGCTTGTCCACGTCACGGACAGGAAGCGGAACGTAGTCGTCAACCGACGACATCAGCTCCTCGATGCTCGCCGCATAGCCCGAGTCGCCCTCCAGCGCCTTCAGCGCAGAGCCACGAACCACAGGAAGATCGTCGCCAGGAAACTCATACGACGACAGAAGCTCCCGGACCTCCAGCTCCACCAGGTCCAGAAGCTCCTCGTCGTCCACCATGTCCACCTTGTTCATGAACACCACCAACGACGGAACTCCCACCTGACGAGCCAGAAGAATGTGCTCCCGCGTCTGCGGCATCACCCCGTCCGTCGCCGCAACCACTAGGATCGCCCCGTCCATCTGAGCCGCGCCCGTGATCATGTTCTTGATGTAGTCCGCGTGACCCGGGCAGTCCACGTGCGCGTAGTGACGGTTCGCCGTCGTGTACTCGACGTGAGCCGTCGCAATCGTGATCCCGCGCTCCCGCTCCTCCGGCGCGTTGTCGATCGAGTCGAACGAGCGGACCACGTTCTTCGAGTCGTGCTGCGCGAGCACCGACGTGATCGCCGCCGTCAGCGTCGTCTTCCCGTGGTCGATGTGCCCGATCGTCCCGATGTTCACGTGCGGCTTCGACCGGTCGAACTTTTCCTTCGCCATTGCGCTAGCCTCTTTGTCTACCTGCCCTGGATGCGCGCGACGATCTGCTCGCTGACCGCCTGGGGGACCGGATCGTAGCGATCGAAGTGCATCGTGTAGGTGGCCCGCCCCTGGGTGCGCGAGCGCAGCTCGGTCGCGTAGCCGAACATCTCCGCCAGCGGCACTCGGGCGTTGACGATCTGCGTGCCGCCATGGGTCTCCATCGACTTGACCTTGCCGCGGCGGCCGTTGATGTCGGCGATGATGTCGCCCATGTACACCTCCGGCACCACGACCTCGACCCTCATGATCGGCTCGAGCAGCACCGGGGCGGCAAGACGGGCGGCATCCCGAAACGCCATCGACGCCGCGATCTTGAACGCCATCTCCGACGAGTCGACGTCGTGCGACGAGCCGTCGAGCAGCGTGACGGCCACGTCCTCGATCGGATACCCGGCGAGGATGCCGGTCGTCACCGCCTCCCGGACTCCCGCCTCGACCGACGGAATGAACTCCCTCGGAATGGCGCCGCCGAATACGCGGTCCTCGAAGACGAACCCGTCACCCGCCTGCGCCGGTACGACGCGCAGCTTGACGTGACCGTACTGACCCCGCCCGCCGGTCTGCCGGACGTACCGTCCCTCGGCCTCGGCCGCCCTCGTGAGGGTCTCGCGGTAGGCCACCTGCGGACGCCCGACCGTCGCCGCCACACCGAACTCCCGACGGAGCCGGTCGACGATGATCTCCAGATGGAGCTCGCCCATCCCCGACACCACCACCTGCCCCGTCTCGTCGTCGGTCCGGACCTGGAAAGTCGGATCCTCGGTCGTGAGCTTCGCCAGTCCCTGGCCGAGCTTCTCCTGGTCCGCCTTGGTCCTGGGCTCGATGGCCAGCGTGATGACCGGCGTCGGGAACTCCATCGCCTCGAGCAGGATGGGATGCGCGCGGTCGCAGATGGTGTCGCCGGTGGCCACCGTCTTCAGCCCCACCGCGGCGGCGATGTCCCCGGCGTAGACCTGCGCGATCTCCTCCCGCTTGTTGGCGTGCATCTTGAGCAGCCGACCGACCCGCTCCCGGCGGCCGAGCCGCGGGTTGTAGATCGTCGCTCCGCTCGCCATCACACCGGAGTAGACGCGAATGAAGGCGAGCTGACCGACGTAGGGGTCGGTCATGATCTTGAACGCGAGGGCGGAGAACGGCGCGTCGTCGCGCGCCTGCCGCTCGATCACCGCGTCGCCGTCCGGCGCGGTCCCCGTCACGGCGGCAATGTCGGCCGGCGACGGGAGATAGTCGACCACCGCGTCGACCAGCGGCTGCACGCCCTTGTTCCTGAAGGCGCTGCCGCACAGCACCGGCACGAAGGGCGCGTCTTCGCTGCGCACGGACTCGATCGTCCGCCGGCGCAGGACGGGGGCGATCTCCTCGGCCCCGATCGGCTCCCCGTGCAGGTACTTCTCGAGCAGACGGTCGTCGACCTCGCAGACCTTCTCGATCAATGCCTCGCGCGCCGCCGTCGCTTCTTCCAGGCGGTCCGCGGGAATCTCCTCCAGCACCGACTCGGCGCCGAGCGACTCGTCCCGATAGCGGACCGCCTTCATCGCGACCAGATCGATGACGCCGGCGAAGCCGTCCTCGACGCCGAGCGGCAACTGGACGGCGACCGGATTCGCCTGGAGCTTCTCGCGAATTTGGGTCAGCGTGCGCCGAAAGTCGGCTCCGACGCGGTCCATCTTGTTGACGAAGCAGATGCGCGGCACCAGGTACTTGTCGGCCTGACGCCAGACGGTCTCGGACTGCGGCTCCACGCCGCCCACCGCGTCGAACACCGCCACCGCCCCGTCGAGCACCCGTAGCGACCGCTCGACCTCCGCCGTGAAGTCCACGTGACCCGGCGTGTCGATGATGTTGATCCGGTGGTCGCGCCACATGCACGTGGTCGCGGCGGAAGTGATGGTGATGCCCCGCTCCTGCTCCTGGGCCATCCAGTCCATGACCGCGGTTCCGTCGTGGACCTCGCCTATCTTGTAGGTGATGCCGGTGTAGAACAGCACGCGTTCGGTGGTCGTCGTCTTGCCGGCATCGATGTGGGCCATGATGCCGATGTTGCGTGTCCGCTCGAGCGGCACCTGTCTCGACATCACCCTGCCCGTTCGTGACTGCCTGCCTCGCGCGACGCCACGTTCCGCGGTCGCCGGGGCGATCTCCAACTCGGCTCCAACCACTTGTCTGCTTCCGCCTGCTGCCTGTCCGTAACCGCGATCCGCCGTCCTACCACCGATAGTGGGCGAACGCCTTGTTGGCCTCGGCCATCCGGTGCGTGTCCTCGCGCTTCTTCACCGACCCGCCCCGCAGATTGGACGCATCGATGAACTCGTTGGCGAGCTTCTCGCGCATCGTCTTGCCGTCGCTGCGGGCCCGCGCGTAGCCCGACAGCCACCGCAGGCTCAGCGAGAGGCGGCGGTTCGGGTTGACCTCGATGGGCACCTGGTAGTTCGAGCCACCGACCCGTCTCGACTTGACCTCGAGACTGGGCTTCACGTTGTCGACTGCCTTCTTGAACACTTTCAGCGGATCGTCGCCGGTCCGCTCCCGGATGATGTCGAGACTGCCGTACAGCAACCCCTCGGCCGTGCTGCGCTTGCCGTTCTTCATGATCGTGCGCACGAACTTGGTCACGAGAGTGCTGTTGTAGAGCGGGTCCGGGGGAACCTCGCGCTTCGGAACCTCGCGTCTGCGTGGCATGGGAATTCCCTTCTCGACGGCGTACCCGCTTCTACGCCTTCGGCCGCTTCGCCCCGTACTTCGACCGGCTCTGCTTCCGGCCCTGCACGCCCGTGGTGTCCAGCGTCCCGCGCACCACGTGGTAGCGAACGCCGGGCAGGTCCTTGACCCGGCCTCCGCGAATGAGCACCAGGGAGTGCTCCTGGAGGTTGTGGCCTTCGCCCGGAATGTACGTGGTCACCTCGATCTGATTGGTCAGCCGGACCCGAGCGACCTTCCGCAGCGCCGAGTTCGGCTTCTTGGGGGTCTGCGTGAACACCCGCACGCACACGCCCCGGCGCTGGGGGCAACGCTGCAGGGCAGGGCTCTTGGTCTTGGCCTCGATCCGGTAACGGCCCTTCCTCACGAGCTGGCTGATCGTCGGCACGCCCCGCTCCTTGCGTCGAACCGCGTCACGACGCCCCGGCCGGCGGCCAGTGACGCCCGCGACAGGCTGCGTCGGGCCTGAAAGCGACAGCTTGGCACCCGACGCGATTGGACCCTATTTGTGTTTGCGCGCCGCGAAAGAAGAGGCCGGCCGGCCCGCGAGAGCCGACCCGCACCCGCTCCAGGCGAGAAGGAGGCGAGTTGCGCAAGCCCCGCGAATGCTCCGCCGTGCCCACCGGGCGCGACGGTCCGCACGCCTCTCTCTTGACGGTCGGAGTCAGATAGGGTGGCCCAACTCCGGCCAAAACCTTGCGAGGTTAACACGAAACCCTCGCCAACGCAAGAACCCCAGGGCCCGAGGTGCACTCAGGCCCCGCCTCTCGCCGCCGTCCCGGCGCGCGCGTCCGCTACTCGATCGCCTGATCGCGACTCGCCGTCTCCGGCTCCACGAGGTACTCCATCTCCCGCTCGAGCTCGATCTCCTCGAGCGTCGGCGGGGGCGGCGGCGGGGGCTCGTCGGGCTGGATGTTCACCCCGCGATAGTAGTCGTACCCGGTGCCGGCGGGAATCAGCCGACCCATCGTCACGTTCTCCTTCAGCCCCCGGAGATGATCCACCTTCCCGGAGATCGACGCTTCCGTCAGCACGCGGGTCGTCTCCTGGAACGAGGCGGCCGAGATGAACGAGTCCGTCGACAGCGAGGCCTTGGTAATCCCGAGCAGCAGCGGGCGCCCCTTGGCCGGTTGGCCGCCCTCGGCGATGACGCGCTCGTTCTCGGTGAGGAACCGGGACCGGTCCACCTGCTCGTCGATCAGGAAGTCGGTGCTCCCCACGTCCTCGATCTTCACCCAGCGCATCATCTGCCGCGCCACCACCTCGATGTGCTTGTCGTTGATGGTGACGCCCTGCAGGCGATAGACCTCCTGGATCTCGTTCACGAGGTAGCTCTGGAGGGCCTTCGGACCGAGGACGCTCAGGATGTCGTGCGGATTGCTGGGGCCGTCCATGAGCTGCTCGCCGGCGCGAACACGGTCGCCGTCCTGGACGTTGACGTGAACTCCCCGCGGCAGCGAGTACTCGCGCGAATCCGCCCCCGGCTCGTCGGGCTTGACACTGATCTTCCGCATTCCCTTGACGATGCTGCCGATCTCGACCGTGCCGTCGATCTCGCTGATGACCGCGGTCTCGCGCGGCTTCCGCGCCTCGAACAGCTCCTGCACTCGGGGCAGCCCGCCGGTGATGTCCTTGGTCTTCGTCGTCTCCCGGGGAATCTTCGCGAGGACCTCACCGGCCGTCACCTCCTGCGCGTCCGCCACCATCAGGTGCGCGTGCGACGGCATGTTGTACTTGCGGAGGATCTTGACCTCGACCGCGAGCGGCTCGCCCTTGCCGACCCGCCCCCCGGACTGGACGTTCACCCGGGCGCCCCGCGACACGGAGTACTCGCGCGGCTGGGCGTCGGTCGCATCCGGCACGACGACGACCTTCCGCACGCCCTTGGCGAGGTCGCCGACCTCGACCGTCCCCTCGATCTCGCTGACGATCGGTGTCCTCTGGACGATCTCGACCGTCGGCTGCTTCTTCTCGTCGGGCGAGTCCATGATGATCAGGCGCGACAGTCCGGTCACCTCATCCACTTCCTCGTGCACCGTCGTCCCCTCGACGATGTCCTTGAAGCGGACGGCGCCCGTCTTCTCCGTGATGATCGAGAACGTGTAGGGGTCCCATTGGACCAGGACCTCGTCCGGCTCGACGTGCTGGCCGTCGGACACCCTCAGATGGGCGCCGTACACGACCGGGTACCGCTCCCGGTCGCGCCCCTTCTCGTCCTGCACCACGAGCGAGCCGGTCCGGTTCATGACGACGAGAGTGCCGTCCTTCGCCTTGACCCACTGTATTCCGTCGAACCGCACGGTTCCGGTGTGCTTCGCTTCGAGGGTCGACTGCGCCGAGACCCGCGATGCGGTCCCGCCGATGTGGAACGTCCGCATCGTGAGCTGGGTCCCGGGCTCGCCGATCGACTGGGCGGCGACGACGCCGACGGCCAGCCCCAGCTCGACAAGCTCCCCCGTGCCGAGATCGCGGCCGTAGCACCTGGCGCACACTCCGCGCCGGGCCGCGCAGGTCAACACCGACCGGATCTTCACCTTCTCGACGCCCGCGTCCTCGATCCGCGAGGCGAGGTCCTCGACGATCAGCTCGTTGCCGGGCACGATGATCTCGTTGGTGAACGGATCGATGACGTCCTCGAGGGCCACGCGACCGACGATGCGATCCCGCAGCGGCTCGATGATCTCGCCGCTCTCCACGATGGCGCGCGACTCGATCCCGTCCGGCGTGCCGCAGTCCACCTCGGAAATGATGACGTCCTGCGCGACGTCGACGAGGCGCCGGGTGAGGTATCCGGAGTCGGCCGTCTTCAGCGCGGTGTCCGCCAACCCCTTGCGGGCCCCGTGCGTCGAGATGAAGTACTGCTGCACGGTGAGCCCCTCGCGGAAGTTCGACGTGATGGGCACCTCGATGATCTCGCCGGAGGGCTTGGCCATCAGTCCCCGCATGCCCGCGAGCTGGCGGATCTGCTGCTTGCTGCCGCGGGCGCCGGAGTCCGCCATGATGTAGACGGCGTTGAAGTCCTGACCGCCGTCGTCCCGACCCTCCATCTCGTTGAACATCTCGTCGGCGACGCGCTCGGTGACGTCCGACCAGATGGCGATGACCTTGTTGTAGCGCTCGCCGTTCGTGATCGCGCCTTCGAGGTACTGCTGCTCGACCCGGATGACCTCGTCGTTGGCCTCCTTTATCATCGACGCCTTCTGAGCGGGCACGATGAGATCGTCGATACCGATCGACAGGCCGGAACGGGTCGCGTACCCGAACCCGAGCTGCTTCAGTCGATCCAGCATCTCCACCGTCTTGGCGACCCCGTGCCTCAGATAGCAGTACTGGACGAGCTGGCCGAGCCCCTTCTTCTTCAGGATGCCGTTGACGAACGGGAGCTCGTCGGGCAAGGCGCTGTTGAACACGACGCGACCGGCCGTGGTGTCGATGATCTTGCGCTCGACCTCCCGGACCGGGGTCCTCAGCACGTCCTGATCGTCGCGGGCGACGGTCAGGTCCATCAGCTCGCCGCTGAGCCGGAGCCGTATCGGACTCAGGGTCTCGATCTCGCCGGCCGCCAGCGCCAGCGCGACGTCCTCCACGGTGCCGAAGACGCGTCCTTCCCCCTTGGCCCCCTTCTTGGCCTTGGTCACGTAGTAGCACCCCAGCACGATGTCCTGGGAAGGCACCGTGATCGGAGCGCCGTTGGCCGGCGACAGGATGTTCTTCGACGCCTTCATCAGGACCGAGGCCTCGATCTGGGCCTCCGGCGCGAGAGGAATGTGCACCGCCATCTGGTCGCCGTCGAAGTCGGCGTTGAACGCGGTGCATACGAGCGGGTGAATCCGGATCGCCTTGCCCTCGACCAGGACCGGCTCGAACGCCTGTATCCCCAGGCGGTGCAGCGTGGGGGCCCGGTTGAGCAGGACCGGATGCTCCCGGATCACCTCTTCGAGGATGTCCCACACCTCGGGGAGCTGCTGATCCACCATCTCCTTCGCCTGCTTGATGGTGGACACGAGCCCGCGGTTCTCGAGCTTGTTGTAGATGAAAGGTTTGAACAGCTCCAGAGCCATCTTCTTGGGAAGCCCGCACTGGTGGAGCTGGAGCTCGGGACCCACCACGATCACCGACCGCCCCGAGTAATCGACGCGCTTGCCGAGCAGGTTCTGGCGGAACCGCCCCTGCTTGCCCTTCAGCGTGTCCGACAGGGACTTGAGCGGACGGTTGTTCGCACCGCGCAGCACCCGGCCCCGCCGGCCGTTGTCGAACAGCGCGTCGACCGCCTCCTGCAGCATCCGCTTCTCGTTGCGGATGATCACGTCGGGCGCCTTCAGCTCGATCAGCTTCTTCAGGCGGTTGTTCCGGTTGATGACGCGGCGGTAGAGATCGTTGAGATCGGAGGTCGCGAAGCGGCCGCCGTCCAGGGGAACGAGGGGGCGCAACTCGGGCGGAATGACGGGAATCACGTCGAGGATCATCCATTCCGGACGATTCGTCGACTTCTGGAACGCGCCGACGACCTTCAGGCGCTTGGCGTACTTCAGCTTCTTCTGGACCGAGTTCTCCCGGCGCATGTCCACCCGAAGCTGGTCCGCGAGGTCGTGGATGTCGGCGCGCTTGAGCAGCTCCTTGATCGCCTCGGCCCCCATCCGGGCCCGGAATTTCGGTCCGTATTCCTCGATGGCCTTCCGGTACTGCTCGTCGGTCAGCAGTTGATGGGGCTCGAACTCGCTGTCGCCGGGGTCGATCACCACGAACGCCTCGAAGTAGAGAATGCGCTCCAGATCGCGCAGCGAGATGTCGAGCAGGTGGCCGATGCGGCTCGGCAGCCCCTTGAAGAACCACACGTGGCTGACCGGGGTGGCCAGCGTGATGTGGCCGAGCCGCTCGCGCCTGACCTTGGCCTGGGTTACCTCCACCCCGCACTTGTCGCAGATGACGCCCCGGTGCTTCATGCGCTTGTACTTCCCGCAGAGGCACTCCCAGTCGGTCACCGGACCGAAGATCTTGGCGCAGAACAGCCCGTCCCGCTCCGGCTTGAACGTCCGGTAGTTGATGGTCTCGGGCTTGCTGACCTCGCCATGCGACCAGGACCGGATGGTCTCCGGCGAGGCGAGGCTGATCCGGATGGCGTCGAAGTCGGCGGTCAGCGAGCTGCGGTCCGAGAAAGTGGCTCTCATGCGATGCTCCTACGCCTCGTCGAAAGCGGGCGCCGTCTCGGTCTCCCCGGGCGCCTCCGTCCCCGAAGGCTCGGTCGACGCGTCCTCCTGATCCTCGGCCGCGCCGGGCTCCAGCTCGGGAGGCACCGCCGCCCGGGTCTTCAGCAGCTCGACGTCCAGGCACAGTGCCTGGAGCTCGCGGATCAGCACGTTGAACGACTCCGGCAATCCCGGCGTGAACGACGCGTCACCCTTGACGATCGCCTCGTAGATCTTCGAACGTCCCGTGACGTCGTCCGACTTGGCGGTCAGCAGCTCCTGGAGCGTGTGCGCCGCCCCGTACGCCTCGAGCGCCCAGACCTCCATCTCGCCGAAACGCTGTCCCCCGAACTGCGCCTTGCCCCCCAGCGGCTGCTGCGTGATCAGCGAGTACGGTCCGATCGACCGGGCGTGGATCTTGTCGTCGACGAGGTGTGACAGCTTCAGCATGTAGATGTAGCCGACGGTCACGTCCTGCTCGAACTCCTCGCCGGTCATGCCGTCGATCAGCCGGCTTTTGCCGCTCTTCGGCAGCTCCGCCTTCTCGAGCCAGCCCTTGATCTCGGCTTCCGTCGCGCCGTCGAAGACCGGGGTCGCGAAATGGAGCCCGAGCGCGCTGGCGGCCCAGCCCAGATGGGTCTCCAAGATCTGCCCCACGTTCATCCGGGAGGGAACGCCCAGGGGATTCAGGACGATCTCGACCGGCGTGCCGTCCGGCAAATGCGGCATGTCTTCTTCCGGCAGCACGCGCGCGATGACCCCCTTGTTGCCGTGGCGGCCCGCCATCTTGTCGCCGACCGACAGCTTCCGCTTCATCGCGACGTAGACCTTCACGAGCTTGATCACCCCCGGGGGCAGCTCGTCGCCGCGGCGAATCTTCTCCTTCTTCTCCTCGAACATCCGGCGGATCACCTCCACCTGACGCTCGGTGCGCTCATCGAGGGTCCGCAACTCGTTTCCGAGCCGCCGGTCGCTCCCCGCGAGTCGGATGCGGGTCACCGCCTGCCAGGGAAGCCCGAGGACGATCTCCGGGGTCAGAACCGTTCCCCCCGCGACCAGCACCTCCTGCCCGTGGTCGTCGAACAGGTCGCTCGCGAGCTCGTGGCCGCCGAGCTTCGCCGAAACCCGCTTCTTGACCTCCTCGTGCAGAATGCGGATCTCGTCCTCGAGGTTCTTCTCCATCATCTCGAGCTCTTCGGCCTCGATGGCCTTGGCTCGGTCGTCCTTCTCGATCCCCTTGCGCGAGAAGATCTTGACCCCGACGATGATGCCGTCGATGCCCGGCGGGCACAGCAGCGACGCGTCGCGCACGTCGCCGGCCTTCTCCCCGAAGATCGCCCGCAGCAGCTTCTCCTCCGGGGTGAGCTGCGTCTCCCCCTTCGGGGTGACCTTGCCCACGAGGATGTCGCCGGGCTTGACGTAGGCGCCGATGCGGATGATGCCGCTGTCGTCGAGATCGGCAAGGAAGCCCTCCGAGACGTTCGGTATGTCCCGCGTGATCTCCTCGGGTCCGAGCTTGGTGTCGCGCGACTCCGTCTCGAACTCCTCGATGTGGATGGACGTGTAGTAGTCGTCCTTGACCATGCGCTCGGACACCAGGATGGCGTCCTCGAAGTTGTATCCCCGCCACGGCATGAACGCGACGAGCACGTTGCGGCCCAGGGCCAGCTCGCCGAGTTCGGTGCAGGGCCCGTCGGCGAGCACCTGTCCCCGGGCGACCCTCTGGCCCACCCGTACGATCGGCTTCTGGTTGATGCAGGTGTTCTGGTTGGACCGGCGGAACTTGGTCAGCGTGTAGATGTCCGCGCCCATCTCGCGCGACATCTCGCCGGACTCCCCCTCGACCCGCACCACGACCCGCTGCGAATCGACGTAGTCGACGGTGCCGCTTCGCCGCGCGACGACGACGGCGCCGGAGTCGCGGGCGGTGATGTGCTCCATCCCGGTGCCGACGAACGGCGCCCGCGCCTGCAGAAGGGGCACGCCCTGCCGCTGCATGTTCGACCCCATCAGGGCCCGGTTGGCGTCATCGTGCTCGAGGAACGGGATGAGGGACGCCGCCACCGAGACGAGCTGCTTGGGCGACACGTCGATGAAGTCGACCTTGTCGCGGGGGGAGAGAATGAAGTCGCCGGCCTGTCTCGCGTTGACACGGGCATCGACGAGGTTTCCCTCGTCGTCGAGGCGGGCGTTCGCCTGCGCGATGATGTAGCGATCCTCTTCCCACGCGGACAGGTAGAACGAGTACGGCTCGTGCTCGGCCGCCTTCTTCTTCTTCTTCTTGGCCGCCGCGTTCTCCTTCTCGGCCTCGACGACGTCGACGATGTCGCCGACCTGGAAGCGGGTCGCGCCCGCGTTGGTGATCTGCACGAAGTCGGCGGCCCGATCGTCCTTGATCCGGCGGTAGGGAGACTCGATGAAGCCGAACTCGTTGATCCGGGCGTAGCAGGACAACGACGAGATCAACCCGATGTTCGGTCCCTCCGGCGTCTCGATGGGGCAGATCCGCCCGTAGTGGGTGGGGTGGACGTCGCGCACCTCGAATCCGGCCCGCTCCCGGGACAGGCCACCGGGCCCGAGGGCCGACAGCCGCCGCTTGTGGGTGATCTCGGAGAGCGGATTCGTCTGGTCCATGAACTGGGAGAGCTGGGACGAGCCGAAGAACTCCCGGATCGCCGCCATCACCGGCTTGGCGTTGATCAGGTCGTGCGGCATCGCCGTCGCCATCTCCTGGTAGACCGACATCTTCTCCTTGATCGCCCGCTCCATGCGCACCAGGCCAATCCGGAACTGGTTCTCGAGGAGCTCGCCGACCGACCGGACGCGCCGGTTGCCCAAGTGGTCGATGTCGTCGGCGTTGGTCGGGTTCCGGCGCAGCGCCAGCAAGTACTTGATGACCGCGTAGAAGTCGGGCGGATGCAGGATCTTCTCGTCCAGCGGCGTATCGAGCCCGAGCTTCGTGTTGAGCTTCAACCGCCCGACCCGCGAGAAGTCGTACTTCTGGGCGTTGAAGAACATGCTCTCGAACAGCGAGCGCGAGCTGTCGAGGGTCGGCGGGTCTCCGGGCCGCAGGCGCCTGTAGATCTCGATCAGCGCCTCTTCGTGCGTCCGGATCGTGTCCTTGCGCAGCGTCGTCGACAACACGTTGCCGATGTCGTCGCGCTCGGGCGAGAAGATCTCGATCTCCTCGACCTCCTTCTCCTGGGCCATCGACACGATGCGGGGTATCACCTCGTCGTTGGCCTCGAGAATCACCTCGCCGGTGGACGGGTCGACGACGTCGGCCGCCGCGTACGCGCCCCCGAGCTCGGCTTCCGCCACCTCGATCCATTCGATGCCGGCCTTCTGCAGGGCCGAGACCCCGGAGGCGCTGATCTTCTTGCCGGCGCCGATCTTGTGGGTGGCGTCCATCACCACTTCGCTCGCCGCGCGGCGGCCGATCAGGTTGCGGCTGACCGCCCACCGAGGCGCGCCGTCACGCAGCGAGATCCGGTCCACGGCGTAGAAGGTCTTGATGATCTCGTCCGCCCCGCGCAGGCCGAGAGCGCGCAGAAAGACGGTGGCGAGGAACTTGCGCTTGCGATCGATCCGCACGTACAGGAGGTTCTTGGCGTCGTACTCGAACTCGACCCACGACCCGCGGTACGGAATGATCTGCGCGACGTGGAGCTGTCGGTCCTCGGAGTGGAAGAACGCCCCCGGCGACCGGTGAAGCTGGGAGACCACGACCCGCTCGGTCCCGTTGATGATGAACGTGCCGTTGTCGGTCATGAGCGGCACGTCGCCGAAGTAGACCTCCTGCTCCTTGATGTCGCGGATCGTCTTGGCGCCGGTGTCCGGGTCCTTGTTCCAGACCACCAAGCGAATCGTGACCTTGAGGGGCACGGCGTAGGTGACGCCTCGCTCCTGGCACTCCTCGACGTCGTACTTGAGCTTGAGGGCGACGGTGTTCTCGCAGATGTCGCAGACCACTCCTCGGGCGTGATTGGCGGCGCCGCACTTCGGGCACAGCACCTCGTTCTGCCCGTAGGGCTCCGCTATCAGCGTGGCGTCGCACGCCGAACAGGGCTGCCGGAGATGGTGCAGGCCCGAGAGGCGCCCGCACTTGCACTCCCAGTTGCCGATCGAGTACTCGATGAACTCGAGAGACGAGTTCTCCCGGAAGTCGCTGATCGGAAATACCGACTTGAACACCGACTGCAGTCCCGCGTCCTCTCGTTCCGAGGGAAGCCGGGTCATCTGCAGAAAGCGCTCGTAGGATTTCTTCTGGATCTCGATGAGGTTGGGAATCGGGATCGTCGTCCGGATCTTCGAGAATTCGATGCGCTCCCGGTAGGTGTTCTTGGGCTGACTCTGCATTCTGCATCCTCGGACTGGCCGCCAGGATGGGATGATTCAGAAACTGCGCTCCACGTCCTCGATGGGTTCGAAGTACGTCACCGAGGAACGCCCGGACCCGGGCCGCGGCTCTCCGACGGCGCCATTGTCGCGGGGCGCCGTGCGGGAGCCGCCCGCACGATTCATCCCCGCTCCCCGACTTGGCGGACGGACGCGTCACCCACCGCCGGCCGGCCGCATCGTGTGGGCGTGCGCCGCAAGCGCACGCCCCGCCCAAGGAAGGCGCTACTTCACCTCGGCCTTGGCCCCCACTTCCTCGAACTTCTTCACGATGGCCTCCGCCTCGTCCTTGGGGATGTCCTCCTTGACGGCTTTCGGCGCGCTCTCGACGAGGTCCTTGGCTTCCTTGAGCCCCAGGCTCGTCACCTCGCGGACCGCCTTGATCACGTTGATCTTCTTGGGGCCGACCTCGACGAGCGTGACCGTGAACTCGGTCTGCTCCTCGGCCGCCTCGGCCGCCGCCCCCGGCGCCACCGCGCCCGCTACCGCGACCGGCATCGCCGCCGCCGCCGAAACCCCGAGCTCCTCCTCGAGGGTCTTCACGAGCTGCGAGAGCTCGAGCACCGAGATTCCCTTGATGTACTCGACAACCTGTTCCTGCGTCACTTCGGCCATGACCAACTCCTTGCACTCAACCCGGAAGGCGGCTAGCCGTCCGCCGGTTCCCCCGATTCCGTTCGCTTCTTCTCGACCTGGGCGAGCACGCTGACGAGATCGCGCGGCACCGCGCCCAGCACCCTGACGAACTGGCTGAGAGGCGCCTGCAACTGCCTGACCAGCGTCGCCTGCAACTCTTCCTTGCCGGGCAGGGTCGCGAGACTCTCGACGTCGGCCGGGGCCATCTGCCGCCCCGACACCATGCCCGCCTTGACCTTGAGCTCGGGCGTGGTCTTGGCGAAGGTCACGAGCGCCTTGGCCAACCCGACGGGATCCTCGTCGGTGTACGCGACCGCGGTGGTCCCGCGGAACGAGTCTCGCAGCGGCTCGAAGGCGGTGCCCGCCACGGCGCGCCGAGCCAGCCGGTTCTTGACCACGCGATAGCCGCCCCGCGCCGCGCGAACCTGGCGTCGCAGCTCCGTGGCCTTCGGCACGTCCAATCCGCTGAAGTCGACGAGAACGACGCTCTCCGCGCCGCCCAATGCCTCGTTCAACTCTCCGATCCGCTCACTCTTGACGCTTCTACTGACCGGCATCTCTCCGCCCCCGTCACCGCACGAGCGTATCGACCCTCGACGCGTCGATCCTGACCCCGGGCCCCATCGTCGAGGACACCGTCACGCTTCGAACGTACTTGCCCCGCGCCGCCGCCGGCTTCGCCCGGATGACGCTGGCCATCAACGCCTCGGCATTCTCGACGAGGGCGCCCGCGTCGAAGGAGCGCCGCCCGACCGGCGCGTGCACGACACCGGCCTTGTCGACGCGGTAGTTGACCTTTCCCGCCTTGATCTCCTTGATGGCCTGGGCCACCTCGAACGTCACCGTCCCGGTCTTGGGGTTCGGCATCAGCCCCCGCGGTCCCAGCACCTTCCCCAGCTTGCCGACCACCCGCATCATGTCGGGGGTGGCGACCACCGCATCGAAGTCCAGCCACCCGCCCTGAATGCGCTCGACGACCTCCTCGCCGCCCACGAGGTCCGCGCCCGCCTCTTCCGCTTCCTTCTGCTTCTCGCCGCCGGCGATCACCAGCACCCGCTTGGAACGGCCAAGCCCATGCGGCAGCACGACGGTACCGCGGACCATCTGATCCGCATGCTTCGGATTCACGCCCAGCCGGACCGCCACCTCGACCGATTCGTCGAAACCGGCGTACCCGACCTTCTGAAGGAGCGGCATCGCCTCGGCGAGGCTGTACTGCCGGTCCTCGACCTGCTCGGCCGCCGCCCGGAACTTCCTGCTCTTTCTCGCCATCTCTCCCTCTCCGAACGCCCGACCGCCCGTGTCCGCCTCCCCGTAGAGCCCGCGTCGGAACCGGCGCCTTTTCCACCCGACGGCCCACCGCCCGCGTCGAGAGTCCCCGCCGCATTCGGGCGGTTCGACGCGGGGATTCCCACCGGCCCCGCCCATCGTCGCCGCGCGCGACCGCCGGGGCGCGCCTGCGGTCTCCGGCCTCGCCCGCCGAACGCCCTGCGGCGGTCCCCCGCCGTTCTACGGCGCGGGCTCCTGCCCCGCGATTTCGATCCCCATGGAGCGGGCGGTGCCCGACACCACCTTCACCGCCCCCGCCAGGTCGTTGCTGTTCAGATCCGGCATCTTGGTCTTCGCGATCTCCTCGACCTGCGCCATGGTGACCGTGCCGACCTTGTTGCGGTTCGGCTCTGCCGAACCCTTGGCGATGTTGGCGGCCCGCTTGAGCAGCACCGAGGCGGGGGGGGTCTTGGTGATGAAGCTGAGCGTGCGGTCGGCGTAGATCGTCACCACAGCCGGAATGATGAGCCCTTCCTGACTGGCGGTCCTGGCGTTGAAGGCCTTGCAGAAGTCCATGATGTTGACCCCGTGCGGGCCGAGCGCGGTCCCGACCGGGGGGGCCGGCGTCGCCTTGCCGGCCGCAATCTGGAGCTTGACCATCCCGATGACCTTCTTCGCCATGTCCCGTTCAACCTCCGATCACCGCGTCCGCGTCACCGCGTCCGCGCGACCGACCTCTACAGCTTCTCGACCTGCAGGAAATCGAGCTCCACCGGCGTCGACCGCCCGAAGATCGTCACCATGACCCTCAGCGTGTTCCGATCTGGATTGACATCGTCGACGACGCCGTTGAAGCTGTTGAACGGCCCCTCGTTGATGCGCACCTGGTCGCCCTTCTCGAACGAGTACTTCGGTTTGGGCTTCTCCGCCGCGACCGTCACCTGATGGATGATCTGGTCCACCTCCTCGCGAGTCAGCGGCGTCGGCTTCGAGCCGGCGCCGACGAACCCGGTCACCTTGGGGGTGTTCCGCACCACGTGCCATGCGTGGTCCGTCATGGTCATCTCGACCAGGATGTAGCCGGGGAAGAACCGCTTCGAGCTGACGACCCGCTTGCCTCCCCGCATCTCGACGACGTCCTCGGTGGGGATGAGGATCTCCCCGATCTCGGCCTGCAGGCCATAGGCCTGAACCCGTTGCTGGAGCGACTCGCGCACCTTGTTCTCGAAGCCCGAGTAGGTGTGCACGATGTACCACTGCCGGGTGCTGACGTCGGTCATTGCGCTCCGAAGGTCTCGAAGATGAACCTCGCGACCCGGGTCAGGACCAGGTCGATGCTCCAGAGATAGATTCCGAAGAACACGGAGGTCAGGATGACCACCAGCGTGGTGGCGTAGACCTCCTTGCGGGTCGGCCACGTCACCCGCTCCATCTCGTTCTTGACCTGGGCGAGAAACACCCGGACGCGACCGAACCACCCGGTGACGTGCATGGACGAGTCTCTGACGTTGTCGAGTCGTGCTGTCTTCACGAAGCGCCCGGTCCTTTCCTGGGTGCGCGCGAGCGGAAACCGCGTCGAGCCGATCGTGTCGGGCGCGAGTGGCAGGCCAGGAGGGAATCGAACCCCCAACCCCCGGTTTTGGAGACCGGTGCTCTGCCAATTGAGCTACTGGCCTGTGCTCCTGGCGCCCGGCCCGGACGCCCGACTCCCGCTCCTCGCGCAGTGCCCGCCCGCTCGCCGATCGAAGCCGCGGAACCGCACCGCGGAGTCCCGACCTGATCGGCGGCGCGCTACTTCGACTCCCGGTGCACGGTGTGCGAGCGACACCAGCGGCAGTATTTCTTGAACTCCAGCCGCCCGGTGGTCTTCCGCTTGTTCTTGGTCGTGCTGTAGTTGCGGCGCTTGCAGTCGGTGCACGCCAACAAGATGATGTCCCGCATGGCCCTGGACTACTCCACGAACGGAAGCTCGTGTCCCGCGACACGGCGCGTCTACGTCTTCGGGCCGCGGCGCAAGGGCCGCGGCCCGCCCGGCAAATCGCCGACTCCGGCGCCGACGGCTACTCGACGATCTCGGTGATGGCCCCCGAGCCCACCGTGCGGCCGCCCTCCCGGATCGCGAACCGAAGACCCTTCTCAAGGGCCACCGGCGTGATCAACTCCACCTCCATCGCCACGTTGTCCCCGGGCATCACCATCTCAACCCCGTCCGGCAACGTCGCAACCCCCGTCACGTCCGTCGTACGAAGGTAGAACTGAGGACGATAGCCGTTGAAGAACGGCGTGTGACGACCACCCTCGTCCTTCGTCAGAACGTAAACCTCGCCCTTGAACTTCGTGTGTGGCGTGATCGACTTCGGCTTCGCCAGAACCTGACCACGCTCCACCTCGTCCTTCTCCAGACCACGAAGCAGAACACCGATGTTGTCGCCGGCAACACCCTCGTCCAGCAGCTTCCGGAACATCTCCACCCCGGTCACCACCTTCTTCTGGGTCTCCTGGAAGCCCACAATCTCGATCTCGTCGCTCACCTTCACGATGCCGCGGTCCACTCGACCCGTCACCACCGTCCCACGACCCGAGATCGAGAACACGTCCTCGATCGGCATCAGAAACGGCTTGTCCACGTCACGGACAGGAAGCGGAACGTAGTCGTCAACCGACGACATCAGCTCCTCGATGCTCGCCGCATAGCCCGAGTCGCCCTCCAGCGCCTTCAGCGCAGAGCCACGAACCACAGGAAGATCGTCGCCAGGAAACTCATACGACGACAGAAGCTCCCGGACCTCCAGCTCCACCAGGTCCAGAAGCTCCTCGTCGTCCACCATGTCCACCTTGTTCATGAACACCACCAACGACGGAACTCCCACCTGACGAGCCAGAAGAATGTGCTCCCGCGTCTGCGGCATCACGCCGTCCGTCGCCGCAACCACAAGGATCGCCCCGTCCATCTGAGCCGCGCCCGTGATCATGTTCTTGATGTAGTCCGCGTGACCCGGGCAGTCCACGTGCGCGTAGTGACGGTTCGCCGTCGTGTACTCGACGTGAGCCGTCGCAATCGTGATCCCGCGCTCCCGCTCCTCCGGCGCGTTGTCGATCGAGTCGAACGAGCGGACCACGTTCTTCGAGTCGTGCTGCGCGAGCACCGACGTGATCGCCGCCGTCAGCGTCGTCTTCCCGTGGTCGATGTGCCCGATCGTCCCGATGTTCACGTGCGGCTTCGACCGGTCGAACTTTTCCTTCGCCATTTCTCCGCTCGCTCTCGAAATGAAGACCGGCGCCCTTCCGCGCCTCGTCCCGCCTGCTCCGGAAACCGCCCTGGCGGCTCCGGGCCCCAACCGGGCGGCGCCGCCGCCCCGACCGACCCTGCCGGGAGCCCGCCGGAGACTCCCCCCTATACCCGCCGTACTCCGCCGCCCAGCGCGGCCGCCCGGGCCCGCCAATCGCCGCCTTCGGCTCCGCTCGGCGCCCAACCAACCCTCCGGGAGGGGCTGGAGCCGATGACCGGACTCGAACCGGTGACCTCGTCCTTACCAAGGACGCGCTCTACCTCCTGAGCTACATCGGCACACCGCCGCACGGCCGCCGCCGCACCACGCAGCGAAGGGCCACATCCCTCCCGCCGCGGCGGGAGGGCCGCAACCCTGCCTCACGCGGAGAATGGAGCGGGAGACGGGGATCGAACCCGCGACCAACAGCTTGGAAGGCTGTGACTCTACCACTGAGTTACTCCCGCCTTCGCGGTTCCTGCCGCCGGGCATGCGCCGTGCCTCCGCACGCTGCCCGGCGAAGCTGGTGGCGAGGGGAGGATTCGAACCTCCGAAGCCTCTAGGGCGACAGATTTACAGTCTGTTGCGTTTGACCGCTCCGCAACCTCGCCGTATCCCGCAACGACCCGGGCGTCGACATCGCGACACACAGGCTCCAGGGCCAGCCGGTGCGGCAGACCGGCACCGATACCGTGGTCACCTCGCAAACGGGAGATCACACCGGCACTGAGACCCACCTGTCACGTGGAAGCAATCCGCTGGAGCTGGCGAAGGGATTCGAACCCCCGACCCGCTGATTACAAATCAGCTGCTCTACCGGACTGAGCTACGCCAGCCGGACCAAACGGAGAATTTAGCACGACCGGCCCCTCCGGTGCAAGAGCCCAGGGGTCCCCACCCCGGTCGAGCAGGTCCCCGCGAGACGGGACCCGCGAGAGGACGCCCTCCTCAAGCCCCACCGGCGCCGGCGGGACCGCCGCGGCGCTGGCGCACCGCCTCGAAGAGCGCGATTCCAGCCGCCACCGCGACGTTGAGGCTGTTCACCCGCCCGAGCATCGGTATCGACGCCACGCGATCGCACCGCTCCCGGACGAGGCGCCGCAGCCCGCGCCCTTCGCTGCCGACCACGAAGGCAGTCGGCAGGGTCAGATCGACGTCGCGGTACAGGTCGTCGCCGTCTGCCTCGAGCCCCACCGTCCACACCCCGGCCGCCCTCAGGTCGGTCACCGCACGCGCGATGTTGACGACGGAGACGACCCGGACGTGCGACGCCGCGCCGGCGGACGACTTCGCGACCTGGCCGAGGGGAGCGGCCCGGCGCGTCTGCCGGACGACGCCGTCGACCGCGGCCGCCTCGGCGCTGCGCAGGATCGCCCCGAGGTTCCCCGGATCCTCGACGCCGTCGAGCACGAGCAGCAGCGCCGGCTCGCACAGATCGCCAATCAGCGCCCGCAGGCTCACCGCCCGCCGCGGGGCGACGTCCGCCACCACGCCCTGATGCGCCCCACCCCCCGCCATCCGGTCCAGCGCCTCCGGGGAAACGCGGACCACGGCGACTCCGATCTCCTGCGCGAACCGGCGGATCTCCGCCGTCCTTCGCGAGGCCGCGGCCAGACGCACGGTCCGGACACGCTCCGCCCGCAGCGCCTCCAGCACGGGGTTCACGCCGTAGACGATCACCCTGCCTCACCCCGCTCCACAGCCGAACCCCGCATCGCCGGCCCGGCCCGACAATCGTCGCCTTCGGCGCCGCTGGGCGCCCCAACCAACGCTCCCGCGAGTCTGCGTCTCCTCCGGAGGCGGCGCGGCGCTGCGGCGCGGACTCCCGATGCCGTTCAGCCGGATGGGGCGGCATCCAGCATCGCGACCGCGTGCACTTCGAGGGCCTCGCCGCGTCCGGTCGCGCCGATGCCCTCGCCCGTCTTGCCCTTGATGCCGACCGCCGCCGGCGCGACCCCGACGGCGGCCGCCAGCGCCTCGCGCATCCGCTCGACGTAGGGAGCGATCCGCGGACGCTCGGCCAACACCACCACGTCCACGTTGACGACGACGAAGCCGCGCGAGCGCACCAGACCCGCCGACGCCCGAAGCAGGGCAATGCTGGAGGCGCCCCGCCAGCGGGGATCGGTGTCCGGAAAGTGGCGGCCGATGTCGCCCGCGGCGGCGGCGCCGAGAATCGCGTCGGTCACCGCATGACAGACAGCGTCGGCATCGGAGTGGCCCACCAACCCGCGGTCGTGCGGAATCAGCACCCCGCCGAGCCGGAGCGGGCCCTCGCCGCCGAATCGATGCCGATCGTACCCGAGGCCGACGCGGCCGGTCGCCATGGTCTCCTCCACGAATCGCCGGGCGACGGCGAGGTCCCGTTCCGTGGTGATCTTGATGTTCCAGGGATCGCCCTCGACGAGCGCCACCCGATGCCCGGCCCGCTCCGCGAGCACCGCCTCGTCGGTCGCCTCCTCGCCGCTTCGGCCCAGCCGCACGGCCTCGGCGAGGACGCCGGCTCGAAACGCCTGCGGCGTCTGCGCTTGCACGATCCGGTGGCGTGCGAGAGTGCGGCCCACGAACCGGCCCTCGCCCACCGAGCGCTGCTTCAGCGTGTCCTGAACCGCGAGCGCGGCCACCGCGGCGCCATGGCGCCGTGCGGCGTCGATGGTGCGGGCGATCACGTCGGACGAGCAGAACGGCCGGGCCGCATCGTGCACGACGATGATCTCGCTCTCCGTCGCCGCATCGAAGCCCCGCGCCACCGAGTCCTGCCGCCGCGCTCCTCCCGCCACGACACGCAGCGGCGTGCCGCCGGGCGTGTCGACCGGCGCGGGCCCACCGGTCAGCGCGGGCGGCAGCACCAGCACGATCTCGTCGATGCGATCGCACCGGTCGAACGTCGTCACCGTGCGCTGCAGGATGGTGGCGCCTCCGAGGTGCACCAACTGCTTGGGCCGGCCCGCGCCGAGACGGGTCCCGGCCCCGCCGGCCGCGATGATCGCGGTCACCATCACGTCTCTCCCCGGGGCGGGCCTGCGGCTCCGCTCGGCGCGCCCAACCCAACCTCGTCCGGCCGGTGCCAACCGAGTTCGTCACGGAAGCGGGTCTGCGGCTCGGCGCGCCCAACCCCACCCTCCAGGAGCCCGCGCCGGTCCACGGCGTTGGCGCCGGCCCCGCCAATCGCCCCTCCGGCGCCGCCTGGCGCCCCCGACCCTTCAGGGGTCCGCGCCGGTCCACGGCGCAGATGCCTGTCCCTAAGCCGGCGACGCGGGCCTCCACCGCCGGCTACCGCCCTTCATGGGAACAGCCCCTCCAGGGCCTGACCCACGTCGTCGACGGGAATCAGTTCGCAACCCGACGCGGACCCGCCGTCCTCCCCGTCGCCCCTCGGCATGAAGCAGCGCGTGAAACCCATCTGCGCCGCCTCGCGGACCCGCAGGCCGGGCTGCGTGGCGCCCCGGATCTCTCCCGCCAGCCCGACCTCGCCGAACAGGGCGGCTCCGGCCGGGACCGGCTGGTTGCGCAGGCTCGACGCCACGGCCGCGACCACCGCGAGATCGGCGGCCGGCTCGTGCACCGGGATTCCTCCCGGCACGTTCACGAACACGTCCTCGCCGGTCAGCGACAGGCCCGCCCGCTTCTCGAGCACCGTCAGCAGCAACGACAGCCGCTGGCGGTCGACCCCGTTCGCCACCCGCTGGGCGTTGCCGTAGGCGCCGGCGCCGACGAGCGCCTGCACCTCGACGAGAATGGGCCGCGAGCCCTCCAACGAGCACAGCACGACGGACCCGGGCGAGTCCGCTCGGCGCTCCGACAGGAACTGAGCGGAGGGATTGGCCACCGCACGCAGGCCGCCGCGGGTCATCTCGAAGACCCCGACCTCGCTCACCGCTCCGAACCGGTTCTTCACCGCCCGTACCACGCGGTGGGCGTGATGGCGGTCCCCTTCGAAGTGGAGCACGGTGTCGACGACGTGCTCGAGCACCTTCGGACCGGCCAGGCCTCCGTCCTTCGTCACGTGCCCGACGACGAGAATAGGCACGTTGCGACCTTTGGCCACGAAGAGGAGATGGTTCGCCGCGTCACGGACCTGTGCGACGGTCCCCGGCGCCGACTCGAGCTCGACCGAGAACAACGTCTGAATCGAATCGACGATGACCAGGTCCGGCGACAGCCGCGAAATCTCGCCGGTCACGCGCTCCAGACAGGTCTCGGCCAGCACGTGCAACCGCGGCGGAGAAAGACCGAGGCGCTCTCCGCGCCGGCGCACCTGGTGCGGGGACTCCTCGCCCGAGCAGTAGAGCACGGTCCGCCCGGCGGACGCGACCTCGGCCGCCGCCTGAAGCAGCAGCGTCGACTTCCCGATGCCGGGCTCGCCCCCCAGCAGGACGAGCGACCCCGGCACGAGACCCCCGCCCAGAACCCGATCGAGCTCGCCGATCCCAGTCGAGACCCGGTCCGCCTCCGACGACTCGATGTCGGCGAACAGCCGGGCGCCGGCCCCGGTGAGCGCCGGCCTCGAACCCGGGCCGGCCCGCTTCGCGGCCGGCTCCTCGACCAGCGAGTTCCACTCGCCGCAGTCGGGGCAGCGTCCAAGCCACTTCCGCGCCTGGGCGCCGCACGCCTGGCAGACGAAGATGTGGTTGGGGGACTTCACGACGTCCTCGATGCCCCGCGGCTCGGATGACCGGCATAGCAGCGGACGATCCGGCTTCCGGTCCGACACAGGACCTCGTGCGGCACGGTGCCCAGCGCCGCCGCGATCTCGCCCGCGTCGATGCGCGCGCCCGACTGCTCGCCCACCAGTACGACCTCGTCCCCGGGGGTGACGTCGAGGCCGGTCACGTCGATCGTGATCGAATCCATCGACACGGCGCCGACCACCGGCGCCCGGCGCCCCCCCACGAGCACCGAGCCTCGTCCCGCCAGGCGCACGTCCAGACCGTCCCCGTAGCCGGCCGGCACCACCGCGATGGTCGTAGGACGGTCGACCGGCGCGTGCGCGCCGTAGCCTGTCGTCTCGCCGACCCGCATGCCCTTCACGGCCACGACGCGGCTGCGCATGGTCATGACCGGCGCCACCGGGACCGACGCCTCGAACCCGGGAGGCACGAGCCCGTAGAGCAACAGCCCCGGCCGGACGGCGTCGTACCAGGTCTTCTGGTCGCGGAGAAGCGCGGCGCTGTTCGCGGCATGCCTCAACGCGGGGCGGATGCCCAGCGCGGCCAGGCGGAGCAGCGATTCGTCGAAGCGTTGCCGCTGCTGCTCGAACAGCGGATGCGCCGGGTCGTCGGCGGTGGCGAAGTGCGTGTACGCCGCTGCGATCTCCAGGCCCGGACGGCTCAGCACGTCCGGCATCGTGTGCCCGAGATTGTCGAAGCGGAACCCGAGCCGGTTCATGCCCGTGTCGATCTTCAGGTGGCAGGACACCGTCACGCCGCGCCGCACCGCGGCGTCGCTCAACGCGCGGGCGGCGAACGGGGAGGATACCGTCGGCGTCAGGCCGCGGGTGAACACACCGTCCAGATCGCTGATGCCAAGGGCGCCGAAGACGAGAATCGGGGTCCGGATCCCGCCGTCGCGCAGGGTCACCGCTTCCTCGATGTCCGCGCAGGCGAGCATGCCGGCGCCGGCCGACTCCAGGGCCCGGGCCACGGGGACCGCCCCGTGCCCGTAACCGTTCGCCTTGACGACCGCGATCACCAGGGGCGGCCGCGATCCGCCCACGTGACGCGTCACCGCCGCGTAGTTGGCCCGCACCGCGTCCAGATCGACCTCGGCGAACGTCGGCCGGGCGGCGGCGGAGACCGGCCTCGGGGACGCGTCCGATCCGCGATCAGGACTCGTAAGCATCGGGGGCGAGATTGGCGAACTTCGTACACTGCTTCAGGAATGCGAGCCTGACGACCCCGGTCGGCCCGTTTCGCTGCTTGCCGATGATGATCTCGGCGAGGTTCTCGTTCTCCGGGGTCGGGTCGTACTGTTCCTCCCGATAGATGAAGAGGACCAGGTCGGCGTCCTGTTCCAGGGCGCCGGACTCCCGCAGGTCGGAGAGCTGGGGGCGTCGGTCGGACCGGCTCTCGGGCGCGCGGCTCAACTGGGACAGCGCCACCACCGGCACGTCGAGCTCCTTGGCGAGGCCCTTCAGCGACCTCGATATGGAGGCGAGCTCCTGGGTGCGGTTGTCGAACCGGCCACGCCCCGTCATGAGCTGAAGGTAGTCGATGACGACGAGGTGCAGCCCGTGTTCGGCCTTCAGCCGGCGCGCCTTCGCGCGCATCTCGAGGACGCCGATGGAGGGGCTGTCGTCGATGAACACCCTGGCGTCGTCCAGGCGGGTCAGCGCCTCCGCCAGGCCGTCGTAGTCTCGCTGGCCGAGGAACCCCCCGCGGAACTTGTGCGAGTCGATGCCCGCCTCGGTCGTCAACATGCGCATGAACAACTGCTCCTTGGACATCTCCAGGCTGAAGACTCCGACCGTCTTGTCGGTGTGCACGCCGAGATGCTGCGCGATGTTGAGGACGAGGGCGGTCTTGCCCATGGACGGCCGCGCCGCGACGAGGACGAGGTCCGCCGGCTGAAACCCCCGGGTCAGCTTGTCGAGGTCGACGAAACCGCTCGGGACCCCGGTGACGACGCCCTCGCCCGTTTGCAGCTTGTCGATCGTGGCGTGGCTGGACTCCACTAGGTCGTGCAGCGCGACGAACCCGGTGTGGACGCTGTCGTCGGCAATGCGGAAGATCGCCTGCTCCGCCTGGTCGAGAACGGTGTCGGCGCCTCCCTCGCCGGTGTAGGCGGTCTCGAGAATTCCGTTCGCGGCGGAGATGATCTGCCGGCGCGTCGACTTCTCCTTGACGATGTGGGCGTAGTACTCCACGTGGGTGGAGCGGGGCACGCCGTCGACCAGCCCCGCGATGTACGCCGGTCCGCCGACGCCCTCGAGATCGCCCGACCGTGCGAGCTCGTCCTTGAGGGTGACGAGGTCGATCACCTCGCCCCGCTCGTTCAGGTCGACCATCTTGTCGAACAAACGGCGGTGGGCGTCGCGGAAGAAATCGTCGGCGTCGATCAGCTCGGCCGCCTGGTTGAAGGCGTCGTTGTGAATCAGGACCGCGCCGAGGACGCAGCGCTCCGCTTCGAGGTTGTGGGGGAGCGTTCGCTCCGAGGGGAAGGAAACGACGTCGGCCATGACCATCAGACGGGATCGGGGCGTGACGCGGCGCCAGCGTCCCGACCGACCCGCCGGGTTCCGACCGTTCCAGGGCGCGGGCTCCCGGCCGCCAATCGTCCCCGGTGGCTCGGCTTGACGCCCAACCGACCCGCCGGGAGCCCGCGCGGTGCTACGGCGCGGGCTCCTGCTCGGGGGCGGCGGCCGACGGCTCCGCGTCCGGCGATGCGCCGTCGTCGACGGCCTCGTCGCCGTCCTCGTCGGTCTCGGTCCCTTCCTTGACGATGAGAACCGTCACCTGGGCCGTGACTTCGCGGTGGACCTTGACGGCCACCGCGTGTTCGCCGAGCTGCTTCAGCGGCTCGGCAAGCTCGATCTTGCGGCGGTCGATATCGAACGACTGCTCGAGCAGGGAGGCCGCGACGTCTGACGCGGTGACCGATCCGTACATGGTATCCGTCTCACCGAACCGACGTGCGATGACGCAGACGACTTGGTTGAGGCGCTCCGCGAACGCCGCGGCGGTCTCCTTCTCGGCCGCGTCGCGGGCGTCGGCGACGACCCGCTCGCGCTCGACCTGGCGGCGGTTGGACTCGGTCACCGGCAACGCCAGGCGGCGCGGCAGGAGATAGTTGCGGGCGTATCCGTTGGCGACCTTCACGATGTCGCCCCGGCGCCCGAGATGATCGACCGGCTCTCTGAGAATGACCTGAACTGCCATGACTTCACCGGGCCGCTAGTCGGTCACGTACGGGATCAGGGCAAGCTGCCGCGCCCGCTTGATGGCCGTCTGCAGCTTGCGCTGGTGAGGCGCACAGGTTCCCGACAGCCGCCGGGGCTGTATCTTCCCCCGCTCGGGAATGCTGGCGATCAACATCCGAACGTCCTTGTAATCGATGTACGGCACCTTGTCGACGCAAAAGCGACAGACCCGCTTGCGCCGGAACATGCCGCGTCTCGGCCGATCGAACTTGGGTTTGCGGGCGGCGCCGCCGCGATCGCTCTTCATGACCTCACCTCCGAACGCCGGGCGCCGGATGGCGCGCGACGAGAATCGTCCTCTCGCCAAGTGGCCCCGGCGGAACTCGGCGTCGCACCGAAGAACGGCCGGGGCACGGCGAGGCGCAACGAGGTCCTCAGGCCGGTTCATCCGACCCCGCCGCCGGGGGTCGCTCCTCGTCCGCCCGCGGCTTCGGTTCGTCCGCCCGCGGCTCCGGCGCCGCGTCCGCCGCGGCGGGGATAGACGCCGCCGAGGCATCGCCCGACTCCGCCGATGCCGACGGCTGCTCCGCCGTCTCCGCCGTCTCCGCCGGCGTCGTCTCCGCCGGAGACCCGCTCTCCGACGCGGACCCGCTCTCCGACGCGGACTCGCTCTCCGACGCGGACTCGCTCTCCGACGCGGACTCGCTCTCCGACGCGGACTCGCTCTCCGACGCGGGCTCGCTCTCCGACGCGGGCTCGCTCTCCGACGCGGGCTCGCTCTCCGCCGGAGACCCGCTCTCCGCCTGCGGCCCACTCCCCGCCGGAGACCCGCCCGCGGGTTCCGACGCGGGCGGCGGCGACGGTCCCCCCTCCGGTCCCCGCGAGGCGCGCCGGCGCTCGGCGTCCGCCTTGCGCTTCTCGGCCGCGCGTTGCGCCTTGCGCAGATCGTCGTCGACGCGCACCGTGAGATAACGCAGGACGTCGTCGTTCACGCGCATCCGGCGTTCGAGCTCGGTCACCATCGTGCCGGGCCCGCGAATCACCTGGACGACGTAGATGCCCTCGGTGAAGTTGCCGATGGGGTACGCGAGCTTGCGGCGTCCCCACAGGTCGGTGTTCTCCACCGCCCCGCCGAGCTTCCCGATCTGTTCCCCCATCTCACGCTGCAGCGTCTCCACCTCGGCGTTGGAGACAGTGGGCGCGAGGACGTACACGAATTCGTACTGTCGGTCGTTGGGCATGCGGCTCCTTCTGGACTGACGGCCACCCGACGTGGCAAGGAGTTATCGGGGCGGTTGCGAACGCCCCTCGACTCACGAGATTAACGGACCCGAGAATCGGCGTCAACCACGTTACCCGGTCCGTCCGCCGGATCCTCGCCACTCTGCTCGGCCTCTCGGCGATTGAACGTGTTCATGACCGGACCGATGCCGGCCCCGGCGAACATCTCCACCGCGTCGGCCGCCCGCCGGACGATGTCGTCCACGGCCGGGCGCTCGGTGCGATTGAACCGGGACAGGACGCGCCCCGACAGCCTCTGCCGCGGGTCGCCCCGGCCCACCCCGACGCGAAGTCGGGAAAACCCCTCCCCCGCGAAGGCGTCGATGATCGAACGCAGGCCGTTGTGCCCGCCGGACGAGCCCTGACGGCGCGCCCGCAGCCGGCCCAGGGGCAGATTCACGTCCTCGGTGACCACCAACAGGTCGTTCGCCTCGATCCGGTAGTACCGCATCAGCGCGCCGACCGCGAACCCGCTGCGGTTCATGTACGTCAGCGGCTTCGCCAGCAGGACGGCATCACGCCCCCCCGGCGTCGCCGGGGCGTTGGCCAGCAGGGCGTCGGCGGGAGCGGACCGGAACGCCACGTCCCACCGCCTCGCCGTCTCGTCGACGACCTCGAAGCCGACGTTGTGCCGGGTGCCCCGGTACTCTTCGCCGGGGTTGCCGAGTCCCACGATCAGCTTCACGGTCCTGCACGCAAGGAGCCCGCGGCGAAAGCCCGCGCCGCACCGCGCCCGAAGGGCGCCGGCGAACGACCGAAGCACCCGCGCGGCATCAACCCTCCGTCCTGCTTCCCGCCTCGTCCGCCGCCTCGCCCTCGGCCTCCGCCTCTTCCTCTTCCTCGGCGGAATCCGCTTCGAGCCTCGGGGCGATGACGTGGACGATGAGGGTGTCGGGATCGCTCACCGGCTGCCACGACGCCCCCTCGAGGAGGTCCCTGAGACGCACGCCCTGGCCGATCGTCAACGGGGAGACGTCCACCTCGATATGTTCGGGGATCTCGGACGGCAGACAGGCGAGGGCCACCTCCCGCTGCACGAAGTCGATCAGGCCGCCCTGCACCTTGACCCCTTCCGCCTCCCCCGTCAACTCGATGCGAACGGTGACGGTGATGACCCTGTCCATGGCCACCCGATAGAAGTCGACGTGCAGCAGCCGATGCGAGATCGGGTCGACCTGATAGTCCTTGATGAGCACCTTGTTCGAGTCTCCGCCGCCGACGCTGAGACCGATCAGGGTATTGGCGCCGGCCTCGGAGTGAAGCACCCGCGACACCGCCTCGGGATCGACGCTGACCGCGAGCGCGCCCGTTGCGTCCGTGTTCCCCCCTTCGCCGTAGACGACGCCGGGAATGCGGCCGCCGCGGCGCAGCCGACGGGCGACGTTCTTCCCGCGTTCCGACCTGAGTTCCGCGTTCATCGTGGTTTCCATGACTCGACCTGCCTAGCCCGCCCATCGTCGCCTACGGCTCCGATGGGCGCCCAACCAACCCTACAGGAGTCCGCGACGTTAACACGGCGCGAACTCCTGGCCCGCCAATCGTCGCCTACGGCTCCGATCGGCGCCCAACCAACCCTACAGGAGTCTGCGACGTTCCACGGCGCAGACTCCTCGCCCGCCAATCGTCGCCTGAGGCTCCGCTTGGCGCCCAACCAACCCTACAGGAGTCTGCGCCGTTCCACGGCGCAGACTCCTCGCCCGCCAATCGTCGCCTGCGGCTCCGCTTGGCGCCCAACCAACCCTACAGGAGTCTGCGCCGTTCCACGGCGCAGACTCCTACACGAACAGCGACGACACGGACGTCTCCTGGTGAATGCTCTGAATCGCCTTTCCCAGCAATGGGGCGACGGACAGCACCTCGACCCTGTCCGATGCGGCGACCTCCGGCCGGGGGGGAATGGTGTTCGTGACCACTAGCTTCTCGAGCGCCGACCCCTCGATCCGCTCCAGCGCCGGCCCCGAAAGCACGCCGTGCACCGCGCACGCGATCACCCGCTCGGCGCCGTTCGCCCGCAGCGCCGCCACGCTCTGGGCGAGCGTACCCGCGGTGTCGACGATGTCGTCCTGGATGATGCAGACACGATCACCGACGTCGCCCACGACGTGCATCACCTCGGCCCGGCCGTCCTCGGAGCGGCGCTTGTCGATGATCGCGAGATCCGCGCCCAGCCGCTTGGCGTACGCCCGAGCACGCTCGACGCCGCCGGCATCCGGCGACACGAACACCACGCGCGGATCCTGATCCTGATGGCCGGCCAGGTGCTGTATGAACACGGGGGCGGCGAACAGGTGATCGACCGGAATGTCGAAGAACCCCTGGATCTGCGCCTTGTGCAGGTCCATGGTGAGCACCCGGTTGGCCCCCGCCGCACAGAGCAGGTTCGCCACCAGCTTCGCGGAGATCGGGACCCGCGGCTTGTCCTTCCGGTCCTGCCGTGCGTACCCGTAGTACGGCATCACGGCGGTGATGCGGGCCGCCGACGACCGCCGGAACGCGTCGATCATGACGCACAGCTCGACCAGGTGCGCATCGACCGGGGTGCACGTCGGCTGGAGGATGAACACGTCCGCGCCGCGGATGTTCTCGTCGATCCGGAACGAGACCTCCGTGTCGGCGAATCGCCTGAGGTTGGCGCGTCCCAGCGGCGTGCCGAGGTAGTCGGCGATCTCCTGCGCCAACCGCGGGTGCGCACTGCCCGAGAAGAGTTTGAGTTGCCCGTTCAGCATCGCCGTCGATCCGACCCGGCAGGGCCGTTCACGGGGGAGAATGCCCCGCCGGCGGTATGGCTGGGGCGGAAGGATTCGAACCTTCGAATACGGGATCCAAAGTCCCGCGCCTTACCACTTGGCGACGCCCCAACAAGCGAAGGCCCATCCCGCACGCCGCATCCCCTGACCACCGCGAACCCGTTATTCTACCCAGGCCTCCCCGGCCCATCAAGGCTCGGCAGATCCGTGGGTGCACCACAGGCAAGTCGGGCGCGGCGTCGCACCCCCTCACCGGCGACGCGGAGCGCTGACGCGCCGGCGCCGACGACTCCCCCCAAGGCGGAGTAACGGTCCGAGCCTGTGTGCATTCCAACCCTGATGTCGTGCACTTCAGATCCGTATCGTCCCCCGGGGGCGGCCGCACGTGGTCACACCCGGAAACGCCGATCGAGCCGAGCGCGATCCAGAGTCGGGGTGACCCACGCGGTCCACCGCTCCGACCGACCGCACAATTCCCGGACCGCGTCGAGCGCCACCCTCCGGCGCTCGAAGAGACCGTACACCGCGGAACCGCTGCCGGTCATGCCGGCTCGGCATGCTCCGGCGTCCGACAGCAACCCGATCGCCTCGGCGATCCCGGTCCGGCGCCGCGACACCGGCCCTTCGAGATCATTGCGCAGACCGTCGAGCACGAGCGCCGCCCCGTCGAACCGCACCGGTGGGGCCTCCGTGCCCGAGGCCTCTCGGCGGCCCGCGGTCGCCCGGTCCTCATCGAGCCAGCCGTAGGCGGCGGCGGTCGAGACACCCCGCGGCGGGACCGCCACCACCACCCAGCGCCGGGGCTGCTCTGCGAGCGGGTAGACCTCGTCACCGCGGCCCACTCCGAGCACGGTGCCGCCGACCAGGAAGAAGGGACCGTCGGCGCCCACGTCCGCGGCCAGCGCGTGGAGCCGGGCCGGGGGCGGCGTGCGCCCCCAAAGGAGGCAGAGACCCCTCAGCGCGGCCACCGCGTCGGCGGTCCCGCCCCCCAGTCCCGCTGAGACGGGGATCCGCTTGCGGATGGTCACCGCCACGCCCCGCACGTCGCCGGATCCTCCGAGTTCGGACCAGAGGCGCTGGGCGGCCCGGTGCACCAGATTGTCCTTCCCCGACGGCACGCCGGCGGCCGAGCAGCGAATGCGACACCCGCCGTCGACGACCCGCAGCGTCAGCGTGTCGTGCAGACCGATGGACTGCAGGACGGTCCGCAGCTCGTGGAAGCCGTCGCGGCGCCGGCCGCCGACCCGCAGATCGAGATTGATCTTGGCGTGCGCCCGCAGCGTCACCCGCCGAAGGGGTCCAGGCGCCGGCGGCGCGTTCATGTGGGCTCGACCGGAACCTCGAGCGGACCTGCACTGCGCAGCTCCTCCAGGGTCGCCGGCACGACGTCCTCGGGAACCGCCAGGAGGAACGCCTCGGGCGCGAGGGCCACGTTCAGGCTGACCTGCGACAGGCGGGCCGTCAGATCGGTGAGGGGTTCTCCCCGGCCGGCCGCGGCGGCGTCGGACGACACGCGCACCAGCCGCGGCAGACGGCGGCGGAACTCGTCGTACTCGATCGTCAACCCGTCGCGCGTGCCCGCGACCAAGTGATGCTCGCCCTCGATCTCGCGCAGCCACGCCACGGCGCCGCCGGCCAGATCGACGGCGACCCAGTCGCCGTGGCGCCGCCCTCCGATCGGACGCGGACCGGGTACGAGACAGCCGGTCAGCACTGCCCGCAGGTCGTCCGGCCCGAAAGGGATTCCGGTGAGGCTCGCGAACAGCTCGGGAGCCGGCGCCCCCGTCACCACCCGGGCCTCCCGGGTCAGCCACAGCGTCGCGGCCGACGGCGACGCGACAAGGTAGAAGACGGGCGCACCGAACGGCGCCAGTCCCTCCAACCGCATCGAATCGGGCTCGGCGAGTCCCGCCCGCACCCGCCCCCTCAGTGCGGCCCCCCCGCCGCGGCCGCTCAGCCGGATCACCGTCTCGACGGACCTGACGCCCCGGCACTCCGACACCACGGCGTCGAAGAGGCTCTGGTATCCGGGATAAGGCGTGCCGGGACCGCCGGGGAGGACCAGCCGCGTCGATCCGCACGCGGCGACTAGGGCGGCGGTGGAGCAGATCCACAGCACCCGAAGACCGCTCATCGTTCGACGCGACCGGTTCGACCGCCGCGCGGGAACACCGACCGCCCCCCCGCGCCGGGAATCCGCGCCCGCCCCGCGGGATCGGGCGGCGCCGCGGCGGGGAGTCGGCGCGGGACGCCTACCGCTCGGGTTCGAGCCGAGTGCGCGCGTCACGTATCTTGGCCTCCACCGCGGCGGCGTCGACCCCCTCGCGGTCGCCGGCGAGGGCGCGCTCCCAGGCGTCGATGGCTTCCGCGTAGCGTTCGAAGCGGAACAACAGGTCGCCCATGTGGTCCTGCACGACCGAGTTTCGGGGCAGCTGATCGCTGGCCGCCCGCAACGGCGACTCGGCGAGCTCCAGCTCGTCCTGCATGAAGTAGGCCCAACCGAGGCTGTCCAGATAGGCCCCGTTGTGGGGATCGAGCTCCAGGGCGCGGCGGATCAGGCCGACCGACTCGTCGAGCCGCTCGCCGCGCTCGGCCAGCATGTAGCCCAGGTAGTTCAGCGTCTGCGCGTCGTCGGGATCCTGTTCGAGCACACGCCGAAACGCACCCTCCGCCTCCTCGTACCGCCTTCCGCGCTCGAAGACGGCGCCGAGCTGGAACAGGATCAGGGTATTGTCGGGAAACCGCTGCTCGGCCGCCCGAAGGACGCCCAACGCCTCGTCGACTCGGTCGTACCGGCTGTAGAGTCCGGCCAACGCCGCGTGGGCGATCGGCTCCCCCTCGTACCGGTCGCGCGCCCGCTCGAGCACCGCGACCGCATCGCCGACCGAGCCCCGGGCCGACAGCACCCGGGCCTCGAGCCGAAGGAGCTCCAGATTGTCCCGCCGCGAACCCCGAGCCTCGGCCAGGAGGTCGCCGGCCTCGTCGAGACGCCCCGCATCGAGATAGACCTGAACGAGCTGCGCCTGTAGACCGAGGTTGGACGGCGCGATCTCGAGCGCATCGGTCAGGGAGTCGACGGCGTCGTCGAAGTCACCCACGCTCTGCTGCGCGAACGCCAACTGCTGCAGGAGCCCGGCCACTTGGCGAGGATCGACGCCGGCCGCCCCCGCTCGCTGCACCACCGGGGCGAGGACCTCCGCCATCTCGCCGTACCGGCGCATTCCTCCGAGAACCCGCGACAGCATGTAGGCGCCCCGCAACTCGCCCGGTTCCAGCTCGACCACCCGCCGGGCGGCGGCCTCCGCCGCGTCGTAGTTGCGGGCGTCGAGCTCGAGGCCGGCCAGCCGATACCAGCCGTTCGTGTCGTCAGGCCGAAGCTGGACGAGCTCCTGGAGTACCTCGATGGCCCGGCCGGTGCGCCCCGCGTTCACGAGTGCGTCGGCAAGCCGGCGCCGGTACCGGGCCCGCCGCGGGCTGTAGAGCACGGCGCGCTCGTAGGCGGCGGCGGCCTCGTCCCATTGGTCGAGGGCCTCGTGGGCGCGCGCCAGCAGCACCTGTCCGTCGGCGAACTGCGGCGCCACGTCCAGCATGTCGGTCAGCACCTCGACGGCCGGCTCCGGCTGCTCGGTGGCGAGGTAGAGGCGCCCCAGAGTGATGGACAGCATCACGTCGGGCGAGCGCGGATTGCGCGCCCGCGCGAGGTGGTCCATGGCCAGATCCACGTCGGACTGCGCCGGGGTCTCCCGAGATTCCACCCGGGCCGCGTAGACGAGGCCCAGGGTGCGGTGGGCCTCGCGGTCGTCGGGGTCCCGGTCCAACGCCTCGTTCCCGGCCTCGATCGCCTCGTCGGGTTGGTTTCGGCGCGCGTAGAGACCGGCCAGCTCGGCCCAGATGCCCCCCGCCCCGGGATCGAGCCCGGCCGCCTGCCGGTAGGCGTCGATCGCCTCCTCGATCTCGCCCTCCCGCTCGAGGGATCTGGCCAGCATGAACGCGTGGTACGCGGCGGCGCGGTCGTCGAGGCCCGGGGGCTCGGGCGCCGGTGGTTGGGCTTGGGCGATGGCTCCTGGCGCCAGGACGCCCGCGACGAACAGAGCACTGATTGCGAACCGCATAAGGGTCGCATTGTTCCACAACGACACGACCGTGAACAACCCGGTCGGCGCTTCATCTGCGCTCCTCTCGCAACCGAAGCCACTTCGCCCTGCCCCGACCGCCCGGACCTGGAGCCACGCCGCGGCAGCATCCCGAGCCTTGCAACCGAAGACACTTCGCCCTGCGCCGACCGCCCCGTCCCCTCCGGGGCGCCGGGCGCCGGGAACACGGCCGGCGACGACTCACCCCAAGGCGGCCGGGGCGGTCTGATATAGTCTGAACATCCTTGGAGGGCCGGTGAAATGGCGGTCGACGCGGAGCTTCTCGAGATCCTCGCCTGTCCGAGCTGCAAGACACCCGTGACGCCGGTTCACGACGACACCGGCCTGAAGTGCGGGACCTGTCATCGGGTCTATCCGATCACCGACGACATACCGGTCATGCTCGTCGACGAGGCGACCATCGAGGAACCGCCTGAAACCCAGGGACGCCCCGAAATCGGAGGACCTTCCGGCGAAGTGCCGCCCGAAACAGCCGAATGACCGCCCCCAGACTGCCCGGGCTGGAAGCCGCGGCCTTCGCGACGCTCCTCGGGTTCGTGGCCGCGCTGCAGATCTCGATCGCCGCGGCCGGCATCCTGCTGACCTTCACCGTCGGGCTCTGGCTCGCGTTGCTCGTAAGGGAGAGAGAGCGGCCGGCCGGGCCACCCTTTCTGACCGCCCTCCTCGCCTACGCGGCGGCGACCCTCGTCTCGGTCGCCTTCTCGCTCGACCCGGGCGCGAGCCTCGTGGACTCGCGCGAGATGCTGCTGTTCGTCGTCGTTCCCATCGTGTATCGGCTGGCCCGGCACGAGCGGGCCCAGACCCTGGCGACCCTCATCGTGACCGTCGGCGCCACCCTCGCGGTGTGGGGGGTGGTGCAATACGGCGTGCTCGAGTACGACAACCTCGGGCGACGGCCGGACGGCACGATGGGGCACTACATGACCTATTCCGGTCTGTTGGCGCTGACGATCTCCCTCGCGGCGGCCCGCGTCCTGTTCGATCGGCGCCGCCGGCTGTGGTCCGCTCTCGTCCTGCCCGCCCTGCTGGTCGCCCTGACGGTGACGTTGACCCGGGGCTACTGGGTCGGCGCTGGTGTCGCCATCGCCGTCCTGTGTCTGTTGAAGGACCTGCGGCTGCTGGCGGTGGTCCCGGTGCTTGGCGCCTTGGCGCTGGTCCTCGCCCCCCCGCAAATCACCAGCCGCGTCTATTCGGCGCTCGATCCGGAGGATCCGACGGTCCGCGACCGGTTGGCGATGGCGCGCGCGGGAACGCGGATCATCCGCGACCACCCTTGGACGGGGGTGGGTCCGGACATGGTGCAGGAGGTGTACCCCGAGTACCGCGATGCAGGGGCGGTCCAGGAAGAGAACCCCCATCTACACAACGTGCCAGTGCAGATCGCGGCCGAGCGGGGGCTGCCCGCGCTCGCGATCTGGTGCGTGTTCGTGGTCGCGGCGGTTCGCGATCTGCTCCGGCGGCTCGGCGACCGCAACGTCCGCCCCCTCGCCGCGGCCGGCCTCGCCGCGACCGCCGGCATGCTCACCGGCGGCCTCTTCGAGTACAACTTCGGCGACTCGGAATTCCTGATGCTGCTCCTCGTCCTTCTCACCCTGCCGCATGCCGCCGCCCTGCCGGCCGGGACGAGACCCGCCGGCCCCGACGCAGTCCGCGGCTGACGGCCCCGGAGGCCTCGGCGGCGGTCTCCCGCTGCCTTTCGGGCGCCGACCGATCCCCCCTCGGCCGCCGGCGACGCGTCGGGCGCGACCCGCCGCGGGTCTTCGCCGAGGCCCCTGAACCGAGCGGCACGTTCGACAGCGCCGCGCGCGCCGCCACCGACCCCGCCCTCAGTGCCGGAAGTGCCGCCTCCCGGTGAAGACCATGGCGAGACCGCGCTCGTCGGCGGCGGCGACGACCTCATCGTCCCGCACCGAGCCCCCGGGCTGGACCACCGCGGTCGCGCCGGCCGCGGCAATGGCGTCGAGGCCGTCGCGGAACGGGAAGAACGCGTCCGACGCGGCCACCGTGCCGGTCAGGCCCTCCGCCTTCATCGCCGCCACCTTCACCGCATCGACCCGGCTCATCTGTCCGGCGCCGATCGCGGCGAGCCGATCCGCCCGCGCGAACACCACCGCGTTCGACTTCACGTGGGCGCAGACCCGCCAGCCCAGACGCAGGGCCGCCCACTCGGCATCGGTCGGCTGCCGCCGGGTCACCACGCGACAGCCGGACTCCGGTCGCGACGCCGTCTCCGTGGTCCATGGCCCCGCCGCCTCGCTCACGCGGTCGCAACGCTGGACGAGAAGAGCGCCGAGAATGGACCGGACCTCGCGGTCCATCCCGACGCCATCGGCCGCGGAGCAATCCGCGAGCACCAGCCGCAGGTTCTTCTTGGCCGCGAGGACCGCGCGGGCCTCGTCGTCCGCGTCCGGCGCCACCACCGCCTCGATGAAAGTGGCGGCGACGGCCTCCGCCGTCGCCCGGTCGATGCACCGGTTCAGACCCACGATCCCGCCGAACGCCGACAGGGGGTCCACTTCCCGCGCCGCCACGTAGGCATCGCTCAGCGCGTCGGCGGTCGCGACCCCGCAGGGATTGGTGTGCTTCACCACGACCGCGGCCGGTTCGTCGAACTCCGCCATCAGCCGGGCCGCCGCATCGAGATCGAGCAGGTTGGTGAACGACAGGGGCTTCCCCTGCACGACGTGGGCGCTGCCGAACCCCGCATCGCCGATGGCGTAGAGCGCCGCGGCCTGATGGGGGTTCTCCCCGTAGCGCAGGGTCCGCACCCGCTCCGCGCGCACGGCCAAGATGTCGGGGGCGAGCTCATCCTGGGCGCCGCTCCGGCTGAAGCGACCGTCCTCGACCGCCACCCCGGACAGCGTAGAGGCGATGGTGTCGTCGTACGAGCTGGTGTGCACGAACGCCTTGCGGGCGAGCGACAACCGGTAGCCCAGGTCCGGTCCGCCGGGGCGCTGCAGCGCCTCCAGGGTCTCGGCGTAGTCGCCGGGATCGACGACCACGACCACGTCGCGGAAGTTCTTCGCGGCAGCGCGCACCAAAGTGGGCCCGCCGATGTCGATCTCCTCGACAAGCGCCTCGAACCGGGCGTCGGGGTCGGCCGCGACCCGGGCGAAGGGATAGAGGTTGACGGCCACGACGTCGACGGGCCGAATGCCGTGCGCCTCGAGAGCCCGCAGATCGCCGGGCTCGCCGCGGCGCGCCAGAATGCCGGCATGGACGGCGGGATGCAGAGTCTTCACCCGGCCGTCCATCATCTCGGGGAATCCCGTCACCGACGACACCTGGGTAACCGTGAGCCCGGCATCCGCCAGCGTCCGCGCGGTGCCGCCGGTGGACACGATCTCGAAGCCGCCGGCCGAGAGCCCGCGTGCGAATTCGACGACGCCCGTCTTGTCGGATACGCTCAACAGCGCTCGTCTCAACTGCTCACCCTCCTCACCGAACCCGACGGCCCGTTACGGGGGGCCGCTCCTTTCGCCGACGTGGCACCCGCCGGCGTGGCACCGCTATCGGAATCGCGTTCCGTGGATCCTGCCGACCCGCCGCGCTCTTCCGTCGCGCCCCGCCGCCCGTCGTGTCGGCTCCCGCACCGCACCGCACCGGTCTCGGCTCGGTCGGGAGGGTGCAAGTCAGGATCGCGAGATGACGGCCCCGGGCGCTGTCGAGCTCCCGACACCAGGAGGCACCCCGGCTTGCATAGCGCCGCCACATTCTTGACGTGCAACCGGTCCGAACCGGTCGCGAGGTTGCCTTGACATCACCGAACACGCTTACTATGATGCTCTGTTCGTACAGGGTTCGGCCCGAGTCCGATACTGGGGTTCGACCCGCAGGCCGCTCGCGCGGTCTTCTTGTGCGCCCATGGCGAGACGTCTTTCATGGGCCAGGAGTTCGGGGCGTGACGAGTCGCGTCCACGCAAACAAAGGAAGCACGATGCGCATCACAGGCAAGGTCAAATGGTTCAGCAACGCCAAGGGGTACGGATTCATCGAGCGTGAGGGCGGAAGCGACGTCTTCGTGCACTTTTCCGCGATTCAAGGCAACGGTTTTCGTTCGCTGGAGGAAGGTCAGGCGGTGGAGTTCGAGATCGTCGACGGACCCAAGGGTCCCCAGGCCGGCAGCGTCACCCGAGCCGAGTAGCCCCGCGTCTCCGGCCCGGTCGCCTTCGCGCCCGGGCCGCCTCTCCCGCCTTCGCGCTTTCGACTCCCCCGGACCGCATCGAGCCCCGAAAACGCATCGAGATAACGGCCCTTGGTACCGCCGGGGCGGTGGTACACTGACTCGGTGATCACCGCCTGCGGCCCCGCTGCCCGAAAGACCCGGCCAGGAGACTCCGGTGATACGGGCTTGCGCGGCACGCGCGAGGCGATGGTAACCGAATCCCGACGGAGCGGCAAGACAGCGGCCCGCCCCGGCGCGCCGGCTCCATGACGAGGCTCCGCATCCTCCCGTCGATCGATCGACTGCGCCGCCGCCCGCTCGTCCGCGCCCTCGAGACCGAGTACGGCGGCGACGCGGTCCTGACCGCGCTCCGCACCGCCGCGAACCGCGTGCGGCGGGAGCTGGCCCTCGCGAAGACGACGACCATCCAGGATCGCGAGGCGGCGGCGGCGGCGATCGAGCGGCGGGCGGCCGCCGATCTCGCGGCGCGGCTCTCGCCGTCTCTCACTCCGGTCATCAACGCCACCGGCGTCATCGTGCACACCAACCTCGGGCGGGCCCCGCTGGCCGGGGCGGCGGCGGCGCGGGTCGCGCAGCTCGCCACCGGCTACACGAACCTCGAGTACGACTTGGCGGCGGGCGGCCGGGGCGCCCGCCACACTCACGCCGCCCGACTCCTGACCCAGGTGACCGGGGCGGCGGCGGCGGTGGTCGTGAACAACAACGCCGCGGCCGTCCTCCTGGTCCTTGCCGCGCTCGCGCACGGCCGCGAAGTCATCGTCTCTCGAGGCGAGCTAGTGGAAATAGGCGGCGGCTTCCGCATCCCCGACATCCTCCGCCAATCGGGCGCCGAGCTCCGGGAGGTCGGCACTACGAACCGGACGCGGCTGGCCGACCATGCGGCGGCCATCAACGATCGCACGGCTCTCATCCTGCGCGTGCATCCGTCGAACTTCCGCATCGAGGGGTTCACCGCCCGCCCCACGCTCGAGGAGCTCGTGGCCCTGGGACGCCGCGCCGAGGTCCCGGTGGTCGAAGACCTCGGGAGCGGTCAGCTCGTCGACGTCCCCACCGGCGGCGTCGACGAGCCGTCGGTGGCCGCGAGCGTCCGGGCCGGCGCCACCGTGTGCTGCTTCAGCGGCGACAAGCTCCTCGGCGGGCCCCAGGCCGGCATCATCGTCGGCGAGGAGCCGGCGCTGTCACGGGTGCGGAGCCACCCGCTGATGCGGGCCCTGCGGGTCGACAAGATGACCTACGCCGCCCTCGAGGCAACGCTGCTGGAGCACGCCTGCGGCCGGGCGGCGGCGACCGTACCCGTGGTCCGCATGCTCACCGCGCCGGCCGACGAGATCGACGAGCGGGCCCGGGGCCTGGCAAGGAGACTCGAAGGCCACGTCCTGTTCGGGGCGGACATCGTCGACGGGATGTCGACGGTGGGAGGTGGGGGCGCGCCGGGATCGGCGCTGCCCACGAGGCTACTCCGGCTGACCCCGCGCACGCATTCGGCGGCGCGGCTCGCGGAGCGGCTGCGCGGACTGCAGCCGCCGGTCATCGCGCGCATCGAGCAAGACCGCGTCCTCCTCGATCTCCGAACCGTACCGACGGAGCAGGACGAAGCGCTGGCGACGATCCTGCTCGGGCTGGGCTGACGACAGGCCGCGGCGACGGTCCCCGCGCTACGTCGACGGGCGCTGCGCGGGACCATCGTCGCGGGCTTGCGGAGGTCGGCCGACCGCAGTCGCCGTAGCGCCTGGTCACGCCTCGCCGGGCGGCGTTCGACTTCGGTGAGGCCGGCCGACCGCAGTCGCCGTAGCGCCTGGTCACGCCTCGCCGGGCGGCGTTCGACTTCGGTGGGGGCAGGTGGCGCAGGCCAACGACTCGCCGTCGCTCCCGACCACGTCGGGCCCGCCGCAGGAGCCGCGCAGACAGCGGCCGTCGAGCACGACCCCGATCGCCATGATCGCCATGACGATCGCGATTGCACCCAACGTCAGCAGGAACACCGTCATCGTTCTCACCCCAGTGGACTGTCCCAGAGCCTCCCTTGCCGTCCTGTCGCTGGTCTGTTGCTGGCAGACGCTGCGAAAAACGCCCTGCGACATGGGCGGCTTCTCTCAGGGACGGTCAACTAGCCCGTGGCCAGGGACGGTCGACTAGCCCGTGGCGAACCCCGGGTTGCACCGAGCTCGAAGGGCGCCGGCCGACGTCGAGGCGCGCGCCTGACAAGGCGTGAGTGAAGGCGCCGCCGCCCGCGCCCTGCGAGGTCGTCGGAGTCGCGGCCTCAAGTCGCCGGCTCCCGCCCGGCCGTCTCGACGAGGGCGGAGAACGCGGGCGTGGCGCGCTCGGCGATCGCGCCGTCCTCGTCGCGGCTCAGGAAGAGGGCGGCCCATCCCCGCTCGACGGCCAGCGCGTAGCCGTCGTCCGGGCCCAGCACCTCGATGGCGGTGGCCAGTCCGTCGGCGACGACACAGCGATCCGCGATGACGCTCACCGAGGCGAGCCGATGCTCGACCGGCCGCCCCGTGCGCGGATCGATGGTGTGGGAGACCCAGCCGCCGTCGAGCTCGCGCCGGTTGCGGTAGTCGCCCGACGTCGCCATCGCCCGGTCGCGCAACGGGACGACACGCTGGATGCCGCCGCCGGCGACCGGAGACTCGATGCCGATTCGCCACGGGCGGTCGAGGTGATTCGTGCCCGCGGCTACGATCTCGCCCCCGACCTCGACCAGGTGCCGCTCGAGACCCTCGCCCCTCAGGGCTGCGGCGACGAGATCGACGCCGTACCCCTTGGCCACCGCCGACAGGTCGACCTCGATCGCGGGATCCATCTTGCGCAGCGTCGACGCCGCCTCGTCGAGCTCGACGCCGGCGTAACCGACGTGATCGAGAGCCCGCGACAACCGGTCGGCGTCCGGGGGAAACCGGTCCGGCTCGACCGGCCCGAAGCCCCACGCGTCGACGAGCGGGGCCACCGTCACATCCAGGGCCCCCGCCGTCAGCTCGCTCAGCCGCCGGGCCTGGCGAAAGACCTCGAACGTCTCGGCCGACACCGGGAAGGGGCGGGTCGTCCGCCCGCGATTGAACCGTGAGAGCTCCGACGACGGATCGTAGTGCGACATCTTCGATTCGACGTCGTCGAGCACCGCCTGGATTTCCCCCGCGACCCGATCGCGCTCGGCCTCCGGCCACGCGTCCACCGTCACGACCCGGACCGCCCAGGTGGTCCCCATCGTGGGCCCGGTGAACTCGACGACGGCCGCCCCGGGGTCTGGGGGGGCGCACGCGCACGCCGCCAGGAGCAACCCGCACGCGGACCCGACCGCCAAGCGCGGACGGCCGCGGCGATGGCCGGGGGCTCCAAGCCGGCCCGCTTGGCCGTCGCCGGCTGCCCATCGTACCCGCCGAGTGAACATGTGTCTGCAATCGCTGGAGGAGAGTCCCGAGAAGCGGGGCGCCCTCGTCAGCCGAAATCGTCGAACAGGATGTTCTCGGGCTCGACCCCTAGCGAATCGAGCATGTCCATGCACGCCTTGAGCATCATCGGGGGGCCGCACAGGTAGTACTCGACGTCCTCCGGCGCGGGATGGTCCTTGAGGTAGTTGTCGAGCACGACTTGGTGGATGAACCCGGTGTGCCCGTTCCAGCCGTCCTCGGGCAGCGGCTCGGAGAGGGCGAGGTGCCATTCGAAGTTCTCGTGATCGGCTGCGATGGCATCGAAGTCATCGAGGTAGAACGCCTCTCTCAGGCTGCGCGCACCGTACCAGAACGAGACCTTCCGGGACGTCCGCAGCCGGCGGAACTGGTCGAAGATGTGCGAGCGCATCGGCGCCATGCCCGCGCCCCCCCCGACGAAGAGCATCTCCGCGTCGGTCTCCTTCGCGAAGAACTCGCCGAAGGGCCCCGAGATGGTGACATCGTCGCCCGGCTGGAGGCTGAAGATCCAGGAGCTCATCTTCCCCGGCGGCGTCCCTTCGGGCGCCCGCGGCGGCGGCGACGCCACCCGCACGTTGAGCATGATGACGCCGCGCTCCTCGGGGTAGTTGGCCATCGAGTAGGCGCGCGTCACCGGCTCCTCGACCGTCGACACGTAGCGCCACAGGTCGAACTTGTCCCAGTCCGCCCGGTACTCTTCCTCGATGTCGAAGTCCGAGTACTTGACGGTGCCCGGCGGGGCCTCGATCTGGATGTAGCCGCCGGCCCGGAACGGCACCGACTCGCCTGCCGGCAGCTCGAGGACCAGCTCCTTGATGAACGTGGCGACGTTGGCGTTCGACCGCACCCGGCAGCGCCACTGCCGGACGCTGAACACCTCGGGCGGCAGCTCGATGGCCATGTCCTGCTTCACCTTGACCTGGCAGGACAGCCGCACGCCGCAACGCGCCTCGCCGCGCGAGACGTGGCTCAGCTCCGTAGGGAGGATGGCGCCCCCGCCGTCCTGGACCGTCACCGTGCACACGCCGCAGCTCCCCTTGCCGCCGCAGGCGGACGGAATGAAGATGCGGTTGGCGGCGAGGGTGCCGAGCAGGGTGCCGCCGGCGCTGGTGGTGAGCGCCTTCTCCGGATCGCCGTTCACCGTGATCGTCACGTCGCCGGTGGCGACGAGCTGGCGCCGCGCCAGCATGAGCACCGCCACCAGGGACACGATGGCGCCGGTGAACATCCCCACGCCGAGGAGGACGGTGATCACAGTTGCACCCCCGCGAAGGCCATGAAGCCGATGGCCATCAGGCCCACGATGATGAACGTGAGCCCCAGCCCCCGCAGGCCGGCCGGGGGATTGCTGTAACGCAGCCGCTCGCGGATGCCGGCGAGGGCGACGATGGCGAGGGCCCAGCCCACTCCCGAACCGAACCCGAACACCGCGCTCTCGACGAGGTTGTAGTTGCGCTCCATCATCCACAGTGACGCGCCGAGGATGGCGCAGTTGACGGCGATGAGCGGCAGGAAGATGCCGAGGGCGGCGTACAGGGCCGGCGCGAAGCGGTCCAAGGTCATCTCGACGATCTGGGTCATCGCGGCGATGGTACCGATGAAGGTGAGGAACCCCAGGAACGAGAGGTCGGTGTCGGCCAGCCCCGGGGACAGCCAGACCAGGGCGCCCGGCTTGAGGGCATAGGCGTACACGAGGTTGTTCATCGGCACCGTGACCGTCAGCACGAAGATGACGGCGGCGCCGAGGCCGAGGGCGGTCGAGACCCGCTTCGACACGGCGAGGAACGAGCACATGCCCAGGAAGAACGCGAGGGCCATGTTCTCGACGAAGATCGCCTTCACGGCGAGGTTCAGGTAGTACTCCATGGCCCGTCAGTCCTGCTCCACCTGCGCGGGCTTCCAGGCCCGGATCGCCCAGATGAAGAACCCGATGATGAAGAACGCTCCCGGCGACAGCACCATCAAACCGTTCGGGGTGTACCAGCCCCCCTCTCCGGCGAGGGGCAGCAGCTGCACCCCCATGAGCGACCCCGCCCCGAAGAGCTCCCGGATAACGGCGGTGCCGGCGAGGATCACCGCGTAGCCGAGCCCGTTGCCGATGCCGTCGATCATGCTCATTCGCGGCGGGTTCTGCATCGCGTAGGCCTCGGCGCGGCCCATGATGATGCAGTTGGTGATGATGAGCCCGACGAACACCGAGAGCTGCTTGGAGATCTCGAACAGGTACGCCTTGAGCACCTGGTCGACGACGATGACCAGCGACGCGATGATCGTGAGCTGCACGATGATGCGGATGTTGGTGGGAATCTGGTGGCGCAGCAGGCTCACGAACAGGTTCGAGAACAGGAGGACGAAGACCACCGCCACGCACATCACGAGCGCGGTGTCCATCTGCGTCGTCACCGCGAGGGCCGAGCAGATGCCGAGCACCTGCAACGCGATGGGGTTGTTGTTGAACAGCGGGTCGATCAGAGCCTCGCGTTGCTTGGACATCAGCCCGCGCCTCCTTCACGCCGGACCCGCGCCAGGTACGGCCCGAAGCCGTCCGGCCCCAGCCAGAACCGCAGCAGGTTGGTCACCCCCCGGCTCGTGATGGTCGCGCCGGAGAGCCCGTCGACCGCGTACGGCGCCTCGTCCACGTTCCCCGCCGGCCCCTTGACGACCCCGATGGCGGGGCTAAGATCGTCGTCGAACGCGAGCCGGCCGGGCCAGAGCGCCTTCCACCGCGGGTTGTCCACCTCGCCGCCCAGTCCGGGCGTCTCCTTGTGCTCGTAGAAGGTCAGCCCGCGTATCGTGCGGAGGTCGTCCTCCAGGGCCACGAAGCCGTAGAGAGTGCCCCACAGCCCAAGCCCCTCGACCGGCAGCACCACGAGCTCGAGGCGCCCCGCCTCGCCACGCACCTCGTAGACGAGGGCCTCGGTCGGCAGGCGCATGATCCCGGCGACGTTGTCGGGGGCAACGGTGCTGCGGGCCGAGTCGATCGACGCGGCCCGTTGGTCGAAGCCGGCCGGATCGACGTCCGCCGCCACCTCGCCGGTGGGCAGGGTCAGGACCACCGGGGTGATCCGGGCGGACCGGGCCGCGACGGCCTCGGCGTCGAGCGACTCGTCGTCGGTCGCGATCCCGGCCGCCACCAGCACGTTGCGCTGCCGGTCGAGGGCCGCGTTGCGCTGCTGTCGGTCGGCCAGGGCCACCGCCGCCGACGACACGACGACCGCGCAGACGAGGCAGACGGCCGCCGCGAACCCCAGGTTGTAGCCGACGCTACCCTGCATGACGGGCCCTCCTGCGCCGCACGTTGGCCTGGATGGCCATGTAGTCGATCAGCGGCGCGAACAGGTTCATGAAGAGGATGGCCAGCATCATGCCCTCGGGATAGGCGGGATTCACCACCCGGATCAGCACCACGAGCAGGCCGATCAGAAACCCGTACGCGTAGTGACCGCCCGGCGTCGACGGCCCCGACACCGGATCGGTGGCCATGTACACGGTCCCGAACGCCCATCCCCCCAACAGATAATGCCAGAGAGGGGTCACTTCGAAGAAGGCATTGGTCGCCGACCCGACCGCGTTGAGCAGCCACGCCGTCCCCAGGGTGCCCAGCGTGACGCTGGCCATGATGCGCCACGACCCCACCCCGGTCCCGACGAGGACGGCGGCCCCGGCCAGGCACGCCAGCACCGACGTCTCGCCCATCGACCCCGGCATCCACCCCGTGAACGCCTGCCAGGGACTTACGGTCCCCGTCACCCCGGACAGGCCCTGCTCGGTCGCCAGCGCGAGCACCGTCGCCCCGCTGACCCCGTCGGGGGCGGTGCCCGCCGCGATCCAGATGGCGTCGCCCGACATCTCCGCCGGATAGGCGAAGAACAGGAAGGCGCGGGCGGTCAGGGCGGGGTTGAGGACGTTCATCCCCGTCCCGCCGAAGATCTCCTTGCCCACGACCACCCCGAACGAGATGCCGAGCGCCACCTGCCAGAGCGGGATGGTCGCGGGCAGAGTCAGCGGCAGCAGCATCCCGGTGACGAGGAAGCCCTCGTTGATCTCATGCCCGCGGACCCCCGCGAACAGCGCCTCCCAGAGCCCCCCGACCGCGAACGTCACGGCCAGCACCGGCCCGTAGTAGAGGGCCCCGTGAACCATGCACGCCCACGCGTCGTCCGGTGCGAACGGCAGGCCCAACCACCGCATGACGTCGGTCTGCCAGACGTCGAGGGGCGGGGCGCCGGCCGCGATCGCGAGGTGCGCCTGGTACCCGGTGTTGTGCACGGCCATGTAGATGCACCCGGCGAGCGCGATGACCACCGTCATCATCAGGCGCTTCATGTCGAGGGCGTCGCGCACGTGGGGGTCCGATCGCGTGACCTCGCCGGGCGTGTACAGGAAGGTGTCCTGCGCCTCCCAGAGCGGGTACAGGCGCTCGAGGCGCCCGCCCTTCTCGAAGTGACGGGCCTGTCGGTCGAGCAAGTCGCGCAGGAGCTTCATGTCAGCCCTCGGCCTCGAGGGTGGTCAGCACCCGACGGAGCGCGGCGCCGTAGTCGAGCTTGCTCGGGCACACGAAGGAGCACAGGGCGAGGTCGTCTTCTTCGAGCTCCAGGCAACCCAGCTCCTCTGCCCGCTCGACATCGTGCATGACGAGGGCCCGCAGCAACGGCGTCGGCAGCAGGTCCATCGGCATCACGCGCTCGTAGAGGCCGATGGGCACGATGGCCCGGCGGGAGCCGTTGGTGGTGGTGGTGAACGGAAACCGCTGCCCCCGCCAGAGCGTCGAGAGGAACGCCCGCGACAGCGAGAATCTCCGCAACCCGGGCCGCAGCCAGCCCAGCAGCTCGCGCTCCCGGCCCTCCCGGATCAGGCAGATCTGCCGGTGATAGCGGCCCAGGTAGCCCGTAACCGGGCCCGAGGCCGGCCGGCCCGCGAGCAGCGAACCGGACACCACCCGCGCGCCGTCGCCGACCGACTCATCGGCGAGGAGGTCGACGACGTCCGCTCCCAGCCGGGTGCGGACCAGCCGGGGGCGCGACACGGCCGGCCCGGCCAGGGCCACCACGCGCTCGACGGCCAGCTCGCCGGTCTCGAAGAGGCGGCCGATGGCCACGACGTCCTGGTAGCCGACGTACCACACCTGCCTGTCGCGGCCCACCGGGTCCAGCCGGTGGATGTGCAGGCCCGGCGCGCCGGCGGGATGGACGCCGGCGAACTCTTCCCGCCGGAAACGGTCGTCGTCCGGCACGGGCACTTGGCCCTCGGGCGCCGTGCACACGTAGACGGCGCCGTCGGTCAACCGGGCCAGCGCCCTCAGCCCCATCTCGAACGCACCGTGGGCCCCCTCCAGCACGACATCGACCTGGGGCGCCAGCGGCTCCGTGTCGATGGCGGTGACGAAGATCGAACGCGGCCGCGCCGCGGGGTCCGCAACCCGTCCGAAGGGCCGCGCCCGGACCGCCGGCCACAGGCCCGACTCGAGCAGAAGCTCTCGCACATCGTCGCCGCCGAGGCCGGCAGGATGCCGGCCGGAGAAGGAAGAGAACCCCACCGACGCCCCGCCGCGGCCTTCCTGCTCGTCCCGGCCGAGGGCGATGACGATGGACCGGAAGCTCCGGCGCTCGCCGCGGTGGACCGCCTCGACCGTGCCCGCGGCGGGCGACGTGAACCGCACGCCGGGCCGTTTCTTGTCCTCGAACAACAGCCCGCCGCGGCGAACGTCGTCACCCGCCGACACGTGCATGGTGGGCCGGAGGCCGACAGTCGTCGGCCAGCAGCGCCACCCGCCGGGTCATCCGGGCGGACCCGATCGCCTGCTCGGGCTCTCCCAAGACCGGCAACCGCAGTCCCTTGCGAATGGTGTGTCGCCCCATACGGAATCAGAGGAAGAGCCCCGACCAAGCCGTCTCGACGACCCCGGCGCGACGCCCTGACCCGCGGATCCTGCCCGTGCCACTCGCGCGCGGCGATGACGCCCTCGACGGAGATCGGGTCCGGGCGCGGAGATCTTGTGAAGTTTTTCTCAAGCCGAGTCGCCGATGCAGCAACCGCTTCTGCAAATAACCCGCATTCGCGGAGGGCTCCTGCGCAATCAGCATCGTACCAAGAGGGCTGTACCAAGTCAATTTGCCCCCGCCGGCGGGCCGGCGTGCGGTCATAACTCCTGATTGGCCAGACATTTACCCTTGACTTGACCGGCGCCGGCGCGATAGGCTGGCCATCCGTCCGTTGCGTCTGACTCCGGCCGCCGGCATTCCTCCGTCCACCCCGTGCGGATTACTCTGAACGGCGACCCGTACGACCTCGGCGAACCGATGACCATCAGTCGCCTGCTGCGGCGGCTGGACATCGATCCGCGCCGGGTCGCCGTCGAGCACAACCTCACCGTCGTGAAGCGGACCGCCTATGCGTCTACGACGGTGCAGGCGGGGGACACGGTCGAGATCGTCAACTTCGTGGGCGGCGGGCGGGATTCCGCGTCGTAGAACGGCGCGGGCGTCCGACGGGGGGTTCGGACGGCAATCGGAGGCCGCAGGGCGACCTCGCGGCCGCGTTCGGCGGCGGTTGCCGGCGCCAAGCATCCGCGCCGTGCGATTCGGTTCCTGTCATACTCATGGACATGGGCAACGATGCGCTGGAGATCGCGGGGAAGTCCTTCTCGTCCCGCCTGATCGTCGGAACCGGCAAGTACGCCTCCAACGAGATCATGCAACGGGCGCACGAGGCATCCGGGGCGGAGCTGGTGACGGTGGCGGTCCGCCGCGTCAACCTCGCCGACCGCAGCCGGGAGTCGCTGCTCGACTTCATCGACACCGGCCGCTACTCGCTGCTGCCCAACACTGCCGGCTGCTACACGGCGGAGGAGGCCGTCAGGACCGCCCGGCTGGGACGCGAGGTGGGGTTGTCGGAGTGGGTCAAGCTCGAGGTCATCGGCGACGAACGGACGCTGTTCCCCGACAACGACGGCCTGCTCGAGGCGACCCGGGTCCTCGTCAAGGAGGGATTCGTGGTGCTGCCCTACACGAACGACGATCCCGTGGTGTGCCGCAAGCTGGAGGACGCGGGTGCGGCCGCGGTCATGCCTCTCGGCGCCCCTATCGGGTCGGGGCTGGGCATCCAGAACCTCAACAACATCGGGATCATCCGGGAGTTCGCGAAGATCCCGGTCATCGTGGACGCCGGAGTCGGCACCGCGTCGGACGCGGCCATCGCGATGGAACTCGGGGTGGACGGGGTGCTGATGAACACCGCCATCGCCGCGGCTCGCGACCCCGTCGCGATGGCCGACGCCATGAAGCTCGCGGTGGCGGCGGGCCGGCGGGCGTACCTGGCCGGCCGCATCGCGCGGCGGCGCTACGCCACGGCCAGCAGCCCCGCGGGCGGCCTGCTCTCCGCGTAATCGGCGCGCCCGCACCGTCGAGGTCGCCGGGCCGGACCGGACGCCGCGGACCCGCCCGTGGCCCGCGCGGCAAGGAGTCCCGCCCCATGCCAGAACGAGACGACGATCCGGTACGCAGCGATCCGCCCCGCAACGGCTTTTCCCGCGAGGACGCCGAGGGGCCGGGCGACGACGGGCCCGCAACGCTCCGGGACGTCGCGGCGCATAAGCTGGAGGCGCCAAGGCCTCCCGGCGGCTTCGAGGACCCGCTGCTCACGGCGCTGAACGACGCGTGGCGCCTGCTCCCACAAGAGCCCGAGACCGAGATCGAACTCGGCACGGGGTGGCGCCGCCGCCTGCGTAACGTCGGCTGGCGGCTGCTGCGCCCGATCCTGGAGCGGCAGCAACGCTTCAACACGCTGCTCGTCCGCCACCTCGCCGGCAACGCCGGCCGGACCGGCGAGCTCAATCAGTTCGTCCATCAGCTCTCACGGTCGCTGCATCAGATCTCGGAGGACCTGCAGCGGACCACGGGCAAGCTCCACCAGGACCTGCAGCGGACCACAGGCAAGCTCCACCAGGACCTGCAGCGGACCACAGGCAAGCTGCACGAGTCCGTCGATGCCCTGGAGGCGACCACGGAGGGCCTGCGCCAATCCGTCGCCCTCGCGACGGCGTCGGCGCACGGGTTGAGGCGCGAGATCGAGCGTCGGCCCTCCCCCTCCACGACGGCGACAGATAGCGCCGCGGGGGACAGCTTCGCGACCGCCGGCGAAGCCCGCGACCCCGAGACCGCCGGCGCCGAGACCTCCCACCCCGAGGCCGCCGGCGCCCCCGGCGGCGGCGACGACCCCGACGGGGCCGTATCCCTCGCGCCGGCCCCTGCCGAGACGGATCTGGACGCCTACCAGTACGTCTGCTTCGAGGACGTGTTCCGCGGGGCGTCGGAGGAGATCGCGAAGCGCCAACGCACCTATCTGCCCTACTTCGAAGGCGCGTCGGACGTGCTGGACGTCGGCTGCGGCCGCGGAGAGTTCCTCGTCCAGCTGCGCGACGACGGCATCACCGGCCGGGGCGTCGACACCAACATGGAGGCGGTCGAGCGCTGTCGGGAACGGGGTCTGCAAGTTACGCGGAGCGACGCCCTCGGCTATCTGCGCACCCTCGCCGACGAATCGCTCGGCGGCCTCTTCTCGGCCCAGGTCGTCGAGCACCTCGAGGCCGATTACCTGATGCAGACGCTCGCCGACGCGCACCGCACCCTTCGGCCAGGCTCCCGCGTGGTTCTGGAGACAATAAACCCGGCCTCGTGGACGGCGTTCTTCAGCGCCTACTTGCGCGACGTCACCCACCGCCACCCGCTGCACCCCGACACGCTGGCCTACTTCCTTCGCGCCAGCGGGTTCGTCGACGTCACCATCGTCTACCGATCGCCGGTGCCCGAGGCGGCGAAGCTCCGCCGCGTGGACGTCGACCGGGCGCTTGCCGCCACGCCGGACGGCGGGGCCGTCGACGCGCTCGCGGAAGCCCTGAACCAGCACGCCGAGCTCCTGAACGGGCTGATCTTCGCCGAGCAGGACTACGCAGCCATCGCCCGGCGTCCCTAGCCTAGCCCGCCCGCCGTCGCCTTCGGCTCCGCCGGGCGCCCAACCAACCCTACAGGAGTCCGCGTCGTGCTACGCCGCAGACTCCTACCCCGCCCGCCGTCGCCTTCGGCTCCGCCGGGCGCCCAACCAACCCTACAGGAGTCCGCGTCGTGCTACGCCGCAGACTCCTACCCCGCCCGCCGTCGCCTTCGGCTCCGCCGGGCGCCCAACCAACCCTACAGGAGTCCGCGTCGTGCTACGCCGCAGACTCCTAGCCCGCCCGCCGTCGCCCCGTGCCCGACCCTGCCGGCAGTCGGCACCGTTCCACGGCGCAGACCACCGCGCCCGATCCGGCGTGACCGGTTCTCAGGGGGTGACGTCCGGCAGGCGGTCGGAAGACGAATCGTCGGACGGGCCGCGCAGTACTTGCACGCGGTACACACGGATGCCGAGAGTCCGGCGATCGGGCGAGAGCTCCAGATCGGCGGGCCGGAAGACGGTCGAGCGGATGGTCAGCTCCGTCGACTCCGTGCGCTCGGACTCCGGCAGGTCCAGCGTGATTGTCTGCAGACCCTCGCCGACGGCCAGCCCGTCGGCAATCCGCTGTGCACCTGCCCAAACCGATATCTCGGCCGGGTCCACGCCGGGCGGACGGCCGCCGGCCACCTCGAGCCGGACGCGGTCTCCGCCCGGGATGGCGACCGTCGCCTCCTGTTCGCTCCATCGGAACGACCTGGCGTTCGAGTCCTGCTCGGCCCCGTGAAAACCGCGCAGGCCGGCCACGAGGTCGTCGGCCAGATTGCCGACATCGATCACCCTCCCGCCGGGAGCGCCGCCCCGCGACGCCTGCAGAATGCGCAGGCCGATGGTAACGTCCACGAGGTCCCGCGGAGCCCGGGCGCGAGTGCGCTCGAGCGTGCGGAGATCGATGCTCGTCTGCTCGACCTCCGCCAGCACGAGTTCCGGGGCCGGCACAGAGAACCCGCGCTGACCGACGACGACGAAGACGGGTCGGCCGGCCGCCAGCCAATCGAGCATGACGTCCCGCAGGACCCCCCGCGGCTCGTCCTGCTGCACCAGCACCGTGTCGACGCCGTGCAGGTAGGCCAGGGACGTCTGGACGTGGGTCCCCGCGAGCTCCGGTCCCACCAGCACCGCGGCGTCCTCCGGGAAGGTCCGGGCCACGGCCGCACTCTGGTCGATCACCCCCGCCCACAGCCGCTCGCCCAGCACCGGCGTGCTGGCCGCGCCCACGAACCCGACGAGCACCGCCGCCAACGCCACCGTCGCCACCGTCCGAAACTCGAAATAGACCCACTCCACGAGCCGGCCGGCACCCATCGCCACGACGGCTAGCATGCCGGGCAGGACGACGGGCACGAACCGCCGCATCGACGAGATGTGCTCGCCCGGCTCGAGAGGGTCGTACAGGTAGTGCAGGCTGACGACGCCGGTCAGGATCAGCAGGAACGACAGGCCCGGGCTCGCCCGCCCCGCCCGTCCCGACCAAAGCAGCCACAGCAGACCGATGACGCACAAGCCGAGCACCGGCCACTGCAGGTACCAGCTCAGCCAGAACAGCGTGTCCGGCCACCGCCCCGCGGTCCTCGTCCCGTAGAAGAAGGCATAGGCGGCCAGCGACCCGACCAACCCCCACCCGACGGCCCGCGGCGCCGCCGAGCCGAGGCGGCGCCACTGCCCGCGAGCCGCGAGCACCGCCGCCCCGGCCGCGGCCAGCAACACCGCGGCCAGCCCGACCGCGGTCAGGCGGGGCAGGACGGACTCCCGCTCCAGTTGCTGCCCGACCCACAGCCAGTAGTCCGACGGGTAGAGCAGGTAGTGCACGACGTTGTGGGCCAGCACGAGACCGAACGCCCCGAGCAGGAAGACCATGCACCGGCCGCGGCCCTCGGGCCGGGCCAGGAGCCGCCACGCGACGAACGCCGCGAGGGCGACGGACAGCAGGACGATCATGTCGACCTTGGCGAAGCAGGCCAGCCCGAGGAACCCGCCTGCCGCCGCCGCCAGCCACGGCCGGTCGTCCCGGAACGCCGCCAGCAACGCCAGCAGGCCCGCCACGACGAAGAACTGCGCCAACGTCTCGGGAACGGGGTGCCTCGCGAACCAGATCTGCGGCAGGGCCGCCGCCGCGAGCAGCGCGGCCAGCCGCCCGGTGCGGATCCCGCTGAGATGCGCGACCACGAGAAAGAGGCCGCCGACGCTCAGCGCCCCGAACAGCGGCGCGACGAACAGCGCGCCCCGGGGCGACGACACTTGCTGAAACAGGGCGGCGACGACCGGGAACAGCGGGGAGAACCCGCTCGTGACCCTCGGCTCCGCGATCTCCGGGATGGCGAATCCCCCCGGGAACCTGGCGTATCGGCCGTACCCGAAGTCTCCCGGCTGGCGGTTGAGGAAGAGCTCCTCCCGCGCCGCGACCGGCAGCTCGCGCAACAGCGGATCGTCGAAGACGAGCCCGCCGGTATCGGCGATCTTTCGGCTGAGGTTCAGGTAGACGGTGGCGTCGCCTCCGTTGACCACGGTCTCGTACGGGGGAAGGAACAGGAACCCGGCCAGCAGGGTGACGGCGCAGAAAGTCACCGTTCCCCCCCGACCCACCGCGAGGAGCGGAGACTGCGGCGGCAGCGGCCGCACGAAACGGGCATGCGCGGCGACGGCGGCCGCGCCCGCCGCCAACACGGTGAGCAGGAGCCCGAGATGCAGGCGGCCCAGCTCGGCCATCACCAAGCCCAGCCAGGCCGCGGCTCCGATGCCGAGCGCGGCGCGGAGGAACCAGCGTTCGATCCACACCGTGGCGCCGGCGAACGCCGGCCGCACGAACGCGCCGGCCTCCGGCGCCTCGGACGCGCCGTCCCCCGGCGCCGCCGTCGCCGAGTCCGGCCCGCGCTCAGTCATGAGGAGTCAGCCGCGCGGTCACGGGCAGACAGCCTATTCGCGCCGCCCGGACGCGTCAAGCGCGGGGCGCGGCCGGCCCCGAGCCAGCAGGAGGTCGCACACCTCTCGCACCGCGCCGTCGCCGCCGCGGCGCGCCGTGGCGTAGCGCGCCGCGCGCCGGACCGCGGGCCAGGCGTCGGCGACGCAGATCGGGACGCCGACCAGCCCGAGGCACTCGATGTCGTTGACGTCATTGCCGACGTAGGCCATCGCGGCCGGGTCGAGCCCCCGATCGCGGATGATCCCGCGCAGCGCCTCCCCCTTGGCGTCGACGCCGCGAACCTGCAGGCACTCGACCCCGAGCTTCGAGGCGCGGGCCGTGACGACCGGGTTCGTCTCCGTGGACAGGATGAGGCAACCGATGCCGGCCCGACCCAGCATCTGCAACCCCAGCCCGTCGGCGCGGGAGCAGAACACGGACTCCCGGCCGTCCTCGGCGACGAGCACGCGGTTGTCGGTCATGACGCCGTCGAAGTCGAACACGACGAACGTCACCGATTCCAGGTGCTCCGGGGCCAGTCGCGAAGCCATGCCTTCCCTGTCACTCCACGGGCGCCGGCGCAGACGCCTGCAGCGCGTACTCCGACTCCGGCACCGGCTCGTCCATCGGCTCGCCCCGGAGGAACGCGACGACGTTGCGGGCGGCGCCGCGTTCCATCCGCCGCCGGCAGTCGAACGCCATCGACCCCATGTGCGCGGTCAACAGGCAGTTCTCCAGCCCGACGAGCTCCCCATGGTAGGGCTCGTCGACGAACGTGTCGACGGCGGCGCCGGCGAGCCGCCCGGCCCGCAACGCCCGCGCCAGCGCCGCCTCGTCGACGACGCCGCCCCGGCAGGTGTTGACGAGCAGAGCGCCGGGCCGCATCGCCGCCAACTGCTCGGGACCCACCAAGCCGAGCGTTGCCGGCGTGAGGGGAACGTGCAGGGTCACGACGTCCGCCTCGCGGAACAGCGTCGGCTTGTCGACCCACTCGACCGGCTCCGAGAGCGGAACCGGAGCGAGGTCGTTGGCGAGGACGCGGGCGCCGAAGGCGGACAGCAGGCGTACGACGCGGCGTCCGATGCGCCCCACCCCGATCACGCCGGCCGTCACCGACCCCAGCCGCCGGCCCGGCAGTCGGGTCCACTCGCCGCGCCGGATCGCGGCGTTCGCCCGATGGACGCCCCGCAGCAGGGAAAGCGCCAACCCGATCGTCAGCTCGGCCACGGCGTCGGCCGGCGCCTCCGGCGTGTAGGCGACGGCGACCCCGCGTTCGCGGGCGGCCGACAGGTCGACGCTGTCGAGCCCGACCCCGACCCGCGAGATCAGTCGCAAACGGCGGGCGGCCCGGATGACCGGCCGGGTGATGGGCTCGGTCCCGGCGATGACGGCGTCGACGCCGGGAACGAGAGACACGAGCTCCGACTCGCTCAACCGCCGCCCGTGGGGATTGGGGACGCAGTCGACGCCGGCCTCGTCGAGAAGGTCGAGGCACTCACGGTCGACCTGCCCGAACGGGACGGCCGCGATCAGGACACGGGTCATGGTTTCGTCGGACCGACGGAAATCGCCGATCGGGAGCAGGGCGCCGCTCGCGACCCCACCCCGGGGAGCGGCCGCGGCCCTCGGGCCGGGGTCACCCGGGCGTCGGCGCCTCCGCCGCGAGGGCCGGGAGGCCGGCCCGGGGGCGCCCCAGATCGGCGTCAACCATCATGCCGATCAGTCGTTCGAACCCGACCGCCGGCGCCCATCCGAGTTCGGCTCGCGCCCTCGACGCGTCACCGACCAGATGCTCGACCTCGGCCGGCCGCAGGAGGCCAGGATCGGTGCGCACGTGCTCGCGCCAGTCCAGACCGGCATGCTCGAACGCGATCCGCACCAGCTCTCCGACCGAGCGGCTGACGCCGGTGGCGATCACGTAGTCGCGCGGCGAGTCCTGCTGCAGCATCGCCCACATCGCTCGCACGTAGTCCCCTGCGTAGCCCCAGTCGCGATGCGCGTCCAGGTTGCCGAGCGTCAGGCGGTCGGCGAGGCCGAGCCTGATCCGGGCGACCGCGTCGCTCACCTTCCGGGTCACGAACTCCAGGCCGCGCCGCGGCGACTCATGGTTGAACAGGATGCCGGACACCGCGAAGAGACCGTAGCTCTCGCGGTAGTTCACGGTGATGTAGTGGGCGAACGTCTTGGACACCCCGTAGGGGCTGCGGGGATGGAAGGGGGTCTCCTCCGTCTGGGGCGTCTCCCGCACTTTGCCGAACATCTCGCTCGACGAGGCCTGGTAGAACCGAATCGAGGTGTCCAGCCTTCGAATCGCGTCGAGAATCCGGGTCACCCCCAGGGCGTTGTACTCGGCGGTGAGCATCGGCTGCTTCCAGGACGCGGGCACGAACGACATCGCGGCGAGGTTGTAGAACTCGTGGGGCCGCACCTCGTCGACGAGGTCGAGCAGCGACATCTGGTCGAGCAAGTCCGCCTGGCGCAGCTCGATGCGCCCGTGCAGGTGCTCGATCCGCTCGAGGTTGGACGCGCTCAGCCGCCGCGTCGCACCGACCACCTCGTAGCCCTTCTCGAGCAGCAGCTCGGCCAGGTAGGAACCGTCCTGACCGGTGACCCCGGTGATGACCGCGCGCCTGGACATGAATTCCCTCGACGCTTGAGCGGCGCCGCGCTCCGCTCTCTTGGAGGCCGCGGCGAAGACTGGCTCTCGCCGCGCGGCGCCAACCCCAACCGTCGCCTTCGGCACCGCCCGGCGCCCGACCAACCCGCCAGGGTGTCTGCGCCTCCTCCGGAGGCGTAGCGGCTTCTACGGCGCCGGCCCTGCGTCGCGCGCTAAGGCGCCCGGGAACCATCGTACGAGGACCGGCCCGGTCGGATCAACGTCATGGTAGGGTATCGCACCCGACGGAACGCTCCTCCGGCCCCCGGGCGGGCCCGCGGAGCGCAGAGGCGATGGAGTCGATCGATCTGGTCGTCGTCGGCGGCGGCGTGGTCGGCCTCGCGTGCGCGAGGGAAGCCGCCCGCCCCGGGCGCAGCGTGTGCCTGATCGAGCGGCACGCCCGATTCGGCGCCGAGACCAGCACCCACAACAGCGGCGTGATTCACGCCGGCATCTACTATCCCCCCGGGTCCCTGAAGGGCCGGCTCTGCGTCGAGGGCCGGGAGGCGCTCTATCGGTTCTGCGCCCGGCACGAGGTCCCGTACCGGCGCTGTGGGAAGCTCATCGTCGCCCGCACCGAGGACGAGCTGGCCCAGCTCGATCGCCTGCAGGCGCGGGGCGAGGCCAACGGCGTCGCCGACCTGGAGGTCGTCGACGCCGGCGCCGTCCGACGGTTGGAGCCGCACGTGGCGGCGCGGGGCGCCCTCTGGTCTCCCTCGACCGGCATCGTCGACGCCGAAGCCCTCGTCCGCGCGCTGCGCCGCGACGCGACGCGGCGCGAGGTCATCCTGCTGCCGGGCACCCCCCTCGCGACGGGCCGATCCGACCCCGCCGGCCTCGAGATCCGCACTCCGGTCGAGACCATCCGGGCGCGCGCGGTGGTCAACGCGGCGGGCCTCTACGCCGACGAGGTCTCGGCCCGGCTCGACGGGCGCCGGTTCCGCATCCACCCCTCTCGGGGCGAGTACGCGGAGCTCCTCGGAACGAGCCGCACGCTGGTCAGCCGACCCGTCTATCCCGTGCCGGCGCCGGCCGGCGAGCATCTCGGCGTGCATCTCACGCCCACGACCTGGGGCAACGTCACCGTGGGTCCGACCGTCCGATACCAGGCGTCAAAGGAGGACCACGAGCAGGGCCGGCTGGCGGTCGAGGCGTTCGTCGAGCCGACGCGGTCCCTCCTGCCGGCGGTACGCCCGGGCGACCTGCGGCTCGGCGGCACCGGCATCCGCGCCAAGCTCAGCCCCGACCCGAACGTGTTCTCGGACTTCCTGATCGAGCGCGACCCTCGGCAGCCGAGGCTGGTCCACGCCGCGGGCATCGACTCGCCGGGGCTGACCGCGTGCCTGGCCATCGCCCGCCTCGTCGCGCGGCTCGTCGACGAGGTGCTCGCCGGCCCGGCGTGAGATCCGCGGCCGGGTTCGAGCGGCGGCCTCCCCCGCCCGCGCGATCCGGGTCCGCCGACGCCCTCGTCCCTCCCTCGTAGTCGGTGAGGGCCTGCAAGCCCTCGCGGTTCCCGAGCGATCCCAGTTGACCGTCCCTAAGCCTAAGGGAAGCTGCCCATGTCGCGGGGCGTCCTCGCAGCGTTTGCCAGCGCGAACCAGCGACACGACGGCAGAGGAAGCTCTTGGATAGGCCACTAGCCGGCGCCCCTCGCCGCTCCGGGCCCGACGGGTTTCCGGCGCCGACCATCACCGCCGCTTGATGGCGGCCCGGGCCTCGCGGTCGGCCTCGCGACGGCGCAGCGTCTCGCGCTTGTCGTGCACGCGCTTCCCCTTGGCGAGGCTCACGGCCACCTTCACCTTCCCGCGCTTGAAGTACATGCGGACCGGGACCAGGGTCATGCCGCGCTCGACCACCTTCCCGATCAGCTTGCGGATCTCGCGCTTGTGGAGGAGGAGCTTGCGGCGGCGCATCGGCTCGTGGTCGGCGTATCCCCGATGGCTGTACGGGCTGATGTGGACGTTGTGGAGAAAGAGCTCGCCCTGCTCGATCCGCCCGAAGCTGTCGCGCAGGTTCACGCGCCCCTCGCGGATCGCCTTGACCTCGGTGCCGAGCAGGGCGACGCCCGCCTCGAAGGTGTCGAAGAGGGTGTAATCGTGACGCGCCTTGCGGTTCTCGGCGATCGGCCGGTCACCCTGCTGCGGGTCTGCGGCGGGCATGGCTCTCTCGTTCTCTCGCAGCCAGCCGCGCCGCGAGCACTATCGCTTGTACCAGGCTGGCGGGGTCGGCGGTTCCGCGGCCGGCGATGTCGAACGCGGTCCCGTGGTCGACCGACGTCCGGATGATGGGCAGCCCCAGCGTCACGTTGACCGCCTCCCCGAAGGCGGCCAGCTTGACGGGTATCAGCCCCTGATCGTGATAACAGGCCACCACCGCGTCGAAGTGGCCGGCGAGGGCCTGGCGGAACACGGTGTCGGCGGGAATCGGTCCGGCGACGTCGATGCCGCACGCCCGCGCCGCCGCCGCCGCCGGGGCGAGCACGTCGCGATCTTCGGTCCCGAGCAGCCCCCCCTCGCCGGCGTGCGGGTTGAGACCGGCCAGCGCGAGGCGGGGCCGGGCCACCCCGAACCGCGGCAGATGTTCCGCGGCCAGCCCGATGACGGCCTCCACCCGCTCCCGCGTCAGCAGCCCGGACACCGCCGACAGGGGCACGTGGACCGTCGCGAGCACGACCCGCAGTTGCGGCGAGTCGAACATCATCGCGACGTCGCCGGCCCGCGTGAGGTCGGCGAGCAGCTCGGTGTGGCCGCGCGACGCCGAACCGGCCAGGGCCAGCGCCTCCTTGTGAACCGGCCCCGTCGCGATGGCGTCGAGCCGGCCCGCGAGGGCGTCGGCGGCCGCCCGCTCTATCGCCTCCAGGGCGGCCCGCCCCGCCGCCGCCGACAGCTCGCCGGGCCGAAAGCGCGCCCGCGCCGCCGCGGTGAGCGGGCCGTACAGCACCGGCTCGCAGACATCCGTGACCCGCGGGTCGGCGACTGAAGCGAGGGCGATCTCGGGCCCGATCCCGGCCGGGTCGCCCATGGTCACGCCGACCCGGGGCCGGGCGCGGGCGCGACGCGCGCGATCAGGCCCGGCTTCCGCAGGCACCGCATCCCCCCGGGGCGCAGTCGCCGCCGCCGCACCCGCCGCCGCCAGCGCTTCGCCCGCAGCTCGACTCGTGCGCACACCCGGCATGCTGCTCGCCCTTGGCGTTGGGGAGCTCGTACCGCAGACAGCACTTCAGCCGGCCGCACGCCCCGGAAAGCCGTGACGGGTTCAAGCTGAGGTTCTGGCGCTTGGCCATCTTGATGGAGATCGGCTCGAACGACTGCAGCCACGTCGTGCAGCACAGCGGCCGCCCGCAGGTGCCGTAGCCGCCCAACCGCTTGGCCTCGTCCCGCGCCCCGATCTGCCGCATCTCGATGCGCGCCTTGAACTCGCCGGCGAGCTCCCGCACCAGTCCCCGGAAGTCGACGCGTCCCTCCGCCGTGAAGCTGAACACGAGTTTCGAGTCGTCGAACATCTGCTCGACCTTCACCAGCTTCATCTGGAGGCCGCGCTCGCGGATCTTCAGCAGGCAGATCCGCCGGGCCTCCCGTTCCCGCTGTTCCTGCCGGAACCGGCGCAGCACGTCCTCCCGAGTCGCCCGGCGCACCACCCGCATGGGCGATCCGGCGGGCGGCGCGGTGCGCGCCGCGATCGGCGGGATGGTGTGGACGAGGGTCCCGAGCGTCTGCCGGGCCCCCATCTGGACGACGACCTGGTCGCCCGGACTCGGCTTCGGATCGAAGTCGACCTCCGGCAGCAGGAAGGTGCGGGTCCGGCCCACCGGATCGAACTTCACGCTCATGCAACGAGCAGGTTGGCGTTCCACGGAACTGTCCATGCCGATCCTCCCCGGCGACGCGCCGCCTCCGGTCGATCGTCGCCTGACGGCTCCCCCCGGCGCCCGCCGACCCTCCAGGCGTCCGCACGGCTCCACGGCGGCGACGCATGACCCGCCGATTTCCGCCGGATGGCCCTCCCCCCGACCCCGCAGGCCGCCGCCGCGCAGGCTCCTCGACCTAGATCTGCAGGGTCAGCCAGTCGATCACGACCCGCGGGCTGGCGTTCCGCGTCAACGCCCCCAGGGCGCGGTCGACCGCCTCGAATCCGCGCCCGGCCCGCTCCGCACCGTAGGACCGCGACAGTGCCTCGAGCTGCTCCACCAAGTCCGCGTTCGCCAGCCAGGTTCGGTCGCCGGCGGCGGACACCACCTGCAGATCGCGAAACAGCGTGCCGAGCGCGCGCAGGCGGCGGGTCAGCGCTTCCCGCTCGGCCGCCGGCCCCGACCGGGTGCGGCGCGTCCCCTGGAGGTCCTTGCCGGCCTCGAGGCGGCGCTTCGCCGGCGGCGCTCCCGCGAGAGCCCGGAGCGCCGCGGCGGCGGACTCCCGCGCCTGCAGATACTCGTCGGAACCAGTCTCGAGCGCCCGCGCCACGCTCCCGTCGGCGGCGGCCGCGGCGGCGCGTGCGGCCGCGGGCGCGACGCCGCACTCGCCGATCAGAACCTCCACCACCTCGTCGGTCGCGAGGCTGCCGAACCGTATCTCCGGGCACCGCGACATCACGGTCGGCAGCAGCAGGTGAGGCCGGTGCGTCACCAGCAGAAAGATCGACGCCGGCGGCGGCTCCTCGAGGGTCTTGAGCAGGGCGTTCTGCGCCTCGGGAACGAGCCTGTCGGCATCGTCGACGACAACGACGCGGCGGCGTCCTTCGAACGGACGAAACGCCGCCTGCTCGACCACGCCGCGCACCGCGTCGACCTTGATGGCGCCGGTATCGCCGGGCGCCACCGCAATCACGTCGGCGTGCACCCCGCGCGCGATCCGCCGGCACGCCCGGCACTCCCCGCAACTCTCCGGAACACCGACGGGTTCTCCGGCATCGCGAACCGCCTCGCAGTTCAGCAACTCGGCCACCCCCACCGCGACTTGGCGCTTGCCGACCCCGTCGGGGCCGGACAGCACCAGGCTCGGCGGCAGGCGGTCCCGCGCGACCGCTCGGGCCAGCAGACCGCGAATCGTCGCATGCCCGCGAATCGAGCCGAACCTCACGAGGGGGGCTCCCCATCCATCCTAGCAGTCTACACGCGTACGCGCGCCGCAACGCGGGCCGGCGCCGCACGCCGAAGGTCCGGAGGTGCGTTGTCGGGAGGGATCTCGCGGGTACGATGACCGCCCGGGGCAGAAAACCCCCGACGTCGTGGCGCTACCGGGAGAATTCCGCCGGGGGCGGAATGGCGGGGCCGACGAGACTCGAACTCGCGACCTCCGGCGTGACAGGCCGGCGTTCTAACCAGCTGAACTACGACCCCGCGTCGTATGAAGCGTCCGGGCCGCACATTCGCGCGTCGGGTGACGGCGAAAGCGTGCAGGCGGCACCCACCTGGCCCCTGTCACCGGAGGCGACCGCCGCCCGCCGCGGCGGGCGGACGAGCGCCGGCTGGTGGGCGGTACAGGACTCGAACCTGTGACAACCGGCGTGTAAAGCCGGTGCTCTACCAACTGAGCTAACCGCCCGGCTACCGGTTCGTGTCCCGCACGCGACGCAACCGGACCATTATAGTACAGAATGGCCCGCGGGCGCGAGACCGGGGCGGATCAACCCGCGATCAGCGCCTTCAGCCCCAGCAGCGCCAGCGCGGCCAGCGCACCGGCGAGCGCCTGCCCCTCGTGGTTGCGCGCGGCGCGGACAAGCGACCAGCGGCGGTCTCCGGCCGGCGCCGCGCCCTGCGCGTAGCGGTCGTACGAAACTCCGTGCTCGGCCCGCAGCCTCGCCTCCTCGAACCGCGCCGCCTGCGACAGCGACACCGCCAGATAGAGGACGACGAGCCCCGCCGCCGCCGGGTGGCGCGCGGCCACCGCGAAGCCCAGCCCGAGCAGCGTCGAGCCCAGATACAGGGGATGTCTCATCCACCGGTAGGGCCCCGACGTCGTCACCTCGATCCCCTTCTCGAGATGCCCGGCCGCCCAGCCCCGCAGACACGCCCCGGCGAGACCGATCCCGGCTCCCAGGCCGAGCGACCACCACGACGGGCGAGCGAGCCAGAACGCCACCGCCGCGACCCCGAAGCCCGCCGCCACGCGGGACCGCGCTACCCAGAAGACCCAGCGCGGCGAGGGCGGCGCCTCGCCGCCGCCGCGAGGCGGGGCCGGCGCACTGCCCGTCATGAACCGTCGAGCCGCCGGTCGATGGCGGCCGTCACCTCGCCCACGGTGACGTCGTCGAGGCACTGGCGCGCGGCGCGGCAGCGGCGCCGCCACCGGCACCGGCAGTCGGAGAAGCGCGACACCGCGATGTCCCGCGGCCCCCAGGGCCCGTTACGGCGCGCATCGGTGGGACCGTAGAGACCGACCACCGGCGCCCCCACCGCCGCGGCCAGATGCAGCGGCCCGGTGTCGCCGGACACCACCACCGCCGCCGCCCGGAGGATGGCGACCAGATCGGGCACGCGGGTGGGCGGCGCGAGGAGCGCGGCGCCGTTCGCGCCCGCGACGACGGCCGCCGCCCGCGCCTCGTCGCCGGGGCCCCACGTCACCAGCGACGGCAACCGGTGCGCCTCCCGCAGCCACCCGGCGACGGCCGCCAGCCGGGCCGGCACCCAGCGCTTGTTGGGCCACCCGCCTCCAGGGTTGAGGACCGCGAACCGCCCCGCCCCCACGCCCGGAAGACCGCGCACGGCGTCGAGCGCGGCGGACGACGGCGCCGCCAGGGGAAACTGCGGGCCAGCGGCGCGGGCGCCCAGCCGGGCCGCGAGCGCGAGGTTCTTTTCCGTGACGTGGGCGACGCCGCCCGGGTCGCAGGTCTCGGTGTAGAGGAACCGGGCCGGCGGCTCGCGCAGGTGCGGCGCCGCGAAGCCCAGCACCCGGGAGGCCCGGCTCGACCGGGCGACGGCCGCGGACTTCAGCAGCCCCTGCACGTCGACCGCGGCGTCGTACGCCCCCTCGGCGAGGGTCCGCCGCAGATGGAGGAACCGCCGCCAGACCGGCCTCGACCGGCTGCGCAGCACGATGCGCCGGTCTACCACGGGCACCAAGCGCAGCACCTCCTCGTAACGCTCGTCGACGACCCAATCGATGCGCGCGGCCGGAAACCGATGGCGCAACGCCGCCGCCACCGGCAACGCGTGTACGATGTCGCCCAGCGCGCCGAGACGAACGATGAGAATGGCTCGCATGCCTTCAAGCGGGACCGGCCGCCCCGCGTCGACGGCGTCGGGCCGCTCATCGCCGCACGACGACCCGGACCGGCGCCCGACGACCCTGACCCACGTTTCCGTCCTCGACCGCCCGCCGCTAGTCGAGCCGACGGCCCGGGTCGGCGCCCGAACGACCCTGCCGGAGCGTCCGCGCCTCCCTGCGGCGGGCGGCGCCGGTCTGCGGCGAGCCGCCCCCGCGCGTTCGGATCCGGGCCACCAAGTCCCGGGTCGAGTGCGTCTTCCCGTCCCCCACGATGACGGTACACCCGCCGTAGGCGCGGACGACATCACGTTCCGGCACGGTGTCGACGGTGTAGTCCGGCCCCTTGCAGTGGACGTCGGGCTCGATGAGGGCCAGCAGTCGGTGCGCCGTCCGGTCGGCGAACACGACCACGTAGTCCACCGCCGCGAACGCGGCCACCAGCTCGGCCCGCTCGGCCGCAGTCTGGACCGGTCGGTCCGGTCCCTTCAACGCCGTCACGGAGGCGTCGTCGTTCACCGCCACCACCAGGCGATCCGCCAGCGCTGCGGCGCCGGTGAGATAACGCGCGTGGCCGACGTGCAGCACGTCGAAACACCCGTTGGCGAACGCGATCGCGCGGCCGGCCGCGCGATCGGCCCGCACCCGTTCCACGAGTTCGGCCTCGGTGACCAAGACTCCCGGTGCGTTCCGTCCCGCGCCCGTCACGAGAGGTCGCCCTCGACGGCCCGCAGCAGCTCGCTCCCGCTGACGACGGCCGTGCCGCGCTTCATGACCACGATTGCCCCCGCGTAGTTCGCGAGCAACGCCGCCTCGAGACACGAGGCGCCCACGCTCATGGCCGCCGCCATCGTGGCGATCACGGTATCGCCGGCGCCGGTCACGTCCGTGACCTCGCCGGAGCCGTGGGCGGGAATGTGCCGGGTCGGGCGCCGCGGCTCGAACAGGGCCATACCCCGGCTCCCGCGCGTGATGAGGACCGCCCGCATCCGCGTCCGCTCCAGAATCGCGCGTCCCGCCCGCTCGAGGGCCCGCGGGTCGTCGCCGACCGCCCACCCCAGGACGTGCTCGACCTCCGACTCGTTGGGGACCGCCACCGTCAGGCCGCGGTGCTGCAGCACCGCGTACCGCGAATCGAGGAGCACGGGCACCGCGTGCCCGCGCTTCCGGCGCGGCAGGCCACGCTTCAGGGCGGCGACGAACCGGGGCGTGATGAGGCCCGTGCCGTAGTCGGAGACCACCACCGCGTCGCATGCCGCGACCGCCTCGGCCGCCGCCCGCGCCACCGCGTCCCGCGCTTTCGGGGCGATCGGCGACCCGTCTCGGTCTACCCGCACCACCTGCTGTCGAGCGGAGTGAACGCCCCCCGCGAGGACGCGGGTCTTGGTGGGCGTCCGATAGCCCGGCAACCGCACGAGGTCGGTCCTCGCGACGCCGCGCGCAAAGCTCCGACCCAGGCGGCGGCCGATGTCGTCCCGGCCGATGCAGCCCACCAGCCGGACCTCCGCGCCGAGGGCGGCCACGTTGTGGGCCGCGTTCCCGGCCCCTCCCGGAACCACCTCGGTGGCGTCGTACTTGAGGATCAGCACCGGCGCCTCGCGCGACACCCGGTCGATGCGGCCGTAGATGAACTCGTCGGCGATGAGGTCGCCCACCACGACGATGCGGGGACGGCCGAATGCCTCGATCAGCTCGACCAGCCGGGCTCGCAGCGCTTCGTCGCCGGGTCCCGGTCGAATGGAGGACGGGATCATCGCGCCAGCCGGCCTCGGGAGTGGGGCGGACTCACGGATCGTCCACCCCCCGGCGCGCGGCGACGGCCGACGCCGCGGCGGTCGCGAGCCGACTCGCGGCCGCGCTGACAACCTCGGCCTCGGAGATGCGCGTCATGCACCGATGGTCGATGGGGCAATCGCGGAAGAAGCAGGGACGGCACCACACCGGATGCGTCAGCACCGCGTGCTCCCCGACCGGCGCGGTCAGGCGCTCGTCGGTGGGGCCGAAAATGGCGGTCACCGGCACTCCCAGCGCCGCCGCCAGGTGCATTGCCCCCGAGTCACCGGCAATCAGCGTTCGGCACGCGGCGAGCAAGCCGATCAGTTGCCGGAGATCGGTCCCCCCGATAAGGTTCAGGAAGCCGGAGCCCCGCCGGACATCGGCCGCAAGGCTGGATTCTATCGCATGGCCGGCGTCCCGGTCGTGGGCGCTGCCGAGCAGCACCACGCGCGCGCCCCGCTCCCGAATCAGCCGGGCCGCAACGCCCGCGTAGCGCGCGGGAGGCCAGCGCTTGGCGTAGCCGTAGGCGGCCCCCGGCGCCATCCCCACCAGCGGCCGCCCGTCGCCGCGGCCGGCCGCGGCGAGCAGCGTGCGGGCGTGCTCGCGCAGGGCGGCCGGAGCCTTCAAGCGTGGCTCGGTGGCGACCGGCTCGATGCCGAGGCCGCGGACCAGCGCCAAGTAGCGCTCCACTTGATGCACGGGACCGCCGCGACGGCCCGGGGGCGTCACCGTCCGGGTGAGCAGCCCCCGCCGCCACTGCCCCGTGAAGCCCCAGCGCTCGGGGATGCCCGCCCGCCGCGCGATCCACGCGGATCCGAACGAGCCCGGCAGCAGCAGCACCGCGTCGAACCCGCCCTGCCGCAACGCCTCCACCTCGCGGCGCCGCGCCGCCTTCCCGCCGCGCGGCACCTCCAGCACCTCGTCGACCCCCGGCGCGGCCGCGAGCAGGGGCGCCAGCGGCGCGGGGCAGGCCGCCGCGAGGACCGCCTCCGGGTAGCGCGCCCGGAGCGCCGCCAGCGCCGGCAACGCCATCACGACGTCGCCGAGCCAGTTCGGGGTCCGCACCAGCAGGCGCATCGATGTCCAGTTCCGCAGCCGCCGGCGCCCTCGGGAGCTCGGCACGCCGCACGGGATCGATCTATCGCACAGAACATCCCAATCAAGTGACAACTACGCACAATGGAAGTCGCTCGGTTGACCATCGACCTCCCGACCGCGTGCGGCGCCTTGGCGGCGGCGGCGGCCGGCGTTCATCACGCTCAACCACAAGTGCAACCGCTTGCTGGCAAAACGTGGAGACTCCGGCACACCAGCTTAGACGCGCACGTCAACACACCCGGATTGCACGGGCACCGACCTCCCCTGCTCAGCGTTCCACCCCCGGTGTGCGCGGCAACGTCGGCGCCCGCTTCAACGGAACGGCCGTCTCCGGGACACGGCAGCCGGCGTGCCTCCCGAACCCGATTGGGGCGCGGCATCCGCCCCGGCGTCGGCCAGGCGCCAGCGCCGGTGCATCCACAGGTACAGCTCGGGCCGCCGCCGCACCCAGGACTCCAGCACATCGGTACACCGCTGGGTCAAGACCTGGACGGCGTCGGGACGGCGGGGGTCGGGCATCTCGACCGGGGGCTCGTAGACCACGCGGTAGCGCGCCCCTTCGACCGGCAGCGTGAACACCGGAATCACCGGCGCTCCCGCGCGCAAGGCCAGCGCCGCGACTGCCGACGTCGCCGCGGCGGGCCGACCCAGGAACTCCACCGTCACCGCGCTACGGTCGTGCATGTGCTGGTCGACCATCATGCCGACCGAGCGGCGCTGGTGCAGCCCCCGCAGCAGCGCCCGCACCGCCCCCTGACGCGGGACCACCCGGGTGCCGACCCGGGTCCGCACGCGCTCGATCATCGCTTCGAGCAGCGGATTGTCCAGCGTGCGGGCCACCATCACGATCGGCTCGAACCGCACCGCATGGGCCATGACGTGCAGCTCCCAGAACCCGAAGTGCCCGGTGAAGAACATCGCCCCCCGGCCCGACGCGAGGGCCCGATCGACATGCTCGGCGCCCTCGAACTCCACGAGCGCCATCATCTCGTCGACGCGCATGGCGTCGAATCGCAGCAGCGCGATCACGTGGCGGCCGACGCCGGCGAAGGCGCCCGCCACGATGGCGCGGCGCTCATCCTCCGTCCGCCCCGGCAGGGCCGCCCGCACGTTGGCGGCCGCGGTGTTCCGGCGGCGGTGGTCCCACCGATGGAACAGCCACCCCAACGCGTCCCCGAGGGCCTCCCCCCACCGGCGCGGCATCGCTCGCACCAGAAGCTGGACGACCCGCACCGTCACGTATTCCGCCCGGTGACGGACCGGCCGCCGCCGCGGCCCCGCCGCCGTCATCGGCGGCTCCGCTCGGCCGCGAGCCGCTGCGCGATGAACTCGCGGAACGGCGCCTCCGGGGTCACCGAACAGGTCAGCGGCATCGTCGCGAGCGCCGGGTCGAAGGGCATCCACGCCTCGAGGCGCACGAAGTCCTTGTCCGTCGTCACGATCGCCTCCGCTCCGGAGCGCCGGGCCTCGGTCCCGATGCGGGCGGCGTCGCGCCGCGAGTAACGATGGTGGTCGGCGAAGACCAGGACGCTGACGACGTCGAGCCCGGCCGCTCGCACGTCGTCGAAGAATCTCTCGGGCCGGGCGACGCCGGCCACCGCGGCGACCCGCGCCCCTGGCTCCAGGGTCCCCGGCTCCCCGTTCCGCTGCCTCACCCGAACCGCGCCGGCCCGGCGCTGCGCGTGGAACAGGCGGGCCGCGTGCGTCTCCGTCGGCACGCGGGCGCGGCCGTCGGCGCTCACGTCGACCAGCACGATGGCGTGGGCGTCGCGCGCCGTCGCGAGCCGCTCGCGCAGGCGCCCCGACGGCAGCACCCGCGCATCGTCGAGGTCGGCCGCGGTCAGCAGGACCAGGTCGGTCCCGCGCTCCAGGTGGAAGTGCTGGAACCCGTCGTCGAGCAGATGCACCGTGGCGCCGAGGCGAGTCTCGGCCAGCCGGCCCGCGAGATGGCGGTCCTCTGCGACCACGACGGCGACCCCGTCGAGGGCGCGGGCCAGCATCCACGGCTCGTCGCCGGCGATGGCGAGGCAGCCGACGATCCGGTGGAAGTCCCGTATCACCGCCGCCCCCTCGACCGGATCGGCGCGCGCATACCCGCGGCTGAGGACGGCCGGCCGCTCGCCCATGCGCACCAGCATGCGGGCCAGCGAGGCCACGAGCGGGGTCTTGCCGCTGCCGCCGGCCGCGAGCGCCCCCACGCTGATGACGGGGCACGCGAGCCGTCGCCGGACCTCGGGGCGGCGGACGCACCACTTCCTGCGTCGCCATGCCGCTTCGCCGTACAGACGACTGAGCAACCGCAGCAGGGTCGTATCCTCGTCAACGGCGGGCCGCGGGCGGCGCCCCCGCCGGCGCCGTCCCGCCCGACGGCGGCAGCACCGCCGCGATCTCGGCGAGGCTGCGCGCGGCCGCGCCCCGGTTCGCTTCGACCAGCGCGCGGGCGGCGGCCCCGAGCGCGGCGCGTTGCCCCGGATCGGCAAGCAGGTCCGCCAGCGCCGGCTCCAGCTCGCCCGCGCCGCCGATCCGGCGGGCGGCCCGGTTCGCGAGAAACAGATCCGCGATCTCGGCGAAGTTCTGCATGTGCGGCCCGAACACCACCGGCTTGCCCCAGGCGGCCGGCTCGATCACGTTGTGCCCGCCCGCCGGCACCAGGCTTCCCCCGAGAAAGACGACGGTGGCCACCCGAAACAGCGTGGCGAGCTCGCCTACGGTGTCGAGGACGACGACGTCGACCGGTCCCGCCCCGTCCTTCGGGCCCCGGCTGCGGCGCACCGCCGCGAGACCCCTCCGCGCCGCCGACGCGGCCACCTCGGCGCCGCGCTCGGGATGCCGCGGCGCGAGCACGAGGACGAGATCCGGGGCGCCGGCCCGCAACCGCCGGAACGCGTCCAGCACCGGCCCTTCCTCGCCGGGGTGGGTGCTCGCGGCCATCAGCACCGGCCGGTCCGGCGCGAGGCCCGGCACTTGCGGGACGTTCCCGGCGCGGCGCATCGAGCCGGGGCGCAGCGCCGGCGGGACGTCGAACTTCAGGTTACCGGTCATGACGACCCGCTCGGCCGGCGCGCCGAGATCGACGAGGCGCCGGGCCGACTCGTCGCTCTGCGCGCAGCACCGATCGACGTCGGCGAGCACGCGCCGGAACCACCCCCGCACCAGGCGATAGCGCGGATAGGACCGGTCGGAGATGCGCCCGTTGACGAGCACCGTCCTGACGCCGCGCCGGGCGCAGCGCCGCAGCAGGTTGGGCCACAGCTCGGTGTCGACCGCGACGAACAGCACCGGTCGCACGCGATCCAGCACCCGGTCGACGGCGGGCGGGAGGTCGAGGGGAAAGTAGAACAGTCCGTCGGCCGAACCGATGCCGGCCGCGACCGCCCGACCCGTCTGCGTGGTCGTCGACAGCCACAGTCGATGGCCGGGATAGCGCTCTCTCAAGCCGGGAATCAGGGTGCGGGCCGCCTGCACCTCGCCCACCGACACCGCGTGAATCCAGATCGACGGCCGCCCCCCCGGGTCGATGCCGGGCGGCAGGTGCCCCCAACGCTCCCGCATCGTCCCCACGTACTTCCGGTGGCGGACCGCCTCGTACAGGAGGCGCGGAGCCATCAGCAGCACGTAGCCGACGATGGCCGCGCTGTACAGGAAGTGCATCGGGAATTACTGGCCGCTCCGAGAGCGTTCGGCAGCGGCGGCCGCAGCCGGACTGCCGCTCCGCATTCAGGTGCGATGCAACTCCGCCTGCCCGCTCTCGGTGCAGGACGGGTTCCGCCGCGGACGGCCTGATGGCGCCGCCGGCTCGATGAAGAGCCCGGCGTGGCCCCGCGCGGGTTCCGCCGCGGGCAGCCGGGCGGCGGTCCGCGCGCGACTCCAACCGCTCCGGTTCTCGGGCGGGGACCGCTCGCCGGTTGACCGAACCGCGTCATAACCTACAATAGATCGTTTGTGGACTGCGGTCAGGGAATGCCGGGGGGCCACGCCCTCGCGGTGAGAACGGCCCCGCCGCTTCCGACCGGCGATACATCCCGCGCGACTCGGTGCGTCACGGTGTTCACCACGGGCCCCGGGCACACCGAACCGGAGGAGAGTCGAGACAGGCATGGCGACACGAGTAGGCATCAACGGATTCGGCCGCATCGGCCGCAACATCATGCGGGCATCGAGGGGCGCGAAGGGGATCGAGATCGTGGCGGTGAACGACATCACCGACCCCGGGACCCTCGCCCACCTGCTCAAGTACGACTCGGTGCTCGGGAACCTCAACGACGAGGTGGTGGTCGACGGCGACGGCATCCGGGCGGGAGACCGGCGCTTCCGCGTCACCGCGGAGCGCGATCCGGCGGACCTGCCCTGGGGCGAACTGGGCGTCGACGTCGTGCTCGAATCGACCGGCCTCTTCACCAAGCGCGACGACGCGGCCAAGCACCTGGCGGCGGGCGCGCGGCGAGTCGTCGTCACCGCCCCCGCCAAGCAGCCCGATCTGACCGTCGTGCTCGGTGTGAACCACGACCGCTACGACCCCGGCCGGCACCGCATCATCTCGAACGCGTCCTGCACGACCAACTGCCTCGCTCCCGTCGCCAAGGTGCTGCACGAGCAGTTCGGCCTGAGGCGCGGATGGATGACCACGGTGCACGCGTACACCAACGACCAGAAGCTTCTCGACCTCCCTCACAAGGACTTGCGGCGGGCCCGCTCGGCCGGGCTCTCGATGATCCCCACGACGACCGGCGCCGCCGTCGCGGTGGGCGAGGTGCTGCCCGAGCTCAGAGGCAAGCTCGACGGGATCGCGATGCGGGTCCCGACCCCCAACGTGTCGGTGGTCGATCTCGTCGCCCAGGTCGAACGGCCCGTGACCGCCGCGACCGTCAACGAGGCCTTCACCGCCGCCGCCGCCGGTCCGCTGAGCGGCATACTCCAAGTGGCGACCGACCCCCTCGTCTCCATCGACTTCAAGGGGAACCCTCATTCGTCCATCGTGGACGGCTCCTACACCAGCGTGATGGAGGGCGACTTCGTCAAGCTGCTGTCCTGGTACGACAACGAGTGGGGCTACTCGTCCCGGTGCGTGGACCTCATCGAGTTCCTGGCCGACAAGGGGCTGTAGCGCCAGGAGCGCACCGGGCTCGGGCCATCCCGCGCGGACCGCCGAGCGCAACGACGGGCGTGATCACCCCGCACGGATCCGCATCCCTCGGAGGACGACCCGAGGCCATCGTGCCCAAGAGAACCATCCGCGATCTCGAGCTTGACGGACGCCGGCTGCTCGTGCGGGTCGACTTCAACGTCCCGCTGCGGGACGGCGTGATCGGCGACGACACTCGCATTCGAGCCGCCCTCCCGACATTGAGGCTCGCCCTCGCCCGGGGGGCGACACTCGTCGTCTGCTCCCATCTCGGCCGCCCCAAGGGGAGCGTGGACCCCGACCTCACCCTGCGGCCGGTCGCGGCGCGACTGTCTGAGCTGCTGGGACGCCCGGTGGACTTCGCGCCCGACGCGACGGGCGAGCCCGTGACGGCGGCGCTGAACCGGGCCGGCCGCGGCGGCGTCGTGCTGCTCGAGAACCTGCGGTTCCACCCCGGCGAAGAGGCCAACGACGCCGCGTTCGCGGCCGCCCTGGCCGCCGCGAGCGACGCCTACGTCAACGACGCCTTCGGCGCCGCGCACCGGGCCCACGCCTCGACCGTCGGCGTGGCGGCCCGCGTCGAGGACGCCGCGGCGGGCCTGCTGATGACGGAGGAGCTCGAGCATCTCGGCGCCCTCCTCGCGTCGCCGCCCCGGCCGTTCGTCGCCATCCTCGGCGGCGCCAAGGTCTCGGGCAAGCTGGAGGTCATCGAGAACCTGCTCCCGCGCCTCGACGCCCTCCTCGTCGGCGGGGCCATGGCCTACACCTTCCTGAAGGCCCGCGGACATGCGGTGGGCCGGTCCCTCGTGGAGGATGCCCTAGTCGACACCGTCCGCGATATCGAGCGCGCCGCCGGCGCTCATGGCGTGCGGATCGAGCTGCCGGGCGACCACGTCGTCGCCGACCGCCTCGGCGCCGGCGCCGCCCATGCCACCGTGAGCGTCGACGACCCGGCCATCGGAGACCGGTTGGGGGTCGACATCGGGCCCGAGACCATCGCCCGCTACCGAGAGGCGGCGGCCGCCGCCCGCACCATCGTGTGGAACGGGCCGATGGGCGTCTTCGAGATCCCGCCCTTCGCCCGCGGCACCCTCGCCGTCGCGAAGGCCGTCGCGGACAGCCCCGCCACCACGATCGTAGGCGGGGGAGACTCCGTCGCGGCCGTCCGCCGAGCCGGGGTCGCCGAGCGCATCACCCACGTCTCGACGGGCGGCGGCGCCTCGCTCGAGTTCCTCGGGGGCCGCACGCTGCCCGGGGTCGCGGCCCTGCCGGACGCGGCGGAAGGGAGCTGACCGTGTCTCGACGCCCCCTCGTCGCCGCCAACTGGAAGATGCACAAGACCGTCCGCGAGGCGGTCGACTACGCGGGCGACTTCGTACCGCGCGTCGGCGACTTCCTGGACGTCGACGTCGTCCTCGCCCCCCCCTTCCCGGCCCTACCCGCGCTGGTCGACGCGCTGGCCGGCCTCGGGGCCGGAGACCGCGTCGCGGTGGCGGCGCAGAACGTCCACGCCGAGCCCCGGGGCGCGTTCACCGGCGAGGTCAGCCTGCCCATGCTGCAGTCCTGCGGCGTCGCCCTCGTCATCATCGGCCACTCCGAGCGGCGGCAGCGGTTCGGCGAGACCGACGCCGGTGTCAACGCGAAGGCCCGGGCGGTCGCCGCGGCGGGGCTGACGCCCATCGTCTGCGTCGGCGAGACGCTCGACGAGCGCGAGGCCGGCCGCGCCTTCGACGTGCTCGATCGCCAGATCGCCCGGGGCCTCGCAGGCCTGTCGCCCGCCCAGGCGGGCGCCGCCGTCGTCGCCTACGAGCCGGTCTGGGCCATCGGGACCGGCCGCGTCGCCACTCCCGACCAAGCCGACGCCGCCCACCGCCGCATTCGGTCCCGGCTCGGCGCCCATTTCGGCCCCGACGCCGCCGCCTCGTGCCGCATCATCTACGGCGGCAGCGTCAAGCCGGACAACGCCGCCACCCTGATGGCGCAACCCGATGTCGACGGCGCCTTGGTCGGCGGGGCCAGCCTCGACCCCGCCGCCTTCGCCGAGATCACGGCGGGCGGCCGTCCGCGGGCGAGTTAGCCGTATAATGGAAGGACGATGCTGAGCATTCTCCTCACCGCCGTGCACGTGCTCGTCTGCCTGTTCCTGCTGGTCGTCGTCCTCCTGCAACAGGGCAAGGGCGGCGGGTTGCAGGCCGCATTCGGCGGCAGCGGCAGCGACGCCGCGTTCGGCGCCCGCTCGAGCGCCACCGTGCTGACCCGGGCCACGACGGTGCTCGGGGCCCTGTTCATGGTCGGGTCGATGACCCTCGCCATCATGGGCCAGCGCGGCGAGTCCTCGCTGCTGAGCGGCGTGGAGGGTCCCGGCTTCCAGCCTCAGGCGCCGGTATCGGCCCCGGCCGACGTCGACCCACCGGCCGCGCTGGCCGAGGGCGACGCGGCGGAGCCCGACGACGCCGCCGAGGAGCCGGCCGACGCGCCGGAGGAGCCTCGGTAGAGCAGGCGCACGGTCGCACCCACCCATGCGGAAGTGGCGGAACTGGCAGACGCACTAGCTTGAGGGGCTAGCGAGCCAATGGCTCATGGGGGTTCAAATCCCCCCTTCCGCACCATCGATTTCGGCCAGCCACCCAACGGGGCCGATCCGGCTCAGCCGGAGGATCCACGAATCTCGGGGCGAGCCGGAGGCGGACACCAGCCGGGCCGGAAGCCGCCGGCCGATCGTGCCGGCCAGCCACGATAAGACGACCTTCGACCCTGAGGCCCGCCATCAAGGCGCTGTCGAGCGCAACCCTCCGATCGTCTGTGCCCGTGATCGTCATGCCGCCGGGCCGGAACGACAGCGTCTCCATGACGATGTCGTTACCGTCCGACGCCGCGCTCAGAACAACGCCGCCAGCGCGGCGGCGAGAATCAGGGCGATGGCGGCCGGGCACACCCAGCGGATGAGGAACGACCACAGCTCGGGAACCGGCATCCACGCCTTCTCCGCCTGCATCTCCGCGAGCGCACGGTCGACGCCCCAGATGCGGCCGACGAATAACGCGGTGAGCAACCCGCCCACGGGCAGCGCGACCTCGTTCCAGACGGTCACCATCAGGTCGAGGAACCCGATGCCGAGACCGGGCAGGCTCGTCAACACGCCGACCGCGCCGTTGCCGAGGGCCGACGGAATCGCGAGCACCGAGATGGCGGCGGTGACGGCGCCGACCGCCTTGGCCCGCGGCCACCCGAGGGCGTCGACGCAGTGCGCCACCGGAACCTCCAGGAGCGAGATGGTCGAGGTGAGGGCGGCGACGCTGAGCAGCAGGAAGAACGCGCCGCCGAAGAGGTGGCCGCCGGGCATCTCGGCGAAGAGCCGCGGCAACACCGTGAAGATGAGGCCCGGTCCGCTCGCGGTGGGATCGAAGCCGGCAATGGAGAACCCGACGGGGAAGATGATGAACCCCGCGAGCAGGGCGATCGACGTGTCGAGGGCTACGATCGAGAGCGCCGAGGAGGCGATACCGTCGCCGCGGCCGAGGTAGCTGCCATACGTGAGGATGCACCCCATCCCCAGGCTCAGCGAGAAGAACGCCTGTCCCAGCGCCGACGTGAAGACCCCCACGTCGGCGAGCCGGGTCAGGTCCGGTCTGAGATAGTAGGCCAGCCCCTCGCCCGCGCCGGGCAGGGTCACCGCCCGCACCGCCAGCCCCAGGAGCAGCAGGACGAGCAGCGGCATCAGCGCCTTGGTCACCCGCTCGATGCCGGCTCGGACCCCGCCGAGCAGCACTGCGGCCGTGACGCCGATGACGAGAATGGCCAGCGTCGCGCTGACGCCGCCGTTCCCGGTGAACTCGGCGAAGAAGCGCCCGATGTCGTCGGGGCCGCCGCTCACCGCCCCGGTCGCCACGAACCAAATGTAGGCGACGGCCCAGCCGGCGATGACCGAGTAGAACGACAGGATGCCGACCCCGGCCAGCACCCCGAGCGCGCCCACGAGCCACCACCACCGGCCCGACGCGAGCGCCTCGAACGCGCCGACCGGACTGAGCCGCGTGCTGCGGCCGATGGCGACCTCGCCGGCCATGATCGGCGCGCAGATCAGGAAGATGCACGCGAGGTAGATGACCACGAACGTGGCGCCGCCGCCCTGTCCGACCTGTGTGGGAAAACCCCAGATGTTGCCCAGCCCGACGGCCGAACCGGCCGCCGCCAGAATGAAGCCGGCTCGAGAACTCCACATGCCGCGCGAAGGGGTCGGGCTCATCTCGGTCATGTCTCCTTGCCGTTGTAGCCGCTGCTCGACTTCGCGCGGATCTCGCGCGACGCGGTCTGGCTCACCTCGGTCCTGCCTCCTACGGAGCCAACGGACGTCCGCGGTCGGCCCGCATTGTACCTGCCGCCGACCTCTCCGCCTCCGAAGCCGCCCGGAAGGTCCGGATGCCGAGCGGTAGTCTGCGTCGCGGTCTCCGTTTGGCGATCCGGATCGATGCGCCGGCGGCGACCTCCGGGCAGCACGAACGGCGTGACGCTTCGTCAACGACGGGCGCGTTGCTCGAACCGCTAGGCCAACGGCGTGACGCTTCGTCAACGACGGGCGCGTTGCTCGAACCGCTAGGCCATCCGATCGGGTTCGATCAGACGCTGGCGACCGCGCCGGCGTCGGACCCCGGGAACGGCGCCGACGACGGCAGCGCCGTGATCCTCTCGTCGATGACGTACCGGGCGTCCCCCGGGTACACGACGTAGAGCGCGTCGAGCCGCAGGTCGTCGCGGGCGACGACCATCGAGCGCGTTCGTCGCGGCGCGTCCACGCGCTTGACCTCGACGCCGACCCGCCGGCCGCCGGTCAGCAGCAGCAGGTCGAGCTCGGCGCCGTTGTGGGTCGCCCAGAAGTAGGCCTCGTCCGGCGTTGCCTCGGCGATCACCTTCTCGATGACGAATCCCTCCCACGACGCGCCGATGCGCGGGTGCATCTGCAGGGCGTCCATCGTGCCGGCGCCGATCAGGTGGTGATGGACACCGGAGTCGCGCAGGTAGACCTTGGGGCGCTTGACCTGCCGCTTGCGCAGATTCTCGTGCCACGGGCGCAACTGGCGGACGAGGAAAAGGTGCTCCAGCAGGTCGAGGTAGCGCCGGACGGTCGCCTGGGCGACGCCGAGGGCGGTCGACAGCTCGGCGACGTTCAGGATCTGGCCGTGACAGTGCGCGAGCATGGCCAGGAACCGGTGCAACGCGGGTACGCCGAGATCGGCGCCGAACTGGGGCAGGCGCGTTCGACGAACGTGCGGATGAAGGACTTGCGCCACGCCGCGCTGTCCGCATCCGTGGCGGCCAGAAACGACCGCGGGAACCCGCCGCGGACCCACAGCCGCCCCATCTCGGCCGGGCCGACCTCGGCGACCTGGAAGCCGGTGAGCTCAAGGGACTCGATACGTCCGGCCAATGACTCGGCGTTCTGCCGCAACAGGTGGGGGCCGGCGCGGCCGAGCACGAGGAACCGCGCGGGGCTGTCGTCACGGT